>CBDCXR010000004.1:2877500-7869199 GCA_965223845.1 Planctomycetota bacterium | reverse complement strand
TGAACCGAAGTCCGTCTCGCCGCACTCCGCGCTCGCCCGCCGACTCTACGGCGACGAGGCGATGCGCGAGCGCTACCGGAAGAAACTCCTCGCCGTGCTCGATTCGCACTGGAACGAAAAAAAGCTCGGCGAGCGGCTCGACCGCGTCGCGCCGCTCGTCAAGGACTCCCTCCACGCGAGTCAGACGTCGTTCCGCGACAAGATCGAAGCGAAGAGACGATTCATCGACGAACGCCGAGCGGAAGTGATGGCGGAGCTGGAACACTGGCCGCCGGCGGTGTTCGGCCCTCAGCGCGTGCCGATGTACGCGAGGAAGGTGGGGAGCGCACGCGGCACGTTTACGACGACCTGGCGCGCGAACCGGAGCGATCCGCCGGCCGGAGAATCTCGGGCCGAGCCCGTGCTCGAGCTCGATGGGAAAACGGTCCTGCTCGAAGACCTCGAGGTGCGGGCGGAGTCGATTCGCCACCGCGGCGGACCCGACCACGGCAAACGAGCGGCGGCGATTTCGCTCAAAGGGAAGACCCCGCGGGGAAAGGAGCTCACGCTCACCCTGGCGCTCGAGCCGTCCGACTTTCGACCGACGAACGGGCAGGGCATCCCCGTCCAAGGATCACTGGTCCGTGGAACCGGTTTCCTCGCCATCGGCGGCTTCCACTTCGTCGCCGGCACGCTGACGCTCGACGCCGCCGAGGAAGTCGGCGGGGCGAAAGTCGCCGGTTCGTTCGAGCTGACCGTGGCTCGGCTCGCGCGCCCCGGGCATGGAGCGGAATGAACTACTCGAGGCGGTAGCTTGCCCGGTCCCGAGCCGCGTACCTGCGTCTCAGGGTCTTTCGAAGTTCATCCAATCTCAGACTGACTCAGCGCCTTTCATGCGATCCATCGCGATCGCGAGAAGCGCCGCAACCGTCATGATCGCGGGCTAGGTCACCGGGATGGATCACGTATCGGCGTTCGGGACCTCCGGATCGCTCGCCTCTCGCCGGAGAACGAAGAACGCGTCGATCGTGGCCGCCGCGAACCCGAAACGGCCGATCTAGCCCCCGGAGATCTCGACGACCCGATCCCACTCGTCCGGCTGACGCGCGTCGGCGAGCGCGAGTCGATTCCGGCGCTCGAATCCGCAGTCTTCGCACACGTGGACGACGGCCCACTCGCCGTGGCGCTGCTCGGCCCGGGCGGGTCTCATGAGACCACCGCACGGCGAGCGGCGATCGCCCGGAACGATGTCGACGTGCCGCGACCACAGGCACGCGGGGCAGTGGCTGCGAAAGCCGCCCGAGACGAGCGGGAGAACTTCGGCGTGGCAGACGAAACACTGGAAGCCATCGTTGCCGCGGCCGAGAAAATTCTTGCGTCCGCCGTCGTCTTCTTGGGTATCTCTAGCTCGCATCTTCAACCACGTTCCAGTCCGCTGACCGAGAAGCCGTGAGCCCGAACCCATCCTACCGAGACCAGCCCCGTCGACCGAAACCCGATGATCGATCTTCGTAGCGATACCGTCACGCGGCCCGACGCCGCGATGTATGAGGCGATGTGCCGGGCGGACCTCGGTGACGACGTGTTCGGCGATGATCCGACCGTCCAGGCGCTCGAAGCCGCCGCCGCCGAGAGACTCGGAAAAGAAAGTGCGCTCTTCGTCCCCACCGGGACGATGGGGAACGCAGCGGCGATCGGGGCGTGGAGCCGGCCGGGCGATGAGATCCTCATCGAAGCGGGCGCACACAGCTTCAACTTCGAAGCCGGCGGAGGTGCGCGTTTGTGGGGCGTTCAGATGCGACCGCTCGCGAGCGAAGGCGGACGAGTCCCGCTCGACGCGCTCGAGTCGGCGGTTCGGCCCGACGACGTGCACTGCCCGAGAACGCGCCTTCTCATTCTCGAGCAGACGAACAACGTCGCCGGCGGCCGGATCCTTCCCGTCGACTATCTCGACGCCGTACGCGAGTTTTGTCGGGAGAGAAATCTGCGTTTCCATCTCGACGGCGCTCGCATCTTCAACGCCGCGGTGGCGTCGGGCGTCCGCGTGGCGGAGTACGCCTCGCGCGCCGATTCGGTGATGTTCTGCCTTTCTAAGGGGCTCGGCGCACCAGCGGGCTCGGTGATCGCCGGACCGAGCGAGTTCATCGTCGAGTGTCGGCGCCTTCGAAAGGTGCTCGGCGGCGGAATGCGCCAAGCCGGTGTGCTCGCGGCGGCCGGTCTCCACGCTCTCGAAGCGAACGTCGCCCGCCTGGCGGACGACCACGCCCGGGCGCGCCGGTTCGCGGCGACATTATCGGAGGCGGAGCTTCCGGGCGTTCGGGTTCTCGCGCCGGAGACGAACATGGTCTACCTCTACTCTCCCGGCGATCCCGCCCCGCTCGTCGCCGAGATGAAGGCGGACGGGCTTCTCGCCGTCAACATGTTCGGCACGGCGGTCCGATTCGTGTTCCACAAGGACGTCGACGACGGGGAAGCCGAGCGCGCCGCAGAGATCGCCGTCCGCTCCCTCCGGTCCGCTCTCTGAGCGGTTTTCGGGATCCCTCCACGCACCGAGTTCGGCGGGGCGCTCCCCGTCGCCCGGCCGTTCGGCACGATTCTTTCCGCGGCGAGGGGCCCCGTTCCCGGATTTTTTTTCCGAGCGCACCCGCGCCTGGGGTACTCCGTATTTGGACGCTCGAGCAGCGTCTAACTCTTGATCAAGAAAGACGTTGAGCCCACTCGAGACCGGCCGGGCGGCGACGAGTCCGACGCGGCACACGGAAGGCATGCCTCCGGTGCTACGATGTACGGGTCGCCCCTCCGGATGTTCGGGGCGACGAGCATCCACCCGAACGTGACGACCACTTCGCATGAGTGAACCGCGCGCCGAGCGATCGGAGATCACCGCCCTCGTCCACCGAGCGCGGCGAGGTGACTTGGACGCCTTCGAGGCTCTCGTCGAGGAGTTTCAGCAGTCGGTCTTCAACGTCGCGCTCTACAAGAGCAAAAACTACTTCGACGCCGAAGACTTGACGCAGGACATCTTCCTCGCGGCGTTTCGGGCGCTCGACTCGCTGCAGGCGCCGGAGAACTTTTCGAGCTGGTTGTTCGGCATCGCCTACAACCGGTGCCACAAGTGGTTTCAGCGCGAGCGGATCAAGGTGGTCAAGTTCGACGAGCTCCGGGAACGCGCTCGGCGGGACGAACGGCAGCGCGAGCGTCGCGCACGCGCGACGCCGGCGCTCGGCAGCTCGGACCTGAGCGCGGCGTCCGAGTTCATGCGAAAGCTGCCGCCGGAGGTTCGCGATGTTCTGCGCATGAAATACCTCGAAGGGCTCAGCTACCGAGAGATCGAGGAGAGGCTCGGAATCAACAGCAATCGGATCGACTACCTGATCCGAAAGGGGAAGCAACTGCTTCGAGGTTCGGTCGAGCGGGAAGAGCGAGTGTAGAGCGTAGAAAGCGATGAACAGCTCACGAGAGAACGAATCCAGTCACGATCCGGTGACGCAGAATGACGTTCACGCCGCGGCGACGCGCGGCGACGAACTCATAGAGGGTTCCGCGAGCCGGGACGAAACCAACTGTACGTCGGTCGTCCCGCTCCTTCACCGTTACGTCGAAGGCGAGATCGATCCGATCCGTTCGCGGCGCATCGCCGAACACCTGGCGTCTTGTCGTTCGTGCGCCGATCGGAAGGAGCAGCTCGACGTCGAGCGGCTCTGGCTCGTCGAGTCACTCCTCGACAGTCCGGCGCTCTCCGAGCGGTTCGCCGGTAAAGTTCGCTCCGCGATCGAATCGGAATCCGCTCCCGCGGCGCGCACGGAATTCGAGCGCGTCGGGGCGCGCATCGGTCGCGGCGGTTCCGCCTGGATCGCGGCCGCAGCCGCGGCGGTCATCGCCGCCGCGGGTGTCTGGACGTTCTCTTCGCGCCCCGAGTGGTGGAACGAGTCTCCGATCGTCGCGTCCGCCCCGGACGATGCGACCGCACGCGCCGCCGTTTCGAGCGCGCTCGAAACGGAGCCACCGCGCTCGGCGAAGGGTCTTGTCGAGGAACGCATTCCGACGGATCTCGCGATGGTCGACGAAGGCACCGTCCTCGCCAGCCGATCGAGCACGGCTCGTACCGAGCCTGCCGTCACTCTCGCCAGCCTCTCCACCACGCGTCCCGACGAGCTCCCGAGCGACATGTTCCTCTGCCGGCGCCCGGGAAGCGATGGCCCGAGCACTCAGCCGGTTTCGTGTCGGCTGGGGCCGCCGCTCGCGGTGTCGCTCCCGCTCGACGCAGCGACCGACACGGATTGCGAGGCCATCCACACGTACAGCTCGACTCCGCGCGTTCGCGCGATCTTGCTTCACGGCACTCGTCGGGCTCACGTCTACGTGGTTCGCATCAAGCCGAGCGCCGCGGTCGAGCAACAGCTCCGCGTCGGATATTTCCTCGCGTCCAGGCTGTTGCGCTCCGAGGCCGATCCTGGAGAATCGACCGTTCGTCCCACCGAGGACGCGCCGTGCCCGACGGACCCGAACTCCGACGGCAAACTGGACGTCGAGGACGTCGCGTACATGCTTCAGGTCGCTCACGGTGCGGCGACTCCGGGTGCACCGGCCGAAGAAGAGCCGGGCGACTCGGGCTGCGCCGCGTCTTGCCTCGAGGTTTGAGTCGGAGCGTCGATCGCTCGGCCGCAACGAGCCGAAGAGTCGAGCGAAGCGCGGCGTCGCGATGCGTTTCCTTCGAAGGCTGCCCCAGAGGATTCGATCCCCCTATGCCCACCATACTCTTGATCACTCGTCCGGCGCCGAAGCTCCTCGCCGGGATCGTGGCCCTCGCGGCGACGATCGCTGCTGCGCGCTGGGGGTTTGCCGTCCCCGCGACGCCGCCGAAACCCGCGGAGAAGATCTTTCTCGCGTATACGGTGAACAATGTCGGCTACCTAAAGACCTGCGGGTGACCGAAGAAAAAGATCAAGCTAGGCAGTTTGCCTAGACGCATGACCTATCTCCAGCAGCTCCGGGGACTCGATCGCCCCGTGCTGCTCGTCGATGGCGGCGATACTTTCTTCCGCATCGCGACCAACAAGGCGCCGGACCGAACCGAAGAACGTCGGGCTTGGCTCGACGCGATGGTGATCCTCAACGCGTACAACGTGTTCGGCTACGACGCGGTCGCCGTCGGACCGCAGGACCTTCAGCTCGGGCTCGACAGTCTCCAGCGGCTCGCGCGCGATGCGCGGTTTCCGCTACTCTGCGCCAACCTCGTCGACAAGGCGACGAAGAAGCCCTACTTCCAGCCGTACATCATCAAAGAGGTCGGCGGTGTGCGCTTCGGGATCTACGCGGTCATTCAGGAGCGCGTCAACCCGAACTTCGCGCGGCGCGTGATCCCCGACGGTGAGATCCTCGATCCCCGTGTCGTTTCGGAGCGAGTGGTCGCGGAGCTCAAGGAGAAGAGCGACATCGTGATCGCACTCTCCCACTGCTTCGAGAAAACGAATACGGAGATCCTGGCGAAGAACCCGGACATCGATGCGATGGTCGACCCGCTCGCTCGCTTCGGATCGAAGCTGATTTGGGTCTCCGGGGACGAGGACTACTGCCGTGAGATCCACGGGACACCGCGACTTCGTATCGACGGCCAGGGAGCACGCGTCGGCGTGTTCGAGATGACGATCGACCCCGCGACGAAGAAGTACTCGAGCTACGAGGGGTACAACGTCGCGCTCGAGCCGCACATCATGGACCACCCCGCCATGTCCGACCTCATGAAACTCGTGAGGCGCGGCGGCAAGTTCGAGCTTCCGGCGAACTTCGACCCCAGTGAGCGGTTCCCGATCGAGGAGCTCGCCGGAGCCGAGGCCTGCGCCGCCTGCCACGAGGAGCAGGATCAGTTCTGGAAGTCGACCCGCCATGCGAACAACTTCGAGACGCTCGTTCCGATCGGCGCGACGGAGCGCACCGACTGCATCGGCTGTCACACGCTCGGGTACGGAATCGCGTACACGCGCCCCATTGAAGCGCAGTCGTTCAAAGAGGTTCAGTGCGAGAACTGCCACGGCATCGAGCCGAAGCACGCCACAAACCCCCGCGCGTACCGCTTCGGCGAGGTCTCCGACGGAGTGTGCTGGGGCTGCCACAACCCCGAATACACGCAAAAGCAGTTCAGCTACACGGAGACGATCGACAAGGTTTCCTGTCCGAAGATGAAGCCGGAGTGACCGCCGGTCCAGCGGAGAGAGATGAGCTCATGTCCAAGTGTGTCGCGGCTCGCGCGCTGTGCGCCGTCCTCGGTGCGGGATCTCTGATCGGAGTGTTTGCGTGGAGTGACGGCGCGAGCGCGACCGGTGCGCCGGCCGTTCCGGATGAGACCGCGGCCCCTTCCGATGCGGCCGCGAAGAAGTTCACGTTGATCTACAATGTGAACAACTCCGGCTACATCGATGTCTGCGGTTGTAAGCACAAGGAAGTGCGTCAGGGGAGTCTCACGCGCCGAGCGAGCTTCCTTCGCCAGATTCGCGCAACCGGTCGGGAGATCCTTCTTCTCGACGGCGGGAGCTCGCTCTACAAGGTCGGCGATCGCGTTAAGGACGCGGAGCGCGCTGAGGCGATCCGCAAGGCTGCGGTGATCGTCGAGGCGTACAACCGCATGGGCTACCGCGCGATGGCGGTCGGTCCGTTTGAGCTCGCGGGTGGACTGGATGCGCTGCGCGACCTCGAGAAGAAAGCGAAGTTCGAGCTCCTGTCGGCGAATCTCGTCGACGCGAAGACCGGGGAGCTGCTCTTCGAGCCGCACATCGTCGAAACGGTCGGCGGCGTGCGCGTCGGCGTGATCGGGCTCACTCTCGAGTCGATGAGCAAGGTCTTCCTCGGCAAGGTGGCCCCCGGCACGCGCGTCGAGAGCCCGAAGGATGCCCTCGCGAAGTCACTCGCCGAGCTCAAAGGGAAGGTCGACCTCATCGTCGCTCTCTCGCACCTTCGCGAGGAGGTCAACCGCGAGCTCGCGGACGCATTCCCAGAAGTGCAGATTCTGATCGATCCCTACATCCAGTACGGGAATCCACACACGTGGATCAAGAAGGACGAGTGGCTCTCGACGCGGAAAGACACCGTCTTCCTCCGCGGTGACGGCCAAGGCGCGCGACTCGGATGCCTCGACATCGAGATGACCCGTTCCGGGAAACCCCTTGTTCACTGGGCCGATCTCGCCGACCTCGAAGATCTCGTCAAGACGCCGAACGCGACGGAGGCCGACCGAGCGAAGCTCGCAGAGCTCCGCGAGCGAAACGAGTTCGACTTCCAGATCACGTCGATCGAACCCCACCACCTCACCGACCCGGAAATCGACCAACTCGTCGAGGCCTGGAAGAACAACGTCGACCTCGCGAGCGTGAAAGCGGGCGAAGCGGAGCTTCCCCACCGCGCGGACTACTTGACGGCCGCGAAGTGCCAGGGCTGCCACGAGAAACAGTACGAGTGGTGGAAAGGAACGAAACATGCGGTCGCGATGGCGTCACTCGAGCGAGAGAACAACCACCGCCGTTTCGACTGCATCGGGTGCCATACGCTCGGATACGGGAAGGCGTTCCTCGACGTGACGAACGCCGGAGTGTACGCGAACGTACAATGCGAATCGTGCCACGGGACAAATCCGCAGCACGTCGATGATCCGAAGCAGCATCGGTTCGGTCGAATCACGCGCAAAGACTGCCTCGTCTGCCACAACAAGGAGCAGACGCTGAAGGATTTCCACTTCGCGCGAGCGCGGCGGATGGTAGCCTGCCCGAAGGGTTAGATCCCGGAGGGTCTACCCCGGAACGGGTTCGAAGACGGAAGGCGAGTCATCTCGGGCGGCCGCGCGATGCGAGCCGCGGACGATTCGGGACGAATCGTCGAACATCGCGGACGACGAGGCCGCCCGAGACGACCTTTCGCGGCCGGTTCCGGCTTCCTCGTCGAGCTTCTCGCTCGGAGTTCGCCCGCAGTTCCTCCAGCCAACCGAAAGCGCGATGGAATCCGGTCCGAGAGTGATTATCGTCGGCGGCGGCATCGTCGGCCTCGCGATCGCGCGCGAGCTCGCGGGTGCCTCCCCTCTGTGCGGGAAATTCCGCGTCACGGTGCTCGAGCGGGCCCAGCCGGCCGGCGAGGCGACGCGCGCGGCCGCAGGGATGCTGGCGCCGCGACTCGAGTCGCACGAAGCGCCGGAACTGGCGGCTCTCGGACGAGAGGCGCTGCGGATCTATCCGGAGTATGTGCGCGAGCTCGAGCACGAAACGGAGATCGATGTCGGCCTTCGTTTGAACGGAATCATCTCGCCAATCGAGGCAGCCGAGCAAATCGAGGTTCCGGCCGGTGCCCGGCTCCTTCGTCCCGACGAGCTCGAGAGCGTCGAGCCGAGCTTGGCCCCATCCGTCACGGCCGCGCTCTTCTACTCCGAAGAAGGGAGCGTCGACAACCGTGCACTCGCTGAGGCGCTCGTCGCCGCCTCGGGTCGCCGTCGAGTCGAGATCCGCTCCGGTGTGTCCGCGCGCGAAGTGATCGTTCGGGGCGGTCGCGTCACCGGGGTTCGAACGAGCGACGGAGAAGGCATCCCCGCCGACGTCGTCGTCAACTGCGCCGGCGCGTGGGCGAGCGAGGTCGAAGTCGACGGCGCCTCGGTGCCCGCTCGACCGGTGAAGGGTCAAATGCTGCTACTCGAGTCGACCCAGGAACAGGGCGACGTTCTTCTTCCGACCCACGTCATCTATTCGCACCTCACCTACATCGTCCCGCGCGGCGACGGACGGATCGTCATCGGAACGACGGTCGAAGAAAAGGGTTTCGACAAGACCGTCGAACGCACTGCGATCGACGATCTTCAAACTCGAGCCGCCGAGTTCTGCCCGGGACTCCGCTCCACGAAACTCGTCGAGGCCTGGGCCGGACTCCGGCCGCGCGGCGAAAGCACGCTTCCGACGGTCGGCCCGTTCGGTCCGCGCGGGTCCTTCGTCGCGACCGGACACTTCCGCAACGGTATCTTGCTCGCGCCTCGAACCGCGCAGACTCTCGCGGGGACGATCGTGCGGTCGCTCTCGAACGCTGACGCTCTCGTCGGTCGCTGAGGGCGAGAGTTGCTCCAAGGATCCGGGGAGCACGCTCTTCGCGGCGATCTCTTCGCGAGTGTCTACGTATCGGGGAACCATCGCGGCCACTTCATGAGCTCACCGACGAGCTTGTGGCGCTTCGAATCGAACTTCTTCCTCGCCTTGCGGAACTTCGTCGCGCGAGTGATGCCAGCCGCCGAGCTCAGCACGGCCATGCCGATGAACACGAGGCCGAAGAGTGCGAACGGACCACTGATGCCGGCCGCGATCACCATCCACACGATGCCGAACGCCGTCGCGAAACAGCCTCCGAGCGCACTCCCGGCGATGGACGGAACTCGGAGTCCCTTCTTCCCGCCGGAGAGATAACGACGACGCTCTTCGGTCCACTCGCGATCGAGACGCTCGAGACGCTTCTCTCCCCGGAGCGCGCGCACCTCGGCCGCGAGTCGCTTCGCGTTCGGCTGCTCCTCGGGGCCTTCCGTGACGTGCGGCGCTCCGCTCTGGTCGATTTGGAGCCGGGAACCGCAGTACTCGCACTGCGCATGTCGATTCCGCGCCGGGATCTCGAGCGGCGCACCGCAGTTTTCACACGTGAGGCTCCTGATCTTCATCCCATTCACTCACTCGTCGCCGCCGAGCATGCGCGCGAGCAGATTCTCCGTGATCTTTTGTGCGCGAGCGTCCGGACCGCGCGGCGAAGTGTACACCGAAGGTCGAACGTATCCGGGTGGAGCGGAGAGCGCGTCGCCCCACCAGCACGTCGCCGCATTGAAGACGACATTTCCTTTCGGACCGGGATACACCGTCGCCGTATACACGCCGCCATTCGGTTGTCCGGGCGCGGAATAGGTCGGCCCCGTCGAGACGACCTCGAGTCCGTCCCGGTCCGCCGGATCGCCGTGCCACTCCCATCCGACGAGTCCCGGGATCCCTTCACCCTGCCGCATGCCCGTTCCGGCGAAGAGCCAGTGATCCGGCCGCGAGCACGTCCAGTCGGCTCCGCCGGTGATCGGTGCGACGCTCCGGGCGCCGATGAGATCGGCGGGATTCGGACTTCGGTGCGGAAGAAGAGCCATGGTCGGAAACCGCTCGAGCTCGGCTTCGTCACGCGGACCGAAGAAGTCGATCCGAGAAAACACCCGGTTCGGCGCGCCGGACGAGCTCGGACGAGGATCGATCCGGCCGCAGCACGTATTTCCCGAGAGAAACGCCACACTCACTCCGCTCGCGATCGCGTGCTGAATCCCGTGGTACATCTCGAGCGAATAGTACTCGTCGTGGCCGACCGAGAGGAACCCCCTCGCGCGAAGGAGTCCCGTGGGGTCTGCATGCGTGTCGAGATTCGAAATGTAGGTCACGTCGTATCCCCGCGCCTCGAGCCAAAACGCCACGGGGAACTCCCAGAGGAACCACTCGCCCGACCCGATCGAGAGCGGCGCATCGAGAATCTGACAGTACTTCCCGTACGGACGATCGAAGCTGACGTCCACACCCGGGCCCCAGTACCACTCCGTCTTCCCGTCGTCGTAAAGAGAGAACTGATCCGGCCAGCGGTTGTAGGCCTGCCACGTTGTGTCGGAGCACTGAAAGATGACGTCGGCGGGACGGTCATCGCGCACGATGAAGATTATGTAGCTCTGCCAGCCGCTCCGCTCGGCCGTCAACTTTCCGATGTAGACACCGCTCAGCCAATCGTCGGGGATTCGAAGCGCCGCGCAAGGCTCCCACCCGCACTCCCGGATACGCCGCCGCCCGACCGGCGGATCGCCCTGAGTGCTCCCGGGAAACGGTCCGAGCGAGAGCACGTGACGTGCGCCGTCGCCGCCGTAGTAGCCCATTCGATAGAGATCGATCGTAAACGGCGATGCGGGATTCGTGCTGACGTGAAGCTGAATCGTGTCCCCGGCCCGCACGCTCGTCTTTGAGCAGTAGCCTTCGATACGCGGACAACGGTAACGCGCCTCGGTATCGACGCCCGTCGTTTCGAGCATCCACGCGCGAGTTCCCGGTCGACGGTTCTCCCGCACGAGTCGATCGCGATCGACTCGCGCCCCGGTTCGATCGAACGTCCGGCAGCCGATCAGCGGCCACGCGAGGCTTCCACCGGCGACGCGCCGCAACATCTCTCGGCGGCCGATCTCCGGATCGCGCGGATCCGCACGGCGGATCATCTCTCCCCGATCGTTCACTTCTTCCTCCGAGCTCGCCTCACGGCGTGGAGCGGCTTTCCTCGGTCGTCAATGTGACGCTCTCGATTCCGAGCTCTCGGCTCGAATCGATCGCGCCTACGACGATGTGCCACTTTGAGTCGACGCCGAAGGAAACCTCGACGTGAAAACGATCTTTGCGCGCGACTCGGACTCGGAACTCCGGGTCCTCTGCAACGGATCCAGCGCTCAGCGCCTCCTCGAGGATGGTCTTCTGCACGGCGTCGAAAACGCTCGCGCGGTGCCCGCCGAGCGGCAAGACCTCGAGCGCCCGCAGCGCCGCCAGCCGAACTCGCGCGGAAGAGTCCGAGCGAAACGTCTCGACGAGCGCGGGCACGGACCGCGAGCTCCCACTCTGAACCAGCCGCGCGATGGCGTCGAGCCGCACCGTCTCATCGCTCGATCGCAGACGGTAGCGGTGGTAGTGGTCCGAGAGCGGGATCCAAAACACCGCCGCCGCGAGGAGCATCGTCGCGCCTGCCCCGATCGCAGCGATCGTCACAACTCGAAATCGACGTCGATCCATGTGGATATGATACGCTGAGCTGCGCGATCGACGAACCGCCGCGCGCAAAAAGCCCGATCAAAGACCAAGACGCGTGCGCCGGCGCGTCGTTTCACCGTCGTTCCGATCCTCCACCCCGTCCCGCCGGCGCTGCAGGCGGCCGTCCACTGAGTTGTTTCGCCCGTGATGCCTGAAGACTCTTCCGACGGGGATCCCGGAGCTCGTCTGAACGCTCAGGCGAGCTGGCTCGCGCTGCTCCTCGTCCATCTCGCCGGACGGAGAGTCCGCGCGCGAGCAGAGATCGACGATCTCGCCCAGGAGGTTTACCTGCGCGCACTCGCCGCGCGCGATGGACTTCCTCCTGTCGAACCCGGCGAGCTCCGGCTGCGCCGATTCCTCGCGCGGATCGCGCGCCACACCGTAATCGACCTCGCTCGCGCGATCCGTGCGCACAAGCGAGCAGGGCGCGAAGTACCGCTCGCTCGCTCGGACTGGAGCATCACCGGCGTCCACGGAAACGCGATCGCCGCGTCCGCTCCAGGCCCGGCGACTCGAGCCGTCGCGCTGGAGTCGGAGGGCAACCTCGCGGCCGCGTTCGGACGGCTGTCAAAATCGCACCAGCGCGTGATCGCACTCCGGCAGTTCGAGGGACTCACCGCGGCGGAGACCGCCGTCCGGATGGCGCGGTCGGAGACCGCCGTTCACTCGCTCTACCGGCGGGCCCTTCTGGCGTGGCGCGACCAGGCCGGCGACGAGATCGAAGAATCTCAAAAAACGAGCGACGAATCCGGCGGTGGTTCTCGCTCGGAAGATTCATGAGCACGCACCGAAGATCTCTCGACGACCTCATCGACAGCCTGGTCGCGGAGTACTCCGACCTCGCTTCCGCCGGCGCTTCGCCTCGCGTCCAGGACTACCTGGAGCAAGTTCCACCCGAGCATCGCGAAACTCTCGCGCGCTGCCTCGAGATGGTCGACGCGGGACTCGCGTCCCCCGCGAGCGGCCCACCCGCACCGCTCGGCCCAGGCGATACGCTCGGCGCGTACCGGATCGAGAGCGTTCTCGGTAGCGGCGGAATGGCGATCGTCTATCTCGCGGAGGAGGTCGAGCTCCGGCGTCCGGTCGCACTCAAAGTGCTTCGCCCGGCGCTCGCCGTCGATCGCCGCCACGTCGATCGCTTTCGCCGGGAAGCGCTGGCCGTCGCGAAAGTTCGACACGGAAACATTCTTCAGATCTACGCCGTGGGTGAGATCGCGGGTCATCACTTCATCGCGATGGAGCTCGTCGACGGACCGAACCTCGCGGAGGTGTTCGATCGACTACCGCCGGCGCGCGATCGGACCGCCGAAACGCTCGCGAGCGCCTGTGAGTCCAGAGCGGTCGCTCGTCCGGGGGACACCTACGAACAGGCGCTATCGCGCCTTCTCGGCGATGTCGCCCGCGCGCTCGGAGCGGCACACGCGCTCGGCATCGTCCACCGCGATCTCAAGCCTTCGAACATCCTCGTTCACTCCGATGGTCGCGCCGTCGTGACCGACTTCGGGCTCGCGAAGGACAATGCGGAGCTCGCGCTTTCGATGACGGGAGAGATCCTCGGCACTCCGTACTACATGTCTCCCGAACAGGTCGCTCAGAGCCAAAGTCCGGTCGATTCGAGAAGCGACATCTACAGTCTCGGCGTCACGCTCTTCGAAGCGCTCGCCGGCCGCCGGCCGTTCGACGGCGATTCGATGTGGGCGGTGTTCGACGCGATCCGCCACGAGCCGGTGCCGTCTCTCCGGAGCCTGTCCACAGCGAGCCGGGATGCGTCTGCCGTGGTCGAGAAGGCGATGGCGAAGGAGCCAGATCTGCGCTACGAGAACGCCGAGGAGCTCGCCGAGGATCTCGATCGTCTCGCCGCCGGTGATCGCGTGACCGCGAGAACCCGGCGGGGGGCGCGCGCGGCTCGCGTGCACCGCTCGCCGCTCGGGTACGAGTACCGCTCGAGCCGCGAGTTCCTCGGCTTGCCGCTCGTTCACATCAACCGCGGGATCACACCGACCGGCCAGCCACGCGTAGCCAAAGGCTGGATCGCGATGGGAAATGTCGCGATCGGAGGAATCGCCTTCGGGGGATTGTCGATCGGCGGAATCACGTTCGGTGGTTGCAGCATCGGTCTACTTCTCGCGCTCGGGGGCTTCGCCTTGGGAGGAGTTGCCTTCGGGGGAGCGGCGATCGGCGCCCTCGCCTGTGGCGGCGGATCCGCCGGCTACATCGCGCTCGGCGGCGGTGCGTACGGCTACTACGCGGCCGGAGGCAGCGCCGAAGGCGTCCACGTCCTCTCTCCAGTTCGGCGAGACCCTGAAGCCGTTCGCCTGTTCGACGAGTGGATCGAGCTCCTCCGGGTGTGGTTCGCGCCCTGATACGCGCTCGGAAACGAGCGCGAAGCGAGAAGCCGGGGTCCCGCGGCAACGAGCACCGTACGACTGGAGCGCGTCGCGGGCGCCGGTCGATCGATCCGAATCGACAATCGGACGGCAGCCTCTCGAGCTCATCCCGGTAGAATTCGCAGACGAGGCTCCGCAGTCTCTTCTCTCTATTCGCGCGGTAGGACGCGGCGAGTCGCCGACTGGAGTCCGACTCGATCACACCCCACTCTGCGGCTCTCCGACGATGAACGTCTGCTCTCCATCCACACGATCGACACACTGGCGGATCTGCGGAACAAGCACTCCCGCGCTCGGCTTCGTCCTCATCGCATCGCTCCACTCCGCGATCGCTCGTGCCGACTCCGAGGCCGGCGGCGAGTCGCGCCGAAACGTCGTCTTCATCATTTCTGACGATCTTGGTGCGCAGTCGCTCGCCTGCTACGGCAACACGCAGTGCCGCACGCCGAATATCGACCGCCTCGCGCGGCGCGGCGTGCGCTTTACGCGCGCGTACACCCAATACCCCGTCTGCGGTCCGTCGCGCGCCGCGTTGATGTCCGGCATGTACGCGCAAGCGATCGGAGTTACGTCGAACGGGATGTCGGGACGCTTTACGGCGAACCTCGGGGCGCGGCCGTCGATGTCGCAGCACTTTCGCGATCACGGCTACTACGCCGCGCGCGTGAGCAAGATCTACCACATGCGCGTACCCGGCGACATCACGGCCGGAGTCGACGGTCCCGATCACGCCGCGTCGTGGACCGAACGCTTCAACTGCCAGGCGCCCGAATGGATGACGGAGGGCGAGCACGAGCACCTCACGCGCGAGAAGCTCCGTCGCGATCCCGACAAGCACTACAACCTCGGCTTCGGCGGCGCGTTCTACGTCGTTCGCGGCGCGAGCGACGGCGCCGAGCAAGCAGACCACAAGGCAGCCGCGAAAGCCGTCGAGCTGCTCGAGACGCGCGCCGGAAAGCCGTTTTTCCTCGCGGTCGGCCTCGTCCGCCCACACGTGCCACTCGTTGCGCCGGCGTCGTTCTTCGATCCGTATCCCGCAGAATCGATGCGCACCGCAAAACGCGTAGAGAGCGACTGGGATGACATTCCGCGGGCCGGGATCTCGAAGAACTCCCGGCAGATCGGACTCGAGGGCGATCGCGCGAAGGAGCAGCGCGTTCTCGAGGCGTACTACGCGTCCGTCACGTACATGGACGCGCAGGTGGGAAAGATCCTCCTAGCTCTCGATCGACTCGATCTTTGGAAAAACACCGTCGTCGTGTTCACCGCCGATCACGGCTACCACCTCGGCGAGCACGATTTCTGGCAGAAGATGAGTCTCCACGAAGAATCGACGCGCATCCCACTCGTCATCGCGGCGCCGGGGAAGAAGGCGGCGACGACGGAGGCTCTCACCCAGCAGATCGACATCTATCCGACGCTGGCCGAGCTCTGCGGGCTCTCCGTTCCCCCGCACGTTCAGGGGCGCAGCCTCGTGAAGGTCATCGACGATCCGTCCGCGCGCGTACAGGACGAAATCTACTGTCTTCGCCGGAAGGACCATCTTCTCCGGACCGAGAGGTGGGCGTTCCTCGCGTACGCAGACGGCTCGTCGGAGCTCTACGACATGAAGGTCGATCCCGGACAGTTTACGAATCTCGCCCGAGACCCAGATCACGCCGGCACGGTTGCTGCGCTCAAGAAGCGCCTCGATGCCAAACTCGACGCGATCGACGAGAGCTGATTTCGACGCGACGCAATCAGACTTCGGGCAACGGCCTCGCGGCGAGCGGACGCAGATACTCGTACGAGCGCCGCGCCGCTTCCGCCGGAGCCATCACACCGGCGAAGGCCTGATGAACGGTAACCCAGCTCGCGTACCCGATCCCCGCTAGCTCGCGGAAGACCGCCTCGACGTCGACTCCGCCGGTCTCCCAGACGCCGATATGATCGAGCTCGACCCGTCCGCGCGTCCACGTCTCGACGGAGTCGTCGCCCGATCCGCCGGTCCGCACGCGGTGGTTCTGCACGTACACGTTGAAGATGTGCGGGGCGAGCGCGCGGATTCCTTCGAGATAGTCCTCACCGCAGATGAACCAATTCGCGGGCTCGTAGATGAGACCGAAGTTGTCGCGTCCGATCGCCGCGAGCGTCTCTCGACTTCCCGCGACCGTTTCGAAAAGGCTCGCAAAGTGGGACTGGTGCGCGAGACGGATCCCGCGCTCCCGCGCTTCGTCGGCGGCAGCGCGCGCGTACGTGATGTCTTCTTCATCTTTCATACAGACGCGAATGAGGTCCGCGCCGAACTCCTCGGCCAGATCGAGGTAGGGAGTGATGGAGCGAAGACTGGAAGGGCCTGCGGAGCCGTTCTCCGGCACGGCGAAATCTCCCGTCACCATCGAAACGCGGAGCCCGCGTCGATCGACCGCCTCGCGCGCGCTTGCGACGACTTCCGGCGGACTGTGGACGCCCGCTTGCGACGCGCGCATGCAGATCGCCGAGTATCCGAGCGAGGCGGCGAGGTCGGCGATCTCATCGATCGACATTTCGCTCGTCGTCTTCGAGTGAAAGGATTCCGCGATGCGGACGGAGAGCGAGAGCATCATGAGAACAGTGTACCGCAGTCGCGGAGACGAGGTACCCCGGGGCGACGCCGTCCGCAGCACTCTCGCCCGAGTTTCTCCGGGACAGGTCATCGCTCGGGGAACGTCGCTCGGGCGGTAGAATGGACCACCCGGCCGCGAACGCAGCCCCTCCCGAACCAACCACGATACGACCGAGAATCCGATCGATGCGAACTCGCAGCTTCGATATCGGGGGCAGGTGGAAATCGACCCTTGTTTTTCTGACGCTGATCGCGACGAGTGCCGTCTTCCCGCCGGAGACGTTAGCGCGCCGCTGCCGCCCCGAGCTCATCCCCAACGGTGACGTCGTCGGCTGCGGAGCCTGCCATCAGAACCCGAACGGCGGCGGGGTTCGGACGCCGTTCGGTGAGGACGTGCGACCGCTCGTCTCCATCGGCGGCTGCGATGAGTTTTGGGATGCGGCGCTAGCAGCCCTCGATTCCGATGGTGACGGGCGTTCGAACGGTAACGAGCTGGAGGATCCTCTCGGCGAGTGGACGCCGGGAGATTCGGCGCCGGGCGATTCCGCGCTCGTCACGAATCCAGGCGTTCCCGACGAACTGCCGACGGGAGAGATTTCGGTGGAGCCCGAGTCACTCGAGTTCGGATTCGTTTCGATCGGCGAAGAAGCGACGCTGGCGCTCACCATCGGGAATACTGGCGCAGTCGATCTCGACGTCGCCGACGCGGCGTTCGCCGAGGAGTCGAGCTCCGCGTTCGCGCTATCGAGCCCGTTCTCCCCGACGTCGATTCCGCCCGGCGCGTCGGTCGAGCTCGACATTCGATTCGCGCCGTCGGAGGCGGCCGAACTCAGTGGAGCGGTGATTCTCTCGAGCGACGATCCCGCGACGCCCGAGCTCGCGGTAGAAGTCACGGGAACGGGCGAGGCGGCTCCCGTCTCACGCATTGAAGTGTTCCCCACCGAGATCCGGTTCGACTCCGTCCCGGTGGGCGCGACGAGCTCGCTCGTCGTCGAGGTGCGGAGCGTAGGCTCGAGCACGCTCGAGGTCGCGTCGATCGAAGTCTTCGGCGGTGACGGAAACTTTGCGGTCGCGCCGCTCGAACTTCCGCTCGCGCTGCCGCCGACGGACGTCGTGGAGCTCGACGTTCAGTACGAACCGGGCGCACCGGGCGAGCATTCGGCTTCGCTCGTGATCGGCTCGAATGCCCCGGATTCGCCGGAGTTGACCGTCGAGCTCTCCGGTACCGGAACCGATCCCGTTCTGCCGCGGATAGAGACGATTCCGAGCCGCATCGATTTCGGACAAGTGACGCTCGGATCGGAGGATCGACGGGAAGTCCAGATTCGAAACGCGGGCGGTGCGGCCCTCGAGATCGAACGCGTCCGCTTCGACGAGGACACGTTCGCGGCGTTCTCACTCGACACCGAGCTCGACGGAGTCGTTCTCGCGCCAGGAGCGACCGCCGTGTTCGCAGCCGTGTTCGTACCGACCGATCCGGGAGTCGCGAGCGGCGCGGTGATGATCGAGAGCAACGACGAGCTTCAAAACCCGGTGGTGATCCCTCTCGCGGGCGAGGGTACGGAACTCGAACTGCCGAACATCGGAGTCGAGCCGGGTGCGCTGACATTCGGTGAGGTGCTCGTTGGAGAGTCCGTCGTGGACACACTCACTCTGACCAACACCGGCGCCGCGGGCTTGCTGTTCGACGTCGTAGAGCTCGACGACATCGGATCCAGCTTCTCTCTCACGGACGCTCCGCCGGCGATGATTCCCGCCGGCGAAAGTCGCGTCGTCGAGGTCGAGTTCTCACCGGATGCGGGTGGCAGTCGTACGGGGACGCTGACTTTCCAAAGCAACGATCCCGACACGCCCAGCCTCGATGTTCCACTCTCCGGCGAAGGACTCGTGTCGCCTCGATTCGTTCGTGGCAACGCAAACGCGGATGCCTCGATCGACATCAGTGATGCGCTGTTCATCCTCGACTACCTGTTCTCCGGCACTCGCGATCCCGAATGCCTGAAGGCAACGGATACGAACGATAGCGGAGCGACCGACATCGCCGATCCGATCTACCTTCTTCTCTATCTCTTCTCGACTGGGTCGGCGCCTCCCGAACCGTTCGAGACGTGCGGCTCCGATCCCACGCCAGACGCAACCGGCTGCGATCGGTTTCCGCCCTGCGCGGCTTAGCAGGAAGTTCAGACTCCGTCGTAGCTTCGGTCGACTTCGTCGAATCACCGGAGCGGAGTCTGAAACAGCCGCTCAGATGGATTGCCGCCCCCCAGGTCCCCGCAGAGAGGCAGCGATCCAACGCTCGAGCTCGCCGCGATCTCCGAGCGTGTGGTTCGCCGGCACCGAGACCACGATCTCGGCGTTTCTGCGCGTCGCTCTCGGCGTAGTCTCTCCCGGGCGAGCGAAGTGAACGAGCACTTCGGGCGATCCACGAGGACCTTCCGCCGCATCGCGCTCGAGCCAACCCGGCAAGTTCCCCGAGTAGGAGAGCCGCAGCTCGGAGGTCCGGCGCGCGACGTAGCCGGCGAGCGGCCGAGTGAGATAATCGCCGCGGCGAAAGTAGACCTCATTCGGCGAACCGCGCGCACTCGGGCGATGCGAAACGTGCACGGGATGGAAGAGGTGGAGCACCGCGGAGCGGAGCGCTCCGTCGGCGACGTGTACTCCCACGCGGCGCAGACGACGCGCGAGATCCTCATCCTCGTACCCCCAGCCGACAAAACTCTCGTCGAACCCGTTCACGCGCTCGAAATCCGCGCGATGGACGGCGCAGTTCGCAGTCGTGAGCTTGGGTCGAGGCTTCGTTCGGGTGAGCGAGTAGTAGCGGTTCTTGAGCCAGAGCCATCGCCTCTTCGTGCGCTCACGCCGCTCCGCTCGACTCGACAGCTCCCCGGCGTCGACGCGACCGGAGATCACGTCCTCCGTCTCGTCCTCATCGAGAAGAAGCCGGTAGCCAGAGTGTGCACGGCCTGCGGCACACCGCTCGGCGTGTGCCGTGAGCGTATTCGGAAGCGGCACGCAGTCACCGTCGGTGAACACGAGAATCGTACCGGAAGCAGCGCGCACGGCGAGATTCCTCGCGGCCGCCAAGCGAAATCCTCGATCCTCCTGAAAAGCGTGATGGATACGAAACGACGCGCTACTCGCCGCCGCGCGCACGACCTCCGCGGTGTCGGACGTCGACCCGTCATCGGCGACGACGACCTCGAAGTCGACGCCGCGGACCCGCCGGTAGTTCTCGAGCACGACGCGAAGAGCGTCGGGACGGTTGTAGGTGGAGAGGATGACGGAGATCACGCTGCGGTGCGCCTCGTCACGAGCTAAAGGATCGCATCGAGCTGCCGAAGCGCGCTCGAAACGGCATTCGGGTCGGACCAGCTCGTCGCTTCGACGCGGACGACGAAACTGGCGTCGGGCGCTGATTCACCGCGAAGGAGTGCAACCCCGCAGGGGATGCCCGCCAGCGGGCGCGTCGAACTCTCGCCGGCCGCGTAGAGAATCACTTCCGGCGGGTCGATGCGGCCGCGGGGAAACCGCTCCGCGAGCGGAGCGATGGAGGTCTGCAGCGCGACTTCGCGGAGCGGGATGGCATCGTAGCCGCGCCGGCAGCGAGCGAGTACGGGTCCACGATCGAATCGCACCCGGTTCTGACTGTCGCGCGCACGTCCGCTGAACGACGGTACCGCCGGATGCCAGAGATGGGCGACGCGTGCGGTCGCGGTGACGTCGATCTTCCTCGCTCCGACGGATCGGAGTCGGCGCGCGAAGTCTTCGTCTTCATATCCCCAGCCGACGTAGCGCTCATCGAAGCCGTTGACTCTCAACCAAAGCTCGCGCGACACGCCGAAGTTCGCGCCGATGATCTTCGGGCGATCCTTGAGCCCCGTGATCGAGTACACCCGGTTCGACACTGCGCGCAGCCACAGGTGACGACGTCCGGCTCGACCGATGAGCCCTCGCCCCCCCCGCGCGCGGATGCTCTCCGGAGTCACAGCTTCCGTCTGTTTTGCGTCTAGGTTGTGACGCGCACCGACGGCGAAGTCGCCGCGCCGTCCGGCCGCACGATGCGCCGCGACGAACCGGTCCCCGGGGACGCAGTCCCCGTCGAGAAACACGAATCGCGACGTGATCGCCTCTCTCGCGCCGAGATTTCGGAGCCGCGCCAAACGGTATCCTTCGTGCTCCTGTCGGACCGACTTGAGCGGCGGATCGAATCGATCTCGGTATTCCTCAACGACGTCCGCCGTTTCATCGGTCGAGCCGTCGTCTGCAACGATGACCTCGAAGCGGCCGGCCTCCGTCTGTCGAAGGAGCCCTTCGAGCGAGCGGGCGAGGTGTCGCGGACGCTCGAACGTGGTGACGATGACGCTGACGTCCATGAGACTCCCGGCGAATCAGATCCGCGCGGTCGCTCGTCTCACGCCCCGAACTTGTCGAACCGCGAAGCGTGCGCGAGCGCAAGCGGCATGAGATGCGTCGCGGGGAACACACCGAGATCGCCCCCCATGGTCTGACGTTCGTCAAACCCGATCGATCCACTGGGGAGCGCGAGCGGCGAGTGGATACACGTAGGGACGGGATGCCAGCTGTGCTCCATGTGGATACACGGCGTCGAATGATCTCCCGTGACGACGAGCACTTCGGGACCGAGCTCGAGCAGGCGCGGAATGAAACCGTCCACGATCTCGAGATGCCGAACCTTCTCGTCGAACTGTCCGGAGTGACCCGCGGTATCCGTTCCCTTGTAGTGGATGTAGAAAAAATCGTACTCGCCGAAGGTTTCTTCGAGGAGTGCCACCTCCTCCCCGAAGTCCTTCGGCTGTCCGAGCACGGTCATCCCGACCATTCGGGCGACCCCGCGGTACATCGGATACGCCGCGATGGCGCCGGCGCGAAGTCCGTAGCGCTCCTCGAACGGAACGACGTCCGGAAGACCGGAGAACCCTCGGAGGAGCATCCCGGTCGCGGCGGTCTCGTCGGCGAGGACGTCTCGCGCACGCGCGAGAAAATCCTGCACGAGCATCGCCGTCTTCTCCGCCCGGGGATCTTGCGGCGTGATCGGGACGAGAGGTCGTCCCTCGCGCTGGGGGTCGTTATCGTTCAGCGCCGCGTGGAGACCGTCGCCGCGAAACACGACCGTGAAGCGGTGTTCCTTACCCGGCAAGATGTGCACCTCGCAGCCTTCGAGACCACCCGCGAACGCCTCGCTCAGCTTCCCGCAGAGCCGGCGATTCTCCTCGTCGGAAGGACGGCCGGCACGCCGATCTTGTACGAGTCCATCGGCGTCGATCGTCGCGTAGTTCGCGCGCGCGGCGACGTCGTCGGTTCGGAGGTCGAACTCGCTCCCGAGCGCCTCGAGGGCTCCGCGCCCAAATTCGACCGCGTAGGGGTGATAGCCGAAGAGGGAGAGGTGGGCCGGGCCGCTTCCCGGCGTCACCCCGGGATCGACCACCTGCATCCGCCCCACCGATGAAGCACTCGCCAGGCGATCGAGATTCGGCAGCGTCGCCGTCTCGAGCTCGGTGAGGCCGGTCTCTCGGTGCGGCAGTCCGCCGAGTCCGTCCGCGACGAGAAAAATGATCTTTCGCCCGTCGGGGCGCGTGATGAGCTCTCGGGTCTTGTCGTGGATCATTTGTGCGTCGTCAAGTGAGAGATTCGCTCGAGTGCATAAACGAGTGCAGCGACCAGAGGCCGTTGCTCGTGCGGAGGAAGCGCACCATACTAACCCGGAGCTCTCGCCAGATTCTACTCCACGGCCGCTTCTCTCTTCGCCAAACGACGATGATCCACTCTTCGACTTGCCGTCGACGCGATCGCCTCGCGCCGAGTCCTCGCCCTTCCTGAAACCGAAGCGAATCCGACGATCACCGCGGTGAAGATCGCGATCAACCACACCCGCTTCGCATCGACGGGCGGCATCGAAAAGTACATCCACTCTCTCGTCCGCCGATTTCTCGACGCGGGCGATGAGGTCCACTGTTTCGTGCGACGATGGGAGCCGCTCGAACACGAGAGGCTCTCGTTTCACCGTGTCCCGGCGCTCCCCCTCGGCGAAGGCATGAAGGCACTCAGCTTCGCCTACGCTTCCGCCCGCCGGCTGCGGCGTGAGTCGTTCGACGTCGTCCTCGGATTTTCGAAGACCTTCGTGCAAGACATTTACATCGACGGCAGCGGACTCTTCTCGACCTACCGGCGTTACCTGCGCTCCGCGCCGATCCTCCGGCGGCTGGGAAAATTCCGCCCGTTACTCGACTTCGCGTACGTCCACACCGAGCGGCGTCGCTTCGGCGCGACTCGTCCTCCGCTCGTCTTCGCGATGTCGGAGATGGCGAAGGACCAGATCCTCACGCAGTATCCTCAACTCGCCGATCGGGTCGCCGTCTCCCATCCCGCGATCGACGCGAGCGAGTTTCGTCTGCCGAACGCCGATGAGATACGCCGGCGAACGCGGGACGAGCTCGGTGTCGGCCCCGAGCGCACGGTCTTCATCGTCGTCGGCAGCGACTTCCGGCGGAAGGGCGTGACGACGGCTCTTCAGGCACTCAAGGCGTCCGGTCGCCTCGACGCGTGCCTCTGGGTCGTCGGTCACGATCGTCGGCTCGACGACTACGAGCGCTACGCACGGAGGCTCGGCGTCGACGCTCGGTTTCTCGGGGCGTGCCGCCCGCACTCGTTCCTCGCGGCCGCGGACGTCTTCGCGTTCCCGAGTCGCTACGACATCTTCGGGATCGCGGTTCTCGAGGCGTGGGCCGCCGGCCTCCCGGCGCTCGTTTCGTCGGCCGCGGGCGCGAGCGAGCTCGTCCGGCCGGGCGAGAACGGGCTGGTCGTCCGTTCGGACTCGCCAGTCGAGTGGGCGCAGGCGATGGCGTCTCTGTGCGACCCGGTTCGGCGCACGGCGGCGGCGCGGCGGGCGCGAGAGACCGCCGAGGCGTGCGACTGGGGGCCGCATTTTCAGGCCCTGCGCCGAGCGTGCGGAGCTTGGCTCGAGCGCGCTCCGTAGGCCGAACGCGCCGGAATTCTGGCCACTTCGGGCGCTCAGGGACGGCGTCGCCGCACCGCTCGGCAAGGAAACGGGAAAACCCTTAAATCATTGATAAATATCGGTTTAAATCGCACTCTCAGCCAAAATCAACCGCTCCCAAGACAAAACGGCTGGTTTTTGCCCGCCTTGTTCCGCCTCCGACCGTACCATGGACCCAAGCGGCCACTTTCTCGCCAGCCCAAGCGGCGCACCCTCCAGTGGCCGGCGTCTTGCTCGCCCCCGGTAATCGATCAGCAGGCTCAGACGATCGAGTCGTCTACCCGCGTCAGGCCGTCGCTCTCACCGCGATGTCTCCGTTCGACATCTCCCCGCCGCTCCCGTCTCTCCTCCCGGATCGTTACGAGCTGGTCGCTCCGCTCGGAAGCGGCGCGATGGGTTCCGTGTATCGCGTCCGTGACCGCTCGCGCGACGAAGTCGTCGCGCTCAAGATCGTCGCGGCGAAGGACGAGGAGGACCGCGCGCGACTTCGCGGAGAGATCGGCGCGCTGAGCGGTACGAACCACGAGAACATCGTCCACCTCTACGAAGTCGGTGTCGTCGAGGACGGCGTCTACTTCACCATGGAGTGCATCGAGGGCGAAAGCCTCGCCGCGTGGGCGGGTCGTCCTCCGGAATCCCTCGAAGAGGTCGAGCGACGCGTCGAGATCGTCCGCCAGCTTCTTGCGGCGCTCGAGCACCTTCACTCGCGCGGATTCCTTCACCGCGACGTCAAGCCTGCCAACGTGATCGTTTGCGGCAAACCAGAGACAGAGGTCCGGGAGACGTCGTCGCCGCGCGTGAAGCTTCTCGATTTCGGCCTCGCGACGCATCGCCTCGCCGCGCTCACGGCCGAACAAGGCGCGGCGGGGACGCCCCTCTACATGGCGGCCGAACAGATCGCGGGGAACCGCGGGGTGGACGCACGCGCCGACCTGTACTCGACGGGCGCCGTTCTCTATCACCTTCTCACGGGGCGCGCTCCGTTTCGAAGTCTCGGTGACGCACTCACTCACCGATCGCCTCCTCCCCCACCGCACACGCTGCTCTCCCTCTGCCCGGAGTCGCTGTCGGTCGTCGTGATGAAGCTCCTCGCCAAGGAGCGTCACCGTCGCTACGCGAGCGCCGCGGAGACGCTCGAGGCACTCGATCGCGCCTTGCGCGCCCCGCGAGTGGAGTTCGATCCCGGCGAACGCAAGGGCGAGCTTCTTCCGCCGTCTTTCGTCGGGCGCACGCGCGATCTCGAGAGACTCCTCGCCGGCGCTTCGGTCGGCGCGTCCGGGTCCGGCCGCGCGCATTTCGTCACCGGAGAGTCGGGCATCGGTCGATCATCGCTGCTCGACGAAAGCCGTCTCAAGGGTGAAGCCTTCGCGGAATTCGAGGCGATTGCGCTCGAGTGCCGTTTTTCCCCGAGCGGCGAGCGCGGCGGCTTGCGCGCCTTCGCGCGCGATCTCCTCGCCCTTCTCGAGGCGCACTGGACAAGCGCGGAGATCGCTCGCCGGCTCGGACCGGCGTTTGATGCAGCTCGCTACGCCCTCCAGCTTCGAAGCACGGCCGAGCCCGATGTTCCGGTCGCGACTCACCGGAGCTCGGTGCTAACCGGAATCCTCGGCGGACTTCGCCTCGCCTGCGAAACCCAGCCTCTCCTCGTCCTCATCGACGACGCCCAGCACGCCGAAGACCTCGAGCGCGAATTCGTTGAAGCTTGCGTCAACGAGAGCGACCAACTGCGCGGACTCGTCGTCGTCACGTTTCCGTCCTCGAGTGAATCCGATCCGAACGTTCCCGCGTGGTTGACTTCGCTCTCGGAGCGGGCGGAACACACCCTGCGCCTCGGCGGACTCACCGATCGCGAGGTCGAAACGATGGCGGAGCACATGCTGAGTCCGCGCGGCACGATCCGACCCGAGCTCGCGGCCCACCTCTGCGCCCGGTCGCTCGGTCGACCAGCCGCCGTTGCCCGCGAGCTGCGCGCGCTCTGGGATCGCGGCGCCCTGGCAGTGCGCAGGCAGAACGAGCGTGTCGAGTGGTCGCTCCTCGAACGCGAAGCAGCGCATCGGACGTCCGATGCCGCCGGCCGATTGGAGGCGCGGGTGGACGCACTCGCGACCGATGAGCGCGAGCTGCTCGCAGTCATCGCCATCGCCGGAGCGCCGCCGGCGTTCGGCGGTGGCCGAGGAATTGCTGACGCTGCTCTCGCGGCGAGCGTGTGCTCGGACTCACTCGAGCTCCGAGCGGTGACGCGCCGCCTCCTCTCCCGCGGACTCCTCGTCGAGACGAACGACGGACTCGCCACGCCGAGTGAGCTCGATGCCGAGATCGTCACCGCGAAGCTCGACGACGGTCGTCTCGCGGAACTACACCGCG
Organism: Planctomycetota bacterium; assembly: GCA_965223845.1. Taxonomy (GTDB): domain Bacteria; phylum Planctomycetota; class UBA8108; order UBA8108; family SXIK01; genus CBDCXR01. The sequence goes on along the minus strand of CBDCXR010000004.1, from coordinate 7,843,060 downwards.
CGCTCGCCGACGGACTCATCGCGGGCTCCGGCACACTTCCACCCGGAGCGGCTCTGCGGGCAGCGCGACATTACGAGCTCGCCGGGCACGCGAGCACGGCGGCCGAGCACTATCTCGACGCCGCGCGCGTCGCCGACCGCGAGCACGCCCACCGCCGCGCTCGAGACTCGTACCTCAAGGCGATCGATCTTTCGCCCGCGGGCGAGACTCGGAGCGCCGCCGCCGAGGCCCTCGGCGATTTTCAAACTCGGCTCGGCGAGCTTCCCGCGGCGATGGAGAGCTTCCTCCTCGCCGGGGGCCGATCGACCTCGGACGGCGACGGAGCCCCGGAGAACGCGGAGCTTGCGCCGAAGATTCTCGACAAGATCGGTCACGTGCTTCACCTTCAGGGCGAGTACTCCCGCGCGGAGCGCGTTTTCGGCCGCTGCCTCGATCGAGCAGCGACTCACTCGCACCGCGCCCGAGCGCACTTCCGCCTCGGGACGCTGTACTACGAGACCGGAAACGCCGAACGGGCGCGAACTCACCTCGAGGAGAGCTGCCGACTCGACGAGTCCGAGCAGGATTTCGAGGCGATGGCGCGCGCGCAGTGGCAGCTCGGGCTCGTCGAGAAACTCGGCGGTCAGCTCGAAGCGGCGACTCGTCGCTTCGAGCTCGCGCTCGAGAGCGCGGAGCGCTCGGGGCGAGACGCTGTGATCGCGACCGCGCTCAACAACCTCGCCAATATCCAGCGCGCGCGAGGAGATGACGCCGGTGCGATCGAATCATTGCGTCGATCGATCTCGACGCGTGAACGAATCGGCGACCGTCTGGGTCTCGCCGTTTCGCTGAGCAGTCTCGGGCAAGTCCATCACTTCCGCGGCGAGTTCGCGTTTGCCGTCGAGCGCACGGAGAAAGCCGACGCGCTCTTCCGAGAAGTCGGAGATCAGAAGGGCGTCGCGATCGCGCAGTGCAATCTCGGCGAAGTGCTTCGTTACGTCGGGGAGTTCGCGCGGGCGCGCGAGACTCTCGAACGCGGGATGGCCCACGCGGACGAGGTCGGTCTCCGGCTCCTTCGCGTTCCCTACCTTTGCAATCTCGCGCTGCTCGACGCAGATCGTGGCGAGCTCGAGCGCGCCGCCGATACGCTCCGGAGTGCGCTTCGCCACGTTCCCGACTCCGCGCCGCCCGTGCTGCGGGCGAACGCGCTCGGGGCCCTCACGGGAGTCCTCATCCGAACGGAAGAGTTCGAGGACGCTCGTGACGCGCTCGAGGAGTGCCTATTCATTCTCGAATCGGCGGAGGCGAAAGAGAAGTACGCCGAGTTCGCGAGTCACCGCGTGCGACTGACGGCGGCGAGGAGCGACCCAGAAGCCGCAGTGAGCGCGGGGACCGATGCGCTCGCTGCGTGCGACAGCGGTGTCGAGCGCGTGGGACGCGCCCATCTTCACCGCGAGCTCGGGCGGGCGTACTGCGATCTCGGTCCGGACTGGGCCGATCGAACCGAGAAACATCTGCAAGTCGCACTCGAAGAGTACCGCGACATGAAGACTCCTCAGTACGTCGCTCAAACGCTCGTCGATTTCGCGACCTATTGGCGTCTCCTCGGAGAGGACGAGATCGCGGCTGAATCCTACGACGAGGCAACGGAGATGTGGCGCCGCCTCGACGCACCCCGTCGCCTCGACGAGCTGCAAACTTTGAGAACGAAACCGCAGTGAGCAAGCGACGATGAGCCAAGTGCAGTACCGCCGGCGCGCGATTCTCTCCCGCATCCGGAGTGCGCTCGACGCGTTCTACATGCTTCAGGACATCGATTGGGAGTACGACCTCTACAGCACACTCGAACGCATCATCGGTCTCGCCCTCGAAGAGATCGAATTCGAGGGAGGCCGTCCGATTCAGCGAGCGTTGATCATCCTCGAGAGCTCATCCGCCGGTGAACTCGAGGTTCACGCGGGCTGGAAGACCGATGACCTCGAGCTTTCCTTCAGTCGCACCGTCGTCGAGCAGACGATGGAGTCGTCGGAGCCGATCCTCTGCGAGAACGCAAAAGACGACCCTCGCTTCATGGAGGCGGAGAGCATCAAGCAGCTCGAGACGCTGTCGCTCATTTCCGTACCGATTCGATTCGACGGCCGGAGCCGCGGAGCGCTCTACATCGAGAGCAAGAATCCCGGCGACATGTTTCACGAAGGCGACCTCGAGTTCCTCGAGGAGTTCGCGCGCACGCTAGCTCCGTATCTCCGCGCCGGGGTGAAGCACGACACGCATCTACAGAAGATCCGCGACCTCAGCGCCGAGATCGAAGATCGCTACCAGTTCAGCCGAATCATCGGGCGATCGGAGTCGATGCGGAACGTCTTCGATCTCGTCCGGATCGCCGCCGACGTTGATCGTACGGTCCTCATCACCGGCGAGTCGGGCTCGGGGAAGGAGCTGGTCGCGCACGCGATTCACTACAACGGCCGACGGCGCGGTCGCCCCTTCGTCGTCGTCGACTGCTCGAGCCTCTCGGAGCATCTCCTCGAGAGCGAGCTCTTCGGCCACCGAAAGGGCGCGTTCACCGGTGCGGGGGCGGACAAAATCGGCGCGTTCGAGGAAGCGAACGGCGGAACGATTTTTCTCGATGAGATCAGCGACGCGTCGAAGGCGCTCCAGCAAAAGCTGCGGCGGGTTCTCCAGGAGGGCGAGATCCGCCGCGTCGGCGACAATCTGCCGCGCACGGTCGACGTGCGTGTCATTTGCGCGACCAACAAGGACCTCTCCCAGCTCGTCGAATCCGGGGAGTTCATCCGCGATCTCTATTTCCGCGTGAACAAGTTTCCCGTCCGCCTGCCGGCGCTCCGCGAGCGGCGCGAAGACATCCCACTCCTCGTCCACTACTTCCTCGAGCGAGCGACGAAGCAAGACGGCGCACGGCGGATGTCCATGCACCCATCGGGCATCGAGCGACTGATGAGAGAATCGTGGAGCGAGAACAACGTGCGCGAGCTCCGGAACGCGATCGAGCTCGCCGCCGATCTGTGCCAGGGAGACGAGATCACCGCAGAGGTGATCGAGCGCGTATTTCGCGTACAGAAGGGAGAATCGCTTCGCCGCGCCGCTTCGCCCGCCGACGCGGCGCGTAGCGCTCGCGGTCTCGTGAGCATCGATCGGACGGCATTTCGCGAGCTGATCGAGTCGACGAGCAACGAAACGGGTCGCGCAAAGAAGGACACTCCGTTTTACCGCGTGCAGCTCGAGCTCGGTGCCCGCGCGATCGTCGAAGGTCTGCGTGCAGCGGATTGGAAGCTCCGGCCAGCGGCGCGGCTCCTCGGAATCAGCCCGACGAAGCTGCGCACCGAGCTGCGCGCGTATCTCGAGACGGAACTCGCGCGCGCAGCGGGAGACGTCGCGGCGATGGCTGCGACGATCGACATTCCCGTCGACGTCATCGAAAAGAAAGCGAACGACCTCGGGCTCGAAGGGCTTCGCGAAGGAGAGAGCGAGTGAGAATCGGCACCCTGCGCGTTTCGTTCATGGTTCTCGACGCGCAGAACCTCAAAGAGAAGCGGCGCGTGCTGCGCTCGCTCAAGGACCGACTCATGAACACCTTCAACGTGTCGGTCGCGGAGATCGGCTCGAACGACTCGTGGCAGATGGGCGAGATCGGAATCGCGACAGTGGCGAACGACGGACGCTTCGTCAACTCCGTGCTCGAGAAGATCGAGGACTTTCTCGAGTCGGAGAATCTCATCCGGGTGGTCGACGTGGACCTGGAGATCATCTGACGGATCGGGCGGCGCCCGTCGGAAGGCGAGCTCACAGAGACAATCCACCGGCGGGCGCGCGTCGCCGGCGGTAGAATGCCGGAATCGTTGCGGGAGGGCGTCGCGGAGAGCTTCGTCTCCGGCCAAGGTGATTTGTGGTGAGCGGGATCGTGCTCGATCGATCACTGGGCAGACTACTGGGACTCGCGGCTGCCTCGGTGGTGAGTCTGACCTCGATCGCCTCCTGCGGGCGGGATGAATCCACGCCGGAGTTTCTCCCCGAAAACGTCCGGGTGAAGGTCGAGCTCATGCGTCGACCACCGGAAGCGGGCTACGTCGCGCTCGCCCTCCGGGTCAAGAACACCGGCGCGCCGTTCTTCGGTACGGTCGAGATCCGAGACGAAGGTGTCGCGGGTGAGCCATCCGCCGTCCGCTACCGCTGCAAGCTCGATGTCTCTTCCGGCGCGACAAAGCAACTCGCGCTCCCGTACATGTCGGCTCGAGGCCTCCGAAGCGGCGGAAGGCTCCGCGTCCGATTCGAGCAGAGCGGATACCGAAGGACGGTCTATGCCCCCTACGTGAGCACGCGAGAGGTCCGCGTACGCATCCTCGTTCTCGGGAACTCAAACGTCCCGAGATTTCAACCGCTCGGGGAGGCGCTACTCCGTCGACTCGCGCCCTACGATCCCGCGGCGATAAACTCGGGGCCGAGGCCGACATTCACCGTCGAGTCGGTCCGTCCCGAGGCCTTGAGCGGTCTCGCGGACGCGCTCGCGCCATTTCAGCTCATCGTTCTCTGGGGAGTCTCGTTCGCCGACACGGAGCCAAAAGCGATCAACGCGGTTCGCACCTGGGTGGAGCGCGGCGGAACGCTCGTCGCGTTTCCGGGGCCGGAGTGGGCTTCGGGGCTTCCACCGGAAACTCGAGACCTTCTCGGTGTCAGCCTCGAAGGTCGCCGCGCCGACGTTCCGGACGTCGTCGCCCGCTTACTCCGGCGGGACGCCGCGGCGGAGCCTCCGCCGGAACCAGGCGATCCGGAGCGCAAATCGATTGCCGGTGCGTACCATACGATCGCCCCCGACGGTCCCGCCGCAGTGGACAATTTTCGCGATCTGCTGCGACACTCGGAGCTCTCGCTCCGCTATCGTCGGGGCGCGGGCGTCGTGCAGACCTGCTCGTTCACTCCGCTCGGAGACTCGTTCCCGCAGGAAAGCGCTCTGCCCGGTCTCTACTCAGAGCTTCAGCCTTCGCTCGCCCGGGCGCTGACCTTCGCGGGGGATCGGGAGTACGGATTGGGACTCGTCGAAAACGTCGTCGTGCCTCAGCTCTACTCGATGGCGAGCTTCCGCGTTCCCAGGGGCGAGGTCGTGGTGACGGCCCTCGCCCTCTATCTGGCGATCGGGATCGTCGTCCCGGCGTGGATCTTTCGCCGGCGGCGGGAGCTGGCGTTCGTGGCGATCATCGCGGCCGCGGCGGTCGGAACGATCGCGATTTATCAGTTCGGTGCACTGAGCGCAGTCGAGCAACCAGAACTGAGTGAACTCACCATCGCGGTGGCGCACGCCGACGGCAAAACGTGTGACGCCACTTCGTTCGTATCGGTGTTCTCACCTAAGCCGCGAGTGATCGATCTCGCCGGGCGGGAATTCGCCGCCGCTGACGGTGGACTCCCGCCGCGGATCCATCCGCTTACCGGAGTGAGCGACCTGCGGTCGCACATGGAAGTCCAGCATCCGGACACACCGATTCGGCTCGACGCGTCAGGGCGTATGTGGCTCGCCCCGTTTCGAATCTCCACGAACGCCCGGCGCTCGTTCCGAATCGACCATCGCACTGATCTCACTGATCTTTCGTGGTCCTACGAACGGGGCGCGAACGGGCCTTCGCTTCGATTGAAGAATGAGGGGAAGGACGAGATTCTGCTCGTTTCGCAAGCTCCGTCCGGATTCGTCCTCCGCAAGGAGCCTCTCCGCGCGGACGAGGAGGCGGACTTCGGCCTCGAGGATCGTGCGACGTCCCTCTGGGATCGAGTTTGGTTCTCGACCGACCCGTTTCGCTCGTCCGGACTCGCAGCGAAAATCCGCGCCCTGGCACGCAAGGCCAGCCATCCGACGGACGCGCGAGAACCGGATTGGCTTCCGGAACCCGACGAATTGACCGTCGTACTTGACGCGCTCGGACTCGCGCTCGATCCAGGTCGTTCGGATGACCCGAACTCGTGGCGACACCGCCGTCGAGCTAAATCGGCGTCGACATTAGCCGGATTCTCGCCGCGATACATCATCGCAGTGACGACTCGGGGGCTCTTTTCACCGACGGAGCGGTTCGAGACGCACCGCGCAATCTCGTTTGTTGTTTTCGAGCTGCCGTCACAGTTCTCCGAGCTTGGGAATAGATGACTGAGCCCATCGACGCCGCCGCGTCCCCCGTCGAACCGCCGACGACGCCCAAGCCAGAAGGCGCGCCTTCGGCGGCGGTCTACACGAAGGGTCTGTCCAAGATGTACGGCGACAAGCCGGCCCTCGACTCGCTCGACCTCGAAATCGAGTGCGGAAAGATCTTCGGCTACATCGGCCCGAACGGCGCCGGCAAGACGACCACGATCCGCATCCTCGCGGGACTCCTCAAGCCTTCGAAAGGACGCGCCGAGATTCTCGGCGTAGACGTAGAGAAGAACCCGCAGCGCGTCAAGGAGTTCGTCGGCTACATGCCCGACTCGTTTGGGGTGTACGACAATATGACGCTCGACGAGTACCTCGAGTTCTTTGCCGCGGCCTACCGGCTCGCGCGCAAGCGGCGGCGGGCGATGATCGAGGATGTCCTGGCACTGACCGACCTCGGCTCGAAGCGCCGCGATCTGGTCAGCGGGTTCTCGAAGGGGATGAAGCAGCGTGCGTGCCTCGCGAAGACCCTCCTCCACGATCCGGCGGTGCTCATTCTGGACGAGCCCGCGTCGGGGCTCGACCCCCGGGCGCGGATCGAGTTCCGCGAGCTCCTCCGCGAGTTGAAGACGATGGGAAAGACGATCCTCGTCTCGAGTCACATCCTCGTCGAGCTCTCGGCGATCTGCGACTCGGTCGGCATCCTCGAGCAGGGACAACTCGTCGCCGCGGGGAATGTCGACGAGATCCTCCGCAGTCTCCGCCGCCACCGAGAGTTCTCGCTGAAGCTCCTCGAGCGCGACGACGAGAAGCGAGCGATCGAGCTTCTAGAGCCGCTCGCGGGAGTGTCGGCCGTCCGCTCGGACGGTGCCGTTCTCCGAATTGAAATTACGGCTTCCGATGCCGAGATCAGCGCCATTCCGAGTGCTCTCGTCGGCGCGGGGATCGCGTTCATCGAGTTCGCGGAAGACGTCGTCGACCTCGAGGCGGCGTTCATGAAACTCACTGAAGGAAAAATCGCTTGAGCCCGAATCGCCCAGAGGCTGGAGCTAAGGGACGACCGTGAACCTCTTGTTCGAGTTTCCCCTCCTCCGCCGCGAGCTCATCGGCCATCTCCGTACGCGCCGCGCGATCTGGCTTCTCCTGGCCGGAGTGGCCGGTGCCGCGGCGGTCCCGCTCATGAATTGGCCGACCTTCCACGGAAACGCACATGCTGATTCGGTGAGAAACGCCGAGCTCTTCCTGTTCTGCGCCGTTGCTCAGCTCACGGCGGCGCTCGTGATCGTCCCGGCGTTTTCCGCGCTCGCGTTTACGAGTGAACGCGAGAACAACACCTTCGACCTCGTCTACTCGACGCTGCTCCGCCCCTCCTCCATCGTCTTCTCCAAGTTCCTCTCGTCGATCGGCTACACGGTCATTCTCATCGTCGCGTGCGCCCCCGTCATCTGTCTCCTCTACCTGCTCGGCGGCCTCGACACGCAGGTGGTCATCATCACCTACGCAACGACGTTCATCGCCGTCACTGTTTCGACGCTCGTCTGCCTCACTGTTTCCCTTCGCGCGAAGACGACGGCCGGAGCGGTGATCCGCTCGATCGCATGGCTTCTCTTTTGGAACGGCGGACTATCGCTCGTTCTCGCCCTCATGGCGTCGATCGGCCGAGCGGCCGACGGGACGCTGATCATGTCCCTCACCCCGTACGGCCCGATCGTGATCGCAGGGTACCAGGGCCCCTTCCAACCGTTCGGTTCGCTGCGGACCGCGTTCGTGATCTACTCAATCGCGAGCACCATCGTGGCGGTCCCCCATCTCGGGTACCTCCTGCGACGAACTCGACGCCCCTACGACGCTGAGACAAGCGACGCGCCGATGACGGTTACTCAGGGTCTCATCGAGCAACCTCGCAAGCTCGCCCGAACCTGGCTCACGCGTGTCTTGATGCGGCTGGGAAAATCGCTTCCCGGGTTCGAGAATCCCATCTTTCAGAAGGAGCTTCGCAGCGAGTTCTTCTCACGCGTTCAGTACCGCGTGATCGCGTTCGGGTCTATCTTCATGCTCTACCTCCTCATCGCCCTGGTGGCTGCAGATGGGGGCGTGTCTTGTCTCTACCCCCTCTTCAACCTCAACCTCTTCTTCACTCTCCTCTTTGTCACGGCAGTGGCGTCGACGAGCTTCACGCGAGAGATCGAGCAGGGAAACATCGACTTTCTCCGGAGCTCGCTCATCACGATGCCTCGCATCGTCATCGGGAAGTTCTACTCGAGCCTCTACTCCGGAGCGTGTCTCGTCGGACCGCTCGTCGTAATTCTCCCGTTCGCCCTCCTCGACGATGAGGCGCCCCGCGCGGCAGTTCCCGCTGCGATCGTCATCACTGCCGTCACCTACGTTCTTTGCGGTGCCACCGGTGTACTCATTTCAGTCGTCTGTCGACGCAGCGTGAACGCGCTCGTTTTGGCGTTCGGTGTCCTGGCAGCGTGGAACATCGTCCTCCCACTGCTCGTCGATTCGACGGTCGGTCTCCCCCCCTCTAGCCCCGCGCAGCTGGTGGCGGCGTTTCCGTTCCTCGCGCTCAACCAAGCGCTCGATCCTTGGGCCACCGACGCGACCCGGAGCGCGACCATCGCCGGTTGCTACTCAGGTTTCTTCGGAGCCGCAACGGTCGTCGGCCTCGTAGCCGCGTGCATCGCTGCGCGAATTCGACACGCGCGCGAACGATAAACCGGAGTTCCGAGAAGACCGCAAGTAGCTTCAGCTTTCGTCGCGGGCTTCCGACGGCGACGACTCAGTGACTTTCGGAGTGCTCGGCGCCGCCACCGGCGAGAACACCGGATGCGCCGGCGGGAACGTCTTCCCCGCCTCGATCCGGATCCGCAGTCGCTGTTCGCCGCTCGCGCTCGTTGCTCCGTTCGGCGCGTCGCCCAGCTCGAACGTTTGCCCCGTCGAAAGCTTGAACACCGACACGTCGCGGACGCACTCCGCGCAGCGGACGGTCTCGACGCGCCCATCCGCCTCGATGTCGAGCCGCTTCAGCGTATATCCCGCTCCGTAGGCCGCTCGCTCCGCGGCGGCGAGATCGATCTTGCGCGGACGATCGATGTGGGCCCGGGCGATTCCGTCGCGCGCGTCGAGCTCGATGCGATCGGCGCCGACCCGGCGCCGGAGGGCCTTCTCGAGACCGAAGGCCTTGTCGTTTCAGATTCAGCTGTCGACGAGGAGCGTGAGCGTCGCGAACGACTTGCCGCCCGGCGCCGGTCCGGGCAACTCGCAGCTCACGGCGAAGAGGAGCGCCGAAGTTGCGAGGAGCGCGCGATGAGTGTTCTTCATTCGGGGAGTTCGATCCACAAGTGAGTTTCCGCGGTCAGGGGGCGCCGTCGTCGCTCCGATCAGAAGCGAAGCCCGATCGCCGCGAACCACCGGTAGTCTAGCGCGAGCTGACGCCCGTGGAAATATTGATAGAGCGGAATGTCCACCGAAACGGAGACGTCGAGCGCCGGAATCGGATGGTACGAAAGCCCCGGCCGGAGGAATAGCTGGTGCGACCCCGAGTCTTCACGCGTTCTCCCGTCCTGTTTCGAACGTCCCGTCTGCCGCCACTGAAGTCCGACGCGCGCGCTCGCCGTCGGGCCGGGATACTCCGTGTAGAAAAAGCGATACGCGGCGTCGACCTCGAAGGAAAAAAAGTCGCCCTCGCGAAAGTCCTGCGCGCCCTCGGTATTCAGCTTGTAAAACGCGTGCGCGTCGAATCGCCAAAGATCGAGGTCGCCGGTCGCGGTGAGCGCTGCGAATGGATCCCACGAGCCCGAGCCCGGCTGTAGCGTGGGATCGAGTCGCCCGCCATCGTCTCGCTCGCGCGTCTCCCCGGTCGGGAGCTCGAGTCCGCCGACGAGCGAAAGATTGAACGACCGGCGCCGTCCATCGACCTTGAAGAGACGGAACTTTCCGAGCGCAGCGACGTCGCCGAGGCCGAACGATTCGAGGCGTCGCGAACCGACCCGGGCTTCCCGGTAGACGCTCGGAACGAGAAGCGAAAGAGTGAGCTCGGGGAGGAGACCGTAGTCGACTCCGAGCACGGCGCGATGCTCTTCGAGAGAGCGATGCTGAGGATCGCTCGTCCTGCTGTCGCCGTGAAACAAGCGGTCGCGTCGCTTGGTGATCCAGCTCGCGGAAACCCTCCAGCCTTCGCTAAAGAGCGTTTCCGCCGCGAACACCTCGATGCCGCCCTCCTGGGCGATGGCAGAACGCGGCGATGCAACAACGATCGCGAGTAAGCCCCCTGCGAAGAGCCCGCTCGCCCGAAGCACTCGACGCCGCACCCGCCCGCCTTACGCGACCTGGTCCTTCTCGAGTTCCGCCTTCGCCTGCTCGCAGATCTTCTGCTGCAGGTTCGACGGGACGACCTCGTAGTGGGACAGCTCGATGTCGAACGTTCCCTGTCCCGCCGTCATCGAGCCGAGCGTCGTCGCGTAGTCGGAGATCTCAGCGAGGGGCGCCTGCGCCTTGAGCGTCTGGAAGCTTCCGACCGCGTCCATCCCGACGACGCGGCCGCGGCGGCGGTTGAGATCGCCCTGGATGTCACCCATGTTCTCGACCGGAAAGGTCACCTCGAGGTTCACGATCGGCTCGAGAAGCACGGGCTTACACTCCTGGAACGCGACCTTGAACGCCTCGCGACCCGCCTTCTGGAACGCGATGTCCTTCGAGTCGACGGGGTGCTCCTTGCCGTCGTAGATGTCGACCTTGACGTCGACGACCGGGTAACCCGCGATCACTCCGGACTCGAGCGCGGCCCGGATGCCCTTTTCGGCCGACTGAACGTAGGTCGCGGCGATCGCACCGCCGAACACGGAGTTGACGAACTCGTGCCCGGAGCCGCGCTCGAGCGGCTCGAGTCGAAGGTGCACTTCGGCGAACTCACCGGCGCCGCCCGATTGCTTCTTGTGACGATAGCTCCCGGAGGCATTCACAGTGATCGTCTCGAGGTACGGAGTCTTCGGCTCCGTCGTGGTGACCTCGACGCCGTAGCGCCCCTTGAGTCGATCCCAGAGCACCGAGAGGTGGAGCTGACTCACGCCTGAAACGACCAGCTCGTGCGTCCGCTTGTCACGGTCGCCGGCGAACATGACATCTTCGTCGATGCACTTGGCGATCGCTTCGGCAAACTTCTTTTCGTCGGCCTTCGACTTTGGTCCCACCGCGCGGCGGTACATCGGCATCGGCAGCTTCGGCGCTGCGAGCGCGAGTGGCTCGCCCGCGGTGATCGTATCGAACGCCTTCAAGCCTTCGACCTTGACGAGCGCGATCACGTCGCCCGCGACCGCAGACTCGACGGCCTCCTGCTCCTTACCCTGGAGCCGAACGAACTTGCCCGCCTTCTCCATCTTGCGCGAATTCGGATTGTAGAACGTTCCGTTCGCAGCGAGGGAACCGGAAAAAATGCGCACGTAGGACAGCTTCCCGACGTAGGGATCACTCGCCACGCGAAAGACGAATCCACAGAGCGGCGAATCGACGTCGGTAGCGACGGGGACCTGCTCCGGCTCGGCGTCACCATCCGCTGGCTTCGAGCACGTTCTCCCGAGGCTCTCACTCGCATTCGGGACGAGCTCGACGATCGCATCGAGAAGCTCCGCAGTTCCGATGTCTTTCTCGCCGGCCGCGTAGAGCACGGGAAACACGCTGCAGCTCTTCACGGCGGCGACGAGTCCGCTCTGCCACTCCTCGGCGCTCACGTCCTCGCCGCCGAGGTAGCGCTCCATCAGATCGTCGTCCGCTTCGGCGATCGCGTCCTGAAGATCTTCGCCGCCTTCCCCACCGACGAGGCTCGATACGGACGAGAACGAGGGGCCGATCGCGTCGGGCTTCTGAATCGGATGGCAAGCCGGGCTCAGTTGCTCACGGAGCTCCGCGACGACTTCGTCGTCCTTCGCATGCTCGCGATCGCAGCGATTGATCACGACGATGCGCGGAACTCCCGCCTGATCGGCGATCTCCCACACCTTGCGCGTGTTCGGCCGGACGCCGTCGTCGGAGTCGACGACGACGATCATGCACTCGATCGCGCGCACGGCGGAGTACACTTGACCGACGTAGTCGCGGTATCCCGGAGTATCGATGATATTGACCGTCGCCCCGCCGTGATCGAGGTGCGCCGTCGCGAGATCGATGCTGTAGCCCTTCTCCTTCTCGAGGTCGTCGAAGTCGCACACCGTCGATTTGTCAGCGACCGAGCCCGGTCGAGAGATCGCCTTCGCCTTCGCGAGGAGACCCTCGATCAGCGTCGTTTTTCCACACGTTCCATGTCCACAGAACGCGACGTTCCGCGTCGTCTGCGGTGTTCTCGCTGCCATGCTCGGTTGTCCTCCAAACGGGGAGCGGCCCCACCCGACCGGGCGGGGCTCCATCCGTCGAACCTCATCGCAGCGGGACGCTGCGCGCGAGTGCACGTATCGCACGCACGTCCGTCCGGGGCGGGGAGCGTCGAGGTCTCGGGCGCTCGTCGCGGCCGCCGTGACCGGCATCCGAAGGCGCGGTCGGGAATCGCTTCGACGGATGCGTAGACTGTACAGATTCGCCTGTCGATCGACAAGCAAAATGGAACCGCCCACCTCGCGCCGACCATCGACGTAAGGAGGTGCACCGGTGAGAGTTGCAACGACGCTCCGGCGGGCTGATTCCGCGTCGAAGCCGAGGCGCGCCCGAGCGATCGATACGCCGTTTCGTCAGCGCGAGAGGGTCCGGCCGCCCACGAACCATGGCGCCGGGTGACCTCGTCCGAGCCGAGCCCAAGGACGCAGAACCCTCGGACAGAGAACTAGGTACCCTCGAGCAGCCGATCGCCCAGACGGTCATCGAGGAGCGGCAGCTCCCGGATCTTCGCCCGCGTCGCTTCGATGTCGTACTCGACGCGATGAAACTGAAACGCGCCGTCGCGGTAGCTCAGGTAGCACGCGCGCGGATCCCCGTCGCGCGGCTGCCCCACCGAACCCACGTTGATGATCCACTCCTCGTCCGCGAACCGAAACTCGCCCTCGATGTCTCGCGCGGAAGTGAAGCTCGGCTCCCGGGTGAAAATCCCGGGGATGTGCGTGTGGCCGACGAAGCAGAGCGACGGAACGAGGGCAAAGAGCTCGTCGAACTTCGCCGCTCCCGGCCAGTGGGCGTCGCGCGGGAGGATGTATTCCGAAGTAGGATCCCGCGGCGAGCCGTGCACGAGGAGCCAGTCGCCGAGCTCGTGCGTGAGGGGAAGCTTCTCGAGGAACCGCCAGCGCTCCCGATTCTGCGAGCGAAAGAGCGACGGCCGCAGCATCTTGCGCGTCCAATCGATCGCCGCGCGCGCGACTCCGTTGAACCCGAGGGCTCCTTTGAAAAGCGCCTCGTCGTGATTGCCCAAAAGAGTCACGGAGCAGCGCTCGCGGACGAGATCAACGCACTCCGCCGGATCCGGACCGTAACCGACCACGTCACCGAGACAGTAGATCGTCGGCGCTGGGCCCGCGGACGCGTCGATATGCTCGAGGACCGCCGTCAGAGCCTCGAGATTGCCGTGCACATCGGAGATGAACGCGATGTTGTTCGACTCGCTCATGGAAACCGACCGTCAGCGAGCGCGCCGCGCGTCGACCCGGGTCGAGGCAGCGAGATCACCGTGGAACCCCCGCGCATCATTCACCCCCGCACTCGCGATAGACGCCCAAGTACCGTCGCTCCAATCGCCGCATCTCCCGTCGTCCGGCCGCGTCACGATCGTCGAAACCGACGATATGAAGCGCGCCGTGGATCGCGTAGAGAGCGACTTCGCGCGGCACCGGAATCCCGCGCCGCGCCGCTTCGCGCCGCGCCGTCTCCACCGAGAGTACCACCTCGCCGATCACTGTCTCCTCTCCCTCTGGGTGATCCTCCGCGGGATAGGGAAACGAGATCACGTCGGTCGGACGATCGTCCCCGAGAAACTCCTCGTGAATTTCGGCGATCTCACGATCGCCGACGAACACCACGCTGAGCGCTCCGCTCTGCTGGTGGTCGGCGAGGACGCGCTTCAGAACGCGCCGAATGGGCACCCAAGGTGCATCGACGGATCTCTCCCGGCGGGTGAGCAGCACGCGGATCGTGGCTCCGCCGGTCGGGCGCCTCGTCCGAAGATTGGAATCCGGCGCCATCACAAGCTGCGGACCTCACTCTTTTCGCGCGGACGGCCGGTCGCCGCGCCGCGTTCGCCCTCGTCACCCTCCTCCGGCGCGTCGTTCGCATCCTTCGCTTTGCGATCCCGACGACGTTTGGGCGGCTCGTCCGCCCCATTCGCGCGCGGTTCCGCATCCGGAGCCGGCTTGTCCCCGCCCGCTCCGGGTTCGTCGGGCGTCCGCGACCGCTTCGGGCTGCGGGCTTCGCGCTCGGGCCCGGGATACTTGATCCGTCCGTGATACATCGTCGTGAGCTGACGGACGAAGCTGTCCTCGACGACGCGGAGGTCGTTCAGCGTCAGATCGCTCTCGTCGAGCTGTCCGTCGAGGAGTCGCTTCTGAATCTCCTCGTGCACCATGACTCGAAATCGATTCGGATTGGGATGCGACTCGACCTTCGCTCGCGCCTCGACGGAATCGGCGAGCATCAGGATTCCCGCTTCCTTGAACCGCGGCTTTGGACCGGGATAGCGGTACTCCACGTCGCCGGGCTCGCCGGCGAGATTCGGATCCGTCGTCCGCTTCGCCTTGTGGAAGAAGTATTCGACGACGGTCGTCCCGTGATGCATCGGGATCATGTCGATGATCTTCTGCGGCAAGCCCTCGTCCTTGGCGAGAAGGATGCCCTCCTTGACGTGCGAGATGATGATCATCTTCGAGATCGATGGGCGCAGGCGCTCGTGGATCGACTTGTCTTCGCCCATGTTCTCGACGAAGTAGTGCGGCGTCTTGATCTTCCCGATGTCGTGGTAGTAGGCTCCGACGCGGGCTAAGAGTGAATCCGCCCCGATCGCACCGGCCGCCGAACTGGCGAGCGTCGACACTCCGAGCGTGTGTTGGTAAGTGCCGGGGGCCTGCTCGGAGAGAACGCGGAGAAGATCATTGCTCGGGTCGGCTAGGTCGAGGAGTCGGCGATCGGTGAGGAGTCCGAGCATCCGCTCGACCGCGGGAAGAAGACAGGTGAGGATGGCGCCCGAAAAGAGTCCGCCGGCGAACGCCCACGCGGGCTCTCGCCAGAGGACCTGAGCCTGCTCCTCCGTAAGGGCGGTGAAGTCGACGTCGCGGAGCTCGCCCGACGCGCCCATGAGAGTGAAGGCGAGAAGCACCGCCGCTTGCGTCAGTCCAGCGTATGCTCCGACGATGACGGGTCGCGTCTGCCTTCGGATGCGCCGCATTCCGAGCACCGCCGTCGTGGAACCGAGCCCCAGACCGAAGAGGAGCGGGAGCGACCGCGCCGCCCCGCTCAGCTCCCAGGGGCCGAAGACCGCGAGGAACGTCGCGAGCACGAGACCGAGGAGAATCGCCGTCCCCTGCGAGAAGAGCATCGCGAAAATCATCGCGAAGAGAGGGAGAGGCGTGAGAAACGGTGACCAACCCATCGCCGCGATGAAACGATGCGCGCCGAGAAGGAGGAGCAACAGCACGACGAACTGGTTGAACGTCGACGGGCGCTCGAACAGCTGATGCTGTACGCGATTGAGGCAAGCGGCGCTGAGGGCGGCCGCGAGGACGATCAGAATCGCCGCACCGATCATGAACGTAGGTGTTCTCTCGTAGGGCGAGCTCGCGAGGAGAACCATGATCAGGACGAGGACGGAGCCCACCCCGAGACGAAAGAGCCGATTCGAGATTCGCGTACCTTCCTCGAGCGCGGCGTCCTGATTCTGACGGCGCCGCGCGAGATACTGCTCCAATCGGCGTTTTCTACCCATAGTGGGCCGTCCGTGTAGGTTTCGGATCCGCGATCGAGACGAACTCGACCGCGTCGGCGGGACGCACCAGCTCAGAAGAGAAAGCAATCATATCTGCTCGCGGCATACTCACCGGCTCGGCGGCGACTCTTCGGCCGCCTCGTAGGCGTCGACGATCCGACGAACGAGCGGATGCCGAACGATGTCGACTTTCTGCATCGTCGACCAACCGATGCCCTCGACCTTTCGCAGCAGACGTTGCGAGTGGACGAGTCCGGAGACCTGACCGCTCGGAAGGTCCACCTGCGTCACGTCTCCGTTGACGACGATCTTCGAGTTCATTCCCATCCGCGTGAGGAACATCTTCATTTGAGCCGCGGTCGAGTTTTGTCCCTCATCGAGGATGATAAACGCGTCGTTGAGCGTACGCCCGCGCATGTACGCGAGAGGGATGATCTCGATGATCCCCCGCTCCATGTAGCGCTTCACCTGGTCGTAATCAAGGATGTCGTTGAGTGCGTCGTGGAGCGGCCGCAAATACGGATTGATCTTCGCTTGCTGGTCGCCCGGAAGAAAACCGAGCTTCTCGCCCGCTTCGACCGCGGGGCGGCACAAGATAATGCGCCGAATGTCGCCGGTCCGCAGTAGTTGCACCGCCGCACGTACCGCGAGAAACGTCTTTCCCGTGCCGGCCGGCCCGATGCAAAAGACGATGTCGTTGTCGAGGATCGAGGCGAGATACGCCTCCTGGCCGGCGGAGCGCGCAGAGGAGACGACGAAGCCGGCGTAGATCTCCGAGACCCGTCGATCGGATCGACCGTCGGTCGAGAGTCCCATCGAACCTTCGGCGAGCGCCGTGTCGTCCCCGCCCGACTGGAGCGCTTCGAGCTGCCGTTCGAGGTAGTCGGGCGCCATCGCCGTACCGTGGCGATGGAGCTCGATCATGTCGTTGAGCATCGACGCCGCCTGCTCCACGGGCTCCGAATCGCCGGAAAGCTTGACCGTTCGATCCCGTGCCGTCAGCTCCACGTTGAGCGCGTGACGGAGCAGCTTGAGATTGCGGTCGCCGAGACCGAAAAGAATCATCGCCTCCTCGGGGGAGGCGACTTCGATGGTCATCTCCATAGACAATCGATCCACGGGAAAAGAACGGGAGCACGCGCCAGCGCGCCGGGCACCGTTACCGGTCGGCACGCGATCCCGGGCGTCCGGCCCCGGTCGCGGCGCGACCGGGGATGACCGACCCGCGCGGCTCGAGACGCGGTGCGCCGCCGATTCGCGAGCGACATGCTCCTCAACCGAAGCTCCTTAGCGGCTGCATGGAGTTCTCTCCTCGGCGCCCCTCGATCGGCTCACGGGAACGTCGCGCTTCGCGAGGGCGCGGCAAAGCCTGCTCCCTCGGCTGCGATCGAGCTCGTCTCGCGGTCGAAAGCGATGAAATCGTCGTCACTGCGTGAGGGCGAACACGAACCAGAAGAGAAACCCACTGAAGAGCGTGCTGTCGATCAAGTCCAGCACTCCGCCGAACTCCGGCAGCAAAGCCGCTGAATCCTTCACTTCGTAGGCGCGTTTCAGCAGCGATTCAGCGAGGTCACCCACTTGCGTTGCCACCGAAAAAATTATCCCCAAGACAATCGATTGCGGCCAACGAAAAAAGAGTTCCGGCCAGAGCTGACCCGCCGCCACGAACCACACCACACTGAACACGACAGCGCCGGAGCAACCTTCCAAAGTCTTCCCCGGACTCACTTTGAGAAAACGGCGCCGGCCGAACGCGCGGCCCGAAAAATAAGCGATGATGTCATTCCCCTTCGCTCCGAAAAGAAACACCACGCCGAGCAATAAACCGCGCGGGAGGAAATAGATTCTCAGAACGTGGGAGAAGAGGAAGCCGAAGAGAAGTGCGCCGGCGATGGTCGCGAGCACCGCGTGAAGGCTCGTGCGAAAGTCGCCCCGAAAGAGCACCGATACGAACGCCCCGAAGACGAGAGCGGCGAAGCCGAGGACGGAGAGCGCCGCCGGAAGGTCCGTGCGCGCGGAGTCGAGCCACGCGAACGCGAGAAACCACGCGGTCGCGACAAAGCCCACCGCGGACAGTGCGCGCCCCCCGTTCGCAGCGACCCCACTCATGCGCGAGAATTCCCACCATCCCGCGACGCCGACGAGACAAACGACGCTGCCCACGAACGCGCGCGAATCGAAGTGGTGATCGAGCCAGAAGAGGAGAACGATGACGGCGATCATCACCGCGCCGAGGAGGATGCGAATCTTCACCGGTTCGACTTTCTGAGCTCTGAGCTCGAGTTCGATTCTCTCGCGGACAAGATGGGCTCAACCTCCCGCCGACGAGCTTTCGATCCGTCGCCGTAGCCTCACCGCCGAGCCGAGCCGCGCTCGGGCTCGTTTCCGACGGCTCCGTACTTGCGTTCGCGACGGGCGAAATCCCGCAGCGCCGCGTCGAACTCTTCGACGCCGAAGTCCGGCCACAGGGTCTCAGTCACCCACAGCTCGCTGTAGGAGCATTGCCAGAGAAGAAAGTTCGAGAGCCGGTACTCTCCGGCCGTCCGAATCAAGAGATCGGGGTCCGACATCTCCGGATCGTAAAAGTTCGCGCGGAGAGCGTCCTCGTCGAATCCGATGCGGGAACCAGCATCTCGCGAGCGCAGCCAGGAATTCACAGCCGCGATGATCTCTTGTCGGCCGCCGTAGTTGAGTGCGAGCCGAAGGCGCATCGAGCGATTCTCGGCGGTGAGCTTCTCCGTCGTGCGAAGTTCGGCGACGACGGAATCCGGGAGATCCTCGACGGAGCCGATCGAGCGGAGACGAATATCGTTCGTCATGAGCTCGTCGCGCTCGTCGATGAGATAGCGGCGGAGGAGCCCCATGAGAAACTCGACCTCCGCGCGCGGCCGCCGGGTGTAGTTCTCCGTCGACAGCGCATAGAACGTCAGCTCGCTGATGCCGAGCGCGCGACTGCGACGCGTGATGCGACGGAGCGACTCGGCGCCGCTCTCGTGGCCGACGACGCGCAGGAGTCCACGGCGACGCGCCCAGCGGCCGTTGCCGTCCATAATGAGGGCGACGTGACGCGGAAGATCGTTCGGCGCGACACCGTCGAGCACTCGCGACGGTTCCGCGTCGCCGTGGCGATCATCCGATCGGTCGATCATCGGGACATCACTCGCGGCGCGAGCCACGGGTCGAATCGAAGCAGCGCGTTCCGCTCTTGCCCCACCGAAGCCATCGCGACGGGTCGTCCGGTGCGGTCGGCAAGAAACTGCAGATAGTCTTTCGCGCGCGGCGGAAGGTCGCGGGGATGGCGACATCCTTCAGTCGACGCGCACCATCCCGGAAGGGTCTCGTAGACCGGCGTCACGCCGGCCACGTCCGTCGGAAATCGGTCGAACCGCTCGCCGTCGCGTTCATACGCAACCGCGACCGGGATCTCTTCGAGCGCATCGAGCACATCGAGCTTCGTCACGACGAGCGCGTCGACGTCACCGACCTCTATCGCGTAGTTCACGGCCGGGATATCGAGCCAGCCACAGCGACGCGGTCGTCCCGTGGTCGCTCCGAACTCGCCGCCGGTCCGGCGGAGGCGATCCCCGCCCTCGCCGTCGTCTTCCGTCGGGAACGGGCCTTCGCCGACGCGCGTGCAGTACGCCTTGACGATCCCGAGCACGGTCTCCACGCGTCGCGGAGAAAAGCCGGAGCCCGGGCCGAGCCCGAGGAACGACGTGTTCGACGACGTCACGTAGGGATACGTTCCGAGGTCGAGATCGAGCAAGAGACCCTGCGCCCCCTCGAAGAGGATTCGCTCGCCGCGCCGGTCCCGCTCCCAGAGCGCCGCCGTCAGATCGCGCACGAGCGGCCGCAGTCGCTCGCCGTACTCGACGTAGTCTTCGATGCTCGATTCGACCGGGATGGGATCCGCGCCGTAGAGTTTGACGAGCTCGACGTTCTTTTCCTCGATCCGAGCGCGGAGAAGCGGACGCAATCGATCGGGATCGACGAGGTCGAGCATCCGCAGCCCCTGCCGTGAAGCTTTGTCCGTGTAGCAGGGTCCGATTCCGCGCAGGGTCGTTCCGATCTTCCCGTTCCGCGATGCCGACTCGCGCGCGGCGTCGAGCGCGCGATGGTACGGCAGCACGACGTGCGCTCGCTCGCTCACCCAGAGACTGCTCTCGCGGTCGAATCCGCTCGCGATGAGCCCGTCGAGTTCCTCGATCAACGCGCGGGGATCGACGACGACGCCGTTCCCGATCGCACAGATCTTCCCGTCCTGCAGGATTCCCGACGGGATCAGATGAAAAACGTACTCGGCGTCCCCGATTTTGACCGTGTGCCCCGCGTTCGCTCCGCCTTGGTAGCGGACGACGACGTCGAACTCGCCCATCAGCGCGTCGACGATCTTCCCTTTCCCCTCGTCCCCCCACTGGATTCCGACCACGCAGTAGTGCCGGGCGACATCGGCCATCACGAAGCATCCTTCTGCCACACGATCCGCGGCTGCCCGCGCGCGTTCCTCACCGCGAAACGCGGTCGCCGCGCCGGGTCTCCGCCCGTTTCAGCACGCCTCGAGCGGCTGGCGACTGCGGACCATAGCGGCGAATTGATCGAACAGAAACGTATAGTCGTTGGGACCGGGCGCCGCCTCGGGATGAAACTGCACCGTAAAGAGCGGGAGCTCGGCGTGCTTGAGCCCCTCGAGCGACTGGTCGTTGAGATTCACGAAGTACGGCTCGACGCCCGCCGGGAGAGTGTTCTCGTCGATGGCGTAGCAGTGATTCTGCACCGAGATCTCGACCTTGCCGGTCACGAGATTCTTGACGGGATGGTTCCCGCCGTGATGCCCGAACTTGAGCTTGTACGACGACGCGCCGAGCGCGAGCGCGGTGAGCTGGTGCCCGAGGCAGATGCCGAAGGTCGGCAGCTCTCCAACGAGCGAGCGAACGGTGTCGATGGCGTACGGGAGACCGAGGGGATCACCGGGTCCGTTCGAGAGGAAGAGACCGTCGGGCTGGATCGCGCGCACTTCGTCCGCGGTCGCACTCGCGGGAAAGACATGGATCTCGAATCCCATGTCGTAAAGGATCCGGAGTATGTTGTGTTTGATCCCGAAGTCGAACGCGGCCACCTTGAGCCCGCTCCCCATCCCCGCGTCGGCACGATTCGAGCGGAAACAGTTCGAAAACGGCGAGCTGAATCCGCGCGTCCACTCTTCGATGCGCCCGCACGTCACATCAGCGACCATGTCGGCGCCGTCGAGCCCTGACCAGGCCTTCGCGCGATCGACGAGCTCGGAGTCCGAACGAGCGGCGGCGTCTCCGGTCACGATGATTCCGCGCAGCGACCCCGACACGCGAACGCGGCGGGTGATCGCTCGCGTGTCGACGCCGGAAATGCCGACGATCCCGAATTTCTGCAGGTAGCCCGAGAGCGAGCCGTGGGAACGGAAGTTCGACGGCCGTCGACTCAGTTCCTTGACGACCACCCCGCGGACGAACGGGCGAAACGACTCCTCGTCGTCGGGATTGATTCCGTAGTTCCCGATGAGCGGATTCGTCATCACTACGGTCTGCCCGTTGTACGACGGGTCGGTGAAGATCTCTTGGTAACCGGTCAGCGAGGTGTTGAAGACGACCTCGCCGACGGACTCGCCGTCCGCGCCGATCGACCGTCCCGTGAGGACGGTGCCGTCTTCGAGCGCGATCTTTGCCACCGGCAGGACCACAGGGAACTCCTTTCACTGAGCGGAACTATCGACAACCGCGGCGAACGAGCGCTCGCGTACTCTTGCGACGGGGGCGGCAGCGACACAAGTGCGCCATTATGGTATGCGTCCCCCCGCTTTTCCACCCGGACGGGGGCTTTGCGGCGCCCGCGGACGAGCCGCGCGGCGGCGCGTCATGACGGGCTGGATTTCGCCGTCGCGGATCACCTCGGAACGATGCGCTCCCGCCCTCCGAAGTACGGACGGAGCACCTCTGGGATGCGCACCGTCCCGTCCGCGAGCTGGTGGTTTTCGAGCAAGGCGATCAGGACGCGCGGGCTCGCGATCGCGGTGTTGTTGAGCGTGTGACAGAAGCGGAGTTTGCCGTCGGCGCCGCGATAGCGGAGACTCAGCCGGCGCGCCTGGTAGTCGTAGAACCGAGAGGCGCTGTGGGTTTCGCCGTATCCGCCGCGCGAGGGCATCCACGTCTCGATGTCGTACTTCTGAATCTGCGGCACGCCGAGGTCACCGCCGCAGACGTTGACGACGCGGTACGGGAGCTCGAGCGCCTGGAGCACTTCCTCGGCGTTCGTGAGGATGAACTCGTGGAAGCGGCGCGACTCCTCCTCGTCGTTCCGGCAGACGACCACCTGCTCGACCTTGCTGAACTGGTGAATCCGATAGAGCCCCTTCGTGTCGCGTCCGGCCGCTCCGGCTTCCCGGCGGTAGCACGTCGAGTACCCGGCATAGAGCCGTGGGAGAGCGTCCTCTTCGAGGATCTCGCCCGAGTGGTAGGACGTGACCGGCACTTCCGAAGTGCCGATCAGGTAGAGATCGTCCTGCGCGCACTTGTACGCTTGGTCCTCGCCCCCGGGAAAGTACGCCGTACCGATGAGCGCTTCCGGCCGAACGAGAGTCGGCACGATCATCGGAGAGAAGCCCTTCTTGACGAGCGAGTCGAGCGTGAACTGAAGCACCGCGAGCTCGAGGAGCGCCGCATCGTTCTTGAGGATGTACATGCGCGAGCCCGAGAGCTTCGCGGCGCGCGTCATGTCGATGAGGTCGAGCTCTTCTCCGAGCGTGAGGTGGTCCTTTGGTTCGAAGTCGAACGCCGGCGGCTCGCCGACCGTACGCAGCTCGACGTTCTCCGCCTCGTCAGCACCCTCCGGAACGTCCGCGTCGGGAACATTCGGAATCTGAAGCAGAACGTCGTGGAGGCCCGTCTCGATCTCCGCGAGACGCGAGTCGAGTGTCTTCCGCCGAGCGGAGATCTCTTTCATTTCGCGTCCGCGCTCTGCCTTCTCGGGACCCGAGAGCTTCGCGATTTCCTTCCCGACGCGATTCTGCTCCGCCTTCAGCTCGTCGCGTTCGCGGACGATCGCTCGCCGTTCGTCGTCGAGCCCGAGAAACTGATCGACGAGCCCGTCGGCGTCGATGCGTTTTTTTCGTGCGCCCGCCTTGATCGCATCGGGATCCTGACGAATGCGTTTGGGATCGAGCATCTGAAGATCGTTCTCCGGGCCCCGCGGCGGCGTATCGTCTCCGCCCGTCGCGGCCGCGAGTCCAGCGCCGGCGCGCGAGAAACCGCCCGACGATATTCCCCGTCCGAACCGAACTCAAGCGATTTCGCGCTCGCACGCGCTAGCGTGTGAATCCACGCTTCTGAGGCGCGCGGGACACTTCGTCGCGGCCACTTTTTTTCCGTGGGTCGACTCTCGCCCCCTCCTACAATGTGACGCGACCAGGGTTGGGGTCCGCCATACGTAGCGCGATCGCGCGAGCCGCCGGCTGCGCGCGCCGCGACCGAGCGAGACGGTGACGTCGAAACGGGCCGACGACGAGGACCCAGAGAAGGAAGTCCGCGGAAGAGGACCGAAGAAGAGGAGACGTCACATGGGCGAGGAGAGTCCCCGGACGAACCGGCGGGACGCCGACGACCGCGGCGCCGTGGGTCTCCGCGCGGTCGCGCGGTCGATCGACGAGTATCTGAGCGCACACCGCTCGCGCGGGTCGCTCATCCACTGGCTCCGCGGAGTCTCGGAGCTCGCCGACCGCGCTCTCCCGGTATCGCTGCGAGTCTCCGGCTCTGGCGAAACCGCCGCTTCGGCGCGGCTCGTGGCAACCTTCCTCTCCGTGCTGCCCGGGGACTCCGAGCTCTCACCGCAGGCCCGCGAGTATCTCCGCAGTCTCTCCGACCGCCTCGCCGAGGGTCGCGCCATCTCGCCGAGACGCCATCTCGCCGAGGCGCTCCGACTGAGCGCCCCCCTCCGCCTCCGCGCCGTGAGCGATCCGCGGCGTCACTTCGCGCCGAGCGTTCTTCCGCCCGCGCCGCTGCGTCAGTGGATCGACGTCGGTCTCGTCTCGCGTCGCACCGACGGTTCCGACGAACTTCCATTCGTTCCGATGTCGGTCTTCACCCGCGAATTCTTCCGCCGTGAGCTTCCGCACCTCGCGCGCCGATGGTCAGGCGAAGGCGCACTGAGTGCAGTCGATCCGTTCTACTACCACGTCGAGAACGATCGAGCGCACCGCCTGCGAAGGACCGCCCCGGAGGTCGTCGCCGGCGAGCCGGGCTTCGAGTTCTACGTGGACGAGAACGGCTGCGTAGAGCTCGCGATCGATCGGAAGGAGCTCACCCGCAGCGACCTCATCTTCGCGGTGAGACTCTTCTGTGTACACGTGGGGCTCCGGAGCGTGACGATCGATGGCCGCCTCGTCCAGCCACACCCGTGCTGAACGAGGGCCCGAAATGGAAGCGCCATCGCCGCTGAATCGCGAGGGCGCTCTTCGCCGAAGCTTGCGGACGGTGAGCGCTGTGGTCGCCGTGACGGTGAGCGGAAGCTGTGCGTCATCGGTGTCCCCTCCGGAGGCGAAGCTCGACCCGAACCCCGCCTCGCCATCGAACCGGCGACGTTCGGCCGAGATCGACGAGTGGCGGATTCTTTCCTACCGCGCCTCTGCGGAAGCCTCGGCGCGAACGATCGGCTACTCCCGCTTCCGCGCAAACCGGCGAGCGGGTGGAGGCTACCGCAGCGAGTTTACGCAGCGACTCGCGTGGCGCCGCGACGGGCGAGCACTCACGCTGGTCACTGCGACGACGACCGACGAAGACGCGAACGGGGAGATCGCGGCGTTCTCATCACGGCGAGTCGCGAATGGACGCACGGAGGAGATCTCCGGCTACCGGGCCGGCGACGGCATTCGGGTTGAACGCACACTCCCGCAAGATCGCCGGAGCGAATCGATCCTTCCTCCCGCGACGCTCGGTCCCATCGGGGCGCGCCGCGTCCTCACGGATGCGCTCAGGAACGCCGGCGATTCTGTCTCGATCACCGTCCTCCGTCCCGGGAGCGGAATCGCGGTGACCGAGCTGGTCGAGATCATCGCGGTCGACGAGCAGGGATTCCGCCTTCGCGTCACCACTGCGGGCGTAACCGTCGAGCGAAGTGTCGACCGCGGGTTTCGCCCCATCGCCTCGAGGGTCGCACTCCTCGGCGGCCAGCTCGATTCGAACACGTCGACGCGGCGCGCCGCTCTCCAGGCCGCGCGATCGCCCCCGCCGCCGATCGAAATCGCCGTCGTGAAACCCGTCGGAGGTGTCCCGCGATCGCGCGACCGCGCGGAATACCGCGTCCGCCTTCCCCGCGGGATGCTCCCGGACGCGAAGGGGCTCTTCGATGCGGCCTGCGTCACGGTGCTCCGCCCCGTCCCGGAACACGAACTCCGCGATCGCGTGGTACGGATTCGCGTGGTCGCCGACGCGAACACCGCCGAATCGCGCCGACTGTCGGACGCGGAATCGATCGCCTACCTCTCGCCGACCGCGCATCTCGAAGCGAACGATCCCGCGATCGTTCGCCGCGCCACCGCACTGACGGCGGAACTGGCCTCGGATTGGAAACGCGCGCTCCGACTCGCGGAATGGGTCCGGGGGTATCTCGATCTCGATCCGAGCGCGCTCGCGTTCGGCTCAGCGAAGGAAGCGTTCGTGAACCGCGCCGGCGATTGCACCGAGCACGCACTTCTCCTCGCGGCGCTCTGTCGCGCGATCGGAATCCCCTCGCGCGTCGTCGCCGGCCTCGTCGCGCACGAGGATGCATTCCACGGACACCTCTGGACGGAGGTGCACGTCGATCGCTGGCGCCCCCTCGACGCCACCCTGGCCGATCCGCGGCCCGATGCGCGCCGAATTCCCGTCTTCTCGTCCTCGCTCGACTCTCCCGGCCCGTGGTTCGCGGCGGTCGCGGCCTGGCTGCCCCGACTCGAGATCGAAACGCTGCCGGATCCGCTTCCCGGCACCGGCGCGGAGGACACCGACGCTCGCGGAGGCGCGAGAGGATGAACTCGCCGCGTCCCGCGCCGAAGACTTCGCTCACCGAATACGATTTCGCTCTCCCTCCCGAGCTCATCGCCCAAGAGCCGCCGGCCGAACGCGGAGACTCGCGTCTCCTCGTGGTACCGCGCCGCGGGGAACCTGCCGTCGAAGCGGACCGCTTCGGATCACTCGCGGAGCGACTCCGGCCCGGCGACCTCCTCGTCTTCAACGAGACGAGAGTCTTTCCCGCCCGCCTCCGATTCCGGCGGGAAAGCGGCGGGCGCGGAGAGCTGCTCCTCCTCGAGCCCGCATCGGATGGGACGACGTGGACGGCGCTCGGCCGACCCGCGAAAGCCTTCGCCGCCGGGAGTGTCCTCGCCATCGATCGAGCGGAGGCGACGGCGCATCCGCTCGATCGGCGCGAACGACGGGTCGACGTCGAGTTCCGCGACGCTTCCGGTTCGGCTCTCGATGCGGCGGCGGTGTTTCGGCTGTGCGAACACGCGGGCGAAGTACCGCTCCCGCCGTATATCGAGCGCGCGGCGGAGGATGCCCGGCGGGCACTCGACGCTGAACGCTACCAGACGATCTACGCGCGGTCGTCCGGGTCCTCGGCAGCTCCGACGGCGGGACTGCACTTCACCCCGGAGCTCCTCGACGACCTATCGGCCCGCGGCGTCGAGCGGCGCAACCTCGTCCTCCACGTCGGTCTCGGAACCTTCGAGCCGCTCTCCGACGCGAAGCTGGCGGCATCGACCCTCCACCGCGAGCGGGTCTCGATACCCATCGCGACCGCTGAGGCGATCGTGCGCGCGCGCGCCGAGGGCCGACGGGTCATCGCCGTCGGAACGACGACGACGCGAGCTCTCGAGAGCTGGGCTCGCTTCGGCGGCGAGCCCGAGGAGGGCGCGTACCGCTTCGGGACCGAGCTTTTTTTGAAGCCTGGGATGCGTTTTGAGATGGTCGATGCTCTCATCACGAACTTTCATCTCCCCCAGAGCAGTCTCTTCGTTCTCGTCTGTGCGTTCGCGGGGCGCGAGCGCATGCTCCACGCCTACGCCCGGGCGATCGAGCGGCGCTTCCGCTTCTTCAGCTACGGCGACGCGATGCTCATCGCGTGAGCGTCCGCCGCGGGGCGGCGGTCCGACTCGCGAGCCGATCGATCCATGTCGACCGATTCTCCGGCGCCGTCTGCGGCGCGCTGCTGGTTCTGCGACCAAGAGTTCGCCGCGGGTCAGATCGCGCGGGACGGGATCCTGCGCAGTCGTCGCGCGCGCGACGGCGGGCCGTATCGCCTCCTCCTTTGCCCGACGTGTCGGCGAGAGAATCGCTGCGAGAAAACGAAGCGCGGTCGCTGGTTCGCCTCGCCCAATCTCCAGGTCTCGGTCGTCGAGTACTTCTTTTCGAGCTGGCTCGACACGCGCCCAGAGGACTTCTTGGCGGCGGCCGCGTGGCTGCGCGACAACGAAGATCGACGGCGCTACGCCTTCGAGCGCGACGGCGACCGCCGCTACTCGAAGCCGTGGTGGCGGTTTTGGGGGCGGACTCAGGCAGGAACGGCACCGACGTCGAGGGGACGGACGGACCGCGATGAACCGGGCGCCGCCGGAGGACGGGCGTCGCGCGACTCCGAGCACGACCGAGCAGAGCGAGCGCGGACGAGCGACCGGCGGAGCGGTGCGGCGACCGGCGACCGGGAGGACGGCGCCGGAGATCGCAGCGCGGGTCGGCGTACGCGCCCCCGCCACGTAGCCTCGCCCTACGAGATTCTCGGCATCGCCTCAGACGCGTCCGATGCGGAGATCCGCGCCGCGTTCCACCGCCTCGCACGCCAATACCATCCCGACAAGGTGTTCCACCGCGGCGAGGAGTTTCAGCGCGTCGCGCACGCGAAGTTCGTCGAGCTGAAGAAGGCGTACGACGACCTCATCCGCCGCTCCGACTAAGGGGTCCGCCGGCTCGACAACGAACAGTTGACCGACCCCGGAGGCGCAGCTACTGTCGAGGCCCCGCTGCGGCGACGCGTTGTCGTTCCCGCCGCACGGCGTCTCCCCACTTCGCTCACCGTCTGGTGAGACACCCGGCTCCGCGGCGCGGGCCCATCCCCGCTCTCCGCGAGTCGGTTCGAATGAACGAATCCCGAGGACTTCTCGACATGACCACCAAGGCTCCCGTCCGTGTGGCGGTCACCGGCGCCGCCGGTCAGATCGCCTACAACCTCCTCTTCTCGATCGCCGACGGCGCGATGCTCGGCCCCGATCAGCCGGTCGCGCTCCAGCTCCTCGAGATCCCGCCGGCGATGGACGCTCTACGCGGCGTCGCGCTCGAGCTCGAGGACGGCGCGTACCCCTTGCTCACGGAGGTCAAGCTGAGCGACCAACCGGAGGAGGCGTTCGGCGATGCCCAATGGGCGCTCCTCGTCGGCAGCAAGCCGCGGGGCCCCGGAATGGAGCGAGCCGATCTGATTCGCGAGAACGGTCCGATCTTCACAACGCAGGGAAAGGCGATCGCCGCGGCTGCGGCGAGCGACGTGCGCGTGCTCGTGGTCGGGAATCCGTGCAATACGAATTGTCTCATCGCGATGCACAATGCCCCGTCGGTGCCGCGGGACCGCTGGTTCGCGATGACGCGACTCGATCACAACCGCGCGATCGCGCAGCTCGCCGGGCGCGCCGGGCGACCGGTGACATCGGTATCGCAGATGACGATCTGGGGAAACCACAGCACGACCCAGTTTCCGGACTTCATCCACGCTAGAATCGACGGCCGTCCGGCCGAAGAGGTGATCGGCGACCGCGCCTGGCTCGAAGGTGAGTTCCAGACGCGAGTGCAGAAGCGCGGGGCGGAGATCATCGCCGCGCGGGGCAAGTCGTCCGCGGCGTCGGCCGCCAACGCGGCGAAGGATCACGTTCGGACGTTCGCCCTCGGAACGGAAGGAGACGACTGGACGTCGGCGGCGGTGTGCTCGGACGGCAGCTACGGCGTGCCCGAAGGACTGATCTCGTCGTTTCCCGTCCGCGTATCCAACGGCCGCTGGGAGATCGTCGAGGGACTCGAGCTCGACGGCTACTGCCGCGACAAGCTCGCGACGACGATCGCCGAACTCGAGGAAGAGCGCGACGTCGTCCGGGACCTCCTCTAGTCTCCGTAGCTCTCACCAGACTCTCGGACGACATCGCGGAGCGCGAATCGCACCCGAACGTGCGTCGCTGGCCTGATCCCAAGCTGGCTTCGAACGCGCTTCAGATCCGTTCGGCGCGAATCCCCTTCGACGCGAATCGCAGGCCGGCCGAGGCGCCGCCCGGGATGGAGTCATCCTCCTCTTCGAATCCGTTCTCAGACAGACGGTTCCACCATGATTCAGTTCTTCGGTCTCCACGTCGACGCGACTCGAGCGACGGCGGTCGCACTCGGCCGCGACCTCGCGGAGTGGAGCCGCGCGTCGGTTCCGGTTGTGAACGCGCGTGAGGTCGCCGCCGGAGACGCACGCCCTCAGCGCGTCGAGATCCCGCCGGCGGAGTGGGTCCGCGCCGGGGCGTTCGCGCTTCAGGAGGCGTACTTCGAGCTGCCGGTCAAGTCGCGCAAGCTGTGGGGGCTCGCCCTTTCCGCGCCGAGTGGCTGGATCGCGCTCGACGTGAACTACGAGCCGTCGGGCCCGCTCCATTGCCTCCCGGCAGAGAGCGTCGCGGCGGACGTCGCGACGGCGTTCGCCAGCGATCCTCGGGCAGCGGAGCGAACGAGCGTCGTCCTCGCACCGAAGGACTACCTGCGCTTCGCTCTCAGTGGAGCGCTCGCCACCGATGTCACCGATGTCGATCGCCTCGGTTTCCTCGCCTCGGGAGAGCGATGGAACGAAGACGCGGCGCGAGCAGCCGGCTGGCGTGACGAATGGCTCGTCCCCGTGTTCAGCTCAGAAGCGGTCACCGGACGACTGAGCGAGGACGGAGTCCGCCAGACGAGCCTCCCGGGCGGGACGTGGGTGGTCGCGGGCGCGCACGAGCGCGACGCGGAGTTCGTCGGCGTCGCCGATCTCGCGCGCACGATGCTGTGGCGTACGCGAAGTCCGGACACCGGGGACCGGTGGCGCTTCGGAGTCGCCTCGACGAACGACGCCTCGGCGCCGAGCGGCTGGACTCGCCGGCGTGCGGCGCAAAGCGGGTACTCGACGATCGAGCGATTCGTTTCCGGTCCCGATGAAGACGCTGCACGCGCGCTCGACGAGCTGCGCGGCGCGGGATTCACGGTGGAGGAGGCGATTCGCATCGATGCGGACGCGCCACTCGGCGCCGCCGCGCTCGCCGCGGTCGGTTCGAATCTGGTGCGCGGCTGGGACGGCTACCACGCGAAACGAGCCGCTGCGGAGCCCCGAGATTGAAGCGCCCCCGCGGGCCGAATCCGTCCCTCGCCGCGGTGCGCCGCGCGTACAACGAACGCTACGTCCGCGCCCCCCTCGGCGACTCACCGCGCTACTACCGGTGGCTCACCCGCCGCGCACTCGCCCACCTCGAACCGGGACGACGCGCCGATGCGCATGTGCTCGACGCCGGCTGCGGTCAAGGCGAGCTCGCGCGCGCGATGCTCGCGACCGCTGGCGGAGACCTGCGGTCGATGGTCGCGCTCGATCTCTCCGACGCCGCTCTCGCGTTCGTGCGTCGCGCCGCTCCCGAAGCTCGCCGTGTACTCGGCCAGGGAGAGCGGCTCCCGTTCGCGAGCGCGAGTTTCGACATCGTTCTCTGCAGCGGAAACCTCGAGCACTTTCTCGACCCCGAACGCGGCGCGCGCGAGCTCGCTCGAGTGTGCCGCGCGGATGGCACGGTCTGGATCCTCCTCCCGAACAGCTACTATTCGGGAAGCATCTGGCGCGTTTGGCGCACCGGCTACGGCCCGAATCACCACCAGATCGTCGATCGCTTCGCGACGATTCACGAGTGGCGCGACCTGCTCGAGGCCAACGGCCTCGCCGTCGACGAGATCCTCCCCTACAACCGCTTCAAGTGGTGGAAGCGACTCCTCCCGCGGAACTTCGCCTACCACTTCCTCTACCGCGCTCGTCCCGCGAGGACGTGAGCCGCGCGTGGTAGTTTCGAGCTCGACGACACGTTGTCGCCGGAGTCCCGTTCCCGGCACCTTCGCCGCGATGCACGAGACGCCGCGGCGGGGCTGCACCCTCGATTCGAGGTCGTGACCGCGAGCTCAGGTTCCGGCCCGGTTCAGGGCCAGAGCTCGGGGACCTCGTCGGTCGTCTTGACCTCTTCGATCTCGTCGGAGAGCCGCGCGGCTTCGAGAAGGATCGACTCGACCTTGATCCCCTCCTGCCCCACCATCTCGCTGGCTAGAAGCCAGTTCTTCTCGAAGTAGAAGATCCCCTTCTTCCAGCGAAGGAAATCCGAGAACACCGCGATCATGTGCGGCCGGAGGACGGCTTCGAGTTGGTCTCGGCGGATGACGCCGTTCTCGACGAGAATCGTGCCGACCGGTCGCGCTTCGCGCTCGGTCTTCTGCTGCTTGAGCGCGAGGTTGAGGTCTTGAAACGACACGAGACCGCGCTCGACGAGAAGCGCGCCGAGTCGTTTCCGCACATCCGAGCCGGCGAAAATGACCCGGCCGCGATTGAGAAGCATCCGGCCGGTTCCCTCGCGGCAGACGAGCGTGAGGACTCCCGACCCCTTCCCGGCGCTCACCATCTGAAGCACATCCGCAAGCGGCATATCATCGATGTGGCCGAGAATGCTCATAGATCGCTCGTTCCTTAGCCGAACCCTCCGCCGGAGGCGACGCCCGAACAGCCCCCAACGAGGTATCGGGATTCGACGCCGCCCGACTGTTGAGCGAATGACGCCGCCGTCCGGAAACTCAGAGACGGAGTTCCCTACGCGCTCCAATCGCGGTAGGCGTCGAGAACGCTTCGCGCCTGGCTCGTCTGACAGAAGTCGCTCCGCGCGCGCGAGAGGGCGTTCGCGCCCAACTCGCGGCGATACTCAGCGTCCGCTGCGAGCCGGAGAAGAGCGCTCGTCAGGGCGGTCGTCGTTTCCTCCACGAGGATTCCGTCGACACCGTCGCGAATCATTTCCGGAAGGAGTCCGCGGCGCGACGCGATCACGGGCACGCCCGTCGCCATGGCTTCGCGCACCGCGCGGCAGGTGCCGTCGCTTCCCGGAACGAGGAAGATCTTGAAGTCGAAGCAAGCGAGCGCCCGCGGGTAGTCGTCGCCTCCGATGTAACCCGGGAGGCGCACTCGTTCCTCGATGCCGAGCGCCCGCACCGATTCGTGCGCGATCTCTTGCGCGCGCGTGCCCCGGCCGAGAACGAGCAGGTAGAAATTTGGCTGCTCCGCCATCACCTCGCGCACGGCCTCGAACAGAAGCTCGTAACGGCGGTGCGGCTGGATGCGGGCAACGATCCCGGCGACGACGGCGTCCTGCGGGAGCTCGAGTCGATCGCGCAGGCTCTCGTCGTGGGACCGCGGACGAAAGCGCTCCGTGACGACGGCGCCCTCGATTCGCCGGATTCGTTCGCGCGGAACGCCTAGCTCCTCGGCGACCCCGTCCCGTACTCGGTCGCCGAAGACGAACACGCCGGTGGTCGCAGCGTAGAGCGAACGGATCTCCCCGCTCGCCGGGCCGACCGCGTCATCGTAGAGGGTTCGCACGATTCTGGGTCGGCGCTCGACCGGGAGACGCCGCGCCGCGCGGACGGCGGTCCGATGCGCGTTGTCGAGATGCGCATGCAGCACGTCGACTGGCCCGCGGCCGAGTCGTTCGACGAGGACGCCGACGTCGTGCCGATTCGCGAAGAACCGCCGGTGCTTCGGCAGCCGAAGAGCGGTCACCGGCTCGAGTCCGCGCTCGCGCACGAGATCGTCGATCGGTCCCGGACCGAGCTCCGGGCGCCCGACCGCGACTTCCGACTCGACGCCGATCTCCCGGAGGGCGCTCGCCAGACGGATCGCCGGATCGACGGGGCCGGTCAATTTATGATTCGAGACCAGATGCAGTATGCGCAACGTCGGGTTCCTTCCAGGCGCGTTCGCGCTTCTCCCAGAGCTTCGCGTACTTGAGAAAAACGTAGAACGCGCCGAGGCCCGCGATGAGGAAGCCAGCGACTCCTTCGCGAAACCCCTGCTGGAGAAAGTACATTTTGAAGAACTTCGCGGGCGGGTGAGTGATCATCCGCAGCACCGCGAACCGAGCCCCGCGTCGCAGCTTCTCGTCGGCCGCGATGTCGGTGAAAAAGTTGATCGTCCTCAGATGCTGCGCCATGTCGCGGTAGCTGTAGTGAAGAAGGTCTCCTCGAAGCTGGACCTCCTTCCCCTCGGAGTAGACGTGGTCGTGGGGATTCACCCCCCCCCACCGACCGCGGCTGCGCCGGAAGAGCCGGACCTTTCGGTCCGGGTACCAGCCACCGCGCCGGATCCAGCGGCCGAGATAGAACGTGCGCCGCGGCATGCTGTAGGCATCCGCGCTCGGCGAGTCGCCGGCGAGAACGTCGACGATCTCCGTCCGTAGCTCGTCCGATACGCGTTCATCGGCATCGACGCAGAGAACCCAGTCGTGCGCGGCGGCATCGATCGCGAAGTTCTTCTGCTCAACGTGACCCGGCCAATCGCGTTCGATCACCTTCGGCGCCACCTCGCGCCCGTCGCGCGCTCGACCGCGAAAGTTCGCCGCGATCTCGCGAGTCGAATCGGTCGAGTGGGAGTCAACGACGACGATTTCGTCGGCGAACGCGACGCTCGCTAGCGCGTCCGGCAGGTTCTCTTCTTCGTTGAAGGCGATGATACACGCGCTGAACGGAGTGTAGGACAAGTCTACGCGGCGCTCTCTCGAAGCTCGACTCAGACCGCCTCGGTGACGAAGCGCAGCGACGGCGGATCTCCCGCGATGAGATTCTCCGCACACAAGAGCGCGAAGAACTTTTCGAGTCCCTCCCGCTGAGCGACGGAGAATTCATACTGAATCACCCGCGCAAGGTACTCACGACACCGATGTTCGTCCACGCCGCGAACGCCGCGCCACTCGCGCGCGATGTCGTCGACGCGACTCTCACCGATCCGGCGTCCTTCGCGCAGCTTGTCGACGAGTCCGGCCGGCGCGGGCACGTCGCCTCGCCACACCCAGAATGCGTAGACGAACGGCAGCCCCGTCCAGCGAGTCCACTCATTGCCGAGATCGAGTTGCTGCCAGCCGGGAGGAGCGCTCTGGCGGAGTGCCGCGTCGCCGATGAGAAGAACCGCATCGACGGCCTCGTCGTTCGCCCTCGACGCGCCCGAACGGACGCGCTCGAGGAGCGCTTCCAGTTCGTCGGACGGACGAGTGGTGAACTCGGGATCGGCGTCCATCGTCCAAGCGCGCCGAAAGAGGAGCTGAGTGAGAAGCACCGACGTACGCGAGCTCGCATCGAGCAACACGCGACGACATTCGCGCACGGAGCTGCGCACGAAGAGTCGGATGCTGTCCACCGCGCCGTAGCTCGAGATGCACATTCCGGGAACGATCTCGTAACGATCGTCCGCGAAGTACTCGACGACGGGTACGAGCGCGACATCGAGCTCGCGACGCCGCAGGCCATCGGCGAGCGCGCTCGGGACGAGATTAACGAGCTCGAATCGCGGCTCGCCCGCCCCGGCCAGATAGGCGGTGAGCGGGAGCGAGTTCAGGTAGTCGATGCCGCCCACGCGAACGAGCGAGCGATCATCGCGCTCCCGCGATTCCGAGTTTCGCGCATCGCCTGTCGCTCGCGCGACGG
Organism: Planctomycetota bacterium; assembly: GCA_965223845.1. GTDB lineage: Bacteria > Planctomycetota > UBA8108 > UBA8108 > SXIK01 > CBDCXR01. Next base: position 7,808,307 of record CBDCXR010000004.1, on the reverse strand, counting down.
TGTCGCCGACGGTCATGTTTCCTCTCCGCGTCCTCCTGACCTCGCGGAATTGGTTGATTCGGTCGCGCCGCGACCGTCCATCCGGACAACCGCAGCGCCGGAGGATCCTTCACCGCGCCTGCCTCGAGTTTACGGTCGGCCGATCATAGCACGGGGGCGGGCGCGGGCAACCCGCTCCGGTCGACCGCGAACCCGCGTGCGCAGCTCCACACAGAGGGCCCGTCGGCGAAAGTAGGAGCGCGCGCGGGGAATCTCGCCCGGCCGACCGCGGAAGTAGCCGCGAAGAAACGCGCGCGTCGCAATTCCCGTCGCCTCGCTCCCGAGGCTCTCGGACCTCAGGCGGCCCTGCCGCTCCACCTTCTGCACCCAACGCCAGAGCCGGAGGAGGTTGACGTGAGGGTTCCAGCTGCCCGCGTCACGTTTTCGGGCGCGATCCCAGTCGAGAATATACGTGAGCGATTCCCCACCGTTCCCTAGCCGCCCGACGATGTTCTGCAGGTGGAGGTCGGGGTGGTCGATCCCCGCGGCGTGCATCCGCGCGACGAGCTCGCCCGCGGACGAGAACATCGAGATCGCCTCGGGCTGTTCGAAGCCGGGATCGCCGACGAACTCTTCGAGCGGCCGCACACCCTCGACGTACCGCGAGACCAGCCACGCGCGGAGGGCACCGCCGGGAACCGACTCGGTGATGAGCGCGATCAACTCGGCCGTCGGGATGCCGACGCGCTGGGCGGACGCAGCCACGCCGAGCTCGCGGACGAACCGTCCGTTTCCCCAATAGAGATCGGGATTCACGACGCCGATGGCTCCGCCCCGTCGGTACGCCTTGAGCACCCAGGACTCGCCCTCGATCGAGAGACGCGCGTGACGGGTGCGGCCGCCCGAGAGCCAACCGACGACCGCGTCCGATGCCAGGACCGCCCGGGGATCGTGAAGACCGGCACGCAGCGCGAGTTCGAGCGAGTCATCCCGACAGACGAGAGCGCGCCCGCCGGGAAAGCGCACTCCGGAAGGACGGGCGCCGGTCGCCGATTCGGTCGGCTCTTCCCCGTCCGGGGAGAAGTACCGCACGGAGTAGCCTTCGGGGAGACGCAGAGGATCGGCCTCCTGGCCGGAGCGGGATCGCGATGACGCCGCGAGGTTCGCTCACGGCTCGAACGCTGCCGCCCGGAGTATAGCGCGGTCGTCTCGCCGGATTCCACCGCGCCACTCCCGGCGGACCGGGAGTCGACAATGTTTCGCCCTTCGGATTCCTCTCGCGGATGGCGGGCGTCCCGAACGTCGAGAACCCACCGAGACCGAGGCGGGTCAGCGCGCTCGGGCATCGCCGCGACCGACCTCCAAGACACGCGTTCGACCTTTGACAAGCGAAGACGCCCCTCCGAGAATGCCGGCGCGCGTTCCGGATCGCCGCCGGGGATTCCGTCCGCGTGCGGGGATAGAAAGGATACGACGGAGCGATTTGAAGTTTACCGACGACGAGATTCGCCGAGTCCTCATCGTCCGGATGAGCGCGCTCGGAGATGTCGCGCACACGCTTCCGGCTCTGAGCGCGCTCCGCGAGCGATTCCCGGCGGCCGAGATCGACTGGCTGGTCGAACCGATGGGCGCCGCGCTCCTAGCCGACCATCCGAGTCTCGCCCGCATCCAGACGGTGCCGCGACCGCGGTGGAAGCGCCGTTGGCGCCGGCCGTGGTTGTGGCCGAGCATCGCCGTCGAGCTCGCTCGCCTCGCGAGCGTGCTTCGCGAGAGAGAGTACGACCTCGTCATCGATTTCCAGGGCAACGTGCGCAGCGCCGTGGCTCTCATGCTGTCGGGCGGCAGGTATCGCCTGGGATTTCACCGCGCCGACCGGCGGGAGGCCGGCACCGGCCTTCCGCTCACCCATTCCGGAGAGCGGACTCCTGCGCGCATCAGTCGCGTGGAGAAGAATCTCAGCCTCGTCCGCAAGCTCGGCTACACCGGCCCCTGTCCGACGGGTGAAGTCCCGCACCGCGAGGAGGATTTGGACTGGGCGCGGTCGGTGGTCGAGCGTCTGCCCGGATCGGGTCCCGCCGTCGTCGTCCATCCTCCGGTCAGCCGGTTCGGCGAGATCAAGCGGTGGCCGGTCGAACACTTTCGCGCGCTAATCGATCAGCTCCACGAGCTGCCCGCGCGGACACTTCTCACGTGGGGTCCCGGTGAAGAAGAACTTTGCCGATCGATCGACCGCCCGACCGTGCTCGGCGAACTGATCGATCTCCGACGTTTTGCCGCGCTCCTTCGCGCGGCGGACCTCGTCGTCGCCGCCGACACGGGCGCCCTCCCGATCGCCGCGATGTGCGGCACGCCCACGGTCGGCCTCTACGGGCCGAAAGACCCCGCCGTATTTGCGCCCTATCCGCGCCGCGGAGAAGTCGTTACGAGCTCCGCACCGTGCAGTCCCTGTACGCTGCGCCGCTGCGAGCACCGAATCTGCATGACGTTGATTTCGCCGAAGCAGGTGTTCGCGGCGGTCTCGCGCGCCCTCGGTAGAGAGGAGTGATCCTCCGGGCGCCCGAGAGCCAGAGAGTTACCGGGGCGGCTCGGAGTTCTTCTCTCCCGCGCCGGCCCCCGGGCTTGGATTCGACGACGCGCGGCGAGCTCGATCGGGGACTTTCGTCGGAGTTTCGGTGTCCTTCTCGGAAGCCCGACGGTCCTCGACGTCGCTCGGGATCGGTATGCGCGTGTCGGCATCCACGACCTCGGTGACCACGCGCAGAAAGAGCACGCCGCCCGTCCGCGTGAGGTACTGAATCCCGTAGGCTCGTCCCGGCTGCAGGCTCATCGTCGTCGACAGCTGTTCTTCGCTGAACACCGGCTTCCCGACATTCAGCGAGACACCCTCGATCGGCTCCCGCTTCGAAACGGCGCGGAGGAGGAGACCCAGGTTGCGCAGCACGATGCGGCCGTTCGGGCCGCGCTCGGCGGCGCCGGAGAGATAGACGCCCGGTCGCCGATCGACCGACTTCAGCTCGTAGAGTCCGTCGCCGCGCCGGGCGAAGTACTCGATCGGCTGACTCGCGACGATCTCCAATTCGAATCGCTCGCCGAAGCTCGCGAGGACAAACGGCGTCGCCAGCGTTTCCACGCCCGGAAACGGGGTCTTACTGCGCGGTCTCTTCGCCCCGTTCCAGCGCCAGCCCTTCTCGTCGGTTTCGAGCTTCGTCCCGCCGAGATCGAGACTCGCACGAGTAAAAAAGATGAACGCTCCTTGTTTGGCCGAGCGGTTAGGGGTGTCGAGGCCCGCCCATATGTCGTCCGTGAGCGACGTCGTGCCACTGACGTTTCCGCGCACACGGAACACCTCGACGGAGAGAAACACCTGCGCCGAGTCTGTGGCGAGCACGGCGGGCGCCGACGCGAGAAGCGCCCACGCACCGAAAAGTCCTGCGGTCGTTCGGTACCGGTTCATCGGCTCTCTCCTTTGGGAAATCGGACCTGCGAACGCCATTCACCCGACCCGCTGGCCTCGCTCCGCGTCAGGTCGAACGGGTTCGGACCGCGCGATGACTCGAAGACGACCCGAACGCGCGCCGGGCTTCGTTCGCTGAGGGAAAGATCTGCGCGAGGCGCCGAGGTGCGCCCGGCGACGAATCCGAGGACACCCGCGACGATACAAGCCGCAGCCGCCACACCGCCGCCGACACGCACGGGCCGCGACGGCTCGGCGGGAGTTTCCTCCGCGCGGAAAAGTGCGCCGATCCGCGCATCGAGCCGTCGGCTCGGTGTGCGGAGCGGGAGCTCGCGAAGCGCTCGCTCTACGTCTTCCATAAGGGCTCCTTGAGTTTCGATCTGAGATGCCGGAGCGCCCGGTAGTACCGGCTCGACGCCGTCGCCTCGGGCACGTCGAGCGCGACCGCGATCTCGCGGAACGTCAGCTCGCCGTACACTCGGAGCGCGACGACCGAACGCTCGTCCTCGGGCAGCGCGAAGAGCGCCCCGATGAGCGCGGTGGATTCTTCGCGCCGCGAGGCGCGCTCCCACGGTCCTGCCGCCCCGTCGAGGGTCTCGTCGGCCGTCCACGACGGCTCGACGCGCTCGCGCGCGTCGCGCGACGCCACATCCACCGCCGCGTTCCGGACTGCGCGATAGACGTACACCCGAAGATCTTCGATCCGCCGCTCGGTCGAGAGGAGTTTTCGAAAGGCCTCGTGCACGGCGTCTTCCGCGAGCGCCGCACAGCGGGTCACCGCGAGCGCAGTGCGGAAGAGTCCGCTCCGGCTCGATTCGTAGATCCGCTTCAGCTCTCCGCGGTAGCTCGCCCGATCGAGTCCCGTCATCGTGTTTCGTCCATCGCAAGAGACACTCGCACCGGACGGGAATCTTTGTCGAAAACTCGCCGAAAGGTCGGCGCTCGCGGATCGCGGCCGCGAGGTCGTCCACGGATCGACCCGAGCGGAGGCGTAGGGATCGTCGCGGAGGACTTTTTTGAAGGGACGCCGCGGCAGATCACCACCCAGGCGAATCGAGACACGGTATCGGCGATCCCCGCGTCCGTCAGCCGGGCCGAGCTCGAGGCGACGGCCTACGAATCAGCGTTCGGTGCGCGCACAAACACCGGACGAAATCCGATGTGGTCGCTCCGCTTCGACGGAACGAGATCGCTCCGGGCCGACGAGCGGAGCCTCGCCGGTTTGTCGAGCCAACCCCCGCCGCGGACCACTCGGCTCACAAAACCCCCGGCCGGGGGTTCGTCGGCTCGAGGATTCTTCGTGCGTGAAGCCGGCTTTTTGTAGAAGTCGCGGTCGTAGATGTCGGCGCACCACTCGGCGACGTTGCCGTGCATGTCGTAGAGACCGAATCCGTTCGGCGACTTCGTCCCGACCGGCTGGGTCCGTCGACTGTTGGCGCGGCACCAACCCATCTGCGTGAGCTTGCCGTTTCCGCTGAAGTGGCCCTTCGTTCCCGCCCGACAGGCGTACTCCCACTGTGCCTCGGTCGGGAACGACAGCCCGGTCGCGCGGCAGAATCGCTCGCAGTCCTCCCAAGTGATCATCTCGACGGGAAACGACGCGGTGTCGGCACCCTTCTTCAGTCGGCGCTGTCCGATCCCGCTCGGGGAGAACGCCGCGGGGTTCGACCCCATGACACGCTCCCACTCCGCCTGCGTCACTTCGTGCTTCGCGATCAGAAAGGCGTCGAGCTCGACTCGGTGCGGCGGCTGCTCATCGCCATCGGCGAACTTCGACTTCGCGCTCCCCATGACGAACGATCCGGCGGGGATCTGCACCATGACGATTCCGGTCTTCTTGTGACGGTACTCGACGAATCCCTGCGAGTTCTTCGCGACAGGCTCGAACCCGGCGATCGGCTCCGCGACGACGGGTACCGTCTTCCGCTTCTCGTCGTTTCCCCACGCGGACACCGAAGCGACGAGGACGACGGTCAATACGACTCGTTCGGCGGGAAACCGCTGCATCTTGATTCCTCTCGAGATCCTCCGCCGCGATACGCTCACCGGTCACTCCTGCCCTCGAGTCTATCCGCTCCCTTCGGCTCCGGCATTCTCGAGTCGGCCGAAGGGACGCGCGGAAGCGTACTCCTCCTCGAACGACTCGGAGACTCGTTCGCGGCTCTTTCGCAGGAGCTCCTCGACCCGATCGCGGTACTCCCGAAGCCCATTCCGGTCGAGATCGGGCGGAACGGTGATCGGCTCGTCGACGTAGCACAGGGCGCGGCCGAACGGGAGTGGAAGCGCCATTCGGTCCCAAGTGGAGAGCTCCTTCCGAGGCTTCGTATAGACGCCGACGGGGTAGATCGCGGCTCCCGTCTTCGAGGCGAGATAGAGGACACCCATCTGCACCGTGCGTCTCGGTCCGCGTGGACCATCGGGTGTCACGGCGATCGCCAGATCCTCTCCCTGACGAAGTAGCTCGAGGACGGCCTTGATCCCACCGCGAGTGGTCGAGCCGCGGACGGTCTCGATGTTGAAGCGCGCCATGATGCGCGCGATCATCTCGCCGTCGGAGTGTTCGCTCACGAGCGCTTGCACTCGGCTTACGGGGAAGATGCTCGTCACGAGCGCGAGATCCTCATGCCATACCGCAAACACGGCGGGGCGCGGTACCCAGAGTCGCCGACCGCTCCTCTGAGCGACTCCGCGCCAGCGCACGCGCAGCGTCCACATCCAGAGCTTGATGAGCGGCACGCCGAGGTGAACGACGCAGAAGTTTCGGACGGGGCGGAAGACTCGACGAAAACGGCGGCGAGAGCGGCGGCGAGAGCGGGACGGCTTTGAGGACGTCATGGGCGGGGGCGAAGCACGGTGCGCGCGCGGGACGAAACGTCGACGATCATCTATCTCCTACGCAGTTCCCGGACAACCGTCTCAACGTGGGCGATCGCGTGCTCGATCTCGGCGTCGGTCGTCCCTCTCCCGACGGAGATCCGTACGCTCGCCAGAGCGCGCTCCGGCGACACGCCGATCGCCTTGAGAACGTGCGAAACATCGGTGTTTCCGGATGCGCACGCGGAACCCGAGCTGACCGCGATCTCCTTCAGTCCGACGAGAAGTGCGTTCCCGTCGACGCCGTCGAAGCTGAGATTCGTCGTGCCCGGGACGCGCTCGACCGCGTCTCCGCTTGACGGTCCATTCACGGTGACTCCGTCGAGCGCCGCGCGAATCCCCGCTTCGAGACGATCTCGCTGATGCGCGATCCGCGGCCCCTCTCCGGCGAGATCCTCGGCGGCGATTCGCGCTGCTTCCCCGAGCCCGACGATGCCGGGGACGTTGAGCGTCCCCGGTCGAATCCCGCGCTCTTGCCCGCCGCCTCGGACGACGGGATCGAGCCGTATCCGCGGCGAGCGCGAGCACACGACGAGCGCACCGACGCCCTTCGGCGCGTAGAACTTGTGTCCCGAGAGGGAGAGCAGGTCGAACTCCCACTCGCGGGCGTCGATCGGAATCTTGCCGACCGCTTGCGCGGCATCGGTGTGGAATCGCACGCCTGCCTCGCGACAGACAGCCGCGATCTCGGCGACAGGCTCGACCGTGCCGAGCTCGTTGTTCGCGGCCATGATCGTGACGAGCACGGTCTCCGGTCGGATCGCGTTCCGCACCGCGTCGGGATCGACTCGTCCCGAGCGATCGACCGGTAGCAGCGTGACGCTGTCGCCCCTCTTTTCGAGGGCCGCCAGAGGATCGAGCACCGCGGGGTGCTCCGTTGCCTGCGACACCACGTGGACGGGCTTCCCGCCGTTCTGCGCCCGCGCCTTTTCGACGAGCCCCACGATCGCGATGTTGTCGGCCTCCGTCGCGCCCGAAGTGAACAGGACGTCGCGATTCGAGACTCCGAGACACCGGGCAACCTGCGCCCGCGCCGCCTCGACGGCCTCCTTGGCGCGCCAGCCGAACTCGTGTCCGCGACTCGATGCGTTGCCGAACTCGCGGGAGAAATACGGCAGCATCGACTCGAGGACACGCGGATCCACCGGCGTCGTGGCGTTGTGGTCGAGATAGATGCAGCTCATCGAGAAGGACGGAGTGTGCTGGGAAGATGATCGTCGGTCGGAAACGAATCGGATTCGAGCGAAGGGGCGGGGTCGATGCGTGATTCTACCCCAATCCCGGGCGAAGGGGCGGCGAGTGAGTGACCGAGCGTCTCCCACCGCGGCGGGCGTCAGCGGAGGTGAAGGTTGTACGTCAGACGGCCTCGCGCCGGAAGCGTCACCTCACGTCGAAGCGGTGAGAGACCGCCCGGCGGCGCAACGACGAGCGAGTAGCGCCCGGGCGGAAGATCGGAGAAGGCGTAGCGACCCTCTCCGGACGAGATCAGCGAGCGGCGCAGCGTGCGATCGAAAAGGATGATCGGTACCCCCGCGGCAGGCGAGCCGTCCGCGACCCGCACGGCGCCGCGCAGCTCGACTCCCTCTTCGAGGACGATGGGCACCTTGCGGTCGATCGGAGGCGTCAGCACCGCGGAGTAGTACTCGCGGAATCCCGCGATCCACACGTGGAGGCGGTAGAGTCCCGGCGAAACTCCGCGAAACGCGAACTCACCGCCGGCGTCGAGCGTGCGAGAGTCGATGACGCGATGCGCCGCGGGAACCGATACGCCGTAGAGAGAATCCGCTTCGGTACCCGGTGCGGGGAGCGAAAGAAGCTCGACGCGGGCCCCGCCCGACGGCCCCCAGACCCGTCCGACGATCTCCGCATCGCGGGCGACCGAGACGAGGATGCCGTCGACCGAGGCGCCGCCGTCGACCCGCAGGGGGCGGGAGTGGCCCTCGCGCCCGCCGCGTCCGAAGACGCGCACGCGGTAGACGCCCGGTCGCGGTGGGAGCGACGCGACGAAGGTCCCGTCCGCCTCGACGCGGAGGTTCTGCTCGACGTCGGTCGCGGCAAACCCCCACGGCCCCCGCCATTCCAGAACGGCGTCGAGCGGCGCGATCGGGAGGCCGCTCGACGCGTCGACGGCAGTTCCCGCCAGCGACGGGGCCGACGCCAGTCGGACCGTGACGCCGCGACCGAGAACGGGCCGCGTGGTGGCGTGAAATCCGGGCGCGACGACGCGGAGGCGACACGGTCCGCGCGGTCGCCCCGTCTCGAGCCGGCCGCTCGCGTCGGTCCAGCCGAGCTGGACCCAGTTCGCCTCCTCGCCGACCGCTGCCGATGCCCGGGTCCAGATTTCCGCGCCGGCGACGACGTCGACCCCGTTCTCTCCGCGCACGGTCACCTCGAGCGGGACGCCGGCGTCGAGGACGAAGCGAAGATCGTCGGGCGATTCGTGGGGTGGCCGCAGAGAACGTCGAGCGGGAATCGCGCGAGGGTGGATCGCGACGACTTCGTACTCCGTGACAGGGAGCGGCCCGCCGGCGAACTCTCCTCGCTCGTCAGCGGCGAGCTCCCAGAGCCGCTGGCCACTCGAAAAGACGACCCGAGCGCCGTCGAGTGGACGCCCTTCGGCATCGAGAACCCGTCCCGCAACGCGGAGGGCGCGAACGAGAGTGATGGGAACCGACGGCGCCGAGGCGCCCGGCGCATCCGCCGCGATGGGAGCGGTGCTCGATTCCCAACGCCCGGCTTCGCCGAGGAGTCGGAGCGCCGCACGCTCGAGAGTCGAAGGCCAAGCGGCCGGGTGCGATACGCTGAGCGACGACCGCCCGCGATCGATCTCGAACTGTCCGCGGTCATCGGTCGTCGATCGCTTTCGCCCGAGCGCCACGGCGGCGGCGACCAGCGGTCGCCCCGACGTGTCGACGACCCGGCCGCGCAAGAGATCTCCGCGTGAGGGTGCCGGTGAGAGCGCCGCGAACACCACCGGGACGCTTCGCGCAGCGCGGGTCGGGGCCGACCTGAGCGAGTCGCCGCCCGGAGCTCGACCGGGGTTTGCGGTCGCGAGCTCCTCTCGGGCTTCGGGCCGTGACGAGGTCGATTCACGCAGCTGATGCTGGAGGAGAAGGACCAGCGCGAGCAAGAGGGCCAGAGTCACCGCGGCGCCGCGCTCCGTTCGCCCGAGTCCCCGTGGGACTCGCGCGACGGCCCTCGATCGCGCGCGCGGTTCGCGCTCGCGGTCGTCCTCCTCCGGTGCACCCGCCGCGTCTTCCGCGGCCGCCTCTTCGGTCATCCTCTTCACTCTCGGTGCCGCCTCCGCCCCTGAGCCCGAGACCCGATTCCGCTGGCCTCCGGCAGCGCCTCCTTCCCCGGCGTCTCCTCGACGATTCTCGCGCCTTGGCGATCTCTGATCCACGGGAAGTCTCGAGGCAACGCTCCGTCCCGGAAATCGTATGTCCGCCCGATGATTGTTGCAACGACGCCTTCGGAAACCCCGCCTCCCCCCGCGCGAGCGCTCTCGAGGCACGGAACGCCGGAAACGAGCCCCGCAATCGGCCGCGACTCCTCTTATAATCTCGTCAGAATCGATTCCCGGCCCGATGCGATGATCGATCGCGCCGACCGGGTCACGCCGACGCTCTCGAGGAGGTCCATTCGCCCGTGTCCATTCAACTCACCGACAAAGCGGCCGAAGAGCTGAAAACGATCATGGCCAAGGAAGTGGCCAGCGAGAATCTCGCCGCCGATGCGGCGCTTCGGTTGATGGTCGTCGGCGGCGGGTGTTCGGGCTTCACGTACAAGATGGGATTCGATGAGAACGTCAAGGACGAGGACAAGATTCACGAGCTGAAGGGCGTGAAGGTCGTCGTCGACCAGAAGAGCAACCTCTACCTCGAAGGAGTCGAGGTGGACTTTCACGACGGGCTCATGGGACGCGGGTTCGTCTTCAACAACCCCAACGCGACCGGCACGTGCGGTTGCGGCGAGTCCTTTTCGATCTAGCCCGCGATGATGGTCGCTAGCTGGAGCATCACGGCCGGCGGCCCGCCGATCGACTCGGGCGAATGGAGACTTCCGTCGACGGCGGCTGCGCGCTCGTGACGCCGGAGAGCGAGTTCGCGGTCCTCGTTCCCATCCTCGAGCGGAACGGTGAACCGTGCGTCCTCTTCACGAAGCGGCCGGAGAGTCTCCGGCAGTACTCCGGTCAGGTTTCGTTCCCGGGCGGGCGGCGCGAGCCGGGCGAGACCCTCCTCGAGACCGCCCTTCGCGAGACCGAAGAGGAAGTCGGGATCCCTCCCCGCGCCGTGAACGACGTACGCGTTCTGGGCTGGCATGAAACGGGGCTCGGCCACCGCGTGAAACCGTTCGTCGGCGCGATCGCGGACGGGGTCGAGATCCGGCCGGCGCCGGCCGAGGTCGAGCGGACTCTCTACCTCCCGCTCTCGCAGATCACTCCGGGGCTCTTCCGCGAACGCACGAAGTGGATCGAATCGAGCGCGGGTCGGATCTCGTTCCCGAGCTTTCTCGTCGACGGCGAAGAAGTGTGGGGACTGACGGCGCGCGTGCTACACAGCGCGTTCGTCGTTCGCGCTTAGAACGTGTTCCGATCGAAACCGGCGCTCGCGAATCCGTCGCTCATGCGTAGCCACGGCGATGCGAGAACGCGAACCAAGCGACGTTGGACGAGCGAGGTGGCGAGACTAAAACGCTCGGAACATCCCCTCGAGCGCGCTCGCCGCCCGCTCGGCGGCTTCGATTCGCGCGCGGTCCTCGTCGGGGATCACGCGCACGCCCGTGATCATCTCCTGGCGGTAGATGACCGAGCGAATCGTGTCCGCCTCTTCGCCGCGCGGCTCGAATTCCGAGGCGCGGACACAGGCGCTCCACGCACCCGCGAGATCTCGCAAGAGAAGCCTGCACGCAGCGATTCCGCACGCGACCCCGTAATTGGCCGTCTGGTTCGGTGTTCCGTCCGCCTTCGCGTGCTCCATGCCGATCGATTCGTACTCCGTGAGCGCGGTGCGAACTTGCTCCGGGCTCCGAGCACTCGCGACGAGGGCGTAGACCCCCTCGAGATCGAGCCCGGCCGCCGAGCGGACGACCGGAACCTCGAGCGAGATGTTCCGCTCCTGAAAAAGACGCGACGCTGCTTCGCCCGCTCGCTTCTTCGCCTGCACGAAGGCTTTCGCTCGTTCTTCTTCGTCGATGCGTTTTTGGGCGAGCCGACGGATCGCGTCGAGTGCGCCCACGGCTTCTTCGCGACTCGGGAAGCCGGGCATCTGATTGAACGTCAGCACGTTCGTGTAGACACCGCTTCGTTCAGCGAGTGATTCCGCGCCCCGCCGAACTCCGACTTCGTAGGGCACGGAGACTTCGAACGCCGGGTACCACTTCGCGCCGAGCTTCATCGCGCCGGGCTCTTCTTGGCGAACTTCGCCCAGCTCGATCTCGACTCGAACATCCCCGCGTCCGGTGCTCGCTCCGCGCATGCCGTGGCGATCGAACGGGGCGATCGAGATCGCCGCGGGCGCGTCGAACCCCGTCACCTCGACCGAATACGTGCTGCCGCTCGCGTCTCGGAGGACGGGTGGACCGACGAACTGATACGAAACATTGCTCGTTCGCACCCAGCCATCACCGTAGCTGATGCTGCGAACAGACGTACATCCGACGGAAAGAACAAGCGCGAACGTCGCGGCGACGGCAATCGTCGAGCGATTCAGCATGACTGGGCTCCGATCTCGGCGGGCGCCGGTACGACGCGGAGGAAAGCCGCGCGATCGCGGCCAGAGATCTCCTCCGCGTTCGGCGACGGTGAGCGAGCGTCTCTGACTCGACGGGGAGTCATCCGCTCATTCCCGAGATCGAGCGTCTCGTTCTCCGTGCTGAAGCGAATGTTGCACTCGGGCGAAGACCCGGCGCGAACGGTTCGTCGCTCGGACCTTACCGGAGTGTCGGCGATCGCTGCGACGCCCGCGGGCCCGGCTCGGAGGTCCGAGAATCACCGGCGCGTATTCGTCCTGCCTCCCACCCAGCGCGCCGGAGACCTCGTCCCATCGCGCTCAATTCGCGCGGTCGAAAAATGCACCGAGCCCCGAGAGCGGAACGGATTCCTGCGTGCCGCTCTCGAGATCTTTGATCGCGACCTCTTCGCGCGCGATCTCATCGCTGCCGGCGATCACGACCCAGCGCTGCCCCTGCCGGTCGGCGTGGCGGAGTTGCTTCTTCAACTTCGCGTTCGCGGAGAAGAGCTCGCAGGCGTGACCGGCGCGCCGAATCTCCTGCGCGACGCGATGCGCGTAGGGTGCGGTGTCCGCGTCGAACACCGCGACGAGTACGCGCGCGACGCTTCCCTCTTCGCGGAGGACGCCCAACTCGACCAACGCTTCGAGCAAACGATCGATTCCGAGGCTGATTCCGACTCCCGGAATCTCCTTTCCTTTGAACTTCCCGATCAGTCCGTCGTAGCGGCCGCCGCCCATCACGGCGCCGTAGCCGGGGAGATTCGTGAGGAAGGTTTCGTAGATCGTTCCGGTGTAGTAGGTCAGTCCGCGCGCGATCGAGAGGTCGATCTCGACTCGATCGGAGAGTCCGACGCCCTCCAAAATGTCGAAGACCTGGGCGAGCTCCACTCGCCCTTCGCCGCCGATGTCTTCGCCCGACGGGAACAGCTCGGCGAGGCGAGCGAGGATCGCGCGCGGATCTCCCGCGATCTCGAGAAACTCGAACACGACATCGACGCTCTCCGCCGAGAGTCCGTTCTCGGAGCCGAGGAGCTCGCGCGTTTTGTCCGCACCGATCTTGTCGAGCTTGTCGATCGTCCGAAGGATCGCCATTTCGCCGGGCGCGTCGTCGACGCCGATCCGGCGCATGAGGCCGGAGAGAACCTTTCGGTTGTTGATTCGCACTCGGTAATTGTCCACCCCGAGCGCGGCCAGGAGCTCACACGCCAGCTCGACGAGTTCGGCATCGGCGACCATGTCCTTCGTCCCGACGATGTCGGCGTCGCACTGGACGAACTCGCGGTACCGTCCTCGCTGCGGATTCTCGGCGCGCCAGACCGGCGCGATCTGGTAGCGCCGAAACGGGAGCGGAAGGTCGTACTGGGCGACGACCCGCGCGAGCGGGACGGTCAAGTCATAGCGCATGCCGACGTCGCGTCCACCGCGGTCCGCGAAGCGGTACATGAGAGTTTCGCCCTCGTCGCCGTACTTGCCGGCGAGGATGTCGAGGTGCTCGAGCACCGGGGTCATCAGAGGGGCGAACCCGAAGCGCTGAAACGTCGCCTCGATCGCGCTCAGCATGCGCTGGCGCGGAATCATTTTCGCCGGAAGATAGTCGCGGAAACCCTTGAGGAGACGCGGGGCGACGGGACTCATGGAGATATCGCTCTCGAGACTTGGGCTTCGGTCGCGCGCCGCGGCAGCGACGGCTGTTCCAGCCGTCCCCGCGCGCCGCGAAAGCGTCGGATTATCGCGAAATTCACGGGAGATTCTACTCCGGCAGGTCATCCGCGCGCCGAATTCGAGTGTCTCTACGTGGCGGCTCCGTTCGCCGCGATCGCCGCTCCGGCGACGGATTCGTGAATTGTGAGTAGGCCGCGACCTCCGTCCCCGGTTCGACGGTCCCTCCCACCGCTCCCTCGACTGTGAATCCTCGTTAAAGTTCGACCCGTGAGCCGAGCGGGCGCGCGCGACGGGTGGTAGGCTTGCGATCATGAGCCGATGCCCTCTCGTGATCGCCCATCGCGGAGCCTCGAACGCGGCTCCGGAGAACACCGTCCCGGCCCTCGCTGCGGCCGTCGCCGCCGGAGCCGACGCGATCGAAATCGATCTCCAGACGACAGCCGACGGTCGGGTGATCGTCTTTCACGATGAGTCTCTCGATCGGACCACAAACGGAAGTGGGCTCGTCGCGGAGGCGAGCTACTGCGACGTCGCGCTCCTCGACGCGGGGAGCTGGTTCGGCGCCCGCTTCGCGCGCACCCGCGTGCCCCTCCTCACCGAAGCGCTCGGCGTCGTTCCGTATCCCGTCGAACTGATTCTCGAGCTCAAGCCCGTCGGTGGCGCGCGTCTCGCGGCGAGCGTTCTCGAGATCGTCGCCGGCGCAAAGCTCGCCCCGCGGGTGTGGGTCTCCTGCAGCGATCCGGATCTTCTCGGGGCGTTCGCGGACTACGGGATCCGGACGGCGCTCGTCGCTTACGCACTCCCGGGCGAGTCGACCGCGGCCGCGGTCGATCGAACCATCGGGGCGGCGACCGGCGCCGGCTGCGTCGCGTGGCATCCCGAGCATTCGATCGTGACGGAGCGCGCGATCCGCCGGGCGCACGATCTCGACCTGCAGGTCGCGCCGTGGACGGTCGACGATCCCTCCTCGCAGCGCCGCCTCGCGCGCTGGAGTGTCGATGCGGTGTTTACGAACGACCCGGTCGCTCTCCGCCGCCGCTGGCCGCGGCGCGGCCTCACGCCAGCACGCCCAGCTTGACGCCGACCTCCTCGAACTGGTCGATCGCGCCGGAGAGATCCTCGCGCGAATGCGCCGCGGACACCTGCACGCGAATGCGGGCGGAGCCCTTCGGAACGACGGGAAACGTGAATCCGACGACGAACACACCGCGTCGGTTGAGCTCTGTCGCCATCTGGACAGTGCGCACTTCGTCACCGAGGACGATCGGGACGATGGGGTGCTCGCCCGGGACGATTTCGAATCCGCGCACCGCCATTTCGTCGCGAAAGTAGCGCGTGTTCTCGCGCAGCGTCTCACGCCGCTCGGGTTCCGCCGCGATGAGCTCGAGGACTTTCCGCGCCGCGCCGAGGATTCCCGGCGCAACGGCGTTCGAGAACAGGTACGGCCGCGATCGCTGTCGAAGCAGCTCGACGATCTCGGCCCGGCCGCTCGAGAACCCACCCGACGCGCCGCCGAGGGCCTTTCCGAGCGTGCTCGTGATGATGTCGACCCGCTCGGAAACTCCCCAGTGCTCGGGAGTTCCGCGTCCGTTGGCGCCGAGAAACCCCGTCGCGTGGCTGTCGTCGACGACGAGTAGCGCACCGTGCTCGTCGGTGAGATCACAAATCTCGGGCAGCGGAGCGAGATCTCCGTGCATGCTGAACACGCCGTCGGTGACGACGAGCTGCATGCGCGCTTCCCGCGTTTCGTCGAGCGCGGCACGGAGATCATCCATGTCGGCGTGACGAAAGATCCGCCGCCGCGCCTTCGTGAGACGAATGCCGTCGATGATGCTCGCGTGATTGAGCTCGTCGCTGATGATCGCATCCTCGGGGCCGAGCAGAGTTTCGAAGAGACCCGCGTTCGCGTCGAAGCACGAGCTGTAGAGAATTGTGTCATCCGTTCCGAGAAACGCGCTCAGCTCGGTCTCAAGGCTCCGGTGGAGCGAGTGAGTCCCGCAGATGAAGCGCACGGACGCCATGCCGAAGCCGTGCTCGCGGGTCGCGCGGCAGGAAGCCTCGATCACTTCGGGGTGGTTCGCGAGCCCGAGATAGTTGTTCGCGCAGAGATTGAGACTCGGACGGGACGGAATCGAGAGATCGTCCGTCACTTCGAGTCGCGGCTCCTGCGCCGACGTGATGAGTTGCTCGGTCTTCCACATCCCCGATGCGCGGATCGCTTCGAGCTCGGCCGCGAACCGAGCGCGCTGCGCGTCGAATGCCATATCGTCTCTCGCTTTCGTATGTTCGTGAACACCGCCACCGCGGGCGAGTACGCGCTACGCCTCGCGCCTCCCACTCTCCCTACTGCGATCGCTCTCGATTTCCAACTCGATTTCTTCGATCTCGTCCCCCACCGAGGCCGAGAGCGACTCGGTCGATCGTGCTCGCCCGAGTTCACCACCGGCGACGGGTTCAATTCTCCGCGTCGCTCGGGTCTACTATCGCCGATCGTTCCGCGGCGATCGTCGCCCCCCAAACCAGCGGAGCCTCGGAGGCGTCGCATCATGACGGAGTCGAACCGAAGAACGAAAATCGTCGCGACGCTCGGCCCGGCGAGTCATTCGCGCGCGATGGTCGAGGCCCTCGTGCGCGAGGGAGTCGACGTCTTCCGCGTGAATTTCTCCCACGGTTCGCCCGACGAGCACCGGCAGTACTGCCAGCTCGTCCGTGAGGTCTCGAACGGGTTCGGACGACACATCGGAATCCTACAGGATCTCCGCGGCGTCAAGATCCGCACCACGACGTGCCGAAACGGCGCGGTCCTACTCTCCGAGGGAGAATCGGTGCTGATCTCCGGGGGCGATGACGAAAGCCGGCCCGGTCGTCTCTTCATCTCCCCGACCGCCGTGCTCGCGGAGCTCGACGCGGGACACCGGGTGCTGATGGACGACGGGCGAATCCGTCTCACCGCGGACGCCAAGGAAGAGGACGGTTGGCGCTGCCGGGTCGACGTCGGCGGAAAGGTGATCGATCGGCGCGGTGTGAATCTCCCCGACACGCCGACGGCGAGTCTGCCGTCACTCACGGAGAAGGATCTGCGCGACCTCGAGATCGGCGCCGCGGCCCCGGTCGACTTCGTCGCGCTCTCGTTCGTTCGCAGCCCAGCCGACGTCGAAACCACCAAGGACGCGCTCGACGAACTCGGCGTCAATATTCCGGTCTTCGCCAAGATCGAGACGCCGGAGGCGGTGGAGAACCTCGGTCCAATCCTCGAGGAGTGCTACGGCATCATGGTTGCGCGCGGCGACCTCGGCGTCGAGCTCTCGCCGGAGAAGGTCCCCGTAGAGCAGAAGCGAATGATCGCGCGGGCGCGACGTGGTCGAGTTCCGACGATCACCGCGACGCAGATGCTCGAGTCGATGATCCAGCAGCCGTATCCGACGCGGGCGGAGGCTTCCGACGTCGCCAACGCCGTCTTCGACGGCACGGACGCGATCATGCTCTCGGCCGAGACCGCCGTCGGAAAGTACCCGGTCGAGACGGTGGCGATGGCTGCGCGCATTCTACGCGAGGCCGAGGCGGAGATCGTTCGCCAACGACCGGACCGCCCGTATTTGCGGCCGAGGGCGGGGATTTCCGAAGCCGAAGCGACCGGCGACGCAGCGTCCCTCGCGGCGGCCTCGACGAACGCCCGCGCGGTCGTCGTCTACACGAAGAGCGGCGCGTCCGCGCGGCTCGTTTCGGGCGGTCGCCCCGCGGTACCGATTCACGTCCTCGGGAACGACGAGGGAATCCTCCGGCGCCTCTCCGTCGTCTGGGGCGTCGAATGTTCCCGCTACGGCGGCGATCCGAGCTCGCTCGCCGACATCGTTCTTCACTCCGAGCAGATCGCGCTCCGAGAAGGACTCGTCGAGTCGGGCGATCGCATCGTGATCGTCGGAGGGTTTCCGTTCGATCGCCCCAAAGTCACGAATCTCATCCACATTCACGCGGTGCCGTAAGGACCGACCGAGTCCGCTCGCACCGCCGCGTCGGCACACGACCCCTCGGTCCGATGGCAGAGGCGCCGAATCGGCGAGCCCGGGTGACGCGGGTCAGCCGCGTCGCTCAGTCCGAGCTCACTGACCGAGACGATCGAGGATCTCCTCGACCCTCTCCTCGATCCGCGCGCGATCCTCGGCGGAGAGTCCCGGTCGCATTCGGCGGAGAAGCCCGATCGCTTCGTTCCGAAGGCTCATCCGATCCTCCGGCGTGAGCTCGGGGGGCGCGAGCGTCGTCAAGGTGAGAATGACGCCGAGGACGAAGCTCCCCAGAATCGAAGCAGGAAGAATCCAGCTCGATCGGCGAACCCGGGAGAGGTCGGGATCCGGCACGACCGCGGCCGACTCGGTCGAGTCCGGAACCGCGACGAGCGCGACGGTGATGTTATCCGTCCCGCCGCGCTCCTTCGCGAGCTCGACGAACTCGAGCGCGGCGGCCTCGAGATCCTCGCCGCGCGACTCGATGATCGAAACCATCTCGTCCACTTCGACGAGCTCGTGCAGCCCGTCCGACGAGAGGAGGAAGGTATCTCCGGGCTCGACGCCGAGGAGCTCGTAGATGTCGACCGCTAGATCGGGACGCAATCCGAGTCCGCGCGTGAGGATGTTGCGATGGAACGCGTACTGATTCGAATGGAGATCGATCTCACCGCGATCGACGAGCTCGCGGACGAGCGAGTGATCGCGAGTGAGCTGCTCGATCGAGCCTCGCCGATAGCGGTAGGCGCGGCTGTCGCCGATCTGCGCGATGAGGACGCGTCCCGAGAGCGCGACGAGCGCCGTCAGGGTCGACCCCATCTGCCGGTTCTCTCCGCCCTCGTTCGACTTGTCGAAGACGACGCGGTTCGCCTTCTTGACGGCCGCTTCTAGACTCGCCCGCGGATTCCCGAGATAGGAATAGTACTCGTCCTTGACGGTCTCGACCGTGAGCTCGCTCGCGATCTTGCCATCGGAGAGCCCCCCCATGCCGTCGGCGAGGACGACGAGCACGCCGCGACGCTCGATGATGTCCGGATCATCGGGCTCGTGGATGAGAAGACTGTCCTGGTTCTCCTTCCGCACCTTCCCGATGTCGCTCGCGCCGGAGGCTCGGACGAGCGAGCTGCTGACGGGAATGGTTTCGTGCGGAGTCGACATGGCGATGATCTTAGATCCCAGAACGGCCTCGAGTTTGGGCGGGGCGTTTCGCGCCGGGGTCTGGCCGGGCCTCCAGTGCGGTCTTCGCGCGCCTCAGTCGTCGCGGTGTCGAGCGCGGTCGGAGTCCCAGGCAACTCGCCCCGAAAGTCTCAAACCGCCGTAAACACAGTAGCGATCGGCCCCACGGCGGTAAGCGATGTAGTCTTCTTCGGACGCCACGGCGACGACCTGGAGCCGCGAGCTTAACGGAACCGAGCCGCGCAGCCGCTCCGGATCCCACCCGGCCAGCGCGTCCTCGGAAAACACCAAAATAGCACCCGCGCGTCGCGATCGCACAAAGCGTACCGATAAGGCCCCGTCGGCTGCCGCGACGAAGCCGACGATCACCGCGCACTCCGCCGCTCCAACGAGACGCCGAACTTCCCCTCGAAGGCCGGCGAGTGTCCCGGCGAGCCCGTCGCCCGAACGCGGATCTCGTCGACCGATCGCCTCCGCCGCCACGCGGTCCCAGCGGTCGCCGGGCGCGAGCGAGCGCGCGATCTCGCGCTCCGATTCCGCGAGGGCTCGGTCGATCGTGTCGAGGATGGGCTCGAGTCGATCCGGCTCCTCGCGGTAGAACGCGGGAAGACGAGCACGGAGGGATCGACGGTACGCAGACTCGTTCTCGACCACTCAGTCGTCTCCGGGGAGGACGTCGTCCTCGGGCTTGTTCACGGAAGGCGAATCCGCCGCGGCGTTTCGCGATGCGTCCCCGCTCATCTCATCTGCGAAACCGCGCGCGTTCGCGACTGATTCTTCGCGCACCGATACGAGACGAGGGAAAGCGACCGGCGCCCGGGCGAACGCCGACTCCCGCCACTCCCGCGGGAGCACCGCCGATCGATCGGTCGCTTCGAGCCGCACCGACCCGATCGGGAGGCTTCCGTCGCCGGCGAGAGTGGCGAGATCGATGCTGCCGAGCCATCCTCCCGTCGGGAGACCACTCGCGTCGGTTCCGCCGGTGAGCGGGTCGAAGAAGCGTGCGACCCGGGCCGCGACGGCGCGACTCTCGGCCGCCCCGCCGAGCGGCGCACCGACGACGAGATCGACGTCGACGAACGCCGGCTCGTGCAGAACGAGCGCCGTCCCCAGCGGCGTCCGTTCCGTGAGCTCGACCTCGAGCTCGCGGAGACGCGCGGGCGAGAGGGCTCCCGGCTCGGTCTCGCCATCGAGCACGACGGTCGCGTCGACCCGACTTCCGCAACGCGGATCGACGTAGATCTCGACGCGCGCGACCCGAGGTTCGAGAGCTCGCAGCGCCCGCTCGAAATCGGCGCGGGTGACGAGGCGGCTGGACGAGCCCCACTCCCAGGCGAGACGACGACGAAACGCCGTCGCCGACTCGACGTCCCGGCCTCCCGACGCCGCCCGCGGCTGAACGACGTGGTCGACGCCGCGGCCCTCGTCTTCGATGACGACGACGCTCTCCGCGGGAACAGAGCCTCTCTCCCCGTGCGTGTACGCGAGCGTCTCGAAGCGAAGCCGCCTCCGCCCGCGCCAACGAGGATCGAGCTCGATCTCGATCCCACCGCCGCGCACGAGTCGCCGCAGTCGAAATCCGCTCGCGGAAGCGTTCTCGGTGGCGTCGTCCGGGCGCCGAGAGAAGGTTCGCCACACGCCCTCATCATCGCAGAGCTCGAACGTCTCGAAACGAAGCGGAGTCCCATCGCCAGCCGCATCCGTGAGCCGGCCGCGTCCGCGTTCGTCGAACGACACTTCACGGACGCACCCCGAAAGCGTACGGCGCTGTTCGGCCGGAGCGGCATGCGGAACGATCGCGAGAAGTCGAGCCGGAGACGGTCGAGCGCCATCGACCCACCGACCGCGAATCCAGAAGAGTCGCTCTCCGCAGAGCTCGACCTCGGCCCAGTCGGGAGGCGCGTTCCACGTGATCGCCCCCGATTGAGTGAAACCTTCCGTCGTGTCGTCGACGGAGAGGACGCGAAATCCGCCCTCGATGCTGTACTCCCACTGAAACTGAGGTCGCGACGAGGAGTCCGTCCCCGCGGTGGTCGGACCGAGCGGCGCGTCGAACTCGAACGCGAGACTCCCCGCACCGGCTCGATCGAGCCCGACGCACACGGTCGGCTGATGGGTAGGCGCGGCGCTCGCCGGAGCGGCGCTCTCCCGACTGAGCGAGTGATCGCGCGTCTCGTCTTCGTCCTCGGAGAGCAGCTTCGCGACCGAGCGGGGAAACCGCAGCGTCGGCGCGAGCGCAGAGCCTTCCGGAGCGTCCGTACCGAGGCGAAGCGACGCCCATCGCCAGTCGCCGATCTCGCCGGAAAACGTGCTCGGGAGCGCACAGCGAAGCCAGTAGCTCCGGAGTCCGTCGACCGGCTCGAGCGAGAGATCCGGCGCGGGCCCGCGGATGCGCGCGAGCAGGGTGTCGCCTCCGTCCTCACCTCGAGCGTCCCACTCGATCGCGAGTCGCCGCCAACCGCGCGGCGTCCTGCCCTCCCATTCCGAACGGACGAACTCGGCGCGGTCCTCGACTCGAACGGGGCATTCGAGAACGAGCTCGGCGGACGGAAGCCTGAGACATGCGAGCGCCGCATCGCCAACGTAGACGTACCGGGCTCGCCGCGTCCGATGTCCGAGCCACGCTCCGTCGGGTCGCTCCCAGCCGGCCGACGGGTACACCGTCCAATCGCGCTCGTCCTCGACGCACTGCGTCACGACGCGACGCACCTCGGCTCGGCTCACCCATACGCCTCCGGTCGTCTCGAACGAGACGCGCGGCTCGCCGTCGCGGCGGCGGGCGAGCGCCACCGTCCCCGCCGGAACTCTTGCCGATCCGTCCTCTGCGGAAACGAACCGAAGGAGTGTCGACGCGGGAATCGGATCTCGCGGCTCCCCGCCAAGCGCTTCGAGAAGACGGGGCACGAGGCTCTCGCGCGCCGACCGGAGCCGTCCGTCGAGATCCGCGAGCTCCTCGGCGAACACCTCGAGAAGCACGTGACGAGGATCGTCCGGAGCGACCTGCGACCAATCGGGGTCACGGCGCAGCATCTTCTCGCGAAGCGACTCGTACACCCGCGCGACGTCCTCATTCGTCTCCGCCGCGCTCGGGCGCGATCCACCTTGGGTCATCGCTCCCCCTAGGGCCTCCAGCCCGCTGAAAACTCGTCCGGCCGAGAACTCTGGACCTTCACGCTCGGTTTCACCGCGCCCAAACTCGAACCCTAAGGAGATTGCCTGCGTTTGCCGCGGCCCATCGATCCGCCGAGGAATCGGTTCTCGACTCGAAGAACTCTTTCAAGGGACTGCTAACCGGCGGCTCCGGAAAAGCGATGCACGATTTCGACTCGACCCGCTCCACGCGCGCTCACGAGCGAGAAACAAAGTCGCCCCCCCGTCCAGGAGAGGATCTCGACCGCCCCGCAGCCGAGCTCCGGCGCCCAGCGATCCAGCGCGTCCTCGATGAGGCCGGCGGCGAGATCGTGTGCTCCGGGAGACTTCGGATCGACTGCGTGCACGCGGCAACCGAATTCGGGGAGGAGTCGGCGCTCCCCAGGAACGATGGCGAGGATGCGACGGATGCGCTCGAGGGTTTCCTCGTCGGCGAGCCCACCGACCCCGAAGCCTGCGCTCTCGCCCGCGTCGTCTCGTCCGCGCGCGTCTTGCAGAAGGTGGTCGCGTCCCACCGGTCGGATCATGGTCGCCTCCGGCCGAATTCGTGAGTACGCGAGGCGAACAGCTCGATCGACCACCCCGGTGCGGCGATGACGCCGGACGTTCGAACGAACGAGAGACCTCGAGCGATCCACCGATCGGTTCGCGGCGAGGCAACTCGGTTCGGCGAGCGTCGGGGAACCCCTCGACGGCACGACGAGCCGAACGCCGGTCGATCGCGCACCAGAGAGCCGTCGATCACGAGTTTCCTCCACGGAATTCGATCTCCGTTCGATACCCAGCGCGGGCGACCACGTGAAGCACGCGCTCGGCGCGAACCACCCCGTCTCGCGCGCGGCCGAATCCCCGCAGCGCGAACCGCGTGAGCGGCGTCCAGGTCGGGTCGCCGAAGAGCGCTATCTTGCCACGCGCGGCTCCCCGGCGCGAGACCGACCACGACTCCGAGAGAATCGCATCGCGGCGCCGGTCGACCGTGCGTCGGGTGGCCCCTCTGAGCTCGCGGCGAAAGCGCAGCGTGCCGCCGTCCACCGCGAACTGAAATCCGAGCGCGCGCGCCGACTCCTTCAGGTAGACGAGCGGATCGCCCTCGATGACGACCCGGCCGCGCACGGCGGACGTCGGCTCGAGATCGGCCGCAAGACCGAGGGCATCGGCGACGGCCGCC
This sequence comes from Planctomycetota bacterium, assembly GCA_965223845.1. GTDB lineage: Bacteria > Planctomycetota > UBA8108 > UBA8108 > SXIK01 > CBDCXR01. The sequence goes on along the minus strand of CBDCXR010000004.1, from coordinate 7,785,111 downwards.
GCGACCTCGCTGTCGGTCACCGAGGCGAACGTCCGCGTTCCGAACTCGCGGCGGCGAGACTCCAGCGCGGCGAGCGCCACCACGCGCGTCCGGCTGCCGTCGGCGCTGCGATCGCTCTCGACCGAATCGACGTTGCCGACGAACGCGCGCGAAGCTCCCGGCACGCGGAGCCGAATCTCCGCTCCCAGCGCGGGCACGAGACTCGCCGCTCGGCCGACGAGATCACACTCGAGACGATCGACGCGGTCGACTCCGGAGAAGAAATAGAGTCGTCCGATTCCGCCGGCTCGATCGCCGCCGCTAGCGGCAACGCCGCCGCTGTCGTCCGGAGTCGCGATCGAGACCCGAAACCCTGGCGGGAGCGTCCACTCGGAGAATGCTTCGGGAGGCATCGTCTTCTCGGCCGTCGATTCCGATCAAGGGTGCGAGGGCGCGGAGGACGTCGCACCGACGAGGACGAGGTCGAGCCAGCCACGGCGCGGCTGACCTTCGCGATCGAAGAGCACCCACTCTTCGTTGAGCGACTCGATCGAGCCGCGGAACCGGAACTTCCCCCACGCGAAAAGGAGCCGCGCCGGTAGCCCGCTCGCGTCCGGCTTCGCCCACGCGGACAAACGCCGCGCCGAGGCGAGAGGATCGGAGCCCGAACGCCCGGTTCCGTCGAGGAGGAGTCTCGTCGAAAAGCGCGTCGACCCGCCCGCCGCGTACTGCGGCGCCGCCCGCGCACCGAGCGGTGCGGCGAACGCGAAGCGGTTTTCGGTCTCGAGTCGGTAGCTCGCCGGGTTCCAGTCGACAGCGAGGCTCTCGAGGGAATCGAGGTGCGTGATCGTCGCGCGCACGAGGTCACGCGATTGCGGGTCGCTTGGCGCCATCGGCATCTCACCCGGCAACATCAAAACTCGGTTTCCTTCCACTCTCGGAGCGCGCGCTCGAATCGGAGTCGCTCGTCGAGCGCGTCGGTCGCCTCGGCGACGCGTCGCTTGAGATCGTCTCGGCGAAAGCATCGTCCCGTCGCTTCAGACGACTCGAGATCGCGTGCCGAGGTCTGGTCCGCGAACGGAGACGGAATCGCCGCTCCTCGAGGGACGGCGGCTCCGTCGCGCGCGGGCAGCCCGCGCCTCGGCGCGGCTTCGGCTCGGTCGGGTCGCGTCGGCCCGGTCATCGCGGAGCGCGAGGCATCTCCCGGCTCCGCCGGTTCGCCCGCTCCCGGCGTCTCCGCGGCGCGACGGTTGGGCTCGTCGTTCGATCTCCGCCCGCCGCGCGCCTCCGTGTCCATCGAACGGCGCAGCGGAATGCCGATCCGCTCGAGACCGGGCGCGAGATCGGAAGCCAGCGGGGATCCACGCCGTCCGTCCGCTTCCGGTTCCTCGGGTGCGGCCGAGGGCGACGCGAGCTCGAAACCTCGCTCGGACTCCGCGGTGTCGCGCGCGCTCAGCTCTCGTCCGGAATCGGGCTCGTCGAGGATGCTTTGTCCCGAACGCCAGCCACGAGGACTCGTCGTCGACGTTCGCGCGCCGCGCACGCTGCGCTCGAACTTGCGTCGCGTCTTCGCGCGGCCGTCGACGACGAGCGACGTATCCCGAGCGACGCGCGGCGACCAGTCGAGCTGCGGCCGCTCCTCCTCGAGGTGACGCGCCATGACATCGGCCTCCCGCTCCCATCGATCCGCGACCGAACGAACGAATCCCTCGGCCGCGATCCGTGGGACGCGGAGCACGAAGAGCTCTCCGGGCGAGTACCGCTCGCGCGCTCGGACGATCAGCCGACTCGACATCGGAGGCCCTCGTGTGCGAGCTCGATCCGTTCGATCGCGACCGCCGCCGAACCCGCGTCCAGCTGCGGTCCGAGCCATCGAATCGGCACGCCGCGCTCGAACTCCCATCGCATCTGCTCCTCCCCCGCGCTCGACTCGAGCACGACGGCGCCGTCGCGGCGATCCCCTCGCTCGAACCACGAGAAGAGCTCGCCGCCGCGAGTCAGGCCGACTTCGAACGCGAGAGTCGAAGGCCGTACGGATCCCGGGAGAATGCTCGCGATGTCCGCGCCGCCCTCTCGGTAGACGAAGACCTCACGCTCGGCGCCGAGCCCCGAACAGCGAAGGAAGCTCGCCGTCGCGTAGCCGTCGATCTCGAGATGGAACCGATCGCTCCGGAGAAGCTGGTCTCTCATGGCACGGTACCGTCCCCACGCGACCCGTCGTCGGTGACTCCACCATCGCCCCCGCGATCGTCGTAGCCGTTCAGCTCGGCGTAGAGCGCCTCGAGCTGCCGGCGATCGCGCTCGCTCAGCCGATCGATCATCCCCGCATCGAGCCGCGCGTGCTCGCCGAACGGGGAGACCGTACGGGCGAGCATGACTCGCAGAAACGCGTCGGGACGGAGATACACGCGAAAGTCGCGGAGGCCGCGGAGCTCGTCGCCGACACGCGCCGGTCGCATCCGCCCCGCGCGATGGTGACCGCGCGCGTCGCGCAGGCCATCGCTCAGCTCGAATGCGACGGAATAGTCTCCGGCGGCTCCGGTTCCTGGTTCGAGCTCGGTCGTTCGCGCCATGGTTCGCTGTATCCTTCCCGCGGAAGCGGCGAGTCGTCTGCCGTGCGTCGAGTCGGCGCGCTCAGCTCTGCGCCGCTCCGGCCTCCGTCGGCGCATCGACTTCCTCTCGTGGGAGCTCGACGCGTTCGATTCGCTCGACGCAGAGCTCGAGCGTCTCGACGCTGATCGCCGTATCCGTCGCACTGAGCTCGGGAGCTTCGTAGCGGCAGGGCCACGCGTCGTAAAAATTCCAGCGCGCGCGCTCGCGGAGCTCGCCGTCGAGGAGGATGACCGAGCCGGAGCGACGGTCGTCCTCGCCGCGCTCGACTCGTCGACGCCAGTCGTAGAGATCCGTCGAAACGGTGCAGCCCTTTCGGAGAACGACGTTTCCGAAGCGGGTGCGTCCGGGGATCTTGTAGGTCGTCGGCCGATTCCCGACTTGAAACTCGACGATCTCCGATTCGGATACGAGTCCGCTCACTTCGGAAAAGCCGCCGACGACCGAGGTCGCGTCGCCTTCGATGTCCTCGATCTCGACGAGGAAGTTGAAGTTTCCGACAAAGGGCACGCTCCGGTTCATCTCTTCTCCTTTCCGGTCTTCTGGTCTCGTTTTTGAGAGTTGCGGGATCGACTCCGGCGCGGACGATCTCGCGGTTCGCGGCGCGTGGAATCCGGCGTGTCGGACTCCGCGGGCCCGTCTTCCCCGTTCTGGTCCTTCGGCGAGCCGGTCTGGTCCTTCGGCGAGCCGGTCTGGTCCTTCGGCGAGTTGCGATCCGTTCGGTCGTCTCCGTGGCGTTCGAATTCCGGCCGATCGATCCCGCCGGGATCGTCTCCACGATCTCGTCGACTCGGATCGGTCGGCAGATCTGCACTCGCACTCGACGATTCACTCTCCTCGCGAGGAGCCGCCGCGGGAGACGCCACGCGGTGATTCGATTCGATCGCACTCTCGTCCGGCGCGGCCTTCGGCGCGCGAGTCGGAACGGGAGCGATCCCGTCGAGATCGATGTCGAAGGGCGGCGGTAGCTCGACTCGGACCGAAACATCGACGGCCGCGACGGAACCCTCGATGCGGGGACGGCAGGCGACGGCGAATCCGCCGCGGCGCCGCGGCTCCCGGACGACGCCGCACTCCGCCATGCGAAAGAGAAACGCACGCACCTGGCGCTCGACGCGGCGCCAGACGAGCGGGTGGTGCGGCTCGAGAACCACCCAGCGCGTGCCGAGCTCGATCGAGCGGCGCAGCCCTTCGATCCTCCGCCAGGCTCGGATCGCCGTCACGGACGCCCAAGGGATCCCCCGAACGAGAAAGGACTCCTCCGCGTACCGGCGCACGGCGCCATCGCCGCTGACTGCGGCGGAATCGAGGTCGGTCGACTCGACGCGCGCGAGGAATTGCCCCGCGATCTCGCCGGCGCCACCGGCAACGCGAAGAGTCGCGGTGTTCGCGCGATCGATGATGAGCTCGGGCGCGCGACCGTCCGAGGCCTCCGGCGGCTCGATGAAGACAAAGTACTTATCGCGCCGCTCGGCCGCGAGCCGAAGGAGGCGCTCGCGACGCGCGGGCGACGAGGACCCGACGAGCGCGATCGTCGACACGTCTTGAAGGTCGACGAGCTGAAACACGCCCGTGCGGCGGCCCGGACCGGCATCGTCGCCGATCCAATCGGATGCGCGCGGGGCGTCGTAGTCGGCATTCGTACGCGAGAACGCTTCGCGATTCTCATCGAGCGCGACCGCCGTCCTCCCACTCGAGAGGTACGCGGCGAGTGCTTCGCTCGCGAAGCCGCGCGAACCGCTCTCGCTCGACGACTCGCGCTCGATCGCTTCGGGAGCGGTGAGAAGAACGGGCTCCGCCCGATTCGCTCCCGCGAGTCGATTCCCATCGGCCGAGAACGAGCCGACGAAGGCCGTGAGACCGACTCCGCGCCACATCACATCCGGCGCTCGCATCGCGTTGTGACGAAGACGCTCGATCGAGAGCGGCGGACCGGCGAGCGGGGCGGAGTCGTCGGGGCGCGATACCGTGCGGAGCGCGATCACGGCTCGACCTCGAAGTCGACGGAGCGCTCTTCGGTGCGCGCGACGAGCTCGACGTGCGTCGAGCGGATCGCGCACGTCACCTCGAAGCTGATCGACAAGCGGTGTTCCGGCAGGCCGAGCTCCGACCAGCCATCGCCGCGGTCGAGAAGCCGGAGGATGTACTCCTCGCTCTCCGCCTCCGAGCGACGGAGGGCCGAGTCGGGTTCGAGGTCGGCGGCGGAAAGGCGTCCGGTCGGATGATCGTAGAGCGTCTGCAGCGCGCCGCCGAGCGCGACGAGCTGCTCTTCGATGTCCCCTCCGGCGAGGAGAAAGACGAACCGCGCACGCACCCAGAGCGGCGCGCGGCGGAGTTGCTCGTCGAATCCGGCGGGGCGCGGCGCCGCGGCGTCGAATCCCGCCTGACGAAAGTGCGGGTCGGGAACGACGCTCGTCAGGTAGAGAACTCCGAAGAGGCCTTGCAGAGACTCGTCTTCGGCGGGGTCGAGCGGGTGAGAAAACAGAACCGGAACGGGCCGCCCGACGCGCTCCCGCAGGCCGTTCTCGATCACCGTACAAAGGCTGCGGCTCACTTCGTAGAGGACGCGGGTGGCCACCTTTGCTTCTCCTCTCTTCACGACGGAGCTCGACTCGGCGGTCGCCGAGCGAGACGGGTTCGCGGAAAGACGATTCGCCTCGTCCGCGCCGACCGTGAGTCGCGGTTGAACGCCAAGTCGAGGCCGAGACCGTCACGACATCGCCGCGTCGACGAGGCAGAACCTCGCTCCGCGGCACCGGTCTTCGCACGCCCGTGCGCCCTCGCGCCCGCGATTCGGCTGCGCATCGCGCGGAGGTCAGACCCTTCCTCGCACGCGACGCATCCCCGCCGTCGTTTCTACCCGGCTCGCCCCGCTGTTCTACCCGCGCAGCGCCGGTCGCGCCGCGGCCCAGCTCGACGCAGTCACCCGGTTCGTGGGCGACGGGAACCGCACGTAACCGAAGGAATGCTCGAAAAAGGCAGAGGGATCGTAGGGTGCCCACCGGCGGGTGTCAACGACGAAGGAAGACGACCGCGCTCCCATTTTCGTTCTCGATTCGCCGGTTCGACCGAGCAGACGCGCCGGCAGACTGAAGACGCCGGATTCGCCGGTTCTTTGTCGTTCTCGATGCCCCTTTTACGATAGAGGGGAACTAGCGTCAGGGAGGGATTCCATGCACGCGCTTTTCCGGCCGATCGTCGCGGTCGTCCTCGCCGGAATCCTCGCGCGAAACGCGTCGGCGTTCGACTGCAACGACAATGGCGTCGACGACGTTCGCGACATCGCGAGTGGCGTGAGCCTCGACTGCAACGAGAATTCCGTTCCGGACGACTGCGACATCCGCGAGGCGAACCTCGAATTCTCCGGACGCGTCGTCGGCGAGCTCTCGTGTCTCGGACGCCTGGTCGTCGCGGATCTCGACGCGGACGGGCGCCCAGATATCGCCTCGACCTGCGGCGATGCGCTCCTTCAGTTCGCCTGGGCGTCCGAGCGCGAGTACGAGATCGGCTGGGTCCCCGCTCAGACGGCTCCGCGTGACGTTGCGGTAGCGGATTTCGACGGCGACGATCGTGTCGATCTCGTGGCCGCGGGCGAGGGGATCTCTCTCTTTCGTTCTGTCCGCCGTCGCGAGTGGGTCGAGACCGTGCTCGCGGAGACCGTCGTCCTCGCGATCGCAGCGGGAGAGTTTAACGGCGACGAAGCGGTCGACTTCGCCGTCGCCAGCGACGACTCGCGGCTCGTGTTCTACTACAACGAAGGTGGGGGTGAGTTTTCGTCCGAGTCGATCGTGATCGGGGCGCGCCCGGTCGACCTCGTGGTCGTCGACCTCAATGCTGACGAGGAACTCGACATCGCGACGGGAAACGCGTTCCAGTCGGTGAGCGTCCTTCTGAACGAAGGCGAGACTCGATTCGCGGAGCCGGTGAACTACTTCTCCGGGCCCGCAACGCAGATCGTCGCGAGCGATTTCGACGGGGACGGTCATCCAGATCTCGCCGTGTCGACTGGCAGCCAGGTGGCGGTACTCCGCAACTCAGGCGACGGAACGTTTCTCGAACGCGTTGTCAGTCCAGCGGCCACGGGAGTCACACGCATCGTCGCTGGGGACGCCGACGAGGACGGCGATGTCGACGTCCTCGTTCCAGGCGGACGCCGGCGGCCGCTCGTTTCGTTTTGGAATCGAGGCGACGGCACGTTCGCGACTCCGGTCGAGCACCGACCGATCGACGGAGCGGATAGCGTCGCGAAGATTCCGGTCGCGGCCGGTGAACGAACGCGCTGGCTCGCGTTTCGGGGCGGCGGTGAAATCCTCGAGCTCACCCGGGGGCGACAGGCGCTCAGCCCCGACTGCAACCGAACGGGGATCCCGGACGAATGCGAGCTCGCGGACAACGACTGCAATCAAAACGGCGTCCCCGACGAGTGCGATCTCGCCGCGGAGACGAGTCTCGACTGCGACGGCAACGGCGTACCGGACGAGTGCGACGTCGACTGCGACGCAAGTGGCATCCCCGACGCGTGCGAGATCGCTGACGGCACGCTCGATGACTGCAACGAGAACGGAGTTCCCGATCCGTGCGATCAGGCGGTGGCGCCCACTCTCGGCCCACCCACGCGCTTCGCCGTCGGCGGGGAGCTCGTCTTCGCGGAGGTCGCTGCCTTCGACGATCTCGACGGAGACGGACGGGACGATTTCGTAGCTGTGATCACGGAAACGGAGCGTCGTGTACACACGTGGCGAAGCGACGGCGAAGGCCTCGAGTTCGCGGACGAGTTCTCGCTCACGGTGTCGGCTTCGAGCAGTCTCGCGACACTCGAAGACTTCGACGGCGATCGAGACCTCGACGTAATCGTTCGCTCGCTGCGCGGGCCCTCCGTGGTCGAGGTCGTCCTCAATGAAGGCGGACTCTTCGAAACCGTTCTCACGATGACAGGCGAGGAAGAGGGGCGATTCATCGCGAGCGGTGACCTAGACGGTGACGGCGATCTCGACTTTCTGCGCGTCGCGGATCCGACGACGGTCCGGGTCGACTTGAGCGACGGCGAGAAGCTTGTGACGACGGAGTTCTCCCACCGCGAGCCCTTCTCGGAGCTCGTGCTCGCCGACGTGAACGGTGACGGCGCACTCGACATGGTGCTCGCGCCGAACCGGCGCGTTGTTCGCTGGTTCGCGGGCGATGGAGCGGGAAGTTTCTCCGCCGGCCTGGGCCGGATCGACCTCGATGCGTCGAGCGACGAGCTGGTCGTCGGCAATTTCCACCGCGGAATCGGATCGGAGATCCTCGCGCGTCGGGCGTCTGCCGCGGCGACGATCATCGGAATCGCGGACGGGCGATTAGCGGTGCTCGGGAGTACGCCTCCGATCAGCTACGGTCCGCTTCTCGCGGTCGACTACGACGCCGACGGTGACGACGATATTCTCGCGGCGGAATTCAAGTGGGATTCGTCCACCGCGGTCCTCCGCGCGTACGCGAACGATGGCGGAGGTCGTTTCGTTCCGCGACGCGCGACCACGTTCGGCTCGGAGGATGAGCCGGCGGGAATCGCCGCGGGGGACATCGACGCCGACGGTCGCCTCGATCTCGTCGTCGGGGCACAGCCGATTTGCCTCTTGTGCGACGCGGCCGACATCGCCTTCCTCGGATTCGGCTCGACGCTTTACCAGTTCATGAACCGGACGGAGCCGGCCCGCGAGGTCGACATCAATCGAAACGGAATCCTCGATTCGTGCGAACCGGGCTCTTTCCACCGCGGAGACGCGGACGCGGACGGTCGACTGGCCATCACGGACGCGATTCGAGTCTTGCTGTGGCTGTTCGCCGACGGCGACGTACCGGCTTGCCGCGAAACAGCCGATCACAACAACGACGGGAGGATCGCTCTCGATGACCCAGTGGGGCTGCTCCAGTATCTCTTCGCGGACGGCGACGCACCCGCGCATCCCGGTCCGCCGCATCTCCCCTGCGGCGCCGACCCGGACCCGGAAGGATCGGCGGCGGATCTCGGCTGCGAGGCGTATCCTGCGTGCTGAGCCCGGCGATTCCGTGTCCCGCGCCAGCCGAGGATCTGATCCCGGAATCGCGGTTCAGCCGGTCGAGCCGAGGGCGCGATCGATGTAGTGCGCAGCGAGCTCGACCGCCGACGTGTAGCAAAACGCCGTTCGGCGGCGGTGCGCCCCGAGAGTCGACTCGAACTCCGCCTCCTGCAAGCTCGCTCCAATTGGTTTCAGGATCGGCCGGTAGGTACCCCAGTACGGATGAACGGAAATCAGCTCCTCACTGAGCGGTCGCGTCCGCTCGAGCTCTTCGTCATCGCGACTCGATCCCTCCTCGCCGGAGATCGCGTCCTCCGGCGTCGTGAACGCGGTGACGTGAATCCACCCGCCGACCGAGTCGCGAAATCGGCAGGTTCGCGCCGGACCGCGGAGCGAAAAGACGACGCCGGTCGTGAGCGCGCGGATCGGAGAGACCTCGAGATCGCCGCGGGACTCGTCGGCGAGGTCGGCGCGCGCGCCCTCAAGGGCGAACTCGCGAGAGATCGACGCCGCAGCGCTTCTCCTTTGCACTTCGCGCGAGATCTCGTCGTGGACCTCCCGAAACAATCGATCGAGCGCCGCCGCTCGCTCCTGGTCGTGAGGTGCAGGCGGGAGCTCCGGGGTCGGTTTCGTCGACGCGCCAAACGCGCGGGAGAGAGATTTTCTGAGCATGTCGTGTGCTTTGGACTAGCGGGGCGACTCAGGAGAGCGCGACGTTCGCACGCGGCCGGGACTCGATTTCGAATCCATCGCGAGCTCCCGCTCTCGATTCTCCATAGTGAAGGACCGGACACTCGACGGCGTCCATCGCCCGCGTCGATCTAGCTGTTGTCTCGTTCGCGAACCAAGGCCTCGAGACGGCGCTTCTCTCCGAGGAAGCGCGCGGTTTCGCGTCCCAGCCTCTGCCGTCCGGCGTCGCGCTCCTCGCGGATCCGCCGATTCTTCTCGGTAACCTTGTCCGTCAGTTCTCTCGCGCGAGTTTCGAGCATCTCGACGCGTGACTCGAGGTCGTCGACGGTGAGGCGAGCGGTCTCGAGCTCCCCGCCGAGTCGCTCGCGTTCGCTCACCGATTCATCGAGATCCGCACTGAGTTTCTCGATCTTCGCCCGCTGAGCTGCGTTCGCTTCGTCGAGCGCGGCGATGCGCCGGTGATCGTCTGCTTGTTCGCTCTGGATGCGTTCGAGCGTCGCGGCGCGGTCGCCTCGCTCGCGCTCCAGCCGAGCGGCCAGCTCCGCCGCGCTCGATCGCTCCGTCTCGAGGAGAGTCCGCAGCTCGTCGCGCTCGATCGCTAGAGCCCCGAGCCTCGCCTCCTCCGCGCGCTGCGCCTCGACCGCGGCATCGGCCGTCTTTTTTTCCGCTGCCAGCTCGATTCGAAGTCGATCGCACTCCGCGGCGGCGACTTCGAGCTGACACTCGAGCTCGGCCGCGCGCTCTTCCGCCGCGGCGATTTCCGCGCGGACCGCGTCGACGTCGCGCTCCGTGCGCTCTCTCGCGCGCGCGAGCTCGGCGTCGGCTTCCGAGACGCGCTTCGAAGATTCTTCAGCACGGCTCTCGGCGTCGCCGAGCTTCGCATCGATCTCGCGGATCCGGCGCTCGCGCACTTCGAGCTCACTCTCGGCCCGGGCGAGCCCCGCGGTCGCCTCATCGTAGCGCTGCTCGATGAGGTCGCGGTCCGTGGACTCCGAAGCGAGACGCGCCTCGAGATCGCGACGACGTTCGTCGGCCGCGAGGAGACGAGCCTCGCGCTCGGCGTCGCGCCGGGTGAGCTCGAGGAGCTCGGCGCGGGCGTCGTCGAGGCGAGCTTCGAGCGCCGCACGGCGCGCTTCGGACTCGCCCTCCCGCGCGGCCGTCGATTCCAGCTCGGCCGCCAGGCGCTCGACGTCCTTCCGCGCGACGGCGAGCTCGACGTCCCGCTCGCGCGAAGCCTCGAGTGCGGCGTCCGCCTGCGCCCGCGCGACGCGCTCCGACTCGAGATCAGTCTCGGTCCGCGCGAGTCGCTCCTCGAGCTCCGCGCGGCGCTCGCGCTCGAGATCGTAGCGGCTCGTATCGCCCGACGTACGCTCGCGCAAATCGCGCACTTCGTTCTCGAGCTCGCTCGAACGCTTCGTCGCATCGCGGAGCTTTCGCTGCGCGGATTGCGTCTTTCTCTCTAAGGACGCCGCCCGGCGCACCGCGTCGTCGCGTTCTTCTCCCGCGGCGGCGAGTCGAGTTTCGAGATCGCGGCGCGCTCCCTCCGACTCCTCGAGCCTAGTGCGAAGCTGCGCGATCTCATCGAGGAGGGACGGCGTCGGGGCGATCAGCGGCGGCGCGGTATCCGCGCCCTGAAGCTCGAAGCGGGTGCTTCCGATGTCGAGTGTGTCACCGGGCCGGAGGATGCCGCGCGGAACGCGCTCGCCGTTGAGGAGGGTGCCGTTCGCGCTACCGAGGTCCTCGACCACCACCTCCCCGCGCTCGACCCAGAGACGCGCGTGATTCCACGACACCGCCGCGTCACGCAGATGGACGTCCGATTGACGGTTGCTGCCCACCGTCACCGGCCGACCCGGCGCGAGGGTGATCGATGCGCCCTGCTGGCGTCCGCTCGTAATCGCGAGCTCGACCTCGCTCGCTCGGTCGTCGCGCTCGGTCATTGGCGCGCTCTCTCCGCTTCCGCCGTCCGGAACTTCACCGGGTGAATCGACACCTGCGGGAGACGCGGGCGGCGAGAATGGACCACTCTTCCCGCACGCGCCACCGCTCCGCTCGAGTGTAGCCCGGACGCGAATCGCGTCAAGCCGGACGGGAACGCGGACGGGAAGATGAAGATGTGGTACAACACGGCCCGCCGGCGGCCATCGACGATGGCGTCGAGCCCGAGACTCCCGTCCGTTCCCCCCTTAGTTTCTCGAGATGCGCTGCCCGAACTGTAACACCCCCGCCGATAGTGACTTCCCGTGTCGCGTGTGTGGCTACGCGCCCGAGCTCGCGCGCGAATTCCTCTGGCTCTACCTCGGGGGCGTCGCCCTGTGCACGACCGGATTTGCGATCGGAGCGTTCGGAGTCTTCATCGAAGGCTCGGGACCGGACCACTGGAGTCGAGCGCTCATCGGGTGGTACCCCCTCGCGCCGTGGCCTTCGGGACACCACTGGCTGTCCTTTCTTGTCGTCGGGATCCTGCTGACGATGAGCGGTCTCGCGATCACGAGGCGGCGGAAGGGTGGCTGGCTGACCGCGTTGCTTCTCACCCTCTACCAGGTTGCTTGGATCGGCGCCGCGCTCGCGGGTGCGGTCTCGACGGAGGCGTCCGGGACCAAACCCATCGTCCCGATGGCGATCCACTCGAGTCTCCTTCTTCTCCTCGTCCGCATCGGCGCGGCGCTCCGCCGGACTCCCGTCCGCGACGCGGTACGGATGCAGACGATGGCGCAGGAGCTCGCGGGCCCGGAGGGCGCGATGGACGAGCGAGACGAGAATCCGTCGTGTTAGACTCTCCTGGTCGACGAACCGAGAGTCCCCCGATGCAAATTCGCGTCCTCTATTTCGCACGCCTCCGCGAGCTCGCTCGCACGAACGAGCATTCCCTCGAAGTCCCTCCCGACTCGACGGTCGAAGACGCTGTCGCACGCCTCACGAAGGAGAATCCCGACCTCGCGGGCGCGATCGCGAGCTGTCGCACCGCTCTCGACGAAGAGTTCGTCTCCGCCGACACTCCGCTTCGCGACGGCGCGGTGCTCGCCCTGATCCCTCCCGTGAGCGGCGGTTGACGCCGGAGCGCCGTGGCTCGTCTCGTCTCCGAAACGATCGATCCCGAGCGCGCGACGCGCGACGTCGCCAGCGCGGGCGCCGGCGCGGTGCTCACATTCGCCGGCACGGTGCGCGATCACCACCGCGGGAAAGCGGTCACCGGCATCGACTACCACGCGTACGGCGCGATGGCAACGCGCGAAATGGAAGCCATCGAAGCGGAAGTGCGCGAGCGCTGGCCGGGATCGAACGTTGAGATCGTCCACCGGGTCGGCTACTTAGAAGTCGGAGAGACGAGCGTTTTCATCGCGGTCGCCTCGGCGCACCGCGCCGAGGGTTTCGACGCCTTGCGCTACGCGATCGACACGCTCAAAGAGCGCGTGCCGATCTGGAAGAAAGAGATGTACCCGGACGGGTACGAGTGGATCGAAGGGTCTTAGTTCGAATTCGGCGGTCCGTCCGATGTCCCGTTCAGTCCACGGAAACCTCCAGCACCGCCGCCTTCACTGAACTTGTCCTCGACGATCCTCGCGCCCTCGCGCTCGCTGATTTACCGCCAACTCGAACTCAGGCGCCACCGCGCTGAAGGGTGACACCCGAAAGGAGCACCGGAGTGTATCGACTGCTACTCAGCCTCACCGTCATCGGAGTTCTTCCGTCTCTCACGGGTTGCCTTGCGTTCGCGCGGCGGCAGGTCGACCACCGTTTGTCCCCCGAGGCGGTGAGCCAGATCACCCAGAACTCGACGAAGGCCGACGTCACTCGGCTCCTCGGCGCGCCGCAGGAAATCGTCTTCAGCAATCGGGAGCACGATCCGCTGCGCGAGCACGCGTATATCTACGATCACTCGACCACGAAGTTCAGCGTGATCTCGCTCGCGCTCGTCAACTTCGGAAACTCCGACGAGAAGAGCGACCGCGTCGTCGTCTTCTTCGATGAGGCCGGCAAGGTGACGCACGTCGGCGCGACGTTCCGCGCGGAAGACGCCTCCTACGGCTTTCCGTTCGGGAAGTAGCGCATGATTCGTCGCGCCCGCCGGCGCAGCCGTCTCGCCGCAACTTATTTCGGGCTCATCGCCCTTCTCGCGGCGACCGGATGTCGGATCGACGTCATCCGGATGCGCTCGGAATCACCGATCGACAAGAAAGCGTACGACGAGCTCGCCGTCGACGAGGCGACGCTCGGCGAGACGCTCGACGCTCTCGGTGCCCCGACACGTCTCGAGTGGACGGGCGATGAAGATCGGCTCTTTTATTCGTACCGCGACGAGCTCGACGTCGGTCTTCGTTTTCGCATCCCGACGCCTCTCTTCGGATATCAGCATACGTTCCTCCGAGTCGGCGAGGGTTCGGAGGATACGAACGAGCTTCAGTTCGTCTTCGATGACTCGGGCGTTCTCCGAGAGAAGAGCATCCGCATCGATCCCGGTCACGACGACGGCGAGCGCGACGCCGGCTGGCGGTTCCGCCTTCTCCCCCACTTCGGGTACGCGCTCGGGACCTTCGGCGACGGCGGCGAGCGCAGTTACCGCGGACTCTTTCGCGACGGGATCCGTGCGGGCGTCGATCTCGGGCTCCAGCCCGTACCGGTGCTGACCGTCCTCGTCGGCGGCGCGTTCGAATCCCACGCCGGTCGGACACGAACGATCGACGGCTCACGCGTGTCGTTCGGCGACCTCGATTCGACGTCGGTGCACGCGGGTGTCCGGCTGTCAGCGCCGTTCGCGCTCCTCGGATCCTTTGGCGATTTCGACGAGTTGAAGCGCATCCTCTTCGACGAAGACATTCACTCGACGGGTTTCCGCTTCTTCCTTCAGGGAACAACCGGCGCACTCTTCTACGATGACACCGAAGTGTCGATCGATGGCGTGCGGAGCGGCGACTTCTACGAGTCGTCGGTGGTGACGACGGGAAGCGTCGACCTGGGGCTCGAGTACCTGTGGAGCTGGGGCTCGGTGTTCACTTCGGTGTCGTATCGGACGTCGGACGCGCCGGATGGTGGAGATTCTCCGCTCGACGATGATGCGGGGTCGCATCAGAGTTTCTTCGTGAGCGGGGGGTTGGGGGTTCGGTTTTGAGTGGGGAAGCGGAAGCGAAAGAGGGAGAGGAAGAGGTTCACACGAAGGGCGCGAAGGGGACGCGAAGGCAGAGGAAGGGGAGAGAGGGAGAGGAGGATTTGAACCGGAGCTTGATCGAGAGCGTCGGGTTAGTCGATCGTTCTCACGGGGCGAAAACCCACGTTGAGGTTGCGAGCCTCCGGCGCGTCCCCGATACGGAAAGCCGAGCGAGTTAGCTCGGCGAAATCGTCGAAGCCGCCGCCCCGCAGCACCCGGCCACCGGAGCGTCCTTCGTCGCAGGTCGGATCGCGCCTCGTCGCTTCCTCCCGCGAGTAGAACTCGTGATCGAATTGGTCCACGCACCATTCCCATACGTTTCCGTGAACGTCGTAGAGGCCCCAGTGATTGGGTCGCTTCTCGCCGACGTTGTGGATCCGATCGCCGCTGTTTTTCTCGTACCAGCCCATCTCGTCGAGGTTTCCTGTTCCGCTGTACGGCGTGTAGGTGCCAGCTCGGCACGCGTACTCCCATTGCGCCTCGGTCGGCAGCGTCAATCCTTGAGTGGCGCAGTACTCTAATGCGTTCTGCGACTTGGGTTCGACCTTGGCCGTGGTCGTTCCTTCGGACCTTTCCTCAGAAGAGGGCATCGCAGTCGATCGCGACCACTGCGCCTCGGTGAGCTGGTACTTCGCGATAAAGAACGGGCTGAGCTCGACCTCGTGGACCGGACGCTCATTCTCGCGGGAATCCGGATCCTGATTCTGAAAAGGCCGTCCGCCCCCGACCGAAGAGGTCGTCGCGCCGACGGGCGGTTTCTGCGACCCCATCCAAAACCGTCCGCCCGGAAGAAGCACCAGCACGATCCCCATCGCGGCCGTAGGAACGGTCCTTCCGTGGGAATCTCGCTCGGGCGGCTCGCCCGTCTCGACGTGCAGGAACTCCCAGAGTCCGCTCTCCGGGTCGGGTCCGAGTGGCTGGAGGCCGTCCTGCGGCTTCAGCTCGAGCCCGTCGTACTGCTTGCTCGAACGAATCGCTTCGATCGCTTCTTTCCAGGTCGGAAGATCTGTCGCCTCGGGCTCCTCCGTAGCATCCTCCGCCGCGACGGGCCGAGCGATACGCGCGAAGATCTCGTCCGCGAGTTTTTCGGCGGCACTCGAATCGAATGTGTAGATCTGCCGCGTGCGGACTCCCGCGGGCAGATGCTCGATGCCGACCGGTGGAAAGACCACGGGCAACACATCGAAGGCGGGCTCGGTTTCCGCAAGCTTCGTTGCGACGTCGAGATCTACGTCGACCTTCCAGCGCGTTCGACTCTCGGAGAAGAAGAGGACCGCGGATTTCGAGCGCGTGAGCGCCGTCGTCTCGCTCGACTTCCAGTCCTTGCCCGCGGAGAGCTCGCTTTCGGGAGTCCAAATGCGGAGTCCACGGTCTCTGAGCGCCTCCGCGAGTTCGTTCGCAGCGTCGCGATCGTCGGGGTGATAGGAGAAGTACGCGTCGTACGGAATCTCGTCGAGCAGACGCCGAAGGCGCCAAATCGGGATCGCGACGACCCGGTACTCTGTTTCGGTCGCTCCCGGACGGTCGATGGCTCCGACCGCCGACACGACTCCGACGACCGTGCCGTCGACGATGATCGGTGCGCCGTCGGTAACCTCGCCGAGGATGGGCGTCGGAGAGCGGAGCACGACCTCGGTGTCCTCCGCGTCGAACCGCTCGATCGTGCCCGAACGAAGTCCGCCATCGAGCTCGGCCCGCGCGATCGTGAACCAACGGGCGCCAGTTTCGAGCGATCGGCGCTCGCGGAGTCGCGGGAGGACCTGAATCGACCGAACTGGCGAGTCGAATTCGATCACCGCCATGAGTGGGCGCCCACTGTCGCGCTCGGCCGCAATCTGAGCGTTGGACACGCGAGACTCTTGGAGCCGCTCCGCCTCGTCTTCACCTGGATCGACCTCCACGTGAAGCACTCGCACCTCGTGGAACGCGCCACCGTAGCTCGCCCGGAGAGTCATTCCCGGTTCGTAATCGCGGGAGATCGTCAGGCCGTGCGTCGGCGAAAGAAAAAACCCGACATCCGCGCTTTCGGGGATCTCCACAGTGAACGTCCCGAGGCGAAGCTGCTCGGCGGCTTTCGCATCGTCCTCCGATTCGACCTCGGGCTCCGCTACGTTCTCACGGGAATCGTCGTCCGCCTCTTCGTCTCGCTCATCGAGGAGCTCGAGCGCGAACTCGTCGCCCTCCATCGTGCGGACGCGAATCGGCCACGCTTCGACGATCTTTCCGAGACGTTTCGCGCCTCGCACGAGGCGATTCTGTTCTCGCTCGGTGCTCGGAGGAGGCTGCCATGCGGCGAAAACGCCGTGGGCGTCGTCTTCGCCGTCGACGCCGATCGCGAAAGCGGGATCGTCCGCGAGCATCGTTTCCTCGAGGTCAGGCTGAACGATCGACCCCGTGGAACGAACGGCCTCCGAGATGAGCGGACTGTAGGCGAGACGCGGCTTGACCTCGAGTCCTCCCGGATCGCGCTGGAAGACGGCGGTCAAGAGGAGCGCGTTCGAGTTCGCGCCGCGGTGATAGTACGCCGCCGTTGTCAGATCGCATTCGTCCGCAAGGCGCTCGAGCGCGTCGTCGAGCAGTTCCCTCCGATTCCGCGGAATCGAAACCCGTTCGCCCGGCTGGGCAAGGATCGTTCGACGTCCCTCGCGCGGGAGATACGCTCGCCACTTGAGCGTCAGGTAGGACCCCGGTACGTCGGGCACTTCGATCGCCGTGCTCGCGTCACGGCCCGATTCGACGATCTCGAAGACGCCGTCGTAGACGCGGATGCCGATCTTTTTCTTCGACGTGCGCGGGAGGACGTGCCGGAGGGTCGCGGGTGCCGCGAAGCGCGTGAGCTCGCGATCGAGAATCGCCGCGCCGCGGAGCCTCGCTGCGCTGCCGACGTCGAGGAGGTGAGCGGCAGTGTTGGTCTGTGCATTTGCCGGGAGACCGGGAAGCGCTCGCGCCGCCCAGCGCGCGACCTCTCCGCCTCGCTTCTTGTTAGCGGTAAGTGCTGCGAGGGCTTCGTAGAAGGTCGCAGTGAGTTCATCGTTCGATCCGGGATCGTCAAGAAGCCCGTAGTAGATGAGGCGCTCCTCGATCTGCTGGGACGGCGGCGCACCCGAGTGGACCTCGCTCACGATGTCGTACGCCCGTCGAAGAAGCGTCTGATCCTGAGCGAGATCGAGCCGGAGGAGGTCGCAGACGCCGCGGTCGAACACGAAGCCGGTCGCGCCCGGTGCGGCGACGAGCGGCGAGAACCAAACGTCGGCTTCCGCGCCGGCGGGAACGCCGCGAAGGAGATCGATCCGGAGCGCGCGGAGGAGCGCCGCGTCGACGCGAACGGCGAGCGATGCGACGCGGGCGAGCTCAAACGCATTCGGTCGACGTTCGTAGAAACGACGAATCGTTCTCTCGGCGCGCTCTCGCATCGTCATCCCCGGCTCACCTCCCGTGACCTCGAATGCGGAGGCGCCGGAGGACACGAGCGACCTCGCTCGTACCGGTTGAGCGGTCCCAGTGGAAACACTCCATCGCGTCGCCCGCGACGGTACGCGTTCGCTCGGTGGAATATGGACTCAGGCAGACTACGGGTGAGCCGGCTCGGCGCGCCCGCTCGCCGAATTCCCGCCATTCGCGACTCGACGCGCGCGCGATCGAAGAGATCGGAGCGAGACCGAGATCGCTGAGGACGACGATCGGACGCCCATCGACGGGCGGCGTCCAGGGAGCCGTACCATCATCGTCATCATCATCATCGTCGTCGTCGATTTCGAACCAGTCGACGAGCACTCCCCGCGTCGGGCTTCCCTCGAATTCCTGGACGTCAAACGCGTCGTCGGCGAGGACGGCGTCGAGGTCGTCGCGAATGCGCTCGCAGTCCGAGGCGAACGGCGCCATTCCCTTCCCGCGGTCGACGAGGAGCTGGAGTCCGCGGCGGAGACTCCATTCCACCTCGAACGGCAACTCCGTAACCGGTCGTGCGTGCGCGATGTCGTCCGCCAGTTGCTCGACATCGATGTCGCAACTGGGGTCGCGCGTCCGCGCGACCGCGCCGAGAATCGAGCGCGCGAGACGCGGCTCGAAGAGGGGGCGCGGCTCGGGGTCGCGGTACGACTCGGCGGTCGGCTCGTCCATCGGCTTCGCATTCGCACGAGTCCACGGCGCGAGCGTCGCGGTCGTACGGACGGACTGGATCCTGAGAAGGCGAACCGGACGCGGCGTCTCGGTTTCCTCGACGTCTCTCGGCTCGGGAATCGGCGGCGCGGATCGAACTCGCTCCTCGGGCGGCTTCCACTGCGGGCGGTGCTCGTCGCCCTCCGGAGGCCTCGGCGTTCTTTGCTCCGCGTCGTCGCTCTCGCTCGTGCGCGCCCCTTTCGGCTCGACCGGGAGGCCGAGCGCCGCGACGGTCCGATCGAGGTGAGCGCGTCGATCAGTAGTCTTCTTCTGGAGTCCGAGCGCAGCGATCGCCCGAAGAAGATCACCGAGGGAGACGTCACCTCGCGGCTTCACTCGGTGGCGGTCGGGGCCCTCCGACTCGTGGCGTGCTAGCGACGCGGAAGCGGTCACGTCTCCTCCACGAGCTCGGGCATGCTGTCGGTTCGCTTCCAGGCCATCGCCTCGAGGAGAGTCTTCCATTGCGCGTGAGACGCACTCTTGATGCCGAGATCACGGCACGCTTCGAGCGTGTCGAGAAACTCGGCCGTGCTCGGTGGACGCTGGTTGCGCTCTTTCGCGGCCTTTGCGAGTGCGACTATGCGCTTGGCAACTTCGCGATGGAACGCCTTCGACCCCTCGCTGTCGTGCTCGTTTGCGACTCGGACGAGCCAATCTTCATCCGGTGCTGGAAGCTCGATAGACGCGCACCGACGAATGAATGCCGGCGGAAGATCGCGTTCTCCGTTCGTCGTGATCATCACGAACGGCTTCCGATCTCCAGCGTTGATCTCTCGCGGAGTGTCGAGATCGGTCACGGTGAACCGCCGCTCGTCGAGCGTTTCGAGGAGATCGTTCGGGACGTCCGGCTCCGCCTTGTCGATCTCGTCGATGAGGAGCACGGCGTCCGTTCGGTCGTGCCGGTCATCGGGATCTTTCGCCGGAAGGAGATCCTCCTGGCGTTGCTGGATCTTCGCCTCCTCGATGGTCGTCGCGCCGCGCTGGGTTGCCGTCGAAGGGTCAAAGCACCACCAGAGGGCCTCGGGCTCGACGAACGCCGCCCGCGGGAGGAGCGGCTCGTCCTTGGTCGCGGCCTGAGCTTCGCTGAGACGCTTCAGCGCATCGAAACGCCAAGCGAGGTCAGTCGCCTTCGTCCGCGACGTGACGACGCGCTTGTAGTACTTGCGCTCCAAAACCTCGGCGATCCCTCGCGCGAGCGTGGTTTTGCCCGTCCCCGGATCCCCGCTCACGAGGAGCGGCCGGGATGCGGCCATCGCGGCGTTCACCGTGAGGATGATTTCGTCCGAGTAGACATAGACGTCGCCGGGTTCTTCACTCCAGCGAAACGTCACCGTCTTCGACGCGGCGTGACGCTTGCCGCCCTCGGCGGCTTGGGGATCGAAGTGGGGTTTTTGAAAGCTCACGAGGACCTCTAGGCTTCAAAGGCCAATCGCATCTTTTACGTTTTCGTACAAGTCGAGATTGTTCGCCTCACGGTCGAGGTCGACCGGCGGATCGAGGAACTGGGTCCCTCGCGGAGCGGGAGTGCCAGGCTGCTCACGGCCCGTGTCGAGGACGAACGTCACGTTAGGAAAATCGCTCTCGAGCGCGCTCAGTGTCTGATCGATCTTGTCCCCCCATTCAAACGACGGAATCGTGATGAAGATCGGCTGTGACCGACGCCTGAGCCGATCGACGATTCGTTCGCGAGAGCGACGGGGAAATTCCGTCTCGAGAACTTCCCAAATTCGCGCTCTGAGCTCGACGAGCTGATCCCCTCCCTGCTGGAGATGCTCGACAACGCAGCAGCGCTTCTGCTGGACGAGCGGGTACGCACGCTCGATGTACATGAGCGACGTGTAGAGGAGAACGTACTCACCGTTCAGCGCGACGGCCCACCGATCCGCAGAGGCGTCCGTCGCGGAAAGTCCGGCGGAGGCGTCGGCCGGAACCCAGAGCGGCGAGAGCGCGTGAAGGATCTCGGAACGTCCACTCGCGTCGACCCGTCCCTGTTGGAGTCGCTCGTCGAGGTCGGCGAGACCATTCGCGAGGTTGCCCCACTCGCCGTGGAGAGCGCAGCGCGCGATGACGTCGGCGCACCGCTCCGAGCTGTCCTTGCCCGCGCGCCATCCGGGAGGGGTACGGCCGAGATCGACGACGAGACGATCGAGGAGCGTGGCGTCGCACTCCTTGATGCGGACCGTTAGATACTCGACGAGTTTCTCAAACGGCGTATCTTCGTACGGCTGTGTGACCTCGTCGCGAACCGTCTGCGTGATCGCGTCGTGATCGAGACCTTCCTTCATCTGAATTCGGTCGAGGAAGAGGGCCGGATACGCAGCCCTCAGCGCGGCGAGTTTCTCGTCCCGATTGCTCCCCAAATCCGGAGCAAGAAACGGAAGCACGCTAAATTCCTTCTCGCGACCGAGCCGCCAGATGAGGATCGTCACTTCCTTCCTCACCCACTCCGAGCGAAGCGCGCGCTCCGAGAGAAGAAGGACGGCGGCGTGGCACTCGTCCATCCACTCGTCGATGTCGGAGTTCCAGTCGTGCCCGGCATCGATATCGCGAAAATCGACCTTGGGGTCGTAACCGGCACCCTCGAGCCGCGTGCAGAGCGTTTCGATCCACGTTCGCCCCGCCGCGTCCGCTTCCGCCGTACTGTGACTGATGAAGACGATCGGTTTCACAGCCGAAAGAACCACCCACCGGAATCTCGCGACCGAACTCGGAGTCGGTCGTCCGATCATGATACCCGCGACTACGGAAGAAAGTCAGCCGCGAGTGTGGAGGCTGCGGCGTAGTCGAAACGGAGAGGCTGGATGCGATCCGTGTTTCTCCTCTCCCGACTTCTTAGCTCCCCACGCTTTCCGTTCTCCCGGTCTTTCCCCTTCCTCTTCCTTCGCGTCCTTCGCGCTCTTCGTGTGCAATCTCTTCTTCCGGTCGCCGGGCTACACCCGCCGAAACCGCTGAACAATCGGAACCCGCCGCCCCGGCCCGAACGCCTTCGAAGTAATCCGAAGCCCCGGCGCCGCTTGCTTTCGCTTGTATTCGTTCCGATCGACGAGCCGAATCACATCCTCGACGACCGTGCGCTCGAATCCACGGGCGACGATTTCGTCCGCGCTCTCGTGCTCCTCGACGTAGCATTCGAGGATCGAGTCGAGGATGTCGTAAGGCGGCAGGCTGTCCTGATCCGTCTGGTCGGGCCGCAGCTCCGCCGACGGCGGTTTTTCGATGGTGCTCGCGGGAATGATCTCCCGCTCGCGATTCAGCCACTCGCAAATGCGGTAGACAAGCGTTTTCGGGACGTCTGAAATCACCGCGAGCCCGCCCGACATGTCGCCGTAGAGGGTGCAGTAACCGACGGCCAGCTCACTTTTATTCCCGGTCGTGAGGAGGAGCGAGCCGAACTTGTTCGAGATCGCCATCAGCAGCAATCCGCGGGCGCGCGCTTGGATGTTCTCTTCGGCGATGCCCGGATCGGTTCCTTCGAATAGCGGCTCGAGTGTGCGAAGGCTCGACGAGAAGAGATCTTCGATCGAAAGAGTGTGGTGCTCGATGCCGAGGTTTCGCGCGAGCGCTTCCGCGTCGGCGATGCTTCCCTCGGAGGAGTACCGCGACGGGAGAGAGACGCCGAGGACGCGATCGTGTCCTATCGCGTCGACTGCGACCGCCGCGGTGAGCGCCGAGTCGATGCCGCCGCTCAATCCGAGGACCGCGCGCTCGAACCCGCTCTTCTCCATGTAGTCCCGGACGCCGAGCACGAGAGCGCGGTAGACCTCCTCCACGAGAGCACTGTCGTCGCGAGCCGATCCGGCCGTGAACGACCGGGGCACATCGGACAGCGGCTCGCCCCCCAGATCGAAGATCTCGACCGCCTCCTCGAACGACGGAGCGATCGCGACGGGATCGCCGTTCGCGTTGACCGCGAAGCTGGCCCCGTCGAAGACGAGAGTTGTATTCCCGCCGACGAGATTCGTCATCGCGATGGCGATGCCGTGCTTCGCCGCGGAGCTCCTCAGCATGTCGTAGCGAAGCGACGTTCGGCCGAGGCTGTAGGGCGACGCCGAGACCGCGACGATGACTTCGGCGCCGGCGCGAGCGAGATCCTCGATTGGGTCGACGTCGTAGCGACGCTCGCACCAGAAGCTCGGATCGTTCCAAAGGTCTTCGCAAACCGCGAGTCCGACTTTGTGTCCGCGGAGCTCTACGACCGCGGATTCGCGTCCCGGGCGAAAGTAACGGCCTTCGTCAAAGACGTCGTAGGTCGGAAGAAGTCGCTTGTCGTACGCGGCGACGATCTCGCCGTCGTCGATGAGAAACGCGGCGTTGTGGATGGGATTCCCTTCGCCGCTCCCCGCGCGTCGAAGCGAGCCCACGAGCGCCGCGACGCCGTGGCAGCTCGCGACGACGCGCTCGAGAGCCTCGTCGGCGGCAACCCAGAAATCGGGACGTTCGAGAAGATCTTCGGCCGGGTAGCCCGGGAGCGTTTGCTCGGGAAACACGACGAGGTCGACGCCTTCCGCGCGCGCGCGAGCTAAGGCCTGCTCGACGGCTTCGGTGTTGCCTTTGAAGTCGGCTACGGTCGTGTTGATTTGGGCTAGGGCGATCCGCATCTCGGGGGTCTAGCGGTTGCGGGGCGTGGGTTTCGGTCTCAAGGTTACTCGGGGTCTAGTCGGGAGTTTACACGAAGGACGCGAAGGGGCGCGAAGGAAGACGAAGAGAGAGAGAGAGAGAGTGTGTGTGTGTGTGAGTGAGTGTGCGTGCGGCTGTGCGTGGGGAAGCGCCGCTGGTCGAAATCATTTGGCAGAGAGGTTGATCTGTGGGGCGTCGTGGGAATCGCTTTGAATTTGAATCTCTATCGCACGACGTGATCGGTTGCGCTCTCGAGGTGCACAGGAATCTTGGACCGGGGCTCCTCGAATCGGCGTACCAGCAATGCCTCGGTCACGAACTCGCGCGGAGAGGAATCCCCTTCGAGATGGAGCTGCCGATTCCTTTCCGATACAAGGAAACCAAAGTCGCTTGCGGATACCGCGCCGACCTTGTCGTAGCCGGGGAGCTCGTCGTCGAGCTGAAGAGCGTCGAGCGGCTTCTCCCGATCCACGAGGCACAACTCATCACCTATTTGCGGCTGTCCAAGCTGTCCGTCGGGTTGCTGATGAACTTCAATGTTCAGCGCTTATCCGATGGGCTCAAACGAGTCGTGCGGTGACCTTCCGACCGTCACCACTCTCACGAACTTGGGAAATGAGTCCCTCGGTACTCCCCACCTCTTCGACTCGCTCCCGCCTTCGTCTTTCTTCGCGCGGCTTCGCGCTCTTCGTGTGAAGTTTTCCCGTCTTCACCGTTCGAAAAACCGAGCATGCAAAGCCGACACCACGTCCCGAATGTGCTCCTCCCGAACCACGATGCTCAGGTTGTTCCGCGTCGCTCCGAACGAGATCATCTCGACGTTCACCCCGAGCTCGCCCACGATCTCGAAGAGCTCGGCCGCGAAGCCCACGCGCTCTGAGATTCCTTCGCCGACGAGACTCACCTGTGACATTCCGGTCTTGACCGTCACTTTCGAGAATTCCTTGAGATCGCGCTCGACGAGATCCAATTCGGCGCTCGGGTCGACGGTCATCGACACGCTGACCTCGCTCGTCGCGATCATGTCGATTACGACTTCGCGCTTCGCGAAGACGTCGGCGATCTTCTTGATGAACCCCGGCTGGAGCAGCATCCGCGCCGCGACGACGTCGATGATCGAGACGCGGTCCTTGCTCGCGATCGACTTCAGCCAGCGGTCGTCTTCGCTCGGATCCGCGACGATCAGCGTTCCTTCGAACTCCGGTCGGAAACTGTTCAAGACGCGAATCGGGACGTTCTTTTGCACCGCCGGAACCATCGTCGCCGGATGGATCACCTTCGCGCCGTAGAACGCGAGCTCGGCCGCCTCGGCGAACGAAAGCCGCTCGAGGAAACGCGCGCCGTCGACGATGCGCGGGTCGGCGGTCATCACGCCGTCGACGTCCGTCCAGATTTGGATCTCCTCGGCGTCGAGGGCCGCGCCAAAGATCGCCGCGGTGTAGTCGCTCCCGCCGCGTCCGAGCGTTGTGATCTCGCCGCACTCGCTCTTCCCGATGTAGCCGGTCACGATCGGGACGCTTTCGACTCCTTCGAGAGCGGTACGTATCCGCGCGTCGACATCCTCGACCGGCCGCGCGCGCCCGTGGTTGCGGTCGGTGATGAGACCGATATCAAACGCGTCCTTGGCCTCGGCCTCGACGCCAACCGAGCGCAAGTACGCCGCGAGGATGCGAACCGCCAATCGCTCGCCGAAGCTGACGAAGAGATCCTTGGCTCGCTCGGTGCGTTCGCGGAGGAGAGCGATCCCTTGAACCACTCCCTTCAGCTCCCCGAGGAGCTCGTCGAGGAGGCGGGCGTCGAGCTGGAGACTGCGCAGGATCTCGCGGTGGACGTCCTCGAGCGTCCCGAACTCCGTTTCCCAATCGCCGCCGCCGACCGCCTCTTCGACGATCGCGAAGAGTCGGTTCGTCTGTCCACCCACGGCAGACGAGACCACCAGCGGCCGGCGCGGGAGCGAACCGCGGATGATTTCGCCGACGCGACGGATCGCGTCCGGGTTCCCGACGGAAGTTCCTCCGAACTTGAGGACGATCAACGCATGTTCCTCCGCGCCGCGGCGGCTCGATCTCAATTCACGGGGCGGAGGTCGTCGGCCGGGACGACTCGAACTCCCCCGAACCTCGCTCGTTCGCAGTCGTACGGTCGCCGCGACGAGACGGGAATCCTGCAGCTTAGCGCGCGTCTTCGGTACCGTCCAGCCGAACAAACGGCAAGTCGGTTTGCACCGCGAGAGTCCGTCCGTTCCCCGTCTCGATCGTGACTTCGCGCTCGCCCCAGAATCGTCGTTTGACGCGCGCGAGCGAGAGTGTCCGCGCGAGGCGACTCGAGCGGACACTCGAGGTGACGAGGCCGATCTCGTCGTCTCCGGCGAGCACGCGGGCGCCGCGCGCGACCTCGCGGTCGTCCGAGAGGAGACCTCGCAGCTTCCGATTGACCTCGCCGTAGGTTCGCATCCGCGCGACGACCTCCTGGCCGACGTAGCACTTGTCGTACGAGAGCGCGCTGTCCCAGCCGATCTCGTTCGGGAACGCCTCCTCGTCGTAGTCGATCCCGTAGCGCGCGGCGCCCGCCTCTACCCGGAGCTCCTCGTACGCCTCGCGCCCCACGAGGTTCTCACCCTCCACGAACGCGCTCCGAATCGCGCGCCACACGTCGACAAGCCCGCTCTGCGGCACCCAGATGAAAACGCCGCCCTCGGGCGTCTCGCCGCCCGTCGACACTCGGCACGGGACACTCGCGATCGTTCGGATCTCGATCGCCCCGGGCGCGAGCTCGCCCGGGCCTCCGGACGCACGCGAGAGGAGCGCGTCGGCCCTCGGCCCCTGAATTGCGACGACTGCGAGCTCCGCGCTCACGTCGACGAGCTCGAGATCGCTGAGGAAGAGGTACTTTTGGAGTCCAGCGAAGAGCCCTGCCCGCGGCCGCTCGCGCATCGCGACGTGGAACTCGTCCTTGCCCGTTCGCTGGAGATCGAACGCGCCGACGACTCGCCCCTTCGCCGAGAGGAGGCAGCTCGGCTGCGCTCGCAGAGCGGCGAGATCCTTCACCGAGCTCGAAAGGAGCCCGTGGAGCGTCTCCGCTGCGCCCGCGCCCGAGATTCGGAACACGCCGCGCTCAGAGAGGTCGACGAGGCCCGCCGCGTCGCGCACCGCGGCGGCCTCACGCGCGGGGTCACCGTAGCTCGCCGGCAGATCGAGCCCGTCCTCCGCCGCCCACGTAGCGCCGGCCGTCGTGTGTTCCTCCGCCAGCGGCAATCGATTCACGAGGAGACGGTTCCCGAGCTCGCCTCCTCGAGATTCGGCGTCCCGAGTCGGCGGTACGCGGCGTTTCGAAGGCAGGGAGTGAAACCTGCGTTCACGATCGTTCGGCGCAGGACGTCCTCCGTTGCCTCGTGCTCCGCACCCGCGGGCTTGATCACGTTCTCCTCGATCATCGTGCTCCCCAGATCGTTCGCGCCGCCGCGGAGGGCGCGCTCGCCGACCTCGAGCCCTTGCGTGAGCCACGAGACCTGGAGATTCGGAATGTTGTCGAGGTAGAGGCGCGCGACCGAGAGCCAGAGAATGTACTCGTCCGGACCGACGCGATCCGAGACCACGCGTCCGAGCGGCGTGTTGTCGGGCTGGAAGTTCCAGGGGATGAACGACACGAATCCGCCGGTCCGATCCTGAAGCGCGCGGATCTTCTCGAGGTGCTGGAGGCGGTGCTCGAGCCGTTCGCCGTGGCCGAACATCATCGTCGCCGTCGTCGGAAGACCGATCTCCTGCGCCGCGGCCATGATGTCGAGCCACTCCTCGGAGTTCACCTTCGAGCGGCGCTTTCGCCGCACTTCGTCGATGAGGATCTCGCCGCCGCCGCCGGGCATGGAGTCGAGACCGGCCTCCTTGAGCGCGACGAGAATCTCCTTCGCGGACTGCCCCGTGATCTCCATGAGACCGAGGATCTCAGTCGGAGAGAAGCAGTGGAGATGAATACCGTAGCGCTGCTTCAATTCGCGGAGGAGCTTCGTGTACCACTCGAGCGGGAGGTCCGGATGCAGTCCTCCCTGCATGAGGACACCGCTTCCGCCGAGTGCGAGCGTCTCCTCCACCTTGCGAAAGATATCCTCGTACTCGAGGACGTATCCGCCCTCTTCGCCGGGGCTCCGGTAGAACGCGCAAAAATTGCAGATCGAGGTGCACACGTTCGAGTAGTTGATGTTCCGGTCGACGACGTACGTGACGACACGGTCCGGATGGAGTCGCTCGCGGAAGCGTCCCGCGAGCTCCTCGAGCTCGGCGAGAGAGAACGCAGGCGCGATTCGATCGCCGGCGGCATCGAGTCCGAGGATGAGGCGCCAATCGTCGTGGGAGAGACGCGCCCCAGGCTCGGCTCGGAGGATCTCGACGGCAGGTAACAACTCGCGATTCACGACGGACGATCGCTCCCCGGGGGACGGACGGACGGTATAGGACCTCCCAAGAAGCCCGATCCGCCCGCGCGTGTCAATCCGCGAGCGATGAACCGCGATCCGGCGGAGCGAGCAACACGAAAAAACTCGCGTCGCGCGTCCGCGGTCGCGGCGGGATCACCACCGCCGCGTCGAGTTGTCGAGCGTGAAGCTCGCCCGGACGCCATCGTAGTGCTCGCGAAACTTGCGCCCCTCCCCCTGGGCGGCCGAGCACTCGATCACGGCGACGCCGTCGATCTGCACGAGGACGTACTCGGTGACTTCGCGAGGCCCACGACTCTTCTTCTTCGGCCGCTTGATCTGTTTGATCTTGCCGTCGACGAAGACCACGCGCGTCGAGGGACCCTGCTCCTTCCCGTCGTGCACGTAACGGAGCTCCGTCGCCGGAAGGCCGCTGATGGTCACCTCCCGGGTGCGCACGCGGCCGAAACGCTCGCGGCGACTCTCGACGTAGCTCTTCATGTAATCCTCGGACTCCTGATTCTCCATGTTGTTCCGGAAGTAGATTCGCACTTCGGCGCTCGTATCCGGAAGGAGCGTGCCGACCACCATGCTCTTGTCTTCTCCGTCTTCGAAGAATCTCCACTCCGAGCCGGGACTCTTCACGAAGAAGCGGAACACGTCGCTCATGAAGTAGTCGCCCTTCACCTCGCCGGCGGAGGGGACCTGGAGCCCCAAGATGTACTTCACGTACTCCTTCTCGAGCTCCTTGATCGAGCCGTAGTGTTTCTCGGCGAGCGTGCGGAAGTCCTTCTTCTTGAGCAGGCGCTCGATCCCGATCTTCCAGTACTCGTTGAGGAATTGCTGCCCCTTCTTTCCCGAGTGAACCATGTAGTAAATCAGCGCCCAAGAGTCGGCGTAGTGGCTGCCGCTGAAGCCGCCCCAGCCGCGCTTCATCGCGATGAGCTTCTCGACGGGCGTGTGATAGCCGCCTTCCATCTTCTCCTGGATGTGAACGAGGCGGTCCCGCGGGATCTTCCCCGTTTCGATCTTCACCCTCTTCGGGTCGAAGGTGCTGCCGTCGCCGAAGTAGACCGCGAGGCCTTCGATGAGCCAGATCGGCACGTTGTCGAACCCGCCCTTGAGGACGAGCCCCTGAAAGTAATGCGTGCCCTCGTGGCAGAGGACGCTGAACGTCGTGCCCGTAAACCCGAACGTCCCGTGGAACGCGACGACCTGCTGGTTGACCGGCATGTAGTACCCGCCCACACCGCGCCCGGCCCAGCGCCCGAGGCGATCCTGCTCCATAAACTCTTCCTGGCTCTTATAGATGAACACAGGCGCCCGGAGATTGCGGACGATCGGGCTCTTGAAGCGTTTAGCGAGCTCCGCGCGGATCGCCTCCATGAGGCGAGAGTAAAGAACGGCGATGCGGCGCGTCGAGTTGCAGTGCACCTCGAAATGTCGGGTCGGGATCTTGTAGCGATCTTCCCACTCGACTCCTTCGTATTCGAGGTCCTGCTTCTCCCGCGCCTTCTCGGCGTTCTTCACCATCTCCGCGATGGATTCCTCGAGCTCGCGCAGCTTGCGCGGTGACATCTCTTTGCGCTCGAGCAAGCGGTAGCTCTTCGGGTGCGGACCCGCCTTCTTGACGACGGTGCTCGTCCCCGACCCGCCGTCCTTCTCGCCCGCGCCCTTCTTCTCCGTCGAGCTCTTCTTCGCTTCGTCGCGGGCGACGAGACTCCCACCTTCGAGCTTGTAGTCGGCGAGAATCCCGATCGCCCACCACGTCCCATCGTGGTGGAACGCGTAGTCCTTTTCCTCGCGCGCCTTGGCGTCGTCGCTTTTCTCCTTGAGGAGTCGATCGAGGGCGCGGTTTCGCTCGGGGGCGAGGTTCCAGCCTCGCTTCGCCTCTTCCTTGAGGCAAAAGTTGGCAAACTTTCGCCACGCCTCCGCAGACGGGTCGTTTTCGATTTCCTTGATCCGCTTGGCGAGGTAGGAGCGTCGCTTCGCCGCGAGACCGCGGTCGATCTCTTCAATCACGTTGCGGCGGATCGCCGTTTCCTCGAGGTCGACGAGGATGCGAACGCGCTGGCGATTGACCTCGAGCAGCTTTCCTCTAATCTCCGCTCCGTCGACGAGCACCAGTTTGTCGGGACTCAGCTTCTCGCGCAGCGTCGGCTCGACGAGAGTCAGAGGGGGCGCCGCGAAGCCGCCGACCGGCTCGATCGCCCGAGTCGCGGCCGGTGTGGCGGCGAGAACAACGAGTATGAGTGCGAAGATTCGTGGAGAACCCATGGATCGTCTCTCCCAGGGATCGTGATATCCGACTTCTGCCCCCGCCCCCGCGAACCGGCGGGCGCGCACGCCATCCTAACCCGCGCTTCCGTCCTGATTCTACTCCGCCGGCGCGCCGAGGCCTCCTTTTTGGACGTAAACGCTACGGACGAACGCGCCGCCCGACGGCCGGGGCTAGTTGCGCCCCGAATGCGGGCAGATCGCCGCGATCGGGGCGCCCGTCCGCACCCGACTACGGCGCCCCCCAAACGAAAGGCGGCACGCCGCGAAAGAGCGGGATCTTCTCCCGATCGTTCGCGAGCCGCGGGCCGGGAGTCGTCCTCCCGCGCTCGACTTCGGACCGCATCTGCTCGAAGAGCTCGCTCAGCTTCTCGGGATGCTCCGCCGAGAGATCCGTCGTTTCACCCGGGTCGCGATCGAGCCGATAGAGCTGCACAAACTCCGGCTTCACGAGATCGTCTTCGCGCTCGAGCTCCCCGCGGTAGGACTGAATCGCAGTGCGCCAGGCGTCCACTCGCTTCGGCGAGTTTCCGTACCGCCCATCGCACCCGCTTCCCGGACAAAGCGCGAGCTTCCAAGGTCCGGAGTGGTACGCGAGCGAAGGTGCGCCCTGAATGATGAGGGAAGACCGCGCGCCCCGAGCCGCGGGATCGCGAAAGAGCGGAACGAGGCTCATCGAATCCGGCGCTTCCGCCGGCGCGAGCTTCGCCCCGGAGATTTCCGCCGCCGTCGCGTAAAAGTCCTGGAGTCCAACCAGCCGCTCGCTCGTCCCACCGGCGGCGATCACTCCCGGCCAGCGAGCGACGAAGGGCACGCGCGTCCCGCCTTCGTAGACGGAGAACTTGTAGCCGCGGTACGGCCCGCTGCTGAAGTGGCCATCCTTCTCGAGCTCGCGGAGCTGCGCGAACGTCGCTTTCGGCTCGCGGCCGGCGTAGACCGCCGCGCCGTGATCCGACGTCGCGACGACGAGAGTGTTCTTCGCGAGCCCGGACTCGTCGAGCGCAGCGAGGACTCTCCCGACGCAGTGATCGGTCTCCATGACGAAGTCGCCGTAGATGCCGAGTGGGCTTCGCCCTTTGAAGGCCGGACTCGGACAGGTGGGAGTGTGGGGCGACGTGAGGGCGAGATAGAGAAAAAACGGCTTCCCTCCCTCCTTCGCGGCGGCGATGAACGTCTCCGCTTCGCTCGCGAACGTGTCGAGGACCTTCCAGTCCTCGAAGTCCGCTGCCGCCGGACCGACGCGGTGGAACGCGCTCCATCCTTTCTGCGCCGTGACTTCTCCCACGAACGCGTGGTTCCGCACGAACACGTAGGGATACATATCGAGCGATCCGGGAAGAATGAAGCTCTCGTCGAAGCCGTAGTCATTCGGCCCGACCTCGAGCGGCCGGCGGTAGTCGACATTCGTCGGCCCCTGGATCTTGCCGTCAGTCGTCGGCATCTTCGTTCCGAGGTGCCACTTCCCGACGATGCCCGTTCGATATCCGCCGCGCTGGAGCATCCTCGCGACGGTGTGCGCGCCCTTTTTCAACCGGAGTCCGAGAAAGCCCCACGGCCCGCCGCGCGTGCCGGGCCCGAAGCGAAGCGGATATCGCCCGGTCACGAGAGCGATCCGCGAGGGGATGCAGACGGAAGCCGCCGCGTGTGCGTTCGTGAAGCGCATTCCCTCCCGCGCGAGGCGATCGAAGTGCGGTGTGTCGATCGCGCAGCGCTCGCGGCCGAAGCTCTCGACGTCCCCGTAGCCGAGATCGTCGGCGAGGATGAAGACGATGTTGGGACGCGTTCGGGCCGACGCGCTCGACGGAGCATCCTCCGCCTCGCCCCGAGGCGGAACGACCGATGGCGAAACGACCGATGGCGAAACGACCGATCCCAGGAAAACGAGCCACACCGCCCGAGCGGAGATGCCGCGCCGGATCGGCGATTCGTCGACAGGCGTCACTCTGGATCCCTCCCGCAATCGAAACGAAAGCGAGCCCGCCCGGGAGGAACGGCGCGGCGGCTTCGCCGCGCCGACGAGGGGGCTCCACGAAGGCCGCACTCAGGATACAGACAACGCGAGCCCGCGTGGTCGCTCGTCGGCACCGCGCGGGCTCGGTTGGTTCGTAAGGCGACGAGGGTCGCCGTGAAATCGGCCCCCAGGCGGCAAGGAACGCGTGGTGCGGAGTCTTTGCGACGTTGGGGCCTGAGCTTGTCGATCAGTGATTGTGACCGGCGTGCGGGTCCACGGGTGCCCCCGGGACGTGCTTTCGCACCGTGTACGACGATTTCGGCCGCTTCTTCGTCACATTGATCGATTCGATCGCGTCGCCCTCCTCGAGCTTGTCGAGCACCTCCAGCCCGCGGGTCACACGACCGAAGACCGTGAGCTTCATCGTGTCGTAGTACGGGATATCGTCGAGACAGATGAGGAACTGACTTCCCCCGCTGTCCGACACGAAAGCGCCGGTCTCTTCGTCGAAATCGCGGACGAGTGCGAGCGCGCCCTTCGTGTGCTTGTGCTCGTTCGACTCACCGGTGACCGTATAGCCGGGACCGCCTTCGAAGTCGTTCGTCGGACTCCCGCCCTGAATCGCGAGTGGCTTTCCGCCCTCGTCCTTGAGAAGGAAGTGGAAGGTCTGCTTCCCTTCGCCCTCCCGAAGCTTGTTGTAGAAGCCCGCGTCGGCGAGCGAGACGAAGTTGTTTACGGTGTTTCGCGCGTCGTCTTCGAACAGCTCTACGGTGAGCTCGCCCTTGGCTGTTTTGATGACCGCCTCGGGATTGCCGGTGGTCACTCCCGGCGTCGAAGCACCGGCCGCCGTGCGTGAGCTCGCGTCCGGACTCGCGGCGATGGCGGACGCGTCACCGTCACTCGGAAGTAGCTTCACCCACTCGATGCGAGTGCGGGCGATCAGCTTCGAAAGCTGGTCGAGTCCAGAGACGACCTTTCCGAACGGGACGTGCTCGGCGTCCCACTCGGGATGAGATTTGAGACAGATAAAGAAGACGCTTCCGATCTCGCCACCGCGAATCGGCCCCTTGCGGACTCGCCGGCTCACGAACGAGACGGTGCCGCGAACGTGGGAGAGGTTGTTTACGTTTCTTACGCGCGGAAGCGGCACGTTCGGAACGCCGTTGCCGCTCGGCGTCGGACTTCCACCGAGCAGGAAGTCCCCGGCGCGGACGTCGAAGAAGTCGAGGTTGTCGTAGAACCCGTCGGCGACCAGATTCGCGAAGTGTCGTGCCGCGCTGAGCTGATTGCGAGTGTCGAGCTGGATGCGGATCGGCTCTTCGATGCCGCTCAGCTTGAGATCGACGAGATACGCTCGGTTGCTCCGGATCGATTCGTAGAGACTCACGTTCAGCCCGCCGTCGCGCATCGTCTGGCGCGCCAGGGCATCGCGAACGATGTTGTCGACTTGCGTCGCACCGCTCGCTTGGAGGGCCGACTTGATCGTCGCGTACTCGGCGAGCTCCGTCACCTTCGGGAACCGGCTCTCGAGCTTCGTGAAGAACGTAGTCCGGTTCCACCGGACCGAATAGCGCCCCTCCCGGAGGTCCGGGTAGAACTCGTTGAGCGCGAACTCGTAGCCGCGGATCTCGTACGGCTTCAACTCGACGAAGAAGCTCGCCGGCTCGGCGAGCGACGCAAAATCGGGGAGGAGCGGAAAGGAGTCGCCGAGTCCCGTGACGTCGAAGCCGAGCACCGCGAGTTCGGGCGCGAACGACTGAATCACCTCGGATCCACCGTTCTTGATCGAGACGTTCAACTCGGCCATCTGACGATCACTGAATCGGTACTGCGCCGCGCGGTTCCCGACCTTCGAGCTCGACACCGACACGATGAGCTTCTTCGCCGGGCGCGTCGAGCGCTTCGCGTTCTCGAACTTCTTCGGCTCCCGAGGGGCGAGAACCTCGACGGTCGTCTGGGGCGAGCTCGTCGTCGTGTCCGTCCCGTCCGATCCAGCCCCGGCGGGTACGAGACTCTGCGGTCCAACCGTCGATGTGCCGGTCGTCTTCGGTGTCCCGGCCCCCGCGGGCGTTTCGGTCGTCCCGGTGTTCCCCGCGACGTCGCTGGGAGTGACGACCGTCGTCGCCGTCCCGCCGCCGCGCTCCTCGATGGCGTAGATGAGATGCCACCCGAAATCGGACTTCACCGGCTCGGAGAGATCACCGACGCCGAGCTTGAGCGCCGCATCCTTGAACGCGGGGTCGTAGCCGGTGCGCGTCGGACTGACCCACTCGGGAAGAGTCCCACCGAGACGCTTCGACGCCGGATCTTTCGAGTACTTCTTCGCCGCCGTCGAAAACGCCTTTCGGTCGACCTCGCCAGCGAGGAGCTCTTTATGGATCGTGTCGATCTCGGCCTTCGTCAAGACGACGATGTGCTTCACCTTCACTTCACGCGCCTGCGCGTTAGCCGGCGTGCAAAGGAGCGTCGAGCCGAGACATGCGGACGCGCAGAGAAGAAGCGCGAACCGGCCGCGCCACTCGATGGCAATTCTCATCCTGAACCTCTTACCGTGGACACTTCGCCGCGAACGGCAAACCGGGGGAGCCGGCGGAAACCGGCCGACGACAATCGGGCACGATCGCGTTCCCCGGATGGGATCTTTGCAGCAACCGACCGACCGCGCTCGGCGACGATCGCCGCTCGACCGCGAATCGGCACGTTAGAGATGGACGTACCCCCAAGACGGCGCGGTTCGGAAAGCGCGGCAGGGAGTCCACCGGCGCGCGTACTGACCACCGACAAGACCGGCGAAGCCGCTCGACGAGACGCCGATTTGGACACGACCAGAGTCGTCACAAAGGCTTCTCGAACTACGGGTTAACACGAGCCGAACCCGGATTATAGCAAACCCGGGGGTCGTGTCTATTTCCGATCGACCGGCCGGCGGGACGCGAAGACGGCGACCGCGTCAGCCGCGCGCGAGGTCCTCGACGAGGCGCGTGAGCAGCCGGACCCCAACGCCCGACGCGCCCGGCCCGGCGCCGGGCGACTCGCGATCCGTCCAGCCAGTACCGGCGATGTCGAGGTGGCACCAGGGCACCTCGCCGGCGAAGTGAGACAGGAACGCCCCCGCGGTGATCGCCCCCGCCGGACGGCCGCAGGAGTTGCGAATGTCGGCGTACTGGCCGCGAGTCGCCTCGATCGCCTCGTCGAAGAGGGGGAGGCGCCAAACGCGGTCTCCGCTCGCCTCTCCGGCCGCCGCGACGCGCTCGGCCAGTGCATCGTCGTTCGCGATGAGACCGCTGACGAGATTCCCGAGCGCGACGACGACCGCCCCCGTGAGCGTCGCGATGTCGACGACCCAGTCCGGCTTGAAACGCTTCGCGTAGTGGAGCGCGTCGGCGAGGATCAGCCGCCCTTCGGCGTCGGTGTTGAGCACTTCGATCGTCTTTCCCGACGCGCTGGTCACGATGTCGCCGGGGCGAACCGAGTTGCCTGAAACCATGTTCTCGCACGCCGGAACGAGCGCGACGACCTCGATCCTCGGCTCGAGCTTCGCGATCGCCCGCATCGCTCCGAGGACGGCGGCGCCGCCACAAAGATCGAACTTCATCTCCTCCATCCCGCGCGCCGGCTTGAGCGAGAGCCCGCCCGAATCGAAGGTGATCGCCTTTCCGACGAGGACGATGCGCCGCGAAGCTCGCGTCCGGGGGCGGTACCGGCACTCGATGAGCCGCGGCGGGAGCGCGCTTCCCTGCGCGACCGCGAGGAGCGCGCCCATTTTGAGGCGCCGGATGTCGGCCTCGCCGGCGATCTTTACGGTGACGCGAGAGCTGCGCGCGAGCTCGCGGGCTCGACGAGCGAGCGCAGCGGGAGTCATCTTGTTCGCCGGAGCGTCACCGATCTCCCGCGCGAACGACACCGCGTCGCCGATCGCGGCACCGCGCTTCGCCGCGGCGGCGCAGCCGCGAGCCGAGACCCCGCCCGTGTACATCGTGAGCGAGACTTCGCGGTTCCGCTTCTGCGTTCTCCCGTCGCTCTTGTAGGCTCCGCCGCGGTAGTTACCGTGACGCCAACCGTCGGCGAGTGCTTCGACGACGGCCGCGGTCCCCCACGACTCGCCGGCCTGCGTGAGCGCGGCGCAATCGAGCGGGATCCCGACCGACGTGCAGCGCTCGCGTCGAGCGCGACGCGCCGCCTGGGCCGCGACCGATCGAAGGACTGCCGGAGTCAGCTTCTCGAAGGACCCGAGACCGGCGAGCGAGAGCGAGCCGATCCGGGCCGGCGCCGCGTGGACGAATGTCTGTACGGAGAAGCGCTCTGCATCGCAGACGCCGGCCTTGAGCGCCCGCTTGGCGGCCGGAGCGAACTGATCGCGCACATCCGCGAGCTCGCCGACTCGCCCCAGAGATCCGAGCCCGTCCTGCGAAACGATCGGGACCACCACGCGATCGACACGGCCGCGCGGTCCGTTCTTCACTTCGGTCATCTCACTCTCACCACTCGGTGCGGATCTCACCCGCCGGCGACGCGATCGCGCAGGTGGTCGATCAACTCGGGGACTCCGGCGCCCGTTCGTCCGCTCGCGCAGAACACCGCCGGAGCACCCTCCGCCGGGTCACCGACGATCTCGCTCAGCTCGCGCGCCCAAACCGCCGCGGTCGGTCGATCGCTCTTGCTCACGACGTAGACATCGGCCGTCTCGAGATAGCCGGCCTTCAGCATCTGTTGGCCGTCGCCGGAGTCGGCGGAAAGGACGAGAACGCGCACATCGACGTCGCCGAGGACCGCGGTCTCCGTCTGCCCGATGCCGACGGTCTCGAAGAACACCCAGCCGTACCCCGCAGCGTGAAGGACTCGTGCGGCGGCGTCGACGCCTCGTGTCGGACGCCCCGGTCCATCGCGGTGGCCGATGCTCCGGACGAACACGTCCGGATCCTCAGCCAGCTCCGCGAAGCGCACGCGATCGCCGAGATACGCTCCGCCCGTCTTCGGGCTCACCGGATCCGACGCGAGCACCGCGACTCGCTCGTCGCGCCGGCGTAACTCTCTCGCCAGCTCGCGCAGTAAGCTACTCTTCCCGACGCCCGGTGGTCCCATCAGGCCGACGCGGAGTCCGGTCGCTTCGTTCGGAAGCGCGTCGGCGTCTGCGGGCGACCCGAGGACACGCGTGATCGCTTGCGCGAGCGTCGCGGCCGAGGCGCTAAAACCTGCGGCGGTCAGGGGCGGTCCGTCGTCGGTCAAGGCTTCCTCCGCGGACTCACTTGATCGGAGTCTCGTCGTGCCGCGAGCCGTCGTAGGACATCGCCTTTCGCCGTTTCTCGACGACCGTCTCGAGGTGAACCGGTCGCCCCCAGATGCGATACAGATTTTCGAGCGTCGCGCGCGCGTGATCGACGCGGAGCGGGAGCCCCTCGTAGGAGTGGACGAGATAGAGCTCGCCGCGGTTCGAGTGATTGCCGTCCTCGACGCGGATGCGCGGATGCCCCGCGTTCGAGAGGCTGAACAGGAGTTTCTCCTTCACCGCGCGGAAGTCACGGCTATCGATCTGATACTCCTGATTCTGCTTGTCGAACTTGTAGGTGAAGAGCTGGTGCTCGGCGACGAATTCCTCGGTGAGGAACTCGTCGATGAACGTGATGTCGTTGTGAACGCGTCGCACCTCGAAGATTTTCTCACGGCCGAGCCCGAGCTGGCGATCCCAGCGCGCTTTTTCGTTCGCGTCCGTGCAATCGTCCCACTCGGGACCGAATCGCCCCTTGTTCCAGCGATTCTCAATGTCGCGAAACAGCTCGAGGCCGACCTTGTACGGGTTGAGAACGCCGGGCCGCGTCCCCATCGTTCCGGAGTGCCGGTCGGCGTAGTCGACGATCTCGGCGGAACTCGCCGCGCGCTCGGTCATGATCGTCGAGTGCCAGTAGCTCGCCCAGCCCTCGTTCATGATCTTCGTCATCGCCTGCGGGGCGAAGTAGTACGCCTCTTCTCGGACGATCGAGAGAACATCCCGCTGCCAGCGCTCGAGCTTCGCGTTCTCGAGGAGGAAGAGGAGCACATCCTTCTCGGGCTCGACGGGGAACTTGCCGAGCTGCTCGAGCTCGCTCTGGATCTGCTCGCGCTGCTGCTCGAGGTAGCTCTCGGGGTTGATGTAGCTGTCCATGTACGACTTCGCCTTCAGGCGAGTCGGCTGGAGAGTCTCGCGGGCGTGCTCGAGATCCTCATCCGTGAAGTCGCGCCGCCGGCGAATGAACGGCGAGTGGGCGTCGATGAGATTCTCGAGAGACAGGCAACAGTCGAGGAAGTCCTCGACGCGTTCGTAGCCGAAGCGCTCGGCGTAGCGACGGATCCGCGTCCCGTGATTCGCGGTCTCGTCCATCATCTTTCGGTTCGTCTTCGCGAACCAGAGGTTCGACTTGAAGAAGTCGGAGTGCCCGTAGACATGCGCCATCACCATCTTCTGGTCGACGAGGTGGTTGCAGCGCATGAGATAGGCGTAGCAAGGGTCGTTGTTGATGACGAGCTCGTAGATTTTTCCGAGTCCGTACGCGTAGTTCTTGCTGAGTTCCTGGTACTCCATCCCGAAGCGCCAGTGTGGGTAGCGCGTCGGAAATCCGCCGTAGGCCGCGACCATGTTCAGCTCGTCGTAGTCGAGGAGCTCGAAGATGACCTCGAAGAAGTCGAGGCCGTACTCGGTCGCGTAGGCGCGGACGTCTGCCGCGATCTCCGAGAGCTCGGGCGTGAGTGCGGTCGTCATCGGCCCTTCCCCAGAAAGCACTGGATGGAGGCGTAGATCTCCTCGCGGCTGTTGATCTCCGAGTAGACGAGCCGCTCTTCGTCCTCAATCCCGTCCCGAAGATCCTTGAGGAACTGACCGCTCCCGTACGCGCTCTTCACCTGCCCGTAGCAGAAGAGATTCGAGACGGGGATGAGGTGATCGCGGAGCAGGCTCAGGCAAAGCTGAGTGTCCTCGCCGCCCCAGTTGTCGCCGTCCGAGAAGTGGAAGGGATAGATGTTCCACGCCGAGGGATCGTAGTCCTTCTCGATGATGTCCTTACAGAGCTGATAGGCGGATGAGATCCGGGTACCGCCCGATTCGCGTATGTGGAAGAACGTGTGCCGGTCGACCTCGCGGGCGACGGCGTCGTGGATGATGTAGCGCGTCTCGAGATCGCGGTACTGCGAGCGGAGCCAGGTGTCGATCCAGAAGCTCTCGATCCGGACGATTTCCTTCTGCTCGTTTCCCATCGAGCCGGAGACATCCATCATGTAGACGATCACCGCACTCGACTGCGGGACGCCCTTCTTCTTCCACCCGCGATAGCGCCGGTCCTCGTGGATCGGGATGATCACTGGCCGCTCGGGGTTGTAGATCCCCGCGGCGATCTGACGCTTGAGGGCTTCCTTGTACGTCCGCTTGAAGTGGCGAAGCGCTTCGGGTCCGGCGCGATGGACACCGGTGTAGTGGTCGGCCTCGGTCTCGAGCGTCTTGTCGCCGCGCGGCTCGATCCGCGGGAGCTCGAGCTCCTCGCCGAGGATCTCCGCCAGCTCCTCGAGACCGACCTCGACCTCGAGGATGTGTTCGCCGGGCAGATCCCCCGCCTGGCCGGGGCCGTCCCCGGGCTGTCCGGCGAGCGACTGCCCCTCCTCGCCTTCGCCCTGTCCGACTCCCCCCATCTGCTCCGAGCCGTATCGGAAGCGCGGGAGCTCGATCTGCGGCAGCGGAACGGACACGAACTTGTCCCCTTCGCGCGCGATGATCTCGCCGCGCGTGATGTATCGCTTCAGGTTCTCCTTCACCTTGCCGCGGACGATTCGCTTGAATCGCCTCACTTCAGGCTCGATGCGTTGAACCAATGGGGACCTCTCTTCACCGTCCGACTAAGGGAGGCGCGACGAGGGTCGTCGTCACGCCTTCTTCGTGTCGCCTCGCGCGAAGATCGACGAGACGTAGTTGAGGACGTCCGTCGCGCTCACCTCGTCGTAGCCGAAGTTGTCGATGAGGCGTTTCTTTACGACGTCGATCTTCTCCTGCGTCTCCTTGTCGATGACGTTCGACACGAGGCTCGTCAGCTTGATCGAATCCTTCTGATCTTCGAAGAGCTTGAGCTCGAGCGCCTTTCGCAGGCGCGGGTTGTCCTTGTAGTCGAAGGTCTTGCCATCCACCGCAAGGGCGCCGATGTAGTTCATGATCTCGCCGCGGAAGTCGTCCTTCCGACTCTCGGGGATCTCGATCTTTTCCTCGATCGAACGCATCAGCCTCTCGTCGGGCTCTTCGTCCTGCCCGGTGTACTTGTTCTTCACCTTCTCCTTCTGCGTGTACGCCTTCACGTTGTCGATGTAGTTGGCGCAGAGCTTCCGGATCGAGTCCTCATCCGCGGAGATCGCGCGCTGGACTTCATTCTTGATGATGTCCTCGTACTCCTCCTTGACGACGGCGATCAGCTCGGAGTAGTTCTTGCGGTGTTCGTCGTTCGTAATGAGCGAGTGATGACGGAGGCCGTCTTCGAGCTCGTTGAGCACCATGAAGGGGTTGATACACGTCTGGTTCTCGTCGCTGACGAGCGCATTCGAGATCTTGTCCTGGACGTACCGCGGCGAAATTCCGTCGAGGCCTTCGCGCTTCCCTTCGCTCTGAAGCTCCTTCACGTTCTCCTCGGTGAAGCCGGGCATCGTCTTCCCGTCGTAGAGCTTCATCTTCTGCAGCAAGCTGAGCTGAGCGTTTTTGGGCGGTTCGAGCCGCGTGAGGACGGCCCACATCGCAGCGGTCTCGATCGTGTGGGGCGCGATGTGCTTTCCGCGGATCTTGTCCGCGTTGAAGTCCTTCTTATAGATGGCCCGTTCGTGTGCGAGGATCGTGTTGTACGGGACGTCGACCTTCACCGTACGATCCCGGAAGGCCTCCATGAGCTCGTTGTTCTGAAGCTTCCGGTACTCCGGCTCGTTCGTATGCCCGATGATCACGAGGTCGATGTCGGTCTGGGCGAACTTCTTCGGCTTGATGGTGTGTTCTTGGCTCGCGCCGAGAAGATCGTAGAGAAACGCGACGTCGAGCTTGAGCACTTCGATGAACTCGAGGAGCCCCCGATTGGCGACTTGGAATTCGCCGTCGAAGTTGAACGCGCGCGGGTCGGAGTCCGAACCGTACTCCGCGATCTTGCGGTAGTTGATGTCGCCGGTGAGCTCGGTCGAGTCTTGGTTTTTCTCGTCCTTCGGCTGGAAGGTTCCGATGCCGCAGCGGTCCTTTTCGGAGAGAACGAGGCGGTAGACCTCGACGTGCTCCGTCATCCGCGACCAATCCCCTTCGTACTGCTTGAGGAGCGCATTGTAGTAATAGCGACAGAAGGGGCACGGAGCGCCCTCGACGCGGACCTGGTAGCCGCCGTCGATCTGCTCGTTCAGCTCACCGAGCACCTTCCGCCGCGACTCCTCGGGGATGAGGCGAAGCGGATCTTCGCGCATCGGGCAGTCGTGCACGCCGGCGTCCGGACCGTCGGGAATGCGCCAGCGGAATGAGTAGAGCG
This sequence comes from Planctomycetota bacterium, assembly GCA_965223845.1. Taxonomy (GTDB): domain Bacteria; phylum Planctomycetota; class UBA8108; order UBA8108; family SXIK01; genus CBDCXR01. The sequence goes on along the minus strand of CBDCXR010000004.1, from coordinate 7,743,740 downwards.
CGCCACCCGGAGTCCGCGAGTATTCTTCGAGACCCTTCTTGAGGAGGCGCGCGATCGTCGACTTGGCGCTTCCTACCGGTCCGTGAAGAAGAAGCACGCGGCGCTCGGTGCCGTAGCCGTGCGCAGCGGATTTGATGTGACCGACGAGTCGCATGAGCGGCGCGTCGAGTCCGAAGACCGCGTCGTGTCCTCCTCCGATGGGATCATCGAAGAAGTTGTAGTGAACCATGTGCTCCTTCATGAGCTTGTACTCGACGGTCCCGTACGACATGACCATGTCGTAGAGACGCTGGTACGCGTTCCGGCAGACGCGCGGCGTCTCGATAACGAGATTCAGGTAGTCGTTGAAGGAACCGGTCCAGTGAAGCTCGCGGTAGCTCGTGAGATCGACACTCTTCTCGATCAGGTTGTAGACCCGGCGGACATCCAACATCGGCGCAAACCTCCTGGGGGGCCCGGCTCGCTCGCTCCTCGATTTCCCGCCGCGTTGCGCGGGTCGCGCTCGGTCCTACGTCGCGCGCGGCGGCTCGCCTCTACGCTCACCCCACTGGGTGAGGAGGCCGGGCTACGTGTGTTATCGAACCTGAAGGAACTCCGACTTGACCCCAACGTGGCAAAAGCCTCGCGGCAAGATTCGCTTTCGGTCGGCGAGCAGCCAGCCGCAGCTGCCTTCGGGCCGTTCCGCGAATGCTCGCGTGCCAGTAGGTACGCTCCGCTCGGCGAACGACTCGAAGCCCTAGTGCGAACGCTCGCTTCCGTTTCGCTTGCCGCTCTTGCAACGTTCAGATCTGAGCGCGATCCCGGCCCCGGGCGCGCGGGACGAAACCCCAGCGCATCGCGTTCTGCGAACGAGCGCCGTTGAGACCGTACGGATCGCGGTCGGTCGAGGCGGAGCGGGGACGGTCCGGATCCAAAGGCAATCGCCGTTCCCGTGTGCACCGCCCCCTTTTTTCCGAGGCCCTCACGCGCTGCCGGCGCGCGGAACCGCGCAGCGGCGAACTCCGCGTGGCAGCGGCGAGAAACTCGATTCAATAGGGATGATAATGCGGAGATCGCGCCTTCGCATCTTCCACTCTCGCCGCGACGGCGCGTTTTGTCGTGCCGTGCCTACGAAACGCGGCGCCGGTCGATCACGGGGATCGAACGGCGCCGCGTGGTGTGTGAAAGTCAGCCTCAACCCGATCGGGTCAGTTCTTAACCTCGTAGTCGGCGTCGATCACGTTTTCGTCGTCGCCGCTCGTGCCTTGCGTTCCCGCATCCGCGCTCGAGCTTTCACCTTCGGTGTCCGCAGCAGCACCAGCCGACGCCGCACCCGCGCCCGCCTTCTCGTAGACCGACTTCCCGATCTCCTGCAGGAGCCCGTTCAGCTCCGTCTGCGCCGAACGCATGCCGTTTACGTCGTCGCTGCCGCGCGCCGACTTCAGTCGATCGATCGCGACGCCGACCTTCGCCCGGAGATCGTCGGGAATCGCGCCCGAGTTCTCTCCGAGCTGTTGCTCGATCTGATAGACGAGCTGCTCCGAGGAGTTCTTGAGCTCGATCACCTCGCGCTTTTCCTTGTCCTTCTCGGCGTTCGCCTCCGCCTCGGAGCGCATGCGCTCGACTTCGTCCTTGCTGAGGCCGCTCGAGGACTCGATGCGGATCGACTGCTCCTTGCCCGTGCCGAGATCCTTCGCGCCCACGTTCAGGATTCCGTTCGCATCGATATCGAACGTCACCTCGATCTTCGGGACGCCGCGCGGGGCCGGGGCGATCCCCTGGAGAACGAACGTTCCGAGGAGCCGGTTGTCCTGCGCCATTTCGCGTTCGCCCTGCCAGATCTTGATGTCGACCGCGGCTTGGTTGTCGGACGCCGTCGTGAATGTCTCCGATTTCTGCGTCGGGATCGTGGTGTTCCGCTCGATGAGCCGCGTCATGACGCCGCCGTAGGTCTCGACACCGAGAGAGAGTGGAGTCACGTCGAGGAGGAGAACATCCTTAAGCGTCTCGTCGCCCTGGAGGATCCCGCCTTGGATGGCCGCACCGAGCGCGACGACTTCGTCGGGGTTGACCGAACGGTTCGGATCGCGCTTGAAGATCTCCTTCACGAGCGCCTGAACGAGCGGACCGCGCGTCGAGCCGCCGACGAGAACGACGTCGTCGATCTGTTCCGCACTGAGTCCCGCGTCCTTGAGCGCGAGTTCGCACGGCTCACGGCAGCGCTCGAGCGTGTCTTTGATCAGCTGCTCGTACTTCGCACGCGAAACTTCGATCTGGAGGTGCTTCGGTCCCGATTGATCCGCTGTGATGAACGGCAAGTTGACATCGGTCGCCACCTTGCTCGAGAGCTCGCACTTGGCCTTCTCCGACGCCTCCTTGAGCCGCTGGAGCGCCATATGATCCTGCCGGAGGTCGATCCCCTGCTCCTTGCGGAATTCGTCCGCGATGTAGTCGAGGACGACCTCGTCGAAGTCGTCGCCACCGAGCTGGGTGTCGCCGTTCGTCGAGAGCACCTTAAAGAAGCCCTCGTCGACTTCGAGGATGGAAACATCGAAGGTACCACCGCCGAGGTCGAAGACCGCGATCTTCGATCCGGCCGGGCGCTCCTTGAGTCCGTAGGCGAGCGCGGCCGCGGTCGGCTCGTTGATGATCCGCTCGACCTGAAGTCCCGCGATCGCACCCGCGTCCTTCGTGGCCTGGCGCTGACCGTCGTTGAAGTAGGCCGGGACGGTGATCACGGCCTTCTCGACCTTCGTGCCGAGATAGGCTTCCGCCGCCTCCTTCAAGTAGCCGAGGATCATCGCAGAGATCTGCGGCGGCGTGTGTTCCTTCCCGTCGATCTCGACCTTCACGAGGTCATCGCTAGCTCCGACCAGCTTGTACGGAACGCGTCGCTCGTCCGACTCGACTTCGTTGTGCCGGCGCCCCATGAAGCGCTTGATCGAGTAGATCGTCCGCACGGGATTCGTGACGCCCTGGCGCTTCGCCGTCGTCCCGACGAGTCGCCCCTTATCGGTGAACGCGACGACGGACGGCGTGACGCGCTGCCCGTCGGCATTCGGGATCACGTTCGGCTCCGAACCCTCCATGACGGCGACGACGGAGTTCGTCGTTCCGAGATCGATTCCGATGATCTTCGACATGGATTACCTCCTTCACCCGTCCGGCGTCGACTTGCGGTCTCGCGAGCTCAGCGGTTCCTTGTGCTCAGCCGACGGGACTCAATGTTTCTCATTTCGGCCCGTTACTGCCCGGTCTGGACAAACCCAGTCTCGCCCCGAAACCCGCTTCGCTTGGCAATCGGGCACCGGGACACGTCGCCAGTGAGAAAAGCAAACCTCGTTCCGCAAGACGCGGACACCACGCAACCCATTATATTCAAATGACTTAAAAAGACGGCGGCCGCGTCCGAACCGAGCGCAGCCGTCAAAATGACAGGCTCCGCCGGGGGCTCTCGAGGCTATCCAACTGCCAGGCTGGCAGCGCAGCGCGCGCACCCCGACGCTTCGCCGCGCGGTGGGGTCACGCCCGGAGCGGCCCGTCACGACAGCCCGTAGCGATTCAGCTTACGGTACAGCGTCCGCTCTCCGATGCCGAGCATCTTCGCGGCCGCCTGGCGATTTCCCCCGACGTGCTCGAGCGTGAGCCGGACGTGCTCCCGGTCGAGCTCCTCGCTGGTCATTCCCACGATCGACCCGAGCCCGACGCTCGCGACCTTCTCGGCGCGGTGAATGCTCTGCGGCAGGCTGTCGACCCCGAGCACCGGACCGCGGGAGACGACCACCATGTTCTCAACCGCGTGCTTCAGTTCGCGTACGTTCCCCGGCCAGCGGTAGGTCTGAAGCACGGTGATCGCCTCGCGCGTAATCCCGGTGATCGGCTTCTTGTAGATTCGCGCGAACTCGCGGACGAAGTGGTCGATGAGAAGCGTGATGTCGGGACCGCGATCGCGGAGCGGCGGAAGGTGGATCGTCACCACCTTGAGTCGGTAGTAGAGGTCCTCGCGAAACTTCCCCTCGGCGATGAGTTGCTCGAGGTCGCGGTTCGTCGCCGAAATCAACCGAACATCGACGCGGATCACCTCGTTGGATCCGACGCGCATCACCTCGCCCGACTCGAGCACGCGGAGGAGCTTGACCTGGGTGTCGATCGGGATGTCCCCCACCTCGTCGAGAAAGAGCGTCCCGTGGTTCGCGAACTCGAACCGCCCCTTCTTTTGGTTCTGCGCGCCGGTGAACGCTCCCTTCTCGTGCCCGAAGAGTTCGCTTTCGACCAGCTGCGAGGAGAGAGCCGCGCAGTTGAGCGGAACGAGCGCGCGGTGACGCCGGCCGCTGTTCTCGTGAATCGCGCGCGCGATCAGCTCCTTCCCGGTACCGTTCTCGCCGGTGATCAGCACCGAGACATCCGTGTCGACGATCTGCTTCATGAGCTCGATCGTCTCGCGCATCGGCTCGCTGTTGCCGATGATGCCTTCAAAACCGAACTTGCTGTCGAGGCGCTTCTCGAGGTCGCGGTTGATGCGGACGAGCTCCTGCCGCTCGAGCGCCTTCTTCACGCGGATGCGAAGACCGTCGATGTTGAGCGGCTTCATGAGGTAATCGACCGCGCCGCGCTTCAACGCTTCGACCGCGGTCTCGACCGTCGCGTGGCCGGTGAAGACGATGACCGCGATGAGAGGATTGATCTGGAGCGCACCGCGAAGGACCTCCATACCGTCTAAATCGCCGAGGACGAGATCGGTGAGGACGAGGTCGTACTCGCGTTCGCGGAGCCGCTCGAGCGCAGCTTCTGCGCTCCCGGCCGTGTCGCACCGGTATCCCACCGTGCTGAGGACGTCGGCGGTGCTCTCGGCGTGGTGCGGATCATCGTCGACGATGAGAACGCGCCCCAAGGAATCGTCCGAGCTGCGGTCGCTTTCGTCGGACGCGGGCTCCGGCTCGCGCGGAAACGACGTCTCGGCTTCTGCCGGCTCGTCCACGATCGCGAGTTGGGTCTTTTTCTCGTCGGCTTTCGCCATCAGCTCGCCTCCGTCTCGCTCGGCTCCGCGCCGGGATCCTGCGTTCCCGCGCCCGCCGGCGCGACCGGAAGATAGACGCTGAACTGGCTCCCTTTCCCTTCTTCGCTCGAGACTTCGATCCACCCTCCGTGCTCATCGACGATGCGCTTCGACGTTGCGAGGCCGAGTCCGTTCCCGTCGCGTCGCGTCGAGTAATAGAGGTCGAAGACGCGCTCCCGGACGCGCTCGCTCATGCCGCAGCCGGTGTCGACGACATCGACCACGCACCACGGCGTACCGTCGCGCGTGACCGCCCGCGTGCGGAGGATCAACTCTCCCCCGCTTTCCGCCATGGCGTGAATCGCGTTCAAGATCAAGTTGAGCACGACCTGACGCACGAGACTGGGGTCGACGTCGGCGAGCGCAAAATCGGGATCGAGCCCGAGAAGCGTCGTCACGCCGCTCTGAGCCGCCTTCGATGCGCTCACCTCTTCGAGATCCGTGACGAGATCGTTCAGATTCGTCGGCTCTCGCCGAAGCTCGTGGCGCTCGGTGAAGCGGAGGAACGACTCGACGATGCCCTCGAGACGCTGCACTTCGGACGAGATGATCTCGAGACGCTTCCGCGCGCGAAGCTCGCGGGTCGATTCGGCATCCTTCCACTCCTCGAGGAGGAGCTGCGCGTTGATCCCGATCGTGCTCAGCGGATTCTTGATTTCGTGGACGAGGCTCCCGGCCATCGCGGCGACGTCGAAGTCCCAGTCGCTCGATCCGCTCCCGCGGGTATCCACGGTCTCACTCAATGGTCGCCCCCCATCGCGTCGAGTTCGCTTGCCAGCCATTCTGACAGTCGAAGGCCCGATTATAGAACCCGGACGTTGAACAACAAGTTGCGTGCGTCAGAATGACAGCATCGGCGGGGTCTGTTGGCGTTGGATCGACTCGAATCAGCTCGGAGGCACGTGCGGTGATCGCTTCTGCTCTCGCCATCGTCGCGCTCGTCGCTCAGCTCGGCGGAGTCCCACTCGAGGGGTACACCCGGACCGCGTCGGCGGTGGGCCCGATCGACGCGACGGGCTGGTCGGAGAGCGAAGTCGAGCGACTGAGCCAGTCGCTGCCCCGCGTGGCCGGTGAGATCGGGACCCGGCTGGGTCGAGAGCTCGAGACTCCGATCCGGGTCGTCCTCACACCGGACGACCCCGAGTTTCGCCGCGTCGTGGGTCAGCTCACCCGCGGTGGATCGCCTCCCGAAGGCGCCGTGGGCGTCGCAGTTCCGTCACTGAGGACCCTCGTTCTCCGCGGTGGGCTGATTCTCAGGTACAGCCCGTTCGCGGAGACGCTCCGTCACGAGATCGCGCATCTCATCCTCCATCAGGGCGCGGAAGAGATCCCTCGCTGGCTAGACGAAGGCCTCGCGATGTGGGTCTCGGATCATCGTCCGTCGCCGAGCGACGAATCCCATCTCGGAATCGCGGCGCGCGTCGGCGGAATCTACTCGCTCGAGAAGCTCCGCGACGAGTTTCCCCGCGCACACCGACAGAGCTCGCTCGCGTATCTTCAGAGCTACGCCTGGATCGAGTTCCTCGTCGAGCGGCACGGTGAAGGAATCGTTCCGCGACTCGTCGAGAGCGTCCGCGGCGGCGACTCGCACGCCCGACTCGCGCGCGTGACGGGAGTCGCGGAGAGTGAGCTCGACGACGCGTTCGCCGACTGGCTGGCCGCCCGGAGCTCGCTTCCGTGGTCGATCATCGGACTCCTCAACTTTTGGACCGTGAGCGCGATCCTCGCCGTCGCAGCGATCGTGCGACACCGGATTCGCTTTCGACGCGCACTTCGGAAGATGGCGGAAGACGAGGAGAGGGAGGCTGCGGAAGGCACTTCGGAGCGCGTCGATTCCGGGCGGCCGCAGTCCCCACCCGATGCGACCGCGACGTCGTGACCGGGAACAGAGCATCGATGCGTCGTCGTTGCGCGCACCGAATCCGGTGAAGTCCGCGGCTTCGCCGGCGGCTGAACTCGAGGCCACGAACCAAGAAAAAACCGCGAGCCCCGGAAGCTTTCGGCATCGGGAGCTCGCGGCAGAGTTCATCTTCCCCTCGGCTCGTCGGAGCCGAGGCGGCGCCTGATCAGACGTCCGAGAGGGCGGCGACGAGGCAACCCTTCGCGACGCTGAAGAGGGGATCGTCGGCGCGACGGATTCCCTTCACTTCGATCGGGAAGTTGATCGACTCGAACTCGTCCTGGAAGATCTCGACGAAGCCACCGATCATCGAGGTCCCGCCCGCGCAGACGATCTCGACCGGCTCGGGGAACGAGGGCATGCCCTCGGACGACTCGAAGCGCTTCTTGATCGACTCGAGCGTGTAAGAGATCAGGTTTCGGTAGTAGATCTCGACCGCTTCCTCTTCGCGATTCCGCGGGCTGAGGAGATTGACTCCGCGCTCCTTGATCGCCGTCGCGCGGGAGGCCTTGATCCCGAGCACGGTCGCGACATTGCGATCGATCCAGTCGCCGCCCTTGCTCGTCGAGAAGGTGAGCGCGGGGATCGACTTGTACGCGACGCAGATGTTGAACATTCCGCCGCCGCAGGAGATTCCGATTCCGGTGAAATCGTCTTCGGCGAGCTCGGAGAAAACCACCGCGTGCCCTTCCTGGAGCGGCTTCGGTGCGTATCCGAGCTTCTTCAGGAGCCCACCGAACACGCCCTTGTGATAGACGACGTTGAAGTCGGCGTCGATCGGGTCGGCCGGAACCGAGTAGTACACCTTCTCCTTCGGAAAGTTCGGCTCACCGAGCAGATTCGCGAGGATGATCTTCTCGACCGGCATCGCGTCCGCTTCGGCGGGGCTGATCACGCCGTCCTTCATCGGACGCCGCGTTTCCTTGTTGAGGATGTTCGCGAGCTCGAACGCGGGGTCACCAACGACGATCATGCGACCGTCGATGACGACGTACTGCACGTTCAGCTTCGAGAGCATGTTCTTCGTGTAGTCGTCCGCGTTGACGTCGATAAAGGCGTTCCGCTGGATCTTGATCGTGACGTTGCCGGAATGATCCTGCACGCTGCTGACCAAGTTGGCCGTACCGACATCCAGGCCACGACCCGGAGCGAACTGACCGCCGCCCACCGCCGCGCCCCCGGCGACTGGCTCCGCTACCTGGGAACCGCCATCGGTGCCTTGTGACATTACTCTCCTCCTTGTTGAAGCTTTTTCAGTTTGGCGAGGGCGCCTTTAACGTCACCCGCAGACTTCTTCTTCACTTCGACGGTGTCGATATTGCTCTCGACCGGTCCCTCGCCCTTCACGAGGAACTCGAGAGCCGTTTCATCCGGCGGTGCGATATCCGCGAATCCGCCGGCTCCACCGCTTCCACCACTGGCCGTGATTCGCTCGACCTTTTCGGTGAGCTTCGTGAGCGCCGATAGGACGTCGCCGCCGGCCTGCGCGCTGCCGTCCGACTTGGTGCTCAACAATTCCAGAATCTGCTGGAGCTCCGGGCTCGAGCCGGCGCTCGATTGAAGCTGCGAGAGCTGCTGCGTGAGCGCGGTAAGCTGACCTTCGAGCTGCGCCGCGCGCTGCCGTGAGGATTCGAGCTCGACCGCTGCCTCCGACGCGCTCGCCGAAGACCGCTGGAGCCGAAGAATCTCTTCGCGCGACGACTGGAGCTGCTGCGAGAGCTGGTCGCGCTCGGCCTGGGCGTCGACGAGCGACTGGAGGCGCGTCCGGAGACGGTCGTGTTCCTCCGAGTAGGCCTTGTTCGACTCCGTCAGTTGCGCCACCTGCGCGCGGAGACGAGCGAGATCGCCGATGCTGTTTTGCAGCCGGTCTTGCGCCTGCGCCGCGACTCGCTGCCGCTCGCGCGCACTGATGTCCTCCGAACGCTCCGCGAGCACCTGGTCGATCGTTTCGGAGATCAATCGAGTGATCGTGGCCTGATTGAGGACCTTGACCTGCTTCACTCCCTTCTTCGTGAGGGAGTCCACGGTCATATCGCAGGTGCTACCCTGGATGACACTCTTGATGTCGATCGCTTCCGGCATGGGCAGAGTCCGGAGTATCCGTAGCGGGCTGGGGCGAAGCGGGCGACGGGGATCGTCGCCCGCGAAGGCGGGATGACCTCGAAAGGTCGAGTGGCGATGCGTCCGAAGTAGAGGATGCACCTCGGTCCCAAAGGAGCCGATCCGCGGGCGGAACCCGCCGGCTTCCTTCGGGGTATCGAAGAATAGCATCGCCCTCAGGGACCGCCAAACGGACCGCGCCAGACCGGCTTAGGAGCGGAAGGCCGTACCGGCCTCGCGCGGAAGCTGCGGCTCCGGCGGCGTCACACATTTCCGGCCCGTGCGAGGGCCGCGATCGGAGCGGGTCCGTCCCCGCCGCCCGATGGGAACGCGCATCGCGTCGGGAAACGGCTCGATGCGTTCGGCAGCTTTGTCCGCCCCTGATTGCGAAACGCGATCAGTTGCTGAAGCGCGGACGGTGGTCTCGGTCCGTTTCCGAGAGTTCCTCTTCGATGCGCCGATCCTCTGCGACGCGCCGGCGCGTCTCGAGTGTGCGACGCAGCCGCGCGATCTCGGTGCGATTCGTCTCGCCGAGCTGGCTCCGCTCGTCGATGATCTCCTCGAACACACCGAGGTGATAAAGCGCTCGATCGTACTCACCGAGCTGGGCGAAGTTGTCGACCGAGTCGAGATGGGCGTCGGGATGCGCGTAGGTGCCTTCGCGACGGAAGTACGACTGGTACATCCGATTCGATTCGCGGTAGTTTTCGCGCACGAGCTCCCGGTAACTCTCGACCGTTTTCTCTATGGCGCTCGCGTCGCCGCCGCGCCGCCGCTCCTCATCGAGCTGTGCAATCAGGGTGCGGTAGTGATTCCCAACCGCCCGCAGCGCGCGACCGGCGTGGTAGAAGCAGAGATTGCAGCTTCCGGGCGCGATCTTGGTCGACTCGACGTAGGCATCCGCGCAAGCCTGAAGCGATTCGAGATCGGTGTAGTCGGAGTTCACGTACGCGTCGTAGGCGTTTTTCGCCTCCGCGCGCTTCTCGGTGATCCGGCGGGCCTTCTCGGTGACCGAGAGCTTCTCCGAGCCGGAGCAGGAAAAGAGGAGAACGCTGAACACGGAACAAGCAGCTACCCGGACGAACGGACGGCACGCTGCAGACATAGCGGGAACCTCGTCGGCAGTGGTATCGACGGCGATACTCGTCGGTACTCTTCGGCTGAACTCTTCTGATTTCTCTCGGAGAGGAGCCGCGCCGGACGGCGGGCTCAAGAGACTTCTAATCGTAGCATAACTCTGTTGGCAGGTCAATGTTACAGCGGGGCGCGGCGCGTACTCCGAGCGCGAGAATCCGGCCGTGTTTACGCGTTCCGCCGCCTCGCGCCCCCCGCTTCCTCTGGTGCTTCGAGCGCACGCTCCATCAACGGGACTCGCCTCGCGGCGGATCGGCGTCCTCGCCGCGCAGTCGCGCGAATCGTTCGGGCTCCCAGCGGACGCGAAGACTGCGGTGATCCGTAAAGAGGACCCGCCCGGGCGGTCCGCCCTTCACCCGCCGGAGGTGCTTCACGGACGTGTAATCGACCTCGCCGCCCGCTGCGACGCGGTCGCGCCGCGGTCCGCTGTAGTAGACGGCGAGATGCGCCGCGTCGATGAGAGTCTCCGGCGGGACCGACTCGACGGGGGCGCGCACGATAACGTGCGAGCCTACGACGCCGCTCGCGTGAAGGAAGAGGTCGTTTCCTCGCGCGATGCGAAACGTCAGCTCGTCGTTCCCACGGGCGTTTCGTCCGACGAGGATCTCGATGCCATCGGCCGAGACGAAGCGACGAGGCCCGGCTCTCGCCGTCCGAGCCGCGCCTTTCTGGCGGACTCCTTTCTCCCGGGCGAAGCGCGAGATCGCCGCGTCGAGAGCGGAGAGCTCCTCGATCGACTCCGCCGCGGCCACGCGCTCCCGGAGCGAAGCGATCTCGCGCGCTCCGTCTTCGGCACGCGCGAGACGTTTCGCGATGATCGGCAGCGCGCGCTCGCGCTTCTTGTAACGGCGAAACCGCCGCTCGACGTTCTCGATCGGTGAAAGGCGCGGATCGAGGAGAATCCGCCGAAGCGGCGCCCCCTCGGCGTAGTAATCGGGAATCTCAACCTCGGTCATTCCGCGCTTCAGCGATCCGAGCGCGGACTTCAGCAACTCGCCCTCGCGGAGAGCGTCGGACGCGGTATCGACTCGCTGGCGATCGCGGAGCAGGTTGTCGACGAGCCGCCTCTGACGGCGCCGCGCCCGGGTGAGGGAGCGCAGACGCGACTGCCGCGCCGCCTCGAGGTGAACGTCCTTCTCGACGTCCGCATAGCGCGCCGCGACTCGCGCGTGCGACGCCGGTACGAGACCGGCGCGAGTCCGCTCGGCGGCCGCGACGTCACCGCCCCCCGGACCGAGCTTGCCCGCGGCGACCTCGAGGAGAGCTTCGCCACCGCGCTCTAGGCGAAGACGCGGCGAGTTCGCAAGGAGATCGACGCGCAGACCGAGACCTTCGGGGAACTCGAGGCAGAGCCCGCGCTCGTTCCAGTCGAGTCGCTCGATGTGTTGCCTAGCGAGATGGCGCCGCAGCGTTTTCGCGGCTGCTGACGCCTCCGCGAGCGCCGGGGGTCGGTGCGCGACGAAATGAAACCGGCGGAGCTCGGGCTCGAGGCAGAAGAGCAGGAAGCCCTTGCCGCGCCCGCGCTGATAGAGCGTGAGCGTGACGACGTCACCAGGAGAGACGTGAACGTTCTCGACTCGCGCGCCAACGGCGAGGTCGAGCGCGTCTCGAGCGAGCGCAGCCAACTCCTCTGCGCCGATCGTCACGAGTTCTCTCCCGATCGACTCGCTTCGTTCTCAGTCGGACGGCGTCGTGCACCAGGCCGCGTCGGACGTCTCGTACGAATGAATCTCTTCGGCCGAAAAGAACAGTCCGATCTCGCGTGTGGCGGACTCGGGAGAGTCCGATCCGTGAACGAGATTGAACTGCCCCGACAACCCGAATTCGCCGCGGATCGTCCCGGGCTCGGCATCGTAGGCCGCCGTCTTCCCCATGAGCTTTCGCGCGACGGAGATCGCGTGCTCGCCCTCGAGGACGAGGAGTACGACGGGTCCGCCGGTGATAAAGCGCTCGAGGCTGGGATAGAAGGGTTTCGAAACATGCGCTTCGTAGTGCCGCGCGGCGAGCTCGGACGTGATGCGCGAGAGTTTCATCGCGGCGATTCTCAGTCCCTTCCGCTCGAAACGTCCGAGGATCTCGCCGGCGAGCCGCCGGTCCACGGCATCGGGTTTGAGGATGATCAGCGTTCGTTCCATGGTTCGAGTCCTCGAGCTTCGGTTCGGAAGTTGCGCGCGACGACCCCGGACGCCGCAGTGAACGGTTCGTGAGGTGAGACGTTCGTATCCGAGGCGCGCGGTGCTCCTTCGATATCGGAAGGATCGTTTCGGCTCTTTACTCGAGTTCGGCGGTGCCGCGGCGCGGCGACCGGACGTCACCTCCACGCCTCGCGCAGCGAGGATTCTTCGCCGTCCCGGAACCTCGAGCTCTACCTCCGCAGAGGCATCGGAGCAAGGAAAAGCCCGGAGACGCGGCGAGCGCCCCCTCGAGCCGCCCGACCGGCCGATTCGGGGCCGAGATGGTACTCTTCTCCTCCGAACGGGCAGTTCTCCCGTCGCCCTGCTCCGGCGCGTCGAGTTCGCCGGCGGAGAGCCCGGACCCCGACCGCTCGCTTCGCGCCCGAGGTTCCGTTTTCGACTCGCGGCGAAGAGAGAGTGCGTCGGCGACCGATTCCATCGGAGGACGCTCGTCATCGCATGCGGGCGCGGGAGCACTTCGAGGAGAAGAGAATCGCGTGAACGAACAGAGCTCGAAAGCGACGCCGGTCACCACCCCGGACCAGCAGTGGAACGATATCTGGTCCGGCCTCGAAAGACCCGCGTCGATGCTCGACCACGCGATGCGCGCCTCCGCGCTCCTCCGTCGACCCGACGATGCCGAGTCCGAACGCGCCGCTGAGGGCGACGCGCCGCCGGCGGTCGCATCGCTGCTTCTCGATCTCCTTCAGCTCCTCGGCGGGGAGCGGGCGTTTTTGCTCGCGACGAACGGCGAGGAGGCGGTGACGACCGGCCGGGTAGCCGCGAACTGTCTCGTCGCGATCGATGTCGACGGCGAAAGCGTTCAGCAGCCGGAGAAAAAGATCGACCCGGCGATCACCGCCGCCGTCGTGCGAAGCGGCTACTTGGCGTCGAAGGAGCGCGAGCCGCATTTGCTCGCACTCCCGATCGTCGGACCGCGCGGAGTCGACGCGGTCATTCAGGTCGAGAACCGGTTCCGCGAGCTCCACACCGACCCGGATCGGCTCCGGGTGGTCCGCATTCAGTGCGACGTGATCGCCGGGATGCTCGCCCAGGACCGACTGCAAGCCGAGAACCGCTCCCTCTGGGGAGACGTCGCGCGTCTCCGCGAACAGCCCCCGACCGCCACCGCGACCGCACTCGAGGTCCCGACGCCGGTGCGGCGCGGGAAGCAGGCGCAGCGGAGCGACCTCGCCGGCGACTATTCGATCATCGTCGGGAACAGCCCGCGCATGATCGAGATCTTTCAAATTCTCGATCGCATCGCGACGTCGAACGCGCCCGTTCTCATCAACGGCGAAAGCGGAACGGGGAAGGAGCTCATCGCGAACGCCGTTCACCGAAACAGCTCCCGCCGCGACCAGCCCTTCATCTCGGAGAACTGCGGCGCGCTCACCGAAACGCTGCTCGAGAGCGAGCTCTTCGGCTACATGAAGGGCGCGTTCACCGGCGCCACGAAAGACAGTAAGGGCCTCTTCGAGCTCGCGACGGGAGGGACGCTCTTTCTCGACGAGGTCGGCGACATGAGCCCGACGATGCAGAAAAAGCTCCTCCGAGTCCTTCAGGAAAACGTCGTCCGGCGAGTCGGCGGCAAGGAGCTCATCGACGTCGACGTTCGCATCATCTCGGCGACGAACAAGGATCTGCAAGAAGAGGTCCGGCAGGGGAACTTCCGCGAGGACCTCTACTACCGCCTGAACGTGATCAACCTGAAGCTGCCGCCGCTCCGCGAACGACGCGAGGATGTCCCGGACCTCGTCCGCCACTTTCTCCAGGTCCTCGACGAAGAGCACGGCGACCACAAAGAGATCGATTCGCGCGCCCTCGAAAAGCTCGAGGAATACGACTGGCCGGGAAACATCCGCGAGCTCCAGAACGAGGTGAAGCGCCTCTATGCGCTCTCGGACGGAGAGATCGGCGTCGATGCGCTCTCCGAGACCATTCTTCTCCGCGGCTCGGAGCAGACGACGCTCGCCGAGTTGAAGACGAATCTCGTCGACTTGACTCTCAAACAGGCCGTCGAGCTGGTCGAGGAGCAGATCATCCGCGCGTCGCTCGTCGAGTGCCGAGGGAATAAGAGCCTCGTCGCGAAGAAGCTCGCCGTGCCGAAGACGAGCCTCTACAACAAGATCAACAAGTACAATCTGAATCGTTGATCTGTTCTGACGTCGGCGGAGAACGGGGCGGCCCGCCCGCCCCCTGAGCTCGACGTTGTCCGGCGGACGAGACGACCAACGCCCGAACGTCGTCGTCGCGCCGCCCCGGTTCCTGGTGCCCCCGGCGATAGGTACGGGGGAAAAGTGTCACGTTTCTGACACACTCGATGTGGCAGATCCGCCAGGGCCCGCTATCGTCTAGGAAGCCGCCACGGATCCCGGCCGGTCGAACCGCAGCGGAGCGCGGAGGATCGCGCGCGCGCGATCCCACGGAGCCGGCGCCGGGGCCTCTCGGGTGCGCGGGTTCACGGAGTGGAACGCATGGTGCGAACGGGCGACCTGGCCGGCCGCTACGAGCTGCTCGGGACTCTTTCGACGAAGCCCGAGAGGAGCGTCGTTCTCGCCCGCGACCGTCGCCGAGGCGGGCGAAAGTGCGCGCTGAAGATCTTCCCGGGGAACGATCCAGCACTCGCCGCTCGCGCGCAGCGCGAGTACCGCATCGTCCATCGCCTCCGCCAGCCGGGAATCGCGGAGGTCTTCGACTTCGGCCGGCTGGATCGCGCATCGATGCGTGCGCTCTCACCGGACGTCGCGCTCGACGCGCCGTACGCGACGTACCTCGCAAGTGTGTACTACGACGGCGAAAACCTGCGCGCGACGTATCTCGATCTATTCGATAAGACCGGGGAGGATTCGGAGCGAGTCGCGCGTGAGGAGTCTGCTCGCTGGAGCGAGTTCCTCCGCGCGCTCGCCCGAGTGGCACAGGCACTCGACGCGATCCACCGCCAGGGAATCGTCCACCGCGACATCAAGCCCGAGAACCTCGTTTTCGTCCGCGAGAAGGGCGCGGCTCCGGGCGACGCGCTCCGGCCGACCATCCTCGACTTCGGATTGTCGGCAGACGAGACGAAGCCGGCCGACGGGCACCCGGGCGGCACCGTTCCGTTCGTCGCCCCCGAGTTGATGAACGCACGCCCGGCCGACCGGAGGAGCGATCTCTTCTCACTCGGCGTTTCTCTCGCGTACGCGATCACCGGGCGTCCGCCGTTTCCCGGGGACACTCCGGCCGAGTGGGTGCAGGCCGCGAACACGGGCGCGCGACTGCGCGTGAGCGACACCGAGCCGGGCACGCCGCCGGACCTCGACGATCTGATCGATCGACTTCTCGATCCCGACCCCGATCGGCGCCCTCCGGACGCGCGCGCCGTCGCCGAAGAGCTCGAGCGCATCGGCGGCTTTCGCCTCGCTGCGCCGGTCCGCGAGGCCCGTCCGCGCGTCCCGCGCGTCGGCTGGGAAAGTGAACTCGCGCACGTCGAGACCCTGCTCGAGGAGCTCGAGCGAGGCGAGGTCGAATGCACGATCTGCATCTACGAGGCGGACGAGGGACAGTTCCTCGACGAGTTCGCCGGCGAGATCGAATTGCGCATCCTTTCGCGTGGCACGTCGTGCTACAGCGGCGCCGGTCGATTGCCGCGTCAGTACGCGTTCCAGCCGTTCGCCGAAATCTTCGTCCAAATCGCGCGAGAGATCGATCTCAGCGCCGTCGCCCCGGAGTTGGGCCTCACCGAAGCGCACCTCAACGCGGTTCGCCGAATCGCGCCCGTAGAAGGTGACGTGGCGGCTCCGCTCCCGAGCATCGATGCCGCGCGTGAGCCGGAACGCCTCCGCTCCCTCATCGCCGACGTCCTCCTCGCTCTCGCTCGCGATCGACCCGTCGCGCTCCTACTCCGCGACGTCGAGCTCGGCGGCCCCGAGACGCTGAAGCTTCTCGAAACGATTCACCGATCCGCGACGCGGCTCGAACGAAGCGAAGACGACGCCCACGACGAAGCGGCTTCGATGCCGCGACTCCTCGTCGTTGCGACCACATCGGCGGGAGACCGGCACCGCGAAGCCGTCGAGGGGATCGGCCCCAGCGTCGATCTCGGCCGATTCCTCCAGCGCGCAAGCGGCACGCGGCGAGTCCTCCAGCCGCTCGCCGCCGATCGCGTGCCGGAGTGGATTCGCGAGCGCGCGCCGGAGCTCGATGTCCCGCCCGACGTGATGCGCCGGTGGATCGAAGTTTCTCAGGGCTCTCCTCGCCTTCTCGACGAGTTCATCCGCCGGGCGCGGGGTGAGCCTTCGAGCGCGGACATTCTGGACTACCCTCGCCGCCACGAGGAAGCGATGCTCCAGCGGCTCGACGGACTCGGCACCGATGCGCGATCGATCGTCGAGATTCTCGCCGCGGCGGGAACTCCCCTTCGGACGCCGATTCTAGACGCCCTCCGAGCTGGCGATCGAACCGAACCGACAAGTGCGGAGACGACTGCGAGCGTCGGCAGACTCGAACGCGCCGGGCTCGTCTCTCGGCGGGACGGAATCTCCGGCGAAGAGATCGGCATCGCCTCGCCGAGTCTCGCGTCGCACGTCTACCGCATGGTCGCGGCGCCGCGGCGGCGCGAGATCCACCGCGGGATCGCTGCGGCTCTCCACGGTTTCGCGCGCGACGAGGCGCCGTGCCGCGTGCCGGAAGACGTCGCCCATCACGCGCGGCTCGCGCGCTGGGACAGCCTCGCCGCCGACCAAACCCTCGTCACGGCAGATCGCCTCGCGAGCTCGCAGGCGATCGCCGCCGCGGCGCTCCAGCTCGAAACGCTGCTCGAAGCGGGCGGCCGCGCCACCGGCCGCCCCGGCTCGAAGCTCGACCCGCTGGTCCCCCTCGCCGTCGACCGACTCGCAACGCTCTACGCGGCTCTGCGCCAACCCGAGAAGGCTCGCGAGCGCCTCACGTTTCTCTCGTCTCTTTACGAAGGCGAAGCCCACGCTCTCGCGCGCGCCGAGGTGCTGCGCCGAATCGGCGAGAGTTACCTCGAGAGCGGCGAGATCGCGAGCGCGCTCCTCGTCCTCGAGCTCAGCGAGAGCCTCTTCGCCGGCGGCGCCTCCAGCGACCCGGCGTCGGCAAACTCCGCGCCGCGCCTCCTCGATCCCGACGCCGAGCTCGGCCGAACGCGACTCGCGCTCGCGAGGGCGCACCTCGCCCGCGGCGAACGATCGGCCACCGAGCGCCTCGCGCGGTGCATCGCCGAGGCGCCGGACGGGGGCGACGCCGCCGCGCGCTGCCGCGCGTTCATTCTTCTCGCCGAAACGGCCCGCGCCGATCGCCGAAGCGAGGAGGCGCGCGATCAACTCGAGCACGCCCTTGCGATCGCTCGGGATTCGCAGAATCTCGCGCTTCACGTGGAGACGACCATCGCGCTCGGGAATCAGCTCCGCGATCTCGGCGAGTACGACCGCGCGACGGAAATCCTCGAAGAGGGCGGAGCGGTCGCGTCTCAGCTCGCGAGCCAGCAGCACCGGGCCGCGGTGCACAAGGCGCTCGGGACGACGCATCACGACCGCGGCGAGCAGGAGCGTGCGCTCGTGAACTATCGCATCGCGCTCCGCCTCGCGGGAAACGTGGGCGACGAGGGAGCGATCGCGGACAACTACAACAACCTCGGGCTCGTCTATCAGGTGCGGGACGATCTCGGGGCGGCGAGAGAGTGCTACGAACGCGCGATCGAGCTCTACACGCGGCTCAACGACCGCGCGGGAATGGCTCGCGCGCTCGGGAACTTGTCGACGATCCTCGAGCGCGAAGGCAACTACGGCGAGGCGCTCGACTACGCGTTTCGCGCTCTCGACAAGCGCAAACGATCAGCGGCGCCCGCCGCCGTCGGCTTCTCCTACTACCGCATCGGGAAGATCTACCTCGCGCAGGGCGAGCTGACGAAAGCCGCGGCGTACGCGCAGAGAGGGCTCGAGCTGCGCGAGCGGATCGACGAGCGACTCGGCGCCGCGTACTCGCGCCTTCAGCTCGCGCAGATCGCCCTCGCCCGCGGTGAGCTCGCGGCGGCGCTGAGCGATGCGCGAAGCGCCCACGGAACCTTTCGGGCGCTCCGCAACCGACTCGGCGTCCTCGTCGCTCGAGAGGTCGAGGCGCGGTTTCTCGCGGCCGTCGGACGACTGCGCTCGGCGCGTCGAGTGTTCGCGAGCGTCGAGGCATCCGCCCGCGAGCTCGACCAACCGCTCCTTCGCGCGTCGTGCCTCCTCGGCCGAGCGCGGGTCGAGCGCGAGTCCGGTCAGCACTCGCCGACGCAGCCGATCCTCGCCGAGGCAGAAAGCGTCTTCCGGAGTGCCGCCAGTCGCCGCGAGGTGGTCGAAGTGCTGCTCGAACGCGCGTGGCACCAGGTCAGCGCAAACCGCAGTGCCGAAGCGGAGCGACTGCTCGAAGAGGCGTACGAACATCTCGAGATTCTGGCGATCCGCGACCTCGTTCCGCTCTATTTTCTTCTTCGCGGACGACTCGAGATTGCGCGACAGGGTGACGGCTGGTCGAGTCGGGCGCGCCGCTACCTCGTTCGCGGGCTCAAGGAATCGCGCGACGCCGAGCTCCCGGATCTCGCCGGTCGCTTTCACGCGAGTCTTTCCGACCTCGCGGCTCTCAGCGGTGACGCGAAGGAGAGCGAGGTCGAGCGCCGGAGCGCAGTGCGTGCGATCGAGTCCATGCTCGAGACCGCGCCGCCGAGCTTCGCCCGCGAGATGTTCTTCCCGCGCGAGCGCGCACGCCTCCGCGGCGGCGGGGACGACGGGAACTCAACCGTGGCGGACGCCCCGGCGACGAGTTCTCCAGCGACGTCGCCGCCCGTCGGCCCTCAGCTCCTCGAAGAGACGCGACGGCTCCACGAGATCGCGGGTTTGATTGGACGCGAGAGCGACAAGAATCGTCTCCTCCGCGAGCTTCTTCGATCCGTGCTCGAGCTCGTCGCGGGCGAGAGCGGGTTCGTGCTGCTCAAGGAGGACGGAGCGCGGCCGCAAATCGTCGTCGCGTGCGACCGGAGCGGCAGCGAGACGCCCCCGCCCCAGGAAATCGTGAGCGATTCGGTCGTGCGCCGAGTGCTCGAGAGTGGCGAGACGGTCCTCATCCGCAACGCGCTCGACGAGGACGACTATCAAGAGGCGGTGAGCGTCCAGCGACTCAAGCTGCGCTCCATTCTCTGCGCGCCGCTCCGCTTTCGTGGCGCGACGCTCGGCCTCATCTACATCGACAACCGCTGGCGCACGGACGCCTTTCGCGACGCGGACGTCGCTACGCTCCAGGCGTTCGCCGACCAGGCGGCGATCGCGGTGACGAACGCGCAGCTCGTCGACGAGAATCGCCGGCAGACCGAGGAGCTCGTACGCGCCAACCGGAAGCTCGATCTCCTCAATCAAAAGCTCCAGGAACGCGTGGCGCGCCAGAACGAGCAGCTCGCGCTCGTCCGCGAGAGTTTGCGGGAGCGGCAACGCAATCTCGAGGAGAGGTACTCGTTTCGCAACATCGTCGGGCGCTCGCCGGCGATGCGGCTTCTCTATTACCTCATCGAACGCGTGGCGCCGACTCCTCTCTCGGTCTTGATCGAGGGCGAAAGCGGAACGGGAAAGGAGCTCATCGCGCGCGCGCTCCACTACACGAGCGATCGTCGCGGCGGTCCGTTCGTCTCCGCGAGCTTCGGCATGCTTTCGGGGGAGCTTCTCGAGAGTGAGCTTTTCGGCCACGAACGCGGAGCGTTCACGGGCGCGAGCGAAGCCAAAACCGGTCTCTTCGAACAGGCGAACGGAGGAACGATCTTTCTCGACGAAGTCGACGAGCTCGCGCTCGACGATCAGCGGCTCCTCCTACGCGTCCTCCAGGAAGGCGAAGTCCGTCCGATCGGCGGGCGCCCGCGCACGATCGACGTCCGTGTCATCGCGGCGGCCGATCGACCCGTGTCGGACCGCGTCGACGACGGCACGTTTCGAAAAGATCTCTACTATCGTCTAAACGGAATTCGCATCCCGGTGCCGAGCCTGCGAGACCGCAAGGAGGACATCCCCGTTCTCGTCGATCACTTTTGCACCGAGTTCGCGCGTGAGAGCGGCGGGACACCCCCCAAGTTCCTTCCCGACGCGGTCGCGGCGCTCACGCTCCACGACTGGCCCGGGAACGTGCGCGAGCTGAAGTCGATCGTCGAGCGGAATCTCCTCGTGCGAGCGAGCGACGCGATCGGCGCCAAGGACTTGATCATGGATTCGTCCGTCGCGACCGCGAGCGAATCAGGGAACCTCCGCGAGGCTCGCGAGCGGTTTGAACGAGAATTCCTCGAGCGCTGTCTCGCGAAGACGCGCGGAAACGTCTCCGAGGCGGCGCGAGTGTGCGGCGTTTCGCGCGAGACCTTGTACCGGCTGCTGCGAAAGCACGGATTGAACCGCGGTTCGGCCGGATAGGAGGGACGACCGGGACGCGCCGTGCGTCCCGTCCGACTCGTTCCGTACCACGCGCGGGCAACCGGGAGCCCAGCGAGATGACGGTATGGATTCGTTCGCACTGACGAGCTAGCCCGATAACTCGCCGCACCGGATCGACGCTCGCCCCCCTTTCGCCGTGCACCCCGTCCTCGTCGCGCCGAACGAAACTCCACCGATCGCCGACGAGCGCCCCCGGCCGCGGACAGAGCGGCCACTTCCCATTAGTCGTTGCCAGCCCGAAATCGCGCCCTTAGGATGGCGTTCGGTTGGGCAATCATGGGGGCAGAACGCAGGACGCGATTCACCGTGAGAGTGGGATTTCGGACCGTCAGATTCCTGGTCGCGAGGCTTCCCGAGCCTCCGCTCGCCCGCGGGCTCGTACTTTTCGGGCTCGCCGTGGGGATGTTCTTGGGCGTTCGGACGGGCATCGACTCACCCGGAGTCGCCGGAGCCGCGACGGCGTTCGCCGATCTTCGGGCTAAGGCCGGCCCGACCCTTCTCCTCGGCGGTCCGAACGACGGCGAGCCAGCCCGAACCGGCATCGCCCGCCTCCCGATGGCGACCAACTGCAGCGATGGCGGCGCGCTGACGGTCAGCGTCGACGGGCTCCTCATCTACAGCACCCCCCTCCACCGCGTGGAGAGCCGATTCGACGGGCAGCTCTATCACTCGGTCGTCGAGCTCAAGGTAAGCGAGCTCGAGCGCCGGCTGAATGTGTCCTTGCGCGATCCGGACGCTCGACCGATCACCGTGCGCGTCGATTTGCTCCGCGGACCGCTCGGACTCACGGTGCTCACGGCGAGCTGGACCGGCCGCTTGATCGGCCCGTGGCTCGAAGACCTCGCCCCCGCCGAAGAGGAGGGCGCCCCGAATCCGGGCGCCGCCGAGCTGGGCGCGATGGATGCACCCGCGGAAACGTCGACGTTCCTCGTCCATGCCGATCCGCTGGCGAGCTTCTATTTCGTCTTCGGGTCGCGCAATCGAGCGGATGTCCTGCTGTCGCCGGAAAACCCGGCAACCTACGCCCGCGTCCGGGTTCTCTCGGGTGGACCTCTCGACGGCGAACGCCGGGAGGAGATCGAGATCGACTCGGTCCAGGCTTCCCAGTACTTCCTCGTCCTGTGGACCTTCCGCAGCGACATCGGCTGGACTCGCTCCGAGGTCTACTCGGTCGGCGCCGATCTTGCCGAGAGGTAGCGCTCGTCCCCGATCGAGCGCGTTGCGCTCGCGCGCGCGTCGGCCTTCTTCCTGAAGAAGGCTCCCCCCGCCGGCACCCGCGTTCCGGCTCGCCGGAGCGCCGGTCGCGGCGAACTCCGCCGGCACGCGGGGAGCGGCGACTCGCTCTCGCCACCCCGAGCGAGCTTCGTCCCGGCACTCCGCACCGAGAAACTGTCCGGATTCGGCACAAATCCGCGAAGCGTTAACACTTTTTTGCAGCCCGTGTCAAAAAGTGGACAGTTTTCGCCTCAGCGATTCCCGTGGGATAAGACGGCATCCACACTCAACTGCATTGTTCTTAGGTGCTTAGAGACGAATCGGGGAGATCTGGCTCGGGGTTTGCTACTCGAGTGTCCACTGTCCTGACATGGTACACCGCTGCGCGTCAGCGTCGCTCCTCCGGCGTCTCTTGACTCGCCCTCGGCGCACCGGTGACCCGGTCTGGGCTCGACCCTCGCGGGCTCGAGTCCACGCTCTCTCGCCCCGACCTCGAGGAGGCCTCTCTTGACACCCGCTGACACCCTGCTACGCCGCGTGCTCTCGGCCTTCCGATCGAAGAAGTCCGCTTCCGTCGACGACATTCTTCAAGTCGCCCCCGAGGTCGACCAGGATGCCGGGCTCTTCGACCAGATCGTCCGCGGCCTCGAGGAGGAGGGGGTGCAGGTCGATGACGAGACCGAGAGCGAGGGCGAGCTCGAGTCGGGCGAACGGGAAGGGCTCGTCTTCGGCGCCGCGGAGGACAAGGAGGCCGAACAGGCCGCCCTGCGGAAGCTGGACGACCCGATCCGAATGTACTTCTCGCAGATGGCCCAGATCCCGCTTCTCACCCGCGAGCAGGAAATCGAGCTGGCACGCAACCTCGAGGAGTCCCGCGACGAGCTTCGGGTTCTGATCTACTCCACGCGCTTCGGGCAGCGGCAAGCGCTCGAGCTTCTCGAGCTGATCCTCCGGAAGGAGGTCTTCATCGAGAAGGTGCTCGACGTGAATCTCTCTCGGAAGGGCGAGCGACACGAATTCTTCATCGAGCTCGAGAGGTCGGTCGATCAGCTCCGGCGGCACCTCGAACGCAACATCGCGGACTTCGAAGCCCTCTGCGCCCTCTCGGCGCGCTCGCCCGAGCGGGCCGCGCTGCGGCGTCGACTCGACGGACGCATCCGGCGCGTCGTGAAGCTCGTTGATCGGTATCAGATCAAGACGAAATACCTGACGCGGTGGCGCACGATCATCCTGCAGATCGCCGCGCAGATCGAGAAGGAGCTCGGCCCGCGCCAGCGCCAGAGAATCATCTCGTCTCCTGCCCTCAGCAAGGCGAACCGGGCGGTCTTCGAGTCGTACGCGGCCTTCCTCAAGCGCGCGGCGAAGATCGACGCCGAGTTTCGGCGCTACGAAGATTCGAAGAGCCGACTCTCCTCCGCCAACCTCCGGCTCGTCGTGAGCGTCGCGAAGCGCTACCGAAAGCGCGGCCTGTCGTTCCTCGACCTCATCCAGGAGGGGAACACCGGCCTCATGCGCGCGACCGAGAAGTTCGAGTACCGCAAGGGCTACAAGTTTTCCACGTATGCGACGTGGTGGATCCGACAGGCGATTTCGCGGGCGATCGCGGAAAAATCCCGCATGATTCGACTGCCCGTATACATGTCGGAAACGATGTCGAAGCTGATGAACGCGACGCGCGAGCTCGGCCTGAAGAACGGTCAAGCGCCAGATCTGATGGAGCTCGCCGACGAGCTCGAGCTGCCGCGCGAGGAGATCCGGAAGGCGCTCAAGCTGTCGCGGCCGCCGATCTCGATCAACAATCCGCTGGGCGACGACGACGACTGCACGTTCGGCGAGTTCATCGAAGATCACCGCGGTGAATCGCCGACTCTCGCGCTCAACCAGGAGATGCTGAAACGGCGACTGGAAGATGTGCTCGACTCCCTGAGCCTCCGCGAGCGCGAAGTTGTTCGTCTGCGCTTCGGACTCGGACGCGACAGCACCTACACGCTCGAAGAGCTCGGGAAAAAGTTCAAGGTGACCCGAGAGCGCATTCGGCAAATTGAGATTCGCGCCCTGAAGAAGCTGCAGCATCCGGTGCGGAGTCGACTGCTCGAGGGATTCCTCGAGTAAGCACCGCTTCGGCGAGCTAGCGCCGCCCGGCGTGAACCGGCGGCGAAGATCCGACGACGTCCGGCCCATCCCCGACGCGCGAACGGGCTCGAGAGGGCGAGGTCGTCAGACGACCCGCGCGTAGAGTCGCTCGATCTCGGCGGCGGTCGACTCGCATTCGGCAGTGAGCTGCGCCGCCGTCGACTCGTCGAGGTAGGGAAGATTCGCCTCGACGTTGAGGGCCGCGCCGCGGGCTGCGGCGCGTGCGAGCTCGGCGCCGACGCGAAGATCGCTCTCCGCGCGGAGGGGCGTCGTGTGCGAAAGCTCGTTCAAGGTGTCGGCGAGCTGGAGGACGTCGCGCACCGCGCTCAAGGTGCCGAGGGGAGCCGACGCGGCGCGCACGGCGGCCGCTGCTCGCGCCCGTCGGCGCTCCTCGCGCTCCGCCGTTGTGGACTTCGGAAGGCGGACGGCAGCGATAAAGGCATCGAACGCGGCGGCGTCGTCCGCCTCGAGCTTCGCGAGACGCTCGAGAAGGTCCTCCGTCTGTCGGTGAGCCGCCTCGAGCTCGGGGGGACGCTCGCCGTCGGGGATCTTTCCGAGCGTGATGCCGGTCACCATTCGGAGGAGAGCGCAGCCCAGGGCACCGACCCGCGCCGACGCGGCTCCCCCACCCGGCGTCGGTGTCGGTGCGGCGAGTCGATCGAGGAACGACTCGGTCGTCATGCGTCTTCCCCCGCTTCGTCGGGCGAATCCGCGCGGTCGACTCCGGCCGGCGACTCGACGGGAGGATCCGGACGCCAGAGTCGGTGGCGCTCGTCTTCCCCGTCCGCGTAGAACTCGTCGGGCACCTCCTCGTTCTTCGACAGCTCGCGAATGAAGGTCGTCGCGTACGAGCCCTTCGGAAGAAAGAACCGAAGGAGGAGGTCGCTCTTCTCGATGCGCCACTGAAGATCGGAAACCGGCACGCGGAGCGGGCGGCGCCCGCCCTTCAGAATTCGCCGCGGGAACAAGCGCGAGAACGCGACCGGCTCGAAACCCTCGCGGCCGACCACTTCAGCCTCGAGCGCGCCGGGGGCCCCCTTCGGGTGAGGCATCGCCTCACCGAAGAGCGGACCGCTCGGGCTCAGCTCGAACGTCTCGATGCGCTCCGCCTCGGCCGCGGGATCCTCGACCGAGAAGACCGCGCCGTTTCGGTGGAGGTAGGCGAGATCGCCTTGGGCGATGGCATCGAGGCCGCTCTCGGCACCCGCGATCCCGTCGATGCGGAACTCGACGATGAGATTGAAGAGATAGGCCTGGTACGCGGAGAGATACATCTTGTAGCTCGGCTCGCTCATGCGGCGGAGCGCGCGCTCGGGTTGGTCGGGATTTCGAATCAGTGCGGCGAGAACCCTTCGCTGATCCCCGTACTGAAGCGGGAATGCGTCGCGTGCGCCGACGGGGTCGCCGGCGTCAAAGCGGCGGCGCGCCTCGATCGTCTGAGGGTCGCGCTCGGTAGAGGCCGGCGCGCCGAGGAGACGCCGCACCGCCGCGTCCCACCGACCGAGCAGGAGGTCGCGGCCGAGCGTGTGGGCGTCCGCGCGACTCCCGAATCGCTGCGGCCCGAAGTAGTTCGGCATGCCGCGGGCCAAGATCGCTTCGATGATCGGTCCGAGCCGCGCCTCGGCGTCCGGACAAACGCCGCGGACGCGGATCTCGAAGCGGTTTCCCCGCAGGTGTCCGATCCTCAGCTTGTTGCTATGCCGGTTGACCCAGAGGATCTTGATCGCGTCGATCGCGAGCTCGCGGACGCGATCGGGCTCGACGCCGCCCACCGAGAGGGTCTGCCGCGTGATCCCACGGCGGTCCTTGAGGCCGGCGTAACCGATCTCGTCGGGGGAGACGCCGATGCGGCGGGCGATGAGATCGATCGCCTCGCGGGTGGCCAAATCGCGCTTCTCGATCTCGAAGTAAGTGTGCTCGCCCTCACCGCTCGGGGTGTAGAGGGGAACTTCCGTCACGCGGAAATCTTCGTAGCGCTGCTTGATTTCGCCCCCGACGCCCGGCAGCGAGCGCGTGAGATAGCGATGCGGAATCCCCAGCATGCTGCCGATCTTGCCAGGAAGGTCGGGCCCACGCAACTCCAGCCGGACCTTCCCGAATCGTCGCCCCACGGGGTACTACGAGGGAAACGCCGACCGTTTGGCCGAGCGGCTTTCGGGGCGCGACGCGCGCCTCCCCGCTGGCTGACAAGGCGAGCTCTTGTGCTAAAATGGAGAGGTTTCCAGGAAATCCAGTCTCCACGCGACCATCTACCGCTCGACCCGCCGGTCCGATCTCGATCGGGCCGCGCTGGACCGGTCCGGGCAGTCCGGGTACCGTCGAAGGTTCTCGTCTGCGGGAACCTTCGTCTGAGCACGGGACGGTTGCGTGCCCCCGCGTTCGCCGGTGTCTCCCGCCGCGCGATTCGGCGGAGGGACACGGCGGGACTTGGTTGCCGTAGGGTTCAACCGGCCGACGCCGGCCGGTTTGCCACAGACTTTGAGGTCGACTCATGAACACCGCTTCGTTTGCCCGTCCCTCCTCGTTGACGCAGCGCGCGGCTCTCGCCCTCGTCGCCGCAGCACTCTTTTCCGTTCCGGCGATGGCTCAGAGCGACGCGAAGACCAAGGCCGAGACCGTCGAGCCGGCGAAGGCGCCGCCCACGAGGAAAAAGCGGAACTATCGTCCGCCCGTGCCGCCGCGCAACTTTACGCCGCCCGTCATTCAGTTCGAAGAACCCGTCCACGAGTGGGGCACGGTCGTGCGCGGCTCCGTCGTCAAGCACACGTTCGGCGTGAAGAACACCGGCGGCAGTCCGCTCATCATCGAGCGCGTGAAGGCCCAGTGCGGCTGCACCGCGGTCGAGAAGCCGGAGCAGCCGATTCCTCCCGGTGCGAGCGGATCCATCACGCTCAGCGTGGACACGAAGCGATTTAAGGGCGCACTCAAGAAGACCGCCGACGTCTACTCGAACGCGACGGCGAAGCCCATCAAGCTCACCATGCAGGGGACCGTCGAGCAGGTCTACGCGGTTCAGCCCGAGAATCCGCGCATCGAGGTCGTACGCGGGACGGCGTCGCCCTCCGGCGAGTTCATTCTGCGCCGGCAGTCGAAGTCCGAAGCCAAGGTGGTCGAGGTGACCACGAAGAGCACGATCATCAACGCGTCGCTTCGGGAAGTGAAGGCCGGAGAAGAGTACGCGGTCGATCTCGCGATCGATCTCGCGAACAGCAACCGGAACTACTTCTACGAGAATGTCACCGTCAAGGTCGAGACGGGTGAGAAGACGATCGAGATCCCGGTGCGCGTGACGCTCCTCGTCAAAGACCGCATCGACGTCAACCCCCGTTCGGCGTACTTCCCGCGGAAGGAGACGACCGAACTCGCCAAGCCGGAGGCGCCGGCACTCGTCAAGAAGCTGACGATCAAGAGCCTCGCGGACGAGACGCACAAGTTTAAGATCCTCAGCATCGAAAGCGATGCGGAGACGAGCGCGTTCGAGACGAAGCTCACTCCCCGCGCCGAGGGTCGCGAGTACGAGCTCGAGGTGACCCTCAAGGGTCGGCCGGAGTCCGCGACGCGGACGCTCCGCGAACGGCTGACGGTCAAGACGGACGACCCGAGTCAACCCGAGCTCAAGATCACGGCGATGGCGATCTTCGGCTCGCGCTGATTGCGAGCGCGGCGTCTCGATCCACTGAAATCGCGACAAAGGAGCCGGTACCGTCGTCTGGGTGCTGGCTCCTTTGTCACGCAGTCTCCCCGTTCCCTCTCTGCTCGCCGCGAGAACCGCCGGTGAATTCACACTGCGACCGACCGATCGGGTGGCGTCGACGCCGAGGACTCCGTGCGGTGCGGTCGGTGCTCCTTGCCCTCTTGGTCGCCGTCGCCGCGAGAAGCGTCTCCGCGCAGGCGGAACCTGAAGAGACCTCGCCCGCCGGTGACGGCGCAAGCCCGACCTCACCCGCGCCCGTACTCTCGGTCCGCGCACCGGTGTACGACTGGGGCGAACGCTATCGCGGCGAGCAGCTCGACGTCGCCTTCGCGCTCGAAAACACCGGCACCGCCGAGCTGAAGATTCGATCCGTGAAACCGGCCTGCGGGTGCACTCTCGTCGACGAGCGCACGTTCAAGAAGATCCTCGCGCCCGGCGAGGCGACGGTGCTCCGCATGACGATCGACACCGGAACGTTTCGCGGGGAAATCGAAAAGACGACCGAGATCATCTCGAACGGCGCGGGGAAGAGCGTCAGCGAGCTCCGCGTGCGCGGCCGGATTGCAGAGCTCCTCGAGCTCCATCCGAAAGCTCCGGTCATCCCCGTAGTCTCCGGCGGCCCCCCCCCGGAGAAGCCGCTCCGGCTCGAGCTCCGACCGAAGCTCGAGGGAGTCGAGCTGATCTCGCTCGCCGCGAAGCGGAAGCTCCTTGTCCCCACGAGCTCTCAGAAGAAGGACGGAACGATCGTCACCCACCTCGCGACGGGGAAGCTCGACCCCAAGAAACTCGGCCTCGAGACCGAGACGATGGTCACGAACGTCCGCGCGGGCGAGCGCCAGTACTCACTCCACCTCCCCGTAACGCTTCAGCTTCTCCCGCGCATCCACGTCACACCCCGGCGTTCCGTGTACTTTCGCCGGCGGGAGACCACCGGGCTCGGCCCCTCGGCGAACGAGTCGAGCTCGGCCGTACGAAAAGTTCTCACGCTGACGAGTCGCGGCGGCGAATCCCACCGGTTCAGCGTGCGCGGCGTGAAGAGGGAAAGCGACCTCTTTCGCGTCGATCTCGCGCCGATCGAAGCGGGTAAATCCTACCGGCTTACCGTCGACCTCCTGCGGAGGCCGGAGAGCGGGAAGCGCTTCGTGAAGGACGTGATCGCGGTCACGACCGACGATCCGCTTCTCCCCGAACTGAAGATCCCGGTGCGGGCACAATTCTAGATCGCGCCGCCGGCTCCGGCGAGACCTTCCCGCTCATCGTCTATGTTCGGCGCTCCCGAGTGAAGCGGTTCCGCGTTCACTGGCGCTCCAACCGAAACTCGCGACGGGCCGAGTCGACGCTGTAGCGGAAGTGGTTGAGGTAGTTGAGGCCGAGGAGCCCCACCTTCGGTCCGTTCGTCGGAAGGACGAGCACTTCGAGATTACGCACCGCGTACCCCTCGAGATCGACGGACTCGACGCGAAGAACCGGCACGGTCGACAGACCGCTCGCCGTTCGCACGGTGCGCCGCGGCGCACCTTCGACGTCGTAGCCGAGACGCGTCGCCGCGGCGAGTGGAATCGCCGTGTAGGTAGCGCCGGTATCGATGACGAACGTGACGTTCTCGCGACCGTCGACGAGAGCTCGCGCGCGCAGTGACGACGACGATTCGATTGGAATGATCACGGCGTCGCGCCGTCGCAGCGCGTCGTCGATGCGGGAAAGAAAAGTCTCGACGACGTTCGCTGCCTTCGGATCGAGCTCGCGCGCAGTATTGAGCAGCTGCACCGCGTCATCGTACGCGTCGAAGTCGATGTAGATCTTCGCGAGCTCGATCCGCAGCGCGGCGCTCCCGGGAAGTTGCTCAATTCCGTCGACGAGGGAGAGCTCGGCTCCGCGTATGTCACCGGCGGTCGCCTGTGCTCGAATGAGCGCGAGGTACGCGTCTTCGAGGGAGCGCTCGATGTCCGCTCCCCCGCCCGCGTCGCGCGCGGCTAGGTAGGCGGCGATCGCGTCGGCGTGAAGGCCGAGAGCCGAGCGCACGTCGCCGAGCATGCGCCAGAGAGTCACGTCGGTTTCGAACGCTTCGAGCGCGCGCGAGAGCAGCTCCTCCGTCTCCTCGAGTCGACGCGCCGCGAGCCGACGCTCTGCCTCGCGGAAATACGCCTCCCGGAGTTCCGCTCGGGCCCGGTCGAGATCCTCCTCGGAGATCCCTTCGCGCGACGCAGCGTCGACCGCGCGGGCGAAGAGATCGATGGCGTCCGTCCAGCGTTTGTCGACGATCGCTTCT
The DNA here is from genome assembly GCA_965223845.1 of Planctomycetota bacterium. Lineage (GTDB taxonomy): Bacteria > Planctomycetota > UBA8108 > UBA8108 > SXIK01 > CBDCXR01. The sequence goes on along the minus strand of CBDCXR010000004.1, from coordinate 7,713,642 downwards.
CGGCCGCGTCGATACAAGTCGGCGAACGTGTCCCGGTAGAACCGCTCGGTTGCTCCCTGAAGACTGAAGAGGGCGGGATCGTCGAGGGCATCGACGAGCTCGCCGACGGGATCGACGAGGACCGAGCGCGCCTGCGAACGGTCATCCGAAGACTCCCCGTTCGTCGCGACGAGACCGGGGTCACCGATCTCGTCGTCCGGTCGGCAGAGTCCGACCACGCGAGCCCGGTCGTCCACCGCGAGGAACACGCCGGGCGGAAGCGCGCGCTCGGCGACGGCGCGAACGCGCGTTCGTCCGTCGGCGCCCGTCACATCGGTTTCGCCGACGCTCGCGGCGATCGGACGGTGGTCGTAGAAGAGCACGGCGGCGTCCCCGTCCTCCGGCCGAGTCGGCCGGAGGGAAATCCCCGGCACGGGAGACCGCGGTTCGACGTGAACGAGAGCGCAGTCGGGCCACGCGTTTGAGTAGACGACACCCGTGATCGGCATCCGGTCCCCGCGATCAGCGAGCAGCCGAGCTTCACCCTCGACCGCGCCGAGAAGCGGCGACCAGCGGCAAAGGACGATGCCGCGCCGGTCGATGAGGACGCCTCGCACCTCTCGCCACGGTCGCCCGCGCTCGTCGCGAAGCTCGAGGACGACGAGCGCACGCGCCGCACGGAGTTGGGCCGCTTCCGCAGGCTCCGCCGCGCCGGGATCAGGCGTGGTTTCCTCGGGGATCGCTGCCGAGTCATCGTTCGCGCGCACGGTCCCCGCTGCCGCCGAAACGGCCGCCGGGGCACCGACATCGCTCGGCGCCTCGCCCGCCGGTGCGGGATCGGACTCTCCGTCCGCGACGATGAGAACGAACACGAGCGCGACGAGCACGATCCCGATCAGAGCTGAAGCCACTCGCGTGCGCCGCCGCGTCCCGTCGCGCCCGATCGCCCGCGTCCTCACCACCGTCGTCGGGCGCGCCTGCGTCGGAAGACGCTCGCCGCACTGGCCGCAGAATCCCGCCGCGTCGTCGTTGTAGCTGTGACAACTCGGGCACTGGCTCATGCCGCGATCTTACCTCGAGTTCGTCCGTGTCGCGTCCGCGCGACCGGCCGAAATCCGACGATTTTTCGCCGGCTCGTTCAGCGCGAAGATTCGCGTTTCGATTCTGCGCCGTCGTCCGGCGCCCCATCGGCACCGTCGTCGCCGTCGTTTCGCGGTGCGCCAAGCGTGAGCTTCACTCGTCCCGAGAGACCTCCGGCGGCGGGTGCCGCGTCGACGGCAATCTGCGTGGAATCGATGCCCGACACCGTCGCTGCGGACTTGACCCAATCCGCGATCGACCGGAGGAGTGCGAGCACCGCCGGCGAACCGAGTCCCGCCTCCGCACGTCCGGATTCATCAACGCGATAGCGGACCGGCAGCAGAACGGGAACTTCCCGCGCGATCGTCGGCCCGAGATCGCCGGATGCGAGCGGATCCAAGAGCGCTCGCTCGAACACGCGCCGGAGCTCGGCCGTCCCTCCGCGGAAGTCGCTCGCAAATACGCCCTCGAGCGCGGCCTCGGACGCACTCACGTCCATCGCGACGACGAAGTTCGTCCACTCACCGAGGAGCGCGTCGTCTCCGATCGCGTCGGCGAACAGGCGATCGGGGCGCACCGACAAGAAGAACCCCGCCGGCGGACCGTCTGAGTCCGATCGTTCGGAATGCACCCGGTCGGTCGATCCGTTCGACCAGCTCGACCGGCGACGAGCAAGAAACCGCGAGGTCTCCGCGACTGACGCGAGTTCCTTGTCGTCGAGCGCGGTGAGCTCGAGTCCCCGGTCACGGGTGCGGCCGCGCAGATTGAGATGCGCCTGGCGGAGGAACTGACGCGACGTCGACGCCAGGATCCATCCCTCTTCCGCCGACACACACAGCTCGTCGAGCGGATAGGAGAGGCGGTAGAGCCGGATGACGCTCGCGCCTTTGTGCCGCCCCACTTCGAGCTCTCGATTCGGGAGGATCGCCGCGAATCCGTAGAGAACCCGCTCGATCTCGGCGAATCGCGCGTCGCATTCGCTCGCCGGGACGCGCGTGCCCGCGAGCCAGACGCGCCGGCCGTCCTCGATTCTCGCGGCGAGGAAGCCTTCGCCCGCGCCGAACCGCCACCACCTCGAAGAACCGAGAAGGCGCGCCCAGTGATCGAGCGACTCCTTGACCGAGCCTTTTTTCCGTTCGCGCACGCGCGGGCCGAGATACTCGGCGAAGGAAGAGAGGAAGGTCGGTTCGGCGAGGGCGTCTCTGAGACCGGCCGCGCCGGCGGCGAACGCGCCTCCCCGTGGGCAGCGAAACTCGCCGTAAAAGAGGACGTCCGACGGCACCGCGCGAATGAACGGTGCGCTCCCGAGAAAATCGTCGTCCTGAACGATCGGGTCGGCGGCGACCAGCGCGCCGCTCGCTGCCGCGCAAAGTGCCGTCCAGATCGCGACTGCCGTTCCTGCCCGCCGGATCAAGAGAACATCCACTCGAGAATCGCTTTCTGGGCGTGGAGTCGGTTTTCGGCCTGGCGAAGGACGACCGACTGCTGCGAGTCGAGCACCTCGTCCGAGACGACGACGTTCCGCCGCACCGGGAGACAGTGCATGAAGTACGCGCGTCGCGTGAGGTCGAGGAGCGGCTTGTCGACGATCCAGTCGCGATGCTTCTCCCGGAGCGCCGCCTCGGCGGCGGGGTCGTCGTAGCGGAGGAGACCGCCCCACGCCTTCGCGTACACGACTTCCGTTTCGCGAACACCGTCGGACAGATCGTGCGTGACGCGCAGGTTGGCTCCCGATTTTTCCGCGAAACTACGCGCGAGAGTCATGATCCCGTCGTGGAGCTCGAAGCCTTCCGGATGCGCGAGCGTCACGTCCATTCCAGTGAGCGCCGTCGCGAGCACGATCGAGTTCGCCACCGCGTGCGGAAGTGGTCGCGGGTGCGTCGCCCAGACGATGCTGATCTTTCGGCCGTTCAGAGAGTCGAGCAACTCGCGGATCGTGAGCAAATCCGCCATCGCCTGGCACGGGTGGTAAACGGCCGACTCCATATTGAAGACCGGAATCTTCGCGTGCTCCATGAACGAGCTGAACATCCGGTCGACGAGATCGTCGTCGCGATTCTCCCCGCGCGCGAAGCAGCGGAGGCCGAGTCCGTCAAAATAGCGAGAGAGAACGCCGATCGCCTCGCGGACGTGTTCGGTTCGATCGCCGTCCATCCGCTTTCCGAACTCGGTCTCGAGCGTCCAGAGCGACTGACTCTCGAGATTGCTCACTCCGGCGCCGAGCTCGCGGAGCGCGACCTCGAAGGAGCAGCGCGTGCGAAGCGACGGATCGAGGAAAAGGAGGGCGATCTGCCGCCGACGCAGCACGTCGACGTAGCGGTTCTCCTTGTGGTAGACCGCTCGATCGAGGAGCTCGTCGATGTCGCCCGGGCTAAACTCGTTCAGACTATAGAAATGTCGCATCAGACGGCCCTGGCCAAAACCCGGAGTATACTACGACGACGGCGCAGGCGGAACTGCCCACGAAACGCTGCGCCACGAACCGATCATGCGGTGGCGGCGGCCGGCTCGAAACTCTCGAGGGCGGAGAAGAAGAGATCCCACTCCTCGTCGGTCACGGTGAGCGGAGGGAGAAGACGGAGCGTGTTCGGATCGCCGGATTTTCCGACGAGAATCTTCGCGGCGAGAAGATGGCGATGGACGTCCGCTGCCGGCACCGTGCACTCGACACCGAGGAGGTAGCCGAGCCCGCGAACCTCGCGCACGACGGGTCCTCCCACGAGCGCTTCGAGCCGGCGACGCACCTCTGCTCCGCGCTTCGCGACCGCCGAGACGAGCCCCTCTTCTTCGAGGATTCGGTACGTCGCGCTCACCGCGGCGACCGCCAGCGGACCTCCGCCGAACGTGCTCCCGTGATCGCCGACGGAAACGCCGTCCGTCAGCGATCGGTTCACGAGGACCACGCCGACGGGAAAGCCTCCACCAACGCCTTTGGCGGTCGTCACGAGATCCGGCTCGACGTCCCAGTGCGTCCCGACGTACCACTCGCCGGTGCGGCCGCTCCCGGTCTGCACTTCGTCGAAGATGAGCTGTATGCCGTGTTCCGAACAGTACCGGCGGAGCTCGACGTAATACTCGGGCGGCGCGAGATACACCCCGGCGAGGCTCTGAATCGGCTCGAGGATGAGCGCCGCGACGGCTGCTGGATCGATCGCGCGCAGGGCGTCGAGGTCGCCGAGCGGAACGAAGTCGGTGAACGACCCGAGAGACGCGGGAAACTGATCGCGGAGCTTCGGGTTCCCCGCTACTCCGAGCGCACCGGCGGTGCGCCCGTGAAAATCGCGCTCGAGAGCGATGACCCGTTCGCGCCCCGTCGCTCCGCGCGCGATCTTGAGCGCTGTCTCGACGGCCTCCGCACCGGAATTGCAGAAGTACGCCGAGGCCATCGACGGATAGCTGTGCTCGACGAGTCGTCGCGCCGCATCCGCACGAAGCGGGTGGTAGCTGACGTTCGAATAGAAGTCGAGCGCGTCGAGCTGTTCCTTGAGCGCCGCAACCCACTTCGGGTGCGAATGGCCGAGGAGCGTGACGGCATGACCGCCGTAGAGGTCGAGGTAGCGCTCGCCCGCCTGGTCTTCGACCCACGATCCACGGCCGCGGACGAGAGCCATCGGAAGCTTGCTGTACGTCGGAAGGACAAACTGATCTTCTTGTTCAAAGCTGTTCATATCGCTCACACCCGTTCCACGTTCCACATTCCCGACGAACTTCCGCTCCCCCGTCGCCGCCCCATCACCTAAACCCAACCCGCGGGAACCACCAAGCCCGTGGTCTCCGGCAAACCGAAAATACAATTCATGTTCTGAATCGCCTGCCCGGCCGCCCCCTTTCCGAGGTTGTCGAGTACCGCGAAAACTACACCGCGCCCGGCGTCGCCGGCGACGCCGAGAAACGCTCGGGGCGAACCCTGGATCCACCGAACCTCGGGGGAACCGCTCACCACGGAGACGAACGACTCGTCGGCATAGGCGTCGGAGTAGATCCTTTCGAGCTCGTCGCGATTCAGTCCGGGAGTGAAGATCGTGGCGAAGATCCCGCGGACGTAGGGACCGCCTTGCGGCACGAAGTGAAGACGAAACTCGCGCTCGCCGAACGTCGCGAGAAACGACTCGACCTCCAGAAGATGCTGGTGCACGAGTGGCTTGTACGCGCGGACGTTTGCGGCGCGCTCCGGGTGATGCGTCGTCTGGAGCGGCTTGTTCCCCGCACCGGACGACCCGGTGATGGCAGCGACGTAAACGTCGGCGGGAAGTCGCCCGCCCCGCGCGAGCGGCGCGAGCGCGAGTCCCATCGCCGTGGCAAAACAGCCCGGATTCGCGACGAGCTTCGTCCGGCGGAGGGCGTCGCGCCGATGTTCGGTCACTCCGTAGACGAAACGCTCGAGCCAATCGGGCGCCGCGTGATCGCGACCGTAGAACGATCGGTAACGCTCGGGGTCGGGACTGCGAAAGTCTCCGCCCATATCGATGAACACCGTATTCGGTGCCGCTGCCGCGAGCCGTGGAATGACATCCTGCGAGTGATTGTGCGGAAGCGCGGTAAACACGACATCCGTCTCCGGCACGCGAGACTCGACGTCCTCGAGCGTCTCGAGTTCGAGATCGAGCACCCCGACAAGATTCGGCAGCACGTCGGCCACGGACTTCCCTGCGTGCGTGTTGGCCGTCGCCCAGTCGATCGACACCTGCGGGTGCCCCACCAGATAGCGAAGGAGCTCCGCTCCGATGTATCCGGACGCGCCCGCAACCCCGACCTTGATCGATTTCCTCGCCCCGCCTTCGCTCGCCATGTCGCCTTCGTCCTTCGTGAATGCTCGTCCCGTCGCACCGTACGCGCTAGTGGAAAGCCTCTTACTGGATGCCCGGATCCGCGTTCCCGCCCGCTTCGAGATGGCGGCGAACAACCTGCGCGACTTCCGCCGGCTGACGGTGGGCGTTGATCGCGGGGATTCCCCACTCCCGCTCGAGGGATTCCTTGCCCACTTCGTTGTCGGTACAGGGTCCGGAGAAGAGGTCGATCTCGATTCCGCTCTCCGCGAGGAGTCGCTTCCCGCCCCACGCACCGACGGGATCCGAAGCGCAGAAAACGTGCATGCGGACCCAATCGCGGAACTCTTCGTGCCGGAGGAGCTCGAGGCCGCCGTAGTCACCGAGCAGTCCGTCCCCGAGCTCGAGGGCGATCAGATCCGGGCCGAAGCTCGCGAGATAGCTCACGATGTCGCGCGCGGCCTCGACGAGACGCGCCGGCGAAAGATCCACCGTCGATGTGTGCCCGACGTCGAGAAACGACGCCGTCGCCATCGCGCCGTGGTCTTCCATCGCGAGCAGATCTCGCTGGCACGCGATTCCGGTGAGCTTTCCGCCCGCGATCGCGAGACCGTCGCGCGTCAGCTCCTGAATCAGCTCGGACAAGAAAAGTGTCTTCCCCGAATCCATGCACGTCCCGGTGACGACGAGGACGGGCGGAAGCTCGACGTCACGGCGTTCGGGTGTCGACGGCAGTCGAGAATCCGCGACGTTCGCGATGCGACCGCCGCGAATCGGCATGCCCAGAACCTCGCAGGTCACGGGGGAGCCGATGTCCATGTGCTCGGTCGCGCTTCGACCGACGACGCCACCGCGGTTGAGGAGCTGAAGCGTGTCGCCGACGCGGAGACGCGTGGGAAGATCGCCGCAAAACCCTCGCAGAGCACGCCGGCATCCGAGTGCACCGATGAACACGTCGCCGCGGTAGATCTTTGCCATGCGTCCGCTGTCGAGCTCGAGGTCGCTGTACACTCGCTTCTCACGGAGCGCGCGGACAACGACGGCATTCCCCGCTGCGACCTCGAGCGATTCCGTCACTTCGACGGTCTTTTCGAAGCCGAGGCGGTGAACGACCGAGGCGATCTTGTGCACGCGTAGGTCCATTACGAGCCGCCTTCGTCCCTCGCACCCGCCTGGCGATGAAGCCGCGAAGAGACCGCGGTCACGGTACTGAAGCCGCTCACGTCGGCGCCCGTCCACAGAGTGGGCTTCTCGCCGTAGACTCCGGACTCCTGCCGCATCATGTCGTGAGGGCTCTTCACCCCCACGACACGAAACTGGCCGGCATCGAACCGGATTCGCGCCGTTCCGCTCACCCGCTCCTGCGAGCTGTCGATCAGCGCCTCGATATCGCGAAGAACGGGATCGAAAGCGTTCCCTTCGTGAAGCATCTTCCCGTAGAACTCCGCCGAATGATCCTTCCAAAAGCGCTGCCATGCAGTCGTGGTGATCTTCTCGAGCTCCCGGTGCGCCGTGATCAGGACGAGCGCCGCGCCGGCCTCGAACGCGATGCGTCCCTTGATGCCGAGAACGGTGTCGCCGATGTGGATTCCGAGCCCGGCGCGGTGGCTCCGGCATCGTTCGCCGAGCGCAGCGATCACGTCGACCGCCGGCACCGTACGACCGTCCAGGCCGACCGGCACCCCGTGCTCGAATTCGATCTCGACGTACTCCGTCGCGGTTGCTCGAGGCGCGTCGATCGCTTCCTCGAAGACGGCGTCCGGCACCTCCTGCCACGGATCATGCGTCTCCCCTCCGCCGATCGTAGCTCCCCAGAGACCACTGTTGATCGAATACGTTCGCAGCGTCTTCGGAATGTCGATGCCGTGGCGCTCGAGCGCGTCGAACTCCTCATCCCGACTCAGCGTCTCATCGCGCACCGGAGTGATGACCGGAAGGTTCGGCACGAGCACGGAAAACGCGATGTCGAAGCGGACCTGATCGTTTCCCGCTCCGGTCGATCCGTGCGCGATCGCATCGGCGCCCTCAGCTCGAGCGATCTCGGCGACGATCTCGGCCTGGACGACTCGCTCCGCCGCGACAGCGAGCGGGTAGACGGAACCGCGGAGCACGTTCCCTTTGATGAGGTAGCTGACGTAGTCGTCGAAAACGCGCTGTCGCCCATCGATGGTCTCGTGCTTAAGGACTCCGAGCGCGGCGGCGCGCTCTTCGATTCCGCGCAGCTCCTCCGCCGTGAAGCCGCCCGTGTCGACGGTCACCGTCAGGACGTCGTAGCCCTTCTCTTTCAGATAGATGATGCAGTACGTCGTATCGAGTCCGCCCGAGTACGCCAGGAGGACTTTCTTCTTCTCGGCCACGTCTCGCTCCTACGATTCCATTTCGCGCACGAATCCGTGCTCCGTGCGCGCCTGCGCTCCGCCTTTCGGCGGACTCGTTGATCTTCGCCGCGGTTCGTGCCGTCCGAACGGCCGTCACTCCTCGTCCGGCGGGGTCGCCCCGGCGAGCAAACGCACCCGCTCGATCTCCTGCCTCACTCGCGCCGGGGCCGTGCCCCCGACGACATCTTTGTCTGCGACGAGGTTCTCGAGGCGGAGAGCCTCGAAGACGTCGCTCTCGAAGGTGGGATGGATCTCCTTCAGCTCTTCGAGGGAGAGCTGGGAGAGTTCCTTCCCTTCCGCTTCGGCTCGACGTACGACGGCCCCAACGACACCGTGGGCATCGCGAAACGGAACGCCGCGCCGAGTCAGGTAGTCGGCGAGCCCCATCGCATCGAGGAACCCCCCACTCAATGACCCCGCGATGTTCTCGCGGCGGACCGCGAGCGTCGCGACCGTCGCTCGAAACACGGGGAGAAGGAGCTCGATCGTGTCGATCGCGTCGAACACTCCCTCTTTGTCTTCCTGGAGGTCCTTGTTGTACGTGAGCGGCAAGCCCTTCAGCGTCGTCAGGAGTCCAACGAGATGTCCGAACACGCGACCGCACTTTCCGCGGGCGAGCTCGCACGCATCGGGATTCTTCTTCTGCGGCAGCATGGAGCTTCCGGTCGTCACCGCGTCGTCGAGAACGACGAATCCGAACTCCGCACTCGACCAGAGAATGAGGTCCTCGCTGAAGCGCGAGAGATGGACGAGGAGCAGCGACGCCGCATGGAGAAAATCGCAGACAAAATCGCGATCGCTCACCGCGTCCATGGAGTTGTGGGTGAGCCGGGCAAACCCGAGGCGGGCCGAGAGGAGCTCGCGGTCGATGCCGAATTGATTCCCCGCGCACGCTCCCGACCCGAGAGGCAGGGAATCGGCTTGATTCGCCGCCCAGAGAAAGCGATCGCGATCGCGAATGAGCATCTCGGCGTACGCGAGAACGTGATGCGCAAAGAGGACGGGTTGAGCGCGTTGAAGATGCGTATACGCCGGAATCACGACGTCGATCTCCCGCTCCGCGAGCGCCGAGAGCTCCGTGGCGAGCTCGGCGAGCGCGCGCGCCGCAGTCACCGCCGAACGCTTCAAGTAGAGCCTCAGATCCGTCGCGACTTGGTCGTTCCGGCTTCGTCCGGTGTGGAGCTTTGCTCCCGCGTCTCCGGTGAGCGCCGTCAAACGGGACTCCACGTTCATGTGGATGTCCTCGTGCTCGACCGAAAACTCGAAGCTGCCCGCGTCGATCTCGCCGCGGACCTTCTCGAGTCCGTCGCAGATGCGGCGGTGCTCCTCACCGTCGATCAGATCGCGATCGAGGAGGGCGTCCGCCCACGCGAGACTACCATCGATGTCCTCGTTGTAGAGGCGATGGTCGAATCCGATCGACGCGTTGAGTCGCGCCATCGCTTCGTTCAGCTCCGCCCCGAACCGATCACTCCGCATAGTTCTCTCCCGCCAGGTCATCCCGGACCCGAACTCGGTGTCTCCCGGTCTCTAGGTTTTCCTTTGCTTCTACTCTTCGCCTTTTTTTGCGACCTTCGGGGGCGCCTCTTCTCGTGAGGCTTCCCCGCGGCTGAGAACTCCCTTCCGGCGCGCCGCGTACATCGCGGCCTCTTCCTCATCGAGGATCATGGTTCCCGCGCCCTCGACCGTAAACACTTCGAGGAGAAGCGCGTTCTCGACGAGCCCGTTGATGATGTGCGCCCGGCGAACTCCGCCCTCGACGGCCGCGATCGCCGCAGTGAGCTTCGGGCCCATCCCGCCGGAGATCTCGCGCGTTTCGAGCATTCGTCGAACCGTGTCGACGAGGAGATACGAGTGCCGACTCGACGGATCCGCAACATCGCGGAGAACTCCGTTCACGTTCGAGAAGAGAAAGAGTTTTTCGGCGTCCAGGGCGGAAGCGATCTCCGCCGCGATCGTGTCCGCGTTGATGTTGAGCACGCGCCCGTCGTCGCTGCAGCCGAGGGAGGCAACGACGGGGACGAATCTCTTTTCGAGAAGAACGCTCAGGACTTCCGGACGCACGGACTGGATGTCGCCGACGTTCTGAAAGTCGACCTCGCGCTCCTCGCCCGCGGTGTCGTCGTAGACTCGTCGCGGAGGTCGACGCACGGCCTGAACGAGGTCGCCGTCGACTCCCGAGAGGCCCACCCCCGGTGTGTCGTGCCGCCGGAGCGCCGCGAGGATGTCGGTCGAGATCCCGCCGGCGAAGACCATCTTCGCCACCTCGAGAAGACCGTCGTCGGTGACGCGTCGCCCCCCTACTTTCTTCGCCTCGATCCCGAGACGTTCGGCGTAGTTCGAAAGTTGAGGCCCGCCGCCATGAATGATCACGAGACGGACGTTGAGCTCGTGGAGGAGCGCGATCTGCTCGGCGAGCGCGTCGAGTCGATCGGGATCGGACACGACCTCGCCGCCGAATTTGATCACGAAGGTCTTGTTGCGGTACTCCTTGATGTAGGGAAGCGCCTGCTTGAGAAGACTGAGATCAGCGTCGGGGGTCATCGTCGTCCTCGCTTGCGATCCGCCCCACCGATGTCACCGATCGGCGGATCGTTTCCTCGAGCGTCGCGGCTCTCACCGGCGCCGATGTGCGTCTCTTCGCGGTCGGAACGATCCACGAACGGGGACGTCACGTCGCGCGGCTCGGGCCGCGATTCTACTTCTCGCTTGTCGCGAGAGGTCGCGCAGCGAATCACCCGCTGCGCCTCGCTGGTCCTTCCCTCCCGGTCCGCGACCTTCTTCGCCCGTCAGAAAGCGAGAGTGCCGGCCAGGGGAGAATCGGACGGCGTCCGAGTGGACCATCTCGTTCGAAAACGTCGTTAGCCGGGGCCTAGCGACGGCGGCCGCCGCGTCCCCGGCGGGGTCTTCCACGATGGAACGAGTGGTCGGTCGGATGCATGTTGGTCGGCTCCGTCGCCGAATTCCGAGCGAGCGCCCGAGGACGGTAAACCTTCGAAACCGCGGGTGGCCGCACCCGCCTCGAGAGATCGATCGGCCGCGTGGGCGCGAGTCGTCTCGTCCTCGGGGGAAACCGCCCCTTATAACGAGGGCCCCAAGCGCGGTAAAGCGAATTCCCCGGCGTCGGAGATCGCACGCCGTACGGCGACCGCGCCGGGCCGGACGGCTCGGTGACGTCGACCGCTCCCAGCTGTTCGGGTACAATTCGCCCGCGTTCCGGAGCACGCGAGAGAGAACGGCGTAGCGCGGCTCCGCGGCACTGGCGAAGGCGCGAGAAGCGGCAGGACGAATCGGGATGACCACGAACATGCTGGCGGAGAAGAAGGGCCTCATCCTCGGAGTCGCGAACAAGCGCAGCATCGCGTGGGCGATCACGCAGGCGGCGGCGCACGCCGGCGCCGAGCTCGCGCTCACTTACCTGGGCGATAAGCTGAAGGGGAAGGTCGAAAGTCTCGCCGAAACGCTCCCCGGATCGACGCCCCTCTATCCCTGCGACGTGACCGATGACGATGACATCGCCGCACTCGGCGAGCGGCTCGCTGCCGACTTCGGTCGACTCGACTTCGTCGTCCACTCCGTTGCGTTCGCCGACCGAAACGACCTCGAGGGGACGTTCGTGAACACGTCGCGCAAGGGCTACCACCTCGCCCAGGACGTGAGCAGCTATTCCCTCACCGCCATTGCGCGCATGGCCGCTCCTCTCATGTCGGAAGGCGGGAGCATCGTCGCGATGACCTACCTGGGCGCCGCGCGAGCGGTTCGAAATTACAACGTCATGGGCGTCGCGAAAGCCGCGCTCGAGGCGTCTGTTCGCTATCTCGCGGCCGACCTCGGTGAGAAGCAGATCCGCGTGAATGCGATCTCCGCGGGCCCCATCAACACACTCGCCGCACGCGGGATCTCCGGCTTCACCGATATCCTCGATCACGTCGCGTCGGTCTCTCCCCTCCGGCGGAACGTCGAGGTCGACGAAGTGGCGAACGCGACGGCGTTCCTGCTCAGCCCGCTCTCGAGCGGGATCACGGGCGAAACGATCTACGTCGACTGCGGGTACAACATCGTCGGCGTCTGACGCCGGCCGATTCGGCCGCCATCGCGCTGGAAAAGCGACGTACGATCAAGCGACGGTCCCGATCTCGTTCGCGCTGCGGGCGGACTCGACCCCGCTCGCGCTCGATCTAACAGCCGTCTAATACTCGCTCGCTACGCTGAGGACCGGAGACGAGAGAGTTCTCGTCCCGCGCCGAACGACGTACCATCAGCAGAGCGGGAGGCAGACTCATGCGCCGAAACGTGCTCACGATCGGGATCGCGCTGGCGATCGTCGGTAGCTCACCGTCGATTCTACTCAGCCAGTCGGATACGGCCGCCACTTCGCCCACGGGGAGCCGGTTGTCTTCGGCCGCAAAGGCCGGCGACGATCTCGAGGATCGGCTGCTCGAGGCCGAGCTTCTCGAAGTCGCATCGGGCGATCTCGATCGCGCGGTGAAGATCTACACCGTCTTGGCCGAGTCCGAGGCGGCGACTGAGTCGATCCGGGCGCGTGCGCTTCTCTATCTCGCGCGCTGCCGCCGGAAGACCGGCGAGATCGAGGAGGCGCGAAAGATCCTGGAGCGCGTCGTGGCCGCGCACCCGGAAGAACGCCGCGTCATCCAGGAGGCGCGTGTTTTCCTCCGCGAGCTCGAGCGCGGGACGACCGAGAACCCGGAGTTCGACTGGCTGGGGGAGCTCGGACGAAGCGAGCTCATTCAGGCTCGCGTCTTCGATCTCGCCATGGATCTCGTCAGCCCGGAGACCGACGAGGGCCGGCGCGCGCGGCGCCAGCTCAAGGCGCTCGGCGCGATCGGAGTCCCGGTACTCTCTCGCGTTCTGTCGACGTCTCGCGACCGCACTCAGCGCTGGCACCTCGCGCTCGTTCTCATCGAACTCGGACGGCATGAGAATTGGTCCGTGCTTCTTGGAGAGAAAGATCCGATCCCGTCGGCGGCGCAGGTCGCAGCGACCGATCGCCTCCTCTTCGACCACTTGACCGGTTATCTCGATCGAGCCGCGAAGTTCTCGCCCGAGGAGCGCAAAGAGATCGGTAGCCGCGTCGACGCCCTCCCCATCACGCCGGGCACCGCCGAGTGGCGCAGTCTCGTCGCACTCCAAATCGATGCCGTCGATGATTTCCGAGCGATCCTGCCGAGTCTCGAATCCTTTTCCATGTTTGAACGACTGCGCGCGTTTCTCCGCCGGCATCCGGAGCTCGCAGGGATCGTCGCGGAACGCATCCTCGCCGACGACTGCCGGAACTCCCGAACGCTGATATCGGTTCTCGAGGCGGTGGCGCCGGAGGCGCTAGGGGTCGCTCAGTGGACGGCGATTCTCGACGAAACGATCGCCCGATCCAAAACTTCGGGTACGAGTCGACTCAGCTATGGCAGCGTGAAGACGCTCCTCGCGAATCTCGAGCGGGGCGGGGCGTTCGAAATCCTCGCCGACCGGGCCGAACGTGGCGCGGGCAACGCGGTCGCCAACTACTTCCACGACACCTACGTTGCGACCGGCAAGGTTGCGGATGCACCTGCGGCTTGGTCATCGGTGCTCGCCCAGTGCGGGTTTTTCGACCAGAAGCAACGAGCAGTGCCGAAGTTTCGCTACGGGCATGAGCTGCTCGGCGCAGCCGCCATCGTGGACGCGCGTTTCGCCTCCGCCTTCGGCGAATTTCTCATGAACTATCGGACGGAGCATCCGAGTCTCGCGAAAGCCTTACAGTCGCGTAACAATGTGCTCGGATCCTCGTTCCAACCCGAGGTGGTTCCGACCGAGCTCGTCACCGCTCTCACTCCCGTTCTCGCGAGCGGAGACGAAAACGCCGTTCGCACCGTGCTCCACCTTCTCTGGAAAACCGAGAACCTTCACGGGTCGTTTCTCGAACGTCTCGCCTCGGTCGCGTCGGCATCGGCCGATGCACCGTTTCGGGAACGAGCGCTCACCTTCCTCGCGGACCACTACGACCGGCAGCCCGGTCTCGTCGCGCCGCGACTCGTCCATCTTCTCAAGGTCCACCTCGACCAGGTGATCGGGCCGCAAGACCGGGCCGGTAGGCTGCGACGCCCCTCTAAGCCGCTCCCGCGCGGCCTCTACGGTGAGATTCTCAAGGAGCTCGACACTCCGGGCCTCGACGCAGTCCATCGCTACTACTTGAGGGGAATCCCCAGTCAGGACTTCGACTCTCACCGAGATGAACTTCTCGCCCGTTGCAGTTCACTGCGCACGCCCGCCGCTCGAGCCGAAGCACTGCGGTCGCTCACGCAGAGAAGCTTCGAGCGCGCCGAGCTCACCGATTTCGCTCAGTCGATCGCCCAGTCAGCAGAAATGGACGTGGACATCCGTGATCGAGCCGTTTCGGTCGATCCGACCGGTAGCTTCGAATGGTTCGACTGGGCGGAGATGTTCGTGAGCGACGATCCACTCGCCTCGCGTCTTCTCATGGTCGAACGCAGACGGACAGACGGTCGAACTCGTCGAGTCGGTGGACGGCTCGACTACTCGCGCGATCTCTGGCGCTGGATTCATAAGCGTGAACCGGAGGTTCGCGCTCGCCTCCTCGAAGCCGCGCTGACGAGCGACAAAACCAATGTCCGCGTCGGTGCGTACCGGCACTATCCCTTCGCCGATGAGAAGGACACGGAGACCGTCCTTCGCCTCCTCCGGCGCGGACTTGCAGACCCGAGCGAGTGGGTCCATGGAGAGCCGCTCGCGGAGCTCGAGAAGCTCACCCGAAGCGACGTCGCCCCGATCTTCGTCGAGCTGGCGCGCAGTGAGAAACGCGTCGATCGACTCGCCGGGATCGCCGGCCTCGAGCGCTTCGCGGCACCGGAAGGAATCGAGCCTCTCACCGTGCTTCTCGACGACCCCGATGTCGACCTCCGCGCACGCGCACTGAACGCTCTCCGCAGCATTCGAAAAACACTCGAAGAGCGACGGGAATGGAAGGCGCTCGTCGAGTCCTTGCGCACGGAACGAGCCGAGGGCGAGCCTTGATCCGATCCGTCGCTGCGTTCGCGCTCCTACTCCTCGCGCCCTCTCTCGGTCTCGCGTACTTCGCTCTACGCGTCGCGGACCAGGATTTCGCCGCGGCGGTTTCAGCCATCGACGCGGAGCTGGAGATCGAGGCCGACGCGCTCGCGACTCGCGTCAGCTCCGCGCTCGCGGCAGCGGATCGAGAGTTCGAGCGCATTCGAGCGCGGACGCAGCGCTCGGTAGCGGAGGGTGAGCCGGTGCGCGTAGCACCTCTCGTCGGATTCGTTCGCGACGCCGCCGCCCGCACTCTCACGTTCGATCTCCGGCCCGAAGCCCGGCTCCAACGAGCCGGGGACGACGAGTACCTCTATCGACTCTGCGTTCGCGGCGGCGAGTACTTCGAGCACGTGCTCGACGCGCCTGCGCGCGCTCTCGATGCCTACGCGTTCTACCTAGCTCGCATTCGCGACCGCGAGCTCGGCGATCGACTTCGGCTCGCGTCGGCGCGCGCCGCGCGCGCGACCGGTCGCGACCGTCTCGCACGCGGGATCCTCACGTCGATTCTGAACGGGACGCAAGCGACTTGGTCTGAAGACGGCAAACCTCTCGTCTTCCTCGCGGCGTTCGCCCTCCTCGATCTCGGGCCGGAGTCCGACTCGAGCCGACCGGCGCTTCCGATGTCGACCGCGGATCTCGGCGAGATCCTCGCCCGCGAGCACGGCCTCGCCTCCGACCGCCTTCTTTCGCTCGCCGCGCGTCGCCTCCCGGCTTCGACGCTGCCCGACCTGCTCGCCGCTCGCGCTGAGCTCGCTGGCGCCGCGCGACGTTGCCCGCACGCTCTCGTCGACGAAGAAGCGGTACTCGACGGCGACGGCATTCTCGCGGCTTTCCCGGTGACCTCGCCGGACGGCGGTCAACACCGTGCGCTCGTCCGAGTTCCGTTCGAACCTCCGCCGCTCGCGCTCGCGCGCGGGTACGAAGCTCGCCTCGAACCCAGCGAGTCGGAAACGACTCACGTCGACGCAAGCGTCCGGCGCCCGGTTGTCTTCGGTGCGGCGACGGTCGGACGGCTGCTTGTCTCGGACCCGCGCCGATCTCTACGCGTCGCTGGGCTCCACGAACGCCGCCGCATTCTCCGCCTACTCATCGGCCTCCTCGTCGTGACAACGCTCGCCGGCGCCGGCGCGCTCGTCGCGTTCGTTCGGCGGGAACGTCGACTCGCTCGCCTGAAGTCGCAGCTTCTCGCGAACGTCTCCCATGAGCTCAAGACTCCCGCCACGTCGATCCGTCTCTTCTCGGAGATGCTCTCGACGGACGAACTGGACGCCGCGACGGCGCAGCGCTACGCATCGCTCCTGCACGGAGAGAGCCTCCGGCTCAGCCGCACGATCGAGAATGTGCTCGAGTTCTCCCGACTCGAGCGCGGGATCACGACCGTTCAACTCGTACGTGTCGACGTGGGCGCCGCACTCGAAAAGACCGCAGAGATGTTCGCATTTCGCGCGCGAGAGTCGGGCGTCGAGTTCCAATTCGAACGCGAAAGAGGAGACTGCGTGGCACGCGCCGATGCTCGCGCGCTCGAACGAATCGTTCTCAATCTCCTCGAGAACGCACTCAAGTATCGAGGCGAGGAACGGCCGCAGATTCGCCTTCGAGTCTCGCGCGCGACGCCTTGGATCGAGGTCGCGATCGCAGACAACGGCGTCGGCATCGCGCCCGAAGATCGAAAGCGCGTCTTCGACGAGTTTGTCCGCGCAAGCTTCGACGACTACTCCGTTCAGGGAACGGGCCTCGGGCTCGCGATCGCGCGCCGGCTCAGCGAGCAGATGGGCGGCGAACTCACGCTCGAGAGCACGCGCGGGAGCGGATCGACGTTCACGCTCCGCCTCCCGATCGCAGGCGTGAACGGCCCGCGACTTCTCCCCGCTTTTCCGGAAGGTTCCGAGAATCCCGCCCCGCCCGAGGACTCGCATCGCTCCGCCGGAGACGCGTCGTGAGCGCGCCGAGCCTTCTCATCGTCGAGGACGACACCGCGATCCGCGTCGGGCTCGAGGAGAAACTCACCTCCGAAGGCTATCGGGTCACAACGGCGGTGGACGGCGAAGGCGCCATCCGCGAGCTCGAGGACCGAGCATTCGATCTCGTCGTGCTCGATCTCATGCTCCCGAAACGAGACGGACTCTCCGTGCTCCGTTGGCTCCGGCTTCGGGATCGCGATCGCCCGGTGCTGATTCTGAGTGCGCGGGGCGACGAATCGGACAAGGTCGAAGGCCTTCGGAGCGGTGCAGACGACTACCTCGCGAAGCCGTTCGGCATCGCCGAGCTGCTCGCGCGAATTCAGGCCCTTCTTCGCCGCGCGGGCCGCTCCGGTGACACGGTCAGCTTCGGGGAGGTCCGCATCGACCTCAGCGAGGGGCGCGTCTGGCGCCGCGACGTCGAGGTTGCGCTCAGAAAGAAGGAACGCGATGTTCTTCTGTACCTCGCCCGCCATCGCGGCCGCGCGGTGTCGCGCGAGGAAATCCTCCGCGGAACGAGCGGACTCGCGGCTTCGAGCGCAGTCCGCAGCATCGACTTTCACATTTTGATGCTTCGGCGGAAGCTCGAAGTCGATCCGAAGCGCCCCGAACACATCGTCACTCGGCACGGCGAGGGATTCGTGCTCGAGTAGGCCGGCGTGATTCTCGCGTCTCGTTACCGATAGCGTCGACTGACGCGATCGAGGAACTTCCGCTCCTCCCGCGTGAGCGACGGCATTCCCTCGCGCTGGATTTTCGCGAGGAGCGCGTCGACCCTCTCGCGCTCCTCGGAGGATGGCTGCGCCGACTCGAACGGGCGCTTGCGTCGACCTCTGAGCCACCCACGAAACGCTCCTTTCCGCCGCGGCTCCGGCGCTCGCGGCTGACTGCTTTCGAGACTCGTGTACCCCCGCGAAAAATCGTAGCCGAACGAATAGTCCTGCTCGGCGCCCTCGGCGATCTGACGCCGGAGTCCCTCCGTCCCCATCCACACCCAGAGAGCGAGCACGATCATGTACATCGACTGGTGGACAAAGAGCACGTAGAGACCGTACGCGAGGCCGAGCGCGGCGCAGACCCGGGAGACATACACCGTGATGAGCGACGCGTGGCCGTACGATCCCGCGTCACCGCGTCGAGAGAAACGCGCCCAAACCATCGCTTGGAACATCCGGCCGCCATCGAGCGGGTACCAAGGCACGGAGTTGAATATGAGCAGGAAGAGCTGAAGATCCGTGAGATACCAGCGTACGTACATCACGTAGAGATTCGACTGAGTGAGCGCTGGCCACCACGTGTCGAGCGCGAAAAACCCGATCCATGAAACGACCAGGATCACGAGCGTCACGAGCGGACCACCCGCCGCGACGATGAACTGCGAACGTGGGAGGAGCGGCGCGTGACAGAGGGCAAGCCCGCCGAGCGGCCAGAGGATGATCTCCTCGGCGTCGCCGCCGACTCTGCGCGCGGCGAAGCAGTGCCCGAACTCATGGAGGAGGATCGTGAAGAAGAGAGTGAAGCTCCCGAGGACCCAGAGGAGAAGCAATTGGCCGCGGGCGATGTCCTGCCCCAACAGGTCGTTCAGCTCGTAGAGCCAGAACCCAATCAAGAGCACATGAATCTTGACGCGGATCCGGGAGAAGCTCCCGACCGGGACCGCCCACTGCTCGAACCGAGAGAAATCCAAACCTTCAGTCTCCGTACGAACTCCGCGGCGACAACGCCCTCCCTCGAGCGCCGCCTAGGGGACTCCCGCCACCACCCTCCGGAGCGATCGGGTACAATGCGTCCGACTACTATCATGGCGGGACCCGACGAAACGCAAGAGCTCCTCGAACTCGTTCGAAGCGGCGACAGCAAAGCGATCGACCGGCTGCTCGGTCGGCACCGACCTACGCTTCGCCGCGTGGTCGAGCTCCGCCTCGATCCCGCGATCGCCGGCCGGGTGGACGCGAGCGACGTCGTCCAAGAGACGCTCGTCGAAGCAAGTCGCCGGCTCGCCGAGTACGCGAGCAATCCCGCGATGCCGTTTCACATCTGGCTCCGGCACCTCGCGAAGGATCACGTGATCGACGCCCACCGCCGACACCGAGCCGCTCAGCGCCGGAGCGTCGACCGAGAGCGCTCGCTCGCGAATCCACAGTTCGGCGACCGATCCTCGATCCAGCTCGCCTCTCAGCTCGCCGCGAGTGGCCTCACACCAGCCGCCACGGCGATGCGCGCGGAGCTCGAGCGGAGATTCCGCGACGCACTCGAGCACTTGAAGCCGGACGACCGCGAGATCATCGTGCTCCGGCACTTCGAGCACTACACGAATCAAGAGGTCGCGCGAGAGCTCGGCCTCAGT
This sequence comes from Planctomycetota bacterium, assembly GCA_965223845.1. Taxonomy (GTDB): domain Bacteria; phylum Planctomycetota; class UBA8108; order UBA8108; family SXIK01; genus CBDCXR01. The sequence goes on along the minus strand of CBDCXR010000004.1, from coordinate 7,694,069 downwards.
GAGCCGGCCGCTGGGATGCGGTACCTGCGTGCGCTGCGCCGACTGGGCGCGACGCTGAATCCGGGAGGAGAGGAAACGGTATGAGCTCGAGCGACGACACCGGCGATCAGCCTCCCGACTCCGATGAGTTCCTCCTCGGCTGTCTCGAGGAGGCGACGGCGGAGCTCCGCGCCGGGGGGCATCCGGATCCGCGCGCGCTCGTCGGCGAGCGTCCCGAGCTCGAGAGCGAGCTGCGCGCGCTGCTCGGTGCACTCGTCGTCACCGAGCAGCTCGCGCGATCGGGAACGACGCTCAGCGAAAACAACTCGGCGAGCGAGACGAGCCTAGAAGGCCGCGAGGAATCGAACGACCCGATCGCGAACCTGGATGGTCTCGACGACTACGAAATCCTCGAGGAGCTCGGACGCGGCGGAATGGGAATCGTCTACAAGGCCCGCCAGCGGAGTCTCGATCGGACCGTTGCGCTCAAGATCCTTCGTCTCGGCGGGGCCGCGTCGACGGTCGATGTCGCACGCTTTCGATCGGAAGCCCAGGCCGCGGCGCGCCTCGACCATCCGAACATCGTTCCCGTGTACGAAGTCGGCGAGACGCGGGGGCAGCTCTACTTCACCATGCGTTTCGTCGCCGGCGAGACCTTGGCCGCTCGCCTCGCCCGCGGACCGCTCGAGTCCAGGGAAGCAGCAGAGCTCGTCTCGTCGGTTGCGAACGCGATTCAATACGCGCACGAACAGGGCATCTATCACCGCGATCTCAAACCCTCGAACATCCTGATCGATCCGGACGGCATCCCTCACGTCACGGACTTCGGCCTCGCGAAGGAAATCGAGGGCGACGGTGATCTCACGGAAACGGGAGCAGTTCTCGGCACTCCGAGCTACATGTCTCCCGAGCAAGCGACGGGTGCGAGCGACCGGATCGACGCGACGACGGACGTGTACGGTCTCGGAAGCGTGCTCTACCACGCGCTCACGGGTCGCCCTCCGTTTCAGGCGGCGACCCCGGTGACGACCATTCTCGCCGTGATCGAGCAGGACCCGCCGCCGCCGCGCGTTCTCCAGCCGAGCATCGATCGCGACCTCGAGCTCGTCGTGCTCAAGTGCCTGCAGAAGCCGCAGGACCTTCGCTACGAGAGCGCGAGAGAGCTCGCGCATGATCTCCGGGCCTACCGCGACGGGGATTCCGTATCCGCGCGTTCGACGAGCATCGTCGACGTCGTGAGCCGCATTTTTCGCGAGACTCACCACGCGCAGATCCTCGAGAACTGGGGACTCCTCTGGATGCTTCACAGCGTCGCGTTGATCGCGCTTTGCGTCACGACGAACGCGATGAAGAACGGCGGCGTCGAGGCACGCATTCCGTACATCGCGCTCTGGAGTGGAGGCCTCGGCACGTGGGGCGTGATCTTTTGGGGCCTCCGCCATCGCTCCGGCCCGATCACGTTCATGGAGCGCCAGATCGCACACCTCTGGGCCGGAGCCATCCTCTCGAGCTCGCTCCTCTTTCTCGTCGAGATTCTCCTCGATCTCCCCGTCCTCTCGCTCTCGCCCGTACTCCCGCTCCTCAGCGGGAACGTCTTCCTCTCGAAGGGCGGAATCCTATCGGGGCGCTTCTATTTCGAGGCCGTGGCGCTCTACCTCTGCTCCGCGGTGATCATCCTCTACCCGGGCTGGGGGCTTACCGTGTTTGGCGTCGTCTCCGCCGCGTGCTTTTTCTTTCCCGGGCTAAAGTACTTTCGTCGTCACCGCGACCGTATCGCGGCCGCAGGGCGAGAGACCTAGCCCGATCGCGGGGTACTGCGTTCGGGCGGAGTCCGTTCCCGTCTACGACGGACGGCGCGGTCAGAGTCGGGACTGGAGCTCACTCGCGAGAGAACGCCATCCGACGAGTGTCGACGCCGACCGAAATCGGGCTCGAGGAAATCTCCGAAAGCCCGCCTCCCGCAACGATCGTGTAGACGTGGAGGCTCCTCGCGCCGCTCGCCGACGCGACGACGACCTCGCCGGTCGATGCGATCGCCACGCCGTCACCGGAGAGTCCGAACGGACCGGTCGGGTCTTCGGTGAGTGCACCGAGAGGGTCGACAGCGAGAAGGTCGAGGCGAGCGCCGGTGCCGTCGACGCCTAGGAGCGAGAAACCATTCGCTGCGAGGTGAACGAGCGGCGACACCGTCGTCGCGAACGGCGAACCCGCGATCGGAGTGAGAGCTCCACCACTCTCGACGACAAAGCCGCTCACCGAGCTCGCGCCTTCATTCGCCGCGTAGAGGAACGAGCCGACACGCGCGAGCGCGCCCGGCTGACCGAGTCCACCCGTCGTCACGGGAGAGGCGCTGTTCGTGAAGAGCTCGCCATTCGAAGCGATGTCGAAGACGTGGATGCGATCGTTCACCGCGTCGGCCACGTAGAGCCGACTCGAGCGGACGACGAGGCCTCGGCAACCGCTCGCAGAGACGTTGCTGAATGCGCTGAGCGTCAGCGCTCCCGTGCTCGAGTTGAAGTTGAAGACCGAGAGAGTCTGACTCGCCGAGTTGGAGACGAAAACGTGTTCACCATCCGTCGCGATCGCACTCGCGCCGATCCCGTCGCCCGCAAACGGTGAGCTCTCAACGGGCGAGAGCGTCTTGGCCTCTTCGTCGAGCTGAAGCACCGCGACGTCGTCGGTAGTGCGGTGAGTGATGAGGAAGAACCCATCGGAGTAGATGAGGTCGTCGGGATTCGTCCCGCCGGTGGCGTAAGTGCCGCGCGCGGAGTCCGCTCCGTCCGTCACGTCGACCACGAACAATCTCGCGCGCCCGGCGGACGCGTCGTCGAGAGTGACGAGGAACTCCGAGTTGTGGATGCGGATGTTCCCCGTCGTATCGGAGAGTCCGCCGGTCGGAACGACCTTTACGCGAATGTCAGAGCGTCGTGCCCCCGGTAGATCGCGCCCTGAATCCCAAACGTAAGAGTGAAACTCGCCGGCTGCGCTGACGGTGAGGTCCTCAGTGCCGTCGCCGCCGACACCTTCCGACGCGTTGAGGTAGGTGATCCCGTTCGTCGTATAGAGGACGCGGACGTTCACCGTCTCGCCGTCTTCGCCGGTGAGGCGGTAGACGAGCGTAATATCGCCGGTTTGGACGCCGGCGGGGGTCGTCACCGCCGCGTCGGCGGATCCGCCATCGCCGAAGAGACTCTCGCTGTCGCAGCCGACGGAGCCGGCTAGGAGAAGCGCGCAAGCGACGACGAGAGCGCACTGCGCGAGGCCATCCCGAGGGCGCGGAAAGCGATGCATGGAAGTCTTTCTCCGTCGAAGGATCTCGCGAGCGGCGAACGGGCCGCGGGACCGTGGCGATTCGCCTCGGTCGCCCGATTTCGCCCCACCGAACGCGACCGCCGAGCCACTCCGCGCCCGGGGAAGCCGAACACCGACCCGCTAGTGAATGCGGCGTTCAGTGCGGCCAGGCCAAATGCCGCGGATACTCGGAACTTTCCGTCCGAACGCACTGTCCGGAGCTTCCTCTTTCGTCGGCGCGAACGCCGATTCGACCACAGGATCTCTCCCGTGCGGAGTCCGCCTCCGCGGACGCCGAGACGGAGTTTGCAAGCTGTACGCCCATCGCGGGGCGACTCCGGAGGCGCGGTTCGTTCGCCGTTAGCGCTCGGGCGCGGGTCGGACGTCTCCCGTACGCGACCGACGCGCGTACGCGATCGACGCGCGAGCTCGGACGCTGCGTCACGCGGTGGAAACGGCGTCGAACCGCGGGTTAGAATTGACGCCAGTCTGGGCTTCACGAGTTCGAGTTCTTCCCGAGGAAGGTCCGGTGGACGGCGTTCCGCCGTGAAGAACGAGAGCGGAGTGAAGTAGAGAGAGGGTTTCCGGGGAGAGAGGGTTTTCGGTCCATGCGCCACTCGTCGATTCGACGGGGCAGGGGGAAGAGTGTGCACATCGCGAGTGGCTCGCGTGCGCTCGCGCTCGTCGTCGTACTTCTCGGCGGCGGTTTTTCGGTCGCTCAGGATCGCGTCCTGACCGAGACGGGCGACGCCGTCGTCGGTAACGGCATCCCGAACGGTATCGGCGCGTCCCTCGGAAGGATGTTTCTCAAGGCCGAAGGGTTCTTCGACGCGCGTCTCGAGCTCGCCTTGTCATCCGATTTCGTGACCGTGGAGCCGACGACGTGCGCCGCCGCCTCGACCGACCCCTGTGCCGACCGCGGCGTCGGGCAAGCGAAGGTCCGCGGGAATCCGACCCGCGTCGAGCCCGGTAACTTCCGGATCAAGCTAGGCGGGGCGGTCTACCTCCCCCCGGGCCTCCACGATCTCGCGTCGGGCTCGTCCTTCGAGATCGCTCTCGAAGGCCTGATCACCGTCGGGTCGAGTGCCCGGCGCGGCGCGCCTTGCGTCCTGCGACTGGCGACGGCTCAAGCCGGACAAATCGAGAACTGGGCGGCCGAGTCGGGCCCGTTCGCAAAGTACGAATACGCGGACCGCACCGGCACGAGCGTGCTGATCGCCGACGGTCTCGTGTACAACCTTCCGGGCTCCCTCGATGGCTCGGTGATTTCGAACGATGGCGATACGGTCCTCATGGCGTTTGAGGACGCGAGCTGGGAATCGACGACGAAGCTCGAGGACTTGGCGCTCGATCTCGTGCCCGACGCGGCGGAAGCCGCTCGCCACGGGTTCCCCGACGGCAGCTTTCTCCTCATCGAGGTGAACCACTCGGGATTCCCCTCGCGCTCCGCCGTCTTTCCCGGCGCGACGAGCAATGACGTCGAAGTGCACGTCGATGCGCGGTCGGCCGGCGCCCGCAGGTTCATTCGCGGCGACTGCAACGGCGACGGCCAGCCCGATCTCGGCGACGCCGTTTTTCTTCTCCACTACAACTTCCTCGGCGGGCGAAAGCCCGACTGCCTCGCCGCCTGCGACGCCGATGGCAACGGCCGCGTGATCGGGAGAGTGACCGACGCCATCTTTCTCCTCCTGTTCCTCTTTTCGGACGGCGCCGACATTCCCCCGCCGTATCCGAACTGCGGCTCGTTCACCGAGCAACCCGGAGCGACATCGACGATCAGTTGCGACGAGTCGACGGCGTCCTGCGCGAACGATCCGGCGGCGTAAGCTGCGGCCGCTGAATCGACCGGGTCAGTTCGCCTCGCTCCACGCGCGGACGTCGAACTTCCAGCTTCCGGACGCGAGAATCCACGGCTCGATGAACGTGCGCCCGTCGAGGGCGACCTCGACGACGGCCGAACGTCCCTCCTCGAGCCAGCGCGCCTCGAGGACGCGGGCATTCGATCGGGCGAGCTTCGCACCGAAACTGCGGAGCGGCTGTGCCGAGCTGATGAGCCCCGTGTCGACGAACTCCCGCAGCCGTTCGCCGGCGGCAGCGGCGCGATGAAACGCGCGCACGCGCTCGAGCAACGCGCGCCGCGTTGGCGCGGGGAGCTCAGCGAGATCCTCCACCCCGTACTCGTCGTCCGTTGCGAGACGCGCGAGGAGCGCAAACCGCGAGTCGGCGACGGAAGCGGCGATGTTCGATTCCACCGCCGCCGGAGAGCTCGCCTCGGCCGACGATCTCGACGTCAGCGCCCCGAAAATCCCGACGAGGCCCGATATGAGAACCGCGGCCGCGACGCCGAGAGCGGCCCAACGCGACCTCGGGCCCCACTCCGGCGCGGCGTCCGAAGCGTCGTCGAGGCCGGCGAGTGCCGCCGGGATCGACTCGATGCGTTTTCGCGGATCCTTGCGCATCAGCTCGTGCACGTAGCGCGAGAGCCGGAGGGACACGTCCGGACACACCTCGTGAGCGGGACGCGGTGGCTCCTTCACGATTTTCCACACCACCTCGATCGTCCCACTCGCGCAAAACGGCGTTTCCCCCGTGAGCATCTGGTAGAGAGTCGCTCCGAGGGAATAGATGTCGGTCCGTTGATCGAGCTTCTTTCCGAGCGCCTGCTCGGGCGACATGAAGGTCGGCGATCCGACGATCGTCCCGGTCTGGGAGATATTCGAATCGCCCTCGACGACTCGTGCGAGGCCGAAGTCGACGAGCTTCACGCTGCCGTCGCGACCGAGGAGGATGTTGTCCGGCTTGATGTCGCGGTGGATGATCCCCTTCGAGTGGGCGTGTCCAATGCCCTGCGCGATCGTGCGGAAGATTCGGAGCGATTCCTCGAGAGGCAGACGTCCTTCACGCTTGAGCCGCGCCGAGAGACTCTCTCCGTCGACGTACTGCATGACGATGTAGTACGTGTCTTCGTGCTTTCCCGCGTCGTAGATGTCGACGATCGTCGGGTGATCGAGACTCGCGGTCGCGCGCGCCTCGCGGATGAACCGTTCGACGGCGTTGACGTCGGTGGGAAGATTCGAACGGAGAACCTTCACCGCGACGCGCTTCCCGAGCGTTTCGTGACGCGCGAGATACACGCGCCCCATTCCTCCCTCGCCGAGCATGCGTTCGACGACGCACTGTCCGACTCTACCCTCGAGTCGCGGCTCGCTCGGAGATCGCCCGCTCGGGCGACTCGACGATCGATGATCTCGCTGCGCGCTCATGCGTCGCTTGTCCCGGCGACCGGCCTTCGTCCTCGTTCGCTAGTCCACCACGGGCAGCCGCCAGCTCCTTCCCGGTCGAAGGCGCGGGCGACCCGGAGAAGAATACGGGACGATGGCGGGGCCGGCCACCGCCGGAGGGAGCGCACGGATTCCGGAATCCGTTCGTTCGTCCGGCGGCTGGACGTCGTGCTCGGGGACGCGCAGCGAACTCCGGCGCGGAACTCGCGAGGAGGGACGCTCCGGCGGGCGTACACCCGCGGGCGTCGAGGAACTCGCACGCCGAGGACATGCGGTTCGGAGGGAATGCGTGGGGTGGGTGAGGGGACTCGAACCCCCGGCCTCCAGGACCACAACCTGGCGCTCTAGCCAGCTGAGCTACACCCACCAGAGAAGGGCGCGATGTATAGCACGCCGCCTGGTCGCCCGCAATGCTCTACACGCGCGGCCGCGATCCTCGCACGGCGGAAGAATCCAACGAACGAGCGGCGTCGGTTCGCCGAGTGACGTTCGCCCGAGCGAATCAGTCCTCGGAGGCGACCTCGCGGCGCTTCGCGAGAACACCTTCGAGTCCCGCGACGATGCCTTCGAGCTTTCCAGCCATCGTCTCCCACTCGCCACGCGACATCTTGACACCGGCGTCGCGCTTCACGAGTCGACCGAGCAGGCTCGTCTGCGCATCATCGACTTGCTCACCGACCCTATGCAGCTGGTCACGGAGCGTGTCGCGCATCACCGTGAGACGTTCGAGCGCGAAGGATTGATCCGACTCCCAGCGATCGATCCCCGCCGAGAGGAGCGACGTCAACTGCTCGAGACGAGCGCGGAACTCGCCTTCGAGCTCGCCGAGGTTGTCGCCATTGCGATCGACCTGAGTGGAGAGCGTCCCGATGCGCGAACGCAAGTCGTCGAACTGCGTTCCGAGACCGCGCACCTGCGGCGTCACGGAATCGATGTTCTCGACGCGCTCGGCCATCGTCTCGACGCGCTCTTGAAGTCCCTGGAGACGCTCGTTCGCGGTCGAGACGGCGTCCTTGTGCGGCATATCGCTCTCGACGCGCGCGAGGATGTCTCGGACGAGTGCGAACTTCTCCATGAGGCCCTGCGTCATGTCGTCGATCTCCTTCCGGAGTGCGGTCTCGATCTCTTCGAGGCGCAACTCCACGCGGCTCACATGTCCTTCGACTTGGCCGATGCGGCCGTTGATCTGCCCGAGCCGCTCGTCGGTTCGGTCGTGTCGCTCGTCGCTGCGTTCGAGCCGGTCTTCGATCGAATCGAGTCTCTCGCCCGCCGCCGAACGGAACTCGTCGCCGAGTCGCGCGTCGGAGTCGACGCGGTCGCTCAACTCTTCGAGTCGCGCCGCCCACTGCGTCGTGGCTTCCCCGACCTTCGCGTCGAGATCACCCCGCGTTTTCGCTACCCCATCCTCGACCGACTCGACGCGCCCCTGGATCGCCTCGAGGCGACTCCCGGTGACGTTCGCGCGCCCCTCGGAGTCCTGCAGGCGACCACGGAGCTCCTGAATGTGGCCGTCCACGTCGCCGATGCGTCCGCCGAGCTGCTCGACCGTAGTTTCGACCGACGAGCCGAGATCGGCGATCTCGCGAACGCGCGCTTCGAACGCGTCGATTCGCTCGCGCAACTCGTCCGTGACCTTCGCATCCGCACCGAAGAGACGGAATCCGCCGCCCGAGCGGCGGCCGAGGTGCTTCCGCAGCGCCTCGATCTCCGCGAGCTCCGGAAAGAGCTCGGCCTTGTGCTCCTTCAGGACGGGAATCAATGCGTCGCGTACGGCCTTCCGCACGGTCGTACGCGTGACGGAGACCTGACACATTTTCTTCAGGACTTCCCGCACTCCCCCTATCTGCTGGAGAATCTCGCTGACGTCCTGCACGTCCGGCTCCGTCGACCCTTCACTCGCTTCGTCTGCGACCCTCGACTCGACCCGCTTCCACTCGTCGGACAATCTGTTGATCATGGTCGCTCCCCTCGGGGCCCGACGCGCTCTCCTCCCCGCGATTCGGGCAGCCGCCGTTGACAGGGACATTCGAGCGCGGACGGTTCGAGCTCGGGGTTCCCATCGCGATCATCACTTCCCTCCGGGAGTACACATTACCGGTAGTTCGGGTGGGCTGCAAGGGCGGGGTCCGGGGGCCCGTCGACCCCGGGAATCGGTGCGCGCGAGGACTCGGACGGCGAGACGCGAGACGCGCGCTTTCCCGCGCGACGGCCCTCGATGGCACGAAGCCTTCGCGAAGGCTCCGCGAGAAGGACGCCCCGGCGACGAACGTCGAGCCGCCGAGAATCGAGCCCTCAGCGAGGGACGCGCGCGTCGAGCCGCAAACTCGAACCTCTCGCCCCGCGTTCGGAGCACACCAAGGCGCGCATCCCCGCGACCCGGATGTCGCACCTCGTCGGGGTTGAAACCTGCGCGGCGACGCCGAGCAGGCGAAGGGGCTTCGCGAAGGCCCCAAAAGAACGTTGCACGACCGAGAGCCGAATCCGCGCTCGGAAGCGCAGAACATCAAGCGCGCGCCCCCGCGACCCGGAATGAGCTCCCGCCCTGGGGTGAAGCTCGCGTAACGCCGCCGCGCAGGCGAGCGGGCTTCGCGAAAGCCACCTAGCAAGGGGAAGCAAGCGCGCTTGTCGCGCGTCTGCCTACTTCCGCGCGCGAATGACGAAGTTGAAGAACCCAGCCACTTCGCCGCGGCGATCGACCTCGACGCTGAACTCCGTCGTCACCATCTCGCGCTCGAGCACGTCGCTCAGCCAATCGACCTCGACGCTGAAGCCGTAGGACGAGACGAGCGGCACGTAGTTGCCCGAGCCCGAATGATCGCGCGGATCGAACCGGAGCTGAAGCCCCGTCTGGATATCGAATCCGTTCGCAGAGAGGAGAGGCTTCCGCGCTTCTTCGCCACCGACCTCGAGCTCGTCGTCGAGCGCCAACTCCCCCTCGCTCGCGGCGGTTCCGACATCGAAGATAAAGTCACCGCCGTCGGTGATCGTGAGCGGGCCCCAGGTGACGATCGGAATCTCGGCCTCACCGCCGCGGTCCTCGCGCCGGAACACCTCGTCCTGCGTCTCTCGCGTCCGGAGGTCATCGTTGAACACGTCGTACTCCGACGCGCTCTTCCCGATGTGATTGATTTCCGTGAGCGTGCGCTCGTACGTCGCGAAGGTCATCGTGGAAGAGTCTCGGAAGAGACGCTTCCACTCCTTCTTGACTTGACGACGAAACTCGCGATAGATCTTTCGCCGCACGAGCTTTCGGACCTTGCGCTTCAACTTCGTCTCGCGTGGCGGCTCGACATAGAAGAGCGGAAGGCTTCGCGTACCGGCGAAATCGGGCGGCTCTTCGCCGCCGTCGATGTGGCCGGCGAAGAGCCAGTGCGGCAGCTCCGGGTTGGCCCGGGCACGGAGATCGTCGACCGGACTCGCCCACACGTCGAGGGACGTCGCCCCTCGGCCGAGTGAACGCCGCTGACTTGCGGCCCGACGCCGAATCGCCTCGAGCGAGTCTCCGACATCGGCGGAACCGAACCAATCGACGTCGGTCGGTCGCGCCACCGGGTCAGCCCCGCGAAGCGCTGCACGATTCGACCGGACAGAACCGTCGTGCCCGAAACCGGCTGCGAGAAGCTGCGTCGAGTCGTTCGAGCCGAAACGCGGCCCCTCGGCTCGGGCCCCGGACGTCGGACGCTCGATTCGTGCGATATCGAGCGCCGAAGGCACCGAGCTCGCCGGCACCTCGACCTTTGTGGTCGCAGCCGTCGTGACTGCAGCCGTGACCGACGCCGAAATGAGCGTCGAGCTCGCCGAAGTCGGTGAGGGAGGAGAAAGCCGCCGCACTTCCTGCGCGTTCGCCCGCCACGACCCGAATCCCGTCAAGACGAGGAGGCAGACCACGATCGAACATCGGCTTCCGCGGATGCGGCGTCGGTGATTCACGGGGCCTCCGGTCTAGAGTCTCGGCGTTAGCGGTAGTTCGCGCCTCAGTGTCGGTGACGTCCTCTGCAAGCACGGCCGCCGGGGCGACCGTCCACTTCCCCCCTCCGTGGGCCCGACTGACAAGTCCCAAAGGCAGAAGGACTTAGGGCAATCGGGGAGCACAGAACTTCTCTTTCACCACTTCAGTATACAGCGTCCGATAGTCAAGGTCAACGAGCGGAAGCGCCTTCGCCGACGACTCAAGCCAAGATTTCACAAAGACTTAACGCGCGTTCGGCTCGACCGCCCAAACTTGGTACGAACGGTACTCGAACGCCGGCGGTCTCCGAGCGGGGACGGTGGTCCTACGGGCCGATCACCCGCGCCTTCGTTCACGGACCGCGTTTCATCCGAGAATCGAGGCAACTCGAGTGCCGACGCCGGACCGCGAAGCCCGCGTCACTGCCGGAGGCACTCCTTGATGACGTCCTCGAGGGAAGCTCGCTCGCCCCGCGCGGCGAATCCAGCGAGCGATGTCTCGACAAGGTGAAGCGCTGACTTCGAGGGATAGCCGATTTCGACGAGTGCGCGCACGGCGTCGTCGACGTCGCGCGGGTCGAAGCCGGATGCGACGCTGGAACTCGCGCCGGATGGCGCGACCGGCTCGAGGCTCCCGACGAGAGCGGCGGCTCGATCCTTCAGCTCGACGACGAGGCGCTCGGCCACCTTGCGACCGATTCCCTTGACGCGCTGAAGCGCCTTGCTGTCCGCAGCGGCGAGCGTCCCGAGGAGCTCCGCGGGCGCGAACGTCGACAGCGCGGCGAGAGCGATCCCGGGCCCCACCCCCGACACGGCGAGCACCATGCGGAAGAGACGTCGCTCCTCCTTCGACGCGAAGCCGAAGAGTCGCAGGTCGTCCTCTCGGACATGCAGGTGGACGAAAACGACGACCGACTCGCCGTCACCGACCCGCTTGAGCGTGTCGAAGGTCGAAAGCGGGATCGAGAGGTCGTAGCCTACGCCGCCGACCTCGAAGACCACTCTCGTCGGCGAGAGCTCGGCGACCGCGCCGCGAAATCGATCGAACATGCTCCCCTCCGCTTCGTCCCATCGCCACGCCACCGTAGAACGCAATCCGCTCGACGATGGGCTCAACGCCCGACGACGATCGTTAGCTCTCGACGCGGCGCTCGGCGCGCGGCACCGATTCACTCGATGTGCTGCGAGGCGGCTCCGCTAGGTGCGGAGCGCGAGATTGAGCTCGGCGAGCTTGCGCTTGATCTCGTTGAGCGAGGTCATTCCGAAGTTCTTCGCCGCCATGAGCTCCATCTCGGTCTTGTTGATGAGATCGCGCAGCGTTCGCACACCGAGACGCTCCATGCAGCGCCGGCTTCGTACAGATAACTCGAGGTCGTCGATTGACTTGTCGAGAATCTCGGGCGCCGCCGAGGCCTCGAGCGGATTGCGTCCGTGTGACGCGTCGGACGAACCGTCTTCGAGTCCCTGGCCGAGCCGGAGACCCTTCTGGTTGAGCATCTGCTTGATCTCTTCGAGCGAGGTCTCGCCGAAGTTCTTGTACGAGAGAAGCTCCTGCTCGGTCTTCATGATGAGATCGCCGAGCGTTTTGATATTCATCTTCTGGAGACAGTTCCGGCTGCGCACCGACAGCTCGAAATCGGTCACCGGGATCTTGAGCACCTGAGACTGCCGATCGGCCTTCTTCTCCTGCTCGCGATCATAGAACATCGTCGTCGATGCGTGCGCATCCTGAAGGTAGAGGCGCGCGCGCGCATGATTCGGGTGATACCGGAGCACGGTCTCGTAGCAGCGAATCGCGTCGTGGTAGCGTTCGCGGTCTTCGTAGAGCAGACCCAGATTGATCGCAGCGTTGACGTGCACGGGCCCGAGGTTGACGCAACGTTCGTACACGGAGAGCGCTTCGTCGTTCGCCTCGTCCGCGTCGCTCCCGTGGAGCTCGAGAAGATACCCGAGCCGAAAGAGAATCTCGGGATCGCCGGGGTCCTTCTCCGACGCGGCGCGATAGGCATCGATCGCGCCGGCGTAGTCGCCCGTCTTTTCGAGAACGACCGCGCGAGCAACGAGAGTCTCGGCCGCATCCGGCGCGCTCTTTTCGACGGCCGCGAGGCACTTCTCCGCCGCGTCGAGATCACCGCGGCGAGCTTGGATCTCCGCGACGAGGCATCCGAGACGCGTCGAGTCGGACGCCTTCTTGTACGCCGGTTCGGCGACGGCGAGTGCGTCATCGAGTCGGCGCGACTCGAGGTGGGATCGAGCCAGATGGTAGCTTCCCCAGAGCTGCGCCTTCTGCTTCGAGAGTGTCTCGACGGCGCCGTCGAGGTCGCCGACGAGAAGAGAGCAGTACCCGCGAATCACTTCCGAGACCGTCTTCGCCCCGATCGACTTTTCCGCCGGGCTCCAATCCTCGAGGAAGGTCCGCAACTCATCGTAGGACTTCATCGAATCGAAAGCCGTCGCGGCGAGCGAGCGGAAGCTGTCGGGCGAGAGCTCCTCACCGCCTACCTCAGCCAGTCGATCAGAAAACGAAACCACGGCGCTCGTATTCTCGTCCAAGACTCAACTCCACACCGGTGCGAACGCGGGTCTCGGACCCGCACGGGAAGATCTGCGCGAACAGCGCGAAGCCGGGTAAGTTATCATAAAGTTCAGCGCGATTCAACGCCGGCCGAGACCGACCCAACCTAAGCAATCACAACATCTTACGATAAGCCCCTTCGCGACCGAACGACGCGAGGCGGAGCGGCCCCCTCCGGGCCATCGCCGCGACTCGCAGGCGGTGGATTCTGGCGCGCCCGAGGGTAGCCTAGCTGCCCGCCCGAAACTGGGTCGGTCGAGAGGTCGACACGCTCTCGTCCGTCTCGGCCGCGTGAGTCCTCGAGGACCGTCGCGGTCTCCGGCGCGGGCGGCGGTGATTCTGCAAGCGGACGCGCCGGCTCTAGATTCGAAGCGCTCAACGGACAGCTAAAGCGTGGCCCAGAACCTCGACCGATCTCTCCGCGACCTCAATCCGCCTCAGCGCGAGGCCGTCCTTCACGAGACAGGCCCGCTCCTCGTCGTCGCGGGGCCCGGAAGCGGTAAGACGCGCGTCATCACGCACCGCGTCGCACAGCTCTACCGGCACGGATACTCGCCGGAGAGCGTGCTCGCGATCACGTTCACGAACAAAGCCGCCCAAGAGATGCGCGAGCGCACGGAGGCGATCTCGGGCATCGCGACGCGGTGGATTTCGACCTTTCACAGCTTCGGCGCGCGCATGCTCCGTCGTCACATCGGAAGACTCGACCCGTACGACTCGTCGTTCACCATCTACGACCAAGACGATTGCCGCGGCCTGCTCAAGGCGATCCTCAAGGAGCGCTCGGTCGACGCCGCGATGTGGTCGCCCGCGCCGCTTCAGTCGGCGATCAGCCAGCTCAAGAACGACGGTTCCACGCCCGCTGTGAACGAGCTGAGCGGTATCGACTACCGCGAGCGTCTCCTCGCGGAGCTCTTCGACGCGTACGAGTCCCGTCTGCGGGAACTCAACGCGGTCGACTTCGACGACTTGCTCCTTCTCACGGTGCGTCTCCTCGAGACCGACCGCGAGATTCTCGAGCGATACCGTGAACGGTTTCAGCAAGTCCTCATCGATGAGTATCAGGACACGAACGCGCTTCAGTACCGTCTCGCGCAACTGCTGGTCGAACGGCATCGCAATCTCTGTGTGACGGGCGATCCCGATCAATCGATCTACCGCTGGCGCGGTGCGGACATCGGCAACATCCTTCGCTTCGAATCGGATTATCCCGACGCGCGGGTGATCAAGCTCGAGCAAAACTATCGCTCGACTCGATGCGTACTCGCGGCAGCAAACGCGATCATCGCGAATAACGTCGAGCGCAAAGAGAAGCACCTCTGGTCGGAGCGCGAAACCGGTGATCCGGTGGAAGTCTGCCGCTTCGCCGACGAACGGGAAGAGGCCTGCGCCGTTGCCAACGTGATCGATCGCCTCCGCGGAGACGGCGCGCGATTGGGAGACATCGCGGTCTTCTATCGGGTGAACTCGCTCTCGCGACCGATCGAGCAGGAGCTCGTCACCCGCGGAACGCCGTACTCGATGGTCGGCGGAGTCGAGTTCTATCTCCGGCGTGAGGTGAAGGATCTCCTCGCGTACTTGAGTGCACTCGCGAATCCGCGGGATGACGAAAGTCTGAAGCGCATCATCAACGTCCCCCTGCGCGGGATCGGAAAAGGTTCGATCGCGAAGCTCGAAGCGCGAGCTCGGGAGCGCGGCTTGGCACTCGGCGAGCTGATCGCATCGCCAGACGAACTCGACTTCCTCCGCGGACGCGCACGAGCTGGCTGCGAGCAGCTCGCGGGCTTGCTGGCGGAGCTGCGCGATGACGCGGACGCGTCCGTCGCCATGCTTTTCGATCGCGTGGTGAAGGCGACCGACTATCGCGAGTTCCTCGAGACGCAGCATCCCGGGGACTATCTCGATCGCTGGGAGAACGTCGACGAGCTCATCAAGGCGGCGGACGAGTTCCAAAGTTTGCGGGACGAAGACGGAGCCGCGAGAGACGAGGCGCCCACCGCGCTCGTCGGCTTTCTCGAGCAGGCGCGTCTCCTCGGCGAGACCGATCGGTGGAGTGCGGGAACGGATTCCGTCACGTTGATGACGCTCCACGCGGCGAAGGGGCTCGAGTTTCCGAACGTGATCATCATCGGTGCGGAGGACGGCATCCTTCCGCTCGTCCGTTCGGACGACGTCGCGCCGGACATCGAAGAGGAGCGGCGACTGTGCTACGTCGGTATCACGCGCGCCGAAGATCGCCTCTACCTCACGCACGCCGCGAAGCGGACTCGGTTCGGCCAGCCTCGGCCGGCGGTGCCATCGCGGTTCCTAGGCGAGCTGCGCGAGGGAGCGCTCGCAACCGCGGACACCGCGTTCCTCGCCGTCGACCCCGAAACGACGCGCGCGATCGAGCGTAAGGCGAGACTCGAAAGCATTTCCGGCGACGACGTCGACTTCGAGTACGCCGATTCCGGATCGGACGAAGGCGACGCGGCGGAGACTGATCCATGGGACGAGCTCGAGTTCGCCGCCGAGTCGCTCGAGGAGCCGTTTCGCGTCGGCGACCGCGTCTATCACGACGACTACGGCGAGGGCACGATCCTGCGCGTGGCCGTGGTCGGGCGGCGACGCTCCGTCACGATCGACTTCGACGCCGCGGGCGAGAAGCAGATCTTTCCGGCGTTCGTCACACTTCGGCGCGTGCTTTGACGCGGAGGCCCGGACGATTCGTCACTTCTGATCGGTGCGCTCGGGTACACTGGTCGCCGTCGCCCGTTCGACAGAGTCGCGGGCGAGACCATCCGGCGCGCGGCACCATCCGACCCATGATGCGATCTTGCAATCCTCTCGGCGCTCTTCGGCTCGCCTTCGCGGCGGCCGTTCTCGGCACACTCGCCGTGAGTTCCGCGCACGCGCACGTTCCGAAGGCCGGAGTCGGCACACTCAGCCAGATCATCGTCAAGCGCGACAAGATCGTCGTGACCTTGGACCTCAGCTACATCGGCATTTGGGCGCAGGCCGAGCTCCTTCGCATCGACGAGGACAAGTCGAGCACGGTGGAGCCGGAGGAGGCCGCGGCGTACGTCGAAGCGCAGTGGACGAACAAGATCGCCCCGCGCATCGAAGCGAAGATCGACGGCAAGCCCGTCCCGTTCCGCCGCGTCCAGTCGCGGCACGCCGGGCTCGGAGGCGACGTGTTCGAGAAGCCGATGACGCTCTACTACGACCTCGAGATCGATGCCCCCGGGGGCCAGTTCGAGCTCGGACGCGCGTACGAGTTTGAGATGCGGGACACGGTGACGAAAGACGACGTCAAAACGAAACCACAATTCTGGTTTCCCTACGAAGGGCAGGGCGACGAGACGACGCGGCTCCGGCCGAGCTTCGACGAGGCCGCGTATCTCGACGCGACCGCGTACGTGATCCAGAGCGAAATCTGCCGGGCCTCGCTCCTCCTCGAAGACTTCAATCGGAATCCTTTCGCGCCGCCGAAGGAAGAGGCGGTAGTCGAGGGGGACGATTTACCGGCGGATCCGAAAGGCGACGGGAAGGTGGCCGCGCAAGCCGGGGAGCCGAATGATCCGGCGATTCGTCAGGGCGATCAGGAGGCGGTGACCCCACCGCCGCCCGAGCCTCCCCGAGACGCGAAGGCGACGGGAAGCTCGGAGGAGGCGGCGCGACCAGCCGCGGTCGAATCGTCCGAAAAAGACGAGGGTGATTTTCTTCTCGATCTATTTCGTCGCGGCAGGGAGGAGGGAGTCGGAACGCTGTTCCTGATCTTCGCGACGGTGCTCGCGTTTCTCTACGGCGCCGCGCACGCTCTCACCCCCGGACACGGAAAAACGATGGTCGCGGCGTATCTAATCGGAACGCACGGGCGCATCCGGGACGCGTTCGTCACGGGGACGGCGACGACGATCGCTCACACGGGAAGTGTATTCGTCACGGGTGTCGTCGTCTTCGTCGTGATCCGAGTCGCGGCGTCGTCGTCGCCAGTGAGCGTCCAGAATCGGATCATCGTCTCCGTTCAGATCATCGCGGCACTCATGATGATTGGCTTGGGACTCACCCTCTTTTGGCGGCGTATCCGTGGAGTCCCACCAGGGCACAGTCACGATCACGGGCACGGGCATTCGCATTCGCACGGGCACGGGCATTCGCATTCGCACGAGGATTCCGCGCCATCCGAGCCGGAGCATGGCCATGGTCACGGGCATTCGCATTCGCACGAAGATTCCGCGCCATCCGAGCCGGAGCATGACCATGCTCACGGTCATTCGCATGGTCACGGCCACGGTCACACTCATTCACGCGGTCACGATCACGATCACGGGAACGGGAACGAACAGGAACAAGAACACTCCCACACGCACGCCTCCGCCGGACCGCGGCCGACGCTTCCCCAGCTCCTCGTACTCGGAATCACGAGCGGACTGGTCCCGTGTCCCGGCGCCGCGACGATCCTGCTCCTCGCGCTTCAAGAACCCGATCAACTCGCTTGGGGGCTCTTTCTCATCGTGGTCTTCAGCCTCGGTCTAGGCGCCGTGCTAGTCGGTCTCGGCGTGCTTCTCATCACCGGAAAAGCCATCAGCGCCGCGCACGCGAAGCCCGGTGCGTTCTTCCAGGAGCTGTCGTTCATGAAGCGGGTGTTCGCGCCGTCATTCCTCGAGGGACTCGACCGCTTCGGCCTCAAGGCGCTCCGCGTCGTCCCCGCGTTCTCCTGCCTTTTCATCGCCGCACTCGGCGCGTTCTTCGCGGTTCTCGCGTACATACAGGGACGCACCGAGATCGAAGCGATGTGGCGGTGGCTCACCACCTGAAGCGAGCGCGCGACTCGCTTCCTCCGCGCGCGGAATTCCCTCGTCCCGCCGCGCGCGCCCGGCGGGACCCCAGGATTTACGGAATTCGCCGTAAAGTTCCCCGACGACGCCGGCCGATAGTTTTGGTGTGAACGGTCCGGGAATCTGGGTGACGCAAAACCCGCCCCGAACCGTGAATCCGGCGGCTCGAACGCAGCCGGAGCACGCCCCCCGCCGCAAGCCGGCGCGGGAGTGCCGCCGACCACCCGACCCGTGCTGTCCAAGCGCGGGGCCACGCCACACGGCGGGGTCGGTCGTCCTTCAGGAAGAACAGTAGATCTCGCTCCGGCGGGAATCCGACGCGGAGAACGCGGACCGCGAAAGCCAATCGGCGCCGCGCCCCTGCGCCCATTTCGTGCCCCCCGGGACCGAATCTTCGGGAGACAGGTCTATGCAAACGGTCGAAGCCACTACGACAGACACGCTGTTCGTGGTCAAGGAGGACCAGGAGTTCTGCTTCCTGTACGACCGAGATGATCCGATCGATCTCTATCGCGCGCTCTTTCGGTGCGCCGACGGAGAGGACTCGGGGCTCAGTCAAGAGGAAGTCTTTGAGGTCATCGAAGGAATCGTGCCGGAACGGCTGCGGTCGATCTAGGAGATCCGCCCGACTGGGCGAGATAGAGAAGAGATGGAAGAGAAACTCGAAACGGCAATCCCCGAGTCAGTCGAGCTGAAGAGCGAGTCCGCCGCGCCCGGCGAGGACCAAGGCTCGCCGGACGAGCAGGTCATCGCGGAGCCCGCGGATCAGGTAGAGGCACCACCGGCGAATACCGGGGACGTCGACTTCGAGCAGACGTTCATCCACTACCTGCGCTACGAGCGGAACATGTCTCCTGAAACGATCCGCGCGTACGAGAAGGATCTCCACCAGTTCCTTCGCTTCTTCGAGCAGGGCGGAGCGAAGTGCGATCCGACGCAGCTCGATTCGCTGCGAATTCGCGAGTACCTCGCCTACCTGAAAGACAAGAACTACCAAAAGACGACGGTCGTCCGAAAGCTGGCGACGGTGCGAAGCTTCTACAAGTGTCTCCTCCGAAAGGGCTACGTCGCGACGAATCCTCTCGCGGACATCCCGACGCCGAAGGTCGAGAAAAAGGTCCCCCACTTCCTCAGCACCGACGAGGTGGAGAAGCTCCTCAACGCGCCGGTCGGAAACGGCTTTCAGGCTTCGCGCGATCGCGCGATCCTCGAGACGCTCTACTCGACGGGCCTCCGCGTGAGCGAGCTCACGGGACTCAACGTCAGCGATATCGATCTCACGCAGGAGCTGATCCGCGCGCGAGGAAAGGGAGATCGCGAGAGGATCGTTCCTCTCGGCTCCTTCGCGCTCCAGGCGCTCAAGCGCTACATCGAGCTCCGCGCGCAGGTGCCGAATATCAATGAGAAGGACGGCGACGCTCTCTTCCTCAATCGCTTCGGCGACCGTCTCTCGTCGCGAAGCATCCGAAAGATCATCGACAAGTACATCAAGGTGACGGGCCTCAGCGAGAAGACGTCGCCGCACACGCTCCGCCACAGCTTCGCGACGCACCTCCTCAACCGCGGGGCGAACCTCCGCACGGTGCAGGAGCTCCTCGGCCACAAGCACCTCTCGACGACGCAGATCTACACGCACGTCTCGACGGACAACGTGAAAGAGGCGTACGAGGAAGCGCAGCCGCGGCAGTAGGCACGCGATCGAAGATCGACCGGTCGGCGGGCGCCGACACGAGAAACACCGAGGGCCGGGCGCGCGCGTCCGGCCCTCTTCTTGTTGCCCGCGCAATCGCCGGTTCTCTCCGGCCGCGCTCGAGTGAAACGAGCGGAAAGAAGCTCCCGGGCGCGGGACGTTGACACCCCTCGCGCCGGAGCTAAAATCCGGAATTCTCGAATCCGGGCAGCAGTGCCACCTTAGCTCAGTTGGTAGAGCAGTTCATTCGTAATGAACAGGTCTCCGGTTCGAGTCCGGAAGGTGGCTCCAATTCACATAGCGACGAAGGGACTTGGAACGCCGAGTCCCTTTTTTCATTTCTCGATCCGATCCGTTCCGGATCCTTGAAAATCCTCAACTCGACTCGCGATTTTCAAGGACGAGCCAGGCGATCGGCAAGATCCACGCTCGCGGCTTCGTTGCGCGACGCTGCGCGGCCCGCATTCGACAGAGTCCGTCCCGCGGGATCGAGTACGCCGCCTGAACGGAATCGCGCGCACGCGAGACTCGTCCCGCATCCAGTTCCAGTTCGAGATCTGGCGATCGTAGACTCCAGAGCAGAGACTCGAGAGCGCCGGTCGCCTCACGACCTTCGTGCGCCGGCGCGTCGAGCAGGCCATCCGGCTGAACTCGTCGTCGGCGACTTGCTCGCGAGAGCGCATGCGTAGCGGGACGTCTAGGAGGACCGCCGCTCAGTTTCCCTCCGCACTCCCCTACCGGCGGGACCTTTTGCTCCCGATTCGTGGTTCGGGTCACCGCCAGCGGAGTGCGCGAAACTCGGGTGCGGGACCACGCCAGTTCCCGCCGACGATGCGGGGCTCGCCCGCGCCGCCGCGCTTTGGCCTCAGTCTCTCTCGCGGAGCGAGCGTCAGGCGCCGGATTCCACTCCATCCCCGCAGGGATTCGCCGGCGTGATCGCGGAACTCGCTCGGAGAAACGACGACGTCCTCCCACTCGCCTCCGCCCGCGAGCTCGACCTCCGCCGCGTGTCCGTCGATGACGATGACAAATCGATTGGCCTCCGCGGCACGAACTCTCAGTGCGAGCGCCGCACCCGCGGGCGCCTTCCACACGTCGTCGTGAAGCTTGTGCGTCGTGATGGCCCACTCATCCGGTCGATACGTGAACCACTCCTTCGCCCAGTTGCCCGCGAAATCCTCGATCCGCGTCGACGGTTCGAGCGTCGCGCGAACTGCGGCGGCGCGAAGCTCGGCGACGCTCACGGTCTCGAGAGGCGACGACAGATTGAGCCGCGCCGACGTAAACTCGGCGTAATAGTATCCCGCTCCCGTCACGGGCGCATCGAGAGCGTAGAGCACGTTCGCGTAGACCCAAACGGGGCGATCGATACTCGCGAGGCGGAGCCCGGCGGTCCAAACGCCATCCCCTTCGACGGGATGGGCATAACGCCAGAAGCGGTGCATCGTCGCCTCGCGGTCCTCGGGCCCTTCGCGATCCTTCCCGTGCTGTGTATAGAAGACATCAACCGCGAGGATCCGTCTCGATCGATCCGGCCGCACGGCGACCGTCGGTACGTCGGTCGCTGCGCCGAGCGTAACGGTCACCCGCGGCGTCTCGGGAAACGAGAACGAGCCTTTCAAGTGCTCGTCGAACCAAAGCAGCGTGGCGACTTCGTACTGCGGCGTGTCTTGATGGTTGTGGTGCGGCGACGAAGTGATTCGCCAGTCGGAGCTCGAAATCTCTCGCAGCGCGCGGGGCAGGTCGCCGATCCGTCCGTGGAAGTCGTTCGACGGCGAGAGAAAAAGGATGGGACACGACACCCGCTTGAGCTGAACGTCATCTCCTAGCGTCGTGCGATAGAGTGCACTCGAGTTGAAGCGATCGCTGATGCCTCCGCACGACGGCGCGGCCGCCCGGACGCGCGCATCCGACGCGACCATGACCGTGAGCTTCCCGCCCATCGAATGGCCGTACACTCCGAGCCGCTCGGCGTCGACCTCGGGCTGCCGCTCGAGGAACGTGAGCGCGCGACGAGCGGCGAGCGCGCAAAGGAACCAACCGCTGTTCCGCGGCGACTCGACCGCGTCAAAGGTCCAGGCTGCGGATCTGACGCTCGGAAACGCGTTTCCCGGATTTCGGCTCGGAGCGTGGTAGCCGTCGAGAGCGCCCCAGTCCGTAGTCGGCCGGTAGGCCGGATCGTCAGTTGCGCCGTCCCAAAAGAGCTTCACCTCCGACGGCGTCACGCGGTAGTCCGGCGCGTAAATACGGCCGGCCCACGCGATGGAGACGGTCGCGTAGCCGCGCTTGGCGTTCAGAAGACAGGCGCGGTAATCGGCGTACTGACCGCCACCGTGAATCTGGACGAGACCGGGGACCTTCTCGCCGCGACCGGCAGTGCTCCGCGGGAATCCGTAGACCGCGGCGAGTCGCGCAGCCCGATCCTTGAAGATCCCGATGCGGAATAGCACGACGCGCAGCTGGACACCGTCCTCCTGCCATTCGTTCAGCGTCTCGACCTCGAGCGGCTCCGCGCGAGGATCAAATCCGGCCCACAACTCGTCGAAGTCGCGCGGCGGCACTTCGTCCGCGAGCTGAGGCAGCGTTTCGCGCTCGTGAGCGTCGAGCGCCGACGACGCGATGAAGACGGCGAGCCAGCGGAACGCCGAGAGTCTGGAGGATCGTATCGGTCGGTCACAGAGCACGGCCTTCTCCACGCGATGCGGCAGACGACGCGTGCCCCGAGCCGTGTTCGGCTCACCAGCCGCTCAGGGAGACGTTCGATCTCGTCGTCCGCGGTCGGCTCTCGATGCTACTCGACACGGCCCGCCGGTCATTCCGATTCCTGCAGGTAGCCCTTCAGTCTCTGCCGCGCTCGAAACAGTCGACGGTACACCGTCCCGACCGGAATGCCCAAGCGTCGCGCCACCTGACACACGGGTTGTTGCTCGAGGTACACGGCGCAAACGACGATCGCCTCGCTCGGTGGCAGCTTCGTCACGGCCGAGCGCACTCTCTCCCGTGCCTCCTCCTGCTGGGCGACGAGCACCGGATCCTCCGCCTTCCCGACGAACTCGAATTCGAGCGTCTGCTCCCGACTTCCATCGCCGCGCCGCTTCTTCGCTTGATCCCGCCGCGCGACCGAGACGATCGATTGCGTCGCAACCGCCTGGAGCCACATCCACGAAACCCGGCGGTGCTCCTTCACCGCGGAGAATCGTCGCCAAGCACTCAACAGAGCTTCCTGAACCAAATCGTCGACCTCGAATCGTCTCAACAGTCGCCCGCGCGCGAGGTACCGAGTTCGTTTTCTGAGCCGCCACTCCAGCCGCTCGACGAGTTTCGCAAACGACAAACGAAGCTCCGTAGAATTCGCTCGCATGAATCCCCCCTTTCGAATGAGACCGAAGCGCACGGTCCAGCATCGACAGCGACCGAACCTGGCCACAACTCAGCATCGCGCAATTCACGATGCTCGGGAATCGAAGTCGATCGCAGCGAAGGGAAATCACCTCGTGACGACGACGAAATGATTTCGAGGCAGACCGAAGTACGCGAATGCAAGCGCGCCCGCGCGTTAGTCCCGCGACACGAAGCGTATGGCTCACTCACGAACGAGTCAACATAGAAGCGCCTACATACTTCGAACCGACTAATTTTTACTCCCGAGCTTCATTTACGTCGTTTCGACCACTTATCAATCGAACCGAATCGCTGCCGTCGAGTTCGAGCGAAAAGGCTGCGAATGTTCGATGCGTTTCGCGCTCTACATACAGTGGGCCCGGCGAAGGATCGAAGCGCCTACACAATTGGAAGACGTTCAGAAGCGATGCTGCGGGGTGCTGCCTATGACCTGAACTGCGCAATTCATTTAGCGATGCCTACGATTCGATTAAGGAGCCTTAAACGATGAAATCTTCGATTCTCTGTCTCTCCGTCGCTTTGGCGTTCGGACTGACGTTCATAGAGTTCTCGGGGTCACCGCTACTCGGGTCGGAGCGTGCGGATCTGATCGTCGGCCAGGACGTCTTGAACGATCGCATTTGCAATGTTGGATCGGCAGATTGCAACTTTGCGAACGGGACCTTTCCGAACTGTCCTCCGGCGAACGGCTTCTGCTCGTACTGCGATCCCAACAACACTTGGGATACGTGTGTCGTGAACCAGGGGACTACCTGCGACGACGGATACCAGAACGGCTGCGGAAAACTTCGCATCGGCAATTGCCCGAGCGGAGCGACGACTTGCCAGAACGGCGTCTGGTACGGACCGTCGTGCAGCACGTCGGTACCGAGCTGCCGCTGACGACGAGTCGGCCGAATCGCCCGGAAGAGTCGAGCGAGCTGCCTGTCGCCGGCCGACCGGCGTTCGCCCGACTCTCTTCGCTCCGGCGCGCCGAAATCGCGCATTGCTCTTGGGAGTCCGCGCCGGAGTCCGACTGGACGCGACCGCGAGCGCTCGTTTGCAAAGTTCGCCCCACAACGAAAGGGTTAGCGATGTCTCTACGGTGCCTTTGTCTCTGCGTCGTCTTCGCGAGCTTCGCGACGAAGACGACGGTGGGAGGAACGACGGGAGATCCGGAGCTCGAACGCTGGTTTGTCGAGTGGGCCGAGCAGAACACCCCGTCTGCGATCGCCGCAACGTACGAGAGTCGACAGAAGCTGACGGAGCATCCGGCCGAAGTCTATCGAGGATCCTGGGCTGCTCGCTATCAGCCGGGGTTCGCGCAGTATCTCAGCTTCGAGATGTTCGTCGCGGGGCGGAAGACTCAGTTCGCGGAGTACGGCTGGGATGCCTTGGCCGGCCGGGGTCGAGTCTACAACCGCGAAGCGAACTCGCTGAAAGGGCAAGCCATCGAAACGATGACGTCGCCAGCGGAGTTCGGAGCCGTTCTCCATCCCAGTACCGCGCAGTTTTTTTGTATCAACGACCGGGCGCTCGCTCGTCACGTCAAACTGGTCGCCCCCTGGGCGCAGGCGATCTCCGAGGACGGTAACCAGATCGTCGTCTGCGTCCGAGACGACAAGGCGCGCTCGGCGGTGGCGTTCGTCATGGACCGATCCCGGCGACAGCCATTCGTCGAATACCGCCTCTACACGGATGTATCCAAGCTCCCGGTCGAAATCCGAAATCCCGATCTTGGCCCCCCCATCCCACTGCCCTCCGGGCTAGAGGATCTCGCGCTATTCTGCAAAATCGAAGTCACGGCATCCGAAGCGATCGGGAACCGCTCGACTCCAGTCGAGTGGACCGTATACCACTGCCTGCTGCGGCCCGGCGAAGAGGTGTTCCTAAAGATCGATCCCGAGTCCATCCGGTTCGACGCCGCAGCGCTCCGGGAGGATTACCTCGCCGAGCTCGCTCCGGGAACGAAAGTCTACGACTCGGCCGAGGGATCGGGTTATGTGGTCGACTCGGCCGGTGAGCTCGGAAAGAGTGAGTTCATCGCCGAGCGTGATCTCGACGCGCTTCTCGCTGCCGTTCACGTGGTTGGCCCGGCCTCCCACTCGAACAAAACCACTGCGATCCCAACGGGTTGCTCGGCGAACAGCGTCTACCTGGCGCTAGCTCTGCTCGGTCGTCCGCAGCCACTCGCCCCCCTGACGAGCTCACTGGGAATCGAGCGGGGCGAACCTGAGAGCACTCTCGCCCAGATCCAATCCACCATCGAGGCGACGAACGCGCGGGCGCTCGCCTACGGCGGTGACCTGGAATCACTGAAGCGGCCAGGCAGCAAACCAGCGATCGTTCACGCGATTCGAACCGTCCGCATGCCGGGCGGTGAACAGTTCGAGAACGGTCACTTCGTCGTCATCGACGACTACGACGCGAACGACGACAGCTTCCGCGTCTTCGACGCACCGAAGTTTCCGTATCGGACGACCGCTGAGAACATCGAAAAGGTGTGGACCGGTCACGCCATCGTTTTGGATGAAGTGCTGATCGATCGAATCCTCACCAGCGATCGCTCACGGCGGCGGGTGAGAGCGGTCTCGTTGGCGATCGCTGGCCTCAGCGCGGTACTGGCCGTCATTCTGGGAGTTCGTTCGCGATGGAAGCGTTGACACGAATCTGCTGCGTCGCGGTGGCCGCAGCCGTCGCTGCGGGGTGCGACCCGAATGCCGGCACGAGTGAAGACGACCTCTTCGTCGTGGGCGGAACGCTCCACGATTTTGGGGCCGTAGAGCGGAACGGCGAAGGACTGGACCACGTCTTCGAGATTGAGAATCGTGGCTCCAGAGTTCTGGAGATCGATGAAGTTCGACAGTCGTGCACCTGTCTTTCGGCGGAAGTCGAACCTCGCATACTCCGCCCCGGCGGGACGAGCCGAATTCGCGTGTCCTTGGATGCGCGATTGGTTACGGGCTCGAGAGAAGCCACCGTCGCGGTGCGGTTCGCCGACGATCTCGAGCCCCCGTTGGTCTTGAAAACTCGCGCATTCTTCGTCTCGGAATATTCAGTTCGCCTCGCGCCTGCGATCTGGTCGATCGCCGAGCACGAAGCGGACGGAGAGAACACGATTCGGAAGACGTTCACCGTGACCGAGTTCGTCTCCGCGCAAGACGTCGATCGATCGGAGCTCTGGTCGACCTCGATCGTGCCGCGGTCGAGTCGGCTTCGCGTCGATGCCATCGGCGAATGGACTCCGCGTGGCTGGCGTCCGAACGGATTCGCTCGACAAGCGCGGGTCACCCTTAGCTTCGAGCTTCCTGAGGAATCGTGGTCCGACGAACAATTGCGGCTCGAGTTTCGACATTCGCGCGGTCCTCAGTCCGCACAGTCAGAAAAAGCCACGGCGCTCCTCTTCGTTCGGACCTTGTAATGATGGCGACTCGCGAACGCTACTCCGTCGTCGGCGCGCTGCTCGTGGCCAGCTGCTTGTCGGGTTGCCAAGATCAGTCGCGACCCACCGGAGCCACCGAAGAAGATGGACGAGACGTCGAAATTCTCTTCTTTTTTGATCCGCATTGCCCCGATTGCGAATTGATCAAGACCGAGTTCCTCGATCTCCTCCTCGCGCGGCACGGGTACTCGCCGGAGGAAGTGGTATGGCTCGATGTCACTGAGCCCTCCGTCGTCCGGAGACTCTTCCAGTTGGAAGAGAGCATCGGGTTTCAATCCCACGCGATGGCTCCAGTGATCCTCGTTGGTGAAACCGCGTACTGCAGCATCGACTCGATCGTCGAAGCGCTTGGTCGTGATGCATGAGAATTCGATCTAGCGTGCAGAGTGCGATCGTCGCCCTGACTCTGCTGGCCGTTTTCCTCGCCCTCGCATTGCGATCGACGGGTTCGAGTCCGTCGTCGGCGGCGACGGATCGACGGAGCTTACGCGATCGCGCGGTTCCGTCCGACTCTAACGTGACTCGCCTCGCGGCGGCGCGACGGATCGCGCTCCGCGAAGAATCCGAGTCCACTCCACCCTATCGATCCGAGCTCTCCGGTCTCGTTCTCGAGGAATCCGGAGCGCCTGCCGTCGACGCTACCGTCGTGCTGAGTCGCAACGACGCTCCGCGAGTTCCTACCCTCGGCACCGATCTCCGCCGACGCAGCGACATCGCCACGACACGCTCCGGCGCCCGCGGCGAGTTCGCGTTTGAGGTCGATGCTCGCGAGTCCTACGATCTCCGGGCGAATCATGCCGGATACGTCTCGGCGACCGCCTCCGGCTGCACGGCCGAATCCGAAACCACCTTGATCCTCGAGCGCACTGCCTCGCTCCGAGTGGTCGCGAAGGACGAAGGCGGGCGCGCCGTTCCGGGTGTGGCGCTTCGCTTCTGGCGGACGAACGAGCTCGCGACACCCTTTGACTTTCGGGTTGGGACGACGAACGAGCAGGGCGCGTTCGTATTCGGCGCACTCGCCACCGGGCCGTTCATCCTCGCCGCGGAGCACGAGACGCTGGCCGGCCCTCCCTATATAGAAAACGCCCTCGAGAAACCGGGCGAGACCCGGCTCACAGTCGTACTCGCGTCCGGCGAGTCGATCCGCGGTAGAGTTACGTGCGCCGAAACGGGAGTTCCGATCGCGGGCGCGAGCGTCGGTGCCGGGTGGACGCTGGCTCGCGCCGTTCGCACCGACGCGTCCGGTCGTTTTCACTACCTCGGTTGGACGGGCGACGGCGTGCGGGAGCTGCACGTCGTCGCTTCTGGGTTCGGTCGATCCGAGGCTCTGGTCGGAGACCGCGACGAAATCGACTTCGAGCTCGCGCCCGCGTTCGTCGTCGTCGGCGATGTCGAACTCTCGGGCGGCGAGCCGGCACGCGGAGCCAACGTCTCCGCGATCGGCAGACGATGGACACCGGAAATCGATAAGATCGCCTACGGAAGCACCCTCACGGACGAAGACGGCAGGTTCCAGATTCGCGATCTTCGTCGCGATGCGTCCTACACGATCTCGATCGCGGCGAAGGATTCGGGACTAGCCGTCGTGACGTTCGACCCTCCCCCGGAAGGCGTCGACCGCGTCTCTCTACCCACCGTTGTTTTGCCTCGAGGCTTCGTCGTGAGCGGATCGGCCCACGATCGAGATGGACGGCCTCTCGAAGGGCGAATGCTCACTCTCAGGGGTCGTGCGAATGGCGGAGACTCTCGATCGAACAGCGGTGCACGGCCGTCGCGCTCAGCGAACGCGCACAGCGGTATCGAGACTTGTCGCATCGATTCTCGAGGCCAGTTTCGCTTCCCGTTCGTATCGCCCGGACGCTACGAGGCTTTCCTTCAGTTAGACGGCGCTCCGACGCTCCGACGCTCGATCGTCGTCATGGATTCAGATGTTCACGGCCTCGTACTCGAGCCCGAATTTGAACGTTCGTTCCGTGTTCTCGTCACGAAGTCGAACGGTGATCCGATCCTCGGGGCCAGCGTCGAGCTGACGACCGAGCCGGGCGATAGGATCCGAAGTCGCACCGACCCGAGTGGGAGCGCACACTTTCGATTCCTTCCGCCCGGGAGACGCGGCCTTCGCGTGCGCGCACCTCCCGAGTTTCTCCCGTTCGATACTGTGGCTCACGACGGTGCTACGGAAACGACCGTCGAGCTCTCACCGGCCAGGATCGCCGCGGGAATTGTTCTCGACGGAAGTGACGAACCGATTCCGCAGATCGAGCTCTTACTCATCAGCGACGACGAGACGTCTCACATTTGGACCGATCGGTTCGGGCGATTCTCCGCTCGAACCGGAGCGGACGTTGTCACCCTCCGTGTCTCGGGGCGAAAGAGAGTCTCGACCCCCGCTCGTATGACGTTCGAGTCGACGCGGCTCGAAGGTGGACTCCTCGAGATTTCGTTGCCGGCGGATGATCTCGTGATCCGCGCCTTTCCCACGAAGGGCCTCCGCGCGGTTCGGGTCGAACTTGTCACTGATCACGGAGAGCCGCTCTCGAACGCGCTCGTCAGAGTCTCCGACGGGTCTCGATCGAACGCGAAGAGTGCGACCTACCGGTCGGACGCGAACGGAGCGTTCGAGCTCAGTGGAGTGCGCGAAGAAGAGATCCTGCTCGACGTACTGATCCCGAAGGGCCACGAGCGGATCACGATTCGACCCGAGGGCGATGGAGTGGTCCGCGTGAGGATCCCGGCGCAGCCAGGGAACGGGCGGCTGCGAGGGGAATAGCGCGAGCGCGTCTCTAGCGACGGATTCTCGAGGCTCGCCGGTTCAGCGTCGATCTCGCGCCGCTTCCTCCATCAGCGACCGGGATACGAAGAGATAAATGGCCGGGGTGAGCGCGAGCGGAACCAGCGCGACCATGACCAGCATTCTGATCTCGAACGAAAACGCGGGAACTTCAACCTGGTCGCTCGCGACGATTTCCCTCAACGAGAAGAGGCCGAAGACTCCGCCCGGGACCAGATAGATCCAGAGCCACAGCCTCTCGGTCCATCTCCAGCTTCGCGCGACTTCGCCGAGGCCGTGCCATGTCGAGAGGAGCCTCATGCAGCGGATGAACACGAAGACGGCTGCGATCTCGGCGGCAGCGACCGCCAAAGAGATCGGATGAAACGCGCTCCCCGGGAAACCCCACTGGACCCGGACGGCTTCGAGGAACGATAGGCCGCAAACGAGTGCGACCGCGCGCATCGGAGTCTTATAGCGCGGCGTATCGGCGAATCCGATAAGCCGCACGACGCCCGACGTGAGCACCGCTACTCCGACGGCGTCGATCCCGCTCAGGCCGATCGCGAGAAAGCAGACCACCCACCCCAGAAGATCCGGCTCAGGGGTCCGGCCGCGTCTTCGATCGGCCGCGTGAGCCGAGGATCGACTCGGTCGTCGAAGGGTTCCCGCGTCGTGGTCGGGTGGGGCTCGGTCACGGATCGAAGGCTGCCCCGCAAACCGCGTGTACGTTCAGAGAGAAGCCGAAAGACATCCTATCGGCCCCTGCGATCAGATTCCGCCCGATCGATCCGAATCTTGATGAGGCCTGGCTCCACTGATCGCCGGATTCGTTCTCTCGGGACGGTTCGCGCGAGAGACTCTTGACACCGAGTCGCCGTCGAGACGACGCTACGAGCGCAGAGAGCCCACCGCGAATGCGAGGCAGCTTCATCGATGGACTTCTGGGCAATCCTCTTCGACGTCGGCACACTCCTCGGAGTCGCGTTCGTTCTCGGCGCGCTGTGCGAGCGACTCCGACAGAGTTCGCTTCTCGGCTACTTGCTCGCCGGGATGCTTCTCGGTCCGAACGCGCTCGACGTCGTATCGACCGGTAACGAAGTCGACGGACTCGCCGAGGTCGGCGTGTGCCTCCTTCTCTTCTCGCTCGGCCTCGAGTTCTCCTGGCGCCGCCTGCGCTCTCTCGGGTGGACCGCACTCGGGGGAGGTGCGCTTCAGGTCGGGCTGACCCTCGCGGCGGTGGCGGCGATCGGATTCTTCGTGGGGCTCTCCTGGCGCACGGCGATCGTCCTCGGATCCGCGTTCGCTCTGAGCAGCACGGCGGGAGTTCTCCGCGTTCTCATGGCGCGCTCGGAGATCGACAGCGTGCACGGTCGTTTCGCTCTCGGAATCCTCCTCTTCCAAGACCTCGCAGTGATCCCTCTCGTTCTTCTCACTGGGTTTCTCGGCACCCCCAGCTCGGAAGACGCATCTTCACTCGCGAGTCTCGGTCGCACGGGACTGATGCTCGTCGTCCTCGTCGTCAGTTTCTACCTGGTCTTCAACTTCGTCGTACCGAAGGTGCTCCTCGCGACATCGTCCCTCCAAAACCGCGAGCTCCCGGTGCTCTTCGCGGTCGTCGGCGCTCTCAGCTCCATCTACGCGGCGCACGAGCTCGGCTTGTCGCCGGCCGTCGGGGCGTTCATCGCCGGAATGCTCCTCGGCGAGTCTCCGTTCGCGACTCAGGTTCGAGCCGACCTCTCGGTCTTGCGAACCCTCCTCGTGACGGTGTTCTTCAGTTCCATCGGAATGCTCGCCAACCCGGCGTGGATCGTCGACAACATCGGCGTCACGCTCACCGTCGCGCTGGGCGTGATCGCCGTGAAAACGCTCGTCTGCTTCGTCGCGCTTCGCGCCGTGCGCCGAGGCGCGAGATCCTCGCTCGCGGCTGGGCTCTGTCTCGCTCAGGTCGGGGAGTTCGCGTTCGTCATCGCGGAGACGTCTCGCGGAACTCTCATCGACGACGACCTCTTCATGGTCATCGTCTCGACGATGATGGTGACGCTCTGCGTGACTCCGTATCTCATCGCGGGAGCTACCCCGCTCGCCGTGCAGATTCTTCGGCCGTGCGCCAAGCTGGGAATCGTACGCTCGCCTGTCGGGATCGACGAGAATGAACGGGAGCTCACGTCTGGTCACGTCGTCCTCATCGGTTACGGACCAGCCGGTCAGAAATGCACCGAGGTCATCGGTCGTGCGTCACTCCCGATCTCCGTTCTCGATCTCAATCCATCGCTCGCGAGGAAGGCGGGATCGGACGGTTTCGAGCCACACGTCGGCGATGCATCTCATCCGGAAGTCCTCGAGCACCTCCACGTGGCGTCGGCCGCAGTCGTCGTCGTGGCGCTCCCGGACCCGCGGACCGCGGAGAAGACCGTCCGAGCAATCCGGAGCCAGGCTCCGGACGTTCCGATCGTCGTCCGCTCGCGCTACCACCGACACGCCGGGCTCCTCGAGCCCGCCGGGGCTAGCGCGGTGATCGACGAGGAGCAAGAGGTCGGAAGCCTCCTCGGCAAGCGCGCACGGATTCTCGTTCGGGAATTCGCGAAGCGCCCCACGCTGTAGCCGCGATCTTTCGTCGGAAGTGCTGCTCGCGGAGTGAGAGTCGGTCGACCCCCGCGGTCTAAGGCGAACGCGACTCCGCATCCTCGCGCCGCTTCCGCTCGCAGCGCTCCTCGTAGAGGGTGACCGGAATGCCGACCAAGACCGCGGAGCAGACGACTCCGAGCGCGGCGCCCCACCCACCGCCGAGAATCCATCCGGCGCTGGTGAAGGCGACGAAGCTCACGAGGCTGAAGATGTGGGAAAGACCGATCATCGAACTAGCCGGCGAATCGAACACTGCGTCGAACAGTCAGCGCGATCGACGCGGGCTTCGAGCGATCTCGCACCTCGAGCTCCCGCGCCTCCACACCTCTCTTCTTCGTCTTCCTTCGCGCCCTTCCCGAACTCTTCGTGTGAATCTCTTCGCTCGAGAATCCCTGGACGCAAAGGACGTCTCAGTTCACCGGACTGCAATGCGGAGAGAGCGCACAGCTGAGCGCGTCCGGAGTCGGATCGTCCCCGCACTCGGAATACGGGAACGCCGGCATGCGTCCGTCGGCGAAGAGGTAGCGGAGAAGGAAAACCGCATCGGTGATATTGACCCCGCCCGAGTCATCGACGTCCGCTGCTTTCTGGCAGAGCATGGTGACTCCGCCGCCGAAGAGCCAGTTGAGCATGTGAACCGGGTCCGCCACGTTCGTGCTCAGGTCACCGTTGCTGTCGCCGCGGCGGAACGGGGGCAGCTCCGGGATCGGCTCGATGGTCACGTCGTCGATGTACCAGCCGGCGTTCACATCCCAACCGTTTCGGTGCTGGTCCTCGGAGTGGAAAAAGAAACCGAGTCGCACCGTCTCGCCGGCGAAGTCCGAGAGATCGATGCTCGGATGCGTCCAGTCGCCCGAAGAACCCGAGTAGGTCGGTGATACGACGTGCCACTCGTCGCCCGCGTCGATGACGTATACCTCGCCGTAGTCGCCGCCACTCCATCGGTACCAGTGGCGAAACCGTAGGCGCGGGCTGTCGGCCGACGGAGGAACGACGAAGCGAGGACTCAGAAGGGTTGAATCCTCCCAATCCTCATAGTTTCCGGCGAGAACGGTCGCGGCGACGAAATCTCCTCCGAATGCGGCTCCCGGACCGCCGGTGGGCGCCCCGACCTCCCACGCGCCTCGCGTCATCGACCAGCCGCCGAGACCGCCTTCGAATCCTTCTGGATTCTCGAACGCGATGTCACCGGTCTCGACCTCGACGTCGTCGATGTACCAGCCCGCGTTCACGTCCCATCCGTTTCGATGCTGATCCTCGGTATGAAGGAAGAACCCGATTCGAACGCGTTGCCCGGCAAACGACGCGAGATCGAGATTCGGTCGCACCCAAACGGTGGACCAGTTGAGAAAGCGTCCGGAGACGAGGTGCCATTCGCCGCCTTCGTCGATCACGTAGACCTCGCCGTAGTCACCGCCGGAGAATCGGTACCATTGCCAGAAGCGAAGACGGGGATTCTCCGAGGCCGCCGGGACGGAGATCCGTGGACTGACGAGCGTCGAGTCTTCCCAGTCCTCGTAGGTTCCCGCGAGAACCGTAGCGGCGGCGAGATCTCCGCTCATCGCTTGTCCCGGTCCGGAAGACGGTGCTCCCACTTCCCAGGTCCCCCGCGTGACCGACCAATCTCCGAGGCCGCTCTCGAAGCTCTCCGGAACGTCGAACAACTCTTCACCGGTGACGACTTCCACGTTGTCGACATACCAGCCCGCGTTGACGTCCCACCCGTTTCGATGTTGATCCTCTGAATGAAAAAAGAACCCGATCCGCACGGTCTCTCCCGCGAAGGCCGACAGATCGAGACTCGGACGAACCCACACCGTCGACCAATTGATGTAGCGATCAGAGATGAGATGCCACTCTGAGTTCGTATCGACCACATAGACTTCGCCGTAGTCACCACCGCTCAGGCGATACCAGTGATCGAAGCGGAGTCGCGGCTGCTCGCTCGCGGCGGGAACGGTGAGCGATGGACTCAAAAGTGTCGAATCTTCCCAGTCCTCGTAGTTCCCCGCGAGCACGGTCGCGGCGGCGAACTCACCCGTGTGGGCCCGCCCGGGACCCACTTCGGGATCGCCGACCTGCCATGTCCCGCGCGTCACCGACCAATCACCCAGCCCCTCCTCAAAACCCTCCGGTTGGGCGAGCGATTCTTCGCCGGTCACGATATCGACGTTGTCGACATACCAGCCCGCGTTGACGTCCCAGCCGTTTCGGTGCTGATCCTCCGAGTGAAAGAAGAATCCGACGCGAACTCGCTGGCCGGCGAACGCCGTGAGGTCGAGACTCGGACGAACCCACACCGTCGACCAGTTGATGTAACGCTCCGAGACGAGATGCCACTCCTCGTCTTCGTCCAGGACGTAGACTTCGCCGTAGTCTCCTCCGCTCAGGCGATACCAGTGATCGAAGCGCAGCCGCGGATGCTCCGCGGCTGCGGGAACGGTGAGCGGGGGGCTAAGGAGAGTCGAGTCTTCCCAGTCTTCGTAGTTTCCCGCGAGCACTGTCGCCGCCACGAAGTCACCGGAAAACGCGGCCCCAGGTCCCGACACCGGCGCACCGACTTCCCAAGCTCCCCGCGTCACCCACCAATCTCCAAGCCCGCTCTCGAAGCCCTCGGGAAACGCGATCGACTCCTCGCCCGTAACGAGCTCGACGTCATCGACGTACCAACCAGCATTGACGTCGACTCCGTTGCGGTGTTGATCCTCCGAATGGAAGAAGAATCCGATCCTCACTCGCTGACCACCAAACTCGGACAAATCGAGCACGCGCCGCGCCCACACGGTCGACCAGTTCACGTACCTTCCCGGTAGAGGTGTCCACTCTCCGCCGTCGGGACGAATGTGCACCTCGCCGTAGTCGGCGCCGCTGAACCGGTACCAATGCCAAAAGCGGAGACGCGGCGACTCGTCGGCCTCCGGGACGAGGATCGAGGCCGTCTGCGCGAAGCGGGTTTCGACCCAATCGTCGTAGTTGCCGCAGACAACGGTCGCGGCGCAACGCGCGCTCTCGTACCCAGTCTCCGGACCGAAGGGCGGCTCACACTCCGCGGGCGCGCCGACTTGCCAGGTTCCGAGATCGACCGCCCAGCGATCGCTCCAGCCCTCGTCCTCGAAATCTTCCTTCCACTCCACTGTAAGGTCGCCCGCCGCGATTCCGGAGGCGATACCGAACACCAGCACGATCCCTCCGACGAGGCGCGAACGAACCTTACTTGTCGAGTCCTGCCGCAAATCCATATCAGTCACCTTCGCTCGATTCCGATGCGACGCTCCGAGGCCTCGCCCCGATTTCCTTCGCGCCTATCGGTAGCGACGAAATCGAGAGTTCTCGCGTGACACCGAATTCGCGGCCTTCGGCGGCGGAAGCCTCGACGAGGTGGCTTCTCGCGAGCTCAGCGAAAACTGTGTCACAGAGGTCGGCCAATTCGCGTCTCCATCGATGAGCGGCGACTCCCACGCGGATCACCTCTCGAAAAACCACCACATCTTAGCGGATCGCATGCGTTTCGTACCGCGACTCTCTCCCGATCGACGAAGTTCACCCGAACCACCGGCGCGAGGAGATCGTTCCGAGTCTTGATCGACTTCTCGGTGCAGGTGAGGATGGAAACGAAGCGCCACAGAGGACCCCATCGACGAATGGCTACAAGAAACGGCGTTGTCGCCGGACTCCTTCTCGCTCTCGGTACGTCAATATCGTCGGCGCAAGAGTTTGACTTCACGTTCGTCGCACCGGACTCGATCGCGTGCCTCGCGGGAGAGGCGGTCCGATTCGAAGCCGGCGTACAGATCGCGACCCGCGGCGTCGCGGCGGGCGAGCCCGGTGCGGAGGCCTGGTCGATGGGGATCGCCGTCGACGCCGGGGAGATCGTCGCGATCGCGACCTCGGGCACGGCGAGCGAACGACTCTCGAACGACGGCACACCGAGCGACCAGCCTTCATTCGCGTACTCGGAAATCGTCCCCGGTGGAGCCGTGCTCGCCGTCATTCTCGATACGACAGGGAATCCGCCGGCGTCTCTCGATGCGGCAGAGAGTCCGCACACCGTCGCGATCGTCTCGGTGGACGTTTCCGTTCCGCCCGCGGATTGCTTCACGAGCGAGCTTCGTTTCGTCGACGGCCTTCGGGGCCGTGGCCAGCGAGTGGAAAACGTCGTCACGTACGACACTCGCAATGTCTCTCCGACCCGGTTCGCGCACTCCGTCGAAGTTTGTGCGGCCGAGGATTCGTCTTGCGCCGGTGCTGCGCTACCGGTCGATTCGTCTCCGCGCATCGTCGAGATCGTCCTCACCCCCGACCGCCCGTCCGCGCTCGTACCGTTCGCGTTCGAAGCGGGGCGACCGGCGCTCGTCCTCCTAGAGGACCTCACTCCCGATTCGTCGAACCTGAGCTCCGTCTACTTTCGCTGGGGAAGGCCACCGACACGCTTCGATCACGATCGCGCATCGACAGCGCGCACCGCGAACCAGAGGATCTTCATCCCCAGCGCGCGGGGCGATACCGGGTACGTTCTCGTCGAGGCGGTCCGCCTCGGCGGCGCGGCGTCGCCGTTTCGCCTCACCGTGGAGCAACGCGACGTTCTGATCGACGAGATCACCCCACGGGTCGCGAGTCCGCGGGGACGAGTTTCGATCGCGGTGGCTGGCGCGGGGTTCAGCGAACGAACTCGCTTTTATCTCGAAGACTCCGCGACGGGCGAGCGCCCGCCGCTGCTCGGGCGCGAGTTTTTGAGCTCAGAGCTCGCGCGCTTCGACGTCGACCTCTCGCGCGCCCCCGTAGGGGCCGCCCATCGGCTCGTCGCGACCGAACCGACGATGGTCGTCTCCGATGCCCTCCGCGTGATCTCGGCAAGAGACGACCACGGACTCGATGTCTCGCTCGCGGGCCCCGATCTCTACCGCGCGCTCTTTCCGAACGTGCTTCAAGCGCGCTTCGAAAACCTGAGCGGCGCGAGCGTGCCCGCACCTCTCCTCAAGATCGTCGTACCCGCTGATGTGTCACTGCGGACGGAGAGCGACGCAGAGGCGCAAAGCGGGGAGCTCCACCTCCTCGCCGTCGACGACGACGCCACCATCGGGACGCTCGATGCCACGCGGAGCGGCGAGCGCGCCCTAGTCGTCGAGAGCGCGTCGTGCCCGGGGATTTGCCCGGCGGAGTTTCAGGTGTTCCTCTTTACGCCGACCGCAAACGACATCGTCGAGTGGAACGAACTCGAGGAGTCGGTTCCGGCGGGTATGACCCCCGAGGGGTGGAACGCTGCGCTCGGTCGCCTGCCGGAGATTCTCGGGCCGACCTGGGCCTCGGCTCACGAACGGCTCGCGGAGATCTCGACGCGGCTCCACTCTCGCGGGCAGACGAGTT
Source organism: Planctomycetota bacterium (assembly GCA_965223845.1). Lineage (GTDB taxonomy): Bacteria > Planctomycetota > UBA8108 > UBA8108 > SXIK01 > CBDCXR01. Next base: position 7,656,900 of record CBDCXR010000004.1, on the reverse strand, counting down.
CGTTCGCCGATGCCTTTCGTCTCGCGGTTCGCACCGCACTCGGTCGACCGTCGGCCGCGATTCAAGGAGTCGTGCGCGAGTCTAGCGACTGGACTCCCGCCGCGGGCGTCACGGTCGTCGCGCTGGAGGACGGAACCATCCGCTCGGAGAGCGTGACCGGCCCGGACGGTGAGTTCGTGCTCGACTGGCTCGACCACGACTCGACCTACGATGTTCAGGTTCTCGAGCGCGGAGGCGCCGCATCTTCCGTGACCGTGCCACTCGAGACGGACGTCATCGGAGCCCGGTTGCTCGTCACGGGGGCCGCAGCGAAGTCGTTCCCGAAGTCTCTGAACGCAGCTCCGGACGGACTCCCCGAAGATGCACCGGCTCCGCCGAACGAGCTCTTCACTCGTGCTCACGTGCGGCCGGTGGACATCATCGGCCCGATCGACCCGAACGAGAAGCAGGGACCGAAGGGCGACGGCGACGATGGCTTCTTGCTCGAATCGAGCGAGATCTTCTACACCATCGAGTTTGAGAACGAGTGCACGGACTGCGGCCCCGCCCGCACGGTGACGATCGTCGATGTTCTCCCCGAGGCCCTCGACATCGAAAGCGTGCGCTTCGAGGCAATCCAGTTCACCGGGCGGACGATCGCGCTCGGAACCGACGCATACAGCGTCGAAGAAACTCGGCGAGTGTCCTTCGACTGGCGCGATCGACTCTGGACACCACTGGTGAGCGCAAAGGCCGACATCGACTTCGAAGCGCGGACGCTCACGTGGAATCTGACCACACTCGACGACGACCCGATCGCGGGATTGCTGCCGCCGAACGACGAGTCGCGGCTCGGTCAGGGTCTCGTTACCTTCAGTGTGTGGACGGCCGCGCTCGCGACGGAAGACGACGATGTTCCGTTCGAGAACCGAGCAACGGTGATCTTCGACGGCGATGAAGAAAACGCGATCACCACCAACGCGTGGGCAAACGTCGTCACGACGACTCTCGAGCCTCCCCCGCCGTCGAATCCGATTCCCGCAAGCGGCGTGGAACGTTCCGTACCGCTCGACGCGGTTCTCTCTTGGCAGGGAAGCCGGAAGGTGAACGATTACGACCTATACTTGTGGCGTAATGGCGAGCGCCCACCGGATCTCGACCAGGATCCGCCGTTCGCCGCGGCGCTCGAGCGCCCGGGATATCGTGCCACCGAGCTGCTCCCAGACGAGATCTATCACTGGAGAGTCGTCGCGAGGAACTCTGCGTTCACCGTTGCCGGACCGGAGTGGACCTTCCGGACCGCGGCGCCGCCACCCGCCTGTCCGGAACCTCCGGGCGGATTGTCGCCCGCGGGCCGTGCGCTGACCGGCGATCAGCCGACGCTCCGCTGGAACGCGTCTCCAGCGAGTGATGCGTACACGGTGCTCCTCAGCTCGTCGCTCGACGGCCCGATCGACGTTTCGATCGCGACAGGACTCGACGCGACGGTGCATCGTCTCTCCGAGCCGCTCGCTCCCGGAGCGTACCGCTGGCAAGTCGTCGCGCTGCGCAGTGAATGCGAAACGATCGACGGCGGGACACGAAGCGCGGTTGCGGAGTTCGTCGTCGCGGCAACTGCGGTGTTTCTTCGCGGAGATGCGAACTCGGATGCCGACGTCAACATCGCCGATCCGATCTTTACGCTGAACGGACTCTTCGGTGATGGCGGCCCATCCCGCTGCCGCGAAGCCGAGGACGCGAACGCCGATGCCGAAGTGAACATCGCCGATCCCATCTACCTTCTCAATCGTCTCTTCGGAAGCGGGGCACCGCCCCCGCCTCCCTTTCCCGCGTGCGGCTCGGCTCCAGCGGGGCTCGGCTGTGAAGTCTCGCCCTGTCGCTAAGCTCGGTCGACGACTCGAAGAGAGCCGCGCTCACTCGCCCTCAGGCGGAGACAGGTCGAAGACGAGACGAAACCCCGAGTCGATGTAGGCGTTCTGCGGATAGAGTCCGTTTCGACTCCCGACGCGAAAGTACTGCTCGTCGCCGCGAGTCCAGCCGCCGCCTCGGTACGACACGTAGAGCTCGCCGGGCACCGTGGTGTCCGACGTCCATTCGACGACCGAGCCACCGAGATCGCGTACCCCGTAGACGCTCTCGTCGTACGGACAGAGTCCAACCGAGCTCGGGCCGCCGCCGAGCGCTCCATCTTTCGCGACGCTGTGACTCCACAGGCGGTAATCGCCGGCGACGAATGCGCGGCCGTCGACACCGGCCGCCTTCTCCCACTCGCTGTCCGTCGGAAGTCGGTATCGTCCCTCTCGCGACTCGATCCCGTTTCGCCAGTGGATGTACTCGAGCGCCGCGAGCTGCGAAATCCCGAACGCGGGCCAGTCGCCGCGCGCTCGCCCCTTGAGCGTCCATCGCCGCGCCTCCGCCTGTCGCGTGAGAACGGGACCGCGGCTCGCAACGTAGACGAGCTGAACTCGATCGACGTTCGCCAGCCTCTCGAGTCGCTCGATGACTCTCGGGTCCTTCGGCGCCGCAGCTCCGCGCTCGTCCGTACGATCGAAGACGCTCGGGTGGTTCAAGAACTCGAGCCACTCGTCGAGCGAAACTTCGTGTCGCGCCAAAAGGAAATCGCTGACCGATCGCACGCCGTACTCGAGCGGCTGTTCCGCCTCGCGGTCGCGTCCGGCGACGAACTCGCCGCCGGAAACGTGAACGAATCCCACCGGCGCAGCGCGCTCGGAGACTAGTCGAACCCGAGCGTCCGGCCTCGCCCCGGGGACGATGATCGGAATGCGTGCGTCTAGATAGCCGCTCCGACGAAGCAGCGCGAGGTATCGTCCTGGCGGAACGGAGATCTCGAGTGGGCTGTCACTCGTCCGTCCGATCCGGTTCGCGAGCCCGAGTTCGAGAGGAAACGCCTTGAAGGTGAATCCGAATTGGCGCGCCGCGCTCACGTAGCGCCCAGCGGGTATGCTGTGCGGACCGAGACGCAGCTCGCCGAGAAACGGTGTCCACTCGACCGTCGTCGTCCCGCCGGCGCGAGAGATCTCCACCGAAACGGACTCCGTATCCGCGACGGCCTCGAGGACCACGGCGAGCTCCGAGCGCGTCCGCACGTCGACGCCCCGAACGCGCCGCCATCGGTCGCCCGGCCGAAACGGCGAGCGCTCGGTGTCGAGCAGACGCTCGATCTCGAGATACGGCTTCCCGCTCTTACGCGCGGAGAGATCGTAGGCGAGGGGCACGAGACGCGTCTCGAGCTCTTCGAGACGAAAGAGGTAGACCTCGGCGCCGGGGGGGTCGCTGCCGAGGGTGATCGACACGTCTGCCCCTTCGGCGCGCGAGTACTTGCCCGTTCCGTAGGCGTCGATCATGCCGCGAAAGAAGCTCGCCGGCATGCGAACACCGCCCTCGCGCTCTGCCTCCTCGTATCGTCCCCAGTAGAGCTCTTCGAGCAGGGATTGCACGCGAGCACGCTCGCGGCTCTCTTTCGGAGCAACGTTGAGCGCTCGGTGGAGCAAGCGCACCGACTCGCTGAAGAGCTCGAGCTCAGGCGCGCCCTCGAGCTCGCGGCGTTCCGTCCACACGGAGATCTCCTCGCTGCGCTCCCAAGCGGGCGCGAACTTCGGCGTCGTTTGGCGCAGCTCCGTCCATCGGGCCGTGAGCTCGTCGAGTCGTTCGGTGCGCGATCGGTCGCGCAGGGCGAGGGCCTCGGCCTCGCCGCGGAGTCGCGTACTCTCGTCGAGTCGAAGTTCACGCTCGAGATCACGAAGCCGGAGCGAGATCGCGGCGGCTCGAGAATTCCCCGGGAACTCGCTCTCGAGCGACTTCGCGTAGGCCCGCGCGTCCTCGATCGCTCGCACTTGTACGGCTTCGTCGAATTTCGTCGAAAGTTCGTTGTACCGCGCGCTGCGACCCGTCCAGTGGAACGTCGCGAATACGGAAGCGAGGATCAGAGCCACTCCCGAAGCGGCGCACAGCGTCGGACGCCGGCGCGCGAACTTCCGCGCTCGGTAGACCCAGCTCGCGCTCCGCGCGCGGATCGGCTCGTGCCGGAGGAAGCGTTCGATATCCTGGGCGAGCGCGTCGACGGAGTCATACCGGCGTCCGGCCTCTTTCTCGATGGCCTTGAGGACGATCCAGTCGAGCTCGCCCGCAAGTTTCTTCGCCGTGGCCGGAGGACTCGATGCCTCACCCGTCGGCGCGGCGATCCGCTCCCGCACCGTCGACGAAACGTGTCGACTCGGTCGAGGAAGCTCGAATCCCGACAGGTATCGCTCGACGTCGACGAACGAGCCGCGGAGCTTCGCTGCATCGTAAGGAAGCGAATCAGCGAGCAACTCGTAGAGGAGGATCCCGAGCGAGTAAACGTCCGAGCGGGCGTCGAGCGGTCCGCCGCGGAGCTGCTCGGGACTCATGTACGCCGGCGTCCCCACCACCGTGCCGACGCGAGTTCGACCCGCCTCGTCGATCGACTCCGCGCCCATTGCCTTCGCCAGGCCGAAGTCGATGACCTTTACGATCGGCCCCTTGTCGGCGTCGCTTTCGACGAGCACGTTCGACGGCTTCAGGTCGCGGTGGAGGATCCATCGCCCGTGCGCGTGGCGAACCGCGGCGCAAACGTCGAGAAAGAGACGCAAACGATCGTCGACTCTGAGGCCGCCGTCGATCGCATACCGCGTGATCGCGGGACCGGCGACGAGCTCCATCGCGAAGTACGGATGGCCGGACTCGGTCGCTCCGGCGTCGAAGATCGCAGCGATGTTCGGATGGCGCATCGCCGCGAGCGCCTGGCGCTCGGTGTCGAACCGCGCGAGAACGCCCGCCGAAGCGTGGTCCGCGTGAAGGATCTTGAGCGCCACCGGCCGCTCGATCGGCGCGCTTTGATCGGCGAGGTAGACGACACCGAATCCGCCGGTTCCGAGGACTTCGCGCAGCGAATACCGACCGACGACCGTGCCCGGAGGGAGCGTGGGCTCGGACGGCTCGAGGCAGCTCCAAGAGAGTCTCGAGGCCGACGGAGCATCCGCGTCCCCGGATTCGACGAGATCGCGGACGGCCCGCAGCCCCATTTCGAACTTCGGGTGCTCGGCGCAGAACGCATCGAAATCAAGATTTTCCCCGTCTCGCGTGCGGCGCCGAAACTCCTCGTAAAGATCTTCGGCCCTCACGTCGACGGGGTCGCGCTCGTGCTCGGTCACGTCGTCTAGCCCCTCCGTCCACCGGATCCGCGAGTTACAAATGAATTGTACGCGATCGCCGGAAACGGAGACACGGCGCGGTGGAGATGGCTCCGCTCACCCAATTCGACCGGGATGTGGCAGAATTCACGAGTCTCCTGACCGTTCTCGTCCACCGATCCCTTGGCGCCGATCGACACGCGATGTCCGCCGAAACTCCGTCCCTCATCGAGCTCGTCCGGCGAGCGAAACGATCCGACGCCGCCGCCCGCGAGGCGCTCGCCGATTCCTGCTATCCGCGCGTGCGCCAGATCGTCGCGCTTCGCATTCGGCGCACCGCGGCCAGCGTTTCCGAGCACGACGACGTCGTCCAAGAAGCGCTTCTCAACGTCCTCGAGAGTCTCCATCAGTTCGCGAGCGAGGACTCGGAACGTGCGTTTCTCGCGTGGGTCACGCGCTGCGTCGAGAACTCCGTTCGAGACTATTTCCGGTCGCTCGGCGCCGAGAAGCGCGGCGGGAATCGAGTGCGTCGCTGGTCCGATTATCCGACCAGCGTGCTCTCGACGTCGATCCTCCACTCTCCCGCGGACACCCCGAGCAGCGAAGCGACTGCGGCCGAGCTCGGGGATCGAATCGAAGCGGCGCTCCTCGAGATGCCCGATCACTACCGCGAGGTATTCGTGCAGTACCAGCTCATCGGACTCTCCTACGATGAGATCGCCGCCCAGCTCAAGATCAGCCCCACGAACGCGCGGAAGCTCGCCTCACGCGCGCTGACGCGGTTGCGAGAGGCGATCCCTGAGCTTCCCGATCGAACCACCCCACCTCGTCGGGGAGATTGATCCGGGCGTCGGCTCGCTGCGGAACGTCCGCTCCGCCGCTGGACCGGTACTCGGCACACCGATCTCGAGAATTCCTGTCCCGGCGCTCGACCCGATCGCAGTACCTTCGCTAGGTCTCCGACCGAGTTCGGCGACCGGAAGGCACCGCGGCGATACGAGTCGGCCGCGGTCGGAGTTTGCCGTCGCATTCCAAATTGGGGGTACTCGACATGAACGCGCGTTTCGGTTTGACGTTTGCCGCACTCCTCGGTCTCACCTCCTGCACCCCGATCGAAATCGTCGAACCCGGCTCGACCGGGGCGCGGCTCTACGACGGCCTCGACCGCTACCACCGGGCGATCACGACCGACTCCGCGGACGCGCAGCGCTGGTTCGACCAGGGACTCCAGCTCGTTTTCGGGTTCAACCACGACGAAGCGATCCGATCCTTCCGGGAGGCCGCAGCGCGCGATCCCGAGGCCGCGATGCCTTGGTGGGGAATCGCCCTCTCGTACGGGATGAACATCAACGACCCGATCATGACCGAGGAGCGCTGGGAGAACGCACACCGAGCAGCGCGACAAGCGCTGGCTCTGCTCGATGACGAGACGGAGCTCGAGCACGCACTCGTCGAAGCGGTCGCGAAGCGCTACACGTGGCCCGCACCGGCGGAGCAGCGTCCCTACGACGAGGCGTACGCCGACGCGATGAAATCGGTGCACACTCAGTTCCCCGACGATCCCGAAGTCGGCGTGCTCTTCGCCGAGTCGCTGATGAATCTCCAGCCTTGGGACTACTGGTCGGAGCACCGGGATCCCAAGGGCCGCACGCTCGAATTCGTCGCCGCGATCGAGCACGTCCTCGCCGCGCATCCCGACCATCCCGGTGCGGCGCATCTCTATATCCATGCGCAGGAGGCCGGCCCGAGTCCGGAAAAAGCCGTCCCGTACGCCGAACGCCTCGAAGCGCGAGTGCCGGGAGCGGGTCATCTCGTTCACATGCCGTCGCACATCTATTCCCGCGTCGGTCGCTACGGCGATGCCGCCGACGCCAACGTGCGCGCGGTCGCCGCGGATCGGGCCTACTTCGAGGTCGCGCCGCCAGCGCAGCTCTATCTCGTCTACTACGCACACAATCAACACTTCCTCGCGTACGCCTCGATGATGGAAGGTCGCTTCGAGCCCGCGATCAAGGCCGCTCGCGATCTCGAACGCGACATGCCCGAAGACGTGCTGAAGGCCTTCGCCGGACTGATCGAAGGCATCATGCCGACGAACTACCACGTGTTCATCCGCTTCGGGAAGTGGAACGAAGTCCTCGCCGAGCCGCTCCCCGCGGAGCACCGCCTCGTCTCGCGTGCGGTGCACTACTACGCACGAGGGATCGCACTCTCGGCGCTCGGGCGCACGGAGGAAGTCCGCGCGGAGATCGCGAAGTTCGAAGAAGCCGCGGCGAAGGTTCCCGGTGAGTGGTTCATCTTCAACAACAAGGTGAGCGATGTCCTCCCGATCGCCCGCGCGATGCTGGCGGGCGAGCTCGCGTTCCGCGAAGGACGACTCGACGACGCTTGGCGCGCCCTTCGCGAGGGAATCGAGGCGGAAGACAAGCTGATCTACGACGAGCCTCCCGGCTGGATGCTTCCCGTCCGTCACGCGATGGGAGCGCTCCTCATGTCCGCAAAACAGTACGCGGGAGCCGAGCGTCTTTACCGCGAGGACCAGGAGCGGCACCCCGGAAACACATGGTCTCTCCTCGGGCTCAAGCAGGCTCTCGAAGCACAAAACCGGGTCGCGGAAGCGGCCGAGTTCGCCGAGCGACTCGAGAAGGCGTGGGCGCGGGTGATCGAGCGCCCGACGAGCTCCTGCCTCTGCGAGCCGGGAAAGAGCTGAAAACCTCGTACCGACGGCTCACCCGACGCGCGGACGGCGCGGGTTCTCCGTTCTCCCGGTCGCTCCGAGGGACGGTCCCGAGTGTCCTCGACCGGATGGGTCCGCTACAATCCGAATAGTGGCCCCAACGCGACGACAGCGAGGAGATTCCGACTGGCCGCACGCCGGTCGCCTCGGGGCAACGCGATGGCATTCCCTACGATCCGGGTAGTCGACCGAGCAATCCCGCGCGCGCCGCGCCGGGAGGCTCGTCGAGGGCGGAAGAAGAACGCGTGGCGAGACTCATCATCGAATCCGGTCCGCAGAAGGGGAAGGTCTACCGCCTTCCGCCGTCGGGACGCTTCGACCTCGGACGCGATCCGTCGTGCGCCGTACCGCTCGAGGACGCGCTCATTTCGCGCCACCACTGCCGGATCGTCGCGGACGGCAACAAGTTCGCGCTGAAGGACCTCAGCCGGAACGGGACCTACCTCAACCACGAGCGCACCAAGGACTCCGCTCTCCAGTCGGGCGATCTGATCCGCGTCGGCGAGACGTTCGTCTCGTTCTTCGAAGGCCGCCGTGATCCCTTGATCGGAAAGAACGTCGCCGGGTACCGCATCCAGCGACGGCTCGGACGTGGCGCGATGGGGATCGTCTATCGCGCGCTTCAGCTTTCGCTCCATCGCACCGTCGCGCTCAAGATTCTTCCCGACGAGCTCACCGAGAACGCCGAGTTCATCCGGCGGTTCCTCGAGGAGGCGCTCGCCGCGGCGAAGCTCAGCCACGCGCACGTCGTCGCCGTCCTCGACGTCGGCGAGCACCAAGGCATGTACTACCTCGCGATGGAGTACATGCGTGGCGGCAGCCTCCAGGATCTGCTCGACCGAGAGGGGCCGCAGCCCGCGGCGCGCGTGGTCGGGTGGACCGTCGATCTCGCGCGAGCGCTCGCATGGGCCGAGGGGAAGGGGATCGTCCACCGCGACCTCAAGCCCGACAACCTGCTCCTCGACGCCCGCGGCCGCGTGAAGATCGGCGACTTCGGTCTCGCCGCAGACTTCCGCCGCTCGCGGACTCTCTACCAGGGCGGCAAGGTGCTCGGAACGCCGATCTACATGGCGCCCGAGCAGGCGCTCGGTAAGCCGCTCGACCATCGCGCCGACCTCTACGCGCTGGGCGCGACGATGTACCGCGCGCTCGCGGGCGTCAGCCCGTTCACCGGCGAAACTCCAGCGGAAGTCCTTCTCAAGAAGGTGCAGGAAGATCCGGCACCCTTGGACACGCACGCCGCCGACGCGCCGCCAGTCCTTACCTCGGCGATCAACCGACTCATGGCGCGCGAACCCGACGACCGCTTTCAGTCCGCGGACGAGCTTCTCGACGCGCTACAGCCCGTGCTCGGAGTCGGCGTGGCCGCGCCGGTCGCAGCGAGATCGCGTTCGCTCGGCCGCCGCTGGATGTGGGCGTCGGGAGCGGCGGCTCTCGTCGCCGTCATCGCGCTCGTGATCGCACTCGCCGGAGGCGATGACTCACCGGCACCGCCGGTGAGTCCGGGTGACGCCGGATCGACGACGGCGGATGATTCCGCGACGACGAAGCCTGCGCCCGACGACTCCGGCGACCCGGCCGGCAGCACTCCATCCCGTGGAGACGCGGCGGCGACCGCGGATGCGACGACGAGCCCCCCCGCGAGCACGGAGCCCGCTCCGACGCCGGAGCAAATTCGAGAGCGGGCCGCGGCAACAACCCTCGCGCGCATAGAGAGAGAGCTCGAACTCGGATCGCGCGACGAGCGACAACTCCTCGCCCAGCTCGAAGAATTCGCGAAGGAGTACCCGGACGAGAAGTGGCGAAAAGAGGCCGAGACCGTGCGGTCGAAGCTCACCGCGAGGCTCGACGGTCAACGCGCGCTGCGCAGTCTCCTCACCGGGACGATTCGCCGGCAACGAGAGGAGGGTAAGCTCCGCGACGCATGGGCGGCGCTCGAGTCCTTCGCGAAACAGCATCCCGAGCTCGAGCGCGAGCTCGGGAAAGCCCGAGTCGCAATTCGCGAGGAGGCGCGTCAAACTCTCGCCGACGCCACCGCGCGGCTCGCCACGCTCGAAAAGAACGGCGAGCTCGACGTCGTCCTCGCGGAGATCGCAAAGCTGCGCGAGCGCCTCCCCGCCGAGTACGACGCCGAGCTGACAGCGAGAGCGGACGCGATCGAGGCGGCGCAGGCGGCGCATACGGGTTTCGAGACGGAGCTCGAAGCGGCCATCGCGCTCGTCCGTTCGTCCTATCGATCGCTCGAGTTCGAGCCGGCGGAGTCCGCCCTCGAAGCGCTGATCGGGAAAGATCCTCCGGCGCCGATCCTCGCGACGGCGCGGAGGACGGCGCTCGAGCTCCGCGCGTTTCGGTCGGTGCTCGACGCACTCCAAGCGGGCGTCAAGAAGGCGGGCGAGCTCGTCGTCGACAAGAAGTCCGGCGATCGTGTCAAACGGCAGGTGGGCGAGGTCTCGGGCCTCAGCGTAAAGCTCGTCGCTCCGCGCGGCGAAACGGAAGAGATCGAGCTCGCCGCGCTCGACGACGAAACGCTCGAGCAACTCCTCGCGAGCGGCGGCGCCGCGAGCTCGAGCGGTGCGACGAAGAGCGAGGCGCTAGGCCTTTTCCTCCTCCACGCCGGAGGTCCCGCCCGCGCATGGCCGCACCTCGTCGGGAACGAAGCGAACGGAGAGCGGCGCGAGGAGCGAGCGAAGGAGCTCGCGCGAATGCTTCGCGTCGATCTCGAGACGCGTCTCGAGCCGGTCCTCGAGCGGATCAGTCTGCTCGACCCGAACGCGAGTGATCGCGCCTCGTGTACGCGCGAGCTCGAAGCGCTTCGGCGGATGTTGCTCGACAGCCAATACCTCTCGGGAGAGCGCGAGCTCCTCGCCGACCTGCGCGCCGCCTGGATCGACTGCCGCGCTCGCCTGCTCCGTCTCGACGCACCGGAGGGCTGGTTCGCCGCCCCGGCGAATCGGGTTCGCTACGATCCGTCGGACGGCATCCTTCGCGTGCGCTACGACTTTCGCGACGAGGCGCAGCTCGCCGACTTCTTTCCCGTCGATCCGAACGTCGACTCCCGCACGTCTCCGGGTCGCGGCGCGATGCGGATTCGAGGATCGGTGCGGTACCTCGCCGGAAACCCTTTCCGCGATCAGCTGCGAATCGCCGCCCAGGTGCGCGGACCGAAAGATTTGAAGGCGAATCTCGGTGCGACGTTTTGGACTCGCGTCGGAGAGCGCTTTCCGGATCGACGATCGCCGTCTCGCTACAGTCCGTACGGCCCCGGGAGCGAAGTCTTCGCGTTCGTGTTCGGCTACTACAACGAAACCGGCTCCAGCGTAAACGGCATTCCGTACATCTACACCGAGAACGGGGACGAGATCGTCCTCCCGGGAAACGTCGTCTGGCGAGCGGCACGCGACTTTCGCGCGCAGAACTTCGTCCAGTCGAAGTGTCTCTGGGGGATGCGGCCCGTTCGGGCTCGGCCGGCCGTCTTCAGCTACGAGATCGCGACCAGCCCGGATGTGTTTCTGTGGCGCTTCGGCCGCACCAAGTACTCGCTCCCGAGCGCAGCGGATGTGGTGAGCGAAGGGATCCATCTCGGGTCGGTGACCCTCTCGAGCGGCGCGCGCGGCGCGGACTACCGCGAGCTGAGTGTCGAAGGGCGCCTCGATCCGTTCTGGATCGAAGACGAAGTCTACCGCCGCGCCGCGGCCGAGCTGAACAGCTTTCACCAGGCCGGAAAGCTGCCTCGCCTCCGGGCTCCGCTCGAGGCGACGGGGCGGGCGGGATTCCTTCGCAGCCGACCGGGGCGAACCCTCTTCCACGATGATTTCAACGGCGATCTCGCGGACGAGTGGACCATCGTCGCAGAAGACGAAAGTCACCACTCGCTCACGGATCTCAAGGGTGCGCTGACGATTCGAACGCAGCGCGGAGCGATCGTCGGGACGAGGAACGGATTTCACAATCTCTTCCTCGTCGATGCGCCGAGCGAGGACGAGTATCAGATCACCACGCGCGTCGTCGGCTTCCGCCCGTCCGAATCGTATCAACAAGCGGCGATCGTCGCATTCGCCGGTCCGGACGACTTTCTCAAGGCTTCCTTTGAGTTCTCCGATGAGGCGCGCCGTTTCGTGCTCCTCCGAGAGAACGGTCGCGTCGCGCACAAGCGTTCGCCGGCGATCGACGCGCGCACCGTGTGGCTGCGGCTGCGGCGCCGCGGAAATCTCTACTCGTTTCTTGCGAGCGACGACGGCGAGACCTTCCGCTTCATCGCCGAGATCGCGTGGGACTCTCCTCCCCGACAGATCGGGCTCATCGCGAAGAATGCGGTAACGGATGCGAAGGAGATCAACGCACGCTTCGACCTCTTCGACGTGTGGACTCCGCACGCGGCTTCACCGAGCGACGCAAGGTAGGTGATCGCTCGGCGAGCGAAGGAGGATCGGTGAACGAGATTCGCGCGCTCCCAGAGCTCGAAGCTCTGCGAGCGCCCGGCGGTACGGTGCGCATCCCTCCGGAGGTCGATGTCCCTCTGACGTCGCGCGTGCGTCGCCTCATCGACACCACGGCCTTTCGCCGTCTCAGCTCGGTGAAGCAGCTCGGGCTGGTTCCACTCGTCTACCCCGGCGCGACTCACTCCCGCTTCGAGCACTCTCTCGGCGTCTACCGCATGGGACTCCTCGTCGTCGATCAACTGAGCGAGGACGAGCGTTTCCGCGCGATCGTATCGCCACCGGAGGTCGAGCAGTTCCTCGTGACCACCTTGCTCCACGACCTCGGGCATTGGCCGTACTGCCATCCGATCGAGGACCTCGCGCTTCCGGACATTCCGCGACACGAAGAGTTCTGCCGGACGCACCTGCAGTCGCCCGAAGTGGCAACGCTCCTCGAAAACGACTGGGGCTTCTCCTCGGATGAGATTCTTCGCCTACTCGGCGAGACCGGCACCACGCCTTCCGAGCGGTTGCTTTCGAGTCTCCTTTCCGGTCCGGTCGACGTCGACAAGCTCGACTATTTGATGCGCGACAGTCTCCACGCGGGAGTTCCGTACGGCCGGAATTTCGATGTCGAGCGACTGATCAAGAGCCTCCGCCTCAATCGCGACGGCGACGGCCTCGCGCTCAGCGAGAAGGGAAAAACCGCGGCCGAGCTGCTCGTCTTCGCCCGCTACGTGATGTTCAGCGAAGTCTACTGGCACCACTGCGTCCGCGCGGGCACGGCGATGCTTCAGCGCGCGTTCTACCGACTTCTCCCGTCGCTCGACTTGCCGTCGCTCTTTCAGCTCAGCGACGACGGCATGGCGCGCGCGCTCGAGCACGCCGCCGAAGGGAGCCCGTGCGTCGGCCTCGTCGGGGGCCTCTTCGGTCCGCGGCGAATCCTCTACAAACGTCTCGCCCAATACAGCTACTTCGAGGAGCGCGATCTCTACGAACGGGTCGCCCGGCGCCCGTATCCCTGGCTCGTTCGCCTCTCCGAGGAGTTTGCGGCGCTGGCGTCGGCCGCAGCGGGCGAGGACATCGCGGCCGACGCGATCCTCTTCGACGCGCCTCCCGTTGCGAAGGAGGTCGAGTTCAACATCGACATTTTCTTCGAGAAGACGGGCGTTTACCGGCGCTTCGAGGACGTGTCGCCGGTCGTTCGAGCGCTCGCACGCGAACAGTTCGACGACTACGTAAAGCGCGTGCGAGTATTCGCCCATCCGTCCGCGATCGAAGCACTGAACGGAATATCCGTACGCGAGCTCATCGTACGCGCGGCAAACGCGCTCGAAAGCGACCCCGAGACGCATTCGGAGACCTCCGCGCCCTCGTGACGGCCTCCGTCGAAGCGTTCACTCACCCCGAGGGCACGCGACGCTCAAGTCTTCGTCTTCCGTCGCTTCCTCGGAGCGATCTCTCGACGGGGAAAACTCGCGTGCTAACGGACGACTTGAGGTCGAGATCCGAGACTCGCTCGCGTGAGACGCGAGAGCGTTCGCGCCGATGGCCGCGCCTCGAAATCGACGAGACGCCGACCGACGGCCGCCGCGTTCTGATGCGTCACGAACCACGCGGGCTTCGGCTTGACGACGAACGGCCCTTCGATCACCGCCTTCTCCGGGCAATCGAAGAGCGCCGTATTATGAACGATGCCGCGTCCGCTTCCGATCTCGTCGAGCGAGTGTCCCGGGAACGCGCCCCAAGGCGTAACGGTGAGGCCGAAGGCGAGTCCGCCCCAGTGATTGACGACGACGCTCCCGTAACGGAGCCTCTCGATCGCGCGGTCGATCGACACCGCGCGACGCTTTCGCGTGGAGGGGTCGACGATGAGCGAGGCGCTGAGAGTTCCGTAGAGTCGATCGTTCGCGAGCTCGACCGCAGCGGTGAGGAAATCGTCGACATCCGCCTCGGGGAGCGGAGTCTCGACGAGGATCGGCGACCACGCCTCGACGCGGTACGCGAGATCATCTCCATCGCGCGGCGAGAGATCGGCGATCAGTGCCCAGGGAAGACGTCCGTCCTCCCGACTCCCGAGCTGATGCGCGCGCGGGTAGCGATCGATGAAGCGCTCGTACTTCGCCTCGGCCCCGGGATAGTACGCGAGTCGAGTCGGTCGCGTCGCGAGCACGTTCTCGAGCCGCTGAAGAAATCGGCGCCGCAGCGGCCACTTCGAGCTCGTAATCAGCACTTTCGCCGCGTTGCAATTGAAGGACACATTGTTCGCGAGCATCGACGCGACGTTCTCGGCCTGGAACGAGATCTGCTTCTCGGTCCAGCGACCCGGCGTCACGATGACCGGCGTCACACACCCGAGCTCGCTCGTCACTTCCTTCCGCCGGAGCGGTTTCCCGACGATCTTTGCCGCCTCCTGCTCGCCTCCCGGTGCCCCCCAAACGATCGAATCGTGAACCTCCGCCGAACCGGTGATGTGGATCGCGTCGACGGCGGAGTGGTCGACGAGGTACTCGCCCACTTCTTTCCCACCGTAGACGACCCGGAGGTACCCCTCATTGACGAGGGGCGAGAGACTCTCTTCAATCCACGGTCCGATCGACTCGTTCACGGGATGCATCTTGAGGATGCAGACTTCGTTCTCGACGAAGAGCTTGTAGAGGACGTCCATCGGGCCGATGCAGGAGACGTTCCCGGCGCCGAGGACGAGGGAGATGCGTCCGCCGCCGGAAGTCTCGCGGTAGGTCGCCGCGACTCGGTCGCCGAGGGCGCTTTCCTCGAGTGAAGACTCCATCCACACATCCGCGCTGAAGCCGGCGTAGACGACGCGATCGAGCGGCTCGTGCGGAAAGACTCGCGCCACCACCTGGCCGCTCGGCCGCGACCGCACGGCTCCGCGCGCGAGATGCGGTCGACCTCGTTCGCCGATCTCCCGGAGCGACTTCTCGAGGAGCCGAGCGTTTCGGATCACCATCGCCGGACCGCCGATCCACTCCTCTCCGCTCGTCGAGCCGCCGGGCGCGATCCCCTTCAGCTCGCAGGCCGTGCGCACCCAGTCCTCGGCGAACTCGGTCGTCCGCTCCCGAATGCGCTGCAGAATGCCCACGCGGTCGGAGACGCTCAATCGCGTCCAGTGTTCTTTGTTCTTCGCGAGCACGCCGAGGGCGCGGTCGAGCTCGGCTCGAGTCGTGGGCTGCATGAATCGAAAACGTCTCAGAGAGGAATGAAGGGGGAGATGGTACGGAATCCCGCGCGAAGATCGAGAGTGGAATCGCGCTGAGGGCGAGGATTGTTGCCGCCGGCGGGCAACGGCGAAGCGGGAGCCGAGTCAGCGGCGGGGGTCAATCCCCCGCTGCGAGCGGACGCCCAGACTTCGGGTCGACGCGGATGTCCAGTTTTTCCGCCGCGTCGACGTAGAAGAGGAACCCGTAGTTCATCTCGTGGTAACTCTGCCGTCCTTCGCGAACCGTCTGCGTCGGGTCGGGATTGAACGGGTTGAACCTCGAGTTGTCGTAGTGCGAGATCGTCTCGAATCGCGTGCCGGCGGGAAAGCGCTTTGCGTCGTCCGCCCAGCGGTACGCCATCTGCCAGTCGAAATTGTAGTTCGGAACGCTGAGGAGCGTCTCCGTCCGGCCGTCCGGATACGTCGCGACGAACGTCATGTCGCGGCCGCGGAGATGCATGTGGACGAAGAGAGCCTTGCCGATGATCGGACGATCGATCGTCCCGCGGCAGCGGACCTCGTGCGCGGTCACGCGGGGAGGGATCTCGAACTCGGAGTTGATGAGATGGAGAGTTCGCACCTGACGATCGACCGGTTCCTTGCTGAAGACGATGCCGACCCGAGTGCGATCGCGCTCTTTCTTGCCCGTCGTCGTGTAGTGAAGCTGGAGACGAAGTGTGGCACCCGCGGGGAGACGGATCCCCTGGCGTTCTCCGTAACGCGTCACGTCTCCTCCGGGAACGTAGCCCGTGACGAGGATCTCGCGTCCCCCCGCGAGCTTCGGATGCGCGAGGAGAAGATTCGCGTGATGGACGACGCGGCGATTCCCCGGCAGGACTTCGATCTGGTTCACCCAGGTATCGTGAGGCACGCGGTACTCAACCGTCTCGCCGACCTTCCGCAGCTTTCCGTAGTGGTAGTCGACGTAGCCGGTCGCCGGGACGCCGAACTCCTCGGTGATCTCGAGGACGAGATCCGGCGCATCGATTCCCCACTCGCTCTTCGGCCAATCGATCGGCGGGGGAAGGTCCTTCTCGTCACCGAGCGGAGCGCCGGCGATCGCCCACGCTCGAATCACGCTGACGTCCCGCCGCGAGAGCCGCTCGTGACCGACGAACTCGCCGTAGCGCCGATCCGCGAAGCGAGGCGGCATTCTCCCCTCGGCGACGACCTCGGCGATCATGTCCGCGACCGCCGCCGCGTCGTCGTAATCGAGAAGCGAAAACGGAGCGGCCCGGCCCGGCCGGTGACAGCTCTGGCAGTTCTTCTGGAGAATCGGAGCGACGTGCCTTGCGTACGTGATTCCGGGTCGAGCCGCCGAACGCGCGCGAGTGATGAGACAGCCGTCGGCGCGCGTCTCCTCGACCGCCGGCGCCTTCGTCGCGAGCAGCGCGTCGATCGCTTCGCGGAGATACTCGCGGCCGGCGCGAGGACGACTACCGGCCGTGTTGAACTGCTCATCGACGGCGCCGCGGTAGCGAAGCTTCCCGTTTCGATCGACGACGGCCACCTCCGGTGTCCGCTGGACTCCGAGGGCCCGTCGTGCGGATTGATCGAAGTCTTTGTGGACGGGAAACGTGAGCCCGTACTCGAGAGCCTGTGCTGCGACCTCGACCATCCCGTCGCGCTCGCTCGCGTTCACGCCCGCGAACACGACTCCGCGATCGAGATACTCTCGCCACAGCGCTTCGATCTTCGGGAGATACTTGAGAGCGACGGGGCAGCGAGTATCGATGAAAACGTAGACCACTACCGGCGCCTCGCCGAAGTCGCGCTGCGACTTCGCGACGAATCGAATGTCCTTGATCGCGAAGCTGGGCACGGTGGCGCCGAGCGCGGTCGGGCCGTCTTCGGCGACGATCGTCGGTGGCGCGGGCAACAGAGCCGCGAGCCACGAGGAGAACACGACGGAAACGAAACCTGCGCGAGTGCTTGAGTTCATCTGGCTCTCTCTCGATCGTGGGACGCTCTGCATCATAGCGACGGTGTGATCGGGAAGCACGCGGGAGGTCGGATTCGCCCACTCGTCCGATGCACCGGAATCGAGTAAGCTCACGGCCTTTCGATCACCCCCTGGAATCCACGTTCGATGTTCGTGAGCAATCTTTCCTGCACCGAGTGCTCGACCCGCGTCGCGGCGGATCGACTCCGCCGGACTTGTCTCGATTGCGGGCGTCCACTCGTCGTCCGTTACGACCTCAAGCGGGCCGGATCGTCCGTTTCACGCGAGGAGATCTCCGCGCGACGAGGTCACATGTCGTCGCCCGGGCTCTGGCGCTGGCGCGAGCTTCTTCCGCTCGCGGCTCACGAATCACCGGTGACCCTCGGCGAGGGCGACACGCCGCTCCTCGACGCGCCGCGCATCGCGGCGGCGGTCGGCCTCGACCGACTCTTGATCAAGGACGAGGGGCAAAACCCGACGGGGTCGTTCAAGGCGCGCGGAATGACCGTCGCCGTCTCGATGGCGCGCTCACTCGGCGCGCGGGCGCTCTGCGCTCCGAGCGCCGGCAACGCGGGCGGTGCGCTCGCCGCGTACGGCGCGCGGGCCGGACTTCCGGTTGTCATCGCGATGCCGACCGACGTCCCGAGCGCGAACCGGCTCGAAGCCGCCGCCTGTGGCGCGCGCGTCGAACTCGTCGAAGGGACGATCGCCGATTGCGGCAAGTGGCTGGCCGAGCGCAGCGAGGACGAGGGTTGGTTCGACGTCTCGACCCTCAAGGAGCCCTACCGCGTCGAAGGAAAAAAGACGATGGGCTACGAGCTCGCCGAATCGCTCGGCTGGCGGCTCCCCGGCGCGGTTCTCTATCCGACCGGCGGCGGAACCGGACTCGTCGGCATGGCGAAAGCCTTCGCCGAGCTGCGCGCGCTCGGGTGGATCCCGCCGGAGACGCCCGATCCACGCTACTACGCCGTGCAGGCGGAGGACTGTGCCCCGATCGCCGATGCGTTCGCTGCGGGGAGCGACGATCTCGTCCCTCCCACGGCGCCGCGTACGGTCGCGTCGGGTCTGCGCGTCCCGACTCCGATCGGTGACCGATGGATGCTCCGGACGATCCGCGCGTCCGGCGGTGCGGCGGTTTCCGTCGGCGACGACGATCTCATCGCCGCGACCCTCGAGCTCGCCGGCGCCGAAGGCCTGTTCGCCGCGCCCGAGGGCGGCGCACTCGTCGCGGCGCTCCGGCGCCTCCTCGGCGACGAAACCATCCGGCGCGACGAGGCGGTCGTCCTCTTCAATACGGGGACCGGGCTCAAATATGCGGAGGCGTTCCCCGGCGTCGCCTGACGCGCGACCCGAACGGCGAGCTAGGGCGTCCGCGGCTCGGCGAGACCGATGCGCCGAGCGTACTCCCGAAGGAGATCATGATCGCGCACCCCGATTGTGAACTCACCCCAGCCGCGATCGAAGCTTCCCCGGATCATCGCCGCTCCCGCGATGCGAGCGAACTCCTCTCCGCGCAGCCGTACGACGTTCGCCTGAAAGAGCGGCCGATGAAACGTGACGAGATCGCCGTCGAGATCGAGACGGAGCTCGTCGAACTCGCGTCCGGTGATGTGGGCATAGACGACGTCCGGCGGGATATCGCTTCCGTCCGGATTCTCGACGACCGTCGCTTCAAAGGTGAGCTCGCGCAGCCAGGCGAGGGAAAACGGGCCTGCGCGAATGATCGCACCGCCCGGCCCCGCTTCCCGCGCGATCGTCGGGGGAGTCGAGCACGCCGCGAGCTGAAGGACGACCGCGGTCGAGAACGAAGCCAAGAGCGCGCGCGAACGCGAGAGCGAGCGGATCCGGGCTCGCTCCGCCGGCCTAGCCCTCACAGCGATCGAAGCTCTCGCAGCCGAGGTCTTCACCGGCGTCGCCGCTGGGATCGACGCCACACGCCGCGTGTGGAGAGGCCGGCGCCGGACCGAGCTCGAAAAGATGCGCGAAGAGGAACACGGCATCCGCGATGTTGACCGATCCGTCGTCGTTCACGTCCGCGGCATCGAGGCACGTGACCTCGCCGTCCGAGAAGAGATAGAAGAGGACCTTGACTCCATCCGAGATGTCGAGCGCCTCGTCGGCGTTGACGTAGCCGCGGCGAAAGCGGGCTCGCGTGCTCGCCGGGAGCTCGACCTCCCAGATCGCGCCGGCTCCCGACGTCTCGAGGACGAGGAGTCGATTCCCGACCAGTACCGCATCGACCGGGTTGTCGAAGCCGGTGACGATCGCGGTCGCGTGAAGGCGCAATGCGCCGCCTTCTTCGCGGATCTCCAGGTGAAGAAGATCCTCTCCGGGGTCGCCCATGACCGTGAGGAGGCTGTCGCTTCCGCCCGTCCACGAGAGGCAAAGCCCGTCGCCGGTGAGGTCTCCGCCGAGCGCTCTATCGCGATCGAACACGAGTCCGAGCGGCGATCGGTGCGCAGTGAACGTTCCGACGCCCGCATCCCGATCGGTTCCGTCCCGAACGACACCGGTGTCGACGTCGCGTAGAACATCGGCATCAGGTCCGTCGTTCGCGATCGCTTCGGTGAACTCAATCCCCGGCGGAGGAGGCGGAAAGCTCGCGTCGGGCGCGTAGAGACCGACGCTCTTTGCGAAGGAGCCGTCCTGTAGGAACGGGTCGGCGTCCTGATCGTAATCGGGGCTCGTCGCCGGATTGTCGTTCCCGCCGAGGCGCCAGGGAAAGCCGTAGTGCCGGCCCGGTCGAATCCAGTTGAGCTCCTCGGGATCGTCGCGATCGGACGAGTTCTCCGTCGCGAAGAGTCGTCCCGCCGCGTCGAAAGCGAGATCGAAGCTGTTTCGCAGCCCGTCGGCGTAGTGGTACGGCTCGAGCGCCTCCGCATCGTTCTCGAGGACGATGTTCTCCCCGTCTGCCGGCAGGCGAAAGATCGCCGACGTGAGTGGAATCTCCCTCAGGCCCGGTGCGTCGCCGAACGCGTCTTGAACCTCGCCGTGATCGGTGCGCGAGCCACTGTTCACGAAGACAAATTCGCCGCCCGGGCTCACGACGATTCCATTGAAGAGATGGCCGAAGTACCGGCTTCGCGGATAGCTCACCGTTTCGGCGAGTGTCGACCACTCGCGCTCGTCGGAATCCGGACTCAGAGCTACGCCGCGGCGAATCGTCGAGACGACGGTGCGCGACACCCGCGCGTTCGTCACGATGTAGAGCGTCCCGTCCGGACCGAATGCAGCGCCTTGCGGATCGGCCGCGCCGGTGTCATCCCGCGTGTAGACGTTCGTGACCACGACGGGATCGCGATCGGTCTCGACGCGAGCGACGACGCCGCTCGCCTGGTAGACCGCGAAGACATCGCCACTGAGCGGATCGCGAATGAGTCGCACCGGCGACCGGTCGACTCCGGACTCCGCAATTTTCCGCACGGAGATGTCCGGGCGCTGCGGCGTCGGGTCAGCAAACGCGACGGCGGAAAGAAGCGCGGCCGCAGCTCCTCCGAGCGCGAGAGGGAATCTTCGGGAACGAGAACTCATGTTCGCGATTCTCACACAAACGCGAGGCGGGAGCTACCGCTCCCCGCGGCGCGGGGAACGCCGGCCCTGCCCGAGCACGATCGAGACGAGTCCTTCTCTCGTCATTCCGAGCCGATCGCGGCAAGCTGCTGCTCGACGAGCGCGGCTTCCTTCTTCGCGTCCTCGAGTTGCTCTTTCGATTGCTCGACGAGGTGAGGAGGCGCCTTCTCGACGTAGCTCCGATTGGCGAGACGTCCGCCGAGCGTCGAAACGCTCTTCCGCAAGTCGGCGAGGCGTCGCTCGAGTCGCTCCTTCTCGGCTTCGGCGTCCACGAGATCGTGGACGTAGAGCTCGACTTCGCCGACGGTCGTCGCCGCGGAGTTCGCCGGTCGCTCGACGTCCGGACCGATGGCGGAGACCGTCGCGCCAGCGAGGGTCTGAACGAGAGCGCGATGATTCTCGAGGAGATCGCGGGCGGCGGCGGGAGCGCGCGCGGAAAACCGTACGGCCTCGCGTGGCGGCACTTTGTGCGTCGTCCGCACTTCTCGGAGCGCGGTCACGTAGTCGCGAACCGCGGAGAATTCGGTCTCGTCGGATTCCCTTCGCAGCGCCGCCGCAGCGACGGGCCAGCGCGCGCGCACGAGATCTTCGCTCGAATGGAGCTCCAATCCCGCGACCCCGCGCTCCGGCACGACTCCATTCAAGCGCTCAAAGAGGCGCTCCGTGATGAAGGGCATCACCGGATGGAGCAGTCGAAGCAGAGCGTCGATCGAAACGGCGAGCACGTTCCGCTGCGTCGCGTTCTCTCGGACGGTCGGCTTCACCGCTTCGATGTACCAGTCACAAAAATCGCGCCACGCGAAGTCGTAGAGATGCTGCGCGTACGAACTGAACTCGTAGCGACCGAGCGCGCCGCTCGCGTCATCGATCACCGCGGCGAGTCGCGACAGAATCCACCGATCCGCGAGTCCGAGCTCGTCCGTCGCAGCGTTGGCGGACGACGCGCCGCTCGACTCGAGGTTTCCGAGCGCGAAGCGAACCGCGTTCCAAATCTTGTTCGCGAAGTTGCGACCAAAATCGAATTTCGAACTCGTGTTGCGCGCGAGAGGAAGATCGTCGCTCGCCTGCGCTTCGCCGGAGGCGATGCCGTAGGACGTGACCATCTTCTTCCCCTTCTTCCCCGGGGAATCCTGCACGGGCGCGGCGACGCGGTACCCCGCCTTGTTCGTCATCATCTTCGGTTTGAACGTCTCGCCGCTGTGGGGACACACCGTGTCGACGGGCATGCGCACGTCTTGCGTGTCGGTGCTCATCGACGCGAGCGTGAACCGCATCGCGTCCGCTCCGTGGCTGTGGATGATGTCGAGCGGATCGACGCCGTTGCCGAGGCTCTTCGACATCTTCTGCCCTTCCCCGTCCTGGATCATGGCGTGGATGAACACGTCCGAGAACGGAAGGCAGTCGCGAAAGTAGATGTTGAACATCACCATGCGCGACACCCAGAGCGTGATGATCTCGCGCGCGGTGCAGAGGACGCTCCCCGGATTCCAGCGTTCGAGCAAACGCGCGCCCTCGGGGAATTCGCTCGGGAACGCTTCTGGGTTCGGCCAGCCCATCGTGCTCGTCGGCCAGAGACCGGAGCTGAACCAGGTGTCGAGGACATCCTCGTCTCGACAATAACCGGCCGACTCGACGGCCTCGATCGCAGCCGCGTCGTCCGCACTCCGCACGCAGATGTAGCGCGAGTCGCCGATCAACTGCTCAGCGAGTCGATCGCCGAACGGTGAGCCGTCGAACTCGGTTTCCGCCGGAGCGCTCCAGACCGGGATGCGATGTCCCCACCAGAGCTGGCGGCTGATGCACCAGTCGCGGAGATTCTCGTGCCAAGCCTGAAACACCTTGCCGTAGCGGGCCGGGTGGAAACGCAGGCCGCCCTCCCATGCGTCGCCTGCGGACGCGAAGCTCGAGCCGTCCTTCCAGGTACATCCGTCACTCGGCGCGCGCTGGTCCTCCGCGATCGCCCGAAGCGCGGCGCCGGCGAGGCGCTCGTCGGTCACCTTCACGTACCACTGGTCGCTCAGGTACGGCTCGACCGGCACGTGCGAGCGATAGCTGTGCCCCACCGAATGGCGGTAGGGTTTCACCTCGACGAGGAGGCCCTCACGCTCGAACCACTCGACGATTTTGGCGCGCGCGTCCTCCCGACTGAGGCCTAGAAGCGCTTCGGCGTCCGCGGCTCGACCGGAGTCGAACTCCTCCTCCGGCCAGCCGTGATCGCGGCTGATCGATGCGTCCTCCGCCATCACGTTGATCACGGGGAGGTCGAATCGCTGCCCGATCTCCCAGTCGTTCGGATCGTGGGCGGGAGTCACTTTGAGGAAGCCGGAGGAAAACCGAGCCTTTTCGTCCGTGCTCTCGGGGTCGGGAAGAACGACGTACTCGTCCTCGACGATGGGAATCAGTCGCCCGACGATCGGCAATCGCACGCGAGCTCCGCGAAGCGCAGCCGCCCGCGGATCGCGCGGGTTCACCGCGACGGCGGTATCACCGAGCATCGTCTCCGGACGCGTCGTCGCGACGACAACCGAGTCGATCGTCTCGCCGGCGTGCTCGACCGGCGTCTCGAGAGGGTAGCGGAGGTACCAAAACGAGCCGTCGATCTCCTCCATCTCGACCTCGTCGTCGGCGAGCGCCGTCATCGTGACGGGATCCCAGTGGACGAGCCGCTTCCCCCGATAGATGAGGCCGTCGCGAAAGAGGCGGTAGAACGCCTCGCGCACGGCAGCGACGCAGACGGGGTCCATCGTGAATCGCTGGCGTCGCCAATCGCACGAACAGCCCATGCGCCGGAGCTGTTCGGTGATCGTCGCCTCGTACTCGTCCTTCCAGGTCTGAATCTTCGCGACGAACGCTTCTCGAGTGAAATCGGTGCGCCGTCGCCCCTCCTCCTGAAGAACCCGCTTCTCGACAACGGTTTGCGTCGCGATTCCCGCATGGTCCGTGCCCGGCATCCAGAGGGTGTTCCGTCCTTCCATGCGACGCCAGCGGACGAGGACGTCCTGGAGCGTATTGTTGAGCGCGTGGCCCATGTGGAGCGCGGCGGTCACATTCGGCGGCGGAATCACGATGCAGAACGGATCGCCGGCGGCGTTCGGATCGGCGTCGAACGCCGATGTCTCGGCCCAGCGGTCGAGGATCTCGGCCTCGACGGCGGTCGGTTCGTAGGTCTTCGCTAGTTCAGTCATCGTTTCGGTATCGGTGTCGGTTTGAGGGCGCTTCGAACGGACGCGCGGCGGACGTGGCTGAGCGGTCCCTAGCCGTCGGCGGCGAACGCGGGCGAGGCGTCGTCCGGACGAACATACTCGCCAGCCCCGCCGCGCAAAAGTCCCGATCCGGATCTCGTCTCTCGCAGGCTCTGCATTCAGATGAAATCGACGCGATGCCGCAGAATCTGTGGCTTCCAACGCGTCCGCGGAAGAGATCGAATGCCCCGCGCGATTCCCCCGTCCGAGTTCTCCGGCGACCGGTTATTATGTGGCCCCTTTTGTAACCGCCCCGTTCCTCTCAGCACGGTTCCCGCGAGAACACCATGGGCATCCAGGACTATCTCGACCCTTCCCGCTGCCCGGCCGAGCGCCCCGCCATCGCCGACATGTCCCCCCTCACGCGGGAACTCCACGAGTCGATCGACGCCTCGATCCGAAAGCACCGCGTCCCGTACCTCCACCCCTCGGGTCCCACGGTGCAGGTCGACCTCCTCGGCTCGAAACGCATGATCGACTGGCAGGAGAGCAAGGCCGCCGCGATGTTCATGGGCGAGGAGTGCTGGTCGGAGCTGCCCCAAGTCTACGGGCGCTACGGCGTCGCCGCGACACGCGAGCTCATTCGCGCCGTGCGCGAGCTCGAGCACGCCGCGGGCGCGATCCTCACCGACTGCGGCATGCAGGCCTGTGCGCTCGTCATCGACACGCTCTTCACGCCGGGCGCCCACGGAGTGATCGCCCGGCAGGTCTACAACAAGACGAAAAAACACTTCGAGTGGACCGCGGGTCGCATCGGCGCACGATTCGACGTCTTCGACGACGGCGATCTCGATTCGCTCGAGGCTGCGATCCAGCCGGAAACGACGCTCGTTTTCGCCGAGACGTTCACGAATCCCCTCGGTCGGGCGCTGGATCTCGATCGCTTGAGCGATCTCGTCGTTCGGTGGCGCGCAGACCGCGCGCCGCGACTCCGGATGGTCGTCGACGACACGATCGCAACGCCGTGGTCGCTCAAGAAACCGCTCCTCGATCGCGAGGGAATCGATGTCGTCGTCGCGAGCGGAACGAAAGCCCTCGGCGGCCAGGACCGCGACATGTGGGGCTACATCGCGTCGAACCGCATCGATCTGCTCAACGAGGCCATGGACCTTCAGGCGACCCGCGGCGGCATGCTCGATTGGCGACGGTCGGAGGCTCTCCTCAGCGGCCTCGAGCACGCCGAATCTCGCTTCGTCTCTCGCTCGCGCACGGCGAGTGCGGTCGCTGCGTTTCTCGGCGGCCACCCCCTCGTAAAGGAGGTGTTCCACCCGAGTGTCCCTTCGCATCCCGATCGCGCGATCATCGACGCCCAGTACACGCATCCGGGCGCGCTCCTCTCCTTCCGCGTCGGTGGAGCGAACGAAGAAGACACCCGCCACTTCGCCGACGTCCTCGCGACGACCGTCCTCCCGCGGTACGCGCTCAGCTTCGACGGGCTCGCGACGAAGCTCAACCACCACCGCACCGTGTCGGAGTACTTCGCCCCGACGGACGAGCTCGAGAGGTGCGGATGGGATCGACTCGTTCGACTGGGCATCGGGCTCGAGTCGGCGGAGGATCTCATCGCCTGCATCAACTGGGCGCTTTGGAATTGGGAACACGTCAGCGCCGAAGACGTCGAGACGTGGCAGCGCGAGCGCGCGAGCGCGCTCGGGATCTAGCCGGGCAGCCGTCGCGGATCTCGGGTCTCAGATCCAGGTCACGGACGGAAACGGGGGGGAGCGGCGGCGCATCCGATGCTCGATTCGCGTCTCCCAACGGCAGTGGAATCCGGCGAGAGCTCCGGGTTAGAATCCCGCTTCTTCGAACCACGCCCGCATCTCACGGAGGTCGCCGCCGGTGTCCAATCAGATCCTCGAGTACCATCGGCACCGCTTCATCCGTCCGGATAAGGACAGTGACGTCGTCGCGCTTTTTCTCTTCAGCCTCACGCCGGAGAGCCATCGGAGCGCGGGGCTCCCGGTCGGACAGGATCACGCGTTTTGGACCGAGGTCCGCCTGAGTCGCGATCTCGCCGCGCGCGGGGGATGGGCGACGCTTTCGCAAAAAGAGAAGGCGAAGTGCATGTACCGCTTCGCGGTCGAGCGCATCCAGGAGCGCGGGGGAAAGCTCCGCGACGCGCCGATGTTCTGGACCGCGACGAGCGTGCTCAAGGACGGTCCACCCTGGGACCCCGCGTCGATCGATTTTCCGCCTAAGGCACCGATCGCGTTCGAGCCGAGCGGCGGAGTGGATGCGAGATCTCGGGAAGGGGCGGGACTCGCCGGCTGAGGTCGATCCGCGCTCGTTCGCGCAGCCGACCTTCAAGCGAGCTCAGCCGCAGCGGCGCGAAGGGCCCGTGCGTGCTCGTCCACCTCGATCCGGAGGGCCTCTTCGTCGACGGTCTCGACTCGGCCGTCGCGAAGGAGAGCGCGACCGTCGACCACCGCGAGGCGAACATCTCGACCGGACGCGCCGAACACGATCGCAGTCTCGACATCGTGGACCGGGCGGATCGCGGGCGCGGACAGATCGACCGCGATGAGGTCCGCCTTCTTCCCGACCTCGAGACTCCCGATCTCGCTGGACATGCCGAGCGCCTCCGCCCCGCCCAAAGTGGCGATGCGGAGCGCGTCCCGCGCGGTCGGCGGCGGACCAGGCCGGTCTGTTCGCGCGCGCTGCTGAAGGCACATCGTCCGCGCCTCGCTCAGCATGTCGCACGCGTTGTTGCTCACGACGCTGTCCGTTCCGAGCCCGAGCGGAATCCCGCGCGTTGCCCACTCCGAGAGAGGTGCGATCCCGTGACCGAGCTTCGCGTTCGACCGCGGGCAGTGAGCGAGCCGCGCGCCGCTCTCGCCGATGAGCTCCCAGTCGTCCGAGTCCGTGCGGATCCCGTGGACGAGGAGCGGCTTCGCGCGAAGGACTCCGAGATCGTGCAGATAACGGACGGGAGACACGTCTCGCGGCGTGACGGCGATCCCCCGCCCCGCGAGGAGATCGGCAAACGGGCCGACTCCCCGGACGACGAAGTCCGTCTCGGCCACCGACTCCGCAGCGTGGATCGAGAGTGGCAGACCGAGCTCCCGCGCGAGTTCGACGGCACGAATGAACAGCGCGCCGGAGACCGTGTACGGCGCATGCGGCGACACGCCGGGGCGAACGCGCTCCGTGGCGCGCGCGCAGCTATGCTCGAGCTCGCCGCGATACGCGCCGATTCGGTCCGCCGCGTCCCGCGGATCGGGCCCGAAGAGCTCGGCGTAGGCGATCCCTCGGAGTCCCGTCTCGATCATCGCATCTAGGACGACACCGCGGTCCGACGCGTCACCGATGGTCGTCGTCCCTCCTCGAAGCGCCTCGACAATGCCCCAACGGGCTCCGATCGCGAAGCTCGCTTCGCTCGCGCATTCGTATTTGATGCGGGTGAGACGCCGGATCCACGGGAAGAAGTCCGACTCCTCACAGAGCCCGCGGAGAAGCGTTAGCTCGACATGGGTGTGGACGTTGACGAATCCGGGGAGGAGGGCGCAGTCGGGCAGTTCGACGTGCGAATCCGCTGCGTTGTCGCCGTCAGCGAGAACGTCCGCCGCCCGACCGACACGAACGATCGTCCCGCCGTCAACGACGACGGCACCGTCCGCGATGGGCGGCGACGAAACGGGGAGAACCCAGCTCGCGGTATACACGACAACCATCGCCTTCTCTCCGGTTCAGCGCGGGGATCTCGCCCGAGATCGCTCCGCCAGGGCGCCTTGGATCGCCTAGGCCGAACGAACCCTATCACGACCTCGCTCGAGAGCGATACGGACGAGTCACGGGACCACCGGTATCTCTCGCTCCGCGGGAACGGGAGCCCGACTCATCGCCGCGGGAACGCGTCATCAAGACACGCGAGATGTCGACCCCGCGCTACCGATCGATCGAGCCTTCGCAAAAAAGAAGAAGCGGCGCCGGTTCCCGGGTCCAGGGGGAACTCGACGCCGCTTCCAGAGAGATGGGGAGGGTTTCGGATTGGGTCGGGTTTGGGGATTCCTTGGTCGTGGAAAGTCGCCGAAGGACGAAACCTCAGTTTCGGGTGAGAACGTTCGAAGCGCCCTCGACCACGTCGAGGTCTTCGTAGACTTCCAGAAGCTGATTGACCCGCCGCATCCGCTCGAGCGCCTCGCGCTCGATTTGGCGAATGCGCTCGCGCGAAAGCTGCAGGTGATTGCCGATTTCTTCGAGAGTCTGAGGACGATCTCCGAGAAGGCCGAACCGCCGCTGGATCACGTCGCGCTCGCGATTGGGAAGCGTCTCGAGTGCCTCGCCCACCGCGCGCGGAATGCGGCCGGTGTGGAGCGAGCGCACGAACCCTGCCGGCGGCGCTTCGTCGCGGACGTCGAACGAGAAGCGGTCGTCCGCCTCGCTCGATTCACCGGCGGAAAAAAGGACCGTATCGGAAAGGATCCGCTTCACGCGGTCGGCCTCACCGTGCTTGAGGGACGGCGTTTCTTTGCGAAGCTCTTCCTGGATCGCCTGCGGAACCCGGATCATGCGAGACTTGTCGATGAGCGCCTTCCGAATCGCCTGGCGGATCCAATACGTCGCGTAGGTTGAGAAGCGGATCCCGCGCCTCGCGTCGTAGCGGAAGACCGCCTTTTGGAGACCGACGAGGCCCTCTTGAAAGAGATCGCTCCGCCGCATCCCCGTCGGGTGGTAGCGAAAGACCTCCTTGAGGACGAGACGGAAATTCGGGAGGACCATCTCCTCGCGCTCGCGCTCGACCACGTCGACGACCCTCTTGAGAACGCGTGCGATCTTCTGGAGCCGCGGCGAGGCACCGAGAGGCCCGAGGTCCTGCTTGCCTCCGCTCACCTGGCGGCTCCACTGATAGAGCGTCTCGGGGTCGAGAGGATACGTGCGCAAGACCTTCACGCCACGTTCGTACGCAGCGAGCGCCTTCCGGTGATCGGATTCGACGAGAGACTCCGCGCGAGAGAGAGCGCGTAGAGCCTTTGCGTAGTCCGCCTGGATCCGTTCGCGGAGCGACAGCCAGGTGAACATGAGCGTTCCGCCCTCGGAGACTTCCTGCATTCGGCCGAGGAAGCGCCGATAGCCGACGGGGTGCCGAGGAAGAAGCTCCGCGAGACGACGAAGCGCCGAGCGCACCCTCGTCCCGCTGTTGATTTCTTGGTCGCGCGTGAGGAGAGGTCGAACGGGGATTTCGAGATCGGTCAGGGAGAGAGCGCGACTTCCAGATTCGGTCCGAGGCACTTTCGGATTCGAAGGTTTTGTTTTCGTTGAGGTCGTCATGGTCGTCGCCTTTATCGAGAGGGCACTTGAGTCGGTGTGGTTCGACGGCCCACCCCACGTTCGACGTTCTGATCTACAGAACGAGTCGCGAGATCGAATCGTTCCCGCACCGGGGGAGTACCCCGACCGCGACCGATTCGTGAACCGCCTCCGAAAGATTCGCGGTGCGAACGAACGAGATTGCGCTCATCGCCGCGACACCTCGACGTGCGCGCAGCTTGCGCACAAGCTCGAACGTCCGGTGCCGCCCGATCCGACAGTACATTTGTCCGAATCGAGCTCGCGATTTGTCGCTGGTCGTTCACGAACCACTCCGCGATCGTTTCCATATGCAGCGGTCGTCGGCGGCCGGTCCTTGTCTCGATCAGGCCACCGATTCCGCACACTCGAGTGAACAGACTTCCCGTCACGGAACGATCACGAACTCCGTCTCGCGCGCCGAACGATTCGAGCGTCTCACCACGCTCGGCAACCGCGAAAGTCGATCGACATCGATCGCGCATCGTTTCCTCCTCCGAGATGTCCGTTCTCAGCCCTTCTCTCATCTCCTTTGACGCGCAAAGACCGTACCCGTTGCAGTATTTTTTCCGTCGAATTCTGAAATCGCTCGAACGTCACGCGAATCGCGAACGCTCGAGCCCCGCGCAAGCACGTGCCATTGAGAGACTTACGTCCTCGATCAAAGTCGAGATCGAACGGCGCGCGCAGGCCGACTCGCACCGGCAACTCCTCCGCATCGGGGCTTCGCGGGCACACGATGTATGACCGTGCAACACCGTGTGCGATTCACCGGAAACTCGGCGACACGAATCCGAGGCGAACACGCGCGCGGCGGCAGGCAAGCGCCACCGGCGCACGAAACGGTGTTCGCATCACGCCGGCGACGGACTTCCCTCGTGACACTTTCGTGACATCCGTCGCTCGCAGTCCGCGACTACTGCGCCCACCGAAGACTCATCTGCGGCGGACGGGACTCGAAACGCCGATCCCAGAACGAGGGTGAACGAGGGATCCAAGCGAATCAGAACGCGCGCACGCTGCGAACCTCGCGGAGGAGATCCTCCTCGCTCGGAAGCATGCAGTGCTCGAGCACGGGCGAGTACGGTACCGGAGCATCGAGCGCGCCGACTCGGCGCACCGGGGCGTCGAGGTGCTCGAACAGCTCATCCGCGATGCGCGCAGCCACTTCGGCGGCGAAGCCGTGGGTCCTCGGCTCTTCGCCCGCGACCACCACCCGGTTGGTCTTCTCGACCGAAGCGCGAATCGCCGCGAAGTCGTAAGGCTGGAGCGAGCGGAGATCGATCACCTCGACCTCGATGCCTTCATCCGCGAGTCGCCGCGCGGCACTGAGGCTCTTTTCGACGAGCGCTCCATAGGTCACGACGCTCACATCCGACCCTTCGCGAGCGACGCGCGCGCAGCCGAACGGGATGACGTAATCCGGGCCGGGATCGATCGACTTGGCGTACGGCTGGCGGTAGAGGTGCTTGTGCTCGAGGAAAAGAACGGGATCGCCCGAGCGGAGCGACGTGCGGAGAAGCCCCACGGCGTCGCGCGCGTTCGACGGCATGACGACGCGCAGCCCGGGACAGGCGCAAAACATCGTCTCGGCGGACTGGCTGTGGTAGATCGCCCCGCCGCGCAGATATCCACCGATCGGGGCGCGGATGACGACCGGAGCGGCGAAGTTGTCGTACGACCGCCACCGGAGCACGGTGAGCTCGTTGCGAATCTGGTGCATCGCGGGCCAGATATAGTCGAAGAACTGAATCTCCGGCACGGGCAAGAAGCCGCGCACGGCGAGCCCGAGTGCGCGCCCGATGATGGCCGCTTCCGCGATCGGGGTGTTGAACACCCGCTCGTGCCCGAATTCGCGCTGGAGTCCGTGCGTGACGCGGAACACTCCACCCTTTCCGGGGAGTTGCTCGAGGAGGTGAGCGCGCGAGAGGTCGGCGACGTCCTCGCCGAAGACGAGGATCCGCGGATCCTGCTCCATCTCCGTCCGGAGCGTCCGCCGGATCGCATCGAGCAGCGTGAGCTCGTCACCGACCGTCGCGGGAGGAGTCTCTTCCTCGACGACCGGATTGGACTCGAACAGGAATCGAGTCACCTCCTCGGGCGTCGGCTCGGGGTCGTCCTCGCCGAGAGCGATTTCGACCGCCGCGGCGACCTCGGCTTCGGTCTTCTTCTCGAGCTCGGCGATCTCGCCGCGCGAAAGGATGCCGCGTTCCACGAGGAGCGATGCAAAGCGCGGCAACGGGTCGCGACGGCGGATGAGATCGCGCTCGACGTCGGGACGGTAGAGCTTGTCGTCGTCCGCGTCGGAATGCGGCACGAGCCGGCTGACGTGCGCGTGGACGAGCGCAGGTCCCCGGCCGTCTCGAACGTACTGCGCCGCGTGCGAGAGCACGGTGTAGCTCGCCACCGGGTCGAGTCCGTCGACCTCCTGGACGTGGAGACCAGGGTACTCCTTGAACAGGCGCGAGATGCTCCCCCCCGGCGTTTGGTACTCGACGGGAACACTGATCGCGTAGGCGTTGTCCTGAATGAGGAAGAGCACGGGAAGCCGACGGAGACACGCCGCCGAGATGGCTTCGTAGAATTCGCCCTCGCTCGTCGCCCCGTCGCCGCCTGTCGTGAGAACGATTTCGTCCTCCTCGACGCGACATGGATCCACGAGAGTCTGAGCCTCTCCCGTGCGCGCTCGTCCGCGGAGGAACTTTTCGGGGAGCGGTCCGGGCGAGACCCCTCCCTGGCGGGCGAGCCAGATCCCCTCTGCGGTGCCGACCGCGTGGAGGAACTGACTGCCGGTCGCGCTCGATTGATTGATGATGCGCAGTGACGGGATGCCGAAGTGACACGGCA
This sequence comes from Planctomycetota bacterium, assembly GCA_965223845.1. Classification (GTDB taxonomy): domain Bacteria; phylum Planctomycetota; class UBA8108; order UBA8108; family SXIK01; genus CBDCXR01. Next base: position 7,624,488 of record CBDCXR010000004.1, on the reverse strand, counting down.
TCTCCCGTCCGCCGCTCATGAGGTCGGTCCTCTTCGCGAGTGCCTGCCGCACCAAGTCGAGCGGCTCCATGCCGAGACCGAGGCTCAAACACCGATCGCGATAGTAGAGGTAGAACCAATCCGATCCGGCGCGGAAAACGCTCGCCGCGACCGCCTGGATCACTTCGTGCCCGGCGCTCGAGATCTGAAAGAACGCTTTTCCCTGCCGCCGGAGTCGCACCTCGGCGTCGTCGAGCGTCCGCGACAGGAGGACCACGCGGTAGAGATCGACGAGCGTAGCTTCGCTCGGCCGAAAACTCGCGTCGATCGCGCTCGCCGGCGCCACGCCCTCTCCCCCCCGCGCGCTCGACAACGTCGCGCTGCCGTCGGCGCCCGAGGCCCGTTTTGCTTTTCGACCGCCCACCGCGTCGATCGGGTTGACCATGAGCTCGCCTTCCGTCTCTTCACTCGAGGTGAGAAAGCTCGATCGCACCGGATTCCACCGGTAGACGATAGACGCGGCGACGATCCGCGCGCCGCTCATCCGATCGGACGCCCCGAATCCCGATGCTCCTCGGGAGCCGATTCCGCCGGGATCGAGACGACGCAAGCCGGACGACGCGCGCCACGCGAGAGCCGAACGCCCCTCTTCGCTCCGCGCCGAGCTTTGCTACGTGTCGTGTCCCCACAGCCCCGTGCTGAAGTAGCGCTCGCCGAGGTCGCTGAAAACGGTCACGACCACGCCCTCGTCGATGCGCGACACCACCGATTCCACTCCTTTGGTATAAGCCCCAGACGACTGCCCGACAAAAAACCCCTTCCCCGCGAGTTGCTGACAATACGCGTACGCGTCGTCGATCGTGACGTTCACGCGCTCGTCGATGACCGACTCGTCGAGAATGTCGGGCACGATGTCCTCGGGATTCCCGAGCGGCTTCAGCCCCTCGATCCCCGGAAACTCGTCCGGAAGGACACACGTGATCTCCACACCTGGAATCTCTTCCTTGAGCCGGCGACCGACGCCGGTGAGCGTCCCCCCAGTGCCGACCCCGGCGACGAAGTGCGTCACCCGGCGCCCGGTCTGATCGAGAATCTCCTGTGCCGTCATCTCGTAGTGGGACCGCCAATTCGAATCGTTCGCGTACTGATCCGAAAAGAAGTATCGCTCCGGCGAGGCCTCGGCCTGTCGCCGCACTTCGCGCAGCGCCTCATCGTACCCCTCGACCGGATCGGTGAAGAAGAGATCGGCGCGGTGTGCGACGAGCCGTTTCTTCCGTTCGGCCGAAGCGTTCCCCGGGATCACGAGGCGCACGTCGTACCCGAGCGCACCACCGATCATCGCGTAGGCGATCCCGGCGTTCCCCGAGGACGAATCCAGCACCGTCATCCCCGGCCGCAGACGGCCATCGGCGATGGCGCCGAGGAGCATCCAGAGCACCGGACGATCCTTGATCGATCCACCCGGATTGAAGTACTCGAGCTTCGCGTACACCTCGACGCCTGGCTTCGCGAGCTCGGGAAGATCCACCCGCACGAGTGGCGTGTTCCCGATCGCCCCGAGCACTGGGCAGCTATCGAGATGCGGAAGAAACTCCTCGGGCAGCGTTGTCGGAAGGCTGGAGCGCATGAGCCAATTGGATCCTCAGACGCCGCAGAAGTGCGCGTAATCGACGTAGCCCGGAAACTCGTCCTTGCTGCAGTACGGGCACTCGGGATCACGCCGCACCTTGAGCTCGCGAAAGCTCACCTCGAGCGCGTCGTACATAAGGAGTCGCCCGACGAGAAGGTCGCCCTTGCCGAGGATGATCTTGATCGCCTCGATCGCCTCGAGCACGCCAATCACTCCGGGAAGCACTCCGAGCACACCCGCCTCGGCGCAAGACGGCGCCATCTCCGGCGGGGGCGGCTCGGGGTAAAGGCACCGGTAGCAAGGACCCTTGCCCGGCCAAAACACCGTCGCCTGGCCCTCGAAGCGGTAGATGCTACCGTGAACGTTCGGAATGCCGTGTTTCACGCAGGCGTCGTTGACGAGGTACCGCGTCGGGAAATTGTCGCAGCCATCGAGGATCACGTCGTAACCCTCGAAGAGTCGGTCGACGTTCTCGCTCGAAACCCGCTCCTCGTACGTGACGACCTGAATGTCGGGATTCAGGCTCTCGAGCGTCTGGCGCGCCGATTCGGTCTTCAGCTCTCCGACCCGCGCGTCGCTGTGAACGATCTGACGCTGGAGGTTCGACCGATCGACGACATCGTAGTCGACGATGCCGAGCGTTCCGATCCCGGCCGCCGCCAGGTAGTAGGCTGCGGGCGAGCCGAGGCCGCCGGCGCCGACGCAGAGGACCTTGGCCTGCTTGAGCTTGATCTGCCCCTCCTCGCCGACCTCGTCGATGGTGAGGTGACGCTGGTAGCGCTCGCGCTCGCGCTCGGTGAGGATCTCAGGCACGTCGTACGGATGGCCATTCTGCTTCCATCGCGTGAAGCCACCGGTCATCGAAACGACGTCGTCGAACCCCATCTTTCGCAGCGTGTCCGCCGCAAAGAGCGATCGAACGCCGCCGGCGCAGTAGGCCACGACCTTGCCGTTCGCGCCGTTCAGCTTCGCCTCGGCCTGAAGCTCAAGGAAACCGCGCGGGAGGTGAATCGCCCCGCGGAGATGCCCCTGGCGGTACTCGTCGCCCTCACGGACGTCGACGACCGTGGGCGCGTTTCCCGAGTCGATCCACTCGCGGACTTCCTCCGGCGATGCCTGAGGAATCGCCGAGCGCAGCTCGCCCAGCCACTGGTCCTTTTTCGACACGTCTTCTACCTCGCCAAACCGCCCGCGATCGCGGGGACGATGCTCAGCTCGTCGCCGGCGGCGACCGGCGTGTCCGGACCCTCGAGGTAGCGGACGTCGTCGCCGTTCTTGAACACGTTGATGAAGCGGCGGATCTGCCCGGAGTCGTCGAAAACCTTCTCGCGGATGCCCTGCCCGACGGACTCGAGGTGATCGAACACCTCCTTCACGGTGGCGCCTTCGGCCTGGACCTCGGCCTGTCCGTCGGTGAAACGGCGGAGCGGAGTCGGAATGCGCACGACGACCATGGACGGCCTGCTCTCAATCGGTTTCGGTAGTTGGGCTTACACAATCTCTCGGCGGCGCAATTTCGCCGCCACGCGGCGCGCCGACCGACGGCGTAAACCGGCGCCGGCGAGGCCCGCGAAAGAGCGGTAAAGTCAGTAACCGCATGAGTATAACCTCAGTCCGCGGGTACTTCAACGACCCCCGGAGACGCCGAGAGCCCTCGCGCCGCCGGAAACACGCGGGCGCCGGATCGCGCAATCGTTGTCGCGACTGGGACTTATCGACGAGGCTAGGGCGTCGGCCCGGTCGCACTCGAGCCGCGCGGGACCGCGATCGCCTCGAGTTCAGCGCGGGGCGTTCCCGTTCGCCGCCGCCGAGTCCGCCGAGCTCCGCTGGGCGGACTCCGGCTTCGCATCCCGCTTTTGATTCGGTGAGTCCCGGAACGGGGGGCAGAACCGCCGCCACTCGTTCTCCCACCCGCGCATGATCAGAAAGCGCCAGCGATGCGGGGTGTCGAGATTCATGCGACTCACCTTCTGAAAGATCTCCTCGAGCACCTGATCGGCGACGTGATAGATGCGGAGCTTCGGGCGGGTCTCGGGCGTGAGTCCGCGGTACGAGGAGGGAACGAGAACGGGACGCGTGTCGGTGAGGGCATCGAGCATCGCCGGCACCACGGCGAGCCCTCTCCCGACGAGCGTCTTCACGCAGTCCTCGGTCGACCACGCGTCTCCCTCGCGAGGCACCGCACTCAGTCGCTGGATCACGGCTTCCACCTCGCGATCACCGAGGACGTCGCCGTCCTTCGTGAGGTGATCCCAGAACGTCTTCGCGGCGAGTCGCCGCACCTGAACGAAGGCGCTCTTCTCGCTCTTGACGTTCTCTTGGAAGATCTCGGGGATCTCGAACCCCTCGAGCTCACTGCCGTCGGCATCGAGCAGAAAGAGAGAGCACTCCGCGCGCACCTTGAACGCGACCGGACGTCCCTGAATCCGCAGCACCTTGTCGAACTGCGCCTCGAGGTCGCCTTCGATGCGGTACTTCGCTTCGGCAACCGTGGCTGCGATGGGGAATCCCGCCCGGCGAAGGTACTCCTGGAGATAGCGATCGACGATTTGGACGTCGGGAATCTTCAGCTCGCCGGCCGAATCGACGATCACCTCGGCGACGCGGACGTAGACCGGCTCCCGGACGTACTGATCGCGCGCGGGATCCGGCGCCGGGCGCGTTTTCGCCGGCAGCTTCGCGTCCGGCAGCGGGTCGGGCCCGCGATCGACGATGGGCTTCAGCTCCTGTCGCTCGACGCCTTCGATCTCGAGCTTCGAAGGTTCGTCGTCCGCGTCGGAAGCCTGCGCGCTTTTCGGCTCGTCGGGTGCGGGCTCGGTCTCCTGTGCGTGGAGCTCGGTCGAAACGAGCGAGAACACCACGCCGAAGAAGGCGAGGGAAAGTCGCTGGATCACGGGGAATCCTCCTTACTGCCGACCGAACACCGTCTCGAGCGATTGCCGAGCGCTCTTCTTGTAGTTTAACCCCGAACGTGGTCATCACCGGTGCTCGAACGGCACGGGAACCCACCAGGTAGACGGACGCCGACACGCGCGCCCGGCGAGGAATCCGCGCGGATCGCCCCGATCTTCGCGCTCACCCCAGCTCTTTCCGTCCGCGTCGACGACGCCTACAATCCCGGGCATGGACGTCCCGTTCACGAAGATGGAGGGGCTCGGAAACGACTACGTATACGTCGATGTTTTCGCGAGTCGAGTGGACGACGCTGCGGCACTCGCGCGCGCCGTGTCGCGGCGCCACTTCGGCGTCGGCGCGGACGGTCTCATCCTCATCGCCCCGCCGAAGGCTCCGTCCGCCGCCGTCTGCCGCATGGAGATGTACAACGCCGACGGCTCGCGCGGAGCGATGTGCGGAAACGGACTCCGGTGCGTCGCGAAATTCGTCTACGACCGCGGGCGGACCCGAGGCGAGAGCTTCGCCATCGAGACCGACTCGGGTCCGCGGCACGTTCGGGTCGCGACCGCTTCGGGCGGCCGCGCGAACTCCATCGAAGTCGATATGGGCGCGCCTCGCCTCGCCCGCGGCGAAGTGCCGATGCACGTCGGAGATGATCCGACGGCGCGGGCCGTCGATATCCCGCTCGTCGTCGATGGCCGCACGTTCCGCGTCTCGGCGCTCTCGATGGGGAATCCGCACGTGGTCATTCGCCTCGAAACGCCCGTCGACGAGTTCGCGCTCGAGGAGTGGGGTCCGCGCTTCGAGCACCACCCTGCGTTTCCCGATCGGGTGAACGCCGAGTTCATCTTCGTACGCTCTCCGACCGAGTTCGAGTTCCGCGTGTGGGAACGGGGAAGCGGCGAGACACTCGCCTGCGGAAGCGGCGCCTGCGCTGCGGTCGTGGCCGCCGTGCTGAACGGCTGGACGGAGCGCGCGGTGCGCGTGCAGCTGCGCGGGGGAGCGCTCGACATCCACTGGGAAGCAGATCGAGCGGGGACTACCGGACGCGTCGCGATGACCGGACCCGCGACCGAAGTCTTCAGCGGCGTTTGGCCGAACGGGAGCCGTTGAGCGACGCGCGAGGTTTCTTCTTCCTCGTTTTCGGCGTCGAAGTCGATCGCGCCTTCGCCCTCTTTCGCGGCGCCTTGCCGACGAGGAGCCGACCGCTGCCGGCGCGGATCTCACCGATGTGCACCGCATCGACGCCCAGCGCCGCGAACTGCGCCAGGATCGACTCGCAGAAGTGACTCGAGACGACGATCGCCATGCCGATCCCCATATTGAAGACTCGGCGCATCTCCTGATCGGAGATCTTGGCGTGTTCCTGGATCAGCTCGATCACCGGCGGCACCGTCCACCGACTCGTCCACACGGCCGCGTCGACGTTTTTGGGGAGCACCCGCGGCAGATTTCCCGGTAGCCCCCCTCCCGTGATGTGCGCCATCGCGTGCACGACGCGCTTCCGCCGGTAGCGGTTGAGGATGTGGAGGATCGGCTTCACGTAGATCTTCGTCGGTTCGAGGAGCGCGTCGGCGAGCGGAACGTCGAGCCCCGCCGGAACGCCAGTCAGCTCGAGACCGGCATCGTCGACGACCCGACGGACGAGCGAGTACCCGTTCGAATGAAATCCGCTCGAGGCGAGCCCGATGATCTGGTCGCCGGGAGCCACCCGGTCGCCGAGAACGAGGCGGCGCTTCTCCGCGACGCCGACGGCGAACCCCGCGAGGTCGTAGCTTCCGGCGGGATAGAAGCCCGGCATCTCTGCCGTCTCGCCGCCGAGAAGCGCGCAGCCGGCTTCGCGACACCCGCGCGAGATACCCGCGACGATCTGAGCAACGACCTTCGGGTCGAGCTTTCCCACGGCGACGTAGTCAAGAAAGAAGAGCGGCTCCGCGCCCTGGACGACGAGATCGTTCACCGACATGGCGACGAGATCGATGCCGACCGTGTCGGAACGGCCCGTGCGGAATGCGATCTCGAGCTTCGTCCCGACTCCGTCCGTGCACGCGACGAGCACCGGATCGCGGTAGTTGCGCCGAAGGAGCCCGCGCGGGTAGTCGAGCTGAAAGAGTCCGGCGAAGCCGCCGTGGCTTCCAGTGAGAACCTGCGGCGTGTACGTGCTCCGCACGTGATCCGACATCAGGCGGACCGCCGCGTCCCCGGCGTCGATGTCGACCCCGGCGTCCTTGTAGCTCACCATGCTCGGCTCAGCCTCCCCGGCCTCGTTCCGCCACTTCGTGTTCCCGAGGGCCAGCGGAACTCTCGTCCGCGGCGCGCTCGGACTCGGTCCGCACCGACGAGTCCCCTCCGACCGCGTCGTGATCGGCACCGCCTTCGGGCGCCCCATCCGACGACGCCGACGATGATCGCCCGGCGTGCGAAAGTCGGAGACGCTCCCGCGCGATCTCCCAGGCCCACTTTTCGTCGACGTCATACCGCTCGGCGCGGCGGAGCCACCTCGCGGCCTGCCGGCGGTCGCCCTCGCGAGCGTAGACGATGCCGAGGCGGAACTGCGACTCCGGATCGAATGGATCGACGTCGTGAGCGCGCCCAAACTCGCTCCGCGCCCCGGCGAGATCGCCGCGCACGAAGGACACCATGCCGCGCCGGATCGAGCTCCACCACTCGTCTTTCTCGCGCTCGGCGCGCGCCCGCGTCGTTCTCATCACGAGATCGACGTAGGACACCGCGAACACGAGCACGAGAACCGTGACCGCCGAGGCGCGCCAAAGCGCGGAGTACGGACCGACGTAGAGGAGCACGCCGTGGATGAGCGCGAACAGCGCCGGCGCGAACAGGGTGAAAATCGCGAGACCGAGCCGCTCGCGCCCCCAGTAGACGTGCCCCCAACCGGGGACGAGCCCGAGAAGGAGGGCAACGGCGCGCGAGCGCGGCCGAAAGGGGACCGGTTCCGCTGAGTCGAGGAGAGGAGGCGAACTCGCTTGCATGATGGCGGGGATTATCCCGGTCTGCTCGCGAGATTTCTACTCCGGCGCTCTGCCCTCGCTCGATTCGGACGAGGACGCGGAGTCCGTCGTCGACGTCGATGCGTCGCCCGCGAGAGCTTCCTTGATCTCGGCGGCGGCGCGCGCCGGATCTGCGCTCGCGAGGATCGCGCTCGCGACGGCGACGCGCCGAACACCTCGGTCGCGCAGCTCTCGCACGCGCTCGAGGTCGAGCCCACCGATCGCGAACGCGGGGATCTCGAGGGCGGAGAGAATCGCGGCGGCCCGATCGGGCCCGAGGACGTCCTCGTGGTCGTACTTCGTCGAAGTCGCAAAGACCGGACCGACTCCGATGTAGTCGGCTTCGCCCCCGGCCGCGTCGACCGCCTGCGTCTCGTCGTGGGTCGATCGACCGACGATCGACTGCGGGCCGACGATCTCCCGCGCGTCACGCGGCTCCAGGTCGTCCTGTCCGACGTGCACGCCGTCGGCGCGCGAGAGTCGCGCTAGGTCAGGGCGATCGTTCACGATGAAGAGGGCTCCGCGCGCCTCGGTGAGCTCGCGTAGACGGCGCGCGGTCTCGAGGACGGAATGATCCGTCGCCCCCTTGGTGCGGAGCTGGACGATGTCGACGCCGCCGTCGAGCGCCGCTCGCACGGTCTCGACGACGTCGCCGCGGCAGATCTCGGGGATCGCTACGAGATAGACTCGCGCAGCGTCGAGGAGCTCCGCCGCCCCGCCGCGGCGAAACGGAAAGCTCCACCGGCGCTCCTCCTCGTAGACGCCGTACCGAATCGCCTCGACGGCGCGCTCGCCCCCGGGGTGGAGACAACGCACGCACTCCTCGATGACTCGGAGCGCCTCCTTCGCCCGCTCGAAGTTGCGCTGAGCGAGATCGAGCGCGGTGAGACTTCGCTCGCCCGCACCCGCGGGCGACGGATTCTCGCGACCCACGTCCAGCAGGATGTTTCGCGATCGCGGCAGCGCGGCGACATCGACGCCGACTTCGGAAACCACGCGAAACGCCGCGTGCCGGAGCTCCTTCAGCGCAGCGGCGCGAGGCGCGGAGTCCAGATGGAAACGCGCGACGTCTTCGACGACGCGAAGCGCCTCGGCGAGGCGATTCAGATTCGCGTCGATCATCCGGAGGAGAGAAGACATGACGGGCTAACCCGGACGGCTCACCCGCCTCGCTCAGCGCAGCGGCGAGCCGCCTTGGGTCGGAAGCTGCTAACGAGGAGGTGGCGCCGCACCGACTGAAGGTGTGCTACCCGAGCGGGACGGAAGACCTTCGTCATTCTACGGACACCGGGATCGACGCCCCGGGCGAGGACGAACGCTCGCGGCGACGTTCGGCCTCAACCCGCGTCGCCGAGCGACGAATCGGTCTCGCTTTCACGCGCGATCTCGAGCGTCTTTCGCAGTCCGCTCACGACGAGGTGAACAGCGATCATGTGCGCATTCTCGGCGACTTCCATGTCGAGGATCGGAACGTGGACGCACGTATCGACCATCGGCTTCAGCTTACCGCCGTTGAAACCCGTCATCGCGCACGTCCAGAGTCCGTTCTCCGATGCCCACTTCATCGCGTTGAGGACGTTCGGGCTGTTGCCCGATCCGCTGATCGCGATGGCGAGGTCGCCCGGAGAGGCGTTCGTAATCAGCTGCTCGCGGAAGATCGTCTCGAACCCGCAGTCGTTTCCCAGCGCGGAGATGAACGGGACGGAATCGGTGAGGCTGAGGACCCGGAGTCGCTTGGTCTCGTCCATGTCCTTGAGGATGCCCTTGGCGAGATCCTCGGCGAAGTGAGACGCCGTCGCCGCGCTCCCGCCGTTCCCGAAAAGGAACACCCGCGAACCTTCTTCGTAGGCTCCGTGCAGCTTGTCGATCAGCGTGCGGATCGCCGTCATGTCGATGCGCTGGAGCATCTCCACCGTGCGGTCGACGTGCTCGGCGAGTCCCTTTTCCACCAGATCCAGTGTCATGTCGGTCATCTCTTGTCCTCGAAGCTGCCAGTCAACTGGCGTCTCGTTCGCGGTGCGCGGTCGATCGAGTCGACTTCCCGTAGATCGGCGAATTCCCCCGCGCTCTGGAGCGCGCGCCGGCGCCTGAAGCGACGGAACGCGCATTCCGAAAACGTCACGGTTCGCGCTTCGGGCGGCGCACCATCATGATCTAGTTTCCGCGCCGTTTCCCGCCGCGCCACTCGCGAGTCCCGCGTCGGCCGCCGGGGGCGTTAACTCATAGACTTTGATCTTCTCGTAAAGCGTGGAGCGGTTGATTCCGAGAACCTGGGCCGCGCGCCGCTTGTTCCAATTGACGCTCTGGAGCACCTGCGCGATGTACTGAGCCTCGAGCTCGGCGAGACTCGCGAACTCCTGCGGATGATCGCCCCGACGCAGATCGCTCGGCAGGTTTTCCGGGTAGATCGTGCGTCCGTTCGAGAGGAGCAGCGCCTGCTCGATGCAGTTCTTGAGCTCGCGGATATTTCCCGGCCAGGGGTAAGCGAGGACGAGCTCTTTGGCGCGCGGCGACAGCTCGGCGGGCGGCCGTCCTTCCGGCGGATGCAGGCTGAGAAAGTGCTGACAGAGGGGAAGGATGTCGTCCCGGCGCTCGCGAAGCGGCGGCAGGTGAACGTCGAAGACCTTGAGTCGGTAATAGAGATCCTCGCGGAATCGTCCCTCCTCGACGGCCTTTTGAAGCTGGCGGTTCGTCGCGGCTACGATCCGGAGATCGACTTCGACTCCCTGCTCGGATCCGAGTCGATCGACGACGCGATCCTCGAGCACGCGGAGAATCTTCGCCTGCGTCGAGAGCGTCATGTCACCGATCTCGTCGAGGAAGAGCGTCCCGCCGTGCGCGAGCTCGAACTTTCCGGGTTTTCCCTGCGGATTGCTGCCGCTGATTCCGGACTTCGGCGCGTAGCCGAAGAGCTCGCTCTCGAGCAGCGTCTCGGGAATCGCCGCGCAGTTGACCGCGACGAACGGATGCGCTCGCCGCGGAGAACGATCGTGAATGCCACGCGCGACGAGCTCTTTCCCCGTGCCGCTCTCGCCGGTGACGAGGACCGTCGTGTCGAACTGCGCCACTCGTTTGATGCGCCGGAGGACCTCCTTTGCCGAGGGCCCGACGGCGATCATGCGGTTCTTCTGGTGGAGGATCGACTTTAGCTCGAGGTTTTCGGCCTGGATCCGCTCATAGAGCTCTTCCTTCTCGAGCGCGAGCGAAATGAAGTGCGAGAGCACGCTCGCGAAGTGAAGGTCTTGCTGGTCGAAGCTCGACATCCCTTCGCGGCTATCGAGATAGAGGACGCCCGTGACGTCGTCGGCTCGGAATAGCGGGAGACACATCGCGCTATTGATCTTCAACCGAACGATGCTCTTCGACTCGATGCCCCGCGATGCGGTGTCCTTCGGCTCGACGCGCCCCGAGTCCGGCCCGCGCGCCTCCTCCCCGCCGAGCGACTCGTCGCTCGAATCCGCGCTCGGATTGAAGAGGATCGAGACGGCGTCCCGGCGGACGCGCTCGACGATCGTCTGGCTGTAGTCCCGCCGGCGAGATCCAGAATCCGGCTGGAGCGATCGCTCCGCGCGGATGACGAGTTGATCGCCCGCGACGAAATCACCCACGAAGCAGCGGATGACACTCAGGTGCTCGAACACGATGTCGAGCGCCGCTTCGAGCACCCGCTGCCGATCCGCGAGGCTATGAATGAGCTCGCCGAACTGGCGGAGGCTTCGAAGGTCGCGCTCGGAGCGACCGGCCGCCCGCGAGGGGCGGGCTCCCCCCGGCGCGTCCGTGTCGTCGGCGTTTCGGCCGTCGAGCGTACCCGTCCGGCGAAAGCGTGCGATCGTTTCGCGCGCGTCGACGACGGTGGGCCCGACCGAGTCGCTGGCCCGCGCGGCGTCCTCGTCCGTCGCGGCGACGACGAGGTCGGTGTCGCCGATCGAGATGACGTCGCCCGGCTCGAGGGCGTGACTGACGCGCTCGACCTCGTTGACGCGGATCGGATTCCGTCCGCCGATGTCCTGAAGGACGAAGCGGCCGGCGCGAGCGACGATCACCGCGTGCTGGCGCGAAATCAGCGGGTCGTCGAGGACGAGATCCATCGCGCGATCTCGGCCGACGAAGACGGGCGTCTTCCGACTCTGAAACAGAGTGCTCCCCGCCTCGTCGCGGCGGCGAACTTCGAGCGTTAGCATCGATCCATCAACTATCGATTCACCCGATCGGTCGGTCCGCCGACGCGCGGCCCGGCTCGAGCGCCGGATCCCCCAGGTCGTTCAGCCCGTTTCGTTCCATCCGAGCTGTTCAACGCGCGTCGATTCCTGCGTACGCGGGAGTCGCCCCCGAACCGACGGGTGGGCGCCGCTACCGACCCGACAGGATATCGGAACACGCGGGCCGGTTCAATCGCCGCGCGAAACCGACACAACTCTAAACATTAATTAGCTTTACGAGAACCTCACCCGCTTTTCCACTCCACATCCGAGTGACGGGAGAACCGACATCGGGATCTCCGACGGCTCGCCATCGGGGACCGTTTCATCGCCGCAGCAATCCGGGTACAGTGCGTCGTCGCGCGCGACTCGCGCGCACTGGAGCGGGGGCGACCGCCCGCCGCGCCTCGAGCCTCCAGCTTCCACCCCGGCCTCGGTACGGTGCTCATCCCAACTCAGAATCGAGCTAAGCAGCTCGCGAACGCCGCCTGCGTCGCCGCGCTGAGCGCGGTCGCCTGCGGGTGTGCGAGTTTCGACGCCCTCTCCCTCCCCGACCGGCCCGCTCATGCGCACCACAACCGCCATGAGAGCGAAGGGATCGTCCTCGCCGCGGAGCTGATCGCCTCACCCGCCGCGAGCGCCCACTACTTCGGCGGGGAACTGCGGAACCACGGTTACTTTCCGGTCATCCTCGCGATCGAAAACCGCAGCCTCGCGCCGTTCGAGCTCGAGCGGCGAGTCCTCGAGGTCGTCCTCGAGAACGGCGAGCGCTTCTCGCCGGTCGCGCCGCTCCGAGTGCTCGCCGACGTCGAGCGGTCCCAGACTCCGGCGTATCTCCTCGCCCCGCTCGTCATCCCGTCGGTTCTCCTCTACCGGCATACTGCGAGGTACAATTTCGACCTGGCGCGAGACTACCTCGCGAAGGCTCTCCCCCGCAGCATCCGCCTCCTGCCCGGCGATCCGCCACGCACGTTCGCCGTCTTCTTTCGCGACGAGCGTGTGACGGAACGGCCGCTCAGCGACTTTCGCGGCGCCGCCATGAGCGCGGCGATCGACGTGGAGGCGACGTCCGCCGGGGACGAAAGCGGCGAGACGATCGTCGGCCGCACGATCCAACTTCACCTTTCCCTCTCTCCGGAACTCGAGCCGTGAAGAACACGCTGCGATGGTCCTGCGCACTCGTCTTCGGGCTGACGGCCGTCAGTTGCCGGAGTCCGGTGCCACAGGAGAGCCGGACGTCGTACACGCTCGGACTCGAGAGCATCTCGGTCGGCGAAGTCGACACCGCGATCGACCAGCTCACCACGGCGGTCGATACGGCGCGGCCGCACGTCTACGTCGAAGCGCTCGTCGCCCGCGGCGAGTGTTTCCTCCGCCAGGGCCAGGCCGAATCGGAGGCCGTGCCGAGGCGCCGCTACCTCGACCGCGCGACCGCGGATCTCCACGAGGCACTGACGGAGGCGAGACTCGAGCCCGCTGCGCGCAGCCACGCGCTCCTCCTGCGCGGCACGGCGTTCGAGGTGCTCGGTCGGCCGGAAGATGCGAAGGAGTGCTACCGCGAGCTGATCGCGCTCGCTCACGAGCTGCCACCGCACGACGAGCAACGAACCGCGCGCGGACGTCTCGGCTGGCTCCTCCTCCAGCCGTCGCTCGTCGAGCGCAGCGGAAACGCGAAACCCACCGAAATCACGGAAGACTTACGCGCCGCGCAGCATCATTTCTCGATCGGGCTCGATCTCGCCCCGAACGATCCGGACTGCCTGCTCGGGAAGGGTATCTGCCTCTACCTGCGCGGCCAGAACCGACAGGCGATCGATCTTCTCGAGCGCTCTACCGTCGAGACGGATCGCGCCGGCCGGCCGAATCCGCGCGGTCACTACTACTTGGCGCTCGCCCTCGAGACTCAGCACGGTGCGCACCGCCGGGTTCTCGACAACCTCCTCGCCGCGCTCGAGCACGACCGCGCGCGAACATTCACTCCGCTCTATTCCGACTTCGCGCGCGTCCTTCAGGTCTACGCTCCCACTCACGGTGCGCGCTTCGTCCCGCTCTTTCGCCGGCTCCTCGAATTCGAAGGGGCGGATCGCGAGTACTGGACGCGCGTCGACGCGATGGCGACGCCGCTGCTCGATGCGGACGTCGATGCGACGCGGCGGCTCGGCCACTACGCCTGCGCGCTCGCACGAGCGCGCATCCACACCGACGTCACTCCCGCCGTCGAGAGCGCGCTCGAGCTGGCGGCGATGAGCGAAACGAAGCCGTTCCTCGATCAGCTGAAGCGCGTTTTTCCGGCTCGTCAAAGCGACGACGTCGACCGTCGGCTACGCGACTATCACGGGCGCGGCCTGACCCTCTTTCGCGCCAAGCTCCACGAGGAGCTCGACCGCGTCTTCGAACGCGAATCGTCGCTTCTCCTCGACGAGGTAGCGGCGTCGCTCCTCCCCGAGAAGCGCCCGCCGAACTACTTTCGCAATATCGTCCTCTACGGAGACAACGTCGTCGAGCTGTGGAAGCTGCGCCACGCGGTCGAGACCGAATCCGACGATGGCACGTCGACGAACGGCCCCGATGCGCCGGCCGATCGGGTAGCGAAGGGCCTCGACAAGGTGAAAACGTTCGGGAAGGCGCTCGAGAGCTACCAGCTCCATCTCGAGACCCGCCCGGGAGACCACGCCGTTCGCGTGCGCCTCGGCATGGTGCAGGAGAGCCTCGGATCCTTCGAGGCGGCTTACCTCAGCTACGCCTACGTCGCGAGGAGCGCACCGGATCACCTGGCCGCGCACGCTCGCATCGTGTCTCTTCACGAGAGTGAGCTTCTTCCGAGCCCCAGCCAGAGCGACGCGTGGACGATGCTCCAGGCGTACACGGGAAACGACCCGGAAATCACCGCGTACGTGAGCAACACGCGACAGCGGTTGTCGACCCTGCGCAACCGGTACTGCCGCGGCTGCGGCCACCGCGGCGAGGAAAGCGAGACGAGCTGCGGAAGCTGCGGCCGTCTGCTCCCCGTCGGTCGCCCGGCGACGACGAGCGAGGGAAGCGTCTCGAAGCAGGCATCCCTCGATCTCTGATGTGGGCTCTGATGCGGGCGCAGCGAACGGGACCGGCGGATCCAGAGAAAAAACCGCCCCGGGAGGGGGGAAATCCAGTATGGGGGAATCCCGGGGCGGGCTACTGATTCGCGTCGGTGTCGGCCGATGCCCGAATTGGCAGGCCGCTTGCGAGGAAGCCGGACAGCGGGCTGGCCGCTCGCTCGAGCGGTCCGCAACGGCCTCGCGTCCATCCTCTGACTCCATTCTGGGGGTGCACTGGGTCGCTGTCTACCCGATCCAAAGCGTCCTCAATCACTCGAAACAGAACAAAAGAAGAACTCCGATCCGGCTCCCCGGAACCTCAGGCCCAAGAGCCAGATTCGGCGCTCGCGCGCCGGAAAGGATCACGAATCCGCCGCGCGAACCGGAACCTCGTAAGATCGAAGCCCCACGCCGACCTCGGCGTCGCGACCAGGACTCCCAACCCGGACACGAACGGCATGACTGAACGACTCACCACCCGCCTTGCGATCGCCGCCGCCGCGGCGATTCTCGCCGGCTGCACCCCGCAGTCGAACACACCGTCCAATCCGGAGCCGGGCAGCGCGCAACCCCCGACCGCATCCACACCCGCCGACGCCACGAGCTCGCCCAAGCCCGCCGGCACCGGGACGAGCGGCGCGACCCCCGACGCGGCGGCGACGATCGAGAGCGCCCTCACCCCGGCGGAGACCTCGCCGCCCGCGGCGACGATCGCCGACGCGACGGCGCTCGCCGCGGCGAAAAAGACGGTCGACGAGTTCATCGCGGCGATGAAGAAGGGAGATAGCGACGCGGCGAAGAAACTCCTCGTCGACGAAGAGCTCTCGCGGCGCATCCTGAATCCGTCCCACCTTCAAATCATGGGCACCGCGATCGTCTCGGCGAACCGCGAAATCGTCGATCAGCTGATCGGCGCGGTCAAGGACGGCGCCGCGACGGAGTGGCAATGGCGACCGGGCGACCTCGTCACCGCGCCGGGCGCCCAGGGAGCGTTTCGAGACGCGTACCCGCTCCTCACGAAGAGCTCGCTGGCGGTCGAGATCGACGGTGCGTACGTCGAGATCGGGGTCGATCAGCTCATCTTCGTCGAGAATCGTTGGCGCATCTTCTCGCTCAGCGCCCCGTGAGAGGCGGCTTCAAGTCCCGTTCCGATCTAGGCCGGCTTCGTCGAATCCCCGGTTCGCGCGCTCGAATGCGACGATCGATTCCCTAACGTCGTCGCGTCGTTCTCGCTCCTCGCGAGGATTCGACCCGCTCGGCGCAGCGAAATCCGATGTCCCGATGCCGAATCCTGTCGTCGCGCCGGCAACGAAATCGGCTGGCGAGAAGCCTTGTGGAACGCCCGCCCTGAATGCGACCACAAACCACTGCAAACAAAAGAGTTACAGATCAGAGAAAGCTGTTGGATTCTCGCCGAGATTGTCTTCCCGAGGGGTTGACACCCTCTGGCCGCTCAAGTATAGTACGAACCTGATCGGTCGAGAGACCGGTCCCCAAACGAGACTTCAAGTTTCTCTTCACTTCTTTTCTAAGGGCGTCTTAACTCCTCTGAGACGTCCTTTTTTTGATGGTGGCCGCTCCCATGACGGACGGCGCACCTCTCAACGCCCGCTCCTCACTGCGCCTCGGTACAAGGCGCCTCGGTACAAGGCGCCTCGGTACAAGGCGCCTCGGTACAAGGCGCCTCGGTACAAGGCGCCTCGGTAGAAGGCGAGGTTCGGCCCGCTACACGGCGACCGGCGAGGCTTGCAGCGGCACGCGACTCTGCCACGAGAGACTCGCGAGTTCTGCCGGCAGCGGATGGAGTGCGATCGACTCGACCTCGCGGGCACGGGCTTCGTACTGTCGCGTCAGCTCGAGCTTCCCGCGCTCAGCGTAGGCCTTGGCGATCGCGATGAGCGCCTCCCAGCTCCGCTGCGGGCGACAGCGCGCCTCGGCGCCGGCGACGGCCTGTTCGAGCGCTTCGAGCGCGCGGAGAAAATTGGAGCGTGCGTTGCCGCGCGCTCCTTCGATCGCACCGAGGAGGTGGAGAAAATCGTCGAGTAGCGGGTGGAGTCCCTTACTTCGCGCGATCTCGATTCCCTCCCGCGCGACGACGAGCGCGCGCTCGAAGTCGCCGCGCCCCACTTCCAGCCAACCTCGTTCGAGGCGAAGGAAGCACGCGTCGACCGGAAGCTCGAGCCGGGCGACGAGACGTTCGGCCCGAGTGAGCTCGGCGTGCGCGACGTCCGTCTCTCCGGCGAGCGCGGCTCGGCGAGCGAGGATGCGTCGCGCCGGGAGCTCGACGCGAGAGTCACCGGCTAGAGCCGCTAGCTGAATCGCTCCGCGGGCGATCTCCTCCGCGGCAGCGAGAGCCCCGCCCTCGATGAGAAAGTCGGCGAGATCGATGTACGCGAGGCCCAGGCGGTCCGCGGATCCGAGCTCGCGTGCGAGACGCAGCTCGCGAAGGAAGTAGTGGTACGCGCGCGCGAGCTCACCGCGCTCGAGAGAGACGCGGCCGGCAACGGAAAACGCCGCCTGGACCACGCGGCGATCCGGCACGCCGCGCTGCCCCTTGAGTGCCTCGGCGACCCAGCGAAGCGCTCCGTCGTATTCGCCGCGAAGGGCTTCGATCCGCGCGAGCAGGGCACCGGCCATGGTGACGACTGCGCACTCGTCCGCGTCGTCGCGGCGCGCGCTTCGAACGAGCGCGCCGCCGTGCTCGGTCGCCTCGGTGAGCTGTCCCGAGTCGAGTGCCGCGACGAGCAGCTCGAGATGGTCGTGGATGCTGCTCGGCGCCTCGCCGTAGACCGTTTTCTCGAGGGCGGCGATCCGCTGCGGTCGCTCGCGCCCCTCGGGACGGAGACGAAACGGTCGATCGTCGGCCGGCGCCTCTTCGGCCCAGGACTCCGCAAGTCGACGCGCAGTCCGGCCGGCGGCGTCGAAGGTTCCGCTCGCGAGCTCTACCTCGAGGATCGATCCGTAGAGCTCCCGCAGCGCGGCTCCGGCGCCAAACTCTTCGAGAGTCTCTCGTGCGGCGCGAAGAAGCCGGAGGGCGAGCTCGGACTCGCCGCGCTCGAGGGCGAGCTCGCCCCGCACGGAGAGCACCTCGGCGACGAGCTCTCGCGAGCCGCTGGCCGCCGCGATCTCGTCGGCGGCGTCGAGCCACTCCTCGGCCGCACCGAGCTCCGCCCGCTCGCGACAGAGCCGCGCGATCTTCAGGCAGATCCTCACCCCCGCGCAGAGATCCCGCAGTCCGAGAGACCACGTTGTGGTGCGTGCGGGGATCGATCCCGCGTTTTTTCCGGGCGGCGAGAGCTCGAGAGTGAGCTGCGTCAGGCGCAGCTCGTCTTCCCGATCCGCGGCACCGATCCCATCGGTGGCGATCGCGAGAGCGCGCAGTGCCGCGTCGCGGTCGCCCAGTGCTGCGCAGGCTTCGGCCAGCCGGCGCAGCAAGTGAATGCGGAGGGCCCGATCGACCTCGTCGAGGCGCTCGAGTCCCCGGCGGTAGCAGTTCACCGCGTCTACCGTCTGACCCTCCGCTCGCGCGATATCGCCGATCCGTCGCCAGGCCTCGACCGCGATCGTGCGGTCGACTTCCTCACCGGTCAGTCGCTCGCTCTCTTCGCGCGACTCGTGCAGCCTCCCCGTGCGCTCGAGCAGCCCTGCGTAGCGAGCGCGCCAAGGATCGGCGTCCGCCGGCGCACGCGCCGCGAGAAGCTCGATTCCGGCCGGAAGGAGCTCGAGGACTTCGTCCGCACATCCGACACGCTCGAGGTAGTCGAATCCGCGCGTGATGACTCCCGGGTTGTCGATGCGTTCGAGGTCTTCGATCGCGAGACGCGAGAGAAGGGGAAGCCAGCGCTCGTCGCCAGAGCTCGCTCGTTCGAGTGCGGCGACGAGGCTCGCGAACACCTCGCAGCGAGCCGCCGAGGAGAGGTCGCGGAGGACGATCTCCGCGACTTCAGCGTCGCAGATCGAGTAGGCGATCCCCGACGAATCGCGACCGTCGGGAGACGAGCTCACCCAGCCCGCTTCCCGGGCTTCCGCAATCGCCGCCCGGATCGCTGCCGCCGCCGGCGCATCGTCGTCCGCGGAGTCGGCGGTCACGCGCAAAGAATCGATGATCGCAGCCTCGGGGAGAGCGCAACCCGCCGCGGCGAGCGCGTTCACGACCGCCCGCTCGAGCGCACCGAGGCGCTCGGCGCGGAGGCGGACGAGCGCACTGAACGAGAGTCCGAGCCAGCGATCCCACCCGCGGACTCCCGCGGCCGAATCGCCCGCCAGTCGAAGGAGCCACGTGACGTGGCGGATTCGACCTCGAGTGGCGCGGAGAACCCGCTCGCGCTCCGAGACGGAAAGCTCCGCCCCGACGAGCACGCGAGCGAGCTCCTGAAGATCGTCTCGCGAGCACCCGCGCATCTCGACCTCGAAGACGGTGCGGTCCGCTACCTCGACGAGCGAGCTGAGCGACGGATCGTTGCCATCGGCGGCGCTCGCCACGACGAGGACCCGCTCCGGCCGCGCGGAGTTCGCCTTCGTAAGAACGCGCACCAGATGTTGCGCGACCTCCGCGGCGATGGAGCCCGCGAGATCGATTCTCTCGAACACCGCGAGGACAGGACGCGAACGCGCGATCGCGCGGAGGGTTTGACTCACCGCGTCCGCCAGGCGGTGGACGTTCGCCGCGGGTCCGAGATCGGGCGCCGGCGCGACGCCATCGATCGACCCCGCGCCCGGAGTGACGCTCGCGAGCACCGCTAGAATGTCGGGCGCAACTTCGATCCGCGAATTCGGACCGGCGTTCTCTTCTTCACCCGGAAGTCGTACCGAGCGAAGCAACTGATCGACGAGCGAACCGATCCAAGCGGACGGTCCGGAGCCGTCGCGTCCGCGGACGTGCAGCACCTCCATTCCGAGCTGCTCACACATCCCGCGCAGAGCGTGCAAGGCCTGACGCCCTCCACGCCCAGCTTCGCCGCGTACGAATCCGACGCACGGCGCAGGCTCGGAGCGCTCGCCGGCCAACTCGGAGAGCCAGCGATGCATCCCTTCGACGAGGAGTCGGAACTCTCGCTGCGGAACACGCGCTTGGTTCGCCAAGTGACGACTCTCGGTGAGGTGCGTTTCTTCCATCACGTTCTGTATCTTTCGGCACTGAACGTGCCGTTCACGGGAGCAACCCCAATGAGGAAGGCTGATAAATCGTTCGCCCCGGAGAAGGAGAACGTTCTCGCAAGAATACACCGACGATAGGGGAGCGACCACGCGACCGAGATCCGCGCGTAACGCGAGTTGCGCCGGCCTTCGTGCGGTTGCCGAATCTCTGCGAGGGCTAGGCCTTACGCGCTCGGAAACACGAGTTCGAACAACAACGCAGCGCACGCCTTCGACCTGCGCGTTTTGATCACCGTCCACCCTCAGGCGTTTCGCAACGAGAACCGGAACTTAGTCGTCGGGGCCCGCGCGAGACTGATCCATCCATCGATCCCACCTGTCGCTCCAGGCCGAGTACGACCTGGCGCTTCCGGAGACCTTCATGGCCGTCAAGTTCACCGAAAAAGCGGAACAAGTTCTGCTCGCCGCGGGAAACGAAGCGAAAGAGCGCAGCCACGACTTTATCGGGACGGAACACATTCTGAGCTGCTTGCTCCACGAGACCGATTGCGTCTCGCTGCAGGCACTCCGGCGGTGTGATCTCCAGCCGTCCACGCTGCGAGCAGAGGTCGATCGAGCCCTCGCGGGCGTACCACCGGCGGTCGCGCTCAAGGCGATTCCCTTCTCTCCGCACGCGAAGCGTAGCCTCGAGCTCGCAAGCGACGAGGCCGTGCGCTGGGGGCACTTCTTCATAACGACCGAGCACCTTCTCATGGGCCTCGTAAAGGAAGGCGAAGGCTGCGCCGCGCGTCTTCTCTCCGGCCTAGGAATTCAGGCGGAAGCGCTCGAGGAACGCATCTTTGCGATCCTCGGAGATCCCAAAGAACCCTCCAAAGAAGAGAAGTACCAGTTCTTGCAATCCCAGAACCCAAAACTCACCGTCCTCGAATCGTTCAGCGTCGATCTCACCGCTCAGGCGGGGGTGAACAAGATCGGCCCCGTCATCGGCCGCGCGAAGGAAACGCAGCGGATCATTCAGATCCTCAGTCGGAAGACGAAGAACAACCCGGTCGTCCTCGGTGAGCCCGGAGTCGGCAAGACCGCCATCGTCGAGGGGCTCGCCCAGCGCATCGCGGACAAGGAAGTTCCCGACGTCCTCGCGACGAAGCGCGTCGTCAGCTTGGATCTCGCGGCAGTGCTTGCGGGAACGAAGTACCGCGGTG
Source organism: Planctomycetota bacterium (assembly GCA_965223845.1). Classification (GTDB taxonomy): domain Bacteria; phylum Planctomycetota; class UBA8108; order UBA8108; family SXIK01; genus CBDCXR01. The sequence continues at coordinate 7,603,404 of CBDCXR010000004.1, read as the reverse complement.
AGTTCGAGAAGCGGTTGAAAAGCATCATCAAGGAAGTCGTCGAGGCTCAGGACATCATCCTCTTCATCGACGAGCTCCACACGATCATGGGCGCCGGCGCCTCGGAGAGCTCACTCGACGCTTCGAACATCCTGAAGCCGCCGCTCTCGCGCGGTGAGATTCAGTGCATCGGTGCTACGACGCTCGACGAGTACCGTTCGCACATCGAAAAGGACGGCGCGATGGAACGCCGCTTCCAAACGGTGATCGTCGATCCCCCGACGAAGGAAGAAACCGTCGAGATCCTGACGGGGCTCCGCGACGGCTTCGAAGCCCACCACCGCGTCCGCATTACGGACGATGCTCTCACCGCCTCGGTCGAGCTCTCCGCTCGTTACATCGCGGATCGCTTCCTCCCGGACAAGGCGATCGACGTCCTCGACGAAGCTTGCTCCCGCGAGCGACTCGCCCGGACGACGAAGCCACCGGATGTCACGAATCTCGAGAACGACCTCGTCCGCCTCGAGCGGGAGAAGGACCACGCCGTGCACAGCCAGGACTTCGAGGTCGCGGCTCGTCTCCGAGACCGAGTCGAGCGCCTGAAGGAGGAGCGGGATCAGATCGTCCTCACCTGGAAACGATCGAGCAAGGAGATCGACGGCCAGGTGGGCGCGAGCGACGTCGCCGAGACGGTCGCCGCCATGACGGGGATCCCGAGCTCGAATCTCAAGGAAGAGGAAACCGAACGGCTCGTCCGGATGGAAGCCGAGCTCTCGACGATGGTCGTGAGTCAATCTCGCGCCGTGACATCGGTCGCGCGCGCCGTGCGTCGCTCGCGGGCGGGCCTCAAGGATCCCAACCGCCCCCTCGGGTCATTCATCTTCGTCGGCCCGACTGGCGTCGGGAAGACGCTGATGGCGAAGGCGCTCGCGCAGTTCCTGTTCGGGAGCGAAGACGCCCTGATCACGCTCGACATGTCGGAGTACATGGAGAAGCACAGCATCTCTCGGCTCATCGGGTCGCCGCCCGGCTACGTCGGCTACGAGGAGGGTGGCCAACTCACCGAAAAGATCCGGCGAAAACCCTATTCGGTCGTCCTCCTCGACGAGATCGAGAAGGCCCATCCCGACCTCACCAATATGCTCCTCCAGATCCTCGAAGAAGGCCGACTCACCGACAGCTTCGGTCGACTGATCGACTTCAAGAACACCCTTCTCATCATGACGTCCAACCTCGGCGCGTCGCGGTCGATCTCGCAGTCGCGCCTCGGATTCCGCCAGAGCGAGGACGATTCGGAGCGGCGCGAACAGCTGAACCTCATCCGGCAGGAGCTCGACGAGCACTTTCGCCCCGAGTTCCTGAACCGCCTCGATGCGATCGTCACCTTCGACTACCTCGACGACGAGGCAGTCCGCGCGATCCTCAAGCTCGAGCTCGCGAAGGTCCAGCAGCGCCTAGACCGCCACGGACTCCAGCTACAGATCAGCGAGGCCGTCGAGGCGAAGATCATTTCCGAAGGACACAGTGAGCGCACGGGGGCGCGCGGGATTCGGCGCGCTCTCGAAGACTGGGTGGAGGATCCGCTTTCCGAGATGATCATCCTCGGACAGATCCAAGAGGGCCAAGTCGCCCAGGCGACGCTCGACGGCGACGCTGTCGTGCTGAACGCGCTCGAGCCGGAGAGCTCACAGGCGGGCTGATCCACGCGCCCCGCGGCGGGAACCGGTCCCGCGCGATCCGTCGATGAGCTTTGTCTACCGAAACCGTTCGCGACTCTGGGAGCGCACCTGCGTCGAGTAGACGAAATAGCTCGCGCAGAGGAGGACGACGGCGAGCATGCCCGTCGGATTTTCCACCGCCCGAGTGATGAAGACGAAGCCGAGCGCCGAGACCGCGACGAGGACCGACCCGACGATCGGTTCGATATTGACGGGCGCGGGCTCCTTTCGCGACTCACCCACCTCGAGCACGTCGTCGTCGTCGAACTCTGGGAGCTCGACGGAGTAGTACTCCGCATCGGGGTTCCACCCCGTCTCGAAATCGCTCCCGCAGTGAGGGCAAGCCTCAGCGTGAGGAGCGACCGGTTCTCCGCAGTGCGGGCAGGGATCCATCGTTCGAGTCGGTTGCTCCGTGAGCGAAACGGAGGATGAGTTCAGCGTTTCCGGTTGGTCGCCGATGGCGTTCGCCGAGCATCGCTACGATTCTACGGCGGCTCGCCGCTGCGCTCACCCATTCTGGTGAGAAATCCGGGTTAGCAGGATTTCAGCGGACGAGCGGCGGCGCTCACATCCCCAATCGCCGGTTGTACACGTACCATTCGCCGAAGAGAACGAGAACTGCAGCCAAGGCGAACCACTTCCAGTAGTGGGTCGTCCCCTGTTCGGCTTCGGTGGAGACCGTGACCTCGTAGGCGCCGAAGTTGATCTTCTCCCGCGGGGAAAGTCGGGACTCCGCCGAGCTGAGGAGTCCGACGGCCACCCGCGCTCTCCGCGCGTCACCCGCGAGGATGCTGTAGAGCCCTACCTCGTTCGTCGACGCGAGGACGATGGCGCCGTCCTCATCGCGCGTCGGGATGCGAGTCGCCCCGCTCGGAGTCTGAATGCGCGCGGCCGCCCAATCCGCTTCGTCCTCTCCGCGCGGAGGACGGAAGACGAGCGGTTCGCCCGTTCGAAACCGGCTCTGCGCACCTCCCTCCTCACGGCGGAGCCACTCGACGGCGTTCGCGAAGAAAATCGGGAACGAGTAGTGCCCCAGCGGCCAGTTCGAGTCGAGGATGTTGAACCCGACGAGCAGGTACGGAACCGGCGATGCACCCGGTTCGCGATGGTGGAGCGTCGCGACGAGCGGCCCCTCGTCCGAGTGCACGATCGGACGGAGCTCGTTCGACTCGGGAAAGATCGACGCCTTCTCGATCGAGAGATCAGTGTACGTGAGGAAGCGGTTGACGGGGTGATTGCCGTCCTTGTCGATGATCTGCGGATACTCGACGGCGGTTCGCTTCTCGAATAGCGGGAGCGGAGGGACGCACCCGATGAAGAGGGACGGCAACACCGGTAGCGCGCTCGGGGCTTCGCGATCGAAGATCACCACGTCGGCGGCGAGAGTCTCGCTCACGTCGTCGCGCGCGACTCCGCGCACCGCGTCCTCGTATTCGGCGAGCGTGAGCCGACTGGAGCGAACCCGCCGACTCGCTTTGAGAACGAGCTCGATCCACTCGTTCTCTACCCCGACGAACTTGACCCGCACGGGGTCGGGGAAGTCGATCCTCACCCAGGCGCGGTCGTCGACGCCGAGCCCGTCTCCGGCGTCGATCTCGATCCTCGCCATCCCGGCGCCGTACTCACTCGCGTCGAAGAGAGCCGGCCTCGATTGACCCGGTGGGATCGTGAGCTCGTCCGCGTCGCGGAGCGTCGGCCCCCCGTCGTCCCCGTCCGGCGATTCGTCCGGTTCGAAGTAGATTCCGACGGTTCCCTTCCACTCGCTCGCGCCCGCGTTTTCGACGACGGCGAGAACCTCGGTTCTCTGGCGCGTTTCGAACGTGTGCCGGACGTCCGCGTCGACGATCGCGACATTGTCGATCGCCGTCGCCGAACTGTGAAACTGGACGTTCTGACGCTTCACCTCTTCGGGGAGCGTCTCTGGATCGACATAACAGCCGTCTCCGAGCACCTGCACGACGCTTCCGGGAAGCGCGTCGGCAAGCGCGCCGGCGACCGTCAATGCTTGGACGAGATTCGTGGGTGCGGCCGTCACCTCGATCGACTCGACGGCACGGAGAAGCGATCCGGTATCGCTCGTGATCGGTTCGATCGTTTGCGTCCGCGCCGCGAACGTCAGGACGGCGGCACGGTCCCCCGATTTCATCGCCTCGATCAACTCGCGCGCGCGGGCCTTCGCCGCGTCGAGCCTCGTCCCGTCGCCATCTTCAGCGGACATGCTCGCCGAGCGGTCGATGAGAAGCAGCATATTGCGCCCCGCTTCGAGCTCGCCGACCGAACGGGGCCGCCAGAGCGCGATGATCAACGCGGCGAGAATGAGGAGCTGAAGAAGGAGGAGGAGGCTCCGCCTCAGTTTCTGAAACGGCGCGTTCACATGCAGATCCTCGACCGAGCGCCGCCAGAGGATCGTGCTCGAGACGACGGCCTCTACGCGCTTCAGCTTGAGGAAATAGAGCGCGATCAACGCCGGAAGGAAGAGGAGAAGCCAGTAGATCGGAGTCCAGGTCATCGCTCAGTCGACTCCGAACGAGGTGCGTGCTCGCGCGCGCGGATCCGCCGTTCACGATCGAGGCGCAAGCTGAGATGCGTCCACGTCATCGCACGAGTCCCCGCCGCCTGAGGTAGCCGAGGACGAGATCCGAGAACGGCTGCGCGCTCGACGTCGGCACGTAGTGCATTCCCCGCGCAGAACAATACTCCCTCACTTCCGCGCAAAACGTCGCGAGAGTCTTCTGGTAGCGATCGAGAAGACGGGAGCTGATCGAGATCTCCGAGACGGCACCGTCTTCGACGTCGACGAGTCGAAGGTCGCCCGTGAGCTGAGGCGAGAGTTCCTCCGGACTGAGGACGTGGAACACGAGGATCTCGCTCGCGCGCCCCGCCGCGAGCAAGTAGCGCAGCGCGCCCTCGAATCCCTGGCGGTCCAAGAGGTCGGAGACGAGCACGACGATTCCGCCGCCGCGGAGCGACTGCGCGAATCGGCGGCACGCGACCGAGAGATCCGTTCCCGGCGCGTCGTCGCACTCGAGATTCTGCAGCACGTCGAAGAGTCGGCGCGCCTGGCGGCGCCCGCGCGAGGGGCCAAAGATCGGCTGGAGCGTCTGAGCGAATCCCGCAACCTGGACGCGGTCCTGGTTGACGAGTCCGATGTATCCGAGCGCGGCGGCGAGCTGCTTCGCGAAGAGAAACTTGTTCGGATCACCGTAGTCCATCGACGGACTTCGGTCGATCAGGATGCTGAGGCGAAGATCCTCTTCCTCGAGAAAGATCTTAATGAACAGCCGGTCGAGTCGACTGTAGACGTTCCAATCGAGGTAACGCAGATCATCTCCCGGAACGTACGCGCGAAAGTCGGCGAATTCATTCGAGTACCCGCGCCGCTTCGACAAGCGGTCGCCCTTCAGAAGGCCGGCGACGACGCGCTTGGAGACGAGCTCGAGCTGCTCGATCTTCGCGATGAAATCCTCGTCGAGGAGACGCTTTTCGGTCTTCACGGGCCTACTCGGTGTCCGCGACCTTCGCGATGACTTCGTCGATCACCGTGTCGGTGTCGACCGATTCCGCTTCGCCTTCAAAATTGAGCAGGATGCGATGGCGAAGGACCGCATGGGCTGATCGCTTCACATCCTGAAAGCTCGAGTTGTAGCGGGCGTCGAGCAGCGCGTGGATCTTCGCCGAGAGCAGCAAAGCCTGCGCACCGCGGGGACTCGAGCCGTAGCGCACGTACTGGTTGACCTTCTCGGTCGCGTAGTCGCTTCCCGGGTGGGTCGCGAGAACGAGGCGGACCGCGTAGTCCTTGACGTGCGGAGCGACGACGACCTGCCGCACGAGCGTCTTCCACTCCTCGATCTCGGGGCCGTCCATGATGCGCTCCCGCGCGCCATCGTAGGGATCGACCGTGCGATCGAGCACCGTCGAAAGATCCTCTCGCGACGGATACCGAACGAGCAGCTTGAACATGAAGCGATCGAGCTGCGCTTCGGGGAGTGGATACGTCCCGTCCATCTCGAGGGGGTTTTGCGTCGCAAGAACGGTGAACGGTTGCTGGAGGACGTGGTTCTCACCGCCGACGGTCACGCTCTTTTCCTGCATCGCCTCGAGCAGCGCGGATTGCGTCTTCGGCGTCGCTCGGTTCACTTCGTCGGCGAGTACGATCTGCCCGAAGATCGGACCACGCTGGAACTGGAAGCTCCGCCGCCCTTCGTCGTCAACCGACACGATCGTCGTCCCGATGATGTCCGCGGGCATGAGATCGGGCGTGAATTGGATGCGGGAGAACGAGAGATCGAGGACCTCGCTCAGCGTGCGAACCAGCAGCGTCTTTCCGAGGCCGGGCACGCCTTCGAGCAGGCAATTGCCACCCGCGAAGAGAGCGATGAGAACGTCGTCGATGATCTCCGTCTGGCCGACGATCATCTTGGCGACTTCGTCCCGGACGGATTTGAACTTGTCGCGGAACTCGGCCGCTTTCGCCGCCATCTCCTCGGTGTTCACGGTGCTCATTCAGCGGTCTCCCTGGTCTTCCTTGTCCTTGAGCGCTCGTTTCTTGGCCTCGAGCAGTCGCGCGGTGTACGCGCCGCCCGATGGCTCCGGAGGTTTCTTCTCTTCCGCCTCGGGTTTGGCCCCGTCCGCCTTCGCGGCATCGTCCGACTTGCCCGCCGACGAGGACGGCCGCCCCGAGAACGCGGCCAGCGTTTCGTCCGCCGCGCGGGCGGCTTCTTCGCTCGATGCGTCATCCGCCCCGGCGGGGGGAGACGCCGGTCGAGCGACTCGCGGCCCGGTCGTCCCGTCCTTCGCGGGACGAACGACCGTCTCGCCGCGCGCCGCGCGCTCCTCCGCGGCTCGATAGCGGCTCTCCGTCGCCTCGCGCAGCTTCGCCTTTCGCTCGAGGAGGGTCGCGAGGCGAGCGTCCGTCGGAGCGGGTTCTAGTCGCCGGAACATCAGTACCGCGAGAACTCGCTCCCAGCCGCGAGCGATCGCGCGGCGATAGTCGATCGTGACGCGCCGAACGAATACGTCGACGAAAAAGAAGCACACCGCGAAGATGAGGAGCGCGTCCCACACGTCTTGTACGTCTCGCGTCTTCGGAAAATCCCGACTGAAAAACTCAGCGCCTTCGACGTCGGCGATGTAGCGGCCTTCGCCGGCCGCCGCGATCTTCGTGAGCAGATCGTGGTTCGTCGCCAGCTTCCGGTACTCGGCTGAATAGGGGACGCTCACGCCGGTGACGTACGATTGCCGCACTCCGTCACGCTCGTAGGCGAGCGTAACGGTATAGGTACCTTTCTTCGCGATCGGGAAGGACGCTTCGTAGCTGCCGGGTGCGGTCTGCCGGACGGTGATCCCCGTGGACTCGTAGTCGGGCGAAACGACCGTACCCTGGATGTCGAGTCCGTTGATGAATCTTCCGTCGGGAGTGAGCGCGTCGATGTGCAGCTTCGCCGTCGCCCCGGCGATCGAACGGGTTACGCGAAAGCGATCGTCGCTCCGCGAGCGCATCGTCCACCGCACGCACTGCCCCCAGAACTGGCGGTACTGGGACCAGGACACCCAGCCTTGGCCCCAGCGGTGGCCGCTGTCCGAAGTGAACGCCACCGCCTTACCGAGACCGTAGTTCCACGCTGCGAGGATCGGGTCGAGAGTGGGGTCCTCCGGCACGGGCGGGTGGACGATCGGGACGGTCGCGAGCGACTTCGGCGAAGTGAGGACGTAGCCGTCGAGAGAGGGCATCCCCGCGTCACCGACTCCGGTGAGGATCGGATGTCCGTGCTGCTTGATCGGAGTGAACGTCTCCTCGTTGATCAGCGATTTTGTGATCGTCGTCGTCTCGCGAATGAAGATCTCCGGAAGCTGATCCGGCCCCTGAAGCATGTGGAAGTTGCCGCCGCCCTGCGCCGCGAGCTGCTTCATCGCAACCGGTGAAACTCCGTGGGAGCCGTAGACGATCGTCGAAATCGTGATCCCCGCGGCTCGGATCTGAGACACGGTCTGAGTCGTCGGCGGGGTGGGATCGCCGTCGGTGAGGATCACCATGTGGCGAATCGATGCGGTCGTCGCCCGGAGGCCCTTATAGGCCATATCGACGATGTTGAGGAACGACGGCATGTCTCCCGGATTGAAACCCCGGAGAAGCGAGAGCATCTCGCGCCGACGCGCCACGCTCCACATCGGAAAGAGCCAACGATCCGTACCGGCCTCGTAGGAGATGACCCCCGCAAAGTCACGCGGCGAGAGGATCTGGATCCCGCGCTGAATCACGCGCCGCGCCCAGAGGTTTCCGTTTCCGAGCTCGCACGAATGAACGACGAAGGCGATCGCGCCGTTCGGCATGATCTTCTTGTTCTTCACGTCCATTTCGACCGGGAGAAGCCGTTCGACCGGCGTCCCCTTGTACGCGCCGGCCCCGAAGCTCTCGTCGCCCCCGATCATCACGAATCCGAGCCCGACGGTCTTCACGAGGGACTCGAACATCTTCATGGTCGCATCGGAGAGACGAGTCGCCGCGACGTTCGAGACGATGATCCCGTCGTACTGGAGGTAGTCCTGAATCTCCCCCGGGAGGCCGACCGGAGGCACCACGTCCACCGTGATGTTCTCCTCGCGCAGCGCGCGGAGGAGGCCCGCGTCGCCGTCGGCGTCGTTCGAGCAGAGGAGGACTTTCGGCTCGCCGCCGACGAACGTGAATCCGGCCGCCGCGTTGTTTTGAAAGACGTTGTCGTCGGCCGCGTTGACCGGATCGATACGCGCCTCGAAGTTCACCGGCCCGACGGAATCGACACGCCGACCCGTGAAGTCGAAGACATTTCTCCCCGGCGAGAGTTCGACGATCGGATTCTCCTGCGGAACCATCTGGCCGTTTTGAAAGAGCTGCAGCTCGGCCTGCGTCTCCTTCGTCGACTCGACGACCACACGGAGGTCGAAGGGCTCGCCGACGTGCTGCTCCGGCTCGACGAGGATCTTGTCGACCGAGATCTCCGCTCCGTACGCGTAGGTGATGGGAACGACGTCGACCGTGATCCCCATCGCCCGCGCGTTGTAGATCTCCTCGACCACGTCTCCGCGGTTCTGATTGCCGTCGGTGAGTAGGACGATGCGTTTGCCGTAGTCGTCCGGGAACGCCGCCGCGGCGAGCCGGATCCCGGCGGCGATGTCCGTCGCCTGCGGCTCGATGATCGTCGTGAAGCTCTCGAGCTGAAGCGGAGCGTCCTTCGGTGACCACTCGATGCCCGGCACCTTGCCGAACGTGACCACGCCGACGAGATCCTCCGCCTGCGAGCGCTCGCGCGCCTTCGCGACCATGTAGGCCCGCTCCGCCTCGCGCTGCGCCGCCGGGATGCTCTCGGAGAGATCCGCGACGAAGATTACGGCGAGCCGGTCGTTGTCCTTGAGGAAACGCATCTCCGCGAGCGCGCTCACCACGAGGAGCAGGACGAGCGTTCGGAGTCCAATCGCGAAGTACCTCCGACCGCGCGGGAGCCCCGAGAGGCTGCGGTGGGTGAGGACGAAGATCACCGGAATCCCGAGGAGGAGCAGCAACCACCACGGCGAGCCAAAGGCGATCGGAAGTCCACTCATCGTCCAGCCTCCAGAGTACGCACCTGGGAACGGGCGCCGTCACTCGCCGGGGGAGACGGGGTCACCGGCTCCGGGACTCGAGCCTCGGGCTCGACGTCTTCGTCCTCGACGGCGTCGTTCGCCGCCTCCACACCCTCCCGATCGCCCGAGAGTATCGCCGCCGCGGACTGAAGATCGACCGCCCCCTGCGGCTCCCGATCGACTAGGCCGGGAAGCGTCCACTGCGACTCGGCCGGTCGCCCTGACTCGACCGACGCACTATCGCTCCACTCGAAGATCTGAACCCGATGGTTGCCGTAGTCGACGACATACATCGTGCCGCCCGCGTCGATCTCTAGATCCCACGGTGTCGCCAACCGGCCGGGCTCCTCCCCGGGTCCGCCCCAAAAACCGACACACTCTCCCTCCGGCGACAGGCGTTGAATGCGATTGTTTCCCCATTCGCACACGAAGAGATCTCCCGTGGGTCCGACCGCTACTGCCATCGGGTAGCGAAACTCACCTCGTCCGCGCCCCATCGCGCCGATGACGCGCACGAGCTCGCCATCGAGCGTGAATCTCTGCACGCGGTGATTTGAGCAGTCCGCAACGAGGAGATACTCGGCGTCGGGTGTGCGCTCGATGCACATCCCCTGCGGGCGCTGAAACTGGCCCGGCGCATCGCCGGCCGAACCCCAGCTGGCGAGATAGCGCCCGTCAGACGCGAACTTGACGATGCGATCGTTTCCGCCACCGTAGTCACCCACGTAAATCAAACCCGCGCTGTCGACGACGACGTCCCTCCCCCACGTCAACTCGCCCGGCCCCGTCCCCCATCGCCCCCATCTCGCGAGCTCCTCTTCGCCGCCGCGCGAGTAGCGGAGAACGCGGCTGTAGTGACTGTCGCAAACGAGGAGCGATCCTTCGGACTCGACCGTCAGCCCGACCGGCTGCCCGTTCTCGTAGTCCGGCAAGTGCCACGTGCGTTCGATCGTCCCGTCGGCCGAAAAATACTGCACGCGCCCCGATCGATCGACGACGTAAAACCGACCTCCGGCGTCGAGCGCGATGGCGCGCGGCTTGAAGAATTCTCCGGGCTGCGTCCCATGGGAGCCGACGATGAGCGGCGCGGCCACCGCGCCCTGCCCTTCCTTTCGCGGTGCCGCCCACCACCACGCGACGACGGCGAGACCCACCGCCCCCCAGAACACGACCCGCGCGATCACCACGGTGAACGCTCCGCCATCCCTGACGGTCCGGCCGCATCGTTCGAGCGGCCGGATCGGCGTCGAACTTCCGCCGGAAGCGACGGGGACGTCAAGATCCGCCCCACTCGGCCGCGACCGCGCGGGGGATCAACACGAACGGCGCGAGACACGGCACGTCACCTCCGGAGCGACGGGACTCGAGATCACTTTCCCTCGCCCGACCCTTCGCCGACGAGCATCTGGTAGTACGTTCGCACGTGATCGCGGAACTCGACCGGAAGCGGTTCACGCTCGACCTCTTCCGTTCGTTCCTGCGCCACGTCGGCGACGGTCAGTCCCTTTTCGAGCTCCGCCTCACCCCGCTGCGTCACACCCTCGACGTCCAGCTTCCCGATCACCGTGCCCCGCGGATCGAGCCGCGTCGCACGGACCTTGTCGCGCTTGTACGTCGTCTTCTCGTCGCGAAAGCTAGATCCGTTTCCGTACGCCTGGCCGTAGTTCGGCCCCGACTGATTTCCCTGGCTCCGGGTGAGCCCCGCGCCCTGCTGCCCCGACTGACTCTGTGAGAGGCGACCGCCGCTCTGACCCGTGCCACTTCACGTGCCACCGGGCTTTCCCGAGCCCTGTCATGTCCCGCCGGGCTGACCGGGTTTCTTGCCGAGGTTCTTGCCGCAGTTCGGGCACTTGTGCTGACTCAGCTTCGCGAGGTCCTGCTTCGACAACTGCACCATGTCGAGTGCTTGCTTCAGAAAATCCATGTCGTTCTGAAGCTGCTTCAACGCATCGAGATCCATGCCGAGTTGCTGCATGTTCTGCAGCATCTGCTGGAGTCCCTGCGAACCCATGTCGCCGAAGTTCCCGAGATTGGGTGCGAGCTGGGCGAGCGCCCCGGAATCCTTCGCGAGTCGCGCGAGCTCCTCCTGGAGCTTCTTGAGAAGCTCCTTCTCCTCCTTCGTGAGCTGCGACTGGGGCTTCTTGGCGAGCTCGGCGATCTTCTTCGTGAGCCGGTCGAGCTCTCGCTTCGCCGCAGCGAGATCGCCGTCCTTGAGCGCCGCCTGCAGCGCGCGGGTCTTCTCCGCCCGCCGGAGATCGAGGCCCTTCAAATCCTTCAGCGCGTTCTTCAGCTTGCGAAACTGATCGCGATCGAGACCCTTCTTGATCATCGACTCGCGCTTCGCCATCTCGAGGAGCGCGTTCTTGTGTGGATCGTTCTTCGCGCGGTTCTGATCTCCCGCATTCTCTCCGCGCTTTTCGGAATTCGTCGGGTCCTTCTTCTTCGCGATGTCCTCGGCGAGGAGCTTGAGGAGTTTCCGCGCTTCCTCCGACTCGGCCTCTTCGGCCTTCTTCTGAAGCTCTTCCAGCTCCGAATCGAGCTTCTCCTTCCGTTCGTCCATGAGTTTCTTCACGGTCGCGGCCTCCGCCTCCTCGGCCTTGATCCCGAAGGGATCGAGACTCGGAGCCCAGAGAAAGACGCCGATCGACACGAAGAGCGGCACGAGAATCCACGCCGCGCGTCTCTCGACGATGACCGGAAATGCGTTCGCGAGGCGGACGGTCTCGACGCTTTGCTCCGCGTCACGGACGATGAGGGTGCTCCACTCCGGATCGACGCCTCCCAGTCCGGACCGCGCGGTCGAAACGCGCTCGCGGAGGTCGAGCTCTCGATCCGCCGCTACTGCGGCGTGAAACAGCGTCACCGGCCTTCGAACGAAGGTCCAGATGAGAGCGACGAGAGCAGTTCCGCCGATGATCCAACCGGCGTACGCCGGCCGAAATGAATCGGGAAGAAGAAGTCGATCGACGAGAAGGAAGGCCGCCACCAGAGAGACGCCGACGAGAACCGCCGTCGCGAGATGGCTGAGCAATCGATTTGCCACGAGGCGCCGCCGAACGCGCTTCACGAACCGTTCGAGCGCACGCGACTCCAAGTCGCCCGGAGACTTCGGGTGCGCCACCGGCTGGGGTCCTGAATCCGACATCCAGTCTAGCTCCGGAACCTGAAACTCGAGGGGCCGGGCGCCCGAAAAGCCGCCCGATTGGGGAGTATGATACGGCCCCTCGGAGGCCGCAACAAGTTTGGGCGGATCCGGTGGCGGCGAAACGCCGGCCTCACGACGCCGCCGACGGCTCGACCACGTACACGGACGCGCGATCGGGTCGAAGGAGCTCGCGCAACCGAGCCTCGACGCGCTCGCGGTCGAGCCCAGCGATGAGCTCCACCGAATCGAAGAGATCGAAATCGTAGAGCCGGTAATAACTGAAGAGGTTAGCGATCGTTTCGAGCGAGTTGAACGAGGCGATCCAGCCGCCGAGGAACCGGCGCTTCTCCCGCTCGAAGTCGTCCGGATCGATCCGCACATCGGCGCTCGCGGCGGCATCGAGAATCGCGTCCCGCAGCCGATCGGGTTCCGGCGTATCTCCGCCGACCATCGCGAAGCCGACGTTCGCACCCAGGCTGTAGCTCGCACCAAAGTCGTCGAGGATCCACTGCCGTTCGTAGTAGCGGCGGTAGAGATCGCTGCTCCGCCCGAAGAAGGCGTCGAGTGCGAGTGAGGTCGCGAGCTCGACCTCGACGAACTCGGAGCCGCGCGCCGGCATGTCGATCTCCTTGAAGCCGACGAGAAGCTTCGGAAGCGCGACCGACATTTCGACGCGCGTCTCCTTGCCGGCGACCTCCCCGGGCTCCTCCGGATAAATGCGCGAGATCGAACCACGGTCGCTCGCGCGATTTCCCGCGCGCGAATGCGCCGCGACGAACGAGAAGAGCTCGCCCGGATCGAGATCACCGACGACGAAGAGGATCATGTTCTCCGGCCGGTAGAAGGATTCGTAACAACGGTGGAGCAGCGCCGAGCTGATCTCTTGAATGCTCTCCGTAGTACCAGCGATGTCGATTCGAAAGGGGTGGGCGACGAAGAGTCGCTCGAGAAGTCCCATGTAGGCGACCCAGTCCGGGCTGTCGTCGTAGCCCCGGATCTCCTCGGCGATGATTCCGCGCTCCTTCTCGACCTTCTCGGGGTCGAAGACCGGATTCTCGACGAAGCGGAGCAGGAGCTCGAGATTGTCGTAGAAGCGCTCCGTGCAGGCGAAGAGATACGTCGTCGTCGTAAACGATGTCGCGGCGTTGTTGTACGCACCGTTCTGCGCGAAGAGATCGGAGACATTCCCTTCCGGCGTCTCGAAGAGCACGTGCTCGAGGAAGTGCGCGATGCCGTCCGGAACGTCGACGACGGTCTCGGCCCCGTGCGACGGCGAGCCGACCGCGAATCGACTGTCCACCGAACCGTAGCACGTCGAGTAGCAGGCGTAGCGCTTCTTGAAGCCTGGCTTCCGGCAGAAGAGGACTCGGAGACCCGACGGGAGGACGACGCTCTGGATCTCCTCTCCGAGCTCGACGTTTCGACTCGTGCTCGGCTCTGGGAGGTCACTCATCGCGGCGATTCCTTGGGTTGGGCGTTCGACTCGCTCGCGAGCGAATACACGGTGTCGAGTTCGAGGCGGCCCGCAACGCGGACGATGTCGTCCTTCCCGACGCGACGGATTTCATTGCGAATCTCGTCGAGGTCGAGCCCTCGCCCGTGGAGGCGCCACCTCAGGTCGAGCGCCGCGAGCGCGACGAGGTCGTCCTCGAGCATCTCGTTGCTGTTGAGGAGCGTGACGCGGGTCGCGCTCAGCTCCTCGTCGGAGATGGCGCCGGCCCGAAGCTCGTCGATCTGTTCTTCGATGATGCGGCGCGTACGTTCACGCGTTTCCGCGGAGATTCCGCTCGCGATAAACATGAGCCCTTTCGCGCGATCGACCGCGGACGAAATCGAGTAGCAAAGGCTCTCTTTCTCTCGAACGTTCTGAAACAACTTCGAGTGGGAGTAGGCTCCGAGCACGCCGTTCGCGACGAGAAGCGGAATACAGTCGGGATCCGAATACGTCACCCCGTGACGATATCCGAGATGGAGGCGCGCCTGATTCACCTCGAGAGTCTCGTTCACTTCCCGGACGCGACGCGGTGCGGTGGGCATCGTCGCCGGCTTCAGCGCGGCTTCCTCCGAGCGGCGGAAGACGTCGTCGTCAAACCATTCGGCGACGAGGTCCCGCGTCCTCGAGGCGTCGAGATCACCCGTGACGTACGCGTAGATGGGGTACGTCGACAGGGCGCGGCGATGGCGCTCGCGCAAGTTGTGCGGGTCGACCTGAGCGAGATCTGCCACGCGACCCTGCGCGTAGATACGGTACGGTTCGTCCGCGCACATCTCCTCGACGAGGCGCTGAGCGGCGTAGGCGGGCTTCGAGTCGACGAGGCTTTCGATCGCGAGACCGAGCTGCGCTTTTTCCTGTTCGACAAACTCGGGCGAAAACCCGCCGGCCACTTGGAGCGGATCGGCGATGAGCTCGCGCAGAAACGCGAGCGCCGGGCGCAAGATCTCCTCCGAACCCGGAACGTATCGCTCGTTGACGACGTCGAGCTGGAACTGGAGGACGTGCCACTCCCCCACCTTGTACACCGAAGCGTGAATCGACGCGCCGTAGAGGTGATCGAGGAACCGCTGAATCGACTGAAGGTCGGGGCGGCTCGACGTCCCCCGCCGGAGGACCATGGGAAGGAGAGCGTGCTGCGTCACGGTCTCCTCGGAGAGATCGGCGACGAGCGAGACGACCACGGTCACGGTCTTCAACTTTCGCGTCGGCAGGAGCGCGAGGTGGAGGTCGCCCGGCAGTTCGAGGTACTCGTAACGGGGAGCTCGGTTCTCTGTCATCGCTCGGTCTTCGACCGTCCGGGTCTCGCTCACTTGCGATCGAAGAGCCGCTCGATGTCGCGCCGCGCATGGAACACCGCGGTCGGCCGACCGTGCGGGCAGTGTCGCGGATCGAACGCGCGGCTCCCGCGCTCGAGGAGACTCTGTATTTCTTCGTCGGCCAGTCGCGTCCCGGCCTTGACCGCTCGCTTGCACGCGATCGTCGCGCCGATGTCGCGGAGCTGCTCGTCGACACTCGCGGGCAGGTCCCGGCCGCGCGCGCTCCGATGGCCCGCCGTCGCGACGACGCCGCGCTGCACCTCTTCGAGCACGGAGAGCGCGAGGGTCGTCGTGTCGGTGCGGCCCGCCTCGCGGTCGAAGAGCGCCGGGAGCGAGTGAAACGCGACGCTGTCGGGACCGAACGCCTCGAGCTCGAACCCGAAGCGTCCGAGGATCTCCGAAGCGCGCTCGACGAGCGGAACGTACTCCGCCGGGATCCGGACCACCTCCGGGACGAGCAGCTTCTGACTCTCGACGATCCCATCGAGGAGCCGCCGGTAGATCTCCTCGAAGAGGATGATTTCGTGGAGTGCGTGCTGGTCGACAAAAAGGACTCCGCCCGCGACTTCGACGACGAGGTAGGAGTCGAGCACCTGAAGAACGCGCCTCGAGTCGGCGAGGGCCTCGAGCGAGTCGGGCGCGCTCCCCTCCGGCGATCGCTCCGCCGCGCCAACTCCGACCGCCGCGGCCGAGGCGCTCGTGCTCGTCTCCGGCGGCGCGCCGGCCGTCCAAGGGCCGTCGCCCTCGGCCGGCGGGAAATCTTCGGTCGCCCCTTCGTTCCGCGTGGACGCCGGCGGCGCGCTCGATCCCCGGACCGTCGCGCTATCTCGCGAGCGCGGACCGGATCCGGCGATTTCGGCGAAGAGATCCTGCATCGTGTAGGTCGGCTCGCGTTCTCGCTCCGATCGAGCCTCCTCCGCACCCGCTCCGGCGACAGCGGACGCTCCGGCGGCCGCCCCGTCCTCGCCGGTCGGCGAGTCGAGCGCGTCGCCCGACGACTCGATCGCACGACGCACCGCGTGGTGGACCAGCCGATAGATCGACGAAGGGTCGCGAAACCGCACTTCGGTCTTGGTCGGGTGGACGTTCGCGTCGACGTCTCCGCGGGGAAAATCGAGAAAGAGGTACGCGACCGGCTGATACCCGGAGATTTGGAATCCCTGAAACGCGCTCCTCAGCGCGTGCGTGAGCGTACGATCGCGGATCCACCGGCCGTTCACGAAGAAGTGCTGCTCCTTCGTATCGCGGCGATGGACGCGCGGCTTCCCCACGAAACCGGCGATCGACGGCAGCTCGGGATCGTCGCCCTCGCGCACCTCCACGAGGTGATCGGAGATCGTCCGCGGGACGATCTGCCGGAGGCGCTCGCCGATCGAGTCCGCCGGCGATAGGTCGAGGACAGACCGCTTCCCGTGGAAGAGCCGGAAGCGCACGGCGGGGAAACCCATCGCGAGCCTCGAGACGAGCTGAACGACGTGCGAGAGCTCCGTCGATCCCGCCCGCAGGAACTTCCGGCGCGCCGGCGTGTTGTAAAACAGGTTCCCGATCTCGATCGCGGTTCCGCTCTCGCCGGCGCAGGGCTCGGGCTCGCCGCTTCCCGGGCGGAAGCGGTAGGCGTGCTCGCCGCCGGAGACGAGCGAGACCGCCTCGACCATCGCGACCGACGCGATGCTCGGGAGTGCTTCGCCGCGAAACCCGAGGGACGCGAATCCGAGCTGGTTCGACTCGAGGTCCGCGTCGCGGAGCTTGCTCGTCGCGTGGCTCTCGAACGCGAGCTTGAGATCTTCCGGCGACATCCCGCAGCCGTTGTCGCGAACGAGGATCCGTTTCTTCCCGCCATCCTCGAGGACGACGGTGACCTCCGTCGCTTGGGCATCGATCGCGTTCTCCGCGAGCTCCTTGACGACGCTCGCCGGCCGCTCGACGACCTCGCCCGCGGCGATGCGATTGACGACTTCGGGCGGGAGAACACGGATGCGCGACACGCTCACGCCTCCCCCGCGTCGCCGCCGAGGAGCTTCTCGGCGCACGCGAGCGTGTTTCGAGCGAGCATCGCAACGGTGATCGGGCCGATCCCGCCCGGAACCGGAGTGATCCAATCAGCGCGGGGCGCCACGCTCTCGAAGTCGACGTCGCCGACGATCCCTCCGCCATCGGTGTGATTGATGCCGACGTCGATGACGATCGCTCCGGGCCGCACCATGTCGCCGGTGATGAGCCCGGGCTTTCCCACCGCGACGACGAGAATGTCGGCCGCACGCGTGTGCTCGTCGAGGTTTCGCGTCGCGACGTGGCACGTCGTGATCGTCGCCATCTCCTGGAGAAGACAGAGCGAGACCGGCTTCCCGACGATGTCGCTGTGACCGACGACGACGACGTGCTTCCCTTCGAGCTCGACCCCCGTCGACTCGATCGCGGTCATCACCGCGAGAGCGGTGCAGGGTCCGATCGCATGCCGGTTTCGAATCAGTCGACCGAGATTCGCCGGGTGGACGCCCTCGACGTCTTTCCGCGGATCGATCCGCTCCTGGACGAGGTCAGCTGGAATTCCCGGCGGGAGCGGCATCGTCGCGAGAATTCCCGTCACCGTAGGATTCTCGCTGAGCGCGTCGAGGTGACTGTAGATCGTGTCGAGCGGAGTCGATTCGTCGAGCGACAGATGGGTGAACTGAATCCCCAGCTCGTGGAAGCGCGTCTTCTGCCGGCGGACGTAGACCTTCGTCGCGGCATCGTCCCCGACCTGAAGCGCCACGAGATTCGGCTGGCAACCGCTGACGCGCAAGCGATCGACGTCGGTGCGCACTCGCTGACGGATTTCCGCCGCGATGTCCGATCCGCGGATGAGCCGCGGCGCTTCCTCGCTCACGTCGACCATGTCGCCCTCCTGTCCGGCGTCCGCGCACCTACGCCCGCACGCGTCGCTCCGAGGGCTCAAATCGTACCGATCCAGGACGCGAAGGAATAGACCGCACGGGGGTTGACGCTCAGCGCCCCCCAGGGATCACGATCCACGCCGATAGGAGGTCGAAAACGAGACGAGGACTCATTCGGCGCGGACGTCGCCCGACGTCCCCCCGGTCTTTTCGAGGAGCCGAACGCCTTCGATGCGCATGCCGCGGTCGATGGCCTTCGCCATGTCGTACACCGTAAGCGCTGCGACGCTCACCGCGGTGAGAGCTTCCATCTCGGCGCCCGTCCGTGCGGTCACCGTCGCCTCGCCCTCGATGCGGAGCGCGGCCTCGCCGGGCGCACCGCCTTCGCACCAGCGAAACTCGACCCGGATTGCGTCGAGAGGCAGCGGATGGCAGAGCGGAATCAGCTCCGCCGTGCGCTTCGCGGCGAGGATTCCCGCGAGACGCGCGGTCGCGAGCACGGCTCCCTTCGGCGCGTCGCCCCTCTCGATCCGCTCCCGGGTCTCCGCGCGCATCGCGACGAATCCCTCGGCTCGCGCGCGCCGCCGCGTCACCGGCTTCCCGCCGACATCGACCATGCGGGCGTCGCCGGTCCGATCGACGTGCGTCAGACCGTCTCCGGACGGTTCGGGCTCATTCGCGGCAGGGCTCATCGGCTAGCTGGACCTATGGTCGCGCGACTCTTTCTCGTACAGCCCAGTACAGCTCAGCGTCCGTCCGCGCGGTCAGCGCTGGCGACGCAGGATGTAGTCACTCAGAAGCTCGAAGCTCTCGCGAATCTCCGCGGGCGCATCGGCGGTGAGACGTTCGAGCCGCGTCCGCGCCGACTCGACGAACGCGTCCGCGCGACTGAGCGACTCGGCGAGCGCGCCGTGCTCGTGCACGAGCCGGCAGATCTCCTGCTCTCGCTCGGCATTCAGAGGACGCTCGAGGTCTTCCTTGAGGCGAGCGCGCCGCGGCGCGGCAAGCCCGTCGAGGAGATAGATCAGCGGAAGCGTAATCTTGTTCTGGTGGAGATCCGTGCCGAGGCTCTTTCCCGCCTCCACTTCACGACCGGCGTAGTCGAGGCAATCGTCGACGATCTGAAACGCGATGCCGAGATCGAGCCCGACGCGTTCGAGCTCCCGGCAAGTCGCGTCGGGGAGCCCGCCGAGCGCGCCGCCCAGGCGGCAGGAAACCGCGTAGAGTACGGCGGTCTTCTTCTGAATGATCTCGAAGTAGCGCTCCTCTCCCAGATCCGGATTGAATCGACTCCGGAGTTGAAGAAGCTCGCCTTCGCAGATCGTGTTCGTCGTCTCGGAGAGCACCTCCGCCATTCCCTCGACCTGCGTCGAGAGGTGGAACGCGCGCGAATAGATGTAGTCACCGATGAGGACCGCCGCTCGTTCGCCCCAGCGCCGGTGCACCGTCTCGATCTGACGCCGTACGAGCGCCGCATCGAGGATGTCGTCGTGGACGAGTGTCGCCGTGTGAATGAGCTCGACGACGGCTGCGATGCGGACGTGGGGCGCCGATGTCTCGTTCGCCCAAGCTCCCCCGAGCCGGCCGGCGAGAAAGAGGAGCGCCGGGCGCAGCTGCTTTCCGCGGAACTTGGCGACGTGATCGAGAAGGTCGTGGATGAGCGAATCCTGCGCCGTGAACTCGACCGCGAGAAACTCGCGCAATCGATCCATTTCGAGTTCGATCGGCGCGTAAATCGCCGCGAGATCCGACGAAGCTTGTGTGTCCATCTCAGCGAACGCAATCCGCGATCGAAGCCAGAGGGAGCCCGAACGTCGTCGCCACTCCTCGGTGATACACTCGACCGCCGCAAACATTGACGCCCTGCGCCGTGGGCGGCCCCTTAGCGATGAGACCGCGAACGCCGCTCTCGGCTAACACCAAAAGATACGGCAAGGTGGAGCTGGCGAGCGCGAACGTGCTCGTGCGAGCCACCGCCCCCGGCATGTTCGACACGCAATAGTGCACCACGTCCTCGTCCACGTAAATGGGTTCGCTGTGCGTCGTCGGACGTCCGGTCTCGATACAGCCTCCCTGGTCGACGGCGACGTCGACGATGACCGACCCGGCCTTCATCGCGGCGACATCCTCACGGCGGACGAGACAGGGCGCTCGCGCACCGGGGACGAGGACCGCTCCGATCACGAGGTCGGCTTGAGCCACCTTCTTCCCAATGAGGAACGGATTGGAGTGTAGCGTGGTGACGTTCGGAGGCAAGACCTCGTGGACGTGGCGCAGACGGTCGCGCCGAATGTCGAAGAGCGTCACCTGCGCGCCCATTCCCGCCGCCATCCCCGCTGCGTTCATGCCCACGACTCCCGCACCCAGGATGACGACCTTCGCCGGCTCCACTCCCGGTACTCCCGAGATCAGGACGCCGCGTCCGCCCGAGGGTCTCTCGAGGTACTTCGCCCCCTGAAGCGAAGCCATCCGACCGGCGACCTCGCTCATCGGCGTGAGCAGCGGCAGGTGACCGGCGTCGTCTTCGATCGTCTCGTACGCGACGCAGGTTGCGCCGCTCTCGAGCATCGCGTCGGTGAGGGCGCGAGACGCCGCGAAATGAAAGTACGTGAAGACGACGTGCCGACTCTCGATGCGCCCGTACTCCTCGGGCTGAGGCTCCTTCACCTTCACGATGATCGAGCTCTCGGCGTAGAGATCGGAGGCGGAGGCGACGATTCGCGCGCCGGCCGCGGCGTACTCCTCGTCGGTGATTCCGCTTCCCGCGCCGGCACCCCGCTCGACGAGGACCTCGTGCCCGCGCTCGGCGAGCGCGTGAACTCCGGACGGTGCGACGGCGACGCGATACTCGTCCGGCTTGATCTCCTTGGGGACGCCAACGGTCATCGACATTCAGGTCACCCGTCCACCGTGAGTTCGCTCAGCGCCCGCGGCACGAGCGGATCGAGCGCCGCGTCCAGCACCCTCGCGGAAGTTTCGCGCGGACACGGCTGCCGCGTCGTAGGTGCGAGCTCTCACCCGTCGCGGTAGAGTCCGCGCGCCGCGATGTACTCCGCCACGCCCGGGGGAACGAAGCGTTTGATCGACTCACCGGCACGCACGAGCGCGCGAAGATCGGTTGCTTCGACCGGAGAGGGGGGCATTGTTACTGCATCATTCTGGAGACGCAACAAGTCGGCGGGCGAAAACCGCCGCGCGAACGCGTCGTCCGTCCAGTCGAACGCAACGCCGGGTCGATTGACGACGACGAGCCGGGCGAGGGCGAGGATTCCCGCGGGGTCTCTCCAGGTGGGAAAGTCGATCCA
Source organism: Planctomycetota bacterium (assembly GCA_965223845.1). GTDB lineage: Bacteria > Planctomycetota > UBA8108 > UBA8108 > SXIK01 > CBDCXR01. Next base: position 7,581,977 of record CBDCXR010000004.1, on the reverse strand, counting down.
AGAGTCGGCACCGACGATGAAAAAGAGCTCGCTCGCGGGGAATCGGCGGCGCAGCTCCGCGAGGGTGTCGACCGTGTAGCTCGGGCCATCGCGCTCGAGCTCGACCGCCGAAACGCCGATTCGATCGTCTTCGGCGGCGCCGAGACGAGCCATCGCCAGACGATCGGGCGCCGGCGCGAGCTCCCGCGTCCGCTTGTGCGGCGGCGAGGCCGCGGGAACGAGCAAGACCTCGTCCAGCTCGTGCGCCCCGATCGCGGCTCGAGCGACCGCGAGGTGGCCGTTGTGGATCGGGTTGAAGCTTCCGCCGAACACGCCGATCCGTCGTTCGGAAGCTGAAGTCAAGATTCGACGCCTCCCATTCCTATCTGCACGCCCAGTGCTCGGCCGGCCGTGACCTTTTTGTTTGGTCGGCCATTCTGGGGTGGCTATAATTGGCCTTCCACTCTTTTCGAGCCGGACCCGCGCATCGTAAACCCCCACCCCACCTTATCTTAGCGCTCTCCGGCTGGGTTTTGGTACCGCTTTGTCTCCTGATTGTCAACGCCTCGAGCACGGTCGGCGACGCTCGTCCGATCGAGCCGCGCTCATTCGCGCGCGGGGCGGCAGGAAGGACCGCCCGAATGGGACTGTGCGAATGACTCTGCGCTGTTTCGCGCCCTGCGTGTGTCGATCTCCCTCCCGTGCGTATTTGCTAGCGATCGCGATCGCGGCTGCCACGGCGTACTTTCCGCGGACTGCGGTCGCTGAGAACGGGGATGTTCTCCGAATCTCCGAGCTGCTCGTGAGCGCCGGGCCGTCCGACCTCACCTTCGCGCCGGACGCCGGCTCCGGAACGGTTTGGGTCTCGACTCGCCTCGACGGCAAGATCTACGGGATCGATTCGCAGCTCGCGGAGCTGACGGCCACGATCGACAATCCGCACGGGACGGGCGTCATCCCGGATTTCATCCTCACCTACGGGATCGCTTACCGGGAATCCTCCGAGACTCTGTTCGTTCTCGCTCAAGACGGGCCGCAGTGGTTCGTTCGTGAACTCGGGACCGACGGCACCGAAGTCGAGGACGGAAGCTTCGAGCTCATTCCGCCGGACCCCGACTCGAGCCGGCTGCGCGGACTCACCTACGACGGAGCGAGCCAGGCGCTCTGGACGCTCGATATCGCGAACGACCTCGTGGTGCGCTTCGACATGACCGGCACGATCACGCGGACGCTGCTCGTTCCGGGCGACGACCCGGCGGCCGCGGACGTGCGCGGCGACGGGGTCGCGTATTCCGCTGTGCCGACCCCGGAAGGCGGGCTCACGTCGAGGCTGTACGTGGCCCACGGCGACCTCTTTCGCAGCGGTCCCGGACAGTTGATTCAGATCCATTTGAACGGAACGGAGAGCGGTGTCCATCTCCCTCTCCTCGACGTTCCGGGTGTCATCGCGGGCGGGTTCACCGTGTTTCGCCAAGGAATGCGCCTACGGGCGATGGTGCTCACCGGAGCCGGGGAAATTGTGGAGGTCGAGCACACGCTCCCCGAGATCGCCGCCCCCGCGTGGCTCACCTGCACCCTGACGCCGTCGAACCAAGTGTCGCTCGAGTGGAAGAACCGCGGCGCCGGTTTCGCGGGCGCGTACGGCGGCGAGGTCCTCGTCACGCGCAACGGACTCCCGCTCGCGACCGTTCCGGGCTCGCGCGAGACGTTTCTCGACACCAGCCCCAAGGAGGGTGTCACGAGCTACACCGTGAGCGCGAGCGAAGAGCGGGGCGGCACGATGAGTCCGGAGAGCTTTCCCTGCGAGGTCACGGTCGGAGCGGGCGGAATCGTGCGATGGGCGCCGATCACCGGGAACACCGTCTTCGACATCGCACGCAATCCCGCGAGCGGCGAGATCTTCACGACCGACAACTTCGAGGGCACGATCCAACGCTACGATTCGTCGCTGGCGCCGATCGGCGAACTTCCGAGCCCCTGGGAACGACCGGGTGGAATCTGCTATCTCCCGCGAATCGACATCCCGAACCTCGGCCTCCCCGGTCAGCCGCCGTTCACGACGTTCACCGACTTGCTCGCCGTCGCCCAAATGGACGGTGGCCTCGTAGCTCTCATCTCTGCCGCCGACGGCGCGCGAGTGACGACCCTCTCGCTCAACATGCCGTCGCCCGACGCGCGCATCGGTGGTCTCTCCTACGTTGCAGACGAGCAGCAACTGATGTGCGTCGAGCTCGAGGCGCGAGACATCCTCGTCTTCGGCGCGGACGGCCGCTTGAAGTCGGAGTGCTTCCCGCGGTTCCCTCCACCCGGCGACGGCGTCCCGCTCGAGACCGGGGTCGCGTTCGATCCGGCGCAGCAAACGATCCTCTCGGCCTTCGGAGACGGCCACGTGCGCGAGCTGTTCGCTGAAGTCGACGGCCAGGGAGGCTGCGTTGTGACCGACTTCGAGTTCGCGCTAGAAGGTCTCGGCGAAATCTTCGCGAACCCCGAGGCGTTCGGTGGGGTCGAGGTTTCCGACAATACTCTCCTCATCGCCGGACGTGAGCAAAAGGCGATCTTTCAGGTCTTGCTGCATCCGTTCTTCACCGTCCTCTTTCGCCGCGGAGACGCCAATCGAGACGACGGCGTGAACATCGCCGACGTGCTCGCGATTCTCGAGTATCTCTTCGGCGACTCGTCGCTCAAATGCCTCGACGCCGCGGACGTCGACGACAACGGCGCGATCGACATCAACGATCCCGTCCGGCTGCTCTTTTACCTCTTCCAAAGTGGACCCGCCCCGTCACCGCCGTTCGAAGAGCCGGCGACCGATCCGACCTTTCGGGGCGACAATCTAAGCTGCGCCGAATGAAGTTCAAAACGATGAGAATCTCGACCCCGCGGCGCCTTCTCACGGCGCTGTGCATCGCGGCGAGCGTGAGCTCGGGTGTCCGCGGACAGAACGAAGTCCAGATTGGATACGGCGAAGGCGGTCCGGGCGAAAACGATATCGAGGTCATCGTGACCGCCTCGAACGACGTCGAAGTCCACGGCTACTCCGTCGCGTTCTCCTACCCGAGTGACGCCCTCGAGCTCGTCTCGACCTCGGTCTCGGGCACGCACATCGCGGCGCTCGAACCGGAGTACGTCGGCTCCCGCATCGACAATGATCTCGGCCTCGGGAGCATGGGAGTCATCCTCACCCTCAGCGATACTCCCGAGTTCAAAAGCCTCGCCCCGACCCCCGAAGCGGGCAACCCGCGCATCGTCGCACGCCTCACGTTCGACGTCCTGCCGACTGCCGTGGGCGGGGTCTACCCGCTCCGCTTGCTCGACGGGATCGGCGTTCCCGCGCAGTTCAACCGCTTTTCGTCGGCCGGCGAGAGCGTCGAGCCGACCCTGATCGACGGCGAGTTTCGAGTGACGGCCGGCTCCGATCTCGTGATGCTCGATCAGGCGATCGCGTTTCCGGGTGCGTCACGCAGCCTTCCCATCACGGCGTTCGCTCAACATCGCAATCCGCTCGACGGATTTCAGATCGCGTTCACCTACGAGAAGGACGCCCTCCAGCTCAACTCCGCCACGACGGACGGGACGAGCCTGAACGCCGAGCTCGGACGGAGCCTCATCGAGCTGTTCAGCTTCGAGATCCTCGAAGACTTCGCGCCGGGCCGGAATCGCGCCACGGTTGCCGTGCTCTTCGACGGGCGCGAGCCGTTCGACGGACAGCAACTGTCACCGAATCCCGAGGACGTCACGAGGCAGAGTCTGATCGTGTATCGATTCGACGTGCTCGACGGCGCCGACTCGGAACGAGAGTGGCAGGAGCTCGTCATGGACGATGAAGGTCGCGCCGGGCTCCTCGGCACCCGCTACATCTTCGGCGACTCGAGCGTCCCTCCGAATCTCATCCACGGCAAGATCTACTTCAGCCAAGGAACGCTCACCGGCATCACGCGCGACTGCGACTCCGGTCAACCCGTGAGCGGCGTCCTCGTCCGGGCGGAGCCGGACGGACACCTGGCGAGGTCCGATGCCACCGGACGCTACACCTTCGAGGACATTCCACCGGGAGACTACACGCTCCGCTTCTCGAAGCTCGGCCATTATCCGAGCCGACTGACGGGGATCCGCGTCGAAGGGAAGCTCGAGACTTCGACCGCCGAAGACGTCTGCCTCTTTCGGATTCCGACGGGTGTCATTCGCCCGTTCGTCCGCGGCTACATCAACCCGGACTCGAGCATCGACGTCTCGGACGCGATCTTCCTTCTCCAGTTCCTCTTTCAGGGAACGCGCAAGCCGACCTGTCAGGCGGCCGCCGACGTCAACGACGACAACGGAGTCGACATCGCCGACGCGATCTCGCTTCTCACGTATCTCTTTGCCAACGGCCGAGAGCCGGCTTCGCCGTTCGGGCGGCCGCTTGGCGACGGAACGTGTGACGACGATCCGACTCCGGGCGATGCACCTCTTTCGTGCGAGCAGTTCAACTGCGAACCGCGCTGAGAGATTCACGCGAAGGGATGGGGACCGCGTCGGGCAACGAGGCGACTCCCAGGCCTACAAGCCCGCGTCGTCCCGAAGCGCCTGGGCGCGGTCGGTCTTTTCCCAGGTGAGATTCGGTTCGCTCCGACCGAAGTGCCCGTAGCGCGCGGTGTCCTTGTAGATCGGACGCCGCAGATTGAGCGCCTCGATGATCCCCGCCGGCTTCAGCGGGAAGTGCTTTCGCACGAGCTTCTCGATCGTGCGCTCGGGCACCTTTGCCGTGCCCTCGGTCTCGACGAGAACCGACGTCGGGTCCGCGACCCCGATCGCGTAGGAGAGCTGAACCTCGCAGCGATCGGCGAGCTCCGCCGCGACCACGTTCTTCGCGATGTAGCGCGCCATGTAGGCTGCGCTTCGATCCACCTTGCTCGGATCCTTTCCCGAGAACGCGCCGCCGCCGTGACGACCGCGGCCACCGTAGGTATCGGCGATGATCTTTCGGCCGGTGAGACCGGTGTCGCCGTGCGGCCCTCCGACGACGAATCGTCCGGTGGGATTGATGTGGAACGTCGAGTTTCCGTCGAGAAGATGCGGTGGGATCACCCGGCGGATGATCTTCTCTTCGACTTCCGTGACGATCGTGTCGTGGTCCACTTCCGGGGTGTGCTGAGTCGAGATCACGACGGCGTCGACGCGTACGGGCTTCCCGTCCTCGTACTCGACGGTCACCTGCGACTTTCCGTCCGGACGGAGAAAGTGGAGTTCGCCCGTTTCGCGGACTCGTGCGAGCTCGGCGACGAGAAGACGCGACAGCGTCACCGCCAGCGGCATCTTCTCCTCGGTCTCGTTGCAGGCGTAGCCGAACATCATGCCCTGATCGCCCGCGCCCATCTCCTTGTGGAGGCCCTGTCCCTCCGTGACCCCGATCGAGATGTCGTCGGACTGCTGCTGAATGGCGGTCAAGACCGCGCAGGTCGCGTAATCGAATCCCATCTCCGCATCCGTGTAGCCGATCTCGCGGATCGTGTCCCGGACGAGGATGGGAATGTCGACGTAGCAGCTAGTCGTGATTTCGCCCGCGACGAACACCAGGCCCGTCGTGACGAGCGTCTCGCACGCGACGCGAGAGTTCGGGTCGTGACTGAGCATCGCGTCAAGGATGGCATCCGAAATCTGGTCCGAAACCTTGTCCGGATGCCCCATGGTGACCGACTCTGAAGTGAACAGCGTGCGCTCAGCCATAGCGTGTCACTCTCTCCGCTCATAGATGGGGATTCTGCGGACCGACGCGTGCGACCCGAGCAACGGACGGCGGCTCCACGAAAGGCGGAGGATTTTATCAACTGCCCGATCCGAAGAAAAGCTGCAACTCCCGCGCGAGCCATTCGATGTGGCGACGCGTCGCACCCCGAAGTTGCGCCGTGACCGAGCTCGCGCTCGCCGCGAGGCGGGCGCGCTCCTCCGGGTCGCTCAGGAGATCGCGAATGCGCGTCCCGAGCTCGTCTGGCGACCCGACGGCCACCGCCGCGTTTTCGCCGAGCAGCCGATCGGCCTCGAAGCGGAAGTTCCAGATGTGCGGGCCAAAGACGACCGGCTTTCCGAGCTGCGCCGCTTCGAAGAGGTTGTGACCGCCGTGCTCGATCATCGTGCCGCCCACAAACACGATGTCGGCGAGACGATAGAACGCTTCGAGCTCGCCGACGGTATCGACGACGAGGATCTCGTCGCCGAGCGCGCGGCCCGGCGCACCCGATTCGGGATCGCGCAGCTCGCTCCACCGTACGACCGGCCGACTCGCTTCCCACGACTCGAGCTCCGCGGAGTCGATGCGATCGACGTGGCGCGGCACGACGACGAGCCGGAGATCGGGCGCCGTCTCCCGCCACTCGCCCGCGAGTCGCGCGAGCAGTGCCTCCTCGCCCGGGTGGGTCGATCCACCGACGACGACGCGCACCGAGTCGGCCGTCCAGCCGAGCGCCCGACGGTACGCATCTCCGCGCTCGGCCGCGGGCGCGGGCGGGCGGTCGTGCTTCAGGTTCCCGAGGACTTCCACCCGCCGCGAATCCACCCCGAGGCGAACGAACCGCTCGGCGTACTCGGCGGTCTGCACGCCGAATCCGGTGACGAGCGAAACGAGCCGCCGCGAGAGATACCCGAACCTCAGATACCCTCGGAGCGAGCGCTCCGTCAGCCGTCCGTTGACGACGAAGACCGGAATGCCGCGCCGCACGGCCGAAAGAAGGAATCCGGGCCAAAGCTCGAGCTCGACGAGGAGGATCGCCGAGGGCCGCCGGCGCGCGAGAACTCGTCCCGCGACGAGGCCGACGTCGACGGGGGCGTAGTGAACGTTGTCCTTTCCGAAGTTGCGGACAGCCACCGCGTGACCCGTCGGTGTCGAGACGGAGACGTCGACGTCGCACTCGGGGAACCGATCCCGCAGCGCCGCGACCAGGGGCACTGCGGTCTGAGCCTCGCCGACCGAGACCGCGTGAACCCAGAGTCCGGGACGGCCCGACTCGCGTTCGGCCACTCCACCCCATTTTTCACGCCAGCCCGCGACGTACTTTCGCCGCGTGAATCCGCGCGAGAGCACGATCCAGACGACGGCGATGATCGGAAGCAGCGCGAGATAGACGAGATCGAGGACGAGGCTGAGTGCGAGGAGCGTCCACGCTCGCGTTCCGGAGGGACGCCGCGCGCGCGGGGACCACTCCGAAGGGCGGAGAGACTCGGGCGAACTCGACCCGGAAGGCACGACGACCGAACGCTCAAGCCGCGCCGTGGCAGCGCTTGTACTTCTTCCCGCTGCCGCAGGGACACGGATCGTTGCGACCGACCTTAGGCTGCTTGTTCACGATCGGCTTTCGCGGCCCCTCGCTCTTGGCGTTGGTCGTCACCTCCCCCTCGCCAGCCTCACCCTCAGCGCCTCCGCCACCGCCGTGGTATTCAGCGCTATCGAGACCGCTCTCCATCTCGCGCTCGTCTTCGGGGCGCACTTCGACCCGAAGGACGAGCTGGGCGACCTCGCTCCGGAGATTCTCGATCATCTCCGAGAACATTTGGTAACCCTCCTGCTTGTACGCCATCTTCGGGTCGATCTGACCGACCGCGCGCATGCTGATCCCGTGACGAAGCTGCTCGAGCGCGTGGAGGTGGTCGCGCCACTTCTCGTCGAACTTCATGAGCAGGATGTACCGCTCGACTCGGGCGAGCACCTCCTCGCCGACGGCGTCGCGCTTCTCGTTGTAGTGCGACTTGTACACCTCGACGAGCCGGTCGGCGACGTCTTCGTGCTGATCGTCGAGCGGCACCGAGCGGTCGATGCCGAGATCTTCGTCGCTCACCGCGAAACCGTACGAGCTCTCGACCCAAAGCCGAAGCTCGTCCACGGGATGCGGGACGCCTTCGTCCTCCGCGTTCCGGCTCGGATCCGGCACCGGCAGGCTCAGGTAGTACTCTGTCCGGGAATGAACCGTCTTCTCCGCCATCGTGAGAACGATCTCGGAGAGATCGTCGCCCTCGAGCACACGCTGGCGCTGCGAGTAGACGAGACCGCGCTGCTCGTTGAGGACGGCGTCGTACTCGAGCAGGTTCCGTCGAATCTCGAAGTGATAGTTCTCGACTTTCTTTTGTGCGCGCTCGATGGACTTGTTCACCCAGGGATGCGAGATCTCGTCGCCTTCCTTCATGCCGAGTCGCTTGAGGATGTCACCGACTCGCTCCGACGCGAACCGCCGCATCAAATCGTCCTCGAGGCAGAGGAAGAAACGCGAAGATCCGGGGTCGCCCTGTCGCGCGCAGCGTCCTCGGAGCTGATTGTCGATCCGCCGCGATTCGTGGCGCTCCGTGCCGAGAACGTGGAGCCCGCCCTTCTTGGCGACACCGGGACCGAGAACGATGTCCGTACCGCGGCCCGCCATGTTCGTCGAAATGGTCACGCGCCCGGGCTGACCGGCGCTGGCGACGATGTCCGCTTCGCGCTCGTGCTGCTTCGCGTTCAGCACCTCGTGAGAGATACCGCGACGAGAGAGCATGCCGCTCAGCAGCTCGGATTTCTCGATCGACGTCGTTCCGACGAGCACCGGGCGCCCCTCCTGATTGACCTCGAGGATCTCCTCGGCGATCGCGTTGTACTTTTCGCGCGCGGTTCGGTAGACGACGTCCGAGTGGTCGATGCGCTGAACGGGTCGGTTCGGCGGAATCGAGACGACGGGGAGCTTGTAGATCCGATCGAACTCGACCGCCTCGGTCAGCGCGGTACCGGTCATTCCCGCGAGCTTCTCGTAGAGCTTGAAGTAGTTTTGCAGCGTGATCGTCGCGAGCGTCTGATTCTCCCGGCGGATTTGGAGCCCTTCCTTCGCCTCGACTGCCTGGTGCAGTCCCTCGCTCCAGGTTCGCCCCTCCATCAGTCGCCCGGTGAACTCGTCGACGATGACGACCTCGCCGTCGCGGACGACGTACTCGGTGTCGCGGCGGTAGAGGTGGTGCGCGCGCAAGGCCTGCTCGAGGAGATGGGGCCACTCCATGTGTTTCCCGACGTAGAAGCTCGGTACTCCGACGAGCTTCTCGGCCTTAGTGATCCCGGCCTCGGTCAAGATCACCGAGCGTTCCTTCTCCTTCACCTCGAAGTCTTGACCGCGGCGAAGTCGCTTCGCGACGCGATTGGCGACGTGGTATTTCTCGCTCGATTCCCCGGCTGGCCCCGAAATGATGAGCGGGGTTCGCGCCTCGTCGATGAGAATGCTGTCCACCTCGTCGACGATCGCGTAGGCGCGCCGTCCCTGCTGCACCTGCTCGCGCGAGTCGAGCTTCATGTTGTCACGCAGGTAGTCGAAGCCGAATTCGTTGTTCGTGCCGTACGTGATGTCGCGGGCGTAGAACTCACGGCGCTCCTGCGAATCCATCTCCGACTGGATCGCCCCCACCGACACCCCGAGACCCGTATAGACGGGCGCCATCCAATCGGCATCGCGGCGCGCGAGGTAATCGTTCACCGTCACGATGTGGACACCGTTTTGGGGGAGCGCGTTCAAGTAGGACGGTGACGTCGCGACGAGAGTCTTTCCCTCGCCGGTGAGCATCTCCGCGATCCCGCCCTGGTGAAGAACGAGGCCGCCGAGAAGCTGGCAGTCGAAGTGGCGCATCGGCGTCCCGTCGGCCGTCTTCAGATTGCGACGCGACGACTCGCGAACGCAGGCGAAGGCCTCGGGGAGAAGGTCGTCGAGCTTCGCTCCTCCGCTCAGGCGATCGCGGAACTCGGCAGTCTTTCCTTCGAGCTTCTCGTCGGAGAGCGTCTGGATCTCGGATTCCTTCTGGCTGACGGCGTGCACGACCGGCCAGAGGCGCTTCAGCACTCGATCGTTGTGCGATCCGAAGACCTTCTGAAACAGGCGGCCGACACCGCGCACGGGATTCTTCATCGGGCTGGGTCTCGTCGGTTCAGTGAAACTCGCCGCTCGGGTGGCTGCACGGGTGCGGTCGCCGACACGACACCCGGCGCGCCGCTCCCCGACTCCCGCGGCGCAACTCCGCGAGCTCGACGTCGACCACGCGCGCGCCGGCGAGAGCCATCGATCAGATCCACGCGCTCGGGAGTCGAGGCGATCCGATGGCTCGACGACGGCCAGGCGGCGGTCCGGACACCGTTCGGCGGAGCGGAACCGTCGCGACCGACACGGGTCACCGAAACCTCGACACCGCTCCTCTCGAGGTTTATCACCCCGTGGGGACCGTCGTGCCGAAGCGCGACCGCGGCGCGCGTCGGACGCTGTATCTCGCGCGCTTTCCATCGCTTAGGTCGAGGCCTCGACCGCGGCCGAAGACGGACCGCACGCAGTACAACCGGCAGCATTGGTCGTGATTATAACTCCGTGGTAGAAAGGCTCCAGACCGCGCCGGACAAATCCCCGCGCGCGCGGGCCGGCGCGCGAACCGTGCCGCAACGCCTTCGCCCGGCGACTCTCGCCGCGTCCGCGTTACCGCGACTCGATGCTCACGTGCCGATGACTCCGCTACCGAGTTCGAAGCGCCGCCCGCCGGGCGGCGACGCCCACGCGGCCGGATTCGACCGCACGCTCGACCTCTTCATCGCGTCGCTCGACATCGAGCGCGGACTCTCCCGCAATACGACGGATGCGTACCGCTCGGATTGCAGGCTCTTCTTCGCTTCGCTCCCGCCGGAGAGCGCCGGCGCGCCCGGGCAAGTCCGCGAGCGCGACGTCTTCGAGTTTCTCGTCGCCGAGCGGCAACGGGGTCAATGCGTCGTCTCGATCCGGCGCCGGCTCTCGGCGGTGCGGATGTACTTTCGCTTCCTCGTCGCCCGCGGCTTCATCACCGACGATCCTACCGAGCACCTCGACTCGCCTCGAGTCGGCCAGCGGCTCCCGCGCTACCTGACCGTCGATCAGATCGAACGACTGATGGCCGAGATCACTCCGGCGGCCAGTCGCTTCCCCCTCCGGGACCGCGCGCTCCTCGAGCTTCTCTATGCGACGGGTCTCCGCGTCGGCGAGGCGGTCCAGCTTCCCCTCGACGGCGTCCGTGCCGACCTCGGCGTCGTGCGCTGCTTCGGCAAGGGAGCGAGGGAGCGCATCGTCCCGATCAGCCGCCGCGCGGAAGCAGCGGTCGCGCTCTACGTCGAGGAGGAACGCCCCCGACTCGCCGCCGTCGCCGGCGGATCGACGAAGTGCGAAAAGATGTTTCTCAGCCGGTCCGGACGCCCGCTCGGACGCGAGGTCGTGCGCGCACTCCTGCGCAAGTACGCGGCGCTCGCCGGCCTACCGAGCGACGTCAGCCCGCACGTTCTCCGCCACTCGCTCGCAACTCACCTCATCCGCGGCGGCGCGGATCTCCGAATCGTGCAAGAGATCCTCGGGCACGTTCGCGTCGAGACGACGGAGATCTACACGCATCTCGACCGCACTGACTTGAAGAACGCGCACCGGGAGTTCCATCCTCGCGGCTGAACGCCACAAAGCTCTCGCGTCGTTCCCGTTCCCGCGCCCGGACTCACTGGTCCTCTCGTACCGCACCCCCCGAGTGTGAAGGCGGCGGGAATGCGATCGAGCCTAGACTCGATCGTACTTGAGCATCGTGTAGCCGAGGCGGATGAAGTCTCCGTCCTTGAGGACGACCTTCTTGATGCGATCGCCGTTCACGATCGTTCCGTTCGCGCTTTCGAGATCGATGATCACGTGGTTGTCCCGGCCGCTCTCGATCACGCAGTGGTCCCGAGACACTTTGCCGTCGGAGAGTCTCAGATCGGAGGTGGCGCTCCGCCCGATCTTGAACTGCGGCTTACCCTTGAGCGAGAAGGTCTTGCCCTGGTCGTGACCGTCGATCACGACGAGGGCGGGCTGAGACGCGCGGGTCTTCGTGAGGACACCGCCGTTGAACGCCTGCGAGTCGCGTTCGTCCGAATCGGGCGCCGAGGACGCGAGGCGTCCGGGAGTCTCTTCATCCACCAACTCGAATCGGATCTGCACGTCTCCGACGGTGACGATGTCGCCCTCGTCGAGATCGCGCTTGTCGACCGGCTCGCCGTTGACTTTCGTCCCGCTCTTCGTGCCGAGATCGTACACGCTGTACGACGATCCGCTTCGGTACACGCGGAAATGACTGCACGCGACGGTCTCGTCCTTGATGTAGATGTGGTTCCCCTGAGAGCGCCCGGCTTCGAATACGCTCAGGTTCTTGAGCAGGATCCGTTTGTCTTGATCCGCTCCGTTGAGAATGGTGAGACAGCCGATCTTCATGGTCCGCGTTCTGATTTCCGCTTCGGATCTTCCCTGCCGTCGCTTCGACAGCACGAAACGAACGTCTCGTTTCACCGGTCGGAAGAAGAATAGCTCACTCGCGCGAGGGCGACAAATCGACGCGCCGCGAAGGTCCGCGGAACTGTTCCTCGCGTCGCCGAACCGTATGCTGCGAGCGGGGAGGTGACGACGGGCGATAATGTCCCGTGCGCGATCGAGGTAAGATCGCGCGCGCCGCGAGGCAAGATTCGCGCCGAACTGCTTCGCCGCAAAAAAAAGGCCCGTCCCTGACGGGTAGGGACGGGCCAATGGAACGTGGGTTGGGGGCGTTAGATCTAAGCTGCAGCGTCGGTGTCGTTCTGCACCCCTACCGGCACGCATTTGCTTGTCGAAATGAAGTCGACATCGAAGCGGTAGCCGGCTCCCCTCTCTCCCGGTCTTGCCGGCTGGTCGCTTGTGTTTCGGTCGACTCTCTTCCTTGCGGGCATCGAAGACTATGACGAAACGAAGAACCCGTCAAACGGCAAAAAGTGTCAGCGCGTCAGGACTTGTACGGATCTTGGATGCCTCCCGAAGCGCGGCGGAAGGACCGAAAATGCGCGCTCGTACCTGCCCTCTCGCGAGCCAACGCTGCGCTCGTGAAAGGTAGAACGTAGAACCGGCTCGAGTAGCGATCTACAATCGATCTCGTGATGGAGGTTCCGCTCTTCATTTGGGTCGCGGTGATTCACGGTCTCGCCGGAATCGCGCTCGGATTCGTTTACGCTTACCGTGAGCGGATCCGCACCGATCCCGTCGTGCACGCGCTAACGGCGGCGTTCGTTTTCGTCGTAACGACTCTCGCGGTGATCGCGGCGCGCCCGCCGGCGGGCGAAGCGGTGGGAGGCGCCGCAGGAATCTTCGACTCGAGCGTCGCGTTCTTCGCGTTTCTCGGCTCCTCCCTCTGCTACGTTCCGACCGCGGTCTTCATCGGCGTCCACTACTGGGGCGTGATCCTCGAGCGCATCCTCGCTCCGGGCTCTCGTTCGCTCGGGCCCGAACGGCCCGCATCCTCGAAGGAGTGGTGGGATCTGCTTCGGGTCACCTGCGAGGGCCTGCGCACGAAACCGAACGACGTCCGACTCCGCCTCCGGCTGGCTCGCGTGTATTACGAGCTCGGCTACTTCGACTCCGCGTCGTTCGAGTACTCGAAGGCCGCCGAGTGGATCCCGCGGGGCTACGCTCACAGCCAGGTGCTCTACAAGGCGGCCTACATCCTCGCGGAGCGAAAGAAAGACGTTCGCCGCGCAATCCCGATCCTCCGCCGGATCGTTCGCCTCTACCCGAAGAGCTACTTCGCGGCGTACGCGCGCCGAGTGATCAATCGATTCGAGGCTCGTCCCGAGGCGGACGCGCCGTCGTCACCCGAGCCGCGCCCGGAAAAGCCGCGGTAGGAGGCTCGTCGGTCGGCTCTAGCAAACAGAGCTCGCGCCGAGGCCAGACGCCGGAGAGCGCCGCGAGTCGCGTCGCTACGCTCGAAGTGCTAATCGACCGCGACCGCCCGAGCCCAAACGATCCCCTCCGCCGCGGCGAGCTCGTCGACCGCCGCCGCCGGCGGCGGCGTGTCGAGGCTGAGGACGGAGAGGGCGCGTCCCCCGCTCCGGTCCCGTCCGAGCGACATATTGCTCACGTTGATGTCGTAACCGGCGAGCTTCGTCCCGACGACGCCGATCATCCCCGGGCGATCTTCGTTGCAGACGAGAAGAAGCGCACCTTCGAACACGGCATCGAACTGATAGCTGTCGAATGAGACGAGCCGGAGGCCGCTCCGTCCGCGAATCGCTCCCCGCACTTCATGACCACGTCCTTCGTGATCCTTCACCGCGACGCTGATCAGGTTCGCGAAATAGCGACTCTCGCCGGACGACGACTCCGAGATGGCGAGTCCCTGCTCCTGCGCGAGCGCGCGGACGTTGATGAAATTGACCGGCTGCGCGGAGCGGCCCGCGACGAATCCTTCGAGCACGCTGTTCGTCAGATACGACTGAATCTTCCCACTGAACAGCTTTCCGAAATACTTCACGTCGATCTGGACGGGGTTCGATTCGAGCAACTGCGCCTGAATCCGTCCCAGCCGGAGCGCGAGCTCGCGGTAGGGCTGCACTTCGTCGCGGATATCCGGATCGAGCTGGATCGCGTTCACCGGGCTGTGAAGCCGCCGCTCGGTGAGAAAATCGACGACCATTTCGGACGCCGCGAGAGCGACGTTCTGCTGCGCCTCCCGAGTCGACGCACCGAGGTGCGGGGTCACGACGACGTTGGGATGGCGAACGAGCTCGGTCGCGCCCGGCGGTTCCTCCACGAAGACGTCGATCGCCGCCGCCGCCACCTGACCACCCTCGAGCGCCCGGAGAAGAGCCGCCTCGTCGACGATTCCTCCCCTCGCGCAGTTGATGATCCGGAGGCCCGGCTTCGCACCGGAGAGCACTTCGTCGCCCACGAGTCCCTTCGTCTCCTCGGAGAGCGGGACGTGAACGGTGAGGAAATCGACCTTCGTCGCGAGCTCCGCGACGCTCTCGATGAGCTCCACTCCGAGCTGCTCCGCCATGCTCGGCGAGACGAACGGGTCGTACGCGAGAATCTCGAACCCGAGCCCGGTCGCCATTTCGACGACGTACCGGCCGATCTTTCCGAGACCGACGACCCCGAGCTTTTTCCCTAGAACCTCGACACCGACGAACTTGCTCCGCTCCCACTTCCCGTCGCGCATCGACTGGTGCGCGACCGGGATCTGCCGCGCCATCGCAAGGAGCAATGCGACGCTGTGCTCGGCCGCCGAGCGAGTGTTTCCGCCGGGTACGTTTTGAACGACGATTCCGCGGCGCGTGGCCTCGTCGACGTCGACATTGTCGACGCCCACGCCGGCTCGGACGATCAGCTCGAGCGGCGCGCCGTCGCCCATGTTCTCCAAGAACTCACGCGTGACCTTGGTCGCACTCCGGATGACGAGCGCATCCGCGCGCGACGCGGCCTCGATCTTCTCTGCGAGCTCTAGACCCGGTCGATAGTCGACCTCGAGCACCGGGCATCGCGCGAGAATCGCCAGGGCGTCGTCGGTGAACTTGTCGGAAATGAATACGCGCTTCGTCTCGCTCACAGGGCACCGTCCAGTCGGCCGAAGAGAGTCGTCACGTTGTGGCCTCCGAATCCGAACGAGTTGCACATCGCGTAGGAGATCTTCGCCTCCCGCGCTTCGTTCGGGACGTAGTCGAGGTCGCACTCGGGATCGGGGTGAATGTAGTTGATCGTGGGCGGGACGACTCCGCGGTGAACACCGAGACAAGTGACGACTGCCTCGACCGCACCGGACGCGCCGAGCAGATGACCGATCTGCGATTTCGTCGAGCTCACCATCGCCTTCTTGGCGTGATCGCCGAGCGTCGTGTGAATCGCGCGCGTTTCCATGACGTCGTTGAGCTCAGTCGATGTTCCATGCGCGTTCACGTAGTCCACTTGGTCGGGCTCGACGCGGCCGTCGGCGAGCGCGAGTCGCATCGCAGACACCGCTCGCGCTCCGTCCGGAAGCGGCGCGGAGATGTGATGCCCGTCGTCCGTCATCCCGACGCCGAGGAGCTCGGCGTAGACTCGAGCTCCGCGCCGTTTCGCGGCTTCGTACTCCTCGACGATGAGTCCACCGGCGCCCTCGCCGATGACGAATCCGTCGCGGTCCTGATTGAACGGCCGCGAAGCGGTGAGAGGGTCGTCGTTTCGCTGGGAGAGTGCCCGAAGCGCGCAGAACCCGCCGACGCCCAGCGGGGTGATCGTCGCCTCGGATCCCCCGGTGACGACGACGTCAGCTTCACCGCTGCGAACGGCGCGGAGTGCGAGCCCGATGGCGTGACCGCTCGACGCGCACGCCGAAGCGACGGCGAAGTTCGTTCCCTGAAGACCGAAACGGATCGCGATTTGGCCGGCGGCCGCGTTCAGCATCAGCTTCGGGATGAAGTACGGATTGACCCGCTTCGGCCCTCGCTTGAGGAGGACCTTGTGCGTCGTTTCGATCTCTTCGAGCCCGCCGATTCCAGACGCCCAAATGCACCCGACGCGCGACTTGTCGGTCCGCTCGAGATCGAGCCCGCTGTCGTCCATGGCTTCCTGGGCCGCGGCGACGGCGTAGAGCGAGAAGCGGTCCAGGTGACGCGCCTGCTTCGCGCTGACGACCGTTTCGGGATCGAAGTCCTTCACCTCGGCCGCGATGTGGACCGGGAACTCCGAATGGTCGAACCTCGTGATCTCTCCCGCGCCGCTCTTCGAGCTCTCGATCCCCGTCCACAGCTCCCGGACGTTGTTTCCGATGGGACAAACCGCCCCGATGCCCGTTACCACGACGCGTCGCATTGTCCTGACCTCGTGAGTGAATCCGTTTCGTTCGTCGATCGCGTGAGCCCGGAAACGTTCACCGGGCGCGGTGACTTCAACGGCCCAGCCCGGAGTAGCGCGGCCGCTGCCGCGCCGGTCGGCGGAGGTGAGTTTCGTTCCCGCGCTCATCGCGCGGAAGCGTGGGCCCCCGAATGCGCTGCCTCCACCGACTGCTCGGGCGAACTCCGGTCGGAGCCGCCGCGCTTCAGCGGTCCACCCTATCCCCTCGTCGAGAGAGTCGGCGGCCGACCTCCGACCCCGAACTGCCCCACATGCACTTGAGACCGCGCGGCACCTCCCGCGCAAGGGGACGGAGCGGCGCGGACGGGCGAGGCCCCGGGTGGACGGGCTCGTTTCGCCCCCGTCCACCCGACGCGGCCTCAGCTCGCTCCCTCGCCCTGAAGCTTTTCGATGTAGGTTACGGCTTCGCCGACCGTCTTGATCTTCTCGGCTTCCTCGTCGGGAATGCTCAGATCGAACTCCTCCTCGAGCTCCATGATGAGCTCGACGATGTCGAGCGAATCCGCTCCGAGATCGTTGATGAAGTTCGCTTCGAGCTTCACCTTTTCGCGGTCGACGTCGAGCTGGCTCGTCACGATGTTGGCTACGCGATCCAAAATTTCCTCGGACACGACTCCTGACTCCTTCCTGATCTTGTTTGTCGGTTCGTCCGCCCCGTGAACTCGTTCGCCCGCTCACCGGTTGAGGCGGACGACCGTCGTCTCATTCATGCGATCCCCAAGCCCCCGTCGACCCGAATCACCTCTCCGGTGACATAACTTGCGCCCGGGCCACTCAGAAAACCAACCAAATCGGCGACTTCTTCGGCGCGTCCGAACCGCCCGAGGGGAATCTTCCCTGCGATGGCATCCGTGGCGTCGCCCGGCATGGCCGCCGTCATTTCGGTCTCGATGAATCCCGGGGCCACCGCGTTGACCGTCACCCCCCGAGACGCGAGCTCCTTGGCGAGTGAGTACGTAAACGCGATGATCCCTCCCTTCGACGCAGCGTAGTTCGTCTGCCCCGCGTTGCCCACGACGCCGACGACACTCGTGATATTGACGATCCGCCCCGATTTCTGGCGGAGCATCTGCCGAGCTGCGACGCGACAGGTGTTAAACACGCTCTTTAAGTTGACCTCGATCACGTCGTCCCAGTCGTCCTCGCCGAGACGCGGGAGAAGCTGATCCCGAGTGATGCCCGCGTTGTTGACGAGGACATCGATCGAGCCGAATTCCTTGATGAAGGTTTTCAGCGCGGCACCGACCTGCTCAGTGCTCCGGACGTCGCATTCGAACGCATGAAACCGTTGGCCGGCGTATCGCTCCGCGAGCTCGCTCTCGAGCTCGGCGAGCGCCTCGCGGCTGCGCGCGAGGAGCCCGACGTTCGCCCCGTCGGCGGCGAGACGCCGCGCGATCGCACGACCGATCCCGCGCGATGCTCCCGTAACCAGAGCATTCTTCTCAGCAAGGTTCGCCACGACGATCCCTCAAATCCTCTCCCGAGCCACTCGGCTCGCCGCACTCGCCTCACGCACGCGGTCGCTACCGCTCGAGGCCGCGGGGACACCGGTCGACCGCTTCGCGGGATTCCATTCTCTCACGGACACCGCTCGCCGCTCAGCTCGCCAGCTCCTCATCGCGCAGCGCTCGGAGCTGCTCGACCGTTCCGAGCGGCGTCACCGCACAGTCCTTCTTCACGTTGCGGACAAGGCCCTTCACCACCTTTCCCGGTCCGACCTCCAGTGCCGATTGCATCCCCGTGTCGATCAACGCCTGGAGGCTCTGCGACCACCGCACGCTGCTCTCGACTTGACGGATCAACCCGCGACGGATCTCGTCCGGATCCTCGACTCGAGCCCCCGTCACGTTGGAAAAGAACGGCACCTCCGGTACCTGAATCGAGAGACGGTGGAGATGCGGTTCGAGGTGGACCGCGGCCGCCGCCATCAGGCCGGAATGATAGGCGCCCGCGACCGTGAGCTCCACGCATTTACGCGCGCCAGCCGCCTTGAGGGTCTCCGCGACCGCCTCGACGGCCCCGCGGTCCCCGGAGATGACCGTCTGGGACGGCGAATTGTAGTTCGCCACACCGACGATCGCGTCTCGCGCCCGAGCCTCGTCGACGGCCCGCTCGACCTCCTCCGCCGGGAGTCCGATCACCGACACCATCGTGCCGTTCGTGCGGTCGCAGGCATCCTGCATGTAGCGTCCGCGACGGGTGACGATCTCGAGGGCATCCTCGAATTCGAGCGCACCCGCGAAGACGAGCGCCGAGTATTCGCCGAGACTGAGCCCGGCCGTGCCGACGACCGGCAGCCCGCGGCAAAACGGCGAGTCCGCAAGTCCGCTCGCGCGCAGGACCTCAAGCGCCGCCATGGAGTGAAGAAAGATCGCGGGCTGGCTCACTCGCGTCGAGTTGAGCTCGGACGCGGGACCGTCGCGACAGATCGCGAGAAAATCCTCGCCCGTCACCTCACGTGCGCGGTCGTAGACGCGCTGCGCTTCGGGGTATTCGTCGGCGAGATCGGCTCCCATGCCGATCGTCTGGCTCCCCTGTCCGGGAAACAGTATCGCGAAGGTATCAAATCCGGCTCGCGGCATCGGTCGGCTCTCGAATTCTGTCTGATCTCGTCCATCTCGTCGCGGTCGCGCCCCGAGTTCGCGAGCGCGGTGCGGACGACGGTTTGGATGTTCGGTGGGTGGTTCTCGAAGGGGCGGGGATCGGCGGCCGCTCGTGATTCTCGGTCGCGGGCGGCATCGTCGTCTTCACCAGCGGAGCAAATTGTAGCCCCAGGTCAACCCAGCACCGAACGCCGCGAAGAGAACGTAGTCTCCGCGGGACAGGCGCCCCGCCGCCACGGCCTCGTCGAGGGCGATCGGGACCGAAGCCGCCGACGTATTTCCGTAGCGGTCGAGGTTGAGGAACAGCCGGTCCTCGGGAATGGCGATGCGCTTCAGCGCGGCGTCGATGATCCGGTGATTGACCTGGTGCGGGACGACGAGGGCGAGGTCGTCGACCGTGATTTGATTGCGCTCGAGAGCAGTCTCGACCAGCTCGGCGAAGACCTTGGTCGCGAACTTGAACACCTCGCGTCCGTTCATGGCGAGAAAGTGCTGCTTCGCGGCCACGGTCTCCGGCGTCGCGGGACGTGCCGAGCCGCCCGCCTGGATCTCGATGAGCTCGGCGCCCGAACCGTCGGCTCTCAGCACGCTGTCGAGCACCGCCGGTCCGTCTTCGTCTTCGGCGTCCGAACGGGACACGACGACGGCTCCGGCGCCGTCACCGAATAGGATGCACGTCGAACGATCCTCGAAGTCGATGAAGCGCGACAGCGCCTCGGCGCCCACGACGAGCACGTGGCGATAGAATCCGGTCTGACAGAAATTCGCTGCCACCGCGAGCCCGTAGACGAAGCCCGTACACGCGGCGCTGAGGTCGAACGCCGCCGCCCGCTTGCAGCCGAGTTGATCCTGAACGTAGACCGCCGTCGCCGGCGTGATCGTGTCGGGCGTGATCGTCGCCACGATGACGAGATCTACATCCTCGGGGGACAGCTCCGCACGCTGGAGAGCACCGCGCGCCGCCTCGATCGCGAGGGCGCTGGTCGCTTGCGATTCGTCCGCCACCCGGCGCTCACGGATGCCGGTGCGCTTTCGAATCCACTCGTCGGACGTGTCGACGAGCTTCTCGAGATCGAAATTCGTGACCCGCCGCTCCGGAACGTAGGATCCAGTGCCGGCGATGTAAGCTCGATACATGAGTCGTCGTCCTTCGTGGCTCGGAGCGCTGCTCGATCTGGGATGATACGGCGGAACGAGTCGGTCCGCAGAGAATCGAGGCTAACGATTCTCCGTCGCTCCCGAGAGAGATTGTCGCGTGAGCGACTCGGTGAGCTTCTGATTGAAGTCGGCGGCGATCGTGCGCTTCGCGGCTTTGACCGCGTTCGTAATCGCGCGCGCGTCCGAGCGTCCGTGCGCGATCGTGACGACTCCGTTCACTCCGAGGAGGGGCGCTCCGCCGTACTCTGAGTAGTGGAACCGCCGCTTGAGGCCCGCGAACTGCTCGCCGAGAACTGACCGCGCGGTCGACTGAATGCCATCGCTTCCCGCCGGTAGCTCGGCCAAGCCGCCAGCGACGTCCGGATGCCGGAAGAACTGCTCGACGGAATCCGTCAGTGCGTGCTTGAAGACTTGGAGCAGCCTCTCCGCGAGCCCCTCGGACACCTTGAGAACGACGTTCCCGACGAAACCGTCGCAGACGACGACGTCGCACGTGCCGCGAAAGACCTCCCTTCCCTCGACGTTGCCGATGAAATTGAGATCACTCGCCGAAAACTGTCCGTGCGCTTCCTTGGCGAGGTCGTGGCCCTTGGCGTCTTCTTCGCCGACGTTGAGGAGCCCGACGCGTGGCGCGTCGACTCCGAGCACGCTCTTGGCGTAGAGGCTCGCCATGATGCCGTAGTGCATCAGGTGGATCGGCTTCGGGCTGACGTTCGCGCCCGCGTCGATCACCACGACGGGCTGATCGCCCGCCGGGAGGACGACCGCGATCCCCGCCCGGCTGACGCCTTCCAGCCGCTTCAGCTGCATCGTGGCCGCAGCGACGCAGACGCCCGTGTTCCCCGCGCTCAGAAACGCGCTCGCCTCGCCCGATTTGACGAGAGCCATCGCTCGCGTGATCGACGAGTCGCGCTTCGAGCGGAGGGCCTCGACCGGCGACTCCGACATCGAGATCGTCTCGGACGCGTGCTGAACCTCGAGATTGTCGCCGTCCCAGCCGACCTCAGCCAGCGCGGCGCGGACACGATCCTCCTGCCCGACGAGAACCAGCTCCAGCTCCGCGTCGGCGCGCGCTGCGTCCGCCGCACCAGCGACGATCTCGTCCGGAGCGCGATCGCCGCCCATCGCGTCGATAGCGATTCGGTAGCGCAAGGATCAGAAGCCCTCTTCGATGGCGATCACGGGCTTGCCGCGGTAATAGCCGCATTCGGAGCAAATCGTGTGACGCTCCTTGACCGAGCCACAGCGCGAGCACTTCGACAGGTTCGCCGGCTGAAGCGCGTGGTGCGACCGCCTCATGTTCTTGCGGGACTTCGACGTTTTTCTTTTGGGGACGGCCATGATTCCCTCTCTCGGGCTCGCTGCGTAGACTTCGGTGATCGGACCGGAGTATCGTTCCGCGCCGGTCTTCGTTCGTGCTCCGCGTCGCTCTACGAACACTCGGTCGATCGATCCGGGCGACTCGCGGCGACCACCGGGTCGCGACGAGCTCCGGCGCGGGGCGGCGTGTTTCGGCGATCGACCGCGATCTCGCGCGGGAGCCCGATCCGAGTTACCGCCGGCGCCAATTCGATCGAGACCAACTCGATCGAGACCAACTCGATCGAGAACTGCCGGCGAGGCGATCAGACGAGCGAGAGCTCGCCAAACATCGTCCGTCGGTCGCACCGCACGCCGATCCCGACCGGGTCGGAGCCGCCAGACGAAGAACGGCCCCCGCGGGGCAGCGCGACTCCGCTCGTCGCGGCCACCGGACCTCGGAGGTCACGGAACGTAATCGCGACATTTTACGTACGTGTCGACTCGCTGTCAAAACCGAATGACTACACGCTAACCTCAACCAGAGACTTAGGTTGCAACAATTCCGGAGAATTCTCTCCGGCGACGGCGAGCCCGTCGGCGAGGAGGAGATCGAGCGGCGCCACCAAGCCGGGCCCGATCGGCGAAACTCTCGGTTCGGGCGGGGCGACGCCGGCAGCCTAGAGAGCGCCGGCGACGGCGGCGCGCGCCGCTTCCAGTGCCGGTTCGAGCTTAGCGCCATCGAGCGACCCGCCGGCCTGAACGAGCTCCGGCCGACCGCCGCCGCGAGCGCCGAGCGCCTCGCTCATGGAGCCGAAGATCTTCCGGGCGTCGACGCCCGCGTCGACGAGGGCTCGACTGACTCCGACGAGAACTCCGAGCTTCCCTCCCGCCGTGCCGATGAGGACGGCGACCACGCGCTCGGATTCGCCCTTGAACGCGTCGTAGCGTTCGCGGAGCTCCTTTCCGCCCGCGTCGTCGAGGATCCCGCTCACGACGAGCGCGTCGCCGACTCGGTCCCGATTGACGGCGGCGCCCGACGAGCTCGCCGCCTGCCGCTTCAGCTTGTCGCGGAGCTCTCGTTGTTCGCTGAGGAGACGCTCGACGCGCGCCGTCACCGCATCCGGCGCGACCTTGAGTAGACGGGCGAGCTGGAGAAGCGTCTCGTAGTGACCGCGGTGATACGCTTCGGTGCCTTCGGCCGTGAGCGCTTCGAGTCGCCGCACTCCCGACGAGACCGAGGCCTCCCCGATGACGACGAATGGCCCGATCTGCCCAGTGCTCGCCACGTGGGTTCCGCCGCAGAGCTCCATCGAGAAGTCACCCATCCGAACGACGCGCACGCGATCCCCGTACTTCTCGCCGAAGAGCGCGATCGCGCCGCGGGCGACGGCGTCGTCGTAGTCCGTCTCGAAGATCTCGACCGGCGTGTCCGCTAGAATCTGCTCGCGGACGAGCTCTTCGGCGGCGCTCGTTTCCTCGGCGGTGAACGCCGCGAAGTGCGTCACATCGAAACGGAGGCGCGACGGACCGACGAGCGATCCCTTCTGCCGCACGTGCGTCCCGGCGACCTCGCGGAGCGCGGCGTGGAGCAGATGAGTCGCGGAGTGGTTGCGCGCGATCGACGCCCTCCGCTCCGAATCCACCTCCGCCTCGACGGCGGATCCCGCCTGGAGCGCCGCGAGGTCCCCGCTCGCGAGGCGACACTCGTGAATGAAGCGTCCGCGCTCCTTCTTCGTGTCGAGGACCTCGAGCTCGAAGTCCCCCGCGCGGATTCTCCCGGCATCGCCGACCTGGCCGCCGGATTCGCCGTAGAACGGAGTGCGGGAAAGTACGACGCTCAGCGCGTCCGCGTCACCGGAGCAGCCGAGCACTTCGGCCTCCGTCGCGGTCTCGTCGTAACCGCAGAACTCGGTTTCCGCGAAAGCCGCGAGGTCGAGCGAGCGCGCCTCGCTGCGTGCGGAGAACTTCGAGGACCCCTGGGATTGTTCCTTCTGCGCGGCCATGCGGCGTTCGAATTCGGCGAGATCGACCGACAGTCCCTTCTCGTCGGCCATCACCTCGACGAGGTCGACGGGAAACCCGAAAGTGTCGTAGAGCCGGAACACGTCCGCGCCGGAGATCACCTTGCCGCCACTCGCCTCGAGCTGCGCGACGGTTTCGTCGAAGAGCTCGATGCCGTGGTCGAGCGTCTGCCCGAAGCGCTCCTCCTCGCTTCGAATCATCTGAACGACGAACTCTTCTTGTCGGCGAATCTCCGGATAGGCATCGCCCATCTCGTCGAGGACGACACCGACGAGATCGTGGAGGATCGGCCCACCGTCGTGAATCTTTCGAGCGTAGCGAGCCGCGCGCCGGAGAATGCGCCGGAGCACGTAACCGCGGCCTTCATTCGACGGATGGGCGCCGTCGGCGAGGGCGAACACCAAGGTGCGGATGTGATCGGCGAGGACCCGGTGAGGAACTCCCGCCTCACCGTCTCCGAACGCGGCTCCGGTCAGCTCCTCGACTCGCGCGATGATGCGGCGGAGAAGATCGATCTCGAACACCGAGCGCGCGTCCTGCAGAACCATGGCGATCCGCTCGAGACCCATGCCGGTGTCGATGCTGGGACGCGGCAGGGGAATCTTGTCGCCGCCCGCCGTCTGCTCGAACTGCATGAACACGAGATTCCAGATCTCGAAGAAGCGTTCGCCGTTTTCGAGGTCGGCCTCGCCGAAGTCGTCACCGCGGTCGAAGAGAATCTCCGAGCACGGCCCGCAGGGTCCGACGTCCCCCATGCTCCAGTAGTTGTCCTTCTCTCCGAGTCCGACGATGCGGTCGCGCGGAAGGCCGGAGATCTTCTGCCAGAGCTCACGCGCCTCCTCGTCCTCGTGAAACACCGTCGCGATCAAGCGGTCGGTGGGCAGTTCGAAGGTCTCGACGACGAGCTTCCACGCGAGACGAATCGCGTCTTCCTTGAAGTAATCGCCGAAGGAGAAGTTCCCGAGCATCTCGAAGAACGTCAGATGCCGCGAGGTGTACCCGACGTTGTCGAGATCGTTGTGCTTCCCGCCCGCGCGGATGCACTTCTGCACCGTGGTCGCGCGGGGAAACTCGGGCTTCACCTCGCCGGTGAAGATCCCCTTGAACTGGTTCATCCCGGCGTTCGCGAAGAGGAGCGTCGGGTCGTCCTGAGGCACGACGGGACTCGACGACACCAAGCGGTGGTCGTTCTCGGTGAAAAACTCGAGGAACGTCGTACGAATCTCTTGGGCGTTCATCGCTCCGTACCGCCGCCTCGGTCGCGACCGGTTCGCGGCGGCTCTCTCAGTCTCCGGGCCAACTCAGCTCAGGCAGCGGGATTTGTTTCTTCGATGCGGAGGAAGCGGCGGAACTGCTCGTACCGCTCCCCGATCTCGTTCGGTTCCACCGTTCCGAGGCGGTGAATCCCGAAGTCCTCGACGGTCACCGACGCGACGACCGTCCCGTGGGCGAGCGACCGTTTGAATGAGTCTTCGGCGACGTCGTCGCTGCGCGCGAGGTGTCCCATCAGCGCGCCCGCGAAGCTGTCGCCCGCGCCCGTCGGGTCGCGGACGCCGAGTACGGGGTAGGCGGGAAGAGGAACGATCTGGTCGTCCGCGAACAGGATCGCGCCGTGCTCGCCCTTCTTGACGACGACGCGCCGCGGTCCCATCGCGAGGATCGCCCTGCCGGCTTCGAGGATGTTCGGCTTGTCGGTCAGAAGGTGCGCTTCCGAGTCGTTGAGGAGCAGCCCGTCGACCCGCTCGAGGAGCTGGCGGAGATCGCGCTGCTGCGTCTGGATCCAGAGATCCATCGTATCGGCCATCACGAAGGCAGGACGTTCGATCTGATCGAGCACGCTCAGCTGAGTGACCGGCGATCCGTTCGCGAGAAACACGTAGCGGGAATCGCGGAACTCCGCCGGGATCTTCGGCGCGAAGTCCTCGAACACATTGAGCTCGACCGACAGCGTCTCCCGGTCGTTCATGTCCGGCGAGTACTCGCCTTCCCACCGAAAGGTCCGTCCGCCTGAGATGACCTCGAGCCCCGCGAGATCGACATCGCGATCGGCGAGGTAGGCGTGGTCGCGGCGGGCGAAGTCGTCGCCGACGACTCCGACGAGTCGCACCGGAAGGAAGTGGCGCGCGGCGAGCGAGAAGTAGACGGCGGAACCGCCGAGCGCGTCGCGCACTTCACCGTGCGGAGTTTTGATCGTGTCGTACGCAACCGAGCCGACAACGAGTAGCGACATGGTCCGAGATCCTGGCTGAAGTGGGAAGCAGTGGCGGCGCCGGGGCGCGGCGTGCGCCCGCCCGAGGCGCGCGACCGGGCGAGGATACTCGATCCGGTCGACAGCCGGTACCCCGCAGCATCCTTGCGTTGAAGCGCATCCGATCGAGTGGTATTCTCTCTCCTTCCCGTACTTGCTTGATCGACGATCGACTCCTCTGAACGCCAACGATTCTCCCGCTCGCTAGACGGATTCTCCGAGCGGCGAGGACCGACCCGCTCGCCGCGCCAGCGCCGGAGAGGCGCGACCTCGACCGCGGCGTTCTCGAGCTCGACCCAACGCGGCCGACGCCGCACCGGAGTGCGAATGGCGCGCCGCTTGTCCGCCCCCAGAGCCCCGTCCTCGACAGGGAACGACAGCCAAGCTCGCGACGAGCTGACGACCGAGGCGGAGCGAGCGGTCGAGGAAGCCGGTGCGTGCCTCGAGGGCGGCGGCGTCGTCGCGTTCCCCACGGAGACGGTTTACGGGATCGGCGCTCGGGCCGATCTGCGCGAGGCGGTCGAGCGACTCGAGACGCTGAAGGAGCGCCCGAGCGACAAGCCGTTCAGCTTTCACCTGGCGCACCCGGATCAACTCGGAGATCTCGTCGGCGAAGTTCCGCCAGCCGCCCGAGCCTTGGCCGACCGATACTGGCCGGGTCCGCTCACGCTGGTCCTCGACGCGCCGACCGATGCCGAACCCGGGCGGACCGTCGGGATCCGCGTTCCCGCCGATGCGATCGCGCGCCGCCTCATCGAGCGCGCCGGCGGGCCGCTCTTCGTCCCGAGTGCGAATCCCGCCGGAGAACCTCCGGCAACGACCGCCGACGAGGTCGAAGTGTACTTCGGAGATCGCCTCGATGCTCTCGTCGACGCCGGCGAGGTCCTCCTCAAGCAGGCCTCGACCGTCGTCAAAGTCGACGCGAGCGGATTTCACATTCTTCGCGAAGGGATCATCACGCGGGAGAACGTCCACCAGCTCATCGAAGGGCGGCGCATCCTCTTCGCTTGCACCGGCAACACCTGCCGGAGCCCGATGGCGGAGGCTCTCTATCGCAAGCACCTCGCGCTCAAGCTCGAGAAGAGCGCGGACGAGCTCGCCGAGCTCGGGTACGAGATCTCGTCCGCGGGAACCTTCGCGTTCCCCGGCGGCCGCGCGAGCGAGCATTCGGCGACGGTGGTCGCCGAACGCGGCGAGCTCCGCGGCGAGCGTCTTCATCTCGACGGCCATCGCACCCGGCAAGTGACGCCCGAGTTACTCGAGAGCGTCGACCGCGTCTACGCGCTCAGCGCCTCGAACCTCTACGTGCTCCACCAGATGGCGCCGCACCTGGGCGAACGGTTCCATCTCATCAGCGAGGATGGGATCAGCG
The DNA here is from genome assembly GCA_965223845.1 of Planctomycetota bacterium. Lineage (GTDB taxonomy): Bacteria > Planctomycetota > UBA8108 > UBA8108 > SXIK01 > CBDCXR01. Next base: position 7,554,656 of record CBDCXR010000004.1, on the reverse strand, counting down.
ATCCGGTCGGCGGCGATTTGTCGACGTACCGCAGGTGTGCGGACGACATCGAGCGCGCGATCGAAGCGATTCTCTCGCGGTGGAGCTAGTCCCAGATCGACCGCGTTCCGCTCGTTCCGGGGCTAGCCTCCCGCGCCGGCACTGAGAACGCTGCGCCTACCCGGCGGCGGTCGTGGTCACACCGTCGACCGGCTCCAGGGCGTCCTCCGTCGAAGGATCGGCGCGGCGGATCGTATCGCGTTTCCACTCGGTGAAGTAATTCGTCTCGCGCTCGCGTCGAAGCTGATTCCGGTAGCGCGGTTCGTCTCGCTCGAAGTCCTTCGGCTCCGGGGCCTCCCTCTCGTCGAAGCGAACGAGGTAGCACTCGTCCTCGTTGTCGTCGGCTCCCACTCCAAAGCCGCCGATCTCGCTCGGCTCGAATCCGGCGGTCCGAATCGTCGTCGACGCCGGATGGCGCTCGCCCGCGGGAGCTCCGTCAACGCCGGAGCTGCTCGAGTCGGTGGATTCCGGATTCTCGAACCGAACCAGACCGAACTTACCGATCTTCTCCGTCGCCGGAACGAAGCCGCCGGTCGCCTTGACCGAGAACTTCGCCTCACCGACCGCCACCTCGATTCCGTCCGCGATGATCGCGTCGACCTTTTGCTTTGCGGCATCCCCGGCGAGGTCGGCCGTCGCCTCTCGGAGAGCGTCGACGACGGCGGTTCGCGCTCTTTCGTCGACGAGAGACTCTCTGACCTCCTCCGTCACTTCGTCGAACCGCGGCTGTCGGGCAGTTCGCAGCTCGACCGAGGTGTAGAAGAGCTCGCCGCCGTCGACCGACTCACTCCATCGCCGAGGAGAGATCTCCGTTTTCGGCGCTTCGCCCGGCTTCGGAGCGAGATCGCGAAACCACTGCTCGACCTGCGAGGTGTAGAGCTCGCCCAGCACTTCCTCGGCGTCCGCTTGCGTCGCGTACCCCGTGACCCCGGTCTGGAGGAACGGGAACTCCTTTACGAGCTCTTCGGGGGTCGCAGGTTTCTTCTCCCCGGCCGCCGGCGGGAACAATCGGCCGCGCAGCTGCCGCGTGAACGCGGTGAGAAGCTCTGCGGCCTTGTCGTCGAGGAACTTTTCCGTCACCTCTTCCTCCACCTCGGAAAGAGGTTGATAGATCTTGGCGTCGAGCGCGGCCTGCTCTTCGCGCGTGCGCAGCGCGAACCCGCCTTCATCGCTCAAGATCACCGGCTTTCGGTATTCATTGCGATTCTCGGTGTAGAACTCTTCGAGCTCGGGCCGCGCCAAGTCCTTCTCCGCCTCGGCGCGAAAGTGATCCTTCGGGACGAGTAGGTACGACGGCCGGACCGCCGCGGGCTGGTAGAACTCGTACTCGTTCGCCTCGAAGTGAGCCTTCAGATCTTCGTCCACGATCTCGGTCGCGACTTTTTCTCGGAGGGCATCCGGAGTCTTGAACGCCGCCCAGCTAATCTGGCGCTTCTCTTCGCCCTTGAGAAATTCCTCGTAAGCTTCCTTCGCGGAGACCTTCACCGTGCCAGCGACGTACGCTTGAAGCTTCGCGAGCTTGTAGAGATCGCGCAGTGTGCCCTCAAGGACGTGGAGAGGAAGTCGGGTTTGCCGCACCGTTTCCTTCCAATCGGCCGCGTCGAAGACGTCCTGCTCGTTCAATTCCTGCAGCCGCTGCGAGTACTTGCCGAACCACTCGCTCTGGTTGCCGCCAGCCGATTCGGCGGCGAAGCGAGCCGCTTCGCCGGCGCGCCAAATCTCGCGAATCCGTTCCTTCAGCTCCTCGTCGGAAACGCGGATTCCCTGTCGCTCGGCCGTCTCGAGAAAGATGTAGTACGCGTACGGATCCTGACGCCTCCCCCCACCGATCAGCTGTGCCGTGCCGGCGAACGCACCGGGCGCGACGCGGGAAACCGCACTCAAGCGCCGGTCGATCGTCTGGACAGCCGAGCTGAGGACCGGTTCGCCGTAGACCGTGGCGACGGACGGATCGCTGCGACTCAACAGGTCGACGGGGACCGTGAACGCCATGAGCGGCGCGATCAGAACGAGAAGGACTACCCAGAGCACCTTTTCGTTTCTCTTACGCCACAGGGTCCACTTCTCGCTCAGAGTGAGCTCTCGCTGCGGCTGCGGCTGAGGGTTCTTCGATCCTGATTTCTTCTTGGTCATCCTGTTCGCTCCGAGATCGGAAATCCGCGCGTGCACCGCGGCATCGGCAGCCGAGACGGCGCCGGGACCGGCTCGTCGCGCGGACGCGCACGCGAACGGTCGATTCTACCGGGTTCGGTTCCTGGCCGGTACCCCCAGGAGTCCGCCCGAGGACGCACTCCGCTGTGACTTCAGTCACAGCGGACTTCGACCCCGCTGGGGCAAGCTGGCAGGGCAGATACAGTCCAACGGCACCGCTCGCTACTCCAACCGGAGGCCCGAATGTCCGATCGCGTCCCGCTCCGTCGTCTTCCGTGGCACAAGATCCACACCACTTCCGCCGCGCGCCTGGTCCTCGTCGCGTGCTGCGGAGCCGTCGGTCCGTTGAGCGCCGGGGACGTGACGCCGAGCCTGATCACCGATGACCTCCGACTCAGTCTCTGGGCGGCGGCGTCCGCCCCAGATGCCGCGTCCGCGAGCGAATCGGCCGCCGACGAGTCGGATCCGACACTCCTTTGGCCCGGATTCTTGACGGGTCTTCGCCAGGGGTTCGAGCGAGCACCTCGTCCGATCGGATCGCCGCTCTACTTCGAAGATCCGTACATCAACTCGGACCTCCGCCCACTCCTCCTCTACCACGAGTTCCCCAAGGGGAGCCTCCTTCGCGGGGGCGACCTTACGGTACTCGCCGTCCAGGCGCGACTCGCGCTCGCCGAGCGCCTCCAATTCATCGCGACGGCGGACGGCCACGCCGACCTCGAGGCGGGGATCCTCCCCGAGGCGGAAGGCTACAACGACATCGCCGCCGGCCTCAAAGGGGCGCTCTACGTCGACCCCGAAACACTCACGATCGTTTCCACCGGACTCCGCTGGCGCCTCTCGAACGGCTCTCGCGACGTCGCCCAAGGCACGGAAGACGAGCTCTCGATCTTTCTCACCGGCGCCCGCGCGTTCGGCGACCTCCACGTCATGGCGAACGGGGTCGGCCGCATCACCACGCACCACGAAAAAGGCAACGACTCCCTCAGCTGGGACCTCCACGTCAGCTACGAGCTTCTCGAGGGCTTCTTTCCGCTCGTCGAGTACCACGGCTTCGTTTACCTGAGCAACGGGAGTCGGCTGCCCGTGCGCGACGGTCTCCTCGACTACGGCAACCTCGGCGCGAGCGACGTTCGCGGGAGCACCGCGCACTGGGCCACCGTAGGATTTCGCTGGAACTTCGTCGAGCACGTGAGCTTCGGGTTCGGCTACGGATTCGCTCTCCAGCGCGAGTCGAAAAACGACATCTTCAAGCGACGGGTTACGTCCAATTTGATCTTCACCTTCTGAACGCGACGAGGATGCGATGGAAGAGACAGCGCGAAAGATTCTCGACGACAACCGGCGGTTGCAGCGCGCGATCGCATCGGTAAAGCAGTCGGAGCACGATCTCGAGGAGCACGACTCCGAGCCGAAAGACGTCACGGAGAGCCTGCGTGACTTGCGCGAACAGATGGTCCGCCATTTCGAGCACGAAGAGGAGAGCGGTCTATTCGACGACATCGTTCGCCGGATCCCGGGGGCTCACGCTGAGGTGAGAAACCTCGAGTCTCAGCACCAGGGACTGCTCGCGGATCTCGACCGGCTCGCCCAGGGGATCACCGGGTCCGACACGGACGCGGATGCTCTCGCCCAGGGCCTCCACCGTCTGATTGAATCCTTCGAGAAGCACGAGAGCGCGGAGAACGACCTGCTCCACCGCGCGTACGACCTCGATCTCGGCGCCGGGGATTGACTCCGAGCGGGGCGGCGGGGACCCAATCTAGCGGAACGGCCGGAGGAGGAGAACTCTCCTCCCCTCGACGCGGAGATGTCCGCTCGCGACCAAGGCCGACAACCGCCGGGAGACCACCTCTCGCACCGTCCCGATCGCCTGCGCGATGCTCTCGCGCGTCGCGACCGGGTCGACCGCCCGCGGAAACTCTTTGCCCGGCACCTCCGGCTCGGACTCCCGCATCAGGTAATCCCAGAGTCGGTGCGTCGTGTCCTCGAAGGACATTTGGGCGACGAGCTGGGTCATCTTGCGGAGTCGGCCGACGAGACCGCCAAGAATCGACAGTGCGACCCGCGGGTCGTTTTGGACGAGGTCGAGGAGACCGTCGCGAGGTAGCTCGACGACGAGCGCGTCCTCCTCCGCGACGAACGTCGCCGGGTAGCCCTTCCCATCAAAGAAGGGGACGGCCGCGACCATGTCGCCGGCCGTCGCTCGATGGAGGATCCGCTGCCGGCCGCCCCGCGCGGTCTGGACGAGTCGCCCGGTCCCGGCGACGACGAAGTAGAGCGCGTCACACCTCTGCCCCATCGAGAAGAGCTGCTCGTTCGCTCGCAGTGCCCGTACGCGCGCGATTTCGGCGAGACGCTGCAGGGCTACCTCGCCGGCCGAGCCGAACACGGTCTGATCGGCGAGAAAACTGCGCCGCTCGTCGATCGAGAACGAAACCATGGCGGAAGGATCACCAGCGGTAAGTGAACTGCGCGCGAACGGTGTGAACGCCATCGATCCCGGGCGCGACAAACCGGTCGTCCCGATCGTAATCGTAGCGCAGCTCCCAGCGGCTGCGCTCGGTCGCGCGCCAGCGCACGTACCCACCGAGTGCCACCGCGCTCAGGTCCTCGATTCTCGCAAAGTGACTGCGGTATTCGTAGCTGCGAATGACGACCGTGCCGCCGACAGCGACGACGCGCTCGAAGTCCTGCTCGGCGAGGAGCTCGAAGCCGAGAAAGCTCGGCTCGCCGTCGCCCGCGAGATCTTCCGGCCGAAAGTCGGGGAGCGCGTTTTCGAGCGCGGTCGCATCGAGGCGGACGACGCGCCGCGGAAGGTCGGTGTCGACGTAGCGAATCGTGGCGTGCCCGGAAAACCCCCGCCAGGGAACATCCGAGACATCGGCGCCGAGCCAAACCTCAAACCAATCGCTGTTGAACCGGTCCTCGTCGTCGCGAACGAGATGCGCCGTGGCGCCGAGCAAGACGCCGTAGTGCTCGAAGAGTCCCTTTCGCGCCTCGATGAAGAATTCGTCGTAGGGCGACTGGCCACCGAGGTGAAAGTGCTCCTCGGCGCCGCCGGTCGAGCGGCCGCGAGTGGACTGGGTGTAGTCGAAAAAGACGTCGTCCTCGATGTCAGACACCTTACCGAGGTAGCGAGCGTGCAGCGTCCAGCGGGTCGACGGCCACTCGAAGAACCCGTCGGCTCCGATCGAGTGCGGCTCGCTTCCGATCTGGCGGTAACGGAAGGCGAGCCAGCCGAGATCGGGCAGGGTCTGCCGCAGCTCTCCTTCGAAGGTGTTGTAGAGGTAGTAGACGTCGGAAAGCCGCAGCGTCGTCGCGTCGCTGAAGCTCACCGTAGCGCTTCCGCCCGCGATGAGATCGCGCGCCGCGCTCGCGCGCCGATAGAAGCGCACGCGACTGCCCACGAAACCGTCGAGCTCGACTTCGCGTTCGAGCACGGCCAAACCGCGGAATCGGGCGGCGACCCCGTCGAAGTGCACCCACTCGGAGTGTCGCGCCTGCTGGCGCCCCGCGGTGATCTCGAGGTGCCGGTCGAAGGTCTCGACGCGGGCGAAAAGCTTGTAAAGCTGAAGGGCGTCGCGATCGCTGAGTCGGTCGTAGCCATCGAGTCCCTCGGATCCGGCCCCCGAGCCGTCGATGTCCTTAAAGTAGCGAAACGAGGTCTCGAAGCGCGTCGACTGAATGAGATTCGCCTCTTCCCACGGAACGAAGAGATCCGTGGCGCGAAGCGCGAAGTACTGGTCGATGTCCTGATCGCTCCGTTCGTCCCGGCGGAGGCGGCGAAGCTGTCGCGCCTGCTCGCGGTCGTCGTCCGTGACGGGGTCGAACGGGAAGCGGTAGCGCCCGAAATCGTAGAGCTGCGCGCGGTAGCTGATTCGGTACGTGAGATGGAGCTTCCCGCCGAGAGTCGGATCGTCTCGCATCCGTTCCCAGAGCGAGGGCCCGTCGTCCGCGCCGTCGAGCTCTTCGTCGTAGGCGGACTCGCTCTCGTCGTCCTCGACTCCGGCCGCGTCGCCCATCCACTCCGGATCGAGTCGCACGAGACGCTCGTCCTCGCTCTCCTCTTCCTCTTGCGCGAAGACGCCGGCAGCACCGATCGACGACGCGAGGGCGACGAGGGCGACGAGGGCGCTCGCGACTAGACGACGCATCGACGGACGCGACCGACTCCGTCGAGGCGCACGCGCGACCGTCATCGGTTGTGACACCTGGCGCAGGCGTCCTCGAACCCGTGACAGACGAGACAACTGCGCCCGCGGAGCAGCGCCGCTTGGCGGTGACCGCCGCCGCGCATGAAGATCGCCGTGTGGTCCGGCGGCGGCTGGCTGTGGCAGTTCTCACAGAAGCTTGTTTGGTGACACGTCGAGCACGAGCTCCGGTCGTGGATCGCCATGCGCCCGTGCGTCGAACGCACGAATCGCGGCGTGTGGGAGAGCGGCTTCCGGACCGCGTGGCAACCGCTGCACTCGTTGTCGACGTGGCAGAGCGAGCACTTGTACGACTCACGCTCTGCCATGTGCTTGTGGTGGCGCGGCCAGAGACCATCGTGAAATCGGGGCTTCCGTTCGCGACGGTTGGTGCGGTGGCACTGGATACAGTCCTGCGGGAGCACCTCACCGTCGTGACACTCGAAGCAGAGCGCCATCGAGGGCAGGGCGAGATTCGGAACGGAGCCGTCGTCGGCGAGTCGGAGCGCGCGTTCGTCGGCGTACGACTCGCTCTGCGTCGTCCCGAAGTGGCAGGTCTCGCAGAGCTCGCTCGAGTGCACCTCGTGGCTGAAGATGAGTTCGGAGCTGGCGAAGGGGACGTGCTCCGCGGAGAACCGCAAGCGCTTCGCCGGACGAAACTCGTCCACGGGGATGAGCGAGCAACTCGCGAACAAAGCCGCGGCCCAAAGGCACAAGAGCACTCGACGGGCTTTCGGTGACATGACGTCTTCGAGTTGTAGCTGGAGAACGAGGGCGTCCGGAGGCGTCGATTCCCGGCCGAGGTCAACCGGCGTGCGAGGGGAACCCACAGCGCGTGATCGAAGGACCCAAACTTCGATCGGAGGATCTCGTCGAGGCGATTCTACCACGCGAGGGACGCCCTCGATCGCCGGGCGGGAGTCGCCGAGCCGCAGAGGCTCCTACCCGTCCCGAGCGATCCGCCGGGGCGCAGCGAGGCGACGGCTCAGGCGTCGTCCGGCCGGCGAAGGAGACGAGCGGCGACGGCACCGGCGGTGCGGTCGTCGGCGAACGATTCCCGAACTCGCCGCCACGCGCGACGCGCCGCTTCGAGCCGTCCGCGACGCGCCTCGGCGCGTCCGAGAAGAACGAGCGCCTCGGGCATCCAGAGTCGGTCATCCCCGGCGGTGAGCGGGCGGACGACATCGACCACGCGTCCGAGCTCGTGCTTCGACTCCGCCCGCTTGAAGAGCTCGCTCGCCGCACGGTAGCGCAGCGTCGCGGCGAGTGGGCCGTCGGGACGCTCGGCGAGGAGCGCGAGCAGCTCGTCCGGAGCGCGCCGGCGGAAGGTCGCGTGGAGCCGTGCGAGCCGCGCCTCGTCGAGCATCGACTCCGCCTTCGCACGCGCCGCGAGTACGAGGGACGCGAGCGTGCTTTCCGACGTCGATGTCGACCGCCCGAGCGCCGCCTGCCAGCCCGGCCAAAACTCGCGACCGGCGAACACCGCACGGAGCTCGCGGCGAAATCTCGCCGGATCGACTCTCTCCTCGAGCACTTCCACGAGGAGATACGCCGCCGCGGGAGAAAACCGAGGCGCGTCGACTCCACGGCGAGTGGACGCGCGTAGGATCTCTTCCGGCGCACCGCCGGCGAGAACCTGAAGCGCTATTGCATCGCGCACGCGCTCCGGGCCTTCGCCGCTCACGCGGAGCGCGAACCCCTCGCGAAACCACGCCGGCACGAGCTCGTAGGACGCCGCATCGCGCGTAATCGAACCGTGGAGTGCGTGCACCGCCTCGTGAACGATGACCGCGGACGCCCACCGCGGCTCCGCGAGAAACTTTGCCGCGGGAAGCGTGACGACGATGCGCTCGCCTCCCGGTTCGAACTCCGTGCGCCCGAGTTCGATCTGCTCCGCGTCCGCGGGCGCGTTCGCGTGCAGCTGCGCAGTGTCCCAGCGCCACACGATTTCGCGTTCGCCGGGTTCGAGAGCCCACTCCGAAGCGAGCGTGCGCAGCGCCACTCGACGCGCCTCCGCGCCGGCCCGGAGCAAACGTCCGAGGCGAGGATCCGCTGCGAACGCGCCCGGAGCGACCTCCCAGCCGCGAGTCGTTCGAGCGGGAGATTCGCTGTCGCGCGGCGCCGAGCGAACGGGCGACGACAGTGCGGAAGCGACTAGAACCCACCCGGTCGCGCAGACGCCACGCCGCTTCGACCGGTCGTGCGGGAAAGCCGTGACGCGCTCGGCCCTCATGAGCGCGTTCGCTTCGTCGCTCGCTTCGCCGATCCCTTGCGCGCGCGTTCGGCCTTCGCGCGACGCTTCTCCCCCTTCCCGGGTCGAGCCGCGCCCCGCTCGCTCGCGTCGCCGAGCCATCGGAGCCGGATCTCGCGAGCGTCGAAGTCGAGCTCCTCGAGCTGCACTCGTACTCGATCTCCGAGCGCGAAGACCCGATCCGATCGGCGGCGAGCACGAAGCACGCGCCGTGTCTCCTCGAACTCGAAGTAGTCGCCGCTCAGGCTGCTGACGTGGACGAGTCCCTCGACCAATACGTGGTCGAGGCGCACGAAGAATCCGAACGGCGCGACGTAGACGATCCGCCCGTCGAACTCGCGCCCCACCATCTTCTCGAGGTAGCGCATAACGAGGACTTTCGTCATCTCTCGTTCGGCGTCCTCGGCCTTCCGTTCCATGGCAGAAGCGTGAGCGAGACTGCTCTCGAGGCGATCGGTCCACTCCGCGCGCGACTTGCCCGACCGGAGGCGTCCGTCCCAGTGCGCATCTAGAATCTGGTGAACGAGGAGATCCGGAAACCGCCGGATCGGCGAGGTGAAGTGACAATAGGTCTCCGTCGCGAGCGCGAAGTGGAGGCCGGCGCCCGGTTGGTATTCCGCGTGTCCCATCGTGCGGAGGAGTCCGATCTGAAGGAGATCGGCGAGCGGATCATCCGCGATCGACTCGAGGAAGCGCCGGATGTCCTGCGGCGTCGGCTGACCGCGGTACTCGACGTCCACCGATTCGAGAAAGTCGCGAAAGTCGTCGAAGCGGTCCTCGTCGGGCGGCGGGTGAACTCGGGCGGGAAGCGGCAGCTTCTGCTCGATGAAGTACTTCGCGACGGCCTCGTTCGCGGCGAGCATGAACTCTTCGATGAGTGCGTGCGACGCGTCGTGCTCTTCGCGGCGGAGTTCCGTCGGGGTACCGGACTCATCGACGGCGACGGAGAGCGAAGGCAAATCGAGAAACAGTGCCCCGCGCGCGGCCCGCTTCGCATGGAGCGCGTCGCGGAGAGCCGCCATGCGCCCGAGGAGCGAGACGATTTCCCGCTCGAGCTCGTGGCCGGCCAAGCCACCGTCGCCGCCTCCTTCGAGGATCTCGAGGACCTCCTCGTACGTGAAGCGGTGCCGACTCCGAATCACGCTCCGAGCGACTTCGGTCCGTACGAGCTCCCCCGCGTCGTCGAAGGTCATGAAGACGGACTTCGCGAGCCGGTCTTCGTGCGGGCGCAGGCTGCAGAGGTCGTTCGCGAGCCGCTCGGGGAGCATCGGGATGACCTCACCCGGGAGGTAGATCGACGTTCCGCGCTGTTCCGCTTCCGACTCGAGCTCGCTGCCCCGCGCAACGAAGTGGGCGACGTCGGCGATATGAACACCGAGACGCGAGCGCCCCTTCGCGTCCACCTCGAGAGAGATCGCATCGTCGAAGTCGCGCGCGTCCTCCGGGTCGATCGTAACGATGAGCGAGTCACGGAGATCGATCCGATCACTCCAGCTCCAGCCCGATCCAATGGACCGGATCGCGCGCACCTCTTCGAGAACGGCATCCGAAAACGGTCCCGGGAGCTGCTTCTCCGCGCGGAGGAGCTCGAGGTCCGCGCGCGGCGTGCCGTCCTTCACGCGGAAGATGATCTGACCGGTCGGCTCTTCGTCTCCCTCTTCGGGCGGTCGCAGCTTCACGAGAACCTGTTCGCCGCGCTTCGCGTCGTCCGTGAGGGCGCGCGGAACGAAGACCGGCGGCCACGGCTGTCGCGAGCTCACGCGAACGTAGCCGCCTCGTCGCACCGGGGTGAAGGTTCCGCGGAGCGGCATCTCCGAACGCTCGACCACCTCGACGACGCTCGCTTCGGGAAGTCGGCCGTCGTCTCCGCCGTCACCGCCCCGGCGTGAGCCGCGACCGCGGCGCGATGCGCCCGCGGAGATCGGCCGGATGAGCACGTAGTCGCCCGGCACCGCAGCGCCGAGATCCGGCGCGCGCACGAAGTAGTCCTGCGCATCGTCATCGGGCGAGGCGACGCGCACGAAGCCGTGTCCCTTCCCCGACAATCGGACGCTGCCGACGCGGAACTTCGTCGCCGAGGCGGGACGCCACTTCCCGGGCGGGACGCGCACGATCGCTCCGTCGCGCTGAAGACCTTCGAGGACGCCGAGGAAGCGATCGGCGGCCTCGTCGTCGTACCCCGCGCCGAGACAAAGACGTGTGAGCTTGCGCGTCGAGAGGCCGGGGTTCTCCTGCACCTCGCGCAGAATCTGATCGGGGGTCGACATGTGTAGCCCGGATTCCTCTGCAGATTCGACTGCGTCGCGCTCGGTCGAGAATCGACCGTCAGGAACGTCGCCGTCCTGAGCTCAGCCACGGTAGCGACCGCACGTCGAGAACACCAGCCCTCGCCGCGCCGGTCGCGGGAGCGAGAGGCGAGCTCGAGCCCCCACTGAAACGATGGGGCCACCCGCCGCGGCGGCGAAGAGGAGAACCTCGCGCAAGCCTCCTCCGACCCAAATGAAAGAGTTCCCGACCAAGCGCATCGCGCACGATCGGGAACTCACCCTCCGCCCCTCGTTCAGGGCTTGAGCCCTCTCTTCTTCGTCGTTCTCCCTTCGCGGACGTGCAAGGGCGCTAGTTGATGCCCTTGATGATCTCGATGAGCGGGAGGAACAGCGAGATCACGATGAATCCGACCACGCCGCCGAGGCCGACAATAATCATCGGCTCGATGAGACTCGAGACACCCTCGACCGCAACGTCGACGTCCGCCTCGTAGTTGTCGGCGATCTTGATCAGCATCTTGTCGAGCTCGCCGGTTTCCTCACCGACGTCGATCATGTTGATCAGAAGCTCGTCGAACACGCCCGAGTTTTTGAGCGGTTCGGCAACGGTGTCGCCCTCACGGATACTGCCGTGGACTTCTTCGATCGCGTTGCCGATCACGACGTTCCCGACCGCGTCCTTCACGATACGAAGAGCCTCGAGGATCGGGACGCCGGACGCGATCAGCGTTCCGAGCGTACGGCAGAAGCGGGAGATGGACGACTTGCGAATGATCATCCCAAAGACGGGGATATTCAGCTTCGCCCGGTCGATCATCACGCGGCCCTTCGGCCGGGATCCAATCCACTTCACGATGACGACGAAGACGAAGGGAACCCCGGGAAGGAGGAACCACCACTTCCGGACGAGCTCGCTACACGTGAGGAGGAACTGAGTCGGCGCCGGGAGCGACTGCCCCATGTCGGCGAACATCTTTTCGAAGGACGGCACCACGTAGATCATGATGCAGGCGACGATGAGAACGGCGACGATGATGACCGCGATCGGGTAGATCAGCGCGCCCTTCACCTTCTTCTTGATCTTCTCCGCCTTCTCCATGAAGGTCGCAAGGCGGTTGAGGATCACGTCGAGCACGCCACCGGCCTCGCCGGCCTTCACCATGCTCACGTACAGCTTGTCGAAGCACTTCGGGAATTTGCTCAGCGACTCGGAGAACGTGCTTCCCTGCTCGACTTCATCCGCGATGCTCTCGAGCGTATTGCGGAACTTTCCCGCCTTCTGCTGTTCCCCGAGAATCTTGAGACTCCGGACGATCGGAAGGCCCGCGTCCTGCAGCGTCGAGAGCTGCGTCGTGAACGTCACGATCTGGGCGTGCTTGACCCGGTCGAAGAGGACCTTCCCGCCCTTCTTCTTCCCGGCGTCGGCGCCACCCTTCGCGGCGGACCGCGCCTTCATGGAGATACGAGTCGGACGAAGGCCGGCGGACTTGCACTGCTTGACGACGGCGTCTTTCGACGCAGCGTCAATGTCCTTCTTGACCTTCTGCCCGTTCGCATCGATGCCTTCTACGGCGAAGACGGGCATGTTCCCTCCTTAGTCTCGAGATTCAGCCACCCGGACTCACCCGATGCGCGCTGCTGAATCCGTATCACAGTTCGATGGCCGGCTGCGAAACCGCTCGACCGGCATTCATCGTATCCATCAGAGACTCCACTGCCAAGTGGAGGTCGGCCGACTTGAACATCCACCTCAACCCTTGCGGCGGCGTCCGGTCGAGTCCGGTATTTTCGGTCCGCCCGAAGGCGATTCGTCATGAAGTGATCGTCTCCTTGACGACCTCCTCGATCGTCGTGACGCCGTCGTAAATATGGAGCAGCCCGGCGTCACGCAGGGTGCGCATTCCACTCTCTTTTCCCACGGCTCGAAGCTCGGCCGTCGAGGCCGCGTTCATGATCATGTCCCGCAGCCGGTCGTTCATGATGAACTGCTCGAAGATCGCGATTCGCCCCTTGTACCCGGTGTTGTTGCACTTCTTGCAGCCACGTCCGTAGTAAAAGGTCCGACCTTCGATTCCCGATCGGGTGAGCTCGAGCTCGTAGAGCTCTTCGTCCGTCGGGTCGTAGGCTTCCTTACAATCGAGGCAGATGCGACGAACCAGCCGCTGGGCGATGATTCCTTCGAGGCACGCAGTGATGAGGAACGGCTCGAGCCCGAGGTCGAGCATTCGCGTGACCGCCGACGGCGCGTCGTTCGTGTGAAGGGTCGTAAAGACGATGTGACCGGTGAGCGCGGCTTCGACCGCGATCTGCGACGTCTCGAGATCGCGAATCTCACCGACGAGGATCTTGTCCGGATCCTGGCGCAAGATACTGCGCAGACACGCGGCGAAGGTCGTTCCGATCTCTTCGTTGATCTGCACCTGAACGATTCCTTCGAGGTCGTACTCGACGGGATCTTCGGTGGTGATGATCTTGACGCCGATGTCGTTGGCTTCGTGGAGCACGGAGTAGAGAGTCGTCGTCTTCCCGCTTCCCGTCGGGCCGGTGACGAGCACGATCCCGTTCGGCTTCCCGCAGAGCTTCCGCATGGTGCTGAGCTCTTCGGGACGGAGGCCGAGCTTTTCGAGGTCGAGCGCGAGGTTCTGACGATCGAGGATTCGCATGACGACGCTCTCGCCGTACATCGTCGGCAGCGTCGACACGCGAAGGTCGACCGGGTTCCCGCCGATGTTGAGCTCGATGCGCCCGTCCTGCGGCAGTCGCGTCTCGGCGATATCGAGATTCGCCATGACCTTCACGCGGGAGATCACCGCGCGCGCCAAGTGAATCGGCGGCGGCATCATCTCGTAGAGGACGCCGTCGACGCGGTAGCGCACCTTGAACTCGTGCTCGAACGGCTCGAGGTGAATGTCCGCCGAGCGATCGCGGATCGCCTGCAGGAGGATCATATTGAGAAGCTTGACGACCGGCGCCGCGTTCGCGTCGGCCTCGAGCTGCGCGGCGTCGATGCTCTCGCGCTCCTTGCCGATGGCGCCGCCGCCCTCTCCGCCGAAGAGCTCGTCCATTCCGCGAGCGCCGTCCTGGTAGTACTTCTCGATCGCGGCCTGAATCGCCTCCTCACCGGCGACGACCATCTTGAAGTTGTCGATCTTCGGCAGGCTGAACCGCAGGTCATCGAGCATGTTCATCGCGTCGGGCTTCGCGATCGCGACCGTGAGGGTCGTCCCGTCGTACTCGACCGGCATGACGCGGAAGGTCTCGACGGTCGTCGGGTCGACGAGCTCGATGACTTCGGGGACGATTTCCGACGTGGCGAGGTCGACGAACTCCATCCCCGCCTGCGCGGCGAGCGCGCGCTGAAGCTGCTCCTCGTTGGCCAGATTGTTCTCGAGAAGAATCTGACCGAGAGCCATCCCGCTCTCTTTCTGCTTCTTCAGCGACTCCTGGATGTCGAACTCGGAGACGACGCCCTGTTCCTTCAGAATCTGTCCGAGTCTCTTGTTCAGCACGGTGCGGTCTCCCGAACCCGAGGCGATCGAGCGCTCGGGGTCGTTGTCTTGGGTTCGTTGCTACTTCGATTCAGCCTTGGCAGCCCGTGGAAAGGTGCATCGAGTCGAGAATCGACTCGCTTGCGTTTAGTCAGCGCGGTGCGTGATGCGGAGGACTTCGTAAAGCGTGGTCCGCCCCGCGAGCGCCTTCCGGACCGCGTCCTCCTGGAGCGTCGTCATCCCTTCGGCGCGCGCCTTCACCCGCAGATCTTGAGTAGGCTTCTGCTCGAACGCCATCTCGCGGAGATCCGGGCTCAGCTCCATGAGCTCGTACACGCCGCGGCGACCGCGGTAGCCCTGACCGTTACACGCCGGGCAGCCCTTCGCCTCGAAGAGCTGGGATCCGCTGTCGAATTCATTGCGCGTGATGCCCACCTGCCGGAGCTCGGTGTCCGAGGCCTCGTACGGCTGCTTGCAATCGGGACAGAGCATGCGGATGAGCCGCTGCGCCATCACCGCCATGACCGCCGACGCGACGAGGAAGGGCTTCACGCCCATATCGATGAGACGCGTGAGCGCCGCCGGTGCGTCGTTCGTGTGGAGCGTGCTGAACACCAAGTGACCGGTGAGCGCGGCCTGAATCGCGATGTCCGCCGTCTCCCGGTCGCGAATCTCTCCGACGAGGATGATATTCGGCGCCTGTCGCATCATGGCGCGGAGGATGCGCTGAAACGTGAGCCCGATTTCGTGGCGGACTTCCGCTTGGTTGATTCCCGTGAGGTTGTACTCGATCGGGTTCTCCGCGGTGATGATCTTGACGTCCGGACGATTCAGCTTCTTCAGCGCGGCGTAGAGCGTCGTCGTCTTTCCCGAACCGGTCGGTCCCGTAACGAGAAAGATTCCGTTCGGGCGCTTGATAATCTTTTCGAAACGGTTGTAGTCCGTCTCGTGGAAACCGAGCTCTTCGAGATCGACGAGGCTCTTCTCCTTGTCGAGGATCCGCATGACGATACTCTCGCCGTGGCGCGCGGGGAGCGCGGACACGCGGAGGTCGATCTCACGACCGTGGAGATGGATCTTGATGCGGCCGTCCTGCGGCCGCCTCTTCTCCGCCATGTCCATGTCGGACATGATCTTGATGCGGGAGAGGATGGGGCCCTGGAGCTTCTTCGGCGGGTTTTCCTTTTCGACGCAAACTCCGTCGACGCGATACCGGATGCGAACGCGCTTTTCGAACGGCTCGACGTGAATGTCGCTCGCGCGCTCCTTGAGCGCGTTTGAAATGAGCTGCGTCACGTACTTGATGACCGGCCCTTCGTTCGCGTCGGCATCTTCGCCCGCGTACTCGTCGCGACCGACTTGGACGCCGTCTTCGTCCCCGATGACTTCGCTCAAATTGCCCGTGAGCCGGTAGTACTGATCGAGAGCTTCCTCGATGTCCTTCGGCGTCGCGATCGCCGCCTCGACGTCCTGATTGAGGAGGAACTTGAGGTTGTCGAGCACCATCAGGTCGAGCGCGGCCATCGCCACGTAGAGCGTGTTCCCCTTCTTCGTGACGGGGACGACGTTGTGCTCGAGCGCGACGTCCTTCGGAACGAGCTGGACGATCTCCTGCTTGATCTCACCCTTCGAGAGATTCGCGAACGGCACCTCCCAGTGCTTGCTCAGAGCACGGCTGAGCTGCTCCTGAGAGCAGCTTTCCTGCTTGAGCAGCGCCTCGCCGATGCGCAGATCGTTCGCCTCGGCGAACTGAAGCGCTCGATCGATCTGGTCTTCGTCGACCGCGCCCATGGCCTTGAGGATCTGCCCGACAGACTTCTTGTTCACCAGAGAGTCTCCTACTCGGCGTGCGACGAGCATCGAGGTGCACACGCCGATGCCGTGTCGCATGTCGAGGTTCCACTGAAACTCAGTCGAACCATCGGCACGGCCGTACGATCTGCGTGCGCTGGATGGAATTTAAGGATCTTGAGGAATCCGCAGCAAAGGTGCGCGAAGAACAGTGCCCGTTGTGAAGGCGAGCCGCTCGAAGGAACGGGACGGAACGCGGGACGGACGCTTCGGATGGGGACGAGGTGCGTGGGGACTCAGGCGGTCGCGTCGAGCCGGTCTCCGTTCCGGGACCGTGCGGGGAACCGCGGGGGGACCCTCGGAAACGAAACCGCGGCGATACGCCGATCCACTCCGGCAGTCCCGCTCGTGTTGAGACCCTTGAGCGGAGGCGCGGAACGCGAGCCGAAACGAACCCTCACGGAGAACGCAAGCGACGTCGCCGCCGTGCGGGCGAGCGGCGCGCCCTCGTTCTATCCTACAGGCTGCCAACGTCTTCCGAGATGATTCACCACCGAGTATAGGCGCGGGCGGGGGTGAGTCAAGGGGGGCGGGCAGCCGATGGGACCCGTAGATCAGGGTCCGTAAGACCACCAACACTCACCTAGAACGGCGAGACGGTAGGGTCGCAGCGACGCGCACTCGCCACGCGCCA
This sequence comes from Planctomycetota bacterium, assembly GCA_965223845.1. Lineage (GTDB taxonomy): Bacteria > Planctomycetota > UBA8108 > UBA8108 > SXIK01 > CBDCXR01. Next base: position 7,537,782 of record CBDCXR010000004.1, on the reverse strand, counting down.
GACCGGCTCCGTCGCGCGTCGGAAGACGGCGGGATCACCTCGCGATGGGACCGCGCCCGCGCGCTCAGTCGGCCGCGGCGTCCGGGTCGAATTCGCCGAAGGGCCAGAGCCGAAAGACGACCTTCCCCCGAAGCTTCTCTTCGGGGATCGCCCGAAAGACGCGGCTGTCGTGGCTGTCGGGTCGATTGTCGCCGAGGACGTAGAAGCTTCCCGCCGGGACGGTGATCTCCGGATGCCACTCGAGGGGCGCGGGATGCTCGATGTAGCGCTCCTCGAGTTCCTCACCGTTCACGTACACCGCACCCGCGCGGATCTCCACACGATCGCCCTCGAGGCCGATCACGCGCTTGATCAGGTTCTTCGTCGGGTCCTCGGTCGAGCCGAACACGACGATATCGTGGCGCTCGATCTCGTAGAGGACCTTGAGAACGACGACGCGTTGGCCGTGGAGGAAGGTCGGCTCCATGCTCCGGCCCTTCACCTCGTAGGCCTCGGCGACGTAACCCCTTAGGAGAAGGGCGATCGCGAACGCCACGCAGACGAGTGCGAGCGCCTCGAGGACGCCGATCCGCCGCGACGAACGATTCTTCCTCTCGCGGCCGTCCCGCGATTCGCTCGGGGCCGCGCTTTCCTCGCCCGCTCCGGACTCGAACGCCGGCAGGACCGTGTCGTCCGGAGCGTCGTCGCCTGTCCAACGCGTGGACACTGGACCGCGATTCGGCCCGTTCGTGCGCTCGAGCGTGGCTGCGTCCGGAACGAGGGCCCAGGCGACTTGATCGTCCTCGGGAAACCGCTCACCCTCGCCCGGAAGGCGCATCGCTTCGTCGGCGGCCAGCCTTTCGACGGCCGGCCTTTCGGCGGCCGGCCTTTCCACGGCACCGTCGGGTGCAGAACGCGCGGCACCGTTCTCCCCGCCGTCGGCTGGGAAGCCTCGGTGGGCGGAGTCGCGCGGTTCTCGGTGGTCGTCGGTCACAGACGATCTCCGGACGTGGTCCCTCGGGCGGAGCCCCCTCGCCGATCGCGGTCTCTCACGCGGTTCGCGGCGGCGCGCCGAAGGCCGAAGAGCTTGCGTTCAGATCTTGGACGGATGGTAGCAGCCGTCCGAAAGCGGAACAACATTCGGCCGGAGCGATGGGGGTCGTGCAACGGGCGCGCCGGACGCCTCCCCGACGCGCCGAACCCGCGGCCTTCGCAACCGATATCTCGGCCGACGCGCCGGGTAGCAACCGATAACGCCGCGCCGCGTGCCGGTCGCTTCGGAGCCAAATATACTCCGATGCCTGGACGGTCTCGCCCTCGCTCCATCACGCGGAGCGCGGTCGGAACGCGCGCTCGCGCCCCTCCCAGCGTTCCGGGCTCCCCGACCCATTGCATCGCAAACCCGATCTCCCCGAACGGCGTACTCGCTCGGCGAACGCGCCGCGACGAGAAGCATCTATGAGTCACGACGTGAAGACCGCCCTCAGCCCGAGCCAGTGGAAAGATCTTCTCGAAGACGGCGATGAGATCGTCACCACGGTGTTTTCCTTCAAAGACGCCGAGGTGCGTCAGAGCACCAAAGGCGATCTCTGCTTGATCGTCGTCTCGGGGCTCTACTCTCCCCCGCTCGCCGCGAAGCTCGATCGCCTGGCGCGGGAATGGCCCGGTCACCTCGGGCTCGATCTGAGCGAATTCAAAGTCGAGAAGGACCGCTCCGCTCGGCTCGACGCGAAGTTCTTGAGCCTCCTGCGCAGCATCCGCCGTGAGAGCAAGGCCCGCGATCGCTCGATGACGCTCTACAGTCCGTCGAACGAGCTCGTCGATCGGCTCAAGCTCACGGGATCGATCGAGGACTACTACATCGTCGACGGCGACGCCGTGATTTCGTCGCCCGAGGAGCCGTCCGCCGCCGCGCCGCCGCCGCCCGCGATCGAGAACGACGCGTCGACGACGCCGACTCAGAAAGTGCAGACGCTCGTGCACTCGCTCCGGCGCTCCGAGCACCTAGAGAAGGGACTCGACGCGACGGCGAAATGCGTCGCCGCGATCCTGCCGCAGACTCCCCCCGAACGTGCCGGGTACGAGTTCGCTCATCTCTACGAGCCGTCGGAGAAGGTGGGAGGGGATTTCTTCGACTACATCGCACTCGACGACGATCACGTCGGTCTCTGCGTAGGAGACGTCGTCGGGCACGGCGTCGAGGCGACGCTTCTCATGGGGATTACGCGCAAGGTCCTCCAGCTTCGCGCGACGGACGACTGTGATCCGTCGCCGGCGCGAGTCCTCCGCCGGACGAGCTGCGACATCAGCGACGACCTCAACAAGGGCAGCTTCGTGACCGCCCTCTACGGCATCCTCGAGCTATCGTCCGGGGCGTTCGCATTCGCGCGGGCGGGACACGAGCACCCCCTCGTTCTCTCGCCCGACACTCCGGCGCTCGAGAGCATCGACTCGCGCGGTGCGCCCCTCGGCCTCGGCGCGCTCGTCCGACTCGGCGACGTGCTCGAAGAACGCACGATCACGCTCCCCCACGGCAGCTTTCTCGTTCTTCTCACCGACGGTCTCCCCGAGGCCCGCGGACCCCGCGGCGTTCAATACGGACGCGATCGCCTCGCGTTCGATCTGAAGGACGTGACCTCGGAGTGGTCCGCCGACGACGTGCTTCTCCGCATTCGAACCGCCGTTCGCGCGTTCACGGGCGGCTCTCCGCAGGAAGACGACATCACGGCGATGGTGATCAAGAGAACTTGAGCGCGACCGATTCCTCAAACCAGATTCCAAAGAACGACGGTGCCTGAGCACGACGTCGACACCTCGGAGCAGACGACTCCGAATCACCCAACCGATCAGCGACACCCCAGGAGCCAGCGGTGGCATTTCGCGGCGACATAGATCAGATTCCGCTCTCGAACATTGTTCAGGCCCTCATGATGAACGGCCAGGAGGGAATCCTGACGCTCGAGGGCGACGAGTTCGCGGCGCGACTCTTCATCCTTTCGGTGGGAATTCGCCCGCTGAATACCCAGGCGAAGTCGCCGGATCTTCTCCGCCGCGTGTTGCTCAAGCAGAAGGTTCTCACGGACCAGCAGTTTACGAACGCCTTTTCGACGTGGGTTCCCGGCTCGTCCTATCCCGGTGAATTTCTCATCAGCCGGCGAATCATCGAGGGGAGCGTCGTCGAAACGGAGCTTCGAAAGCAGCTCGAGGATTTCCTCTTCGAGATCTTTCTCATCCCGAAGCTCAAGTACGAATTCCTCGCCGGCGAGGATCCGACGGACTACGAGCTCTTCAATCCCGACCAGCTCGGCGAAGTTCTGATCTTCAATGCGAACAGCATCCTCATGGAGGCCGTTCGCCGCGAGGACGAGTGGGGACGCCTGAAGCAGGTGATCCCCTCGGATACCGAGATTTACGTCGCGACCGAGACGGCCGCCCAGGCCTTCAACGACCCCGCGCTTTCTCGCGAGCTCGTGAGCGCAGTCGCGCCTTATCTCCGGGGTGAGCACTCGGTACATTCGATCGTCGACAACTCGACGATTTCGCGATTCGAAATCTACGAGTTGCTCGCGAAGCTCCTCACGTCCGGAGCGATCCGGCCGCTTCAGCTCGAAGAAAAGCAGGAGCTCGCCGAGCGGCTGCGCAAGTCACTCCGGCCGAAGGATGCCGTAGGGATCTACCGGAGCATTCTGCTCAACGATCCCGGGAATACCGCCGTCCGGCAAAAGCTGATTCAGCTCCTCGGAAAGGCGAAGGGCCCGGCAAGCGAGATCGCCGATCACCATCTCTACCTCGCGCGACAGAACGAGGAGGTCGACACCGAGAAGGCGCTCGACCATCTGGACGAAGTCCTCGAACGCTGTCCAGAGCACATCGAGGCGCTGTGGAGCCTCTTCGCGATCCAGACCAACCAGGATCGCTATCGCGAGGCGATCGCAGCCGCGAAACGGCTCACCGCCGCCGCCGTCAAGGCCGAAAACTCCGGCATCCTCGTTGAGCTCGCACGGCAAGTGGTCGAGATCTACCCCGAGGAAGTCGGAATCCTCAACGATCTCGCCGAAGCCCTCGCGGCCGCTGGCGAGGACGACGACGCCGCCGCGTGCTTCGTCGCGGCGGCCGCCGTCTACGAAGAACGGCGTGATCACACACGCCTGCGCAAGACCTGCGAACGCCTCGCGAAGATCTGCCCCGCCGAGGCGCAGCGACTGAAGCGCGCCGTCGAGGTCGAGCGACGAGCGAAGACTTCGCGCAAGATTCGCGTGAAGGTCGTCGCGATCATGCTCTTCATCGGAGTCCTGCTCGGGTTCGGATCCTTGTGGGGCATCCACGAGCACCAGTCGAGAACGACGCTCGCGGACGTGAAGAGCACGGTCCACCGACTCGCAGAGCTCGCCGACTTCGATCAGGCCCGCGAAGCGCTCGAGGACTTCACCCAACGATTCCGCTTCTCCACTACGCAGAGCGAGGCCCATGCCCTCCTCCGCGAGCTCGACCAACGCGAGGCCGATGCACGGGAGCGACAGAAGAAGCTCGCGAGCGAGCAGCGATTCAAGACGCGAGCGGAGTACACTCGAGCCCAGATCGCGTTCAAGAACGACAAATACGTTGAATCGATCGGCATCCTCCGTTCGCTAGACTTCGATCACCTATCGGAGAAGACACGGGGTGAGGCCGTCGCGCTCGAGAAGAGGATCAAGAGCTACCTCGGGAAGGCCGCCAAGTACGAGCGCGCCGCCCAGACGGCCTTCGACGAAGGCGACTTCGCTAAGTGCCACCAACTTCGGAAGGCGCTTCTTTACCACTATCCGAACGCCGTCGAGAGCAAGACGGTGCAGCTCCCGATCTACATCGAAACGACGCCGCCCGACGCGGACATCATCGTCGACGGTCGGCGCGTCGGACGGACACCTCACGCGATCCTTCTCAATCCGCGCGACTCCGCCCCCGATATCGTACTTCGCCGCGACGGGTACAAGCCGATCGAGCTCGAGAGAAGCACGGTCGACGGTCGTCCGTTCGACCCTCTGAGCACGCCGCGGCTCGCACTCGAGCTCGTTAAGGACACCTACTGGAGCTTTCCGGTCGGCGGCAGCATCGAAACGCCGATCACGGCTCGCGACGGTCGAGGCTATTTCGGGACTCGCAACGGTTACGTCTACTGCGTGGATTTGAACGAACGGAAAGAGGTGTGGTCCTACCACGTCGCCTACAGCATGGACGTGACGGGCGAGATCACACTCTGGAAGAACTTCGTCCTCTTCGGCACTCAGTCGGGATCCTTCTACGTGCTCTCGGCGGTGACGGGACGCGAGGTCGCGGAGATTTCGACGACGAAGGACATGTTGCCCATCCGCGGCGGCCCGTCGCAGGTCACGAGCGACGGAATCACGTTCCTCAACGGTGGGGGTCGATCGATCACGGCGATCGACATCGCCGCCGGAAAGAAGCTCTGGACGAAAACCTACCGCGCGCGGCCACTCCTCGGAAAACCGCTCGTGCGCCGAGATCGGATCCACGTATTGACGGGATCTGGCGGGATCCTCGCGATCTCGGCGACGACCGGAAACGTCGAATCCTTCGTCGCTCCGCGACGCGGAAGCGTGCGTTTTCCCGGAACGGTTCGCGGCGACAAGATCTACTTCATATCCGACGACCGAGTGCTCGGCTGCGCGGATCTCGAGAGCGCACGGCTCCTTTGGGAGATCGAGGAATTGAATGCGCCGGTCGCAGCCGCGCCGACGGCCGACAGCGACTCCGTCGTCGTCGCAACGACCGATCGAAAGCTCCACTGCTTTTCGCACTCCGGCGAACGACGATGGTCGATCGAACTCTCCGACCCCGTCGCGGCGTCGGGAATCATTTTCAAGAATCAGTTCATCGTCGGAACCACGAACGGTCGCGTGCTCGCGTACGACTGCGGGAGCGGTTCGCGGCTTTGGCAGTACTCGACGAAGGACAAGGTTCGCTTCTTGGCACCGGGTGAAGTCCACAAGGGCCGATTCTGCATCGGCTCCGTGAACAACGCGCTCTTCGTCACCGCGCTCGATTGAGCGACTAACGGACTTCAACTTCCCAAAACACACAAGATCGGGCCGTGGGGGCGCGTCGTTTGCGCCGTTCCCACCCCCATCCTATCCTCGATTCGAACGCACTTTTTACGAGTCGTTCCGCTTCGTTTTTCTGTTCACACTCCCGCTTACGAGATTGTCAACGTGATCGGCCTCGTTTCGAAACTCTTCAGCGCCGCCAGTCGACGGAAGCTTCGGAAAACCGTAGCCCGGTACCGCGACGAGCCGTCACCCGCGAACTCGATCCGCGCTGCGCGCATGCTGCTCAAGCACGGCCACGGGCTGAAGGCAGTGCAACTGATGGCGGATGCGCGTCGGAGGTTTCCGAACGACGAAGCGATCGGGCGCGTCGCAGACGACGTAAAGAGCCGACACGCGGCGCGCGCGCTCAAGCGAATCGCTCGCCTCGTCCGAAAGTCGGCGACCCAGCGACTGCTCGGCAAGGCCTGTGATCTCTCCTGCGCGGCCGGGAACTTCCGGCGCGCTCGGCGCTACGCTCGTCAGGCCGAGCGCTTGTTTCCCGACGATTGGCAGACTCACCTGCTTCTGGGGAAGCTGCACTTCCATCGCTTCGGCAAGACGCAGGACGAAAACGACCAGGAAGCCGCCCTGCTGCACCTCGACGAGGCGTACCAGGTGGAGCCTCAGAACTACGATACGCTCCTTCTCCTCGGACTCATGCTCGCGCGAACGCGCGATCTCGAGCTCGCGCAGGAGATCGCGCACGCGCTCCTCGACGCTTATCCGAACGACCCGAAGGGGATTCAGCTCCTCGGCAATATCGAGCGCGCGCTGCGGGAAGACAGTCGAGCGGGCCCGGATCTCGCCGCTCCGGCGCGTCCGGCGGACGACGAGACGGCGGAGGACGCGGCGACGATCGCCGAGTCCGTCATCGAACAGACTCAAGACATCGACGGCGCGAGCGGCGTGTTCGTCTTCGACGCCGGCTGCGAATTCCTTAACAAAGCCATCCTGGCCGAGGACGAATTCGAGTTCGGCAGCTCGAATGAGGCGGCCCAAAGCATGCTGCGCACCTGCGCCAAGGGTGCGTCGAGAATCGGAATCGGCGACTTCGAGTCGTGTCGCATCTGCGGCGAAGGCTGGCAGGTCCTCATCCGACAGTCCGATCAAGTGGGAATCGTCGGCTTCTTCGACGGATACCCCCACGGTGAGGCCTTGGAGCAAGAGGTGGACGGCGTTCTTCAGGAGGCTCGGGCGCTCTGAGCGAGCTCAGGGAACTTCGCCGAAACAATCATGCGCACCATCCTCAACAAACTGAATCGTGACGCCGACCTGCTCGGGAGCATGGTCATCACTCCCGACGGGATCATGGTGGCCTCGGAACTCGGCGGAGACCTCGAGGAAGAATCGGTGGCGGCGTTCGCGTCGTCGCTCCTCGTCACTCTCAAGCGAGGTCTCGGCGAGTTGCAAGTGACGAGCGGCTTCACGTACTGCACGCTCAACGCGAGCAAAGGCAAGCTGGTTTTCTTCGACATGCAGAAGGCGTTCTTGGTCGTCGTCACTCAACCGAACACACAGATCGCCAGCCGAATCGTGGCGATCGAGCAGGCGATGGACGATATCCAAAACCGTCAAATCGCGTAGCCGTAGGGACGGACTGGAGCAACACAAGCGATGGTACAGATCAACTTTGCCCTCAAAGAGGTCAACTGCAAGATCGTTTACTACGGTCCTGGGTTGAGCGGGAAGACGACCAATCTCGAGGTCATTCATAGCAAGGCTCCGAACACCAACGTTGGAGAGCTGACCTCGATTGCGACCGAAGGCGACCGCACGCTCTTCTTCGACTTCCTGCCCCTCAACCTCGGCTCGGTCGCGGGGATGCAGACGAAGTTTCAAATCTACACCGTCCCGGGTCAGGTCTATTACAACTCGACCCGGAAGCTCGTCCTTCAGGGCGCGGACGGGATCGTCTTCGTCGCCGACTCTCGGCGCGGGAAGATGGATGAGAACCTCGAGTCGCTCTCCAACCTGATGGAGAACCTCGAGGAGTACGGGATGGACGTCCAGACGCTCCCGCTCGTCATTCAGTACAACAAGCGAGATCTCCCCGACGTCTACGACGTCCCCGAGCTCGAGCAGAAGCTGAATCCCCTCGGATCACCGTACTTCGAAGCGGTTGCCGTGACGGGCGAGGGCGTGTTCCCGACCCTCAAGAAGCTCTCGGCCATGGTTCTCGAGAACCTCAACCGGCAACAGAGCTCCACCGCGGTGCGAGTCCCGAAGAAGCAAGCGCAGCCGCAGCGCGAAGCCGTGGCCGTCGGTGCCGCTGCGGCACCCGCTGCCGGGGCTCCGACTCGTCCGCAGCCGCCGAACGTTGCGGCCCAGACGCAGGGCGCCCCCGTCATGAACGAACCGGTGACCAGCTCACCTGGGGTCAAGCCCATTCAACGTGCGGCTCCCGCGGGCGCCGACTCGGTCGTGCGCCGACGCACCGGCGCCGCGGCCCGTTCGACTGTGACCAAGAAGGCTCCGCCGAAGAAGAAGCAGAAGAGTTCCGCCGGACTTTGGATTGCGATCACCGTCGCGCTCCTCGCCGCGGCCGGGGCCGGCCTCTACTTCAGCGGTCTCCTGGACTCGTTCATCGGAAAGTGATACCCGCGGGTGTACTCGCCGGGCGCTTCGGTCCAAGAAGCGACAAGTCAACATACAGCGAGCTATTGAGAGCTCAGGAGGTGGGCCATTATTACGGACAGTGACAACATCCGAGAGAAGCGACTCGTCTTCTACAAGGATGACATCGATAAGATCAACGGCGTCCTCAAAGAGTTCCTGAACCTCTCCGACTCGAAGTGCAACATCCTCATCGATAAGGAAGGGCACTTGGTGACGAAGGCCGGGAGCACGGACGACTTCGACATGCAGGCCGTGTCCGCGCTCGTCGCCGGCAGCTACGCCGCGACTCGGGAGATGGCGCGCCTCCTCGGTGAGGATGAGTTCTCCGTGCTGTTCCATCAGGGACGCAAAGACAACATCCAGCTCACCCTGGTCGGCGACCGCACGATTCTCGCGACGGTGTTCGACGAGCGGACGACGATCGGCATGGTGAGGCTCTACGCCAAGGAAGCCGCCGAGAAGCTGCAGGAGATCTTCGGCGACATCGCAAAGCGCCATGACGACGGCTCCTCCGGTCTCGGGCAGGAATTCTCGCAGTCGGCAAAGAGCCAACTGGACACGTTCTTCGCAGAGTGAGGCCTCGGGTCGACGCAGCGGCGGCGACCCGGGCGCCTCGTCGCCTACACCGAGTCCCCGGCTTCGCGGCCTGAGTCCGTGCCCTCACCGAAGAGGTGGCGGACGTACGCGCGGTGGACTCGAGAAAGACACGCGTCGAGACGCTCGGTGAACGCGTCCGCGCCGTCGATCTGAAGCCGGCGCGCGAGCGCTTCACGCTCCTCTTTTCGACTCGGCAGCGAGTGGATCTGCCGATCGTGAAGAATCTGGAGGTAGTGCTCAACGCGGCGAAGGAACACGTAGTCGTCCGCGAGATCGGCGGCGATGTCGCCTCCGATCAACTCCTCGTCGGCGAGTAAACACAGGGCCTCGAGCGTGTTCCCACCGAGAACGCGCGGAGAACGCGCGAGAGAGACGAGCTGAAGGCCCTGGACGAGAAACTCGACGTCCCGGATCCCGCCGGTGCCGTTCTTGACGTCGATCCCGGAGCCGAGCGACCGCGTCAAGGTGTTGCGCACCGCCTCGTCGCGCAGACGCTGAATCGACCCCGTCACTTCGCTCCGGTCGTGCGGCCGACGGAGCACCGGGTAGAGCGCGTCGAGGAGCTCGTACCCCACGTCCGTGTTGCCGGCGATCGGACGGAGCTTGAGGAGCGCCTGAATCTCCCAGAGGCGCGCCTTCTTCTCGTAGTACTCGACGAGCTCCCCAATCGACGAAACGAGCGAGCCGCTTCGCCCGTAGGGGCGCAGCCGGAAGTCGACGCGGTACATGCGCCCTTCCCCCGTCGCGCGTGAAAGCTCGGTGGCGAGGCGCGAGAGCACCGCAGCGAACTCTCTCGCCGCGCCGTCACTCGAGCTCCCGCTGTACACTCCGATGAGATCGATATCGGAGCTGTAGTTGAGCTCGACGCCGCCGAGCTTTCCGAAGGCGAGCACGCAGAGTCGATCGCGCGTCTCCCCACTCGCACCGAACTCCGCCCAGATTTCGTCTAGGGTCGCCTGCACGATCGTGTCGGCGAGCACGGAGAGCTCTGCCATGATCGAAGCGGTGTCGACTCCGAGGATCATGTCGCGCGTGCCGATGCGAAGGAGCTCGCGCTGCCGATACCGGCGAATCGCGTCCAAGCGCTCTCCGGCACCGTCGCAAGACGACGATACTCGTCGCAGAGCGCTCCGGTGGCGGCGAGCCGATGGCGCCTCGCGCAGCGTCTCGGCCGCGGTGATCCAGTCGAACTCTTCCGGTCGACGGATCAGCGTCTCGGCGAGGAACTGGCTCCGCGAAAAGATCCCGAGCAGGATTCCGAGCCGCTGCGGCTGCGCGCGCAGTTGACGGAAATGCGCGGGCGGATCGTCGAGCGACGAGACGAAGCGCTCCCAGTTGTTGAGCGCCATGTCGGCGTCCGGCTCGCCGCCGAGCCGATCCGCGGCGAGGACCGCGAGGCGCGCGAACTCCGCTCGCGACCCGCGGCTCGAAAGTCCCAACCAATTGCGAAATGCCCGCTCCGGGTCGCGAAAGCCCGCGCGCTCGAGAGTCGGACGCCAAAGTTCTTCAGGCGGTTCACCCGAGAGAATCACGTCGGCGATGTTCCCGGCGAACGGATCGGGAAGCGACGCCCGCCCGAGGTAGTGCTCGACGAACGTGCGCACGGTCGCCGTGTGGGACTGGAAGTCCACTTGAAGCTGATCCGCGGCGCCGAGCTCGCCGGGCTCGTAGCCGATTCGGCGGGCGAGGTGAACGAACTCGTCGGAATCGGCGGGCGGGAGGAACAAATCCTGCGCGGATCCGCGCAGCATCCGCAGCCCGTTGATGAGCCGGCGGAGAAAATCGTACGCCGCGTTGAGCCGGCGGCATTCATCGATGTCGACGAGCCCGCGCTTTCCGAGCTCCTCGAGCGCGACGTGGATGCGCGGGCTTCTCAGCTCGGCGACATCCTTCGCGTACACGACCTGGAGAATCTGCACCGTGTACTCGAGATCGACGAGCGCGCCGGGGCTGAACTTGGCGTTGTAGGCTCCAGGTCGCGCCTTTTCTGCGTACTGCCGCTGCCGGAGATCTCGCAGCGCGCCGAAGTCGACGCGGCCGCTCGCGTACACGAACTCGTCGCGAAGGCGCGTCACTTGTGCGCCGAGTTCGGGATCCCCGGCGATGGGACGAAGGCGGACGAGCGCGAGACGCTCGAACGGATGGGCGGGCCCCGTCGGCCCGTAGTAGGTGCAGAAGTTCTCGAGACTCGAGGCGAGCGGCCCCGAGTTCCCGTACGGACGCAATCGGAGATCGACGGCGAAGATCCCTTCGCGCTTCGTCTGGATGAAAAGCGCGAGCTCGCGCATGAGCGCGCTAAAGTATTCGGCCGCGCTCACCGGCCGCTCACCGGTCGTCGGGCCGCTCCCTTCGTAGATGAGAAGGAGCTCGATGTCGGACGCGTACCCGAGGGCGGCGCCGCCGAGCTTTCCGAGGCCGAACATGGCCCATGGCGTCTCGATGTCGGCGACACCGAGCGGAACGCCGTGACGCTCGCGAAGCCGCTCGGAGATCACGTCGAGGGACGCCGCGACGACGGCCTCCGCGAGGCTCGTGAGCCCTTCGGCGAAGGTTCGAAAATCGACGTCTTCGCTCAGGATCGAGTCGAGATCGAGAAGGAAGATCTCTCGATCCTTGAATCGGTTGACCGCCGCACGCTTCTCCTCGAACGTCTCCGCATTCTCCAGCTCCGCGTCGAGGCGCTCGACGAAGGTCGACGGATCACTCAGCCGCTCGCCGCCGACGTGAGGCGTCAAGATCGGCAGCAGCGACTCGTACTGCATGCGGATGAAATCCTCCCAGAGAAAGTCGCTCGCACCGAGGATGCGGGCGAGGTCTTTGAGGACCTTCGGATTCGAGAGCAACTCGGCCCAGTGGCCGGTTTGAGGTAGGCGCAGCAGACTCTCGGTGAGCTTCTCGAAGCGGGAGAGCGCCGTGTAAGGGTCGGGCGCTCGGTCGAGAAAATACGTGCACTGCTTCGTAAGAAGAACGGAAAGCTGTATCCGAGCGAGAAGATCGGGATCGCGCACGGGCTGTCCGCTCGGATCGACGAGATCGATCTCGTCCTCGATCTGGCCGTCCCGTGTGCGGATGCGGACATGTTGAATCGCGAGTCCCATGAGAGAGAGTGCGTTGCTTACCGCGTACAGAAAGGCCGGTGTGTCCTGCGAGGCAACGCGCAGCCGCGTCGCCGACTCGACGGTATCGTCGATCTCGAGCTTCGCCGGATAAAAGACCGGATACCGCGACGAGTCGAGAGCTGCGAGGCGCCGAGTCACCATCTCGTTCACGCGGTGCTTCGCCGCTTCGACCGATTCGGGATCGCCGCGCTCGAGGAGGGTGATCACCTCCAGCAGCCTCGTGCGCGCTTCCGCCCCCCACGTCGACGGCCGGTCGCTGTCCGTCACTCCGACGAAGTGGTCGATGATGCGCCGCCGGTGGAGAGGGCTCTTCTTTTGCGGGGGGCGCGGCCGCCCGGGACGACGCCCCCGCACGGCCGCGGTCGGCGCTTCGTCTTCCGCGCGGTACGTGAAGACATCGCCCGAGCGGATACTGAGTCCCATGGCGAAGAGCACGCCGGTAACGAGGGAAAACTCGGAGGGATAGTCGAACGCGAGCACGGTGCACTCGACGCCCCCGCTGGCCCCGAACTCGACGAGAACCTCCGCCGGCTTCGACGGTGAAAGACTGGCGAGGCCGCTGAGGTGTCGAGTCACCCGGTCGAGAGGGAAGCGCTCGAAGTACTCCTCGTCGAGTCGCCGGAGATGCTGCGCGATGAACTCGGCGTCGACGTCGGGACAGAGTGTTTGGAGTTGTTGGCGACGGGGCTTCATCTCACCTGAGGTCTCGGCCGGTTCCTTGTCTCGCTCTCACGGTCGGCCAACGCACACGGTTTGTGCAGTCGCGGTCGGCGGTCGTAACGACGGCCTTCGACCTTTCGTACTCATCCGCGTGCAGTGCTCCGCGCACAGAGGCTTTTTCGTTTCCCATCCGCCGAGCCCATCCCGTATAACGCGTCTCTCTTGGCCGGGACGGCCGGATTCCTCCCGACGCGATCGCACGACAAGCGACGCCCGTGTTTTGTGCGCGGCTCGCGCTCTCGAGTGTGCTCCGAGTCGCAACATTCCGGCCGCCCACCGATGGAGTGTACGCAGCCAGGCGGAAACAACGAGCGAGGGTCGAGGAGGGGTCCGCTGACCTCTTGCCCGCTTTCCGCAATCGGCATGGCTTGCTCCGCTCTTCCTTACCTGCGCGCCGCGGTCCGGCGCATCGGCGGCGAGTTGGCATCGCCGCAACGCGGACCCCAAGCGCTTCCAGGCGCCGAGAAACGCGACAAATCTGGGATCCTCCCGCTCACGCGACCACGACGGCGGGTGTTGGCGCGGGCTGACGTTCGGTGAGCTCCGCGAGGTCATTTTTCTCGAAGGAGTACGTAAGTTCTCATGACTCCCAGTGAAATTCTCAATCTGATCAAGGAGAAAGACGTCAAGATCGTCGATCTCCGCTTCATCGACTTCCCGGGAATGTGGCAGCACACCTCGTTCCCGGCGAGCGAGATCGACGCCGGCACCTTCGAAGACGGAATGGGCTTCGACGGATCGAGCATCCGCGGGTGGCAGGGGATCAACGAGAGCGACATGCTCATGATCCCGGATCCGACGACGGCGTTTCTCGATCCGTTCACGAAGGATGCGACGCTCGTCCTCTCCTGCAACATCGTCGACCCGATCACCAAAGCGGATTACACCCGCGACCCCCGCAACGTCGCGCGAAAGGCGGTCGAGTATCTGAAGTCGACCGGCATCGCCGACACCGCGTACTTCGGTCCGGAAGCTGAGTTCTTCGTCTTCGACGACGTCCGCTTTGCCACGGGAGTCAACGAGGGTTACTACCATCTGGACTCGTCGGAAGGACAGTGGAACACCGGCGCGTTCGAGGATCCGAACCTCGGGCACAAGGTACGTTACAAAGGCGGCTACTTTCCCGTCCCGCCGAATGACTCCCTCCAGGATCTCCGGAGCGAGATGGTGCTCACGATGGGCGAGGTCGGGATCGCCGTAGAGTGCCACCACCACGAGGTCGGAACCGCCGGCCAGTGCGAGATCGACATGCGGTTCCAGCCTCTGGTCAAGATGGCGGACCATTTGACGCTGTACAAGTACATCGTCAAAAACGTCGCGCTCAAGTACGGGAAGACCGCGTGCTTCATGCCGAAGCCGCTCTTCCAGGACAACGGGAGCGGCATGCATACGCACCTTTCACTCTGGAAGGATGGAAAGCCGCTCTTCGCCGGCGACAAGTATGCCGGCCTCAGCGAGACCGCGCTCTACGCGATCGGCGGCATTCTCCGCCACGCTCGCGCGCTCGTCGCCCTCACCAACCCGACGACGAACTCGTACCGCCGGCTCGTCCCGGGCTACGAGGCGCCAAATCGTCTCGCGTACTCGAGCCGGAATCGGAGCGCCGCGGTGCGGATCCCGATGTACTCGGACAGTCCGAAGGCGAAGCGCATCGAGTTCCGCTGCCCGGATCCGAGCTGCAACCCGTATCTCGCGTTCACCGCGCTCATGATGGCGGGAATCGACGGGATCCAGAACAAGATCCTCCCCGGCGATCCGCTCGACAAGGACATCTACGACCTCTCGCCCGAAGAGGACGCGAAGGTGCCGTCGACGCCGGGGTCTCTCGACGCAGCCCTCGCGGCGCTCGAGGAAGATCACGACTTCCTTCTCCAGGGAGACGTCTTCACGGACGACGTCGTCCGCGGCTGGATCGACTACAAGCGCGAGAACGAAGTCGACGCCGTGCGCCTGCGACCGCATCCGCACGAGTTCGAGCTTTACTACGACATCTGATCGCGCCGCTCGATCGCGAGTGCATCGATCCGGGGCTCTCCGCGGAACCGCCTGCGGGGAGCCCCGGTTTTCGTTTGCCGTCGTCGCATCCGGAGCTCGCGTTTCGACGAGCGACCGCGTTCTACGTCCGCGCCTCGTGCGTCCTCTCGGAGCGCCGGGTGCGGAGTCCCTGCGATCGCGAAGGCGCGAGAGTGGTGTCTTTCCCCTTTGCGTTCGACCGTCTATGATCCCCGCGGTCTCGCTCGACCGTCCGGACGCGTCCACAGAAAGAACCGACGCGCCGAGACCTCATCCACGGCGCGTTGCGACGCCGAAGACGCAGTTCCGTTCCAGCATGAAAGCGCGCTTCCGCACTCGTCAGATCTTCGGAAAATACCGCATCGAGAGACGCATCGGTGACGGCGGATTCGCCCAGGTCTACCGCGCCTTCGACACGATCGAAGGAGTTCGAGTCGCGCTCAAGATCCCCCACCCGCACCTCCTCGACGACGACTGGATCGACTCGTTTCGAAAGGAGGTGCGCCTCACGGCTCGTCTCGACCATCCGAACATTCTGCCGATCAAGAACGCGTCGTATATCGACGGCCACTTCGTCGTTGCGACGCCGCTCGCCGAACGGAGCCTCGCCGATCGACTCGAGAAACGGCTCTCGGTGAAGGCCGGTTTGCAAATGGCGGAGGACATGCTCCGGGGCCTCGCGAGCGCACACCGAGTCGGCGTTCTCCACTGCGACATCAAGCCTGACAACTTTCTTCTCTTCCCCGAGAACCGCGTCCGACTCGCAGATTTCGGCATCGCCCGCGTCGTTCTACGAACGGTCAGTGCATCGGGATCCGGCACTCTCGGCTACATGGCTCCCGAGCAAGCGATGGGAGCGCCATCGCTTCGCTCCGACGTCTTCAGCATGGGACTCGTCCTCTACCGGATGTTCTCGGGCGAGCTTCCCGCGTGGCCGTTTCGCCCGCCTCTTCCCGGCATTCGCAGTCTGCGCGAGAAACTCCACGCCGACGTCGTCCAGCTGATCCTTCGCGCCATCGCGGTCGAGCCACTGCGCCGGTTTCGGGATGCCGATCGAATGCTCCAGGTCTTCCTTCAGGCGAAGCCGAAGGCGCTGCGGAAGCTGACGCAAAAGCGCCGGCGACGCGACAAGACCGCGCAGCGAAACGACTGGTCGGAGGTGCGCTGGCGACAGTTTCGGCGGCTCCACGGGGCACGACTCGAGGCGCGATCGGCGTGCGGGAGTTGCGGCGGCCCGGTGTCCGTGAGCATGATGACTTGCCCTTGGTGCAGCCGATCGCTCGCTCGCTTTTCGGGTCCGGTCCGCGAGCACCGACGTTGTCCTCGCTGCCGGCGGGGGCTCAAGTCGGACTGGCGGTTTTGCCCTTGGTGTTACGGCGCGGAGGTGACGGGAGCGTCGACTCGCGAGTACTCGGACATCCGCTACGAGGGATCGTGCTCGAATCGGCGCTGCCGGCGAAAGTCGCTCTTTCCGTTCATGCGGTACTGCCCGTGGTGCCGACGAAAGGTCAAGAAACGATGGTCGCTCCCCGGCGTGCGCGAGCGCTGCTCGCGCTGCGGCTGGGGCGTTGCGTCGGAGTTTTGGGACGTCTGCCCGTGGTGCTCCGCCAACCTCTGAGGTGCGCGATGTGGATGTAGTTCGAGGCGAGTTCGTTCCCCGCGAAAGCGACGCGACCGAGCCGCTCGAGCGGACGATCGGCCCGGGCGCCGCCGTCTTTCTCTCCCGCGGGAACGAACAGTCTCGAGGACCGAACGAAGACGCGTTCGGCGCATTCGGAATCGACGGTGACAACGCCGTTCTCGCGCTCGCAGACGGCGCGGGTGGTGCGCCCGCGGGGCAGGACGCTTCGCGGACGGCGGTCCGGGAGCTCCTGGCGAGTGTCGCGCGGGCCGCCGCCGAAGGGACCTCGATCCGCGACTCGATCCTCGCCGGATTCGAAAACGCGAACCGCTCGCTTCTCGATCGCAGCGCGGGGTCGATCACGACGATGTCGGTGGTTCTCGTCGAGAGCGCAACCGTCCGCTTCGTCCACGTCGGCGACTCGGAGATCCTCCTCACCGGGCAGCGCGGCCGACTCCGCTGGAAGACGATCAGCCACTCGCCGGTCGCGTACGCGATCGAGGCGGGCCTTCTCGGTGAGGACGAAGCCATGCACCACGACGAACGCCACGTCGTGTCGAGCTTCGTCGGCACGAACGAGATGCGGATCGAAGTCGGGCCGGCGATCGAGATGCGACCGCGCGACACTCTCGTCCTCGGGAGCGACGGCCTCTTCGACAATTTGCGCGTCGAGGAAATCATCGAGTGCGTTCGCAGAGGCCCCCTTCGCGCAGCCGCCGTGCAGCTACTCGACGAGTGTCAGAGCCGGATGAACGAAGCTCCGGACGGTGCGCCGTCAAAGCCGGACGACTTGACGTTCATTCTGTTTCGGCGACGCCGGGGTTGATGGGCTAGGTCGGGCGGGAGCGGTAGATGAAAGGAGAAGAGGGAGCGTGTGCGAGAAGGTCTTGTGCGCGCGCTCTGAACTCCTAAGCTTCCGGCGGCTGCTGTTCCTCGTCCAGCCGTTCTCGCAGATCGAGGAGGAGCTGTACGGTGTCGTGTGATTGGTCCGCGACGTCCGCTGCAGCCAAGAGAAGCTCGCCGAGCGCCTTGAAGAATACGTAGAGCGCACCGCCGAGAATGAGCCACCCAACGAGAGCGATGAGGACGACGACCGCGCTCGCGATCACGCCGCCGATCCACAGATAGATCGTCATGCCGACCCCGACGGCGACGAGAAGCAACTCGAGGTACGCGCCGAGGACGACGAAGTCGGAGAGGGCTCGAAGTCGGGGTTGTCGCGACGGGCTGCGCGGATCGTAGTTCCGCACCGCTGATCGGCCGGTTTGAAACGCCTCAAAGTAAGGGCGGCCCGGACGCTTCGCGCCGCGAGTCTCGATCGTTTCGATGAGCGCGATCTTCTCGCGGTCGGCGGCGAGGAGCTTCTCTTCGCGCTTCCGATCCTCGACGTCTTTCTCGATGTCTTCCTTCGCTCGAACGACGGTGCGACGCCCGCAGCTCGGGCACTCGACCTTCTTGTCGCGGTATTCGTTCGGAGCCGAAAACCGCTTCTGGCAGTGGGCGCACGACGTCCGGATGGCCATGTCGAGTCGAATCTCCTCCGCTCCGTCGGTCCGCGACCGCTCTGCCCCGAGCCGCCCCCTCGATCCGAGACGTCGCGACACCAAACGGGCCGGCGCGAATCGCATTCTCGCCGGCCCGTCAGGCGTCAGATCGAACGAATCGCTCGATTAGAAATCGTCGTCGTCGTCGAAATCGAGACCGTCGTCATCGTCATCGTCGAGATCGAGACCGTCGTCGTCATCGTCGTCGAGACCCAGATCGTCGTCGTCATCGTCATCGAGACTCAGGTCATCGTCGTCGTCGTCATCGAGACTCAGGTCATCGTCGTCATCATCGTCGAGACCCATGTCGTCGTCATCGTCGTCGTCGAGACCCGCGTCGTCATCATCATCCCCGCTCACGGGCGCTGCATCCCCACCTTCGGCCGCGGCGGCTGGGTTCGCTCGCAGAGCGGCGAGGCGTGACTCGCCCGGTGCCTGTGCGCCGGAGAACGCGTACCACGAAGGCCGCCGCAGAGTCAGGTTGTCGGAAGCCATCCCTTCCTCGATCACGCTGAGGAGAGCGTCGCTCGCAGCACCGCCGCGGTGAAGAATATCGCCGATCGCGGTCATCGCAGCGGCGCGGATCTCGTCGGCGTTGTCGGCGTTCTGAAACGTCGTCGCGAGAGGACCGGCGGCAGCACGCTCGCCGATCAAGCCGAGCGCGCGAATGCTCGGGAGACGAACGGAATCCGGACGATTCTCGAGGACGCGGACGAGAAGGCTCCCGGTTCCCGATACGTCGATACCGCACGATCGCTCCGCGAGCGACGCCAGCGCCTCCGCCGCACCCGCCGCCAGGGCGGTCGCCTGGGTCTTCGCGTCGTCCGCCCCGGCGAAGAGGGGATCGAACACCTGGTTCTTGAGCCCGAGGCCGTCGATGCTGTCGGAGATCACGAGCACTTTCCGCTCGTCGCTCGCGTAGAGCTCCTCCGCCGCTCGGAGACGGGTCGAGGGGACGACGACCACAACCGGGACGTTCGCCGTCCGATAGTTCTTGCGGAGCTGACTGACGAAGTGATTGATCGGTGCGGTGCTCGCCGGCCGCTGCTCGATGCTGACGTTCTCGTCGATCAGGATCGCGTCCGGCGGCGACTCGACGATCGACGAGTAGGCCGCTTCGATCGTCTTCAGCGGCGAGTAGCTCTCCATGTTGAGTCCGCGGAGGAGCTCGGCGAAGCGATTCGCGGTTTGACGGTCGCCGATCACTCGCTGCACCACCCGGACTCCGCTCGAAAGCGCCGCCTCGGCGAGAACGCTCGCGACGTTGTCGCCCGCCGTGAATTCGTCCCCGGGGTTTCGTTCGGAGATCGCCACTGCCGCCGCGATGCGGACGAGCCGCGAGTTCGGATCCTCGAGTGCGTCGAGAAGGACGTCCGGCACGTCGCCGGGCCGCCGCGTCTCGCGAATCGTCTGGATGACCTTCACCGCGACTTCCGAGCGCTTGTCGTCGAGCGCCTGACCGAGCGCGCGGTAGAGCTCCGCCGAAGTCGCCTGAACGAGTCGGAGGCGCAGCACGGAGTCGACGTAGCCCGCCTGCGACGCGAGCAGGGCCTGCATCGCATCGTCCCCGCGCTCGCGGTAGAAGGCGACGTTCTGGTCGTACTCGACGACCTGCGCGGCATCGTTGCAGACGCCGAGGACGTACGCGGGCGCGTAACCGGAATCGAGCTCGATCGCCGCTTCGAGATCCGCTTGCGCCATCCGTTCGCTGACCTGGAAGCGCGCGACCGTCTCGCTCACGACCCGGTCACCCTCGAGACGGTAGACCGTCGGCTCGTAGTAGCCGCGATCGAAGATGTTCTTGTGGGGGCGCAGATAGTAGCCGTAAGCGTTCTGAAGAAAGTACTGCTTCGCCGAGCGAACCGGAGCGCCGCTCGCGCGGTCGGCGTGAACGGACTCGAACGCTCGATCCGCGGCGGCGCGGACGTTCGCGCTCGCATCGGCTTCCGCCATCGCCTTCAGAGTGGCGAGAGAGGATCGATCGCGGAGCGGACCGGCGCCGAGGAGCTTCGCGACGTTCGTTCGAACGGTTTCATCCGGATGCTGCCGCGCCGCGTGAAGGACCGGGAGCGCATCGACCCCGATCGTGTGACCGATCCAGTTGATCGCCGTCGAGCGCCGCTCGAGGTCCGGATCCGCGAGGTACGGAATGAGGAGCGGTACGAGGTTCCGGCGGTAAGTACGAGCGGCGTTCCCGGTCAGAACGAGCCGCTCGGTGCGATCGGTCGTCCGGAAGACTTCGTCGATCGCCGCCTGCATGTCGTCGACCGAGCTCGACTTCTGCGTCTGAACTTCCTTGACCTTGCTGAGAAGCTTCAGCGCCGCGCCGGAGAGGCGCTTGTCATCCGATCGCACCATGCGCAGAAGGCCAGCGTAGGAGACCTCCTGCACGAAGCTGTAGACGACGTCGTTCGACGGATCCTGTCGGAAGGCGTCCTCGAACCCGGCGATCGCGCCGGAGACGTCACCCTCTTGGTACTTGCGATACGCATCCGCGAGAGTCTCGCGGACGTTCGCGGAAGCGGACTCCACGGCGAACAGGATGCAGCACGCGACGAGAAGGCGCCGTGCGACGGTGGATCGGCTGACCATTGCCATGACCTCAAAACCCTTTCTGGCGATCCGGCGGGCGACACGGTGGCCGCCGCGCAAAGGCTCAGCTTCGGGGGCGGCGCGCCCGCCGCCGGCCCGAGGCCAAATCGTTCGCTTCTCTCTACTTATGTCTTACGGAAAGCATTTGCGGCTCGGCGGCGATTCGTTCGGAGGAGAGCAGCGCGACGAGAATCTCGACGATCGAGGCTTCGCTGCGAGTCGTTGGCGAGGAAAACCGCGGAGCTGCGATCTCGCCTTCCACATCCCAGTGCGCCTAGTCGTGATGCACCGACACGATGCGTCGACGTCTGACGATCGTCCATCGAATGGCCGACGGCGGTCGCCCGGGACACACAGTCGCCGAACGCGTCCGTCTCACATGCGAATGGAGAGACAATCAGGCGCAAAAAGGAGGTGAAACCCAACCGGCGAGGCGAGATCAAATCAAACTCGGGTGGGAGTTTACCGGAATAGGCACGGTGGATTATACGGCTCGCTCGAAGAGGGTGTCAAGCCGCGGGGAATCGCGGTTGAGCGATCCGATCCGGCCTCGCCCCGGAGTGCGGTCAGAGTTCGCGCGGCTCCCTTCACACCGCCCCGGACAACTCCCTCAAACCGAAACTACCGGCTGGCCGGGCGCGGATCGAAGCCCCGGGCGCGCTATACTGGCTGACTTTCGCTGGACGATGAAAGAGCGGAGAATGCGCATCGCCTACTTTCAACCGTTCTCCGGCGCGAGCGGGGACATGCTGCTCGGCGCGCTCGTCGACGCCGGGCTCCCGCTCGACCGGCTCGAGGACGGCCTCTCGAGCCTCGGGCTTCCCGGCTGGTCGCTGCGAACGGAGCCCGTCTTCCGCGGAGCGTTCGCCGCGACGCGGGTGTACGTCGATCTCGCGGACGCTAACGTCGCCCTAGCCTCCGAGCCCGAGTCCGATACGCGTGAGATCGGCGGACATCCGGTGGAACCGGCGCACGATCACTCGCACTCCCACGCTCATGCTCACGACCACGCGCACGGTCATTCTCACACGCACTCGCACCACCACGACCACGACCACGCCGGCGGCGGCGTCCAGCGCGGCCTCACCGAAATCCTCGCCCTCATCGGCGCGAGTCGGCTTCCCGAGCGCGTGAAGAACGACGCGTCGCGCGTCTTTCGCCGTCTCGGCGAGGCGGAATCGCGCGCGCACGGGATTCCGGTCGATCAAGTTCACTTCCACGAGGTGGGCGCCGTCGATTCGATCGTCGACATCGTCGGCGGCTGTCTCGGTCTCCACCTCCTCGAGATCGAGGAAGTTCGGTGCGCGCCGATCACGGTCGGAACGGGATTTGTCCGGGGTGACCACGGGAAGATGCCGCTCCCCGCGCCGGCGACGATCGCGCTCCTCGAGGGCTTTCCGATCGAGCACCGGGACTCGCGGGCCGAGCTGACGACACCTACGGGTGCCGCGCTCCTCACGACCCTCGCCGCCGAATTCGGCACGATGCCGCCGCTGACCGTGCGCGCAGTCGGCTACGGCGCGGGCGACGACCGGCCCGGCCCGGTCCCGAACCTTCTCCGGGTCATCGTCGGCGAACGCGAGGACGCGACGTCCGGCGGGGACCGTGTCCTTCTTCTCGAGACGAACATCGACGACATGAGTGCCGAGTGGACGTCGCATCTCGCCGAACGGCTGTTCGGCGCGGGAGCGCTCGACGTCTGGCTCACTCCGATCGTCATGAAGAAGGGCCGCGCCGCGCAGGAGGTGAGCGTCCTCGTCCCGCCGCGGCTCGAGGCGGACGCGCTCCGGGTCCTCTTCGCCGAGAGCACGACGTTCGGGGTGAGGCGGCGCGAGGTCGACCGAGTCACCCTCGAGCGCGAATTCCACTCGGTGGACACCGAGTGGGGTCCGGTGCGCGTCAAGATCGGTCGCCTCGGCCCGAAGCGCGTCTCCGCCGCGCCGGAACACGACGATCTCCGGCGCGTGGCTTCGGCGTCGGGACTGCCCCTCAAGGAAGTGCACCGGCGCGTCATGCGCGATTTCGACTCAGGCGGGCGCGGCGACGGGCGGGCGCGGCCGGACGGGGACGCGGGCTAGCGTTCTACGCGTTCGTTCGGCCTCGTCGGGAACGGGATCCGAGACGATGCGGAGAACCCGGCGGTCGGAGAGGCTCTCGCTAGCTCAGCAGCTCCGACTGGTACTTCTTCAGCTGATTCTTCAGCCGGAAGATGATGCGCGAGTGAAGCTGACAGACGCGCGACTCCGAGAGACTGAGCGTCGCGCCGATCTCCCGCATCGTGAGGTCTTCGTAGTAGTAGAGAAGGAGGATGAGGCGCTCCTTCCGACTGAGACCGCGGGTGATGAAGTCCGTGATTTCCTTCCGCTTCAGCTCGTACTCGGGGTCGATTCCCTTCTTGTCCTCGAGGACATCGATCTTTCGCAGGCTCTTCGAGCCCTGATCGTCCTTCGTCTTGTCCGTGAGGCTCACGATCGTGATCGCACTCGCCTCGCGGATCATGTCCTGGTACTCCTCGGGCGTCATTTCGAGATGGCGGGCCATCTCCATGTCCGTCGGCGAGCGCCCGAGCTCCATCTCGAGCGTCTTCCAGGTGTTCTCGATGCGGTTCGCCTTGTTCCGAACGATCCGCGGGACCCAGTCGAGCGAGCGCAGCTCGTCGAGGATCGCGCCGCGAATGCGAGTCGTGCAGTAGGTTTCGAACTTTACGCCGCGGCTGAGGTCGTAGCCCTTGACGGCGTCCATCAGCCCGAAGATCCCCGCGCTCGTCAGATCGTCGAGCTCGATGTTCTGCGGGAGCTTTGCGAGAAGGCGTTCAGCGATGTACTTGACGAGCGGCAGGTACCGCTCGATGAGCAGATTGCGGAGCCGCTGGTCGCCCGTCTTCTTGAACTCTTTCCAAACGGCTTCGATCTCGCTCGGATCTCCGGCGATCTTGCGCTTTCGCGTTCTCTTCGTCGCGGTGGTCGTCTCCGCCGCGGCCTCGCTCTTCCCACTGCTGCGCGTCGCCACTCCGCCTCGCGTAGACGAGAGTCGAGACTTTCGCGGGAGTGTCGTCGTCGCCGACGTCTCTCCGCCCGATTCCAGCCGCGATCGCTTGGTGGCAGTCGCCGTCTGGCTCCCGGATGACCGTCCTGCTTTGGTTCCTCGGACTCCGCTCACCGGAGTACCTCCCCTCATTCTCTTCGCTGGAATCTTCTCTTCCCCCGAACGGATCGAATCGGATCCGCGATTCGGTCAACCGAGCACACTCGTGAGCGCGCGGGCGAAACGGCGGAACACCCCACCGCTCGCGGGCGCGTTCTCGGGCGCGACCAAGCGTCCGGCGATCTCCCATACGCAGCGCGTCACGGGACTCCGCGGGTACTCGAGCACGAATGGACGTCTCTCCCGCACGGACTGTCCAACGATCTCATCCGTCACCACGTAGCCGAGATCCTCGACCTCGATGCCGAGAAACCGCTTCGAGACCATACGGATCCGCTCGCTCACGCGGCGGGCGTCGGCTCGATCGCGGCACTGGTTGACGATGAGCCGGATCTTCCCGCGACCCTTTTCGCGGGCGACCGCCTTGATCACGGCGTAACCGTCCGTCATCGCGGTAGGTTCCGGCATCGTCACTATCAAGATCTCGTCACATGCGGACGCAAACTGAACGACATTCCGAGAAATTCCTGCGCCGGTGTCGATGAGGACGATGTCGGCGTAGGCCTCCAGCTCTTGAAAGCCGCGCACGAGGAACTCGCGCTCGTGATCGTCGAGATCGGAAACGTGCCGCATTCCCACGCATCCGGGGAGGAGAAGGACCCCGCTCGGCGTCGGCGTCAGCACCTCGAGCACCGAGACCTCGCCCGCGAGGACGTGGCCGAGATTGAGCCGCGGAGCGACCGATAACATCACGTCCGCGTTCGCGAGGCCGATGTCGACGTCGACGAGGATCACCTTCTTCCCGAGACGGCTCATCGCCGCGCCCAGGTTGACGGCGAGATTGGTCTTCCCGACCCCCCCTTTTCCGCTGGTGACGGCGAGGAAGCGCGCCCGGCTCTCGGTGCCCCTCACCAGATTCCTGAGATTCTCTGCCTGGTCCATCGTCACGCCCTCATTGCGCCTTCGTCTTCAGAACCAGACTGGCGAGCCGGTTCGGATCGCCGGGAAGGATGTCGTCCGGAACGTTCTGCCCGTCGGTGACGAACGAGACCGGGCGACCGATCGCGAGGAGCGTCTTCACGAGTGCGCCGAACGAGACGGACTCGTCCACCTTGGTGAGGATCAGGCGATCGAAGCCGATGCCGGCGAATCGACTCGCGACGTTCTCGAGAGTCGAGCCGTGGGTCGTCGTGCTGAGGACGAGGTGCACCTCGAC
Source organism: Planctomycetota bacterium (assembly GCA_965223845.1). GTDB lineage: Bacteria > Planctomycetota > UBA8108 > UBA8108 > SXIK01 > CBDCXR01. The sequence continues at coordinate 7,512,535 of CBDCXR010000004.1, read as the reverse complement.
ATCCGGTAGAACGGAAAGGAATGCGCGAAGCTCCGCCATCTTCATCTCATCGCGATGACTCCTTCCCGCGGAGTCGACGAAGACGAGGTCGACTCCGCGCTCGCGAAACTCGTCGATGACCTCGACGAGTTCCTGCGGCTGCGTTGCGACGGCCATCGGCAGCCCGATGATCTCCGCATATTTCTCGAGTTGATCGATGGCGGCGATGCGGAAGGTGTCGAGCGTGACGAGTCCGACGCTCAGCCCCTCGTTGATCTTCGCCCGCGCGGCGAGCTTGGCGATCGTCGTCGTTTTCCCGACGCCCGTCGGCCCGATGAGAGAGATCAACTGCGGCTTCTTCGTCGCATCGGCGGCGGCCGGAGGGACGAACAGCTTCGCGAGCTGCGCTTGCACGACCGAGCGCACGCGCGACGGATCCGGGAAGCCGTCCGGGATGTTGAGGTGGGAGATGAGCTGGACGATGCGATCCGCGACCTGAGCGTCGACCTCACACGTGACGAGGAGGTCGTAGCACTCGGCGAGGAACGGATGGTTGTAGTGATGCACTCCGCCGGTCCGCGAGACGAACTGGCGAATCTCGGCTCGAATCTGTCCGAGCGCGCTCGCGAACTCCTCGAACGCCGGACCTTTGCCCCCCGCGGACGCGGCTCCGTTCTCCGCCTCCGCACCGCCGCTCGCTTTCCCCGTGCCCCCGTTCGCGCTCTCGCCGCCCGAGCCCGGCTTCGGAGAGCGACTCAGCACCGCGGCCGGGCTGGAGTCCTCTGGCCGGACGCGATTCGATCGCTCGCGCTCGACGTTCTCGATCCGCGAACGCGTGTCGGCGGCGAACACCTCGACAACTTCGCGGCCACCGAAGCCGAGCACGCCCCCGCGACGAAACGTGCGAGAGCTCACGATCATCGCATCGCTGCCGAACATGTCGCGCACCTTATCGAGCGCTTCATCCATGGTCGGCGCCTCGATACGAGTGAGGCGAAACGTCATAGCTTTCTCTTCCTTCCTAAACGTCGGACCCGCGTCACCGAGCGCTTCGCCCGGCGTTCGGTCTCTCTACGAAAGTGCTCGTTCGAGTTCTTCCAATCGGATCGATCCGGCAGACTCGATCCGGTACCCTTCACACACTTCGTCGTACGCGATCACCGTCGCGCGGCCGGCTGTCTCGCGAAGGAGCCGCTGGAGCGGCGCGCGAATCGCCGCCGAGCACAACACGACTCCCCCGGCGCGATCGACGCCGGCGGAGAGGGAGGCGGCGAGCGTCCCCGCCAGCGATTCGGCGACGCCCGGCGCGAGTGCGAACCGTCGCGCTTCGCTCTGGATCGAGGCGGCGAGGAAGTCCTCGAGCTCCGGGTCGATCCGGCGGCCGTGGATTCGCCGCTCGGCATCCGCGACCGATCCGCAGATCGTTCGCGCGAGCGCTCGCCGCACCCGCGCGACGAGCCCGTCGATCTCGGTCACCCCCGCTTCCCGCGCGTCGGCGAGCGCCGTGAGGATCGTCTCGAGGTCGCGCACGCTCACGTTCTCGCGCAGAAGTTCCTCGAGAACTCGGTGGATCTGCCCGAGCTTCATCTGGGCGGGGATGAGCTCGTCGACGACGACCGGCGCGCGCGTGCGGAGGTCTGCGACGAGTCGCGCGACTTCTTCGCGGCTCAAGATCTCGAAGGAGTGGGAGCGGACGAAGCTCTCGAGGTGATCGCTGAGGAGCTCGGCCACCGATCGCACCGTCCACCCGGCGCGACCGGCCGCAGGCGATCGATCGTCGTCGATCCACACGCCGGCTTCCCCCGTGAGTGGATCGCGACCCGAGATTCCTTCGAGCTCGACATCGTCATCGACTCCCGGTCCGCGAAGCGCGAACCATCGATCGGGATAGACGCGCCAACATCCGAGCGAGTTTCCCCGGAGTCGAATCGTGTACTCCGTCGGACGCACGCGGATGTTGTCGTGAACTCGAATCGGCGGCAGAACGAATCCGAGCTCGATCGCAACGCGCTCGCGCACGCGCGCGATCCGCTCGAGTAAGTCTCCGCCACGCTCCTCGTCCACGAGACCGACGAGGCGGAAGCCGAGCTCGAGCTCGATCGACTCCACGGCGAGGAGTGAACGAACGTCTTCCTGCTCGACGCCCGCTGCCTCGCCGGTTTCGAGGGCGAATTCTTCCTCCTCGTCCTCGAACTCGCCGCGCTCGTCCGAAGTACGTCGTCTCCGCAAGTGAAACGCAAACCCGCCGCAGAGAATCGCGCCGAGGATGAGCGCCTCGGCCGGAATTCCCGAGGGGATGAGCAGGAGGAGAAACGCCGACACCATGAAGAGGATTCGGTCGTTCGCGAAGAGCTGGTCCCAGAGGTCGCGACCCAGGTTCTCCCCCGCCGCGTTCTTCGTCACGATGAGCGCCGTCGCGACCGAGACCATGAGCGCGGGGATTTGACTCACGAGGCCGTCGCCGATCGTGAGGCGGGTGAAGATTTCCGCGGAGTCCCCCACCGAGAATCCGTGGTGGAAGACGCCCACGAGGAAACCCGCGCCGACGTTGACGAGCGTGATGACGAGGCCCGCGAGGGCCTCGCCGCGCACGAACTTGCTCGCCCCGTCCATCGCGCCGTAGAACTCGGCTTGGCGACTCACCTCACGGCGTCGCTCGCGCGCGGTCGCGTCGTCGATGAGACCCGCAGCGAGATCGCTGTCGATGCTCATCTGCTTCCCCGGCATCGCGTCGAGTGTGAACCGAGCGGTCACCTCGGAGACGCGGGTCGTCCCTTTCGTGATGACGACGAACTGAACGACCATGATGATCGCGAACACAATCAGTCCGACGATGAGATTGCTCCCGCTGCCGCCGCCGAGATTGCTTCCGGCCACGAAGGTCGAGAATGCCTCGATGACGCCGCCGGCGGCGGTCGCACCGCCGTCTCCCCCGAGGATGAGTCGCGTCGTCCCGATGTTGAGTGCGAGCCGAAAGAAGGTCGCGATCAAGAGGACCGACGGAAACACGCTGAACTCGAGCGGAGCGGAGAGACAAGCAGTCGTCATCAGGATAAGAAGCGATGCGACGACATTGACGACGAGAAGGCCGTCGATCAGCCACGTCGGGAGCGGAACAAGAATGACGAAGAGGATCCCGAGGAGCGCGGCGACAACGGCGAGATCGGAGTTTCCGGCCGATCGCGGTGCAAAGAGCGGCGGCTGACGGTGCATCGACGGAGAGCTCCAGGCGAATCGACTCGATGCGGAAGCCGGCCGGCGTGCGGCGCTCATCTCTCACCCCCTCCGGCGAGCGGCGGAGCGGACTCGACACGATCGTGACCGGCGCCCTGAAGCGAGCGCGAAAAGCGGCGCCGCTGTCGCTTGACGCTGCTGTTCCCTTCCATCTCCTGCGCCTCTTCCCGCACTTCCGCCGGGGTCATGCGCAAGCTTCGCTCGTAAAGCCAACGCTGAACGATCACGTCGAGAAGCGCCGCGCCGGCGAGTCCGCACGCGAGCGCGAGTCCGAACGAGGAGAGCGCCTCCGGCGTGAGAAAGCGCCCGTTCTTCACGGTCACGGTGCTCGGGTCGACCAGGGCGGACGCGATCGCAGTCCAAAGAAACCCCGCTACGAGAGCGAGCTTGAGGAGTGCGAAGCCAACGAGCGCGAGACTCTCGAGGCGAACGGTTCGGCGGATCCCTTCGAGCGGATGAAGCCGTGCGGGCCGCGGGAGGACCAAGTGCGGTGCCGGCACGAAGACCCCCTGGACGACGAAGGACGCGATCGTCACTCCGAGGGCGACGAGGGCGAACGGGAGAACGGCCGACGTGAACACGCCGATCCCCGCTACGAGCACGGCATGGACGTCGAAGGTCCGGAGCTCGGAAGCGGTGCTCAATTCGGCGAAGGACCTTCGAACGAACCCGAGGAGATCGTCGCCCACGGGTCCCCCCGCCGCCCGAAGCAGGAGGAAGCTCCCGACGAGCGAGAGCGCGAGCACGAGGTCTCGGCTCTTCGGGATGCGCCCTTGTGCGCGCGCTTCTTCGCGCCGCTTCTGGGTCGCTCGTTCGGTTCTTTCGGTCGTGTCACTCACGGCAGATCATCCCGAATGGCGATCCGGTCACCTCAAGGAGTCGTCAAACTGCGAACGAGGGTACGACCCTCCTCGAGGGCGGCGGTGAGCAGCGATTCGCTCGCCGTCACGAAAGACGGCAGGGCGAACGCGATGACTCCGATCGCGACGAGCCCCCGAAGGAGCATTCCGAAGAGCACCGTCTCGAGCTCCGGAAAGAGTCGAGTCATGACGCCCTGCGCAACCGTGACGAGCATCAGTACGGCTGACACGGGAAGCGCGAGGAGAACGACCGCCTCGAAGAGAAAGGCGCCGCCGGCGAGAGCGAGTCGGGCCAGGCCATCGACGACGCCCGCGGCGAACACCTGCCCGGGCGGGATGACCGCAAAGCTCTCGGCGACGCCGCGAAGGAGCGCGTGATGGAGATCCGTCGCGAGAAGGACGAAGAGGGCGAGCGCGCCGAACAGCCCGCGGAGGACCGCCGAACCCGGTCCCGACGAAGGATCGATGATCCCTCCGAAGCCGAAGCCGATCTGCTCGGAGAAAAGCGTCGCCATCGAGCGGACGGCACCGAAGACGAGGAACACCGCCCACCCGAACGCCGCCCCGATCATCCCTTCCGTCGCGATGGCGAGCCAAGGGACCGCCGCACTCGCCGGAGGAAGCCGCGACGCGTTCGACGGGTGCACGGCGATCGCGAGTCCGAGGACGAGCGCGATCGCCACTTTGAGCCGCATCGACAACGCACGACTCGAGAAACACGGCGCGACGAGAACGAGCCCGAGAATCCGCGCGGTCGCGAGGAGATGCATCTGGCCCTCGGGACTTCGCGCCGCGGCGGCGAGCCACTCGGAAAGGATGTCTACACTGGGCATCGGAGCACTCGGATCGATCGACTTCGAACGCGCTCGACGCGTTGCGCACCGCGCGGCGAGCTCGCCGCACTCGGCGATCTACGCGCGAACGCCGCGGAGCAATCGCCATCACGGCCCCCCGCTCGCGAGGCGGCTGAGCACTTGGTGCGTGTAGGTCGTCACGACCGAGAGCACCCACGGAAGAAGCAAGAACACGGCCGCGACCATCGCTGCCATCTTCGGGATGAAGGAGAGCGTCTGTTCCTGGATCTGAGTCGCCGCCTGCGCGACGCTGACGACGAGACCCACCACGAGGCCCACCGTGAGAATCGGAAGGCCGATCTGCATCGCGAGCGCGAGTGCGCGGCGGCAAAGTTCGACGGCGATCTCGATGTCCATACGTCTCTCCGAAGCGGGAACCGACGAGCTAGGCGAAGCTCTGCAGCATCTGACCGACGATGAGGTTCCAGCCGTCCACCATCACGAATACGAGCACTTTGAGCGGGAGCGAGACCAGAACGGGAGGCAGCATGAACATCCCCATCGAAAGAAGCACGGCCGACACGACGAGATCGATGACCACGAACGGCAGAAAGATGAGGAATCCCATCTGAAACGCGAGCTTGAGCTCGCTCAGAACGAACGCGGGGAGGACGACGAAGATCGGCAGGTCCGCCGCATCGATCTCGCCGTTCGCGTTCCCACTCGGAGCCGCCGTCGTCGAGGACGAGGTCGCGGGCGCCGGCGTCTCGCCGGAGATCTCGAGCATGAGCGCGAGATCGCGCCGCAGCGTCTGCCGAAGCATGAACTCCTTGATCGGCCGCTCGGCTCGCGCGAGCGCCTCTTCGACGGTCTCGATCTCGCCGGCGACGAGCGGCGCGTACGCTTTCGCGTGCACTTCTCGCCAAACGGGGAGCATGACGACGACGGTGAGAACGAGCGCGAGCCCGGTGACGACCGACTGCGGCGGGAGATCCTGGGTTCCGAGCGCACGGCGGAGGAACGAAAGGAGGATCAAGATGCGCGGGAAACAGGTCGTCAAGAGAATGATCGACGGCACGATTCCGAGCACGGTGACAAGCACGAGCACCCGCATCGCCATCGGCGCACCGCTCGGCTCGAGACCGACGAGGTTCCGTAGGACGCTGTCGGCGTCCGCCGGCTCGACGGCGCACACCACCTCGGGCGCGCCGGCGGCGAAGACGAGCCACGCGATCGTGACCGCGCCGGCTCTCGCCGCGCTACCGCGCAGAGTACCGCCGCCTCGCTGTCGTCGCGTTCCCATGCGCACGCCTACTCGTCCATCCCTTCCCGTCTGTCACTCGCTCGAAGGCGGCGTGGTATTCTCCCGCCAGGACTCGAGCGCTTCTTTGAGCCGGGTCACTTCGCGCCGGTACGGGGCGAGGTCGCGGTCCCAAACGTCGCTCGATCCACTGCTCGCCCCGAGCGTGGTCTCGGGAGCGCCGCCGCTCGCGTCGCGCGGGTTGCGAAACCAGTACGATTCCGGCCGCTCGGGCGCCGTCTCTGCCGACGTGCCACCGGCGAGCGCGTCGCCCCCCCACTCAGCGAGAGGCGAGACCCGATCACCGGAAAAGCCGACGACGAGCGTCCGTTCCGACACCCGGAGCACCGCCACCGCATGCCGCGGTGAGAGCGCGACCCGATCGACGATCGTGATCGTTCCCCCTTCCGACGCGCCGCGCCGACGAACGAGTCCGCGCGAACGAAGTCGCCACGCGAAACTCGCCAGACCGACGAGGAGGACGCCGAGACCGGCGAGCTGCCAACCTCCGACCAAACTCGATTCCGCGCGGTCGCTCTCGGTCGATGGCGCGCCCGAGAGCACGTCGCTCACCGAATCGCCCGCGCGAACGAATCCGCCGGTCGAATCGGCGGAAACCGAACCGGCACCGATCCCCGTGAGGATCAGCAGCGCCGCGATTCCTGGGACGAGACGCTTCGCGGTCATCGTCATGGTGCACTCTCTTCCTTTTCCGAAAGGACCTCGGTGATTCGGACGCAGAAACAATCGTCGACGACGAGCACGACTCCGCGCGCGATCACCACGCCTTCGACGAGAAGGTCGACGGGATCGCCCGGTTTCCGATCGAGATCGACGACCGCTCCGGCCTCGAGCTCCACCGCGTCCTTCAACTTCATCCGCGTACGGCCGAGCTCCGCGCGGACACTCAAGTGGATGCCGCGGTACGCTGCGCTCGACTCCGAGCCCGAGCGGTCGTCTGCGCCCGCCGGTCCTGCCGGAGCTGATTCGAGTGCGTTCACGGCGCCCGATTCCTTTTTTGCGACCACGTCGGCTTTACCTCTCACTCGCTTTGCTCAAGGCGATCGTTCCGTCGGAAGGCGGCGCCGCACTGGGTGAGCTGTGCGATCGTCGCCTCGTACGGCTCAGGCGCCGACGGCGCTTGGCGGAGAAATTCGTCGAGCGGCGACTCGCGCGGCGCGTCGACGCTCGCCTCCCTCGCGGCGTCCTCGCGCAACCACCGCGACCGCAGCCCGCGGGCAGCTGCGTCCACTTCGGCCGATCGGACCCGCTCCGCACCGCGCACGAAGCTCGACCCGAGGTCGATCGCCGGGTAGTGACCTCGTTCGGCTAGACGACGCGAGAGTCGAAGTTCGCTGTCGACGAGCGCCCGCACCCGCTCGGTCACGACGGATTCCGCGCCGGAATCGTTTCCGGGCGCCGCCACGGCGTAGATTCCCGTGAGGCTGCCGGACGGCGCTCGCCCGCAGCGACCCAGGAGCCTAGCGATCCACGGGAACGACGACGGCGGGATTCCGCGCGGGTCCCGGCGCTCGCCTCCGGCCGCGCCGAGTGTCGCGTGCGCGTCGACGCTCGCGGAGAGCGAGTCGACGAGAAGGAGGACGTTTTTCCCGGCGGCGCGGAAGAACTCCGCGATCGCGGTCGCCGTGAGCGCCGCACGCGAACGAGCGAGCGGCGGCTCATCGTCAGCCGCGATCACTGCGACCGACCGCGCGCGGACGCCAGGGGCGAGCTCCGCTGCGAAGAGCTCGATCGCGTCTTGTCGACTTCCACCGATGAACGCGAGAACGATCGCGTCGGCGACGGCTCCATTTGCGATCGAGCGAAAGAGCGTCGTCGTCCCGAGACCCGGCGCGGCGACGACCGCGACGCGGTGTCCCCGTCCGACCGGAAACAAACCGTCGATCGCGCGGACGCCGGTGACGAACGATCGCTCGGCGGAAAGCGCGCGGCGTGGTTCGATCTCACAGGGCTCGATGGGGACGAGTGCTCCGCGCGATTCGTGCCCGCGCGAGTCGAGAGATCGGCCGGAAGCATCGACCGCGCAGCCGAGAAGATCCATCCCCACTCGGACGACTCCGCTCGTTCCGCGGTACACGACGCGATCGCCGGCGGCGACACCGCGCAACTCTCCGATCGGAGCGAGGATCGCGTGATTCTTCCGGCAACCGATCACCTCGGCCTCGACGCGGTGGCCGGACCGCGACTCGATCGCACAAGTCGCGCCGAGCGGGGCCGTGAGACCTCGACTCTCCGCCGTCGTGCCGAACACGCGATCGATCCGCGCTTCGAGCACGCCCGGGTAGACGTCAGCGACGATGTCTAGATATCCGCGCATGGCACCTTCCGATCCAGCGAGGGAGATTCCATCCGCTCCACGCCGTACACGCGCGCCATCGCGGTGGCGATCTGCGAGAGCTGCGCTTCGATCCGAAGATCGAGCGACGACACGTCCGTCACCAGCCGGCACCCGCCGCGGTCGACACCGGTCGACGCCCTCACCTCGACGCTCGCGAAACCCTCCGCCCACGGCGGGCGCGCACCGAGCTCGCGCTCCACGAAGCGCGCGTCGTCGGGATGCACCTGGACGGTCACGGCACGGCTGCGGACGACGAGCTCCGCCGCGGCGGCGACCGTGCGTCCGACCAGTTCCGGATCGACGTCGACGCGAGCGCGGATGATCTTGCGTGCGATCGCGACCGCGAGTTCGAGCAGGGATCCACGCGCGTCGGCAACGAGCTGCTCACGTCGTTCACCGAGGGCGGCGGCAGCGGCACGCAGACTCGATGCCGCGCGCTCGAACTCGGCGCGCGACTCCTTCGCTCCTCGTTCGCGCCCCTCTCGTTCGCCCTCCTCCCGTCCGGCTCTCCGCCCGGCCTCGGCGCCGACGCGACGCCCCTCCTCCCGGCCGCGCTCGAATCCAGCTTCGAATCCGCGCGCCTCTCCCTCTCGTTCCGCTCGCTCCCGTCGGCGCTCGTTCTCGTCCTCGAGCTCCGCCCGGCGCAGGCGCAGCTCGGCCTCCGCCTCCGCGCGTCGCCGCCAAGCCTTGCCGGCGAGACGACGCCAGCGCCGGCGGATCTCGTCTTCGAGGCGGCGTTCACGCCGACTGAGCTCTGCGAGTCTAGCCCGAACGCTGCGAATCGAGTCCCAAGCCACAGCGGAAACGTCGTCGCTCGGTCGCGCAGCGTCGCCGCTTGAACACCTCGCGGTCGACGCGGGGGCGACGGGACGGATCCATCGCCCGCCCGACGACTCGGTGCGCTGCGCCGCCGAGAGCTCGGCTCGACTCGTTCGCTCGCAAGTGGAAGCGACGTTCTCCCGGTTCCGATTCACGCGCCTTTCTCCTCGCGACCGCGGCGAAACTCGGCGATGCGCGCGGCGACCGCTCGCTGCGCCACCTCGACGTCGGAAAGACGGACCGGACCGAGAGCCTGACGCTCCCGCCGAAGGGCGGCTCCACGTCGGCGCGACAGCGCGCGAAAGACCTTGGCTTCCGCGCGCGAGTCGACGTTCGTGAGCGCGACGGCGAGCTCGCGGCGATCGACGGTTCGGAGCGAGCGCCGCAGGAATCGATCTTCGAGATGGATGAGATCGCGGAAATCGAACAAGTGGTCGCGTACGGCCACGGCCGTCTCACCGGAGGCGGCTTCCAGATCGTCGTAGTACTTCTCCGCGCGCTCGCGACCGGCGGAGCGAAAGAGTTCCGCGACGGTCTTCGTCCCGTCGCCCAGCTTCACACAGCGCGCGACTTCGAACTGACGCCGAAGCGCCGACTCGATCGTGCGCAGCGCCTCGTCGTTCACACGACGGAGCTTCGCGATCGACGGAAGAACCTTGCGGCGAACGTGATTGGGAAGTCTCTCGATGACCTCCGCCGCCGTCGCGGGGCTCATGTGGGCGAGAATGACGGCGATCGTCTGCGGTCGCTCCCGCTGGAGGTACGCGACGAGACCCGACACCGGAACGCGAGAGAGAAAACCGAAGCGGCGCTGGGTCCCACCGGCTTCGAGTAGCTGCACCATCCGGCGAGCGCGGGACGAAGGGAGCGATCGGCTGAGAAGGCGCGACGCTGATTCGACGCCCCCCTCGCGAACGACGCCCGTCGCGACCTCGAGCGTTTGAAACTCGCTGCGGACGGCCTCGACCGTGTCCTTGTCGACGACGCCGAGGTGGGCAATCTCGGCCGCGACGCGACTCAGCTCCTCGTCGGAGAGGCACCGAAGGACGTTCGACGCGGCCGATTCGTCGAGCGAGAGGATGAACACCGCGGCCTTCGCGAGCCCGCTGAGACGATCCGTCGCGCCGGCCACCTCGCGTTCGTCGTCGGCGAGCTCCTCGAGACCGCCGAGTGGAGAGCCGTCGGCGCCGTCCCCACCGCCTTTGGCGAGATCGAGGCCGAGGTCTCGATCGAGCGGCGCTTCCCCCTCCCCCGCATCGAGCGTCGACTCGGACTCCTCCGCGGGACCGAACGCCTGCGAGTGCCCGTCGTCGGCTTCGTCCTCGATCTCGCCGACCGCGCCCCGAGTCGAGACGGATGGCAGCTCGTCGCGGGTCATCGCTCGCCCCCTGCCTCGCGTCCCGAATCGGATCCGAGCCATGCCCGGAGCACGTTCGCTGCCGACTGCGGCCGTTCCGTGACCCACCCACTCATCGTGTCGATCGATGCGATTGCGTCGGGAGTCGCGCGGTCGCCGGCGCGCTCTTCGATCCGCTTCGGCCGCGCCGGCGGGAGACCGCGCTCGTCGCGATCGGATCTCGCGGAACCAGAGCGGCGACGACGAATCAGCCAATAGCCGAGGCCGACGACGACCGCGACACCGAGCGCGACGCTCGCCCGGCCGAGCCATCGACGCTCGCGATTGAGAAGCTCGACGAGGGAGATCCTCTCCTCCTCGGGTGGTGGATTCGACGCGACGGCGGGAGGCGCGGTCGCCGGCTCGGACACCGCGCGGGAAGGCGTGGGCCGCGCGACGGACCCGAAATCGAAGACGGTGACGGAGAGATGGAGCGACGATCGGTCGATCAATCGATCGCGAATGCGCGCGGCCTCTCCCGCCTCGAAGCGGCGGAGCGCAGTGTCGACGCTGCCGGCGAGTTCGCCCCGCCCGCGCGCTACGCGAAGAGCGGCCGAACGATCGACGCGGATCCGAACGAATCTCGTTCGCGCAGCCTCCGCGGACGCCGACGAGGGGCGCGGTGCGGCGACGCGGGTCCGTGCGACCGCAGGAGCCGGCCTCGCGAGGGCGATCAACTGCGGTGCGCCGAGAAGACCGCCACTCGCGCGCGGCGCGGCGCCGGCTTCGACTCTCGCCTCCGTATCCCGAAGCACCGTGCTTACCGAGACGCGGAACTCGGCGTCGTCGAATCGCTCCTGAAGGAGCTCCTCGACTTCTGCGCGCAGCGCTTCCGAGCGAGCTTCGGCGGCCGCCGTCTCGGCGTCGTCGAGGTCGTAGCGATGCATCTTGTGGTCGACGACGTGAACCTTGTCGGGCCGGAAGCCGAACGCCGAGCTCACGATCGTCCGGACGGCCTGCGCCTCGCGCACGGTCAGCCGCTCGACACCGGGACTCAGTTTGAGAACGACGGACGCGCTCCCGCTACTCTCCCCGCGGACGAACGCGCGGTCGTCGGAGTCTTCGTGTTCGACGCTCGCCTCGGCGATCCGCGGATTCCAGCAGATCGTGTTGCGCAATCGACGAAGCTTCGCTTGGAGGACGAGCTCGCCGGGTCGCGGACCGAAGCCGAGCCAGCTCGGTGATTCCGACCACAGCGCGTCGTCCGACTCCTCGGAACTCGACGCCGCTTCGATCCACCGGCGAGCCTTGGCGACTTCGCCGGCGCGGACCTCGATCGCGGGTCGCGTTTCGGCATTCGGGACGGGTCGCCAAGCGATCCCGTTCTCGTCGAGCTTCGCCGTCAGCGTCGAGCGCGCGGCGGCCGACTCAAGCTCGAGTCGCGTGTACTCCGGTTGACGCCCGCGGATCGCGACGAACGCCATCCCCACGGTTGCCGCCACGGCGACGACGACGACAACGATCTTCTGAGTGGCGGAGAGGCGATCGAGAAGACTCTGCGCAGCGCTCAGCCATCCTCTCAGACTGACGTTTCCGACTGGGCCATTCAACGCTCTCCCCTTCACCTCCCGGGCCCACGGAAAAAAAGGGTAGGAACACAGACCCGGCTCCCCGCAGAGGGAGCCCTCCCCTCCTCGTCCATGTTCCTGAACCCATTTCCTCTTCCGGCTTCGAGGTGACCTCGAAACCCTTCGCCGCGCGGCCGGATCTCTCTTCCACTTCTTCGTTTCGAGCGGCGTCGGCCGGCGCATCGCGACCTCGGGGTCGCGACTCCTCCGCGTCGGCGTTCACCGCCCGTCTAAGGGGCGTCGTGGCCGTCCCGTCCGGCGCGGGGCGCGGACGATTCGACCGAGGGTCGCTGGCAAAGCTCGAGAATTCTATTCTCTGTTTTACAAAATGTAAACGAAATAGAGCGAACTTTTACGGAACACGCTAAACCCCTTTGCGAACTGAGATTAGGTCGTTGGACGGCCTCGCAGGCGCATCGCCGTCCGAAAAACCTACGCCCGGTCGCAGCGGACCCGGAACGGTGTCCGGCGCGGCGAGCCCGCCGCCGCGTCGCGGGCCTGTCGACGGGTCTCAGGGACCGGCGAGCTCTTCCGCCTTGAAGAGGGCGATGATGTCTTTCAGGCGGTGGTCCTTGCGGAGCTCTTTCACTCGCTCGAGACGCTCGAAGACGTCCTCGCCGTAGAGCCGATGCCCCGACGGAGTCCGCTCCTCCTCGGTGATGAGGCCGAGCATGGTGTAGTTGTGGACCGTCTGACGGGAGAGGCCCGAGTAGCGCATGACCTCTCCGATCTTGTAGAGCTTCTTCGGCGCAGCCAACGCGTCTCCCGGCGATGATCGCCCGCGGTCTCGACTCAGCGAACGGTGCTCGCTGAGCGCCCCACCCTTCCGGTGCATCGCCGACCCGACCCGCCGCGGGAGAAAGGGCCGAAAAGCCGGCGCGCCGTTCGTTGTTCTCTTCGTACGCCAGCGCGTCGGGCTTGAGCCTTTTTGCACGCGCACACTCCGCGAACCACGGACCCGATCGACCGTCGGGTCGAGGCCCTGCCGGCGCGCCGCCGATAGAATGAAGCACAGCCCGGCCCGACGAGGGTCGGCGACCCGGCGCGTCGCGCCGTCGCACGCCGGGCGGTTCGGCGAGCAAGTCTCGTCGCCACGGCTCCCACCCGACGGAAACACCAAGTGGACAAAAAAGCCAAGAAGCGAGTGCAGGTCCTGCGCCAGAAACTCAATCTGCTTCGCCAGCAGCTCAAGGGCGCGAAGTCGCAACTCGACGACGCCGCCGAAGTGAACCGAATCGAAACGGAAATCGCGGCCGCTGAGGCCGAGATCGAGAAGTTGAAGGAGTCTTGACGCGAACCCACCGGGCCGGCCGTCGACACTCTTCACGCCCCGGATCTTCTTTCAGGAATGTCGAAACTCCAGTCGCCACGAAATCGTCGAATCTCGGGCCGGTCGCACCGCTGAGGCATGGCCGCATTCGAGTTCACGCCTGAACGAGTCGCCTCGCTCGCGGATTCGCTGCGACGCCTCCCTGCGCTTCCCCGCGGCGAAGAGGCCCGCCGTGAGCTCATCGTCCTACTCGAGAGCAAGATCGAGCCGGAGCTGCGGGTCCCCGATCTACCTCTCTTCGTCGGCGTCCAGGGCGGAACGAACGTCGGGAAATCGACGGTCTTCAACGCGCTCGCGAGTCAGCTCCTCGCCCCGACGAGCGTCGTCGCGGGCGCGACGATCCACCCGCTTCTCTTCGTGCACGAGAAGTGGCGAGAGACGCTGCTTCCGCACGGTCCCTTCGGCGGAATCGAATGTCGCGAGGTCCGCGATCCGAAAGAGCTCTCCGCCGATCGGGACCGCCAGGATCTCCTGTTCTGCCGTTTTCACCACGACGACCGCCTCGCCCACGTCGGCCTCATCGATTCTCCCGACTGCGATTCCATCTCCGAATCGAACTCGCGCGCGTCGGCACGCATCAGCGCTCTCGCTGACGTGACGGTGTTCGTCGTCACGGCGCAGAAGTACAAAGATCGAGTTCTCTACGAGCAACTGACCCGGCTCATCCGCCAGAAGGAGTCGGTCATCGTCGTCTTCAATCTCGTTTCAGAAGCGATCGTGTTCGATACGCTCGTCGAGGATCTCCGCGCGAGCCTCGCGCCCGAGTTGTCGCTCGGAACGTGCATCCGTCTTCCGCCCTCGACTGCGCGCCACCCCGAGGAAGAGCTCGGAGAAGAGTTGCGCGCGCAGCTGCTGCCCGCGCTCGGCTCACTCGACCCGCGGACGATCAAAGAGCGGATGCTCGCGGAGACGAGCCGGACCGCGGGCGACGCGGCGAGGGCGATCCTCGCCGAGTACGACCACGAGTTCGCGCTCGCTCGCCGCTTCCGCGACACGGCCGATCGCATTGTGCGCGACGTGGCGGAGGAATACCGCAAGGGCGCGGACCTCGCGTTTCCCGAGGAGACTCGCGCGCTGCGCGCTCTGCTCGCCCGCGCCGAGCTGAGCTCACTCTTCCGCCGGAGCGAGCGTGTCGAGAAGAGCCACCGCGCGCTCGCGCTGATCGGCCGGTCGGTTCGCGCCGTGAACGAGGTGTTTCGGAGGTCGCTGCTTCGCCTCGTCGGAAAATACGAGGGTTCGGTCGACGAGGAGTTTCAGGACACCCGACAGTACGCCGCACTCCGGCGAACCGGGGACGCGGACTACGCGCTGCGGCTCCTCGACCAGCGACGTGCGGAGCTGCGCACCCTCGCCGGGCAAGCGGGCGACGGCTCGCCCGTCGCGGCGCTCACGCTTGCGACACTCTACACTCCCGAGGCGAGCGCAAGCCTCGGCGACGCGTTTCGCGCGGAGTACCTGCGACGGCTCGAGGAGACTCCGGGGACGGGCGAACGCATCCTCGAGCGCCTCGACGAGGAGCTCGCTCGCCGGCCGGGCCGCGCGGGTCTTCTCCGCTGGGGAGGTCTCACCGCAAAACTAGGCGCGGGAATCGGGCTCGCGTGGGTGCTTCCTCCAGCGACGGGACTCTTCGCGGGACTCTTCAGCATCCTCAAGTGGGTCTACTTCGCCGCCGGCTACTTCCTCGGAAGCTACGTCCTCGCTCTCGTGATCTCCTCGCGCGTGCCCGGTCGAAAGCAGTTCGTCGCCGCCCGGGCCGAGGCGGTCGAAGCGTCCGCCCGCGCGGTGTTCAGCGAGTCGCTCGGCGCGGCGCTCGCAGCTTCCTTCCCGCGCCGCGCTTGGGAAACCGCGCGCGACGCACTCGACAAAGCTGCGACGGAAGAGTCGGCACCGGAGGAATCGCGGGACGAGCTGCGAGTCTCGGGCTGACTCAAGGAACGGGATCGTATCCGCCCCGACCGAACGGGTGGCACCGACACAGCCGCTTCACTCCGAGCCACGACCCTCGCACGGCGCCGTGCCGTTCGACCGCCTGACGAAAGTAGCACGAGCAAGTCGGGTGAAAGCGGCAGAGAGGTGGGAGGAAGGGCGAGAGAAACGACTTGTAGGCGCGCAGCGCTGCGATCAGGCTGCGGCTCGCAACACCCGGTCGCGGCCGACTCGGCCCCGACGCGGTTCCTCTGACCGGCTTCGTCGAGCGCACGGAATCAATCACCGCGCTCGCCACCGGCCGGCACCGAGGCCTCCGCCGTCGCAGCGTCGCCGGCGCGCCGGCGTCCGCCGCTCCGGTCGCCTCTTCCACCGGCACGCGGCGAGCGCCCTTCACGCGGCCGCGAATCACGCGCGTCTCGGCGCTTCGGCCCGCGCCGAGCCGGCTTGCTCCAGCGCCCGCGCGAGACGACGTGGCGCGCGAAGCTCTCGAACGCGCTCGCGTACTCCGCGTACGTCGCCGGCTCGCTTTCGGGGACGAGGACGACGTCGTACGGCATGCCGAGGTCTCTCTTCCGCCGCCGAAAGACCTCGCGGAGACTCCGCTTGATCGCGTTCCGGACGACCGACTTCCCGAGCTTCTTCTTCACGACGAGTCCGAGACGCGATTCCGCCCCCGTCGAAGGCATGAAGTGGATGCGAAGCCGTGGCGATCGGTACGTGCGGCCCCGGCGAAATACGCGGCGGAACTGACCGGGCCGCGTCAGTCGTTCAAATGGGCGTAGGCGCTCGTCCATGACGACAGCATTGTACCCTAGCCTCGAGTTTGACCACGCCTCGGCGGCGCGAACGCGGAAACTCGACTTCCCCTTGGCGTTCGAGGATCCCGGAATCCCTCGGAGGAAGGATCGTCGCGGACGGCCCCGCCGGTAGCCGCGTAGATCGGTGTGTGCGAGTCGTGCACCGAACTCCCGTCCGCGACCCAGCGCGCCGGGCGGAGTAGAATCTCGTGAGAACTCCGGGGTAGAATCCCGCGTCGTTTGGGCCGGCGACGCGCGCCCGAGGGCCGCGGATGACTGCCGGGCGGGCGCGCGCTGGTCCGGCAGCCCGGAAACGAATGATCGCAGCCGACTCGAACGGAACGGAATGACCGGAACGGCTCTCTGGGCCTCGCTCTCACCCGCGGCCGTCGTGAGCATCGTCGCCGCCCTGATGCTCGCGGGCCTCGCGGCGGTCGGGCTGCTCGCACGGCGCTACCAGGCGAAGCTGAGCTGCCGCTACCTCATCACACGACTCTCAGCCTTCGGCGCGTTCCTCGCGATCAATTTCGGCGTCGCGATCATCCTCGTCGTCCTCAGCATCATGGGCGGCTACGTCGAACGCTTCCGCGAGACTCTCCGCGGTCAGGAAGCGCACCTGCTCGTCCTCTCCGAGCGTCCCTACGCCCTGACGCGGATCTCCGAAGTCGACGACATCGTCGCGAGCGTCCCGAATGTCACCGCCGCCGCTGCGTTCATCGAAACGCTGGCGATGTATCGAAGCGGCGGCTTCAACCCGTGCCAGCTCCGCGGAGTCGACGTCGACCGGCACGTGGATGTGACCGACATGGGAAAATCGACGCTTCGGGCGAGTGAGCTCGATTCCGTTCTGGGTGCCCTCGGGATCGACGAGGAGCGCGACGACGAGCGAACGATCGAGGACGTCCGGAAGGATCGCGCGACGGCGATCCAAATCGCAGACAAGATCCTCTCGGACGGCGAGCGCGCACCGATTTCGTCCGAGGAGTTCGCCGCCTTCTTTCACGTCGAGTCACGCCGGGGCACCCTCGCGCGGCACAACCCCGAAGTCGCCGAGGAGTATCGTAGGAGCGCACCGCCTCACGGCGTCCTCGTCGGTCTTCATTTCCTCGTCGACCGGGAGATGTTTCTCGGGCAAGTCCTCACCGTAGTGACGCTCGATCCCGCGACGTCGCAAGCCGTGAGCATCCCGCTCGTCGTCGTCGGAGCGTTCAAGACCGGGACGTTCGAATACGACAGCAGCCTCCTCTACACGAACGTCGACATCGTCCGGAACAAGCTCAACCTCTACGACCTCGAGATCGGCTCGAGTCGCTACCAGGGTATGCGCCTCGCGGTGGCAGACCTCGACCAGCTCCCCGAGACGCGAGCGGAGCTCCAGCGCCGGCTGATCGAGTACGCGCGGGCGGACGCGTCGAACGCACGCCTTCGGGTCGAGTCCTGGGAGGACCACAATCCGAACAAGATCAACGCCGTCGAGCGCGAGAAGTACGTGATCTACTTTCTACTGATCTTTCTCGTCGCGTTCACGGCGTGCATGATTCTCCTCATGCTGGTGCTCACCGTGATCGAGAAGACGCGCGACATCGGAATCCTCCTCGCTCTCGGCGCGACTCCGCGGGGAATCGTCGGGATTTTTCTCATCAACGGCGTGACACTCACATTCGCCGGCACGATCAGCGGACTCTTCCTCGGCTACCTCT
The DNA here is from genome assembly GCA_965223845.1 of Planctomycetota bacterium. GTDB lineage: Bacteria > Planctomycetota > UBA8108 > UBA8108 > SXIK01 > CBDCXR01. The sequence continues at coordinate 7,494,470 of CBDCXR010000004.1, read as the reverse complement.
TCTGCGAAAACATCAACCCGATTCACGACTGGATCGATGCGACGTTCGGCGTCCAGCTCTTCCCGCCGGAAGTGTACGATCTCGATCGGATTCCGATCGCGTTCCGCTGGGAGGACGTCCTTCTGAGCGCTGCACCGGCGTTGGTGCTGGGAGTGGCCGCGAGTCTGATCCCAGCGGTGTGGGCGTCTCGGCGGAATCCGATCGAGACGATTCAACACGAGTAGGCCGCGAGCGATCCGCCCGCGCACTCTTTCTCTTCCATCCCCCAGCCCGACGATTCGAGAGTCTCCCGCGATGAAGACGGCGATCTACTCGGCGCGCTCGATCCACAAGGAGTATCACGCGAACCGCGTGACCTATCCCGTCCTCAAGGGAGTCGATCTCGATGTTCACGAAGGCGAGATCGTATCGATCGTCGGTATGTCCGGCGTCGGAAAGAGCACACTCCTCAACGTGCTCGGCCTCCTCGATCTGCCGACCTCGGGCACACTGACGTTTTGCGCGCGAAACACGGAGAAGCCGCTCGATCTCGCGCGCTTGAGCGCCCGACAGCGCGCAGAGATCCGGAACCGCGAGTTCGGTTTCGTGTTTCAGTCCTACCATCTGCTGCCCGATCTCTCGGTCGCAGAGAACGTGCTCCTTCCGGCGATGATTCAGTACCGAACGGCGCGGTACTCGCGGATGGCGAAGGAGCTGCGGCAGCGAGCGGATTCACTTCTCGACATGGTTGGACTCAGCGAGCGCAGGGAGTTCTCCCCCGGCCGTCTCTCGGGTGGCGAGCGACAGCGCACCGCGATCGCGCGCGCGCTCATGAACGAGCCTCGCGTCGTGTTTTGCGACGAGCCGACCGGCAATCTCGACACCGAGACGGGCGAAAAGATCCACGCGATGATGCTCGATCTCAATCACCGGACGAAGACGGCGTTCGTGCTCGTCACGCACGACCTCAGTCTCGCCGGCCTCGCCCACCGGAAGCTCCACATGCGCGACGGATTGTTCGTCGTAGACGGCGCCCCGGAGACGGCAGAGACGACGGAAACTCGGTAGCACCGGCCTCGCTCGCGCGGCGTCAGTTTCGGCTCACGGAGCGGTCGCAGCGACGAGCGCCGCATCGAGCCGACCGATGCGTTCTGCGTCGATTGCGGCGGTACGCTCGCCGCGCGTACACGCCGCGCGGCGAACTCCGATGACGTCGGGGCCGAGGCGCGCCACCGGCCCGATGTCGTCGGCTCGGATCGACCCTGCGAGCGCGACGCGCACTCCCGCGCGGTGAGCCGTGTCGATGAACTCCCGAAGCTCGGTGTCGCCGAGGTGCGACCGGAGCGATCCCGTGCGCTTTTCGAAGGTGTCGAGGAGAACGTAGGGCGACTCTAGCCGCTGCGCGAGCTTCAGGATCTGTTCGGGAGGAGGCGAACCCGCGGCGGCAGCATCCGCGTACGCGGAGGGAACGAGACGACTGCCGGCTCGGTAGAGCTCCGCGTCCCACTCCGCCAATCGATCACGCCAGTCGTCGCCGCAACGGGAAAGGCCGAGCTTGTACAACTCGACGCCGGGAACGATCCGGGAACGATCGGGCTGCGGCTGATCTCGGAGCTCGCCGAGCGCGGCGCTCACGGTGACGCATCGATCACGACGCAGCCGAACAACTTCCCATAACAATCCGGCGTCCGCCGCACCGAGAGGACCACGACCCGGCTCTTTCACGTCGATGAACAGAACGCCCGCACTGAGGGCGAGACGCGCTTCCGGCACGTCTCGCACACTCACGAGCAGGTTCGGACGCGTCGCGGGAAGAGACGAATCAGTCATTTCGGGCGGTACGCGGAGCGGGGATGCGTGCGCGCGAATTGTGCCTTCCTCCTCGGATGGGGTCGAGTATAATTCAAGCTTCTCAGCGGCCGCGAAAGCGGCCGGCGGTCGTGTCGTAGTGACGAGAGAATCCCTCCGTGGTCTGACGCGCTGACGAAGAACGCACGGACACCGAACAAGTGTCGAGCGTAGCGTCACCGCCGGCCTCGAGGTGTGTGTCGACGGCAGCATGTCTGGACGGCGACCCGGCACTCGAGAGCGGCGTCACGTCGGGCAGCGTGCGAGGCGAACCGCCGGCGAGAGGGGCGTCCACCGCGACGATCGGGATCGGTCCTGGGCGGAGCGTCTCGGCGCCGACCCGCTGCGCGCCGCGAATCCTTCAAACGCGAACTCGGTAGTCGACTCGTCGAGCGAACCGGTCGAGCCGCGCGCAGGGATGAGAAACTCTCAATCTCACTGAATCGGAACCCACTCGCCGGCGAAGCCAGAACGACGCGGGCGAAGTCCGGGCCTACTACCCTCCAGGGAGTCATCCATGGCGATTCTGCGTGTGAAACACGGTCCGAACAAAGGCAAGGTGTACGAGCTCGCCGGCGACGCCCCGCTCACGCTCGGCCGCGAGCCCGGGAAGGGCATCGTCATTCCGGATCAGGGTGTCTCGCGTCAACACGCGGAAGTCGTCAAGATCGGCGAAGTGTTCTTCATCCGCGATCTCGAGAGTCGAAACGGTACGTTCGTAAACGAAGAGTCCGTTCGGGAGGAGATCCTTCGCTACGGTGATCGCGTCCGAATCGGCAACTCCGTGCTCGTCTTCGAAGATCGCCTCGCCCACCTCACGGACTCGAGCCGAATCCTTCGCGGCGCGGACACTCCGGTCGCCGTGAGCCCGAGCTCCACGATTCAGTTCCGGCTGACCGACACGATGGGCGGACTCGCACCGGTTCCGCCGGACTCCGTCGACACGCCCGAGAAGCGCGATCTGAACGTCCTCTTTCACATCGCGCACATCATCGGCGAAGAGAAGGATCTCTCGAAGCTTCAGAACCAGGTCGCCAAAATTCTGGGAAAGACGCTCAAGGCCGACCACGTCTACGTCTTGTGGAAAGGTGGGTCGGGCGAGGTGCACGGCGAGTTCGACGTCATCGGACGCTACGATCGCGACGACGATGCATCGTCGGAAGCCGGTGTTTCGCGCGGAATCATCGGCGATTGCATGCGCCAGGGTCGCGCCATTCTGACCGCGGATGCTGCGATCGACGCTCAATTCCAGGCGATGGAAAGCGTCGTCGTCAATCAGCTCCACTCCGTTCTCTGCGTGCCGATCACGGCTCTAGGGGAATGTCGCGGCGTGGTCTACTGCTACTCGAACAAGCCCGAAGCCTTCTCTCCGGAGGATCTCGAGCTCGCATCGGTCATCGGCATCCAGCTCGGATCGACGATCAGCATGCTGAAGCTCGTCAGCAACTCCGACCGCTTCTTTCGTCAGACGATTCACACGCTAGTGTCCGCCGGCGAGATGCGTACTCCAGAGACGCGGGGCTACTGCGAACGCGTCGCGACGTCGTGCCTCGCGATCGCGAAGGAGCTCGGCTACGGCACTCACGACCTTCGGAACGCGTGGCTCGTCGGCATGCTCCACACGATCGGCAATATTCCGATGACCGACAGCGAGCAGCAGCAGGAGCTAACGCGCGAAACGAAGCGCAATCACTACGCGCGCGAGCTGCTCGGCCGGGTAACCGAGCTCGCCGAGATTCTTCCCGCCATCGAGTGCGCGAACGAGCACTTCGACGGGAGCGGCTCTCCCGAAGGAAAGAAGGGAGAGGAGATTCCGCAGCTCGGTCGAATCCTCAACCCGGCGATTGACCTCGACCGCGTTCTCTACGGCGTCCGCGAGGGCTCGAGCGAGCTCAGCATCAAGGACGCACTTCTCGAGATTCGGGACGGCGCCGGGACGAAATACGATCCCGAGGTCATCCGCGCGATGCTCATCGCCTACCGGAAGGGACGGCTCTTCAATCCGCAGGAGCAGTTCTTCGAGGTTCCGTTCTAACCCGGGCTTCTCACCAGATTCTGCTGCGCCACCACAAGAGCATCGGATGCGTCGCCCCGATCCTCACTGTGCTAGAAGCACACCTCCGGGCGGCCCGGCGCCACCTCCTTGTCCATTCACGCCTTGTGGCGGCTCGCCGCTTCGCTCACCGAGTCTGGTGAGAAGACCGGGCTAACCTCGTCGCGCTCTGAACTCGTTCCCGTTCCCGGCGCCGTGATTCTCCTCGTGCCTGACTCGCCGTGCTGCCGTCACGCCCCGGCGCGAGTCGATTCGAGGTTCAGGCTACGGTGTCGCGGCGTTTGTCGGAGACAGGAGGGTGTACCGAGCGACGCCCTACGGCGAGCTATCCGCCGTGTGCCGCTGCTGGTGCGCGATCGACAGCAGGTTCAGGAACGGCTGGACGAGGAGGAGGGAACGATTCCCACCTTGATTCGGAAGTCGCGCGTCCGTCACGTAGAGAACGCCGCGCTCCGTCGGCGAAACGGGCACTGCGAGTACGGCGAGCGACGACATGCGAATGTCGCAGCTCGCGAGGAGCTCGGCGGCTTCCTGATCGTCGGCCATGTCCGCGAGAAGGAGCGGCTGTCCCGAGTTGAGCACGCGCTCGATGAGTCCGAGCGAAAGGACTCCCTCGGCATCGCATTCGCTGCCGTCGATCGTCCGTGCTCCCTCCAGGCTAAGGTCGCGACCGCTCACGAGGAGCCACAGCGCGGAGCGACCGCGGAGAGTCGCGAGGACTTCCTGAAGAATGCGGTCGACGAGCTCCTCGAGAGGTAATCCGGACCCGAGGAGCATCATGAGTTCATTGACCCGGCGGAGCGAATCCTCGGCGGAAACCTGCCGCTCGTCTTCGTTCCCAGAGGGTGCATCCGCGCTCGACTTAGCGCTTCGATCCTTCGGAATGGCGACGCTCTGCTTCCAGTCACGGAATCGCGCCTTCTGCCGCCGACTGTAGCTGTCGCGCAGCTCTTCCGGAAGGTTGTCGAAGACTTCGCGAAACTTCATCTCCGCCGCGCGGTAGTACTGCGTCGCGTCCGACAGGAGGCGCAACCGGACGAGGGTTTCGCCCATTTCGTAGTTGAGCTCGCCGCTCAGCTCCGCGCAGTCGCTCTTCTCCGCGATCGCGACGGCTTTCTCGAGCTTCTGCAGTGCGACTCGCGCGCCCTTCGTGTCGGTTTCACGGTGGAGTCGGGCGTCGACGAGGAGACAACCAGCGCGGAGTTGTCGAATGTCGAGCTCGTCCGCGTAGCGGCACGCCTCCTTGAGCATCCCCCGCGCCTCCTCGTGATTCCCGCGCAGGCGGTGCAGCTCCGCGATCGCGCTGAGGACGGTACAGAGCCCCCAGCGGTTTCCCTGCTTCGTGAAGGCTGTCAACGCGCGGAAAAAGTTTCCCTCGGCCTTCGAGTACTCACACTCCTCCATGAGCGCACGCCCTCGCACCACGTAATTCTGGATGTTGAGGTAGCGCATGCTGTAGTCCTTCGAGAGGCGAAGGGATCGGTCGAGACATTTCCACCCCTCTTCGGGTTGACCGACCATGAATCGCAGCCGCGCGAAGTTGTGGAGTGTCAGCGCTCGACCGTACGGATCTCCGATCTCTTCGCTCGTTCGGAGCGCGCGATTGAGATGCTCGAGCGCTTCACCGTACTCGGAGATCGCGAGGAACGCGCTCCCGAGGTGATTGAGCGAGATCGTCGTTTCGGGAATGAAGTCGAGGTTCTCTTTGATCTGGAGGCTGCGGCGGTGGTAGTCGATGGCCTGCCGCGTGTTCCCCTTGTAGAAGTTCGCGCTCCCGATGGTGTTGTAGACCATCGCGTGCTCGATGCTCTCGGGAAGGTTCTCGATGACGCGCATGGCTTCGAGCGAAATCGCAAGCGCCTTCTCGTACTTCCCCATGTTCACGTAGACCCAGCCGATGCTGTTGAATACGCGGATGCGCTCGACGATCAGGTCGTTCTGGGCGAACTCGGCGAGGTAGTTGCGCGCGTCCTTGTAGCAGATGAGCGCGGTGTCGTAGTCGCCCTGGATCTCGAACACCTTTCCCCGGCTGATGAAGATCTGCACCACACGCGCCGGATCGAGCCGCTCGACGACGTCCTCGTCGAGGAGGGTCCCGTAGCTTCGTTCCGCGAACTCGTAGCGGCCCATCGTCGTACAGAGTTCGCCGAGCTTCTCGTGGATCTCCACCCACGTATCGAAGTGTTCGTCGCGCCCTTCGACCTGATCGAGGGCGTAGAGGTAGTACCCGCAGGCTGACTCGTTCGCGTAGATCGCCTTCAGTCGGTCGCCCGCCCGCATGGCGAGCTCGAGCGCCTTCCACGGCTGATCGCTCTGCTGGTAGTGGTAAGCCAGCTCCTCGAGGATCTCCTCTTCCTTCCCGCGATAGAACTCTTCGAACGCCGCTCCGATCTCGCCGTGATAGCGACAGCGTGCGTCGTCCGCGAGCCGGGTGTAGAGGATCTCGCGCGTCTTCGTCTGGGAGATCTGAAAGTGGAGCTTCCCACTCTCGAAGAGCTTCCCGATGAGACCGCCTTGCTCGAGGTCTCGGAGGTCGACGAGGATCGGTGCGTCTTTGAAGCGTTCCACGCCCTGGAGGAAGCGCGGGCTGACCGGCTTGTCGAGCACGCTCAGCACCTCGAGGATCTCGCGCTTCCGATCCTCGAGCTTCTCGAAGCGCCGCTCGAGCAGCTCCTCCATGTTCTGCGGGATCTCGATCCGGTCGTAGTTCGTGGTCCGGATCTTCCAGCCATCGACCGTGTGGCGAAGGATGCCTTCGTCCTGGAGGGCCTTCAGCGTCTCGACGATGAAGAGGGGGTTTCCGCCCGTTTTCTCGCCGAGGGTCGCGACGAAGCCGTCCGGTACGTCGGTGAAACTGAGCATCGACGAAAGCAGCTCGGCGATCTGAGCGTGACGGAGCGGACGGAGCTGGACTTCGGCGAGTCGGTCCGACGCTCGATATCGCTCGAGGAGCGCGACCAGCTTCTCTGACTGGCTGTCTTCGGGGCGGAGGCTCGCGACCACGAGAAGCTTCGGTGCCTCCCCGGCGCGCGCGTCGACGAGGCGCTCGAAAAAGTGCCCGAGGAGATCGATGCTCGCCTCGTCGATCCAGTGGAGATTGTTGATGAAGAGAACGAAGGGCAAGCGCTCGGCGGCCTCGACGAGGAATTGAGAGACGCGCTCGATGAAGTAGAGCTTCTCCTTGTCCGGTCGAATCGGCCCTCGCTCTTCGGCCCCCTTCCGCGGAAGCTCGGGCAGGAGGCGCACGATGTCTCCCGCGTACTTGTGATAGAGATCCGAGTCGAGCCCCAATCGGTACACGATCTCGTGGAGCGCCTGGACGAGGGGCTGGTACGCCTTGCTCGTTCCTTCGTAGCAGTTCCCGGAGACGGTAAGGACGTCGTTCAGTCGAAGGTAGTGCTGAAACTCCTCGAGGATGCGGGACTTCCCCGAACCCATCTCGCCGTTGACGAGAATGAGCGAGGGAAGGTCGCCGTCCCCGCCGGAAGGTTCTTTGGCGTCTCTCGACGAACGTGTGCTCGCGGGGGCGAGCGTGATCTTTGCTTCGCCGTCGTTCGCGTCCTCGTTCTTCGCCCCGGCGGTTTCGCCGGCGTCCGAACCGGAGTCGGTCGCTCCGGTCGCCTCGTCGCCGCGCTCGGCGTTCGAGCTCTCGTCCGCGCCGTTCGCCTCGTCGCCTCGCTCGGCGTTCGAGCTCTCGTCCGCGCCGTTCGCCTCGTCGCCTCGCTCGGCGTTCGCAGCGACGTCGGCGCCGGCCGCGCTCGAATCGAGCGCCGCCTCTCGGGTGTCCGCGGCGTCATCGTCTGAGCTCGACGGTTCCTCCGTGGCGGTGCTCGCCGGCGGCTCTTCCGCGGTCTCCCGCTCCTCCATCACCGAACGCTGCGCGTCGCGCCACCGCTGCGGATAGAAGACCCGTTCGTGGTACTCCTTGAGCCGATTCATCTCGCGCTTTCGCCCGACGATCTTCGGCGAATAGAAATAGCTGGCGCGGGTTTCCTCGGTCTCGACCTCGAACGAATGCTCCGAGTGCCGATTGATGAAGTGAATGACTTCCTTCGCGCTTTGGAACCGACTCTCCGGTTTCTCTTCGAGAAGCCGCAGAATCAGCTTCCGAAGGAACTCCGGGTGGTTCTTCATGTGCATCTCGAAGAGATCCGCCCGGCTCGCCCCGGGCGACGGCGTCTCGCTGAAGAGATTGCCGATGTCGCCGCACGGCGGGAGATTTCGGTTCGTGACCTGGTAGAGCGTCACTCCGAGAGAGTAGAGATCTGCGCGGCGGTCCGGCGTTTGGCCGTTCAAGATCTCCGGCGCGAGATAGTTGAGCGTCCCTTTGATCGCGAAGCTGAACGATCCGGTGATCTTCTCGGCAAGGCCGAAGTCGATCAGCTTGGCTTTCGGCTTCGAAAGAAGGTCGGCACTGCTTCCCTCCGGCTTCCCTTCGTCGTACTGGACTTTGGATCCTTCCTGAATCCCGATCGTCTTGTGCCTCGTGACGAGGATATTGTCCGGCTTGATGTCGAAGTGGACATACCCCTGCGAGTGGATGTACTCGAGGGCGCGACTGATCTGAACGACGATATCAGCGAGCTCGTCGTAGTGGAGGTACTCGGTCGCGGAGAAGAGATCGACGCCCTTGATGAACTCCGAGACGATGAAATAGTCGTCCGCGTCGACGATGCGCCCGAAGTTGTAAACCTTCGCGAGGTTCGGATGGCGAAGACGCGTGAGTGCTTCGTACTCACCCTTCGCCCAAACGTCTTGGTCGTCGAGGTTCTCCGAAATCAGAACCTTGAGGGCGACCTTCACGTTGTTCTGGACGGAATCTTCGCAGAGATAGACGCTCCCCATCGCTCCCGCCCCCAGCTTGCGCAGGACGCGGTAACGGTTGTTGATCGTCTCGTCGGGCTGGAATTCGCGCATGGAGAGGCAGGGCCGATGGCAGGGAAGATCCGCTCATCGAAAACTATCTCACCCTGCGAAGACCGGCAAACCGGCGGGGACGACGGGTCCGGTCGACGGGCGCCGTACCGGAAGGTGACGCGGACGCGCTCGAGCCACCGAGGGAAATCTCCTCGATGCCGCGCGCGGATCTCGCCGACGGTCCCGAAACATCCGGCGTTCCGAAAACACCGTCACTCGCCGAGGGCATCGACGAGCCGCGCGCGCTCCTCGACCCAAGCCGGCTCGAGATCGCCCTCGACCTCGAGCCAATCGAGGCCGCCGCGCTGAAGGACGAGCGCGAGTCGTCCGTGGTCGAATCGACGGAGTGGCTTCGACTCATCGGGTTCGCCGGCGACCTCGAAGCTCACGGCGTCGCGAGACCACTCGAGGCGAAACTCGCGCACGACTTCGATCGCCGGACTGGCGCTCCACCGGCGCGGATCGAAGTCGAGGTCCGTCATTCCGATGGACACGATCGATCCGGCGCGAGCCTGTCCGCGGATGCGGACCGGCGGCGTCAGCCAATAGGTCGAAGTCAGCCGGGCGCTGTCTCGCGTCGCGGTGACGATCGCACCATCGCGGAGGCGGATGGATCCCGGCCGCGCGCGGAAATCGAAGCGTTCCGCATCGCGCTCGAACGAGTACGAGATGAGAACGCGCAGTCGCTCTCGCGAACCGGGAACGAGCGCGCACTCCGCCGCGGTGATCGATGCGAGGAGCCGCGACGATCGTTCGGAACGCACCCGAAACTCGCCGAAGCCTGGCAACGCATCCGCCGCGGCGACGACGCGGCGACCAGCGGCGACGAGATGAGGCCAGACGGACGGTCTCGCGACGACCAACGCGCTCGCGTCGATCGCTCCCGTGTCCGGCGCGACCTTCGCCGGTCCCTTTCCGTCGATTCCCCTCTCGGCCCGGCCGGGCGGGACGGGGTCGCCCGTGGGTGCGGCGTCGATGGGCTGGCTTTCGTCGTCACTCGGCGCGCCCGGGCTCGACCCACCGTCGCCGGGCTTCCCGATCACCGTTCCGATCGACACGGGCGGCGCGACCTCTCGGCTCGGCGCCTCCACGCTCGCTTCGAACGGGGACGGCGTCGAAACCTCGGGCGCGCGCTCCCCCAGCGCCGGATCGTCTCGCTCGACCGCGTGGATGCCCTCCGCGGGCGCGTCCTTCGGTCTCAGGTCCCCGGACCGCGCGACGTGCCAGCCGTAGCCGATCGCCGCGAGCGCGACCGCGATCACTCCTCCCGCGATCCACATCCTACGACCGAGGTACGTCGACGCGCGGGTGCTCCCGAGATGGTCGAGCAGGCGCTCGACCGCTCCGAGCGCGTGAGCCGCGTCGGGTGGCCGATCGCTCGGGTCCTTCTGGAGCCAAGTGAGAACCACGCGATCGACCTCCGGCGGAACTTCGTCAGGGTGGATCGACGCGAGCGACGCGGGCTGCACTTGCTGGTGCGCGCGCAGAAGAGCGGCCGTACTCTTCGCGAGAAACGGTGGACGGCCGGCGATCGCGTGATACCAAGTCGCCCCGAGCGAATAGAGATCGCTTCTCGCGTCCACGCGACCCGACCCGGCGACTTCTTCCGGCGAGATGTAGTGCGGAGTTCCGCGGACGACCCGCTCCTCAGTGCCGTCGAGCGCGATTCGCCGCACGAGACCGAGGTCGGTGAGCTTCACCTCGCCGTCGTTTCCGAGAAGAACGTTCGCGGGCTTGACATCGCCGTGGACGAGTCCGCGCGCGGCGAGCGCGACGAGCGCGCGACAAACGTCCCGAACGATGCGCGTCGCTTCGACGACGGGCAGACGACCGAGCCGCGCAATGCGCTGCTGCAGGCTCTCTCCCTCGACGTACTCCATCCCGAGGTAGTAGTAGGAGCCGTCCTTCCCGAAATCGAACGCGTGGACGAGATTCGGGTGACTGAGGCGGGCGAGCGCTCGCGCCTCGCGGAGGAACGCCGCGCGCACCTCCGCGTCGCGTGCGACGCGCGGAGAGAGCACCTTGAGCGCGACTCGCTGGTTGAGCCGGACGTGCCGAGCCTCGAAGACGTTTCCCGTCCCTCCGAGTCCGATCCGTCGCTGGACTTCGTAGCCTCCGAGACGAGATTCCTCGAGCGACCACGACGTCGACGCGCGCAGCTCCGCGATGCGGCGCGCCGAGAGGAGGCCCCGCTCGAGGAGAACGTCACCGATCCCCTTATCGAGCCCCATCGCCTGACAGCGATCCGCTTCGGCTAGGCCGTCGAGAGACTGCTCCTGGCTGATCCAGCCTCGGGCGACGGCGCGACGCGCGAGGTCGACGTCGGATGGTTTCATCGCGGATCAAGCGTTCCGCCGCGGCGGACTTCACGGCACACCACCGAGCGTGTCTCGGAGCTCGCGCGCTCGCGGGCCGCGACGGCGATCAGTTTCCCCCGAGGACGTCGAGAGCTTGCACGCGCTTGAGATTCGTTTTCGCTTCGGCCCTGAGCGTCTGCGCCCGCGCCCGCTGTGCCGGGAACTGACCCGAGCTCGTTTTCGAATCAACTTCCGCCAGCAGCTCGAGGCCCGCCGTGAGAGCGCGATCGGCCCAGCGTCGATAGTCGTCGCGGAGGATGTCGTCCTCCACGGTGTCCATCTTCTGAATAAACTCTTTGGCGTTCTGGCGAATGATGATCGTCGCCTTCTTGATGCGGAGGTCGATCTCCTCGGCCGTGATCGGAAGCGGCTCGACCTTCCGTTCGCGCCCCATCGTCGCCTCCGGCCCCTCCGGAATCACGCCGAGGACTCCGCACGCGACATACGTGACGAAGGGAACGATCACCAGCAACCCGAGCCCGACGTAGAGATCGGTCATGTCGATCTCACCGCGCTCGCGCCGGCGCGAGGTCCGGCCACGACGGTTCCACGACCGGAGGCCGCTCCGGGGCGAAGGAGAAGAACGGGAGACTCGCTGGGTGATGGGTGACACGGCGCTTCCGCGTTACATTCCGAGTTGCCGGTAGAGATCGACGATGAGCTGGTTCACTTGGTTCGGCGCCCGATCGTATCCCTGGAGCTCCGGCGGCAACTCGTCGTTCTCGTCGCGCTTGGGATCGAACATCGCGTTCCACTCATCGCGCCAGGTTTCCATATCGGTCTTCAGCTTCGTACCGCGTCGCTCGAACTCCGCGGGGTTCTCGGACTTCAGCTTCATCACCGCACGGTACTCCTTGGTGAACTCCGGCACCTTCGACTCCATGTCGCGCACCGAGACGTTCTCGTCCTGGACTTCGGGCTCGGGAGGCGGACGGGTCGAGCTCCAAAGGAGCAGAATCCCGATGCCCACGATCGGGAGTCCGAGGAGAATCGTGAGACGAACCGGCGACATCCCCGAGCGGGGCGGCGGCCCGGGCGGTCTCCGGCGAGCCCCCGAGCCGGACCCGGAGGTCCGGGCCTCGGATGACCGAGCGCCCGACGGGCGGGAACGCGCCGCGGCCGTACGGCCGGTTGACGCGCGCGAACGAGAACGCGAAGCGCGGGAGCGACGTTCGACCATGTCCGTCCAATCGCGGGAAACGTCGATGCGAAGCGACCGAAGTCCCCGCGGAGGCGCGGAACCCGTTCGCGGGCGGGCCGGTCGCGGAGGAGCCACTCGCTAGAAGAAGTGAGCGAGCGGTGATTTTAGCATCGGCGAGAAACCCGCAGAAGCGATTTTGACGGGCGCAGCGGCCGCCCCGGACGGTCCGCCGACGAAACCCGAACATCGAGTTCGTCGCGCGCGGAACGGGATCGCAGGGCGATGGCGAGACGAGGCCACCCGACGGGAAGGTCGGGCTCGGGTCCCCACCGGACGGACCGCAAGCGAGCCGAGGTCTCCCCCCGGCGTCACGTGGGGGGCGGCGAGCGCCGGCGAATCAGTCGAGCTCTTCGAGGAGCCTCTCGACCGCCGCCTCGATGCGCTGCGGCGTCTCGTAGTTGCCGGCCGCGATCAGCTCCTTCAGCGGACCGACTTTCTCCATGCGGACGTCGGGAACGTCACCGAGCTGACTCAGGAGGCGTGCGGCCTCCGAGATCTCTGCGCGGTCGCCGATGCGCGCGCCGACCTCCGTACGCTCGGCGCGCTGGGCGGAGATCCTCTGCGGTTCGATCCGATTCGGGCCAGAGACTCCGCCCGGTCCTTGAACTTCCATGGGGTCCCCTCTCCAGATGTCTTGGCGGCCCGACGAACGAGCCGTGGTCTGTATTCTTTCTTATCGGGGGTCGCGCCCAGGAACTTTACCGCCAGCCCGAAAAAATGCGGCGCGGCGAGAACTTTTGATTACGGGACGTTCGCGAGGAGCAGAAGGTCCTTCAGGAACACGACTTACGCCCAGAGCGGCGGTGCCCCTCGGGGACCGACGTCGCCGAACACGCGAACGGCCTCGCTTCTCCGTTCGAGTGAACGACGAAGCGAGGCCGCCCAGAAAACCCGGCGAATCGAGCGGTGAGGGACTCAGGGAAGACTCAGGACCACGTCCTGGATCTCACCCGATCCGATCTCCAGCTCGACCTCAGCTTGCTGCGCCGGCTGATTCGGCTCGCGGGCGAACTCGTGCGCCTTGACGGTGTACGCACCGGGAACGACGCTCGAGAACTTGAACCGACCTTCCTGGTCGGAGCGGGAGCGCTGGTTCTGGTTCGGGCGATCGCCGATCAGGTAGACCTGCATGTTCGCACGCGGCCGCCCGTCCGATCCGAAGACGACTCCGTTGATCTCACCTCCGCGCGAGAGAGCGATCTCGAGCGACTGCGCCGCGGCGGCATCGGGGTTCGTCTGCACCTTCTCGGCGACGTAATCGGGGTGCGTGACGCGGAGAGTGAGGTTGCCGCTCTTCAGGCCGACGAACGAGAACTCGCCGCGGGAGTCCGTCGTCTCGTTCGAGCGGCCACGGCGCGCGCCCGACGGCGAGCCCGGGCGCGGTGAGACGAATCGGCTCGTCCCCTGCACGATGGAGACGCGCGCCCCAACGACGGGCTCTCGCGTCACCGCGTCGATCACGAACCCGCCGACCGCTCCGCCCGTCTGCAGCTGGACGCGACCCAGGTCCACCTCGGCGCCTTCGGAGATCTCGACGTTCTCGAGGGTCGCCGCCGAGTAGGCCGGCGCGCGAATCTGCACGTTGTAGATACCCTTCGGGATTCCGCGGTAGCGGAACCGTCCGTCGTCCGCGTCGACCGTACGCGAGCGGAGCGGCCGCTTCCCGTCGCGCGCCCCCACCGCCTGCGGCTGGACGGAGAACGAGCTCACCGGCATTCCGTCGGGATCGACGACGACGCCGACGATCGTGCCGAGCTCCTGGAGGACGATCTCGAGCTCCGACCCGACCTTCACCTCGTCACGCAAGTACTTCGAGTAGCTCGGGTGCACGACCTCCAGCTCGACCGTGTCGTTCGTGACGATCTTGCTGACGGCGAACTTGCCGTTCGCGTCGGTCACTGCCCGGCTCTCGGCCGCTCCGCGCGAGTAGTCGCGGACGTAGATCTCCGCGCCGGCGACCGTCTCGCCTTCGGTGTCCACGACGCGACCCGTAACGCTGTTTCCGCGCTCGACGCGGACGACGGTCGGTCCGACGACCTGACCTTCCTTCACGTCGAGATCCGGCACGACCTTCTCGAGGAGATGCACCGGTTGGACGACGAGATCGAGCACACCCGACTGGAGGCCCTGAAGGCGAAACTCGCCGTTCTGTGCCGTCGTCACCGACGCGTTGCCGCCCATCGTCGTCTCGCTCTGTCCCTCGCGACGGAACGTGACGCGAGCGCCGCCGACCGGACGGCCATCCGGGTCTTCCACGCGGCCCATAATCGTTCCTCCGAGATCGAGCACGATCGGCGGCAGCTCGATCGCCGAGCCCGGCTCGACGTCGAAGTCGTCACTCGCACCCTCGAGGAAGCCCGCGAGCTTCGCGCGAATCCACAGCTTACCGCTCGCCTCGACGCTCGGGATGCTGAACTCACCGTTGTGGTTCGTCCGCCCGTTCGCGATCGTGTAATCGACCGTCGCGTTTTCTTCGGATTTCTTCACCATCAACATCACACCGCGCAGCGGATCACCGTTCGACGTGAGCACGCGTCCGGTCACGCGCGCCGTCGCATCGAGTCGGAAGTCCTGCTCGACCTCGCTGCCGTCGTTCACCTTGACCTGCCGGCGCACGCGTGCGAAGCCCTCGGCGCTCACGTTCACGGACACCGCACGACGCCCGGTCTGGACGCCGCTCAAGACGAACACGCCGTCCTCGTCCGTCACCTCGTCCTTGGTGAAGTCGGCGACATCGGTCGCGACGACACGCGCGCCCGGGATCGGCGTTCCGTCCTGATCGGTGACACGGCCGCTGATGCGACCGCCAAACGTCATCCGCAGCATCAGCTCGCCGCTCTCGGTGCGGATCCCCTTGCGCCGCAGCGTCTGGTAGTCGGCGTGGAACGCGAGCAGGTTGTACTCGCCATCCTCGAGTGTATCGAAGAGGAAGTAACCTTCGTTGTTCGTGAACACGCTGTCGTCGTCGAAGCTGATCATCGTGATTTCAGGACGCCCGCGGGACGCGCCGATGAGCGGCTGGGCGCGCACCTTCGCGCCGACGATCGGCTCGCCGTTCGGCCCCTGGATGTATCCGACGATCGAGAGGCCCGGCTCGAGCTTGAAGCGAAGCGGAGTGGCTGAATCCACTCGCACCTTTCCCTCGACGTGGGATCGAAACCCTCGCGCCGTGACCCGGAAGTTGTAGATGCCGCTCCCGAGCGTATTGAACTCGAAGGTCCCATCCGAGGCGCTCTCGACCGAGTCGACGGCCGGTCTCGACTTCGAGAGGATGACGTCGATCATCGCGGTGCTCTCGGTCTCGCGAAACGCCTCGACCTTCGCGCTCGCGATCGGCGCGCCCGCGGCGTCCGTGACGACGCCGGTCACGAGTCCGCCCGGCTCGAGCACGATGTTGACCCGTTCGCGCGGCGCCGGAACGCCCTTCACTTCGCCGGGGACGAACTCCTTCGCGATGGCGCGCACCGAGAACCACTCGGGCGCCAAACCGTCGAGAACGTAGCTGCCGTCGTCGGCACTGAAAGTTTCGGCCTCGGCCCTATTGGTCATCTCCTCGAGGCCGATCAACTGAATCAGCGCCGTCTCGAGGTCCGCGTCCGGCGGGCCGAGCTCCTTGAGCGCGAGAACCCGCGCGCCGGCGATGCCTTCACCGGAACGGTCGAGAATTCGGCCGGAGATGGAGTTTCCGCGGTCGAGCGTGAACGTGAGCTCCTGCGGCACTCCTTTGACGACCGTGAGCAGCTTCTTTTCGCCGGTGTATCCCCGACACTGCGCGTGTGCGATGTAGGCACCCGGCTCCAGGGAGAAGCGGAACCTACCGTCGCCGGTATTTCCGCCCTGCGAAGAATCCCAGACGCGATCGCCGAGACGGTCGCCGTCCGCGGCCCGCGCAACGAGAAGCTGAGCCTGCGCGAGCGCGCGGCCATCCGTGTCGACGACGCTTGCGGTGACCGCGACGGCGTCGCGTGAGATCACGGTCGCGATCGGCGTCGCCTCGGGCTTGACCGCGCGCGGTTCTGCGACCCGCTCCGGCTCGGGCTCGTCGATGACGACGTCGTCCGCCGGGCGGTCGTCGAGATCGTCGCCGAGTCCGATCAGGAAAATCGCGGCGCCGAGAAGGATCAGAATGGCGGCGCTCGCGAGAGCGGCCTTCATGGTCGAGCTCATGGAAGATCTCCGGTCGATAGAGGGGAGCCGTTCGTGGTTCGTGCCGGACTTGGTTGGTGTCCTCAACCCTTGGTCCCGCGTGGGCGGCCGGAGTCGGAATCGGACCGGACCGACGATTCGCGGGATCGGGTAGAGTAGCGCGCCCGACGCGGCCAGGTAAATCGTCGACCGCGCTCGAGAGCGACCCGGATCTCTCGGAAAACGGAGAGACACCGGGGGCGTGACGCTGGTTTTAGCAACTGCCGTTCCCCGCGCCTGATCGCGGGTTAAGTACCGATTCTATCGGCACTTCCGGTGAAACCAGTCGCGCCGAACGGTGTGTGGATTCGAGACACTCTCGTCTCGGATCGACCCATCCGCCCCGGGACGACTCATTCCGTCGTTCCAGTCTGCGCGGCCTCGAGAACGCGCTTGGCCGCCCGGTCCCCGGGATCGAGATCGAGGACCTTCCGGGCGTGAACCGCCGCGTTCTCGCGGTCCCCCTTCGCGAGGTACGCCTCCGCGAGGGCGACGTGCGCGAGCTGAGGGTTCGTCGACGGGAACCGGAGCAGGTAGGTTTGCTCGCGAATCACCGTGTCGTGGTCTCCCGCCCGACTCGCCACCTCGGCAAGCGCCGTGTGGACCGCGCCATCGTACGGCGCGATGTAGATCAGCTCTCGCAGCGCGGCGAGCTTCTCCTTCGCCGCTTCCTCGCTCGTGTCGTTCTCGTAGAACTTGAAGATCGCGACGCGGCAGCGTGGATCCTCGGGCGCGTGCGGCCGAAGCTCGATCATCTGCCGCACCGCGTCCTCGCCGCGACCGGCTCCGTGGTACAGCTTTGCGAGGCGGTAGTACGTGTTCTCCCCACCGGGCGGAAAGGTCGCCGCCCCCGCCGCCGGCGAGATCTTCTTTGCCGCCTCGAAGTGTTCGATCGCCGCGTCGGTGTCGCCCCGCTCGGCGGCCATCGCCCCGAGCGCAAAATGGAGGCGGAAGCGAAAGCGCGTCCCGCGCTCGAGGGCCTTCTCGTAATTCTCCCGCGCGCGCTCTTCGTCCTCGTTCCGCTGTGCGATCATTCCGAGCAGGGCGTGCGCGTCGCCGTGATCGGGATCGACCTCGATCACGCGATGAAGCGCGATGGCGGAGTCTTCTTCCTCCGGCCCCCCGTTCAGGAAGTACGCCCACGCGAGGTCGATCCACTTCGAGAGCTCGTCCGGCTCGGTCTCCGTCTCGAGCTCGAGCCGAGGGATCACGTCCTCGGCGAGCGCGGGGGTGTAGCCGTTCGCGTCGACCCACTCGGCGACGTACTTGAAGAATCCGGCGTCGAACTCCTCGAGGGAGACATCGAGCGCTTCGCGAAAGTTCTGGGCGAGCGGCTTCAGATCGCGGTAGCCGCGGAGGATCTTGAGGATGCGATCGAAGCCCCAGGTCTTCTCGATGTAACGAACGATCAAGCAACCCTGAAAGTACGACATCAGGATCTGGCCCGGATACTTCGGTTTCGAGAATCCGAAGTCGAGCTCGGCGATCGGAAGGAGGCGATCCGATCCGAAGGCATCGGCGACGTCGCGGGCGAAATTGCGTGTCCACTCGGGATGGTCGCGACCTTCCTCGTAGACGCTGAGCCCTTCGGTGAGCCAGCGCGGGACGCGGTTGTGCGTCAAGTTGAGCGTGACGACGTGGGCGAACTCGTGCCACGCAACGGCGCCCCAGTTCTGCTGCGGCAGCGCCGTCGGCGTCGTCAGCGTCACCACGTCGCCGAAGCACGCCCCGGCCGCCGCGAACCCTTCGAGCCCTACGGTGCGCGCACTGAACCACTTGTGCTCCGCGAACGATTCGACGTAGATCGGCGGCTCGAGCTCGAGCTCGTAGCGGGCGGACAGTTTGTCGAACCCCTTCTCGAGGAGCGGGACGAGGTACGTGCTGAGGACGTTGAACTCCCGCGGCTCTTTGGGAAAACGAAAGACGAAGCGATCGGTCTCGAAGACGCGATGCCTTCGTTTCATGTGCTGCACGAGCTTTCGCGTATTGATCGCCCAGACGTTGTAGGGATCGTGCTCCCAGGCCTTATCGAGGAACTCTCGCCCGCGCTTGTCGTCCCCGACGCGCATGAGATTCACGGCTAGAGGAAGGTAGACCGGCCAGTACTTCGGAGCGACCTCCACCGCCTTCTCGCAGAATTTCACGACGTCCGCGTAGCGGAACTTCCGTTCGATCGCGACGGCGAGCGCGTGATAGAACTCGCCCGCGCGGGGATTTCGATCGAGCGTTTCTTTTTCGAGCGAGGCGAAGGCTTCGTCGTCGCCGACGAGGTAGTAGCACGCGGCGAGCAATCCTCGCGCTCGGAGTGACGAGGGGTCGAGCTCGGTCGCGCGGGAGAAGTCCGCGCGAGCGCGGTCCGTGTACCCATCGCTAAGCTGCAGCAGTCCGCGGACGATGTGCGCCTCGGCATGATGCGGATTCACCTCGAGCGCGCGGCCGACGAACTTCTCCGCGAGCTCGTAGCGTCCCGTGCCCTCCTGAAAATCCGTGAGGTAGTTGTCCGCGAGGACGGTCAGCGCATCGGCCGAGCGGCGGTTGATATCGAGGAGCTCCCGGAGCGATTTCCGCGAGTCGGGGTAGTTGTACTTCGCCAGGAAGATCCTCCCCTCGGCGAGGAGAAGATCCGGACTCTCGCGATCTTTTTCGGCTGCCTGCGCGAACATGACGTCGTTCGCGTCCCGAAACCGATTGAGGCCGACGCACGCGAGACCCATCTCGACGAACGCCACCGCCGGAAGCTTTTCGGCTTCCTCGACCGAAAGCCGCTGGTAGATGTCGATCACCTGACCCCAAGCTCGCTCGGCGGACGAGATGCGGCCCTGCTTGTGGAGCGTTTCTCCGAGGCGATTGACGGCGATGACGTCGTTCGCATCGAGCGCGATCGCCTTCCGAAACTCGGCTTCCGCTTCACGCAAGCGACCGCGGCGAAGCCGAACGCGCCCCAGCTCCCGCCGCAGCGAACCGGTCGACTCGAGCTCTTTCGAATGTTGCAGGAACTCACCCGCCTCGTCGTCGCGCCCGAGCTCCGACAGCGCTCGCGCGAGTCCCTGCTGCGCGGCGACGTCATTCGGCGAATCCGCTAGGACTCGGCGGTACTCCTCGATCGCGTCCTCGTAGTCACCTTCGAGACGAAGCGCCTCGGCCTCCTCGAGGGAGGGCTCCTCGGGGGCGAGCTCGTTCTCGACCGCCGGGTCGTCGGAGTCGTTCTCCTGCGCGCGCGCGTCCGGGACGAAGTGTACGGCGAACAGCGCGACGGTGACGGAGACGAGTCGAGGGAGCCAGCGTCGGGTGGCGACGCCGGGACTGAGCGTTGTGCGATTCACGTGGATGTACAGCCTTCGAAGGGAGTTGCGACCGGGCGAACCCCGATCGCGTCCGCGCGCGAACGAACTCCCGCTCACGCCTTCGGGATTATATACCGAGCTGACAGTCCCAGCCCAGAGAGCGAAGCGGGCCGACCGAACAAGCCGCAGAAGTCGAACGTCCCCCGGGGGGAGCCAGCTCGAGTTTGAAATCAAACGCCGAACTCGGTCGAATGTTGCGGCCGAGCGTGAGCGAGAACCGTGAATCCCGTCCGCGTTCCGGTCCCGTTACTCCTCCTTGTCCGCCGCACGATGATCCTCGCTGGCATCGACGAAGCCGGTTACGGTCCGACTCTTGGGCCGCTCGTCGTCTCGATCGCGGTCTTTCGCGTCGAGCGCGAGCCAGACGATCTCTGGAACGCACTCTCGCCGGCGGTTTGCCGCAAGCCGGACGGCCATCGCGTGCCGGTCGACGATTCGAAGAAGCTCTATCAGCGCCGAAAGGGACTCCGAGATCTCGAGGAGGGTGTGCTCCCGTTCCTGCGCTGGCGACACCGCTCGATACCGCGCACGCTGCGCGGTCTCCTCGATCAGGTGTCCGGCAAGAAGATCATCGAGACTCTCGACCGGTACCCGTGGTACGCCGGCCGCGACACCGAGCTTCCCGTCGACACCTTTCGCGGCGTGATTCGCGCCCGCAGCGACACGTTGGCCTCGGCTGGCGAACGCGCGGGAATCCGACTCGTCGGCATCGCATCGGAGCCGCTCCACGTCGCCGAGTTCAATCGCTCGCTCGCGAGCGGAAAGAACAAAGCGACCGTGTCGTTCGCCGTCATCGCGGGGTTCCTCCGCCGACTTTGGAAGCAGTTCCCGAACGACGAGGTCGACGTCGTCATCGACCGCCAAGGCGGAAGGATGCGCTACGGCCCTTCTCTCTACGAAGGTCTCCATCCGCGGAGCATCCGCATCGAGTCGCAGGACGCCGACTGCTCCGTCTACCGACTCTCCCGACGGGAAGACCCCGCGGGAAACGCGCCCTTCCGTGTCCGCTTCGCGAAGGAGAGCGACGCGACCTCGCTCGCTGTGTCCCTCGCCTCGATGAGCTCGAAGTACGTCCGCGAGCTCCACATGCGCCTCTTCAACGAGTTCTGGTCGGAGAAGCTCCGCGACGTGAAGCCCACGGCCGGCTACGCCCTCGATGCGCGCAGATTCCTCCGCGAAATCCGCGACACTCGCGCGCGCTTGGGAATCCGCGACGACGTACTGATCCGGCGGAAGTAGATCTCCGCCGGGAATTCGAGCCGAGAGCGAACCATCGGGACTCGAGCGTGCGGCGCACGCGAGGAATATCGGATCCGTCCGACGCGCCCCCGCCGGAGAGATCATCTTCCGAAGATATTCCCCCCGCGCGCGGGCTCGACGCTCCCGATGCCCGATGCGCGCTCGGGCGCGTGCGCAGTACAATCTGGACGAGAATGCTGAGCCCGAAGGATCCTCGCTCGAAAGGTGAACAAAATGGTCTCCCCGGTACGAAGTATTAGGCGTCTACCCCGCAACCGGAGCGAGTCCCTCTGCCATGACGCACACGCAAGAAACGGAAAAGCGCGAATTCGTTCGAGTGAACGCGTCCATTCCCGTGCGCTACAAGTTTCTGAGCCACACCGTCGCGGTCGACGTAGAGGGGATCTACGAGGGCTCGACGTCCAATGTGAGCAGCCACGGTCTTCTCCTGACCGGAAAAGTCCCGAGTCTGAGCTGGATTCCCGGACTGCTCATGGGCGAAATCCTACTCGGGGTGAACATGCTGCTCCCGTACATGGACGCGCCGATCAAGGCACTCACGCACGTCTCGTGGATCGAGAAATTCGAAAAGGGCAGCGAGCGGTGCTCGATGGGTCTCAAGTTTCAAGAGATCTCGAAGGACGCTCAGGACGAGATCCTCAAGTGCATCATCAAGGCGCAACTGAAGCGCTGAGGACGCTCGCGACACTTCTCGCCGTCGCCGCATGCGTCGGCTGCGGGGGGCCGTCTGCGCCGCGGAGCGGACCACGCGAGGGGACGCTCGTCTTTCGTCAGGCGCCGACTTCCGGCGGGATGCTGCGGAGCGAGCAGCGGACACGCGGAACGACGCTGATCTTCACGACGAGCCGCGAGCTCGCCGACGACCCAGCGAAGGACTTCGCGGTCCAGGTTCACACGGGGGCCGATCGCCGTCCGCAGTTCCGCGCGATGACGTCGCGACCGCAGCCGAAAGTGCTCTCACCGGAGCGATTCGGCGCACTGGTCGCCGCCCTCTCGGGGGCCGGTCTCTTCGATCTTCCCCGCTTCCGCGGATCACAGCCGCCCGAGACGACGAGCTACTTCTCCGTCGAGCTCGACGGGAAGACGTCCGTCTACGTCCATCCGATCGATTCGGGTGGAGACGCGAGCGAAGGCGATCTGCAGAAGTGGGTGAGCGCGAAGATCGCGCTCTCCCAGTTCGCGAATTCCTGAGTTCGAGCTCGGCGAAAACGGGACGCGAGGATCGGACGAACGATCATGGTCACGCTCGCGGTTTGCCCGACGCCGTGCTGCGAGGACGCGCCGTCGACAGAACCGGAACGAAACTCCCGGAAACGCGCCTCAAGGCACGGGAACGAAACTCCCGGTCGGAGCTTCGCTCCGGGGCGGGTCTCGCTCGCGTCAGCGGAACGTGTGGCGGAGGAGTCCCGCGGGAACCGGCGGATCGAGCGCGACGCTCCGCGGCGGTAGACGAGCCCCCGAGCGGAGATACGCGAGCATGCGGCGTTTGTTCGGCGCGTTCAGAAAGAACGCCGCCCGGAATCCGCGCGACTCGACCGCGTGGACCGCCTCCTCGGCGGTCTCGGCGTACTCGAACTCTCGCTCCGGGTCGACGGGAAGAAACCGCTCGAAGAGCACTCGCCGAAGAAGAAACGCGTCGAACTTCCGCTGGTCGGGCTGAACGTCGGGAAGAAAGAGCTCCGACGAATCGACATCCTCGCGCGCCTGCAAGATGAAGAACTGCGGGACGCCGGCGACATACGCACCCACCGCGTTCGTCGTGAATCCGAGGACTCTCAGCTCCTCGCGAAAGTTCGCGAGCGCGGTCGAGACCGAGACTCCCGCATCGAACGGAAACGTCTTGAGTGAAAAATAGGGCGAGACGCGAAGGACGAACTCGTTGATGTCGAATGAAGGAAGCTCCTTCACGAGAACGTGGTGTGCGGAGAGAGCGACGCCGAAATCGAAGAGGTTGAAGAGCGCTACGAGCGGCGCGTGCGTCGCACCGGACACCGAAACGCCCTCGCCGCGGTCGTCGCTCCCTCCCGGCGCCTCGCGGTCTCGCAGCCGCCACATCGCGCGGTAGGTATCGAGACCACCGAGGAGGTAGACGTCGCGGCCGCGAAAAAACTCGGTGATGCGGCGAAGCGCCTTCGGGTCGCGGAGACACCAGAGGCGATGCCGGTCCTCGTCGGTTCCACGCACGGTGGCGAGCGGCGGGCCCTCCATGAGCCCGGTCTTCTCGATGAACTTTTCGACCTCGAAGTGGAGATCTTCGAACCCGGAAATCACCGGCTCGCACTGGACGCCGCCCTCGAGTGCGCCGAGCGCGGCGTGGAGATCGTTCGCATCGAGATCGAGACCGACGCGGATCTGGGCGTGGTCACGAGCGTCGAGCGTGGCGATGAGCGCGAGGCGATTCTTGCGGATCCCGCTTCGCGTGCGGTAGTCGTGCCGGTAGACGAGGAAGCCGAGCTCAGGGTCGTCGCCGACGGCCGTCTCCACGACTCCGTCCGCGTCGGCGCTCGAATCGAGGTCGGCTTCAGACGGTCGTACGGCGAAGGGAAGAAGCTCGCTCAACGGTGCACCAAAGATAGCGGGGCCTATCGACCGGCGAGCGCGAGAGTACGGCGGGCTACTCGCTCGTCACTTCGCGCGACTCTTCAACGGTGGACACCCCAGCCCGGAACTTGAGCTGCACCGATTTCCCGGCGGCGTCCTCCGGCAGAAGAAACGTCACCTTGTACTTCATCACCGGCGTCGTGCTCTCGGCCGCGTCCTTCGGCGGGCCCAGCCGGATGAGGCGGTGGTCGAGCTCGCGCCCGCCGACGTCGATCGTTCCACTGGGAGAGCCTTCATCGGAAGTGACCGTGTACGACTGGTGCACACCGGCGAGGATCTTGTCGGGAAAGTTGATGCTGAGTGCCATGGAGTCTCCTTCTCGCGCGAGCCCAATCGCGCGAGAGTCGAGCGACGCGAAAACGAAGCGAAATCGAACGTGCGGCTGGCCCGGATTCCTCACCAGATTCTACTGCGCCGCCGTGGATCGCAATCGAACACGGCGGCGGCGCCGCTCTGAGCGGAGATGTGTGCGACCTGCACACGGCGCATCGAGGATCAGGGTGGCGACCTTTCCGGTGCTCTTCACGACCTACGGTGGCTCGCCGCTGCGCTCACCGAATCCCGTGAGAAAACCCGGGTTTATCGAACCGCGCCGAACTCGTCAAGGCCGATCCGACCGCGCGCGGGCGGCGTCCGCGGAGGCGGGACGCGCCGAACGCGGGGATCGACGTCGGTTCGCGCGGGCGATGCGGTACACTCGCGAGTCGCTCCGGCCGAACTGGTTCGATGACGTTCGATGACGACTGAGCAGCGCCCCCCGAACTCCGACGCTCCCCCGGACGCCGCGGCAACGGACTGGTTCCGCCGCGCGTTCGATTCACCGTACCGCCTCGTCTACTCGGCGCGCGACGATCGCGCCGCCGCCGCCGAGATCGCCCACCTCGTACGCGAACTCGAGCTGCGCCCGAGCGACCGCGTGCTCGACCTCTGCTGCGGAGACGGACGACATCTTCGCGCACTCGCCCGCCGGAGCATCCCGGCGGTCGGATTCGACCTCTCTCGCGACCTCCTCGCGGCGGCGCGGAAGGGCGATGCGACGAGCCCGCGAGTCGTCCGCGGCGACATGCGCGCACTTCCGTTTCGGCGCGCGTTCGACGTCGTCCTCAACCTCTTCACGAGTTTTGGCTACTTCGTCGACGACGGCGATCACGTGCGCGCGGCGAGCGCGCTCGCCGGAGCTCTGAGGCCCGGTGGACGATTTGCCATCGACCTCATGAACGCGGCGCGCGTCGTCGCGACGCTCGCGCCGGAAACGGAGCGCAAAATAAACGGCGTGCTCATCCGCGAGACGCGGTCCTTCTCCCCCGCCACGCGGCGCGTGGAGAAGCGAGTCACGATCGAGCCACCCGACGCTAGGCCGCAGACGTACACGGAATCGGTGCGACTCTTCGCACCGGACGAGATCGCGTCGATCCTCCGCCGCGCGTCTCTCGAGGTCACGCGCCTCCTCGGCGATTTCGCCGGCGAGCCGTTCGTGCCGACGAGCCCGCGAATGATCGTCCTCGGGCGATACGACCGGGACAACGACCGCCGATGACACTCTCGATCACGAATACTCCGCCCCACTGGTTCGAGTCGCCGCGCTACCGTCCTCGGCGGCGACCGGATCGAGGCGGAGGCTGGTTCGTCCTCGATCCGAGCTGTCCGCGTGCGCACGCGGTCCCGCACGACCCTCCGCACGAGCCCGACGCCGGAAGAGACGCGCTCCGCGGCGCGTTCGATCGCACGTACGAGACATGGAGTTTGCCGCGAACGGCGGCGACGGACTCTGCGCTCGAGCTCGTCGCGCGCCCCGGCTCCGCAGTGATCGTCGCCGGTCAGCAGCCGGGTTTCGCGGGCGGGCCGCTCCTTTCGCTCTACAAGGCACTCACCGCGATCGCCGCGAGTCGCGTGTACTCGACGACGACCGGACGCGCATGCGTCCCGGTGTTCTGGGTCGCGGGCGACGATCACGATTTGGACGAGGTCCGGACGACGCGCTTCCCGGGCGGCGCGGACGGCGAAGCGGTGTTTTCGTTTCCGACGCCGAGCGACCGCCGGCCGATCGCCGACTATCCGATGACGGCGGACGCCCTCGGCGAGCTCGGACGAGTGAAGGACGCGCTCCGAGAGCGACGCTGCGGCGACGACGCGAGCGCGCTCGTCGATCTCTACGCGACGCGAGGCCTCGCCGGCGGGTTCGGCGCCGTGCTCAGCTCGCTCCTCGGCGACGCCGGTCTTCTCGTCATCGATCCGGTTCAGCTCCGCGCGCTGGCCGCACCCGTCGTCGGACGCGTCCTCCGCGAGCCGG
Organism: Planctomycetota bacterium; assembly: GCA_965223845.1. Taxonomy (GTDB): domain Bacteria; phylum Planctomycetota; class UBA8108; order UBA8108; family SXIK01; genus CBDCXR01. Next base: position 7,468,435 of record CBDCXR010000004.1, on the reverse strand, counting down.
ACGCGACACTCAACGCCGTCGTCGCCGGAGCGCGTTCAGCGGAAGAGCTCGGACTCGTCCCGATCGTCTCGAGCCGGTTTCCACTCTTCGTCGTGGAGGACGGAGCGCGCCATCATCTCTCGCCGTCCGGGGACGGATTCCGAATCGATGGACTAGACGTCGAAGGCCAGCGGACGGGTCGCGAGTTGCTCGAGCGACTCGCGTCCGAGCCCGAAGCCTTCTCCGCGGGCGCCCTCCTGCGTCCTCTCGTCCAGCAGGCTACGCTGCCGTGCGTTCTCACCGTCGGAGGGCCAGCGGAGATCGGCTACTTCACGCAGCTCCCGCCGCTCGCCGAGCACCTCGGCATCGACACGCCGCGCATCGCGCTCCGGCTCGGCGCGACGCTCCTCGACGGCGCCGCTGCACGCACCTCGAGGGCGATCGATCTCGAAGTGCTCTCGCGCGCCGAGGCGCCGGAAGATCTTCTCACCGCGGATGCGTCGATCCCCGAGCGCGCGGAGATCGTGCGGCTCGCCGGCGAGATCGGCGAGGCTCTCGATCGCGCCGTCGCGACGCTTCCGGAAGCGCTCCCCGAGGCGCGGCGTCTCCGTGCGAAATCCGCATCTCTTCCGGCGGAGATTCGAACCTTCGGCGAAAAGTACGCGCGCGCGTGGGCGAAGGGGCGAGAGAGCGAGCTCGCGCGGGCGGAGAAGCTCTGGCGAACGACGTTTCCCGGCGGCGTCCTTCAAGAACGGCGCTGGAACTTCCTCCACTTCGTGGCGAAGCACGGGCGAGAATGGATCGAGGAATTGCTCGATCGACTCGTAGAATCGCCGCTCGCCGTCCGCCACTGGTTCGTTCGGTTCGAGGCCGACGAACCCGGCGCGGAAAGATAAGCTAACGCGAAGAGAACGCCACTCGCGCTCGCGGTTCACCTTCCCCTAGCCCGCTGATACCTACGCTCGTATGAAGTTCGCCGACTCGACTCCGTGCGACATCGTCGCGTTCGTCGCGCACCCAGACGATGCCGAGCTCAACTGCGGCGGAACGCTCGCCGCCGCGGTTCGCGCCGGTCGCCGCGCGGCGATCGTCGAATTCACCCGCGGCGAGCTCGGCTCGCGCGGAACGCCGGAGATCCGCGCGGAGGAAGCGTCGAAGGCGGGGCGCGTGCTCGGGCTCAGCGACCGCGTCAATCTCGGCCTCCCCGATGGCCATCTGCACGACACCGACGACTCCCGCCGCCTCGTCGTCGAGGCGCTGCGCGCGCTCCGTCCCGCCGTCGTCATCGCACCGCCGATCCGCGATCACCACCCGGATCACGCTGCGGTCGGCGAGGTCGTCGCGCGCAGTTTCTATCTCGCGGGCATCGTTCGCTACCCGGGCGCGGGTGAGCCTCACCGCCCTCACGCTCTCCTCCACTACGTCGGGAGCCAGCCGGACGTTCCGACCATCGTCCAGGACATCACGGACGTCTACGAGACTCGTACGGAGGCGCTCCTCTGCTTTGCCTCGCAGCTCCACCGCGAGGACTCGAGCGAGCCGGCGACGCGCATCGCTCACCGCGATTTTCTCGGCGCGATCGAGGGTCGACTGCGTCACTTCGGCAGCCTGATCGGCGTGCGCTACGGCGAGGCGTTTACGTCGCCGGCTCCCGTCCCGACCCGCGACGTCGGCCAGTTATTCGCGCTCGAGCCGTGGCGCGCGGAGGACGGCGGGCGATGAAGATCGGAATCGTTTGCCATCCAACCTACGGCGGGAGCGGCGTCGTCGCGACGGAGCTCGGCATCGCTCTCGCTGCGCGCGAGCACGAAGTCCACTTCATCAGCCACGCGCTTCCGTTCCGGCTCCCGCCCGTTCATCCGAATACCTGGTTCCACAAGGTCGACGTCACCAACTATCCCCTCTTCACGTACCCGCCGTACACTCTCGCCCTCGCGTGCAAAATCGATGAGATTTGCCGCACCGAGCGCCTCGACGTCGTGCACGTTCACTACGCGATTCCGCACGCGATCTCCGCGCACCTCGCGAAGCAGCTCCTGGGGACCGCCGCTCCGCGCATCGTGACGACGCTCCACGGGACCGATATCACTCTGATCGGAATCGACAGCTCGTTCTTCGAAATGACCCGCCTCGGTATCAACGAGAGCGACGCGGTGACGGCGGTGTCGAACTCACTCGCCGACGAGACCGTGGCGCGGTTTCGCCCGCGGCGGGCGATCCAGCAGATCGGCAACTTCGTCCACCTGGAGAAGTTTCATCCTTCGCGTCGATCGGAGAACTACCGGGAGAAGTACTCGCGCGAAGGGGATCGGCTCATCGGGCACATGTCGAACTTTCGTTCGGTCAAGCGCATCGGCGACGTCGTCCGCACGTTCCATCTCATTCAGAAGCGGATTCCCTCGCAGCTTCTTCTCGTCGGCGAAGGCGCAGAGATTGAGCCGGCGCGGCATCTCGCCGCCGAGCTCGGGATCGACGACTGCGTGCACTTTCTCGGCGCGGTACCGGACGCGGGATCGGTGCTCGCACAGCTCGATCTTTTTCTGCTTCCGAGCGAGTACGAGAGCTTCGGCCTCGCGGCGCTCGAGGCGATGGCCTGCGGCGTTCCCGTCATCGCGACGAACACCGGCGGGATCCCGGAGGTCGTCACAAACGGCGCGACCGGGATCCTCTGCGACGTCGGCGACTACGCGTGCATGGCCGCCGCCGCGGTCGAGCTTCTTCAGAGCGAGGAGCGGCACCGCGAGATGGGACGAGCGGGGAGGAAGCGCGCCGAGGAGGAGTACAGCGAGAAGCGCATTGTCTCTCAGTACGAAACGCTGTATGAGAATCTCCTGACATCGTAAGCGGCCGATTCGCGCCGACACGACGTCGTGGAACCGTTTCGAGAAGACCGAATCTCCGTCCCGCCTGCGTCCCCGAGCCACCGAGCGGCCGCGTATGGTCCGACCGATCGCCGCCGTTGCGGTGAACGTCCCCCTTCAGCAGCTCTTTCACTACGAGGTGCCGGCCGATCTCGACGGCCGGCTCGAACGTGGACACCGAGTGCTGATCCCATTCGGCCGGAGAACGACCACGGGGGTCTGCGTCGATTTTCCCGAATCGGCCGAGGTCGAGCGACTGAAGCCGCTCAGGAAGATTCTCCACCCCGAGTGTCGCTTCGACGACCACCTCCTCGAGTTCACTCGCTGGATCGCCGAGTACTACCAGGTCGGTTGGGGCGAAGTGCTCGAAGCGGCCTTGCCGCCGTCGATCCGCGCCGCTCGATCGGCGCGCGAAGTCACGTGGATCGCTCGCGCCCGTCGCCCCGAGCAGCTCGCGAGCGAAGCCGAGCGCTGGGAGCGCACGGCACCGGCGCGCGCGCGGCTCCTCCGCGCGCTGAGCGCCGTCTCCGGACCGATTCCGCGCAAGGATCTCCTCGGACGCGCCGAAGCGCAGTCCGGGGCGGTGCGATGGCTCGTCGACAACGGCTGGGCGACGGAGGAGAAGCGCGCGGTCGAGCCGCTCCGCGTCGAGGTCGATCTCGCCGCACTCGAGAGTCGATCGACGGGAGAGCTCCACACGCAGCAGGCTGCCGCTCTCGCCGAGGTCGACGCCGCCGCCGACGAGCAACGCTTCGCGCCCTTTCTTCTTCACGGCGTGACGGGGAGCGGCAAGACCGAGGTCTATTTGCGCGCACTCCGGCACGTTCTCGAAGGCGGTCGGCGCGGACTCGTCCTCCTTCCCGAGATTTCTCTCACGCCGCAAACCGTGCAGCGATTTCGACAGGGCCTCCCCGAGTACGAAGTCGCGGTCCTCCATTCGATGCTGACGGGCGGTGAGCGAACGCGCTTTTGGCACGAGATCCAGGCGGGACGCGCGCGCCTCGTCATCGGCGCGCGCTCGGCCGTATTCGCTCCGATTCCGGACCTCGGACTGATCGTCGTCGACGAGGAGCACGAGCCGAGCTACAAGCAGGAATCATCGCCGCGCTACCACGCACGCGATGCGGCGGTCGTTCGCGCGAGCATGCTCGGCATTCCGGTCGTCCTCGGCTCGGCGACTCCGTCGCTCGAATCGATGCACAACGCGATGACCGGCCGCTACCATCACCTCAAGATGCCGGAGCGAGTCACCTCCCACGCGCTTCCCGTGATCAGCTCGGCGACCCTCGACGAAGACTTCTACCGACCGAACGGGACGGGGTTGATCGGAGACGCGCTCGATCGACTCATCCGCGAGCGACTGCGCCGGCGCGAGCAGATCCTCCTCTTTCTCAACCGCCGCGGATTCTCGACGTATATCCACTGCCCGCGCTGCGGCTACGTCGCCCGGTGCGAAGACTGCGACATATCGCTCACGTTTCACCGCCGCGAGGGACGACTCCGCTGCCACTACTGCGGGCGCTCGCGTGATCTCGAATCGGCCTGCCCCGACTGCAAGATGCCGGGAGTCCGTCGTTCGGGTGTCGGAACAGAAAAGGTGGTCGCCGAGCTCGAGCGTCGCTACGACACGACTCGGATCGCTCGCCTCGACCGCGACGCGATCGCGAGCCACCTCGCGATGGAGGAGACCATCGCCGCCTTCGCACGGGGCGAGTTTGACATACTCGTCGGCACGCAGATGGTCGCGAAGGGCCACGATTTTCCCGGCGTTTCGCTCGTCGGGATCATCAACGCGGACACCGGGCTTCACTTTCCCGACTTTCGCGCGGCCGAACGTTCGTTCCAGCTCATCACGCAGGTTGCAGGACGCGCCGGGCGCGGCGAGAAAGCCGGGCGCGTCGTCGTGCAGACGTTCCACCCCGAGCACTACGCGATCCGCGCCGCAGTGCGAGGAGAGGACGAAGAGTTCTACCGCCGCGAGCTCGAGGAGCGCCGCCAATTCGAGTACCCGCCGTTCGGCTATCTCGCACGCGTGCTCCTTCAGGGGGAGCAGCGCGAAAAGGTCGAAGCCGAGGCACGGCGAACCGCCGAGGAGTTACGCGCGGATCCGCTCGGCTGCGCGATCCTCGGCCCGGTGCCCGCCCCGATCGCCCGAGTGCAAAAGCGCCACCGCCGCCAAGTGCTGATCAAGTCGGGGTCGAGGCGGGCGACGCAGGAGCTCCTCGCGCGGTTTCGGCGAAGTTCGCGCCGATCTTCGGTCGAGCGCATCATCGACGTCGACCCGCACTCGATGCTGTAGCGGAGTCCTCTACCGGTTGCGCGGCGGAGTCGGGTTCGCGAGAATCTGGCGGCCCGCTTTTCCCGACCGCCTTCGAGGAACCCCGCATGAATCGCGAACTCACCGCGACCGATCGCTCCCATGACACTCTCGCGTCCGCGAACCGCGATGAGCTCCGCCGCTACATCTGGCTCCGACTCGCCGCGCTCCGGCCGGAGCTCGCCCCCCGTGCCAGCGAGCTCGACCCCGTCGCCGCGCGATTTCTCTCCCGCTACCGCGAGCAGGCTCGACTCCTCCGCGAGCAGCGCTCTCCCGTCGACGAGCGCATCGAAGAGTTCCTCGGCGTGCATTTCGGCTCGGCCGAGATCGGCGACTCGCTCCGCGTCCCCGCGCCGTCGGAGACTCTGATCCTAGACCGCCCCGGGATGGCGCGCGAGCTTTCTCTTCCCGAACACGGTGACGAGTTTAAGAGCGCGATTCTAAGCTCCCATCGCGTTCGCAACGGGGTCCTCCACAACCCGCTTCACGATCGACGCACGACCGCGGGGACGTTTCACGTTGCCGCGGGAGGACCGGACGCGCCGGGACAGCTTCCGATTCCGGCGTCGAAGAAGACCGTGCCGCCCATCACGTTCGCGCGGCTCTTTCATCACGCCACGCATCCGCCGGGGGAGGCTCTCGATCTGCCGTTCACCTGCGAACGCGACTCGCCCGTGCGCGTTTTCGTCTCACTCCTCCTCCGGCCGATCGTGTGTCCCGAGGTACCCGGGTTCACGCCGAGAAAGACGATGGAGACGCGGTTCTTCGCGCCCGCATCCCTCGTCAGCAACCTCGACTTCGTGGAGTCCATCTTCGGCAACGGCGGCGATCCGTACCTGCCCGAAAACGATGCCGGACTCGACGTCGAGCACTGGACCGGACACACGGGATGTGTGATTCTCGCGCCCCACCTCGTGACGCTGAGGAAGAGAGATGTCGGACTCCCGCACTGGGACGACGCGAGCGAGAGCCAGCGCCGCGACGGGATGTGCTGGAAGACCGACGACGAGTGCTACAACGACGGCGTTCCGTTCAAGCTCACCTACCGAACGTCGGACGGCGTGATGGTGACGCTGATCTCCGACAACTACTTCGGCTACTGCAAGAAAGAAGTCAAAACACAGCTCAACTTCGCCGCCAATCTCTACGGGAACGTCGAGGAGGAGCATGCGGGTGGAGCCCTCGTCTTTCCGAGCTACAACCTCGGCGACCGATTCCAGGCCAACAGCCGAAAGTACAACTCGCGGGGATTCGAGGACGTCGCGAGGGACTACGCAGATCGAATCGATGTTCACGAGGACGGCTACGCGGTGGATCGCGAGTATCACCGGCTCGTATTCGTGAACGAGCGCGCGGTGTTCGACCTCCCCCGACAGACGGTCACGTGGAAGAAAGACGGGAAGCCGCGCTCACTTCCGCTCCTCGCCGATCGTGTCTACATGACACCGTCGGGGTACAAGGTCCACATCGAGCGCCATCCCGGCGCGCCGAGCTGGCGCCTTGTCGGTACGGTCGGCGACGGAGTTTTCTGCCACAAGCCGTGCACGGTGAGCGGCGGCGGGAAGAGCGAGATCAGCAAAGCGCTCGACGGCTATTTGCTCTACGGTCCGATCTTCGTCGCCGATCAGGACGAGGACTTCGCGGCTCTCGAAAACATCATCGCGCGGAACTACGGCGACCGCTGGGCTGACTACGACGGCGAGACGCCGGTAAAGAGTCGATCGTTTCTCGATCCCGAGCGTTCGCTAGGAAGCGTGATCAAGATGCTCACGCCGTCGCCGAAAGACTTCAACCAGGCGTACAACGATTGGCTCGGCACGATCCCCGATCACGTCTTTGCGCTCGCCTTCATCATCAAGCGCTTCTATCACGAGAGTTGGGAGGGAGACTGGCGGGATCGTTTCAGCGTCGACGAGGTGAACGGCGCACCCGGCCACGAGCTCAAGTTCGGCTCGCGTAAGCTCGTGGGGTCGTACCTCCGCGTCGGCTCGTCGGCGAGCACGGCCTGGCGCACCTTCAAGTTGAGGCAGGACTTCCTCCCGGCGGCGAAGATCCAACTCGAGGACGACATCACCGCGAGCGTCGTCGTTCCGGCCTCCGCACTCTCCCACCTCGGCGAGGCCGCGTCGGCGGATTCCGTCAAGCTCCTTACGAATTGCGAGCGCCGATTGTTTCAGCGCCCGGACGACGCGATTCATCGGGGCCTCGACAAACAAACCGAGCGGGACCTGACCGCCCGGGATAACTTTCTCTCGAACTTTCAGCCGCTTCCGCTCGAGGACATCGAGCGGATGGTCGAGCGAGTCGTCGATCTCGAGCAGTTTACGCCGCCGATGCGGGAGTTCCTTCGCGGGGCGGTGGACGACCGATCGGCGTTCGTCGTCTGCTCCGCAAACCCGCGGGTCATCAACGGCAAGCGATCGAAGAACCCGCGCTACCTCCAGCTCCGCCCGGACCTCGCCGACTCCTTCCCGCGCTACGTCGCGGAGTTCGGTCAACAACTGCGGCGCGCCGCCCCGGGCGACCGGTCCGTACCGACGCCGGTGAACGCCGTTCTCTTCGGGCGGCGGAACAATGCACCGGATCGAGAGAACGGAATCCGCGGTCTCTCCGTCTACAACCCGCTCCACTACCAAGAGCTGCCCGAGCTCTTCATGGACTTCATCGCGAGCCTCACGGGAAAGAGCCCTTCCACGACGGGAGCGGGAAGCGAAGGGGCGCTGACGAAGGGGCCCTTCAACGCGCTCCGGCCGATGGCGGATCTCAACAACGCGCTCGTGAGCTACCTCCTCACCGGACTCCACGGATTCTCGACTCCGGCGGGCTACGTCGGGAACGTCCCGTTCGGTCACGACGTCAGCTTCCTCATCCCCGAGCTGTGGTGTCGACTCAGTCCCGAGGAGCGCGATCCCGCGAATCTCATCGAGAACGAGTACCTCGCGCCCGTTCCCGATATCACCGATAAGAATGGACGAACCATCCCGGCGAGTCGCCTGGGCTACCGAATCACTTCGCGGTTCGTGCGCGCGTACCTCGGTCGCGTCTTCGATCACCCGAGTCGAGTTTTCGACGACTCGATTCTCCGCCCGGAGCTCCAGAACGAAGAAGACTACGCCGACGGCGTCCTCCACATCGCCGAAGCCCATCAGCGAGTCGCGCAGCGGCACTTCGACGATGGAACGGTGGACGACGCTTGTCCTCCGCTCCGCGCGCTTCTCGAGATCATGGCCCACGGCGATTCGAACGGACGCGACGTCCGCCATCCCGAAATCCGTGCGCTGTTTACCCTCTCGGCACTGAAGGAGAGCGACTGGTACCGCCGCCGGCTCGAAACGAAGCAGGCGCGTGACATCGATCTTTGGACGCGTCACGTCCATCGATTGGAACGGTTCGAAGGCGAGGCGGGGATGCGAGAAGAAGAGCGACCCGTCGGTGTCGACATCGACGAACGCCTCGCGCTGGCGCGCCGCGAGCTCACGCGCGTGAGCAGTCCCGAGTACCTAACTTCGCTCGACGGCACGCTCGGCGCAGATCTCCTCGGACCCCACCCCTAGCACGTGGTCGCCGAGCCCGCTCGCGCATTTCCCGGTGCTCGGGCGCCCGGGGCGAGCATCGCGCAGGAGGAGGCCCGATAATCGACGGCGAAAGCGTACTCCTCGGCGCCTGCGTTAGGCGATCTGTTCGGATCTCGCGATCGGTCGAACAAGGAACCGCCGAGCGACCGAGAACATCGCTATGACGAGCCCGCATTCCCCCCTCTCCGACGACCAGCGCGCACGACTGCGTCAGCTCCCGCAGATCGATCGCCTGCGTCAGCTCGAAGCGGTCGAGTCGGCCGCGGCGACCGCTCCACCGAGCGCGATCCTCGCCGCTCTTCGCGGGCTCGTCGACGAGCTGCGTCAGAGCGTCGTCGCGAACGCACTCTCGGCGGAGGAATTCGAGCGCGAGCTGGAGACCTCGTCGCTCGAGCGGAGCTTCGCCCGCCGCCTCGACGCCGAGCTCGAATCGGAGTACCCGCGGGCGGTGAACGCGACGGGAGTCATCTTGCACACGGGCCTCGGGCGAGCCGTCCTCGCACCGACGGCGATCAAGTCGCTCGCGGCTTCGCTCCGGGGGTACACCGTCGTCGAGGTCGATCGCGAGACCGGTGAACGCAACCGCCGGGAGTCCTCCCTCGCGGGGCTCCTCGGTGAACTGACCGGCGCGGAGGCGGCGACTGTCGTCAACAACAACGCCGCGGCTACGCTCCTTCTTCTCGCGAGCCTCGCTCGGGAGCGAGAAGTGATCGTCTCACGCGGAGAGCTCGTCGAAATCGGCGGATCGTTCCGCATCCCGGACATCCTGCGAGAGAGCGGCGCGCGCCTGGTCGAGGTGGGTACCACCAATCGGACCTACGTGCGCGACTATGAGAACGCGATCGGTCCCGAAACGGGACTTCTCCTCCAAGTCCATACGTCGAACTACGCGGTCCGCGGGTTCACGCACACGCCCGAGCTCGCCGAGCTCGTCGCGCTCGGACGCGACCGCGGGATCCCAGTCGTCTCCGATCTTGGCTCGGGCTGCTTTGTCGACTTGAGCCCCTACGGCTTCGAGCCGGAGCCTCTCGTCCGCGATCGCGTACTCGCTGGTGCCGACGCCGTTTGCTTCTCCGGCGACAAGCTTCTCGGCGGACCGCAGGCGGGAATCATCGTCGGGCGAAAGGACGCGGTGGAAGCGGCGCGGCGCCACCCGCTCTTTCGCGCCCTGCGCGTCGACAAGGCGACGCTCGTATTGCTCGAATCGACGCTGCGCACTCTGCGCGATCCCGATCGACTCGAATCGACCCACCCGACGCTCCGGTGCGTCATGCAGTCCGCGGACGCCGTGAAGAGACGGGCAGAAGGGTGCGCGAAACTCATCGCCGCGCGCGCTCCGGAGTGGCGGACCGAGCTCGTCGCCTCCGCGGCGCAAGCAGGGAGCGGGGCGCTCCCCGATCAGGAGATTCCGAGCTGGGCGCTCGCGCTTCACCACCCGCGCCTCGCGCCGGCTGCGATCGCGAAGGCGCTGCGCACGGGGAGACCGCCGGTGTTCGGACGCATTCAAGCCGACGCGTTTCAGCTCGACTTCCGGACGGTCCTTCCGGGCGAGACCGAGCTGATCGCCGATGCGCTCGGACGTCTCAGCGAATAGCGGACCCTCCGGACCGGAAAACCGCTGAACCGCATCCGCCCTCCTTGATAGACTCGGAGGCCGGCGGTCCGCCGCGATCTGGGACCTCCTTCCAGCCGTTCAGACTAGGTTCTCCCCGATGCCTCAAGCTCAGCGCAGAGTCGGTTCCTTCTTTCCGCGGATCGGATTCCTCTGTCTTCTCGCCACCGTTTTCTGCGTTCCCGCGGAGTCCCTCCCTGCCGAGTCCCGCTCACTCGACCGAGACGACACGGACGGCGAGAGGAAGGAACGCTCTCAACGCGTGCGGGAGCGTGACGACGAAGAGAAGAAGAAGAAAAAGAAGAAAAAGAGAACGTCGAAGGAACGAGACGAAAAGAGCCGGAAGCGAAAAGCCCGCGAGAAGGATCAGGACCGAGACGAGAGTGATTCGTCGAAGAAGAAGCGAAGATCCAAGAGAGAAGAGCGCGAGCGGCGGTCGAAGAAGAAGCGCGGCTCGTCATCGCGTACGGTCGTCGCGCGGGCACGACTCGCGAAGCTGGTCGAGCTGAACGCGCGCTCGCTTTTCGGCGGGAAAGCGAAGATCGAGGATGGCCGCGTTACGATCACTTTCGACGATAAGGGGCAGATCACGCGCGGATTCGAGGGCCAGGGAGTCCACGATTCCGACAGCGAGATGATCCAAGGCTCGAATCGAAAGTTCATCCTCCACGGCGACCAGAAGGACGGCGAGAAGCTCTATCCCGGACTCACCGCGATCGGCCTGGGTCGGGGTCAGTGGACTTCGCGCTTTCCTCTCAAAGGAAAGACGTGGCTCGAGTTCGGCTTTCGCCTGCCGAATCTGATCGGCGGTCAGTCGCAGTTCTCTGCGATCGTCAACTGGGACCCGAAGAAGAAATCGGGCTACGAGACCCAGTTCTTCAACACGATCACTCGGATCTCCGGCGGCCAGCGGCGGGGTAAGCAACTGACGCCGATCAAGGAGTATCGCCGCTCTCCGCGTCACTGGTTTCCGCGCCGGGGCGATTCGACGCGCATCGCGTTCGGTGTGCGCGACGACACCTGCCGCGTCGAGATGGCATCGAAGGGACTGGTCGAGGCGCCCCTACCCGAGGACCGCGGCGGCTATGTGCGCTTCCAGTTCAACAAGATCGTGTTCACGCTCGACAATTTGGTGATCTCGGGCGAGATCGACGAGGAGTGGGCCAAAGCCGAGCTCGACCGTCTGGACGAGCGGGGCGAGCTGAGAACCAAGGAAGCGCCCGAAGGCGAGGCGGAGCCGGGCGGTGGCGAGAGCGCACCCGAGCCGGCCGACGGCGACGCGGAGGAGGACGAGGATCTCTAAGCGGCGGGAGCCTCCTTCGGCGATGACTCACGACGCGCTTCACGCGATCCGGACCTTCGCGCCCGCGACGTATCCTTCCCCGATTCCCGACTCCGTGTTCGTCCCGGACGGGGAGGGTGTCCCCGTCGAGACTCTGCGTTCACGCATCGAGTCGGCCGCCCCAGACGCCCCGCGCTATTTCGAGCTCGCAGGGCCGCGCGACGCGCTCTACTTCGACCCGGCCGAGCTCACCTGCGGAATCGTCACGTGTGGCGGTCTCTGTCCGGGTCTGAACGACGTGATCCGCGGTCTGACGATCCAGCTCGAGAAGACCTACGGCGTCCGCCGGATCCTCGGCTTCCGCTACGGCTACCAGGGTCTCGATCCTGCGTTCGGCCACGAACCGATCGAGCTCACCGCCGAGCGCGTGAGTCAAATCCACACGCGTGGCGGCTCCTTCCTTCGCTCCTCGCGCGGGCGGCGCGACGCGACCGTCATGGTCGATGAGCTCGCGCGCCGCGAAGTTCGCGCTCTCTTCACGATCGGGGGCGACGGCACGATGCTCGGTGCGCACCGCATCGCGACGGAGATCCTTCGGCGAGGGCTCGAGATCGCGGTCATCGGCGTCCCGAAGACGATCGACAACGACATCGCCGTCATTCAGAAGTCCTTCGGCTTCGAATCCGCCGTCGCCGAAGCTGTGAGCGCGATCGAGTGCGGCCACACCGAAGCGCGCGGCTATCCGAACGGCATCGCGGTCATTCGCCTCATGGGACGCGAGTCGGGCTTCATCGCGGCCGCCGCTACCGTCGCGAGCGGCGACGTCAATTTTTGCCTCGTGCCCGAGGTTCCGTTCGATCTCGACGGCCCGCGCGGTCTACTCGCACAGCTCGAGCGGCGACTCGAAGCGCGCGACCACGCGGTGATCGTCGTCGCCGAGGGGGCTGGACACGGACTCCGCGACCGGCAGACGAGCGGTGACGTCGCACTCACGATCCGCGAAGAAATCCGGCGGCACTTCGAGGGGCGCGGGACGGAGATCAGCATGAAGTACATCGACCCGAGCTATCTCATCCGCAGTGTCCCGGCGACCGCAGACGACTCCGTTTTCTGCGCGCAGCTCTCGCGCCACGCGGTCCACGCGGCGATGTCCGGACGGACGGATCTCATCGTCGGCTACTACGCCGACCGATTCGTGCACATTCCGCTCGCGATGGTCGCGGGGCGGCGAAAGAAGCTCGATCCGGCCGGTTCACTCTGGACAGCCGTGCTCGAGACGACCGGCCAACCGTCACAGCTCGTCTAATCGACGGCGTGCCATCCCGCGCACGCGCGTACTCGACGTCGAAGGAGACAAATGACTAAGACGATCCGAGACATCGAAGCGCTCGCCGCGAGCGTCGCCGAGCGCGTCATCAAATGGCAGCGTACGATCCACGCCGATCCCGAGATCGGTTTCGACACTGTTCGCACGGCCGCACTCGCCGCGCGTGTACTCCGCGAGAGCGGCCTCGCCGTGCGCGAGGGGATCGGGCGAACGGGCGTGGTCGCCGACATCGACGTTCCCGGCTCAGAGAAACGTCTCGCGTTTCGAGCCGACATGGACGCGCTCCCGATGGACGAGGAGAACGATCTCCCGCACAAAAGTCGAAACCCGGGCGCGGCGCACATGTGCGGTCACGACGCCCACACCGCGATGCTTCTCGGCGCGGCGACAGCGCTCGCGGGAGCGCGCGAATCGATCCCCTGTTCTCTTCGGTTCATCTTCCAACCGAACGAGGAGAATCTTCCGGGCGGCGCGCCCGCGATGATCGCGGACGGGTGTCTCGATGGCGTCGACCGCATCTACGGGATGCACGTGTGGCCGCTCATCGACACCGGTCTCGTCGGCGTGCACAACGGCCCGACGATGGCTTCACCGGACAATTGGCGCATCACCGTAACGGGAGTCGGTGGGCACGCAGCCGCTCCGTTCAAGTGTCGCGATCCGATCCCGGTCGCGGCGGAGATCGTCAGCGCACTTCAAACGATCGTCGCGCGCAGCGTCAATCCCCTCGACGCGGCCGTCCTCAGCGTCACGCAGTTTCACGCGGGGACCGCCGACAACGTCATCCCCGCAGCGGCGGAGCTTCGCGGGACGATACGGACGTTTCGCCCGGAAGTGGGAGAGGTCGCGCGCGAACGGCTGGTCGAGGTCGCGCGCGGAGTCGCGGGCGCGCACGGTGTCACGGTCGAGATCGATGTCGAGCGGGGATTTCCCGTCGTGTTCAACGAGGAGGCCTCCTGCGAGGCCGCGCTCGGTGCACTCGATGGCGTCGCTCGTATCGACGAAGGCGTTGAACCGACTCTCGGTGGCGAGGACTTCGCCTACTACGGCGAGAAAATCCCCGCCGCGTTTCTGTTCTTAGGGAACCGAAACGAAGCGAAGGGCACGCACTATTTCTGCCATCACCCGCGCTTCCTCGTCGACGACGACGCGATGAGCGTCGGCGTGAGTACGTGGCTCGCGCTCGCCCTTCGCGGCGGAGAGTGCTGACTTGGTCGACGTCTACGTCGCTTGTTCCGACGAGCGGAGGAGCACGTCGTGGACAGCGACGTGCGGCGGGGCTTCGAGCACGTGGACGATCGATGCCGCGATGTCTTCCGGATCGAGAAATCGTACGGATTCGCGGGTCGCGCGGATCTTGGCCTGAGCTTCGACGTCGAGACCGAGGAAGAAGTCCGTCGCCACGAATCCCGGCGAGATCGAGCTCACTCGCGTGGGATTGCCGGCGGCGCGGAGTTCGAGTCGCAGCGCTTCGGTGAGCGCCCGTACGGCGAACTTCGTCGCGGCGTAGAAACCTCCCTTCGGCGGGATGCGGTGTCCCGAAAGACTCGAGATGTGGACGATGTGCCCGCCTCGCTTTTCGTCGAAGCGTGCGATCGCTTCTCGCGTCGCCGCGGAGAGCGAGAGCACGTTCACTTCGACCATCTCGCGCCACTCTTCGGTTTCGCCCGTGAGTAGCGATGCCGAACGCCCGACGCCCGCGCTGTTCACGAGAACGTCGAGCCGGCCCCAGTGAGCCATCGACGCGTCGAACGCCGACCGAAGCTCGTCCTCGCCTCGCACGTCGGCCGGCGCGACGAGCGCTTCGCCGCCGGCTCGCGTCACTCGCTCCGCCACTGCCTCGAGTCGTTCGCGGCGACGAGCGACGAGCGTCACCTTTGCTTTTCGCGCGCCGATCGCGACGGCCGTCGCTTCTCCGATTCCGCTCGAGGCACCCGTGATGAGGACGCTCTTGTCCTTCAGCATTCGATCGACTCCGTCAGCTGCGACCACACTCGGCGACCGGGGGAGGGATGGTCCGAGCGATCTCCTCGGCGCGATAGCCGAAACCCGATCCCGTCACCGTCGAGAGGTCGACGCGGCCGCCGCGCCGCCGATAGATCCCGGGATGCACTGCGGCCTCGGCCGCCGAAGCGTCCGGGTAGAACTGCATGGCGTTCGTTTCGACGCCCATGATCGTACCGGCGTGCGCCGCGAGGAGAACGTGCGGCACCTGAGCGAGCATCGGATTGGTGAGATCCTGTACCATCAGCGTCATACCGTGCGCCTTCGCCCACGAGAGCGCGAGGAGTGCGCCGGTCTGCGTCTTGCACGTCTTCAACGCGACGCCCGTCCATCCGAGCGACCGGCCGAGGCGGACGAGCGTCCAGTCGTGCGCGCTCTCGTCCATGAAGAGTGGTTTCCGCGCAGACGTCGAGTGGACGTCGATGCGATGCTCACTGAGCTCGTACGGAAACGGCTGCTCGACGTAGAGGAGCATGCCGTAGAGAGACGGCTCATCGACGACGAGACGGTCGAGGATTTCATTCACGTACGCAGGATCCTCGACCGTGCAGTTGAAGTCCGCGCTCAGCCAGTGAGCTCCGCCTTCGCGCGCGACACGGCCGACGGCGACGAGTCGGTCGTAGTCCCAAGGCGCATCGTTTCCGCGGAGCTTCACCTTGAGGCAATCGAGGCCGTCGCGCCGGATCCAATCGCTCAGGAGGACGGGATACCCATCGTCTGGCTCGTCCCCGGTGAGCTCACTCTCGACCACGGCGTCCTTCCCACCGACGAGATGCCAAGCCGGAAGCGTCGCGGGAGCGTCGACGAGAAAGTCGGCGGGGTACAGACCGCGGAACGACACCGCGCTGCCCTCGGCCGGCTCGAGAAAGTGCGTGAGATCCTCGTTCATGAACTCTCCGGTGTAGGTCTCGTACACCGGACGGCCGTGAAGAATTCCGTAGGCGTCATGAAGGGCGAGGTCGAACGGCGAAGCCGAAACGAGTGCGGCGAGCCACGGCATCTCGCTCGCCTCGAGGTCCGCGCGCGCGCGTGTGTGCTCGAGCGCCTCCTTGAGGGAGGAAGATACGAATCGGTGCCCGATCTCGACCGGGTGCCCGAACTCGTCCAAGTCGAGCCAGCGCTCCGCGAGGTCGACGGTGAACCGCTCGAGTACACGAAGGCGGGACGCGTAGGACTGCGAGCTCGGCCAGACCCACTGAACGCTGAGTGGTGTCTCACCCCAACCCTCCGCCGATCGCCCGCTCCGATCCTCCACGCGGATCCGGACGCGCGCGAGCGTCACGGAGGTCAAGGTCTCCGTTCCAAACTTGAGCGGGAGACGCGTCTCGATCGGTAAGAAATGAACAGCGGCGGCGACCGGACGAATGTCGGTCTCTCGGGGCATGGGTCTCAAGTCCTCCGATCGAATCTCGTGTCGAGGGGAGGAGGATACCGTGAATACGCTCACTCCGCAGTAGCGAGGCCCGATGCGGTGGCATCTCGAAAGTGCCTCGCGCTACCATGGCGTCCCCTCGCCGCCCGACCGCGGGCGAGAAAACGGACTCCGAACCGAGGATCTCAGCTTGCCGCCCACGACTTCGCCGTTCCGCGTGAACGGACGCGACTACACTCCGCCGGCGCGACCCGTCGCCGTCGTTTGCATCGACGGCTGCGCCGACGAGTACCTGGACGCCGCGATGGTTCGCGGGCGGATGCCGCATCTCTCGGCGCTGGCCGAACGTGGATTTCGCGGTTTCGCGCGGGCGGCGCTGCCTTCGTTTACGAATACCAACAACGCCTCGATCACGACCGGCGTTCCGCCGGCGGAGCACGGAATCTCCGGCAACTTCTTCTTCGATCGCGAGAGCGGAGAAGAAGTGATGATGAACTCGGCGAGCTACCTCCGAGCGCCGACCATCCTCGCGGCGGCGGCACGCGCCGGCCGGCGAGTGGCCGCGGTCACCGCGAAGGACAAGCTGCGTGCGCTCCTCGCGCACGACCTCTCGGGAATCGCTTTCTCCGCGGAGCGGGCGGACGAGGCGCAGGCGGAGACGCACGGGATCGGTGACGTCGAGCGCCTCGTGGGCGCGCAAACGCCGAAGATCTACAGCGCGGACGCCAGCCTGTTCGTCCTCGAAGCCGGCGTACGCCTCGTCGAGGAATCTCGAGCGGATTTTGCGTACCTCTCGCTCACGGACTTCATGCAGCATAAGTACTCGCCAGACGAAGATCCGGCGCTCGAGTTCTACGCGGGCATCGACGACCGACTCGGTCGCCTCGCCGCCGCCGGCGTCATTGTCGGCATCACGGCCGATCACGGAATGAACGCGAAGCAGCATCCGGATGGATCGCCGAAGGTCGTGTTTCTCGAGTCCATCCTCACGGCCGAGCTCGGCCCCAGCGTCCGCGTGATTCTCCCGATCACCGACCCGTACGTCGTTCACCACGGCGCCCTCGGATCGTATGCGACGGTATATCTACCCGAGGGCGTCGATCGCGCCGCGGTCGCGCGTCGAATCCTCTCGCTGCACGGCATCACTGAGGTTCACGAGCGCAGCGTCGCCGCACGCGAACTCGAGCTTCCCGCCGACCGGATCGGCGATCTCGTCGTCCTCGCCGGCCGCGACACGACGATCGGTCGAACACCCGAGAAGCACGATCTCAGCGCGGTCGCGCGCGGGCTTCGCTCGCACGGCGGGCGCTACGAGGAAATGGTGCCGTTCATCGTCTCGGAACCGCTTCGCGATTCGTACTCGCAGCGTGCGCTCGGCGATCTGCGCAATTTCGACATCTTCGACTTCGCGGTGAACGGTGTGTCATGACTCTCGATCTCCCGTGCTACATCGCCGGCGCGCCGGTGGTCACCGATGCTCGACTCGAAGTTCGCGATCCTTACCGCGGCGCCGTCGTCGGCCGGGTGGGAACGGTCGATCGCGCTATCACGGAGCGCGCCGTCGCCGCGGCGATCGCCGCGCGCTGTGAGCTCACCCGCTACGAACGGCAGGCCGTGCTCGAACGCGCGCGTGAGTCGCTCGAAGCGCGTCGCGACGAGTTCGCTGCCCTCATCACCTCAGAGTCCGGACTCTGCATCCGAGAGACGCAGTACGAGGTCGGCCGGGCGCTCGACGTACTCCGCTTCGCGGCCATCGAAGCGCTCCACGACGACGGCGAAGTCTTTTCGTGCGATATCGGGCCGCAGGGGAAGGCACGGAAGATTTTCACCCTGCGCGAGCCCGTTCGTCTCGCGGTCGCGATCACTCCGTTCAACCACCCGCTCAACCAAGTGCTCCACAAGGTGGCGCCGGCCGTCGCCGCCGGCGCACCGACGATTCTCAAGCCGTCGGAGAAGACTCCTCTCACGGCGATCCGCGCGGCCGAGCTGCTCTACGACGCGGGCCTCCCGCGGGAGTTGCTCAGCGTCGTTCTCGGACCGACCGACGAAGTCGCCGAGGTGCTCGTCCGGCATCCTGACGTCGAGCTAGTGAGCTTCACGGGAAGCGTCGCCGTGGGAAAGCGCATCGCCGAGTCCTGCGGCTACAAAAAACTCGTTCTCGAGCTCGGGGGGAACTCCCCTCTCATCGTCTGCCGCGACGCAGACCCCGATCTCGCCGTCCATCTCGCCGCCGAGGGGAGCTTCCGCAACTCGGGACAGCGGTGTACCGCGGTGAAGCGCATTCTCGTCGAGCGACCGATCCTCGACGAGTTCACGACTCGGTTCGTCGAGCGCGCGAAGGAGTACCGAACCGGCGACCCGACCGATCCCGAGACCCGCGTCGGCACGGTGATCGATGAGGATTCCGCAAAGCACCTCGAAGAACAGGTGGCGCTCGCGGTCGCTCGCGGGGCGAAGATTCTTCTCGGCGGCGGTCGCCGCGGCGCGACGATGGAGCCCACGGTTCTCGCCGATGTTCCGCGCGACGCGGAGCTCGTCGTCCACGAAGCATTCGGTCCACTCGCACCGATCATACCGGTCGACGATCTCGACGACGCGATCGCGGTCGCGAACTCGACGGCGTACGGGCTCTCGAGCGGGATCGTCACCGAACGTCTTTCGACCGCGCTCGAGGCGATCCGTCGCATTCGCACCGGAACCGTCAACGTGAACGAAGTTCCCGGATTCCGCATCGAGAGCTCGCCGTTCGGCGGAGTGAAAGACTCGGGGCTCGGCATCAAAGAAGGTGTCATAGAGTCGATCAAATCGCTCACGAACGTGAAGACGTTCTCCCTCCCGTGGACAGGTATTCGATGATCGAATTCGAACCGAAGAACGAGACGGGGAAGCGCGTTCTCTTCACGCCCGGACCGCTTACGACGACGCGGAGCGTTCGGGAAGCCATGCTTCTCGACATCGGCTCGTGGGACCGCGACTGCGTCGACGTCGTCGCGGACATTCGCCGAGGCCTTCTCGCTCTCGCGGGAGATCGCGCTGACCTCACGTGCACGCTTCTTCAGGGAAGCGGAACCTACGGAGTCGAGTCGGTCATCGGGGCAGCAGTCCCGCCCGGCGGCAAGCTCCTCGTGCTCGCAAACGGCGCGTACGGCGAGCGCGCCGCCCTGATCGCTCAGACGCTCGGCGTCCCCCATTCCGTTCACCGCGATCCGGAGAACCGCCCGCACTCACCGGAAGCCGTCGCCCGAGCGCTCCAGGCCGACGCGTCGATTTCTCACGTCGTCTGCGTCCACTGCGAGACGACGACGGGAGTGATCCACCCGCTCCGCGAGATCGGGCTCGTCGTGGCCTCGGCGGGGCGTCGATTCATCGTCGACGCGATCTCGACGTTCGGTGCGTACGCGATCGGAACGGGCGAGGCGACCGACTTCGACGCCGGACCGATCGATCACCTCGTCGGCTCAGCGAACAAGTGCATCGAGGGCACGCCCGGATTCTCGTTCGTGCTCTCCCGCCGCGACGCGATGGCCGAGACGAATGGAAACGCCCGATCGCTCAGCCTTGATCTCTACGGACAGTGGGCCTACATGGAGAAGACGGGACAGTTCCGCTACACCCCACCGACGCACGTCCTTCTCGCCTTTCGCCGCGCACTCGAGGAGCTCCGCGCGGAAGGCGGAATCCCCGCGCGCTCGGCCCGCTACCGTGAGAATCACCGCGTCCTCACCGAGGGAATGGCGGAGCTCGGTTTCGAGCCGTTCGTAGCACCGGGAGACCAGAGCCACATCATCACGGCATTCCATTACCCGAGCCCCTCGTTCGACTTCCCCGCCTTCTACGACCGTCTGCACGAGTGCGGCTACATCATCTATCCGGGGAAGCTCACCGACGTCCCGACCTTCCGTATCGGGAACATCGGGAGCATCGACGCGAACGAAATCCGCGCCCTGCTCGGAGCGATTCGGGACGTCCACGCGTCGATGAAAACCTGACGGCGTCGATCGATCAGCGGTCCTCCGAGTCCTGGCCGGCGTCGCCGTCGGCGCCCGTCTCACCGCCCGACTCGATGCAGTACAGCTTCGTGAGCGTCCGTACGAAGAGGCGTCCACCGGCGATGGCCGGCGTCGCCATCGCCATTTCCTCGAGGCGATTCACCCCCAAGAGCTCGTACTCGGGTCCCGCCTTGACGACGAAGGTCTCACCGTCTTCGTTGAGGCAAAACACCCTCCCACCGTAGGCCCACGGCGAGCAGGTGAAGCCGCCGAATCCTCCGATGTCTCCGGCGAGGCGCTTCTTGTAGACGAGCTCGCCGGTCTTCGCATTGTGACAGAAGAAGAAGCCCCGATCGTAGAGCACGTAGAGGTAGTCGCCGTAGACGATCGGCGATGGATTGTAGGGCGCTGCCTTGCGCTCGCACCACGCGATCGAAGCGTTCGAGCGCTCCCCTTCTTCGAGCGAAATATCACCCTCCGCGCCAGGCCGAATCGCGTAGACCGGACGGTTCTGGTCGCCGACGTAGCCGGAGCTGATGTAGAGGAGTCCGTGAGCGGCGAAGGGAGTCATGATCGTGATCGACGACATCCCCGCGAGCTCCCACAGAACCGAGCCGTCGACACCGTAGGAGCGGACCTTCCCCGTTCCCGGAGTCACGATTTCGGTGCGCCCGCCGGCCTCCCAGACAAATGGAGTCGACCAGTTGCTCTTCTCGTCGCGCTCGATGTGCCAGATGTCGCGCCCCGTCTTCGCGTCGAGGGCGACGACATAGGACTGGGTGTCGTTGTCGTTGACGATGTAGATCCGTCCGCGGTGAAGCGTCGGTGACGATGCGGTCCCCCACCCGTGGCGTGTCTTCACCGCCGGCCAGCGCCGCTCCCAGGCCGGATCGCCGTCCATGTCGAGAGCGAAGAGGCCCACGTTGCCGAAATACGCGTAGACGCGCTCGCCATCGGTCACCGGCGTCTCCGACGCGTACGTGCTCTTGATGTGAATCCCCGCAGCCGGCACCGCCTCGTGAACCTTCTCGATCCAGCGCAGACGGCCCGTCCCGGCATCGAGACACATCACGAGCCACTGGTGCTCGACGTCCCGGCGCGGTCGTTCACCGCCGAAGTAGAGTCCCTTTCGCGCTTCCTCCGGAGGCGAATCGGCCACCGCCGTCGTGAGAAAGACACGCTCTCCCCACACGATCGGCGACGACCACCCGCGGCCCGGGACATCGATCACCCAGCGGACGTTCTTCTCGCGATCCCATTCGTGGGGAAGCGCGTCCGACGTTGACACCCCGCGCGAGTCCGCGCCCCGAAACTGCGGCCAGTTCGTCGCGTCTTCCGCGCGCAGTGATCCGGCGACGATCGCGCAAGCAAGGACGGCCGAAAGCGTCGAGGCCAGGCGGCGGCGAAGCAGTATCGGAACGTCCCTCGATTCGACGAGCGAGTGATTCATCGAGCTGATTCTCCAAGCAAAAGGCGCGCGGCGAGCCACCCCGCGGATGACGTGAACCGGCACCGAGACGGCCTCGGGAGATTCCTGATCTCGTCTCCCTCCTCTGCGGGGGCACGATACGGACCGCCGCTGAATCGGTGTCGGAGCACTTGACAGATCCGAGCGGGCAAACCCTGATGAGCGACCTAGCCACCCGTTGAAAACACTCTTTCGGCCGAGACACTCGGCTCCGAGAACGTTTTCCACGGGCGGCCAACGCGTGAGCTTTCGAGTTCGCGCAGGCGGGCTGAAGGTACGTATCGTAACGAATGAGGGCTGGACGATGCGATCGTCTCATCGGTGGAAGCTTCACTTGAGTCGGAACGCGCTCGCGAGCGCGTTGATCATCTTCGCGGCAACTCGTCCCGCGTGCGGCGCTCCCGACGACTGGCCGCGCTGGCGAGGTCCCGGCGGACTCGGTCTCGCTCCCGAGGGAACCAAGCTCCGCGCGTCGTGGTCGAAGGAGGACATCGCGTGGCGACGGCCGATCGACGGCTGGGGAAACTCGTCTCCGATCGTCGCCGGAGGCCGCATCTACTTGACGACGCAAACGGAGGACTCGAGTCTCCACGTCGTCGCGATCGATCGCGCATCCGGCGATCCTCTCTGGACCCGCCGCGTCGGTCAGGGATCGCAGAAGGCGCACAAGCTTCACAACATGGCGTCGCCGACTCCGGTCTCCGATGGCAAACGCGTTTGGGCGCTCTTCGGAACGGGACTCTTCGTCTGCCTCGATGCGAGCGGCAAGACGGTGTGGGAGCACGATCTGCAGAAGGATCTCGGAAAGTACAGCATCCAGTGGGGGATGGGGAGTTCGCCCGTCCGCCACGACGGCCGAGTGTTCGTCGTCTGCATGGATCAGGGTCCGTCGTACGTTCTCGCCGTCGATGAGAACACGGGCGATGAAGCGTGGAAACGCGAGCGCGACCTAAAGTCCAAGGGTGAAGCGCGCGACTCGTACTCGACTCCGCTCATCGTCAACGTGGACGGCGGCGCACAGCTCGTCGTCGCCGGCGCGGACCATATCAACGCCTACCGTCCGAAATCCGGCGAAGAACTCTGGGTGAGCAGCGGCCTCCAGGTGTCGCACCCCTACGGACGGACGATCGCGTCCCCAACGTTCGGCAGCGGCCGGTTTTTCGCGGTCGCGTCGGGTTTCCGCGGTCAGGGGCACGTCCGCGCGGTCCGGGTCGGCGGGAAAGGTGATGTCACGAAGAGCCATCACGACTGGACCTACGACGGGAAATACGCACCTGATTGCTCGACCCCGGTCTGTTTGGACGACCGGGTCTACATGATTCGCGACAACGGCATCGCGACCTGTCTCAACGCAGAAAACGGGAACGTCTTGTGGGAAGAGCGGCTCTTTCGGGGCGACGTCAAATCGTCTCCCGTCGCCGGAGACGGCAAAGTGTACTTCACGAGCGTCGACGGTGAATGCAAAGCGCTCGCCGCGGACGACACGTTTCGCGTCGTCGGCGAGAGTCACTTCGAAGAGACGACGATGGCGACCCCTGCGGTCAGTGAGGGTCAGTTTTTCTTTCGCACGAAGCGGGCACTCTACGCAGTCAAGAAGTAGCTCGCGGGCAGCACGAACTCGGATGGAGTCTGTAGACGATGCAGGATCGATACGCATTGGACCAAAGCCCCCTCAGAGGCGCACGCCGCCGGCGCTCGTTCGCCGCCTTCATCGCGGTCGCCGTGGTCGTGGCAACCGGCCCGCTCGCGAGCCAGGACGGTGATGCCACTCCCGAAGCACCGCCGGAGCCGACGACGATTCAGCTCAACGACGGGAGCGAGGTTCAGGGCGACGTGGTCGACATGGGCGACGGCACGCTCAATGTGAAGACCAAGTTTGCGGGCGATGTCCCGATCGACTATTCGCAGGTAAAGAGCATCGACTCGAAGATGAAGCTCCGGCTTCTTCTCGAGGGCGGTTCGGAGCTGAACGGAACGGTTTCGCCGGGAACCGACGGCCATCTGAACGTCACGGTAGACGACGCCTCGGAACCGATCTCGGTCCCCCTGACCGCGGTCGCCGCGATCAATCCCCCCCCGCCAGCGGGGACCACCTACACCGGACTCATTCAGGCCGGCGGTTCGATCAACGACGGCAACACGCGCACGAAGACGGGCAGCGTGAGCGGCGAATTCATCGCTCGCAATCTGCGCCAACGCTTCACGGCGAGCGGCGCGTACAACTACGCCGAAGACACCGGCTCGGTCACGGCGAGAAACGCGCGCGGTCAGCTCAAGTACGATTTCTTCGTCACCGAGCGCCTGTTCATTTACGCTTCCTCGCTCTTCGAGGGCGACAGCTTCCAGGACCTCAAGCTCCGGACCGCTCTCAGTGCCGGTCTCGGCTACCAGCTCGTCAACAAGGGCGATTTCGACGGCATGTTCGCCGGCCTCGATTCGTACGTTGAGGGTGGTGTCGCCTACTTCAGTGAGGACTACGACGGCGGCGCGAACGACGACGAGTTCGTCACGGCCCGGTGGGCCTTTCGGCTCGACTGGGAAGTCGTCGACGGAAAAGTCACGATCTTTCACAACCACGAGGGCTTTCCGAGCCTCGAGCACGGCAAGGACATCTACATCATCACGCACCAGGGCGTCCGCCTAACGATTTGGAACGGGTTCTTCGCCGCGTTCTCGGTTCAGTGGCGCTGGGACAACACCCCGGCCCCGGGACGGCGGCGGAGCGACACCCTCTATCTCGCCTCGCTCGGGTACGCGTTCGAGCTCTAGCCGAGCCGAGCGCACTCAACCGGCGACGATCCACGCGAGGATCGTCGCCGGTTTTTTTTGTGATCGCTCGACCGACAAAAAAGCCTCTCCGTCGGACCGGTGGTGGCCAACGAAGAGGCGATGCAATGGAGACTCGTTCTTCCCGACCCCGATCGTCCTACTCAGAAGCGCGCGGCGTAATGACGACCTTGCCGTCTTCGATCGTGATGCTGCCGATCTTCTTCAAGTGCTCGATCACCTCGGGACTTTCCGCGAAGCGATCCGCGAGCTCCTGGGGATCGATCGAGCGAAGGAGAACCTCCGGCACGGATGCGCCGTCCGGCGCCCGAATCGCGATGGGCTGCACCTCGAGCCGGCCGTCCGCTCCGACCTCGGCGTCGAACACGATCGAGCCGTTGAAATAGCCCTTTGCGCCAGCCCCGAGCTCTTCGAGCGGAAGGCTGAGTTCGGCAACGATGTGATCGTCCTCCGCACGAAAAAACACCTTACCGCGTGCCGTCTCGAATTCGGGATCGGTCTGGATGAGCGTGTTCACCTCGTCGAGCGTGACGGAGAACGGCGATGCCGGTTGGTCGGATTTGAGCTCGGCGTCGAATTGGTCCCAACGCGCTCTCACGTCTTTCGCGACCACGGGATCGGCCGCGACGGACGGCAGCTCGCGCGGAGCGTCGTCGATGAATCGATTGATGTACCAGATGAGCCCCACGCCACCGATCACGAGGACGAGGAGGGTGACGAGGACCATCGTGAAGCAGCCCCGTCGCTTCGAGTACGACCTTTTGGGCGCCGGGCTCACGCTGTCGGCCATTCTGCGGCCTCCTCTTTCCTTCGATGGGTAGTACCGATTCCGAGTCTCGACCGGCCATACCTCGGCCGCGACCGGAGTTCTACCATATCGGCGGCCGAAACCGCGCGCGGATCATCCAAGGGGACGATCACTCTTGCGCGACGTTTCTAGGAAAAAACCTGACCTCGCGTGATCCGGTCGAAGCTGCCATCGGCTGTCCGGTTTGTTGACGGGAGCACCGATCGCCCCGACGATGACGCCGCAATTCATCGGGAAGGAACGGCTCGCATGATCGGCGCCTTCAAACTGCGCACCTCCGTCGTCTTCGCGGTCCTCGCCGGCTTGCTCGGCGCCGGTGAGCGCGCCCTCGCGGGCGAACGGGACGAGATCTCCCTGCCGGGGATCGAAACGCTCGAGCTCGTCCCCGATACGCCTGTCGACCCGGAGCTTCAACGCGCTCTCGAAGCCGCCGACCAGCGCATCCGCGAGAAGCTCGCCGTCGAGCCGCAGTCTCGTGCGATCGGCGTGGTCGACCTCACCCGGCCACGCGTCGCCTGGCTTCGCCCGGACGCGATCTTCTACGGCGCGAGCGTCCCGAAAATCTGCATTCTCGCGGCCTACTTCGAGCGATTCGGCGGCGCCGAGGCGAAACTGAGCTCCGAGGTCGAGCGCGAGCTCGGACTCGTCATCAAACGATCGAGCAACGAGCTCGCGGCGAAGTACAGCCAGCTCGTCGGTCTCGAAGCGATCCAGGCGCTCCAAACATCGCCGCGATATCGCTTCTACGACGCGACCACCGGCGGTGGGCTGTGGTCGGGAAAGCACTACGGAATCGGCGAGCCACGGACGGTCGAGCCCGTCGGCGGACACTCGCACGCGGCGACGGTGAGGCAGTGTCTCCGGTATTACCTGTTCCTCGAGCGGGGCGACCTCGTTCACCCGCGCGCCGCAGCGGCGATGCGCCGAGTGTTCGCTTCGCCCGCGCTCGAGTTTCACGACGACAACTTCGTCCGCGGACTTCGCGGGCGCGGCGTCTCCGTCTTGCGGAAGAACGGACTTTGGGAGGACTGGCACCTCGACACGGCCCGCGTTCGAAACGGCGAACGGGTCTATCTTCTCGCCGGAATGGTCCGCCACCCGGCCGGCGGCGAGTATCTCGCCCAAATCGCGAGCGCGATCGACGACACACTTGCGGGATCGCCGCGACCTCATCGCCGCTTTCGCCACGATCTCATCATTCATTCGAGAGACGAGCTCGCGGCCGGTCACTGGACCGTTGGCGAGGGCGCGGCCCGCGCGGAATACGAATCTCCGACGATCACGACGCCCCATCCGTTCAGCGAGGTCCTGCCTTCGTGGAACATCGAAGCGCCGACGGGGAGCGGATTCCTCGTCGAGCTTCGCGTGAAGTCCGGAGATACCTGGTCTCCCTATCTCGCGGTCGGCGAGTGGGGGCGGCTCGAACGGGACACCACGCAGGTAACGAAGTGGACGGGAGGAAGCGTCGAAATCGACTACTACCGGGCGAACAGTCCGCACCGCGAGCTGCAGTACCGCGTCACGCTCCTCGGGACCGCGCTCACGAAGAGTTCACCCGGACGCTCGGGCTTTCCGATCCATCGCATCGCCCTCGCACTCACGAATTCGACCGGCATTCCGCTCGGCGGCGACGATCCACCCGCTCCTCGACCAAAACGGAGCACGTGGACGCGCCGCCTTTCCGTCCCCTACCGCTCGCAGAAGACCGAAGACCCGAAGATCGCACACCGCATCTGCAGCCCGACGTCCGTTGCGATGCTCCTCGCGTACCACGGTCGCAACGTCCCGACGGCGCGAGTTGCCGAGCGAATCTTCGACGGTCGACACGATATCTACGGCAACTGGCCGCGCGCCGTGCAAGGGGCCTTCTCGTTCGGTGTCCCAGGGTACGTTGCGCGCTTCGGTTCGTGGCGCGAGGTCGAGCAGTCGATCGCGAACGACCAGCCGCTCGTCATCAGCATTCGCACGAAGGATGGTGAGCTCGCGGGAGCGCCCCACGCCTACCCCGGCGGGCATCTCCTCGTCGTAACGGGATTCGACGGCGACGAGAACGTTCACGTGAACGATCCGGCGGCCGCGGACGCCGCGTCCGGCCGGACGACCTACCTCCGGCCCGAGCTCGAACGCGCGTGGCTCGATCGCGGCGGGACGGCGTACGTGCTCCTCCCACCCGAGACGGACCGCAGCGCCGCGCGCGAGTAGATCGTGCGAGCGGATGGTGACGTCAAAAATCCGGATGCACGAAAGGAACACCGAGCTCGCCTCGCTTTTCGTCGATCATGACGCGTCGAAGAGCGAGCAAGGCCGAGATGTTGTGCTGCACGTAGTCGATCCGGATGTCGTCGCGCTCGAACGAGCACGCGAATCCGCCGAGCGCGCGTTGTGGGTTCGGGAAGAAGAGCGCTGACGGCGGTGTGAATTGGGTCGCGAGCTGGTATCCCGTCGTAAGTGCCACGGCGTCGAGGATACGATCGGCCAACTTGTCGCGCTCGTTTCGACGAAACAAGCGATACGCCGCGAGGAGCCCTTCCGCGCGCGTCGCCGCCGGAGTCGATCGCGGACGCCGCCCCCAGGCGCCGCGGAGATCGGGAAGACTCGAGTTGGCGGGACGCTGAGCGGCGAGAATCGCAGTCACGATGCGCGACGCGTGTGTGAGATAGCGCTCTTCCGGGCGGTAGCGGTGGAGCTCGTTGAGCCCGTAGAGGAGCCAGTGGTCGTGGATTAGATCGAGGGTTGCGACGCCCTTGTCGCGACCGAGGATCAGGTAATCGGCGCCGCGCGCAGCGATGTCGATCCAGTCAGGGTTCTCGTCGAGCGCGTGCAGTCGGCAGAGCGCGAAGATCGCTTCTCCGGGATAGTACTCGGACGTCCAATCGCGCGCCTTTCCCGTCGAGTAGTAGAGCTGACTGATGAACTCGCCGCTCGGTTTCTGCGCGGATCCGATGTACCGAGCGAGACTCGCGAGAAGCCCCTTGTACCGATCCGAGCCGGTCACCTTCCAGTATTCGGTGAGCGCGAGGATCGTGAGGGCGACGCCGCCGAGCTTGATCTTGTCGCCCTCGACGACGACGCGCGTCAAGGGTTCGTCCGCGCTGCCGAACCGACGGACCCGCGCGAGCAGATACTGAATCGCCCGCTCGACCGCGTCGCCGTACTCCTTCCTCCGTGTCGCCGCAGCGACTTCGAGAAGGGCGAAGATCGTCCCCGCGTGTCGCACCAAATTGTACGAGGACTCGACGCGGTCCGGCCCCGGGAGGTAGCTGTAGTCGAACTTGCCGTTCTCCCGTGTCGCACGCGCGAGATAGTCGCCGGCCGAAGTCACCGCGGCGAGGAGGTCGCTCGCGGTAAATCGTGACCGCGGCGCGCGTCCGCGATAGAGACGCTGCGCGCGTTCGCCATCGAAGAAAAACGACGTCGAGCGAAAGCGCCGGCCGCGAATCGGCTCGGTGCCGAGCGAAGCGACGTCTCCGGCGCTCACGGAGCGACCGGACGTGAGGTAGTAGCTGAATAGCTTTCGGTGAAAGCGCCCCTTCGTATCGAGTATGCGCTGCGCCCAAAGCTCCTCGGGAAGGATGTGGGCGACTACCGGCTGCCGGAGAGCGATGCCTTCGAGTCCCGCGAGCGGGGCGAACTGCGAGCCGGCTCCGAGAATCTCCTCGTCGCCGAGATCCGTCACGACGTCGAGCCTGACCCACCGCATCGGCGTCGACCGGCGGTCCGCAGGCATCGCCCCGAGAGCCGCATCGACCGCGGCGATCCAGCCGGCTCCCGCCCCCTCCGCGATCGTCGGCGCGGCGTTTCCCGTGCTCGCCGAGAGAACGACGACGCGCGTCTCGCGATCCTCACGGAGCTCACGAGGAAGCCCGGCGGAATCGAGCGCGCCGCGCGGGGCGCCGGCTCGGATCGCCGCAAGCAAGGCTCGCGCCGATTCGAGGGTGAGGAGTCGACCCGAATCGGGCGCGGACGCCCGAACGGTCTCCGCGGCGCGGTCACTCGAGCGGGGCGCGTCGTCATCCGTCGACAGCGCGGCACTCGGACTGCACGCCGGAAGCGTGCTGAGCGAAAGCGCGATCGAGAGAGCGACGAGAGAAGATTGGCGTCTGCGCATCGGTTCTGGCAGCGAGCTCGGAACGGGGAGAACCTCCCGATCCTCCCCAGAAGATCAGGCGAGCGCAACACTCTCGCACGCGCGGTCCGGAATCAACGTCCGAACTCGAACCGAGCCCTTCCCGAACGAGTCCGCATCGGGTGGCGAACCTAGCGGCGACCGCGCGCGTTGAAGGCCTCCAGATGCCGTGGTAGGCTCACGGTCGAACGACCGCGGGAGTGAGTAGGTTCCTGGTGGACCTCCGGGACTTCAAATCCTTGGTGCGGCGCGAACAACGTCGTAGGTGGGTTCGATTCCCATGCACTCCCGCCAGTTTTTCCCAGGAACCGCGCGCGGCGCGCTGAGTCGCCCGGAATTTCGCTCGTCTTCTTCTCGGGAACACCGGTCGTTCGTTTGGAACACGATGTTCTTTCCTCGGGAATCTAGGCAGCTCGTCCGAGCTCGATCCATGCGAAGCCGTTTTCACGTCACGTTGCTCGGTCTCTCCGTCTTCGCCGCGACCGCAGGATGCGAGAGCCTGACGTCCTCCGATATCCTCCACGCTGAGTTTGCCGCCGAGCAGGAAGAGATCGCGCGCACGATTCGCGAGATCTACGCCTCGGCTGAACGGAAGGAGCTCGACCGTCTCGAGGCGTACCACTTCTTCGGGCCGAAGTTCAGCAAGTTCGGAGACCGCGGCGGCCGTCAAGACGCCGAAGTCACGCGAGCCGCGGAGCGGAACGCGATCGGCGGGCTCGATGCGTTTCGCGCCACGGTCGACGACCTCAAGGTCGACGTCTTCGGAGAAACCGCGGTCGCGACGTTCATCGTCCGGTACGAGGCCGTCGTCGAGGACGAAACCGTCCGCGGCGAGCTGCGCACGACCATGGTGTTCGTCCGAGTCGGGCACGACTGGAAGATCGCCCACGAGCACTTCTCGCCCTACGAGGCAGCCCAGTCGTAGCTCGTTCCGGCTACGGCCGAATCTTGAGGAGCGCGTACCCCGCCGCATGCCGCAGGTTCGGTGAGGCGGTGACGTCGTTCGCTAGCGCCTCGAGTGCAGGAATCGCCCGCGAGGCATCCGCGCCCGTCTCGCCGATCTCGCCGAGGACGAAGACCGCGTGCTCTCTGATCTCGTCGGCTTCGTCTCGTGAAACCAACGCGGACGTCGTACCCGGAGTCGACGCGCACGCGACGAGAAACGGCACTGCCTTCGCGCTCGCCGCCGGCGCCATCTCCTCGATGGCGTAGAGCGCGTGGATCTTCGCCGCGGTCGGTACGCCAGTTTGCTCGAAGAATTCTTCGAGCGAGGGAAGCGCCGCGCTTCCGATGCTCGAAAGCGTCTCGACTGCGACCAGACGCACGAATGGATCTTCGTCGGTGAGAAGCCCGGCGAGGTCCGGAGCCGCCGCCAGGCCGATCTCGGCGAGAACCTGACCTGGCCAGTACGTCCGCCACACTTCGCTCCGCAATCGCTCGAGCGTGAAGTGACCCTCCCGCCGCGGAATTTGGTGGGTGCCGGCGATCTGCCCGCCCGGGCGAAGACCGACGTCGTCCTTGAGCATTTCGACGAGACGAGGGACCGCGCGCGCCGAGCGCATTTCCCCGAGCCGCCGAGCCGCGTGCTCCCTCGCCTCCGATTCCGCATCGAGACGGGATAGATGCCACGACTCGGCGATTCGATCGCGGTAGGCGAAGGCTAGGGCGGCGACGAGCGTGACGCCCACCGCAGAGAGAATCGCCGCCGTGCGTCGACCTTGGCGCGTGGACATGAACGCATCGTACCACTCCCGGTCGGACTCGCCCCGATTTGCGAGTTCACCGCCTCGTGACGCCCCTTCGCGGAGCCGAACGCTCGAGAATTCCCGCTCCGACTTTGACTCCGTCCTCGGCCGCGGGCTACCGTATCTGGCGAAAGGTCGGCCTCCGCGGGCCGGCGCCGCCGAG
Source organism: Planctomycetota bacterium (assembly GCA_965223845.1). GTDB lineage: Bacteria > Planctomycetota > UBA8108 > UBA8108 > SXIK01 > CBDCXR01. Next base: position 7,437,020 of record CBDCXR010000004.1, on the reverse strand, counting down.
CGCTGCCGCGGGACTCACCGACCCCGGGGCGCGCGGTTTCATCCCCTACTTCGGGTCTCTGGTCTAAACGAGGAGATTGGAATGGTGTTTCGAGTTGGTTTCTCGGGGCTGGGAGTTCTCGCGTTCGTATTGATGTTGAGTTCGGACGTCGCGAACGCCCACGATCGCGACGGTGGAGGCGGGTGCGTCAGTCTGCACAGTCTCGCCGAGCTGAGCCCCCCGGACGACGCGGCGAATCAAGACGCCGAGGGTGCAAGCCACCTCCGCGCAATCGGCGACCACGCCGCGATGCACGTTCACGTGCGCGGACTCGAGCCGGGCGCGACGTACGATGTACGGGTCGCGAACGACGAGGCGAGCGAGAGTGTCGGGACGATCACGACGCGGACGGGCGAGCTTCCGCCCGCGCGGCACTTCTCCGCGCGACTCAAGCTCCCTGAGGACGACGGCGGCGAGGGTGGTGAAGGTGGCGGCGAGGGTGAAGCCGCCGCCGAAGAGGGTGAGGACGACGAGGAAGACGACGAGCACGACGGCGATCGTTGGTCGCGCTGGCGCGATTGGCTGAACCGCTGGCGCGACCGCGATCGCGACGGCGACTCCGACGCCCCCCACGGCTACGCCTCGCTCGTCGCGAACGACGACCGAACGGAGCTTCACTACAGCATTCACGTGCGCGGATTCGAAAGCGTGGACACCGCGACGCTTCATATCGGCGAGACGGCGATCGATCTCGATCCCGCGGCACTCAGCGGAGCCATCGCGACCGACGAAGCGGCGCTGGCGGCGCTCGAGGCCGGCGAAGGTAGTCTTTCCGTACAGTCCGGTGACGTCGTGATCAGCGGCGCGGTCAAAGCGCGCTTCAGCCGATTCCGGGAGTGGATCGCCGCGCGTCTCTCCGGCCGCGGTTCACTCAAGCTCGCCACGTGGCGGGACGACGCTCTTCCTCTCGGTGCCGAATCGATCGCCGATCTCGTCGGCGCTGCGATCACGGTCGTCGACGGCGACGAGAACGTCGTCCTCGCGGGTACGTTTGGCGAGCTGATGGAAGGTCGCCGCTTCCGCTGGTGGTGTCATAGCGACGATGAAGACGGTGACGGCGGCGACGGTGGTGACGGTGGTGACGGTGGTGACGGTGGTGACGGTGGTGACGGTGGTGACGGTGGTGACGGTGGTGACGGTGGTGACGGTGGCGACGGTGGTGACGGTGGTGACACCGGTGACGGTGGCGACGGTACCGACGGCGAAGACGAAGCCGCGGTCGCGTTCCTCGCGATCGGCAGCGATCACGACGCGAGCTTCGTCCGCGGCGATGCGAACGACGACGGCAGCCTCGACGTCAGCGACTCGTTGTTCGTCCTCCTCCACCTTTTCGCGGACGGCGAGCGGCCGTACTGCGCGGATGCGGCGGACGCGAACGACGACGGTGCCGTCAACATCGCCGATCCGATGCTGATCCTGAACGCGCTCTTCGTCGGATCCGGCACGATCGCGTCACCGTTCCCCGAGAGTGGATACGATTCCACTCCCGACGACCTCGCGTGCAGCGAGTCGTCGCTGTAGGCGGCGTTTCGTTCTGACCGCCAAATGAGAACCGGGGGCAGGACTCCGCCGCGCGGTGGAATCCTGCCCCCGGTTTCTTTACCTCACCTCGACGTGCTCGCAACGCGCAGCGCGAGGCAACGAGGACTCACTCGCAGTTCAGGTACTCCGCGCAGCCGAGCTCGTCCGGTGTCGGGTCCGACCCGCAGGGGCGGAACGGCCCAGGATCGAGAGGTTCACGTCCGTCCGCCGAAAAGAGGAAATTCAGGATCCCGATGGCGTCGGCGATGTTGATCGCTCCGTCGTCATTCGCATCCGCGGAGTCTTCGCAGATCGGCGGAGGCGCGTCGCCGAAGAGGTGGTTGAGAAGCCCGATCGCGTCGGCGATGTCGACGGGCGTCGCTCCCTGTCCGTTGACGTCGCCGCGGTTGAACGTCGGTTCGGCGTCGGTCGAGGTGACGAGGAACCAGTTCTGCGAGCCGTCGCAGTCGTCCTCATTCATACCGTTCGGCCCGATCGCGTTCAGAACGAGGTCGATCGTGTCGCCACGTCCGACCGTGAGCTCGACGGTTCGCGTCACCGCGGGTTCGAACGGACTCGAGACGGCCGCTTCGTCGACGAGCGTATCGTTGTGATAGAGGAGCCCGCCGACGCCGTTTCCGCCGCAGGCCACATTCTCGTGGTGCATGTGCCAGAGGATCGAGATGTTCCCGCTCCGGTCGCTCTCCCAGCGACGCACGACCCAATGTTCCGCTTCGGGATCCGGGTCGTTCGGGTGCAGGTCCAGCCGGCCGAGAAATGTCCACGGCGGCGCGCCGGCGGAGGTGATGTCCCACGCGTTGCCGTTCCAATGATTCGGTGATTCCCGCCAGAGCGCGGCATCCCCCGAGATGATGTTCGACTCGTCGTTGAGGAACAGAGTGAGTTTCTCCGCCGCGTACACGCCGTCTCCGCCGTCCGCAAGATCCTGCGTCACGTCGAAGTAGCCGTAGTACATATTGTTCTCGCCCTGGGACCCCGTCGGCGACCAGTCGCGGTAGGTGTCGGCGACTTCATCGTCGCACGCGTTCCCAACCCCGTCCTCGTCGAGATCGACTTGATCGCGGTTGCTCGCTTCGGGGCAGTTGTCACAGACGTCGCCGAGTCCGTCGTCGTCCGCGTCGGCTTGGTCGGCGTTCGGAGTCGCAGCGCAATTGTCGACCGTGTCGAAGACCCCATCCTCGTCGCGGTCGAGGCGCGCCGCGTTGAAGAGAAGCTGCGTCGTCGCGTACCTCGCGACCAAATCCTGCGGCTTGTCGGTCTGGTACAGCATGCCGAGATCGATCGAGCCGCCCGCGGCGATCGTCGTCCCGCCGGTGAAGTTCGACTCGGTGAGCAGATTCGCCGTCGGGCTGTTCACGGCCCAGCCGTCGACTCCGCCTTCCGCGAGACTCGACCAACCGTCCACGCTCAACGATCCGCCCTCCGACGCGATCTCGTAATACTTGAGCTCGACGTCGTCGGGGGTGCCGTTGACAAGGCTTACCGCGCCCGTCTCGGCATTGACTCGAAGCGCGAGGCGCGAAATGTCGACATTCGTGACCGCCTCCCAACTCGTCCCGATCGCGACGTCGTCCCAGAAGAGCGCCCCGCCACCCTGCGTACCGCGGTCGAGCGTGAGCGTCCCGACGAGATCTTCGAGACCGTTGACGACATCCGATTCGGTGATGAGCTCGAACTCGCCGTCTTCGAGATCCTCCGGGTTGAGCCATGCGCTCAGCACTTCGTTCGCCCCGGCCGAGTTGAACTCCAGCTTACCGACGATTTGGTGCAGCACGTTCGTCTCGATCTCGATCGGATCGAACGAGAACTCGATCATCTCGCCGAGTGTAATCGAGAATCCAGTCGCCGGATCGACGGCGATGCTGATCTCCTGAAACTCCTCGCCCGCCGGATTGAGGATGAGACTTCCGGGCGGCGAGCCGCCCTCCGGAATCAGAAACCGCGCCGCGAAATAAAGTGTTTCGTCCTCGGGGAGTCCCTCCACGCTGAATCCGCGAGACAGGTTGTTCGCACTGAGTCCAGTCGTCGTCAGCGCCATGAAGCGACGTTCCCGCGGCTCGAAGTCCGCGCCGGTGATGATTCCGTTTCCGACCGATACCCACGGCGCCGTCCAGGTTCCCCGCCCTCCGTCGTAGTTTTGAAAATTGAATCCCCCACCGGGACCGAGCGCCTTCGTCGGCTGCCGATTGAGGAAATCGTCGACCGCGACCACACCGGAGTCGTCGAGAGCCGGTGCGATCGGAACATCCGCTGCCGCAGCTATGACCTGGAAATCGAAGTAGTTCACGCGTCCGTTCTGGTCGACATCTCCCATGAGGAGCGTGTTGCCGTCTCCACCTCCGAGCTCGTTGTCGAAGCCGACATTCTCAGCCCAAATCCCGTAGTCCACGTCGTCGACGACTCCGTCTTGATTGACGTCGCCGACCACATCGCTCGCCCCGCCCCCGAAAAAGTCGATGTCGCGAAACGCATCGAAATCGAAGTCGGAGAAGCCCGCGATATTGAAATCGTCGATCGCGCCATCGAAGTAGAACGGATCACCCGCCGTTCTCCGGCCGACGGAGACCTGTCCGATGCCGTTCCAAAAGTTCGCTCCCGACGCGACGAGAGCGCCGTTGACGTAAAGCTCCGCGCCGTTTCCCCCGCGAAGAACCGCGAGGTGAGTCCATTCGTCGAACGCGACGTCGGTGTCCGACGCGGTGTCTTGGATGATGCTGACCGCGATCATTTCCCACTTGCCGTCTTCGGTGATTCCCACGCCCCCGTTGTCGTTTCCGAGACTCCACACCGCCTGCCGCGTGCCCTGCTTCGCGGCGTCCGGCCTCACCCAAGCCTGACTGAGAGAGGCGAACGTACCGAAGTTCCGCGGGTCGAACGCCGGCGAGGTGAGCTCGTCATCGACGCCGTCGAAGTCGATCGCGAGACTGCCTTCGCCGTCACGCCCCTCGACGTAAGTCGGTCCCCCGGCACCGAGAAGCGAGACGAACTCGCCCTGCCCGTCTTCGACAGGATCGCCGTTCGCATCCTGCGTCGGTGGACTCGTTTCATCGATCGTCTCGATCACTTCCTCGCCGATGTCGCCATCCGGATCTTCCTCACCGCACGAGTACGATCTCACCTTTTCGGCGGCGTACGACGATGGGATCGGAACTGCTGCCGACACGACGAGCGCGAGCAACGCGAGCAAGCCGACACCGGAGCGACGACGGGTGAAGATCATTTCTGAATCGAAGGCCACAGCTTCCTCCTTGGGCGTGCAGCGAAACAGAGTCTGTTTCCTGTCGGTTCGACGGGTTCCTCGATCACCAATCCCCGACTCGAAGTGTCCCCGACCCCGGAGCGGCGGTCAACGAAGTAGCGTCTCCGCGACTCGACCGTCGCCCCGGGCATCCGACGAATCCCGAGCTGGGAATCCCTCAGATTTCGCGCGAATCCGGATCGGCGGAGTCGGGGCGCGCCTCGCCGCAGCTCCAGCACTTCGTGAACTGCCCGTCGAGTGTTTCGCCGCACGCGCAGGTCCAGCGGGGCTCGACCGGTCGCTCCCCGCGCTCGGCGAGGATCGCGTCCACCGCCTCGCGAGCTCGCTCGAGATCCGCCGCGGCGCGGACGCAAACGGTGGGAAAGACCTGCCCGATCGGGATCTCGATCCCGAGGATCCGCATCGGTTCGCCGCGGACGAAGCTACGGATTCCGCGCTCGGCGAGTCGCTCGACGATGTCGCGCGCGTCGTGTTCGTTGCTCGCCGTGTAGACCTCTCGGCTCACCGGTCCTCCGTGTGCGGTTCGAATCGGGCCGCCGTGTCCCGGCTTTTGGCATGACGCAGCGAAACGACTCGACGGCGTCACGAGCGGTCCTGTCCCTTGTACCGTGTCCTACGGGTCGGATCAACGTCGCCGGGGCTACGGCGTTGGCACGGAACTTGTGGAGATCATCCACACTCCGCAGAGTGCGCAAGAGAGTGGCCGGAATCGAGAATTCCAAACGCGAGGTGAATGCTTTGACTCACGACGAAACGCAATTCGTCTCTATCGACACTGCGCTAGCGTTAGACGGTTCCAGCGACGCTCTCGAGGAGGCGCTTCGCGGGAAGCATCCCGCGGAGGCACTCCGCCTGATTCCGCGCGCGCGCTGGCTCGAGTTCATCGATCGAAACGCTCTCGGCCTCCTCCAGCGCTTCGCCTACGAGCCGATTCTCGCCGCCGCTTGGGCCAATATCGACGCGCGCGCGGCGACGACCGAGCTCGCCCGCCGGGCGTTTTTCCGCGCAAGCTGCGAACGATTGCGCACTTTCGGCGATCCGCTCCCCGCGGACGAGACGCTCTCGCTCTTTCGTGCGGCACCCGATTCGGAGGCTGCCGAACGCTTCGGGATCGAGTGGACTCTCTCCTTCGAGAACGCTCGCTCACGTGCCGAGCGCGACGGCAGCTCGCTCTTCGCCGCCGACGCCCACCGCGACGACGTCTACCTCTTCCTCGCGGACGACGGTGGGCGGGTGATCGTTCACACCGGGATCCGGCTCGCCGGTGCTCTCCCGATCGAGATACCGTCGCGGCTCCATCGGATCCGCCGTATCGATCCCGTCGCGAACGAGCGCTGACCGCCGACATTCGATCGATCCTGCCGCCCCGGAGCGCACGCGGGGGGAACCTCCCGCTCCCCCCCGGCGAAGCAGCCACCACGCCGTTGAAAACTCCCGTTCCATGCCGTAGATCTGTGGCAGCACCGCCCGCACGGAGGGCGAACGACGGAGAACGGAGTGCTCACGATGGACACCGAAGTGCATATGCCGCAGATGGGCGAGAGCATCGCGGAAGGCACGATGGTGCGCTGGTTCAAGGAGGTCGGCGAGTTCGTCGAGCGGGACGAGCTTCTCTTCGAGATTTCGACGGACAAGGTCGACTCGGAGATCCCCGCGCCGGCGGAAGGGTACCTCACCCAGATCCTGGTCGCAGAAGGCGAGACGGTCCCCGTCGACACCGCGGTGTGCGTTCTCTCGACCGACGCGGACGCGCGGCCGAGCTCGCGAGCGAGCGGTCGTGCTTCCACCGAGATCCCCCGCGAGCGAGGGAAGCAAGAGGTGCCGGATGCGTCGGCCGAAGCCGACTCGCCGAATCCGTCGCCTCAGCGCACCTCCGCCGTCGCATCCGCGGGAGCGACGCGCGGGGAACGACTCCGAACGAAATCCTCTCCGCTCGTCCGCCGGCTGGCCGACGAGCACGGTGTCGATCTCAGTCAACTCACCGGCTCCGGTACGCAAGGGCGAGTGACGAAGGAAGATCTTCTCAGCTTCCTCGAAAGCCGCGACGCCTTCCCCCACGCCGAACGGGTCGAGACGATGTCTCGGATGCGTCAGCGCATCGCCGAGCACATGGTTGCGAGTCGCCGCACTTCGGCGCACGTCACGAGCGTGTTCGAAGTCGACATGACTCGCGTGCGGGAGCTGCGCGCGGAGCGGAGGGATCGACTCGCGGCGTCCGGTGTGAATCTCACGTACCTCGCGTTCGTCTCCCGCGCAGTGTGTGATGCCCTCGCGAACTGGCCTACGCTCAATGCGTCGATCCGCGGCGACAAGGTCGTCTATCACAGCAGCGTGAACCTGGGCATAGCGGTCGCTCTCGAGAACGGGCTCATCGTCCCGGTGATCCCGGAAGCGAACTCGCTCTCGACGGAAGCGCTCGCCGAACGAATCCAGGACGTGGCGACGCGCGCGCGAGCGAAGGAGCTTCGCCCGGAGGAAGTCCGCGGCGGCACGTTCACGATCACGAATCCCGGCGTTTTCGGCGCTCTCATCGGAACGCCGATCATCCATCAACCTCAGGTTGCGATCCTCTGCCTGGGGAAGATCGAGAAGCGCCCCACCGTCGACGAGAAGACCGACGCGATCGTCGCCCGAACGATGGCGTACCTCAGCCTCACCTACGACCACCGACTCATCGACGGTGCCGTCGCGGATCAGTTTCTCGCCGAGATCGCCCGCGTGCTCGAGACGGGCGCATTCGACGAGACGGACTGAGACCGTCGCCCGGCGGTCGACTCTCCGCGTTCGAGCCCGGAGATTCGTCAGTTCGCCCCGAGGGCGGAAAAGAAGTAGGACGCAACGCCGGAGGATGAGACGATTCGGCGACGCGGCAGCGATCGAGCCGCCGCGAGTCGAGACGGAACGCGTGCGTCTCGACGGCGTCGTTTTCTCCGATCGGTCAAGGGTTTATGAGCTCGAACGAACCGCGCCGCGCGCGTCTCATCATCGGCGACAGCGAGACCAACGCCGACCTCTACTACGCCACTCATTTCCTCGTCGGAGGTGCTGTCGCCTACCTCGAGCTCACCGGCCAGCGGATTCTCATGGTCAACGATCTCGAATACGGCCGGGCCGGGGATGAGGCCGATGTCGACGAGCTCGTCTCGACCACTCCGTACGAATTAGCGCTCGAGGAAAAGGGCGAGACCCCGAGCATCACCGCGGTGGTCGATCGGTTTCTTCGCGACCGCATCGGCGATGACGCATCCGCCCTAGAGCTCGTCGTCCCGCTGAGCTTCGCGCTCGGATACGCGGAGAGCCTGGCGAAGCTCGGCTACCGCGTGCTGACTCAGCCCGATCCGTTCTTTCCGGAGCGGAACGTCAAGACCGAGGCGGAGCTCGCGGCCATCGAGGAAGTGCAAGCTCACGCCGAAAGCGCGATGCAGCTCGCCGTCGACATCCTGCGCGAAAGCGACATCGCGGGAGATCGTCTCCGTTGGCGCGGCGTCGAGCTCACTTCGGAGCTCCTTCGCCGGGAGATCCAGCGCTTCCTCCTCGATCGCGACTGCGACGGATCGTTGATCATCGTCGCCGGCGGCGATCAAGGAGCCGATCCGCACCACCGCGGCTCGGGTCCGCTTCCGGCCCACCAAACGATCATCCTCGACATCTTTCCGCACTCGACGGCGAACCGGTACTGGGGGGACATGACGCGCACGGTCGTTCGCGGCGAGGCGTCCGCCGCGGTAAAGAAACTGTACGCCGACGTTTTCGCCGCGCAGGAGCTCGCGATCAGCATGCTACGCCACGGTGTGGACGGTCGAGCGGTCCACCAAGCGGTCGTCGAGAAACTCAAGGAGCTCGGGAACGAAAACGGTGAGGTCTCGGGAAAGAAAACCGGGTTCATTCACGGCACGGGCCACGGACTCGGTCTCGACATCCACGAGCTGCCGCGGCTCGGTCGCCTCCCGAGCACTCTTCAGGCGGGCGAGGTCGTCACCGTCGAGCCCGGACTCTACTACCCGGGAGTCGGTGCGGTTCGGCTCGAGGATCTACTCCTCGTGACACACGATGGCTCGCGCAACCTGAACCGGTTTCCGAAGGAGCTCGAGGTGTAGATCGGTGCTCGCGCCCGACGAGTTCGATCTCGAGCGCCCTCCGGCAAGCTGAGCTCGACGGCACGGTCCACCGCCCGCCCAAACGGAAACCGCCAGCGAGCTCAGTCGCCCGCCTCTGAGCTCAAGAGCTTCGCCATCGCCGCGACTCGATTCGACCGCCGCGTGTCGCCCGCGTCCCAGTAGACCTTGAACAGGTTGTTCAGCATCCGAATCAGAATCGTCTGATCGTCGACCGCGCGGAGGTGGCGCGACTCGAGCTGGACGCCGACCGTCGCGAGCAGCCGGGCGCATTCTCGGGTGTCGAGAATCCGTCCGCCGTGGAACGCATCGACGAACCGCTCTCCGCTCGCGCCCCGAAACTTGAGAAGAAAGTGTCCCGGGGTGCCAACTCCTGTGACTCGGAGCGCTAGACGTCGACACACGAGCAACACGACGGCGGAGAGGCTGATCGGGATGCCGATCTTCCGCTCGAGGACGCGGTCGAGATAGCTGTTGTCCGGATCGTCGTAGCGTGTGGAGTTACCGGTGAAACCGAGTTCGTCGAACAGATACTGCGTCACCTTCGTCACCGCCGCGTCGGGTGTCGGCGCCGCTTCGACGCGGCGGCGCAAGGTGTTCGCATGCTCGTCGAGTCGAGCTGCGCACGCGCCGACGTCGCAGTCCGGACGCTCGGAGCGCGCGACGAGAAACGATCCTTCTTCGAGATCCCAGCGTCCGCGCCGGCAGAACTGCACCCACTCGCGAAACACGCCGCGGCGGTGCCATTCGCGGAGAAATCGCTCCGCTTGAACGCGGACCCGTTCGTCGCAGTGCTCTCGGCGCGCCTCGCGGAGCGCGGGGAGCGCAGCCGTCCCGAGTCGCTCGAGCTCATCCCACACGACGCGAAGAACGTTCTCGTCTTCGTCACCCAATAGGCGAACGAGGGCGTCGAGCTGCGCGAGCGAGGCGGTGACCGAAGCGTCGCGCTCGTTTCTCCGGTCCGAGCTGGGTTCGTCCAAATGAGGGCTCCGTCGACTCGCTCCGCCGAAGCGTCGAAGAGGATCTCGACGCCGCGCAGAGGCACGCGCATATTCTATGCGTCGGGCTCGGCCGCGCGACCGAGAAGACGCCCCGACTAGCCGAGGATTCCCGACTCGTCGGCCGCGGCCTCACAGTACGTCTCGGCGGCGTGGATCACCTCGGCCGTCGCGTTCTCGATCTCGGCGTTCGACACGTCCGCCGGGAACCAAGTGACGACGAGCGCTCGAACCGTCCCGGGCTCGATCGCGGCGCGGGAGGAGTCTTGGCTCGGGCTCCCGAAGAGACCGTCGCCATCGACGAGCACCATCCGGCCGCCGGCCCGCACCCGCCGCCCGGCGCCGACGATGAACGTCTCGTCGGGTCGACCGATCCGGACGAGAACCGGAGGCGCGAGCTGGTCCCAATCGTAGGCGCCGACCGGGCACTGTAGGCTCAGACTGACGAGATTGAGCGCGTCGACGAGTTGGTTCACCTCGGGAAACGGCTGCTCGCGGACGACGCGCCGGAGGAGGCGCTCCGAGGCGGGGCGATCCTTCGTCGGGTCGGCGCCGAGGGCGTGATAGAGGCGGCGAGTTCTCTTGACGGGCTCGAGCTCGGTGAGGGCTCGCGAGCCGATGGTGTGACGAAACTCGGCCGTCGTCGCCTCGATGCGCTCGCGCAGCGCCGACGTGGTCGGACCGTTGACGACGCGCTTGAGGAGCACGACGCCGACGCGGAGACGTCCGTCGAGGGAGTCGGAAAATTGAACGTGGGACGACTTCATCGCTTTTCTCTGCGGGCGGGGCAAGCGGGTGCGACGAAAAAGAGCCCGGTTCGAGTGCGACCGACGACCGCGATTCGATCACGGCGTCCACCGTCACTCGAGTCGACACCGGCGGTCGGTGTCGGTACGGCTCAATGCGGTTCGGTATGATTCGGCCTCGCCGCGATTGGGGTCGAGTCTCACATCGACCCTAGACAACGAATCGCGAGGCGTGGACGACGTCGACCTCACCGGCTAGGCTTCACTTCGCGGCGAGTTGGATCGCCGTCTCGTACTGGGTCCCACCGACCGATCGCGTTCTCCACCGAGTGAAAGCTCGATCGCGAACGCGCACCAGACTGGTGAATCACAGGACTATGAGTATTCTACCACCTCGCCGAAGAGGCGCGCCGGGCCCCGTCACTCCAAGTGAGAGAGAGACACCGTGAGCGATCGACGAGGTTCCCCTCTAGCCGCGGGAGAAACTCCTCCAGCGTTCGCCCTCCAAACGCCTTACGGCGTGGAGGTGAGTTTGGCACCGAGTTTGATGCGCGGCCCCGTCCTCGTCGATTTTCTCCGCGGGAGCTGGGACCCGAACAGCCGCGCTCGGCTCACGGAGCTCTCGCAGCATCACGATCGGCTGCGGGACCTGAAATGTAAGATCATCGCCGTCTTCTGCGAGCGCCCGGGGTCCCTCAAGGCCTACCTCGACGAAAATCCCGTGCCGTTTCCGGTCACCGTCGACGAGGATCGAAGAGTGGCGCGCGCGTACGGGGTTTGGCAGCGGTTCTCCCTTCCCCGGGGAAACATCGCGCGTCCGAGCAGCTTTCTCATCGATCGATGCGGCTACGTGCGCTACGCGTTTGTCGCGAAGCTTCAGATTCACGCCGCAGACCTGGAGGTGATCGCGGGGATGCTGCCGCTCGAGTGAGTCGGTCGCGCCCGTCTCCCTCCGGTGGAGGCGCGAGATCCGCGTCGGCCCCGGGCTTTCCAGTTGAATGCCGGCTGCGATTCGCCCGACGATGACGGCCCGCCTCGTCGAGAGACGAAAGACCGAGAACGAAGCCAGGAGACGTGCCCATGCCATCCCGATCCACCCGACGTCGTTTTCTGAAGAGCGCTCTAGCCGCCGGAAGCGGTGTCCTCATCTGCGACCGCCGCATCGCCTTCAGCTACTCGGCCAACGAGCGCCTGGGCATCGCCGCGATCGGGGTCGGCGGGCGAGGCCGCGCGAATCTCTCCGGCGTCTCGAGCGAATCGATCGTCGCACTCTGCGACGCCGACGAGCGAGAGGCCGTGGGCGCGCGGAAGAAATTCTCGGGCGCAAAGTTCTACCGGGACTTTCGACGCATGCTCTCCGACATGGACAAGCAGATCGATGCCGTCGTCGTGAGCACGCCCGATCACACCCACGCGGTGGCGTCGATCGCCGCGATGAAGCGCGGGAAGCACGTCTTTTGCGAGAAGCCCCTCACGCGAACGGTGCGAGAAGCGCGGGCGATGCGTCTCGCGGCGAAGAAGCACGACGTCGTCACGCAGATGGGAAACCAGGGCTCCGAATCGGAGGGCGTACGCCGCGCCGTCGAGTGGGCGTGGGCAGGAACAGCCGGCCCGATCCGTGAGGCGTATCTCTGGGTCGGAGACGGGAACGGACCGATGACGAGACCGGCCGACACGCCCGCGGTGCCGGCGGAGCTCGACTGGGACCTCTGGCTCGGACCCGCGTCCTCGCGCCCCTATCACCCGAGCTACCTCCCGCGCACCTGGCGAAGCTGGAGACACTTCGGGAGCGGCGGATTGGGGGACATGGGCTGCCACACCGGGAACTTCCTCTTTCGTGGCCTCCGCCTGGAGAAGCTCTGGAAGAAAACCGCGGACAGCGCACGACGAGACCACGTCATTCGCGTCGACGGCAAGGCCGAGGGCGTGAACGACGAGGGCTATCCGCGTTCGACGCGCGTCCGGTTCCACCTTCCGGCCCGAGGTGATCTCCCTGCGGTGGCTCTCACGGTCTCGAGCGGCGCGGACTCGCGTCCACCGAAGGAACTTCTCCAGGGCGAGGAGATCGGAAGCTTCGGCTCCCTCCTCATCGGCTCGAAGGCGAGCATCTACTCATCGGATCCGTGGAACCGAAGCTCGGCGCTCCTCCCGAAAGCGAAATTCAAGGACGAGAAAGGACCGGACCGGACCTTCCCGCGCGGAGTCGGCCACCACCGCGAATGGATCGAGGCGTGCAAGGGCCGCGGCGAGACGTTTTCGAGCTTCGAGTTCGGCGGTCCGCTCACCGAGCTGATTCAGCTCGCCAACGTGAGCGGCCGAATCGGCGAGTCCTTCGACTACGATCCGATCACGGGCGAAGTGCTCAATCACGCCGAGGCGAACCGGCTCCTTCACCGCGAGTATCGGGACGGATGGAGTCTGTGAGGTCGAGCGCGGGCTCGATCCCGAGTCGCGAGCCCGACTTCACTCGTCCTTCCGCACCTCGACCAGTTCGGCCATCGCCTCCGCGAAGCCCTTTCCGATCTGGGCCATGATCTTCCCCGATCCCAGGTAGTGGAACTCTGCATTCGAGGTGCTCGTCTTGAGGACCGTCAGTTCCCGCGGAGAGAAGGTCTTCGCGTAGAGCGCGTCGAGGGCCGATTTCCCTCCCTCGCGAGTGAGCTCGCCCGACTTGACGCGGTCGGCGATCTTCGCCGCTGGCGCCTTGATCCCCTTCTCTCGCGCGCGGAGCTCCACCACTTCCATGTCCCAGTACCTCTCGGTGAGCACGGCGGTGACGTTCCCTTTGAACTCGGGGAGCGAAGTCGGTACGGCCATCGCCGTGCGAAAGTTTTGGTGGATCCCTTTGTAACGCTGCTGCTCGGGCGAGTACTTCTCGACGGGTCCGCCGACTCCCATCACCCCGATCACGAAGGGAAGCTTGGGCGCCGAGAACTCCTTCCGTACGTCGCGGATCAGCTCGGCGAGCCGCGCGCTGTATTCGTCGTACCCTCCCGGCTCGCCCCGATTGGGGTAGACGCCGCGATCGACCATGTCGTTCCATCCCTGGAACCACACGAAGCCGGCTAGCTCGTACCCGAGCGAGGCGTCGTAGTCCGGGTAGACGCGCTTGACGTCAGCCAGGACCTTCTTCACGTGATCGATCATGAGGCGATAGTAGCGCCCGGTCGCTTTCGCTTTTTCCGCCTTCGCCTCTTCGACATCCTTCTTCTGCTTCTCGAGCTGCTTGAGTTGTGCCGCATTGAATTCGTAGGGTCCGGCGCTCGGGGGTCGAAAGTCGGTGTGTAGGCTCTTTCCGCCCCACGCGGTCTTGACGATGAGGATCGGACCGCCCAGCAGCTTCTCGGCGTAGATTCCGAATGTGAACTCCGGACCGATCTTGGGCCCGCGAGCGTTCGCACCGAAGCCCGTAGTCAGCTTCCCGATCTGTTCCTCGTCGGAGGAGCCGATCGAGGATATCCACACGTTCTCGCAAACGCGCGGCGTGCCATCCTTACCGCGCATCTCGGCGAGGATCGGCGCGGTCTTCGGATCGAGCCCGATCGCGTCGAAGGTGCTGGTTCGGGCGTGCCCCTGCATGTTCGATTGACCGGCGAGGATAAAGACTTGGAGAGGTCGATCATCGGCTGCGGCACTATGCCCTCCGAACCCGACAAACGCCGCGGCGAAGAGGAAGAGAGAATCGAGTCTAGTCATGACAACTCCGTTTGGAGAGGGGTACGGCACTCGCGTCTGAGAGGAGGAATCTTGCGCGTCGAGAGGAACGTGAAGAGCGCGATCGAATTGTCGATGATCGGTGCGAGCGGATCAACCGGAACGGTGAACTCGACGGCTCTGCGCTCACTCGGCGAAGAAGGCTCGCACTCGAGCGGCAACCCCCGCCGTCGTGTCCTCGATGAGCCGGACCGGCGGCAGCGAGCGCACGAACGTCCGTCCGTACGGTTTCGTCATGATCCGCCGATCGAGGATCGCGACGACGCCCCGGTCGGTCGTCGATCGGATCAGCCGCCCGAAGCCCTGCTTGAACTTGAGCACGGCTTGGGGAAGCGTGAAGTTCGAGAACGGATGCTCGCCGCGCGCCTCGAGCTCTTCGACGCGAGCTTCTTGAAGTGGTTCGGTCGGAACTCGAAACGGGAGACGGGTGATGATCACACACTCGAGCGCACGCCCGCGAACGTCGACGCCCTCCCAGAAGCTGTCCGTCCCGAAGAGCACGCCGGCCCCGCTCGCCCGGAACGCTTCGAGGAGCGCGGAGCGCGGCATGTCTCCCTGGCGAAGCGGGACGAGCTCTTCGGCTCGAAGTCGATCTGCGATCGCGTCGTAGCATCGCCTGAGGAGCGCGTAGGACGTGAAAAGCACGAACGCGCGCCCGCCACTCGCGCGAGCGAGCTCGAGAACCGCGTCCGGCACAGCCGCCGGGTACTGCGGCGCATCCGGTGGCGGAAGATCGCTCGGCACGACGACGAGAGCCTGGCGCTCGAAGTCGAACGGGGACCCGAACTCTCGGAAACGGAAGCGATCGCTCTCGATCCCATCGAGCCCGAGTCGCGAGGCGAAGAAATCCGGGCGACCCGCGACGGCGAGAGTCGCCGATGTGAGCACCACCGATCCGAAGGCTTCGAACACGCTCCGGCGCAGATCCTCGGCGACGCGCACGGGAGCTGCGGCGAACTCAAAGAGGAGCGCACCGAATTCGGAACGGCGGCGGTCGGGACGCGCGGTGAGCCACCGGACACGTTTGCGATCGTCGAACTCGGAGAACTGGTCGATCGCGCTCGCGACGCCGTCGAGGCGCGACGCGAACGAGGTGAACTCGAGCGCGAGCGCATCGCGTTTTGTCTCGGGGACTCGCGCTCGCTTCAGAGCTTCGATCGCGGTCCCGGTCGAAGCGATCACCGCGGCGATCGCGCGGCGCATCGCACCGAGGCTGTTTCGACAGCTTCGCCAAAATGCCTCGTCGTTCGGGTGGCCGCGATAGCGGATCGTCTCGTCGTGTGTGCTTTGACTCGAGGCGGCGTCGGCCACCGCTCGAGACTCCTCGCGATCGCGCGGGCGGCCGGGAGCGACGCGTTCCTCCACGCGATCGCGCAGATCGTCTATCGCGATGTCGATCCGGCGCACGGCTTCACCGATCGCGGTCGCGAGCGACTCTTCTAGCGCGTGCGCGGCGGTCGCATCGCCCGCCTTCCGAAGCGTCGCGCCGACCCTCCGCAGGGCCCCCCGATCAGCACGATCCGGTGAGCACATCCGGACCAGTCGTCGCCGGATGCCGCCGGGCGACACGCGGACGCCGAAGTACTCCGCGGCGACATCCTCGAGATGGTGTGCCTCATCGAAGATGACGCGTGCGTAGGATGGCAGCACCGGATCGAACGCCTGTTCTCCGAGCTCCATCCGCACTGATAAGTCGGCGAAGTAGAGGTGATGGTTCGCGACGATGACGTTCGCCGCGCTCGCCGCCCGGCGCGCCGCGTAGTAAAAGCAGCTCTCGTAGTGGTCGCACTTCGCCCGGAGCGTCTTGTCCGTCTCCGACATGACCTGCTCCCACACATCGAACGGAGGCGTCCACGCGAGATCCGATCGGCTGCCGTCCTGCGTCACTTCGATCCAATCGAGGAGCTTGCGCAGTTGCTCGGTCGATTCGGGGGATTCGAGCGCCGCAACCCAGTCGCCGTCCCCGAGCTGGGTTTTCACCTCTGCGGCCTTCCGCCGGCAGGCGTAATTCGTCCGTCCTTTGATGAGAGAGTAGCGGAACTCGATCGGGAGCACTCGGCGGAGAAACGGCAGATCCTTCGCTACGAGTTGCTCCTGGAGCTGAATCGTTCCCGTCGAAACGACGACGCGCTCGCCGTTCTGCGTCGCCCAGAGGATCGATGGGACGAGATACGCGAAGCTCTTCCCGACTCCCGTTCCGGCCTCCTCCGCCACCACTCGATCCTCGTTGAGCGCACGCGCCACCTCGACGGCGAGCTCCGCCTGGCCCGCGCGAGCTTCGTAGTCGGGCAAGGATTCGGCGAAGATCCCTTCGGCGCCGAAGATCGCGCGCACCTCGTCGAGGTCGAGCAGACGCCGCTCCTTGCGCCGGATCGGCGGGACGACAACGTGGTGTGCGTTGCCATCGTTCGCGACGATGACGAACCCCACTCCTAGATTCCCGAGCTCCGCCGCGACGGCGACGTCGGCGTCCGACGGTGCGAGCACACCGCTCGGGTGATTGTGGATCGCGAGATCCCACTCCTCGCTGCCACGAACGATCGCGGGCGCGGCCGAGTCGGTCCCGCGGGCGGCAACCTCGACGTCGCGAACGACGGCGGTCGCAGACGCGGACTGCTCGTCCGTCCATTCGACGCGCGCGCGGAAGAAGACCTCCCGCCCGCCCGCCTCCGCGATCACGCGCCGAAGGAACGAGCGCGCCGTCTCCGGAAAGCGGATCTCGGTCTCGGTAAACTCAGCCATGGTCGACTGCGACCACCGTTTCGCACGCGCGCGCCGGGAACCCAGCGACACATTGCAAAGGGCACTTTACACGTCGCACGCGCGCGCGCCGTTTCGGGAGACGCCCACAACCCGTTCCCTCACAATGAATTGCAAGAATCTCCGGCAGGGCGGTCCGATGGAATGGCGCTTGCTCTATCCACCAGCGCTCCCCGGGTGCGAGGCGCATTTCGGGAGTCGGAGAAGGCTGTCTCAAGCGTTTTTGGTTTATCCGTAGGATAAGGAAGGAGCTTGGACACGCGGCCTTACCCCGGGGAGTCATTTCACCTCGCGCCCTCGAATCCTCCCGCTCGGAACCCGGCGACGCCCCAGTTGAGCTTGCGCGTCGGGCGCTCGACCACCGAGCCTCCGCGCGGCGCCGCTCTTCTTTGAGCGCGTCCGGCGGCTCAGCGAATCGCGGCCATGATCGCTTCCATGTGCCGCGATCGATTGAGCACGTAGAAGTGAATCCCAGGCGCGCCGCGCGCGAGGAGATCCTTACACTGCGCGATCGCCCACTCGACACCGATCGAGCGCACCTTGTCGGCGTCGTCGGCCGCGGCTTCGAGATCCCGCTCGAGCTCCGCGGGAATCTTCGCGCCGCAGAGTCCTGCGATGCGCTGGATCTGAGCGAGCGATTGAATCGGAAGAATCCCCGGCACGATCGGCACGCGAATCCCCGCCTCACGCGCGCGCTCGACGAAAGCGAAGAAGTCGCGATTGTCGTAGAAGAGCTGCGTGATGACGACGTCTGCGCCCGCGTCGACCTTGCGGACGAGGTTGGCTAAGTCCGTTGCGGCGTCGGGTGCCTCGACGTGAGTCTCAGGATATCCCGCGACGGCGATGCCGACGTCGTGGTGCGCGCTGAGATGCGTGACCAGCTCGTTCGCGTGCGCGAATCCGCCCTCGGGGGCGACGAACTCGGTCTCTCCCGCCGGAGGGTCGCCCCGGAGGGCGACGATGTTTTCGAGCCCAGAGGAGCGGATCGAGGAGACGATCGAGTCGATCTGCTCCCTCGTCGAGCCGACGCAGGTGAGGTGCGAAGCCGTCTCGATCCCGTGATCGCGCTTGATTCCCGCGGCGATTTCCAGGGTTCGCTCCTGCGTCGAGCCGAACGCGCCGTACGTCACGGTCATAAAGCTCGGCTCGAGGGCGACGAGACGCGGAAGGACGCGCCCGAGCTGGGCCATCGCCGCGTCGGTCTTCGGCGGGAAGAGCTCGAAGGAGATCACGGGACCCGACTGGTCCCCAAAGTACTCCGCGAACTTCATCGCAACGCTCCGGGCGGCGGGCGATCGGCGATCTCGCTCACTTCACGAGCTGGACGCGGCGCTTCGCAACGCGAACGTCTTCGCCGTACGCCTCGAGCTCGTCGATATCCTTGGTCTGTGGCTTCCGCGCGATCACCTCGGCGAGCTTCGCCTCGGCGTCCGATCGGTCGAGGGTCGAAAGATCCTCGAGCGTCGCCGCGAGAATCGTCACTCGACCGCGGACGACTTCCACGAATCCGCCGCCGACCACCATATAGCGCGCCGTCGTTCCGTCCTCGAGGTCCATGCGGAGCTCGCCGCTTCCGAGCGCTCCGACGAGCGGCGCGTGTCGCGGGAGGATCCCGAGAGAGCCATCGATCGCGGGAACCACGACCGATCGCGCGCGTCCTTCAAACGCGAGCTCTTCCGGACTCGTGATCACACATTCAAGGGTGGCCATGGGCTACTCCACAGGCGGCTCGAATTCGTCGCTTCGGTACCGACGGATCAGGCGTCCGCCATCTTCCGCGCCTTCTCGACCGCCTCTTCGATGGTCCCGACGTACATGAACGCGCCCATCGGGAGATGATCGTGCTTTCCTTCGACGAGCTCCTTGAAGCTCCGGATCGTGTCCTCGAGCGGGACGTACTTCCCGTCGAGCCCGGTGAACGCCGACGCGACCGCGAACGGCTGCGAGAAGAAGCGCTCGATGCGCCGCGCGCGCTCGACGATGATCTTATCTTCCTCGCTGAGCTCCTCCATACCGAGGATCGCGATGATGTCCTGAAGGTCGCGGTAGCGCTGAAGAATCTGCTGCACCTGGCGCGCGACCTGGTAGTGCTCGTCACCGACGTACATCGGACTCAGGATTCGCGAGGACGACTTGAGGGGGTCGATCGCGGGGTAGATACCCTTACTCGCGATGCCGCGATCGAGAACCGTCAGCGCGTCGAGGTGCGCGAACGCCGTCGCCGGCGCCGGGTCGGTGAGGTCGTCCGCCGGCACGTAGACCGCTTGGACGCTCGTGATCGAGCCTTGGCTCGTCGAGGTGATCCGCTCCTGGAGCTCACCCATTTCCGTTCCGAGCGTCGGCTGGTAGCCCACCGCCGACGGCATTCGGCCGAGAAGCGCCGACACTTCCGAACCCGCTTGCGAGAAACGGAAGATATTGTCGATGAAGAGAAGGACGTCCGCGCCGCTCGAATCGCGGAAGTACTCCGCCATCGTGAGCGCCGACAGCGCGACGCGAAGACGCGCCCCGGGCGGCTCGTTCATCTGACCGAAGACGAGGCAGGTCTTCGAGAGGACCGGGACCTCCGATCCGTCGGCCTGCTTGATCTTCGCGTGCTGCATCTCGAGCCAGAGGTCGTTCCCCTCGCGCGTCCGCTCACCGACACCCGCGAACACGGAGTAGCCACCGTGCTTCGTCGCGACGTTGTTGATGAGCTCCTGGATGAGGACGGTCTTGCCGAGACCCGCACCACCGAAGAGTCCCGTCTTTCCTCCCTTCGAGTACGGCATGAGAAGGTCGACGACCTTGATTCCCGTCTCGAAGATTTCCGTCTTCGCGCTCAGCTCCTCGAAGGGCGGCGGCTCCCGGTGAATGGGCCGCGTCTCCGTCGCGTTCACCTCGCCTCGCTTGTCGACCGGATCGCCGAGGAGGTTGAACACGCGACCGAGCGTCACTTCTCCGACCGGCACCGCGATCGCGGCGCCGGTGTCCGCGATCTCCATGTTTCGGACGGTGCCGTCCGTCGATCCCATCGCGACCGCGCGCACACGATTCCCGCCGAGATGCTGCTGCACCTCGAAGGTGAGCTCGCGAGTGCCGTCTCCCTCGGGAAGCGACAGCTTGAGCGCGTTGTAGATCTCCGGGAGGTGGCCTTCCGGGAATTCGGCGTCGATCGTCGCGCCGATCACCTGGACGACTTTCCCTTTTACTCCACCTGCGGTCTTCGCTTGGGCAGTCATGGCTCTACTCGATTCCTTCGCTCTCCCGAGGCTGCCGGCAGGCGGGCCTCGGTCCGGCGCCGGAGACTCTCCGGCGCGATCGTTGGTCTATGATTCTTTACTGTCGGATACGCTCACAACCCGTCGGCGCGCTACGAAAGCGCCTCTGCCCCGCCGACGATCTCCATGATTTGCTGCGTGATGCCCGCCTGGCGCTCGCGGTTGTACTTGCGCCGGTAGAAACCGAGCATCTCTTCTGCATTGTCGCTCGCATTCTTCATCGCGACGCGCCGGGCGATGTGCTCGCTCACCGCCGCCTCGAGGAAGAGGCGATAAACGCTCTGCTTCACCGACAGCGGGAGGAGCGTCTTCAGGATCGTCTCTCGATCCGGCTCGAAGAGATAGTCGACCTCACCGCCCGCCGTTTCGTCGCCGGCATCTTCCGTCTCGCCGGGGATCGGGAGGATCTGAGCGAGCTCGACGCGCTGGTTCGCCGCCGAGATGTAACGCGTGGAGGCGGCCACCACCCGGTCGAGCTCCCCGCTCAAGAATCGGGCGAGAAACTCGCTCGCGACCTCGTCGACCTCCGCGAAGCTCGGCTCGTCACCGAAGTGCGTGTACTGGCGGTGCGACTCGATGCGGAGATACCGAAGACGCGCGACACCCTTTCGTCCGACGACGTAAATGTCCGCTTCGCGTCCGGCCGAGATCTCCTCGCGATGCCACTTCTCCGCCGCCGACAAGACGTTCGCGTTGTACCCGCCGCAGAGTCCCCGATTCGCCGTCAGGATGAGAAGCGCCGAGCGCTTCACTTCCCGCTCCTCGAGGAGCGCGTGCGCGATCGTGCCGGCGTCCTTGAGGCTCGCGAGGATCGAGCGCAGCTTGTCGGTGTACGGCAGCGCCGACTCGACGCGCCCCTGCGCGCGCTTCGACTTCGCCGTCGCGACCATCTCCATCGTGCGCGTGATCTTCGTAGTGTTCGAGACGCTACGGATCTGCTTCTTGAGGTCCCGGGCACTCGCCATCGATCGGTCTCTCTATTCCGCCTCTAACCGAGCCCGTCTCTTACGCCGCTTCTGAGGAGGACTCGCCGATCTTTCCGGCGGCGAAGTCCTTCACGAATTGATCGAGAACCTTCTTGAGGAGCTCGACGGTTTCGTCCGAGAGATCCTTGTCCTTCTCGATCGCCGCCGGGATCTCCTTGTGCGCCGAATGGATCTCGTGAAGGAGTCCCTTCTCGAACGCGCTCACCTGATCGACGCCGACGTCGTCGAGATATCCCTGAGTACCGGCCCAGATGGAGATCACCTGATCGACGACGTCCATCGGTTGGTACTGATCCTGCTTGAGGAGCTCGACCATGCGGAACCCGCGATCGAGCTGCGCCTGCGTCGCCTTGTCGAGCTCGGTTCCGAGCTGAGCGAACGCTTCGAGCTCGCGGAACTGCGCGAGGTCGAGGCGGAGCGAGCCCGCGATCTTCTTCATTCCCTTGATCTGAGCGTTTCCACCGACGCGCGACACCGAGATTCCGACGTCGACCGCGGGGCGCACGCCAGCGAAGAAAAGATCGGGCTGAAGGTAAATCTGACCGTCGGTGATCGAGATCACGTTCGTCGGAATGTACGCCGAGACTTCACCTTCCTGCGTCTCGATGACGGGGAGCGAGGTCAACGACCCGGCGCCGAGGTCGTCGGAGAGCTTCGCCGCGCGTTCGAGCAGGCGCGAGTGCAGGTAGAAGACGTCGCCGGGGTAGGCCTCGCGTCCCGGCGGACGGCGGAGAAGCAGCGACATCTGCCGGTACGCCGCCGCCTGCTTCGTGAGATCGTCGTACACGCAGAGCGTGTGGCCACCGTTCAGCATGAAATACTCGGCCATCGCCGTACCCGAGTACGGGGCGATGTACTGGAGCGGAGCCGGAGTCGACGCCGGCGCGTTGACGACGATCGTGTAGTCCATCGCGCCGTGCGCGGTGAGCTGTTCGACGACGCCCGCAACGGTCGACGCCTTCTGGCCGATCGCCACGTACACGCAGATGACGTCCTTACCCTTCTGGTTGATGATCGTGTCGATGCCGATCGCCGTCTTCCCGGTGCCGCGGTCACCGATGATGAGCTCTCGCTGGCCGCGACCGATCGGGATCATGCTGTCGATCGCCTTGATTCCCGTCTGAAGCGGCTCGAACACCGGTTGGCGATCCGCGATACCAGGCGCCGTTTGCTCGACCGCCCGCTCCTCCTTCGTATTGATCGGCCCCTTGCCGTCGAGCGGATTTCCGAGCGGATCGACCACACGCCCGACGAGCGCATCGCCGACGGGGACGCGGACGACACCACCGGTCCGCTTCACCGGATCGCCTTCGCGCAGATCCTCGTACTCGCCGAGGATCACGGCGCCGATACTCGACTCTTCGAGGTTGAAGGCCATTCCCTTCGATCCGTTCGAGAACTCGAGCATCTCGCCCGCGCAAGCGTTCGAGAGTCCGTAGACGCGCGCGATGCCGTCGCCGACTTCGATGATCGTCCCCTCTTCTTCGAGCTGGTAGTCCGACTCGAACTTGTCGAGCTGCTGCTTGAGGATCGAGGTGATTTCTTCGGGGTTAATCTTCATGGACGAACTCACTCCCTAGTTTCAGGGACAACCAGCGATCGGTGACTTCTTCGAGCGATGTGCGGAGGCTGCTGTCGGCGACCATGCCGTCGAACCGGACGACCATACCGCCGAGGATCGACTCGTCGACGTTTGGAGAGAGGCGAACCGTCTTGTCGAGCTTCTTCTCGAGCGTGTCCACGAGACTCTTCGTCTGCGTTTCCTCGAGAGGAACCGCAGTCGTCACGGAGACGTTGACGCGTCCGAGGTGGGCGTCGTGATCGACGAGGAATTGCTCGAGGATCTCACCGAGACTCGCGATCCGCCCCTTGCTCGTCACGAGCCGGACGAACCGGTAGAAGGTCTCGGCGACCTTGCCCTTGAACGCCGCATCGATCGCGCTGAGCTTGCTCGCGCGGTCGATACGCGGACTCTCGAGGAAGAGGCGGAGCCGCGTCTCCTCGCGAAGAATCTTGATCACGAGCTCCGCCGCATCGCGAACCGCGTCGAGCTCGCCTTTCTCGTCGGCGAACTCGAGCAGTGCATGCGAATAGGAAACGATGAACGGTTCTAGGGTCATTGGTGTCTCGAAGCCACGGCCGGAACGCCGATACGAGGACCGGAGAGCGACGGCGAGGTCTACGCCGCGGGAAACTCTCTGATGCGCTCTTCGATCAGCTGACGCTGTTCCTCCGGATTGAGATTCTTGCGAATGAGCTCACTCGCGATGTCGATCGCGAGGCGCGCCGACATCTTTTGGAGCTCGTCGACCGCGGTGACCTTCGCTTGTTCGATCTCACGCACCGAGCGGTCCGTGATCTCCTGCGCCTCTTTTTTAGCGCTGGCGACGATCGAGTCCTTGAGACGCTGAGCGTCGGCTCGTCCCTCCTCGATGATCGCGGTCGCCTCGTCCCGAGCCTTTTCGAGCTCGGACTCGTGCTGCGAGATCATCTTCTCGGCGTCCGCCTTCGCGAGTGCCGCCGCGTCGAGGGATTCGCGAATCTCCTTTGCCCGATCGTCCATCGCCTTCAGAATCGGCGGAATCAGCTTCTTCGTGAGGACGAAAAGGACGATGAGGAACGAAACGATCGCCCAGATCGTCGACGGCAGGATGTACGACCCACCGGTTTCCGCCGCGAGGAGCGGAGACGCCGACGAAGCGAGCACGACGAACGCGCACCACCAAGGCCGCAGCCGTCCGCGGTCGAGACGATCGAGAGTGGTCTTCCCACTTATCATGATCGTTCTCCCAAAAGGAACCGAACGGACTCAGCTGGCACCGCCGCCGAGATTGAGCACGCCAAGAAGCGTCACGACGACGCCGAAGAGGCACACACCCTCGATAAACGCGGCGGTGAGGATCATGGCGCCGCGGATGTCGCCGGACGCGTCCGGCTGACGCGCGATGCTCTCGACGGCCGCCGAGGCGATCTTGCCGATTCCGAATCCCGCACCGAGGCAAGCGAGGCCCGCGCCGAGACCGACGCCGAGCATCGTGTAGAGGTGCTCCGGATAGGCGGTCTGACCGAGAATCGCGGTGATCGAGGTCAAGAATGCGAGGGAGCTGGTCATCGCAGTATGGACTCCTTCGATGAAAGGTTCTGCCACTGAGCGAATGAGCACCTCACTCGACGGGTGCGCACTCAGTGACATCCGCGCTTCCGGTGGAAGCGCTCAAATCGTCTGTTCGATACGCGATCGGTTCCGTCCGTCGGCACCGCATCGCATCCCACGTCTGCCCGCACTGTATTCTTACTGAAGTTCCGCGCCGCCCCGAAGAGCCCGCTCAGTGCTCGGGATGCACCGCGCCGGCGAGAAACACCGTCGTGAGGAACGTGAACACGAACGCCTGAATCATCGCGACGAGAAGCTCGAGGAACGAGAGCGCCGTCACCGCGAGAGTCGACACGATCGCGATCAGCCCGCCTCCCACGATAAAGTCCTTCGTAAACACCGCGGTGAAGCCGAGCAAGATCGCCAGCATGATGTGTCCGGCGAGCATATTCGCAAAAAGTCGAATCGCGAGCGCGCACGGCCGCACGATATGAGCGACGAGCTCGACGACCACGATGATCGGGAGGACGAAGAGGGGAACGTGCGGAAAGAGATTCTTCGCGTACGTGACGAACCCGCCTTGTTCCTTGATCCCTTGGAAGTGATAGAACGCGAAGGCGCAAGCGGCGAGACCGGCATTGATGCAGAGATTGCCAGTCGCCGTATTCCCGCCGTGACCCATGTAGTCGAAGAGCGGGATCATCCCAAGCAGATTGCAAAAGAGGATGTACGTAAAAAACGTCGTCAAGACGGGAACGAATTTGTCGCCGTGCTCGCCCATGAAGGGGCGCGTCATCTGGTCGCGGATGAAGAGGAGCAAGGACTCGACGAAGTTCCCGTAGCGCGACGGAACCTTCTCTTTGCCCGCGTTCTTCGCGTATCCCCAAAAGAAGAGGATCGTGAGGACGCCGGCGAGGAGGAACATGAAGACCTGCTTCGTGAGGCCGATGCTCCAGAGCGCGTCGATTTCGAACAGCGGATAGTCGACGACGTGCCCGAGCGGATCCGCTGCGAGAAGGAAATGGGGTAAACAGGGTGTCATGACGCCGCGGATTCTCCCGTTTGCCGCCCGACGGAACCGATCGATGACGCATTCGGGGACTCGGCCGGACTCGTTCCCGAGCTAAGCTTCCGGCTCACATCCGTTGCTTCGAATACGCGATAGACCATGTAGACAAGGACGGAAGTGAGCGAGCTCGGAACGAGGTATTCCGGAGCGACTGCGCTGACAACAAGCATCGCCCCGACGAGCACGACAAGGCTGACGATCATCCCTCCGAGCATCACCGCGCTCAACCGCTGCGGATCCGCGCCCGCGCGAAGTAGCAATCCCGCGCTGAGCGCGACGAGTCCGAAGGCGATCGCCACACCGACGAGCGCACCACGCGCAGCCGCAGCTCCACCGAGCGCGTAGGAGATTCCTACCGCGGCGGCACTCGCGAGAACGAAGGAGGCCACTCTGGCGATGCTCACGGTCGAGTCCAGAACCTTTGCAGAGGAGGTGCGAAGTCGGCTCGAGGGCCGATTCAGCCCTCCGAGCCCCTTTGTTCCGATCGAGTCTCTTCGTCGTTGTTAGACGATTCGCCACTCGAGGCGACGTGATCCTCCGCGGGCGCGCGTTCCGCGTCCTCGCGCGGACGACGCAGGAACAGACTCCGGTAAATGGAGTACATTCCTACACCGAATCCGAACGCGACGCCGAGCAGCGTGAAGAGAACCACCGTCTCGAGCTTGCGGTCGAGCCACACGCCGAGCCACGTGAAGAGTCCAATCGAGACAAAGAACTGAAGACCCAGGTCGATATACCTGAGCCAGTGCGCGAGCTTCTTCTTCGACTGATTCTCCACGCGCC
This sequence comes from Planctomycetota bacterium, assembly GCA_965223845.1. Taxonomy (GTDB): domain Bacteria; phylum Planctomycetota; class UBA8108; order UBA8108; family SXIK01; genus CBDCXR01. The sequence continues at coordinate 7,410,655 of CBDCXR010000004.1, read as the reverse complement.
CTCGTTTCTCCGCGAATTCGCGCCCTCCTGCAGCAACGCCGCGAGCGAAGCGGGCGCGACCCGGCGAGGATGAACGCTCCGCGGCTCCGCCGACGCCGTTGAGAAAAGCGTCGGCCGGCACGCGATCGATCGCGCACGAACGGCCGGAGATGCGAAGGCACCTCACCGCCGCGAGGAGGGAGCAAACCGAAACCGGGCAGCAGTTTCCGGAGGATCGCTCTCGAAGAAGCCGAGACTCTACCGAACGCTCCGAGCACCGTCAATAGCGCGAATCGGACGTCTCAGCCGCGGTGTATTGTCGCGCCGAACCTGGCCGAGATCAGCGCTTTCGAAAGCCCGTGAAGAGCCCGAGCCCCGAGAGCCCGACGGTCGGGAGGCTCCCCGCGATGAACGTTTTGAAGTTCCCGAATTCGCGGCTGAACCCCTCGGTCCAGGCGTTGAACTGGTCCTGGACGACATCCCATCGCACATCGATCCAGCCGATGTACTGGAGCCCGAAGAGAAGGAGGAGCGTCACCCCGGCGATGATCGACGTCAGACGGAAAAACGCTCGGAGCGCCATGCCGATCGAGAAGCCCGCGAAGAAGCCGAAGCCGCCTCGGAGCATCGCGGGAGAGACCTCCGCATCCTCGGCCGACGCCGTCTCCGTCTCCGTGGTCTTCGGGCTCGAGCCGGGAAAAGGGATCGATGTCACCGTCCCATCGTTCCCGCCGCCATCGACCAGCGAGTTGCCGGAGATCATCCGGTTCTTCGCGGAAGTGTCGCCTCCGCTCGATCTTCCCGAGGACTCCTCCGAGCCACCGATCGCCGAGACGACGCGCGCGCCGACGCCACCGACGAGAAGACAGGCCGCGACCGCGATCAGGATCTTCTCCCAGGCCTTGAAGGACGAGGATGCGAGGAGTCGACGCGAGCCGGATTCGTTGCCTTCGGAAGAGCTCATGCCGGTATCGTAGCGGTGCGGCGAGGGAGGCACAACGCGCTTGTGAACGATCCGCGCCGGGCGGGTTGGGTACGATCGAGGGGGCGGGGCGCGCTCTGCGCGCCGGCGAGCGCAGGAAAGAACGACGGCGAACCGAGATGAAACGAGCGATCCTCCTCGTCGACCACGGGAGCAAGCGCGCCGAAGCGAACGACATGCTCGCGTCGGTTGCGGATCTCGTCCGGGAGGAAGTCGACCCCGGCGAAATCGTCGAAATCGCGCACATGGAGCTCGCCCGGCCGACGATCGAAGAGGGGTTCGCTGCCTGCGTGGCCGCGGGCGCCGAGCACGTCTCGGTCCATCCGTACATGCTGGCCCCCGGCCGCCACGCAACCGGGGACATCCCGAAACTCGCCGCCGCGGCGGCGGGGCAACACCCGGGTGTCACCTACTCGGTGACGGAGCCGCTCGGACTCCATCCGAATCTCGCGAAGGTCGTTGTCGAGCGGGTCCGCGCCGCGCTTGAACGCGCCCCGTCCTCGAACGGAGAGCCTTGATCATGTCGCTCACCCTCGACCTCATTCCCCGGAAAGCTCTTCGCGTCCGCCGCGACGACGCGATCGTCGCGGCCGTCTGGATCGCCCCCGAGCTCCGCCGGCCGTACGTCTACCCGTTCGCCGCCCCAGACGGGATCGAAGTGACGCGGCGCGGCCACCCTCTCGACCCGATCGGCCACTCGCACCACGAGAGCATCTGGATCGCTCACCGCGACGTCGGCAGCGTGAACTTCTGGGAGGACTCGCACCGTGCCGGGCGCATCGAGGTGACGGACGTCGAGATCGCCGAACCCAAGGGCCGGCGCGTCGAAGCCAGCATCGAATGCCGGTGGAAGGCGCCCGACGGAAATCTCGTCCTTCGCGAGGAGCGCGGACTCGCGTTTGTCGATCTTCCCGGCGACGAGCTCGCGCTCGAGCTCACCGTATCGCTTCAGTCCGCGACCGACGCCGACGTCACGCTCGGCGAGACCCCGTTCGGACTCCTCGGCATCCGTGTCGCGCGAACGATGCGCGTCGCGGAAAAACTCGGGGGATGGATCCTCAACTCGAGCGGTAGCGAGAACGAGAGCGAGTGCTTTTGGCAACACGCTTCGTGGTGCGACTACAGCGGTCCCGTCGTGGATGCCTCCGGACTCTCGCAGCCCGAGCGCGCAGGAGTCGACCGAGCGACCTTGCCCGCGGCCATCGCCGGCATCGCGTGCTTCGACGATCCGAAGAACACCGGGGACGACACGCTGTGGCACGTCCGTGACGATGGCTGGATGGGCCCGTGCCTCACGAAGCGAAGCGCGCGCACGATCGAAGCGAAAACCCCCACCATCATTCGCTATCGCATCGAATCGCACGCGGGGCGCCCCGGCGACGCGGCGATCGCGGAACGCTATCGCCGCTGGCGGCGGTCGCTTCGCTCCGAGTAGCAGACCGCAAACAGCGCGAAGCCTACTTGCCGAGAAGCTTCCGCATCGACTGACCGGCGCGGCGCGCGACTCCGAACGCCCCCCACTTCATCTTGTCGACGAGCGGTGACGTTCCGGGAGCTCGCGGCCGGAACCCGAGACGCCGGAGCGCGTAGTTCGCGCGGTACGCACTGCACCGAAAGCGCGACGCCCAAAACTCGAAACCGATGCTCATGGACAGCGAGACGTTGTCGTGATTCTGAACCCAGTGCGGGGTGTGGACCGGGAGGTGGACACCCGTTCCCGGTTCGATCACGTGGGCCTCCGCGCGATTCTGTAGCTCTTCGCGGTACTGGGTCGCGCCGCTGTCGCCGTGGTAGTAGTACCGCTCGAGCTCTTCCTGGGTGAGCACCTCGGGATCTTCGCGGTCGAAGGTGTAGACGGTTTTCTCACCCGAAATCTGAAAGAGAAAGCCGACCTCGGGATCGATGTGATACGACGTGACTCGATTCGGCGACGCGAGAAACAGAAACGCCTCGCTCTCGCGGATCGCCGTCTTCGGATCGATTCCGCGGAGCTCACCGAGCTCGTTCTTCGCTCGGTCGATGATCCACGCGTAGTCCGGGTGACGCTCGATGCGCTTCAGGACGACCCACGAGCCGCTCTCCTCGATCCGCTCGATCGCTTCGACGACCGAGATGTCCGCCGGTCCGCGATCATCGAAGGACTCGCCCACCTGCACGTCGCCGACGTTGTAGAAGACATCGCCCGGGCGATCGGACAAGAAGCGCGCAAGCTCGATCAATCGGTCGCGCTCGAAAAGCGGATGGTCGACGAAGTGATGCTCGAACTCGAAAGCCTCAGAGTCGTAGCCGGCGCGGAAGGCGTCGACGTCGTCCACGTCGAAACAACCGGGAAGGACGAGTTCGTGCTGCATTCGTTTCTCGCTCGATCTGGGAGTAAGCTCGGGTGCACGCTTCGAAACCATCGGGACCGACCCGCTGACGCCACGATCGCGCGCAGAGGACCGGACGCGAGCTCGAGTGGGTGGACCGAGGGAAATCGGAGTGCGAGCGGTGTGCCAGTCGACGCTCGCGGCCCCTCCGCGCCCAGTCGCGAAGGACGAACCGCCGGTTTCGTCGGAAGCACCACCACGGGGCGTTCCCGCTCGTGTCTCACCCTTGGACAGCGTGAATCCGAACGGGAAAACCACCGAGCCGCAGCAAACGGCAAACGAAGACCGGTCCACGGTTGTAGATTCGCCGGCGACGCAGATTCGGTTACCGCGAATCCGCCGGCGTACGCTACTCAGCGCGAGCCCGACCCGAATCAGCGAGCTCCAACCCGAGCCGGGGTACGGGAGTTCGACGAGCTTCGTCCGAGCTGCGAAGCGCGAACATCGCAAACACGACGGCCACCGCTCCGACCGTCCCGGCGATGTGCGCTAGCGGGAGCGGAACTCCGATGTCGCCGAGCGCCTCCGTGCCGAACATCATGTGCCCAGTGAGGCCTTCGTAGGCGAGCTTTGCGGCTAGGAGTAGAACGCCACCGATCGAAAGGGCCAGCTGCTCTCGCGAACGCGCACGCCGGAGCTCGAACAGTACGGCGATTGCAAACTGACCACTCGCGACACCCGAAAGACCGCGGTAGACGTTCACCTCCGTGCCGAACACGAGAACCGCGCCGCCGACGGCAGTCGCGCTCGCGAGGAGCACCCACGGGTAGGCTCGTCCGATCGCGCGCTCGAAGAGAAGCCCGACGACGAGGAACGCGCCGACGTCGAGTGCGAGGTGCTCCCCGCTCCAGTGAACGACGTTCCCGGTCCAGATCCGCCAAGCGTCGCCGGCGAGGATCGCGGAACGATCGAACTCGAGTGCTCGCGGCAGCTCGCGAGCGAACGCGGGTGCACTCGCGATCGCCGGGACAAAGTGAACGGCGACCAGGGCGGTGGCGAGGAACAGCGTCCAAGGGGCGAAGCGAAGGAACATGATTCGGTACGCTCCGATGTGCGCAACCCGATGTGCGCAACGGGTCTCGAAGTAGCGAAGGCTTCGGTCCTCACGGCGATCAGCGAAACGATGTCACCGATCGCCGTGAGGGACGTCCGATGTCGAGGCTGTTTCAGAACTCGCTCCGTCGGCCCGAGGCCGAGCGTGTCGGATCCTCGCGAGGAGCGAGAACTCGGCGATCGGAGTCGATCGTCGATGGCGAGTCGACGAAGCGAGGACCCGACAAGGCCTGCCGAAGCCAGGATGGAGTTTTGAAACAGCCTCTTAGGCTCCTACCGCCCGCTTCCGCCCCGGAGAACGTAGCGCGCGGGCTCCGCACAGAAGTGCGAGACCGAGCAGAAACACCCACTCGACCGATCCGCCGTAGCCGCCTCGGGGTCGCGACCGGACGGGCGCGGATGGCCGCGGCGCGGGCGGCCTCGCGACGACGGTCGGCGGAGTGCTCGCGTTTGCCGGACGCACGCGAGAGGGAGGAGGCGCCGGGGACGACGGCGAGCCGGCCGGCGGCGCGACCTGCGGCGAACCGGCGGGAGCCGCCGCCACTCCTTCGCCCATGCCTTCGGGAAGGAGGACCGGAACGGACTCCGTGGTGAGGCGTCCACCCGCGTCGCCCGATCGTTCCTTCTCGACCGCGACGAACGAGGTGTAGCGCGTGACGAGTTGGTGCTCGACCCCGAGGCGCGTGATCTCATCCTCCGCCTTGCTCGTTTCGTTCCCGAGGTTGCGGTTCCAAATCTGCGCGATGCGGCGACGCGCCCAAATCGAACCCAGCGAGTCATGCTGCGCGGCTTCCGCGGGAAGCTCGAGTTCGAGCTCGAGTTCGACCTTGCGTCCGGCGAGATTGCCCCGGAGACCGATCTTGGATCGGCCACTCTTCGCGTAACGGGCGGTGACGAGAAGCGGTTCGTCCGCGTGAAGGTCCGGCAGCGGGTCCGGCGAGACGAGCTCGACGTCGAGCTCGCCCCAGTCGAGCTCGAGATCAGTCATGTACGGCGTCGACGTCTTTTGATTGAACCGTTTCGCCATCTCGACGGCGTTGTCCGAATTCGTCACGTACATCGAGAATCCGCGTCCGATTTCTGCGGCGCGCCGGATCAGATAATCGTTCGGCGCCGCGCCGATGGCGACCGGGAAGACGCGGGTGTTATCGAACACGCGTTTGTTGAGATAGCCGAGAATTCGGTCGTCGTTTCCGACGAGCGCGTCGCTGAGGAGGACGAGATAGCGAGGGCGAGCCTCTTCTCCGCGACCGGACTTGAGCGCGGCCTTGAGCGCGGGAAGCATCTCCGTGCCACTTCCGCTCCGGAGTCCGCGCACGAACTGCTGGGCGGCGGCGATATTCTCGGGCGTCGCCGCCAGTGCGTCGGGATGGAACTCCCTCGTCTCGCTGCTGAACGCGACGATGCGAAACGCATCTTGAGGATTGAGCGCCGCGAGCATGTGCTGCGCGAGGATCCGAAGCTGGCTGATTGGCGCACCGCGCATCGATCCACTCCGGTCGAGGACGAAGACGACCTCGCGCGGAGTGAGCTCGGCCTCGGCAACGTCCCGCTTGGGCTGAAGGAGAAGAGCGACGTAACCGTGGGGCGAGTCCTTGGGTCGGTGAACGAGGGACGCGAGCACCGAATGCTCTCCTGCAATCTCGTACTCGACGACGAAGTCCTTGTTCGCGATCGTCGGGCCGTTCTTGAGTCTCACGCCCACCGTGGTTTCGGTCGTCCGCTGGACGTCGAGCTCGTGGGTGACCGCCGTAACTCCCTGGATCGGCATTCCCGCATCGATCGAAAGCTCGATGAAGACGTCATTTCCGAGTCGCATCCCCGCCGGGAGAATCGGCGGACTGATGCGCGAGGCATCGGGCACCTGGTCCGTGTCTCGACTCCACCCGCGACCGACGTTCGGACGCGCCACCGGCGCTCCCGGCGTGTAGCGCGGCGCAACGACCGTCGGAAAGCGGAACGTGCAGCTCGTGCCGTCGATGCGAACGGGGTGGACGTACTCGATGCGTACGACGATCTCTCCGTTCGGCGGAATGTTCGCTACCGACTGCGAGAACACATTGTCGCGCTCCTCTTCGAGGAGAGCGCCTTTCCGCCCCTCGTCGCGCGCCCGCTCGTACTCGCGACGCGCCTCGGCCTTCTTCTTCACGACTCCCTCGACGACGGTCTCGTCGAATTCGAACGAATAGCCGTCGACGGCCGCGTCCTCGGGAAGCGGGAATACGTACAGCGCTTCAAGGCGATCGGGATACGGATTCTGAAACACCTGTGCGACGCGCACGCGCGCGAGGACGCCGGAAATCTCCGCAGAGACGCGAGTCTCCTTGAGGACCATGCGATCCGCATCAGGGCGGGGAACGATCGTCGCTTCGCCGCGCTCGTTCTCGATGCGGCTCCGCTCCGCCTCCGGAATGCGCATCTGCCCCTGCGTGATCTCGGTTCCTTCGAGCGTGACGTACTCGGCGACGGCCACGTCCGCGGGAACGACTCCGACGCCGACCGCGAGCGTGAGTACCGTGAGGAAGGACGGGAAAGCTCTCATGGCGCTACCTCCTGATCTCGGTTCCGGCAGTCCGTTCGTGCCGCCCACTCGGCGGCGCGACTCAACATCGGATCCGCGAAAAGCAAGGGGCTCGCCAACTCGCCCGACTCTTCGATAACTCGCTGCAGAGTAGAGAGTAAGCGCCGTTCGTTCAGCCCGGCGATCGGTCGCGGGCATCGGGCGGCGGACACTCCGTGCACACGCCTGCGCACTATGTGTCAGGGCGCCACGGAAGAGGTCTCGCGCCGTTCGTCGCGCGGCGGTGCGCCGACCGACCTCGTCGCCGTTCGCGAACGAGTCGATCTGAGTCGCGCCCGTTCGGGAACCGGGACGCGAACGGGGACGTACGTGGGCCGGAAACTCCGACCTCGACTGCCGTCACGCGCGAGTACTGACCCCGGGCGGCAGACCTAGCGGTCGAACTCGTCCGAGATGCGGAGCGCCCGGAGCCAGGACATCTTCTTCTCCTGGTGGCCGCGCATCCGCGAGGTGATGTCGCGGAGGAGCCGCACGGATTCGACGATGTGCGGACCCTTATTCAGCATGACGCACTCCGCACGCTCGCTCATCGCCGCGTCGGTGACTTCGGCGCGCGTGGGGATGCCTTTCTTGCTGAGGCGATCCAGAACCTGCGTCGCCCAAATCACGGGCACGTGAGCCGCCTCACACACCCAGAGGATCTCCTCCTGGATCTCGGCGAGACGCTCGAACCCGCACTCGACCGCGAGGTCGCCGCGCGCGACCATCACGCCGGCGCACTCGGACTGGAGCGCCGCGAGAAGCAGCATCGGGAGCGCGCGAAAGCCGCGTTCGGTTTCGATCTTGAGCACGATGGCGAGGTCACCGCGCCCGCGTCGAGCCAGCTCGCGGCGCAGCTCTTCGACATCCTCGGGACGGTTGACGAACGACAAACCGACGATATCGGCGTGGTCGACGATGAAGTCGAGGTCTTCGAGATCCTTCTCGGTGAGCGCCGGAAGATCGAGATCCGTGTCCGGGAAGTTGATTCCCTTCTCCGCGCGGAGGCTCTTCGGGAGAGCAGGGTGAGTGATCTCGAGAAGAATCTCGTCTTTGGCCGTTTCGACGACGACGCCAGCGAACTTCCCGTCGTCGAAGAAGATGCGCTCGCCCGGGTTCACCGCCGAGAACACCTGCGGAATCGTGCAACCGATTCGCGCTTCGCCGAGAAGACGCCCCTCGGAGTCGCGGTCGACGGGCCGCTGCGGCTCCTGGTCCGCCGTGAGAACGAGGCGATCTCCTGCCATGAGGGAGAGCGCCTGACTCGTCGGAAGGAGAGCGTCAGCGAAGAATTCGCTCGGCGCGCTGCCACCGGACTCGCGGTGGACTCGGAGCGGCGTCGCCGGTCCGAGGTACGACTCTTCGTGGGACTCAGCGATCCACGACGCGTCCACGCGCTCCCGAATCCGCATCGATCGCGGGCGGTCGCGCAAATCGCGGAACTCGAGACGGTCGCCGGCGCGGAGCGAGTCGAGCACGCTCCGGTCGAGCGGGAGCATCTTCGCGCCGCGGATCTCGCAGATCTCGGGACGATCGAACGGAGTCAGCCAGAGGAGTGCGGGCGCCACGACCGCTCCCCGAACGTCCGTCCGCGGCGACCAGTGAAGGACGCGCGGACCCGGCTCGATCGGTCCCGTTCGCAGCTTCGGCCCACCGAGGTCCATGAAGAGACGACAGCTCGCCCCCACCTCTTCGCTCGCCCGCCTGAGGTGCGCCGTCATCATCGACCACGCGAGCGCGTCGTCGTGCGCACAGTTGACGCGCATGCAATTCATCCCGGCGGCAACGAGATCCCGAACGAGTGGATAGTCTTCGGCCGCCGTCGACGGCATCGTCACCATCACGCGAATCGGCGTCGCGCCATCGCTCCCCGGCGGACTCAAGTGAAGTGACGAACCCAGCAGCGAGTCCGTGTTCGAGACGAGCCGCCGGCGGCCCTCCTCGATGCTGAGCGGATCGGCGTGATGCTCAGGGCGGAACGATCGCCCCGCGAGTCCGTGGAGGACGCCCATCACCGGATCGATGGTTCCGAGCACATGAGCTTCCGCGCGGCCCATCGACGAGAGGCCAATCGACGCGAGCTCGCGCTGGAGATCGCGGAGATCGCGCCGGCGAAGCGCGAGGTAGTGGAGAAGATTCCGGGCGCTTTCCCGGCGCGGACCCGGGATCTTCGCCAGGCGATCGTCGAACTCTCGTTCGAGCCAGCACGCGCTCGTTCGAATCGCATCCAGCGAGTCGATGAGTCGATGCAGCTTCCCGGGCTCGAATCCGTTGGACCTCATGAACGAATTATATCGATCGCGCGAAGAATCTCGCGACCGGGGAAACCGAGGAAACGAAAGCGGACTCCCGCGTGTTCATGAGCGCACTCACTCCCACCGTACTCAGATCCGAACTGGGGAATTTTCCGCGACTTTGGCTGGGCCTGGGACGTGGGCGGGCCCGGCCAACGGTCGCGGGCGCGAGTCGAGCGCGCCCGGCGGTAGAGCCGAGCGCTGCGTCGAGAGTCGACCTAGGCCGCCGCCGCGGCCGCGTTTTCGCGCGAACGCCGCATCAGCTTGGCGAAGATCCACAGGTTGGCGAAGTGAATCGCGCCGAGCACGACGAGAACCCAGCCGACCTTCGTGCTCACGAACTCGATCGACTCCGCGACGTCGGTCGGCTTCACCCCGTACTCGAGCGCGAGCGCGACGAATCCGATGTTGAGGAGATAGAAGCCGACGACGAGCAGATGATTCACCGAGGCCGCGAGATCTTCGCTGCCGAGCGACTTGAGAAGGAACACGTGACCGTTTCGGTGAAGCGTACGCACGACCCAGATGGTGAGTCCGATGCTGATGACGAGGTAAGCCGAGTATGTCCAGATTGCGTACACTGTGAATCCTCCTTCCGGCTCGGGACGGCGGAACGAGCGGGAAACGTTCCCACCCATCGTTCCAACCGCAGTGAGTCGCGAAGATTCACGGGCGATTCGGCGCGCCGGGACGACCCGATTCGCTGACCGGTCCACGCAAGAACTCGATCACATCCCGAACGTCGCGCGGCGCGAGCTCCTCTTCGAGCCCTTCCGGCATGAGGCTCATTCCCGTGCTCGAAAGATCCTCGACGTCAGCGCGCGAAATGCGGTGCGTGTCGCCCCCGGGACTTCGCACGATGATCGCGGCGGGAGTCTCCGCGAGGAGAAGGCCGCTCACGATGTCGCCGTTCGCCGTCGCGACCGAGTAGCCCGCGTAGCGTGCTTCGGCTCCTCGATTCGGATCCAGAATGTCGATGAGGAGGGCGTCGATCGATTTCTGATGGGTGCCGTCGAGATCCGGGCCGACAGCTTCGCCGACGCCCCCGCGCAGATGGCAAGTGGAACACTTCGCCCTGAAGAACTCCGCGCCGCGCGCACGGTCCCCGGGCCGAGTGTCCAGCGCCGTGATGGCTCGTCGATAGCGCTCGACGACTTCCTCGCGCGCCGCTCGCTCGCCCGAACGCTCGACGAGCGCGCTCACACGCGCCCGCAGCTCGTCATCCGGCGTCTGCCCGAGACGCTGGCGATTGCGAACGCCCAGCTCGGCGAGCGAGAGATCGCCGCGTTCGAGGGCGTCGACGACGGCGGCGACGCGCTCTCGATCAGCGAGAAGCACGTCGAAGGCCGCCGCGCGAATCTCCGGTGTGAGTGTGCCTCGGAGCGCGAGAAAGACCGCCGTAACCCGCGCGCGCGCCTCGCCCGAAACACGACCGAGCGCGTTCACGGCCGCTCGCTGCAGCTCCCTCGGTTGGCGCGCGTCGAGAAAGCGTTCGAGACGGTCCACGGCAGCCGCACCGCGTCCTAGCGCGACGAACCCGAGCGCGCGCGCACGCTCCGCCGCGGGGAGATCGGGATCGTCGGCGACCTCGGCCTTCGCATCGAGGATCGCAGCGATGCGAACGGCGGTCGGACTCTCCGCGGGGAAGAGGCGGGAGATGTCGACTCCGCTCGACCCGAGCACCACTTCGAGCGCGTCGTCTCGATCGACGCCGGACGGCGCGTTCGCGAGCAGTTGGAGGAGTGCCCTCGAGTCCGCCCGATCTCCGCGATGCGCTGCGAGCGCCGCGACGTCGCGGAGGAGCGACCCGCCGCCGTCGATTCCGTTCTTCATTCGCTCGAGCGCGACCGCGGCGAGTGGGGCGACGTCGCCGGGCCAGGACTGGAGCACAGCCGCGCGCGTCCACTCGTCGCCGGCGTCGATCGCGAGGATTCTTCGGAGCGGATCACGGCGAAACTTCGTCGGCGCGTCACCGAGACTGAGGGCGACTTGAAAGCGGATCTGCGGCTCCGGATCTTCCGCGATCGCGGCGATCGCACGCGCAATGATCTCGGACGCGGTGCGATCGCGCGCGTCGCCCTTCCATTCGCGCTCCGCGATCTGGACGGCCGATCGGCGGACGATCGCGGACGGATCACGGAGAGCGATCCCGAGCGCTCCCGCGTCGAGCTCCGAGCGTCCCTCGAGGACGTAGAGCGCGGCGCGGCGCGCCCGCGGATCCGGTGAAGACCGGAGCTCTCGTTCGAGCGCCTCGACCTCGTGCTCAGACCCCGAGCGCTCGAGAAACTTTCGCGCCGCGGTCTCGCGTCGCCAGCGGATTCGACTCGAAAGCTCGCGCGCTAGCTCTTCGACCCTCTGCGCGCGAAGGGGGGTCGCCGCGACGTTTTCGTCCGTCCGGTAGACTCGGTAGATTCGGCCGCGATCCATGCCGCTGCGAAGGTCGAACTCGCGCTGCACGTCCGCCGGGATCCACTCGGGGTGCTCGATCACCTCGCGGTACATGTCGACGACGTAGAGCGCGCCATCGGGGCCGCTCGTACACGACACGGGTCGAAACCACGGATCGGTCGACGCGAGGAACTCGCGGTTCGGCTCGACTCGCTCGACGGTGAACGTCGCCCCGCGCGGACGAAGCACGGCGCGGTGGACGAGATTGCTCACCGGCTCGCACACGAAGAACCCCCCGCGCGACGATTCGGGGAGTGCGTCTCCGTCGTAGATGTGGACGCCGCACGCGGACGAGAACATTCCGACGTCGAAAGGATCGTTGAAGCGTTCGAGACGCGGCGACGCCGGCACGACGCGGCGATCGCTCGCCACGAAGCGATGGACGTCGGGCGCCGGTGCGCCCGGAGTCCGATCGAGGTACCGCTCCTCGGTGACTACGTGGATCGCGTGCCGCGTGCTGCTGCACACGAAGCGACTCCCCCACTTCGTGAACGCGATTCCGTACCCGCCGCGCCCGCCCGTCACCGGCTCGACCGTCGCCGTCCGAGGGTCAAAACGAAAGCTCGTCCAGCCGAGCTTCACCGGCGGTCGATCGGGGAAGAAAGGGATGCGGACCGAACCGCCGTCCCCCGCGAGACCGTAGAGACGGTGGTCGGGACCCCAAACGAGAGTGTTGAGAAGGTGCTGCGAGTTGCCGGTCTTGAATCCGTCGACGACGACACGCCGCACGTCGGCGCTCCCGTCTCCGGTCGAATCCGAGAGGTAGAGAATCTGCGTTTCCGCCGTGACGAAGACTCCGCCCTGCCAGCAAGCGATCCCGTTGGCGTAGGGCACCTTGTCGGCGAAGATCGTCGACTCCTCGTACCGGCCATCGCGATCGCGGTCGAGCAGTCGCCGCACTCGCCCATCGGCCGGGAGGCCGTCGCCCGGACCGAGCGGATAGTCCCGCATTTCGCACGCGTAGAGGCGGAGCTCCGCGTCGAATGCGATCGCGACGGGATCGACGACCTCGGGCTCGCTCGCAACGAGTTCGACGGTGAGCCCGTCGAGCGTCTCGAGCGACGCGAGACCCTCCGCGGGCGACAGCGCGGGCGGTGGTTTCACGCGCGAGCGACCGACGTTCTCCGCGAGCCGCGTCAGTGCGCGCGCGAGCGTCGGGATCGCGTCTTTCGACCACCGCGCGGGATGGTCGGATCCGATTTGGCCCTCGGGCAGAGCGGCGCCTTCTCGTTCGGCCGCTTCCGGGCGTGGAATCGCTCCCAGCGCCGCATTCGCGCGCGTGACGATCCACGCCCCCGACGCACCGGCGGCATCGCGAAGAACAGCCTCCGTCTCCCTTGCGTGCTCGCCCGCGACAAAGACGAGCCGAAGACCGTTTCCGAACGCCCAGAGCTGCGCGGGCCCCGCCATCGTCTCGGTGGACGGCGGGGCCAAGGGAAGCGGAACGTACTCAAACTGCGCGTCGAGATCGCCCGCGATCGCCGTCACTCCGTCCGCTCGCGCTCGGCCGAGCGCGAGCGAAACGGCAGCTGCTACCGAGCGACCGAGAATTCGAGGGGATGTCCCGCTCGGGTCGGCGGCCGGGACCGGCTGAGAATCGAAGCTCGCGAGCGGAAGCGCGATCGCGCCGGAGAGCTCCGCCTCGAGCGCCCGCGCCGCCGAGCCCGGCCAATCGCCGCTCACGCGGTTTCGCTCGGGACGCGCCGTTCGCGGAGAGATCGGGCTCGCGAAGAGAAGCGCGCGAACCGTCTGGTCGGACGATCGAGCAACGAGACACCGAATCGTACGGTCGACGTTTTTCCCGGAGGGCGATTCCGTCTCGAGCCGGAACGGAGTCGAGGTCCAGCCGAGCGACGCGGGAGCGAGTCCGTCGACCGCTGAACGAACCGCCTCGACCGCCGCCTGCGTCACGCGACGCGTGTACCGAGCGCGCCGTTCGCGCGCAAGCGGCGTCCACTCGACGGGGAGCGGCTGCACGCCGTCGAGAAGCGGCGCCGAGTGCGTCCCGGTCGCGGTCACGGCGACCCGCGCGCGATAGATTCCGAGCGAACCGCGTATCGATCCGCAAATGCGTTCGCGCACCGAGGCGGGAACCTCGAGGGTCTCGACCGAGACGATCACGCTCACGCGTCGGGATGGATCCTCGATCGCGAGCGCTCGCACGGCGAGCTCACTGTCGATGCCCTCGAACTCGATCTCCCGTTCGGAGTGTCCGCCGAGGTAGAGCGGCTCGGTCGGGGTGACATCGACGCGCGCGGTTCCGACTCGGAAGTCCGAGGCGCTCGCGACGGGCACACCGGCGAAACCGAGGAACACGCCGATCGCCGTAACCGCGACGAGCCGATCGACAAGAGAGATTGCACACGAAGAACGCGAAGAACCGCGAAGAAAGACGAAGAGAATTTGGACGGGAGCGCGGAGCGCGCGGAGCAGAGTCTCGACGATCATGTTCCGTTCGAAACTTCGATCTACCTCGAGGACAGAGACATCGAAACCTCCCACAAACGTCGGCATGAAACAACCTGCAGCCCCACTCAATGACTTTCTACTTCCTCTTCCTTCGCGGTTCTTCGCGCTCTTCGTGTGCGATCTCCCCACCGTCCATCGAGCGGGCCGTAGGCCCCGCCGCCACCTGCCGCGACCGAAAGGCCTCAGTACCCCAGAGCACACCCGTCCTTCCGATTGTCCGATGCCCCGTAGTAAACCCGCCTCTCCCAATCGACCAAGATCCCCTGATACCCCCCGAAGCTTCCGGGACGCGACTCGACGCGGTGTCCTTTTCGCCGGAGCGCCTCCCGCACGGACTCGGGGATCCCGCTCTCGACCGCGACGACGCCGTCGACTTCCCGCACGCGCGCCGCTTCTCCGGCTTCCTGCGGGTTCATGCCGAACTCGACTAGATTGAGGAAGACCTGTACGTGCCCCTGAGGCTGCATGTCGCCCCCCATGACTCCGAAGCAAAACCACGGGCGACCGTCCTTCATGATCATCGCGGGAATGATCGTGTGGAGCGGACGCTTCGACGGCTCGACGCGGTTGAGGTGTTCCGGCTCGAGCGAGAAGAGTGCGCCGCGATTCTGGAGGCAGATTCCGGTGCCGGGGACGACGAGTCCGCTCCCGAAGCCGTAGTAGATGCTGTTGATGAAGCTGACGAGGTTGCCCTCGGAATCCGCGGTGCACAGGTAGACGGTGTCCGGTCCGACCTCGAGCGTCGACTTCGCGAACACGCCGGCTTTCGCGCGATCGATTCGCGCGCGCATCTTCGCGGCGTATTCCTTCGAGATCAGCGTCTCGACGGGAAGCTTCCGGACGTCGAGATCGGTGACGTAGGTGTCCCGATCGGCAAAGGCGAGCTTCTTCGCCTCCGCGAAGAGATGGATGTACTCCGCCGAATTGTGCCCGAGCGATGCGACGTCGAATCCCTCGAGGATGTTGAGAATCTCGAGCGCGACGATGCCTTGACCGTTCGGCGGCAGCTCGGCGAGCTCGAATCCCTTGTAGCTGGTACTCACCGGATCGACCCAGGTCGACGAGTGGCGTTCGAGATCTTCTTTTGCGATGAGGCTCCCCTCGGTTTTGAGGTACGACGCGATGCGGTCGGCGAGCTCTCCCTCGTAGAAGCCGGCGATCCCTTTCTCACCGAGCTGCTTGAGCGTGCGCGCGAAATCCGGCTGCCGAAACACTTCGCCCGTTCGCGGCGCGCGATATCCGTCGCCCTCGCGGACGAGGTACGTACGTGCAAATTCAGGCCGGCTAGCGTGTCGCAGTCCACTTTCCCAGCTCGCGGCGATGATCTCGCTCACCGGAAACCCGTGCTCGGCGTAGTGGACCGCATCGGCGAGCACGTCCGCGAGCGGCAGCTTCCCGTAGCGGGAGTGGAGCGTCACCCAGGCGTGAAACGCGCCGGGAACCGTGACGGAGTGCGGCCCGAAGGTCGGCACGCGATCGAATCCAAGCGCGCGAAAGTGCTCCACCGTCGCCTTCGTCGACGATCTCCCGCTCCCGTTCAAGCCGACGAGCTTCTTCTCCTTCGCCGGCCAGGCGAGGACGAAGGCGTCGCCCCCGATTCCGGTCGACATCGGCTCGACGACGTTCAGGACCGCGGCCGTAGCGATCGCGGCATCGAACGCATTCCCGCCGCGCCGGAGAATTGCGATACCCGCTTCGGCGGCGAGGGGCTGACTCGTCGCCACCATTCCGCGTCGGCCGAGGACCATCGACCGAGTCGAGCGCGTGTCGACGGGGCGGTCGAAGCCCTGGGCGAACGGTTCGGAAGCGGGAAGGCCGAGCATGGCGAGAACGACGGCGGACAGCAGAAAGAAGGATCGAGACATGAGGTGCACCTCGACGACGAAGAGTGGACGCGGCGTCAGCCGATCGGCGACGAACCATCCGGCGGAGCTCATCGTCCGGCTTCGACGTCCTCCGTCGCGCGGATCAGTTTTTCGAGCGCAGCGTCGATGGCCTTCTCGCCGGGGCTCCCCACCCACTTGTGTCGAATCGTACCCGCGGGATCGAGAACGTAAAACGTCGGCGTCGCCGGAGAGTTCCATTGCCGCGCGATCACGCGGCCGTCGACGAAGGTACGCCAGTTGAGGTCCTCTTTCGCCATGAACTCTCTCAGTCGTTCCGGCTCGCGCCCCGGCGGATCGACGCTGACGCCTACCAAGGCGAACGGTTTCCCTCGAAGTCGTTTCACGAGCGACCGCTCGTGGGGCCATTGGGCCCGTCACATGAGTCAGAACTCGGACCAAAAATAGAGGAGCACCACCTTGCCCCGGTAGTCGCTCAGACGAAACTTCTTCCCGTTTTGGTCGTCCCCTTCGATCTCCGGCGCCGCCCGACCGATCGAAAGATGGCGAAGGACGTAGAGCGCCGCCTTCGCCTGCTCGCCGACCGTCCCACCGTGAGGAAGCTCGACGTCGCCGAACGCCGCCGCCTTGTCAAACAGCGCTTCGACCCGCGCGGCCAGTTGCGGGCGGGACGATTTTCGCAGCGTTCGGACGTACCCGCGGCCGAACAGTGATTCGTAGCGTTCGATCAACTCCGGTCGATCGTCCACGAGATCGCGCGTGTGGAGACGCGCACGGAGGAACTGCGCGAGCGCGAGAGTCGCGACCGCGCGCACTTCGTCGTGAGGGCTCTCCGCCACGACCGTTTCGAGAAACTCGGCGAACTCCCACCGGACGCTGTAACGCATCCGTTCGCACAGGGGCACGATCTTGTCGCTTCGGAGATGGTTGCGGCGTAGGAACGCTGCGATCTTGCGCGCGGCCTCATCGCGGCTCGCCGACGGTCGGGAGGTCCGGTTCAGCTCGCACGCGGTTAGTGAGAGCGAGTCCGCCGATACCGAGGCCTGAATCGCACTGCGAAGGATCTTGAAGACGTCGGGGTCCGCGGGATGCCTCTCCGCCAGCTCGAGGAACCGAAGCGCGAACGGTTGGAGTCCCTCGGCGGCCTCGCTGCGCTTCTCGTCCGTTTCGGCCTTCCGAATTGAGCCGCTCGCGACGTTGTACTCTCGTCGGAGCGCGTCGAATCGTCCCTTCGCCGACTCGAGAGTCTTCTCCTCTTGACCCGCGGCCACGCCGCCGACGACGACGAGAACGAGTACTCCGCCGAAGCGACAAGCCGAGCTCACGCAATCGCGATTCATGATGGACGTCGTCCGGGTGGAACGGAAGCGGGAGAGTCGCCCCGCGGTCTCTTTGAGACGTCGAGGGAAGTCATGGGATTCTCGGCGCTTGCCGACGCGCCGCGACTCCGACCACGCGGAACCGCGGCGCGTCGGGTGTCGTCAGATCGCGGGTGCGCAGAGCAGGCTGTCGGCCGTCGGATCCTGACCTCGGGCTCCGTGCGGAACCGGAAGCGCCGTCACGACGTCCGAGAACAGGTACTCGAGCACCATAATCGCGTCGGCGATGTTGATCGATCCGTCGTCATTCGCATCCGACGCATCGTCGCACGCTCCGGGTGGAGTATCGAGGAACAGCCGACCGAGGATCATGAGCGCGTCGGAGATATCGACATCGAAGTCTTCGTTCGCGTCTCCTCGGACAAACGGCTGAAACGAAGCCGCGGCGATGAGCGCCTCGCGGGCACAGATGTCTCCCATCTCCTCGCGGCATTCTTCGAGGAAACGCTCCCCGAGCGCCGCGCAGCGCTCGTCGGAGTTTCCGCGGGCGATGCACTCCGCGACAATGTCGGCGACCTTGTCCTCGCACTCACCTTCGCACGGCGGCGGCGGCTCGCCGCCATCGCAGCGAGCGAGGCACTCGCGCTTCAGCTCTTCCCCTTCGGCCGCGCAGGCTTCGCCGTCGCCGCCGCGAGCGACGCAGTCCGCGATCGCGCGCTCGACGCGAACGGCGCAGCGGTCCTCGCACGACTCCGGCTCGACGTCGCACGCGTCCACGCAGCCCGCGAGCACGCGGCTCGCGATTTCCTTGCACGCGTCGCCGGGGAGTCCGCCGAAGGCGCAGCCGGCGAGCACGATCTCCGCGGCGAGCGCGCAGCGGTCCTCGCACGGCGGGCCACCGGAACAACGGGCGAGACAGAGCTTCGTGAACACTCCGGCGCGGGCCCGGCAGTCCTCCTCTCCTCCGCCCGCGTCGAGACAGGCGCGGAAGATCGCCTCACCGCGTTCGAGGCAGTCGTCATCGCAAGTCGGCGGCGGGGGTCGATCGTCGCAGTTCTCGCGGCACTCCTCGAACTGCTCGCGCGATCGACGGCGGCACTCTTCCTCGTCACCGCCGTCTTCGATACAGCGACGGAACGCCCCGCCGGCGCGCTCCTCGCAGCGCTCTTCGCACGTCGGCTCCGGCGGCTCTCCCTCGCAGCGCTCGGCGCAGTCGCGAAACGCGTTCTCCGCCTTCTCGACGCAGACGTCCTCCGGCATCCCTTCCGCGCGGCAGAGCTCGAAGACCTCCGCAGCGTGGCGGCGGCACCGATCTTCGCAGCTCGGTTCGTCGGGCGGGCGGCATTCCTCGCGGAGACACGCGATGAGGACGCGCTCCCCGCGCGCTTCGCACTCGTCTCCCTCGTGCTCGTCATCATCGTCGTGCTTCCGCTCGGGATCGTCGTCGCGGTGCTCTTCACGGCATTCCTCGACCGCGGCGCGCGCCCGTCGCCGGCAGCGATCCTCGCACGTAGGTTCGTCGGGTGGCGGTTCGTGGCAAAGTCCCGCGCACTCGCGGAAGATCCGGCCCGCGCGGGCTTCGCACTCTTCGGGATCCTCGTCGTGAGCGACGCACATCTCGAACGCCTCCTCCGCGACGCGCCGACAGCGGTCCTCGCAGTTCGGCTCGTCGGGCGGATCGCTCGGACACTCGCCGACGCACTCTTCGAGCGCGCTCGCTGCGCGTCGTGCACAGTCTTCCTCTTCCCCACCGTCTTCGATACATGCCCCGAACACCTCACGCGCATGGCGCCGGCATTCTTCCTCGCAGGTCGGATCCGGCCGCTCACACTCGCCGGCGATGCAGTCACGAATCCATTCGCGTCGCCTGGAGCCGCACTCCTCCTCGCCGTTGCCGGCGGCGACGCATTCCTCGAACCGCTCGTCCGCGATTCGCTCGCACTTGTCTTCGCACGTAGGCGGCGGCGGAGGCTCCATTTCGCACTCGGAGCCGACGCACTCTTCGAAGAAGCGACGGGCGTTTTCCCAGCAGGCGTCCTCACCGCCACCATCGGCGCGGCAGGCCTCGAAGATCTCTTCCGCCCGTGCTCGGCAGCGCGATT
This sequence comes from Planctomycetota bacterium, assembly GCA_965223845.1. GTDB lineage: Bacteria > Planctomycetota > UBA8108 > UBA8108 > SXIK01 > CBDCXR01. Next base: position 7,391,236 of record CBDCXR010000004.1, on the reverse strand, counting down.
CGCAGTCGGGCTGCGGCTCGCATTCGCGTTCGACGCAAGCCGCGAAGCTCGTTCGGCGAACGCGGTGACATTCCTCTTCGCCCCCGCCGTCCTCGCGGCACGCTTCGAACTTTTCGTTCGCGAGGATTTCGCACGCGTGCTCACAGCTCGGGGGAGGTGGCTCCTCGCACTCGCGCTTCACGCACTCGAGAAACGCGTTCTCGCTGCGGCGAGCACATTCTTCCTCGCCGCCACCTGCTTCCCTGCACTCGACGAACACGCGACGGGCGTGGTTCGCACACAGATCCTCGCACGTCGGCTCAGGTGGTTCCTCGCACTCGCGCTCCACGCACTCGAGAAACGCGTTCTCGCTGCGGCGAGCACATTCTTCCTCGCCGCCACCTGCTTCCCTGCACTCCGCGAACACTCCGCGGGCGCGGTTCTCGCACAGATCCTCGCACGTCGGCTCAGGTGGTTCCTCGCACTCGCGCTCCACGCACTCGAGAAATGCGTTCTCACTGCGGCGAGCACATTCCTCCTCGCCGCCGCCCGCTTCTAAGCACTCCGCGAACACTCCGCGGGCGTGGTTCGCGCACAGATCCTCGCACGTCGGCTCAGGTGGTTCCTCGCACTCGCGCTCCACGCACTCGAGAAACGCGTTCTCGCTGCGGCGAGCGCACTCTTCCTCACCACCACCTGCTTCCCTGCACTCCGCGAACACTCCGCGGGCGTGGTTCTCGCACAGATCCTCACACGTCGGCGGCGGAGGCGGTGGATCGGGCTCGCAGTGCTCTGCGATGCACCCCTCGAGCTTCCGCCGGCGACGCGCACGGCACTCTTCTTCACCGGCTTCGTCCGATTCGAGGCACTCCTCGAACGAGGCGTTGGCGGCCCGCTCGCACTCTTCCAGGCACTCGGGGTCGGCTTCGGCTCCACGCGCGGTTGACGCGCTCAATACCAACGCCACGAAGATCGCGCCACAAGCCCTCAATCGAAGTACCCTCGTCATCGATCCTCCGTGATCTCTCCGTGCCCCGCTGCGCTTCCGTGGAAGCGGCGACGAAACCTGTCCGGGCGTCCTGAACGCCCGGCAATTCTCGGCTCCGCGCCCTCGATTCCTCGTCCGTTCACCGTACTCTGTCCCCAGACCGATAGAAAGCACGCGCGGCGGTGAAATCGACCCGATCGAGCCCGGGACAACGCACTCGATGACTCTGGGAACCTCGCGGTCCGCTCGATCGTTCGCACGATGCGATCGCCGCGGGGGCGATCGGTCACTTCGCAGCGGTCGGAGATCGATCTTCCGACCCGGGCCATTCGAATTCGAGCTCTCATGACCCTCCATCGATTTCGTCTCTCCGTTCTCGCCGCGCTCGTGGCGAGCGTCTTTCTCGTCGGCTGTCCGGGGCCGTCGGAGTCCGGTTCGACCTCCTCGAGCGAGTCGAGCACGAGCGCGTCGCCCGGCGGCGACGCGGCGAGCTCGCCCAAGCGTGAGGGCAGCGGGTCGCGCTGAATCGCGCCGCTTCCCGTGTCCCCGGGAGTGGGCCTCTGGAGTGGATTCGCACGAATCCCCCCGGTTACGCTCGGATCATGAGCACGACCAGATACATTCGTCTCTGCGCAGTGATCATGCTGGCGATCTCTGCGAACGCGCGCCTCTTGAGTCTCGGCGAGGAACCCGCGAGCGGCTCGGCTGAGCGCGAAACGGGCGACGACTTCGAGCCTCCGCCGCTCTTTGGTGCCATCGATCGAACGGGACGCGTCGTTTTCTCAGACCCGGCGATCCGCTCGCTCGATTCGTTCGCAGAGGGACTCGCCGCGATCGAGGTCGACACCGACGCCGGGCCGCGCTTCGGCTTTTGCGATCGCGCGGGGAAGATCGTCATCCCGCCGACGTTTCTGCGCGCGCGCCGATTCTCGGCTGGCTTCGCTCCCGTGTGGACGGAAGACGGCTCGGGCTACATCGACCGCCGTGGCGAGCTCAAGATTCGGACGCAATTCTACGAGCTCGGGCCGTTTTCCGAGGGGCGAGCGCGCGTCGTGGCCGGGACGCTTCATGGGTACATCGACGGGCGCGGGTTCGTCGTCGTCGCCCCGCGTTACGACGACGGCGGCCCGTTCCACGAGGGCCTCGCACCGGTCGCGAAGGACGAACGCTACGGATACATCGATCGCGAGGGGCGCGTCGCCATCGGACTTACGCTGGAGCATGCGGCTCCCTTTGCGGGGGGGCTCGCACGCGCGAAGAAGAACGGCGAGGTCGTGTTTCTAGATCGCCTCGGCGACGTGAAGCTCCGGCCGAGCGGCGTCGAGGAAGCTCGCGACTTCGCCGGCGCGCTTGCGGCCGCGCGCGCGGGAAGCGCGTGGGGATACATCGATCGAGCCGGAGCTTGGCGCCTTCCGGCGAAGCACGACGAGGTGCTCGACTTCACGGACGGCGTCGCGATCGTTCGCAGCCGGGACGTCTGGGAGATCGTCGATCCCGATGGGCGTGTCCTCGGTCGACACGAGGGCAGGCTCGGTGCGCTGAGCGAGGGCCTCGCTGCGGCGCAACGCGGGGAGCGTTGGGGTTATGTCGACCGCTCCGGCACTCTCGTTCTTCCGTTCGGGTTTTTGGCGGCGGAGCCGTTTCGGGATGGTCGGGCGATCGTGGCGTTCGGTGGGTCCTCGGCGTCTGGTTTTTCGAAGAGGATGATCACCACGAAGGGCACGAAGGACACGAAGGGAAGAGAAGAAGAGAGATAGAGAGATAAGGATCAGGGCGCGTGGATCAAGAGCGTCGCCGAGATCGAGGCCGCGAACGACAAATCACGAGGCCGCGGACGACGAATCAAAGGTGTCCGACGGCCGCGCCGTCATACATCCTCTCATTTCTAGCTCTCATCCTCTTCCCTTCGTGTCCTTCGTGCCCTTCGTGGTGAATCCTTCCTCTAGCTCCGCGCCGAACCCGAGGATCACCCCTCGCGGATGTTGTTCTTCAGCCGTCCCTCGTCGAGCCCGTCGAGAAGGAATCCGTTGTCGTGAATGTGCTGCCAATCGGAGAGCAGTGTCGACTTCCCGCTCGCCGTGGGTTCGTGGCTGTACGCGGAACCCTCGCGAATGACGACCGGCGTCTTCGCATCCGCTGGACATCCGAACGCGTGGAGATGCTTTCGGTGCATCACGAATTTGGCGTCGCCGGGCCGTAGTTGACGGTATTCGGTGAGCTGATCGTAGGTGTGCTCGCGCCCCTTCGGAAGCACGACGCGATCCGGGCGTTTCTCGCCCGCCGGCATCGGCCCTTGGTCGATGAGTCCCGCCTTCTTCACCCCGAGGCGTTCGTCGTCCATGATCTCGCGCGCATAGAAAAGGTCCATCTCGCCGAGGACGACTTCGTAGAACTCCGTCTTCCGCCAGTGGAGGTGCGGACTGCAGAACTTCCCGGGATGGACGATCATCAGCTTGTCGCAGAGCCCGCCGAATTGAGCGTACTCGAGACCGCTCTCGGGGAGTCCGTCGATCGCCGGCTCGTTGAGAGCCTGGAAGATCGCGAAGACTTCGTACGGTTCCCGCGACCAGATTCCGTTTTCGAACGCCCCGTACTGATCCTCGCCGAACACGAGCCCCGTGTTGTCGTTGATCATGTCGTCTTGGACGGGGTAACCGCAGGCGATCGCGAGGGCGGTGCACTCGGCGATCCAAGCGTCGTACTCGCGGCGGGTGACGTAGTTGCGGGACACGGGGTTCGCTCCTAGAGAGGATTTCGGTCGCAGCTCGAAGGGCGGAGCACGCCGGGGACGTCGCTCCGCGGGACGGAAAAAGGGCGTCCATCCAACCGAACTCGCGCGTGACCTCGCAAGAGAATTCGCGTCGCAACGACGCACTCGGAACGGACCGTTCACGACGGCGGATTGAGCGTGCTCGCGCCGTGCGATAGACTCCGCTCCGCGTTCGGCCGGTCGCCGACGCGCGCTCTTCGCACCCAACAGCCGCTCCAACCTTCAGGCTTCGCGATGAAAGTCGGCATCATCGGACTTCCAGGAAGCGGGAAGACGACGGTCTTCCAACTGATCACCGAACACTTCGGCCCGCCGGACTACCGAGCGGGAAATAAACCGCAGCTCCGGCGCGTGAACGTTCGCGATCCTCGTCTCGAGCGGCTACGCGACGATTACCAGCCGAAGAAGTACACGCCGGCCGCGGTCGACGTGCTCGACTTCCCGGCGGTACAGAAGGAAGGCCAGGATCGAAGTGGCCTCGCCGATCTTCTCGCGCCCGCACGCGAGGCACACGCGCTCATCGTCGTCCTCCGCGCGTTCGCGAATCCCGCCGTGCCCGGCGGTGACCAGATCGACCCGGCGGCGGAGCTCGCCGAGGTTCGCGGCGAGCTGATCCTCACCGACCTCGTCATCGTCGAGAAGCGGATCGAAAAGCTCGAGGAGAAGGCCCGGAAGCCACGCTTTAGCGACGAGGAGAAGAAAGAGCTCGAAGTGCAGAAGCGAGTCCACGCTCACCTCGAGGCGGAGAGAGGACTCTCGACGTTCGAGTTCACCGCCGCGGCGTCGAAACTCCTCAGCGGATTCGGATTCCTGAGCGCCAAGCCATTCGTGACCGTCATCAACACCGACGGAACGAACGACGGCGCGATCGGCTCGGACGAATCGCTCGCGTCGCTACGCGCACTCGAGGCCGAAGAAATCCTCGTCATTCCGGCGCGCAACGAGGCCGACGTGCTCGAGCTCCCGGAGGAGGAGCGCGCCGACTTCCTCGAGGAGTACGGCATCGAGACGTTTCACCGCGACGAGCTCATCGCCGCCGCCTACCGCGCCGCGGGCGCGCGTAGCTTCTTCACGACGGGAGAAGACGAGGTGCGCGCGTGGACGATCAAAGCGGGGACGCCGGCGCCGGAAGCCGCGGGCGAGATCCACACGGACATCGAGCGCGGGTTCATCCGAGCCGAAGTCGTCGCCTACGACGACTACGTCGCAAACGGTGGGACCAAAGGCGCGAAAGAGGCGGGAGTCTATCGCCTCGAGGGGAAGGAGTACGAGGTGAAGGACGGGGACGTGATCGAGTTTCGGTTCTCGGTTTGAGAATCGAGCGCGTGGTCGCCGGCTACTCTCCGGCGTCCTTGCCATCCTCCTTGCCTTCGAAACGCTTTCGCGCCTCGGCGAGCTGTGCTTGGAACGTCGCTTCGTCTCGGTGGATCACGCTGCCATCCGAATAGAGCACCATTCGCCCGCCGTCGTGGTGGGGATGGCGGTCGTACATGAGTGGTGAGTTCGGCGTGGTCGCTTTCATCTGCCACGGAACCATCTCGTAGCTACACGCCTCCCGTGTCAACTTGAATGCACCATCCTCGGCAAAGTGCACCGGTTCGTGACTAGCGGCGGGACAGATGAACGTCTTGGGTTGAAAATCTTCAGGAAAGTAATCAACCAGCTTTTGGATGGAGGCGAGACTACCCGCTGGATCGTGAGGGAAGCGGTCGGTCTTAGTCCTAAGGGCGTAGAGCAATGACACGGCGTAGATGTGTTTCAGATTCGAACTGCACGCGACCTTGAACGCCTCCTCACGTCCGGCACTGAGCGACGGCACGAGCACGCCCACTCCGACGAATACCGGAGTAAACAGATCGGCCGCGTACACCGAGACGATCCGCGAGCGCGCCCTCAGTCGAAGTCGATCGGGTCTCGCGATCGCACCGGTGAAGTAGCGAACGGGCGGAAGCTCAAGTTCGTCGATCGACGGTAGCAATTCGGTATTTACACCCATCGATCCCAGTCCTTGTCGCACGTCGGGTGTGTCGAACCGCGCACGGAGCGCGGCGAGCGCCTGTCCACGATCGATCCCAGTCGACGCGAACGGCGCCCGGGAAAGGAGCCGCATCGCATCCCGACCGAGGCGCTCATCCGGCTTGCGGCGTGCTTTCGTGCGGTGCTCGAGAATCGAGTCGAGGATCGTGCGACTCCCAGCGACCACCGATGTCCCATCGCCCAAATCGGTCCCCACGAATCCCGTTCCCGAGAGCGAGGCGTCGAACTGCTCGAAGTCGAGAAGGACGAGTTCCGTCCCTCCCTCGTCTTTCTCGCGAATGAGCGGAACGAATTGTTCCACGAGCGGAAGAACCCGGCGAAACATCGCCGTATCCATGAAGTAGCAATCGATCGCGTTCCCGGGCTGGTCCGGATCGGGAACCGAAGCCGTTCGCAGCGAAAACTCCCCGAGCCGTGGCAGGTTCGCGAGTCCCTGCGCCGCTTGCGCGAGGCCGAGTTCTTCGGCGAGGGTCTTCGCCCGAGCGACGATCGGGTCGACGTCGATCCTCAGGCCGCCGAGCGAGAGCGCGTTCGGCGGAACGTGAGTGAATTCCCTCGCCGTGGCACCGACGGGCTTCAACTCTGATCCGAGAATGCCGAGGATTCCACGATTCGCGCGCGAGGACTGAATGACGTAGCCGCGATCGGCCATCCCGCCCGTCAGTCTCAGGGCGGCCCCGAAGACGCTGAGATCGTGGACGCCAAGAAACTGCATCCACCGCGCCTCTTCCCCCGCCCCGACGAACGGCGCGATCACCTGATTCAGCCACGCGAGATCGAGCCCGAGCTCGACGTGCGGCGATTTGACGGGCGCGCCCTTCTGAACGGTCGCACGAAGAGGAGAACCGCCGAAGCTCTCACCCGTCGACTTCCCGAAGTAGCGTCCCGACACCTCGCCGAAGAAGCGAGCCGAGTTGGTGAAGACTAGGTGCGATCCGAAGTCCTTCTCGAACACCGCGCCCGCCGGCGTCGGCCAGATCATCGCTTCTTCCGCGCCCGAGCCGTACTTCTGAAGCTCGACGCCGAGCGCCTGCTCGAGCATTCCCGCCGCGTGACGCACGAGCTTCCGGATCTCCGCCTTTTGCGCGCCGAGCTCGATCGCGAAGCAAAGCTCCGGAATCCCCATCGGTGTCATTTCGCCGACCGCGACGAGGAACTCTCCGCGAAAGAGATCGAGAATCTCGAGCGGCTTCTTTCCGGTCCAAGCCAAGAACGCAGGCTCCGCTTCGGCGAGTCCGGCTCGCATCTCGGCGAGTGGTTGGGCGAACGCTTCCTGGACGTCGTCGCGCGTGAGGATCTGATAGAGCGCGGTTTCCTGGAACCCCGCGCGAAGCGACGAAATGTCGGTGAATCGAAGATAGAACCGAACCGGAGGAAGGTGTTGTTCGACGTCGAACCGGACGGTGGTATCGCCCTCTGGCGAAGGTGCCGCGACGGCTCGCATGAACGGCAACAGAGAACTCGTTAGCAACACGCCGGCGAAGACGACTCGAAGGGATTCTCGAGCTATGGCCCGGCCGCGAGGAGAGAACGAATCGTGCATGGACGGCGGCGCCGTCGTCGACCACGTGTGCATAGTCTTTCCCCCATCGTGAATGCACCGAGACCCACGCGGTCGTCGGTCGGTTCCGCCCCGCGAAAGTGCGGCGCGTTCGCCGCGGATGTGTGTCCGTCGAGTCGGAAGGGACGTCGAGCGCTGCCGAGGTGCCCCAGCTCGGATTCGTCGTCGGCCGGACCGTCGCGGCGCTCAGAACGAGTTTCGAGAGCCTTCGCGTAGTCTGCCCGACTTACGAGATCGAATCCAGCGCCGGTCTCGGGGGATCAGACGAACGGGGAGCGCGTCACTCGAGCGGCGTGCTCGTCGATGTCGCGGCTCCGGACGCGCTCACGCGGATCACTCCGGTGGCGTCGACGTAAAACGATCGATCGGCGGTGACCCCAAACTGCACCGGGATCAGAGTGAGCGTCCACGTTCCCGCGCTCGGCAGGTAGTCGATGACGTACTCGTCGAGGAATCCCGGTCCCCAGTTCGGCACGTACCCCGTCATGCCGAGGTCGACCGCGCTGCTCGGGTAGCGACCGAAGCGCGTCCGGTACTGTTCGCTCACCGTCACTGCCGTCCGGCAGAGACCGATCGCCTGGGTCTCGATCGCCGACTTGCGGGCGTTCAACAGGCTCGGAATCGCGATCGCCGCGATGATGGCGATGATCGCGATCACGATCATGAGCTCGATCAGCGTGAACCCGCGGAGGCGGGCGGGGATGCGAAGCGTCATACCGTCATCGTTCGGCTCGTTCGGGGTGATCTCCGCCCCCCTGATTTCGGCCGCGACGGACGCGTTGGCGCAAGTCACATTTCCCATGGTTATGGGAACATAAAACTTTTCGAGTTTAGGGGTAGATGGGCGAACATCCGTTCGCTATACTCCTCGGCATGAAAGCGAACAAGCGTTCGCCGAACGATTGTTCGCCCTCGTCGCCCCGCGGAAAAGAAGCTCGAACGGGGAGGGACGGGGGGATCGTGAGCTCGGCTCAGAAGATCCACCCGCCCGTCTCTCCGACATTCGTGAAGGGAATCTCATGCCTCCCGAACGCCCTCTGACCAAGAAGCAGCGTACGATTCTCGAGGCGATCTTGTTCCTCATGCAGAAGGGCGAGATCCCGACCGTACGCGAAGTCGGCGCGCTCGTCGGACTGCGCTCCCCGGCGACGGTGCTCAAGCATCTCCGCGTGCTCGAGAACGCCGGCCTGATCAGCCATAGCGGTAAGAGCCGGGGGATTCGCATCGCCGATCCGGAGCTCCTCGAGCGAGCGCTCGATGCGGCGGTCTCCGACGGCGCTCAGGACAGTGCTCACGATGGCGGCGACGAGCTCCGTCCGGCGGAAGGCGATCGATCGACCGTCCTTCAGTCGCATCTTCCGGAGGTCGCGCGCTGGGCGTCATCGTTCGCGCAGTCGAGGCCGCCCTCCGGCGCGAGTGGGAACCCGGGGCTCAAGCTTTTCGCTCTCCGGCCGATGGCGTCCCCCGTTCCGATCGTCGGTGCGATCGCGGCTGGTCAGCCGTTTGAAAGCTACGCCGACGGATTCACGTCGGAGAGCTTCGCCGAGGCCGTCGCGACAGCCGAAAGTCCCCCACCGGACACGGTCTCGCTCGGCATCGATCCGCGCATGTTTTGTGACAGCGGCGATGTGATCGCGCTCAAGGTCGAAGGCGACAGCATGATCGACGCGGGCATCCTCGACGGTGACTACGCGATCATCCGTCGGCAGAACTCCGTCGAGGAGGGCGAGATCGCCGCCGTCATCATCGACGGCGAAGGAACGCTGAAGCGCTGGCATACCCATCGCGGCGCCGGGAGCACCACCGTTTCGCTTCGTCCCGAGAACGAGCGCTTCGCTCCGATCGAGATCGACGAGAGCGAAGGGCGCGACGTGATCGTGATCGGAAAGTACGTCGGCCTGGTGCGGGGGCAGCTCGAGCTCGCATAGGGGCGCGCGTCGACCCAGTTTTAAGACGAAACACCTACTTCCTCTTCAACCGCGGCTTTTCGCTGAAGTCGCACGCCACCGCGGAGAACCTCCGTCCACCCATCTCCGCGGTGGCATTTTTTTGCCGACGGAGAGGATTCATCGCCGAACCTCGGCCTCTCGCTCGACGCCGGGGAGTCCATTCGCGGGTCGCGCTTCGACGACTGCACGTTCCCGCTCCCGCTGGCTATTAGCAGCGATGAGCTTTCGAAACTGGCCGCCGACGCGTGCATCGAACTCGCGAGCTGACTTCGCGCGGAGTTCTCTCCGGATCGAGCTCTGCGTCTAGTTCAGTCCGAGCTCTCATCGAGGATCTGGGCGGCGTGGTGCCGCAAGTGATCGACGTAATCGGTGAGAAGAAACTCGAGCGACACGGGCTCGTACTCGCCGATGAAGCAAACGGTCGACATCGCCTCGACGGGAATCTGCGCGATCACCCACGCCAATTGCTCGTTGTAGCGCTCCCAAAGATCGACGAGAGCGGACCATTCGGCGCGTCGGTACGCTTGCACGCGCACCCACTCATCTTGTTCGTACTTCGGAAAGCGGAGTTCGCTCGCGAGCTGCGCGCGGACAAATCGGTGATGGTTGTTGACGGCGGAATCGATGAGATGCCCGAGGATCTCGCACCGGGACCACTTGCCCGCCGCGCGCGGTTCACGCGCGGACGATTCATCGATCGTTCGGAACCGCTCGGCCTTTTCGCGGCTATCCGTGCGAAGCTCCCGCGCTATCCGCGCCGCGACCTCGTTCGGTGGTGACGCATTCGACCGAGAGATCCCGGCGTTCTCGTTCAAGGATTCGCTTCCCCTTCGAAGAACTCGCGGTGGAGCGCTCGGAGCGCGTCCTCGATGCGCTCGGCTGGAATCACGCAAGTGAGCATGAGATTGGACGAGCTGATGAGATCGATATTGATGCCATTGCCGCCGAGCGTTCGAAACATCCGCGCGGCGACTCCCGGCTCGCGCTGCACTCCCTCACCGACGATCGACACCGTGGCGACGTTCTCGTCGACGAGCATCTTTTCGGCGCCGATCTTCTCGCGCAGCTCTTCGAGCTTGGGGTGCAGATCGGCGAGGGCCTCGCTTCCGACGAGAAACGCGATGTCGTTCGTCCCGCCGCGGTGCTCGGCTTGAACGACGAGGGAGATGTTGATCCCCGCATCGCCTAGCGCGGAAAACACGTCTCCCGCCACTCCGGGGCGATCGGGCACTCCGACGAGAGCGATCTTCGCGACGTCCGTCTTGTGCGCGAGGCCGCGCAGCGACACCTGTTCCATAGTCCTCGAATCCTCTAGAGTGGAGCGGTCGTCGGGCGCGGTCCCGCTCGATCGTCCGTCCTCGCCCGGCTCCTCACCCAAAGATCTTGTCGTCCCGGCTGCGATCACCGTCCCCGGCGCACGCCGGAAACTCGTTGCCACGACGAGCGGCACCTTGAATCGGCGGGCCATCTCGACGGAACGCGAATGGAGCACACGTGCACCGAGGGTCGCGAGCTCGAGCATCTCGTCGTACGAGCACCACTCCAATCTGCGCGCCTCCCGAACGATTCGCGGATCCGCCGTGTAGACGCCGTCGACGTCGGTCAAGATTTCGCACGACTCCGCGTCGAGACCGGCCGCCATCGCGACGGCGGTCGTGTCGGAGCCGCCGCGTCCGAGCGTCGTGATCTCGAGCGCGTCGGTAACTCCCTGGAATCCGGCGACCACGACGACTCGCCCTTGCGCGAGCTCTTCGCGCACGCGCTCGGCCCGCACGGCGCGAATCCGCGCGCGGGTGTGATCGCCGTCCGTGCGCATTCCCGCTTGCTGCCCGGTGACGGAGATCGCCGGCACGCCCGCGTCGGTGATCGCCATCGCGAGAAGCGATGCGCTGACGATCTCGCCCGCGTGAAGGAGCATGTCCATCTCCCGCCGCGACGGCCGAACCGCGGCCTCCCCCGCGAGCGCGACGAGCTCGTCGGTCGTCTCTCCCATCGCCGAGACGATCACGACGACGGCGCGATCCTCGCGATGAGCGTCGGCAACGCGCGATGCGACCCGGCGAATGTGCTCGATCGTCGCCACGGATGTCCCGCCGTACTTCTGAACGAGAATCGGCTTCGCAGCGATGTTCTCTTGGGACACGCGTCCGCCTCGTCATTCCTCCGCACTGCCCCAAGCACGCAAAACGAGCTCGCGGGCTCTCGCGCGCGAAGTCAACCGTAAGTGATTCCGAGATAGTCCGGCGCGAGCAAGCGAAACTCCGACCCGACGCCGTGCCGATCGAACTCCCTCACGCCGAGCTCACCGAGACGGTTTCCCGCGTCCTCGGTCGTGAACGCCGCGATCACCGGACCGGCGCCGCTCACGAACGCTCCGAGGCACGCGCGCTGCTCGTTGAGCGCCTGGACGACCGCGCCCATCGGTGGGAGCAGCGAATACCTGCGGCGTTGATGGATCTGGTCGCCAACGCCGTGGATGAGAAAGTCGCGGCGATTCTGAAAGAGTCCCGCGAGAAGCAAACCGAGTCGTTGCAGGTTGTGGACCGCTTCGGCGCGCGGAATCTGCACCGGGAGCACTTCGCGCGCCTTCTGCGTCGAGATCTCTCGATCCGGAATGAGCGCGAGGATGCGAACGCCGTGCGGAATGCGAAGGCTCGTCGAGATCACCTGGTCCTCGACGTCGGCGCTGACCGTGAGTCCTCCGAACACGGATGCGGAGACATTGTCCGGATGGCCCTCGACGCGACTCGCTGCCTCGAGGACCGGAATCCGCTCGGGCGGAGTCCCGTTCCGGATCCACATCCCGATGGCGATTCCGGCAACCGTCGCGGAGGCGCTCGAGCCGAGACCGCGCGTGAGAGGGATTTCGTTCCGCACCCGCAAGCGGATGCCGCGCGGCATCGACTCGCCGGCGTGCTCGGCGATGAGCCGGTAGATCAAGTTTCGCGCGTCAGAAGGCAGTTCGTCGGCACCGAGTCCTTCGTTCTCGATGACGATCGCGTTTCCGCCGGGGAGAGCGTCGACCTCGAGGTACATCTGCACGGCGAGACCGAGGACGTCGAAGCCGGAGCCGAGATTCGCGGTTGAAGCGGGCACGCGCACTCGCATCGAGAACCGGTCGGCGGTCATCGCTCGATCTCTCCTCGAACGGCGTCGAAGGTCGCATCGATGGTTCGGTGCGCCGGCGCGGTCGCGATCGCTCGATCGGGATCCTTGAGTCCGTGCCCCGTGAGCGTGCAGACGGCGATCGCGCCGGTGTCCATGCGCCCCTCGGACGCGAGCTTCACGAGTCCGGCGATCGACGCCGCGGACGCGGGCTCGGCGAAAACCCCCTCCTTCTCGACGACGAGCTGATACGCGGCGACGATCTCGTCGTCGGTGACCGCCTCGATGAGCCCGCCCGACTCGTCGCGCGCCGCTTCCGCGCCCTTCCAGCTCGCGGGGTTCCCGATCTGGATCGCCGTCGCGAGCGTCTTCGGATCCGGGACCGGCTTCCCGCTCACGATCGGTGCGGCCCCCGCCGCCTGAAACCCCATCATGCGCGGGAGACGCGTCGCACGCCCCTCGTCGCGGAATCGACGGTAACCCCGCCAGTGCGCGGTGATATTGCCGGCGTTCCCCACGGGGATGAAATGGTGCGTCGGGGCGTCTCCGAGCGCATCGACGATCTCCCACGACGCCGTCTGCTGTCCTTCGATGCGGTGCGGATTGACCGAATTGACGAGCGTCAGCGAGAGTTCATCTTCCACGCGACGGACGAGATCGAGCGCGACGTCGAACTTGCCGCGGATGGCGATCACCTTCGCCCCGGCCATCACGGCCTGGGCGAGCTTTCCCATGGCGATATTGCCATCCGGGATCACCACGAAGCACGGAATCCCCGCACGCGCGGCGTATGCGGCGGCCGAGGCCGAGGTGTTTCCGGTCGAAGCGCAAATCACCCCGCGAGTGCCGTGCTCGACGGCGAGCGAGATCGCCATCGTCATTCCGCGGTCCTTGAACGATCCGGTCGGGTTGTTGCCGTCGAACTTGAGATAGAGCTCGAGCTCGAGCGCCCGGCCCGCGATCGCGTCGAGATGCGCTTCGAGGCGCCGCGCGCGAAGCAGCGGAGTGCCGCCCTCCTGTAGGCTCACGATCGGCGTCGACGCCGACACGGAGTCGAGAACGTCGCGATAGCGTTCGATCAGCGATGGTTTCCCCTGAAGCTGGACCGTCATTCTGCTCGCTCCATCAGTCTTCGATACGGATCCGCGTCGCCGGCTTCGTGAGCAGCTTCGCCTCGGCGAGCTCGCGGAGCGCGCTGCTCACGACGCGATCGACCGTTCGGTGCGTAACGAGAACCACCGGCACTTCGCGGCCGACGTGCGCTTCGGGCTGGCGAAGACTGGCGATGCTGATGCTCCGCATGCCGAGAAAAGACGTGATGCGACCGAGCACACCCGGCGCATCGATCACTTCCATGCGGATGTAGTTGCGCAGGGCGACGTCACCGAGATCGACGCGCGGCGGCGGCTCGCCCGCGGCCGGTCCGTAGGCGGTGGGCTCGCGGCGCGCGGCGCGCGCGAGATCGGCGACGACGCTCGACGCGGTCGGAAGGGATCCCGCGCCCTTTCCGTAGAGGACCATCGGACCCGCCGCGGTGCTGCGGAGCTGAACCGCATTGAACTCATCTTCGACTTGTGCCAGCAAGCCACGACTCGGGACGAGCGTGGGGTGAACGCGAAAGTCCCACGTGCTCTCCTCAGTGCACCGCGCGATCGCGAGCATGCGGACGGCGTACCCGAGCTCGCGAGCGAAGACGATGTCCTGCGCGGTGATCTCCGTTAGGCCCTCGGTCGGAATGCTGCGCGCGTCGATCGGCGCGTGGGTGATGATCCCGCCGAGCAGAGCGAGCTTGTGCGCGGCATCTTCGCCGCTCACGTCGAGAGTTGGATCGGCCTCGGCGAAGCCCCGCTGCTGCGCTTCGGTGAGCGCGGCTTCGTAGCTGATTCCATCCCGCTCCATGCGGGACAGGATGAAGTTGCAGGTGCCGTTGAGAATGCCGTCGAGTCGGGTGACACGATTCGCGACGAGACCGTTTTGAAGGACTTCGATGATGGGGATCGCGGCGGCGACGCTCGCCTCATAGTAGACGCGACGCCCGTTCTCGACGGCCGCAGCGAATATCTCTGGGCCGTGACCCGCGAGCGCAGCTTTGTTGGCCGTGACTACGTCTTTCCCGGACGTGAGAGCTGCGACCATCCAGTCGCGCGGGGAGTCGACGCCGCCGGCCACCTCGGCGACGACATCGAGGTCGGGCGCTCTCGCGACCGCCATCGCGTCCTCCGTGAGCTCGACTCCGCGATCGAGCGCGGCGACGTTCCGTGGCCGAGACGCATCGCGCACCGCGACTCGGACGACTCGGAACGAGCGCCCGGTCGCCCGCGTGAGCTCCGCCGCGCGACGCTCGAGAAGATCGAGCACGCCGGAACCGACGGTGCCGCAGCCGATCAGGCCGATGCGGAATGGCTCAGTCATAACACTTCAACTCGAAGGGGCTCACGAACATAGGAGACCGGACGCCGCGGCTCTTCCGTACTTCGGCGGGAATCGGGACTCCCTGTGAGCGGCCCGAGGGGAAAATCGCGCGGTGCGGCGATCGACGGGCCCCGGGGGGATCAACGCGCCGAGGGAGCCGCGAACGCATCACCGCTCGGCCTCCGTGCGGGTTCAGCGGACGAACCCGCGGTCGATCGGACAGCTAAAGCGCACCTCTGCACGAGGTTAGGATCGCCTGCAGACGCGGACGCGGCGCGAGCTCCGGCCCAAAAAAGGGCCGAAAATGATAGCGCTCGGGCCGCCCGAGCGACACAAAGAACTCGGCCAAAATAGTTGCGCGACCCGGAAACGAACGGCAAAATATCCAGCGGGTGGGCCAGCCGATCATCTCACCCAACTCCAACCCTACCCTTTCGACCCAAACAACCTTCAGGCTGGCCTGCCCGCTTTTTTTTTTCGGGGTCTGGCGGCTGGATTTGGTGAGTGTTCGGGCAGTCGCAGCGGGCGTTTCGGACGTCCTATCGCCCGTGCCCCGATGATCGCGGCTCAGCGTGTCTCGAGTTCGCGCGCGAACTCGCGAAGCTCCTCGAGTCTCTTGCTCGTCAACGGGTGACTCGAGGTGAAGTCCGTCCACGCCTCCCGCTCTTCCTCCTCGACGAGTTCGAAGAACTCGAGCGCCCCATCGAGACCGCCGTACGCGCGGTGGACGAGCTCGAGGCCGAACCGGTCCGCCTCTCGCTCCTGGTCGCGCGAATAACTCGCTTCGGCGAGGCCGACGCTCTGCTCGAGAGCTGCGCCGCCATCGACGAGCGCGAGGAGAGCCTGTAGAGCGAGAGCTCGCCCGACTCGCCTGAGGGTGTGCCGATGGTGATGGTGGCCGAGCTCGTGCGCGAGCACCATCGCGAGACCCCGCTCGCTCCGAACGCGGTCGAGAAGCCCGCGCGTCACTCCGACGAGCCCGCCGGGCGCGGCGAGCGCGTTCGGCGCGTCGTCGTCGAGCTCCACCAGACGGAACGGGAGGGCGCGAAGGTCGCCGGCCTCGAGCAGCTCCCCGAGAATTCTCTCGGCTCGCTCGAGATCAGGAGTCTTCGTCTCTTCGCCGCCGGCGGCTAGAGTCTCTCCGAGCCCGCCGAACCACCGCGCTTCCGTCTCGGCGGTGATGCGCTCGGCGATTCCGTCCGCGACGACGCCGACGAGGAACCACGCCGCAATCAAGCTCGCGGCGACGATCGCTGCCACCTTGAGCGATGACGAGAGCTTCGTCTTTCCGCTCGAAATCTCCGCTGTGCGCTCCAGTCGCCGCGGCACGAACTTCATGCTGATTACCGGTCGGAGAATCGAATCGCGGTCGAGTAAGCGACGATCTCGACGACTCCACTCGGGCGATCGCCCTTGCCGATGAGCGTCGTCGTTTCGAGCCGCGTGTTGACGAAGATATCCGCGTCGGGAACGCTCTCCTTCATTCGCAAGAGCGCCTCGCGTCGCGCGCGATCGAGCATCTGCGAGTAGTAACCCAGCTCTCCGCCGACGAGCTTTTTGAGCGAGCTGAGCACGTGTCGGAAATAGTCGACGCTCATGACGACCGACCCACGCGCGAGAGTCGCGCTTTCGACGGCGCGGTCGTCGGGCAAGCTGCGGAAGGTCACCGCGGGTTGATCGATCGTAGCGTCCTCGCGCTCGTGGATCCGCTGGTAGTGTGCGTTGCGGAAGACGAAGCCCGTGAAGAACGCGAGCGGAAACAAGCTCAAGCTGATTAGCGTAAGGACGAGTTCCAGGTGGTCCATCTCACTCCACCCGAACGGCGGTTCCGTAGCAGAGGATCTCGGCCGCGCCCTGGGCGACCGAAGACGTGGCGTAGCGCACGTTGACGATCGCGTTCGCGCCCAGCTCCTCGCCCTGAGCGATCATGCGCGCGGTCGCCTCCTTGCGCGAGTCCTGGAGGAGCTCGGTGTAGCCCTTGAGCTCGCCGCCTACGATGTTCTTGAGGCCGGCCATGAAATCGCGTCCGACGTGCTTAGCTCGGATCGTGCTCCCCTGGACAAGTCCGTAGTGCTCGACGATGTGTCGACCAGGCACGGTCTCGACGTTGCTGAGGATCATGCTCGCTCTCGACTCCTTGCTGATGATTCACTTCGCCGGCCCCGCAGCTGCGACGCCCGTCCGCACGACGTCGTCGAAGATTCTGACACAGTGTTTCGAAAACTGCAGGTTCCTGCTACCCCGCGATCCACGCAGCCCAATACGACGCGGGATCCCCCGGAAACCCGTCGATCTGATCGTCCGCCCCTCCGTCCGGCGCACTCTTCGTCATCCAGATCGTCCGAAGCCCTAGCGCGCGCGCCGCGGCGATGTCGGCCTCGTACGAGTCTCCGACGACGACCGTCGCGCTCGGTGGACCTCCGCCCCTGTCGAGTGCCACTCGAAACATGTCGGGGTGCGGTTTCTCGACGCCCACGGCGTGAGACACCACCTGGAAATCAAACGCCGACGCGAGGTCGAGCTCCTCGAGAGTCCGCGCGAGTCGGCTGTCCCAATTCGAGAACACACCGAGCCGCACTCCCTTCGTCCGCAGATACGAGAGATTCGCGCGCGCGTTCGGCGCTACGTCCCACGCGTCCGCCGACGCGAACCGGGCGTAGAGATCCTCGAAGAGAGCGGACATGCGATTCGGGGGAACGACATCGCCGAACGTTCGCTCGACGATCCAGCGCCATTCCTCGCGAAGAAGCTCGTCGCTGCACGCGAACCGTCGCCGCCGTCGACGCTCGAGCGAGTCCGACCAGGCGCTCCGAAACGCCAGGTCGAGCCTAGACGCTTCGACGTCCACGCCGTGTTCCGCGGCAGTCGTCGCGTAGACCGTGCCGACGGAGTGACGCACGCGAAGGAGCGTCCCTCCCACGTCGACGAGCACGACACGTACCGAGCGCGAATCGTTCACGTCGCCGGCGCCTCGGTTCGGCTTGCGTGCGGGAGCCGCGGATTCCCGGGTTGGTTCTTCCACCGGCGGTAGCACCACGACCACTGAACCGGCGACTCGCGGATCGCACGCTCAGTGATCGCGGTCCACTTCGCCGTCGCAGCGAGTCGGCTCGCTTCGAGATCATCCCCGCCGGGAGGGGTCCACGGCGGCTCATAGAGAATGCGGTAGCCTCGGGATCGAAGCGTGGGATCGGTTCTCGCGAGAACGCAAAAGAGCATCGGGACGCTCAGCTTCCGCGCGATGTCGACTGGAAAGGTCGCCGTGTAGGCGGGTCGACCGAAGAACTCGACGAAGACTCCGCTGTTCGTTCTCAAGTTCTGATCCGGGAGAAGACCGAGCAACTGTCCCTTTCGAATGGCGCGGAAAAGTTTTCGCGGCGATTCATCGTTGTAGATGACTTCGATTCCGTCCTCGGTGCGCAGCCGGTGAACGAAAGCTTGGTATTTCTCGAAGTAGACGGGCTTCGCGACGGGGACGAGCAAACCCGGGGCGAAGCGACTGACCAGGACGGAGAGCATCTCCCAGTTGCCGAAGTGCGCCGTGATGCCGACGATCCCCGAACCGCTCTCCCTCACGTCGTGCTCGAGGCGCTCGACCGCCGCGGCGACTTCCGGAAACGCTTCGCGAAGACGCTCGGTCGACCAGCGACGAAGGATCATGAACTCGATCCCGGTCGCGGCTGAGTTCCGAAACACGTCGCGCACCATCCGGCGGATCTCCTTCGGCGAGCGCGAGTCCCCGTAGACGTGCGTGAGATTCTCGATGCCCGTCCGCCGCAGGCGAAACGCGAAGCAGTAGAGAATCTGGCCGACCCATCGACTGAGAGCGAGCCCCATCGGGAGCGGCAAGCGGGAGACGATGGCGTACGCGGCGCGAAGACCGAAGTAGCCGAGGTAGCGACCGATCGCCCGGCGAAAACGGTTCCGCCGGCGCTTCCGCTTCCTCCGGCGAGGCGCGCCGGAAGAATCCGCCTCGTTCGATCGTTCCGAGACCTCCATAGCGCCAGAATCATACCGGCGCCCGGAAGCCGATTCCACGTCGCGAAGAGCCCGCGGAGCGACGCGCGAAACCGCTTGCGCTCCCGCGAGGGCGCCGCTACGTTCGACGACCGCGACGTGTCCTTGTGTCCCCGTAGCTCAGCTGGATAGAGCGGCGGTTTCCTAAACCGCAGGCCAGAGGTTCGAGTCCTCTCGGGGATACCACTCTTTCCAGGACTTACGGGATTCGCTGCGCAGTTGTCCGAAGTTCTGGGACGTGAAAGGGACGGATGAAAACCGCGAAGAACTGCGATCGTACCCGCCGAACATCGGCGTCAAACTGCTCGTTCAGTCTGCGAGGAAAACCTCGTCGGAGAAGTCCGTGATTTCGCACACGTCCATCACCAAGCGGTCAACCGTGCGCGAAATCTCATCGCGAGTCCAGCCTTCACTGGGAGCCTTGACAGGCAGAGGCTCCGACGCCGCCAGTAGACGCGCTGACCATCCTACCGTGTTTCGGAATGACGGCAGGTTCCAGCGAAGGACCGGAAGGCTCCAACGGGCGCGGTGAGGAAGCCGTGCCCTCCTTACGATTCGCTTCCACGCTACACGACGACCTCGTGCAGGGAGAACATCGAGCCACCTCCGGCGGGGCTGTACGACCTTCGGCGAAACGCACAGCTCGTCACAAACGACGCTTCTCAGGCGGTAAAACGCTCGCTGCGAAGCACAATCGGTTGAACAGTCACGCCGGACACGGGACCTCAGGTACCTCTTGATATCACCCACGGTGACGATCCGCTCCGCGTCGCTGTCGGGAATGGCGAGCCCGAAAGTCTCCTCGATCGCCATCACCAGTTCGACGACGCTGAGCCCTGGCACTGAAACCGATGGGGGCGGCTGTACGCTTTCGTCAGATCGTCGGCTCACTGCATCTCTCCGGTCGAACAACACGACTCACCGAATCGTCATAGTCACACGCAGCCACGGCACCAGCAACTTCAATTCAGATTCCCAACTTGAATCGCGACGATGTCCAGACGAGCCTTGATCGTAAAACGATAGAGGCGCAGAGCTTTGGTCGGCGGTCATTCTGACTGCTCCGCACTCTCGCGCAGCGTATCAAAGAGCCGGTCGATCTCCGTGTCGGTACCACGCTCTTCTTGCTCCTTGAACGCTCGCTCCTCGCGGTACTCGTCGTACAAGTGATCCTCGTATCTCGCTTGTTGTTCCTCCAGCTCGCTCACTTTCTCCGAAATCCTCTCCTCGCCCACGCTCGTACTGACCGACAGTGCGTTGCCCACGCTGCTCAATCGCGTTCTATACTCTTCAAGTTGTTCGGGATCATTCGCCTCCCAAACCTCGTTGTAGCAATCGTCAAAGTGAACGTCGCTAAACGTCCTTGTAGCCAGATCAAAGTCGTCGTCCGTGACCGCGTTTGGGACAATTTCCCGAAATTCGAGGAAACGCTCAAAATCATCAAGTGAGCGCAGATCACCTATGAAGAATGAACGGGCAGTTCCTATTAGCTCTTCCGTCTTAAGCCCAAACTTGTCCGCGCCATTCAGGTATTCAAGGAGAGCCACAAGGCTCTCCTTCTCTCCCTGTCCTTCCGCTAATCGATTCAGCACTATCCTCGTCATCCTGATCAAAGCGTCCGCGTGCGTTGCGTCCGAGATCTCTGCGCACACACGAACGATGGTCTCCAACCGATCTTCGACATCTAACGCCCTCCGCTCCCGAGGCGTCCAGTCGGTCATGAGTCCACAGGACTGCGTTAGGAAACTCCGCTCGGCGCTTTCCACAAAGGACGAGACATCTTGAGCAATGAACCGCCTGATGGGGTACGTTCGATTCCCTGCCGGCGCGAGATTCCATAGCCCGGAAAGCTGCTCAAAGAAGCGACAGCTTACAACGAGAGAACGTACGACCTGGTCGTCCTTCTCCAATCGAGATTCGAGATAGTCTCGCACCGAGGGGTTGTGAAACCGAACCACAAAATCCTTATCGATTCTCTCAGTGATGGTGAAACTGCCCTCCAGCTCCCTCAAAGCCTCCTGAAAATCTGTTGAACTGTGCGCTCTATTGTACTTGTCGCACACACTCTGGTGAAAAGCCTCGAATGCCACACGCAAGTCGTCGAGGAATACCTCTCTGGGCAGGCTCGCAAGCACGAACAGGACTTCCTGTGCGTTCGTGCTTATCTGCTTCTCAAAGGCGTGTGACCAAATCTCTGACGGGCTCGTCAGGCTCTGCAAGAAGTGCTCCGCGTAGGATTCTGGGGGGACCGACCTTATCCGCGCCCGGTCGGTCATGGACTCAATGATTCGTGGATTGTAGTTCGGATGCTTGATGATCTTGAGGTAAGTCCTCCCCTGCATCAGACTCGCAATGTGGGGCTTTGAAAGGCAGGCAGCTTCCAGGTGGTTCAAGAGTATCTTCGCTTTGTCGAAGTTGCTGTAGTCTGACAAGCTGACGACGAGCTTGTACCAATCGAGGTCCGCACGGGCGAGCGGTTCGTACACAGACCTGGCTTGCTGGAGTATGTACTCCCGCGTTGTCAGGATGAATCGCTTACTCTTTGACCCTTCCAGATGGCGAATGAAATTGATAAGCCCTGAGTCTTCGTTCTTGTTCAACTTTTCCCGGAGGCTCGTCTGACCCAAGAAGTCGTCATAGTAGTACACCTGCTTCGCGTCCACTTTGTACGTTCTCTGCGCCTCTGAGATGTCGTTTCGTATCTTGATAAGCTCGAAGCCCTTGCTGAGGTAGTGGACAAGGAGGATTTTCGCCAGCGTTGTCTTCCCTATGCCGGGTATGCCAGAGATTATGCACGCCTTGTTGTCTTCCAGAACGTTCAACGCCTTGCCAAAACTCTTCGTCTGCACGTAGGTTTTTAGGGTTTTCCTGATCTCCTTCTCCTCGAAGCCAGACTGGACGAAAACATCGCTGTGCAGTACTCGCTGTAGAATTGGCTCGCTGTTCAGCCAGAGTTTAAAATGACGTTTTTCGACTTCCGGGAACTTCCCAAGCAGATTGTTTACTTCATCGCAGCCGAAAATGTCTTGGGGCGTGTGTACGAAAGGGGCGAAGATCCCTTTGATCTCGTCCTTGTTCGAGGGAGTCAATCCGGCTGAGGTCACGAGAAGGTAGCGTTTCGGCTGAAGCTTCTTGACCTTTGGCTGTTCCTTGCTGCGGAGGTGTCGAATGAGTTTTTCGGTTCCCGAAGCCGCGTAGTGCTTGCACTGCACAATCAAGTCGCCGCTTGGATCTTTGGAGTGCCGTAGGTCGATGCCTTTGTCTCGACCGGCTTTGAAGCTCTCCAACGTTAGGGACAGTTCCTCTTGGAGGAGATCCCGAGACAGCTCCTCAAAGTCTGCCCAAGAGAGCGACGAAAAATCGTATCTCGGCATTCAGTCTTCTTCCCACCAATTGGCTGCGTCGTGACTCAACACCTGTGTTGCGATCTTCTTGGCGGCATCCGTACTAAGGGCGTCTCGCGAATTCTGAATCCACTCCTCCGCCGCCGCTACCCCTTGCTGGTGGTACTCATGGGCTTGAAGCAAGCACTCCAAACGATCAGCGTCACGAGCGATTACGGCTTCGCTGGACTTCGCTTCCTTGTATTCGGCAGTAAGCCCTCGAATTCCTTCCGCAACTTCCTCCGAGAGGGATGACGTTTGGTCCTCCACAACCTTTTCCTCTACGCCGGTCCAGTCCGCGTATTTCTTCCCCAGCCGATGCATGTCATTGACCCGCGCCTCTGCCGTGTCGTGAAACAACGCAAGAGCCGCAGCCTTCTCCGGGTTCGCCCCTTCCAGGACGTACGCGATGGCTGCTGTGCGAAACGTATGCTCAGCTACACTCTCTGGATCTCGGACGCCGGCGAGCCACCACCCCGAACGTTTCACGCGCTTTAGCTGCCCCAGTTCGCAGAAGTATTTCGCAATCTCTGTTTCCAATCGACACCTCCGATCAAAGGCGCGGATCGACCGGCTCACTCTCCAACGCAAGAACTCCGAACACACATTCGTGGACGCGGCGTAGCGGTTCCTTCCGAACGAACCGTTCGAGCGATTCGACGCCCAGGGCGAACTCTCGAAGCGCCAACGACCGCTTTGCCGACAGCCCTCGCCCGCGCAGACGCTCCAGGTGCTCCGGGATGGTGTACTCCGGTCCGTAAATGATCCGCAGGTACTCCTTACCCCGGCATTTCACTGCCGGTTGCATCAATCCGCGCTTCCCGACTGCGATGAAATCGAGAGGCTTGACGACCATCCCCTCTCCGCCGTCGCCGGTCAGCTTCTCCCACCACCGAATTCCCGCCTCTTCGCTCGCGGGGTCCATCAAATCGACGACGAGGTACGGCGTCGAAAGGAGTAGGCTCTCATCGACTCCGCAGAATCGCTTGATCGTCTCCATGTGCCACACGTGGTCTTTGTCTACGTGCGTCGAGCCTTCGGTCGCGAGAATATGGAAAGGAGCGAGCTTCAGGTCATCGACGCTGGACACTGACCAACAATACTGTCGGTATGCCTGCGTGTACTGTGTGACGAGTTCCGCTCGATGCGAGTAGCGGTCAACAAGCTCCTGAATCTCGCAGTCGCGTTCTACGGCACCTCGAAGAGCGGGAAGGACTTCCGCCAGTGCAGCCTTCGCCGACGCACCGACAGCCGCGTACTGGTGCTGAAGCAGTTCCTGAGCTTTCGCGGACCACGGCATCAACTCGCAATCAAGGCATGCCCAATCCGAGTCCAACTCGCCCCACATCTCCGACTCATCGAACGCACGTTTCACGCGATCGATGAACTCAGATTCGAGCGCCCGGTCATTGAAGAATCGTCGTCCGGTTCTTGTGTAGCAGATCCCCGCCCCGTCCGCCTCGACGCCGAATCGTTCGCGAGCGACGCCTTCGTCCTTACAAACGATCACAACAGCCCGCGAACCCATGTGCTTTTCTTCGCAGACGACCTTCGGGACTCCTCGACTTCGGTAGAAGCTAAACGCCTCTTGCGGATGCTCCAGAAGCCCGCCTTCCTTGCTGGTCTCGGACGGAGACATCGTGGGTGGCAAGTAGATCAACCACTTCGGGTTCGCGGCAAAGCGAGTCATGACCTCCAGAGCAGCAATGGCGTTCTCCTCGCGGATCGTCACCGCCTTCCGCAATCGGGTGTGAACCTGCCTCTTCCCGCTCACATCTTCGACATAGAGAACGTCGTCGTGCTCGTGCTGCGCTGAGAGTTTCGGAGCCTGCTCCTCCTCCGGCAGAAACGGTCGTCGCGATTCTGCGTAGGTCTGCCGCGCTTCGACAGAAACGAGTTCCTTCTCTGGGTAGCGAAGCGCGGTCAGCTTCCCGCCAAAAACGCATCCGGTGTCGATATTGATCGTTCGGTTCAGCCACTCCGGCTCAGGTATCGGAGTATGACCGTACACGACCATCGCACTTCCCCGGTACTCTGACGCCCAATCGTGTCGCACGGGAAGCCCGAACTCGTCGGTCTCGCCGGTAGTCTCGCCGAACAGAGCGAACTCGCGGATCTTCCCAGACGCTCGTCCTTGCATGTCCTCCCGCATTCCGGCGTGCGCGACCACAAGCTTGCCGTCGTCGAGAAGAAAGTGACTCACGAGCCCGTCGATGAAGCGCGCTGCTTCCTGCTCGAATCCCGGACGGATGTCGGTCGGCAGAGACTCCAGCTCAGCCAACGTTTCCGCAAGCCCGTGCGTGATCTGGACGTTCTTCCCACGAAGCTTTCGCAAGAATTTGATGTCGTGGTTTCCGGGCACGCAGATCGCGAGACCATCCTTCACCATCGTGTAGGCAAGCCGGAGAGTATCGAGACTCCGTGGTCCACGATCGACGAGATCGCCGACAAACACGATCTTTCGACCGTCAGGGTGTGTGTATACCCGCGAGGATTCCAGAGGACCTGCGGGCTCTCGCTCAGTCGCTCCGTAGCCGAGCGTCCCGAGCAATTCCTCCAGCTCGTCGTAGCAACCGTGAACGTCGCCGATGATGTCGAACGGTCCGTGCTCGTCACGCCGGTCCGTCCAGAGCTTGGTGCGTTCGAGGGTGGCACCCTCGACTTCCTCCGGCGTCTTGAAGACGAACGTGTGGCGAAAGCCCTCCTTCTTCAGGGTTCTGAGAGACCTCCTCAGAGCCCGACGCTGCTGGTTGATGACGTGCGGACCGAAGTTCCGATCGGAGCGCTCCTTGTTCCTGTCCTGACAGAGCCTTTCAGGCAGGTTGAGGACGATCGCGACAGGAAGGACGTGATACTCACGGGCGAGGGCGACAAGTTTCTTGCGGTCTTCCGCGTGCACGTTCGTCGCATCGATGACCGTAAGCCGTTTCTTCGTCAAGCGCTTCGCCGCGATGAAGTGAAGCAGCTCGAAGGCATGATCCGTGACGGTTTGATCGTTCTCGTCGTCCGATATGAGTCCTCGACAGTAATCAGAACTCAGGACTTCGGTCGGCAAGAAGTGCTTCCGTGCAAACGTAGACTTCCCTGACCCGGAAGGTCCCATCAGAATAACGAGAGAAAGCTCGGGTACCGTGACTTTCATCGCTCGAACACCGCCATCTGGGTCGGAGAGCCCACGTCTGCCAGCTCGGTTCCGACCGGGAGAAACCGTGCTCGGTACCCGAATCGAGCCGCCACGTTTTCTGCCCAGCCCTGGAACTCACTTCGAGTCCACTCGAACCGATGGTCGCGGTGGCGAAATCGTCCCGCCGGAAGCGTCTCGAACTTGACGTTGTACTCGACATTCGGTGTGGTCACGACGGCAGCGCGGGGACGGGCAAACTCGAAGACCACGCGCTCGAACGCAGCGAGTCGTGGCGGATCGAGATGTTCGATGACTTCGACAACGGCAGCAGCATCGAAACCCTCCAGTCTCCGGTCTCGGTACATCAGCGAGCCCTGGAAGAGGGCGATGCGACTCTTTTGAATGTCGGGCAGACGATCCCATCGAAGCCTGGCTTGCGCCTTCTCAAGCGCCCGAATGGACACATCCATTCCGACAACTTTCTCAAACGAGCGGTCCTTGAACAGCTCCTGAAGGAGCTTTCCCTCCCCGCAACCCAAGTCGATAACGGTCTTCGCCCCGCATCCTCGCAACGCGGCTACCACCGACCCCATGCGCTGCTCATTGAGGCTGATGGTCTCCTCGACTTCTGCTTCTTCCTGCGCTTGAACTTCATCCGTTTCGTCCGGGTCGGAATCCTCCGTCAACCGGGCAAGAGCTTGTCTCGCGAGCCCCTTCTGGTGTTTCAAGAACCGCCGCGTGATCTCATCACGTGCGGGGTGCGATGCCAGCCACCCTTCGCCGCGCTTGAGTAGCTTCTCCACTTCGTCCTGAGAGACGAAGTAGTGCTTGTCGTTGTCGAGAACCGGGATCAGCACGTAGAGGTGGCTCAAAAGGTCCTGGAGGCGGACTTCGCCCTCGATGTCTACCGTAAAGTAAGAACTCTCTCCCCAGTCGGGGAACTGCTCGTCGAGTACATGGCGTGTCGCGCTGACCTCGTAGCCCAACGGCTCAAAAAGCTTTCGCAGAAAGACCTCCCCACCTCGACAGGGAAGAACGGCGAGCCGTGCCGCAAGCGAAAGGGGCTGCTCGGCGAGTTCCTGCCGTTGTTTGCTGCGTCCCTGAAGTGCTGTACCGTAGACCTGCGCGATGGCGACGCTGAGAAGTGACGAACCGACGTAGGGGCGGTCGTTGACGTACTGAGCGAGTGTGTACCCTTCCCCGGCGGGTCCCCTACGGTTCCGCACCAAGCCGATGGGGTCCACGTCCAGAAGGAGTGCGGCGGTGCAGCGTTCCTCTGACGCTTCTGGGTAGAACACGTGGGCTCTGCCGTAGGCAAGATTGAAGGACTGACGCCGCGAGGGGTTCTTGTGTAGAAGAAACCCGAGATCCGTCGCAACAGGAGTTCTGTTCGTTATTGTGAGTAGCATTAGCCGATTCGAGCCAGTGTCGCTTCCAACATGAGCCAATGGGTACTTTAGTCCCCCTGTCCCTTGACGGCAATCGAGCACTCCGCCGGGGGAATAAACCTTGACGGTTCCACTCACGCCCGCGAAAGAAACAGTTGTCGCCGTTGCGGGTCCCGAGCGCGGGGAACCGGATTGGGACGCACGGAAATTCTGTTCACCCCTTCAGCGGCGGGGCGTCCGCGATCCGTTAGTCCGAAGCGACTCCGACCTCCTGGTAGAGCTGGTTCCGAAGAATATAGTGGACCGTGCTCCCATGCCACTTCTTCCCCGTCTTCGTGGGGACACCTTCCCGGTTCAGAGTGGCAGCGATCTTGCCGAGCGACAATTCGCCGGCTCGCATCTCCCGGATTCGTTTGACGACCCGGAGTTCGTCCGCATTCTCCCGGAGTTCGTCGTCAATCCGGTCGAAGCCGAAGGGCGTCGGCGAGTATGCTCGGCGCACTGTCTTAAGGTGTCGCATAGCCGCTGTAGTCCGTTCGGAGATCAAGTTCCGCTCGAACTCAGCCATTGCCGCGAGGAGCGTGAAGAACAGCTTCCCCGTCGAGTTCTTCGTGTCGATGGTCGCCCCGCCCTGGTCCACGAGATGAAGGGCAACCCCAGCCTTATCCCAACGCTTGGTCTCGTTGAGCGCGTCGGACGCGCTCCGAAAGAACCGATCCAATTTGAGCGAGATCACGTTTGCGATTTCGCCCGAGGCGAGAGTCCGCAGAAATTCCGCTCCACCACGACGGTCGCTGAGGGGTTTCGACGCTGAGATCCCCTCGTCCCGAATGATATCGACGAGTTCAAGCCCCTTCAGGTCACAATACACTCGGACGTGACGCTCCTGGAGAGCCAGGCTCACACCCTCCTGGGCTTGCTCGTCAGTGCTAACGCGGACATAGGCGACGGCACGGTTGTTGTCGCAGGCGGCAGTATTGTTCACGGACTCTTTCTCTGAGGTGTCAGACAAGCATATCATCATGGTGTCATAGCGTCCAAGAGGGAACCCTATTGTTCGTTAGCACCAAAAAATGCTGTGGCACGCCGGTTGCAGCGCAATTCGGGACAAGCGCGAGAATCGGTGTTAGGCTACCAGTTGGCAATAGCACTGAGCAGAGAAGTGAATGGAGAATCATTCGATGGAAGGCGCGCCTTTCCTGGTTGTTGACCGAGCCTACTGTATGTGGGACGGCGACCTGACCCGTCGCAACTTATCTTTCGTCGAGAGCATCGACCCGGCGTACTTCGAGTATCTGGCTACCACACACATCGAGAAAGTGGAATGCGACGAACGCCACTACGCCGCAATGTCAATGCGGTCGGGCTACCACCATGCGCTCGAAACGTTCTTCATGCTTCTTGGTGCGTCGATTCAAGCCCCGGAATGCGTGGTGGGTTGGTTTCAGAAGTGCCAACCGCGCCACCTACGAGAGATTCTGAACGCACTCGATGTCGGTGACCGCCTTCTGAATCGTCTCGGACTTGAACGGGTCTCGTGGGCAGACGTTGCCAGCCGAGTCCTTCTCTTCTCCTACGATGACGAAGCAAAACTCGAAAAAACGCGAGAGTTGTTCTCGATCCTGTGGCGTCGGTTCGGGAGTGATTTTCAGAATCACCTCCACACCCGCGAGTACAATTGCGCGAAGCATGGGTTGAGAATCCGACCTGGTGGCTTCGAGCTACGGTTTGGGCTGGAAGAGACACCAGGAATACCGGCTGCACTCGAAAACATGAGCAGCCTCGGAAGCAGCCGATGGGGCAGCACTTTCCATGAAGCCGCCCCCATAGACGGGAGTCCAGCAGGCAAGCGTGACCCACATTTCCGCGTCAAGGAACACAGCCTCAACTGGGATGTCGAAAACGTCGCGCACGGTCTCATGATGCTCGCGCTATCAATCAGAAACCTTCAGTCGTTTCTGAAGATCCGTGGCGGGGTCGATCCGGCGACGGTGCAGTTCACGAGACCCCAGGACGACGACCATTTCGAGAAACCGTGGGCGAAGCATGCAGGCGCGCTAAGCTGCGGCTTCCACGAGAATATCCGCGAGTCGGATATCCGCCGGCTGAGCGAGGACGAGATGAAGCAACACCTTGCGCGATCCGCTTTGCGCCCGGTGGAGGGCGAAGATTCGGGTGTGCTGCAAAGCTCTCCAACACCGGAGTAAAGTGCCGACCGTGGCGTTCGACCGATCCGGCACGGGTGAAGACAACAAGTGGATTTCGATGGATTCACTGAGGGCACCCGTCTGACGCCGCGCTGTCAGACTCCAGTCGTTTCAAGATTTCCCGATAGCGCCGCAGCGTCGCGTCCAGCTCGGATTGATCGCGCTCGGCAAGTCTCGCTTGGTCCGCCAGGAACGCTTGATACTTGCTGATGATGAAGGGTTCGATCGCTCTGTATCCGGTAGCTCCCACCTCGGGAGGACAGGCGAGTAGCGCTTGAATCAGATTCGTGAGCGGATCTGGGGCTGGGCGCTTCCAATTCACCAACAATTCCTCGATCTCGGACGAGTCGAGTCTTACCCTGCCACGCTTTCGTCTACGTTCGCGCTTGCCGTGTGACAGCGCCGAACACTCCCGACATGAGAACCGCGTTGCACTCGGATGCATGAACAGCACACGACAGCGCCGCGAACAGCTTGGGCATCGAAGAAGCGGCTCCGAACCACCGAACTGACGCGGGCAATCATCGACAACGAGTTCCTGCTCGCGCTCCGACAGAATCTGGCTTCCGCATTCGTCTGCGAGGGCGTACTTCACGACGACACGCTTCGATTCGCTGCCGTCCCGACGTTCAAGCGCAACGCTGAGCTGGTAGGGACCGCGCTTGAAGGTCGATCGTTCCTCAAGGGAGCTGCGGTTCCAAGCTTCTCGCGCTGTCAGTTCAAAAGCGTCTTCCAACTTCGGCATCATTCGCTGCCCCTTCATTCAACCTCATCCCAAGCGCGGTCAACGATTCCCTCCGCGACTTCAGCGCGGATCACATATCGACGGCACACGAGCGTGACGAGCCGCTGTTCGTCATGCCCTCCGCGAAGAAGGCGAGCTGCGAGATCGTGAGCCGTTTCGCCACGAATCCGTTCCCAATAGGCTTGGTTGGTCTCCCAAATCCGTTGCTCCGATTCTCCTTCTGTCAACGTTGGAGACACGACAGGCGCATTCGACGGCGGAACCGGTGTCGCTGCCTGAGCCGTACTGGTCCCCGCCTTGGCGACGTGCGATGTCGAATCCTCCCCGACCAGCGTCTTCTTGCCCGCCCCCTGACGTTCGACTACCGCTTCAGATTCCCTGGACCGACGTAAACGTCGTTCGTCGGCTCTCCAGAGTTTTCGCTGACGCGCCTCCTGCTTCGTCATCGCTTTGCGCATCGAGGAGTGCGGTCGGTCATCGCGCCAACCACGAGCGCGAGCCAAGACTTTCACCCTGTCCAGAGCGCTCCGGCATGGCGAGCACAGTCGCCGCTCCGGCTGCGCCTTCGATTCTCCGCAGGCGACGCATCTTCCCTGCGCAGCTCGTCTTTCGCGAGTTGTTCGTGATGCCATTCGTCAGTTCCAAACCGTTCGCGTAGAGGCATCAGCCTCACGTAAGCGTACCCCACGATCGGAGCCGCTTGTAATGCGTCGATAGGCGTTGCCAGGCGTTCGCTAAGTAGAAGATGAGAGACCGCCCCGAGACTTAAGAGATAGGCGGGAGAAAACGGATTGGCGG
Organism: Planctomycetota bacterium; assembly: GCA_965223845.1. GTDB lineage: Bacteria > Planctomycetota > UBA8108 > UBA8108 > SXIK01 > CBDCXR01. The sequence continues at coordinate 7,360,773 of CBDCXR010000004.1, read as the reverse complement.
TCATCGACGCATAGAGCGAATGAAAGCACACATCGCCCTAAGCTTTGGGAATCGCCGTCAGGGTCGCGTAGTATTGCGTATGTCAAACCCAAGATCGATCCCCAGCAGCATAGAATTTGAACACCGCGCCCGGAGCCGCTTTGCGGTCGAGGGTTTGACATCCTGCTCCGGGCTTTTTTTATGCCTCGTCCAAGGCGTTCACTGCTGGGCGGTTGACGCTAATCGCTTCTTCACCTTCCTGACCTCGCCATTCGGGCGATGTGAGAAGGGAGGTGCAGCGTGACAGCTCCCCAAGACCCTCTTCGTCAGAGCGTTCGAGACTTGCTCTCTGGTCTCTCAGCGCAGCAGCTCGACGAATTGCGCGACGCGCTTGATGAAGTCGCTGAACCTACTTGCAGGAGTCATGTCGGACGCAGCGACGCCAGCGAAGTCGCGAAACACGAGGGGATGGAGCGGGCGGCACGAAACCATCGTGACGCACTACAGTACGCGAGGAAGGTATCGGTTCGCATAGCCCTGTCACGCGCTGACCGACGATGCACAGCCGAGGACGTTTGCGTCGCCCTGGAAAGCGACGGGCTTCGGTACTCCGATCTGGGCAACGCCGCTGGAAGCCTGTTCAAGCAACGTTGCTGGGTCTTCACCGGAGAGCGAGTCAAGAGCCGTCGTCGGCAATCCCATAGCCGCGAGCTGAAGGTGTGGCAGTACGTAGGCGCTGCGAGCGATCCTGACGGGGAGGGGAAGCCATGATCTCCACTCCCCCGAAGGAACTCCCGACGAACTCTGAGAGGACTCCAGAGACGGGAAGGGTCACTGTCCAGGATCTACTTCGCCGGCATGCTTCCGCCTACATCGACGCGCATCGTGGGCTCCCGTGGGAAGAGGCAGACGCGCTCCTCGCCATGTCGATCTGCAAGACGCTGAGGTGCGGCGGAAGGGTCCATAGTTGCAAGGAATGTGGACATCGCCAAGCTTCGTTCCTCAGTTGTGGAAACAAGCTTTGCCCCAAATGCGGACGCGAGGATAAGGCGAAGTGGATGGCAAACAGAAAAGCGCTCTATCCTCCTGACGTGAGATTCTTTCACGCTGTCCCGAAACCACCATCCGACTTGGCATCGCTCGCCTGGGGTGACAACAAAAGGATAGTCCTGGATATCCTATTCGCCGCGACGGCAGCGACACTGAAGAGAGTCGCCGAGGAGAGGCTGGGAGCCGGAATCGGGTTCACCTCCGTCGTTCAGACGGCAGCCGGGGATCTGTTCTACGATCCGCACGTACACATGATTGGTCCGGCGGTTGGACTGTCGGCTGACCGTTCGCGTGTCAAGTGGTTCCGAAACGACACGTTCCCTGAGCGGCTGTTAGAAAGAGTCTTTCGAGAGGAGATGATCGAACGCCTCGTTGCCGTACATCCGAAGCTGAAGTTTTACGGGAAGCAGGCGCACCTGAAGGACGCGCAGGAACTCAGGAAGCATTTGGAGAACCCCAGCCTCGAATGGAGATTCTGGTTCGAAATCAAAGCCACGAACGAAACACTCACACTGATCCGCTACGTTGGAAGGGTGATCGCCACGGGTCCCATCTCCAACGAGCAGATCATCGACCACACCAATGGTAAAGTGACTTTAGAGAGCGAGGAGTGGAACGACGGCAAGCGAAAGCGCGTCAAGAAGACTTGGACACTTAGCGTACCAGAATTCATCACTCGTCTTCTTCGCCACGCGCTCCCCAAGAGATTCAAGCAGTCTCGCGACTACGGCTTCCTCGCTAACGGGAGGGGGCAGAGAGAGAAGATCACAGCGCTTTGCCGTTTACTGAATCGTCCGCTTCCTACGAAGCTCTCTGGTGGTCGGGACGTGCAGAAAGATGCCGGTGAGCGGGAGGCAACCAAGTGTCGGAAGTGTGGAAGCGAGACGAAGAAGGTAGACGAGTGGCAGCGCGGGGAACTCCCTCGGTTGAGATTCTGGGGCACCGAAGGCATCAACGGAAACGTAAACGTTCCTGTTCCTCCCCTGGAGGTCTTCCAGTCTCCACCGAAAATGGACCGGGGTAGCTCACTGCCTCCTTCCCATGCCCCGCCATTCAGTACGGAGGTTGCCTGATGAGTTCCCCCGCGAGATCCTTCCCAGCTCGTCCTGAGACAGGCTGGCGAGTCGTACGCCCCGTTTGCGTCGTCCGGTCTCCTCGCCTCGCATCGGGCAGACCAGGAGTCTCGCAGGATTCCAGAAACAAGGAATCAGAGCCCCGGAATCTCCACGTTGACCGTCGTCGCCGGAAACGTTTCGGACGAGAGCGGACGTAACTATCTACAATGGGGATTCCGTCCCGTCTTGGACAAGGCGATCCTCCCGAAATGGGTTACCCCCGGTCGAACCGTCGCAGGTTCTAAGGGCTCCAGGATTCGTGGAGAGGGGTCTTCAGGCACCGGGAACGCCGAGACTCGAAACACGGCTACCGCTCACCTCCGCTATCGCTGCGGGCTCGCTCCCGCGTGTTCCTCGCTACGGCTGACGGACACGTACGACAGGAGGAAGTATCGATCGCTTGTTGCTATCTTAGGGGGTTACGGATCGATCTTCTCTGGAGGTCGCTGAGCAGAGGACGGAGAGGCGATGGTGGCGATCGCCGCGACAAGGAGAATGGTCGCGAGGAGCCCTTTCTCAATCTCCTCGGACTCGTTGCGCGGCTTGCGGCGGAACCAGAGGAGGATCAGAACAAAGAAGATAAGTTCCATCGGTCCGCTTCAGCCCTTCAGACCCAGGTAAGCTCGGAGCGCTGCACGAACAATGTCCGAATGAGAACGCTCTTCCTCGAAGGCTCGCGTTCGGAGGGCATCCCATTCCTCTGGGAGCAAGTAGACCTGTTTTCGCAAGAGTCCGCCGGGCGTCTCCGTGGTTGTTTCCCCTGCCCTGGGTCGGACTTTCGCCGGAGAACGCTTCTTGCTCCTGGAGGACTTCTTGTTAGGCATGATGACACCATATCAGCACGTCAGCATAGCGGCAACGGCTCATACCGCTCGGCAAAGCCCTCAGCGCCTGTACGTGCCCGAAGACAGCCCTCTGGTCCTGTGGGCTGGACAGACCTTCGGAGCCGACTGTGGGACTTCTTGGACTCCTGACGGGCTTAAGCTATTGGGCACAGAACCGCTCAGACGGTTACCCCGTCGCTCAAGCCTCCCCAGCCCCAGGATCGAGCGAGTAGGCAACACCTCGAAGACGCCGACTAAACGCGGCGCGCAAGAGCAGCCTTGATCTCAAAAAGATCCTGCTCGACACGTTTCTGCCAATTCGGATTGCGCCTCCGTGGAATCTTGAAATCGAATGGCTTCTCGGTCAACCACTCCAGCTTCTCCAGAGCTTGACGCATCTCTGGGAGACCAGTGTGAATGTACCGACCGGTAACCGAGTTTGGAATCGAGTGACCCAGCAACGCTTGCAGCGTCGGGTACGTGCACTTGTCCGCCAGCCATGAACTGAAGCAATGACGAAGGTGGTGGAACAGAAGGTCCGGTCCCAGGTCGGCACGCACGGCAGCAGAGCGGAAGCTTCGCTTGAGATCGCGGATGCGCTGACCGATGACGGGTTGCTCTCCCGAAGGAGCTTGCCCGTTAGTCCCGCTGTTCTCGTGCAACTTGGTGAGAAACCCGACAACCTCGCGAGACAGCGGTAGCTCGTGAGACTTGTGGTTCTTCATCTCAGTGCCGTGGATCTTCACGGTCTGCTTGTCGAAGTCCACCTGTTTCCATCGAAGATTGAGGATGTTGGACTTTCGCAGTCCGAGCCGGAGCGCGAGAAAAACGGCGACGCTCAAGTACGGCGGTGGATACGCGGGATACTTCGTGCTCTTCCTACTATCGACGACGTAGAACGGCTCCTCGCAAGCTTTGAGCAGTAGCTTTGCTTCCGGCATGGAGAGTATGACAACATCTCTTTTGGACCGCACGTTTTTGACCGTGACCTCCTCGCAGGGATTGACCGCACAGTACTTGCGGCGACGTGCCCAGGTGAAAAAGCCTCGAAGGACTCCCAGGTGCTTTTGTACGGTCCGAGGGGCGAGGTTTCGCTTTTCTTCAAGCAGGCGTTTGAACTCCTCGATATCCCTTACTTCGATCGCATCGATGAGTTTTCCGCGAAATGCCGGCAGGTAGATCCCGTTGAAATCCATCTCGTAGCCACGTCGGACTCGTTCCCGCAACTGACCCTTCTGGTCAATCCAGTCGGGGAAAGCGTGGTCAAACAAAACGCGCTCGGTAATTCCAAGCTCCTCCTGCCGCAGTTTCTCTTCGACCCACTCAAGGATTCGTTGCTCCGCCTTCCTCTTCTGCGTTTCCCTGGACGAGACCTTGTGGAGGCGGTTCGTTCTCTTGTCCCGAACCCGTCCATACCAGATCCCGGATGGGTGTTTGTAGAGGCTGCGCACAACCCAGCGACCAGCGATAGTCTTGTGATGTCTGCCTGCCACAGCGGAATACCGAGAAAGTGGGACGCATCTGGGACGGTTCTGTAACCGTGTATCGGGTCAGACGTCCAGTCCCATGAACGAGGAAATCCTCTTCTAAGTAGCGTTTCTTGGTACCGTTGCGAAGGAAACGCATCAAGCGTTGTCGGTTTCCTAAACCGCAGGTCAGAGGTTCGAGTCCTCTCGGGGATACCATCGCCCGACAGTTGATCAACGGCGAACGCCGACGGAAACGCGGACATTGCGAATGCGTTCTACGGCGACTCTCGCATCCCCCGGAGGGCCGGCCTTCGCCCGTCTTTGTTTCTCCGAGCCATTTTCACCGCTCGGGATCGCGTCGGGGGTCTCCGACATCGAAACTGCTCGGTCACGGCCGAGATCGAGGCGCGTCGCGCCGCCCTGGCATGGCCAATCCCGCGGCTACCTTTTCGGCAATCCGCGCACTCCGCCCGAGTGAAGTCGCCGACCGAACGCTCGCTCGGTGTCCTTCCGTCTCTCTTCGGGAGATTTCTTCCAGACGGACTCCGGTGATCCGGACGGATCGTAGCCGAGCGCCGGACCGCCGTCCGTCCCGGCACGAATGACGACGCCTGCGTCCGTCGTCGAGAAGCTCCAAGTGAACTGCACCCGTCCGATGAGGAGGTTTCGCCGGAAGCGGAGTCCGCCTCGCTCGATCGGCTCGTCCCCCGCCGCGATATCGAAGTAGAGTCCCTCGAAGGGTCCCTTCGCCGCGCGGATGAGACTGCCGTCCGGTGTCGTCTCGAGCTTCCAGTAGGAACTCTCGCGGCGGTCTCGCGAAAGAACGAGAAAGCGATTGTTCTCCCAGCTGTCGGCGACGAACTGGGAGACCGTTTCGTCGGCGTCGAGATACCACCCCTCGTAGCGCCCGCCCGCCGCCCGAATCAGCGTTCCTTCCGGAGTTTCTTCGAGCCGCCAGTAGATCGTCTCGATCTTCCGCGGTGAGTCGACGAGAATCAGTCCGGGGACGACTTCGACGGTGAAGTAGCGTTGGAGGAGCAACGCGCCACCGCTCGCCGCGACGACGAGGCCGAGAGCGATCAGCGTCCAGGCGAGGCGTCGTTGAAAGGTTTTGTTCATGGCTCCACATCCTACGACGCCAAGGACGGGTCCTTGTCGCGAAGGATTCTGAGAATTCTCGGCCCGGAGCGCCAAGCACGATGACAACGATCGAAAACCCGAGCGGTGCGCGTCGCATCCGAGCAGCCTCCGTGCAGTTCAATCACAAGCCGAGCGACAAAGCAGCGAACCTGGCCACCGTGGAGCACTTCAGCGAGCAGGCCGCCGCGGAGGGAGCCGAGCTCGTCGTCTTTCCCGAGATGTGCATCACCGGGTACTGGCACGTGCGAAATCTGACTCGACCGGAGATCGCAGACCTCGCCGAGCCGATCCCGGACGGGCCTTCGACCGAGCACCTTCTGCGCATCGCGTCGAGCCATCGCCTCACGGTCGGTGCGGGACTCATCGAGAACGCCGGCGGTCGACTCTTTAACTCGTACGTCGTCGCGATGCCCGACGGTCGAGTCGAACGACACCGAAAGCTCCACACGTTCATCAGCGAGCACATGAGCTCCGGCGACGACTACACCGTGTTCGATCTTCCCCAGGGCGTGCGAGTCGGCGTCCTCACTTGCTACGACAACAACCTCGGCGAGAACGTGCGAGTGAACGCGCTCCGAGGCGTCGAAGTTCTTCTCGCCCCCCACCAGACGGGCGGGTGCAAAACCCCGAGTCCGCGTGCGATGGGCGCGATCAATCCCGATCTGTGGCATCGCCGCGACTCCGACCCCGCGGCCATCGAGGCCGAGCTACGCGGACCGAAGGGCCGTGATTGGCTCATGAAGTGGCTCCCGGCTCGGGCGCACGACAACGGGTTGTTCCTCATCTTCAGCAACGGCGTCGGAATCGACGACGGCGAAGTGCGCACGGGAAACGCGATGATACTCGACGCGTACGGTGACGTCCTCGCTGAGACGTGTCGTGCCGGAGACGATATGGTCGTCGCCGACCTCGATCTCGACGTGCGCCGAATGTGCACGGGATGGCGGTGGATCCAGACGCGTCGTCCCGAACTCTACGAGGAGCTCGCAAGAGCGAGCGGTCGGGAACGGGAAACTCGCGAGGTGCGTTTCTCCGAGACTCTGTGGGACGAGACGGATTCTCGCTGAGTCGCGACAGTCTCGGCTCGCGAACTCCGTTGCGCATCGCTCGCCTTCGGGTCTATCTTCCAGCGCGGCCGCGGTCGAAGCGCACGCGTTCGGAGAGCGCGCACGTCGAGATCATGGGAAGAAGGCGAGAGGAGAGACGGATGACGGAGTCCCCCAACGAGTTCGCGCTCAGCGCGAAGAGTGATCCCCTCCCGACCTCGGCGCGAGCCATCGTCGTCGGCGGAGGCATCGTCGGCGCGAGCGTCGCCTACCACCTGGGCGAACTCGGTTGGCGAGACGTCGTTCTCCTCGAGCAGAATCGCCTGAGCGGCGGCACGACTTGGCACGCCGCGGGACTCGTCGGGCGACTTCGCACCTCGAGCAGCACGACGCGCATCAACCAGTACAGCGCCGAGCTCTACGCGCAGCTCACCGAGGAAACCGGGATCGACGTCGGTTGGACGCGCTGCGGCAGCCTGATCGTCGCTCGCACGGAAGAACGGATGACCCAGCTCCGGCGGACGGCCGCGATGGCCGAGCTGTTCGACGTCGAGGCAACTCTCGTCGATGTCGATGGGATCGCCGCCCTATGGCCGCTCATGCGGACGGAGGATCTCCTCGGCGGCGTCTTCCTTCCCGGCGATGGCAAGGTGAAGCCCGATCAGACCGCACTCGCGCTCGCGAAGGGCGCACAAATGCGCGGCGTCGCCGTCTACGAAGACGCGCGCGTGACGGGGCTCGTTCACTCCGGCGGACGCGTGCACGGAGTCGAGACCGAGACGGAAACGATGACCGCCGACGTCGTCGTCCTCGCCGGCGGAATGTGGACGCGCGGGCTCGCGCTGTCGGCGGGCGTGACCGTTCCCCTCTATCCGGTCGAGCACCACTACGTTCAAAGCGCGCCGATCGACGGCGTCCATCACGGCCTTCCCGTCTGTCGCGACCCGGACGCCGCCATTTACTTTCGCTCGGAGGAGGACTGCGTACTCCTCGGCGCGTTTCAGAAGTACACGAAGCCGTGGACCGTCGACGCGATTCCCGACGATTTCTCGTTCAAGCTTCTCGAGGACGACTGGCCGAAGTTCGCCGATCCGTTCGCCGCGGGGAAATGGCGCGTCCCGGCACTCGAGGCAGCGGAGTTTCCCAAATTCGTCAACGGTCCGGAGAGCTTCACTCCCGACAACCAGTTCATCCTCGGAGAAACTCCCGAGCTCGAAGCGCTGTACATCGCCGCCGGCTTCAACTCCGCGGGGATCGCCTGCGCGGGCGGCGCCGGGAAAGTTCTCGCCGAGTGGATCGCGGACGGCGCGCCGGGCATGGATCTCTGGTCCGTCGATCCGCGCCGATTCGCGCCGATCCACAACGAAGTCGAGTTTCTGCGCGAACGTGTGACCGAGACTCTCGGCCTCCACTACCAGATGGCGTGGCCGAACCGCGAGTTCGAAACCGGACGCGATCTTCGCCGAACTCCGATCCACGATCGGCTCGTGAAGGCGGGAGCATCCTTCGGGACGAAAATGGGCTGGGAGCGTCCGAATTGGTTCGCCGGCGAGGGGGCAGCGCCGACGGTCGAGTACTCGTTCGGACGCCAGAACTGGTTCGACGCGTTCTGCGCCGAGCAGTTCGCGGCGCGGAACGGAGTCGCGCTGTTCGACCAGAGCTCGTTTTCGAAGTACATCGTCCGCGGCGCCGACGCGGCGCGTGTTCTCGAGCACATCTGTGGAAACCGGATCGATGTCGCGCCGGGAAAGATCGTCTACACGGGGCTTTTCAACAAGCGCGGGACGTTCGAAAGTGACCTCACCGTCATCCGTCTCGCCGCGGACGAATTCCTCGTCGTCACCGCGACGAGTCAAACGCAGCACGACGCGCACTGGATTCGGCGCAACAGCCCGGACGGTGCCGACGTCGCGCTCACCGACGTGACAACGGACTTCGGCGTCCTCGGTTTGATGGGTCCGAAGTCCCGGGACGTACTTGAGCGCGTGACTCCGGCCGACGTTTCAAACCCCGCATTCCCGTTCGCGACCGCGCAGACGATTCGGATCGCCGACGTGGAAACTCGCGCGCTTCGCGTCACCTACGTCGGCGAGCTCGGCTGGGAGCTTCACGTTCCGATGCCGAGCCTCGCGGCGGTATTCGACGAGCTCGTCGATGCGGGGCAAGAGTTCGGCCTCAGGCTCGCCGGACACTACGCGATCAACGCGCTCCGACTCGAGAAAGCGTACCGCGCCTGGGGACACGAGCTTTCCCCCGACGACACCCCGCTCGAAGCCGGTCTCTCGTTCGCCGTCGCTTGGTCGAAGCCCTTTCTCGGCCGCGAGCGTCTCCTCGAGCAAAAGTCGGCCGGCGTAAGAAAACGCCTCGTCACGTTCGTCCTCGACAACAGTGCCGTTCAGCTTTGGGGAAGCGAGCCCATCCTTCGCGATGGGATTCCCGTCGGCTACACGACGTCCGGTGCGTTCGGCGCAACCGTCGGCGCCGCGGTGGCGATGGGTTACGTCCGAGCCGATGCACCCGTGGACGCAGCGTTCATCCGCGCCGGTCGCTACGAGATCGTCGTCGACGGCGAGCGGATTTCCGCCCAGGCGCATCTCCGCGCGCCGTACGATCCAAAACGCGAACGCATCCTCTGCTAGCGGAGACGTCGCCGCCGGTCGAAAACGATCACCGAACCGGCGGTGTCGCGAGCACCGGCTCGATGCTCGCCTCTCCGGGCTCGGTCGTGGCGCGCAGCGCGCCCGCGACCCTCTCGACGTCGCGGAGGACGCGGAGCACGTTTCCCCCGGCGATCTTCTCGAGGTCCTCGCGCGAGTAGCCTCGGCGAAGGAGCTCCGCGAGGAGATCGGGAAACGTCGAGACGTCGCCGAGCCCCGAGGGCGTCGAACGAATCCCGTCGAAATCAGATCCGATCCCGATCGCGTCGACCCCGGCGACCTTCCGGACGTGATCGATGTGATCGGCGACGTCGACGAGCGTCGCTTTGGGGCGCGGATTCTCCACGCGCCAGCGCTCGATCCGCGCTTTTGCTTGTTCGGCGGAATCGCCCGGGTGGAGCTCCGCGAGTCGCGCCTTCTCCGCCTCCTCCGCGGCCGACCACTCGAGGACACGCTCGGAAACGTACCCGGTGACGAAGGTCACCATGACGACGCCGCGCGACTCGCGCAGATCGCGCAGGATGTCATCCGGAACGTTTCGCGGATGCTTGCAGAGTGCTCTAGCCGACGAGTGGGAAAAGATCACCGGAGCCTCGCTCACGCGCATCGCGTCGCGCATGGTCGCGTCAGACACGTGCGAAAGATCAACGATCATTCCGAGTCGATTCATCTCGCGAATCACCGCCTCTCCGAAGGCGTTCAAGCCGTCGTGAACGGGCGGGCTCGTCGCCGCGTCGGCCCAGTCGTTCTCTTTCCAGTGCGTGATCGTCATGTAGCGCGCGCCGAGGGCGTAGAGCTGCCGGAGCACCGCGAGCGAGTTCCCGATCGAGTGGCCACCTTCCATGCCGATGAGTGCCGCGATTTTGCCGGCGCGGTGGACTCGTTCGACATCGGCGGCCGTGAGCGCGATCTCGAAGTCCGAGGGATACCGCTCGGCGAGGCGGTGGACGATGTCGATCTGCTCGATCACCGTCTGAACGGCGGCACCGCCTTCGAACTCGACCGGGATGTAGACGGACCAGAACTGCGCTCCGACCCCGCCCGCGCGGAGTCGGGGAATGTCGGTGTGAAGCGTCGGCTCGAGCCCGCGCAGGTCCTTTCGAAGATCGATCTTGTCGAGGAGATTTCCGGCGCGCTTTCGAATCTGCCAGGGGAGATCGTTGTGACCGTCGACGAGCGGTGCTTCGCGGAGGATCGAACGCACGGCCGCGAGACGGGCTTCGCTCTCCGGGTCATCGGCGCGGATGGTGTGTCCAGCGCCGGCGCCGGCCACGACCGCGAGAAGGAGAGAGATCGGACGCGAGCGAATACGCATGGAGGGACTCACCGAGATGATGGCCGAAGGGTCACGCACAAAAGATCCACGCGGGAGTGGCGACGTCCGCGGCGAAATCATGACACTCGGGCTGACCGCCGCGGGAAGCGAGCGGAATTGTCGCACGAGCGTGCGCACGGGGAAACGACATCTCGGGCGTCGAAGCGATGACGATCGACGCGGAGGCCGAGTCGCGAGAAGAGGGAACGCGGCTCAGAAGCAGTCGAGCTCGCCCCCAGCGCAGTCGAGCTCGTCCGGCGTCGGATCTTTGCCGGCGGCGAGCGGTCCCGGCGCGGGCGGTTCGGGACGCTCGGGAACGAAGAGATACTCGAGCACGAAGACGACGTCCGCTGCGTCGAGACGGCCGTCGTCGTTCGCATCGCAGGCGTCTTCGCAGGGAGCGTCGAACTTCCAAGCGTCTTCGAGAAACACGAATCCGACGATCGCCGCGGCGTCGGCGATGTCGACCGGGCTCCCGTTGGCGCTCGAAAAGTTGCAATCGCCGCGGATGAATTCCGGCTCTCCGCGGACGCAGATCTCGCAGTGGAAGAGCTCGGGCGCGCGCGACTCGAACTCCATCGAGACGAGGTTCTTGACCGGGACGTCGCCGTTGCCGTTGACCCCGTCGAGAAATCGAATCGGCAGGCAGTGGCCGCAAAACGCGTCGCCACCGATTTCGAAGTCGACGGTGAACAGCCGCTCGAAACCCTCGGCGGCGGGGAGCGTGCGACCATCGAACGGCGCGGTCGCATCGATCAGGATCCCGAGCGTGAACTCGCAGGCGTCGCCGTCGTCCGCGCTGCGGCGGTTGTCCGCTTCAAAATGAACAAACTCGGGCTCCGTCTCGGCGAGAACGGTGTCGGCGAACGAGAACGACTCGGGCATCGCCGTCAGATTGCAGTCGTACGCGCCGGCAACCGACAGGCCCTGGATCGGAGGGAGAGGACCGTCGGGACCTTCGGATGGTGCGCGATAATAGAAATGCACCGGCACTTGATCACCGATCTTTCCTTCGAGCGGCGTCGGGATCCCGTTCGCGTCGAGCGGTCCTCCGCACGCGTAGGCGGTGCCGCCGTCGTCGCTGGCACGACAAGTGACACCACCGCTGCGGAGAACGAGGTCGGCGTCATCGACGGTGATGAATCTCGCGTAGTGAAGGAGGAGATTCTCGAGGAGTGGGAGGCCGTCGCGAGCAGCGTATTTGCCGTCGACGAGCTCGATCGCGATCTCTTCCTCGCCCGCGTCGGGCGAGCAGCGAAACTCGGCCACGCCAATCTCGATGTCTTGTCCCGCGGGGATCTTCTCGCAGTCCACGCTGTCGGCATCGAGGCTCACACCGTAGATCATGTGGTTGTCTTCGAGAATCGTGACGACGATGTCGGCGTCGGCGAGGATCTCGCCGTCGGCCGCGCGCGGCACGAGAGCTTCTCCCGTAAGACGACCGGGATCCCACTCGAAGACCATGACGAAGCCGTGTGCGTCGACGTCGGTGCTGAGAAGGAGGGGAACGCGCGCGAGCTCGCCGGGCGCCGCGGTGGCCCGCCCGACCGTGAAGGAGTTTTCAGCAAAGCCGCTCGAGCGTGACGCGACGAGGGTCGCGACGATCCATACGATCGTCCGCGCGAGGCTTACGCGCGAACGGGACCGCTCGGCAGTGGGAGGGGCGCTGCGGCGTTCAGGACGTAACATCATTCCAAACTGGAGATCCGCGCCTCGGAAGACACTGCGAGCGAACTCGCGCGTTCGGCGCGTCCGGGGGAGGTTACGGAAGGGGATTCGAACAAATCGATTGTAGCGTACGGACGAGTCGCGATGCTACGGCACCCGTGACCGCCGAAACTCCGCTGATGTTAGCGCAGTGTTCCTCTCGTGTGCGCACTTGGACCGGGCGTCTCCGAGGGGTACAACATCGGCGCGCGGACTTCGTTCGCGCGTCGTGATCGTCGATCGCTCCTTCTGACTCGATCCGCCGGACGAGGTTCATCCATGCGCCCGCTCTTTCGCTGCATCGCGCTCGCAGTTTCCCTCTCGACGTTTCTTCCTTCCGGGACGGTCGCCGCCGCCGGATCGATCGACGACTACCTCGGCCGATGGGAGATGTTGATCGTCAATTCGGGTTCGACGTTTCGATCGTGCAGCCTCGTTCTCTCACAGACGGGCGACACCATCGGCGGAGAGATGGTCTGGCGCTGGGGGAGCGTGTGGAAAGTCGAGCCGGGCTCCGTTTCGCTCGATGACCGCGGCGAGCTCCTCATCCGACGGAACGATCTCGACTGGGCGGGGCCGCTCACTCTTCGCCGCGTCGGCGACGACCTCGAGGGTTCGGTCGAACGGAAAAAGGGTGGACCGTTTTACGTGTATGCGCGGCGAGGTCGGGAGGACGTCGACGTCACCGGTCGCTGGCAGTTCGAAACGAAACAAGCCGACGGATCGACGTCGCGCGGGTGGCTCGCGATCGTCTCATCGGGTGGATCGCTCTCCGCGACGGGCGGAGACGACCAAGGGAATCCGGTCGAGATTCAAGAGGTGTCCCTCGCGGGCTCGACGCTGACCGTCGTCTTCACCGCAGGAGACGGCAGCCGAGCGCGGTTCGTCGGGGCGGTGCGCGGCGACCGTCTCGAAGGAGCGGCGTACGTGGGGGACGAGACTCTTCCCACCGTGGCAACGCGGGAGCGACGCTGGGGTGAACCGGTGAAACTGCTCGCCGCAAACGGACTCGCCGGGTGGAAACCGCGTAACTTTCAGCCGCGGAAGTTCGGTTGGACGTGCGAGAACGCGATTCTCTCGAACGGCGAGAAAGGCGACATCGACATTCAGTCGGAGGCCGCGTTCGACGACTTCAAGCTCCACATCGAGTACAAGGTCGTGAAGCGGGGAAACAGCGGAGTCTACCTTCGCGGCCGCTACGAGGTGCAAATCCTCGATGACCACGAAGGAGGAAAGGTGCGCCCCCACGGGAACGGCGCGGTCTACAGTCGGCTTTCGCCCAAACTGAACGCGAGCGCCCCGCCGGAGACCTGGCAAACCTACGACATCACGCTCATCGGTCGCTGGCTCACCGTCGTTCTGAACGGGAAGACCGTGATCGACAACGAACACTTGGACGGGATCACTGGCGGCGCCATCTCGCCTTGGGAGTCTGAGGCGGGTCCCCTCCTCCTCCAGGGAGACCACGGGAAGATCTGGTTTCGAAACATCACGGTCACCCCGGCTCTCCCTTAGATCCTGCGGTTCGTGACGGCCACGCCGTTCGGGTCCCGTCTCGCTGTTCGCTAGAGCGAACGGCGGCTGCCACTTCGGCAGCCGCCGAGGCTGCGCTCCTCCTCATCCGGCCCGACCGGAGTCGGGTGCTCGGTTCGGATCGAGCCTCATGTGGGAGCGTTTCGAATCCTAAACCGCGTCAATGATTGAGCTTAAGGACTCCTCCGCCGGAGCCGCCCCTCTCCTGGCACGGGAAATGCTTAAAAAACCCCGCGGGGCGGAAACGAGCGACGATCTCGCTCGTCCGACCGAAAGAACAGAGAGGACTTGCGACGGAGCCGCCGCATCGGCGAATGGCCGTAGAACGCGGCGCTCCGAGCTCGCGGCCCGGCCCTACGGAGAGCCCATGTTTCGACCGATCTTGATCGCACGCGCGTTCGGCATCCCGATTCGCGTCCACTGGACGCTGATCGTGTTCGGCCTCCTCTACGCGCTCGCAGCCGGATCGTCCGCCGGTCTCGCGGGGATCGGAGCGGCGCTCGGTCTGGTCGGGCTCGTCTTCTTGTTCGTCCTCCTCCACGAGCTCGGACACGCGATCGCCGCCCAGTCGCTGGGGGTCTCCGTCCGCGACATCACGCTCTACCCGATCGGCGGGATCGCGAAGCTCGCGCATATTCCTCGCGAACCCCGCGCCGAGCTGATCATCACCGCGGCGGGTCCGGCCGTGAACTTCGTGCTCGCCGGTGCGTTCGGCCTCGCCTACTGGGCTGCCGCCTGGCCCGCTCTCCTGTTTCCGATCTACGTCAATCTAGCGCTCGGGCTGTTCAACCTGATTCCCGGGTTCCCACTCGACGGCGGGAGGATTCTCCGCGCGCTTCTGGCGACGCGGATCCCCTACGTCCGCGCGACGCGCATCGCGGGCCGCATCGGGCAGTTCACCGCGATCGCGCTCGGACTGGTGGGCATCGTCTCGGGACACTTCATGCTCGTTCTGATCGCGTTCTTCGTCTACTCGGCCGCCGCGACCGAGATGGCAGCGAGCGCCTGGGGATCGCCCCCACCGTTTGCGACCGGCCCGCCGCCGGGTCCGAGGTCGAGCGGCGGTGGATGGAGCGGATTCTCCTCCGGCACGCCGGGAGCCCACCCGCGGCCGGGGCACCCGTTCGCCGGGAGCCCGACCGGCCGGATCGTCTTTCGATTCGGGTCGGGATTCCCCTCTGCGACCGGCGATCGCAAGCCGCCTCCGAAACGGCGCACCGATCAGGACGACGTGATCGTCGAGGTGGATCCCGACGGCACCGTCCGCCGCTGGCGCGCTTCCTGAAGAACGGGAGCGGCCTCAGCGCTGCGCTCCGAGTGCGGGGCGATTCGACGAAACTCGCGGGGCCACAACGGCTTGGCCGGCGTTTTGCCTTGCGACTGAGCTCGAGCCTATGGTACGAACTCCCCTTCGTCTCGACGCCCCCGCGGCCCTAGGAAGGCCGAGCGCGGCACTCGCGTGTCCCGGGTCGGTCGAGCGCAACTACTCGATACCCCACCGGAGCCCGATCGGTTCGGCGTGCACTCTCGCCCGCCCGAAACCAGAGGCCCCGGGCTCTGGAGGAGGACGAACATGAGTCGCGTTTGCCAGGTCACCGGGCGTCGCACCTCGTTCGGCAACAAGATCTCCCGCCGCGGCCTCGCGAAGGCGAAGGGCGGTGTCGGTAAGAAAACGACCGGCATCGCTCGCCGCCAGTTCAAGGCAAACTTGCAGTGGAAGCGCGTCTGGGTCGCCGAGCTCGGCCAGCACGTTCGCGTTCGGATCTCAGCCAAGGCGATCCGCAACATCACGAAGAACGGCGCGTTCAAGACTCTCCTCGACGCCGGGCTGATCAAGGAGCGGCGCCCGCGGCGAAAGAAGAAAGAGTCGGCATAAGCCCGAGTACGGCTCGGCGAGTCGACACCGAACTGAGCGAATCACCGAGGGCGACTCGAAGGAGTCGCCCTCGTTTCGTATTCTGCCCCGTCGCGCCCTCCCCGAGGGAACGCGGCGAACCGGCGAGCGCGGCCGCAGCCGCGCGGTTTCGCGCCCTGGACGCGGAGACGACTGTCCCTGTTCTCGAACATGATCCAGCGAATCCACCGAGCCGCGCCCCTCGATCCCGACCGTTACTCTCTCCCGCTCCTCGGTCGACTGTCGACGCCGCGTCTCGTCGTCTATCGCGAGTTCGTCGAGGCGAATCTGCGGCGCATGCGTGACGCTCTCAACGAAGTCGTTCCCGGAAGCGACTTCGCTCACCTGCGCACGCACGTCAAGACGCACAAATCCGCGTGGACGACCGAGCGGATGCTCGAAGCCGGAATCGAGCGCTTCAAGTGCACGCCGCACGAACTCGAGATGCTCGTCGAGGGCGGCGCTCGCGACGTATTCGTCGCTTATCCACTCCTTCCGCGGGAAGCCGACCGCGTCGCGCACTGGTCCGCGCGCTTCCCCGAGGTTCGGATCATCGCCCAGGTCGGCTGCGAAGCTCACGCTTCCACCCTCGCGAGCGCCGCCCGCCGGCACGGAATCGAAATTCCAGTTCTCATCGACGTGAACGTCGGTGGGGAGCGCACGGGAAGCGCTCCGGAACGGGTCGAGTCGCTCGCCCGACTCCTTCTCGGTGGAGATCACTACGGCGTCCTCCAGCTCGAAGGGATCCACGGTTACGACGGGCACAACCATGCGCGCGACGCCGACGAGCGCCGCGCGATCGCGCAGAGAGCGATGGCTCCCGTGGTCGAGTGCGTCCGCGTCCTCGAGCGGATCGGCGCACCGCCGAAGCGAGTGACCGTCGCCGGCACACCGCCCTTCCGCGAAGACCTCGACGAGCTCACTCGCGTCCACCGGCTCGACGCACACGTCGAGGTCTCGCCGGGTACGTGGATCTACTGGGACACGAACTACGACGCGATCGTTCCCGGTCAGTTCGAGCTCGCAGCCCTCATCATCGCGCAGGTGATGGATCTGCCGGGCGGCGATCTCGTGACGCTCAATCTCGGCCACAAGCGCTTCGGCATCGACGCCGGACCGCCCGAAGCATTCAGCGTGCCCGGTTTGGAATTCGTCTCGGCGACCGAAGAGCACCTAGTGCTTCGCCGCGGACCGGAGACGCCCGAACTCAGAGTCGGCGATCCCGTGCTCGTCGCGCCGAAGCACATCTGCTCCTGCGTCAATCTCTGGGAACACTTCGCGATCGTCGGGGACGACGGACGGCTCGAGTGCGCCGCGGAGCCGGTGACCGCACGAAATCGCTGAGCCGCGGACGGAGGTCCCGGCCGCAGGTCAAGCCTCGACCGGTTCGCGCTCTTCGTTTCGCTGCGGAGTCCTCGCGCGCTCGCGCGCGGACTTCGACGGGAACGGCACCTTCTGCTCCGGCATGACCTGGTCCGCCTTCTGGACAAGGCTGTACGCAGTAGCGATCCCGAGCACGAAGAAGATGGCGTCCATGACGCTCAGGCTCTCGACGACGAGCGACGCCGTTCCGATTTCCGCCATGCCGTAGCGGAACTGGTGCTCGGCGAACACGAGGCGCCACTCTTCGAACGTCAAGTTCTCGAGATGGATCTTCTCGAGCACCGGTGCGTTGATCTTCGTGAAGACGTCGAGCTCCTCCGCTGTCACCTCGCTCGGTCGAGTCGCCTGCGTGTAGGCGTTGTCGATCATGAACTGCGCGAACGCTTCCGGACCGCTCAGCCGCGCGAACAGCTTCGCCTCTTCGACCGACTGGTCGTAGAACTCGCGGGGAAGCGACTCCGCGAGCTGCTCGTAAATGTGGTGCTTCCCGCCTTCGACGCCGATCACCTTCCCCGCGAAGATCGCGACGACCGTCACACCGGCCGCCACCGTCGCCGCGTTCGCACCTCGGCCGCCGCCGAGCAGCGCACCGAATCCGACGAGTCCGCCGACGCCCCACGCCACATAGCCGACTTCATAACCCGTGAGCGCGATGATCCCGCCCCAAACGAGCGCACCCACGAGTCCACCGATGCCCGCACAAATGATCACTGAAGGTTTCATTGTCCCCTGGCCTCTCGCTTCCGGTGTGAGGTGGTGTGAAGCGCTCAGCTCCGCTCGTCGTTCGCTCTACGACCGAAGCCGGGCACGAATCACTCGAGAACGAGCGGGCAGCTACAGAAACCTACCCCAGCGACACGGACGGGGCCGTTCGCAGGCGGTTATCGGCTGAACCGACGACCGGAAACCTCGGCGGCGGAAGCGGAGGACGTTCTGGACACGCGCTAGGAGGCCTATGAAGCCCGAATCAAGCCCTCGGAGTGCGCGTACGCGAGACGAGGATGAGCGCCACCGGGATGACGATGAGGACGAGCAGCGAGAGGAGCGAATACGGACCGCTGAACCAGCTGCTTCCCGCCGCCCCTCCGTCACCGGGTGCGGAGAAGAACATCACGAATGCCCAGAGGACTCCCGCAAGCGATTCCCCGGCGATGATTCCCGACGCGAGAAGAACACCGCCGCGACTCCCTTCGCGCGCTTCGGCGAGCGCAGCGTCGGAATCATCGGCGGTGCGCATCGGCGCCATCCAGCTCGCGATCGACGCCGCGATTCCGCCGAGAAGGATCGGTGTAGACACCGTGAGTGGGAGGTAGATCCCGACGGCCATCGGCATCAGATGGAGACGAAAGCCAGTGTTCGGTCGCAGGTGTTTCCAAACGAGATCGGCGACGTAGACCGCGATGCCGACCGCGACGCCCGTCCAGAGCATCTCTTGAGGAAGTTGCGACTCGCCGTCCGTCATGAAGAATCCCTTCGTCAGATTCGCGAAGAGACTCGCCTGCGGCGCGCCGAGCTGCTTTCCCCCGATCCCTTCGCCGCCCTCGGCGATGTTGCTCTCGTGAAGGACGTGAAGCACCGGCCACATGACGAAGGCCGCGACCGCGACGCCGACGATCTGCAGGATCTGCTGATTCCTAGGGCTCGCGCCGACCATGTGCCCGGTCTTGAGATCGTTGCACACGTCGCCCGAGGTGCACGCGACACAGCAGACGACGCCCGCGACTCCCAGCGTCGCGATCACCGCGACCCCTCCGTCGTAGCCGAAGAGGTAGACCAGCCCTGACGTGATGAGAAGCGCGGTGATCGTCATGCCCGAGACGGGACTGTTCGAGTTGCCGACGAGACCGACGATGTAACTAGCGACCGCGGTGATGAAAAACGAGAGAAGGATCATCGCGACGAGGACGATCGCCGAGACGAGGACGTCGCCCGTGACGTACCAGTAGAGCGCGGCGATGGCAGCGATCGTGAACGTGCCGGTCACGACGAGAGTCTTGTTTCCGATGTTTCGCTCGTGCCGAGGAGCCGCCGCCCCGCCGTCGGTGCGAAACCGCCCGGTGACCTCATCGAAAGCGGCTTTCAGTCCGTGGCGCACGGTCCAGATGCTCGTGAGGCCGGCAACGATCATCGCACCGACGCCCATGTAGCGGATCTCCTCGCCCCAGACATCCCACGCGTAGGACACCGGAGTCGCCCCAGCCTCCCCCGTGTACCCACCGAGGATGGGCAGAGTCACGATCCACGCGAGCGCTCCGCCGAGAAAGATCAGCACCGCGATCGGAAGCTTCACGATGAAACCGACGCCGATCAGCGCACCGGACACGTCCGATCCGACGTAGAACACACGCTGACCGGCATCGATCGCGCGCTCAACCGACTCGTGGATCAGGTGAAACGGCTTCGCGAGGAACTTGATCGCTGCACCGGCGACGATCCCGCCGAGAACGAGCGCCGCGCCGCGGCCCGCTTCTGCTCCCGCTCGGAGCACCTCGGCGCAAGCGACTCCCTCGGGATACTGAAGCTCCTTGTTCTCGACGACGAACACGCGGCGCATCGGAATCATGAAGAGGATTCCGAGGAGACCGCCGCCGATCGCGATCGCCGAAATCACGAAGAAACGCTCCCAACCCGCGAACGAGGGCCAGATGTTCGCGATGACGAGCGCCGGCATCGTGAAGATGATCCCCGCGGCGAGCGACTCGCCCGCCGACGCCGCCGTCTGAACGAGGTTGCTCTCGAGGATCGAGTTCCCGCCGCGCCGAATGACGCGAAAGAGCGCCATGGCGATCACCGCCGCGGGAATCGACGCCGAGACGGTCATCCCGACCTTGAGCCCGAGGTAGACGTTCGCCGCACCGAGGACGATCGAAAGAACGATCCCGAGGACAATCGCGGCGATCGTAAACTCGCGATTCGACTCGGTCGATCCGGTCGGCGATTCGAGCGGAGATTCGGACATGGATGGGCGTCTCCTCGGCGATGGCGAGCGAATGGAGTCCTCAGGAAAGACCCAAGGGTGCCGGGATCGCGGAAGGAGCGCAAGGTGAGATCACATCCGTGATCCCCGCGCGCGATGCGGGACCCGAGGGCGTCGAACCCATCGCTCGGAAGATTCCCCCGTCGCACGGCGGTGCGCAGGTTTGCCGGTCGTAAAACCCAACGCGATCCGCGAGCAGCAGAACAGGCGAAAACGACCCCCTACGCCGGTACGATCTACGTTCTTCGTCCTTCCCTCGCCCGGAGCTCGTCCCCGATGCCGACCGCACCGATCCCCCGCACTCCGGAACCGGAAGTCATGTCGGCGCGCGAGGACGACGCGTACGCGGCCGCCGACTTCGCGGCGGTGAATCGCCGGTGCGCGCGCCGGGCGCTGCGCGTTTTACCGCGCGCGGCCGGTCGCGCGCTCGACCTCGGGACGGGACCGGGCGACATCGCGATCGAGTTCGCCCGCATCGCGCCGAAGTGGCGCGTGACGGCCGTCGATCTATCGGCGGACATGGTGCGCGAAGCGAAGCAGCGAGTTGCGGAGGCAGGACTCTCGCGGCGCGTTCGCGTTGTCCGCGACGACGCGAAGCGGCTGCGTGCCGCACGCGGTCCGTTCGATCTCGTCTTCTCGAACAGCCTTCTCCACCACCTCGACGACCCCGTGCCGTTTTGGCGCGAAGTAAAGCGTCTCGTACGACCCGGCGGCGGGGTGATGGTTCAAGATCTCACGCGCCCACCGACGAAGCGCGCCGCGCGCGAGCTCGAACGTCTTCACGCTGCGGACGCCTCCCCGCTCCTCCGGCAGCTCTTTTATCAATCCCTCCTCGCCGCGTACACTCCGGGAGAGATCCGCGCGCAACTGCGCGCCGCGGGGCTCGCGGGCCTCGAGGTCCGCCGCATCAATGACCGGCATGTGGCCGTGCGCGGGATACCACGGGATTGAGTGCGCGAACGGCCCGACGAACCGCGACGAAACACCTCCGAGAGGATTTCGATGATTGAGCCGGCATCCGAGGCTTGGAGCCCGATCGAGTTTCCGCCCGGAATGCTCGAGGGCGCACACACCGCGCCCGTCGCCGTCCCCGAAGCCGAGCCGAAGGTCTACACCGTCGCGCTCGCGCAGCTTCTCGCCGAACGCGACGTCCCGCAGGAGATCGTCGGCACCGTCCTTTCTTCGGCGACGATCTTTCTCTACGGCGCCCGCCAGTTCGTCGCGCTCACGAACCGGCTGCTCTCACCGCTCACGCGGGGCTCCCCTCTCGCCACGCAGACGATCGACGAGCTCATCTCCTGCGCGGGTACGCTTTCGCGCGAACGATTCGCCGCGTACGTGCTCCGCCAGATGGGCGACGTCCTCGCGAGTCGACGGGAACGCCCGTCCGCAGCCGCCCCGCTTCGCCGCGTTCGACGCTCGCGCAGCCTGCTTTCACGTCTCGAGAACGCGCTGAGCGAGCTCTCGCCGACGGATTACATGGAACCCGAGGACTACGGACTCTTCCTCGTTCTCATGGACGGCTTCTACGACGACTGCACCCATCAGCTCGAACGCTTCGCCGATCTCCTGTCGCGCAATCTCGCGGAAGCGCGCGCGCTCTTTCCGGAGTTTCTCGAGCATCTCTACCGCCACTTCGTGACGGCGAGCCTCGAAAGCCAAGTACTCGGAGAGGAAGACGGAGCGCACCGAAACGCGGCTGGAGAAGGCGACAGCGGAGACGCGGGAGAGCGCCCGGGTCTAACGCAGCTCTTGCCGCGATTCGGTTCGGCTCTTCGCTAACGCTAGCTCGCCTTTCTCACCGGGCAGTTCGGCGCCGCCTCGGTGCTAGTTCCCGCGCTGCGGCGGCTCGCGGCCGCGCTCACGGATTCTGGTGAGGGGAGCGGTCTAGCGGGAACGAAGGCGCGCGCCTCGCGGCTCGCGCCTTCGTTCCCGTCCGTCCGAACGCTCTTCGCCGGCGCTCAGCTACAACCCTGGGACTCGCCGCAGAAGATGCACCGATAGCACGACCCACTCCGGATCGTCGTGTGCCCGCAGTTGCTGCACGCCGGGGCGTCCCCCATCATCCCGGCGAGCTGCTCGTCGCCGTAGTGCTGGAGTGCGCCGTCGGGAGAGCCTTCGCCGGCCGCCGGTTCCGCGCTCGGCGCGGCTGCGGTCTCGCTCGGCGGCGGAGCCGGCTTTGCGGGAGCGACGCTCGCGGCCTTCGGCGTCGTCTCGAGCGGAGCCGCGGGAGCCGAGTCCGCCGGCGGCGGCAGGTCGCTCGGCTTCACGTGCACCAGGTCTTCGCGCCCGAGGTACTCGAGCCCGAGCACGCGGAAGATGTAGTCGACGACGGACGTCGCCATCCGGATGTTCGGATGGTCCTTCACCTGACCGTGCGGCGCGAAACGCGTGAACGTGAACGTGTCGACGAACTCTTCGAGCGGCACGCCGTACTGAAGACCCTTCGAGACCGCGATCGCGAAGCAGTTCATCAGTGCGCGGAAGCTCGCGCCCTCCCGGTGCATGTCGATGAAGATCTCGCCGAGCGAGCGATCTTCGTATTCACCGGTGCGAAGGTAGATCTTGTGGCCGCCGACGCGCGCCTCCTGCGTGAACCCGCGACGTTTCGAGGGCAGCAGCCGCCGGATCTCACGTCGCTCGGGAGTCGTCGCCGACGCGGCGGCATCGGCATCCGATGCACCGTCGGATTTTTCTTGATCCGAACGCGTCGAGAGCGGCTGCGACAGCTTGCAGCCGTCGCGGTAGAGCGCCGTCGCTTTAATGCCGAGCTTCCAGCTGTCCATGTAGGCTTCGGCGATCTCTTCGACGCTCGTCTCGTGCGGCATGTTGATCGTCTTCGAGATCGCACCGCTGATGAACGGCTGCGCCGCGGCCATCATCCGGAGGTGTCCGTTCGGCGCGATGTACCGTTTCCCGATTCGACCGCAACGATTCGCGCAGTCGAAGACCGGGAGGTGCCCTTCGGCGAGCTGCGGCGCACCCTCGAGGGTGTGCCGACCGCAGACGTGATCGTTCGCCTCGGCGATCTCAGCCGCCGAGTACCCGAGAGTCTCGAGGAGGTGGAAGCCCGGCTGCTCGTAGATCGCTTTCTCGATGCCGAGACGCGCGAGGCATTCCTCGCCGACGACCCACGTGGAAAACGCCGAGCCGAGATCGAATACACTCGGGAGAACCTCCTCGACCTTCGCGATCTCGTCCGGAGTGAGACCACGCTCGGTGAGCGACGCGGGATGAATGTGCGGCGCTCCCTCGAGGCGGTTGGTGCCGACCAGATACGCGAGGATCTCGGCGCGCTCCGCGTCGTCGTATCCGAGCGCGCGAAGCGCCGGCTCGACCGACCGATTCGCGATCTTGAAGAACCCGCCGCCGGCGAGCTTCTTGAACTTGACGAGCGCGAAGTCCGGCTCGATCCCGGTCGTGTCGCAGTCCATGAGGAGACCGATCGTTCCGGTCGGCGCGATGACCGTCGCCTGCGCGTTCCGGTAGCCGTGCTGCTCCCCGAGGCGAAGCGCGCGATCCCACGACTCGCGCGCCGCCCGCAAGAGATTCGGCGGACAGAGCTCCGGCTCGATGGCCTGCGGCGCGACCGATAGGTTCTCGTACTCCGTATCCGCCGCAGCATAGGCGGCCCGGCGATGGTTTCGGACGACCCGCAGCATCGCGTCGCGGTTCTCCTCGAAACGCGGGAACGGCCCGAGCCCCCGCGCCATCTCCGCGGACGCCGAGTAGCTTTCGCCGGTGAGGATCGCCGTCAGCGCACCAGCGATCGCGCGTCCCTCCTCGCTGTCGTAGGAGATCCCGGTCAGCATCAGGAGCGTGCCGAGGTTCGCGTAGCCGAGACCGAGCGTACGGTACTCGTAGCTGAGCTCGGCGATCCGCTGACTCGGGTACTGCGCCATGAGCACGCTGATCTCGAGGACGATCGTCCAAAGTCGAACCGCGTGGCGGAACCCGTCGAGGTCGAACGTGCGCGAGTCCGCGTCGTAGAACTTGACGAGGTTGATGGACGCGAGATTACACGCCGTATCATCGAGAAACATGTACTCCGAGCACGGATTCGACGCGTTGATACGGCCGCCAGCGGGGCAGGTGTGCCAGTCGTTGATCGTCGTGTCGTACTGAAGACCGGGATCCGCGCAGCGCCACGCGGCCTTCGCGATCTGATCCCAGAGCGAACGCGCCTCGACGGTCTTCGCCGTGTCGCCGTCGGTCCGGCGGATCAGCTCCCACGGCTTCGCCGCGAGCACCGCCTCGAGGAACTCCTGCGTGACGCGGACGCTGTTGTTCGAGTTTTGCCCGGAAACCGTCGCGTACGCATCGCCGTTGAAGTCCGACGAGTACCCGGCGTCGATGAGTGCTTGGACCTTGCGCTCTTCTTCCGCCTTCCAGTTGATGAACGCCTCGATGTCGGGATGGTCGATGTCGAGGCAGACCATCTTCGCGGCGCGCCGCGTCGTCCCGCCGCTTTTGATCGCGCCGGCGGCGCGATCGCCGATCTTGAGGAACGACATCAATCCCGACGAGAACCCTCCGCCCGCGAGAGCCTCGCCTTCGCCGCGGATGCGAGAAAAGTTCGTCCCGGTCCCGGATCCGTACTTGAAGAGACGCGCTTCGCGCGTCCAAAGATCCATGATGCCGCCCTCGTTCACGAGGTCGTCGCTGACCGACTGGATGAAGCAGGCGTGCGGCTGCGGGCGCGAGTAGGCATCGGTCGACTTTTCGACCTTCTCCGTTACGGGATCGACGAAGTAGTGCCCTTGCGCCGGCCCGGTGAGTCCGTAGGCGAGCTGGAGCCCGGTGTTGAACCACTGCGGCGAATTCGGCGCCGTCATCTGATGGAGCAGCATGTACGCGAGCTCATCGCGGAAGGCGTCGGCGTCCGCCTCCGTCGCGAAGTAGCCGTACTGCTCGCCCCAGTGCCGCCAGCACTCGACGAGACGCTTCACAACCTGCCGCGTGCTCTTCTCGGGTCCCTTCACCGGACGACCGTCGGCGTCGAGCACCGGACGGCCGTTCTCGTCGTACTGCGGCACCCCGGCCTTCCTCATGTACTTCGACGCCATAATGTCGCCCGCGACCGTCGACCAATCCGCGGGGATCTCGACGTCCGTCATTTCGAAGACGACCTTGCCGTCGGAGCCGCGGATCGCCGACGAACGCTTTTCCCACGCGAGCGACTCGTACGGATCGAGGGTGATGCCGTCGGCCGTTTTCGTGAATCGGCGAGAAATGGCGAGCCCGCCCGGCCCTTCGGTTCCGACTCCCGGTCGCAGAGTTTCGATCCCACCGAGCTTCACGTCGGCGACGTGCCCGTTGCCGTTCCCGCGACTCGAACTCCGCCCGCCGGATCCACCGTCGCCGCCGCCGGTCGGCTCCGCGCCGAACGCCGCGCTGGGGTCGCTCTTCCCATCGAACGTCATATGGTTTTTCTCCACTCTCTCTGTTTCATGATTCTCGAAATCGTTCGGTGCGAGACTTGCTCGCGGAGACCGCGCCGCTCCTCTCGGATCGCGGGCGCTGGCGATCCCGTTCGAGACCGCGCGAGAACGGAACGACCCCGTCGATGGATCGCTCCGGAGGCGAGATCACCCTCTCGTTCGCGCCCCGCGGGTACGGCCCGTTCGCTTCCGGCCGTTCCACCGCTCCGGCGTCGGTTCGCGACCCGACGCGTCGGACCCAACGGCGTCGGAGGCGGTCGGTCTGGAGTGAGGGTGCAACCGATATCTTCAAAATGGATGCAATCTTTCGGATTCGCGCGACCCGCGGTCGCGCCAGTTCGATTCGTTCACGGGGAGTTCGATTCCTCGGGCGGAAGCTCTCGACGCGAACGCCTCGCGTCCGGAGCCCTCGACCGCCGAATCTCGAGATTCCCAACCCAGCAGGAGTCCGCGCTCGCGAACTCCCGCTCATTCAATACCAAGTGTTTCGGAGGCTCAATTCGTCGACGTCCAGATCTTCCACCGCACCGCGAACACTCGCGGATGAGATCGAGCGATCGCTGCCGGTCGCTCTGGAATCCCTATACGTCGGACCGAACTCGATTCGACGGCCGCGATCGAGGCGCCGTTTTCGCCGCCGGACCGCTCGACCTCCAACCGAATCCGAGATCGTCCCCGTCCGAACGCGGCGAGACCTCGATCGCAACGCGTGACACCGCCGGGGCGCCACCCGTACACGCGTCCTCGACTCGGCTCACACGAGACCGGGGCAGCGTCCGAGACCGCGAGTTTCCGCCGCGGACAACACACCGAGAATCGGAGCCGTGTTCGGAAACGATGTCTCGTCCCCGAATCGGACTATACCCACAGCGGTCATCACCGGCATCCGGCGCAGCGCTCGTTCAGTCCAGTGGCTGGATCACCACCGCTCTCTCGAGGCCGCCGCCGTCGTCGTCGTTCGCGCGATTCGCCTGCTCTCCCGCCACGACCATGAATCAAATCCGTGGATTCGAGGTCGCAGGTCCTCGAGCGTCGCGTTCCGATCGGAACCGAATTGTCCTCGGATCTTGTTCTCCCTTCACTCTCTCTGATCCCACCCGTCGGATCACAACCCCGGGCGCGGATCGATCACTTCCATCGTGAGACCGACCGCTCAGCTCTCCCCAGCCGATCGACCTCACCCGACCGGCCTCGAGCCAGCCGGAGGTGGATCCCTGATGTTTGCTGCCGTCTCCTCACACCGAACGCGCGCGACTCGCGCCGCGCGCGCACCACCAGCCCTCCGCGACCGCGCTCCACCGACCCCCTTCCCGTGCCCTTAACGGCTGTGCCGTCCTCGATTTGGGGGACGCCACCCGCCGCGCGGAACCGGGCGAAAAGGTCGTTCAGTGAAGGCCACCAGCGGTCGACCCACTACATATTGCGAAAGGCCAGAGCACCATACTACAAGATCTTGCGGTCACCAAGGGCGTTTTTGAAAAACACGCTAACAACCGGCAAAGTCTTTCAGGAGCTTAGGATAGGCGAGACCCGGCGCGCCGGCGCGCGCTGGGACGGCGGCCGGTCCGCTCCCCCTCTCGAACGGCGCACCCGCGTCTCGCGCCCCTTGAGTTCTCCGGGGAGCTCGGTTAACATACGCCCATTACAACGCTTACGCTTGTCCGTCGGCGTGTGCGCCCGGCGCGCGACCAGTCCGGCCGGCCGGAACGCTTCGAAGCACTGCGCACGTCGGGCTCGGGTGCGTTTCCTTCCGCGCGTTCTGTTCTCGTCACTCGGGCGCGGTCGAACCGGGGCGGCTCGCCAGCGGGCTCTCCGGCGACTCCTCCCCGTCCGATCATCTCGCTACCACAGCCTGCCCCCGCCGCTCGCTCTCCCGCGACGTCCGGCGGGGTCCGCGAACGCCGTAGAATCCGGTGCCGATCGATCTCTCCCCTGGTCACCGTTCGCCCCTAGTCCTTCCGCGGTCTGAGCACTCGATCTCGCGGCAGAACATCGACGACGACGCGCTCCGGGTCCTCTATCGACTCGTCGATTCGACGTACGAATCCTATTTAGTCGGCGGCGGAGTCCGCGACCTCTTCCTCGAGAAGACCCCGAAGGACTTCGACCTCGCGACGGCGGCGCGCCCGTCCCGAGTGCGCAAGATGTTCCGCAACTGCCGCGTCGTCGGCCGGCGATTCAAGATCGCCCACGTGACCTTTCCCGGCGACAAGGTCATCGAAGTCGCAACGTTTCGCCGCGGGGTTCAGCGCTCCGTCGTCGGCCGAGGCGGGAAAACGATGCTCGACGACAACGAGTACGGCTCCGCTGAAGAAGACGCGCTCCGGCGCGATTTGACGATCAACGGTCTCTTCTACGACGCGAAGACCTTCTCGGTGATCGACTACGTAGGGGGCGTCGAGGACCTACGCGCGGGGATCATCCGAATGATCAACCCGCCCGGCGAGAGCTTCGCCGAAGATCCGGTGCGGATGATCCGCGCCCAGCGCCACGCCGCACGACTCGGTTTCGAGGTCGACGCCGAGACGTGGGATGCGATCGAGGAGCACCGCTCGATCATCGCCGACGCGAATCCATCGCGTCTCCTCGAAGAAACGCTGAAGGATCTCCGGAGCGGCGCGGCCGAGCCCTACTACCGTCTCATCGCCTCGAGCGGTCTCGCGGACGCGCTCTTTCCCCCTCTCGCGGTGCAGCTACGGCAGCAGGGAGAACAGCACCCGCTGTGGGGGCGCCTCCGCGCGCTCGACAAGCTCATCTGGAGCGGTGCGACGTACACCACCCCGGTCCTTCTTTCCGCGGCATTTCACAGCATCATCCTGCCCGACCCGGCCTGGTGGAGCGGCGAACGGCCGAATCCCCCCGATGCGCAGAACTTCATGCTGCGCAATCTACGCGAGCTGACGCGCGTCGTTCGCATCGCGCGCCGCGACGCAGATCGAATGACTCAGATCGCGCTCCACCACCGCCGCCTCCGGCAGAGCCTCGAGCGCGGAAAGCTCTTCTCCCGCCTCGCGCACAAGGAGTACCTCTCCGAAGCGCTCGACTTTCTCGAGATCGCCCTCGCTGCCGAGGGAAAGTCGACCGAACTCGTCGAACGGTGGCGCGAGGTCGCGCCTCCGCCCGTGCCGTACTCGGCGTGGGACGATCGACCGCCGCGAGCCGCCGGCGAGGGCCAGCGCGCATCTGCCGGAGAGACTGGCGCGGCCGAAGATTCAGAGAAGCCGCGCCGACGCAGACGGCGTCGGGGAGGAAGGCGGCGGCGACCGCGCACGGAGTGAGTCGAGGTCGGACCGCGCAGCGTTCGGGGCGGGTGCGAACCGCGAAGAGACGATCGGTTCCCGGAGCTATCCGCGCTGACGACCGAGCCGAGACTCGCGCTTCGCCGCGACGAAGCGAAGGAGCTCGTCGACCTCTGCGCACATCGCACCGCGCCGCTCGATCTCGGCGCGCGCTTCCTCAAGGCGCGCTTTCCCGTCCTTCACGTAAAGGACCTTATACGCCGTGCGGAGGTTTTGAATGACTTCCGCCGCGAATCCGGCGCGACGGAGGCCGACGACGTTCACCGATTGCGGCGCGGATGCGACCGACTTCTGCATGTCGTGACAGAGAAACGGCTCGAGATCCGTCCTCGATCCGGACATCGCCCCGAGAAACGCGTACCGGCCGACGGTGACGTACTGCATCACCGCCGTGCCGCCGGAAAAGTTCGCGTGCGATTGCACGTGACAGTGACCGGCGATCAGACAACCGTTCGCGGTGATGATGTGATCCTCGACGATGGCGTCGTGACCGACGTGCGTGTACGCCATCAAGAAGTTGTCGCTCCCGATCCGCGTCACGCCGTCGTCCTTCGTCGACGCGCGGTGCGCCGTCACTCCCTCGCGGAACACGTTCCGCTCGCCGATCTCGAGCCGAGTCGGCTCACCGGCGTAGCCGATATCCTGCGGCGCCCCACCGAGGACGACCGACGGGTAGATCTGGTTCTTCGCGCCGATGCGAGTCGGACCGTAGATCACCGCCCCGCAACCGATCCAGCACTCGGGTCCGATTTCGACATCCGCGCCGATGAGCGCACCCGGCTCGACGACGACGTCCTCGGCGATCCGCGCCCGCTCATGGATCCATGCCCCGTCGACGCTTCGATACTCGCTGCGCACGTCACTCCACTCGACAACTCGTCTCGGCAACTCTTCGCGCCGCGGATGGACCGAACGCGGCGCACCCACGCAGGAGCGACGGCGAGGGCTCTCTGCGGTGCGCCGCGAGCGCTCACCGGCGATTCTCACCAGATTCTACTACGACACCGAAGAGCGAGAACTGAGCATCGGATGCGTCGCCGTCGTACGTTCCTGCCTCACGGCGTCTCCCCGCGGCGCTCACCGAATTTGGTGAGAACTGCGGGCTAACGCTCCGGATTGGCGCGTCCGAGGTACCCTCCGGCGACGGGTTCGGGCAATACTTTTTTTGCAATTTGACCGACGAGAAGGCATATCAGCCGACTCGCGCGCTCCGGCGGCCGCGCGGACTTCGCGTCGAACGACCGGCAACTTTCCGAGGACACTACCGCATGGCCGGGCCCCGCATTCCTGCTCTCCGCTGGAAATCGACGCAGGGATTCTCGTTTCGATCCGGCGAGTCGATCCCCGAGCTCACGATCGCCTACGAAGCTTGGGGCGACTCGGGCAACGCGCCGGTTCTCGTTCTCCACGCGCTTTCGGGAAGCAGCCACGCGCGGAGCAGCGCGGAAGATCCGCTCCCCGGCTGGTGGGAGCAGCTCTTCGTGGACGACGCTCCGCTCACACCGCGCGAGCACTTCATCGTCTGCACGAATCTTCTCGGCGGATGCAACGGCAGCACCGGCCCGAGCTCGATCGATCCCGCGCGCGGGCGGCCATTCGGGACGGAGTTTCCCGCGATCACGATCGCCGACATGATCGAGGCGCACCGCGAGTTCCTACGCGCGAACGGAATCGCGAGCCCGGTCACGCTGATCGGCGGATCGATGGGCGGAATGATGGGGCTCGAGTGGGCCGCGCGCTACCCGGACGAAGTGCGCGAGTGCATCGCCCTCGTTTCGCCGGGACGCTCGTTCCCGCAGGCGATCGCCCTCCGCGCGGTGCAGCGCGAAGCGATCCAACTGGACCCGAACTGGCGCGGCGGCGACTACTACGGCGGTCCCCCGCCCGCGGACGGGCTCGCGCTCGCCCGGAAGCTCGGGATGATCACGTACCGCTCCTCTCCCGAGTTCGACGAGCGCTTCGGCCGAGCGGTGCGCAATGATGACCCCCATTTTCTGCGCGGACTGTTCGAGGTGCAGTCGTACCTCAACCACCAGGGACGGAAGCTCGTCGACCGATTCGACGCGAACACGTATCTCTATTTTTCGCGCGCGATGGATCTCTTCGACCTCAGCACGGAGTTCGGCTCTCTCGACGCGGCGGCAGCGCGCGTTACGGCGCGCGTTCTCCTTCTCGCCGTCGAGACCGACTTTCTCTGCCCCGTCGAGCACATGCGCGAAGTGGACGACGCACTCCAGAGGGCGGGAAAATCCAGCCGACTCACGATCCTCAAGTCGATTCACGGTCACGACGCTTTTCTCATTGAGACCGAGCAGATCAACACCGCGATCGCACGGTTCGTAGAGGAGCGGTGAGCTCGGCCGCACGCGGCGGCCGATGCGACATCACTCGTCGTTCGCTGGAGCCGGATTCGGGCTCGGGCTCGCGTCTCCCGGGTCGCCCTCGCCTTCGCCGACGAGACGGACGAAGCGCACGAGCTTGAGCGAGGATTCCTCGACCTCGCCGCTCTCCGCCTTCGTGATGAGGCGCAGCTCTTGGTAGTAGTCCCCGACGGGAATCACGAGCCGACCACCCGGTCGAAGCTGATCGAGCAGCGCATCCGGCACCTTGGTCGGCGCGGCCGTTACGATGATCGCGTCGTAGGGCGCCGCGGCCGGATGGCCCTTCGACCCGTCGCCGACGATGAACTCGATCTTCGTAGCGTCGAGAACACCACGATCGCTCAGGCTGCGGATCACGCTCTGCGCTCGCTGGGAGAGAGTCGGGAGAATCTCGATCGTGTAGACCTTCGCCGCGAGCTGCGCGAGGATCGCCGCTTGGTAGCCGGAACCCGTCCCGACCTCGAGTACGGTTTCGCTTCCGTCGAGCTCGAGAAGCTCGCTCATGAGCGCGACCAGCGCCGGCTGTGAGATCGTCTGACCCTCTCCGATCGGGAGCGGTTCGTCGTGGTAGCTCCTCGAGCGCACGTCCTCGGGAACGAACTCGTGCCGCGGGATTTCACGCATAGCCGCGAGCACGGCTTCGCTCCGAATGCTCGGAGCGAGCGCGTCCACCAATCGATCGCGAGCCGCGGTGAATGCCTCGTTCACGGTGCCCGAGGACCCTCC
Organism: Planctomycetota bacterium; assembly: GCA_965223845.1. Classification (GTDB taxonomy): domain Bacteria; phylum Planctomycetota; class UBA8108; order UBA8108; family SXIK01; genus CBDCXR01. Next base: position 7,328,837 of record CBDCXR010000004.1, on the reverse strand, counting down.
CGATGGCGCACCGGCGCCGGATGTTCCGTTTCTCGGCGCCGGAGACGATGCGCCGTCACACCCGGAGAGAAGAGTACTCCCCGCGAGGACCGCCCCCCACAAGAAATCGGGTCGTCGCATTCGCATCGGCGTCCGAACTCGTTTCTGGGCCCACCGCGCCGCTCGTCGCCCGCAGAAGCACTGCGGACCGCCGGCGGCGCCTCGCTGCACCACTCAGAGCATGCGGCGTCTCCGGTCGATTTGCAACGGATCCACGACCTCGACGCGACCGCGCCGGCTTCACTCGAAGCGCGTCAGCTCCGCGACCGCCGCGGCATCGAGGCGATCGATCAGGGCGAGGACGAGCCGGTGTGCGGCGGTGTAGTCGTCCCAGTGGATCACGGAGACCGACGTGTGGATGTACCGGGCGGGAACGGCGACCACGACGGTCGGCACTCCGCGGTCGTGCGTGTGGATCGACTTCGCGTCCGTTCCTCCGCTCCGCCGAACGGCGAGCTGAATCGGAATCTCCTCGGCCGCCGCCGTCTCTTCGACCAGCCGGACGAGACGTCGGCTTCCGATCGCTGTCGGATCGAAGAGGCGCACCTGGGGCCCGCCGCGCAGCACTCCCTGCCGGGGGGCGAAGCCGGGCAGATCGTCGGCCGGAGTTCCTTCGAGGACGATCGCGGCGTCGGGAGACGCGACGGCGCTCGCGGTCTTCGCGCCGCGGCACCCGACTTCCTCCTGCACGGCGGTGATCCCGACGACCGTGTTCGGGTGGTCGCGCTCGGCGAGCGAGCGCATCGTCTCGCACACGAGACCGACTCCGGCGCGGTTGTCGAACGCCTTCGAGCTCAACACTCCGTCGGCATGAAACTCGATCCACTCCCCGCGGGGAACGATCGAATCGCCGACGCGGATGCCGAGCTCCGCGACCTCGTCCACCGTGCTCGCGCCCACGTCGATGAACATGTTCTTCAGGTCGACGAGTCGCTTACGATCGCTCGCCGCCAGAAAGTGGGGCGGCGTCGCGCCGATCACTCCCGGAACGAGACCGCCGTCGGTGACGATGTCGACGCGCTGAGCGGGAAGAACGTGCTCCCACCAACCGCCGAGCGCAACGAACGAAAGGTGCCCCTCGTCGCCGATGCTCTGCACCATGAAGCCGACTTCGTCGAGATGAGCGTCGATCGCGATTCGAGGCGCATCGCTCGTTCCGCGCTTCTCACAGAGGAGACTTCCGAGTCGGTCGTACGCAATCGAACCGATCCCGTCGAGCTCCTCGCGGACAATCGCGCGCACCGCGTCTTCGGATCCGGGCGGGCCGGCGGCGAGAGTGAGTCGACGCAGGAGATCGGAGGAAGGTCGGTCCGTCATGGCTTTCGCTATCTTTCCATCTGTCGTGACTTTCTGGATTCGCGCTTCGCCGGGCGCGTGTCCCGACGCCCCGTCGTACTGGATCGCTGTGGTATGATCAACCCACGCGCTCCGGGCTGCGGCGGAGAGGCCCATCCCGCCCTCGCAGCCCCCGATTCCCCCACTCCCTTCGAACGCCGCCCATGACGTCGCCTCGCCTTCAGCTCTTCGATCGCACTTTGCCGTGCGCCGCAAGGACTTCGCGCCGACGCGTCGCGCGCTTCGTCGCGTGCGTTCTAGCCCTCACGTTCCCGTCCTCGCACGCAGATCCTCCGCCGGGAATCGCGCCGGCGAGCGAATACGCGTCCCGCCGTGCCGCGGTCATCGAGCGGATGCGCGAGCAAGGAGGCGAGGACGCGCTCTACCTCATCACTGCGAGTCCGCTCGATCACTTCGCGGGCGACGTGTTCTACCCGTACCGGCCCGACGACAATCTCGTCTACCTCACGGGGATCGACGAACCACGCGGCGCTCTCCTCCTCAGCGCGAACGAGCTCGGCGAACTGGGCCGCGAGATTCTTTTCTACACTCCGCAGGATCCCCGGTTCGTGATTTGGGAAGGTCGCCATCTCAGCCCGAAGGAGCTCGCCGACAGGACCGGCATTCGGGGTGACTCCGTTCTCACCATGGACGAGCTCGATCCCCTCTTGAAGCGCGAGCTCACACCGCGGCGGCCGCTCTTCTTCGCGGCCCGTGGCTTCGAGCCGGGCGAGCCGGTCACAGCCGGGTACGGCTTTCTGCAGCAGGCGATCGGCAGCAACGCGTTTCGGATCCGGATCGAATCACCGCGGCTTCTCACGCTCCCGCTCCGGCAGGTGAAATCCGATGCGGAGATCGCGATGCTTCGCTACGCGATCGATACGACCACCGAGGCGCTCCGCCGCGCGATGCGCGCGGTGCGACCGGGGCAGCACGAATACCATCTCCGCTCGGTGATCGAGGGCACGTTTCTCGAGCACGGCTGTTCGGGCTGGGGCTTTCCGTCGATCGTCGGCTCGGGCCCGAACTCGTGCATCCTCCACTACCAGCGCTACGGCCGGAAGATCGAGGACGGCGACCTCGTTCTCATGGACGTCGGCGCGGAGTACGGCTTCTACTCGGCCGACGTCACGCGCACGATTCCGGCGAACGGCCGGTTCACCGCGCGACAGAAGGCGATCTACGCGATCGTCCTCGAGGTGCAGAAGGCGTGCATCGAGACGGTGAAGCCGGGCGCAACGATCGGGGAAATCAACGCCGTCGCACGGCGCGAAACCGCGCGCGGGCTCAAGGCGATCGGCCTCATCGAATCGGACGAGCAGGTTCGAAAGTACCTTCCGCACGGCATCTCGCACGGCATCGGACTCAATGTCCACGACCCGATGCCCATCCGCGAGCTCGCGCCGGGAATGGTGCTCACGATCGAACCGGGGATCTACATCGAGGAAGAGGAGCTCGGGATCCGCATCGAGGATGACCTCCTCGTGACCGAAACGGGGACGGAGGTCTTGAGTGCGGGGGTTCCAAAGGAGATCGAGGCGATCGAGCGGTGGATGCGGACTAGGGCTTTCTGATGTTGCTCGTAAGAAGATTTCACACGAAGAACGCGAAGGCACGCGAAGAAAGACGAAGTAGGAGTAGGTAGTTAGGAATAGGAAATAGGATGGGAAACGGAGATTCGAGTAGAAAGCGCGATGATTGCGATCGGGGTGGATCAAGAACGCCGATCTATCTGGACGACCCGTTTCCGCTCTGATCAGCGTTTCCTATTCATGCTGTCTTCCCGTTTCGTCTTCCTTCGCGTTCTTCGTGTGCAATCTGCTTTGCGCCGGCGGGTTCGCTCGAGCTTCTAAATCCGAGGCTCACTCAGTTCCATCGGGATCCCGTCCGGGTCCAGAAAGTACACGCACCGGTTTCCCGCGTTCGGTCCGCCCTCCACTTCCTGTGGCGGGGAGAGGAAGCGCGCGCCGTACGACTCGAGATGTTCGATCGCGCGGTCGATGTCGCCGACGACGTAGCAAAGGTGCGAGCTTCCGACATCGCAGGTGCGCACCGCCTGCTTCGCGCCGACCGGCGATTCGTATTGAATGAGCTCGAGGCCCTGGCCGTGACCGCGCAGGTGGACGATTCGGAGGCTCGTAGCTTCGAAGCCGGTCACTCGCGACGGGAACTCGCCGCTCACGCGGCGGTCGTCGAGCACGTCGAAGCCTAGCCCTTCGGAGTAGAACCGCACCGATCGGTCGATGTCGCTCACGGTGTACGAGACGTGATGGATCGCACGAATGTTGTTTGCGCTCATCGTTCGCCCTCTTTCGTTCGGCCGAGGGAAATCAAGTTCGCGAGGAGTCGGTAGGCTCCGGGAACGCCGGCGGGAAGCTGCCGAAAGAGGCTGAGGCCGGTGTACACGTAGTGACCGTCGCCGTACGCGGCCGCGAGGAGGGCACCGCGCTTTGCTCCCGCGTTGTAGGGGAATGGATCCGCGATCTCGAGCAGCGGGGTGTAGCGCTCGTCCCACTCGCCCCAGAAGTAGAGCCCGCGCTCCTGCACCCAGCCGTCCCAATCCGCCGGTCCGATGCGGTTCGGCCAGAGAACGAGCTGGTGCGCGGGCTCGAGTACTCGCACGGGCGCCGTCTCGTCCGTCACCCGATCGTGGGGTCGATCGATTCGCGCGTCGTACGGCGCATAGCTTCCGCGATGGAACTCGTATTTGTTGTACTGGACGATGAACACGCCGCCCGCCGCGACGTACTCGAGGAGACGACCGTTGTGCGCGACGAGATCGCGGCGATCTTTGTACGCTCGGATTCCCGTGACGATGGCATCGAAGCGCGCGAGATCGCCGCGAGCCAGCTCGTCCGCACCGAGAAACCTGACCGCGGCGCCGAGCTGCACGATCGCAGTCGGCACTTCGTCGCCGACGCCCGTGATGTAGCCGACCTCGAGTCCGCGCGGAACGGCGACATCGACGACTCGAATCGTCGCCGCGGCCGGCCGATAGACGTGCCGCCGCTCGACGTGGTGGTGTGAGATCGGTCGGTAGCCTTCGCGAAACGTCCTCCCGCCGACGCGGAACACCGCGCGGCAAGCGTAGGCGCCCGGAGCCGCCGTCTCCGGCGCGGTGAGCGCGAACTCGGCGAACCGCGACGACCCGATCGAGAGCTCGAGCGGTATCGAGTCCGGAACACACTCCCAACCGCGAGGAACCTCGAGTGAGACGGTTCCGCTCGCGGTGCGCGGCGAACCCCGGTTCGCTTCGTCGCCGTCACCGCCGCTCTCGTGCTCCGGCTCCGCGTCCGCGATCGGACCGTCCGCCCACACGCGAACGCGAATTCGAGTCTCGCGCGGCTCCGCGCTCGTCCGCACCACGGCGACCGCCGGAGTGAGCTCGAGCGAGACCGGAGGCACGACGCGCACGCCGTAGCGCCGTCGGGTGCCGACCGCGGGATCGAACCATTCGTACCGGACATCGCGCTCGACGCGAACGTCGACACCGCCGACGGCCAGCGTCGCGACGACCCGGAGCGGCGCGGCGTCGAACGGACGGAAGGACGTCCGCTCCGATCCCCGAACGTCGTAGCGATTCGGTCGCGCGGTCGAGGGGTACCAGTACGGACGCGAGTGAGGCGCGTCGCGTGCGATTCTGACTCGCCACTCCGCGCGACTCACCTCATTCGCCGCGAGCCGTTCGGGACGCACGACTTCTTCGATCGTCGACCCTGCGGGAGCGGCGAGCTCGATCGCACGAAGGACCACCTCCGCACCCGCTTGGTGAACGAAGCGGGCGGACACCGCGACGCTCTCGCCCGGCGCGACGAGACCGTCGGATTCGTCGTCGACCGTCGCGCTTACGTCGAGGAAGATCGCCCGCTCGAGCGCACGCGCCCAGTCAAATTCCTCGCGCGAGAGGAGATCTGCCGTCCGCTCGCCCGCTCGTGCGCGCGCCGCCCGGACGAGTGTGAGCCCGCGGGCGACGGCCGCGACGACCGCACGATCGTCGCGCGCTGAAACCGCCGCGCGCGCTTCGTCGAGGATGGCGGCGATAGTCCGTAGATCGGCCGCGACGGGCTCGCGGACTAGAGAATCGCTCGCGTGATCCTCGAGCGTCGTGCGCAGGGCGTCGAAGATCGATCCCGTCGCCGCTGCGGGGACGAGCGACTCGGCGAGGAGGTAGTACCGCTCGGCCGGTCCCGGCACAGGCGGCGCGTTCATCCCCTGAGAGCGATGGCGATTGCGCGCGAGCGCGCCGAGCTCGGCGTACGACATGCCGAGCGCCGGGTCGTAGGCCCCGAGCGCGATGGCCGCCGCACGCCCCTTCTCTTCTTCACGAGGACGCCAAAGCGCGCGATAGAGCTTGAGCGGTTTCCACGGAGCGAGACCGACGTCGACCTGGTCCGCGAACTGCTCCGGATCACCGGCAGCCCGAAACGCGCGACTTGCGAGCCGAGCGCTCGCCTGGTGGTGCTGCCCGCCACCGGCACCGTCGGGAAAGAGGGTGACGACGACATCGGGGCGAAAGTAGCGGATCACGCGCACGATGTCTCCGACGGTCTCGTCCTCGCCCCACTCGCCGAAGGTCTCCTCGACGCTGAAGCTGTAGCCGAAGTCGACCGAACGGCCGAAGAGTTGCTCCGCGCCATCGAGCCGGTGCGCCGAGATCAGCTCCTCGCTCCGCAGAACGCCGAGATCGCCGAAGAGCTCGGAACCGATCTCGTTCTGTCCTCCCTCGCCGCGGGTGAGCGTGAGCGTCCCGACCCGCACGCCCTCGCCGCGGGAGAGGCGCGCGAGGAGACCGTTGTCCTCGTCGTCCGGGTGCGCGGTGATGTAGAGGAGCGACGCGGTCGTCGAGAGCCGGCGAAGCGAGAGCTCGAGCCCCGTTCGCCCGCGTTCGAGGAACTCCTCGACGCTCTGCGCGTTCGCGAGCGACGCCGCGCCGAGGACGACGCCTCCGAGCAGACCGAATCTCCACGTCGAGCGGACGCAGCGGTTACGCGTCATGCGCGCACTCCACGAGGGCCTCGGCGATCGCCGCGCCGATCGCCGAGATGTCTTCCTCCGAGTGCGCGAGCGAGACGAAGAACGATTCGTACTGAGACGGCGGGAATGCGACGCCACGCCGAAGAAGCGCGTGGAAGAACTTCGCGTAGAGGTCGGTGCGGACGCCCTCGAGCGACGCGAGCGATTCGATTGGTCCCGGCGCGAAAAAGAGCGTCGCCATCGAACCCACGCGCTGGTAGCACGTCGCGCAGTCCACCGCCGCCATCGCGTCGCGGAGGAGCGCCTCGAGTCGCGCCGCCTTCGCCTCGAGCTCGGCGTAGACGCTCGGATCGTCGAGCTCGCGGAGTACCGCGAGGCCCGCTGCGGTCGCCACCGGATTCCCGGAGAGCGTTCCCGCCTGGTAGACGGGACCTTCCGGGGCGAGATGCTCGAAGAGCTCGCGACTCCCGCCGAACGCGGCGAGCGGGAACCCGCCGCCGACGATCTTTCCGAGCGTCGTGATATCCGCCTGGACGTCGAAGAGTTCCTGCGCGCCGCCCGGGGCGACGCGAAACCCGGTGATCACTTCGTCGAGGACCAGCAGACTCCCAGCGTCGTCGCAGAGGCTGCGCAGGCCCGCGAGAAAGCCATCTTGCGGCGGTACGACGCCCATGTTCCCCGCGATCGGCTCGAGGATCACGGCCGCGATCTCGCCGGAGTGCTCGGCGAAGAGCGCACGAACGGCCTCGAGGTCGTTGTACGGCGCGAGAAGGGTGAGCTCCGCGAGGGCCCGAGGCACGCCCGGACTCGACGGCGTTCCAAACGTCAGACCGCCCGATCCCGCCTGAATCAGGAAACTGTCGGCGTGTCCGTGGTAGCACCCCGCGAACTTGACGACGCGATCGCGACCCGTCACCCCGCGCGCGAGGCGAATCGCCGACATGCAAGCCTCCGTACCCGAGCTCGTGAGCCGGACGACGTCCATTCCCGGCACGCGCGCGCAGATCGTCTCGGCGAGCTCGACCTCGGTCGCCGTAGGCGCGCCGAACGAGCTCCCGCGCTCGAGCGCGCTGCGCGCGGCAGCCTCGACGGCGGGGGGCGAGTGGCCGAGGATCAGAGGGCCCCACGAGCTCACGCAGTCGATGAGCTCGTTTCCGTCGACGTCGACGAGTCGAGCCCCGTGGCCGCGGGCGATGAAGACCGGCGATCCGCCGACCGATCCGAACGCTCGCACCGGCGAATTCACGCCGCCCGGGATGACTCTCTTCGCTCGCGCAAAGAGTTGTTCGCTCGTTTCGCTCATTTCGTGTTCCTCTCCGGGTCGCGGGCTGTCTTCGACGATTCTCGCGCTCCCGCGGTCGCTGAATCTCGGTCGACTCTCGACGCTACTCGCGGGCGGCCCGTACGAGCGCCTCCACCGATTCGACCGGCGTTTCCGGCATGATTCCGTGTCCGAGATTGAGCACGTACCGCGGGTCGCCCGCCATCGCCTCGACGAGAGCGCGGGTCTCGGCGTACACCCGATCGGGCGGAGCGTAGAGCGCGCAGGGATCGAGATTCCCCTGTAGCGCCACGTCCGGACCGACCGCTCGGCGCACGTCGCCGAGCTCGTGGCGCCAGTCGAGACTGAGAACGTCGGCTCCGACCGCAGCGAGTCGATCGACGACGTGGGTCCCCGCGCCGACGTAGAGGATCCCCGGGGCGCCCGCCCTTCGGACCGCTTCGAACACACGTGCTTGATACGGTCGAACAAACTCGTCGTAGTCGCGCTCTCCGAGAAGCCCGGCCCACGTGTCGAAAAGCTGCACCGCGTCGGCACCGCTCGCGATCTGAGCTTCGAGGTAGCGACAAGTCGCTGCGGTCAAGCGCTCGAGAAGGAGATGGACTGCGCCCGGATCCTCGTTCATGGCACGGCGAATACGTTGGCCGGCCCGGCCGAAGCTGCCCTCGACGAGATACGCCGCGACGGTGAACGGTGCACCCGCAAATCCGAGCACGGCGACCTCGGGCGGCAGCTCACGCCGGAGAGCCGAAAGCGACGCGAGGATCGCGCCCGTGCCGCGGCCCGGGCCGGCGTCCTCGACGTCCGGGTCGCGCAGCGCCTCGACCTCGGCCCGCGAGCGCACGGGCTCGAGAAACTTCGGGCCCGACTCGGTGAACTCGAGCGGAGCTCCCATCGCCTCGGCGAGGAACAGAATGTCGTAGAACACGATCACGGCGTCGAACGCGAATCGGCGCCAGGGCTGGAGCGAGATCTCGACCGCGAGCTCGGGAGTTGTACACATCTCGACAAACGAGTGGCGTTTCCGGAATTCCTGGTACTCCGGCAGGTAGCGACCGGCTTGGCGCATGATCCAAACGGGCGGAGGGCCGGTGACATCGCCGCGAACGGCACGTACCAGACGCGGCGTCGAATTCTCAGACATGGGATCTCAGCGGGATTCGGGTGGTATTCTGTAGTAGGTGTTCGGGGGGCCTGGGGCGCCGTGCGACCATCGATCGCACCCCGATCTCGCGTCGAACCGGTGAATGGACTTGAGACGCGGCGCGATTCGTGGCACCTATCGGGGCTTCCCCCCGCGTCGAGCGGGCGCGCCCGAGTCGAGACGGGGCCGGCGGCTCGGCGGGCGCCCCACCGTACCGGAACTCGCGGCCGACGTCACGACCGGGACGGACGGCCGCACGAGGTCCGGCGAATCCCGCGGGGGCGAGTTTTCGAGCACACCAGCGAGCAGGAACACGAGCGAATCGGGACGATATGGAGCTGATCGTTTTCGGACTCAATCACCGTACCGCGCCTCTCGAAGCGCGCGAGAGCTGGGCGCTCTCCGCCGCGCAGACCGAGACGGCGCTCCTCGACCTCTCCGGGCGAGTCCCGAACTCCGAGCACGTCATTCTGTCGACGTGCAACCGGACGGAATTCTACAGCTACCTTCCCATCGCGAAGTCACCGCTCGGGACCGTCGGTGCGTTTTCCTCCGACGATCCGAACGCTCCGCCCGTTCTCGGCGTCGCCGAGCTCTGCGCCGAGCCGGCGCGGTCGAGCTACGAGTTTCTCCGGCGGGCGACCCCGGACGCGCTCGGCTTCTACCGCGAAATCCGCCGCGTCGTCGACGACACGAGCTTCCCGGAAGATCCGTCACACTTCTACGTGCACCGTCAGCAGGGCGCGGTCGAGCACCTCTTTCGCCTCGTGGCCGGCCTCGATTCGATGATCGTCGGCGAGGCGCAGATCCTCGGACAGGTGAAGGACGCGTACACGGCCGCTCAGCAAGCGGGAACGACGGGCGTGTTCTTTCACGATCTATTCCGCACGGCGCTTCGCCTCGGAAAGCGAGTGCGAACGGCGACCGTCATCTCCGACGGCTGCATCACACCGGGACAAGCCGCACTCAAGCTCGCGCGCGCAACGATCGGTGATCTCACTCAGCGAACCGTGCTCGTCATCGGCTCGGGGGAGATCGCAGAGCTGACCGTCCGGGCCGTCGCGGAGGCCGGCATCGGCCGCTGCGTCGTCGTCAACCGGACGCCGGGCCGCGCCCGCGAGCTCGTCGATGCTCTCGGGGTCGGCGAGCCAGCGGCGTGGGAGCACCTCGACTGTCTCCTCGAGGTCTCGGACCTCGTCATCTCCTCGACCGCGGCGGTCGATCCGATCGTCGACCGCGAACGCGTTGAAATCGTCCAGGCGCGACGGGGCGGAAAACCGTTCGTGGTCGTCGACCTCGCGATACCGCGCGACTTCGAGCCGGAGGTCGCCGAGATCGAGGGCGTCAGCGTCTTCAACATCGACGATCTGAACGGTGTCATTCAGGAGAACGTCGACCATCGCATCCAGCAGGTGCCGGAGGTCGAACGCCTGATCAACGACGAGTTGGCGAGCTTCCGGAGCAACGTCGTCTACCGCAAGGTCGACCCGGTGCTGAAGCATCTCGTCCAGCGATTCGAGCAGATCCGCCTCGGCGTCGTGCAGCAGTTCGTCGGTCTCTTTCCCGCGGAACAGCACGAGTCCGTCGATCAACTGACGAGCGCGCTCACGAAGAAACTGCTCCACTTCCCGATCGAGAAGTTGAAGGCCCTCCGGAGCCTCCACAATCTCACCGACCGCGAGGCGCAGTTCCTGAATCGCCTGTTCCTCGCCGAACCCCCGCCCTACCGCGACGACGCCCAAAGTTCCCTCGAATTCGATCGCGATCGAAAGAGGGGCGATGACGAACCGAGCTCGTGAACGCACCGTGGCGCCTTTGAAGCTCGGCACACGCGGGAGCGAGCTCGCCCGCTGGCAGGCGGGGTGGGTCGCGGAGGAGCTCGCGGCGCGCGGGACGAACACGGAGATCGTAGAGGTCGAATCGGCGGCCGAGAAATTCCCCGAGAAGCACCTCGACCAGCTCGGAGTCGGCGTGTTTACGGCGGCGCTCGACGACGCTCTCCTCGAGGGGACGATCGACTTCGCGGTGCACAGCCTGAAGGACGTGCCGTCGAGCCTCCACGCCGAGCTCGAGCTCGCGGCGGTGCCGGAGCGGGAGGTTCCCTGGGATGCGTTCGTCTCCCCACCGGGGGAACGTTTCGATACTCTGCCGAAGAACGCTCGCATCGGAACGTCGAGCCCGCGGCGAAAGGCGCAGCTTCTCGATCGACGATCCGACCTCGAGATCGTTCCCCTTCGCGGCAACGTCGAAACGCGCCTCCGCAAGGTTCGCGAGCAAGGCCTCGCCGGCACGGTGCTCGCGTGCGCCGGGCTCCTCCGACTAGGAAAAGACGACGCGATCGCGCACGCATTCGACCTCGAGACGCTCGTCCCGGCGGTCGCGCAGGGAGCGCTCGGGATCGTGGCGCGGCGCGGAGACGAGAAAGTCCTCCAACTTCTCCGCACGCTCGATCACGAAGGCTCGCGCGTCGCCGTCGAATGCGAGCGGGCGTACCTGCGCGAACTGCGCGGCGGCTGCCAGATCCCCGCGGGTGCGTACGCGCGCGTCGACGGTTCGGAGATCACGCTGACCTCGGTGCTCGCGAGTGAGGACGGAGCGACGTGTCTGCGGGCGTCGGGCGTGGGAATCGTCGCAAAGCGGGAGGAGCTCGGTATCGATGTCGCTCGGGAACTGATCGCTCGAGGTGGCCGGGAAATCCTCGCGCGGACGACACGAGCTCGGCCGGGCGATTGAGGAGAACAGAAGGGGGACGCTACACGAAACTCGCGAAGGGGAGCGGAAAGAAGAGTGTGCCGAGAATTGGGAAATTGGCGGACGAAAAGGGAGTCACGTCGACTGTCCGTTCCGGGATCACGGAAACCGGTTCTCGTGTTTTTCCCTCTTTCGTCCCGAGTTTCTATCTGCGCAGTCTTCACATCCCGCTATGTAGGCTCTACTGCCGCTCAGATCTAGTGGGACTTGTGAGTCTTGTATGTATGACAAGCCGCGAATTCTCGACTCAAACGCTCTCCGAATGGTCACGGCTGCGGGATTCGATATTCAGAGGCGTCGCCGGAAGCCTCCTTCGGCGACGGTCCACGACATGCCGGACGACTTCCTTGTAGGAACCCGCCAATTAAACACACCGCGAACGTGCCGAGTGAAACGAGACAAGCAGCAACCACGCCCATGGAACGAGCGAAGAATAGACGAACCTCGTGTTTCCCAGGCGGGATTCGCACACTCACGACCCCGTCGTCGGTCCGTGCGATCGGCCAGTCGTCGCCATTCAACTCGCAACGCCATCGTGGCCACCAGAATTGCTGGAATCGCGCCTCTCCGCCGGTTGACGACAAGACTTCGAAAGCGTAGTCGTTGACAGTCGCTCGTAGCTCCGCGACCACCCCATCAGGAAGTACGAGGAGCTGTTCCGGTCTCGGGTGGTCGGGCTTCACCGCCCAACGCGGCATATACTTATCCTCGTGATCGAGCGTCGTGAGGGACCTGCGGATGCTCTCGCGACTATCAGTGTCGAACGTGGCGACTTTCTGCGGTGGGATCTTCGATCCGTAGAGAAGGACCGCCCCAGCAAGGATTCCCAACGACACACCCACCCGCCAGAATGAGGGGATCGGACCGCGCGACGAGAGGGCACAGGCGAGCGTTCCGGCCACAAATATCGAGAAAAGACTCAAAAGCCGCCACGGGAATTGCAGGTAGGTGAAGCCGGGGACGACAATCGCAGCGACGCGCGCAAACGTCTGTTCGCACAGTAGGAGCGCAAACAATGCCAGCCCGACGAACACAAGAATTTGTCGTCTCCACTCGCCACGGCCGCTCATGATCACGAGTATCGATCCGCCGACACAAACAATGACGTGGAGGCGGCCCGCTCGGGCGTGCGAGACGATTCTCTCCATCGGCTCACCGAACAGGAGTGTATGCCACGGGATCGCCAGCGCGTCGACCAACGCGGTACTCCCAAACTGGTCATCGAGAACGATCGAGTTGCGGCCGAACACCGGACCGATGAGGAAGGGACTCGCCATTGCAACTCCGACGGCGAGGAAACCGAAGCTCTTCGCAAGGGTTTGTCGAGACGCGCGGCCAATAGCAATCGCGAACAGAAACGCGAACGGCGTGAGTATCAACGCCGAGAGCGTGTGAACGCCGAGGACCGCCGAGTAGACGGCCGCAGACAGCCCCAGCCGACTCAGCCGTCCGCTCTCGATCCATGCGTGGACGAAATGAAACACGAGGGGATAGAGTGCACAGGCGAGCAGCTCGGGATACCCACCGCGCACGAACGCCAGCCAAAGAACATAGGGACTGTACAAGAATAGCCCGGCACCCGCGAACCCAGCTAGGTCGCCGCCGAACCTTCGGCAAAACAGAAACGCCGAGAGGGAACCTATTACTAGCGAAGCGGCGACGAGGGCCTTGGCCGCCGTGACCGGCGTAACACCACATCGAACGAGCGCGCCGGGGAAAACGAAGGCTAGCGAACCGTAATACTCGAAGTTCGGTCCGCCATACCCGCCAGCGACGTCCGGAAGCCAGTTCCACGGCGGTAGTCCGGCTTCCAAACAGTGGGCAGATTCAACGATGTTGCCGATGTGAACGACGGTGTCTCGCCCGACCGCAAGCCCGGGATCCGAGAGCCGGTGGACGATGGGAACGAGCAAGGGGATCGTGCATACCCCAAGGGTAGCCACTCGCAGACCAGACTTTCGGGTTCGAATCGATATAACCGTCATCGATAGACGCACAGCGCCAGCTTAGTCGAACGAATCGTCGACTCGCCGTAGGGCATGGATTGACAAGGAGTTAGCACGACACGGCGAAAACTCTGTTTCTCGAGCGGCGAGGATTGAGGAACCGTCTCACACCAAACGTTCAACGTTCTTGAGGAATCTCATCTCTCTAGAGCGTCATACGCACGCAATCTCCCCGTAGAAAACACCAGTAGCGCGCCCCCTCCCGCGCGGGTACCGTAAGCGCAGTCGAGCGAATTTGGGGAGCTTCGAGAATCGTGACTCAATCTGATTGGATGACTCTGCTCCGGGAGAGGGACAGGGACGCGTGGAAGGAACTTTACACAATCGCCCGCGACATTGTTGGCCGGCTCCACCTTCCGCTCTGGATAGACGGCGAGACGCTCGCCGAAGACGCTGCGTCGCGGTTTTTCGAGGTAGGCTGCCCGCTCATGAATCGGAGAAGCGTGCGGGGCTACTTAAGGACCACAGCGATTCGACTCGTCTGTCGAGACCGCCACCGTTCGGAACGATTCATCTCGCTGTCTGAGTTGCTGCCGACCACCTCGCAATCGGGGACAAACGAGTTTCCCATCGACGCGATTGAATGTCTCGCCGCGGCGTGCTCACAGCTTTCCGTTCCGCAATGGACACTCTTTCGGCGTGTCTACATCGAGGGTCGCGATCGTAGATTCCTGCTCTCCGAGTACGAGATCACCGGTCCGCAGTTGTCCCGACGGCTCTATCGACTTCGTCGGGCTCTGTCTCGGGGATTCCAAACTACCGAACTTCCCTCGCCGTTCCATCGCGTGGCGAATCAGACCAACCGAGGTCTCCGGTAGTGAGATCGGCGCGAATCCGCAAGTCCGGTCTACGATTGGTAGGGCCACCTGCGCTCCCCGGTTTCGTGTGGGCCCACGTCGAAATCATAGGTCGGCCACGCTACCGCACTGCCCCTATGCTCCTTGTATCCAGACGAGCTTTGGAGTCACCACGAGGCGGGTGGGCGACAGGATCTTCAGTGATGCCGGCGTCAGCACGTAAGACACTCCGGCGACCCACCTTGGGGGATGGCTTCGCCTTGATCCCCACGAAAGCTCAAGGAGAGCCCGCACGAGAAGCCGACAATCCCGGACATTCTCTCGGGAGATTGGACGATCTCGCTGCTCTATAGGGGTAGAGCGTGTTGTTGGCGACCGATCGACGACCTACGTCGGAATCGCCGATCGCTTCTACCAGCCGATCGAGAAGGAGCCAGAGCATGCGGCCATTGACCCCGAATACCATCGTATTGGCAGCGCTCCCGTTGCTATATCTTGTCATGCCTTCTGGAATTCCGCTCGTAAACGCCACCAGCTGCACACTCGGGGGCGACAGCGCTTACGACGCGTCGATCGCCTGTAATTCCTGCTCAGATGGCGGCACCGGAAAAGTATTTCCATCGAATTGCTCAATCGTACCCAGCACAAGCGCGTGCGAGATCACCGTAACCGCGACAGTAGAAAACACTATCGCCGGCTGCGATCCCGAGTGGGAAGGGATTTGCGCCAACGAACAGTGTTTCAGCAGAGTGAGTGCCGGGGCGATCGGATCCGTGTCGGCTGCGAACGTCTCGCGGACACTCGGATGCTGGGAAGACGGCGTCACTATGAGAATAAGGCTGCATCCGCATCCGACAAATTGCAATAACTGCACAATGGGAGCTGGTGCAAACTTTCTGATCGACGCAGCCGCTATCTGTAACGGCTTGTGATCCAGCGACCGAGTCGCGACACTACCTCCAGATGAATGACAGAACCACTTTTCTCATACTCAACATTGTAGCAATCGCATTGCTGGGCTTGATCGGAGTGGGCCTTCTCGGTGCACCTCGGTACAACTACGGTGTCATCGTCTCCGATCAGGACGCATTGAACGTACGCTGTGCAGCGATTGAAAGGCGCCTGAAGGCACTCGACCTCCTTGCTGGCGAGAATGAGACACAACGGGAGGCCACTCTCGCTGCTCTCGACTCAGTACCGGCGCTCATCGTCGATCTGCGCGAGCGATACGAAGACCTACTAGCACAACTTAGCGAATCGAGTTGGAGTCCGTCTTCAACACCTGCGACGATGGAGTCGGACTCGGCGCTATTAGCGATGAATCCAGAAACTCGCGATTTGGCGAATGGATTCTCACCGAGCGGAACGGCTCAGGAGGAATTTGTAGACTTCTTGGGGTCATGGCGGGACCGCGAGATTTCCGGCGACCCTGAATCGCTGCCAAGACACGTACTCGACCAGGTGCGACTACTCTTCAGCCTCTTCAAAGCGAACGTCGCCCTGGTGAACCAGGAAGAACAGTTGTACATTCACGATCAGGTAGGTTTGGCGACCGCAGCCGGTGAATTCGTCGAATTGCCGCCCGATACCCATTCGCCACCCGCGGAGTCCGGCAGCGACGAGGCGGTGGCCGTTCACGTTCAAGTGCTTGAATCTGGACTGAAACGAGTTTTCCGTCTTCCCTTTGACGAACATCCAGAGTTTCACCGTTTTGCCGAATTGCGGAGCATAGCTCGAGATCGGTTAATTCTAGGTACGCTCGATCTCGTTCAGGACGCACACGAATAACACCCTCTCGGCACTGGGGTCCGAGAATCCCATTTTTCGCGCTAAGAGGTTAAAGTTGGTTCTGATGTGCTGTCGCCGGGAGGAGGTTTCGAGATGGCGAACGTCGCAATCCGAATCTGTCCGCTAGCTTTAGTCGCCTCTTTCTGTGCGCCCACAATCGCAGGTGATCTCGATGGCGTCGGAGGGTCGGACGTCCACACGTTTTCTCGAGGCGATGTCGACGGTTCCCACGACCAGCACGATCTGGCGGATGTCGTCCTCTTACTCGAAGTTCTCTTCGACGGCGGCGGTCCACTCGACTGCCTGGACGCAGCGGATGTCGACGACAACGGCGCTTTACAGATCACCGATGCGATCTTCCTGCTGAACTTCCTCTTCGTCGGTGGAATAAAGATCCCGCCCCCGACGATATGCGGTTTTGACCGCACCCCCGATCCACTCGACTGCCAACGGTCGCCCTGCGACGTTCCGCTCGATTTCGAGAACTCGATCGGACTCAACATGGTGTACATCCCGCCCGGGACGTTCGAAATGGGATCGCCTGAAACGGAACCGGGGCGCCAAGAAGACGAACGACTGCACACGGTCGTCCTCACGTGCGGTTTCTTCATGAGCGAGGTTCCGGTGACGCAGGCGGCGTACCTCGATGTGATGGGGGAGAATCCGAGCTTCCACAATGGCGAGCGCGCGGGCATCAATCTCAACCGGCCCGTGGAGCAAGTCTCCTGGCACGACACCCAACGATTCTGCCGGGAGCTGTCGAAACGGGAGGGTCGGTTCTACCGCCTGCCGACCGAAGCCGAGTGGGAGTACGCTTGTCGCGCCGGAACGACAACGCAGTTTTGGTTCGGCGATGTCCTCGAGGAGGACGGCTCGAACCCCCAGTGTCGAAGCGACGCTGGAAAACTCGCGTCGCGATACGTACACTGGTGGTGCTCGGAGGATCCTCGCTGGGGCGCGAGACCGATCAGTGTCGGATTCCACCCGCCGAACGACTGGGGACTTCACAACATGCACGATCTCGTGTGGGAGTGGTGTGCGGATTGGTATGCACCGTATCCCGGTCCGGACACGGTCACCGTAGATCCACGAGGACCCGCGAAGGGATCAAAGAAGATCCGACGTGGAGAAGCGACCTTGTTCCCGCTCGCATTGGGACGTTCTGCGATGCGGGATACCGGGACCCCAACTGCCGCTGCGGCAAACACTGGGTTCCGCGTGGTCTACTCGCTCTGTCCGACCCAATCGGAGCTCGAGCTCGAATAGCGGGGAACCGCTCGAACGAGAGTTCCCCGGCGCACCTCAACTCCGTCCGTCCGTCCGATCTCCCCCCTTCGTGTCCTTCGAGGTGAATCTCTCGTTCTTCGTCTGCGCGCGGATTCCGAGCGAGAGCGCCGCGATGAGCCCGTCGACCGACGGCCGCTCGGCCTCGATCGCATCCGTGATCCCGCGTTCGGCCAGCGCGGCCGTCGTCGTCCCGCCGATCGAGACGACGAGCGTTTCACTTCGGAGAAGAAGCTCGCGTCCCGCCGTTCCGGTCAAGCTCATCCACGCGCGAACGGCCGATGGACTCGCAAAGACGACTCCTTCCGGCGGATTACCTTCGGCAAGGAGAGTGAGGAGTCGCGCCGCGCACTCCGGCGTCTCTTCGCGCGTATCGTAGACCGTCACGGATCGCACCGCGATGCCGCCCGCAGCGAGCGTCGACTCGAGCTCCGAGCGCGCGATGCGCGATTGCGGGAGAAGCACTCGACCGGTCGATGAGAGTCCGGCGTCGAGGAGCTCCTGCGCGAGCGCCTCGCCTCCGCCTTCGGAGACGATCGCCGGTTTCCACCCGTGGTCGACGCACGCGGCCGCCGTCGACGGCCCGACGGCCGCGAACGTACACCCCGCCCAGTCCCTCACGTCGACGCCCGCCGCATCGAGGAGCCTTCCGAAGTAAACGACGCCGTTTCGACTCGTGAATGCGACGTGCGTGAACTCGTTCGGGTGGGCGAGCACCTCGGCTAGCTCTTCGCTGAGCGGCTGCGGGACGAAGCGCACGGTCGGCACCGAGACGACGTCCGCTCCGCGCGCAACGAGCAGTGCGCGCAGCTCGGCGTTCTGCTCGCGGCTCCGCGTAATCGCGATGCGTGACCCCGCGAGTGGGTCGGTCCTGCTCATCCGTCAGCTCCGCATCTCGCGGTAGAGAGTCGCCCCGAGCGCGAGAAAGAGCGCCGGACCCACCCAGGCGCCGAAGCGCGCCGGCACGTGGCCTCGCACCCCGAACTCTTGGAAGATCGAATGGAAGAAGAAGTACACCGCGGACACACCGACGGCGAGAAGAGCGCCGACGAAGACGTTTCGATTGCCGAAGAGAACGACGATGGGGAGACCGAGGAGAACGAGAATCAAATTGACGAGCGGGGTGCTGAACCGCGCCATGTACTTGACGACCCAGCGGCTCTGATCATCCTGCGCATCTTCGACGCGCTTTCGCAGCGCGGACATCGTCATGTAGACGGCTTCTTCCTGTCCGAGCTCGAGATCTTCGGGCGCCATCGTCGTCTCGAGCTCGTAGTAAGGAAGGAGCTCATCGAGCCGTGGCACGCCCTCCCAGTCGTCGTCGTTCCGAATGACGAGAGTTCCTTCGGAGTCGTACTCCTGGATGCGCGCATCGCGCATCCGCCAGTACGGATCGCGCCCCTCGGGCTCCTGCCACTGCATCGAGCGTGCATCGATGTGGCGCTGCGTGCCGCCGCGGCTGCCGACCGGGAGCACGAGGACACCCTCGGCGCGGCGTTCGAACCGATCGTACTGACGGAGGATGATCAGCATGCCCCGCTCGGAGTCGTGGTACTTCAGATCGCGAAACGTCGCGCGCTCACCGCGCTTTTGCATCGAGGCGTGGATCTGCTCGACCGTGAACGGGATCCAGATTTCCTGCACGAGAAAGACGACGACGGAGAGTCCCGCCGAGGCGACGACGATCGCGAAGAGCGCGCGCTGGTAGCTGCGACCCGTCGCGAGGATCGGCACGAATTCATTCGAGCGCTGGAAGAGCGTCACCGTAAAGAGCGCGGCGGCCACGCAGACGACGGGGCCGAGGATCTGGCAGTAGATCACCGGCACCATCGAGTAGTAGTAGCCGAAGCACGCCGCAGCGAGCTCCCCGAAGCCGTCGGTCGAGTCGTAGAAGTTGTCGATGTTGTTGACGAGATCGATGACGACGTAGAGGAGCGAGAACGAGATCAGGTTCGCAAAGTAGATTCCGAAGAATCGGCGAAGCACGTAGCGGTCGAGCGTCGGGATCCGGTGTGCGATCGGGTGAATGAGCGCGCCTCCGATTCGTGCGAACGGGGCGGCGACTCGTCCGGCGATCGACTTCCAACTCCTCGGGGCGCGAGCCGCAGACGGATCGACCTCGCTCGCTGCGCCCGCGACGTCGTCGAGCGGCTCAGACATGCTTCGCGGTCTCAACGGTGGCGATCGTCACCCCGATCTCGAGCCCGCAGCGGTGACAATGATCCGCGCCGAGAAGGAGCGTCTGTCGCCGCCGGCACCGCGGACAGAAGAGCTCGACGGTCTCGCCGATCGCTTCGGCGAGCTCCGGCTCGAGCGCGGAGATCCGGTGGAGAACCGGCGTCGAAATCGTGCCGAGCACGACGAGAATCGAAACGACCACCATCGCGCGCATGAGTCCTTCGCTCGGATCCGAGCCGAACATGATGAGAGCGGAGATCAGTCCCGCGAGCACGAAGGCGAGGAGCGCCGTCGCGACCGGCGCGAAGAGGTACTTCCGCTCGACCCGCGCGAGCGCGATCAGGCTGACGAGCGCGAGCGCGAGCGACCAGCAGTTCAGCACCCCGAACGTTCGCCACATGGTCTCGCTGTCCGCATCCTCGTGCCAAATCATCACGGAGGCGAGCGCGAACGTCACGGCCGCGGTGGCGATTCCGGCGTAGGCGAGGACGGCGCCGCGGCTGCGCTCGAGGAGCGTCGCGCACCCGAGACCGAGCAGACTGTAGTAGGCCGCGGCGGTCGAGAAGAGAAAGAGTCGCCCCACCGTCTCGTCGAACTCGCCCGCCATCGCGGCGATGATCCCGAACGCCGCGCAGAGCGAAAGCATGCCGAGAAACGTGAAGAGAAAAATCCGCGTGAGTCGGACCCGGCGCTTGCCACTCATGATGACCTCCATAGCCTGCTCCCGCGGTCCCCGCCGCCCGATCCGCGCACTCCTCCTGCGTCGCGATCGCGAGACCGCGCGCCGCTGCATTGGACCTTTCTACTCCCCACGCGTGGCTTATAATGCACGGTCGCGCTTTTTTCACCTCCGGAGTTCCGAGACGCATGACACCGACCGAGGATGGCCAACGCCCTCTGCCCGACTGGGACGAACTCGATTTTTCGCTCACCCCAACCGACGTGATGTATCGCTCGTTCGGCGATACGACTCGCGACCCGGTCTGGGACGACGGCGAGTACGTTCCCTTCGGCGACATTTCGGTGAGCCCGGCGGCGGCGTTCATGTCGTACGGGCTCGGTGTGTTCGAAGGTCTCAAGGCGCAGCGCAGCTCGGACGGTCGGGTCCTCCTCTTTCGGGTCCGGCAGAACGGCGAGCGACTCCAGCGCTCGGCCGAACGGCTCACGATGGCGCCGTTTCCGGTCGACCAGTTCGTCGATGCGTGCGTCGAACTCGTCCGGCGCAACCTCCGGTTCGTGCCGCCCGCGGGTAAGGGCTCCCTCTACATCCGGCCGGTCGAGCACGCCGTCGAGCCGAAGCTCGGGCTCGGACCGTGCACGCGGTTTGCCGTCCACATGTTCGTGAGCCCCGTCGGCTCGTACTTCTCCGGCGGCGCCGACAACGGCGTGCGCCTGCGTGTACTCGAGCAGGGACGCGTCGCCCCGGGCGGGACGGGATACTCAAAGGCGATGGGGAACTACGCCGGCGGAATCTACGTCGCCTCGAAGTGGCGCGAACGCGGCTACGATGACGTTCTCTACCTCGACGCGCACCACCTCAAGCACGTCACCGAGACGAGCGGATCGAACTTCTTCGTGAAACGGAAAGACGGTGTCGTCGTGACGCCGCCGCTCGACGATCAGATCCTGCCGGGGATCACGCGGGAATCGACGATCACGGTCGCGCGCGAGATACTCGGACTCAAGGTGGAGGAGCGGAATCTCCCCATCGACGAAGTCCTCGACGACGGCGAAGAGGTTTTCTGCGCCGGCACGGCATGGACGATCCAGCGCGTGCGGGAAATCGACTACGGTGACCGTACCGTCGCCTTTCCGGCGGAGAGCACGAGTCAAGCTCTGCTCGAGAATCTCCGAGGCATCCAGACGGGAGCGCGGGACGATCCGTTCGGCTGGACGACGGAAGTGACGTAGCGGCTCGTTCGGCGGCCCACGGGTAGCGGCCGCGGGCGACCGGGCTCGCTCGGCGAAGTTCCGAAAACAGTCGCGCGCAATCGAATCGGGACGTCGCCGGCGGTTCCTCCTCTGGCGCTGCCCGTGCGGCGAGCGCTCCCGCACCCGTTTCGCACTTGAACGAGTTCGACTCCGACCCGCGAGGTCGAGAGACATGGACAACCTGAAGAAACTCCGAGAAGACATCAACGCGACGGACGCGCGGCTGCTCCAGTGCCTCGCTGATCGGCGAGCGCTCTCGCAGCGCGTCATAGAGGAGAAAGCCGAGAACGAGCGCCCTCTTCGCGACGCAAAGCGAGAGGAGGAACTCCTCGAGCGATTGATCGCCGCCGGACGCGAGCTCGGGCTCGACGCGCACTACGTCAAGAGCGTCTTCCACGTCATCATCGACGACTCCGTGCGCTCGCAGCAGCTCTTCCTCCTCAGCCGCGGGAATCCCGACGAGCCGATGGCGATGAAGCGCGTCGCGTTCCAGGGCGTCGCGGGCGCGTACAGCTACCTCGCGGCGAAGAAGTTCTTCTCGCGCGACGAGGAGGCGACCGTCATCACCGGCTACCCGACCTTCGCGCAGGTCGTCGCCGCGGTGGAGCAGGGCGCGTCGGACTACGGCATCCTTCCCGTCGAGAACACGACGGCGGGAAGCATCAACGAAGTCTACGATCTGCTCGTGAAGGCGGAGCTGAGCGTCATCGGCGAGGAGATTTTTCGCGTCGATCACTGTCTCGTCGCCGTGGACGACATCCCGATCGCAAACATCCGGCGCGTTCTCTCGCATCCCCAGGCGCTCGCGCAGTGCTTCAATTTCTTGAACAGTCTCGAGAACTGCAAAAGCGAGCCCCACACCGACACGGCGATGGCCGTTCAGAAAGTGCGCGAGGACAACGACCTCGCGCAGGCCGCGATCGCCAGCGAGGAGGCGGCGCGGCTCTACGGGCTCACGGTCCTCAAGCGCGGACTGGCCGACCAGAGGGACAACTACACGCGCTTCTTGATCGTGGCGCGCGAACCGCGGGAGGTCGACTTGCGGATCCCGGCGAAGACGTCTCTCGTCCTCGCGACGCCGCACGAGGAGGGAGCGCTCCTCAGCGCGCTCAACACCCTTCACGGTCACAAGCTCAACCTGACGAAGCTCGAGAGTCGTCCCCGGCCCGGCGTCCCGTTTCAGTATCTCTTCTACATCGACTTCGAGGGGAACCGCGTGGAGGAACGTGTCACCGAAGCGCTCCGCACGCTGCGCGCGAGTACGGCGTTCCTCAAGATTCTGGGCAGCTACCCGATGGAGGAGCGCGGCAAGACCGAGCCGCGGCCGGCGGCCGTCGCCGCAGTTCGGGCCAAGTCGCCCGAGCTTCCCCGCGAGCGCCGTCCGGCGGCGGAGAGCCTGCGCCGGATCGGCGTGTCTCTCGTCGGTCGGCACGGGCCCGGTCAAATGACGGTCACCGCGGAGAACGTCCGCTTCGGCGACGGGAACATCGTCGTCGTCGCCGGACCCGGGGTCGTCGCGTCCGAAGAGCAGATCCACTCCTCGGCGCGGCGGATCCGCGAAGCGGGCGCCACCGTTCTTCGCGGCGGCTGTTTCGATCCGAACCGGCCAGCCGACGAAGCGGGGCTCGACGAGGATCGCCTCCGCTGGCTCTCTGAAGCCGGGCGCCAGTACGGACTCCCGGTCGCGACGGAGGCGGTATCGCCGGAGGACGTTCCGCTCGTCGCGACGCACGCCGCGATCGTCCTCATCGGCGCACGTCACATGCAGAACTACGCGCTCCTCCGCGCCGCGGGAAGGGTCAACAAGCCCGTGATTCTGAAGCGCGGCCCGATGGCGACGATCGAAGAGCTCCTCAAGGCCGCCGAGGCGATCGCCAAACAGGGAAATCAGCAGATCATTCTCTGCGAACGCGGAATCCGCACGTTCGAGGGGACGACGCGCCACACTCTCGATCTGGCGTCGCTCGCGACGCTTCGCGATCTGACACCTCTCCCGGTGCTCGTCGATCCGTCGCACGCGGCCGACCGGCCGGACGTCCTCGTCCAGCTCGCCCTCGCGGCCCGCGCGCTCCACCCGGACGGCTTGATGCTTCGCGTTCACGCCGATGGCGAGCCCGCGAACGGCGCGCAGCCGCTCGACTTCGCGACCTTCGGGGAGCTCGTCGGCGAGATCTACACCGGTGGCGAGGGCGCCGCGAGTCCCGAGTAGAATCCTCGTTGACATCGGCGAAACTTCGGGACTAAACTGATCGGTTGTTGTAGATTTCCCCGGAATGAAGTCGAAGGAAGCGCGCCCTCCTACCGATAGAGGTGGAGACCGAAGCCTTTCCTCGAGTTCCCCCGAAGCTCGAATTCTCGCGGAGACGTCTCGCTCATGTCAGCTCGCAGCGCGCAGCGAACTATCGCTACGGAAGCACGGCCGGCCTCGACCGCCGCCGTGAGCGCCTGCTCATCGAACAGCCCGACGAGCCGTGACTCCGCTTCGGCGATCGCTCTCCTCCTTACGATTAGCTGCCTCCTTCGGGAGGCGGGAGGCCATTGAGCGAACGCTCAGTTTCAGTTGCCGCCCGCTGTCCTCCCGGCCAGCGGGTTTTTTTTTGGTCATTCGGAAGCAAATCTCTCGTCCACCGCCTGACTTCTCGCCCGCGCGTGGCGGGTGCGCGAGTCCGGCTCTTGTATTCCAGGTGAAGCCATGAGGCGCATCAAGATCTTCGACACCACCCTGCGGGACGGCGAACAGAGTCCAGGTGCCAGCATGAACGTCGACGAGAAGCTCGTCATCGCGCGGCAGCTTGAGCGACTCGGTGTCGACATCATCGAGGCCGGCTTCCCCATCAGCTCGCGCGGAGATTTCGACAGCGTGCGGACGATCGCCGAGAACGTGCACGGTCCGACGATCTGCGGCCTCGCGCGGGCTCGAAACGACGACATCACGGCGGCCGGTCGCGCGCTCGAACCCGCCGAGAAGCGGCGCATCCACGTTTTCATCGCCACGTCGCAGCTCCACATGGATAAGAAGCTGCAGATGTCGCCCGACCAGGTCATCGACGCGGCGGTGAAGTGCGTGCGACTCGCACGGAACTACACGGACGACGTCGAGTTTTCGCCCGAGGATTGCTCGCGCACTGATCTCGACTTCATGTGCCGCGTGGTCGAAGCAGCGATCGACGCCGGCGCGACGACGATCAACATCCCCGACACCGTCGGCTACGCGACGCCGAATGAGATCTCGGACCGCATCCGTCACGTGCGAGAGAACGTCCCCGGAATCGAAAGGGCGACGCTCAGCATCCACTGTCACAACGACCTCGGGCTCGCCGTCGCCAACTCGCTGGCGGCGATGCAGGCCGGGTGCGATCAGATCGAATGCACGATCAACGGTATCGGTGAGCGCGCCGGCAACACTTCGCTCGAGGAAGTCGTCATGGCGATCCGACTGCGGAGCGATAGCTACGGCGCGGATACGGATATCAACACGAAGGAAATCTGGAGTACGAGTCGTCTCGTCGCGAGCCTCACGGGTATCGAGGTTCAGCGCAACAAGGCGATCGTGGGCGAGAACGCGTTCGCGCACGAGGCCGGCATCCACCAGCACGGCGTGATCCAGGATCGCCGCACGTACGAGATCCTCAAGGCGGAGGACGTCGGGTGGTCCGGTCGTCAGCTCGTCATTGGAAAGCACTCGGGCGTCCACGCGGTCGAAGAGATCTTGAAGAACCGCGGGTACTCGCTCGACAAGGATCAACTGCGCGATGTCGTGAAGCGCGTGAAGGACGCCGCGGATAAGAACAAGTCCGTCGAGGAAGACGACGTGCTCGCGTTCGCGGCGGAGGTCCTGGACGATCGGACGAGCGACGAGCGTCTCGTCGAGCTGAAGGAGCTCTCGGTGATGACCGGGAACAACTTCACGGCGAGCGCGACCGTGAAGCTCGAGCTGAACGGCGAAGAGGCGATCGGTACCGGGACGGGCGTCGGCCCCGTCGATGCGGCGGCCCGTGCGATCTCGTCGGTCCTCAGCTCGAACCTCGGCCACCGCCTGAAGCTCGAAGAGTACGGCCTGAAGGCCATCACCGGCGGAACCGACGCGCTCGCGCACGCCCACATCCGATTCAGTACCGACGAGAAGAGCGCCTTCCGCGGCGAGGCAATCGACGGCGATGTGATCCTCGCCTCCGTGCATGCGATGGTGAAGGGCGCGAACCGCGCGCTCAACTTCCAGCGTCGAATGAACGAGAGCGAGTCGGATCGCCGCTCCGAACGCCGCGCCAACTGAGGAGGTTCGGCAAGACCCTCACCGGCACGGCAGCGCCGCGCCTGATTCATCCCGACGAGCGAGCCCTCGGCTCGTTTTGGCCCTCAAACACGGACGGTCCCGACGAATCGCCCGTGTTTGAGGGGTAGCAGCTAGCTCGCAGCAGAGACGACCGATGAAGCAGAAGATCGACATCTACGACACGACCCTCCGCGACGGCTCGCAGGGCGAAGGAGTTTCGTTCTCCCTCGTCGATAAACTCAATATCCTCAAGGCGCTCGATGAGTTCCGGGTGGACTTCGTCGAAGGCGGATGGCCGGGATCCAACCCGAAGGACATCGAGTTCTTCAAGGCCGCGCGCGACGTCGACCTCGAGCACACGAAGCTCGCGGCGTTCGGCAGCACGTGCCGCGCGGGCTCCGACCCCGCGGATGACCGCAACATCCAAGCGCTCCTCGAGGTTGAGACGCCCGTCGTCACGATCTTCGGGAAGTCGTGGAAGCTCCACGTGACCGATGTGTTTCGAACGACGCTCGACGAAAACCTGCGCATGATCGAGAACTCCGTCCGCTATCTCCTCGGCGAGGGACGCGAGGTCGTCTACGACGCGGAACACTTCTTCGACGGCTACAAGGACGACCCGAGTTACGCGATCGCGACGCTCGAGGCGGCGATCCGCGGCGGAGCGGACTGCCTCGTTCTCTGTGACACGAACGGCGGGACGCTGCCGACGGAGCTCGGTGAGATCATCGACGCTGTCCGCAAGGCCTGCCCGACGGCTCGAGTCGGGATGCACCCCCACAACGACACCGGCGTCGCGGTCGCCAACGCCCTCAAGGCGGTGGAAGCCGGGGCCGTCCACGTTCAGGGGACGTTCAATGGACTCGGGGAGCGCTGCGGGAACGCCGACCTGACGGCGATCATTCCGAATCTCCTTCTCAAGATGGACTGCGAGCTCTCGATGGGCGAGGACGCCCTCCCCAACTTGAGTCACACCGCGCGCTACGTGCACGCAGTCGCGAATCTCGTCTTTCCCGAGAACGAGCCCTACGTCGGCCAGATGGCGTTTGCCCACAAGGGCGGCGTGCACGTCAACAGCGTGATGAAGGTCGCGCATTCCTACGAACACATCGAGCCCGAGACGGTCGGGAACTCGCGCCGCGTTCTCATCTCGGAGCTCTCGGGAAAGTCGAATACGCAGCACCTCGCCGGCGCTGAAGGAGTCGATCTCTCGAAGCGGCCCGAAGCGGCGCAGCTCGCCGTACAGGAGATCAAGGAGCTCGAGAACGAGGGCTACGTCTTCGAGGCGGCCGAGGCGTCCGCGACGCTGATCGTGCTCAAGCACCTCGGCGAAGTTCCCGAGCTGTTCGATCTCGTGCGCTACCGGACGGCGGTCGAGCACCGGGCGAGCGGCGGAACGTTTACCGAAGCGACGGTGAAGGTGCGGGTCGACGGCACCGAACAGCTCTCGGTCGGAGAGGGGGTCGGTCCCGTGGACGCGCTCGACGCCGCGCTCCGGCAATCGCTGCGCGGCTTCTATCCGGAGCTCGACGACATCGTTCTCCAAGACTATCGCGTACGCATCATCAATGCGCAGGAAGCGACGCACGCGAAGGTCTGCGTGACGATTCAGTCGAAGGACCGCACGACGGGCGAGGTCTGGGGGACGGTCGGCGCCAGCGAGAACATCATCGAAGCCTCGTGGACGGCCCTCCGCGATAGCATCCGCTACGGTCTTCTCCGCGAGCGCGTCGGGCTCGGCTCGAGCGCGCCGAAAGGCGCGGCGCCGACGGCGGTCTGATTCGCGCTCGTCCCCGCACGGAATTTCGTCCTTGCGCGCCATGATGATTGTATATACAATTTTATTGTCGTGCCGGACACTCTGGCCGTCTGCGAACAGAACTTCGCCATGCCCGATCCGAAATCTCGCCGCCGCTCGAAGACGGGCCCTCCGACGCCCGACGACATCGCCGCGGAATGTATCGCCTCCCGTCTCCGCATGCTGAATCGTGCGGTCACGCAGATCTACGACGAGGCCCTCCGCCCGCTCGAGCTCAAGGTGAGCCAAATGAACATCCTCGTCGCGACGGCCAAGCTGGATGTCGCGCGGCCCGCCGATGTGTGCCGGCATCTCCACCTCGACGGCTCGACGCTCAGCCGGAACGTCGACCGCATGAAAGCCCGGGGCTGGATCGAGGTGCTGAGCGACGACGACGGACGCGCGCAGCCGTTCCGCCTGACGCCCGCCGGGCGACGGCTCCTCGCCCGAGCCGCGCCGCGCTGGGCGGACGCGCAGCAGCTGGCGACCGAGCTCGTCGGCCCGGAGGGGGCCAAGTTCCTCCGCCGCGCGACGGAGCGTCTGTCGGCGAAGTGAGGCGAGTTTTTTTGCGATCTTTATTTGTATATACAATCAAATCAGCCGCAAAGGAGGTCCGATGAATCTCGCCGAGCACCCGACGGTAAAGCGCGTACGCTCCACCCCGCCGCCCCCTCTCGACGACACTCCGCTCGACGCTGAGTGGCTCCGCCGCCTCGCGCTCGACGCCGGAGCCGACGATGTCGGATTCGTCCCCATCGACCGATCCGAGCTCGCCGACCAGCGCGCGGACATCCTCCAGCACTTTCCGGCGACGAGGGCGCTTCTCAGCTTCGTCGTCCGCATGAATCGCGAACCGATTCGCACCCCCGCCCGGTCGGTCGCGAATCTCGAGTTTCACGAGACGGGTGACGACGTCGATCGCGTCGCGCGCACGATCGTTCGTGCGCTCGAAGAGCGCGGTGTGCGCGCGATGGCCCCGGCGATGGGCTTTCCGATGGAGATGGAAGAGTTCCCGGGGAAGCTTTGGGTCGTCTCCCACAAACCGGTCGCGGTCGCAGCGGGCCTCGGGGAAATCGGTGTTCACCGAAATCTCATCCACCCTCGGTTCGGAAACTTCGTGCTTCTCGGTACCGTGCTCCTTTCGCGCGAGGTGTCCGAGTACGGCGAGCCCGTCGAGTTCAATCCCTGCCTCGAGTGCAAGCTCTGCGTCGCCGCGTGCCCGGTCGGCGCGATCGCGGCGGACGGACGGTTCAACTTCGCGGCTTGCTACACGCACAACTATCGCGAATTCATGGGCGGATTCACCGACTGGGTCGAGCAAGTCGCAGCGAGTAAGAGTGCGATCGACTATCGCCGGCGAGTGAACGACGCCGAGTCCGCCTCGATGTGGCAGAGTCTTTCGCACGGCGCAAACTACAAGGCCGCGTACTGCCTCGCTGTGTGTCCCGCGGGCGAGGAAGTGATCGGACCGTATCTCGACGACCGCCCGCGCCACGTCCGCGAGATCTTGAAGCCGCTCCAGCAAAAGGAAGAACCGGTGTACGTGCTCAGTAACTCCGACGCCGAGCACCACGTCGCGAAACGTTTTCCGCACAAGCGCCTGCGAACCGTCGGAAACAGTCTCCGCCCGCGTACACTCGGACAGTTCCTGTCCGGTCTTCCGCTCGTGTTTCAGCCGGGCCGCGCCGGCGATCTAAACGCGACCTATCACTTCACCTTCACCGGCGAAGAGAAGCGAGAAGCGACGATCGTCATCCGAGACGGGACGATCGAGGTAACTCGCGGACACGTAGGCACTCCGGACCTCTTCGTACGGGCCGACACCGCGACCTGGTTAGCCTTCCTCGCGCACGAGACGAACATCGTCTGGGCGCTCCTTCGGCGAAACATCCGAGTGCGCGGATCCCTGCGACTCTTCCTCCGCTTCGGGCGATGCTTTCCGGCCTAGCTCGAACGCTCGATCGGCGGGAATCTCCTTCCCTCCCGCCAGCCACGCGCGGATGATCGAATTCATGACGCGCTCCGCCTCCTTTGAGCCCACTCTCGAGCAACCGGCGCACGAGCAGGACCGCACCCGCATCGCGCGTCTCTCCGCCGTGGTCCCGACGCTCGACGAAGAGTCGACGGTCGCAGCTTCCCTCGACAGCCTTCGCGCGGGCGGGGTCGACGAGCTCATCGTCGTCGACGGCGGCAGCCGCGACGGCACGATCGACATCGCGAAGGGGATGGCGGACGTGGTTCTGCGATCGGAGCGGGGACTCTTCGCGCAACTGAACGTGGGCGCCGCGCAGGCCTCGGGAGACGGCTTCGTCTTCCACTACGCCGACGTGCGCTTTCCACCGAACGGAGCGGCCGCCGCGATCTCTGCGATGGAGCGTTCCGCCGGCGGCGCCTTCTCACTCGCGTTCGACTCCGACCGGCGCTCCTATCGCTTCATCGCACGCGGGGCCGCGCTGCGGAATCGTCTGGGCGTCGGGCCCTTCGGAGATCAGGCGATCTTCGTTCGCCGCGACGCGTTCGAAGCGGTCGGCGGGTTTCGGGAAGACGGCTTTCTCGCTGACCTTCAGCTCGTCCGGGCCGTCCGTCGCCGCGGAGGGTTCTCGATCCTTCCGGAGTGCGTCAGCGCATCGACCCGGCGGTGGGAACGAGTAGGAGTCCTCCGGACGCTCGCGGATCACTGGTGGCTGACCGCACTCTTCGTCTGCGGCCGGCGGAGCGGCGAGACCCGCGCCGCCAGGAAGGCGTCGGCGCTCCGCACGATCCGCTGAGACTCGCGCCGAGGGCACGCCTCGGCGAACCTGGAGATTCCGCGTACGAACCCCGGCCCGCCCGGGGTACGATGTGTATGATTCTCATGCACAGAATCAACGCCAAGGTCTTCGTAAAAACCTACGATATATATTGTTATGGATGAAACCCTGCCTCCGCAGCGACCCCTCTGGACCGGATCGACGGATGCGATGTTCGCACGGTCGATCGAGGACGGTGGTCGTCTCCCCGAGCGGATCGGCCCCTACCGGGTCGTCCGGCAGCTCGGCACGGGAAGCATGGGAATCGTCTACCACTGTCGCGACGACGATCTCGCGCGAGACGTCGCGGTGAAGGTGCTCCGTCCGCAGTACTCCGACGAGGAGAGTTATCGGACGCGCTTTCGGCGCGAGGCGCGGGCGGTCGCGAGCCTCTCGCATCCCGCCGTCGTGCAGATCTACGGCATTCAAGAAACTGCCGCCACCGCCGGCGCTCCGCCCACGACCTACATCGTCATGGAGCTCGTCGACGGGCTCTCGGCGGACGAGATTCTCGACGAGAGCGGGCCGCTCGACGTCGACCGCGCCATCGCGTGGATCCGCGACGCGGCGGCGGGACTCCGCGAGGCCGCCGCGAAAAACCTCATCCACCGCGACGTCAAGCCGTCGAATCTCCTCGTCACTCCGGACGACCACGTCAAGATCGTCGACTTCGGCCTCGCCAAGGATATCGGCGGCGCGGAGAACTCGCTCACCCAAGAGGGCCTCGTCCTCGGGACGCCTCACTACATCTCTCCCGAGCAGGGACGCGGACGAAAGGTCGATCACCGGTCGGACATCTACTCGCTCGGCGCGACGATGTATCACTTCCTGACGGGACGGCCCCCGTTTGAAGGCGATTCGCACGTCTCGGTGATCGTCGCCCACGTCAACGAAGCGACGCCCCATCCCAGGGAGCAGCGCGCGGACGTGCCGGACGCCGTGGCTCGCGTCGTCCTCCGCATGCTCGAGAAGTCCCCGGCGCACCGCTACCCGAACTACGATCAGCTCATCGAGGATCTCGACGCCGTTGCGCGCGGCGATGAACCGAATCACGCCGCGCGGCGACCGCGGCGGCCGCGGCGCGGCCGCCGCGTCCTGCGCTGGGCGGTAGGCGCCCTCGCCGCCGTCACACTCGCGGTGACGATCGTGTCGCTCACACTCCCGGCGCGAGACGAGACGCGCGCGCTCGCCGCAGCGGCGCTCGGACCCTGGTTCACGGAGCGCCCCGACGGCAGGGTCGAGCTCGACGTTCGCTTCGCGACGCCTCCGCCGGGTACACCGCCGCTCGAGGTCGTTCGCCGGGTGCTCGCGCTCTCGTCGACGGCTTCCGTGAGCGGAGTTCGGCCCGAGCTCGGTGCGGGCGGGGGAAGCGACGCCGAAGCGGCGCTTTCGTGGGACGAGTCGCTCGTCGAGCCCTTCGCATTTCCGTTCGCCTTCGATCCGCTCGAGAGGGTCGAGCTTTGGATCCGCCAAGACACCGGGCGCTTCGATCTGTCGCTCAGCATCGTCGCGCCCGACGCCCCGGCGAAGCGCGAGCTCCGCGTACGCATTCGTCCGCGGGAACTGCGTCCCGACGCACCGATCGAAGCCTGGCGCGCGGGAGTGCCCGTCCGGATCGATGACCTCGAAGTGCGGGCGTTCGATGGTCTCCGCCGCGCGGCTCCGCTCGGTCGCGGCGACCTCGGCGTCGCGCTCGATTTCATTCCGGCCGGCGGCCGGACGCGCGTCGAAGTCACTGTCCGCGTCGCTTCGCGCAGGCGCCGGCTCATCGTGGCGACGCTCGAGGGCGATGATTGGGGACGCGGCTATCCCGTCCTCCAGACGGCGTCGACGAGTCCCTACACCGTGGCGCTCGAGCGGGTTCGGGTCGAAGGTCGGCCCGCCGAACCGTTTCGCGTGGAGAACTTCGCATGGCCAAGATAGTCGTGATCGACGGTCCGGACCTCGGCGCCGAGTTCGACCTCGCGCCGGGCGCCGAGGAAATCGTGATCGGTCGCGATCCGGTCGCAGCGGTCGCTCTCTCCGATCCGGCGGTGTCGCGTGCGCACGTTCGCCTCGAGCACTCTTCCGGCGCCTGGCGAGTGAACGATCTCGCGAGCCGGAACCAGACGTACTTGAACGGAATCCCGGTGCGCGACGGCGCGATCGCGCACGGCGACGTTATCCGTGCGGGCGACACCGAAATGCGCTTCGTCGCTCCGGAGAGCGCGCGACGCACCGAGCGACCCGGTTCGACGATCACGAGCGCGGCGGCGGCAGATGCGACCCGACCCGGTGCCACGTTCATCCGGCGGATCGACGACCTCGAGCGGATGCTCAAGGAAGAGAAGGCGCGACGCGCTCTCGAAGAGGTACGGCGACTCCTCGAGGTGTACGGCCGGATGGCCGGGACAGCGTCCGCGACGGAGCTCGTGCAGGGAATCCTCGACGAAGTGATCCCCGTCGTCGGTGCGACGGGAGCGGCCGTCGTCGTCCTCGAAGGGGAGACTTGGTCCGCGCGCGCTCGGTATCCGAGCGACGCGCCCGACGCGGAGGCGTTCAGCCACGCGGTCGTCGAGCGCGCGGCGGCGACGGGCGAAGCGATGCTCGTCGCGAACCCGCGCGACGACGAGAAGCTGCGCGAGAGTCGAAGCATCGCGGAAGCGGAGATTACGACCGCGATCGCGATTCCGCTCGTCAGCGGAGGGAGCGTCCGGGCGGTCGTCTACGCCGATCGCCGCGGCGTCGAGGACTCGTTTGGAGACGAAGATCTCGCGCTCCTCGCCGACAGCCTCACACCCGCCGCACCGCTTCTCGATCGTCTTCTCGAGGAAGAGCGGCTCCGCGACGAGAACCGGAACCTCTTTCGCAGCCTCACCGAAACGAAGCGCATCATCGGGCAGTCGCCCGCGATCGAGCAGTGTCTCAAGTTCATCGAGCGCGCCGCCCCGACGCCGATGACGGTTCTCATCCACGGTGAGACCGGCACGGGGAAAGAACTCGTCGCCTCCGCGCTCCACTACGCGAGTCCGCGGCGCGGAAAACCTCTCGTTGCGATCAACTGCGCCGCGCTTCCCGAAAACTTGGTCGAGAGCGAGCTCTTCGGCCACGAGAAGGGAGCGTTCACGAGTGCCGTGTCGCGTCGAAAGGGGCGCTTCGAGCTCGCCGAGGGCGGCACCGTGTTTCTCGATGAAATCGGAGAGCTGAGCCTCGGCTGCCAAGCGAAGCTTCTCCGGCTTCTCGAAGAGCGCTGCTTCGAGCGCGTCGGCGGATCCGAGTCGATCCAAGTCGACGTGCGCGTGGTCGCCGCGACGAACCGCGATCTCCTCGCCGAGGTCGACGCCGGCCGCTTTCGCGAGGACCTCTATTATCGCCTGAACGTGCTCGCGGTGGAGATCCCTCCGCTTCGGGAGCGCCGGGAGGACATTCCGCCCCTCGTCGATCATTTCCTCCTCGAGCGCTGCGGCGCGAAGAAGAAACTGACGAAAACGGCCGAAAAGAAACTAGCGACGTACTCTTGGCCGGGGAACGTGCGTCAACTCCGAAACGTCATCGAGAGCGCGGTCGTCCTCGGCGAGGGCGACGACATCCGGCCGGAGGATCTCATCCTCCCGGCTGCGAGTCCGCGGCGCGCGGGAGTCGGCGGCGCCTGGGAGCCCATCAGCCTCTCCGAGCTCGAGAAGCAACACATCGAGCGCGTTCTCGAGCACACCGGCGGAAACAAAAAGCGCGCGGCGGAGATCCTCGGGATCGAACGCTGCACGCTCTACTCGAAGTTGAAATCCTACGCGATCACCCCACAATGACCGCGCGCAGCCGCCGCCAGGCGCGGGCTTCGACGCGGCGAAGGGAGATTCGATTCCGATGACCATCACCTCTGGGACTCAGCCCTCCGTCCGTTCTTCGCGAGCGTGCGCCACGGTCGCACGGGTCATCGTCGTCGTGTTCGCAAGCGCGCTCACCGAACCGGGCTCGCTCGCGGCGGCCCCCCAGGAGAAGAAAACCCAAGACGCGAAGCCGGTCGCGGACGCTCCTCCCACCGATCGACCGCGTTCCGAAGCGCCAGAAGCACGCGGAGAGACCGCGGCGCCTGCAGGCGAACCTCGCAGCGCAGGTGGTCTCGGTTCGACGCGCGATGCGAACGCAGACGGAAGGGGGAAGGGATCGAAGCAAGGCGCAGCGGTGCCATCGCGGAGGGCGCGTCTCCGCCGAACCGCCGACGACGAACCGCTCCCCCAGCGGATCGCCCTTCCGAGGGCGGGTGTCTACCCGGCACCGCTCCTCGTCGAGCTCGCCGGTCGTCTCGGCGGACACCCGACGCGCATCGAGAACGCCGCGGTCCGCGACCGCGAAATCTACATCGCACCGGGAGTGGCCGGGCGCGAATTCACTCTCGAGGAGCTGAAGGTTCTCCTCGCAGTCCATCGCGTCTACCTGTTCCGCGAAGAACACGAAAAGCGCGGGGTGACGTTCGTCGCGACGACGAATCCGGCTTGGGAGCCGCGCGAGCCGCGTTACACGACGATCCTCACGATCTCCGCGGAGCAGTTTCGCCGCGTGAACGAGACGATTCAGCGAGCGGTCGAGAAATACAACGCGAAACGAGGGGAGAAGGGCCCGCACATTCGAGCCGTCCCGGTCGAGTCGCTCGGCAAGATCTTCGTGCGCGCGCCGAAGCAGCGCCTGATCGAGCAACTCGAGAAGCTCGTCGCCGAACGGGACCATCCCGATCCCAACCGCCCCCGACTGTTCTCGTATATCGGAGTCGTTCGTCCCGTGAAACAGCTTCGCGACGCGGCGCTCGGGGAGCTCACACCCGCCGAGCGGGAGCGAGTGAACATCGTCCTCATGAAGCGCGGCAATCGGATGCTCTTCCGCGCTCCGGCGAAGCTCGGCGAGCACGTTCGCGCGCTCCTTGAGAAGCACGACCGGAGGCGGGTCTCGGTCCGGTAAACCACCGGGCCCGACCGAGCGCCGAAACGCGGGCTCGCCGCCGGGGTTTTTTCCTCCGGCGCTCCGAGGAGTGCCGATAAGATGCGGCGCTTCTCTCCACCGCCAACCCGGCCGAAGAGCCGCGGCGGCCCGATCGCTTCCCGGCATCGGCCCCGCGCCCTCAATCTCATCGCACGGGTGGGTGAGCTCTCCACAAAGAGTCCAGTAAGGCGCTCGGATCTGCCGATCGACTAGACGGGAGCGGTCTAGACGCAAACGGTCTGATCGCCCCCGCTCGGTGTGTATGGTTTTCAAACCTGCCGTCGGTGGAACTCAGCTCGGTCGCCCGCGCCCGTCGCCGCCTCAGGTGACCGGCAGGCCTACCGGAACCAGCATAAGACTTCAATCCACAGCAAGTTAACGAGCGTCAGCGCGTAGTCTCTCGCTTTGGCCCCGCCTTTGCTCCTTCGCCCTCCCGACGCGTCCGACTCCGGACGCCGACGACCCGGTGAAGACTTGAGTTTTGGTCGGCGAGAGGACGGCTGTCTGTCGGGAGTTTTCAGAATCCATGAGACGGGATGACGTATCGGTCGCCCCCGTGCGCGACAACCGCAAAGTCGTGATCGCCGCCCTACTCGCCGCCTTCACGGCGATACCGCTCGGCATCGCGCAGGAGCAGCCCGCTGGAGACGGCGGCATCGGTCCCGCCGACGGCGACCTCCAGCAGATTCCCCCGATCGAGGGGTTCGAGCCCGGCGACCGGGTGAATATCAGCGAAGGCGAGATCGAGGTCCTCGAATTCCTCCGCTTCTTGTCGGCGTACACCGGACTCCCCGTGTTCGTCGATTCGACCCAGCTCGCGAACATGAAGCCGATCACGATCGCCGCGCCGATCCGCGACGCCGACGACGAGATCGTGAAGGCCCTCCTCCGCTCGAACCGCATGGAGGTAAACATCGAGGAGCTCGGGAACGGACGGCAGGTCATCAAGGTGACCAGCTTGACCGCTCCGGCGACGGGAGGAGAAGCGCAGAACGAAATGCCGATCCTCGACGTCGATCAGTCACGCGTGAGGAAGATCACGGACGAGGTCGGCGATGTCGATCAACTCGGTCTCGAGCAAGATCAGCTCGCGACGATGGTGTTTCACCTCCGCCACGTCGAACCGAAGGACGCGATCGATTCGCTGACGAAGCTCCTCGGCGGCTCGAGCGCGGCGAAGGCGCGGCAGTCCGGGTTCAGCCTCGTCGAGGTGCCGAACACGAAGATCGTGATCATCACGGCGAAGTTTGGACTGATCAATTACTTCCGGAAGCTGCTCAGCATCATCGATGTTCCCGTGCCCGAATCGGATCGCATCGTGGAAATCGTCGACATCGAGTACGCGTACGCCGACGAGCTCGTCGCGACCATCGAGAGCTTCCTCGAGCAGGGACGCCTCGGCCGTCGGACGGGAGGAAGTGTCGCTCGCCCCGCCGGATCGGGAGGGGCGCGGCCATCGAGCGTGTCGACCCGTCGATCGGGAGACGATCTCGAGACGCAGCTCATCGCCGACCCGCGAACGAACAAGATCATTATCGAGACCTACGACGAACGCGATCTCGAAGACATCTTCATGCTCATTCGCGAGCTGGACGTCCGCTACGAGATGCACCGGATGAAAACGCACATCTACCAGGTGCGATACCTCAAGGCGGACGAAGTCGCCGCGGATCTCCAGAGCCTCCTCGGCGCGAGCGGGGGCACGCGCTCCGGCAGCCGGACGCTCAGCCGCGGCACGGGTGCCGGCCGGACGCGCGGCGTCTCGCGGATCGGTCAGTCGCAGGCCCGTTCGCCGGCGCAGGCCGCGCCGGGTGCGGCGGGCGGAGGACCGGCCGCGCAGGGTGGACCGGCGCTCATCGTCCCCCACATCCAAACGAACTCTCTCCTCGTCCAGGCGGAACCCGAGGACTACGCAGAGATCATCAACGTTCTTCGCGAGATCGACACGAAGCGGCGGCAGGTCTTCCTCGAAGCCGCCCTCGTTCAGGTGACGTCGAGCAGCTCGCTCAACTACACGATCGAGCTTCTCGCCGGAAACCCGGACGATCGCGCGACTCGCGCGCTCGTCGAGTCGAGCTTCGGCCTCTCCGGTATCGATCTCGAGAACTTCAACCGCGTGATTCCGGACCTCTCGAATCCGCAGGCGGTGCCGTCGGGCGCCCTCCTCGCGGTGATGAACCGGGGAAAGTTCCCGGCGCTGATCCGCTTCTTCAAGGCGAACAGCGACACGCAGGTTCTCGCGACGCCGTTCATCCTCGCCGACGACAACATGCCGAACTTGATCCAGATCCTGGAGACGCAGTTCGTGCAAACGACGGCGACCACCGCCGCGGGTCAGACTTCGTCGCAGGAAGCCGAGGACGCCGGTATCGTCCTCGAGATCACGCCGACGATCAGCTCGGAGCAGGCGGTGTTCCTCGAGATGTCGCTCGAGGTCTCGGAGTTCTCGGCGCAGGCCGCGACCGCGCAGGTCCTCCCGCCGAAGCTCACCAACACGATCACGTCCGCGGTGACCGTTCCCGACGGCCAATTGTTCGTCATCGGCGGGCTCACCCGCGAGAATAAGTCGAAGACGGTATCGAAGGTGCCGATCCTCGGCGACATCCCGCTCATCGGGAAGGCCTTCCGGTCGGAAGCGTCGTCGAAGAGCTTGTCGAATCTCTACATTTTCCTCCGCGCTCACGTGCTCACGCATCCGAACTTCGCCGACCACTTCGAGATCACCGACCAAGCGCGAGGCTTCGTCCAGCGCTTCGCCGAGGATCTCGAGCCGACGAACTTCGCCGAGCCGACAGTCCAGGATCCGCCGCCGCCGCGTCTCGATCCCGACGCGCCCGGGTCGTTCGACCTCCGGCCGCAGGGCGTCCGGCGTCCGCTCGACCGCTCGGGGTACTTCCGCCGGGAGCGCGAACGCTACGAGAACGATCCGAACGGCCCACCCGGCGCTACGCCGCCCATCCCGCGACGCTCTTTCCCCGAGGCGACGCCCGCCGGCGGCGTCGGCCTACCGGACGACGACGACGAGCCCGCGCCGACGCGACCGAGCCTCGACGATCCGGTGAGCCCGCGGCCGACGCGACCGACGCCGCCGGAGGCCGAAGTGGAGGAGCCGACGGGCGAGGCCGGACGCCTCGAGAGAGCGCTCGAGGGCACCGGAGCCGAGGTCGACTCCGCCCGCGACGGTTGGCTCCCGCCGCTCAAGCCGTCGAACTAGACTGACCGGACCGGGCCGCTCCACGCGGCCCGCGCGAGATTTCGATCGCCAGGGAGGGCCTCCCCCGCGCGGGGAGGCACCCGCATGAAGCTCAGCATCTTTCAGACTCTCATCGACGAGGGACTCCTCGACGAAAAGCAGCTCGAAGACTGTCAGGACATCAGCCGCGAGACCGGCGAACCGCTCGATCGCGTTCTTCGCTCGAAGGGGTACGTCTCCGAGAACGATCTCCTCGAGTCGCTCGGACGAACTCTCCGTCTCGACATCGAGAACGACCTCGAAGCGGTGGAAGTCCCCAAGGAGTTCACGCAGCGCGTTCCGTCCCACTTCGCGCGAAACTACAACCTGATCGGACTCCGTCGCGAGAACGGCACCTTCGAGGTCGCAACCTGCGATCCGCTCGATATCCATCCGATGGACGAGCTCTCGAGCATGCTGTCGGCGACGATCGTGCCGATTCTCTCACCGCGCGCACAGATCACGTCCCTCATCAACAAGGCGTATCAACGCGCGTCGACGGATGTCGAAGAGCTGCTCGACGGCATCGAAGAAGACGACATGATCAGCCTCACGAAGATCGTGGACGAGTCGGAGGACGTCCTCGATATCGCGAACAAGCCGCCGATCATCAAGTTGATGAATACGATCCTCTTCGAGGCGCTCAAGATTCGGGCGAGCGATATTCATCTCCAGCCGTACGTGGACCGGCTGCAGGTGCGCTACCGAATCGACGGCATCCTCTACGAGGCGAAGGTCATCCCGAAGAAGTTCCAGGACGCGATCATCAGCCGCGTCAAGGTCATGGGGAAGATGGACATCGCCGAACGGCGCCTCCCGCAGGACGGCCGGACGACGATCAAGGTCGGCGACGGTGAAGTCGACGTCCGTATTTCCACCGTGCCGACGTCGAGCGGCGAGCGCGTCGTGTTCCGACTTCTCGACAAGAGCGCGCGCCTCTACCGCCTGAACGAGATCGGCCTCAGCGATCAGGCGCTCGAGAAGATGGGCCGTCTGATCAACTACTCGCACGGGATCATTCTCATCACGGGTCCGACCGGAAGCGGTAAGACGACGACGCTCTACGCCGCGCTCGCCGAGATCGACTCGCAGGAGAAGAACGTCATCACGATCGAGGACCCGATCGAATACAACATCGACGGCATCAGCCAGATCCAGGTGTCGAACAAGAAGGGCCTCACGTTCGCATCGGGTCTCCGCTCGCTCATGCGGCAAGACCCCGACGTCATGATGGTCGGTGAGATCCGCGATGGAGAGACCGCCGGCATCGCCGTTCAGGCGGCGAATACGGGTCACCTCGTGTTCTCCACCCTCCACACCAACGACTCGACGGGTGCCATCAGCCGAATGATCAACCTCGGCGTCGAGCCGTACCTCACCGCGTCCGCGGTGATCGCGGTGATCGCCCAGCGTCTCGTGCGCCTCATCTGCCCGTACTGTAAGGAAGCCTACGTGCCGACCGACGCGCAGCTGAGCGAGCTCGGCGTGACGCGCGACATTCTCGAAGACGGTCAGCTGTGGCGCGGCCGCGGCTGTGAGAACTGTCTCGGCCGCGGGCTCTTCGATCGAACGGCGATCTACGAGATCTTCGAGATCGACGAAGAGGCGCGCGATCAGATCATCACGCGGACGAGCGGCTCGGTCATGAAGCAGTCGGCGGTCCAGCGCGGTCTCCAAACGCTGCGGATGGACGGAGCGCGCCGCGTGGTCGAAGGCCGGACGACCATCGAAGAGGTCTTCCGCGTCACCCAGCTCGACGTGTTCTGACCCGATGCCGGTTTACGAGTACAAAGCGCTCACCCACGCCGGCAAGGCGACGAAGGGCATCATCGACGCGGATACCGCGAAGGATGCCCGAAACAAGCTCCGCCGGGACAAGGTTCTCGTCACCGAGATCTGGCAAGCCGCGAAGAAGGGCAAGAAGTCACGCGGCGCCAAGGGCAAGTCGGGCAAGCTTTCGCTCGATCTCACCCTCGAGCGAGGAATCAGCAGCCGTGACCTCGCGACGTTCACGCGGCAGTTCTCGACGCTTCTCCGGAGCGGAATTCAGCTTGCCGACGCCCTGCGCGCGCTGGTCGAGCAGTGTGTCGACCGACACTTCGAGCAGGTTCTCCGAAACGTCAAGGAAGAGATCACAACGGGAAACAATCTCGCCGAGGCGCTCGCGAAGCACCCGCGCTATTTCTCCGATCTGTACGTCAACATGGTGCGGGCGGGCGAAGCGAGTGGAAATCTCGACACCGTCCTCAGCCAGCTCGCCGAGTACGTACAGAAGCAAGCGAGCCTCAAGGGCAAGGTGATGGCGGCGATCACCTACCCGCTGATCATGGTCGTAGTGGGAACGGGCGTCGTGATCTTCCTCATGTCGTACGTCGTCCCCCGCATCACGCAAGTGCTCAAGGACCGGAATCAGCCGCTCCCGTTCGTCACCGAGATCCTCGTCGGGATCTCCGATTTTATGGCGGACTACTGGTGGATCATGTTCATCGGCGTCGCCGCGCTCTTCTTTTTCGTGAAGGCGATCGTGGCGACGGACGCGGGAAGGCTCAAATTCGACACGATGCTGCTCCGCATGCCCCTCTTCGGGAATCTGTTCTCGAAGCAGGCGATCTCGCGCTTCGCGATGACCTTCGCGACGCTTCTGAAAAGCGGCCTCCCGGCGCTCGACGCGCTCAAGATCGTCGCGCTGGTCGTCAACAACGCGCGCCTCACCAAGGTGATCAACGACATTCATGGGCGCATCCTCGAGGGTGCGGACATCGCGACTCCGATCAAGCGCTCGAAGATCTTTCCGCCGATGGTCGGATACATGGTTTCCGTCGGCGAGCAGAGCGGTCAGCTCGAGGAGATCCTCGACCGGCTCTCGGAGAGCTACGAAGAAGAGCTCGACTTTGCGATCCAGAAGCTCACGGCAGCGATCGAGCCGATCATCATCATCGTGCTCGCGGTGGTTGTCGGGTTCATCATCTCGGCCGTGCTGCTTCCCCTGCTCGACTTCTCGGGCATCTGACCGATTCGGGTCGGCACTCCCGCACCGCTTGAGGGTGACGAGGGCCGGCCCTAAGATGAAGAATTCCAAGCGTGACGCCGTTGTCCGGCGCCCGCGCCGGGGGCGAATCGAAGCGAGGCGACGCGCGAACGAGCGGCGTCGAATCGCAAGAAATGGCAGACGGGAAATGGCTAAGGTAGTGTCAGAGAATCACCCAGCCGAAAGGTGATCGGATTTGCGCCAGATCGGGTCGCGAACGACGGGGCGGATCCGGAGGCGGAGCAGCGCTACGCCGAGGAATCCCCGGCCGGGAAGCGACCGAACGCCGCGTGAAGCCGGATGCGAATCGGCTCAGTGATTTTCTGACACTGTCTAAGAAGAGAGGACCTCACCCATGACACGTTCCACCCTCCTACCGCGGCTCCGCCGTCTCGATCGAGATCGGTCGGCGACCGCCGGATTTACGCTACTCGAGCTCATCGTCGTGATCACGATCATCGGCATCATCGCGAGCATGGTCGTCGTGAGGACGTCCGGGTTCGTCGGTAAGAGCCGCGTGACGACCGCGACCGCGGACATCGAAGCGATTCTGCGGGTCGCCGAGGCGATCTACACGGAGAGCGGGCGCTACCCGGAGTCGATCGAAGACATGATCGATGCCAAGGATCCCGAGGGACGAAGCTACTCGGCGACGCTCGACGAGTATCCGAAGGACCCCTGGGGGAACGAGTACGTCTACGAAATCCTCGACGACGGCCCCGTCGTCACCTGCTACGGCGCCGACGGCGAGCCCGGTGGGGAGAAGGACAACGCCGACATCATCCGGCCCGACCGCGAAGCCGGCGCCGACTTCTGATCGCGTCCCCGCCCTGCCGCGCGCTCGCGGCAGCGAAGGTCCGAGCGAATGACGAACCCGCTCCTCAGTCTCGAATCCGTCCGGCGCCGCACTCGAGTGAGTGCGGCGCGCGGGTTCACGCTGCTCGAGCTGATTCTCGTCATCTCCATTCTCGGAATCATCTTCTCGATGAGCCTCATCTCCCTCCGCGGCGTCACGCCGAAGTACCGCGTGCGCACGGCGGCGAGACTCCTCGGCTCGACGATGGAGAACGTACGGCTGACGGCGATCTCCCGCGGGAAGTGGATGGGGATCCACTACGATCTCACTCCCCCGGCGACGAGCGCGGAATCGGACCCGCCGTCCGTCTACCGCATCATTCCGCCCGCGCCCGACGATTATCCCGATCAGCCGATCGAGGACCGAAAGCTCCTCTCGAAAACGGCGCTTCCTCCGGGAGTCCGCATCCGGCAGGTGATTCTCGCCGGGAGCCACTCGGTCGAAACGGGCATCGTGAACCTGATGTTCTCACCGCTCGGAAATGCTGGGAGCCACATCGTCGTCGTCGAGGGCCAGGAAGGCCACGTGATCACGATCAAATGCAACGCGATCACTGGCCTCATCGAGTTCTACGAGACCGCGGAAGAAGTCGGATTCCAGACGTACG
This sequence comes from Planctomycetota bacterium, assembly GCA_965223845.1. Classification (GTDB taxonomy): domain Bacteria; phylum Planctomycetota; class UBA8108; order UBA8108; family SXIK01; genus CBDCXR01. The sequence continues at coordinate 7,285,791 of CBDCXR010000004.1, read as the reverse complement.
AGGAATGAACCGTATGCCGCCACGCGCCTCGCTGCTCTCGAATCTCGTTCGGTCGCCGGGCGCGGCGCCGTCTGCGCTCGATCGTCGGCGGGGCTTCACGCTGCTCGAGATCGTGATCGCGGTCACGATCCTCGCGAGCTTCCTCCTTCCGATGCTGCTCATCCTCTCGCGCTCCAAGGTGCGGACGATCAAGATTACGCAGCAGCGTGAGCTCCGCGACCTCGCGCAGCGACGCCTCTTCGATCGCATCTACTACGACGAGGAGGAGAGCGGAGACTTCGCGGCGGAGGGTCGACCGGAGTGGCTGTGGACGATTCCGGCGCCGGAGCTCGTCGGGAGCGGCGAGCAAGTTCTCCTCGAGTACCGCATCGAGATTCGAACGCCGCAAAAGATCGAAGGGACGACCGAAGACGGGGAATCCACCGCGAGCTCGACTTCGACGGCCGCATCGAGGCTTCGCTCGCGGGAGCTCATTCGCGACGACGGCGAGTACTCCGTCTACGAGATGGTCGTCTGGACGTTTCCCGACGAGCAGTGGTACTACGAGCAGGAAGAGCTCTACCTCCAAGGGCAGTATTCGCCGCTTCACGGCGATCCGAATCTGATGCGATAGTTGGAAGAAGAAGAGGATTCGCACGAAGATCGCGAAGTACGCGAAGGAAGATGAAGGAAGAGAGTGAGAGTGAGTAAGAGTAGGAATCAGTGAAAGTGAGAGTGAGACATCCGAGAGTCGTTTCCGAGCTGAGGCTTCGCGGAGCGTTCGCCGCGCGAGCGATCGGCTTCACTCTCATCGAGCTCGTCGTCGTGATGGCGCTTCTCCTCACGGTGCTGACGGTGTCGTACCGCGTGATCATCGACTGCCTCGACACGCACCGCCAGGTCGATCGCATCGTTCAGCCGGAGAAGATCGGTGAGGGGGTGATGTTGCTCTTCCGGCGAGATCTCGCCGGGACCTACTTCCGCCATTTCGGGCGCGACGTCTTTCGCATCGCCGACACCGGCTCGGGAGAAGAGGCGCAGGACGAAATCCTCTTTCTCACGACCACGGAGCCGACCCCCATCGAGGAGGCGGTCGGCGGGACGAACGTCGTCTACGAGCTCCGGACGATCATGGGCGTCCACTACTTCCTCCGTCACAATCCCGCCGTGACGGACGCGCGAGCGTACACGCTCTTCCGCAAGGAGATGGCGCAGCTCGATCCAAACGGCCCGCTCGAGTCGACCGGCGTGGCGTACGAGGTCTACGACAAGATTCGCTACATCAGCATCAGCTGCTTCGACGGGGAGATGTGGTACGACGACTGGGATTCCGTCGCGCGCATCGAGGAGGAAGAGATCCGCATGACCGAGATGGCGGAGCAGCGCGAGGGTCGCATCGGGCGAGTCTCCGACGCCGCCGCGAGCGCTCCGGGCGTGGCGCCCGAGGACGAGGAACCGTCCGTGCTCCCTCCGACGGCGGTGCCGGTCGCCGTACGGATCGAGATCGGCGTCTTTCTCGGGCAGGGGAACAAGCTCGACCTCGACCGGAGCGGCGCGCCGCAGGTGAAGACCTTCGCGGCGACGATCCCTCTCATCGGATCGCAGCGGCTCGCGGTGGACGTCGAGGGCATGGCCGCAGACGCGAACGCGGCCGGCGACGCCGGATTCGGCGGTGCGGACGGGGACGACCCGATCGTGACTCGAACCGGGTTGAGCAGCACGAATCCCGGTGACGGCGGCGAGCGTGGAGGGAGATTCTCACGCCGCGGCGGCCGCGATGGGGGCGCCCGGAGTCCGGGACGAGGCGGGGGGCGGTTCGGAGGGCGCGGCCCAGGGAGCGCCGGAGGGCGTTTCGGCGGCGGACGCGGCAGCTCGGGCGTCCAGATCAGCCCGTCCGGACGACGTTAGAGTGGCCCTGAGGAGCCTCTCCGCACGGCGCCGTAACCCGTTCCCTGGTGCGGGTTAGCGGCACCCGCCGACCCCGCGGGGGGCGGTCTTTTTTTGGCTGCAGGTGTCATCGTGCCCCGGTACAATGGACACCTTCTCGCCTCGAGATCCCCGCTCTTCCATCCTCTCGTTTCGGTCTCCGATGCGGTGAGCGTTCGCTCGCGTGTCCGCGATCGTTAGATGTGGCGTGTGGGTGCGGGGCTCGGAGTGCCGGTCTACCCGTCGAGCGGACGGCGTACGGCCGGCGACTCGGTCTCACCCTCTTTCCGAGATCCACGACATACAGGATGCTGGTGACGAAGAGTGCGCTCCGTCGCGTTGCGGGTGACGTCGAGCTGCGTGTCCATGGCGTCGCTCGACCGGGCGGCCGCACTGACGATTCTTCGTTCCGCTGATTCGACAATCGAACGCACCGCGATCGCTCTGGCAGTCGACTGCCGACCGCGCGGACGGGTTTCACTACGCGAATGAAAGCACGGGAAATGAAGCGATTCACCGACCTCTCGGCGGCCGCCCGCGGCGCCGCTCTAGCCCTCGTTTCGACTCTGGCGCTCGTCGGCTCCGGCTGCGGCGGCGGCAGCTCGGCGGAGGGCGTCGGCATCACGAACGTCTCACAGGCAGCGCCGAGGCTCCCGGAGTTCGACGAGGAGACGAACCAGTACCGTCCCTACTACGGCACCGCCGATCTCAACCGTCCGCGCTACCTCCACGAGGCCGTCTTCAGCCGCACGGGATTCGTCTTCGTCTTCTGCGGCTCGGACGAGCGCGGCCTCTCGACGCTCGATACCATCGAGTTCTACGACCAGGCCGCGATCGACACCGATCTCATCCGGCCGGAGACTCGCACCGGAGTTTGGTTCGATACCAACTTCGAGGGTGACCCGATGGTCCTCGAGAACGGTCCGCGCATCTTCCACACCGTAAACGAGCTCGCGGATGGCCGCCTCCTCGTCGTCGGCGGGACGAGTGACATCGCCGAAGCGCAGAGAGCCTACGAGAAGCCCGAGTTCTTCGATCCCGACACCCGCACGATCGAAGTCCTCGATGAGGAGATGCTGAATCCCCGCTTCCGCCACACCACGACGCAGCTCTTCAACGGCAACTTCCTCGTCACCGGCGGTCAGGACGTCAGCACCGTCACGATCATCAACGTCAACATCGAGCCGGGACAAGTCGGACGCCAAGAGCAGCGCACCGTCTTCCAGTCCCTCCGTACCTTCGAGGTCTTCAGCGTCACCGAGGGGCGATTCATCCCCTTCACCCGTCCGAACAGCGACCGCGAGATCACACTCAACACCCCGCGCGGACGCGCCGGACACGACACCAATCGCGTCGCCGGCTTCGACCAGGTGCTCGGCTCGGCCGACGACATCGTCATCTTCGCCGGAGGGTTCCAGACCCTCACCGGACAGGCGGCGCCCCAGACGAAGCTCTACACCGCCGTCGGACGCGAAGAGGCCGACGGACTCACCGTCGTCGAGTTCATGGATCCGCTCACGCGCATCGTCACCCAGGCCGGAAACGTCTCCCTCGGCTCGCCGCGCGTCGACACTCCGGCGATCATGAATCTCGGACGATTCAACGACTTCACCATCGACGGGATCCGCGGCATGGGGAACGCGATCCTCATCACGCACGGAAACTCAGACGAGGTTTGTCCCGATACGCTGTTCAACCAGAACGACGAGCTCTTCATCTGCACGTTCACCGGCTTCGGACCCGCGCAGGGGCTCCAGTTCTTCAACGTCGAAGACCTCCAGACCCTCTCCCAGGTCCAGGGCGTCGAGCCGCCGGCGAACGCCTTCCCCTTCGACTACCTCGTCGGGCGCTGCCAGACCAATCCCGTTTCGCTCCCCCGGCACATGCTCACCGTCCCCGACCAACCCGATGTCACCACGTGGGTGTTCGCGCTCTCGGGGACTCACATCATTCCAGTCGGCGGTTGCGGCTATTACCCGTTCGAGCCGATCAGCACCGGCACGGTCTTCGATCCCTTCTTCAATCTCCGCGCCGCGACGATCCTCGAGCTCTCGCCCCGCGAGCTCCGCAGCGATCGAACCGTCAACAATCCCCTCGGCATCATCGGCACCTGGCTCACGCTCGACGGCAATACGCCCACCACTGACGTGATCTCAGCCTTCGGAAACACCGCCCTCGCCCGCTGGGCGCAGCCGCGGGCCGCATGGCGCGTCTACGCGAAGAACATCGCCATCCCCGGAGCCGACGGAATCATCAACACGACCGACGACCGCATTCTCCTCTCCGGCGGAGGCAGCGACGGACGCTTCATCGGCGGCGAGCCCGCCGCTCCGTCCTGCGAAGTGCTCCTCCCGCCGCGCGTCAACGAAACGACGCCCGTCGACTGAGCCGAACTCGGCCGGAGGTGAACTCCTCGCTCGAGCGGGGTGTATGCGGAGGCGGGAAAGAGAGGGGTTTGGTTGTACCATCGCCTGGGATGGACGTCTCTTCCCGATAACGCTTGCCCGAGCTTGAATCCCCGCCCATGAAGATCTCTCTCCGCGTCGCGGCCCCTCTCGCGCTCGCCGCGCTCCTCACCATCACCTTCGGCTACCTTCTCGTCATCGCCGGACGAAGCGACGACGAGGCTCCCTCCCCCACCGTCGCCGACCCTCAGCCCACGCCCGAGACCGAGCCCGCTCAGTTCGACGTCCCCCAGAACTCTCCCACCGAGCCCGTCCGCTACTCCGAGCAGAGACTCAAGCGCTACGGCGGACGCTACCCGCGCTGGAACATCACCGAGTTCCCCGCCGGCTGGGACCACGACCTCGCCACCGATCTCCACACCTTCTTCGAGTCCATGGTCCTCGATCAGACCGATCCCAAGCTCGGGATCCAAAAGATCCGACAGGACCTCAGAGACTACCTCGCCTCACTCGGACCCGATGCCCTCCCCACTCTCGGAGCCGTACTCAACGCAGAGGCCGACTTCGTCAACAGAAGGTTCCTACTCTACGGCATCGGAGACATCGGACCAGAGAGCGAAGAGGCCACATTCCTGCTCAAGGACTTCTTCCTCGGAAGGCAAGAGCAGCCGGAGGCCCGCTCCGAGATGTTCCACACCATCGACGCCATCGCCAGGCTCGACAACGACACCTCCTTCGATCTCATCACCGACTTCTCCAAAAGAAAAAACCTCCACGCCTTTAGAGCGAAGTTCGTAGAGGCGCTCGGAACTCACTCACGACGAGAAGAGGCCGTCGGGACCGTCGTCGAGCACATGCGCAACGACACACTACACAACGTCAGAAACAAGGCCGCCCAGTTCCTAGGCAAAACCAAGCTCGACGAGACTCTCGACGACGTCTACCGAGCCGTAGAGAAAGAGCCTCACTGGATCGTCAAGCAGACCATGCTCGGCACCATCGGAAAGATAGGAAACCCAGCCTCCATACCATTCCTCGAAAACCAGGCCAGGAACGCCTCCGAGCCCGGCGTCAGGCTCAGTGCCGCAAGGGCCCTCTCCAGAATCGAGAACGACTACGCAAACCGGGTCCTCAAAGACGTCGCGCGCGCTGAGCCCGACCAAAGAATGAAGAAAAAAATGCTCGCCTGGGTCAGGGAAGAGTAGGGCCGATCCGTTCTGCCCGCACGCCTCGCGCGAGAAACTCGTTCATTCCGCCCTCAACCACTCGCTGTTAAACCACGTGTAAAGAGCTTTTGTCGGCTGGGTCTCTGGCGCCCATCCACCGGCGTCGTCGAAGCGCCCGGAGCGTCGAGCCAGCGTTCTCCCGCCGCGAAGGCGGACATAACCCGATACGAATCAACGCCTTAGGCGGGATCCCACCACACCCCGAGATTCTATCGGCTCGCGGTACGGCGCTTGCAGATCAGAGCCGGCGAGAACAACCCAGCCACAACGACTTCCCCCCCGTTCGCCACTGCCGGACTCGATCGTTCCCGCAGTCGGCGCGATTCGCGAAAGAGGTTCGACAGAATGAAACCGTCTCTCTCTCCTTCGATCTCGCTCGCGTTCAGCGTCCTCGTCTCGACCGCCGCCCTCTTCGTCGCTTCCGGCTGCGGCGGCGGCAGCTCGGCGGAGGGCGTCGGCATCACGAACGTCTCACAGGCAGCGCCGAGGCTCCCGGAGTTCGACGAGGAGACGAACCAGTACCGTCCCTACTACGGCACCGCCGATCTCAACCGCCCGCGCTACCTCCACGAGGCCGTCTTCAGCCGCACGGGATTCGTCTTCGTCTTCTGCGGCTCGGACGAGCGCGGCCTCTCGACGCTCGATACCATCGAGTTCTACGACCAGGCCGCGGTCGACACCGACCGCATCCGGCCGGAGACTCGCACCGGAGTTTGGTTCGATACCAACTTCGAGGGCGACCCGATGGTCCTCGAGAACGGTCCGCGCATCTTCCACACCGTGAACCAGCTCGCCGACGGACGCATTCTCGTCATCGGCGGGACGAGCGACATCGCCGAAGCGCAGAGAGCCTACGAGAAGCCTGAATTCTTCGATCCCGACACCCGCACGATCGAAGTCCTCGACGAGGAGCTACTCAATCCCCGCTTCCGCCACACCACGACGCAGCTCTTCAACGGCAACTTCCTCGTCACCGGCGGTCAGGACGTCAGCACCGTCACGATCATCAACGTCAACATCGAGCCGGGACAAGTCGGACGCCAAGAGCAGCGCACCGTCTTCCAGTCCCTCCGTACCTTCGAGGTCTTCAGCGTCACCGAGGGGCGATTCATCCCCTTCACCCGTCCGAACAGCGACCGCGAGATCACACTCAACACCCCGCGCGGACGCGCCGGACACGCCACCGATCGCGTTGCCGGCTTCGACCAGGTGCTCGGCTCGGCCGACGACATCCTCGTCTTCGCCGGAGGGTTCCAGACCCTCACCGGACAGGCGGCGCCCCAGACGAAGCTCTACACCGCCGTCGGACGCGAAGAGGCCGACGGACTCACCGTCGTCGAGTTCATGGATCCGCTCACGCGCATCGTCACTCAGGCCGGAAACGTCTCCCTCGGCTCGCCGCGCGTCGACACTCCGGCGATCATGAATCTCGGACGATTCAACGACTTCACCATCGACGGGATCCGCGGCATGGGGAACGCGATCCTCATCACGCACGGAAACTCAGACGAGATTTGCCCCGATTCATTCTTCAACCAGAACGACGAGCTCTTCATCTGCACGTTCACCGGCTTCGGACCCGCGCAGGGGCTCCAGTTCTTCAACGTCGAAGACCTCCAGACCCTCTCCCAGGTCCAGGGCGTCGAGCCGCCGGCGAACGCCTTCCCCTTCGACTACCTCGTCGGGCGCTGTCAGACCAATCCCGTTTCGCTCCCCCGGCACATGGTTACCGTCCCCGATCGACCCGACGTCACCACCTGGGTGTTTGCGCTCGGCGGCACGCACATCATTCCCGCGCCCGGCTGCCCTCACTATCCCTTCGAGCCGATCAGCACCGGGTGCGTCTTCGATCCGTTCTTCAATCTCCGTGCGGCCACCATCCTCGAGCTCTCGCCGCGTGAGCTCCGCAGCGATCGAACGGTCAACAACCCCCTCGGCATCATCGGTACGTGGCTCACTCTCGACGGCAACATCCCGACCACCGACGTGATCTCTGCCTTCGGGAACACCGCCCTCGCCCGCTGGGCGCAGCCCCGCGCCGCGTGGCGCGTCTACGCGAAGAACATCGCCATCCCCGGAGCCGACGGAATCATCAACACGACCGACGATCGCATCCTTGCATCCGGTGGAGGGAGTGACGGACGCTTCATCGGCGGCGAGCCCGCCGCTCCGTCCTGCGAAGTCCTCCTCCCGCCGCGCGTCAACGAGACGACTCCCGTTGATTGAATCAAGGGCTCGGGGAGTTTCGCGCCGTTCCGGGCGTGAGACTCGCCGGCGTTCGCAAGCGTTCGCCGGGCTGCTCGGCCTCGCCGCCGCGTTCACGGCCGGCGCCTTCGTCGTCGCTGTCGCGCGAGACGTGAGCTGGCTCCGAGGTTCCCGGTCGAAAGTGACCTCGCCCCGCCGGTCCATTCCCGGCGGCAACGGAATCATCCACATGAGCGGCGATCGTATCCTTCTATCCGGCGGGGACGGCATTCGTTTCATCGGCGGAGAGCCTGCCGCTCCTACCGCCGAGGTACTCTTGCCGCCGCTCCGGAAGGAAAACGCGTCCATTCGAGGCGCGTCCCGTTGAAAATCGTAGAGCTCGAATCGAAAGCACTCGGCCGATGAAGATCTCTCTCCGCGTCGCGGCCCCTCTCGCGCTCGCCGCGCTCCTCACCATCACCTTCGGCTACCTTCTCGTCATCGCCGGACGAAGCGACGACGAGGCTCCCTCCCCCACCGTCGCCGACCCTCAGCCCACGCCCGAGACCGAGCCCGCTCAGTTCGACGTCCCCCAGAACTCTCCCACCGAGCCCGTCCGCTACTCCGAGCAGAGACTCAAGCGCTACGGCGGACGCTACCCGCGCTGGAACATCACCGAGTTCCCCGCCGGCTGGGACCACGACCTCGCCACCGATCTCCACACCTTCTTCGAGTCCATGGTCCTCGATCAGACCGATCCCAAGCTCGGGATCCAAAAGATCCGACAGGACCTCAGAGACTACCTCGCCTCACTCGGACCCGATGCCCTCCCCACTCTCGGAGCCGTACTCAACGCAGAGGCCGACTTCGTCAACAGAAGGTTCCTACTCTACGGCATCGGAGACATCGGACCAGAGAGCGAAGAGGCCACATTCCTGCTCAAGGACTTCTTCCTCGGAAGGCAAGAGCAGCCGGAGGCCCGCTCCGAGATGTTCCACACCATCGACGCCATCGCCAGGCTCGACAACGACACCTCCTTCGATCTCATCACCGACTTCTCCAAAAGAAAAAACCTCCACGCCTTTAGAGCGAAGTTCGTAGAGGCGCTCGGAACTCACTCACGACGAGAAGAGGCCGTCGGGACCGTCGTCGAGCACATGCGCAACGACACACTACACAACGTCAGAAACAAGGCCGCCCAGTTCCTAGGCAAAACCAAGCTCGACGAGACTCTCGACGACGTCTACCGAGCCGTAGAGAAAGAGCCTCACTGGATCGTCAAGCAGACCATGCTCGGCACCATCGGAAAGATAGGAAACCCAGCCTCCATACCATTCCTCGAAAACCAGGCCAGGAACGCCTCCGAGCCCGGCGTCAGGCTCAGTGCCGCAAGGGCCCTCTCCAGAATCGAGAACGACTACGCAAACCGGGTCCTCAAAGACGTCGCGCGCGCTGAGCCCGACCAAAGAATGAAGAAAAAAATGCTCGCCTGGGTCAGGGAAGAGTAGGACGCGAGCGAATCCCGCCCCTCCGGCGCGCTCGAGCCGAGAGATTCGGCTGAGAAATCCCGCCGCCTCGTCGATCTCATCATCGACGCACTCTCCGTTTCGCCGCGAGGGAGCCGCCTCGGCCGAGGAGTTCCTGCGGCGGCACGGTAGAATCACGACCGGAGACGACACGCCCGCTCGGCCGATAAGGACGACGGATCGATCACCGGCGTGTCGCCGAATCCGGGCGAGACCCTCGGACGTTCGAGCGCAGCAGACCGCCACGGGCACGCTTCCTTGCTAGACGAAAGACTTTCTGCCATCGCTGCTGCGGCCACGGCCGCGCTCGTTCTCGCGGCGCCTCTCGTCGGTTGCGCCCCGGGCCCACAGCCCGAGCCCGTCGTCGCGCGACTGAGCGACGAAAACGCGAGCGGCGAGGCGGATGACGGCGAGACGGTGATCATCGACCTCGATCGCGCGCTCGCCGAGGGCAGCGAGCTCCCCGAGATCGAGCTCGCTCCGGCGACCGCTTGGACCGCCGCGCTAGAGCGCGCGAGCGCGACGCGCCTCGTCGCTACGCTCCGGGCGCCACCGAACGCGTCCGCCGCGTCGCGACCGCGCGCCCGCGGCGTGCACGGAGACGACTCGGATGCCACCGGCGTTCGTCTGCGTTGGCCTCGGAGGAATTCGGAGTGGGTGGATCTCGAGTTCCTCGGAATCCACCCGCGGCTCGAGAGAGCTCTCTGGGAAGAGCCCGCGGGCGAGGGCAATCTCGTCGTCGACGCGGAAGACCGCCTCCGCCTCGTGTTCGATCGACCGGTCGAGCTCCGGCTCGAGGGCAAAGTCGTCGCGGCCGCGCCGATCGAGCCGGGAGACCTCCGCCTCGCGAAGGACCTCGACCGACTCGACAGCGGCGAAGTCCCGTCGACGTTTCTCGCTCCGGCGGGACGCGACCCGCGGGAAATCATCGTCGAGCTCGGCTCGGCTCCCATTCTCACGCTCGAAGGCGACTTCGATGTCTCTCTCGATCGCGGTGCCCTCGAGAGCCCGTCGGGAATCGCTCTCGGCGGTACCGTGGTGTTTCCATCGACGAAGATCTTCGATCTCGCGAGCGGTCGCGGCGCCGTGTCGACGCGGGAGGTCGACCTCGGCTACGCGTCGAGCGTACCGGAAGCGGCGCCCGTCGCCGGCGCCCGGCTTCCGACGCCGGGCGGACGCATCGGTCACACGGTCAACGGGTTCCCGGACGGACGGGCCCTCGTCGTCGGCGGCCGCGCGACGGCCGGGCCCGAGTGGATCGACCAGATTCTCCTCTTCGATCCGGCGCCGACCGAAGGCGCTCGTCACTTCACGATGGCCGGCCGCCTCGCCGAGGGGACCGCCGGGCACACGTCCATCCCACTCGCCGGGCCGGATGGAACGCACGGAACTCCGGACGATTTCATCGTCGTCGCCGGGGGTCGAAACGCCGATCTCACACCACTCTCGCGCGTGTCGGTGATCCGGCTGGTCGGCGGCGCGTCCGAGTCCGGCGCCGGCGCTCGCGAAGTCTCGGTCGAGTCGATCGACGACGCGCTCGTCGTTCCCCGGTGGAACCACGCGGGCGTCGCCACCGGTCCGATGTCGATCCTCGTCGACGGGGGAAGGAGGTCGGGGCTCGTCGCCGGCGCGGAGCTGATTCAGTTTCGCCGGACCGAGGACGGACGCATCGAGCTCGATCGCGACGCGTCGCGCGCGTTTCGGTCCGTACCGCGAACGCGCCACACCTTGACCGCGCTCGCGGACTCCGGTCTCGTCCTCGCGTACGGCGGTTACGGCTACTCCGCCCAAGCCAAACGATCGCACGCGATCGGTACTCCGATCGGATCGTCCTCTGACGTCGGTGTCGATGTCGACTACACGCAGGGTTCCGTACTGGTCTCGCCCGTCCTCCTCGACGTTCGCGACCCCGCCGCTTCGATCGTTCTCACGCGGATCCCGTTTCGCTTTTCGCTCCCTCGGTTCGGACACCTCGCAACTCTCCTTCCGCCCGAATCGCCATCGGCGCCCCCACGCGTCCTTCTCGCGGGCGGGACTTCACGCCACCCTGACGGCGAGTGGCGTTGGGAGCTGCCGCTGTCGATCGCGCAGCTCCGCGATTTGGCGGCCCTCCCCGACATCGATCGTCTGAGCGAGCTTCGAACTCCCGAGCTCGCACGGCTCCTCACGCGGCGACAGGTCGCGAGCCTCCGGGTCGACGACATCAATCGACTGCGCGAGTCGGCGACGGATCTCGGCGAGCTTCAGCGCACGCTGCGCGGACGCGCGGTGCCGATCCCGCAGCCGGGCGAAGCCGGTGACGCGCTCCTCTTCGAGCTCGACGCCGCATCGCCCGCGGACAGCGCGTTCGAGGTTCTTCCCCATCCGTCACCGGATCCCGACCAGATCGTGGATCGCGATCACGCCGCGATGGTGACGGCACCGTGGCTCGGCCCGGTGCTCCTCGGCGGCGAGCGTCCGGGAAGCGCGCGGGGGTCGGGCGCTCTTCGCGGTGGCGAGGCGTATTCGCGGCGCACGCGCACGTGGAATCCGCTCGCCATCCGTCTCATGGCGAGCCGCACTCGTCACTCTGCCTACCTCTCGAGCCGCGGCCCCGTCCCGATGGTCTACCTCATCGGAGGCGAGACCAACTCGGACGAACGCGAGACGATCGCCGACGTCGAGGCGATCCCGCTTCGTTAGCTCGCGTTCGGCGATGGATCGGCTCGGGCGAGAACGCGAAGAGGCGTGGCGCAGTCGGCGACGCGCAAACGCGCCCCTCAGTTCGGAGTCGCGCCGCCGCTCGTCTCGTAGTCGATGAACTCGACGCCCGCGGTCCAGGAGTCGCGCCCCTGGCTCCGCCGGTTCGGCGAGAGCTTGAGCGAGCCGACACGGACGCTCGTCTTCGCGTCGAGTACCGAGGTGACGAACTGGAGGATCGGCGTCATCCCGGCCGGTTCGAGATCGACACTCTGGCGGACTTCCACTGTGCCCTGGTTCGCGCCGGAACGCCCCCGTCCACGCGACGGGTCGGGGAGATTTCGGTACGTGAGCGCGAACGCGCTGAGTTTCGACTGGATGATCTCTTTGAGCGTTTGATCGTTCTTCACCTTCGCGCTCGCGCGCGCCTGATCGCGCAGGTTGATCATCTCCTTGTCGCCGAGCTTCTTCGTGAGCTGGATGTACTGCGAGGATTCACGCTCGTACCGCTCGTTCACGCTCGGGATGAAATAGAAGCGGAGCGCCAGCGTGATGAGGAGGAGACCACCCGCGGTCATGAAGAGCGTCGAGATCACGATCTGGATCCCTTCGCCTTTGTCTCGTGAAGACTTCGCCATCGCCTAACTCAGTTGAACTTTCGCAGGTAGCTGACCTTGGGGGTCAAAGTGAGGAACACCTTCCAGGTTTCGCCCTCTTTTTTCGCGCGCGTGGAGGCCGAGAAGATTCCCGACTTCGTTCGGAAGGCCTTCTCGATCTCGAGGTTGGCGTCGGAGCGATCGACGACGAGGTCGATCTTCGTGTCCTCTCCGATCCAAACCTTGGTCTTGTTCCGACCCGAGCTCCGGCTCGAGGGACGGAGGCGGAGTTTCAGGTCGTACGAGGTCACTGTGAAATAGAGATTCGTCGTCGCGAGGGAGTTTGAAATATCACGGACGACCTCGACGAACGGGAGGAAGCGGCCGACATCGCCGGCTCCACCCTGCTCCCAGATCTTCCTCTGCGCATCGGCGGCGCGCACGGCGCTTCGTCCGGGCGTCAGGTCCTTCTCGAAGAACGTCTTGTAAACCGCGGCCGTCTCCTGCTGGTAACGCGTCGCGTAGTTCTTCTCCCGCTGGTAGTCGAGGAGCGACACGTAAGCGAGTTGGAGAAACGCGAGGAAGGCGAGCACCGCACAATTGAGCAGCGGAAAGCGCAAGCGATCGAAGCGGTGCTCGAAGCGGAACTGGCCCTTCCTGAAATCGAGCGTCGAGCGGTCCGTCCCGAGGACCTTGAGGCCGAGCCCGACCGCGATCGCCGCTTCGGCGCCGGCGTCGCGGAGACGCTCCGGCGGGAGCGAACTCGGTAGGCTCTCGCCGAACTCGAGGTCGACGGTCTCGACATCGAACTCGTCCTGGAAGAAGCGCTTCGTCTCGTCGCCTCGGCTCATCCCGCCGGTGAGGCAGATGAGATCGAGGCCGCCGTCGAGCTGAGTCGTGATCAGGGTTCGCTGGACTTCCGTGCCGACGCGAAGGAGATACTCCCCGTAGTCGAACTCGCCCCGGCCGTCGAGAAGCGCTTCCTCTTGGGCGCGGCGCTCCTCCGGCTCGAGTCGCTGGTATTCTTCGTCGGAAACGATCGCGATCGGCGCGTCTCCGCCCGGATCGTCCGGCGGCTCGAGGTCGACGCTTCCGACGGGATCGAGCCGGCGAAGGGCGTCTTCGATTTCCTGGAATCTCTGCTCGATCGAAAGGTCGCCGAAGGGAGCCTCGTCCGCGAGCGGCTCTCCGCCGGCAGCCACCGCCGCCGGCTGGGCGAGCATGCGCGCGGGGTCGAGCCGCGCCGCGCCGGTTCGGAGTGCACGGACCTTCTTGATGCGCCCTCCCTCGAGGAGGACGATCTTCGTCGACGTCGCTCCGAGGTCGAGAAGGAGCGCGTTTTTCGTCTCGTCGAAGTAGGGCGTCGCCGCGAATGCGTTGATGAGCGCGCCCGCGTCGAGATCGAGCGCGACGGGGTCGACCCCTGCGCTCTTCAGAAGGCCGAGGCGGGTGGCGATCGCGTCGTTCGGCGCGGCGAACAGCGAGAGCTGGCTCGTCTCCGCGCGCTCACCGATCTTCACCCACTCGAGCGTGACGTCTTCGATCTCGAACGCGTGAAAATAGTGCTCCGCCTCGAACGCGACGGTGCGCTCGATCTGCTCGTCCTTGAGGAACGGAACGCTGCACTCGCGGATGCCGCAATCCTTCGAATCGAGCGCGCACACGATCTCGGCGCCGGTGAGGTTCCGCTCCCGGAGCACCTTCGCGATGAGCTCGTCGAGGCTGAGCGGCGTCTCGAGATCGTCGGGAGCCTCCGCTTCGACCTCGAGGTCCTTGCCGATCGATACGCTCTGCGCGTCGAGCGTCGGAATCTCTTCCGAGAACACGTCGACGAGGCGGAACTTTCGCGCGTTCCCTTCGAAGACGGCGCCCTTGAGCGATCTCGTCCCTAAATCTAGTCCGACAACGAATGCCATAAATCTCTTCTCGGTCCGGCGCGCGCGTCTCCCCTGAGATTCGATTCCGCGGCTCCGATTCTTCCTTTACCGGAACTCGCGATCACTCGTCGCGGGCCATCGGCGGTGCGGCTATTTTCCGAGCATCCCCTTCAACTCTTCGTTCATGCGCTTGCGTTCTTCCGCGGGGATGTTCTGAATCGCGTCGCGAAGCTCCTTCACTTCCTCGGCCGTCGGCTTTCGCGGCGTGCGTGGAGATTCTTCGTCCGCGCCGGCGCTGCTCGCCGCCGGACTGATCTGCCGGCGCCGGAGCCCGCCCGAATCGCGGCTGCTCGCCCCGCTCGAGTTCTTCTTTCCACCGAGAAGCTGCTGGTACTCCGCCTCGAATGCCGCCTCCGAATCATCCCCTTTGACGATGCGAATGATCTCGGCCTTCTTTTCCTTATCGTCGTCGTCCTTGACCTCCGACGGCGCGATGACTCGCTTCTCCGGCTCCCGGATAAACGGGCTCGAGCTCTTAAAGGGGAGAGCGTACATGCGCTGCGGGCGTCCCGGAATCCAGTAGACGAGGCGCCTGTTGTCGGCGGAGTGCACGTAGAACTCGACGTCGGCGTCCTCGTTCTTCACGAGTCGCTGCCGAACGCTGAAGGCGACGGAATCGTCCTTGGCGGCGGTCTTCCCGCGTCGCGCGAGCGCGGCCGTCGATCGGCGCTGGTACGTGGAGCGCCCCCGTGATGTAGTCGTTCGCGACGCTTTCGCTCCGTCGGGCTTCTTCTTCGAAATGCGGGCGAAGTTCGAGAGGGGATCGCTCGGGAAAAGCATGTAAAACGTGTACTCCCACTCGTCCTCGAGCGGGCCGCCGTCGTACTCTTCTTCTCCCGTCGACTCGGGCTCGCCCGCGTCTCCGCTCGGGACGTTCGTCGGCGTCGTGACCGCCGTCGGCTTCGTCGGGATCATACCACTCGAGACGTTCGCGACGGCGCCGACGTGACTTCTTCCCGAGGACGGAGCCACGTCGTTCGGCCGAAAGTCCGAGCGCCCGATCCGCTCCGGTCTCGCCTTCTCGCCCTCGGCGCTGCCGACGACGTTGAACGCCTGGAGAGCGGTGACGACGAGCGTCGCCAGCAGTGCGAGATTGACGATCAAGATGCCCGCGCGAAGCGGACCGATCGAGAGTCGCATGGGTCAGCTCCTTCGCTCGGGATCGACAACTAGGGTGGAGATCGCAGTCACTTGCGCTCCTCCTTCCACATCACCACTTCGAGAAGGCTGCGCTTCACGTCGCGATGGAGGGTCACCGACGCGGTTTTGACCGCACGGTTCTCCGGCGAGACAGCCTTCATCAGCACTTCGAAGTACGAGCTCCCGAAGACGACGACCTTCTCGAGGTCGAAGAGGACGCGCCGGTAGAGAGTGTCGCCCTCCGCGTCGGTGCGCTCCACGCCCTCGTCGCTGCGCAAGAGGTCCTCTGGGCCCTGGTCGGATCCGTCGATCAGCTCGATCTGCTGGAGACTCGTAAAGTAGTTCGTCTCCATGTCCTGGTATTCGGCTTCTAGACTGGCTTCTTCTTCACTGAGAGTCGTCGGATCGAGGGGAGGCTCCCGGCGCGGTTGTCCTAGATCGAGCGTATCGGCGCCGTCGACGCGGTCGACGCCGCTTTCGGGATCCATCTCCTCCTGGAAGCGGTTGCGATAATCCTCGATGCCGTAAGCGACGTTTTTCCCCTCTTCCTCGTCGAGCGAGAGCAAGAGTCCGAAAATGACCGGCGCACTGGCCGAGTTGAGATTGATCTTTCCGGTCGAGAACGTCGTAAAGAGATCCCGAAGTCCGATCGGGACGGGAGGATCGAGGACCATCTCCTGTTCGTTCTCGTCGAGAACGACCGTCCAGTCCTCCATGCCGCGGGTGAGGCTCGTCGCCGCGAGTCGATCGGCGCCGATTCCGATCGGAAGGTTCGCGAATCGGCCGTATTGCTCCATGAGGTGCGCGATCTCCTCTTGGCGCTCGGCCTCGGCGTCGTCGGTGTATTCGTCGTCGAAGGCGAACCGCGCGGAGAGGTCGCCGAAACGATCGCGGGAGAGGATCACATCGCCGAACGCGGCCTCCTCCCCGTCGGGAATATCCGGAACGGGCCCGTAGAACACCTCCGGCGTCACTTCGTCGAGCTGGAGCAATTCGCTCACGCTCAGGATGCGGTTGTTGAAATCTTCGAGCCGTCGTTCGACGACGTACTGGACGATCGCCTGCGCGACGTTCTCGGCGAAGTGCTTCTGCGAGTAGAGGTAGCCGTTGTCTTCGTTGATGGTGAACATCATGAGGATCGCGCGACGGAGCATCTCTTCGGTCGCAAGGAGGCGGGACGGCGCCGGCTCGAGGAACGGCGGCTCCGGCTCGTAGGAATCGAGATCGTCGAGCGCGACGGCCGTGGCTCCGCTCGCGTCGCGCCGCAGCTCCTCCATGCCCTCGCTCCCTTCCTCGCCGTCCGCGGCGACGCCTCTCCGGTTGGCGCGCTGGCGCTCGTCGGCGCGGGCGAGGAAGCGCTCGCGAAGACTCGCCTCGGCGTCTTCGGTGCTCCGCCCTTCGACGGCGTCGACGAGGTCTTCCTCGCGCAGGTCTTCCGTACCTTCGGCGACCTCCTCTTCCCGAAGGCGGACGTAGTCGAAGAGGCGATTGAGGTCGTAGCGACGCTCGCCATCGATCACGCGGAGCTTCACCTCGACGTTGCCGACGCTTTGGACGTTTGGGAGAAAGAGGTTCTCGCGCAGGGAGTCGTACCACTTCACCGACGTCGAGGCACCGCCCGCCATGGCGGCCGCCGCGCCCGAGTCGACCGGCATGGCGAATCCCTGCCCGCCCGGAGCGCTCGGCCCCGCGGGCGGCGCGACGCCGGGGGCACCGCCCATCGCGCCCGCTCCGCTCTGCGCACCGGCCTCGCCGAGATCCTGCCGCAGGTCCTCCATGAGGAGGGTCTTCACGTAGAGCGCCGCCGAGAACAGTCCGGAGCCTGCCTCCACCTCGGCGTAGCGCACTTGCGCGATCTTCTGCTCCATCTTCGTGGTGAAGTGGAGCTGAAACACGACGAGGTAGAGCACGATGAAAATGATGAGCACGAGGAGGAGCGCGATGCCGCCGTCTCGCCCCGGAGCGGGTCCGACGCCGCGGAGAGAGATTCCGCGCGTGCGCGAAGTCTCCGCGGGTCCGAATCGAGAGTAGGTCGGGGCGTTCATCGCGTTGACTGCTCGGGGGCGTGAGGAGAGGGACAATCGATCGATATTATAGGAACCGCAGGGCGATCGGGCCGGGCAATTCCGCGCGCACGAAAGGTGCGGTCGAAATGCCCTCGACCTTGAACCCCGGGCTCGCGACTGGGCGCCAACGGTCCGTTCGGGGAGCGCGATCGACCGCCAGCTCGGTCGTTCGTCGCCTCCTGGAGAGAGTCTTTCCATTGATCTCGCCCCGAGTTTCGTAGCAACTAGGGTTCCGCGGCGCGCCACCCGGGCGCTTCCGCTCTCCGTCTTATCGTCACAAGAGCCTGAAGTCCTTATCCCACAAACCCTTGTTGGAGTTTCCGCCCGCGCCCCCGGGGGCGTAGAGCGGCCCGGACCGAGTCGCTCGGGTGTTTGCGATGACAACACCCGAGCCCTCGTCGCCCCAACACTCCCCGAAACCGCCGATGCCTCGACCGATCGTCCCTCCGCAGCTCCTCCGGCGTTACCTCGTCGGTTTCGACGCCAGTCGCGTGGCGCACCGATTCACCGACGTCGCGGTCATCGGGACCGGCGTCGCCGGACTCAGCGCCGCGCTCGCTGCGGCCGACCGGGGCGCCGAGGTCCTCCTCATTTCGAAGGCTCCGCTCGAGGAGACGGCGACTCGCTACGCGCAAGGCGGTGTCGCTGCGGTCGTCGATCCCGCTGCGACCGACGATTCTCTCGAGCGACACATCGCCGACACGACGACGGTCGGCGAGGGCCTGTCGGACGAGGACGTCGTTCGGATCGCGGTGAGCGAGGGAGTCGATCGGGTGAACGCCCTGACCGAGATGGGAACGGCTTGGGACCGCTCACCCGACGGAGCTCTCCACTTCACGCTCGAGGGTGGTCACTCGCGCCCGCGCATCCTCCACCGCGGGGACACGACCGGATTCGAGCTCGAGCGCGTCCTCGCCGCGGCGGCGATCGAGCATCCGCGCGTCACGATCCTCGTGAACACGTTTGCCCTCGATCTCGTGACGACGGACGAGACCTGCCGCGGCGCCCTCGTCGAACGTCCTCACGGCGAGCGCGAAGCGGTCTGGGCGAAGCGGACCATTCTGGCGACCGGTGGGCTCGGCCGGCTCTTTCGCGAGACGACGAACCCGCGGGTCGCGACCGGTGACGGAGTCGCGATGGCGTTTCGCGCCGGCGCAACGGTGCGCGACCTCGAGTTCGTCCAGTTCCATCCGACGACGCTCTACATCGCGGGAGCGGACCGCTTTCTCATCACGGAGGCCGTCCGCGGAGAGGGCGCGATCCTCGTCGACGGGGACGGTCGGCGGTTCATGCGCGATTTCCATCCCCAGGCCGATCTCGCCCCTCGCGACGTCGTCTCACGCGCGATCGTAAAGGTGATGCGTGAGACGGGGGCGAACCGCGTATTCCTCGATCTCTCGCCCATTTCCCCCGAGCACGTGCGCCATCGCTTTCCGAAAATCCGCGAGAAGCTCCTCGGTTTCGGCATCGACATCGCGAGCGACCCGATTCCCGTGCGCCCGAGCGCGCACTACTCGATCGGCGGAGTACAGACCGACGACGCGGGACACTCGTCGCTCCGCGGCCTCTTCGCCGCCGGGGAAGTCGCGTCGACCGGCCTCCACGGCGCCAATCGACTCGCGTCGAACTCGCTCCTCGAAGGCCTCGTGTTCGGCCATCGGGCCGGTCTCGCCGCGGCGAGCGAAGCGGAGCGCGAGTCGAGGTTCGGTCCCTCGTCAGTCGCCGACGAGCCGCTTCAGGGTGCGCCGGAGCCCAGCTCTCTCGACCTCGAAGACCTGACGTCGAGTCTCCGGAGTCTCCTCTGGCAGAAAGTCGGGCTCGAACGCGATGAGGAGGGTCTCTCGTCCGCACTCGGCCAGATCGAGACGTGGATTCAGTACGTGCTCGAGACCGCGTTTCTCGACTCGAAAGGCTGGGGACTCCAAAACATGCTCCTCGTCGCGTACCTCCTCACTCTCGGCGCGCTTCGGCGAGAGGAGTCCCGCGGCGTGCACTTCCGGACCGACTTCCCCGCCCGCGACGACGAGCGCTGGCGACGGCACGTCGCTCTCGACGCCCGCTCGATCGACGGTCTTTCGACCGGCTGACCATCCGCGGCGGGCGCGGTACACTGTCTAGAGGGGACTTCGGAGCCCCCGACCCGATCGGCCGCCGAGCACCAGGAGACCGCCTCCCGCGTTCCGTATGGAGAACGATTCGAAGATTCCCGAACGAGCCCTCGTCGCCAAGGCGACCGTAGGACCCCGCCGCGAGCCCGAGAACCCGCTCGCGGAGATCACGTCGCTCGTCCGGACGGCCGGGGCAGAAGTGGTCGACGCGGTCACTCAGAACCTGCCGCGCCCCCACCCGAAAACCTACATGGGCCGGGGCAAGGTCGACGACGTCGCTCACCGTGCGGCCGAGCTCGATGTCGACCTCGTCGTCACCGACAACGACCTCAGTCCGGCGCAGGAGCGAAACCTCGAGAAGCTGACGAGCCGGAAGGTGATCGACCGGAGTCAGCTCATCATGGATATCTTCAGCCAGCGGGCGCGAACGCGGCAGGCGAAGCTCCAGGTCGAGCTCGCGCAACTTCGTTACAGCCTTCCTCGCCTCAAGCGGATGTGGACCCACCTCGATCGGTTCAAGGCGGGGATCGGTATGCGCGGACCGGGTGAGACGCAGCTCGAGGAAGACAAGCGGATCATCGGCCGGCGCATCGGGAAGCTGAAGGCCGAGCTGAAGAAGCTCGAAGAAAAGCGGCAGCACTCGATCGAGAAGCGCCGGCGCGAGTTCGTCGTGGCGCTGGTCGGCTACACAAACGCGGGGAAGTCGACTCTGCTCAACCGGCTCACCGATTCCACCGAGCTCGTCGAGGACAAGCTCTTCGCGACGCTCGACACCCGGGTCCGGCGCTGGCCCGTCAGCGACTCGCGCTACGTTCTCGTCACGGACACGGTGGGATTCATCCGCGACCTTCCCCACCACCTCGTTGCGAGTTTCCACGCGACGCTCGCCGAGACCACCGAGGCAAACCTTCTCCTTCACGTCGTCGACGCGAGCAGCGCAGAAGCCGAACGACACGTGAAGACCGTGCGATCCGTGCTGCGCGAGCTCGGCTGTGAAGGAAAGGAGACGTGGTTTCTCCTCAACAAATGGGACAACATCCCCCCGGATCGTATCGTTGAAGCGCGGCACCTCGAGGACCTCCTCCTCCCGAATGAACGCGCGTTCCGCGTGTCGGCCGCGACGGGCGAAGGGATCGACGAGCTCAGGCAAGAGATGCTCGAGCGCATCCAGAAGGACGACGTCGAGGTCCGACTGACCGTTCCGTACGACCGGGGAGACGTGGAGTCCTACATCCGCGAGAACGGTCGGGTTCTCAAGTCGGAGTACGGCACCGGGGGCATCGACATCGCGGCGACACTGTCGCCCGCGCGTCACGCGAAGCTTCGGGGAATGATCCCCGCAGCGTTTCCGCCGCGAACCGAAAAGGAAATCTGGGAAGACTGAGCGACCGCTCGGCGCGCGAGTCGAGGGAAGGAGATTGCTGCGATGGGGCCCGGAGAGATCGATTACTACGCGGTGCTGGGAGTCCCGCGGAACGCAGACGAGTCCGCGATCCGCGATGCCTACCGAAAGCTCGCGCTTCAGTACCATCCGGACAAGAACCCGGGCGATTCCGTCGCGGAGCAGAAGTTCAAGGAAGTCGCCGAAGCCTACAACGTTCTCTCCGACAAGGATCGACGTTCGGTCTACGACTCCGGCGGCCGCGCGGGCCTCGAGGACGTCGGCTTCGAAGGCTTCAACTCGACCGAGGATATCTTCTCGCGCTTCGGCGATCTCATCGGCGATCTGTTCGGTCGACGCGGCGGTTCGGCCGCGCGTTCGGAGCCCGAGTTCGATCCCGACGCCTTCGCCGAGCAGCTCGACGCCGCAACGCGCGGTCAATCGCGTCGCTGGCGCCGCCGGCAAGAGCAGCAGCCCTCTCCACCCCCACAAGCGAAAGCTGCCCCGAAGAAGGGCGAAGATCTACGCCACAAGGTCACGATCGACTTTCGCGATGCGGCGCGCGGGAAGAGCTGCGAGCTGAACATCCCGAGCAAGAAGGCGATCACGGTAAAGATCCCGCCGGGAGTGAACGACGGCGCGATCCTCCGTTTGACGGGCCAAGGTCACCCGGGAAGCGACGGCGGGGCGAACGGAGACCTCCTCCTCGAGGTCTCCGTGAAGCCGCACCGCACGATGCGACTCGACGGGCTCAACGTGCGCTCGGACGCCCGCGTTCCCGTCAAGAAAGCGCTCCTCGGCGGCTCGGTCCAGGTGGAGACGATCGGCGGCTGGGTGGAGCTCAAGATTCCGCCCCTCACTTCGTCGGACTCCATTCTCCGTCTCCGCGGAAAGGGCATCGAGGCGAACGGCAAGAGCGGCGATCACCTCGTCCGCGTCGTGACGGCCATGCCGGCCGCGCTCCCCGAGCAAGTCATGCTCGCGCTCGAAGCTCTCCCGGACGATTGAGCCGAGAGCGTACGGTGGATTCCGCACGCGGGTGACGAGAGAATCTCCTTCCTTCGCGGTTCACCCCTCTTGGTACCCGGTAGCTCGCTGCCGAACATTCACCGGAGCTCCATCATGACGATCGTTCGCCGTTCTGCCGTGCCGTTCGTTGTCGCGTTCAGTCTTTGCGTGTCCTTCGGATTCTCTTCGGTGTCCGCGGAAGACAATCGCTTCGCGATCTCCACCGTCCAGGAGTCTCACACCGACATCGCGATCGACGGCCGCCGGGTGGCGCGCTACATGCACGCCTACGACAAGTCGACTCCGGAGCGTCTTCACGAAACCTACAAGCCGTATCTCCACGTGTTCGGGGTCGACAACAAGACGCCGATCACCAAAGGTCCCGGCGGACAGTTCACCCATCACCGCGGGATCTTCATCGGCTGGAATCGCGTCCAATCGGGCGGACAGAGCTACGACCTCTGGCACATGAAGGGTGTCGAGCAGGTGCACCAGCGGTTCCTGAAGAGCGAAACGACGGGCGACGAGGCGGTGCTCACCTCGCTCGTGCACTGGAACGACAAGGAGAAGAAGCCGCTCATCGTCGAAGAGCGGACGATGAAGTTCCGCCGACTCGACGGCCCGGGGATCGTCGAGATCGACTTCGACACGGTGCTCACCGCGCAGCGAGATCTGAAGCTGAACGGCGACCCGGAGCACGCAGGCGTCCAGTATCGGCCGGCGAACGAAGTCGATCGAAAGCGAACCAAGTACTTTTTCCCGAAGGAAGACGCCGACCCCAAGAAGGATCTCGACTACGCGTGGGCCGGGGAAACCTACACGCTCGGCGAGCGCGTTTACACGGTGATCCATCTCAACCACCCGGACAATCCGAAGGGAACGAAGTACTCGGCGTACCGGGACTACGGACGCTTCGGCGCTTTCTTCACGCGAGATCTCGCGGCGAAGGAATCACTGCGGCTCCGGTATCGATTCCTCGTTTATACCGGGCACCTTCCGCCTCCGGTGGGGATCGTGAAGGCGGCCTCGGCTCGCTTCGGTCGTGGGGGCTAGGCGGCGATCCGACTTTCCCGACGCGTCGTGCTATCGGGGTCGAGAGATTCACACGAAGGACGCGAAGGACCGCGAAGAGAGACGAAGGAAGAGAGGATTGATAAGGGGGATAGAATTCGAAACCGCGCTGAACGTCGCTCGCTCGCGCCACGAATTCGATTGACTCGGTACGGCACGCGCCTTCACGGGACGGCGCAAAAGCGGTGAGCCTTCTACGCGTGAACGCACGGCCGTCATCTCGAGATTCCCTTCATACCCAACTCTATCTTTCCTCTTCCTTCGTCTCTCTTCGCGGTCCTTCGCGTCCTTCGTGTGGAACTACTCCTCGCACTCAGCCCAGATGCGATCGTAAACCCGCCGAGCGTGCTCGTAGGCCGCGATCGCGTCCTCCTGCTCCGCCTCTGCGTACGTCCGCGCCTTCTGCGACCAGCACTGGTCGACACCGCGGCGACACCACTCCGCGCTCGCTTTGAGCGCGCGGATCGGCTTTTCCTGCACGAGGACGAAGATGGGATTCGTGTGGGCTGAAGGAAAGACGCGAAGGGCCACCCAGCTGCTCTTCTCTACCCGGACGTCGAAGGACACATCCGTCGCGATTCCCGTCGCCGGAATCTCCTTCTCCTCGACCGGGAATCCATTCACGACCACTTCGATCCGTGCGCGAGCCTCGGCGGGATGGCGGACGGCCGCGATGGCGCGCAGGCGAACGACTCCCGGCGCGTCGAGGCGAAGCTCGCTCTCGGCCACTCCGAGCTCGACCGTCGCGCCGGTCGACACCGACTGAGCCGTCAACTCCATGAGGTGCGCCGTTCCGTCGCTCACGTAGCTCCGCCCGCGGGCGAGGGCTTCGCACCAAGCGTCGTACGTGAGCCGGCCATCGACCTTCGCGTAGACCCGTCCCATTCCTACGCGGTCGCCACTGATGCACGGAAAGTCCGTCTCGCCGCTCGCACGTACGCGGAAACCGCAGTTGAGCACGTGGTACCACATCGTGAGCTCGGCGCGGCGGTCGGTATCCATCGTCGAAATGAAGTCGACCGCGGGCACGAGCTCGCCGCCGGGACCCGGTACGCGGTGCGTCACATCGACGATGAATTCGTTCGCACCGATACCGTCGTAGTTCGGAATCGCGAAGCTCGGCAGCCCGTCCGGTCCGTCCGGTGCATTCGCGCGCCCCACCGAACCGTGGAGCCCCGACGCCGAGTGCGCCGGGCCGCAAATCGCGCCTTGCTGCTTCGCCCAGCGGAGCGTATTCAGCCCGAGCGTAGGCCAGTGATCCTTAGACTCACCACCCGGGTAGATCTGCTCCTTGAGCCGGAGGAGACAGAGGTGTCCCGACCGATGCGAACCGAATCCCGACACCTCGATGTCGTAGCGGAGAATATAGGGGTAACTCGACGCGTCGTCTTCGCGCGCGGTGAAGAACTGCTTCTGGTAGTCGAAGCACGGTCCCCAGGTGAGGTTGCTACCGACCTTGAGGTCTTCGCCTTGGATGTGCCGAGCCATGTCGCGCGGCCGGACGCCCTCGGTCGGGTTCGAGTAGTGCCGACAACCGGCGGCATGGATGTGATGGTCGCCCGACCACCACCCGCGCTCGGCCGGGTCGACCCAGCGTTCGACCCGGTAGGTGAGCTCGGTCGGCGTTCGGCCGACAACGAGCGACTTCGTCGTGGGGATCGATTCCGGCCCGCGCGAACATTCGACCGAGTAGGTTCCCGATGGCAGGCGTACGGTCTCGCGGTCTGCGCGGTAGACCTGCGACTGGAAGAAAAAGTCCGGCGCGAGCCTCTTTCCTCGCGCGGGATACACACGACCCTGCTCGTCGCGAATCACGAACGCCGCGGTCGTCGGTCGCCCACGGTCGTCGGAAACCGCGAACGAGACGCGCGTCGAGCGGTCGACGTTGAACGCGAGCGCGATCGACTCGCTCGCCGCGGCGTGGTCGCGTTCGTAGGCGAGCTCGATCCAGTCGAACTCGACCTCGCCCGGTCCGTTCCCCGGATCGATACGAACTCCCGCGAGATCGGATGCCGCACGGAAGCGGACCTCTCCCCGCTGCCACACGCCGGGCGCGGCGCCGAGACGAAACGACCGCAGGCGCCCACCGTCGGGTTGCGGACGCTCGCGCGTCCACCAGAACACCTGACCCTCGACGACCTTTGCCGTGCGCGCCGCGAAGCGAAGGACCATGTCGCCGCCCGGCGCCGATTGCGAGACGGCGAAGTAGGGATCGGCTCCCGTCGCGATCGCTCGCAGCGCGCCGGCGCGACTCTCGAGTCGACACGCGTTCAGCGGCCGCCACCCAGAGGTGTCGTCCGCATCGAAATCCCACGCGCGAATGAGTCGGCCGGAGCCGTCGCGCGCCGGCCGTGCGCTGGCGAGCGGCGTGAGCCCGAAGTCGAGCCGTGCGCGGTGGACGCCGGCGTCGCGCGCGTAGATCTGGATCGCGCGGTACTCGAGCGGGAATCCCGAGAGTGCGCGGCGGAGCGGCTGGCGATCGAAAAGCTCGACGTCCATCCATCGCGTCGCGGCGATCCCGGGCGCCGAACCGGGAATCGATCCCGCGTGCGGGCTGTCGACTTCGAGTCGCGCCTCGATTTCCGCGCGGTTGACGATCTTGATGAGAAAGGACGTCCAGCCCTGCTCGACGAGAGTGGCCGGGCCGGCGCCGCGGTGCACCTGAAAGCGATCTTCCCCTTCGATCACGATGGTAAGAAGACAGAGCGGATCGAGCGCGTTCTGAACGGCCGCGGTAACGTCGCGATCGTTCCACTCCTCGCGCGCCGTTTCGATGTCGAGCAGCACCGACGCGGGAAGCGGTTGGCCGAGAAGCTCGAGCGCATTCTTCACCCGGTCGATCTGAGCGAGA
The DNA here is from genome assembly GCA_965223845.1 of Planctomycetota bacterium. GTDB lineage: Bacteria > Planctomycetota > UBA8108 > UBA8108 > SXIK01 > CBDCXR01. The sequence goes on along the minus strand of CBDCXR010000004.1, from coordinate 7,259,708 downwards.
AGAGCCTGCGAGGCGACCGCTTCCACCCGCACGTCGGTCCACTCGTCCGCATTCTCGCCCACGGGCGCGTCCGGTGTGGGCGCGCAGCCGGCGAGACCGAGACACGCGACAAGTAGAGTTCCGATCGTTTGTACGCCGTTCGTCGATGCCATCGCACTCAAGTGATTTGCCTCCCGCGAGGATGATCGAAATCCGTCTCTCGACACGCGCGCCGCGAGGTCTCGCGCCCGCTCCTCGACGCAGAATACCGCGAATCGAGCGCGAGTCGCGATCGCGAACCCTCCCGCCTCGCCGGATCTGCTATACTCGCGTCATGCCGCGAAGACCGACCGGATCCCATCGCCGCGGCCGGCGCGCCGTGTTGAGTGCCGTGACCCTCGTCGCCGCGAGCTCGCTCGCACTCGCCGAGGATCACTGGGCGTATCAGGCGCCCGTACGGCCCTCGGTGCCGAGTGTCGCGGACGAGAAGTGGCCGCGCGGCGCGATCGACCGCTTCGTCCTCCGCCGATTGGAGCGCGAGGACCTCGAGCCGTCGCCGCAGGCCGATCGCTACACGCTGATCCGCCGACTCTCGCTCGATCTCACCGGACTGCCTCCGTCCGTCGAGGAGGTCGATCGATTCATCGCGGACGAACGACCGGAGGCGTACGAGAAGCTCGTCGATCGACTCTTGGCTTCACCCGCGTACGGCGAGCGTTTCGCATCGCGCTGGCTCGATCTCGCACGCTACGCCGACTCGAACGGATTCCAGCGGGATGGACACCGCTCGTCCTGGCCGTACCGCGACTGGGTCGTGACGGCTCTCAATGACGATCTACCGTTCGACGAATTCACGATCGATCAGCTCGCGGGCGATCTGCTTCCCGGCGCGACACTCGAATCGACGATCGCGACCGGATTCCATCGCAATACGACGGTGAACGTCGAAGCCGGAGTCGATCGCGAGGAGGACCGCCTGAACGCGGTCTTCGATCGCGTGAACACGACGGGTACCGTCTGGCTCGGCTCGACGCTCTCGTGCGCTCAGTGTCACGACCACAAGTACGACCCGTTCACGCAGGAGGACTATTACGGTCTCCTCGCGTACTTCAATCAGACGGAGATCGAAACCAAGGCGGAAGGCGGCTCGGTGAGACAGTTCATCGGCCCCAAGATCGAGCTCCCTCTCGCCGAGGAAAAGCGGATCGCGCGGCGAGAACTCGACGCGAAACGCGAGACGCTCGAGCGCGAGTTGAAGGCCCTGCGTGCGGAGAGGAAATCCTGGGAGGAGAACCTCGCAGCGAACGCCGCCGAGCTCGCGGCGGAACCGAAACCGATTCGAGCGATCTTCCGCATCGACGCGAAGGATCGAACGGCAAAGCAGAAGAAGAAGCTCCTCGAACGCTTCCGCGCGGTGAAGCCGCGGTTCGCGGAGTGCGAGAGTGAGATCGCGACCGTGAGGGAGCGCCTCGACGAGCTGGCGCCGCCGACGGCGCTCGTCATGCGCGAGCGAGCCGACACGCGCGAGACGCGGGTACTTCGCCGCGGCAGCTTTCTCGATCCGGCGGACCCCGTTGCGCCGGGCGTTCCGAGTGCGCTTCACCCTCTCGCCGAAGACGCGCCGGCGAATCGGCTCGGCCTCGCTCGCTGGCTCGCGAGCCCGGAAAACCCGCTCGTCGCGCGAGTTGTCGTCAATCGGCACTGGGCGGCGTTCTTCGGTCGAGGGCTCGTCGCGACGCCCGAGGACTTTGGCACTCGAGGTGCGCGGCCGACGCATCCCGAACTTCTCGATTGGCTCGCGTGCGAGCTCGTCGATTCCGGCTGGTCGGTGAAGCGAGTTCACCGCGCGATGGTCCTCTCCGCGGCGTATCAGCAGAGCTCGCGCGTGAGCGCGATCGCGAAGGAGCGCGATCCCGACAACGAGCTCTACGCTCGCGGTGCGCGCTTTCGACTCGAGGCCGAGCGCATCCGAGATGCGGCTCTCGCCGCGAGCGGAACGCTCGCCCGGCGCCTCGGCGGCCCACCGGTCTACCCGCCGCAGCCGGACGGAACCTGGGTCGTCATCGGCGTTGTCGACAACACCTACCGGACGAGCACCGGTGAAGATCGGTATCGTCGCGGCCTCTATACCGTGCTCCGGCGGAGCAGTCCGTACCCGAGCTTCGTCGCGTTCGACGCTCCCGACCGTACGGCGACGTGCGTGGAACGCCCGCGAACGAACACGCCTCTTCAGGCGCTCGTCCTGCTCAACGATCCGGTGTACGTCGACCTCGCATTCAAGCTCGCCGAGCGCGTCATCGCGGATCTTCCGAACGGGTCGTCGGCGGATCGCGTCCGCTACGCCTTCCGGCGTTGCCTGAGCCGCCCGCCCTCGGCGAGTGAACTGCGCAGGATGGTGGAGCTCTTCGAGACCGAGCTCTCGCGTCTCCGCGCACAGCCGAACGCCGCTCGCGCGCTCCTCGAGGGGCGCTCCGTCCCAGCCGACACCCCGCACCCCGAGCTTGCGGCGGCGTTCTTCGTCGCCTCCGTCCTTCTCAATCTCGACGAGACGATCTCGCGCGAGTAGCGAAACGCGAGCAGAGCACGTTCTCTTCCTTCCACCCCGCGATGCGAATCCGACCCGACGAGACCACGGATTTCCTGAGTCGACGCGAGCTCATCCGCACCGGTTGCGGCGGCCTCGGTTCGATCGCGCTGTCATCGCTCCTTGCGCCCGCCGCGTTCGGTGCCGCGCCGAAGCAGCGTGGCGAACCGCTACTGCCGCGACCGCATCACACTCCGCAGGCGAAAAACGTGATCGCGCTCCATATGGTCGGCGCGCCATCGCAGCTCGATCTCTTCGACGATAAGCCCGTCCTTCGCGCGCACCACGGCGAGCTCGTTCCGGAACGACTCATCTCGGGCGAGCGCTTCGCGTTCCTGCGCGGACACCCGCGTCTCCTCGGCTCGGAGTTCGCGTTCTCGCGTCACGGCGAGTCCGGCCTCGAGCTCTCCCAGCTGCTCCCGCATCTCGGAACCGTCGCGGACGAGATCGCCGTCGTCAAGACGCTCCACTCCGAGCAGTTCAATCACGCGCCCGCACAGCTCTTCTTTCAGACCGGCTTCGAGCGCTACGGCCGGCCGAGCCTCGGCTCTTGGGTCTCCTACGGTCTCGGGACCGAGAATCGAGACCTTCCCGCCTTCGTCGTCCTCACCACCGGCGCGACAGCCGGCGCGGGGAACAGCCTCTGGGGGAGCGCCTTCCTCCCGACCGTACATCAAGGGATCAAGCTGCGAAGCAAGGGCGATCCGGTTCTCTTCCTCTCCGATCCTCCCGGACTCGCACGCGACGACCGCCGCCGCGTGCTCGATTCCATCGAGGCGCTCAACCGAGAGCGGCTCGGTGAAGTGGGCGACCCGGAGATCGCGACGCGGATCGCGCAGTACGAGCTCGCGTTTCGAATGCAGACGGCGGTGCCGGATCTGATGGACCTCGAGCGCGAGCCGGCCTCGGTGCGCGAGGAGTACGGCGCGACGCCCGGGAAGTCGAGCCTCGCGAACCACTGCCTCCTCGCGCGGCGTCTCGTCGAGCGCGGCGTACGTTTCGTACAGATCTACGACTCGGGCTGGGATCACCACGGCTCGGTGTTCGCGAACATGCGGCGGAAGTGCCGCGAGATGGACCGTCCGGTTGCGGCGCTCATCCGCGACCTCCGCCAGCGCGGGCTCATCGACGAGACTCTCGTCATCTGGGGTGCGGAGTTCGGCCGGACGCCGATGGTGCAGGGCAACCTCGACGCGCGCGCCGGGAGAGATCACCACCGCCACGCCTTCTGCGCGTGGCTCGCCGGTGCGGGCGTCCGCGGCGGCGCGACCGTCGGGCGCACGGACGATCTCGGCTATCACATCGTCGAAGCGCCGCAGTCCTTGAACGATCTCCACGCGACGATCCTTCACCTGCTCGGTGTCGACCACGAGCGCCTCACGTTTCGCTTTCAGGGCCGGGACTTTCGTCTCACGGACGTCGCGGGCGAAGTCATCGACGGCGTGCTTGCGAGCGGGACGCGCCGCGGAATCGGCGCTTAGTTCGAGCTTGGTCCGGCCGTGCGTCACCCGTGAAGCGCGAGCGTGGACGGTGGACCCGGAGCTCAACCGTTGGCCTTCGCGTCCCCCCGCCGGACGAAGTGAGGCCACCGAAGGAACAGGATTCATGACTCCACTCCGAAAACTCTTCGTCGCGCTCGGGCTCACTAGCTCGTTCGCCGTCACGGCGCGCTCGGACGACTTCTCTCCGCTCCGCTACGACCAGCCGGGGCTCGTCGTCGATCTCGAAGTCGGTCTCTGGGCGGTCCCACTCGTCATGGACTACGACAACGACGGCGACTTCGATCTCGTCGTTTCGACGATGAACAAGCCCTCGAACGGAATCTACTTCTTCGAGAATCCGAACGCTGAAGCGAAGTTTCCGGTGTTTCGGCCGCGCGGACGCATCGGTCGAGCGAAGAACAACGCGGCGATCTCCTACGTCGCGGGCGAGCCACGAGTCGCGATTCCGGGCGCGTGGTATCCGGAGTTTCGCGCGACGCAGCTCGCCGGGGACGGAGCGCGCGTCGAGTTCAAGCCGTCCTTCCACACCGGCCGAACGAATCACTGGAAGTTTTTCGATTACGACGGCGACGGCACCCACGACCTCATCGTCGGGGCGAGCGACTGGCGGGCTTACGGCTGGGACGATGCCTTCGACGCGTCCGGACGCTGGACGCGCGGGCCGCTCCACGGATTCGTCTACTTCGTGAAGAACCTCGGCACCGACGCCGCGCCGCGCTACGGCGATGCCGAACAATTGCGCGTCGGTGACGCGCCGCTCGACGTCTTCGGCTGCCCATCGCCGAATTTCGCTGATTGGGACTCGGACGGCGACGAGGATCTCATCTGCGGCGAATTTCTCGACGGTTTCACGTACTTTGAAAACTTCGGCACGCGAGCGGCGCCGCGCTGGGCGACGGGAAGGCGTCTCTACTCCCGCGAACGCGAGATCCGCATGGAGCTCCAGATGCTCCAGGTCCAGGCACTCGATTGGGATTCGGACGGCGATGTCGATCTCATCGTCGGGCAGGAGGATGGCCGCGTCGCGCTCCTCGAGTGCTCGGGTCACGTCGTCGATCGCCTCCCCGAATTCCTCCCTCCACGTTTTTTTCGGCAGGAAGCCGAGTTTGTGAAGGTCGGCGTCCTCACGACACCGAGCGGCTGCGATTGGGACGGAGACGGCGACGAAGATCTCATCTGCGGCGACACCGCAGGGTATCTGAGCTGGGTCGAGAACGTCGGCGACGCGCGCGCGCCGCGATGGCGACCGCCGCGACGTCTGCGCGCGGGAGGAGAAGTGATTCGCATCCAGGCGGGACCGAACGGCTCGATCCAGGGCCCGGCCGAAGCGAAGTGGGGCTACACCGTTCCGTGTGCCGCGGACTGGGACGGCGACGGTCGCGTCGACATCGTCGTCAACAGCATTTGGGGCGAAGTCCTCTGGTACCGAAACACCGGGTCGGCGCGGGAGGCGCGCCTCGAGCCGGCTCGCCCGATCCTCGTCGAGTGGAGCGGGCCACCGCCGAAGCCGGCTTGGAACTGGTGGTCCCCGCGCGGCCGACAGCTCGTCACGCAGTGGCGAACGAGTCCGGTTGTCGTCGACCTACGTGGGAACGGGCTCCCGGACCTCGTCATGCTCGACCACGAAGGCTATCTAGCGTTCTTCGAGCGCGTCCGCGTCGGCGACGGACTCCGGTTGCGCCCGGGTGCTCGAATCTTCTTTGATGAAGACGGCGAGCCGCTCCGGCTCAACGGGGGCCACGCGGGAAAGAGCGGAAGGCGAAAGCTCGCGATCGTCGACTGGGACGGCGACGGCAAGCTCGATCTCCTTGCGAACGGAACGAACGCCGACTTCTATCGCAATGTCGCCGAGGAAGAGGGGGCGTTTCGCTTTCGGCACGAAGGTCCGGTCTCCGAACGGCGGCTCTCGGGGCACACGACTTGTCCCGCCGTCGTCGATTGGAACGGCGACAACGTGCCGGATCTCGTCGTCGGGACCGAGGACGGGATTCTCTACCACCTCGAGAACCCGCGGTCGCGCGGGTCGAACCCGTCTCCGACCGCCCCGCGCTGACGCGTCGCAGCAGAGAGACACACGGATCGCACCTGCGCTCCTTTTGTGTCAGAATCTCGAGCGCGGGGTTCCCTTCGTGGCCTTCCGAATCCCTTCGTGTAAATCTTCGGCACGAGCACCGAACCGCCGCACCGATCTCCCGAGCGCGCTCAGGCGACGCCTGGGCCACTGGAAGAGCACAAGGCAGCATCCATTCACCGAGAAGGAATCATGCAAAAGATCACGATCGTCGGCTCCGGCCCGGCCGGATTCACCGCTGCCATCTACGCCGCTCGCGCGAATCTCGAGCCTCTCGTCCTCGAAGGATTTCAATCGGGCGGCGCACCGGGCGGACAGCTCATGACGACGACGGAGGTCGAGAACTACCCGGGATTCCCCGGCGGCGGCATCTCGGGTCCCGATCTGATGGCGAAGCTGCGCGAACAGGCGAAGGAGTTCGGGGCCGTCTGTCACCAGGAGGACGTCGTCGAAGTCGATCTCTCGGGCGATTCGTTTCGGGTCAAGTCGACGGAGCGCGAAGTCGAGACGCACGCGCTCGTGATCGCGACCGGCGCCACGGCGAAACGCCTCCACGTCCCGAGCGAAGAGCGGCTCTGGGGAAAGGGCATGAGCGCGTGCGCGGTGTGCGACGGCGCACTCCCGATCTTTCGGAACAAGGATGTCGCGGTCATCGGCGGCGGTGACTCGGCCGTCGAAGAAGCGACGTTTCTCACGAAATTCGCCTCGAAGGTCATCGTGATCCATCGCCGAGACTCGCTCCGCGCCAGCAAGATCATGCAGCAGCGTCTCTTCGACAACCCGAAGATCGAAATGATCTGGGACACCGTGCTCGAAGACGTCGAGGGCGAAAACGTCATCGAAGGAGCACGCCTCCGAAACGTGAACACCGACGAGACGTCGACTCTTCCGATCGGCGGACTCTTCTACGCGATCGGCCACCAACCGAACACGTCCTTCCTCAGCGGGCAGCTCGAGACGGATGACACGGGGTACATCATCGTTCGCCCCGGCACGACGGAGACGTCGAAGGAAGGGGTCTTCGCGTGCGGCGACGTCGCGGACAAAGTCTACCGACAAGCCATCACCGCGGCTGGCACGGGTTGCATGGCGGCGCTCGATGCGGAGCGCTGGCTGGCGGTACGCGGGGTCGAATGAGGCGCTTGTCGTCCCGGCGCAGGATCTTGCTTCGGGACGATCTTTGCTGCACGCTTTCGTGGTGTCGGTCCCGGTCGGCGCGAGGTCGATCGGTTCGGCCGTCCGGAACGTCGTCGGGATTCGCCGACCCGAATCGCGAGAGATTCCTCGACTCGTGCCACCGAAAAAACGGACGCCAGAAAACACACCGCTGATCGGCTGGCGCGAGTGGGTGCGCCTCCCGGAGCTCGGGATTGACGCTATCAAGGCAAAGGTCGACACCGGCGCGAGATCGTCGGCCCTTCACGCCTTCGACATTCGCTACGTCGACAAGAAGCGGATACGGATGGTCCGCTTCAAGGTTCACCCCTTCCAAGGCGACACGCGAACTACGGTAGAGACCGAGGCCGAGCTCGTCGACGAGCGCCTCGTTCGCAGCTCCTCGGGCAAGCAGAGCCTCCGTCCGGTAATCGTCACGGAGGTCGCGCTCTCGGGCGAGCTTTGGCCGATCGAATTGACGCTCGTCGGCCGCGATGAAATGGGGTTTCGAATGCTCCTCGGACGACAGGCGGTGCGTCGGCGCTTTCTCATCAATCCCGCCGTCTCGTTTCTCGCCGGCAGAGATCCGACAAAGAAGAAGGCTCCGTCCGGGAGCAAGAAGAGAACCAAGAGGAAGGCACGATGAAGATCGCGATTCTGTCGCGGAAGGCATCCCTCTATTCCACGTCGCGCCTCAAAGAGGCGGCGGAGGCGAAGGGCCACGAGGTTCAGGTCGTCGACTACCTTCGGTGCTACATGGACATCACGTCCCACCAGCCGAAGGTGCTCTACCAAGGGAAGCGCCTGGAAGTCGACGCGATCATTCCGCGCATCGGCGCCTCGCACACGTTCTACGGGACGGCGGTCGTTCGGCAGTTCGAGATGATGGATGTCTTCCCCGTGAACGAGTCGCAGGCCATCACGCGCTCGCGGGACAAGCTCCGGTGCCTACAGCTCCTGGCACGAAAAGGAATCGGTCTTCCCGTGACCGGCTTCGCTCACTCGACGAAGGACGTCGAGGGCTTGATCAATCTCGTCGGTGGCTCGCCGCTCGTCGTCAAGCTGCTCGAGGGGACGCAGGGGATCGGTGTCGTGCTCGCGGAGACGAAAAAAGCCGCGGAATCCGTCATCGAGGCGTTTCGCGGACTCGACGCGAACATCCTCGTTCAGGAGTTCATCAAGGAGGCGGGCGGAAGTGACATCCGGGCTCTCGTGATCGGAGAGAAAGTCGTCGCCGCGATGAAGCGGCAGGGTGCCGAGGGCGAGTTTCGCTCGAATCTTCACCGCGGCGGGACGGCGGAGAAGATCAAGATCACTCCGGAAGAGCGGAGCACGGCCGTCCGCTCCGCAAAGGCGATGGGGCTCAGAGTCGCCGGCGTCGACCTGCTCCGATCGAATCACGGCCCCGTCGTCATGGAGGTGAACTCGTCGCCGGGTCTCGAGGGCATCGAGCAGACGACCGGAAAGGATGTCGCCGGCCAGATCATCGAGTTCATCGAGAAACACGCCCGCCGGGGTAAAACGCGTGACCGAATCAAAGGCTGAGCGCGCGGCTCCGTTTCAGTTTTGCACCGAGATTCTGCGTCCCGGAACCCGCCGGCGGGTCGAGATCCCCATCGCGCGCATCCCGACCACGCAAACCTTCGTATCGATTCCAGTCGAGGTTCTTCACGGTGCGCGCCGAGGACCGTGCCTCTGGCTCTCCGGAGCGATCCACGGAGACGAGCTGAACGGCATCGAGATCATTCGGGAGGTGCTCGAAATGATCCCGCTCACTAAGCTCCGCGGAACGCTGATCGCCGTGCCGGTGGTCAACATTTTCGGTGTCATGAACCAGTCGAGATACCTTCCCGATCGGCGCGACCTCAATCGGTCGTTTCCCGGCTCTCGTCGCGGATCGATGGCGGCGCGCATCGCCTCGACGTTCATGACGGAGGTCGTCTCGCGTTCGACTCACGGAATCGATTTTCACACCGGGTCGAATGGCCGGTCGAACCTGCCCCAGATTCGCGGCGATCTGGAGGACACCGCCACGCGAGCGTGCGCCGAGGCCTTCGCCGCTCCGGTCATGATTCACTCTCGCATCCGCCACGGAACCCTCAGGGAAGCGGCGGCCAGTCGAGGGGTGACGACGCTCGTCTACGAGGCCGGCGAGTCGCTGCGATTCAGTCGGCGAGCCGTGTCGACGGGCGTCGAGGGAACGATTCGCGTCCTCGGACACCTGGGCATGCTTCGCCGCGGGTTCCGGAAGGCGAAGACACCGAGCCTCCGCATCGCCGAAACGACGTGGGTGCGCGCGCGGACGAGTGGCCTGTGTCGCGTGCTCGTTCGCGAGGGCGAGAGCGTCGTCGACGGACAGCGCCTCGGCGTCGTCTCCGACTCGTTCGGCGAGACGAACGTCGCCATCGTCGCTCCGGCGAGCGGACTCGTGATCGGACTCACGAAATCGGCGCTCGTTCACCGCGGCGAAGCCGTGGTTCACCTCGCGACGGAGTTCGAACCGAGAGACGGCTGATCGCTCCAGTCGCTTCGGTCGTCGGAGGAGCGGGGTCGCCCGGCTCTCGTCGTCCATTCGATCCACTCGGAACCGGGTTTCTCACCAGATTCCACGACGCCACCCCGAGACGCGAATTGAGCATCGGATGAGTCGCCACCCCGATCCTCACCGTGCGGAGAGCACAGTTCCCGTCGGCGCAGCGCCCCTCCTTGTCCATTCACGCCTTGCGGTGGCTCGCCGCTCCGCTCACCGAATCTGGTGCGTACTCCGAGCTGAGCGTCTCCTCCGAATTCCGGGCACTCCCTTCCGGGCCCCGAATGTGAATGTCACGCTGGGGAAACGCGATCTCGATCCCAGCTGCACGGAACTCGCGATCGATCGCCTTGTGAAGCTCGCTGATCGTCGCGACGCGAACATCGAGATTCGGAAGATAACACCGGAGGACGAGATTGAGCGTGCTGTCTCCGAATTGCTCGAACGTCGAAATCGGTTCGGGATCATCGAGCACGTTCGGGTTGTCGAGCGCCACCTGCTTCAGAATCGCGAGCGCTCGCTCGACGTCGGATCCGTACGCCGCCCCGACCGTAATCAGGGCACGGTTCGTCGAGTTCGAGAGCGTCCAGTTGAGAAGCCGCCCGGTGATGAAATCCTTATTCGGAACGACGAACTCCTTTCGATCCCAGTCGGTCACCGTGGTCGCACGAATCTGAATCCTTGTCACCGTTCCCGTGACGTTGTCGATGGTAACCACGTCGCCGATACGCACGGGCCGTTCGAAGAAGATGATCAGACCGGAGACGAAGTTCGCGAAAATCTCCTGGAGGCCGAACCCGAGCCCCACCGTGAGGGCGGCCGCAAGCCACTGCACTTTCGACCACCCGACGCCCATCACGGCGAACGCCGCCGCGATGCCGACGAGGGTGATCGTGTACCCCGACACGGCCGTCACCGCGTAGCGTGCGCCGGAGTCGAGCGGAAGTCTCTGCAGAAGCGCGATCTGAAGGAAGCCCGGCAAGTTTCTCGCGGCGACAAGCGCGACGAGACCGATCACCAGCGCAAGGCCGAGGTGCGCCGCGGTCACCGGGATCTCCTTCGCGACGAGCCTCTCGACCGCAGTCTCCTCACCGAGCGAGTTTTCCTCGAGCACCGTCTCGTAGACGTTCACGGACTTGGTCCAGCCGAGCGGGACATCGTTCAAGATGCCGAGCGCCGGCAGCACATCCACCCACACCACCCAGAGTCCGATCAAAAATGCGCCGAGCGTCGCCGCGCGGAGGAGCCGCGTTGTCTGGGCGTCCACTTCGGTCAGGTCCACCGTCGGCTCTTCGAGCGGAATCGGCGCCTCCTCGCTGACCGCCGCTCCGCCGGCGCCCTCTTTTGCGCGCTGCTCAGATTCTGCTTTTCTCTTCGATCGCGCCTGCTCGATGGCGAGCTTCCTCTTCGCGAGAAGCAGCCAGCGAAGAAGCAAGGCTTGGAGCAGAACGAGCAAGAGAAGAAGCCAAAGCGTGACCTCGAGACGCCACGCGAGCTGAATGCTCGTGTAGTAGTAGCCGAGCACGGCCAGCACGATCAGCGCGATCGGTGCGAGAATCGCCCCGCCGTACCAGAGGAGGCGGAATCGTGAGACGAGGCTCCCCGGTCGGACGCGAATCGTGTGATGCCAAACTCCTCGCTCGGGGCTGAGCACTCGCGCGAGAAAGAACGTAAACACGACGAGAACTCCGACGAACGCGAGTCGTCCGAGGGACTCCTTGTGCTCCTCGACTCTCTGACCTTCGAGGAGTGCGGCGACGAAGAGAAGCGGGAGGAGAAAGATCGAAAGGAGCGCGGTGTTTTTTCGAATCACGTGGACCGTGAGAGCGCTCCAGCGGAAATGCTTCTCCGCAAGACCGCCATCTCGAGTCGTGTGACGCAGGATCTCGATCGTAAACAGTACGGATCCGGTCGCAAGACAAGCGGTCGAAAGCGCCGCTCCGAGCGCAGACGACTCGCCGGCGACGGAACAGCACCAGCCGAGAAGCCAGAACGAAGTCGGCAGTAGGAGCGTGAGGATGAGTGTGATGAAAAACGCCTTCAAGGTCGGCGAGAGGTCGCTCGAACGCGACCTCTGCGCCAATTCGCCGAGCATCCGCAGGCGTTTGACGAGGGTGCGGTAGACGACGGCTGAGAAGACCAGGGAGAGAGCGAACAAGATGAACGGCGTCGGTCGTTCGGACCAGCTCTCGCGAATCGCGCCGCCGAGCTCGATCCAGTGATCGCGATCGAGACACCAGGCGATCGCATGGAGCGACTTCTTCGCATCGGCGGGCTCGAGTGCGCTCGCGCTTCGACTCCAGAGGATCCTTCGCGCGATGAATTCCGAGAACCGCCGAACCTCCGCCCCGAGCTCTCGTTCTTCCGTGTCGAGGTCGGAGAGTTTATTCGCGTAGTTCTCGTAGTCGGCGGCAAGCGGGATCACGTAATTGAGGCGCGAGTCTTCGACGAGCTCGGCGAGTCTCGTTTTCAGATCGTCCGAGGCACTCTCGAGAGGAGTTTCCGATCGCTCGAACAGCTCGCGGACCCGATCGTCGACGGTCGCTCTCCGCTGTTCTTCTAGGTCGACGAGCCACACTTCGACTCGCCCGGCTTCGTCGGCTCGCTCCGAAATGCTCGCCTCGAGCTCTCGAATGTCCCTCAGTTTCTTTTGCTGAGTTCGAAGCAAGACTCCGAGTGTGCTCGTGAACCGAGACGCATCGACCTTTCGGGAGAGACCGCGAAACGTCTCCCGGGTCTTCCGGAGCAGCTCGCGAGCGTCGTCGAGTTGAGTCGTCGCCTTCGCCCGAAGGCCGTTCAGTCGACCCCGCTCCTCCGCGAGCCGCGAGTTCTCTTCGGCGAGAAGCTTGACCGCCGGATGCTCGTTTTGCGCGGCCTCGGCGGCTTCCCGAGCCGTTCGTTCAGCGCTCTCCGACTCGACCCTCCGTCTCTCGACAACTAGGTCTCGCCACGATTTCACGAGGCGCTCGGTGTCCGCCAAGTCTCGCTCCGCCTCCGAGCGACGCAGCTGGATGAGCTCGGCCCGGGCGTCGTAGCTCGGGACTTCATTTTGGTACGCGAGAATCTCCCGCTCGAGTGCGCCCCGCTGGGCGAGAAGCACGGTGCGCTTCGCCAGGGAGAGCTCGGCAGCTTCGCCCGCGGCGGCCGGCGTCCCGAGCTGGGTCGTCACCTCCGCCAATCGTTCTCGAGCCGCGGTGAGTAGGCGCGGGATGGCGCCCCGCTTCTTGACGCGCTCTTCCTGCTCGGAGATCACTTCCGAGAGAGCTTCCTGCGCCGCCTTGAACTCGGCCTCCTTCTGCGCCAACAGCTGCTCGAGCTGCTGAAGCGAAGCGTCGACCGGGACGTCGATCTCGACCTCGGTCGTCGGCTTCGCGAGCTTCTCCTTGATTTCGGCAAGGCGTGTCGGCGCCGCGCGGACGGCCGCGTCGAGCTCCTCGACGCGACTCCCGAAGGTCTCCGCCGCCTTCACGTGCTCGAGCGCCTTCTTGTACGCTTCGACGAGGTTTGTCTTCAGCTCCGCTCCGAGCGCCGGATCTTCCTCGATCGCCTTCAGCTTCTCGGCGAGCTCAGAAGCAGTCGGCGCCGGATCTTCGGTTTCCTGCGCGACGAGCGCGCGATCGAGAAAGGGAAGGACGAAGAGAAGCAAATTCAGCACGTAGGGAAGCGTTCGCCAGGTCATCGGCATTCTTCGAAAGTGATGAACCGCCCCACCGCGTCGTTCGGTCGTGCAGTTGATCGGTTGTTCTCGATAGGGAACCGGTGCACGATGGGTGACACCGACGGTAGTTTCCGCCGAAGGACGGGTGAATCTTGAATGAATCGGCCTCTCGCGACGTCTCGCTGACCGCGAACGCCAGGGCCGATCTCACACCAGGAGATCGGGCTGCGTCAAGCCTCGGCGCTCGCATCGAACGGACCGTGAACTCGACCGAAAGGGGCTTCGATCTTCGCCATGGAACCGGACCCCGTGACGGAACCTCCGATCGCTAAGCCCCGCTCCGTGGTGATCCGGCGCTGGTCCGTCGTCATCGTCCTCGCCTTCGCCGCGGCCGCGGTCGTGATCTGGTTCTCCTCGCGCGACGAGCTGCCCCGCGAGATCGTAATCTGCGGAGCCGCCGAGGGTGGACTCTACGACTCCGTCGCCGAGTCCCTGAAGCGCGAGCTCGAGCGCCGGACGGCGAGCTCCGTGCGCGTCGAGCGGACGAGCGGTTCGGTGGAGAATCACGCGAAGCTCCGGAGCGGCGCGGTACACCTCGCTCTTCTTCAGAGCGGATCCGTCCCCGCCGAGGAGATCCGTGCGATCGCGCCGCTCTACCTCGAACCGGTCCACGTCCTCGCTCGCCGAGGCTTCGGGATCGACGAGATCACCGACCTGAGCGGCCGCGTGGTCGCGGTGGGTTCGGAACAGTCGGGAATGCGACAGACTTCGAAGGTCGTCGTCGACCACTACGCCCTCGACACCGCGTCCTTCGCGACAGAGCACTTCTCTGCGCTCGAGAGCGGCGACTTCGAGGGTGCGATCGTCACGACCGGGCTTCTGAACTCGACGCTCCAAAAGACCCTGAAAAGTCGAGACTACAAACTGCTTCCGATCCTCGACGCCGAGGCGATCTGCATTCGCAATACGGCGTTTACTCCGGCGACGATTCCACGCGGAGTGTTCGCCGAAGGGCCGGCGCTTCCGCCGAACGATGTCCCGACGGTCGCAGCGACAGCGATCCTCGCCGTCTCGGAAGCCGCAAGCCCGCGCCTCGTCGAGGAAGTCCTCGCCGCCCTCTACGAATCGCCGCTCCGGAGCGCGATTCCCGTTCTCATTCCGAAACACGAAGCTTACCCGTCGACGCTCGTAGCGCTCGATTCAGCTGCGCAGCGGTATCACGATCCCTACGCCGGCCTCGGTACGCTCGCGAACCTCGTCGAAACTCTGTCGGCGTTCAAGGAGCTGCTCTTCGCGCTCGGCGCGCTCGCTTACCTCGCCTGGAACGGCTGGCGAAACTTCAAGGAGCGCGAGCGCGCCAGGATCCTTCAGGCCCAGAAGGACTATCTCGACACCTTCCTCGACGAAACCGTTCGCATCGAGGGCGAGCAGGTCGGCGTCGAGGATCCGGAGAAGCTGAAGGCGCTGCTCGGAGAGGTGATCGACGTAAAGCTTCGCGCGCTCCGGGAGCTCTCGGATGAAGACCTCCGCGGCGATCAGGCCTTCGCGATCTTCATGGCGCAGTGCTCGAGTTTGATCGAACACTTGCAGATGCGGATCACGGTCTGTCGCTCGCCGGATCGAGGCTCGCCGAACGGCGAACCGGCGCCCGCTCGGCGCGGACGCGCGTGACCTGATCGCATCGGGCGGCTTGGGTTAGATCGGCGCGGCGGCCGTCCCGGGATCGACAAGGCAGACGAGAGTCTCTCGAATCGAACGCGATTCGCCGTCCGCTTCCGGATCGAGCATCAGGAACGCGACGGGCGAGTCGTCCGTTCGAACTCTCTACCACGAACCCCTTCCTCGCGCCGGGTGTCGCGGGCATCATGGATCGCCTTACGAAGGCGAATCCACCGAACGAGCGAGGAGTGGCGGCCGATGCAGATCCGAGAGTTCCAAGAGCGCATCGAGGAGCTCTACCTCGAACGCGACCGCGCACGCGGCACCGCGGCGACGTTCATGTGGTTCGCCGAAGAGTTCGGCGAGCTCGCACGGGCGATCGCGCGGCCGAATCAAGTTCCGCCCGAAAACCTGCGAGAGGAGTTCGCCGACGTGCTCGCGTGGCTCTCGACGCTCGCGTCGCTCACCGGCGTCGATCTCGAGGAGGCGGCGACCGCGAAGTACGCCTCCGGCTGTCCGAAGTGCGGCGGCGCTCCGTGCCGCTGCGAGTGATCGACGTCGCATAGGAAGAGATCGCATGAAGAGATCGCCCCGTTCATTCCGCGGCGTGCGCGACCGCGGACGCTTCCGCCTCACCGCGGCCATCGCGGCGCTCGTTCTCGCGCCGCTTGCCGTCGAGAGTCAGTCGCCGGTCTTCGCGCCGGCCTACCGTCACGGGCTCGTCACGAGTGAATCCGCGATCGCTTCGCGCGTCGGCGAGAACGTGCTTCGGCGCGGCGGAAACGCCGTCGACGCCGCCGTCGCGACTGCGTTCGCTCTCGCGGTCACGCATCCGACGGCGGGGAATATCGGCGGCGGCGGCTTCCTCGTCGTCGCAAATCCGGACGGGAGCGCGACGACGTTCGACTTCCGCGAACGCGCCCCGAGCGGCGCGACGGAGACAATGTTCGCCCCGGACGGCAAATACGATGCGCGGCGACACCACGGGAGTGCGTTCAGCGTCGGGGTGCCGGGAAGTGTCGCGGGGCTCTTTCTCGCGCATCAGCGGCTCGGTCGACTCGATTGGGCGGAGCTCGTCGAACCGGCCGTGAATCTCGCCCGGGACGGTTTCGAGATCTCAGCGGCACTCGCCGCATCCCTCGAAGCGGCGCTCCCTCGTCTCCGACCCTACGCGGCTTCGCTCCGGCAGTTCAGTCGGGACGGCGCGCCGTACGCGGCGGGCGACCGGCTCCGTCAACCCGATCTCGCCGCGACGCTCACTCGAATTCGGGACCAGGGGCCCGGCGGCTTCTACCGCGGCGAGACCGCACGGCTCATCGCACGCGAGATGGAGCGGCGCGGTGGACTCATCTCGCTCGCCGATCTCGAAAGCTATCGCGCCCTCGAGCGAAAGCCGGTCGAAGGCCGCTACCGCGGACACCGCGTCATCGGAATGGGGCCGCCGAGCTCGGGGGGCATCGCCGTCATCCAAATGCTTCAGATCCTCGAGGGATATCCTCTCGGCGAAATCGGCATTCGCGGCAGCGACGGCGTCCACCGCATCGCCGAAGCGATGCGCCGCGCATTCGCCGAGCGAGCCCGACATATCGGCGATCCGGATTTTGTCGATGTCGACATCGCGCGGCTGACGAGCGCCGAGCACGCCGCGAGGCTTCGAGGATCGATCTCACCCTCTCGCGCCTCCGTCTCCTCGCCCGACTCCTTCGAGTGGCCGCGCGAAAGCGACGAGACGACGCACCTCTCGGTCGTCGATCGCCACGGAATGGCCGCCTCGCTGACGACGACTCTGGAATACTCCTACGGCTCAGGCATCGTCGTCGAGGGCGCGGGATTCCTCCTCAACAACGAGATGGGCGACTTCAACCCCGTTCGCGGAGACACGAACTCGGCCGGCCGCATAGGCACGGACGCCAATCTCGTCGCGCCGGGGAAGCGGATGCTGTCGAGCATGAGCCCGACGATCGTTCTCCGGGACGGGCGAGTCCGCCTCGTCGTCGGATCGCCGGGCGGCCGGACGATCATCAACACCGTGCTCCTCATCATCCTCGGAGTCATCGACGGCGAACTCGGTATCCAGGAAGCCGTCGACGCCGCGCGCTTCCATCACCAGTGGCTACCGGATCGCATACTCGCCGAACGCGGTGCGTTCTCCCCCGATACGCTGCGCGCACTGCGCGCTCTCGATCACCGCGTCGACGTCCGCCCCACCGGTTCGCCGCAGGGTTCGGCGATGGCGATTCTCGTCGACGTCACTCCGGACGGACGCCGTGAGCTCACCGCCGGCGTCGACCGACGCCGCGGAGGCGGGGGCGCGGCGGGATGGTAGCCGCCGTCGCGCCCGGCTATGGCTTCGACCGCTCGTAGACCGCAATCGCGTTCGGCAGATTCTCCTCGAGCTGCCGAATTCGCGTTTCGTGACTCGGGTGAGTCGACATGAACTCCGGCGGGGCGCCTCCGCTAGACATCTCACTCATCCGCCGCCAGAAATCCGGCGCCGCGCGCGGGTCGTAGCCCGCTTCCGCCATGAGCAGGAGCCCGATTTCGTCAGCCGCCGACTCGTCACCCCGCGAGAACGGCAACATCACGCCGACCTGAACGCCGGCGCCGAGCGCCGCGATCGCGAGCTTCGACGTCTCGGTCGCCTCCTCGCCGCCGAGCGCGGCCATCACGGCAGCGAGTGAGTACTGAGAGAGCACCTGAGTGCTGACGCGCGAGTTGCCGTGTTGTCCGTAGGCGTGCGCAACTTCGTGACCCATGACGACGGCGAGCCCGTTCTCGTCCTTACAAACCGGGAGGATGCCGGTGTAGAAGGCGACCTTTCCCCCGGGGAGGGCGAACGCGTTCACCATCGCGTCGTCGTCGATCAGCTTGAACTCCCACTGGAAGGGCTCGCGGCCTTCGCTCTTCATGCGCTCGTCGACGACCGCGGCGATGCGCTCGCCGACGCGGCGGACCATGTCGGCCTGGGGTCCGCTCACCACGACCTTGCTTTCGGAGAGCATCTGGCTGTAAGCGGATACGCCCATTTCGTTCGCCTTCGTCTCCGACAGAAGGTGAAGCTGACGCCGCCCCGTGATCGGCTCGACCGCGCAGCCGGCGAGGAGGAGCACGGCGAAACACGCCGCCGCGCAGCGCCGGAACGCTCGAGCGCGCGTCAAACGCCGAAGGAGGACGAGGGGAGACGACGAAGGAAGCAGCCGGCCGGCGATCATGGGAAGACCCTCGAACGAGCGATGGGAAAACGTCGCGCAGCGCGCGATTCATCCGCGGCGAGAACGGAATCCGCGGAGATTCTCGACGCATTGTAGGCTCGGTCGTGAGGCGCCGCCATCCTCCATCGCCTGAGTGCGAGCTCGGCCATCGATCCGGTGAGCGCTCGCCCTCGAGAATCCCCGAGGATGAGCGCCGTCGGGAACGAGGTGCTCACGCGAAGGGTTTCGGGTCGCCAAGGTCCGACCGAACCGCTACACTTAGCGCGAAAGAAGAGACTCACCGACCCGTCGGGGAGCGCCGCTGAGGAGGTTTGCGGCGACGGCGACGGTTGGTCGTAGTGGTTGTCGGCGTCCGCGGAGTAGTTCGCGCACTCGCGATGTCCGGCCCCTGCGGAGAGACGTCGTCATGAAGAGAAGAGAGAGCGAGCGCCCGAACGAGGCCGCCGGCGGGTCGCGTCGCGCACGCCATCCATCCTCGCCGCGCGGATCGACGGAGACCCGAGCGAAGCCAGCGGCGCCGCGCGAACGGACGAACGAAGGCGCGACGCCACCGCGGCGAGATGCCGCCGCCGCGCGGCCCGTGGCGACCGCGAAGCGACGGGCGACGCCGCGAGCGCGAACCGGCGGGCAGCGAACGAACGCGGCTCCCGGCGCCGCCTCGCGGACGGCGGCCGAGACGAAGACGCGGGCCGACGCACCGGCCTCGGTGCTCGCCGATCACCGAGCGGATGCGCGAGCGCGGAAGCGAACCGACGCCGACGAGAGAATGCTCAGCCGAGCGGCTCGCGCCCGATCGTCTCGCGTCCGCACTGCGCGACCCGATCTCCCGCGCGCCTCTTCGCCGCGCGGAACGCACACCGATCCGGCCCCCGCGCCGATCGGCCGCCTTCGCCCGCTTCCGGACGAATCGCCGTTTCGCCGGCGGACACGCCGGCGCTCGTGGTGGAATCCGCCGGCGCCGTGGACGGTCTACCGTTACGTCTTCATCGAGATTCTGCGAGTCTTCATCCTCGCGAATCTCGCGGTGGGACTCGTCTACACGAGCCTCGTCGCGTTCCAGACGGTGCGGAGCGGGCTTCAAATCAGTCTCATCTGGCCGCTCATCGCGAAGGCTTCGGCCTATCCGCTCTACTATTCGATTCCGATCGCGTTTCTCTTTGCGACGACGCTCGTCATCGGACGCATGGCGAGCGATCTCGAGATCACGGCGCTCCGCACGCATGGAATCTCGCACGCGCAGATCTTCGCGCCGGTGCTCGTGTTTGCCGTCCTCTTGAGCGGCGTCTCGTGGTACTTGAACGGCTGGGTCGTTCCGGAGATTCACTACGAGAAACGAAACGTGCACAAGTACGTGCTCGAGCAGCTTCGGAGCCTCGGTTCGGGGGAGAACCGCCGTTTCGTCCTCCCCAACAACAAAGGCACGCTGTGGGTGGGTGCGTTCCGCGGCACGGAGCTGCGGAAAGTCCACATCGCGCTCAACACGCGCAACCGAGCGACGATCGTGCCGGCGCTCAGGGAGCACCTTCCGCAGGGGCTCCCGAGCGAGGTCTCCGTCTTCGCCAAGGAGGGACACCTCGAGGTCCTTCCCGATCAGGGCTCGGTGTACCTCCATCTTCGGGAGGTCACGGTGCAGGTCCCCGAAACGGTCGCAGGCGCGAACCGCGTCGCGCGCGTCTTTCATCAGGGATTTCGCATCTCGGATACCGTGATCATTCCGCTCCGCTTCACGCACAAGCGTCCGAGCCTAAAGGACCGGACTCACCCGGAGCTGGACGAGTACATCGCCGAGCTCCGCGCTGCCTCGGCCGAAGAGCTCGCGGCGGCTGCGGTCGGCCGTCCGCCGCCGCGCGAACGGGTGGAGGGAGGCGGCGAGGATGACGACTCCGCGGCGCCGCGGTATCCGCTCACCGAAAAACTCTACTCGGCGAAGACCGAACGGCACCGCCGACTCGCGTTTACGATCTCGTGCCTGACCTTTCCTCTCGTCGGGGTATCCCTCGCACTCCTTCTCTACGGTCGGGGGCGACTCGTGCCCCTTCTCGTTTCGAATCTCGTGGTCATCGCGGTGTTCTATCCCCTGCTCGTCACCGGCGTGTACCTCGGTGAGAACGGGTGGTTTCCCGCCGCGAGCCTCGCCGTGCCGAACCTCGCGGTGCTCGCCCTCGGAATCTATCTCGCACGAAACGTGGTGAAACAGTGACGGAGCACCGTTCGCCGCCCGCCACCCTATCGACTGCGCCGGCCTCGCGCCTGCGGTCCCGTCGCGGCGGCTCTCCGAGTCGACTCGCGCGCGTCTTCGGGAGAGTGCGGCGGGTACTTCCCGGGACGACCGATCTCTACGTCACCCGGCTCTTCTTGAGCGGTTACGTCGTATGCACGGTCTCGCTCGTCGGGCTCTACATCGTGATCGAGGCGTTCTCGAAGCTCGACCGGTTCCTCCAGCAAGACGAGAGCTTCTTCATCGCGATCGCGAAGTACAACTTCGCCATGGTGCCGACGATCTATACGAATTATCTCGGTCCGATCATCACGCTCGGTGCGGCGATGTTCGCGCTCACGACGCTCCATCGTCAGAACGAGCTTACGCCGCTCAAAGCCTCGGGCGTGAGCGTGTATCGCGTCTGTGCGCCGATTTTTGTTCTCGCCGTCGGATTCACGGTCATGACGTACTTCCTTCAGGAGTCCGTCATTCCGCAGTTCAAGGATCCGATCCGCGCCGCGCTCGATCTCGGACGCGGCAAGCCGCTCAAGCAGATCGCCTGCCAGGACACCGAGTTCGGTTATCACATCCGCGTGCGGGAGTACATTCCCACGAGCTCGGTGGCGCGCGGGGTGTCCGTGCTCGAGTTCTACGCCGATGGTCAGCCGAAGCAGCGCATCGACGCGCACCAGATGGAATGGATTCCCGATGGGAGCGCTGCCGATACTGATTCCGCGCACGCGGGCGGGCATTGGCTGCTCCACGACGCGTCCGTCCAGCGCTGGGACGACGACGGGCTTCTCGTCCAAAATACGAACGCGAAGACGGGATTCGAGCGGCTAAAGACGCTGAAGAGCCGGATGCGGCTCGAGACCTCGATCGTCCCGCTCGACCTCGAGACGAGCGATCCGACCGAGCTCGATTTCTACTATCTGTCGTGGAAGGAGCTGAAGAGGCAGTACCAGCGACAATCCCAACACCGCCACCTCGCGGTCAAGCTGCACCACCACTTCGCGTTTCCGATGTCGCACGTCATCCTCCTCCTTCTCGGCATTCCGTTCGTGCTGAACGTCGGCTCGAAGAATCAGTTCATCAGCATCGCCGCGGCGTTTCTCATCTGCGCGCTCTTCCACTTCGTGAGCACGATCTCGCTCAACGTGGCGACGAACTCGGAGTTGTTCAGTCCCATTCTCGCCGCGTGGTTGCCGATCCTTCTCTTCGGCTCGCTCGGGATCACGCTCTTCGATCACCTTCCCACCTAGCTCGAGCCTTCCCGCAAAGAGATTCACTCGAAGAGTTCGGGACTCCGAGCATCGATCCCCGATGATCCTCTACCAGGGACTTCTCCGATCGACCGCGAGCTGGGCGCGCGTCGGACGCGGGTATCTGAAGGCGCTGATCGAGCTCAACGCACGCGGGGAGATCGACCTCCCGCTCGCCGCCGTCGCGTCTCGCGGGTTTCGCTACGATTCCGAGTTTCCGCTTCCGGACGGTCTCGAGCTGCGCCGAGCCGCCGAAGTCGCGCGCGCGGCTCCGCCCGAGATCGGGCTCGGGTTCGTCCACCCGCCGGACGTGAATCGGCTCGTCGGCAAGCGCCGCGCGAATCTGTTCGTGTGGGAATCGGATCGAGTTCCGAGCGAGTGGATCGAACCTCTCGCGACTCTCGATGCCGTGATCGTACCGAGCGACTTCGTACGCCGGGCCCTCGTCGCGTCTGGGCTCGCCGCCGAGTGCGCGATCGTCGTTCCGTACGGCCACGACATCCCGTCTTTCGGCGGGGCGGCCCCTTCGCGCGACGACGCGAGCTTTCGGTTTCTCTCGATCGCGGCACCGCATTTTCGTAAGGGCGTGACGGAGCTCGCTCGGGCCTACCGGGCCGCGTTCCGGGCGACCGATCCCGTCGTTCTCACGATCAAGAGCGCGTACGATCCCGCGCGGACGCGCAAACGCCGTCCGTTTGAGATCCCGGGCTGGGAGAGGATCCTCGAGGATGCCGGCCTTCGCGCGCCCGGAGCCCCGCGCGTCGAGCTGTCGATCGGAGAGTGCACGGACGACGCGATCCCGTCGCTCTACGCGGGCGCCGATGTGATCGTCGCCCCCTCGTGGGGCGAGGGGTTCGGTCTCGTCATGCTCGAAGGCCTCGCGAGCGGAAAGCCGGTCATCGCGACCGCGTGGGGCGGCTCCGAGGAGTTTCTTCCTCCGGGCGACGATCTCCTCCCCTACCGACTCGAGCCGGCCGGGGATCGTCTCTACGCGGCGACGCCGGAAGCTCGGGTCGCGCGACCGGACACCCGAGCGCTCACCGAGCGCATGCGATGGCACTTCGACCACCGCGAGGAGTCACGCGAGTGCGGCAAGCGCGGTCTCCGCGCCGCCGCCCCGTGGACGTGGGAGCGGGCCGCGCGTCGGCTGCTCGAAGCGCTAGCGGGCCTCGGGCCGCGGAACCTCAATCCACGATGAGCTTCGGCCCCGGACTCGCACCGTCGTCTCCCGTCGCACCGCCGTCCGCGACGTCGCGCTCGCCGAGCTTCGCCACCTGCTCGTTCACCGCCTTCTCGACTTGGACGTAGGCGAGGCGAAGGTTCTTGAGCGCATCGGCGAGCATCTCCGTCTCGTCGGCGGAGAGGTTCCCCTTCGTCTTCTTCTCGATGATTCCGAGAAGGTCGATCGTATGCCGCGCGACGCGTAGATCGATCTCGAGCTGGCCGGTGGCGGGATGGGGAAACTGACCGAGCGAGAGCATCGCGCGCACCGCGTACTCTTCCACGACGCCGAGAAAGCTCGGCTCGGGGAGCTCCGCCTCCGCCGCATCCGGCGCCTGTTCGGCCAGCGCCTCCTTTTCGGCTTGCGCCTTCGACTTCCAATCGTCGTCGGTGATGATCTTGCCCTCGTCGTCGGTCATCGGTTTCCCGTCTTGTCTTCTCGTCAGGCACCGAGCGCGTGCTGCACGAAGCTCGCGAACAGCGGATGCGCCCGGATCGGCTTCGACTTGAATTCCGGATGAAACTGGCACGCAACAAACCAGGGGTGTTCGGGAATCTCGATCATTTCGACGAGCGCGCCGTCTGGAGACAGTCCGGCGAACACCATTCCCGCGTCTTCGAACGCCTGCCGATACGCGTTGTTGAACTCGAAGCGATGGCGATGGCGCTCTTTGATGGTCGACTCCCCGTAAGCCCTCTCGGCGCGCGTACCCGCAGAGAGCTCGCAGGGGTACGCCCCGAGACGCATGGTTCCGCCCATATCGACTACGTTTCGCTGCTCGTCGAGGAGCGTGATCACGGGATGCGCCGTCGCCTTGTCGAATTCGGTCGAGTTGGCCCCGGCGAGGCCGAGCGCGTTGCGAGCGAACTCGATCGTCGCGCACTGCATTCCGAGACAGATGCCGAAGAACGGGATTCGCTTCTCCCGCGCGTATCGGATCGCTTCGATCTTCCCTTCGACGCCGCGATGGCCGAATCCGCCGGGAACGAGGACCCCGCCGACACCGCCGAGGAGGGCGTCCGCGCCCTGCTTGCTCACATCCTCCGCCGACACCCGCCGAAAGCTCACCTTCGCCTGGTTCGCGATCCCTGCATGCGCGAGCGCCTCGTAGATCGACTTGTAGGCATCGGTGAGCTCGATGTACTTCCCGACGATCGCGATCTCCGTTTCCATCTTCGGATGGCGAATCGTCTCGAGAATCGCCTCCCACTCGCCGAGCTCGGCTTCGCGGCGGGGGAGCCCGAAGTAGTCGAGGATCTGCTGATCGAGTCCCTCGCGGCGGAGAACGAGCGGCACTTCGTAGATCGATGAGTCGACGTCCTTCTCTTCGATCACGCCACTCGTCGGTACGTTGCAGAAAAGCGAGATCTTCCGCCGGTTCTCCTCGCTGATCGGTTTCTCCGCTCGGCAGATCAAGATGTCGGGGAGGATACCGATCTCGCGCAGCCGACCGACCGAGTGCTGCGTCGGCTTGGTCTTGATCTCGCCCGACGCGCGCAGATAGGGGAGGAGCGTCAGATGGATGTAGAGAACGTTCTCCCGCCCCTTCTCGAGACCGAACTGCCGGATTGCCTCGAGGAACGGAAGGCTCTCGATGTCGCCGACGGTGCCGCCGATCTCGCTGATGACGACATCGACGCCGTCGCTCACGCGCTCGATGCTCGCCTTGATCTCATCGGTGATGTGCGGAACGACTTGGACGGTCGAGCCGAGGTAGTCACCGCGGCGCTCCTTGTCGATCACCGTCTTGTAGATCTTGCCCGTCGTGTAGTTCGAATCCTTCGTGAGGCGAGCGCTCGTGTAGCGTTCGTAGTGACCGAGGTCGAGATCGGTTTCGGCGCCGTCCTCGGTGACGTAGACCTCGCCGTGCTCGTAGGGATTCATCGTCCCCGGATCGAGATTGATATAGGGATCGAGCTTCTGAAGGCCGATCTTGAGCCCGTGACTCTCGAGCAGCATCCCGATCGAAGCGGAGGTGAGACCCTTGCCGAGAGACGAGACGACCCCGCCCGTCACGAAGATGTATTTCGGCATACGACGCGCCCTTTTCCTCTCTTCACTCCAGTGCCCCTCCCTCGCTTCTCTTCGCGATTCGCCCCGTCGCGAGATCAGCCTCCAAGCGGAATTGCACAAACCGATCCACGCACGCAGAAGGACGCAACGTCTTCTCATCGCGGAATCTCATCCGCGCCGGGAACCACGCCACCCGAAAGGTTGGCAACGCTCTCGCTCGGCGGGCGTGCTCGCGTCTCCTCGACGACCCATTTCGGAATCGTCCGTCGGTTGGATCCTGCGAGATTAAACCCGGATTCCGCGCCAGTTTCTACTGCGCCGTTTGAGCCCACCCCGAGCCGCGAACGAGATCGCGACGCAGCCACGATTTACGACGAAGACGGCGCTCGCGAAATCGAGCGAAGGGCGCGTCGACCGGGCGGAGAGCGCCCCTCAATCGCCCGACGAGGACGCGCGCCGTCGGTACTCGGCGACGAACTCGCGGTACTCTTCCTCGGTGTCGACCCCGATGTGGGGACTCGTCGTCCGGCCGACACGGATTCCGTAGCCGTTCTCGAGAACCCGGAGCTGCTCGAGTCGCTCGCGTTTCTCGAGCGCGGTCGGTGGAAGCGACGAGATCACATCGAGAAACTCGCGGCGGTACGCGTAGAGGCCGACGTGCTGAAGCCACTCCGTCTCGTCCGCGCTCGCCCCGCCGCCGGCGTCGCTGCGAACGTGCGGCACGGGCGCACGGCTGAAGTAGAGCGCTCGACCGTCCGCCGCCACGACCGCCTTGACGACGTTCGGATCGACGAACCCTGCCGGGTCCGTGCGGGGGATCGCTAGGGTCGTCATCACTACCGGAGCACCGGCGCCCGATTCTCTCGCCGCCCCGTCTTCGAAGAGCGCGATGAGCGTCTGAAGATCGGAGTGCTCGAGGAAGGGCTCGTCCCCCTGCACGTTGATCACGATGTCGTGATCGAGACCGCGCGCGACCTCGGCGACGCGATCCGTACCCGAGACGTGGTCCGCCGAAGTCATGCGGGCTTCCGCGCCGAACGATTCGGCCGCGGCGAGAACTTCGCGGCTGTCGGTCGCGACGAGGACGACGTCGATCCCCGGGCAGCCCACGACGCGATCCCAGACGTGCTCGAGAAGGTACTTGCCGGTATCCCGCGCGAGGACCTTCCGCGGGAACCGTCGCGAGTAGAGTCGAGCGGGGATCACCGCCGCCACGCGCGGTCGATCGCGGTCACGGCTCGTCACGTCTGCTCGAGCCCCGCTTCGACGAGCTGCGTCTGGACTTCGTCATAGAACTCGACCACCTCGCGCACCATGTCGCTGAGCGGGTACTCTTCGCAGGTGAACTGCCGCGCCGCTTCGCCGAGCGTGCGCGCGAGCTCCCGATCCTTCACGGTCCTGACGATCGCGTCCGCGAGCGCTTCGGCGTTGTTCTCCTCGACGAGGAGCCCCGTTCGCTCGTGGTCGACGAGCTGAAGCGACGCGCCCACCGCCGTCGTAATGACGGGCTTCGCGGTCGCCATCGCTTCGAGGACCGTCGATCCCACGCCGCCGCGCATCGCGGGGATGACGATCACGTCGAAAATGCGGTAGAGCTCGCGCCGGCTCGGCATGTGCGGGAGAAACGTGACCTGCTCCTCGAGGTCGAGAGTCTTCACCATGCGCCGGAGGTTCTTCTCCTCCTCCCCCTCCCCCACGATCATGAACATCACCTCGACGCCGCGGTCGAGACTGATCCGAGCGGCTCGAAGGAAGATGTCGACCCCCTTACCGCGAGCGAGTCGGCCCACCGATCCGACCACGGGGATCCACTCGGTCGCCGTTTCTTCTCGGGGCGACGGAACGAACGCGTCGACGTTGACGCCGTGCTTGACGACCCGGATCAGGCTCTTCGAGATCTCCTGCTCGTTGACGAGCGCCGCGCGAATCATCTCGTTCCCCGCGAGCACGCCGGCGAGAAGTCGGTGACGGAGACGGAGATCGTGCGTCGCCGGGACCCGCTGCACCGTAAGAACGTGCGGCACGCCTAGCTTCACGGAAAGTCGCTGCCCCGTTTCGACGCTCGGTACGCTGTGAACGTGAATGAGCTCGGGAGAGAACTCGCGCAGAAAGCCGAGCAGCTTCCGGTAAGAGAAGAGATTCGACTTCACCGCGTAGGTACGAACGCCTCGTTCCGCGAAAAGCTCACGGAGCTCACCTCCGCGCGTGCACACGCGAACGTCGTGCCCCTGCGACTTGAGCGCGATGGCGAGATCGAGCGAATAGAACGACGCGCTCGAATACGTCAGTCGGTCGTTGACGATGAGGAGTCGCACTCAGTGTCCTCTGGGCGTCCGTCCGTCTCGAGATAGAGTGTGGGATCGTTCACGCCGGCGTCCGCGAAGCCGCGACGGCGAAGCTCGCAGCTATCGCACTCTCCGCACGCACGCCACCCCCCGCCGGGAGCGCAGCGCGGATTGTAGCAGCTCCACGTCTCAGCGTAGTCGACGCCGAGGCGCATCCCCCAGCGGATAATGTCCGCCTTTGTTTTGTCGATCAGCGGCGCGTGAATCTTGATGCGCCGTCCTCCCTCGGTCGAGCTGCGGCAAGCGAGATTCGCGAGTGCCTCGAAGGCCGCGACGAACTCCGGTCGACAGTCCGGATAACCGGAATAGTCGACGGCGTTGACGCCGAGGAAGATATCGGCGAGATCGAGCACCTCCGCCCACGCGAGTGCGTAGGCGAGGAACACGGTATTCCGCGCCGGAACGTACGTCGGAGGAATGCCGCCGGATGCGATTTCGCCCGGCCCTCGATTCGCCGGAACCTCGATGGCATCGGACGTGAGCGCCGATCCGCCGACGGCGCGGAGATCGAGATCGACGACGCGATAGTCGAGCTCGCGGCGGCGGGCGATCGCCTCCGCTCTCTCCACTTCGACCGCGTGGCGTTGACCGTAACGGAAGACGAGCGGGACGACGGCGAAGCCTTCCGCCTCCGCGATAGCGAGCACGGTCGTCGAGTCGAGTCCGCCACTCCACAAGACGAGCGCGCGCTTCACGGGGCCACTCGCGACGCACTCGAACGCAGCAGCGCGCATTCGACCCGCTTGCGGGAGGACCGCGGCTCGCTATAATCCGCGTCCATGGCACGCGCGCTGATCACCGGCGCAGCGGGGTTCATCGGCTCCCACTTGGCCGAGAGACTGATCTCGCGGAGCTGGGAAGTCGTCGGCGTCGACAATTTCGATCCCTACTACGACCGCGCTGCAAAAGAAAGAAACCTCGCCGCGCTGAAGACGAGCTCCGGTGGAGCCCCGTCCGCAGGACGGCACCGCGCGGACGATCTCGACGCGGTGAATCTCGCCGAACCGAGCTCGCCCGGACGCTTTCACTTCGTCGAGGGTGACATCCGCGACCCCGAATTGGCGCGAAGTATAGCACGCGTTTCGGACGAGCGGGGAGGGGCTTCCGCAGCCCGGTCGTTCGACGTGCTCGTCCACCTCGCCGCGCGCGCCGG
Organism: Planctomycetota bacterium; assembly: GCA_965223845.1. Classification (GTDB taxonomy): domain Bacteria; phylum Planctomycetota; class UBA8108; order UBA8108; family SXIK01; genus CBDCXR01. The sequence continues at coordinate 7,231,163 of CBDCXR010000004.1, read as the reverse complement.
AGTGCGGCCTTCGGTAGAGGATCCCGCCCTCTACTCCGAGGTCAACCTCCTCGGTACGACGCGCATGCTCGAGCTCGCGCGCGCGCTCGGGATCCCGAAGTTCGTCTTCGCTTCCTCTTCCTCCGTCTACGGCGACCGCGAAACCGCACCGTTTCGGGAGACGGACTGCGTCGACTTTCCGGTCTCGCCGTACGCGGCGACGAAGAAGGCGGGCGAAGTTCTCTGCCACGCTCACCACCACCTCTTCGGACTCGCCGTGAGTTGCCTCCGCTTCTTCACGGTCTACGGTCCCCGTCAGCGACCGGAGATGGCGATCCACAAGTTCACGCGGTCGATCCACCGGGGCGAGCCGATCAAAGTCTACGGCGATGGTTCGTCCCGGCGCGACTACACGTTCATTTCGGATATCGTCGACGGCATCGAGCGGTCGATCGATCGGGCGAGCGGCTACCACATCTACAACCTCGGCAACCACCGGACGGTGGAGCTGAGCGAGCTGATCGATCTCATCGAGAACGCCCTCGGTCGGCGGGCCGAGATCGAGAGGCTGCCGCCTCAGCCGGGCGATGTCCCGATGACCTGCGCCGAGATCAACGCCGCCGGACGCGATCTCGACTACGCGCCGCGAGTGCCGATCGAGGAAGGCATCCAGCGCTTCGCAGACTGGTTCCTCGCGCACGCCTGACTTTCGCTTCGACGCGGCCTTCTCGCCGTGCTCTCGGACGACGTTCGGGTAGACTAACGGCGCGCTTCCCGCCCGTGCCGAGGCGCCGCGAGCATCGGGCTGGCAGCTACGCGACGCGTTCCCTCGGCGAGTGGTACCTCGGAACTCCGGACGATGACATGCTGCGCCGCACGAGCATCCTCTGGCGAAATCTGTTCGTTTTGACGGAGCTCTCCCTCTCCGCCGGGCTGTTCCTCGCGAGCTACGCTCTCCGCTTCGTCCCGCCGGTGAGCACCGTCTTCCCCCCTCGTCACGAGGTGCCCCCGCTCGAAGCGTACATCGTCGTCCTGCCCGCGGTGTACGTGATCGTCCTTCTCGCAAACGGCTACTTCCGCCTCTACCACCCGCGGCGAGTGCATTCGTTCGCCGACGAAGCACTCGCGATCGCCAAGGCGAACCTGGCCGCGACGATTCTCCTCATGACCGTCTTCTTCATGGACCGCTCGGCGTCCTACGCGCGCGGCGTCGTGCTTCTCTGGGCCGTGCTCAATCCCATCGGCACCTTCGCGTTTCGCGTGCTCGTTCGCACGGCGCTACGTCTGCTCCGCTCTCGCGGCTACAACCTGCGCCACGTGCTCGTCGTCGGGATCGGTCGCGCCGGTCAGCAGCTCGTCCACTCGTTTCGGAAGAATCCGTGGACGGGAATCCGCGTCGTCGGATTCGTCGGCACGCGACCGGAGTCGGTCGGCCGGGTCCTCCACGGAGTCCCGGTGATCGCGCACGTCGGCGACTTGTCCGGACTCCTCGATCGCGAGCGATTCGATCACGTTTACATAGCCCTCGCCCCCGAGCATCGTCGCACCGCCGAGCGAGCGCTCGAAGTCTGCGCGGAGCACTTCGTCGCGACGCGACTCGTCGAGGATCCGATTCTCCGCGTCCGCCACCCGGTCACGATCGACTTCGGCGGCCTCCGCATCACGAGTGTTTGGGAGAATCATCTGACGGGGAACAACGCCGCGGTGAAGCGCGTTCTCGACATCGTCGTCGCGTCGATCGCTCTCGTCATCCTCGCGCCGCTCTTCGCGCTGATCGCGCTCGCCGTCGCGACGACCTCGCGCGGTCCCGTGTTCTACCGCCAGCGGCGGATGGGACTCGACGGCCGCCTCTTCACGATGGTGAAGTTCCGCACGATGAAAGTCGACGCAGCCGAGCGCGGACACTTCACTCAGCCCGGTGATGACCGCTGCACCCGAGTCGGCCGCTTTCTCCGCCGGACGAGCCTCGACGAGCTCCCGCAGCTCGTCAACGTCGTCATCGGCGAGATGTCCCTCGTCGGTCCGCGGCCCGAACGCCCCGTCTACATCGAGCGATTCCGTTCGCGACTGCCGCGGTACATGCTGCGGCACCGGATCAAAGCCGGCATGACCGGTTGGGCGCAGATCAACGGGTGGCGGGGGGATAGTTCCCTCAAGAAGCGCCTCCAGTACGATCTCTTCTACATGCACAACTGGTCGCTCTGGTTCGACATCAAGATCCTCCTCCTCACGTTCTTTCGGGGCTGGACTCACCCGAACGCGTACTGAGCCCGCACCGCCGGCGAACTCCACCGTGGAGCGCCGTCGTCGGGGGCGAACCGAGCCTCGGGAGGATCGCATCGAAGCTCACTCGCCTCGAGCGCTGCGACGAGGATTCGGGAACGGGAACGAAGTTCCGGGACAAGTACGGGGACGGGTACGGGTTCGTCACACCGGCGGGAGCCGCGTCTTCAGCCTGAACACTCGCCTACGAGTCTGGGCTGCACTCGCGCGGGGCCCTTTTTCCTGTACACCGCTCGCGCGCAACGATTAGCCTGAGCGTTTCATCTGAATCCGCAGCGAAGAGGAGGAGTGGAGGCCGAGGTGTGAGCTTAGTCAGCGGCGAACAGCGACAGATTCCGATCATCGACCCGAAGGCGACGTACGCCGAGTTGCGCGCGGAGACGGAGCGCGCCGTGCTGGACGTCCTCGAGTCGGGCCACTACGCGCTGAGCGACGTCGTCACGCGCTTCGAAGAGAACGCGAGCGCCTACCTCGGCACAACGCGGGCACTCGGCGTATCTTCCGGGACCGAGTCGCTCCTCGTAGCTCTCAGCAGCCTCGGTGTCGGCCCTGGCGACGAGGTGATCACCACCGCGTTCAGCTTCATCGCGAGTGCGACGTCCGTGGCGCGCGTCGGCGCGCGCCCGGTGTTCGTCGACATCGACCCCGATACGTATCAGATGGATACCGCCGGATTCGCTGCCGCGGTGACCGATCGAACGCGCGCGGTGATCGCGGTCCATCTCTACGGCCATCCGGCGCCGATGGAAGAGTGGGTCCGCATCGCCGAGGAGCCCGAGGACCCGATCGCGGTGATCGAGGACGCGGCGCAGGCGATCGGGTCGGAGTGTCGCTTTCGCGGCGAGACGAAAAAAGCGGGCGCCATCGGCGTTTGGGGCTGCTACTCGTTCTACGCGACGAAGAACCTCGCGGCCTGCGGTGAGGCCGGATTGATGGTGACGTCGAACGCCCATCAGTTCGAGCGCGCGAGACAGCTCCGCAATCACGGAATGGACGCGCAGTACCACCACGTCCTCCTCGGCGGAAACGCGCGGATCGACGCGATCCAAGCCGCGATTCTCGACGTCCGCCTCCGCCGCATCGACGCGTGGAACGAGCGCCGGCGGGAGAACGCCGCTCGCTACCGGCGCCTTTTCGAGGCGACCGATCTCGTCGCGCGCGAGGCAGTTCGACTTCCGCCGCCGGTCCCACCGGGGGAGCTGGCGAACTACCATCAGTTCACTCTCCGCGTGCGGGACCGCGACGGGCTGGTCTCCGCATTGAGGGAGCGCGGCGTCTCGACGGGAGTGTACTATCCTCTCGCGCTGCCGTTTCAACCGGTCTTCGCCGATCTCGGTCACCGCGAAGGCGACTTCCCCCACGCCGAGCAGGCGTCCCGCGAGGTCGTCTCGCTGCCGATCCATCCTTATCTCGGCGCCGAAGATCTCGAGCGCGTCGTGGCCGAGATCGAGCGCTTCTATCGCTGAAGCGTACGGGCGATCGCAGTGCGAGAACCGAGCGGAGGTGCCGCGCCGGAGCCCCGACGCTCGCGTGTGCCTCGCAGCGAGTCGAGTGAGACCGCCGGAGAGGGCGGACGGCGATGATTCGAGCGTTCGATCGATGTGCGGATGCGAGCACGGCGGCCGCGAAGGAGATCGCGGCGGAACTGCGTCCGCTCCGCATCGCTCTCGTCCACGACTGGTTGACCGGGATGCGTGGTGGTGAGCGATGCCTCGAAGTCTACCGCGAGCTCTATCCCCACGCTGATCTTTACACTCTGTTCCATGTTCCCGAGAGCGTTTCGCGATCGATCGAGGGAGGCGGAGTTCGAACGAGCTTTCTTCAGGATTTTCCGGCGATCGGACGCGCGTACCGCTACTACTTGCCGTTCTTTCCGCGCGCGGTGGAGAGCTTCGATCTTCGCGGCTACGATCTCATTCTCTCGCTCAGCCACTGCGTCGCGAAAGGCGCGGGAAACGCGAGCGACGCGCCGCATCTCTCCTATTGCTTCACTCCGATGCGGTATCTTTGGACGCAAGGCGAAGCGTACTTCGGAGCGAATCGCTACAACCGAGCGATGCGGTGGTCGATCGAGCGCGTGCTGCGACGCCTGCGCCGATGGGATCGAAGTCGCCATCCGGACGAGTACATCGCGATTTCCCAGTGCGTGAAATCGAGGATCGAGGACACCTATGGGTTCCCGAGCCGAGTGATTTACCCACCGGTCGATCTCGATCGATTCTCCCCGGCAGAGGAGACGACGGACGAGTATCTGATCGTATCGGCGCTGGTTCCCTACAAGCGAGTCGACCTCGCCATAGAGGCGTGCAATCGGACCGGACGCCGTCTCGCGATCGTCGGCCGCGGCACGGAGGAGGGACGCCTTCGCCGGTTGGCCGGCCCGACCGTTCGCTTTCTCGGCTGGGTTTCGGACCGCGAGGTCGCTGAGCGCATGGCACGTTGCCGCGCGCTCGTCCTCCCCGGCGAGGAGGACTTCGGCATCACGCCGCTCGAAGCGATGGCGGCAGGGCGACCCGTGATCGCGCTCGCGCGCGGCGGAGCGCTGGAGACGGTCGTTCGAGACGGCCCGGACGGGCCGACCGGAGTGTTCTTCGATGAGCCATCGGACGCCGACGCTCTCGCGGATGCGATGGCCGCACTCGAGCGCGTCGAAGGAGAGTTCGATCCACGCCGACTCCGGCGGCGCGCCGAGGAGTTTTCCCTCCCGCGATTCCGTCGCGAGATCGCGAACGCGATCGCGGCGTTCGTCCAGGCACCGCGGCGCTCGGCGCGAAGCGATGGTTCGACTTCCCGTCTCGCTCGCGAGTCCGACCGGACTACGTAGGCGAAACATTCATCGATGAACAACGCCCGTCGCCGTCGCAGTTGGTCGCGGATCAGACGTCGACAAAGACGCGTTTGCTCCATCGCAATTTCGCCGACGCTTGCGTCGAACGTCGCCTTCAAACGACGCGGATCGTTCGAAGCAGGACGTCCGAATCGAGACACCCACCGTTTCTGACTCCTCCGAACGACCGAAAACATCTCCCGGCGAAAAAGTGTGGCCCTCAGACGTCGAGTGTGCTCTAAACAGAGTACACGGCGGTCTCGCCGGAGTTCGCCGTAGGACCCCTTAAAACAGATCACCAACAAAACCGTAAACGTCCGGGGGACCGGAGCTTCGAGGAACGGCCGCGAAAGCTCGGGGGCGGCGGACTTGTACTCCAGTTCGGGGTGGAACAAGTCCCAAAGGCGCATTGGCTTGGATTCGTTTCGGGTCCGGCGAATCACCACTCGTCAGCGGGCACCCTGACGCAAGTTGTCTGAGCGAGGATGTTAGCGTGGCCACACGACGCAAACGGAAGACTAAACGGCGAACGAGCGCGCCTAGAAAACCCGCCCCGAATCCGATCCTGGTGAAGCTCGAGCCCGAGATCAAATCGTCCGTAACGCGCGTTCTGAAGCGTTTCTCGAAGGGCGGACGACACTCGCTGACGGCGCTCCCCGATCAGACCCAACTCAAGGTCGCCGAGTTCGACCACGAGGGCTACACCTACGTACTCACCCGCATCAAGTTGCTCCCCGACGAGACGCTGACGGGTCGTCAGCGCGAGATCGCGCTGCGCGTCGCTCAGGGCATGTCGAACCGGAAGATCGCCGACGACCTCGAGATCAGCCCCGCGACCGTCGCCGCTCATCTCCGAACGATTTTTACGAAGCTGCGCATCAAGAGCCGCACCGCGCTCGCGCAGCACGCGCTTTCGTTTTACGGGTAAGGTCGCGGGTCCCTGAACGGGCGCGTCGCGCTTGTTCAGGGACCCGTTCCCGACGATCGCGGCGAGCCGGGGGCGCCGAGAACGCCGTCCCGAGCGGATCTCGATCGCTCGCGCAAATCACGCGCCAGATTCCGGCCGGCCCCGATGTTCTTGTCCGCTCTCCGGACGAGACGGCCGGTTGCGCGTGCTATGATAGCCGGTTCGTGTCCCGGCGATCCCGAACCGCGTTCGCCCGGACTGCTGTTCGACGCGCGCCGATCGGCTTCCGCCTCGGGGATTCATGCTTCGCCTGTTTGCTCTCGCCTGCTTCTTCCTCTCGGGCACGACCGGACTCATGTATCAAGTCCTCTGGACGCGATTCATGGGCGGAATCATCGGGAATACACACTTCTCGATCACCATCGTCGTCGCGGTCTTCATGGGCGGACTCGCGATCGGCAGCTATGCCGGCGGTCGAGTCGCCGACCGCGCCTCTCGCCCGTTCCGTCTCTACGGCTGGATCACGGTCGCAGCCGGAATCGCTTGCCTGCTCGTCCCCTTCGCCGCGCACATCGGACGCCCGATCTTCGGCTTCCTCTACGGTTACTACGAAGGACGGCCGGAGGCTCCCCTCCTTCTGACCGCGAGGATCGTGTTTTGCGCGGCACTGCTCCTCGTCCCGACCACACTCATGGGTGCGACGCTTCCGGCGCTCGCGCGCTACTTCACGCGTCGACTGGACGAAGTCGGCTCGACGGTGGGCATGCTCTACACGGTCAACACGCTCGGCGCCGTGTTCGGCGCGGCGTTCGCCGGGTTCGCGGCGATTCCGCTCCTCGGACTCTGGGGCTGTACGCTCACTGCCGTCGTCGTCGATCTCGGTCTCGGGATGACGATCTTGATCCTGTCGCGAAACGAAACCCGGATCGCCGTCGCGGCGCACGAGGAGAAACCGACCTCGAGCTCCGGCGAAGCCGAGACGCGAACGCGTCTTCCCGGCCCCGTACGCATGGCGCTCGTCGCCTTCGGCGTGAGCGGATTCGCCAACATGCTTCTTCAAATCGCGTGGACGAAGGCGCTCATCCTCACGATCGGAAACAGCACCTACGCGTTCAGCTTGATCGTGACCCTCTTCATCCTCGGAATCGCGATCGGCGGCGGCGTGGTGTCGGCCTTCATCGACCGCGTAAAGAATCTCTCACTCGCGCTCGGCGTCGTGATCTTCGCGACGGGCGTCTCCGTCGCGTGGACGATTCCTGAGCTCGGCTTTCTCCCGGTTGTCGGTGCACGCGCGTTCGACCGGATCGCCGAGCCGACGTACGGAAAGTTTCTCTTCGAGCAGGTGTGGATCGTCTCCGCGGTGATCCTACCGTCGACCATCCTCATGGGGATGGTCTTCCCGATCGTCGGAAAAATCCGCACGCGTGCACTCGAACGCGTCGGGAGCGCCGTCGGCTCGGCCTATTTTTGGAACACGCTCGGCTCGATCCTCGGGACGCTCACGTCAGGATTCGTCCTCATCCCGCTCCTCGGGCGGGTGTATTCCACCCTCTACATCGGCGCGGGGCTCAGTCTCGCTCTCGGCTTGGTCCTTCTCGCGTCGTCTATGCCCGCACGCGTCGCCGTGCGCGGCGCGATCGTCGCGGGGCTCACCGTCGTGGTCCTAGCGTGGGGATACGCGACTCGCCCGGCCGGCGTACTCGGCTCCGAAAACTTTTCTTGGCACCCGTCCCTTCTCAGTCGCGGTGCCTACGCTTACTACGAGAACTCGTACTACGACCTGAACGGCAACGTCATCGCCGAGGACGACTACGCCGCCGGGGTGATCGCGTACAACGACGTCCTCCTCTACAAGGAAGGCGTGCACGCGCCGGTAGCGATCGTGAGGCACAGCGCTACCGGCGAGACGGCGATGCGCATCTCGGGGAAGGTTGAGGCGTCCGCCGCGGCCGACGGTGGCTACAACAACGATCTCCCGCACCAGATCATGGCGGGACATTTGCCGATGCTTCTTCATCCGCAGCCGAAGCGAGTCCTCACGCTCGGGCTCGGCGGCGGCGTCACGCTCGGCACGCTCACGCTCTACCCCGAGGTCGAGGCCATCGACAGCCTCGAGATCTCCCCCGAGGTCGTCGATGCCGCCGGGGAGTACTTCGCCGGAGTGAATCGAGGGGCGATCACAAACTCGATCGTCCGCCACGTCGTCGGTGACGGCCGTAACCACATCGAGTACACGGACCAAATGTTCGACGTGATCACTTCCGTTCCGTCGAACCCGTGGATCGCCGGCATCGGCAACCTGTTCACCGTCGAGTTCTTCGAAGCCTGCCGCGCTCGGCTCGCCGAGGGCGGAATCCTCTGCAACTGGATCCACAAGATCAATATGCGCGATGAGGATTTCCGTACGGTGGCGCGGACATTCTCGATGGTCTTCGGCGAGCACGCGCAGCTCTGGGACTTCGGTCTCGATTGCATGCTGATCGGGAGCCTTGCGCCGGTGACGTTCGACCAGGCGCGCTTCGCCGCGAGTCTAGCCAATCCGGAGATCGCCAACGACCTCGCCAATCTCGGCGTGACCGATACCGCGACCTTCCTGAAGCACTTTCGGCTCGACACGGCGGGTCTTCGGCGTTTCGCGGGTGCGGGCGTTGCGAACAGCGACAACTTTCCCGTCCTCGAGTTCTCCTGCCCGCACGGTCTCTACGGCCATACCTGGGACGCCTACGGCGCGCTCACGCAGGCCGGACGCGCCGAGCTGACGAACGCGACCTGGATCTCCGGTGTCGCGCCCGAAACGATCGCTCGAAGCGACACCCTCCAGGAGGCGTTTCTTCGCTTCGAGCGCGTGCGTGTCGCCGAGGACCACCTCGCCGACGAGGTCGCGCGGCTCCGCCGGGCGGGGAAGCCACTCAACGACCCGCGCCTCCTCCGAGCCGCGCAGGGCATCATGGACAGCCTCGTCCACGTGGAGGCGAGCCTTCGTGTAGGTCGCGATCCGTGGCTCGAGAAGCGAGCAAATGCCATCGCCGCGAAGACGTTCGGAATTTCGCCGTCGCCGACGCTCGCGGGTACGATCTCCCGGCAATACCTCATCTTCGCCTCGAAGCAGAGCGGCGACGGACGCTTGCGCTGGCTCGAAGCCGCGCTGCCGTTCGCCCACGCGGATCCCGAGGCGCCGATGAAGCACGGACAACTCTGGCTGTCGGTCCAGCGTCCCGGGCGAGCGATCCCGCTCGTCGAGAAGGATGTCGCCGCGCACCCGAAAGACGCACGCCGCGCGCAGCTCCTCGGAACCCTCTACGCCGCGAGTGGAAGGTCGGCCGAAGGACTGCGCGAGCTCGAGCGTGCGCTGAGCTTGGCGACCGACAAGGCCGTGCGGAGCCAGATCCTTCAGAATCGCGGATTCACTCTCGAACGCGCCGGCGATCGAGAGCGCGCCGCCGAGGCTTACCGCGCGGCGCTCGCCGAGAATCCAGCGAACGAGAACGCGCGGAAGCTTCTCGAAGCGCTCGGTCTCACGGCGAACTGATCGGGGCGGGGAACGATCTCAGTCCGGCCGGAGGACGTCCGGAGTTTCGAGGACGCGGTAGCCGTAGTGGCGCATCCCGAGTCGCTCGTAGGTCGACGTCGCGCGCGCATTCTCGGCGTGGACGTAGAGACGAAGACCGCAGAGCGCATCGTCCGCGCGCACGAGGGAGTCGACGTGCGCGTAGAGCGCACTGAACGCGCCGCGCCCGCGAAACATCGGCTCGACGAACACGCTCTGGATCCAGACGTACTTGGCGCAGCGCCAGTCGCTCCACTCCGATGTCGTCATGAGAGCGCCGACGACGCGACCACTCGATTCGGCGACGTAGTAGGAGCCGAGGCTCGCATCGTCGATCACGGCGCGCACGCCACGCTGGACCACGTCCGGATCGAGTGCGAGCGACTCCGTCTCCCGTGCGAGCTCCGCGTTGAATCGGGCGAGCGTATCGACGTCCTCCGGGCGAGCGGTGCGGATGCTGAAGTTCCGTGCTTCCATGATCACTACGATGCCAGAACACCTCGCGGCGTGCTACGCTCCTCAAATCATCACTTCTTCGTCTTTGCTCGCGCACTTCGTGTGAATCTGTTCGAGGTGAACCATGGCCGATCCCACCGACACCCCTCTCCGCCAGCGCCTCGACGAGATCCTGAGCGGAGCGACCGTGGATCCGCAGTCTCGTCTACCGCCGGCGGCGACGAAGGCCACCGCGCTCGCTCGTCTGCTTCAAACGCGTGCCGCGGAACTCCAGACCCCGCAGGAACGCCGCCAGCAGGCGGAGCTCGAGCGCATGATGGCCTCGAACGCGGACAAGGTGACCCTGATCGAGATGACCGATCAGGCGTTTCGTTCGGAGAATCCGGAGCGGGCCGCAGACCAGCTCACTCATATCCTCGACGTGCAAGGCGTTCCGCGGTTCTTCAGCCCGTTCGACCGGGCGCTCCTCAAAGGATTCCAATCGTTCGGCAACTACCTTCCGGGCGTGGCCGTACCGCTCGTCAAAGACAAGATGCGCGAGGAGACGGCGAACGTCGTCCTTCCCGCGGAGAGAGATCACCTCGCGCGCCATCTCGCCGCGCGCAATGCCGCTGGCATCCGGATGAACGTCAACCTGCTCGGAGAAGCCCTGCTCGGGGAAGCCGAAGCCGAGCAGAGGCTCGAGAACTATCTCGCCGCGCTGCAGCTTCCCGAGATCGAGGTGATCTCGGTCAAGGTTTCCACGCTTTACTCGCAGATCTCGGCCGTTGCCCTCGAGCACACCATCGGTGTTCTCAGCAATCGCCTGGAGTTGCTCTACCGCGCAGCGGCGAAAGAGCGCTTTCGCCGGCGAGACGGAACCGAGGTACCCAAGTTCGTCTACCTCGACATGGAAGAGTACCGGGATATGGAGGTCACCGCGCGGGCGTTCATGGAGACCCTCGACCGTCCCGGTCTCGAGCACGTCAGCGCAGGAATTGCGCTCCAGGCCTATCTGCCCGACGCGATCCCCGTCCAGCGGCGAATTCATGAGTGGGCGAGCAAGCGCGTCGCACGCGGAGGCGCTCCCGTGACGATCCGCGTCGTCAAAGGCGCCAATATGGAAATGGAACGCGTCGAGGCATCGATCGCCGGTTGGCCGCAAGCACCATATCGCACGAAGATCGAAGTCGATGCCAACTACAAGCGCATGCTTCACGAGGGACTCGATCCAGAATACGCCGGCGCGATCCGACTCGGCGTCGCGTCGCACAATCTCTTCGACGTCGCGTACGGTCTCGTGCTCGCCGTCGAGCGTGACGCGATCCATCGCGTGCAGTTCGAGATGCTCGAAGGGATGGCGAACCACCAGCGACGCGCCTTGCAAGAGATCACCGAGAGTCTTCTTCTCTATGCTCCCGCGACGCGACGAGAAGACTTCATCCACGCGATCGGCTACCTCGTCCGTCGCCTCGACGAGAACACGGGGCCGGACAATTTTCTCCGGCACGCGTTCAAGCTCGAAGTCGGCTCGAACGAATGGGAGGCGCTCGAGACCGATTTTTACCGAGCATTCGAAGTCATCGACGATCTGCCGGCGACTCCGCGCCGGACCCAAGACCGTGCCGCTGAGGAGCGAGCGGGCGAAAGACCGGACTTGTCCTCACCGCTCGAACTCTCGACGTTCTCGAACGAGCCCGACACCGACTTTTCGCTCCCGGCGAACGTGGCGTGGGCCGAGCGAATCGTCCGCGAGTGGAAGCCCCGCTGCGGTGACCGTGCGCGAATTCTGCCGATCGTCATCGACGGCGAATCCATCGCCGAAGGGCGAGAGCTTCGCGATTCCGAAGATCCCTCCCGCCCCGGGGTCGTCGTCGCGCGCTGTGCGCAGGCGACGAGCGACGATGCGGCGCGCGCGATCCGCTGCGCGCGCGAGGACGCGGACGCGTGGCGCGCACTCCCGGTCGAAGAGCGTGCGGCCCGCCTTGCGCAAGTGGCGAACGAGGTGCGAGCCGCGCGCGGAGATCTCATCGGCGCGTGCATGGCAGAGGGCGGGAAGACGATCGTCGAGGCCGACCCGGAAGTCTCCGAGGCCGTGGATTTTCTCGAGTACTACGGGCGTTCCGCAGCCGAGCTTTCGCAACTCGAGGGACTCGACGTGACCGGGAAGGGCGTCGCGATGGTCGTCCCGCCGTGGAACTTCCCGCTCGCGATACCGTGTGGCGGTGTCGCGGCGGCGCTCGCCGCAGGGAACACGGTGATCCTCAAGCCCGCATCCGACGCGGTGCTGGTCGGTGCACTTCTCTGCGAGTGCTTCTGGCGCGCCGGGGTTCCTCGCCGCGCCCTCCAGTTCATCGCGGGCGGCGGATCGACGATCGGCGCGGAGATGGTGTCCCATCCAGACGTCGATTGCGTCATCCTCACCGGCGGGACCGCGACTGCGCTCGCCATGCTCAACGCGCGACCGGCGATGCATCTCATCGCGGAGACCGGCGGAAAGAACGCGACGATCGTGACCGCGCTCGCGGATCGCGAGCTCGCGATCCGTCACGTCGTGCAATCGGCGTTCGGTCACGCGGGTCAGAAATGCTCCGCGACGTCGCTCCTCATCCTCGAAGAGGAAGTCTACGCGGACGAAGAGTTTCGTCGAACGCTCTGCGACGCGGTGACGAGTCTCGCGGTCGGTTCGGCGTGGGATCTCGAGACGCGGGTGAATCCGATGATCCGCCCGCCCCGCGGCGAGCTCGAGACCGCGCTCAAGGAGCTGGAATCGGGAGAAAGCTGGGCCGTGCGGCCGCGGCAGCGCGAAGGCAATCCGCGCCTCTACTCCCCGGGAGTGAAGTGGGATGTGTCGCCCGACAGCTTCACCCATCTGACGGAGTTCTTCGGGCCCGTGCTCGGAGTCATGCGCGCGCGCCACCTCCGCGACGCGGTCGCGCTCGCGAATCAGACGGGTTACGGCCTCACCTCGGGTCTCGAGAGCCTCGATGATCGCGAGCAGGCGCAGTGGCTCGAGGGAATCCGCGCCGGCAATCTGTACATCAATCGCGTGACGACCGGTGCGATCGTGAGTCGTCAGCCGTTCGGCGGGATGGGGAAATCGGGGTTCGGACCGGGGATCAAGGTGGGCGGTCCGAACTACGTCGCTCAGCTCATGAACTTTCGGAGTTCCGGCGGTTCACCGCGGAGCGAAGAGATCGACGATCCGCTTCTCGCGGGACTTCGCCGCGAGATGGCCGAGCATCTGCGCTCCCCCGGAGAGTTCGCACCGGCCGAGGTCGAAGCGATCATCGGCGCGATCGAGAGCTACGACTACTGGGTGAGAACCGAGTTCGGCCGGACTCACGACGACGTACGCCTCCTCGGCCAGGACAATCTCCGGCGCTACCGCCCGGTCGACGCGCTGCGCATCCGCGTTCACGAAGCCGATACCGCGTTCGAGCTCTTCGCGCGCGTGGCGGCCGCGCGCGCCGCAGGTTGTCGTTCGACCGTGAGCCTCCCGCCCGGCTCCGAGAGCGCGGCCCTCTCGGCAATCGAAGTCCTCACGGAGCGCTGGGCCGCGGCGATCGAGTTCGTCGAGGAGGACGATGCAGACCTCGTCGACGCGATTCGGGGCGGACAGACGGACCGCATCCGCTATGCGCAGCCCGAGCGCGCCCCCGGCGGAGTGCTTGCGGCGGCCGGGGAGCGGGCGGGCATCTTCGTCGCGCGCGAGCCGGTACTCGCGCACGGTCGGATCGAGCTCCTCTGGTACCTGCGCGAGCAGAGCATCAGCCGAGACTATCACCGCTACGGCAACCTGGGAGCGCGGGGGCAGGAAGAGCGCTCGCCGGTTCTCTAGGGCCGAATCACCGACTTCACTCCCACTCGGGTACGGCCGGCGCCTTTCCCTCGAGAACCGCGCGGAAGCGCGCCTCGATCGCAGTATTCGCCTCCGGATGCGTCAGGATGTAGAACTCTCCGCTTTCGATAGCGCCGAAGACGCGCTCGGCGGTATCACGCGGATTCATGCCTGCCGCGATCGCCGCGCGGATCTCTTCGCTGCGCGCCTCGTCTTCCGCCGTCGGCGCCGGAGCGTCGTCGAGCTCGCGCGGACGGTTTCGTTCGCTGCTCGTGATGTTCGTCGCGACGGCGGCGGGGCAGAGCACGGAGACTCCGATCGGACTCTTCTCCGCGGCGAGCTCGACGGCGAGAGTTTCGCTGATCGCGACGACGCCGTACTTCGACACCGTATACACGCCGGCTCCCGGAAGAGAGATGAGACCGCAAATCGACGCGGTGTTCACGACGTGCCCTTCCACTCCCGCCTCCTTCATCCTCGGCACGAAGGCGCGAACACCGTGCACGACGCCCCAGAGATTGACTCCGAGCACCCACTGCCAGTCGCCGGGAGTCGTCTCGAGGAGAGAGCGCCCGAACCCGACCCCCGCGTTGTTGCAGAGTACGTGGACGGACCCGAACCGCGAGTAGGCGGCACTCGCTAGAGCTTCGACATCGGCCGCCTTGGACACGTCGGTGCGAACGGCGAGCACGTCGCCGCCCCCGGAGGAAAGCTCCTTTTCCGCAGCCGCGAGCGCAGCCTCCTCGACGTCGGCGACGACGACGCGCATTCCGGCACGGAGAAATCGCTCGCAGAGCGCGCGGCCGATTCCGCTCGCTCCGCCGGTCACTACTGCGACGCGCCCGTCGAACTCTCTCATCGGCGGTCTCTCCTTCTACAGTCGTGCCCCGTCGCGAACGGACATCGTTCGACGGCGCGGGTCCATCGTAGTCGATCGTCACGGTCCACGTTTCTTTTGCCGTGACGAGATGTCGGCGCTCGACGCTAGGCGAGCTCGCGCGGAAACGCGACGACATCGTCGAGGCACTCACCACCGACTGCAAGCATCACGAGCCGGTCGAATCCGAGCGCGACTCCGCTCGCCTCCGGGAACCCATCTCCGAGCGCCGCAAGGAGTCGCTCGTCGATGGGCAGCGCCGACTTCCCGAGCTTCACTCGTTCGCGGTTGGCGCGCTCGAAACGCTCTCGCTGCTCGACCGGGTCGCGGAGCTCACGGTAACCGTTTGCGAGCTCGACGCCGCCCGCGTAGAGCTCGAATCGCTCCGCGACGCTCGAATCTGCCGGCTTGAGGCGCGCGAGGGCAGCCTGCGAGGCGGGATACTCCGAGAGGAACAAGGGCTCCGGGCCGAACGTCGGCTCGATCTGCGCGGCGAGAATGAAGTTCAGCCAGCCGTCGCGATCGTCGGTGTCGAGGCGAGCCGGCGGCTCGACGTCGCCTCGCTGCGCGACCTCGCGGAGCTTCGCGGTGCTCGACGCGATCGGATCTACACCGACGACCTCTACAAAGAGCTCGCGATAGGTCGCCCGGCGCCAGGGATTCGAGCCGAGCTCGCTCCCCGTGACGGTGAACGCAGCGCGAACGAGCGCTTCCACTTCGTCCATCAAGTCGTCGAGCTCGAACCCTGGACGATACCACTCGACAAGCACGAACTCGGGGTGATGGAGCGCGCCGCGCTCGCCGTCTCGGAACGCGCGCGAGATTTCGTAGATCGGCCCGCTCCCCGAGGCGAGGAGTCGCTTGAGGCAGAGCTCCGGGGACGTGACGAGGAACCGACGTTCGCCCGTCGCAGGATCGACGACGGCCGTCGGCTCCACGTGCGCATCGACCGCGCCCGCAGCGCAAAGAAGCGGAGTGTCGACCTCGAGAACTCCCCTCTCCGCGAAGAACCGGCGCAGCGCCGCGAGGATCTGCGCCCGGATGCGCAGCGTTTCGAGCGCCGCGGACGGACGATGAGACGAAGGACCGGATGCCGACCCGCTACTTCGTCCGCTCGATGTACTCACCGGTCCGCGTGTCCACTCTCACCTTGTCCCCCATGTTGATGAAGAGCGGCACCTCGACGACCGCTCCCGTTTCGAGAGTCGCCGGCTTGAGCACGTTCGTCGCGGTGTTGCCCTTCGCGCCGGGCTCGCAGTAGGTAATCTCGAGAACGACGTGATTCGGGGGCGTCACGGTGATCGGCTGTCCGTTCCAAAAGACGACCTGAACCTTCGCCTCTTCTTTGAGCCACTTGTCCGCGTCGTTGAGGTTTTCCTTCGCGACCTCGTACTGCTCAAACGACTCCGGGTCCATGAACACCCAGTTCTTCGAGTCGTTGTAGAGGTACTGAAGATTCGATTCGGAGACGTCGGCCGCCTCGACCTTGTCACCGCTGCGGTACGCCTTCTCGAGAACATTTCCGCGAAGAAGGTTCTTCATTCGGAGGGTGTACACCGCCTGCCCCTTCCCGGGCTTGCGGAACTCGTTCTCGACGATGAGGTAGGGCTCGCCGTCGATCAGAACCTTGAGGCCCTTACGAAAGTCGCTCGTGTTGTAGGTGTTCGCCATGGTTCTGTCGTCCGCTGCGCGAGTCTCGAGAGTCGCTCCGGCTACGGTGCTGACCGTGATTGCAAAGGCTGCTATGATACCGGTTTCTCGACATTCTCCCAGGGTTTTCCTCACTCCCTCGATGGCCCGCGAGTCCGCTCCGACTCTCTCCTGGAAGCACGCGCTCGCGGACGCCATCCGCGATCCGGCGGAGCTTCTCGCCGCGCTCGATCTACCGGTGGACTTGCTCGCGGGCGCAACGCGATCGGCTCGACTCTTCCCGCTCGTCGTCCCCCGCGAATTCGTCGAACGGATGAAGCGCGGTGATCCGGCGGATCCGCTCCTCCGCCAAGTGCTGCCGCTCGACGCCGAAGCCGTTCCGGTCGACGGATACACGCGCGATCCACTCGACGAGCGGGACGCGACGCGCGCACGAGGACTCCTTCAGAAGTACCCGGGGCGCGCACTTCTCATCGTAACCGGGGCGTGCGCGGTGCACTGCCGCTACTGCTTTCGCCGCCATTTTCCCTACGACAGCGCACCGCTCGGATCCTCGAATTGGACGAGCGCGATCGCGGCGATCCGAGAAGATCGCTCGCTCCGCGAGGTCATTCTGAGTGGTGGAGACCCGCTCGTTCTCGACGACGATGTTCTCCGCGACCTCGTCGCGGAGCTCGAGGCGATTCCGCACCTGCGCCGGCTCCGCATCCACACGCGCCTGCCGATCGTCCTGCCCGAGCGCGTCACGGAAGAGCTCAGGGAGATTCTCCGCGACACCGCGCTCGCATCGATCGTGGTCGTTCACGCAAACCATGCCTCGGAGCTACGCGGGCCCTGCGCGGAGGCACTCTCCCGACTCGCCTCGACCCGAACGCCGCTCTTCAACCAAGCGGTTCTCCTTCGCGGAGTGAACGACGACGAAACTGCGCTCGCGGAACTCTGCGAACGCTGCGTCGAGCTCGGCGTGATTCCCTATTACCTCCACCAACTCGATCGCGTCGAGGGCGCGGCGCATTTCGAAGTAGCGGAGGCTCGCGGTCGCGAGCTCATCGCCGCGCTTCGGCGCCGTCTCCCCGGCTACGCCGTCCCCCGTTACGTGCGTGAGGTACCGGGCGAGGCGGCGAAATCCCCGATCGAGTCCGGGGAAGCTTGAGCGACTCGTCGACTACTTAGACGTAGGCGGCACGCCGCGGTTGAGAAACACGTAGAGCCCGGTCTTGCCGGACATCACGATCTCGACCTTGCCGTCACCGTTCAGGTCGGCGACGTTGATGTTCATCCCCGTGCCGATCGCTCCGAGCGGCGGCGGATTGAACTCCCACCGCCCCGCGTAAAACGGAAGATGGTTGTACGAGAGGACATGCTCGATGAACTTTCCGTCCTTGATCTCGTACCAAAACACTCCGAGGGGATCGAAGCTGCTCGGATCATTGCCGGCATGCCCGCGGAGACGCTTTCCCGTGACGAGGTCGTCGCGCCCGTCCTGATTGACGTCGGCAAGCACGAGAGTGTGAAACTGTCCCGGGTCGAGCCGGATGAGCTCCGGCCGCGAGAACGAGAGTCCCTCGGCGTCCCCCTCGGTCTTCGTCTGGACGAGCCAGTAGAGACCGTAGTCGTGTCCGCGTCCGTAGACGATGTCGTTCAATCCGTCCTCGTTGACGTCGACGACGAGCATCCGGATGCCGAGCTCGCCGAGCGGACCGTAGTCCTTGCGGAATTCCCACTTCTCCTCGCGCACGTTCTCCGGTGCTCGATACCAACCATTCGGAGTGATCACGTCCTTCCGGCCGTCACCGTCGAGGTCTCCGAGGCCGATGCCGTGGTGATCGCCCTCGGTGCCGAGGACGTGAACGGCAAACTCCGCGTCGTCTTGCAATTCGAGCCACGTGACGCCTTGCCCCTCCCGCGGCCCCCAGTGGTTGACGAGGACATCGGCATCGCCGTCGCCATCGATGTCCTCGACGACGAGGCCTTCGGTCTGCTGCGACGAGATGATCTTCGTCGCGCGCCACTCGCCGGCTTTTCCGCCCGGATTCTCGTACCACCAGACGCCGTCCTTCATCCAGCCGGCACTGACGAGATCGAGCTTACCGTCACGATTGACGTCGAGCGGATACTCGCCACAGTTGTTGACGAATTCCCCGTGAACGGACGCGTGGGGACGGTGCCCGGAGTGCTTCCGCCACTTCGGCACCATCAGCTTCCCACCCGCGCGCTCAGCGCCGGCGTTCTCGTACCAGTGGTTTCCCGCGGTGATGTCGAGATCGCCGTCGCCGTCGACATCGAAGACGGCCGACGCTTCGCTGAACGGTCCGTACCACCAAGAGTTCTTCTCCGGCGCGTGTGTCGGCCCGTCGACCTTCATCGGAATGAACACCGGATTCGTCGCGAGAAGCGGTGCCGCGACCGTCGAAACGAACAGGAACGACGCAGAAATCGCACTGATCTTCATTCGTGAACTCCGCAGGGGTCTTGAGATTTCCGATCGAGCGCGGCGCGACGCCGATCGCACGCTATCGGAACCAGATCGTCTCTCGTCGTCGAGACGACATCCGAAGATCTCCGGTCCTTCATCTTTTCGCACTCCTCGGTCGATGACGACAGGAGATTCAGGTCCACCGTTCGGACGATGGGCCCTCGCCGTTTCCGATTGACCCGGATGCTCGCGGATCTTCCGATCCGTCCAGCCGACCCGCACCCCAGCTCGATGACGCAGCCCGACGAGGACCTCTATTCATCTTATCTGAAGGAAGTCGAATCTCTTCTCGCTTCGACTCCGACCTACCCCGATCTCCTGAACCGTCGGGGTGTCCTGCGACTTCACCTCGGACAGGTCGACGGCGCCAAAAAGGACTTCCTCGCCGCGCTCTCGCGGAACGGTCGCTACGAGGATGCCCGCGTGAACCTCGCGTTCGCGCTCGCGGTCGACGATTTCGCCGGGGCGCTCGACTTAATTTCGAGTGTGGCCAAGCTCTCGGAACGGCCGGTCGGACGATTCGTCGACATGGCGCGGCTTTGCTACCTGCACGGCCACGCCACCGAGGCGTGGGACGCTCTCGAGCACGCGCGAGCGCTCGGCCCCGACGATCCGCGCCCGCTCCATTGGGGCGCCTACATTCTCCATTCGAGCGGGCGGCAGCGCGACGCTCAGCGGTGGCTTCTTCGTGCCGCGCGCGGGAACGGCGGCTGCGTCGACTCTTATCGTCGCCTCGGCGTCGAGAAGGACGGGTTGCCCTCGATCGAGCTCCTCGCGAACGAGATCGATCGCCTCCCGTCGCTCCCCGGCTTCGCCGAGATTCACCGCGAGGCCGCACGCTGGCTCTACACGCGCGGACAGACGCGCGAAGCGGTGGCGGAGATCGACAAGCTGCTCGCGACCGATCCGCAGTACGCCCCGTACGCCACCCTGCGCGGCTGGATGGAGTTTCTGAACGGTCACCATCACCGTGCCGAGCGTTGGCTCGTGAAGGCGATTCAGTGCAACCCCGACTACGCCCGTGCTCACGAGCAGCTCGCGCACTTCTACAGCGCGAACGACGACGCGATGCGCGCCGAACACCACCTCTTGCGCGCGATCCAGCTCCGTCCCGGATTTCCTGATCTCCGCTACGACCTCGCGTCGCAATGCGTGCGAACGGATCGCCTCAACGAAGCGGTCACTCACCTTCGATCCTGTCTCGCGATCGCCCCGGGATTCGCG
The DNA here is from genome assembly GCA_965223845.1 of Planctomycetota bacterium. Classification (GTDB taxonomy): domain Bacteria; phylum Planctomycetota; class UBA8108; order UBA8108; family SXIK01; genus CBDCXR01. The sequence goes on along the minus strand of CBDCXR010000004.1, from coordinate 7,211,117 downwards.
ATGGCACGCTTTCGCCTCGGCGAGTGCTACTTGAAGCTCGGGCGATTCGACGACGCTTTGAGCCAGTTTCGACTGCTGCCCGAAGACATGCACGGGAAACCGGAGGTCGAAGCCCTCATTTCCGCTTGCCTCTCGGAGGACCCTCCGAACGAAACGCAGAGGTCGACCGTCGCGGCGACTTGATCGGGGTCCGCTCCGGCCTCCACGTCGAGCGATGTCTGCGTCCATCCTTTCGCTAGGCGCGGAACGGACCCCGCCGGAGTAGAATCCGAGCCGACTCCGGGCAGCTAGCGCACGCGGAACCACCACTAGAGAGGAGACGGCCGTGTCCGATTCCAGGCAGCAGACACTCGCGGAAACCATCGTCCATCACTCTTGCCGCGTCGCCCCGGGTGAGACGGTGCTCATCGAGAGCTTCGACATTCCCGCTGAGTTTACGGCTCTTCTCGTCCGCCACATCGCCTCCGCCGGCGGACGCCCCTTGTGCCTCACCAAGCAAAACCGCGTTCTCCGCGAGCTCTGCCGAAACGCGACCGAAGAGCAGATGGAGCTCTGGGGCGACGTCGAGGTCGCGCAGATGAAGTGTGTTCAGGCTTACGTCGGTCTGCGCGGAACGCACAACTCGACCGAGTTCACCGACGTTCCCCACGAACGTATGGAGCTCTACACGAAGCACGTTCTCCAGCGAGTTCACACCGAGGTGCGCGTCCCGCGGACGAAGTGGGTCGTTCTCCGCTGGCCGACTCCGTCGATGGCGCAGCAAGCCGAAATGAGCACCGAGGCCTTCGAGGACTTCTACTTTCGCGTTTGCACCGTCGACTACGCCGCGATGGCCGAAGCCATGCGTCCGCTCGAAGATCGCATGCGCGCGGCCCGCGATGTTCACATCGTCGGACCGGGGACGGATCTCCGATTCTCGATCGCGGACATCCCCGTGATCGGCTGTGCCGGAGAGCACAATCTACCCGACGGCGAAGTGTTCACGAGTCCCGTACGCGACTCCGTCGAGGGCGAGCTCAGCGTCAACACGCGGAGCCTCTATCAGGGCGTCGTCTTCGACAACATCCGACTCAAGTTTCGCGCCGGTCGCATCGTCGAAGCATCCGCCAACCAGTCCGAGCGCTTGAACCAAATCCTCGATATGGACGAAGGGGGGAGGTTCATCGGCGAGTTTTCCCTCGGATTCAATCCGGAGATTCTCCATCCGATGCTGGACATCCTTTTCGACGAGAAGATCGCCGGATCGTTCCACTTCACGCCGGGACAGGCGTACGAGGATGCGGACAACGGCAACCGCTCACAGATCCACTGGGATCTCGTCACGATCCAGCGCGCGGACTACGGCGGCGGCGAAGTCCGCTTCGACGGCGAAGTCATCCGCCGGGACGGTCAGTTTCTCCCGGACGACCTACACGCGCTCAACTTCGATCCCGCCTTGATTTCGTCATGCTGACCGCGAGTCCGGGACGAGAAGGATCTTGAGCGCTTCGCGCCGGCGAACGAGAGCGACCGCCTCGTCGAATCGCGCGAGAGGAAGGCGATGCGTAACGAGAGGCGAAGCATCGAGCCGGCCGGCGGCGATCCATTCGAACACCGTCCGTTGTTCGCGGAGCGATCCTGAATAGGTGCCTAGGACGCGGCGCTCGGATTTGAAGAGCGAGTTGAGATGGAATGACGGTGCCTCGCCATCGCGCGCGTGCGCGAAGAGGACGGCCGACCCGCCTTCGCGGAGGAGAGCGAGAGCTCCGTCGAGCACCGCTGCCCCACCGACGGTGTCGAACGCCGCATCGGCGCCGAGTCCCGACGTCAGCGCTTCCACCGCACTCCCCGCCTCCTCGCCGGGAGGAGGCGCCGCCGCCGCGCCGAGCTCGAGCGCGAGACGCCGGCGCTCGGCGACCGGGTCGCTGAGGACGATACGGAGCGACGGTCGCCACGCGCGAAGCGTGAGTAGGTGAAGAAGCCCCATGCTCCCGCCGCCGATGACGACGGCGCAGCCCGAGGGCTCGATCTCCTCGGGAACAGCCGCGAGCGCCGAGCGCTCGATTCCTCGAAGAACACACGCGGCGGGTTCGAGAAACACCGCGGCGTCGTCCGAGATCTCCTCCGGTACGAGCTGCGCGGCGAGACGAACCGCACGCTCCCCGACGACGAGAAACTCGCTGAACCCGCCCGGCGAGAGCAAGTTCTCGCGAAACACGTCGCACATCGTCTCACTGCCTCGCCGGCAGAGAGCACACTCCCCGCACGGAACGTGATGCGGCACGACGACGCGGTCGCCGATCGCGAAGCGCTCCGGAGCGCGCGTCTCGACGACGTCCCCGACGACCTCGTGCCCGAGCACGGCCCCGTCCGGCGCGCTCTGGTGGTCGAGCTTGAAGAGATCGGTACCGCAAAGTCCGCAACCGCGAAGACGAAGCAAGATCTCCCCCGGCGACAGCGCGGGAAGGACTCGCTCCTCACGACGGGTGCTCCCGCCCGCGGCGACGGCGACGACGGGCGTGCGTCGGCCGCGGGGTTCGATCGGCGGCTCGTTCGGTTTGCGCTCACTCATGCATCCATCGACGTTGGACGCCGATCGATTGTCAAGAGGATGCGCGACTTGCCACGCGACGACGCGGGAGCAAAAACACGACGTCAAGCCGCCGTTCTCAACCGCTCGACCGGGGCGCGGTACAACGAAACACGGTGTAACCGCGCCGTGAGAACCGTTCGAGCTCGGCGAACGACTCTCGGCAGATCGCCTCCGGACGCTCGACGCTCTTGGTGACGAGATAGTACTCTCCCCCGGGAGCGAGAACGCGCGCCGCATCGCGCGTGAACCGCTCCGCGATTCGGAAATCGCCGAAATAGGGAGGATTGGCGAAGACGAGGTCGACGCTTCCGCCTCGCACCGCGGAGAGATCGTACGCGAGCGTCGCAGCGCCGTTCGCAGCACCGTTTCGCGCGAGGTTCTCGCGGGCGCAGGCGACAGCGCGCGCGTTCGAGTCGACGAGGAGTGCCGTGCCGTTCGGTGCGGCGAGCGCAGCTGCGACGCCGATCGCTCCGCTCCCGCAGCCGAGATCGACGCTGCGCGCATCGTCCTTCACTCCGGCCACGTCGGCGAGGGAGAGCGCTCCGTCGTCCACCTTCCCGTGCCCGAACACCCCGGGACGGCTGACGAGCGAGATGACACGATCGAAGAGTCGCCCCGTACATTCTCGCGCGGTGTTTCGCGTGCGCGTCGAACGGCCGGGTGGCTTCCGCGCCACGTAGACGATTCCCGCGCGCGATTTCACGTGAATCGTCACATCTCCGAAGACATCCCGGATCCGTGCGTGAACCCATCGGTCGCGCCGCGCGTCTGTCGCGACGACGATCTTTCCGCGATCCGTCAGTCGCACGAAACTCTGACGGACGAGATCCCCCGCGAGCGCTGCGTCTCCGCTTCCGGGTGCGGCGAGAAGCACCCAATCGAACGGCCCCGGGGGCAAGTCCGCCCCGATATACCAGCTCACACGCTCGACACCATTACGCACCGCGGCGGCGATCGCCCGGTGACGTTCGAAGGCGTCGAGATCGAAGTGAACGACGTCCGCCTCGGGAAACAGAGACGCCGCACCCAGCGCGACGACGCCCTCCCGACTCCGGATCGAGAGCACGCGCCCCTCGATTCGTTGAGAGAGGGCGCTCAGGAGCAGACTATCGACGGCGCTCGTCCCGCGCGGCGAGCTGATCTCCAGGCGGCCGTCGCAGAAGCGCTCCGAGCGCCGCGCGTGCCGTCGCCCGAAAACGAGCGTCCTCGAGTCCGCCGCGATCGGATCTCGCTCCGTCATTCGTTCGCCGTAGACGGACGCGTCAGGCGGCGGCGCCGCCGCCGGTCGCCTTCTTTCCCCAGCAGGGACAGGTGGCGATGTACACCTGCGCCGCGAGGAGAAGCAACCCAACGTCGCGCGCAATCGTCCACTTCATCTGACGGAACTTCTCCTCGTCGGTGAAGTTCTTCGCCTCCTCGTACGTGAGGGTGCACCCGCAGATCGTCGGGATACCGCGCCAGAGGTTGTACGTAAGCGCCGCGATAAAGAGGACGAGCAATCCACCCGAGAGGAACGCCGCGCCGCGCCGCGCGAGTCCGGTGACGAGAGCAATTCCGAGGAAGAGCTCGAGCCACGGCATGAAGATCGCGACGTAGTTGACGTATTCGCTCGGCAGGAGCTTGTAGTTGTTGACGCTCTTCGCGAAATCGGGCGGATCGGCGATCTTGTGGCCGCACGCGTAGAGAAAGAACCCACCGAGAACAACCGCGCAGCCGATCGTGAGCCAGCGGTTCCGCATCCAGTTCATTGATCGATCTCCCCGGGCTCCGCGCCCTTCGTGATCAGCTTGTCGCGCACGGGATCATCTTTTAGCTTCGCTTCCCACTCCGGGAACCCGCCTTTGTAGATGCGAACGTCGACGAATCCGGCATTCTGAAGCTGTTTCGCAACCATGGCGGAATCTTCGCAGTCCGCGCTCGCCGAGCAGTAGACGACGAGCGTCGCCTCCTCGGGAACGCTTTCCTGGAGCGCGACGATCTTCTCGGCGAACTGAGACTGCTCATAAGGCGAGAGAGACACCGCGCCCGTGATGTGCCCTTCGACGTACTCGCGCGTCCTCCGCGCATCGATGAACGTCGCCCCACTCTCGAACTCTTCGCGCGCCCCAGCGAACTCGAGGCGATCGAAGCCGTCTTCGGGTTCCGATTCGGCATCCTTGTCGTCGCTCGGCGGTGGGTCCGTCGCCGTTTCGGGCGGCGCTGCGCTCGCGTTCGCTGCGCCGTTCCCGCTGGACGAGGTCGTGGGTGCGGTGGGGTCGCCGCTCGGAGTCGTCGCCTTCGGATCCGACGGGTTCTCCTCCGGTGCCGGCGCGGGGCCGCCGTCCGGGGTCGAGCTCGGAGTCTCCGGATCGTTCGCCGGTGCCGGCTTCACCGACGTGTCGTAGAGGTTCGTCGACCAGGCGAGATCCTTCTCCGGATCTCCCTCGCGCGCGATCTTCGCGATCGTCCCGGTGACCCCCGCGAGCGCGAGGAGAACGAGAATTTGGGCTCCGAGACTCTTCATGCGAGATCCTCGATCGAGGGAAACACTTGATTGAAGTTCAGCGGCCTCGCCGCTCGGACCGCGGGCGGAGCGAGACCTAGCCCGGGTCGGCGACACGAGAGTACCACGGCGAAGCGCCAATTCGGAATCCTGTCCGCGGCGCGGGTCGGGACGAGGGTACTGCCCAAACGCCGCTTCAGGGGACTTCCCACGCACCCGTTTCCGCCGATCGGAGAACGGCCTCGATCACTCGCATGTTCGCGATCGCGTCCTCGAGCGGAATCGGCTGCTCCTCGCCGCGGAGAATCGACTCGGAAAAGCGGTCGCCCTGAACCGTGTACTGATCGCAAGTGTCGAGCGACATCGTTTCGATCTCGCGGCCGAGAAGATCGCCGCCGTCGACGAATACGCGGCAGGGTCGGTCGTTCGGCGCGTTGAAGGGAATCTCGACCTCCATGCGCCCCTTCGTCCCGAAGAAGTGCATCCGCTGGTAGGGCACGAGCTGCGTGCTGCACGTGAAAACGCACTGACCGGACGGGTAATCGAGGATCGCGGACGTCAATCGATCCGTCTTGAAGCGTTCGTCGCGATCGACGAGCGCGACGACACGTCGCGGCTCCTCGCCGTAGACGAAGCGTGAGGTCGTGATCGGATAGCACCCGATGTCCATGACGCCGCCGCCGCCGATCTCGAGGATGTTGCGGATATTGTTCGGATCGTCGTTGAAGTAGCTGAAGAAGCCCTGGACGGAACGGATCTCTCCCACCGCGCCCGAACGAACAGTCTCGAGCACCTTGATCCACTGAGGATGCGTCCGCACCATGAACGCTTCTTGGATCTTGACGCCCGTCCGGTCCCGAGCCGCGATGAGCTCTGAGGCTTCTTCCGCCGAGAGCGCGATCGGTTTCTCGCAGAGGACGTGCTTCCCGGCCTCCGCCGCCCGGATCGTCCACGAGACGTGGAGGTGATTCGGAAGCGGGTTGTAGATCGCGTCGATCTCCGAATCGGCGCACAGCTCCTCGTAGCTCCCGTACGCACGCGGAATCCCGAGCTCCTTCGCTGCGCTTTCGGCGCGACCGAGGTCGCGCGAGGCGATCGCGCTCACCTGCGTGTACTGCCCCTTCTGCATCGCCGGAATGACCTTCTCGATGCCGATTTTCGCCGTGCTCAAGATCCCCCAGCGCAGAGCTTCGCTCATCCTTCGACCTCCACGGTGCCTTCAAAGGTGACGAGACCGCCGAGCGATTTCGAAATCGGGCAGAGCGAGTCCGCTTTCTCGAGAGCTCTCTCGGCGCGGGCTCGCGTCGCCTCGTCGGCGACCACCGCTGTCGCCGCAATCTCGATGCCGGTCAACGTGTATCCGCCGCTTCCCGGCGCCATCCCGCACCGTGCGGAGCTCCGATAGGCCTTCACCTCGACCTTCGACTGCTTCGCGACGAAAAAAAACGTCGACTGGATGCAGCTCGCGACCGCCGCCGCGAGAAGGTGCTCCGGCGTCCACTCGCCTCCCGCTCCGCCAAACTCCTTCGGCACGCCGAAGCCGAGAGCCGCGTCGACACCCTCGGCGGCGGCCTCTCCGCTCAGACTACCGGTCCAGCGGGTTTCGATGCCGAACTCCGCCATGCGCTCTCCTTTCGTATCGGGTCTCGCGCCCCACCGTGACGTACGCCGACTCCGCGGGTGCGCCGGTCGAGAAGCGAAACCATACTCGAAGCCGGCGGTGAAGGAAGAGGCTTCTGCGACCAATCCGTCCCGGGCGGCGGAGAGGACCGCGAACCCCCGCCCGATCGAGCGGCGATCAGCGTAGGACGGTGACCTTCGGCGGATCGACGTAGTCGCGCCAGAGACGCTCCATCTCCCCGACATCGGGCGCGCCCTCGTAGACGACGAAGCGATACCGCGATCGGTACGGCTTCCCGGGCTCGATCGCGAAATCACCGGCTTGGCAAGGCGCCCAATTGAAGAACGGCTCGTTCGGATGGATCCGCATGTTCTGCGGCGCTCGAAAGTTCTCCGGGTGACAGAAGAACGTCACTCCGCAGGTCGATCCGTCGACCTTTCCGTACACGGCGCACCACCGCGCGGTAGTCGCGTGCCCGTCCTTTCGCGTCTTTCCTTCACTCGTTAGAAACTCGACGTGCTCGCCCTCCCACTCGTGGGAGCCCCGAAAGCCGAATCCGCCGTAGCGGTTCTGAAGGAGCTTGAGCGAGTCCTCCGTCGAGCACTCCTGCACGGACTCGAAGTCGATCAGGTTGTACTTCGACTGGGAGTACACCCGGACGTCCCACTGCTCGCGAAGGACTTCGATCGGACCAGACGGGGCCTTGAGATCGAGAAATCGCTGACCCGTTGCAAAGCGGCCGTAGACATGACCGGACGTGTAGCCCTGGACTCCGGTGCATTCGATTCGCCCTTCGCCCTTCCCCGAGTTCCAAAAGTCGACCTTGCGACCTTGAAACTCGGTTGCGGTCCACGGGAACCAAATTCCGTGGTGGTGCTTGTGTTGGGGCGGGAAATCGTTCGATACGATGCGCCCGGACGGCGCGCGAATCGGATGGATGTAGCCGCTTCGCGCGTAGAGCTCGCCGTACCCCTCCGGCGGCTCCATGACGCCGTAGTTGTAGCGGAGCACTTCGTCCTCACCGACGCGGCAGACGAGGTGCTTCCCTTCCTCGTCCGAGACCGAGACGTCGGCCGTACAGGGGCCATCGGCGATCCGGTAGATGTGCGTTTCCTTCGGACCGAGGCGCTCTCGGAGAACGAAGACGATCGCCCGCTTCTCCGGCGTTTCCCACTGCGCTGGCATCACAGTCCCCGACGCAGAGTATACGGAGGGACAACCGAGGCTCTCGCCGATCCCATCCGGAATCTCGCAGCGGATCGGCGTCTCGAAGCGGGCGTGCGGACCCGATTCGACGCGGACGCGGATCGACGCCTGCGCCGCGATCGGCTCCGGTCGAAACGCCGTCAACGCAAAGACCGCAAACGCCAGCGCACCAGCTCTCTTGAGGGACATAGTTCGTCTCCGATTCGATTGCACACGAGAGGAAAGAGAGATCCGTCGCGATCGACTCACTCGAGAGCGAATGCAGGCGACGCGGAACAGGATAGCGGAGCGGCTGCGCGTCCTTCTACGCACTTCTAGGCGATTCAGCGGGCGTCCGGGCGATCGTTCGTGTCGCGTTCGGCCGACCGACGACGTCACTCCGGTGAGGAGGCGAAGCCGAGTGGGTCCGCGTTGACGAGCGATGGTATGAATCGCGGGCAAGGACCGGCGAGAACCGCGTCGATGTCGAGAATCTCCGCGAGTGGATCCCCCCGAAGCACTCCTGCCACGTTCGCGGCGGCGAGTGACGCCATCCCGGCACGCGTCCAAACCGTGGCGCTTCCGATGTGCGGAACGATCACGGCGTTCGGAAGGTCGGAGAGACCCGGGGCGAGCTCGGGCTCGCGCTCGAACACGTCGAGTCCGGCGCGAAACTCGGAGTTCTCCCGGAGATGCTCGACGAGTGCCGCCTCGTCGATGACCGCGCCGCGACTCGTGTTGACGAGAACGGCGTCGGATTTCATCCGCCGCAGTTGCTCGCGGCCGATGAGCTGCCGCGTCGACTCCGACAGCGGTACGTGAAGCGCGACGACGTCGGCGCGCCCGAGGAGGTCATCGAGATCGGGGCAAAACTCGCACCCGGGTGCGCGACCGGATGCGGCCAGCGCGGCAGGCGCCACCGCCGCGAAGTACGACTCGAGTGCGGGCTTCCGGCTCCGGGCGTGGTAGAGGACGTCCATTCCGCAGCCCACCCCGAGCAGGCGCGCGTACGCACTCCCGATGCGACCGGCACCGACGACACCGAGCGTTTGCCCGTAGAGTCTCTTGCCGAGAAACATCCCGGGCAGCCAGCCGTCCCACCGACCATCGCGGACGAATCGATCCGACTCGACGACGCGACGCGCCGCGGCGAACGTGAGCGCGGCGGCGAGCTCCGCGGTCGTCTCGGTGAGGACGCCGGGCGTATTGCCGACGGCGATTCGCCGCGCAGTCGCGGCCGCGACATCGACGTTGTCGTACCCGACCGCATAGTTCGAGTACACCCGCCCGCCCGCTGCCCCCAGTGCCGCGAAGAGGGGATCATCCCACCGCTCGGTGAGCTGTCCGATCACACCGTCGCAGCGATCCCCGATGGCCGCTCGGATCTCCGCCGGACTCAGCGCCGCTTCCCTCTCGCACGAAACGACCGCGCAATCGGCGTCCGCGAGAATCTCGCGCCACCGCTCACCCGGAAGCCCCTTCGTCACCAGGACTCGATACGTCCCGCCGTCGTTCTCTGTTGTCCACATCGTCGCGTGTTCGGCTCCACCCGGGTCGTCGAAGCTCACTCCGCCGCGGGGGACTCCGGCGACGCCGGCCGCCAGCGAATTCGGCGGAGAGCCGCCGTCGTCTGATAGGACGCGAGACCGAGCGGCCGGCAGAGATCGACCTCGGGTCGGATATCGATGACGCGGTCTTTCGTCGCGACATCGACGATCTTTCGCTCATCGACCCACGCTTCGATTCGTTCGCCGGTCACGCGGAGACGCACGGCGTACCACCGCTCGGTCTCGAACCCGATGTAGTCGGTTGTCTCGTTCGACGAAGCATCCTCTCCCTCGAGCGAAGAGATCCCGCAGGTCCGACCGCCCCATCCGCCGAGGATGAGCGACGCGCAGGTGTCGCGATACGGAAACGTGAGGCCGCAGAAGAAATCCTGGCCTTCTACTCGCATCGCGTCGAGCGCGATCTCGTAGTCGAGGCTGGGGAACTCGTTCGTCCACACGACGCCGGTGAGGAACTCTCCCATAGGAAGAACGAGACGCTCGCCGTCGACCTCGGGCTCCCCGTGGCCGCCGAACTCCGCCGTCTTCCACCCTCCGAGACCGCCCGGCGACAGAAGCGGCCGCCAATCTTCGGCGACCGGGTCGGTCCGAACGATCGGCGCGACCTCTTCGGGCGGCGGCTGGATTGGCGCCGCCTCGCCCGAGTCGGTCACTCCGGAATGCGGCGCTTCACACGAGACGGTCGCCGCGAGCGCTCCCGTGACGACGGCGACGGTGATCGAATTCAAAGAACGACGTCGGCGCATAGACCTAGTCTCCTCTCTCCGGGGCCCTGTTGGCCACCGTGCGCACTCGCGATCACTCCGTCTTCTCGACTCCCGGCGCGGGCTTCGCGCCGAGGGCCTCGATGTACGCGACGAGATTGCGAATCTCACCCCACTCGAGTCGATTGAGCAGGCCGTCGGGCATGAGCGATGTTTCCTGCGGCATGACGACTTCGATCTCTGCGCTGGCGATGCGCTCGACTCGCTCCTGCGTGGCGAGCGAGAGTCTCTTCTCCGTCTCTTCCGTCACGAAGCCCGTCAGGGTGCGACCGTCCTCGAGTTGCACGATCACCGCGCGGTAGCGGTCGGCGACAACTTTCGACGGATCGACGAGGCCGTCGGCGAACTCCGTGGGATTGAGGCGCCGCGTCACTCCGGCGAGATCCGGCCCGAAGATCGCGGCCACGGTTCGCCCCTTGTTCGAACCGCCGTGACACTTGACGCAGAGTGCCTCGTAGATGGCGGCACCGCGGCGGGGATCGCCGCCGCGAACCTCTTCGCCGAGAAGGAAGCGCCGGACTTCTTCGTTCGACTTTTCGACGATCGCTTCGTCGGTTACGGGACGAAACGGCTCACCGAATTGCCGCGCGTACCAGAGTCGCCAAAACTCGAGCGCCGCGGTGCGTTCGGCGTCACTCGCGCGTCGCCGTACCTCCGCGTTCGATTCGTAGCCATCCCGCTTCTCGCCCGTCATCGCGACGAGGAACTTCTCGCACGCACGTACGAGCTCACTCCGCTCCACCATCCGCGAGATTGCAGCCTGAACGACATCCTGCTCTACGCTCGGCCGGAATCGAGTGAGCGCGATCGCGGCGGCGCGGACGGTCTCATCGTCCGTCTCGAGTAGCGCGTCCTCGAGATACGGACGATTGCGCGGCCGCGGCGGCTGCTCGCAGAGACTACGAGTAAGCGCCCGCCGCACTTCGTCGTTCCGCTCACGATCGATCGCGTCCCGAAGAATTTCGCTCGCGAGCTCACCCTTCTGACGCCGGAACGCTTCCGCGATGCGACGACGCGACTCGGCTTGCTCGGTGGACCGAAGCAGAGCCGCGAGCTGCTCCGCGGCACCCTCGTCTTCGGCCATGCGATCGAGAAGGGCGCGCCCGAGTCGGCCGCTGAGATCGACGCGATCGATCGCCTGAGCGAGCGCGGTCGCGTGGTGTTCGACGAACGCCGTGAGAACCGTCGACCAGAAGCCGGGGAACTGCCGTCCCTTCCCCGCGAACTCGGTGAACCAGCCGCTCTGCGCGGCGAGAAACCAAGCGACGGCGCGCGCCTCGGTCTCGGGGGCCCAGCCGCCGGAGAGACGCGCCAGACACTGCGCGAAGTGGAACTGAGCGACGCGGTCCCCTTCGCGCTCGAGTGCGGCCGAGAGCGGTGCAAATCCGGTGTGGACATCGAGCTGGCCGATGAGACGCGCGGTCTCCCAGCGAATGCGTGCGCCCCCCGCTGCGAACTGTTCGAGGAGGAACCGCTCGACCTCGTCGACGAGAGCCTCGTCCGCGCGCACTTCGCCGGCGTAGAGCCCGATCGTGCGAAGGACGTCGAGCCGATTTTCTACGATCTGCTCCGACGAGTTTTCTTCGTCCCGCACGTCCGCGATCAAACGCCGAATCGTCGCTCGCGTCCGGGGCGGCTCCGGACGATCTCTCCGCAAGCTCGCCGCAACGAGCGCCCGGACGCGCGTCTGCACGCCGGGACGAGCGTCGAGCTCATCGAACCACGCTTCGATGGGATGATGGGAGAGGACGAGCGTTGCGGCGTAGCGAATGGTGCGGTGCGGATCTTCGAGCGACGCGGCGACCCGAAGGAGCTCGGCGTTCGTGAGACGGCGACGGGTTAGAGCTTCGAGTGCGCGTCGCCGGACGAACGGGTCGGCGTCGCGCCGGAGTCCGTCGACAAGAAGCTGCGTTTCACTCGGGCGACGACGGATGCCCGCGAGCCACGCCGCCTGACCGCGCAGCTCGGGAGCGTTCGTTCGCGCGAGCCTGGCGACGAACTCGGTCGACAGCTCCGCAAAGAGCGGCGCGAGGTAGCGCAGCGCGCGAAGGCGCCGCGCGAGGCTTTCGGAGGAATCGAGCACGACGCGCTCTAGGCTCGACCCGTACGCGTCTCCCGCTGCGCGCCGAAACGCGTCGCGACGAACACGGCTCCATTCGGCTCCAGGCTGCGGAAGGGCGAGCAGCGCATCGAGGTCGAACGCGACCGGAAGCGACGCTGGTTTCGAGCCGGGTAGAGGCGGTGGGTCTCCCGCCCCCTCGGGATCGAAGTAGACCCGCCACACGCCGCGGCTGTGATCGCTCAGGTAGAGGTCGCCGTCGGGTCCGACCTCGATGTCGACGAGGGCAAAGTCGATCCGCTCGCCGCGATCGTCGACGGCGCCGCTCCGGGGAATCGCGAACACTTCCTGCTCGACGCGGTAACCGGGGCCATCGCGCTCGATGAAAAACGCGTAGAGTCGTCCGGTCGTGTCGTAACCGCCCGACGTCGCGGACTTCGAACGGTAGTCGCAAACAAAGTACGCTCCGCGATACTTCGCGGGAAATCGTTCATGCTCGTAGAACTGGCCCCAATCGGGTGAGCCGCGACCGACGTCGAGAATCCCCGGCAGAGCGTCGACGAAATACGGCGGGTAAGCCCCCACCGATTGCCAGCCCTGATCGCCGCCGGTGAGCCAATGGTTGAGCCGCACGGGACGCCACCAAGGAAGATCTACGTGCCACTCCATGTCGCTGTCGAGGCTGAAGAGATCGCCGAGCTCGTCCATCCCCAGGTTCGGCGCGTTCCGACCGCCCGTTCCGATGCACTCCCAATTCTCGCCCGTAGGATCGATGCGAAAGACGGAGCCCGCCCGCTCGAAAAGCGCCGGCGATGTTTCGACCGTGATGTGATCTCGGTCGCGCGCGCCGCCGCCGTCGCCGGTGATGAAATAGAAGTAGTCGTCGTGCCCGCGGAAGATCGTGTGTGCGGCATGGTCACCGCCGGTGTGAAACGGTGCGCCGATGCGAGATGCGTGCTGGATTTCGCCGGATCGGTAGCCGGTGAACATCTGCACGCCGTCACCGCCCACCGCGATTAAGCGATCACCATCGACGACGAGCCCCTGGGGCCCTCGGCCGCCGAGCCCCTCGGCGATGACGCTGAAGCGATCGTACACCGCGTCGCCGTCCGTATCCTCGAGGCGCCGCACCCTAGTGCCGTCTCCTACGAGCAATCGACCGTCGCCATCGAACGCGAGGTCGTAGGAACCTCCCGCAAGCGATCCATCGGCGACACGATAAACGCGAAAGCCCGCAGGGATCTCGAAGCGATCCTCGAGGAATTCGATCGTTTCTGCACGCGCGTCCATCGAGCTCGTCGCCGATCGCACGAGGGTTAGGAGCGCGAGCGCGAAGAGAGAGCTCACGAGGAGACGGCGCCGGCGGCAGCCACTCGAACGATGGAACAACGAAGCGTCGCGGGAACGAACCATGAGTTTCGACCAAAGGGGCTGGGAATCCGGGGAGACCTCCCTTTTTACTACGGACGGGTCGGAAAACACCAGACGCCCTGGCTTCCGGAAATCTGGTCGCCTTCGCCCGGACGGCGAGTTTTCGGAATCGGATCACGCGTGACGCGCCGGTCCGGTGGGAGCGCCTATAGATCTCACGGAGATGAACCCGAAGAAGAATGCGGGGCCGGTCCGACCCTCATCAAGCTCCCACCACGTGCATCGCCATGTCGTTCACTGCTCACCTCGAAGGCCTCGATCTCAACGACGTCTTCCAGATCGTCTCGATCGGTCGTCTGTCCGGTATCGCCACCATCATTCACGACGCGGTGACCGGCCGCCTCGTGTTCCGGCGGGGAAACGTCGTCTACGCGAGCTCCGACACACAGAGTCGGCTCGGCTTCTGGCTCGTTCAGCGCGGCGTGATCTCCGAGAACGATCTCGCCACCGCGCTTCGCGCGCAGCAGACGAACACGCACTGGGTTCCTCTCGCGACCAGCCTCGTCGCGCACGGGTTCGTCGAGTCGGACGCACTCGAACGCCAGACGAAGGACCACATCCGGCGCGTCGTCAAGGACCTCCTCACTTGGGAAAGCGGGGTCGTCCACTTCAAGCCGTGCAAGATCACCGACCGGATGACCGTCCTCAAGCAGGGTCTTTCGACCGAGGCGCTCCTCATCAAGTGCGCCGCAGAGAACGACGACGAACTCAAGCTCGATTGCGAACTCTGCGAGCTTCCCGACGAGGTCGTTTCGGGAGCAGCCGCCGACCCCGACGAAGCGTCGATCTCCGGTTCTGACGCCACTACGAATCGGTGCGAAGACTCCGGCACCGAAGAGAGTGAGCCAGAGTCGGTCGACGCAATCGAGCGAGAGGTCGAGCTCGAGAGGTAGTCTCGGACCGACGCCCGCGCGGGCAGCCGGTCTCAGGTTCGCGCGGACGACCAGACTTCGCGACCCGCCGCCTCGATTCGTGCGAGGTGAACCGAGCGCGGCCCCGGCGCCAGCTCGCCGCGATCGTCTACGTAGCCGGGGTCGCCCGCCGCGCGAAGCGCTTGGTGGCCGAGCATGACGCATGCGCCGCGGACGAAGGCCGCGTGAAACCCTGGTTCGGTGAAGAACCGGTCGACGAGCGGTGCCGGGTTCTTCGTGTTGTGTTCCGTCCCGTTCACGACAGGAAAGGCGCGGTCCTCCGCCGTCGTTAGGATCGCCGAGAGTCGCTCGCGCGAGTTGCGATCGGGGATCACCTCGATCGCGAAAATGCGTTCGGCCTCGAGTCGATCAAAGAGAGTGTCGAGGTCCTCCTCCCAGGGCGTCACCGGATCGCCGAGCACGGGATAGGTCGGAACGGCGCCGAGATCGAGGGAGAGTGCGACCATACGGGCGAGCGGGATGAACGCCTCTCTGGACTCCTCGACGTAGGCCGGACACCCCGACTTGATGAGTCGCGCGCGGATCAGGTCCTGAAGGCGGGCCGGGTCGCTCACGACGTCGGCGGCGATGTCTTCGCGCACGAGACGAACGACGGCGTCCCGCGCGTGCGCGGGATCCGGCCAGCGCGCGAGCACGGCGTTCGCGACGAGTTGAGCGAGATGTCGCTCGGTCGGCTGGTCGTGCGGCGTGAGCGCGAGGACGGCACTCCAATCGACCCCCGTACGGACGTCGAGTCGCTCGGCGAGGAGCGCCGCGAGCTTCGCGGTGATGTCTCGATTCCGCTCCGCCAGCGCGGCGTTCATCCGCCGGAGATCTCGCGCCCCCTCCGCTTCGGGGGCGAAATCGCGCGTGATCGCCTTGGCGGTGAGATAGGTCCGTCCCGGGTTCGCGGGATCGTTGACCGTCTCCCCTGAGGCTTCCGCCTCTTCCCACATCGCGATCGCTTCCATGCTGAAGAGGGGAGCGATCCCGGTCACCGCGCAGGCGGCGCGAAACTCCTCGTGTCCGGCGATCGTATAGTGATCGTTGATCCCGAACACTTCGATGCCCGCGAGATAGGCCGCCCAGACGGCGGCCGCCGGTGAGTCGAAGTACGCGAACGACTTCGCGGTGTGAACGTGAGTGTTCACCCCTCCGCGTTCGCCCGCCCGCGCGATGTCGCCGCGCTCGACGCGGCGCACGAGCTCCTCGAGCGCGTCGATCCGTGTGCGCGACTCGCTTCCGTCGACGTAGCCGTTTTCGCCGAGGTCGGGGCGACGGAGACGTGCTTCGAGTTCGGCGCGAGCGGTTCCCATCCCCGCCTCAGCGGACCATCACCTGACCTCCGTCGACGACGAGCGTCTGTCCCGTCACCTTCGCGCCGTCGTCCGACACGAGGTAGAGAACCGCGTTCGCAATATCGGCGGGGAGGATCTCCTCTCCGAGCGGAGAGAGAGACGTGTAGTAAGGGATCACTTCCTCCGGGCGAATCCCCTTCTTTTTCGCGGCGGCGCGAATGTACTCCGCGTTCCAGATCTGCGATCCCTGAAACACGTTACCCGGAGCGACGCAATTGACGCGGATCTTCTTCGATCCGAGCTCGAGCGCCCATCCGCGCATCAGATGAATCTCGCCCGCCTTCGTCGCGTTGTACGCGGAGTTCGACTTGCTCGCGTCGAGTCCCGACTTGCTCGTCACGTTCACGATGCTTCCGCCGGCGTCTTGACGGAGAAGGACACGCGCCGCCGCGCGCGCGCAGAGAAAGTAGCCGGTGAGATTGATTTCGAGTGTCTTCCGCCACGCGCCGAGAGGAAAGTCGACGAGTGGAAACGACGGTGCGATGCCCGCGGCGTTGACGAGGATGTCGAGCCCTCCGAGCCGCGCCGCGACCGCCGCGAACGCGGCGTCGACCGACACTTCGTCCGTGACGTCGCATTCGAGCGGAACGAAATGCCCGGCCGGGAACTCGCGTTCGGCGGTCGCAAGGAGGTCTCGATTGACATCGCAGCCCGCGATGATCGCGCCCTCGGACGCGAGCCCGAGCGCGATGCCTTTCCCGAGTCCGCTCGCGGCTCCGGTAACGACGGCGATGCGGCCGGTCAAGCGCCGACTCTCGCCGGCGAGGAGGCGCGCGCGAAACGCTTCGACTTCCCAGCCCTCGATGAAGGCGGCTTCACGCTTCGTGAGAAGACGCGCAGATTTCGTCCGGTCGAGGAGCGGGACCATCGCGCTCCGGTAGACGTCTCCGATCACCTCGAGCTCGCGCGGCTGGGACGAGGCGTAGTAGACGCCGTCCCCGGGCGCGATGATGACGCGAGGATCGAGCCCGTGGCGTTCACGGTAGGTTGCCGCGCTTCGCTCCCAAGTCGCGGAGCGAGTTTCGGAGAGAACGAGCGGCTGCGTGCGGCAATAGACGATTTGATCCGGAGTGAAGGCTCCACGCTTCGCGACGGCGATCGCCGGAGTGTTCGCGATCCACTCGCGCGCGATCTCCGTTTCATCGCGACGGACGACGCCCGCCGCGACGCCGGCGCGAAGAAGCGCGCCGCGGATCTCGACGGCGGAGTCCCGCGGCGGCTCCTCGAGCGCGCGGGCTTTTCGTCGCCGCGACGCCGGCCGCGTCTCGTGCGGGGAGACGTTGATCGTCCCGCGTCCCGTACGCTTTTTCGCCCGCTCCGTTACGCGGCGGTGAATGCGCGCGCATCGACTCGGGTCGTCGTCCGAGACGAACACCCCGTGGTTCTCGAGAATGACGATCGCCGGCTCGCGACCCTCGCGTGCGCGGTATTCGGTGATCGCGCGGTGGAGCTCAGTCCCGAGCACGTACCCGGGGTCGACGTACCCCAGAACGATCGGCGGACCGGCGATCCCGCGGACCAACTCCCGAGCCTCCTCGCCGCCGCCACGCGCGCAGAGAATCGAGTTGAGGTGCACGGGATGCGTGTGGATCACGACGCGCCCGAGTAGCGCGTGGATCGAGCTCTCGACGCTCGGGCGCGCACCGGACGGCCGGATCACGGCCAGTTGAAGACGTTCGCGAACTCGGCGCTCGCGCTCCGCGGGATCGAGCGCGCGCAGAGAGCGATCTTCCGCGAGCGCGCGTACCGGCTCGAGTTCGACCTCGGCCCAGCCTCGGTCCGCGTCCATGTCGCGCAGCTCTGCGCCGGACGCCTTGACGAACATCGTCTCGCTGTCGCGCGTTTTGACCGACGTATTCCCGCCCCCTCCTTGAACGAGATCTCGATCGACGCCGAGCGCCCGGGACAGCTCGATCAGCTCCCGGAGCGCACCGGCCGCGCGAGCCCTTCGACCGCCGGCCCTCTGCCGCTTCGCCATGGACGATTCCTCGAGAAAACTAAGTCGGCTCGCGCCAGAAAGCGGCCCCGAACCTACCGACGACGAACGCGCGCGCTCCGGCGGCCGGTCCTGCTTCCGATCGTCAGGGCAGGAGCGCTTCGAGCATCTCGCGCTCGGCGTCCCTGCTCCAGCGTCCGGCCTCGACCTCGCGGCGGACGTCCGGTGAAAACTCGACGAGTTTCGGCAGCTCTTCGATCGGCGTGAGCGGCAGATCGGCAAGCTGCGGGTAGAGAATCGTCTTGTTGGTGATCGCGCCGTCGGCGACCGCACGCACGCCGTCGGCGCACGCCTTCATGCCGACGACGGCACCGGCGGACGCGTTCGTGTCCATCTCGCCTTTTTCAGTCATGCGAAGGACCTTTTCCATGTCCGCGACACGCGATCCGGAGTTTCCCGTCAGGGTGTGCTGATCGTAGTGAATGTCGCCGAGGAAAACGGGACCGGTGCCGCGTTTCAATCCGGCGAAGAGATTGCAGACGCCGTAACGACGGAGAAACCGGAGCGAATCACTCACGACCTCCGGAATCTGCGCGCACGCGATCGAGTACGCGACGCCGCGCGGCGCGACTTCGTTCATGCGCGCTTCGAACTGGTCGTCGAGCGGGTTGAGCGTGACGAGTCGTGCCCCGACCTTTTCGATCGACGGACCGAATCGCGTCGCGACCGCGTCGAGGCGCTCGGCGCTCACGTCCGTGACGAGAACGAGCTCGAGGGCCGGGAGACGCCCGAGCTCAGCGAGCGCGATCGTCCGCTGGATGTGCATCTGCCCCATCGGGCCGCCCCCCCCGATGACCCACACCGAATCGTCGGTCGGCTGGAGATCCGCTCGTTCGTAGGACGCCTCGATGCAGGCCCACGGCTCGACGAGCGACGCCTGGGAAAAGCCGAGGTCCGGCTCCTCGACCTTGATGAGATACTTCTGCACGCGGTCGTCGAACACGCCGTACTGAATCATCCCGCCCCAAATCGCGTAGCCGACCGCGGTGTCGAACTCGAGCATGTCCGCCTGGACGATGTAGCGATCGCCGACGCGAAATCTCGGGTCCGCATCTTCGCCGACTTCGACGATGGTGATCGAAATCTCATGACCGGGAACGACTTTGTCCTTCGCGATGTCGTAACCCTTGAGGCGAGGATGTTCGCCGCCCGCCGCGATGACCTTCACGTCGGAAAAGCAGATCCCGTTCGAATCGGAACGGAAGCGGATGTCCCGCGGCCCCATCTCGGGGACGGCGACTTCGGCGAGGGCGAAACTCTCGAAGCCCTTGCCGCTCAGTTGCCAGCAGAGCGTTTTCTCGGGAATCGAGAAGTCTTCTCGGTATCGTTCGACCTTGGACGGCATTCGGGAAAGAAACCTCGATGGAAGGCGACGAGCTCGTCGGCCGCAGGACCGGGAGAATCGTAACCAGGCTGCGTGTCCCAACTTACATGTCGAGTGGAGACAAACCGCTATTGTCTCAAATGAGACGTCCGAGCTCAACCACCAGGACAAAAACCAGGCGGTCGATCCCAAACGCGAGCCGGGGAGTGCCCGCGCGATCCGTTTCGCTGCGGAGTCAGCTTCGGGGGCGGGAGCCGAAGAAGTGAACGGTGTCGGCGTGACGGAACACGACCAGGCCATGAAGCCCGAACGCGGTCGATAGCGGGAAGAGAATCAGGTTGGCGCAGTCGAAGATCGCGAGACCGAGTCCGAGCCGACGGACCCACCGGAGCGAGAGTACGGAGCCGACGACGATCGTGAGCCGGAGGAGCGCGAGGACGGCGAGCACGATCGCGAGGACGAGGAACAGCCGCCGGTCGGATGCGAACACCTCGGGAACGGGCTTTTCGGCGAAGAAGAGCTTGTAGACGAGAAACGAAGCGAGCAGCACGCCGACGATCGAGCGGACGGATCCCAGCCAGCAGGCGAGTTTGAGTCGATCGGGCACTCTGAGCTCCGTACGTGTCGCGGCGAAACTCCGTCGGAGGACAAGGCTCTCCGACTGATCGCGGTATCGGTTCCAAACAGACGCGATTCGTCAGAACCGCGTGTCCTCGAGGCTGAACGCGCCGAAGGCTCGCTCGTTGGGGTGACGCCGGCAGTCTCCTGCCGTGCGGGCGGGAAGGAGACTAGTCGGTTTTGAAGTCTCGCTCCACCGTCGCACTCGCACTCAGGATGGCGTCCCCGAAACGCAGTTGCAACCCGGGCGTGAGCGGAAGGCAGCGTCCCGGTCGCAGCTCGAACGGCTCGCGCTCGCCATCGAGCCCACGCGCACCGGAAACACCGACCGGTCCACCCGTGGCGACAAGGAAAGCCTCGCCTCCCTCGAAGAGGATCACGGCGTGCTCGCCGGCGACTCCCGGTCGATCGAGGCGCAGCGCCGAGCGCGCGCCGGAACCGACGCGTAGCATACGGTAGATGAGATAGTACTCGTGGCGATCGCCGTTGTTCGCGCGGCGAAAGTACGCGCCGTCGAGCATCGCACTCGGATTCGAGTAGCCGCCGAGCGTCGCGACCGGAAGGTCGCCGGGGCGGCCCTCGAGGAGAAACTCGAGATCCCACGCGGAGCTCTGCGGCGTTCGGGCGACACGGTAGCCGTCGAGCTCGATCACACGCTCACCGAACGCGAGGTGAAAGCGATCCGCGTAGAGCCGCGCCGCGCTCGTACTCCGAACGCCGCCGATCACGATCGGGCATTTGGCGACCGCGAGCGGCTCGACGACGAGCGCGTTCCCGTCCGGGTACACCGCGACGAGCCCGTGGCTGAGCGTGGCGTTCGCGCGCCAGTTCTCGGGATCGAGCGATCGCGAGCGACACGGGAGTCGTCGAAGCAGAACGTCGTTCGCGATGCCGCGAGTGCGATCGTTCGCACGGCCAAACGTAACGCGATCGCGAAAGAAAAGAAAATAACGCCGCTCGCCGCTGGCTCCGGACTCGCGGAGAACGAGAGAGCGCGCTGACTCGCGCTCGAAGCCGGGTTCGAGCTCTAAAGCGAGCGCCACGCTCGGCTCGCCGCCGGAAACTCGTTCGTCGAGAGCCTCGATGCTCCGGATCACGGCCAACGCCGACTCCGGTCGCCGCCGCGCGCGCTTCTCGAGCAGGGAGAGGATGAGATCGCTCGTACCCCGAGAGATGTCGGGACATCGGTCGCGCGGCGGCTCCGGCTCAGCGCTGAGAATCGCCCCTGTGACTCGGATGGGATCGCGTGAACCGGCGAAGGGATACGCTCCCGTCACCATCTCGTAGAGAAGGATGCCCAGGGAGAAAAGGTCACTGCGCGCATCGACGTCGCCGCCCGTGATCTGCTCCGGGGACATGTACTTCGGCGTTCCGACGCGCTGCCCGCGAGTGATCGTCTCCGATTCGCCGACCAGATCGAGGAGCTTCGCCACCCCGAAGTCGACCACCTTGACGCGTTCGCGCCCTCCGACCGATGTGAGGAGGATGTTGTCCGGCTTGATGTCGCGGTGAATGATCTGGTGCGAATGCGCAACATCGAGCACCTGCAGAATGCGGGTGACGATCTCGAGCGCGCGCCGGACGGGGAGTCGCCCCTCGCGACGGAGCACGGCGCGGAGACTCTCGCCCTCGATGAAGTCCATCGTGAAGTAGGGCCAATCCTCTTCGGTGCGACCGGAGTCGCGGATCATGACGACGTCCGGGTGAACGAACCGCTCCATCACCTCGATTTCGCGCTCGAAGCGGAGGCGAAAGCTCTCGTCGCGCGCGACCGAAGGATGGGGAACTTTGAGCGCGTAGTATTTCTTGCGGAAGAGGTGCCGCACCTTGTAGACGGTCCCAAAACCACCCGAGCCGAGACGCGACAGCACCTCGTACTTTCCGGCGACGATGGAATTCGGCGCCCAGGGATCGGCGGGTTCCGAGCGATTCTCCGTGCGCGTACGATCGCCGTCGTCCTCAGCGTCCGGCGCGGGAATCGTGGACGTGATCGACGCGGGCGGACCGGCGAGCCGCCCGGCCTCCCCGCATCGGGGGCACGCGTCGTCGTCGCTCTTTCCGTCGAACTCGAGTGAACAGCGAGGGCAGTACATGGAAAGAACGACGTCCTCTGGGCGGCGTCAGCGAACGCTCCACTCGCCCAGTTCGTCGCGCCACGCGAAGGTGCGTTCGGACGCCCGCCGAAAGCGACTCTCGAGCAGGTGGACCGAGCGCGTCGTCGGCCATCGGAGGCCAGCGGCGTCGACCCACCCTCCGAACGATACTCGCTCCCATCGTCCGTCCGCGCGCGGCCTCAAGATGCGGTGGAGAAGTCCCGAGTTTCCGCCGAAGAAGCCGATCCAGCTCCTGCGCTCGTCGCTCAGGTCCGCGACGCGGAGCTTGTCGTACGCCACGTCGTCCTCGGGGTCGTACTCGACGCCGAGATACTCGATCGTGCAGTTCGCACGGAGAAAGAAAAACGGCGCGAACACGAGCTCCGCCTCGTCGCGCTCGACGTCGTTTCCGCTGAGCGAACGCCACTCGCGCGGATCGAGGACCACCATCTCGACCTCTCGCGACGCGCTCGGGAACGCGCCCTCCCCGTCGGGCGGCGGGGACACGTCGCCGGACTCGCGCGCCGCGTCGATCGGTGCGTCGGCGATCGGCCCGTCGCCGCCGTCTTCCGCACCGTCGTCTCGACTCCCGTTCGGAGCGTGCGAGCGCGCGCGGCGGTACTCGATCGCCGTGAGCTCGACCCATCGGCTCCAGCCCCCGTGCGCATCGACCGCACGGAGAAGCGTCCGTCCGGCGTTCGTCGATCCGAGCGTGTGCGCCAACTCTTCCGCCGTCGTGTCGTGATCGACGCGTCCCCCAGGCGCGACGACGCCCCCGGACTCAGTCCGAATCGCCGGAGAGACGTGGTCGGTACCGGCCCGACAGCCGGCGATGAGCGCGAGAGCGAGCAGAGAGTTCATGCGCCCGCTTGCGGCAATTCGGTTTGTCACGAGAGACCACCTCGAACCGAGCTCAGTTCCGCGTTTCCCCGCGTCGCCTCCACCGCGCGAAGCGGTCGCGGACAGTGGCCCCAGAGTACACGACGCCGCGCGCGACAGCATCTTCTTCGCGCTCGTCGCCACTTCACGCGGGATCGGCCGCTCGACTCGCACGGCCGATTGGAGAGTGAGTCCGAGCGCGCGTTCGCTTTGACATCGACGCAGCGAGCGCAATAATCAGACGCGCTATGAAACGAAACGCGCCGACGTTCACGATCGTCTCCTCCGACGCCGTCCTGCAGGAAGTGCGGACGCGCATGCCGTTCCGCTACGGCAAGGCCTGCCTCACCGCCGCGCCGATTCTCCTCGTCAAGGTCGACATCGAGACGGGCACAGGGACTCGAGCGACCGGATACGCCGGTGACTGTCTGCCGCCGCTCTGGTTCGACAAGGATCCGAGCAAGGACTTTCAGCGAAACGTCGAAGACCAGATCGAAGCCTTTCGCAAGGCGCGCGCGATCTACTCCTTGCTCGGGCACTCAGCGCAGCCCGCGCACGCTCTCTGGGAAGCGGCTCTGCCGCGCGTGATCGACGAGGCGGCGACGACCGGCATCAACGCCCTCACCGCTTCGTTCGCCAGCTCGTTCTTCGAGCGAGCGATCGCGGACGCCCTCTGCCGCGCCGAGGGGATCTCGTTCTTTGACGGACTTCGCCGGAACCTGCTCGGATTCGACACCGCACAACACCTACCGGAGAAGCCGCGGGAACGCATCTGGTGCCGCCACACCGTCGGGCTCGCCGACCCGATCACGCGCGGCGAGATCGCCGACGAGGATCGATTGAACGACGGTCTCCCGCAGGCGCTGGAGGAGGATATCGAGTTCTACGGCCTCCGATACTTCAAGGTGAAGGTCTTCGGCGAGTTCGACCGCGACCTCGAACGACTCACACGCATGGCGGCGCTGCTCTCTCAACGCTGCGAGAACGGCTATTCGGTCACTCTCGACGGCAACGAGCAGTACCGGAGCGCCGGTGAGCTCGAGCGCCTTCTCGAAGAGCTGCGATCGCAGCCTTACGGCGACGAGCTCTTTCGCTCGATCCTCTTCGTCGAACAGCCGCTCGAGCGGAGCGTCGCACTCAGAGAGGAAGCGAAATCTGAGATCGGTCGCCTCGCCGAGCTGCGTCCCGTTCTCATCGATGAGAGCGACGACCGAATCGATTCGTTCCGCCGCGCGGTGGACCTCGGGTACCAAGGCGTGTCGCACAAGAATTGTAAGGGAATCTTCAAGTCGCTCACGAATCGCGCGCTCATCTCTGAGCTCAATGCAGAGCTCGACGAGCCGCGGTACTTTCAAAGCGCCGAGGATCTTGCGAACGTCGCGGTGTTGCCTCTCCACGAAGACTTCGCCGCCCTCGCGGCGCTCGACATCGCGCACGCGGAACGAAACGGCCACCACTACTATCGCGGACTCGATCATCTCCCGGCCGCGGAGTCGGAAGCCGCACTCGCCGCGCACTCGGATCTCTACACCGATTCGGGAGATTCCGTGCTCCTTCGCATCGTCGACGGAACCATCGATCTTCGCAGCGTCGTGTCTGCGGTCGGGTTCGGGTACGACTGCGAGATCGCGTTCGACGAACGAACTCAGCTCGACGATTGGTCGTTCGCTCGCCTGAGCGCGTCGTCCTAGCGTCTAAGCTGGCGCCGTAGACCTCGAGCACTCAGAACCACGTCGGGCTGCTCGCCGGTCAGCGCGCTAGAGCACGATCCCATGTTGAGGCTATTGACTGAGCGAGCGCAGCCACTGGAAGTGGTCGCGCTGGAGCGTCTCGGCATCCGGAATCGGGTAGAAGAGAAGATCGTCGTGGCCGGCGATCCAGAAGCCGGTGCGGAGCCGGAGAAACGAGATTTGGCCCAGCACGGAGTCGAGGCTGATTCCCTTCGTGCCCTTCTCGGGATTCGCGCGCATTTCGAGGATCTGATCGCGCAGCTTGTGCGGGTGGACGTTCGGAAGCGGCGACTGGACGAACGGGTCGGTCGCGAGCTTCGACAGGAACTCGTCGATGTTGAGATCGATCTGCGCGAAGAACAGCTTCGGAGCCCCCTTCGCGACGCCCGGCGAGGTGATGTACTTCCCGAATTCCGGCGGATCCATGTACGACAGCACGATCATGTGGAGCGGGCAGATCTCCTGGAACGTGCGGATGAACCCGGGCTGGTGATCACGGGTGTAGGGCGCCTTCTCGAGGCGGAGGACCTCACCGACCGAAGACGTGACAAAGAGGTCCTTGAACGCGCCGAAGTCGATGTGCTCGAGCACCCGGTAGGACTTGATGAACTTCGTCCGTTTCGGACTCCCGTCCACCTTCGGCTTGACGTCGGCGAGCTTCTCGTCGATCGGGAAATAGTCGTGACGGAAGTCGATCGCGATCTCGGCGAAAATCACCTGTCCGTGAAAATAGCGCGAGCTGCCGAGGGTGTAGTGCTTTCCGAACTCCTCCGGCGGCAGCATCGACCCCACCAGCGCGTGGTTCGGGTGCATGATCGCGTAGAGATGTCGGTCATCACTCATACGGATAGTCTCCAATCGGCGACGAAAACCCGCCGCACTTCGGGGCTCGGCGTAGTGTCCGGAGCCGCCCCGCTCCGCCTCCCCGGCGGTCGCTCCGTGGTCAACGCCCCGCTTTTGTACGTGGCCAGAGATCTATTCTCCGAGAGAGGTCACGAGACTGCAAGCGACGCGCGTGTTTTAGGGTGAGGCCAAAGTGATGTGGGTCCGTTGTCCGATAAGAGTCCGTCGGATGTCGTCGTTCGAGTGAGCCCGGTGTCGCCGCGGTCCCGGTGGCGTCACGACGACTTTTTCGGACCATCGCCGCGCTCGAATTCCGTCGATGGTCGCTCACACTCGACGAACGCCTCCGGCCTCGCCCGTCCCGGACCTCGGGGCGTGGAGAGCGAGCTCTGACGAAACGAACGGCGAAGGAGCCACGATGCCCTCACCCTTCTTTCTCACGCGCGCGCTCCAGATTCGCGCGCGTCTCTACATTGCCCTGGCGATCTGTGCGGCGACGATCGGCTGCGTGTCGCCGTTTTCACCCCAGCGCGACGAGCGCGTCCGCGTCGAACGAGAACAGTTCGGCGTGTCGACGAACGGACTCCCGATTCGGGGGACCATCCTCTCACTCGAGGAGCCCGCGCGGGATCGAGAGACGTACCTCCTCCTCGGCGTCGTGCACGGCAACGAGCCGCTCGGCGGTCCCATCCTCGAGCGATTCATCGCCGAGGTGCGCGCCGATCCGGCCCTCTTGCGCGGACGGCGGTTCGTCGTCGTCCCGGTCGTCAATCCGGACGGACTCGCGCGGGGGCAGCGGACCAACGTGCGCGGAGTCGATCTCAATCGCAATTTTCCCGCAGAGAACTGGACGCCCGCCCGCCGCCACGGGCTCTACCCCGGAAGCGAGCCGGAGACGCGCACGGTCCTCAAACTGATGCGGCAGTTTCGACCGGCGCGCATCCTCGCGATCCACTCACCGCTTCATTGCGTGAACTACGACGGTCCCGCGCGCGAGATCGCCGAAGCGATGGCCCGCGCGACTAAGTATCCGCTCCGCGCGTCGATCGGCTACCCAACACCGGGATCGCTCGGAAGCTACGCGGGGATCGACCTCGACACTCCAACCGTAACCCTCGAGCTCCGCCACGGCCTCTCGCGTTCGCGAGCCTGGAACGAGGCCTACCCCGGCCTCGTCGCCTTCGTCCGCGCAACTCCTCGCGCAGCGCTCGCGGCCGCGCTGCGCTAGCGCGTCCCATCGATTACGCGGCGGCTAAGGTCGGCGAATCGTCCCGTCCGCACCCCGAAGTTGGCCCCAATGGAGGTCGAACGGCGGATCGTCGCGGATGGGATGCTTCGCCGCGAGCGCTTCGTTGAAGTCGACGCCGAATCCCGGTCGATCACTGAGCTCGACGATTCCCGCGCCCATCCGCGGCGCGCCAGGAAAGACCTCGTGCGTCGCGTCATTGAAATCGACGAGCTCCTGGATGCCGAAATTCCAGATCGCGGTGTCGAGGTGGAGATTGGCGGCGTGTCCGATCGGCGTCAGATCTCCCGGCCCGTGCCACGCCGTTCGTACGCGGAAGAACTCACACAGCGCCGCGAGCTTCTTGCCGACGGTGATCCCGCCGATCTGCGAGAGATGGCAGCGGATGAAATCGATGCTCCGGCTCGAGATGATGTTCAGCCACTCGTTCGGATTGTTGAAGAGCTCACCCATCGCGATCGGTGTCGACGTCTGCTCGCGCAGCTTCGGCAGATAGTCGACGTCCTCCGGTGCCACCGGATCCTCGAGAAAGAACAGATGGTACGGCTCCAAGTCCTTCGCGAGGCCGATTCCCTGAATCGGGTGCAATCGCTCGTGCACATCGTGGAGCAGAGCGATTTCGTCGCCGAGGATCTCTCGGAGTCGCGCGAAGTACTTCGGAATCAGCAAGCGGTAGCTGCGGGGCTCGAACCGATTGCCGGCGAAGTGTCCGTTTCCCGCACGGGCCGAGCTCCCGCGCGCACCGTACGCGGCTTGCCCGGGGATGCTGAACTGAACGCGGACGTGCCGCACACCCTTCGCCATGAAGCGACGAACGCCGTCGGCGGCGGCCTCGGGCGACGCGGCGTGGACGTGACGGTAGACCGGCACGCCGACGCGGCACTTCCCGCCGAGCAGCTCGTAGACCGGCATCCCCGCGCGCTTGCCCTTGATATCCCAGAGCGCCATGTCGACGCCGCTCAGCGCGTTCATGAGGACCGGTCCGTTTCTCCAGTACGAGCTCTGAAACATCGCCTGCCACAGATCCTCGACGTGGTTCGGGTTTTTCCCGCGGAGGAAAGGGTCGAGGTAGTCGTTGACCGCGGTGACGACCGTGCGCGCGCGCTGGGTGAACGTGCCGCAGCCGAGTCCGTAGAGCCCCGGCTCGCTCGTCTCCACGCGGACGACCACGAGGCGGATGCCGCCCGGAGCGGTGAGGAACGCACGCACGCGAGTGATGCGGAGCGGATCAGAGGTCGGAGGGTCCGGCTCCGGCGCCTGAGCCGCGCGAAGAGTGTTCGAGCCGCCCCACGCCGCTCCGGCGAGCGCAGCTCCCGTCGTCATCTGGTGCAGAAACGATCGTCGGTTCATGAGTCTCCATCCTCGTTCGATGCGAGTGAGGGTCGCTTCGCGAGTCGGTGTTCGCAGTCCGTTCCCGATTCTTCAAGCCGAACCATGGACGGGAGTCGATGCTCCGCCCCTCGGCCGACCGCTGCGCGGGTAGACTCAGCGCGGCGTTCTCGTCGGCTCTTTCGTTCTCAATTCCGCGTTTCGTCCGCGCCCTTCGTGTGAATCTCTTTCTTGGAAGACCCGAGCGCATCGATGATCGCGTCCACATCGTAGACACATCCGCCCCACGTTCCGCCGCTCGCGTCCTGGAGCACCGCCCAGAGCCGCGTGTCGGCGGGAAGACTCGAATCGGGAACGAGATCGTCGCGCGGCGGTCGAGACGCGAGCACTCGCGCTCCGTCTTCGGGACTCAATTCCCCGGATTCAGCGTCGCCGATGAAGTCGACGCGCCCCTCGAGCCGACCGCAATCAATCGCGATGCGGATCCGGTCGCCGTCGTGTAGCTTCCCGATCGGTCCACCGGCGAGAGCCTCGGGCCCGACGTGGCCGACGCAGGCGCCGGTCGACACGCCGGAGAAGCGCGCGTCCGTGATGACAGCGATCTCCTTCCCGAAGCTGAGATACCGGAGCGCCGCGGTGATCTGGTAGATCTCCTCCATCCCGGCGCCTATCGGTCCGCGGCCGATGAGGGCGAGGACGTCCCCGGGCCGAACTCGATCGGCGCCGGACGACTTGATCGCTTCGATCGCGGCGCGCTCGCTCACGAAAACTCGCGCCGGGCCGACCTTGCGGTAAACGCCGTCCTCGTCGACGAGGCTCGGGTCGATCGCCGTGCTCTTGATCACCGAGCCTTCGGGAGCGAGGTTCCCCATCGGAAAAGTCACGGTGCTCGTCAGTCCCGCGACGCGCGCTCGCTCGGGCGCCAAGATCACGCCGTCGGGATCGACGCCGTCGGCGGACGACAGGAGCGCGCGGAAGCGCTCGCGTCGTTCACTCGCTTCCCACCAGGCGAGGACGTCCCCGACGCTCGCACCGGTCACGGTCTTCGCTTCGAGGTCGAGAAGTCCGAGCGCGCGAAGGTGCAGCATCACCTCGGGCACGCCGCCGGCGAGAAAAACGCGAACGGTCGGATGGCCGACGGGACCGTTCGGAAGGACGTCGACGAGACGCGGCACGGCTTGATTGACGCGCGTCCATTCGCGAACGTCCGGACGGTGAAGACCAGCGGCGTGCGCGATCGCGGGGATGTGGAGAAGCAAGTTTGTCGAGCCGCCGAAGGCCGCGTGGACGGCCATGGCATTGCGGAGCGCCGACTCGGTGAGAACGTCGGCCGTCGTCGCCCCGCGCTCGCTCGCGCGAGCGAGCGCGATCGCCGAGCGCCGTGCGACGTCGAGCCACACCGACTCCCCCGACGGAGCGAGCGCCGAGTGCGGAACGCTGAGACCGAGCGCCTCGGCGATGACCTGCGACGTCGCCGCCGTTCCTAGGAACTGACAGCCTCCGCCCGGTGACCCGCACGCGCGGCAGGCGAGCGCGGCGGCCTCCTCGAGGCTGACCTCACCGTGCGCGAAACGCGCGCCGAGAGACTGCACGCGGCCTGCATCCTCACCGTCGGTGGGCGGCAGCGTTACACCGCCCGGCACGATCACCCCGGGCAGCCGACCTTCGCCCGCGATCGCGAGCATCATCGCCGGGAGACCTTTGTCGCACGTCGCGATGCCGAGCACGCCGCGCGCCGTCGGGAGCGAACGAATCAATCGGCGCAGTACGATCGCCGCGTCGTTTCGGTACGCGAGGCTGTCCATCATCGCGGTCGTCCCTTGCGAGCGGCCATCGCAGGGATCGCTGACGAACGCGGCGTGAGGTAGGCGTCCGAGCGCGCGCAGCTCTCGCGCCGCCGCCTCCGCGAGGAGACCGACCTCCCAGTGACCGGTGTGGTAGCCGAGGGCGATCGGACGCCCGTCGGCCTCGCGGATTCCCCCCTTCGTGCTCAGAATGAGGAACGGATCGCGGAGCACCTCGGCCGGATTCCAACCCATGCCGGCGTTCTGCGTAAGCGCGAACAGATCGCCGCTCGGGCTCTCGCGAAGGAGCCGAGCGTCGAGCGGGAGCGAGCCGCGCGGCCCCGGCGCGTGCGTTCTCAGGACGAAGATCGACTCGTCCGCGCGCATGAGCGACTCGAGTCCTTGATCGGACGCGGTCATCTCGTGTCTCCGCGGGCCTCGGGGTCGACGCCGACCCGAGCGAGATATGCGGGATTCGCGATGCGAAGCTTCTCGATCGCAGTCGCTTTGAGGTGAGCCCAGGCCTCCGTTCCCGGCCGGGCGGCGACGCGTCCCTCGCGGATGTCCGTCACTAGCTGATCGTTCAGTGCGCGCAATCGATCGGCGTCCGTCGACGCGGCACCGCTCGCCTCGTCGTCCCCGTCGCGTTCACCGCCGACGAGACGAGAGAGTCGCTCGAGCTCGCGTGCATCGAGCTCCGCTCCGAGAGTCGCCTCCCGCGCGGCCACGCCGAGGACGTGCATGGCGACGAGGAGCCGAAATCGACTGCGTGCATCCGCTGCGCGCGGAAGCCACTCTTCGCGGAGAAACCGCTCGACGCTGGCGATGAGCTGGGGAAGTTCGGGAGAGTCCTGCATCGCTAATGAGGATACTCGGGGGCGACGCTCGATTGAACGGCGACTCCGGCGCTCGCGGGACTCGGGCTACAATGTCTCCCCTAGGCTTGAAACTCCTGGCGGCAAGACGAGGGATCCGCTCGATGTACAAGGTCGCGATCATCGGCAGAACCGGGCGAGGGAACTACGGGCACGGACTGGACACCGTTTGGAGGGACGTCCCGAGGACGACGGTCGTCGCCGTTGCGGACGAAAACGACGCGGGTCGCGCCGCGGCCGCTCAGCGGACCGGCGCCCCGCGCGCGTACGCGGACTATCGCGAGATGCTCGACAAGGAGCGACCGCAGATCGTGAGCGTCGCTCCCCGCTGGCTCGATTGCCATCGCGACATGGTGCTCGCCGCCGTGAGCTACGGGTGCCACGTGCTTCTCGAGAAGCCGATGTGCCGGAATCTCGAAGAGGCGGATGAGATGGTCGATGCCTGCGAGCGCGCGCACGTTCAACTCGCGATCTGCCACCAGACGCGCTACAGCCCGCGCGTCGCTCAAATCGAAGCGCTCATCCGTGCGGGGCGTCTCGGAGACATCCTCGAGCTGCGCGGACGCGGAAAGGAAGACCGCCGCGGCGGCGGCGAAGATCTCATGGTGCTCGGAACGCACATCATGGATCTCATGCGACTCTTCGCGGGAGATCCCGTATCGTGCTTCGCCCACGTGCTGGAAAACGGAAAGCCTGTCACGCCAAACGAGGTGCGCGACGGCGCCGAAGGAATCGGTCCCCTCGCCGGGGATGAGATCCACGCGCTCTACCGCTTTCAGAGTCCGACGGTCGCGACCTTTTCGACGCATCGCGCAAGGCACGGCGCAGCGCAGCGCTTCGGCCTTCACATTCTTGGCAGCCGCGGCGCGGTCACTCTCCGCACGGGAAGCCTCCCGGCCGCGCACTTCATCGAGGATCCCTCGTGGTCGCCAGGGCGGAGCGGCGCGGAGTGGATCCCGATCACGAGCGCGGGGCTCGGAGCCCCCGAGCCGCTCGCCGACGGCGGGCTCCACATGGGAAACGTTCTCATCGCGAAGGATCTCATCGCATCGATCGAGGACGGGCGGAGACCTCGCGGCAGCGTCTACGACGGACGCGCCGCCCTCGAGATGATTCTCGCGACGTACGCGTCTCACCGGGCGGACGCGCCCGTTCGGCTTCCACTCGCCGAACGCCGTCACCCGCTCGGTCGCTCGAGCGGCTGAGGACGGACGCCGCTTCGGACGATAGAAGGAACCGGGCCCGCTAGGCGAGCGCCGCCGATAACTCGGGACCCCACACTTCCCTCTCGTCTCTACCTCATGTCCGACTCGCACCTTCCTGGCGCGCTCGAACTCCCGGCACTCCTCCCGCTCGAGCCGGTGGATCGGGAACTCTACGACTCCGCCGCCGAGATCATTACCCACCGCTTCGCTGAGGGGCGTCACCACGTCGGCGCGGCCGTCCGCGGCGGAACGGGGGCCATCTACGCCGGCGTTCACTTGCAGGGGGTGATCGGCGAGCCCGCCGTGTGTGCCGAAAAAGTGGCCATCGGGCGGGCGATGACGGCGGGCGAAGACTCGATCGTCGGGTGCGTCGCGATCCGCCATCCGAAACCGAGAGAGCACAACGGACGCCTCTTCGTGCTCCCTCCCTGCGGCAGTTGCCGAGAGCTGATCGGCGACTACGGGGGAAAGACGGTGCGCGTCATCCTCGAGGTCCGAGGCGAGCTCGGGTGGGCGGAGAGCGGTGTGCTCCTGCCGTGGCGCCGGTGGTCGCGGGGTGCGGCCCCGCCCCACTGATCGGCAGCGCCGCTAGGGAATCGCGCACTGCGGATCGAATCGAGCCAAACGCTCGCTTTCGCGTGTGAATCCGTCGAGCGGGGCTCGCGAAGCCGCTCGCGACGGATCTAGCTGAAGAGGACCTCGAGATCCTCTTTCGTCATGTCGCGCATGATGTTCTCGTCCGCACTCACGATCGCATCCGCGAGCTTTCGCTTCGACTCCTGCATCTGGGCGATGCGCTCCTCGATCGTCGACTCGGAGACGAAGCGGTACGCGAAGACTTTCTTGTCTTGCCCAATGCGATGGGCCCGGTCGATCGCCTGCGCTTCGACGGCTGGGTTCCACCACGGATCGAGAATGAAGACGTAGTCCGCCGCGGTGAGATTGAGTCCGACGCCGCCCGCCTTGAGGCTGATCAGGAACACGCGGCAGGAATCATCGTTCTGGAAGCGATCGACGCGTTCCGCGCGGTCGCGCGTCTGACCGTCGAGGTACTCGTACACCTGCCCCGCCGCGTCAAGCTGCTCTCGGACGAGCGCGAGGAGTGAGGTGAACTGCGAGAAGATGAGCACCTTGTGCCCTTCGTCCTCGACCTGTTCGAGCATGCCGAGAAGGGCGGTCATCTTGCCGGACGCCGCGCCGCCGTGCTTTTCGTCGATGAGCGCCGGGTGGCAAGCGGCCTGGCGGAGACGGAGGAGCGCTTCGAGGATGTGGAGCTTCGACCGCGCCATCCCCTTCGCCTTGACCTGCGCGAGCACGGAGTTTCGACATCGCTCCTTCAGCTCGCGGTAGATCTTCTTCTGCTCCGATTCCATCTCGCAGAGGATCGTCTCTTCGAAGCGCGGAGGCAGATCCGGTGCGACCTCCTCCTTCTTTCGCCGGAGGATAAACGGCCGGAGCGTCCGCCGGAGAAATGCGAGACTGCCCGAGTCGACGCCGCGCTCCCCGCCGAATCGACGCTTGAATGCGGCGTAGGTTCCGAGCATGCCGGGATTGATGAAATCGAACAGCGACCAGAGCTCGCCGAGGTGGTTCTCGACCGGCGTTCCACTGAGAATCAGACGCCGCTCGGCGTTGAGGAGTCGCGCCGACTTCGAGTTCTGCGAGTCGACGTTCTTAATCGCCTGCGCTTCGTCGAGGATCACGTAGAAGAACTGTTGCTGCGAGAGGATCTCGACGTCCTGGCGTACCGTGCCGTAGGTCGTGAAGAGGAGATCGTAGTCCTCGATCGATTCGAGGAGCTGCGCGCGCTTCGGACCGTGGTAGCTCGCACAGCGCAGATCCGGAGTGAACTTCTTCGCCTCGCGCTCCCAGTTGAAGATCAGCGATTTCGGCGCGACGACGAGCGTCGTCCCCTCGCGGCCGTCCGCCTTGTGGAGCTGGAGAAGCGCGAGGGCCTGCACGGTCTTTCCGAGTCCCATATCGTCGGCGAGACACCCGCCCCACGCCATCCGGTCGAGGAAGCGGAGCCAACCGAGACCGAATCGCTGGTAGGCGCGCAGCTCGCCGCAGAAATCGTCGGTGGGGTCGCACTCCTCGACGCCCTCGAATCCCTCGAGCCGATTCTTCTCGAAGCTGAACCCCTGATCGAGCCGCGCCTTGATGTTCTCTTCGACGAGCGCGTCGATCATCGACGATTGGTTGCGGCGAAGTCTCAGCTTGTCGCCGTGGAGCTGACCGAGCTCCATCCACGCCGCATTCTTTTCGATCCAATCGGATGGGAGCACACCGACGACGCCCTGCTTGAGGACAATCATCCGGTTTCCCTCTCGCATCGCTTCGAGGAGCTGCGGCACCTTGATCTTCTGGTCGCCGAACCTCACCGTCACATCGACATCGATGTAGTCGGGTCCGGTCGTAACGTCGACGTCCATCCCGGTCGGAGGACGGAACGGCATCCGCTTTCCGTGCAGAGTCCACCCGAGCTCGAACAGCGCGGGGGCCGCGGTCACGAGGAGATCCGCCGAGAGGCCGAACGAGTGTTTGTTGTTGTCGTACGTAAAGCCGGCCTGGAGGAGCTCGACCGCGCGGGCGCCTTCGGCGTCGAGGTTGCGTACGACGAGACATCGCTGCTTGAGAGAGAAGAACCGCTTCCCCGGACGCGCGGCACGCACGAGGTTTTCGCCGTAGCGAAAGGTCACCTCCGCGTCGACTTCCTGCGTGCCGCTATCGAGCTTGAGCTCGGGCCGCGGCTCGACGCCCTCGATCGGCTTCACGCGCAGCACCGACGGAAAGTGCACCATCGGCAGCGTCGTCGATCGCTCGAAGATCTTGAGGAGCGAGGCGATCTTGCGCTTCGGAACGTGGCGAAATCGTCCGCGACGAAGCGCCTTCAGCCACGCGACCGAGCCGTCGAACTGAACCTTGCTGATACGACCCGACCGCCGGAGCAACATGCCCTCTTCGCCGTCCGTGATGAGGAGCACTTGCGACTTGTAGAGAAGCGTCTTGTTACCGCGCACAAAGCGGCAGGTGAGATGGAAGTCGCCGCGCTTCTTGATGCGCTCGAGGAGAAGATGGAACTGAAGCGGAACGAGCTCCTCTTCGATGACCGGGACTGCGCGCTGCTGGCTCCCCGGCTGGAGCAGAAAGAACCGCTTCGTTTCGAGCAACCACGGCATCAGGGTGCGCCAGGCCTTCTCCGTCACCGTCACGGCGCTTCCCGGTACGATTTTGGTGCGAGCCTTTTTTCTCTGCGGGCCTCGCGTCTTCTTGCGCGCCGCGCTCTTCGACTGCCTCGGGAGGCGGAGAAGAAGGCCGGTGATCCGGTGGTCGAGGGGGTGCTTCGCGTGGCGACTGAGCTGGCGATCGATGGTGAGCGGCGTCAACGACGCCGTGCGCCGTCGCTGCTGCTTCGAGCCGCGGCCCGCGTCTCCGCCGCCCGCTCTCGGCTGACGGTAGTAGACGCGGAGGACTCCGGTCGAGCCGATCGGAGCGCTCGCGTCGACGACGTAGACGAGACCGGCCGGGCCATCCGGAAGTCGCGGGCCGCGCGCGCCCCGATGTCCGTGCTGGCGGCGCGGCGAACGCTGCGGATGGGGACGACGTCGCGGACCGCGTCCGCGCTGAGGATGAGCGCTCGGCCCGGTTCGAGAGGAGTGAGTTCGAGCGGGTGAACCGTCGCGGCGCCCGTTGAGATCACCTTCGGGAGACGCACCTCGCCGCGCCTCGTGCTGTCCGGGCGGGCGCCTCCTCCCACCTCGGCGTCCCCCCGGGCCGGACGCCGGGCGTCTCTGCGGTCCACGATTCGGCGCGCGTCCATTGTTCGAACCCCCACTCGGCTCACCGCGTCGGCCGCGATAGCGAGAGTCCCGCCGCGAGGGAGCGTCGCCGGGAGGAGCGCTCCTCGTCTCGACGGTCGTCGAGGACTCGACATCGCGCGGCGAGCGAGTCGAGCCGGACGAGGGCGCGTCCCCGGCGTCACTCGTCCGGGGTCTAGCGTCTGCGGTTCGGCGCGCAGCCGGCCGTGCACCGGAGCGCGACCTCGCATCGTCTCGCGCGGTGTTCGCGCCGGCGTTTCGAGCACCCGATCGCCTCGGCGCGGCCCGTCCCTCCGCGACCTCCGGCGGCGTGGGCGCGTCGCTCGGGTTCGCACCGGTCGCCGCGGACCCGTTCTTCGACGACTTAGCCTTTGAAGACGCCGGGCTCGACGACGATGCCGACCTTTTGGTCGTCTTCTTCGCCGTCTTCTTGGCTACCTTCTTCTTCGTCGTCTTCTTCTTTTTCGATGTCGACTTCGTCGTCTTTGTCGCCGCGGACTTGGACGTCTTCTTCTTCGTTCCGGTCGAAGTCTTCTTCTTTGACTTCTTCTTCGCGGACTTGTCGCTCGGCGTGCTAGCCAACCGTCTGCCTCTTCAATTCTCGCATGCGTGCAACGCTTCGGTCGGACATCGATCCCTCACGCATCGGACCTCACGACGACAGGTCACGAGGGTAGCGTCCACGTCAGTGTTTCCCAACTCGAGACCGTCACCGCGACTCGCAAGAGTCAGGTGACCGTCACCAGCATGCACGCGGTGCGAGCATGCACGAGTTCAGCCGACCGCTCGGTCGATCCGAGACTGCAATCCTTTGCCGTCGCGTCGAAGGTCGGACATCGATCGCCGGCCGTTCTACAGCCGGCACCGCGCCGGATTCAGGTCGCAGTCCCCGCTGGTTCTGTAAGCGCCCGTGTATCTAAGTCGTCTCGGCGCTCCGCTTCAGCGGACCGGTGCGCGACGACGGGGCGCCGCGACTGTTCGTGTTCCGCTGACGTCGGGAAGCTGTGTCTTAGCGGCAGTGGCAAACTCTCGTCGCGGCTTCGGTCAGGCGGTGCGGGCTGTGCAGCCGCCTCTTTTAACCGACGAGACCGCCTCTCGGCCTCTTCTCTCTTCGACAAAGCGTCGAGACTTGTTCAAGCCAACTCGAATTCGCGGGCCGGTAACCGCTCTCGACGGCGTCGGCCATACGATTGACCGCTCGGCGCCCCGTCGCGCACGCGAATCGAGCGCGATTGTCCGAGCCTCAACCCTGAGCTTCTGCAAGGAGGTGCGACCGAGCGCCCTCCGACCTCCGGCGTTGACCCCGCGTTCGTTTCGACGCGGCCTCTGAACCGCCGGAGCGCGAACCCGCGTTTCCGTTCCGGTCGCGGATTCTTAGCGGACGCCTTTGCGCCCGCAAGTGAAATCGACGATAGACGCTCCGATTCTCTTCGTCAAGCCAAGAAATAAGGAAAAACCGCAGGCCAAACAACGCCTCCACACGTCGCGAGGTGCGAACGCCCGCGGCTTCGGATTGCGCGCGGCGGAAGGAATCCGCCACGTTCTCCCGCGCGACCGATCGGGTACACTCCCGCGCGGGAAACGCACCGAACTCATCGAGGCGAAGCATGGATGCACGAAGACGAGTCTTATTTCTCTGCACCGGAAACTCCTGTCGCAGCCACATGGGCGAGGCCCTCCTCCGACACGAGGGTGGCGACCGCTATGTCGCCCAATCCGCCGGTGCGCGTCCGTCCGGTACGATCCATACGGTTGCAACGACGGTGATGGCCGAGCTCGGCATCGATCTTTCGGCGCATCGCTCGAAGAGCATCGACGAGTTTCTCCCGCCGTCGGAAGTCACCCCACACGTCATCGTGAGCGTCTGCAGCAACGCGGATCGCGACTGCCCGGTGTTCCCCGGCGAGGTGACCCGACTCCGGTGGCCGCTTCCCGATCCCGCCGCGATCGATGACGAAGACGAGCAACTGCGCACCGCGCGGCTCGTCCGCGACGAACTCAAAAAGCGGATTCGCGAGGCGATCGCGAGCGGATCGTTCGACTGAACACCGGCTTCCGGTCGATCAAGCGATCG
Source organism: Planctomycetota bacterium (assembly GCA_965223845.1). Classification (GTDB taxonomy): domain Bacteria; phylum Planctomycetota; class UBA8108; order UBA8108; family SXIK01; genus CBDCXR01. The sequence goes on along the minus strand of CBDCXR010000004.1, from coordinate 7,173,355 downwards.
GCGGAATGACGTACGAATAGATCGCGACGTAGTGACACGCGCTGCCGGCGAGCACGAAACAGTGCCAAATCACGTGGTAGTACGGGCGGTGGTCGCGGATGTAGAACACCGTTCCGAGCGTGTACGTCACCCCTCCGGCAAAGAGCCAGAGCACCGCACCGAGCGGCACCGACTCGATCATCGGCTTGACGACGAGGAGGCAGAGCCACCCCATGATCACGTAGCTGACCGTCGACACCCAGTGCGAGTTCACCTCGAGGACGAGCTTGCAGGTGATGCCGACGAGTGCGATGGACCACACGACGCTCAGGATCAGCCAACCCGTAGGACCGCGCAGGTGGACGAGCGCAAACGGCGTGTACGTCGCGGCGATGAAGAGAAAGATGCAGATATGATCGAGTCGCCGCCAGGTGTCACGACTCGGTCGCGCGGCGACACCGTGGTAAATCGTCGACACGAGATACATGACCGTGAGCCCGCCGCCGTAGACGGAGCAGCCGACGAGCGTCCACGCGTCTCCATTCCCGGCGGCACAGGCGATGAGGGCCGGGACGCCGAAGAGCGTAAGGAGGAATCCCACGCCGTGCGTCAGGCTGTTGAAAAACTCCTCGCGAGCTCGAGACGCCGAGACGGCAATGGTCGAACGGTGAGGAGCGGGGATCGTCGTCACTGGAATCTGCATCCGGAGTTTCGCCCCTTGAGTAAGTCTACGACGACGGAGCCGCGCTCGCCGACGTCGGTCGCTCGGCGCGAATCTTGCTGGAGTGCCGCTCCGCGCGTGCCATCATCGCGGCAACTCCGGGGCCCGTTTCGAGCTGCGACGGACGGACCGAGCCGATTCGCGCGGCGGGAACAGCGATCGAACGCGGCGAGGGCTCGCGACCGTTGCGCGTCCGTCGCCCGCCCACACGTCTCGTATCTGCCCAAAACCTGGGCATTCGATCCCGCTCCTCGTGGAGAGCAGCCGTGGATCCGGTGAGCCAAGCGGTTCTCGGCGGCGCGATCGTCGAAGCCGGTTTTCGCGATCGGTTGGGCCGAAATGCGGGCTGGTACGGCGCGGCGTGTGGAGCCGCGCCCGATCTCGACATCGTCACCATGCTCTGGGGTGACTGGACGTTTCTCGCTTACCACCGCGGCGCGACGCACTCGCTCCTGATCCTGCCGGCGATCGCGCTCGGATGCGGCTGGCTCGGCCACCGGTTCGCTCGGACCGGCTCGCTCGGAGCGTGGACGGCGGCGGCACTCGCTGCGCTCCTCAGCCACCCGCTCCTCGATTGGGGAACCTCGTACGGAACTCAGCTCCTCTGGCCACTCTCCGACGGGCGTTTCGCGCTCGACGCGATCGCCGTCATCGACCCACTGTACACTCTTCCGCTCCTCGTCGCGTTCGTCGTCGCGCGCCGTCGCCGAGCCCACGAATCGTCGATCCGCCGTGCCGCGTGGATCGCGCTCGCCGTGAGCTCACTCTACGCCGGCTTCGGCTTTTGGCAGTCGCGCATCGCGCTCGAGCGCGGTCACGAGGCGCTGACCGAAGCGGGGGTCGAGGTGGCGGAGCTTCGGGCCACGCCGACGCTGTTCAACACCATCGTCTGGCGCCTCACCGCACGCGACGCGACGGGCGATCTCGTCGCCGGCTTCGTCTCGACGCTCGCTTCGCATCCTCCGGCGTACCGGCGACTGGCAAAGGCGTCTCACCCCCTCGCCGAGCGAGCACTCGCGTCCGATGAGGGGCGGCTCTTCTCCGAGTTCGCGCAGGGTTTCGTGCACGTTGAACTCGAACCGCGCCCAGGCGGCGGTCACGCCGTGCACCTCATAGACGTTCGCTACAACTTCCTCACCGCGCTCCGAAGCTCGCCGTTCGAAGCGATGGCGGAGTTTGACGCGGACGGGCGACTCCTCAGCGTCACGCGCGCCCGGCGGCTCGACTCGATGGCACAGGGAGCGAAGATTCGCGAGGAGCTCGCGATGCTCGTCGCCGTGCTCGGCGGACGCGCGTACGAGGTGCCGGCCGAACGCTAGCCGACGCGCACCCGATGAGCCCGCATTCCTCACCAGGTTCGGTGAGCTGAGCGGCGAGGACGAACGAGGTGAGCGATGCTCAGCTCTCACCCTAAGGTGTCGCAGTAGAATCGGGTCAGAAACGCAGGTCAGCCCGCGCGATCGAGCTCCTCGATGAGCGTCGCCAGCTCGAGCTGCATTTCGACCGAGCGCCTTCCGAGGCTCGCGAGCTCGACGCTTCGCTCTTCCCCGCTCGTGTACCGGAGCACCTGCGTGAGGCAGCCGATCGCCCAGCGGAGGTTGCCGATGGCCTCCCAGTACCGGAGCCGCCGGCGATCCACTACGGTGTTCACCGCGCTCTCGTAGGCGCGGAGAAAGTCCTCGCCATCGGAGATTCCCGCAAAGCGGAGCGTGTCGACACCGAAGCGCCAGTCGCGGACGAACGGCCACGCGAGGTCTTCGTAGGGATCGCCCACGCAGGTGAACTCCCAGTCGAGAACGGACTCGAGTCCGTCCGCGCCGACGACGACGTTCCCGAGGCGAAAGTCCCCGTGGACGACCGTCGGCTCGACTCCGGCCGGCGCGTGGGCGTCCAGCCACAGAAAAGCTGCTTCGATGAGCGGGTGCGCTCCGCCCGCGCGCCCCAGCTCCGATCGTGCGCGCGCGAGAACCGAACGCACGGTAGAGGCTCCGTTCACCGGGCGCGGAAGAATCTCGAGCGACTCAGGATCGATCGCGTGGATCCGCGCGAGCGCAGCTCCCATCTGCGCCGGTAGATTTTCTCGGGCCGCCGCGAGGTCCGGCCGGCGGACGATCTTCGCGCCGATCGTCTCGCCTTCGACTCGCTCCATGATCAAGAAATCGCGGCCGAGTACGGACGCGTCGTCGCACACGGCGATCACACGCGGGACGGGAACTCCGCGCTCACGCGCGACCCGCAGCACGTCGAACTCGGCCCGGCGCGAGAGCGACGAAGCGTGAATCTCTCCGCCGAGATCGAGACGAAGGACTGCGCGAAGGGGATCGCCGCCCGACCCGCCTCGCCACCCCGTCGCGTCGAACGCGTACGCCGCGCGCGATGCACCGCCGGCGAGAGCGCGCACTCCACTGACGCTCACCGCGGCTCCGTCCTGCGCCTCCGTGAGGAAGCGAGCGAGTCGGGACGCGAGCTCGAGATCGTTCATGAAATCACCCGTCGTTCGTGCATCGAGGAACCCCTATGGAGCTGACAATCTCGCGGCCGCGCCCGAGGAGCGAGCCTCCGCGGAGCCAACGATGCCCCAGTCGGACCTGCGAAGAAAGGCGCATCCGCGTCCGGAGTCGATCCGGAAGACGCTGCTGACGGCCCGAGCTCAGCCGCGCGGTAGAATCCGGGGAAACCGGAGTTAGCATGGGTGCACCATGGAATCGCTCATCGAACAGCGCGTGCGCGATCGCCGCCGCGTCATCCTCATCCGTCACGCCGACGTGAACTATTTCGACGAGGCCGGTCGGCCGTTGCCGACGGAGCAGCTTCCGCTCAGCGTTCGCGGCCGCGCACAGGCGGCGGAGCTCGCGAACGTCCTCGCCGATGAACCGATCGATCGCGTCGTGACGAGCGGCCTCGAACGAACGGACGCGACCGCGCGAACGATCGTCGGCGGAAGCGCGCTCGAGCTCGAGCGCGAGAGCGATCTCGCCGAGATCCGCCCGGGACCGCTCAAAGACTGGGCCGCGGAGCTGGCCGCGACGCCGGGGGGGATCGAACAATTCTTCGTCGAGTCGCTCGCACGCAAGGTTGGGCCTACGGATCGCTTCCTCGGCGGCGAAGAGTACGGCGCGTTTCGCGAGCGCGTCATTCCGGCCTACACTCGCATCGTCGACGGGTCGGACTGGCGCGTCCTACTCCTCGTCGCGCACGGGGGAACCAATCGCGCGATTCTGAGTCACGTTCTCGGCGCGCCGCTCGAATGCTTCGGCCGCCTCGAGCAGGACGCGGGCTGCATCAACATCATCGATGTCGATGCGGACGGACACGCCTTCGTCCGTCTTCTCAACTACACCGAGTACGAACGCACGAAACGCGGACTTCGCCTCACGACCATGGAACAAATCTTCACCCAGAGTCGCCGCGCGATCGAATCGCTCGCCGCGGGCGTGCAGGCGGGCGGACGCGAAGAGAGCGACTGAGCGGACGCAGCGAGTCCGTCGAACGAACCACTCAGGACAGAAGCTCCGAATGGATCTCAGCATCAGCCCGGAAGCCGAGGCGCTCGCCGAGAAAACGCGAGAGTTCATCGAATCGCAGGTCCTCCCGCTCGAAGAGCATCTTCCCGGGACGCCGCCGACGGCCGCTCTCGAGTCGGTCCGCCGTGCGGCTCGCGAGGCGGGGCTGTGGGCGCCGCAGCTACCGGCAAGTCTCGGTGGACGCGGGCTCACTCTTCTCGAGGCGGCGCCGGTGCTCGAAGCTGCGGGACGGAGCCTCCTCGGCCCCCTCGCCCTCGGCTGCAGCGCACCGGACGAAGGAAATGCTCACCTTCTCGATATCGCGGCGACGGAAGCGCAGCGCGAAGCGTACTTGTTTCCTCTCGCCCGCGGCGAGATGCGCTCGGCGTTCGCGATGACGGAGCCGCCTCCGGGAGCGGGCTCCGACCCGACGATGATGCGATCGCGCGCGGTGAAGGACGGCGACGACTGGGTCATCGATGCGCACAAATGGTTTTCCACCGGCGCCGCTGGCGCGGCCTTCGCCATCGTAGCTTGCGTCACCGATGCGGAAGCTCGGCCGCGCGAAGCGATGACGCTGTTTCTCGTCGATGCGAACACTCCCGGCTACGAGATCGTCCGCGAAGTTCCCACCCTCGGCGACGCGACCCCCGGCGGTCACTGCGAAGTGAAGCTCGCGGCTTGTCGCGTCCACACGAGTCAAATCCTCGGCGAAGTCGGCCAGGGCTATCGCCTCATGCAGAAGCGGCTCGGTCCAGCACGTCTCACCCACTGCATGCGCTGGCTCGGCGTCGCCGCGCGCTCACTCGACATCGCGATCGAACGAGCGCAAGTCCGAGAAGCATTCGGGAAGACACTCGGCGAGCATCAAGCCATCGCCTGGATGCTCGCGGACAGCGCGACCGAGATCGAAGCCGCGAGACTCCTCACGCGAGCGGCCGCGTGGCGCGTCGCCCGCGGTGAAAAGGCGCGCGTCGAAACCTCGCAGTGCAAGGTGTTCGTCGCCGAGACGGTCGGTCGCGTCATCGATCGTGCGATTCAGGTCTGCGGCGCCGCGGGCATGAGCACCGACCTTCCGCTCGCCCAGTTTTCGCAGGAAGCGAGAGCCTTTCGCATCTACGACGGGCCTTCCGAAGTGCACCGTATGGTGATCGCGCGCGAGTTGCTCGGGCGGCGCGGCGGACGGTAGTCCCCCGAACGATCCCAAAGCGGCCGCGTCCCCCGCGGGGCGGTCGTTTGACTGTCCCTCGCGGCTCCCGTACCATCGCTCTCTTTCGGAGGCGTCGGCGGACTCGGACCCGATCGGGAGCCTCCGCCCAGCGCTCCGTCGCTCCGCGGAATCAAGCTCGCAATCGCCGGGAGGGCTCACCAACGTGAAGATCGCCGTCGCGCTTCCTCTCGTTGCGGTAACTCTCTTCGCGGCACCCGCAAGCTTCGGAAGCGACCTCAAGACGTTTCAGGCGAAGTTAGCGGCGGTCGAGGCGAATGACCACGAAGCGCTTCTCGCCATCGGCGTCTGGGCGCTCGACCGCGATCGAGCCGCGTGGGCCGAGCAGTGCTTTCGACGGATCGAAGAGAACGAGTCGAGCCCCGCGTACCCGAACGCCGTCTTTCATCTCGCGAGCATCGATCTCGAGCGCGAGGATTTCGAGAGCGCCTCGCGTCGACTGAGGATCCTCGTCGGGAAGTTCAACCACCCCGAGGCGCGGCGCATCCTCGACGAGGCGGCGAGCGCGGCTTCGAACAAGCAGCGCGCACTCGCGCTCGAGGGGGACGAGCTCTACAAGAGTCGCGCCTACGAAAAGGCGCGCAAGAAGTACGCCGAGGCCTACGCGCTCTTCCCGAAGAAGGGTGGCAGCGCCGCCTTCGTCCCGCGCCATCAACTGCTCCACCGCCTCGCGCGCACGACCGAGCGGATCGACGAGCGATTCTTCGAGGCGGAAATCGATCCGGTCCAAAGAAGCATCCACCGGTGCGGACGCTGTTCGTCGGGCGGCGGGTTCGTGAGGTGCACGCGCTGTGGCGGCAAGGGGACAGAGCGCGTACTCGTCAGAGTGTCGCGACGGCGCGGCAAGATCTACAAGACGATCCGCTGTCGAGTGTGCGGTGGCGCAAAGCACAATTTCTGTCCCGACTGCGTCGGCATGCAGTCGCGTCCCGACAACAAGCGGCTGACGAAGAAGGAGCGGGATGCGCTCGTCAAGGTGATCAACCGCGCGCGCAGTCTCAAGGTCCTCAAGCGACCGTTCAAGTCGGCGCTCGCCGAGGTCGAGAGTATCGTCCTGCGCGTCGAGGAGAGCGCCACGCTCAATTTCTTTCGTGGAGTTCCCGCGAACTACTCGCTCGGGGCGCGAATCCGCTCGGCGTTCTCGTCGGTTCCACCGTCGGACGATGAGGTCACCGCGGCCGGCCGGGTCTGGCTCGGTGCGGACACCGATCCGCGGGTGCGGGCAAACTTTCTTCTCGCGTACTCCACCGACTTCGCGCGCTACGTCCAGTCCTTCGACGTATTTCGTCAGGCCCGCGGGAAGCTCGACACGGCGAACATTCCGAGTGCCTCGGAGCGTGGTTCCGAAGCGATCGCGCCGGAGGTGCTCGTCGCGTTTCCCGACGACTACTCGAGCGGCTGGCACACCGTGAGGGGGATCTTTCGTGGAAGTGCTTCGACCGCTCCGGCGGCGTCCGGCGGTCGGCGGACCGGGCGCGGCGCATCGAGCTCGAACGGCGGCGACGGCACAAACGCAATCCGAACCGTTGTCCGCATCGATGGCAGAATCCCGCACGGAGTTCGGTTCTTCGCGTGGAAGGCGGATGCGAAGACGCACTTCGAGCGCCTCGAAAAGGGGCCTTGGAAGTCACGCGTCGACCTCCGCTCGCGCAAGTACCCGTTCGACACGGCACGGCGTCTCGCGAGCATCGAGCCCGGTCGTCAGGTGACGGTTGTCGGACGATTCCTTCGCGACCGGCTGGGCTACCCGCGCAACTGGTTCGAGATCTGGGATGTCCACGCGGGGCTCCGCGAGAGCGAGCTGAAGACCTACGACGCGCTCTCGGAAAAGCTCTCGATGGCGTTTGAAGACGTCGAGCTCCGGAATGTCGGCCGAGTGGCGCAGCTCTTTGGTGTGGAGATGGATTTCGGCGATCTCCCCGCGGACCGCCGCGTGACGTGCAGCGCGGAAGCAGCTGCGATCGGCGTTTTCCTCGACGAGCTCGCCAAGCACGTCGGCGCGAAGTGGCGTTTCGACCGCGGCACGGCGCGATTTGCGACCGACCCGGACCGCGTCGGCGGCCGATCCGTCGCGGCCGTCGTGGCGGAACTTCGAGCCGCAGTCGGCGGAACCGTGACGATGGGAAGCGTTCCCTCGAGCGCGCGCAACGCTAGCTCGAGCGTCGCGAAGCGAACGAAACCCGAGCCCACCGCGATCCCGACGGACCCCGCGAAGATCCGCGCGCTCGCCCGCCGGGCGGAGTTGAAGGCGGACTTTCGTCTCGCCGGGCGGTGCTACAGTAAGCTCTGGTCCCTCTCGAAAGACGACGCGAAGGCGGACGCGAAGCGGTCGTTCCACCGCGCGCGACTCTTCTACGCGCTCACGAAGGGCACGCCCGTCAGTCAGCTCGTCGGTGCCGACGACCTCGCCCGCATTCGCCTCAAGTCCTCGCGCGGCAAGACGACGACCCGCATCTTTCGCGTGCTCGAGCGAAGTGAGGACGCACTCACGCTCCGCCCGAGCTACGGTGGAACGCTCGTGGTTCCGCTCCGCCTCGTCGATCGCGAGCAGGCTCTCCCCCAGAGCCGCTGGCGGCGGGAGAACGAAGTTCGCATGGAGAAGAAGCTCCTCGAAGTCGCCGAAGCCGGCGCGCGCGCAGCACCGACGACCCTCTTCTTTCTCGCGCTCTTTGCGAAGACGAACCAGTTCGAGGAGAAGGTGACGAAGTTTCTCTCGCAGGCGAGCGCAAAGGACGAGTTCCTCTCCCTCCTTCACACCTACTTTCCCGAACGAGCGGACGATCTCGTCAAGGACTGGCGGCTCGCGACCGGGCGAAAGGCCGAGCCGGTGCGGACCGCCGACGCCCCCGCGCCGCCAGCTCAGCCCGAGACGAACGACGGTGACAAGGAGAGGGTCGACGAGCCGATCCCCGGCGCGTTCGCGGAGCTGTTTCCGTTCGCGCTGAAGCACTTTCGCGCGGGCGGCCAGTACATGAGGCGAACTCTCCCCGGGATGCCGGAGGCGAGCCGAATGAGGCGGCGCGCGAGGGACCACCTCGAACTCGCCCAGGAGGCTCTCCATCGCCTTTTGGCCGCCGAACCGCAACATGAGACAGGATCCTCGCTCATGCCGCGGGTAACATTGCTCCTTCAGACCTGCGTCAAAGACCTCGGGCTCTTCGACTGAGCTCCCCTTCTCTCGCGCGCGCCCGGACAAGCGCCTGTCGTCCGATGTTTGGGCGAATGGAGGAGATTCCACATGATTGCGAGCGAGACTGTCTCACGATATCGCCGCATCGCTCTATCGACGATCGTCGGCGCCTTCGTCGGAAGTTATCTAGCCGCCGCGCGCTCCCAGGATGACGAATGCGAGGAGACCTGGCGAGCGCCGACGTCCGTCCTAGTCGATGAACGTGTCACCGAAGTGCGGCTCACGGTCGACCCGGCCGATCGCGCCAACATCGCAACCGTTGCGGGTGAAGAGCTCTCGGTACGCATCGTGAGCTCGGGCGCAGACATCCTTCTGCCGGTCGAGACGAACGGCATCCCCGGGGATCCGTCTCTCGACACCACGTCGAGCGGCGTCACGTACGTCACCTACACTCTCCTCGACTCGGAGGAGCCCGCACTCGGACGCGACATCTATCTCGCGCGCAACAGCGGCGGCGTCTTCACGACCCCGCGTCGCTTGAGTGCGAGTCGGCTCGACGACTACGCCCCGCAGCAAGTCCTCGATCGCCGCGGGAATCCTCACGTCGTTTGGGCGCAGCGAGTCGGAGGGTCGAGTCGCGTGCTCTACTGGAACGACGAGATCGGCGACCCCTCCATCGTCGCCGACGAAGGCGACTACCCCGCGGTCTTCATGGGTGACGACGACATCGTCCACGTCGTCTTCTCGTCGAAGAACGACCTCTTCTACGCGCGTGGCATCGAAGGCGCCTTTGCCGATCCCGTCCGCGTGACGAACTCGCCGTTCGTCCCCGAGTCCTCGGCGACGCTCGGTCGAGTCGCGGAGCGGACGATTCTCATCGCGTACGAAAGCAACAATAGTCTCTACGTCTCGGCGAGCACCTCCGAGACGGAGTTCGCACCGCAGCAGCTCCTCGAGGCGGGAGGCGTCCAGCAACCGCGCATGCGCGTCCGACGGTCGGGAAAGGTCCTGATCGCCTTTGCGAAGTTCGGCGACATCTACACGATCGTCGGTCAGGACACGGCGCTCACATCCGCGACGCGGGTGTTCGAGAGTGCGGACATCGAGAGCCTTCCGACGCTCGACGCCGACCAATTCGGCAATCTTCACCTCTCGTACTTGGCGAACGGAGAGAGCCAATACACGAACAATGTGTGCGCCCCGGCGGTCGACTTCGTCGCCGAGCCGACGAGCGGGCGGGTACCGCTCGCCGTTCAGTTCACCGACCTCTCGACCGGCGACGCGACACACTGGGAGTGGGACTTCGGGGACGGCGGCAGTTCCGGCGTTCGGAATCCCGTTCACACGTACCAAGACCCGGGCTCGTACGACGTGACGCTCACCGTCGCGGGACCGGGAGGAGCCGAGAGCTCGAAGACGATCGAGGATCTCGTCGTCGTGCAGAACCCGCTCTATTCCTACCGAATTCCGAACCAGCAAGTTCTTCCCGGCGCAGAAGGTGTCTGGTTCCCGGTGATCGCGTCGTACGTGGAAGAGATCCGCGGTTTCCAAGTGATGGGAACGTATGACCCGAACTTTCTCTCGATCACGGGCTCCGACTACCGCTACACGGCGATCGACGACGCGCGGATCGAACCGGAGTTCGAGCAGACGAACGTATTCGACCGCTACTTCGAGGTCGGCGTCCTCTTCCAAACGCAACCCCCCTTCGATGACGTCGTGCTCCCGCCCTCGCGCGGAACTCGCCTCGTCAATCTGATCGTCGACGTACTCTCGAGCGCGCCGCAGGGAGAAACGACTGTCCTTCGCCTCGAGAACGACGCGAATCTGAGCCGCATCAAGAACATCGTGGTGGTCGGCGTCGATTCCATTCCCCCTGCTCTCAAGAGTGCGAACGTCCACGTCCGCTCGGTCGAGCCGCCGTTTCCGCGACGCTTTCGGCGGGGCGATGTCGACCACAGCGGGTCGATCAACGTCACCGACGCGATCTTCGTCCTCAACTATCTCTTCGGCGACCAAGAAGCCCCGAGCTGTCTAGATGCCGCGGACTTCACCGACGCCGGCGGAGTCGACATCAGCAGCGGAATCGCGATCCTCAACTTCCTCTTCGGCGAAGGAGCGCCCCCCGCGGTTCCCTTTCCGAACGAGGGGCTCGATCCGACCGACGACCCGCTCGGCGAGTGCCTTGCGATTTAGGCCGACCGCGCCGTCCGTGCGCATCGCGCGTCTCGCTCCGTTGACCCGAGGGGCGTGGTAGCCCCGCGGCGCGCGGTCTCGTATCCTCTCTCTCCTCCCCGGTCGTGAGGACGAGAATGGACGGAGAGCTGAGGAGCCGAGCCGCCGCGAAGTATCGCGAGCACTACGACTCCGCGCCCGAGTGCGTCGCGTTCGCGCCCGGGCGCGTCGAGATCCTCGGGAACCACACCGACTACAACGGTGGGGGAATCATCTCGGCCGCGCTCGAGCTCGGGATCGCAGTCGCGGGAGGACGCGGCGCGGCGAGCGAGCGCACGATCGAGCTCTGGAGCGATTCGATGGGCGAGCGGCGACGCTTTGCGCTCGATTCGCTCGCACCCGTTCCGCACTCGTGGACGAACTACCCCTGCGGTGTCGTTCAGCAGATCATCGCCGCCGGCGTGCACGTCGACTCGACGCGACTCGCGATCGTCGCTTCGCTGCCGATCGGCGCCGGCGTGTCGTCCTCCGCCGCGCTCGAAACGGCGACCGCCGATGCTCTCTTTTCGCTCTACGGCGGAGCACCCGAAGACCCGATGGTGACGGCGCAGCTCTGCCGCCGCGCCGAGGTCGAATTCGCGGGGATGCCCTGCGGGCTCCTCGATCAGTTCTCCGTGCGCTACGGCCGCGAGGACTGTCTCCTCTACCTCGACTGTCGATCGCTTGAGCACGAGCGAATCGCAACTCCACCGGGCACTCTCCGCGTGCTCGTCTCCGACACGGGCGTAGAGCACGCGCTCGTCGACGGGAAATACGCGTCGCTGCGGTCGTCTTGCGAACGTGCTGCGCGCGCTCTCGGCGAGAGTCTCGGCCGGCCGGTCGAGGCCCTGCGCGACGTGTCGCCCGAAGAGTTCCGCGAGCACGCAGGAGCGCTCCACCCGTCCGATCGGCCGCGCGCGCAGCACGTCGTCGAGGAAATCACTCGCGTCGAGACCGGCCGAGTGGCCGCTGCGACCGGTGACTTCGCGGCGCTCGGAGAGCTCATGCACGCTTCGCACGCATCGTGTCGCGATCTCTTCGGAAACTCGATTCGAGAGCTCGATGCTCTCGTCGAAGCCGCTCGAAACGTGCCGGGAGTCTACGGCGCTAAGCTGAGCGGTGGCGGATTCGGCGGCGCAACGGTGACGCTCGTCTCGGCCGACGCTGCGACGGACGTGCGGGCGGCGCTCGAGCGAGCGTACGCCCGAGAGTTTTCTCGCGAACTGCGGGTGATCGACTCAGCCCTCGCGTCCGGCGCGCGAATCTTCCCGCACGACACAGCTAGCGGAGATCGGCCATGAAGAGAAATGTCATCGTAACCGGAGCGAGTCGAGGAATCGGTCGCGGCATCGCGACGGTGCTCGCGCGCGAAGGATTCGGCGTCGGTCTCCTCGCGCGATCGGAGCCCGAGATCACCGAGCTCGAGGCCGAGCTCTCCGCGGAAGGAGCGATCGCGGTCGCGCGAGCCTGCGACGTACGCGATCCGAGCGCAGTCGAAGAAGTGGTCGCAACTCTCGCGCGCGAGCTGGGCGGAATCGATGCTCTCGTCAACAACGCGGGCGTCGTGATCCGGAAAGACATCTTCGCGCTCTCGCTCGAAGAGTGGCGCGAGATGGTCGAGACGAACATCAGCGGGGTCTTTCACTCGACGCGCGCGGCGCTGCCGTTCCTCCTCGAGCGACAGTGCGCGCACATCATCAACATTTCGTCCATTTCCGGCCGCGTTCCCCTCCCTGGAGGAAGTGGGTACGCCGCATCGAAGTACGCCGTGACGGGTTTTTCGGATTCACTCTTCCACGAGCTTCGCGACCGCAGAATCCACGTGACCACGCTCTACCCCGGATCGGTCGACAGTGCCTCGCATCGTCACGACCCGGCCGAGGACACGAGCTGGAAAGCGACGCCGCGTGATGTCGGCGAAGCCTGTGCGAGCATCCTCCGCATGCGCCCAGGCACTTGCGTCAGCCAGCTCGAGATCCGTCCGCTCGCGCGTCCGCCGTCGTCCTGACCGGGAGCTCGGCGGAAGCGATGGCGACGGCGAGCTCGGATTCTCGATCCAAGGGCGTCGCCGAACCGGATAGACTCGACTTGGTCATCAGTCGAATCGCGGCGTTTCACCAGTGAAGTTGGGAGGCAAGCTTGAGTTCCCCCGCCCCGGACCGCGCGCCCGCTCCGCCGAGCTCGAGTTCCTTGTCTCGGCGCGGTGCAATTCAACTCGGCGGCCTCGGTCTCTTCGGCCTCTCTCTCCCCAAGCTGCTTCGCGCCGACGCCGGGCGCGATTCGCCGGCGCGCGCTCCCGGGCGTGGACGCGCGCGCTCGTGCATCCTCTACTTCATGGAGGGCGGCCCGGCGCATCAGGATCTCTGGGACATGAAGCCGGACGCGCCGGTCGAATACCGCGGCGAGTTCAAGCCGATCCCGACAAAAACGCCCGGGATCCAGGTGTGCGAACACCTGCCCCTATTCGCGCAGCAGATCCATCACTTCGCCCAGGTTCGCACCGTCCGGCACAACGTCAACGATCACAACGCGGGGGCGTACTACGTCCTTACTGGCCGGCCGCCGGACGACGGCGGTGAACTCATCCGCGCGCCGTCGAGAAAGTTGTTTCCGACTTACGGCGCCGCTCTCGCCGCGCTTCGACCGACCGGAAGTCCTCTCCCCGATTTCGTCCACGTCCCCGAGGTGCTCTCGAACCTGGGATTCGATCTTCCGGGACAGTTCGGCGGGTTCCTCGGCGCGGAGACCGATCCGTACGTCACGGGTGATCCGAGCGTCGATGCTTGGAAGCCGACCGGCCTCCAGCTCGCCGGTGGCCTCACGAACTCACGCTTCGCTCGCCGCCGACGGCTCTTCGGCGAGATGATGGCGCGAACTCTCGACGGTCTCGGCGACTCCCGGCGATTTCGCGAACTCGATACCTACCACCAGAAGGCGTTTCAGCTTCTGGGTTCTTCGTCGGCGCGCGACGCCTTCGACCTCGAGCGCGAACCGGATGCCGTCCGCGAGCGCTTCGGATTCGACCACGCCTCCGACCGTTCGAAGCTCGCGCGCGAGTTCGGCGGCGTGCCCCACCTCGGCCAGAGCATGCTCCTCGCGCGTCGACTCATCGAAGCGGGCGTGCGGCTCGTCACCGTCTGCGGCGGCCGGCGCTTCTGCCAGGCATGGGACACGCACCGAAAGCACTTCCCGCTCCTCAAGAAGTCGCTTCTCCCGCTCACAGACCGCGCGTTCTCGGCGCTCATCGATGATCTCCACCAGCGCGGTCTGCTCGACGAGACGCTCGTCGTCGCGATGGGCGAGTTCGGGCGAACCCCCAAGGTCGGACAGATCACGAGCAACGCCGGCGCGGACAAAGGCGGACGCGACCACTGGCCGCATTGCTACTCCGTGCTCCTCGCCGGCGGCGGCGTGGCGCCCGGAGCGATTTACGGCGCGAGCGATCGCTACGCCGCCTACCCGACGCGCGACCCGGTGACACCCGAAGACATCGCCGCGACGATCTACTACGCGCTCGGGATCGACCCCGAAACGGAGATTCACGATCATCTCCGCCGGCCACACGTCCTCGCGACTGGACGTCCGATCACCGAGATCTTCGGCTGAGGCGCCGCGCCCTGCGCTGAACGAGACGTACGAGCGGTTGGTGTTTACGATCGGTCGTGGCGCTCCGTATGATCGCGCTTCCACGAGTGCGTCCTCGCAGGGAGGGCCGCGGTGTCGATCGGCGGAGGCGAAAACGATGCGCAGGTATCGGCTGAATGTTGGGAAACTCGTCGTTTCACTAGCTCTCTGCGGCTTCCTCCCGGGGTGCTTCACGCTCGAAGCGAAGAGCGCCAAGCTTCGCCTTCGAGGGCTCTTTCGCGACGCGTGGGAGTTTCACCTCGAGGAGAATCCCGTCTTCGCGACGACGCTCGGCGATCGCCGCGGCAACGATCGCCTACGCGGGATGAGTCGAGACGACATCCAGCGCCGAGCCGACGCGCGGCGCGAGTTTCTTCTCCGGCTCGACGCCATTCCGCGTGATCAACTCACCCGGAACGACCAGGTCAACTACGACATCTTCCGGAGAGTGAACGAGGATCATCTCGCCGAACACGCGTTTCACTCTCATCTCATCCCGATCACGAACCGTTCCGGATTTCACATCGAGTTTCCGGAGCTGCCGAAGAAGCTCTCGTTCGTGACGGTGCGTGACTTCGACGATTACCTCGCGCGCCTCCGAGCGTTCGGACGATTCACCGACGAGCACATCGAGCTCCTTCGCGAAGGCGTACGCTCCGGCTACGTTCTCCCCAAAGTCGTTCTCGAGGGCTACGAGGGATCGATTTCCGCTCACATCACGGAGGCTCCAGAAACGAGCGCGCTCTACGCGCCGTTTAGAGAGATTCCCCAGAGCATCTCGCCCGCCGACGCCGAACGGCTTCGGGCCGATGCCCGTGCGGCGATCGCCGAGAACGTCGTTCCCGCGTACGAGCGCTTTCTCGAGTTCTGGCAGCGCGAGTACTTCCCGTCCTGCCGGGAGTCGATCGCCGCGAGCGCTCTTCCGAACGGAGAGAAGTTCTACGCTCACCGCGTGCGCCGCTTTACGACGCTCGACGTCGGTCCCGAAGAAGTCCACGCCGTCGGTCTCGCCGAGGTGACGCGCCTCCGCCGCGAGATGGCGGCGATCATCGCGAAGGTCGAGTTCGACGGCACGTTCGCGGAGTTTCTCAGGTTTCTTCGCACCGATCCTCGCTTCTATGTCGAGACACCGGAGGAGCTGTTCAAAGAGACGGCGCTCGTCCTCAAGAACATGGACGGGAAACTCCCCCTCCTCTTCAAAACGCTGCCGCGGATGCCTTACGGAATCGAGCCGGTACCCGATTACATCGCCCCGAAAACGACACCGGCCTATTACCAGCTGCCGTCGGGAGACGGTACGCGCCCTGGCATCTATTTCATCAACACCTACAAGCTCGACAGCCGCCCGCTCTACGAAGTCGAGGCGCTCTCCTACCACGAGGCAGTTCCCGGACACCACCTGCAGCTCGCCCTTCAGCAAGAGCTCGAGGACGTTCCGGAGTTTCGGCGCTTCTCGCGTTTCACGGCGTTCATCGAAGGCTGGGCGCTCTACTCCGAGCGACTGGGCCTCGAAGTCGGGTTCTATCGGGATCCGTACAGTGACTTCGGACGCCTCACGTACGAGATGTGGCGCGCGTGTCGCCTCGTCGTCGACACGGGCATGCACGCGCTCGGCTGGTCGCGCGAGCGTGCGATCGAATTCATGGCCGAGAACACCGCGCTCACCCTGCACACGGTCGAGACAGAGATCGACCGCTATATCGCGTGGCCGGGTCAGGCGCTCGCGTACAAGATGGGCGAGCTCAAGATCACCGAGCTTCGCCGACGCGCCGAGCGCGAGCTCGGGGCGCGCTTCGATGTGCGCGAGTTTCACGATGTCGTTCTGCTAAGTGGCAGCGTTCCGCTCACGCTGCTCGAAGAGAACGTCGCACGCTACATCGAGAAGTCGCGCTCGCGGGAATAGCTTCCCCGGCGGGTACGCCAAGCTTCGTACGCGAGGCTCGCGAAGAACGCGCCGAACTCGAGCGCGACCACCGCGCGATGGAAGAACTCGTCGCCCGGAGTAAATCCAAGCCACGACTCCTCGTGGTGGTAGATCACCCAGAAGAATACGTAGTAGAGACTCAGCAGCCCCGGAAGCACGAACCAGCTCCGCGCGCGAACGAAGGCGAGGAGAGGTACGCACCACGTGAAGTACCACGGGAATCCGAGCGGCCCGATCAAGAACACCGACGCGAGAACGACGAACGCCCGCCGAAGAACTTCGGGGCGCGTCACTCGGCGAGCGCCGCGGGCCGAAAGGACCGTGATGAGAGCGAGGAGCGCACCCGCGGCCCCGAGCGCGATGAGGCGATCGATCGGAACGGCGACGTCGAGCGGCGCGTGACCTCGAGCGAGCGGGATCGCGAGATCGACGAGCTCGGTTCCCGCGAGAGTCCCCGCGATCGATTGCATCCACGCGAACAGGGCGGAGTTCTTTTCCCAGAGAAACGTGAACTCGACCAAGGTCTCGCGGTAACGCAAACCGCTGTCGCTCGTCGCG
The DNA here is from genome assembly GCA_965223845.1 of Planctomycetota bacterium. Taxonomy (GTDB): domain Bacteria; phylum Planctomycetota; class UBA8108; order UBA8108; family SXIK01; genus CBDCXR01. Next base: position 7,156,474 of record CBDCXR010000004.1, on the reverse strand, counting down.
TTCACCAGAACGATCAACGCGATCGCCGTCGCGACGGCCAGTCCGCCCCGACGAACGCCCAGCCGTACGAACGCGAGCGGAAGAAGAGCCGCGGCGTAGAATTTCGCCGCGATCGCCGCACCGAGAAGGATCCCGCAGAAGACGCCGCAGCGCGAGAGGAGCGCGACGAGCGACCACGCGAGAAAAAAGCCGGGGATCGCATCCATGTGCCCCGAGTTGCTGAACTCTTTGAGGACGAGTGGGCACCAACCGTAGAGAAGTGCCCAGCCTGGGGGTCGCCCCGCGGATCGCAGGAGAGCGACGACGGCGAAGAAAATGCCGAGATCGAAGAGGACGATCAGCGCGCGCAGCGCGCGCACTTGGTGAGCGATGTCCCACTCGACGGGGATGATCGATGCACCCGCCCGAAATACGATCTGCGCGAGCGGTGGGTAGATCGTCGCGTACTCGCGATTGTTGATGCGCTCGAATCCGGTCGCGAGCGCCGGAGTCTGTTCGGAAAGCTCCGAGAGACGGACGAGCGGAACGCGATCCTCGGCCGCGGCAGCGTCGGGACGCAATCGAACCTCGTCGACTTCCGCGGGGCTGAATCGATACGAGCTCACTCCGGTGGATGCGACGCGTCCGTCCCACAGATACCGATAGAAATCGTCCTCTTGGATCGGTTGTCCGAGCAGGAGCAGAGCGCGCGCGAGAACCGAGACGATGATGACGAAGCGAAGCGTCGGCGCGCGCTCTCGGCACCGGAGCGCCGCAACCAAGTAGAGAGCGCCCCCGGCAAGGAGAAGGACGACGACCTCTAGGATCGGGCGCTCGAGGTATCGCTCGCCGTGAACGAACTCGCCCGAAAGAAGCGAAACGACGGTGCAGCCGACGAGAAGAGATGCGCCGAGCGCGAACCATCCCTCTCGCGCATAGCGGTCGCGATCGGAATCGACCGCCGGGCCCGTGCCGCCCGCCCGCTCCGGCGGAACGGCGGACGTGGGGAAGGTCGGCGCGTCGTCAGACATGGTCCGGGCTTCTCGGCGGATTCGGTGAGTGAGGCGACGGGCACCAACGGATCTGCGCCCGCGGAAAGGGTCCGTCGGTTGTACCCGGACTCCGGCTTCTCTACCATGGAGACGAAGCGGGCATGATCGTGGCGACGAGGTCGACGTCGAGCCCTCGGCGCAGTACGGCGGAGATTACCGAGCGCATGAAGAAGAACGCACTCAAGGCGGCGCTCCGGCGCGGCGAATCGCAGATCGGCACTTGGCTCTCGCTTTCGAGCGCTCTCTCGACGCGCTTCATGGCGCGCACGGGCTTTCCGTGGTTGACGGTCGACATCGAGCACAGTCCCGTCAATTGGGAGACGGCGGCGCACATGTTCGCGCAGATTGCAGACGCCGGCTGCGTCCCCCTCGCGCGCGTACCGTCGAACAGTCATGAGAACATCAAGCGAGTTCTCGACAACGGGGCCTACGGAATCGTCGTACCCATGGTCAATACGGCGGAAGAAGCCTGCCGAGCGGTTGCCGCGACGCGGTATCACCCCGAAGGCGACCGCAGCGTCGGCGGAAACCTACACGCGCTCGCGTTCGGCACGAATCCGTCCGAGTACTACGCCCGCGCGAACCGCGAGATCTTCGTAGCAGTTCAGACCGAGCACATTCGCGCGGTCGAGAACGCCGACGAGATCTGCGCGGTCGAAGGCCTCGACGCCATCTTCATCGGACCGAACGACCTTCTCCAGTCGATGGGAAAGACACCGGCGATGGAGACGGACGACCCCGAGTTCGTCGACGCCCTCCGCATCCTCCGCGAGGCGGCCGATCGCCACGGGATCGCGCCCGGACTCCACACGGGCAGCGTCGACTCGGCCCTCCGCAGAAGGCGGGAGGGCTGGAGGTTCATCGCGCTCGGAAGCGACCTCATGTTCCTCACCCAGGGGGCGATGCACGCCGTCGAAGAGCTCGGGATGAAGGAGAAGACGGAGACGCACCGCTACTGACCTCCGTCGAGCGGCCTCTAGCGGCGCAGCGGGCGGGCAGCACGGGGATCGCCGGCCGGTTTTCAGACCTGAGTGCGCGATTTCCGGCCGGTGAAAGCCTCGCCCAGAGGCGTTCGGGGCGATAAACGATCGCCGCGTCAAGATACGCGGCGCCACTTGACGACGAATCGAACAGCGGCCGCCGTCGCCCGCACTGCGCCCGGACATCCACGTCCTGTGAAGGCGTACGTGCGTCGCCTCCCAGCTCGCCCCGGATCCGATTCCCCGCCCAAACGCTTCTCGGCAGAAACGCCTGTCGGGGACGAACACGATCCCGCGGAGAGCTCGCCCGGGTGAACTCGGCACGGCTTCCCCGCGCCGGCGAGACGGCTTCCCGAAAACCGCCTCAGAAGGAACCTAGCGACTGAGCGAGCGCGTCGCTCGATCAGCCGGCTAGTCGAACGCGTCGCCACCCAATAGATTAGGAGCAGCATCGTGGAAGAGAATTCGATCACCGACATCATCGGCGACTTGAAGGCGCAGAAGGATCGACTCCGCAAGGAGCTCGCCGAAGTTCGTCAACGCCAGAAAGAGCTGACGCGCGAGCTCGATCGCGTCCAAGCGGGCCTCGCCGGTCTTCACGGAAGGCGATTCACTCCCGAGATGTCGGCCGCCGTGAAGTCGAAGCGTTCGGGACGCAAGTCGGAGCCGAGCGACCCCAAGTGGATGGCCGATCTCGAGTCCATCGTCGCGAGCATCCTCGAGACCGAGGGTCCGATGGCTGAGATTCCCCTCCGAGCGAAATGCATCTCTCGCATGAAGCAAAACGGGATGGCGATGGACGGAGCCGAGGATCGGCTCTCGATCGTTCTCCAGGGCGAGCGCTTCAACCTCGGTCCGTCCGGGTGGAAGGTCGCCGAGTACCGCATGCAGACGAGCCCGGAGACGCAGCCGACCGAAGCGGATCCCCAGGTCTGACGTGGTATCGAGCGCGCAAACTCAGCGCGCTCGAACCGCTTACCACTCCGTTCCGTAGACTTCGTACGTCATGACGCTGCCGGGCGGCCCGGAGCTCAAGCGGACCTCGGGATCGAGGTGAGTGTAGAGAAGCGCGTTCGGCGGTATGCCGTAAAACGTCGCCACCCCGGACGCATCCGTCGGACTGCTGAAGAGCCAAAGAGGTTCGTCGGGCGCGTTCGGTCGAACGAGCGCGAGGCTGACGTCGATCTCGCGGAGCGGCGAACTACCGTCGATCGCTCTCGCCTCGATCTCGAGGATGTTCCCGGGCGTGATCGCGACTTCGACCGGAGTCGCGTCGCCTTCGCTCGCCGATGGGACAACGAAACGCTTCATCGCGAAGAGACTCTCGCCGCGATGGAACGGCGAGTTCGTGTGGACGTAAATCTCGTGGGCGCCGACCGCGAGCCAGCGGTACTCCGAGATCGCCGAGGTTTCCGAGTCGACGGAGTGGATCCATCGCCGAACCATCTCGCCGGACTCGTGCCGCACAAAGTAGCGAAACGGACAGACCTCCCCGAGCGCGAACGAGAACCGCAACTCGACGCGCCGGGTCTCCTCGGCGAGAAACCGGATCCGCACGAGCTCGCCGCTCTCCGGTCTCAGCGTCGCTGGTTCCGGTGGCGAGAGACGATAGCCTAGACGGGGCTCGGGCCAGTTGTTCTCGGCGTCAACCCGAAGATCCGTCGCGCCGACCGCGCCGTGAAGAACGAAGGGAACTCCGAGCTCGATCGGGAACCCCGCGGTGTATCCATCCCGCCGACCGGGCGGCTGGAAACTGAGTCGAGCGCGAGCGAAGCGCGGCGGCTCGGCGAAGATTCTCGTCGGGTCGATCGGCTCTCCGTCAGGCGTACCGAACTCGATCACGCCCCGAATCGCCGGATCCCGGAGCGGCACGACGTCGCCGAGCTCGTAGATCTGCCCGAGCGGACAGAAAAACCGCCGGGATACGGGCCAATAGTGCGCGACACCACCGTTTCGTGTGGAGGCGTGCCCGATGAGCTCTTTCTCGAGGTTTCCCCTCAGTCCCATGAGCGAGAAGAAGCCATCCGCCTCGCCCCGCGCGATGATCTCGGCGCGCTTGTGCGTCCAATCGTTCAATCCATCTCCATCGGAATCGTGCGGCTCGATGCTCACGAGTCGAAGCTGGACGTCCTCGAGAGTCTCGCCGGGGACGTAGATCCGGCCGACGACTCCCGTCTTCTCGTAGACGAGGACGTCGAGCTCGGTCGCCTCCCCGGGCGCTACGGCGAACTCACCCGAGAGTCCGACCGGCCGGCTCTCGTCTGAGCGGTAGACGATGTCACCACTCGGGAGCTTCGTCACCGGCTCAGCCTCATGCGGAGGCGCGAGGTCGCAAGGGATTCCGTCCGACAAGATTCCGTATCGATACCCCGGCCCCGGATGGAATCCGCCGAGCTCGATCGAACCATCGTCAGCTGACACGCCGCGCCACTCCGAGCCGTCGGCGAGAACTCGTCGCAGAAGTACCCGCGTGGGCGCGGGCATTCCGTCGAGCATGGGCGGGAGCTGCTGCCGCCACTCCGACCCGAACGGCTCTCCACTGAGAAGCGGAGGAACGATCGTCACGCGAATCCCCGCGACGGGTTCGTCGTGCTCGTTTGCGATGCGGAGCCGGAGTCGCCCGAGGCGAGCGAGCACGACGCAGCCCTCTTCTTCATCCGGCCCGAGCGCGACATCGAACTCGGTCGACACGTGACCCGGCGCACGCGCGACTCCTCGGTGGATTCCGCCGAGGAGCTCGACGCGACCGCGTTGATCTACCGACCGAACGACGTTGCCTTCGAGCTCGAGTCGGGCGGTCGGCACCGGCCGTCCGCGGTCGTCGATCACCGCGATGCCGAACGCTCGAGGCGCGGAGCGAGCCGGGGTAGGGGAAGCAAGCTCGTTCGGTCGATCGTCGAACGTTTCGTGATCGTGAATCTCCTCGTGGAGCCCGCGGCTCCACCAAACGACGATGACCCCCGAGATCGTCGCGATCCACCACGGCAGAGAACGTCTGATTCTTCGCGGTTTCGACATCCGCTCTCCCCCGTTCCTACCGACACACCGCACACGAGAGATAGGCGTCGAGCGCGAGCTGAGTGTAGAGCTTGCCGTTCACTCGTCCCTTGCGATCGACGACGATCTTGCTCGCGACCTTGGTGCGCATCTCGAAATCGAACGCCGAGTCGCATCCGCGCAGCGGGTTCGGCCCGAAGTGAAACGAGTCGGGATAGTTCCCCGTTCCTCGTCCGAGCTCGATCGGCACTTCGAAGATCCCCCCGCCCAACTTGAAGATCTCTTCTTTCGAGGACGCTCCCGCCGAGCGCTCGAGCGTTTCGACTATAGGTTTCGGCAGGAGGTTCGATGAGAACACGGCCCGCGCCTGAAAGTAGCCCGACGCAGATCCGTGACCGATCTCGAGATTCGATCGACCGCGGCCGCGCACGCGGAGAGAGATCCGTCGAGGCTGGCGGTCGTAGGTTTTCCACGTGCCGCCGACGCTGTATTCCTCGACCAGCGCGACCTGCAGCTCCGCGGGGAGAATGCCGCCGCTGCCCGCACCGTGGCTCTGCGATCGATCCCCGGTCGTGATCAAGGAGAGCCTCACCCGGGCGCCCAGCCTCTGATCCTCGCCCTCGTCCGAGTTCGACAGATAGATCGGTGCATCCTCGAGGTACCAGCACGGCGTCGTCCGGATCTCCACCGAGCGTTCCGGGAACAGCGGAAACCCGTTCGGATCCGACACGGTCGGTGTCCAGGTGTCGAACGCCCGCCGTCGCTGGTAGTCGGACAATCCGAGCAGCAACCGCCGCGCTCGCGAGGCGAGCCGCGAGACCTCGCGCTCAATCCGGTCCGCGATCTGTCCCACGTTGATGAACGGGGCCACTCGACCTCCGCCGGCCGCCTCTGCCGGCGAAGCGATCCCCGCCGCCGACAGCGAAATCACCATCGTCGAAACCGCCAACGCCAACCGCACAGCGGGGGCCGCCCGTCTCCCTCGCGCTCCGACCGCCGCCGTCCCCGTCTTCCCCTTCATGCCCGTCGTCATTCCCGCGTCTCCCGTCCACTTCCTCGGCCGCGACCGCTCCACGGCGCGGCTTCGAGCTCACGGCCTCTCGCTCCCTTCGCTCGACGGCGCATCGCGTCCGCGTCGCGACGGTGAACCGCACGCACCACGCGTACTCTGCCGCCGGGGGAAGCGAAAGCACGGCCGGGGCCAAACGCATCGAGAACCGCGCATCCCGTTACGAAAGCTGCAGATGGCGCCGAGATTCGGCCGGCGTCGAAGACGCAATCGTTCGCATGCGATCGGCCGGTCTGGTGGGCTGGCGACCAACTGCGGGAAGGTTCGCTCGAGGCCGTCCTCAAGCTCGAACCCGCAGGCGGATCAGTCGCTCGCGAACGAGAAGAGCGGGATGCTCCAGTCGGCGTCGTCGAGTCGCGATGCCCAGCGGTACGCACCTTCAGCGACGAGGGTACGTGGATTCCCGACCGTGCGGACACGCGCGAAATCGTAACCTTCGTTGAGGAGCTCCTCCTCGAGCCGAGCGCGCAGCCCCGGCAAGGCCGCTCCGCCGCCGTAGAGAACGATGTTTTCTTGGAAAACCTCGGTTTCATCTGACGGGCAGAGCGCCAGGGCGTCTCGCGCCGCGCGAAGCACCGGCCGCAGCGCAACGGCACTCGCCTCCGCGATCGTCCGCGTGACGTCGACCGCCATCACTCCGCCCTGATAGCGGAGCTCCAGCGACGTTCGCCGCGCGGCGGGCGAGAGAAACGCGAGCGACTCGCGGAGGGACGTCAGGGTGGGATCCGTGAAGTGGAGCTCCGGATAGCGGAGCCGGAGGCGATCGCGAAAGGCGTCGTTCCACGCCGCGCCGTCGAACGCGACCGACACCCGCTCGCCCGCTTCCGGCGCCGAGCCGTGAAAGATCGCCGCACGCACGGATTCGTCGCCGAAGTCGATGAGCACGCTGTGCTGCGAGACTTCCCGCGAGTCGATCGCGACCGCGGCGAGGAAGACGTCGTCGACGAGCGCGATCCGATCGAAGATCTCGCCACCGACGACGCGCCTCAGATCACGTGCCGCTTGAGTGGCGCTGGCGGGGCAAGCGACGACACCCCATGGGAGCTCGTCCTTTCGGCGCTGATAGCTCCCGCGCAGGTGCCGACCAAAGTCGCGGAGAGTCGACCCGAGATCCTCGTCGTCCGCGCACGCGAACGGGTGCCGGAGATCCAAGTGATCCCGGCGCTCGAGCGCCCGTGTGCCCACGCAGGAAAACGGACACGGCAATGCTCCTGGCCGCGCGTAGGCGATTCGAGACGGCACGACGAGCGGCCGAGGAGGTCCCGTCTCTCCGGGTCCAGGCGGGAGGACGACTTTCGTCGCGGCGGAGCCGAGATCGAGGCCGACTCGTGCGGCTCGTCCGCCCAAGGCGGGCAGTCCGTCGAAGCTCACTTCTTACTCCTCGTCGTGCACGCCTCGGACTCAAGCCTCGAGTTCGGCCATGCCCGAGCGGGGCGACCGGCCGAAAACTCGACGTTCATTCGACGTTTGCGCGGATCTCGCCATCCCCGGCGGGGAATCCGGGAGCGAAGAGAGTCGACGTTTGGTCCGCGCGGGAACGTGTGACTCTCCGATGCTGCCCCGACGTTGACTCGATGCCGGCCTTCAGCGACGTCGCCGAAATCCCTTCGGAACCATGTCGGAGCTCCACCGCCCCTCGCTCTCCAGGAAGGCGACCTCGCGGTCGTAATCGAGAACGAAGTGCGCCGCGGGGACGTCGACGTCAGCGACCGCTTCTGCGGCAACGACCGTCGGAATCGAGATCACGTCGGACTCGCGTGCGGTGGTCTCGGATTCGCTCACCAGCGTCGACTCTTCCGCATGATCGTCGCCGGAGGACGCATCGAGCGGCTGTGGCTGCTCAGATTCGGTCTCGGACGAGCGAGACGCGTGGCCGGAATCGGGGTTTGTGGGTTCCAAGGAGAGCTCGCTTCCGTCGGGCCGTGTCACCGTGTCGGTACGAAACGCCTGCGCTCGCCGGGGAGGTGAGCGCATCGAAGCGAGGTGCAAGTAGAGTGCCGGTGTACCGGGAGGCGGCGAGCGCAGGGATCCAGGTTCGAAATTTATCGCGAGCGCCGCCACAAACGCCGAACGGACGGTTCCATCTTCGATTCGGTGGGCCGTCTATTTGGTGGACGGATGGCTGGCGGGCGGCTCGTTTCGCCGGCACCGGTGGACGCCTCGAGGCGCGCCGCTCACCACTCCGGAAGCGAGCGGACGAACGGCTTCGACCGGAAGTGGTCGAGATCCAAGTCTGCGCCGACCGAGGAGATCTCCCGCTCCTCGCGTGAGTAGCGGAGGCCTCCGGTAGCGGCGAACGGATCGCGCGGCACGGATTCGATGAACTTCGGAACGAGCGCGTCGAGAGTTTCGGGAAGCCCATCGTGCTCGAGATCGTAGAGGCGCAGCGCGGCGACCAGCCGCGTTGCGCGAAGATCGAAATCGCGGGTCCAGAGTCCGGGCGACGGCTCAGTGAGAAGAAGTGCGCACGCCTGCTCGCCCGCCCAGTTGAGCCAGTTGGCGACACCCGTTGTCCGCAGTTCCGCGATCGTTCCCTCTCCACTCGGCGGAGTCCAGTGGGGACTCTGCATCCAATCGCGCTGAATCCGATACGCCCGGAGGAGTCGCGCCCGCGTCCGATTGGGATGGTAAAACCACGCGTCGCCGAGTTCGCTCTCGATGAGAAGCGTCGCCCACTGATACTCCTTGGCCCAAATCTCTCGCAGCCGCTCGCGATCGAAGGCGAACGATCGAAGGCGATCTCGGATCTCCTCGCATTGCTCTTTCGGAGTGTCGGCGAGCGCGAGGATGCGCCAGATGTCCTCGAAACCCTGCGACTCGATGCCGATCCCCACGAGGAGCCAGAGATAGGGCCCGGAGTACGCGATTCGGTGTCCAAACCGGGCGAGAAGGAGGGCGTCGTCGGCTGCCGCCTTCACGTCGTTCCGAACGAGGTGCAGCCGAATGCGGAGTCGAAGCAGAAAAGCCAGATCGCGCCACTCGACGAGGGAGTATTGATCGCTCGGATCGTCGAGGCGAACGACGAACTCCTTCTTTTCGAGCGCTCGCTCGAGAGTGTCCAGATACGTCGCCCGCTCGTCGACGATGCCGCGGACCACTTCCGCGTCCCACTCCACGCTCGGGTCGAAGGCACCGAGTTCGGCGTCCTCGTCGTCAGCCTGCCGGAGTGGAAACCGGAGGTCGTACGCTTCGACGTAGTCGAAGAGCTCCCAGTCGTCCTCGATGTCCTCGTCGCGCTCGGTTCCGCGGATCGCATCCGGCTCGAAATCGAGATCGAAGAATGCGTTGGTCGCGTCCGCAACGAGTCCATCGGAGGTCTGAAAGTCGCTCTCGTCGGGCGGTGAAATGTCGCGCCCGTAGAGAACCCACACACAGACGACGGCAAGCATCAAGGTGAGACCGATCGCGAGCGTGATGCGTCCCGCTCGTCTTCCGCTTCGACCACTCATGGATATCGTTCCCAGTTCACTTGAAAAGCGCAGTTCCCGGTCGCGAACGATCACCGGCACTACGGCGATCGGACCCCGCTATCACACCTCACGATCCCACTGGGGATCCTCGCGACCGTTCTCCGCGTTCTCCGCTCGCGCGACGACGAAAAGGAGGTCCGACAATCGATTGAGATAGGCGATGACGGCGCTCCCGACTTCCTCCTCGCGCGCGAGAGCGACGACGAGCCGCTCCGCGCGACGGCACACCGTCCGCGCGACGTGAAGTTGCGCCGCTCCGGCCGTTCCGCCCGGGAGGATGAACTCCTCGAGCGGAGGAAGAGGCTCGAGGAGCCGGTCGATGTCCTTCTCGAGCCCGTCGATGTGCCGCTGCTCGATCTCGGGCACCGAGTACTTCTTTCGGTCCTCGTCGAGCATGCACAGCTGAGAGCCCGCGCGGAAGAGCTCGTGCTGCACTCGACGGACGACGGCTTCGTGAACGGGAACGAGTCCGACCGCGACGGCGACGCCGAGCTGACTGTTGAGCTCGTCGACCGTCCCGAACGCCGCGATGCGGGCCGAGTCCTTCCGGACGCTCTGGCCGCCTCCGAGCCGAGTCTCCCCGCCGTCACCGACTCGGGTGTAGACCTTCGTGATTCTCATCCTCCGCGTCACCGGACTCCTCCGTTCGATGGGGATCCGTCGCTCCGCGCGCGCTCGAGGTCGAATCCCGATGGACCAAGATCAAGATGCGGCGACGGCGCAGCTTCGCTTCGAGATCGATTCGCCAATCGCTCAGGACCCCCGTGCGCAGCGAAGAGTACGCCTCCGCGTCGGCGACGATCACTCGCGCCGCCGCATTCGCCACCGTCTCGTCTGCGAGCCATGTCGCGAGCTCGCTCTCGACGTCCGTGTGGGGAAAGGTCTCGCCGAGCGCCCACGCTACCGCGGCCTGCTCCCGCTCGTACAGCTGAAATCCGACAACCCCTCCGCCGGCGGTCGCGACCCGCTTCACCACCTCGCGTCCGAACGGCGTCGCGGTGTAGCGGTCGTTCCGGAGAATGTGGTAAGCGGATCCCCACGCGGCGACGGCGAGCACGAGCGCGAGAAGCGATGCGACGACGAATCCCTCCGGGCGTTCCACCGTCGCGTGGGGACGGCGCCGCCTCGAGCGCCACGAACGGAGCGGCCAATAGAAAATGGCGATGAGCGCGAGCGGAACGAGCCAGGAATCGCGTCCCGCTTCGGTGAAAAAGGTCAGTACGGCACCGACGACACCGGCGAGTACGCTGCCGGCGAGTACAACACCCAGTGCGCGCCGCATCCATCGCGCGTCGAGATGGCGGTCGATCCAGAGTGCCGAGCACGTCGCGAGCGCCGGAACTGCCGGAAGGAAGTAGAGGTTCCTCTTCCCGCGCGAGACGAGGAGCAAGAGAAACGAGAGCGTCGCGAACAGCGCCGCGAGCGTCGCGAGCGTCGCGCGGGCATCCGGCCGCGGCGCCTGATCGCGCGGAGCTCGCCGGCGTCCCCACGCGCCGCGGAGGGTCGATCCGATCGCGAACAGCGCGATGGGTGTCCAAGGCATCACGTGAAGCAAGAATCGGTGCGTGAATTGCCAGTTGCTCGGATTGTGGTGCGCGGCGCCGACGGCCCGCTCGATGACGTGACCGAAAAGCACGGCCTTTGGATACGCCGGATCGAGGCGGTGGAGCGCGAGTAGCCACGGCACGGAGAGCGCGACCGCGGTCGCCGCGGCGATCGCGAGAACGAGCGCCCGCCGACTCCACCAGACTCGATAGTCGAGCGCGACCAGGGCGGCGAAAAACACTCCGAGAAACGCTGGTCCGACGATTCCTTTCGTCAGAAACGCTCCGGCGCCCGCCGCTCCGAGCGCGAGCCCCCACCACCAGCGGGGATGCGACTCGAGGCGAAGAACCATGAGGCCGGCGAGCGCGGCGTGCGTAAAGAGCGTGAGCGTCATGTCGACGGTAAGGCGGTGCGCGACGTCCGCGAACTGAAACGTCGACGCGAGCACGCAGGCGCTGACGAGCCCGGCGAGGAGGCTCGCGTAGCGCGCGACGAGAGCGAACGTGACGAGGATCGTCCCGATGGCCGCGGCGACCGAGACGACGCGGAGTGCGCGCTCCGGCCCGTGCCCGACGACTTTCTCGACGCCGGCGATCGCCCAATACGCGAGCGGCGGAGTGTGGAGAAAGAGCTCGCCGTTGACGCGTCCGAGCGTCCACTCGCCCGTCCGCGCCATCTCGTGCGCCATGTGCGCAACGCGCGGCTCGTCGGGGAGATTGAGATCGTAGAGCAACGCGGGGAGGAAGAGCGCAAGCGCGATCGTCGCGAGCCCGCTCGCTACGGGCAGGCGGGAGCTCCCGCTATCGCCATGAACCGTGCCGGCCGCGCGGTCGTCGAGCGAGGTCAAGCCGTCTCGACCTCGCCCCACGTCACCGGCCGCCCGGTCTCGAGCGCTCGCCGGCACATCAGAGCGACGACGTTCGCTCGGTAGCCGACGTCGATGTCCGCCACCGGCCGCACCTGCGCGAGCGCGGCCGCCGCGAATCCACCGATGGCAAGTGGAGTGTCGCTCCCACTCGCCGCGTCGAGCGCGCGCGCCTTGCCGTCGCGCGGCCAGACCCGCGCCGCACCGAGGTCGACACCCCCGCGCTCGGCGAACACGATCTCGTAGATCCCCGAAAACCTGCGATCGGGAATCGCGTAAGTGAGATGCGTCAAGCTGACCTTCGCACCGCCGGGATACTCGAGCACGAGTCCGTAGTGATCCATCGTGTCGCGACCGGGCAGGGCGCTTTGATCGCGGTGCGTGCCGCCGAATCCGGAGACCCGCGCGGGTACGCCGCCGAGCGCCCAATTGAACAGATCGAACTGGTGCGTCGCCTGCTCGACGACGATGTCGCCCGAGCGCTCCCGCCGGTAGAGCCAAGGCTTGTCCTTCGGTGAGTTCCCCGCGGCGTGCCACTGCGCGCGCACGAAGAGCGGCCGGCCGAGCGCGCCCGACGCGAGATGGTCGATGCTCGCGCGGTAGCGCGGGTTGTAGCGGCGCTGGAGTCCAACCTGGAAGACGACACCTCGAGCCGCGGCGTCGAGCGCGGCCTGTCGAATCGCACGACAATCACCGATCGTCGCCGCGAGCGGCTTTTCGAGGTAGACGTGCTTTCCCGCGTAGAGGGAGGTCACGGCCTGCTCCGCGTGAAGATACACCGGCGTCGCGATGACGACGGCATCGACATCGGGAGCGTCGAGGAGCGCGCGGTAGTTCGTGTAGCCCCGGACGCGGGCGCCGGCGGCGCTCAGCGGACGGGACGAGCTCGACGACGGCGTCGGACGCTGCCGAAGGCGCCGCGACGGGGCGGGTCCCGGTCGTACGCTTCCCGCCTCGACGGCATCGACCGCGTCGAGCGCCCCGCGGAGTCGCTGCGGATTCACATCACAGAGAGCGTTGATCTCGATCCGCGGCGCGTCGTCTCCGATCGCGCCCGTCGCGGGTACGGACTCCATTCGGAGAACCGACTCGAGCAGATAGCGCCCGCGGTCGCCGAGGCCGATAAAGCCGAGCCGCAGCGTCCCGCGCGGAATCGGCCCCGCATCGGCGGCACTCCGATTCGAGAGTCCGAGTCCGACGCCGGCAACGCCGGCCGACTGAACGAGGAACTGTCGTCGGGAAAGCTCAGTCATGATCCAGCCATGGTACTACGAGCGCCGCCCGGGCATCGACGGATGACGGCGGGCGACTCGGAATCCTGCGTCGACGCGGGATCTGGTCTAGACTCGAGTTCGACCATGGATCCGGCGAGGGCGCGAGGTTGGTCGAGGAACGCCCCCTAACGGGACGCTGAGCATCGGCCGCTCGCCGCCCTGATTCGCCGTGTGCTCCAAACGCGCTTCCCGTCATACCGCGACGGCCCCGACTTCGGCCGCCGAGGCGAGCTTCGACTCGAGACGCACGTCCGGCGTTGATCCGCGGGCGCGAAGCTGGCATACGTATCGACTTCCGAGCGCGCCTCCGCCGGGGTGAGGCGCCGAGTCCGTTTTCCCCTCGCGATCGAGAGGTCGAACATCATGCCGAATTGCGCGTCCCGCACTCGCCCGCGAATCTGGACCGCCCGATCTCTCCGCGGTCCGGTCCTCCTCGCCGTCGTCTGCGCGACCGCGAGCGGCTGCAAACTGACGCCGTGGGACCGGGAGGTCATGTTCTCGCGGGACGGCCTCACGCTCTACCGCGAATCCCTCCGGCCGCCCGAGACGCCACTCGACCTCCGCCACCCCATCCACCTCCCGGGCGAAAAAGCCGCGGGGATCCTCGCTCAACTGGCGTTTCGAAGCGACCCACTCTTCGGAAGCTCCGAGGACCGCTTGATCTTCACCGCCGAAGAGGTCGCGCGGTTCAGCGAGCCGATCGCGCTCGCTCTCCGCACTCTCGAGCCGGATACGCGGCTTCGCTTTCTCGTCATGCGCAGTCGCTGGCACTCGTCGCTCACCGGCCCGAAGGCGATTTCGGGAGTGGTCTTCATGGAGACGGACGGCCAGCTCGAGGTCGCGTTCGATCGGATCGTCGACAAGGTCGTCATCGGCGACAACGGATCCCCCGAGGACGTGTCCTTCCACGTCGAACCGACGTCCGACCAGGGGACGGACGATCCATTGATCCCGTTCCCCGGATCCCGTCTCCACGTCGATCCGAAAACGGGGAAGCGCTTCGCTCGCTGGCTGGAGATCGACATCGCGGCGCTGAGGCCCCCGGTGGCGGAGGCCGTCGCGACTCCGACGTCCAGCCCGCCGGCTGGGGCGGCACCCGACGACCCGGTCGCGCCGAAGCCGGAGCCGGCGATCGCCGCGCCGAGCGTGGCCCCCGCTCCTCCGCCCGTTCCGACCGAACCGGCGGACGACAGCGAGTACGCTCGGCTGAAGAACCGGCTCGCGCTCCTCAAACGGCTGCGTGAGGACGGCGCGATCACCGAAGAAGAGTACGAGGAGCAGTTCGAGCGCGCGATGCGCGAGCTCGACCCCTGACCGCGACGGGTACGTCACCCGCCGCTCTTGGATCGCTTTGACGGCGCGACGACTCGCCGCGTCGAGGGGCCCATTGAACGACCTTCGGCCCCTGCTACAATGTCGCGCCCGGAGAGAGCGCTCCGCCGAGCGCATCCGATCCCTTCGTTCAGCCCGAGATCACCATGCCCAAGATCACATTTATCCGGGAGAACAAAGAAATCGAGGTCCCCGCCGGCACGAACCTGCGCAAAGCAGCGCTCGGTGCGGGAATCGAGCTTTATCCCGGGATCCACAAGCACCTCAACTGCCGCGGTCTCGGTCAGTGCGCGTCGTGTCGCGTGCTTATCAAGGAGGGGATGGAGAACACGCAGCGGCCGAATGTCCTCGAGAAGTGCCGCACGGCGCTCGGCTTCTTCAACATCGGCTGCGAGGACGAGGTTCGCCTCTCGTGCCAGACGAAGGTGAATGGCGACATCTCCGTCTATACGCAGCCCGAGTTCAACTGGGTCGGCGAGGCGTTCAGTAAGTAGCGACGCCGGGGGCTACTCGCGGCCGCCGGCGAGCTCCGCGATCGCGCGCTCGACGTCGGACCCGCAGGGCTCCTGGAAGACGCGCAGGTCGAACTCCGGCAGCGCCGCCAGAAGATGGTCGAAGATGTCGGCCTGGACGTCCTCGTACTCCACCCAGCGCTTGTCCGTCGAAAACGCGTAGATCTCGATCGGAAGCCCCTGCGATGTCGGCGCGAGGTGGCGGACGAGGAGCGTCATGTCGCCGTTGATCTTCGCGTGCCGCCGGACGTACTCGAGCGTGTACCGGCGAAACGTGCCGAGGTTCGTCATCCGGCGGCCGTTCGCGAGGCTCACCGGATCGACCGAGCGCTCGGCGTTGTACTCCTCGATCTCACGCTCCTTCTCCGCCACGTAATCGGAGAGGAGTTCGAGCTTTCGAAAGCGCTCGAGCATCGCCTCGTCGCAGAATCGGACGGAGTTCATGTCGATGCGAATCGCTCGCTTCACTCGCCGTCCGGTGGACTCCTCCATCCCACGCCAGTTCTTGAACGAATCGGAGATCAGCGCGTAGGTCGGAATCGTCGAGATCGTCTTGTCCCAGTTCTGCACTTTCACCGTCGTGAGGGAGATGTCGATCACGTCGCCGTCCGCGTTGAACCGCGGCATCTCGATCCAGTCGCCGAGCCGCACCATGTTGTTCGCGGTGAGATGGATTCCGGCGACGAACCCCAGGATCGAATCCTTGAACACGAGGAGAATGATCGCCGTCATCGCGCCGAGGCCGCTCAGGAGCCCCCAGGGGGACTGGTCCATGAGGATCCCGAGAATCACGATGCCCGCGATCAGAGTGACGAAGATCTTCGCCACTTGAGCGAATCCCTTCATCGGACGGTTCTTCGAGACGTCGAATGTGCGATAGACGTAGACGAACGCGTCGAGTGTCGCCGCGATCACGCGCGCGCCGAGGAGAACCATGTAGCCAAGGCTCACCCGCGAGACGAGCGTGATGATGTGAGGCCAGCCGGCGAAGACGATCCCCGCCGCGGAGTAGACGACGAGCGCGGGCGCGAACTGCGCGAGGCGATCGAACACCTTCGCCTCGACGAGGAGATCGTCCCACTTTGCGCGGCTCCGGCTGATGAGCGTCCGAACCGCGCGCAGGAGGACGCGCTTCGCGACGAAGTGAACGACGATGGAGAGAACGATCAGAAGAAGGAAGAGTGCGCCGTGCGCGAGCCATTCGGCGGCGGATTCCCCGACGTTCGCCCGGGTGAACAGCTCGACGACCGACTCGAACACTTCGTCGGATCGCGTCGCGCGCGGGCCGACCGGGAGCGACTCGGCCGATTCGAAGAACTCGGTGCGGGGAATCTGCGGTCCGACGGCTTCCTGGCCAAGAGGTCCGACGGCTTCCTGGCCAAGAGGGTTGTCGCCGATCGGGTTTTCCTCGGGCAATGGTGAGTCCTCCTCAGACTAGCTCACAGCAAGCGCGACTGCGGAGAATCGGCGATTTGCCGGGGAAGTTCAAGCTCGTGACGTCACCGAACGTTGAGCCGGCGAGGAATTCTTGCTCGCGAGCAGAGCGTCGAGTCGGAGTTACTCTCGCCCCTCTCCCTCGACGAGGTCGACGACCCGGTTCAGCCCCGGAACGTCGAACCGCTCGATCGCGCCTCCGGGCCACGCGACCTCGAGCCGGTCGACGGTCGCGGAGCTCCCGAGTCCGAAGCGCTGCGTGAGCTCTGCGTGCGACGCGTAGCTGCTGGCCGCGCGCACGCGGCGCGCCTGCACGCGGCCGCCCGCTTCGACGCGTACGACCGCGTCGATCCCCGCGCGGTTCGACCGCGTCCCTCGCAGCCGCACGCCGAGCCAGTGCCCGCGCGGCGAACCGGTGGACTCGAGGACGACCGGGCCCTCGTCGATCGCACTCACGACGACGTCGAGGTCGCCGTCCCCGTCGAGATCGCCCGCCGCCGCGCCGCGCGAGGACTTTTTGATCTCTAGACCCGGTCCGACCTCGCCGGAGACGTCGCGGAACGTCGCGTCACCGTTCCCGAGGAAGAGGCGATCGGCCTGACGATACCCAGGGCTCGTCGGGACGCGGTCGACCTGCGGAACGACGTGCCCCTGCGCGATGTAGACGTCGAGATGCCCGTCGAGGTCGAAATCGGCGAAGAACGCGCCCCAGCCGAGGTGCTTGAAGCAGCCGATCCCGGAGACCGTCGTCGCGTCGAAAAAATACCCTTCCGGGTCGGCGCGATAGTACGTGTTCGTGTCGTCCTCGTAGTTGACGACGATGAGATCCTCGAGCTCGGCGTCTCGGACAAAGCCGAAGTCGACGCCCATTCCGGCCTGCTGGAGGGCGTGATCGTTTCGCGCGACGCCGGTCTCGATTCCGACCTCCTCGAACCGCTCGCCCGCGAGATTGTGAAAGAGGAGATTGTCCGTCGTATCGGAGCTCACGTAGATGTCGGTCCAGCCGTCGCGATCGTAGTCGCAGGTGACGACGCCGAGACCGTAGCAGCCCTTCGCAACACGAATTCCCGCGCGCTCGCTCGCGTCTTCGAATCGGCCGTCTCCCGTGTTTCGGTAGAGCGTACAGGACTCGCGAGGAAATCCGACCGGACCGCAGAGGATCTGCTGCCCCTTGTATTGGCAGGACTCGGGACCCCGCGGCTTCGTCGTCTTCCGATCGAAGACGAGGTAGTTGACGACGAAGAGATCGACGAAGCCATCGCGATCGTAATCGAGGAAGGTCGCGCTCGCGCCCCAGCGGGGATCCGCTGCTCCTCTCGCCGCGCCCTCCGCCCGGAACGTGCCGTTGCCCTGATTCACCCAGAGCTCGTCGGGACCGAGGTTCGTCACGTAGAGATCGAAATCGCCGTCGTTCTCGATGTCGGCGACGGTCACGCCGCAGCCCCACGCCGACTCGTCGATCCCGGCCTCGTCCGTGACGTCGGTGAATTTCCACGCGCCGTCGTTTCGGTAGAGACGATCGCGCGGCGGCGGCTCGTTCGGGCGGGGATCGAGCCGCGCTCCGTTCACGAAGAAGAGGTCGAGATCCCCGTCCGAGTCGTAGTCGAAGAGGGCGACACCCGCCCCGTTCACTTCGACGATGTAGTCCTTCTCGGATCCACCACACACCTGGCGAAAGTCGATTCCCGTCGGCGACGCCCGATCGATAAACCGAAGCGCTGGTGCGGATGCCGGCGCGCCGGTTGGCGACGAGCGCTCGGTACAGCCGGGAACCATCGCGCCGAACATCACGCTCAAGAACGCGATGGAAGTCGGACTCGGACGGGGGCGACGCATCATGGACGACGTTCTACCACATCGTCGCTTACGGACGGAGCCCTCTCACTTCGCGACCTTCTCGATACGAATGACCCACGGAAGGAGCGCACCGGAATCGAGGAGCTCGCGCCAATCGCTGAGCGTCTCGTACCAGTACGCCGTGCTTTCGATCGAGGTTCCGCCCGCACCGAGAATCGCCTCGTACGCCTCGAGCCCCGTCTCGAACGACTCGAGCTTGAACACGGCGCCCGCGTACTCGGGCACGCGCACCTCCGTTCCCGGCGCGGCCTCTCGGCACATCACGTCGGTCAGCTTCGAAACCACCTCGCCGCTCGCAAACGACGGTGAGAGCGCCGCCAAGGATCCGCGGAAGCGCGTGTCGGGCCATCGCATGTCCGCCCAGAGATACCACTCACCCTTCTCGGCTCGATAGCGCATTCCGCAGAGCGCGTAGTCGAGATCGCCGATCGAGAGCGGTGTCGATCCCCGGGCCCGAGGGCGACGCCGATTCAGAGAGCCGCTCAGCTCGTTGACGATGAGCGCGAGGAGTCGCTCTCGTCCGGGAGGCGTCGCGACGAATCGTTCGATCGCCTCGCGCTCCGGCGTTCCCGGGGTGCTGTCGAGCCGCCGTCGAAACTCCTCGGCGGAGCCCGAGCGCAGCTCGTAGAGATAGTACTGGACGAAGATGACATCGCTCAGGGCGACGAACGTCAGGACGATCACGGTCGCCGCAACGCCGAGCGCGACGCACCATTTCTGTGCTCGCTTCATTTCCGCCTCGACCTCGTCTCGTCGAGCCCTGACATCCGGTGGCGTAGTAGGAGGCTCGCCACCCCGATTCTCACCGTGCGCAACGCGCGCCCTCAGTCGGTGCGGGCGCCGTCTCCACGTCCGTTGTCGACTTCCCGTGGCTCGCCGCTCCGCTCACTGAGTCGCGTGCGAGTCCGGGCGAGCCGCGTCGGCCCGGCCGCGACCCGCCGAGCATTGAGGTAGACGACCCAGCCCGTCCGGTTCTTAGCGGGATTCTCGCGCGTCAGCCGCCCGGCGTCGGACCCGCGCCGGGAGCGAGCTGCTCGAGATCCTCGCGGCTCACTCCCTCCCGCTCGATGCTACAGGCTTCGCCGCAGAGGCGCTCCGCCAGAAGTCGCGCGGTGAGCGGCCCGAGCGCGATCCCGCTCTTGTAGTGACCCGCGAGGATCCAAACGTCGTCGCGGCCGGGGAGCGGTCCGAGGAACGGTCCGCCGCGACGGTCCGCGCGAGGTCGAAGACCGGCCCAGACGCGACGCGGGACCGACTCGGCCCGCGGGCGCTCGGGGAAAAGGTCACGAAACGCCGCGCGGAGCTGATCCTCGCCGGCCGCCGTCGCACGCGCGTCGAAGCCGACCTCTTCGGTCGTAGCTCCGACCCACGTCGCTCGCGCCCCGTCGCCGGCCGTCTTCGGCTGCGCGTAGTAGCCGCGCCCGTCGGTCGCTTCGAAGTGCGCGACGGGCGCGCCCGCGAGATCGACCGCGAGCTCGATCGCCTGACCGCGCACGGGCGTGAGCGGAACGGAGTCGGCTGCCTCGTCGGGAACGACGCGCGACGACCACGCGCCGCTCGCGACGATGAGCGTAGCTCCCGAGCGATCGAGACCGCACGACCGCCCCTCCGCGGCGATCACGCGATCCACGCCGGAGGGATCGATCCTCAGCTCGCCACAGTCTTCGACGATCTCGACCCCGCGCTGCCGGCAACACCGCGCGAGCGCGTCGAGGAGGGATGCGGGATCGACCATCGCCTCCTCGGGAAGCAGGAGCGCGCCCGAAAACGCGGCGGACACCCCGGGAAGCCTCGCCGCGAGCTCCGCCGAGTCCACCCAGCGCGCGTCGAGGCCGGCAGATCGATACGCATCGACGCGACGGCGTCGCTCTCCGGACGGCGGCTCGTCCGTGACGAGATAGAGCCCGCCGGGCCGGTGGTAACCCACCCGGCAGCCCGATTCTTCTTCGATCTCGCGCGCGAGCTCCTCGTAGCCCGCGTTCGCGATCCGAAGGAGTCGTCCAAAGAGTGAGCGGCGATGCGGCGGCGGAACGAGCAAGCCGAGAGACGCGGACGACGCTGGGCCCGGCGCGCCGATGCGTCCACGCTCGAGAAGCCGCACGCTCGCCCCGCGCCGGGCGAGCTCGCGCGCGACGGCGAGGCCGACGACCCCCGCACCGAGGACGACGAACGAGCGAGAGGATTGGATCGGGGTCATCTCCGGCAGCGCCCCTCGAGGCACTGACATCTCAGTTTCGCCGAACGCTCGAGTCCGGCGGCCGGCCCCGGCCCACCCCCACAACACGCGGACGTCAGCGAAGTTCCGGCCGCGGGACGCCCGAACTCCGGCCGACGCGCAGAACGCGGTGAGAAATCCGGCGGCGGCGCGACTATGATAGCGGAAGGCGTCGAGGGACGGCGCGAGCGAATCGCTCGATCCCGCGGCGCCGCCCCGACCCTACATCCCCGCGAGGCCCCGATGGACCGAACGCCCCTCTCTACTCTCGCCGTCGTCCTCATCTCGTTCTGCGGTCCGGTCGCGATGGCGCAGGAAGCCGCCCGCGTCCTCGAGATCGTCGAGCCGGTTGCGGCCAAAGACGAAACCGCTGCCTCGCGAGGCGGCGTCGGCTCGCCGGAGAAACCGAAGGGCCAGGAACGACCCCAGCCTCATTTTCACTTTCGCGACAAGAGCAAGGTCGCGGGTCAGCCGGACATCGAGCACATCGCCGTCGCTACGAAGTACGGTGAGCTCAAAGTACCCGTGACCGAGCTCGTGCAGATCCGATTCGCCGAACGCATCCCCGCCGACGTCAGTGCAGCCATCGAGAAGTTCATCGCGCAGCTCGGGGCCGAGGACTTCGACGCGCGCGTCGCGGCGAGCGAAGAACTGGAGAAAATCGGCGCGCACGCGATCTACGCCGTGAAGCAAGCCACCAAATCGAGCGACGAAGAGGTCAAGAAGCGGGCGAAGGAGATCCTCAAGGCGATCAACGCCCAAGCGAAGAAGGAAGCGCCGGCCGCGAAGACGACCGAGGACGAGATCTCGCTCATTCAGGGGCGGGACGACGAGATCGTCACCACTCGAATGACCATCAAGGGGCGCGTGACTCAGGATCAGTTCGTGATTCAGAGTCGCTACGGCACCTTGTCGGTGGACACGAGCAATCTCGCGGGCATCGTGTTTCGCTCGGTCGGCCCGACGTCGAAGAAAGTCACCGTGGCCCCGTCCTTCCAGCCGCCGGGGAACTGGCTCGATACGAAACTCACCGTCGAGCGCGGGCAGAGGCTTCGCGTGAGCGCGACCGGTCAGACGCTCGTCAGCAACTACAGCGTGAGCGCGACGCCCGACGGCGCCAGTCAATACTCGACGAGCCGGAGCTTCGGGAACTTTCCCGTCCTCTCGCTCATCGGCAAGATCGGCCGCAAGGGAAAGCCGTTTCTCGTCGGCAGCAACTTTCGCGGGAAGGCGAGCGGCGCGGGAAAGCTGTACCTCGCGATCACGCCCTTCTACTACTATCCGCAGGGCGCCGGCGGGAGCTACAAAGTCAAGATCGACGCGGGCGGCGGGTAGCGCGTCGCGGCTCGAGCCCAGCGGGAATCGCGGCGCTCACGCGCTTTTGTTTTCGCGCCCCGCGAGCCACCGCTCGAATTCGGCGTAGGAGTACTCCCGCCCGAGGAAATCGCGCACGAGGTTGCGCGCGTCACGCGAGCCGCCCGGATCGAGCACGCACTCGCGGTAGCGCCGAGCCGCATCGGGGTCGAGCGAGCCGTTTTTTCGCAGCGCGCCGTCGATATCCTTCGCGATGACGAGCGACCACATGTACGTGTAGTAGAGGGCCGAGTAGTCATCGAGGTGGCCGAAGCTCGCCTCGAAGTGCGTCCCCTCGACGAACGGAAACGGACTGTAGCGCGTCTGGAGTTCGCGGAGAAGCGCCGCAACGTCGAGCCCCGAGGGATCGCCGCGATAGCAGTGGTACGACACCGCGGCGTAGTACATCTGGTGGCGCGTGTGCAGACCGCGACCGAAGTCACGCGCGCGGCGAAGATTGTCGACGAGTGCGTCCGGAATCGGCTCGCCCGTTTCGTGGTGCACGGCGAACCGCCGCAGGGTCTCCGCATCCCACGCCCACTCCTCGTAGATCTGCGACGGTACCTCGACGAAATCCCACTCGGTCCCCGTTCCGCTGAACTCGACCCAGTCGCCGTCTCGGGCGAAGAGATGGTGGAGCAGGTGACCGAATTCGTGGAAGAAGACGACGACATCGTCGTGCTCGAGAAGCGCGGAGCCCGCACCGGCGCGCGGATCGGGAAAGTTGCAGACGAGAGCCGCCTCGGGAATCTGAACGCCGCGCACTCCGGCAACGATCGGAAACATCGCCGCGTGCTTGAACTTTCCCGCGCGCGGGTGCATATCGAGATACACGCGCGCGACGCGACGGTCCTTCTCGAAGACGTCGAGCACCTCGACATCGTCGTGCCAGCGCACCGCGTTCGGCGCCGGTGTGAAACGCACTCCGAAGAGGTCTTCCGTTAGCCCGAGGATGCCCTCCTTCACGCGTTCGTACT
Source organism: Planctomycetota bacterium (assembly GCA_965223845.1). Taxonomy (GTDB): domain Bacteria; phylum Planctomycetota; class UBA8108; order UBA8108; family SXIK01; genus CBDCXR01. Next base: position 7,133,563 of record CBDCXR010000004.1, on the reverse strand, counting down.
CGAAGTACACGCGCACCTGCTTACTGTCGACGCGAAAGCGTCGCGCGCGCACGCGCTCCTCGAGGTAGGTCTTCTCCCAGTCGGCGACGGAGCCCGCGTCGGGTTCATCGCGACGCTTCTCCTCGAGGAGGATCGCGAGCTCCTCGTCCGCGGCGGGTCGCGCCGCCTCGGAGACCCGTTCGATGAACTCCGCGATCGCCTCGGGCGTCCGGATCATCTTGTCCTCGGTCGCGTACTCAGCCCAGGACGCGTAGCCGAGAAGTCGCGCGAGCTCGAAGCGGCGCTCGAGGAGCTTCGCGAGGATCTCCGTATTCTGCGGGTAGGCGCGAAGTCGAAACACGGTGTAGAGCTCGCGCCGACGCGCGGCGCTGGCGGCGTACGCCATGAACGGGTTGTAGTGCGGATAGTCGGTCGAGATGGTGACGCGACCGTCACCGTCCGGACGGTGATTTCGCACGTAGTCCTCGGGGAGGCCATCGAGCTCCTCGGCCTCGACCCGGATACTGCGTGTATCACTCGCGATGTTGCGAGTGAAGCGCTGGCCGAGCGCGACGAGCTCTTCCCGGATCTCGTGGACGCGCGCCCTCGTCGCCGCAGCGCGATCGACGCCGCAGCGGCGGAAGTCGCGGAGCGCGTGCTCGCGGAAACGTCGTGCGGTCGCGTCGAGAGATTCCGGGTCGCAAGCTTCGACGAGCCGATAGAGCGCGGGGTCGAGATTGAGCTCGTTGCGAAACTTGTCGGCAGCTTGCTCGGCCTCCTCGCACGCCTCGCGCACCTTTTCGCGCGGATCGACACAGCGAAGGAGACCGACGAGCTGAAACAGGTTGCTGAGCCGGATCGCGACTTCGTTGAACGGCCGCAGGGTCGCATCGAGGCTCGGCTCGGCGTCCGGCGATCGCATCGACGCGAGCTGCTCGCGACACTCCTCGAGCTCCCGCGCCGCCAGCTCGGCGACGTGTCCGGCTCCCGATCCGCCCAGGACAGCTTGGGCGAGCGAGTCGTTCGTCGCGCTCTTCACGGTTCGTCCCCCCTCGTTCCCGCTCTCGCTTCGCGCACTTCGCGAACTCCCTTCGCCGGAAAGCCGTGCCCCGCCCTCCAGACCAGCCGGGAAATCTTAGCGCGGATTCAGCGCCGGACCGGTCCGGATTCCGCCGCCGGACGATGAACTTTCGGACGGACGGCGGCCGAAGTCCGCTCGGCCGAACGCCCCGTCCCCCCGCTGTGAATCCCTCCGAACGAGCCGGTACAATGCGCGTCTCTTTCTATGAGCGGAATAGGTCGCGATGGAGAACGCAGTCTTTTCACCCCAGAGAACAACCGTCGTCGGCGTCGGATTGATCGGCGGATCGCTCGCCCTGGCGCTCCGAAAGGGCGGTTACGAAGGCGAAATCGTCGGCGTCAGTCGCCCGTCCACTCTCGACGAGGCGGGGCGACTCCGCGTCATCGACCGAGGCGTTCCCCACGAGCGCCTGCAGGAAGCGGTGGCCGAGAGCGATCTCGTCGTCCTCGCGGGGCCGATCAGCAGCATCTCCGAGCAGCTCGAACTCATCGCGAGCCTCGGCGACCGGCTGCGCGAGGGCCTCGTGATCACGGACGTCGGGAGCACGAAGCGCGCCGTCCTCGCGGCCGCGGCTCGGCTTCCCGATCACGTCCACTTCATCGGCGGTCACCCGCTCGCCGGATCGGAGCTCCGCGGAGTCGCGGCGGCCGAGCCGTTTCTCTTCCAGAACGCGTACTACGTGCTCACGCCGGCGCCCGGAGTTCCACCCCGCGTCACCGCGTCCTTCACTGCGTTCGTTGAGACCACCGGCGCGCACGTCGTCGTTCTCGACGCCGAAGCCCACGACCGAGTCGCCGCGGCGATCAGTCATCTCCCCCAACTTCTCGCCGTGAGCCTCGTTCGCTTTCTCGACGAGCTCGGACCCCACCGCGACTCGGGAAAGAAGCTCGCCGCCGGAGGATTTCGGGACATGACGCGCATCGCCTCGAGCCCCTACTCGATGTGGCGCGACATCATCGGAACGAACCGTGACGTCATCGCGGAGATGGTCGACGAATTCAGCGCACACTTTCGCGAGACGCTGGGAGATCTCTCGGACGAAACCCTCGCGCCGGCATTCCAGGAAGCCGGGGCGACGCGGGGGGAGATCCCCCGCGACACCAAGGGCTTCATGACGAAGCTGTTCGACGTTCTCGTCGTCGTCGAAGATCAGCCCGGAGTCATCGTCGGGATCTGCGCGCCTCTCGCCGAACGCGGGATCAACGTCCTCGACATCGAGGTCCTCAAGGTTCGCGAAGGCGAAGGCGGGACGCTCCGCCTCGCGTTTCGGGCGCGCGAAGAAGCGGAGACGGCGGTCGCGGCGCTCAAGGACCAGGGGTACTCAGCGCGACTGAGGGAATGAGCGAAGAGACGAATCGCTGAGGACTGCGGGTGCTTTCGGGTCGTGAGATCTGCGCCGCCCGATCGAGAATCGTAGCGACGCTCGCTCGCGTCGTGCGAGGCGACAGACGGGAAACGGAACCGAGTTCCGGGCTCAGCTAGCTCAGGCCGCGCAGCCGACGGCACGCCTCGGCGAGATCGTCGTCCGTCTTCGCGAAGCAGAAGCGAACCAGATCGCGACCGCCATCTCCCGAGTAGAACGCCTCCCCCGGCACGCTCGCGACGCCGGTGGCTTCGAGGATGTGCATCGCACGCTCCTTGCTCGTCGCGCCGGGAAGCTGCGAGACATCCGCGAGCACGTAGTACGCACCCTGCGGCGGGTACGGCGCGAGACCGGCGTCTGAAAGCGCAGCGCAGATCCGTGCCCGCTTCGCTTCGTACTCGCAGGAGAGCGCGCGATAGAATTCGGGTGCGAGCTCACCGAGCGCGACCGCAACGGCTTGTTGAAGAGGCGCGGGCGCGCAGACGTAGACGAGGTCCGTCATCGCACCGATCGCCGCGGCGATCTCGGGCGGCGCGACGCTGTAGCCGAGGCGCCAACCCGTGATGCTGAACGTCTTCGAAAACCCCGAGACGAGCACCGTTCGGTCGCGGAGCGACGCCAGCGCCGCGGGACTCACGTGCTCGCGGCCGTCGAACACGAAGTACTCGTAGATCTCGTCCGTGAGCACGACGAGGTCCTTTTCGATCGCGAGGTCGGCGATCGCTTCGAGCTCGCCGCGAGTGAACACCTTTCCCGACGGATTCGTCGGCGTGTTCACGATGATCGCTCGCGTCCGATCCGTGACTCGAGAGCGAAGTTCGTTCAGCTCGAAGGTCCAGTCCGGCGGTCGCGTCGGAACGAACTGCGGGGTGAGCTCGAGCGAGTGAAGCGCGTTCAAGTGGTAGCCGTAGTACGGCTCGAAAAGAATCACCTCGTCGCCGCGATCGAGAAGCGCCATGAGCGCGGCGTACATCGCGCCGGTCGAACCCACGCTGACGGTGACTTGCGTCTCGGCGTCGACGTCGAGCCCGATCTCCCGCTTCACCTTGCCGGCAATCGCGGTTCGCAGCGAACGCAGGCCGTCGAACCGCGTGTAGCTGTTCACACCCGCGTCGATCGCTTCACGAGCGACGCGGCGCACCACTTCAGGGGCGGGCGTGTCGCAGACCCCCTGCGCGAGATTGATTCCGCCGAGCCGTTCGCACTCGACGCTCATGTTGCGGATCTCGGACGGCTCGAGACGGGCGGAGCGGCGACTGAGACGGACGGTCATATTGTTCCCGGAGAGAAGAGTGCCAGCGAAGGCTCAGCATCCTACCCACGCGGCCGCCGGCAGACGACCAGAAGCTCGTCGATCTCGAGATGGGCGTCGCCCTGACCCGAGTGCGTGAGCGGCCGACGCTCGGTGTGGACGTCGGCGTAGAACTCGCGGCAGAGCGTTTCGAAGCGCGCGACAGGATCTTCGCTCGGCGACTCCCGGCGATAGCGCTTGAGGAGAAGACCCGTCGGTGCGGCGTACGATATGACGAGCTTTGCTCTCGCCGCCGCCGAAGCCTCGAGAACGCGGCGAAACTCCGACTCGACTTCCGTTGCGCTGCAGAATCCGGACTGAAACCGTCGTCCGAGCTCCGGGTAGCGTCCGCGCAGCACCGCGCCGTTCGCGTCGCGCGCGAGCGGAGGGTAGTCGTAGCGGACGAGCTCCTCGAGGACATGGTAGAACCGGGAGTAGTTGTCCGCGGTGTACGGCGGATCGAGGTAGATGAGATCAGGCTCCGCGCCGAACTCGAAACGCCCGTTGCGCACGCTCTCGGAGTAGGAGCCTGCGAGCGCGCGATTCCCCCGCCGATGGTTCGTCGCGAGCACCGTCGCGAGGATCTCGCCGGAGTACTCGACGAAGGTATCCCAGACGTCGATCTGACGCCGTTCGGCCATCGCGCGGAGCTCCGAATCCTTTCGCAGATGACGCGGCTGAGCGAAGTGGGAAGTCCCGGACGTCGCGACGGACGCCGCGTGGACGAGCGCAGAGAGATAGTGCACCTTCTTCGTTTCGGCGAACGGCGAAGCGGGATCGATAGCGTCGATCGCTGCGCGCAGCGAGTCGATCGCCATCGCCTGCGCGATTCCGTAGTAGACGTTCGCGTAGTAGGAGGTGACGAGCCTCGCCGGTTGACCGGCGTTCGGGCGCGACGAGCCACCGGCTCCATCGGACGCCCCCGAGAGCGCCGCCTCGAGAAACTGGCGGTAGTCGTCGCACCACCGGCCGCTCCCTTCTTCGTGGTTGTATCGCTCGAGCAGACTCTCTTCGCGCTCGAGCGCGCGCGCGAACCTCCGCCGCAGCCCGCGCAGGTTTCGTTCGTAGGCCGCGCCGAGATCCGGACAGTGCGCGATCGAGCGGGCGAACGAGGTTTTCGTGGCGGGATCGTGCTCGATGAGGCTCGCCGCGATCACGCGCGAGTACTCCTGGACGTCGTTCGCGATCACGCGGTAGCGATCGGCGCAGTGCGCGGCGACAACCGCCGTCCCGCTCATGAGATCGACGACCGTACCGCCCGATGGTACCTCGCGCTCGATCACGCGATCGAGGAAGTCGGGGATGACCCGCCCTTTGGCGCCCATGTACCAGATCGTGCGGTGGAGGCGCGCCGACGCCGCCCCCCCTCGGCGGCGACCCCCGGATCGCGGATCGGTCCTGGGCGGTCGGTCCGCCCGTACGGTGGACGTGCTCATCGCGCGCGCTGGACGGCGACACCGCCGCCGCAGGGACGACGCGGCCCCGCGTTCGGTCGAGCCGAAACGGGTGACGCCTCCCGCGGCGAGCACGGCGCGCCGCTGCTCCTCTTCCCCGCGCCCGGTCGCTAACGCGACGACGCTCGCGGGCCGCAGAATCTGCGGTGCTCTTCAATCTGAGGCCTCACCTCCGTCCGCTCCGATCCAAAGATTCGTCGACGGTTCTCTTCCACCCGTCGACGGCGATCGGCGAGAACGGTCTGCGATGAGACCGACCGAGACGTGCCCGCAGGCTGCTCCGAGGGAAACATCCCCTCCGCACGGAACACCGCAGAGACACTCTTCACTTCGCGCACAGAGTAGCAAGTTCGCTCGCGCGTGGCAACGGAGACGAAAGCCCGGGGGGAGCGCGCCGCCGGCGAATCAGTTCTTCTTGGCGGCCGCGGGGGCGCGGGAACTCTCCGGCGCTTTCCCGAAACCCTCGGGAAGATCGACGGGAGGCAGATCCAATCGGGCGCGAAGAGGGGTACCGACGTTCTTCGTCTCACCTCCGGTCGCGAGGAAGAAGCGGCCGCGATCGATGCCGGCGTCGATGTTGAGCACGGGATTCGAATCCGCCGTGAATCGCGCGCGAGAGAGTGCCCGCCACTCGCCACTCGCGAGCTGGACCCATCCACCCCCGAAGCGCGCCCGCCGCACTTTCGTCGCCGACACGCGATTGCGCCGAAAATCCTCGACGAACGAGTAGTAGCCGCGCAGCTCCTTCTCCTTCGCGATCGTCGAGAAGGTGACGAGTCGCTTCCACGCCTTGTCTTCGGGGACGAAGAAGTAGGCGGTATAGGCCGTCCGATGGCCATCCGGCGTCGCGGTCACGAGAAACTGGTAGGCGACTCCGTTCTTCCAGTCGTAGTCGAAGAACGACTGCCCACCCGTCCCCTCGTTGCCGAACCGTCCGACGCGTACAGCATCGTCCTTGTAGAGGAGTTTTACCCGCTGCTCGTCCGGAACGACGTTCGGGTCGTTCTGCTTTCCGGGGTCCCACACGGAAAAGATGAGGAGCTTCTTGCCGTTTCCGAGCTCCTGAATCCCGTAGTAGCCTCGGCTGAACCCGCACACGCAGAAGTACGTCCCCTTCGCGGAGGTGTCGACGACGACCTCGTTGTAAAACGCGACGGCATCCGGCGCGGAGTACTGGAGGTGAACCGAGCGGCACGCGATGCCCTCGAGTCGCTCGTCGGCAACGGCTGACGAGGCGAACCAGCCGAGAGCGAAGAACGCAGTTCTCGAGAGGGACGCGAGAGATCTCCGGTTCGCCATCAGTCGGACTCCTTTCGGCGAGGTGAGTCTAAGAGAACGAGCGCGGGGTTCCGCTCGACGTTGCGTCCGGCGCGTCCGCAGCCGCAATGACCGCCGCAGCCGCCGCGCGCCATCGCCTCGACGAACGCGTAGATGCGCCGGCCGACGTAGACCGCGGCGAGCGCGACGATTCCCGCTACGAAGACCAGCTCTAGTGCAGCGCTCGACATCTCACCATGCGCTCCCGATTTGGAATACGGCGAGCGCCGCGACGTACGCGAGCGCCGTCATATAGGCGAAGGTGAACCATGCCCACCGCCACGAGTTCGTCTCGCGTTTGATCGTCGCGATCGTCGCGCCACACTGACAGCAGAGCGCGAAAAAAACCATGATCGAGAATGCGACGGGCAGCGTGTAGACCTTCTCTCCCGTATCGTCGTGGCGCGCCGCGCGGAGACGCGCGCGCAGGCCCTCGGACGTCTCGTCTTCCTCGGCGCCGAGGTTGTAGATCGTCCCGAGAGTCGCGACGACGACCTCGCGCGCCGGGAACGATGCGAGCGCCGCCATCGAGATGCGCCAGTCCCAGCCGAGGGGTGCGAAAACGGGCTCGACCGCGCGACCGAGCGTACCGAGCGCGCTCTTGCGGAGGAGATCGCCCGCTTCCTCGCGGTCGAGAGCGGCGAGGTCTTCGTCGACCGCAGCGCGGGTCGCGGCATCCGGAGCAGCTTCCGCGCGCGCTTCGAGCGCGGTGCGCTGATCCCCGAACGACGCGACGACTTCGCTCGATCGCGGAAAGTAGGAGAGCGCCCAGACGACGATCGTCATCGCAAGGATGATCGTCCCCGCGCGTACGAGGAATGCGCGAGCGCGGTCGTAGAGCCGAAAGGCGACGAACCGCGGCGACGGCAGCTTGTACGACGGGAGCTCGAGGAGGAACGTCGAACGCTCGCCGCGAAGAAAGGTCGCCTTGAAGAGCCACGCGACGATGATCGCCGCGATGATCCCGAGGACGTAGAGCGCGAAGAGCGTGAATGCCTGGAGGCCGAGAACGCCACCGAGGAGCGGCGTGTCGGGCACAAAGGTGCCGATGAGAATCGCGTAGACGGGCAGCCGAGCGGAGCACGTCATGAGCGGCGTCACGAGGATCGTGGCGAGACGATCGCGTCGATCCTCGATGACCCGCGTCGCCATGATCCCGGGGATCGCGCAGGCGAAACCGCTCAACATCGGAATGAACGATTTCCCCGAGAGTCCGCACTTCGCCATCACGCGATCCATCACAAAGGCCGCGCGCGCCATGTAGCCGCAGTCTTCGAGGATCCCGACAAAGAGAAAGAGGATGAGGATCTGCGGGAGGAACACGACGACTCCGCCGACGCCGGCGATGCAGCCGTCGACGACCAGACTGCGGAAGGCTCCCTCGGGAAGCCAAGCACTCACGTGGGCGCCGAGCCAGCCGAAAGCGGTCTCGACCGCGTCCATCGCGGGCGACGCCCACGTGAAGATCGACTGGAAGAGAACGATCATGATCGCCGCGAAGATCGCGAGTCCGAACACGCGGTGGGTGAGCCAACGATCGATCCGCTCGGAAAGTCCGGGGCGGGTCCGCTTCTCGGAGCGAACGCAGCCATCGAGCTGACGCTCGATCCAAGCGTAGCGCGCCGTCGACTCGACGAGCGCGAGCGAACGCTCGCCCTCGAGCGCGGCGCGCGCGGCCTCGAGTCGCTCGAGGTTCGCCGAGCCGCCCGCTTCGGCGACGCGCCGTTCGGCCGCGCCGCCACGATCGACGAGCGCGCGAAGGATCTCGAAGTCGTGGAGCCGCTCGCCGAACGCCTCGCCTCCCTCGCTCCATTCGCGGCGGAGGCGATCGACCCCGCTGGCGAGCTCCGGCGAAATGAGCTCCGCGCCCGTGGCGACGTTTTCCTCTGCCCCATCGAGTGCGCTGACGATGGCGGCGGTGAGCTCGGCGATTCCGATCCCCTTCTGCCCCTGCGTCGACACGACGGGAACTCCGAGCCGCTCGGAGAGCTCGGCGGGGTCGATCTCGAGTCCTCGCCGTCGCGCGACGTCGATCATATTGAGGACGAGAACGACGGGAACCCCGAGCTCGCGAAGCTGCGTAAAGAGGTAGAGGTTCCGCTCGAGGTTGCTCGCGTCGGCGACGTGGAGCACGAGGTCGGGGCGAGTTTCGCCCGGCTGGTTGCCGAGGAGGACGTCGACCGCAACGAGCTCGTCGGGCGAACGCGCGGCGAGACTATACGTGCCGGGAAGATCGACGACGAGAATCCGGCGCTCGCCGACGTGGAGCCATCCTTCCTTCTTCTCGACCGTGACCCCGGGGTAGTTTCCGACCTTCTGCGACAGTCCGGTGAGGCGATTGAAGATCGAGCTCTTCCCGGCGTTCGGGTTCCCGAGCACGGCGACGGTCGGCGCACCCGTCGCCTTTGAGGCGGAGCTCGACGTTTCGCTTCCCGCCGTGTCGGTCGCTGGCGAACTCACCGGCGCTCGACCTCGACTCTCGCGGCGTCAGCTCGGCGAAGAGCGAAGTGACAGCGGTGAACCTCGACCTCGAGAGGATCACCGAAGGGAGCCACGCGCACCAAGCGAACAGGAGCTCCCGGGACGAAGCCGAGCTCGAGCAAACGCTGACCGAGCGCACCGCCCGCCCGCAGCCCGACGACCCGTCCTCGGTCTCCCGGTCTGAAATCGTGGAGCGTGGTCATCGGAATCCCCCGCGGCGCGCGGTGCACCGGAAAGAGTTTGGCATGGACAACTTTTGACGCCGTCGACAAATCAAAGTTTGGCTACACTAACACAACTCGTGACGCGCCGGAACTCCGCGCCAGCGGAAAACTTGTCGCACCCGATGCGGTCCGCGATACTGTGGGCCGATTCTGCCCCTTCGACCAACCTCGAACCAGGAACCCATGACGGATACCGCCTCGCCCGGGAGCACCGCCACCGCCCGCGACGCCGAGAGCGCGCCGGCCGGCCCGACGGACGCCGAGCTCCGCGAAATCTACTCGCTGCCGATCCCAGAGCTCCTCTTCCGCGCTCAGACGGTGCACCGGGAGTACAACGACCCGACGAAAGTCCAGCTCTGCACGCTGCTCAGCATCAAGACGGGCGGCTGTCCCGAGGACTGCGCCTACTGCCCCCAGAGCGCGCACCACGAAGCGGAAGTCGAGCGCGAGGACCTCCTCGACCTCGAAACCGTCAAGGCGGCCGCCAACGAAGCGAAAGCGTCCGGCTCGACGCGCTTCTGCATGGGTGCCGCGTGGCGCGAAGTGCGCGACGGCGAGGAGTTCGACCGCGTCATCGAGATGGTCCGGCACGTCCGTGAGCTCGGCATGGAGGCCTGCTGCACTCTCGGCATGATGACGAAGGATCAGGCCGAGCGGCTCGCGGAAGCGGGTCTCACGGCGTACAACCACAACCTCGACACCGGCCCTGAGTTCTACGACCGAATCATCAGTACGCGCAGCTACGGCGATCGCCTCGAGACGATCGCGAATGTCCGCGCGGCGGGCGTCCACGTTTGTTCGGGCGGGATCATCGGCATGGGCGAGCGCCTCGAGGATCGGATCGCGATGCTCGGTGTGCTCTCGCGCCTCGATCCGCCGCCGGAGAGTGTGCCGATCAACGCGCTCGCCGCGGTCGCGGGGACGCCCCTCGAGCGACAGCGTCCGGCGGACACCTTCGAGATGGTCCGCATGATCGCGACCGCGCGGATCGCTATGCCGAGAAGCCGTATTCGTCTGAGCGCCGGTCGCGCCGACATGAGCGACGAATCTCAGGCGCTGTGCTTCCTCGCCGGCGCGAACTCGATCTTCGCGGGCGACCGCCTCCTCACGACGCCGAACCCCAGCGAAACTCGCGACACGGCGCTCCTCGCAAAGCTCGGCATGACGCCGCTCGACGACTCGGACTCGCCGGGCGCGACGGGATGACCGATCCGCTCGGCGAGGAGCTGAAGGCGCGGCTCGAAGCCATCGACCACGCCGGACTCCGGCGCCGTCTCGAGCTCCCCCAGGGGATCGACTTCACCTCGAACGACTACCTCGCGATCGCGAACGATCCGGCGCTCCGCGAAGCCGTGAGCGACCGGCTCGCGAGCGACCGCGGCGAGCCCCTCGGTGCGCCGGCGTCGCGACTCCTTCGCGGGACGACGGCGCAGCATCTCGAGATCGAGCGACGGCTGGCGGAGTACAAGGGAACCGAGGGAGCGCTCCTCTTCACGAGCGGCTACCTCGCGAATCTCGCGGTACTGACGACGATCGTGACGCCCGACGATCGCGTGGTGTCCGACGCGCAAAACCACGCGAGCCTCATCGATGCGATTCGCCTGTCGCGTGCGACAAAGACAATCGTGCCTCATCTCGATGTCGACGCCATCGTACGCGCACTCGAAGAACCGCACGCCGGCGGCCGGACGTTTCTCGTCACCGAATCGCTCTTCAGCATGGACGGCGACATCGCTCCGCTCGACCTCTACGCGGAGATCGTCGAAAGCGCCGGCGCTTCGCTCATCGTCGACGACGCTCACGCGACGGGTGTCTACGGGTCCGCGCGGGGCTCCGGTCTCGTCGAGCACTTCGGGGTCGAAAAGCGCTGCGCCGCGTGCATCTCAACGCTCGGGAAGGCGCTCGGACTCTCGGGAGCGTTCGTCGGCGGACCGGAGATCGTCATCGACACGCTGATCAACTGCGCGCGTTCCTTCATCTTCACGACGGCACCATCGCCGATCTTCTTGTGCGCTGTCGAAGCCGCGCTCGATCTCGCGGCGTCCGCTTCCGAACGTCGCGTGCGGGTGCTCGCGCGCGCCGATCGTTTGCGCGCGGCCCTCCGCTCCCGCGGAGCCGATTGCCTCCAGAGCGCGGGGCCCATCGTCCCGGTGATCGCGGGAGAGAACGACGCGGCAACGCGACTGGCGGCGCGCGTCCGCGAGTCGGGATTCGACGTCCGAGCGGTCCGGCCGCCGACGGTGGCTCCGGGGACGGCTCGCCTCCGCGTCTCCGTACACGCGGATCATTCGCCCGAGATGATCGACGGCCTTGCGGACGCCATCGCGAGCGCTCTCGCCGCGGAGTGCACGCGCGGCGAACCTGCCCACGAGCGATGAGCCTCTTCGTCACCGCGACCGGAACGGAGGTCGGAAAGACGGTCACCTCGGCTCTCATCGCGCTTCGCTACGCGAACCGCGGCCCGCTCGCGTACTGGAAGCCGATCGCGACTGGAGCCGACGAGGGGAGCGACAGCGAGGCGGTGCGGCGGCTCGTCGGGCATCGCGTCGAGATTCTCCCGGAGGTCTACAGCTTTCGTCCCCCGATCGCCCCTCACGATGCGGCGCGACGGGCGCGAAAGTCGATCGATCCCGAGCGGCTCTTCGCGGAACTCGTTGCCCACGCGACGAGCGACGGCGACCGGGCGATGATCGTCGAAGGCATCGGCGGCGCGCTCGTACCGCTTACCGAGAACGGTTACTCCGTTGCCGACTTCGTCCGGGACCTCCACCTCCCGTGCGTCGTCGTCGCGGCGAGTGGTCTCGGAACGATCAACCACACGCTGCTCACGCTGGAGGCACTTCGGCGGCGCGAGGTCGAGATCGCGGGCGTCGTACTGAATGGACCGCGACATCGAGACAATCGCCGGACGATCGCGCGGCTCGGCGAGGTCGACGTGCTGGCCGAGGTCGATCCGATTCGGCGGCTCGGGCGCGCGAGCGCGGAGCGGGCAGCGCGCGGGTTTGATCGGCGGGGGAAGCTGAAGCGGTTCTTCGATTGAGTGACGGGCCTGGGCGGAAAGCCTCGGTGCTCGCGACCGCCAACGACCCGCGAGAGCAAGCTGGTGTCCACCCAGAGTCTTCGCGATCGATCTCGGTTAGGATCGAGCGACCTGTTGGCGACGCCTTCAACCAAAGTAGCGAGCATGAGTACGACCTCTCCCCCCACACCGGAATGGGTTCACACGGCGCGGCGCCACATCTGGCAGCCGTACACCCAAATGCAGAACGCCCGGCCGCCGATTCCGATCGCGCGAGCCGACGGCGTCTACTTTTTCGCGGCGGACGGCCGGCGCTATCTCGACGGGATCTCGTCGTGGTGGGTGAACATCCACGGCCACAATCACCCGCGACTGAACGCCGCGCTCGCGCAGCAGGCGGGCGAGATGGCCCACGTGATGTCGGCGGGGTTTACCCATGAACCGGCAGCGCGCCTCGCCGCCGAGCTCGCGCGACGCGCACCGGGCGACCTGCCCCATGTCTTCTACTCGGACGACGGTTCGACTGCCGTCGAAGCGGCGCTCAAGATGGCGTACCAATACTGGCGCTACCGCGGCGACAAGCGACGCGACACCTTCGTCTCCCTCGAGAACGCGTACCACGGCGACACTTTCGGTGCGATGGCCGTCGGCGACGTCTCGGTGTTCCACGCAGAGTTCAGCGACCTGTTCTTCCGCGTCCGTCGCATCCCCACCCGACTCGATCCGTCGCTCGAGAGCGACGACCCTCTCGATCGCCTGCTCGCCGAAGAGGGAGATCGCGTCGCGGCCGTCATCATCGAGCCCATGCTTCAAGGGGCCGGCGGAATGATCTGTTGGGACGCCGAGCGCTTACGGAAAATCCGGAGCGCGACGCGCGACCGCGGCATCCCGCTCATCGCCGACGAAGTCTTCACCGGATTCGGCCGCACGGGTTGCGTTTTCGCGTGCGAGCACGGCCCGATCGAACCCGACATCCTGTGCGTCTCGAAGGCGCTGACCGGCGGCTATCTCCCCCTCGCGGCGACGCTCGCGTCGGACGAAATCTTCGGTGCGTTCCTCAGCGACGACCGCGCGCGCGCGTTCTTTCACGGTCACTCGTACACCGGGAACGCTCTCGGCTGCGCCGTCGCGCTCGAAAGCCTCGCGATCTTCGACGAAACGGATCGCCTCGGCCGGGTCGGCGAGCTCGAATCGCGCTTTCGCGCTCGACTCGATCACCTCGACGATCATCCGCTCGTCTCCGAGACTCGCGGCATCGGCGGCGTCGCCGCGCTCGAGCTGAAGCCGGAAACTCGCGGCGGCTACCTCGACGACCGCGGCCCGCGGATCACGCGGCGCCTGCTCGACGCGGGGATCTTTCTCCGGCCGCTCGGGAACGTCCTTTACTTCGTTCCGCCGTACGTGATCACGGACGACGAAGTGGAGTGGGTCTTCGATGCGATCGCACGCGAGCTCGACGCCGCGATGCACGAGAGCCCGACGCGGTAGACGACCGATGCCCGAACGAGCCGGCCTTCCCTATCGCTGTCCGCGCTGCGGAGATCTCAGCCTCGAGCCCGTTCAATACGAAGGGACGCCACTCGAAATCTGCACCAACTGCAGTGGGCTTTGGTGCACGCCGACGAGCTGGGATCACCAGCGACACGGCACCGCGCCGATCGTCGGGCCATTCCTCGAGCGCGCGCCGGACATCATCGATGCGGGTCCGAGTGAGCTCGAGTGTCCCGAGTGCCGGAAGTCCTTCACTGCCCTTCACGTTCGGGGAATCCGCGACCTCGAGATCGACCAATGTGATCACTGCGGTGGAGTCTGGTTCGATCACCGCGAGTGGGAGTATCTCGAAGCTCTCCGCTCGTGGGAGAGGCACCGAAAGGAATCGGACCGTTCTACTTCCTGGGGCGAGTGGTTCTTTCAGCTCATCCTCGGACTTCCGATCGAGTTCAACGTGCCGCCCCGGCGCCCACCGGTCATCACGGCGGCGATCATCGCGGTCTGTCTCGTCGTTCAGATGCTCGGCGGGTCGAGTCGCTTCGACGAGCTCGGGATCGTGCGCGAGAATCTGCCGTCGGCGTGGGGGTTCTGCACTCTCGTCACTCACATGTTCGTCCACGCCGGCTGGCTGCATCTCGTCGGCAATCTCTACTTCCTCTATATCATCGGAGACAACGTCGAGGACGTCGTCGGGAAGCGACTCTTCCTCCTTCTCTTCCTGACGTGCGGCGTCGCCGGCGGGACTCTGCACACGATCGTCGCCGCGCCCGGAGGGAGCGCGCTCGTCGGCGCGAGCGGTGCGATCGCCGGTGTGATGGCCGCGTACCTGATTCTGTTCCGCGACGCGGAGCTCACTTTCATGTTGATCGTCGTCCAAATTCGGGCGCCGGCGTGGGCGTGGCTCAGCTTTTGGTTCGCCCTTCAAGTCGTCGGCGCGAGCTTCGATCCAACGGGCGAAGTCACGCACACGGGCTGGATGGCCCACGTCGGGGGATTCGTCGCGGGTCTCGTGATCGTCTATCCCGCGCGGCGATCGCTCATCGACGGGAATCCCCTGCTCCATCTCCTGCACGAGCGGCGCCTGTAGGTTCGCGAGCGCGAGGAACGGAGTTGGGCGACCGCGGGCGGAGTCGACGCCCACGATTCGTCCCGCGTCTGCTCCGCGGCGCTCCGCGATCCCGCGCCACTTCTCCGCGTTCGAGCTGTCGGTCGACGGGTCTCAACTGTCCCGCACCGCTTGCGACCGGTCGATCGCGCTCTATACTCCCAAAGCCGACCCACCGCCGTCCGGATGCGCCTCCGTCAGGAGGCTCCGTGAAAACAACGTCTGAGACTCGGCGAATTCGGGCGATCACCGATCTAAACTCGAAGTCCGCCCCCGGCGAACGAGAGATGCCTGGCACCGGCGTTCGAAGTCCGAGCGCTGCCGCTCTCGACACCGCGGAGCCGATCCTCCGCGTCTTCGAGTCGGCGCTCGCGCGGCTCGCGCTCGTCGCCGCGGCGACGTTTGCGGCCGAGCACGCGCGTCCGCCGACAGCACGCCAGCTCGTCCAGCTTCTCCGCGGCACGGTCCGCCCGGCCGAGGGCGAGTCGCCCCCACTCGCAACCGTGCGTGGAGTCTTCGCGGCGATCTCGCCCGAGTGGGTCGAACGATTCGTCGAGTCGCTGCGCGCGCACGGCTGGCTCGAGGAGCTTCCGCAGAGCCGGCTCATCCTCACGACCGGCGGGCGCGCACTCATCGAAGACCCGTCGATCATCGCGAGCGGCCTCCTCCCGTCGACGCCTTGTCTCGGCGACAACCCGCGCGAGGAGGAGCGACTCTGGCGCGTTCGGCGGGAACTCGCCGAGTCGCATCGGGTCTCGGCGTTCTGCGTGTTCCCGAACACTGTCTTGGCGGCGATCGCCGCCGCACGCCCGCGAGATCTCGGTGAGCTCGCGGCGGTGAAGGGCTTCGGCGAGGGTCGAGTCCGGCGCTACGGCCGAGCGGTGCTCGCGAGCGTTCGAGACGAGGGAGCGGGCGAGGGCGCGAAGAGTACGAGACGAGGCTAGCGAAGCGAAAACATCGAACGAGGTTCGACCTCGCCCGGCCGGACGAACGGGCCCCGCCCGAGAGCTCTTTCGATCAGGCCGAGCCCACCGGCGGCGACACCGATCTTGGGTCCTCGCTCCCCCCCGCGTTCTGCGAGAGCCAGAGCCGCGAGTACACCCCCTTCCGCCCGAGGAGCTCGTCGTGGTTCCCAAGCTCGACGATGCGGCCGTCGTCGAGGACGACGATCTTGTCCGCGCCGACGATGGTCGAGAGGCGATGGGCGATGACGAACGTCGTCCGGTCGCGCATCAGGTTCTCCATCGCCTCCTGGACTTCTCTCTCCGAGCGCGTGTCTAAAGAGGACGTCGCCTCATCGAGGATGAGGATCGGCGCGTTCTTGAGGACTGCTCGGGCGATGGTGATGCGCTGGCGCTGACCTCCCGAGAGCTTGACGCCGCGATCTCCGATCACGGTTTCGTAGCCCTCCGGCTGCTCGAGGATGAACTCGTGCGCACACGCGACGCGCGCAGCGTCCTCGACCTCGGCATCGGTCGCGTCCGACTTTCCGTACCGAACGTTCTCGCGGATCGAGTCGTTGAAAAGAAAGGGATCCTGCGACACGACGGCGATCGCGCGCACGTACGAAGACTGCCGGTAACGGCGGATGTCGACGCCGTCGACGAGGATGCGTCCGGCCTGCGGATCGTAGAAGCGCGCGAGAAGATCGACCAGCGTCGACTTGCCCGCGCCGCTCGGCCCGACGAGCGCGACCACTTCACCCGCCTTCACGTCGAGCGACACGCCTTGGATGACGCCCGGGAACGGCCGCTCCTCGTCGACGAGTGGCTCGACGGGCGCCGGCTCCTCGGTGGAACTCGGCTCGGCGTTGAGGATCTCCTTCGCGAGCTCGGCCTCGACGTGATCGTAGGAGAAATCAACACCCTCGAAGCGGATCTCTTCGCGCAGGCCGGGAAACTCCTCGAGCGTAGCATCGTCGGCGATGAGCGGACGCTCGCCCAGAACCTCGATCACTCGCTCGACGCCCGCCCTCGCCTCCATCATCGTGTTGTACGCCTTCGAGAGCGCTTTGATGGGATGGTACGTGTCGACGATCGCGAGGATGAACACGAGCAGCACTTCGAGCTCCATCACGCCCTCGGCGAGGAGCCACACCGCCGCGAAGAGAAAGCCGGCGACGCCGACGTTGTAGAGGAGCTCCTGGAGAGACCGCCCCTTCGCCTTCGCCTTCACCATGCGGAGCGAGCTCTTGACGAGCTCTGCGTTCTTCTGCACGAAGCGCGAACGTTCGTGCGCCTCCATCCCGAACGCCTTGACGATGCGGATGCCGCCGAAGAGTTGCTGAATCGCCTCGGTGACGAGTCCGAGCTTCACTTGGCGTCCGCGCCCGTGCTTGATCACCTTCTTTCCCGCCCGGAACATGGGCCACATGATCACTGCGTAGAGCGGGAGTGTGAGCCCGAACAGCATCGGGCTCGCAATGCAGGCGACGCAGAGGAGCGACACGATGCGAATCGGCTCCTGAACGACGTTCTGGAAAAAGAACCTAAAGCTGAGTTGCACGGTTCCAACGTCGTTCGTAAGGCGCGAAATCACATCGCCGGAGCGCTGGCGATTGAAGTACGCCACCGACTGCCGAGTGAGGTGGTTGAACATCGCCCGTCGGATGTCGGCGGAAGCGCGAAACGTAATCGACTGGGCGAAATAGTCCTTAAAGAAGAACGCAAACGCCGAGAACAGCGCCGCGATCATGAACGCGACGATCATGGCGCCGAGGAAGGTGTACAGAAAGTCGTTGTTCGCCGCTGCGCGAAGCTGCGTGAAGTCGACGGACTGCCCGATCCACTCCAGCCCATTGCTCAGGTGAACGATGGTCTCAGGCGGAGCGTCGGAGTTCCCGAATTTGTACCGGAGCGCGGCGAGAAGCACGCCGAATGCGCCGAGGCGCGCGATCGTAACGCCGGTGTACGCCGTCGTGAGCCCGAGCATGAGCGCGAACCGTCGCCAGTAGTTGCGAATGACGCTCCGGTAGAAGTGCCAAACGCCGGTGGCCGCGAACACCGGCTCGTCGACGGCTCCCGAACGCGCGGCCGAGGCGGAAGAAGTAGAATCCGCCGCGGCGCGTTCACTCGCCGGTCCGGCGTTCGGAGCGCTCTCGGGCGAATCAGTCATCGCGATCTGCCTCGGTCTTCGCCGCGCCACCCGAACTCGCGTGGAGGCACTCCCACATCTTTCCGTGCTCGACGAACTGATAGGCCCCCATCAGAACCGCGGCGACGAATCCGTGGGCGCCGTCGCGGAATCCCTGGTGGCGTACGTAGCGGTTCCAGAACACCCGGAAGGGCGCCGTGGCGAGAGCCCATCCGAAGCGCTGCGGGACGGGGCGGTTGCGGAGCCCTCCGCGACCGTGCTCGATCGCGAGTGGCGCGTCGCTCGAGGTGTAGCGATTCATCTTCTCGACGAAGCTTGCGATCGTCGGATGATTGAAGTGGACCACGAGATTCTTCAGCACCTCGGTACGACCGTCGATGGCCGGAGCCGAATGAGCGCGCTCCTCGCCGTAGCGAAACCGGTCGCGGCGAAAGAGACGAACGAGTGGACCGCGAAACCCGCCGTAGCGAAGATAACGTCCGAAAAAGTAGTGCGTGAACGGCAGCCCGTAGGCGACGACTTCCGGATCGGGGTCTGCGACTACCTCGATGATCTCGGCGCGAAGCTCGGGCGTCAGCCGTTCGTCGGCGTCCAGGTTGAGCACCCACTCGTGGGAGGCCGCGTCGATCCCTACGTTCTTGTTGACGTGGATCAGCGCGTGCGGCCCCCCGTCGTGGCTGATGCACTTATCGGCCAGTTCGCGCGCGATCTCCAGCGAACCGTCGACGCTCCCCATGTCGACGACGACGATCTCGGCGCAAAACGACAGCTGCTCGAGCGCCTCCCGAAGCTGCGATGCCTCGTCGCGCACCGCGAGAACGGCGCTGATCGGCGCGCACCCATTCCCGGGCGCGGCGGTATCGTCACGCACTTTTTCGGAACTGTTCATCGTGATCGTTGGCGAGATCACCGGGTGGGCTCGGCAGGCTCCCTCGCCGCCGAGACGACGACCGCCACTCCGATTCGAGGAAGGCTGAAGCCGCCAGTGTACCCGAACCGCGATCGCTCGCGGCGCGCCCACTCTCCCGGAGAACTCCACGCGCGGCGCCGAGGTTCGGCGCTCTATTCTAAAGTCGTTCCGGGACGAGATCCGGCCCGCTCCCGGTGTGGACTTTCCGCGCGGCGGCATCCCCGTTAAGGTTGTTGGGCTCCGAACCCGCGAAACGCCGCGCGGACCGCGCCACTCGGGCGGCGTCCCCTTCGGGGCGACCGAATTCAATGAACTCTGCCTTGCCCAAGAAGCCCCTCCTCGCCTACGCGACAAACGTCCATCCGAGCGAAACGCTCCGCGACATCTACCGCTTCCTCCGCGACTACACCATCCCGGTCCGCAATCGCGTGTTCGGACGAGAATCGCGGGGAGTCGAGCTGCGACTCGGGATCGAAACGGCCCGCGAGCTGCGCTCCCGCCGCGCGCGCGAGGAGCTGGCCGAGTTTCTCGCCGCGAACGAGCTCTTCGTCTTCTCCATCAATGCGTTTCCGCTCCTCGACTTTCACGCGCGACGCGTGAAGGAGCAGGTGTACCGGCCGTCTTGGGCCGAGGCGGCCCGGCCTCGGTGGACGAACGCGATCGCGGACATCTTTGCCGATCTGCTCCCGGCGGGGCTCACCGGCTCGATCAGCACATCGGGTGGGATGTACCGGCGCGAGGCCCACGACCCAAAGGCGTTTCGGAAACTCGCGCAGGGGTACCTCCGCACGGTCGCCCATCTCGCGGACCTCGAGCAGCGCACCGGGAAGACGATCGTTCTCGCCGCCGAGCCCGAACCCGAAACGACTTTCGAGAACGCGCGCGACGTGATCGAGTTTTTCGAGAGCTATCTCTGGCCCGCCGCGAAGGATGCCTGGGGCAAGGATCGCCGCCGCCGCGCGAAGGCGGAAGAAACCCTCCGGCGGTTTTTCACGGTCAATGTCGACACGTGCCACTTTTCGGTTCTCTTCGAGAGCCTTCCCGAAAACCTAAAGCAACTCCGCCGCGCGGGAATCGGCATCGGGAAGCTCCACGTGACGAACGCGATCCGGCTGCGAAACCCGTTTCGCCGCCCCAGCGGCTACGCCGACCTTCGCGGAATGCACGAACCCCGTTACTTTCACCAGTTTTGCGGCGTGAACGAACGCGGTCGTGCGGTTTGGCGGGACCTCGATCTCAACTTGCTTCCCCGGCGCCTCGACCGCGATCGGCATCCGAACGTGGTTGAACTCCGCTCGCACTATCACGTCCCCGTCTATCTGAAGAAGTGGCTTCGGATGGAGACGACGCAGGACGAGACGCGCGAGGCGGTCGTCGAAGTGCTCAAACGCCGGGACACCGACCACCTCGTCATCGAGACGTACACATGGCCGATTCTGACGAGCGAGGACAAGCTCGTCCGCGGGATCTGCCGCGAGTTTCGCTGGCTTCTCGACGTCCTCGATTCAACCGGGCGAACTCGGAGCCCGAGACGACGCTGAAGTTCGCAGGCGCCTTCCTCCGGCGCGGACGGTTATCGTGGCGGAAGCGATGAGGGCGCCCAGCGGGCGGCGACGTCGCGAACGGCCGGACGAATACGGACGATACGGATCCTCTTTCGATGCGCGACCTCCCGATTCTCTCCCCTGCTTCTTCGACGGCGTCCGGGCGCGAGTGCGCTCTCGGCGAGGAGGCCGAGATCCTGCGAAAACGGCTCTCACGCCTGATGCTCCGGACCGTCGGAGCGTTCGATCTCATCGCGAACGGTGACCGCATCCTCGTCGCGCTCTCCGGCGGAAAGGACAGCTACACGCTGCTCGATCTCCTGTCGTCGGCGCGACGCAAGGCGCCGGTCGAGTTCGAACTGATCGCGTTTCATCTCGATCAGGCGCAGCCCGGCTACGATGGTCGTCCGCTCGCCGACTGGCTCGAGCGCTTCGGCGTGCCGTTCGAGATCCATCGGGAAGACACGTATTCGACGGTCGTCCGTCAGGCGGAAGAAGGCGGCAAGTCCTACTGCGCACCGTGCTCCCGCCTCCGCCGGGGGATCCTGTACTCGGCCGCCGAGCGCCTCGAGTGCAACAAGATCGCGCTCGGGCATCACCGCGACGACGCGCTCGAGACGCTGCTCCTAAATCTCTTCTTCGGCGGGAAGCTTCAAGCGATGCCTGCTTCCTATCGAACGAACGACGGACGCTTCGAGGTCATCCGTCCTCTCGTCGAGTGCGCCGAACGCGACATCGCGAGGCACGCGGAGTACGCGGCCTACCCGATCCTTCCGTGCAATCTCTGCGGTTCGCAGGAAGGGCTGAAGCGGGAGAGGATCGCCGCGCTGCTCGAGCGACTCGAAGAAGAGCATCCGAACGTCCGCGACGTGATGCTGGCGGCGATCAAGAACGTCCGGCCATCGCATCTCCTCGACCGCGAGGTCGCCGAGGCTTGGAACGAAGCCGAATCTCGGTACGCACCGAGACGGTAGCTCGCCGTCCCCGTGCGGCGATCGACGGAGGGCTCTACCCTCGAATTTCCGCAGGAGAGTCCGGGACCGCTCAGTCAGTCGCAACGATCCAAGCCGGCCAGCTCGGATCGGCGTCCATGCGCGCGAGGAATCCGCGAGCGATCGCCGGACCGTGGAAGAAAAACGCGCCCGACTGGATCGAGTCCTCGAAGCAGTCGCGCGCCCCCTCCCGATCGCCCCGGCCGAGCTTGACGACGCCGAGGAATCCCAACGCCTCGCCGCGTTGGGGACGCGAATCCCAAACCGCCCGACGAAACTCCTCTTCGTCGATGACTCCCGCGACGATTTCGGCCGCCTTGCGCGGCCAGATCCACGGCCCTTCAGCGGGAGCAGCGACGAGGAACGCCTCGTCCCGAAGTAGCTCCTTCGCTCGCGCCGCCGCCGTTTCGGTCTCGCCGAGCAAGGCCGGGATCTCGAGGATCACGGACGCACTCTCCATGCTCAGCGCCCCAGCTTCGAGCCGGCGGAGGAAGACGCGATAGACCTCCGCCGCCTCGCGCCGGAGATCCTCGCGGTTCGATGCCGCGAGCAGGAGACCACACGACAGCTCGGCACACACGACCGGAGAACGGAGCGTGTCTACCGCCGGCCGGCGCAGCGACCCGGCGCGCTCCACCATGCGATTCGAGGCGAGAACAGCGGCGCAGTACGGCCAGACGTTGTAGCCGGTGACTCGATAGCTCCCGTCCTGTCGTCGAAACTCTTCGATGAGCTCGTCGTAGCGACCGCGATGGAGAAGATGGAACAACCGCCACTGGCGACCCATGGGAAGATGGCGATCCGCCAAGCGTTCGGCCGCCGCCGCGCCTTCATCGAGGTACTCCCGCTCGCGCCCCGGCTCGAGACCGGCGAGGACGAGCAGCGCGAGCAGCTCCGCGCCGTCGGAGAGCGGATCACCGGCTCCCGGCGACGCTTCCTCGCTTCGCAGAAACGCGCGCGCCGCACGAGCGTCGTCCCGCGCCTCTCTCGCGAGTGCGGCGTCTCCGTGTTCGATGGCGAGGAGAGACCGCGCGTTCGCAAGGACGATACGGGTCACCGGTGAGTTGTGCTGGGCGATGGCAGCGCGCAGCGTCTCGACGGCACCTGCCGCATCGATCCATTTCAGCGCGTCGCCGAGAAAGAGCGCCTCTTCGGCGCTCGTCGGAACAGCGCCGGCGACTCGTGAGATCGCGCGGCGAAACGAGAACCAATCGCCGTCCGAAAAGTACGCGCTCGCGAGGATCGCGTTCTCGGAAATCGTGCCGGGGCCGCCGTCGATCGCGGTTTGAAGCTCGGCCACCGCCTCGCCGCTTCGCCCCTGGAGGAGCGCGAGTTGCCCGCGGAGCATGTGCGCCCACGGTGCGGACGCGCCGGCGTCGCGAGCGGCGGAGATCGCGGCGTCCGCCCGCGGGAAATCACCGGCGAAGGCGGCGTAGACGGCGTCCTGCTTCGAGCGCTCGCGCCGTTCGGCTCGGTTTTGAACGAGGACGATCGCGACCGCGATCCCGAACGCGATCGCCACCGCACCCGCAGCAGCGAGCGAGCGATGGCGACTCAACCAGCGAATCCCTCGCTCGAGCGGGCCGGCGCGCCGCGCCGAGATCGGCTCGCGCTTCGTGAAGCTCTCGAGATCGCACGCGAACTCACCGCACGATGCGTACCGGCGACTCGGATCACGCTCGAGCGCTTTCAGACAGATCGTTTCGAGGTCGACCGGAATCTGCGGGCGGTGCTGGCGAGGAGGAATCGGATCGGCGTGGAGCACATTCGAGAGCACCTCGTCGCGTGACGACCCCAAGACCGGCGGCTCGAGAGTGAGCAACTGATAGAGGGTCGCACCGAGCGAGTAGACGTCCGTTCGGTGATCGAGCGGTGCACGTCCCGCGGAAATCTGCTCCGGCGACGTAAAGAGAGGAGAGCCAACGAACTCGCCGGTCGTCGTGAGGCCGGGCTCCTCCAAAATTCGCGCGAGACCGAAGTCGTTGATGCTCACGCGGCCGTCGCGAGAGAGAAGCAGGTTCGCGGGCTTGATGTCTCGATGAATGACGCCGAGCTCATGCGCGTACTCGAGACCGCGCGCGACGCCGGCGACCATCGCCGCGATCGTGTCGAAATACCGAGTGCGCGCCCCGGCGCTCGAACCCACTCCGAGAAGCTCCGCCACCCACGGCGCGACGGTCGGACGGACTCCGTCGTTCCCGTCCGTCTCGTCCGCTCCACTCGACGGTGCCTGCGGCGAGACGGATCCAGTGACATCCAAATCGGGATGATCCACCACCGCGGTTTCGTCCGCTGCATTCGACGCCCGAGACTGAGCCGCCGTCGCGGCGAGCTCGGAATCGGGCGCGCCGGCTCGCAGCCACGCGACAACCTTGTCGAGGGAAGGACCCTCGACGAGCTCCATCGCGTAGTAGTGGGTCCCGTCGAGCTCCCCCGTCGCGTAGATCGGGACAATGTGCGGGTGATGCAGCTTGGCGTTCGCTTCGGCCTCGCGCCGAAACCGCGCGACCGCGGTCGGTGACATCCCGAGCCCGGTCGAGATGACCTTCAACGCGACGTGTCGATTCAGCGAGCGCTGGTGCGCAGCGTAGACGACGCCCATTCCTCCGCGCCCGAGCTCGCGCACGAGGTCGAAATCGCCGAGGCGGTTCGTGCTACCGGGATCTGACATGAGGTCGATGGGAGTCGTTCTCGGACGCGGTCACCGTTCCACCGAGCTCGCAAGCTTGGCGGGCTCGAGAAGGAACGTCAAGAGGCTCGACGGGGGCGAGAGGTGCGTCGCCATCTCCTAGGAGAACTTTCCGGATGGAGTGCTGCACCCGACCGAACACTCGAGAATCCGCTCGAAAACGTGAACGCTTTCGAGGCCGAGCTCAGCTCACCTTCCCCTGCCGCACGTCCCAGTGCACCCGTCGACCGCCCCGGTAGGACAGGTTCGCGAGGTGAGCACCGACGATGACCCGGTTCGCGACGTCGACGGGTGAGTTCGGCGGCCGCCGCGACGCGACGCAGTCGAGGAAGTTCTTCATGTGAGCTTCGCCTTCCCCTGGCGTCGCCCATTCTTCGACGACCTTCCCCTTCGCGTCGACGTGAACCATCTTGCCGTGGTGCTGGAGGATCGTTCCGCCCGTTCCGTAGTATCCCGCGCCGCCGCTGTCGTAGCCGTTCATGAACTGAACGTTGAAGTTGATGCAGAACGTGCCGCAATCGAGGATCGCGTGCACGTTGTCCGGCGTCTCCCACTCCGGTGAGTGGTAGTTGCCGCCGTTACAAACGACGGAGCGCGGACCGTTCGTGTCCGAGATCCAGTGCGCGACATCGAGGCGATGCGGCCCGATGTCCGTCATGAGCCCGCCGGCGTAATCCCAAAACCAGCGCCACGCCGAGCACCGCACGGGATCGAACGGCCGCGCCGGTGCCTTGCCGAGGAAGCGCTGCCAATCGATCTTCTTCTCGTGGAAGGACTTCGCTCGCGTGACGTAGGGATCGATCGGGCGGTAGCGCGTATCCCAGGTGCGAACGAAGCGCAGCTCTCCGATGTGTCCCGCGGCGACTTTCTCGCGCGCCTTCTCCCAGTGCGCGCCGCTTCGGCGCTGGTTGCCGACTTGAACGATGCGATCCGTCTTCTCGACGACCTCGACCAGGTGGTTTCCCTCTTCGATCGTCCGCGTGAGCGGCTTCTCGATGTAAACGTCCTTCCCGGCCGTCACGGCATCGACCACGTGATCGTGATGCCAGTGATCGGGACTCGCGATGACGACCGCGTCGATGTCGCTTCGCGCGAGGAGCTCCTCGTGGTACCGATACCGCTTCGGCTTCTCGCGCGCGACGAGCTCGGCGGCCGCATCGAGCATCGCGTCGTTCACATCGCAGATCGCGACGACTTCCGCGCCGTGGCTCTGCGCCGAGACGAGGCGGTTCCGCCCGCGCTGCCCGACGCCGATCACACCGACGCGGATACGGGTATTGGCGCCGCGAACGGCTCCGGGTGCGACGGATGCGGCGGTGAGTCCGGCTCCGGTGAGGGCGGTCCGGCGGAGGAAAGTGCGTCGTCCGAACGGGTGCTTCTCCATCGTTTTCTCCCGAACTCGTTCTCGTCGATGTTCGACGCTTCGCCGCACTCCTTCGACTCGAAGCCCGAACGCAGCAAGAATCGGCAAAGCGTGCAGCGTCAGCGGCGTTCTCGAGCTTCGCCGCGCGAAGCGTCGTCAACCGGGCGTGGGCAAGCGCGGACGCCGGTTAGAACCCGCCGGCGACCTGCGGTTCGCCGACCTAAGCGATTCTGCCGGAGGTTTCGCACCGCTCGCGTAAAGCGTATCCGAGCCTCCCGCGGCCGAGCAAGAACGCGACCGCGCCCCCCCCCCCCCCGCCCCTCGGCGCCTTAGCACGAGCTCAAGCGTCGTCGAGTCGCCGCCAAACGCCGAGCACGGACTTCCCGAGACGGCGACCGATCAGCGGATCGACGAACCGCGAGCACGAGACGAACACGCGATCCCACAGCTTCACTTGGCGCACCGTGGGCTTCCCGCTCCTGAGGAGCAGCCGATTGGCGCTCGAGACGAGCATCCCCGCGCAGTCGAGATAGCAGAGGCGTTCGAGAGACGCGCGCGACGGCGCGAGCGCGCGGAACATGCGTTTGTTGTAGCGCCGGTAATGACCGACCGCGGCGTCGAACTCGGAATAGAGAAAAGGATGCGCGGGACAGAGGACCACGCATGCGCCGCCCGGTCGCAGGAGCTCGACCGCCCGCTCGAGCTCCGCCCGGTCGTCCTCGATGTGCTCGAGCACGTCC
This sequence comes from Planctomycetota bacterium, assembly GCA_965223845.1. Taxonomy (GTDB): domain Bacteria; phylum Planctomycetota; class UBA8108; order UBA8108; family SXIK01; genus CBDCXR01. The sequence goes on along the minus strand of CBDCXR010000004.1, from coordinate 7,107,427 downwards.
ATGTAGAGGACGGCGTCGAAACGTGCTTCGCCTGAAAGGGTCCGCGTCGATCCCATGACGACCTCGGGCGCCGGATCGAGCTCACCGCTCGCGCGAAGTGCGCGAAGCTTCTCGCAGAATCGCGCGTCCGGCTCGAGACACATCCACGCCCGGCTCGCCGGCGTGCAGAGCGCACGCGTCGTGCTGCCGATCCCCGCGCCCACCTCGAGGACGTCACCTCCGAGATAGGGAAGCAAGAGCCGACGCAGGTACGCCTTCCAATTCCTGGCGTGAGCGAAGGCGTCGAGCTCCTCGCCGACGTATCGGTATCCGCCGGACGCATCCGTCGTTTCGTCCGCGTCCGCGACCATATCGTCTCGATCACCCGCGCCGCATCGCGGCGTCAGTCCTCCCCGGGCGGATTCGACGATCCCGCGGACCCGAAGGACTCGCGCTTCAGCTCGTACTTCTTGAGCAGGTTCGAGAGCTGCGGCCGGTGGATGCCGAGCTCACGCGCGGCGTGCGTGATATTGCCGCCGGTCTTCTTGAGGGTCGACTCGATCTTCAGGCGCTCGACGATACGCTTCGCATCGCGAAGGGTCATGTCGGGCGTGAGTACCGATCGGAGAGCACCGAGCGTCTTTTGATCGCACTCCTCGGGAAGGAGACGTGCGCGCATCTCGAAATAGATGTCGGCGCCCTGCTGAAAGTGCCGCGCCGCCGGGATCACCGCGCTCGCAACGTCGTCGTTGATCGTCGCCGAGAGGTTCGCCCCGACGGTCTCGAGCAGCTCCGCTGCATTCGTCGCGTCCCGCTCCTCGAGCAAGACGTAGAGGATCGGATTCCCCCAGCAGATCGAAGCGCGGGACGGGAGCGCGGCGCCGAGAGTGCGCGCGAGGTTCGACCCGAGCTGACCGCGGCCGTCGCCGAGCATGTCGTCGAGGTTCGGGAGGTAGAATCCGAGGAGCGAAAACTCGCGGCCGTGGAGATTGAAGAGCCGAAACGCGTCGCGGAGTCGATCGACGAAGTAGCTCGGCGTGTAGAAACCCGTCACCGGCTCGCGGATCGCCGTCTCGAACTCGTAGCGATTGACGAGCGCGGCGGCGGCGTGCTGCGCAAAGCTCTCGAGGAGGACTTGGTCGCGCGCCTCGAACACTCCGAGCGTCACCGGCTTGTCGAGATAGACGCCACCGAAAATGCGGTCTTCGGTGAGGCAGGGCACGGCGAGGATCGAGCGGTGATCCAGGTAGCCGAGCTGGAGACGGCGGTCGAGCCGTCCGCCCTTCTTCGGGTCCGTTTCGTCCTGCGTCCCCGAGGAGACAATCGACCGCCCCTTTCGGATGCACTCCTGCGTGAGATGGCTCGCGACCATGAACTCCGGGTGCTGAAGCGGAGTCTTCCCGAAGCCGTGGAACGCGACCGGAACGTATTGCCGATTCTCCACGCGAAGGACGAACCCGCGCTCCGCGCCGCCGAGCTCGACCGCGTCGGCGAGCAGACGATCGTAGAAATGGAGGTCGTTCAACCCCGAGTGAAGGCGGAGCACGCGCTGGACGAGCGCCTTGTAGTCCCCCACTCGCACGGGTCGATCCTGCACCGCGCGCGCGGGGGTCGTCGGCTCGCGGAGATCGACCGCGGTCCCCGCCGCACGCCCCGCCGACTCGCGCCGGAAGCGCGCGAGGTCCTCGGCGAAGACTTTGCGCCGGGGATCCTCGAAGAAGCGCGCGGTGAGATCATCGCTCAGCCAGCGTCCGACTTGCTGGAGGAGAAACTCGGCCTTGCCGTAGTAATTGGACGCCTCGGAGAATTCGCGCTCGGAGTGACAGAGCTTCGCGAGGGAGTAGAAGAGCTCGAAGAGCTCGCCGACGTCGCCGAGGTTCTGGCTCAACTCGAGAGCTTTGCCGAAAAACTCGCGCGCCTTGTCGTTGTTTCCGCCCTTGAGGAACCGGTGGATGTTCCCCTTGAGAACGAGCGCGCGCACCTGGAGATCGAGCGCCTTCAGCTCGTCCGCCGCGATGTGCCCCTTCGATGCGACCTTCAGCGACTCGTCGTAAAGCTCGCGCTGGAGCTTCACCTCCGCGAGCTCGAGCAGCGCGTCCGCCTCGCGCCGGCGATGGCCGAGCTTCGCGTGGATCTCCGCTGCCTGGCGCAGCTTCTTTTCGGCCTCGGGCCAGTCGCGGCTGAACGCGCGAAGGTGGCCCTCGAGGAACATCCCGTCTGCTTCCTCCGACCGGAGCTTGAATTCGGACGCGAGGATCTCGACCTGCTTCGCGAGGCTCTCGGCCTGACGGCAGTCGCCGAGTTCGAAGTGAACGCGTCCCAGTCGCGCGAGGCCGTCGACGAGGCCTTCGGTGTCGCCGAGCTTCTGGCTCGTCGCAACCGCTCGCTGGAGATACGCGAGCGAGTGCTCGAAGAGCCCCAGCCGCGCGTAGAGATCGCCTAGCGTGCTCAGCGTGGGATGGAGCCCGGCGAAATCGCCGATTCGCTCCTTCAAGCTGAGACTCAGGTTGAGGTTTTCGATCGTCTTCAGGTAGTCGCCGCTCCGCAGGTACACCATGCCGAGCTCGTCGTACGAGCGACACAGCCCCGCGATGTCGTGCTCGCGGCGGCGGATCTCGAGGGAGCGGTAGAGATAGCGCGCCGAGCGAAAGTAGTTCCCGCGCTCGAGATAGACTCGCCCGAGCTCGTCGAGCGTCGCGACGAGCGGCTCCTTGAGCTCGAGTTTCTCAAACACCGTGAGCGCGCGCTGATAATTGTCGACGGCGTGGGCGTAATCGCCCTTGTGGTAAAACGCGCTCGCCATCTGCCGGTAGAGCTCGCCGAGCTCGGGCAGATCGCCGAGCTTGAGGCAGAGGTCCCGGCCCTTGAGCGACAGGTTGATCGCGCGCTTCACGTCTTGCCGCCGGAGCCTCAGCCGGGCGAGCTGCATCTGAACGCGCACTCCGAGTCGCGAGGATTCATCGGAGAGAAGCCTCGGCGCCTTGTTGAGCACCTTGAGGCCGCGCGCGGGATCGCGCCGGCCGACGGCCTCACTCTCGAGGAGACAGAACTCCACCTGGCGATCGGGCTCGAGTGTCGATGCGCCTTCTTCAAGCGCTTGTCGGAGCTGCTTCTCCGCCGACTCGCCCTGGTCGAGCGCGAGGCTGATGCGCGCTTGCAGCTCGAGGATGTCGATCCGCTGAGCGCGATCCTCCTCGGTGAGGAGCGCGAGGAGGTGATCGTAGATTTCCCGCGCTTTCTCGAGCGCCACGGAGCGGAGGAACCAGCGGGCCGCGATGAGACCGTGCTCGACCGAGCTGCGCGGCTCGACGCCACGGTTGAGGTGATAGAACACCTCGTACTCCGATTCGCCGCTCGCGGCGTCACCAGACGCGCGGTAGAGCTCACCGAGCTTCTGGTGGATTTGCCGCTTGTCGTCGTCGGCGATCTCGTCGGTCACCACCCGCACGTAGTCCCACAGGCGGAAGAAATAGCGTGGAGCGTCGTCGCCGCCCTCGCTCTTCTCGAGAACTCCGCGCCCGACGAGACCCTCGAAGACTGGAACGACGTCGACGTCGCTCGCGATGACGCCGCTCACGATGTCGGCAGTGAGCGGCCGCCGTGCGATCGCGAGCACGCGGAGCACGCCGAGCTCGTCTTCGCTCGCACCGCGGAGCCGAAGCTTCAGGATGAGATCGCGGCGAGTCGCCGCGCGTGCGCGGTCCTCCGCGGGCGCTTCGCCGGACCCGTCGGGAGCGGGCGCCGCCGCCGCAGCGCTCGCGCTCGATCCTTCGGCTTCGTCGCCCGCTTCGCCCGCGCGGTCGCTCGGACCCGAGCTCGACGCGTCGGCCGGCTGCGCGCGGTCGAGCGCCGCACGGAGCCGCTCGGCCGACCACACGCCGTCCCCGGCTCGGCTCAGATCGGAGAGATGGCGATCGTAGTAGAGCGCGCGGAGCAGCTCCTTCGAGTAGCTCGGGAAGCCCTCGGAAACTTCGTAGATGAGATCGACGGCATTGGACTCGACCGAGAGCGCCCGCCCCTCGACCTCGACCCCGTCGACCGCGCGCTCCACGAACTGATCGGCTTCTTCCTCCCGCAGGAGGCGAAGCTCGCCGTGAAACGCGAAGGATTCCTGTCCGAGCGCGACGATCGAGCGCTCGAGGTAGTGATCGCGAGCTTCGAAGCCGCGGTAGTTGGCGAGGATCATCAGCCGCGCGGGCGGCATGGTCTGACGATCGGTGCCGTCTGCGAGCCGCGCAAGATTCGAGACGTAGTCGCCGCTCTGCATCGTGCCGCGGGAGAGCGTTCCCCAGGCCTCTCCGTCTTCTCCGAGCGCGTCGAGGTCGAGCCCGCCGTCGAGTGGTGCGATGATCGCGGGCCGGGTTCGCTCCGGTGGGCGGTTGCGCAGGTCGAGATTGCGCCCGATGTAGCGGAGCAACTCGATCGTCGGGACATCGCTCCAATGAAGATCGTGAACGAGAAGGAGGAGCGGTCGCTGAGCCGTCACCTCGAGGAGGAGCTGCGTGATGCCGTCGAACAGCCTGACTTTCTCCGCCTCGAGCTTTTCGGGCGGAATCCACTCGCCGATGTCGCTTCCGTTCTTCTCGCCGAAGAGCTCGGGGATCAACCCTTCGAGCGCGTAGCGGTACTTGTCCTGGAGGACCGAGCCCCGATCGTGATCGCGAAGGATCGCGCGGATCGCGTGAAGAAACGGCTTGAACGGGATTCCCTCGACGTCGTGGTAGTGCACTTCGTAGATCGGGATCTTTCGCTCGCGAGCGCTCGCTCGGACCTGGCGAAACGTGCGTGTCTTCCCGATGCCGTTCGCGCCGCGGTAGAGGACGACGTAGCGCGGCTGCTCGCGAGCGTCCGCCGGCGCTTCGCCGGCGGACGGCTTCCGGTCCGGGGATCCCGCGTCGGCGGAACTCTCAGATGATGCCTCCTTCGGCGGATCGACGACGGGACTCGCCGGAGCGGACTCGACGGCCTCGCCCGCACCGGGTACGAATCGAGTGCGTTCGATCGCCGCTCGAGTGAGCGTCGTAAAGGGGGTGTCGAAGAACGCGCGGGCAAAGAGCGCCTCCATCCCGGTGCGCTCGTCGTCACGGAACTGAAAGCTCTCGCTGAACGGCGACTCGCGGCCGGCTTCCGCCGCCGCGTCCTCGTCTTCCGTCGGAGCGAGCGATGCGGATCCGGGATCGTCGAATGATTCCATCGCGCGTGCCACTCTTCACACTCTGCAAGCTGTGCGGGATCGGTGCTTCCGAGCCCGATCGAATTCGGCCGTTCCTCGCCCGCGAAATCGGATGAGCGCTCCGGTCTCACGCTGCGCCCGACCCGTCCCCAAACGCGGTCACCGCCCGATCGTCGTCCCTGATCGCGGCCCCCCCGACTGACTGGTCTCCTCCTCGAAATCTCCCCGCCTCGCCCGCGGAAGCCCGATGCACGATCGAAGACTCGCGGGTCGCGGCACGCGGAGACCGCGCTCGGCGCGAAAAAGCGCCGGAATTATATATCTACGCGCCGCGTTTTTCCCGGGAGATTCCCGGTTCGCTCGCCGGCGCAACTGCCGTCGACGCGTCGGTCGAGACGACGTCGGCGAGCGTGCGAGTCGAGAGGACGTCGCTGAAGGCGTCGGCCGCGCGCTCGAGAACCATCCGGCTCGGGGCGAGGTCCCCCTCCGCGGAAGCCTCTACGCCCGAAGCGGGACAAAGAGCCGAACGGAGGGCTGCGTCGTCGCGGCAGAGAGCGCGCTTCACTCGGTCGAGAGAGATGGTCTCGAGAGCGCAGGCGAGCCCGTAGCGACTCTCGCCCGCCGCGATCGGGACGAGGATCCCGTCGCGCACGAGCGCACCGGCTGCGGCGTCGAGCTCGGTCCTCCCGAGCCCGGTGGTCTCGACGACGCGGTCGAAGGACGGAACCGCCTCGCCGCGGGAGAACGCTCGACCGACGACCTCGAGATACGCGAAGCCCGCCGCGAGGGGAGACGACGACCAACGCTCCTCCGCTTCACCCCTCGGGCGCAGCCCCCCCTGGTGGACGTACGTCACCTCGCAGCCGACGAGCACGATCAGCCAATTGACGTAGAGCCAAACGAGGGCGAGGGGAATCGTCGCGAGATCCGCGTAGAGCGAGTCCGTCCGTTCGACGTAGAGGAAGAAGCTTCGGCGGACGACCTCCCACGCCACCGCCGCGACGAATCCACCGACACACGCGCTCCGGAGGCGAACGGATGCCGCGGGGAGGTAGATATAGAGGAGCGTAAACGCGACGTAGGCCACGAACACCGGAACGAGGACGCCGTAGAGAAGCCGCACGCCGACGGTGAGAAGACCGTTCGTCACGTCGAGATAGCCGTAGCCGTGGGCGAGCGTCATGCGGTCGATCCAACCGCCGTCCTTCTGGAAGTACTCGAGGAGCCAGGTCGACGCGATCAAGATGAAGGGGCTCGTCGTGAGAACGATCCAAAACGTCGCGAACCGCTGGACGAAAGTTCGACTCCCGCGATGGTTCCAGATCCGCTGAAACGCCTTCTCCGCCGTGACGAAAACGCCGAGCGCGGCCGGAACGAGCGCGACAACCGCCGCGAGCCCCATCACGCTGGCGAAGCTGTCCTTAAACGCCTGCTGCTGGACGAGGTACTCGTCGATCCACACGCTCAGCTGCTCCGTGAAGTCGGGAGCGGCCAGCGGAAAGAGATGGGACTTCGCGTAGGCGACGATCTCGTTCGAGACGCCGACGAGATTGGTGAAGCTAAAGAAGAGGATCGCGAGCGGGATCAGCGAGAGGATCGAGACGAAGGAGAGCGTCGCGGCGCGCTCGAATCCGCGGTCGCGGCGGAACTCGGTCGCGGTTTGAACCGCGAGACGCGCGAGCGAGAGCACCCACCGACGGAAGGTCGGGAGCGCGTCGAGATCCGACTCGAGGACGGCTCGCTGGAGTCGATCGAATTGGGCCCAAGCCATGAATCACCGTTCGGAAAGCAGCCCGGCGGCGCGCGACCGTCTTCAATCGCCCGGCTTCCTCACTCGCAGCTGAAGCGGTTTTCCGCGAACCGTGCCGAGCGAAACGAGATCGCCCACCGTGTACGTTCCGGAGCTCGCCACGACCTCGATGAAGTCCTTCAGCGGAGCATCCCCGGGCGGGAACGACGTCGACGGTCCTCCGGCGCTCCCGCCGCTCGTCGACGTTCTCACGAGCACGCGAACGATCGCGTTCCCAGCTCGGTCCTCGACCCGTGTGGCGGTCACGAGTACGGTCGCTTCGCCCTCGGAGCGTGAGCCCTCGGACGCCAGCGCGCTCTGCACGCGAGTCGGCGGGCTCGCCGCGAGAATGTCGATGCCCGCCTCGACGTAGAGGCCGGGATCGGCGTACACGCGGATGAGCACGATGCGCTGCTCTTCGCTGTCGAGGATGTCCTCCACCTCGAGTCGGACCGCGTCGGTCGGCCGATCGACACACCCGACGAGAACCGAGAGAGCCAATAGACTGAAGTTTCGCGCCATGAGGCAGCTCGAAGATCAGGCCGAAGGTCCAGAAAGAGTCGATGGAACAGTGTGACGAGCGACGCGCGCCCGTCAACGATTCCCGCGCGGAACGCGTTCCTGCGGGTTGGAGAGAGCGCGTCGGCCTCGACGACGCGATCCGGGCAAAAAAAAACTCCTCGCCGTCCCTACGCAGCGAGGAGCAGTTTGGGTCTGAAATAAACGAGGAAAAAGGAGGGACCTACCGCTTGGGGGTGTAGGGACGCGGATAGGTTGAATCGTGGTTCTGTCGAAGGGGAGGGGCACACGAGGGCGGGATCGACGGTGCCCGGACTCCGGGCGCATCCCGGACGTGCGCTAGAACTCCCCGGCTCGGCTTCATTCGCCCGGTGGCGCCGGCGATCTCGTTCGCTCGAGCGCCAGCCGGGAAACGATGTGGTCGGCCGCGAGGACACGACCCGGCATTTGCGAGCGCCCGATTTCCTACCAGACACCCTAGCAGAGAGCAAACAAATTCCGTACGGAACCTGTAACCCTCTTGCTCGGACTGGTTTGCGTCGCGAGCGCCAAAACGAAGGCGTAGCGGAGTCCAAACATTCAGCGAACACATCTCGGGACCCGCTCGGCCTCGAGTCCGCCAGCCGCGAGGCGATCAGCCGCCCGGTTGCGACGGGCTCCTCCGCGGCGGTTCGTCCGAGAAATCCCCGGAAACCAGGGTGAATAAGCGGTCTCGGGCCTCGTCGGAACTGGTGAGCACGAGCACGAACCGACAGCCCCCGGGACCGCCCCGGATGCGACGGGGATCGAAGCACGACTCGAGCTCGACCGGAGGAACCCGTAGACCAGCGGTTAAATCTCATGCACGCGGTGAACTGCGAGTTAGACTGTTCAGTTTGGGGGGCTGACCCTCGAACGCTTCGCGATGCCGCGCACCGCTTGCGCGCCGCCGTCTCGGAGCGCACCGCTGGACTTCGCGGGCTCCTCGGCCCGACCACCCGACGCCTCGAGATCGTGCGCGATCCATCCGACGCAGAAGACATCGCGAAGGTCGAGGAGATCCTCGCCGGCGACTCCGCCGCCTTCGAGTTTCTGTTCGACAAGTACCGCGATCGGGTCTACCGAGTCGCGCAGCGCTTTGTCCGCAACAAGGAAGACGCGCTCGAGGTGACGCAGGAGGTCTTCCTTCGCGTCCACCAGAGCCTCCACAGCTTCAAAACGAACTCGAAGTTCTTCACCTGGCTCTACCGGATCACGGTCAACCGCGCGATCGACTTCACTCGCAGCCGAAAGAACCGGCCGCTCAAGGAAGTCGACACGCCGTTTCTCGAGGCCCAGGCCTCGTCTCTTCCGGGACGGGCGCCCGTCGAGGCACCCTCGCAGAAGGTGGAAGATCGAGAGCTCGCCGGTCAGATCGCTTCGGCGGTTGCCGGGCTGCCGGAGAAGCACCGTGCGGTGTTCCTCCTTCACGCGGGAGAGAATCTCTCGTATCGCGAGATCGCCGATGTCGTCGAGTGCAACGTCGGGACGGTCATGTCGCGACTCTTCTACGCGCGAAAGAAGCTGCGCGAGCAATTGCAGCGACTCGGAGTCGACCCGCCCATTCCGTCGGGCGCCGACGACTGAGATTGAGCAGAGACCATCACTTTCGAAATCGACACCAAGACTCGAGACCCTCGGAGTTCAGCATGGGCAGCGACAAGTTCGCATTCACGAACGACGATCACGAACGCGACGACGCGAGCGTCGGAATGGACGAGAAGATCTGCGCCTACGTCGACGGTGAGCTCTCCGCCGCCGAGCGCGACGAGGTCGAGGCACACCTCGATGCGTCCTCCGAGAGTCGCGAGGCCGCGCAGTTCTATCGCTGGCTCGACGACGCCGCGGCGAACGATCCCGCTCCCGACGTTGGCGCGACCGAGTGGGCACAGGTCTGGGACCGGGTGAACAGCGCGGTTCACGGCGCACCGGCGAACGAAGGCGAAAGCGAGCGCGTCACTCCGATGACGCCGAGGCGGGAAGCGGGCTTCCTCGGTCCCGTCGTACGGCGGTGGGCCGTCGCGGCCGCACTGCTGCTCGCGGCCTGGGCGGCGAAGAGCCAATTCTTCCCGAGCGAGGCGACCGCTCCGACGGAAGACAACACGATCGCAGAGTCGCCCGAGCCGCGTCCTGGGGACGGCGCCGCTGCGCGTCTGAGTGCGGCTCAGGAAAACGAGGGGGCGACGGATCCGGGAGAGAATCTCGCCGAGCTCCCCGATCTCGAGGGCGCGCCGGGTGAGGATCTCGAGGACGAGATCGACGAAACGAGTCCGCCGGCGGCCGAATAGGACGGTGCTCGCGACGAGCGCGGGCACTCAGGAGTGGGCTTCTCCGCAGAGGAGAAAGAGCCAGCTCACACTCAGCGCGGCGACGAAAAGCGCGCACTGCACCCACGGGCGCAGAAGAAACGCATCGACGCGCCCGTAGGCGCGCGCGATCGGTCGACGGAACTCGGCGAGGGGAAGCGTCATGGGGTTCGCGCTCGAAGGACGGAACGGCTCCTAGAGAGTACCTCGCGAGGGGAGAATCGGCGAATCGGGGGCTGATTCCTTCATCGGCCACGCGGCGAATTCTCTTGCACGGTTCCGAAAAAGTCGTACGCTGGGCCCGTTCTTCAAGGCCGTAATTCGTTGCTGCTCAATCGGTTCGGGTGGCAGCGGCGAGTCGACCGGGGAAGAACGGGGCGACGAGGAACCGGCCGGGCGCGAGAAGAGACGCGCCCGACAGGGCCGGATGACGCCCGGAGCGACTCGGCCGAAATGGACGAGCCGACAGGGAACGGGCCGGAAGGGAAGAAGTGACTACCCGGTAGTGAAGAGTGACCGGAAGTGAACAGAGGAGTCCGACCATGATCGGAGAGAAAAGAGCGAGCCGCGTCGCGTGGCTCATCCCGTTGATCGCCCTCGGCTGCGCCCAGACGCCCACGGGAATCCCGCTCGTCGAAGGTCTCGAGCAGGAAGACATCCCCGTCAAGGAGACGTTCGAGTTCGTCCGCAGCGAGTCCTTCCAGCCGGACCTTCACTCGGCCGGGACGTTCCGGAGCTGGACCGGGGTGTATCACGGCTCGGGGATCCTCCAGGATCTCGGTCCGTGGTACGTGAGCGCGATGGCCGATCAGGGCTGGAAGCTCACGCGGCGGCTCGAGTTGACCGGCCCGGAGTACACATTCACCTTCGTGAAGGGCGGCGAGGAAGCGGTCGTCCAGCTTTCGCAGGTGTTTACGAGTGCGCTCGGCCGTCCGGTAAAGCAGGCGGTGGTCTCGATCCACCCGCGCGGTCCCGAGTCGCTCACGACGGACGACATCGACGTCCTCAAGCACACTGCGCGCTCGCAGCCGCGCGAGGAATTCCTTACGAACGATCCGCTCGAACCGACGCCGGCCGAAGCGATCACGTCGCCGGAGGAGATTCCCGTCGGTGACGGCGAAACCGCCGCCGACGCCGTCGCGACCCGCGGCGCGAACTGAGTTCGAGCTTGGCACCGGGGGACGCGAGGCATCGCCGATGCCGGGGTCCCATTCGGCCGGCGGAGCCTCCAGCGAGCCTTCTGCGCTGGACTTACCGTCGATGGCCCTCGCGCCCCCCGGTCTCGCCGTAGGGCCGCTGATCCCGAACGAGGTCGAACCCTCGGGCGGCTAAAGCCGAGCTCCGGTCCGGCGCGAGAACCGCGACGAAGTCGAAGGACCGGCTTCTCGACCTGGCGTCCCGAAGGAATCCTCGCGGATGGGCGACCGAGAGGCCGCCCGAGCGGACCGTGCCGCACCGACCCCCTTTCTGGCGCCGGCACCTAGCGCCGATCTGGAACCGGTCGCGCTCCCGCTGCGCTCGCCGATCGAGCAGAGTCCGGCTTCAAAAGCGAAGGCCGGTTGGTAGAATAGCCCGCTTCAGCAGCGCAGCCGCGGTGGCGCCGAGCGGGCTCCCGGCGTCGCGCACGACGCGGTTTCCGCTTCGGGACCTCGTCGTCGTCTCGCGTCCCGCGTAGCGCGGTCGGCCAAGACGGCTGTCGCCCGGTGAAGAACTCATTCGGCCGAGAACACGGCGCGTTCACGCTCAGCTCGGCCGCGTCCATACTCGTTAATCACGGAGATCACCCGCGTTCGCCGCGGTCGATCTGAACGCGCTCGAGTCGACTCTCGGCTCGAGGCACTGTTTCAACGGGCTCGTAGCGCGAGCCCCGTTTCGCGCCGTGGGTCGCCAGCGCCCGAGCTCGGCGAGCGAACGGGGGATAAAAGGTCGGGAGACGCATCGACGTGGCCAAGCAAACCGGTCAGGCACAGCACCCCAAAACCGCCGACGACGTCGGGCACCTCGACGAGTCCCTCTCGGACGTCGCGTCTTCCGCGGTCGACAAGCTGAAGCGCTACGGTCCGTACCTTCTCGGTGGCGCGGTTCTCATCGCGCTCATCATGGGCGCCGTTACCGCGATCCACTCGCTCGGTGAGTCGAGCCTCGCCGAGAACAACTCGCGTCTCTGGAGGCACGTTCAGAGCTCCGATGCCCGGCGAAGCGACGCCGCGGTCAACCTTCCCGAGATCGACGCACTCGTCAACGACGTCCGCGGAAGCGATGCCGAGCGGTACTTCCTGAAGACGATCGGAAACTTCTTCCTCTCCCACGCCGAACGCTCCGGCGACACGCCGGCGGCGCCCGGTCTCCCACGCGACACCGCGCGGGAGCGCGCGCTCAGTTTGGCCGACCGCGCGCTGGAATCGTTTCCCGATGACCCCGATCTCCGCAAGTGGGCCGAGGGCGTGAAGGCGGTCCTCGCGGCGGCCGCGGACCGGAGCTGGCTCCCGGCGCCGGAGCCCGAGCCCGAAGCACCCGAGGAAGCCGATTCCACCGCCGACGCGAGCGCGGCGACGACGCCGGGCGGCTCCGGCGCGGAGACGACGCCAGAGCCGGCGGCGGAGACGAGTGGATCGGCCGCCGAAGGCGCCGCTCCGGCTCCCGAAGAGACGGCTCCCGCGGAACCGCCGACCGTGGATGCCGAATCTACGGAAACGGAAGCTGCGACGCCTCCGCCCCCATCCGGCAACTAAGGCGCTCGAGGAACGACGGAACGACGGAACGCGGTCGCGACTGGATTGGCGAACGACGATCAGACGAGCGTCCCCTCACCCGGCGACAAGGGGTCGGAGTCTGCGCCTGCGGGAGGCGAGACGCCGGAGGCCATCCGAACCTACGAGCTCGTCAACTCCGGTTCGGCCGTCCGGGTCGATCAGTTCCTCGCCGATCAGCTCCCGCAGCACTCGCGAGCGCACCTTCAGAAGCTCATCGAGGAGGGCTACGTCGCCATTCCCGCGCTGCGGCGGGACGTCAAGCCCTCGACGAAGGTGCCGAGCGGCTACGAAGTTCACTGCACAGTGCCGCCGCCCCGAAAGCCGGATCTCACGGCGAAGGAGATCCCGCTCGAGATCCTTTTCGAGGACGAGCACCTCGCGGTGATCGACAAACCGGCGGGACTCGCGGTGCATCCAGCGCCTTCGCAGACCGGTCCCACGCTCGTCAACGCTCTCCTCTACTGGCTAGACGATCTCTCGGGGATCGGCGGAGAGGAGCGGCCGGGAATCGTGCACCGGCTCGATAAGGAGACGTCCGGTGTCCTTCTCGTCGCGAAGTCCGACTTCTCCCATCGCGCGCTCTCGCTTCAGTTCAAGGAGCGAACCGTGCACAAGACCTATCTCGCGATCGCGCGCGGAGTCCCCGAGCGATGGGAGGGGCGCATCGACTACGCGCTCGGACGCAGCTACACCCACAGCAAGAAGCAGATGATCCGCACGGACGGAACGGGTCGGGAGGCGCTGACGGACTACCGCGTCCTCGAAGCCTTCGATGGCTACGCGCTCGTTGAGCTCTATCCGAAGTCCGGCCGAACGCACCAGATCCGCGTTCATCTCGCGAGCCTTCACCTACCGGTCGCAGCGGACAAGCTCTACGGGCGCGAAAAGCAGATCTACCGCACGGACCTCCAGCGGCGCGGCCGAGAATCGAACGAGGAACCGCTGATCGCCCGTCAGGCGCTTCACGCCGCGAGCATCTCGTTTCGCCACCCGCTGACGCGGGACGAGATGACGTTTTCAGCCCCTCTCCACCGCGACATGCTCGACCTTCTCCACGCGCTCCACCAATACCGCGCGCGGCGGGCCGAGTGACCCCCGTACAACCGTCGCCGGGCTAGGAGCTGACCTCCTCCCCCTTCTTCTGCTCCGGGCGCTGTCCCCAGAAGAACCAGCTCCGATAGTCCTCCCAGCAGCGCTTGCAGAGGTAGTGCACGCGAAGGTCGAACTTCACGTACTGGTGCGTGGGGATGTGCTCCTTGCAGTAGCAGCGCCGACACGTGTGAATCTTGCGCGATTCCATGGAGGAAGGCTTCTCGTTGGCGAGCGAGTGCGCCGCGAACCGCGACGGGAGCGGCGGTGGGAGGAGATGAAACCGAGACCGTATTCCATCTCGGCAGCGCCGGGCGGCGAACTGAAACCCCGCCGGTAACGGGGACCGTGCCGGCTGGTCCGGCGGGGCTGCCGCATCGCGCGCCGCCGAGCGGCCCGCTCGAGCCGGCGCGATCGGCGCTCCCGAGCTCCGCCGAAACTTTTTCCGAAAAAGCTCTCAAGGCGCCCGCCCGAACGACCGATAACCCCGGAGACGGTCCGTTCGTTTCGCGGGGGTGGTGCCTCCGGCGAGCGGATCTGAGATCTGGGCCGGCCCGGATCCCTCTCACTCGGTTCGACCCCGCTGCGAGCGGAGTCCGGTGAGAGGTCCGAGCTGGTGCCCTCAGGGAGGGGATCCATCGAGAGCGATGCAGAAATACCACGTCGAACCCACCACCACCTTCCGCGCCGGCGCGATCGCGGTCCTCGCCCTCGGCTCCCTGCTGGTGAACGCCTGCCGGAGCACCGAGGGCGACGACCTCGCCGCTCGGCGTAAGCTCGTCGACGAGCAGTTCGCTAGCCGCCCGGTTTGGAAAACGCCCATACTCGAGGAGGAGCCGATCCACGCGGCGCCGGTTCGGTCGGCAGGTACCGAAGCGGACGCCGCCCCCGCGCTCGCCGCCGATTCGAGCACGGGTGATTCGAGCACCGGCGACTCGGCTGCCGCCCCGCATTCGGAGGCGCTGACCGAACCGCGTCCCGACGCCGGAGCCACCCGCAGACCGGATCTCGTCGAAGAGCTCCGGACTCGGTCGCGCGAACGCTGGAACCGTCTCCTGCGGGAGTTTCCCGCGGAGCCGGGCGACGGTGGCGGCAGCGACGACGACTCCGCCGGGTGGAACGAGGAGGGCCTCGCCTCGGCGATCGACGAACTCAGCGCGGGCGCCGACAGCGAAGAGCAGCTCATCATGACGGCGCTCTACCTCCGTCAAAACGGCCGGAAGAGCGAGTCGGACCGGATTCTCCGTGCGCTCGTGGCCGATCTCGAGCCCGCCGTCGTGAAGACGTCCGCGGCCGACGAATCCTCGGCCGCGAGCGGCGACACCGCGGAGTCCGCGCACGGCGAATCGTACGAGCCTGCGAATGAAACGGCTCCCGAGTCGGGCGACGCAGTCGAACACGAGGTCGTCATCGAATCCGTCCCCGACTCGGGGACGGCGGAGAGCGAAGCAACGAGCGGGACGGAGCCCTCCCCCACTCCGGCGCCGGTCGCGACCTCGTTCGCTCTCGAATCCGTCGGCTTCGCCGCCAAGATCGACGGTCCCGGCGAGTACGATCCGCTCCCGCCGGAGCGAATTCGTCCCGGTGCGGAAGTCCTCATTTACGGGGAGTTCAGCCGGTTCTCCGAGGATCGCGTGCAGCAGGATCCGGACGACGAACCCCAGTGGGAGCGCGCATTCGCCGCGTCGCTTCGCCTGAAGACGAAGGGGGGAGACGTCCTCGACGAGCTCGACTTCCTCCCCGCGGACAGCGGCCGCCAGCTCGTCACCGATCGCACGGAACCGGTGAACTTCTGGGCGCGCTACCGGATTCCCGATAGTCTCGCCGGCGGCGAGTACAAGATCGAGATCCTCGCGAGCGACCTCATCGGCGACCGTTCGGCGACGACGGCGCTTCCCTTCGAGCTTCCCGCCCGCGAGAATCGCTGAAGCACCGGGTCACGTCGGCGAGGGCCGACGGAAGCAAACTTCGACCTCGCTCGCCGCCCGAGCGCCGATCCCCGGCGCCGGCGGCGAGTGAGAGTCGACGCCGACCCGGCTCGCCGTCGTCCCGCGCCCCCCTCCGCTGACTCTCGAGGCCGCCCATCGCGATGCGCATCATCGCCGGCGAGGCCCGCGGGCGTCGACTCGCGACGCCTCAGGGCGCTGATTCGATCCGCCCCGCGCTCGATCGCATTCGGGAGACGGTGTTCTCGCTCATCGACGATCCGCTCGGCGCGCACGCGCTCGATCTGTTCGCCGGAGTCGGCTCGTTCGGACTCGAGGCGATCAGCCGCGGAGCGCGCCGCTGCGTGTTCGTCGATTCCGGCCGGGAGGCGCTCGCGCTCCTCCGGGAGAACGTGCGGCGACTGCACTTTCAATCTCGCGCGGAAATCCGTGCCGAGGACGCGCTCGCCTCGCCTCCGGCCCCTTCGGCTGAGCAAGCGATCGGCGAGAGCTTCCGGTTCATTTTCCTCGACCCGCCCTATAGGATGTTTCGCCGTGAAGAAGACGCGGCGCGCGTGATCGAGCGGCTGGAGGAGCTCCTCGGCGCGCGGTGGTTCGAGCCCGGTGGATCGCTGGTGTTTCGCCACCCGTCAGACTGGAGCGGTCAGTTGCCGGACGAGCCGACCGAGCGGCGCTCGTTCGGCGAATCGGAGGTGCTGATCTTCACTCGGTGAGGGCGAGCTGCGCATGGGTTTCACTCCGGCCGAATTCACTTGCGCGATATCGGCGGCAGCGCGCGCTCTCTCGGGCGAGGGGATCGCGGTCGCGCCGAGCGACACCCTCGCACTCGCCGGATGGTGGGCCCTCGGAATCGGCCTCGGATCGGCCGTCGTCTTCAGCGCGGTGAGCCTCCTCCTCCGAGGGCCCGAGGATACCCTCGCCGTCGCTCACGTGCGTCTTCTCGCGCGCTGCTACATGCGAGTCGTCCATCGCCAGCGCGTCCGGCTCGAGCTCGACGCAGTCCCGCGCGAGGGCCCGGCGATCGTCGTCGCGAACCACCGGAGCGGCGTCGATCCGCTGGCCGTCGGGATCACGACGCGGCGACTCATCCACTTCATGATGGCGCGCGAGTACTACGAAGTCCCGGTCCTGAGGTGGTTCTGCTCGATCGTCGGTGCCATTCCCGTGAACCGGGACGGTCACGATCTCGCCGCGACGAAGGCGGCGCTCGGACTCCTCCGCGCGGGACGAGTCGTCGGAGTCTTCCCCCAAGGCGGGATTCGCGAGGGTGGCGAGTTCGACGACGCCAAAGGTGGAGTCGCCCTCCTCGCACTCAAAACCGGCGCGGTGATCGTACCTTGCTTTATCGACGGCACGCCGCAGAACGACTCGGTGCTGAAGGCGCTCTTCACACCGTCGCGAACGGCGGTGCACTGCGGCTCGGTGCTCGTGCCGGCCAAGACCGCAGGGAAGCCTTCGCGCGACGAGGTCGAGGAGCTCACCCAGCGCATCGTCGACGCGATCGCGGCGCAGCGGCCCGTGGAACCTCAGCCGGGCCCGTGCGCCGCGGGGTAACCGCGCGGCTTTACTCGCGCCGCGCCCGCCGATAGAATCCACCGGCTCGTGCGCGCCTCCGAGCGCATCTTCTTAGGGTACAAGTTTTTACACGGTGCTCTCCCCCTCCTCGCGGAGCCTTCTATGCGCGTAACGGTCGCGAAAGCCCTCGGCACTTGCTTCGGCGTCCAAGACGCGATCGACCTCGCGCTCGACCCGGCGTACAAGGACGAGCTCACGGTGATCGGGCAGCTCGTGCACAACCCGCAGACCGTCGAGCGGCTGCGCGCGAACGGTGTCAACCTCGTCGACAAGCTCGAGCCGGAGAACATCCAGACGCGGAACGTGATGATCACGGCGCACGGCGCACCGGCGAGCCTCCGCCAGCGCGCCCGGGAAATGGGCTACCGCGTGATCGACGCGAGCTGCCCGCTCGTCCTCCGCGTGCACAAGGCGATCGCACGGTTCGTGCGCGCCGGTTACCACCCCGTCGTCATCGGCCAGGCGTCTCACGTCGAAGTGCGCGGCATCGTCGGCGACCTCGAAGACTATACGGTGATCCGCTCGCCCGAAGAGATCGAGTCACTCGCCGGTCACGATCGCATCGGCATCGTGTCGCAGACGACGCAGCAGATCGACTTCGTCACGAAGATGGTCGAGCTGATCCGCGAGCGGTTCCCGAAAGCGGAAGTCGAGTTCTCGGACACCGTTTGTCAGCCGACGAAGGACCGACAAGTGGCGGTGCGCGAGCTCGCCGGGGAAGTCGATCTGATGATCGTCATCGGCGGATACAATTCCTCCAATACGAAGAAACTAAAGCTCGTGTGCGAAGAGCTCGGCGTCGCCGCGCACCATATCGAGCGGGCCGAGGAGCTGGAGCGGGAGTGGTTCGTCGGCGTCGAGCACGTCGGCATCACGGCCGGCACCTCGACGCCCTACGAAGTGATTCACGACGTCTACACCGCGATCCTGAACCTGCCCGACGTCGATCCGACGGAGTGCACCGGCCTCCCGGAGCGACCGAAGTACGTCGGCTGAGCCGGCCGGCGAGTATCGGATCGCAGTCGCCCGGATCGCAGCCGCCGACCCACGGCGCCGCGCCCGCTGGCGTCGACGGGCTGGATTCGCCGTTCGCTTCGCGAAACTCCACATGGCACGACGGATCAAACGAGTCCGGACCGAGCATCTCCTCGATTTCGCCGCTCTACCGCGTACGAAAGCGGACGGGCCCGTCGATTGGGCCGAAGTGTACGGTGCGCCGTACCCTCTTCGCGTCGAGATCGGGGTCGGAAACTCCGATTTTCTCATCCGCGTCGCCGAGCGGGCTCCTAGCTACAACTACCTCGGTTTCGAGTACTGCATGCGGCGCGTGCTCAAGTTCTTGAAGCGCGTGCACGCCGCGGAGCTCGAACAGATCCGCATGCTCGCCGAAGACGCGCGGCGGGCACTCCACGAGCTCTTCGCGCCGGATTCGGTCGACCATTTCTACGTGAACCATCCCGACCCGTGGCCGAAACGGCGTCACGCGAAGCATCGTCTCGTTCAGCCGAAGAACACGACGCAGATGCGACGCCTCCTCCGCGTCGGCGGCGGAATCTCGCTCCGTACGGATTCGGGGGAGTACGCCGCTCAGATGCTCGAGGTTCTGGACGCGACGCCGGGCCTCGTCAATCTGTCGGGTCCCGGTGAGTTCGCTTCGAGCCCGTTCGCGCCGCATTCGACGCCGTTCGAGCAGAAGTTCCTCGCCCGCGGGCAGCCGATCTACTACCTCGAGTACAGCCGCGCCGAGTAGATCGGCTGCGTATCTCCAGCGGGTCGCCGAACACCGGCCGACTGAACGGCGGCTACTTTCCGCCGCCGCCTCCGATCACCTTCTTGATCGCGCCGATCACGGTGAGGACAACGCCGCCGCCGGCTACGGACGAGCCGAGATTCGCGAGCACGGACGTGAGATCGAGCTCACCGGAAGGCGCGGCGGCGATGCCGAGCCGCGAGAGGAGCTCCCCGCCGAGCCCGCCGCCGAGGACGCCGATAATCGAGTTCCACACCTTGCCGAGACTGAACCCCTTGAGCAGCCCGCCCGCGACGTTGCCGCCGACGGCACCGCCTACGATGCGAACGATCCACGCGATCGCTTGATCCATAGCTGAGAATCCTCCGAAAGAAGAACATCGGGCTCGACCGGCGCAGCCCGCTGTCAGCGGTCGCCGACGATCAGACGAGGCGAAGCACCCACCCCGGGTTCCAGGATAGGCGGATCGGAGTGCCGACGAGACTCAGGGAGTCCCCGATACAAAGCGATGCGAAGTCGCTCGCGGACCGCTGCCGCTACGCGCGTTCGGGTAGACTCGTAGCTTGGCGTCGAGGCGGAACGGACGTTGAAGTCGGGCGATCGCAGCTTGCCTGCTACCGTACCGTTCCGTTCGACTCGCGTTCCACGCACCCGACCAAGAGACGAATGAGGCTCGACGGAACCGAGGACGAGTTCGTAGCTCCGGCCGAGGCGACCTAGCGATGACGAACCGCGAAACTCCAGACTCGAGCGCGCTCACCGAAAAGGTGAGTCGATTCCCGACGTCGCCGGGCGTCTACATCATGAAGGACGCATCGAGCCGGATCATCTACGTCGGGAAGGCGGTCTCGCTTCGCCAACGCGTCCGCTCGTACCTGTCACGCAGTCCAGACACGAGAGTCTTCTACAGGTTTCTCGTCGGAAGGATCGCGGACGTCGACTGCATCGTGACAGACTCCGAAGCGGAAGCGCTTATTCTCGAAAACAATCTGATCAAGAAACATCGGCCCGTCTACAACGTGCGGCTCAAGGACGACAAGTCCTACGTGAGCGTCAAGGTGACGATCACGGAGGACTGGCCTCGCGTGCTCGTCACACGCCGCTACCGCGATGACGGCAATCTCTACTTCGGCCCCTTCGGCTCGGCGCGGTCGGTGCGCGAGATGCTTCGAGTGGTCAAGAAGATCTTCCCGCTCCGAACCTGTACGAACGGTTTCTTCCGCAACCGAACGCGCCCGTGCATCGAGTACGAGATCGGTCGCTGCACGGCGCCCTGCGTCGATCTCATCACGCGTGTCGCCTATCAAAAGGACGTCGACGAAGTCATCCTTTTTCTCCGCGGAAAGAACCGCGAGCTGATCTCTCTCATCGAACAGAAAATGATTCGCGCATCCGAGGCGAAGGAGTACGAGCTCGCCGCCCGCTATCGAGACCAGATACGGGCGATCGAGAAGGTGTTCGAAGATCAGAAAGCACAGGAGTGGGGTCGCGGCGATCGAGACATTTTTTCCTGTGTGCGCGAGCAGGAGACGGTAGCGGTGCAGGAGATCCTCGTTCGCGAGGGGCGCATCGTGAACACGCACTGCCACACCTTCCGGACTTCGCTCGAGCTCGAGGACGTGATCGCGAGCTTCCTCACGCAGTACTACACGGCCGAGCGCTACATCCCGCCGGAGATCCTGTGCGACCGAGACTTCGATGATCGTGAAACACTCGAAAGCTGGCTGCGCGAAAGAAAGGGACGAAAGACGAGCATTCTCGTTCCTCAGCGCGGAGAGAAGCGGCGGCTGGTCGAGATGGCGGAAAAGAACTGCCGCAACGCATTCGCGCTCGCACGCTCGGACGCCGAGCGACTCGAGGGCCTCCTCGAATCGCTCCGGGTGAAGCTCGATCTCGCTCGCGTTCCGCGCCGGATCGAGTGCTACGACATTTCGAACTTCCAAGGTTCTCTCGCGGTCGGCTCGATGGTCTGCTTCGAGGACGGTCGAGCCGCGAAGGATCGCTACCGGAAGTTCCGCATCCAAACGGTAGTCGGGGCGAACGACTTCGAATGCATGCGGGAAGTTCTCGGGCGCCGGTTTCGCGGCGGCGCGGAATCGGGCGAGCTGCCGGACCTCGTCGTCATCGACGGCGGCAAAGGGCAGCTCGGCGTCGCCGTCCAGGTGCTCGAGGATGCCGGTCTCCGCGGCGTGGTCGCCGTGGCGTCTCTCGCGAAGGAGCGGCGGCACAAAGGGACCACCGAGCGCGTATTCGTTCCCGGACGCAAGGATCCGCTCCCGGTCTCACCCGAGAGCGACGAGAGCCACCTCCTCCAACGCATCCGCGATGAGGCGCATCGCTTCGCGGTGCGCTACCACCGCGAGTTGAGGAAGAAAACGACTCTGAGGACCGGGCTCGAAGGAATCCCCGGAATCGGACGCAAGCGCCGTGACGCCCTCCTCGAGCGATTCGGCACGCTGCGTGCGATCCGCGCCGCGAGTCGCGAAGACATCGCCGAGGTTATCGGTGCCTCGCTCGCCGATCGAGTGTTCGATGCGCTGAAGGAAAAAGAGTCGTCGAGCCCGGAATAGCCGAACGATCGCGGCGGTCACCGCCCGAAGACGGGAGGGGAGTTATCGGGTCGGAGCGCGATTCGGCCCCTCGGTTTGACGGCTTCACGCGCGCGGTTGTACGCTTCACCAGCGAGCCATCTCGCCGCATTCTCGCTCACCGATCCTTCTCCGCCCGTTCGAGGCCCGATCACCCACCATGGCTACGTCCAGGACTCACCGTCGTCGCATCGGAGACATTCTGATCGACGAGGGACTCATCAGTGAGAATCAGCTCAACGAGGCGCTCGAGCTCCAGCGCCAGACGGGCGAGCTCCTCGGCAACATCCTCATGGACATCGGACTCGTCACCGAGTCGGACATCGCGAAGATTGTCAGCGTGCAGTATCAACTGCCGTTTCTCTCGCTCAAGAACTACGAGTTCGACGAGAGTCACCTCGAGAAGTTCGATCCCGCCTACCTCCACCGCCACCGCCTGCTTCCCTTCGATCAGGTGGGCGGAACACTGCTCGTCCTCGTGACGGAAGTCCCCTCGGCCGAGGCGCTGGGCGAGATCCCGGCGCGTACGGGTCTCAACGCCGGCCTCTTCGTCGGCTATACGTCGGAAGTGACGAAGAAGCTCGAGACGCTCGTGCCGCTGCCGGAGGAGCTCCGTCGAACGCGCACGGCGAGCGTCGTCCCCGCCGCCGACCCCGATGCGGAGGTCGCACCGAACGTGCTCTTCAGCGGCGACGAGAAGGATCTCATGCAAGAGCTCGACTCGACTTGGGATTCCATCTTCGAGAGTCTCGACGGGGGTGATTCCGACGGCGAGGAGACCTCGCCCGACGAGACGCCCGCAGAGTAAGCTCCGGCCGGGGCGAGACTCGCAGCGCGGTTAGGTCAAACGATCGCGAAGATCGTGGAGAAACTGCAGCGCCTCGAGCGGCGTCGTCGCGTCGAGATCGAGACGCTTCACTTCCTCGAGAAGCTCGCTGTCCTGCCCGCGAAAAAAATCGAGCTGTCGCGAACCGGCCTCGGTCGCCGGCCGGGGCTCGTGCTTGTGGGCGAGCTTCGGCTGATCGTGGAGGTCGAAGGCCTGCGATTCGAGATTCGAGAGGATCTCCTTCGCGCGCTCGAGCGCCGAGCTCGGGATCCCCGCGAGCCGGGCGACGTGGATGCCGTAGCTCTTGTCGGCACTCCCGGGAACGATCTTGTGGAGGAAGATGATCTCGTCGTTCCACTCCTTCACCGACACGTTGAAGTTTTGCGCCCGCGGCTGCGTGGTCGTGAGCGCCGTAAGCTCGTGGTAGTGCGTCGCGAAAAGCGTTCGACAGCCGACGTGCTCCGCGACGTATTCAGTGATCGCCCAGGCGAGGCTCACTCCGTCGAAGGTGCTCGTTCCGCGGCCGACTTCGTCTAGGATGATCAGACTTCTCTCGGTTGCGTTGTTGAGGATGTTCGCGGTCTCCGCCATCTCGACCATGAACGTCGATTGTCCGCGGGCGAGATCGTCAGCGGCCCCGACGCGAGTGTAGATGCAATCGACCGCACCGATGTGCGCGCGCCTTGCGGGGATGAAGCTGCCCGTCTGCGCGAGGAGCGTGAGCAGTGCGACTTGCCGGATGTACGTCGATTTCCCGGCCATATTCGGTCCGGTGATGATCATGATGTCGGAGCCGGGCTCGAGTGCGATCGAGTTTGGAACAAAGCCGCCCGTCTCCTGAAACGTTTCGACGACCGGATGGCGGCCGTCCTCGATGTCGAGACGAGAGCCGTCGTCGACCGTCGGTCGAACGTAGCCCCGCTCGTCGGCGAGGCGGGCAAAGGTGGCGAGCACATCGCACTGCGCGACCGCGTGCGCAATCTCCTGAAGCGCACCGACGTGCTCGAGCGCCCGATCGCGCAACGCGCAGAAGATCGAGTACTCGCGGTCGATCGCGTTGTCCTTCGCATTGAGGACCTTCGTCTCGTACTCCTTCAGGTCGGCGGTGACGAAGCGCTCGCAGTTCTTCAGAGTTTGCTTGCGAACGTAGTCGTCCGGAACCTTGTCGCGATGTGGATTCGTGACTTCGATGTAGTATCCGAAGACCTTGTTGTAGCTCACCTTGAGCGACGGGATTCCCGTGCGCCGGATCTCCTCCTGCTGGAAGCGTGCGATCCACTCGGTGCCCTCGGCGGCGATGCTGAGCGTCTCGTCGAGCTCCGCGTCGTACCCGCGCCGGACCATTCCTCCCTCCTTCACGGCGAGAGGAGGATCATCGACGATCGCCGCCGCGATCTCCTCGGCCAGGCCGGGCGGCGATTCGAGTTTCGCGGCGAGGTCGCGGTAGTAGGCCGAACGGCTGTCGGCGAGCTGCGCGCGAAGCGAAGGAAGGATCTCGAGCGTGCGGCGAAGGCCGACGAGATCGCGCGCGTTCGCACTGCGGTAGCTGAGGCGAGTGGAGAGTCGCTCGAGGTCGTGAATCTGTCGGAGGATTTCGATCACGGCGACGCGCTTCTCAGCGGCGTCGACCCACTCGCCGACCGCGTCCTGACGGCGCGCGATCTCCGCCGGATCGGTGAGCGGCATCAACAGCCAGCCGCGAAGGAGTCGTGCCCCGAGAGACGTCGCCGTGCGATCGAAGCAACCGATGAGCGTCGTCGACGTTTCGCCGTCGCGAAATCCCTCAGTGAGCTCCAGCGCGCGGCGCGTCGCGCGGTCGATCGGCACGTAGCGCGAATGGCGATGTGGCGTGATCTTCGTGACGTGCTCGAGCGAACCGCGCTGAGCGTCCTTCACGTAGCTCGTAAGGGCTCCGCCCGCGCGAGTCGCGAGTTTCAGGTGCTCGCAGCCGAAGCCGTCGAGCGACTGGGTTCCAAACTGCTCGGTGAGCGCACGATGGGCCGTGTCGTGATCGAACAGGGGATCGGGATACGGCGTCGAGACGAGTCCACGTAGAAAGTCGCGGAGCGGCGGACAGCGCTCCCCATCGAACGCGGCGCTCTCGGCGAGAAGAACTTCGGCTGGATCGACGCGTGAAAGCTGCGCGAGGAGCGCATCGAGAGCGGTCGTCTCCCAGACAACGAACTCTCCCGTCGTCACGTCGAGC
The DNA here is from genome assembly GCA_965223845.1 of Planctomycetota bacterium. Taxonomy (GTDB): domain Bacteria; phylum Planctomycetota; class UBA8108; order UBA8108; family SXIK01; genus CBDCXR01. The sequence continues at coordinate 7,082,910 of CBDCXR010000004.1, read as the reverse complement.
CACGCGAGGCCGTATCCGTCCTTCGCGACGACGATCGAGGCGATGAAGTTGTTCGACTTCTCGCCGACCAAGTTCTCGTCCGTCACCGTTCCCGGCGAAATGACGCGGACGACGTCGCGGTCGACGATGCCCTTCGCCTCCTTGGGATCCTGCGTTTGCTCGCAAATCGCGATTCGCCGGCCGGCACGGAGGAGCTTCGGCACGTACGAATCGACTGCGCGCACCGGGATGCCCGCCATCGGGATGGCGTGCTTGTCCTTCGATCTAGACGTGAGCGTGAGACCCAGGATCTGCGACGCCTCTTTGGCGTCGTCGAAGAACATCTCGTAGAAGTCGCCCATGCGGAAGAAGAGGATCTCGCGCGGATGCCTCTTCTTCATCGCCATGTACTGGCGCATCATGGGCGTCTGGAGCGCCGGATTGTCCACTTCGCGAATCATGAGATCTCCGATTCGACGGTGATACCGGCTGCGTAGTGTAGAGACGAGTGTTCGCGTTGACAACCCGAGGCCGCCGGCCGCTGGGCATCAGCGCGGGCGTCGCTGAAAGTCGCACTCGATCTCGGTGATCGCGCGGAGAACGCGCTCCGCGTCCCAGCGCCGCTCGGGATCCCGCTCGACCATGCCTGCGAGCAAGTCCCTCATCGCGGGTGGATAGGGCGCGAGCTGCTCCTCGGGACAGACGATCTTCCGCGTCGCGTTCGCCTGGATGGCTTCGCGCCCCTTGAGATTCGGAAACGGCGGATTCCCGGTGACCATTTCGTACGCGATGATGCCGAGCGAGAAGATGTCGGCCTTCGGTCCACCCGCGTCGCCCCTCGCGCGCTCCGGCGCGAGGTACCGCGGAGTCCCGAGCACCGGACGACGGTCGACGTGAAACCCCTTCGCCTCATCGCGCACGCGAAACGAAATCCCGAAGTCGGCGATTTTCGCGCGCGCGACGACCGGCTGGCTCGCGAGCTCACCGAGCACCTCATACCAATTCCCGTCGCGCTTGAACCAAGCGCGAAGCGCCGCGACAACGCCCTTTCGCCGGCTCTCCAGATTCGCCAGCCCGCGGTAGATGCGGAGGACGTCCTGGATCATCGCGCGGTAGAGTTCGAGCTTGTACTGGGTCCGGGCGAGGTGGGCTCCTTCGAGGAGTGCCTGCACGGCACGGGGCTCCTCGCGGCAGCCCTCGAAATGCCGCGCGCGGAGCTGCGCGAGCTCGGGTGAATCCGCGAGGGCGACCGATTGCAGCAGACGAGACACGGTGCGATGGAAGTGCGGACGTTCGGACTTCGGGACCTTGTCCGCCATATACGATTGAAACGCGAGATTCGTGAAACCGTACCAGTCGCGGCTTTCCTCGACGAAGAAACCCTCGGCGAGGAGCGTCCGCACGATGAAAAAGAGCGCGGTCTCGTCGACCTTGTCGAAGCGGTGGAGCGTTTCGAACAAGAATCGCGGTCCGATGAACGCGGCGTGTTCGAGGACGCGCTGCTCGACGCGCCCGAGAGCTCGGTACTTCTCGTAGAGATTCTTTCCCTCCTCGAGCTCGAACTCTTGTGCTCTCGGTCGATAGCTGAGTCGACCGGAGCGCGGATCGAGGCGGAGCACGCCGCGGTCGAAGAAGCTGCGCACGAGATCGAGGAGGCGGGAGAAGTTTCCCCCGCTCAGCCGGTAGAGGTCCGCGGCGAGTCGGTCGTCGGGGAGCGCGTTCCGAAACGTCTGGTGAAGATAGCGCTGGATCTGATATTCGGTGAGAGGGCGCAGGTAGAGTTCCTTCGCGGTGACGCCCAGCCCGTCGAGAATCGGCTTCAGACTTCCGTTCGTACGGATCTCCTCTGGATTCACCGTACCGATGGTCGTCACGGGAAGATTCGCCGCCGCGATCGCGAGTTGGCGAATGAACTCGACGACGAAGGGAGACGCGCCACCGAGATCGAGGAGGCGGAGGACGACGTGAGTGCGCACGGAGCTGAAGTGATCGACGAGTGATTCCGCCATCGCGCGCGCCACGTCCTTCGCCCCGTCGGACGCGCGCGGAGCCGTCCCGAAGACCTGCTCGAACAATCGTGGCAGCCCTTCGACGCGAGAGCAGTCGAGCTCGTAGTGAATCGGTGCGCCGTCCTCCCGCTCGCTCGCGGTCTCGAGCTTCTCGAGGACGTGACTGACGAGTCGATCCTTGCCGCTGCCGGCGTCGCCGCCGACGACGAGGATGTACCCTCTCCCTTCAGCCGACCGCTCGAGATAGTGCTCGAGGAACTGCGCCTCCGCGCGCCGCTCGAAATACGGCGGATCGACGAACGTCTCGCCGTCGACGCCGCCGAGCCGGCGGCGGACCTCCTCGAGGACACCCGCGTCGTAGCGTTGACTGAGAGGCGCGGCAGTCGCCGACTTTTCCGAGTCGCCGAACTCGAGGAGACCGTCCGCCTCCTCCACCCGCTCGTAGCGAACATCTTCGAACTTCCCCACCTCGCCGTCCGGCGCGGCCTCTCCGATCGCGAGAAGAACATTCGCCGGCTTGATGTCGCTGTGAACGACTCCTTGGCGATGCGCGGCAGCGAGTCCGCAGGCGATTTGGCGAAGGACCTCGACGACTTCGAGCGGCTGGAACGGTCCACGGCGGAGGGCGTGAAACAGGTTCTCACCCGAGACGTACTCCATCGCGATGAAGTGGCGCGGCCCGTCGACGCCGTACTCGTAGATCTGGATGACGTTCGGATGGTTGATCTCACGAGCGAGCACGGCTTCCCGATTGTGAAAGAAGTCGAGAAAAGCTTCGCGTCGTCCGATGTTCGTTCGGATGAACTTGACCGCGACCTGCTGATTCGAGTCGAGATCGATCGCGCGGTACACCGTCCCCATACCGCCCTGCCCGAGTCGCTCGAGAAGATAGAACTTGCCGAGGCGGCGCGGAAGCGACTCCCGCCGCTCGGAACTCGCTGGTTTCTCGTCTTTCTCGCGCTCTTTGAGCGACGCCGCGACGAGCCCGCTGAGCGGCTCCGTGCCGAGAGAACCACGTGTCAACGAGTCCGTCCCGGGTCCGAGGACGAATTCGAGCGATAGATCTCCGAGATCGATCCGGTCCCCGGTGCTAAGGCGCGTCTCGCACGCGATCAATCCACCGTTGACGCGCGTCCCGTTGCGGCTACCGAGATCGAGGATGAAGTAGTCGCTCTCGCGCTGCTCGATGCGTGCGTGCTGCCGCGACACGCTCGAATCGGGCAATGCGAAATCGGCGGTCGAGCCTCGGCCGAGCACGGTCGAATCGCTGAGCGCGAAGGTCTTCGACTCGCCGCCTGACTGTTTCCAAACGAGCTGCGCCATACCTCGATTGTAACCTCGAGTCCGGCGGTGCCTCAGCGATCCGGCGGGCCCGAATCTCGACGTTTCCTCGACGTTCGGGACGCCCGCCCCCCCGACGCGGTTCCGAGAGGGTCCGGAACGTCAACGGCGGAGCCGCCGGCGGCGCGAGGCTCGCCGACGCGATCCCCGCGATCGCCGGGCGGTGCTCTCCGGCATCGCCTCGGCTCCCGGCTCGTCCGCATCGACCTCGCGCCCTCGCCCCGCGCGGATTCCTAGCGAGCCTTGAGGTCACACGCAGCGGTGAAGACGCTGAGTCGCGGGAGGGATCCGCGCGCCGACTCGCGACCGCGACAGCCGCCAAGTTCGCGCCCGAGTCCGACCTACGAACGTGCGAGCCCCGGTCGAAACCGCGCGACCGCGTGGAAGAAGTCGATGGTCTCGGGCGACACCCGCAGTCCCACGCCCGTCGCGCCGAGCAGCTCGTCGCTCTTTCGCTCGGACTCGTCGAGCCAGTCCTCGATCTCTCCGAGAGCGTGGCTAAGGTTCGCCAGCTTGCGCGCGACGCGCTCTTCGATCGATCGGTCCCCCGGACGGGGGGCGGAGAAATCGGGACAAGAGTCTGTTGGGTCGATGCTCATGGCTCGGTCTCGCGATGGTTCGTGCCGCGGCGCCGGGACAGAGACCCGAGCGCCGCGCAACCGTCTTCCGAAAAAACACTACCATCCCGGAACCGAACTGGCGAATCGGTCGGATTCCTCGAGGTTTCCCCCTCATTCGCGCAAGAGCACACGCAGCCGCGCCGGATCTCCGGTCGGCTCACGACAGGCTCGATTCCTGCAGACGAAAGCAGTCGCCTCGCCCTCCTCAACGCCTCGACCTTCGAGGAGCGGTAGCTCGTTTCCGTCGGGTGGCGAGGATTCGCGCCCCGCGATCACCCTCGCCGGAATGAACTCGCAGTGGAGAGCCTCGAGAAGCGGACGCGCGATCGCGCGTTCGCCGATCACCGCGATCTCGACCGGCGAGCCGTGAAAGAAATCGAGAGCTAGGAACAGGTAGCCGCACGCCATCGGCGCCTTCTCGACGTACTGTGCCGCGCCCGCCAAGATCTCGGCCGCGCGCGCGCGAAAGCGCGTCTCTCCGGTCAGGAGCTCGAGCCGGAGAAGACTCAGCGCCATCACGCCGTTTCCCGCCGGCGTCGCGTTGTCGAGGTAGTCCCGCTTCCGACAGAGGAGCTCCTCGTAGTCGTCCCCGGTGTAGAAGTACCCGCCGCCGGCAGGATCGAGGAATGACGACTCGAGGACCTCGGTCAGCTCGAGCGCCCACGCGAGCGCGCCTCGATCGAACGTCGATTCGTAGACGTCGATCGCCGCCTCGATCGCGTACGCGTAGTCGTCGAGGAATGCACGCGCGCCCCACCGTTCGTCCTTGTACGTGCGGTAGAGCTCGCCGTCTCGCCACATCCTCTCGCGGAGAAACGCCATCGCCGTGGTCGCGGCGTCGATGTACTTCGACTCGCCCAGGACTGCACCGGCCCGCGCGAACGAGGACAGCATCAGCGCGTTCCACGCGGTGATGACTTTGTCATCTCGGAGCGGCGGAACACGTTCGGTCCGTTTCGCGTAGAGCTTCGTTCGCGCCGAGGTGAGCGCCGTTTCGAGCTCGCTCACCTCCATGTTGAGAGCTGTCGCCGTTTCATCGAGAGATTTCGCAACGTGCGGAATACTGGTACCGTGCTCGAAGTTTCCGCTCGGAGTTACGCCGTAGTAGGCGCAGAACGCCCTCGCCTCCGCCTCGCCGACGACCTCCGCGACTTCGTCCGGCGTCCACACGAAGTACTTGCCTTCCTCGCCTTCGCTGTCGGCGTCCGTCGCCGAGTAAAATCCGCCCTCAGGACTCGTCATCTCTCGCGCTACGTAGTCGAGAACCTCACGCGCGATGCGCTCGTAGAGCGGCTTCTTCGTGAGTTGATACGCTTCGAGATACGTCCGCGCGAGCAGTGCATTGTCGTAGAGCATCTTCTCGAAGTGCGGAACGAGCCAGTACCGGTCGACCGAATAGCGATGGAATCCGCCGCCGACTTGGTCGTACATCCCTCCGCGCGCCATGCAGTCGAGCGTCGTCTCACAGTGGGCGCGCGCCGTCTCGTCGTTCGAGCGGACGTGCACGCGAAGGAGAACGGAGAGGTCGACCGATCGAGGGAACTTCGGCGCGCCGCCGAAGCCGCCGAATTCCTCGTCGAAGCTGCGGCGAGTGTAGCGGACGAATCCGTCGACCGCATCCGCGGCGGGAAGCTCACCCGCTAGGGGAGGCGCTTCCATGCTGCGGAGCTTCTCCGTGATCGTCGCGGCGGATTCTTCGATGCGCTCGGGAGTATCGCGATAGAACTGCGCGAGGGTCGTGAGCACCTGCGCGAAGCTCGGCCGGCCGTGCGCGTTCACCGGGGGAAAATACGTTCCCCCATAGAACGGGCGGAGATCGGGGGTGAGAAACACGCTCATCGGCCAGCCGCCCGACCCGGTGAGAAGCTGCACTGCGCTCATGTAGAGCGCGTCGACGTCCGGGCGCTCCTCGCGGTCGACCTTGATATTGATGAACTGGTCGTTCATGAGCTGAGCCGTTCGCTCGTCCTCGAACGACTCGCGCTCCATCACGTGGCACCAGTGACACGACGAGTACCCCACCGAGAGAAAGATCGGGCGATTGAGTTCCCGCGCTTTCGCTAGGGCTTCGTCACCCCAGGGATACCAGTCGACCGGATTGTACGCGTGCTGAAGGAGGTACGGGCTGGTTTCGTTTTGAAGACGATTCGCACGGCGATCGGGGTTCGACACGGAGATCCTTTCCATCCGCTGAGAGCGAGATCGCCGGCGGTGACGTTCACCACTCGAGCAGATCTCGCAGCGCCTCGGTGATCGTCTCGGCACGCGGCAGCGCGTGTTCCTCGAGCGACCTGTGAAACGGTACGGGCGAATCGGGGAACGCCAAGCGGCGCACCGGAGCGTCGAGGTATTCGAACGCCTCGGCCGCGATGCGCGCAACGATCTCTCCCCCGAATCCACCGGTGAGGGTCGCCTCGTGGACGACGAGCACGCGATTCGCGCGCTTCACCCCCTCGAGGACGACATCCGACGCCAGCGGTGCAAGAGTAGAGACGTCGAGCACTCCGACGCGATGCCCATCGCCGCCGAGGCGCTGCGCGGCCTCGAGCGCGAGGTGGACGCAGCGGCCGTAGGTGATGACGACGGCGTCCTCGCCCTCGAGACGAAATCTCGCCGTGGGCTCAACACGCGCTTTCGGTTCACCGTCGAGTTCCTCGCGCGGGGCCTTCAGCCGCCGGTAGAGGTGTTTGTGCTCAAAAAAAACGACGGGATTCGGATCGGCGATCGCGGCGCGAAGAAGCCCGTACGCGTCGGCCACCTCACTCGGATAGACGACCTTGAGACCCGGGACGTGAGTGAACCACGCCTCCATGCTCTGCGAGTGAAACGGCCCGGCGCCGGCACCGGCCCCCACGGGGCAGCGAAGGACGAGCGGAACGCGAGTTCCCGTTCGCCAGTACATCTTGGCGGCGACATTCACGACTTGGTTGAAGCCGCAGGTCACGAAGTCCGAAAACTGCATCTCGACGACGGGACGGAGACCGAGGACGGCCGCACCGATCGCAGCGCCGATCATGCCCGACTCGGCGATTGGAGTGTTGATGACTCGTTCGCGACCAAACTCCTCGATGAACCCGCGCGTCACCTTGAACGCGCCGCCGTACTCCGCGATGTCCTGCCCGAGGAGAACCACGCTCGGGTCCGTTCGCATCGCGTCGCGCAGCGCCGCGGAGATCGCCTCGAGAAACGACAGCTCTTGAGGTTCACTCGGCATAGATCGGCCGCTCCGCGCCGGGATTCGGACTGGGCCGCGCGAGCGCACGATCCACCACGTCCAGAACACAGCTCGCGCAGTGCTCGGCCAGTCGTAGGAGATCGTCCTCTCGCGCCGCTCCGCGCTCGACGAGCTCGCGCTCGAAGCTCTCGAGCGGATCGACAACACCGTCGTCGACGACAAACTTCGCGGAGTCATCCCCTTCCGAATGCCCCCTCATCCGCCCGACTCGCGCCTCGATGAGAGTCGGTCCCTCGCCCGCGCGTGCGCGCCCGACGGCGTCCGCTACCGCCGCGAGAACATCGCGCACATTCCCACCGTCGACTTCCACTCCGGGAACTCCGTAGCCGGCACCTCGAAGCGCGAGCGACGCACACGCGTACTGCTCCGACGTCGCGGTCGAGAACGCGTAGCCGTTATTCTCGATCACGACGATGAGTGGCAATCGCATCACCGCCGCTAGATTGAGCGCCTCGTGGAAATCGCCCGTCGACGTTCCCCCGTCGCCGATGAACGCGAGCGCGACGCGATGGTTCGCTGCGCGCTCGAGAGCGAGAGCGATTCCGGTCGCAACCGGGAGCATCGCGCCGAGGTGGCTGATCATTCCGACGTGAACGGCTCCGGCTTCGTCGTCGCAGTAGTTGTAGTGATAGGACCGATCGAATCCGCCCGTAAATCCGTCCGCCCTTCCGAGCACCTGGCTCGCGAGCCGATCGAGAAGCGCGCGGCCATCGGCGCGGAGTCCGCGTCGCCCGCTCGCAGGTGGGGACGAAAACTCCCCGGGAAGAACGTCCGCGGGCTCCAGGTAGTAGCGGAGGATCGCTCCGGAATCGCGATGCAAGCTGAGGAGTGCGTCTCCCCGCTCGATCGCCTGCGCCGCAGAAACCGTCAGCGCTTCGTTCCCGACGGCACTGTACCACTTCGAGATCGACCCCGTTCGCAGGAGCTTTTCGAAACGCAGCTCCCACTCGCGGGCGAATCGCATGAATAAGTGCACTTCCCGCAGAGTCGCCTCGGAGCGGGAAGAATTGGGCCGGTCGCTAGAGCTCATGATGGAACTCTATCGCGAAATCGGGACCGGATTCTACTCCGGGCGATGGCGGTCGGCGCAGCGAACAGAGGCGGCGTTCGCCGAACGCTTCGCGAACCGTCCAGGGGCCAAACGACACGATGGATTATGATTGAAGAGCGATGGTCATCCGGACGTCCTACGGTCCGAGTCGCGAACACTCAGCCAAGCCGGACCAAGAGGGAAAAAGGCGATGTCACTGAAATCGCGAGCATGGGCTCTCTCGGCGCTGGCGGCGTTCAGTCTGGCGACGAGCGCCTGTCACGACCACGACGACGACGTGGTCCTCGTTATCGAACCAGGAATCGTCGTCGCCGACCTGCAATCGATCGCCGACTATTTGGATAACGAGGTGGTTCAGGTTCTCCTCGATCGCACCGGCCGCAACGCCGGAGGCTCGCCGCCGGATGTCGCCGGGAGGTACGACGCCGACGGAACGATCATCGCCAACGTCGGCCCGCAGAATCTAATCGGCGACGACGCCATCGCTCAGTTCTGCCTCGGCACGGCGGCGGGGGCATCGCTCGACGTCGAAGTGATCGAAGCGACCGCGGTCGACGGCGGCGCTCGATCGTTCATCGAAGGGAGCGGGGACGAGTTCACGGTCTACACCGCGTTCAAGTCGGTCCAGCTTCTCGCGAATGGAGACACGTGTGAGCTCCATCTCGTAAACGTCTACTCGGGAACTCTGGAAGCGGATGGCAGCTTCTCCGATTTTCGGATCGGACAAGGGATCGTCGGCCTCATCGGAAACTGCGGCAACGCCCTCGTCGGCGACTACCAGATCACCGCGGGAATCGCGACGCGCACGGCCGACAGTTGCTCGAGCGATCCCGCCCCCGGAACTGGGGATCTCGTCCTCGTCGAGATCGAGAACAACCTCGTCACCGACGTTGCGATCTTTCTCGACGGCGGCGACGAATCGGTCCTCGTCGTCCCCGCTCTCAGTGTGGGAAGCTTCGAGACCGAAGCCGGCTTCGCGCTCGATTTCGAGAACATTCCGCCGGTCGCCGGGCAGGACGACGACGGATTCGACATCGAAATGGGCGAGATCATCGGTGGGATCTGGCCGACCGACGGCATCGCACCCGGCGACGGCGTGCGCTTTTGCGCGGATCACGTGATCGGTGACGACACGTTCTTCGCGCCGCTTCCGCTCAATCAGTCGAGCCACGAGATCTTCTCGGTCGTCAACGCAGGCGTGCCGATCGATTTTTACCCGGAGCCGATCGGGTCCGGCCTCGACTGCCTCTGCGCGATGCCTCCCGACGCGATCGAGTATGTCGTAGGCTACTACTCTTACGATGTTCCGGGCGTCATCGCGGCGAGCGAATCGAACGTGCGATTCTTCAACGTCGCGAACGAAGCGCAGCTCCTCGCGTCGTTCGAGGGACCGTTCGCGCTCGAAGCCGGAAGCTCGAGCTGCACCGCGGGAGGCGGGAGCGGCACGGTCGTGCTTCGAGTCGACTAGCGCCGCGGGCAGGAATCGCTCAACCACTTCCGGAGTCCGCCATGGCGACCACGAGAATCCGCACCGTCTCGATGGCCGTAGCGGCTCTCCTCGTCGTCCTCACGTTCAGACTCGCGCTCGCACCCTCGAAAAGCGAAGGCGATCGAGATCCGCCCGAACGACCGGAGACACCACCGCGCGCCGAGGCGAGCGTGACGCCGGATGCGAACGCGAACGCGGGTGCTCAGGCCACGAGGACCGAGAACGAAGCGCCGGCACCGACGACCGCCGGGGAGACCCGCGACCGCGCCGATCTCGCCGGCCGCGTCACGACTCTAGACGGCGATCCGATCGCCGGCGCGACCGTGCGCCTCAGTCGGCTCGACGGCGCGGGGCCCGAAAACGCGCAGACTCGAACCGATGCCGACGGCCGCTTTCTCGCCCGCGGACTGCGCCCCGGAACGTGGCGATGCGTCGCGGGAGCGCCGTCCTTTCGTCTCGCGCGAACGGAGATCGCGATCCCGCGCGAGCCCCTCGCAATCGAGCTTCCGCGAGATCCGGGGTTCCTCGTCCGCGTTCTCGACGAGAACGGCACCCCCGTCCCGGGCGCTCGCATCCGGCTCGAGGGTCGGACGCACGGGATCGCTGCCCGCCGATCGGGCCGCGCCGGCGCGGACGGCACGCTTCGACTCAGCGGCTTCCTTCCCGCTGGAGACGGCGAGTGGAGCTCTCGTCTGCGGGTCTCGATGGAGGGATTCCGCGATGGAACGGCGATGCTCAGCCGTGCCGACGCCGAGCGCGGCGAGATCGAGCTCACTCTCGATCGCGGCGAGACTCTCCGGGTGCGCGTCGTCGATGCGCGCGGCGAACCCGTCCGCGGCGCGCGCGTCTCGATCCATCCGGAAGGGGAGGGCTCCGATTCGAGTCGCACTCTGCAAACGACGACGCAGGGAGACGTCGAGTTTTCTCGACTCGCGCGCGGGACGTACTCGGTTGTCGCCGTGACGCGGGACCGCGGATTCTCGCGCGCGAGACACATCCGGCCGGGCGACCCGGAAGAGCCGCTGCTCATCTCGCTCCCGGATGAGTCGGGCACGATCAGCGGGCGGGTCGTCGAGGAGGCCGGAAAGCCGGCGCTTCTCTGCGAGGTTCGACTGCGACCGGAGAACGACCGCGACCTTAGACCGGCGTGCGAGCTGATTGCGTCCGCAGATGAATCCGGACGATTCTCGTTCACTGGGCTACCGGCCGGTGAGTACACACTCACACTCGGTGGACGTCGCTACGACCGGGTCGTTGTCGATGCGGTGACACTCGACGGCGGCGAGGAGCGAATCCACACCGTCACGCAGCCGGGATCGATCGTCGGTGCGATTGCAGACGAATGCGACGTGACCGGTGCGACCGTTCGCGTGCGCGGGGTACGTGCGAACGGCGAGCCTTTCGACAAGACCTACCGTCCGTCGGGTCTGCGCGGACGCCTCGAGCTCGCTCGCGTCCCGGCCGGTACGTATTCCGTCACGCTCCTCGCCGGGGGCGAAGAGAAGGGGAGCGCGAGCTCGGTCGACGTTCCCTCGGGAGGACAATCGCTCCCAGTGGAGATTCGTTGCTCGAACTGATGCTCGACCGAACGCCTCAGAGAGGCAGATTGATCCCGAAGAAGAGGCTCGCCCCCGCTCGCTCGGGCACGTCGTTCCCGCTCACGTCGGTGAACTTGGTCGACATGCTTCCGGCGAACTCGATCGCCATTCCGAGGACGCTCAACCCCAAACCGGCGTGAACGACGACACCTTCGTTCGTCTCGACGAAGTTCTTCGACACGCCGCCGCGAAGAAGGAGCGTCTCGAAGATCGCCCACTCGAGACCGGCGGCGATCAACTGCGAGTCATAGCCGGGTAGGGCCTCCGATTCGTTCTCGAAGAGATCGACGTCGACCGCGAGTGACAGTCCCGTGCCCGGTACGGCTACTCCGACGCCCGCCCGGATCTGCGGCTCCAGAACGTAGTCTCCCGCGCCGTCGAAGTCGAAGCGCGGGCGATTGACGTTTCGCGCGACGACTCCGAGCGAGAACCCGTTCACTGGCTGAAGGAGGACCCCGACGTCGATGCCGTAGGTGAGAGATTCGTCCATGTCGTTCGACGAGTCGTAGAGGTTGTCGACGAGATTCTCGACGTCTTCGAGCTCGCCGAGTCGAAACGGTTCGAAGTACGTCTGCCCGTACATCAACTTCCCCGTGACGCCCACACTAACGATGTCGAAGAACGGGTAAGCGAAGGAGAGGCCGTACTCCTCGAGAAGGATTCCGCGCAGGTGGACTCCGCTGTCATTCTGCGTGAAGAACTCATCCGGCGTTCCACCGACGTTCGCTTGCGTGGCTTGGAGCACGTCTTCGAACCGAGCCTGAACCCCCGGATCGCCGACGTTCACACCGCCCTGCTCGGCCTGGAAGACGAGCTCTTCGGCTTGGTTCTGCGCCGCGAGTCCCTTGCCGACGAGCGCGTCCGCGAACGCCTGACCCTCGGGACTGAGAGCGCCGGTTCGGTCTGCGCCCGCGCCGATGACTCCCGCGAGCCCGTCGTCGCCGAGCGCGAGACCGCCGAAGTCGACGACCGTCGCGCCACCGCCGTACGCAAATCCCATCACCGACACGCCGAAGTAGCCGTAGCGCGCCGCGAGCGACACACTGCCGTTCACGATCAGTCCGGAGCCCGGCTCGTTGAGGTCGGGAATCTCTTCGGTGAGCAGCTTCAGGATCTGCTGGGTCTCGGTCGCGTTCAGAAGCTGACCTGGATCGCTGAGTCGCGCTTCGAGGTCCGCAAAGTCTCCGAGGTCATCGACGATTCCCGCGGTGCTGTCGACGGTATCGATCACTCCCCCGACCGCACCCGCGCTCGCGCTCGCGCTCAGTGTCGCGTCCCAGGGACCGAATACTCCGGCGGCGCCGTCCGGCGCCGCGAGTGCCGCGGGATTCCAGTAGGTGCTCATCGAGCCGCGAGTGAGCGCAACGCCCGCCCCGCCCATTCCCATCTGCCGCGCACCGACCACCGCCCACTCCTCCGCGACCGCCGACGCCGTCGCTAAGGCGGCGCAGACCAACGCCGCGCCACGCTCGAATCGCACTGCTCGAATCATACGTCTCTCCGCCGCACCGGGAACCGCCGGGAGTGAGGCTACGGAACGCTCGACGCGACGGACGAGCGCCCTCGGGCTACCGTGCTTCCTTCATCGACCGGGGCGCGATGATCCCTTGATCGAGAGTCGACGGGATCGGCGTCGCGGTCACGTGAACCCGCCGCGAATCGCGGACCGGGGACCGGGACGATCCTCGCGTCAGTGCGCGGTGACGGCGAACGGCGAGACGAGGTTACCGGATGCGTCGAAGGGGAACTCGGTCGGCTCGCCGAGGATCTCGAGGGACTCGCGCCCCCTCACGAGCGGCAGACACGCTTCGGAGAGATGCAGGTTTTCGAGCTCAAGCGTGTCGCGAACGTAAGCGACGAGTGGACCGTTCTCGCGCCGCTGGCACGACTTGATCGCCGCGCCGAGCGCCTCACGATCCGTCTCGAGGATGACCGGCGTCCGTGCGTTTCCCGGCGCGCACGCGGTGATCGCATTCAGCATCGTGACGTGGTGGTCGAGACGATCGGCGAAACGCCGCGTCGCGAAGTCGACCGAGCCCATGCCGACCCCGTTGCCGTCGCTCTCCTCGGAGAGGTCGCGGACCACGATGCGGTAAATCCCACACATCCCCTCGTGCCAGGGCTGACCCTGCACGTAACCGTACACGCCGCGACCGGTGATATTCGTGTCGAGACCCGCTCCGGAGATGTTCTTACCCATGCGATCGCAGAGAAGAACGTCGAGCTCGCTGATCGGAAGCGACGGCATCAGACCGCGCGCCTCTTCGAGCAGCTTCTCTTCGGAGGCGAGTAGATCGGCGGCGGGAACACCGGCGATCCGCGCGGTCTCGTGGTAGCCGTTCTCGAGGATCGCGACGCCGCCGATGATCTTCCCAGTCCCCAGCACGCGGCTCGCCGCCGCTCGGATCGCAGCGCCGAGTCCGATGTCGAAGATCTGCTTGTGGTACTCCTGCGCGCCGTCGTACTTGCCGAGTCCGATCGCACAAATCTTCGCGAGTCCGCTCTCGATCGGCCCTTTGAAATCGGTGTGGGGCTTCACTCGATTGAGAAGGAGGATTCCGTCGGCCGCGTACGCGGTCTCCGCGAGCCGAACATCGACTCCTTCGGGCGTCCGCCCGAGGCTGCGCGTCGCCATCTCGTGGCGTATCTCGACCCCCATGCTCTCTTCGGTGATCCCGTAGTGAGCGATCAGCGCACGCTGCGCCTCGCCGGTCGCGCCGCCGTGACTCCCCATCGCGGGGATGATGAACGGGCGATAGCCACGAGACTTAAAGGCTTCGACCGCCGCGCGAGTGATCGCCGCGATGTTCGTGATCCCGCGGCTACCCGCGGTGACCGCGATCTCCGCACCCGCCGGAAGATCGGTGCTCGCGAGAACTCGATCGACCTCGGCGCGAACCGCCGCCGGTGCATCATCGACGCGCGGACGGGGAAAGGTCTGCCGGACCGGCACCATTCGCGGCAGCGGAACCTCAGAAAACACGCTCACCGATTCCTCCTCGGTTTCTATTCGTGGTCACGGACGAGTCGGGTCGACCCTCCGCGACGGTCGGAGTGGCGGCGCCTGCCGCGAAGTCGATCGGCGGAGGCGGCTCGCCGCTGCACCCTCGGGTTTCGCATCGAGACGCGAGCGAATTCGCTCGCATGAATCTCCTCGCGCAGCGACTCGAGCACCCGAACGCTACTCTCGCGGATCGACGAGCACGGATCGCCTAATTCGCCATCTTGTCGACGAACCGGTACTTCCCACCATTTTGCTTCGCGAGCTGCTTGAGCAGGTCGGACTCCGCTCCGAAGGCGATACAGTGAATCGTCGCCGAGCGGACGCGGTTGATCTTCCGAATCTCGCGCAGGATGTCGGGCGTCGCTTGGTAGCGACCTCGCGTCGGATTCCCGTCGGTGAGCAGATAGATCGTATCGACGCGCTGGTCCTTGAGCGCCGACTCGAGGCTGTCGTACACGTTCGTGCCCGCACCGGTGGTGATCGAGCGAATGTAGTCGACGGCCTTCTTCCGGCCGCGGCCGGCTAGGGGTTGCAGCTTCTTCTGCCACGATCGGAAATTTGCGTCGAACTTCACGATGTTGATCTGCGCATCGGCTGGGAGCTTCGAAACGACGCGCTCGAGCTCCTTCTTGAGCACGTCGATCTTCGGCACGCTCTTCTTCGAGCTCTTCGTCTGGACGGGAACGGCTTGCTTCATGCTGCTCGAAATATCGACGATGAAGGTCATACGCGTCGACGACACTTCGATGCCGAAGTACGAGAGGTCGTAGGCCTTCACCGATGTGAACGCTTTCTCTCCCTTCGGCAGCTCGAAACTCTTCTCTGCGAACTTCCACCACTTCTCCCAATCGGCGGCGACGAGGCCCATGTTTTGGTGCGTGATGTTGATGAGCGCCTGAAGGGCCTTCACTTTGCGGCTCTCGTCGTCCTTGCCTCCGAGATACGCAATCAAAGGTCCGACGAGCTGCTTATTGCGAATCGTCCGCATCGCGTTGAGCGCGGAGTTTCGCACCATCGCGCTCTTGTCTCCGAGCCCGCGCGCCAGCGCCGCCACCGCCGCCTCGTTCGCTTTCATCACGCCGAGACTGCCTGCGGCGACCGCGCGCGTCTCTTCGTCTCGGTCGTCGAGATACTCGGCGATGAGCTTCGCCGCTCGATCCGAACCACTCGCGGCGAGGGCATCGAGCGCGGCGACGCGGAAGTCGAAGTGCTTCTTCCCCTTTCGCTTCGCGAGGGCGGCGGAAATCGCGTCGACCGACGCGTCGACTCCGATCGCCACGAGCGCGTCGAGCGCCGCCGCGCTCACGTCGGCCGAGCGGTTCCGCACGCACTCCTCGAGATCCGCCCGCGCGTCCGTGAGTTTCTGCTTCCCGGCGACCGAGCACAGTACCTCGAGCTTCGCCGGCGACTTCGCCGCGGACGCGAAGGCCGCGTTGAGGAGCCACTCGCGAATCTCCGCCGACTTCGAGCTGCCGAGAGCCGCCGCGACCGCGCGATTGTACTCGCCCGACTTCGACCCGGCGCCGACGCCCTTCAGCAAGACTCCAGCGGCCGCCGCCGATTCGAGCCGGACGATCACCGGCGGAAGGCGCCGACGGACGTCGGGGGCCCGCGCCGACGACGCGAACTGGAGCAAAGCCGGCTCACTCGACTCGAGACGCTTCCGGTCGATCGTCGCGAGCGCTTCGAGCACCGCAGACACCACCGTCGCGTGTCGTTTCCCGAGACCGCGCATGGCGAGCGAGAGACCGCGCTCGTTCTTCATTCGGACGAGCGACTGCGCGCAGAAGGCACCGATCTCGGGCACCGCGTCGTTCATTTCACGCGCGAGGAACGCCGCCGCCTCATCCGAGTCGACGGCCGCGATCTTGCGGACGATCGGCGCGACACCCTTGTTCGCCTTGTCGCGGCGCTGGTCAGGAGTGCCGCCGACCTTGGCCTTCGCGGCCTGATACTGAGCGAACAGCTGCCCTAACGTCTCCGCCGTCGCAACGGAGACGGGAGTGAGCAGTGCGCATCCGACAAGAAGAAAGCCGACGGCTCGAACCGAGAAGTGCATGACGCTGGAGCTCCGGGAGATTCTGATCGACCAAAGCCTTGGAGGGCGAATCGGATTCGAACGCGTGCTCGGCTACACGCATCGAGCACATCGACTAGACGTGCTCGGTCGCGGCGGCTGCGTTCTCCATCTCTGCCTCGAGTCTACTCTACGCAGTTATTCTAACGAGAGTGTTCCCGGCTTGAGGACCAGATTCTTCCCGATCCGGGCGGTCGCCGGGGAGCCGACACCCGCCGCCGATTCAGCGTCCGGAAGCAAAGCCGCTCGCGTCGTCTTCGGTGATCTCGATGAGGTAGCCCGACGGATCGCGGACGACGAAAAAGCGACCGTTCACCTCGTCCGCCCCGCCGTCGGGCGGCACGTCAAACGAGCTGTCGACGATCGCGATCCCCTTCTCACGCGCACTCTCGTAGTACCTCTCGACGTCAGACACACCGATCACGAACACGGCGCCCCAGCCGAGGGACTCCGGCGGTGGTCCGAGTCCGTACGGATCGCCGCGGCCGACGCGATCGTAGCCGTGGATCGCCAGGTGAACGCCGTCGAACTCGAACTCGACGTAGCCGCCGCCGACTTCATGAACCGATCTCGGCTCGACTCCGAGAAGGTCGCGATAGAACTCCAGCGAGCGCGCGGGATCGCGCGACGCGAGCGCGATGAGCCGCATCCGGGCCGGCGGAAGCGGCACCTGGATGCCGAGTCGGTCGAGTCGATCGAGAATCTCCTGCTGCGTGCGCTTGATGCGCTCGGGATTGAGGAAACGTTCGCGCTCGGCGAGAAAGTCCCGGTGCTGCGCCTGGCTCGTCGCGTGAAGAAGATTCTTCGAGACGCTGAGAAAGCTGCGCAGCTCGGCGCGCACGAGGGGGTCGTTCCAGATCACGCGCAGGAACTCGATCGCCGCCGGATTCTGCTCCCACAGCCGCGCGTAGCGTCCGACGTACTCCCGCGCCGCGCGCGGCTCCGCTTCCGCGCCCGGATACCAAATCTCCTGTGGATAAAACTCCTCACCCTGGAGGAGCGGAGCGACGTAGAGGTTGGCGAAGAAGCCTTGACGGAGAAGCGTCGTCGCTGCCGGGACGTCGGACTTTCGAAACGCTTGAACAGCGTCCGTGAAGAAATCGCAGGCGCGAGTCATGTCGAAGCGAGAGCACCGCGCAAAAAGAGAACGGGGAGAGCGCCCCGTTGACGGCGAGGAGAGCGCGGTAGTATACCCCATGCCTCGAAGGATTCGTTCGCGATGGTCTCCCGTTCGAGCAAGATCTCACCGGCTCGCTTCAGTTCCGAGCTCCTTCGCTGGTACGCCGCGCGTCGCCGTGACCTCCCGTGGCGACGGCGACCGACCCCGTACCGGGTGTGGGTGTCGGAGATCATGCTCCAGCAGACGCGCGTCGACGTCGTCATCCCCTACTTCGAACGATTCCTCGAGCGATTCCCGACGGTCGACGCCCTCGCGCGAGCGCCGGAGGATGACGTGCTCACGCTCTGGTCTGGGCTCGGGTACTACCGTCGCGCGCGCTCTCTCCTCGCGGGAGCGAAGTTCGTACGCGACCGCTGGAGCGGTGAGTTCCCGCGCGAGTTCGCGGACGCGCTCGACGTTCCGGGAGTCGGTCCGTACACCGCCGGCGCCATTCTCAGCATCGCCTACGGGAAACGCGTCCCCGTGGTCGACGGCAACGTCGAGCGCGTTCTCACTCGACTCCACGCACTCCCCGGAGATCCGAAGCGCGGGGCTCTCGCAAAGCGTCTGCGAGCGATCGCGGCGGACCTCCTCCCGCGCGCGTCGTGCGGCGACTTCAACCAGGCCCTCATGGAACTCGGCGCGACGACGTGTACACCGCGCGCGCCGGATTGCGCGAGCTGCCCGGTTCGCTCGTACTGTCGCGCGCACGCGCTCGACGCGACTGAGGTCTTTCCGGAAACCACCGCGCGCGAAGCGCCCGTACCGGTCATTCTCCACTGCGCGATCCTCCGCCGCGGCGCGCGCTATCTTCTCGAGCGAACGTCCGGGCGCGGATTCCTCGAAGGAATCTGGATGTTTCCGTTCGTCGTCGGGAACGGCGTCGACGCACTCCTCGAAGCGCTCGATGCGTCTCTCGACACCCGGGTCGCGCTCGCCGCGACGCTTCCGCCGATCCGGCACAGCATCACGTACCGCCGCATCACGCTTCACTCGCACGTCGTCGACGCCGCGGGTCGGTTCGAGACGCGCCGCCGCCCCGAGCTCCGCTGGGCGCGGCTCTCGGAGCTCGGCTCGGCGGTGGCCGTCTCGTCGCTCGCCCTCAAAGTGCGCGCCGCGCTCACAGCAGGAAAGGCGACGGGCTCGGCGGGAACGCGCCGTTCCTAAGCCTCGGAGCTCGCGGCGCGCCGCCGCCGCGGCCGCAGAGACCTGAAGTCCGCTCGGGCGAAAACGGATCGGATCAAGGCGAGGGAGACTGCGGCGCCGGCGGCTCGTCGCTCGTCTCGCCTTCGCTGCCCGTGTCGTCCGCCCCCTCGTCGTCCCCACCCGATTCTTCACCGCCGCGTAAATCACTCGGCAAGGGAACGCTTCCCTTCTTTCCCGATCCCGAGGTGTCGATTCCGATCCGCACGGCACCGAGCCCCGTGACGAAATCGACCTTCGGCCGGCCGAGGTCACCGGTGACGGAGAGTTTCGCCGTGCCGTGCTTGATGAGCTTGAAGAGCTGCTCGACGCCGATGATCTCGACGTTGAGGAGACGCGGCAAGAGCGTGAGATCGAGGTTGCCGGTGAAATCCATCGTCCCGCCGCCGCGCAGCTTGATCCCGGCGCTATTGATGTGGATGCCATCGCTCCCCGCGTCGAACTTGCCGTCGCGAATGTCGTAGCTGAGGTCGACACTCCGGAAAAAGTGGCCGCCAGAGGTGTCGCCGAAAAGGACACCGATGAGGCCGAGAAAGAGGGGGAGCTGAACGAGCCGGGCCTCGCGGATCGTGCCGCGGCCTTTGCCCCGAATCGAGTTCACGTCCCCGCTTCGGCCTCGGAATGCAACGTGACCGCTAGCGAGGCCGCGCGTGCCTGCGCCCTCGGCCCCAAACACGTCTTGCGCGGCCTTTGCAACCTCGAGGTCCTTCGCGACGAAATGTCCGGCGATGTCGTTTCGATCGCCGACTCCGACGTAGATGAATCCGTCGAGGTCTCCGCCGTACACGTTCTTCGACGTGAGGTACGCCTGATAGGTCTCGTCGACCGCGTCCGGACGGAGTCGCTCGAGAAACGCCAGCGGGGGCTCGTAGGCTTGGGCTTCTCCACGCCGCGCGGCGGCGATCAGCTCGTGCTCGCGGCCGAGCACGAAGTGAATCCCGAGATCGGTGAGGTGGATGCGGTTGAACCAGGCGCTCGCGACGTCGACGCGTCCGACGAGGGAGTGCGGCCGACCGGGTTCCTTCTTCCCCACGAAGGCCCCCGTTGCGCCGATGTTGCGAACCTTGAGCCCGAAGCTCGCCTCGGCGTCCTCGGCGACGATATCTTCGCCGCTGTAGCTGATCCGGACGTAGTCGGGATCGCGCTGGTCGAACTCGAAGTTGCCCCGAATCTTCCCGCGGTAGATCCCGCCGAGCTTCATGCCGCGGACGAAATTGACGAGCTGCGCGGGGAGCGCATCGACGAGCCGATCGTCGAAGCGGAATCTCTCGATGTCGACCGAGAAGCCGAGGGTGCGCCGCGTTCCCGCCGTCGTCATCTCTCCGCCGAACCGGAGCTTCGGCGAGGACCGCTCCGGCGTCCGCACGTCGCGGAATCGCAGGGTGTGATCGCCGACGATCTCGAGCCGGCCGCCGGAGAACTCGAGGTCGTACGGAAACCGCTGGTGACGCATCGACGCGGAGAGGATCTCGACCTCGGTCGTCACCGTGAGGGATCGGTCGCTCGCCGTCTGAATCGCGACGTCGATCGCGACGTCCGCTTCGACGCGAAAGTCCTCGAGAAGCGTGCGCGTGGCCGGGGACATGGCAGCACGCAAGTCGTCGTCGACGCGCATGCGATCGGTGTGAAGCTCGAGATTGAAGAGCTTCTCTCCGCTGA
Organism: Planctomycetota bacterium; assembly: GCA_965223845.1. Taxonomy (GTDB): domain Bacteria; phylum Planctomycetota; class UBA8108; order UBA8108; family SXIK01; genus CBDCXR01. The sequence continues at coordinate 7,062,486 of CBDCXR010000004.1, read as the reverse complement.
GCTCGACGGCACCGTTCCCGGTGATGACGTACTCGTCGTGCCGGCCCTTGAGGTCGACGAACGAGAGGAGCTTCGCACCGGTGTCGTAGCGGATCTCGCCCGTGAGGTCGCCGATCGAGTACGGAAACCCCCGGTAGACGATGCTCGAGGAGCGCGGATAGGCCGTGACGAGAACTCGAGGAGCTCTCGGCGGCAGCGGCTCTTCCCCCGGTGCCGATTCGCCGGCGGCGTCCGGCTCGGCCTCGCGGCGGATCTCGACCACGGCGTCGCCCCGTCCACGGGCGCGAAAATCGTCCCAGATCCTATGAAACGACGCGGGCAGGCTCGCGCGAAAGCGTTCGTCGAACGGAACATCGTACGCCTTGACGGTGATCTCCATCGCCCCGTTTCGAGTGAGCTCCGCACCGGCACCCATCGCTTCGACCCTCGCCGGGCCGGCTCGCCCGACGAGGGGGCGCGGGATTCGAATCCAGCCGTTCTCGAGTCGCACTTCGCCGCGGACCTTCTCGACGGGGTAGGGGAACTTCGCGTAGACGGCGTTGACGTCGCGAAGCTGAACGACCGCCCGCAGATCCGCGAGCGCGGGCGGGAAGTGCGCGATGTCGGCAACGGTCACGGTCGCGTCGACGATTCCCCGCGGATGGTAGAGGTCGTAGACGCGCTGAACGCCTTCGGGCAGGACCGCACGCGTCCGCCCGTCGATCGAGAGCCCTACCGACGAGATGTCCGCGTTCCACCGAAGGAGCCGCCACTCCGGTACGCTCACCTCGATCGACGCACTCGCGGCGATCTGCCCGCTGCCGCAGAGACCGCGAAGATCGCGGAGCTCGATCAAGCCGCCTCGGATCGATGCCGTGCCGCCGAGACCGCGCACGGGAAACGGAAGGAGCGGGTGCTTGACGTCGCAGCGTCGGATGCGTGCCGTCGCGCGGAGAGGACGCACCCCGCCCTCGTCGGTGTAGAGAAACTCGCCGCGAACGTCGGCGGCCCCGCTCAGCTTGAGCTCCGCGAGCGCGCGGCGAGCGGACTCCGGGAGCCACTTGCGAAACGGAACTCCGAGATCCACCTTCGCCGCACGCACCTGCCAGCGCGCTTCGGTGAGCACGCCGCCGGCGAGCTCGACCGTACCTTCGACCTCCACGCGGCGGATGCCGGGCGCGCGGAACCGGGCGCGCAGGGTGGCGGAATCGGGCTCGTCCTGACGGACGACGGCGTAGACATCGTCGAGCTCGTCCGCGACGGGCTCCTCGAAGGAGTGCTCGTCCCGGTAGCGAACGCGGCCCGCTTCGATGCGGACGGAGGGAAAGGCCGCGACCTCGCCGTCGCCCGCCGACGAGCGGCCGCCGAGCGCGGCGAGATTCCACCGTCCATCGGACGCGCGCTCGACGTAGACGACCGGTCGGACGAGCACGACCTCGGCGACGCTGAATCGACCGGCAGCTAGTGGGAGGAGGCGCGGAACGACGCGAACCGTCTCGACCTCGAGCAGTCCCGTGCTCTGCGCACCTCGTTCGTGGAGCGCCAGCGCGCTAACCTCGACGCCGCCGTCGAAGCTCCACCCGACCGATTCGTACGACACCGAGAGCCCCAGGGCGTCTTCGATCGCGGATCGGACGCGGCCATCGACGTACCCCGGACGGAGTGCGTAGTAAACGTTCCCGCCGACCCCCAAGACGAGCACGAAGGCGATCCAAAGCGCGGCGCGGCGCCAGGCGACTCGTGACCGTCGGCGTCGACAGCGTCCTCGGCGACGCCTCACCTCTAGATCGAACGGCGAGACGGTGTCCATCACGATTCGTCCCCCTCTGCGATCGGTCTCTACTCCTCAGCGGCGGAGCCGGAGGACTCACGCAGAGAGAGCTTACGCTCAGCCTCCGTGGGGCGCAAATAGCGCGGCTCGAGCGCGTGGACCCGCTCGGGATCCCAGCGCGCGGCTTCGATCTCGTCGAACGCGAGCCGTCCGAGATGGCGAGCAGAGGGTACGTCGCCCTCCGGCGGCCCCGGCGTAAATCCCGCTACGTCCTCCGCGGCGGCGAAGAACTTCTTCGTACCGTCGCCGACGACGAGCCGCGCTCGGGCGTCGGTGCCGGCACTCGCGACGATGCGCGCGCTGACCTCCGCGGCGTCCCCGACGCGGGTCGCCAGTCTCTCGGTGATGCGCGGCTCGTCCTGCGTCGCCCCGCCCGGTTCGACCGCGTGAAGCGCCCCGTAGAGAAACGTCTGCCGTCCATCGAGAACGGTCGCGACGAGAAGCGGTGCCGTCGGCGACGGGTCGGCGAACGCGGCCGCTAGGACGCGGAGCGAGTCGACGGCGACAACCGGGCGCTCGAGAGCGAATCCGAGCGTCTTCGCGGTCGTCACCCCGACCCGGGTACCCGTGTAGGAGCCGGGCCCGGCGCTCACTGCGATCGCGTCGAGATCCGCCAGTGCGAGCCCGGCGGCGGCGAGCATGCCCTCGACCTGACGCGGGAGATCTCTCCCGTAGCTGAGTCCGTCTTCGAAGACGTCCTCGCGGACGAGGGTTCGATCCGAAAAGAGCGCGACGCTCCCACGGCGACTGGAGGTCTCGATCGCGAGGAATTTCATGAGCGGGAAAAGACGGGGGCAGTTGGCTAGGACATCGCGCTCGATGCTACCCGAACGCTCCAAAAGAAGGACCGGCTCTCGCGGCGCGGTCGGGTCGAACACGATCGGTCGCGGACCGGAGGGCCGGATCGTCGCGAGCGGTTGACGACCCCGACGCCCCTCGGTAGAGTCGTCCGTTCTGTCTCGCGCGGCGGCGCCCGCTTCGCGCTCAACGTCTCATCGGGGATTTCCACCATGAGCAACTCGACCGCTCGCCGGCCTTTCATCGCCGGAAACTGGAAGATGCACAAGACTCCGTCGGAGGCTCGCACGCTCGCGGCGGACATCGCGGGCGCTCTCGAGCTTTCGCCGGAAGCAGGGCTGCGCGTCGGGTTGTTTCCGAACTACGTCGCGCTCGCAGCCGTCGTCGAGACGTGCGCGAGCTCAGCGGTGCTCGTCGGAGCGCAGGACCTCCACTGGGAGGAGGCGGGTGCCTACACCGGCGCGATCAGCGCTGCGATGATCACCGGCGCCGGCGCGACCGCGGTTCTCATCGGCCACTCCGAGCGGCGTCACGTGTTCGGAGAGAGCGACGAAGAGACGGGGCGCAAGGTCGCGCGGGCCATCGCCGCCGGACTCGAGCCCGTCCTCTGCGTCGGCGAAAAACTCGCGGAGCGAAGCGCCGGCGAGACGATGGCGGTAGTTTCGCGTCAACTTCGCGCGGGCCTCGAGCCGGTGGCCACCGCGGACGCTCTCGCGCGGGTCACGATCGCGTACGAGCCGGTCTGGGCGATCGGGACAGGCGAGACCGCGACTCCCGACCAAGGGCAGGAGGTCCACCGCGCGATTCGCGCCGAGCTCGCCGACCGCTTCGCGGCCGCCGGCGGGAGCGGCGGCGCGGAACGGACGCCGATTCTCTACGGCGGGAGCGTCAAACCGGAGAACGCCGGCGCGCTTTTGGCCGAAGATGATATTGACGGACTCCTCGTCGGGGGCGCCAGCCTCACCGCCGAGTCGTTCGTGAAGATTTGCGAGGCCGCTCGTTAGATCGACCGTTTCTTGACCCCCGAGGCACCTGCTGAGAACGGACTTCGGCCGAAAGCCGAATCGGGCTCGGCGCGAAATCCACCCCCTCAAGCCGACTCCCCCACCATTTTTGTCGCCGCCCGGACCGCCTCGGACCGATAATCGGGTTTCCCGAGTGGTCGCCGACCACGGGCGCAGCGACTTCTGTCAGCCGGAGACTCTCTCGCGATGTTCAGTACGTTCTTGGCCGTGTCCTTCGTCGACATCCTCTGGGGCCTTCTCTCGGTCGTCGTGATGTTCGTCGGACTTCTTCTGATCGCGATCATTCTCGTTCAGGAATCGAAGGACGGCGGACTCGGCGGCGCGTTCGGAGGGGGCGGGTCGAACGTGTTCGGCGCCGGAATGCAGCGCGGGCTCGCGAAGATCACCGCCATCCTCGCGATCGTCTTTACGGTCTGCGTGTACGCGATGGGTGCGATGGAGAACATGGGTCGATCCCGATCGGCGGCGGAGTCGGATGAAGACACGACGGCGGTCGAGTCAGGCGCCGCGCCCGGAGCGAGCGAGGCCGACAAGCCGGCGATCGATCCGGGCTCGGCGTTTCCCGGTGGGGCCGAGCCGGCGATTCCCACCGATGTTGCCCCGGCAAATCCCACCGATTCTGACCCGGGAGCCCCCGCCGACTCCGCCGCGAGCCCGACCATCGCCGACCCGACGGATACTTCGGGCGACGGCGATGCCGCTCCGGCTCCGACGACCGAGCCGGCTCCCGAGACTTCCTCGACGCCCGCCCCAGCCGCTCCCGGCGAGGCGGATCCCCCGAGTGACGGCGCGGCGGGCTCGACGCCGCCGAGCCCCAACGAATCGAACTGAATGACGAACGCGCGGTTCGGGGTGAACGTCGAATCGTCCCCAGGGGCTGGTCCTCGTCAGCCGCGCCTACCCACAATCCATTACCGCGTAACGGAGTGCTCGCGATCGATTTGGGCTGCATCGATCGCGAGTTTCGACAGTTCACTCGGTTGCCGCGTCCGCGAAAGGATCGAGCTCGCAGCTCGACACAAATCGGATTGGGCAAATCCGCTTTCGAGGGCGAAGGCGGGGCAAGTGTAGAGCATTCGAGGGCCACTGCCATGCTGACAAGCATGACGGGGTACGGCAGGGGTGTCGTCGAAACGGATGCGTTCCTGATCACGATCGAGATCCGGAGCGTCAATAGCAAGTTCCTCAAGATCGCGGCGCGACTGGGAGACGAAGTCTCGTTTCTCCAGCCCGACGTCGACGAGATGGTGCGAAAACGGCTCGTTCGCGGATCGGTTTCGTACGACGTGACCGTAGAGCCGGCGAAGATCGCCGATCTCTACGGGGTGAACAAGGCGGTGCTCAAGAAGTACTTCGACGAGCTGAACGCGGCGGCGAGGGAACTCGGCACGGCGGAGGACGACCTCCCGAGCCCGAAGGACTGCCTGACGCTACCCGGCGTGGTCCAGGCGGACGAAACGATACGCGTGGGGCGCGACGAGATCCTCCCGCACGTCGCGAAGGCGACGGAGATGGCGCTCGAGCAGCTCGTCGCGATGCGGAAACGCGAAGGAACCTTCCTCGGCCGGGACCTCGCGGAGCGATGCGAAGCGCTCGAGAAGTTGCTCGACGTCATCCGAAAGGAAGTCCCCGCGATGCTCGCCGCGCACGCGAAGCGTCTGCGTGAGCGCGTTCAGCAGCTCCTCGCGGACGCCGACGTGAGCGTCTCGGACGCGGATCTCGTGCGCGAGGTGGCGATCGTCGCCGAACGCTCGGACATCGCCGAGGAGCTGACGCGCATGTCGAGCCACCTCGAGCAGTTTCGCGATCTGCTCGCCGGGGCGAATCCCGTCGGGCGCCGCCTCGAGTTCGTCGTCCAGGAGATGTTTCGCGAATCGAACACCATGGGTGCGAAGTCACTCGGCGGCGACGTCAGTCGTCACGTTGTCGAGCTCAAGGCCGAGGTCGATCGTCTCAAGGAGCAAGTGCTCAACGTGGAGTGAGCGGTGAACGAGTCGAACGGTAGCGACGGCGAACGGGGCCTCCTCGTGGTCCTCTCCGGTCCGTCGGGGGCGGGGAAGACGACGGTCTGCGCGCGGCTTCTCGAGCTCGACGGGTTCGATCGCGTCGTCACGTGCACGACGCGATCACCCCGGCCGGGAGAGGCCGACGGCGTCGACTACCATTTCTTGAGTCCGGACGAGTTCGAAGCGAACCTCGCGGGTGACGCATTCCTCGAGCATGCGACCGTTCACGACCACCGCTACGGGACTCTGCGCGAGGAAGTGGAGCGCCGCGTCCGCGCCGGGAAAACCGTCCTCCTCGCGATCGACGTTCAGGGTGCGGATCAGGTCCGCGACGCGGTCGCGAGCGGCGGATTCGACGGGGACACGCTCACGGTGTTTCTCGTCGCCCCCAGCGAGAGCGAGCTCCGTGCTCGCCTCGCAGACCGCGGCACGGAGACGGAGGAGCAGCTGCGCATCCGGCTCGCCGCCGCCGAGAGGGAGGTCGCGGCGCAGAGCCGCTTCGACCACGTCGTCGTGAACGATGTGGTCGATCGGGCCGCTCGGCGCATCGCCGACCTCGCGGAGGCAGCGCGCGAACGGGATTCGACCGAAACGGAATAGGAGAGCCCGAGGGTGAAGACACGCCGGGGCACCCGGCCGCCCCCCTGAGCCGAGATGATCGATTTTTCGTGAATTGGCAGTGGATGGGGGGGCGCTCACTGAGGCAGAATAACCCGTTTGTTCAGGGCTCACACCCGCGCCGGACGCGGTGAACTCGGCGCGGTCACGCTGTCCCGGTCCGTCGCTACCGTTGGTTCAGCGCTCACGACACGTCACACGCAGGCGGAGGCCACACGCTCGATGCTCGATATCGACTTCGAAGAGGCTCTCGTAGAGAAGGCGGGCGGGAAGTTCGCTCTCGCGTCCTTGCTTCAGAAGCGCATGGTGGAGCTGAATCGCGGCGCGCCGCCGCTCATCGAGATCGAAGACGAACTCGACGGCGATCTCCGCCGAATCGCGTGCAACGAGATCATGGAAGGTAAGATCGAGTTGGTCGAGCGCGATGAGATCGAGGCGCCCGTCGCGGCCGAGGTTGCATCCACCCCGCCGACGGCGATCGTCGAACCGACCGAGCCCGCGCCGGAGGAACCGGAAGAGGGGGCGGCCGGCGAAATCTACGGCTCCGATATCAAGAAGATCAAGGAGCAGCGGATCAAGGAGCTCGCCCAGCTCCTCAATCCGAAGAAGTAGCCGATCCGCGGGCGGGAGGTCGACCCGTCCGGTCTCCCGGTACTGCGGGAGGTGGTGTACCGTCATGGCTCGCATCGTCCTCGGAGTGGCCGCCGGCGTCGCGGCGTACAAGAGCGCGGAACTCGCCTCGACGCTCACGCAGCGCGGCGATGAGGTGCGGACGATCCTCACCGCCCACGCGTGCGAGTTCATCGGGCCGCTGACGTTTCAAGCGGTCACGCAGCAACCGGCGTACACGGGCGGCTTCGACGTCGACGCAGAACATCGCCCCGTTCACATTTCGCTTCCGGAATGGGCGGACGTGATCGTCGTCGCACCGGCGACCGCGGACATCATCGCCAAGCTGTCGGGGGGCTTCGGCGACGAGCTTCTCACCGCGACGATCCTCGCGAGCACCGCGCCGATCGTCATCGCCCCGTCGATGAACGACCGGATGTGGAACCATCCGATCGTCGCCGAGAATCTCGACCGACTTCGCCGCGTGAACTACCGTATTGTCGAGCCGGCGAGCGGCCACCTCGCGTGCGGCGCGTACGGCCCGGGGCGGCTCGCGGATACGGACACGCTGATCGCGGCCATCGATCGCGCGGTCGCGGCGACGGACGGCTCCGATGCGTGATCGACGGCGGCGGCTCGACTTGATCCCGGCAACACTGTCGTGACCGAACGAGACGGGAAGCCGACTCTCCTTCTCACTGCCGGCGCAACTCGAGAGCCGCTCGATCCGGTGCGATACCTCTCGAACGCGTCGACGGGACGACAAGGGATCGCCATCGCGGACGCCGCGATCGAACGAGGCTGGCGCGTCCTCTTCGTCCACGGCCCCATCGAGGGCGAGATCCCGGGGGGCGCCGAATCGCACGGCGTCACGACGACGAGGGAGATGCTCGATCGTTGTCGAGAGCTTCACCCGGAATCCGACGTCGTCATCGGCGCGGCCGCAGTAGCGGACTTCCGGCCGCTGCGGGTGGAGCGCGACAAACGAAAGAGCGGCACCCGGTGGCAGCTCGAGCTCGAGCCGACGGAGGACATTCTCGGCGCGCTCGCGAAATCGAAGGGGCCCCGCATCCACGTCGGCTTCGCGCTCGAGAGCACCGATCTCGAACAAAACGCGCGGCGGAAGCTCCGGGCGAAGGAACTCGACCTCATCGTCGCCAACCCACCGGGAGCGATCGGCGCCGACGCGAGTCGATACCTGCTCCTCGGCGCCGACGGATCGCGAGAGGAACTCGGCCGGCTCACGAAGATCGAGCTCGCCTCTAGGCTCCTCGACCGCGTCGCGACCCTCCTCCGCGATCGCTGAACGGCCGCCCGGCTTGGCGCTCAAGGCGAACCGCGGAACTGCCGATAACCGATATGCCGGCAGCGCCCGGCTCGGCGGGACGTTCGCCCGAACGCGCTCGGAACGCGCGCCAAAAACGGGCCCGCGAAATCCCGCTCGTTGGTGTCAGAGGGAACTCGACCGAAGATGCAACAAGACTCCCGTCGCGAGATCCTCGCGTTCTGCCTCCTCGCGCTCGCCGCGTTTCTGTGGATTTGTCTCCTCACGCACGCGCCCGAGGACTATCTCGCCCCGGGGCTCGCCTCGCCTACGCACAATGCGTGCGGACCGGTCGGCGCGTTCATCAGCTTTCATTTCATCGCCTGGGTGGGGAAGCTCTCCGCGCTCGGCCTTTCGACGTGCATCGCCCTCGTCGGCGCCGCAGCGCTCTTTCGCCGGTCGATCGACGATTGGGGCTGGAAACTCTGCGGCGTCGCGTTGATGGCGCTCGCGTTGTCGGCTCTTGAAGTCGCGATCTACAACGATGATCCGCGCCTGAGCACGCTTCCCGGCGGTTACTACGGGCAGTTCATCCACCAGTTTCTGCTGGGTCAATTGTCCGCGGTCGGCGGATACCTCTTGCTCGCCTTCGTGATGCTCGTCGCGTTCGTCATCTCGACGGACACGCTCCTCTACCCGGTGTTTCAGCGCGCGGGGGCGGCAGCCCTCGATCGCGGCCGTTGGGAGTCCGCGGGCGAGAAGATGAAATCGACCGCATCGCGGCTTCGAGTGCCGCGAGTGCGCTGGCCCGAGTTCCCCCGAAAGAGCGTTATCGTCGGCGAGAACGCGGCGACGACTCGGGGAACGAAACGCACGAGCACGAAGAAGAAGAACGACGAGAAGAAGAAAGAGGCGAAGACGGGAAAGTCGGTGGCGAAGTCGGGCGCACGATCGAAGTCGAAATCTCCCGCCAAGGACGAGAACGAGCCCGCCGTCGAAACGATCGAGGACGAAGACAGGATCGAGGACGACGAGTACGAGTACGAGTACGTCTACGAAGACGAAGAGGGCGACGGCGACGAGGACGACGAGTACGAGTACGTCTACGAAGACGAGGAGGACGACGGCGACGAGGACGACGAGTACGAGTACGTCTACGAAGACGAGGAAGACGAGGAAGAGGCGGAGGACGAAGACGAAGAAGGCGAGGAAGAGGCGGAGGATAGCGCGAACGACGAGGAGAAGAAGGGCAACCGCCCCCCGCTCGTTATCCGTGCGGCCGCTCCGCAGCCTCGCCCCGCGAAGCCGCCGCCCCGGCCGCGGCAAGCGGGCCCCTACCGCCTTCCGCCTCTCGACCTTCTGAACGACGTCAAGTCGTCGGGGGATGATCTCGATCGCCCACACCTCGAACAGATCGCGGCGAAGATCGAAGAAACGCTGCGGCACTTCAAGATCGAAGCCCGCGTCGTCGAGGTGCAAAAAGGACCGACGATCACTCAGTACGAGATCACGCTCGCCGCCGGGATCAAGGTGAACAAGATCGTCAACCTCTCCGACGACCTCGCGATGGCGCTCAAAGCCCCGAGTGTGCGCATCGTCGCGCCGATTCCCGGGAAGTCGACGGTCGGCATCGAAGTGCCGAACAAGCGCCGCAGCACCGTGGGCCTCCGCGAGTTGCTCGAGAGCCCCGAGATTCGCGAAGAAGAGTTCAAGCTACCGCTCGCGCTCGGAAAGGACGTCGCGGGAAACGCCGAAATCGGCGACCTCGGCGAAATGCCCCATCTCCTCATCGCGGGCTCGACCGGCTCGGGAAAATCTGTCGCGATCAACTCGGTCATCATCAGTCTCCTGATGACGCGAAGCCCCGACGAGGTGAAGCTCATCCTCGTCGATCCGAAGATGGTCGAACTCGCGCAATTCGAGAACATCCCGCACCTCCTCGCGCCCGTCGTCACCGACATGAAGAAGGCACCGTCCGTTCTCGGTTGGCTCGTCGACAAAATGGAGGAGCGCTACGAGCTGCTCGCCGGCGCCGGCGTGCGGCACCTGAGCGGCTACAACTCTCTCGGCCGCGAGAAGCTCCACGAACGCATGAAGGAGAAACTCTCTCCCGACGAGCTCGAGCAGGTGCCGGAACGCCTCCCGTTCATCGTCGTGATCATCGATGAGCTCGCCGATCTCATGATGACCGCGTCGAAGGAAGTCGAGTCGTCGATCACGCGCCTGTCGCAGAAATCGCGCGCGGTCGGGATCCACGTGATCCTCGCGACGCAGCGCCCGTCGGTCGACGTGATCACGGGACTCATCAAGGCCAACATGCCGTCGCGAATCTCCTTCCACGTCGCCTCTCGGGTCGACAGCCGCACGATCCTCGATCGGAACGGAAGCGAGAAGCTTCTCGGGAAGGGAGACATGCTCTTCCTTCCGCCCGGCACCTCCGCTTTGAAGCGCGTCCAAGGCACTTTTATCTCTGACAAGGAGATTCGGGACGTGGTAGAATTCGCGGTTCAACAGGCGGAACCGCAGTTCAGCGCCGAGCTGACGCGGTTCGGTGTCGAGGGTGCCGGAGACGCGTGCGAAGAAGACGAGCTCTTCGAGGACGCCGTTCGCATCGTGCTCGAGTCGCGGCGCGGCTCGGTCACCCTCCTCCAGCGGCAGCTCCAGATCGGGTACACCCGCGCCTCGCGCTTGATGGAGCTGATGCACGAACGCGGCTTGGTGGGTCCCTTCAAGGGGAGTAAGGCCCGCGAGGTCTACTACACTCTCGACGAGTGGGAACAAGCGAAGGCACGACACGGGCGCACGCAGGAGGGCGAGGACGACGCCTCCGAGGACGCCGGCGACACCGATGACGACGGATCCGTCGCGGAAGACGACCGCGAGTACGACGAAGAACCGAACGAGTGAGCCCGCCTCCAGTCGCGAGGCCGAGGCGCTCGCGACCGACCGACGCGCGAACGATGACCCGCTGCGCGTCAACCTCGTCAGCCTCGGCTGCCCGAAGAACCTCGTCGACTCGGAGGTGATCCTCGGAAACCTCGGCGCCGACGGCCACGCGATCACGGCATCGCCGGAAGACGCAGATGTCATCGTCGTGAACACCTGCGGCTTCATCGATCGCGCGAAGGAGGAATCGATCGACGCGATCCTCGAAGCCTGCGGGCGGAAGGAGGCTTCGGGCGGACCGAAGGTCGTCGTCACGGGCTGTCTCGGACAGCGGTACCCCGACGACATCCGGCGAGATCTCCCGGAAGTCGATGCGATCATCGGTCTCGGACAGTACTCCGACATCGGATCTACGCTGCGCGATCTCTGTCGCTCACCGACTTCGACGAACGGCGCGGCAGCGCCGGAACGAGCCGAGCCCTTCGTCCGCGTCCGACCGCAGGACGAGCCGTGCAGCGAAGAGGTCGGGCGATTCCGCCTCACCCCACGGCACTACGCCTACGTGAAGATCTCCGAAGGCTGCGACAACCCCTGCACGTTCTGCTCGATCCCCGCGATTCGGGGCGGCTTTCGATCGAAGCCGATTCCCGCGCTCGAACGCGAAGTCCGCGAGCTCGTGTCGACCGGCGTCAAGGAGATCGTACTCGTCGCTCAGGATACGACGTCGTACGGCGCCGATCTCGACGGCCGCTACGCACTCGCCGAGCTGCTCGAGCGACTCGCTGGAATCGAAGGCGTCGAGTGGATCCGGATCCTCTACGCGTACCCGGCGTTCCTCACGAACGAAATGATCGATGCGATCGCCCGCATCGACAAGGTCGTGAAGTATCTCGACATGCCCCTTCAGCACATCGCTGAGCGAACTCTTCGACACATGGGACGGCGCTTCACGGAGCTGAAGACGCGGCGCCTGCTCGATCGGCTGCGCGAGCGTGTCCCCGGCATTTTCCTTCGGACGACGTTCATCGTCGGGTTTCCCGGAGAGGACGAGAGAGAGTTTGTGACGCTCCGCGACTTCGTTCGCGACTTCGGCTTCGAGCGCGTCGGAGTCTTCACGTACTCGGAGGAAGAAGGTACTCCGTCAGCCGAGTTTTCAGACTCCGTGCCGGAAGACGTCCGCGAGTCGCGACGCGAAGAGTTGATGCTCGTCCAGCAGGAGAACGCCTTTCGCCAGAACGCAGGGCGCGTCGGCGAGTCGGTCAGGGTGATCGTCGACGGGGTCGATCCCGATCGGAGCGCGGAGGGACGCTGCGTTCTCAGCTCCCGCAGCGCGGGCGAAGCGCCGGAGATCGACCCGATCATCGCGATCGAGCCGCCGGTCTCACGGGAAGACGGGCCCCCACCTGGCCTCGACGGTATCCTGGGAATCCCGAGCTGGGAGGCCAAGCGACCCGAAGACTCGATCGGACGGTTCGCGACCGTCGAGATCGTCGGCACCGACGGCTACGATCTCATCGCGGTCGAAAGACAGCGACCGCCGGACGCACTCACACCGCGCCGCCGCGCGAACTGATTCGGTGTGAACTCGATACGAATCGAGCGGAACCGCTCCAGGAGGGAATCCATGTCGAGAACATTGCTTCTGCTCGCCTTCGCGGGCGCCCTCGTCACCTCGACCACGGGCTGCACCATCGTAAAACCGCTCGTCTGCGCGGTGACTCACCCCTACCAGAACCTCAAGAAAGCCGTCAATTCGAGCGACGATGACGAAGAGGACCACAACGACATCCCCCCCGCCGCGCTGATCCCGACCGCCATCGTTGCGATTCCGATCGTCGTCGTTGCGAATTCGGCCGTCGGCATAGTCGGCGGACTCGCGACCGGGATCGTCAGCGACCTCAACGTAGTCGTCGACAACGCCGACTGGAAATCACTCAACCTTCATCGGGCGCTCAAGACGAACGCGAAAGCTCCGGAGGATCGCGAATAAGGCGAGCTCGCCTTCGGCTCGCGTCCTCGCCCCATCGATGGAACCTCTGGCGAAACAGACGAATCTGAAACCAGGAACCTGCGCGAGACATCGGATTCGGCCGGAAAACGGTTCTCTCGGGCTTCCTCGTTGTCGCAATACCTCGCCGATTCCTCCAGAATCGCCTGCAGTGCGTTTCGCGTCGTTCGACGCGTCTCGTTTTCCGATTTCGAACCCGCTCTACCGCGACTCCCAAGCCTACTTTCACCCGTCGAGCGTTCGACTCTGCCACCGGGATTCCCAACCGAACCATGGCTGACGCCCCACCCCGATCGACCGTCGATTCCCGGAGCGAACCGGCCGACCGAGCGATTTGGAATCTTCCGAACCAGCTCACCATGGCGCGCCTCGTTCTCTCGGTGATCTTCTTCGTCGTGCTCGGGATCCTCTCGGCGAACGACTCGACTCTCGACCGTCGGCTGTGGCTGAACGTCTCACTCGTCCTGTTCGTCACGGCGGTGGTGACGGATTTTCTCGACGGCTTCCTCGCGCGTCGCTGGAAGCTCGTCTCGACGTTCGGGCGCATCGCGGATCCCTTCGCCGACAAGATCGTCATCTGCGGTGGATTCGTCATGCTCATCGGCGTCGCGCCGCACCTCATCGACCCCTGGTTCGCCGTCGTGATCATGTTTCGCGAATTCCTCGTCTCGGGGCTCCGCAGTTTCCTCGAGTCGCGCGGAGTCCCGTTCGGCGCCGCCATGAGCGGCAAGCTGAAAATGGTCTTTCAAAGTGCGACGATTCCGCTCGTTTTGTTTCACGTCGCGAACATAGAGTCGGGGAATGATTCCGCGCCGACGCGCACGGCAGAGATCAGCGAGCTCGTTTGCGTCGGCTTCCTCTGGTTGACACTCGTCTTCACCGTGCTCTCAAGCGTCGGCTACGTTCAGCGAGCGTGGACACTTCTTCGCGGCAAAGACTCGGCGTCGTGACCGGGTAGCATCTCCGCTGCGAGGCGGAGGGACGGATTTCGCGCGACCGGGCCAGCCGATCTCCTCTCGAAGTCAGCGAGGCGGCGGAGTACGAAGAGACAGCGCAATCCCCGAGAGTCGACCGCCGCTGCAGACCGTTCCCAACGCATCCCGCCACGATCGAGTGTCGATGAACCTTTCTCCACGAACGAGTTCCTGCGCGATGCACGCGACCGACAGACTCGCCGAGGCGCGAGGATCGGCGCCGGCGGCGATCGGAGACCACGCGCCGTGACTCGACGCAGCCGAAACCGCCAAGTCGTCGCCGGCGGCAGTTCCGCGGCGCCTTCCGAGCGGCGAACGCGTCGCCGACCCGGTCGAACGGGTGGACGGGGATTCGGACTCCGCTTTCCGATCGGACTCAAGTTCGCGCTCCTCATCGGTCTTCTCACCGTTCTCGCCATGGGCTGGCAGACGCAAGTCAGCATCCGAAAGGCGCTGCCGACTCTCGAACAGCAGATCAACTTGGGCGGCATCGAGCTCGTCACCGCGGTCGGACGGCTCATTCCACGCTCGCTTCCAGCCGAACGGCTCGAGACCGAGCTCCGCGACCTCCTCGGTCGGCGCGGATTCGAACGCGTCCGGAACGCCGTCGCCTACGACGAAACCGGCCAAGCCGTCGCGACCGCGAGAGGCGAATCGCGATTCATCCGGACGCGCGGACGATCGATCGAAACGCGGGAGGCCCTCGACGCCGGCGTCGAGATCCAAGAGTTCGAGTACGAGGGCATCGCGGTCCGCAGCTTTCGGCGCACCCTCGAACCGCGGAGCTCACCAGGACCGGCGAACGACGGGGTCGCGGACGACGGTTCTCCGCCGCCCCGCCTCGGCACGATCGAGGTGTACGTCTCCGCCGCCGAGATCAGCCGTGCGCGCGGCGATCTCGCTCGCGCGATGATCGTCGCGTCGATCAGCGGCTGCCTTCTCGCGATGGTTGCCGTCCTCCTGCTCGCCCGCTGGCTCACTCGTCCGATCCGCGCCCTCGTTCGCGACATGAGACGCGTCGGCGCAGGCGATCTCGACCACCAGTCTCCGGTGACGTCGTCCGACGAGCTGGGTGACCTCGCCCACGCGTTCAACGTGATGACGCGAGGACTCAAGGAGGCGCAGCAGCTTCGGTTCGAGCAGCGCGCGCGAGAGCGCGAGCTTTCCCTCGCGACCGAGATCCAAACCCGATTGTTCCCGGATGCCGTTCCCGCCGTCGCCGGCTACGACATCGCGGGGTATTCGGCGTCGGCGAAAGAAGTCGGCGGAGACTATTACGACTTCATCCCGATCGACGATGCACGCCTCGGCATCGTCGTCGCCGATGTCTCGGGGAAGGGTGTACCGGCGGCGCTCGTCATGACGATGACGCGGAGCTTGCTTCGCCTCGCCGCCACCGGCGATCCGTCGGCGGCGCGCACGATCGAACGCGTCGACCGCGCGCTGGCGCCGGATCTCCGCCCGGGCATGTTCGTCACGCTCGCCTACGCCGTTCTCGATCGCGACCGGCACACGATCGAGCTCGTCCGCTGCGGCCACAACTCGCCCTACTACTTCGAACGATCCACCCAGAGGCTGCGTGCGCTCTCGCCGGGCGGCATCGGAATCGGAGTCGACCGAACCGGCGCGCTCTTCAGCGCCCAGCTTCGCACGCAGCGACTCTCGCTCGACCCCGGTGACACTCTCGTTCTCTATACGGACGGCGTCGTCGAGGCGAAAGACACCGACGGACGCGACTACGGCGACGATCGATTTCTCGGCGTGCTCCGGGAAACGGTCGGCGCCACGCCCGAGGACGTCGTCGACCGAACTCTCGCCGATCTGGAAGTGCACCGCGCGGCCGAGGAGCCGTCGGACGACGTGACCATGGTCGTCGTTCAGCGCCGGGGCTGACCACCGGGACGTTCCGAGAATGCCGCAGGCGACCACGACTCGAGCGGGCGCGCCCGACTCGAGTCGAACCCCTGCCGCGACGGTCGTCCCGCCGCGCCCCATCCGGCGCTCTTCACTTGACTTGCGTACGCTCCCGCCGCTCCCTGCCCGCTCGTTCGGCCAATCGAAGGCGAGCGTGGTAGTCTTCTGAGGGAGACATGCCGAATTCCAGCTTTACTGACTCGATCACCGCCGACACATCACAACTCGCGGACCTTCGTAGCCGTCTCGAGAGCTTTCTCGCAGGACATGAGGTCGGGTCCGTGACGACGCAGCACGCCGTGCTCGCGGTCGATGAGGCGGCGGCAAACGCGATCGAGCATTCGAAACTGCACCCGCTCCGCATCGAAGTTCGACTGGAGCTCGACGAGAAATGCATGCGCCTCGAGGTCAGTGATCACGGTGATCCCTTCGATCCAAGCGCCCCACCGAAAACGCCGCTTCCCGCTCAGCGCACGCGTCGCGGGTACGGCCTTCATCTGATCCATCGCGTCGTCGATGAACTGAAGTACGAACGAACGTCGGACGGAAGAAATCTCCTTCGGATGGTGAAGTTCCGCGATCGCACTCATGAACCATCCGACGTCCTGAGTTTCGAGACCGTCGGAGAAGCACCCTAGACCACCGTTGACCAACTGCGAGTCGGATGTCGCGTTCGAGAGAGCGAGAACGCGACGCGGACTCGGCCGAATGAGCTCTTGAGCGAGCCGCTCGCCGCGACGGCCGCGCGTTCGCGAATCCGGTATCGCCCGAGTCCCGCCGAAGATCACCATGCCCAATCTCAAGGTTCTCAACGAAACCAATCGCGACGGAATCATCTATTTCGAGCTTGTCGGAATTCTCGATGCGCACAACTTCGAGACTCTCGAATCGCTCTTCGACCGACACTTCGAGAGTGGATTTTTTCGATTCGTCGTCGACATCAAAAAGCTCGAGTATGTCTCGAGTGCGGGGGCTGGGGTTTTCATCGGAGTCGTCGGCACGTGTCAAGAGAACGACGGCAACGTCGTTCTCGTTGAACCGTCCCGCGAAGTGAAGGAGATCTTCGAGTTGCTCGGGGTCTACCAGATCTTTCCCGTCGCGAAGGGGCGCGAGGAAGCGTTCGATCTCTTCACGAAGAAGGCGGTCTAGCCGTCCGCTTTCGTCGCACCGTGCGATCGCCGAAGGCATCGCCGTCGATCTGCTTCGACTTCCTCTCTCCGACGAAGTCGACGCGTCTTTCTATCGACTCCACGGCGAGTCCCGGCCGGTTTGACGCGTTTTCCGGCCCATCATAGACTCCTAGCGAGCAGCGATCACGCCGCTCGACAACGACGGAACGTGGGCTTCTCGGCAACCTTAGAGAGGGACGATGAAGCTCGAACTCACCCAAAAACTCCAGCAGCAGCAGATCCTTGCGCCGCAGATGATCCTCTCCATGGACATTCTGCTGCTCACGGCGCAGGACCTTCAGCAACGCATCGAGAAGGAGTTCGCGGAGAACCCGGCGCTCGAGGTCCACGACCCGAACGTTCAGGAGTCGAAGTTCGATGTTCCGTCGACTCCGGAACCGAAGGACGAGTCCGGCTTCGAACGCATCGACAGCTTTCGTCTCACGGGGGAAGGTCCGGGAAGTCTCTACTCGAACCGCTCGACGATCAGCGGCGGAGACGACAAGCTGCAGGCGCTGCAGAACACGCAAGGTCGTCCGCCCGGCCTCCGCGAGCACCTTACCGAGCAGCTCCGACTCCTCACGCTGCCCGAACGCGTCCGAGAGGTCGGACTGGAGCTGATTCAAAACCTGGATCACCGCGGTTATTTGTTGTCGTCCGCGGTCGAGCTCTACGAATCGATTCAGGATCAGTGCTCGCTCGATGACTTCCAGTCCGCACTCACGACGATTCGCAGCCTCGACCCCCCTGGGATCGGAGCTGAGAACCTGCAGGAGTGCCTTCTCCTCCAGCTCGAACGCGATGCGCAGGAGTATCCTCTCGAGACGCAGCTCATCGTGAATCACCTCGCGGACCTCCGCGACAACAAGATCCCGAAGATCGCGAAGGATCTGAAGACGTCGATCGACGAAATTCGCGACGCTCTCGAGATCATTCGTCAGCTGGATCCCCACCCCGGAAGCCAGTTCGATTCGGAACCGACGGTCTACGTAAAGCCGGACGTGTTCGTCGAGGTTTCCGACGGCAAGATTCACGTCCGGATCGAATCGGGCTCGCTCCCTCAGCTCTCGATCAGCGAGTCCTGTCGCGATCTTCTCCAAGAGTCTCGCCGGGACCGGGAGCTCGGAAAGTTCGTGAGAGGCAAGATCGAGTCCGCGCAGTGGCTCATCCAGGCGATCAAGCAGCGACAGAACACGCTCTACGACATCGCCGTCGCGATGGTCGACTACCAGCGGGAGTTCTTTCTGAAGAGCCCGGAGTGTATTCGCGCGCTCAAGATGCAGACGATCGCAGACGCGGTCGGTGTTCACATCTCGACCGTCAGCCGCGCGATCAAGAACAAGTACATGCAGACTCCGTGGGGACTCTTCGAGCTCCGCTATTTCTTCACCGGTGGGGTTGGGAACGCGAACGGCGAAGTCGAGTCTCGCCGGATCATCTACCGCCGCATCGCGCAGATCATCGAGAACGAAGAGAAGACGAAGCCTCTCTCGGACGCCGCGATCGCGGAGGTTCTTCAGAAGGAAGGTCTCAACATCGCCCGGCGAACGGTCACGAAGTACCGCGAGCAAGAGGGCATTCCCTCGTCGCGCCAGCGGAAGAACCACTGGGCAAAAGCCTGATCGCCCTCCCGGGTCCTTAGTCTGACGATTCAGACGTGCGGGGTGGTCGGCGGCGCTCCGCCAGCGGTCGCGCGGCGTTCGCACCATTCCGACCGCGGGTGCGACGAGAGAAGACTCGGCGGAACTCGAGCTTGACCCCACCGAAGCCGACGAGTGCGCCGTGGCGGTACCGCGACGCCGTCACGCGCCGAATCATACGCTCGACGGCCGCCTCGGAGAGCTCACGCGCCACCGTCACTTCGGCGAGAATCGCGTCTTCGATCAGAAGGTCCGCCGAGAACGATCCGATCTCGGTGCCGTCCTCGTCGCGAACGCAAACGCTCGGCTGCGTCGTGACGCGGAGACCCTCCTTCCGCAGCCGGTGCGCGAGCGCGCTCTGGTAAATCGAGGAGTCGAAGCCCGCGTTGAGGTAGCGGTGAACGCGAACGCACGTCGTGCGAAGCAAGGCGAGAGCGCGCGCGATCTCGCGAATCGATTCTCCGTCCGCCGTGCGGGTCGATGGACTGCGGATGAATTTCGACATGATTCGGCTAGCGCGAGGAGCGCTCGATTCCTGATTCGAGGGTCTGCAGCGGGACGGAACGACGAGAGAGCGCCCGGGAACCCAAGCGGTGGGAGGATGGGGAGGGACGAGAGGGGAGAGAGGGACGTTGGATCGAGGGGGGCGCTCGAAGTGGCTCCCGGGCGAAGTTCAATCTCACGAGTGGATCAAAGTGGTCCGAACGCCTCTCGATGACTCGTGCACCAGACCGGCGGCACGATCTCCGAGAAACGCCCGGACGCTCGGGGCCGTCAGCAGTCGAGTTCGTCCGCAGTGGGATCGACGCCGGCGGCGGGAAACGGTGGCGGCGGCGCACTCCCACCGGAGAACAGATAGTTGAGCAGATAGATCGCGTCCGTGATGTTCGTTCGGCCGTCGTCGTCGGCATCGAGAGCGTCCGGACAGGACTCGATCACCTGATCGACGAAGAGGTATCCGAGAAGCGCCACGGGATCCGTAATGTTGATCCTCTGATCGACGTACACATCTCCACGAACGAATTGAACGCCGGGCACCCCGGTCGGCTGGAGTAGAGTCAGCGCGTTCGGTGTCGCGAGGCTGTCGCCAGCATCGACGAGCCACTGGCGCGTTTCCCCCTCGTCGAGGGCGTCGAAGTCACCGTTTTCGTCGCTGACGACGAAGACCGTGTCCTTCTTTCCGTCGAGAACGAGGAGGGTTCGTTCGTCGAGGGCGAGGAAGTCGTTGACGTCGCTCACCCGCTCGATCGCCGAGGAATCGAGGAACACGCCGACCTCATCCGATCCGCTGGCTCGAGAGTCGCCGTCGAGGTCGACGAGACGGAGAATGGTGCCGCTATCTTCATCGGCGGCAAAAACGATTCCGTCCACGGCCGCCACCGCGTCGATATCGGCGAGCGCGAAATCCTCCGAACTCTCGAAGAAGAGTGTCACTTCGTCCGCATCCAAGTAGTCGCCGTCGCCGTTCTGGTCGCTCATCGACACGATCGCGCCGAGCGTGCTATCACCGGCGTAGATCGTGCCGTCGCGATCCACGGCGAGGGATTCGATGTCCTCGATCACGATCGAAGCCGCGCTCGCATCGTAGACGACCGTCGCCTCACCCAGGTCGAGCGCGTCGCCGTCGCCGTTCAGATCATCGAGGCGCACGACGCGTCGAGCCGCGCTTCCGTCATCCGCCACGAGGAGTGCGCCGTCCGTCGACCAGGCGAGCGTGTTGGGCGTCTTGAGCTCGACGTCACCGTCCTCGGAGCTGTAGTAGACGCGGAATTCGTCAGCATCGTTCGCGTCGCCGTCCTCGTTGCGGTCGTCGAGGACGAGAACCATGTCGAGCGTCCCACCGTCGAGGAGGAAGGTTCGGCCGTCCTCGTCGTGCACGAGGTGGGAAGGCGTCGACAAGTCTGGGCCTTCGCTCGCATCGTCGTAGAACGGCATCACCTCACCGGCGACGGCGGGATCGATGGATCCGGACGCGTCGACGTCTTCGAGCGCGAGCAGTCGATCGTCGCTCGAATCCGCGACGATCAACCGCCCCCGAGGAACCTCCGATCCCGCCAGAGGCGGACCGAGGGCGACGAGCATGATTCCGACCGAAAGAAAACGGGTGGCGAACGACGCGCACGGACGAGCGCATCGAGGCCGGCTGCCGCTCGTGCGCACAAACCGCGGGCGGGTCGGCGGAGCGAGCGAGATTCGGAGATTCGCTAGTTGATGCATTCCTTCGAGTTCCTATCCTGATTTCGATTCGAATTCGGTTCGACCGGAGCGAGGCCGCGCGTTCGCGTTCCGATCAGCCATCGCGGCTTTTCCGAGCGATCCAACGAGCTCCGGCACCGACGAGGCGCCGGCCATCGACACGCGCGGGATCGCCATAGGCACAAGGAATGCCACGGCCCGCGAATTCATCGCGAGCCGCGCTAAGTTCGGCGGAGCGACCGATCTACGAGAGACTTCGCCGCCGGTCTCACTCCGCGCCGCCGAGCACTTGATCGCATGCGATCGTTCGGGAGAATCGCGCGATCAACGAGCGACGAAGAAGAACGAGGGACTCTTGACTGAAGGCCCGCAAAAACAACGCGGCGGTATTCGACTCCACAAGTTCATCGCGAATTCGAGCGAGCTCTCACGGCGGACGGCGGAGCGATGGATCGCGGCGGGACGAGTCACGCTGAACGGCGAAGTCGTCGACCGCCTCGGGATCGTCATCGAAGAAGGGGACGAGGTCTGCATCGACGGTCGCCCGATCCGCGCTCTCCCACGCGTGACGATCGCGCTTCACAAGCCGTGCGGCGTGCTGACGACGACGCGAGATCCACAGGGTCGCCCTTCGGTGCTCGACCTCCTCCCGTCCGAGCTTCGCACGCAGGGCGTCGTGCCGGTCGGGCGCCTCGACTTCGACACGAGCGGGCTCCTCGTCCTCACGAACGACGGCGAGCTCGGTCATCGGATCACCCACCCGAGCTTCGAAACCGAGAAGGAGTACGCGGCGGTCGTACGCGGAGCGCCGTCTGCCGACGCACTCGCGCGGCTCGAGCGGGGAGTCGACATCGGGGACGAACGCCCGACGTCCCGCGCGCGCGTCGCAAGAGTCACGCCGGGGACGCACTCGACGCGCGTCGAAATCGTGATTCACGAAGGTCGGAAGCGCCAGCTCCGGCGGATGTTCGACGCCATCGGGCACCCGGTGCTCGAGCTCTCTCGTACCCGCATCGGATCCCTCCGGCTCGGTGACCTAGCCGAAGGAGCGTGGCGCGAGCTCGGCCCGGGCGATCTGCGCGATTGGGCGGCGCACTAGGCCTCCGAGCTCTGCCTCGAGCGCGTCACCGGACGAACGCAGCCCGCTCTGGGTGCTCGCGCGCCTACAGATCGTCGAGGTCGATCTCGCCGAGATCGTCGTCGCTCTCCGGCTCCGCGGCGGGCTCGGGTGGCGTCTCCGGCTCCGCTGAGCCGTCTCCGGCGGCGGGATCGGGAGCGGGCGGTGGACTCGCCCCGTCCCCGCCCTCGAGATCGGCCAAAGCCGATCGCGTACTGCCGAGCCGATCCTGAATGTCCGGCGGGATCACGTACCCGTTCCGCTCGTACTCGGCGATCTTCGCCGAGATCGCCTGAAATGCGGTGAGCGCGCGCGCGGGATTCTCGATGCGGTCGTTCATGACGTCGCCGAAGCGACTGTGGAGATCCTGAATCGCGTCACCCGAGAGCGTGCGCTCGGCTTCCGCTTCGAGCTCGTCGCCGAGGTCCGAATCGTCGATGTCGTCGTCGTTCCCGCCCACGCTCGCCGCCATCGGCGAGCCGCCCGAACCCGTCGAGTCGACCGGTCCGGGATCACCGCCGCCGCCCCAAAAGAGCACGCCGAGCGCGACCACGACGCCGAGAAACACGACGCCGAATCCAACCCCCATCATGAGCGTCTGCTGATCGATCGGCTTTTTCTTCTTCTTGGGCCGTCCTCGAGGCTTTCCGCCCGATCGACCTCGTCCACTCCCGCCGCCCGCACCGCGAGCGCCAGCGACGACCGAATCGCCCGCGCGCTTGCGCACCGCTTCCGTAACGCGCTGCACCTCTTGCGGCGTCAGAATCTGATACTTGGAGAAAACCGCGCCGATCATCGGCCGACGTCCGGTTTCCTGCTCCCTGCGGTCCACGAGGGCGAGGACCTTCTGCGCCTGCTGCTGGGTGACCATTCCCGCGGTCATCGCCACCTTGCAGAAGAGTAGATCGTGCGATTTGGACATTGCGTTTCTCGTATGTAACGCGACAACAACGGCAGTTGGGCGGCGACCACGCGGGCGAACTGTGCAGCCGGCGGCAGGTTGGCGAGGCCGGCGGACGCGGCCGAATTTGGTGGGGAGAATCGCGGGTTCGGAGACCCTGCCGGGCAACTGAAACCCTTGCGATAGTAGATCTTAGGAGAAATACTGTCAAGGTCGGCCCGCCGGCGGCGCGCCTCTCGCGCGGCGCGAAGACCGCTGGAAGTCGTTGCCCCACGGGCACTTCCCACTCGACGACGACCGCCCGCAATGAAAAAGAACCGCGAGACGATCTTTAACGTCGTCGTCGGCACCGCCGGCCACATCGACCACGGCAAGTCGTCGCTCGTTCAGCGCCTTTCGGGCATCGATCCAGACCGCCTCCCCGAGGAGAAAGAGCGCGGACTCACGATCGATCTCGGTTTCGCTCCGCTCGAGCTCGAGAGCGGGCTGCGCGTGGGCATCATCGACGTCCCGGGCCACGAGCGACTCGTAAAGAACATGGTCGCCGGCGCGACGGGAATCGACCTCGTGATCCTCGTCGTCGCCGCGGACGACGGCGTGATGCCGCAGACGGAAGAGCACGTCGCGATCATGGACCTGCTCGGCATCGAGCACGGCATCGTCGCGATCACGAAGATCGACATCGTCGAGGAGGATCTGCGTGAGCTCGTCCGCGAAGACATCCGTGAATCGCTCGGCGAGACGTTTCTTCGCGATGCACCGATCGTCGAGGTCTCCTCGACGACAGGCGAGGGAATCCCGGAGCTCCTCCGCCTTCTCCACGAGCAACTCGCCTCGGTTCGGCCGCGCGACGAAAGCGGCATCTTCCGGCTGCCGATCCAGCGCATCTTCTCGGCCAAGGGCTTCGGCACCGTGGTCACCGGCGTACCCGTGAGTGGCAGCACGAAGATCGGCGACACGCTCGAGATCGTCCCGCTCGCGGCCAAAGGACGCGTGCGCGGCATCCACGCGTACAAGGAAGCGACCGACTTCGCGCGCGCCGGGCACTCGTCGGCGATCAACCTGACCGATATCGACTACCGTCGGGTCGAGCGCGGCATGGTCCTCACCGAGCCCGGCTACCTGAAGGGAGCGACGATGTTCGAGGCGCGGCTCCGGTATCTTTCCGGTAACCGGAAGCCGCTGCTCCATCAGGCGCCCGTCCGCCTCCACACCGGAACCGCGGAAGCTCTCGGGCGCGTCTACTTGCTCGAGCGAAAGACCGTCGAGCCGGGAGAGGAGACCTTCGTCCAGTTTCGCCTCGACGCGCCCCTCGTCGCGGCGCCGGGAGATCGATTCGTCCTCCGGAGCTATTCGCCGGCGTGGACGATCGGAGGCGGCGAGCTACTCGACACCTCGCGTTGGCGATTGAAAACGGGGAAGGAATACGTGATCGACGAGCTTCGCGCGCGCGCGACGACCGTCGGTGACCCGACGCAACTCGTCGTGAGCACTCTCGAGCGGGCCGGATTCGAGACGCTTTCGTCGAAAGAACTCGCGCTCCGCGTCTGTTTGCCGCCGGAGGAGTGTCAGGCGATCGTGGAGCAGCTTCTCGCGGGCGGCGCGGTGAAGCAGGCGAGCCGTGGCCGTCAACTGGTCTCGACGGCAAAGCTCGAGGAAGCCCGCGCGAGCGTCGGCGACATCGCCGAGAAGCATTTTGCGAAGCAGCCGCGGAGCCGAACCATGTCGAAGCTCGACCTCCGACACGAGCTGCGGGCGAGCGACTCGTTCCTCGCGGAGCTCGTCGGCGCGATGGCCGAGAGCGGTGAGATCGAGGAGCGCGCCGCGGGGAAGCTCGCGTTCCGAGACTTCGGCCCACGCCTCACGGACCGCGACGAAGAGATCCGGGCTACGATCCTCGCGGAGACGCGGGAGAAGCTGTTCTCGCCGCCATCGGCGGCCGAGCTCGCCGCGGAGCGCGGCTGGGATCCGAAGGTCGCGCAAGAGCTCGCCGCACTGCTCGAGGACGACGGCGATCTCGTTTCGATCGGAGGAGGAATCGTGCTCCATCGAGACGCGATCGCAACCGCGAAGGACCGACTCCGCGCGCACATCGAAGCGGCCGGTGCGGTGACGGCCTCGGATGCGAAGGAGCTCCTCGGTTCGACGAGGAAGTACGTGATCCCGCTTCTCGAGCACCTCGACCAAACCGGGTTCACTCTGCGGCAAGGCGATCGTCGCGTGCTGCGAAACACGGGCTCCTGATCGTCCGCTCGCCATGGACGTCCAGGGCGAGCTCCCTTCGCGCCAACGCGCGCGTCACCAGATTCGGTGAGCGAAGCGGCGAGCCGCCGCAAGTCGTGAAACGATCTGGTGAGAGATCCGGGCTAGATCAAGCGAGAGAACTGAGCGAGCAGCCCGCGATGGAGATCCTCGGACTCCACGCAACCGCAGAAGAAATCGTAGACCGGCGCGAGATCGGATTTCCACGGGACGAGCGCGCGACAGACGAGCGCGCGATCGGAAAACGCGGCGACGACCTCCATCGTCCGGTTCGACCCGTCGTCGCCGAGGGACTCGAGCCAGCTCGGAATCGCGGCGGCCGAAGGTTGAGCCTCGACCGGCTCCGCGTCCGCGACCGGTACGCCCCGGATCCGCGCGATCAAATCCGGACCGACGAGACTCGCTTCTTGGAAGCGCTCGTCCCAGTCGCGCCGGAGCATCGCGACGAGAACTCGCTGCTCGGCCGCGGCGTGCTCGAGGAGCGCGTCGTAGAGAATTCGCTGGGCGGTTTGACCGCCGAGGATGAGACGGATCGCGTCTTCGTCGTCCGGGATCTCATCCGCCGGCACGCGTGGAAACTCGAGATCGTCCGGAACCTGGATCGACGGCTTCGCGGCGGCGCGACGCGTTCGTTTCGCGGGTCGATCGGGCTGGTTCTTGGTCGTCGCGGCGCCCGGTCGGTCTCCCTTCGCCGCGTCGACCTTTGCCCGACGTTTGCCGGAAGGCGATGCCCCGGATCGGGTCGCCGCCGGGCTCTTCTGCGGGTTCTTCGCCATTCGTATCGTCGCCGAGTCCGTCGATCGAGAGACGCTTGCGGTCGTCCCGGGCGAAGCCTCGCTCGCGTCGCCGCCGATGGTCGCGCGCACAGGGGAACTGCGTTCGACGCCACCGGGCGCTCGCTCAGCTCGTTTCGCCGTCGAGCAAGATTCTACCGTGGATTCCTGGACCGCTTCTACTCTGACGCTCGAGAGATCGTCACCGGACGAGAAATGCGGACGCCTTCTCCCTCGTCTTCCGCTCGATCCGACGCCAAGCCCCGACGGACCGAATCCGATCGAAGCTCCCCTCCGAAGAGTCTCGCCGTCTAAACGACGAAATCGACCCGAAACTCGTGTTCGCCCGCCTTCCCACTCGACGCGCCGCTCGGCGCTGCGTCATCCTCGAATGCGAGCTCGGTGGCGAGGGTTTCGTCGCGGATGTACGCAGCGTGCTTCTCGAGGGCGCGCCGAAATTCCTCGGCGCACCACACCGTCAATCGGATGCGCGCTTCGTACTCGAGAGACCGGTCGCTTCGCAGCCCGTTCACGGTCGAGACAACTTCTCGCGCGTACCATTTCTCGCGGAGCGAGTCCGTCACCGTCGTGTCGAGCACGAGGACGACGCTCCGACCGGCACGCGCAGCGTATCCTTCGCGCGGGGTGAGACGCACCTCGAGCTCTTCGCGCGACAAGGTGACCGTCTGACCTTCGAGGTCGACGTCGCAGCTCCCCGTGTCGTCGAGCGCGGCGCGCATCGCAGCGGCGTCCGCCGTTTCGAGCACCTTTTTGAGCGCCTGGACCGAACGGCCGAGGCGCGGCCCGATGAGCTTGAAATTCGGTCGAAACTGATACTCGACGAAGGTGTCGGCGTTCGCCGCAAACTTGAGTGATTCGACGTTCAACTCCCGTTGGACGAGCGGGAGAAGCGTTCCGAGGCCTTCCTGGTGCGATTCGTCCGCGAGCACGAGCACGGCTTCCGCGAGCGGTTGGCGCACTCGGATCTTCGCGTCGACCCGCGCTGATCGCCCGAGCGAAATCACTTCCATCGCGAGTGCCATCTGCGAGGACAGGGCTTCGTCGACGCGTCCCGCGGGAGCGGACGGAAACTCTGTGAGGTGGACACTCTCCGGCTGCGTGCCGCTCCACGGACCGACGACGAGGTGCTGGTAGAGATTCTCGGCGAGGAACGGAACAAAGGGCGCCGCGAGTCGCGATACGGTGACGAGACACTCGTAGAGCGTCCAGTACGCATCGCGCTTGTCGTCCTCCATCCCGCTCGCCCAGAAGCGCTGCCGCCCCATCCGGACGTACCAGTTCGAGAGCTCGTCGACGAATCGAAAGAGGGATCGCGCCGCCGTCAGCACGTCGTAGTCGTCGAGGCGCTCGGTCATCGCCTCGGTGGTCGATGCGAGCTGAGAGAGGATCCATCGATCCATCTCCGGCCGGTCGGCGACCGGCCGGTACCCGCTCGCGCGAGACAGCGTGTTCGAGTCGCAGTCCGTCGCCGATTCATTGCCCGCGCTCGGGTCGAATCCGTCGATGCGGGCGTAGATCGTAAAGAAGCTCCAGACGTTCTGGAGCCGGATCAAGAAATCCTTCTTCGCCTCCGCGACTCGATCGAGGCTGAACCGCGCGTTCGTCCACGTATTTCCTTGGGAGAGGAAATACCAGCGCAGCGCGTCCGCGCCGTGCGCGTCCAGCACCTCCATCGGGTCGAGATAGTTCCGCTTCGACTTCGACATCTTCTCGCCCTTGTCGTCGCACACATGGCCGAGAACGATGCAAGTTCGGTAGGGATGCGGCACCTCGCGATCGTGAAGGAGGGTGCTTTCGGCGAGGAGCGTGTAGAACCAGCCTCGAGTTTGGTCGATCGCCTCCGAAATGAAATCGGCCGGAAACGACGCGGCGAATTGCTCCTTCGAGCCAGAAGCGTGTGGGTAGCCCCACTGCGCGAACGGCATGGCGCCGCTGTCGTACCAGCAATCGATGACTTCGGGAACGCGGCGCATCCGAGCGCCCGAATCCTTCGGCGACGTGTAGGTCACGGCGTCGATGTAGGGCTTGTGAACTCGCAAGTGGTCCGACAAGTCGGGATCCGCTTCCTTCGCGCGATCGAAGGCATCCGTGCCCTCGACTCCCGGCTTGGCGAGGAGCTCCTCGTACGAGCCGATCGCTTCGGCATGACCGGTCTTTTCGCAGACCCAGATCGGGAGCGGCGTTCCCCAGTAGCGCTCACGGGAGAGCGCCCAGTCGACGTTTCCTTCGAGGAACTTCCCGAATCTGCCTTCACGGATGTGCTCCGGAATCCAGCGCACCGCGCGGTTGTTCTCGAGCATCGCGTCGCGGAACCGACTCGTCGACACGAACCACGCGGGTCGCGCGTACTGGATGAGCGGATCATCGTCGGACCGCCAGCAGAACGGATACTCGTGATTGTAGACCTCCTCACGGAGCAGGAGACCGTCGCGGCGAAGTCGTCGAATGAGCTCGCGGTCGGCATCCTTGCAAAAGACTCCCGCGACCTCCGCGACGTCCTCCGTCATGCGGCCGCGATCGTCGACGAGCTGAAGAAACGCGAGTCCCTCTTCCTTTGCGACTCGCGCGTCGTCTTCGCCGAACGCGGGAGCGAGATGAACGAAGCCGGTGCCGTAGCCGGCTTCGGCCGCCGCGTCGACGGTGACGAAGTCCGCGCCGACGATGACGAAGGCTCGACCATCGTCCGGCGAGCGGTAAGGAAGGAGCTGACGATACTCTTTGCCGACGAGCTCGCGCCCCGGGAACGGGCTCGACACGGAGAGCGGCTCGACCTTGTCGGTGAGAACCTTCCCGACCAGAGCTTCGGCGAGGACGAGCGTCTCCTTCCCCCCGTCCTCGGTCGCGACCTCGACGCGGACGTACGATTCCTCTGGATGGACCGCGAGGGCGACGTTGCTCGGAAGGGTCCACGGGGTCGTCGTCCAAGCGACGTAGCTCGTCGCGGGGTCCTCGACCGAACGAAAGCGAACGTAGACGCTCGGATCCGCGATCGTACGGTACCCGAGCCCGACCTCGGCGGCCGAGAGAGTCGTGCCGCCCTGGGGCCACCACCAGACGATCTTTCGCCCCTGGTAGAGGAGTCCCTTCTCGAACAGACGCTGCAGCGACCACCAGACGCTCTCGACGTAGCTCTGGTGAAACGTGACGTACGCCTCGTCGAGGTCGACCCAGAAACCGATCCGCTCGGTGAGCTCCTCCCACTCGCTCGTGTAACGGAACACGCTTTCGATGCAGCGGTGCGTGAACTTCTCGACGCCGTACGCCTCGATCTCTTCCTTCCCGGAGATCCCGAGCTCCTTCTCCACCTCGAGCTCGACCGGAAGCCCGTGCGTGTCCCATCCCGCCTTCCGTGGAACGCGGTAGCCGCGCATCGTCTTGTAGCGGGGAAAGACATCCTTGATGACGCGCGTGAGAACGTGCCCGGGATGCGGCTTCCCGTTCGCGGTCGGCGGGCCTTCATAGAAGACGAAGCCCGGCGCGCCTTCACGCTGGGCGAGCGATTTCTGAAAGACGCCGCTCTCTTTCCAGTAGCGACACACTTCCGCCTCGGCGGCAGGAAACGAGTACGATTCGGGGAGGGGATCAAAAGAAGACATGAGATGCCAAATCGGATGTAGCGGTTCGGTGAGCGTAGCGGCGCGTGATCCTCGGACGGGCCGTCTCTAGATCCCCGGCTGCCAAAGGTAATAGAAGGTCGGACGCGATGACGCGAGTGGCCAGCGGAGCTCGAGGCTCGAATGCGTCGGAGCGGTCGCATCCGGTCCCGACAGCGAAGAAAACACGCTCGCTCGCCCGCGTCCCTCGCGAGCGTAGCGAACGACGGTCGGCCGGTCGATGCCAGCCATCGTCTTCAGCTCTTTGAGTGCGTCGGCAGCGTAGCCGACGCCGTCCACGAGCCCGAGACGCTTCGCTTCGAGTCCGGAAACGATGCGGCCATCCGCGAGCTCGCGCACGCGATCCGCCGCGAGATCGGGCCGACCGGAGTCGACGACCTCGACGAATCGCGAATAGAGCTCGTCGACCACCTTCTGCAGGACTGCGCGCTCGTCTTCGGTCGATTCGCGAAAGAACGAGTTGATGTCCTTGCTCGGCGACGACTTGACGGGATCGACGACGACGCCGAGGTTGCGCATCAATCCCGCGACGTTGAAGCTGTGGAGGATCACGCCGATGCTGCCGACGATCGACGTCGGGTGCGCGAGCACGCGATCGGATGCGACTGCGATGTAGTAGGCGCCCGACGTCCCGGTGTCGCCGATGAGCGAAAGCACGGGCAGCTCGGTCGTCTCGCGAAAACGCAGGATCTCGCGGTGAATGACGTCGCTCGCCGTCACCTCTCCTCCCGGACTCGAGATCATGAGGAGGATGCCCTTGACCTCCGGATCCGCTTTCGCTCGCGCGAGTCGAGCGCGAACCTGCGCGACGGTGTCGCCTCCGCCGCCGAGAAAGCCGCTCGTCGGAGCGGCGGTGATCGCGCCGTCGATCTCGACGACGACGAGCTTATCCTGACGGAAGAATCCGTCACCTCGGACGAGAACTTCTTCGCGGAGCGGAGGCGTCTCGAAGAGCTTCCCGATCGGGACGACGATGCACCCCGGGAGAAGGCTGAGAACGGAGAGGAGACAGCAGATCCTGCTCATTCGGATCGTCTTTCGGTCGGAGTGACGCGCGCCGATCGGAGTCCGTCACCAGCGGCGAGGCGGAACCGGGCGGGCGCAAAACCCGGGATTGTAGAACGCCGGCGCGATCTTCTCACGAGTTTCTCTGCTCGCGCCCCGGGGTCGGTCGAACCGCCTCCGCCGGCCGGCTCGGCGATGGATGCTATCGGCACGAGGGCCGAGAATCTTCGCCACCGCGCCAGCGCGCGTAATCGCCGGGAGAATTGAGGCTCCGAAACACGGCGTCCCACTCCGGCGCAGCCGCGAGGGGAATCTTCTCCACGTCGACGACTCGAACTCCGTCGAGCTCGGCGAGGTCCACGAGGCGGACCGAACCGGGCGCGCCGAGGGCGCGGAGCTCCGGAACGAGCCCTCTCGCGTAGGCCGCGTACGCCGGCTCGAGACGACCGGCGTACCGAGGAACGCAGCCGCGCGTGGGCGGGGCCGATGCGAGCTCGACCAGGCACCGCGCGAACGAGAGCGAGATCTCTGGGTAGTCGACTCCGAGGACGAATGCGATCGGCGCGCGCACGACGTCGAGTGCGGCAATCACACCCGCCACGGGGCCGGCGTCCGCGTCTCCGTCGAGCGCGAAGCGAGGAAGACGCCCCGTACGGCGTTCCGACCTCTGGACGGCCGACTCGAGATCACGCGAGGGACCCGCGGCGCCTACGCTGATGACGAGATCGTCGAACGCCGTCGCGAGCACTTCGATCGAGCGCTCGACGAGAGAGCGGCCGTCACCGGCGTCGAGAAGCGCCTTGTCGCGACCCATGCGGCGGCTCGAGCCGCCGGCGAGCACGATCGCGCTCCGCGGCGACGGCGTGCCGTCCGCGCTATTCACGGTCGCCCACCGATCCACTGCGCGGGGAAGACGTCTCCAGCGCGCGCGACGTCCCGGTCCGCGGGAAGAACGACGATCGCGTTCGCGCTCGCGAACGCCGCCATGCGCCCGGATCCCTGCGCACCGGGCGGCTCGACGAGATACCCCTCGCCGCGTTCGTCGTCGGGAACCACGCGAGCGCGAAGAAGGAAGACCCGTCCCGACGGATAGCGGTAGTCCTCCGGAAAGCGCACGCCAAAGCGCGGCTCGAAAAGACGCGCTGCGCCGGCCATCTTTCGCAGCGCGGGTCGAACGAGCATTTCGAAGGAGAGGATCGAGGCGGCGGGATTCCCGGGAAGGCCGAAGAGCACCGCGTCCCGGAATCGTCCGAAGACCTGCGGCTTCCCCGGCCGCATCGCGACCTTGAAGACGTAGCCCGGATTCGCGTCGCTCTCGACGACGGACTTCACGTAATCGAAGTCACCGGCGCTCACTCCGCCGGTCGAAAGGATCACGTCGGCCCCTTCGGCGACGGCGGCCTCGATCGCTCCGCGGACGGCATCCTCGCGATCGGGGACGATCGCAGCGGACACGACGTCGGCACCGAGGTCCTCGAGCGCGCCGCGGAGCGCATACGCGTTCGAGTTTCGAATCTGACCCGGCCCGAGCGGCTCGCCGACATCGACGAGCTCGTCCCCGGGAGAGAGCACGGCGACGCGAAGCTTCCGCGACACGCGAAGCGTCGCGTAGCCGAGCGTCCCCGCGATCCCGAGGTGCGCGGCCCGAAGCGAGGTCCCCGCCGCGATCGCCTCGTCTCCCGGCCTGAAGTCACCGCCGGCCGAGCGGATGTTCTGCCGCGGCCGCGGTGGGGCCACGAACGTCGCCGCCGAGTCGTCCCAGCGGACGAGCTCGTGCGGAATCACCGCATCGGCGCCGTCCGGGATCGGTGCTCCCGTCATGATGCGAAAGCACTGTCCGGAAGTGAGCGCCTCGTCGGACGCGCGCCCGGCCGCGATCGTCCCCGCGATGGGGAGGGCGACGGGCCCGTCTTCCGTCGCGCCCGCGAGATCCTCCGCCTGCACCGCGAACCCGTCCATCGCGGAGTTGTCGAACGGAGGAATCGTGTCCCGCGAGACGATCGGCTCTCTCAAGACGGCGGATAGAGCCCTGGCGAGGGGGCGCTCTTCCGCGTCGACCGTCTCTACAACCGAAAGAATCGTTCGCTGAACCTCTTCGATCGACCGCAGCGCTTGTCCGAGCTCACGCGCCATCGCCACTCGCGCTCCGGTCCGTGCTCTCGATCACCCACTTGAGATAGTCGCCACTTCCTGCGGCGACGTCGAATGCGATCACCTCCGGAAGCTCGTACGGGTGGACCGAACGAATCGCATCCTCGAGTGCGGGTACGTCGCCGGCGCGGCACTTGAGGACGAGCAGGCTCTCACCGTCCGCCGCGATCTTGCCCTCCCACCAGTAGTAGCTCTGGATTCCAGGGAGGACGTTGACGCAGGCAGCGAGGCGGAGCTCGACCATCCGCCGAGCGACGAGCTCGGCGGCATCGGCGGGGCAAGTACAGAAAACGACCCGGACGTCGGTGGGGCTCAACGGTCTTTCGCGGTGCGTTTCGTTCTCGGTTCGGCGGCGCTCCCTCGAGGCGCGAATGAACCGCGCGAAGGGAGGCGGAGCGGCGTGTGATCACCCGATCTCACCGCCCGACCGGACAGGGTGGCCGGACGACCGAAAGACAACTACGATACCCGCTCGCGACGAGTTTGGCTCGCTGTGACGGGACCGGCGAACGCGCCGACCGGCGCGCCGGCACGCGGCGAGAGTTCGAGGACACCGGAGCAACGTGAACGGGCGAGCCCCATCACTCGGAGGCTGGATTCGCATCGGCGTCGGCGCGGCGCTGTGGTCCGCGCTGGTCACCTGGACCGCGGGCTTTCTCACGGAAACCCGCAGCACGGGGAGAAGCACGCTCGCGGAGCTCGGGGATTACGTGGTCGCACGACCTCGATCCTTCGACGTCGACCTCCCGAACCTCTGGTGGCTCGAAGTGGGAGACGCCGTTCTCGATCCCCAGGGACGCCGCGTCGGCGAGCTCGAAGCTCTGCTCGACGCGAACGGCGAGCCCCAGCCGCGATTCTACGGCGAGGCCCGCGCGGTTCGCCTTCGCATCGACGATCCGGAGGAGTTCCCGGTCCACGCGGGTGCCTCCGTCCGAATGGTCGTCGTTCCCGAAGCCTTCGCCTGGGTGGCGAAAACACTTCTCACCGAGGAGCGCATCGCTCGACTCGCCGCCGAGTGGAACGCCATGCTGCTGCCGCGACGCGACGACATCTTCGCGCTCCTCACCCCGGTGATCGTCGGCGTCATTCACGACATCGAGCTGTCGGTGAAAGAGTCTCTCCCCGAGTTTACGGCGCGCCACCGCGCGGAGCTGCGGGAGCTCTCGCGGCTCCTCCAGGAGGGTCTCGATGACCGAGAGCTCGCCGAGCTGTTCGAGAAGGAGATCTGGCCTGTCGGGGAAGCGAGGTTGAAGCCGATCCTGTCGAGCATCGGTCGCGAGGCGTGGGAGAAGGCACCGCTCTGGGGGTTCACCTGGCGCATCGTCTACCAGTCGCTCCCGCTGACGCGCGACGATCACTTCGAGCGGGCGTGGAACGAGTTCGCCCGGCGCGAGATCACTCCGCTCGTCCGAAGCCGCATCGATGACATCGTCGCGGCGACGCGTTCCGCCGCCCGAGAAGTCCTCGCGCGACCGCGGATCAAGGAGGAGATCCGATTGCGTTTCGTCGAGCTCGTCGAAATGCCGGAGTTTCACCGCGTGGTGCAGGTGTTCATCAAAGAGGCGTTCCTCGACAACCCCCGCTTCCACGATCGCCTGATCGCGCGACTCGATTCCCCGGAGGCGGGTCGAGTGATCGCCGCGGCGTCGGAGAATCTGGAACCGACGATCCGAAGAATGGCGGACATCCTCTTCGGAACGCGTGAGCAAGGCATCACCGCAGAGTTCGCGCGAGTTCTCAGAGCTCAGATTCTTCAGCGCGATCGCCGCCGTTTCGTCGTCACGCCCGGCGATTCCGCCGCGGGTGCGCTCGACGGTCGTCTGCGAGCGACGCTCGAATGGGAGCACCGACCGTGAGCCGACACTCCGCGGTCGAGATTCGAGCTCTCTCCGTGAGAGTCGGCGGCACGCTGCTCCTCGAGAACGTCGACGCGCTCTTTCCGGACGGCGGCGTCACCCTCGTCGTCGGACCGAGCGGGGCCGGAAAGTCAGTGCTTCTTCGGATACTCGCGGGACTCGTGCGTTCGGACGATCCGGTGTTCTCCCTTTCGGGCGAGGTCGAGATCGGCGGAGCAAACGTTCTCGGCCGTCCGGGCCCGCGCGACGGCGCACGCGTGGGCGTCGTCTTTCAGAGCTTCGCCCTCTTCGACGAATTGAGTGTCGCGGAGAACATCCGCTTTGCGATCGACCACCGCGCGCCGAACCGAGCGGAGACCGCAACGGCAACGGCAGCGAACGGGGAACCGGACAGAAAGGACGACGCATCGGAAGCGCGCGATCGCGCCGCGGTGCCGAGCGGACCGGAGGAGCTCGTCCGCGAGTTCGGCCTGCCGACGAACACGCCGGTGAGCGCGCTGAGCGGCGGACAAAAGCAGCGTCTCGCGATCGCGCGGACGCTCGCTTACGATCCGCCGGTGATCCTTTACGACGAGCCGACGTCCGGGCTCGATCCCGCCAACTCGCGTCTCGTGGCCGAACGCATCCGCGCCACGGGAGACCGTCACGGAAAGACGACGGTCGTCGTCACGCACGACTACGCTCAGCTCGCTCCCATCGCGGATCGCGTCTACTGCATCGATCCCAAGGAGAAAACGCTAAGGGAGGTGGAACCGGCCGAGCTCGAGTCCCTCTCCGAGCTCCAGACGCGGGCGCTCGAAGCGCCGAAGCGCGCGTCGTTCGGCCGCCGCGTCGGGGCGCGCGCGGCCCGGTTCCTGAGCGGGACGACCGCCGTTCTCGAATGCGCACTCGCGGCCGCCCTCGCGCTCGTGCCGCGTTGGCGGAGTCTTCGCTGGGGCGCTCGCTACGTCCGCCACTACGTTTCGCTCGTCGCGTCACCTGGCGCGTGCGTTTACTTCGGGGCCTCGGGACTCATCGCCGGGTTCGTGTCGACGCACTTCGTCTTCAAGTTTCTGCCCCACCGCCAGTACACCGAGCCTCTTCTTGTCGACGAGCTGCTGAGCGGGCTCGGCTTCGCTCTTTATCGGATCATCGTTCCCGTACTTCTCACCGTGCTCGTAGCGGCGCGCTGCGGCGCCGCGGTCGCGTCGGACGTCGGCGGCCGCGTCTACGCGCGACAGTTCGACGCCCTCCGCTCGTTTGGAGTCGAGCCCCCGCGGTATCTCCTCACCGGGATCGTGTGGGGTTTCGTCGTCGGCGCACCGCTCCTCATCGCGCTCGGGTTTTTCGTCGCGAAGCTGACCAGCCTCGCGGCATTCGTCTACAGTTACCCCGATTACGGCCCGCACTACTGGGATGGGCACTTCCACCGGGATCTACGTCTACCGTCACATACGTTCTATTGGGGCACTCACTGGCTGCTCGCGAAGACGCTCGTCTGCGGCTTCGGAACGGGCGCGATCGCCTACTTTATCGGCCAACGGCCGAAGTCCTCGCCCGTCGATGTCAGCCGAGGGATTACGGCGACGATTATCGGAGCCACGCTGTTCGTTCTCCTCACCCACTTCGCGTTCGCGTTCGTGGAATTCTGACCTCCGAGGCACCGGTGCGGATTTGGCGTTCGGCGTCCGACAAAGAAGGAAGACACACGCGGGTGATTCTCGGTCGATCGACGCCGTCCATCTCTCCGCGCGGCGCCTGTCTCTCGGGCGCGCCAGGAGCGTGATCGGACGACCATCGAGGGGGGATTCGGCGCGCATGGAAAACCTTAGACTTCGGGTGCTCACTCGTCCGCACGGCGCCGCCGGGGACCGCCCCGAGAATTCTGACGGAGTCCACCTCTGATGGTTCAGGTCACGCTCTACGGCAGCCTCGTCATCGCACTCGGTTCGCTCGTCTTCGCGTTCGTGCGCCGCACGAAAATCTTCCAGCAGGACGCCGGAACGGAGGAGATGCGCGACATCGCTACCGCTATTCAGCAAGGTGCGATGGCGTTTCTGAAGCGCGAGTACAGCACGCTCGCGGTTTTCTCCGGAGTCGTTTTCTTCACGATCGGTTTCGGCCTCGACTGGTGGACGGCGGCCGCGTTTCTCTACGGTGCGATCTCGAGCGGGCTCGCGGGATTCGTCGGAATGCGAGTCGCGACGGGAAGCGCGGTGCGGACGACCCAAGCGGCGAAGTCGGGGCTCGGACAAGCGCTCCAGGTCGCGTTCTCGAGCGGCGCCGTGATGGGATTCACGGTCGTCGGGCTCGGGCTCCTCGGGATCGCGGTGCTCACGACCTTATTCAGGACCGTCGGAGCGGAGTCGCTCGGCCTCGACCGCTGGATCGACCCGGTGTTCGGTTTCTCGTTCGGCGCCTCGTCGATCGCGCTCTTCGCGCGCGTCGGCGGCGGGATCTTCACCAAGGCCGCCGACGTCGGCGCCGACCTCGTCGGCAAGGTCGAAAGCGGCATCCCCGAGGACGACCCTCGCAATCCCGCGACCATCGCGGACAACGTCGGTGACAACGTCGGCGATGTCGCCGGAATGGGCGCCGACCTCTTCGAGTCGTACGTCGGCGCGATCATCGCCTCGATGGCGATCGGGTACTCTCTCCTCCAGGGGAACACGTCTGAAGCGCTCGTCCTTTATCCGCTCTGCCTCGCCGCGATCGGAATCGTGGCCGCGGTGATCGGCACGACAGCGGTGAAGACCTCCGATGAATCGAAGGTCAACCACGCGCTGTTCAGCGGTCTGGTCGTCGCGTCGATCGTGCTCGTCATCGGATCGGCGATCGTCACCGCTAGCTTCGGGGACGATCTCCGCTTCAGCATCGACGGGGAGACCTACGGGCCCTGGCAAATCGTGACTGCGGTCTGGGCGGGACTTTTCCTAGGCCTCCTCATCGGGAAGATCACGGAGTACTACACGTCGGAAAAGATGCGCCACGCGCAAGCGATCGCGACCCAGTCCGTCACCGGAACCGCGACGAATATCATTCACGGTCTCGCGGTCGGGATGCAGTCGACGGCGGCGCCGATTCTCATGATCTCGATCGCGATCTTCGTCTCCCACGAGCTCGCCGGACTCTACGGCATCGCGATCTCCGCGGTCGGGATGCTCTCGACGCTCGGCATCTCTCTCGCGGTCGATGCCTACGGCCCAGTCGCTGACAACGCGGGCGGGATCGCGGAGATGTCCCACTGCGAACCCGAAGTTCGCAACCGGACCGACACTCTCGATGCCGTCGGAAACACCACGGCGGCGATCGGAAAGGGCTTCGCGATCGGATCGGCCGCCCTCACGGCGCTGGCGCTCTTCGTTACCTACAAGCAGGAAATCATCGCCCGCGCGCCGGAAGGTTCGGAGTTCAAGACGGGATTCGAGATCGACATCCTCGACCCGAAGGTCACGATCGGGCTCTTCGTCGGCGGCATGATGACGTTTCTCTTCACTGCGCTGACGATGAAGGCGGTCGGGCGTGCGGCGAAGAAGATGATCGAGGAGGTCCGGCAGCAGTTCCGAACGCGGAAAGGCATCCTCGAAGGCACGGAGAAGCCGGACTACGCGCGCTGCGTCGACATTTCGACGACGGCGGCGCTCCAGGAGATGGTGCTCCCCGGCGTACTGGCCGTCGTCGTGCCCGTCGTCGTCGGAAAGGTCCTCGGTCCGGCGGCGCTCGGCGGACTCCTCGCGGGTGCGCTCGTCACGGGCGTCCTCCTCGCGATCTTCATGTCCAACGCCGGCGGCGCGTGGGACAACGCAAAGAAGTACATCGAGGGCGGAGCGCACGGTGGCAAGGGCTCCGAGGCGCACAAGGCGAGCGTCGTCGGCGACACGGTCGGCGATCCGTTCAAGGACACCTCGGGCCCGTCGATCAACATCCTCATCAAGCTGATGTCGATCGTCTCGCTCGTGTGCGTCCCGTTCTTCATCTGAGATCCGCGGACGCTCGAGGGCGTCGATCGAGAGACAACCGACAGCACACCGACCTCGGTCGCTCGACCGGGGTCGGTTTTTTTTTTTTGCGGGCGGGGACCCCGCACCCGCCAGGCCCCCACGATCGCGCCGCGAGGGCGAAATTCTCCCGAATTCGCCCCCTTGCGCCGGCCCTTCCGCGCCCGATAGGATGCTTCCGTTTGGAAAATTCTGTCGATTGGTCAATTGTGAGACGGGCGCGAAAAGTGAGTCGACGAACACGACCGCGAACTCCGATTCGTCACGCCGCGGCTCTCGGCGGCCTCGCGCTGCTCGCCTTCGTGGGCTGGCGAATCGTACTCGCGTCGGACATCGGAGACATCTTCGTCAATCGCTCACAGTTCAGCGAATTCGATGACGTTCTCCGTGTCCGTGCGCTCCTCGAATCTCCCGAGCTCCGCGAGTTGCTCGATTCCACGCTGATTCCGCTCAATCTCGAAGCGCTGACGACGCTCGAACCCGACGACGACCCACCGGAAGACTGCGCCGCGCGGCGACGCTACGGGCTCGAGTTCGCGTCGCAGTTCAGCCTGAGCATGAATCGCTACCGGGTCGAGGTCGCGGAATGCGCAACCGAACCTCGACACCGTGTTGTCTCCGCTCGATTCATCTCGTCCGAGGAGGAGACATCGATTCCAGTCCTCACGACGACGGCCTCGCTCGACGCGTTCCTCGTCGCCCTTCGCCACGCCGATGTCGCGTCCGCCCTCGATGCGGGGCTCGCCTCGGGTCACGTCACAACTCTCCTCGACTTTGACGAGACCGCCTGGTCGGAATCGCGCACCGAGCGGTATGACCTCCTTCTCCACCGTCCGTGGCACGAACCGACGCAAGCGTTCGCCCGCTTCGCGCTCGTTCGGCGCGACGGTGAGTTCGACGTGCAACCGAACGAACCCTAGGCTTCGGGGCGGCCAGTTCGACTCCAGCGAGAGAGGACGGTACGGTGGAGTGGCCGAGAATCGCAGGGGCGATCCTGCGGGCGGGATCAGGCGACGCGCGCGAATTCCCCTTGGCGTCACGAAGTCTCCTTGCGTGGACCGATCGGCCCGAGCGCCTCGGGTTCGTCGTCCGGGCGATCGACATTCTCGTTCAAGCGGGAGGGTCGGATCTCGCCGCCGCGCTCGTCCGAACGCACCAACGGCGTCACGGCACGGCGATCGGCGAACGAATCTACCGCCTACTGGATTCTCGCGCGGTGGCTCCGGTCTCCCGCGATTCCGCCTGGCTCGACGCCTCCGGCGAGTGGCGCGACCTCGACCGGTATCCTTGGTTCCAAACCCTGCGGCTGGACGCGGCCGCGAGCACGCTGCGGCGGTCGACGGTACGGAAGACGCTCGTCCTCGAGAGGCGAAACGCGCGTGAACCGTACGACCGCGGTGCGTGGTTGGACGCACTCGCACGCTTCCGCTACTTGAGCGGCGACTACCGGCGCGCACGATCCCTCTTCGCGAGAAGCGCGGCGGAGTTTCACGCGGATCCCGCCGTCGACTCCCAGCGAAGAGCCTGGGAAGCGCGCGGCGCGATCGGAATCATCGATGTCGCCGAGGGGCAGCTTTCGCGGGCCGAGTCGATTCTCTCCCGCGCGGCCACGAATTGCCGCCGACTCGGGAATGCCTTTCGCGCGGAAGGATTTCGCATTCACGTCGCGATCGTTCACGAAAAGCGCGGCGAGTTCGCGGCCGCCGACCGCCTGCTGAACGAAACCCTCGTCTCGGCGAGGAGCGCTCCGCCGGGGCCGACGCGGAGCGTCACTCTGGCCGCGGCCCTCGCCGCCCGCGTTCACGTCGCTCTCGACGAGAACGATACGGTCCGTGCCGCCACTCACCTGCGTCGCGCGAAGTCGTTTGCGCGCGGCGCGTGCTCGCCTTCGCTCGGAGGTCACCTGCTCCTCGCCGATGCGCGACTCGCGGGAGCCGAAGCCGTCGCGCTTCTCGGTGACTCCGAGCGCGACGCGCTCGCGCTCGCGCGGTTCCGCGCGGCGGAGCGCTCCTTTCAGGGCTGGGGCGACGGACTGACGTCCGGACTCTACCGCGTTTCGCTCTACCGCGGACACTATCAGCTTCGGCGCGGACGGCTCAAACCCGCTTTCACCGATGCCCTGAGGTGCACGGAACTCGCCCGACACCGCGGCTGTCTTCCGGCGTTCGCCGCCGGCCTCCTCCTCAAGAGCCAGCTCCTCCTCCAGGAACGGTCCGATCAGCCGGGGGAGCGGTTCCATCGCGAGGTGCTTCTCGCGGCTCGCAGCCTGCGCGATCCCCAGCTTCTCTTCCGCGTGCTCGCGAATCTCTATCTCTACACCTGGGGAATGCAGCGCCTCGACTGGACCCAGCGAATCCTCGAGCAACTCGATCGACTCCGCAAGCCGCTCGGAATCGACACCTTCGAACGCCTGTACGATCGCTACGTGACGGAACCCGTATTTCACCGATTCCTCGAGCGCGACTTCGGCGGTCGCCCGCTCGAAATCATCGGCTGACCCGGAGCGTACGCGAGCTCACTTGCTCATCACCCGCCGCGGCACCGGCTTCGCGAGCTCCCGCGCGCGTTCGAGCGGAGTCGAGAGCCGCGACGTCATCGGCGCCTCGAAGCGAAGGAGATGCGAGGTCTCCGGGTGCCGAAAGCGCAGCCGGCTCGCGTGAAGAAACATGTGGCGCAGTCCGATCGCGCCGGCGAGGAAGGCGTTCGCCGCGAAATCGCCGTAGCGCTCATCGCCTGCGATCGGAAAGTGCCGACTCGCGGCTTGGACGCGCAGTTGGTGCGTGCGCCCCGTCTCGGGCTTGAGCGCGAGCAACGCTAGATTCGCCCGGTCGAATCGCTCCACGACGGAAAAGCGCGTGTGCGCGTTCGGCTTACCGCTAGCGACGCTGACGTTGACTCCACCGCGGTGCGCCGTCTTTCGCAGGTGATCGCTCCACTCGCCGCTCTTCGCCCGCGGACAGCCGACGACGAGCGCGCGGTACTCCTTCTCGATCGCGCCGTGAAAGAAATCCTCACGGAGTCGCGCTGCCGCCGCCGCCGAGAAGGTGCAGAGAATGAGCCCGCTCGTCTCCTGATCGAGACGATGAACGAGATGCACTTGGCGCTGGCGCTCACCGGGAATCGCGATGCGATAGAGCTCGCGCTCGGGGTCGTATTCGGCGCGAATGAGAGCGTTCGCCGCGCGCTTCGACGGCGGATTCGGGTGGCTCAGGATCCCGGCCGCCTTGTCGAGAACCCACAGCACGTCGTCCCGATAGATCTCGCGGACTCGGGCGTGCTTCGAACCGAGGAGTGGATCGTTCTTCTTCGTCATTCGAAGGACGAGAGTACCCGATTCGCGACCGCTTGTGGGCGCGATCGTGGCCCCGCGTCCAGCGGGCTCGGCGCCGAGCGGCTACGCAGCCACGGCGACGAAGAAAAACCAAATCACTCCGAGCGCGAGGAGACTCAGAACGAACAATCGGCCGGAGTAATAGCCCTTCGTGAACGAATTGAGCGCCCCGGCCGCCGCGATCACGCCGAATGTGAGCGCGCCGGCGATCGCCAGCGCGACGAGCCAGTGCGTCCGCGCCCGCGAGAGCGCTG
Source organism: Planctomycetota bacterium (assembly GCA_965223845.1). Lineage (GTDB taxonomy): Bacteria > Planctomycetota > UBA8108 > UBA8108 > SXIK01 > CBDCXR01. Next base: position 7,020,307 of record CBDCXR010000004.1, on the reverse strand, counting down.
CGTACTCCTCCTCAACGCGCGCTCGACTCACCGCGGCGAGCCTCTCGGCCGCGTCGCCGGACAGATCGACCAGAACCGCGGCGCGATACAGTCGGCCGTAGGATCGATCCACGAGCTCGACGTGGACGTCTCGCTGGAGAGCCTCGATCTCCTCTCCGACCGCGTCGAGAAGCCAGCGGGAGATCGCGTCGAGGTCGAGAGCGCCGCGGCGCTGCTGTCCGGGCGGCAGGCTGCAAAGCAGAAGCCCGGCGATCTGCGCGCTCGCCGCGCGACGCGCCGAGGCCAAGGCGGAGTCACGGTCGCCCTCTAGGCCGGAGTACCCGACGAGGCGCCCGGTCGGCCCCGGCTCGCGCGTCTTGACCGAGAGCCGGCCCGCGCTCCACTCGCGGTTCACCGATCCCGCGGCGTCGCGCACCCAGTCTTGCGCCTCCGCGACCTCACCCGCTTCGGCGTCCGCGGCGGCGACGATCGCGTCCTTCTGCCACCGGTCGAGTCCGTCGGCGACGTGGAACTGGTAGATCTCTCCGGCCCAGCGGCCGACGCGTTCGTCGGCCAACCCGAGCTCCCCTCCACCGAGGACGAGCAGCGCGGCCAAGGGAATCACGAGCCGCGGCGAGAGCTCGGGAGTCGATCGTTCGCGACTCGAGAGCGTTCGACCGCCCGTACGCGCGTTCGCCGATACCACTTGCTTCGCCATAGTCCACCTCGCGTGAGCCGGTCTCCGGCTCGTTCTTCGTACTTCGTCCACCCGATTTACCCTACGTGAAACGACGCGCGAGCGGGGATCCTTCACCGCGCGCGCGTCGTTCGCTCGACCCGGCGAGATCGGATCAGAAGCCAGTACCCGTCGCCGCGACCGCCGGAGTGTCTTCGGCATCGCTGCGATCGAAGTAGGTGTCGATCCGCTCGACGACCGTCGTCTCGCTCACTTTCACCTCGACGGGGATGAACTCGACGAGCTTCGCCTCGCGGGCCATGACCTTCTGCGCGACCTGCAGCCGGTTCTTGAGCTCGCCGATCACCTTATGCGTCTGCGCGAGCTTCGAGTCGTCGAGAGTGAACTGACTGTCGTCGGTCTGCGCCTGCATGAGCCGAAACTGCGCTTCGAGCGCCTCGATCTCGGCCGCCAGCTCGACGCGAGCGATCCGCGTCTTCTCGAGCTTGTTGATCGCAGCCTGGAGCGAGCGGCGCCGATTCTTGAGGAGATCCTCTCGACTCGCGAGCATCTTCTCCGCGGTGCGGAGATTGTCGAAACGTCGCTCGAGCTCGCCGACGACCTCGTCGCGGTCGTAGGTCACGCTGCCGAAGCGGTAGGAAGCGTGCTGCTGCTTGAGCGCGTCGCGCAAAGTACGGACCTTTGATCGCTCCTTCTCAACGCGCTCTCGCTCCGCGCCGATATCGCGCTCGAGCGTCTCGACCGCGACGTCTTCCGCCGCGACGAGTCTCACGTTTGCGCGGAGCTCGGGAACGAGATCGTCGAGAAGATCGCGCGCTCGCTGGATCTCGAACTCGATCGGAATGCTGTCCTTCAGCTTCGATCCGATCATCCGACCCGAGCTCATCACGTAGCTCGAGGCACCCGTGACGACGCACACGGCGACGATGGCTCCGCCGACCACCCCGAGTAACACCAATCGCTTCGTCCACTTGAACATGACGGCTGACTCCCTGCTGCGGTTTCGATTCTTCGTTCGGGCGACGGCGCCCGAGTCCGTGTTCTCTGCCTGGGAAGTCGAGAGTCGCGGTCGACAGTTTCACAGATTTTCCGATCCCCGAAGAAAACCTAACCACAATCACAATAGGTACTTAAGTTTACTCCTGACCTTCGGCGACCCTTGCGCGCCACGCGCGCCGAGCGGGGGGATGGACTTTCGCGAGAGATTGCTATGATGCGCGGTTTCCTTCCCGGAGCGCCCCACGATGTCTCGACCGACCGCGGTTCTCGTTCAGTTCGATGCCGGAAACGTCACGAGCGTCGCGCACGCCGTGCGTCACGTCGGCGGCGAACCGCGCCTCGCCGAATCTCCCGACGAGATCGCGAGCGCGGAGCGAGTCATCTTCCCGGGAGTCGGCGCCGCCGGAGCGACGATGGAGAGCCTCTCCGCGTCCGGCGTCGCGGACGCCATCCGCACGTTCGTCGCGACCGGCCGGCCGTTCTTCGGCATCTGCATCGGCTGTCAGGTGATCTTCGAACGGAGCGACGAAGACGGCGGCGTCGACTGCCTCGGTCTTCTCCGCGGCACGGTGCGTAAGTTCCAGTTCGCGCCGGGAGACGAGCAGAAGATTCCGCACATGGGATGGAACGAGCTCCGGCTCACTCAGGACGCGTACGCTCACTCCCTGTTCGCGTCGATCCCCCCGGGAAGTCAGTTCTACTACGTGCACAGCTACTATCCCGAGCCCGCGGACGAACGCATCGTGCGCGGACGGAGCACCTACGGCGAGGTCGACTTCGCCACTGCGTTCCTCGAGCGCAACGTTGCCGCCGTGCAGTTTCACACCGAAAAGAGCGGACGACCGGGCCTCCAGCTTCTCCGCAACTTTCTTTCGTGGTCGCCGTAGACAAACCGTCTGGATTCACCGACTCGCCACCCCTCCATCTCGGATCGTCCCACCATGCTCTCGAAGCGCGTCATCATCTGCCTCGACGTCCGCGATAAGAAGACGACCAAGGGAGTCCGATTCCAGGGAAACGTCGACATCGGCGAGCCCGTCGAAATGGGCGCTCGCTACTACGAAGAAGGTGTCGACGAGCTCGTTTTCTACGACATCACCGCGTCCGCGGAGAACCGCCCGATCGATGTCGACATGGTGCGCGAGGTCGCAGCGAACGTCTTCATCCCCTTCTCCGTAGGCGGCGGCATCCGCGGCCTCGACGATATGCACGAGGTGCTCCTTGCCGGCGCCGAGAAGGTGAGCGTGAATTCGCTCGCGGTGCGAAGCCCGGACATCATCGCCGAGGGAGCGCGAGCGTTCGGCAGTCAGTGCATCGTGCTCGGGATGGACGCGCTTCGAGTCGACGCCACCGAATCGGTGCCGTCGGGATACGAGATCGTCGTTCGCGGCGGCCGCGAGCGGACGGGGATCGACGCGATCGAGTGGGCGCGGCGCGCGGAGGAGCTCGGCGCGGGCGAGATCTGCGTCAATTCGATCGATGCCGACGGCACGAAGGAAGGTTACGAGATCACGCTGACGTCCAAGATCGCGGATGCCGTAGGAATCCCCGTCATCGCGTCCGGCGGCGCCGGAACTCCCGAGCACCTCCGCGAAGTTCTCGTCGAAGGGCGCGCCGACGCCGCGCTGATCGCGAGCATGGTCCACTACGGCGAACACTCGATTGAATCGATCAAAGCGTACCTCGACGAGCACGAAGTCCCCGTGCGACCGGTGATTCGCTGAACGCGCGCCGAACCGCGTACGCGACCGGTTCGCCCGATGGCCGGAATCGATTGGCACGCCGTTTTCGCACCGCACACCGCGCGATCGCGACGAGACGCGGGTAGGCAATCTCGGCCCAGCCCTATAATCGGTTAGTAGATCGTTGTCCGAACTCCTACAGATTCGGACCGCCGGACGGGTCGCAGCGCCGCCTGCACTCTCGACGACGCACGCCGCGACCAACGCCCCAACTGCTCAGCACACCAACCGCATCAGAACCGCATCAGAATTGCCGGTGCTAAGGAGGTCCCCATGGCTCTGCGTTCTCTCGCAGCCGCCGTTCTCGTCTGCACGCTTTCGGCGTCCCCCGCGTGGGCGGACGTGATCCTGCTCAAGAACGGCAACCGCGTCGACGGAAAGATCAGCTCGGACGAACGCGAAAAGGATGGAGGCGTTCTCACCGTCGAGGTGGACGGTGGACGAATGTACTTCCGCGCGAGCGAGGTTGCGTCCGTCACGAAGGGAGAGGTGGAAGCTGCCAAAACCGAAGGTGACGACGACGACGACATCGACTCGATCCTCACGACTCCCGCGACGTTCAAGGACTTCGTCGAAGTGAAGCTCGCCAAGGGGAAATGGTCCTACTACGGAGGCGGGAACTACTACGGCCGCGTTTCCTCCGAGAGCAACGAGCAGACGCTCGTCCTCGAAATCCCCGAAGTCGGGAAGCTGCGTCTCGCTCGCTCCGGCATCGCATCGATCGACGCGATCGAAACCGAGGCGGCGGCAGTGCCGACCGGGCTGGCCCCGATGGACACGCCGACCGAGGTCAAGACGACTCACGTTCTCTATCTGAAGAACGGCAATCGGATGAACGGCGACGTTCTCCCCACGGCGGAGAACGAGCCCGTGAAGCTGAAGGTCGGCGAGATGGGCATCGTGCTCGTCAAGCGGAGCGAGATCGACCGCATCGCGGAAGAGAGCGGCGTGATCGCGCTCCCGGCCGACGACGCGACGGACGAGGGATCGCTTCCGGAGATGGATCCGTCTGACACCGCGCCCGCTCCCGCCTCCGACCTCGAAGCTCTCAAGGAAGAGCTGAAGGCCGAGATCCTCCGCGAGCTGCTCGACGCGCTCATCGGCGAGCGACTCGGAGCGATTCGCCCCGCGACCCCCGAGAGCGCCGGAGCCGAAATCGCGGACGAGGCGATCACCGATATCCAGACCGCAGTCCGCGAGCTGGGCCGTCAGCGAACGCGGAACCGCGTCCGGGCCGAGCGCCAGCTCAAGGAAATCGGCCCGGCGGCGCTCGCCTACCTCCGGCCGGCGATCCACCACCCGTTCGAGCTCACGCGCCGCGCGGCTCAGCGAATCGTTCTCGAGATCGGTGACCGCCGAGGTGCGCCGCTCGCGATCGACGGTCTCAGCGACCCCGATCGTTTCGTGCGGGTGACCGCGTACGAAGCCCTTCAAGAGCTTCTCCCCGAGGTGGTCGTCGCGTATTCGCCGGACGCGCCGCGCGCCGAGCAGCTCCGCGATCAGACGGAATACTGGGCACTCTGGGACGCGCTGCTCCTCGAAGACGCGAAGAACGAGGCGATGCGGCAGCTCACTCAGCGTTGATTCTGACGCGAGCCTCGGAGCCGCCCCCCAGTCGTCAGCGGATGCGATTCGCCCCGCGATCTGGTATGAATTCGGAGTGAAACCCTTCGCCGTATTCGTATCGATCGCAGGAGTCGCCGTCCTCGTTTTCGGGGCGCTGTTGGCGTCTCCACAGAGCTCGGGCGCGCGCAGCGACGCCGACCGCGCCGAAGCACCCGCGTCGACGACGCCGAAGCGCTCGGCTCGACTCCTCGCCGTTGGGGACATCCACGGTGACTACAAGACGTTTCACCGCCTGCTCCGAAACGCGAAGATCATCGACGCTGAGGATCGGTGGGCCGCGGGGAAGCGTCACCTCGTTCAAACCGGTGACGTGGTCGATCGGGGGCCGGATTCACGTCTAGCGGTCGACCTTCTCCGCCGTCTCGAATCGGAGGCCCGCACCGCAGGCGGACGCGTCGTCGTTCTGCTCGGAAATCACGAAGCCTGGGTCGCCCTCGGGTACCTCGAGTACGTTTCCCCGGGGGAGATCGGCGCGTTCGCAAAGGACGAGACGGCGGAGCTGCGATCGCGGCGGCGCGAAGCGATTCTGTCGATGCTGCGCGAGCCGTCTCCGCTCGTTCGATCGAGCTTTCACCGCGACCTCGCTCGGAGGCTGAATGAGCGAACGATCGATCGCTTGTACCCGCGCGGATTCTACGCTTTCGTCGAAGCGTTCTCGCCGAACGGAAGCTACGGCAAGTGGGTCCGAGCGCGCCCGATCGCGCATCGCGAAGAGAACGTGCTCTTCGTGCACGCCGGTCTCTCTCCACCGTACGCGGCCGTCTCCATCGACGAGCTCAACCGACGCGCGCGCGACCGCTTTCGCGAGGTCGATCAAGCCGTCGCAGCGCTCGAGAAACTCGACGTCTACCGCCGCGAGCTCGGGTGGTTCGCACTCCTCGATTTCATCGCGCTCGAGAGGCGAGCCGGATCCGTTCACGAGAAGCTCCGGCCGCATTTCCTCGCGATCGAGCGCGCGACGCGGAGCGTCCTCTTCGCGAACGACGGCCCGTTGATGTACCGCGGTCTCGCCGAAGGCCTGGAGCAGCGGCTCACGCCGCACGTCGACCGACTTCTCGAGTTCCACCGCTCGGCCGCCGTCGTAATCGGTCACACGCAGCCGCCGAGCAAACGCATCGCCGCGCGTTTCGCGCAGAGGGTCATCCTGATCGATACGGGGATGAACCAAACCTACTATCGCGGCACCCCGAGCGTGCTCGCGGTGTTTCCCGGACCTTCCTTCGAAGTCTGGGAGTAGCCCCCGCGGCGTCGTACGCAGCGCCGAACGAGCCCCGAACTTCGGTCGTCGAGCGCTTGCCTCGGGAGGGACGATCCGTGCGGACGGGCTCCGCGCGCGGCGGGTTCGAATCCTCGTTGGGAACGTGATTTCTCCGTGCTTTAGTAAGATAGGGAGCGGGTCCGGGCGGGAGCGAGCACAAGGGTAGGAGGCCGGCCGGGATTCGACGGCCCCGCGAGAGTTGGAAGGAGGGGTCCACGTGGAACGGCGCGAAGCGGCGCGCGGCGCTGCGATCGTCTCTCTCGGCGTCGGCGCGGCGATTCTCCTCCTCGCCGGTACGGCGACCGCGGAGGACACCGAAGCGCTCGTCCTCACCGAGGTTTCGGCCGAGCCGTCGTTCGGATTTCCTGCCTTCGTCGAGCTCCAGAACCACTCACGCCGAACGATCGAGCTCACCGGCGTCAAGATCGGCGGCGGAATCGCCTACTCGTTCGGGGATCTCCGAGTTCCTCCCTCTGAATTCGTCGTCCTCGCGAGCGACGCCGAGTCGTTCGCCTCGGCGTACGGATTTGCCCCCGACGGCGAGTTCGTGGGCACGCTCTCGAGCGACGGCGGTCGCCTCGTCCTCCGGCGCGGGGCGGACGTCCTTCGTGCGCTCGAGTATCCACCCGCACGCGCGTTCGCAACGAACGGGGGTGGAGCGTCTCTCGAGCTCGAGGCGGCGATCGCCGATCCCGCCGACCCGGAGTCGTGGACCACGTCGCGACGCTACGGCGGCTCTCCGGGACGCCCGAACGCACTCGCCGCGCAGTCGCCCGAGCCCGAAGATCTCGTGGTGCGCGGAACCGATTGGCGCTACTGGAAGGGAACCGCGCCGCCACCGGGACCAGCGAGCGCCTGGACCTTCGCCGAGTACGACGACGGCGACTGGGCGACCGGTTCAGCGCCGATTGGCTTCGGCAATCGATCGGAGGCGACCGTCCTCGAGGACATGCACGGCGGATACTCGACCGTGTACCTCCGCCGCGAGTTTTCGTTCCGCGAGCGTGGAGTGGTTCTCGATGCGGTGCTCGAGACGCTCTTCGACGACGGCTTTGTGGCGTTTCTGAACGGTGTCGAAGTCGCGCGGCGAAACCTCGGCGCACCCGGCGACGCGATCTCACACGAATCGACGGCGGACGGTCCTCAGGAGGCGGAAGGGATTCCTGAAGAGCTTCCGCTCCGCGGACTCGAAGCGCTCCTTTCGCGGGGCGACAACGTGCTCGCGATTCTCGCAGCGAATCAACACGTCCGGAGTCCGGACTTCGGGATCGACGCGCGCCTCACGATCACCGTCGGTGGATCTCGGGCGCCCGCGGTCCCGCCTCTCGCGCTGAACGAGATCTCGGTCGGCGACGCAGATGCTGCGCGTGCAACCGTCGAGATCTACCACCGCGGCGGCGACTCGATCGACCCCAATGGCTTCGAGATTCGTGGCGGTGCCGACACGCCACCAGTGCGTCTTCGCGACGATCCCGGCGGCGAACTCACCGGGGGTGCATTCCTCGCCGTCGAAATCCCGACGGACTGGGTCGGACGGACGATCGCGATCGTCGAGCGAGAGACGGAGACGATCGTCGACGCGATCTCGTCGAACGCACTCCGGGATGCATCGACCCGAGTCGCCGGACGCTACCCCGATGGCGCCGGCGTCGTTCGCGCGCTTCCCCACGCGACTCCCGCGTCGCCAAACGCTCGACCTGAGCCCGGGCCCGTCGTAATCTCGGAGATCCACTACCATCCCGCGGACGACGGCGACCTCGAATTCGTGGAGCTCTTCGCGCGCGAAGCGACTCAACTCGGGGGCTGGGAGATCTCGAATGCCGTTCGCTTCGAATTCCCGCCGGGGTACGAGGTCGAAGCGGGAGAATCCGTCGTCGTTGCGCGTACGCCCGACGCGCTCGCTCCGATCGCGGGCGGACGGGTGACCGGCCCCTACCGCGGACGACTGTCGAACGACGCCGAAGTGGTCGTTCTCCGAGATGCGGGTGGACGTGAAATCGATCGCGTCGCGTACTCCGATCGCGCGCCGTGGCCTCGCCTTCCGGACGGAGCAGGTCCCTCGCTCGAGCGGATCGATGTCGAACGATCGGCGCTCTCCGCTGCGGCGTGGGCGGCGTCGACCGAGACCGGGGGATCGCCCGGCGCGAGGAACTCCGTCGCCGCGGAACCGGACCGCCCGCGAATCGAGCTGCTCTGGCACGAGCCGGTCGTCCCCCGCCCCGGCGAACCGATTCAGTTTCGCGCCGTCGCGTCGAGTGAGGCCCCGGCCGAGCTCCTCTGGCGCTTCGACGGCGAGGAGGAGTTCCGGACGCTGCCCCTCGCGCCGCGCGGATCCGTGCTCGAGGCGATCTTCGACGGGATTCCCGATCGCGCGCGCATCGAGTACGCCGCACGCATGGCGGGAGGCGAGACCTCGTTCCCGCGCGAATCCCCCGGGACCTTCCTTCTCGAGGTCGACGACCGCGGCGACTCCATACTCGTCGACACGTACCGAATCGTCCTCCGCGAACGCGATCGGCTCGACATGTTGCTGCAGCTCGAGGACAAGATTCGCCGGCCGGCGGGCTTTGTCGGCGGCGGCGAGTCCTTTCAAAGCGCAGAAGTCCGACTCCGCGGGAACGGATCGCTCTTCTTTGGACTCAAGTCCTACCAAGTAACGTTGCCATCGCGCGAAGGAGGAGTCAGCGCGTCGCGTCTCCTCTTCAACGCGTTCCAATCCGAGCGACAGGTGCTCGGGATGGACGTGTGGCGCCGCGCCGGCATGGTCTACTCGAAGGCGCGCATCGTCCGCCTCTTCGTCGGCGGCACGTTTCACCCGCAGTACGCTCGCATGGAACCCGTCGACGAAGCGTGGCTAACCCGGCATTTCGGCGCCGACGGTCCGGACGGAAACCTCTACCGCGGTCTGCGGACGGCGGACTTCTCGTACCTCGGCGAAGATCCCGCTGCCTACGCGCCCCTCTACGAGAAGCAGACGAACGTCGCCGAGGGAGACTGGAGCGATATCGTCACTCTCACTCGAACGTTTCACCGCTCGACGGACGACGAGTTTCCGGCGGCGATCGCCGCCCTCATCGACGTCGACCAATGGCTCCGCTGGTTTGCGATTCAAGACGTCCTCAGCAATCAGGAAGGCGGCCTCCACCGCGACACCGGCGACGACTACTTCATCTACCGGCCGCCGGGCGGAAGATTCATCCTCGTCCCCTGGGACATGGACAGCACGTTCCTACTCCCGCACCAGCCGATCTTCCGCCCGAGCATTCCTGCGGTGAGGCGTCTCATCGCGCATCCGAGCTTCGTCCGCCGCTACTGGGCCGCGCTCGAGGAGGCATTGGACCTGATCGATCCTGCGGCCATCAGCGATCAAGTCGGGCTTCTCGTCCCCGCCGTGCCGGCGAAGCTCATCGACGATCTCGTCACCTTCGCTCTCGATCGAAGCGAGTTCGTCGCGCGGAGCATCCCGCGTCGACTGACGATCACGCCGAGCGACGCGGGCGACGATCCGCCTCCGGTTTGGTACGGTCGCGGAGAGCTCTACACCCTTGATCACTGGGTCTCGCTCTCGGGACGAGCGCCCGCGGCAGCGACTGCGACGGTCACGGTCAACGGCGAACCGTGCGATTATGATCCGGTGATCGCCCGGTGGTCGAAGCGAGTGCGCGTGCCGTACGGATCACGCGACTTCATCGTCGCTGCGATCGGGGACGACGGGACCGAGCTCGACGTCCTCCACGCTCGCGTCACGCTCGTAGATCCCGAGCGCGTCGTGTCCTCGGTCGGTCTCGGGGAGACCACCTGGACCGCGTCGGGCTCGCCGTACTTGCTCGCCCCATCCCTCGAAATCCCGGTCGGAGCGAGCGTGACCGCCGAGGCGGGTGCGGACATCGTGCTTCCACGTGCCGACATCGTGGTCGCCGGTGAGCTGGTCCTCGCGGGCGCCGCCGAAGCTCCGGTTCGGCTGATCGGCGACGGCCTCGCGGGAAGCTTCGTCTTCGGAGAAGGTTCACGGGGCGTGCTGACGCATGTCTCAGCCGACGTCTCGACGGGAGATCCACCGGGGAACATCGATCGCGACGCCGAGCTCATACGCCCACCTTTGCTCGCCGCGGAGAACGCCGAGCTCACCGTCCGGCACTCGTCTTTTCGCGACGTCGCTCGCGTCGTCGTCGATGCCAAAGGCGGCGCGCTGACCGTGGAAAACTGCGTGTTTCAATCGACCGGGGAAGCCGTTCACGCGACAAGCGCGCGGGTGATATGCCGCGCGAACGTGATGGTCGATATTCTCGGCAACGCGGACGGAATCGATCTCGACGGAGGACCGCCCGATGGGGCGATCGCCCGGATCGAAAACAATTCGATCCGCGGCGGCACCGACGACGGCATCGATCTCTTCGGCGTCAACGCGTCCGTCGTCGGGAACCGGATCATCGATGTCGCGGACCGCGGCATCTCGATCGAGGGAGATGGGTCGGTTTTCGTCTCCCGTAACGTCGTTGCGCGGTGCCGCGACGGTATCGCGCTCAAAGACGGCGCCGAGGTGGACGGCGCTCACAACACCGTGACGGCGTGCTCCACGGGAATCCGCGCATTCGTGAAGAATCGCGGCGCGGCGCCCGCGCGAGGGACGTTTCACAGCTCGATCATCTGGGGGAATGAACGCGACCTCAGCGCCGACTCGACATCGTCTGTGTCGCTCAGTCACTGCGACGTCTCCTTCGACGCCGCCGCGGCGGTCGGGATCGATCCCGGCGAGAGTAGCATCGACGCCGATCCACAATTCGCCGGCGAAGACGACTGGAGACTCCGATCCACTTCGCCGTGCCTCGGCGCGGCCCGCGACGGCGGGGACATCGGCGCGTTCGGAGCCGCAGGGCCAACGGAGCCGCGCATCGACGAGCTGACGCCGATTGGGGGCCCCCCCGGGCGTCCGGCGCTCGTGCAGATCCGAGGGCGTGGATTCGCGGGGCTCCGTTCGATCCACCTCGACGGACGCCCCATCGCGCGGTGGAGAGTTCTTTCGGACGAGCTCGTCGAGGCACGCTTCCCCGCTTGGGAAACGATCGAGCGCGTCGACGTACTCGCGACGACCGAAGTCGGCACCGCGCTCGCACCGGATGCGTTTTACTACGGGCGCGAGCTTCTGTTCGGAGACGCCAACTTCGACGGCCGCGTCGACATCGGAGACGCGATCGCCCTTCTCGACCATCTTTTCCGCGGAGCGGAGCTCTCGTCGTGCGAAGCGGCCGCGGATCTCGATCGCGACGGTTCGATCGGATTCGACGACGTCCAGCGCCTCCTCGCGTTTTTGTTCTCGGGCGGAGCGCCTCCCGATCGTCTCCACATCGACTGCGAACCTCATCAGTAGGATGACTCACACGACATCCGCCGCACCGAAAGTTCCGACGGGTCGAGCAAACTGGTTCGATAGGACACGAGGTTCCTCATGAAAGCGGTCTTCTCCGCCACTTCCCGCCGACGAATCCTGACGGCGACGTTCATCGCGCTCGGTGCTTCGCACGCGGCATTCGGAGCCGATCTGCGCGTCCCTGCCGACCACGCGACGATCGCCCGAGCCGTCGAGGCGGCCGTCGACGGGGACCGAATCCTCGTCGCGCCGGGTCGCTACGAGATCACGTCCCCGATTCGCTACTTCGGGAAGGCGATCATCATCGAAAGCGAAGGGGGCGCCGCGGAGACGGTGATCGCGATGGGAGAACCCGCGGACCCGCAGTTCGCGAGCGTCATCGCGTTCGACGGCGCGGAACCCCCGGAGGCGACTCTCCGTGGATTCACGATCACCGGCGGCCGAGGTACGCGCGGACTTCACCTCGGCGTCCCGACCCAGCTCGGCGGCGGGATCTACTGCGGCACGGTGGCAGCCCCGCTCATCGAGGGGAACATCATCACCGAGAACACCGCGAACCACGGCGCAGGAATCCATTGCGTACGGGAAGCGCAGCCGCGCCTCGTGAACAATAGCATTCGGCACAACCGAGCCGAGTTTTCCCCCTGCCCCAACTGCTTCGATGCGTCGGTCGGTGGAGGGCTGTCTCTCGAACACGACAGTCGTGTGAGCATCCATGGCGGGGAGTTCGTCGAGAACGAAGCGGCCGACGGCGCAGCGATCGGAACGGAGCTTTTCTGCCAGCTCGTCGTCGAGGACGTTGAGTTCATTCGCAACACCGCGAGCGACGACGGCGGGGCGATCCGCTTTCGCGGGGACGAGATTCGCCTCCTCGGTTCGACGTTTCGCGAGAATCGCTCGAACGATCGCGGCGGAGCGATGCGCTTCAACATGTTCGCCGGCGGAGTCATCCCGGCTCCGGCCCCGCAAGAGGCGACGATCCGCGACTGCCACTTCGAGGGGAACACGAGTGCGAACGAGGGGGGAGCGGTCTCGATCTTTCTACCGAACGGCGCGGTGGAGGTCGTCGCGAGCACGTTCATCGGAAACTCGACGATGGGAATGGGCGGCGGCCTTCACATCGACTACCAAACGCGCGGACAGATCGACAGTTGCACGTTCCTCCACAATCGAGCGGGTGCGAACGGAGGAGGGCTTTTGATCGACTACGAAGCATCGGGAACGCTCACGAACTGTCTCTTGAGCGGCAACCGAGCGACGACCGGTGGAGGAATCTCCGCCGGCGGCGGCGTACTCGTCTCGTCGTCGACCATCGCGGGGAACGCGGCCGCGCGCGGAGGGGGCTTGTTCCTCGATTTCAGCGCACCGGTCTCGATCACCGGCACGATCCTTTACGAGAACGCCGGAGGCTCGATCTTCGGTCGGCAACCCGCGGTGCACATCACGCACAGCTGCATTTCTCCAACCGTTCTCGACTTCGCCGTGCATGAGGATTTCGGACCGACGAATCAATACGCGCCTCCTCGATTCGAAGGCTGGACGAGCGACGAAGTCTTCGTCGACGGCACCGCCGACGCCGGAGGCGATGGTTCCGCTGGCGCGCCGTATCGTCGGCTCATGTCCGCGCTCAGCGGTTTCAGCCATCGCCTCGGCCCGGGCTCGCCGTGCATCGGGACCGGCCCGAACGGCGAGAACATCGGCGCGCGGGTCGGCGTCGCCGAGACGATGAAGGCACAGCGCCGCACGGTCCACCTTGCGGCGGGAGAGTACGATCTGCGTGTCGGGGCTCTGGCCCATCGAGTCTCGCTCCGAGGAGCGAATGCGCGCACGACGACGCTGTTCGGTTCCGTGCTCGGACTTCGGGACGGCGAGGTTCTCGACAATGTCACCGTGACGCACGGTGCATCCGGTGGCGTGACGATCGGCTCCTTCGACGATCCTCTCGTCGAGGGCTGCCGCATCGTCGAAAACCTTGCTCGCTACGGCGGCGGAGGTGTCACCTGCGGCGACTTCGCCGAAGGGAACGTGGTCGAATGCCACATCGAGAACAACCTCCTTTGGGGTTACTTCCACCGCTTCTTTCTGTCGTCGGCGGGGGTCGCGGCCTTTCGGTCGCAGACGACGTTTTCCCGCTGTCACATCGTCGGCAATCGAGTTCAACTCGGCGCGCCGATCGCCGGAGCCCCGGTCGCGCACGGCGTCGTCGGGGCGGACGGAGTCCGGTTCGAGAACTGCCTCATCGCCGGTGCACCACCGACCGAAGTCATCACGGGGTCGTTCGACAACGCGGGCCCGTCGTTGGTCAACTGCACCGTCGTCGGTCACGTCCGCGGCGGGCGCCTACTCAATACGCTCGTCAACGGAACGATCGCGGTCGGGGTGACCCGGCAGTTTTCTCTCGCTACGGACTCACCGGCCTTCGTTCACCCCGGTGGATTCGATTTCGACCGACACAATCCCGTCGAGATCGGGGGAATGGAGTTCGCGCTCCCCGATCACGTCGTCGATCCGGGCGACTACCGCCTTCAGCCGGGCTCACCCGGAATCAACGCGGGCGGACTCGAGGGAGCCCCGGCCGAGGACATCGCCGGAAACACCCGGCCCTGCGGCGGTGGCGTGGATCTCGGCGCGTACGAATCCGATTGCTCCTCGGCCCCGTTTTGGCGCGGCGATTCGAACAGCGACGGAGAGCGCAACGTCGCCGACGCGATCGCCACTCTGAACGAGCTCTTCGCGAACGGGTTCCCAGCGCGTTGTGCAGATGCGGCGGACATGAACGACGACGGCGGCGTCAACATCGCCGACCCGGTGTATCTTCTCAATTTCCTCTTCGGGACGGGAAGCGCGCCCCCGGAGCCGACCGAAGCGTGCGGAATGGATCCGACGGATGATCCGCTCCCGTGTTCTCGATCTCCGAACTGTCTGTGAGTTAAGACCATGGATTCCCCTCGCTCGATCAAGCGACTTCCGGTGCTCCGCGTAGTCTCCTTGGCCCTGCTACTCGTCGGCATCGCGACCTCGTCCGCCCTGGCGGTCGACCGCCGCGTTCCGGCCGACCACCGTACGATCCACGAAGCGATCGATGCGGCTGAAGATGGCGACCGCATCCTCGTCGCCGCCGGACGTTACGAGATCAGTCGGCCCATCCGCTTTCTCGGGAAGGGCGTCGTTCTCGAGAGTGAGTCCGGACCGGCGGAGACCGTCCTAGCGATGGCGGAGCCGACCGATCCGTCCGACGCGAGCGTCATCGTCTTCGACGCGGCGGAACCTCCGCAGGCGACGCTCCGGGGGTTCACCCTGACCGGCGGAAAGGGAATCGGAGGAAGCTTCCAAAACGTCCCGGCACGATTCGGCGGTGGAATCTTCTGTGGATCGATCGCGGCGCCTCTTATCGAAGGGAACCACATCGTCGAGAACGAAAGCGCCCTCGGTGCCGGCGCCTACTGCGCCCGCGAGTCGCAACCTCGATTCGTCAACAACGTGTTCGCGCGCAATCGAGCTCAGTTCAATCCCGGCGGTTGCTGCAAAGATACGTCGATCGGCGGTGGCCTCTACGTCGGTCACGACAGTCGAGTCACGGTGATCGACGGGAGCTTCGATGACAACATCGCCGGCGATGGCGGGGGCATCGGTGGCGTCGAGCTGTCCCAGCTCAGGGTCGAAGGCGTGACGATGAGCCGAAACGTCGCCCACGACGACGGCGGCGCGATCCGCTTTCGCGGAGAGTGGATCGAGCTCCATGACTCGACCTTCGTGGAAAACCGTTCGGGAGATCGGGGAGGCGCCGTCGTACTCAGCATGTCGGGAGCCGTCGGACCGGATCAGCCGCCGCCGATCGTCACCGTACGCGCTTGCCGCTTTGAACGGAACCACGGGAACCTCACCGGAGGTGGACTCTGCATTCGCGTGCGAAGAGCGCGCGCGAGGATCGAGGAATCGGAATTCGTCGCCAACTCGGTCTCGGGTGTCGGCGGCGGCCTTCACGTCGACTATCAGACGATCGCCGATGTCATCGACACCCAGTTTCTGCACAACCGCGCGGGAGTACGCGGCGGAGGCGCCGCGCTCGAGTACGAGGGGGAATTGGAGCTCCACGGCTGCGTCTTCGCGGGAAACGGATCACTCGAGGGTGGCGGGATCGGGAGTCAAGGTGCCGTCACCATCGTCGGGTCGACGATCGCGGGAAACGCCGCGTACCACGGCGGCGGCATGTTTCTCACCCGCTCGGCTCCGCTCTTCGTCGTGAGCTCGATCGTTTGGGACAATGGCGGTGCTTCGATCTACAGCGAGCTCGGTGGAGCGACCGTGACCCATAGCTGCGTCTCACCGGGCATCTTCAACGGCCATCCGATCGCGAGCTTCGGCGCGAACAACACCGCTGAGCCTCCGCTCTTTGCGGGATGGGCAAGCGATCGCGTGAGCGTCGACGCGGACGCCCCGGAAGGAGGAGACGGGACCCCCGAACGTCCGTTCCGCCGGCTCGAAGATGCGCTCACGGGGTTCGATCTCCGGCTCACGGCAGAATCTCCGTGCATCGGCACGGGCCTCGACGGCGCAAACATGGGAGCCGACCTCGGCATCGCCGAAGAGCGCGGAACCGACACGCGACAGATCACGGTCGCGGCGGGTGAGTACGCACTCGCGAGCAAAACGCTCGCGCATGGCGTCAGCATCTCCGGCGCGGGTCGGCGGAGTACGATCCTCGTGGGGAGCGCACTCGGACTGCGCAGTGGAACGACGCTCGAAGACGTGACCATCACGCGAGGGCGATCGGGCGGGATCAGCATCGGATCGCTCGACGATCCCGTCATCTCGCGATGCCTCGTCGTTCACAACCGAGCCGACATCGGCGGCGCGGGGATCAGCGGTGGAGTTCATTCGGCCGGTAGGGTGGTCGACGTCACGGTCGAAGGCAATCTCATGACGGGCCGCCGCTTCGTCGGCTTTCCCACGCTCGAGAGCCCGTCGGGAGGAGTCTTCTCTGCCGGATCGGCAACGACCGAGTTTCGGCGTTGCCGAATCATCGGAAACGATATTCTCCACTCCAGCGAGGCCGGCCGAGTCGCGAGTGACGTCGCCACCCGAGACGGCGCAGTGTTCACGAACTGCCTCGTCGTCGGCAGCCTGCATCGAGAGTGGACGGTTTTCGCACCGGGCACTTCCTTCGTTCATTCGACCGCGATCGGTGCCATCGTCGACGGAAACTGGACGGGGTCGGTGATCGAAGGTTCGACGCAATCGAGCTCGATCGAGGGCTCACTCGTCCTTCCGGACATCCGGTTCGTACGTAGCGGGGTATTCGACGCCACGAGACGAACCGTCGTAGAGATCGCCGGCGAGGCCATCGAAATGCCCGACTTCATTGTCGAGCCCGGCGACTACCGTCTCCGTGAAGACTCGCGCGCAATCGACGCAGGGACACCCGACACCGCGCCGGCAGAAGACATCGACGGCGTGGCTCGCCCCTGCGGTGCCGGGGCGGACCTCGGTGCGTTCGAATCGGATTGTCCTCAGGCTAGGTTCTGGCGCGGCGATGCAAACAGCGACGGCGGCCGAAACGTCGCCGATGCGATCGCGACGCTGAACGAGCTCTTCGCGCAAGGCGAGCCGGCGCGGTGCGCGGATGCCGCCGACGTCAACGACGACGGACGCGTCAATATTGCGGACCCGATCTTCCTCCTCAATTTTCTCTTCGCGGAGAACGATCCTCCACCGGCTCCGACGGTGGGTTGCGGCTCGGATCCGACGGCGGACGAGCTGAGCTGTCTGCCGGTCCCGAGCTGCCCCTAGCGAGCATCATCGGGCGGCGTGGAGGATCAAGGCCGGACCGACAGGGTGGACTGGCCGGTCGCATCGACGAGCGTCAATCGGTAATGTCTTGGCTGCGTACGCGCTTCCCCACGCTCCCATTCCGCTGTCGGAGACACCATGAATCGAGATCGACGCCGCCCCCTCTTCGCACCGTCGTTCATGATGGTGTGTCTCACGCCATTCGTAGCCAGCTGCTGCTCGCGAGTGGATCGAGACGCACCGGAAGAAGCGACCGCGTCCGATCGGACCCCGGTCGCGCGCGAGATTGGAACGATCCGCCCGCTCCACCTCGCGGGGAACGTCTACCTCGCCGGTCAGCCTTCGGCGGACGATCTCGACGCCTTGAAGGCGGAAGGCTGCACCTCCGTCATCACGCTCCGGACGGATGGCGAGCTCGCATGGGACGAGAAAGCGAAGTGCGAGTCCATCGGAGTGGCGTATCACGCGGTTCCGTTTCGTGCCCCCGACACACTCACGGACGACGTCTTCGACCGCGTCCGTGAGCTCCTCGAGACTCCGACCGACGGACGGACGCTACTCCATTGCGGGTCGTCGAACCGTGTCGGTGCCGTGTGGCTCGCCCACCGCGTCCTCGATGACGGAGTCCCCTGGGAAGAAGCGCTCGGCGAGGCGCACCGCGTCGGCCTTAGAAACGCGGGCTACGAGGCGAGAGCGAAGGAGTACGTCGAAGCGCGCCAGTAGCGCACCAATCCGCCGATCAGAACAGCAGCCCCCAACCCACGTAGACGCTGACGCCGACGGCGAAGAGGTCGAGGAGGAGCAGAACGGCTCCGGGAACGTTCCGCGGCCACCAGCGGAAGTATTCCATGTCGCGTCGACTCACGCGCCACGCGAGTACGAGCGCGACGACGGGGAACACGATCGAAAGGAAGATCGTGAACATTTGAATCCCGTAGAACGGGTTCACGCGGAGGGCGAGGATCGCTGAGGACGCGACGCCGAAGAGGACGAGGTACTGGCGAAACGCGGGCGAACGCATCCGAAGCGGAAGATTGCCGAGATCGAGCATCGCGTACGCTCCGCACACGATCCAGCCGATGCCGGCCGTCCACGCCGCGAGAAAGAGTCCCACGAGGAAGACCTGCGTCGCAGCGCTTCCTGCGACCGGCTCGAGGAGCGCCGCGAACTCCGTGTAGTTCGACGGCACGATCCCGAACGGGCGCGCGACGGCAGCGGCGGCCGCCATAAGAGGGAGCGCGACAACGCCGGCGGCGACGATCCCGATCGCGTAGTCGATTCGCGCGCGCCGGAGAATGCGCACTTTTTCGGCCAGCTCGGGCGAAAACCATCCCTTCTCGATCATCGTGTAGGGATAGATGAGGATCAGCCACGCATTGATGAGGCTTCCTGCGTTCTTCTGAATGAGCCCGAACCACTCCGTCCGCCCCTCGCTCGGAGGCCCGCGCGGAACGAGACCGCGCAAGGCTCCGCCCCACGGCGCATCCGCCGCGAGCGCGGCGAACGCGAACAGCGCAATCAGAGTGATCAGTGCGGCGGCAAAGAGAACCTCGATGCGCTGATAGACGCCCCACGCGACGAGCCCGACCGCAGCGCCGCAGGCGACGACGCCGCCGAGCTCGACCGGCAGCTGCGGGAAGAGCCCCCCGAGTACGTGTGCGCACGCATTCCACTGCGAGTACGCACCGAGGACCGTCGTCACTGCGATCGTGAGGAAGAGATAGATCGAGAAGACCGGGTGGAGCTCCTTGAAGAGCGAGACCGGTGTGCGACCGAAGCGAAGAAAATAACGGACGGACATATCCATGAGCGCCCAGCCGGCAACTCCAAGGAAGAAGTACGTCCACCACAGATCGAAGCCAAATCTCGCGCCCATATTCGTCGCGATGACGATGTCCGCCGTTCCGATGTAGAACGACGCAACGAGCGCGGCCGCGCCGATCCGCAGAACCGCTGACCCGCGCGGGCTCCGCCCCGAAAGACTCCAGGGACTTACTCCGCCGTCCACCAGCGATCCTCCGCCGCCTCGATCTCGGCATCGACCGGCCTCTTCCAAGCACCGGGCTTCGCTTCCCGCCGAAGCACGAGCAGAAAGACCGGCAACGAGAGCACCGCGATCGCCGCTGGGACGAGAATCGACCACCAGCCGCGCTCGACAGCCGATCCGCGAATGAGCTGCACGCGCGCGGAGTGCTCGACCTCGGTCTCGCTTTCGCCGCCGTGGAGGCGGATGCGGAACAAGTGATCCCCGGCGGGCGCCTCGATCGAGCTCCGTATCCCACGAAACGCGTAGCGCTTCACTTCGCCGGGCGAGAGGGAGAGCCTCGCAGCGCGGCCGTCTTCGGGCTCGCTCCACCACTCCGGCGAAAGCTCGACGCGCGCGGTGAGCGAGGCGAGCTCTTCCGAAGTATTCCGAACGACGATCAGGACACTGACCGGTTCACCGCGCGGCATCCAGTCGGGGACCATCAACCGGTACGTGCAGCCGTCGATCTCGCCGTCCGCCGAGAGAGCGTGGGCGCGAGATGGAACGGCGAGTCCCGCGAATAGGAAATGCGCGGCGAGGACAAACGCGCGTGTCGAACGGAGTGGCTTCACGCGCACGAGGATGGCGCACGACACGGTGGGATTCAACCTCGACACCGGCGCTCGCGATGTCGAGATCGAATTCGAGAGACCCGACATCGCTACCTAGAGAAAGAGTTGACCGAGCTCCGGATACGGCGCCGGCGGCGGCGGTCCCCGACCGAAGAGCGTGTTCAAGAGGTAGATCGGGTCGGCGAGGTCGATTCGAAAGTCGTGGTTGACGTCCGCCGCGAACATGTTCACCGGTGCGGCGCGCGCGGCGAACAAGTAGTCGAGGAGGTAAATCGCATCGGCGATGTCGACGGAATCGTCGTCGTTGACGCGGCCGCGCACGAAGAGCATCTGGCTGCGCGACAAGGGATCATCGTTGCCGTACGACATGCGACTCGGGAGCCAACCATCGATCGCCCCGAGCGCCTCGAGCTCCGGCTCGTAGTCGAGCTCGCGGGCGGAAGGATCGAACGGCTTCGTCGGCGAGCCCGGCGTATCGCTCACGAACGCGGGATCGTAGAGCGCGTTCTCGAGGAAGTCGACGAGGGCGTCGATCTGCGTCGACTGCAGGCCGAGCCCTAGCGCGCCGTCGCCACGGGGATGGGTGAAGAGCGAGCTCAAACTCTCCGCGGATCCGGCCTCCGGATCGGCCGCGACGCCGTCATTGAAGTATTCGACAACCTCCCGGACGGTGGCGAGCTCGCCGCTGTGCATGAACGGGCCCGCATCGCGGAGCTGACGCAGCGTCGTCGTGCGAAACTCGAACGCGTCTTCGGAGAGACCGGTCACTGCCTCGCGGCCGCGGTCGCGGTGGCTCGGATCGTCGAGAACCTCGCGCACCTGATCTTGAAGCGGATGATCGTTTAGCCCGAGGTTGAAGAAGTTCTCCTCGACGAGAACACCCGCCTCGTCGCCGACGATCTTGTTGAGTGCGGGGCCGCTGTGGCAGGCGAGACAATCGGCTCCGCCCTCGGCGGCCGGCAGTGCGAAGAGATAAGCACCACGGAGCTGTCGGGAAGTCATCGCGGAGTCATCGCCGCGAAGGAAGTGGTCCCACGGCGTGTCGCGCGTGATCACCGTCCGAAGGAACGCGGCGATCGCTCGCTGAATCGTATCCGCGTTGATGTAGTCGTTCGGATCTCCACTCGCTTCGAACTCGGCGAACTCATCCGGAAACGCCCGCGCGAAGAGCTCGCGATACACGGGAAGCGCCTGAAGAGGAAGGTGCTGATCGACGAACATGCGGTGATTCATCGACGCTAGCTGAACGATGCTCTCGGCAGCGGGAAGCTCGTCGGGATTGATCCCCTCGTTCTCTTCGCCGGCGGCACCGTCCCAGAGAAGGCGCACGTTGTACGCCGCTCCGATCACCGTCGGGGCGACACGCGGTACCGAGTCGACCGCATCCTTCCCGCCGTCGAGGACGACGTTTCCCTCATCGTCGCGGACGACCACTCCCGTCGGCACGGCGTCGACCGCGGTCGGCTCCTGGTGGCGCTCGACGATCATGCCGCCCGAGGCGTCCATCTCGAGCCGCCCCTCACCGCCGACACCGAAGTTGAACACTTGACCGGCCTTGCTCGCGGCCGGCGCGAGATGGCAGGACGCGCACGAGGCCGACTGACGAAAATCCTCGCGGCCGCCGTCGTCGATCACGATGTCCGTAGACCGAATCGGATCGTGAAAGAGAAACTTTCCGAGACGTACCTTCGCCGGTGTGATCGCGAAGCGAGGATCTAGACCCGAGCCGTCCGCAAGAAGCGGCTGCGGCAGGTCCTCATCCCGGAGGGGAACTCGCAAGAGCTCGAGATCGCCGACGCGTCGCTCGAGCAGAGCGCGCAGCGACGCCGGGGTAACCTCCTGGCCAAAACCGCCCGCCGGTAAGCACGTAACGGCGAAGAACGCCGACAGAACCCACGCCGCTCGCCGCTCGCCGAGACGAGACATCGCCACACCTCGTTCGCTCAGAGTAGACACTGCGGAAGGAGACCCGATCCGACCGGACTCTATGGTACCACTCGTCGATCCGGGGCCAAACAGGACGCGCACCAGAGTCGGCGCGCGTGCTCCGCCGGTTCTGCCGCACGACGCGTCGGTCGCGCATTCCGCCCGGAACGCTTCGTTTGCCTACCGTTCGGGTGCGTATGATTTCGCGGTGGGAGCGGAACCAACGAGCGAGCGCGCGTCAGCGGTCGCGGTCACCCGCGAGCAAGTCGCGATAGCGGACGGAGATAAACGTCTCCGGGGCAAGCCCGAGAGTGCAGATCACGGTCTCCGTCTCCGCGCGTGCGCGGTCGAGCGGGCGGTCCCCCACCACCGTCTCGAGCTCGAGAAACTCGCCCAGTCCGTCGACGCGATCGAGATGGATGCGCGTGTCCTCCCACCGCCAGAGGGTTCTTGTCTTCGCGACGACTAGATCCACGTCGAGGACGCGGCCGAGCAGGCGATGCCACGCTGCCGCGTCCTCGATCGAGAGAACGTCGTAGTCGCTCGTTCGAGCTCCGTCTGCCGGTCCCGTTCGACCGTACGAGATCAACTCGGCACGCTCACCTTCCGCTTCCCGCAGCTTGAGCCAGTTTCGTGATGCCGTGTAGAACGTGTCCTTCTGCCGCCGCTCCCAGATCCGGCGCGCGCCGAGACGCGCCAGTCGCGCTTCGGTCTCGGCACGATTCGGCAGCGGACACTTGATTTCGAGATTGCGCATCGTCGCGTTCAGTTCCTCGTCGCGCTCGTTCCGAGACTCGTCGACGATACCACCGGAATGCGATCGGGCGAAGAGTCCGTGCACGATGACGCCGCCGAGACGTGCGGAACGGTTGACTCGAGCGATGGCACACGACAATCTGACCGAAACCTCAGTTCGGAATCGATCGATGGCCTCCCCGCACACCTATTCTGCCGCCCGTGAGCTCTACTCGACGCTCGGCGTCGACGCCGAAGCGGCGCTCGGGCGTCTCTCGGGCGTCGCGCTCTCGCTTCACTGCTGGCAGGGAGACGATATCCGCGGGTTCGAACGGACCGACGCGGAGCTCGGTGGCGGACTCGCGATCACGGGCGCGTACCCCGGCCGAGCTCGGAACGGCGATGAGCTCCGCGACGATCTCGAGCTCGCGCTCTCGCTCATTCCCGGACGGCATCGCGTGAACCTGCACGCGATCTACGCGGAGGCGCCGCACGCGGTCGACCGCGACGCGCTCGCGCCGGAGCACTTCGCCCGCTGGATCGACTGGGCGCGGGCGCAGAGCCTCGGCCTCGATTTCAATCCGACATTCTTCGCGCACGCGCACGCCGTCGACGGATTCACGCTCGCGCACGCGGACGCGGGGATCCGGCGCTTCTGGATCGATCACGGCATCGCGTGCCGCCGGATCGGCGCCGCGATGGGCGAGGCGACGGACTCTCCCTGCGTCACCAACGTCTGGATCCCCGACGGGTACAAAGACACGCCCGCCGATCGAAAGGCCCCCCGCGAACGACTCGCCGCGTCGCTCGACGAGATCTTCGCACCGCCCATCGACCCGGCTCACAACGTCGATGCCGTCGAATGCAAACTCTTCGGCCTCGGCTCGGAGAGCTACGTGGCGGGATCCCACGAGTTTTACCTCGGCTACGCGATCACGCGCGGGAAGCTCCTCTGTCTCGACGCGGGGCACTTTCATCCGACGGAGGTGATCTCCGATAAGCTCTCGGCCGTGCTCCTCTGGCTCGACGGGCTTCTTCTTCACGTGAGTCGCGGAGTCCGATGGGACAGCGACCACGTAGTCACGCTCACGGACGAGCTCCACGCCATCGCACAAGAGCTCGTGCGGGGCGAGTTCTTGGATCGAGTCCACATCGGTCTCGATTTCTTCGACGCGAGCATCCAGCGCGTCGCCGCGTGGGTCATCGGCGCGCGAGCGCTCCTCAAGGCGCTCCTGGCGTCGTTTCTCGAGCCGACCGAAGAGCTGCGCCGATTCGAAGCCGAAGGAGACTACACTTCGCGCCTCGCCGTGCTCGAGACGATGAAAACCATGCCGCTCGGAGCCGTTTGGGACGAGTACTGCGAGCGCCGGGGCGTTCCGGACGATCGCGCTTGGCTCGACGCCGTTCGCGAGTACGAGCGAACGGTCCTCGCTCGCCGGAAGGAGTGAGCCGACGCGACTCAACTCGCCCCGGATTCGACTGGCAACGCACGCCTCGCGCGTCGACCATCGGTCGCGTCGTCTGAATCTGCCCTTCGAATGACTCGATCTGAAAGCGCCATGCTACGCCCGTCGATCCCCACCAACTTCGCCCTCGTCGTAGTCTTAGCGTCGCTCACGGGCCTCGGTGCCCCCCCGTCGCTCAGTGCCGGCGAGGCCAAGCTCGCGCCGAACGGCCGACCGTACAGCGTCTTATTCATCGCGATCGACGACCTCAACGATTGGATCGGCCCTCTGGGCGGCCACCCGCAGGTGAAGACGCCGCACCTCGATCGTCTCGCCGCGCAGAGCGTCACCTTCACGAACGCGCACTGTCAGGCGCCGATCTGCAACCCTTCGCGGTTGAGCCTCCTCGTCGGCAAGCTGCCCTCCTCAACCGGCGTCTACTACCTCAGCCCGGGCGTCCGCGCGTGGGAAGCGACGAAGCGCGCCGTCACGCTGCCGCAGCATTTCGCGCGGAACGGCTACGCCTCCTGGGGCGTCGGAAAGATCTTCCACGGAGGCGATCGGCGTGAATTCGGCGAATACGGCGGGACCTTCGGCGCGTTCGGCCCGCGTCCGCCGAAGCCCCTCGTCGCGGGTCACACTCATCCGCTCTGGGATTGGGGCGTGTTCCCCGATCGCGACGAAGACATGCCCGACGCGAAGATCGCGCAGTGGGCGGCGGCGAAGCTGAAGAGCGCTGACGGGCCGTTCTTTCTCGGCTGCGGGTTCTACCGCCCGCACGTTCCGATGTACGCGCCGAAGAAGTGGTTCGACCTCTACCCGATCGAATCGGTCGAGCTTCCCGACCACCTCGAGGACGATCTCGCCGACGTGCCTGAGTACGGGCAAGATCTCTCATGGAGCGCGGTCGCGCCGCGGCATCGGTGGATCGTCGAGCACGACGAGTGGCGACACGCAGTCCAGTCGTATCTCGCGTGCGTGAGCTTCGTCGACGCGCAGGTCGGCGTCGTGCTCGATGCGCTCGACGCGAGCGGCCAGCGCGACAATACGATCGTCGTCGTCTGGAGCGATCACGGATTCCATCTCGGCACGAAAGAGCGCTGGGGAAAACGCTCGCTCTGGGAAGCCTCGACGAAGGTCGTCCTCATGATCAGCGCCCCTGGATTCTCGGCGGGAACGCGCTGCTCGCGTCCGGTCGGCCTCATCGATCTCTACCCGACGCTCGTCGAGCTCTGCGGTCTCCCTCCGGTGACGGGTCTCGAAGGGAACAGTCTCGCCCCGCTGCTCCGAGATCCGAGCGTCGCGTGGCCGTACGCCGCGCTCACGACCTTCGGCCAACACAATCACAGCATCCGCACCGACGACTGGCGGTACATCGTTTACGCGGACGGGTCGGAGGAGCTCTACGACCACCGGAGCGATCGAAACGAGTTCAAAAACCGAGTCGGCGACCCCGAGCTCGCGAGCATCGTCGAGGCGCATCGACGCTTCCTACCTCAGATCAACCACCCGATGGCGAAGGGGAGCTCTCACGCGGACGCGCGGCCCGGCTCGAGAGCGGAGATCGCACCGGACGCCGAACGACGCAAACGGCGCGAGGAGGAGCGAAAGCGAAGGCTCGCCGAGGAGGCCGCGAAGAAAGCGGCCGAGGCCAAGCTGGAGGCGGAAAAGCGCACGACTCCAAACGCGGAGAAGAGCTGACCCGCGGCGCGCGCGGGAACGATCGAATCGCTCGGCGGGCGAGCTATTCGTCGGCCGGTTGCGGGGGTACGAGTCGAACCGCCGGACGACGAACCGCGCGTGCGCGCCTCGCCGCGGCGCGGGCTCGCGTCGACGGCGCGGGTTCCGCGGCGCCCTCGGCCTCGCGCACATCCGCCGGTGATTCGGGCGGCGCCGCCCCCTCGGCGGCGGCCGGTTTCGCTTCGGCAGTCGTCTCGGGGAGAGGTTCCTCGGCCTCCTTGAGAAGCGCCTCGGGCACTTCTCGCGGGGAGAACCACGCCCAACTCTCGCCGGCTCCGATCGCGATTCCGCCTCGAGTCGCGGCGAGACGCGGCGGCGGACAGTTCGCGCCGCTTTCCTTCGTCGCGTGCTCGAACACCGTGCTCACCGCACCGAGCTCGAGATCGAGCCGGATGAGCCGCAGCACCCACGTCGACGACTTCGCCGCCACCGCGAGGGCGAGTCGACCGCCGGCGTCGTAGCGCGCCTCTCCGATCGCCGCCGGTCCGGCCACGAGTGACGTCGTCCACGCGATCTCGCCGCTCGCGAGATCGATCTTGATCGCCGCGACGTCTTGATCGGGGCTCGCCGCCAGAACACCGTACGGAACGGCCGCCCCGCTCCCGCCCGCGCCGATCGCGATCAAGCTCTCGCGCCCGGGCGTCGCGTGCGCGAACCGCGGAATCCATCCCCCGGGAATCGTCGCGCGCCAGATAACGCGTCCGCTCCGGAGCGTTCGCGCCACGATCTCGTCCCCGCCCTCCGTCGCGACGACGCGCCGTGCGTCCGCGTAGACGAGCGCCGGACGACCGCGCGGCTTCGCGTCTCGCCAGAGCGCGATCTGCTGCATCGGTTCGCGGCGACTCGAGCGCGGCGGCAGATGCCGAACTTCGATACCGGCCGGCGTGTCGAGAACGATCGCGAGTCCCGGAACGATCTCACCGCGCCACGGAGTCGCCGCCGCGGGAATGAGATCGGCGGAGTTCGATCGAAAATCGTGCAGGACGACGCCCGGGGGATCCACACTCGCTGCGACCGCTCGCTCGTCGGTCACCGAGAGCAATCGTGCGGCTCGGTTCGAGCCACCGCTCTGCTGGTAAACGAGACGCCCGCTTCCGGCTTCGATCTTCGAGAGCGAACCGTCCGGATCGAGGAGAACGATCGCGCCGGAGACGAATCGGCACTCCGGGTAAAAGAGCCCTTCGCCGTCGATCGTGCCGAACTTCTCGGCTACCGATATCGATCGCACCCCGGCGGCGGTGAACTGAATCGTCGTCCGCTTCTCCTCTTTGTCGCCGAGCCTCTTCCATCGTTTGTCGACGGCGTGATGCCGCTCGAGCCAGCGCTGAGCGACCCAGGCTCCGTCCTCACCCGCGCGCAGCGAATACACGCCGGCCGGCGAACTCGCGACAACGCGGTCCGCGAACTCCCGCACGAACGCGGGTTCGAGAACGCGCGATTTCAGCTTGGGGCGAACCTGACTCAGATCCGGCCAGCCGGCGAGCTGAGAATCGGCCGCGGTGGCGCCGTCCTCGCGGTACGAGCGGATGCGGCCACCGGCGAGAACGAAGACGGCAGATTGCGCCCCGACTCCGTGAACCAGAACCCCGGGACGACGGCTCTCGTCGAAGTGGCGATGCCAGGGGACATCGAACGACGCGTCGGTCGACAGGCGTCCGATCTCCTCGGGAACCTTGTTTCGCCAAAGCGCGATCCTATCGGCGATCGCGGACGACTCGCCGAGCGCGGGAACGTCGGCGGCGAGACGGTCGAGTAGCTCGATGGCGGTCCGCCATTCACCGCGTTCCGCGGCTCGAACGGCGAGCGCGACATGCGCACTGCTGCTCGCGATCACATGTGCGCGCCGGAGGACGACGTCCGCGAGACGCTTCTCATCGCCGGCGTCGACGCTCGCTGCGACGCGGCGCCTCGTCTGCTCTTCCTCGTCGGGATCCGGTGGAATCTTACCGCTTTGGAGGAGATCCCGAAGCCCCGTCGAGGCGTAGATCTCCGCGTCGACGAGCACTCCGCTCGGCGAGTCGACGAGAGTCCCGTGTTCGGCATCGGCGATGATCCGCCGAAAGAGCGGAGCGACGGCCGACGGAGACGAAGACGCGAGGCTCGCGGCCATACGCAGAAGAAACGCGCTGCGCTCTCGCGGCCGGAGCGCCAGTCGAGGATCGGCGAGGATCCCGCGCGCGATCGCCGCATTCTTCGTGGTCGCAACCGCTTCACGCGCGAGGTCGAGAAGCTCCGTGCGAAGTTCCCTCTTCGCTTGGTCTTCCCTCGCTACATCGAACGCGCGCCGAAGCGCCGCGATCGCGCCCTCGTAGTCGCCGCTCCGCCGGAGGAGGCGCCCCCGGACGACGGGACGCTGCGCCCGCGGAAACGCATTGATCCGGGCGAGCGTGTCGGCGAACGCTTCGAGACGGGCGATCCCCCACGGCGCCGCGCAGTAGAGCTCGCCGCGCGAAGCGAACACGTTGCCGGGGATCGGTTTCGGAATCGACGCGTCCCAGATTCTGCCGCGGTCGAGAACGCCGCCGGTCGCCGCGTCGAGCACCACGAGCTCACTCTCGAGCGACACGTAAAGACGATCGGACGTCACCCATCCCCGACCGGCGGGCGCGCCGAGAGCGCTCGACGTCCACGCGATCTGGCCGCTCGCGAGCGATCGAGCGAGGACTTGGCCAGTAAGGTCGAGTGTGTAGCAAAGATCTCCACCGGCGCCGAGAAGCAGCGAATAGCTCGCGTTCGCCTCCTCCCAGCGGAGTTCACCCGTCTCGACATCGATCGCGAGAAGAACCTCCGAGTCGAACGGGGCGACGATCGCCGTATCGCGGACGATGATCGGGTGCCCGGGCGCCCAACGCGGATCCTCGTTGCGCCGCCGGACGCTCGAAGAGTACCGCCGCATCCAGAGAAGCTCGCCCGACGCGCGCATCGCGAACACGACGCCGTGGCCGGGTGCGCCGACGAAGGTATCGCCGGACGCTGCGAGGCTCGCACCATGCGCGATCCCCGAGTTGTAGATCGCATCGGCGGCGCTTTTTTCTTCGCTGTAACCGTAGAGCTTCTTCAGCCACAGCCGCTTCCCCTCGGGGGAGAGCCCGGCGACGAAGTAACCGCGCGGCGTGACGACCGGGGCGACCAGCACGAGCCGCGCATCCGCGCCATCGCCCGCCGCGAGAACCGGAGTCGGCGGCGCGGCGAACGTGAACCCTGTGAGCGCGTCGTCCCCGGTTCCGTCGCCGAGCTCCCAGAGCAACTGTCCACTCTCCGCCTCGTACGAACGGAGACGGCTCTGGTGCTTGTAGTGAAAGCTGCCGCCGCTCCGGCTCGGTCTTCCCGACGAGTCGAGCACGATCAGTTGATCGGGCTCGCCCGGAAGGAGCGTGAGCGCCCAGCCGCCGATGTCGGTGAAGTAGCGGAACGACTTGAAGCCGGCGGACGAATGATGGCTCTGCCGGTTTTCCGGACGGTCGCTCGGAACGTGCCAGCGAACGGTCCCCGTTTCGCGCTCGAGCGCGAAGACGTCCTGGTGAGCTCGGACGAAGACCAGCTCACCGCGCGTCACGATCTGCGGCTGGAGAAACCGGTAGAAGCCGCGGTTCGCCTCTTGAGACGACGTGAGCTCGCGCTGCTTCTCGAAGGTGTGGATCCATTTGGTGTATCCGCCGAGAGCGCCGGGGTCCGTCGCTATGGCGGCGTGCGCGTAGCCTCCGTGAACGGCGAAGAGCTCCCCCTCGCTCGATGGGAGAGATCCTGCGGCGCGCGGTGACGGCGCGTAGGCAGCCGCGCGAATACCGTTCGCCTCGAGCGCCGAGCTCCACGCGGCGCGGTCGCGCTCCTCGAACTTGGAGAGGGCCGGAGCGATTCGCTGCGGGAGTCCGCGGAAGAGGACGGCATCGGCGCTCACCACTGCCGCTCGCAGCTCGTCGTGCGACGGTTCGCCCTCGCCTTCCTCTCCGGCGACTTCCGCCCCCGCGGGCGCCGTCTCCACGCGTTTCAGCGCCTCGGCGAGCGCCCGAATGGCCGCTTCACGTTCGCCCTCGCCCGTCGAGGACTCGAGACGCGAAAGCGCCGCCGCAATCGCCTGGTCCGAAGCGACGTCGGCGACGAGATCGGTATACCCCAGCTGCTCGGGCCGCGGCGCAGCGACCGGCGCGGCGGTTTCGCTCTCGCTCGCGGCGGCCGGCGAAATCACCGCGGGCGCTGGGGACTCGGGAATCGACGGAGCCTCCTCCTGAGCCGCAAGAAAGCTCACCGCGCCGCTCCCGGACCAAACGAGTCCGCCGAAAACGGCCATCCACCGCACGCACGTCCGGCCACGATTCTTCTGTCGACTCATTAGATCTGACTCTCTCCGCGAGCTCTCTCGACCGTTCGTCCCGACGCACGAGGCCGTTTCGACCGATTCTACAACGACAGAGACTCCATCGTGCCTTCCATCGACCTGGGGCTCGGACTTCTGTCCCGCGCCGGCGAGCGCCGCGTGCGGGAGAATCGGATCGAAGTTCGGAATCGAGGCCTGTCGGTCCGCATGGCCGAGCGAACCGCGAGCGGCTCTGAAGGACGCGGCGAGGATCGCGACGAAGTCGCCGGACGAGAGGGCCGCGCTCCGGCCGCGTCCAGGTCGATCGCCGATTCCGTCACGTGGTTCGACGAGGAGACGGTACCGCACCTACCCGAGGTGTGCTCTCCGCGCAGTGAGAACCGGGGTCGCGACACGGTCCCGTGCGCAGCTCGCGTCTCGCGGCGGCAGAGTAGAATCTGGTGAAAATTCCGGGTTAGGATCGTCCGTCATGAGCTCGATCGTCCTCGTCCTTCTCGGCGTCGCGGTGGTTCTCGCGAGCGTGCTCGCCGCCCGTCTCCCCGCGTTTCTCGGCTTGCTCGTCGCCGCCGTCACAGTCGGCGCACTGACGACGCCCGCGCACCTCGAAGACTACGCGCGCACGAAGAACCTCGACGACGCGGCCGCCCGCGCACTCAGTCTCGAGCTCGCCGACACTCCGGTGATGACGCGCGTGACACGCGCCTTCGGCGACACCTGCGCGAAGATCGGAGTTCTCATCGCGCTCGCGGCGATCGTCGGCCAGTGTCTCCTCAAGAGCGGCGCGGCCGAACGAATCGTAACGGCCGGACTCCGTGCCTTCGGCGAGCGAAACGCGAGCGGTGCCTTCCTTGCGAGCGGGTTTACGCTGGGCATCCCCGTCTTCTTCGACACCGTGTTCTACTTGATGGTGCCGCTCGCGCGCGCGACCGCGCTCCAAATGGGCGGCGGGTTTCTCGTCTTCGCGCTCTGCATCACGGCGGGTGCGTCGATGGCCCACTCTCTCGTGCCGCCGACGCCCGGACCTCTCTTTGTCGCGGGTGTGCTCGGCGTCGGGCTCGGACCGATGATTCTCGGCGGCGTGATCGTCGGGGCGGCGGCGAGCGCGGCCGGCTTCGTGTACGCACGGTGGGCCGGTCGTCGCTGGGCCGACGAAGCTCGGCCCGAAGGCGAGTCGATGGGGGAAACGACGGCGGCGGCAGAAACCGTCTGCCCACCGCTCTGGCTTTCTCTCCTTCCGATCGCGCTCCCCGTCGTCTTGATCGCGCTTCGAACCGCGGCGGAAGCGGGAAACTGGGAGTCGAACGGGGCCGGTTTCGTCATCGCCCTCGGCGACAAGAACCTCGCACTCGGCATCGCCGCTGCGATCGCGCTCGCAACCCTCGTCCGCTACGGTCCGCGCCGGAACGTGGCGGCGGCGAGCGGCGATGAGAGCGCGGATGTCGGCACTCCGGGTCGGAGGACCGCGACCCGAAGCGATCACCGCGGCGCAACCGGACACTCGGTCCAGGATGCACTCAACAGCGCGGGATCGATCGTCTTCATCACCGCGGCCGGTGGAGCGTTCGGTCAGATGCTCCAGCAGACCGGGATCGGCCGAGCGCTCGCCGAAGCGGCGCCCGATCCCGGTCTCGCCATTCTCTTTCTCGCGTTCGGCGTCACTGCGGCGATGCGCGCCGCGCAGGGATCGGCAACCGTCGCGATGTTCACTTCGGTCGGGATCGTGGCGTCCGCAGTCCAACCGGAGACGCTCGGATTCCATCCCGTGTACGTCGCGCTTGCGATCGGATGCGGCTCGAAGCCGCTTCAGTGGATGAACGACAGTGGGTTTTGGGTCGTATGTCGGATGAGCGGGATGTCGGAACGAACGGGATTGAAAACGCTCACGCCGCTTCTCACCATCATGGGAATCACGGGAATGGTCGTCGTTCTCGCCGGTGCGATCCTGCTTCCTCTCACTTGATCGGAAGTGCGAGGTGACCGGTACTTCCCGCGGAGGACGTGTCTCGATGTCGACGAGCAAGTTCATTCAGACCGTCGTGGCCGTCCTGTGCATCGCGGCGATCGCCGGTTGGTATCTCCGTCCGCTCCGCCATCCCGCGTCGTGGGCGATCGTCGGAGTCGTCGCGGTCGCCCTCGGCTACCTGCGCGCGCGTCCGGGCGGCGGGACGGGCACGGGGGGTGCGTCGTTCCTCGGCGGCGGGAGCTTCCTCTGCGACCGGTGCAAATACAACCACCCGAACACTTGCGGCAACCCCGAGCGTCCGAACGCGACTCGCTGCGACGAATTTCGCGCACGCGGAGAATGAGGTCGAGCGGGAAGCGAAGTCTTCGTCGTCCTGTCTAGGATTCCTCGGCCGCCGCCCGCGCGGCGACGGCGCGCGCCCGACGCGAGCGACTTCCGAGCGGCTCCTGGCGCTCTTCGACGAGAAGGAGCACCGTTCGGAAGAGAACGACGACCATCGGCCCGAGGAAGAGCCCGAGCGCGCCGAAGCAACTCACGCCCCCGAGAATCGAGAGGAGGACCCAGACCGGGTGGAGCTGGAGTCCCTTCTTGACGAGGAGCGGACGCAAAACGTTGTCGAGGCTCGAAATCACCGCGAGAACGACGATCGCTGCAATCCCGTGAACGGTCTTCCCCGTCACGAAGAAATAGACGGTGAGCGGGACGGTGACCATCGTCGTCCCGAGGACGGGGATCAGCGCCGAAATCGCGACGAGCGAGCCCCAGAGGATCGGCTGCAGCCCGAGAAACAGAAACGCGATGCCGGCGACGACTCCCTGCGCCGCCGCGGTGAGCACGACGCCGCGCACCATACTGGTCGAGACATCCTTGAATTTTTCGATGACGCGTACCTGATCCTCGATCTCGATCGGAATGAGACTTTCGATCGAGGCGAGGATGAGCGGGCCGTCCTTGAAGAAGAAGAAGGCGATGAAAACGGTCAGCGCGATCTTGATCAGCACTCCGAAGGCGCCGACGAGCAGCGTCGCGAGGGACGACGTCATCCAGAGCGCCAATCGCTCGAGCCCTCCCTGCGGAATGCGAAACCCTGGGTCGGACCGACTCTCCGCCGACGGGAGCGATGACCTCGGAGGCGGATCGACGGCGGAATCCTGCGGAACGGGTTCGATCGGCCCCGCGCCGAGTGGAGGGCGCAATCGATAGGGCGCCATCCCAAAGAATCTCTCGACACTCGCGAGCGTCTCGTCCCAAACGGGATCGCGCTCGCCCTCGACGATCAGGTATTCGCGGACGGCCGGCGCCGACTCGAGCTCCGCGACCACCTCCGGCGCGGCCGCGAGCCACTTTCGAACCTCTCGTCCGAGGGCCGACGACAACACCCAGGCGGGCAAGATCACGGAGAGGAGAAGGACGAGGCACGTGAGCCCGCTCGCGAGCCCGCGACGGTCCGAGCCGATCCATCCGCGCACGAACTCAAAGAGCGGCCAGCCGACGGTGGTGATCAGCACCGCCGCGATGAGAGAGGACACGAACGGCAGGAAAACGAACACCGCCGCCGTCGCCAATCCAGCGAGGAGAACGAACAGGACGGCGAAACCCAGATAGGACTGTCGGGGTAGCTTGTTCGCATCTCCGCGCGCTCGATCGGCACTCCGCTTCGAACGCTCGCGGTCCGAGCCGGCGCGCCGCCCGCGCCGCGACCGCGGACGATCGAGGTCGCCGGCCCCGCTGCTCCCGTCGCCCGATCCCCGGCGCGCTCCGCCCCGCCGCCGCTTCCGCCGCCGATTCGCACCGCGTCGAGATTCGTCCGGGTTGGGCTCGCCGTCTCGGCGGCGATCCCCGTCCGCCCCTTCGTCGTGCCGCTCGCTCACTCGAGGGCGTTCTCCGCAATGTACCGAAGGATT
The DNA here is from genome assembly GCA_965223845.1 of Planctomycetota bacterium. GTDB lineage: Bacteria > Planctomycetota > UBA8108 > UBA8108 > SXIK01 > CBDCXR01. The sequence goes on along the minus strand of CBDCXR010000004.1, from coordinate 6,986,222 downwards.
CCGCGAACCGAGCAAAACCCGATCGGCTGCTCGTCGCGAACGATGGCGACGTGGCGGTATCCGCCCTCGCTCATGAGATTGAGGGCGAACGCGATCGGAGCGTCCTCATCGAGTGAGCCCGGATCCGGCGTCATGACGTCGGCGACCGAAACTTCATCGAACGCGGTCTCGCCGATAGCTGTCCGCATCAAAATGTCACGCTCCGTGACGATGCCGCTCAGCTTTCCCGCATCGTCGACGACCAGCACGCTGCCGTAACGCTTCTCTCGCATCTGCTGTACGGCGTCGGCGACGGTGGCGGACTTTCCGAGCACGATCGGACTCGGAGCGTTGAGCTGCGAGATCGGATCCTTGAGGATCAATCGATGCAGTCGGCCGCGCTTCGGCCCGGGGACGTCGACCTCCGTAAGATCGACGCCGCACGAGTCGCACGTGTCCTGGCCGAGAAGATACTCGGCATCGCAGCTCGGGCACCGCATCGCGTCCCCCCAAGATGTTTCATCGATCCGCGTCGCATCCCACCGGGACGGCGGGGATCGTTCATTCCGTCGGCGAGGGTCACTCGAGGAGCGAGAATCTCATCCTCGAGCCACCCCCGATGCTCCGAGATCGCCTCTCAGTCGACGACCCACGTATCCCCGGAATTCAGCAGGGCGTCGAGGTTCCCGGCGCCCTCTCGGCTCGTCGCCGTGACCACCTGCTCATCGAGCATGACCTCGTACGTCGGCTTCTCGATCGCACGAAACACTCCGAGCGGCACGGGAAATTCCGGATGTTCGAGCTGCGAGAGCAGGTACGCGAGCGTCGAGTCCCTCGATTGTTCGTCGTGAACGATGACTCCGCTGTCGCTGGGCGGCTGTTCGCCGACCTCGACGACCTCCGGCGTCACACCGCCGGTGAAGCGGAGGCCCTTCGTCGTTTCCTTGCCGAACACCATCGGCTGACCGTGCTCGAGCGAAATCGTCTGGTCCTCGCGCACCGGGCGCGCGGCGAAGTCTTCGAACGCCCCGTCGTTGAAGATATTGCAGTTCTGATAGATCTCGACGAACGCCGAGCCGCGATGCGCGGCCGCCCGCTGGAGCACCTGCTGCATGTGCTTCGGATCGGCGTCGATCGTGCGGGCGACGAACGTCGCCTCCGACGCGATCGCGAGACAGAGCGGGTTGATCGGCGCCTCGACGGTGCCGAACGGGCTCGACTTCGTGCGCTTCCCGAACTCGCTCGTCGGCGAGTACTGCCCCTTGGTGAGGCCGTAGATCCGGTTGTTGAAGAGGAGGATCTTCAGATCGACGTTCCGGCGCAGCGCGTGCATCAAATGGTTGCCGCCGATCGAGAGTCCGTCGCCGTCTCCCGTCACCACCCAAATCTGCAGCTTCGGGTTCGCGATCTTGAGCCCCGTCGCGAAAGTCGGCGCGCGTCCGTGAATGCTGTGGAACCCGTACGTGTTCATGTAGTACGGGAACCGACTCGAGCAACCGATGCCGGACACGAACACGACGTCCTCTCGACGGAGCCCTTGCTCCTCACAGATGTCGGGAAGCACCTTCTGCATCTGCGCGAGGATCGAGTAGTCGCCGCAACCGGGACACCACCGCACGACCTGGTCGCTGGTGAAGTCGGCCTTGGTGTAGCTGGGAGCGGGTTCGACGATGCCGGTGTCACTCATGGCCGCTTACAGTAGCTCCTCGATCTTGTCTTCGATTTCCTCGACCTTGAACGGCTGGCCTTGGACCTTATTGAGAGGAATGAATTCTCGCGAGAACCGCCCCCGGAGAAGGAGGAGGAGCTGCCCCATGTTGAGCTCGGGCACGAGCACGCGATCGAATCGACCGAGGAGCTCCTCGAGATTCGGCGGCATGGGATTGAGATGGCGGAGGTGGACGGAAGAGACCTTCCCGCCACGTTTCCGCGCACGCTCGACGGCCGTCGTGATCGCGCCGTACGTGCCGCCCCAGCCGACGACGAGAAGTCGACCGCCCTCCGGGTTGCCGAACACCTCAGCGTCCGCGATGCCGTCGGCGACACGCTCGATTTTCTCCGCCCGGATCCGAACCATGTGCTCGTGATTCTCGGGATCGTAGCTCACGTCGCCCGTGACGTCCTGCTTCTCGAGACCGCCGATCCGGTGCTCGAGGCCCGGCGTCCCCGGAAGAGCCCACGGACGTGATAGCGTCTGCGGATTCCGGCGGTAGGGCTCGAAGTCGGCCGCGTCGGACTCCGTCGCGAACTCGACCTCGATCGCCGGGAGCTCGTCGACCTTCGGAATGATCCAGGGCTCGGCGCCGTTGGCGAGGTACCCGTCGGAGAGATAGATCACCGGAACCATGTGCCGCACGGCGATGCGTACGGCCTCGATCGCGCAGTGAAAGCAGTCTCCGGGAGTCGCCGGTGCGACGATCGCCACGGGACACTCACCGTTCCGCCCGAACATCGCTTGAAGAAGATCCGCCTGCTCGGTCTTCGTCGGAAGCCCGGTCGACGGCCCACCCCGCTGCACGTTGATGACGATCAGGGGAAGCTCGGTCATGACCGCGAGGCCGAGCGCCTCGGACTTGAGCGCGAGCCCTGGGCCGCTCGTCCCCGTGAGGCCGATCGCCCCGCCGAACGACGCCCCGATCGCAGCGCCGATCGCGGCGATCTCGTCTTCGGCCTGAAAGGTCCGGACGCCGAAATCCTTGTACCGCGACAGATAGTGAAGGACGTCGCTCGCCGGCGTGATCGGGTAGCTGCCGTAGAAGAGAGTCCGACTCGCGAGCTGTGAAGCGGCGATGAATCCCATCGCGGTCGCCTCGTTACCGGTGATCATCCGGTACTTGCCCTTGGGGAGGGTCGCCTTCGCAACGCGAGTCTGGTGCGCGACGATCTCCATCGTCTCGGCGTAGTTGTACCCGGCTTGGAGCGCGAGTCGGTTCGCCTCGAACACCTGCGGCTTCTTGGCGAACTTCGCCTCGAGAAGTCTCAGCGTCGGCTCGAGAGGGCGGTCGTAGACCCAGTGGACGAGCCCGAGGGAGAACATGTTCTTCGAGCGCTGCCCGTCCTTGTGGCTGAGTCCTGCGGGCTCGACCGCCTCCGACGTCAGCTTGGTGATCGGGACGGAGACGACGCGGTAGCCATCGAGGCTGTTGTCCTCGCGCGGGTCGACGGTGTAACCCGCCTTCTTCAGGTTGTTCGTCCGGAAGGTGTCCTCGTTGAGGATGATCAGCCCCCCCGGTACGAGATCTTCGAGGTTCGCCTTGAGCGCCGCCGGATTGAGCGCGATGAGTGCGTCCGGCGCGTCGCCCGGTGTGCGGATGTCGAGCGAGCTGAAATTCAATTGGAAGCCACTCACCCCGGGCAGAGTCCCCGCCGGCGCACGGATCTCCGCGGGAAAGTCGGGGAACGTGCTGATGTCGTAACCGACGAGCGCCGAGTTGTGAGTAAACAGAGATCCCGTGATCTGCATCCCGTCGCCCGAGTCCCCGGCGAAGCGAACGACGACACTGTCTCGGTCGAGATACTGGGCCTTCTGTTCGTCGGTGGCGACGATCTCTTTCGTGTTTAGGGTCATGGTGCCAGCTCGTGGTGTCGCCTCTCTGCGGGCGACGGCGATCGGGGAAAGCGTCCTCTCCGCATCGCGCGGTTCGGAGCGCCTGGTTCGACGTTCGCTCTACCGAGTGTCTCCGCCTCTCTCCCTCAGGTCGGCTTTTTCCCTCAGCTCGGTCCCTCGGGGTCGTTCGATCGGAGTCCGGTCTCGATCTTATTATCGGTCAACTAGACGGTCTTCTTTCGCAACTCAGGCGTTTGCGCAGAATGCGGTCACCGGATTCAACGCTCGTTCATCTGAGTCTACTATCGACGTCTCCTTCCGGCTTTTCTTTCTCGCCTTCCGCTCCTTCCTGGACCTTGCACTCGCGGTTGTCGCCGAACCTCGAACGCAGTGCGCACTTCTCCCACGGTTGCCCGCCGGTCGCGCCTTTCCTCTCCGGCGCACCGGCTTCCGGAATGATCTTGTCTCCGACACGGCCTCGCCGCGACGCAGATGCCCTACTCGCCCTCCCGCTTGTCAAACTTGGACTCTAGCTCGGGAGTCGGCGGCAGGTTGAACACCTCGGCCGGAAAATACTGCGCGAGGTAGTCCACGATGCCCTTCGCCGAGAGCACGCCGATGAGCTCGCCCTCCTCCGTGATGGGAAGATGGCGATAACCCCGCTTCGTCATGAGCTGGGTCGCCTCATCCAGGTGGACCGCTGAGTCGAGACACCGAGGCGACGGCGACATATGCCTCTCGATCGGGTTGTACTTGATGCTGAGCCACTCGTCGGAGTCGAGCACGGCCCAGCGATCGAGCACGTCGCGCTCGGTGAAGATCCCGACGGGCTTCCCGCCGACGGCATCCCCGTCGGGCACTTCGTCGACGACGATCACGCACCCGACCTCGTGCTTGCGCAGTAGCTCGAGCACATCGACGACGGGGAGAGACGCTTCGACGATCGGCGGCTCGCGCTCGCAGAGGTACTTGACCGGCTCCGCGCGAAGGGCGTCTTCTACGAGTCGTTGGGGGCTGTCCGTGGGGGGGGTCATCTCGGACTCGGCGTGAGAAGTCGCTCGGTCGTCCCGGCTCGGCTTCTCAGGCGGGGCGCGGGAGGAGTCGACGCCGGAAGCGCGGGCGACTGCGCGTCCAGAACGGACGTCGAAACTCGTCTCGGCGTCACCGTATTCGGGGCAAAGATACCTGGATCGACGGGCCGAAAAAAGAGCTTTTCGTCGCCGTTTTCTCCGTCGCCGCAGCCGGCTCCCGAGACGCATCTTCCGGGGGTGGCAACGCGGGCCCGAAGAGCGCAGAATCGGCGTGCGCGCGTATCGGGATTCCCCTGATTCGACCGGCGGAAACGCAGCGGCAGCGCGGCGCCTTCTCGAGCCCTCGGAACCGAACATGGCGAACGACGAACTCGTGACCTCTCGCAAGCGAGCCCTCTGGGAACGATACCAACGAGCGCGCTGCGAAGCGCTCGGCATCACGATCGACCTCTCCCGCCTCGAGCTAACGCCGGAGTTTCTCGCCGAGACCGATAGCGATATCCGGCGCGCACTCTCCGCGATGGCCGAGCTCGAGTCGGGGGCGATCGCCAATCCGGATGAGAATCGTCGAGTCGGCCACTACTGGCTGCGCGCGCCCGACCTCGCGCCCGAGCCGGCGATCACCGCGACCATCGTGGAGACGTTCGAGCGCATCCGCGAATTCGCGCGCGCGATTCGTTCCGGGGTCATCCGCCCGGAGAGTGCGCCGAAATTTCGCCACGCGCTCGTCGTCGGCATCGGCGGATCCGCACTCGGCCCTCAGCTGGCGGACGACGCGCTGGGGACCGCGGCCAGAGCGGCGACGGGAAGCGGTCTCCGGCTCCACTTTCTCGACAACACCGATCCGGACGGATTCGATCGCGTGTTCGCCTCGATCGGGGACGAGCTCGACGCGACGCTCGTCCTCGTGATCTCGAAGTCGGGCGGAACAAAGGAAACCCGGAACGGCATGCTCGAGTCGGAGTGGGCGTTCGAGCGCGCCAATCTCGACTTCGCAAAACACGCCGTCGCCGTGACGGGCGAAGGAAGCGCTCTCGATCGGCTCGCCGAGGCGAACGGATGGCTCGCACGCTTTCCGATGTGGGACTGGGTCGGAGGGCGAACCTCCGAGACCGCCGCCGTCGGCCTCCTTCCCGCGGCGCTCGCGGGCATCGACCTCGACGAATTCCTCGCGGGAGCGCGCGAAATGGACGTCGCTACGCGCGAAGCCGATCCACGTGCGAACCCCGCGGCGATGCTCGCTCTCGCCTGGTACCGCGCCGTCGACGGCCGCGGCGCGAAAGACATGGTGGTCCTGCCGTACAAGGACCGCCTGATCCTCCTTTCGCGTTATCTCCAGCAGCTCGTCATGGAATCGCTCGGAAAGGAAAAAGACCTCGACGGCGTCACGGTGCACCAGGGGATCTCGGTTTACGGCAACAAAGGGGCGACGGATCAGCACTCGTACGTGCAGCAGCTTCGCGATGGGGTGCACAATTTTTTCGTCGTCTTCATCGAGGTCGAGAAGGATCGGGCCGGGAAGTCGCGCGAGGTCGAGCCGGGGATCACGAGCGGCGACTTCCTCTTCGGGTTTTTTCTCGGCACGCGCGACGCGCTCCACGAGAAGGGACGTGAGTCGATCACGATCACCCTCCCGGAAGTGTCACCGCGCACTCTCGGTGCCGTGATCGCACTCTTCGAGCGCACGGTCGGCCTCTACGCTTCGCTCGTCAATATCAACGCCTACCACCAACCGGGCGTTCAGGCGGGGAAAACGGCTGCGGCGCGAGTTCTCGACCTTCAACGCGAGAGCGTCGCCGCGCTCCTCGAGTGCGCCCCGAGGGCACTGACGGCCGACGAGATCGCGGCGACCGTCGGTGCGCCCGATGACGCAGAGACGATCTACCGCGCGCTCGTCCACCTCGCCGCGAACGGTCGCGACGTCCGCCGCGAGCCGGGGAATCTTCCGCTCCACGATCGCTTCAGCGCGCGCGCATGACCGCACCCGAGCGGCGATGGACGCTCGCGGGACTCATCGTGCTCGCGTCGATCGGCGTACTCGACCACGATTTGTGGACCCCCGACGAGCCGCGGGTCGCGTCGGTGGGACGCAGCGTTGCGCGTGGCCACTGGGTGGTTCCCGTCCTCGGCGACGAGCCGTTTCTCGAGCAGCCGCCGCTTCACGCTTGGCTCGTCGGTGCGTTCTACCGCAGCTTCGGCTCGTCGCCCGAATGCGCGCCGCGCATTCTCTCCTCGCTTTGCGGACTCGCGACGATCGCATTCGCCGCGTCTCTCGTTCGAACTCTTCTCCGCTCTTCGACCCGCGTCGGCCCGCAGCAAGACGACGGCAAGGACGCACTCGTCGACACGGCCTGGTGGACCGCGGCTGCGCTCGCGCTCACCGTCGAGTTCTTCACGACGCAACATCGCGTCGTCGTCGACGGCGTCCTCACGCTCTGCACGACGGCTGCGGCGGCCTTTGCGGCCCAGGCTCACTCGGCCTCGCACGCGCGGACACGCTGGGGAGCCTGCGGACTTGCGAGCGCCGCGGCCGCGCTCGCCTTTCTCGCGAAGGGTCCGATCGGCATCGCGGTTCCGGGTCTCTTTTGCGTCGCACTCGTGATCGTTCGCGGAGGCGCGGGGCGACTGTTTGCGCCGCTCTTCGTGGTCGGCCCGGTCGTGGCGGCGGCGATCGTAGGCCCTTGGCTCTACTTCGCCTGGCAGGAAACGGAGGGCGCGGTATTCGACGCGATCTTCGTCCACAACTTCGTCGGCCGCGTCGCGGCCGAGGCCGGAAGCCGCGGACACGTTCGCCCGATTTACTACTACTTGATTCATTTTCCCGTGCACGCACTCCCGCTCACGCTGCCACTCGTCGGTGCGGTGATCGATGCCGTACGCACTCGTATCCGAACGCCCGCGAGTGCGATCACGCGCGAACGCGAGGTGACCGACGTCGCGCTCCTTTGGCTCGGATTCGGGATCGGGATGCTCAGCCTAGCGAGTACGAAGCGCGCGGTTTACATCGTCCCCTTCCTGCCCGCCGGCGCGATCGCCTCGGCGCTTTGGCTGCTTCGCTTCGCGCGCGACGAGCGAAGGAGCGCCTACGCGAAGTGGTTTCCACGGCTCCTCGTCGGCTTCACGGCGGTGATCGCTCTCGCGATTCCGGTCGCGCGCGTTTGGCTTTCCGATCTGTCGCTCGTCCTCGCGCTCGCAGCCACGACGGCGGGGCTCGGCGCGGCGGTTGCGGCCGGCCGGGCGTTCGCTCGCGGGCGGAATCGCACGGGACTCTCGCGCTGGTACGTCGGCTTCGTCCTTTGCATCGCCGTGAGCGCCTCGGCACTCCTCCCTCCGCTCGACGCGATCAAGAGCCTCGGCCCGATCACGCGCCGCGTCGCCGACCTCGTTCCGGCGAGCGAGCCGATCTACCTGTTCGATCCCGACGAGACGACCGCCGGTCTCGTTTCGCTCTACACCGACCGGAAGAGCCAGCCGATTTACTCGGAGGCCGAGATTCGCGCAAAGCTCGAGGAAGTCCCACGCGTCTACGTGCTCGCGATCGACAAGACGCGCCGGCGAACGCACCGGCGCTTCGAGGTCCTTCGTCCGTACGCCGCGGAGATCCTCATCGAAGATCTCCGCCCGCACTCGCGGGCGATCCGTCTCGTTCGCCTCGAAAGAGACTGACCGAGACGGAGTATCGGTGCGTGGGCGTTCCCGCCCCCCGACCGGGAAGCGCCGTCCTCAAGTCCCGTCGCTCTCGAGCGCCAACCGATGGGTTCGGTTACTCGAATCGAAACCGACCGAAGGCTTCGAACTCGTGGAAGTCGCTCCCCACCCGCGACCAATCCCAAGTCGTCCGCCGCCCGTCGTCGTGGTCGACGCGATAGAAGTTCGCGCGCCACTCCGAGCCCGCCGTCGGCGGCACGTTCTGAAGCGGCCGAAGGAGGACGTACGGGATGAATACCTCCGCGCGCCAGCCGTCGACCGCCGCGCCACTCTCTTTCGCGCCCCCGATCGCCTGCGTCGCCGTTCGCGTCTTCCGCTCGCCGTCGTAGTGCCACGGTCGCCAGCCGAGGAATTCGCCGCCGAAGTTCGGGATCAGAATCGGCAGCTCGACGCCGAGAGGGGAGATCTCGTACTCGAAGTAGACGGGATAGCGCTCGTCCGTCCACAGAAAGATCTCGAAGACGTCCTCGGTCCAAAGGTTCGAGAAGTCTTCCGTGAACGTCGCCGTCAGCTTGCGATCGGTAGCCTCAAAGAGGAAGTAGAGTCCCGTCTCCGAATAAAGCGCCTTGAGCTTCGCTTCGTAGGGGAGATCGCCGCCCTGGCGACGATTCAGACTCACCCACTGCGCGGCGCGCCATTCGGGCTGAGTCCCGCTTCCGTCGAGAACGAAGTCCGCCGACGGCTCGATCGTCATCGCCACTCGTTCCGAGTCGGCCGATCGACGCATCGCCGGAGAGCTCGGGCGGTCCGCCGGCGATCGACAGCCCGCCAGCACAGCGAGAAGAAGAATCGCCGCGGACGAGGTCAGCGCGCCGAGACGCGTTTCAACGAGTCGTCCTTCCGACTCACAAGCGCGGTTCACGTTCGATCCCCTCCGTGCATGCTCGACCCCTTCAGTTCGCCGTTTCGTCGTGCAGCTTCTCGAGCATCTCGACCGCGACGTCGACGAACGCCTCGCCGGTTCCGCGCTCGACGAAGCTGTGAAACCCCGTCCAGACTTGGTAGCCGCCGAGATCGTAGGCTTCGTCGTCGGGGATGTATCCCACGTAGTCGTTCGCCGTACCCGCGATGTACGTGTACCGAAACGGCGAGCGCCGCTTGATCTCGACACCGAGCGAAGTGAAACACTCGCCGGGAATCCCGACGAGCGCGACGTCACCGATTCGCAGCGCTTGAATCCACGTCGTTCGCTCCTCGCCCTGAAGGCGCTCTAGCTTCGCGCGCATCGCGCGGAACACCTTCGCGTGAGTCTCGCCGCCGCGCGACGGTTCGAGCTTACAGTAGGAGGAGACCGCTTTCTCTTCGGCTGCTTCGTCGAATCGTCTCACCTTGTACGTGACTTCGCGCCGGAGCGCGCGAACCGCATCGACGCGGCGAGGAAGCAGACGGCCGAGCCCGCGCTCGACGGCGCGGCGAATTCGAAGGACCATCTCCGGACAGCTCAGCGTCAAGTTGTGCGTCGACCCGTACGCTCCGGCGATGAAGGTGAACGTCCCCCCACGACTCGCCTCGAGCTCCTGCGCCGCGAGCCCGTAGAAGCTCGGCGAGCGCACGCCGGCACGATTGGTCCCGATGAGATGGGTCGAATGGTTGAAGATCACCGACTCGAAGCCGCCCGCAAGGCGCTCGAAAGCGAGGACGGGGAGCTCGGGATCGAACGGCCCGGTCGGTCGGACGATCTTGTCGCGGCGACCGATCCAGTAGATCGTTCCGTCATCGAGAAGGAGCCGACTGTTCTGGCCAACCGACGATTCCTCGCCGAGCCGAAAGAGGAAGCGGCACTCGCTCCCCGGCTTCTCGAGTCTCTCGACCGCGCGTTTCGTCGCCGCGACGATCGCGTCTCGTACCGCCGCGCAGAACGCCTCGTCGCGCTCGTAGTCGTGAATCGAGACCGTCGCCGGTGCGTGGTGCGTATGCGTCGCGTTCATGAGAACGTGCGCGAACGGGATCCCGAGGTCGCGCTCGATTCGCTTGCCGGCGGCATCGAAGAAATCGCGGCGCATCATCAAGATGTCGCAGGCGACGATGGCGACTCGAGCGCGCGCTCCGTCCTCGACGACGGTCGCCGAGACGCGAAGCTCGCCCTCCTGACCACGGGCGCGACCGGGAGCGATGCCTCCCGCGATCACCATATCGTCCCGAGCGGCGAGCGCCACGGACGCCGCTCCGACGCGGAGCGCGGGTTCGGGGGCGGCGAGGATCGTGGTCGCGGCTGCGAGCACGAAGGCAAACGCGATCGGCGTGATCTTAGTCGGAGCTGTGGTCACGATTTCGGACCTGGAGTTGCGCGCGGAAAAAACGGCACCGAACGGACGCGCGGGAGGACAGATAAGTAGGAAGCAGAGTGAACGTGTACGAAGTGTGCGCGGCCGAACCGTTCGACGATCGAGGCCTCGAGCGCGTCACTCACTCGCAGGGCGCGGCGACTCTTCGTCTCGATGCGCCGTGTGCGTCACGACAGGATTGCACCAGTTCGCGAAGTCGCCGTCCGTCCCGTCGCCGCCATCCTCGACGATGAGTCGCAGTCGCTCAACCGCGCGCACGTCGAGATCGATCGCCTCGGCGGGCACGCCCCCGCGGATCGCGCCGGTGCGGAACACCTCGCGGCCGTCCGCCTCCACGATGAACTCCACTCGACCGCGAAAGCGCGAGGAGTCGTCGATGCCGACGTGCGCGGTGAAGCGCTCGGCGTGTCGGGCGAGCCGAAACTCGAGCATCGACGGAGATCGCACGCCCCATCCGCGCGCGTAGCTGACGCCGTCGACGATGAGAGGCCGACCCGTTGCGGCGCGATCGCGGCGCGGAGCGCCCGCGCGTTCGTCGGTTCGCGAGGGAATCGCGGCGGAGAGATCGAGAGGCTCCGTCGCGGCGAATTCACCCGGATCCGCCTTCGCGATCGAGGGGGCTCGGTCGTCGCCGACGGGCCTCACCGCGTACTCCTCTACGGCACCGGGGGTCGCGGTGGAATCGATGAAGCGCGTCCCGCTGACGATCCCGACGACCGCCCCGCTCCGCGAGACCTCGAATCGAGCCGGCGCCGTCGGCCAGACAGCCGCATCGATGCGCCACTCGACGAGAGGAGCCGATCCCGGAGCCGACGGACGAACCGTAACGTCGCGAGGAAGGACCGCACCGGCACTCGACGCGCTCGCGGTGAACGTCACCGCGAGCTCGAGTTCGCTTCGCTCCGAGTCGACTTCGATCCGCGCGACGCCTCCAGCCGCGGGCTTGACTCGAACGTTCGCATCGCTCACGTCGACCCGCGCGACGTCGAGTGTCGGCGGGACGGCGAGATCGATCGACGTGGCCCGTCGATCGGAATCGCCGGCTAAGCCGAGGCGTACGTGAAGTCGGAGCTCGCGCCGGTTCGCATCCCAGTCTTCGCGCAGCCGATCCTCCTCGCGCCCGAAGAGACGTCCTGCGATCGACAGCACGGTGGGACGATTCTGCTCGACCGCGACGGCGACGAGGAGCCGCACCTCCGTCGGAAGAAGGGAGAACTCCTGCTCCCCCCGGCCGACTCCGACCAGACGACGCGCGGTGAGGTCGTACCAGAGAACCGTCTCGCGGGGCGTCCGCCGCTCGAGCCCGAGGTCTTCCGGATTGAAACGGACCCGCCGCACGCGATGCTCATCCCACGCGAAGAGTCCCACGGTGCTCGCCGCTCGGTCGGCGCCGTGGAACACCCACACGTTGGGCGCGATCTCGCGCTCGAACCAGTCGAGCGGCCGAACCGCAAACCCGGGCACCTGTCGGAGAAGCGCGAGAGTCTCATCCGGGAGCGTTCTGCCGACGGCGATCTGAGTATCCCGTCCGGTCAGCAGCGCATACGCAATCTGAGCGGCGCTCCGATCGGGAGGACCGATCTCGCGTCCCTCCGGGCGCACGGCGAGCGGCGTCGCCTCGATTCCGCACGCTCCCGCGACGCGCGGCCACCACCGCCGGAAGAGATCGCTTTCCGCCGCGAGAGGAGCGAGCGCGAGCGCAGACTCGTCCCACGGTCGCATCGATTCGAGCTCCGGCGCGAGCTCGCGAGGCGTTCCTCGAGCGCCGAGAAGAACGATCGAATCGCCCGCGCCGCGCCGGAGCGAACGCACCGCGAGACGTAGCGCTCCGAGCGCGCCGACGGCCGGGTCGGCGAGTTGCTCCTCATCGCGGCGGTAGAGCGCGTAAGCATCACCGAGTCCGGCTAGACGCAGGATTCGCGGCCCGGCCCCCACGACGGCAGCGGCGAGTCGCTCGAGGTAACGCTGCCCCGCCGGCGAGGTCGGATCGACGACGTAGCGACCGAGCGCGCCGCCGGGAATCGGACGGCGCTTCACTTCGCCGTCGTCGCGCCGTTCGAGCGAGAAGAACGCGCGGGGCTCGGCCCGGTACACATCCTTCGAGCTCGCCCCGAGCGGTGCGATCCAGAGCCCGACGTCCCATCCGCGCGCCTCAAGGGCGTTCACGATCTCGACGATCGCCGCGGGCTCCGCTTCCCCCGCTTCTCCGCCCTCGCCAGAGCGTTCATGCCGTTTTCGACTCGACCCGTCTCCGCGGGCACGCTCGGACTCGGTCTCGGGGTCGACCGCAGACGCGGGGACGGGCGTGGCGTCGGGGCCGAAGGATGCGCCGAGCGCGTCCCACCAGTCGCGGGCCGGCGAGCGAAACGGCGAAGGATCACGCGACGTTTGCCAGCCGTCGCCGAGTTCGAGGTAGCGGCCGGGTGACGCGGGGAGAGCGAGCTCGGCCACGAGCTTTCGGAGCCGATCACTGCCGAGTCCTTCCGTGTGCCAACCCCAGAGCCTCGGCGGGCTCGCCGCCGAGCTCGCGTGCGGAAGCGCAACGGATTCCCACGCGAAGAGAACGGTCTCCCTCCCCCGCGGCACCTCTCCCGCCGCGGTCACGACCCACGCGCCGTCGCGATCCGCGTCGAGTCGAAACGACATCGCGCGATCGGTGAAGGAAAAGTCGAATCCGCTACTCGAGCGCGAGAAGACGAGCCCACGCGCGAGCTCCATTCCGAGCTGGTCTCGGGACAGATAGAAAAAGCCGGGACGAGAAGACCCCGAGTGGCGAGCGGGTCGAGCCGTCCGGCGGCTCGACTCAGACGGGTCCGCGGCTCGGATCGTCGCTCGGAGTCGCTCCGCGTCTTTCGCCCGAGAGTCGAGACGAGTGGCGGCGAGGCGACCGCCCGTGGCGGTCCACAACAGACTGACGACGATTCCGTCCGCCGGTGAGAGCTCGACGCGCGTCGACGCGGGGATCCGACCGGGCCAAGAGAGAGCGAGTCGTTCCCGCCCGCGACTGAGCTCGAATCGGAGCTCGATGCCGGCGCTAGCCGGCAGCGGAATTCGCGACGCCTCGTCTGCTGTCGCCGGTCCGGCGACGATTGCCGCCAGCGCGACGCCGAGCACCCTCGTCACTCCCTGTCGATTCATCCGCTGATTCCCGGAGAGCGAGTCTCTTCGCTGCCGCGCCTCCCGTATGCACCTTGGGCGCGCGAGATCGACGGAGCGGAGTCTCGCGTCGGAATCGTATCCTAACCCGCATCGCTCACCAGATAAATGCGGGCCGAGACCCCTCGCGAGAATCAATCTCCGATCGACGGACAAGCACAAAGGCGGAGCCGGCGCGAGGTGCACCGGCTCCGCCTTCGGGAGCAGACTCTCTCCGCTCATGCCCGACAGAGCGGGCGCGAACGGAGGACAACCGTCTCGATCAGAACGAGACCTGAAGCTGAGTGCGAACCATGATGCCCTGTTCACCCTCGCGGAGGCCGACCGACGAGAAGCCGCTCGACGGCGAAGCAAGCGGGCTCGAACGCTCGAGGTTCGTGCTCGGACGCGGCATGTCCGACGGGATGTCGAAGAAGATGACGTCCGTTGAGAGCTTCACCTTGTGGCCGTTGAAGAACCAGTTGATCCCCGGACCGAACTCGGTCGCAGTGCCGTCATTAGCGCCTTCGTTGCCGTAGACGACGCTCGCGCGCCCGGCGATTTCGACGGAGTCCGTGACCATGAAGCCACCCTGCACGTACCAGCCGTGCGAGAAGATGCTGCGGCCACCGGCGACGTCTGGGTCTCCGGCACCGGCCGTCGTCTCGTAGTCGAGCCAGCGGCCCATGTATTCGCCCTGCAGGGAGAATCCACCGAGCTTGAAGCCGGTGTCCACGCCGGCCTGATAGACCTTGTACTGGGGCGAGAAGCCGGACGTCCCGTTGTTCTGATCGGACGCGAACGACACGCCGAACACGAGATTCGGATCCTCGCTGCGCTTGATGTCACTCTCGCCGTAGCCGTAGTCGCCGAGAAGATTGAAATCCAGCTTTCCGACGAACGCCGGGATCTGATCGACCGCACCGGCGCCCCGGTTGAGGCTCCGGAAGCCGTTGTTGACTCCGGCGGCGTAGAAGATGAACCCGTCGGCGAGCTCACCCTGTGCGACGACGCCGAGCACGCGATCGATGTTGAAGAATTCGTTCGCGATCGAACGATCGATCATCTGAAGCTTCGAGGACGAGGTCTTCTCCTGGCGGAGGAAGTGGGCCTTGTACTGACCGACTCCGACCTTGAGCGTGTCCTCGGCGACTTCGTACATCGCGAGTGCGTCGAGCGTCGTCACGCCGCCGCCGCGATCGGTGTCACCGTCGAACTGGAAGTCGTAGGTGAGGCGGTCGGTGAGGACGTGACCGCGGAAGCGGAAGCGCAGGCGCTCGACGTCGAAGTAGCTCGAGTCGCGCGTCGTCGTCCCGGAGTTTCCCCGGTTGTCGCGACCGACGAACACGTAGCGGAACTGGCCGCGGCCGCCGATTCTCAGCTTGAAGTTGTCGTCGGCGTCCTTCAGGTAGAAACCGTCCTTCTTGTCCCAGCCCGCGACGATCGGCGAGCTGGAGTCCTGGCCGCCGTTGCCGAGCTCCTGCTCGAGCTGAGCGAGACGCGTGAGCGAGAACTCACGATCGAGTTCCGTGGTGCCCGCGTCTTCGGCGACGACCGGCGAGATCGCCAACGAAAGTGCTGCCCCGACGATGAAAAAGCGTCGCATCGACGTCCTCCTATCGTTTTCTCTACGGGTCGAACCTCTGCGCGCCCAGTGCCGGCGAGGTCATTCTCTCGACTATCCCCGCACTGCACACCGGTGAAGACTCACGCGCATGCTGCGGACTGGAGCCGTTCTCGCGCCTCGAAACGGCCCCGTTGGAGGAACCGTCACTAGTCGCGGGAACTCGGGACACTACGCAAGAGTGCGCAGGTTCCCAACGTGTGCTGACCCGTTCAACGAATCTGGGAAGCGATCGCCGGGTACGGTTCGGAGCGAACTCGTCCCTCCCCGCACAGACTCACGTTCCCGTACTGGATCCTCGCGGAGTGTCTCCTCCTCGTTGCGCGTACCGACTCTCGCCCGCTACGGCGATGAGTGCGAGTTCGCACGCGCGAAGATCCCTGTCCACACATGAGCCGAGCACTACGCCGCACTCGACTCGCTCACCACTCGAGACGTGCCGCACGGACACGCTCCGAGCTTCTCAACTGCGTCGAGAATCTTCACGAACGCCCCGCATCTGTAAAGTTAAAATTCTGCGATTTCCGCGGTGATTCGCTCCGTTTATCGGTTCCTCGTCGAGCCGTCCCGCGGAGACGCCGCCCGGCGCCGCCGACTCGCTCCTCGAGCGAGGATGCTCAGCCATTCGTCTCACGCAACGAGTCCCGGCGACACCCCCGCGCGCCCCCTCTCGCGTCGTGCTCAATCGAGCTCGCGCGCGAGCGCGTCGGCCGGGTCCTCGCCACGACCTAGAGCGTGCGCTTCGCACCGCGCGTAGAGAGGACGGAATCGATCGTAGATCTCGCGAGCTCCCGACTGCGGCTGGATTCGACTCTCCGCGAGCGGCTCGACAAAGTCGCGCGTCACGTTGTCCCAGGACGGTTCCGTGCCCTCGGCCTTTGCATGCGCGTGGAACGCCCGGAGCGCAGCACCGAGACAGGCAGAGTTCCCGACTTCGAGCTGGTAGACATCCGCGCCGTGGACGTCGCTCATCACCTGGAGGATCTCCCGGTTGCGTGCAGCACCCCCCGTCGCGTAGATCGTGTCGACCGCGACGCCCATCCATTCGGAGTGAATTGCCGTCGAGAGCATCTGCGCCTCGATGACTGCGCGCACGTTCGCCGGCGCGTCGTCGGGGTCGAGGCGGTAGCGCCGCTCGCCCGGAATCGGAACGTGCGGGGTGATCTCGGATTCGAACCACGGGAGGAGCACCCGGCCGCGATTGCCCGGATTCGTCTCCCGCAGCGCGCGAGAAAACTCGTCCCACGAATAACCGGCCGAGCGACGGACGCGCTCTCGCGCGAGCGAGCCGTTCTTAAAGCAGATCAGACTCATGAAGTGACCCGTCGGCGCGCCGAACACGTGTCCGCGTCCGAGCGGGTCGACCGCGAGGTCCGGCATGAACCCGAAGAGCGTGTCGCTCGTCCCGAGCGAGATCGCGATCCGGCCTGGTGCGACGAGTCCGACGCCGATCAAGCTGCACGGATTGTCCCCGGACCACGTCACCACACGAGCGTCGCGCGCGACTCCGTAGCGCTCGCACCAGTACGCGGCCGGCGGACCGACGATCGACCACGAGTCGGCGATCCCAGGTAGTTTCGATCGGAGATCCGGCGCCGTCGCTTCGAGCGCGTCGTCCGACCACGCTTTCGCCGCGAGATCCATCAGGTTCATCCCCGCTCCGTCGCCCGGGTCGATCGGGGCGTGCCTTCCCGCGAGGAGCGTCGCGAGGTAGGAGCTGACGAGATGGATCCGATCGGTCGCGGCGTACGCCTCCGGCGCTTCCGCGAAAAACTTTCGGATCTGCGGACCGGTGAAGCGCTCGAAGGCGCGCGAGCCGGTGATCTGGGTGAGCCGCTCGTCACCGCCGACCGCTCGCGTGATCTCGGCGCACTGAGTCCCCGTGCTCGAGTCCATCCAGATCGGGGACGTCGCACGCGAGAAGACGCCCCCGAGCTGATCGACGAGTGCGCGGGAGGGATCGAGCGCGCGCAGCCTCGTTTCGAGTCCTGCGCGAAAGTACACGCTTCCGTGTTGCTGCCCCGATCCAGCGATCGCCTTGATCTCGCTCGGGTCGTGGCCGCTCTCTCGGGTGACGATTCCCATCATCCGGTCGAGCGCATCCGCCCAGAGGAGCGGCGACGAGTGCGCGACTAGAGGGTCATCGTGAGGCAGGACGCCGTTTTGAGTGCCGTACTCCGCCAAGCCCTCGTCGAACCGGATCGAGTGCTCGAACACGACGCGTCGATCATCCTCAGCCGACACCTCGATGAGCATCGCGGTGAGGCTCTGCGTGCTGGAATCAAATCCGAGAAAGAGCGCCATAGATTCTCCGCCGGGTGAGGTCGCCCCCACATGCCCGTGAGCGCCTCAAGAAAAACCATCCGGCGCCGTGACGTCAAGGTAAGCTCGCGCGCTCTACTCGATCGCGAGGGGGATTTCCTGAAAGATCGTCGTGATCACGCGCGAAAGGTACGGCTTTCCGTCCTTCTCGACCAACCGAAGCGGTCGCCGCAATCCGGTGAATCGACGCTGATTGTCGGAGGTCATCTCCGTCCAAAACTCGATGTCGGAAGTCTCGAGCGGAAGGGGAATCTCTTCGGGCGGCACCCAAACGAGACCGAGTCGCGGGCCGTCTCCCGGATACATGGCGAGGCGCGTACCGTAAACGATCGGGATGTCGTGCGAAAACTCGTCGAGGGAACTCCAACCGCGGCCGACGATGTTTCGATTCGATCCGGAACCGCCCTTCCTCACCGTGAGCTTGCCGCGGAACCTGCGATCGGCCTTCGACACGATGCGCTTCGCCTCGAGTTCTCCCTCTCCCGAAAAATTGTAGAACACCATCGCCATCGGAAAGGTGGGAGGCCGATCGAACTCGACTTCGTACGACAGGACTCGCGTCTTCGCGTCGAAGGTCGCGCTCGCCTTGATCGGAGTGACCGGTGGTGGGCCGTCGTCGACCACGTAAAGATCGAGGCTCCCCCACGGCGGAGTGATCGCGCTGAACGGAGCGCCGCCCTCAGCGCCCGGTGAGCGCGGGACACGCGCGACGACGCCGGAGGGACCGAACCAGGAATTCCCGAGGATCGCGGTGTTTCCTTTGAGATCGAGAGCGTGTCTTTGGCGCCCCGATGATCGGACCCGCACGTGGGCGAGCGACACCGCGGATTCCGAGTCGGCCCCGATGTAGACGACGCGTCGAAAGCGTCCCAGGCTCGGTCGGATATGGATCGCCCAGTCGAGGATCGGAATCGCACAGCAGAAGACGAGGATCGACGCGCCGAGAAACGGCCAGAGATACTTGCGACGCGATTTCTTTCGGTGAAGCACCATCAAGATCGGCCCGACGACTAGCGCGTAGAGGCCGAAGTACACCAGGATGCCCCCCAGGCTCCCGAAGCCGCTCAGATCGCGATCCCATCGATCGCCGAGCGGGATGGCCGGGTAGACGCTCTTCGGGACCGCCGCCGTGAACGACGCCCAGAGCGAACGCGAGCGCGGTAGCGACTCCGAGGCAAAATCGACGTTTGCGACGCCGACTCGCCCCGGTCCCCACGTACGTGCAGCCAGGCGAGAGTCGTTTCCGTCCTCCCACTCGAAAATCGTCCTTCCGCCCTTCAGCCGCGGAATGGCCAGTTCGCCGACGCGCGGAAACTCCGCCCCTTCGAACCACGCGGACCACGGCTCGAGCTGAGCGATCGCGGACCACTCGTGGCGGCCGTAGAAGACGACGGAGCCGCCTAGCCGCACGAAATCGAAAAGTGCGAGTCGCTGCTCCTCCGTGAGCCGCGTGTAATCCCCCGGTCCGAAGAACACCGTCGAACAGCCGGTGTATCCGACCGGATCTTCCGGGAGCACGAACGCACGCGCACGCACGATCGACATTCGTCCGTCGACGAGCGCCTGCGCCCAGCGAAGCGGCGTCGGCGGACGATCCTCTCCGACGAAGAGGAATCTTCCACCCTCGTGCGACTGGCCCGGCTGAGTCGAAGGCGCGGCGACGACGATGGGATCGAGCGTCAGAGTTTTCGTTCGTCCGTCGTGGAGAGCGAACTCGACTACGAATTGATCACCGCCTCCCCACGATCCCTCGAGTCCGACGCGGAAGATCTTCGTTGTTTCCGCCCCGAGCTCGAAGGGAAGCACGACGGGTGAAACTCGGTGAGACGTCCGCAACTTTCCGGTGTACGGCTCCGAGGTCGAGTTCCGCACGCGTAGAGTCAGGAACTGCGCGGTGTGACTGAACGTACGGCCTTCGAAGCCACGGACGACTTCGACGATCTCTAGATCGAGCGTGTCTTCGTCGTCACCCTCGAACTCTGACGTCGCAACGTCCGCGCCGGCATCGAGCGCGGCCTCATCCGGAACGTCGACCGCGTCGCCGCCCTGCGCCGCGACCCGATCCACGCCACCGAAGGACGCGACGACCAACACCGCGGTGGCGGCCGCGAGCTGCCGCCGTGCCCCCTTCCGAATCTTTCGAGTGAAGAGAATCATTCCGAGCGTGAACACCATCACGGCGAAGAACCACCAATTGAGAAACATGCCGTTCGCGTGGAGCGGCGCCGACGGAAACCGGGAAGGGTAGAAGTATCGTGCGAACGGAGAGAACGCGCCCACATCGCCCACGTCCTGGGGAACGAGGCCCTCTTGGTAGAGTCCCCAGGCGATCGCTGGGCCGGCGAGAAGCGCCACGGTCGCCATGGTCATGAGCCAGCGCCACGCGAAGACGGACGAGATCAGGCAGCCGAGCACTTGCCCCACGAGAAACACGTTGACCGCAAAGATCGTCCAGAGTTTCAGCGCGCGCGCCCAATCGATCTCGTACTCGGCGAGATCGAAGGTCTGGTCCTTGCGGATGGTCAACGATTGAAACGAACTCACCGCATCAAGATGGGACAGATACTGCGTGAGCACGAAGGCGCCGAGACCCAGCGCAAACGCGATCGTCACCGCGCTTCGGTGCGAGATTCGCAGCGGACCGATGCGCTCGGTCACGTCGGCGTGGCGCCTAGTGTGTCCGTTGTAGAGAAACCAAGCGAAGAGAAGCATGAGGCTGATCGTGATCCCGGCGAGGAACGCTTCGTCGCGGCGAAACGGTCGCGCGCGCGGCTCGAAGTCGTAGACGACCCCCATGCAGATACCCCACGCGAGAGCGAGGAAGGCGAGCATCGAGACGAGCCGCGCGGGAAAATCCCAGCCGCCGCACCACCGTGGCCGATTCTCGTAGAAGAACGCCATCTCGACGCGACGGACGAGGTTTGCCCGGAGCCGCCGCGCGAACCGGAGCGCGACGTCCCCGGGAAGGACGACCGTACCGAACACATTGAGGCCGGGCGTGAAGCGGTGGTGAGGACCGAAAACGACGAGCACCACGAAGGGCGCCGCGATCACCGCCCAAAGGAGCGGTGCGTAGAGCCAATGCGGGACGGTCGCATGGAGCAGTCTCGGCTCGCCAAAAAGCAAGCTCGACACTCCGGTCGGCATCCCCGACGCGTCGATGAACGCCTCGGGCATACCGTAGCGCCAGAACATCCTGAGGGGACCGACGTCGCCCAGCTCAGCGGGAATCACGGGGACCATCGATACGATGCCGACGATCGCGGCGAACGCGATGCCGGCCGGAATCGCTTGCCAGTCGCGGACCAGGACGGACACGCCGAGAGTGACCGCGATGATCACATTCGTATAGATCCAGAGAATCACGTACGTCGAAAAAATCTCCGTCCACCCGACGCCGCCGAAAGAGAGGGCGAGGACTTGGAACGGGAGACCGATCATCAGGACGACGCCTGCGTAAGCGAGCGTGAGGCCCCAATTCCCCAGCACTAGGCGAAGCGGCGAGACTCCGGTCACGACGACTTGATCGAATGCCTTCCCGGTTCGCGCCGACTCGATGTGCCCCATGAGCCGGATCGGGACGAAGATTCCGACGGACCCGTACGCGACGATGGTGTGCGCGAGGTGGAGGAACGCGCCCGCCTCGAACGGCAGCGTCTGGTAGTTCGAGACTTCGGAGAAGAAGAAGTAGCAGATGAGGTCGGCGACGAGATAGGCGGCCGCGACAATCAGGCTGATCATCCCGATGCGGTAGGAGGTGAGGGAGGTCGAGAGCTCGCGGCCGATGAGCGGATTTTCGAGAAAGCGGCGGCGAAGGGTCTGAAACATTCTTGGCGGTCCGTTTCGCAGATGGCGTCGTGTCGAGGGCAGCTCGCGCGCGCCCGGGCGGGCGCCGCAAAACGAGTCGGGACGATTCGCTCGTTTCCGATCTCGTTCCGTCAGGAGACGATCCCCTTCGTACGTTCGAGAAAGAGAGCCTCGAGGTCGACCGCCTCGAGCTTGAAGAGGAGCACGTCGATGTCCGCATCGATGAGCGCGCGAAGGACTCCGTTCCCCGATCCGGGATCGATCTGCGCGTCGAGGCGGCCGTCTTGAGACGAGCGGACATCGTGGACGCATTCGAGAGAGCTCAGCACTTCCTTCGCGCGGTCGCCGTCTTTTTCGCTCACTCGAATCGCGACCTCGACCCGCGTGCGGTCGAAATCTTGGACGTCGCGGAGGGAACCGCTCCAGACGACCTTCCCCTGTTCGATGATCGCGACGTCGGTACAGATCTCTTCGAGATCCGCGAGAATGTGGCTCGAGATGAGAATGGTCTTCCCCATCGTCCCGAGCTCCTGAAGGAGCGATCGAATCTCGATCCGCGCGCGCGGGTCGAGCCCGCTCGCCGGTTCATCGAGAACGAGGATGTCGGGATCGTGAAGTAGGGTCTTGGCGAGGGACAGCCTCTGCCGCATGCCGGTCGAAAGCGCGGTCGTGAGCTCTTCGCTCACCCGGTGAAGCTCGGTGAGCGTGAAGACGTCGGCGATTCTCCGCTCGAGATCGGCGCCGTGGTAGCCGTGGATGCGGCCAAAAAACTCGAGGTATTCCTTGCAGCCGAGGCCGCGGAAGAGGCCGAACTGATCGGGCATATAGCCGAGCCGCGGACGAAGCGAGCCGACGTTCGACTCGAGATCCTCACCGCAGAGCTCGATCGTGCCCTCGTCCGGCTTGATGAGCGTCGCGATCATCTTGAGCGTCGTCGTTTTCCCCGCGCCGTTCGGTCCGATGAGACCGAAGATGCTCCGGCGTGGAACATCGAGGTCGATGCGATCCACCGCCGCCTTCGTATCGAAGTGCTTGCTGACGCCACGGAGCCGCACGACGATTTCCCCGTCGTCCTCACGGCCCGCATCGGGAAGTTCGTCTCGAATCTCGCCCCGGGGGGCGGCCACCGACGCCTCGGTCTCCATTCCGTTCGCTCCGCTTGTTCGCCCCGATTCACGATCTCGTCCCCGGCGCCCTCGGACACCCGAGCACACGAGCGCGCCATCGTGCCGCGGCGCCCATCGAGATGGAACCCGAGTCTCGCGTGTCGTTCGGACCGTTTTGGGGCGCCGACGATCCGGGACCGCCGCTTAGCTCCTAGAGAAGACGCGCCGGCGACGCTTCGATTTCACCCGTTCTCCCCGAACGGATCGCTACGATGCAAAGTGGCGGGGTAGCTCCGCCGCTGAATTCACCTCCAGTGACCGGCGCCGGGCGGGAATTGTGGTAGAAGAGGGGGGCCCGAGGCGCGTCTCGCGCCTTCCCCGAGCGAGGATCGCGCTGCGGTGCTCGCAGCCCGAACGCCGAGGCCCGATGACCAATCCTCCGTCCAAGACCGTAACGATCGACGACATCGAGCTCGTCCTCTCTTCGCCCGTCGACCAAGACCAACGGTGGGAGGGACAACAGGAGCTCATGGATCAGCTTCTCGCGTCGTGGCTCGTGGTGAGCGATGACGACGTCCCCCTCTGCCCCCGCCTCGTCGGTCGGCCGGGCGTCGGGAAGACCACGCTCGCCTACTGCGCCGCCCGCTCGGTGGGCCTCCCGGTGTACATTCACCAGTGCACCGTCGACACGCGCCCCGAAGATCTCCTGGTCACGCCGGTACTCGCGCGCGACAAGACGATCAGCTATCACGCGAGTCCGCTCGTATCGGCGATGGTGCGAGGCGGCGCAGTGATCCTCGACGAGGCGAACCGGATGAGCGAGAAGTCGTGGGCTTCGCTCGCGCCGCTCTTCGACCACCGCCGTTACATCGACAGCATCGTCGCGGGAATTCGCATCTCCGCGCACGCTTCGTTTCGCGCCTGCGTCACGATGAATGACGACGCGTCGACGTTCGAAGTTCCGGACTACATGCTCTCGCGCATCCAGCCGACGATCGAGCTGGGCTTTCCGGAGCGCGCCGAGGAGTTGCGCATTCTGAAGTACCATCTGCCGTTCGCTCCGCAGGAAGTGCTGAACTTGACGGTGGACTTTCTCCAGGGCGGGCACGAGCACGGGCTTCCGTACTCGGTGCGCGACGGCATCAATATCGTCCGCTACACCCTGAAACGCCGCGCGCAGCGCGGGACACCCGGCGGCGCGGCAGAACCCGGAGACAACTGGTCGGACGAGTTCCGACGAGCAGTCGACCAGATCCTGGGACCCGATGCGGGCGATTTCAAACGGCAGACTCTCGACTCCGAGCTGCCGGGGTTGGTCGATTTCCGCCAGTTCTTCGAGACGCTCGACGAGATGGAGCTCGACGACGGCGACGAAGACGACCGCGGCGACGAAGGACCGCGGGGATGAAACTCCCGCGCGATGGCCTCGAGGATCGCGACGGAACGCTTTGGTGGCGGAACATCGCGTTCGTTCCGTCGCTCCACGGCCGAGTGGCGTTCGCGCGCGAAACCCGCCGGCTGTTTCTTTCCGATCGGTTCGCGACGGTCGCGGTCGAGCTTCCTCCGTCGCTACGAGACGCCACGCTCGAAGGAGTCCTCGAGCTGCCGCGGATCTCCGTCGTTTCCTACGAAGACACCGACGGGACACGCTGCTACTTTCCGATCGACCCCTGCGATTCGATCGTGGAGGCCGTTCGACTCGCGGTCGCGGAATCGTGCCAGCTCGAGTGGATCGACGCCGAAGTCGAAAACTTCGAACGCGTCGAGGTGATTCTCCCGGACCCGTACTCGGTTCAGGTGATCCAGCTCGCGTCGTACTACCGGGCAGTCCGGCCGGCGCTTCCGCCGACCGCCCCCGGCAGTCAGGACGACGCGCGGGAACGGGCGATGGCCGATCGTCTGTTCGCGGTGAGCCGCGAACGCCCGGACGCGCGGGTCCTCTGTGTGCTCGGCCTTTCTCATCTCGCCGGAGTCACGCGGCGGCTCGAGCGGCTCGCCGCAGAGATCGAAAGCGGCTCGGCGGTGGACTCGTCGCCCCGGGACGACGAACGCCGAGCGCTCCTCGAAGCGCTTCCGCCGAACGACGTGATCGTTCGGCCCGCTACCGCGGCGTCGCTCGTTCACCTTCTCGGCGAGATCCCGTATCTCACTTGGCTGTGGGAGAAACGCCGTGGGGAGATCACGCTCGACGAGTTCGAGCTCACCGACGAGCTCACTCAGTTGCTTCTCGACGCGCGCGATCGCTATCACGAAACGGCCGAGGACTTTGAACGAATCTCGACGATGGCGTTCGAGCAGCTCCTCAAGCTCATTCGGAACCTCTCGCTGCTCGGGCGGCGTCTTACGCCCCAACTCTACGAGATCGTGCTCGCGGCAAAGGGAATCGGGGGAGGTGCCTTCGCGCTCGAGGTCGTTCGTCTCGCGCGAACCTACCCGCCGATGACGCCCGAACCCAGCGAGGACGATAGCGCTTCTCTCGACCGACCACCCGCCGATGGAGACGAGGAATCCAGCGACTCAGCTCCCGAGTTCGGCGATTCGGAACCGGGCAGCGCGTCGACGTTCGGCCCGTTCGGTCTCGATCCCTACGCACCGATCGACGTTGCCGAAAATCGAATGCAGATCGACGACCGTGTCGTGCCGGCGCGCAAGCGCTACATCGACGAACAAAAGGAGTGGAAGCGCATCCGACTCCCGGTGCCGCCGCGGGACGAGGAGCGGGCGCGCTGGCAGAGCGCGTGGAATCCTCTCGAGTCGTGCTCCTGGGAACCGGAAGATCGGCTCATCGAGTCGTTCGCCGGTCAGGTCCGGCACCGCGCGCTCGCCGAGAGCGGTCTCGCGGAGGAGCGGCTCGAGGAATTCTCGACCTCGATGAAGGATGGCCTCCATCTCCGAGAGACCATCCGCAACTTGCATCTCGGCAAGATCATCGTGCGAGAGGTTCCCACCGTTCGCGGTCAGGTCGGCGCGGTGGTCGTCGTCTACGACAAACCGGATCCGAAGAAGTATCCGTGGCGACTCACGTGGTTCTCCGAACAGGAGTGGGAGAGCACGCTCAGCTTCTACGCGACCGACTACCGGCGCGACATCGTCGGACCGGGGATCGGCCGGGCGCTTTACGGCGGACAGCTCTTCCTCTACCCGCCGCGTTTCATCGTCGACGTCTGGAGCGATCCCACTTTCGATTTGGCCCGAGACGACGCCGAGCGACTCGTATTCGCCGCGCTGCTTCATTCGCGCGAGAGATTCGTAGCCTACGTCGCGCCGAACGCGCCCACGCGCCGGATGAAGACGTACGCGGAGAAAGTGGGCCGGCGCCTCGTTTACCTCCCGCTCTCGGGGTTCAGCGGGAGCACGCTCGAAAAGCTCCGGCGGTTTCACGTTCTGAACGGGAAGCCGGTGCGGAGCTACGCGCAAAAGTACATTCGTTGAGCTGCGCGGAGATGAGGGAGTTGAGAAGCTCGCGAAGAGAACGAAGGAAGAAGAGTCAGAATCGCGCCCCCCCACAGACAAGCGCGGCGCCAGGAAAGAAAGCCCGCGAATGCCCGCAAGAAAACTCGAGCTCATCCCCGGACGAGCGCGGCGCCAGGACAGCCCACGCGAGCCGAACGGCTCGCGCTCGCTTAGGTGAAGCCGACGCGGCTTCGACGCGGCGGCGAGGGGGCTTCGCGAAAGCCCCCTCAAAAAAGAAGAACTAAGAGTCCATCAAGCGCGGCGCTAGGACAGCCCACGCGAGCCGAACGGCTCGCGCCCGCTTAGGTGAGCCGACGCGGCTTCGACGCGGCGGCGAGGGGGCTTCGCGAAAGCCCCCTCAAAAAAGAAGAACTAAGAGTCCATCAAGCGCGGCGCTAGGACAGCCCACGCGAGCCGAACGGCTCGCGCCCGCTTAGGTGAGCCGACGCGGCTTCGACGCGGCGGCGAGAGGGCTTCGCGAAAGCCCCCTCAAAAAAGAAGAACTAAGAGTCCATCAAGCGCGGCGCGCTTGATGGACTCTTAGTTCCTCGAGACGCCATCGCGCGACTTCGACCCTTCGCGCGCTTGCTCGTCGATGCGCTGGTCGATCCATGCCTCGATGGACGAGCGCCGAAACCGCCACTCTTTTCCGAGCTTCGCGCCGGGAATTTTCCCCGTGTGCGCCCAGCGGTAAATCGTCTGGGGCTTCAGTTTCAAGTACGCGGCGACTTCTTCGATCGTCAGGATCTCGTCTTCGTGCATGAGACAGAGCACACGCCCGTCGAGCGGTCAAGAGATGGAAGAGGACGCACCGCGAGGGCGTCGAGGATCCCATCCGGAGCTCGTCCATGTCAAGACGTTGAGATCGAGAAACGCTCGCGCCCACCGATACTCGGTGAGAATGGATGGATCGGGCTCACCGAGAAGAACCGTCGCCGCGAATACGGCTTCGACACTAGCGAGCCCGCGCTTCGGATCGTCGTAGAGTTTCGACGTTCGCGGATACGCGGTGACGAGAGACCGGGGAAGCGAGCGCGGCTCGAGCGAGCTTCCCTCGGCGAGCCGTAAACGTTCGACAACGCGCGGGACTCGCGCCCAAGTCGAATCGATCACGACGATGCGCTGAGTCGCCGTCACCGCGCGATCGTGCGGCGTGAGCTCGGGACCATCGGGCGAGAGAAGAATACCGCCTTCGATCTCGACCACCGACGGGCCACGATCTGGATGCGGCAAGTCGACGAACTCGAACCTCGGATGATCAACGAGAGCCGAGAGCGTGCACTTTCGCTTGTTTTCTTTGTGATCGCGAACGATGAGAAAGCGCGGGGACATCGGGATCGAGCGCTGCGTTGGTCGGAGACTCCTCGAACGAATTCGAAACCGCGCTATCGACGGCGAGGGGCGGGGATTGTAAGACAGGCTCGGACGCGCTTCAAGCCGCCCGCGAGCGACGGCCGCGCGCCCGAACGATGGTCGCAGTCAGGAAGCCGATTTGAACTCGTTTCTCGCCGCCGAACGCGACGTCATTCGCCGGACGCTCACGCTCGTGGCGGCGATCGCTGCGGCACCGACGATCTTAGCGCAGCCCGACGCGACGTCCGACCCGGCCGGTACGGTTCTCGATCGAGTGCTCGTCGAGCTCGAGTTTCGCGGCAATCGAACGATCGCTCCGGAGGCTCTCGCGAGCGTCGCGGGACTGAGCCTCGGGTCTCCGTGGAGCGACGACGTGGGCCGACGCGCCCACGAGCGGCTGCGGAACTGGCCGGCGTTGAGCGCGGTGGGCGCCCCACAGGTCGAACCGGTCGACGATCCGGAGTTCGCCGACCGCTCC
This sequence comes from Planctomycetota bacterium, assembly GCA_965223845.1. GTDB lineage: Bacteria > Planctomycetota > UBA8108 > UBA8108 > SXIK01 > CBDCXR01. The sequence goes on along the minus strand of CBDCXR010000004.1, from coordinate 6,958,394 downwards.
GGCGTGCGCGTGACGTTCGAGCTCGTCGAGGCTCCGATCCTTCGCGCGATCGAGTGGAGCGGGAACGACGCGCTCAGCGACCCGATCGTCGCCGGAGCGATCCACTCGCTCGTTCGCGTCGGCGATCCGATCGTTTCGGACATGGTCTCGCTGGCGCGCGCGAACCTCGAAGACGCGTACGCGCGAGACGGTTTTCTCCTCGCGACGATCCATCCCGACCTCTCCGAGCCCGCGCCGGGACATCACGTGCTTACGTTCTCGATACGCGAAGGGCACCGCGTGCATCTGATCGATGTCGAGATCCGCGGGGCCCGGTCGATCCCCGCGCGCGAGCTGCACACCATTCTCGTCAATCAGCCCCGTCGTCTCTTCGGGCTCGCGGCTAAGGGGTACTACGTCCCGCGCGAAGTCGCCGCCGACGTCGCCCGGCTCGAGCGATACTACCGGCGCCACGGCTGGGTCACCGCGCGCGCGGCGTACGAGGGGATCGAGTTCAATCGCGCGCGGACTGGAGTCCGTCTCGCATTTCGCGTCGATGAAGGTCGACGCTGGAAGGTCCGCGGCCTTCGCATCGAGGGACACCGATTGTTTCCGACCGCGGTGCTCGAGCGAGCGGCCGGCTTCGAGAGCGGCGGTTTCTACGACGCCGAAGAAGCCGAGGAGGCGCGGGAACGGCTCTCACGGTTCTATCAGACGGTCTCGCAGCGAATTCCTCAGATCGAGCCTCGACCCGTACTCTTTCCCGAGACGGCGGAGCTCGTCCTCGTCCTCGACGTAGCCGAGCGCGCACCGATCGTCGTCGAGGAACTCCGTGTGACGGGAAACCGCCTCACTCGCGACCGTGTCGTTCGCCAGGACGTCGCCCTCCGTCCCGGAGAGCCCTTCACGGCGGAACGACTGAAGCTGACACTCGAGCGAATCGCCGAGCGCGGGATCTTCGCCGACGCCGCGGTCGAAGTCCTCGACGGTTCGGAGCCCGGACGCAAGATCGTCGACGTCGTCGTGACGGAGAAGGATCGTCCCGGCATCATCGAAGCGGGCGGCGGCGCGACGACGGGAGCGGGCGAGGTGGGCTTCTTCCGCCTCGCGCACGAGAACTTCGACCTCTTTCGCCTCCCCGCGGGATGGCGCGACTGGCGCGGCGCGTTCGTCGGCGGCGGTCAGAGCATCGAACTCACGGCGCTCCCCGGAAACCGCGAATCGAGCTACCAGCTTCTCTTTTCGGAGCCGTACCTCGGCAGCCGCGATCTCGCCCTTCGCCTGCGCTTCGGTGGCGACGTCTTTTCGCGGCGAAGCTACGACGAGACTCATGTTCGCGCGGACGTCGAACTGCGCCGATTCTTGCTCGAGGACCATCGTCTCTCGAGTGCGCTCGCCTTCGTGGTCGATCGCGTGCGGATCGAAGATCTCGAGGACGACGCGCCCCTCGCCGTTCGACGCGATCGCGGAACGACTTGGTTCGCGTATCCCGAGCTCTCGCTCCGCTGGGACGACACGAAGTTCAATTTCTTCTCGGGTCGTCGCGGCCTCGCCGCCGAGCTGCGCGGAGCCGTCGCCGGCGACGCGACGGGTTCCGAGTGGGAGTTCTGGCGTGCCGAGGCGAGCGCCGAGTACTCAGTCCACCTCTTCGATCGGCGGATCGATCTCGCGCATCGCCTTCACTTCGGAGCGCGGCTGTCGCTCACGGACGGCCTCGGCGACGGGACGCATATCGCGGAACGGTTCTTTCTCGGCGGTCCGCGCGACTTTCGCGGTTTCGCCTATCGTCGCCTCGGTCCGCACGGCGGCGTGACGCCAATCGGCGGAGAAGCCGCGCTCCACGGCACGGTGCGCTATTCGTTTCCGCTCGTTTGGCGCGAAGTGCGGGGCATGGCGCTCTTCGACTGGGGGACACTCGAACCCCGAATCTCACGCCTCTCACCGAATCGGTTCCGGACGGCGGCGGGCGGCGGCATCGAAGTCCGCCTGCCGGGCTTCGGTACGGCAGACATCTTCTTCGTCGAAGCGCTCGCTCGTGAGCGAGGCGACCGCGATCGTCTGTTCGGCATCACTCTCGGGGTGAGCTTCTAGCGAAACGCGTTCTCGAACCGTCCGAACGGAACTCGAGCCTAGAAGGTATAGATGCGCTCTCCCCGAAAGAGCCGCGCGTCCGCATCCCACGGAAAGAGGATGAGGACGCGGAACTCCTCGAGCTTCCCGCTCGGTGCCCGGCCCGCCCACTCGCCTTCGTGCGTGCCGCGGGCGATCGCCTCCTCGAAGACCCCCTGCGGGCCGATAACGATGTCGGTCAGGTGAAACTTCACGTCGGGAAACGCCCCCAAGAATCCGCGGTAGAACGCTTCCGCGCCCTCGTGACCGCGCCACGTATCGCCCGTCGTCGCGAGCTCGTACACGCAGTCCGGCGTCAGCGTCGCGATGAGTCCGGGGATGTCGCGCGCATCCTCGGCGATCGAATGCGCCTTCCACAAGGCGAGGATCTCGCGGTAGAGCTCCGGGCTCACGTCTTGCCGAAGCTGCGCGCGGACATGCTCGAGTCGTTCCGCATCGGTCATTCCCGCTCCTTTCGTGCGTGTGCTCGCACTCGATCGCCGTGCGCCGGCGAAGCCTCAACGGATGAAGTAGAGCCCGCAATAGATCTTGAAGTCGATTTCCTTCCCGCTCCGGCGCTGTTCCTCGAGCCACTCGAGGAGTCCATCGACGGGCACCTCGTGCACCGCGATCTCTTCCGTGCGGTCACCGCCGCCCGGCCCCTCGCGGGTGAGCCCCGACGCGCGATAGAGGTGCACGCGCTCGGAAGTGGCTCCGGCCGACGGCACTCCGCTCGCGAGCAACTCGAACTCTCGCGCCGCATATCCGGTCTCCTCGAGGAGCTCGCGACGCGCGGCGGTTTCGAACTCCTCGTCCTCCCGCCCGACGAGATCACCCGCGAGGCCCGCCGGCAGCTCGATCACGGACGTCCCGACCGCCGGACGCATCTGCTCGACGAGAAGGATCCGCCCGTCGTCGGTCACGGCGAGGATGAGCACGATTCCGCTCGATCCGAGTCGCTCGACATACTCCCAAGTATCCGAGTCGACGAAGCGAAGGTATCGGCCTTCGAACAGGGTTCGCCTCGACACACCGTTCTCCTCTCTACCAAAGGAATCGCGCACGGCCGGTCCGCCGAAATCGCGGGCGGCCCCTCCCGAGTACCAAATCGCGCCCGAGAATCCAACGCTTGGACTTCCGAGCCCCACCGCGCCGGGCGTGACGACCCCCATGGAGGACGCGAAAGCGGTGGTATACTGATCGGTCCGCGATCGAGGGGAAAGAGATCGCCCGGCGGGAGCCGTTCTCCGCCGTTTGAGCACGCGAGTTGCACGCACTCGGAGGGGCACCGATCGTCGATCGAATCGGGTTCGACCGAGGCGACGGTCGGGTCGGGATTCGCGCCGGGCTGGCGTTTCGTCTCGTCGAAGGTTCGCGCTCGCAGCGCCCGCCCCCCTCATTCGCTACGACACCAGGAGCGCACCGAATGGCTCATCTCTCGATCTTCCGCACGGCTGCGGCGATCGTTTCCGCGGCGATCTTCGTCGGTTGCGTCCAGCAGCCCGAACCGAGGACGGACCAGGAGTGGTTCGCCCATTACCTCCACCAGATTTCCAACGGAACATCGCAGGAACGGTGGCGCGCGCTCACCGGAATCCAGCGACTCGCCGTTCTCGAAGGCGAAGACAAAGTGGACGCGGCGACGATCGATCGTGTGGTCGAGCTCCTCGTCGATTGTCTCCACGACCGCAATCCGTACGTCCGTCGTATGAGTGCGCGGAATCTCGAGACCCTCGGCCCGCGGGCGGCACGAGCGAGCGAGGCGATCGTCGCACGACTCGACGATCCCGATCGCGAAGCGAGACGATCCGTCGAGCGCGCCTTCGTCGCTTGCGCGGACTCCGTTCCGCCGTCTCTCGCGGCACGCCTCGAGAGCAAGCGCACCGACCAGGTGCTCCAAGCGCTCCGCCTCATCGGGGCGTCGGGAGAGCGCGCGAGCTCGGCGAAAGGCGTGCGACGAACGGTCGAATCGCTCGCCCAAGTTCGGAACAAGCTCGTGCGAAACGCCGCCCGCGGTGTCGTCGCCGATCTCTGGCCGACCTCGGCTCCGGCGATCGACGCCGCGCCGATCGGCTCGAGGAGCGAAGATGAACCGCGTCGCCCGACCGTCCTCGAGCTCGATTCGCCGCCGACGATCCCCGCTTCGCCGGGAAACGGTTCACAACCGGACGGCAGTGGGCTCACCGCTCGCTCGGCGAGTCCACTCTTTGCGGATCACGATGCAGCGCCCGACGACACCGACAGCGCGGCGAGTCCAACTCTCGACGGAACGCCGTCGCGGGACGGGGGCGCCGCTTCAACGGCGCACACGATCTCGGTCGACACCGTACCCACGGAGACCGCTCCGCTCGGTGCAGGCGACGACAAGCGAGGCGGCACGGAGCCGAGCCCGCAGGGGAGCGACGAGAAGCTGACTCTCGTCGCGCCGCGAACCGCTCCCCGAACCACCGGCATCGTGATCCTCCGTTGGGATCCGGTCATCGCCGACGGCGACGGTCGGCCGATGGTCGTCGACGGCTACCGCATCTTCGGGGCAGACGACGACGGCGAGCACACGATCGACACGGACGCCGGCGCTGCGCTCACCTACACCGTCGGGAACCTGGTGCCGGGACGGAAGTACTCGTTCGCCGTGGCCGCCTACGGCGAGGGGCAACTCGGGCGACGGTCGATCACCGTCGAAGCCGTGGCCGTACCGGACGACACCGGTCTGCGATTCTGACGCCCGAGCGGCGGCTCGCTCGACCCCGCGCGGAGCGGCTCTCGTCGAGGACCGCGCTACGACTCCAGGGCGTCGAGCAAGCCCTTCGCCGCGGAGAGATCCGCGGTATCGAATCCCTCGGTGAACCATTTGAAGCGCGGAGCGAGAACCGACCGAGCGCCGTCGCGATCCCTCTCGTCGCAGAGAACTCGAGCTTCACTCACCGCGGCGCGAAGCTCGAACAGCCTCGACTCCTGACGCCCAGCGACGGCCATGGCTCGCCCGAACCATTCCTTCGCCGCAGCTCGATTTGTCGTGGACCGGGCGAGAAGTAGCTCTCCGCGAAGACGCAGCAATTCGGCCTCGTAAAAGTGATCGTCCCTCTCGTTCACGATCGCGAGCGCCTCGGCGACCACCTCGTCGGCTTCGCGAATTCGTCCGCACCGAAAGAGCCCGTCGCCGAGAAGACCGAGGTAGTACGAGAACACGACCTCCGCCCGCATTGCGCGCAGCGCCGCGATCGCGTCTCGCATCTCGGTGATCCCTTCCTCGGCCCGCCCGAGAGCGACGAGAGCCGCGCCATGCGTGACGATGAGCCAGCCGCGATCATTCGCGATTCCGTACTCCTCGCAATAAGCGAGACCCGCTTCGGCGAGCTCCTTCACGCGATGGTGCTCGCCGCGGAGGCAGTGGACGATCACGGCGTTGTGGTACGAGTTCGAGACCGTCTGCGGATGGCCGAAGGCCCGTGCCCACGCGAACGCTTCATCGAGTCGACGCTTCGCCTGGTCGAGGAACCCGAGCGCGGCGAGCACACGGCTCCTCTCGATCTCGGCGAATGCGCCGGGATCGTATCCGAAGAACGAATAGTACGCGCCGTGCTGCTGTGGATCGTGAAGTGCGCTCGCTCGCTCGAGATGCGTTCGCGCCAAGTCGAACTCGCCCATGAACTCGACCGCGTAGCCCTTGAGCGAGTGGCCGCCCATCTCGAGTACGGGGTCGTCGAGCTCGGCGGCCATCTCGAGCAAGCGATCGGCGGATCTGCGCGCGGCGCCGAGCTCGTCCGCCACCATGTGCCCCACGCCGAGGCCGAAGGTACCCAGATAGGCGAGTCGCTTCTCTCCCATCTCTTCCGCTAGCCGGCGTGTCGTCGTCCAGCTCGCCGCCGTATCGGGCGCCGCGTAGCCCTTTGCGGCCGTGAGAGCGGTGCTGAGAACGAGCCGGAGGATCAACCGAAGGCTCTCCCGTCCACCTCCCTCCGCGCTTCGACCGAGTGCGCCGAGTCCCCTCTCGGCAAGGAGGGAGGCCTCGCGGTAGGCGAAAACGTCGAGCGCGTGCTTCGCCGCGAGCAGAAACTGCTCGGCGGCACGGTCGAATTCGCGAGCCGCTTCGAGAAGCACCGCGAGCTCGTGGGCAACGCCCGTAGCTTGCCGTTCGTGGAACCGAGCGAGAGCCTCCGCCACCGCCGCACTCCACGACACGCGCCGAGACGGCTGAAGCTCCGAATGAAGCAAGTTCTGATACAGAACGTGGACGAACCGGTAGCGGACGGTGAGAGTTCCGTCGGGAAGCTCCCGCTCTGATTCTCGCTCGACGAAACCGTGGACTCGCTCGAGCTCGGCCAATCTCTCCTCGATCTCGGCGGGATCCGACCCGAGTGCGCGAGCGAGGACCGCGGTGTCGAACTCGTACCCCTGCACGCTCGCGAGGGAAAGCAGATGACGCTCGTCCTCACCGAGCTGCTCGCTCTTTCGCTGAATCATTCCGCGCGTCGATTCGGGGAGCTCGTGCTCGAGGCGGACGCGCGATCGATCGAGAATCCACGCGTCCCCCTCTTCGACGAGCATGCTCCGTTCGCGAAGGTGCTCGACCAGATCGACCATGAAGAGGGCGTTTCCCTCCGTCCGCTCGAGAATGATATCCACGAGCTCCTCGGGAACGCGGTGATCGGGGAACTCGATCTCGAGGTAGTGCCGGACATCTTCGTGACGGAGAAAACCGAGGGACAACTCGTGACAAACTCCGCGTCCTTGCAGCTCCGATTGGATCGCCAGAAAGGGATGCTGGCGGACTCGCATTTCGGTCGGTCGATACGTCACGACGACGAGGAGTCGTAGGTCGCGCAACCGAGTGCCGACGTACGAGAGGAGGTCGACGGTCGAAAGATCCGACCAATGGAGATCGTCGATGAAAAGGACCAGTGGATGGGTGCGCAGCAACTCCGCGAGGAACGCGACAAACTCTCGTTTCAGTCGCTCCTGCGAGACGGCGATTACGCTCGCGCTCGACTCGGCGCGCGGGGACTTTTCATCCGTCGCCGGCGCGATCTCCGCCCACCAGGACGGGGCCGCCGCGGCCAAAGCGGGCTCCACAAGACCGTGCCCGTCGCTCCGGACGAGATCGTCGAGGAGCTCGAGGATCGGCAGATACGCTTCCGATCCGGCGAGACGCTCCGAACACCGCCCTCGGGCCGAGACCGCGCCGACGTCACGCAGGAACTCGCCGACGAGCGTCGTCTTGCCGATTCCCGGTTCGCCGACGACCGCGACGAACTCCCCGTTGCCGGACGCCGCGCTGCCAAACGCGGCGTGGAGTCGAGCGAGCTCGGTCTGCCGTCCGACCGTACGCCGCGGAGCGCGTCCGGCGGACGGCTCGCGAACGCGGGGAAGAAGCGCGGCGAGTGAATCGAGCTTCTCCGCGACTTCCGACGCCGTCGGTCGCGCCGAGGGATCCTTCGCCAGCATCGATACGATCAAGTCGTCGAGCGAAAGCGGCGCGCCGGGAAATCGCTGCGACGGCGGACCGATCGAGCAGCGGCGAATCGCGTCGAGCGTGGAGCGCTGCGTCTCTGCCTTGAAGGGATGGACTCGAGCCACCATCTCGTAGAGGACGATTCCGAACGCGAAGATGTCACTCGCGACGCTGGCGGGCTCGCCGCGCGTCTGCTCGGGAGACATGTAGCGCACGGTGCCGAGAATCGTCCCGGCGTCCGTCGCCGCCGTGCCCCTCGAATCGAGCGGTGGACTCCGCCCGTCGTCGTGACTCGAACGCGACCTCTCGGCCACCGGTCGAGCCAAGCCGAAGTCTAGGACCTTCACGATTCCGTCGCGACGCACCATGATGTTCTCCGGCTTGACGTCGCGATGAACGATGCCGGCGTCGTGAGCGGCGCGGAGCGCCTTGGCGACGTCTGCGGCGTAGCGGAGGAGAGTGTCGAACGGTGCAGTGGCGTCGATCATGTCGCGAAGGGTGCGACCGTCGACGAGCTCCATCACGATGAACGGTGAGCCCTCGTGTTCGTCCCAGTCGTGGATCGTACAGATGTGCGGATGATTGAGCGCTGACGCGGTGCGGGCTTCACGCTCGAAGCGACGCATGCGGCCGGAATCGCGCGCGAAGCCTTCGGGGAGTAGCTTCAGCGCAACATCTCGCCCGAGGCGGGAATCGGTGGCGCGGTACACGATGCCCATGCCGCCGTCGCCCAGGTGCTCGCGAACCCGGTAGTGGGAGATCGTCTCGCCGGGGGCGATCGGAAGGGGAGCGCGTCGCGCCGGCGCGGTGTCAGCGTCGCCCGCTCTCTCTCCGGCGCCACTCCCGCCGTCTTCAGATTCCAGAAAGTAGCGCGCGGCGACGTGAATCGCGGGGGCCTCGAAGAGCGAATCTCCGTCGCTATCGTGAAAGAGGAGCTCGACCACCTCGCGGCGTAGCGCCGCGTCGTCGCCGCACGCCTCAGCGAGATACGCGTCTCGCTTCGTCGGATCGAGCTCGAGCGCGGCGTGATAGAGCTCCTCGACTCTCGCCCACCGCTCAGGGTTCATTCGGCCGGCTCTCGCTCAGATAGCGCTGCAGCCAGGATTTCGCGAACCGCCAGTCGCGGCGGATCGTCTCGGGGGACACCTCGAGCACCTTCGCCACCTCCTCCTCGGTGAGTCCGCCAAAAAAACGGAGCTCGACGACACGACCTTTTCTCTCGTCGAGCTCGGCGAGACTTTCGAGAGCTTCATCGAGCTCCAGCAGACTTGCGTCTCGCTCCGGAGCGACCGCGCAGCCCGCGTCGAGCGGCAACGACCGAACGCCCTTCCCTCGCTTCGCGCTGTCGCGTTCTCGCGCGAGGTCGACGAGGATCCGGCGCATCACGCGCGCCGCGGTGGCGTAGAAGTGACGACGACTCTGCCACCCCGCCGCGCGCGCATCCACCAGACGGATGTAGGCCTCGTTGATGATCGCCGTCGTCTGAAGCACGAGGTCCGTGCGCTCCCGTCGGCGGTACGACTTCGCGAGCCGGTGGAGCTCGTCGTAGACGAGCGGAACGAGGTCGCCGGCCGCGGACTCGTCGCCGTCGCCCCAGGCTCGTAAGAGCTGCGTGACATCGCGCGAAGGAGGATGCGCCATCGATTCTCGACTCCCAGTCGTGCTCCGAAACGAACTTCATTGTCGGCAATCGGCCCTCGGCCGAGTCGGAAAAAATCCGCTGAAGCCGTGACCGGTTCGGCGGCCGCTTTCCGCACTAGTGGCCGGAGGACCGGGAAAGCGACCGACGTTCGCGTCCTGTTCCCCGGCTCGATCGTTTCGTCCCCCGGCTCGAGGCTCCGACCATGAAGCGCACCTCATCTACGCTCCGGATCGTCTTCGCGACGAGGTTCTTTCTACCCCTCGGAGCAGCGATGTTCTTTGCCCCCGTCGCGGCGATCGTCGTCCCTGGGCCGTACATCGACTTCGACGCCGACCACGCGGACCTGCACGGCGACTGGTTCATCTTCTCCCGCAGCGAGCGACTCTCCACCGATCTGAACGGCGACGGGGATCGGGACGATGCGGTCCTCGAGCTCTTTCATCTCACGTCGTTCGAGGAGCGACGCACCGGTCTCGCGGCAGTGAGCGGCCCCGTCCACGGTGACGGACTCGCGTTCTACGTGTACGAGTCCGATCAGGGAGAGGACCTGAACGGCGACGGCGATCGCCGCGATACGGTGCTCCATCACCTCGCCATCGAGGCGGGTGAGATCCGGAACACCGGCGTTGCGGTCCACCGTCCGGGCTCCGATTCGCCGGAGGCTCGCCAACTCGGACGCTGGGTCGTGCTCCGCGTCGCCGAGGAGCACCAAAGCCGAGACCTGAACGAAGACCGCGACGAAGACGACGAGGTGTTGCTCGTGCTCGATCTCGACACGGGCGCGACACGAATCGTTCCGTTCGCCGGTGCACGTTCGTGGCTCGACGGTCGCTGGCTGGTCGTTCGTGTCGCGGAGGCGAGCGCCGAACGCGACCTGAACGGAGACGGAGACCGACTCGATCACGTCGATCACGTCTTCGATCTCGAGCGCGGTGAGCTCGAGAATCTGGGCCTCGCAGTTTACGCGGGAGACGGCCGCCCTCCCCTCTCTCAGGGATTCCTCGTCGAGGAGGTCTCCGAGCGCGATCACGGGGGAATCGATCTCGACGGGGACGGATTCGCCGACGATCACGTGCTTCATCTGCGCGATCTGGAAGCCGGAACGACCCGTCGACTCGGGGGGAAGGAGCTCTTTGGATTCGCCGGAAACCACCTCCTCTACTTCCCGCCTGAAAGCACCGCCCTCCACGCGCTGCACCTCGAGACGCTCGAGTCGCGCTCCCTCGAAATTGCGGCGGTTCGCGTCGGAGACGCGCCGCCCTGCGAACTGCACCACGCGGGCGGCGCTTCGGTCTGCGGCAGGGACGACGTCCCGCGATACACCCCGATCCACGTGAGCGAATCTGCTCAGGGAGCCGACCTCAACGCAGACCGCGACCGAAGTGATCTGGTCGTCCACGTGTTCGATGCCGATGCGGGAGAAGTTCGAAACACCGGGCTACCGGGCGGTCACGCACAGATCTTCGGCCGCTGGCTGCGAGTCGAAGTCTCCGAGGAACAGCATGAGAGCGACGAGAACGGCGACGGCGACCAGCTCGATTTCGTCTCCGTGTTCCTCGATCTCGCCTCGGGTCGGCAAGTCCGGCCCGGCGTCGCTGGGTCGAGTCGAATCCTGAGCGATCACTGGGCGAGCGTGGTCGCGCGTGAAGCCCACGGTGGACGCGATCTCAACGGTGACGGCGATGCCCGTGACTGGGTGCACTTCACCCTCCATCTCGCGACCGGGTCGCTTCTTCCTTCGGGGATGTTGGGACCGGTCGACGCGCTCGGAGAAGGACGCTGGATCGTCGCCGAGCAAAACGAACAGTTCCGCGGGCAGGACCTGACCGGCGACGGCGATCTCGAGGATGCGTCCCTCTTCATTCACGACCTCTCGACGGACGTCACGAGCGACCTCGGCTTCCCGGGCGACGTCGTCGCGCTCGACGGCGATCGCATGGTCGTGCGATCGACCCGAAACGTGAATCACATTCCCCTCGGACCGGAGCGCGACTCCGTACTCCGAGTCGTCAAGCTCGATCAAGTCGTTCGGCCCTTCCCGTTCGTCGTGTTCGCCCGAGGCGATTGCAACGGCGACGGGTCGGTCAACATCGCCGATGCGATCTTCACGCTCGGCTACGCATTCCTTGGCGGTCCGGCCCCGGAGTGTCCCGCGGCCTGCGACTCGAACGGAAGCGGCGAGCTCGACGCGATCTCGGACGCGATCTACCTGCTCAACTACGCCTTCGGGGGCGGCCCCCCGCCGCCGCACCCCTTCGGCGAGTGCGCGATCAGCGGGACCACCGAGGATCTCAAACTCGGCTGCGCCACGCCGGTCGGGTGCCGGACGCGTTAGCTCGCGATCGGCCGCGAGCTCGAGGCTCGAGCGCACGAACGAGCCCGCCTGGCCGCTCGCCTCGGTCCAAGAACTACAGCGCTCGAGAGGCTAGCCCGCGTTTCTCACAGGCTAGGTGTCTCTTGCCCCTCGGTCGGCGCGGCGCGTCCGCGGCGGCTTCCACCCCGCGCTCTTCTCCGAGCGCCAATGAAAGGACTCGCCATGCAGTCTTTCCGCAGACTCACGCTGTTCGTCGGACTGTGCGCCGCGCTTGCTCCCGTTCTGCCCGGGCGGGCCGACGCACCGAGCTCGATCCCGCATCGAGAAAGCGCGGAAGGCCAGGTCATCTTCCAGCGCGATCCGACCCCCGAGCTCCCGGTCGGCCGGCAGGATTTCGTCGCGATCGGTCGCGGCACGCACATCGGTCGCTACACGCAAGTCGGCGGCCACGACTTCTTCCTCGACGGAACGCTCGTCGGCGCGTTCGAGACGACGGCAGCCGACGGCTCCACGATCTCCGGCGTCTACGAAGGCACTTACGAGTTTCTCGACGAGAGATTCATCCTTTTCGTCGTGACTGCCGAGTGGCGCGGGGGGACGGGTCGCCTCGAAGCGTACTCCGGATCGGGCGAAGTCGTCGCGATCCTCGACGCCGCGACGGGAGTCGTCGAGTACGTCACCGACGCCGAGTGGGAACGCTCCTGAACCGATCGAAACGCGCTCGCGCGCCTGTTCCTTCGAACAGCCGCGCGAGCGCGAATCGGATCGAGCGATCTTCGCCCGGCAGGGGATAGTCGCAGCGCCTACTGACGGTAAGACTGCTCGATCAGACTCTCGAGCCGCCGGCGAAGCTGCTCGTTCTGGCGCTGGATCTCTTCGAGATACTCAGCGCGCTGCTCACCTTCGCTCTGGACCTGCTCGGCCCGGGTGCGGTGGTAAGTATTCTCGCGGAGCGCGTCCATGACCTCCGCTACCTCGCCGTGACCCGCGTGGCGCTTTTCGACGAGCGGTGCCGCGCGCAGCATCAGTGCGACGAGCTCCGCGACTTCCGGATCCGGTCCGAGCGCCCCCGGAACGTCGGCGAGGAGATCCCGCGTCAGACCGGCGACGCGACTGAGATCACTCCCCCGCGCCCAGTAGCTGTCGCGCAAGACCTCCGCGAACTCCGCGACGTAAGCGCTCAGACGGAAGCGCGCAGACGAGTCGGCGATCGTCCCCCGGCGGCTCGCATCGTCGACGAGACGCTCGACCTCGACCGCCGAGCCGTCGTCGACCTTGAGATGACGGACGCGCACCGTCGCGAGCTTGCCGTTCGCTCCGGGCGAGAGCTTGAGCTCGTAGAGAGCGGTCACTTCGTGGCCGGCGCCGATTTCGCCCGCGTCGACTGTGTTGTCGCGGAAGGCGCTGTCGGCGATCGCGCGGTTCTCGTAGCCGAGGAGACGGTAGCGGATCACCTTCTCCTTGTCGAATTCGACCTGGATCTTGACGTCGCGGGCGATCGTCTCGAGTGTTCCGACGAGGCTCTCGACGAACACCTTGCGCGCTTCCTCGATGCGATCGACGTAGACGCACTGACCGTCTCCGCGATCGGCGAGCTGCTCGAGCAGGGTGTCGTTGTGGTTCCCCATGCCGACGCCGACGCACGTGAGGTAGATCCCCTTCGCGCGCTGCGCCTTCGTGTTCTCGAGCATGCCGTTCACATCGGTGACGCCGGTGTTCGCGACACCGTCGGAAAGGAGGATCACGCGATTGTTGGCGTTCGCATCGAACACCTTCTCGGACATCGCGTAGCCCGCGCGCAGTCCGGCGTCGACGTTCGTGTTCCGGCGCGACTCGAGGAGGCCGATCCCGTTCAGGATCTTCTCTCGCTGATCGGCCGGCGTCGGTTCGAGAACGACGCGCGACTCGCGATCGAATGCGACGATGCCGATCGAGTCGCCCTCGTCGAGCTCCTTCACGAGGAGCCGAAGCGCGTCCTTGACGAGCTCGAGACGATTCTCGCGCCGCATCGAACCCGACGTGTCGACGACGAAGACGAGTGAGCTTCCCTTCCGCTCGTCGCGGCTCACCTCGCGTCCCTTGATCCCGACCTTGAGGAGTTGATACTCCGGCTCGTGACCGAAGGGGCTCGGCGCCATCTCGGTGTGGATCGCGAACGCGTCGCCTCCGCTCGGCGGTTCGTAGCCATTGCGGAAGTAGTTGATGAATTCCTCGGTACGAATCGCCTGGGTCGGCGGGAGCAGCCCACGGTCCATGAGGTACTTTCGAAGAAGCGTGTAGCTCGCCGAGTCCGTGTCGACGGCGAACGTCGAGAGCGGATCGACGATCGCCTCGACGAACGGATTCGTTCCCCAGTAGCGGAAGAACATGAGATCGGGCGCTTCCCCGGAGCGCGGCGCGATCCGGCGGCAAAACTCGTCGACGAGCGCCTTCGCGTCGACGACCGGCTTCGTTTCGGTGCTTCCGCTCGCCGGAGTCGCCGCCCGCGCGCCGGTCACCTCCTGAACGGGAGCGGGAGCGGAAACGGCTGCCACCGTCGCGCGCTTCGCCGGCTCCTCGGCGGCGGTCCCCTCACTCGCCGAGACGGCGTCCTCGCCCGGCTCGCCATCCACCGCCAGACTGTCCGCGATGCCCTCGACCGCTTCCGCTTCGGCGGGCTGAGATGCGGTCTCGCCGAGCGGCTTACCGGCGAACGCGGACACGGGCTCCTTTGCCGCCTGCTGCTGTCCCTGTTGCTGGGCGTTCGGCACCGCGGTCTCATTCGCCTGTCCGCGCGTCTCTTCCGTCGCGGTCGGCGCCGCCGTGCGTGCAGCCGCGTCCGCGGCAGCGCGGAGGGCGTCGGCGACCTCGGCGCCGTCGGCCGTGCGCCCGCGGGACTCCACGCGGCGACGGACGGCAGAATTGAGAGAGGTGATCGACTTCTGCCTCCCCGCGAACTCCGGTTCACCGGCGAGCTGCTCAGCGTTCCGCTTCTTCGAGGCAGACTTCGCTCTCTTTCTCGCACGCTCGGCCTCTGGCTGCGGAGACCCCGTCGCGAGCGCATAATAGAAATCCTTATCGCTCACCACACCGGAGTCCGCTTCCTCCCGCGAGGCCTTCCCGTTTGTGTGGAGGAAGAGCCGAGTTTTCGTCTCGAGCTCCGCTTTGGCGAGCTCCACCTCTCGATCGCCCATCAGCGCTCGCCTGTCGGCCGCCCACTTCGAGGAAAAACGCGGAGCCTGCTTGCCATCGAGCCTGTGGAGATTCTCGACGGATTCGCGTGCGGCCTCGTTCGCTCGCCGGTAGGCGCCTCGATTCGCCTCGATTCCCGCGAGCCTCGCCAGTTCTTCACCGCGCTCGGGAGACCGAGCGAGCGTCGACGCATCCACCGACTGATCGATGACGGTCTTGTAGAGTTCGACCGACTCGGAGAGCTTGAGGGCCTTGTTCGGATCGCGTCCCGAGCCCGCGATCCCTCCCCCCGCACTCGCCGCGTCCGGCGTCGGTGTCGCGGCCCCGAATCCCGGCCGAGCGGAGGATGCGCCCGCTCCGTCGTCATTCGTGGGAACGGCGCCCTCGAGCACGAGCTCCGCTCCCGCATAGTCGCGAAATACGGACTCTTCGCTGAGCTGCGTCTCCCCGGCATCGGCCGGGGCGAGGCCGCCACGCGCCGCCAGAGTACGATCGGCGAGCTGATTGGCTTCCGAGCCGGACTCTGCGACGAGCGCACTGGTGCCCCTCGCCCGGACGCGGGAGCTGCGCTCAGGGCGAGCCGCAACGCCGCCGCTGCTCGGCCCCGCGATCGATTCGCTCTCTTCTTCGAAGTTCGCGGCCCGGCGCTCTTCATCCGTCGCCGCCGGTCGCGCGGTCGCGACCGCCAGCTCCGGCGGCGCCGCGTCGACGTCGACCTCGACGTTCGCCGCGTCGCGCTTCGCGTTCGCCGACAGCGAGATTCCCGACTCGATTGCGTCGTCGCCTCCTTCCTCGGGAGCGAGGAACGGGACGAGACAGCCGACCAGCACGGCGGCAGCCGCGAGAAGACTCAATCGCCAGAGAATGACACTGCCGGGTCCTCCCGGCGGAGTTCCCGCCGCAGCGCTGACAGCTTTGGCCGCGTCGGTCAACACCGCGCTCCGGCGGCTTCCCTCGAGCGCACCGTCCGCCGGAGCCGTCGCGGCGACGACGGCCACCGTCCGGCGCAGAAGGTCGACCTCGTCTCGACACGCATCGCACGATGCGACGTGCGCCTCGATCTCGCTCGCCTCCTCGGAGCTGAGGAACTCGCTCTCGCCGAGCACCCAAGCGCTCAGGTTCTCGTTCAGGCGTTCGCAGTCCGCAGGGCGCTCGTCGCCCGACGGCTCGTTTCGTTCGGTCGTCATCGTAGTTCTCCCTTTCGGGGTGCCGCTCCCTTTCGGGCTCGAGTTCGTTGTCGCTCGTTTCGTCCTAAGCCAAACTGCCCGCTTCGGGCGATCAAACGACGCCCGCTCGCTTGAGTTCTCCGGCGAGTCCTTTCAGCCCCTGGTGGATGAGGTAGCCGACGTTGGAGACCGTCAGCCCGGTGATCGCGCTGATCTCCTTGTAGCTCCGCTCTTCCTGGAGCTTGAGCACCAGGACATCGCGCTGCTTCTGCGGCAGACCGAGGATCTTCTCGGTCACCACTTCGGCGATCTCCTTCGTTTCGACGGAGACCGACGACGCAGGCTGCGCCTCCGGTGCCGCCGCGAACTGATGTCTCGCTTCCATGCGCTCCTCCTTCCGCGCGTCGTCGATCGCAAGGTTGCGAGCGACCCGATATAGCCAGGCCGAGAGGTTGTTCACCTCCGCGAGACCGCCGGAATCCGATTCGCGGATGAGGCGGAGGAATACCTCCTGGACGAGATCCTGCGCGGCGTGTGCGCGGTAACGCGACACGAAGCGGAGGAGCGGTCCCTCGAAGCGGGCCATCAGAGCGTCGAACGCCGAGATGTCACCGCCGCGGTAGCGGTCCAGGAGCTCTCGATCGGTCACTGAGGTCGTTTCCAGCTGGGATTGAACGACTGTCCACCCTTCGAGACGGTGCCGGGCGCCGGTTTCTTAGGGCGGGATTGGCCGGTCGACGGACACGGTCAGGGACTCGGGCCCCACGGTCGCCGCTGAAAGGCCGCCCTCCCGCCCGAACGGCCGGCCGACGCGCGGCCGGATTCGTGCCCCGCAGTTCCCGGCTCGCATCCCGCGGCCACGGTCTCAGGCCCCGGCGAGCAAGGCCTCGATTTCGGTCTGGTGCGGGGGGCCCGTCACCTCGGCGTCGCTCCCGGTGTGGTAGACATCGACCTCACTCCGGATCCCGAAGCGGCCCGGGAGATAGATGCCCGGTTCGACGCTGAACAGCGTCCGGGGCATCATCCGACGCGTGTCGTGCGTCTCGAGATCGTCGAGATTCGCGCCGTTACCGTGGCCTTCCTCGTGGATCGAGTGGCCCGTTCGATGGATGAAGAACTCGCCGTAACCCGCCGCGTCGATCACTTCGCGCGCCGCTCGGTCGAGCTCGAATCCCCGTACCGGCGTTCCCGAACGAAACGCTTCGCGGGCGCGGGCGATCGTCGCGTCGCGCGCGGCGATCACCGCGCGAAAGACCTTCTCGACTTCCTCGGGGACCTCGGCGCCGACGAATGCGGTCCAGCTGATATCGGCGTAGATACTCTTCGGCGCCTTCTCCTTCGCCCAAACGTCGACGAGGAGAAGACGGCCATCGCGGATCTCCGCGGAATCCGCCTCGGGGACGGCGAAATGCGGATCGGCCGCGTTCTCGTCGACCGCGATGATCGGCTCGTGATCGTAGAAGAGCTCGTGATCGTCGAGCCGGCCCATGAGGAAAAGCTGGAGATCACGCTCCGTGAGCCGGCTGCCGCTACCGACGCGTTCGCGCACGTGTCCGAAGACTTCATCGATGAGGGAGCGCAGCACCGCGGCGGTTCGCCGGTGCGATTCGAGCTGCGCGGGCGTGAGGGTCGCGTCGAACTCCTGGACGAGGTCCGCGCTCGAGACGACCTCGACGCCGAGCGACCGCACGAGCTCGACCGTACCCGCGTCGACTTTCGAGACGTACGGCACCTCACCGCGCGGGGAGTACTGCATGGCGACCGTCGACGCCCCGGCGAGCGCGCTGCGGAGCGCATCTTCGAGCGACGGCCAGCTCACGTACGGAACCGACCGCCCGGGGAGGGAGTCGAGCTTCGCGGGCTCGATGCCGTGGACGATGCGCACGGGCTCCCCGTCGGCCGGAACGTAGTAGAACCAGCGACGGGTCGACGGCCGACCGCCCTCGAGGCGGAGGATCTTCCGCGCGATGGGATCGCTCCCGCGAAAGTCGTACGAGAGCCAACCGTCGACCCCGGCCGCCTGAACTGCCGCCTGAACCGCCGCCAAGGAAAAGCCTTCGGTCTCGCTCACTTCGGTCTCCTCATTCACCGGTCCGTTTGCGCGCGAGCGAATGCGCCCGCCAAGCCGCGAACGACTCACTCTGACGACACACGGCGCTCGGATCAACCGCGCCGTCGAGGCGGGGGCGGGAAATCGAGAAGAACCACCACGACCCGGTGAGCCGACCCGGCGGGAATCTCCCCCGACTGGTAGAGAGACCTCGCGGGGTGCACGCGTCGTCTCTCACGCGAACAAAGACCGCACCGGTGCCCCTTCCGTCCCCGGCCCTGCCGCAAGGGCGCAGCCCGACGTACAATCGCCGGTACGATGGAGACTTCCCCGCGTCGAAAGGCCGTCATGCCGCTCCACCGCTCCGCCGCAACCACTCGAACTCGCCGCTCGATCGCCGCCTCGGCGCTCGCGCTCGCGGTCCTGCTCGGTCAAACGGACGCGATCGGCCAGAACTACTCGCTCGTGAGCGGTGTCCCGGGCGGCAACTTCGGCAATGGCGCGTCGATCGGGCCGACGGTCGACGCCGCCGGTGACACGATCGCCTTCGAAACGATCGCGTCCAATCTCCTCCGCACGGATGCCGACGCGATCTCGGACATTCTCCTCGCGGAAGGCGGGACGCTCGTAATCGCGAGCGCGCGGGGCGCGACCAAGGGGAATCGCGCGAGCGTTCACGCGTCGATCGACGACGCCGGCACGCGCCTAGTCTTCGAAAGTCAGGCGACCAATCTCGCGCCGCCGCGAACCGATGCGAACGGCTCGAGCGACATCTTCCTCCGCGACGCGACCGGCGCAGCAGGACCGGTGTTGTTCCTCCTCAGTCAGTCGGATGGCGACGCGACGGCGGCGGACGCGGCCTCGAGTCGGCCGGCGATCTCGGCGGACGGAACCACCGTCGTCTTCGACTCGGCCGCAAGCGATCTCGACGCCGACCAGGGGATCGCGAAGCGCCAGCGCATCTTCGTCCGCGATCTCACCCGTACGCTCGACCGGGGAAACGCGTTCGAGGTTCCGCCGATCGGCGCGGGCCGGGAGCCGAACGGCGACAGCTCCGCGCCGCGCGTCAGCGGAGACGGGAAGCTCGTCGCGTTCCAGTCGACGGTGAGCAGTTTCGTCGCCGGCGACACCAACGGCGCCTCGGACATCTATCTCTACCGCCGCGGTACCGGCGTCGTCGAGCGCGTGAGCGTGGGGCTCCGAGGCGCGGAAGGGAACGGCGCGAGCACGAATGTACGCATCAGCGACGACGGGCGCTGGGTCGGGTTCGACAGCGACGCGTCGAACCTGGTCGCGGCGGACACGAACGGAATCGGTGACGTCTTCGTTCGTGATCTCGTCGCCGGAACGACCGAGCGGGTGAGCGTCGATTCGGACGGCGGCGAGATTTCTGCGACTCGCGCCGCGCGGACGATTTCGCTCCGGGACATCTCCGCGGACGGGCGGTTCGTCGCGTTCGCAACCGACATCGCGGTCGACGCCATCGACACGAACGGCGCCTTCGACGTCTACATCCGGGACCGTGTTCTCGGGACGACGACTCCCCTCGCGCGGATCCCGGGAGGAATCGGCGACGCCGCGACGACGGACGCGTCACTGAATCGCGATGGAACGTCGGCCGCGCTCGCTTCGGCGGCGGAGAACCTCGCCGGTCCGACCGGAGGAGTCAGGCAGATCTTCCAGGTCGATCTCGTTCCGGGTGCAGCCGCGATCGAGCCTCCGATGGACGGAATCGTCTTCGCCGACGCGAGCGCCCTCCGCCAGCTCTCACCCGACGGCGACGTCACCGACAACTCGTTCGCGATTCCCGCCGGCACGGAAGCGGCATTCGCCGTCGAGGAGTCGAACGTGCTCTGGGTAGCGCTTTCTCAAGGCACCGTCCAGCGCCTCCGCGCGAGCGACCTTTCCCTCGTCGACCGAGCTCCGCTCGCGACGTTTCCCCTAAATACGCTCCACCACCTCGCCGCCTCGCGCGGTGTTGCGTGGGTCGCTCACGACGGCGCGGTCACGCGAGTCACGGCGACCGGTGTCGACGGCCGACTGCAGCTGCGAACGACGCCGGCGCGCGCGACGCTCGCGCTCGATCCGTTCGGGAGCCTCTGGTTCGGTACCGATCACACGACGACGTTCGCTCTGCGCAAGCTGACGCGCACCCTCTCGGTGCAGCACGTCTTCACGTTTCGGATCGGCGGCGAATTCGCGGAGCAAGTCGACCAGATCGCGGCCGGTCCGCGCGGCGATCTCTTCGCGCGCAGCTCGGCTGAGCTCGTCCGCTTGTCGCGCGCCGGCGGGATCGTCTGGCGACGCGCGATTCGCGGCGATGGGCTCGCGATCGACGGAGTGGGGAACAGCTTCGTCATCAGCGGCGATGACATCGTCGGATTCGATCCTGCCGGCGCGCGCTTTCTCCGCCGTGCTCACGGCGGATCGCTCGACCGCACCGGGCACCTCATGTTCGACGGACGCGGACGCGTCCACGCTCTCCTCGAGGGCGGGACGGCGATTTCGCGCATCGATCCGGCCGCGGAGAGACTCGATGTGCGCCTCGCCGTACCGCGCGTTCTGGCCGATCAGCTCCACGGCGACGGCTCGGGGTTCCCCGCGGCGAGCGTCAGTGCGCGCCGCTTCGACAGCGACGGCGACGGGATCTTGAACGGCGCCGAAACGAACGCCGTCTTCTCGCCGTTCGATCCGCTCGATCCGCCACCGGCGGAGCGCCTTCCCCCGGTTCTCGCGTTCGACGCGCGCGCAGCCGGGGATACGATCGAGCTTCGCTGGACGAGCCCGATCGCGTTCCGGCAGCTCTACATTCTGCGGAACGGTCGGCAGCTTCGAGGGAGCCCCTTTCCCTTCGACGAGAATCCGAGCGGATTCCGCGACACCGGCGTTCCCGGCGGCACTCACACCTATCGCGTCATCGGCCAAGGCGTGACGGACGGCGGCGCCGGCGGGATCGAGTTCGATGAAGACGAGATCGAGGAACCGTTTTCACTTCCATCGGAGAGCCAGGTATCGATCGGCGAAGGTGCGATCGAAGACGAGACGCCGCTCGATATCGCGCCCGACGCGGTCGCGTTTCGCGAGGCTACGGGCGAGATCATCGTCGCGCTGAGCGGCGGCGAGCTTCTCTTCTTCGACGGGAACCTCGATCTCGCCGACGCCGCGCTTCTTCCGGATGATCCGTTCGCCGCGACGCAAGTTCGCGGCCTGGCGGTCGACCCGGCCGATTCGAATCGCCTCTTCCTTCTCCTCGCGGATGGGCGGATCTTTGCCCGGCTCGGCGCCGCTGACCCCGCGCCATTCATCGATCTCCCGGAGCCGCCCGATCCCGCGGGCTACAGTGGACTCGCGATCCGCGACGATCTTTTCTTCGCGCTCGGCGGACCGGGTGTCGAGTGCCTCATCGGATTTCGCATCGAGGACGGCGCGCCGGACGTCGACGAGTCACTGAGCGCCAACCTCGGCATGCTGATCGACCACTCGATCGGAGTCGCCCGATTCCCGGTCGACAACACGCTGCTCGTCGGCGTCGGGGCTCCGGGAACGACGACGATCACTGAGATCAGAAAGCTCGACACGGACTTCGGAGACGGCGGCGCGACGACACCGCTCGGCGGGTTGGGCTCGGACGACATCGCCGACTTCGCGTACATTCCCGGCGGTTCCGTCGCCGTGATCGATCGCAGCGCGAAGCGACTGGTGGTCGTCGACTCCGGCCTTCCCGCCGCGCCGCGCATCACCTCGATCGACCCGAGCTCAGGGCCGTGGGACGAAGAACAGTCCGTCGTGATCACGGTCGATAACCTCGGCGCGGCGGTCTCCGACGTGTGGGTCGGATTCGACGATGTCGAGGTGGAGATTCAAGACTTCGACGCGGGCGCGGGTACGGTCACGGTCCTCGCGCCGCAGATCGATACTCAGCGGGAGATCGACGTCCGAGTCGAGAACTCACTCGGGTTCGATATCGCGCCGATCGGCTACATCTACGGCTTCGACCGTGGGGACGTGAACAATGATCGGAGCTTCGACATCTCCGACGCGATCGCCGGGCTCCTCTACCTCTTCGGAGACGGCACCGAGCCGCCGTGCCGCGACGCGGCGGACGCGGACGACTCGGGAGAGATCGACATCGCGGACTCCGTGTACATCCTCGAATTCATCTTCGAGGACGGACCTCCGCCGCTGCCGCCTTCGAGTCCCGTGAGCTTCGGGGTCGATCCTACGGCGGATGACGAGGTGTGTGGGCTCGAGTGAGAACTTCACACGAAGAGCGCGAAGGGGACGCGAAGAAAGACGAAGAAGAGTGGATTGAAAGTGTAAGCTCTCGGGCTGTTCAGTTGTCGCTCGCACTCCCCAAAGACAACTCTGTCTATCTTTCTTTTCGATCACTCTTTCTCTTTCCTTCGTCTTCCTTCGCGTCCCCTTCGCGCTCTTCGTGTAAAACTCTTCCCCTAGGCCGGAAGAAGGCTCACGAATAGTCCCACCCCCGCCCCGCGCGAAGACTACGCCCCCCGCCGAACACGCTGGATCGCCCGTACGAGGTCGGCATTCGACCGCTTCACCGTACTCAGCGAGACTCCGAGCTCGTCCGCGATTTCCTGGTTCGTCAGCTCCTCGACGAACTTGAGCACGAAGAGCTGCCGCGATTCCTCGTCGAGCTGGTCGACGAGTCGACTGAGGCTCCGGTACTCGTCGAGGTTCGAGATGCGACGGCTGAACGACGCCGATCCCCCGACCTGGGAGAACGAGAACCGTGCGCTCCCGGTCCCCTCGCGGATCTCGCGACCCGCATCCCGCTTCGCCGTTCGGTAGAAGTGCTCGTAGAGATCCTTGATGCGGTTCTCGATCATGCGGAACACCGCGCGGTGAACCCCTCGCGCGTCGACCTTCTCGATGAAGCTCTCGGGGTTTGCGACGAGCGTGCTGAAGAAGTCTTGGAGGACGTCCTCCGGATCGACCTTCTTCGCGAGTTTTGCGCCGAGCTTGTAGCGCACGAAGACGAGCAGCCGCGGACCGTAGTGCCGGACGAACTCGTCGATTCCGGACTCTCCCTCCGTCCGGATGCGCTCGATGATCTCGACGGTGATCCGCCCGGTCTTGTCCATTCCACCACCGCTTCCAACCCGCTCCGGATTCGATTCCGTCGCGCGCCTACAAAACGAGCTTCACGCGGAAACCGATGCGATCGGACACGTACCGATCCGTCGTGCTCCGGCGAACGGAGAGTCGACACGGGTCGCCCGTGAGCGCCCAGTTGCCGCCGCGCACCGCGACCATGTCGGTCGGCTCCGCCCCCTCGAAGTAACACCAATCGGCGACGTTCCCCACCATACCACGCACACCGTAGGGCGAACAGTCTGCGGGGTAGCTGTCGACGGGCTGCACCCCGTGCTCGTGCTCGCGTGCGTAAAGGTTGTTAGCGAACTCGTTGTCGAACACGTTTCCCCAACTGTAGTACCGGCCGTCGACGCCCTTCGCGGCCTTTTCCCACTCGGCCTCGGTCGGTAGATCGTAAGTTCGACCGTCGCGCGCGCCGATGTACGCGCAGTAAGCGAGGGCATCGGCGAACGATACGCCGAAGATCGGAAGCTCGGTCGACCAGGGGTAACGGTCCGCCTCCGGGAGGGAGTAGCCATCGGCGCCGGCGGACCAGAAGATCCCCGCCGCCTCGGACTCGCGGGGGGCCCGCCGCTCGGCTTCGTCCGGATCGCGCCGGTGAAGATCGCTCAAGAACTCGAGGTACTCTCCGCAAGTTACGGGATAGCGTCCGATCGCGAAGCCTTCGACCTGAACGCGCGCTCGACTCTGAAACGTCGAGACGACGTTCGGATCGCCGTACATGATGAAGCTTCCGCGCGGGATGTAGACGAAGCGCTCCGGCACACGATCCCGCGTGTGGAGCTCGATGCGGTCGCGCGTCGTTTGATTTCGCTCGACGAAGACCGGATAGAGTGTGGGACAGCGATTATCGGCGGTTAGCTCGACGCAGTAGCTTCCCATCGCGAGATCGGGGAGCTCGAGGCGATCGGTCGCCTCCGCGATGGCGTCTCCGGGAAGCAATCGACCGTCGCGCTCCTCGACGGGCCTGAGGACGAGCCGCGCGTTCCGCGGCTCCGACGCGAGCACGAGCGCGCCGTCGCCCTTGAGGACGCGATCGAAGCTCCCGTCGTTCACCTGCTCGATGAGGCCCTGATAGAAGATCATGTCCGTTTGGTTTCGCTCGCGTTCGGCGCGCAGGAATCGCTCGAGGTAGAGGTCGCCGAGCGTGCGTCGGGCGCGCGCGTTCTCTGCGTGCGCGGTGAGCGACGCCGAGAGAAGCGACTGAGCGCGCGCCCCGAGCCGAGCGACGGAGAGCTCCGCCTCGTCGAGTTCGCCACGCGCGCGAAGAAGCTCGCGCTTCGTCTCGGGCGACGGGTAGTGCCCCGAGGTGCGCTCGAGATCTTCGAGCCTCGCCGCCGCCTTTTGCTGTCGCCCCTTCTCGATCTCGTGCTCGCGGAGAACCTGGAGCGCCTCTTTGAGGAGCCGCTCCGACTCGGCGCGGCGGCGCTCCTCTTCGAGCGTCCCGTCGAGGTAAACCTGGATCGACTCGGCGAACTCTAGCGCGGTCTCGTAGCGATCGTCCGGATGGTATTCGAGCGCGCGCACGCAGATCTCTTCGAGCTCGGACGGTATCCGCTGCTTCGGCGCGCGAACCGTCGGCGGAATCACGAGACCGAGGCGCGACTCCTCGAGAATCTCCTCGAGCGAACCACCCGTCTTCGGCGGAAGCATGGTGAGCACTTCGTAGAGCGTCGCGCCGAGCGAGTAGACGTCGCTCCGCCGGTCGATGAACTCGACGCGCCCCTGTGCCTGCTCGGGAGCCATGTATTGGAGCGTCCCCCGCACCTGCCCGTGGAGGGTCGACATCTGCTGCTCGGAGCGAACCGTCTCGACGGGCTCGACGACCACTTCCTCCCGGCGTTCGCCGATCACCTTCGCGAGTCCCCAGTCCATGAGCTGAACTTCGCCGAAGTCGCCGATCATGATGTTCGCCGGCTTGATGTCGCGGTGGACGACGCCCTTCTCGTGCGCGAAGTGAACCGCGTTCGCGACCGCAACGACCACCTGAAGAAGGCGCTTTCGCGTGAACCGTTCGCGCGTTTCCCGCCGGCCGACGTGAACGTCGTGAATCACCTCCTTGAGCGTGCGTCCCCGAAGCAGCTTCAGCGTGAAGAACACCTCGCCGTTCTGATTCATCGCGATCTCGTGCACCGGGGGAATCCCCGGATGCTCGAGCTGCCCCGTGACCTGCGCTTCTTCGACGAACCGAGCGAGGTGATCGGAATCGCGGGCGAGGTGATCCTTGATGACCTTGAGAGCGACGGGACGACGAAGATCGCGATCGACGGCGAGGTAGACCTTTCCCATGCCGCCCTCGCCGATCACGCGCTCGATCACGTACTTCCCTTGCGTCCCCTCGGCGCCGACCGAGACGTCGTGCTCGGAGGAAAGAGTGCGAAGATCGATCGCGGGCTCATAACCGAGAACGTCGCGGAGGCGTGAGATCACCGTGCAGTCCGAGGGGGATGTCGACGGCACGAACTCGGCGCGAGCTTCCGAAGCGTCCGCATCGATCGCGTCCCGACCGTCCGTGATCTCGGTCTCGGCGCCGGATCCGGCCGGTTCGTCCGCTCCGTCGCCCCTTCGGCTGACTCGATCTCGATCGTCACCAGGCGTCATGCCGCCGAGTCTCTTGGAGCGAGGAAAAGCGAGCAAGGAAAAAGGACTCGTCCGCGCTCGGCGGAACGCGCGCGGACGAGACCTGAGACGCTCGCGGAGAAAAGATTTCCCTAGCGAAACTATCCGCAGCCCGGTGCCGAGTGCGGCTCCGGGACGTCGGGCCCGTCGCCGAAGAGAAACTCGAGCAGATAGATCGCGTCGGAGATATCGAGTCGATCGTCTCCGTTGATGTCCGCAGCGATGCGCGGACTCGGCTCCGCGCCGTCGGCGAAGAGGAAGTTGAGCACGGTGAGAGCATCGGCGATGTCGACGGACCCGTCGCCGTTCGTCTCACCGCGGACGAACATTTCGCCCGGGCGAATCGCCGCGACCGCGGCGACGGACGCAAAGTCTGAGTACGCGACGAAGAGACTGCCGCCGTCCGGCCCGACGCCACCGGCGAAGTCGTGCGTTCCCGGGCGAAACGCGAGGTACGTCGGGGAGAGCACTCCGCCCGCGATCGGAAAGTCGACGAACGCGCTCGGCGCATCGCTCTTCGTGACGTCGAGCGACCAGATCCGTCCGATCGACGGTGTCGCGTTGAAACCGAGGTCGGAGTAGTAGAGGGTGCCGCCGACGAACGCGAAGGAATTGAACCCGGAAGCCTCGGCGAAGATCTCTTGGCCATCGACGTAAGCGATCGGAGTTCCGCCCCGCGCCGCGGCGAGCTGCGCGGGGGAAAACCGCGCGAGCGCTTCCGCACCGCCGTCGCCTCGCGCCGTTCCGTAGTAAAGAAATCCATCGTGCATCGCTAGTGGCCCCGAGAAGCCCGGGATGCCGATCACGATCGCGGGGCTCGGTGTCGAAGGATCGCCGTCGACGAGATAGACCTGATTGAAGACGAACTCGGGGTCCGGCGCGGAGACGTAACCGTTTCCATCCTCGTCGAAGGCGAGGTCGTAATTGAAGACGATCGAGTCGACGAGTGTCGCGTCGCCGCCGGCGATCGGAACGGAGCGGATCGTTCCGCGCGAGCTCTCCCCGACGAAGATGCGCTCGTGGTCCGGATGGACGACGACGAACGAGCCGAAGGTGTCTTCGCTAAATCGAAAGAGCTCCCGATCCGTCCGAATCTCGCGAACGGATCCGCTCTCGTGAGCGATGAGCTCGCCGTCCGGTGAGATTGCCATCCCTTGAGCGCCCCCGGCGCTCGCGGCAAAGGTCGTGACGTCGCGGGCAACGAAGCAGTCGGGTGAGACGACGACGGGCTCGGTGGCGCGGGAGGTGGAGGTTCCGCAGAAAAAGAAGGCGGCGAGGGTGAGAATGCGTTGGAGCTGGGGCGATGGAGGGAGAGCAAGCAGAGAAGGAAGAGAAGAGGTTTGTCGGGAACGAGAACGGGAACGGGTCCGAGAGGCGGACTCGGGGCTGGCGGGAAACGAACGAGACATAGAGAACTCCCTTTCTCACCGCAAAGGGGACCGCGCCTCGAACGCAGGACGGATCGAAGTCGGGGCGGCGATGGATCGTCCGCTACCAGCCTCGCATCGACGACGAGAGCGAGAGAGTCGCGGCGACGCCACGCGCTCTCGCGTGTGCTTCCGCGTCTCGTTTCGCCTCCGTCCCCGAAGGCTCCGTTCTGCGTCCGAAGACGCTTCTCGGAAGAAACCGCTCAGGCAGGTCTCCTGGCTCCTGGATCGTCCCGCCTCTCCTCGCGCCTTCCCAAGGAACCAACCGTCCGCGCATGCGGGCGATCGCAAACCTCAGTGGCGTTCGCGTACCGGCGCGCGTTGTCGCGCCGGGAGGAGAAGCAGTCCCCAGTCACAGTGGCGGGGCCCGCGCCGGACTCGGACGCTTCGGCTCGCGATCACCGCTCACAGCGGCGGCCGCGTATCGAAGCCTCGTACACCGGCTTCCCTCTTGCCGTCCCACCGAGTTGCTGGCTCGGGGGGACACCTGAGCTCCAATTGGGGAGGAGTGTACGCGCCACACACTTTCGGCACAAGTGTGGGTCTCGTCGCGTCTGGCCGAAGGATGGTGCGTCATCTCTTCGGCAGGCGGATCTCGACGTCGTCTCGACTTTCAGATAGTGAGAATTCGAAGGTGCTACGGGCCGTGTGAGGGTTCTCCGGAAACGACAGCCGCGTAGAGAAACGGTATTCTCCCGGGAGAAGCCCAGCGAATCGAAAGCTCCCGTCACCTTCGGTATCGACCCGACGAGAATCGTCGGGCGCCGTGCCGTTTCGCGGCGTCAGATAACAGTGCTCTCGCGCTAGCGGCACGCCGCCGGCATCTAGGAGTCGACCGGACAGCGACAGTCCCGCCCGAAGCTCGACCCGGAGATCCTCGGTGGTCTCTCGATCTCCGGACTCGATCGTTCGACGATACGGAACGTGCTCCTCGCTGCGAACGACCAACTCGACCGGTAGCGAGCGAGCGGAGAGATCGAAGCGACCGAACTTGTCGGATCGCCACCGACGCAGAAGCAAATCTCCGTCCGGATCGGGCTCAGGCTCAGGTTCGCCCTCCTCGTCACCCTCCACCCGAAGTTCGACTTCCACCTCGGGCACTGGTCGTCCGGTGTCCGCATCGACGATGACTCCGCGTACGACTGCCGCCGGATCTAGCTCGAGATCGAACACCCGTTCCTCCCCCGGCTCGAGATCAACGCGCATGCGTCGCCCGACGAAACCGCGCGGGACGAACCAGAAATCGTAGGGGCCGGGCATGAGCTCGGCGGCCGCGAATCGGCCATCCGCGGCCACGCCGTCGATACCAACAGAGAACCGTGCAAGGTCGTGCGCCCCCTTGTTGTCGAACAGCTCGCGGTGAGCCCCCAAGACGAAGAACGAACGAATCGGCTGCCCGGTCGCCTTCGAGACGAATCGCCCCGCGATTCTCGCGAGCTTATCGATGCGAATCCGAACGAGTGTTTCGGACGCCCGCTGCCCGGAGACGCACCAAGCCGAGTAGCCGGCGCGAGAAACGAGAACGGTGAAGAGAACGGGAGGCAACTGAGCAAAGCGACATGCACCGTCTCGGCCGGTCGTTCGTGCCCGCCACGGAGTCCCGTTCGCGATTCGGGAACGTACTCGGTCCCAACGACTCTTCCGCGCGGACTCTTCTCGATAGAGTCTCACCGAGGCGCCTTCCACTGGTTTTCCGGAAGAGTCGACGACCTCGACGTGAAGATCCCTCCCCTCGTCGAGCTCGAGCTCAACGGCGTTCTCCCGTCCCTCTTCGATCAGGATTCCGCGTGCCCGTGACTCGCCGAGGCCGGTAGCCAAAGCCTGGATTCGGTGGGCGCCGATCGGTACGTCCTCGAACGCAAACCTCCCCTCGGAATCCGAACGTACCGTTCTTTCGCGGCCGTGCGGTCGGCGAAGAACGATCTTCGCTCCCGCGACTGTTCGGTCGCCGGTGCGCACGATTCCCCTAAGGTCTTCAAGGCCCGGCAGGCGAAGCTCGAGCTCCGGCAATTCGCCGCGCCGGAGCGAGGATCTTTCGCTCCTCACATCTCCAAACTGAGGGTGATCGGCGTACGCCACGTATTCCCGATCGAACAAGCCTGCACCCGTGAACTCGAATACGCCCTGTTCGTCGGTCCGCCCGAGCCGCACGCCCACGGTGACGGCCCCAAAACCCTCTTCGATCGGATCACTGGACAGCGCGAGCTGGACGGTCGCGGCACGCAGTGGTTCTCCACTTGGAGAGAACACTCGACCGCGGACAACCGAGACTTCCTTGAGTCGAATCGCAACGTCGCGGACGCGGTCAAAGTCCGGCACTTCGACGATACTCGGCCCGAATCCCTCTGCTCTCGCCTCAAGAAACGCGGTGGTGGTATCGTCGTCCCACACAAACGCTCCGTCGTCCGTCGGCGACGCGAGTTGCGCCGCGAACAACACGTTGTCGATGTGCTCCGCGACGAAGCCAACCAGCCGGAAGCGCCCCGATTCATCGGCGGTCGCTGACACACCACCGCCCGCGATCGTCGCCCCCGGGATCGGTACGCCGGTCTCCGCGTCGAGAACCGTTCCCGCGATTGTCTTCCCCGGTTCCAAGGTGATGTTGGTTGCGCTCTCCCCCGACTTCACCCGGACATTCCGTGGCTCCCAACTCGCGGCGAAAACTCGCACGGAGTGTTCTCCCGGCACTATTCCGTGAACGGCAAACGTGCCGTCGTCTCGGGTGTTCGTAGATCGCCGTCGATCCAAACGCGACGTCTTAAAGTATTCGGCCATCGAGCCCTCGAGCGACGCGGTCAAGCGAGCGTTAGCGATCGGCGTACCGTCCGGCGACTCGACGCGCCCCCTGATCGAGTCACCGCGCGCCGCTCGAAGCACACCGAAGTCGACGACTTCCCCCGGCCCGACTTGGAATCGCTCCTCGATCGTGCGCGCGAACGGAGTGCGGATGGTGAGCCGGTAGTCACCCGGCGCCACGGACCCGAACCGAAATCGCCCCTGTTCATCCGTCGCGAGACGCGCACCGGTGAGCGTAAGTCCCTCTCTCGCCCGCCGCCTCCAATCACCGCCGCCGTAGATGCCCAGAAATCGACCGAGCGTGATTTGATACCTCTCCGGCTCGAGCGCTAGGGAAGCGTCGGCGATCGGGGATCCGAGATCGTCTTCGAGCGTACCGAAGATCTCGCCTGGAGCCTGAAGCTCGAGCACGAGGCCCTCCGAGCCCGCGTCGATCTCGTGGACCCGCGCCACGGATTGATCGGCCGAAGATGCACGGACGCTCCAGCGTCCGGGACTGAGTGCATCGAACTCGAAACGTCCCGTCGCGTCCGTCCGTGTTTCGAGGGGACCCCGGAGCGCCGAGCCGTCGAAAAGTTCGCGAAGACTGGCTTCGAGGCTAAACCCGAAAGAACCAACGTAGAATACTCGCGCGCGTACTGAGACGTTCGCGGCGGGTGATCCGTCGACTGAGATCACTTGACCGGAGATGCGCTCGGCGCGGATTAGCGCAATTCGGAGCTCGAACGACTTCGCGCGATCCGCGAAGACCGGTGCGCCGAAATCAAGTCGCCAGCCGGCGCCGAAGGCGAGGGCTCGGTAGGTTCCCGGCGCGACTCCACCGAATCGGAATCTCCCGTCTGCCCCGGTCGTGGTTCGAGGTGCCGACGCGCGCGTTCGGTCGACGAGATCTTGTATAGCACGTAGTGTGTCCTCGATCTCCGGCTCGTGAGTCGACGACCGGAGCCCCTGGGCCGAATCGAGAATACGCAGAAGGTCGCGCTGGTAGCTCGTAGGAACAAGCAGGACCTCGATCCCCGCGAGCCCAGCGCCTTCCCCTTCGATTCGACCGTGGACGATCGTTCCTCCGGGTCGGCTCGATTCGTTCACCGGCTCGACGAGCGGCTCCGGAGCGACAACAGACTCCGTCATCGAACAGGCTGCGAGTGCGAACGCTGCCACGGCGGCGCATGACACCGCTCGCGACATAGAGTCTTCGGCTGAGCTCATGACAACTCTCCGACGACAGTGGAAGACGCCGCAGACGCGACGTCGTACGACCTCCCGACGTTCCCTCAACTCCCGCTAGGAAACGTCAAGTCCCAGTCACTCCGACTTTCGCGAAGCTCGAGCCGAATGTCGCGCCGCGCCCAAAACGATTCGAGCCCTTCCTGGTCCGTTGGCGGCTCGAACTCGGGGACTTCACCCGGCTCGACGCCCATGCGTGGGTCGCGGAGGACGTAGGAACCCGGGACGAGTCCACCGACACTGAACTTTCCGTTCTCGTCGGTGATCACGGCCTTCAGCGTCGAGGAACTCCGTTTCGTCTCTTCACCGATGATCAGGAGGTGGCGGTGCGCATACGGACGACCGTTCGCATCGCGCACGAGCCCCGCGGCGGAGATCCCTGGATCGAGCTCGAGACGAAGCTCGAGCGGTGTCGCCACGCTCAGCTCGACCGTCACTTCGAGCGGAAGAAACGCCGAGCTGTGGACGAAGATCCGCAACGATTTCGGGTCCGCCCACAGCGAGAAGCGACCGTCCGGGCCGGTCGTGGTGGCGTCCGCCCGCGGAAACGACCAGACCGGCCCGTCTCCCTGCTCGGCGTAATGGACGCTCGCGCCCGAGACGGGAGCACCGGTCACCTTGTCGAGCACGGTTCCGGTGACGCGCGCCGCGCGATCGAGCTCGAAATCAGCCTCGTGGATGCGTCCGGGCTCGACGAAGACCGTCCTTTGTTGCGAGACGAACCCAGGTGCGTGGACTTCGATCTCGTAGTCGCCGGCCGAGAGTCCGCGCACGACGAATCTCCCATCGAGGGAACCGCCGTCGACCGCACCGACGAGCGAGTTGTCCGTCGCCACCAAATCGGCGAGATCTTCAGGGGACGGATCGGTTCGGGTGTAGAGCACGCGAAACTCGCCCAAAGCGTCACCCGAATCCCGCGCGAGCACTTGCCCCGCGATCCCACCGAGCGCGGCGAGCATGATTTCGACGTCTTCATCGCCGGCCTCGGTTCCGTTGACGACCGCGCGTGAGTAGCTCGGCTTTCCGGCCACGAGCGAGAAGCTCCCCGCGGGGACACCTTCGAAGAGAAACACTCCCGCTCGGTCGGTCGTCGTGGTCTTCGCCGGAACTCCGAACGTGAGGCGCTGAGCGAGCGCTTCCTCGCGCGACACGTCGAGTTCGTCCTCCGGGTCGACGCTCTCCTCGCGAAAGAGCTTTATCGTCGCCCCCTCGATCGGAGCGCCCGAGTCATCGACCACTTCGCCGCCGATTTCGCCGCCGGGGGTGAGTACGAGCTCGACCTCGCTGTCCTCACCGGGATGCACCCGCACCTCCAGCTCGCGCGACTCGCCGATGTCGAACGCATCCGCACGGATCACGTAGTCGCCCTCTCCGACGCGCGGGATCTCGAACTTCCCTTCGGCGCCCGAAACCACGACGCGTCCCTGGCGAGCGAACCCCATCATCCGCGTCACGATCTCCGCCGGATCGTCGCGCGCCTCCTTGTTGATACGCGCGAGAACAACTTTCGCGCCCGCGTAGGGATGCGCTCCGACTCGAACGACACCCCGGACGATGGATCCGGGACGAAAGCGGAGCTCGAGCTCTGCCTCGTCGTTCTCGAGCGGCACGTAGATCCGCTCCTCCGCGCGGGCGAACTCTCGGTGGTCCGCGAGGACGCGGTAGGCCGAGGAGACGAGTCCTTCCGTCGAGATTCGGAAACGACCTTCATCGCCGCTCAAAGTCACGCGCTCGGTGAGAAGCGCGAGGTCGAACAGCGCCTCTGCTTCATCGAGCGATCGAGCCAGCCGTACGGGAACGCCCGAGACCGGCTCACCGCTCGGCGCGAGCAGCCGCCCGCGAACGAACCTCGACGGGGAGAGAACGATGTCCAGCTCGCCCGACGCGCGGGCTTCGAAGTGCACCATCGTCGATTCGAACCCTCTCGCCGACACCTTGACGAACCAGCGGTCCGAGTCATCGATTCCGTTCGCTCCCGCAGCGACCACCTCGACCGGACTCGAGGCGAGCTCCACGTCGGAGGCGAACCATGAGACGAAGCCGTCGAGACGAAACCGCCCCTCCCCGTCGGTCTCGACGCTCGAGTTTCCGCCGCGCACGCGCGCCCCGGCGATCGGCCCGTCCGTGGCGGCCGAACGAACGCGCCCCGAGACCGTGATCCCGGGCTCGAGTCGGATGTCGTCCAGCGTCGCGCCCGGGTCGGCATCGATTCGAAAGGGATACCGACCTCGCGCGCGAACGAGCAACCGCTGAGTACCGCCGGCGAGCCCCGCGAGGATGAACTCGCCGTTCGCGTCGGTCGTCGCTCGACGGACTTCGCCTTCGGAGAACACCGCCCACTCGGACGCGGAATTCTCCGGAACACTCACCACCGCGGCCCCGGCGATCGGCGCACCTTCGGGGGACGAAACGCGTCCGCGGATCGTACCGCCCCGCGAGGCGCGAAGGACTCCGAGTCGCACCGGCTCTCCACTCGGGACGTCGACGCGGCGGTCCACGGTGCGGATCTCGGGCGACTCGATGTTCATTCGATACGAACCCGGCGCAAGCGGACCCAGGCGAAACTCGCCGCCGCGATTCGTCTTCACGCGGACGGAGCTTCCTTCGAGAGCGACCCGGGCCCGCTCGAACAGTGTGCCGAAGTCGGCGCCGAACGGTCCGAGGCCTTCGGTGCCTTGACTCGGCGCGAGTTCGACGACGATCCCGACGAGCGGCGCATCGAGTTCATCGAGCAGCGTACCTTCGACCGAGCCCGGAGCGCGGGCCGCGAGGAGAACGTCGTTCGATCCCGTCGCGACGCCGCCCGCGCGCACGATGACTCCGCCGCGGTCGCGGGTCAGCAAGTCGTAGCGCCCCGGAGCGAGCGTATCGAAGACGAATCGACCCTCGGCGTCGGTCGTCGCCTCGAGATCACCCCGAAAGGCCGCGCCGTCGAACAGCGAGCGGAACTGTTCGACGAGGAAGCCGTACATCGAGGAACCCGCGGAAATCTCGGCTCGAACGACGCGACCCGCGACCGGTGTGTTTCCGGCCGCGATGACGCGTCCCGCTATCGTGGCCCCACGAACGAGCTCGACATCGCGCTCGACCGGGGTTCCGCGCCGAACGAGCAGTCCGTCACCGAGGCGAAACTGCCAGCCGGCGCGGTGCGCGAGAAGTCGGTACGCGCCCGGCTCGACGGCGGAGAACGCGAATCGTCCGTCGGCGTCGGCCTTCGCGCGAGGTGCGGTCTCACGCGCGCGAGCGACGATCGATCGAAGGCGAGGAATGAGCGCTTCGATGTTTGGAATGGAGCCGTGCCGCGGATCCTCCTCGATCGAGTCGAACAAACGAAGGAGCTCCGCGGAGAACTCGAAGTCGATCAGCAACACCTCGGCGGCCGCAATCGGCGCGCCCTCCCCGAGGACGCGGCCGCTGACGAGCCGAGAGATCCCGTCGACTCGATCGTTCGCCGGCCCGCTCGCGGATGCTTCTCCGGGCGTCTCCCCGTCGGACGACGTACCGCTCCCCGTCGAACGTTCGCCCGCATCGATCGCAGCGGCATCGTCTGGAGTTTGCGCGGAGTTTCGATCGACATCTTCACCGCGTTCGATCGCTCGCCACGCGACAAGCGCGAGCACGACGAGCACTGCACCCGCGATCGCGCTCCGCTTCCAACCCGAAGTCGAACCTGTCATACTGTCCGCCATGAACGAGAATCCGGCGCCCTTCTACATCACGACAGCGATCGATTATCCGAACAGTGTCCCCCATATGGGGCACGCGTACGAGAAGGTGGTCGCCGATTTTTACGCGCGTGCGAGTCGCCTTCGCGGCGTGCCGACGCGCTTTCTCATCGGACTCGATGAGCACGGCCAGAAGATTCAGGAAGCCGCCGAGCAGGGCGGTCTGTCACCGCAGGAGTTCGTCGACGAGAAAGCCACCGCGTTTCGCGAACTCTACGCGCTCCTCGACATCTCGTACGACGATTTCGTCCGCACCTCGGAACCCCGACACCGCGAATTCTGCCAGCGGTTTTACGAGCGAATCCGCGACGCCGGCGACGTGTACAAGGGATTCTACGAGGGCGATTACTGCATATCCTGCGAGAAGTTCTACACCGCGTCGGAGCTCGTCGACGGCCGCTGCCCGATCCACGAGCGGCCGACGACGCCGGTCAAGGAAGAGTCTTATTTCTTCCGTCTCAGCAAGTACCGCGAGGCGATCCTCCGGCACATCGAGGCGAATCCGGCGTTCGTCTACCCGCGGGAGCGCCGCAACGAAATCGTCGCACGTCTTCGTGAAGACGTACGCGACCTGTCGATATCCCGCTCGACGTTCGACTGGGGCATCCCCGTTCCCGACGATCCGGGACACGTGCTCTACGTCTGGTTCGACGCGCTCGAGAATTATCTCTCCGCCCTCCACGCGCCCGAAGACCTCTCGGCGACGTTCTGGCCGGCGAGCTGCCACGTCATCGGGAAGGACATCAACTGGTTCCACAGCGTGATCTGGCCGGCAATGTTGCTCTCGGCCGGCGAAGAGCTTCCCGCACAAGTCTACGTGCACGGCTTCATCCTCGACGAAGACGGCCGAAAGATGGCGAAGCACCTCGGGAACGTCGTCGATCCGCTTGAGATCGTCGGCGAGTACGGGGTCGAAGTGCTCCGTTTCTACTTTCTCCGGAGCTTCGCGAGCGGCCACGACGGCAAGTTCTCGCGCGCGGAGCTCGAAGACCGCTACCACGCCGAGCTCGCCAACGAGCTCGGGAATCTCGTTCTCCGCGTGGTGAAGCTCATCGCGACGCGACTCGGCGGCGAGATCGCGACTCCTGGTCGACCGGAAGTGCTCGGAGACGAGGAGCTCATCGAAGAGTTCTTCGCGCTCGTCGACGGCCGTGAGCATCACCGCGCGATGGAGCGTCTCTGGTCGTACATCAAGCGAAGCAACGCGTACCTCAACGAGACCGAACCGTGGAAGCTCAAGGATCCCGGCGAGTTCACCGCCGTTCTCGCCGAGTGCTTCGAAGCGCTGCGAACGGTGTCCCATCTCCTTTCTCCGGCGATGCCGAAGACCGCCGCAGCCATCGGCTCTTCCCTCGGGTTCACGCTCGGCACGCTCAGTGAACGGAGACGCGAACCGTCGACCTACC
The DNA here is from genome assembly GCA_965223845.1 of Planctomycetota bacterium. Classification (GTDB taxonomy): domain Bacteria; phylum Planctomycetota; class UBA8108; order UBA8108; family SXIK01; genus CBDCXR01. The sequence continues at coordinate 6,922,193 of CBDCXR010000004.1, read as the reverse complement.
GCGTTGAAGAGAAACCCCCGCTCTTCCCGCGACGCGAGACGGCGAAGGAACCGAAGACGAAAGAAAAACGCATGGACGAATCACACAAGCCGAAGAAGGGTCCCCCCGCCCCCGTCGATCCGTTCGCGAAGCTCGCGCTCCGAGTCGGCCGCATCGTCGAGGTGAACGAGCACCCGGATGCCGATAGCCTCTACGCGATGACGGTCGATCTCGGCGAGGACGAGCCGCGCTCGATCTGTGCCGGTCTCCGTGAGTATCTCCCCGCATCGGATCTGCAGGACCGAATGGTGGTCGTCCTCGCCAACCTGAAGCCGGCGAAGCTTCGCGGCATCGAGAGTCGCGGCATGATCCTCGCGAGCGATCGCAAGGACGGCGCCGTCGTGCCGGTCGACCCGGGAGACGCGGAGATCGGCGTCGAGGTCGGGGTCGAGGGCATCGAGAGCGCGCCGAAGAAGAAGCTCTCGAAAAGTGAGTTCGAGAAGGCGCCGCTCACGGTCCAAGGTGGTCGCGTCAGCTACGCGGGAAAACCGCTTCGAACGGCGGCAGGTCCCGTTCTCTGTGACGCAGAAGACGACGCGCCGGTGCGCTAAGAGCTCGCGTCGACGTCTACTCCGCCGCGGGTCGCGCCAACCGGTCGCGGAGTCCGAACCGCGCACGCGAGCGTTCGAACAGCGCGACGCCGGTCGGCCCGAGGTTCACCAGTTGACTGCCGCCGCCTCGGCGGAGCGCTCCGTCCGTGACGGAGATCCAGTCGACCGGCGGAAAGTGCACGATGCGCTGATCGTTGCCGCGCTCGAGCGCGGCAACGACGAAGACGTCGGGGCCGAGGAGCCACGCGTCCGCTTCCCAGGAGCGCGCGTCCTCGGGAAACTCGACGGCGACGGGGCGCCACACGGGGAGCTGTCGCTCCGTCGGGTCAGCCGCGAGGGCGCGAACGAGTGAGCGCACGGCGCGCGATGTCTCGACAGCGGCTTCGAGGTTGCGGGCGAGCTCGCCGGCGCGCGCGTTCTGAGCGAGTGCGTTCTCGACCACCCGAGCGTCGAGCGCGAACACGGGCTGGAGCGCCGCGAGGTGAAGCGCGCGCGCGCGAAGGGCAGCGTTGGCTCGCGCGTCGACCCAGAGCCACGCGGGATCGCCGCGGAACGAGCCTCGCCTCGCCCTCGCGACCGCCCGGCCGAGACCGGACCAATCCTCCGGCGGCGGTGCGGCAAGGTGCGCGCGGAGCCGGGCGGGATTCGCTTCGAACGACCAGCCGCGCTCCTCCAACCGCGCCGCGAGATCCGAAGCGACGTCGCCGAGGACGACGCTTCCCTCGACCGCCGGCGAAGCCGCGACGCGATCCGACCGAACGGCCGCGAGCGTGGACCGCGGCTCCCCCCCGGCGATCACGAGGTCGAGACGCGGTCCCGAAGATTGGATGCGGAACGCGTCCGGATCCGGCCGGAACGCGCGCACGTTCGCGCCGTCGCGTGCGCTCACTCGAGCCGCGAGACCGCGGGACGAAAGGATCGTCGCGGTCTCGAGCGCATCGCGCGGCGCCGCGATCTCGGGACCGGCGATCACCCGCGATGAGATGTCGCCCTGAAACTGCTCACCCGAGAGCGTAACGAAATCGTTCCGAAGCCCCCGCACCACTCCGCCGTGAGCACGCCAACGCCAGCGAACGACCGCCGGCTGGCGCGGATCCCAATCGAGCTGGAGCTCCGCACCGATCCCGCGCCGCCGGACGAACGCGACCGTAAGTCCGCGCCTTCCGTCCGCGCCGGCTCGATCTCGAACGGAGTCGACGCGAGAAAACGCGAGCCAACCGGAGGCGGTGAGCGCGGCGAACGATGTCCCTCGCCGGCCGGCCCGCTCGGCGAGAAGCGGCTCTCCGCTGCGGAGAATTGCGACGCGACCGGGAGCGGGATCGACGTACACATCGAGCGCACCCCAGTTCCGATAAACCAGCGCGTTTTCATCGCCCGCGAAGGCGCCCGGCGCGAGCAGCGAGGCCACCCCGATCACGAGGATCGGAACCGTCGCGGCACGGTTTCCGACGCGCGCTCCGGGCTCCGCTCGGCGGTGCGAATTGACCTGGAAAACCCAGGGGCCTCTGGTACACTCTGGCCACATCTCAGAAGGGGTCGCGTTCGTTTGTAGAGCCGACCGCGAAGCACGTCTCGTTAGAGAGCACGGCCCGTAAAGATACCGCCCGAATCGACCCGGTCTGATTCGCACAGCTTCGTATTCGTGACGTTCGTAACTGCAACGAGCGTATCTCGCGGCGGGCACTGCGGTGGTTCGATCAGCATCGACGCCGCGGGCGCGGCGATACGTCGGTTGGGACGATCGGTTGCGACCTGACGCGATGGGATCCCGGGTCCGCGCGAGCGATTCACGCTTCGCCAGCCGATACCATCGGAAGTCCGATCGTCACTCACGTACGGACGCGGCGAAGTCGGGGGCGGTGCCCGCCCGCTGGTTCGGAACGGCTCGCGAGTCCGAGACTATCAAAGATCGCCGCATCCGCATACCCACGCACCGGCAGTGCTCCAGTGAACTCGCGCGCTGCGAGAACCGAGCGAAACACTCTCGTTGAGCCCTCCATTGTCGCAGAACTTGTCGAACGCTGATCTCGCCGAGTCCGAGCGGAGTCCGCAGGCGGTCGCGCGCCGCGATCTCGCGCGCGTCGACGGCGCGATCGATCGGACTCTGCGGTTTTTCCGCGCGGCGTTCGTCCCGGGTGACACCTACCACCCGTCGCAGCTCCGTTGGCCCTCGGCGATCGAGGTGGCGGAGGGGCGAACTCGCGTTCGGCCGAACGAGGGGGGCTACTGGATCGGGGAGCTCGAGGGAGACACGACCGTCGGTTCGGACTACATCCTCTTTCTCTCCTTCCTCGACGCGGATGCTCACCACGAGAAGATTCAGAGTCTCGCTCGGCACATCCTGCGCGAACAGAGCCCGTCGGGCGGGTGGAATCTCTACCACGGCGGACCGGACGAAATCAGCGCGTCGGTGAAGGCATACTTCGCGCTCAAGCTCGCCGGGTTCTCCCCGGACGACGAGCGCCTCCTGCGAGCGCGCGAGGCCATCCTCGGGATGGGCGGAGTCGAGCAGGCGAATAGCTACACAAAGATCTACCTCTCGTTCCTCAATCAATTCGATTGGGACGAGATTCCCGCCATCCCCCCCGAGATCATCCTCCTCCCGCGCTTCTTCTACTTCAACGTGTACGAGATTTCGTATTGGTCGCGCGCGATTCTCATTCCGCTCTCGATCCTCTACGCGAAGAAGCCGCAAGGGAAGGTGCATCCAGAGATCACGCTCGAGGAGATCTTCCGCGGCGGGGACGAGAACGAGCCCGCGTCGAAGAGCCCAGCGAACGGAAAACGAAACGGGAACGGCAACGGCAACGGGAAGAAACGCGGGAACGGCATCCGCGGGCGCTTCCAGCTCGATCCCAATCTTCTCTCGTGGCGCAACTTCTTTACGCTCACCGACCGCATCCTGCGACTCATCGAGAAGACTCCGCTCAAGCCGCTCCGCAGCATCGCACTCAAGAAGGCCGAGGACTGGGTCGTCAAGCGATCCGAGGACTCCGACGGCCTCGGGGGAATCTTCCCGTCGATGGTCAACAGCGTGCTAGCGCTCCAGTCGCTCGGGCACGACGTCGACCACCCCGCGATCGTGAAGAACCTCGAGAAGGTGCGCGAGCTCGAAGTCGAGGAAGACGGCGCGACGCGTCTCCAGCCGTGTCTCTCGCCGGTTTGGGACACGGCGTTGATCTTGAACGCGCTCGTCGAAGCGGGCTGCTCGCCATCCGCGCCCGAAGTTGCCGAAGCGACGCGCTGGCTCCTCACGAAGGAAGTTCGCAAGCCCGGCGATTGGCAGCTCCGCGTTCGCGACGCGGAGACAAGCGGTTGGCCGTTTCAGTTTCGGAACGAGTTCTATCCCGATATCGACGACACCGCCGCCGTCGTTCTCGCGCTCGATCGGTGCGATCCTCGCGCCGTCGACGGGCTCGGCGAGACGATCTCGCGCGCCGTACACTGGGTCGTCCGCATGCAGTGCACGAACGGCGGCTGGGCCGCGTTCGATGCGGACATCGACCATCAAGTGTTCAATCACGTCCCCTACGCCGACCACAACGCGATGCTCGATCCGGCCTGTGCCGACATCACCGGTCGCGTCCTCGAGATGCTCGGGCGCTTCCCACACCTCCACGACGAACCCGAGGTTCGGACGTCGATCGAGCGCGGCGTGACCTTTCTACTCGAGGAGCAGGAAGACGATGGCTCGTGGTACGCGCGGTGGGGAGTCAATTACGTCTACGGCACGTGGCAGACGCTGAAGGGTCTCATGGCGGTCGGGACCGATCCGAAATCCGCGCCGATCCGGCGCGCGGTGTCCTGGCTGAAATCGACGCAGCAGCCGAGTGGCGGCTGGGGTGAATCCTGCGACTCCTACAAGGATGCAGCGCTCAAGGGGAAGGGAGAACCGACCGCATCCCAGACCGCGTGGGCCGTCATGGGCCTCATCGCGGCCGGCGAGATCGAATCGCCAGAGGTCGAGCGCGGCATCGCCTTTCTCCTCGATTCGCAGAATGAGGACGGAACCTGGGACGAGCCTCACTTCACCGGCACCGGGTTTCCGGACGTCTACTACCTTCGGTACCACTACTACCGAGTGACGTTTCCCCTCTTCGCGCTCGGGTACTACAAAAACGCGTGCACCGGAAAGACGTTTCGCGGCGTCCCAGGGAAGACCGTTGCGCTCCCGAAGCGTCGTGCGGCTCGTAGCCCCGCCCCGTAACGGCGACGCGCGATGACGAGCACGAACGCGGCGGACCGCGTCGACTGCGTCGTCTTCGTTGCTCTTCGCGAGGAACTTCGACCGCTCGTCCCGGCCCTCGCACGCCGGAGCTCTCACAAGCGCGACGGCCTGAAGTACACGATCGGTGAGCTCGCCGGTGCGCGCGTCGCTCTCTGCCGGACGGGAATCGGCGGCGAACTCGCCGGCCAGCGCGCCTCCCTCTTTCTCGCTCAGTTTCGGCCGCGCGTCGCACTCGCTACCGGCTTCGCCGGCGGACTGTCTCCGGCTTGGCGCTGCGAGGACGTCATCATCGCGGAGACGACCACGGCACTCGCAACGCGTACGTCGGAGCGCGGTCCACTCCGATTCGCAGGCGAAAATTGGGAGCTCTCGGCTCACCACCGCGAGCTCCTCGACGAGCTAGTCGGGCGCGGAGTCGCTCGCTACGGTCGTCTGCTCTCGACCGACTCGGTCGTCAACGACGTCGCGGAGAAGGCCACGCTCCATCGCTCGTTCGGTGGCGACGCGGTCGAGATGGAGTCCGCCGCGCTTCTCGCGGCGATGACGGCGGCCTCCGTTCCGACCGTGTGCGCGCGCGTGATCCTCGACGAAAGCGATTTCGAGTTGCCGGTCGATTTCGGTAAGATCCTCACCGCTGAAGGACGACCACGGCCCATTCAAGCGATGGTCGAGGTCGGAGCGCGGCCCGAACGATGGCGATCCATCGCGGCGCTCGCGCGCCGTGCCCAGCGGGCGGCCGCCGTGCTCGGCGCGACCGTTCCCGAGCTCGTCCGGACGCTCGTCTCGTAGTGCCCGTCGATCGACCGACGGCGGCGAACTCCTCGCCCTCGGCGAGTCCGTCCATCGAGGAACCGCTTCGCTCGTGAACGACGAAAGCGAATCGCGTCCGACGACTCCGCGTCCGCTGCTCGGCCGAGCGGCGCGGCGAGCGATGCTGGCGCCGGATCTCACTCGCTACCTCGACCGACGAAGCGTCGATCTCGCGGTCACGGATCAGGTCGACGCGATCCGAGTTCGCATCGATCGTGGACTCGAGGTGTTCGAGCGGCGACTCGCCGACGCCCACGCGCTCACGGTGCGGGAAGTCCTCGGAATGGGGATCGCTCTCGCAGCGGCACTCGCGATCGCGATCACGTGGGGCCGCCCGGTCGTGATCGACCCGGCTACGGTGTCGGCAGCGACGTGGCTCACCGCGAGCGTGGCGACCGGCGCCGTGATCTTCATCGCGATCGCGATCGGCCGCCGCTGGTTCGATCTCCGGCGCATCCGTTCGCTCCGCGCGATTTGTTCGCGCGAGGGCCTCGAGGCGCTCGAGACTGTCGATCGGCTATTCGATCACGCGGACCGGGTTCTCGCGAGTGCGGTCGAGGTGGGGGCGGCGCTTTCGGATGAAGAGATGCACACGAAGAGCGCGAAGGACACGCAGGAAAAGGAAGACGAGGGGAATTGAGGTAGAGAGCTCGAGATAGAAGATCGATCTCGCCGCCTGGAGCTACGCTCAGAGTCCCTCGTCTTCCTTTCTGTCCTTCGTGGCGGACTCCCTCTTGGGAGAACGCGAAGACCTACGCTCGCCGTCGAACGGCTCCTCGATCAAGTACGCGATCTCGAGGTGAAGCTGATCGGGAACGGCGGCGAAGAGATCACAAACCCGGGAGCTCGATCCGCAGCTCGGATGCCCGGACGAGCCAAGCCTGGTGATCCGCCGTATGCCCGGGAGGGCTCGGAAGCTCCTGCAGCGCATCGAGAACCTGGTGCGCCCGCTCGAAGTCCTCGATCGCGATCAAACCCTCCGCGAGGTCGACGAGATTCTCCCCGTAGGTCGGGCACTCCCGCGCCGCGCGCTCGAGCCGGTTGATGCCTTCCGCGACGGATCCGGCCTGGAGCGTCGGGTACTCCCGCGTCCGGATGATGAGTCGACCGAGATACCGATCCGGCCCGCAGTGGTCGAGGTCGGGCTTGAGGTTCCGCGCCATGCTGAGGTGACCGCGCGCGTCCCGGACGTTTCGCTTCGAGTTCATTCCGCGCGCTTCGAGGAGGAGCGCGAGACTCCGACCCAAGTAGTAGTACGATTCGGCCTGCGTCTGAGCTTTGTCGACGGCAGCCTTCCCCCAGGAGACGCCCTTCAGCGCCCAACGCTCCTTTGCCGCGCGTGACGTCGCGTTCTCCGCGAGCCACACACAGGCGCGAGCGCCACAGTGGAGCGCCGCATAGTCGTTCTCCGGCGAGATCGAGAAGCTGCACGTCTCGAGCGAGTACTCGACCTTCTCCGGGCTGCGTGGCTCGGCGTAGGACCGCTCGATCTCCTCCATGCGCCGCTCGAGGCTCGTTCCCGCGAGCGCCGTCTGCTCGTACTGGAGTCGGCCGGGATCGAGGACCTCCTCGATCGGCGGCGCGACGTCCTGGACGAACTGGCAACCGCTCAACACCATCCACCCCGCCGCAACGCACACCCAGATCCCGTCACTTCTTTTTCTCGTAGGCATCGAAGGTCCTCTCCGTGGACTTCAGCCACTCCGCGCGCACCGGACGAAAGCCGCGCGCTCCCATCTTCTGGAGTAACTCCCTACCGCGTGGATCGTCGGCCATGCCCGCAAAGGCCGCGCGGACCCGCTCGGTCTCCTCTTTCGACAACCTCTCCGCGGACGAACGCGCAGCAGGCGTCCCGCCTCCGCCGTCCCCGTCCGGATCGGCTGTCGTGCTCCTCTCGGATGCTCCGCTCGCTGCGGCGCCTCCGCTCTTCACGTTCCCACCGCCCGCTCGATTCTCCGTCTCTCCACTCGCGGGCTCCGGCTCGTCGCCGAGCCCGCTCTTGCGCGCGTTCTCGTCGTCCGGCGGTCGCGCGGAAGTTCCGAAAACAACGAGCAAAGCGGGTGGATAGTAGTCCGACACCGCGATGTTCTCCAGTTTTTTCCCCCGGTAGACCCCGCGGAGCGCGCTGAGCTCACGTCCCGTCAAGACGACGGCGCGGTACCGCCCGCGAACGAGTCGACGGAGCGCGCGAGTCGTACGAAGCACCGGCTCGCCGCGCCACTCGGCGACCGGAAGCTTCTCGGCGAACGCGACGCGCTCGAGAAAGAGCGGCTCGTAGAGCGGTCCGCCCGCGACCGCAGCGCCGGCGAGCTCTGCCGGCTTCGGTACCGCCCCCTCCGGTGCCACGGCGAAGAATCGATCTGCGGGTTCGGCCTCGAGGAGAGCGGTGAGCCCGAGCTCGCGACGCCGTTCGAGGTAGAACCCGAGGCTCACGATGCCGAAGGCCGGCCCGCCGCGGCGGATCGCCTCGCGCGCGAGCTTCGGCACGTTGTAATAGCTCCCCCGGAGGCGCGGAAGCTCGGCCGCGGTTCCGACGAACTCGGAAAACGTCTCCATGAAGCCGGCGGCCTCTTCGGTGGAACCCGGGTAGCCGGGTTGAACGACGACCCAGTTCGGCGAGTCGATCGAGGCGGAGGCGCTGGCGTCACCGTTCTCGTCTTGCGCGGCCGCCCAGGGCGAGAGACAAGCTAGCGCGAGGATCGGCGCGGCGAGACGAGACGAGAGCGAGGCTAAGCAGCCTTCCGCGGGACGACGAGATCGCAGGGACAACACAGCTCTCCTCTCGGCGGGGTCGACGGCGGGGAACTAAGGAACTCTCAGTCTACCTCGAGCGCGCTCCATCTCCGTTCCTCTTCCCACCCCGGTCTTGTCACGATCTCCCGCGTCCGATCGCTCGGGGAGCGAGGAGAGCGACGAAGAGAGACGCGCGAATTCCGCCGCACACCGAGCGTCGGTCGGCGGCGTCCAATCGCACTACGCACGGCGCGAAGGGAGAAGCGCCGGAAGAAGCACGACGGTTGCGACGAGCACGGTGATGCAACCGAGCGCCATCACGAGACCAAGGCTCGAGACGCCGCGGTGACTCGCGATCGAAAGCGCGCCGAATCCCGCGATCGTCGTGATGAAGGAAAGCGTGACGGCGGAAGCCGCCGTTCGCGCGACTTCCCGAGGATCCGGTGCCTCACGGTAGCGGTGCACCATGTGCACGCCGCCGTCGACGCCGCAGCCGATGAGGATGGGGAGCGCGAAAAAGTTCGCGAGATTCAACGACAGACCGAAGTGCGGCATGAGCTCGAGGAGCCAGACGAGCCCGACCACCACCGGCACCATCGCGAGCAGCGCGTGGCCCACGTGACGAAAATCGAACAGAAGAAACGCGAAGACGAGCGCGGCCGAGTAGAGTGCGGCCCGAATGAAATCGTCGCGCATGATCTTCGTCGATTCGTAGACCTCGATCGGTGTTCCCGTCACGCCCGGGCGAACCGCGCGGGTAACTTGAACGAACTCGAGCATATTGTCTTCGCGCCAGATGTCCTTCTGAGGCGACGCGAACACGACGAACTTTCCCGACTCCGACACGAAGCGATCGCGGACGACCGCCGGCAGGTCGTCCGGCCGGAGCTCGGGCGGACGAAGGATGCGGACGGCGCTGCGACGAAGCTCGGCGACTTCGTTCAGCCACGACTCCTCGTACGCGCGCACGCGAGCGAGCGTCTCCTCGTTCTCGAGTCCGTCGATCACCGACTCGAGATCGCCGATCCAGCGGTCGAGCGTCGCGATCTTCTCCTCTCGGCCCGGCTCCGTGCTGAGGGCGAGTTGACTCTGGCCGGTGTCGAGTCGGTCGAGGAGCGCCTCGAGCGCTTCGGCGAGGAGTTCCCGGTCGAAGGGAGCCCGCTCGGCTTCGGGGAGAGACTCGACGAGCTGAGCCGCGGGCGCGAGGATGGCGCGTCGCTCCGGCTGGTCGCGCGCGACGGAATCGCGGACGCTTTCGACCGCGCCGATCACGCCGGCCGCGCGGCCGTCTCCTAGCTTCGCGATCACGTCGTCGACCTCCTCGAGGCTGTCGACCACGTAGACCGCCTGCCACGTCGACGCACTCGACTTCTCCGCGACGAGGAGCTCGTAGCGCACGGACTCGAGTCCCTCTGCCTGCAGCTCGAGCAAGTTGAAGTTGAACGCGACACCGGGAAACCAATAGGCTCCCACACCGGTAAAGAGCGCGAGCACTGCGAGCACGCCCCAGCGAAACCGGAGGAGCGCGACGAGCCCGGGGACGCGGATCCGACGCGCCGGTTCGAGCCGGCGGCGCTGCGCGCGGCGGCGGTCGGTCGCCGCGATCAGCGCCGGCAGGAGAACGAGCATGGTGCCCAGGCAGATCAAGACCCCCGTCCCCGCGACGAAGCCGAGCTCGCGGAGGCCTTTGAACTCGACGAGCACCGCCGTGTAGAACGCGCCGGCCGTCGTCACCCCGCCGGTGAAGATTCCCGCGCCGGTCGTCGAGAGCGATCGAACGATCGCTCCCTCGACGTCGCTCCCCGCACGGAGCTCGTCCTGGTAACGCGCAAGGAAGTGGATGCCAAAGTCGATCCCGAGCCCGACGAGCATCGCCGCGAACACGATCGAGAGCAGCGTCAGGTATCCGATCGTAACGGCGACTGCGCCGAACGTGAGGATCACGGCGACGACGAGAGCGAGGCCCGCGAGGAGCGGACGCCGAAGGCGCCGGAAGAAAAGAACGAAGAGACTGAGCACGCACACGAGAGCGAGCACGGTGCCGAGTCGCATATCGCGCTCGGTCGTCAGCATCTCATCGGTATGGAGCACGGGCCGTCCCGTGAGACCCATCTCGAGTCCGGGATACCGCTCTCGCAATCGATCGACGGCGCCGCGGATCTCCGCGAGGGGGCCACGGATCACGCCGAGCGACTGAAAGTCCTTCGCCGGCATCACGAGGACGAACGCGAGCTCCCCGTTCTCCGTGAAAAGATAGCCGCGATCGCGCGGATGTCCCTCGCTCTCCTGAAGCGTCTCGAGCTGCTCGAGGAGCGGCGGTCTCGGCTCGCCGCGCGCCGCGGCGGCGAGCGATCCGACGAGCGTTTCCATCGTGCGCTCGCCCCACTCGGCGAGTCGAGGGTCGCCGCCCTCGCCGAAACGCTCGGCTTGCGCGGCGAACAGCGCGAACACGTCGCTCAGACGGCCGGCGCGGACGAAACTCGAGAGGAGCTCGCGATTCTCGGCGACGGCGCCCGCGATCGCCGAGAGATCGGCGTGCGAAAAGCGCGGGAGAAGGAGAAAACGATCGGCGAAGGCGCCGGGCGGCACGCGGTAGTGGACCTCGCGGATGTGCTCCGTCATCCGCGCGAGCTCGGCGGCGATCTCCTCGGCGGCGCGCGCGGCGCGCGCGGGATCGCCGTCGACCTCGATGACGAGGTAGAGGTACTCCTGATCGCCGAAGGCCTCGAGATAGTCGACGTACCGCTGGTGGTATTCCGCGTCCGTCGACACGAGCTCGTTCTGATCCGTGCGGAGCTCGAGGCGAACGAAGGTCGCCGCGAGCGCAAGGAGAGCGAGGACGACGAACGACGCGATGACGAGCCCGCTCCTACGCGCCGACAGATGTCCGACGAGGGCGAGCACGCGCACGGCCCAGCGCCTCGATTCATCGGGCGGGGCGGGGGGCGAAGGAGCGTCGTCGCGGAGCTCGGGTTCGGCCATGATTCGGTGAGGGAGGAGCGGCCAGAATCGTCCGACGACAAGGCGAGCGACGGAGGCGAGACCGGTTCGGGAAAAGTGGGGAATCTTCTATCACAATCCACTCGACGCGAAAACCTCGCATGCGCTCTGTCGCCGCGGGAGCGCGCGGCGAGGTGGCTCGCGCGAGAGACGGCGCGTATGATGCGGGATGGAGGGACTACCTGACAGACGGAACGACTATGACGACCCCGGACCCCCAGCACGAATTTTCCCGCGTCGAAGAGGCGATCGACCGCATCCGCTCCGGCGGCACGGTCATCGTCGTCGACGACGAAGACCGTGAGAACGAGGGCGATTTCATCTCGGCGGCCGAGTCGGTCACGCCGGAGATGATCCACTTCATGGTGCGCCGCGGGGGCGGGGTCCTCTGTGTTCCACTCCGCCCGGAGCGGGCGCGAGCACTCGACCTCCAGCCCGCCACGGAACGAAATAGCGCTCTCCATCGCACGGCGTTCACTGAGTCGGTCGATCTACGCTCGGCGACTACGGGCGTTTCGGCGGCCGAGCGCGCCGAGACCGTGCGCGCGCTCGCGCGAGACGGTGCGCGGCCGCAAGAGTTCGCGCGGCCGGGCCACGTCTTTCCGATCATCGCGCAGGAGGGTGGGGTCCTCCGGCGCGCCGGACACACCGAGGCGGCGGTCGACCTCGCCGAGCTCGCCGGACTCAAGCCCGTCGGAGTCCTCATCGAAATCCTCGATGACGACGGACGCATGGCGCGCCGCGCCCGTCTCCACGAGATCGCGCGCGAGCACGACATGCCGATCATCACGATCGCCGATCTCATCCGCTACCGCAGCCGGCGCACGCAGCTCGTCGAGCGCGTTGCGAGCGCCGATCTGCCGACGAAACTCGGATCCTTTCGCATCTACGCGTACAAAGTGAAGTACGAGGCCCAGGAGCCGCTCGTCCTTGCGATGGGTGATCTCGCCTCGGCGAAGGCGCCGCTCGTCCGGATGCACTCGTCGTGCTTCACGGGCGATGTCCTCGAGAGTCTCCGCTGCGACTGCGGCGACCAACTTCGCATCGCGCTCGAGATGATCGCCTCCGACGGGGTCGGCGCGGTCGTCTACCTGCCGCAAGAAGGCCGCGGCATCGGACTGAGCGAGAAGGTCAAAGCCTACGCGCTCCAGGACGACGGCCACGACACCGTCGAAGCGAATATCCTGCTCGGCTACCGCGCCGACATGCGCGACTACGGCGTCGGCATTCAGATCCTCAAGGATCTCGGCCTCTCCGACATCCGGCTCCTCACGAACAATCCAAAGAAGGTCGACTCGTCGATCTACGAAGGCTACGAGCTTTCCGTCGTCGATCAGGTCCCGCTCGTCGCCCCGCCGCGCCCCGAACGCGCGCGTTATCTACAGGCAAAGCGCGACAAGCTCGGCCACCGCCTGCCGCCGGAGTCGGTCGATCTCGCCGGTGAAGACGAAGCTTACTGAGCCGTCCGCGCCGGGTCGTGCGTCGTCTCCGGGATGAATGACGCACCCGGATCGACGTCCAACGGAACGGGCAGCCAGGAGATGTCCGGTCGAGGGGGATCGACCGGAAGCGGCTGGAGAAGCGCCCGATGTCCGCCGAGTCGAACGAATCGAAACCCGCGCGATGGGGAAGGCGCTGGACGCGCCGCCTCTTCCGCGCCGGACTGAGCGTTCTCCTCGTCGCGACGCTCGCGCTCGCGTTCCTCCAGTGGGGAGTGCCGTGGCTCGGTCGCCGCGGCGACCTCAACCGCTTCGTCGAAAACCTCGTTCAATCGCACTTCGCGATTCCGGTCAAGATCGGTCGCATCGAGACGAATCCGCTGCGCGAGTTCACGGCGACCGAGCTCCACTCCGTTTCCGCCGAGGCAGAGGGGCGCGCGCAGTTTCGCGCGGCGCGCATCACGCTCGAGTACGATCCGCTGAGTCTCCTCCAGAGCCGGATCCACCGCCTCGAGGTCGAAGGGCCAGCGCTCGCGCTCAATCTCGACGCGGATCTGTCGGGGCTCGCAACCTTGGAGAGCCCAGCCGGGGGCATCGACAGTGGATCACCGGGGGCGACGTCCGAAGCCCCGGCGAGAGGGTCGACCCCGCTCGTCATCGACAGCGCACTCGTGAGGAGCGGACGCCTCGACGTCCAGCTCGGCGGACGAACTCTCGTCCTCCACTCTCTCGAGTTGCGCCTCCGCAACCTCGGTCGCTCGGGTCCCCAGCGCTTCGATCTGCGCGTTCGCGTGCTCGGCGGAAGCTGCCGGATCGTCGGATCGATCGCGAAGATCGGCCCGGACGCCTACCGCATCTCCCGGGCTCAGATCTCCGGATCGCATCTTCCGCTCGGCGAGCTTCTAGCGTGGGCCGGGTCGGAGCATTGGCTTCGTCCCCTCACGTCCTCGAGCGACCGCGGAGCCGAGATCCTCACTTCAGCGCTCGCGCGAAACCCGCGCACTCGAATCTCCGGTCGAGTGAGCGGCACCTGGCCGGACGCGCTCGAAGTCGAGCTGCAAGCGAACGCGGCGGCGACGGCGGCTGACGCGGAGCCCGTCGCACTCGCGGATGGTCAGCTCGCTCGACTCGACGAGATTTCCGTTCAGATGAACGCGACCGCCGCAAACGCGCTCGCACGCACTCGATTCAGCGCTCGCGTCACCGCGAGCGGGAGAGTCGCTCGGATCCGTGCCCCCGAAGCGGTTTCCGTGGAGGTGACGGGCCGGGGCGAGTACACGCGCGGCGAGCGCGGCGGCGAGCTCCGGCTCGAGAGCCTCGCCGCGCGGAGCGGAGACGTCTGGCTCCGAGCCCACGGAACGATCGACGGCCTCGAACGCGCGGCGCCGAACCACGAGCTCGAGTTCGCCGCAAGTCTCGACGAAGCGTTCGTGCGAGAGTTCGAGCGAAGCTCCGACCTCGATCTCGTTTCGGGCCCGGTCGAGATCAACGGTCGCGTCGTCGGCGACGCGGCCCGGCTCGCAGTAACGGCTACCGCATTCGTGCCGACGAGAGGCGGCGCAGTCGCGCGAGTGAGCGTCGAAGACGCCGCCGTCTCGTCTTCCCGGTCGAGCATCGAGATCGCGGCCGGGTCGATCGCCTTCCTCGACGCGTTCCCGGCGGAGGCGCTCAGCGATTCCCTGTCGTCGCATCTTCCGGCGACGAACTCCCTCGCGTTCGATGCGGGACTCCTTTCCGCCGAGTCTCTTTTCTGCGACGTGCGAGGAAGCGAGATCGGCTGGAGCGGGACGATCGCCGCGAGCGCGAACCTGACCCGCGGGCACGTTCGCGCCGCGGCGGACTGGTTCGAAGCGGCCGGCGTCGACGGTGCACTCGAGCTCGACGCGAGCGTCGACTACCGCGTCGCTCCGCCGCGCGCACGGGTCGTGTACGACGCCCGCGCAAGAATCGAGATCGACGAGTTCATCGCGGGAGCCGTCGGTGCCGGCATGTCGGACGAATGGAGCACCGCGGAACTGTCGGGGGAGTTCGATTGGAGCGCAGAGACGACGGAGACTCGCGCCCTGCGGATTCTCGCTCTCGATGTCGAGACTCCGATCACCGGCCGTTCGACGGGCTCGATCGCGCTCGACTGGTCCGCGGGCGGATCCTCCGTCCCATCGCCGCGCCTCACGATCGATCTTCGAACGCGCGCGGTTCCCCTCTCGCGCGCTTACCGAGCGTTCGTCGTCGACCCTCTCTCGCCGAGCTTCGGCTGGCTCGAGTCATCGCGCCTCGACGGGGAGCTCGAGCTCGATTGGCGCTATTCGCGCGCGCTCGGTGACACTGCGCGCGGTGAGCACTTCGGCGAAGCTCGACTCGACGCGGGCGAGTGGAGCGCCGGAGGAACGGCACTGAGCGGCGTGTCGCTCTCCCTCCCGTTCGAGTCGCAATCCGCCGGTGAACCCGCCGCTCGCGCGCGAGCACGAAACGGACATCTCGCGATCTCGCGGATCGGCGGTGAGACCTGGTCGGTCGGTCCGATCGCGAGTCCGGTGAGACTCTACGAAGGCGTCTACGGACTCGTCGAGCCGCAGCGGCTCCGTCTCTTCGGCGGTGTCCTGGACGTCTCTGCGCTCGATCTCTTCCTCCGCTCGAAGGGTGGTCCGACGTGGCGAACCGTCGTTCGCGCGAACGACCTCGACCTCGCGGAGATTCTTCGCGCCGCCGATCTGCCGCCGGTCGCGGGCCGCGTCTCGGCGGTCGCGCGTCCCGCGCACTTTCGCGGGCAACGCCTCGAGTGGAACGGCTCGATCGACTGCCGCGCGTTCGGCGGCGAGATTCGTTTCGAGGACCTCGCCGTCGAAGATCCCTTGAAGCCCTACGTCAGTCTCGAACTGCGCTCGGGTCGACTCCGCGATCTCGATCTGAAGGCGCTCGGAGAGACGTTTCAATTCGGACTCTTCAGCGGAGTCCTGAGTGGACGAGTCGACGGTGTCGAGATCGTCGGTGGCGAGCTGGCGGCGTTTCGCGTGTCCGTCGCGACCGAGCGGAAGAAAGGAGTTCGCCAGTATGTCGATCGACGAGCGATCGAGAGCATCCGTCGCGTGCTCGAAGGACCCCTCGGCGATGTCGAAGAGTCGCTCTTCTCGCGCTTCTACTACGATCGATTCGGTTTCGATGCCTCACTTGCGAACGGCCGGTTTCGACTCCGCGGGAAGTACCGCGAGAACGGCAAGGAAGGCATCATGCTCGGGGAGTGGTACCGCCTCCCGAGGATCAGTATCATCAACGCGAATCCTGGCATCGACTACGATTGGGAGGCGATCTCGGCGAGCCTGCGCGCGATCTACGAAGGTGAAGACTAGAGGGAGACGAGAATCACTCGTCGATCTCACTTGGAAAAAAAACCTCTCCCGAGAGAGAGTCCATCTCGCAACGAAATGCCTCTTGAATGGCCTCCATGACGACGAAACTCTTGAGGAAAACCCGGTGAACTCGTTTCGAACGAACCGTGGACGCGTCCCTCGCCGCGCGCAGCCGATCGCGGCGGGCGCGGCCGTCCTCGTCGCGATCGGCTGTGTCACGATCAACGTGTACTTTCCGACGCGCCAGATCGAACGAGCAGCGGATGCGATCGTCGACGAAGTCCGCCCCGATCTCGCCGCGTCGGATTCGCCGTCGATCGACGGCGAGAACGGAGAGGGCGAGAGCGAACCGAAAGCGGCTCGGTGGAGTCCGGCCGAATCGCCTCCTCTCTTTCCGGCGACGGCCTGGATCAGCGCCGGCGTTCCGGCCGCTCTCGCCGGAGTCGTCGCGAGCAGCCCTCCGGAGAACGACGACGACAAAGAGGGCGACAAGGAGAAGGGCGATAGGGACGAGCTCAAGCCGCCGCCGAGCGAATTCGATCTCGACATCGCGACGCCGAAGATCAAGAAGATCAAGGCCGAGCTGAAGAAGCGCTACCAGAAGCTGCTCCCTCTCTACCGAGAGGGTCGCGTGGGCGAAGGCCACACCGGACTCCTCGTGAAGCGCGATCTCAAAGACCTCACGCTCAAGAAGCGCCGAGCCGTGCTCGCCCTCATCGGCGCCGAGAATCGGAATCGACAAGATCTCTACAGCGAGCTCGCCCGGGCGAACAAGATCGACCCGAAGCGCGTCGTCGACATCGGCAAGATCTTCGCGAAAGCCTGGCAGAAGAAGTGCAAGACCGGCTGGTGGATCGAGGTCAAGAAGGGCAAGTGGGAAAAGAAGAAGCCACCGAAGAAAAAGCCCCGCGGGAGATCCGCGGACGCAGCCACGGACGATGATTCCGCGGGGAACTGATCACCCCGCATGAAGCTCTCGCGCGTCCTTCGCCGGTACTGGTTCCTCACTCTCCTCGTCCTTCTTCTTCCGATCGGAACGCTCTGGCCCGCCGGCGGCAACGCGCTCCGCGAGGTCGACTGGGCGATCCCGATCTTCGTCGCGACCACCCTCGCGATATCGGGGTTCCTCCTCGATACGAGCCGACTCGTCCGCCAAGCGACGAATCTCCGCGCGATCGGGCTCGCACTCGGGTCGACCTATCTCGTCGCTCCGATTCTCGCGTTCGGCCTCGCTCGCGTCTTCGGGCCGAGCGGCGGCGAATCGGCCGCGTTCACGCAGGGAATGATGCTCGTCGCGGCTCAGGCGGGCACGCTCGCCTCAGCGTTGGCGCTGACCATCATGACCCGCGGTGATCAAGAACTCGCGCTCGTTCTCACGCTCCTCTCGAACGCGCTCACCGTCGTCCTCACTCCGCTCGTCCTCAAGATCGCGATCGGCGCCAACGTCGAGTTCGACGCCCTCGCGATGATCGCCCGCATGTGCACGGTCGTCCTGCTTCCGGTCGTGCTCGGGCAAGCGCTCAGACGCGCACTCTGGTCGCGCGCGCAGAGAATCGTCCCGGCGCTTCGCGTCGTCCCTCAACTCATCATTCTCGTCTTCGTCTACACCGGCGTGGCGGCAGCTGCGGATCAGGTTCGTTCCGAGGTGGCGCTCGCTCTCCGCTATTTCGCCGCCTGCGCACTGCTTCACACCCTTCTCCTCGCCTGGAACTACGCGGCCGCTACGATCGCCGGGCTTCCCGTGTCCGCGCGGACGGCGATCGTCTTCTGCGGCGCGCAGAAGACGCTTCCGAACGGAATCGATCTTTGGAACCGGTTCTTCAGCGCGAACGCCGCGGGCGCGGTTCCGCTCGTCTTGTTTCATCTCTTCCAGCTCGTCGTCGACACACTGCTCGTTCCGTTTTTCGAGCGGCAGAACCGAACGGCGGAGAGAGCGAAGCAAACCGGCGCCTGATGTTCGAGAACCGAGTTCGAACCCTCAACGGTTGGCCGACGGAAGCGCCCGCTCGACCCGGACCGTCTCTCGCGCGCGGACCGTCACGGTACCGAGGTCGAACTCCTGCGGCTCTCCCTTCTCTTCGTGCGCCACGAATCCGCCGGTCGGACCGATCGCCGTCGACTTTCCGAACTCGAACTCCTGGCGCGTAACGAGAATCCGATACTCGCCCGCCGGCAGTCGGTACTGCGAGAAGCGGCCGTCGTCCCGGACGCCGACGTGCCGGAGGGCGTACGGGACCGGCTCGTCTTCGCCCGCTTCTCCGTCGCCCGTCTCGAATCCGATCGGTACGAGCTCGATCGAGTGGCGAACCCGAGAGCCGGCTTCGCCTTCGACCGCGAGCCCAGTGAGACGCCCGACGAGACCGCCGGCCGGCTCGAGCTCGACCACGAACGGTTCGCCACGTGGGATGTTCACCACGTACCCGTCGAGACCGAGCTCGTAGAAGGGATGCGCCACCCCCACCACGTGGTCACCGTCTGCGAGTCCGCCGACGCGGAACGAACCGTCGCCGCCCGTTCGAATCCGTTCGCGAGCGTTCGCGCGCATGAGGGCGGTCATGTCCTGGACCGTTCGCGGGGCGACGTTCACGATCGCGTTCATCACCGGCCCGCCCGTCTCCGCATCGATCACGTTCCCAGCGAGCTCGACGCCCGGATCGAGCTCGAAGTCGACGTCTAGCTCTTGGCCGCTTTCCAATCGACAGCTCTTCTTCTCGAGTCGAAACCCCGGAGCGATCAGAAGCAGCTCGTACTCGCTCGCGACAAGCCCGTCGAAGAAGTACCTCCCATTCGGATCGCGGAATCGCAGGGAACCGACCGAGCCCATGCGATAGTCGCTCATCGCACCGCGGACGCTCTGCCGGCGCTTTCGCTCGAGGACATCGATGATCTCGATCACGAACTCGCGCACGGGAGCTCCTGTGCCGCGCGATACGACGCGGCCTCCGACGGCGGAGAACCGTTCGAGAACGATCTCGATCGGCGCGGCGCCCGGCACCACGTTCTCCGCGAGGCCCGCCTCGTAACCCTCCGCGCGCGCGATCACCGACAGTTCGCGGTCGGGAAGACCGGACAATCGGAATCGTCCGTCCGGTCCCGTGGTCGCACCGGTCGTACCGGCGAGACGAAGAAGATTCATTCGGCGACCGAACGGCGAGCTGGCGGCGGCCGGAGGATTCGGTGAAGCAGCATCGATTGCGATCACTTCGACGAAGGGAAGCGGTTCGCCGGTCCGATCGACGACTCGCCCTTCGACCGTCGTCCCCGATTCGAGAACGACATCGCGGCTCACGTCGGCATCTGCGACGTCGATTCCGTCGAGGCTCGCCGACGCATATCCCGGAGCTGCGACGAGAAGGCGATAGGAGCCGGCCGCCACGTGCGAAAGTCGAAACTCGCCGTCCGATCCACTGCGTGCGGTCTCGTTCCGCGGCAAAGCCGACAAGCGCGTCAGGAGTCCCTTCACTTCGCCCTCGAACTCCGGGACGAGCGCGATGCTCGCGCCGCTCACCGGGTCGCCGTCGCCATCGAGAACTCGACCCGTCACGCTGACGCCCGGAGTGACGACGACCTCGAGCTCCGGCCAGGCCGAGCCGACTTCCGGATACCGAAGCGGACCGATGCGCTCGGTCGCGAAGTCCGGCGGCTCGACCACGAGAAAGACTTGAGGGCGCACGATCAAGTGCCGCGTGCCGTCCGGAGCCGGAAGCGCAAACTCGCCGAGCTCGTTCGTCCGGGCGGCGAGGCCGCGGACGGGATTGTGATACGCCTCCGGCGCCATCCCGCGCACTTCGTAGTAGACCGACACGTCAGCGAGTGGCGTACCGGATGGAGTCTCGACGCGCCCCGAGAGCATCGCCTCTCTCGACAGGAGCACGGTGATGGGTTCCGGCGAGCGACTGCCGACGACCACGTTCGTCCTCGCGGTCGGGTATGCGGGGTGTGAAACCCGCACGTTGAGCGTGTGAACGTAGAGATCGTCGGCCGTGATGTCCGTGCACTCGAACTCTCCACTCTCGTCCGTAACCGCGCCGGCGGGGCGTCCGAATCCGGTCGCGACCTCCGCGCCGGCGACCGGGTCGCCACTCGCCGCATCGATCACTCGCCCGCGAACGCGCAGAGGCGGTGGCATGACGATCGTCAGCTCCGCGCTCTTCTCCCCGAGCGACACCCGACCTCGGCCGTAGTCCGGGTGCGTGGCGAGCAGCTCGACCGCGCGCTCGGTGACCGCACGAAGCACGAATCGACCGTCGCCGCCCGTGCGCGTCTCGCTGTCGACGGCGGATTCGTTACGCCCGAGGATGGCCGCGGGCCTCACGCTGCGCCCTCCTTCGGGGACCCACACCCGGGCGTCGGCAACGGCGCCGCCGGCCGAGTCGCGAACGATCCCCGAGATCTCGCGGCCGCGAGTCAGTTCGAGCGCGCCCGCGTCGTGAGGACCCTCCGCGACGGTGATCTCCGCGAGAAGTGAAGCAAAACCCTCCGCTCGCACTCGCAAGTCGTGCGGTCCCACGTCGCTCGCGTGGATTCGAAATCGTCCGTCGGGTCCCGTGAGCACCGCCTCGTCTTCCGCCGCGTCGAACGGCCGGACGCGCTCGAGACTCGGATCGTAGAAGCGGTGCACTTCGCGTTCGCGCGCACGAACGAGCGCGACGCTCGCTCCGCGGACAGGCTGTCCACCGGCGTCGACGACGATGCCGGTGACGAGACTGCTCAACTCGAGCGTGAGCACGAGGTCCGCGGTACCGGCCGCAACCTGACTCCGCTCGACCGTCGCGTACCCGCTTCGCTGGGCGGAAAGGCGAAACCGCGCCGGCGCGAGCGAACCGAGGTGAAAGCGCCCGTGGCGATCGGTCTCGACTCGGGCCGGCTCGAACAAAATGCGACCGCGCTCCCAACGCTGGACGTAGCGCGCGGCGCGATCCCCGCTTCCGAGACCGACCGCGGCGAGTGCCGAGTCGTGCTCTTCGGCTCGCACCGAAACCCCGGCGAGCGGAGCTCCCGCGGTGTCGAGGACGGTGCCGCTGATTCCGTGCGCGTCGAAAAGGCGCACGTCGACGACGCCGGGAAGCGCTTCGCTCTCGACGAGAGTCTCTTCGTGCGGAACGTGCTCCGGGTGGACGACGATCACCCGATAGTCGACGCGACGGAGCGCCGGGAAGGAGTAGGCACCCGCGAGGTCGGTCGTCACCGTGGGAACGTCGCCGGCGGCCTTTCGATACGCGCGCTGGACGCCGATGAGCGCCGCGCTGTCGCCCGATCGCGCCGCCTCGAGCTCGTTCGGAGCGACGACGTTCGCCCAAGCGTTCGCGTCGAGCGCGAACAACTTCGCGCCGACGACGGGGTCGCCTCTCGCGTCGGTCACGCGACCCGAAATGAGCGGTTTCGGCGCGGCGGGATCGTCGATGGGTTTCGCGACACCGTCGACTGCGGTCTCGAGTTCACCGTCGCTCGAGCGATCCGCTCGCGGAGACGCGGGAGACGCGACGACCGGCGCTTCCCCGTCGTCGATTCGTTCGCCGCTCGACGGATCCATCACCCAGAGAACCGCCTGGGTCGAGAGAACGATCAACATGCCGGCCGCGCCCACGACGAGCGCCATCTTCTTCGCGCTCATGAGCGCACCTCCTGCGGTTCCCGTGAGGGTCTTGGGCGTCAGGCCCGCGCTCGCGAGCACGGTGCCGCTCGTCCCCGTCGGCGCTGCGAGTGCTCCACCGCTCTTGGCGATCTCGAAGAGACTCGCAACGAGCGACGGCGGAGCCGCCGCGACGTCCTCGGCGACACTCCCGGCGACGATCGCCGGAAGGAGGATACGAGGGAACCGCCGCCGGAGACGTTCGCGCGCGTCTTCTTGGCGCCGCCTCACTTCGCGCTCCGAGACGCCGAGCACTCTCGCGATCTCCGCGACCGGAATCTCGGCGATGTAGCGAAGTTCGAGCGGCAGCCGAAGGCGCTCGGGAAGCGACTCGATCGCCCCGCGAAGCGCCTCGCCGTCCACGAACTCGTCGCCCGGACTCTCCCCACCGAGCGCGGTCGCCGCCAGCCGGCGCGCGTACTCCGCCTCCCGGCGGACACGGCGCGCGGCGCTCCGGCGCTGGCGACCCGCCACGCTGACGACTCTCCAGGCGAGAAATCCGCGTGGCGATTCGACCGTATCGGCCGCGGGCGGATCGAGAAGGAGCTTCAGGAAGACTTCCTGGCAAACGTCCTCCGCGTCTTCCGCGTCACGCGTCGTTCGAAGCGCGACCCGCCACACGATGTCGTGGTAGGCCGCGACGACTCGAGCGAGTCGCCGTCGAGTCGGACGCTTCAGATAGCGAAAGAGCGGATCGGATGTGGTTCTCATTCGTGAGCCTCACCCATCGAGCCGCCGCCGCCGCGCCCGACCGGACGGAAAATCACGAAGAAACGCAAAAGGGGGGGCGACCGGCGCCCGCCGCGAACGCAATCGACCACGCTTTCCTCCCGCTCCGGCGAGCGGGGTGGCTCTCCGATTCGCCCGGCTCACCGGCACGGAGCGCAGCGCGGGGAGGAGCCCGGGCCGCGCTCGACCGACGCGGGTGAGTCGTCGAATCGAGGCAGCGGCGTTCGCTCGCGACTCAGCGCGCTCGCCGAAATCGATCGCTCAAGACGACCTCTTGCAGGAGGGACCTCAGTCGGTATCCGTTCTTCGCCGCCTTCTCCACGATCTCGTCGACCGCGATCGAATCGGCGGGGGCAAGCTCCCGCGCGAGTGCGAAGCGAAGGAGATGCCCCGTGAACGCCCTCGCGAAGCGCCGCTCCTCCTTGACGAGCGCGGCCTTGAACTGAACGGCGCCGTCAAACTCGTGCCGTCGCAGAATCTTCCCGCTCGCGTCCACGTCTCTTCCGTTCTCGTAGACATCCCGCCATCTCCCCGTGAGGTCGTAGTTCTCGAGCGCGAAACCGAGGGGATCGAGCCGCGAGTGGCAACCCGCGCAGTCGGGGTTCTCCCGGTGCTGCGCAAATCTCTCCCGGATCGTCAGTTCGTCCCTCTCGTCCTCTTCGTTGAGCGGCGGGACGTCGTTCGGGGGCGGCGGCGGAGGATCGTTGAACACGACCTCGATCAACCAGGCGCCGCGCGCTATGGGATGCGTCCGTTTCGGACCCGACGTCATGCTGAGCATCGCCGCGTTGGTAATGACGCCGCCGAAGCGCGGGTCCTCGGCCGGGACGCGCTCGAACGTTCGTGATCGGAGCCGCTCGCGCATCTCGTCATCGAAGCGCCTTTGTGCTCGCTTCCGGCGCTGGTTCAGATCCTCGGGCTTCGGCGCCTGCTTCACCTGTTCCTGCGCTCGCGCGAGTCTCCCCTCGAGCTCCGTCTTGTCCTTCGCGTACCGCGCTCGAAGGGGTTCGAGCTCCGGTGCGACCGAGTGGTAATGCTCGGCGAGTGCCGCGCTCTCGGCTTCGGTCCGCGCCTCCGGTCGCATCTTGAGCGCCGCGAGCACGGCGAAAGGCAGCGTCGTCGATTCGCCGCTAAAATAGAATCCGTACCCGCCACCTCCGTTCGAGACCTTCATGAGAAGCGTGTTTTCGCCTTTCCTCAGCTCGAGGCGCAGTCGGTTCTGATTCGGTGCTACGCCCCGAGACACGTATTCATCGACCGCGAGCTGGCCGTTGAGCCAGAGCTTGAAGCTGTCGTCGCTTCCGATCGCAATCCGGAGGGGTCGATCGGTGGGCGACTCGATCTTACGGTAGAGATACGTCGCGCAGTTCGCACCGGGGAGCGAATGCACTTTCCCGTCGACGAACGCGCTCGTCTCGATCCACTCGCGGCCTTCGTAGCGTCGCTCGAGATCGACCCTCCCCTCGTCGATGAACGCCTTCCGGTGCGCCTCCTCGAGGCTGCCCGCGCCGAACGGACCGATGCGATGCCACGTAGAGAAGGTGACGCGCTCGGCGAGGATCCGCCGCTGTGTCGATTCCCATTTCGCCTGCCCCTTCTCGACGTCCAACGCCCCGAGCGCCGCGGCGATGCGACCCGGGAACGACTGGTCGAGCGCCGCGATCTCGGCGCGGATCGCGGCGACCTTCCCCTCGAGTTCGCGTCGCCGCTCCACTCGGGCAAGATTCTCTACCTCGATCGCCGCGAGGTCGAGCGGCGGTGGGGCGAGATCGGAGCCGTACCAGGTCTTCAGGAAATCGCTTCGGTAGCTGAAGGACGGCGCTATGAGCTCGACGATCGGCCGATTCTCGACGAACACCGCATCGAAGAGTAGAAGAGGCTCGACGACCATTTGAAGGCTGGCCGGATAGCTCTTGTCGAGGCTGAACAAACGGTTCTTCCGCGGATCCGGCGTCGCCGCGAGGACGTTCTCGAGCTGCATCCATTGCGCGGGAAATGCGTCGAGGAAACGCTCGATCTTCGGATCGGCGAGCATCCGCTCAAACGATTCTCGCACGGTCGACGGCTGCAGCAGCTCGCCCGATTCGGCGAGCCGCAAGAGCTCGTCGTCCGGTCCACTGCCCCAGAGAAGGAATGACAGATCGGACGCGAACGCGAAGGCGTCTTCGCCCGGAGCTCCCGCCTCGTATCGATAGAGAAAGAGGGGCGACGACAGCACCGCCGACGCGAGCCTCTTCATGCTCTCGGTGAATGAAAGTCCCTCGGCGAGCTTCGCGCGGACGTAGGCGGTGTAACGCTCGAGCACGGCGGGTTCGACGGGCCGGCGAAACGCTCGGCGAAGAAAGCGCGCCAGGCGTCGCGAGAATTCCGCGTCCGGCTCGACGCCGCCGGCCGGAGCGGCGAAGAGATCGTCCCAGGCGCCGACCGAATCCGCGTGGAAATCCGGGCTCTCGACGATCGAGACGCTGAGTCTCAGAAACGCATCGAGGAGGAGCGGCGATAGCGTGAGCTGATCCGCTTGATTGTCGAACCCGTGCGCCGCGCGAAGGTCCTTCGGATACGCGCTCACGCCGCGAAGCCCACCTTCGCTTCGCAAGGAGCGACACTCAGCGTCGACGCGATCCGGCATGCGATCGGATGTCAGATACGCAGCGTCGTGCCGCGTGAGGAGTTTCTCCGGAAGGCGAAACACTTCCCTTTTGAGGTCGAACAGATCCCGGACCGCGTTGTTGTACTGAAACCGATTGAGGCGCCGGAGGGGCGCATCGCCACCCGATTCTCCGGTGGCCGATTCGCGCAGCAGGCTCTTCAGACCGAGAAGAAGCCGGGCGCGCTCCGCCTCACTCAGTCCGGGTTCGCTTTCGGGCGGCATGTCCGCGGCGTCGATCACCTCGATGATGTCTCGAATGAGACGCGGCCGGGAGAGGAGATCGCCGCGCGTCCGAATCTCTTCGAGGTTGATCTCGCCTTTCGTCCGCTTCGTCCCGTGGCACTTCGTGCAGTTGGCGGCGAAAAGCGGTTTCACGAACTCGTCGAAGACGGCGTCCGCGCGAGCGTCGGCGCCGGCGACCGCGAGCACGAACGCGAAGCAGCACTGCGGGAAGATACGCGACGAAGACATCCGCTCCTCACGTCCAAAGATCAGAGAGGACGCCCGAGCTGTCCGCGAATCGATCGATCTCGAGCCCCATGAGCTTCGCGAGCGTAAGCCACAGGTTCGAATTGAGCGTGCCGCTTCTGCACTTCACGAAGCGGCCCTGCTTGATCTGTCCCTGTCCGCGACCGGCGAGGATCATCGGCAGATCGAAGTACTGATGCGTTGCACCGTCACCGAGACCGGCACCGTAGGTGACGAGCGAGTTGTCGAGGAGGCTCGAGCCATCCGATTCCTTGATCGCCTTCATCCGCGAGAGAATGTAGGCAAACTGCTCCATGTGGAAGATGTCGATCTTCTGGAGTTCCTTGTATCCATCGCCCTTCTGATTGTGGGTCATGTTGTGGTGCTGGACCGGCTTCGGGAACACTCCTTCGTAGAGGAGCGTCGCGTCCCACCGTTCTGGGCCGATCATGAAGGTGCAGATGTTCGTGATTCCCATCTGCAGGGCGAGGAGCATGAGGTCGGCCTGCAGACGGATGTACTCGCCGCGCGGCAAGACCGCGTCGGTCGGCTGCTCGATTCCAGCGTCCGCGATCTTCTTCTCGAGCTTCGCGATCCGAACCTCGATCTCGCGCACCATGCTCATGAACTCGTCGAGCTTGCGGCGGTCATCGCGGCCGAGCTTTCCGGCGAGAGACCGCGCGTCCTCGAGCATGAGCTCGGTGACGTCGCTCACGTGCTTTCGGTAGCCATCGGCCATGAAGAGGCGATGGTAGAGCTTCTTCGGATCCTTGATCGACGGTGCGATGCGCCCTGGTCCGTACCACGAGATGTTGTCGAAATAGATCGACTCCTTCCCCGCCTTGAAGCCGTTACAGCTGATCTCGAGCGTGCGGAACACCGTCGAGCCGCCGATCGCATCGCCGATCACCTGGTCGAGGCTGCGGCCGTTTGGATGTCGGATTCCTCGCTCGGAGGCTTCAACCGGCGAGAGACTCGTCAAGTAGCACGACGCGCCTTGGGCGTGCACGTCCTGGCCGTGCTTGAAGCTCCGGTCGAGGCCGGTGACGAGCGTGACATCGCCGGTGTAATCCGCGAGCGGACGCATCGTCGATGTGAGCTCGAGCGGATAAACGCCCGGATCGTTTCGGACTCGCTTCTCGTCCTTGAACTTATCGGCGTCGAACCCGCCGACGAATCCCGGAAGCTGGGCGTTCTCTTCACCGGGAAAGAAGCAGCGGCGAACGATCCCGTTCGGGATGTAGATGACGACGAGCTTCTTGTCCGGGCGGTTCTCGCCCGAGCGAGCGAATCCCGCCCCGTCGAGACGAGGTGCGAGCGACGGCAGAAACGGCAGCGTGAGCACGGCTCCGTTGGCCCGGAGGAATCTCCGCCTCGAGATCTTCATGGAATCACCTTCGAAGGGATTCGGAAGCGACTCGCCCGCGCATTCGGCGTCGACCGCGGCAGCCGCCACGCCCATTCAGGGTCGCCGTCGACCTCGGCGAAGTCAACGGACGCTTACTCAGCACGGACCGACGGGCAAACGGCTGGAGTCGAGAGCAGCGGAACGTTCACGAGCCGTTCGGGCGTTCGGCCGGAAGATCAGAGCTCCCAGCGAAGCTGAAACTCGATCTCTTCCTCCGACGAGCTCCGCTCGTGCTCGAGATTGATCGTGGCGTTCGGAGGAACCGACACTCGCTCGCCCGCCACCTGAATCCGAAACCGTGTCCCGTCTTCGAGGCACTGCGCCAATCGGCGGAGCTTTACGATGAGTTGACGCCGCGGATAGTCCTTCTCGATATCGCGCTTCCCGCGCTTCTTTCGCATCGCCATCGGCTTCTCTCTAGCGTTCTCGAGGCGAACGAATTCCGCCTCTCGGTTTCTTCCGCTTCGCCTGAACCTCGCGCCGGGTTGGGCCGCGCGAGCGGTTCAACAATCGAGCTCGTCCGGAGTCGGATCCTCGCCCGGCTCCGGGAACGGCGGCGGCGGCGGATCGTCGTTCAGGAAGAGAAAATTGAGCAGCGAGATCGCGTCGGCGATGTTCACCCCGCCATCGTCGTTCGCATCGCCCGTCTTCTGGCACGCAAGCGGTCCGAAGTCCTGAAAGAGGTGCTCGAGGATCGCGATGGCGTCGGCGATGTTCACTCGACTGTCCGCGTTGGCATCGCCGCGAACAAACGTGACCGGCGGGGGCGGACCACCGACCCCCGTCGCTCCCATATCGCTCCCGTCGCGCCCTGCTCGTCGGCACGGAGAGTCGCCGGCTAGCGCCAAGTTGTCAGCGCCGAATTCGACGAAGCGCGGATCCTCGCGGAGGATGTTCTGTCCTGGCCACAGATCCGTCCCGTCGAGGAGAGAGTGATCGATCGCTACGGCCCAGCGGCCTCCGACGCAAATCGCCTGCTCGACGCTCCAGAGAATCGAGCTGTGCAGCACGAAAACGTACGCCGGGGGGTCCTGTTCCCCCCGCGAATCGATCAGTCGCAGGGCGCAGGCCGAGCTCACGATCGAGTTGTGGTGCGCGGCGAGTCCGTCGATCGCATCGATCGCGATCGCAGTGGCGCAGCGGATGAGCTCGTTGCCGCGGACCACGGGCAACCCGAGCGCACCGACGCTTTCGAGCGCAATCCCTTCGGAGCAAAAGTCCGCGATACGATTCGACTCGATCCGAACGGATGAGGCGCGAGCGACGATGCCGTCCCAACCGGCGAGCAGGTCGCAGTTCTCGATCGCGGATGGTTCGGGGCCGTCACCGTCGATCGCGATCGCCGCGAACGCATGGGGCGTGTCGACGAACTGAGAGTCGCGCACGCGGAGCGTCGTCCCGAGCGTAGAAATCGCGCCGTCGGTTCGTTCGAAGCGCGTGGCATCGATGTCGATCACTGAGTCGATGCCCTCGATCGCGAGTCGGCTGAGATCGCTGAAGCGCGAGCTCGACACGGTGAGCTTCGCATTCCGAACCTCGACCGCCGCGTTCGCTCCGAGCGCGCCGCTCGCTAGACGCAAATCGACATGCTCGATGGTGTGCGTGATCGCCTCGGGCTCGATGCCGGAATCGCGGACTGCGATTCCCTCCCAGCGTCGCCCGAACTCTTGCGGTCGCAGGACGACGGGCTCTTCTGCCGTTCCGCGGATCTCCAAGCGACCCGTCGCGACGACGCTCGCCGAGCGCCCGAAGTAGACCTCCGTTCCGGGTCCGATCGCGAGCGACGCCCCCGCCTCGACGACGATCGTTTCGTCGACGAGGTACGGCCCGTCGTCGGCCGTCCACGCGACATCCCCGGTGAGCGCACCCCCGACGCGGCGCGGCACGTCCGCGACGCGAGTGATGCGAACATCGCGGCGCTCGAGCCTCTCCCCGTCCCCCACCGGCCCGGTCCACATCTCGATCGCCACCTCGTTCGTTCCGACGGCGAGCTCGACCTCGGCGGACCAGCGGATCGCGTACGGCGTGTCACCCGCCGGCGGCACTGATTCCGTGCGCGCCAGCGCTCCGCCGATCGTCACCGACCGTGCGTTCACCGGATCCGCCAGGCCCGAGAGCGTGACCGATTCGTGCGTCGTAACCAGTGGATCGCTCCACCCGATGCGGATGTTTTCGACGTTCTCGACACCGCGGAGGGAAGCGATGATCGTGAAGTCGCTCGAATCGATGGTCGAGTTGAGCGCGTGGACCGCGAGAACGTTCTCCCCTTCTCGGACGATGTCGGTGACGTTGTCGAACACGACCCTCTCCGGCGGATCGCCCGATCCGGCCGATGCTTCGTGGTTGATGTCGTTCCCGAGGATCAGATCGTAAGGGAGCGGCTCGCCCGGTTCGCCGAACCCGTCGAGGTTCGCACTCCGAGCGATCTCGACGCCGTTCAGATAAGCGACGTAGGCGTCGTCGTAGTCCATCGTGAGCACGAGCCGCCGAAAGTTCTCGAGTCCGCTCAGCGTAAACTCGCGCCGGATGTAGAGACTCGAGTACGAGTTCTCCATGTCATCGAGGATGGTCTGGTCGTCGTCATCGCCGTACCCAAATCCACCGGCGCCCTCGAGCCAGCTCTCGGCGGAGAACTCGAGTGTCGTCCAGTCGAGCGGAACCTCGCTCGGCTCCGCCGTGCCGGGGAAGTAGCGCCAGAGCGCGCCGGAGGGCACGAAGTTCGAATCGCCGACGAGTGCGCTCCCCGTGATTCCCAAGCTGAGCTCCCGGACGATCCGCTGTCGGATCCACTCCGCGCGGTCGCGCGTCCGGTCGCGCAATCGGCGGGTCTCGGCCCCGGCTCCGATCTCCGCGTAGATCGAGTAATCTTCGCTCCGCTTCGCAAACTCCGTACTCGCCGCCGCGCGCTCGCGCAGGTCCTCGACCGCCCCGAGGTAGAGTGGGGCCACACCGGGATGGGAAAGGAATCGCTCGATCGCGGCGACGGTCGGCCGGAAGAGCCGCTCGTCGGACGATCGAAACGTCTCTTCGAGGTCCCAGGGAAGAATCACCCATCGACCGGCGTTCTCGTGGCGGTCGAACTCGGCAAAGTGATAGAGCGCGTAGTCTTCGCCGTTGTTCGTATGGATGCCACCGTCGACGTTCGTGAGAAAGGCCTGCACCGCAAAGAATCTCGCCCACTGTTCGACGTCGAGCACCCGATGCAGCTCCGCCTCGAAGATCGAGTCCGGCGTCTGTCCGGGACTGAACACCCGCGCGAGCTCGACCAGGTCGGAGTAGTCGGCGGCATCGCGCCGCGTTTCCTTTTCGTAGAACGGCACGTAGTCGAGGGGATCGAGACTGCGGAAGCTGAGATCGCCGCTTCCTCGTCCGGCGGGATCGCGCGCACGGTAGAGATTCCCGCCCGTCGCCCCTTCGTAGTACCGGCGGAGAAAATTGCGATCGAAAGCCTCTTTCCGAACGTAGAACGGGTTGACGCCGTCTCGACCCGGGAGATCGTTTTCGACGCCGCCGGGGAAGTAGAGGTTGACGGGCCAGGCTTGCGACGCCGGCAACCCTGCCCGCCGGAAGAGATCGAGCGAGAGGTATTCGCGCAGTTGAGTGTCCGGGACGTCTTCGCTCGGGTGGCCCGCGTTCAAGTTGAGGCGCTCGATGCCCTGGAACGGACGCTCGGGCGGGAAGGCGACGCGGTACGACTTCCGCCGGCGGTTGCGCGAGTTCTCACCGCGGTAGCGAACGCCGACGAGGTGATGGACCGCGCCGTCACCGATGAACGTACCGTGGAGAAGGACGTTCGACTGTACGTCGCGCGACCGGAGTCGCTCGAGATCCGCCGCCGTGAGGATGATGCGGTAGTCGGCCGCTCCGTTCGCGAGCGGCGGAGCATCGTCGACCGCGTAGAGAAACGCCGGCGCCGACTCCGCCGCGGGCGGCGCGAGGGGGTACGACGCGTCGACATCGCCCGATCGAACCACGATTCGGATCGAGACGACGCTCCCGCTCGCCTGCGGCGGAATCTCGGCCGTGTACCGCCGTGCCTCGGCCGGGCCGACCGTTCCGGGGATCGGCTCGGCGGCGGCGACGCTCGCTTCCCCCTCCGCGCCGTCGATCTTCCACTCGATCGCGACCGAGTCGATCGCGGTCACGCCATCGACCGCGCATTCAACGCGCACCGGCGTCATCGCGTCGGGAACTGGAGGGACGTGCGTCACGTCGAAAACGACCGCGAGCGGCGCTTCTTCCGCAGTTCCGTTCGCTGCACCAGGCGTTCCACCGACCTCGCCGGCTCGCCACGCATCGCCGCTCGCGTTCTCGAGCCGCGGGTGCACCAGCTCGATCGAACGGTCGCTGCCGTCGATGTCGGGCGGCCACGCGCTGAGGCGCACGGTTCCGTCGTCGACTCCGTCGTCCGGATCGAGATCGTTCCCCGGCCGGCCGCTCCCGTAGCGGACGGTGTCGGCGGGAATCCCGAGCGCGTCACGAAGGACGATGCGATCGCTGCGGTGACCGAGGCGCCCGTCCCAATCGCCGACGACGTTCTCGACCTCGGGATACTCAGCCGCGAAGTCCTCGAGCGACGCGCAGACGACGAGGTACCCGCCCGCGGCGATCGACGCGTCGGCGGGGAAGTCGAAGTCGATCCCACCCGTGAGGCTCCAGCCCGTGAGCACAGCGGCAGCGGCGGCCGGATTGTGAAGCTCGATCCACTGCCGTCGGTCCTCGCACTCGTCGATGCAGTCGCCGGCGGGCTCTTCGTACGCCGCACCGTAGAAGACTTCGTGAACGACGACCGGAGCGCCACTGAACTCGAGCCGGTTCTCGACTCCCGGAGAAGGAAGAAGCGGGAGGATCTCGTCACGCCCGGTCTCGAGTCCGGCCGGAAGCGCGATGCGGCCGATGCTTCGCCCGGGTGGAACGTCGGCGGCGGCGAACGTATCCACCCACTCGCCACTCTCGGAGAACAAAATGTACTCGGTGTCGAGCGCCGGCGCGAAGCCGAGACGATCCGCGTCGAATGCGAGCGGATCTCCGGGAGGTGCGACGGTCCCCGCCGCGATCGTCGCGCGCTGACCGGCGCCGTTCACGATGGAGTAGCCGCTCACGTCGATCGTTGAGCCCGATCGATGGAGGAGCTCGACGAAGCCGTCGGCACCGACGGCGACTTCGACGATTTGAAGCGCGGGTCGATCCGGTGGAAAGGGGAGCTCGGCACTCGATCGCGTGTTCGCTCGTCCCGGCGTGCCGCCGAGTTCGCGGCTCGCGCGCCATACTTGTGCGCGATCCGCGTCGCTACCGGCGTGAATCTCGCGCGGCGCGAGCGCGCGCTCGAGGCTCGGACCCGCGCCGTCGGCGGCCACCGACCACGGCGGACCGTCGCGATAGTGAACGCGCGAGATTTCGCGACCGGCCGCGTCGGCGAGGATGAGCGTCTCGCCGTCGTTGTCGAGTCGACCCGCGTAGGGCCCGAAGACCTGCACGCCGGCTTCGACATCGACCCGACCGACCGTAGCCGCGACGACCGCGTACTCGCCGGGTGCGAGCGAAGCCGATTCGGGGAACTCGAAGTCCACCCCGGAGACGAACCGCCAACCGGCCATCGCGACTGCGCTCAATCCGCTGTTGTAGAGCTCGATGAACTCTCCGGTCGGATCGGACGGCCCGAAGGGATGGTAGTGGATCTCGCTGATGACGACGTCGAACTCGCTCGCGCCGATCGTGTTCGTCGCGGTCCACGCAAGAACGAGCGCAGCGGCGAGAACGCGCCGCCTCGGAGTCGGCGCAGAAAGCCGTGCCCCTTCAGGAATGGTCGACATCGATGTTTCGCGATCCAACGGTGAGTCGCAGCTTGGAGGGATCGAGGGAGGTCATCGCGAGCGGAGAACGCGGAGCTGCGCAGTTCGCAGTCGAGGTCACGGCATCCGTCCCCATCGGGCGAGAACCCCTCGCGCAGAAAACCGCCCCCGTCGGGGACGAACGAGCGGGGTGAATGTGGTCGGAGCCGGAGGGTCCCTGTCAGCGATCCCCACCCGAAATTGTAGCAGCCGAGGCGCTCCCTCCGCAGCAGCGATCGTCTTCGCGTGCTCACTCATCGAAGCCGAGCGGACTGCGAATGCCAACGCCCATTCCCGCTGGCGCGCCGGTGGGCGCGATTCTCTGTAACAACGCGCTCCCCGACTCGTCTCGTTGAGTCCCGGTGCCGAGGGCGGGCTGATCTTCGCCCCACGTTCGGTCGGCGACGCCGCGGCCTCGGAATCGGAGGTCCGTCAGCCGGAAAGAGCCTCGAGATGAAATCGCTACGACGCCTAGCACGATTTGCCAGCATGGCCATCGCGCTCACCTTCGTCCTCAGCGCTCTCGCGATCTCCGCGCTCCACTGGGCGCGTCTCTACGCGGAGCGCTCGGCGAACATGAGCGCAGCGCTCGATCCGCCGGTCACGGCGAGCACGAGCTCCGCTCGCTTCGATGCCGAGCGCGGAGATCCGGAGAAGGCTCGGTCCTCGGCGAGCCTCACTAGTGCGACGTTCGAGTTGCCGCCGTAAACCGATCCTCGGCCGACTCGATCGCGCGCCCCTCGCGCGCGAGGTAGAGGAGGACGGCGCGCGTCGTACGCTCGATGAGCGGTCGCATCTCGCGATCGATCTTCGGGTAGACCAGCAGGGCGAGGTCCTGGACGGACTGCGGCGACGATGTGAGAAACGCCGCCGTCTCCTCCACTCGAGCTCGCCGCCGTTCGAGCGCGCCGCGGAGAGTGCGCTCGGCGTCATCGGTCGGGGCCCCGTGGGACGGAAACAGGGTCGCGATGTCGAGCTCGAGCATCCGCTCGAGCGATTCGAAGTAGTCGTGAAGGTCGCCCCCCGGAGCCCCGACGTACATGCTGACGAGCGTCGAGACGAGGTCCCCGGCGAGGAGGCGCCGGAAGCGCGAGTCGTAAAGAGTGATGTGGCCGCGCGCGTGCCCGGGCGTGAAGCAGACCTCGAGGCGCCAGTCCGGCCGCCCGTCGGCCGATGCGCCGAGCTCGATCTCGTCTCCCTCCGCGAGCTCACGGTCGAGCGAGCGCTCGAGAAGCTCTCCCGTGATCGAGTGCGCCCACACCGGCGCCCGAAACTCTTCGACCACGGCGTCGAGAGCGGCGACGTGATCGATGTGATGGTGCGTGAGAACGATCGCATCGAGCGATCGGCCGTCGAGCGCCCGCCGCGTCGCATCGATCAGGTGACGCACCTCGCGCTCGTTCTTGTATCCGGGATCGACGAGGATCTTTCGCTCCCACCCGAGGAGAAACGCGTTCGTGGGAATCGACGGGGGTAGCGGCGGCGCGTGGAGTGGAAGGAGGGCGTAGCCGGGTGCGAACTGGATCCCGAAGCCGGAGCCCGAGTACTCGCGCGGGATCTCGCCGAGGACGCGGCGGGCGTCGTCGACGGAGGACTGCGCGAACGCTTCGAGAACGGCGAGTGCCGTCGGGGCGATCCGACGCTCACCGCGGCGCCACTCGGCGAGTGCGTCCGCCGGACGAATCCAGCTCCCGCCGACCAGCTCCCCCGGATGAATCACCGGCTCGGCGTCAGAGTCCGTCATTTCGAGAAGAAAGAACGTCGCGTCGTAACGCACGTGGACGAACGCCGGCGTGAGGAGTCGAGTCAGCAGGTGCAGTCGATCGCTCTCCGCGCGGAGGCGACGCTCGGCGAGAAACCGCGCGAACGCGCTCGCGTCCGCTTCGCCCGACGACAGCCGCGAGCGCATCTCGTCTCGCTCTCGCGGAGAGAGTTCCCCTTCGGCGAGTAAGACGCCCGTCTCCTCGAAGAGTTCGCGAACGGCACAGCCGAGCACTGCGGACAGTTCCGAATCCGACCCATCGCTCTCGTCGACGGACGGATCGACGCCGGACCTCGCCGGCGCTTCGAACTCGCCGTCGCCGTCCTCGACACAGCCGCCCGGGAACGAGTCGTAGCCGCCGAAGAACTTCAGCTCGGGCGAGCGCGCAACCAGGAAGCACTCTCGCTCGCCGTCGCGCTCGCGAAGCGGCACGACGAGCGCCGCACGTCGAATCATGGCGCGTCCGTTTCCGGGGCGACCGCCGGCCGCTCTCCGAGCTTCGCGATGATCTCTCTCGCGCGCGCGACTTGCGCCGCGAGCCGCGCGTCCTCACGCGCGTCGGGACGACCGAGCTCCGGCGTCGCCCCGTCGTGGCACTGAGTGCACACCGCGGCCATCGGCCCCTTCACCCAGAGCTCGGGGGATGACGGATTCCGAATCTCGATCGTTGCGTCCGCATCCCACTCGACCCAAGGGTCTTCGCCCCGAGCGAGTCGCGCCCGATCGACGCGCCAGACCGACGGCTCGACGCCGCCGTTCACCCGCCGGAGCACCCAGCACTCCGAAGGGAGTCTCGTCGCGACAATTTCGCCCCGCCACGCGATGCGATAGCGAACGAGCGCGCTCTCGACCGCCTTCTCCGTCGATCGCTCGAGCGTCTCCGTCCAGCGGAAGTCGAAGCCGCTCGGGAGGAGGCCTCGGGGGAGATCTCGTTCCGTCGCGCGCCACCCGCTCTCGCGGAGAGGCGGCGGCAACAAGGCGCGCTCCGAGTCGAGCACGGACGAATGAGGCGCGGTCGCTCGCGCGGCCTCGGTGAGTGCCGCACCGAACGCTTCCCGCGTGGCCCGCTCGGAGACCGACGCGGGCGAAGACGTCTCGCCGCGCGCCGCCAAGAGGCTGACGACGTCCGCGTGGAACATCGCGCGACCGAGCGAGTCGGCCTCGCTCGTCTCGTCGGCCGCGCGCGCGCACGCGGCATCGAGAAACGCGATCATCTCCGCACGATCGACCTCACCGTAGTCATCGATCGTGAATCTTCCTCCCGGCGGCGCCGGTTCGGAGAGCTGTCCGTCCGCCGGTCGCTCTCCGAGCCACGCCCGGGTGAACCAGAGGTTCTCCGGCGCGAACGCCGCGGGATCGTAGGCGCGCGGAGGGGTCGGGGGACGCTCGCTCTCGATCATCGCAAGATCCGGAGGGATCTCGTAGCACGCCGATCCGGCGACCGCGAGCGCGAGCGCGAGCGCGAGCGCGAGCGAACGTACCATCGCGGCAACTCTCGCTCGTCCGTTCGCGGCAGCTTCGCTCGATCGAGACCGATGCTCCGACGATCGCTGCGCCATCCTGCGGCACCGGATTCCTTCGACCGAAATCAACTCTCGCTCACAGCAGACTCGTGAGCCGCTCGACCAAGCCGAGAGCAAACCACAAGACGAAAGCGCCGACAACCAGCGTCATGACGATGGGGATCCATCTCATGACGCGGCGCATCCCGCGCCGGTAGTCCTCTTCCCACCCGCGAGCGACGTCGACAAACGCCGCGTCGAGTTTCCCCGCCGCCTCCCCGGCCGCGATCCGAGCGCGCCAGCTCCCCCCCGAAAGCTCGGCGTCCAAGGGACGCAGCGCGTCGGCGACCGAGCTCCCCGCTTCGAGCTCTCCACTCACGGCGAGGATCCGGCGCCGGAGCCGGAGCCAGCGCACGGTCTCGGCGGCGAGCGGCACTCCGCCCGAGAGCGGAACGCCGGCGGCGAGAAGCCGTCCGAGCGCGTCGAAGAGTCGCGCGAGCTCGAGCTTGGCGGCGAGCCGTCCCCACACCGGAATCCGCAGATACCACTTCTCGGCGGATTCGCGGAACGACGAGGACTCGGGCGCGAGCTTTGGGCCGACACGGATCACCAGAATGACGAGCCCGACCGCCGCGAGGAGCGGGATCTCGATGGCGAGATAACTGAGCCAACCGTCGCTCGCAACACTCGCGAGGGGAAGGAGCACGATCGCCGCGTAGAGAGTGACGAGGCTCCACTTGATCTCGCCGCCGTGCGCTTCGCGGAGCGCGCGGCGATGATCGATCGCGTCTGCGATCGACTCGAGCGTCGCGGGAAGCGTTCCTCCTTCCTCGCCCGCGCGGATGAGCGCAGCGTCCGTCCGCGGAATATCGTGGGGAAAGTCGGCGGCGGCTTCGGCGAGCGTCGCACCGTCCTCGATTCGCGCGCGAAGTCCCGCGACGACGTCGCGAGCGGCGAGACGGCGCCGGACGACCCCCACCGGCTGCTCCGGACGGCGCGCGTCTCCGAGACTCGCGAGCGACTCCCGAATCGGCAGGCCGGCGCGAAGCATTCGGCCGAGGTCGCCGAGCAAGTCGCGGTACTCAGTCTCTTTCATGGCCGGTATTGTAGCAGCGAGTCTCTCAGCATCCCGGAACGCGGTTCAGATCGGACACAGCCGCGGGCGATAACCACGTTACCCGCGCCGCGACGTCCGCTCGGCGCCCGTCCGTCCGGGCGGTCTCTCTCGCCTGCTCAAGAGTCGAACCCGATGTCGAACCCCCACCGCACCCCGATCCGTCCCGAGAAGCTTCGACTGTCGGTCGTGATTCCCGTTTACAACGAGCGCTCGACGATCGAGGAGATCGTCTCACGAGTGCGTGCGGTTCCGTACGAGACCGAGATCGTCGCGGTCGACGACTTCTCGACCGACGGCACGCGCGAGAAGCTGCAGTCGCTTCACTCCGAAGGCGCGATCCAGCGCCTCGTCCTGCACGAGAAGAACCAAGGCAAGGGGGCGGCGCTGCGATCGGGATTCCGGGAGGTGACCGGCGATCTCACGCTGATCCAGGACGCCGACCTCGAATACGACCCTTCGGAGTACTCGAAGCTCCTCCTCCCCTTCTTCGAGGGAAAGGCCGACGTCGTCTACGGTTCGCGGTTCCTCACCGGCTCGGCACACCGGGTCCTCTTCTTCTGGCATGCGGTTGCGAACCGGACCCTGACTCTGATCTCGAACATGTTTACGAACCTGAACCTCACCGACATGGAGACCTGCTACAAGGTATTCCGCACCGAGGTCGTCCGCGCGATCGAGATCCGAGAAAACCGCTTCGGGTTCGAGCCCGAGATCACAGCCAAGATCGCTCGCCTCGGCTGCCGGATCTACGAAGTCGGAATCGCCTACGACGGCCGCAGCTACGGCGAAGGAAAGAAGATCGGCTGGCGCGACGCGGTCTCCGCGTTCCGCTGCGTCCTTCGCTACGGACTCTTCTACCGTCCGGCGAAGCCGATCGACGCGATCCTCCGCGAAGGCGTCGCGGAGAACGAACGCCGCGACGGGGTTGGCTCGCCCAGCGCGAACCCACCGGCGCCCGCAGACGCGCGCGAGAACGCGGACGAAGAATCGCCGAGCGAACCGGCCTCCTCCGACGACCCCTCGCCCGGCCAGCGGGCGGAATGCCGCGAGGCGGTGAGCGAACCCGCGTAGCCCGGATTACCGGAGCCCTCCGCGCGGTCGGCGGCACCGCCGCTCCCCTTGATGGGTGACGGGTGGGCGGGCTACCATTTCCCGCTTCACCGTCTCCGTCGACCGGGGTTCGAGACGGAGCACTCCGGGTGCTCCGCTCCATCCGCTTCGCGCGCCAAGCGCGCGCGACGTTCGCCTCCGGCTCGCCCCAACTCGCACCATCAAGGGATCGAGCATGAAGTTACTCGCCCGCATTCTGTTTGTGTTCTTCGGCGCTCTCATCCTCTCGACCGCCGGCTGTCGCAACGAGACCGCGAAGACG
The DNA here is from genome assembly GCA_965223845.1 of Planctomycetota bacterium. Classification (GTDB taxonomy): domain Bacteria; phylum Planctomycetota; class UBA8108; order UBA8108; family SXIK01; genus CBDCXR01. The sequence goes on along the minus strand of CBDCXR010000004.1, from coordinate 6,883,575 downwards.
CAGCTCGCCTTCGTCATCAATACGTCGAGCGATTTTTGGACCCTCGCGCGCGCCGGAGTGCGGAAAGCCGAGAAGGCATTCGACGTCGAGGTCGCGTTCGAAACCCCGGACGGCACGGCCGCGCGGCAGCGTCAGATCATCGAGACCTTGATCTCGAAGGGAGTGAAGGGAATGGCCGTGAGTGTCCTCGATCCGAAGGGCGCGATCGGCATCCTCAACGAAGCTGCGAAGCACATGCCGGTGATCACGCAGGACTCCGACTGCCCAGAATCGAATCGCATCGCCTACATCGGCACCGACAACGTCGAAGCGGGCCGCGTCGCCGGACGCGAAGTGCTGAAGGCGATCCCGGAGGGCGGCAAGATCGCCGTTTTCGTCGGCAAGCTCGACGTCGCGAACGCGCGCGAGCGAAGGCAGGGCGTCGCGGAGATCGTCGAGCCGAAGGGCATCGAAATCGTCGAGACGTTCACCGATGAGACGGATCGCGCTCGCGCGCAGGACAATGTTCGGAACGCTCTCGACAAGTATCCGGACCTCAAGTGTCTCGTGGGTCTCTGGTCGTACAATCCGCCGGCGATTCTGAAGGTACTCGACGAGAAGGGCTTGCTCGGCAAGATCAAGATCATCGGGTTCGACGAGGAGATGCCGACGCTCGACGGCATCGAAAAGGGCCACGTGCAGTCGACCGTCGTTCAGCAGCCGTACGAGTTCGGCTTCCAGTCGATCCGCGCGCTCGCGATGCTTTCGCGCGGCGAAGATCCGGGGCTCCCGGCGAACAAGCTTCACTACGTCCCCGTCGAGGTCATCGACCCGAGCAACGTCGCGGCGTTCAAGACGAAGCTGACCGGACTCCTCAAGGAAGGTCAGTGATCACCCGCGGCGATTCTTCCGTCTGACGGGGTGATCCGACGGAATGAGCGCGGATTCGTCTCCTCCTCCAGCTCCGGCGACTTCGGGTGATCCGTTTCTCGAGGTGCGCGGCATCTCGAAGGCGTTTCCCGGAGTGCAAGCTCTCCGGGATGTCGATCTCGCCGCGAGCCCGGGCGAAGTCCTCGCACTCATCGGCGAGAACGGCGCGGGAAAAAGCACGCTGATGAAGATCGTCGGCGGGATCTATCAGCCGGAGGCGGGCGAGATTCGCGTCGGCGGAGAGACCGTCGTCTTCCCGTCCGTGACGGAGTCGCTCCGCGCGGGCATCGCGATCATCCATCAAGAGCTGAATCTCGCGGACAATCTGTCGCTCGCCGAGAACATCTTTCTCGGCCGGCAGCCGCGACAGGCTCTCTTCGGAGATGTCACGCTCGGCGTGCGCTCGCGGCGGAAGCTCTATTCCGGCGCGTCGGAAGCGCTCGATCAGATCGGCCTCGACATCGCCCCGCGAACGCTCCTCGGCGATCTGAGCCCGGGACAGAAGCAGCTCGTCGAGATCGCGAAGGCACTCTCGCAGAACGCGCAGCTCCTCATCTTCGACGAGCCGACGAGCTCACTCTCGACGAAGGAGGCCGAGATTCTCTTCGAGCGGATCGAAGAGCTTCGCGCTCGCGGTATCGCGGTGATCTACATCTCGCATCGGCTGGGGGAGATCGCGCGCCTCGCGCGGCGGGTGCAGGTTCTCCGCGACGGCGAGATGGCCGGCTTTCTCGACGGGGACGCGATCACGCATGACAACATGGTGCGGCTGATGGTCGGCCGCGACGTTTCGAAGTTCTTCTCGCACGAGCGCAATCAAGCGGCGAGCGCGCAGCCCGTCGTGCTCGAAGTCGACGACATCGTTCTCCCCGGGGCATCGGCGCCGGTTTCGTTCGAGCTCCATCAGGGCGAGATCCTCGGTGTCGCCGGACTCGTCGGCGCGGGACGAACCGAGCTCATGCGCGCGCTCTTCGGCATCGATCCGATCGAGAGCGGGGAGATGAAGATCGACGGCGAACCCGTCTCGATTCACTCGCCGCGCGACGCCGTCGCCGCCGGATTCCTCCTCGTCCCCGAAGACCGAAAGACGCAGGGACTCGTGCTCGAGATGTCCGTGCGAGAGAACATTTCGATGGCGGGGCTTTCGGGATACCGGCGCTGGGGCCTACTCGACCGAAAGCGCGAGCTCGACGTCGCCGAGGAGCAGAAAACTCAGCTCCGGATCCGAACACCGTCGATCGAGGTCGACGCGAAAAACCTGAGCGGCGGCAACCAGCAGAAGGTCGTCCTCGGAAAATGGCTTTCGCTCGGCGGGCGCGTCCTCGTCCTCGACGAGCCGACGCGCGGCGTCGACGTCGGCGCAAAGGAAGAAATCTATCACCTCATGAGCGAGCTCGCCGAACGCGGGCTCAGCATCCTCATGGTGAGCTCCGAGATGGAGGAGCTGATCGCGATGAGCGATCGCGTCATCGTCATGCACGAGGGACGCCTCACGGGAGAGCTCTCCGGCGACGCGATCACCGAAGAAAGCGTGCTCCATCTCGCCGTCGGCGGGACCGAAGCGCGCGAGACGGAACAATGAGAATCGTGCGATGAGTGCCCAGCAAGCGAAGGTCGGTCCGCGACAGGTCTCCGATGTCAGCATTCAGGTCATCGGGATGACCGTCCTCCTCATCGCGCTCTTCGCGATCACGTACTTCAACAATCCAAAGATCCTGAGTGCTTACAGTCTGCAGACTCTCAGCCGCGAGATCGCGATTCTCGCGCTGTTCGCGCTCGGCCAGGGAATCGTCATCGTGGCGGGCGGCATCGATCTCTCCGTCGGCTCGGTGATCTGTTTCGTCGGGCTCAACTGCATCTATCTCATCTCGCCCGAGTTCGGCGCGGAATGGTCCGTCCTCGCCGTCGTCCCCCTAGCGCTGGTCTTCACGACGGCGGTCGGATGCGTCCACGGGATCCTCGTCTGCCGACTCAATCTCCAGCCCTTCATGGTCACGCTGTGCTCGCTCCTCATCTTTCGGAGCATCGCGCGGGGGATCACCGGTGATCGGACGGTGTCCTATCGAGAGCTCGAGTCCGAGGCGTTCTTCTGGCTCGGAAACGGACAGATTCTTTCGGTGCCGGTCCCGGTGTGGACGCTCATCCTCGTCGTGGCCGCCCTCCTGTTCTTCATGCACTTCACCGTCCACGGTCGCTATCTCTATGCAATCGGATACAACCTCGAAGCCGCTCGCTTCTCCGGCGTCCGCATTCACACGCTCCGGACGTTCACCTTCGGTCTCGCCGGATTTCTCGCCGGGCTCGCGGGGATCCTCCAGGCGAGCACGATCCAGAGCGTCGCGCCGTCGTCGGCCGGCATGGCGTACGAACTCCACGGCATCACCGCGGCCGTTCTCGGCGGCTGCGCGCTCCGCGGCGGCCAGGGGTCGATCCTCGGCATCCTCGTCGGAGCGGCGATCCTCAAGGTGCTGCAGCGGATGATCGTCTTCATCGGGCTCGAGACCCACTACACGGACGCCGTCATCGGAATCGTCCTTCTCTCGGCGGTGATCACCGACGCGGTCGTGAAACGCCGGCGCGGCAACTGATCGCCGGTTCTCGCCCGAACGCTCGACTCCCCCCCGCGGCGGCAAGAAACGCTTTCGCTCGGCGAACCACCCGTCGCCAGCGCGCTCCTCGCCGTTCCGCTCGCCATTTTTTTGCCATCTGGGGGTCAAGTCGGCGCCACCGATCGGCCGATAACTCGATCATCCGTGTCGCGACGGTGCCGCCTGCCGTCTCGCCGGGCCCGACGAAGCGAGACCGGGAGCGAGAGAGGAGTGAGACAGAGGGATCGATCGCCGCCGGCAGCCGTCGTCGAGAGCGTGCGCGAAATCGAGATTCCCGGGGGCATCTCGAGTCCGCGCGAACCGGGAACCGAGCGCGCGTGGGTCGAGATCGACCTCGGCGCGCTCCAGCGCAACGTGCGGGCCGTCCGCGGCCTTCTTCGCGACGGCACGAAGCTCCTCGCCGTCGTCAAGGCTGACGCGTACGGGCACGGCGCCCTCACCGCGGCGACCGCAGCGATCGAAGCGGGGTCCGATGCGCTCGGCGTCGCGACGCTCGAGGAAGGCCTCGCCCTGCGAGAAGCGGGGATCGCGACGCCGATCCTCGTTCTCGGCTTCATCTCGGGTGCGGTCCCGGTCGAGCGAGCGCTCCGCGCGGACCTCCAGCTTACGGTCTGCTCCGCCGAGCACGCGCTCGAGGTCGCGTCGGCGACGGCCGGACTCGCCGCGCGCGACGGGACGAGAGATCCCCGTCGCGCCGAGGTACACCTCAAGATCGATACGGGCCTCTCGCGACTCGGTGAACGCTGGGAGTCGACGGGCGAGTTCCTCCGGGCGGTGCGGGAGCTCGAGCGCTGGCTTCAACCCGCTGGGCTGTATTCGCACCTCGCCTGCGCCGACCGACCCGAGCGGGCGTCGCCCGAACCGACCTCGATGGAGACGCAGCGGCGGCGCTTCGCGAGCGTGCTCCGCGGAGCCCGAGCGGTCGGCCTCCAGCCGCAGACGGTCCACCTCGCGAACACTGCCGCAACGCTGACCGATCCGCGGTTTCACTACGACATGGTTCGCATCGGCCTCGCGCTCTACGGAATGGCTCCTGCTCCGCATCTCGAGTCGATCATCCCGCTCGAGCCCGTGCTCGAGGTGAAGGCGCGAATCACGCAGGTCAAGCCGCTCCGGCGAGGCGAAGCCGTGAGCTACGGCGGCGATTTCGTCGCCGATCGCGACCTCACGACCGCGACCGTCGGCATCGGCTATGCCGACGGAGTCTCGCTGCGCCTCTCGGGCCGGATGACGGCGATCGTCGGCGGCCGTCGCGTGCGGCAGCTCGGCCGCATCACGATGGATCAGCTCGTCCTCGACGTCACCGATCTTCCCGGCGCGCGGGCCGGGGACGTGGTCACGCTCATCGGACGCGACGGCTCAGAGCACGTGAGCGTGTTCGACTGGGCCCGCGAGCTGGGGACGATCCCCTGGGAAGTGCTCTGCCTCTTCCACCGGCGCCTCCCCCGCGTCGCGGTGTCTTAGATTCCGAGTCGAGCCCGCCGTCGCGTCCGCGAGAGCCCAAAAACCCTCCGTACAGCCCTCGGATTCTCCGACCACGCCGGAAGGTCTGCTGACACGGCGTGGGCCGGGGGATAGCATGAATCCCGAAGGTTGGTCCTCGAGTCGTTCTCGGGCAAGTTTGACCGGAGTCGAATCGTCTGTTGTTTGGCGCAGCAGACGCGGCAGGGATATCTACGGAGTTGAGGAACCATGGCACTACAGAGACGCAATGCACTGACGGTCGTTGCGGCAGCGCTCGTCCTGATCGGCGTTCACGCGCAGTCGCGGGCCGACATCACGAGCGTGACGGAGATGAATCTCGGGGGTGACGCCGCTGCGATCATCGAAAACGGCGCGTTCGACGAAGATAGTCTGACGTTCTCGGATCGCACCCACCAGCACAACGGTGCGGCGTTCGACGACGGGGGCGTCCTCTCCACGGCGGGCGGGAACATCGTGGGGCTTCCCGCTTACCTTCTCGGCGGCGACTACGTCCGGTTCGCGAACAACGCCCGCGACCAGGACGATTACTCCGCGGTCGTGACGACGGACACGGCGTCGGTCTTCTATCTCCTCGTCGACAATCGAGTCAACGGCCCCTCTGGCGATACCAGCAGCCCGAACTCGACGGATCCGGATCTCGGCGGAACTCTCCAGTGGGTCCTCGACGAAGGATTCATTCGCGTCAATACGGGCATCTCTCCGAACGGCCAGGCGGATTACACCGGTGTCGACGAAGGCGGCGACGGCGTGGGCCCCGGTCAAGGGCTGAACCAGTTCTACGCGGTCTACCGCTCCCCGGTGCCCGGGACCTCGGCCTCGGTCCGCAACAACGGCGTCGGCGGAAGCAACATGATCGCCCTCGTGGCGATTCCCGTCGACGTGCCCGCGGTCCCGGCGGTCTCGACGTGGGGACTCGTCGCGCTGATCGGCATGCTGGTCTGCGTGGGAGCCGTCTTGCTCAGGCGTCGCTCCCTCGCTTCGGCGACCGCCTGATCGGCGGAAGGTTCCGGCCGCGGGCCGGCAAGAGAAAGAGAGCTCGACTGATTCGAATCAGTCGAGCTCTCTTTTTTTGCGAACGTGACGCTCCGCTCCCGGACTCTTAGGATCCCGATGAGGAGCAAAGAACGGGGAAGCAGTTTCGCTCAGGTAGCGAACGATCTGCATCGGGGACGATCGCGCGCTCGATCGACCTGCGCAGGACTCGAACCGCGGATCGTTCCATCGCGTCGCTCTCCCGGTAGAATCTCCCCCCAAGCGTCGATCCGATACCACCGAACCGTTCAAGCACCGCCGCCATCCGACCCATGATCGTCGACCTGCTCAACGGGAAGCCGCCCCTCGGCTCTGAAGTCACCGTCGAAGGCTGGGTGCGCACGCGCCGGGATTCCAAGGCGGGGCTTTCGTTTCTTCAAGTGAGCGACGGCTCGGCATTCGACGCGATCCAGGTGGTCGCGCCGTCGACTCTCGAGAACTACGAGACCGAGGTGAAGCACCTTACGACCGGCTGCTCCGTGCGCTGCCGCGGCGAGCTCGTGGAGTCTCAGGGACGCGGTCAGACCGTCGAGGTGCAGGCCTCAGAGATCGACGTTCTCGGCTGGGTCGACGATCCGGCGACCTACCCGATCGCCGCGCAGCGCGACAAGCTCTCATTCGAGTACCTCCGCTCCGTGGCGCATCTCCGTCCGCGGACGAACACGTTCGGCGCCGTCGCGCGCGTTCGCCACACACTCAGCATGGCGGTTCACCGCTTCTTCCACGAGAACGGCTTCCTCTGGATCCACACGCCGATCATCACCGCAAACGACTGTGAGGGTGCGGGTGAGATGTTCCGCGTCTCGACGCTCGATCTGCTCGAGCTCCCGCGAGACGAGGCGGGGGCGATCGACTTCGAGCGCGACTTCTTCGGCCGGGAGGCCCACCTGACGGTCTCCGGGCAGCTCAACGTCGAGACCTACGCGCTCGCTCTCACCAAGGTCTATACCTTCGGCCCCACCTTCCGCGCCGAGAACTCGAATACGAGCCGCCACCTCTCGGAGTTTTGGATGATCGAGCCCGAGATCGCGTTCGCCGATCTCGCCGCCGACGCCGATCTCGCCGAGGCGTTTCTCAAGTTCATCTTTCGCGCCCTGCTCGACGAGCGCGAAGACGATATGGCGTTCTTTCAAAAGCGGATCGACAAGGAGTGCATCGAGCGCCTCGAATCCTTCGTCTCGGCGAATTTCGAGAGGATGCCTTACGGCGACGCGATCGAGGCGCTCCGGGCGAGCGGGCGTAAGTTCGAGTTCCCCGTCGAGTGGGGAAGCGATCTCCAGTCCGAGCACGAACGCTGGCTCACCGAGGAGCACGTCGGCCGTCCGGTCGTGGTCGTCGACTATCCGAAGGAGATCAAGGCGTTCTACATGCGTCTCAACGACGACGGCCGGACGGTCGCCGCGATGGATGTACTAGCGCCCGGGATCGGCGAGATCATCGGCGGCAGCCAGCGGGAAGAGCGACTCGACGTCCTCGATGCGCGACTCGATGAGCTCGGACTTCCGAAGGAAGACTACTGGTGGTACCGCGATCTCCGTCGCTACGGCACCGTCCCCCACGCGGGTTTCGGACTGGGGTTCGAGCGAACCATCCAGTACGCGACGGGGATGACGAACATCCGCGACGTGATCCCGTTTCCCCGCGCGCCGGGAAGCGCAGAGTTTTAGCGCGACGCGGTCGAATCGTCTTTCCGCGAGGGCGAGACCTCGAACCGAGTCTCGTTCGGGGCGGGGGCGGCGCCACTGGATTCCGCTTCGCGGAAAGAAACTCCTGGGAATCGGGCGGTGAGTGCGGAATCCTTGATGCTTGTGTTGTGGGGATTAGCAACTCGACTCGGGGCGACCAGGGGGGACAGACATGTCGGCCGTTGTGGAATTCTCGATTACGGGTTTCGGGTTCGCTCAGCACGGCTTAACGCCGAGCCAGAAGCAAACCATCCGAAGAATCGCGGAGCGCCTCCTATCGGGGGATCACGAGGTGCCCGCTCTCAGCGTGACGACGAGAATCGACGTCATCGGTCACGCCGTCGGCACGCGCAATCTCGAGACGCACGCCAACAAGCGTGCGCACTCCGTACTCGACGAGCTACGGACTCGACTGGTGCAGCTCGGAGCATCGACCGCCGAGGTCGCCAAGATTCGCCGAGGAGCTCCGGTCACGAAGCGAAGCAGCGGTCCGGTTCGGGTCGGTGACCGGCAAGTCCTCATTCTAGTGCGGAGTCGTTCTGCTCCTCCGCCACGGGACCGACCGCGAAAGAAGACATCGACCCGCACCGACGCCATACTCATCGTGCCGAACCAAGGACACGCACACCGGTCGTTTCTCGCCGTCGCTCGGAAACTGAAGCTCGAGCTGTACAAGAACCGGGCGGTGGTGCTTAAGGCGACCGCTCCGAGTCGCGCTCCGATCGGCGTCACGTTGGAGCGCGACCGCGGCGGGGCATTCTCCTGGGATGATCATTCGGGCGTAAAAACCGTCATGGTGATCAGCCACGCCGGCATCTGCGACGGTCCGAATCTCGATCGAAACGGAACCGGTAATCAGCCGTGGCGAGTGAAAAAGGGTACCGCGTGCACCGAGCGCGCTGAACTCGTCGCGGCCGGGATCCGGTTTTGGGGAAAGGTGGGCGACATACTGCGAACGAGCGGCAAGATCGTTCTCATGAGCTGCCACTGCGGAGAGGAGAACTACGCTTCTCTCGTAGCCGAAGCCGCGCAACGAACGGTGTTCGCGGCGAACGGGGATTTCGCGGCGGCGAACGGAGAGTCCGCGCTGAAGCATGCGCAAAAAATGGAGTCGGGAAAGCCCACGCGCGTGTTTAAGAAATTTAGGCCCAAGTGAGGGAGAGCGCTTCGGACGGCCGAAGTGCTCCGAACGACGGTTCCGTTCGGACTCGGCTCAGGTCACGACCGTCGCGCAAATCTCCGAGCGCGTCCGCTTCGGCCGACGAACGCCGGACTGGCCGCTCGCGCTGGGTTCCAGTATCTTGTCCCGACGAGTCTGAACGACTCCGCCGCCTCCCTTCTTTCTTAGTGGAACCGTGACTCGAAACTCTCGCTCCGCCCGCCCGTCCTCTCCCATCGCGCTCGCGCTCTTCCTCGCGTGCATTCCGCGCGCGGTCGACGCCCAAGACCCCCGCCCGCCGAACGTCGTCGTCATCATTTCAGATGATCAAGCGTGGTCCGACTTCGGCTTCATGGGCCATCCACACATCGAGACGCCGCGTCTCGATCGACTCGCCGCGCAGAGTCTCACCTTCCCTCGCGGTTACGTAACGACGAGCCTCTGCTGTCCGTCCCTCGCGACCATCATCACCGGGCTCTATCCCTATCAGCACAAGATCACCGGGAACGAACCGCCGGCTCCTCCCGGACTCCGCGGCGGAGCGGTGTATCGCGACCCCGGCTACCAGGCCGAGTGCGAGCGCATGGACGATTACATCGAAGCCGTCCCTACGCTCCCGCGGCTCCTCGGCGAGCGCGGCTACGTCAGCCTTCAGACCGGCAAGTGGTGGCACGGATCGTACCGGCGCGGCGGATTCACGGCGGGAATGACCCACGGCGATCCGAAGCGCGGTGGACGCCACGGCGACGATGGCCTCGACATCGGCCGGAAGGGGATGAAACCGATCTTCGACTTCATCGACGCTTCGGGCGAGAGTCCGTTCTTCATCTGGTACGCGCCGTTCCTCCCGCACACGCCACACAATCCACCTAAGCGTCTCCTCGAGAAGTATCGCGGCCGGACGGGCTCGATCCACATCGCCCGCTACTGGGCGATGTGCGAGTGGTTCGACGAGACCTGCGGCGAGCTCCTCGACTACCTCGAACGGAAGAAACTCGCGGAGAACACTCTCGTCGTCTTCATCACCGACAACGGCTGGATCAACCGCCGCGACGCCCAGCGCTATGCGCCGCGGTCGAAGCGGAGCCCGTACGACGGCGGACTCCGCACTCCGGTGATGGTCCGGTGGCCCGGTCGCGTCGAGCCGAGAGTGGACGAAACTCCCGTGAGCGCGATCGACCTCGCACCGACGATCCTCTCCGCGTGCGGAGTGGCCGTCCCGCGGACGATGCCGGGAGTCGACCTTCGCGATGCTGAACGCCTCGCGGCGCGCCGGCGCATCTACGGGGCGATCTACCGGCACAACGCGGTCGACATCCACACGCCGGCGAAGAACGTCCTCTTCCGCTGGTGCCTCGAAGGACCGTGGAAGCTCGTCGTGCCTGCCGGCGGAGCATCGAAGTCCGATCCGGAGCTCTTCCACGTCGCGGCCGATCCGCGCGAGGAGATGAATCTCAGCCGCGCGCGCCCGCGAGTCGTCGAGCGCCTCTCGGCGCAGATTCGCGACTGGCCGCACGAGTAGACTGGCCCGGAGGACTCTCGAAGTGTCGACGGCGACCACGGACCTCTTGCGTGACGAGATCGCTCGGCACGGCGGCGACCGGGTGCTCGATCTCCCCGCCGGTGCGGGCCGGCTCAGCCGGGCGCTCGACGAGGTCGGCTGCGATGTGACGAGCGCTGACCTCTTCCCCGAGTGTCTCGAGTGGCCGGGACACGAATCCGTCCCCGCCGACATGAACGAGCCGCTCCCCTTTCCGGACGGCGCCTTCGATCACGTCGTGTGCCAGGAGGGAGTCGAGCACCTCGAGAACCTTCCTCGCTTCATCCGTGAGTGCTCGCGCGTCCTTCGCGAAGGCGGGTACGTCTGGATCACGACTCCGAACTTCATGGATCTCAGCAGCCGGCTGAGCTACCTCCTCACGGGCATGAAGAGCTTCCACAGCGGGTTTCCGAACGAGGAGACGACGATCTGGGGCGGCGACGGCGAGCGCTTCTACCACGGCCACGCGTTTACGCTGCCCTTCTTCCAGATCCGTTATCTGCTTCGCCTCGCGCAGTTCGACGAAATCGCTCTCCGCGGGCTCAAACGGAGCACGGCGTCGACCGTTCTCTACCCGTTCGTGCGGCCGCTCACCGGCGTCCTCGTTCGCTGGAGCGACAGGAAGCGCCGGCGAAAGCGGCAGAAGGCCGAACGAAAGCCGATCGCATCGCCGGAGCTCCAGCGCGAGCTGTCGGGCTTTGCGGCGTCGAGCGAGCTCCTCTGCCACCGCAAAGTATTCGTCCGCGCGCGCAAGGTGTCGGAGTCGTTTCGGCTCCCGACTCCGCAGGAGAACTGATCGGGCCAGCGAAGAGTGCTCGCTACTCTTTGAACTTGTAGCCGACTCCGCGGACCGTGACGATCAGGTCTTTCTTGTCACCGAGCTTCTTTCGAATCGCCCGCACGTGCACGTCGATGTTCCGCTCGTCGACCCAGACGTCCCCCTGGATCTTTCGCAGAAGCAGATCGCGCGTGAACACTCGTCCCGGCGCCGACGCGAGTGCGGCGATCAGCTTGAACTCGGTCAGCGTGAGGGGAAGCTCCTCGCCGGCGACGATCGCCTGGTACTTCGCAGTATCGAGCACGAGGTCACCGCGCTCGATCCGTTTTCCCGCGGGTACGTCGTCCTCGACGTGACCACGCCGGAGCACGGCCTTCACGCGCGCGATGAGCTCCTTCATGCGGAACGGCTTGGTGACGTAGTCGTCCGCGCCGACCTCGAGCCCGACGACGACATCGCTCTCCTCTCCCTTCGCGGTGAGCATGATGATCGCGATGTCTCGCGTCTCCGGGTCGAGTCGCAGTCGCTTCGCGACCTCGATCCCGTCGAGCCCCGGGAGCATCAGATCGAGAAGGACGACGTTCGGCCGCTTTTCGCGTGCGAGGTCGAGTCCCTTCTCGCCGTTCGATGCGGAGAAGACGTTGAATCCATCTCGCTTGAAGTTGTACTCAATGACGTCCGCGAGATCTCGTTCGTCCTCGACGACAAGCACGGTGGCGACGGACATGTTGGGATTCGATTCCTGCCTAGCGATTGAGATCGAAAGTGGCACGGCGAACGCCGGCTCTTGGTTCGATCTGTAGCAGCCGGAAATGAAGATTCTGTGATGTCCGAGTGAACTCCGTCCGGCGACCCGCGAGCAGGTCAATCGCCGTCGGAAGACGATGCGGACTCCGAGCGCCGCCGGCGACTGCGGCGGCGGCGCGGACGCCGTCCGTCGGCCGCGTCGGATCCGGCGCGCGCCTCAGCCGACCCACCGGATTCGCCGGAAGCCCGGTTCGCGGGTCGCCCGGAGCCGGAGGCCGAACTGGAGCTCGATCGCCCTTCGCCTCCGGACTCGGAGCGCGGACGCGACCGGCCCCCTCGCCGCCGGCGTTTCCGCCGAGCGCCGTCGGCGTCCCGATCGTCGCCGCCGGAGCGCGATCTTCGCTCGTTCTTCGTGCGCGCGGGCGCACTGGGCTCGGCGCGGGCGATGACGCCCTCGTCGATATCGAAGTAGTCGGTCTTGACGAAATCGTCGTCGATCTCGTCGATCCGCTTGAGCTGCTTCTTGTCGATCGTCGGTCGCGGCGGGCGCTCTCGCGTCCGACCCGCGTCGCTCGCTTCGCCGAGCCCGACTCCGAACGCGTTGTCGCTCGCCCCGCCCCCGTTCGCCTCTTCGCGGCGCTCGCCGCCCGCGGGCCGGGCGGAGCCGCCGGAGCGGCGGCGCGGCGCTCTCCCCCCGGCGCGTTCGCTTCGCTCACCGCGCTCACCCCGCTCCCCGCGCTCGCGACCGCCCCGATCGCCGCGACCGCGATCACGTCCGCCCCGGCGATCCCGACCTCCGCGATCTCGCCGGGAGCGGGAATCGCGCTCACCGCGACCGCGATCGCGATCGCGCCCACGCGGCGCCTTCGCGATGCACTCCATCTCCGCGTCGACGCTCCGCTGGATGCGACTCCAGCTCATCCGCTCGCGGTCGGAGACGAGGGAGATCGCGACTCCAGTCTTGTTCGCGCGCCCGGTTCGTCCGACGCGATGGACGTACGAGTCCTCGTCGTCCGGAATCTCGTAGTTGACGACGAGCGCCACGTCGTCGATGTCGAGACCTCGGGACGCGACGTCCGTGCACACGAGGATGCGAATCTCGCCCGTGCGGAACGCTTCGAGGATCTTGAAGCGCTGCTCCTGCTCCTGATCGCCGTGGAGCGCGCCGGCGCTGTAACCGTTTCCCCACAACATTCGATCGAGGTCGATCGTCTGACGCCGAGTGTTGCAAAAGACGATCACCGGCCCCTCGTCGTACTCGTCGAGCAACTTCGCGAGCGCCTTGAACTTCTGCGGAAACCGCACCTCGGCGTACTTCTGCTCGATTTCACGCGCGGTCGTACTTCCCGAAACCGTCGAATACACTTCTGGGTTCTTCATGAATCGCTTCAGCAGTCGATTGACCTCGGGCGGGATGGTGGCGGAGAAGAGAAGCGTTTGGCGCTCCTTCGGCGTCCGTTCGACGATGGCGGTCACGTCGTCGATGAAGCCCATGTCGAGCATCCGGTCGGCTTCGTCGAGGATGACCGTCTCGCACCATGCGAGCGAAAGCTGGCGCTCTCGCAAGAAGTCGAGCACGCGACCGGGCGTGCCGACGACGATCTGGCAGCCCGTCCGGAGTCGAAGAAGCTGCTCGCTCGCGTGGATACCGCCGACGACCGTAGCGACGCGGAGACCTCGGCTCTCCCCCAGCACTTCGAGGACCCCCGCGACTTGCTGCGCGAGCTCCCGCGTCGGGGTCAGTACCAAAGCCTGCGGCGAGACGCGTTCGGGATCGATCTTGTCGATCAGCGGCGCCGAGAATCCGAGCGTCTTTCCGGTCCCGGTCTCGGCCTTGCCGACGACGTCCTTACCGTCCGCGATCGGATCGATGCAGAGCCGCTGAATCGGGGTGGGAGTGTGGATGCCCATTTCGCGAATCGCCTGGAGCACCGGCTCGGACAGGCGGAAATCCGCGAAGCTCTTTTCGGTAGTCTCTGAACTCATAGTGTCCGTCTTCTGAGGGACGGGTCGAGGCGTGCGGTCGAATCCGACGCGCCACGATGGGGGCGCATCGCTCGGCGAGCGTGTCCGGAGTCTCCGCGGCAAGGCCGCGCAGGCCCATCGGCGAAGCGATGGAGGAGTCGGTCACGCGCACCCTGAGGCCGGCCGCTCGGCCGGGTCCGTCGGGGCTCGACGCTGCACGCGAGGTCTCGCCGGGGTGGGGTCGTCCCGCTGCCGGGATGCGACCGTTCGTCGTCCCGCACGCCGAATCGGCGCCGCGCGGGATCACTCGAGGCACGGAGCACGAGTGCGGGGCGTGTTCGTCCGGGCGGATGGTCCGCCTGTCCCCACTCGTCCTACAGATCTTCGTCGGCCTCGGGGTCCGGCTTGTCAATGTCGACCTCGACCAGCTTGTCCCAGTCCTTCGTCGTGTCGGTCTCAGCGCCGCCCTTCGCGACCTGAGGACCTTCCTTCTTGCTGGATTCCTTCTTGGGCGCCGGGCTTTCCTTCGCAAGCTTCAGCTTGCCGCCGCGGCGTAGATCTGCGATCGCCGTTTCCGCCCACTCGCGTGGGATCGACGTCTCGACGACGAAATCCCGCACCATGAACGTGACGCGATCGAAACTGAACCCGATCCGCCCACCGAGATCCCCGGGTAGGTCTTCGAGGGAGACGACGGTCTCCTTCTCCTTGCCGGCGAACTTGGCGATCGTGAGATTTCGGTCCTTGAGGCGGATCTCGTATTTCACCCCGGCTTCCGCGGCGGTGTCGAACCACGCGGCGGCGGGACCGAGGTAGCGCCGGTCGGTGGGACGGGCGCGGCGCTTCTTTCCCTTATTGACGGCGTAGAGATCCGCCAAAAAACGGGACTGAATGAACTCCCTGCTTCCTTTACGGCTGAAGAAAAAATTGAGTGAGGCGTTCTTCGCAAGGTTCGGGATCTTCAGACCGAACGTGATCTTGAAGTCGTCACCGAGCTGGAACCGAGATTCGGCGCTGCCGGACTTCAGCCCGGCGAACGAAAACTGCTTCTCCGCCCCCTTGATGAGCTGGTTCCGCATCGTGACGCCCTTGATGGCGCCCTGATCCGAAACGATCTGCCCTGTTCCCTTAGATCGTACGGCGAAGCCCTGGGCGAACAGGCCGGCGCCGGGATACCGGATGATGAGCCGCCCCTCCTTGACCTCGACGTTTCCGCCGAACAGCTCGGCGGCGTTGAGCTCGATGAGCTTCTCGAGCGGCGGCGCGTCCTCCCCCAACACGTGTTCGATCGGAAGGAAGAGCGCGCAGAGGGCGAAGAAGACGCGCGAGACGTCCCGAAGTACGCTGTCGACAGCCACGGCCCGAGTCCCCTTAAGCTCTACGCCCAATCAACTTAGGAAAAGCGCCAACCGGATCGACCCCGGCCGGCGCGACGAACAGGGTATTGTAGCGCTCGCGCGGTGCGAGGGTATTCGATTTTCCCCTCGCCGGGCCGCCAGACCGCTCACTTCGGGGGCGAGTCGATCCCGGAGGGCGGGTCGGGGAGCACGTCGCCTCGGCCGCCCGAGGCGGGATTCGGCAGTGCCGCCGCCTTCTCCGACTCGCCGAAGTGGCGGTAAACCCAGCGCAAGATTTCGCGCGCGCCCGGATCCGTTCCGCTCGCGTCCCGATCGAGCGCTTCCGCGAGACCCACGGCCCGGCGGTCATGGAGCCGGACGTACACCCCGAGAAGGAGTCGGCGCGTTTCCGAGTGGCCCGGGAAGTACTCGAGCGCACGCGCGTAGCGATTCGCGGCGCGCTCGAGCCGCCGTCGCGTCGCCGGATCGCTCGGAGCCTCCGCACTTGGACGTAGCGCGGAGGCGCCCGCCGGGTCGTCGCGAAGCGCGAGCCAGCGCAGCGTTTTGAACGCGCCCGCTTCGAAGATCGGGACGGTCGAGAGGAGGAACGCTCCCGCCGCGACGACGCCCGAGCCGGTCCAGCGGCGCTTCCCGGCGGCGCTCGTCCGCCGGAGCTCGCGACCGAAGACTCGCGTGTCCTCTCTTCCCGCGATCCCGGCGAGGACGACGAACGCGAGCCAGCCCTCCCCGAGCGCGAGCACGGCAGCGAGAAAGTGCCCCCCGTAAACCAGGTCGACGGCGACGTACGTGACCGCCGCGACCGCCGCGACGACCACTTCGCCCCAAAGGGGTAAGGTCGGGGTCGCACGCGGAAGATCGACGGGAGTTTCCGCCGGCTGCCGGCGGGCCGAGTACGCAAGGGCGCTCTGCGGACAGGCTTCGATGCAAAGATTGCAGCGCACGCAGTCGACGCTCGTCACCTCGCCGCGCGCCGTCGTCTCGCGGTGAACATCGATCGCGGTCGGACAAGCCATCGTGCAAGGCGGGGTCGCGTCCGGCGAGCAGCCGCGTGCGTCGCCCCCGCATTCGCTCACTTTCCGAACGCGAAACGGCGCGAGCCAATCCGTCGCCCGGAACACCGCCCCGTAAGGGCAGACGAAACGGCAAAAGCCGCGCGTGCCGAGGAAGAGCAGCACCGCGGCGCCGCAAACGGCGAAGGTCGCGACCGAAAGCGCTACGCCTGGAAGTGTGTCCCAAGGTCCGATCGCGGCCAGATCCCAGCGCGGCGACCAGTCTGCGACGGCCCAGCGCCGAACGAGCGGCGCGCCGAAGATGACGGCGAGGAAGACCACCGGCGACCAGTGGAGGAATCGAGTCCGGACGAGAGGCGGCCGCCACCCGCAGCGCCTGAGCACCCACGCGGCGAAGTCCTGCGTCGCCCCGAAGTGGCATCCCCAGCTGCAGAAGAGCCGACCGAAGACCGCCGCACTGAGATAAACGAGGATGGCGAGCAGCGCCCCGACCGTAATGAGCCCCTCGCCGAGAAAGTGCCGAAAGAACGACTGAAAATCGAGCGCCCCGACCGACCGCCAATCGAGCCAGTAGTACGCCACGACGTGCCCGATGAGGACGGCGTGGAGTCCCACCTGGAAAGCGACTCGGACGCGGGATAACTTCACGGCTCAGGAAGATCGTTCTCGATCGGACGGCGGCACAGATGCAGGACGAACTCGAAGAATACACGCTCGCCAGCCGGCGGCTGGTGATGTTCTCGGACCTCAATTTCGGCGGCCGACTCTTCGGAGGACGGCTCATGGCGTGGATCGACGAGGCGGGCGCGCTCATCGCGATGCGTGCGATGGGCACGAAGACCCTCGTCACGAAGAAGATCGGCGAAGTGATCTTCGACGCTCCGGGGATGCTCGGAGATTTCGTCGAAATCTGGTGCAAGACGGCGCGCGAGGGCCGGACGTCCCTGACCCTCGATTGCCGGGTCGTCGTCCGCGACGTCGCGGACGACAAAGTGGCTCAGATCTGTCGTTCGACGATCGTGTACGTCGCTCTCGACGCGAACGGAGCGCCGACGGCCTGGAAGCGCGCCTAGCCTTCGTTGTTTCGGCGAATCGCGCCGGCGGACCGGCGGGACGCTGGGCAACGCGGCGAAGATCCGGATTCGGGACGGCTTCCTACGCCTAGTGACGAAAATGCCGCCGCCCGGTGAAGACCATCGCGACTCCGCGTTCGTTCGCCGCGGCGATCGCCTCTTTGTCGCGAACGCTCCCGCCCGGCTGTACCACCGCGCGCGCGCCCGCTTCCGCGCAGGCGATGAGACCGTCGGCGAACGGGAAGAAAGCGTCCGACGCGACGACCGACCCGGCGAGGTCGAGCCCGGCGTCACGCGCTTTCATCGCCGCGATCCGCGCCGAGTCGACGCGGGACATCTGACCCGCACCGACCCCGAGGGTGCGAGTGTCGCGCGAGTAGAGGATCGCGTTCGACTTCACGAAGCGAACGACATCCCAGGCGAACGCGAGCTCCTCTAGCTCGCTCGCCGTCGGTGTGCGCTCCGTCACGACCTTGAACTCTGGCTCGGCGCCGCCGTCGGTCGTCTGCGCGAGCACGCCTCCGGGAAGCGTTCGCGCCTGAATCCACTCGCGCCCGAACACGGGGCGCGGGCATTCGAGGAGGATGCGATTCTTCTTCTTGCGCAAGATCTCGAGCGCGTCGGCGGTGAAGGAGGGCGCGACGAGAACCTCGATGAAATGATCGGCCATCGCGCGCGCGGCGTCGGCATCGACTTCGACACTCGCACCGATGATCCCTCCGCTCGCGGAAACCGGGTCGGTAGCCAGCGCATCGCGCCAGGCATCCGCGAGCGTCTCGGCCACCGCGGCGCCGCACGGATTCGAATGCTTGATGATCGACACCGCCGGGCCGCGCGGAGCGAGCGTCTCGACGAGCTCCTCCGCCGCGGCGAGGTCGAGGATGTTGTTGTATGAGAGCTCCTTCCCGTGGACCTGGCGGAAGGGCTCGAGGACGGCGCCGTAGACCGCCGCCTTCTGGTGAGGATTCTCGCCGTAACGGAGCTCGCGCGCGCGCGGGAGGCGCGTCGCCCACCTCGCGGGCAGCTCCCGAGGGAGTCGATCCATCTCCGCGTTCTCGGCGAGCTCGGCGCTGAAGTGCTCGACGATCGCCCGATCGTAGGCCGCCGTTCGCTCGAACGCCCGCAGCGCGAAGCGGCGGCGAAGCTCGACCGAGGTCGATCCGCCGGACGTCCGCATCTCCGCGAGCACTTCCTCGTACTGATCCGGGGCGACGACCACGGTGACGTGGGCGTGGTTCTTCGCCGCGCTTCGCGTCATCGCCGGTCCGCCGATGTCGATCTGCTCGACGGCGTCCTCGTACGTCACGTCGGGGCGCGCGACCGTCGCCTCGAACGGGTAGAGATTCACCGCAACGAGGTCGATCGCCCCGAGTCCGTGCTCCTCCATCGTCCGTCGGTGCTCGTCGAGTGACCGGTCGAACAGGATTCCCCCGTGGACACGGGGATGGAGCGTCTTCACTCGGCCGCCGAGCATCTCCGGAAATCCGGTGAAATCGTCGATCGCGACGATGTCGACCCCGGCCTCGCGAAGTGCCCGCGCCGTCCCGCCGGTCGAGACGATTTCGACGCCGAGCGCGCGGAGTCCCTCGGCGAAGGCGACGAGTCCGGTTTTATCGGAAACACTGAGAAGAGCGCGACGAATCGGATTCACGGAAAGAGTCTCGCGAGGACAGCGGGGCAGGATGGTCGGAGTGACTGCGGGCAGTCAGGCTACTCCTTCCCCGGGCGCAGTCAACCGGGGTCCTCCACCGCGGCGCCTCCGGCGCGTGAGCGACTCTCGATTCCCCAAAGGTCTCGGGCGGTGCGGTCGAAGTAACGATGATCGGGGCACCGGTTTCGGAACCGGCATGCCTAGCCTGCCGCTCCCGCGAGCGAGCCGGACCTCCACGCTTATCTCCTCCGCGCGACGAAACTCCATGCGCCACTCCGACCCCAATTCCGTCCCGAATCTCGAGAGCCGTCTCGGGGTCTTTCTCCTCAAGGACCCGACGCTCATCGAGCGCCTTCCGGAGGATCAGGGTCGCCAGCTCGACCAGCTCATCCAGGCGAACCACCTCGAGCCGATGCTCTATCAGCTCGTCGAGAAGGAGGAGACGCACAACGAGATTCGTCCGGAACGCATATCGTCGTGGAAGCTGTCGCGTCTCTGCGCGACCACGCGGACGGCGGCGTACCGCGCTGCCCTCGACGACATCGTCGCGTGGTGTTCCGATCAAGGGATTCCGATCCGACTCCTCCGCGGCACGCAGGTGACGTTCTATCTCTGCGACGACCCGTCCACGCGACCCGTTCAGCAACTCGAGCTTCAGACGCGCGTCGAGGACACGCAGACTCTCTACCGCGCGCTCAAGAAGGGGAACTACGAAGAGGTCGAAAACCTGACGGGCATCAGCGATGGCCTCGGGCATTACCTCCCGCCGCTCGAGCGGGACGGCGTCGAAGTTCGCATCTGTCGATCGTCCTGCGCCCCGCGTCCCGGTCTGTCGATCGATCCGTTTCCCGTCGAGGCGACGGCGATCGAGGCCAATCCCGAAGTCTTGAAGGGCGAACCGCTGCTCGCTCTCCTCGCGCTCGAGATCTTCGAGCGCTCGTTCCGCTGCGGTCTCGCGACGCTCGTCGACGTCTATCGCGTGCTCACAAATCTACGCGTCGATTGGACGGTGCTCCTCGGCATCGCCCGGCGGGTGGCCATCGAGCGCCACCTCTTCTGCATCCTCACTCTGGCCGCGGAGATTCTCGGTGCGCCGGTCGAGGCGCAGTTCCTCGCGGATCTCGAACGAGAAGGGAAGATCCCGCCTCAGTTCGAAGATCGGGCCATCGGGCTCGTCCGGAGTCTCCTCCTTCACTTCCCGGTTCCGCTCGATCAGGCGCAAGAGGCGCTGGCGTTCTTCGGCGGCGCGGAAGAGACGGACAATCGTCTCGAGACGCAGGTCCTTCCGACGCTCTTCGCCGACGATCGGATCGAGTAGTCCGACGGATTCGGGTCGAACCCGAGTTCGCCGTCGAACGCCCGATCGCGACTGCGGCTCAGCGGCCGTAGCGGGTTGAGGGGACTCGCCTTAGGCCCTACCATGTAACCATCGCGCCGCACGACGGGGAGTCGTCCGACCCCCCTCCGGATCCAGCCCGCCCCGGGGAAGGGAAGCCAGAGCCGCACCACCGTGATTATCTCGGCGGTGTCGACGTTCGCATCCGACGCCCAGGGAACAGGTTACGGATTCCCGACCCCCCGGTCGTCGCAGGGCGCTTCTTCCAGGGAAGGGTCTCCGGTGACCGAACGATCCGATACGCCCGCCGATCCCTCGCCGCGCGACGCGGCCGAGCGTGAACCCGGCTCCTTGATCGCGGACAAGTACCGCGTGATCGAGGTGCTCGGCCGCGGCGGATTCGGCACCGTGTACCTCGTCGAGATCACGGCGGGGATGGTCGGCGAGAAGCTCGCGCTCAAGCTGCTCCCGGCCAACTTGAGCGGCAATCCGAAGGTGCGCGATCAGTTCCTGAACGAGATCCGCGTCGCGATGCGGATGGTCGACAAGTACATCGTGCAGGTCCGCGACGTCGGAACGACGGACGACGGACTCCTCTACTACACGATGGACTACTGCCCCGGGAAGACGCTCTCGGAAGTGATCCGCGAAGAGGGGACGGTCCCGCCGCCGCGCGCCGTCGCGATCGTCCAGCGCGTCCTCCGCGCGCTTCGCACTGCGCACGCGTCGAAGATCATCCACCGCGATCTCAAGCCGGCCAATGTCATGGTGAGCACGGAAGGCAGTCACGACGACGTGCGCGTGCTCGACTTCGGGATCGCAACCGCGATCCAGAGCGGCGGCGAAACAACCGCCTCGATTTCCGGCAGCCCGCACTACATGCCGCCGGAGCAGTTCCTCGGCGAGGCGCTCGGCTTTTACTCCGACCTCTACGCCGTCGGCGCGATTCTCTACGAGATGCTGACCGGTCGAAAGCCGTACCCGGGATCGACCATCAAGGAGGTCTTCCGCGGACTCAAGGCCGGACCGCCTCCGCTTCCCGAGAGCCTCAACCCCGAGCTCAACGACTACCCTCGTCTGCTCGCGATTCTCGTGCGTGCGCTCGAGCGGAATCCCGAGCGGCGCTACCAGACGGCGCGCGAGTTCTTCGACGACCTCGGCAGCGCGCTCCAGCCTCCCGCGGAAGAAGCGGAGGAGGTCGATGCGCCGCGCGGACGGCGCGGGCGAAGGCGAGGACGGCGGCGTCGCCGACCGACGAGTCAGCCCGCGATCGTCGGGATCATCCTCGCGATCCTCGTTGCGATTCTCGCCTTCACGTTTCGAAAGGAGCTGGGGTTCGGACGAAGCGACGACGTCACCGACCGAACTCCGAACCCCGTGGCGCCGGCGCCGGCGCCCGTCGTCCCCGAACCGAAGCCTCGCCCCGCGGCGGTCGTGCGACCGGAACCGGCCCCCCAGCCGACCGCGCAACCGCGTCCGGAGCCGCCGCAACCGAAGCCGTTCGATGCGAGTGAGCTCTTGATGCAGGCGCGGACGGCGGCCGACCGCAAGGATTGGGCGGCGGTGATTTCCGCCGCGGGAGAGGTCTACCAGCGCGAGCGCGACAACCACGAGGCGCTCGTCTTCCTCGGCACGGCATCGTATCGACTCGAGCAGTTCGCCGCCGCGGAGCGCTATCTCTCGCTCGCGCGCGAGGCGGGAGCGTCGGGATACGACCTCGATGCGATCCTGATGCTCGCCGACGCGAACACCCGACTCTCCGAACCCGACTGGGAAACGGCGGAGGGACTCTACGCCGAAGCACTGAAGCGGCCGAACGTCGACCGCAAGGACGTTCTCGGCCGGCTCGCGGGCGCACTCCTCAAGCAGGGAAAGGACGCCGAGCTCCGCCGCACCCTGATCGAGCTCGGCGGACGCGATCAGATTCCCGATGCGCTGAAGCCCGAGTGGACGCGGCTCTTCGTCGACGCGCCGCGCCTCGCGCTCGCGAAGGCCGCGGCGGCGCTCGCGAAAGCGGAAGCGGCACAGAAAAAGTATCAGTTTCGCGCCGCGCACGAACTCGCCTCGCCGGCGGCGGACGCACTCGTCGCGATCGAAGCCTACGCCCCGTCGGAAGAGGTCGCGAGTCGTCGGGCCGCGCTCCAGTGGATCGCGGTGGATGCGGGCGTGAACAGTCGCTCGGCTCAACACCTCGGGGCGGTATCGAAGCATCTCGACACGCTCGAGCAATCCGAAACCTCGCCGGAGTCCCCGGTCGGAGGCTCGGACGAACCGCCGGCTTCGGAACCCGAACGCATCGCACGCCACGCGGAACTCAGCTACTATCGCGGCCGACTCGCCCTCGCGAGGTACGAGACGAACCGGACGGCGAAGGACGCGCGAAAGCATCTCGACGACGCGGAATTCCGGTTCACCGAGGCGCTCACCGACGCGCGAACGCTTCCGGCGAAGGAGAAGACCGCTCTCACGCGGCGGATCGGCGCTTGGCGCGGGCGTGTGTTCGCGCACCACGGGAACTACGTTCAGGTCGATCTCGACGTCCGGCCGGCGCACTCGATCGCCGACGATTACGAAAAGTTCGAGCAGGCGCGTACGTACTACATCGTCGCGAACAACTCGAAGAACCGGACAACGCGCATCTCAGCACTGACGACCGCGAAGGGTCGCTTCATCAGCGCGAAACGATCCCTCTCCGGCGAGCATCTGCAGGAAGCGCAGTACCTCCTCGGTCTCTCTTACCTTCAGCTCGGGCGCGACGAAAAGAAAAGCCGGTGGTTCAAGTATGCGACCGATTCGTTCGGCGACGCGATCGACTCGGGGCTCGAGACCCCGGAGCTGTTCGCGCACTGTGCCGAAGCGCACGAAGAGGCGGGTGACCTCCGTCGCATGGCGGCGATGCATCGGCGCCTCTTCGAAGTGCAGCCGAACGCCAAGAACTGTCTCCAGGCGGCGGACTCCGTCTTCCTGACGACGAAGAATCGACGACTCACTCTCGAGTGGCTCGAAGGGGGTCTCGTCAAGCTCGAGGGGAAGGAGCGCGAACGGGTCGCGGAGCGAATCGCGAGCCTCCGCGGGGGGAACTCGTGATGGAGCGAGAGTTCGTTTCGCCGCGCCGCGCGGGACGACGCGCGAGCGCGCTGCGTTCACCGCGGTGGTGCGGCGGTCGCCGCCGGAAGGCGTGCTGAGCGATCCTGGCATGTCGACGAAGTCTTCTCGATCTTCCTCGCTGGTGGTCGCCGCGGCGCGTCGAGGCGACACTCGACCCCAGTCGCGAACGCGCGCCGTGATCGTTTGGCTCGCGCTCGGCGCCCTCGTCGCCGGAATCGGCGTACTCGCGCACTCGCGAGATTCGAGCGATGGACCTCCCGCTCATCGGAAGCCGCCGGCCCTTCGCCGCGGCGACCGAATCGCCCTCGTCGCGCCGGCGGGACCCGTCGACGACGCGACCGTCCGCGCGGTGATGCGCGCGCTGAGCGGGCAGGGATTCGAGCCGGAGCCGTGGATTCCCGATCGCCCCGCACGCGGCTACCTCGCCGCCGACGACGACGCCCGGGCCGCCGCGTTCAACGGGGCCGTGCGCGATCCCGAAGTGCGCGCGATTCTCTGCCTCCGCGGCGGCTACGGTACGCCGCGGATTCTCGACCGCATCGATTTCGCGGCGCTTCGCGCGGATCCGAAGATCGTCATCGGCTACAGCGACATCACGGCGCTTCTCATCGCCGTCCAGCGCCGCGCCGGACTGATCGCGTTCCACGGGCCGGTCGGACGGGAACTCGTCGCGAAGGGATCCGCGGACTCCCCGCTCACGAAGGCGTACCTCTGGGACGCGCTGCGCGGCGAAACGTCCGAATTCGGCGCGTGGGGAAAACGCGCAACGAAGCGCCTGCGCGCGATCGCGCCCGGTCGAGCCGAGGGAACGCTCACCGGTGGGAACTTGAGCCTCGTCGCGGCCACGATCGGGACGCCGTACGAGATCGACACGCGCGGCGCGATCCTCTTTCTCGAAGACGTGAACGAGAAGGCGTTTCGCATCGATCGCATGCTCGCCCAGCTTCGGCTCGCGGGGAAGCTCGCGAACGTGCGCGGAGTCGTGCTCGGGAGCTTCACGGGCTGCGGGCGAGAAAGCGGCGCGATCTCGCTCGGCGAGGTGTTTCGCGACTACTTCGTACCGCTCGGGGTGCCGATCGTCGAAGGCTTCCCGTCGGGTCACGGACTCCGGGACCACGTGACGCTGCCCTTCGGTGCGCGCGTTCGTCTCGACGCGGGTGCGCTCACGCTCACGCTCCTCGAGTCACCCGTGGCGCCCCGATGAACGCTCGAGAAGATGGCGTTCAGAGCAGCGGAGCGCCGCCCGCGGCCGCCGCGCGCGGCGCATCTCCTCTCGCTTGGATCCCCGTCGTCATCGCGGTCCTCGTCTCAGCGAACACGATTCCCGGTGATTTCGTCTTCGACGACGAGCTGATCTGCGAACAGGACGAGGGGCTCAAGTCGTTTTCCCTCGCGCGGATCTTCGCCGACGATTACTGGGGAACGCATCGAGTGTCGGCGAACTACCGCCCGCTCACGCTCCTCACGTACGCTCTGAACTTGGCCGTGAGCGAGTCGCCGTGGGGATTTCACCTCGTCAACGTCGTTCTCAGCGCGGCGGTCGCGGGACTCGCGTTCGTCGTCCTCCGTCGACTTACGGGCGACGCGCGCATCGCTGCTATCTGCGCGTCGCTCTACGCGGTTCTTCCGATCCACGTCGAGGCGGTGGCGAACGTCGTCGGGCGAGCAGAGCTGCTCGCCGCGGCCGCCGTGCTCGGCGCGTGGGCACTCGCCTTAGATCGCGACGGAAAATTCCGCTCGGACCGTCGCGCGGCGCTCGCCGTCGGAGTCGTCACGTTCGCCGGACTTCTCGCGAAGGAGAACACCGCCGTTGTTTGCGGCGTTCTGGTCGCCACCGCCTTCATCCTTCGCCAGCGCATCCCGTGGTCGAGCGGCGGTGCGGCGGCGCTCGCGGTCGGGGTGTACTTCGCCCTTCGGTGGCTCGTCATCGACGAAACCTCGGGCCGGCCGTCGCTCGTCGACAACAGTCTCGCGTGGGAATCCGAGCCGATCCGCGCGCTGAACGCTATCTCACTCCTCGGTCGTTACTTCATTCAGTCGGTAGCGCCGCTCAACTTCTCCGCCGACTATTCGTACAACCAGATTCCGGTTCGCGCGCTGAGCGACGTCCGGCTTTGGCTCGCGGCGGTGGGAACGATCGGCGCGGGGGCACTCGTCGCCGCGGTGAGCTGGAGACGAGTTCCGCTCGTCGCTTGTGCCGCGGCGTTCTATTTCATCGCGTTCTCGCCGACGGCGAACGTGTTCTTTCCGATCGGGACGATTTACGGCGAGCGGCTGGCCTTTCTCCCCTCGTTCGCGCTCGCGATCGGTGTCGCGGGGATCGGGTCGAGACTCGCCGCTTCCCGTTCGGCTTCGCGCGGGTACTTCGCAGTGCTCGCCGTACTGTGCATCGTCTACGGCGTCCAGACGGTCGCCCGCAACGCCCACTGGTCGGATCGTGAGTCGCTCTACCTCGCGATGCCGGAAGAGGCGCCCGAGAGCACGCGGAGTCAACTCAAAGCGGCGCAGACGACTCTTCGCCGCGCCATCGACACTCTGAACGGGAAGCGAAGCGGACCCGAGTCCGCCGAGCAGCTCTTCAAGCGTGCCGAAGCCGGGATCCGCCGGTCACTCGCGATCTATCCGGAGCACGGCCGAGCGATGGCGACGCTCGGCGAGCTCTACGTGCGGTCGCGACGACCCGCACTCGCAATCGACGCGCTGACGAAGGCGATCGAGCTGCTCGCGCGTACGAAGATCCCGGAGCCAGCCGTGTTTCGACTTCGCGCCGAGGCCAACCTTCACTCGGGAAAGCCGGCGGAGTCCATCGCCGACGTGGATCGCTACGTCGCGATGCGCCGGCAGCTCGGCGCACCGCCCGACGCGTTCTCACACCATTGGCGCGGGCTCTCGCTCGCGTATCAGAAGCGGACGAAGGAAGCGCTCGCGGAGTTTGAACGCGCCCTCGCTCTCGAACCCGAAGATCCGGGGATGTGGACGAACCGCGGCTACTGTCGCTTTCTTCTCGGCGACCACGATGGCGCGGTCGCCGACTATCAAAAGGGAATCGAGATCTGCACCGCGCGCGGTCTCTTCGCCGGCACGGGCGATACCGTCGCCGGCTTCTGGCAAAAGATCGCGGAGGTCCGTCGCGCTCAGGGCGACACGGCGGGGGCGGAGGCCGCGCTCACGGAGGCGAAGCGGGCAGCGGCTCGCCGTTGATCTGACGCGAATCGGCCCCAAAGTCTCCGGCCTCGTGGTTCCGTCGACTGTGTGAGCGATCTTCTCCCGCGCGGAAAACGGCAGCGCGTCAGCGCGTTCCCTCGTCCCGCAGCCGATACAAGCGCTCCGCGGCCGCTCCGTCGATCGGCGAGTCCCCATCGCCGACGGGGCTCCCGCGGACGATCGCGCCCGCGAGCGTCGTCGGTCCGAAGCTCGCACGCGCGAGCGTCGCCCAGTCGAACCGCGCGCCGGCGAGATCCGCTTCCGCGAAGATCGCTCCGTCGAGTGTCGCGTCCGCAAGATCGGCGCCGCGGAGATCGGCTCCAGTGAAGTCCGCGTTCGTGAGATCGACGCCCTCGAAAGCGAGGCCACGCGCGACGGAATGCGCGAGTGACGCTCCGGTGAAGCGCGCTCCGTGAACGCGCGAGCCCGCAAACAGCGCGCCGGCGAGCTGCGCCTCCGAGGCGTCGATCCGCGTGAGATTCGCGCCCGAGAAGGTCGCCGCCCGGAGCGTTGCGCCCCGGAAGCGCACGGCCTCGAGCGAAGCCTGCGAGAAGTCGGCTGCGTCGAGTTGCGCTTCGTCGAAGCGAACTTCCTCGCCGAACTGAGCGCCTCTGAACGTAGCGCCGCGAAACTGCACGGCGGAGAAATTGCAGGCTTCGATGCGCGCGAGGTCGAAGTCGGTCTCGGGGAGCTGCGCTCCGCCGAATTCGCACCCGCGGAGGCGGGATTCACGGAAGCGGACGTCCGAGCCGTGGCTCCGCCCGAACGTCACCCGCGTGAGACGTGCACCGGTGAAGTCGACGCCGTCGAAGTCGGCGGCGAGAAACGACACGAGTCGGAGGTGGGCGTCGCGAAAGCGTGCTCCGGCGATGTGGATCGACGAGAAGAACACCGAGTCGAGATCCGACTCGCTGAACTCGGCGCTGTCGATGCAGCGGATCGCCGAGAGGTCGACATCGTTCAAAATCGCTTCGACGAGGCTGAGTCGACTCACTCGCGCTCCCGAGAAGCTGGTGCGTTCGATCTCCGCGCCGCTGAGATCGACCCCGTCGATCGACGCGTCTTCGAAGCACGCGTGCTGGAGCTTAGCCTGCGCGAGCGACGCCCCGTCGAGACGTGCGCCCCGAAAGCTCGCAAAACGGAGATCCGACCGCTCGAGGTCCGCGCCGGTGAAATCGCTCCGCTCGAGCGACGCACCCATAAACCGCGCCCCGCTCAGTCGACAGCGCGGGAGACGCGCACCGGGAAGATCGACCTTCTCGAGGAGCAGGTCCGGCAGGTGCTCTCCACTCAGGATTTCACCCTGGCGGATCCGCTCGAGCACTTGCTCCGTCGTCATCAGCATGTGGTGAGTTCTCGCTCCGCAAACTGCTCACCCGATGCGATGCCCGATTGGAGGAGGAAGCCTCGGCTGTGCACCGACTTCGCGGCCGATGCAGACAGAGGTTCCCCGCGGCATCGAGACGAAGAACATCGAGAGAGAATCCGAACTCGGTCGGTAGGGCCGTGCGGCGGATCCTCGGGCGACGCGCTCCTTCCGCTCTTCAACGGCTTCTCGATGAATCGGCAGAACCGGCTTCAGGCTTTGATCAACCGCCGCGTGGACCCGTTCGCATCGACGACGGTTCCCGTAATCGTCCGCGTGAGATCGGACACGAGGAACACGGCGAGCGTGGCCAAATCGGCCTGAGTGACGAGCTCCTGCGGCGACTCGCCGCGAGTGTGTGTGCTGTCGGGCGCGATCTGGCCCGGCGCGATCGCATTGACGCGAATATTGTGCGGTCGGAGAGCTTCGGCGGTCGCTTCCGTGAGCCCGATGAGACCGAACTTCGACGCGCAGTGCGGAACGACGTTCGGGTCGCCGAGCCGGCCGTGAATCGATGCGATGTTGAGAATGGCGCCCCCGCGCTCCTGCTCGACGAGGACGCGCGCGACTTCCTGTGTCATGAAAAACGGCAGAGATAGGTTCGTGGCGATCGTTCGATCCCAATCGTCTCGCGCTTGGTCGAGAAACTTCTTCCACACGAACACGCCGGCGCAGTTGACGAGGATATCGATGCCGCCAAAGGATTCGAGCGCCTCGTCGACGGCGGCGCGAGGACCACCCGGCTCGAGAAGATCGCGAGCGCAAGCGACCGCGAGTCCACCGACGCTACCGACGAGCTCGACCGTTTCCTTCAGCTTCCCGGCGTCCCGCCCGGCGACGAGAACGCGCGCGCCATCGGCCGCGAGCGAATGCGCGATCGCGCGCCCGAGTCCGCCTCCGCCACCCGTCACGATCGCCACCTTGTTTTCGAGCACCTTCATTCCCAAGTTCTTCTCCTTCGGTGATCCCTGACCCGACGCTTCCGCGCACCCGCTGCTCCCGGCTCCGCCTTCACGGAAGAGGTGGCTCTCCCATCGATCGCGTATACAATACCGCGCCCGAGAAACACGAGTGAGCCCAAAAGAATCATGAGCGATCTGAAGACGACCGTCGTCGGAAGCTACCCCGTGCCGAGCTGGTTAGCGGGTGCGCGGACTCGCGAAGCCCTGCGCGACGCGGTGCTCGCGGTGCTGAAGACGCAGGAAAACGCGGGCATCGACATCGTCTCGGACGGCGAGCTCGCGCGCTTCGATGTCGACCATCCCGACACGAACGGGATGATTGATTACTTTCTCGGCCCGCTCGAAGGCATCGACCTCCATCCGACGCGCGCGGACATCGCCAAGTTCCGCGCGAGCGAGATCGCCGCGTACCGGCGAGAGCCCGCCGCGGTGTTGCGCGGCCCGCTCGGCGAAGGTCGACTCCACCTCCTTCGCGACTGGGAATTCGTGCGAGATCTCACGCGGCAGCCGCTCAAGTTCACCTGCACCGGACCCCACATGCTCGCGAAGGTCGTCATGGACGAGCACTACGGCGACGTGAAGCGCGTCGCGGCCGAGCTCGCCGAGATCCTCGCGCGCCAGCTCGCATCGATCGATGCGGCCGTGGTGCAGCTCGACGAAGCAAATGTCACGGGGCACCCGGATGAAACCGGCTGGGCCGCGGAGACTCTGAATACCGTCCTCCGCAGCGTCCCGCGCGAGGACGGTCGCGAGCGAGCCGTGCACCTCTGCTTCGGAAACTACGGCGGACAGACGATCCAGGCAGGCGACTGGCGTCGCCTCATCGATTATCTGAACGCCCTCGACGCCGATCACCTCGTGCTCGAGTGTGCGCGCCGCGATCCGGAGGAGCTCAGCGCATTCGCCGGGGTCCGCCCGGAGATCGCGCTCGGCATCGGGGTCATCGACATCAAGGACAATCGCATCGAATCGGCGAGCGATGTCGCCGCGGCAATCGAGCGCGCGGCAAACGCCGTCGGAGGCATCGATCGCATCCGCTACGTGCACCCCGACTGCGGATTCTGGATGCTTCCGCGCGGCGTCGCCGATCGGAAGATGGATGCACTCGTCCGGGGCCGCGACCTCTTCCTCAAGCGTTAGCTGCATCCGTCGGACGCATGGCGAAATCGAGCGACGACTCTGCCGGAATTTGGAGCGATGCCGCGAAACGCGTTATCGCGTGGTTCGTGCGCGCCCTCTTTTGGATCGGCGGCCTGCTCCCCGAGCGAGTGCTGCTCTTGCTCAGTCGTGCTGGCGGGAGCGCCGTTTGGTACCTCGCCCGGCGCCGGCGGCAGATCATTCTCCGCAATCTCGACATCGCGTTTCGCGACTCGATTTCACGGGATGAGAAGTCACGAATCGGACGCCTGTCCTGCCAGCATGTGGCGCGGTGCGCCGCGGCGATGGCCCTCCACCGCCGCTGGGACGAGCCCGCGTTCACCGAGCGCGTCTCGAAAGATGCCACGACCGACGCGATCCTCCGTCGCGGTTCCGAGCGCGCGCCGATCGCCGTGATCACCTCCCACATCGGCGACTGGGAGATCGGGCAGTTTCTGTTTCAGCAGCTCGGCATCCCCCTAGCTGCCGTCGCGCGCCACCTCCACAACCCGCATCTCAATCGATACCTCAACCAAATGCGCGAGCGACGCGGCGGCCTGGTATCGAATCGCGAAGTCGGACGGATCCGCGATCTCCTCCGCAGCGGGCATTCGGTCGCCTTCCTCGCCGACCAGAACGATCGCCGGCGGATGTACTTTGCCGACTTCTTCGGAGTCCCGGCGTCCAGCTACATCGGCTACGCGAAGATCCTGCTGCGAGCGCGGTGTTCCGTCGTCTTCATCGCGTGTCTCGTCGATCCGTCCGCATGGCGGTTTCAGCTCGTTTCGCGCGAGCTGGTGAGCGGCGAGGAAGCGCCCGAGCGCTGGACTCCCGCCGAGCTCTCGCGGCGGGCGGGCGCACTCGTCGATGCCTATCTCCGCGAGACGGAAGCACTCGTACGCGCTCACCCCGAGCAGTATTTTTGGATGCACCGCCGCTGGAAGAGTCGTCCGCCCGGTTCGCCGAAACTCTACGAAGATCTCGATCGCCCGCTCTCCGCCGAGACGCTCGAGAGAGCCATCGCCGCCGGCTGCGGTTCTCCCTGACGCGTCCCCAACCTGAGTGGACTTCCGCCGAGTCCGCACTCGGGCCGGGTTGGCAAGTCCTTCGTTTCCGCGGGTAGGATGGACCCGTCCAGTGGCGACATCCCATCGGCGGCTCCGTTCATGCCCACCTTCATCGTTCGATACCTCCACCACTCGAAGCGCTGGCGCGCGGAGATCGACGACGCGACGATCGTCGTCGGACGCGGGAAGGACGCTCAGCTTCGCCTCCCCCATTCGGCGATCTCCGATCCTCATTTCGAGATCGTGAGCCGCGGCGACCGTCACGTTCTCCGCGATCTCGGAAGCACGAACGGAACTCGACTCAACGGCCTCCCCATCGAGCGAGCGGCGCTGTCGCACGGCGACCTTGTCCAGGTCGGTCCCTTCACGATCGAGGTCCGGCTGCGAGGAGACGCGCTTCCGCCGAAACCCGAGAGCGCGGAAGCGACCGCGCCTGAGCGAAAGGAGGCGCCGCCGCCGCGTGCGGGCCCAGCCGACGAGACCGAGACGGTCGCGGCGACGGAGCTCGCGGACGAGTTCCCGGAGGTCACCGCCGACGAAACCGTGGTTCACGCGTCCGCTACCAGCCCCGAGAAGCCGACGGACGAGGCGATACCGACGACCCCGTCCGCTCTCGACGCGACGAGCGCACCACGTCCGCGCGCTCGAACCGAATCCGGACGTGCGGCTCCGCTCCGCGAGCGTCGCCCTCCGCGACAGTGGAACTCGGCCGTGCTGATCGCCGCCGCGGTGTGCGCGGTGCTCGGCGGAATCGGTCTCGGCTACGTCGGCCGCGGTCTCGACGCGACCGGAACGAACCCGGACGACCGCGCGGGTGCCCGTGACAACAAGGCGAACAGCGGCCTCTCCGCGTCGAGCCGAGATCGAAAGCGAGGAGCGCGACCGGAGAATCCGCTCGGCCCACCGATCACGCGCGATGTCGCGAGCGATTGGTACCGTTCGATCGTCCGCCTCTACCTCGATTTTCACGATCGATCGCCGCTTCGAACCGAGCTCGACGAGGCCGCGGCGTGGTCGCTCGAAGACCGCTGGATCCAGATCGCGGGTCCCGAGTTTCACCGCTTCGACGGCACGGAGCCCGCCGCGATCTTTCGGCGCTTGCTCGGACGGCAGCCCCGAGAGGAGGAACACGCCGCGCTTCTCGAGCTCGCGAAGAACGATCCCGAGCAGTACGCGTTTCTCCTGTGCTCTTCGACCGAGTACGCGCGGCCGCCGACACCACGGGAACGGACTCACCGGCAACTCGCACGATCACTCGTCGTCGATCTCCTCGGACGCCGTCCCAGCGCGAGCGACGAGGCGGAGCTGATCCGGCGCGTCGAAGCAGCGAAGGACACCGACTGGGAGCGATTCGTACGGGAGCTATCGAATCGTCCCGACTCCACGGCGCGAGCACCGGACGACGATGCTCGCGCGTGGATCCGTGCGGCGTATCTCTGCATGGTTCTGCGTGCACCGCTCGACACGGAGCTGACGGCGGCGGAAGCGGGGCTCCGGCACGACCCGGATAGTTGGCGCTACGTGCTGCGAGATCTCGCGGGGCGGGAGGCCTACCGCGAGTACTAGAGGAGCGGGGCGCTCGAAGGGCGACGCGAGCGACACGGAGAGTGAGATCGACGATCGGTGCCGTCGTCTCTCGTTCCGCCGCGTTCTCCTTCGAGATTCGCGCGTCGCGCGTTGCGCCGACGCCAACTCGGTCTCATACTCCCCGTGCCGACCCGCCGCGCCCAGATGGCCGTCGCACCGACAACGACGGCATCGATGGCAATCAACGACGACAACCGGCGACCGCGCGCGTTCCAGCGTGCCCGGCGCAGACTCTCGGGGCGCGTCCGCTGGGCGGCCCGCACGTTCGCGGTTTGGGCTGCGGTTGAGCTTCTGAGTTCGACCGGGGCTTACCCATCCGGGGACTCCGACCGAGCGGACCAGCCGGCGCTCTCCGAACGCGTGGAGCTGGCCGTTCGAGCGGGTCGAAAGTCACTCGCTCCACGTCTGACCGATCTCCAGCGCTCGCCGCGCTCCGATTATCCCCTCGGACGCCTAGCGATCGTCGCGGCCGCTCTCCTCAGCGCGGACATGCCGCCCGGTGACACTGAAATGCAGCGCGCGATGATGATCCTCACCCGGCGGGAGGCGAAGAAAACCTACTGCGCGGCGACGACCATCTTCGCACTCGACATTTACCTTCGGGCGATCGAGCGCGCAGAGAAGGAAGAGTCTCTCGACGTCGACGTCGCCACCGCGAACGCGCGCCTCGGAGAGCTCGTCGACTGGCTTCTCGCCGCGGAGAGTCGCCAACGCGGAGCGTGGTCCTATTCGGCGGGAAATGACACGAGGCGTCACGACTTCTCGAACACGCAATTCGCGATCCTCGCGCTGCGCGTTGGGCTGGCGCGCGGCGTCGAGATTCCCGCGCGCCACTTCGCGGACATGGCGTCGACGTTCGTCCGGGCGCAGCTCCGGGATTCGGAAGCCGAGCGCACGGTTCGGCTGGAGCCCGAGGCGACGCTCGAGGAGAAGCTCGGCCTCGTCCGGCCGAAGCGCCCGCGCGCGATCCGCGCGGTTCCTTCCGGCTGGGGATACCGAACGCCCCGGAGACCGGGGAACGAAACCGCTCGCGCGTCGATGACACTCGCCGGCGCGTCGTCGATCGTCATCGCGATCGACGCGCTCGAGCGCACCGGGAATCGGCGCTGGAAGCGAGAGCTCGCCGCGGCACGAACGGCGCTCGATCGCGCCTACGCGTGGATCGACGCGCACTTCGATGCCGTCGTCGCCGACGGCAAAGGGCTGTGCTACACGCTCTACAGTCTCGAGAAGGTCGGCGATCTCGCGGGCGTCGCCCGGATCGGCGATCGCGACTGGTACCGCGAAGGCTGCCAGCGACTTCTCGGCGCTCAGCGCCCGAGCGGAAGCTGGGGTGCGTACACGGACACGGCGCTCGCGCTCCTCTATCTCAAGCGCTCGACGCGCTCCCTCCGGCCCGCGGCGGCGCCTGTCCTCCTCACTCGGGGAGAGTCTGCCGCCGGCGAGACGACCGCTGGTGACCTCGTCTACATCGAAGCGGCGAACGGATTTCTTTCCGCCCGAGAGATTCTCGACTACGCGGGGACACACCGGCACCGCCGACTCGTCCCTACGCTCCGCGAAGTCGTGCGCAACTTCGATCCGCGCCGGCGCGCGAAGCTCGTTCCGTGGCTTCTTCCGCTGTGGCGGGGGTCGGACTCCATCACGCGATTCGCTCGCTCGGCGCTCGGAGAAATCGTGGGCGAGCGACTCCGGCAGCCCGACGACGCCCGGCGGTGGCTCGATCGCTGGCGTGCGGTCACGGCGCTCGACGTCGAAGGCGTCGAGACGAGCGCACTCGTCGAAGTCCTCGAGGTCACCCAGAATCTGCGACTTCGCGCCGAAGTGATTCGCATCGCCCGAAAGCACAAGAAAAAGGGAGTCGCCCGCGCGCTCGTTCGCGATCTGACGGCGAGCTCGATCGCGCACCGGCGCCTCGCACACGGAATCCTGTGCCTCTGGACCGGGGCCCAGATCGAGGCGCCGCGCGACGACGGCGATGTGCGGTCGTGGCAATCCACCGCGGAGGCGTGGGTGCAGTGGTTTCGGGCGAACCCACGCTGAGAATCGCCCCCACCGAATTGCACGACTAAAGACCGGAGACTGTGGTATGTTCCGGCTCGCGCGCACGCGCACGCACGGAATCCGTCGCGGGAGCGGCAGCGCGCGACGCCCCTTGTCGACTGTCGATCTTCGTCGCCGGTCGGAACGGACCGTCGCGAGACTCCTCCGCAAGATATGAGTTCGAATCCGGCGACCGAGGCCCCTCGGTCGACGCCGTGAAGCGAATCGCTGGCGAGTCTGGAGAAACCGTCGAGAACACGCGACCCGGGGCGGCCGAGATCGAATCCTTCCGCGGACTCACGATCCGGAACCGTGTTCGTACACCCTGAAGATCGGGCGGCGGCGGAGGAGAGTCGGGTGAAACATGCAGGATAGTCGTCGCGACGCGAGCCCCGTCGCCGAACAGAAAGAACCGATGCGCGAGTCGGCCGCCGCGGGCGACGCCCCGGCGAGCACGGGATCTCGCGACTCGGTGCGAACGATCGAGCTCGAGACCGCACGGCGCGAGCTCGACGCCTCGTCGCAGCGCCTCTCGAACTTTCGGCTCGGCGGTTTTCTCGTCCTCACGGCCGGTCTCATCTGGGCCGTGGAGTGGCCGTTCGCCCTCGTCTACGTCGCACTACCGGGCGTGCTCGTCTTCGCCGCATCCTTCGTTCGGCACGGGGTCGTCCTCCGGCGGCTCGATCGTGTCGAGACAAGGCTCACGCTGCTCACCGAACGCGTGGAGCGGCAACGAACCCGGCGGCGCGAGCGACCCGCACCGCGCACGGGAGCGACGGCCTCGCGCCTCGAAGGCGGCGAGTGCGTTTACCGCAAGGAGCCCGACGACGAGCCTCTCGACTCCGGAGTCGTCGACGATCTTCAGATCTTCGATGGGGTGCGCAGCCTCTTCGGCTTTCTCGACTGGACGAGCAGCACCTTCGGCGCCCGCCGTCTCGCGCGTCTTCTGCGCCGTCCCCTGCGCGCGGCCGCGGACATCCGCGAGCGTCAGGAGCTGGTCGCGGAGCTCGCGGCGGGGAGCGACGCGCGCGAGAAGCTCCTCCGCGCGCTTCTTCCGCTTCGACGCTACGACCTCTCGCCACTCGGGGCACAGTTTGCCGCACCGGGAAGGTTCGCCCATCGCCGCGGCCTCCATCTCTTCGCCCACCTCTCGGGGACGGCAGCACCGGCGCTCCTCATCGCGTTTTTCGTGTTTGGCTCGTACGCGCTCCTCGCTCCCGTCCTCGTTCTCGTCGCCCTTCACCTTCTCGTCATCGGGTGGAACGTGAAGGACTCGAACGAGATTCGGAACCGCCTCCTCCTCTTCGATCCGCTGCTCGTCGCGATGGCGAACCTCGAGAACGAGGTCCGAGCGGCGAAGTGGGAGAGCCGGATCGGTCGCGACATCGCGGCGGCTCTCGCGTCCGTCGCGCCGACGGTGAAGCGTCTCCGGAGGCGACTCGCCCTCCTCGCGTTCCATAGCTACGGACCGATTTTCGAGATCATCAACATCCTCACGCTGTGGGAGCTGAGACTCCTGCCACCGACCGAGCGCCGCTTCGCCGAGCACAGCGGTGAGCTCGAGGCGGCGACCGGCGCACTCGGCGAGCTCGACGCTCTTCTCTGCTTGGCGCTTCCGCTCGCCGAGCAGGCCGAGTTCGTTCTTCCCGAGGCGATCGATGCCGGTCACCCGCAGATCGAAGGAGAAGCCGTCGGACACCCGGTCCTCGAGCCCGGCGACTGCGTTCGAAACGACGTTCGCCTCGGGACGGACGAGACAGTCTGGATCCTCACCGGATCGAACATGTCCGGCAAGTCGACCTACCTTCGCGCGATTGGATTGAACGTTCTCCTCGCGGGCGCCGGCGGCCCCGTCTCCGCCCAGCGCATGCGCTGGACTCCGGTTGCGATCCACACCGACGTCAACATCCGCGACTCGCTCGACGACGGGAAGAGCTACTTTCAGGTCGAAGTCGAGCGCATCAAGCAGACGATCGCGTTCGCCGCCGACGATCCGCGCGTTCTCATCCTTTGCGATGAGATGTTTCGGGGGACGAACTCCACGGAGCGACTGGCGATCGCGCGCTCCGTCGTGCGCGCGTTCCGGCGGAGCGGAGCGCTCGCGATCGTCGCCACGCACGATCTCAGTCTGACCGAGCTCGCCGCCGAAGCCGGCGAGGAGGCGATCGCGAACTACCATCTGCGCGATCGCGTCGACGACGGAGTCATGACCTTCGATTACATTTTGCGCGAAGGACCGTCGCCGACGACGAACGCGGTTCGGGTGCTCGAGCAGCAAGGCTATCCGTCGGACGTAGTCGCAGAAGCGCGCGAGTTCCTGGCCCGCGACGATCGCGCGTGAACCGAGTCCTCCTCAGGGCGAGAAGATCGTCTCGAGGATGACATTCGCGACGTCCGTCATCGCGAGTCGCGAAGCCGCCGCCGCGCGTGAACTCGAAAGGAGAACGGGACCCTCTTCGGGTGAGGCGGGCAGCCTTCCGTGGGAACCGCGAATGAGACTCGAATCGAGCGGGATCACATCGAACAGTGTACGGAACCCGAGCCGACGTGCGGCGATCTTCGCGGCGACGCGCCCACCGAGCATCTTCTTCGCCGGATCGATGAGAAGCTCAACGGGGTCGTATCCCGGCTTTTGGTGTATGTCGACCGTCCGCGCAAAATCGGGAGCGCGGCGCTCGTCGAGCCAGTAGTAGTAGTCGAACCACCGATCCGCCGCCGCGATCGCGACGAACTCGCCGCTGCGATCGTGCCGGAGGCCGGCGCTCGCTTGCGCGTCTTCGTCGAGCACTTCGGCGATCCCGTCTACGGATTCGAGTAGCCGCCGGACCGCCGGACGATCGGCGGAGTCGGCGACGTAGACATGGGCGATCTGGTGATCGCACACCGCGAACGCGCGCGACCCCCCCGCGTCGAGGAGCTCGCCGTTGAGCGCCGAGTGGACGCGCAGGAATCCGCTTTCGCGCAGAATGCGGTTGAGGGAGATGCTCCCGCGCACCGGTGTAATTCCGTACTCGCTGAGAGCGATCACTTCCGCATCGATGCGCCGGGCGGCGGCGATGAGCTCCCCGCATACCGCGTCGATCCTCCGCACCTCGGCGGGGATCCGCGGATCGTCCGGGCCGAAGCGCTGGAGGTCGTAGTCGAGGTGCGGAAGGTAGACCAGCGATAGGGTCGGCCTCTTCTCCGTGAGAACCCGGCTCGCCGCGGCGGCGATCCAGCGCGACGATCCGATTCCGGCCTTCGGCCCCCAGAACTCGAAGAGGGGAAACGCGCCGAGAGCTCCGGTCAGCGAGTCGCGAAGCTCGGGCGGCTCCGTGTAGACGTCGGAGAGCTTCCGGCCATCGGCGAAGTAGGCGGGTCGAGGCGTGACCGACCAATCGACCGTCGAGTAGAGATTGAACCACCAGAAGAGCTTCGCGCAGGTGAACGCCGGATCGCGCCCGCGTCCGGTCTCCCAAACTCGCTCGCCGTGGACGAGGTGATTCGACTGGCGCCAGAGCCACACCTGCGCGAGATCGCGAAAATACCAGCCGTTCGCGACGATGCCGTGCTCGCTCGGAGGTCGGCCGGTCACCATGCTCGCCTGCGCAGTGCACGTGACTGCCGGCAGCACGGGATCGAGCTGAGCGCGGAAGCCCTCCTCGCCGAGCGCGGACAGGTGCGGAGTGTCGGCGCCGAGGAGACCCGGGGTCAGACCGACGACGTCGAGGACGACGAGCCTCTTCACGCTCGCCCCTTTACCCGCTGTCGCCGCCAGGGGGGCACAAATCTCGAATCCGAACCTAACATCGAGGATTCTCCGTAGCTGGAGGAGAGTAGCCCGAATGTCTCACCACGGACGGTCCGGGCGGTGAAGGACCGCTGTAAGTCAGCAATTGACAAAGAGGTGGAGCTCGCGTGGACAGGGAATGAGGTTTCTCGACGTTCGTGAAAAGGAGGACTCGTCCCCCCACCGCTCCTTCGGTCGGATCCTACGCCGGGAGACGAGAATCTGGCGAGAAATCGACGTTCGAGGGTTGACGCAGAACGGCGCCAAGCGCTACCCTTCACGTCCCCACAACTGCCCCAGGGCGCCTCTGTTTATTCAGGGGCGCCCTTTTTTCGTTTCCCCCCGCTCGTTCGCTCCCCGAGGCGCGCGGAATCCTCCCGCGCAGAGCTTTCGTGGCGCTCGAGCGCGTCCCGGATCCCGAGGGCCTCGCTCCCGCCCCGTCCAGGCGACGCGACGTTCGCCGCGACCGGCCGAGCGGGTGGGATCCGCTCCCCCGTCACCGCTTCACTCGACCGCCCACCGCCTGCCGGCGAGACGCGGCCCGCGCACCGCGGCCATCAGCTCGGCCGAGACGGCGGCGAAGCGCTGATCGGCGTTGACCTCGAGGAGCACGCCGCGGTGGCGATAGTACTCCTCGAGCTGGGCGGTGCACTCGTCGTAGATCTCGAGCTTTCGTCGGTGGTACATCGGATCGTCGTCGATCCGCCGCTCGAGCGCGCCGCCGCAATCATCGCAAACGTCGACGTTCTTCGGCGGGAGCAGTTGGAGATGAAACGGCGCGCCGCAGTCCGTGCAGGCCACTCGACCCGCGAGCCGCTCGAGCAGCGTCGTCTCCGACGCGGACAGGAGGAGCGCCGCATCGACGCGGCGGCCGCGTGAGTCGAGGAGCTCGTCGAAGCGCCGCGCCTGCGCGAGCGTCCGGGGAAACCCGTCGAACACGAACCCGCCGGCGTAGACGTCGCGATCGAGTCGATCGAGGACGATCGCGAAGATACTCTCGTCGTCCGCGAAGCGACCTTCGGCGATCGCGACCTCGATTCGCCGACCGATCGAAGTCGAACGACGAATCTCCTCGCGAATCGCATCTCCCGTCGAGAGATACCCGAGGCCGAACGCGCGGCAGAGCATTCGCGACTGAATTCCCTTCCCCGCTCCGGGTGGACCGAACATCACGACGTTTCGTCGCGACTCCGTCGGTCGAGATCGCGATCCTACCACCGTCTCTCACCTCTCGTCGTCCGTGCCGAGCACGCGCGGGCGAACGCCGTCGCGCGTCGCCTCGCCGAAGTCCCATCGCCGGGTACGCCCACACCGCGCCCGGTCGATCGGCCGATCCGCGGCGGCGGTGATTCCCCGATCCGTTCCGGCGCGAGAACGACCGCCGAGCGGGACCCGTGCTCGTCGTCTGCTCCGATTAGGATTTACCATGCCGAATGCGGTCGAGGGAACGCGTTTCTCGATCCGCTCGAGCGCGGCGCGGACAGAGAAGCTCGCGGTCGGAAGCGCGCCGCTCCGCCATCGGCGGTCGTCGTCGAGCCGGACCGTTCTGTCGCCATGGGGACGCGCCGGGTATTCTAGCCGGATCTTCTGAACGTCGATTCCGATCGCCGGTCGACCTCCCCGGATCCCAGGCGGCCGCACGGAATCGATCACGTGTGAGGTACTCCCATGACGATCCGCTCCCGCTCACCCCGCATTCTGATCATCGCTCTCTCGATCTCGACCGTCCTCACCGGGTGCTCGGGGGAGAAGGCTGGCGTGGAGCCGCCGGCGCCCGAGGACGAGGCTCCGGCCGAAACGCCGGCGGCGCGAACGCCCGACGCCTCCTCGCCGAACGGTGCCGTCGCCGGCGAGCCGGCGACGGTCAAAGCGGCCCCCCGGGAGCGCGAGAATCCGGCCGAACGATTCACCGGCGGGAGCCTCCCGACCGGAGTTCGGTTCACGATCATCGCGCCTGGAGACGGCCCGAGCCCGAAACTCGGCCAGACGATCAAGATTCACTGGACGGGCTGGCTCCCGGACGGACGGCAGTTCTGGGACACGCGCAAGGTCGGCGTACCGCAGGAGGAAACCCTCCACTACGACGACTTGATCTCGGGTCTCGTTGATTCGCTCGTCACGATGCGAGTCGGCGAGCGGCGGGAGCTTCACATCCCGGCGTCCCAGGCGTGGGGAGACGACGGCTACGCCTTCGTCGTCCCACCGGCGAGCGACGTCAAAATCGACGTGGAGCTGGTCAGCATCGGGTCGTAGCGGCGATCGGTGGCCGCGGCGCGGGCGCTCCGCTCGATCGCACCCGTGCGCGCGGCGGTGCGGCGCTCATCCGTCACTGGCATCCGGCATACATTGAGCTTACGGTCAGAGCGCGGACGACTCGACCGGCACGAGGCGCAATTCCCGGTCGCTCAACCACCTACGACACAGGCCCTCCCGCGTGCCTCGCAGCTCGCGTTTACTTGACCCGGAACACGAGTTAAACTCACTTTGAGCGCGCTGGCTTTCCGGAGCGCACACCGAATGGCGGCGACGACCCCGGTCGTCTCGCCCGACGTTCGGGAGACGCACCGAGGCGGCCTCAAGCGCCGCATTCCGCGCTCACCGCGAACGACACGGAGGTACGGCCATGGCTTCGACCAACGGTAGGAGTTCTGGACCGTTCGTCCACGAGGGTCGCCGTCCCACTCGCGCGGCATCGGATTGCGGTGCGCTGCGCCGCCGCGCCGAGCGGCTCGAGCAGGAGCTCCTCGGCGTCTATGCCGAGCTCGTCGAAGCGAAGCGTGGTTCGGGCGCCCTTCCGTCGCTCCCGGCCGCCCACGCGCTCGAGCTCCGACTCGACATTTCCGCGAGCGGAAACCGCGTCCCCGGAACGACGGAGCTCTACGAGCAACTGCGCGAATCGGTCGAGCAGCTCGCCGCCGAGGAGGCTCGATTTCCGCGCGGACGCGTCTTCTGCTACCGCTGCGAGGCCTTCGGCTGCGAGCACGGACGCGCACCCGACCCGCGGACGGTGTTCACCGGCTACTCGCAGACGGGCGAGCCGACCTGGCGCGAGTTCGCGTCCGTCCTCCTCGACGAGAAGGACCCGCGTATCGACGAGCTCTACAAGCGGCCGCCGCGTCCGGTGACGCTCGTGAAGGACGCGCGAGCGCTCAACGAGATTCAGCTCACCGTCTACGGCAAGCACTCCCCGGAGTACCAGGCGCTCGGTCAGGTCATGCTCGGATACCTTCCGCTCAAGCGAACGCGCTCGTCCGAGCAAGTCCCCGTCGCGCTCTGCTTCCAAGCAGTGCGGATCGCCGGTGCGCGCGCGCCGGTGCTGAATATCCTCGGGACGCTTCCGGGCGGGACGCCCGCACACGAGGTGCTCGAAGCGCAGCCGGATCCGCGTATCGCGAACGCGCTCCGCGCGACGCGCCAGCGTCTCCGTGACCTCGCGCTCCTCCGCGTGTCGAAGCGGCGGCGAGCAGCGCTCGTTCGCCAAAAGAGCCTCGCCGCACTCCAGCGACTCGCGCGCAACCTCGAACGCATCTTCCGCCAGCGCGCCCGCCGAACGCAGCACTCCGAAGCGCGCCATCTCGATCGTCGGCGTCCCGCCGCCACCGCGCTCAACGACGCGCAGCGAGCGACCACGGACGCGTTCTATCGGGACGTGGAAGAGCGCACGTGGGTCGTCCTCGGCCCGAAGAATCGAGTCCATATCTTCAACGACCGAGCGTTTCACGTAACGAGCATTGTCTACCAAGGCGAGACCATTCGGCAGCGGACGACCACTGGGAAGTGGCTGACGCCGCGACGCGACGAGCTGACGTCGTTCCGCCACGTCCTCGCACAGCAGGGCGGCCGGAGCGGGTGAGGACGACGGTGTTCCGACGCCGACCGTTCGGGCTCGCCCCGGCGGTCGCCGGCGTCGTCGTCGCGCTCAGCGGGATCGCGGCGGACGCGGCCGCCGCTCCGAGCGATCAGGGCGGGCGCCTCACTCCGTCGAAGGAGACGACGACGGTCTCCGCGCAGGAGATTCTCGGGACGGTGGGCGCGCTCGCGCTCCTTCCGCTCGAGACGTCCTGGCCCAAACTGCGACCTCTGCGCGCGTCGGTGCGCTCAGGTCCGGTCGAACTCGCCGAATCACTCGCGACCGCCATCGAGTCCGCCGACGAGACGGCCCGTCTTCTGATCGCCGAGCTGCTCACCGATCGCGAAGAGGAGAGCCTCTATCGCCGCGGGCACCAAACGCTCGTCCGAATCGCTCGAAACGGTCGCGACAAGCAGAATCGCATCGCCGCGATGCGACTCCTCGGCCGAAAGCGCTACGACTCGTTCGCGTTTCTCACGCTCCGCGCACTCTCGCGTGAGTCCGGGGACGACGACATTCGTATTCAGGCCTCCGTGTCGCTCTACGCGCTCGAGAACGACCGGCGCCTCGTGCGCCCTCTATTCGACTTTCTCGGAGACGATGACCTCGAGCGGAAGCAGAAAGCCGCCCTCGCCCTCGCGCGCATCGGATTCACGGAGTTCCCCCTCGTCGAGGATGTACTCCGCGAACTGAGCCAGGAGCCCACCGCGCGCGGACAGGAGGCAGCCTTGTTTCTGCGCCAGCGCTCCACTCCGATCCGTCAGCTCGAGGAGCGGCTGCGCGAGAAGCAGCG
The DNA here is from genome assembly GCA_965223845.1 of Planctomycetota bacterium. Taxonomy (GTDB): domain Bacteria; phylum Planctomycetota; class UBA8108; order UBA8108; family SXIK01; genus CBDCXR01. Next base: position 6,840,352 of record CBDCXR010000004.1, on the reverse strand, counting down.
CGAGCTCGAAGCGCTGAGGCGGAGCCGTCCCAGCTCGGTGCCCCGGGAGGGCTGGTCGGCGCTCCTCGATGAAGTCGCGACCCGCGTTCTTCGCCACGCCGTCCAGCGCGACCGTCTCGACCGCGGCAAACTCTACGTGGCGGCGATCCGGGGAGTTCTCGCGCTCCTCGGACCGTACTCTCGCTACCTCGGCCCCGAGGAAGTCGAGCGACAGAAGGAGCTCCACGCGGGCTTTTACCGCGGCTTCGGTCTTCGAGTCACGAAGCCGGGGAAGACCGATCCACTCGTCGTCGTCTCCGTGCGAAGGGGGAGCCCGGCCGCTGAGGCGGCGCTCCACACCGGAGATCGGCTGCTCTTCCTCAACGACGTCGCCACCGCGGAGTTCTCCGAGGCTCCATTCGAGCGCCTGCTGGCCTCGGCGGACGAGCTCACGCTCGACGTTCAACCGCTCGACGCGTCCGAACCGCGGCGGACGGTGACGCTCGCGCGGAGCAGCGTCGGGTTCCCTTACGTGATGCACCGCCTCTTGCCGAAGAACGTCGCGTACGTGCGCGTCGTCGCGTTCGGAAACGAGACCGGCGACGAGTTTGCGGCGCAGCTCGCGCGATCGATCGAGAACGGAGCCGAGCGACTCGTTCTCGACCTGCGGGACAACCGCGGCGGACTCCGCGCTTCGGCCGTCGCGCTGATCAAGCTGTTCGTCGACTCGGCGCAGGGTCTTCCGATCGCGACTCTGCACGGACCAGGCGGCGAGGTGGAGGACGTCGTCTATCCGGGCGACGATCCGCCTCGGTTCTCGCTCCCCGTGGTGATCCTCGTCAACCGCTACACGGCGAGCTCGGCCGAGCTCGTCGCGGGCGCACTCCGCGATTTCGGAGTCGCGCGCCTCGTGGGCGAACAGACGTACGGCAAGGGGCTCGAGCAGACGCAGATCCAGCTCCAGCGCGGCTCCGATCTACTCGGTGGCCCCGCGAAGATCATCGTCTCGACTCACGAAATCCGTCTCCCCAGCGGTGACTCGTTTCACGCGGCGCGAACGGCGAGGGGACGGTACCTCACGCGGCGTCGCGGTGGATTGACGCCGGACGTCGCGGTGCAGAGCTACCGCGAAGAGTTTGAGCTCGAGGATGTCGTTGAGTACGCGCACATCCTCTTCTCGAGCGACGTCAACGAGTTCGTCCGTCGCCATCTCCAAACCGTGCTTCTTCGCTACGACGAAGGGGAGCTGTGGGACCCGAGTCTCGCGGGCGAGGATTTCGACCGCCTCTACGAGCGCTTCAGCAGCGAGATGTCACGCAGCGAACTGCAGCGGGCTCTGCGCGCGCTCTTTCGGCTCTACGTCGCCGATCGACGGGACGACGAGATCATCGCTCCGTACGAAGACGACCGGCAACTCCAGCGCGCGATTCTCGAGTCGTTTCGTTCGGGCGAGGATCGGAAGATCGACGTCCCGGAGGTCTACCGCGGAATCGCGGAGCTCCACTTCGGCGCCGAAGAGCTCGAGCGGCGTTAGGCGCAGATCACGTACGCTAGCGTGATCGCCGCGCCGGTTCGCCATCCCGCGATAGAAACGACCACGGCCGAGTTCGCGTTCGGTGGAGCCGCCGAGCCGCGCGAGGCTCGGTCGCGCTCCACCCGCAACCCTTCGAGGTTCTAGCTCTTCTTCGTCCGAGCACGCCTCAAAGATCTTCGTCTGAGTCGAGATCGATCTCGACGCCGTCCTCCTCCCCGCCGGCATCGAAACCGACTTCGGAATCGGATTCGATCTCGATGCTCGATTCATCGAGTTCCGCCGTACCGAATCCCTGCGTTTCTCCGCCGGGGAAGCCGGGCGGGGCCCCCCCGGGTCCCTCGGGTCCGCCTAGCCGCATGGACATCGTCGCCATCATGAGCAGCGGCGCGATGTCAGCGGGCGTCAAATCGATCGCGAGCTTGGCCTTGCCGCCGTCTTCCTCGAGCTTCAGCTTGTCGAGGATCGGCTTTAGCGTCTGCTGCATCGGGGGCGGGAGCGCCTCGGGAGAAATCATGCTCTTGAACTTCTCGAGCTGCTCCGAGCGGTCGCCGAAATCGAGCGTCGAGCTGAGACCGAGAACGGACGAGTCGCCGTCGTACTCGAGAGCGAGTCGGCCGCCGTCGAGCTTGAAGGAATCGTCGCCGACCCCACTGAGATTCGCTGCGGCGACGATCGCCGCGGAAGCTTCGGGTTCACCGAAGAGCTTTTCGGCGTAGCTCTCCGTTCTCGCCTTCTTCCCTCCGTAGCCGGCAACGCAATCGTCGAAGAGATCGTCCGTCGCGACCAAGAACACACCATCCGAAAGCACGGCGAACGAGCCGAATGGTTCGGGCGCAGCGTCCGCGTCCGCGTCGGCAGCTCCCGCCCCGCCGGGAAGCGGCACGGGGAGTCCCATTCCGGCGAGGGCCTCGCTTCCCGTCTCGTACGCCGCGTAGACCGTGAGACCGTCCGTCTCCTTCGGATCACCGATGAGTTCCTCGCTCTCGAGAGCCTGGACGAGCCCGTCGCGATCGAACGGTCCGTCGTAGACGAGTGCGATGCTCGGGGCGAGATTCGGTCGCGGCGTGGCGTCGGTTTTCCACGCGACGAGAACTCTCCCCTTGAGAGGGTCGAGCGAGCTCTTCACCGCTTCCGGGAGGGCATCGGCGACGCTCATCGGCTTGCCAACCGGCGGCGGTACGAAGCGCGGGAGTTGATTCAGCAACGGCTCGAGATTCGCGAGCTCGATGGCGCACACGCCATCCGGGCTGGACGGCAGAGCGGACTCGGGACCGTCGCTCGGTGAGTCCGTCACCGCCGGCCCGTCCCCAGAACCGGCGATGAAGTGGTCGTACGCGAAGTATCCGCCGACGCCGACTACGAGGAGAACGAGCACCGCGACGATCGCCTTGTTCGACCCGCCCGTCTTCTCGCTCTGCGCCGCCGCTCGGCGAGCGCTCGAACCGCGACGCGCGGCGCTCGAGCGGCGCGCCGAGCTAGTCCTTCGCGCGCGCGGCGGCGGGGGCGGCGCAGCCGGTTCGTCGTCGACCGCGGCCTCGACCGCCGGAATCACGAGCACTGCTTCACACTTCTTGCACCGCGTTCGCTTCCCCGCGTGCTGCTCGGGAACCTGGTACTTCGCACCACATTCTGCACATTGAAAGCTGATCATGATCGCGACTCCTTGCGCGCGGCCCTGGTCGGCGGGAACTTCGAGTCGACCGATGTCTCAACGAGCGATGAGAGGCTCGGGGAAGGACACAGATGACCGACAGTATAGACGACCCGCGTTCTCACGAGGGGTGGCTTGTCGTACGATTGAGCTTCTTTTTAGCTCGACGCCTCTCGCGCGCCGGGCTGCCCGAGCCCGATCTTCGGGAACTCGACGACAAGGATCTCCGTTCGATGGAAGATCGGTTGTCCCCCGAAGGAGACGCGCGGCTACCGTAGACGTTTCCGATCTTTCCCTCCGTGGAGACTGCTCATGATCAGCACCCGAGACCGCTTCGGCGCACTCGCCGCCTCGATCCTCGCCCTCACTGCGGTCGGGACACCGCTCGCCGCCGGCGAACGCGAGTTCAAGCCGCGGAAAGTCGTCTCGCCCTTCCCCGCGATCACCGACGCGCCGACTCTCCCCGCCGAGACGATCGGCGACAAGGTCCGCGACACGGAGCTCGTTCTCGGCGTCGTCGTCGACGGACGCGCGCGAGCCTACCCGATCAACCAGCTCACGCAGCCGACGCGCGAGATCATCAACGACGTCCTCGCCGGCACCGCGATCGCCGCGACCTGGTGACACCTCTGTCACAATGGCGTGGTCTACGCCAGCAAGGTCAAAGGTCGAAAGCTGACGTTTCAAGTCTCCGGCATGCTGTGGAATCGAAGTCTCGTGATGCGCGATCTCGAAACGGGCTCCCTTTGGAGCCACATCTTGGGCGAGTGCATGGACGGCGAGCTGAAGGGGACACAGCTCGAGATCCTGCCTGCCGTGATGACGACCTGGAAAGATTGGCGAAAACGCCATCCCCAGACGACGGTTCTCGCCCTTCGCCGCACGGCGAAGGCGTATGAGAGGAGTTTCTATCGCGACCCTGCGCGCTTCGTGTTCGGAACCGTCGTCGATGGACACGCGAAGGCGTATCCGTTCGACGCACTGACGCGACGTCCCGTCGTCGACGACGTGATCGCGGAATCACCCGTGCTCGTCGTCTTCGACTCGGAGTCGACGAGCGCGGTTCTCTACTCGCGCGAGATCTCGGGTGCGGACGAGAAGACCCGGGTGCTCTCCTTCGCGGTGGAGGGCGACCGACTTCGCGACCGCGAAACGAAGAGCGAATGGGACCGAACGACGGGACGAGCAACGAGCGGACGACTTCGCGGCGCGCAACTGCGGATGCTGCCCGCGCTCGTGTCGTACCGGCGCGCTTGGAAGCGGTTCCATCCGAGCTCGGAGTACTTCGCGGCGGACGACGAATCTTCCGGCGGCGGGAGCGACGCCGCACCCAAAGAGAAACCAGAAAGGTCCGAACGCTCAACCGACGCGGCACCGGATCGCCGGTAGACGAGCGTCTCATTCGGGCGAGAGAGAACCGAGAGAACGACGTCACCGGCGGTTACAATGCCGCCATGACCGAAGCGCTCGAAACCGCACCCGAACCCGCGCGCAGACCGAACGACCGCCCCACGTCTCCACCCGAAGCACCGGGCGCCTCCGACGTCGAATGCGTCGAGCGACTCGGTCGTGCCTACACGCAACTGACCGGCGAAATCGAGAAGGTCATCGTCGGCCAGCGAGCGGTCGTCGATCAGCTTCTCATCGCTCTCTTCGCCGGCGGGCACTGCATTTTGACCGGCGTTCCCGGACTCGCGAAAACGCTCCTCGTCAGCACGCTCGCGCGCGCCCTCTCTCTCTCGTTCCGGCGCGTGCAGTTCACGCCCGACTTGATGCCGTCTGACATCACCGGCACCGAGGTGCTTCAGCGCGATCCGGCGACCGACGAACGGACATTCCGCTTCATTCGCGGCCCCGTGTTCACACACATCCTCCTTGCGGACGAAATCAACCGCACGCCGCCGAAAACTCAATCGGCGCTCCTCGAGGCGATGGAGGAGCATCGAGTCACCGTCGGCGAGCGGACCCTCGACCTTCCGTCACCGTTCTTCGTCATCGCGACGCAAAACCCCATCGAGCAGGAGGGGACGTACAACCTGCCCGAGGCTCAGCTAGATCGATTTCTCTTCGGGCTTCGCGTCGAATATCCGTCGTCCGAAGACGAGCTCGACATCATGCAGCAGACGATGCGTCCCGAGGAAGTCGCGATCGACGAAGTGCTCGATGCGAAAACGATTCAGGAGATTCAAGCCGTCGTACCGCGAGTTCCGATCGCCGAGAGCGTCTGCCGCACGGCCCTCGAGCTCGTGCGCGCGACGCGTCCCGATCACGACGAGGCACCCGACTACGTCCGCACGAACGTCTCTTGGGGCGCCGGCCCGCGCGCGGCGAAGAATCTCGTCCAGGCGGCGAAGGCTCGGGCCCTCGTCCGCGGACGATTTCACGTCACGGCCGACGACATCCGGGCGATCGCCGACCCCGTGCTCGCGCACCGCATCGTGACGAACTTTCACGCAGCGGTCGACGGATTGAGCGGCGCCGGGATCGTCGCTCGACTTCTCGATGACCGGAACGTCGGAGCGCGGACGTGAGCGGAGCCCGCGCGGAGACACCGCGCGTCGAAGAGCGCGGCGGCGCGGTCGGAGTGGGGTTCGAATCCCTCGGCTCAGCGTCATGAGCGCGAACGAGTCGCCGTCGCCCTTGGGCGCCTGGCTCGACCCCGTCGAAGTGCTGCGGCTCGGACCGATCGACTTCGCCGCGCGCGAGCTCGTCGACGGATTTCTCCGCGGCCTCCACCGGAGCCCGAAGCGAGGGTCTTCGTCCGAGTTCGCTGAACACCGCGCGTACGCACCGGGCGACCCCGTCCAGCGCATCGATTGGCGGAGCTACGCCCGGACCGATCGCTACTACCTGAGGGAGTACGACGATGAGACGAACGTGCGCTGTGACCTCGTCCTCGACGCGTCGGCGTCGATGGCCCATCCCGACGGGCCGGTCTCGAAGTTTCGCTACGGCCGCTTCCTGGTCGCTGCGCTCGCGTATCTTCTCCACCGCCAACGCGACGCCGTCGGGCTGACGATTCTCGACCGCGGCGTGCGCGGACGTCTCCCGCCGAAGTCGACCGCGGAGCATCTGAACGGTCTCCTCCACGTCCTCGAAACCACCGAACCGCAGGGGACGACCGAGCTCGGGCGGGGGCTCGAAGCCGTCGCCTCGACGATGCGCCGGGGGCTCGTCGTCGTCGTGTCCGACTTTCTCGTCGATCTCGACGCGGCACTTCGTGCGATCGCGCAGCTCCGCCACCGCGGCTCCGACGTGATCGCGTTCCACCTACTCGACCCGGCCGAAGAACAGCTGCCCTTCGCCGGCTGGACGATCTTCCGCGACCCCGAACGCCCGGCGGCAACGGTCCGCTACGACGCTCGTCAAGTGCGCGCGATCTACCAAGACAAGCTTCTCGCGCATCGCGAAGGTCTCGCGCGAGGCTGCCGCTCGGCCGGCGTCGACTACGCGCTCGTTCGGACGTCGACTCCGTTCGAGCAGTCGCTCAGCTCATTCCTCGAGCGTCGCCAGCGCCTTCCGGCTTGACGCAGACCTGCCCGTGCCCACGTTCGTCGACCACCTTCACCTCTTGCCTCTCTTCGCCGCGGCGCTCGTCCCGGTCGTTCTCTACCTTCTCGATCGTCGCCGCGCGCGAGTCGTCGACTGGCCGGCGCTGCGCTTCCTGACGAAGGCGAGTCCGCGCGAGCTCCGGCGCCTTCACTGGCTCGAGGTCGTACTCCTCGCCGTCCGGACGCTCGTCGTCGTCGCGCTCGTCGCCGCGGTCGTCCAGCCGTTTCTCCGCGAGCGCCGGCACGTCCTCGGAGCTCCGGGCGAGTCCGCGCGCGGATTCGTTCTCGTATTCGATACGTCGCTCAGCATGGCCTACCGCGCCACACCGGGCGAGCCGTCGAACCTCGAGCTCGCGCGCGCTGCAGCGTTTCGTCTTCTCGATTCGGTGTCGAGCCGAGACGAGATCGTCGTTCTCGCGGATTCGGACGGAGGAGCGCAGGCGGCGAACGCACCGAGGGATCCACACGACCAAATTCGCGCTCTCGAACCCGGGCCCGCGGTGTTTCACCTCGACCGGGAGCTCGACCGCGCGATCGCGGCGGCGGGGAGGCTCGACTCGCCCCTCCGCGAGATCTTCGTCTTCACCGATCTCGCGGCGTCGACGATCGACGCGTCCGGTCTCGAGCGCCTTCGTGAGACCGAACCCTCTCGAAACTCGCGCGGAGGAGCGAAGATCCGCATCGTGGAGTGCCGACCCGCGAGCACTCGAAACTCGGCCGTGGTGAGACTCAGCGCCGGACGCCTGGCCGGGACGGACCGAGTCGCCGATGTCGCGGCGACGATCGCGTCGCCCGCGGCCGAGCCGCTCGAGTCGCTGCTCGTTCGATTCTTCGACGGGGGAGAGGAATTCGCCCGCCAGCGCGCCGACTTCCGCGGGGAGCCCAGCGCGTCGATCGCGGTCTCCCGGAGATTCGAGACGCCCGGTGAGCACGTCGTCCGCGCGCGGATTCCCGCCGACGGTCTCCCGATCGACGACATCCGCTACCTCATCGTCGATGTCCTCGACGCGACGCGCATTCTCGTCGTCGGCGACGGGACGAGCGATTCGAGCTCGGCGCGGCTCGTCGATCTCGCGTTCGCTCCCGCGAGGACCGACGCCGCGGGAACGCCGACACTCTTCGAGCCCGAACTCGCGCGCGACCTCTCCGCCGAACAACTCGAGCGCTACGCGGTGATCGTCTTCGCCGACGTCGCGCGGATCGAGGGTGAGACGGCGCGCCGACTCGAGCGCTACGTCGCCTCGGGCGGCGGACTCCTCGTGTTCCTCGGTCCCGCGACGAACACGGACGCGTGGAACGACGAACTCTACCGCGGAGAGCACGGACTCTTGCCCGCGCGCCTTTCGACTGGGGAAACTGCGGCCGAAAGCGGGAGCGCCCATCCCGCGGATCTATCCTTCTCGCACCCCGCCCTCGAACATTTCGGTCGACCCGGGAGTGGCGACCTCTCGCGCATCGACGTCCGCAGCTGGATCGAATTCACCGAGGTCGCGCGGGGCGCCGAGATTCTCGCGTCACTCGCCGGAACAAACGGACGATCGCCGTGGATCGTCGAGAAACGCTACGGTCGGGGCCGGGTCACTCTCGTCGCGACCTCCGCCAGCGCCGAGACGACGACCCTGCCGCGCAGTACGCTCTTCGTTCCTCTCCTCCACGAGCTCGCGCGCTCCCTCCTCGCGCCACGCGAATCCAGTCGCAATCTCCACGTCGGAGAGGAGATTGTCACTTCGCTCGAGGATCTTCGCGCGGCGGATGATCTGCACGTCATCGCACCCACCGGAGAGACGCTGGCGCTGAAGGCCGAGCTGCGCGATGGCCGCGCGGTGGGCGTGTTCACGAGGACGCGAACGCCGGGGCTCTATCGCCTCGGCCGGCGAGACGGATCGACGGGCGCAGCCGCGACGTACGCCGTGAACGTGCCGGCGGCGGAATCGGATCTTTCCCGGGTCGCGGAGGAGACGGCGAACGAGCTGAGCACACGATTCGATTTGGCCGTCGTCTCGCCTTCATCGCCCCTCGGCGAGGAGCCGATCGAAGTCGTGACGCGACGCGACCTCTGGCCGCTTTGTCTCAGCGCGGCGCTCGCGCTGCTCCTCCTCGAGCTCGTCGTCTTGCGCCGGCTAACGCCCGACCGCGTCACGTCGACGTCGCGCGAGTGAACGTTTCGCTCGCGATGTTCTTCACGGCGCGGAGATCGAGCTTGCCCGTACCGAGCACGGGGAGCTCTTCGACGCGGACGAACTGCTCGACCTTGGGGATGAAGAGATTCGGAAGCCCCTCGCACTGGAGGGCCGAGAGAATCTCCGGGATGCGCTCCTCCTCGATCGTGTGGAGAACCGCGAGGCGCTCGCCCTTCTTCTCGTCCGAGACCGACGTGACGGCGAACACCTGCAGCTCTTCGCCCGCTGCGGTCTGGAGCGACTCCTCGACTTTCCCGTGCGGAACCATCTCGCCGCCGATCTTCGAGAAGCGCGACAGACGATCCGTGATGCGGAGGAAACCGTCGTCGTCGATCGTCCCGATGTCTCCCGTCACGTACCAGCCGTCGCGCATCGCTTCGGCGGTCAGCTCCGGGCGCTTGAGGTAGCCCTGCATGACGTTCGGTCCGCGCACGAGGATCAGCCCGGGCTCGTTCGCCGCGAGCGCTTCGCCCGTATCGGGGTTCACGATGCGAACGGCGACCCCCGGAAGCGGTTGCCCCACCGACCCGCGGCGTGAACCCGGCTGGTAGAACCCCGGCGCCCGATAGTCGAGCGCGCTCACAGTGATCGCCGGAGAGCACTCCGTCGCGCCGTAGCCTTCGAGCGGCCGGATTCCGAAGCGCTCCTCGAACGCGGCGGCGAGTCGATCGGAGAGCTTCTCCGCGCCGCAGAGAACGATGCGAAGCGACCCGAACTGCGCCGGGGTGCATCGACGCAGGTAGAGCTGAAGGAAGGTCGGAGTCGCGATGAGAAGGGTCACGTTGTAGCGGTGAGTCAGCTCGCCCACCTTGCCTGCGTCGAGCGGATTCGGATGGAAGATCGTCCCGAGGTCTCGGTTGGCCGCGAACCAGAGCGCCATGTATCCGAAGGAATGAAAGAGCGGAAGGACTCCGAGCAGACGATCGTGCTCGTCGACCCGCGTCACTTGGGCGACGCCTTCGACATTCGCGTCGACGTTCGCGTGACTGAGCATCACCCCCTTCGGCTCACCGGTGCTCCCGCTCGAGAATATGATCGTCGCCGTGTCGCGCGCGACGATTCTTCGTTCGGCGCCGCACGCCCGCTCGATGAAGCGCACCGGCGCCGCTAGTGCGAGAAGCGACGCGACACACCGCGAAACCGTTCCGATGCGAGCGCTGATGTCCTCGATCCAAATCGTCTCGACGGAGGATGGGATCTCGATTCCCAGCTTCTCGACGAACTCGCGATGGCTGACGATCGTTCGGAGATCGGACTGCTGCACTGCAGACGCGAACGACGAGGCGCCGCTCGTGAAGTTGAGATTGACGCTCGTGCGACCGGCGAATGCCGCGGCGAGGTTCACCGTCGCACCGCCGACCGACGAGGGAAGGAGAATGCCGACGGTCTCCTGCCCGCGCCACTTCTCGCGCAGGGCGCGCGCGAGCGCGATCGCACCGGTGAGTCCCGCGAATCGACTCACCCGCGGACGCGACGCGTCCGCGAAGAGGAGATTGAACGGCCGACGACGACACCGCCGGACGAAGCTGTGGTGAAGCGGCCGGCGCTCGTCCTGACGCGCACCCCACGCGACGACGCTGAGGTCCTGAACGGCCTTGCGCACGTCGAACACCGGAGTGCCCGCGGGGAGCGATTCACCGAAGGTCACCGTCACGGGATACGGGATCCGCTTCGGGATCTTCGTCATGAAGCGCCCGCCGGCGTGACTAAACACGCTTCCCCAGACGCCGTCGAGGTGAACCGGTATGAGCGGCGCTTTCCGTCCCTTGACGATGCGCTCGAGTCCACGCCGGAAGGGAAGCAGCATTCCGGTACGAGTGATCTGCCCCTCAGCGAAGATACAGACGAGGTGCCCGCGATCGAGATAGTCGCCCGCTGCACGGAGGGCGCGGAGCACGACACGCGGTCCGCCGGCCGTCGAAATCGGGATCGCGCCGAGCGACTTCATGAACGGCTTGAGGAGCGGGTGGTGAAAGTAGTTCGCGTCTACGATGAACCGGATCGGTCGATCGACGCTCGCGATGAGGAAGAGTCCGTCGGCGAAGGAAACGTGATTCGGAACGAGAAGCGCCCCGCCGTCGCCCGGCACGTTGACGCGACCGATGACCTTCAGACGGTAGAGGCTGTGGGTGAGGAGAATGAGGAGGAACCGGAGAAACGCGTCTGGGAGAAGCCACAGCGCCCACATCGTCCCGAGCGCCGTGAGAGCGCCGGCAGCGGCGATTCCCTGCGTCTCGGTGAGCCCCCACCCGGCGAGAGCACGGGCGGCGAGGGTTCCCGCGATCATGCCCGCGAAGGCGATCGCATTCGCGATCGCGATGACGCCGCCGCGACACTCCGACGGCGAGCGCCACTGAAGAAGTGAGTTGAGAGGGACGAGGACGAAGCCGCTGAAGAGACCCACCGGGATCATGAACGCGATCGTTCCGGCGATCCCCGGTTCGACGATCCCGAAGAGGATGAGCGAACCGGCGAGTCCGGCGGCACCGAAGGGAATGAGTCCGTACTCGACCTTGTCACCGGAGAGTCGTCCGGAGATTACGCTCCCGATCCCGACGCCGATCGAGAGCACGGCGAGGGGCACGCTCGCAGTGCTCTCGGGCTGGCCGAGCGTGTTCTCGGTGTACACGAGAACTTCCTGTCCGACGAGCATCGCGACCGACCAAAAGAGCGTCGATCCGAGCACCGTAAGCCAGAGCACTCGCTGTCCACGGATCGAGCGCCACGCCGCGACGATCGATTCGCCGAACTGCTTTTCGCGGCACGCGGGCGGGACCGGAGGAATCGATCGCGCGGCGAACCAGCCCACGCCGGCGAGGAACGTGAGGAGCGCGCCGACGAACCAGAGCTGCCCGCCGGACTGCTCGAGGAGAAAGCCACCGACGGCGGTGCCGAGAACGATCGCCGAGAACGACCACAGCTCGAGGAGCCCATTGCCTCGCGAGAGGCGCTCGTGATCGAGGATCTCCGGCAGGATGCCGTATTTCGCGGGACCGAAGAGAGCGCTCTGTACGCCCATGCCGCCGAGAACGACGAGAAGAAGGATCTGCTGACTCGGAGCGAAGAGTAGGACGAGCGTCCCCGCGAGCATGAGCGCGGTCTCGACTCCCTTCAGCGCGACGATCACACTCCGTTTCGAGATGCGATTCGCCAGGATTCCTCCGGGCAGCGAGAGGAGGCAAAGCGGGAGGAGCAGGACGAGCGTCGCGATCGTAGCGACCTCCTGCTTCGCCGCGCCGGCCGAATCAGCGCCCGCCGCCACCGCGCGAATTCCGAGGAGCACGACGACGATCTTCCACGCGTTGTCGTTGAACGCGCCGAAGAACTGAGCCGTGAGAAGACCACGGAGCGGGTGTCGGTTCGCTTCGGACAAGGGTCGATTCCTCCGCCGATGCCGCGGCCTCGGTCGCGGCGCTCTCTCTTCTTCACTTCTTCGGACCAGAGCGACCCCGCTCTGCTCCTCCGTTCGCCGCACCGGCTGTCTTCTTAGGGCCCTAAGAATGATCGCCCGAAAACTACTTCACAGCCATTGATTGTTTTTTATCCAATCAATAAGCTTTGCTTAATGATTCAGCTTCACCGCCTCGAGGGCTTCTACTGGGTGGCGAAGACCGGGGGCTACGCCCGAGCGGCCCGCGCGTTTCCCTATCCGATTACGCAGCCCGCCGTGCACCAACAGGTGAAGAAGCTCGAGGGCGAGCTCGGCACGGCGCTCTTCCGTCGCGAAGGCCGCGACCGCATGCTTCCAACGCCGGCCGGGCGAAACCTGTTCGAGTTCGTGGCGCCTTTCTTCGAGCGTCTCCCCGGGGTCGTCCGCGGCCTCCGCGCAGGCGAGTTCGCCGGCAAGCTCGTCGTCGTCGCCGAGCCGATGCTGATTCGCCGGCTGCTGCCCGCCTGGCTTCGCCGGCTCCAGCGGGCGCGGCCGAGCATTCGCATCGATTTACGGGAACGTCACGAGCCGAACGCGTCCGCTCTCTCCCGCGGCGAGTGCGACCTCATCGTGGGGTACCTCCCCGAGCTAGGCTCGGGCGTCGCCGAGTCTCGTCCGGTGGGACGACTCTCGACGTTTCTCGTGGCGCCGAGAGATCGGACGGCGAGCCGCACGCGCGACAGTGCAGGGTCGATCGCCGATCGACTCGCCTCGCTCGCGGGCGAGCCGTTCGTCGCTTATCCCGCCGGCCTTCGCGCGCACTTCCTTCAGCTCGAAGCCCTTCGCGAGCACGGAATCACGCCCGAACGAACGATCTCGGCGACGTCCGCCGAAACCATCCTCGGTTTCGTCGGCGCGGGTCTCGGCTACTCGCTGGTGCCGCACCTCGATTCGAAGGGACCGAAGGCGCCCGGAGTCGACGCGTACCCGCTGACCGTCGCCGGTTCGGAGTTTCCCGTCGTCGCGGCGTGGAGGGGAGGCGAGCCGAAAAACCCTCTCGTCGAAGCCGCTCTCGACGTCGCGCCGACTCCGTAGTCAATCGGCGTCGGGTTCCCTCGTTCGCCGAAGCGATCCGAGGGGTGCCACCCGCCTCCTCGCGCATCCGATCATCATCGCGAGGCCGCACCCGATCATGAGCAGGCTGAGCTGCTGTCCGCGCGAGAGATCACCGAGAGGCGTCCCGAGCACCGCGACCCCCGGATCCGGCTGCCGGAAGACCTCGGTGACGACGCGGAGAATTCCGTAGCTGATCAGGAACCAGCCGCCCGCGACGCCGGGCTTCAGTCGGAACCACCACGCCGCGGCCACCGCCGCGATGAGAATCGGTCCGTCCGTGAGAGCTTGGTAGAGCTGCGACGGATAGTACGCCGTGAGGAGAGGAGCCACCGCCTCCGTCACGACCTCGTCGCCCTCGCGAAGCGCGCCCACGACCGCAGCGGGGAGGGTGTCCACCCGATCCGACAAATGACCTTCGAGTCCCGAGAGTCGCGGCTCCCAGGAGCGCGGCGATTGCAGGATTTCCTCGGGATACTTGAGGCTCCACCACGGCGGGTTTGCCTGCATCTCCGCCGGCAGCGCCTTGCCCCAAAGCTCGCCGTTGATGAAGTTTGCGAGGCGCCCGAGGCAGAGCCCGGGCGGACAGGCGAGCGCCGTGATATCGAAGAGATGAAAGATCGAGTGCTTCCTCGTTCGGGCGAACCACCACGAAGCCGCGACGACGCCGAGCATCCCGCCGTGACTCGCCATCCCGCCCTTCCAGACCTGAACCACGCCGAGGAGCGGCGGGTCGACGAACAGGCTCGGATCGTAAAAGATGCAGTAGCCGAGTCGCCCGCCGACGATCACGCCGAGGATCAGATAGAACATGAAGTCGCCCACGTCCGCCGGCGAGAGAGCGCAGCGCCCGGTGCGAGCCAGCCACCGAATGATCGCCCAACCGGCTACGAACCCCGCGAGGTACGATAGTCCGTACCAGCGAATCCCGAACGTCTCGGTGAACTGTATCGCGAACGGATCGAGTCGGTGGAGATACGCTTCGGCGATGAAGAGAGAGTGCATGGATCCTCGACGCGCGGGCGGTGAACGCGAGAAGCCTATAGGCTCACCCGCGCGATGTGAAGCACCGAACCGGGGCGCGCGGGTCGGCGTCTCGCGATGATTCCCGGTCTCTCGTCGCATTTGCTGTCCGCGCCGTTCGCCGCGGGGCTCTTCGTCGTCTGCGCGGTCTTCATCGTCGCGCTCTACCGGAGTGACCGGCGGCGCGTCTCACCCCTGGTCGGTCGAATCCTCCTCGCGCTGCGCCTCACGCTCTGCGCATCGATCGTCGTCCTCCTTTGCGACATGCGGCGAACTTGGACAGAGACGCGACCGGAACCGCGTCCGCTCGCGATCGTCGTCGACACGTCGCGGAGCATGGGATTGCCGGAGAGCGCGACGGAGGGCGCGGAGCCGCGGCTCGAGCGCGTTCGCGCGCAGCTCGGCAACGAGCCCATCGCGTCGTGGCTCGGGAACTTTCGCTGGTCGCTCCACGCGGCGTCGGATCGCCTCCGTCCCGTCGCGACATCGGACACCGTCCCCCGCTTCGCCGACGCGCTCCGCGCCTTGCCGCGCCCGCGAGAATCGACGGATCTCGCGGCGAGCCTCGCCGGGCTTGACGAACCTGCCCGGAGCGGTGCGCTCGATACCGTCGTCGTTTTCTCCGATGGTCACGATCACGGCGCGGAACCGATGGCGGACCGCGCGGCGGTTCTCCGGGACTTCGGGGCTCGCGTCGTCGCCGTCGCGTGCGGACCCGCGGAGATTCCGAGCGAAGTGAGGATCCTCTCGGTCCGCGTTCTCCGCGACCCGTTCGAGCACGAGCCCGCGACGCTCGTCGTACGGATCCGGCGCACGGGCGACGCGCCGCCCGCCGGACGGCTTCGACTCACGGACTCCGCTGGAGCGACGGTGGCCGAACGATCCGTCGATATCTCCGACCGGCGGGAAGGGGCCGTCGTGCATCTCGACTTCGTCGCTGGCGTACCGGGCGTTCGCGACTACGACGTCCAGCTCCTCGCCGGCGACGCGTCCCCCGTCGTCGATCAGCGACGCGTTCGCGCGCACGTCCGCCCGCGCGCGGCGCAAGTTCTCCTCCTCGATGGCCGCCCCCGCTGGGAGTGGCGCTACCTCCGCGATGGCTGGCGCAGAGACGAGACGATCATCGCACACGAGTTTCTGCTCACCGAGGAAAGCGCGACGCAGGTCCCCGAGGGCTTCCCCGCGAGTGCAGCGGGGCTCTCGCCCTACCGCGTCGTCATCCTCGGCGATGTCTCGCCTCGAAGTGTCCCGCGAGACTGGATCGAATCGCTCTCCCGCTCGATCGAACTCGACGGCAACGCGCTCGTTCTCATCGCCGGCGAAGAGTACCTCCCGTACGCGTGGCTCGACACGCCGCTCGCCGAGCTCCTCCCGGTGGCACCGGCGACGCCGCTTCCCGCCGCTCAGCTCGGAGCTTCGATCGCCCGACCGGGAATCTCGCTCGCGCTCACTCGAGCCGGCGAAGCCGCCGCGCTCGCGCGCCTCGTTCCCGATGTCGAACGCAACGCGGAGCTCTGGGAGCTCCTCCCCGAGCACTACTGGTTTTCACCGATCGGCGGAGTCGCCGAGGGCGCTCGCACTCTCGCGACCGTCGGGCGAACCTCGCTCCCGCGTCTTCCGGGCGCGGCGGTCATCGGCTCGGAGTCCGGCGGTGACACGCGCGCGGCGGAGAGCTTTCTCTCCGAGCGCGGAGCCGTCGTCGTCGAGAAGCCCTTCGGCGCGGGAAGAGTTCTCTACGTCGGGATCGACTCGACCTGGCGCTGGCGGTACCGCGTCGGCGATGAGCTGTTCGAGCGGTTCTGGCGCCGCGTCGTCCGCTGGGGACTCGGCGAACCCGCCAGCGCGCGCGACGACGCGGCGTGGATCGCCGCGTCTCGCGCGAGCTACGGCGCGCGGGAGACGATCGTGATCGAGACCGCCCTTCGCGCTCGACTTCCCGAACCGCGCGTCCCGATCGAGGCGATCGTCACTGTTCGCGGGGACGAACCAGAGAGCGAAGGGGCGGCGCCGGAGACGCGTTCGATCGACCTCCGTCCGGCGGCGAGCCATCGCTACCGCGCCGAAATCGACGCGACTGAGCTTCTGGCCGTCGCCCCGGATCCGTTCGCCGAAGCGTGGGCAGTGCGCGTGAGGCTGCGCCTTCCTCACCTCGAGGGATACGACGAACGAACCGGCGCCGCGGAGCTCGAGTTCACGATCCACCCCGAGACGGATCCCGAGGCACTCGATGCGTGGTGCGACCGCGCGGCGCTCGAGCAACTCGCGAGCGCCGGGGGCGGCGTCACGATCCCGCTCTCGAGTCTCGACGAGCTCCCGAGCCTCGTCGACTCGTCGCCCGTCACGCGCGAACGAACCATCACCGTCGCCCTCTGGGACTTTCCCGAGATCATCGCGGCGGTCATACTGTCTCTACTCTTCGCCGAGTGGGTGCTCAGAAAACGCAGCGTTCTCATCTGAGCGACGTTCGTCCGCCCTCGAATCCGTTCTGCATGTCCCGACGCTCCTTCTCCGGTCCGATCATCGTCGTCATCCTCGTCGCGCTCGCGGTGGGTGGCGTCATTCTCAACGCGACGTTCTACACGAAGATGACGCCGCGTTTCGTCGAGGATCTCGCGGCGGGACCCGGTCCGCGCCTCGCCGCTTTTCTCGGTCTCCTGCGCGCGAACAAGAGCTACGGTCGCGCGCGCGACTACGTGACCGACGCGCGTGACAACGCTCACGGCGCCGCGTATGCGCAGACGCGCATCGCCCGCCGGCGGGAGGAGACGGGGGCTTCCGAAACGGAGAGCGAGACGTGGCACGTCGTCCGCGGCGCGCGCGATCGAGGCGACGCCCCGCTCCTCAGCGATCTCTTCGTGTTCGCGGAGAGCGGCGAGCTCCGGCAGATCTTTCCCCGAGCTGCCGTCTTCTTTCTCGAGCGAAGCGAAGGCGACGACCACCTCGGTCGACTCGTCGTCGCGCAGGCGGGAGAGCGGCGAGGCGAGGTTTCGCTCGTCGTCCTCGGAGAGCCGGACGCGGCGGTGTTTCCACTCCCCGTTCGACTCGAAACGGCCGACGGTGTCGTCCACCTAGCCCCGAGCACCTCGCTGGCGTCGACTCCCTCGACGACGCCCGATGCCCCGTCGGAGATGAATGCTCCGCCCGGCACCTTCACGGTCGACTCGGGGGGTGAACAGGCTCCGAGTCTTCGCTACGAGGTCGATTCGCGACGCTGGGTGAAGTCCTGAGCGACGGGCCGACGGAAACTCACTCGCCGCTCGCGCAATCGAGAGGCCCCTCCGCCAGCGGTTCGAACCAGGCGTCCGGGAACGGAGCGCTCGGTGCCGGACCTTCCTGGAACTGGAACTCGAGCAGCATCATCGCGTCGGAGATATCGAGAGCCTCGTCGTTGTTCGCATCCGCTGCGTCCCTGCAGCCGATCGCGACGCCCGCGAACAGGTGGAGGAGGATCTTGAGCGGATCTCCGATCTCGACGAGACCGCTCAAGTTCGCATCGCCTCGAACGAAGAGGGGAGGAAGCGGATCGACGGTGAACTGAAACGGCGCTGACGTCCGCCCGTCGACGTTCTGCACCGTCACCGCGACGACCCCCGGATCGATCAGCGGAATCACCGCCGTCGCCTCGCTGGGGTTCGTCCCTTCGTCGAAGACGACGGCGTCGGCTTCCAAGCCGTCGAAGTAGACGCGGATGCCGTCGTGGAATTCGGTACCGGTGAGCGTGATCTCGGTCGTCGGCATCGCCGCTCCCGGCTGGATCGCGCTGATCTCCGGTGGATTCCAACCCGCCGTGCTCGTCGCCGTGATCGAGTCGGTCGCGATGAAGTTCCCCTCGGCATCGAACGCGACGAAGTCGAGCTCGTTCTCACCGAGGCCGAGCGGGATCGTCGTCCGCCAGCGCGTCGTCCCGGGCCAACTGAGGACCGCGGGATCACCGTTCACGACGATCGCGTGGACGTCGACCCAGGCTTCGCCGTTCACCTCCATCTCGGTGTCGTTCACTGTCTGTCCATCCGCTGTCGTCACGCGGAACTCCCGCTGCGCCGGAAGCTGGCCCGCGAGACTGCCGCGGCGAGAGTTGATGAAGTTTCTCACCTTGGAGACCGAGCCGCTCGAGACTCCGTCGCCGCCCACGACGTCGTGCGTAGGCACGATGAACTTCGAGACGAGCTCGCTTGCCGTCCAGTAGCCCGGCTTCCCGTCGAGCCCGTTCACCATCTCGTTGAGGATGCCCCAGTACATGCGGCGGTACTTGGGGCGAGCGAGAATCCGCGCGAAGGAACCGTCGGCGTCGGGATAAATGCGACTGCCGGTGTTTCCCCAGCTGTGATCCAGATCCCAGGGCAGGAGCTTCATCCGCCCTTCGTTCGACGCCCAGTAGAAGTAGGCGTTCTGCCCGTTCCCGATCGAAATCGTGTCCCAGTCGTCGTGCGCGCAGCGCGCCGCGTACACGCGCAAGAACTGCTCGACATCCATGATCTCCTCGAGAGTCTCGTCGAGAACGGTCGTCCCCCCGTTGATTCGCGCCATCAGGCGCGCGATCGGGGTGTAGTCGTTCTCGAGCTCCCGCGTGCGATGGTTGTAGTTCCACCGGTAGCTGGCGGGGTTCGACCCTCGATTCGAATACGTCGCCCACGCCGGCGGGGGAATCTGATCGCCGGAATCGTTGAAGAGGATCTTCCCGGTGATCTTGTAAGCGATTCCGTCGCTGTCGCCCGGGAACCACAGGCGCGTATAGTCGCGGTTCACCGGGTCGACCATCTCCATCGAGTCCGTTCGGCTGTTCGTCTTCAAGCGCGCGAACGATCCACGACTCATGGGCGAGGTCGACGAGGGCGTCGAGTTTCGCCACACCGAGTAGTACGCCGCTCGCTCGTCGTGCTCGTTCCCGTAGCGGCTCATGTTGACCGCGCGACGATCGCCGTGGAGGTGCCTGTCTGCGGGGAACTTCGCCCGGTACATCCGCGCGGACGGCGGCCGGTTCCAGGGGCTACCGCGGAAACGAGTGCCGACGTTGTAGTACACCTGGCTCTCGTTGAAGATGAAGGTCGCGTCGAGAAGCTCATTCGAGTGCAGCCGGCGCGAGTTGAGCTCGTTCCAGGTCGCATCGTCGTGCACGATGCGGACGCGGAAGCTCGACGCGGCGAACGGCGAATCGTGGACGTAGACGTGAGTTCGGTTCGCCTCGACGGGATGCCGCCAGGTCGCGCCGAGATCGTCGCGTGTTTCGATGAAGTAGACGACGCGATTGCCGCTCGACCGCGCCGAGATCTCGCCGCCGAAAATCCCATCGCCCGCTTCCCCGTCTCCGTGAGCGCCGTCGTCGAACAGCTCCACCGTCGACATCGACCCACTCGCCGAACCGGTACGATGGCGGACGCGGACGTAATCGATGCCGTCGGCGTCCGCAACGCGCGCAACCACCTGAACGGGTTGACCTCCCGTCGGCACGGCGGGCGAGTGCATCACATCGCCGATCACGGGTCCGAGGTTGTCGACGGCCGTACTGTTCCGCGCCCCCGGCGTGCCGAGCGCCGCCGGATACTCCATCCAGTGAGTGTGCTGCGCACTAGGAAGTTGATTGTAGTTGCCGAAGTAGATGAGATTCCCGCCGCGCTGCCACTTGAGCGCGAGAGAGACCTGGTACGACCCGCTCGACATGCTCGGGGACGTTTCGCGCTCGATGCGGTTGACGCGAGTGTCGCCGTCTCCCGTCGCGACGATGCGAAGACAGGCGTTCCCGTCGAACGCGTCGTCGGTCGTCCGGTGAGACTGGACGTGATTCCCCTCGATGATCCAGCCGCTCGTCGAAGACTCGAAGCTGCCGTTCGCGATGTACTGAGTCGACGAGCGCCGCACTTCGATATCGTCGATGAGCGCTTCACCGGCCGCGAGCATCATGATGTGGAACTCAGACGCCGCTTGACTCGAGTAGGTAAACGAGTAGTTCACGGTCTCCCAGGTCGCCTTCGGCGATTCATCGCTCGCGGTCCACGCGCTTCCGAGCGAGTTGTCCGCGCGCGGATCGAGAAGCTCGAGGCTCGATCCGCCGCCGTCGGCCCAGCGCGACCACTCGCCGCCGTCGAAGTACCGGACCTCGTCGGCGATGTTCCCGAGGGGATCGACGAGCCGAATGCGCTCGCCGCCGTCGGAGAGCCCACCCTCGTACGGCCCCAGCACCCCGCCGATGCCGTGCGCAGCCTCGAGCGCGGGCGGATCGCGCGCGATGACGATGAACTCGCCCGGCTGGATCTGCGCGCCCGGCTCGAACTCGTACGTCACGCCGCGGTTGAAGCGGTACCCGGTGAGGTCGATCGCCACCGGGGCGATGTTCGTGATCTCGATGAACTCCTGACCTTCGCGACCGGCCGGCGGATTGTAGAGGATCTCATTGATCACGACGCCCGTCTCGACCTCGACCTCGTTCGCCGCCCCCGGCGTCGGCATCGTCGAGACGGCGAACCGCCCGGTGCCATCCGGTGATCGCGCCTCGCTGTACCCTTCGAGCGACGGCACGTGGCCGAGGCCACGCTCGAAGATCTGCGCGTCGACGACTTGCGAGAGGTCGCCCCGGGAGAAGAACACGGAAACGAAATCGGCGGAGAAATCGAGGCCGGTCTCCTCGGCCGTAAACGAGACGAAACCCTTCGAACCGAGCATCGTCCCGGCGGGGATCGTCCACTCGTCGAGCACGGAGCGAGTGGTGCTCAGGTGAAATCCGCCGATGTCGACGCTGGCATTCGAAAGGTTGTGAAGCTCGACCCAACCGCCTGTGTCCGCGCGTCCAAAGAACTCGTTGATGACGACCGGCACGGGCGACCCGGTCGGCGTCGGCACGATCGTCTTTCGACTCGCGAGGCGCGGGATGAAGGTCGCGTCGCTGCTTCCGAGCGTGTTGTTGTGAATCTGAACCGCGAGGACGTTCTCGCCCTCATCGAGAAGTCCCGTCGGAATGACGAAATCCTCGAAGCCTCCTGCTTCGTGAAGATCCGCCGCCTGGTTGTGGGGCGGCGGGGAAGCACCCGGGAGCGCCCCGCGCGCGACCTCGGTTCCGTTCAAGAAGGCGGCGAAGCCGTCGTCGTAGTTGATCTGAAAGACGAGATCGTCGATGTCGTCGATCTCGCTCTGCGAGAGGCTGAACACCTTCCGCGCCGCGAATGACCAGTATCCGCCGGACATATCGCTGAGCACGGTGGTGTCGTCGCCGTCGCCGTAGCCGATCCCGGTTCGTCCGCGAGACCACGAGCCGTCGTCGTAGCCTTGGTTGCGCCACTGAGACGGATACGCGCTCGTGCCCTTGCGGTAGCGCCACTCCTCATCGTCGTCGATGAGAATCGTGTCGACGACCCGGGGCTCGTCCGTGTTCGGCCCGCCGGGGGTCCCGCCCAAGACGAGACTCGCCTCCCAGCTGTCGTTCGAGCGCGTGTCGGCGAAGACGTTCTTCAGCGAGAGCGAATGCCCCGTGCCGTCGGCGGCGTGCGGCCACTGACCGCTGTCGGAGTAGTCGACCCGGACTTCCGTTCCGCCGCCGAAGATCGCGACCTCGATTTCTTCGCCGCCGTTGTCGAGGAGACCGGTGAAGTTCCCGATCACGTTGTCGATCTCGTAGTGCTCGCGCACGGCATCCGCGTCGGCACAAACGACGAGGTAGGAGTACGGGAGGAGATACGTATCGTGGGGAAAGACGAACTCCACTCCGTCGACGACGCGGTAACCCGAAAGATTGAGCGTCGTCGGCGTCTCGTTGTAGAGCTCGAACCACTCGAGGCTGCGCCCTCCAACCGCCGCCGTCGCCGCCGCCGACGGGTGGTACATGACCTCGGTGATCGTGAGTGCGTAGCTCGGCGACGAGGCGAGGACGATCGCTCCGACGAGAGTCGAGATGCGAAAGCGATTTCGCCGGGATGCGGCCGGCCGCCGAATGCCGAGTCGAAGAGGGCGAGTCGCGAACACTCGCTCGAAAAGGAACGCGAGCGCGAAGACTGGCGCGCCGGCAAGAATGATCGCGCCGACGAGATACGCTCGCCCCGCCCGCCCCCATCCCGCACATATCATGAACCGTACTCCGCACTCTTGGGGTCCAGTGTGAAGATCCCAAGAATACCGCTCGGCGCGGCGGCGAGCCAGGTCGTTCCGGCGGCGGCACGGCGGTTCATCGCGCTCGCGAACCACCGCGAAAACGATCTGCTCTCTACGCTCTGAGCGCCGTGCGCGAGGGCTCGGTCTCAGATACTCACGGCGTCGCGCCCGCGCTCCTTCGCGCGGTACAGCGCCTCGTCGGCCGCGCGCGTCAGGTCCTCGGGTGTTTGCGCGTCGCCGGGATAGACCGCGACCCCGATCGAAATCGAAACGCGCAGCTCGACTCCGTCCTTCCGGTGGACGGTGGAGCGAATCGCGTCGCGGATCTGCTCGCCGACCTCGATGCCCGCGTTGCGATCCGCGCCGACGATGTAGGCGATGAACTCGTCGCCGCCGTAGCGGCACGCGGCCCCGCGTGTGTTGCAGATCGCGCCGATCGTCTTTCCGACTTCAGAGATGACGAAGGCTCCGACGGGGTGCCCGTGGCTGTCGTTCACCTTCTTGAGGCCATCCATGTCCATCATGAGGAGCGCGACGGACTCGCCTTGCACCCGCGCCGATTGAAGGAGGACACGAAGATCGTTGTCGAATCGGCGGCGTACGACGAGCCCGGTGAGATCGTCCTGGAACATCAGCTGATCGAAGAGATCGCTGCTCTGACTGTCGACCTCGTCCTGGAGCGCGAAGCGAAGGATCGTCCCCCCGACGAAGATCTTGTCGCCGTCCTCGAGGAGGCAGGAGCTGATCACGCGATTGTTGACGCCGGTGCCGTTCGTGCTGCCGAGATCCTCGACGACGTAGCCTCCCGCCTCGTTGTCCCAGCGGATCTCGGCGTGGCGTCGCGAAACGCGGCTGTCGTTGAGCACGATATCCGCGTCGACTGTTCGTCCGAGAGTGACCCGATCCTTCTTGATCGAAATCCGCAGCCCCGTCTCCGATCCGCGAAGCACGATCAGCGCCGGACTCTTTTTCTCGAGTACGGCGTTCAGGTCCTTTCTCTGAAGGATGAGCGTCTTCGTGTCCGGCTCTTCGAACCGTTCGGTCTCTAGCGTCACTCGCGTTCCCCGGAGAGTCGTGGCCAGGCTCTGGGACCAGTTGGATGGAGTCGGATCGACGCACCGGGTCGGTGATACCCCGGTCGGCCTTGGGATTGCCGAAGAAGTCTATCACGCTCAGCGGGGACGTTCCGGTCGGGCGGGAGAAGACGCGAAGGCGGCGAAGCATCGTCCAGGAGCTGGATACCTTCGCCGACTCGAGCTGAGCGATGCGCTTGCTCGGAATCGCGGCGATCCCGATAATGCGCCGTTTCCCTCGTGAGTCGGCCGAAAGCCATGAAGCCCGCATCTCTCCTCGGCGTCGCCATCGACCTCATCGTCGAGCTCGCCCGTCCCGGCGATCCTTTCCCCGCGGACGCGCGGGTCGGACGATTCGTCCGCGCGCGACGGTTCCTCGGCAGCCACGATCGCCGCACCGTGAGTCGCCTCGCCTACGCGTGGCTCCGACATCACCCCCGGAGCGAAGCCGGCTGGCGGGTGTGGGCCGACCGGCTCGGCCGGGCGGAGCTCGGCGCCGGACATCGCGCCGGCGGCGTCGCCGAGCGCGTCGAGGTACTGGGCGAGTTGCTCGTCCTTTCGCGGGACGGGCTCACCGGCTGGTCCCTCGAGGAATCGATCGAGGCCGCGACGGACGCGCGGTGGACCGACGAAGAAGAGGCGATCGTCGAGCCCCTCCTCGAGGCGATTCGATCGACGCCGCCACCCGATGGGGACGCCCGCTGGCCGGACGAACCGAACGCCCGACGCGCGGCGGAGATGAGTCTCCCCGTGTGGCTCGCCGATGCCCTCGTGCGCGACTTCGGTGAAGCGGACGCAGTTCGGCTCGCCGCCGCGCTCGCCGCCGAAGCTACGGTCGACCTGAGGATCCACCGGCGCCGCACGGAACGCTCGCGCGTGCAGGAGAGTCTCGAAGCGGAGCTCGACGTCGCCGTAGAGCTGACGCCCTGGAGCCCGATCGGACTTCGTCTCGCCGCGCGGAAGAATCTCACGGGAACTCGCGCCAATCGGCGTCACTGGATCGAGATCGCCGACGAGGGGAGTCAAGTCGTCGCGCTGGCCCTCGACGCCGCGCCGGGAACGACGATCGTCGACGCGTGCGCAGGCGCAGGCGGAAAGTGCCTCATCCTCGGTGATCTGCTCCTCGGTGCGCCACGCGAAGCTGATCCCCTCGGGGCATGGAACCGCACGCGGCTCTACGCCGCGGACATCGACAGACGGAAGCTCACCGAGCTCGAGCGCCGCGTGCGCGAAGCAGAGATGGAGTCGTGGGTCGATATCGTCCCGCTCGACGAAGCGGATTCGGGCGAAGGACAGACGTGCGTCGAGGATCGCATCCCCGCGGCGGACCTCGTTCTCGTCGACGCACCCTGCAGCGGCCTCGGCACTCTCCGCCGAAATCCCGATCTCAAGCGTCGCTACGGACCGGACGATGTCGCGCGCTTCGCGGCGCTCCAGCTCGAGATCCTCACGCGATTCGCTCCTCTCGTGAAACCCGGCGGACGGCTCGCCTACTCGACCTGCGCGCTTCTTCGTGAGGAGAACGAGGATGTCGCGGAGAAGTTTGCTTCCGCGCACGCACACTTCACGCCGTACCGCTCGGTGTGGGCTGCGAAGCGACTTCCCTCCGAGTGCTTCGTCGGCGATTGGATCCGCCTCGACCCAGTTCGCTCGCGGACGGACGGGTTCTTCCTTGCGCAGTGGCAACGCGCGGCTACGGGCTAGAGATTGCACCAGGAAGGGTCTGGAAGGGCACGAAGGGAGAAGAGAGATGGAGATCTGGCGGCCCGGTGCACCGGGTTCGGAGCTCCGCCGGAAGCTCGGATCGAAAGTCGGGCGCGAAGGTGAAATCCATGAGGCCGAAACGGTGCGCGACGCGCGTTCCCGATCCGGGGATCCTACTCGGCTGACGCCGTCGAGAGGATTTTCTCGGGGCTCGGCGGCCTCGCGCGTCGACAATCGGGTCCATCATGCGCTCGTCGATTTCTGAACCCCCGCTGCTTGCCGATCAAGTCCTCCGCTCGCTAGCCTCGCTCCGGCGGCGCGGCTTCGCGATCGACGCCGCGGTCGCGATCGGCTGGACGACGTTCGCCGCCGGTGTTTCGACCGCGATCGCATTCGGACTGGATCGCTGGTTCGTTCTCGGGGTCACCGAGCGCGTCCTGCTGACGACGAGCGCGGTCGCAGTGACGGGCGTCGTCGCGATCGCACTCCTCGCGCGCGCGCTGCGAGCCCGGGCGACTCTAGCCGTCGCCGAACGAGCCGAGAGCGCAGCACCCTCGCTCGATGGCCGCCTGCGCACTCTGGTCGAAATCGGCGAGTGCCCCAACGCACGCCGCCGCGTCTCGGCCGAGCTGTTCTCCGCTCTCGAAGCCGAAACGCACTCGATTCTCGCCGTGAGCGATCCGATGCGCGCGCTTCCTCGCGGGCGCGCCGTCGCCGCGGTTCTCGCCGGAGCGGTCACGCTCTTCTCCGTCGCGGCATTCGCGGCCGCGTCGCCCCGTTCGTTCGAGCTCCTCTTCGATCGGTTCATCCACCCGGCGACAGAGCTCCCCCGTCCCTCGACGGTCGTCATCGCCGTCCAGCCGGGGCACGCGACGGTCGCCGAAGGGAGTGAGGTCGCAGTGATCGTCGACGCGGTTGCGGGTACGCCCGAATCCGCGACCATCGCGTGGCGATCCGACGCGGACTCGAGCGGGAACGAACTCCTCGAATTCCGGAGCTCGGTCGCGGGCGGTGAGCGACGCACGGCGACGAAGACGTTCCGCGCGCTCACGCGCTCGCTGTCCTACCGCATCTTCGCCGGAGACGCCGCGAGTCCCTGGTACCGCATCGAAACGCGCGCTCCTCCGCGCGCGAAGCGCTTTGAAATCCGGGTCCGCGAACCGGCCTACACGGGCGCGAGGGAGCGCACGATCGAGAGTGCGGACGGGTCATTTCGCGTGCTCGCCGGCAGTGGAGTCGCGCTCGCGATCGAGTCCGACGCAGCGCTCGGCGCAGCGAGCTTGTCCCTCATACGCGAACCTTCGGGCACGCCGGAGTCGACCGGGTCGCCACCGCATCTCGAAGTTCCGCTTCGGATCGAGGGACGCGTCATTCGCACGGAGGAATTCACAGTCGCGGCCGATCTCTCTCGCGTTCAGCTCACTCTCGTCGACGAGAGCGGCGTCGGCAACGGCGGGCGCCACGTCGTCGCGATCGAGGTCGACTCCGATCGCCCGCCGGAAATCACGCTGCGCTCGCCGCGACCGGGATCGATTCCCGTCGAGCCCGAGTCCGTTCTCACGTTCGAGTACTCGGCGCGGGACGACGTCGGCATCGCGGAGATCCGGCTCCGCATCGCACTCGAAGACGAATCGATCGAACACCGAGTTCGAAGGGAGTCGGCCGTGCCGCCGAGTGCGGACACGGAACCGGCGCGAGCCATCACCGGACGCGCTCGTCTCGACCTTGCGGCGCTCGAGCTCCAGCCAGGCGACGGGGTGACCGTCGAGCTCGTCGCGATCGATCTCCGCGGCAATTCGGGTGCCTCGACGCCGCGCCGGCTCGAAGTCGTCGACACGCCGGAGCGGTCGAGGAGCCGAGCCTGGCTCGCGCGACTCGCGCGCGCCGCTGCTGCTCTCGAGCTCGCCGCGAATGACGGCGAAGCGATCGCGCGGCGCGCGGGATCGACGACGACCGAAAGTGCGCGCGACGACGCCAGCCGTCTGCGCGCGATTCTCGTCGAGCTCGAGGGAATCGCCGGCGAGCTCGACGCTTCGGCGCGTTCCCTTCCGAACGTCGGGACGACGCGGATCGTCCTCGTGCGCGCCGCGCGCGAGCTCCGTACGATCGCGCGCGGCGCAGGCTCCGCGTTCTGGAGCGATCTTCGCACGCTCGCCGAGCCGGGGGCCGGCGACGAGGTTTCGCCCGCGGACGAGGCGGACCGCTTCGGCGGCGCGCTCGATGCAGTGCGAATCACCGTCAACGGCACGGCTCGCTCGGAGGAGTGGAGTCGACTCAGCGAAGCCGTGCTCGCACTCTCCCGCGACGCTCGATCGTTTGCCGCAACGCTCGCGGGAAGAAGAGACAACGGCGACCGCCTCGCTACCCGCGCACGGCGCCTCCTCGTTCGCGGAACGCGCCTCGCTGGAGCGATCGCCGGCGCAGCGCGGAATCTTCCCGCGGCGGAATCCGAGCAGAAGCTCAGTCGCGCCTACCAAGAGACGGTGATCCCCGCGCTCGCCGCGATACGCGATCGGCTCGCGGCCGGAGACGAGAGCGAAGACATCGCGGCGCTCGGAGCCGCCGCCGTCACCGCACTCGACTGGGCGCGGCGAGACCTCGATTCCGCTCAGCGGCGCCAAGCCGAGGTCCGCCGGCGCGCGGAGGATCGAACCCTCGAGCTCAACCCGCTCCTCGACGCTCTCACCGACGCCGCGGCGGCGGCGGAATCCGATCCCGCCGCGACCGCCGCTCGCGCGGTCGCGCGCGCCGCGTTCGAGATCGAGCAGGAGAGTGCACTCTCCGCGGGCGAGCCGAACGCGGATCTCGAAACTCAGCGCGAGCTTCAGCTCCTTGCTCGGGTCGTCGAAGAATGGCGAAGCGAGATCGCGAGCGCGCCGGGAGCGACCGGGGAGAAGGACGAGATCGCGAGCGCGTCGAGTCCGGCCGGAGGTCTCGCGAGCGGAGCTGCTCCGCCCGCCGGGCTCGACACGGACGCCGGACACGCGTTTCCCGAACGAGACGAGGAGTCCCGCGCAGAGCGCGGCCGGCGCATCGCCCGCGTGTACCGGGAGCTTCGCCCCGCGCACGAGGCTTCGCTCGCCGCCCAGCTCGCCGCGGATGCCGCTACCGGATCGGAACGAGTCGCCACTCGCCTAGCGCGCGCACCGGCGTGGAACCGCCGCGCGCTCCAGAACCTTCGGCGCACGGCCGAGCACGTCGCGGCTTCGCTCTCTCTCGCCCGCCGGCGCATCGATGCGCTCGAGCGCGTCGCAACACGCGACGAGGAGCGAGCGCTCCTCGGAAGCGCCGCACGCGACGGCGCAGCGGCCGAAGAGGCTTGCGCTCGCGTCCGCGACGGGATCTTTCGTCTCGCCGATGGGGTCGACGCCGCCCGCGGCGAGGAGTCGACGGATCGGAGCCCGGTCGTCGCCGACGCGCGCACCGCTGTCGACCAACTCGATCGGGTGGTCGAGTCCCTCGGCCGCTACCGCGAGGGCGTCGCCGCTCGCGCCGGAAGCCGCGGATGGCTCGAGCGGGCCGCGGCCGCCATCTCCTCGCGCGTACGCGAGCTGGCGCGCAGGGAAGCGGCACACGCGGCGTCGCTCGCGGCTCTTCTCGAACGCGCGGCGGGGTCCGGAGCTCCATCGCCCGAAGCGTCGCCGTCGACCGAGCTCACCATCGCGCACGAGCGTATCCGACTCGACGTGATCGATCTCGCGCGCCTTCTGCGGCGCGAAGCGCGCTTCACCCGAACCCGCGAGGTCGACTTCGCCCGGCGGCTCGATCGCCGCGCCGGCGAGCTTCTCGCGCTCGCGCGAGGTGACATGCTCCGGGCGTCCGAACGACTCGCGGCCGCAGAAGAGGCACCGCCGGGCGAGTTCGCGCCGCTCATCCGCGCGGCCGCCGATCTCGAGTCGCGCGCGGCCCGGCGGATCGAGGCGATCGCGACCGCGCTCGCCGCAGACGAGACCCAAGCGATCGCGATCCACGCGGAAGCGGCAGTGAGCGATCTCGCCGCGCGGCTCGGAGACATCGACGACGATCGACCGATCGAAGAGCTCCTCGCCACGGCGCGCGACCTCGTCCAGAAGACGGAGCACGCGTCGAGCGAAATCGCACAGCGAGCACGCGGTG
This sequence comes from Planctomycetota bacterium, assembly GCA_965223845.1. Classification (GTDB taxonomy): domain Bacteria; phylum Planctomycetota; class UBA8108; order UBA8108; family SXIK01; genus CBDCXR01. The sequence goes on along the minus strand of CBDCXR010000004.1, from coordinate 6,810,982 downwards.
ACGAGCGCGTCCTCCCCGCCCTCGAGCGGCTGGGCCGCGCGGGCGACGCGTTTCGGGCGGCGGTTCGCGCGGCGGAGAGCGGCGACCGCCTCACCACCGTCGCGGCGCTCGATCGCGGGCGCGGGGAACTCCTCGCGGCGGCGCAGCTCGTCGCGGCTCTCCGCGAACGAGCGACCGACGAGAGCGAGCGCGCGAGCGCCGAGCTCGCCGCGGAAGATCCGTCGGATGAAGCTTCGGAGGCCGAGAAGAGTCGACACCGACTCCACCGCGAGATCGAAGCGGAACTCGCCCGTCTCGCGGCACTCGCGCGAACTCAGGACGAAATCGACGGGGCACTCGAGGCCCTGCTCGGTGGCGACGACGTCTCAGAAGACGATGCCCGAACGGTCGCAGAGAACGAGCAGTCGCTCCTCGACGCACTCGAGGAGAGCGCGATTACCATAGAGGAGCTGGTCGACCTCGTCGCTCGCCTCCTCGTCATCGAACGCGAAGGTCGATCGCTCGCGGCGCAGCTCCGCGCCGCGGATCCCGCGCCCGACGCGGAGGATCGAGCCGACGGGACGCGCATCGTCCGCGAGTTCACCGAGGCCGGATTCCGCATCTCGGCGAGCCTCCCGCAGATCCTCACCGCGTACTGGAGCGCGCTCCGTGCGGGTGAGGAGCTCAATGCGATCCTCCGCGCCACGCCGGCGTCGACCCCCGCCGGCTCGGAAGCGCCCGGACGAGGGGGCGAGCCGGCTGCGACCGACACCCCCTCGGAATCGACAGCGAACCAGCCCGCGCGAGCAGCGGGACTCGCCGCGACTCGATTCTCCGATCGAGTGAGCGCCGTCCGCCAACGCGCCCTCGAAGCGATGACCCAAGCCGAGAGCGGAATCGGCGGGGCGAGTCAGCGCCTCCAGGGAATGGAAGCGGCGGTGCGCGAAACCCGCGACGCGCTCGAGCGGCTCGAAAGCGGAGACTTCCGCGGCGCCCGCGAGTCGCATCGGCGCGCGATGCGCTCCCTCGCCGAAGCGACGCGAGCGCTGGAGGGCGGCGGACATTTCGACGCGCTCTCGAGTGCCGCGGACAGCGAAGTTCGAACTGACGTCGCGCACGGCTGGGAGGTCGTTCCGCGCGGCGACCACATCGCCCACGAGCTTCGGTTTTCGACTCCACGGGGCGTCCTCGAGCTGCCGTACTCCCCCCGGTTTCGCCCGCTGGTGCGCGCGTACCTCCGGGCCCTCGAAGAGCGAGGCTGGTAAAGATGCGCGGATTGGTTCGACTCCCTCCGAAACGCACGCTCCTTCTCCTTCTCGCCGTTCTTGCGACGGCTCCGCCGCGCCAGGAGCTCGCTCAAGAGCGCGACGGCGCGGAGCCCGAGGCAGGAAAGACGCCCGCCGAAACCGATCCGCGCAAGCTCTACGAGCCGAACCCGATCACGCGTGCCGTCGACCGCGGGCTCCGGTATCTCCGCAGCGCGCAGCGACCCGATGGAAGCTGGATCTCGGGGTACGGCGAAGAAGGAAAGAACACCGGCGTCGCGGGTCTCGCCGTGCTCGCGTTTCTCGCGGGCCGTTCCGAACCGGGTCGCGGGCCGTTCGGCGAAGCGGTCGATCGGGCGGTGCAGTTTCTGCTCTCGAGCCGGGATCGCGGTCTCCTCGTTCGGCGACGCGACACCTCGCACGGCCCACTCTATGAGCACGGAATCGCGACCCTCGTTCTCGGTGAAGTGCTCGGAATGATCCCGACGGGAAAACCCGGATTCGAGAACCTTCGCCGAACGCATCGCGCCGCGGTCGACGTCCTCCTTCGCGCGCAGCGCGCACCGAAGGACAGCACTTCGGCCGGGGGTTGGCGGTACACGCCGTCGTCCGATCAGTCGGACCTCTCGGTCAGCGGCTGGCAGATCCTCGCTCTCCGCGCGGCGCAAAACGCGGGCGTTCCGGTGCCGCAGACGAGCATCGACCGCGCGATCCTCTACGTGAAGCGCTGCGCCCAGCCGGACGGCGGTTTTCTCTACGATCCGCTTCAGAGTCGAGCCCCGAACGCCGCGATGACAGGAACCGGCGTCCTCACCCTGGAGCTCTGCGGCGAGTTCGGGAGTCCGGAAGCGCGGCGCGGCGGAGATTGGCTGCTCGCCCACCCGATCGAGGGCGACGCGCCGTTTTACTACTACAGCATGTACTACGCGACGCAGGCGATGTACCAGCTCGGGGACGCCTACTGGGAGAAGTGGCGGCCGGCGAGCTTCGCGCGGCTGCTCGAGCGACAAAAGGACGACGGGAGCTGGGAGCTTCCGCCCGGCGTCCACGAACGCGAAGCGGGGCCGGCGTACACGACCGCGATGGCGATCCTCGCGCTCGCGGTCGAGTTCAAGTGCCTGCCGATCTACCAGCGCTAGTTCGAACGTTCGAGTTCTCCCGCCGAGAGAACGCGCGCGGTTGTCGCCCGACTGGAGTCCCCGCATAATGTGCGCCTCGCCCGAGCTCGAGGCTGACGGAGCGCCGTGCGATTCGGCTCACGGCGCCGAGCTCGAGCGAGCCGAGTACAATCGAAAGCGAATCCATGGACATTCAACGCATCGAACCGGAAGAGGCGAAGCGACGCCTCGACTCGGGCGACGGTCACGAGTATCTCGACGTACGTTCGCGCGAGGAGTTTGCGGCGGGCCACGCTCCCGGCGCGGCTTGCGTTCCGCTCATGCACCGCAATCCCGCCGGGCCGGGAATGGTGCCGAACGCAGAGTTTCTGAGCGAGGTCGAAGCGAAGTACGCGAAAGACGCGAAGCTCATCGTCGGGTGTCTCCGCGGGGGACGTTCGATGCGCGCCGTCCGGATTCTTCTCGACGCGGGCTACACGAACGTCGTCGACATGCGGGGCGGCTACGACGGCGAGGTCGACTCTTCGGGCCAGCTCGTCTACCCCGGTTGGGCGCGGCGCGATCTCCCGATCGTCACCGACGCGGACTAGCGGCGACCCGGATGATCACGCGAAGCGACGACGGGATGGTGGACGAGCAGGCGAACCCGAACACGCGCGACAACTGGGAGCGCAAGTTTCGCGAGCGGCTCCGGAGCGGCTGGTTTCGCAAGCCTCGCTATCGGTCGCTCTCTTTCGTGTTCCCGCGTTGGGCCATGCAGACGAAGATCCGAAAGTCCTACCATCACCCGGTCGCCGGGCTCGCCGAGGGACGGTTTCTCGACGTCGGGTGCGGACTCGGCTCCTGCGCCGCGCTCCGCGGCTACACGAAGCGCGGGTTCAACGTCGGCATCGACTTCGCGTTCCCGGGCGTTCGCTACGCGCTCCGCGAGTGCCGTCGCCTCGGCATCCCCTCGGTGTTCGTCGCGGGAGACGGGTACCACCTCCCGTTTCGCGATGCGGCGTTCGACTCGGCGTACATAGGGCAGGTGCTCGAACATCTCGACGACGACACCGCCGTCGCGCGCGAAGCGCTCCGCGTACTCCGTCCCGGAGGGAGGTTGATCATCAGCGTACCGAAAGGCACCGCGTGCTCGGGCGGCGACGCCGACCACGTCAATTTCTACCACTCGGAAGACGACTGCCGCCGGATCCTCTCGGGCCTCCCGGTGAGAGAGGCGGAGTTTCATCCCTTCCACCGCCACCGCTATTTCTTCTCGGCGGTGAAGGAGAGCACGGACCGAACTTGAAGCGGCGGAGGAGTCCGACCGCATGGAGCGCGAGCTCGCCGCGGCTTACACCCGCTCCAGCTCGAACCGATGCGTGCCGTCGGGTTCCAACGAGTCGAACTCCGACTGGATGAACTCGATGAGCGCCTGGACGCAGTCCGGATCGAAGCTCACCCCCGCCTCGTCGCGACAGTGGCAGATCGCATCGATCACGCTGCGCGGCGAGTTGTACGAACGCTGAGTCGTCATCGCGTCGAACGCATCGGCGAGATTGAGGATCCGCGCTTCGAGTGGGATCTCCGCTCCTCTGAGCTGGCTCGGATAGCCGTTTCCGCCGTAGCGCTCGTGGTGATGGAGGATGATCGGGAGCGCCGGCTTGAGAAAACTGATCGGGCGGAGAATGTTCACGCCGAGCTGCGGGTGACGCTTGATCATCTCGAACTCCTCGTCCGAGAGCTTTCCGCTCTTCCCGATGATCGCCTCACGAATCGCGATTTTCCCGATGTCGTGAAGCTCCGCGGCGACGCGGAGCGTCCGGAGCTGCACGTCGGAGAGCCCGAGGCGCCGACCGATCCCGACGGCGTATCGCGCCACGCGGTCGCTATGTCCGCGAGTGTACTGGTCTTTCGCCTCGAGGGCGTTGCTCAGGCTGCGCACCGTCTCGAAGAACGATACTTCGAGCTCTTCGTAGAGCAGCGAGTTCCCGATCGACGCGGCGCTCTGATGCGCAAGCACGCTGAAGAGCTCGAGGTCGTGCTTCTCGAATTCGGCCGAGACCGAGGTGCTCTCGAGGTAGATCACCCCGAGCACCCGCTCTCCGATAACGAGCGGTGCGCACATTGCCTTGCCCTTCAGCCACGCCGGAACCGCGGCCGGAGCCTCCTCGTCGGGGCTCAGGATCGCGGCGACCCGGCGCGCGACGACATCGCGGAGAAGCGGCAGACTAACCGTCCGGGGCTCCTCGCCCGAACGCGTGCGCCAGTAGACCTCGGAGAACGACTGGAGATCGTCGTCCGTCGTGAGAAAAATCGAGGCCCGGCCGGCCACTTTGAACTCTTCGAACACCGCGTCGATGAGCAGCGGGAAGAGGCTGTCCTTGTCGAGCGTGCTATTCAGCGCGCGACTCACTTCCACCACGAACTTCATCTGACGGTGCGCGCGCTTTAGTGAAGCGAGCTCGTCGGCGTCGACTCCGCCCATGAGTCCGGCAAAGTGGGTGTCGTCGATGAACAGGGTGTCGAGCTCCTCGACCTCCAACGTATCGCCGAAGACGTGCGTCTCGTCGGACTCCTCCGCCGTACCCACGATGAATGAGAACTGATTGCGACCGATCGTGAACGTATCGCCGCTCACGAGTGCCGACTGGGTCACTTTGCGGCCGTTGACGTAGAGGCCGTTCGTGCTCCTCAGATCCCGAATGACGTACCCGTTCGGACGCGACTCGATCTCGGCGTGATGACGCGAGCAGCCCGAGTCGTCGAGCACGACTTCGCAGTCCTCACTTCGACCGAGGCGGATGGTCGCGTCACCGGAGAACTGAAGCTGTTCACCCGCTCGGCAACCGTGGAGCCCGTTCAAGCGCAACATCGGATTCGGCGCATTTCTCCGCGCGACTGGATGTCCTCCCCCGATCCCGCCTCGCGAGACCAGAAGGTCGGCTGTCCCCCCCCGGCTCGATCGACCGCACGCAAACGGTTCGGAGCGGAGCTCGGGGGCCAGAGAAGACTACGCCACGCGAACGCGACCGGCGAACTATGGCCGATAGTGCTGCCCGTCGTCTCCGTGCGGAGCGCGCCGCGGCGGGAAAGCGCGTTTTCGGACGATCCGCGCGCGATGGTCTGCGCGAAATCGACGACGCAAAAAAAACCACCGCTCCGACTCCGTATTCCGAGTCGCTGAGCGGTGGTTCCAAGACCGAGATCTCGTCATCCGCCGCGGGGGCGGACGAACCGTCTCAGACCATGTCCTTGAGCGCCTTGAGCGGCTGCGCCTTCACGACGTTCCGCGCCGGCTTCGCCTTGAAGACGGTCGGCTCGCCCGTGAACGGGTTGATGCCCTTTCGAGCCTTCGTCGCCTTCTTGTGCTGCACCTTGAACTTCACGAGTCCCGGAATCGTGAAGACCTTCGGACCGCGGCGGCCGAGGTTCTTCCCGACGACGTCGGTCAGCGCCTCGAAGACCGAAGCGACCTCCTTCTTGGTGAGGCCGGTCTTCTCCGCGATCTGCGTCTGGATCTCGCTCTTCGTCATCGGCTTCGTCCCAGCCGCCTTCGTGGCTTTCTTCTTCGCCATGTCTCCTCTTCCTTTCGAGAAGGACGCTTTCCCTTCACCTACCGGGCCCGCAGACCCCTCCATCGGGCCCGTCGCCAAAACCCTTCGGTGACTGTATGTAAGCTTGAGCGGAATGGTACATACCGCGTTTCCATCGAGCACGTCAAGCCCGAGAACGCGATTTTCCCTGTTTTTCCCGAGTATTCTCGCCCATCGGCCGCGGAAACCCCTGGATTTCCAGCTCGAAACGGCCCGGCGGCGGGCTGCGGACACGGACGGTACTACCGCCGAGAGCGTCGTTCCTCCCGCAGAATGACCCACGAAAAAGCACTGGCCGCCCGAGGATTTCTCGAGCGACCAGTGCTCTCTGAGGGCCGGCCCTCTCTGAGGGCTAGCGAATTTGGGCGGCTCAGCGAGCCGCGATCAGCTTCGCCGCAGGCTTCGGGATCTCCGGCTTCTCGATCTCGCCGAAATCCTTCAGGTCGTAGGTGAAGTGCATCGCTACGTGCTTCCCGCCGACGATCTTCCGTCCCTCGCGCTCGGTCCCATCGCGGGTCCCGGCCATCACGAGAACGCGGATCTTCGTCGGGAGGTACGTCTTCTCATCGATTTCGATATCGTAGATCGCGTTGGTGAGGGTCTTGTCCATACTGGACAAGATAGCGGGGACGCCTCACCCAGCGCCAAAGCAGTTGGAGTTCTGCACCGTAAGGACGTGCTGGAGAGACTCCTTGGCCGGCGCCTCGACGCGAATCCGACCCGGGAACGGGACCGAATCGCCCTTCTTCTTGACGACCACGGTGCGGCCGGAGTTCTTGTCTCCGTCCTTCTCGTCCGCGTCGGACTCCTTTTTCTTCTTCTTCGACTTCGCGGACTTCGATTCGACCCACTGAGCCGTCTTCGAATGCTTGACGGCCTTCGCGAGAATCTGGTCGGGGAAGAGGAAGAGGCGATCGAGGGTCACGCCCTCGCGGGCGGCGAGAAGGGACTTCCAGGTCCCGCCGGTACGGATCGCACCCTGCTTTGCGGTGCGGAACACCGACGGATGCGAGACCTTCATGACGCGGCCGAAAACCTCGCCTTCGTAGCTCCGCGCCACCGTCGGCGTCAGGACCTTGTGATCCTTCCGCTCCGTGACTCCACCGGAAACTCGGACTCGCGTGCGATAGCTGCCGCTCTTCTGAAGGTTCTTCAGAGCCTTCACGAGCACCTTTCGCGGGGACGGCGGTTTCTTCTCGCCGGCCTCGAGACACGTTCCGGTCGGAATCACCAGCACGAGCACGGCTAACACGCCGAGAACTCGGTGGTATTTCACGACTCAACCTCCAACAAACGTCCTGCCTTGAGGGTCGATGGCCCGGCCGGACCCCGACTCCGAGTGATCGCCAATCTGCATTGGCCCGTTGCGATGGCCCCTCGCTCTAGCGAGCGCCGGGCCGACGGACCGTACTCGTACAAACCCCGTTCGGAAGGATTCGGTTCGCGGACAAACGCGAATCCCCTCTCTCTATCAGAGACGTCCGAGCTCCCCGTTCCACTAGAAATTTCTACCCGAATCTGGCTGCGAGGTCTTCTCGGACAGAACCTCGCGTCGAGGTCGACGGACGTCTCGTCCCACGGCTCAGTTTCGGGCAATCTCCGGACGGTTGCAAATTCGATCGCGAAGTTTTTCCCGGCCCGGGGATCCGACCCGCCCGGTTCAGATCGCGGGCGGCCCGGCCGATAGTTCCGGTATCCTCCCGCCCGGGGGGCGAGCTGAACATCTCCCGATCGCCTTTTCGATGACCTCGATCGCCGCCGAACGCCAGCTCTCACGCGCCGAAGCCCACTGGGCCCGAGGTGAGCTCGCGGAGGCGCACGCCGCGCTCGAGCGATTGCGGAAAGCGCGCGGGGATCGTCCCGAGATCCTGTTTCCCCTCGCGCGCGTCCTCTTCGAGCGCGGCGAGCCGGACGCGGCGCGGGACATGCTCGCCGCGGCCGCGGCCGCCCACCCGGGCTCGAACGCAGCGGCGACTCTCCTCGGCGCTCTGGGTCACTACGACTACGGCGACATCGACCGGGCGGACGAGCTCGCGAGCGAGCTCGAGGGCGAGAACGCGATCGCGCACACGCTCCGCGCGCTCATCCGGCTCGAACAGACGCCGGAGAGACGAGAGGCGGACGAGATCGAGACGAACGGAAAGCCCTCTCGGCTCTCGCTCCATCGCGGCGCGCTCTGGATCGCCGAGACGGGCGGACGCCTCCTCGCCGCGCTCGAGACGAGACTCGAAGCGCGCGGCCGGGACGCTTTCGCCTCGTTCCACCATCGGGAGCTCACCTCTCAGCCGGACGCCGCGAGAGGATCGTCGAGTGAACCGGCGGGCTCCAGGGAGCCGCGTCCCGGCACCCCCGGCACCCGTGCGGATTGGGCGGCCGCGCTCGACCGGGCGTTCGAATCGGCGGATATGCCGGAGCTCATCCGAGTGTACGAATGCGCGCCCGAGGGCGCCGACTGGAGCGAGCCGATCCTGGACGTCTACTACGGCTACGCACTCGTGACGACGGGAGTGCCGGGTCGAGCCCTCGATTGCATCGCCAGCGTGCTCCGCGACCACCCCGAGAACGCGTGGGCCCACTTCGTGGGAGGCCTCGCCTGCACCGGGCCAAAATCTCGTTTCGGGCGCATCGCCGCGCTCGTCCGCGCGTTTCGCCACGCTGACCACGAGATCCAGCGCCTCACCTCACCGCTCGCCCGCGAACTCGGCGTCGAGATCGACCTGATCGACTGACCGACGACGCTGCCCCCAAACATTGGGCGAACCTGGGGCGCTCGACGGAGCGTGGGCACGTCCCGTTCTCCCCACACATCTGTGCTACAATCGGGAATTCGTACACAGGGTTGGTTCGACACCCGGTCTCGCCCGCAGCGAGACTCCCTCCGTTCCGGCTGGGCCGCGCGTCCTCTGCGCCGCGTCGCCGGTTTTTCTTCCCGTCAGAGGCTCGTCTCAATGAAAACTCGGTCCGGCAGTCGTCGGGTCCGTTGTGGTGCTGCTCCGTGCGTCCGCTCCGTCCGCCCGCTTGTGGGAGCCTTCGCCATCGGGGCCCTGATCTTCGCCCTGTCCGCGCCCGCGATGGGCCTCGTCATCAGCGAGATCCACTACCACGTCACCGAACCCGAGAACCCGAACCTCGAATTCATCGAGGTCTACAACGAGAACCCCGACCCACTCGATCTCACCGGCTACACGATCTGTAACGGAGTCGATTTCGAGTTTCCGGACGGACTCTTTCTCGAGGGAAAGTCGTTTCTCGTCATCTGCTCGAACGAGGCCGCCATCCAGGCCGAGTACGGAATCACGAATACCGTCGGCGATTGGACGGGTGCACTCTCCAACGGCGGCGAGCGCGTCGAGATCTGCAACCCGGCCGGAATCACGATCGCGGAGGTTCGGTACAACGACCGCGGCAAGTGGCGGGTCGGTGCCGACGGAACGGGTCACACACTCGCGCTCGTTCAGCCGTATCTCGAAAACGATGACGGCGACAGTTGGACGCTGAGCGACCAGATCGGCGGGACTCCGGGAGAGGCGAACTCGGGACTCTTCGAGGTCGGCGTCCCAGGTGGCGACACCGGCGACGGCGTCGATCCGAACGGCTTCATCACGAAGTGGCTCGTTCTCGGTCCGTACCAGGGATCGTCGTGCAACCTGGGCGGCCGACTCACGGAGGATTGGCTGCGGGAGAGCGCCGGCGGAGACGTCGAGACCGACCTCCTTTGGGAGGACGATCGGGTCGTCAACACGAACTACTCGCTCGCCGAATCGACGGGCCTCCATCCCAACTCGCCGACGAACACGCCCACGATCGCGGCCTACTCGTCGTTCGGCGACACGATCAACTACAACGACGCCGTATGGCCGCCGGATCCCAACAACGTGATGGCGTACGCGTTCTGCTACGTCGACAACATCGCCGACACCGCGCTCGCGGTAGACGTGGCGGTCGCGAGCGACGACGGGATTTCCGTCCTCCTCAACGGAGACTACGTACACTCGAACGACGCGTGCCGCGGCGTCGGCGGAAGCGGTGAAGTGCAGGATCGCGCTCCCGCGACGCTCCAGCCGGGTAAGAATCTCGTCGTCGTCAAGGTGTTCGAGAACGGCGGCGGCTGGTCGTTCCGATTTCGCTTCGAACGACGCAACACCGGGACTCCTCTCGCGAGCAATTCAGAAATCCAGGTCACTCTCGACCACACGCTCGGGATGAATTTCGGCGGCGGCGGCGATCCGATCGAAGAGCCCGGCGATCCGCCCCCGCCCCCACCGACGGGCGGCGGTCCGGCGCCGCGGTTCCCGGTGCTCATCAACGAGGCGCTCCTCCGCACGGGAGACGAGCCCTGGATCGAGCTCCACAACACGTCGAGCCAAAACGTCGATATCAGCGGATTCCATCTCACCGATCAGCAAACCGATCTCACGAAGTACACCATCCCTGCGGGGACGAACATCCCGGGCGGCGGATACCGGACGTTTAACGGCAGCGATCTCGGCTTCGATCTTTCCCCGGCGCTCTCGGGACTCAACGTCTTCATCGCGTTCGTGAACGACACCGGCGATCAGGTGCTCGACGCCTACAACTTCCGCCCCGACTACGACGATATGAGCGAGGCGCGCGTCCCCGATGGCGACACGGAGTTTTCCGACGCCAGCGACCCGACGCCCGGCGCGGCGAACGAGATGTCGGTGAACGACGACATCGTGATCAACGAAGTGATGTTCCACCCGATCGATCAGTCGAGGAACCGCGAGTACATCGAGTTCTACAACCGCGGCTCCACCGGGGTCGACATGTCGGGATGGGCGCTCACGAACGGCGTCGATTTCGTCTTTCCGCCGGGAACCTCGCTCGGTGCCGGCGACTACCTCGTCGTCGCGCGCGACCCGGATCTCATTCGAAGCATCTACGGTCTCGGCGGGGAAGTCATCGGGCCCGAGACGGAGCTCGAGCGCGACGATTTCGGGAGCCTGAGCGACCGCGGCGAGCGCGTCACCCTCCAGGACACTCTCGGCCGGACCGTCGACACGATCCGCTACTACGACGGCGGCGAGTGGCCGCGGTGGACGGACGGCCTCGGCTCGTCGCTCGAGCTCATCGATCCCGAACAGGACAATCGCTTCGGCCAAGCCTGGGACGCGAGCGACGACTCCGCGAAGGCCCCCGTGACCGAGATCGACTACATCGGACGCCACGGCGGCGAAGAATCGGAGCTCCACATCGCGCTCCTCGCCCGCGGAATCACCATCGTGGATGACGTCTCGGTGATCGGCGGCGGAACCACCTTCGACGACACGCCGCTCATCGCCGAAGGCGCCATTTGGCGCTACTTCAAGGGGCGCTCGAATCCGCCGGCGGACTGGACGGAGATCGACTTCAACGACGGCAGCTGGCTCTCGGGAGCGACCGGAATCGGCTACGGCGATAACGACGACGCTACCGTTTTGAGCGACATGGAAGACGATTACATGTCGATCTTTTGTCGCCGCGAGTTCAATGTCGCGAACCCCGCGGGCATCGACGAGCTCGTGTTCACGGTCGTCATCGACGACGGGTTCTACGCGTACCTGAACGGCACACAGGTCGCGAGCCACAACGTGAGCGGGAAGAACTACAACGATGCCGCTCCGAGCGCCGGCGAGCCGGAGCTGCGAACCGTCGATATCTCGTCGTTCAAGAATCTTCTCGTGTCCGGGACGAACGTCTTCGCCGTCCAGGTGCACAACGCGGGGATCAGCAGCAGCGACCTCTCCTTCGATCCGGCGCTCGTCGACCGAACGACGATCTTCAGCGGCGGTAGCGAGCAGATCTCGAACGGGACGTTCAACAGCAACACGAGCGGATGGATCATCGAAGGGACGCACGACCGAAGCGACGTGACGACGATCGACCCGATCACCGGGGCCGGATCGCTCAAGGTGATCGCGACCGGGCGCGGCGACAACAAGGTCAACCGGATCGAAACGTCGAACTCCGGGATCGGCGCTCTGAATACGAACGAGGACCTTCAGATCTCGCTCAAGGCCCGCTGGGTCGTCGGGTCACAGACGATCCTTACGCACGGTTACCGCCACGCGATGGCGAAGTCGCACGAGCTCATCGTCCCCGAGAATCTCGGAACGCCGGGCGCGCGGAACAGCGTGACCCAGCGGCTCATCGATGCGAGCGGCAGCTCGAATCTCGGGCCGGTGATCACCGACGTCCGACAAGATCCGGCGGTGCCGGGCGACAACGAGTCCGTCACGGTCTGGGCGCGCGTGAGCGATACCGACGGCGTCGCGAACGTCACCGTTCGCTACTCGACGAGCAATCCGTCGAGCTCGCCGAGCTCGCGTACGATGACTCACATCGGCGGAGGAATCTACGAAGCGACGCTCCCCGGCCGGCCGCTCGGCACGCGTGTCGTCTATCACATCGAGTCATCGGACAACACCGGCCGCGACGGACGGTACCCGGTCGACATCACCGAGCGGACGCACCCCCTGATCATCGACCCGAGCTCGGCCAGCCTCAGCGAGCAGCGCCATATCATCTACGGGCACGACGAAAAGATGATCGACGGTCGCTATCACAACTACCGGTTCTGGATGACGTCGAACGACGAGAGCTATCTCACGAATCGGCGCCGGCTCTCGAACGCGCTGATTCCGGGCTCCTTCGTGTTCGGCTCCGAACAGATCTACTACGAGTCGAAGACCCGCTTCTCCGGCAGCCCGTTCGCGCGCGGAAGTTGGGGCGGGAGCTTCCGTGTCGCCATGCCGCGGCACGACCCTCTCCACGGGTGGATCCGGAAGTTCAACCTCGAAGATCACCACGGCAACGGCGCGAACGCGCGCGAGCGCATCTCGCACTATCTCCTCCGGCAGCAGCAATCGCCGAGCGCGCGCGTCCCCTACTCCGAAGTCCAGACCATGACGCGGTGGAAGGTGAACTCGCGCGGGAGCGCGGTCCGCGAGCACGTCTGGGTTCCGGATTCGCAGTACATCTCGCTTTGGTTCCCGGGCGACAGCGACGGCGCGTTCTTCGAGGTCGACGATCGCTTCGTGATTCGCGACGACGGGAGTCGCGCCGGCAACACGAACGCCCGCGTTCTCTATCCCCCGCCGAGCTCGCGCGGGGATGGAAACGGCGAGAACAAGGAAAACTACCGCTGGTTCTTCGGTCTCCGCATGAACAACGGCGCCGACGATTTTTCCCGCCTGATCGAGTTCGCGCGCATCATGGACCCGGGTGCGACTGGGAACACGGCGTACGACAACGTGATCTTCGACGTCGCGAACGTCGAAGAGATGCTCCGCATGTGGGCGGTCCGGCTGAACACCGACGACTGGGACCACTGGGGCGCCAATCGCGGAAAGAACTGCTACCTCTACGAGCCGGAGGAAGATCGGCGCTGGAACACGATCGCCTGGGATATGGAGCTCACGTACGGAAACGTCGACGCGTTCATGATCCCGAGTAATCCGAACTCGACCTACAGCCCCGGCGGCTTCGCCGAAGTGCAGCGCCTCTTTAGTCGCCTGCCCGTGAAGCGCATGTACTACGGGATACTCGCCGAGATGGTCTGCGGCTCGGACCCGTGGTTCCACTCCGACTATCTGTCTCCCTACATGGAGCGGCTCGGAGCGCTCGGGATGAATAACGTTCAGGTCGGTCTCCCCGGCGGCTACATCGACCAGCGGCACTCTCGCCTCAAGACGAGAATCGAGTCGGTGTGCGAGGAGAACGTCGCGTTCCGGATCTCGACGAATTCGGGGAACGACTTCTCGACCGACGAGGTGACGGTCGATCTCTCGGGGAACGCTCCGATCGACGTTCAGGTCATCACCGTCAACGACGAAGCCTACCCGGTTCGGTTCACGAGCATGACCGGCTGGAGAATCGACGATATCGCGCTCCACGGCGGGGCGAACGAGCTCACGCTCCTCGCGTTCACGCTGAAGGGCGACTTCGTCGCGCTCGACACGATCACCGTTACGACGACGGTCGACTGGGATCCGCCGAGCCTAACGACGATTTCGCCCGACACCGCGGCCCTCGGAACGACGGTCACGATCGAAGGCGCGGACTTCCGCGACGGAATCCGCGTGTTCTTCGGAACGGAAGAGGCGACGGGCGTCGAGTTCGACGAGGGCGTCGATCCGACAAGCCTCACCGCACTCGTCCCGGCAGGAACGGAGGGGCCGGTTTCGGTCACCGTCCGCAATATCGACGGTCAGACCTCGAACGCCGTCACGTTCACGTACTTGCCACCACCGCCGACCTTCGTCCGCGGCGACGCAAACGGGGACGGCCGCGTGGACGTCTCCGATCCGCTGAAGGTGCTCCTCAACCTCTTCGGCGGGGTGCCGATCGATTGCGAGGACGCACTCGACGCGAACGACGACGAGTCGGCGAACATCGCCGACGCGATGTACATTCTCGCGTATCTCTTCCAGAACGGACCGGCGATGCCGGCGCCGTTCCCGGCGGCGGACGTCGATCCGAGCGGAGACGCGCTCGGGTGCGCTCGCTGATCTCGGGTCTTCTCGTGAAGAGGTTCACACGAAGAGCGCGAAGGACACGAAGGAAGACGAAGACGAGAAGAATCTAGGTGGGAGAGTTTGCGGGACGAATCGACCACTCGAGCTCTTTCGCCTCAAATCCTCGGTTCTTCGTCTTCCTTCGCGCTTCTTCCCAAACCCTTCGTGTGAACCTCTTCGTGGGAGGACACCAGCACCCGAGGAGGACTACGAAACTCGCTGAGCATCGTTGTCCGGTTCCTCGTCGCCTCACCGGCCTTAAGCTAACCGAGCGTACCCGAGATTCTTCAGGATCTCGTAGACCCCGTCCCCGATCAGTTTCACCTTGAGGTCGCGCACCTGATCGAGGAGCGGGCCGAAGAAGATGTTCGCGTCGTTCGAAGGGTTGTAGACGGGCGTGCCGTCCGCTGCGAAATCGACCGGATAACCCTTCGCATCGTCGTGGTGACGACGAAGAAGCTCCGATCGCTCGAGGAGTTGCGGCCCCACGGTCTGCGGAATGTAGCTGAACGCGTTCATGCCGACGACGCCGAGAGCCCCGAGCTTCTGCTGCTCATCCGTGCTGAGCGTTCGAATCGACGAGAACCCGTGGACGATCAGCCGGTGCCCGACGCCGCGGCGGTCGAGCGCTTCGAGGATGTCCCACTGTACTCCGACTGGCTTCGCGTGAATCGACTCCGTTCCGATGTTCGGAACGACGAGCTCGAAGCCCGTTCGCTCGAGATACTCCTCGATCTGAGACGGGTCGGTGAACGCCGTCTCGCCCTTCCCGAGTCCCGCGGCGCCGACTTCCTCGAGGCAACCTTCGAGGACCTTCCGCGCACCGTTCTGCTCGAGGAACTCACGGTAGGCGATCGAGTTCGTGACGTTCTCCGGAAACGGCGAATGCGTGTCGTCGAACATGACGCTCGAGAAGTGCGCGAGAAACTCGGGCTCGCGCAGCATCTCGTTCTGCGATCGGCCGCCGCCCGGGAGCGTGTGATGGCCGTGGTCGTAGTGATGCGTCGCGTGGATCGCGCCGAAGTCGCTGTCCGACGGATCGAGGAGGATCTCCATGAAGCTCCGCGAGAGGCGCACGTTCCGAAAGAGCCGTCGCCGGTACTCGGCGGGATCGCCGCCGACCGAGGGGAGCACGTGGTCGGCCGACAGGTAACGCGGCAGCTGCTGGAGGATGTAGTGCCCCACGGTCGCGAAGATGCCGATCGGAAGGCGCCGGATTCCGTGGTCCGAGGCGAAGCGCGCCGCGCCGCGGACAATGCCCTGGATTTGGTCTTGATCGCTGTAGCCGATCCTCGCCATGCAGAGGTCCGCGTCGGCGCAGACGCGGTAGAGATCCTTGGTTTCTTCGTAATCGAGAACGAGCGGCATGCGGGTCTCCGGAGGGCTTAGTTCGAGTTCGGCGAGAAGAGGCTCGAATGAGCGAGCGCGAAGCGGGGGATTGTAGCTCGGCCGGTAATCTCGATGAAGCGCGAGATTGGAAGCGCGCGCACGGGGATCGCGAGCGTTCCACGGTTCCATCCGCGCGGCGCCTCCGCTCTAATTGAGCCCTTCATTTCCCAGCCCGCAGCGGAGCTCAGCAGCGCTCATGAACGAACCCGCACGACTCTCGGCCTCGGTCTCGACCCGCCTCTCGGTGATGATGTTCATCCAGTTCTACATCTGGGGAGCGTGGTACGTCACGGCGCCGAAGGTGCTCGGTCCGCTCGGGTTCGACGGAGGCGACTTCGGCTGGACCTATTCCGTCGGACCGATCGCGGGAATGATCTCGCCCTTCTTCGTCGGGATGATCGCCGACCGGTTCTTCTCGACGGAGCGGGTTCTCGCGGTCATGCACCTGCTGGGGGCGGCCGCGATGTTCGGGGCGATCGATCAAATGCGGGCTGCCGAGCCATCACCGACGACGATCAACCTGCTCTTCTTCCTTCACATGCTCTGCTACTTCCCGACGCTGTCGCTCACGAACACGCTCGCGATGCACACGATGACGGACTCGGCGAAGCAGTTTCCGCTCATCCGCGTCTTCGGGACGATCGGCTGGATCGTGGCGAACCTCACGCTCTCGTGGTTCGGCTGGACCGCCTCGATCGACATGTTCTACCTCGCCGCGGGTGCCGGAGCGATACTCGCCGTCTTCAGCCTCTTCCTCCCGCACGTCCCGCCCCCCGCCGCCGGCCAGCGCTTCTCTGTCGGGGAGGTGCTCGGTCTCGACGCGCTCGTTCTCCTCAAGAAGCCGTCGTTTGCGATCTTCATGGCGAGCTCGTTCCTCATCTGCATCCCCCTCGCGTTCTACTACCAGCTCGCCGAGCGGACGATCACCGCCGGAGGGGTCGGATCGGTCGTGAAACCTGCGACCGCGATGAGCTTCGGGCAGATGTCCGAGATTCTCTTCATGGTCGCGATGCCGTTCTTCTTCCGGCGCCTCGGCGTCAAGTGGATGCTCTTCGTGGGCATGCTCGCCTGGGTCGTCCGCTACGTGCTCTTCGCGCTCGGCACGGAGAACGAGGTGATCTCGCTTCTTCTCATCGGAGTCATCCTCCACGGTATCTGCTACGACTTCTTCTTTGTTACGGGTCAGATCTACACCGATCAGACCGCGCCGACAAAGATCCGCGGACAAGCACAGGGCATGCTCGTTCTGTTTACGCTGGGGCTCGGGATGTTCATCGGGGCGCAGATCGCGGGCAAGGTGGAAACGGACTATACCGGCGAAGAGGCGGGACCGCTCAACGCGCAGGTGCAAACCATGAACGAGGAGATCGAGGCGCTCAAAGCGAGCCGAGCCGACGCGGCGAGTCCGGCCGACGTCGAGACGCAGATCTCGGCGCTGGAGACGCGGAGAGACGAAGTCCAAGTCCAAGCACTCCGGCAGCTCGACTGGGTTTCGATCTGGACTTACCCGGCCGCCGGCGCGGCCATCGTTCTCATCCTCTTTACGATCTTCTTCCGCCAGCCGCGGAAGAAGGAGGATGGAGGCGAGGACGACGGGTCGTAGTCACCGAACGCGCGATCGTCGAAGCGCCGGATGAGCGCACGGCCACACCGAGACCCCGAGGCGATCATGAGGCATCGGAGCATCCTCCTCCTGATGAATCTCGCTGCACTCGTGAGTTGTCAGTCAGAAGAGGAGAAACGGATCGAGGCTGCTCAGCAGTACGTCGATTCGAGGCCGGACATTTCGCCGGAGGTCAAGCAGGCGATCCTCGAAGGCAGGGTACTCATCGGGATGTACCCCGACGAAGCCTATCATGCCGCGGGGGCGTTCGTGTACGAGCTGAGAGATGCGCCGGCGGGGGTGTTCCCACCCGACGTGATCTTCTCTCAACGCCAGAATCCCAGCGACAAGATCGTAATCACGCTACGGTTCAGCAATCGGACTCAGTTCGGTTCGGACGAGACGGTGGCGTTCAAGGTGGTCTTTCGGAACGGACGCGCAGCCGAAATCGTCAAATAGTCCGATGAAGAACCGATCAACATTCGGTCGGAACTCTGACTGAGAGCGAGGACTGGACGTCCGTCGGCGAGCTCTCGCCAGCGACACGAGGACTCCGCGGGCGACTACACGAAGCGGGCCGACGTTTCAGCACGAAACGCCGGCCCGCTCGCTGTCGTTCATGAGGCGCCGCGACGCGCCTCGCAATCAGACGTCCTCGGGACAATCGTCCAGATCGTCCGGCGTCGGATCGACGCCGGCATTCGGGTACGGCTCGGGAATCGCCGGGCCGGGGCCGAAGAGGAACTGGAGGCCGTAGATTCCGTCCGAGATGTCGAGGCCGCCGTCGTCGTTGAAGTCACGCGCGTCCTGACACGGAGCGAGCGCGTCGATTCCGACGAAGAGCTCGTTCAGGAACGCGATGGGGTCGGAGACGTCGACGCCGCCGTCGTGATTGACGTCGCCGCGGAGGAACTGACCGGGGACGGCCTTCGGCTCATAGAAGAATCCCTGCGGTTCGGAGTCGCAGCCGATGTCCGTGCAGATCTCGATCTCCGCCCATCCCTCCGTCGCGCACTCGGGTGCCGTGACGACGAGGTCGGCTCCGCTCAGCTCGAAGTCGGCGACGACGCCGCAGACGCGGACGACGAGCCCGTTCTCGTCGAAGTTGAGGCCGGAGACGAAGAAGTCCTTGCCCGCCATTCCGGAGTTGTTGACGAGGAGCTGAATGAGCGGCGGAACCGGGCCGCAGCTCTCGTAGTTGAACCCGTTCGTCTCAACGGTGCAGCCGCGCACGGTGCAAACCTCGACGTCGGCGGGCCCGATCGCGTCGGCTGTCGGACACGCCGGAACGGTCACCACGAGGTCGTTCCCCGCGGGGGTGAATTCGGCGTTGCGACCGCCGATCGAGACGGTGAGGTCGGCCTGATCGAAGTTCTGACCCGAGATCGTGATGAGGTCGTCCGGCTCGCCGGTCGCGGGGCTGATCGTGTCGATGATCGGCTTCAGATCGGAGAGCGTGAGGAGACCGTCGTCGAGCGTCGGTGTGGGCGAGATGGGATCGCCGTTGACGTCGGCCAGGACATTCAAGCGATTCGGCGCACCGTTCACGTTCTTGAAATCGATCGTCGTCGTCGTGCTCGAGCTCGCGTCGACATCGACGACGAGACGGAGGACCTCACGGCCGACGCCGGCCTGAAGATGCTTCGTGATCGGATCGCTCAGATCGAAGAGAAAGCCGTGCGTCACCTGTCCCGGGTTGTTCGAGAGAATTCCATTCTCGTACTCCGGATCGAGGCCCGTGACGTCACTCCCGAGCTCGACCGCAGTCACGGTGAGCAGGCTCGAGTTGAATTCGACATAGACGGAGAGTGCGTACGCATCCTCGTCGAGGTCGACGAGGATCGGGATCACGTTGTCCGTCGAACCGGTGAGGAGGGTTTGATCCTCGACGTAGAAGCGATTCGCGCCCTCGACGGAGACCGCCGAGAAGAAACAACCCACAAGCGCCGCCCAGGAGAACGATCGAACGACGTTCGACATGGGAACCTCGAGAAACAAGAAAACCACCGATGGGCTGAGCCCGAACTTCAAGGGCGCACCGAGTCGCGCCCCGGAATCTCGCGAGCCCGCGGCCGGAAGCGGCCGCCTTCGTCAGTTCGGCAGGAGAAACAACCCTCGACCCGTCGAACCCGGATGCGGAGCCCGCCTCCGAGTCGGCACAAGAGCTATCGATCCTAACACACCGGGAAGGATCGCGTCCCGACGAAATCGCCGCCCCGGCGGCGTCCCCAAGGCCGGAGAAAACGGGGTCATCGCGGGCGCGCGGGCGCGCTGAACATCACCCGCCGAGGGCCGACCGCGCCGGTTCTTCTCCCGCCCGCGACACGAGTTCGAGCGGCCGAGCGGCGGAGTCGAATCTCCACCGGGCCCGAGTTAGAATCCGGCCTCCGTCGAGCCTACCCGGCCACCCGAACAGCGTCGCTCGACCCGCAAACGGCCGCGGACGAAGCCCGACTCGGTCGGCCTCGAGGACGATCGTCGCCCACCCCCGGACTTCCACCGAACCCAACCGCGCTCTCGTCGATGCCGATCCTCCGGTTCCTCTCTCGCTTCTGCCGCCCTCACCTCCGTGCCTACCTGCTCGGCGGCCTGCTCGTCCCGGTCTCGATCGCCGCGATGCTCGCGATCCCGTACTTTACGGGCGAGGCGATCCACGTCCTCGAGACGAGCGACGCACCGATGGTGGAGATCGCCGAGATCCTCGTCTGGATCCTGGGCGTAACCGCGGTACGCGGGATCACGCTCTTCTTCACCCGCCAGTTCATCATCGGCGCGTCGCGCCGCGCCGAGTTCGATCTCCGCAACGCGCTCTTCAGCCACTTGCAGAGCCTCGACAAGGTTCACTACGACCACGCGCGCACGGGTGATCTGATGGCGCGGATGTCGGCGGACGTCGACCGCTCGCGCCTCATCATCGGACCGGTGGTGATGTACTCGATCCAGACGCTCTGCCTCTTCGTCGGGGGCATCCCGCTCATGCTCCAGGTCGATCCGATCCTCACCGCGATGGTGATGGTCCCGCTCGTCCTCATGACGGTGTCGGTTCGGATCATCGGGCCCCTCGTCCACCGGCAGATGTACAAGGCGAGTCAGACGCTCGCCGAGCTCAGCTCTCACGCGCAGGAGGACTTCGCCGGCGTTCGCGTCGTCAAGGCCTTCGCTCAGGAGCCGAGCGAGCGCGCGCGCTTCGAGAAAACGGCGGAGCGATACGCGAAGGAGAACCAAAAAGCGGCGAGCTACTCGGCGTGGATGCATCCCGTGATCGGAGCGATCGGCGATCTCGGGCAGGTGTTCATTCTCTTCGTCGGCGGCTGGCTCGTCCTCACGGCGGAGATCAGTCTCGCCGAGCTCGTCAAGTTCACCGGTTATCTCCTCGTCTTCCTCTGGCCGATGCTCGCCGTCGGCTGGGTGGTGAACCAGTTTCAGCGCGGCGCCGCGAGCGTAGAGCGCATCCGGGAGCTCTTCGCACTCAAACCGAACGTTCGGTCGCCGGACGCACCGCGGACGAAACCGGGCGGGGGATTCGCCGGACACGTCGAGATCCGCGGGCTCAGCTTCTCCTACGGCGCGACGGAGGTCCTCCACGATGTCGCCCTCGAAGCTCGACCGGGCGAGACGATCGCGATCGTCGGACGCACGGGTGCGGGGAAGTCGACGCTCATCGGACTCCTCGCGCGCCTCTATCCCGTACCCGACGGCACGGTGTTTCTCGACGGCATCGACGTCAATCAGCTCTCACTCAAGGACCTTCGCGAAACGGTCGGGTTCGTGCAGCAGGAGAGCTTCCTCTTCTCGCGGACCATCGCGGAGAACATCGCGTTCGCTTCGGGAAACGCCGACGATCCGCGTGTTCTCGAGGCGGCCGAAGTCACGCGGATCGACAAGGACGTCGACCAGTTCCCGCGCGGATACGAGGAGCTGGTCGGGGAGCGCGGAGTGACCCTATCGGGCGGGCAGCGCCAGCGGACGGCGATCGCGCGAGCCCTCCTCGCGTCGCCGCGCGTCCTCATCCTCGATGACGCGTTCTCGGCGGTCGACACGGAAACCGAAGACGAGATTCTCGCGAACCTGGGGCGTCACACGGAGAACTTGACGACGATCGTCGTCTCGCACCGCATCTCGAGCATTCAGTCGGCGGATCGGATCTACGTCCTCGAAGAGGGACGCATCACGGAGCACGGAACACACGCTGAGCTCATCCAAAACGATGGCCTCTACGCCGAGCTCCATCGCCTGCAGCGCATCTCCGACGAGCTGGAGAGCATGTGATGGCGCGCCCGTCCCGCGTCGCGAGCGACGCTTTTCAAGACGAAGTCATCGTCGGCAAGGCCTTCGACCGCCACCTCCTCGGCCGTCTGCTCGGGTATGCGAGGCCGTATCGCGTTCGCACGGGAATCGCGCTCGTCACGATCCTTCTGGTGACTCTGCTCGGGCTCGTCGGGCCCTACATCGGGAAGCTCGCGATCGACGGTCCGATCTCGAGCGGCGCCGTTCACTATCGGCAGACCGGTGAGCTCGACCGCGATGCGCTCGGCTCGCTCGGTGTCCTCGCCGGAGTGTTCGTCGGCGTGACGGTGGTGCTCGCCGCGCTCCGCTTCGCACAGGTCTACCTGATGGCGCAAGTCGGGCAGCGCGTGATGTTCGATCTTCGGATGCGGCTCTTTTCGCACCTTCAGAAACTCCCGCTCGCCTTCTACGACCGGAATCCCGTCGGCCGGCTCGTGACGCGCATCACGAGCGACATCGAAGCACTGAACGAAGTCTTCGCGAGCGGCGTCGTGACGTTCATCGCCGACGTTCTCGTCCTCATCGGAATCGCCGCCGCACTCCTCGCCATGAACTTCGAGCTCGCGCTCGTCACTCTCTCCGCGCTTCCGTTCCTTCTCGCCGCGACGTTTATCTTCCGTCAGAAGGCGCGGCGGTTCTACCGCGAGCAGCGCCGACATCTCTCGCACCTGAACGCGTTCACGCAGGAATCGATCCAGGGGATGAGCGTGATTCAGCTCTACCACCGAGAGCTCGAGAATCTACGGCACTTCGAATCGATCAATCACCGCTACCTGCGCGCATTCCTCCGCACGGTGCTCGCCTACGCGCTCTATTTCCCGGCGGTCGAGGTTCTCAGCAATCTCGCACTCGTCGCGATCATCTGGTTCGGCGCCCGAATGATCGTGAGCGGCGAGGTGTCCTACGGCGATTTCTACTACTTCTGGATCTTCCTCGGACGGTTCTTCCAGCCGATTCGCGACATGGCGGAGCGGTACAACATTTTGCAATCGGCGATGGCGGCCGCGGAGCGCGTGTTCAAGATCCTCGATACCGAACCGGGGATGGCGCGCCTAGAAGCGCCCCCCGGTTCGGAGTCCGCGTCCGTCCCCATCCGTGCGTCCGAGGATGCTCGCGCTCCGCGCCTTCGCGGCAAAGTCGAGTTCCGCAATGTGTGGTTCGCCTATCAGGACGAAGAGTACGTCCTTCGCGACATCAACTTCACCGTGAACCCGGGCGAGGTCGTCGCGATCGTCGGTGCGACCGGCAGCGGAAAGAGCACCCTCATCAATCTCATGAGCCGGCTCTACGACGTTCGCCAAGGGAGCGTCGAGGTCGACGGGGTCGACGTGCGCGCCTACGACAAGCGCGAGCTTCGAGCTCGAATCGGCATCGTCCTTCAAGACGTGTTCCTCTTCACGCGGTCGATCGCCGATAACATCCGGCTCGGTCGCGAGGACATCTCGGACGATGCGATCGCCGAAGCGGTGCGAAACGTCGCGGCCGATCGGATGGTCGGCCGGCTCGACGCCGGTTACGACCACGTTTTGACCGAGCGAGGCGGCTCGCTGTCCGTCGGCGAGAAGCAGCTTCTCGCCTTCGCGCGCGTGCTCGCGCACGACCCCGACTTCTTGGTGCTCGACGAAGCGACCGCACACGTCGATACAGAAACAGAGGTTCTCATTCAGAAGGCCCTCGAGCGCGTGCTCGCCGGCCGCACTTCGCTCGTCATCGCGCACCGCCTGTCGACGATTCGCCGGGCGAATCGCATCCTCGTCGTTCACAAGGGCGAGATTCGCGAGCAGGGGAGCCACGAGGAGCTCATCCGCCGCGGGGGCGTCTACGCCAGACTCCACGAGCTCCAATACAAATGACCGGACGATCATCCTAGGAAGTTCGCATGGACCAGAATCGGCAAGACATCGAAAACCTCCTGCGCGAGATCGGAGCGTATCAACTCGAGGGCTACCGAAGCCTCCAGCAGTCGGAGATCCAGGTGAAGGACGACACCGGCTACGGCAAGTCGGTGGTCACCGAGTACGACGTCGAGAGCGAGCGCCGCATCTACGCGTTCATCTCCGATCGGTTCCCGGAGGACAGCTTCCTCGGCGAGGAGCACGGGAACGTGCGCCGCGATCCGTCCCGCTACTGGCTCCTCGACCCGATCGACGGAACGACGAACTTCACGCAGGGCGTCGCCTACTGGGGGCCGACACTCGCCCTGTGCGATGCGGAAGGACCCGTGGAGGGCTGGATCTACTTTCCCGCGCTCGACGAGATGTTTCACGCGAAGCGCGGCGAAGGGGCGACGATGAACGGCCACGCCATCGAAACTTCGCGCGTGACCGAGTACTCGAAGCTCTGCAGCATCACCACGACATCGAGCTGCCATCGTCTCTATCAGCTCACGGTTCCGGCGAAGCAGCGCATCCTCGGGAGTCTCGTCGTGAACGCGGCTTACCTCGCGACAGGGACGTTTGCCGCGTGCTTCTGCCAAGCGCACGTCTGGGACATCGCGGCCGGTCTCTTGATCGCCCGAGAGGCCGGCGGAGTGATGGAGTGCGACCCGCCGTGGGAGTCACTCGACATCGCTGCGATGGAGGTCGACTCCGCGCCGAGCATCACGATCTTCGGGAAAGCGAACGAGACGCTTCCATCGCTCTCGGAGTTCATGACCCCGATCAAGCGCTGACTAGGCTTCACTCGGGCGAGCGAGCCTGCGGCTCGTTCTGCGGCCACACTTCAAGCCTTCCGCGCTCGCTTCGAAATCGCGCTCGAGCTCCAGAAGAGTGCCATGTAGACGCACCCGAGGATGTCGGCGACGAGCGTGAGCCCGCCGACGACGAGCGGAAGGGCGAGGACCGCGGCGAGCTGCGCGTCGTTTGCCGGGGCGGCACCCGCGGCCGGAACTACTGACGATTCGAGCGTCGCGAAGCGCGTCGCGTTCCAGTAGCTCGTGAGAAAACCCGTCGATCCCGCCGCGATCCCGATTCCGAGAAGGAGCGCGACGACGTGACGCTTGACCGGGATGACGTGGAAAATCGCGAGGAGAAAAATGAGCACCGAGGCGACCGCGAGCGCGAAGAGCGCGACTCCGGGAAACCCCGTCGAATAGAGGTCGAGCCCGAGGTCGCGCTGCTGGTAGAAGCGAAGCTCACTCGCACGGATGAACTCCCAGAACGAGACGCCCTCCGGCATCTCTATTCCTCCTCGTCGGAGGAATTCGCCGCCGACCGGTCGCGGAGGAAGCGCCCCTCGATCGCACTGATCTTCCCGAGGCGACGGCGGTGTCGCTCCTCGCCGGTATAGCGCGCGCCGAGAAACTGCTCGGCGATCTCCTTCGCCGGCTCGACGCCGATGATCCGGCCGCCCAAGCAGAGAACGTTCATGTCGTCGTGCTCGACGCCTTGGTGCGCGGAGTAGGCGTCGTGACAGACCGCGGCCCGGATCCCGGGAAACTTGTTCGCGGCGACGCTCGCACCGACCCCGCTCCCGCAGACGATGATCCCGCGCGCGTCGGGACCCGGATCTGCACGCACCGATTCGCAGACCTTCGCCGCGAAATCGGGGTAGTCCGTCGGCACGGACTCGGAATCGGTGCCGAGGTCCTCGACCTCGAAGCCCTTTTTCTTGAGATGGGAGTGGAGCGACTTCTTGAGCTGGTAGCCGGCGTGATCCGCGGCGAGGTAGATCTTCACGAGCGCTTGGTTTGTGGGGAACGGGAACGGGAACGGGATACAAATCCCGGGACGCGACGATGCCTACGGAGCATGTTTCGATCCGAGTGTCAAGCCGCGCAGCGCGACGATCCTCTTGCGGCGTGCTGAGAGGGCGGTGAAGATGATCCCGACGTTGCAAGCGCCCGGCGGCAAAAAGCGCTTTCGCTCGGCGAGCAGCACGCCGCCAGCGGGTTTTGACCCGCGTCGCCAACGCTCGCGTACGGTCGAATATGCTCCGCGTGGCGACACGGCTCGAAAACGCCACTGACAGCGCTCTCTTCGCTGTTTTTGCTCGCCGTTTTTCGCAGCGTCGGGGATAACGCCCCCATCGGCGCGGCGGCCGCGGGAGAAAATCGGGTTTCTCCACCGCCCGGCCGGCTCGCGCGGGTTCCGAGGAGCACTCAGATCATGCACATCGTTCGATTTCGCACGCCGGACGGCGCGGTGGAGTGGGGAAAGCGCATCGACGCGACGAAGGCCGCGCGAATCGATGGAGATCTCTTCGGAGAGCACCGCGTCACGGACGACGTCGTCCCGATCGACAAGCTTCTCGCGCCGATCGAGCCGCGCATCGTCCTCTGCATCGGTCTCAACTACAGGAAGCACGCGGAGGAGTCGGGACTCGCTCCGCCCGAGTATCCCGTTCTCTTCATCAAAGGGCCGAACGCGGTGCAGAATCCCGGCGATCCGATCGAGCTTCCCGCCGTCGAGCGCGACGCCGTCGACTACGAGTGTGAGCTGGCAGTCGTCATCGGACGGGAAGCGAAGAACGTCTCGCGCGAGGACGCGCTCGGGTGCGTCCTCGGATACACCTGCGCGAACGATGTTTCGGGGCGCGATTGGCAGATCAAAAAGGGCGGAAGTCAGTGGTGCCGGGGGAAGACGTTCGACACGTTCTGTCCACTAGGGCCGGACCTCGTGACGACCGACGAGATCCCCGATCCGAACGCGCTCGGGATCAAGACGGTACTGAACGGCGAAACCGTCCAGGACTGGACGACCTCGGACATGATCTTCGACGTACCGACACTGATCGCCTTCCTCAGCCAGGGGACGACGCTCCTACCGGGGACGGTGATCCTCACCGGAACTCCGCAGGGCGTAGGATTCGCGCGCAAGCCGCCGCTTTTTCTTCGGGACGGCGACAGCGTCTCCATCGAGATCGAGCGGATCGGCACCCTGACGAATCCCGTCGCGAACGCACCTTAAGACAAGACGTCAAGCGCCGGGGAACATCGCCCCAAGGTCTTCCCGCAAAGTCGTTTAAGGCACGAGCGGGGGGCTCGTCGCGCCCGGGCCGGTCCGTGCACCCGATCCGGTGCGGAGCGCGGAGTGCGCGATTGCTGTTTGGCGGGTTCCGGCGAATCGGATAAGGTCTGTCGGGGTACGAAGTTGCAGCACGATCGGTCCGAGGACGGACCGAGTTTAAGTCCCGGAGGAAGCGATGGATAAGCTCAACCGTCGACGGTTCATCCAAACGTCAGGCGCCGCGGCCGTAGGACTCGGATTCGCCGGGATCTCGCGCGCGTACGCCGCGAACGAGAAGCTGCGCGCGGGCGTCATCGGACTCCGCGGACGCGGCGGCAGTCACGTCGGCGGTCTCGACGGGATCGACGGTGTCGAGGTCGTCGCTCTCTGCGACGCCGACGAGTCGCAGATCGAGAAGCGTGCGAAGGGGCTCGAGAAGAAGTACGGCTCTCCGCGCCAGCGCTTCACCGACATGCGGAAGCTCTACGACGACAAGAACATCGACGTCGTCGGCATCGCGACACCGAATCACTGGCATTCGCTCGGGGGAATCTGGGCGATGCAGGCCGGGAAGGACGTCTACGTCGAGAAGCCGCTCTCACACAACGTGTGGGAGGGTCGGCAGCTCGTCAATGCCGCGCGGAAGCACAACCGCGTCTGCCAGCACGGCACGCAGATCCGCAGCTCGGCCGCCGTCCAGGAGGCGATCGCTCTCCTTCAAGACGGGATCATCGGCGACGTCTACATGGCGAAGGGAACCTGCTACAAGTGGCGGAATACGATCGGGAAGAAACCCGAAGCCGCGCCGCCCCGAGGGGTTCACTACGATCTCTGGCTCGGGCCGGCCCCTCTGCGTCCCTTCACCGAGAACCGCTTCCACTACAACTGGCACTGGCACTGGGACTACGGCAACGGCGACCTGGGCAACCAGGGCGTTCACCAAATGGACGTCGCCCGCTGGGGACTCGGCGTCGGTCTGCCGAAACGCGCGCAGGCGATGGGCGGACACTATATGTTCGACGACGATCAGGAAACGCCGAACACGATCCTCTCGACGTTCGAGTACCCGGACGAAAACAAGATGCTCGTCTTCGAGGTGCGCCACTGGATCACGAACGACGAGAACATCGGGAATCCCGGCTCGAATGCGGTCGGGAACATCTTCTACGGCTCGGAAGGAATCATGATCATTCCGAACTACTCGAGCTACAAGGTGTTCCTGGGTAGGAAACACGAGCCGGGACCGGCGCGGAGTGCCGGCGGGAATCACTTCGCGAACTTCATCGACGCGGTGCGCGCGCGCGATCCGAAGAAGCTGAACGCCGACGTCGAAGACGGCCACCTCTCCTCGGCGCTCTGTCACGTCGCGAACGTCGCGTACCGTGTAAAGCGCTCGATCGAGATCGACCCGGCGACGGAGCAGGTCGTCGGCGACGCGGAAGCGAACGCGCTGTTGACGCGCAACTACCGCGCGCCGTACGTCGTTCCGACTGTCTAGCGCCTAGGGCGGTCGGCGCAAGCGAACACGCCGCCGGGCGTCGTCTCCCTCGCGGAGCGGCGCCCGGCGGCGTTCTTTACTTTGCGGTCCGAACGTCGAGTACGAGTCGGACTGCGATCGGAAGAAACTCGACCGTCGACCGCCGTCATTCCGCTGCGGAGCGGCTGCTTTGCTCAGCCGACTCCCGCTCGGGCGGAAAAACCCAGAGGGAAAGGTCTTGGTCGCTTCCGACTCCGCCGGGCTCGCCGTCAGCGCCGAGCGAGGTGAGTCGCCAGCCGTCTCTCCCCTCGGATTCGTCTCGCACCCAGACGTACTCTTTGCCCCAGCGATCGACGGGCGGGTCGGCCGCGGAGCGCGCGGTCGCTAGTCCGGACTCGTCGTCGGCCGGGAGTCCACGCAGACCGCGCGGCGGCGCGCCCGTGGTTCGCCACGCGATTTCGATCCGAGTGGCGACGCTTTGCAGCTCGGCGGCCGCTTCGATCGACAGCGGAACGAATCCGGAGGCCGGAGATCCCCTGCTCTCCTCGGCATCACGACGGAGGCGCGAGCGAGTGACGAGAGTCGCCGCGATCGCGGCGAGAGCGAGGACCACCACCACCGTCGCGAGGAGGCCGCTCGAGCGAGCGCTCTCCCGCGCGGGAGGCGACGACGGAGACTCGGAGCTCGAGCTCATCGCGCGATCGCTCGCAAGAACTCTTCGACTGGGAGCGCGTTCAGGACGTCGCCCTTCGTCAGCCAGGCGCGACGCGCGACCTGGACGCCGTAGCGCATGAGGGTGAGGTCGTCGGTCGAGTGGGCGTCCGTCGAGATGACGATCTTCGCTCCGAGATCGCGCGCGAGCCTCGCTTGAACGTCGGAGAGATCGAGGCGGGCGGGATGCGCGTTGATCTCGAGCGCGACGTTGTTCTTCACGCACGCCTCGACCACGGTGCGAAAGTCGAAGTCGTAGGGGTCGCGCTGCTGGACCAGGCGCCCGGTTGGATGCGCGAAGATGTGGACGAGCCCCGATTCGACCGCGCGGGTGATCCGCTCGGTCATCTCGTCTTTCGGGAGATGCATCGAGCTGTGGATGCTCGCGACGACGACGTCGAGGTCGCGAAGCGTGTCGTCCGCGAGGTCGAGCGAACCATCGCGGAGGATGTCGACCTCGACCGAAGCGAGCACGCGGATCCCCGGGACGTCGACGCGGCGGATCGCCTGTGCGTGCTCGCGCATGCGCTCGTCGTCGAGACCGTTCGCGACGGCGACCGCCTTCGAGTGGTCGGTGATTCCGATGTAGGTCCGTCCGATGGACTTCGCCGCGTGGGCCATCTCCTCGACGGTGTTGCGGCCGTCGCTCGCCGTCGAGTGCATCTGAAGATCGCCGAGGATGTCGTCGACGACGAGCAGCTCGGGCAGTGCGCCGCGGCAGCCGGCGTCGAGCTCACCGCGGTCTTCCCGCAGCTCGGGCGGAATGTAGACGCTCCCGATGGCGGCGAAGACCTCCTCCTCCGTCGCGCCGGCGATCCGCTCTTCGCCGCGAAACACGCCGTATTCGTTGATTTTGCAGCCGGCCTCGCGCGCGAGGCCGCGGATCTTCACGTTGTGCTCCTTCGAGCCGGTGAAGTAGTGGAGCGCCGCGCCGAAGGACGCGGCGGGAACGACGCGGAGATCGACCTGGATGCCGAAATCGAGTCGTACCGACGTCTTCGTCTCCCCGCTCAGGATGGTTTCGCTCACGAGCGGCGCTGACGTAAACGCTGCGACCGCAGCGGCCGGATCATCGGCGATGCAGAGGAGGTCGAGATCGCCGACGGTCTCGCGGCCGCGGCGAAAGCTGCCGGCGATTTCGACGCGCTCGACTCCAGGTGCGTCGAGAAGTCGATCACGGAGCGCGAGTGCGATCGGTTCGACGTCGGCGGCGCGAAAGCGCCCTTGTCGGCGGCGAAACTGTTCGATTCCGCTGAGGAACTTCTCCGCGGATTTCTTGCCGAAGCCCGGAAGCTCCGCGACTTCGCCGCGTTCGAGCGCGCGCTCGAGATCCTCGAGGTTCTCGACTCCGAGCTCACGGTGGAGGACGTGGAGCTTCTTCGGCCCGAGTCCTTCGATTCCGAGGAGGTCGGTCAGCTCGCGTGGTATCCGCGTGCGCTCTTGCGTGAGCTTAGCGAGCGTACCCGTCGAGCAGATCTCGAGGATCTTTTTCGCCATGCTCTCCCCGATTCCAGGGAGTGCCTTCAGCTCCTTCACTCCTCCCGAGGCGGCGAGATCGGCGATCGGCTCGGCGAGATCCTCGATCGTCCGGGCGGCGGAGCGATAAGCGCGAACGCGGAAAGCGTCGGTTCCGCCGACCTCGAGAACGTCCGCGAGCTCGACGATGGTCGCCGCGACGGCGCGATTCGACAGGGTGCCTTTGAGCGCGGCAGGGACGCGTTCCTTCGGCATTCAGGCGGGCTCCTTCGATAAGGAACGGATGCGGAGAGAGCGACCGGGAAGTGGTGGCGTCATGGTACCGTTCGGGAGAATGTGAAATGCGTCGCGGTTGAGTTTCTCGATGAACGTGTCGGCGACGTCCTCTTCGAGAGTGTGGACGCGTCCCCGTTTGTGCCAGTAGAGGACGCGACCGTCCTCGGTCACGACGCGGATGCGAAACCGTCCGGGATCGGAGGGCCCGGGGGGCGCGAGGGGTTCACGGGGACGGAAGATTCCCATGGCGGCGAATGGGCTGTAGCGGAACTCCGGAGGCGAACGACACGCCGTCACGGTACCGGAATGAGAGCCGTTCTCGCCAACCTCCGTTTCGTCGCCGTCGCGCTCCTTCGCATCGCCGAGATGAAGCGGATCTCAAAGGTCCACCGCGCTCTTCAGCAGTGCGCCGGCGGCAAAGGCCAGCGAGGCAGCGAGTCCCCCGGTCAGAAGCGTCTCGATTCCGGCGACGTACCAGCGCTGGTCGACGAAGCGGCTCTTGATCGTGCCGACGGCGAAAAACGCGACTCCGGTGAGGACCGCACTCCAGAGGAAGGGATCGCGGACGGTGTTCGGGGCGGCGAGCTCGACGAAGAACGTGAGCAGAGGAAGCGCGCCGAAAACGGCGAATGCGACGAACGTCGCGGTAGCGGCGCGCCAGGCGGATGGACCGGTGAGGGTGAGCCCGAGCTCCTCTTTCATCATCGTGTCGATCCAGCGTTCGACGTCGGAGGTGATCACCGCGACCGCGCGTTCGAGGTCGTCGCCGGTGAAGCCTTTCGCGGCGAAGATTTGCCGGATCTCTTCCCGTTCTCCCTCCGGGAATTGACGGATGTGGGATTCCTCGACGCGGCGGGCGCGGATTCGGGCTTGTTCCTCCGCACGCGTGCCGAGGAAGTTGCTGACCGCCATGCTGAGGCCATCGGCGAGGAGGTTGGCGACCCCGAGGATGATGACGACACCGGATGAGAGGCCGGCGCCGCCCACTCCGGCGACGACGGCGAAGGTAGTGATCGCGCCGTCGACGGAACCGTAGATGAAATCGCGGAGATAGCTGTGGCTCGGCCCTATGGCGAGGCGGCGGCGAATGGACTCGGGGGTGTGCTCGGCGCGAAGGCGGCGGTCTTCGTGATTCACGGCGGTATGAGAGCCTTGGGGGATGCGGGACAGGGACGCGTTACGGCGGAAGTCTCAGAGGTGCCACAAGGCGCAGGAACGGAGACCACCTGGACGGGAGCGGCTCGCGACGGTCTCGGATCGATGTCCGTCGAGCGGGCCGATCCGAGAGTGACGCCGAGATTCCTCGAGCGACGAAGTCGCAAACCCGTCCGAACGGTCCGAGACTAAGCGAGAAGTAGAGCGGGGAAAAGAGGAGCGGGGACGGAGAGATTCAAACGAAAGGAGAAACGGGGCAGTGGAACCGAAGTGGATCCTTCCCGATGCGACGCGGCTCGCGACGCGTCGGTGTGCGCAGAGGCAGTTCTTGATGCGACCGTCCGAGGAGGTCAACGGCGCGCTCCTTTACTGCCTCGCGAGGGCGGCGGCGGCGACCGGAGTGTCTGTGCACGCCTTCGTTTTTCTATCCAACCACTATCACGTGTGTCTCACCGATCGCGGGACCGCCGTCGTCCAGTTCGTTCACGATCTAAACCTCCTGATCGCGCGCTGTCTGAATGTTCATCACGGTCGGCGCGACGCGTTCTTCGAGTCCTGCGGACCGAACTACCCGCGCGCGGTGGAGGCGAGCGACGTGGTCGACCAGCTCGTCTATACGATGCTGAATCCGGTTGCCGCTCGGCTCGTCGAACGCGGTTGCGAGTGGCCGGGGCTGAGGAGCTCGCCGCGTGACCTCGGAAGGGTGTACGTCGCGCGGCGGCCGAATTGGTTCTTTTCGCGCGAGGCTCCCGAGGAGGTCGAGCTTCCGCTGACCGAGCCGCCTTGTTTTCGCGGGCGAGAAGCGGAGCTCAGGGAGGTCCTCGCCGAGCGTGTCCGGGAAGGAGAGAGGGAGTATCGGGACGAGGCGAAGCGGTCGCGAAGGTCGTTCCTCGGGCGCGAGAGAGTGCTCGCGGAGGCTGCGACCGCGACTCCGAGAGAGGCGGAGGAAGACGCGAAGAAGGGCGCGGGGGGCGTCGCTCCCGAAGTCAAGGCGCGACGGAAGTGGAGTCGCATCGAGGCGATCACGAGTCTGAAGACGTTTCGCGCGAGGTATCGAGAGGCGCTCGAGAAGTTTCGCGCGGGAGTGCGGGATGTGTTGTTCCCCGCGGGGACGTACCGGATGCGGGTCTTCTTCAACGTCGCGTGCGAGCCGGCAGAGTCGGGGGCGGTGCCGCTCGCGCCGTAGCGGACGGATGAGCGAACGGCGTCGGTGACCGAAAGCGCGCGCGAATCGCCCCGAAACGGACGCGCCAGAGCGCGGAGTGGCGTCCCGGGGCGAACGGGCGCGGACGAGGAACGAACGCCCGCGTTTCCCGAGAGAGCGCATGCAATGGCCAAGACTGCACGAAATCGTCGCGGGCGACGCGCGGAAGCCCACGAACAACCGGCGTCGCGCACCCCCAAAACCGCCGACCGACCGCGCAATCGCCGTTTTCCCTACGGGAATCCCCGGTCTGTTTCAACAATCCCCGGTACCGGGAGGGGGAATCCCCGGTAGGGGGAGAGGGGTAGTAGGGGGAGAGGGGTAGGCGGAGAGGGGTTTCCGGACGGCCGGTGGGTTAGAATCCTCGGGTTTTGAACCCGCGTGCCCTCATGAACGACCCGCCGCTCCTCGACTCGATCTCGAACTACTTCCGCGCCGAGCGCTCCCGCCTCGTCGAGCAACTCATCGCTCTCTCGCGCCTCGACGCCCCTTCGCACGACGCCCCCCGGATCGACGCGTTTGCGAACGCCTACTCGCGCCTGCTCGAGCGCTCCGGCCTCCGCTGCGAGCGCATCTCGGATCGAGGCGGCTCTCACGTCTTCGCCGACCGGCCCTCCGACGGACCCGAAATCGGCCCCCCGCTCGTCCTGGTCGGTCACAGCGACACCGTCTGGCCCGCGGGCGAAGCCGCTCGACGCCCTCCGCGTGTCGACGGCGACCGACTCTACGCCCCCGGCGTCTACGACATGCGCGCCGGCCTGCTGCTCATCGCGTCGGCTGTCGAATGCCTCCGCCGACTCGACGCCCCTCTCCGCCGCCGCGTACAGGTGTTCATTTCGGCCGACGAGGAACTCGGCAGCGTCACCGCCCACCCACACATGGAGCGGCTTCTCTCTCCCGACTCGATCGCCCTCGTCACGGAACCGCCCGTCCCCGGAGGGGCGCTCAAAGGCACTCGCAAGGGAGTCGGCCTCTACACGGTCCATGCCCGCGGACGCGAAGCCCACGCCGGAGTCGACCCCCACCTCGGTGCGAGCGCCGTCCACGCCCTCGCGGAGTGGACCCGCCATCTCACGGCCTTAGCCGACCCCGACCTCGGCGTCACCGTCAACGTCGGCACCATGAGCGGTGGCACCGCAACGAACGTCGTCGCCGGAACCGCCCGCGCCGGCGTCGACGTGCGCTTCAATCGCGCGGCCGACGGCCGCCGCCTCGAGCGCGAGATCCGCGCCATCGCCTCGCCGGATCCCTCCGTTACGATCACCGTCGAAGGCGGAATCATCTTCGATCCGCTCGAAGCGACCCCGCGCAATCGAGCGCTCTGCGCGCACGCGACCTCCTTCGCGAAGAGCGTCGGAATCGACCTCGCGATCGGCTCGTCTGGCGGTGGAAGTGACGGATCGTTTCTCTCGGCGCGCGGCTTCGGTGTCCTCGACGGACTCGGTGCCGACGGCGGCGGCGCTCACGCACTCGACGAGCACATTCTCATCGACAGCCTCGAGGAGCGCGGCCGCTTCCTCGCCGCCCTCGTCCTCTCCCTCTCCCGGACGCCCGACCTCTAGAGCCACAAGCGAGGCCCGATTTTCGCTTCGTCCCTACTTCTTTCGAGCGATTTTCGAAACCGCCTCTCCCCGAGGACGAGCGGCGAGAGCTCGACTCGGCCAGAAGCCGACCCGCGTCACTCGGCGAACGCGCGAAGCCCCTCCCGATAGCTGGGATACCGCAGCCGAAACCCGATCTCCGCTTTCGCTTTTCGGTTCGAGCATCGCTTCCCGCGGTCCTGCGCGTCACCCGCGGCGGCATCTCTCTCCGCCCCATCACCCTCGCGAAACTCGAGCGCGGGAAGCCCGGCGCACTGACACGCGAACGCATAGAACTCGCCGCGCCGAACGGGTTCGTCGTCGACGATGAGGTACGTGCCGCGAGCGCGTTCCGTTCCGAGCGCGAGCACGATCGCCTCTACCGCGTCGTCGACGTGGACCCAATTCATGTAGGCACCAGCGGGCCGCGCGGCGAGTCGCGATCGCCAACCTTCCTCGCGGCACCACTCGAGCGGCGATCGGCCCGGGCCGTAGATTCCCGCGAGCCGGAGCACTACGCCGCGAGGTCCCTCTCGGGCTTCGGACTCCGCGACGAGAGCTTCGCCCTCGAGGAGATAGCGGGCGCGCTCGGAATCTCCCCGGGTGGCGCTCGCCTCGTCGACCCACGAACCGTCGGTCTGCCCGTAGACTCCAGTGCTCGAGACGAGAACGAAGTGACGCGGACGCGCGACCCGCCAGCTCCGGAGAACGACCTCCACTCCGTCGGCATACGCCAGTCGATCATCACCGCCGCGACCCGGCGCAACCGCGTACACGACAGCGTCGAAGCTCTCGTCGAAAACGTCCTGCTTCGCGCCCCGCGCGAGCTCGAGTGTCCGCGCCTCGATTCCCCGTCGGCGCAGCTCCTCTGCTCGCCCTTCGCTGCGAGTCGTTCCCACCGCAGCTCCATCCGCCGGCCGAATCCTCTCGGCCAATCGCGTCCCCAGATACCCGCAGCCGACGATTAGGACCTTCATGATCCCGATTCTGGCGCGAATCGCCCGTCGCGTCCACGGCCCGCGCCGTTCACCCCTGCCGCGTCGCCGTCGATCGATTCCACGCGCTCCCCAGAGCTCTCGTCGCGAGCGACGCCGGGCGCGCGCTTCACTCTCGTCTCACGACGACTCGCTCGCCGCGCCTTCGCCGCCCGTTCGCTTCGAAGTATGCTTTCTCAACGAGAGAGCCGCTCGCTCGAGCGCACGTCGCCGCACCACGCGAGGACAACCCGTTGACGACCCGCGACTTTCGTTGGCTCCCCCCCGCCGACCTCGACCAAACCGACGAGACTTTTCGCTTCCGCCGCGCTCCCCGATCCGGACTGCGCGAGTCCATCCTCCGCCGGGGCGTGACGACTCCGCTCCTCGTCCAGCCGCGCGCGACCGGTTGGCGGATCGTCTCGGGCTGGAGCCGCGCGCTCTCCGCCCCGAGAGACGCTCGACTGCCTTGTTTCACCGTCGACGCCGAAACCTCGCTCGAGGCCCTGTGGGACCTCACTCTCGAAGACAACGAAGACTGGAACGTGGTCGAGATCGCTCGCGTGCTCGCCGCCCTCGCCGCGACCGCTTCGATCGATGCCGAGCGGATCGTGCGAGACAAGCTCCCTCGGCTCGGACTTCGCCCCTCGAACGAGCTCTATCAGTCGCACCTCCGGCTTCTCGACCTCCCTCGTTCCGCGCAAGACTTCGTCGAAGAGAAGAACCTGCCGCTCCGTCGCGCGCGTGCGCTGCTCCGATTTTCCTCGGCGACGCTCGGCGGGCTCATGAAAGCCGCGCGAGAGCTCGCGCTCACCTTCTCGGAGCTCAACGAGGCGCTCGAGCTCACCGAAGAAATCGCCCAGCGCGAGACGAAACCGCCGCACGACATCTTCTCCGCCGCGCGCGCGTCAGCCCGAGACAAGTCCCAGCTCATCGCCGCACTGCGCGCTCGTCGCTTTCCCGAGCTCGATCGCTACCGAGAGTCCCTCCGTCGGCTCGATCGCGAGCTCGACTTCGCTCTCCCGATTCGCATCGAATGGGACGCGGATCTCGATCGACCCGGAGTTCGACTCATCGCGGACCTCGAGGACGAAGACGCGCTCCGTCGCCTCCCGGACGAGCTCGCTCGAAACGGCGAGCTCCTTCGTCGATTCTTCGACGTTCTCTGACTCGAGCCCGTGCGACGAGCTCGCAGCGAGACTCGACCGCGGATCTCGACCGCGAACAAAGGAACGCGAACGATTCCGTTCGAACGCGGACGCTCACTCGACGTCGCGGACGTCGAGATCCAATCCCTCGCGCGAGCCGAGGTCCTCGAGCTCGCGCCGGAGCCCGTCGATCGTCACCCCGGCGGGAGCGATCGCGTCGAGACTGAGCACAAACATCGGCGTCCCGGTCGTCGGCGCGCTCCGCCGCGTCGTCTCGAGCTGCGTCACGTTCACGCCCTTCGACGCGAGGAGCCGCGTCACTTTGTGAACGATTCCCGGGTGATCGAGCGACTCCGCACGAACTCGAACCGCCGTTCCCGTCCGCTTCGCGCCGCTGTCGTCGGTCGCCTCCGTACGTCGCGACTGCACGCTGAGACCGAGCTCCTCGCCGATCGCCACCACCGCGCTCCGCGCGCTCTCGAGCTCGTTCTCACCGCCGGAGACGAGGACCATGAGCGCAAACTCTCCGCCGAGCGTCGACATGCGCGAGTCCTCGACGTTGCAACCGGTCCGGTACACCGCCCCGGAAACTCGGTCGACGATTCCGGGGCAATCTTCACCGACGGCGATGAGGACAAGAGCGGGGCGCGGCATGGCGATCGAGATGGGTCGGAAGGAAACGAGGCACACCAACACGGAGCGGAACCACCGCGCACACTCGGCCCGAGCGACGGAGCGGCCCACGATCGTGG
Organism: Planctomycetota bacterium; assembly: GCA_965223845.1. Taxonomy (GTDB): domain Bacteria; phylum Planctomycetota; class UBA8108; order UBA8108; family SXIK01; genus CBDCXR01. Next base: position 6,773,551 of record CBDCXR010000004.1, on the reverse strand, counting down.
CGACGCGAAAAGTGTAGCACGCGACACTCAGGGCCGCCGACCGGATCGCGTGCGCGCGGCCGGCCCTCGAGCTCTTCCGGTAACGCGGGGCGGTCCGATTTCCCTCAACTCTCCCAGCGGAGATTCCGATTCGAAGGAGGACGCGACCTCGAGCCGCGCGCTCGGCCGATAACGGCCGCGGCGCGGCACTTCGCTCAACGAGACTTTCAGCCGTCTCGAATCGGAGATTCGCGATTCCGCGGAGTGGCCCCTCGCCGCCCCGCGTCGCCGCAGTCCCGAAGCGAACGGCTCGGTCCATTCGCCCGCTGAAGAACCGCCGTCATGCACCGACCCGGTACTCTGCTCTTCGTATCTCTCGCTTTCCTCGCTTCCTGCGAGGGATCGAGCACCGATGCGGGGGCGTACGAGGGACGGAACTACACGATTCAGTCGAGCGACAATCTCTTCTCGATCGCGAAGCGCGCCTACGGAAACGGCATGCTCTGGCCGGAGATTCGCCGCCACAATCCGTGGATCCAGGACCCGTATCAGCTCCGCCCGGGGCAGATCATCTACGTCCCTCGACTCGAAGAAAACTGGAGCGACGAGGCCCGCACGCGCGCGGAGGCACTCGACCCGCCGGCCGAATCGCCCCCGGCCGAGACGCCCGGCGACCGCAGTCGCGGGTTCGCGAACCTCCCCGGGGTCGACGGCTGGCAGAACGTCATGCAGGGAGTGTCGGCGAAGACTCTCTTCGGACTCCCGGTCCAGCAGACCGTACTCTTCGGCTTCTTCGGTCTCCTCTCGCACTCGTTCATCCAGAGCATCCTCGTCTGGCTGGCGACGATCTTCACCTTCGTGAAGGAGACGTCGTTCCGCCGCGCCTTGAAAGCCGTCTTGCTCACCGAAACGCTCACCTTCGCCACGATTCTCACCGTCGGCGTCATGGCGGTCTTCATGGTCTATCTCGGCTCCGGTCCGGACGAGCTCACTCGCGGCGGAGAGCTCTTCCCCGCCCTCGAGTCCTACCTCCAGACGCCGACCGGGCTCGGTCTCGCGACGACGGGTCTCCTCCTCGTCTACACCGTCCTCAGCCTCCGGTTCTATCCGCAGGTGCTCCGCGTGAAGATCGGTCAGGCGGTCCCCGTCCTCGCGCTCGCGGTGCTGCTCCCCCACCTCGTCGGGATCTACCTCGTCGGCCAGAGGATCGGCCTCTTTCCGGCGTCCTGAGTCCGGCCGTCGTCCCGCGCGCGACGCTCTCGCCGGTCCGCGCCCCGCCCGCCCCCTCAAAAAAAACCCCGCCCTCTCGCAGGCTCTCGCGCGCAAGAGTTCGGGGGAAAGCTTCCGAAGGAATCGCGGTGTCACGTTTGGGGGTCCTGACGGGACGATTCCTTGCGCTTTGAAACGCTGAGAAACTGACCAGCGCAAACGCGTGGCCACGGCGGCGAAAGCGGCTTAACTCTTTACCGAGCGTGCAGATAGCAGATCTCGCCGAGCCGCGCAGCGCTCCCACTCTGTGCATCCCTTTGCACAACCAGAGAGCAAACGCACGCCTGGAGGGCATCCCCTGCGCTCGAGACGAACGCGAACGATGGCGAAGCGCCGGTCCGGCTATCGCTTCCGGAGCTTCTTCCGGAGCGTGTTCCGATGAATCCCGAGAAGTTCCGCGGCCCTGAGCTGGACTCCGTCCGCCGAGTCCATCGCCCTCTCGATGAGCCGCGACTCGACAACGTCCATCGCCGCGTCCCAAATCACTCCGTCCTCGGGAGCGCGCCCGAGCCGACCGTCGAGATAAGCGTCGACTGCATCCGCGAGACTCTCGAATCCGGCCCCCGCCTCGCCGTCGCCGGGCCGCGCGTCGAGATCGGGCAGATCGACCGCGTCGATCACGCCCCCGCCGCTCAACACGGCCGCCCGCTCGATCGCGTTCTCGAGCTCCCGCACGTTGCCGGGCCACGAGTACCGGAGGAGCGCGCGCATCGCCGCCGGTGAAAGATCGAGCTTCGGAAAATCGTTCTCGCCGCGAAGCTTTTCGATGAAGTGACCCGCGAGAAGTCGGATGTCCTCCGTGCGCTCCCGGAGAGGCGGTACCTCGATCGGCACGACGTTGAGTCTATAGTAGAGATCCTCGCGGAAGCTTCCGGCCGCGATGAGCTCTTCGAGATTCTGGTGCGTCGCCGCGATGACGCGCACGTCGATCGTCACCATCTCGCCCCCGACCACCTCGACCTCCCGCTCTTGGAGCACGCGGAGGATCTTCGCCTGAAGCACGGGCGTCATGTCGCCGATTTCGTCGAGGAAGATCGTTCCGCCGTCGGCGAGCACGAACTTCCCGGTGCGATCCGCGATCGCGCCGGTGAATGATCCTTTGACGTGACCGAAGAGCTCGGCCTCGAGCAGGTTCTCCGGAATAGCCGCGCAGTTGACGCGCACGAACGGGCGCGATCGCCGGGGACTGTTGCGGTGAATCGCGTGCGCGATCAGCTCCTTCCCCGTTCCGCTCTCGCCGCGGATAAGAACCGTCGACTTCGTCCGCGCGACGCTCGAAATCACCGTAAACACGCGCTGCATCCCCGGACTCGCGCCGACGATATTGTCGTGTTTGTAAAGGGCTCCGAGCTCCTCGCGAAGCAGTTGATTCTCCGTGATGAGCTCCGCCTTCTCCTCATTGACCGCGCGGTGGATGCGAACGGCCTGCGACAGCGTGTTCGCGAGCACCTCGAGCAGAATCAAATCGTGCTCGAACTCCTCGTCACCGGGGAACACCTTCGTCGCCCCGAAGACGCCCACCGCATCGCCGTCGAGACGGATCGGACAGGCCATGAACGAGACGACCTCGTCGGCCGGAACGATCGCCCCGGTTCGACCGAGGAACCGCGGCTCTTCGCGTACGTCCTTCACACCGAACGGCTCTACCGATCGAAACACTTGCCCGATCACACCCTCGCCCGTCTGGTAACGCCCCTTCGCGATCTCCGCCGGGGTCATTCCGTAAGCGACCTCGATCGCGAGCTCGTCCGTGTCTTGCTGAGCGAGGACGAGAAACCCTCGACTCATCTGGTGACGGCGCGAGAGGACCTGCATCACCTGCTCGAACAGCTCCTCGAAGTCGAGGGAAGAGCCGAGCAGCTGGCTTACCTCGAGGATGGTCTCGTCCTGCCGCGTGCGGCGCCGAAGATCCGCGAACGCGCGCGCGTTCTGGAGGATCTGCGCCGCTTGCGTCCCCACGATCGTCAGGAGCTGGATGTCATCCGAGTCGAAGTTGTCCGCGTGGGTGCTGTCCACGCTGATCACACCGACGATCTTCTTCCGAAGCAGAAGCGGGACCGCGAGCTCGCTCCGGATGTGCTCCTTCACCATCACGTAGCGCTTGTCCTTTCGCACATCCGGGACGCAGAGCGGCTTCCCGTGCGCGGCTACCCAGCCGGTCACCCCCTCGCCGATCCCGAGCGTCACTTCCTGCTCAACGTCGACCCCGAGCCCCCGCGACGCCACGATCTTGAGGACGTCTTCGTCCTCGTCGACGAGCACGAGAGAGCCGGTCGTCGCACCCGTGTACCGGATGCTCGAATCGAGGATGCGCTCGATGACCTCTTTCGGATCGAGCGACGCGTTGAGCGCGAGGCTGATCTCCTGCAGGATCGCGAGTCGGCTGTCGAGCTCGACCGCAGATGCCCCGCCCTTGCGCTTCCCTGCGCCCTCATGGAGCGTAGATGCTGCCGATCGCTGCGTATCTGCCTTCATTACTTCAGATTGACTTTCGATGAAGCCTGGATTCGGTGCCCGGCGAGCCCTCTCCTCCACCACCGGAATGCACATAAACGTAGCAGTTTACTGGGTCGATCGACACCCGTCACGCGCTCGCCGCGCAGATTGCACAACTCACTATCAGTCAACTGCTTACGCAGCTCGAAGCTGACCCGCGCGGGACCGAGGACGCCCAGATCCGAGGCCCGCGGGCCGATCCGCCGGGGTGGAGCCCATGTTTGCGCGGACGACTGGCGCGAGCCGCGAGATTCCTGCACAATCGCTCCCCGGGCCTCGCTAGGTCTCTTCTTTGAACCCGAGCTTTAGGAGCCGAACGTGCTTCGCGACTCGTTCGACCGAGTGATTCGCAATCTCCGCGTCTCCGTCACCGATCGTTGCAACTTTCGGTGCACCTACTGCATGCCCGAAGACGGAATGGAGTGGATCCCTCGCGAGCAGATTCTCCGCTTCGAGGAGATCTGTCGCGTCGTCGAGATCTCCCTTCGGCTCGGTGTCCGGAAGGTGAGGCTCACGGGCGGCGAGCCTCTCGTGCGACGAGAGCTCCCCGTCCTCGTTCGAAAACTCCGAGCCCTCGAATCGCTTGAGGATCTCGCGCTCACGACGAACGGCTGGCTCCTTGAGGAGCAGGCACCTCGGCTTGCCGCGGCCGGGCTCGCCCGGGTGAACGTGAGTCTCGATTCGCTCGAAGAAGAGACGTTTCGGCGACTCGCCCGCCGCGGCTCGGTGGAGCGAGTTCTCGCCGGGATCGACGCCGCGCTCCACCATTTTCCTGGCGCGGTCAAGGTGAACGCCGTGATCCTCCGCGGAATCAACGACGGCGAGATCGAATCGTTTGCGGAGCTCGCCCGGCGCGAGCGTGTCGAGATGCGCTTCATCGAGTACATGCCCCTCGACGCGGACGCGCGTTGGACGTGGAATCTGCTCCTCGGCGGTGACGAGATCCGGCGGCGGATCCACGCGGTCCATCCGCTCGAGGAGGTTCCTTCCCCTCGTGGGGCGGCTCCCGCCCAGGACTACCGGTTTCGCGACGGGATCGGCGGCCGAGTCGGCTTCATCAACTCCGTCACGGAACCCTTCTGCGGGAACTGCGACCGCATCCGCTTGACGGCCGACGGCAAGCTCCGCACCTGTCTCTTTTCCACCCGAGAAACCGATCTCGCCGCGCTCCTTCGTTCGGGGGCGAGCGACGCAACCATCGCCGCGGCGATCGCGGACGCCGTGTCCCACAAGGAAGCCGGCCACAAGATCGGCCGAACGGATTTCGTTCCCGCGTCGCGGTCGATGTCCCAAATCGGCGGCTGAGGGGAACGTGCCACCGAGCGCCGACAGGATCGAGGCGGGAAACGAAAGGAATCGATTCGTGCGTTCCACCTTCACTATGAAGCCGTCCCGCGAGGGCCGCGGTCTTCGGTTCGCTGCCCTCGCGATCGCCGTCGGCGTCGCGAACGTCGCCGCCGCTGAGGTCCCGGCCGCGAAGAAGCGACCGAACGTCGTTCTCATCATGGCGGACGACATGGGCTACGAGTGCGTCGGCGCCAACGGCGGAACGTCCTACGCAACTCCCGCCCTCGACCGCCTCGCTGCGGAAGGCATGCGCTTCGAGCATTGCTATTCGCAGCCGATCTGCACGCCGTCCCGCGTGAAACTGATGACGGGGATCTACAACCAGAGGAACTACATCCGCTTCGGTCTCCTCGATCCCGCCGCGACCACCTTCGCCCACCTCTTTCGCGACGCCGGCTACGCGACGGCCGTCGCCGGCAAGTGGCAGCTCGGCGGCGGCCGGGGCGCTCCGCGCCACTTCGGCTTCGACGAGTGGCTCCTGTGGCAGCTCACCGTGCGCGAATCGCGCTATCCGAACCCCGTTCTCGAGACCGATGGACGCGTCGTCACTTACGAGAACGGAGAGTACGGCCCCGACCTCGTCACCGATTTTCTCTGCGATTTCGTGCGCCGGCATCGCGACCGCCCGTTCCTCGTTTACTATCCTATGATCCTCCCCCACTGGCCGTTCGAGCCGACGCCCGACTCGACCGGCTGGAACCCAAAGGCGAAGGGAGTCCTCAAGGGAAAAGGAGACCCGCGGCTCTTTCGCGACATGGTGCAGCACACCGACAAGGTCGTCGGTCGCATCGTGCGCGAGCTCGACGAGCTCGACATCCGCGATCGCACTCTCGTCCTCTTTACGGGCGACAACGGGACCGCGGCGGGAATTCGCTCCCAGCTCGACGGCAGAACCGTCGTCGGAGCCAAAGGGAAAACGACGGACGCCGGCACTCGCGCGCCCTTCATCGCGAGCTGGCCGGGTGTGATCCGGCCCGGGTCGGTTTCGAGCGATCTCGTCGATCTCAGCGACTTTCTTCCGACGATCGCCGAGGCCGCCGGCATCGAAGTTCCTGCAGCGCTTGGCATCGATGGCCGGAGCTTTCTCCCGCAGCTCCGAGGGGAAGCGGGCCATCCGCGTCCTTGGCTTCACTGCTGGTACGCGCGCAACGGCGGTCCGACCGGACGCGAGTTCGTGCGCACTCAGCGCTACAAGCTCTATCGCGGTGGCGAGCTCTACGACATCGCGGCGGATCCGCTCGAGGCGCGCGACCTCGCCGGCACCGATCTCAGCGCCGACGCCAAGAAGATCGTCGACGAGCTCCGCTCGGCGCTCGCGACCTTCGACGGAACTCGCGCGAGCTTCCCCGAGTGGATGCCCCTTCAGCGAAAGGCGCACCGTCAAGCCCTCGAGCGCATCCGTACGCTCGGCGGCCAGGCATTTGAACGGGACGGGCGCGTCGTCGAAGTACGACTCAACGGCCACGTACTTTCGGAAGATCTCCTCGCGACGATCGGCCGCCTCCACCAGCTAACCGATCTCTCGCTCGAGAGATCGACGCTCGACGACGACGGCGCGCGTCACCTGGCGCGCCTCCCCAAGATCGAGTGGCTCAACCTCTACCGGACGCGACTCGGCGACGAGGGGCTCCGCCATCTGAGTCGCATTCCGACCCTCAAGCTCCTTCCGATCGGCGGGACGCGCGTCACCGACGAGGGCCTGCGAGCGCTCGCGGATCTGCGTGGGCTCGAGTACCTCGGACTCCGCGACAACGCGATCAGCGATCGCGGGCTTCGCGTCGTCGAGCGACTGACGAACCTGCGCGGGCTGCACCTCGGCGGAACGCGAGTCACGGCCAAAGGACTCCCGCACCTGCGAACGCTCGCGAAACTCGAGAAGCTCTGGCTCGGCGGGACGACGATCACCGACGCGGCGGTCGACGAGCTCGCGAGGCTCAAGACGCTTCGCGAGCTCTATCTACCCGCCGGCCGATTCGCGCCGGACGCGGCGAAGCGACTGCGAGCGAGCCTGCCGGCGTGCCGAATCGTGTTTGAGTAGCCGCCTGTCGTCAGCGCCTCAGAGGCGAATCGGCTCCGCTTTCTTCTTTTCCTCGGCGTCCGCGCTCTTCTCCGAAGCGGCGCCGGCATCCTTCCGCTTCGCACGCCAGTCCCCCGACGCGTCCTCGCCGACCTTCCACTTGCCTTTGATCGCGCCGTCTTCTCCGACTTCACCCTCGAACTCGACGGTGATCGTCTGGCCGTCTCGATCGAACTCGACGTCGAAGCTGACGGTCCGCCCCTGAAGCTTCGGCGAGAGGAGATCGTTCTTCCCGCGCCGACCGTCGATGATCCCCTTCAGACGCTCCCCATCCGCGGCGAAGCTGAGCGTGAACTCGACCTCGTTTCCGTTCGGAAGCACGCTCGTCGCGGCCCAGTCACCCGCGATGAGCTCCGCGTGTCCGGCGGCGGGCGGCGGCGCTTCGCGCTCGGCTTTCCAGTCGCCGCTGAACTCGTCGTTCCCCTTCACGATCCACTTGCCGACGAGTCGGTGATCGCCCTTTGCCTCCGCCTCGACGACGAACGTGACCGAGTTGTCGTTGATCGCGGCGGTGAGCTCAAGGCGGACGACGCGCCCGTCCTGCTTGACGTCGTCGTAGTTCAGGTCGCCGAGCTGACCCGAGTATTTGCCGACGAGCTTCTCTCCCTCGCGAGACACGACGAGGTCCGCTTCGTACGAATTGCCGTCGGACGTCGACGCGAAGGTTTTCCAGCGGCCGGCGAGGTCGAAGCGCGGCTTCGGGATCTCGCGCGTCGCCGACCACTTCCCGGTGTACTGCTGGCCGTCACCTTCGACGGTCCACTTCCCGACGAGCTTGTTGTCGCCTTCGAACGCGACCGCGATCTGAACGGGGATCTCGTTTCCGTCCATCGGCAGCACGAAGCCGATCTTGAAGTCCGCTCCCTGCCAGCCCGCTTCGGTCACTTTGTGCTTCCCGAGCTCCGACTCGAAATGACCCGCGAAACCCTTCTTTCCCTTTTCGAGAAGGAGCACGAGCGGGTATTCGTTCGACTCGTCCGGAGACTTCGCGACCACGTTCCACTTACCGGCGGGACGCGGCAGCCGCGTCATCTTGAAGTCGGCGATTTCGTTTCCCTCGACCGAGATCTTGCCGTCGACGTGCCGACCTTCCTTGAGCGGACCGCGGATCTCGAGCGTCACTCGATTGTCGCCGTACTCCCGCTCGACCTCGATCGAGAGCTTCCCGTCCTTGATCGAACCGCTCTTCAGCGGGTACTCGCCGCTTCGCGGACTGATCAGGGCGCCACGAACTTTGGTGCCGTCCTGCTTGAGCTCGAGGTAGTAGTCGCGTTCGCCCTGCGCGGACGAGAACACGGCGCGCCAGCGCCCGTCGATCGGCCCCCCGCCAAAGCTGAGCGCCGGAAAGCCAAGAAGAAGAACCGCGGCGAGCACGATCGAGCGACGGTACATGGTGCACCTCTCGGGTGGAGGGAGGGGAGATCCGCGCGCAGCTCCGCGCGGCGGGAGACGGGAACGAGAGACCCACAAGCCAGCGCCTCCGAGCATCTCCGACAATCGGACTCCGCACAAGCTCGCATCCGCGGCGCGGAGAGATCGGCTCCCGGCCATGGAATCGCCGGCGCCTGAAAACGCCCTAGCGTTTCGATGACGAACTCCGTCCCCCGAGAGCCGAAGGCGCGGCCCACCGGTCCCTTCTCGGGCGTCGCGAGCGAAGACCGGAAACGGAACACCGGCGGGACACGAGCCTCCAGCCGACTCGCCTCCTCGGAGTTCCGGAACCGAGAATCCCGCGACTTCACGAGGATCGCCTCGATCGGGACGCAGCGTTGCGTTCCCGGCTCCGATTCCGTTTGATTGTCGGCGCGCCTCTCGTCCACCTCGCTAACGCCGACGGAAGCGACATCGGCCGCGACCGTCCACTTCGGGAATCCCACTCATGTCCATGCTCGGACTCGACATCGGAACGACCGGCGTCAAGGCGGTCGCATTCTCCGAGGAAGGGACGCTCCTCGCTTCCGCATACCGCGAGTACGATCTGAAGAGTCCTCGGCCGGGTCACCTCGAGCTCGACGCATCCGACGTTCTCGATGCCATCCGCGCGGTCACCGGAGAGGTCGGAGCCGCGACGCGCAGCGACCCGATCGAATCCCTGGCGACGAGCACGCTCGGAGAAGCGGCCGTACCCGTCGATCGCGAACGCCGCCCTGTCGCCGGCGCGATCATCGGCTTCGACGCGCGTGGCGACGAAGAGATGCGGGGCTTCGCCGAGAGGATCTCGAATCGCGACGTGTTCGACATCACCGGCCATGGGATCAACAGCTACCACACGCTCTTCAAGATGATGTGGCGACGCGACCGCGACCCCGACGCGTTCGCGCGTACGGACAAGTTCCTCTGCTTCGGAGACTTCACGCAGGCGAGCATGGGGCTCGACCCGCACATGGACTACGCGATCGCGGCGAGAACGCTCGCGTTCGACATCCATCGTCTCGACTGGTCGGATCGCATCCTCGACGCCGCGGAAATCTCGCGCACGCTTCTTCCGCCCCCGGTCGCGCCCGGCGACCCCGTCGGTGAGCTCGGACGGAAAGCCGCCGAGGAATTCGGGCTCCCGGCGGGTGCGGTGGTCGCGGGGGGACTCCACGACCAACCGGCCGGCATTCTCGGCGCCGGGATTCAACCCGGCGAGTCGATGCTCGCGATCGGAACCGTGATCTGTCTCGGCGTTCGACTGGAGAGAGTTCCCGCCGCCGAAGTCATGGCCGAGAACAATCTTTGCTTTTACCCGACGGTCGGTGATCGCCAGTACGTTTCGATCGCGTGGAACTTCACCGGTGGCTCTCTCCTCAAGTGGTACCGAGACCATCTCGCCGGACCCGAGCTCGCTGAGGCCGAAGCGCGCGGGGTCGATCCGTACGAACCGATCACGAGCGGACTCCCCGAAGACCCGACCGGGCTCCTCGTTCTGCCTCACTTCTCGACGACGGGGACGCCGTGGCTCGACCCGCGCACGCTCGGGGCGATCTTCGGCCTTCGCCTCACGACTAGCCGCAAGGAGATCGTGAAGGGGATCCTCGAAGGCATCCTCTACGAGATCCGGCTCAACAGCGAGCTCTACTCGGCCGCCGGCGTCGACATCGGCCTCTACAAGGCGATCGGCGGAGCGGCGAAGTCGGCGGCGTGGATGCAGATTGCCGCGGACATCCTCAATCGTCCCATCGCGATCACGAACGTTCGCGAGGGCGCGGCGCTCGGCGCGGCGCTTCTCGGAGCCCGCGCGACCGGCCGCCTGAAGGAGACGAGCGACCTCGACGCGATCGTCTCTCGCGCGGCCAAGGTCCAGCGCGTGATCGAGCCGCGTCGAGAACACGCGAAGCGCTACGACGAACGCTTCGCGATCTACCGCGACCTCTATCCGAAGACGAACGATCTCTCGCACCGGCTGTTCGATCTCGGCGCGTGATCGAAGTGAGCGGAGGATCCGCCGGACGAGATGCATCTCGCTCGCAGGCGACACCGCTCACGGTCGTCATTCCCACGCACAACTACGCCGAGTATCTCGGCCGCGCAGTAGAGTCGGCGCTCCGCGCGTGCCGCGAAATCGATCGCGTCATCGTCGTCGACGACGGCTCGACCGACGACACCCCGGCGCTGCTCGACGCGTTCGGCGCGCGGATCGAACGCATTCGCCAAGACCGCGCGGGCGTCTCAGCCGCGCGAAATCGGGGCGCGCGCGAGGCGTCCGGCGACTCGGCGCTCGTGTTTCTCGACGCGGACGATGAGCTTCTTCCCGGCGCGCTCGACGCGCTCCGCGGCCCCCTCGATCGAGGCGCGGATATCGACCTCGTGGTCGGCGGCTGGTCCGGCGTCGACGGCGACGCGGGAGGACGAGTGCACGTCCCCGGTGCGCTCGACCCGTCGTCGAGCCCGGACGCTCGCCGAACGAACGTCGCGCGCTTCGTCGCGGGGAAACTTGCGATCGCAACGGGTGGAGCGGCAGTTCGGCGTCGCGTCTTCGAGCGAGCGGAGTTTCCCGTCGGTCTCGCGAACTTCGAGGACCGACTCTTCTTCGCGCTCGTGCTCTCGGGCGGACCCGCGGCCGCGTGCGACGGTGACGGAATCGTTCTCCGCGTGCACGCGCACGCCGGACGGCAGCGCCGGCGCGTGGAGGCGATCGCGAATTCGGTCGCGCAGCTCGGCGAGATCCTCGTCGCGGACCCGCGGTTCGCGCCGCTCCGCCCCTGGGCGAAACGCATCCGGTCGCGGGCGGCGCTCGACCTGTTCCGCGCCTACTACCGGAGCGGGCGCTTCGCCGAGGCCGCCGCGGCCTTCCGGGAGGCGCGCGCGCTCGGCCCCCGCGACGCCCTCCGGTGGAGTCACCTCCGGCGCTACGCCCGGTGCCTCCTCACCCGATCACGTCCGGCGCCGACGACCCGATGAACGCGGCTCCCGACCGACGTTCGCTTAGATCGCCCAGCGGACGAACTGCAGCGGCTCGAGCACGCGGTAGCACGCGCGGAGGTGATTCGCCGACTCCACCTCTAGGCGAATCGTGCACGATACGTACTTTCCGTGCGCGGAGAGCCGCTCGTCGATGAACTGCGGGACCGGGTCCGGCGAGACGCCGACGAGCGCCTCCTCGAGGGCCTGGCGCACCCACCCGCCGGTCCGGCACACGACCTTGATCGAGAACGAGCAGGGGAACTCGAGCAGATCTTCGAAGTGCTTGGTATTCTTTAGGTTATTCCACTCGGCGAGGCCCATACGGCGATGGTACCCGCTCCACCAGAGTGCCGCAACGGACCCGCTGCGCGGCTGGACTTTCGCCGCCTAAGCATGTATACCGCTATGAGATGCAGCGATCCTCGACGGCCGATCCGCCACCGGTGCTTCCCGTCCGCTGCGACCGTCCGCCAGCGCCTTTGAGCGACCCTTCGGCGAGAGCCTCCGGGCCGCTGATCGGCGACGATCTCGCGAAGCGATGACGAAATCCGCGACGATTCGAGACTCGAACGCACTCCCCCTCCGGCGGAGCCGGTACAGTCGTAGACAGTCCTGTACCTGTACGTAGCCCGGACGTCTCGGCCCAGCGCGCCGCCAGCGCGGTGGTCCGGATCCGGGCAAACTCCGACGACGGTCCATCGCTCGACGCGCGCGCGTCGATCCGTCGGCTCGAGGACGATTCCCTCGGATTCGCTTCGAACGCCGATCTCCTGGACGCGCCGCTTCATCGCTCGCCCATCACCGGCCAATAGGCACGCACGATGTCCCACTCCACCGACACCCCCTGGACCCATCTCGCCGAGCCGTTCCGGAGCGAGATCGACACCTTCGAGACCGAGCTCGGCCGCTTCCTCGACGAGAAGATGCCCGAGAAGGTCTTCCTCGAGTTTCGCCTCCGGCACGGAGTCTACGGACAGCGCCAGGAAGGCGTTCAGATGCTTCGCATCAAGATTCCGCTCGGAATCGCGAACGCCGAGCAGCTCGACGCGCTCGCGGAGATCTCGGAAGAGTACTCCGTCGGGATCGCTCACATCACGACGCGTCAGGACTTTCAGCTCCACTACGTCGACATCCTCGATACGCCGAACGTCATGCGCCGGCTCGCCGCCGTCGGGATCACGACGCGCGAAGCCTGCGGGAACACGGTCCGGAACGTCACGGCCTGCCCCTACTCGGGTGCCTGCTCGACGGAAGTGTTCGACGTAACGCCCTACGCCGCAGCGATGGCGTACTATCTTCTCCGGCATCCCGACGCACAGAACTTCGGCCGCAAGTTCAAGATCGCGTACTCGGGCTGCGCGGATCAGCCCTGCGGGCTCGCACGCATGCACGACATCGGTGCGGTCGCAGCGACCGAGACGGTCGACGGCGAAGTCGTACGCGGCTTCCAGGTCTACGTCGGTGGTGGCCTCGGTGCTGTGCCGCATCAAGCTCGCCTCTACAGCGAGTTCGTTCCCGCGGACGAAATGCTCTCGCTCGCCCAGGCGATCGCGCGCGTCTTTGCCGCGCACGGCGAAAAGAAGAATCGCGCCCGGGCGCGGATGAAGTTCCTCGTCGAAAAAATGGGCATCGACGCGTTCCGCGAAGCCGTCGAAGCCGAGCGCGCGAAGCTTTCGGCCGACGCGGACGCGCCCGCGGAGATCGAGCTCGAGCAATTCCGCGACGAGCCGCTCGATGAACCTTCCGAGCTCGATCCGGACGCTCCGAATCTGAGCGACGGATTCCGCGCGTGGCTGAAGACGAATACCGCTGCGCAGAAGCACGCCGGTTACTCGCACGTAACGGTCTTTCTTCCGCTCGGCGACCTCACTGCGATGCAGCTCCGCGGCCTCGCGACGATCCTGCGCAAGTACACCCGCGGAACGCTTCGCACCATGGTCGAGCAGAACTTCATGCTGCGCTGGATCTCGAACGCCCGCCTTCCCGAGCTCTACGAGGATCTGAAGACGATTCACCTCGCTCTCCCGCTCGCCGGCAGCATTGCGGACATCACCGCCTGCCCGGGCACGGACTCGTGCAAGCTCGGGATCGCGTCATCCCGCGGACTCGCGGGAATCCTCCACCGCCAGTACTTGGACGCCGTCGAGCAGGGAAACGGGATCACCGAGGCGGACGGGACACCCCGGAAGGACATTTCGATCAAGATGAGCGGCTGCTTCAATTCCTGCGGGCAGCATCACATCGCGAACATCGGCTTTTTCGGGACGTCGAAGAGTAAGGGAGGGCGCGTCGCACCGCTCTTTCAAGTCATCCTCGGCGGCACCGCGGAGAAGAACGGCGAGTCGTACGGACTCATGGCGGGAAAGATCGCCGCGCACCGCGCACCGGATGCCGTCGCGAAGCTGACTGCGCTCTACGACTCGGAAAAGAGTGACGGAGAGTCGTTTCGCGACTGCATGAACCGGCTCGGCAAAGCTCGGCTCAAGGCGGAGCTCGACGAGTTCGCCGCGATCGGCGACGAACCGGCGTTCTACTCCGACAATCGCCAGCCGTGGCAGTACGTAAAGGACGTCGGGAAGGGTGAGTGCGCGGGCGAGGTCGTCACGCAGTCGGAGTTCCTCCTCGACGACGCCGAACGGTTCGTCGACGACGCGCTGCTCCACCTCGAGGCGGGCGCTCACGCGGACGCGGCGAAATCGGCGTTCAAGGCGATGAATACGGCGGCCGACGCCCTGCTTACCGCGGTCGGCCTCTTCCTCACCGATGATTTCGACCGCGTCGGCGAGTTCCGCTCGCGATTCTTCGACGCGGGAAACTTCATTCCGGGGGTAGCCGAGTACTTCTTCCGAGCGAGCGAAGTCGACCTCGACGCGGTGGACGCCGATCGGGCGCGCAAACTCTGCGAGGAAGCGAACCTCTTCACCGAAGAGTCGCAGGTCGTCTACGGACGCCTCGGTGGCGCGGCGATGGTGAAGTGACGTGGAGTCGTGTCTGAGACTCCCACCCGTTCCCGATGGCTCCCCTTGATCGGTCTCCGGCTGCCCGGAGAACCGCGCGAGTGGGCGGGCCGCCCGAGAAGGAATCGAGGAACGGGGCAACTAGGACAGAAAGAACTTTCGTCTCAACCGAGGACTTCGATCCGTGAATGCCCCCGCGTCGGGAAAGACTCCGACTGAGCGCCTCCTCGAGGCCGGACTCCAAAAATACGATCTCAAGCTCGGGCTCGACGTGCCGGCCGAAATCGGCCAGGACGGCATCTGTGACCGCCTCCTCGCCGTGTTCGGAAGATGGCGTGACGACACGGGCGAAGAGGTCATCGATCTTCAGGACTACAGCCACGTGACGAACGGCCCCGGCGTCGTTCTCGTGAGCAAGCGCTGGGTGCTCTCCGTCGACTGGGCGGACGCACAGCCCGGTGTTCTTCTGTCGACTCGGCGAAAGTTGAGCGGAGCGAACTCGGAAGAACGCCTCATCGCCGCGGCGAGGCTCCTCCTCGAGAAGACCATCCGTCTCCTCGGTGAGCCGGAGCTTCGAGACGCGGCGAGAGCGAACGCGTCCGAGCTCTCGATCGCGATCAACGACCGCGTGTTGTCGCCGAAGAGCGAGGAGAACGACGCCGCGATCCGCCCGGCCGTCGCCGCTCTGCTCGATCGACTCTACGGCGACGCGGCGCGCGAAGTCACCGCGCGCGGCGCATCGACTCGGCTCGAATACCACGTCCGCGTCGACGGACAAGAGCGCCGGACCGCGGACGATCTACTGACCGCGCTCGACGCTTGAGCTCGAGAGCTGAGTCACGTCTCGCTGACGGAGGTTCGGCACGGCCCCGGGAGAGAGTCCCTCCGCGACGAGCTCGAGCCCGCTCAATACCGGGATGCCGAAACGCGCCGTGAGAGCGACCTCGATGGTCCCACTCGCGTCGGCGGTCACATCGCGCAGCTCCTTCACGATCGAACGGAAGCGTCCACCCGTCTCGGCGTCCAGGTTCAGCGCCTCGAGCACCACACCGCCCACGTTCACATCGATCACCGTCGGAACGGGAGGGTGAGTGAAGTAGAGTCTCGCGGTATACGCTCCGGGACGGAGTCCGCGCACCGTCGCCTTGCCGACGTCTTGAGCCCAGGACGCCGCGACCCAAGGCCAGCCCCGTCCGCCTTCGATCCACGTCGCGTGGCGATACCGGTAGCCGATCGCATCGCTTCCGAGTGCCGGCTCGAGCGTGACATCGACCGCCGGAGAAGGCCCGCCGACGCTCGGGACGTCGAGCCACAGCGTGCCGTCGCGCGTCACGCGGTCGCCCGGCGCACCGAAGTTGAAGCCGACTCTCTCGATCCTTCCTTCACTCGACGGCCCCCACGCACTCCACTGTTCGTGCACTTCGGGCATCGCAACGAGCGCGAGACCCGATGGCAGCGGATAGCTGCACGTACAGCCTTCGTAGAAGTAAGGAACGTTCAAAAGACCCGCTGCGGGGACGCTGCTGTTCGTGCAGCCCGAACGCGGCCCGCTGATGTTGATCGTTCCGCTCTCGATGGTCTTGTCGTAATAGGCCGGCGTAGCCGAGCGCATCGTGTAGACGAAGCCGTAGTCGATCCCGCCATCGCAGCCGTAGCTCTTCGGAAAGGCGCGCGGCTCCTTCTTTCCCGTGAGCGGATTCACGCGCTCGCCGGCGACGGGCGGCGGGGGCTTCCACGCGTCGGTTTGCGTCGGCGGTCGGTACTGGGATGGCTGCGGAGCGTCGACGGCATGCGCAAACTCCGCTCGCACCTCCTGCGCTTCGCTTTCGTGGAGAATGCGACCGGTGTAGACGTCACTGAACGTCGCCGGCGCGAGGACGTATCCCTTTCCGCGCCGCACCTTGCTCCGCCAGTCCTTCGGACGCGAGACCATCACCCCGCTGAGGAACTGAGGTTGAGGCGACCGCTTGAAGTGCCCGAGCTCGTCGCCGAACCAGAGCACGCCGAGCGGAGCGCGCACGCGCTCGTCGGCACTCGACCAGCCCCCGCGGTAGTCCGTTGCGCCCGGAAGCGCACCCTCGCGCCGAACGAGCAAGCGCTGGTTCTCCGAAGTGAACGAGTAACGCTCACGACCGCCTTCGTTCCAGCTCGCGGCGAGCTCGCGAGGATCCGCCCCGCGGAGGGGGAACACCGCCGTTCCGCCGTACGGCCGGAGGAGCGGAAGGATTCGAGCGAACCATGGATCGGCGTCGAACTCCGCGGGCGGCAGACCGCGACCGAAGATCGCGAGCTCGGCGGCGTACGGTGGAAACTCGGTCTCTGCGACGGGCCTCGTCACCACCGAAACGCGATCGCCGAGGAGTCCCGCGCCCTCGAGAGCGCGGCGAAGCGAGTCCGCGCGCTCGACGTCGGATTCGAACACGACGAAACGGAAACGCGATTCTTCGATGAGCGCGCCGAGAAAGCCTTCCGCCGGCGCGCCGAAGACGAATGCGAAACCGTCGCGCGATCGAGCCGCCGCGACGAGAGATTTCGCGCGCGCCGCCTCAGCGGACGAAGGCTCGGGGAGCGGAGTCCGCTCGAGTTCGATCCGATGCGTTCGATCGGAACCCGCAGCGAGGCAATGAATCCTACCGTCGCCCGTCGCGGCGAAGAGTTTCCCGTCCCCCGCGACGAGACTCTGCACATCGCCGTCGACGCCCGGCAGCTCGTCGCGAAGTGAAATCGTTCTCTCGCCGACCCGAATCGTCGACTGTGCGCCGACCGATCCCCGGCCGCGCATGGGGCGATCTTCGTGGTCCTCTGCGTTCACCGCCGAATCGAAGACGAGCTCGCCGCGCCGACGAGCCTTCGCCTCCGCGCTGTCCGACGCGGCGAACCAACCGCCGGGAAGTCGACTCTGAGAAGGGAGGGCGAACTCGCGGAGCACGCCCGTCGCGAGATCGAAGCGCGCCGGGTAGGCCGTCCCGCACGGAACGACTAGCTCGGAGCCGTGAACGACCAGGTAGCCCTGGGGCGAAAGTCCGCTGAATCCCTCCGCGCGGTGCGGCTGCTGGCCGTAGATCGAGCCGGTGCGGTCGTTCATCCAAACGACGTCGCCGCTCGCGGCGTCGAGAGCGTAGACGAAGACGCCCTCGAACGCCCACACTCCCGCGGCGAAGTACACGCGATCGTCGTGGACGACGGGGCCGCCGCGGATCGGCCAGAGCGAAATCCACTGTCCGTTCCCGAGCACCGACCGACCCGAAGGTACGGCGCGAAATCTCCAGAGCGCGGCTCCGTCCTTCGCGCGCAGACAGTAGAGCTGCCCGTCGTCCGATCCCACGAAGAGGCGATCTCGCCACGCCGCCGGCGCGAACCGGACCGGCCCGTCGGTGTACGTCCGCCACCTTACCTCGCCGGACGTCGTATCGAGCGCGGTCACGCTCCCGGTGCGAGCCGAGCCGACGACCACACTCGTTCCGACGACGATCGGCTCGTCGACGCGGTCGAACTGCAGCCGGGAGCTGCGGAATGCCGGTGCGGGGGCCGGAAGCTGCCGCGTCCACCGGAGCGCGAGCTCCGCGGGAAGGGACTCCGCCGTCCGGGCGCTTCGGCCGGAATCGGCGCGCCACATCGGCCAATCGGCGGCCGACGCCGTCCCGATGAGGCTCAAGGCAACCATCGTCGCGAAAACTCGCATCTCTCGACCTCGCCGATCCGAGTGCGGGCGAGACGGCATGCCGCAAACGTGCGCGCTGGCTCTCGACCCTCCGTGTGAATCGCTCGATCTTCGCACGGCGCCCGAGGCGCGTCGAGCGCGACTCTCTGCGCGAACGACTTCCGAGTCCCTTGCGCCGCGAAAAAAAGGGAGACCGACCAGCCGAAGCGTGGGTCGGTCTCCGGAACGCAGTCCAGGTCGATCGGTCTCTTTCGTCGAGTCACCCCGCGTCGTCGGCCGCGCGGTCACCGATCGCGAACGCCGTCACCCCGCGAAAAAGAAAGAGGCCGGAGCCACAAGGACTCCGACCTCCGGGGCAGTTGTAGACTCGCGGATAAAAGGCCGGGACCTCAAGAGGCCCCGGCCCCGGGGCAGTTGTGGACAGTTCTGGTCGAACTCGAGCCCTCGGGCGATCAAGCCGAGCTCGATAGCGCGCCGCATGGCTCGCTCACTCCGCTCGGAGGCTTGAAAAGGCCGGGACCCCGAAAGGCCCCGGCCCCGGGGCAGTTGTGGGCAATCGAATGCTGCTCCATCGTGCGGGAGTCGCGCCCGCCTCTCTTCTTTAGCTTTCTCGAGCGCTCTCGGATCGCGGTTGGACCCCGCTTGCGACGGCGTCATCTCCGTCGCGCGGGAGTCCGTTTCCGCGAGTGTCCCTCGCGCAACACCCGAAGTTTAGACGGGGCCGCGAGGGCGTTCTATCAGGACTCTCCTGATCCCCCTCGCCGGCCGGCAAGCGGCCGGTCGATTGCGCGACGGGACCGATCAGCGGCTCACCAGGTCGCAGCGCGCCGACCCGATCGACGAGACTCTCGCGTTCGGAGGCTACGACGCAGAGAATCTCGCACCGACCGGCGTGGTCACTCCGAAGCGCGGCAGCATGAGCTCGAGCGCCGCGTGGAGAGAGAAGTAGATCGCTCCGGACGCGAGCATGGCTCCGACGATGACTCCGTCGTCACTCAGGACAGCGATCGGCAGCGCGATCTTGGCGATGAGGACGAGCAGGCCACCGAGGAGAACCGAGAACAGCCACGCGAACCCGGTCACCATCGCTCGACAGAGGACGCTCTCGCGGCCGGTCGTAGACGACATCGTGCAGTAGAACGACACCGCTTTGTGGAAGACGAAAAGAAGAAGGTACGTGATTCCGAGAAGCGCGGTGATGTCGAACAGAACAGCCGGAACGACGAGTGTAGCGATCAACACCGGGAGCACGACGACGACCGTCGTGGCGACGCCGCGAGGACCGCTCCAGCGCTGAATTAGATTGAGCAGCGGAAAGCTCCACAGCGAACCGAGCTCGAGAAACCACCAGGCAGCAAAGAACTCGCGACCGGGAAAGCGGAGCTTCGTTCCGAGAAGATAATCGGTCAAAAGGACGAGGAACACGCACGCGAGCGCGACCGCAGGAAACGCCGCCGCAACGGCCGGGCCCTGCGCGCGTTCGAACATCCGGTCGAGGAGTCGGCGCGGAGTGGTGCTCATGGAGAAGAGTACGATGACGAATTCCCGGCGGGCTCGGGTCGCCGAGAGTTTTCGGAACGTCTCGCGCGCGTGGACTCCTCGACGACTGGTGGAGCGCGAAGGGCTCAGAACGGGGCGACGACCTGACGCTTCGACCTCGTCGGGCGATCGTCGCTCTCACATCTCTGCTCCTAGTTCGCGTCGTTCGCGGTGACGTTCTCCTCCGCCGAGCCGTCGCCGCTACGGGACCCCGAGCGCGCGCAGCACGTGTCGAGCTCGGTCGGCGAGGAATTCGTCCTCTCCTTCAGCGATCGCGCGTAGCGCTCCCGCCGCCGGTCCCGATTCGTCGCCGAACCATTCGAGCGCACCGATGAGGTGCTCGTGCGCGCTGTGGCCCGCGAGGTCTCCGAGCGCCGCGGCGATCGCGCGGACGAGCGCCCGCGAGTCCTCTTCCGACGCACTCGAGTAGAATCCGCGACCGGGGGAATCATCGTTTCCGAATTGAATGTACGTGGCGATCGCGATCGCAGCGGCGGCGCTCCGCCCGGAATCGTCGCTCTCGAGCTCTCGCCGGAGGACGCGAAGGACGCGATCGGTTTCGTCCTGCTGCCCGATCCACTCGACCGCCTGTCGGCGCACCGCGGGATCCGGGTCCACGAGGAACGGCGAAACGAGTTCGATCGCGTCGCCCGAGCGAACTCCACGCGTGTTGAAGACAGTGAGGGCAGCGTTTCGGACCTCGCGCGACGAAGCGCGCAGCCATCGCGCCTCCTCGTCGGCCCAGAGCGCCGCCACGCGGTCGATGCTCCTCTCGACATGCGTCGAATGGTCCGTCCAGCGCGTGCGGAGATTGAACTCGAGGCCGGGAGTCGGATTGGATCTCACGAGAGCGTCGACGACCGGCCCAACGAGATCGCCCCGTGCGATCTCGCGCCCCATCCCGAACGCGCGCAAAGCGGCCTCGAGTCGCTCGAGGCTGTCTTCCCGGACAACTTCAGTGACCACCACCGCGAGCACGTCAGCGAACGCTGTCGCCTCCTCTACGGTCTTCGCGCGCGCGAGGCGATCGCCGAGAATCTCGATGCGAGAGAGCGGCGATCGGGAGAGCTTTCCGAGCGCGCGCGCCGCGCACTCCCGCACGACGAGATCGTCGTCCCCGATCATGGCGAGGACGATCGCGTGCGCCGAGTCCGCGTCGGCTCGAGCGACATCACCGAGCCACCGCGCCGCCCACGCCCGCACCTGAGAGCGACCGTCTCGCGAAAGCCGACCGAGCGCCGCGACGGCGCCCGGACCGAACTTTCGCTCGCGCATGAGCGCATCGAAGTAGACGAGGCGCGGCCAGCGGTCCGCGACGACCGCGGGCTCGACCGCACAAGCCATATCAAACTGAGGCGGCACCGGCGCCCGAGGTCCGTCGAGAACCGATTGCGCGACCAAGGGGAGCACGCGAACGACGCGTCCGTCCGCGAGCGCGTCCAACTTCGCGCGCCAATCGTCTTCGTTCTCGATCTGAGCGAGTCGATGCGCACTCCAGTACGCGGAGAGACTCGGCCAACTCGCAGCGAACGCGAGTCCGACCACGAGGACGGTGCACAGGGAGAGGACCGCGACGGCCCGCGGTCGTCGCTTCGGCCGCTCACTCATCCGGTCGATCCTCATCGCGCCGGGACGTGCGGGGCACGCCGTCCGCTACGGCGGGCGAATCAGGGCAGCGCCGTCTCGCCCATCAAGAAACGATCGATCTCACGCGCCGCGCCGCGACCCTCATGGATCGCCCAAACGATGAGCGACTGCCCGCGTCGGCAGTCTCCGGCGGCGAACACGCCCTCGACGCTCGTGGCGTACGCGCCGTGCTCCGCGGCGAAATTCGACCGCGGATCGGTTTCGAGTTCGAGCTTCGGAACGAGCGTCTCTTCCGGACCGAGAAACCCCATCGCGAGGAGGACGAGATCGGCTTTGAACTCCTCCTCCGTTCCCGCCTGCTTCTCGAACTTCGGCCGCCCGTTCTCGTCCTTCGACCACCCGACACGAACCGTGCGGATTCCCGCTACGCGCCCCTTCTCGTCGCCGACGAACTCCGTCGAGAGAATTGCGAACTCGCGCGGATCGCGGCCGAACTTCGCCTCCGACTCTTCATGCCCGTAGTCGGCGCGGAAGATCCGCGGCCACTGCGGCCAGGGGTTGTCGGGTGCGCGCGACTCGGGCGGACGATCGAGGAGCTCGAAGTTGACGAGGCTCTTACACCCGTGCCGAATCGATGTCCCGATGCAGTCCGTCCCCGTGTCGCCACCGCCGATCACGATCACGTCTCGATCCTTCGCCGAGATGTACTCCCCGTCGGCGAGCTTCGAGTCGAGAAGGCTCTTCGTGTTCTTGCGAAGAAACTCCATCGCGAAGTGAATCCCGTCGAGGTCGCGTCCCGGAATCGGGAGATCCCGCGGCTTCGTCGCTCCGCAGGCAAGGAGAAGAGCGTCGCTCCCCCGGCGAAGCTCCGCAACGTCGACGTTCACACCGACGTGAGCGTTGGTCACGAAGCGGACGCCCTCTTCGCGGAGGAGATCGATCCGCCGCTCGACGATCCACTTCTCGAGCTTCATGTTCGGGATCCCGTACATGAGGAGACCGCCGATGCGATCGTCGCGCTCGTAGACGGTGACCGTGTGACCCGCCTTGTTGAGCTGCGCGGCGGCGGCGAGCCCCGCCGGCCCCGAACCGATGATGGCGACGCTCTTCCCGGTTCGGATCGCCGGCGGCTCGGCCTTCACCCAGCCTTCGGCGAAGCCGCGATCGATGATCGCGTTCTCGATGTTTTTGATCGTGACGGGCGGCTCGTGGATTCCGAGCACGCAGGCGCCTTCGCAGGGCGCCGGGCACACTCGTCCGGTGAATTCCGGAAAGTTGTTCGTCTTGTGAAGCCGATCGAGCGCTTCGCGCCACTGGCCGTGGTAGACGAGGTCGTTCCACTCGGGGATGAGATTGTCGACGGGACAGCCCGTGCCGGACTGGCAGAACGGGACGCCGCAGTCCATGCAGCGCGCGCCTTGAGTCCGCAGGTGCTCTTCGGGCACCTCGACCAGAAACTCGTCGTAGTTCGCGATGCGCGTCTTCGGATCGGCGTACGGCACCGTCGCGCGCTGGTATTCCTTGAAGCCCGTCGGCTTACCCATGTCGTGCTTGCTCCTCGCCGCTCCCTCGCGATCGTTCAGCGCTCGCGGATCTCCGCGAGAGCGTACCGTCCGCGATTCGGTCGCGACGTTCGAGTCTTTCGCCTTGGCTCGGCTCTCGTGTCATCAGGCCACTTGCAGCTCGTCGGCCTCGCCGCTCGTTCGTTTCTTCGCCGCCTCGAGAACGCGCTTGTAGTCGATCGGCATCACCTTGACGAATTCTCCGAGCGTCGCCTCCCAGCGCGCGAGCACATCCGCCGCGACTGGCGACTGCGTCGCATCGCGGTGCTTCTCGATCAGCGTCCGCAGCTCGATCTCGTCTTCCTCGGTGACGACCCGCTCAAGCTCGACCATCTCGACGTTGCAGCGTTCAGCGAAGCTCTGGTCCGGATCCCAGATGTAGGCGATCCCGCCGCTCATCCCCGCCGCGAAGTTCCGGCCCGTCGGTCCGAGGACGACGACGCGCCCCCCCGTCATGTACTCGCAGCCGTGGTCACCGATCCCTTCGATGACGGCGTGCGCGCCCGAATTCCGCACGCAGAACCGCTCCGCCGCCCGCCCGCGGAAGAACGCCTCGCCGCTCGTCGCGCCGTAGAGGCAAACGTTCCCGACGAGGATGTTCTCCTCGGCCGCGAACGTCGACTCGCGCGGCGGGTAGACCGTGAGCCTTCCGCCCGACAGTCCCTTTCCGACGTAGTCGTTGGCGTCGCCTTCGAGCTCGATCGACACGCCGCGACAGAGCCACGACGCGAGGCTCTGCCCGGCGGAGCCCGTGAACTTGATGCGAATCGTGTCGTCCGGCAAGCACTCCGCGCCCCACTTCTTGGCGATCGTGTGGCTGAGCGTCGTACCGACGGTTCGATTCGTGTTGATGATCGGGAGGTCGATCTCGACGGGCTCGGCCCCGTCGATCGCCGGCGCAGCGAGCTCGATGAGGCGATTGTCGAGCGCCTTGTCGAGACCGTGATCTTGCTCGATCGTGCAGTAGACCTCGACGTCCGCGCGCGGCTTCTCCGCCGGCATCAGGATCGGAGACAGATCGAGTCCGTCCGACTTCCAGTGCCGAATCGCCGCGTTCACCTCGAGCGCGTCGGAGCGCCCGATCATCTCGTCGACCGTACGGAACCCGAGCTCCGCCATGTACCCGCGTGCCTCCTCGGCAACGAGGAAGAGGTAGTTGACGACGTGCTCGGGAGCGCCGCTGAACTTCGCGCGGAGATCCGGATCCTGGGTCGCGATCCCCACCGGGCAGGTGTTCAGATGGCACTTCCGCATCATGATGCAGCCGAGCGTGATGAGAGGTGCCGTCGAGAACCCGTACTCCTCCGCTCCGAGGAGCGCGGCGATAACGACGTCGCGCCCGGTCTTGAGCTGACCGTCGGTCTGGAGGACGACGCGCGAGCGAAGATCATTGAGAACGAGCGTCTGGTGCGTCTCGGCGATGCCGAGCTCCCACGGCAGGCCGGCGTGCTTGATGCTCGTGAGCGGCGACGCGCCCGTGCCGCCGTCGTGACCCGAGATCAGAATGTGATCGGAGTGCGCCTTCGCGACGCCCGCCGCGATCGTGCCGACGCCGACCTCGGAGACGAGCTTCACGCTCACTCGCGCGGATGGATTCGCGTTCTTCAGATCGTGGATGAGCTGCGCGAGGTCCTCGATCGAATAGATATCGTGATGCGGCGGCGGACTGATGAGCCCGACACCCGGCGTCGAGTGGCGGATGCGCGCGATGGTCTCGTCGACCTTGTGGCCGGGGAGCTCGCCTCCCTCGCCCGGCTTCGCCCCTTGAGCGATCTTGATCTGAAGCTCGTCGGCGTTCGTGAGATACCACGTCGTGACGCCGAACCGCCCGGAAGCGACCTGCTTGATCGCCGAGCGCTTCGAATCTCCGTTCTCGAGCGGCGTGAACCGCACCGGGTCCTCTCCGCCTTCGCCCGTGTTCGACTTGCCTCCCAGACGATTCATCGCGATGGCGAGCGTTTCGTGCGCCTCGGCCGAGATCGACCCGAAGCTCATCGCCCCCGTGCAGAACCGCTTCACGATCTCGGCGGCCGGCTCGACCTCGTCGATCGAGATCGAACCGCCGTTCGCGCCCGACTTCAGCCGAAGAAGACCGCGCAAGGTGCAGCGGCTGCGCGCATCCTCGTCGGCGAGGCGCGCGAAGTCCGCGTAGGCGTCCTTTCCCTGTGTGCGCGCGGCGACCTGCAGATTCGCGATCGTGTCGGGACTCCACATGTGGCGTTCGCCGTCCGAACGCCAGTGGAACTCGCCGAGGTTCGGAAGCACCGCCCCCGGCTGACCATCGCGCTCGACGTAACCGATCGCATGTCGCCGAAGCGCCTCCGCAGCGAGCACGTCGAAACCGCAGCCCTGGAGGCGACTCGCGGTCCCGGCGAAGCACTGCGCGATGACGGCGTCGGTGAGGCCGACCGCTTCGAAGATCTGCGCGCCCTTATAGCTCTGGAGGGTCGAGATCCCCATCTTCGCCATCACCTTGAGCATCCCCTTTGCGACGCCCTTTCGGTACGCGGCGACGACATCCGCGTCACTCTCGAACTCGGCGGCGAGCACGCCGTCCTCTCGCGCGCGCCAGAGCGCTTCAAACGCGAGGTAGGGATTGATCGCATCGGCGCCGTAGCCGATCAGGAGGCAGTGATGGTGAACCTCGCGCGCCTCGCCGCTCTCGAGGACGATGCCGATGCGGGTTCGCATCGACTTCCGCACGAGATGGTGGTGCACGGCGCCGCAGGCGAGGAGAGAGCTGAGCGGCGCGCGGTCGGGGGCGACCGCCCGGTCGGAGAGAATCACGAGCGAATCTCCGGCCTCGATCGCGCTCTCCGCCTCGGCGCAGATTCGATCGAGTGCGTCGATCATCCCCGCTTCACCGTCCGCCCGCGGGAAGGTGATGTCGATCGTCCGGCTCCGCCAGCCGCGGTGGTCGAGAGCCTTCAGCGTCGCGAGCTCGTCGTTCGCAAGAATCGGGTGCTCGAGCGCGAGTCGATGGGCGTGTGCCGCCGTGGTCTCGAGAAGGTTCCCCTCCGGCCCGATGTACGTCGCGAGCGACATGATGATCTCTTCGCGGATCGAGTCGATCGCCGGATTCGTCACCTGCGCAAAGAGCTGCTTGAAGTAATCGTAGAGCATCCGCGGCTTGTCGGAGAGGCACGCGAGCGACGAGTCGTTCCCCATCGACCCCACTGGATCGCGCTTTTGCGTGATCAGCGGAATGAGCATGAACTGCATCGTCTCGACGGTGTAGCCGAATGCCTTCATGCGCGGAAGGAGGCCGCTACGCTCGACGCGCTCGGGCTCCGCCGGCGGAAGCTCGGAAAACTCGAGGCGCTCGGAGTCGAGCCACTCGCGGTACGGCCGCCGCGCGGAGAACTCGCCCTTCAGCTCGTCGTCCGCGATGATTCGCCCCTCCTCGAAGTCGACGAGGAACATCTTCCCCGGCTGGAGGCGTCCCTTGTACGCGACGTTCGCGGGGTCGACCTTGAGGACGCCGACCTCGGAAGCCATGATCACACGATCGTCCTTCGTCACGTAAAAGCGACTCGGTCGGAGGCCGTTTCGGTCGAGAACCGCGCCGATGTAGTGGCCGTCCGTAAACGCGATCGAAGCGGGACCGTCCCACGGCTCCATGAGGCACGAGTGGTACTCGTAGAACGCTTTCTTGTCCGCCGGCATGCTGCGGTGGTTCTGCCACGCCTCGGGAATCATCATCATGACGGCTTCCTGGAGCGTACGGCCCGTCATGAGGAGGAACTCGAGCACATTGTCGAAGGTGCCGGAGTCGGAGCAATCCGGCTCGACAACCGGGAACGCCTTCTCGAGCTCGTCCGCAAAGAGCTCCGAACGAGCTAGTCCCTGGCGCGCGCGCATCCAGTTGCTGTTCCCCCGAAGCGTGTTGATCTCGCCGTTGTGACTCATGAAGCGGTTCGGCTGCGCGCGGTCCCACGACGGGAACGTGTTCGTCGAGAAGCGCGAGTGCACCATCGCAAGGTGCGTGCGGTAGTCCGGATCGGCGAGATCAGGAAAATACGGGATCACCTGCTCCGGTGTGAGCTGCCCCTTGTAGACGATCACCTTCGTCGAGAGGCTGCAGACGTAGAACATCTTCGCTTCGACGAGATCCGATTCGCGGAGCAGCCTCGTCGCGCGCTTCCGAATGAGGTAGAGCTGCCGCTCGAACGCGTCGCCCTCGAGTCCGTCAGCGGCACCGACGAAGAGCATCTCGATCACGGGCTCGGTCGCGCGCGCCGCGTTCCCGATGTCGGCGCCGTCGGCGTCGGTCGGCACGGAGCGCCACCCGAGAAGTCGCTGGCCCTGATCCGCGATGATCGCCGCGACTTCGCGCCGGCAACGCTCGCGCTCTGCGTCGTCCTGCGGCAGGAACACGAGACCGGCAGAGAAGCTTCCCGCCGGCGGGAGCGTGATTCCGAGATCGCGCTCGGCGACCTTCGCGAGGAACTCGTGCGGTAGCGCCGTAAGGAATCCGGCGCCGTCCCCCGTGTTCGGCTCGCAGCCACACGCACCGCGATGCGTCATGTTGAGGAGGACCTCGTTCGCGTCGCGGACGATCTGGTGACTCCGGTCCCCTTTGATGTGGGCGACGAACCCGACGCCGCAACTATCGTGCTCGTGGGCGGGGTCATAGAGGCCGCGCGCCGGAGGAACTCCGGCCGGGCGACGGGATTGTTTCTCGCGTTTCATGACGGACTCCAGTCTCCCGCCAGCACCACGCCGTGAGGGGGATCCGCACGGTAGGGGTTCGGCCGCGGAGCTCATCGGCTCTACGCAGCGTGACCGAACCACGGGGCCGCGGTACGTCGTCGCTTGGGAACGATCGCGATCGCATGACGCCCCCCGCGAGACCCTCACAGCGCGACGGCCAACCTGAGCCGACACGCGCGCAGCGCGGCACGAATCCGCGGAGTCAGGAACCGAAGTTCGTTTGATCTACGGGCGCTCGAGGCGGGGAGGTCATCCCGGCTCCCCCACGAGGGCCGGGTTTCGAGCAAGCCCCGAGAATGCCACAGAGGCGCGATCTCGTCAATCAGCCGATTGAATCGCAGGAGAATATCATATAAGCTCTTCTTATTCTATTTCCTCCCGCGCCGCCCCGCGAGGCAGTGACCAGTGAACTTCCAGGCACTCGAGGTCTTCTGCGCGGTCCTCCGGCGACAGAGCTTCTCTCAGGGCGCTGCCGCCGTCGGGATTTCGCAGCCCGCGGCGAGCCAGCTCGTCGCCCACCTCGAAAGCGAGCTCGGATTCCAGCTCATCGACCGCACGCGTCGGCCGCTCCGTCCGACGCCGGAGGGCGCCCAGTACTTCGATGGCTGCCAGCGCCTCCTCTACGAGCACCGCACCCTTCTCGACGAGATTCGCCGCCAGCACAAGGCACTCGTCGGGACGGTGCGGGTCGCCTCAATCTACTCGGTCGGTCTCCACACGCTCAGTCGATACATCCAGGCGTTCATGACGGAGAACGCGGGGGCCACCATCCGACTCGAGTACTTGCTTCCCGGCCGGGTGTACTCAGCGGTGCTCGATGACGAGACCGATTTCGGTGTCGTCTCCTACCCGAAGTCGCACCGGCACCTCGAGCTCCTCCCGTGGCTCGAGGAGACGATGGTCGTCGTCTGCCCGCCCGGCCACCCGTTCGCGGGACGAGAGAACGTGTCCGTGCGAAACCTCGACGGCGAGCGCATGGTCGGCTTCGATCGCGAGCTCCGCATCCGTCACGAGATCGATCGCACGCTGAAGGGCCGCCACGTAGCGATGGATGTCGTCAGCGAGTTCGACAACATCGAGACGATCAAGCAAGCACTCGAGATTTCATCGGCGATCAGCATCCTCCCGCGCCCGAGCGTCGAGCGGGAAGTCCAGCGCGGGATGCTCTTCGAGGTCTCGATCTCGGACTGCGAGTTCCGGCGACCGGTCGGGATCATCCGCAAACGCCGAAAGAAGCTGACGCCGACGACGGAGCAGTTCATCGCGTCGCTGCGGGCGTAGCGGGGCGAACGTTGGTTCGCGTTCCCGCTCTCGCTCGCGCTCCCGTTCTGGCGATGCGAGCGACGTCGGTGAAAGGGAGAACCTCCTGACGGCGCGGAGTGAGGATCGGCAGCAGCAGCAGAAGAAGAAGAAATCTGTCGGGAACGGGAACGAGTGCGGCGGCCGACGAGAACCCGCGAAGATTCGGCCGCGCGCTTGCGCGTGCAACCGCCGCGCCGGAGCTCTCGATGCACACGCCGCGCGCAAACTTTCCGAAAACTTTGTCACCCGATAATTCACATCGTACTCTTCTCGGCCATCTCGTGCGATTGCACGCGTCATCGATCGAGTGCGGGAGAGACGAAATGCACCGAATGAAGACAAGTTTTCGAAACGAAGGCTTCAGCCTCATCGAAATCCACATCGCGATGACGATCCTCGCCGTCGCGCTCGTCGGCATGGGCACGCTCGTCGTCTCGTCGAGTCGGCAGACCGAAGTCGATGAGTCGCGCCAGCGAGTTCTGCAAGCCGCGCAGAATCTCATCGAGGAGATCCGTACGGTCGACACGGAAACGATCCTGTCGACCTACGACGGCCAGACGTACAACGTCGAGGATGTCACCGGGACGGCCGGTCCGACGGAAGTTCTGAGCGTCGCTGTCACCGCGATCGAACCGAAGCTCTTGCAGGTTTCGATCACCGCGACCTGGTCCGTCGCGGGCACACCGCTCACATATACGCTCGACACGCAGATCTATAACGCGAAGGGCTGATGCGACCCGCCTCTCGCACTGAATTCACGAAACATCGAGAGCATTGAGAAGCAGTAGTTTGGAGGGATCTATGCAACAACGAGGAAGCAGAGAACACGGTGTTGCTCTGCTGACGGTCGTCATCGTCGTCGTCGCGATGGTCGGGGCCACGGCCTCGGTCGTCACGGTCTTGACGACACGATCTCGAGACGTCACGCAAAAACAGGCGGACACGACCGCCTTCTATCTCGCGGAAGCGGGACTCGAGGAGGCGAAGTTCGAGATCGCCGAGCAGATCGACACGGGCGGCGACGGAATCGGGTTCGCGACGCAGGTGACGGAGGCGGGCACGTTCTCCGTTCAGGCGGAGGCGCTCGGCGGCGACGCCTGGCGTCTCGTGTCGACCGGCACCAGCGACGACGAAACGACGACCGTGGAGACGATCGTCGGACAGATCACGACCACGGCGTTTCCGACGGCCGCGGTCTCGGTCGCCGGTGAGCTCGACATGACGAACTTCAAGTTCAAGAAGAACTCCGATCTTCTCATCGACGGCGGCGATCGGCCCGCGTTCGTGACGAGCTCGACCGATCTCTACGATACGCTCGGCGGCGAGTTTGCCGACGCGATCGCATCCGGCTCGATCACCTCGTCGAGCATCGTGGGAACGGGAACGAACACGTTCTCGCCGACGACGAAGCAGGGCACGGGGGCGCAGGTGTCGTTCCCGTCCGACCTCGAGTCGTTTCTCGTCTCCGATCTCGGCAAGACCGACAGCGATGCGCTCGTCAACAGCATCTACGCCGGTGAGGCCTCGACCGACGTCCTCCGCGACTACCTGCCGAGCCACCTGATCGCTTCGTACGAGGCCTGGGCGGACGAGATGGCGGTCGCTTCCGGCGAGATCGAGCTTCCGATCGAGTACAACGCGCACACGTCTTCGCGCCTCGACGACCTCTCGACGATGTACACGAATCTCGTTGCGGAGTTCACGCAGGAGATCGCCGACGCAGACATCGTGCTCGATCAGATCAAGGAAACCGGGAATTCCGATAGCAGCAGCGGCGATTCGACGACCACCACTTCACTCTCCGATCAGCTCGAACAGGCGGAGCTCGATCTCGCAGCGACTCAGAGCGAGCTCGATGCGCTCGACCTAGAAGCTGCCGATTTGCAGTCGACGCTCGAAGCCCTCATCGCCGAAGACGGCCCGCCCGGACAAATCAGCAAGTACGAAGGCGAACTCACCGAGCTACTCGGCATCGAATACCCCGAGGTCGCCGGCGAGCTCACGGAGCTGGAAGCTCTCGTCACGGATCTCGAGGGTCAGCTGGCAGCGGCCGAAGAGGACGACAGCGATTTTCTTGAAGAGTCGGGCGCGCTCACCTACGGAACGGAGACCGAGCCCGTCACCGTCTACCTGTCGCAGAAGATGATTCTCAAGGGCGGAGACATCTCCGGTCACGGAACACTCATCGTCGACGACGAGATTCGCCTCGAGAGCGGCAGCTCGATCAACTGGACGGGCGACATCATCGTCATGGGCACCGAGAAGAAGCACCCGAGCATCTGGCTGAAGGGTGGCGACATGAACGTCGACGGCAACCTGGTCGTTCTCGGCGCCGGAGGGAACGGCGATCACACTCGTTTCGACGTCGACAGCGGCGGCTCCGTCAACGTGACGGGTTCGTTCATGATGACGACCGATTACGACGATACGACCTCCAACAAAGCCGAGCTCAACGTCATGGACGGAAGCATCAACGTCGACGGCCTCTTCACGCTCGCCGGAGCCCATATGAAGGCACAGCTCCAGAAAGACAGCGACGTCGTGATCAACGGCATGCTCCAGCTCGGTTCCCCGCCCTCGGACAAAAAAGAAAAGCTGAAGCTCGATCTCGACGGCAAGCTCCACATCACCTACGACGAGGGGAACCTCGTCTCCGCGGTGGACACGCTGAACGAGCTCGACGACGACTTTGACATCGATCTCATGAGCCAGACGACGCTCACGAAGGACATCGTGACGTTCTCCTGGAGCATGTACAAAGGCACGGGGTCCACGAGCGGCGAAAGCGGCGAGCAGACCCCACCCGGGACCTAATCCGTTTGTGAGAAGAGCGGCACCGCCGCCGCGCGGGCGCGACGGCGGTGCTTCGCTCCGGGCTGCATAGAAGTGAACGAGAATCCCATGAGTCGAACGCAAACGAATCCAGATCGCGACGTCCGCACCATCTGGAGGCATCCCGTTCTCTGGTGCGCGGGCGGTGCACTCGCCGTCACCGGACTCCTCGCGCTCACCGGCGGCTCAGCCGAGGCGGAGGAACCGAGCATCGCTCGCGGCGCCCCCGTCGTGGAGATGGCGGCGACGCACGAAGTGCGCACCGATCCCGTCGCCTCGATCGTCGACCGCATCGGAAGTCAGCAGTTCCAGGGCAGCGCCACGGTCATGACCGGCCGCTGCCTCCGCGACTACGACTCGGTAGAGGTCAACGAGCTGCTCCGCCGCACGGACCTCGACAGCCTCCGTCCGGTGCGCCGCGGGCGCGACTGGGTGTTCCTCGAGGCGCCGTACCTCCCGGTCGAAGACGTCTTCGGGACCTCGTTTCCGTGGGAACCCGACTCCGCGCCCGGAAAGGTGCTGCGGCTGCGGCTCGTCGAGGAAGGCGGAGAGTGGAAGGTCGAACACATGAAGGTCATCGAGAGGAGGATCTGATCGTGATGCGTTGCGGCACTCACTTTCGTCGTCCCGCTGGACACTCCCCCGCCGGGAGCCCAATTCACCGAAGGGACGCGACCACGGCAGAGAGCGGAATCACGCTGATCGAGGTCACGATCACGGTCGCGCTGCTCGGAATCGTCATCGCCGGCGCGATGAGCTTCTGGGTGCGATCGCAGGACGCGTTCAACGAGCAGGTTCGTCGAAGCGTCGTCAACGAGATCGGTCAGCGGGCCCTCGCGCGGCTCGCCGAGGAAGTCGTCCTCGCCGACTCCGCGTCGCTCCTCCCGATCGTGATCACGAACAGCGAGTTCATTCAGTTCAGCAAGGTCATCGGGCTCGAGAACGGGCTGCCGGTGTACAGCCCCACGGTCACCCTTCAGCGCCAACCGGAAGCTGGAGAGACGCTCGGGAACGGGATCGACGACAATCTCGACGGACGCATCGACGAAGGCTACATCGTCTACTCGGAGGCCGGCACGACGCCGATCCAGCTCGTCGGTGACATCCTCGATCTCCGCTTCACCGGCCTCACCAACGGAATCTCCGTCACTGTCACCGCCGGGAAGGTGGCCGACGACGGCACAGTCGAAACGCAGGACTTTACGCGAGTCATCGCGTTCCGCAACCAGTAGCGGAGTCGCGGGCGCTCGCCCCTGAATCGCGGGGGTGAGCGACCCGCTCGGGCGGTACGCCCCCGGAGAAATCGATTCAAGCATCGAAGAGGAGTGCCGCAACACAGTGAGGGCCTCTTCGCGTCTCGGCGCGGAGGGGCCCTCCGCATTTTGCGCTCGCCATATCCTCGGTCGGAGGCCGAGTGGGCTGCTACAATCGAGGCTTCCCGCGGATCGCCCGCGCCGCGATCCGCCTGCCCCCTCCGCGAGTAGCCCGTTCGTAACATGATCCTCCGACCACTCCGCGCCGTCCTCGCCACGGCATTCGCGTCTCTGATCGCGAGTGCGCCTTGTCCCGCCCAGATCGTCATCAGCGAGATTCACTTCGACCCGCCGGACAAGACTTCGGCCTCGGAGTTTGTCGAGATCTACAACGCGTCGGCGGAGACCGCCGATCTCGCGGGCTGGGTGTTCACGAGCGGGATCAGCTTCGTGTTTCCCCCCGGCGCCGAGTTGCCCGCGGGCGAGTTTCTCGTCCTCGCGGAAGATCCTGCCGCGTTCACCGCTGAGTTCGGCTTCGCACCGGACCTCGGCCCCTACACGGGTCGTCTCTCGAACGACGGCGAGCGCCTCGCACTCCGGGACGCGGCCGGCACGCTCATCGATGAAGTCGACTACGGCGTCGCGTTTCCCTGGCCGACCGCCTCCGGTGGTCGCGGCAGCTCGCTCGAGCTGATCCATCCGTCGCTCGACAACGATCTCGGCGGAAGCTGGCGCGCGTCGGGTTTCGACAGCGCTTCGGAGCCGGTACCGCCGATGTTCTTCGTTCCGCCGCAATCGGATGCCTGGCGCTATCGAAAGGGCACGTCGAACCCGCCGAGCGACTGGCGGACAATCAGCTTCAACGAAGACGCATCGTGGAACGACGGCGAGGCGAGCATCGGTTACGGCGACGGCGATGACGCCACGGTGCTGAGCGACATGAGCGGCAGCTACACGACCGTGTACTTTCGGCACGAGTTCGACATCCCGAATCCTGCAGACATCCCTCCGAGCTGGAAGCTCCGCGTCTACATCGACGACGGCTGCGTCGTGTGGCTGAACGGGCAAGAGGTCGCCCGCCTGCACGCACCCGGCGGCGCGCTCGACTACGACTCGCTCGGACAGAATCACGAAGCGGGCTGGGAAGAAGTCGACCTCCCGGCGCCGGCGTCGATTCTCGTCGCGGGGACGAACCTGCTCGCGGTCCACGGACTCAATCAGTCGGCGACGAGCAGCGACTTCTCGTTCGACGCGTCGATCCTCATCCCGGGCACCGACCCCGATTCGCTCGGGCCGCCCACACCCGGCCTCGCGAACTCCGTCCTCGCCGCGAACGCGCCGCCGCAGACTCGTCAGGTGAACCACTCTCCGCGCCAACCCCTCTCGTCGGAGGAGGCGGTGATCACCGCGAAGGTGACGGATCCGGACGGGGTGAGTGCCGTCGACCTGGCCTACCAGATCGTCTCACCGGGCGATTACGTGCCGTCGCTCCTCTCGCACGCGCACAGCGTTCTCCTCGGCGACCCGGAACGCCCGCACGATCCGAACCCCGAGTACGAGAATCCGGCGAGCTGGACGAGCGTCGCGATGCACGACAACGGCGTGGGCGACGATGAGACCGGCGGCGACTCGATCTACACGGCGACGCTTCCCGCGCGATCGCACCGCACCCTCGTCCGCTACCGCATCACGGTGCGCGACACGGCGGGAGCTGCGGCGACGGTCCCCTACGCCGATGACCCGTCGCGCAACTTCGCCTACTTCGTCTACGACGGCGTCCCTCCCTACACCGCGACCGTCCGCTCGGTGCAGTCGCGCACGCCGTACGTCTACGACGCAGACGTCATGACCTCGCTTCCCGTCTACCACCTGCTCACCCTCGAAAGCGATCTCACGCACTGCATCGCGTACGACAGCTCCTTCCACATCCCGAAGTCGAACGAAAACGCGCGCGACCACTTCAATTGGCAGGGAACCTTCGTCTACGACGGCATCGTGTACGACCACATCCGCTATCGACTCCGACAGGCAAACGATCGATACGGCGGTCGCGGGAAGCGCTCCTTTCGGTTCCGCTTCAACAAGGGCTACCACCTCCGCGCGCGCGACCGCTTCGGCGAACGCTACCCGACGCGCTGGCGGACGCTCAACACGGGGAAGATGTTCGACAACAAGGACGTCGGGAACTTCGGCCTCACCGAAACGATGAACGCGATTCTCTGGAACATGGTCGGTGAGGCACCCTTCGTCCACACCTTCCAGCTTCGCGTGATCGACGACTCAGAAGAGCTCGACCAGTACTTCGGCGACTTTTTCGGCATCCACCTCGCGTTCGAGAACTACGACTCGCGCTTCCTCGACGCGCACGATCTCGCGGACGGGAACCTCTATAAGCTGAAGGACCAGATCTTCGACGGAAACCGCGTGAAACGTCACCAGGGCCTCGACGCCGTCGACAACGATGCCGACTTTCAGAACATTCGGAACAACCTCCGCCCCGAGCGCTCCGATTCGTGGCTCGACGAGCACGTCGACTACTCGCGCTGGTATCCGTACCACACGATCTGCGAGGCGATTCGTCACTACGACTTCCGCCCGGCCGACTCGCATCTCAAGAATCGCGCCTGGTACTTCGCGCCGTCCGAGGGCCAGTACGGTCGCCTCTGGACGCTCCCTCACGACTCGGACGCGAGCTGGGGACCCAACTGGAACAGCGGCGTAGACTACTCGAAGAACGCGATTTTCGCCTCGCCGGGGAAGCCGGCGTTCAAGCAGGAGTACCGAAACTTCATCCGGAGTTTTCGCGATCTCATCTGGACGGAAGAAGTCATTCACGAGCTCATCGACGATCTCACCGCCCAGGTCCACGATCTCTCCGACGCCGACCGCGATCGCTACCGCAGCGCGCCGTCGGCCGCGGGCTCGCAGGACTTCGGGCCGATCGAGACGAAGGTGCGCGACATGAAGAACTTCGCCTTCGTCGGCTGGACGGGATCGACCGGGCCGGACGTCCCCGCCGGAGGTCGGGCGCGGCATCTCGACAACCTCGCAAACGCCGAGGGAGATTCATCGCGCATCCCGGCGACGCCCAGCATCGCGTACACCGGACCCGGCGGCTTCCCGCTCGACGCGCTCGCGTTCGAGTCGGATGCGTTCAGCGATCCGCAGGGTGCCGCCACCTTCGCCGGGCTCGAGTGGCGGATCGGCGAAGTCACGGATCCCGGCGCGCCGGGCTTCGATCCGCTCGCGCCCAAGCTCTACGAGTGGCCCGCGGCCTGGGAGAGCGGTGACGTCACCGACTCGTTCGTGCTCGCTCTCCCGCCGATCCTCGCCGAGGGCCGGACCTACCGCGTTCGCTGCAGGGTGCGCGACACGACGAATCGGTGGAGTCACTGGTCGTCCCCGATCGAGTTTACCGCGGGTCCCCCGCTCGCTGCGCTTCCGGAGGAAGCTGCCCTCCGCGTGACCGAGCTCATGTACAACCCGGCGGGTGGGTCGGACTTCGAGTTCATCGAATTCCGCAACGTGAGTGGCGCGGCGATCGATCTCCGCGACGTCATCCTCGCCGACGGCGTGAGGTTCGACTTCGGAGACTCGCCGATCGAGCGCCTCGCGCCCGGGGACTACATCGTCGTCGTCCGCAATCTCGACGCCTTCGCACTTCGCTACGATACGAGCGAGATCGACATCGCCGGAGAGTACGACGACCGGCTCGACAACGGCGGTGAGGTCGTTCAGGTCCGGCTGCGGAACGGCCGGATCATCACCGAGTTCGTCTATTCGGATGTCTGGCACCCGGAGACGGACGGCGCGGGCCCGTCGCTTCAGGTCGTCGACGAGGGCGCCGATTACCCCGACGTTCTCAGCGTCCCCGACGCGTGGTTCGCGAGCGCAGCGCCGGCCGGAACGCCGGGACTGCCGTCCTCGGGTGAGCCGCCGGCCGGAGGATTTCGCGTTCCGGGCGACGGCAATGCCGACCAGTCGCTCGACATCGCGGACGCGCTGTGGCTTCTCCTCGCGCTCTTCGACGGGGCGGAGCGCACCCCGCCTTGCGAGGGCGCGCTCACTGAGGGGGGAAACGTCCTCGTGCTCGATGCGAACGCGGACGGCGCGGTGAACATCGCCGACTCGCTCTTCATCCTCGCGTATCTCTTCGAAAGCGGGGCGCCGCCGGGGCTGGGCGTCGGGTGCGTGCGGGTGGAGGGTTGTTCGTCGGTTTGTGCGTTTTGATGGCTCTTGAAGAGGTTCACACGAAGGGCGCGAAGGGGACGCGAAGGAAGACGAAGGAGGAGAAAGAATGAGAATGAGATCGGAAAACGATGGTTTGTCCGGGCGGCTCGACCTCAACAGTTGCTCGCGCGTTCAGCGACACGCCGAGTATCGATGCTCTCCGGCGCAGCGGCGCTGAGAATGATTGACCGGGTTTCGCGGCTATCCCGACTCTTTCCCAATTTCCTTTTTTCTTCCCTTCGTCTTCCTTCGCGTCCCCTTCGCGCCCCTCGTGTAAAAATCTTCACCCACGAGGAGCCCATTCGAGCGCTTGCCCGTCTGCCTGCAGTCGTGCTTGCAGCTTGTCCATCGGGATCGCCTGCACCGAAGTGCCGCCATCGATTGCGAGGCACGCGGCCGTGCCTGCCGACTGTCCGAGCACCATGAACACGGGCTCCATGCGGATGGATCCGTAGGCGATGTGCGACGCAGATAAGCACACGGGAACGAGAAGGTTCTCGCATTCCTTCCGCTTTGGGCAGAGCGCGCGGTAGGAGATCCCGTACGGCGAGAAGCCCCCGACCTGAACGTCACCTTCGTTTCGCACTTCGCCGTTTCGGACGTAGCGCTGCACGTTGTGTGAATCCATCGTGTACGCGGCCAGACCGATGACGTCGTCCACACGCTCGCGACCTTGACAGTGGTGCTGTGTCATGACGAGCTCGCCGATCATTCGCCGCGCCTCTCTCACGTAGAGCTGCGGCGGCCAGCCACCCGTCTCCGTGAACTCGTCCTTCGTGAGTCCCCAGCGCCCGATTTCCTTCCGCACGTGCGCGGGGACGCGCGGATGATTTGCGAGCGTCCAGAGAAGCCCCTGTGTGTACTCGAGATGCTCAGAGAAGAGGCGCTCTCGTTCGTCGTCGCTCGCCTCCGGATACGGATCGCTCCGACCGATGAAGTCCGTCGACACGCCGAAGTTGTTGTTGATGTCCGTTTTTCGATTCGGCATCGGGAGATTGCTCCACGGCACTCTCCGCTCGCCCGCTGCGAAGTTGCGAAAGAGAAGCTCGTACTCGAGCGGGTCGTATCCCGCGGGCTTCTCAAAGGGGACGCGGTTGGTCGGCGCATCCGTGACGCACAGCCGAAAATTGTAGGCCTGAACGTGCGGATCCGTTGCGCCCTCTTCGCCCGGTCCCTCCGGGTCGATCCCGGGAAGCAGTCCGCTTGCCGGATCTCCCGGCACGACGTACGGGTCGACCCCCGGCTGCATCTGGTGGTGGACCGCGTTCTGTGTCTGCACGCCGTTCAGCGTTTCGTCGTAGGTCGAGTTTCCCTCGCGCCCGACGAAGTAGGAGACGCCCGCAGCCGCGAGTAGATCGCCCTCGTATGTCGCGTCGATGAACACTCGACCCCGGAACCGGCGTCCGCCTTGCGTCGCGATCGAAACGATGTTCCCCGCGCGCATCTCGACACCGTCCTCGCGATCGAGCGGCGACCGGAGTCGGATCTCGATCCCCGCTCGCGCGATCCATTCGCGGTAGACCCTCGACGCGACGTGCGGCTCGAACGTCCACATCGTGTCCTCACCCGGCGAGCGCGCGTAGTTGTAGTAGTTTTCCCGGCGCTGCTCGCGCCACGCGTCGTCCGAGGCGTAGTGACGAAAGATCGCGCGATAGAACTCGCGTGCGATCCCTCCGATCGCGGCCTTGTTGCCGATGTCGGTCGCGCCGAGCCCCCCCGTGGTGAGACCACCGACATGATCGCTGCGCTCGAGAATGACGACGGACTTTCCCATGCGCCGGACCTGTACCGCAGCGGCGACGCCGGCGGAGGTCGCACCGTAGATCACTACGTCGAATCGCTCCGCGACGATGTCCTCGTCGCGCCCGGGGCCGGGCGAAGCGACGGAGCACGACGCGAAGAGCCACGCCCCGAGCCAGCAGAATCTCTGCGCCGATTTCATCCGTTCTCCTGACAGGTTCGCGAGCCGACGTGACTCACGTTTCAGCACATTCACTCGCGCACGCCGACGCCAATGCCCGCTCGAGCTCCCGCGCACGCTGCGATCCGACGAGAATCCGCGTGTCGTCCGTCAGCTCGAGCTGGACGCCCTCTCGACCGAAGGCATTGTACGCTCGATTTCGCCGCGACCCACGGATGCCCCAGCCGCCGAACTCGACGATCGGTCGGTACTCGCGCGCGGTGAACGAGCGAATCTCGCGGAGGAGAATCGAGCGCGCGCGCAGGGGCCACAAGCGAACCGACAACGCGTTTCGAGTGAGGACGGTCTCGAGCCGCGCCCGAGCGAGGAGAACGAGCGAAAGGGTGCCGATCGCGATCGAGAGACTTCCGACCCAGGCGAGCTCGGCGTTCGTGAGAGGATTTTGGCCCCAGACCTCCCCCCGAACGAGCTGCTTCCACATGCCGTAGCCGAAAATCGCGACGAGGCCGGCGCCGGCCGGAGCGACGAGCAGCCACGTCCACCACCGCCCGAGGGACTGGGTCTCCTCGAAAAGCACGGAATCAGCGGAGACTCGTTCGCACATGACCGGGCCTTTAGGCGGGGACCGAAGCGTGGGGCTCGGGACGGCCGGCCCCGCTCGAGTCCGTCCCGCGCAGGCCCTTGTATCGCCCCGGCCGGTCGGGTAAAAGGTCTGGTCCTCGATTTCGGCCCGGCCGCCCGGGCAAGGGCTCCGCGAGAGCCCGCGACGACTTCACCGAGACGGGAAACGGTCCCATGGCCCGCAAGCGACGCACCTACAAGTTCAGCTGGCGCAGTAAGAAGGCGAACCACGGCCGGAAAGGCAGCCGCGGGAAGTCGAAGGCCTGGGGGAAGAAGCACTAATCAACGATCGAGCGCAACGCGCTCGATCGTTGATTAGTGCTTCTTCTGTTTTTTTTAGGGGGCTTTCTCGAAGCCCCCTCGTCCGCGCGGCGGAGCCGCGCGGACTTCACCCCGACGAGCGAGCCTTCGGCTCGTGAGCCGCGGTCCGAGTGAGAGTGTACCGCCGGGGAGCGGTGTTCCCGGTCGGAAGCGGGCGACTGGGATGCGCATTCGACTTGCTCGGGTCCGTCGTCCCGCTCGTCTCACGGCGAGTGGTCTCGTCGGAAGAAAGACCGGTTGGTCGCGCGACCCGCGATCAAGCCTTCCGTTCGTGATCCACTCCCCGGCGATCGCGCGGCCTCAGGCTCCGCTCGGTCTCCGCTGGCCGCGTCCCTTTCGCGTTGACGCGCGCCGCCGGCCAGTCGGTTCGTCGCGACGTGCGCCCTCGGAGTCGTCACTTCTCGGGACACGTCGTCTCGTTCTGGGATTCCCGGCATCGGGTCGCCGGCGCGATCTTTCCCGCGCGAACGATCGACCGGACCGCGGGGACACCTCCTCGGTCGGCTCACGCCGCCGCGGGGCGCCCTTCACTCCGAGCACGCGTTTCAGCCAAAGTGGGATCACGCGAAACTGCCAATTCGGCCCGTAGAGGGCGTCGTTCATCTCGTCCCGCTGGCGAAACGCGTCCCAGCCCAACTTCGAGTAGTCCTTCCCGGCGTGCCACGCGAGACACCCGATGGGCTTCGCTGCGG
The DNA here is from genome assembly GCA_965223845.1 of Planctomycetota bacterium. Taxonomy (GTDB): domain Bacteria; phylum Planctomycetota; class UBA8108; order UBA8108; family SXIK01; genus CBDCXR01. Next base: position 6,732,806 of record CBDCXR010000004.1, on the reverse strand, counting down.
TGTGCACGAGACAGCGTCCATCGTCGAGGAGGGGACAATCGAAGCTCTGGCGCTCGGACGTGTCGGCGAGACGCGTCAGCTCCTCGGCGACGCGCTCTCGGATCGCCGGCAGCTTACCGCGGAGCGTGGGATCTCGCCGGAGCGCCTCGGCGATCGCGCGAGCTTCGAGAGGCGAGATTCGCATCTGATTGAGCGGGCGCCGGCAGCAGCGATCGTCCGAGCGCCGCCGTCGCCGGCGCGATTGGCGGACCCGCTCTGATTCTTCGAGGAGCGGGGCGCGCAGCTCCTCGAGCTCCCGAAGGAAAGTGCGCTCGAGAAACCCGCGCGAACGTCGAAGGTCGGTCGGTCGGCGCGAAGGCATGACATGTGGATCCACAGAATCGGAGAGCGGGCTCGCTCGACGCTCGGGCGCTTCGCCGGGCCGCGGGCCGGACGGCGCGCTTCTTGCTCGGACGCTCGGAGCGAGAATCGAAGCGATTCGACACTATACCTCGCTCGACGCGGCGATCCGGCACGAATCCACCTGCGGAGTGGACGGCGGAATCGGCGCGGCGGCCGAGCCTCGGTGAAATTGTCACAACTATTTAGAAAATATACCTTTACGATAATGGGCGCGGGTCCGAGTGGCCGCGTTCCGGCCCCGGATCTATACTTCTTCGGCCCATGACCGAGGAGAAGCTTCGCATGATCGACCCGATCGTCCGCTGGTGGCGGAGTCACCCGATCCTCGCCCCGAGCGTTCGCAACGCCGCCGTGCTCTTCGTCGCCAGTTGCGCGCTCCTCTTCAGCGCGGGCGGCGGCGCGATGCCCGAGGCGTCCGCCGCCGGCGCGGAGACGCAGGCACGTCCGAGCGCCGCAAGATCCGACGAGTCTCCGCGTCCGAGCTTCCGCCGGAGCGCGGGTGTCGAGCCGCGCGCGCGCCGGCGCGTTCCGCTTCGCCGGAGTCGCTGATTCGGCGTCGATTCCGCCGGATGGAGTCGGTATAGTGCTCCGACTCTATCCCGACGGTGAGCACGCGACATGGAACTCTACATTTATGAGAGCCCGTACGGACACGTCGCCGACTTTCGTCCGTACCTCGACGGGACGGATCACTCCTTCGACGATCCCCTCCCGCTCCGCGAAAGCGACGCGCGCTGGGAGAAGGTCCGCTCGCTCGTCCATCCGGACGGTGGCCAAGAGCTCGCGGGGAAGCTCGAGTGCGTCGGCCGAGCGGAGATCGCGTGGACCGAGCTCATGCGTTTTCCCATCGTTTGGAACGACGGCTTCGATCCGCTCGGGTAGCGGGTCGCGATTCGCGGCAACTCGGGTTCGGCCGTGAGTGAGCGGGGAACCGCCAGAGGGCGCCGCCGACGGATAGCGACGCTGGCGCGGCCGGCAAGCGAACTCGCGTCCGCGATGGCGACGCGCGAAACGTCAAGACGATGCCGAGTTGCCGGCCGATCTCACCGCTGAGACGGGAGACTCGCGGGGGATCGACCAAAAGTTCTCGAGGGGCGACGCGTTCGTCAGCAGAGAACGTCGCTCGTCTGAAGAGAGAGCAGCACGCGGCGCCCCTTCGTCTCGAAGCGGATCTTCCCCTCGCGCGCGAGCCAGCCGACGGCGGCGACGATTTCATCGGCCGTCGCTTCCCCGCACTTCTTGAGCTCGGACAGCGACATCTCCTTCTCGCCGAGCTGGTGCCACACCACGCCCGCGACCTCTCCGATCCGATTGGCGTCCATCGCCCGAGTCTCCTCACTGCTGTCTAAGGGTGTCGTCAGCGAAGCGATCCCCCTTCGCGCTGGACCGCGAAACGCGGTTGGGCACGACTCCTCAAAACGCGGGGGACCGCGTCTCTCCAGTGATCGGCCGCTCGGGTGAACTTCTTTAGCCCCGATTCGTCCGCCTCTCCGTTCGCTGAGTCGGCACCGAGCGTCACCGACGGGTCCCAGGTCTCCTCGGGCCTCGCAGCGCGCATCGAGGAGGAACCGCCCGGGCGCGAAGAGCGGACGGTCGCCGCAAGAAGCTGGCTCGTCTCTCCGCCGTCGACGATTCGCGGAGACGACGGCGCCCGCCGCGGATCGCTCGCCCCTCTTCCGGCTCGGATTTGCGAACCAAGGCGCCGGACCTCAAGCTACGGATGCCCGAACCCGCCGAGCGAACCACGTGCGCGCCGCTGATAGGTTCGCTCGCTGGGGCGTCGCTCGAGACGCGGCTGCCTCCTCCGGTGGCGAACTTCTCCATCGTCACTCCGATCCCGCGGAAGGAGGCCATCTCGAGTGCAAGCCCGACGGATACTCCCCGGCGCCACGTATCTCGTCACGAGGCGCTGCGTGCAGAGGCAGTTTCTCCTTCGCCCGGAGGAGAGGGTGAATCGCGCCGTGCTCTACTGTCTCGCCTACGCGGCGGAGAAGACCGGCGTCGAGGTGCACGGCTTCGTCGCCCTCTCGAATCACTACCACCTTCTCGTCACCGATCCGGCTGGTCGAATCCCGCGGTTTCTTCATCGCCTCAACTTGCTCCTCGCTCGTTGCTTGAACGCGATGCGAGGCCGGTTCGACAACCTTTTTGACTCGGCGAGACCGAGCTACGTGCGGGCGATCGAGCCGGACGACGTGCTGCGGCAGCTCGTCTACACGATCTGCAATCCAGTGTCGTCGGGGCTCGTACGCGACGCGAAGGACTGGCCCGGGGTGCGGAGCGGGCCGAGTGACCTCGGAACGACGCTCCAGGCAGAGAGGCCGGATTGGTTCTTTTCGGATCGCATGCCGGAGGAGGTCCCGCTCGAGATCGCACCTCCTCCTTGCTTCGCGAACGGCGATCTCGAGGCGTTTAGAGCAAAGCTCGAGCGAGAAGTAGCTGAGCGGCAGGCGTCGTGTCGAGCCGAAGTCGAGAAGGAGGGTCCGGGGTTCCTCGGGGCGAAACGCGTGCGGAATCAAAGCCCGACTGACTCGCCCCAGAGCTACGAGAAGAAGTGGAAGCTCTCGCCGGCGGTTCAGGCGCGGCGTCCCGGCCCGAGAGCCCAAGAGCTCCGCGAGCTCGTTACTTTTCGAAAGCGGTATCGAGCGGCGCTCGAGCACTACCGCGACGGTACGGAGGGCGTCGTCTTTCCGGCGGGAACGTACTGGATGCGAGTGTTTCACCGCCAGAAGTGCGAGCCTCTGTTCTCGGGAGCCGTTCCCGCGGCACCGTAGGGTGCTCGAGCGAGCTAGTTCTCGTTTCAAACGCGCCAACTTTCGGCGGGTTCGTGGGGAGGGACTGCTCGCGAAGCGGCGGTTCACGCTTGGGAACTAAGCCGGCGGGGGCCTCCGCGGTTGCTTCGGCCGGGATCGGGCTCGAGCGGCACGTCGTCCGGCGGTCGCCACCGACCAAACAATAATCATTATTACGTAATCATCTTCAGACGAACCCGGTATGTTCGCGCGCGAACGCGAAGAATTCGCCGAGATCGCCCAAAAAACATTCTGAGCCACCCCAAGAACTCTCCCCCCGGGACTGGTGAGTCATTCACCCATTCACCATTCGAGGCCTCAGGGGCACGGGGGCCGCAACCGGGAGATCGGTCATGCGTTTTTCAGAGTTCTTGCGTTTCGCGTTTCTCGTCGTGTTCGTCGCCGCCGCCCGTCCGGCGCGAGCGAACGGGTGTGATCAGTGGGACTGGGTGCCGGATATCGCGACCAGCGACACACACGACATCTGCGTCCACTACAACGAAGGCAACTCCTCCGATTATGAATACGGAATCATCACTCAAGCCGAAGCCGAGTTCGTCGTCGACACGACCGAGCTCTATTGGGATCGCTACCTGGAACTGGGCTTTCTCGGTCCGGATCTGAACGGCAATCCGAAGATGAACGTGCGAATGAACTGGCTCGGCGACTCGTGCAACGGCAATCCGCACGGCTCCGGCTTCGACGCGTTCACGGGCTGCTTCAACGTCGACGGGTCGATCGAAAAAGTCGTCGGCCACGAGATCGCCCATCTCATTCAGTACAGCTACAGCAACAATTTCGACGATTGGCTCCTCGAGGGAACTGCGCGCGCGCTCGAGGACAGCCTCTTCCTCAACATCGACAACTACCAGGACGCAATGCTCGCCCAGTCCTCCTTCGCGCTGGAGGTCAACAACTACCTGGCCAATCCCAACGTCGATCTTCGAACGGCCGGGAACGGATACCGCTCAGCGCTCTGGTGGAAGTACTTCTCGGAGCAATTCGGAACGACCGTCGGTGAGCCGCAGCTCGGCATCGACGCGTTCGTCGAGCTCTTCGAGGCCACTCAGTTCGCGAGCGACGTCGACGCTGTCGATCTCGCCCTCGTCCAGCTCGGCGCGGGCACGGATTTTCACGGAGCGTTCCGCCAGTTCACCGTCGCGAACTGGACGAAGGATCTGACCGGAGTACCGGACGCGTCCTACAACTACGTCGACGAAGACCAGGCGGGGAATCCGCATCCCTACGGACCGCTAGTCCCCGCCGACGCTGGAACGATCGGTCAAAACGGTTCGTCGACCTTCGACGATGTCGCCGTCTCGAGCTATGGCGTGACGTATTTCGAGGCGACCCCGGGCAACAGCGCGGACGTCATCTCCGTGTCGTTTCATAACGAAAACAGCGGGCCAGCCTTCTACCACGTCATCACGCAGGAGGGATCGACCTTTCGACAGCACGTGAGCGGTAGCGGAGACGACTGGGCGCAAAGTTTCGTCATCGACGGAGTGGATCGAGTGATCGCGATCGTCGGCAGCCTCGACGGCGAATCCACGGTAGACGTCACCTTTTCGTGCCCGGATCCGAGTCTCGAGGTGAAGCTCCCGAACTCGGTCGCGGTCGCGCATGTCGGCCCATCGAACGCGCCCGGGAAGCTCTTGGCACAGGTCCTCATCACGGCGGGCGGTGGTGGCAGCCCGGTCGTCGGCGGCCTCGCGAAGGAACACTTCCGCGCGGAAGTCGGCGGCGTCGACGCGACGATCGAAACGGGCGCGTTCATCCAAGAGCAGTACTGGCTGCTCATCGAGGCGCCGCAGCAGAACAGCAACGGCTCCTACGACCTCGAAGTTTTGCTGAAGAAACCCGGGACGAACAGCACGATCGCGTCGGACCTGAACGTCAACTCCGTTCACTACGACGACGACTTCACTGATCACGTGCTCGTCCTCGATCGCTCGGGCTCCATGGGCTCCGACGGCAAGATCGAAGCCGCCCGCGACGCCGCCAAGCTGTACGTGGACGTCGGTCGAAACGGCGACGGACTCTCCGTGGTTCCCTTCCATCACGCGGCCGGACCCAATTTCAATCTCGTCGCTTCGGACGCTCTCGTCCGCTGGGTGGCGAAGGGCTTCATCGGCGGGTTGATGCCGTCGGGCGCGACGAGCATCGGGAACGGTCTCCTCGAGGCCGTCGATCAGTGGGACAACAGCCCCACCGGCAATTCGCGCTGCGCATTCGTGCTCCTCTCCGACGGAATGGAGAACACGGCTGCCTACTGGGACGATGTGAAGGATGAAGTGATCGCTTCGGGGTGCACCGTGACCACGATCGCGTTCGGTCCCGCGGCCGACGAGGAGCTTCTGCAGGAGATCGCCGAGCTCACCGGCGGAAGCTATTTCTACAACGACGTCTGGGTGAGCGACGGAAGCGACCTCTGGGGCGGTATCGGTGGCCTGACCCTCGACCTCACCAACACCTACGAGTACGCACAGACGGTGAACGAGGAGCGCCAGCGTCTCTTCCACGAGCGTTCGCAGCTCACGGTAGCCGCGCCGACGGCGAAGCACTCGGTCCTCGTCGACACCGAACTCTCCGATCTCGTCTTTACGCTCGACACCTTTCCTGCCGTGGGCGCGAAGCTCTCGCTGGTCGACCCGAAGGGCAAGCTGATCGACAGCACGAAAGTGCCCTACTCGTTCTCGGACGCCGCCTCGGGACATGTCGGGTGGCGATTCTCCTCACCCGTCCCGGGCCGGTGGCGCATGATCGTCGAAGGCCCCGTCGGCACGGGTCCCGTCGACTACCAGGTCATGGCGAGCGGACATTCAGAGCGCACCTTCGAGCTCCTCCAAGTCCCGCAGCTCGGGTCCGACTACTCCGTTGGAGACGCGGTGCCGATCGTGGCCGTCCTCTCGAACGGCAGTCCGACGGCCGGTGCGTTTGTCGAAGCCACCGTCGATTCTCCGAGCGGCGCCCGCACCGTGCTCCGCCTCTACGACGACGGGGAGCACGGCGACGGTGCCGCCAACGACGGGTTCTACGGCAACGTGTACGTCGCCGAAGAGTCGTTCGCGGTGGCTCCGTCCGCCGAAGACCCGAACGAGATCGCCGAGGAAAAGAACGAAGGCAGCTACCGGGTTCGAGTGAGAGCGGTGAAGTCGAGGGCGTTCCAGCGCGAAGCCCTCGGGTCCTTCGCGATTCTCGAATCCGCCGACGACTCCTTCTCGAGATCGTCCGACGACTCCAAGTCGACGTCCGACCTCAGTAGCAAGACGGAGGATACTCGACGCTAAGTCTTCTCGTTTCGACTCGACGAGAGGCGCGGTGAGACCTCAGTCTCGCCGCGCCTCTTGTCTTTGCGTGCGAGTCGAGAACCGCTTCTCCCGTTTCCACGCAGAGGCGCGGTTTTCCGGCACGCTCGATTCGCCCGAGCGCGAAACTTCCGTGACCGTCAACGCACGGCGAGCGATACACGCACCGCCGCCGCGAGCTCACGCTCAGATATCGCCGACCGTGAGACTCCACTCGGTGCGCCACACCTCACCCGGATCGAGCTCTTGCACGCCCGTCATCTCGTCGCCGCGCGCGAGTCGGTTGAAGCCATCGGTCACGTGACTCACCGGCTCCACGGCGAGAAACTCGCTCGGCTCGCCCTTGTCCCCGCGCGGTGAGTACACGACGACGTGACCGAATTCCTCGCTCGCGGTGAGCCGCACTTCCACCCCGGTCCCAGGATAGATCAAGCGAAACTCCCGCTCGGAGAGCTCGGTCAAGCAATCGTTCAGCTCTCGATCGCCGAGCGGACCGAGGACCTGCAGATCGCGCGCGGCGTCGACCCGGACCGCGGGCCCGGTCGGAACGCAGTCTTCGAGTGGATACATCGCTCCGGCGGGAACGCGCACGTAGAGGTCGCGATCGCGACTCGTCAGTCGCCGCCGGAAGTACGGGTGGTATCCCACTCCCACCGGCGCGCGTCGGCGATCCCGATTCTCGATCTCGAACTCGACCGATAGACGCTCTCCCGCGAGGCGAAAGCGTTGGCGAAACCCGAGCGCGAAGGGGAAGTTGAACTCTTCTGCTTCCGCCGTCGCGAGCGTGGCTTCGAAGAGTTGGTCGTCCTCGACCTCGACTTGCCAGGGACGGAGACGAACGTCGCCGTGGATGCTCGTGCCATCGGGGTAGTTCGGACGGAGCGTGTACGTCTCGCCGGCGTACTCGAACCGCCCGTCGACGACGCGATTCGACCACGGCGCGAGAACGTACGAACCCCGGAGACCGCGTCCCGTCGTCAGCGCCTGCACGGGCGTCGGCAGAAGAAGCTCGTGCCACTCACCCGCCGCGGAGAGCGAGAGCTGCCACCAGTGACACCCGACCTCGGGGAGCACGGTCAGCTGGAAGTGACGATTGCGCAGAGTCACTTCCCGAAATCCGGTCGCCTCGCGACACTCGACGCGTGCAGTGGATGGACCCATGACTCTCCTCCCATCGTCACCGGATCAAACTGAGCACGCGAGAGGATGCAGCGCTCGCACGCTCGCTGCCGCTCTCCTCGGCTCGTCCACCCTGTCGGCGGCGCGACTCACGGCACGCGCCGAGAGTTACGCCCCACACTCCCCCGTACCCTTCCGCTTGAGACCTTTCCACTCACTGCCTCGACTCTCGTTGTCGGCGGTCTTCGGCGGCGCCGCAAGTCGAATCCTTCCGCTTTGCGCGCCCGACCCGAGGCAAGCGCGAATCGCCGAGCCGGTTCAGATTCGGATCGGCGATCGCGGCGGCCTTGGAGGCGACGCGCACGCGGGAGCGGGAACCACCGTTTCCACCGGGAGTCGACTCCACGACTACCACGATCTTCCCGCAGCATCCAGCGGCTTCGGAGAGTCGTATCGACGGCGCCGCGCGCGCTATAGTGGGTGCAGCGCGGCCCAGTCTCGCCCCGCCCCGCTCCTCTCGCCGACTTCATGCCGTGACTCGATTCGTTCCCCTCAGTGATTTTCGTCCTCCGCGTGCGCCGTGGTCCGTACGTCGCCGAGAGCGCATCGCCGCGCCGCCCGAGCGAGTTTGGCGGGCGCTGACGAACGCGCACGAGCTGACCGAGTGGTGGTGTGACTCGGCGGACGTAAACCTCGAACCCGGCGGCGCCTACCACTGCGAAGGGGCGACACCGATCGACCGCGCTTCCTCAGCCGCCGCGGATGCGGCCGCGAGTTCCCGCGGCGAAATCGTCGAGCTCACTCCCGGATCTCGTCTCCGGTATCGCTGGGCGGTGGGCGGAGTGGAGACGATCGTTCTCTACGAGCTCGCGAACTTCCTCGAGGAGACCGAGCTGACGGTCGTCCAAACGGCAGATCGGGCACCGGCGGAGTGGCCGGCGGGCGCGCCGGATTGGTGGTCGGTCGGCCTCCCTTCGCTCCGCGGGTACGTCGAAACGGGTTCGGCGTCGCTGCGGCTCGACTACGGTGCGATCGATCGAGGAGCACCGCCGCTCTCGCTCGCCGTCGACGTCACGACGTTTCCGTGGGTGATCTGGTCGAAGCTCACCGACCCGCAGGAGCTCGCGAGTTGGTGGGGCCGCGACGTCGCGGTGAACCTCGAGACCGGGGGCGAGTTTTCACTCGGCATCGCACCCGGTCCGCGCGCGTGGATCGAGATCGGCGAAGGCGGAGAGCTCTCGCACGACTGGTACTGGTCGCCGGAGGAGCGAGCGGAGATTTCATGGCGCATCGCTGAAACGGAGCTCGCAACGCGAGTCGAGCTCACCGACCACGGCCCCTGGTCACCCGACGCTCGGCGCGCTCCCCGCGCCGTGTACTGGGCCTCCGTTCTTCTCGCGCTCAAGCAGAAAAGCGAGCGTGGAGTTTCTCCGCGCGACTACCAAGATGCCGACCCCATCTGACACGCCATCCCCGTCCGTGCCGGCTGACGTCCTCGCCTCGCTCGACGAGTTCAAGGGACTGAAGATCCTCGTCGTCGGAGATCTCTTCCTAGACGAGTACCAAGAGAGCGAGATGTACGAGGTGTCGAAGGAAGGGCCGATTCCCGTCGTGCGCCTCGGCGAGAAGAAACAGTGGGCGGGGGCGTCGGGTAATCTCGCGAGTTCGATTCGAAATCTCGGCGCGGAGGTATCGCTCGTCGCGATCACCGGTGACGACGACGCGGCCCGCGTTCTGCGCGCCCAACTCGAAGCGAAAGGCATCGGGACGAGCGGCGTGCTCACGAACTCTGCTCAGCGCACGTTCACCTACACGAAGCTCCGGTCACGCGTCGACAACTCGCCGTCGCAAGAGATCCTGAGGATGGACGTCCTTCCCGACGCGCCGCTCGACGCGACCCTCGAGGACCGCGTGATCGACGCCGTTCGCCGCGAGTCGAACGGAAAGGATGTCGTCGTCGTTCTCGACCAGATCGATCACCTCGTGACTCGTCGACTCCTCGCCGAGCTGCCGAGCATAGCGCAGTCCTCAGGCGCGCTCCTTCACGGCAGCTCGCGCGAACGCGTCGCGCTCTTTCGATCCTTCGACCTCGTGATCCCGAACGACCGCGAAGCGCACGGCGCCGTGGGTGGCGACCTCGACGACACCGAACGCCTCGGGCGCGAGCTCAAACAGCGTGGCGGTCACGCGCAGGTGCTTCTCACTCTCGGTGCAGAAGGGATGGCGATCTTCAGTCGCGACGGCGACGTGTCGAACATCCCATCCGCTGCGACTAGCGTGAGCGACGTGACGGGCGCGGGCGATGCAGTGAGCTCCGTCGCCGCGCTCGGAAACGCCGCGGGCTGGAGCCTTCACACCATCGCGCGCGTAGCAAGCGAAAGCGCGGCGATTGCCGTGAGCAACATCGGCACGCATCACGTATCGCTCGACGAGCTCCGCGCACGCCTCTGCAATTGGAGTAGCGAACAGTGAGTCGCGCGATCGACGGAGCTCTGCAGACCCCGCGCAAAACCAGAACGCGCGCGCGATGTAAAGGCTCGATTCAGCTTTTCTTTTCGCGTTGACGTCGACATCACCGGTCGAGTATAAATCCGCCCGTCGTTCGTGCGCTGTTCGCTGACAGCGCTGGCTTTCGACAGCTATTCCTCGCTCAGCAGGGTCCCTTCACCGAACTCTCATGCCCGTGGTGGAGCGGGACCTCAGTTCGTTTCTCACTTCTCTCGGTACTGCGCGTAGAAGTTCGCGACGAACGCCACCGGCGAATCGGCGCGCGTGTATGCGCCCGGGCGGAAACGAATTGCCGCGCGAGGACGGCGACTAAATCCGATCATCGATCCCGAAGCTCTTCGTACGTGGTGGTGGCGGCAGGCGTGAAGGCTTGGCCTCCGCGCGCAAGCCTTCACGCCCCTGCCGGACGGTTGGTTCCCGGCGTATCCGTCCGTGTGACGGCGTGCGTCGAATGCGATCCGCATCGAACGCGAGTCGTTTGAGCGGCGCGCGAACACAAGCGGGTGAACACCCGTCGTCGCCAAGGCCGCGAGCGGAATACTGAGAACATCGGGGTCGAGTTCAGACAGCAATGGGGTGCGCACGTAAAGCCAGCGATCGACGATCCGAGTCTGTCTTCCGGTTGACGAACTCGGAGGTGAGCCCGAACGCGCCGCGCTCAGATCGCCGGCATGGACCCAGACGAACGCGCTTCAGTCGCGAGCGCGGACCTGAGCTGACGAACTCGAACAGACAAGGAGAGGAGTCGAATCGTCTGGCCGCGACGTTCGTCGAGGCGAGACCGGGTGGACGACACCGGGTGGACTGAGTCGAGCCCTGGACTCGACGAAGCGTTCGCCCGCCAAAGTCGCTTTCAGCGCGGAGAGTTCGATCGCAACTCTCTGAGAGAAGCGACGCTGCGGAACGTCCTTTGAGGAGAGTGGAGAGCGGAAACCGGATCGTTAGGCTCAGAACCGGCGCGTTGCGCTCGCTCTGAGCCTAGTTTTTTCCCCCGGGGCGTCGCGAAGGTTCGCCCCGCCGGGCTCGCCTTCGGCTCGTCTCCCGGCGGAAACATCTGCCTTCCTCCAGCGGATCGACCTGCCCAGCGCCGTCGGGCATCCGGTAGACTCGCCTCTCTATGATCGCCCCCACCTTCGCCCGCATCGTGATCGACCCCGAGGTCGCCGACTCGCCGATCAGCCGCGCGATCCTTCGCAACTCAGGCTCGATCGAGGTCACGTTCGAGCCGACGCGGGAACTCGCGGACGGCACTCGCCACCTGAGCCTCACCGCGGGAAAGCGCCTCCTCCTCGTCCGCCGATTCCTCGGACGCAGCGTGAAGCTCTGCCAGGGCTGGAAGACGAACTACGCGTGCTGCAATCTCCACACGGTCGCCGAGGCGAACAACTGCTCGATGGAGTGCACGTACTGCATTCTCCAGTTCTACATGACGAGTCCCCACATCACGGTGTTCGGCAACATCGATGCTCTCGCGGACGAGATCCACGCGCGGACGAGCGAAGCTCCCGAGCGGCTCTTTCGCATCGGGACGGGCGAGCTTTCCGACAGCCTCCTCCTCGATCCGCTCACCGAGTCGACCACGCACATGGTGCCCTTCTTCCGGGAGCTCCCGAACGCCGTGCTCGAGCTGAAGACGAAGACGGATAACATCGACCGCCTCCTCGAGCTCGATGCTGGTGAGCGCACCGTCGTTTCCTGGTCGGTGAATCCGGTCGCGGTGGTCGAGCGCGACGAGTTGAAGACGGCGAGTCTCTCCGCGCGTCTCCGCGCCGCAAGCCGGGTCGCGGAGCACGGGTATCCGGTCGGGTTCCATCTCGATCCGATGGTTCGCTACCGCGAGTGGCGTAGCGGCTACTCGGAGCTCATTGACGCGATCTTCGGTGCGGTCTCGCTCAACCGCATCGCGTGGATCAGCCTCGGCTCGCTTCGCTTCCCGCCCGAAATGAAGCACACGATGGCCGAGCGCTTTCCCCGCTCCGATCTCCGCACCGGCGAGCTCGTTCCCGCCGCCGACGGAAAGCTCCACTATCTCCGACCGACGCGGATCGAGATGTACCGGCACGTCGCCGCCGCGATTCGCGCGAAGGTCGGCACCGCAGGCGACCGCGGCCCGGTCGTCTACTTGTGCATGGAACCTCCGGATGTGTGGAAGCGCGTGTTCGATACTCGCCCTCCGACGAATGCAGAGCTCGAGTATTCCTTCGCGGAAAACTACTCGCGCCGGTTTGAGCGGGCCCGGCTTCGGCCACCCGAGCGGCATCGCTACGAAGAATTCGCCGCGACGACAGCGCGCGCCCAAGCCGGTTCGTTCGTTCCTAGTTCATCGATCGGCCGGTGGAGCTCGGCAACGAACGCCCGGGCACCGGAAGCGGCGCCGCGCGCGGACGAACGAAAAGAGAGGCGTACCGGCGTCGAAGCTCGTTCAGCCGGCCGGTGAGACCACGGTTCGTTCTTCTCGCCGCTACGCAAGGAGATCCGGAATGCCTTCGCTCACTCGACGCGAAACTCTCGCCCTACTCGGCTCGCTCACCGTCGGAGGCGCAGTGAACGGAAACGACGACGCAAAACCCAACGCGCCGAGGCCCCCCGAACACGACGCGGTATCGGTGGACGCGCGGCGCATAGAGCTCTACCGGCTTCTCGGCGACCTCCCTGAGCGCGACCGTCCGATCACGTCGCGGAAACTCGGGGAGGAAGACCGCGACGGCTACGTGCTCGAGACCCTGGAGCTCGATCTCAACGGCATCGAGCCCGTCCCCGCGTACTTCGCGCGACCGAAGAACGCGAACGGACGACTCCCGACGATCGTCTTCAACCACTCTCACGGTGGCGGCTACAAGATTGGGAAACGCGAATTCGTCGACGGCCGCTCCTACCTCCACGACGTGCCCTACGCGCGCGCACTCACGGAGAACGGCTGGGCCGGACTCGCCATCGACCACTGGGTCTTCGGCGAGCGGAGTCACACCTCGGAATCGGATACGTTCAAGGCGATGCTGTGGGAAGGTCGCGTCCTCTGGGGAATGATGGTGTACGACAGTCTCCGCGCCGTCGATTACGTAAGCTCGCGTCCGGATGTGGCGGCCGACCGCATCGGGACGCTCGGAATCTCGATGGGAAGCACGATGGCGTGGTGGCTCGCCGCCCTCGACAAGCGCATTCGCGCGACCGTGGACATCTGCTGCCTCACCGAGTTTCACACCCTCCTCAAAAAGCGCGGACTCCGCTACCACGGCATCTACTACTACGTCCCGAGTCTCCTCAAGCACTTCACGACGGCCGAAATCAACGAGCTGATCTGCCCGCGCCCGCATCTCGCACTCGCCGGACTGAAGGACAAGCTCACCCCCGTCGAAGGACTCGACATCATCGACTCCCACCTGCGTGCCACCTATTCGCGCGCGGGCGTGCCCGAACACTGGCGTCTCCTCCGCTACGACGTCGGCCACGAGGAGACCGCGGAAGGTCGAGAGGAGATCATCCGCTTCTTCGAGAAGTACTTGTAGCCGCGCTCAGAAACGCTCCGGTCCCGGTTATCTCACGGCGCTCGGTTCCGGCGTGCGCCGGCGATTGCCGGCCGTGGCCGATTCCGAAAGCCAGATCCGACCGCCGTCCGGAAGGGCGAGGACGCCTCACCATGGCGGCGGAGAGATCAGCGGCCGCGATCGGCGCCTTTTCGCTCTCTTTCCGCTGCGTCGCTTCGCTCGAAAACAAGGACGTGCTGGAGCGGCAAGAAGTCGAGCGTCTCGACCCAGCGATACCCCACCGCCTCGAGCTCGGCGCGCGCCTGCGCTTCCGTCATGCGGTGAAGCGGCTTGATCGCCACCGACGGATCCTCCCCGCGGTACTCGACTAGAACGAGACGGCCCGGCGGGCGGTTCGCATCACCGCGGCGGAGAGCGCGACGCACTCCGGCCAGTACGGGCGCGGGGTCAGAGAGTTCGTGGTAGACGTCGACTAGAAGGACGAGGTCGATCGCGTCGACCGGGAGGCGAGGATCCTTCGCGGTGGCGAGGATCGGTTCGACGTTCGTGATCCCCTCGGCGGCGAGTCGGGCGACGAGTCGCTCGAGCATCTCGCGCTGAATCTCGACGGCGAGAACGCGTCCGGTCGGCCCGACCGCGCGCGCGAGTCGGCGAGAGAAGTATCCGGTCCCGGCGCCGAGATCGACGACCACCGACCCCGGGGCGATTCGCAGCCGACGGACGACCTCGTCCGGACGCTCTTCTCGACTTCGTTCGGCGCGCTCGAGCCAGTCCGCACCGTGAAACGTCATATAGGGCGCGATTTGCCGGCCGCGGTAGAACCCGCGCGCCGCGGGAACGCCGGGCAGGATTCCGACGTCGTTCGGCCCGAGTCGCCATGCGGCGAGGGGGAGATCCGCCGGAAGATGCGCGGTCGGATAGCGCTCGCAGACGAGCTCGAGGAAGCGAGCCGTGAGCGCAGCGACGAGCGCACGGGTGGCTGCGGCCGCATCGCGGCGCGAGAGATCGGCGCGCTCCGACGGGACCGCGGGTTCGCTCTCGATCGACTCTTTCGGTTCGTCCGCACGAGCGCGCTCGGTGGAAGCGACGCGGGGAAGTTCGATCGCGATGACTCCCACCGCGACGCGCGCCGTGCGGACCGTCCACATCGCGGGGACCATCGCAGCGCGAACCGGGGCCTCGGACGCTGCGCCGCGGTCGAGGGGCGACGCTGATATCGCCCGCGCAACGACGCGCACGGCGCCACCCGCCTCCACCGCGACTCGCGCCTCCGGGAGGAGGAGGTGCGGTACGCACTGCGTCACCGGATGGCGCTGATCGACGACCGCGACCGCCAGCGCGCCCGGCGGTGCGGGCCTCCGGATGCCGACGCGACCGATGCGGCGGGAATAAGCGGGATCGTCCGCTGCCGCGCGCGCCGCGCGCCCCACGACGACAAGGGGCGTCCCGCGGGCGGCGAGTGCCTCGGCCGCTCGAGCCGCGTAGTCATCGACCGCGGGATCATCGGGAAGAAGGATCGCATCCACCGCGCCCCGGTCGAGCTTCGCCCAGCTCTCGCTCGCGAGCGACCGGACGTCGATCCGAACGGCACGGAGTGCGGCGGCTAGATCCTCGTCGAGAGTGACGCCGGCCGGCGCGACAACCGAGAGTCGCGGTGGGACGAGGCGCGATGCGGCGTCGTCCTCTCCCGCGGTCGCCGTCGACGCTAGGTCGAGGGCGACGAGCCCGAACACGATCGCGAGGGCTCGCGCGCTCGCTACGGGCAAGAATCGGGCTGCTGTTCCCACCAGTCGCGCCAATCGGCGCTGTGGCGGGCGACCCAATCCGAGGCGGCCGCTTCCCATCCGACATCCGCCCCTTCGTGCTGACTGAGGAAGTACTTGTGCCGCTCGATCTCGCGCATCTGCCGCTGCGTGTCGCGGCGCATCTTCTTCTTGCGCCAATCCTTGGCGCCGCCGGACTCCCAACTCGTCAACGTCTCCTCGACGCTGACCTCGCGGCGAAACTTGCTCACGAGGTAAAAGCGATGAACGAGCATCGCTCTCCGTTCCGACGGCCAGTACCCGGCGATGCGGTCGTCCTTCAGGAACGACTCCTGGGCGGAGTGATCGTGTTCGGCGGCGGGTGATCCCAATGTTGTCGACCGCGTGTCGGGCACGGAAGGTGAGCTCGTCACCGCCGCGCCGAAGAACCGCGAGCGGACATCTCCCGAGCCGAACGGCTTCGGGTCCGTCGAAAGCGGATTCTCTTCGGGCGATTCGGTTCCTTCGCTCACCGCGAAGTCGAGCGACGTCACGCCGCTCGGAAACTCTACGGGCTCTACTCTACGATTCGTCGGCCCTCGGTTACGCTACGCATTTGCTCTTTCGTCCGAACGTGACCGAAAGCTTGAGTGCTTATCGGAAACCGCGCCGAATCCGGCAGAACTCGAGCCGAGACCGAGCCGTCGCGCACACGTCCGCGTCGAGGACGGACGGCGGACACGCGCGAAACGAAGGGCCGATGCAAGGTCGAAAACCACTGGTGAAGATCGTGCTCCGCGGCGGCTCGCGCGAAGACGATTCGCGGCGTGGGTCAGTCGTCTGACATCGTCATTTTAGCTCGACCCGGTCGCGATGGCACCGGGTTTCTCCCGACGCGCCGCGACCAGAGATGCTGCGGAGCGACAACAACGCAGCCCCATGCCGTGCACGCGGAATCCGCGAGGCGTCCGCGTGCACGGCAAGCCTCGTGCCGACGGACGCGGGTGCCATCCGCGCTCCGTGGCGCCGATTCGACGTTCTGGGAACCGCCGGGTATTCTCTTCCGATGTCCCGTCCGGCAAGCGTGGACGAGGTACGTCGCGAGCGCGTTCACCCCCCCGCGGGAGCGCGCTGCATCACCGACCGCCGAACACCGACTCCGCGACACAACGGGATGCTGCGACAACACGACCAGAGGCTTCGAGCCACACTCGCGTTTTCGATCATCGCCACGGGTCTCGGCCTCCCGGCGCTCGTGCGCGGCGATTCGGTCGATGACGTTCTCGGTTCACTCTCCCCTCGATCGCTCGCGGTCGCGTGGATCGCACCGGGTGAAGGCGAAGCCGTGCTCGTCGAGACGGTTCTCCGAGACGAGAGATGGTCGAGCGTCGGCGCGGAGGTGACGCTCGTCGTCGACTCGGCCCGCGAGCCGTCGGTCGGCGAGCGCTTCGGCGTCGGAAACCGAGCGATCGGCGTCGTCCTCGATCCGCGCGGAGAAGAGCTCGTGCGAGTGGAGCGTGCCGAGACCCGAGAAGAGACGATCGACCTCCTCCGCGACGCCCTCCACTCCGCGCGAATCCACCGCTCGATCGGCGCATCGCCGCCCAGAGACCCCACCACCGCCTTTTGGCTCGGCTACTACCACTGGATTCGCGGAGAGCGATCGGCCGCGCGGGCACATTTCGATCGACTTTCTCGCGGTGTCGAGGAACGGCCGGATCCGGCCGAGGACGCGAAGGCGCTCTACGGCCGTTCGCTCCTTCTCCGCGGTGAGTACCTGCTCGACACGGGGAAGCTCACGCGCGCAAACGCGCTGCTCGAGGAGGCCACTCGGTACGGTCCGACCGCTCGGCACATCGCGACGCTCGCCCTCGCGCGGGCTCGGTGCCTGCGCCGACTCGGCGAGGTCGGGCGGGCGATCGAGGTTCTCTCCGACTCGCTTCGGGTCGAGATCGCCGGTCCGGCCGCGGTGCGGACGCGGATCCTCTTCTCGCTCGGATATCTCCATCTCGATCAGGGTCGAGCCCATCGAGCGCGCACGTACCTCGAGCGCTGCCTGAGCGCCGCTCCGAACTCTCCGGTCGCGAGGCGGGCAGAGATTCTTCTCGCTCGCGCCAATGGGATCGCGCCGAAGCGCGGCGGAGAAGCGTCACGAGAACGCGCGGAGATCCGCGCGGCAGAACTCGGCTGGGACGTCGACGCGCGAGCGCACGGGCGGGCGGCGCGAACCGAGCACCTCGAGACGAGTCCGCCTACGAGCGTCTCAACTCGTAAAGACGCCGCCGACGGTCTGACGGCCGGCGAATCCAGCGTCGACTTCGTGCCAGTGCCCGATCTCGTCCTCCCCGAGCTTCCAGCAAAGGAAGACGACGCGCCCGTCGAGCTCCGCCGGGAAGTCGACTAAGCCCTCCCGCGGGTCCTTGCACACGCAGCCCAGCTGCCGCAGCTCGGCTTCGTAGCTGCGGAGCTCCTCCTGAAGCTCCTCGACCTCCCTCGCGAGCGCGTCGAGATCGACGGTGGCGAGTACGGGCTCGTCCCCCGCGCGAACGACCGCGCCGCTCGGAGAGAGACCCGGTGCATCGTCGCCCGCGACCGCCGGTTCGCCAATCCCGCTCGTGCTCGCTTCGAGCATACGCCGCTGTCGTCGCTCGATTTCCGAGTACGCGTTCACGATATCCCGCAGGATGCGCGAAACGAGAGGCAGAGTGCGGCTCGCCTCCTCGAGGGTGAACAGCTTTTGCGGAAGATCGAGTTCAGAGATCATCGCGTGAGAACTGCGTTCGCGTTTCACCGGTCCCACCGCCGCTCGACGACCGAGTTCAACCTTAGATCCCATTCGGTCGTCGAGACCTACGGTCCATTCCGCCGGCGGTCCGCTCCGCACTGGACGCCCACGGAGAGAACCTCGAGCGGCCGGAAGGAAATTCACCTTACGGGCACGCTGTTAGTATAGTCTCCGCCGAAGCAACCACAATCCCGCGGCGAGACAATCCCCGCGCAGGGCCGGTGTGGCGCAGCCCGGTGCGGCCGACGGACCGAGGGGATGCGCGACAGTCTCCCACCCCGAGAACGGATCTGATCCGCCGTGCCCCCGACGCAGCCCGAGTTTCGCTACGAACCACTTCGCGACGAATGGACCCTCGTCGCGCCGGCTCGGGCGCGCCGGCCGCGGCCGGCGGCGACGGCTGCGGAGACTCCCTCGCAAAGGAATTGTCCGTTCTGCCCGGGTAACGAAGCCGAGACGCCGCCGGAGGTCGCGGCCGAGCGATCGGAAGATACGCCTCGAGATGCCTCCGGCTGGACGCTTCGCGTCGTCCCGAACAAGTATCCGGCGATCGCTCCCGACACGGCGCGGGTCGAGCGCGAATTCCCTCCGGGTGAGGCTTGTGATCCACCACGGCCGGGGACGGGTGTCCACGAAGTCGTGATCGAAACCGAGACCCACTCGGCGACGCTCGCGACGCTCCCGGCCGCGCAGCTCGCGCGCGTTCTCATCTGCTGGCGAGATCGCATGCGCGCCATCGCCGCGCGTCCCGGCATCGCTTGTGTGCACGTCTTTCGAAACGAAGGCCGCTCCGCCGGCGCGACGATCGACCATCCGCATTCTCAGATTCTCGCGACGCCGATCGTCCCGCGAGTTCTCGTCACGGCGGAGCGGGCGTTTCAGACGCGTCGTTCCAGCCGCGGGGACTGTCTCCTCTGTTCGCGGATCGCTCACGAGATCGACGTCGGCGACCGCGTCGTCGCTGCGAGCGTTCGTCACGTCGCGTTCTGCCCGCACGCGAGTCGGGTTCCGTACGAGATCTGCGTCACCCCGCGCGATCACGCCGCCGACTACCGCGCGGCCGAGGATTCCGCTCTCGTCGATCTTGCGGATCTGCTCGGCAAGGTAGCGCGAGCTCTCGCGGTTACGGCGGGCCCGGTCGCGTTCAATCTCATTCTTCAGTCGGCACCGATTCGTCGCGGGGACGTCCACGCGGAGCGAGCGGAAGCGGACGACACGGCGCCTTTTCACTGGTTTATCGAACTTCTTCCGCGCTCGAGCCAACTCGCTGGGTTCGAGTGGGCGAGCGGATCCCACATCAACGACACGCCGGCGGAGATCGCCGCTCGAGAGCTCCGCGGGGCGATCGAGCGCCGCCACTCGGCGGTGAGTCGTCCCTCCGTGATCGGCGGCGCGGCAGACGGTAGCTCGGATCCCTCAGGCTGAGCTATACTCTCGATCGTCAGCGCGGATTTTCGGGGACAGCGGAGAAGTGGAGGAAGTGAGGGCGATGAGAGCCGCGCTATTCGATCGCTGGCGTCGACGGGTCGAGCCTCGTCACGATGCGCCCGAGGCGAACGGAGAGTCCGTCGAGACGCAGACCGAGGAGCCTCGGGCGACGGCGCCCGCGGCCGAGGCCTCGGCGTCGCTCGAGGACGAGGAACGCGGTGCGCGCGAGATCTCCCTTCCCGACGAGGAGGGGGCGCGGCGGCTGTGGCGCCACATTCAGCGGCACATCGATCGGCTCGTCACGGAAAGGACCCGCGCTCTCACCGAACAGTGGGAACGCGATCGGCGAGAGCTCGAGGAGCAGTCGCTCGCCGAGGCTGACATCGCGGGCGAAGTCCGCTCGCTCGGCGAGCAGATGGGGCAGGTCGGTGCTCACCTCAAAACACGGGTCGACGAGCTCCGTGACGCGCTCGAGCTGAAGGACGGAGCGCTGCGTTCGCTCCGCGCCGAAGTCGAGAGCCTCGAAGGACGCTGCGAGGAGCTCGCCGCTTCGTTCGCGCAGCAGCTCGCCTCGACGGAAGCGGCGCTCGAGGCGCTGCGCCGGCGGGGCGCCGAGCAGATCGCGAACGCTCGCGGAAGCGCGGAGGAGGCTCGACGCTCCCGCGATCGGCTGGTCGATCGCCTCGTCGAGCTCGCCGTAGACGTCGAAGGTACGCTCGCGAAAGCGCGACCGAGAGTCGAGCGCGCGACCGCGCTCTCGGTGTCCGGCGGCGGCTCTCGCTCCGGTTTCCGCTGGTTCCACAGCCGCGCGAGGCGTCGCGAAGAACGACGGCGGTTCGAGAGCGCAAGGAGCGAGCTCGCGGCCGCGGTCGCACTGCAGGAGGATCGCCTCTCACGCCTCCAGACGAGCCTTCAGTCGATGACGAACGAAGAGGGTGATCCCCTTCGCGGCGCGGCGGACGAACTCGACCGCGGCACCGACGAAGCGGACGGATCCCGGACCTCGGTCGCGGAGCTCCGGACGTCGACGCCGGCCCGCTGAGCCGCCCGCGCGAGAGTTTCGAACTGCGGCCTCGCCGATCCCGTTCGCCCTGGTAGTATGGCGAACAGCAACAGCGGCGCGATTCACTCGCCCGAGCGCGGCGCCCCGCTGAAACCGAAACACTCTTCACTGCGAGGCGCCGCCGGTGCGTGCCGACACCTACGACCACAGCGTAACCTGCATCATCATGGGCGGCGGTCAGGGAACACGTCTCTACCCGCTCACCCACCAGAGATCGAAGCCGGCCGTACCACTCGGCGGTAAATACCGTCTCATCGATATCCCGATCTCGAATTGCATCAACTCCGGTCTTCGCCGCATCTATATCCTCACGCAGTACAACTCGACGTCGCTCCACCGTCACATTTCTCGCAGCTACCACTTCGATCGCTTCACCCCTTCGTTCGTCGAAATCCTCGCCGCCCAGCAGTCGCCGAATTACTCGCTCGATCACGCGTGGTACGAGGGGACGGCGGACGCGGTGCGCAAGAACCTCAAGCGACTCCACGACGTCGGCGGGCGCTACGCGCTGATCCTTTCTGGTGACCAGATCTATCAGATGGATTTTCGCGACGTGCTTCGGACGCATCGCGGAGGCGAAACAGTGGGTGCGGCCGAAGTCACGATCGCCGGGCTCCTCGTACCGCGAGAGCAAGCGCGGAGCCTCGGGATCATGAGGATCGACCCCGAAACGGGGCGCGTGCTCGAGTTCATCGAGAAGCCCGGCGACAACGACGCTCTCTTCGAAGGACTCGAGGCGACGCCGGACATGCTCGCGCAGTTCGGCCTCGACCCGGCACACGGGCCGTACTTCCTCGCGAACATGGGGATCTACGTGTTCGACCAGGACCGCCTCGAAAAGGCGCTCGACAACGAATACTCCGATTTCGGAAAGCAAGTGCTCCCGTCTCTGCTCGATCGCTGCGAAGTGCGAGCGCACCTCTTTCACGGATACTGGGAGGACGTCGGAACGATTCGCACGTTCCACAAAGCGAATCTCGACCTCGCGCAGGCCCTGCCGCAATTCAACTTCTACCTCCAGGAGAATCCGGTCTACACGCGCGCGCGGCTTCTCCCGGCCACCAAGATTCAAGCGGCGAGCGTGACGAACTCGCTGATCTCCGAGGGCTGTCTCATCGAGGACGCTCGGATCGAAAACTCCGTCATCGGGATTCGCTCGGTCGTCGGGAAGGACTGCGTCCTCCGAAACTCGTTCATGATGGGCGCCGACTCGTACGAAACCCCCGAGGAGATCGAGCGCGACGCACGCGAGCACGTCCCGCGCGCGGGGATCGGCGAAGGTTCGATCGTCGAGAACGCGATCATCGACAAGAACGTCCACATCGGTCGTGACGTCCGCATTCAGAATCTCGAAGGGCGCGAGGACTACGAGGACGGGACCGTCACGATCCGCGACGGGATCGTCGTCGTACCGCGCGCGGCGCGCGTTCCGGATGGGTATCGGATCTAGAGTCCACTCCCGCTGTCTCGTCCGTCTCGAACATGCGCCCGGGTAGACTCTGATCTAGCCATGAACCCGAGTCGGCCGACGGGTACGAGGTCGATTCGGCGACTCGCCGTCTACCGCGGCAAGGAGTAGGCGACCGCGGACGAGAGGACGCGTCGACGAAACCGTGTTGTTCAAGAGAACGCTGATCGGAATCGCGTGCGGGATCACCATCGCGATCGCCGTCACCTCGTTCGTGACGATTTGGGAGTGGCTCGAGAACCCCGGCGGCATTTTTCGCGACGAAGAGGGAACGAACTGGAGATTCGTCTACGACACCGCGATCAGTTGGTTCGTTCCTACACTACTGCAGGCGACGCCGCTCGCGGTGCTCACTTGCCTTCTTTGGGCCCGCGTTCGACATGGACCGCGCGAACGTACGGACGGTTGAACCGTTCGAGTCGCGTCTCCAGCGTACGGCGCCCTTGAACGCGGCGCGACGTACGTACGCAAGATCGCGAGTTTCTCGAATCGAGTGAATTCGGCCGGAGCATCCTATGGTGACTCGCACCGCCTCTTGGATTGCGTTTGCTATCGTGACTCTCGCCAGCGGGACCGGTTGCTCGCGTTCGCCGCAGCGCGAATCTCTCGTTCTCGACCTCGGTGCTCCCTCGCTCGCCGGCTTGGTTGTCGGAAAGAGAGTGGAGCCCATGTCCCCACAGACAATGTCGGATCTCGGATTGATCACCCGAAGCGAAGGGCCCGAGGAGCCGCCTTACGCCTACGCCCACATCGCGAACGCGTTCGAGATCGGGTGCTCCGACACCGTCGATTGGATCCTGGTCCGCTGGAACGACCCGTCCATCGCTCGCAACAACCCCCTCGCGAAAGGGCTCGGGCATTCGACCTTCGACGGGAGGATCGAGCTCGACGGCGAGGAGATCCCGATCGGAGGTTCCACGACGGAAGCGGAATTCGTCGCGCGGTTCGGCGCACCGTACTGGCGCGATGAAGACGAGGACGAGATCCTCCTCTTCTACGAATTCGGACCCGTCGAATGGCAGGTGGAGTTTCCCGGAGGGGGGACGCTCGGAGTTTTCACCATCACGACGGATCGTGTAATGGCGGATCCGGGCAAC
The DNA here is from genome assembly GCA_965223845.1 of Planctomycetota bacterium. Lineage (GTDB taxonomy): Bacteria > Planctomycetota > UBA8108 > UBA8108 > SXIK01 > CBDCXR01. Next base: position 6,709,609 of record CBDCXR010000004.1, on the reverse strand, counting down.
CGCGAGGGCTACGGCGTCGACGCACCGTGGCCGCCGCCACCGCGATCGCCCGGGACGCAAGCTCCGACTGAGCCGCGTTAAGCTACGATTCTCAGTTCGTCGCCGCAGCGCCTTCCACTCCGGCGCTCTCTGGTTCCGTATCCGTGGACGGCCTCGTCGCCGCCGGCTTCTCCGGAACCACCGACACAAAGAGCAACCGACCGCCGCGGCGAATCTTGAGCAGGATCGCCTTGCCTTCGGACGCGACGACATAGTCGCGAAGCTCCTTCAGGTTCGTGATCGACGTTCCGTCGCCGCTCACGACGATATCGTGGACCTTGAGTCCCGCTCGCTCCGCCGGGCCGTTCGAGACCACGGCGCTCAAATAGCAGTACTCGCGTTCCTCGAGACCGAGTTGCCTCCGTGTGGTCGCGTGCACGCGCTCGACGCGAACGCCGATCCAGTACGGCTGTTCGACGTGATCCTCCATCTTGGGTGGCTCGACCGGAGGGACACGCCAGAGAAGCTCGAGTCGAGCGCCATCTCGTACCACATGGATCGTCGGCGTTTGCCCCGATCGCGACGCTTCGAGCAGTTCCGCCGGCCGCCGAAGCGGACGGCCGTCGACGGAGACGAGGATGTCGTTCGCACGGAATCCAGAGTTCGCGGCGGCGCCGTCTTCGGTGAGCGCAGCAACACTGAGTCCCTGTCCTTCCGGCAACTCGAGTTGCGATCGAAGGAGCGCATCGAGCGGCCGGAGCTGGGCTCCACCCAAGGCGGAGACCAGAGCAGGATCGGAAACCTGGATCCACTCGCCAGAAACGGAAGTCCCCGAAAGGAGTCTCGGTTCATACACGAGTTTGGTCGTCCAACCGTACTCGTTCGGCCGGCCGAACACCTGCTGCCAGCCTTGCGTGTTCGACCGGATGATCCAATCGCGATACATGCGTTCGGGATCGGAGCCAAAGGCCGTGCCGTCCGGGCTTCCATGGGAGAGGATCAAGTCGAGCTTGCCGTCGCCGTCGACATCTCGGTAGAGCCAGTCCTTCAGTGACTTCGCTCCCTCGGGAACGGGGAACGTCTGGAAGTCGTCGGCGGTGCCCGGGAGACCGGTCAAATCGAGGGCGAACCGCTGGAGAGTAAGCTTGTTCGAGTTCTCGTCGGCGTCTCCACTGGAATCGAGCACCCGCCAAAAGTAGCGTTCGATCTCGGCATTCAGCTCTTCTTCCGCGGAGTCGTTCGCCTTCCCAGGCTGATCGGGAGCGCCTTCCTTCGGTTCGCTGTCCTCCGGCGAGGTCGCTGTCTTCTTCTTCGCCGAGGGACCCTCGACGCCCTCCTCCGGCGCTTCGTTCGTCTGAGACTCTCCACCGCCGAGAAGGGTTTCGGAGAGAACCCCGGCGGCGAGCAAGATCTCGTCGCGCACGGACTCGGCTGGGAGCGCACTCGGATCGTTCGGTGGCTCCGCGTTCGCGGCGCCCTCACCCGACGGATCGGCCGGCTCCGGTGGGTCGCTCTCCGTACGCACTCCGGCTCCGAGGAGCAGTGTCGAGAGTAGTGTCAATCCGAGAACGAGAGAAAACACGGTGGAACGGTACGGACGCGTCATGAGGACTCTCCTTCCATCCAAAAGTCCGGCGATGCGGGTCTCGAGCTTCCGCCGCTTGAGAAGTCCCGCAGCGAGGCTCGGCTGCGGGCGGCGGGCGCTCCACTCGGTGACAAAGAGCAAAGTGCGGCTGTAGGAAGCCGCGTCGAAAAACCTCAGCACGAAGTTGTCGCAGATCTCCTCCCGCGCTCGATCGATCGCGCGCTGGAGCGCGTGCACGACCACGTGCGGCCAGAAGAGTGCACCGACGATGCGTTCGAGAAAGAGCATCCACTGATCGCGACGCACGACGTGGGCGACCTCGTGCGCGATGATCTGTCGCAGTTGCTCGCGCTCGAGACAATCGATGAGGCCGTGAGGGAGAACGACGAGCGGACGCACGAAACCGAAGGAGATCGGAGTCGGCGCTAGGTTCGAGGTGACGATCGGAGGGATTGGACGATCGGCGAAAGCGGACTTCAGCCAGTCGCGCAGCGGCTCCAAATGGCGCGAAGCGAGCGGGACGGCGTCACGACGAATCCGTCGAAGGGACCGGTACGCCGCGAGAAGTCGAGCGAGAAGGAACACCACCCCGGCGCCCCAGACGGCGAGCGCGAAGTGGAGCACGAACACGTGGGAATCGCTCTCCTCCGGCGGGAGTGACGTCGGGGGGAGCGCCACCGACGAAGCACCCGCCTCCGACGGTCGACCCGCTGCGGGGAATCCCGCCGCGAACGTGAACGTCGTCTCCCCGGACCACGGGCGGTTCGTCGACGCGGGAAGAGAAACGAACTCGATCGTCCCGCCGGACGCATCGCCGGGATCGCGCGGCGAACTGGCGGCACGGCCGAGCGGATCATCCGCCTCGACCGGAACGGCGAAGAAGGCGATCTCACAGCGCTGGCCGATGATCGCGAGAGCAGGCGAGAGCAGCATGAGAAGAAGAGCCCCCACGTAGAACGAATAGCGAAGCACTCCGTTTCGCCGCGTCAATCGACCCGCAGCAAATGCGACGAGAGCGATCACGGCAAGCTGTGCCGCAATCGTCAACCCGAGAAGCAGCGTGTCGCGATCGTTCCAAGCACTCATCGTCGCCTCTGCTTCTTTCTGCGTCGCTCGGCGTCGTCGATCATCGCGCGAATGCGATCCGCTTCGTCGGCGCTCAGGGAACGGTCTTCGAGGAGGGCGGTCACCAGGTCGGTCGTCGAACCCTGGAAGAGCGTCTCGAGGAGCGTTCGGAGCGAACGCCCGCGGGAAGCATCGCGGGAAAGAACCGCCGAGTAGACGAACGTGCGGCCTACGGTGCGATGCTCGATCCAGCCCTTCTCCTCGAGTCTGGCCATGAGTGTCTGCACTGTGTTCCGGGCCACCCCTCGCCGCTCCTCGAGTGCCTCCCAGACGTCGGCAACGGTCACCTCGCCGCGGTCCCAGACGATCTCCATGATCTCGCGCTGCGCGTCCGACAGCGGCGGCGGAGAGGAATCCACCATGCTCGCACCTCCTTTACCTACTATCTGTAGGCATGATGCCTACGATGTGTAGGTGGCGCAAGAAAAAACTGCCGGCTTGACGCGCGGCGAGCACCGAGGGGGTCACGATTCGGAGCTATGACGGCGTCAGCAGGCGCGGGTCTCGAGAGTCTTATCGCGAATCGCTGACGCCAGTGCGAATCTCTCGGGCGCAGACACGATCTCAGCTCGAGAGAGCTCACCGGTCGTGAGAAAGACCCGTGGCGAGCACCGTCTGTCGATTCGACGTGCCCGCCGACGTTGTCGATTCGTCGCCCCTCGGCTGCATCGGCCTTCCTACGCGCGCCTCTGGGTACGCCGGGCGGGAACAACCGGTCCGCGCCTCCGACGACCAGGAGCGATGTGCACCGCACGGCCGCCGCGTCATCCGCATGAATCTCTTCCCGTGAGAACTCAAGAAAGCAAACGCCACTAGAAGAGATCCACGAACGCCCGAGCCACCCCGCTCAGCTCTGCATCCTTTCGAAAGATGAGATGGATGTACTGCCGCCGGTACACGCGCTTCAGCGGCCGCACGTGGAGATGCACGCGGTTCGCCTCGTCGATGTTGAGATCGTGGATGATCGAGATCCCGTAGCCGAGTCCGACGTACGTGATGATGAGATCCGTGCTTCCGAGCGCCATGCGCACGGAGACCTTCTGCCCGATCGCGTCGAACGGCTGGTCGATCAGCTGACGCGTCTCCGTATCGCGGGTGTAGGAGATGAACGGGTACTTCGCGATGTCCTTGAGCGCGACACCGCGCTTGCGGCTCAAGGGATGGTCGCGCGGCGCGACGAGAACCATCTCGTAGGGAAGCACACTTCGAGCGGCGAGGTCCTTGTCCTGCGGGTCGATGAGGATCAGACCGAAGTCGATCGATCCGTCCTTCACCGCGGCGAGGATGTCGGCCGTCCGGAGGTTGTGGATGTTGATCTCGACCTTCGGGAAGCGGGTCGTAAACTCCTCGAGCCGCGGGGGAAGGATGTGCGCGGCGATCGACTGGTTCGTCGCGATTCCCAGTCGGGCCGGCTCGAAGCGGTCGCGGTCGCGGAAGAGGGCGTCGATCTCGGCTTCGGTCTCGAAGATCTTCTCGGCGAGGCCGAAGAGGACCTCGCCTTCGGCGGTGAGCTTGACGCCGCGCGGGTTGCGCTCGAGGAGCTTTCGCCCGAGCTCCGTCTCGAGCGACTTCACCTGCAGGCTGAGAGTCGGCTGCGCGAGCTGGAGTCGCTTCGACGCGGCGGTAAACCCGCCGAACCGCGCGACGGAATAGAATCCTCGGAGCTTGTGGAGATCCACGACGGAAGTCCCTCGCGTCTTCGCCGGATGCGTCCGGTCCGCGGCCTGCCCTCGGGCCGACGTTCGAACGTTGTAGGGGAAGCCCCGATATTCCTACGACTAATACTGATTCATATCCAGTATTTATTGGAGGGATAGTTGCCGGACGGAGTAGGCTTTCATCAACGGGAGGGCTCGTGCGCCACCCGTCGGAGCGATCATCCCAGCCCGGGAGAGAGACGCCGTGATCCGCACCCTGCTCAAATCGAAGCTCCATCGAGCCACGGTCACCGAAGCGAACCTCGACTACGAGGGGAGCATCACGATCGACGCCGACCTCCTCGCCGAGGCCGACATCCGGCCCTACGAGCAAGTGTCGATCTACGACGTCACGTCGGGTGCGCGCCTCACGACCTACGCGATCGAGGGTGAGCCCGGAAGCGGTGAGTTCTGCGTGAACGGAGCGGCCGCACATCTTGTCCACCCGGGCGACAAGATCATCGTTTGCAGCTACGCGCAGTTCGACGAGGCCGAAGTGCGGCGGCACCGCCCGCGCGTCCTCCTCTTGGGCGAGGACAACCGGGTCGTCGAAAAGAGCGACTCGATCCGCGCTGGAGCCGTATACGGAGGCTCGCGATGACGCGCCCAAAAAACGCGCCCCCGCCGAGTCGGGACCCGGATGAAAAGAAGGTCACCGTACCGAGTCTCGCCGATTGGAAGCGCGACGGTCGGCCGATCAGCGCGCTCACGGCGTACGACTATCCGTCGGCTTTGCTCGCCGACCGGGGCGGGATGGAGATCATCCTCGTCGGCGACAGTCTCGCGAATACCGCGCTCGGCTATCCGAACACTCTCCCCGTCACGCTCGACGAGATGCTCGTCGCCGTGCGCGCGGTGAGGCGCGGAGTCGAGCGCGCGCTCCTCGTCGCGGACATGCCCTTCGGTTCGTACCACGTCGATCTCCCGTCGACGCTCGACGCGGCCGTTCGGTTCGTGAAGAGCGGCGCGGAGGCGGTGAAGCTCGAGGGCGGCGCAGCGCGCGGCGAGCTCGTCCGCGCGCTCGTCGAGAACGAAATCCCGGTGATGGGGCACATCGGACTCACGCCGCAGTCGCTCCACGCGATGGGTGGATACAAGGTTCAGGGACGCCAGCCCGCCGAAGCCGCGCGCCTCGAGGATGATGCAATTGCCCTTGAGGAAGCGGGAGCGTTCGCGATCGTGCTCGAGGGGATCCCGGTGAGTCTGGCCGAGACGATCACTCGCCGCCTTCGCATCCCGACGATCGGCATCGGCGCGGGCGCGGCCTGCGACGGTCAGATCCTCGTGTTCTCCGATCTCCTCGGCCTCATCCCCGGACGTGCACCGAAGTTCGTCCGGCGCTATCTCGACGGCTACTCGCTCGGGCTCGAGGCGATCGCGGCGTATCGCGAGGACGTCCGCGAGCGCTCGTTCCCCGCCGAGAGTGAGAGCTACGCAGTGCCGCGACCGGTTCCGACCGCGAAGAGCAGCTAGTCCGAGCGCCGCGGATTCGGGCCGGGGAGCGCGCCGCGGGCGTCGCAGCTCCGCGGCGAGATCCGATCGGTCACCGGGCGCGCGAGATCACTCCATATCGGCGTAGAGGTCCCGCGTGAGCTCAGTCGCCGCGGCCCGATCGAGAACCCACTCGAGTTCGTCGGCCGGCGCGATCGCACGCGCGGGTGACTCGCTCGATCGACGTACGAAGTAGTCGCCGATCGCGGTCGCCTTCTCTTCGCCCGTCACGAGGAGCTGTACTCGGCGCGCGGCGCTGAGGAGGGGAAGCGTCATCGTGAGCCGCGTCGTCTCGAGCGCGGGGACGGGATTCGCGACGACGAGCTTCTCGCGCTCGTCGCACGCGCGCGTGCCCGGAAAGAGCGACGCGACATGGCCATCGGCGCCGAAGCCGAGCCAGACGAGATCGAACATCGGCACGCCCGCGCTCCCGGGGGGAACGAGCGTCCGCACCCTCTCTTCGTATTCGGAGGCGGCGCGGTCGAGATCTTCCGCCTCGCCGCGCATGCGGTGAATCTGCTCGCGCGGAATCGGGACGGCGGGAAAGAGGTGGCGCTCGGCGAGACCGAAGTTCGACTCGGGGTCCTCCGGACCGACGGAGCGCTCGTCACCGAAGAACACCTCGAGGCGCTCCCACGGAATCGCGCGGCGGTACTTCTCGACGAGGAGCTCATAGACGACGCGCGGGGTCGTCCCGCCGGCGAAGACGACACGAACGCGCGCACCGGTCGCCTCGTCGCACGCGCGGCGGAGCATCCGCCCCGCCTGGAGAGCGGCGGCGCGAGGGGTGGGACCGACGATCGTTCTCTGCTCCGCCATTTCGGGTTCGACCCCCTGTCCGTTCTTCGGGATCCTCGGCCACAGTCCCAAGATTCGGCTCGAGAGAAGCCGAGTTCCGCGAAAAAAGCCGAACTTCGCGACGCGCGCAACCGTTATAAACAAGGACCGGGCGCGATCACCACCCGCCCCGGCGATTTCCCCTGAACCGCCCCCCGACGGAGTCTTTCATGAAACTTTTCCGAGCTTGGTTTCTCCTCGTCTGCGCGAGCGTGGCGCCCGCGGCGGTCTCCGCCCAAGAAAACCCGCTCAGCCAAGAAGACATTCAGAAGCTGCAGCAGCTCTTCGGAACTGCCCGGCAGAAGGAGGAGGCCGGCGACCGGCCCGGGGCGCACAAAAGTTACGAAGAGATCCTCAAGATCCTCCCCGCCGGCAACGCAAACCGCCCGTTCATCGTCGAGCGCGCGCACAACAATTTCGCCGCCAGCGGCGACCACGCCGCCGCGATCGCATTTCTCAACGGCGAGCTCGAGAAGGCCGCGGACGCGAACAAGACCGCGGTCTACGGATTCATCGCCGAGCACCACACGACGGCGGGCGAGTTCAAGAAGTCGAACGAAGTGCTTCAGAAAGCGATCGACGCGCTGCCGAAGCTCCAGCCGGGAGGCTTTTCCTCCGATCTCGCCGGCGTGCTCTTCCGGCGGTCGGTCAATTTCGCGCATCTAAAAGATTCGAAAGCCGCGCTAGCGACCCTCGACAACGCGGTGGCTGCGGGCTACTGGAACGGTGATCAGATCCGACGCGAACCGGCGTTCGCCTCTCTCAAGAGCGACAAGACGTTCGAGGCGATCGTGAAGAAGAGCCTCCGCGGCATCTCTCGTCTCGCGTACGGGCTTCCGGATCTCGCCGGCAAGGAGCTCAAGGAGAAAGACTTCGCCGGCAAGGTGATCATCCTCGATATCTGGGGAACGTGGTGCCCGCCGTGCAAGATGGAGATCCCGCACTTCGTCCAGCTTCAAAACGAGTACAAAGACAAAGGCTTCGCCGTGATTGGGCTTACGTGGGAGCGACAGCCTCCGAACGACTTCTTGACGAAGCGCGTCGAGCAGTTCGCAAAGGACAACAAGATCAATTACCCGCTCACGATGATCACCGCCGAGAGACTGGGGGCCGTCCCGAATCTCCGCGGCTTCCCGACGACGTTCTTCATCGGACGCGACGGGGCCGTGCGCCATCGCGTGAGCGGATACCACAACTACGAGCAGCTCAAGTCGAAAGTCGAACCGCTCATCCGGGAGAAGGCACCCGCCCCAAAGCGCGAGCCGGCAGGGGCGCCGGAATCGGCACCGACCGCGAGCGACTGAACCGGCGCGTCCCGCGCCCGGAGTCGAAGCAGAAAGAGGTTCACACGAAGCGCGCAGACTTCGTGTGAACCTCTTTCTCTTTTCTCCATCCTTCCTACTCCCACCCCCTACTCTTACCTCTCCCTTCGTCTTTCTTCGCGGTCCTTCGTGTGAACCTCTTCCTCCTGGTCCCTCAGATCTTCGCCGCCGCCGGATCGACCTCGACCGAGATCTCGAAGTCCTGCCGGTAGCGGTAGCAAACTCCCTCGGCGTCGAGACACACATCGTATGCGGCGTACGCGGGGATGCTCAGTCGACCCGACGCCTCCGCGCCGACGGCCGCCTCGAACTCGAGCACCCGTTCCTCGCGGGTCTCGGGGGACTTGGGCGGCGCGTAGCGAAACTCGCCCTCCTCGATGCGAAATTCGCCCGACTCCTTCGCCCAAACGGAGAGCCCCGCGCTCTCGTTGTTCCAGTACGGGCGTTGCTTCGCATCTAGCCGGAGGATCACGCGGACGCGAACGCGTTCACCGGGTCGAATGCGCGCCGGGGTGACGATCGTGTCGATGCCGACGAGGCGCTTCCGGTCGACGGGAAGGCCGCGCTTCGGATCGACATCCTTCGGAGCGAGGCGATCCTCGGCGTCGCTCGAGCTCCGCGGCGGTGCGATCTCCGAGCCACGCGGCTCGGCGGAGAGCGAGATCGGCGCTCCGCCCCGCGCGCGGATCTCCTTTCGCGCTTCTTCGACCCAAAAGTAGAAGTTGTAGGGCTTGTCGAGACGCGGTCCGTACTGCTGAATCCGCCGGCGCCAGATGTACTGTCCCGGATCGAGCGCGAGCGCGCGTCCCCACGCGTCGACCGCGGCCTGGGCGTCACCCTTCGTCCTCCCGTAGGAATCGTGCCGACGCCGCAGCGCGACGCCGAGACGGAACTGCCCCCGGGCGGCGTTCGGCTCTCGTTCGAGACCCCGGCGGTACGCGTCGATCGCTGCACCGAGACGCGACTCACCGCCAAAGAGAAAGAGCGCATCGCCGAGATCGAACCACGACTCCGCCGTCAGCGCGAAACGAGCGCGAGCCGCGAGCGCGATGGGGTCTGGCAGCGTTGCGCGGAACTCCTTCGGGAGCGGACCCGGGGCCGCGAACTCGAGCGCGACAAACTCTTCGATCTCGTTCGGTTTCAGCTTCGGCGTGCGAACGACGCCGTGCTCGTCGATCCCCATCGGGATGGGAACCGCACGGTGACCCAGGAGATTGAGCGAGTCGATCGCAATCGGCCAATCGAGCTCTCGCCACTGACGGTAGAGTCGCGCGCGATCGGCGTGCTGCTCTTGAACGACCCCGATGGCGACGATCTTCCCCGCCGTTACGAGAGGCGCGAGCGTTTTCTGCCACACGGGCAGAATGCGTCGGCAGCCCGCTCACCACGAGGCGAAGTGAAAGAGGAAGATCTTCTTCCCGCGATAATCGGAGAGACGGAGCGTTCCGCCGTCGATCGTGGGAAGAAGAACGTCGGGGTGAAGCTCTCCCGCGTTCGTACCGATGCGAACGGCCGGCTCCTCGGCGCGAGTGGATGCGGCCGCGAGAAAGCCGGCGATGAGAGCGATGGCACCGAGAGTGGGCGATTTCGAATACACTGGCGGACTCCTTGAATGACCCCGATCCAGCACCGATTGTCGCTGCGTCGGCGGTGCGGCGCAATGTCGGATGGGTTTTGCTCTCCGGTTCCCGTTCCCGTTCCCGAAGAGGAGTCCATGCGCTTAGGATTCAGCTTGCGCCCGGAACAACGTTCGCACGGAGAAACAGGCGAGAAGAGGAAAAGGGAAGAGGGAAGATGAAGTTTGTCGGGAACGGATAAGGCACCGAGACCAAACATGATCCACGTCAACGTCATTCTCACCGTCCGCGATGAATCAGACATCGACCGCGTCAAAGGCCTCCTCGGCGAGCAAGCTCGCCTCTCGCAGGAAGAACCGGGCTGCGAGCGCTTCGAGGTCTACCACTCGCAGAGCGATCGCCGGGTGTTTCTCCTCAACGAGTGGTGGAGCGACCAGGACGCGCTCGACGTCCACCGCACGGCGAAGGCGTACACCGAGATCTACCAGCCGCAGGTCCTGCCGCTCGTCGACCGCGTGCCGCATCCGGCGGATCGCATCGGATGACTCTCGCGCCTCAGCGGCTGCGAAGCAGCAAGCTGAAGAACCCTCCGTCGCCCGCGGCGCGGTGCGGGAGATAGTACTCGGTCTTCAGCTCGGTGAGATCGTCGTGCGCCGCGGTGAACCTCGCGATTGCGCCTTCGTTCTCTTCGGGCTCGATCGAGCAGGTCGAATAGAGGAGTCGCCCGCCTGGTTCGAGGTGACGATAGGCCGCCTCGAGGAGCTTTCCCTGGAGCTCCGGAAGCGTTTCGAGATCGCGCTCGCGAATCCGCCACCGCGCCTCCGGCCGCCGACCGAGAACGCCCGTGTTCGAGCACGGCGCATCGACGAGGATGTGCGTGAATCGATCTTCGAGGGTGAGATCGTCGGGATCGGACGGCGCACGCTCGACCCGGTACGACGATCCGTAGCCCCGGAGCGTTTCTTCGAGAGTCGCGAGACGCTCGTCGTTCGCGTCGAGTGCGACGAGCTGGCCGGATCCCTCCACGCACTCGAGGAGCTGCACCGCTTTTCCGCCTGGTGCGGCGCAAAGGTCGGCGACGCGTGCTCCGGCCGGCGGCGCGAGCTCGCGTCCGATGCGGACCGCGGTTTCGTCCTGAATCTGGATCCAGCGCTCTCGACGGGCTCGAGCGCTATGGAGATCACCGCGACGGAGTCGAAACACGCCGCGACAATCGGTTCGCTCGACCTCGAACTCCTCCTCGGCGAGCGACGCGAGAACCTCTTCCTCGGAGGGAGCGAGCGCCGTCACGCGCGCCGTGACGACCGGCGTCTCGTTGTTCGAAGCGCAGAGTCTCCGTGCCTCGTCGTCGCCGAAGCGAGCGAGCCAGCGCTCGACGAGCCACTTCGGATGCGAGTACTTGAGCGCGATGTGCCCGGCGAGATCGAGGCGGACAAGCGGAAGCACCGGTCGGGTGAGATGGCAGTACCCCGCGCGGATCGGAAGCACGGTGGGATCGTCCGGATCGTCCGCGGGCTCCGGAGTCTTGTAGCGCACCTCCGCGCTGATTTTGTGCAGGACCGCGTTCGCGAAGCCGATCGCCTTGCGGTTGAAGTTCCCGATCCGCTTGAGCGCTTCGAGCGTGTTGTAGACCGCGGCGTGCGCCGGAATCTTCGTCAAGTAGACGAGCTGGTAGGCGCCGAGTCGAAGCGCCCAAGCCATGGCGGGCTCTTGTCGCCTGAGCGGTGCGCGGAGGTGGAAGTCGAGGAGCACGTCGAGCGTGCCGCGATGCCGGATCACGCCGTACGTGAGTTCTTGAAGGAGCGGGCGATTCCGCTTCGTCACCTGATCGTACGCGCGAGCGAGAAGTGCATCGATGAACTCCCCGCCCTTGTCGGCGGCAATCAGGAGCTCAAGCGCGGCCTGCCGGTTCTCGGCGTGAACGGGCGGCGGGTTTGCCGGGCTGTGGTGTGGATCCATCGCTTAGCTTGAGCCTTGAGGAGTTTTACCACGAAGGGTTTGGGGTTTTCTCTCGTCGACCTCTGAGTTCGGGACGCGCATCCCAGTCGCGAGGACCGCGACTGTCAACTCGAACCTTCGCGCTCGGGCGAAACTCCGAATCGCTCTGCACCGTCCAGTCGCTGCCCCTGAAGGTAGGCCGACGCCGAGACAGCACCCTTTCCGGGACGCTGGAGCTCGAGAATCTCGATCGCCTCCTCGCCGCAGAGGACGAAGAGTCGCCGCTTCGTCGCGCGAATCGCGCCGGGTCCCGAATGCGAGCCGGTCGCTTCGGCAGGCACCGCCTCGATCGGCGCCTTCCCCGCCCGGCGGACGACCGTGCGCTCTCGAGAACGACCCTCGCGCTCGAGGAAGGTGAACGCGCCGGGCTCCGGGTTGTACGCGCGCACGTGACGCAAGACCTCCACCCCACTCCGGCGCCAGTCGATCTCGGCGTCGCGCTTCTCGAGCTTCGGTGCGAAGGTCGCGTCCGAGTGTCGCTGCGGAGTTTCCTCGACGTCACCGCCGGCGAATCGCGGCAGGCTCCGCTCGATGAGATCCGCCGCGAGGTGCGCGAGCCGAGCTTCGAGCTCGGCGGCGTTCTCCTCCGGTTCGATCGGAAGGCGCGCGGTGTCGACAACGGGCCCCGAATCGAGCCCGCGCTCGATCCGAAAGAGCGTCACTCCCGTCTCCTCTTCCCCCGCGAGAAGCGCGTGCGCGACGGGTGCCGCCCCGCGGTAGCGCGGAAGGATCGAACCGTGAAGGTTGTAGACTCCGATCGCCGGCAGCGCGAGGAGATCGGGGCGAAGAATCTCCCCGAAGTCCGCGACGACGTAGAGATCGGCGTCGAGCTTCTCCATGCGCGCGAGGAATTCCGGCGCCTTCGTCGTCTCCGGCGCGACGCATTCGAGGCCGAGTTTCGGGCAGAGCTCGGCGACCGGAGTCTCGCGGAGACGATTTCCTCGGCCGGCGGGACGCGCCGGACGCGTGACGACGAGAAGCAGAGGATGCGCATCGCGAAGCGAGGCGAGACGCTCGAGCACGGGCTTTGCGAACTCGCCCGATCCGAAGAAGACGAGCTTCACGAGCGCGGCTCGGGCTCCGTCCCGTCCGGGTCGGGCTCCACGCCACCCGGATCGGGCGCTTCGCCGTGTCGGTCTTCCGCTTGGCGTTTCGTTCCTTCGAGCTCCTCGGCGAGCTCGCTCGCACTCGGTCCGCGGAGAGACCGATCGATGCGGTTGGCGCCCGGCGGCACCTCGGCGTCATCGCTCTCGTTGACGCCATCCGGCACGGTGTCGTCGATCTCGCGCTCCTCGGTCGAGCGGATCGGTTCCTTCCGCGCCTCGTCCCCCTCCCCGCGCAGGAGCGCCGTCTCGGCGGGATCGGCGTTTTCGGCTTCGTCCGCGCGGTGCTGCTCCATGATCGCTTCGGTTTCCTCCGGGCTCCGCAGCCGGAGGTAGATCGGCTCGTCCCCTTCCTCGACTACCGCGCCGTCGTCTCTCTCGATGGCGACGCGGTAGGTCTTCGCCATCTCGAGCACGGCGAGGAGAAGACCGATCGCATCGTCGCGCGAGGTGACGTTCGCGAAGAGAGCGGAGAAAAGGAGTCGTCCGCTCGGCGCTTCGCAGAGAACGAGCTCGACGTCGGCGGTGTATTCTTCGATCGAGCGCTCGTGGAGGACGACGCGGTGGGGTCCGCGCTCCCCGAGCGAAAGCTGGATGCGCTGAAAGACCGTGAGGAGATCCCACACCGTGACCTTCCCGACGAACACGGGTCCGGTCGCGGTCTCATCGAACTCGGGAAGCGCCACCGCGGGACGCCGGTAGCGCCGGCTGAACTCCTCGTAGCGCGACTCGAGAAGCAGCGCGCGCTCTTTGTACTTCTTGAACTCGAGGAGCTGCTGGACGAGCTCGAGCCGGGGGTCTTCGTACTCCTCGTCCTCGCCCTCGACGATCTCCCGGGGAAGAAGCAGCTTCGACTTGATTTCGATGAGCTGCGCGAGGAGAACGAGAAATTCACCGCAGGCGTTGGGATCGATTTCCTGCAGCAGCGTGAGGAATCCACGGTACTGCTCGATCACGCGGGCGATCGGAATGTCGAAGACGTCGACCTCGTCCTTCTTCACGAGGAACAGCAGCAGGTCGAGCGGGCCGCTGTAGGAATCGATCTGAGGGCGGAATTCGGCGTCGGTCACCGCCATGCACGAACCTCCGGACGCGCGCGTCATTCGGCGAGACCGTCGCCGAACCATCGCTTCCTCAAAACCCCGACGTTGCCACTGCCGGGCGGCAAACGACGCTTTCCTCTCTGCGCCGTTTTGCTCGCCGTTTCATGGCAAGCTTAGGATATAGCACGCGCCTCAGGCGGTCTCCAGCCGTTTCTCGACGATGGCGAGCGCCTCCTCGATCTTGATGCGATCTTGATCGGTCGAGTCGCGCTCGCGGATCGTCACGGTGCCATCCTTCAGCGAATCGCCGTCGATGGTGAGACAGTACGGTGTTCCGACCTCATCGTGCCGCGCGTAGCGCTTCCCGATCGCGTGTTGCTCGTCGTACTTCGCGTTGACGCCGCTCGCGAAGAACTGCTGCACGATCTCGCGCGCGAGCTCGGGCATCCCGTCCTTCTTGACGAGCGGCAAGACCGCTGCCTTGTACGGCGAGAACCGCGGGTGGAGCTTGAGAACACGCCGCGTCTTCGTCTTTCCGCTCGCGTCCGGGCGCGGCGAGTCGTATGCAAACGCGTCGAGGAGGTAAAGAAGAGTCGTCCGCGTCGCGCCGGCGGCCGGCTCGATGACGTAGGGCGTGTAGCGCCAGCCCTTCTTCCCCGACTCGGGGTCGGTCGCCTCCTGATCGAAGTACGTGAGCGAAGCGCCCGAGTGCTGCGAGTGCTTCTTCAGGTCGTAGTCCGTCCGGCTCGCGATTCCCTCGAGCTCGCCCCAACCCCACGGATACTCGTACTCGACGTCGTAGCAGTCGTCGGCGTAATGCGCGAGCTCGTCGGGATCGTGCTTTCGCAGACGGAACTTGCTCGGATCGTTCGCGTAGCGCTGGTACCAGGCGAGTCGCTCGTTCTTCCAGTACTCGAGCGCCTCGGCCTGCTTCCCGGGCTCGACGAAGTACTCCATCTCCATCTGCTCGAACTCGCAGGAGCGGAAGATAAAGTGCTCGACCGTGACCTCGTTCCGGAACGACTTTCCCATCTGCGCGATGCCGAACGGCACCTTGAGCGAGAGCGCCTTCTGGATGTTCGCGAACTGAACGAACATCGCCTGCGCCGTCTCGGGACGGAGATAGACGGCGCTCTCCTTCATCTTCTCGTCGAGAACTGCACGAATCTCGGCCGCGCTCAGGCTCTTCCCCTCGAGTGCCTTCGCCGTTTCTTCGAACGGATCGACCGACCCGAGACTCGAGCGAAACATCAGATTGAACTGTCGCTCGTCGCTGAGAAACGGGGATCCGAGCTCGGGACTGACGTAGCCCGGGAATGGAAACGTCGACGTCGACTCGCCGTCGCCATCGGGGAAGAATCCGATCGTGTTGTCGTCGACGACCTTCAGTCCGTGGAGGGTTTTTCCTGCGCGCTTGAGCGCGACGCCGAAGCGCTTTTCGATCGCCTCGCCGTAGGCTTTCGCTTGTCCCTTGTCCGCGCATGCGAGCGGCAGCTCGTCGCCGACGCTCGGGCGCGGTGCGTGGTCGGCGCGAAAGCGCTCCTTGCTGATCAGACAATCGACGAGAGGGTCGGAGAAGCCGGCGAGGTGCCCCGACGCCTCCCAGACGCGCGGGTGCATGATGATCGACGCGTCGAGGCCGACGATGTCCTCGCGCTCGTGGACCATCGTGCGCCACCACTCGTTCATGATGTTCCGCTTCAGTTCGACGCCGAGCGGCCCGTAGTCGTAGCAGCTCTTCAGCCCGCCGTAGATCTCCGACGACTGAAACACGAAGCCCCGCTGCTTACAGAGGGAGACGACCTCCTTCATGAGGTCCGAAGACGGTTCCTGACTCATCGCGGGTGGCCTCGGGAGAGAGCGGGGGCGAGCGATGCCGGCGGCCCGCGGATCGGACCCCGATCCGTCGCGGCGGCCCCGGCACGAAGGATGCGATTATTTCCTCGCCCGAACGGAAGTCAATCGCGATCGCGACGCCCCCGCAGACCTCCGCGCGAAGCGCGCTCGCATCACGCACCCGGAGGGCCAGTCCGTCTCGTTTCGAGCACCGCCGCCCCCGCGGTCCGCCCGCCACCAAAGGCGCAGAGCCCCAGTCTCTCGCCGCCGCCGAGCTCGAGCGCGAGCCTCTCGAGGCAGAGGGGGATACTCGTCGAAGAGGTGTTCCCCCAGTCGCGGATCCAGTCGACGACGCGTACCGGATCGCCCCCGAGGCGATGCGTCACCGCCTCGATGATCCGAGAGTTCGCCTGGTGCGGCACGATCCAGTCGAGATCACCGACCGAGCTGCCCGCAGCGCTCGCGGCCCGGTGAAGGGCATCGCTCATCGCGCGCACCGCCTCGCCGAAGACGCGTCGACCCTGCATGCTCGCGAAGCCGGCCCCAGCGTGCGGAACACGGAGGAGCGACCCACGTTCGCCGCGCGCCGTCACGAACGGCCGTCCGCTCACGGTCCAGCCGACCGCGCTGCGCGCATCGCCCGCTTCGAGACCCGCGCGAAGGATCGTCGCCGATGCTGCGTCGCCGAAGAGGATGCTCGTAGCAAAATCTGCCTCGTCGAGGACCGGTGAGAGTACCTCGGCCGTGAGAACGAGCGCGATCCCCGCGCGACGCGCAGAGAGAAAGTCGTATGCGCTCGCGAGCGCGTAGAGATACCCCGAACAGGCGGCGTTGAGGTCGTACGCCTCCGCGTAGGCGCGACCCGACTCCGACAGCGCATCGAGCACTCGACACGCGAGCGTCGGGCTCGCGAGCGGCGGAGTCGTCGTGCTGCAGACGACTAGATCGAGATCGGACGCGGCGAGCCCGGCGCGCTCGAGCGCAGCAGAGCTCGCGCGGACGGCGAGCGCGAACGCGTCTTCGTCAGCGTTCACGCGCCGCCTGCGCTCGATACCGGTTCGAGTTCGGATGTCCTCGGCGCTCCGATCGGGAAACCGAGCCGCGATCTCTTCGTTCGTCACGATGCGGGAACCGAGCGCGCAGCACGGAGGCGCCAGCCGAACGACGCCGGTCCGCTCCGCTGCCGGTTCAGCGAGAGTCCCGGGTCGCGGCGCATCGCCCCGACGCGGACGTCGGCGTAGGTGCGGGGATTCGTTCCCGCGCCGCTCACGACGCGCCCTCGCCCGCCCGGCCCGTCGACCGGCGAGCTCGCGGCCGACGGCCTCGAGGGCGTAGAGAGGTTCTCCGACGCGCACCGTCTCGCCCGGCCCGACGCAGAGCCGCCGGATCGTTCCGGGACGCGGGGCTTTGATCTCGAAGACCGCCTTGTCCGCCTCGGCCTCGGCGATCGTCGCTCCCGCTTCGACTTCGTCGCCGGGCGCGGCTAGCCACTCGACGACGCTCACCGACTGATCCGCCGGACTCGATCCATGCGCCGGAACGATCACCTCGTCGCTCGCGTCGACCTCGCGATCCCGCCACTCGAGCTCGAAATCGACCAGCTCCGCCGCTGCCGAGACGATCGAGCGGTACGACGGAAGGACCGTGATCTGGTTCGTGAAGTTGCACGGAACGTAAGTATCGGGACGAGTCACCCGACGGCATTCGACCGCGGGGCAAGCCTCCGCGATGGTCGCGACGATCTCCGCGCCGAATCCGCACGTCGCGTTGTCCTCGTGAACGACGAGAAGCCGGCGCGTCCGCCGCGCCGACTCGAGCACGGCATCGCGGTCCCAGGGCGCGATCGAGCGGAGATCGAAGAGATCGACTCGCGCGCCGGCCTCCGAGAGCGTCTGTGCGGCCCGCTCACAAAGAGGGATCGTACTCCCCCAACTGACGAGCGTGAGATCGTCGCCCGAACGCAGGCGGCGAGCGACGCCGACCGGAACGAAATGCGCGCCGATGTCATTCGACGTCGAACGCGACGGATCGTTGAGGCAGATCTTCGGGTAGAGGAACACCGTGGGTCGCTTCGACGCGAGCACGGCGTTCAGGAGTCCCGCCGCGTCGCCGGCGGTCGACGGAACGACGACGTCGATGCCCGGAACGTGCGCGAGGCTCGACTCGAAGGTCTGCGCATGAAACGGTCCGAGCCCGGGCCGGTAGCCGCCGCAGGGCGCGAGGACGAGCACCGGACTTTCCCAGCCGCCGTCCGTTCGCCACGCCATGGTGCCGAGCTCGGCGGCGATCTGGTTCCACGCGAGGGGAAGGAAGTCCGCGAATTGAATGCACGCGACAGGTCGTCCGCCGGCGAGGGCGCGTCCGATGGCGACCCCGACAATCGTCGATTCGCTGAGGGGCGAATTGCGGACGCGATCGCCGAATCGCGTGCTGAGCCCGCGCGTCAGTCCGAAGACATCTCCCTTCGGATCTTCGATGTCCTCTCCGAAGATCGACACGCGAGGATCGCACTCGAGCCAGGCTTCGAGCACGGAACGCATCGCTTCGAGCATCGTCCGTTGCTCACCGCTCTCTCGCCCTCGGTACTCGTGACCCATCGACGCCAAGGCGGCGGGACGAGCGTCGAGCGCGGGCTCGGGATCCCCCACCGCGAGCGCGGACGCCGTCGCCTCGCTGAGCGACTCTGTGACCTCGTCGCGCAAGCGCCCGAGCGCGTCTTCCGTGACGCCCGAGCGCCGAAGCTGCTCCTCGAGAACCGGAATCGGATCGCGCGACTCCCTCGCCTCGAGCCGCTCCTTCTCCGAGCGGTAGACGCGCTCATCGTCGGCATTCGTGTGGCTACAGAGTCGCTCGACCTCGAAGATCACGATCGCCGGCGAGCGCTGGCTGCGCATGCGACCGATGGCGGCTCCGAGGACGCGGTCCGCCGCCGAGACGTCGGCGCCGTCGACGCGAAGAATCGGCACGCCGAAGAGCTCCGACGCGGGTCCGCGCGGCAGATCGTAGAACGTCCGGCCCGCGGTTTCGGTCGAAATCGCGTAGCGATTCTCCTCGACGACGAAGAGAACGGGGAGCTCCGAGCGCGCCGCCTCGGCGACAGCCTCGAGAACCTCGCCTTCTTGCGTCGTTCCGTCGCCGAGGCTGCAGAAAACGATCGGCGACCCGGGCCCGCGCGCGACCTCGGCGGCGACTCCGACCGCTTGCAGCGCGTTGTTTCCGACCGGACCGACCGTGCTCAGGACGCGGAGCTCGGGCGCGCTCATGTGAGCGCTCATCTGGCGTCCCCGGGAATGCGATCGCGCGTTCGAGACGAGCGCGTCGAGAAACCGGACGACTGGAACGCCCCGCGCGAGCAGAAGCGCCTTGTCACGGTAGTGGGGATGCAGCCAATCCTCCGGTTCGAGGTGACGGTTCGCGACGGCGATGCCCTCGTGTCCAGCGCCGCTCACGTGGAAGTGCGCCTCGCCGCGTTCGACGAGCGCGCGTTCCACTTCGTCGAGCGCGCGCGCCATCACCATCGCCCGGTAGAGCTCGAGGTACTCGTCTAGGTCGCGCGGTGCGATCAACCGCGCGGAGGATCCGTTCAGCGTCGGGTAGACCATGATCAAGCACTCGCTGCGGTCTCGGCCGGTGCCGCCGCGGATACCGACGTCACTCGCCCCTCGTAGTCCGTCCACACGCCGCGATCGAAGTCGTAGAGCTTGCAGCGTCGGACGGAGTCGAGGAACTTCCGGAGCGACCACCGCTCGACGACGACCTGGTCGGGATGATGGCGGACGATGTAATCCTGCGCCTTTTTCAGGTGGTAGCAGGGAATGGCCGGATTCACATGGTGGGCGGTGTGCTCCATGATCCGGTGGAGGAGCCAATTGATCGGACCGGGAAACACCGTGTGGACCGTGCTCTCGAGCTGCACGCTCGCGCGCGCCCAGTCGCTCTTTTCGCGGTACCACCGCACTGTCGGATGCGTGTGGTGGAGGTAGATGAGAAACGACGCGAGGGCGTTCCAGACGAGGAAGGGAAGGACGAGAGCGCTGCCGAAGAGGATCACGGTGTGCCCCGCGCCGGTCGCCGCACCGGGATGGAACCAGCGATCGAGGGTCCAGATCCCCGCGACTTGCGCGACGATGAACACCGCGACGAGGGCGCGATCGAGTTGATACGTCCACGTGCGACTCTTCACCGTCAGTTCGTACGCGAACATGCGCCGCCACCAGATGTCGACGAGGAAGTAGCAGAGACAACCGATCGGCGTGCGGTAGAAGCGATAGACTAAACGTTGCCAGCGGCTCGCTCGCTCGTACTCTTCGAGCGTGAGCGGCGCCCAGACGTAGTCCTTCTCGCGCAGGTTCGTGAAGCGGTGATGGACGCGGTTGTGCCCGAGATCCCAAAGGCTGAAGGGATGGAGACTCGGCAGAAACGCAAGGCGACCGAGGACGTGATTGAGCCGCTTCCGCGGCGTGAGGCTCTGGTGGCAGGCGTCGTGCCCGAGAAGGAAGAGAAACCCGATCGCGAAGCCTCCGGCGACGCCGAGCGCGAGCTTCAGCCAGAGCGAGTCGACCCGGACGATGGCCGCAGTGATGGCGAGGTAGAGCGCCGCATCGAAGGCGAAGATCGCGAGCCCGCGCGGCGTCGAGCGCCCGCCGAGATTAAAGATCTCCTTCGCAAGCATCGTTCGCCCTCCTCTCTTCGTTCCGCTCGACATCGAGGAAGAGGATCGAGCGACTTCGCTCGGTGTACAGCCGGAGCCGATCGTGACTCGCGATGGGGATCTCCTCGGCGACGTCGAGGAGCTCAGGGCGCGACCGGTAGATCAGCTGCCAGCTCATGTAGCTCTCCATGAAGCCGACGTCGCCGATGTCCGGCAAAAAATTGGCGACGAGGAGTCTCCCGCCCGGCCGAAGCGCGTCGAACATGATGCGAGTCAACCGGCGCGCCGTGCGCTGCTGGAGGTAGTCGTAGAGCCCGGCCGCGTAGACGAGATCGAAGCCCGCGAACTCGACGCGTCCAGCGAGGAGATCGCGTACGGAGCCCGGAACCGTTCGCACGCCGAGAGAGCCGTAGCTCGCCTCGATCTCCTCGAGACTGCGCTCGTCCTGGTCGAGCGCGACGTACTCGCCGAGCCTTCCTTCACGCACGGCGCTCGAGAGAGCCGCTTCGCGAAGGTGTCCGGCGGCGATCGACAGGACACGAGCGTTCTTTACCCGTGCGGCGGTTTCATCGACGAGCCGCGCGAGCACCTCGCGACGCGCTCTCACCGCTCGGGCCGCCGGCGCGTCGTACAGAAACTCGTGCACGGCGCGACCGAGAGGCGATGCGTTCGTCGCGACCTCGCTCGCCTTGAGTCCGTAGATGTAGTCGAGGAGCTCAGCGTCGCCGGGATATCCCCGGGGCCGAGTGTAGGAATGAAACGCCATCGGATCCTGAAAGATCGCGTCGGCGACCGGATGCGCGAGACACTGGCGCTCGATCACGTCTTCCCAGTCTCCGGCGGCGTTCGCGCGCCACGACTTGAGCGAGCGAAAGAGCTCGCCCATGCCGCCGTCCACATCTCCTCCGCGCATGCGCTCGAGGATGCCGTCGAGTCCTCTCGAGTACGGAGTCGCGCCGATAGCAGGTGCCGTCAAGTTCGCTTTCATGCTGCTCCCTTCGTGCTGGTGTCCGCGGGGTAGGCCCTCGCTACCCCGATCAGACCAGCCCGGATTCTCGGGGGCCGTAACGGGGAAAGATCAAGCGCGAGAAGGGAGCAGTTCGATCGGCGAAGCGGGACGCGCAGGCGTCGTGGTGCGGGGAATTCGGCGGCGACGATCAGCAGCGCGTATTTTTTTCTCGACTCCGAGTTACGGCGGCGACTACACCGGTCTGGAGCTCCTCGGGTGTGTGGTTCAACTCGAGCACGAGACGTCGATGCGGGGTCGGACGGGAGCAAAGACGCGCGGCTAAGAGTCTGCGCAAGACATGCTTGAGAGCCGGAGAACGAGGCATCTCGGGCGGCATCGAGAAGCGATCCGCAGGCGATTCGGAACGAATGGTCGAGGACTCGCGATCGAACGGGCGTTCGAGCGGACCCGATCTCCGGCCGAATTCAAATCTTGCGCGGGCTCTCGGCGCGTACGAGGCAGAGAAGGAGAACACCATGGCGCACAGCGCGGAACGATCAGAGGGACACGGGGAACACGGCAGCGGACGATCGGGCGGCGGCGATCATACGACGTCGACGAGCTCGGCCGGTTCCGACGACGGCGGCGGCGATTCGACGACTGCATCGGACGAGGAGTTCGAGCGCGGGAAAAAGTGCGGCCTCGCCGAGTGCGCCGAGAAGTGCAAATGCGCCTTCCTGCAGGGGGCGATCATCGGCGGCCTCGTCGGACTCGTCGTCGGACTCGCACTCGGGTTGCTCGTCGGTTACGCGCTCGGAACCTGATCGGACGATGTCGACGATCGGTCAAGCCGGCCAATCGAGCCCAAACCGGCGCGCGAACCAGAACTCGTCGCGCGCCCGGTTCCGCATCAAGTAGCGACGCTCGCGCTCGACACCGGCTCGAACCCGGTCGAACCGAGACTGCGCCGCTTCGACGACCTCTGCGCTGCGGTGCCGGCGGAGACGCGCCTGCCAGTGCTCCCAACTCGCGTCCGTAAGGTTCTTTCGCGCCGAGATCATCTGGTTGCACACGATCGCGTCTTGAGCGACGGGGTAGACCGCCTCGCCTTCTTTCCGAAAGCGATGGCCCACGGTGGCGATCGGATTGTTGAGGATGGCGGAGCCCATGAGCCAAGTCTTCAGCCCGAGATCCAGATCTTCGACGCCCCACTCGCGCATGTGGCGATCAAAACCGCGCACCCGTCGGTAGAGCCGCCGACTCATCGCGAGCACGCAACTCGTGAGTGCCGGCGAGACGTAGTACGATCCGCGGCGCTCGAGGGTGCGGCGTCGAGCCCAACGCGCGAAGTAATCCTTGAGCTGGATCTCGTACCCGTGGCCGACGCTGCTCAGGTCTTCCTCCCAGCTCGCGGTATCGAGATCGGCCACGCGCGGAGTAAAGAGGGTTTCCCCGTCCGAGAGCTCGACGTCCGTCACGAGGCGCTCGATCGCGCACGGCGCCGGCTTACAGTGGCCGTCGAGAAAGACGAGAACGCGTCCGCGAGCCTTGCGAGCTCCGAGGTGGCGAGTGGGGCCGGGTCCGAGTCGCCGCCGCGAACGGTAGACGCGGATCGAGGGAAATCGCACGCGAACATCGTCGAGGCATCCGTCCGTCGAAGCATCGTCGACCACGATGATCTCCGTGCTGAGATCAGCGGTCGTCTCGAGACAGCTCGCGATCGTCTTCGCGAGAAGCTCGCCCTCGTTGTGCGCCGGAATGATGATGCTCGATCTCATCGTCGCGCCTCCGGAGACCTCTCCGGTTTGCCCGGTTGGCCGCGGGCGAGGTTCGCCTTTGTCGCAGCCCCGCTCCCACGGATCGGATTCGGTGAGCGCAGCGGCTGTAAGTCCTGAACTGACAAGGAAGTGGCGCCGCGCGGACCGAAGCTGCGCTCAGACCCCATCGCGATCCGCGCGTCGACGCATCCGATGTTCGGTCCTCGAGCTAGGGTGACGCAGTGGAATCCGGTGAGAGGTCCAGGCTATCATCTCGTCCTCGGGCACGCCGACGTCACTCGCGGTTTTTTCGTTACGGCGCCGGCACTTCCGTTCTCCCAGTGTGGGAACGGCTGGGTTCGCGGTGGATCGCCTCCTCCGCGCACGCTGCCGCATCGATCGGGGCGACAAGAATAGGAGAACGCCACTATGCAACGGTCGTCACGTTCTTCTCCGCGACACGACGATCGCGGCGAAGAAAAACTCGTTCTCGCCGCGGTCGACGGCGACCGCGCGGCGTCGCAGCAACTCCTCGTTGCGCAGAGACCTCACCTCGAAGCCTTCGTGCGCGCGCGACTCGGTCCGCGCCTCCGCACGCGAGAAACCGTCGAGGACGTCGTCCAGGATGCGCTCCTTCAGGCCATCAAGGCGATCGATTCGTTCAAGTGGCAAGGCGACAGCTCGCGAACGAAGGCCCACGCGACCTTCCGCCGCTGGCTGGCGAGTGTGGCGGAGAACGTCATCCGCAATCACGACCGCCACTACTTCAAGACCGGAAAGCGAGCGCCTGGTAACCCGAAAAAACTCGACGATTCGGTCTACCCAACTCGTCGTAAAGGGAGTACGGAGGGAACGCGCATCCGGCAGACGGAGCGATTCGAACGCCTCGAGCGCGCGCTCGCCGGTTTGCCGCAGGCCGACCGAACTCTCATCCTGATGACTCAGATCGAGAACCTGCCCGTCAATGAGATGGCTCGGCGCCTCGGTCTCACTCGCGAGGCGACTTCCATGCGCCTCAAAAGAGCCCTTCAGAAGCTGCGGCGGAGATTCGGCCCGACTGACAGCTTCAGCCTTCCGCGCGATCGCTCACTGAGCGCTAAGTCGAGCTGGACGGGGCGGAACCGCGATGTCCGATCGTCATCCTCCTCGTGATCCCGAAGACGAGGCCGAGAAGCGCGACGATGCGCTGCGCCTAGCCGAGCTACTCGACCTGAGGGCGCGAGCCGGCTCGGGAGAGCTAGCGCGAGTTCTGCGCGAGAACCCGGACGCCGCTCGCAACCTCACCGACGAGCTCGACGTCCTCGAGGAGCTCCGCGCGCTCGCCGAAGATCCGCCACTTCCCGAGCGCCTCGGCGACTTCGATATTCTCGGCATCCTCGACACGGGCGGAATGGGCATCGTCTGCCGCGCGAGACAGCGTTCGCTCGATCGCGACGCGGCGGTCAAGATTCTTCCGGCGGCGCTCGCTTCGAATCCGAAGGCGCGCGCGCGATTCCGCCGCGAATCCCTCATGGCCGCGCGGCTCCGCCATCCGAACGTGGTTTCTGTGCTCGCCGGGGGCGTCGCGGGCGGAGTTCCCTACTACGCGATGGAGCTCGCCGAGGGCGAGACTCTAAAGACGCTCGGGGAGCGCTGCGGTTCGTCGAGCGGAGGATCGCTCGCGGAGTTCCGGCGGCACGTGCTCTCCGAGCTCGAGGCGTCGGGCTCGACTTGGGGCGATGAGACGGAACGTTTCCCCGACGACTCGCGCGGCCGCTGGTCGCCGGCCGAGCCGACAGAGGCGCGAAGTCCGCACGACTCGTACTGCCGCTGGCTCGCGCGCGCGTTCGCGGGCGCCGCGGCGGGACTCGATCACGCGCACAGCCACGACATCGTGCACCGCGACATCAAGCCGTCGAATCTCATCGTGAGTCCCGATGGCGATCTTCGAGTCCTCGACTTCGGAATCGCACGCGTCAAGGGCGAGAGCGGTCTCACGGAGTCGGGCGAGCGCGTCGGGACCGTCCTCTATATGAGCCCCGAGCAAGCCGCCGATCCGCCGCAGCCGGCCGAGGAGGCGTCGGACATCTACAGCCTCGGTGCGACGCTCTACGAGATGCTGACGCTCCGTCCTCCACTCGAGGGCCGGCACGACCTCGAGACCCTGCGAAAGATCCGGAGCGAAGATCCCGTACCGGTGAGGAGCCTCGCGCCCGACGTCTCGGCGGATCTCGAAGCGGTCGCGATGAAGTGTCTCCGGAAGAAGCCGACGGAGCGCTTCCGCAGCGCCGCGGCGCTGCGCGAAGAACTCGTTCGCATCGCGCGCGGTGATCCCGGTGAGACGCCGCGCCTCACGCGCGCGAATCGCATCGGCTACTGGCTGCGGCGGCACCGAGTCGGGGTCGCGATCGGCGCGTTCACCGTGATCCTGGCCGCTCTCGGCGCTGCGGCGGGAAATCAGTTCTGGAGTCTCCACCGCGACCGAGTTCAGTCGGAACACGAAGGACACGTGATCCGAGGGATCACCGAGCTCGCGCGCGTCGCAATGCGACCCGAGGCGACTCTCGAGAGAATGGCGGTCGACGAAATCCTCGAAGATCGGAAACGGCGCCACCCGCTCCGTCTCGAGCTACCGTTCGGCGATCGGTTCCCGATTCTGCGCTCTCACCCCGAGATCGTCGAAGCGGGAGCGCTCGAGTGGCCCGGCGCCGATGATCCGCTCGAACGCGCCGTCACCTCGTTTCGCGCCGCGATCGCCCTCGCGCCGGATCGCCCGATCGGGCACTACTTTCTCGGACGCACGCACCTCGAGAGCGGTCGAGCGGCCGCGGCGAATTCCGCCGCGTCGCTCGCGCTCACCAAGGATCGGAGGTTCGTGCCGGCGCAGTTTCTGCGTCACGAAGCACTCGTTCGGCTCCAGCGCACGTCGGCGGCGACCGCGGCCGCGGCCGAGCTAGATCGCGCACTCGCTGCCGGTCCCGCATGGCTCCGCCACTGGGTCGCCGGACAGAGGGCGATGCTCGACTCCCGCTGGGAGGCGGCCGCGTCCGCGCTCGGCGCCGTGAGTGCGCAATCGATTGAGTCGGGGCCGAAGAGTGATCTTGATCTTCTCGTCCTCCAAAGCCGCGTCGACTACGGACGCGTGCAGCTCGAGCGCGGCGACCCGGTCATCGCCTCACGTGCATTCGCTGCCGCAGAAAACCTGCGCGATGGTTGGGCGGAGCCAGTGATCCTCGGCGCGAAGGCGCTCTTTCTCCTCGATCGACCGACGGAGGCGGACGCCTTGCTCCGGCGTGTGGCGCCGGACGGATCGCTGCCGGAGGGCCGGGACGAGATTGTGCGGAGCGTCGCCTGGATGCTGCTCAACCTCGGCGACGTCGATCGCGCGGTCGCGTGGAGCGAACGATTCTCCGACGACCCGTCCGCCCAGCTCGAGCGTTCACGGGCGCTCTTCGCTGCCGGCCGGGTCGAGGAAGCTCTCGCCGTCTGTCGCGAAGTTCGGATGTCTTCTCCCGGACTCGTCGGTGCGAGTCTCATCGAAGGGCACATCCGGCTCGCGAGCGGCGAGCTCGAGCGCGCGACCGAACTCTATCAAAGCGTCGCTCGCCGCGATCCGCGGAACGTCACCGCGCTCGTCGGCGCCGGCATCGCTCGCACCCGCCGAGGACAGTTCGCGAGCGGGGAGAAGTCGCTCCGCGAAGCGATTCGACTCGACTCGAGCTTCGTCGGCGCGCGCCTCAGCCTCGCGCGAACCCTCCAAGCGCGAGGAAACCTCGACGCGGCGGAAGCAGAGCTCGAGCGAAGCCTCGCGATCGCGCCGGAGCAATCCGTCGCCCTCAACCACCTCGGAACCATCTGCGAAGAGCGAGGCGAGTCGCACCGCGCAGAAGGTCTCTATCGCCGCGCGACGAGCGGCGCGGCGCCCCTCTCCGCCGCGCATTACAACCTCGCGTGGCTTCTCGAGCGGCGGCGAATGTTCGCTGAAGCTGCGGACGAGTACCGCGCGGCGATGGCCGCCGGAATGGAAGGAGAGCTCGTTCGGTGCAATCTCGGTTCGTGCCTTCGCAAGGCGAGAAAGAAGGACGAGGCGATCTCCGAGTACAAGAGCGCGCTCGAACGCTATCCGGACAGTTGGCTGGCGTGGTATCGCCTCGGGAACGTTTACGAACGAAACCCCGCTCTTCGGAGCGAACGGATCGCCGCGTACGAGAGAACCATCGAGCTCACGGAGAACTGGTGCCCGCCCTGGAAGTACTTGACGGAGACTCTTTACAAAGCGGATCGTCGCGACGAGGCGCTCGAACGAGTCCACAAGGTTCAATCCTTCGCGCCCGACTACGACGGCGTCTACCACGTCTACTCGAAGATCCACCTTCAAGATCGGAAGCCCTTCGGCGAGGTGGACACCGTCGCGGCGCAGCTTCGCCGCCTCGAAAAAGCTTCGCTCACCGATACACATAGTCGAGCGATCACGACCCTCATCGAGCAAGACCGCGAGCACCTCGCTCCCCGACTCGTCAGTTACGCCTCCGTTGACGCAGCGATCGACGCGCCGCGCTTTCCGGTCGCCGCGCATGCCACGTGCCGCTACGCGATCGGCGACTCAGTCCGAGATCTCGAGAACTGGATCGAGCCGGAATACCGCGACGACGATTGGGCGACGGGATCGTCGCCCCTCGCGTACCCGCAGTGCCGGACGGGCGGAACGGACGTGAGCGCGATGCGGGGCAACTCCGCGTCGCTCTACGCCCGGTGGCGATTCACGCTCGACGACGCATCGAGTCGCGAAGGATACGCCGTCCACTTTCGCATGGACGACGACTACGTCGCATGCGTGAACGGCCGGGAGATCGTGCGAAGCCTGGAGAGTAAACCGGGGACACCGGTCGCGCCGGATGCGGTCGCGCAGTACCGGCACGATCTCTGGTATAGCGACCGTCTCCCGATTCCTCCGGACTGGCTCCGCGCCGGAGAGAACGTCATCGCCGTACGCGTCCTCAACGCCGCGCCGGACGACGACGATCTCTATCTAGACGCCCGCGTCAGCGTTGAGATCTCTGCCACCGAGCGTCTCGCGGACGCTCGCGCGAAGCTCGCTGCGTTCCGCGCGGCCGCCCGCGAGGACGACACCCCTCGCGTGCAGTACTTCGAAGGCCGCATCGCCGAGCTGGAGAGCCGCTGGGACGCCGCCGCCGAGGCGTACGCCGACGTCCTCGCCGCCGACACCGCCCATGTGGAACCGTTTCTCCGGCTCGCCGATGCTCTCGCCCAGCTAGGACATCACGCGCGCGCTGAGGCGGAGCTCCGTCGTGCACTCGAATCGGGGCACTCGAAGCGCGAGACGGTTTGGGACGAATGGCTCGCGGCCGCGTTCAACGCGGAGATGGACGTCGAGCGACTCGCCGCTGAATTTCCCCGCGGCGAGGTCGACCTCACCGAGCTCCCTCACTCCGCCCGCGACGCGCACTGGCTTCTCGAGCAGCTCGCCGCCGGGAAGTCACTCCGGATCAACTGCGGCGCGCGCGACAACTATCGTCGCGAGGATGCGATCTGGAGCTACGATCGCTTCTTCCGGGGCGGAGAGCTCGATTACGTTCCGGATCTCAACGAACCGCAGATCGAGCTCGAGCACCGGCCGATCTATCAGACCGAGCGACGATTCAACGAAGAGGGAACCCGGCTGCCGGGCTACGGCATCCCCGTCCCGCCGGGAGAGTACCGCGTGACTCTCCACTTCATCGCGGGTGAACGCGCGCTCAAGTGGCCTCGCATCTTTGACGTCGCGGTGGAAGACAATCGCGAGATCGAATCGTTCGAGCCCGCGGCGCACGGATTCGGAAAGCCGATCGTTCGCGTCATCGACACGGAGGTCGACGACGGTTTTCTCGACATTGTTTTCTTCCGTGCCGAGGGCCTCGAGAGGTCGATCCCTTGCGTGTCCGGCATCGAGGTCTCGCGGCTCGACCGGGTCACGGACAACTGAGGCGATTGCAGTCGAGGATGTCGAGAGTCAAATCCTGACCGCACCCCGGGAACGGCGCGGGCGGTGCGGGCCCCGAGCTAAAGAGGTAGTTGAGGAGATAGACCGGCGAGGAGATGTTGATCGATCCTTGGTCGGAACTATCGAGAGCGTCGAAGCAATCGGGGAAGATCGGAGCGCCCGAGAAACCGAACATCCAATCGAGCGTGTAGAGGGCGTCGGACAGATTCGGTGTCCCGTCGCCGTTCGAATCGCCGCGGATGAACTCTCGCTCGCAAATGTCCGGCATTCCGTTCGCATTCGCGTCGGCGAGGCTGCCGTCGGCGATCTCGAGCTTGTCGTCTCGCCCGTTGCAGTTGCAGTCCGGAACGTGTCCCGAAATCGTGTAGTACATCCGCGAGACGCTCTCCGTTTCGATGTCGTGGATCTCCGCCGTGACGTACGTCACCGTCGCCGGGAAGGGCCCGAGGAGACGGTTCCCGACGAAGTAGTGCCCTTCGTCGTCGGACGGTTCGACCTTGGCGGCGATGTCGATGAATCGGTCGTCGGAGAGGGCCGCCAGCGGGACCTGCACCGACGATCCTCCCGCGAGCAGGATATCGTTCGGCAGCTTGAACCGGTCGTGCCGCGTGATGGGGCGTCCCGCGCGATCTAGAGGAGACAGAATCTGCGACTCGACGAGGCTCTCGAGCGAGGGCAATCGCGGGAGGAACCGCACGTGGAAGTCAGCGATCCGAAGGACCGAATTCCCGGGATTGTAGAGTGTGAGCTCGAAGAGACATGGAGCGCTCGCGGTGAGGGCCGCGTCGTCGTAGGCGACGAAACGAGGATGATCGGACAACTCGACTAGAGCTCCGCTCGCATCTTTCTCCCAGAAGCGAACGAGCGTAGGGATGACCGGTGCTTTCTGCACGAAGGACACTCCGACGTGGAACTTCCCCCCACCCGGGACGCGCCCGCTCGTGCCGCCGCTCCAAGGGCGAGGATCTCGCCAGGTGACCCGGTACGACGGATAGCTGCGTCCGCGAAAGGTCGTCAGACCCGTCGAGGTGAGCGTGGGAGGACCCCACGGGCAGTCCGCGCCTTCGTACGACCAGAGCGTGTCGAGCGAGAGGCTCGGGCTTACGAAATCGATGCTAAACTCCACCGCTTCGGTGCTGTTCGTGTTGACGAAGTCCCAGTTGTGCATCGTGTGAACGGCGAGCCCGGTCTTCGATCCGATGATCCCGTAGCTCGTATCGCTGAAGTAGCGTCTCTTGTCTACGCGATCGTCGCAGGTGAGGCCGGCGGTCGTCGTCCCCATGCACTTGAACGTGCTCGGCGCCATGATGTGGTCGGTGTCTCCACCCGGACCGCCGCGCGCCTCGCAGTGGCCCAGCTCGAAGGAGTGGCCAATCTCATGCGCGAGCGTCGAGCCGATCGCGCGAGTCCAGTTCGCCAACGTGTGGTGTGTCCCGATCAGCCAGGAACGGCACGGCGGCGTTCCGGCCGCACAGGGCGTCGTCGGCGGCACCTCGGTCAGACTCGCGGCCCAGATGCGCGCGTAACCGACGTCCGGCCAACCGAGATACCCGGACGGACCCGTGTTGTGACCGTATCCGATGAGATGACCGCAGCCGCCCCCCGTGATCTCGACGGCTTTCGAATCCGTGCAGATCACCGCGGTGCGAGTCCCCGAACGCGGCTCGGGATGCTCGAACGGATCGCGAGACGTCGTGACGACCACGTCGAATTCCTCGAAATCCTTGCGGATGAGATCCGAGATCGAACGGATGAGATCGTCGTCGCTGACGAGAGCGGGGTCGAAATCGAGATTGCTGGCGTGAAACGGCTCGGTCATCCCGCCGACGATCTCGTCGCGGTAGCTCGGCGCCTTGATCCCCACGTACGTTCCAGACGCCGTGGGAAAGTAGAGACGGATCTCGACCGGATCCTCGCGCTCGCAAAGCTGCGCGAACGAAACCGGCGAAACCCCGGCCACTGACGCAAGCACGACGCCCCACAGGCTCGCTTTGGCAACTACCGTCTTCTGATTCTCCATCGATCTACACCCCTCGAGCCAAGAGCATCCACTCGCCGACAACGTGCTTTGGAGAACGAAACTCCTGAGCGCGTAACCGCTCATTTTCCGCGGCAGCCTGATTCCGCGCGAATCCGAGCAGAGATGGCACCGCAATACGGTCTACGCGTTACGATCGCTCTTCGTCCGGTCTCTCCTGATCGAACCTCGGGAGAACTCGATGGTAAATCACGATGGAGAGTTTCGCGGGCGAGATTGCCGACGGAAGGGACAGTGGATCCCGGCCCGCAACCGAACCCCTCACTCACTCGCGTTCAGTCGCGAGGCTGCAGCCGAGGAGGACCGGAGATGAGGATGCGCCTGCGTCGCCGCTCGATCCGCGCCTGCCGGGGCGACCCTTACTACTACCGTCGACTCCGCGAGGCACTCCGCACGCTCGACCGCGACGAGCGGCGAGTCATCGCACTCGCCGGGGTCGAAGGAACATCCATCGTCGACATCGCCCGCCGCACGGGACGGTCACGAAAGCGGGTCGCGGCGATACTGCTCCGGGCGCTCCGGAAGCTCGACCGCGACGTCTATTCGATCTACCGATATGGGAGACGCGTCCAGCGCTGAGTCATCGAGAGGGTGTGTGCTGTTCTCTCGCCATCGCGTTTTCCTTGGCCAACGGAGCATCGTTCCGGGATGATGCCGCGCGTCCGGCGGATCGTTGCCGTCCGCCGCGCCGGGCTCGTCCGTTCGAGCAAGCGTCCGATCGGAGGATCGTCATGCCGCAATCGCCCCGCGGAAGCGGTCGTCGCGCGGCGAGTTTCGCCATCGCTGCCGTCTCGATCGGAGCTCTCCTCTACTGGCTCGGTCCGCGCCCGGTGGCTGAGGTCTGGACCGCCGAGCGGCTTCGACCGGGCGTTCCTCTCCCTCGGGTCGCGGATCCCGCTCTGCTCTCGGTGCGCGTCGTGCCCGCGATCGCTTCCGGTGACCACCGCGACGAGCGCGACCTCGATGTCGATCTTCGGACGGGTCGACTCGGATTCGCGACGTGGAAGCCGGAGCGTGAGTTCGAAGCGATCGCGCAGGAGTGGATCGCCGCCGACCAGCGACATCGCGTCGCCTGGCTCATCGAGAGCGATTGCGGCGATTCGCCCACCCAGCTTCCCGGCGACGTCGTTCGCCTCGGTCTCTGGTTCGACGCGGACAACGACGGCGACATCGACGTCGTCGCCCCGCCGCCCGTCGGCGAGCTCGGTGCGCCGCGTCGACTCCGGTTTTACCTCAGCGACGAGACCGGATTCCGCGAAGTCGGCGCGCGACTCGGAACCGCGTTCGACGTGGCGCCCGGCGTCCGCGGTATCGTCTGCGAGGATTTCGACCGGGACGGCCGACTCGATCTCGGACTCCTCCTCGGACCTTCCGAGCCGACGGTTCTTCTTTGGAACGGATTTCAGCCGCGCGCCTACCTCACGCTCGATCTATCGCCACCGGAGAACCATCTTGTCGCGGCGGACGAGACCGACGACGAGTCACGGGCGGTGATTCAGATGACGATCACCGGCGAGGGAATCGACCGTCGGACCTGCACCCCCGCTCGGCGAACCGGCGGTCCGCAAAGGGTCCATATCGGCCTCGGAGATGTTCCCGACTCCGCGCGGGTGCGGGTCAGCGTCAGCTGGCCCGACGGATCGACGAGTGAAGCCGCGTCGCTCGCGATCAACGCGCGCTACGCGATTTCCGCGCTTTCGACTGGGACGGGCGCGAGTTCGACGAAAACCCACGAAGACGCTCGGTAACCGAGGTTCCTCTTCCGGTCAGCACTTGTCGTAGAGGTCGCAACCGAGCGACGACTCCGGATCGGGATCTGGACCACAGTCGAATCCGCGCGCCCCGTGGCCTTCGACGGGCGAAGGTCCGTCGCCGAACAGATTGTTGAGGAGGAAAATCGGATCCGCGATGTTGAACGCCGCGTCGGCGTTGACGTCGCCGCTCTCAAGACACGGCAAGACTTCGCCGTCGCCGAACAGCCGGTTCAGGCCGAATATCGGGTCGGAGATGTTGACTGCGCCGTCCGCGTTGGCGTCGCCACGACGGAAGTCACCGGAAGATTCGATCGGCGGCTGCAGTGCACACGTTGCGTAGCTCGAGCGCGACACGCCAAGGCAACCTCGAATCGAGTAGACATGTTCGACGCCGAGGTTGACCGTCTCCTCGATTTCGATGTCGACGAAACGTTCGACGGATCCCGGGATCGACGCGATCAGTTTCTGATCGCGGTAGACGAGCATCTCCTCGTACTTAACGGGATTCTGCCACTCGAGCACGGCGACGATGTTCTCGCCCCGCTCGCTGTCTTCGATGATTCTCGCCTGGCAGAAGAGATCGAGCGGTCGAGGCGCGCCGAAATCGCACGATTTCTTGTTGTTCGAATCGTCGCGATCGATGGGATTCGGGAACACACGCGCTTCGAGTCGAACGGGGTCGTGGGGCATCTCGATCTCGAACGTTAGGTCATGCGTCATGCCCGGCGGAATCTCGGGCAGCTCGAGCGCCGCGACCACGCGCCCTGGGTCGTCCCGAAACTCCGGGTCATCCGAATAGTAGAGAATCTGCACGCCGCTGAGGCTATTCCCACCAGAATCGACCGCGGACCCTGCGAGTCCGCGGTTCTCGACGCGTACTCGGGCCGTGACGGTCGAACCGGGACCCGCGAACTGATGACTCAGATCGCAGCGCACGAGCGCTAAGTCGGGGTCGAGCGCGCAGTCGATGGTTTGGTAACCGCGCGGGGGAATTCCCTGAATCGCTGCGACGCGGCCGTTCTGCTGAATCTCCGCCGCGAACCCCTCGATCGAGGCGCCCTGGTCGAGATACACCGCGTGAACGCCGCCAATCGGGCTGACCGACGCCACCGTGTTCGTAATGGTCCGGTCGCTCCCAGTCACGCAGACGGGCGGGGACCACTCGTCCGTCGAATCCGGAAGCGCGGTGACCATGACATCGCCGGCGCTCGCCCTCGTACCCGGCACGCCGCGGCACTGGAACACGATCACTGCCTCCGGGCCGTACTTGAAGAGTAGGTCGTCCTCCGGGCTGGGGGCAAAGACATCGAGCTCGTAGCCGAACTCGTAGTCCCAGACGTATATCGGGGCGTCGCACCGTCCCCGAATTCGGATCGGCGTATCGAACGTGACCGTACCGTTGGCCTCTTCTCGGAAACGAAGGGTGTAGAGGAACCGAAGGCCGCCCAACCCGGTGTCGTTCGGCTCCGCTCCGGGGGGAACGGCCGTGAACGCGAGAAGGCCCTCGAATCTCCCGGCATCTCCGGGCTTCACCACCACGCGCGGCTCGAGGATTCCCGGGTAATCTGCAAGGATGGCGGAGTCGACGACGTCGACGGGAGCGCTCCACTGACCGGTGGTTCGCTCCCAACGCGAGAAATGCAAATTCCAACCGCGATTGTCGTCCGTCATGTTTTCGTGCTGGCCGTTGTGAACCCACACGCAAACCGCGGCGCTCCCGTCACGAAGGGCCGCGACTTCCGGTTCGATGTTGATACCGGCGACGGTGGAGACTTCCATCGGAGACGAACCAGGTACCGCGTGCACGCCGTCCTGCTCGGTGTAGGTGATGCGTCGAACGTAGACGCCCGTTCGGTTGAGCGTCGGCTGTAGATCTCGGACGACCTCCGTCTCGAACGTGCGACCCGAGCGGCATCCCGGTGGGGTGCAGTACACTCGAATCTCGCGGGTGCCCTTATCCTCGAGGAACTCATCGTTGTAGCGCACCCACGCGAGCCAAGCCTCGGACGCGCCCGGCATGCCGGCCATGGACGCCATTCCATCGGCCCGCCAACTCGCCTGGTTCACCGACGCCTCCGAAACGTCCTCGCCCGAACTGATGAGCTGTGCCGAACCGGAAGTTGTGGGGGTTAGGGCGTGGACGCGAATATTGGCGACCGCCGCGTTGTGGTTCGAGGCGTCGACGTGCGGCCCCGGATCATCGATGTCGAGCGCCGGAAGATTCATCATCAAGTTGGGATTCGACTGCGTGAACGCGATCAGAGCGATATCGTCGGTGATGAAAGCACCAGACGGGTCGAGGAAGAACGGGTTCGGGCCGCCCAACGTGAA
Source organism: Planctomycetota bacterium (assembly GCA_965223845.1). GTDB lineage: Bacteria > Planctomycetota > UBA8108 > UBA8108 > SXIK01 > CBDCXR01. The sequence continues at coordinate 6,674,556 of CBDCXR010000004.1, read as the reverse complement.
GACGTAGTCACGGGAGACGTCACCGACGCGGCGCACGTTGAGTGCACCACCGTCTCCCTCCTCCGCACTCATCCAGACGTCGACGTAGGTCCCTCCGTCCGGCGAGTAGAACGTCTCGGGAATGGAGACGACCTCGTGGATCTTGAAGATCCCCGTCCCGGCACCACCCTTGTCCTGGCGCCCAGCAAGTCTCGCGGCCCGATCCTTATCGAAGAATCGTTGCCGGAATTTATCGCCTTCTTCATCTTCCTCGCACACTTCGATGCAGTTGGGTGACACGCAATCGAACGGAGGGTTCGGGCACTCGAAAATCGGTTCGTCGATGATGGGAGTGTCGACCGGGTCGGGGATCGAAATGCACTGTAGCCCCCAGAAGATGCAGGCTTTCAACGAGGCGAAGAGTTTGAATCTCGCGCCGAGATCCATGTGCGGGGCGAACACGGGATCGGGGAGCTGCGCGTGCGCCTCGATCCACGGCGTGATGTGAAACGACGCCTCCGGCTTCACCGTGATCGCGACCGAGGCTACTCCGAAGAGGATGTCGGCGCGAATCGACGCCGGAATATTGATTCCCGCCTGCACAAGAAGGTACATCCACGCGTCGGCGAGCGAGATCTTGCAGTTCTCGAAATTGATGTTGCAGGAATCGGGTTCGAACGGATTGCAGCCCTCGAGCGGATTGCACGGAGGGACGTCGAACGCATCGCAGACGGCATCGAACCCGTCGATGATCGCGAACGGATGGAGCTTGAATGTGAGCTGGTAATCAATATTGAGAAAAAAGCCGAAGCCGATATTTGCCCAGATGCTGACCGGGATAACCCAAATCGTCCCCTGATAGATAACGCCCGAGTAGAGATCCTCCTTGAACTCGTAGTTAAAGAGGTTGCCGCCATCACACCATTCCCACGACGGCAGTTTCTTGTCATCGTCGTTGTCATCGTCGTCGTCTCCGTCGGCCCCCTTCCACCGCCGTTTGGCGGCGCCACTGCTCGGCTCCACCTCGAGCGGCGCGCCGGTGATGTCGTTTCCCATCATGCCACCGCGCATACCGCCGACGCCCGACTCTTCGGACCACACACCGCCCTCGAGAGTGAACTGGGAGGTGAAGCCGCCCTGGACCGCGTTTGACGAATGGCCCTCGACGTTGATCGACGCCGCCCCCCCGTCACCGAGCTCCGGAAGGTCGATGTCAATCGGCAGACTCGGCCCCATCGAGAAGCGCTGTTCCGGCTGTTCGCTGGAGCGAGTTTCGAAACGATAGCATCCGGGTTCTTCCCAGGTACCGCGCCACGAGTTCGTCGCCAAGCACGCCGGCGGATTATAGAGCCGCAGAGTGCCAGAGAATGATTGCCACGGCTCGTTCGTCCCCTTCGCGTGGCCGATTACCCAGAGCTGCGTCCCGTTGAAACTTTCGAGCGCCGGGTGATACGGAACGGCACCGAGGTCAGCGATCCTAACTCGAAAGTATTTGCTCCCGCCGATCGTGTTCGGGCAGCCGTCCGTGACTTCGAACGGAATTCCCATGCGGAAGGTATTGGTGCCAGGGATGCCGATGTCGAATTCGATATCGTCCTTGTCAACGCTTCCCGTGCCTGGACCGCCGCAAGTCGTGTTCGGCGAAACGAGGATCTGAAACTCCAAGGGGCGCTCATCCGCGGAGCCGAGTCCGAGTCGTCCATCCGGCGGATTGAGTCCGATGATGCCGTCGAGGCCGGCCGGCGAAGGTTGAGGGTACAGGAACTCGAAGCGACGCGACGGATTACAGGCCAAGTTCGGCGGCGTGACCACGAGCTCTCGAGTGTACTTGAGAACGGTCGGACAGCCCGTTTGCCGAACGGAAATCTCGACCTCGTAACAGCCGCAGGCGAGGCAAGCCTCAAACCAGTTTCGGTGGCTCCAGGGAATCACCCGCGGGACTGATCCGGTATAGATCTTCCACTGAAACTCGAAACGAGGATCGACCGGCTCGAGGGAGTGAGTTTGATTGCACTCGTCCAGCCAAAAACCCAAAGCCGTCACTCGAACGCGGACATCGTCGTTGGAGCACTGCACTCCCTCGAGCTTCCCGCAGTGGAGACCCGACACGAGCGGCAGCGTCGCCTCGCCGGAAACATCGCGAACTCGTACGAGCGGATAGGGCGGACAGGGTGTCCCGGGAATGAGCAGCTCGTCCGGCTCGGGATTACTACTGAGCGCGTAGTAGGGGATCTGGCGGTCGCCGCTCACCGCGTACAGCTTGAGAACGTAGTCGCCGGCCGGTATCTCCGCCCCGGCGCACTCGCCGCCGCCGCAAGGCCGGGGACCGGGATCGTTGGGTCCCTCGAGTTCACGTCCGATGTCCGAATCGGCGCGGAAGTAGGTGACGACGTGCCAATCGTTGGTCGCCGAAATGTTGACCGGCGGAAATGAGAACTCGTCCTCAAAGCCTGAATCCGGAGAAGTTTGGATGAGATGGCCGCGCAGACGCACGCCCGCCGCGACCGCGAGCTTTCGATAGTGGACCGCGAACTCGAGTTTCGTCGCTGGATTTTCGAGCGAGAATCCCGTCACCGCTTCGCTTTGAGGCAGCTTCGCATCGGGAAGATTCGGCCGAGAAATGTTGCCCACGCCTGGTTCGAGCGCGCCCGTTCTCGGTGGCAGATCTGCCGCCGCCAACTTGAGCACGCCGCCTGGCTCGGCGCAGCGATCGGAGTCAGCCTCTGAATGTGCGCCGTAGAGACTGAATTCGACGTCGGCGTACTCGAGACCCCCGAGACGTTGATCGAGTGCCTGAACGACGGCGCTCAATGGCGGAGGAGTGTCACAGTCCTGGGCAACGGCCGTGAGGGAAAGCTCCGCGGACGCTTGATCGGCCGAGGAGTAACCAACGAAGGAATACGTGATCGACTCTCGATCCCCGGCGTCCGAACGGTAGGCCGTTGCTTCGCCGTCGAGCTCGTCGATGAGGTTGCCGCCTTCGTCCAAGACTTCGATCCGTTCGAAGGCGACCGGGTTGTACCACGAGAACCGCGCCGTTCCCTCGGCGAGGCTCGCCTCGCCCTGCTCCGGTCCGAGGATGTGGTTGCCCTCTCGCACGTACCGAACTCCGCCCTCGAGCACGAAGTCGCCGGCCGGGTCGCGCGCAGTCACGTCGACGGGCCCGATGACATCGCCCACGGGCGCGATGCCGCGGATGAACGTCTCCTCGCGCCCTTCGACGAGTCTGGCGTCTCGCAAAGGTCGGTGGGCGAAGAAGATGACGGTGTCCTCCGTCAGATTCTCGCCGAAGACGTCGACGCTATCTCCCCCTTCGATCTGAACTTCGTGCGGCTCGACTCGAGTGAGCGACGGAGCTCCACGGCGAGCCTCCAGTGCGTCACGCAGACGCGCTACGACCGCACCCGTCGGACAGAGTAGCTCCACGTCCCACAGACCTGGCTCGACGCCATCGATGTTCGCTCGAATCAACTCGGGAGATTCGACTGATGCACTAACCACGCGGCCGCTCTCGAGGCGAAGAGAGTGTTCCGCGACGAAACCGGCGCCGCGGACGTCGATCGCAGTCTCGACCAGTGGCTCGATCACGTCCGGTGAAACGCCGTCGATCCGAACGTCTTCGCCGTCACACGGATCGAACGCGAAGTAGGTCACCGCGCCCTCCAGTCGCGACACGCCCCGAGAGTCCGTCGCGACGACGTCGTATTGTCCCGGTGCGGCCTGCGCAGGCGCGACGCCACGGATGCTGCGGCCGTCAGCCGCCACAAGAGGATTGGCGAGCGGGACGTCCCCGAGTCGAACTACGGTTTCACCGCGGAAGTTCCCGCCGATGACCTCGACAGCGACTCCGCCGTCGAGTGGAAAAGTGTTCGGCTCGACGCCCTCGAGAATCGGCGGCGGCGCGACCACGACCGCGTCCTCGAGGACAGACAAGATCTCCCCACCGCAGCGGAGCGATGCGTCGTACACGCCTGCAGGAAGCGCCGGAAGAAATCCGGCAATCCGTTCGTCCGATCGCTCGGGCGACTCGAGTAGCTGATCTCCGACGTACGCGTCGACTTCGTCCGTGAATCCTTCGCCCAGGAAACTGAGATCCCCACCCGCAGTCGACACGAGTTTCGGAGTCACTCCTTCGAGTCGTGCGTCTTCAGGACAAGAAGAGTCGCCTCCAATTGCGACGACAAACGCCATCGACGAGCCCCAAAACGTGGACTGAATGGCGCCCTCGGTCGTCGGAAACCGTGAGACGGTGTGCTCTCGCGTAGACCCCGCGAAAACCGACGCACCCGGGGCGCGCACAGCAACGCCCCCGACTCGTTCGCGTCCATCGCCCCCGTAGAGAGTCGAATGGATGCGGGAGCCGTTTCCGGAGTAGAGGGCGAGAAACGCGTCGAAACTCCCTGCGGCCGACTGGACGGGGTCAAGCAAGGGGAAGGAGCTGGACGCGGAATCACCGACGACGTGCACGTCACCTGCGGTGTCGACTTCGACGTCGACCGCGTAGTCGTCCGACTGGCCGCCGAGGTACGTCGCGTACTCGAGTCCTGTCCCCTCATCCCCAATGCGCGCGACGAACGCGTCTCGCTCGCCGAGGTTCTTTCCCTGGTCCGCATCTTCGGAAACCGGAAAGTCGAGCGAACGCGTCGACCCGACGACCCAGATAGTGCCGGCGGCGTCGGTCGCGATTCCGCCGTCGTCTTCCCCGTCATTTTCGGCCGCCGATCCGCCGAGGAAGGTCGAGAAGGTCAATGATCCCGGTCCGGCCACTCGCGTCGCGATCCCCGTGACGAACGCCGTCGTCATCGCGGAAGCACCCGGATCGTTCTGAATCGCGTTCCGAGTCGGGAACATTCGCGCGAGAACCGATGTCGATCGGGTCGCACCCGTGACGACCACGTTCCCCGGTCCGAACATCGCGATCCCGCGCCCGAAATCGTCGCCGGATCCGCCCAGGTAGGTCGAATAGACGAGCGATTCGGCGACGCCGCCGATCACGGCCGGTGCGTCAGGGTCGAAGACGGCGACGAAGGCTTCGCTGCCGCCGAAGGCGTTCGTTTGGAAGCCGCCGCGGATCGGAAGGTCGGTCGAGTCCGTGTCACCGACGACGTACATCAACCCGTCGCTCACGGCGATATCGCGTATCGTCGCGCCGACGGCCCCGGTGAACAGCGTCCCGTACTCGACATCCGATCCGTCAGCACTCAGGCGCATCGCGAACGCGGGTCGTTCCCCGACCTCCTGGACCGCGTTCGGTGTCACGTAGTAGCTCGCGAGAGTGGATCCGCCGATGTGGGCCCGTCCGAGATCATCGACGACGATCGCGTGACCGGTCCCGCCCTCGCTCTCCGGACCTCCGAGGTACGTCGAGTAGATGACGTTTCGACCGTCCGGCGAGATCTTGGTGACAAACGCGTCGCTCGCGTCCTTCGTCACGTCGAACCCGCCGGCCTTCGTTGGGAAGTCGGTCGAACTCGTGTGTCCGGTCAAGTACATCGCGCCAGACCCGTCCACCGCGACATCGTTCGCGAGGTCCTGCGCGTCTCCTCCAAGGAGCGTCGCGTAGTCGACGATCGGATCGATCACGAGCTCACGGTCGGGGTCGTACGGTCCGAGATCGAACTTTACACGTTGCTCGGAGTCGAGAGTGTACGCAACTCTTACCGGCTGGTGCGACCCGTCCGAGGCGCGCTGATACGCTAGCGGAGCTCGCTGACGAATCGGAACGTTCGCGGTGTCGAGGATGAGGTTTCCGTCGCTATCGATCGCGATGTTCGTCACGCCGTCGAAACGAAGACAGATCGAGTCCGGATCCGCACCGGGAGAGAGAACGAAGTCGTACTCGAGCCTCCGATCGGAGCCGTAGTACGCGACATCGATTCCGGAATACACCTCGGCGGCCTCGACGCGGGAGAAGTGCGGGACCCGGGCCATCCAGCGCGATCGATCTCGACCCGTGATGTAATGGCTGACCCCTGGGAGACGACCCACGCTCGAAAACGAGGCTCGCGGATTCGCAGCGACGAATCGAAGCCGAACGACCGAACCGCGCGCGGAATCGGCATCGCCCGCGTTCTGGCGAAAGACCATCGTCGCGCCGATCGGCTCGATGCAGATCGCGTACCCCGCCCCGCGGGCCAGATACCGAGCCTCCGCAGCGACTTGCCCGAAATTCGGCTCGAAACGAAGCGGCAGCGCGCCAAAACCGCGTTCGACCGCCCACGAAATACCCGCGACTTTATTCTGGGGGTCGAGCGGAAAGCTGAGAGACGTCTCGGCATAGAGAACAATCGACGAGGAAATGAGCAAGACCGCGCGAAACATGCCGAAACCCTCCAGTACTCGCGATTTGGGCGACAGTGACGTCGGACTCGGAGGCCGCCTTCGCGCCGAGTCCGAATGCCCCGCGAATCGAAGAATCACGGTGTTGGACGCGTCTATCTCGATCGCGCCTGAGAACGACGCGATGACTCTGTTGACACGCTACCTATCTTCAGCGTTGCCAACCGGTCTGGGACCGTTCCGGATTCGCTGGGAAACGCGTCTCCGGAAGAACACTGCCCTGGCGCCAGACTCGCGAGGGCAGATCTCTACCGCCCTCCGGCCGAATTGACGCCTCTCTCTACCGCTACCAGTAGGTTGACCCGATCAATCGATCTCCACCCCGACTCGGCCATGATCGCGCCGCTACGAAGAGCGAGTCAACGGGAATCTTGCTCGACAACGAAGCCGCAGCGAAGATCCGTAATGTGAAGCTCACACTCGAACGTCTCGAGAGCCAGCCTCGGCGGCCGCCCCGGTCGGCGGCACGACAACCCGAACCCATAGATGGAGTCTGCCCCGTGTGCTGCAACGTTTGCTCGGCGCGAGAAACCGCCGCACCGCCCGTCACCCTCGTCCTCGCGAGCGTTATTGCGTTCGCGGTCGGTTCGTCCGCGCGCGCTCAAGCCGTCAAAGGTGACCCTGCGGGCGAGTCTCCTCCTCCCGTCCTCCACCACGGCCTCCTCCCCGGGCTCTCGACCGTAGACGATCTCGTCGCGAAACGCGGCAAGCCCGATCGCGCCGCGAAGTGGTACGCCTGGAAGATGCTCTATCCCTCGACGGTCGAGGGCGCGTTCGACTCGTTCCATCTTCAGAAAGGCCGGCAAGCGGGAAAGATCGGAACGATCGAGGCGTTCTCGATCCCGACGGGGTGTGAGACCGAGACGAAGATCCGCACGAAGCTCGGCGCGCCGGAGTTCCGCCTCGAGTTCGAGCGCCAAGCCCTCCTCGATTACTCCGCCCTCGGCGTTCGATTCACGATCGACGAGCGGGGGCGCACGATCGGCGCCGCGCACTTCCCGCACGGTCACCCGCGCGTTCACGCGGGGGAGCGCGCGTCGCTCAGTCTTCGCCGCGACGGGGCCGCGGGCGGTCGGGGTTCACCAGCCACCGGCGACCCGATCCCTCGCCTTCGCTGCGGCGCGGCCGAAGCGGACATTTCCCCCGAAGGCGAGAATGCGCTCGGCCCCACCAAGTACGTCATCCGCGATCCGCTGCGCGCGCGAGCTGCCGTGTTCGTTTACGGAGAACTCGCGGTCGCCGTGGTCGGCGCGGATATCTTCGGGATGCTGAAAAGCGAGATCGATCCCGTGGAAGAACGACTCCGCAAACGCGGGGTTTCGCATCTCGTCATCTCGATGTCGCACAACCACACGGCGGGCGATCCGATCGGTATCTACGGATTCTATCCCGAGAAGTACGTTGAGAAGATTCAGCGCGGAATCGAGTCGGCGGTCCTCGAGGCGCTCGCGAACGCAAGACCGGTCAAAGAGCTTCGCGCCGGGTCCGAGGAGCTGTCGCTCGCGGGGGCACGCGTCGCAGGGCTCTTTCGAAACGCGCGCAATCCCGGCATCGTCGACCCCAACGTCGTCGCCCTGCAGGCGATCGGCGAGAACGATCGCCCGATCGCGACGATCGTTCAATTCGCTTGTCACGTCGAAGGGATCGACAGCCCGGACGGCGGACCGCTCGAGGTGACGGCAGACTTCCCCGGTTACCTCTGCGACGCGCTGCGCGGGACGACGGGCGCGCAGGCGCTCTTTCTGAACGGTGCGGTCGGCGGGATGGTGTCGGGCGACACGGACTCGCGGACGCACGAAGAAGCCGAACGATGCGGCCGCCGACTCGCAGGGATCGCGGAGCGAATCCTCGCGACGTCACGACCGATCGAGCGGACCCTCGCGATTCGTCGGCAACGCATCGAAATCCCCGTGACGAACCCGCGTATGCGCCTCTTCATGAAGATGCATGAGAAGCGCCGGCCGACGTACCGCGGTCGCATCGTGTCGGAGCTCTTTCACCTGCGGCTCGGAAGCGCGGAGATGGTGACGATCCCGGGCGAGCTTCTTCCCGAGCTCTCGTTCGAGATCCTCGAGCGCATGAAGGGCTCGCCGCGCATGATCGTCGGTCTCGCTAACGATCAGCTCGGGTACTTGATTCCGGGGTACGACTTCCGCGAGGGGGCGTACGAGGAGTCGATGTCGCTCGGGCCGGCGGCGGGGCCGATGGTGGTTCGGGCGGCTCTTCGGCTAGTGCGCTCGGCGAGTCCTTGAGAAGAGTTTCACACGAAGAGCGCGAAGGATCGCGAAGGAAGAGGAAGGAAGACGGGCAAGAGAGTAGGAATAGGAATGAGAATGAGGAAGTGGATCGGCGCGGCTTGAGGGTCTGGAATAGCGCGCCGGTGCTCCCTACGGACACTCGCCGCGCGACACGATGTTGACCCCGGCCGCCGCGGCTTCGCACTCGTTGCCGTAGGTTTTGCCGTCGCAGCCGCACACCGGATCGAATACGAGTGGGCACACTTCAGCTCGCGTGGCGCATTCGCCGAACTCGTCGTCGCAGGTTTCCTTTGCGCAGTACTGGCGAAGGGCGCAGTCGTCGTTCGATTCGCAGCCGCGCTCTCGGTCACACTCACCCTCGTAAGCGACGCTCACCCCAGCTGCGGCGGCATTGCAGGGATTCGAGTAGGTGACGCCGTCGCAGCCGCAGACGGGGTCGAACTCGCGCGTGCAAGCACGCGGACGTTCGACGCATTCGCCGTGCCCGTCGCAATCACCAGGCGCGGTTGCGCAGTAGAAGTCCTCGAGGCAGTCGCACTCTTCGTCACAGCGCGAATACGACTCACAGGACAACTTGTCTTCGGTGGGATCGAGGCCGCACTCTTCGCTTCCGGGCGCCGGGATGGTGTCGCCGTCCCCGAAGAGAAAATTGAGCGAGTAGATCGCCGAGCTGATGGTCACCGACCCGACGTCGCTCGCATCGGCGGCGTCGAGACACGGTAATTCTGCGCCGTCGTCGAAGAGGTAGTTCAGCGTCGCGACCGGGTCCGCGATGTTGAATGCGCCGTCGGCGTTAGCGTCGCCGCGAATGAAGGAACGGTTTTGGGCCGTAACCACGGAGGTCGAGACGAGAAGCGCGGCGGTCAACATCGACGCGCGATTCACTAGAGCGACGATCTTCGTCATGGTTCCCGTCCTTTCGTCTCGTGCCGTCGACTTCCGCATCCGTAGAGGCCATCTTGACGCGGCTCTGCCCACCGGCGCAACGAGTGATCCGGCGATTGGTGGGCCGCGGCTACAGATGGTAGAACATCGACCCGAAATCAGGATTCACTCGCGAGGAGCGCTCGCCGCGCAGAATCGCGCGAGAGGGCGAGGAAACCGTGGATGCCATTCTGTTCGTGAGCGTGACGGTCGCGCTGCTCGGCCACGCGGCCGTCGAAGCGGCGATCTTTCAGTGGCTTCGCCGAATCGCCGGCGTCCCCGCGCCCAACGTCTGCTGGGCGACGCTCGTCGCGGCGATGAATCTCGCCGCGATTTTCGCGATCACGTCCGGGGATTACTCGACCGCGCCCGGCTGGTACACGAAGGGCATTCTCGTCTTTTGGAACGTCCTTCCCGCCCACTGGTGGACGGGCTTCGTCTCCATCTTCGTCTGGATGCTCGGCGTTCTTCTGACAGTGAAGGTGGTCCTCCGCCGGATCGGTGGGCGCGCGAGGACCTCGTCCTCTGGTCGGCCGGGCGTCCTCGACGCCGGGATCGAGCGACTTCTGGGCGCGCGCGTCTCTCGCCTCGAGTCCACCCTCGTCCATCACTTCGTTGCGATCGTCGCGCTCTGGCTCGCGAGCGTTGTCATCCCACGTTTCTTCGAAAGCGAGACGATCAAGGAGCTCTTCGAGAAGATCTCAGCCATCGAGGGAGCCGAGCGATCGGCGAACGTCTGGATCTACTTGTGGCTGCCCTTTTATCTCACCATCGTTCTGTCGGTGGGCGGTTTACTCTCCCGCGTGCCGTTCGAATCCGAATCGCCCCCTACTGAGTGTATTCCCGGTAGCGATAGAACGCCGACCGAATCGTAACGAGGACTGCGGCTCCGAGCATCAGCCAGGTGAACAGCCAGAAGTTCCGCGCGAGGGTCATCTCGGGGAGGAACTTCGTGAGGAGGCTGACGAAGATGTTCCCGAGCGCGATCGTGAGGAGCCAGAAGCCCATGATCGTCGACTTCATGCGCTTCGGCGCCTGGCTGTAGGCGAACTCGAGGCCGGTGATCGAAATCATCACTTCCGAAAGTGTGATCAATAGCTGCGGGATGATCTGCCAGGCGAGATGCACCGGTTGCGCGGCCGGGCTCGACGGATCGAGCGCGGCCGCAGTCGCCGCGTCCTCGATCCGGTCCTGCAGCATCGCGACGACGACGAATGAGACGAATCCGACGTACATCCCTAGCGAAATGCGCCGGAGCGGCGTCATCGCGAATCCGCAACGATCGAGGAGCGGGTAGAGGAAGAACCCCGTAAAGGGAATCAGGATCATGACGAACAAGGGATTCCAGGCCAGAGTCTGTGACGGCAGAACCTCGAATTCCCAGCCGAAGATCAAGAACTGCCGATCCATCAGTTCCGCTTGGCGGATCCACGTCGTCGAGTGCTGGTCAAAGAGCGCCCAGAACATGCTGATGAAGACGAAGACGCTCAGGATCTTCAGCACGGCGACGAAGCCCTCCACCGGCTCGCTGCCGAGAGTGTCTCGAGCGCCGCGGAGCCCGCGCCGGACGGCGAGCAGCAGAACGGCGAGAAAGCCGTCGTCCCGAGCGATCTCCTGACGAATCCCGAAGAGAAGCAATCCGGATCCCAGAAACGCGATCGGCACGATCAACTTGACCCAAGTGCTAGTGTCGTCGCCAAAGAACGAGAAGCAGCCGAGCGCCATGAAGATCAAGGTCGAGCTGACTGCGTCGAGCAGTCCCAGGCGACCGCCAGGCTTCGCTGGAACATGAACGAATGTGTTTCTCCCGAGCCAGAAAAAGATCGTCGCGATGAACATCAAGATGCCCGGGATCCCGAAAGCGTACTCAACCCCCAGGGTTTCTTTCGTGTACGGAATCAGGAGCGAAGCGAAAAACGATCCGAAGTTCACACTGAAGTAGAAGATCTGGTAGACGCGTGGAAGCTTCGACCAATTTCCCGCTCCGAACTGGTCGCCCACGTGCGCGGAGACGCAGGATTTGATGCCGCCCGAACCGATCGCAATCATCATGAGACCGGCGAGGACACCGCCCAGCGAGTCCTCGAACACCGCGAGAAACCCGTGACCCGCGCAGTAGACGAGCGAGAGCCAGAGGATCACGCGGTACTTCCCGAGAAAACGATCGGCGATGAGGGCGCCGATCATCGGGAACGCGTAGACGCCGGCGTAGAAAAGATGGACCGTCGACGTCGCCTGCTGCTCGGGTGTGATCCCCTCGAGCGCGACCTGGCTGTAGAGAAAGGTCAGATACACCTGAAGAATCGAGCGCATTCCGTAGTAGCTGAAGCGCTCGCAAGCTTCGTTCCCGATGATGTAGGGGATCCCACGCGGCCAGCCGGTTTCCTTCGGATCGGGCGCCGTGCGGTGAGGGTCGTAGGCCATCGCTAACGGGTCTCGGTGTTCGGGGAGTAAAGAGAAATCGCGGTGGGACGGACGATCGACGCGCGGCGAGCCGGCAGTCGACTCCGCTCGCTCCCGGCGTGCACCACGCCGAAAGCGGCGCGCATTGTAGCGCAGCCGCCGAATGCGCAAGGCCCGAGGAATCGGCGCACAACGGTTTTTGAGTCGAGCGCGAACGCGAGGTAGTCTTGTGCTCCGTGACGGGGAGAGCTCGAGAATGCGGGTGACGAGAGAACGATCGCCGTTCTGTCGCCGTTGGGGCAGCTCCCTTTTGACCGCTCCGAGCGATGTCGAACCCGAAGGAATTCCCGTGAGAACGATTTCGCTCCGCATCGCCGGCACGGTTACCGCGCTTCTCGTTGTCGCACTGAGCACGACGCGAGCGTGCGCCAACATCCTCCAGGTCCCCGCCGACTACGGCACCATCCAAGAGGCGCTCGATGTCGCGGCCGACGGCGACACCGTCCTCGTCGCGCCGGGCGAGTACGTCATCTCGAGTCCGCTCAACTTCAATCGCTTCCACGACCCGCTGGACGTGACGTCGCCTCCGCTCAAGGATCTCGAGCTTCGCTCCGAAGACGGCGCGGACGCGACCGTCATCCGAATGAGCGAAACACCGGACGATCCCGGCGAGGCGAGCGTCTTCCTCTTCGAGAAGGGTGAGTCGAACCGGAGCATCGTCGAAGGCTTCACGGTGACGGGCGGGCGAGGGCGGGTCGTCGCAAACTCGGATTGTTTCTTCTGCTTCGGCCCTCAGCGACTGGGGGGTGGATTCCTCATCCGAGAGCGCTCCTCGATACGCATCGCCGCGTGCCGGATCACGGGAGGCTCGACGCGACTCGAGCCGAACACGTTCCACTCGGGCGGTGGACTCTACGTCGAAAACTCGACCTTAGAGCTCGTCAACAGCGAGGTGAGCGGCCACATCGGCGACACCTCAGCGGCGATCTTCGCGGTGAACGCCGGCGTATCTTTCGACGGAGTTCGCATCCTTGCGAATCACAATCGCCAGTGGGGAGCGATCGTGACGCTCTCGAATAGTTCGGTGGCGATCCACGATTGTCTCGTCGCGGACAACTTCAGTTCGGGAGGCGGTCTCCACGTTTGGTCCGGAGAGTCCGTCACGATCGACCGCTTGACCGTCGCCGGGAATCAGCTGTTCGGCACGCCGCTCGATCTCGGTGCTCCTGGCGAGCTGAAAAACTCGATCGTTTGGGGGAACACTTTCCCCGGTGAGTGGCGCCTCAACGAAAACATGAACGTCCATCACTCCTGTCTGCAGAACTACGCCGGCCCAGGCGGCGACACGATTGTCGATACCGACCCTCTCTTCTGCGGATGGATTTCCGACACTCATCACGTGTCCACTAACGCACCCGCAGGGGGCGACGGTTCCGTCGAGCGCCCGTTCGCGTCGCTCCGAGAAGCGACTCAGTACCGCTACGGCCTCTCCGCCGCGTCCCCGTACCTCACCGCCGGGGACGACGGAGGGGCGATCGGAGCGAACGCCGGGGCGTGCGACGACACGGGCACGGATCGGACGACGATCGTCCTCGCGCCGGGACACTACGAATTTCCTGTGATCCCTCTACAGCAGGGCGCGAGCCTCGCGGGCGGAGGCCGCGAGAACACGTTCATTCGCGGAACCGTCGTCGGATTTCGCCCCGGGTTCGAAATCCGCGAGCTCACGATCGAGGAGGGCCCGGTCGGGGGAATCTGGGCCTTCCAGCCGGCCCCGTCAGAGGCGATCGCCAGAATCGAAGACGTCGACATTCGTCGCTGCCGCGGGAACGGCGGTGTGCTCGCGCAGTTCGTGAGGCTCGAGATTCATCGGAGCCGTGTTCTCGCGAACACCATCGACTCCGGCTTTGGGAGTGGAATCTGGGCGGTGCAGACAAGTCTCCAGATCACGGACAGCCTCATCGCGGCGAACACCAACTCGCTCGGAGGCGGCGCGGTCCTCGTCGGGAACGGCGCTACCGTGAACGCGAAGGGAGTGACTATCGCAGGCAACTGGACCTCCGCGGGCGGAGGACTCCTGATCAACGGCGGACGCGTCACGCTCCGGGACAGCATCATTTGGGGAAACTCTTCGGACGAAGAGATCGTGCTGGGGAACGGCGGCGGCACTGGTCTGTCGATCGACTATTCGTGCGTACCCGAGGCGTTCGTCGCCCGCGGAGAGCAGAACATCGCCGCCGATCCGATGTTCTGCGGTTGGCCGCGTGACGAAATCTACGTCGATGCGAACGGGGACGAAGGCGGAGACGGCAGCGCCGAGCGACCTTTTCGGTCGTTCGATTCGAACCTCGGCTTCAGCTGGGCGCTCACGGACGGGTCGCCTTGTCGCGGGACGGGTGAGAATGGAGTCGATCGCGGCTGGCCTGCGCCGTCATGCGACAACCCAGGACCCGCGGAGCCCTCGATCCGCGTGGCGGCGGGGCGGTATCGCCTCGACGCGTCGTTGCCGGGGCGAGTTCGCATCGAGGGCGCGGGAGCCGAGCGAACGACCATCGCCGGAGGCATCGCCGAGCTCTCCGAAGGATCCAGCCTGCGCGACCTCGCGGTCGAAGGAACCGTCTACATAGCGAAAGCCGGTACGGCAACGATCGAGAATTGCGTCCTCAAGGGAGGATCGGGCACCGCGCTCGTCTGCCGTGCCGGATCGACGCCGATTGTCGGCAAGTCGACGATCACCGACTGCGCGACCCGGGCGATCTTGTGTGAATCCGCTTCCCGCCCCTTGTTTCGTGAAGTCGAAATTCGGGGGAACGCCGGAGTTGCGCTCGTCTCGCAAGAGGCGGAGGTCGCGCTCGTCGATTCGAGCGTTCTCGCGAATGGCGATGGGATCAGACTCATCGCTGGCTCCGCGACGTTGACGCGGTGCCTCATCGCGCGCAACTCGGGCTGTCCCATCTCCTCGCAGCGGACGAAGCTCACGGTCACTCAATCGACGATCGCGCGAAACTACGGCACGTTTCCTTGCGCGGTGACGGCCACCGGCGAAACGACGATTCGGGACAGCATCATCTGGGGCAACACCGAGTCGAGCCTCCTCAGCGCGGATGCCGCAACCGTTTCGTACTCCTGCATCGAAGGCGAGCTCGTCACGGGCGAAGGAAACCTAAACGTCGACCCCGCGTTCTGTGGACTCGGCGCGGCCGACGAAGTCTGGGTGGATGCGGCCGCCGACGAAGGAGGCGACGGGACGCGAGAGAATCCCTTCGCTCACCCGAATGCGGCCACCGAGTTCAGCTTCGCGCTCGCGGAGGGTTCTCCCTGCCTCGGCGCTGGCACGGAAGGTGGAGATATCGGAGTCCCGTTCGAGACCTGTGCATCGAGCGGTACTGCCAAGAGAACGATTCGCCTCGCCGAAGGCGAGTATTCGGGATCGGTCGTCCTCGGCCCCGGCATCGATCTCATCGGGGCCGGCTCCGAAGAAACGGTCATCCGCGGCGCGCTCGCAGACGTCGACGGAATCGTCTTCGGTCTCCGTGTCGACGGGAGCAGCGCGGACGGAATTCTGATTTCAGCGGGAGCTGAGGCGCACATCGAGCGAGTCGTCGTCGTGAACGCGGCGCGATCCGGGATCCTCTGCGGGCCGGATTCGAGCGTCGTCGTCGACAACTCCATCGTCGACGACAACGGCGAAGCGGGGATCGCATGCTGGGAAGGGGCGCAGATCGAGGTCGATCGAACGACGATCGCTCGGTCCGCGGGGTTTGCCGGGCGACACGGCTTACGGTTCGGCGGCGGATTCCACGCCGCCGGATTCGTGAAGGCGAAGCTCACCCGCTCTCGCTTCGAGCGCAACGATGTGAACGGGATCTTCGCGGGAAACGGCACTGAACTGTCGATCGTCGCGTGCGAAGTGACCGCCAACAATCTAGCGGGAGTTGAGGGGCACAGCGGCATGCTGAGTCTCACCGATTCGCTCATTGCAGGAAATCACGGCTACAACGGACCGGCGCTCCGGGGCGCAAACCTCACCGTCGAGCTGATCGGCTGCACCGTGACCGAGAATCGCGGCCTGGGAGATGACGGCACCCCGCCGATCGTCGTCCACAACTCCGATCTTACGATCCGCAATTCGATCGTGTGGGGAAACGGATCCAGAACGAGCGTCATGGCGGAGGCATTCCCGACGGTCACGAATTCGCTCGTCGAAGGTGAGCTTCCCGAGCAGGCGCAGCTTACCGATGTCATCGATGTCGATCCGCTCTTTCGCGTCCGCGGCAAAAGGGACGGTACCGACTGGGAGAGGGGAGATTACCGTCTTCAGCCCGATTCGCCGGCGATCGACTTCGGCTCGACGCCAGTGCCGACGTCGGTCGATCTCGCGGGCCGGACCCGCGTCTGCGGCCCGGTCGTCGATCTCGGCGCGTACGAGTACTGCACATCGCCGTTTCGCCGCGGTGATGCCAACACCGACGGCGAAGGAAACATCGCCGATGCGATCTTCGTGCTCGGATTTCTCTTTGGAAACGGACTCGCGCTCGATTGCGCCGCCGCCGCGGACACGAACGCCGACGACGCGCTCAACATCGCTGATCCGATCTACCACTTGAACTTCCTGTTCGGCGATGGAGCACCGCCACCGCCGCCGTTCGAGGAGTGCGGCGAAACCGCTCCCGAGGCGGCGCTCGACTGTGAGATCTTTCCGGCGTGTGAATGATCGTGCCGCCGGCGAAGGAAGCGACGAGAATGGACCGGAACGCGTGCTGCAGCATCGGCTGAGGTGCCGCTGGTTCCGTCGAGAAGTCCGAGGGAGGACGGCGTGGATTCGAAACCGATGGGGCGGATCGTTCACCCCGATTCCTGGGTCGCAGTAGGAATCGTCGCGCTCGGTCTGATCGCGCTCGAATCGCCTCACGTGCACGCGGACATCCTCCGCGTCCCCGCGGACCACCCGACGATCCAAGAAGCCCTCGATGTCGCCGCCGACGGCGACACCGTGCTCGTCGCTCCGGGCGAGTACTTGATCTCGAGCCCGCTGGATTTCAATCGCTGGCACGATCCCTTCGACGATTCGTCGCCGCCGCTCAAGGATCTCGAGCTCCGATCGGAGGCCGGCGCCGAGGCGACGATCATCCGGATGAGCGAAACCCCGATCGACTCCGGCGACGCGAGCGTCTTCGTGTTCGAGAGCGGAGAGTCGACCCGGAGTGTCGTAGCGGGATTCACCGTTACGGGAGGGCAAGGCACTCGGTTGGCGAACACCCTGTGTTTCTATTGCGCGGGGCTCGAGTATCGCGGTGGCGGATTTCTCGTCGTCCAGCGATCGTCCGTTCACATCCGTGACTGTGTCATCGCGGGGAACTTCAGCGAGACTCGGACAGGCAGTCTCTACACGGGCGGAGGGCTGTTCGTCGAAGACTCGACCGTCGAGCTCTCAGGAACGGAGATCCGAGAGAACTTCGGCGACGTGGGCGCGGCGATCATCGCGCACAACGGGGACGTCTCCTTGAGCGGCGTGCGGATCCTCTCGAATCACAATCGCTCACGACTCGGTCCGCTGATCGAACTCGCCGGTACGGCGTCGACGATGACGGATGTTCTCGTCGCCGGCAATTTCAGCCGCTCTGAAGGAATCCGGATCGGCGGAATCGCGCCGGTAACAATGGACCGGATCACCATCTCGGGGAACGACTTCGCGGGTTCGCCCCTCGTCGTTCAGAGCCGCGGAGAGCTGAAGAACTCGATCCTTTGGAACAACGGCTTTCTCCAGTCGGTCGAGTTTCCGCCGGAGTTCGATGTCCACCACTCCTGCATCGCCGGCGTCATTCACGAAACGGTGATCGAATCGGACCCGGAATTCTGTGCGTGGGGTCCGCAGAGCACCCGCCACGTGTCCGCGGGTGCTCCGGCCGGCGGCGACGGATCCGAGGATCGTCCGTTCGGCTCGCTCCGCGACGCGCTTCGCTTCGGGTACGGTCTCGCGGCCACGTCGCCCTGTCGAACGGCGGGCGAAGACGGCGGAGCGATCGGGGCTCGACTCGCCTCGTGCGAAGAGGCCGGGCGCGACGCTGTTCGCGTCGCACTCGGTACGGGCGAGCACGAGCTCGCCGTGATTCCGCTCACGGAGCACGTCAGCCTGATCGGCGAGGGGACATCGGAGACGACCGTACGCGGGACGATCGTCGGTGTCCGCTCGGATGCCGAGGTGCAAGACCTCACCGTGACGGACGGACCGGCGGGAGGCATTTGGATGTCTCGCAGCTCCCCCGACGCAGGGCCTGCGATCCTCGAAGCGCTCGACATTCGCGGTTGCCGCGGGAACGGAGGGCTCGTCGCGGAGTTTGCGCGGGTCGAAATGACGAGCTGCCGGATCGTTCGCAATTCCGCGAACTCGGAAACTGGAAGCGGAGCCTTCGTCTTCTCGACCGAGCTGGAAATCTCCGACTGCCTGATCGCCGAGAACCGCTCGCACTCGGGCGTCGCCGCGTTTTTCGTCGGAGGCGATTCCGTCGTGACGATCGACCGAGTCACGATCGCCGGCAACTGGTCCCCGGCGGGAGCGAGTCTCCACATCGCAAGAGGCATCGTCGAGCTTGGGAGCTCGATCGTTTGGGAGACTTCGGAGAGTGGGGCGATCCGAATAGGCAACGGCGGAGTGTTTTTCCCGGAGTTCTCTTGCATACCTGAGACGTTCACCGACTTCGGCTCGAACAATATCGCGGTCGACCCGCTCTTCTGCGGATGGGCGCGAGATCTCGCCTATGTCGACGCTCGCGAAGCAAACGGCGGGGATGGCACCGAAAGCCGCCCGTTTAGAGCGCTCACCGACGGACTCGAGTACAGTTGGGCGCTCGCGGAGGACTCTCCCTGTCGCGGGACCGGCAAAGACGGAGTGGATCGCGGGTGGTCGGCCGAACCGTGCGTAGGCGATCGAGTCCGCGCGACGACGGTCCGACTCGCCCGCGGCCGCTACGTGCTGGATACGCCCCTCAACGATTCCATCGTGATCGAGGGGGAAGGAGCGGAGAACACCATCGTCGCCGGGGACGTTCGCCGTCTTCGCGAGGGCTCCGCGCTGCGCGGACTCACGATCGAAGGTTCGGTCTACGTCGCTGCCGGCGATTCAGCCCTGATCGAATCTTGCACGCTTCGCGGCGACGATGAGAGTGGGCTCGTGTGTGAACGTGAATCGGCGCCGCGCGTCGTCGACACGACGATCACGGGCAGCGCGACGACGGCGGTCGTCTGCGGGGACCGCTCGCAGCCGATTTTCGAGCGCGTGGTCATCTCCGATAACGGCGGTGTCGCGCTCAGTGCCAACGGCGCCGAAGTCGAGCTCCTCGAACCGAAGATCCTCAGGAACGCGGGCGGACTGCATTTGTCCGGAGGAGTCGCTCGCATCTCCGGTGGACTCGTCGCGCGCAACTTCGGCCAGCTCATCGTGGCTTCGCGCACCGTGCTGACACTCGTCGGCACCACGATTGCGCACAACACGAATCCGACTTCGGCGAGCGTGTTGCTCGAAGGCTCGACGACGATTCGCGACTCCATCGTGTGGGCGAATTCTGGACTGACCCTCACCGCTGGCCGAGGCCTCGTCGTCTCCCATTCGTGCATCGAAGGAGAGCTCTTCCCCGGCGAGGGGAACTTGAATGTCGATCCGATGTTCTGCGGTTTCGACGGGGCAGAGGACACCTGGGTCGATCCGTCCGCTCCGGCAGAAGGGAACGGGTCCCGCGAACGACCGCACCGCAGCCTCCTCGATGCACTCGATTTTCGTTATTCGCTGGCGGAGAACTCTCCGTGCCGCGCCTCCGCCAGCGACGGGGGCGACATCGGTGCGTCCCTCGGTATCTGCCCTGCGCCCGGACTGGCGAAGCGCGCGGTGAATCTGGCGCAAGGCATCTATCCGCAATCGATCGGACTGGGCCCGGGGGTGACGCTCGCGGGTGCCGGGCGGACGAGAACGATCATTCGCGGAGCGGTCGTCGATGTACACGCACGAGTCGCGGATCTCCGCGTCGAGCCGATCGTGGGCGACGGAGTCATCGTTCCGGCCGGAGCCACCGCAGTTCTCGAAAGGCTGGCGATCGAAGGCGCAGAGCGGTCTGCGGTCGTCTGCGGATCGGATTCAAATGTAAGCATCACCGGCACGTGGATCGACGGAAGCGGTGCGAGCGGAGTCGAGTGTTGGTCGGGCACGCAGCTTCGCGCTCACGGGTTGACGGTTTCCCATACGCGCGGCGTCCCCGGCCGCCACGGAGCTCTGTTCGGCGGCGGTCTCCTCTTCGCCGAGGACGTGAAGGCGGAGCTCACTCGCTCTCGCGTAGTGCGGAATCGCGTGACCGGCATCGTCGCGTCAAGCGAGAACGACGTCGTCCTCACCGCCTGCGACATCAGCGCGAACGGCCGGGCAGGGATTCAAGGGTTTGGCGCGAGACTGAGCGTGGTCGATTCGCTTCTGACCGGCAACGAGAACTTCAGTGGCACTGCGATCACCGGACACCAACTCGTTCTCGAACTGGTCGGCTGCACCGTGACGGAGAATCAATTCGGTGGGTTTCGAGCGGGCGCCGGAGACGTCCACGCGGCGATCGCGGCGCACGAATCCGAAATTCGCGTGCGGAACTCGATCGTGTGGGGAAACGGCAACGGGCAGAGCATCGAGAACAACCGGAGCGACGAAGACCCCATCGGGTTTACGAAACTCACGAACTCGATCGTCGACGGCGAGATCCCCGAGCACGCCGAGCTGACCGGCATCGTCGGCACCGACCCGCTCTTCCGGTTGCGCGGCGACGGGCAGGGTCCGAGCTGGACTCGCGGCGACTACCGTCTTCGTCGGGACTCTCCCGCGATCGACGCCGGCGCGGAACCCATCCCGACGGCGATGGACCTCGCGGGTCGTCCCCGCGTCTGCGGTCCCGCCAGCGACCTCGGCGCGTACGAGTACTGCACGTCCGCCTTCCGCCGCGGCGACGCGAACACCGACGGTGCGGGCAACATCGCCGATGCGATCTTCGTCCTCGGATTCCTCTTCGAGGGCGGCATCACGCTCGAGTGCGCCGCCGCCGCGGATCTCAACGCCGACGACGGAGTGAACGTCGCCGATCCCATCTACCTGCTTAATTATCTCTTCGGTGACGGTTCGCCTCCGCCGCCGCCGTTCGAGGCGTGCGGCGAAGCCGATCCCGACGAGACGCTCGACTGCGAGGCCTTTCCCGGCTGCGAATGATGATGCGGGCGGCGAAAAGAGGGCAGAGAATGGTGCCAAGTCGTTTCGAAGTGTGCGCGAATCTCGAGGGTCCACCGTTCGCTCGAGTCATTCTCGCTTCCACCGTTGAATCCGAGGGGGACCCCGTGGGATCGAACTCGATCGAGCGGACCAGTCGGCCGGACCGCCTGAGCCTGCGCGGAATCATCGCGCTCGGAGTGATCGCGCTCGGAGCCCGAGTCGGGCACACCGACATCCTCCGCGTCCCCGCTGATCACGCCACCATTCAAGAGGCTCTCGACGTCGCCGCAGACGGCGACACGATCCTCGTCGCCCCGGGCGAGTACGTCATCACGAACCCGCTCAGCTTCAATCGATTTCACGATCCACTCGACGCTACCTCGCCCGCGCTCAAGGATCTCGAGCTTCGCTCCGAATCCGGCGCCGACGCGACCGTGATTCGAATGCACGACGAGCCGGACGACCCCGACGAGGCGAGTGTCTTCGTGTTCGAGAAAGGCGAATCGAACCGGAGCTTCGTAGAAGGATTCACCGTCACGGGCGGACAGGGCCGCCTCGCCACGAGCGTGAGCTGTTTCTTTTGCTACGGCCCGCAGCGACAGGGAGGCGGCTTCCTCATCCGAGACCGGTCTGCGGTACGCATTGCGAGCTGCGCGATCACGGGGAACTTCACTCGGATTCAGGAGAACACCTCCCACGTGGGCGGCGGTCTCTACGTCGAAAACTCGATCGTCGAGATCACCGAGAGCGAAATCAGCGCAAACGTCGGCGACTGGGGTGCCGCAGTCTTTATGACCGACTCCGACGTCTCTCTCGCGACGGTTCGCATCCTGGCGAATCACAACCGCGGCTGGGTCCCGATGGCGCAGTTCGGGAACTGCGAGCTCAGGATTTCCGACTGCCTCGTCGCCGACAACTACAGCCAAGCGGGGGGAGTCAACATCTGGGGCGCGAACCCCGCCTCGATCGATCGACTCACCATCGCCGGGAACCTCTTCCGCGACGCGCCGATCTACTTGAGCGTCCCCGCCGAGCTCGAGAATTCGATCATCTGGGGAAACCTTCATCGCCCGCCCATCGACTTCTCCGAGGCGGTCGACGTCCACCACTCGTGCATTCAGAACCGAGCCCCTCGACTCGGCGAAACGGTGATCGATCAGGATCCCGAGTTCTGCGCCTGGGGAGATCTCGAATCACTTCGAGTAGATGACGATGCCGCACCGGGAGGAGACGGGACTCCGGAGCGACCGTTCGATTCGCTTCGCGACGCACTCCGCTACGGCTACGGTCTCGGCGCGACATCGCCGTGTCGAACCGCCGGTGAGGACGGCGGGCCCATCGGGGCGGAGCTCGAGTCGTGCGAGACTGCCGGTCGCGATCGCACGCGAATCGTTCTCGAGCCGGGAGACTACGAGCTTCCGATCGTCCCGCTCGGTCAGAACGTGAGCATTCACGGAAGCGACGCCCAAGCGACGACAGTTCGCGGAACGCTCGTCGGCGCACGCCCCGGGGCGGAGATTCGCGACATCACGATCGCCGAAGGACCATCGGGCGGAGTCTGGATCGGCGAGATGACCATCGCCGAGCCGCCGGTCGTGATGGAATCGGTCGACATCCGCCGCTGCCGGGCGAACGGCGGCGTGGTCGTGCAGAACGCGAATCTCACGATGCGCGCCTGCCGCGTCGTCGACAATTCCGCCGATTGGACGCTCGGAAGCGCCGTCTGGCATTCAGGCGGAGCGATCAAAATGGAAGACAGTCTCATCGCCGGGAATCGCTTCCTCTCGGGGAGCGGCGCCCTCACGGTCTCGGGAGTTGCTCCGTCCGTCGACCTCAACCGCGTGACGATCGCGGGCAATTGGACACCGTCGGGTACCGGTCTTCTCATCGGGAACGGCCAAGTCACGATGAAAAACTCGATCGTGTGGGGGAACGCTTCGAGCGAAGACATCCGACTGTCCGGCGGCGTACTCGACGCGGAGTACTCGTGCCTGCCGGAACCGTTCGCGCGCGGCAAGGAGAACATTTCGGTCGATCCGCTTTTCTGCGGATGGGGACGCGAAAGCCTGCATGTCGACGCGGCCGCTCCAGTGGGCGGCGACGGCAGCGCGGAACGACCGCTCCGTTCGTTCGATGCCGGTCTCGGTTACAACTGGGCGCTCGCGGACGCGTCGCCTTGCCGCGGATCCGGTGAGAACGGAGTCGATCGCGGTTGGTCGGCGCCGTCCTGCGGCGACCGCGGCCCCGCGGAGCTCTCGATCGACATCGCGGCGGGACGGTATCGCCTCGACGCATCCTTCCCCGGACCCGTTCGAATCGAAGGCGCGGGAGCCGATCAAACGACCATCGCGGGAGGCATCGCCGAGCTCTCCGGTACTTCGAGTCTCCGCGACCTAGCGGTCGAGGGAACGGTCTACGTGGCGAGGGAGGCATCGGCGACGATCGAGAACAGCGTCCTCAGCGGCGGATCGAGCACCGCTCTCGTTTGCCGCGCAGGATCCGATCCTTTGATCTCCGACACGACGTTCAGGGACGGTTCGGCCAACGCGATCACCTGTGAATCGACGTCTCGACCCGTATTTCAGGGCATCGAAGTCCGAGGGTATGTCGGCGTCGCGCTCATCTCTCAAGAGGCGACCATCGAGCTCGTCGACTCGAGCATCCTCGCGAACGGAGGTGGGCTCAGTCTCAACAGCGGTTCCGCGACGATCACGCGCTGCCTCATCGCGCGCAACTCGGGCTGCCCGATTTCCTCGCAGCGGACGCAGCTCACCGTCGCCCAAACGACGATCGCTCGGAACTACGGTGCGTTTTCTTGCACGGTTACCGCGTCCGGCGAAACGACGATTCGAGACAGCATCATATGGGGCAACACCGAGAAGAGTCTCCTCAGCGCAGCGAACGCGACCGTTTCCTACTCTTGCGTTGAAGGCGAGCTCGTACCAGGTGAAGGAAACCTGAATCTCGATCCCGCATTTTGCGGACTCGGTGCGGCCGACGAAATGTGGGTCGACGCGAACGCTCCCGCCGGTGGCGACGGCTCGCGCGAGACTCCGTTCACCCACCCGAACGCGGCGACCGAGTTCAGCTTCGCGCTCGCCGAAGGCTCACCCTGCCTCGGCGCCGGCACGGACGGCGGTGATATCGGAATCCCATTCGAGCCGTGTGCGACCACCGGCGCCGACGCGAGGACGATCCATCTCGCGAGCGGCGACTATTCCGGACCGATCGTCCTCGGCTCCGGAATCGATCTCGTCGGAGCGGGCTCAGGGGAGACGGTGATCCACGGCGGGATCGCCGACTTGCGCGGAGGCGTCTCGAATCTTCGTGTCGACGGGAGCGACGCCGATGGAATCCTCGTCTCGACGGGAGCGAGCGCGCACATCGAGCGCGTGTTCGTCGTCGGAGCGGCGCGATCCGGCATCGTCTGCGGACCGAATTCGAACGTCGTGGTCGAGAGTTCCGTTTTCGACGACAACGGCGAAGCCGGCATCGCGTGCTGGGAAGGGGCTCAGATCGAGGTCCATCACACGACGATCGCTCGATCCGCGGGCTTCCCGGGGCGGCACGGTTCCCGTTTCGGCGGAGGATTCTACGCGGCGAGCCTCGTGAAAGCGACTCTCACTCACTGTCTTCTCGAGCGCAACGACGTGAGCGGGATCTTCGCGGGGAACGGCGACGAAATCTCCATCGTGGCATGTGAGGTGACCGCTAACAATCAGTCGGGCATTCAAGCGCACAACGGCAAGCTGCAGCTCACCGATTCGCTCATCGCGGGGAACCACAGCTACGACGGAACGGCGCTCACCGGCGGAAACCTAACGGTCGAGATGATCGGCTGCACCGTGACCGAGAATCGCAGCGGTCCGGGAGACGACAGGACTCAGGCGATCGTTCTCCACAACTCCGAGTTCACTCTCCGCAATTCGATTGTTTGGGGGAACGGACTCGGAGCGAGCATCATGCACTACCGAAACGAAGATCCTCCGCAGGGATTCACGAAGGTGACGAGCTCGCTCGTCGAAGGCGAGCTCCCCGAGCATGCGGAACTCGCGGATGTCATCAATGCCGATCCGCTCTTTCACGCCCGCGGCGAAGGAGACGGCGCTGCTTGGGAGAGGGGTGACTACCGGCTTCAGCCGAGCTCTCCCGCGATCGATGTCGGCTCGATGCCGGTTCCCACGTCGGTCGATCTCGTCGGACGCGCGCGAGTCTGCGGACCGCTCGTCGATCTCGGAGCATACGAATACTGCACGTCGCCCTTCCGCCGGAGTGACGCGAATCTCGACGGCGCGAGCAATATCGCCGACCCGATCTTCGTGCTCGGATTCCTTTTCGAGGACGGAGCCGCGCTCGACTGCGCCGCCGCCGCCGACGTCAATGCGGACGACTCTCTCAACATCGCCGATCCGATCTATCACCTGAACTATCTCTTCGGCGACGGATCTCCTCCGCCGCCTCCGTTCGAGGAATGCGGGGAAACGTCACCCGAACAGATGCTCGACTGCGAGATCTTTCCTGGCTGCGAATGATGCTCGCGCCGTCGAGAACGTTGAGAATGGAAAGCATCCTCGGGGCGTGCGGACGGGTGTGACGTTCGATCGCTCAGCGCGTCGACAGGCTAGACCAGCGGCAGGGAATCTGGGGAAGTCCCGTGGGAGCAAACCGAATCGTTTCCGAGCCACTCCGCATTTCTCTGCCCGCGGTGCTTCTCGCCGCCATCGTCGTCACGATGAGCCCGGGTCGCGCGGCGGGAGATGTCATCCGCGTACCCGCCGATCGCCCGACGATTCAAGAGGCGCTCGACGTCGCCGCGGACGGGGACACCGTGCTCGTCGCTCCAGGCGAGTACGCGATCTCGGCGCCGCTCAACTTCAATCGCCTGCACGTTCCGGGCGACGACACGTCGCCTCCGCGCAAAGATCTCGAGCTCCGTTCCGAAACGGGTGCAGAGGCGACGATCATTCGGATGAGCGAGACGCCCGACGATCCCGACGAGTCGAGTGTCTTCGTGTTCGAGCGCGGAGAATCGATCCGGAGCGTGGTCGAGGGCTTTACGGTCCGCGAGGGCCAAGGGAGACTCACGAGAACCGTCGGTGGACGCGGCGTCCGCACGCAGCGCGCAGGCGGTGGGTTTCTCATTCGCGATCGTTCGGCCGTGCGCGTCTCGAAGTGTCTCGTCGTCGAGAATTTGACGCGCTCGAGTGGGAGTACGTTCCGCATCGGCGGAGGCTTTCATTTGGAGAACGCCACCCTCGAGCTCGTCGACACGGAGCTCAGGGGCAACATCGCTGACTCCTTCGTCGCGATCTACTCGACCAACTCCGACGTGACGATCGACGGCGTGCGGATCATCGCGAACCAGAATCAGCAGTGGGGATCTCTCGTCGGTCTCTACGATCGCGTCGTCTCGATCTCGAACTGCCTCGTCGCGGACAACTTCAGTCGTGGCCACGGAATCGACATGTACGGAGAACAAAGCATCTCCGTCGACCGGCTCACGCTCGCCGGGAACCATCTCTTCGAGCAGCCGCTCAGAATGAGCGGGGGGGGAGAGCTCACGAACTCGATCGTCTGGGGAAATCTGTGGCGCGGTTCGTGGCGCCTCGATGGGCTGATCGACGTCAAGCACTCCTGCCTCGAAGACTACGAGCTAGAGTTCGCCGAAACGGTCATCGATACAGATCCGCTTTTCTGCGCTTGGGGCGGCGACACCCGTTACGTTTCCGCCGGTGCTCCACCGGATGGCGACGGATCTGCCGAGCGTCCGTTCGCTTCGATCGGCGAGGCGCTTCGGTACGACTACGGCCTCTCGGCCGCGTCGCCTTGCATGACGGCCGGCGGCGACGGTGGTCCGATCGGAGCGGACGTCCCCGGATGCGCGGAGAAGGGTCCGGATCGCACGACCCTGATCGCCGCACCGGGGCGCTACGCCGCCGCGGTTCTTCCGCTCCACCGGAACGTGACTCTACACGGAGCAGGGCGCGATCAAACCACCGTCCAAGGTACGCTCGTCGGCCTACGGCCGGGTTCCTCCGTCCGCGACGTCACGATCGAGGTTGGTCCGGCTGGAGGGATCTGGGCCGACGAACCGACCTTGCCCGACGCATCCTCGGCGCTCGAGAACGTCGATGTCGTTCGCTGCCGCGGAACCGGTGGCTTGTTCATGAGATCGATGCGCGTCGAGATCAGAAGTTGCCGCGTGCTAGCGAACTTAACCGACGGCTTTTTCGGTGCCGGAATCTATCTGATCGCCACCCGGGCGGAGATCGCGGACTGCTTGGTCGCCGCGAACGTGTCCTCCGCAGGCGCCGCGGGCATCTTCGTCGTCGACAATGCTAGCAGCGTGAACGCGCGAGGCGTCACCATCGCGGGAAATTCGTCGATCGGTTTGCGGATCAACGGCGGGCAAGTTTCACTTCGCGACTCGGTCGTGTGGGCGAACTCCGCGGACGAGGAGATCTTGATCCACGGCGACGGTCAACTCCTCGTCGATTTCTCCTGCCTGCCCGAGCCCTTCGTCGACCGAGGCCAGAACAACATCTCCGTCGATCCACTCTTCTGCGGTTGGGCACGCGGCGATTTCTACGTCGACGCGGGCGCCGCCGCCGGCGGCGACGGTACTGCCGATCGGCCGTTTCGCGCTCTCCGTCTCGATAGCGCCTACGACTGGGCGCTCGCACCGAACTCACCGTGTCGAGCGACCGGCGAGAACGGCGCGGATCGAGGCTGGCCGGGGACCTCGTGCGACGAACCGGGCCCGAGTAGCGCCGCGCTTCATCTGGCGAGTGGTCGGTACGAGATCGTCGCCGCGCTTCCCGCCCCGCTCTCGATCGCGGGTGCGGGAGCGTCGCGCACGACCATCGCCGGAGACCTTCGCGACGTACGGGCGGATGCCGTCGTGCGCGACGTCACAGTCGAAGGACACGTCTACGTCGCGCGCGGCGCGGCCCCCGTCATTACGGCGTGCACACTGCGGGGAGGCTTTCCCTACGCTCTCCAGTGTGGCGTCGAGTCCGAGCCACTGATCGAGGACTCTCTCATCACGGAAGGAGCGTTCGGAGGAGCGTTCTGCGAGATCGGCTCCAAACCGTCGTTCGCAAACGTCACGATCCGCGGCAACAACGGAATCGGCCTCGCCTCTCGAGGCGCAGAGATCGAAATCGAGGACTCGCGGATCGAGCGAAATGCGGGTGGGCTCAACTTCGTCGACGGCAGCGCCGACGTCTCCCGATCGCTGCTCGTAGCCAACGACGGATGCGCGGTGACCACACATGGCACCCAACTTTGGATCGATCGCACGACGATCGCGCACAATTTCGGAGTCTTCGGCTGCGGCGTCTGGGTGGGCGGTCCGGCGCAGATTCAGAGCAGCATCCTCTGGGACAATTCGGCCGGCGGCCTCGCGGGTGCGCTCGAAGAGAATCCGGTCGAGGTGTCGTTCTCGTGCGTCGAGGGTGAGCCGCCCGCGGGCGAAGGAAACATAAACCTCGATCCGAGATTCTGTGGGTTTGGTGAATCCGCGGCGGTCTGGGTGGATGCCGACGTCGAGCCCGGGGGCGACGGAACGCGAGACCGGCCGTACCAGACGCTCGATCGCGCGGTCGATCCGAGCTTCGCCCTCTCGCAGGAATCGCCGTGCCTCGGCACCGGGCGTGACGCAGGCGACATGGGTGCACCGTTTCCCACCTGTTCGGCTCCGAGCGCGCCGAACCGCACGATCCACCTCGCTCCGGGAACGTACGTCGGCACCTTTCTTCTCGGACCCGGCGTGAGCCTCGCCGGATCGGGTCCCTCGAGCAGCACGATCTCCGGACGGCTCGTCGACGTTCGGGGAAACGTTTCCGACCTTCGAGTCGAGGGCAGCGACGGCATCGGCATCTTCGTGTCCGCGGATTCTGCATCGAACGTCGAGCGCGTCGTCGTGGTCAGGCACGCCAGTTCCGGGATCGTCTGCGGGCCCAAGTCCGAGGTGCGCATCGCGGACGCGATCATCGACGAGAACGAGCAGAACGGCGTGACCTGCTGGGAGGACGCGAAGGTCGTGATCGAGCGCTCGGTCCTCTCCCGCTCCCGCGGCTTCGTGGGGGGTCACGGAAGGCGCTTCGGCGGAGGCTTCTACTCGGCCGGATCGGTCAAGGCCGAGCTCACGGCTTGCCGCATCGAGCGCAATTTCGTGAACGGGATCTTCTCGTCACAGGGCGACGACCTCAAGATCGTCGGCAGTCGAATCGTCGCGAACGGGCTATCGGGGATTCAGAGCTACAACTCGTCCTTTACGATCTGGGACTCGATCATCGCCGGGAATCACGGCTATTCCGGTAGCGCGCTGGTCGGTGGCGAGCTCCGCGTCGACCTCGTCGGCTGCACGATCACAGAGAACAACGGGGATCAAGCCGGCGACGATACGTCGGCTGTCCACGTCTGGCAGTCCGAGCTGACCGTGCGGAACTCCGTCGTCTCGGGTAACGGCGTGGGGAAGGGCATCGTGCACGAGAGAAACGAGGAGCAACCCGTCGGGTTCACCCGCGTGTCGCACTCGATCGTCGAAGGAGTGCTTCCCGGGCACGCGGAGATCACCGAGGTCCTCGACGCCGATCCGATGTTCCGTCGGCCGGGCGAAGGCGAGGGCGTCGTTTGGGTAGCGGGCGACTACCGCCTCCGGGCCGGGTCACCCGCGATCGATTCAGGCTCGGAGCCCGTCCCGACCACGATCGATCTCGACGGTCGACCGCGCATCCTCGGGCCCGCAGTCGACATGGGGGCGCTCGAGTTCGTTTCGTCGAAGTTTCGTCGCGGCGATGCGAACATCGACGGCGATAGCAACATCGCCGACCCGATCTTCGTGTTGGGATTCCTCTTCGCGGACGAGACGACGCTCGACTGCGCGGCCTCCGCGGACACCAATGCGGACGACGCGCTCAACATCGCCGATCCGATCTACCACTTGAACTACCTCTTCGGGGACGGGATGCCTCCCCCGCCGCCGTTCGACGAGTGCGATGCCGTGCTTCCCGACGCCGAGCTCGCGTGCGGGATCTTTCCGGGATGCGAGGGATGAGTAGCGCGAGAACAACAAGAATTCACCAGCGGCAAGACGCGCCGATCCGGATCAAAGGCTCGCTCGGGATCGTCGCGATCGCGAGCGTGCTGGCGTCGTTCGCGATCGCAGACGGCGCAAGCGACGACGCTGGATTCGTGCACTTCGAGTCGGGCCCCGTGCGCCCGATCGCTCTCTCTCCGGGAGGCGATCTCCTCTTTGCCGCGAACATCTCCGACCACCACGTCGAGATCTTCCGGCTCTCCGGCGCGCGCGAGAACGCGTCCGACTTCACCCGCATCGCGTCCGTCGCCGTCGGGCTCGAGCCGGTCGCGATTGCGGCGCGCGACGGCGAGCTCTGGGTCGTCAATCATCTCTCCGACAGCGTCTCGATCGTCGACGTCCGCGATCCGCAGCGTCCGTTCGTGCGCGAGACGCTCCTCGTCGGTGACGAACCGCGCGACATCGTTTTCGCGGGCGCCGCGCGTGAGCGCG
Organism: Planctomycetota bacterium; assembly: GCA_965223845.1. Lineage (GTDB taxonomy): Bacteria > Planctomycetota > UBA8108 > UBA8108 > SXIK01 > CBDCXR01. The sequence goes on along the minus strand of CBDCXR010000004.1, from coordinate 6,643,886 downwards.
CGTTCATCACCGCGGCGCACCGCGGACAGAACCGCCCGGGAGATCCGGAGCTCACGACACCCGGCGTCGGCCGCGCGGACGTGTGGGTCTTCGAAGTCTCGGATCCGAGCACCGAACCGACAATTCTGAGTCTATTCGCGGATACTCCGCGCGCTCTCGCGGTGAGTCCCGACGGCCGGCGCGTCTATGCCGCCGCGTTTCTTTCGGGCAATCAGACGACGAGCATCCACTTCGTCGCCGCTTCCCGCTCGCTCGATGCCGACCGGCTCATCGACGACGGCTTCTCGGCGCCGGGATCGCTTCCTCCGCCCCGCGAGTACCAGGGTCCTCCCGGGGATCAGCCACCCGAGACGGGGATCATCGTCCGCTTCGACGGCTCGAGATGGCTCGACGCAGACGGCCGGGATTGGTCGCCGCGCATCCGGTTCGATCTCCCCGACTACGACGTCTTCGAGATCGACGCGACCACGACACCGCCCCGCGAGACCGCGCGGGTGAGTTCGGTCGGGACGACGATCTTCGGTCTCGCGGTCGATCCGGCGACGGGTCGGGTCTTCGCGACGAACCTCGAGTCGCGGAACGCGACGCCCTTTCTCACGCGGCTCGAAGGCCACATCGTCGACAACCGAGTTTCGATCATCGATCCGCGAACGGCGAGCGAAACGATCCGCGCGGTCGACCTCAACCCGCAGATCGACCGCACTCGCGAAAGCACGGACGAGCTTCGCGCCCAGGCCCTCGCCCTCCCGACCGAGATCCTGTTCGATCCGTCTGGAGAGCGAGCGTATATCGCCGCGATGGGATCGGATCGCGTTGCGGTGATCGATTCGAGCGGCGCCGTCATCGATCGCATCGCCGTCGGAAAGGGACCCTCGGGCCTCGCCCTCGACCCCGAACGCGCGCGTCTCTACGTCTTCGATCGCGTCGACCACACGATCTCCGTTGTCGACACGGAAGCTCGCCGAGCGGTAACGGCCATCCCGATCGGACACGACCCCGAGCCGGCGGCGATTCGCACGGGCCGCGCCGTCCTCTACGATACGCGGCAGTCGGCTCACGCCGACTCTTCGTGCGCGAGCTGTCACATCTTTGGCGATATCGACGCTCTCGCGTGGAACCTCGGCGATCCCGAGGGTGCGATCGAGGCGAATGTCGTTCCGCCCGTCCTCCCGCAGGCGGGGACGACTCTCGCGCCCTTCCATCCGCTCAAGGGGCCGATGACGACGCTGAGCTTCCGCGGCCTCGACGGCGCGGGAAGCCTACACTGGCGCGGCGATCAGAATGGCGGCGAAGACGACCCGCTCGACACTCGAAAGAGCTTCTTGTCGTTCAAGCCGACCTTCGAGCGACTCCTCGGGCGCCGAGAGCCGCTTCCGGACGAGACGATGGAGCAACTCGCCGACTTCGTGCTGCCGATCCGTCTCGGCCCCAACCCGATCGCGCCACTCGGCGGATCGTTCAGCCCCGTGGCCGTAGCGGGAAAAGAGATCTTCGACGGTCCGGGCAGTCGAACCGGACTCGGTGGAGACGGTACGGCCTGCGCACAGTGCCACCCCGGGGCCGACGGAGCCGACGGCAAGGGCGCGTTCATCGCGCTGCCGCAGGATTTCAAAGTCCCCCACCTCCGCGCGCTCTACCAGAAGGTCGGCATGTTCGGCTTCTCGATGCCGGACGTCGTGAGTGAGGAACCCCTCCTCTTCACTCCCGTTCCGACGCCGCACCTCGGTGATCAAGTGCGCGGGTTCGGGTTCCTGAATGACGGCGCCATGCCGACGATCTACAACTTCTTCCGAAATGCGCTCGGCGATTTCACGTTCCCGGACGGAATCGGCGGACGGAGCGGAGATCAAAAAGCGCGCGAGCTCGAAGCCTACATGCTCGAGTTCCCGACCGGTCTCGCGCCGATCGTCGGGCAGCAGATCACCCTCCGGGCCGACACGATCGCGGAGCGCCGAACGCGTTACGAGCTTCTCCGCCTTCGCGCCGGCGCCGGGGACGGCGAGCTCGTCGCGCGCGGTCGATTCGCAAGCGAAGAACGCGGATTCGTCCTCACGCCGGAAGGACGATTTCAAGCGGACCGGGCGACGGAGAGCCTGACCGACGTCGACCTACTGAGCGCGATCGAGCGAAACGATGCGGTGATGACCTTCACGATCGTGCCGCGAACGATGGGGACACGCTTCGGGCTCGACCGCGACGGTGACGGAGCGTTTGACGGTGACGAGATCGACGCCGGGACGGATCCCGCCGATGCGTCGAGCGTCCCGGGGGATCGCTTCCTCCGCGGCGATTGCGACGCGAACGGGCGGCTCAACATCGCCGACGCGGTGCACCTCATCTTCCACCTCTACGGCGGAGGAGGCGCACCGGGATGTCGCGAGGCTTGCGACACGGACGGGTCGGGAAGCCTCGAGCTGGGGGACGCGCTGCGGGTGCTCAACTTCCTGTTTGGCGAGGGGGCGGCTCCGGGTGGGGAAGTGGGATGCTGAAGCGTGATTCGGAAGGGAAAGAGACTCACACGAAGTGCGCGAAGGAAGAGGAAGCAGAGGAAATCGTTGATTTGTAGAAGGCGGAGAGAGAAGAGCGATGCGAACGAGAGGGCAGCGGCCCAACCAGCAAATCGACGGAGACGACGAACGTCGAGTGAGACGTAGAATCTCCGACACACTCAATCTCACATCCTCTATTCCCTCTCTCCTTCGTCTTCCTTCGCGTCCCCTTCGCGCACTTCGTGTGAACCGGTTCTCTCTCCCTCCTACCCGAAGCGCCCCGAGATGTAATCCCGAGTCTGCTCGTTCTCCGGTTTCACGAACATCTTCTCCGTCGGCCCCACCTCGACGAGCTTTCCGAGGTACATGAACGCCGTGTAGTCCGAAACGCGTGACGCCTGCTGCATGTTGTGGGTCACGATGACCAGCGTGTACTTCTTCTTCAGGTCCTGCATCAGGTCCTCGATCTTCATCGTCGCGATCGGATCGAGCGCCGAGCACGGCTCGTCGAGAAGGATCACTTCCGGCTCCACGGCGATCGCCCGCGCGATGCAGAGTCGCTGCTGCTGCCCGCCCGAAAGTCCCATCGCCGACTCCTTCATTCGATCCTTCACCTCGTCCCAGAGGGCCGCACCGCGGAGGCTCCGCTCGACGATCTCGTCGAACTCTCGCCGGTCCTTCATCCCGAGGATGCGGCACCCGTAGGCGACGTTTTCGTAGATCGACATCGGGAACGGGTTCGATTTTTGAAAGAGCATGCCGATGTGCTGGCGGAGCGCCGTCACATCGACGGACGGATCGAGCAGGCTCGCGCCGTAGAGCTCGATGTCCCCTTCGATGCGAACCCCCGGGATGAGATCGTTCAGACGATTGAAGCACCGCAGAAGCGTGGACTTGCCGCAGCCCGAAGGACCGATGAACGCCGTGATGCGGCGTTCGGGGATCTCGAGCGACACGTCGAAGAGGGCCTGCGCCCGCTCGTACCAGAGCGACAGCGACTTCACGACGAGCGCGGGTGTTGCGTTGTCGAAGTTCTCGGCGGGGTCGCTGCCGCTCTCGGACACTTCGGTGACCGGGCCGGCATCGGTGAGGTCGTTCGGAATCGGCGGCGCAGCGCCCGCCTCGCTCGCTTTTGACATGTCGTACATGGGAGACATCTCGACGATTAAACGGAACTCGAGGTGTACTTGCTCCGGAGGTGGTTACGGACGGCGATCGCGACCAGATTCATGAGAACGACGAGAACCACGAGAAGGAGCGACGTCGCAAAGACGAGCGGCTTCCCCGCTTCGACGTTCGGACTCTGGAAGCCGACGTCGTAGATGTGGAACCCGAGGTGCATGAATTTCCGGTCGACGTGCACATACGGGAAGTGATGGTCGACGGGAAGAGTGTCGGCGAGCTTCACCATCCCGACGATCATGAGCGGCGCGACTTCGCCGGCCGCACGCGCCATGGCGAGGATCGTTCCGGTGAGAACGCCGGGGAAAGCGCTCGGGAGAACGACTCGGCGAATGGTCTCCCACTTGGTCGCACCGAGTGCTAGGGAGCCGGCCCGGAGGGCACTCGGCACCGCCGCGAGGCCTTCTTCGGTCGCAACGATCACGACGGGGAGCGTGAGTAGGGCTAGAGTCAGACTCGCCCAAAGGATGCCGCCGGTTCCGAAAGTCGGAGTCGGCAGCGCATCGGAATAGAAGAGCGCGTCGATCGAATTGCCGCAGAGATAGACGAAGAATCCGAGTCCGAACACTCCGAAGACGATCGAGGGCACTCCGGCGAGGTTGTTGACGGCGATGCGCACGAGACGGACGACGACGCCGTCCTTCGCGTACTCGCGAAGGTAGAGTGCCGCGAGGACGCCGAGAGGAACGACGAAGAGCGTCATGAGGAAGACCATCATCACCGTCCCGAAGATCGCCGGGAAGATGCCGCCCTCGGTGTTCGCTTCGCGCGGGTTGTCGAGCAGGAATCCCTTCATGCGATGAAAGAAGACCCCCCACGACTCCGAAGTCTCGAGTGCGTTCGGGAGAGTCACGTCGACGACCGCGCTCAGGAGGATTTCCTTTTCGGTTCCGTTCGCGTCGCGCATGACGAGAGTTTCGATGTCCGCTTGATCGCGAAGCGCGAAGAGCTCGGTCGCCTTCTCGCCGTAACGCTTCTGAAGCTCGTCGAGCTCGGAGTCGATCCTAGCGAGCTCCCGTTGCTCGTCCTCGGCGGGGAGCTTCCGCTTCTCGATTCCCCTTCGTTCGAGCCGGAGCGCTGAGATCGCGTAGTTCAGGTCGTCGATCTCGCCCTTCTCGAGGGCTTCGACCTGGCCGAGGAGATCTCGTGTGTTTCCGTAAACCTGTTCGAACTCATCCCAGAAACCCTCTCCCGCGGTCGCGAGCACCTCTTCGCCGCGTCGAAGCTCCACGGGGTAGCCGTAGAAGTTCCCCCACTCGACCCGCTCGAGAACGGCGGCGTCCGGGGGAACGCTGCGGGTCTCGATCTCGCTCTCGTCGACCCACACGAAGTCCTTGTCCGTTAGATCCTTGTTCCCGACCTTGAGCCGGAGACGATATTCGCCTGAGTCCGATTCGGGCGCGGCCGTCGCGTCGTCGGGAGCGTCCTCGACTTCTTCGGCGAAGACGTGCCGCTCCTCGCGCTCGTGAATCTCGCCGAGCACGCGCGTTCCGTCCTTGAGAGCGAGCTCGTGGACTCGTGCCGGCCAAAACGCGCCGAAGCCGTGATAGACGAGCAGCGCGATCATCCCGCCGACCATGAGCAGATTGAACGCGAGCGCGGCGCTGCACAGCCACACCATGTAGCGGCCGTAGGGATCGCGCTTCTTCGCGCTCGTCACTCCGTGGGAGAGATCCAAACTTGAGGCTCCAAAGTAAAAACGGACACTTCGTGCGGGAATCTAGAACTGCGAGAACCGCTTGCGGAGGCGAACACGGACGACCTCGGCGATCGTGTTCACGGCGAACGTCACGCCGAAGAGAAGAAGGGCCGAGAGAAAGAGCGTCCGGTAGAGCGTTCCGCCGTGCGGCGCCTCCGGAATCTCGACCGCGATGTTCGCCGACAGCGTGCGGAAGCCGTTGAACGGGCTCCAGTCCATCGTGGGCGTGTTTCCGGTCGCCATGAGGACGATCATCGTCTCGCCGACGGCGCGACCGAATCCGACCATGATCGCGGCGAATACCCCCGGACTCGCGGCGGGAAGAACGACGCGAGCGACGGTCTGCCAGCGGCTCGCCCCGAGCGCGAGCGATCCCGAGATGAGATTGCGCGGGACGCTCGAAAACGCCTCCTCGGAGATCGTGAAGACGATCGGGATCACCGCAAAGCCCATTGCGAGCCCGACGACGATCGCGTTTCGCTGATCGTAGCGGAGGCCCGTGACCTCGAAGAGCCAGGTGCGAAAGTCACCGCGGAACACGAGCCCCTCGAGGACGGGGCCGAGGAGGAGGCTGAGACCGACGGCAGCGGTGATCACGACCGCGAAGACGAGGACGTCAAACCCGTCGGGAAGCGAGAACAAGCGGTAGCGATGGACGATCTTCTCCCAGTAGCGCCCAGCGAGAAGAGTAAGCGTCGGGAGGAGAACGACGAGGACGAGCAGCACGGGGAAGTACTGTTCCATGCGCGGCGCGAGCCACAGTCCGGCGAGAAATCCCAGAATCACCGTCGGCAGCGCAGCCATGATCTCGACGGTCGGCTTGACGACGCGTTGGAGACGTCGGCCGATGAACTGCGAAGTGTAGAGAGCGCCGAGCACGCCGAGCGGAATCGCGAGGAGAAGCGAGTAGATCGTTCCCTTGAGCGTGCCGAAGAGGAGCGGCGTGAGGCTGAGCTTCGGCTCGAACGTGTCCACGCCTCCCGTCGACTGCCAGACGTGATCCGGCTCCGGATAGTTCTCGTACCAGACCTCGCCGAAGAGTGCCGACGCGCTGGTCTCCGGATGCGGATTGTCGATGTCGAGTAGGACGAGCTCGCCCGGTGACGCGACGCAGATCCCGTCGGACTTCGGGGCGAAGCTCAGAGCGGTGACCGGCGAAACCGGCGCCGCGCCCGTCCAGACGCCCCGCTCCGCCGTCGAGTGGTGGAGGTGGAGCTCACTGTCCGCATCGACGACCGCGAACGTTCGGTTCCGCGGTGACACGGCGATCGTCCGAGCGGCCGAACCGGTCGCCGGAAAGCTATGCATCTCGACGAAACGGAGGGCCGAACCCTCGCCGCGAGCCGTCGACCAAATCTCGATCGATCCGGTTTCCGTCCCGACGGCCAGGGAACGACCTCCGTGGAGAAGATGTGCAGCAGTGATCGACGGCGCGTCGGCCGGGCGCGCGACGCGCTGTGTCTCCCCGAGCGTGCGGCCGTCCGCAATCCACCAGTAGAGAGCGTCGTCCTCGCCGACGGCGAAGTAACGAGAGCCGTCCGCACCGGTGGCCAAGAACCGAAGGGGCGGAGCGGTCGGACCTTCGACTCGCTCGATGGTCTCCTCGACTTCCTCGGTGAACAGATTCTCCTCGGCCGTTCGACGCACGAGGACGATCCGACCGTCCGCCAGCTGCGCCGCCCCGCTGAGCTCGATCGCGGCGCCCTCTCCTTCGCCGGGGGCGACGGAATAGGTGCGGACGGGTTTCCCGTCCGGATCGAACTCGAAATCGATGACGACTCCGAAGCTTCCATTGATCGAGCGCCGCCCCTCGTCGTCGAATTCGATCTCCCAGTCGACGCCGCGGATGAGGACGTGCCCGTCCTCGGTGGATCCCGCGAGAAGTGAGCTTCTCCCGAGACGGGAAACATGGACGAGACGACGCGCGGCTTCGTCGGCGTCCTCGGACGGCGGAAAGAGGTTGGCTTCGGCCTCGACTTCGCCGCTGCTGAATCGAACTAGGCGCAGGGCGCCATCGGCGGAGAGAGTCGCCAACAGGGTGCGGTACTCGTCGCATAGGAGCGCGGCCGGCGGCTCGCCCGCCCAGCGCAATCGCGTGCCTACGTCGATTTCGGCTTTCGACCAAAGCGGCAGAACCTCGGCGAGAAGGAACGCGAGGATACCGAAGATCGCGAGGATGATCGCGACTCCGCCACCCGTCACGCCGCTCGTCGCGATGCGATCGAAGATCCGCCTCGCCGTCGGGATCGTACCGATGACGAGCGTGTCGTTCCGGATCGCTGGCTGGTCTTCGTTCTCGTTAGTCGAACTCACGGTCAATTCGCTTCCCGCAGCGCGTCGGGCGTCGTGTGATGGCTCTTCCCGAAGTGAGCGCTCACGTGCTTCGCCGCGCGCCGGCTTTCCTTCGGGAGACGGATCGGGGGTGAATCTCCGCCCGCAGATCGACCTCCGCGGCGCGGGGATCCACCCCCCGAGTGGGTGCGAGCTCGGGCGGCCCCCGAACGGGGACGCTCGAGCTCGATGGTGGGCAACCGATCGGCTAGTCGATCGAGCGGCCCTTGAGCGCCTTGTGGGTCTTCGCAATGATCGGAGCGGAGAGCGGGAGATAGCCGTCCTTCACAACGATCGTCTGACCTTCGCGGCTGTGAACGAAGCGGATGAACTCACCGACGAGCGGATCGAGCGGCTTGTTGGGGGCCTTGTTCACGTAGACGTAGAGGAAACGCGAAAGCGGATACTTACCGGAGAGGACGCCCTGAGCGTTCGCTTCGATGAACTTACCGCCTTCTTCTTTCGCGAGGGGGACGGTGCGGACGCCGGACGTCTTGTAGCCGATGCCGCTGTAGCCGATGCCGTAGAGATCCTCGGTGACACCCTGAACGACCGAAGCCGAGCCCGGCTGCTCCTTCACGGTCTCGCGATAGTCGCCCTTGAAGAGCGCGACCTTCTTGAAGTAGCCGTACGTTCCCGAGGCCGAGTTCCGGCCGTAGAGGCTGATCGGCTTCGCCGCCCAGCTCGAGGGGAGCCCGGCGTCACCCCACGTGATGACGTCTTTCGGGTAGGAGCCGTTCCGCGTCTTCGAGAAGATCGCGTCGACCTGCGGCAGGGAGAGACCCTTGATCGGGTTGTCCTTGTTCACGTAGACCGCGAGCGCGTCGATTGCGACCGGGATCATCGTCGGCTTGTAGCCGTACTTCTTCTCGAACGCGTCGATCTCCGTGTCCTTCATCTTCCGGCTCATCGGGCCGAACTGAGCGGTTCCGGAAATCAGCGCGGGCGGCGCGGTCGACGATCCCTTGCCCTCGATCTGAATCCGTACACTCGGATACTGCTTCCGGTAGCTCTCCGCCCAGAGCGTCATCAGATTGTTGAGCGTGTCGGAGCCGACCGAGCTCAGGTTTCCGGAGATTCCGCTCACCGGCTTGTACTTCGGAAGCTTCGGGTCGACCTTCACGGCCTGCGCGAACGCGCTGCCGGAGAACAGCGCGACACCGAGAATGACTGCGTACGTCGTGATCGATTTCATGCGAATCGAACTCCTTGTTCCCTATGGGGTTTCCTTGGTCGCAAATCGCCGCTAATGGGCGCGTCGAACAACATCGAGAATCGAACGGTCTGCGTCTCGAAACGATCTCGTCTCGCGGGTTCGAGCTTCCTCCGCCCCCCGGTGGGGAAACTCTCCTCCGCTTCCGGACTCTCGAGAGCCTCGGCCGCCCGAAGCAATCGGGCAAAAGACCATCGATCGAATCGAGTCGACGCCTCGGAGGTTAGCCGCGCAATGTGATCGACGAGTAGACGCTCGGTAAATTCGGTGTGAAGCTGTTCGCGATCCGGTCGCGCCGGCCGGCGGAGGGATGCGGCGCCCGTGATCCTCTCCACCGCCTCGCGTTTTCACGCCGAGTTCACCCCCACTTCACGAAAACCCGTTAGGTTCATCGCGAAGGCCCGGGAGCGCCGAGCTAACGCGGTTCCGAGCCCCCGCCCCCCACGCCAGTCAGCGACGAGGTGAGCTCCGTGCTCCCCGCGATCGGGGAATCCGGTGGATCGCCCTCGTATCGCTACCGGCGAGTCGTTTCGTGCCGGCATGTTCTGCCGTCCGTTCTTCGCGGGCCGCGCATTCCGGCGGTTTAGCTTCGAAGCCCGAGTCCGACCTCTCGACTGCGGGTCGGTGTCGGACGCGTGGGAGGTATGGATCGCAATGTTTTGGATGAGACTCGCTTGTCTGTCGCTCACCCTCGGCCTCTTCTCCGGATGCCATCTCTTCTCAGAGCACGGCGGTGGCGACGGCGACTACTTCGAGCACGCGCACGAAGGGCGGATCTACGTCTTCGGCAGCGAGGAGAGCTTGAACGGTTTCAAGGAGACGCAGCACATGCCGTACACCTACACCATGATCGGTGAAGGTCCGAACGGCGAGACGCTCGTCTTCGAGGTCGATACGGACGATCCGTCGTTACAGGAGCGTCTGATTGCCGCGTACGAGGAGCGGAAGGGCGGCTAGGGGGAGTGCCTCGGGCACGTCGAGGTCAAGACGAGAGCTCCGGCGAACCGCGCGACCGCGATTCGCCGGGGTTCGCGTCGTTCGGCGACGATTCTCTCCGCAACAAAGGAGCCTCGAAGACTTCAAGACTCGCGCACGATGAAAGGCGAAACCATACTGTGCGTCGGTTATCCCGACGCTGAGATCTCCGAGCTCTCTGAAGCCCTCGAACTGGAAGGTGCCACGGTCCGTTCGGAGGAACGCGACGAGCGCTGCGTCCGCGCCGCGCACGAGATCTGCCCGAGTCTCGTCCTCGTTTCGCCGAGCTCACCCGGCGACGACCGCTTCGATTGGATCCAGCGGCTCCGCGAAGAACCGGGGTCGCGCGAGGCGGCGATCGTGCTACTCGCCCTCCACCCGGGATCGTGCCACATCGACGGCTGTCGGGCCCAGGGAGCCGACGACTGCGTCTTCGGCCCGATCGAAACCGACCGCTGCGTCGAGCGCCTCCGCCAGATCATCAAGCGGCGCCGCATCCGCGTATCGCTCCCGCCGGGGATCGCGATCGAGCACAACGGCATCTTCATCGACACCGATCGACACGTCGTTCTCGTCGACGGCACGGAAGTCTCACTCAGTCTCTCCGAGTTTCAGCTCCTCGTTGCGCTTGCAACCCAGCCCGGTCGGGCCTTCACACGCGAAGAGCTTCTGCAGCGCATGCAGCGCGGCGGAAGGGTCGACGAGCGGAACATCGACGTACGCATCCGCTCGATTCGAAGTAAGCTCGGACCCGCACGCGATCTGATCGTGACGGTGCGGGGCGTGGGCTACAAGCTCGCGGAACAGGACGTGGCATCGCCGCGGTAAGAGAAGAGAAGAGAAGAGGTTCACACGAAGAGCGCGAAGGTCGCGAAGGAAGACGAAGGAAGAGGGGACAGGCGAGCGTGGGGCGGGAAAGAGGAGAGGGGTTTGTAGGCGAGAGTTTATCCGCCGCGTCTCTCGGTCGGTCGAAGGGGCGCCTCGTTCGCCGAGATGAATCGCCACCTTCCCGCGCGATCGACGTCGAACGCACCGAGGAAGGTTCCGTCCGACGCCGCGTGGCCCGACCGTGGGAGCGGCCGGAACCGCTCGGTAGAGACTTCGTACACCTCGTCGAAGGTCGCGATGACCACGCCGCGCTTCGGCGTCGACCCGAACACGTTGACGCGACTGTAGCCTCCGGTGTCGGTAAATAGCTCGAGCGCGTCGACGCGCTCGGCGTCCGCGTAGAGTTCGAGTCGACGCTTGTACGACCGACCGCCCCGTTCGAGCGAGCGGCTCACGCAGAGCCGCCGATCCGCCCAGAGATCCATTTCGGCGCGGTCGGTACGCGACCCGACGACGAGCATCGCGAACCCCATCAGTCCTAGGAGTAAGAATGATCGCGAGGAGACTGGCTTCAAGAAGTCGTGCTCAATGTCGGGCCGATCGATGACCAAAGGAAACGAATGCGGCACCTTGACCTCGCCCGTCAATCGAGGCACACGATGATCGCACCCTTCAGTACGGGCAACGAGAATCCGATGGTGAGCGTGGCGGGTAATAGCCACCAGAGGGCGACCCGACCTCGGCGAAAAAGAAGCGACTCGAGTACGCGAGCTATCCCCGCGGCGAGCGCTGCGACGGGGAGGAAGTAGACCCATGTCCAGGCTAAACCCAAGGCACAGAGCGCGGCGATGTTTCCCAGTCCGCGCAGGGGTAGAGAACGAACCCACGCTGCGAGCTCTGGATTTCTCTCGACCCAGTCCTCATCGCCAAGCGCCCCTTTCGAGTACGACGAAGATCGCTCTCCGAAGACGGGACTTTGCCGAACGTTCGTATGGAAACCGTAGACAACGGCCATGAGGACCATGAGCGCGATCAGGGACACGAGTGTGTCGACGATCTTCTTGGCTCGACTCGAATCGCGAGATTTCATGACCGCCCATCATAGGGGCGAAGGCGATCTCACGTGGTACGAATCCAACTCGTCCAGCCGCGTTCCGCTCAGCGACACCGACTGGTCGGGCCGACAAACCGTCCCGTTCAGTCCCCCGCGCGCGTTCGCTCTTCTTCCGCGCGCGCCTGGTCCCGCTCCGCGCGGATCTCTCGCGCGGCCGCCTCATAGCGCGGATCGTCCGGTCGCACTTCGAGCGCGCGCTCGTACTCCTTGAGAGCGGCGTCGAGGTTGCCCTTCGCGTAGTGCACCTCTGCGACACCGGCGAGTCCGTCGGCCTTCGTGTCCTCGAGCGCCGCGGCTTTCGCGTAGGCCGCGAGCGCTTCGTCGTGCCGGCCGCGATCCATGTAGATATCTGCGGCCGCCAGATGGGCGTAACCGTCGTCCGGCCGGCGTGCTCGCACGCGGTCGTACGCGGTGATCGCGAGGGCCGAGTCGCCGCGCTCTTCGTAGATCACGGCGAGCCGTGCCTGCGCGTCGACGAACTCGGAGTCCGAGCTCTCGTCCACCGCGTCGAGCCAGCGCGTCGCCTTCGCGTAGATTCCGGCATCGGCGAAGAGGAGACCCGCGAGGAGGCGATCCCCGTTCGTCGCGCCCGTGGGATCGTCACCGTAGGCCCGACTGAGCCACGCCGCGGCGCTTCCCGGCGCGTTGCCGGTGTCGGCGTAAAGCGCCGAGAGATCGAGCGCGATCGACTTCGGCACTGGCTTCGCCTTCGCCTCGTAGATCTGCGCCGCGAGCTCGAGATAGTCGATGGCTTGCTCGTTCTGATCGAGCTTCCGGTGCGCGTCCGCGAGTCGCGTCACGTGCTCGATCTCGAGCGGCTCACTCTGTCGAAGCTCCGCGAGAAGTCGAATCGCTTCGCGATAGCGGCCCGTCTCGTAGGTGAGCATCGCGCGCCAGTAGCGGGCGTCGCGGTCGCCGGGTCGCTCGACCACCACGCGCTCGAGCGCGAGACGCGCCGCTTCCTTGTGAAAGGCTTCGCCCGATGAGTGCGCGAGCTCGTAGCGCGCCTTCGCGAGGAGGAAGAGGAGATCCGCGTCCTGGTACCCGTCCGCGAGCTCCTTTTCAAATGCCTTCACGGCCTCGGCGTAACGCCCCTCGACGAAGAGGATCTTGCCGAGGTTTCGTCGCGCGTCGCGGAGCGTCCGATCGAGCTCCGACGCTTTTTGCAGCGCGGTGATCGCTTTGTCCTTGTTCCCGAGCTGATAGTGCGCCGAGCCGATCAGCGAGAACACTCGCGCGCGCTCGGCGCGCGCCATTTCCGGCGCCTTGATGAACTCCTCGAGATCGACATCGAAGTCGCCCGTCTCCGAGAGATCGAAGATCTCGCGGGCGATCTCGAGGACGCGCGCATTCTCCCCGGCGGCGAGCGCCTCCCCTGCTTCTGCGCGGAGTTCTTGCCGCTTTCGTTGAAGCTCGATTCGCTTTCCCTGGCGGCGAAGCTCACGCTCCTCTTCCTCGAGCGCCGCGACGTCCCGTGCGGCGTCCTTCTTCACTTGGGCCCGAGTCTCTTCGGCCCGCTGCTGCTCTCGGCTGAAGCGTTCCTGGACGGTCGTCATGCTCTTGCACGCGACCGCCCCGGCGACCCAGACGCCGAGCAATGCGCTCGTGCCGATGCATCGATACCGATCTCCCCGCGGAGAGCTCGACGCCATCAGGCATCCTCCAGCTTGAACTCGTAGCGGTAACGCACCCACTCCTCGATGGGGCGACCGGTGTCGTCTTTCGCCGGCGAGAACTGCCAGCGCGGAGCGATCGCGAGAATCGCGTCCTCGAACTCGCCCGGCGGCGAGCCGTCGATCACCTTGCACTCCTCCACGGCGCCGTCGATCCCCACGAGCATGTCGAAGACGACCCAGCCCTCGATCTCGTTCTTCCGCGCGTCGTAGGGGTAGACCGGCCGCGCGCGATGCTCGAGCCGCGCGGCGCGTGCCGAGGTCGACGCCGATCGCCGCGCCGTTCGCTCACGCGAGAACTGACGCTCTCTCGCCATGCGCCGGCGCTCCTGGTACTGAAGGAAGTCCGCCGCCTCAGCCGCGAAGTCCATCGCCTCGCCCGAAAGGTCGAGCGCGAGCCCGCCGCCTCCCAGCCCCGAGCCCGCCGCCGAGAGCGAGATCCCGGCGAGCCCGCGAGCGATGTCCGCGCGCATCCGCGGCGCCGCGCTCGAACGCGTCCGTCGCGGCGACAGCGAACGTGTCGTACGCGCGACGGTCTTCGTCTGGGTCTTCGGCCGGACACGCTTTCGCTCCTTTGGCTTCTGCTTCTCCGGCTTCGGCGGGGGAGGCGGAGGCTTACGAGCCTTCGTCGCTTCGAGATCGAAGGTGAGCACTTGGGGAAGCTCGAGCCTCTCGCTGCTATTCACCGGCGGCTGCAGGGAGCCGAGAAAGAGAAACACGAGGGCCGTGAAGATCCCCCCGCCGATCGCCGCGGCGAGCCAAGGAAACCGGCGCCGCGTTCGAATCGCTTCGTAGGGAGGCGCCGCCGGGATCGACTCCTTTCCGCGCGCCTCCGACGGTCGCTGCGTGCGTACCGCGGTCACGAGAGTGCTGAATACGTTCCAGTTCATCCTTCGCCTCCAGTGCGAGTGGAGAAGTTGATCTCTTCGGCGCCGGCGAGCTTGCACTCGTCGATCACGCGGACGATCGTCTGCGCGCGCGCAGCTTCGTCGGCGATCACCATCACCGGCGCGTTCGGCGTCTTGAGACGCATCTGCGCGACGGTGGGGCGCACAGCGCTCAAGTCGACGCGGCGTCCGTTCATGTGGATCGTTCCCGCGCTGCTCACTCCGACGAGAATCAGATCGCCCTTCTTTGCGGCGCCGGACGTCGCTTCGGGGCGCTTCACTTCGATCCCCGTCTCTTTGATGAAGTTCGTGTTGACGAGAAAAAAGATGAGAAGGAGAAAGGTCATGTCGATAAGGGGCGCCATATCGACCGCGGCCTCTTCGAGCGCCGATCGCCGCTTGAGGCCGATCATGAGACAACTCCCCTCTCCGGCGTGATCGCCTGAAGGATTCGCATCGAGGCGAGTCGGATCTCCTCCTGAATCACCTGCGCTCGGCGTGAGAGCCAGCTCACGCCGACGATTCCCGGCATCGAGACGACGAGCCCGACCTCCGTCGCGATGAGCGCGATGGAGATTCCGGCCGAGAGCGCCCGGGGATCGTTCGACGTCGACACCATCATCATCTGGAATGTTTTGATCATTCCGGTGACCGTGCCGAGGAGACCGAGCAGCGGAGCGACCTTTGCGAGCGTCGACAGGATGCGGAGCCCGCGCTCCATGTGGAGCTCTTCGCTGAGAACCGCGGTCTTCAGTCGGAGATCCGCAGCCGGTTCACTGCGCCCGGAGGCTCTTCCGAGGGCGTCGATGAGAAAGCTGTGATAGGAGCTCCGGTGGCGTTCGCACGCGGTGACGAGCTCAACCCGCCGGTCTTCCGTTGGCTCCTCGAGGAACGCGTCGAATCGGCGCGCGACGTCGCGCTTTACGGCGAGCCCGCGCCGTCGGGCGGGTGGCCAGAAGAACAAAAAACCGGTGTCGAAGAGATACCAGCTCCGTTCGACGATGAGGATCCAGATCCCGATGCTGCACGCGATGAGCGGCAGCATGACGGGAAGCGTTCCTTCACGGATGATGGAGAGCGCGCTCTCGATGAGATCACTCATGACCTAGCTCCCCGCCGATCTCCGCGCTGCGATCGCTCGGACGCCTAAACGGCGGCGACGCGCGATCGACTTCGTCGACCTCGTCCACGTCCTCGATTCCCTCAAGCGCGGCGAAGAGGCGATCCTCGGCTTCGGCGTCCTCTCGGTCCTGGGCGGAGCCGAGGAAGCGACCCGTCGATCCGGCGAGAGTTGAGTCGACCGCACCGCTCGCCGTCGAAACGTCGCCGTCGCCCTCCGGTTCGTCGTCCGGGGACTTCCCGGTGCGGACGAGGATCGCTCGCACGAGCGACAACGCGCCCGCTTCGAGACGTCCGACGGACGCGTCCGCCGCGGCTCCGAGCACGCCGCGCAAAAGAAGCGCGGGGATCGCGACGTAGAGTCCGCCCTGGGTCGTGATCAGCGCCTCGGAGATTCCGCCGGCCATGTAGCGTGGATCGCTCGTCCCGAACACCGTGACCGCCTTGAAGGTCGTGATCATTCCGGTGACGGTACCGAGGAGACCCATGAGAGGAGCGATGGCAGCGCAGAGCGCGATGAAGCTGAGGCGAGAATGAAAACTCGGGGCGTGGTGCAGAAGCGCTTCCTGAACGGCATCCTCCATCACTGCGCGCCCCTGGCTGCGATGGACGAGAGCCGCTCGACACACACTTCCCACGGCGCCGCGCGACTTGTCGACGAGCGCCTCCGCCGCGTCGAACCGACCGGCCTCGACGTGCGCGATCACCGCACGGAGTCGACGTTTCATTCCGGCCGACCGAAGCGCGAGCGAGATTCCGCGCTCGATGCTGAGCACGAGCGCGATGAGCGCGAGGGCGACGAGCGGATACATGAACTTTCCGCCCACCTCGAACCAGCGCGCGAGCGTGTCCTCGCTCTGAAGGATCGCGATGCCGGCCCCGCCGGTGACGTCGAACGGGAGAACACCGCCGTCCGACGGATCGTCGATGTACATCGCGATGCGAGCCTTCTGCTCCGCCGTGAGCCCGGTCGATTGCCCGACAAACGAGCCCGGCTCGCCTTCGATGTCCGGAGTGAGGAAGCCGGATTCACCGCCGTCGGGGTCGGAGTAAAATCCCCCGAGAAGGCCGAGCCGAAGGGCGCGAACGTTCTTCACCTCGCCCCCCTTCGCGCTCAGACGAGCCTCGGTCTCCATCTTCCCGATGGCGTCAGCCGCAGCGAGCACGTCGGCGTGGACGGAGAGCAGCGCCTCCGCGCGCTCCTCCGGAGATCTCTCGTCGTCGTCGCGCAGCTTGAGCGCGTCGATGCGCTCGATGAGCTCCGGCTGCTCGAGACCGAGAAGGGAATGACGGATGCGCCCGTCGAGATCGAATCGCTGCGACTCGACTTCGCTCGCGAGAGACTCGAGCCCCGTTTCCTTCTGCTTCACCGCCGCTTCGCTTTCGCTCGACTTCTCATCGAGGTCGACGAGCTCGCGATCGAGCGCACGAAGCTGATCGCGCAGCGCCTGCTGGCGATCTTGGAGCTCGAACACGCTCGCCTGGCGCTCTGCGATCGCACGGTTCCGATTCTGCGTCTCCTCGGTGAACTCGCGACGCCGCTCCTCGAGGCGAGCCTCGGCCTGTTCGAGTGCGGCGCGGATCTCGTTCGGAGCGACGGGCACTTCGACCGGAGCGGGATCCTGTGCGTCGGCCGAAGAGCCGAGCGCGATCACAAGGAGGCTCAGTGCCCAGCGGGACGGAGACCACTCCCGTCGACGAACCTTCCTCGCCGGCGCCCGAACCGATTCGAAGCAGAAACACGCCGCAACTCGGACGGTATCGCTAAGCGAACGGCGCGCGACTCGAGAGAATCCGTCGAGTTCTCGCGACAAAGAGGACGATCGTCTCGCCGAGTCCAAGTCTTCGCGTAGGCTCCTAGGCACGGTCATTCCTCCTCGGCTTCCGGCGAAGCATCGAGCGCGGGAAGGACGAGGTCGACGACGGCCGGAGTCCGGCGGCGCCGGAGAATGTCGACGGCGACGAGGTACCCGTTCGCGGCGCCCGCATCGGCGTCAACGTCGCGAGATCGAGCTCGTTCGAGCGGCACGCCCGCCGGTGCGAACCCGACCACGCTCCCGTCCTCGCTCGCGTAGACGACCGCGAGAAGGCCGAGATGAAACGCGTGCACGGCGATCGTCTCACCGCCGATGTCGAGCTTGATCGATCCCGTTTCGACCGAGCGCGCGAGCGCTTCCTGCTCGCTCTGTATCCGCGCCGCGGAGGCGAGAGCGGCGGCGGGCTCCGTGGACTCGCTCTTCACCGCCGTCTTCGTTTCCTCGAGCGAGCGAAGACGCGCTTCCTTCTGCCACTCGATTCCGCTCGCGACACTCTCGCCGACGGCGCTGAGGTACTCGATGATCGCGGCGCGAACGCGCGCCGCCCGCTCGCCGAGAGTCCGCAGCCGCTGCTCGCGCTCCGCGATCTTCGCGGCGATCTCGGCCTTCTTCTTTTCCCGCTCGGCGACGAGCTTCTCGAGATGTTTCAGGCTTCGCTCGAGGAGGCGCTCCTCGGCGACGAGCTCCCGCTCGCGCTCGATCTGCGACTGGCGCGTCTTCAGCGCTTCGTCCTCGAGATCGCGCAGCTCGCGGCGTGCGGTTCGTAGCTTCGCATTCGCGACGCCAAAGTCGATCGAATCGGCGGCCGCCGCGGTGGACGGAGACTCCGTGTTCGGTGACTCGTTCTCTCCCTCGGAAGTCTGAGCCGAGAGTAGATTCGCGGACAACACCGAGCAGACGAAGAGTGCTGCCGTACGTCCGGTGCGGCGATTCGGGTCAAGAAGACGCGAACTCCCGCGGTACTCGAAGGTCATGGTGTACGTACTCAACCAGCGAAGAATTCGCCCCGACGCTTCGGAACGCGAGCGGCGTGTGGTTCGTCGCCTCGTCCCGATGGATGACGAATCATAGACAGGTCTCGTAAACGCGCGGAGAAGACCGCGGGAATCTGTGTTGAACGGCGCGGAGCACGCTTCCATCGATGCGTGACGACTTCGTGATCAAACGATCGCGTTGTCGTAAACGAATCGTGAAGGATCGTTCGAGTGCACTCGTTCGGGCGAAGCCACGCGCGAAAACGAAGCGACGGCGCTTCGCCACTGCCTGCGTCGAACTGCCGCGAGAGGCAAAGTGAGATTTTGACCATCGTTCTATGAACGACGCGTGGAAACCGCTCGGCGACTCGTCGGTCGGCGCCGCCTTCGTTCTAGTGGTCGAGAGAACCGGCCTAGGTCTCCGAGCGGCGATCGAATCTCAACTCAGCTCGGAAAGCTGAGAATCTTGAACCGGCCGTCCTGCTCGATCACCGATCCGAACGCGCGGATCTGCTCTTCGTGTCCGTCGGTCGTACGCCGAACGCGAAGCTCTACTTTGCGGTGCACACGAAATCCGTCGTACTCCCGGATTCCCTGCGTCGGAATCACCTCGAGGAGCTCGAGCGGCTGTCCGCCGAAATCGGAGAGCGAATCGCGCACTCCGGCGTTGCTCTTGGAGTCGAGAAGCATCCAGTGGAAATCCCACTTGAGCGTGCTCCGCTCCGACTGCGTCTTCTCGAACTCGGGCCAGAGGATGTGCTCGTACTCCGCGCGATTTATGCGGAGCGCGTGGAGTGCGTCGGCGTCGCGTCTCGCGAGAGCGTCGAGAGCCGCTCGAGCGAGATCGTCACGCGAGTCTTCTCCACCGGAGATCGAACGCGGCAGCCCGGCGCTCTCCTCTTCGGCGCTGGCAGCCGCGGTCGCTGGAACTGGAAGGGCGTCCGCCTCGTCTCGGTTCGGGGACGGAGCCCCCACCGGGGAAGCAGTCGCCGCGGAAGATCCCGGAGCGGACAGCTCCGCGACGCTCGACGGCCGCTCGCAGCTCGCGACGTACAGGGCGATCGCGACCGCGCAAGGCACCAAGATCCGAACCCTCTTCACTCGCTGCGCATTCATCGTCTCGGCTCTCTTCCTGTGCACCCAAACTCCCTCAGAACGACACGCTGTACGACAGACCGATCGAAAACCCGCGGCGGAACTCTCGCGTCGTAATGCTTCCCTGCTTGAAGCTGAACTTGTCGTCGAGAATGTTCTGTGCGGTGAGCTTCACCGTGCTCCGGCCAAACTTCTTCGCAATCGAAACGTCGAGCGACCAGCGTGACTCCTCCTTCTCGTCGGGCAGCCCGAAGGCGCCGACCGCGGAGATCCGCTCCCCGAAGGTGTTCGCGAGCACGGCGACGGTGAGACCGAGGTCCGTCGAGTCGTAGAGGAGTCCCGTGTTCAGCGTGAACTCGGGTTGTCCCTGCAGCTCGCGGCTGCCGTTGGTGAGGATCGCGTCCTGCTCGGAAGTGAGCTTCACTTCGGAGTCGATCAGCGCGTAGTTGAAGAGGAGACTGAAGTCGCGGAGGAACGTCTCGCTCTGCGGACCGTCCGTCCATTCGCCGAGGAAGCCGAGGTTCTTCCGGACCTCGAACTCGACTCCCCAGAGATCCGCCGAGTCGGCGTTGTCCCAGCTCTTCAGCAGGCTCGACCCGGTCGGGATGATCACCTCTTCGATCGGATCCTCGAACAGCTTGTAGAAAACACCGACGGACACGACGTCCGCGGGAGCGGGAAACCACTCCCAGCGGAGATCGAAGTTCCAGAGCCGCCCTCGCTTCAGGTCGGGATTTCCGCGGGCCTTGAATCCTTGGGCGACGTCGGTGAACTCGAACTCCGCCAGCTCGCGAAACTCCGGCCGGCTGACGGTTCGACTCGCGCTCAAGCGCACCTGCATCGCTTTCACGAACTCCCACGTCAGGTTGAGCGCCGGCAGAAAATCGGTCTTGTCGATCTTCGCCTCGACCTCTTCGGGGTTTTCGCCGAAGAGGCGAAACGTCGTCACTTCCTGATCGGAGTTCTCGATCCGTCCGCCGAGCTGAAGTCTCAGCGTCTCGACGGCAGGCTTCTCCTTGAGGAGGAGAACATCGGTGAAGAGATAGCCGGCGAGCAGCGTTTGCTCCGCCTCGTAGTTGTCGGTGCTGCGCGTTTTCTCGTCGAGGACGAAGCCATCGGTGTGGATGTTCTCCGGTTGGAAGATCTCCTCCGGGGGCGCAGTGAGATCGATGCGATTCCCGAACTCGTCCACGGGAGATCCCCGCGGAACAAAGCGGAATCGCCGCGCGTCGAAGTCACGATCGCGCAGGGTTGCGGCGAGGCCGAGCTGGATCTTCTGCTTCGGCCGGAGTCGATCGGGGTCGGGATCCGTCTTCACGAACGGGGCGAAGGGGATCGCGTAGTCGATACCGCCGTCGTAGATATTCTCGTCGAGCAGGTAGTAATCGCGCCGTCCACTCCCGGAGACGTTCTCGAGCACAAAATCCTGATCGAAGTCCTGGAAGTCGTAGCGGACCTGGCGATTGTCGGGCTCGTCACGCTGCGAGAGCGAATAGCTGAGCCGCCAATCGAGAAAGGTGTCACCCTCGAGGAGGTGTTCCCCGAAGGCCTGCGTGAACCAGAGGGTCCGCTCGACGTAGCGAAGCTGCGTCACCTCGATCGCGCGGTCCTGCTGTCCGTCGATTCCGCTCTGCGTGCGAACTCGGTCTTCGGCGACGCGAGTAAAGAGATTTCGGACGCCTACCTTCTGCGCCGGATTGATCTCGTAGACGAGGTTGAGAACCCCGGAGACTTCGGCCTCGAACTTGTAGGAATTCAGATCGAAGTCGTTGAACACACGGATGTTCGGCGAGGCAATCGAGCCGTTGTTCTTGAGGATCCGAAACGTCTCGTCCTCGATCGTCTGGTACTTGTTTCCCCAGTTGAGCGCCCCGACGATCCCGAGCTGTCCGCCACCGGGCTCGCCGAAGCGCCGACCAAAGGAGAGACTCAGCTTGTGCTCGGGCAGCGCTGCGATCGGGCGCGACTCCCACACGTTTTTGAACGAACGACCGATGCGCTGCACCTCTTCGGGAGAGAACCCGCGATCGTCGAAGGTCTCGCGCACCTCTTCGCCCGGCACCTCGCTCGGGAGATCACGCGTGCCGTCGTCGAAGCCGAAGTAGTCGTACCGGCCGCCGTCGTAAGTCTCGAAGTCTTCGAGCGTCGTGCCGTCACGGTACTTGACGCCGAGACTCAGTCGGAAGAACGCTTCTAGCGGAACGTCGATCGTCTTGATCTGCACGCTTCCCCCGGAAAACTCGCCGGGCATGTCGGGCGAATACGAGCGCGCAATGTTGACCGACTCGATGAGGCTCGTCGGGAAGAGATCGAGCGGGACGACGCGCTTGTCCGGCTCGGGCGAAGGAATGTTTGCGCGATTGAGGAGCGTCTGGCTGTAACGCTCGCCGAGTCCGCGGATGAAGACGAACTTTCCGCCCTTCACCGTGACCGCGGGGGATCGTCGACTCACCGTTGCGACGTCTCCCGCCGGGTCGCGACTCATCGCCTGCCGGCCGATGCGGTCGCCGATCTCGGCCGCCTCGCGACGGTCGAGCATCATCTGGCGGTCGGAGGCTTCCTGCTCGATCAGCCGTTCTTCGAGCGTGAAGGTCTGGACGTCGCCGTAGTCCGTCCCCCCTCCCGTTTCCTGTGCGAACGCGAGACCAGCGATTGCGAAAGAAACGAGGGCGATCCTCACGAGATGGTCATGATGTGCCCATGAAAAAAACGGCCGGGAGCCTAGGGACGTTCGAAGCGCTCGCAGCATCGCGATCAACGCGAACCGAACGCTCAGAACGCCGCCACTCTGCCGACACTCACGGACTGCTGACTGCACACCACTTGGCGCAGCAGCCAAGAAGCGCCGCCGACAACGCACTCGTCGCCGTTCTCGCACTCTGTTTCTTGCCAGGTTGGGGTAGAGAGAAAGCGTCACCGAATGGCCCGTAGGTACAGGGGAATCTCGAAAGCTCTGAAGGGGCGGTCGCGCATTCGGGCGCGAGTCGAGCAGCTTGAGAGGGGAAGGTGCGAGCGGGTGGAGAACGGGTTGCTGGCGCGTCCGATGTCCGCGCCAGCCACCCTCGATAGGAGTCGATGGAATTGAACCTTGCCGTCGGCAGCCTGTTGAAATCGCGCTTCGAGTCGAGCACAGCTCGCCGGTATTCCGATCGGCCGCGGCGCCCGAGCGTTCTCCGTGGTTCCCGGGGACCGCCGCGGACGAGCCGAGCCTGAACTCGCTTTGTTCTCTGCCGATTGAACTTCTCAACGGGCGGCTAAGAGCGCCGGGAGCGCGCGGTGGTGCGGCGCGGCTCCCGGCGCTGACAGGGAAGGTTGTGTTTTGATTGCTGGCTAGAGAGTCAGCCGACTCAGTTGGCCGCGTAGCTGATCCACGGTGCCTGAGTCCAATCGTCGCCGTCCGGCGCGACCCCCGCGCGGTACGGAGCCGGCTCGAAGAACGTTCCGAGCGAGCTCGGGTCGAACGGATTCGTCAGCGCGTCGTTCTGCGGACGGAAGTTCGGTGCGGCGAGGTTGTACGGATCGACCACAACGGATTCCTCGGCGAAGATGTTGTTGGTCATCATCTCCGTAATGAACGCTTCGGTGGTGAAATCGAAACCGTTCTCCGTGGTCTCCTCGCTCCCCTCCGTCTCGCCGGACTTGAAGACCTCGCCGTTCCCCTGGAACACCGAGTAGTCGACGATGAGGTCGTCCGTCGCGAAGTTGCTCGTTGTGACGCCGTCGTCGAGGTCGATTCCGGCCTTCTTGAAGCCGGCGATGGTGGCGTTGTAGAGCACCGTTCCGGCGCCGCGGCGAAGCGTGATTCCGTCGGTGCTCTCCGAGCCTTCGTCACCGTCGGGGTCGCCGATCAGAGTGACGTTCGAGAGAATCGGACGCGTGAGCGGACGCGCCTCGAACTCGGACTCCGAGTTGTCGACCTCGAAGCCGCGATCCGCGTCGTCGCCGCTCTGCTGCGCGACCCAGAACTGGCCGTTGCCGCTCCAGCCGAACGAATAGTCGAAGCTGTCGTCACCGATGCCGACCGCGAGGCCGTACTTGAGACTCGCCGCGCCGCCGAACCACTCGAAGCCATCGTCGAGGTTGTACTTCACCATGACGTGATCGAACTCGGTACCGGAGCCGACGCCGAAGATCGAGATTGCGTTGACCTCGTTGTCCTCGCTGATCTCGGTGCCGCCGAACTCGACTCGCACGTAGCTGAGCTTGCCGCTCGAGTCCTCGGGAATGACGTTTTCGCCGCCGCCCCAGAACTGATTCTCGAGACCCTCGGCGAGACCTTCCTTCGTCGGGAGGTTGTTGTCGCCGCGACCGAGGAAGATGAGCCCGCCCCAGTCTCCGCGACCCCGCTCGCCGACCGGCTTATCACTGGTAAAGACGACGGGGTGCGTCGGCGTGCCGATCGCGTTCAACTTGCCGCCGCGCTCGATGACGAGGAGGCCGTTTGAGGCCGAATCGCCGAGCACGGTCGTGCCTGCTTCGATGTTGAGTGTGGCGCCGTCCTTCACGACCACCGCGGAAACGAGACGGTACGCCTTGTCGGCGGTGAGCGTCACATCCTCGGTGATGTCGCCGGTGATCTCCTCGACTTCGAGGCAACCGAATTCGTCGTCGATCGTCGGATCCGCTTCGAACACGGGGTACGGCGCCGCCGGCGCCCCTCCAGTTCCGAAGAGAAAGTTAAACACGAAGACGGGGTCGGCGATGTTGATCTGCCCGTCGTCGTTCAGATCGGCCGCATCCTGGCAGAGCGGCGGAACGCCCGTCGCGCTGAAGAGGTCGTTCAGAATGTAAATGCCGTCGGCGATGTTGACCTGCTTATCGTGGTTCGCGTCGCCGCGAAGGAAGTGCGCCTGACCGTACGCCGACTCAACTCCCGCCACCGCCACCACGACCGCCAACACGGTGCTCAACCGTCGCATGCTAGAAATCCTCCTATTCGAATTTGGGCTTCGCGCAACGTGAATCGAACCTGCCGTCGACGCCGGCATCGCCTGCTCCCGTCCCGGGGATAGCTCGGGTTTCGGCGCGTGTCCTCGGCGTCCACCTCGACTTCGCGAAGCAAGAACGGACTGTGGTCTTTCTCCCGGTTTGCGCCCGGAGTATGAACGCCGCCGGGGAAGATCGTCTTAAGGGCGAACGAAACACTCGAGGAGTTCTGACGCGATTTCGCTGAACGCTTCTTGAATCGATCCTTAAGACCTACACGGAAGCGTCACGGAACGATCGCTGTGTACGCATCGGCGGGGCCCCCACCGTTCCCACTCCCGTTCCCGTAGACCGTCAAAACCGGAGGACCGTCCATCCGTCGAGGCGAGCGACGGCGCGCGGACGACTCAGCGGGACTCGCGGCAGTCGAGCGCGTCCGGAGTCGGGTCGACGCCCGCGGACGCGTACGGTTCGGGGATGCGAGAAGCGCGCCCGGCAAGGAACTCGAGCGCGAGCGCAACGTCGGCGAAGTCGATCACACCGTCGTCGTCGACGTCCGCTCGATCGGCGCAGTCGGGGACCGGCGCCGCAGCGGAGAGGACTTCGAGCACGCGGACCACATCCGCAAAGGTTCGACGGCCGTCGTCGTCGCTGTCGCCGCGAAGAAACTTCGCGGCCTTCGCGACGCCGTCGGCGTGTACGCCATTCGGCGCGCCGGGACTGGGCTCGGCGAGAAGCGCGAGCGAACCGTCGCCGTCGGGGCTGCGACCGAGCGACTGGTCCGGTCCCGCGGCCGAGGTGTCGAACCCGACGAGAAAGTCGTCCGTTCCACCCCCGAGGGCCAGAGTGAGCGGCGCCCCGGGAGTTACGGTGAAGTTCGTGTGGAGGTCTCCGGCGCCCGGATCCCCGTCGAGGAACACGACGACGAATCCTTGCGGACCGATGACCGACGCCGGGCTTTCGGGGAAGACCCACTTCTCCGGGGCGACGAGATCGTCCGAGAGTCCGACTCCCGCGAGCGTAAACTCCGCGTCGGAGGGATTGTGGATCTCGATCCACGGCGAGAAGGCGCCGTTCTCGTCGGCGAGCGTCGCCTCGTTCTCGAGCATGATCTCATTGATCTTCACCTTCACTCCGTCCGGCCGCTCGAGCTCGGCCTCCTCTTCCTCCTCCTCCTCGACGACCCGCGAACGCTTCGGGCCATCGGTGAGGTCGTCCCGATCGCATGCGGGCGCGAGCAGCATCGAAGCAAGAAGAAGAAAGGACGTGGGGCGGGAGGCGAGAGCGGGGAAGCGAATCATACGGGTGCGGGCGGCGCCGGGACGGTCACGACGGATCGTCTCGCGAGAGGTGGCGACGAGGCGGAACGAAGGTACACATACGAGAACGACTGAACGATGCCGTCTCCGCGCGAACAGCGCGTGAAGCCGGCGTAAAAGTTCTCGCCATCGCCGCGCGCCGCGCTAGCGAGGACTTGGCGAACGATCCCCGAACGAATCGTGTCGCGCCCTCGGACTCGCCCCGTCCTCCGACCCGGTTTCCCGCTGCGAAAACGACCCCAGCTTCGGCGTAGTTTTTCCGCTCGTCGAACGTTTCATCGCTTGACGCCCCTCCGCACGACGGGCACGATTGAAAGTGTTGGGTCCCGATCGCGCCGGGTTACGCGATACGGATCTCGTTCGGGTGGGTTTTCCCGCAACTGCGGGACACGAAAACGGACCGTTCCGGCCGGAGCTTTCGGGTTCGCGCAAGCGCTGTTTACGCGGGTGCGAAGTCGTCGCAAGCGAGTTATCCCCGCGCGCGATGTCGCCGGTGTTCGATTGGAGTTTCTTTCCGTATCTTCTTTCCTACGTGAGGGTAAGGGTCATGGTTCGACTTTCGTCCAGGATCTGCTGTTGTCTCGTCTTGCTCGCGCTCGCCGCTCCGACGGCGTACGCGCAAACCGACGAGAGCGGTTTTCCGCTTCAGTACTTAGTTCTGGGGCCGTACGCAAATACCGGCGGTGCCAACCCCGGTCCGGATGCCCAAGCGGAGGATTACCTCTGCGACGGAGATATCGGCGAAGAAGACATCGAGCCGGAGGACGGGCTCAAGCTCGGACAGCCCGACGCCGGAGGGTGTGCGAAGGCGGACACCTCCTTTCTCGATCCCTGCGACGATCCGGTCATTCAGACCGCGAGCGCGAACAACACCACGCTCGACCTCAACACGCTCTTCACCCCGAACGACAACACCATGGCCTACTGGTGGGTGTACGTCATCAACAACTCGGGCGAAGACCGCGACGTCGAGCTCGGCGTGTCGAGCGACGACGGCATCCAGGTCAAGGTGAACGGCGAGGAAGTCCACAACAACAGCGTTCCTCGCGGTTGCGGCGGCGCTGGCGTCATTCAGGACCCCGCGATTCCGATCACCCTTCTCGAGGGCGTCAACCTCATTCAGGGTAAGGTCTTCGAAGGCGGCGGCGGCTGGTGCACGCGCATGCAGCTCTTCGATCCGGAGACCTTCGAGCCGATCATCGACGACGGAAGCGGCGACGGCGACTTCACCATCACGGTCGAGAAGCCGGGCGACTCTCAGTTTTCGGCAGAGCGCACCATCGTTCGCGACGGCGACGAAATCACCGTCACCCTCGGCATCTCCTCGGGTGGCATGAGCTACTCACTCAGTGAGCGGTTTGCCGAGAGCTGGACCGTGAGCGATGTCACCGGCGGTGGCGAGGCCACCGGAGCCGGCATCTTCTGGGACGGTGTCATGGAGGACACGCTCACGTACAAGCTCACCGCGGCCGGCGATTGCACCGCCGAGGAAGGTCGCATCAGCGGGCGCCTCACCGTCGACGATCAGAACCGCGGCGTGCGGGGCGACCAGTCGGTCCCCGGCTGCGACGCGGCGGGCTTCGTGCCGGACGTGCTCGTCACTCCGGCCTTCCTGATCAAGGGTCCGTCGCAGGGATGCGATGTCCCCGCGGATCTCATCGCCGGCGAATGGGTCGGCGGCAATCTCGACGAGCCGGACGGCCCGGTGTTCGATTCGCGCAGCTTCGTTCCCGAGGCGGAGCTCGTCTTCTATCCGGACTACGAGAACAACAATGCCGGCGGGCTCGTGCCGATCGACCCCCTTCAGGCTGAGCTCTTCTGGACGGCGCCGGAAGACGCTCTCGAGTCGGGTGCGATTCTCGTTCCTGTGACGTCCAACGGTGCGGGTTTCTACGACTGGCAGCGCGCCGACATCTACGGCGCCGACCCGAGCGACACGATGAACGTCGCGTACTTCTACGCGATCAACAATGGGGACAGCCCGCGCTGCGTGTGGATGGGTCTCGGTTCCGACGACTCGGTCGGGATCAAGGTCAACGGCTACCCGGTTTTCGCCAATACGGTCTGCCGCGGACATCCCGGCTTCACGGACAAGACGCGGATCCAGCTCGACCCCGGAAAGAACCTCGTCGCGATCTCGACTTACGAGAACGGCGGTGGCTGGAACCTCTGCGTCCGCTTCGAAGACTCGAACGGCGTCCCGATTTTCGTCGAGACGACGCTCGATCCCGACGGTTACGATCCCGCGGCCCGTCCGGAACCGGACCGGGACTGCAGCCCGATCGTCGGCACTGACGTCGGCGACGTCCCGAGCGTGAACGCGTTCGGATTCATCACGCAGTGGCTCGTCCCGGCGCACGTGCTCGATCAGAGCTTCGGCGCGAACGCACCCGCCGATACGCTGCCCGAAGACTGGATTCAGGTCGTCGGCGACGGCGGTCTCGAAGAGCCGACGGCGGACAACATCCGCGAAGGTGCGGAGATGGACGCCGGAATCGGTGTCAGCGATCGCGTCCGCGGCGGCTTCTCGGACGGCTCGAGCTGCGGCACGACCCGCCTCGTCCTTTTCCAGGGTTCCGGGACCGATTCGGGCCTCTTCAACGGTGAGGTCTTCTACGGCAACCCGGACAATTACACGATCAGCGCATTCGCGTTCCTCAACAACGTCTCCGGTGGCCCGCTCGATGCGTTCATCGGATTCGCGAGCGACGACGCCGCGGCGCTCTTCGTCGACGGCGAGCTCATCCTCCAGCATCTCGCCGGTCGCGGCTTTGGCGGCGCGAACCAGATCCAGACGGGTCCGGCCGCGATCACGCTGAAGCCCGGCATCTCCCTCCTCCAGCTCTCCTACACCGAGGGCGGCGGCGGCTCTGGCTTCCGCGTTCAAATCACGGGGGGCTGCGGTGACGCCACGGTCTTCCCGGAGAATCAGCTCGTCGTGAGCGCGAATCCTCCGGGCATCGAAGGCGGTGCCATCCGGACGATCGCGGTCGCCGATCAGGGAATCGAAGCGGACATCTCCGTCGCCGTCGATCGCGGCGGTGAGGCGAATTACTCGCTCACCGAATCGTTCCCCGCGGGATGGACCGTTTCCGACGTTACCGAAGGCGGTGTCGCCGGAGCGAACTCCGTGAGCTGGACGAACGTGACTGCGGCTTCGGTCAGCTACAAGCTGTCGCGCGAGACGCCCTGCACGCCGGGAGACGGAACCGTCTCCGGCTCACTCGAGCTCGGCGCCGATATCTTCAGCGTCAAGGGTGACGCGGTGATCTCGTCCTGTACGGCGAACCCGTTCGTGTCGGAAGTGCTCGTCACCCCGTCGATGAAGATGGCCTTCACGGAAGGTTGCGCCGTCACGGTCGACGAGATCGAAGGCGAGTGGATCACCGGCGACAGCGAAGATGGAGGTATTGACGACCGCTCGATCATCCCGCGCGAAGGCATGCAGATTCTCCCCGAGTTCGGTGGTGATCCGCAGGTGAGCGGCTGGGACGAGTGCATGACCGGTGAGGGCGGCGATCGGTTCCTCACCGACCCGTTCGACCTCGTCGGAAGCAATGGAATCATCGCCAAGGTCTCGAATACCCGCGGCGACGGTCTCTTCGACTGGCAAGCGGGCTCGATCTACGGCGACGCGATCTTCCCGACCGACTGCAACCAGACGATGAACATCGCGTTCTTCTACGTGGTGAACCCGACCGATACGACCTGGGTCGTGAACATGGCCTACGGCTCGGACGACTCGGGCGGCGCACGCGTCAACGGCTATCCGGTGAACTCGATCGCGGCGTGCCGCGGTCATCCCGGCTACGCCGTGAAGTTCCAGGTGCCGCTCGATCCGGGAAAGAACCTCATCTCGATCTACACGTTCGAGAACGGCGGCGGCTACAACATGTGCGTCCGCTTCGAGGACGAGAACGGGAACGGGATCTTCGTCCCGACGACCACCGATCCGGAAGGCTACGATCCGGACGCCCACGATCCGCCCGACGTCGGTCCCCCGGGTGGCGAAGGTAACATCTCGCCGCAGGGCTTCATCGCCACGTGGCTCGTGCCGACCTCGCCGTTCGATCAGCCGTTCGGAGCGAACTCGCTCGCCGGCGCGCTTCCCGAAGATTACATCACGATCGACGGGGAAACGCCGGACGCCGACAACGTTCGCGAGGGCGCGCCGGTGGGACCGGGTTCGACCGGGAACATCACCACGGCGATCCGCGACATCGGCAACGGCGCCGATTCCGAGCTCGTCGAGTTCAACGGTTTCGACGACCCGGCGGCAACGATCGGCGACCCGGGCCTCTTCGATGCGTCGCTCTACTACGGTGATCAGGACGACTACAGTACGACCGGATTCACCTACCTCATCAATCAGACGGCCGCGCCGGTCGAAGCCTACATCGGCTTTGCGAGCGACGACTCGGCTCACCTCTTCCTGAACGGTGAGCTCGTCCTCGAGCACATCGGTGGCCGAGGATACGGCGGAGCGAACACGATCCAGACCGGACCCGCTCTGGTCTCGATCCCGCCAGGCGCGAATCTCCTCCAGATGTCGTTCACCGACGGCTGCTGCGGCTCGGGCTTCCGCGTCGCGATCTACTCGAACTGCGCCGGCACGGAGACGTTCGATTCGAACGTCCTCGATGCCAGCACCAGTCCCGAGATCCAGCCGCCGGGAGATGAGATCAAGCGCGGAGACGTCAACAACGACGGCGGCGTCAACATCGCCGATGCGATCTTCATGCTGAACGATCTCTTCGGTGACGGATCCGCTCCGACCTGTCTCGAGACGGCGGACGTGAACGGTGATACGGGCTACAACATCGCCGACGCGATCTTCCTCCTCAACAACCTGTTCGGGGACGGTCCGCCGCCGATCGGCGGTCACGGCCCGAGGGGTGCGGACTGTGGTCCGGATCCGGAGCCGGCGTCCTCGCTCGGCTGTGTCTTCTACGACAAGTGCTAGCGCACTCGCGTAGGCCGCGGTTCAACTGAACCGCGGAGCCGACCGAAAGGCGGCCTCCCGATCTTCGGGGGGCCGCCTTTTTTTTGTCACTCGCCGACGCGCCGCTCGACGAATGCGATCACGTCATCGAGCGAACTCGCGCGGGGTACACTCTCGGGCACCGCCACCGACGGCGGCCACCATGCGATGACCGGACGACCGTAGCGCGCGGCGAGGTCGACTTCCGAGTGCGTGCCGGTTCCTCCCGGGAGAGCCACGATCACCGCTGACGAAAGCACGTTGATGTGATTTCGCGAGCTCGAGCTGGCGGCTCCGCCCTTGCCGTCGAGGTGAGTCACGATGGGAATCTCGACAAACGGGTTCGGATAGTCTCCGGGGGGACGACCGGCGGGCAGAACGCCGATCGACTTACCGCGGCGTCCTGCCACCGCGCAGTACGCGCTTGCGACTGAAGTCATCACGCCACGCCCTCCGCCCGTAAGGAGGTGGAATCCTCGCTCGGCGATCCAAGCACCGAGCGGGCGAGCGAGCTCGGCGTGGGGGTCGGTCCCGGAGCCCATGACTCCGATGATGGGGCGGCGGCTAGAGTCCATTCACGTTGCTCATCTTATTTGGCCTTCCGTGGAGACAATTTCACACGAAGGGTGCGAAGGGAACGCGAAGGAAGACGAAGGGAAGAGAAAAAGAGGGAGTTGGGAAAGAGGTCATCTTCAGGTTTTCGGGGAACGTCAACAGGTGTGGGAAAAGGTCTCAGGCGGCGCGTTTCTGACGGCCTATCTGTTTTCCGTTCACGAAGGCTTCCCCTCGGTAGACGTTGTCGAGTACTTGCGGGGCCAACTCAGCTCGCACGCTCTCTCTACTCTCCAATCCCTCTTCCTCTCTACCTCCTATTCTCGATCTTCCTTCGTCTTCCTTCGCGTCCCCTTCGCACCCTTCGTGTGAAATCTCCATCCCCAAGAAGCTAAAGCCCCTCGTCCGCCCCAAACCGAAATGGCTCCCCACCCACAAAGTCCGTGCTCAAAATCGTCGGACACCAATAACGCTCGACGTGCTCGACCACGAGGTCCGTGCCGCGGAAATGACTCACGCGAGGCGGCTGTCGAGGGTCGTACATCGTGTCGGTCATGTCCCGCATGAGAACGACGTTCTTCCCCAGCTTCACCATTTGCCGAATCGCAAACGGACGCCCGAGCACGCACATGTTGAGGTGGACGCCCATGAGGATCACATTGTCGATCCCACGCTCGGCGAGGAGGTTGTACACCTCCTGCCCGTTGTCGCTGATCGCATCTTCGGGCGCGATGTCGATCGTCGCGATCTGCCGCGACCAGGCGTCGCGGATTTCGCACTTCGTTTCGCAGTCACAGCCCATGTCCGAGTCGTCGATCGGCATCGCCGGCTCGCGCTCGTCGTCCGGCCAGCACCAGTTCGTCCCCCACCGTTCCTTCGTCGCGAGCGGCACTGGGGGCTCGTGACGCGGGGCGTTTCGCGCGCGCTCCCGCTGCGGCGTGCCGCGATAGAACTCGACCGTCGTGCTCGGCGCGTGGATGACAAAAAGACCGCGTTCGCGTGCGTTGTTCACGACCTCGTTCATCCTCGGTGCCATCTCCCCCACACGCTCGGCCGCACTCTTACACCAGTGGTCATTCCACATGTCGCAGATCACGACCGCCGATCTCTCGGGGTCCCACGAAACGACGTTCTCCACGGTCGCCCACGATGGCTCATCGTCCGACGTTCGACTTTGCTCGCGTGTGTGTAGCGTCATGGACTCACATCCGAGGACGAGACAAAAGGAAAGGAGAGCGACGGTCAAGAGGACGAGACGGCAGGCCGACTCCGCCGCGCCGACGCGGTCAAGATCGGTGGTCGCTGGCATGAGAAACCTCACGAACGGACAGTTCCGAAACGCAGACGCGTTGAACAATGCGTTTCGGAGGATAGTGGAAATCACCGCAGGCGCCAACCGCGCCGGGGCAAGACGTGCGCCGTCTCCGGCGATCGGAACGGACCACACTCCGCAGAAAACGACGAACGACGCCGGCGATCGCGAGGGTCGAATGAATTGGCCGGGTGCCCGTTCGTCCCTCAGAATGAGGGATCCGGTGAGAATCTGCGCTCGAACCGGTTGCGTGTTCGAGAGCCGCGGCCTAGAGTCGCCCGGGACGGCTCGAAGTCGCGCCGAGTCTAAGCTAAGGTTTGCGGTCTCACCGCGACGCTCCGTCGCTCGCCATCTCGAGGAAGTTCAAGGTTCATGACGCGAACAGCCGCCAAATCGATCTTCGCTGCGCTCCGGCGGCGCGGAGTCCGCTGGGATCGAGTTGCCATCGCGCTCCTGGGCGTCGTCGTGTGCACGTCTCCGAGTCGGACGCTCGCTGCCGATCCAGTTCGCGAACAGGTCGAACGAGCGAAGCTCGAGTTCACTCAAGACGTCGATCGGCTGCGGATGACTCTCGTCATGACGTTCAACGCAGAGATCGAAGCGGCTTCCGCTCGCGGCGACAGCGAAACTGCCCGTACCCTCATCGGCGAACGGAACGCGTTCGAACGGAAAGGCACAGCGCCCGAAACGCCCGCCGTGATCGAGCCGTACGAGGAGTTCATCGCATCGCGAAAGAAGAACGCCGAGACGCTCGTGCGCGCGTACGAGCGCGGAATCGACCGCTACCGCCGCGCGAAAAAGGAGGCCGATGCCACCGAGCTCGGACGGGAGCTGAGGCAGTTCAAGCTCGAAAACGGCCTCACCGATGAGGCGACGCTCCTCCGCGGCCACTCCGATACGGTCTATTCGGTCGCGGTCTCCCCGAACGGGAAGTACATCGCATCCGGCAGCTCCGACGGAACGCTCTGGCTGTGGGACCTCAAAAAATCCGAGCCCATGCACCGTCTCACCGGGCATTCCGACAAGGTCAAGGCCGTCGCATTCGGACCGGACAGCTCCTGGGTGGTCTCCGCGAGCGATGACGCCTCGGTCCGATTTTGGAGAGCGAAGGACGGCGCGGAGATGGAATCGTTCCTCGGCTTCGACGCGGAGCTTCGCTCGATCGCCGTCTCGCGCGACGGTCGCTGGATCGCGGCGGGCTCGGACGACGGCGAGATTCTCTTCGGAACGCGGAAGCGCTTCGGCGATGTCCGTTTTCCGGTGGGGACTCGCGCCTACAAGGTCAATAGCATCGCCTTTACGCCGAAGGGCGATCAGATCGTCGTCGCGTTCGGCCAGACCGTCCAGATCGTGGGGATCGCGGAACAAAGGGCGATCCGCAGACTGCGCGGGCCGTCAGGGTTCGTGACCCGAGTCGACGTTTCCCCGGACGGCCGCTACGCGCTCGCCTCGAGCTGGGACGGTGTCGTCTACGTTTGGTCGCTCCGGACAGGCAAGCTCGCGCGCAAGATCGATGGCCACGACGACTGTGTTCACTCGGCGCGGTTCTCTCCGGACGGACGCCTCGTCATCACCGCCGCGGGGGGTGCGTTTACGTCGTATACCGATTGGCGGCCAGGAACCGATTACACCGTCGGCGTCTGGGACGTGAAGAGCGGACGCGAGCTCCGCCGGTTCGAAGGACACGAGCGTCCGCCGCTCGATGCGGTGATGACTCCGGATCGGCGGAACATCGTTTCGGGCGGGAAGGACGAGGTGCTGCGCGTTTGGGCGCTAGATCGGCGCTGATTCCCGAAGAAGAGTTTTACACGAAGAACGCGAAGGGGACGCGAAGGCAGACGAAGAAAGAGAAAGAGAGAGAGTGAGTGTGTGTGTGTGCGCGGAATGAGATCGCGGACGGCCAGATCAAGTCACGACATCTGCACTTCATTCTTCAATCAGAGATCGGCATTTGATGCTCATTCTCTAATTCCTCCTCTGCCCTTCGTCTTCCTTCGCGTCCCCTTCGCGTTCTTCGTGTGAATCTCCTCCAAAGGAACACAAAACAGCGTCAACAACCCCGCCCCCGACAGACGCCGAGCGAATCCGCAGTCCCGTCTTCGCCGCATTCTCGGCCGGGTGCCGGCGGCTCAGGCCCGCCCTTAAAGAGCGCGGTGAGGAGGAAGATCGCGTCGCTCAGATTCACGCTCCCGTCGTCGTTCGTGTCCGCTGCGTCGAGACACGCGGGTTCGCGCTCCCCCCGGAATAGATAGCCGAGAATGGCCACCGCGTCGGCGAGGTTCACTCCGGTATCGTTCGTCGCATCGCCGCGTCGGAAGCGCGGCTTCTCCACGCGGAGGATGCGGATCACCGTCGGAATGAACGAAAGATCGGAGCTGCCCGCTCCGGCGTTGTGCACGCTGACGGCGAGCACATTCTCTCCCGGGCCGAGCTCGCCGACGGGAAGCGTCAGCTCGAAAACCGACGGCTCGATCGCGCTCGACGCCGCCGTGTCGTAGTCCGGATCCTCGTTCTCGTCGATGTTGTAGCGTCCCGCCTCGACGCCGTTCAAATAGACGACGAGGCCGTCGTCGCAAACCGAAGAGAATCGGAGCGCGGCGAGCGCGTCCGGATCTTCGATGTCGAGGACACGCCGGCAGAAGACCGTCAGATAGTTGTCCTCCATATCGTCGAGGATCGTTTCGTCGTCGCCGTCGCCGTAGCCGATGCCGGTATCGCCGACGAGCCACTCTTCGTCGTCGAACTCCGGTAGATTCCACGCGGACGGCGGTGGCTCCGTCCCCTTGAAGTAGCTCCACTCGTCGCCGGGACGGACCATGACGTCCTGTGCCGTGAACACAGCGACGGTGCACCGCAGCGGATCGCACGGCACACCGGCGTCGATCGCGACGATCTCGTACTCGAGCTCGCCCGACGGCGGGTCGAGATCGACGAACTCCTGAGTCGTCCCGTCGAGATCATCGGTGAGGATCGCCCCACTCCGGCGAACTTCGATTCGATCGTACTCGGTGGTATTGACCCAGCTCACGGTCACCGTCGTTTCGCCTTCGGCGAAGGAACACGCGGCGTTCGTCGGGCAGAGCAACTCGTTGGCGGCGAGCTCCGGGACGAACGACAGGTCGGAGCTCCCGATCGAGGTGTTGTGGACCTGAACCGCGAGCACGTTCACTCCGTTCTCGATCACTTCGAGCCCGGCGCTGAGATCGATCGTCTCCGGCGTGCCCGCCTCGTGGCTAGAGGAGAACGCATCGAAGGGAGGAGGTTCGCCGTCGAGTCCGCGGCGCACCACCTCGGCTCCGTTCAAGTACGCGACGAATCCGTCGTCGTAGTCGATCCGAAGGATGAGACGACGCAGCGACGCAGCGTCGGCGACGGTAAACGATCGCCGGCAGTAGACGCTCGCGTAGCCGTCCTCCATGTCGTCGAGGATGGTCGCGTCGTCACCGTCTCCGTAGCCGATTCCCGTCTCGCCCGCGAGCCAGTCGCCGTCATCGAAATCGCGTGCATTCCACTCGACAGGCGGCGCCTCCGTCCCCTTGAAGTATCGCCACTCGACGCCGATCGGAATGAGGACCTCACCGTCCTGCGCAAAGGCCGCAAGCGGCGCGACCACGCCGGCAAGCCCGAGGACGAGGAGAGAAACGCGGCGCGAGCGGCGCCCGGCGCCCGGTGGGCCCTCCGCCGAGCTCAAAGCATAGGGTAGTTCCATGAGTCTGGCCCCCGAAAGAAACGCCGGCCGAGAATCTGCGCGGAGATCGTCGGCGCCGGCTCACTCCGCGAACGGAATGAAGAGCGGATGCGAATCTTGCCGTCATTCTATGGCAAGTGTGGGAGCGGACTCAGCTCGCTTTTACCGCGATGGCCCGGATCTCGCCGAAGATTCCGTCGAACGCCCGGCCGCTTCGGCCGCACGAAACCGTCCGTGGCGGAGGAAGTGCTCGGTCTCCTCCCAGGCATAGCGGACGAAGAGGATCGGCGTGTGGCCGTAGGGAAGGACGCGAAGCGGGTACGGCGGAAGCTCCGCCTCCCGCACCTCGACGACACCGTCGTGCGGTCTCTCGACGGGGGCGCCCCACATCCGGTAGCGAACATCGCCCGCGATGATCCCGATCTCACAATTGTCGGGAACGCCGCACTCACCGAAGATCCCGGGCGGATCTTGAGTCAGCTCGCGGCCCGCCTTCCCCCCGAAGAGCCATCGGTACGGCGGAAAGTTTTTGAAGTGACGCGCCGTCACCGCTCCCTGGTTCGGCGGGACCAGGAGCACGGCTCGCCGCACTCGGGGGAGGTCGAAGTGGGTGAGCGCGTAGCGGAGAACGAGGCCGCCGAGCGAATGCGTAATACAGTAGAGCTCGTATTCTTCGCCGCGCGCCGAGAGGTCGATGTCGATCGCTCGGATTTCATCGACGAGGTCACGAGCGTGCTCGCGCACCGCTTTCTTCGTCGTCGGATAACCGCGGTTGTGAACGTCGTATCCGAGCCGACGAAAGTACCGCTCCATCGGCACCATGAAGTACCGGTTGATCACGATTCCGTGCCGGAGCACGAGAACTCGCTTCACCGGTCCACTCTCTCCGCGGGCGGCGGGCGCGAAATCGCGGTGAGTTGCGCGCCGCTTCGGCGCCGGTCCGTTTCGCGCAGGAACGCGGCCAACCAGCGCTCATTGAGGAGGCGCCGGCTCGAGAGGCGAACTCCGCGCGCCGAGCGCTCGCCATCCCCTGCGCCGCGCACCCATTCCCAGCGCATGGCCCCCCAACCGGTGCTCGCGGCGAACGACTCGCCGGCGGGAAGGAGGAGCGCGTCGAGAGTGCGTTTCCATTCCGGCCGTCGAATTCCCGGCCGACTCGGCGCACCGAGCTCGGCGACGACCGAGTTGTAGGCGGTGAGCATCGCCTCGCCGCTTCGCGCGCAGCTGCCGACGATCGCTCCTCGAGTCGTGGCGGTCACGAGCTCGAGTGCTTCGCCGTCGTAGATGAGCTTTCTCTCGCGCAAATAGCTCCGCCGGTACCGAACGAGCGCCTGCGTCGACGTCGAGTAGCAACACCATCCCTCGCCGATCTCCGTGCGAGCGACGAGCGGCACCGTGTTCGACGCGAGCTCGACGGCCGCTCCGATGACCCGCGGCGCTCCTCCTTGGCCAGCCGACGCCTCCCGCGCGCGAGCGACGATCGACCGCAAGTCGAACGTCTCGATCTCGATCGTGCCGTGCGACGAATCGTCGACGACGACGCGGCGTGGTTCGATCGCCAGGTGAGCTGCGATGCGCCGGAGAACCTCCCAGTAGGGGGCGGTCTCGTCGGCGCGCGCGATCGCGATCGTGTCCTCGGCTCCGCCGGCGGGCGCAGCGACGGAGAAGACGCACAGGGAAAGATCCCCGAGCCCCTCGATCCTCCGGACCGCGTCGAGACCGATCGCTGCTTTCACCTCGGCCTCGCGCGCATCGAGCCACGGCGAGACCTCCGGGAGTCGCCGCCGCACGAACTGCCGAAGAGAACGAAGCGCAGCGCCGGGGCGAATCGCGAACGAACTCACGGCCTCCGTGCGCGCGGGGACGAACGCGAGCGCACCGCCGACGTTCGTCTTCGGATGCACCGCCGCGGCGATCGCTTCGAGCAGACCGCGCGGGCGATCGAGATCCGGAAACGCGAACTCGAGCTCGAGGGCACCGCGTCGCACCCGAGCACCGAACCAGAGAGTTCCGAGCAAGTCGAGTCCGAGTGCGGTCGCGACGAGACGGAGATCGTCGCGCGCGCCGGCTTCGGTCCCCTCCGCGCCGCCGCCGAGCGGAACCTCGGCGATCGCCGCGAGGTCGACCGCTCCGATCAGGTCGTACTCTGCGAGGCAGGGCGGAACGGCGAGCGCGGGCATCTCGCCGGTCGCGGCCGCGACCTCCCACGCGAGTCGCCGATCGGGCGAGAGTCGGAGGACGAGACGACGGGAACCGGTCGCGCTCGCTTCCGAACTGGTGTCGACCGCGCGATCGAGCAGTCGCGCAAACCAACCCGGCTCGATCGTGCCGCCGAGCTCCTCGGCGAGCTCGCGAAGCTCCGCGTCGATGCGCTCGGTTACTCCCGCCGCGAGCGAAACGCACGCGGGGTGCGACAACAGGCGCCCCGAGAGCGTCGTCTTCCAGGCGCTCACGAACGCCGGGACGTCGTCCACGCGAATGTCCACGAGGGGGACGTTCGCCGGCGGGGCCTCCTCCGGCGCCGGCTCGTTTGCCGTCGGCGGGTCGGCAAAGGTCGCGACCTGAACCGAGCCTGCCGCGAGGATGGACACAAGCAGAACGGCCATCCGAGCGGGCGTGGTTCGGGCGATGCGCAGCTTTCGAGTCATGCTCCGGCGCTGCCTCCGGCGCTCTCTTCTCTTCTTCTCCCGAGAGCTCGCGGCGACCGTAAACCACTACGCGAAAAGGCTCTCGGCTGCCTGGGGTGATACGCGAAACGCGGGATCAAGTCAAGGAATGCAGGAGGCGACCGCCCACCGTCACGCGCACGGCCTCGGCCCGCGGTCGCACTCCCGCGGTCGAAGTCGCACACAAGCCCGCTTGATCCCGGCCCGGACGGGGTGAGGATGGACATCCGGTCGACCCGGACGCACCGGTACTCCGACGAACTATGTCGAGCACTCCATGAGCGACTTGAGCGCGATCTTTCATCCCCTCACGCGACGCTGGTTCGAAGGCCACTTCGAGGGACCGACCCCGCCGCAGCTCGACGGGTGGCGGGCGATCGACGGCGGCGGCCACGTGCTCGTCGCCGCGCCGACCGGCTCGGGAAAGACGCTGACGGCGTTCCTCGTCTGCATCGATCGACTCGTTCGCGCGGCGGTCGACGACCGGCTCGACGACGGAGTTCACGTCGTCTACGTCTCGCCGCTCAAGGCACTCTCAAACGACATCCGGCGCAATCTCGAGACGCCGCTCGCCGAGATCGGCGCGGCCCTCGCCGACTCAGCTCCCGATGCACCCGCGATCACGGCGCGAGTTCGCACCGGGGACACCCCCGCCTCCGAACGTCAGGCGATGCTTCGCCGGCCCCCGCACATCCTCGTCACGACTCCCGAGTCGCTCTTCCTCCTCCTCACCGCCGAAAAGTCCGCGAAACTGCTCCGTACCGTCCGCACCGTGATCGTGGATGAGATCCACGTTCTCGCGGGCGACAAGCGCGGGTCGCATCTCGCGCTTTCGCTCGAGCGTCTCGGCGAGGTCGCGGGAGGACCTCTTCAGCGAATCGGCCTCTCGGCGACGCAGCGTCCGATCGAAGACGTCGCGCGCTTTCTCGTCGGCACGCAGTGCGTCGATGACGAATCCGGCGATCCCCGCTGCACGATCGTCGATGTCGGGCACCAACGCGATCTCGACGTCGCGATCGAAGTGCCATCGAGCGAGCTGAGCGCGGTTTGCCCCCACGAGACGTGGGCCGAAGTCTACGCGCGCCTGAGCGAACTCATCGAGGAGCACCGGAGCACGCTCGTCTTCGTCAATACGCGGAAGATGGCGGAGCAAATCTGCGTCCATCTCGCCGCGAAGCTGGGCGACGGACAGGTTACGAGCCACCACGGGAGCCTCTCGCGCGCGATCCGACTCGACGCCGAAGAGCGGCTGAAGCGCGGCGAGCTGAAAGCGATCGTCGCGACCGCGTCGCTCGAGCTCGGCATCGACGTCGGGTACATCGATCTCGTCTGTCAAATCGGATCGCCGCGCGCGATCGCGACCTTCCTCCAGCGCGTCGGGCGCGCCGGTCACTCTCTCGGCCTCACGCCGAAGGGTCGGCTGTTTCCCCTCACGCGCGACGAGCTCCTGGAATCGATCGCGCTCATTCGGGCGGTGAACGAAGGCGAGCTCGACCGCATCGTGCTTCCGCTCGCGCCGCTCGATATCCTCGCTCAGCAAATCGTCGCTCACGTGGCACGGGGAGCGATCGACGAAGATGCTCTCTTCGCTCTCTGCCGGCGTGCGTGGCCGTTTCGCGATCTCGCGCGGGAAGACTTCGACGCCGTCGTTCACATGCTGAGCGACGAGCGGCGAAACGGAAAACGCTTCGGCCTCTACCTCCACCGCGATCGCATCCACAAGAGGCTGCGACCGCGGCGCAACGCCCGCATCTCCGCGCTCGGAAGCGGCGGGGCGATCCCCGAAAACGCCGACTACCGCGTCGTCACCGTCGAGGAAGGAACCTACGTCGGAACGGTGAACGAGGACTTCGCCCTCGAGAGCATGGCCGGCGACATCTTCGTGCTCGGGACGACCTCCTGGCAGATCGATCACGTGCGCGGCGGGGAAGTCGCTGTCCACGACGCCAAGGGGGCCCCCGCGACGATTCCGTTTTGGCTCGGCGAGGCTCCCGGCCGCACGGTCGAGCTCTCTGCGGCGGTCTCTCGCCTTCGTGCCGACATCGCGCGCGACCTCGAAGAGACCGGACGGAGCGGCGGCGATGGGATCGGCAGGAGTCTCCGTGAGCTCGCCCAGGCCGGAGCTCTAGACGACTGGGCCGCCGAGCAGGCGAACCGCTACGTCGAGGTCGAGGTCGCTGCTCTCGGGTGCGTGCCGACGCAGGAGCGCGTCGTGTTCGAGCGTTTCTTCGACGACACCGGTGGAATGCAGCTCGTGATCCACGCTCCCTTCGGAAGTCGCATCCTTCGCGCTTGGGGTCTCGCCCTTCGCAAACGATTCTGCCGGAGCTTCAACTTCGAACTCCAGGCGGCGGCGAACGACAACGGAATCGTGCTCGCACTCGGGCCGCAGCACAGTTTTCCGCTCGAATCGCTCTTTGGCATGGTCCCCTCCCGCCAGCTTCGAACCACGCTCGAGCAAGCGATCCTCGCCGTCCCGATGTTCCTCACGCGATGGCGGTGGAACGCGACGCGTTCGCTCGTCGTTCTCCGGCGCTCCGGCGGAAAGAAGATCCCGCCGCCGCTGCAGCGGTTTCGCGCGGACGACGTCCTCTCGGCGGTGTTCCCCCAGCAGACCGCCTGCCTCGAGAACCACTCGGGCGACATCGAGATTCCCGATCATCCTCTCGTCCGCCAGACCGTCGACGATTGTCTCTACGAGGCGATGGACATCGATGCGTGTCGCGACGTCCTCGAACGTCTCGAGCGCGGCGAAATCGCGATCGTCGGCATCGATTCGCGCGAGCCGTCGCCGTTTTCGCACGAGCTCCTCAACGCGAATCCCTACACGTTTCTCGACAACGCGCCGCTCGAGGAGAGACGTGCGCGGGCCGTGGCGACGCGGCGGACGCTCGACGTCGAAGCTCTGCGGGAACTCGCGAAGCTCGATCCCGAAGCGATCGCGGCGGTACGGAGCGAAGTCCGGCCGACAGTGCGAGATGCGGAAGAGCTCCACGAGGTGCTCCTCCTCCTCGGCGTGCTCCCCGCGGGCGAAGCGGGAGCGTGGGCCGAGTGGACGGACGACCTCATCCGCGCCGGGCGCGCGTCCGTCGTCGCCGTCAACGCGGACGCGCGATTCCTGGTCGCCGCGGAAACGTGGCCGAATCTTCGTGAGGTGTACTCGGGTGCCGAGTGCTCGCCGGCGATCGAACTTCCGCCCGAGCTCGCGTCGTCGAGCGCGGATGCGTCTCACGTCCGCACTTCGCTCGTTCGCGCGCGACTCGAAATCTGCGGCCCACAGACCGCGGAGGAGCTCGCGGAGGCGCTCGCTCTCGAGCGAAAGTTCGTCGAACGCGCTCTCGTCGCGCTCGAAGGAGAGGGAACCGTTCTTCGCGGACAATACTCCGAGGCCGCGATCGCCCGCGGCGAGACCGAGTGGTGCGATCGCCGCCTCCTCCAGCGGATTCAC
The DNA here is from genome assembly GCA_965223845.1 of Planctomycetota bacterium. Taxonomy (GTDB): domain Bacteria; phylum Planctomycetota; class UBA8108; order UBA8108; family SXIK01; genus CBDCXR01. Next base: position 6,601,598 of record CBDCXR010000004.1, on the reverse strand, counting down.
CGCTTGACGCTCGACCACCTCCGCCGACAGATCGAGCCGGTTTCGCGCGAAGTGTTCTGGCGGTTTCTCATCTCGCACCAGATGGCTTCGTCCGAGCAGATGGCACTCGGAAGCGGCGGACTCCTCGCCGTGATCGAGCTTCTCGAAGGCTGCGAAGTTCCGGCGACGGCGTGGGAAGAGCTCGTGCTTCCCACGCGGGTCGTCGAGTACGAGGGCGGAATCCTCGATCAACTTCTCCTCGGCGGCGCGGTTCAGTGGGGACGCCTCCGTCCGCCGCGTCCGACCGAGCGACCGGCGCAGCAGGCGACGAAGTCCGCGCCGATCGGCATCGTCCAGCGGGAAAACGTCGGCTGGATCCTCCCGCGCGAGGCGCGCGACACTCGCGCGCTCGGAGGCGAAGCGGACGCCGTGCTCGCTCTCCTCGAAAAGCGTGGCGCTCTCTTCGAGCAAGAGATCGCGCGCGCAACCGGGCTCCTGGCCGAGCAAGTGCGACGCGCGCTCGCCGAGCTCGTCGCGAGCGGGCGAGCGAGCAGCGACGGCTTCGGCGTCATTCGGTCTCTCGCCGGTCCCGCCGCGCGGCGCGGTCGACGCGCGCCGTCTCGCGCTGGGGACAGCGACGCGATCACGCTCGCAGCGGCGGCGACGGGAGGGCGCTGGAGCGCGTTTCCCGGATTCGAGATCGAGGACCATCCGGAGCGCGTGGAGCGCTGGGCGGAGCTCCTCCTCCGGCGCTACGGGGTTGTGTGCCGCGACCTCCTCGAGCGCGAGCCGAACGCCCCGCGCTGGCACGAGCTCGTTCGCGTCTACCGGCGTCTCGAGACACGCGGGGATATCCGCGGCGGGCGCTTCGTCACCGGGCTCGCGGGCGAGCAGTACGCCGATTCGCACGCGGTCGATCGCTTGCGCAAGCTCCGCCGAGATGCCGCGGGCGACGAGTGGATCGTCGTCTCGGGCGTCGACCCGCTCAACCTGACGGGCATCCTCGACGACGGGCCGCGCACGCCGGCAATCGTCGGGGCACAGATCCTCCTCCACGGTGGCCGGGTGGTCGCGACGCTCTACGGCGGTCGCGTGGAGGTGAGGGAGCCAGGCGACGCGAGTTCACCCTCGGGGTGGATGGCGACGGCGCTTGAGCTGGGGCCTCACGCTCGGGGGTATTTGGAGGTCTTGGGCGCGGGGAAGAACTCGAGCGCATAGACTCTCGAGAAGAATTGCACACGAAGAGAGCGAAGGAACGCGAAGAAAGACGAAGGATGAAGAGAAGGGGAAAGGGGTGTGGGGTAGGAATCGTTCCAATCGAACGAGAACCCCGGTGCAAATCTTGCGCACGTTGATCGTCGCGACAATCGAATACAACCGGCGCATTCAACTAACGCTCTTACTTCTGAATCAATAGGTTCTCTTCTTCGTCTTTCTTCGCGTTCCTTCGCTCTCTTCGTGTGCAATCTCTCATAGAGGCGTCTATGTGCCCGAGGGTTTCCCATCGCCCCCTCGCAGCCGAGCCTCCACCTCCGCGATCGCCGCTTTCGCCGCCGCCACGATCTCGTCGTCCGATTCCGCCAGCAGCGCGATCAACTCGGGCAGCACGTCCGCCGTTCCCACGACTCCGAGCGCGCGCACCGCCGCGAGCCGCACCTCGCGCCGAGATGACACGCCGGCTTGACGCACGAGTTTTTCGATCGTGCTTCCCTGTGCCCGCGCGAGGTCGCGCCGCCATCCGTCCCACCGCTTCTTGTGCTCGAAGTACTTCTCGAGCTGGGTGAGCGCTTTCTCCGCCGCTACTCGAACGTTGTTCGAACCATCGCGTGTCGCCTCGACGAGGGCCTCCGCGGCGCGTTCGGACTTCGAGCGGGCAAGAAGATCACAGACCGTCTCGCGCACGCGCGCGGATCGATCCTTGGCGAGGGGCAAGATGGCATCGAGCGCAGCATCACCGGAAAGCTGATAGAGCGAATACGCCAAATTTCGGCGAACGTTCTCGTCGGGATGCGCTGCCGCCTCGGCCATGATCGGCGCGAGCCTCGTATCTTCGAACCCTGCCAGACTGTCGAGCGCGGCTCGGGCGACGGACTCCTCGCCCGAGAGCTGAGCGCGAACGAGCTCGAGGTGCGACCGATCGATGAGTTCACTGTGGAGTGCCGCGACACGATCGTAGGACGCCCCTTCGCGGAGAGCCCGCTCGAGAACTTCCCGCCGAAGCTCGGCATCGATGAAGGGCGTTTCGAGCACCCACTCGGTGAACGAGGACTCTTCGCGCGCGCTCGCCGCGAGCACTTGTCCACAGAGGATCCGTGCGAGACGCGGCGGAACGGCGAGTTCCGACCGATCGGCCTCGAAGCCATCGGTGAGCGCCTCGTACACCTCCTCGGCCGAGCCGCGCCGCGCTCCCGCAAGCGCCGCCGTGAGGATGTCGGCGCGCGTCGCCTCGTCGTAGGCGACCACCTGACCGTTCGATGCCCGTCCGAAGAGGAGCGCCTGAAAATAGTTCGAGCGAGCGTCGTCGAGAGCCGCGTGGACTTCTTTGATCGGATAGCTGCCGCGGTAGGCGAGACCGCGGAGCGGAGAGGTGACGTTCCCTCCCCTCCCCCTGAGCTCGAGCTTGAGCCAGCGCTCGAGGGCTTCCGCTTCGAGCGTGAGCTCGGCACGACCGTCGGCGAGGTAGTCTCCCACGGGTCGAACGAACAGCTTGAGGTCGATCTCGGCGAGATCGAGGAGAGCCGATCTCCAGTTGTGGTGGGCCGCCGTGGCGACGACGTCGACGAAGAGCGCAACGCCCCGGCGCGCGCCGCTCGGATTCGCTTCGGCGAGTCGCCGCCGGAACTCCGGGTCCTTCGCCCAGGCGACGAGAGGAGCGAGCGCCGACTCGCTCGGGTGCTCGTGCAACCATGTGAGGAGTTCGTGAATCAACGAGTCACCGTAGCCGAGAGCCTTCGCGATCGACTCGGCGTCCGCCGGCTCCGCGGTTGAAATCATCCACGCAAGGAGACGGTCGGGACTCGCGACGAGATCCGAGTCGACCAGCTCGAGCGCGGACGGAATCGCTTCCCGGTTCCAGCCGTGGGACGGCTGGTCGGCGTCGGACGCCTCGCTGAAGAGAGTACGGACGCGGGCGCGCCGAGTGTTCCCCTTGGTCTCGGCATCGAACTCGACGAGCTCCTCGGCCGAGAACACGTCACCGTCTCGAGCCGCGTTTTGAATCGTCGGGACCGGAACCTCGAGTCCCTCGCGCACGAGTTCGTAGAGGCAGCGCCGGCCCGCAGCGGTCCGCATCCACTCGGGCGCCAGCCGGGGTGGCGATCCAGATCCACCCCGAAGGTACTCGACGTACGACGCGACAACGTGTGGTGCAACCTTCGCCATCGCCGCTTCGTCCGCGAAAATCGGGCGCTTGAGAAGGAGCGAGAGCGCCGCGCCGCGCACCTCGGCGTCGTCGTTGGCGAGGACCGCCACGAGATCCGCGGTGTCCAACGCCCTGCCCACTTGGTCGAGAACGGTCTTCACGGTGCTCGGATCTCGATCGACGAGCGCGAGTCGGAATGCGCGCAGAACGCGCGGGGGAGCCTGCGTCAGAGGGAGCGCTCCGAGGAGGATGCGTTCCCGAAGTCGATCGTTCGAACGAAGAACGGACTCGACGTACTCGACCACACGGCGGCTGCCGATATTGAGGAGCGTCTGGGCGATCCCGTCCGGCGGATGGTTCTGCAGCCGATCGTCCTCGAGACGCTCGATGAGGAGCGGGACGACGGGATCGCCGAGACTGACGAGCTCGACCATCGCGGTATCGTCGAGATTCTGGAGCAACCGCTGGGCGACGGCCTCGAGGCGGACGCGATTCTCGCGCGTAGCGCCGTAGAGTCGCCGCGCCTCGTCCCCGCTCGGTCCACCGATCTCCGCGGCGGCGCGAAACGCCTCCTCGGCGGCGGCGGTGTCACCTTTCTCGACGAGGCACTTTCCGAGCAGGAGAAATGCGCGAGCTCTGAGGTCACCGTTCGCGCGCTCGATCGCCTGACGGTAAAGCGATTCGGCGAGGGTGAGGTTTTGCTCGGCTGTGTGCACGACGCGCGCTTTTTCGAGGAGCTTCTCGGGGCTCGGGGATTCCTGCGCTCGCAATGCTCCCGGCGAATGGAACAGCACGAAGCCCAAGCAGAAACTGAGGAGACTACGAAGAGAGATCACTCGGCGGTACATGTAGAGACTCCTGGTTCGCGGTCGAGGTACTTCTCTGTTCTCTCGACCATTCACGCACACGAGCGCGGGTCGCGTGTCAGCCGGTCGTCAATTCGGTGTCAAAAGAATGTCACGTGCGGTTTTCCCCTTCGAGCGCGTCGTCCGAGCCGCGATCGAGTCGGTAGCCGATGCCGTGAACCGTGATGAGACAGCGACGCGCTCCGGACGGCTCCAGCTTCTGGCGGAGATGGAGAACGTGCGTATCGATCGTCCGATTCGTCACCGCGGCATCTTCGCCCCAAATCTCGTCGAGGAAACGGCTGCGACTGACGGCGCGACCTTCCTCGGCGAGAAGAATGCGGAGGATCGCCGCTTCCTTCGGCGACAGCGGCACTTCCTCTCCTTCGCACTCGACCCGAAACGCCGCCAGATCCACGATCGCCTTGCCGAGGCGGAATCGGTCGATCCCGCCGCCTCCCACCGCATTCGTCGCCAGCGGCGAGCTCCGCCTTCGGAGGAGCGCCTTCGTTCGCGCGAGGAGCTCGCGAAGCGAGAACGGCTTCGTGACGTAGTCGTCCGCGCCGGCTTCGAGACCGGTCACCTTGTCCTCTTCGGCACTCCGAACCGTCAGCAGGAGAACGGGGACGCTCAGGTTCGCGGCGCGGATCTCACGCAGGACATCGACGCCGCTCATCCCGGGGAGCATCCAGTCGAGGACGACGAGGTCGAAGTGACGCGATACGGCGATTTCGACGGCGCGATCTCCGCGCTCGGTCGTCGTGACGTCGTAGCCTTCGAGCCCGAGCGCTTCGGCGAGCGTCTCGCGGAGAGTGCGGTCGTCTTCGACCAAGAGGAGTCGCTTGCTCACGGGAGGTCCTCCCGGATCGCGGGCTCCGCCGGCCGGATCGCGTCTCGAACTCGCTCACCGGCGCGGCGACGTGCCGCGGGCGATCGCGCCTTCCGTTCAGCGGCCGGACTTTGGCTCGTCGCATCCGTCGGCGGAGCGATGAGCGGAATCGACAGCACGAACTCGGCCCCCGGTCCATCGTCGCGCGGAGCCCCGACCTCAAGCTCTCCTCCGTGCGCGCGCACGATCGTCCGCGCGAGGTAGAGGCCGATCCCGACTCCCGGATTTCCGCTCGCGACCGCGACGCCTCCTCGGACGAACTTCGCGAAGACGAGCTCGCGCTCCGCCGCGGCGACGCCCGCGCCGAAGTCGCGCACGGAAACGCGATACGCGCTCCCGCTTCGCGCTCCCGTGATGTCCACCGCCCTGCCGTCGCGCGCGTAGCGCCGCGCGTTCTCGAGGAGATTCAAGATCACTTGCCCCAACGCGCCGCGATCGATCGAGACCGGGGCGGGAGCTTCGAGCGACGCGCGGAGATCGAGCCCGTCCCGCGTCGCGAGCGGCCGGTAGATGTCGACCGTCTCCTCCACGACTCGCGCGAGATCTTCAGGCCTCAGATCGTAGGCCCGGTCGCCGCGCTCCGTGCGACCGACGTCGAGCACGTTCTCGACGAGCATCGCGAGCCGGGCGCTCTCGGCCCCGAGTCGATCGACGTACTTCACGAGTCGATCGCCGTCCCGGGCGTCGGCGCGGCCGAGCATCTCCGACAGCAGCCGGATCGACGCGAGCGGGGTCTTCAGCTCGTGCGTCACGGCGGTGAGAAACTCCTCGCGCGTCGAGACGGCGAGACGCTCGCGCGCGAGCGCGCGCGCCGCGAGGACGAGACCCGCGGCGACAACGACGATGAGCGCAGCGAACGCGGCCGCGAGAATTCCGCTCGCCCCCGTGCCTTCGAATCCGGCGCGGTCGGGAAGAACGGCGACGAGGGGGCAGACGTAGACCGCGTCGGGCGAGGAGCTCGCATCGGCGCCCGTGACGAGCGTCCCCGCGGTACCGACGGAACGGAGCCCGCCATTCGCTCGCTCTTCGTCGAGCACTCGAGCGAGTAACGCGGGCGGGACGACGCAGCCGCGTCCCGATTCGGAATCGCCCTCGGGAAAGAAAAACCCGAGCTCGTTCCCCACGCGGATCGGCGCCCCCGAGGCGCTCGCGATGAGAGCGCTGAGACGCGGACGGACAGTGGCGAGGAACGCGCGGCGGTCCGCGATCTCGCGGATTCGAGTGCGAAGAGAGCGAAGCTCCTCCGCGCGACGATCGTGGCCGCGCGAGAACTCGGCGGCCCGCGCGAGAGTCGCGAGCGCCGCCTCGGGCTGCGCGCGAAGGAGAGCGCCGGTGAGCTTCGGCGTGAGATCGCGACCCGCACTGAGAGAGAGAAGCGCGACGCCGCAGACGATGTCGTCGTGGACCGGCGCTCCCGGCGGCGACGCCTCGAGGTCGCGGTCGAAGCGAGCCGACGCCTCGTCCGCCCAATACCCGCGGCGATCCACCCGCCCGGCGCGCTCGGCGAGCCGCGCCGCCGCGATCGCGAGCCAGACGCCCTCGTCGGGTCGCGCGTCCGTTCGCTGAGCCGCCTCTTCGAGAAGCTCGAGAGCGGCTTCCGCTCGATCCCGCTCGAACTCCTCGCGTCGAGCTTCGGCGACGAGCGCGAGAAGGTCGGGGGCGAGAAGGTCGGAGAAGGAGGGGGCCGGAGCGCGGGCGACCCAACCGAGCTCGGTGGGGACGACCAGCGCGCCCTCGCGGACGTCGAACTTCCGTGCGGCTGGAATCGACTCGAGCCACGACGGCAACGCGAGTGCGCTGCGGAGCGCCCGGGCGGTGAGAGTCGCGACGCGAGACGATTCCGCGCGCGCGACAGCGTCGGCCGAGCGGGTGTTCTCGACGAGAGTCCAAACCGCGATCGCGAGCAGTCCCATCCCCGCGACGAGAGCGACGAACGCGGGCAAGAGGAACTTCGTCCTCGGTGTCCCGCGAACGGGCAGGCGCGGATCCACCGGCCGAGATCCATCCATACCGCCACTCTACGGCGCGTGCGGGGAAGAATGTCAAAAATCGGTCAAGCGGAGGCCGACCGACTCTCCCCGCGGCCGGCGGGGGTGGACGCCCACACGAACAGCCCCCGACCTCGGCCACACCAGACCGGCGGGATCCACCCCCGTGAAGAGGTGGACTGATCGTCGGTTCACGATCCAAAATGGTTCCGTCGCCCGGGAAACTCCCGGCGCACCGTCGCACCCCCTTCGGATCTCGTCCATGAACCGCACCGCTCCCGAGCTCCGCCCGGCCCGCCTCGTCGTGGCCGCGGCGCTCGCAGTCTCGCTCTTCGCGCCGTCACTCCGCGCCGATACCGTCGTCGTCTTCACCGAGCTCATGTACCACCCGGCGACCGACGAGGCGGCGAACGAATGGGTCGAGCTGCACAGCCAGATGGCGGTCGACGTCGACATCTCCGGCTGGTCGCTCACCGGCGGAATCGACTTCGCGTTCCCCGAGGGAACGATCATCCCGGGCGGCGGCTACATCGTCGTCGGAAGCGATCCGACGAGTCTCGCGGACGTCGTCGACCCGGAGGCGCTCTTCGGGCCGTACCTCGGCCGACTCGACAACGGCGGCGAGCGCATCGATCTCGTCGCCGTCGGCGGACGCGTCATGGACTCCGTTCGCTACTTCGACGCCGGGCGTTGGCCGGTTTCGCCCGACGGATCCGGGACGAGCCTCGCGCGCATCGATCCCGGCTCGGTGCGCGAAGGGCCGCAGTATTGGCGTGCGAGCGAGCAGATCGGCGGAACGCCTGGAGCCGTCAACTTTCCCGACGAGACACCGGCGGGACCGGGGTTCCCCGCGGGGCTCGTCGCGTACTGGGCACTCGACGGTGACGGGAGCGACGTGACGGATCCCGTCGGAGCCAACACGGGGACCCGCGGCTCGACAACGGACCGCGTCGCGGGACTCGTCGGCGCGGGGGCGCTCGCGTTCGACGATTCCGTCGACGCGTTCGTGAACGTCGGCGCCGGCAGCAGCTTCGATGTCCGCGACGGCATCACGATCGAAGCGCTCTTCGTCCTCGAGTGGTCGGGCGCGGTCGACGACCAAGACATGATCTTCCGCAAGGAGGACGGCAGCGATCGCATCGTGCTCGGGTTTCAAAACGACGGAAACGACGACGGCCGCTCGAACCCTCCTCTGGCGGCCGCGGGACCGGTCCTCTCCTTCGGCCTCAACGTCGACGGGGAGTACAGCGAGCTCGACATTCTCCTCGACGGTGAGAACGGAAGACCGACGCTCGCCGAGCTGAAGGACGGCACCGCGCATCACATCGCGGCGACCTACGACTCGACGAGCGGCGCGAAGATCGTCTACCTCGACGGCGCAGAGATCGCCCGCGTCGATCTCCGCGCGGGAGCGAAGGTCACGAGTGGCGGCGCCACCTCCGCGTATCTCGGCAACATGAGCGGGCGCCGGCAGGCGTTCACGGGAACTCTCGACGAGATCGCGTTTTGGAATCGGGCCATCGGAGCGGCGACCGTCGCATCGCACGCCGCGCGGGCCGCTGCGGGTGAGGATTACTTTTCGACGGAGCGAGCGCCGATCGAGTCCACCCCGCTCGCCATCAACGAAATCCAGCCCGGTGTCGGCGCTTCGTGGGTCGAACTCGTCAACCTCGGCGCGGCTCCCATCGATCTCGAAGGCTTCGTCCTCGCGACCTCTGCGGACGGCGCGGCTCCGTTCGAGTTTGGAGCGGAGACGATTCTCCCGGGTGGGTACCTAGTCGTCGACGAAGTAGAGCTCGGGTTCGCGCTCGTCCCCCCGGACAAGCTCTTTCTCTACTCCGCGGACCGTGCGGGCGTCGTCGACGCCGCGGCGATCCGAGAGACGCTTCGCGCACGTTCACCCGAGGGGACCGGGCGCTTCTTTCTTCCGAACGAACCGTCGCCCGGCGAAGAGAATCGATTCGCGTTTCGTGACGACATCGTCATCAACGAGATTCACTATCATCCCCGTCCGGAACCGGCCAAGCCGCCGGTCTTCGATGAGAGCATTCTTCTCGGTATCGAATCGGTGTGGCGCTACGACGCCTCCGGAGATCCGCAGCCGTCCACGTGGAAGGACGCGAGCTTCGATCATGGCGACTGGCCCTTCGGCCCCGCGCTGATCTATCGCGAGTCTTCCGATCTCCCCGCCCCCAAGAACACCGAGATCGAGCTCGGCCCCACGACGTTCTATTTCCGTCGCGAGTTCGAGTTCACCGACGAGCTCGAGGGAGCGGTGCTGCGGATTCGACACGTCATCGACGACGGTGCCGTGTTCTACCTGAACGGCGCCGAGGTGCTGCGATTCAACATGCCGACGGGCGCCTTCGACGAGACGACACGCGCCTCTCCGGCGGTCTCGAACGCCGTGTTCGTCGGTCCGGTTGCGATCGATACGAGCGCGCTCGTTCGAGGGACGAACGTCCTCGCCGTAGAGGTCCATCAATCGACGACTGCGAGCAGCGATGTCGTCTTCGGACTCGAGCTCTACGCGGGCGTGCTCGTCGATCCCGGCCATCCATTCCGCGAGTCTCCGGACTCCTGGCTCGAGCTCTACAACAATTCGGACCAGGCGGTCGATTTGACGGGTTGGCGGCTCGATCGCGGAATCAACTTCGACTTCCCCCCCGGGACGAGCATCGCCGCGCGCGACTACCTCGTCGTCGCGGAGGACGCCGAACGCTTCGCCGGGAGACACCCGGGTGTCACCGTCGTCGGCGACTTCACCGGAACGCTGTCAAACGCGAGTGATGTCGTCGAGCTCGAAGACGCGAACCGCAACCCCGTCGACGAAGTCGAGTACTTCGACGATGGCTACTGGCCGCACCTCGCGGACGGCGGTGGCTCGTCGCTCGAGCTCAGGAACCCGAACGCCGACAATCGGCGCGCGGAAGCCTGGGCGGCGAGCGATGAGACCGAACGGATGGGATGGAAACAGTACCGCTACCGCAAGGTCGCCGCGGCGAACGTAGGGCCGACTCAGTGGCGCGAGTTCGTCGTCGGACTCCTCGAGGCCGGCGAAATCCTCGTCGACGACATCCGCGTCGTCGAGGAGCCGGACGGCGCGAATCGCTCGCTCCTCCAAAACGGGACGTTCTCGAGCGGCGCGACGGCGTGGCGCATCATCGGGAATCACCGGCACAGCCGAGTCGTTCCCGATCCGGACGATCCGTCGAACGAAGTCCTCCACATCGTCGCGACGGGGCCGACCGAGCACATGCACAACCATCTCGAGACGACGCTGCGTGACGGAATCGCAGTTCAGAACGGTCGCGAGTACGAGATCAGCTTCCGCGCGAGGTGGCTGGCCGGGTCGAACCAATTGAACACGCGGCTCTACTTCAATCGCTCGCCGCTCACAACCCTCGTCGAGGTCCCCGATACCGCGGGAACGCCCGGGCGCGAGAACTCCGTATTCGAGGCAAACCTCGGCCCGACCTTTACGAGCTTCGGGCACGCTCCGGCCGTTCCGGGATCGGGATCGCCGGTGCAGGTCTCCGTCGAAGCCGCAGATCCCGACGGAGTCGCGTCCGTCGACCTCTGGTACCGCGTCGATACCGGCGGGTGGCAGCGAGTCGCGATGGCCGCGTCGGGCTCGACTTACCGCGCGACCATCCCCGGGCAAAGCGCGTCCCGACTCGTGCAGTTTTACGTCGAGGGGGAAGACACGCGCGGCGCGACGGCGACGTTCCCCGCCGCGGGTCGAGACTCGCGCGCTCTCTACCGCGTGAACGACGGCCAGAGTCGCGGCGGTGCGCCTCACAATTTCCGCATCCTGATGACCTCGGCCGAGACGAGCTTCATGCACAACGACCTCAATGTCATGAGCAACGAGCGGCTCGGCGGGACGGTGATCTACCGCGAGAGCGAAGCTTTCTACGACGTCGGCGTCCGTCTGAAGGGAAGCGAGCGCGGACGGCCGGGCGGTGCGCGAGTGAGCTTCAGCGCGCGCTTTCACCGCGCGAAACCGTTTCGTGGGCTCCACCGGTCGGTGTCGCTCGACCGCTCGGGCGGCTGGGGAATCGGAAACGGGCCCACGGGACAGGACGAGATCATCTTCAAGCACCTCGTCAACGCTGCGGGGAACCTTCCGAGCATGTACGACGACATCGGCTGGCTGATCGCGCCGCGGAGCGCCCAAACCGGGCACACGCTGTTCCAGATGGCCAAGTACAACAGCGACTTTCTCGACTCGATGTACGCCGATGGAAGCGACGGCATCGTCTACAAGATGGAGCTGATCTACCATCCGACGACGACGACCGACGGCGATCCGGAGAGCCCGAAACGCCCGCTCCCCGACGGCGTCATCGGCACGGATCTTCGCAATCTCGGAGGCGACAAGGAAGCGTACCGCTACAACTTCATCCTCGAGAGCCAGCGAACGCGTGACAGCTACGACCGCCTGATGGAGCTCGCTCAGGTGATGGGCTCGTCGGGGTCGAGCTTTCTAAATCGAATCGAAGGCCTGCTCGACACGGACGAGGCAATCCGCATGTACGTCGCGCACTCGCTCGTCGGCGCGAACGACACGTACATCCTCGGGAGCAACGCTCACAACCTCATGTGGTACATGCGCCCTGAGGACGAACGCTTCGTTCTCTTCGCGTGGGACCAAGATTTCGCGTGGTCGCGCAGCTCGTCGCACGCACTCTGGGGCGGAGAAAACCTCTCGAAGTTGTTCTCGGCCGTGCCGTATCAGCGCGTCTTCTACGGTCACCTCCACGACATGCTCGAGACCACCTACAACCGGCCCTACATGCAGCACTGGATCAATCACTACGGCACGATGGTCGGCGAGCTTTCGACGTTCAATCGGATCTACGACTACATCGGTGCGCGACACAACTTCGCGCGCGGGAGACTTCCGAGCGAGGTCGACTTCCAGATCACGACGAACGGAGGGAACCCGATGACGGTCGACGAACCGACCGTGACCCTCGCGGGAGACGGCTGGGTGAACATCCGGGCGATCGCGGTGGACGGACACGAAGACGCGCTCGACCTCGAGTGGACGGGGATGACCGACTGGCGCGCGGAGATCCCGCTGCAGACCGGGGTCAACGAGCTCGCGCTGCTCGCGTTCGACTACTCCGGCGAGTTCATCGCCCTCGACACGATCGACGTGACGAGTACGTTCGAGTTTCCCGAACCGGTGTTGACGTCACTCGATCCCGGGTCGGGTCCGCCGACATCCGCCGCGACGCTCACGGGCGAGAATTTCGAGCCTTCGAGCAATGTCCTCTTCGGGGGCATTGCTGCGGAGGAGATCCTTTTCGTTTCGCCGACGAGGCTCGAGGTCAAGGTCCCGCGTATTTCGGCCGGGGTCGTCGATGTCGTCGTCATGAGCTCGGCGGGCGTTTCGTCGAACGCCCTCCCCTTCACCGTCGAAACTTCGTCGTTCTTCATTCGCGGCGACGCGAATCTCGATCTCGGAGTCGACATCAGCGACGCCCTCACGATCCTCCTCCATCTCTTCGAAGACAAATCCGTCACGTGTCTCGACGCGCTCGATGCGAACGACGACGAAGGCGCGAACATCGCCGACGCTCTGTACGTTCTCAACTATCTGTTCGGCGATGGTCCTCCACCGCCGGAACCGACGGCCGACATCGGCCTCGATCCGACGGGAGACGGGAGCCTAGACTGCGCGACGGGGGTCGAGTTTGGGGGTTGATGCGTTGCCCTTGAGAAGAGATTTACACGAAGGTCGCGAAGGGGACGCGAAGGAAGACGAAGGGGGGGAGAGAGAGAGAGAGAGAGAGAGGAGTAGAGAGGGAAGAGTAGATGGGTTTTGTGGGTAGGAGTTCGAGGCGTGAGGGAGTTCAGCGCTTGGTTCAGGACGCGAATCGTGAAAGGGTTCTGAGATGATGGGATTTCGATCGATCCTCGGGCGCGGGGTTTTCCTTTGGGCCGGGTGGATCGCGGCCATTGCGGCCGTCCCGCTCCCGGCGCAGGACTTTACGGACGACTTCGATCGCGCGAACGGAGCGATCGACGGGGACGACTGGACCGTCGCGGCTGGCGAGTGGAACATCGCGGACGGAGCGCTCAAGGCAGGTCCGGCGACGGTTGAGCAACACGTCTATTTCGGCAGCCCGCCGACCGCCTTCCCGATCGGAGATCATTCGTTCACGGTCGAGTGGGAATTCCTCATTCCCGACTCGCAGCCCGTGGGACGCCACGCCGGCGTTCTTCTCTGCATGGATCAACCCGGCTTGCGCTCAAACTCGAGCGGCTACCTCGTCTGGTGGATCGATCGGGGCGCCGACCGAGGGCTCAACCTCACGCGGCGGGATGCGGGGGGATTCAACCACCTCGTCCTCGGCACGGCCGGACCGGACGAGGGGCCGCCCGACTCGCTCACCGTCGAGATCACCGGCCCCACGATTCGAGTCTTCGCCGATGGCGCGCTCGCGATCGAATTCGACGACTCGAGGTACCGCGGAGGTCATTTCGGCCTCTGGACATGGAGCGGCGCCAATCAGGAGGTCGATTTCGAAAACGTCGAATTCACCGTCGCGGCGGATCCGCTCGTCGCGTGCTTCACGGCGCAGGCCACCGCGGGTGTCGACACGCCCGTCACGTTCGATGCGTCCTGCACGCAGGTGAACGGCGGAATGATCACCAGCTACGACTGGGACTTCGGCGACGGGGATACGGCGAGTGGCGAAGTCGTCGAGCACTCGTTTGCGTTTCCGGACAACTACGTCGTAAGCCTCACGGTGACGGACGATCAGGGAAACTCCGAGACCATCGAGAGCTCGATCGGCATCACGACCATCCTCACCGAGTTCGAAGACGACTTCGACCGCGCGGCGGGCGAGGTCACCGGTTGGACGGAGTTCAGCGGCGAGTGGATGATCAACGAAGACGGTCAGCTCCGTACGCAGAGCACCACCGAATCGCACATCTACGTCGGCGACCCGTCTTCGCCCTTCATCGGCGAGGAGGTCACGATCGATTTCGACATCGAGTTTCTCGCCAGCCCCGCCGACGGAGTCGGCCGTCACGCGAGCCTCTTCTTCTTCAACGCCGATCCGATCTCCCGCTGGAACACGACGGGATACTCGCTCTGGTGGATCGACCGCGACAGCGACTTCGGGATGGGACTCCACCGGTGGACCGGGGGCGGACTCGTCGAGCTCGCGGTGAGCAAGAACACCGCACCGGCGATCACGGAGCCGCCGCGGCGCTGGACGATCACCGTGGAGGGCCCGCAGATCACGGCCTACGGTGACGGCATCCTCGTCTTCCAAGTCGACGACGATGTCGTCCCGCGCGAAGGTCACGTCGGACTGTGGGCGTACAGCAACGGACAAGACATCCTCTTCGACAACTTCCGCGTGCGCGAGGGGGTCCATCCACCCGAGCAACCCGTGCCGGTCGTTCCCTGCGCGACGGCGACGCCGGGCTCGGTCGCGGAAGGCGAAACCATCACGTTCAGTGCAGCTTGTTCGCAGATCGCCGACGGAGTCGACGTCACCGCGTACCGCTGGGACTTCGGCGACGGGGAGTCCGCCGAAGGCGAGAGCGCCGATCACGCCTACGAGTTCGCCGGAAACTACACGGCGACGCTCACGATCGAGCATTCGGGCGGCGATCCGGTCGCCATCGAGATCCTAGTGTCCGTGTCGGGACGAGCGGAGCTCCCGTTCTTCGAAGACTTCTCGGACATTCCGGCCGGAACCGAGATCCCCGGGTGGACCCCGATGGACGATCGCTGGTCGATCACCGAAGACGGTGCGCTCGAAGTCGCGACCGAAGGCGCGGAAACCCACATCTGGATCGGCGATCCCCCCGTCCTCTTCGCCGGCGATCTCACGATCGAGTTCGAGATCGAGTTCGTCGGGCACAACCCGCCGACGGATGCCGTCGGAAAGCACGCGTCGATCTTTTTCTTTTCGGCTGAGCCGATCTCGCGCTGGGATTCCGAGTCGTACGACGTTTGGTGGATCGACCGGGAGGTCGACTTCGGCCTCGGCCTCCACCACTGGCCGCTCACTCCGATCCCGCTTCTCGGCGGGAGCGGCGAGCTGTTCGCGGAGCCACCGGGTGTGTGGCGCATCGAGATCGATGGCCCGACGATTCGACTCTTCGGCGACGACGAGCTCGTCGTCGAGGTCGAGGACGAATACCGGCGAAGCGGCTTCGTCGGGTTCTGGGCCTACTTGAACACGCAGATCGTGCGATTCGACAACATCTGCATCGTCGAGGGTCCGTTCGAGGGCTCGCCGGACTGCGGCAGTCCCCCGGATCCGAGATTCGTGCGCGGTGATATCAACGACGATGGTGCGCCGAACATCGCCGACGCGATCTTTCTTCTCAACTCGCTCTTCGGCGCGGACGCACCACCGCCGGAGTGCGACGACTCGGCCGATGTGAACGACGACGGCGCGGTCAACATCGCCGACGCGATCTACGAGCTGAACCATCTCTTCGGTGACGGCGGTGAACCGCAGTCGCCGTTCCCGCTGTGCGGCGTGGATCCGACCGCGGACGCACTCGGTTGTCAGTCGTTCGAGAATTGTCCGTAGAGATCTGTTTTCCCGTTCCCGAGTCTTCATCGTAGAACGGCGAGCGTCGCGACCTCCGGTTACGACGGCGAGAAGCGAGGGATGGTCACGATCAGCGCGTCGACCTTCTCCGGGGACGCGGTCCTCTCGCGCCGGGACCGGGTACGGGTACGTAAAGATTCGACTCGAAGTCTTCAGGAGCGGAGGAGCTCTGATGCACCCTCGTGAATCTCCCATCCTCCGCGTTCTCGCGTCTCTACTCGCCGTCCTCGTCCTCGAATCCGTTTCGGTTGCCGACAGCACCGTCGTTCTGAACGAGGTGATGTACCACCCGCCCGGGAACGTCGACGACCTCGAGTGGATCGAGCTCCACAATCAGATGGCCGTCGACATGGACATCTCGAACTGGGCGCTCTCGGACGGCGTCGCGTTCGTGTTTCCGCGCGGAACTGTCGTTCCGAGCGGCGGGTACGTCGTCGTCGCGGCGAATCCGGAGACTCTTGCCGCCGAAACCGGCATCGCGGGCGTCCTCGGTCCGTTCGAGGGACGCCTCGACAACGCGGGAGAGCGCGTCGAGCTCCGGAACAATTCCGGTCGCGTAATGGACTCGCTTCGCTACCGCGACTCCGGTCGCTGGCCGACCGCCCCGGACGGATCGGGGGCGACGCTCGCTAAGCGTCACCCCGACGCCGGGAGCGCGACACCGTCGAGCTGGGTGTCGAGCGGCCGCGTCGGCGGGACGCCCGGCGCGAGGAACTTCGCGCTCGACGGCGGCCCGGCGACGGTACCCGCGGGCCTCGTCTCGTTGTGGCGCTTCGAGGGCTCGGGCGCGAGTGCACGCGACTCGATCGGGGAGAGCGACGGTACGCTCGGCGACGCGATCGAACGCGTTCCCGGCCTCGTCGGCGATGGCGCGGCGCACTTCGACAATTCGCCTGACGCCTTCGTCGACGTTGGCGCAGCCGACGGGTTCTCCGTCCGCGACGGCGTCGCGATCGAAGCGCTCGCGACCATCGAATGGAGCGGCGAGCTCGGCGACACCGACCACATCTTTCGCAAGCAAGACGGAACCCGCCGGCTGTACCTCGCGTTTGCGCACGACGAGGCCTTCGACGATCGCGACGTGGCGCTCGATCCTCCGGTCCAGCCCGTGCTCAGCTTCGGAATGCGCGCTGGCGGCGTCACAACGGCGCTCGATATGCCACTCGACGGTCGCGACGGACGCCCAACGCTCGCCGAGCTCCGCGACGGCGCGGCGCACCACATCGTCGCCACCTACGACGCCGACTCCGGAGTGAAGGCGATCTGGATCGATGGCGTAGAGAGGATTCGCGCGGAGCTCGAGCCCGGGGCCGCCCCATCGACAGGAGGTGTTGCGACCGCATTCCTCGGCAACATGGCCGGTCGGCGCCACCCGTACACGGGAACGCTCGACGAGATCGCGTTCTGGAAACGCGGGCTCTCGGGCGACGAGATCGCCGCGCACTACGAGAACTCGCGCGGAGGTCGAGACTACTTCGCACCGACGGAAGGCGGCGGCGCGCCGGCAACGATCGGCCTCGCGTTCAACGAAGTCTTCGCGGGAGACGGAGATCCTTGGGTCGAAGTGATTTCGACTTCGGCCGCCGAGCTCGAGCTCGAAGGTCTCACGATCGCGAGCTCGGCGGATGGCGCGGAGCCGTTCGTTTTTCCGGCGCAGGCGCTCCCCCCCGGCGAGCGCGTCGTCCTCGGACCGGACGACCTCGGCTTCCCGCTCACGGTCGGCGACAAGCTCTTTCTCTACTCGCGCGACGGGAGCGCAGTCGTCGCCGCCGCGCTCGTCGAAGAGAGTCGCGCGCGCTCTCCCGACGGATCCGGTCCGTGGTTCGTTCCGGCGGAAGCGACTCCCAGCGCGGAGAACAAGGTCGTTCTCGAGACGGACATCGTCATCAACGAGATTCACTATCACCCGAAGCCGATTCTCGCCGCCCCGGGATCATTCGAGGAACGAGTGATGTTCCCCATCGACTCCGTCTGGCGCTACGACGCGTCCGGTGCGGATCTCGGCACGGCGTGGCGCAGCGAAAACTTCGACGACTCGACCTGGCCGCTCGGCCCGGCGCTTCTCTTCGTCGAGCGCTCGGACCTCGCCGCGCCGAAGAACACGGAGCTCGAGCTCGGCGCGCTGACCTACTACTTCCGTTCCGAATTCGATCTCGATGCCGAGCCGGGGGACATCGACGTGCAGCTCCGTCTCTTCGTCGACGACGGCGCCGTCGTCTACCTAAACGGCGAGGAAGTCATCCGCCAGAACATGCCGGAAGGTGAAATCACTGCGGAGACCGAGGCGACCCGGAGCGTCGGGAACGCGCGCTTCTCCGAAGCGTACCCACTCCCGATCGAACATTTGCGGGCCGGAATGAACCTCCTCGCGGTCGAGGTCCATCAATCGAGCGAGAACTCGAACGACATCGTCTTCGGCGCGGAGGTCTCCGAGCTGATCACGCTCGTCGCTCCGACGCACTACACCGAGAACGAGCTCGGGTGGCTCGAGCTCTACAACCGGGGTGACGCGGCGGTCGATCTCACCGGCTGGGAGTTCACGAACGGAATCGCGTTCGCGTTTCCCGACGGAACGACTCTCGGCGCGGGCGAGCATCTCGTTCTCGCGAGCGATCGGGACGCGTTCTCGGCCCGCTACCCCGGAGTCGAAGCGCACGGGAACTTCACCGGACGTCTGAGTCACAGGAGCGACCGACTCGTTCTCTCCGACGCAAACGGCAATCCGGCCGACGAGCTGCGGTACTTCGATCGAAAACCGTGGCCCGGAGAAGCGGACGGCAATGGATCGTCACTCGAGCTCCGGAATGCGTGGAGCGATAACGCCATCGCGAGCGCTTGGGCGGCGAGTGACGAGAGCGCAGCAGAGTGGGAGACGATCGCCTACCGCGGCACCGGCTCCCAGCGCCTCGGACCGACGCAGTGGAACGAGTTCGTATTCGGGCTCTTCGATGCGGGCGAGGCCCTCATCGACGACATGAGCGTCGTCGAGAACCCGGGCGGCGAGAACGAGCGAGAGCTGCTCCAAGACGGCGGCTTCGACCGGGGCGGCGACACCTGGCGCTTCCTCGGGACGCACGGAAAGAGCCGCGTCGTCGACGATCCGGACGCCGAGGGAAACAAGGTTCTCCATCTCGTGGCGACCGGCGCGACCGAGCACATGCACAATCACGTCGAAACGACGCTCGCGGACGGAGCCCGCGTGGTGAGCGGAAACACGTACGAAATCTCGTTCCGCGCCCGGTGGCTCTCGGGATCGCGTCAGCTCCACACGCGCCTCTACTTCAATCGCGTCGCGCGAACGAACGTGCTCGCGGCGCCGTCGCCGAACGGGACGCCGGGCGAGCGAAATTCGCGCTACGAAGCGAACGCCGCGCCGAATCTCGACCGGTTGAACCACTCGCCCCTCTTTCCCGAGGTCGGCGAGAGTGTCACCGTCAGCGTGCACGCGAACGACGACAACGACCTCCGGCGCGTCACGCTCTTCTGGTCGGTCGACGGCGGCGACTGGCAGCAGACCGGGATGGCGCGTGGTGACGGATCTCGATTCGCGGGAGAGATTCCCGGCATCGAGTCGCCCTCGGACGTGATCCAGTTCTACGTCGAGGCCGAGGACGAGGCGGGCGCGATCTCGACGCTCCCCCCCGGTGGCCCTGCATCCGGAGCGCTCTACAAGACGGCGGACACTCTAGCCGGCCAGGCGAATGCGTTTCCGCTTCGCATACTCGTCTCACCGGCGGTGGATCGCGAGCTCCACGAGATCACGAACCTCATGAGCAACGCGAAGGTGCCCGCAACGGTGATCTACCGCGAGCGCGAGGTCTTTTACGACGTCGGCGTGCGTCTTCGCGGGAGCCAGCGAGGTCGACCGGACAACAACCGCACGGGCTTCCACATCACGTTCTCGCCCGAGCAGCCGTTTCGCGGCGTTCACCGGACGATCTCGATCGATCGATCGGGTGGCTGGGCCGGCTTCGTCCCCTTCGGTGCTCAGGATGAGATCCTCGTCAAGCACATCGCCACGCACGCCGGTGGAATCCCGGGAATGTACGACGATCTCATCCGCGTCATCGCGCCGCGGCGCATCCACTCCGGCTCCGCGCTCCTCCTCATGGCGCGGTTCAGCAGCGTGTATCTCGACTCACAGTTCGAGAACGGCGGCGACGGAACGAAGTACACTTACGAGCTGATTTACCATCCGACGACGAGCATCGGCGGCGTCGAAGGACCCAAGCGTCCGCTCCCCGACAGCGTCCTCGGCACGGACCACACGAACCTCGGCGACGGGAAGGAAAACTACCGCTGGTTCTACCTCATCGAGAATAACGTCCAGCGGGACGACTACTCGACGATCCAGCGTTTCGCGCAGCTCCTCGGCGGCAACGACCGCGCGGCGATCGACGCGGGCTCGCGTGAGATCATGGACGTCGATCAGTGGATGCGCGCCTTCGCGATGTACTCGCTCTGCGGCATCGGCGACACGTACATGTCGGGGAACTTCCACAATAACATCTACTATGTCCGCCCCGAGGACGAGCGAGTCCTAGTCTTCCCGTGGGACATGGACTTCGCGTTCGTCGCCTCGACGGGCGCACCCCTCTGGGGCGGCCACAACCTGCGCAAGGTCATCGAAATCCCGCGCAACACGCGCGCGCTCTACCGGCACCTTGCGGAGATCATCGACTCGACATTCAATCGCGACTACATGACACCCTGGGTTCAGCACTACGGGGCGGTCGCTCGACAGAGCTACACCGGCGCCCTAACGTACATCGCGGCGCGCGAGCGATTCGTTTCGGGCCGGCTTCCGCGCGAAGTTGCCTTCGAAATCACTTCGAACGAGGGCGAGGACTTCGAGACCGCAGAGGCGGAGGTGACTCTCGAGGGGTCCGCGTGGATCGACGTTGCCTCGGTCCTCGTCGCCGATGTCGACCCGCCTCCCGATGCGGACTGGGCGTCGGTGACCCGCTGGCGGGTGACCGTCCCCCTCGCGCCGGGAGCGAACGAGCTCATCCTCCTCGCCTTCGACGCGGCTGGATCGCTGCTCACCTCCGATCGCATCGTCGTCACCCGGACAACGGACGACGGTCCGCTCTTCGTCCGCGGGGACGTCGACGGGAACGGCCGTATCCAAGTCACGGACGCGATCGGCGTTCTCCTCCATCTCTTCGCGGGAAAGCCGGCGAACTGTGAAGACGCCGCCGACGTCGATGACGACGGAGAGCTCCGAGGTTCGGATGCCGTTCGGTTACTCTCGTACTTGTTTCAACGCGGAGAGGCACCACCCGCGCCGTTTCCGGCGCTCGGAACCGATCCCACCCCGGACGGGATCGAGTGTAGAATCACTCCCGATCGTTGAGGGTCGATGTTCGCTCGAGCGAGGCCGTCGAGCGCAACGGACGTGTCGTTTCCCGGCGGAATCGACGTTCGAGTTCAAAACGAGGGACATTCCGCGCCCACGGTTCGGCGAGTGCTCGCTCGAGTCCGGGCTTCGGAACGAACCGGAGGGGTCACATGCGAGCAAATGCGCGAAGCGGCGCCGTTGTCCTTACATTCCTCGGAGTCGTCTTGTGCGGCGCGAGTGCCCATGCGACGAATTTCACCGACGACTTCGACCGCGCAGACGGCGTCGTCGATGGCTGGACGGTGAATAACGGCGACTGGAACATCGTCGGCGGAGAGCTCGTCGGCGGACCGCCCACCGGCCCCGAGCAGGAGTGCTTCGGCGGTGACCCGACGATCACACTCCCGCGGAACTTTCGGCTGTCGTTCGACATTCGCTGGATCGCGCCGGATCCTCCGGGCGTCATCGGTCGACACGCCGGCGTGATGTTCAACTTCCAGGACGTAACGTCGCGCGGGGCCGGGAGTGGCTACAACCTCTGGTGGATCGATCGGGCCGCTGACCGCGGACTCAATATCGCGAAGAGAACGAACGGCGCCTTCTCGCTCGTCGCCGCGGGAGACGGACCCGCGGCTCCGGACGCCGAGCCCCCTTCGCGCTGGACGATCGAGGTCATCGGCGACCGGATTCTTGTTTTCGGTGACGGCGATCTGATTCACGCCGTGACCGACAGCACGTATCGCTTCGGTCACTTCGCGTTCTGGACCTGGAACGGCGAAGGACAGGTCGTCGCCTACGACAACGTCGTTCTCGAGTCGATCGCGTTCGCCGACGACTTTACGCGTGACCCCGTCCGCGATTGGACCGTGCATCAGGGCGCGTGGGAAATCACCGACGAGCAGCTCGTCTCCGGCCCGGCATCGGGCGGCGGCGCTGCGGGCGAGCACCAAGCGTTCGCCGGGGAGCCGCCGGTCGAGCTCCCGACGGACTACGTGGTCGAGTTCGACTGGAACTTCCTGAGCGCCGGAGGAGGCGCGGTCGGAAACCACGCCGGCATCCTCCTCAACTTCAATCAGATCGGGACGCGCTGGGACGGCGCGACCCGCGGGTACCAAGTGCACTGGATCGACCGCGAGACTGACAAGGGCCTCAATCTCCTTCGCTGGGACGGTGGAGCGATCGTCGCCCTCCAGGCCGGAACCGGCGACATGTTCGCCTCGCCGCCGGGTACGGTGCGCGTCGAGGTCGACGGTCCGACGATCAGAGTCTTCGGCGACGACATGCTCGCATTCGAAGTCGACGACGACACCTACCGCGGCGGAATCACTGCGCTGTGGAACTGGGATGGTGCGGAGAACCACGTCGAGTGGGACAACGTGTCCGTCACAACTGGCGCTGGGACGGAGGTTTTTTCCGACGACTTCACGGCGAAACCGCAGCGAGCGACAGGCTGGACCGTGCACGCGGGAACGTGGGAGATCGACGATGCCGACAACCAGCGCCTCATCGCCGGCCCGACGGTCGGCGGCGGCCAGGCCGGCGAGCATCAAGCGTTCGCGGGCGAGCCGCCGGTGATCATCGGAACCGACCAGACGATCTCGTTCGACTGGGAGCTCGTCGCGCCTTCGAACAACGGTGTCGTCGGACGCCACGCCGGCTGTTTCTTCGCGTGGAATACTCCGGGGATTCGCTGGGCGGCGGAGACGAATGGCTATCAGCTCTGGTGGATCGATCGCGAGGCCGATTTTGGGTTTTCGCTCGCGGCCTGGGACGGAGCCGGTCTGCGAGTCCTCCAAGCCGGCACTGGAGACCTTTTCGACGATCCCCCGGCGAACATCCGGATCGAGATGGAAGGCGAGAACATTCGCGTCTACGGCGACGACACGCTCGCGATCGACGTCGTCGACGACACCTACCGCGGCGGCCAATTCGGCCTTTGGGCGTGGGACGGCGCCGATCAAGTCGTCGCGTTCGACAACGTCTTGATCGACGGCGATGAGATCCTCGTCGACGCGTGCTTCAACGTCGTGAGCGCGGCGCCGCACGTTACCGGCAGCCCGGTTTCGTTCGACGCGAGCTGCACGTTCGGGCAGGTCGACACGTACTCGTGGGACTTCGGTGACGGCACGACGGGCGACGGCCAGACGGTCGATCACTCGTACGACTTCGCCGGCGTGTACACGGTCGAGCTCACGGCCACGGGTCCAGGCGGAACCTCGACGGCTACTCAAGAGATTACCGTCGCCGAGGTTGTCACCGACTTCGCGGACGACTTCAACCGCCCCGACGGCGCCGTCGACGGCTGGACGATCGCGCAGGGCGATAGCTGGCGACTCGAGGGAAACACTCTCGCCGCGGGTCCCACGGGCTCCGAGTTTTGGATCTGGGCCGGTGACCCTCCGGTGGTCTCCGAGGAGACCGCGGTGTTCGAATTCGACGTCTCGTACCTCGCGCCGGGAACCGTCCCGGCGGTCGGTAGGCACGCAGGGTTTCAGTTCTGCAGCAACCAACCGACGACTCGCGGCCAGTTCAGCGGGTACTTCATCGACTGGATCGACCGCCCCGCCGACCGCGGCGTTCGGTTCACCCGAGTCGACAACGGTGGGTTCAACGAGATCGTCCGCGGCCAGATGGCGGCGGCCACACCGGATCCGCCGACGCGCTGGAAGGTCGTCGTCGCCGCGGACATCATCCAAGTCTTCGTCGGCGATGCCGATGAGCCGATCTTCGAGGTCGAAGACTCGACCTACCGCGGCGGCTACTTCGGCTTCTGGACGTGGACCGGCGGGCAAGAGGTGGAATTCGACAACCTCAACGTCGATCAGGCTCCGCCGACGAATCACCTCGCGGGCGACGCCAACGGCGATAGCGATCTCAACGTGAGCGATCTCATCGCCTACGTGAACGTGCTTTATCCTGGCTTTCTCCTCCTCGCGGGTGCCAGTCACACGGGGCCCTGCGGAACCGCGCCGGGCAATGTCGCCGTCCTCGATGTCGATGGCAACGGCGGGCTCAACATCCTCGACGCGATCTTCCTCGCGAACTACCTCTTCGCGAGTGGGCCGCCGCCGGCGCAGGGAGACGGTTGCTTCGCGCTAGATGGCGGTTTTCTCTGCACCGGCTCGGAGTGCGTCCCGTAGTTCGAATTCTTGAACGAATTCAGTGAGCGAATCGGCGACCCGATCGGCCGGCGTTCGGGTCGCCGATTCGTTCGCGCGCTTCGCCTTTCTAGCGCGAGAATCATTGTCGCCGGCGGGAGCGGCTCGTAGCCTGGAGGGGTGGTGAGAATCGTTACTACCGATCGGTTGGGCAGGGGCCCGATGGAGGCTTTTCGATGATGCGTTCAAGAACGATCGCTCATGCGTTCTGTATTTCCGCTCTTAGCTGGCTTCTGACGGCTTCCGTTTACGCACAACCGGAGTTCGTCGACACGTTTGATCGTGCCGACGGCGAGGCGACCGGCTGGACGGTTGCGCTCGGCGAGTGGCAGATCCTCGACGAACGCCTCTTCAACGTCGGCGCGGGCGCGGAGTCGTGGGCCTGGGCGGGCGATCCTCCAATCGTGACCTCCGGAGACCTCATCGCCGACGTGACGGTCGAGTTCTTGGGCGATCCGCCGCTCCCCGTTGGTCGTCACGGTGGGTTCATGATCTACGCGTCGACGCCGACGCACCGAAACGACGGTCTCATCACCGGCTACACGATCGACTGGATCGACCGCGACGCCGATCACGGGATGCGTCTCATCCGCTGGGACGGTGGCTCGTTCGCGATTCTCGCGCAGGGAACGGGCGGGCTCGAGCTTCCCGATCCGCCGAGCGAGTGGCGCTTCGAAATCGAGGGCGAATCGATCTTCATCTACGGGGACGACGAGCTCATTCTCGAAGCGATCGACGACACCTATCGCGAAGGACACTTCGGTGCGTGGGCGTGGGCCAACAACACGCAGACGACGCTCGACGAGCTGAGCATCGACTTCACCCCGGCCGCGATCAAGGCGTGCGCGAACGCGGACATCACGACGGGCGGCGCCCCGCTCACGGTCAACTTCGACGCGAGCTGCTCGTCCACCTCCACCGAGATTGTCTCGTACGAATGGGATTTCGGTGACGGGGAGACCGGCTCGGGAGCGATGGTCGCGCACGAGTACCTCTTCGCCGACAACTACGTGGCGACGCTCACGGTCGAAGATTCTGCGGGGAACACGGACGAGACGACCATCGACGTCGCCGTGTTCGAGATCGCCGACGATTTCTCGGACGAATTCGATCGCGAGGACGGTCCCGTGACCGGCTGGACGCCGTTCTCGGGGACCTGGGAGCTCATCGACGAGCGCCTCACCAATCTCGTCGAGGGCGGCGAAGCGTGGGCGTGGGCCGGCGAACCGCCGCTCCGATTCGGCGGTAACATGACGGCCGAGGTGGAGCTCGAGTTCATGGCGCCGGACGACGGTGTCGGAAAGCACGGCGGACTCATGTTTTTCGCGTCGATGCCGAACAACCGCTGGGATGCCTCGACGAGCGGATACACGATCGATTGGATCGACCGCATCGACGATCACGGGTTCCGCTTCATTCGAATCGACAACGGGGAGCACACTCCGCTTCACGTCGGCACACCCGAAATCGCCGACCCGCCGCTCGTCTGGAAGGTCGAGGTCGAAGGCGAACTCATCCGCGTCTTCGGTGACGACGAGCTCGTCGTCGAGGTCGCCGACGGGACGTACCGCGCCGGAGCCTTCTCCGTTTGGGCGTACTCGAACACCCAGGTTCTCGCGAACCGCGTCGATCTCCGCTTCTCGGAAGTCCCGGTCACGGCCTGCATGACCGCGACTCCGGAAACCGGCACGGCGCCACTCACGGTCGAGTTCGACGCATCCTGCAGCGAAGCGACCACCCCGATCACCGCGTACCGTTGGGATTTCGGCGACGGCACGATGGGCGAGGGGGCGCAAGTCTCCCACGAGTACACGGCAGGAGATACGTACACCGCGACACTCACCGTCGAAGACAGCGAGGGCAATACGAGCGAGACCTCACGCACGGTTCGCGTCTTCGACGAAGTCCTGTTTTGGTCGGACAGTTTCAATCGCGAGCCGGGCGATCTCGGCGACTGGACGATTGTCGAGGGCGACTGGCAGATCGTCGACGACGCGCTCGTCGTCGACGTTCCGGCCGCGCCGGAAGCTTGGATCTACGCCGGGGATCCCCCGCTCGGCTTCGGCGGGGTCTTCAAGATCGAAGTCGATGTCTCGTTTCTGAACGACCCCGGGGACATCGTCGGCCGCCACGGCGGCATCTTCTTCTTCGGCTCGGGGCCGAATCCCCGCGGGATGAACAGTGGCTACTCGATCGACTGGATCGATCGCGAGGCCGACCACGGCTACCGCATCAGCGTGTGGACGGACGGCGTCGAGACATCGCTCATCGCGGGCACGGACGATGTCGACCCCGGGACGACGTGGACGATCGGAGTCGACGACGAAAAGATCTGGCTCGATGTCGATGGCGAACGGAAGGTCGAGGTGTTCGACACGACGTACCGCGTCGGCCACATCGGGTTCTGGAGTTATTTCAACGGACAGCGCATCGCGTACGACAACTTCAAGGTCAACGACTCGGAGGTTCCCCCGATCGTGTTCCGCCGCGGAGATTCGAACGACGACGGCACGGCGAACATCGCCGACGCCATCAACTCGCTCAATTTCCTCTTCGCGGACGATGGCGTCCCACCCGCCTGCGAGGAAGCGGCGGATGTCAACGACGACGGCACGGTGAACATCGCCGACCCGATCAACCTCCTCAACAATCTCTTCGGTGACGGTGAGCCGCCGGTGGGCGGCGTCGACTGCCAGGAGGCGGACGAGACGGCGCTCGACTGTACGTATACGAACTGCTGACCGTTCTCGACCGGCGAATCGCACCGTCGACGATGACCTCGAAGGGCCCCGAGAGGACGAATCCGTCCTCTCGGGGCCCTTCATCGTGCCGCACCGACTCGAGTGCGGGCGAGAAGATCGTCCCGCGCGGCCGACGCGCTCGGTAAGATGACCCGCGTCATGAGACGGACCATGTTCCTCGCCGCGGTCGCTGTTCACGTCGCTGTCGCGTCCGGGCCATCGAGCGCTAGCGAATCACCGCACTGGGCCTTCGTCCCGCCCGAACGCGCCGTGATTCCCGCGGTCGGCGACGCCGACTGGGCCGACCATCCCGTCGATGCGTTCCTGCGTGCGAAGCAATCGGAGCACGAGGTCGAGCCGGTCAAAACGGCCGATCGCGCCGTGCTTCTCCGGCGCGTCTACCTCGATCTCGTCGGCGTTCCGCCGGCGCGCGCCGAAGTGGCAGCGTTCGTCGCCGACGAAGATCCGCGCGCGTGGGAGCGCGTCGTCGATCGCCTCCTCGCGAGCCCCGCGTACGGCGAACGCTGGGGCCGGCACTTCATGGATCTTTGGCGCTACACCGACTGGTTCGGACTCGGCGCGCAGCTTCGCAACAGCCAGAAACACATTTGGCGGTGGCGGGACTGGATCATCGAATCGCTGAACGAAGACCTCGGCTACGACCGGATGGTTCTCGACATGCTCGCGGCCGACGAGCTCGCCCCGACCGACATGCGGCGTGTTCGGGCAACCGGCTTTCTCGCGCGGAACTACTACCTCTTCAACCGGACGACGTGGCTCGACGAAACCATCGAGCACACCGCGAAGGCCTTTCTCGGCCTCACCGCGAACTGCGCGAAGTGCCACGACCACAAGTACGACCCGATTTCGCAGGTCGAGTACTACCGCCTTCGGGCGATCTTCGAGCCGCACCAAGTACGTCTCGACCCCGCACCGGGGGAGGTCGATCTCGAGAAGGACGGCCTCCCGCGCGCGTTCGACGCCCACCTCGACTCGCCGACCTATCTCCACGTTCGGGGGAACGCGAAGGATCCGGACAAGTCCCGCGTCATCGCACCGGGCGTTCCCGCGGTGATCGGACCGATCCCGTTCGCTCCCCAGCCGAGAGCTCTCCCCGTCGAGGCGTACCGACCTGCGCTTCGCCCGCACGTCCTCCGCGATCACCTCGCGAAGGCGGACGCGGAGATCGCTCGGGCACGCGAGCGACTCGAATCCCTCGCGAAGCGCTCGACGGAGCTCGCGAGCGACGATGCATCGAGCGAGACCTCTGCTCGCGTCCAACTCGAGCTCGCGGTGGCGAAAGCCGAGCTCGGTGCTGCGGAACTGAGACGGCGCGCCCTTGAGACGGCACACGCCGCCGATGTCGCGAAATCGGGTCCCGTGAGAGACACCGTCGATGATCTCGTCGCGCGTGCCGCGAGCGCGGCTCGAGAGAGCGAGCACGCCGAGGCGCGACTTGGCGTCGCACGAGCCGAACGAGATCTCGCGTGCGCCTCGCTCGAAGAGAAGGGCGACGTCAAGACGAAGGCCGCGAAGGAGCTCGCGAACGCCAAGAAAACTCTCGCACGCATCGAGGCGCGACGCGAGCAATCAGGCGACGACTACACGTCACTACGGCCGTCGTGGAAGGCTCTCGAGGGACCCGACGAGACCGTGGACTCGCGACGCCAGCCATACCCGAAGACGACGACGGGTCGGCGGACGGCATTTGCGCGCTGGATCGTACATCCGCGAAACCCGCTCACGGCCCGCGTCATCGTCAACCATGTTTGGCTCCGGCACTTCGGCCGTGCGCTCGTCGACAAAGTGACGGACTTCGGCACGCGATCCGCGCGACCGCTCCACGCCGAGCTCCTCGATTGGCTGGCCGTCGAGCTCGTCGAGAACGGCTGGAGCTTGAAACACCTCCACCGCGTCCTCGTCACCTCACGTGCTTATCAGCTTTCGAGCGAGACGAGGCGAGCGCCGAAGGCGAGTCTCAGAACCGACCCCGAGAATCGGTATTACTGGCGACGGAATTCCGTTCGGCTCGAGGCGCAGGCGATCCGAGACAGCCTGCTCGCGCTCTCAGGCGAGCTCGACCGGTCGCAGGGCGGTCCCTCGATCGCGACGAAGCAGGCGAGAACCACGAGACGACGAAGTCTCTACTTCGTTCACTCGCGCGACAGTCGCGAGCGGTTCCTCGCGGCCTTCGACGATGCCGACATCCTCGCCTGCTACCGCCGCCCGGCGACGATCGTCCCGCAGCAGGCGCTCGCGCTCTCGAACAGCCACCTTTCGCTCGAGCTCGCACGGAAGATCGCCCGCCGGATCGAAAGCGACGAGAAGCCCGCGAACGACGCAGAGTTCATCCAGATCGCCTGGGAGACCGTCCTCGCTCGGTCACCGGATCGAGAAGAGCTCGCTGCCTGCGTCGAGTCCTTCGCCGAACTGCAGAGCGTAGCCTCCGGACAGAACGACGCTGCGCGCTCGGAGCGCGCACGCGCGGGCCTCGTCCACGCCCTCGTCAATCACAACGACTTCGTCACCGTGCGGTGACCAGATCCCGATGAAGCTGAACCGCCGAATCGATCCCTTCGCGAATCCACCCGGCGCGGAACGCAGCCCGGCGTCCCTCCCGCGCCGACGATTTCTTCACGGTCTGGGCGCCGGACTCGGCGGCATCGCGTTTCAGGCGCTCCTCGCGGGCGACGCGCGAGCGGGCAGCACGGAGGTAGACAGCTGGCGCCCCCCGACGGGGAAACCGCACCGCCGTCCGCGGGCGAAGCGAGTCATCTGGCTTTTCATGCGCGGCGGCGTGAGCCACATGGAGAGCTTCGACCCCAAGCCGGCGCTCGATCGCCATGCCGGGAAGAAGATTGGCGAGACGCGCTTTCGTTCGGTCCAAGATCCCGAGAAGCTCGGACGCGTCCGCGTCGTCGTCGTGAACGATGCGAACGGACAGCAGCGAAACGTCCTCTATCCGCTCCAGGTCGGATTCAAGCGTTACGGCGAGAACGGCATCGAGATCAGCGACTGGTTTCCGCACATCGGGAGCCAGGCGGACAAGATCGCCTTCGTGCGATCGATGTACACGACCGACGACAACCACGGGGCGCAGGTCGAGTTTCATTCCGGACGGCACATGCTCGACGGTCGCTTTCCGACGCTCGGGGCGTGGGTGAGCTACGGACTCGGCACTCTCAACGACGACCTCCCGCAGTTCATCAACATGGGACCGCGCTACTTCGACACCCGCGACGGCCACTACCTCGGTCCGGCGCACGACGCGGTGACCATCAAGGTCGATCCGAAAAACCCGCTCGAGTTTGGCCGACCCGAGCTCGATCTCTCGCCGGAGGAGCAGCGCGCCGAGTTCGATCTCGTCGCGAAACTCGGACGACTGAGCGCGAAACGGTACCCCGGCGACGCCGAGCTCGAAGCGCGCCTCCGCTCGTACGCGCTCGCGTTCCGCATGCAGGCGGCGGTTCCCGAGTCCCTCGATTTCGATACGGAGAGCGCGGAAATCAAGCGACTCTACGGACTCGACCACGACGTCACGCGACCGTTCGGCCGGCAGCTCCTCGCCGCGAGACGGTTCATCGAGCGGGGTGTACGCTTCGTCCAGATCATGCACGGCGCGGGCGCGGCCGGTGCGTGGGACGCGCACTCGGGCCTGAAGGCGAATCACTCGAAGCTCTCCGCGCAAGTCGACCGGCCGATCGCCGGCCTCCTCGAAGATTTGAGCGCGCGCGGCCTCCTCGACGACACGATCGTCGTGTTCGCCACGGAGTTCGGCCGCACGCCCGGATCGCAGAGCGGAAACGGTCGCGATCACCATCCCTACGGGTTTTCCGTGTGGCTTGCGGGCGGAGGAATCCAGGGCGGCATCGCGCACGGGACGACCGACGAAATCGGCTTCCACGCGGAAGAACATCCGCACTACGTAACCGACGTCCACGCGACGGTCCTCCGACTCCTCGGACTCGACCCGCACGCGCTCGAGCTCCCCGGACACAAACGTCTCGAGTCGGAGTTCGGCGAGGTGATCGAGGAGATCATCGCCTAAGCTCGGGTTTGGTCATGAATCGGTGAGCGCGAGGGCGCGAGGATCGCCGAGGACAAACGGCGAGAAGGAGGCGATGCTGGAGGCCACCGTCGACTGAACGCGGTGATGGCATCGGCGATCCTGGCGTCCCCTGAAGGGCCGGCCGCCGACTTTCGTCACCCGTCGGAATCACGTCGCGGGTCTCGAAAGTCGAGATCGCCGAGGACATACCGGTTTTCAGGCCGGTCGCGCCGCCGAGGCATGGCCAAACTCGAGCTAAGGCCAGTGCGCTCTTCGGGTCACAACATCTCTCGTACTTCGGGCGCCTGAGTTCGCGGCCCGAGATTCGGGGTTCGTCGAACCTCGGAGGTGTCGACTATCCTCGCCTCTCGGCCGCATCGACAGCGGATCGATGTTCGAACCATCTCCAGATTCGGTGAGCGAAGCGGCGAGCCGTCACAAGGGTCTGGTGAGGAATCCGGGCTAGCACGCCGCGTGATCGCACTCAGGGAGGTTGTGATGTCGAACCCCGCCCCGCGCCCCATCGGAACCGTTCGAGACCCATCGCTTTCCCTCTGGCAATCGGCGGTAGCAGAAGTCTGCCGGAAGGAACTCAGAGACGCCGGCGACGAGCACCCAGCCGAGAACGTGTACAGCCATCCGCTCGTGCGAGCCGCAACGGCACACGTGAAGGCTGCGTACCGCGACGAGCCGATCCCGCCCGTCTCGCCCGAGCTCCTCGCCGCGGAGGCGAACGCGACCGAAGAGCAACGACACCAAATCCAAGTGGCGCTATCGGACCGGTACTACGAGCTCGCCGAGGCGACTCGGCGTGGGGACGGAGCTCGCGTCGCGGAGCTTCACGCGCAAGTGCGGAAATACAGCGACGCGGACATCAAGGGCTGGATCAGGTGCCTCGGCGAGTATCTCGCCTTCGACCATTTCGATCTCGTCTATCGCGATTGGCTCGGCGACGGACACGGCGATCCCAAGTACGGAGTCGTCGACTACCGGCTCCCGAACGACGCGCGAGTCGCCATCATCGGGGACTGGGCAACGGGAATGGACGACGCGGTTCAGATCTTCGTGCGCGTCCTCCGTGACTACAACGTGAGCGCGGTGATCCACGTCGGCGACGTCTACTACGCCGGTACTCCGGCGGAGACAGACGCTAACTTCGCGGCGATCGTCGATCGAGTCTCCGCAGAAGTCGGCCGGCGCGTGCCGATCTTCACGATCCCCGGGAACCACGACTATTACGCGAAGGGGAAAGGCTTCTATCCACTGCTCGACAGCATCAACGATCCGAAGAAGCATTCCGACGCGAAAGCGTCCTGGCGACAGGAAGCCAGTTACTTCTGCCTTCGCACCGAAGACGACCGCTGGCAGTTTCTGGGGATGGACACCGGGTACAACGACCACAACCCCATTATCCAGCGCGCGCCGTGGCTCGAGCCTTCAGAGATCGCCTGGCATAGAGGCCGTCTCAAGGAGTTTCCCGGCGCGACCATTCTCCTCTCTCACCATCAATTGTTTTCCGCAAACTCGACGATCCGCGATTCGAGCACTCCCTGGCTCAACGAGTATCTTCTCGCCGCGTTCCAGCCGTACTTCGCCGACGAGATCGCGGTCTGGTACTGGGGCCACGAGCACAACCAAGTCCTGTACGCGAGCGGACTCTACGGTCTCGCGAAGGGGCGACTGGTCGGCGCGAGCGCGTATGAGGAAACCGTCGCCGAGGATCCCTATGCGATCACGTACAAAGAGATCAGCTACTTGGATCCGGAGAAGTACCGACTCGACGCGAGCCAGGGATACTACAACCACGGCTTCGCGATCATCGATCTAGCCCGGACGACTCCGACGGACGGCGTCAAAGCCACGTACTATCAGTACCCGTCCTGGGCCGGCGTCGAATCGAATCCGCCGGACAAGGCGACCGAGATGTACAGCGAAACGATCGCGAAGCCGGTGCCGCCACCGATAGGGAACCCGCTCCGCTTCGGTGATCGCTGCGAGTTCGTCGCTCAGGGTGGAGATTCGATCATCGCGTCGATCGGCGAAGCCGAGTACTACCCGCGTCTCGGCGCGGGAAGCCCCGTGACGATGCGCGTGATCGGGAGTGCGGGAGAGATCAAAGACGGAGCGCGAGTTCAAATCCAGACGACCGAGGGCAGCGTGGGAAAGTACAACCGGCTGAGCGCGTGGAAACTCACGAAGAGGCTCTACTACTACAAACCCGGTTACAACAACGACGATTGGACCATCCACAAATTCGACGCGAGCGGGGATTCGACGATCCACTCCGGCGAACGGGTTTACTTCCTCAGCTGCGCGTTCCCGGGACAGTGCATCACTCGATACGGAACCGGGGAATTTCTGACGTCCGCGGAGGACGCCGAGTTCGTCTGGAGACTCGAGAGCCGAGAGCCGACTCCGACCGAACCCGTCTCGTTCGGCGAGGCGGTAAAACTGCGATCGCAAGACGGGCTCTACGTCGTCGCCCAAGAGGAGTTCTACGTGGCCTCAGCGGCTGCAGAGGAGTACCACCCTCGCCTCGGTCACAACGCGATCCGTCTCGAATTCGTCGGGGGCACGGGCATTCTGAAGGACGGAGCAGAGGTCGAGATCAAGACGACCGAGCGAAGCGTTGGAGCGTACAACCTGCTCGGCACTTGGAGGGCCGATTCGCTCTACTACTACAAACCGGGCTACAAAAGCGAGCGCTGGCGAATCCGCAAGAAAGACACGTCCGTTTCAAACGTCATTCACTACGGCGAAGAGTTCGCAATCTTGAATGAGTCGTACGTGGGCCAGTGGATGCGTGCCCGTGATCAGAAGTATCTGACGACCGTGACGGACGCCGACTACTACTGGACGGTGGAGAAGTAGACGCGGCGACTCCTCGACGGTAAAGGGTCGCGGAATCAGTCGTCGAGAACGGCGCGAAGATCGGCGGGGCTCACCGATTCGAACGTCTCGACGATTCGGTGCGCGCCACTGAGCTCCGCGGCCGGCTTCGTCGACGTGATCGCGATGACTCGAGCTCCCGCTGCCAGCCCAGCCGCGACGCCCTGCGGCGCGTCTTCGAGGACCACGCAGCGCGAAGGCTCGAGACCGAGCCGTTCGGCGGCGATGAGAAAGACCTCCGGGTGAGGTTTTCCGTTCGCGACGTCATCGCCGGTCGAGAGTGCGCGGAAGTGCTCGCGGACGCCGAGCACGTCGAGCGCCATCTCGACGTTCGGACGCGGGCCCGAGGAACCGACGGCGAGGCAAAAGCCCTCGCTCGCGAGAGAAGCGATGAGCTCACGCACTCCCGGAATGGGCTCGAGCGTCTCGCGCGCGGCTTCACGGAACATCTCCTCCTTGCGACCCGAGAGACGTTCGAGCTCGGGCTCCGCGAGATCTGGTCCCAGCCAAAGCGGGAAGATCTGGCGGTTGTGCATCCCGAAGGTCGTCTCGAAGAGCTCGCGCGTAAACGGCGCATCGAGCTCGGCGCCGAGGCGCTGCCAGGCGGTCCAATGGGCATCTCGGCTTTCGATGAGGACGCCGTCCATGTCGAAGATGGCGCCGGCGGGGGCTTGGGGCACTTTTGGGTTCTCGGGCTTGGGGACGATTTCAGAGGGGGAGATTAACACGAAGGGCACGAAGGGCCACGAAGGAAGAGGAAGGAAGAGGAAGGAAGATAGGAGATAGGAGATAGGAGATAGGAGATAGGAGGGAAGAGTTGAGAGAGAGAGAGAGAAGAGAAGAAGAGAAGAAGAGACAGAGGAGGGTGGAAGGTTCAGCTCTCGTGTTTCTGATCTCAGTCGTCGGTGGACGCGGCATCGGTCAGTGACGAACAGATTGCTGTGTAGTCCTCGGGTTCGTCGCAGTCTCGCGTTTCGTCCGCGATTCGGTAGAAGTGTTCTGAGGATGGATTGGGCCAATCGAATCCTTCTCCGCCGAACGGATCGATCGCTTCGAGGAGGAGATACACGCCCCAGAGTTTTCCGTGAATGCGAGCTCCGCGCGAGCGCCCCGTTGAAAGTCGGAGCCAGCGCCAGAGCTCGGCTCGAGGGAGGACGCGACGAACGATCCGCGGAGGTTTCGGCGGATACGCGAAGCGAGAATAATCACGAATGAGGCGCACGCGGTCGCCGATGGATCGAGCGACGGCGCGGCCGCGCGCGACGAAGCGTCCCGCGTCGAGTGCTCCGAGTCGCCGGTGCCGACCTCCGAAGTCGTCGCGTATCCGAGCGAGCGCACTCGATCTCTCGAGTGCGCGCGAGACGGCGTCCGCGGCGTGGCGCGTGAACGCGAACGCAAAGATCTCCGGACGTCGAATCCCTTCGTCGACAAGAGGATCGCTCGGTTCGATCCCGAAGAATCGAACTCCCGTCGCTGGTGCGAGCGCCGCATCGAGCGCACGCTCCGTGAAGAAGACGTCGCCGAGCAGGACGACAGTCTCCTCCCCACCCCAAAAATCACGCGACGACCGAAGGGCATCCGTCAGGTATCGACGCTCTTCCGGAACGACGACCTCGGCGCCCATCCCCTCGAACGCTTCGCGCTGGGCACCGGCAAGAATCCTGATCGATTCGACTCCCCGCGCGCGCAGCAGCCGGACGGTGCGAGCGACGAGTGCCTCCCCACCGACCGGAGCCAACTGCTTCGGTACTCCAAGATGCTGCCCCCAGCGCTCCCCTTCACCGGCGCAAGGAAGAATCACCGAGCGCTTCATCGACGACTCGCGAGCGCGTCCGAGTAGGTCGCCACCCCCGGTGTCAGGATCGTCGTCGCGCCGCCCAGAACTCTACGCCGGTCCATACACCACAAACGTCTCGCCGACAACGTCCCTCAATCGTCCCCTTCCCGCCGCTCTTCTCTTCCCCAATTCTCTCCCTTCATCCCTTCTCTACTCTCCTTTTCCGACTCTCTTCATCCCCTCTCTATTCTCATCTCTACTCCTCTTCTCTCCTCTTCGTCTTCCTTCGCGTCCCCTTCGTGTGAAACCTCTCACGAGCAGCCCATACGCCAAAACCCCTCACTCCGCCCGAAGGATCTCCACCTGCCGCGCACGAGCCTCCTCCGCCCCCGCCACCAACTCCGAGTGGCACGCCGCCTTCTCTCCGCTCCCCTTCGAAGCGAGCTTGTGGATCTCCTCCGGCGAGAGCACCCCGCGCTTCTCGAGGATTTCGCGCTGATCGTCCGTGAGCGCCGCCGAACGCATGGCTTTCTTCGCCGGCTGATGGTCGTCCGACTTTCCCGATGCGAACTCCTGGATCTCCTTCGAGATTCGCACCGAGCACCAGTCGTGTCCGCACATCGCGCAGAAGTCGGTGTCGACGTCGAGGTCCTCATCGTGGTACGCCCGCGCGACGTCAGTGTCGAACGCGAGCTCGAAGTGCTTCTCCCAATTGAGTGCGGCGCGCGCTTTCGTCAACTCGTCGTCGCGGTCTCGCGTCCCGGGAATTCCGAGCGCGACGTCTGCGGCATGCGCCGCGATCTTGTAGGCGATACAACCCTGCTTCACGTCCTCGCGTTTCGGGAGCCCCAGATGCTCCTTGGGCGTCACGTAGCAGAGCATCGATGCCCCGTGATAGGCCGCCGCGGTCGCACCGATGCACGAGGTGATGTGGTCGTACCCCGGGAAGATGTCCGTGACGAGCGGACCGAGCACGTAGAACGGCGCCCCGTGACAAAGCCGTCGCTCGAGCTTCATGTTGAACTCGATCTGATCGAACGGCACATGTCCCGGCCCTTCGATCATCACTTGGACGCCCTTCGCCCACGCGCGTTCCGTGAGCTCGCCGAGCGTCTGAAGCTCCGCGAGCTGCGCATCGTCCGTCGCGTCAGCGAGACCGCCCGGACGCAGACCGTCGCCGAGGCTGAACGAGACGTCGTACTCGCGCATGATGTCGCAGATGTCCTCGAAGAGGTCGTACATCGGATTCTGCTTCCCGTGGTGGAGCATCCACTTGGCGAGAAGACTCCCGCCGCGCGAAACGATACCGATGAGTCGATCCTTGACGAGCGGGAGATGCTCGCGGAGGACGCCGGCGTGGATCGTAAAGTAGTCGACGCCCTGCTTCGCCTGGTGCTCGAGCGTCTCGAGGATCATGTCGTAGGTGAGATCCTCGATGCGCCGACCGATGATCATCGAATAGATCGGAACGGTACCGATGGGGACCGTCGCGTGCTGGATCATCGCTTCCCGACAGGCGTCGAGGTTTCCGCCCGTCGAAAGATCCATCACCGTGTCGGCTTGCCAGCGCTCCGCCCACCGGAGCTTCTCGAGTTCTTCGTCGGTCCCCGAGCTCACCGGGGACGCGCCCATATTCGCATTGATCTTCGTCTTCGACGCGCGACCGATCGCCATCGGGTCGAGGTGATAGCGAAGGTGCACGCGGTTCGCGGGAATGATCATCCGACCAGCGGCGACCTCGTCGCGAACGGCTTCGGGAGAAAGATGCGGCTCGCGCTCGGCGACTCGGTGCATCTCCGGCGTGATCGTCCCCGCGCGAGCGGACTCTAGCTGCGTGACTGGCTTGCGTCCTGGTTCGTTCGCCCAATCGAGCGCGGTCACCGGCGAGGGCTCGGGCATCGCCGGCGAGTCCGGCGAGCTGAACGTGCGCGGCCCTCCGATCTCCGGCGAGAGTGCGAAGCTCCCGGGATTCGTGCCCTCCGCGGCACTGGATGGGTTCTCTCCTCGCGGCGGCAGAGTGTACGACCTGTCGATCTCGCCCCGCTTCGGCGTGCTCTCTGACTCCCGTGCGCTCATGACACCCCCTCTCGGTCTTCAGGATTCCGTCGATCGATCGTGCATCGCTTCGGCGCGACCGCCGGATCGATGCATCGCCCGCGGCGGTCATCCGCTGCGGCCCGCGGAGTTTCGGTCCCAGCGCGAGGGACTCGGCCGCTCTGACGGCCCTAGATGGTGGAAGGACGCTCCGCCTCCGCACCCATCGCGTTCCCTACGCCGGTCCGATCCGGATCAGGTTCCAAGGGTCTGCTCTCAGCCCGGGATCTCTCGCTGCGCTCGGCGCTGCGACCGGGGCACCCCCAGCGATGCTCGATCGTGGTGAACGCGGTTAGCTTAGGGGGTTCCCACTTCCACCGCAAGCCCGCGCGGCGACGTCAGAACCGAAACGTCGCGCCCAGCTTGACGGTGAGCTCCGTCGAGATCGTCTCGAGACGACCCGCGCTCCGGTCGCTGTTCTGATTGGCGACGACGAAAAGGCTCGTACCCGGACGGATCTCCCAGCGAACACGGCTGTTGAGACCGATCGTGTCGCTCACATTGTCGTACTGTACGAGATTGCTCCAGGTGATCTCGGGCGTGAAGTGGATACGCAGTCGGACGGAGCCGAGTCGCGTGTCGAAATCTCCCGCGGGCAGCCTTACCTGATTGAGCTCGTAGCCGAACGCCATGTTCAGGTATTTCGTCGCCCGCAGGTCGATCATGAGGGAGTACCGCTCTCGGCGTCCGTCGTAAAACTCGCCGAATCGATAAGCACCGGTGAACTCGAGGAGGCGCTTGCTCGCGGTCTCGAACCCGATCTCGTAGTCGGTCCACCAATAGTCGCCGGGCGTGATCGTCACGCCGTCGCTGATCTCGAAGCTCTCGTCCGGCGCGTCGAGCTCACGCCGGAACGAAGCGTAAATCTCGTCCCCCGTCTCGAAGATGATCCACGCGGGCGTGACGACGTGAGTCGACGTCTCGAGTCGGTCGTCGAGGTCGGTGATGTTCGTCGTCGTGTAGCTCGAAAAGATGCGGCGCACGTCGGGAAGAGACTCCGGACGGGCGCGCCACGCTGCCTGACCCGAATACGAACGGATGCTCTTCCGCGGTACGAAGCCGAGGCCAGCGCGAAAGTTTTCGTCGATCTGGTACGCCTCGAGCTCGATGTCGTAAAGGTCGTTCGGGAGCTCGAGCTCAGCTCCGAACGCGAGGTTTTCATCGCTGTCGACGTTCTCCGTGTACGAGCCGAGACCAAACATGCTGAGCTCGAGCGTGTGATCGCCGAGAAACTCCGTCGTCCGGTAGTTGAAATCGACTCCACCGAGAAAGTTGTCGTCGCGCGAGTTCGGATCGCCGGCGGTGATCAGAGCTCCCACCGTCGACTGATCGAGGACATTCCGCGATATACGCCCGACGAATGCGTTTCGCTCGTCCAGGCCGTCGTGATCGTCGACGAGCGTGTCGATCGCACCGATGTTGTACTCGCCCACTCTCCCGGTCAGCTTGCCCGCGACGACGAGCGGGACGATCTCGCCGTCTGCGCTGAGGCCGATGCGTCGACTGAAGAACGGCAAGAACGAGTTCGAGCCGAGCCCGCCGAACCGAAAGATCCCGGAGTCCTCGAGAAAGAACGCGCGCTTCTCCGGGAAGAAGAGCGGGAATCGCGTCAGGTTGACCTGCCGCGCGTCGACCTCGGTCTCGGCGAAGTCCGTGTTGTAGCTGAGGCTCGCGGTCAGGTTCGGGGCGATGCGGTAGCGAACGTCTCCGCCGGCCTCGAAATCCCAGTCGTCGTCGATCGGATCATGATCGCGGCGGAACTTTCCGAGTGCGTAAGGCGAGACTTGGATTCCGCGTCCCTGACGAATCCCCTCGAGCCCCGAAAGAGTGCCGGCGACCGAAACGTTGTAGACGCGAAACTGCGCTTCCGGGCCGCTCCAGCGTACGCGTTCGAAGCGTGTCTTCAGGTTTCGCGACACGTTGAAGCCCCAAGTGTCGCTCGCCGGATCGAACGCGAGCGTCTTGAACGGAATCTTCACTTCGGCTGCCCACCCTCTGTCGTCTCGGCGACCTCGCACCTCCCAGATTCCGTCCCAACTCTCGTCGAAGCTGCGGTTGCCGGTGATAAGCGCATCGTAACGCGCGCCGTTCGCGTTGAATCCGAAGTAGTAGCCGTTTCGGCGATCGAGAAACGTGTCGAACACGATCGCACAGTAGTCGTCCGAGAAGAGCGAGCCATCGCGACTCATATCGCGCGCGATGACTTGGGATGGATCGCTCTCCTCGCAGCGGATCCCGAAGTAGAGGTGGTCGTCGTCGAAGACGACTCGAAACTGGGTCGGCTCGCTCGGCTCGGCTCCCGAGTTCGGATAGGCCTGCATGAACTTCGTCTGCGGAAGTGCGAGCGTCCACGCGCGATCGTCGAGCCTGCCGTCGAGTCGCGGAGGCTCATCGACGCGGACGGCGATCGCGTTCGGGGGTGGAGCGCCATCGAGCTCGGCGAGAGTCGCATCCACATCCTCCGCACCCCGCAGAGAAGCGGTCGCGAAAGTGCACGAGATGGCACACGTGACGACGCGCAGTGCGCGGACACGAGGAGCGAATCGAACGACTGCGCGCCGAAGCGCCGCCGCGCAGCGCCGCACGGCGGACGGACACCCGCGCGCCGACTGCGCTCGGGCAGCCCGCGGGATGAGGGAGCTCAAGGTAACTGGGGATGCGCACCGGAGAGGACGGAATGACGAACCGCGAACGTACGAACCGAAAGACTCGGAAACAAGCCCCTTCGACGCGCGAGGTCGAGCCGGCTCCGCCGCTTGGTCGCAGCAGCCGGAGCAGCTTCGACATTTGTTCGGGCGACGACGGGAGGGCGATCGCCCGCGGCGAGATCGAATCTGGCGCCCGACGAAACGCCCGTGGCTCACCGATGCGTCGACCGGAATCTCGACGGGCTCAGTCCGGCGCCGGGCGTCTGAACAGAACTTGCATGAACTCGGGCCATGCGGGAAAACTGTGTGAGGTTTGGGTCGATCGAGTGAGGTGAGCACCTCCGCTCGTGCTCAGGGAGTTTCCGCATGTCGAATCGTTGGGTTTTCATTTTCGGGACGCTCTGCATCGTCGCGATTCCTCTGTCGGTCGACGCTCGTCCTTGGCGCGTCGATCAGTTCCCGAACGGCTCTCTGTTCGGATGCGCCGGGTGCCACATCGACCCGGGCGGTGGCGGCCCGCGGAATCCCTTCGGCGAGGGCGTGCGCCCGGTCGTTTCGATCGGCGGCGACGAGGAATTCTGGGAACCTCTCTTCGCGGAGGAAGACTCCGACGGCGACGGGAAGACGAACGGCGAGGAGCTCCTCGACCCGGCCGGAACGTGGGTGACAGGCGACCCCGATCCCGGTGATCCCGATGCCGTCACCCATCCGGGGGTGG
This sequence comes from Planctomycetota bacterium, assembly GCA_965223845.1. Lineage (GTDB taxonomy): Bacteria > Planctomycetota > UBA8108 > UBA8108 > SXIK01 > CBDCXR01. The sequence goes on along the minus strand of CBDCXR010000004.1, from coordinate 6,560,525 downwards.
TCGACGCCCCGCCGCCCGACGGAGAGTTCATCCGCGGCGATTCGAACGGCGATCTCGCCGTCAACATCGCCGATGCGATCGCGACGCTGAACGCGCTCTTCGGCGATGCCGCGGGCTCGGACTGCGAAAAAGCTGCCGACGCCAACGCGGACGAACAGGTGAATATCGCCGACGCGATCTACACGCTGAATCGCCTCTTCGGGACCGGAGCGCCGATCCCACCACCCACCGACGAGTGCGGACTCGAGGAGGAAGAGACGGCTCTCACCTGCGAGTCATCTCCCTGCTGACGCGATCGACCGGACTCGATCACTCGACGTAGGCCCAGCACTCCGGTCCGCCCTCCGGCCGCACGCGCACGCGGCGGTACTCGGCCCCTTCGTATTCGTCGAAGATGGCCAGCTCCGAGGCGGAGACTTCGAGGACGAGGCCGCCGACCACGGCCCCGGCGCGCCGCCTGAGGATCGGGTACTCGGCCTCGCCCTGACGGAGAACGCCTTTCTCGAAGCCGGCGAGCACGGCGGCTCGTCCCGCGACCGCGCGACCGAGGAGGCGGCGCTGCACGGATTCATCCATGAGCGTTCCGTACACGAATAGGGACGAGCAGCGTTCATTCATGCCGGCGACTCGATTCGCAGATTGGCGCTCGAGCGCACGGATCGTTATCCTGTGCGCTCGAATCGCCGCTCGATAGCGTATCACGTCGGTGAACCACGCGCCGGTCGGACACGCTCTGAGGTCCGGGGCGGCGGCGCATCCGACGCGAACTTCTCGTCTGATCGATTCGTAGAGGATTTGTTGAGAAATGCGGGCCAGCCTCGACGGGAAACACGTTCTCATCACCGGCGCGACGCGCGGGATCGGCCGCTCGCTTGCCGTTCGGCTCGCGCGCGAACGCGCGTGCCTCAGCCTCTGCGGCCGGAACTCGGACGCGCTCGAGGCGGTCGCTCAGGAAGCTCGAGCGGCCCGTGCGAGCGGCGTCTTCACCCGAAGGTTCGACCTTCGCAGTGCGACCGATATCGCGGACTTCGCTTCTGCGGCCGCCGACGCTCACGGCCCCGTCGAGATTCTGGTCAACAACGCGGGGTTCAATTCGCGAAAAGCCCCCGTGGAAGAGGTCGGCCTCGAGGAGTTCGACGACATCGTCGCCGTCAATCTCCGGGCGCCGTTCATCCTCCTTCGAAGTGTCCTTCCCGACATGATCGCTCGGCGGAGCGGACATATCGTGAACGTGCTCTCGACGGTTTGTCACTTCGACAACGAGACGATGAGCGCCTACACCGCCGCGAAAAAAGGACTTCAAGGACTTCACGGCGTGCTCCTCAAGGAAGCGCGCCAGCACGACGTGCGCGTGTCGGCAGTGTATCCGGGTGGAACCGATACGACGTTTCGCGCGAAACCACGCCCCGACTATATGCACCCCGACAGCGTCGCCGAAGCGATCTATTCCGTACTCGCTCTCCCTTCGGACGTCGTGGTTCACGACATCACGTTTCGGCCGATGATCGAAACGAACTTTTGAGCTCGATGCTCGCGCTGCGATGAAGATCACCCAGATTGATTGTCACGTCCTCCTCGTTCCGGACCTCGACACGGAGGCGACGTCGTCCGCCCAGGATGAGATCGTCGTCTTCGTCCACACCGACGAAGGCATCACGGGAGTCGGAGAGACCGACGTCAATCCGTGGATCGCGCGCGCGTGCATCACCGCGCCGAGCACACACACGATGGGACGCGGTCTCACCGACATGCTGATCGGTGAGAATCCGCTCGAGACCGAGCGACTCTGGCAGAAACTCTACGTCGGGAGCGCGATGAACGGCCGCCGCGGTGCGGGCGTGAACGCGATCGGCGCACTCGACATGGCCCTTTGGGACATCCGAGGAAAAGCAGCGGGTAAGCCGTGCTGGCAGTTGCTCGCGGAGAGTGTCGGTCCAGAAGCGGTGCGCGATCGCATCACTCCGTACGCTTCGCTCCAGCCGTCCGGGAGCTCCTTCGAAGAGTACCGCGACTCCCTCGTCGCGTGGGTGCTCCGCGCCAAGGAGCTCGGATTTCGCGCGGCGAAGCTCGAGTGCACCCTCAGCGGACCGTACAACCACAGCGGGCTGAATGAACCGGACGAAAGAGTCACGGAAGTCGTTCGCTCGTGCCGAGACGCCGTGGGCCCGGGGTTTACGCTGATGGTCGATGTCCAGTACGCGTGGTCGGATCCGGACGCGGCGATCCGGACGCTCCGCGACTGGAAGGACCTCGATATCTTTTTCATCGAAACGCCTCTCGCGATCGATGACCTCGACGGCTACGCGCGCATCCATCGCGAGTCGCCCATCCCCGTCGCTGCGGGCGAGTGGCAAACGACGCGCTTCGAGTTCGAAGAGCTCCTCGACCGCGGTCTAGTGGATATAGCACAGCCCGACATCGGACGCTGCGGCGGGCTCACCGAGGCGATGCGCATCGCCGAGATGGCCCGCGAGCGCGGGCGCCTGGTCGTCCCGCACTGCTGGAAGACCGGAATCGGAATCGCAGCGAGCGCACACCTCGCCGCGGTGACGCCGCACTGCCCCTTCATCGAGTTCCTACCGGCCGAGCTTTGTGACTCGCGGCTCCGCCAGGAGCTCGTGCCCGAAGATCTCGAAATGCGGGACGGATGGATCGTGCCGCCGGAGAAGCCCGGGCTCGGCATCGAGGTCGATCTCGACGCACTCCGACGCTACGAGGTCGATTGAAACCCGAGCACGCGCGGGGCGAGACGTGAAGCTCATCGGCTCCTTCGATACCGACGCCCTCAACGAACGCATCTTGGCGGCGATCTCGTCCCGCCCGCGCGGCGGTCTCGACGACCCTCTGCTCGTGCTCGTTCCGACGAGGCGGCTCGCCGCGCGACTCAAGCGAGACGTGCTGGATCGCACGAGCGCGTGTCTCCAGCTCCACGTCGAGACGCACCTCGGTTTTTGCCGGCGAGTCCTCGAGTTCGCGCTTCAGCCTTCATTTCGACTCGTTCCCGACGCGGTCGTCGAACGCTGGATCGCCGCTGCGCTGTCGGGCACGGAGGCCGGAGCACCAAAGGGCGACCCGGCGGCGTACGATCACTGGCGGCGCTTTCCCGGTGCGCGGCGCGCGCTCGTCGGAGCCGTGCGCGATCTCCGCGAGGCGGGACTCCGCGCGAAGGAACTTCGCGGTCGCGTCGCGCCGGAGCTCTACCGGCTGTGCGCGGACGTCGAGCGATCGCTCGAGCGCGCTCTTCGAGCCGGCTGGACGGACACGGCTGGGATCGTCGCGAGCGCGCTTCCGCATGTGAGCGATTTCCTCGCCGCCAAGAAGATCGCTCGGTCGTTCCACTACGGCGCCTACGAGCTCGTAGGAATGAACTCTGACCTCGCGCGCGTCGTCGACGCTCACGCCCCGATGGAGTTCCTCCTCCCCGCCGCCTCCGGGACCCCGGCCGGCCGCTACTCGGCCCGGTTCGTCGCCTCACTCGGAGACGACGTCGAGCACGTGTCCCTCCGAACGGACCGAGATGCGGGTTCGCCGCGTGACGAGTGGATCGCCGCACTCGCGGAGATCGGAGCGGCGAGCGATCCACCCCGCGAGCCGCCGGCTGCGAATGGCGGTCCGCGGCTCGAGCTCGTCACGGCGCCGAGCGAAGCCGCCGAGCTCGAGGCCGCGGTCTTCCGCGCGCTCCGCTTCCACCGCGACGACGGGATCGACTGGAGCGATCTCGCGATCGTCCCCCGCTCGCTCGAGCCCTACGCAACGAGCATCCCGTTCGTCTCGCGGAAGCTGAACGTTCCGCTGTCGACGTCGGCTCGCTCGCCACTCCGGCGCGAGCGCACGGTCTCAGCGTTCTTCGCTCTTCTCCAAGTCCTCGCCGGAGACTTCGAGCGCGCCGCGGTCATCGATCTATTCCGGCGACGGATTCTTCGGGCTGATTCGCATCGCTCGCCGGAAGACGACTCCTCCGCCGCTCTCTCTTCGGAAGACATCGATCGCTGCGACCGAGTCTCCCGCGAGGCGGGAATCAGCTCGGGACTCGACGCGTGGCGACGGATCCCGGAGTGGCTCGAGATCCACTCCGGAGAGGACGGCTCCCGCTGGGTCCGAGGTCGCCCGACCGCGACCGAAGACGATCTCCGCGACGAGAGAGCGAAACGCTCCGGCGACTCGACCGGTACGCCTCGCCGCGACACCGTGGAAACCCGGCCTGAACGATCTCGACGCTCGATCACCGCGCTTCTCGATCGCCTCGACGAGCTCGAGGACGACGCCGAAGCTTGGCGCGCGGCGCGTACGTTCGCCGAGCATCACGCGGCTCTTCGCGCGATCGCGAAGCGCCGGCTGCCGCCCAGCGATCGGTGGGCGCCGAACGGGCTCGAATCTCTTTTCGAAGCTTTGGAAGCCCTCGGCGAGGTGACGGATTCCGAGCCGGTGAGCGCGATCGAGGTGCTCCGCACTCTCGAAGAGTTCGCTCTTTCCGCGACGATGCCTCCACCACCCGATGGCGAACCCGCGCTGCGCGTCCTCGATCTGATGCAAGCGCGGGGACATCGCTTTCACGCGCTGATCTGGATCGGCTTTCACCGCGGGTCGTTTCCTCGTCGCGGTCGACCCGACACCGTACTCGGGGACGCTTCGCGCGAACGGATCGCCGCCGCGACCGGCAGGTTGCTTCCCCTGAGCCGAGATGCGGACGACGAAGAGAGACTTCTTCTCGCAACGACGCTCGCGGGGGTCCGTGAGAGGCTCGTCGTCTCCTCTCTTCGGTCCGACGCGTCGGGACGTCCGCTCGGGAGATCGCCGGCGCTGAGGGAAGTGGCGCGTCTCTTCTCGGCGGGAGCGTCTACCGAAAGCCTCCTCGACCCGGATGCAGAGAATTTGCATCGACCCGAGGCCGTCCCCGCTCACCCGGCGGAACGGGTGCGCGTCCTCGCCTCCTCCGCGCGCTTCGGCGCGCTCGCCGCCGGTGACGCGCTGGTGGCCGCCGGCGTCGAAGGCGGCCCTCCCGCCGCAGCGCACGCGGCGGCGACCCTCGCGATCGGCTCCCCCGCGCTCACCGCAGCGCTCGCGTGGGTCGAGGCCGTTGAAGACTTGAGGAGCGACCGTGCCCGTGCCGATGTCGACGCGATGCTCGGTGCCGACTTCGGCGTGACGCGCGAGTGGTCACCGACCGCCCTCGAGCGTCTGGGGCGCTGCCCGCAGGCTTTCTTCTTCCGCGACGTGCTCGGCGTCGAGGAGCTCGCCGAAGAAGCCGATCCGCACGATCTCGAGTTTCGCGTTCTCGGACTCGCGGTCCACGAAGCGCTCGACTCTCTCTACCGGAAGATCGCCACGGAACCCGGATGGAATTCGCCGGTCGACGATCTCCGCGGTGCCGCGCTGCGCGCCGTGGGCCATCACTGGCAGCACGCGTTCGATCGCGCCGCCAGCCCCTCGCTTCGGCGGCTCCGCGGGCTCTACGGCGCCCTCGCAACGCGGTGGCTGAAAGCGATCGAAAGTTTCGTCACCGGCGATGTCACACGCCTGGCGAACGCGCGGTCGGTCGACCTCGAGCACACGCTCCGCGCGCGGATCGATCTTCCGAGCGGCGCCGCGCTCGACGTCGCGGGTCGCTTCGATCGTCTCGTGAGATCTCCGGACGGCACGTCGATCGGAGACTACAAGACCGGCGGAAAGCTCGCCGACCGGGCGCGACTCGGAGCCATTCTCGCCGGGGAGCACGTCCAGCTCGCGCTCTACCGCGAGATCGTCGCCGCCGCCGAGGGCCTCGATGTCGATTCCGTCACCGCGACGCTACTCGGCGTCGGCCCTTCGTATCCGTCCGCCGAGTCGCTCTCCTCGACAGCACGCGGGGAGTCGAGCGCGCGGCTCGATCTGAGCGATGCGGAACGCCGCGGCTTCCTCGAGAGCCTCGAGGTCGCGGCAAATCTCGCGACGAACGGTTGGTTTCCGCTCCGCAAAGGGTCGTGGTGTCGCTACTGCGCCCATCGCCGCACCTGCCGCCGCAGCTTCGAGCCGACGAGCGAAAGAGCATTGCGCGACGAGCGCCTCGCCGATTTCATGGCCGTTCAAGAGAAGAGGCGCGGCCGCGAGACTCTCGCGGCGGTTCGGGCCGAGAGGCCGGCAGGCCCGAGCGCACAAACTCGAGTAAAAACTCCACACGAAGGGCGCGAAGGTCCGTAAGGGACGACAAAGTGTGAGCCCCCGTACCGCAGATCAGAGTCCAGCAGCGCGCGAGTCGGCATGAAGAAGACGTATCGAGCGCTTCGACCCGATCGCGTCGTCGAGACCGCGCGGCGGCTCGAGCTGCGAATTCGCGAACGATTCCCCGAGGCGAGCCTCGCGGACGTCGCGGCGGAACTCCATACGCTCGCAGTCGAAGCGCAGGAGCGTTGCCGGTCGATTCGCCGTCCGAATCTTCCCCTCCGGGTCGTGTCGACGCTCATCGCCGCCGCTGGGCTCGCGGTGCTGGTCTTCATCGCCCTCACGCAGATTCGCTATTCCGCCGAGATCTGGGAGCTGACGAACTTTCTCGCGACCTTGGAGGCGGCTCTCGGGGCGGCCGTTTTCATCAGCGCCGGCGTGATCTTCGTGATCACGATCGAAAACCGCATCCGGCGCGGGCGAGCGCTCCGCGCGATTCACGAGCTCCGCGCGATCGCGCACATCGTCGACATGCATCAGCTCACGAAAGACCCGGAGCCGGCTTTCGCCAACCGTTACAGAACCGAGCACTCGCCCGTCCGCACGATGACACCGTTCGAGCTCAGTCGCTACTTCGACTACTGCAGCGAGCTCCTCAGCATCACTTCGAAGATCGGCGCGCTCTACGTCGGCGATCTCTCCGATCCCGTGGTCCTCACCGCGGTCGACGAAGTCGAGGACTTGACGAACGGCCTCGCGCGCAAGATCTGGCAGAAGATCATGATCCTCGACGGTCGCCGCGATCGGGGTGGCGAGTGACTAGAACGCAAATACGTCCAGTAGGAGAGTTTCACACGAAGACCGCGAAGGACCGCGAAGAAGAACGAAGAAGAGTCGAGAAAGAGAGATATAGAGAGATATAGAGAGCAGCGACCAAGACCGGTCCTGAGCTCAAGATCGATCGTTCGGCACTCAACCGCTGCGTTCCTCTCTTTCTAACTTCCTTCCTTAGTCTTTCTTCGCGGTCCTTCGCGATCTTCGTGTGCAATTCCCCTCGACGAGGTCAGAGCGCGCTCAAGATCGCTCAAACGGTCTCGGTCAGAACCGCATCGAACTCGGCCTGCGCGTCCACGACCACGCGGTTGCGTCCCTCCTCCTTGGCGCGATAGAGGGCGTCGTCGGTCGCCTTGAGAAGCGCGCTCCGCGACAGATCGGGCGCCGGCGTTACGGCGGCGCACCCGAGGCTGATCGTGACGGTGTTCGTCGGCGAGTGGGAATGAGGGATCTTGAGCTCCGCCACCGCCTCGCGCATCCGCTCGGCGACGAACACGGCGCCTTCGAGATCCGTGCGCGGAAGAATCGCAACGAACTCTTCGCCGCCGAAGCGCGCGACGGTGTCGGCCGGACGTTGCGTGCAGCTCTGAAGCGCGCGCGCGACCGCCTTCAGGCACTCGTCGCCCGCCTGATGGCCATAGGTGTCGTTGAAGAGCTTGAAGTTGTCGACGTCCGTCAGGATGAGCGCGACCTGACTGTGGTCGCGAACGGCGCGACGCCATTCGATGTCCATTCGTTCCTCGAAAATGCGCCGATTGGCGATCCCGGTGAGAGCGTCTTGAATCGACAGCCTCTTGAGCTCGTAGTTCGCCTCCTCGAGTTGGTGACGAATCTCGAGCAGCTCGAGCTCGCGCTGCTTTCGGCAGTCCATCTCGCTCTTCAGCGTGAGCACCGATCGCACGCGTGCGAGCAACTCGATACGCCCGACCGGCTTCGTGATGTAGTCGGTGACTCCCGCTTCGAACGCGTCCTCGAGGCTCGCCGTATCGGAGCACGCCGTCACCATGATGATCGGCGTATCGCAGAGGCGAGAGTCCGACTTGATTCGACCGCAAGCCTCGATCCCGCTCATCTCCGGCATGCGGAGGTCCATGAGAACGAGATCGATCGGCTGCCCGGGCCCGTCACCCTCCATACCGAGGATGCGAAAGGCCTCCTTCGCCGATGACGCCTCGGTGATGTCGTGGTGATCACCGGATCGGAGGAGTGATCGCAAGAGGAGGCGAGTATCCGTGGCGTCGTCGACAACGAGGATTTTCATCAAAACGCGGCTCCCGCGATGGGCGATCTGAGTGGACGAACCGGTGTCGTCTCGTCCCCCATTTCGATTCTCAACCGGTGCCGTGAGATTGTCGAACCGGGTTCCGATAGCCCGAACGCGGGCGGCGAACGGTGAATCCGCCGTGAGCGCGCGCTATAGTGCCGCCATGAAGCTCTATCGACTCGACTCCGGCCCGGTCGTCTTTACCGGTGGTGAGTACATCGCGGTTCCGGAAACCTGGGACGCTCTCATCGCGAGCGACGCTCTCGGCGATCGGTTGCGAGAGCTCGCGGCGTCCGGGTCGAGAATCGCGGCGCCTCCGGCGACCGAGCTCCGTGCCCCGATCGGCACGCAGGAGGTTTGGGCCGCCGGAGTGACGTACTACCGCAGTCGGGACGCGCGCATGGAAGAGGCCGAGGCCGCGGGCGGAGGAAACTTTTACGATCGCGTCTACTCCGCCGCCCGACCGGAACTCTTCTTCAAGGCACCTCCCTACCGCGTGGTCGGCCCGGGCGAATGCGTTCGCATCCGCGGCGACTCGCGCTGGAACGTTCCGGAACCCGAGCTCACCGTCGCTCTTTCTGCGCGAGGAGAGATCGTCGGCTATACGATCGGAAACGACATGAGCTCGCGCGACATCGAAGGCGAGAACCCGCTCTATCTGCCGCAGGCGAAAACCTATGACGGGAGCTGCGCGCTCGGGCCCTGTCTCCTCGTCGAAGACGGCGAGCTGCCCCCGAATACCGCGATCTCACTTCACATCCGTCGCGGCGACGACGTCGCGTTCGCCGGCGAGACGTCGCTCGAGGAGCTGAAGCGCCGACCGCGCGATCTCGCCAGCTGGCTGTTCCGAGAGACGAGCTTCCCGCACGGTTGTCTCTTGATGACCGGCACCGGCATCGTCCCTCCGAGCGACTTCTCCCTCGCCTCGGGCGACCGCATCGAGATCGCGATCGAGGGCATCGGCGTTCTCGAAAACCCCGTCGCGTGAGCCTCGTCTGCGCGGGCTCGCGAGCCCGCGCGATCGCACGATTCGATGTGACGGTAGACGCCGGGACGTCGTTCCCGTAGACCTATGGATCGTCGACCGCGTTTCGTCGCACGCTGGGGCAGCGGATTCGAGCGCTCTCTACGAGCCGCAAGCCATCGAGGACAGCGAGATCATGGAGCTCCACGGAAAGCACTTCATCGGACGCCGAACGGTCGCGGCCGGCGAGGAATCGTTTCGGGCCGTAAACCCGGCCACGGGAGCCCAGCTCGATCCGGCGTTCGACGAAGCCACCGAGAAGGAGACCGACTGGGCTCTCGCTGCGGCGACTCAGGCGTTCGATCCCTACCGCGAACGATCTCCGCAGGATCGAGCGGGCTTCCTCAATCAGATCGCGGACGAGATCGACGCGATCGGCGACGCGCTCACCGAGCGCGCGGGCGAAGAGACGGGGCTCCCGGCGGCTCGCCTCACCGGAGAGCGCGGGCGAACCTGCGGGCAGCTCCGGATGTTCGCTGCACTCGTCCGGGAGGGATCATGGGTTGACGCGTGCATCGACCGGGCGCAACCCGAGCGCGAACCGCTGCCGAAACCGGACGTCCGGCGGATGTTGATTCCACTCGGCCCGGTCGTCGTGTTCGGTGCGAGCAACTTCCCGCTCGCGTTTTCGGTCGCCGGCGGCGACACCGCCTCGGCGCTCGCCGCGGGCTGTCCCGTCGTCGTGAAAGCGCACCCAGCCCACCCCGGTACCTGCGAGCTCGTGGCTCGCGCCGTCCTCGCGGCCGCGCAGAAGACCGGCATGCCGGACGGCGTGTTCTCGCTGATCCACGGGCGCGGCCACCGCGTCGGCACGGATCTCGTCGAGCATCCCGGGGCGAAAGCCGTCGCGTTCACGGGATCCCTCCAGGGAGGTCGGGCGCTCTTCGATCTCGCGGCTCGCCGTCCCGAGCCGATCCCGGTCTACGCGGAGATGGGAAGCATCAATCCGGTATTCGTTCTTCCCGGCGCGCTCTCGGAGCGCGCGGAGGGTTTCGCCGATGCGCTCGCGCAGTCGGTAACTCTGGGCGTCGGTCAGTTCTGCACGAACCCGGGGCTCGTCGTAGGTGTCCGGAGCGCCGAGCTCGAGGCGTTTACGCAGCAGCTTCGTCGAGCCGTGAGTGACGCCCCCGCCGGAACGATGCTCCATCGCGGCATTCTCGAAGCTTACGAGTGCGGGGCGACCCGTCTCCAAGCGACGAGTGGAGTCACGCTGCTCGCGGAGTCCTCGGCGTCCGCTGACGCCGATCGCACGGAGGCGCGTGCCCGCGCGTACACGACCGACGCGGAGACGTTTCTCCACCGTCCCGACCTCAGCGAAGAGGTGTTCGGTCCGTCGACGCTCGTCGTCCACTGCGGCACGCGTGAGGAGATGGAATCGATCGCTCAGCACCTCGAAGGGCACCTCACGGCGACCGTCCACGCCACGGAAGAGGACCTCAGGTCGCACGCGTCGCTCATTCGCATCCTCGAAACAAAGGTCGGCCGACTGGTCCTCAACGGATTTCCGACCGGAGTCGAGGTCTGTCCGTCGATGCACCACGGCGGTCCGTACCCCGCCACGACGGACTCGCGGTCGACCTCGGTCGGGACGGCAGCGATCGCTCGATTCGCCCGCCCGCTCTGCTACCAGGGTTGGCCGGGCGCCTCCCTCCCGCCCGAGCTACGGAACGAGAACGCGAGCGGCATCTGGCGTACGATCGACGGGGAACGGACTCGCGACGGCGTCTGAAGTCGACGAATGAACATCCGCGGGCGCAGATGGCCGCCGATCCGAACCGATCTCCCCCCACAGCGACGGATCTCTTTTTGCACGGCCGTCACGGCCCTTTTACGATGCCCCCGACGTGGTCGATCGGCGAGCCGCGAGTGGCGCGGGCTCCAGATCTTCCATTCGGTCGGGGATGGATCGCTCACGACCGGACGCGGGGCCGCGGCCAAGCGATCGGTTCGGCACCGAGCGGCGAGAGGAGGGCTAGGTGGCAAGACGAAGATACCGGGCGCGAAGCTCGTCGCCGAATCCCGTGGTCTGGGTCCTCCTCATCGCGGTGTGCGCGGCCGCGGGCCTCGTGGGGTGGAAGCTCCATTCCGACCGCAACCGCGGCTCGTCCACCTCGGCGGAAACTCGTCGGGCGGAGACCGCCGCCGGCCCATCGGAGTCCGAAGTCGCGCGGGCTCGCGCGCGCGCTCTGTTTGAAAACGCGAAGAAAAACTACACCGAAGCGCGGAGCCTCTATCGCCGGGCCTCGCCCGGATCCGAGGGCGCGTCGAGCAATCTGCGGCGCGCGATCTCGCTTCTCCTCGATGCGCAGGTCGACATCGCCGAGGCGGTCGTGGTGGACAAGACGTTCAGCCCCGCGGTCGAGCTTCGGCAGCGAGTCGGTGCGCTCCTTCAAGAAGTGAACAAGAACGCGCCGATGATCGCCGACGAAATCGGTCGCGAGCATCGACGCGACGGTCGGCGAGTCGTCTACGACGACAAGGAGACGGACGACGCGCTGCCGACTCGCGAACGGCAGAAACTCTCGGAGAAGGATTACCTTCGACTCCTCCAAGGGAAGGAGATCCCCTACTCGCGCGCGTCCGATCCCAACTGGGAAGGCGACGGAACGGCGAGCGACTCCAAAAACTAGACGTCCGCCCAAACGCTCGTTCGAAAAGAGCGAGCGCGCTACCTCCTTCCCCTTCGAGTCGTCCGCACGCTTCGCCCACCGATGCCACCCCTCGTCGACAGCACCGATCGAGAACGTGCGGTCACGGACGTCGCGACCAATCTCGTCGTCACCGCCGGCGCCGGGACGGGAAAGACGAGCCTGATGGTCGAGCGAGTTCTGTGGCTCGTTCTCGCCGAAGGTACGCCGCTCACCGAGCTCGCCGTGATCACGTTCACGGAGAAGGCGGCGAGCGAGCTCGTCGAGCGACTCGAACGGAGTCTCGATCGAGTTCTCGAGCTCTCGAGCACGCCGCCGGACCTCGAGGCCGCGGCCGCGAATCGTCCGGATGAGGCGAGCCGCGTGTCCGCGCGACTCGGCGAATCTCATCGAGCGGAAGTCGTCCAGCGCGCACGCGCCGCGCTCTCGGTGCTCGAGCGCGCCTCGGTGGGTACGATCCACGCGTTCGTCGCCGAAATCCTCCGCCGGCACGCTCGGCCCGCGGGCATCGACCCGGCCTTTCGGGTCGACAGCGAGGGAATGGCCTTCGCCGACCTCTTCGCCGACGCGTGGCGAGCCTTCGTCGACGAGACGCTCGACGCCCCTCTCGACCCGAACTCCTCCTCCGGCGCAGCGTGGTCCGACCTGCTCGCCGAGTTCACCGTCCGGCAAATCGAGGAGACGGCCCGCGAGCTCTGTCGGTTCGGCGTTCCGCTTTCGGTGATCGATGGCGAGGCGACGGAGTGTCAGCTCCGACTCGCCCGCTCGATCATCGCGGACCTCCGGGCGCGCCTCGCCGCGATCGAAGACGAGGTAGCGACCGCGGACCGGGTTCGCCCCGCCTTCCTCCAGCACGTCGCAGCACTCGGCGAAATCCTGGAGACGGCGCATCGCGATGGCTCCATGCCCGACGCGCAAGCGCTAGCGGTTCTTCGCCGATCGGTTTCGCCGGGCTCCAAGTCGAATCTTCGCGACCGGGATTCAGTCCAGAAGGAGGTGGAGCGCGTCCTCAAGACGGCTCGTCACCTCGTCGATTGCGACCCGGCGCTTCCGCGTCGATTCGGCGCCTTGCTCGAAGAGTTTTGCCGTGAGTTTCGCCGCGAGTACGTGCGTCGCGGCTGGATGACGTTCGACGGGATCATCGCCGCCGGTCGCGATCTCCTCCTCGAGCACCCGGACGTTCGGCGAGCGGAGTCCTCCCGATTTCGACAAATCCTCATCGACGAGTTCCAGGATACGGATCCCGCGCAATACGACATCGTATTCGCACTCGCCGGTCGCGGCGCTGCGCGCGAGATCTACGAGCCGGCGCTCGAGCCGGGGATGCTCTTCATCGTCGGCGACGCGAAGCAGTCGATTTACCGCTTCCGTGGTGCCGACATGACCGCGTACGCGCGTGCCGTCGATGACGTCTGCGCCGCGCGCGGCGACGTGCTCACACTCCGGGCGAACTTTCGGAGCCGCCCGGGCGTCGTCGATCCGCTCAACGATCTCTTCGCGGAGGTGTTCGCGTCGGCGCCGCCGAGACGCCGCGAGCTCGACCCGCCGTTCGAGGACCTCAGCGCGGTGCGCGAAGCATCGCCGGAGCCGTCGATCGAAATCTGGACGGTGGGTCCCCACACGGTCTCGGCGGACGATCGCCGGCGATTCGAAGCGCGCGCGATCGCCGCTTGGATCGCCGAGGAGATGCGCCGAGGACGCCCCGCTCGCGAGATCGCGATTCTCTTTCGCGCGCTCACGGAGGTGAACATCTACTTGCGGGCTCTCCGCGACAGCGACATCCCGTACGTCGTCGAAGGCGGGCGCGGATTCTTCGAGCGCTACGAGGTCGAGCTCCTGCTCACGGTGCTGCGGGCGATCCTTCACCCCGCGGACGCCGTCGCGCTGGTGTCCTGTCTCCGCTCGCCCATCGGCGGCGTGCCCGACCCCGAGCTCGCCCGCTACGCTCGCTCGACGAACCCCGCGTTCTGGCATCTCGACGCCGAACCGGACGCCGCCCGCTTTCCCCATCTCTCGCGTGCACTCGACGCGTTCCGTGCTTTCGCTCGCGAGCACGCGAACGGCGACATCGTCGAGCTCGCCTTCGCCGCGCTCGACGAGCTCCCCCTCCGTGCTGCGATGGCCGCGAGCTACGGGGGGGCGCAGCGCGTCGCCAATCTCGAAAAGGCGGTGCTCCACATCGCCGAGCTGGGGCGCGAGGGCACGTGGCGCGACGACGAGATCCTCGATCGCATCGAGCGTAGCGATGCCCTCGAGCAGCAGGAGACCGAGAGCCCGCTCGCCGACGAGAGCCTCGATGCGGTTCGCGTGCTCTCGATTCACAAATCAAAGGGACTCGAGTGGCCGGTGGTGATCCTCCCGGAGCTCTCCCGCGCTCAGGTCCCGCCGCCGAGAAAGTCCATCGCGATCGCGCGAGTCCTCCCGAAAAGAGACGAGGGCGACGAGAGCGATCGCGACGGATTCGCAGCGCTCGCATTCTCGATGGGAGAACGGCGTACACCGGCGTCGGTGTGGCAGCCACTAGAGGAGGCCGAGCAGGACGCGGCGGAAGAGAAGCGTCTCCTCTACGTCGCTGCAACGCGCGCGGCCGAACGTCTCGTTCTCGCGATCGGCGGCGGCGCGAGACTGAAGGGAGGCGGTGTCGACGCGCTACGAACCTGGGGTTACGACGCCGGAGCGGCGTTCGCCGGCGATCCGCTCCGGCTCCGAGACGGCGTCACGCATCGGCGCATCGAGAATCCCGAGCCCGTTCCGATCACTCGAGGCGAATGGGTGCTTCCGGCGGCGGTCAAGGCGGCCGTGACCGAATCTCGCGCGGCTTCGCTCGCACTCGGAAGCCACCTCGCGGCTGAATTCGCGGCGCCGAGCGCCACCGTTTCCGACGACTCACGCGAACGCGCTACCGATGTGAGCGCGGAGGTCGCTCGGCACGTCGGCCGAGCGCTTCACCTCCTTCTAGAGCGCTGGCCACCGGGCAAGGATGCGGATTGGCTCCGCGCGAACGTGCTCTCGGCCGTGCGAGCTACCGAAACGGCCCCGCGTGAGATCGAGAGACGCGTCGCGCGACTCATTCGGGGCATACTCGATCGCGCGCCGGAACGCGAGCTCGACCGAATCGCCGCGATTCCCTCTCATCTCCGCGAGATCCCGCTGCTCCTTCGCGACGCGTCCGGGCAGCGTTGGGACGGAGCGATCGACGCGGTACTCGAAGAGAACGATCAGATCGAAATCCTCGACTACAAGACCGACCCCGAGGCGGACGCCCACGAATTGGCGGCGCGGTACCGGCCACAGATGGCCGTCTACGCGGAGGGGATCGAATCCGCGCTCGGCGCTCGTCCCCGAGAGTCCTTCGTTTCGCTGCCGCGCCCGCGGTCGAGAGAGACCGCCCGGCGCCGCCCGGCGAACGAGCGAGATCGCCGCGACGCGGAGGAAGCGAGCGACTAGGCACCCGGCGCGTCGTCACCCGTCACGGGACGAGAACCATCCGCGTCGACGCTTGCCCGACTCGAGCCCGCGGGGGAGCTTCCGGCAACTACCGCGCCCGAACGCGTTTCCTCCCTTCGCGGCCCGTCGGTTCGACCGTCGCTGGAGGGCATCGTAGACTTTCCGGAACGAACGCTGGATCGCTCTACCGATGGGAGCGATCACGAGTCTGACGCGTCCCCGCCGGCTCGGCCGGCCTTACGCGGAAGCCCGGCTCGGATTCTTCGCCAGAGTCTCTCCTCGCCTTCGCCCTTTGCGGACTCCGCTGCGGCCCGGCCACAGCGGTCCGTCCGGGTGCGGCGACCCGTCGCTCGCGCGGCTCTCTCTGGCGAGGGGTCCGGGTCGGCGCCGACGGAGTGAGGCCGGTCGGCCGCGCGGTGTCGCCCGGTTTCACGGGCCACAGGGATCAACGGGATGTCCGACCGCGAAGAAGAGATCGCCGCACTGGTTCGGCAGTATCTGCGCGGCGGAACGATTCCCGTCCCGCTCGCCGAGGGATCGAAGTCCCGCTCCGGCGACGTCGAGTCGTCCCCCGAGCTGGCCGTCGTTCACGCCGTCACCGTCCTCTACGCGAAGGAACTGCCCGACCAGTTCATCAGCGCGGTGATGTGCTGGAGCGCGAGCGAGATCGAACGCCTCCTCCGCGAGTTGCGCACGCGGCTGCCGAGCTCTGCCGCCGCGCGCGTGTTCCTGCGAAACTCGCGTTCGAGGCCCCCGCAGACGCCGGAACCGGTCACCGTTCCCGACGACGCAGCCGCGGCGCTGAAGGCGCTCGACTACTGGACCGATCTGTGGCTGAGCGAGGACGGCGAACGCCTC
Source organism: Planctomycetota bacterium (assembly GCA_965223845.1). GTDB lineage: Bacteria > Planctomycetota > UBA8108 > UBA8108 > SXIK01 > CBDCXR01. The sequence goes on along the minus strand of CBDCXR010000004.1, from coordinate 6,544,312 downwards.
GGCCGGACGGCGAGTGCGAAGGGATCCGAAGCGTAGATCCGCGGACGCGGCGCGTCGATGAGCACCGCGCTCCTCGACTAGACGACGGTGACCCGCTCGTCCAGGTACACGTTCTGGACCGCGCGGAGGAGCTCGATCCCGTCGCGCCGCGGCCGCTGGAACGCTTTCCGTCCCATGATGAGGCCCATCCCACCCGCGCGCTTGTTGATCACAGCCGTCTTGATCGCATCGGCGCGATCGTCCGCCGTCGACGCTCCGCCTGAATTGATCAGGCCCGCGCGTCCCATGTAGCCGTTCGCCACTTGGTAGCGAACGAGATCGATCGGATGTTCGCTCGCTAGCTTCGTATACATCTCCCGATCCTTGTCGACCTTTCCGCACGGGATCGCCTCGAATCCACCGTTTCGGGTCGGGAGCTTCTGCTTCACGATATCCGCCTGAATCGTGACACCGATGTGATTCGCCTGGCCGGTCATGTCGGCGGAGGTGTGGTAGTCGACCCCGTCCTTCTTGAACGCGGAGTTCCGCAAGTAGCACCACAGCACGGTGAAGAGACCGGCCTCGTGCGCGCACTGAAAGGCATCGCTCACCTCGGCGATCTGTCGACTCGACTCGGCCGAGCCGAAATAGATCGTCGCACCGACGCCGACGGCGCCGAGATCTCGCGCCTGACGCACGCTCGCGAATAGAATTTGGTCGTACCGCGCCGGGTGCGTGAGGAGCTCGTTGTGGTTCAGCTTCACGATGAATGGAATCCGGTGCGCGTACTTTCGCGACACCGCGCCCAGAACTCCGACGCTCGACGTCACGGCGTTGCACCCGCCTTCGTGGGCGAGCTCGACGATCGCCTCGGGATCGAAGTAGTCGGGATTGCTCGCGAACGACGCGCCCGCGCTGTGCTCGAGCCCCTGATCGACCGGAAGAATCGACAGATATCCGGTTCCGCCGAGCGATCCGGCGTCGAAGAGGGCCTGCAGGCTCCGGAGGACGGGATTGGGGCGATCGCTCGCGGCGACGACATCGTCGACGAAGGTCCGGCCGGGAAGGTGGAGGCGCTCGCGGTCGATCTTGGGCGAGGTGAAGTTCATCAAGAGGTCGAACGAGGAGCCGAGCTCGCGTTCCAAATCGAGCGGATCGGAGGGCGAAGGTGAAGTCGACACGGAAGCATCTCCCGGTGGATTGAGCGAAGATTCGGGGAACGGTCGCGGCGTGCTGCCCGCGTGCGAGGTGCATCGAGTAGAATGGCCTCGCGCGGATCGGTTGCGCTCGGCTCGGACGAAGCCATCGGCGCAGCCAGTCACCGACGAACGTAGACGCGCGCGAGACCGAGCACGACGAAAACGGACGGGGCGGAGGCGAGGGTACCCGCGAAGCGAAGCGATGTCATCAAGACACGGGATGAGCACGCACGACGACAAGAAAAGAAGCAGCCGACGGCGCGCGAAGCAGAATTCGACTCGAGCGGCCCGAAGTCGCGCACCTTTGCGCGGGACACCGCCCGCGGCCGCCCGCGAGCATCGCGGTGGCTCGGCCGCTCCGGCTCGCCGCGACGACTCCCCTGGGTCGACGAGCGTGCCCTCTGCGCTCGACGACGCCATCGGGCGCATCGCCGGGCGCGTCCCACCCGTGAAGCAGGCCCGCGCGCTCGAGGAGCTCTTCGACCTCTTCACCTCCGACCGATCGAGACTCCGGCGGACGTCGTACCTCGACGTGCCGAGGCTTCGTGACGCTTATCTCCGGTATCATCTCCCGCTCAACTACGTCCGCGCCGCAAAGGTCCTCGACGTCGTTCGCCGTCTTCACCCGGAGGTGGAAACGCTGACGAACGTCGTCGATCTCGGCGCCGGACCGGGTTCGGCCAGTCTCGCGACCTTGTTCAGCCTCAGCGGAGATGTGTCCCGCGAGTTCGTGCTCACCGATCGTAGCCGCGCGGCAACGAACGTTGCGCGACGACTCCTCGAGGAGAGCGCCGCGGCTGCGGGTACGGCGGGCGTGACGGTGCGCACGACGAACGGATCTCTCGTGCCGGCTCCGCCAAAGGTCGAGGCCCCGTCCCTCGTCTGGCTGGCGATGGTTCTCAACGAGCTCCGCGTGGGCGAGCGCGGTGGTCCGACGGCCGAAGCCTTCGCGGCCGAGCTCGCGAACTCGATTCCACCCGGGAGCACGGCGATCATCCTCGAGCCCGCGCAGCGCGGCGCCGGCCGAAATCTCCTTCGCGTGCACGACGTGATCGCCAGCAGCGGTCGATGGCGCATCGTCGCGCCGTGCACGCACGACGCGCCGTGTCCCCTCCTCGAGGAACGCGCCCGTCCTTGGTGTCACTTCCACTTCGAGTGGAATCCCCCGGCCGCGGTGCGGCGCGCGGCGGCCCCCCTCGGGCTCGTCGACAAGACGGGTCCGACGCGGGCGTCGTTCTCATTTCTAGCGATCGAGCGGGTCGGCTCTCCCGTCCCCACCGAAGACCGCGGGCGAGGGCGCGTGATCGGCGACCCGATGCGAGTGCAGGGCGGGGAGCGAGGCGTCTACGTGTGCCGGAGGAGCGGCCGCGAGCTGTGGCGATCGCCCAACGACGCGGTGCGCCGGGGCGATGTCGTCTCGCGATCAGGAAAAAGCCGGCTGCGAATCGAGGTGGCGTGGTCGTCGACGCCCACCGCGACCACGTCCCCGCGAGCGGAGAACGCTCGGCCGGCACACCGCCGCAAGCGGAAGGGCGGACGCGAAAACGCGGAAGATAAAAGCGGCGAAACCTGAAACGCACGGGGTACGAAGTCGACTAACAGAAAGGGCCACTCCGCTCACCGAGCCTGGTGAGGAAGTCGAGTGAGGCGCAATCAACGGAAGGGCGATCATGGGCGACGAGCAGCAGAGCCAACCGAAGCAACGCAAGCAGTACGGTACGCTCCGCCTGTCGGAGAAAGTCATCGGCGGACTCGCATTCATCATCCTCGCGGGGTGGGTCGTGAAGAGCACGACCGGTTCCGAGGCCGCGCCTGTCGAGACCGGCTTTCCTTGGTTCGCGACGGCGTCGATCGCGAGCGCGCTCATCGTGATCACGCTTCTCGCATTCAAGATCAACTGTCTCGAGTTCGTGCCGGTGAAATTGCAGCAACGACTGCTCCCGATCGTGTGCATTCTTCCGGTGATCGGATTCCTCATCGAGGAGATGAGTTCGGTCGAGACCGCGATGACCGTCGGGGGAGCGATCGCTCTCGCCTACATCTCGGCGACGAGCTACTGGAGGAACATCGTTCCGAACTTCGTCAAGGATCCCCTCGCGACGCAGACGCGCGAGCGTCGCGACGACGAGAGCGCTGCTGCGACGGCCGCCCCTCCGGCCGCGGGCCCCGCTCCGACCCCGGCGCCCGCGAGCCCGGCCGAGAACGCCGGCGATCCTCGACCGACAGCGGGCGCGGCGGAGGCGACGGAGGCGAAGGCCCCCGACTCGACCGCTCCGTCGTCCCCTGACGAACCGGCGCGCGCGAGTCCGGCGGATCGAACCTCAGCTAGCGGCGAGAGCTGATTCGCTCCACGACGGCAGCTCACGGTGAGGGTACGGAGCGATGGGCAACTGGTCCCCGGCGCTGCCTCCGATCACCGCAAGCGCGTGGCTCGGACCAGTTCTCTTCGCGCTCATCGCCGGCGCGGCCATCCTCTGCGCCCGTCTCCACCGCCGCGGCGTGCGAGTGGGAGACACGAGGAAGATCTTTCACTTTGTCGTCTTCAGCGCCGCGACCGTTCTCGCCGCCACGCTCGGGACCCCGGGGGTCAATCTCCTCGGCGGAATCACCGCGGGAATCGTCGGCTTCGCTCTCCTCCGAGGAGACGGACACGCATTTTACGAGGCGCTCGCTCGACCGGAGGATCGACCGCGACGATCGCTGCTGATCCTTCTCCCCTTTCTCGCCACCGCCGCGGGCGGAATCATCGCGCTCGCACTCTTCGAACGCTTCGCCGTCGTCGGGTTCGCCGTCGGCGGATTCGGCGACGCAGTGGCGGAACCGATCGGCATCCGCTACGGGCGGCACCGCTATCGTGTACCGCGCCTCGGCGGAGCACCGTCGTCGACGCGCTCCGTCGAAGGAAGCGCAGCGGTGTTCGCCGCATCGAGCATCGCGGCGGCGATCGCACTCTCCATCTTGGGCCCGAGCGCCTCCGTGGCGATCGGAGTCGTCCCGGCCGCGCTCCTCATCGGCGCCGCAGCGGCGATCGTCGAAGCAATTTCGCCCCACGGCCTCGACAATCTCACCATCCAAATCACAGCCGCCGCGACGGCCTACGGCCTCGCCGGCTAAGACTCCGCCCCGATCACCGCCCCCTCAATCTCTCCAAGTGCAATTCTCACTCTTAGCCTACCGCCGACCAAAATGCCGCCGGAGAAGCTCCAGACTCCTCGGCACGCCGGTCTCCGGTGACTCGTTGCCTTCGAACTCGAGCGAGACGTAACCCGCGAATCCGGCATCGCGGAAAATCTTCGCGATTCGCGCGTAGTCGAGGTCGAGCGAGTACCACCGCCCGCCGCCGAAATACGTCTTCGCCTGAACGAGCACCGTCCGATCGGCGAGGAGCGCGAGGCGGTCGTACGGATCCTCGAGAAAGTTCCCGGTGTCGAGCGTCACCTGCAGCCACGGCGACGGGACGGCCTTCAAGATGCGGGCGATGGCGTTCGGGTCGAGACTGATTCCCCAGTGATTCTCGAGCCCCATGACTACGCCGGCCTTTTCCGCGCGCGGGAGGCACTCCTCGATGCACTCGATCACCCAGCGGATCGCGTCGTCGTCCGTGTAGCCGGGAAGGCGCGGCTCGATCCCGCGCGCCTTCATGAGGTCGTCGAAGGACTTGATGGTCCCCCATCGCCCGGTGTTGAGACGGAGTGTCGGGATACCCATCGCGTAGGCGAGCTCGATGCACTTGTGCGTGTGTTCGATGTGCTTTCGACGTTCCTCGCGACTCGGCGACACAAAGTCTTGGTGAATCGAAAACCCGCAGAGATCGAGCCCGAGCGTGAATGCGCGGCGCTTGAGGTTCTGCATGTAGCCGTTCGACTCGTCGCGCATCTGGCGATGGAGGATCTCGACCCCGTCAAACCCCATGTTCGCCGCGTGGTCGATGCAATCCTCGATCGGCGTCTTCGCACCGCGGAATCCCCAGAAAGAGTACGTCGAGACGCCGATGGGATTCCCCCGTGCGGACGCGCTAGAGCCGTTTGTCGTTTCGGCCGTTTTCCCCGCGCGTTCGTCGTCCGCGCGCGTCCACGTCGAGCAGCCGACGGCGGCAGCACTGCCGGCCGCGAGAACGGTCTTCTTCAGAAAAGTTCGTCGCGCGTCATCGATCATCGTGAGGGCCTCGAGATGGTAGAAGGGTGAGCGAGTTCAGAGTGGATTGCGAGCCGAGATTGTACCCGACGCCGCGGTTTGGCGGGGCACTTGGGCGGAGTTCACCCGTGGGCCTCCGCCGACGCTCCGCGCGAAACTCCACGCGACGGCCCACGTCTCGAGCCTCTCGCCGGGAGACGAAAATGACGTAGACTGGGCGGGCCCCGTTCGCCCCGCGATCGAAGACTACGGAATCCCAGGATGAACAACTACGACACCGCTCAAGCGTTTCGCCTCGACGGCAAGGCTGCGCTCGTCACCGGCGGAAGTCGGGGCATCGGGCGTGCGATCGCCGAAGCGCTCGCGGGTGCGGGCGCCGATCTCGTCCTCACCGCGCGAGGAGAGGAGTCGCTGGTTCAAGCCGCCGACGACATCCGCGCAGCCAGCGGACGACGCGTCATCGCACTCGCGGGCGATGTGGCGGAGACGACGTTCGTTCGAGCGCTCGTCGAACGCGCGCGCGCGGAGCTCGGCGGCGTCGACATCTTGATCAACAACGCGGGAGTCAATCGTCGCGGCGAGAGCGCGACTTTCAGCGAGGAAGATTGGGTCGCGGTGCTCGGCGTGAATCTAAGCGGTGCGTTTTTCGTCGCTCAGGCGTGTGGAGAGCAGATGATCGAGCGCGGGCGCGGCGGAAAGATCGTCAACATCCTCTCGCTCGCGTCGGCGATCGGTCTCCCGGGTGCTCCGGCGTACTCGGCGGCGAAGGGAGGACTCCTCCAGCTCACGAAGACGCTCGCCGTCGAGTGGGCGGAGCACGGAATCCAAGTGAACGGCATCGGTCCGGGGTTCATTCGGACCGAGCTCAACCGCGCGATCCAGGAGGATCACCGGAGTGACTGGGTCGTCCGTCGCACCCCGGTTCGGCGCTGGGGCGAGACGCACGAGCTCGCCGGAACCGCGCTCTTTCTCTCGAGTCCCGCGTCGGAATTCGTGACGGGACAAGTCGTCTACGTCGACGGCGGCTTCCTCGCCGGCAGCGATTGGCGGACGGGCGACTAAACCGAGTTCCCGTCGCGCAGTACCGCGCTCACGGCTCGCCGCTCTCTCCGCTCTCCGGCAACTCGGCTTCGGACGAGACCTCGTTTCGCTGAAGTTCGGAGCGCACCCAGCGTGCGTAGTATCGGAGAGCGGGCTCCGAATCGGCCTCGAACGCGTCGAGTGTCGTGCGCGCGCGCTCGGCACTCGCACCGAGATCGACGAACAGCTTCGCGGCGAGATACCGTACGCGCGCTTCTGGATGCGCGGCGAGCCCGTCCGCGATCGCGAGGCCCTCCTCACCGAGCGCTCGCAACACCACGAACAATTCGGTGACGCGCGCGATCGCGCGATCGGTCGCCACTTCGCCGTCCGTCTCGGCGAGACGTCCGGCGGCGACGGCGAGCTGGCTTCCGATCGCCGGGAGCGACGACTTCGCCGCTGCCCCGTACTCCCCGATCAAGCGCGCGATGTCACGCCACTCCTCGAGCTTGGCGTCATCGTCTCCCGCCGCATTCCAGCGCGCGACGAGCACGGTTTCGATCTCGATGTAGGCCGGACGAATCGTCGCTAGCATGCTGATCAAAATGCGCGCGACCGTCGCATCGTCGGCGGTCTCGAGATGGTGGATGAGTCGCGGAACCATCGCCGACCCGAGCTCGGGCGCACTCCGCACCAGGGCGCTGAAGAACGCGGCCTCCGGGGGGATCCGAACCCGCACCGATCGAGAGCGAGAAGTCGATCGACTCCGCGACGAGAGCGTTCGGCGGACCGAGGCCTGGCGCGAACGCGACGAGCGACCCGCCATCCGCCTCAGGCCGGATCGGGGGATCGCGCGAGTGACATCTTCGTCCGCCGCGCCCGGTGGCGTCGTGGCGCGTTCGGTGTAGTGGAGCTGATCGTCTCGGAGCTCGATCACGTAGGAGCCTTCGAGGCGGTCGTACTCGCGGAGGATCGCGTCGACGACTCCATCTGCATCCTCGGCGCTCAACTCTTTCGTCCCGACGAGACTTCGCGCCGCCTGGAGCCGCACGTTCGACTGCGGATCCCCGAGAAGAGCCACGGTCCGCCGAGCGACGGCGCGCTTCGCCTCGTCCGAAGCTCCGATCACCCACGCTTCACGCGCCCCGAAGATCCGCGCGGCGACCGCGCGAGTCTCCGCGAGCTCGTCCTTCGACAGAGCGAGCACAAGATCGAGATACTCACGGAGATGCGATTTGGGAGCGGACTCGTCGTTCTCGTCCGCTGATCGCGGGGCTGGGCCTCGGCGCGGTGGCGATGCACCCCCGCGACTCCTAGAAACGACTCGCCGCGAGCGACTCGAGCGCCGTTCGTCCAGAACGATATGCGCGACGAGCTCGATCGCCCAGTACCGGACGTACGGATCGGCGTCGTCGAGCGCGGCGGTAAGAGCCGGAAGCGCATGCTCTCTGGCTTGGAAGAGGAACGACCGCTCGGGATCCGTGATCGGCCGAAGCGCGTGGTGGCTCGTGGCCAGCGCGCGTCTCGACCGCTCGACGGCGAGCTCGAACAAGGTTTCCGCTGCTCCCTCGATCGCCGGTCCGAGTCCCTTCAGATACTCGATCGTCGACGACGACGTTCGCGAATCGAGAAGATGGTCGATGACCCGAGGCGCGATCGGAGCACCGGCCGTCCCTAGCTTCGTGAGCACGGAAAACGCATGACGACGGCTCGACGTCGACCACGACGCGCGCGACCCCGGCGGTAGTCCATCGGCGTCGGCGACGTAGCTCCGCTCGTCCTCGTCGTAAGGCGTCGAATCCGATTCGATCAGCCGAACGAGCCGCGACACGAGCTCTTCCTTTAGCGGCAGCTCGACGGCGTCGAGATCCGATTGCTCGAGCGCCTTCAGTCCGGCAAAGCGCAGCAGCCACTCGTCGCTATCCGCCATCCTCAGTACGGCCGGCGCGGACGCTGGCCAAAGCTCCGCGAAGCAGGCGGAATACCACTCGATGAGGCGTTTGAGCTCGCTATTCCGCTGCGCGAGCGCGTTCGGATGGAGACCGTCGAGATCCGCGCGGAGTCGCTCGACGAGCTGAGCGGCGGTTGCCGCCGCCGCTTCGCCGGTCGCGATGAGCGCCCCGGCCGCCGCCAGGCGGATGCGTCGATCGCCATCCAGCATCGCGCCGCGAAGCGTGTCGCCGACCGAGCTCGCGTCTTTCCCGAGCTCGCGAAGCGAAAGCAGCGCCGCCAGCCGGCGCTCGAATTTTCCGACGCTCGCGCGCAGCGCGAGCAGCGCGGCGCCCGACCGTCCCATGCGCCGCATCGCGTGAAGCGACAACACGCCAAACTCTCGGTTGATGCGCGGCACCAACAGAGCCGGTCCACTTTCGCGGGAACGCCGCCAGATCGCCGCGTCGAGCTCCGCCCACTTTCGACGCGACGCCCGCGCGTACTCCTCGAAAACGAGCGGCAGAAGAGCACGCGCCTCGGGGCCGATTTTTCCCACGAGAGCGACGGCGAGGAGGCGTTCACTCTCCGTTCCCGTGCGGAGGGAACGACGGAGCTCGGGGAGAAGCGAACGGATCCACTCCGGCCGCGCGTGGAGCTGCGTACGCAGTTGGGCAGCTGAGAGCTCCTTCGGCCTAGAGCGACTCGAGGAGGGCGCGATCCTTCGCCGCGTTTGCACCGCGCTCGCCGCCGACCGGCGGGAAGAACTGCGCGAACTGGGGGAACCGCGGGTACTCGAAACCGCGACCGGCGGCCGCGCGGTGCGAACCCTAGGCGACGCGGGCGCAACCGTTCGAGTCGTTCGGCGCCCACTCGAGTTCGGGATCGCCGCGCCCGAGAGGACCACGCCACGCCGGCCGGACGTCCGTTCCGGGACGAGAACGAGATCGGCAGTCGAAGGACTCGCGGCTCCGAGAGCCGCCGCGCGGCTTTCATGTTCCGCGATCGAGGTCCCCGCGATCGCATCGATCCATCCGAGGAGGTGCTCGCGGAGCGCAGAATCCGACGTCTCCCGGAGGAGACCTACGTACGCCGGCACCGCTGGCAAACCGATCGCCTCGAGAGCGCGGCCCGCGACGAGAGCCTCCTCCGCTGCGGCGTCCTGCTCCTCCGGAGATACCGCCTCGGAAACGGCTCGTTCCGCGGCGGTGCGGAGCACGCGCGCGATCGCGGAGACGAGGCTCGGGTCGGCGATCGATTCCATGACGCCGAGAACTCGCATCCGCAGTGCTCTGCCGGTCGTCTCGCTCTCGAGGAGCTCGAGAAGATACGGCAGCGCCGGCGCTCCGATCGCTTCCAGCGCGCTGGTGACGTGAGAGGCGTCAGAGGACTCGCGCTCGCGATCGAACTCTTCGAGACGGAGGATCGCGACGAGCAGCGGTGCGGCCTCGCGAGCCGTCTGGCCGAGCCGTCGAATCCCGCCCAGCGCCGCGCGCCGAACGGACTGACGGGGGTCGGGTAGAAGACTCGTGAGCACGGGCGTCGAGAGCGGCCCGGCCGTCGCAAGCGCGGACACCGCCGCTACGGCTTCGTCGTCGTCCTCGGCGTGAGCCCAGCGACGGAGAATCGGAATCGAGGGCGGACCGAGGCGACCGAGCGCGGCCAAGAGATGCCTCTTCCCATCGGCGGTCTGCGCCGTTCGCAGCGCGCGCACCAAGCGACGCAACCGCCGGACGTGCGAGCGGTCGAGGTGTCCGAGCGCCGAGTGAGCCGCCTTTCGCTCGTCCTCATCCTCGCTCTCGAGGGTCTCGAGGTAGTACTCGAGAGAGCGTCCGAGGTGAAAGTTCTCCTCCGGACGGAGGGCGCTCAACCACACGAATACCATCGCCGTCAGCGCTGCGATCGCACCCGCGGTGAACGCCAAGAGCATCCGTACTCGCTGGCCACGCGACATGACTGGTCGGCTCCCGTCGGTCCCGGTCCATTCTCGTACGCGGTAGACGGTGAGATCCGCCGGACATTCACCGGAAACCGGGGCGCCGCTCACCCGCACGGGTGGCGAGCGAGCCCATAGCGAAAACTCGCCGCCGGGATATACTCACCCGCGCTGACCGAAGATACCTCGAACAAAAAGCCGGAAACTCGCTGCCGGAGCGATTCGTGCGGTTTCCGTCCGCACGCAGCCGCCGGACCCGAAGGACTCATGGACGCCCGATCCGATCGCTTCCAGGTCGATCCTCACGAGATCCCTCCGTCCCTTCAAACCGCGTGGATCGTTCACCTCCGCTGGTACTACGATCTCTTCAACTACGAGTACGCGAGAGACGCTCTTCAGCCGCCTCTCATCGAGCTTTCGGCGTCCGAGACGACGTACGGCGAGTGGAACCCGACGACGCGCACGATCACGATCAGCGCTCGGCACGTTCTCGCGCATAGCTGGACCGAAGTGCTCGAGACGCTGCGTCACGAGATGGCGCACCAGTACGTCGACGAAGTGCTCCGGGTTTCGAACGCTGCTCCCCACGGCTCGGACTTCGCCGAGGCGTGCAAGATCCTGCGCGCCGAAGCGCGTGCCGCCGCTTCGCCCGAAGACCTCGAGGCGCTCGGGCAGTCGCGCGAAGAACGGGACCGCCTCCTCGGGCGCGTGCGCGAGCTCCTCGCGCTCGCCGGCAGCCCGAACGAGCACGAGGCGGCGAGTGCGATGCGAATGGCGCAGCGATTCCTTCTGAAGTACAACCTCAGCCTCGCCGACATCGAAGGCCGCACGCAGGAGTACGAGACGCGAATCGTCGGGAGGATCGCGCAGCGAATCCAGGAGTACGAGTACACTCTCGGTCACATCCTTCAGAACCACTTCTTCGTCTGCACGCTCTGGAGCTTCTCCTACGACGCGCGATCGAACCGTCAGGGTCGCGTGCTCGAACTGAGCGGCACGAAATCCAATCTCGACGTCGCGGTGTACGTTCACACGTATCTCACCCGTCTCGCCGATTCGCTGTGGCTGTCGCGGCGACGTCTTTCCGCCGCCGAACGCGGAACCAAGCGACAGTACCTCGCCGGGGTGTTCCGCGGCCTCTACCAGAAGCTCGAGAACGAACGAAAGCAGCTCAAGGAAGAGCAGGGCCTCGTCTGGACGGGCGACCGCGACCTCGACGCCTACTATCGCTACCGGAATCCCCGCGTCGCAAAGTCGAGCGGTTCCGGCGTGACGCGCGACCGAAGCTACTTCGACGGCGTGTCGGACGGCCAGCAGATCACGATCCACCGCCCGCTCGGTGAGTCGACGAATCGGGGACGAGCGCTTCCGGGCTGAGGGCACTCGAGCTCGCAGTACGCGAGGCTAGTCTTTCGGCTGGAGGCGGCGCAGCGCCCGCGCGAACTCGCCCGGATTCTGATAGCGATCGCCCGGTCGACGAGCCGTCGCCCGTCGGAGGACGCGCTCGAGGCCGAGCGAAACTTCGGGCTGAACCCGTCGCGCGTCCGGCAGCTTCTGGCTCAGCTTCCACTCGGCGATCTCGTCTTCGTCGCCGCGTGGGACGGGGCACTGACCGGTCACGACCTCGTAGAGCGAGAGACCGAGACCGTAGACGTCGATGCGGGGATCGTACGGATCGGCGTCGCTGAGGAACTGATCGGGGCTCATGTAACGGAGAGTGCCCCAGAGGCAACTCTCGAGCTCGGGGTCGCGAGTGCGCGAATCGAGCGCCGAGCCGAAGTCGCTCAGGATCAACTCGCCCTCGGGAGAAAGAAGCAGATTCTCCGGCTTGACGTCGCGATGCACGATGCCCAGCTCGTGCGCGGCCGCGAGAGCCTCGGCCAGGCCCCGAAACATCGTCACCACCCGACGAAGGAACGCCGCGGTCGACGACAGGCCTTCGGTGTGGCGAAGATCGCGCGCGGTGAGGCTAGTCTCGCGGCGCATCACGTAATAGTGATAGCCACGGTCCTCGCCGGACCCGACGAACTCGACGATGTAGGGGTGGCGAAGGCGCGAGAGGAGATCGGCTTCGACGCGAAAGCGGCGCACCGCGCGGTCGACGAGCGTGAGATGCGACGAGAGGACCTTCACCGCGAGCGGGAATCGAAGACCTTCGCCATTCGCCTCGAAGACCGATGCCGTCGCCCCGGAGCAAATCTCCCGGCCGATCCACCACTTCTCGAGTCGATCGCCGGGTTGGAGTCTCGCGGGAAGCGAATCAAACGATTCTCGACGCGTGTCGCCCTGATGCTGCGTGCGCGGACTCTCGGAGACTGCGACTCCGCCCGGAGTCGCGGTCGAGGTCGTCGGCGCGGAGAGCTTGTCGGTGTCGGGCATCGTGAGTCGTCTCCTCGAAGGGACGGAACGCCGCGGCCGATCTGGAGGCTCCGGCCGCTCTGCCCCTGTGCGCGTCGAGGGCGCGGGGGGCATCCGGATCATCGGAATCCACCGAAAGCCCGCTTGAACCGGGGCCGAGAACATGACCCGGATCCCGCGGTGATATCGGACCGTGCGACGTCAGATCCGTTCCGCGAGCGGAAAGAGGGCGCGTAGGTCGGAAGTGGACGGTTGCGAGCCGTACTCACTGATCTCGAATGCCTCGGCGAAGCGAACCCGCGCTGCGCTCTCCGCTCCGTAGGACTCCGCGAGGCTCGCGCGAGAGCGATCCGCCAATGCGGAGAATTCCGGCGACCAGCGGCGCTCGAGCCACGCGAGGCGATCTTCGGGTCGATCGGGCGGCGGCACCTCGTCCGCGGTCCCGTCGTTGTAGGGAAGCCACTCGTAGAACTGCGACTCGTGTGCATGCAGAAGCTTCCACTTTTCGGGCATCACCGCGTCGACGTCGATCGCGACGTCCGGCGAAAACGGAGCGGGCTTCTGAAACGCATCGGAGAGATACCCGAACACCGGATTCTTCCGGAGGTGCGGCGTATCGGAACAAATGAGCGGGACCGTGACGGTGTAGGCGGCGTCCTGAACGATGACCGACGTGTAGCGATGGTCGGGGTGATAGTCGTTCGGCCGGTGCGTGAGGATCAGATCCGGATCTTCGCGCCGAATCAGGCGGATGATCTCCTCGCGACAGGCGAGCGTCGGCTCGAGACGTCCGTCGTGGTGATCGAGGATGAGGTACTCGATGTCGAGTGCCCGCGCGACGGCAGCGGACTCCTCTCGGCGCCGACGCGCGAGCGACTCGGGTTCCTCGCTGAAGTGTCCGGCGTCACCGTTCGTCATCGACACGAAGGAAACGCGGTCACCCCGCTGCCGCCAGAGGAACGCCGTCCCTCCCGCGCACACTTCGCAGTCGTCCGGGTGAGCTCCGATGACGAGGATCTTTCGCACGGTCTAGTTTCCTCGCGGGGATCGGTACGGTCGCCGCTCCGCACGTCTCGCGTTCGAGATCCGCGCCGGCCGACCAGTATGGCCAATCGCCCGACCTTTCGCTACGATCGCCGCGCGCGGTCGAGGGACACCGAGCTGAATCGATGCGTCACCGGGAGAGGAGAACCTCGCCGTGAATCTTCGAGTGCTGAATCCGTACGACCGGAGTCTCGTCTGGGAGAGCGCGTACGACACACCGGGCGAGCTCGAACGGAAGCTGGCCGCGGCGACGGCGGCGGCCGAGCGGTGGCGTGATGTGGAGCTCGACGAACGCGTGACTCGCGTGCGCAGTGCGCTCGACGCGTTCCGCCACGCGAGCGAGGACATCGCGCGCGAAGTGACTCAGCAGATGGGGAAGCCGATCGCGGAAGCGCGAGGCGAGCTCGCGACGATGCTCGACCGGGCCGAGACGATGCTCGATCTCGCGAGAGAATCGCTTCGCCCCGACGTTTTCGCGGACCGCCCGGGCTTCGTCCGGCGCATCGAGCACGTCCCACTCGGCGTGGTGCTCAACATCGCCGCTTGGAACTACCCTCTTCTCATCCCCGTGAACGTCGTTGTTCCCGCCCTCGCGGCCGGAAACTCGGTGCTTCTCAAGCACAGCGCGCGCACACCCATGGTGGGAGACCGGTTCGAGCGTGCGTTTGTGGATCTCGGCATCGACGGTCTCGTCCAGAACGTGATCGCGACGCACGACGACACCTCACGACTCGTCGCCGACGATCGCATCGGCTACGTGGCGTTCACGGGATCGGTTCCCGGAGGACGCTCGGTCTACCGCACGATCGGCAGCGAACGCTTGATCGACGTCGGGCTCGAGCTCGGCGGAAAAGACCCGGCCTACGTCGCCGCAGACGCGAATCTGGACTTCGCGGCGGCTGGAGTCGTCGAAGGAGCTACGTACAACGCGGGTCAGTCGTGCTGCGCGGTCGAACGCGCGTACATCCACGAAAGTGTCTACGACGAATTTCTCGATCTCGCGAGCGCGCACCTGAGCTCGCTCCGCACCGGTGATCCGCTCGATGAGACAACGACGCTCGGCCCCCTCGCGAGCGATGCGGCGCCGCAGTTCCTGACGGACCAAGTGGACGACGCACTCCGCCGAGGAGCGCGCGAGGTTCTCGGCGGCGGGTGGTCGCCGGGGGGCGGGAATTTCTTCCGGCCGACCTTGCTCGACGGCGTGCCAAACGACGCGAGCGCGATGCAGGAGGAGAGTTTCGGTCCGCTGCTCCCGGTTGCGAAAGTGATGAGCGACGAAGAAGCACTCGCTCGCATGACCGACACTCGCTTCGGGCTAACCGCGAGCGTGTGGACGGAGGATGGCGAGCGCGCCGAGCGCCTCGCCGCGAGCCTCGACGTCGGAACGGTCTTCCAAAACCGCTGCGACTATCTCGACCCCGCGCTGCCGTGGACGGGCGTGCGCGAAAGCGGGAAAGGGTCGACGCTCTCTCGCTACGGTTACTACCACCTCACGCGGCGAAAGAGCATCCACTTCCGGCGGACGACGGATTGAACACGCACGCGCGGTCGCGCGCGTGGTGACGACGGAGGCGACGGCTATCCGCAGATATCGCGGTTGTCGTCGTCCCCGTCCCCGTCTCCGTCTCCGTCTCCGGTCCCGTCCCCATTCCCATTCCCATTCCCGTTCCCGTCTCCGGTCCCGTTCCCGTTCCCGTCTCCGGTCCCGTTTCCATTCCCATTCCCGTTCCCGTTTCCATTCCCATTCCCATTCCCATCACCATCTCCGTCGTCACCGCCGTCCATTCCCGGAAGCGCCATCGACGGACCGCTCCCCCGTCGACTCGACTGGACGAGCATCAGCGGGAAACTTCGCTTCCGCATCGGCGTGAAGTCGCTCTCCGAGCGACTGACGAACCGAGTGAGGGTCGAACGTCGACCGGAACGACCGAGATCGAAGACGACGCTCGCACCGATCGCGTAGTCCCCGGCGGTGTTGATCTCGAACATAGGAGCGAGAGCGATGAGCGAGGTCACGGAGTAGGAGGCCGAGACGCCGAAGACGAGCTCGTCCACACGGTCGGATTGGTAGCCGAGCCAAAACTCCGTACCCAGACGTTCGTCCCAATCTCGTCCCCAGAAGACGTCGTGCCGCGTGAGGATCTCTTCGACTTCGATCGTCGTGAGACCGCGGTCGACGGTTTCGTCGTTCAGCGGATAGGTCCCGCGGATTCCGAAGTGGTGACCGCTCCTCAAGGAGATTCCCGCGATGCCGCGGAGGCCGAAGAGATCTCCGTGGTTCGCCGTGTGGCGGTAGTCTCCAAGGAGCGCGAAGCCGGCACGTGAATCGCGACCGAGCTCGATGTCGCGGACGAAGAACCCGCCCGTCGCATCGACTTCGAAGTCCCCCTCCTCGTGGATCGCGATATCGCCCCCAAATTGGCCGCCGAGTCGCCACGCGCGGACAAGCGGGAAACCGTAGTTGAGCCCGAGGGAACCGAACGCCGTCGCTGAATCGCCCGGATCGTTGAGAACGCCGACCGTGAGATCGGCGAAGAGATTCTCGACGGACAGCGAATCTCGCTCCCCGTCACTCGGCGACTCGTCGATCGCTTCGAGCGGCCAGTACTCGCGCCGCTCGTCGCCGCCACTTTCGGCCTCCGCAGCGATCGAGTCGTTTTCGATCGTCCCTCCCGGCTCGGCCGCTTCCGCGGCGGCGTCCTCTTGCTGCGAGCGCACGCGTTCGAGCTCGGCCTCCTTCTTCGCTTCCTCGGCTTCGGCGGAAGTTTCCTCCGCCGATTCCTGCGCGAACGTGAAGTCGGTCGATCGATGCGAGATCGCAGCGAATGCGACTCCCGCCCACAACAAACATCTCAGCCGACTCTTCATCACCCAACCCTCCCTGGTTCTCACACGCTCGGGATGCACTCGATTTGGCCGCGCGCCGCCACCCTCGGCGAACCTTCGAATCGGACCCAGACGATTCGAGCCGGCGACATCCTATCGGTGCTGCGAAACCACCACAACGAAGGCCGACGCGGACGACGAGAGCGAAGTCTCACGCGGTGGGAGGCGAGACCGCGATCCCGGCGCTCGGCTCCGCTGAACGGACCCCCAATATTCCCCTAGCAGAATCGCTCTCGGCGTTCTGCTGTCTCAGCGGCCACGATCGCCCTCAGCGGGAGGCGACGGCACGGGGAAGGAAGCCGACCGAGGTCTCGAGCCATGAACCGCAACTGCAACCACCGCCGCCTTCGGGCGAGAGCAGCATGCCGCCGGACGGAATCGTGCTCAGCCAGCAATCCGGCCGCAGCCGCGTCCAGCTCGTCGTCTCGCCGTCCTCGCGGCTCCACAGCGTGACGTTTCCCGCGCGAAAGATCAGCGCTCCATCCGTCGCGGCGTACGTGCCGCAGCCGCCGCCGGGGACGTCGTGCTCGAGTCGCCGCCCGGTCGCGAGATCGTACGCGCGCGGGCGCACGTACACCGATCCGCCGACGATCGCCGGGCGCGACATGTGCGCGCCGTGATCCCCCTTCTCCCACGGATAGCTGACCTCCCAGAGCGGCTCACCGTCCGATTGCGCGAACGCGTAGACGTGGTACGTCTTCGCGCCGGACGAGACGAGTACGAGCTGTTCCTCGCTCGCGGCCAAGTAGAAGACAACGATACCGTCGGCGGTATCGATCGGTCTAGACCAGATTCGCTCGCCGCTTCCGCCGTCGAGTGCGACGAGAAACTGGTCCTTCCAAAGCGCGGACGATCCCACGCGTCGCGCCTCGCTCCGCCGCACCTCGTCGTTTCGGGACTCGATGAAAAACACGCGATCGTCCGTCGCCGTGATCGTCGAGTTGATCACGAGTCCACCGGCGTACGTCCAGCGCTCGCTTCCGTCCGCCGCGGAGAGCGCGAACAGGCTCTCGCTGCAAACCTTGTACGTCGCCGGACCGTGCGTCGCGTCGTACCAACCCGCGTTCGCGTTGCCCCAGAAATTGGTGTACGCCGACCCGCGCCGAACCGCGCTCCCGAGGAGGCGATCCCCGACGCGCGCGACGTATCCCCAGTCGTACATCTCGTTCGTTTCACGTTCGACAACCGGTGCGAACGTCGCATCGATCGACCCGGTGGCGGCGGCGATCTTCCAGCATCGGCCGCGGATCGCCGCGTAGACCGAGCGGTCGTCGGCGCACCAGTTACTGCAGTCGCGCGGGAGATTGAACCGTTCGATCTCCGGAATCTCGAGCGCCCACAGAACGGAGCCGTTGTACGCGTCGAGCGCGACCAGGCGGCGCAGCCCCTGCACGAAGAGGCGTCCGTTCACCGCGAGCGGAGCGGGCTTCCTGCCGTTCCGATCGGGCTGCGCACGCGGACCCGGACGTCCGATCCACTGGGCGAGGAGCTCGCCCGACGATTTCGCCCCGCCCAATGCCTCGCCCCCGTACGCCGAGTTGTCGGCGCGGCCGTACTGATGCGACCACTCACCGGCGCCGGGAATCTCGCCTCGAACGATCGACACCCACGCGCCCGTCGAGTCTACGCGGAGGTGGTGACCGATCTCATCGCGATCGAGCCATCGCGCAAGCTCGAGCGATGCGCGACGCGACTCGATTGCGTCGCCGTTCGCTCGCACGGCTAGAATCGCGGTTCCTCCCGCCGGGCGCAGTTGACGATAGAGCTCCGCGGCACGCCCTGCCGGTCGACCGTCCGCGAAGAGATCGGCCATGACGACGAGGTTCGCGAACTGGCCGGCGAACGGCAGCTCCTCGAGCGATTCGACCCGGAGGAGAGTCACCCGCGCGCCGTAAGCTCCCTCGCTCCGCAGCCAAGCGCGCGCGGAAGCGATCTCGGCCCGGTCGGTGTCGACGCCGATGACTCGGAGTCGGCTCCGCCGAGCGAGCGCGTGCGCAAGTCGTCCGCCGTCGACGCCGAGGACGAGCGCGACGCCGCGATCGACCCCAGAACGATCGAGAAACTGCTTCGCCAACTCGTCCCAGTCGACCGCCTCGTCCTTCGCTTCGGCTTGATGCGACGCGAGCCGTACGGGCGGGACGGAGAAGTCGAAAAAGGTGTCGCACTCAAACGGCGCGGTCGAGCGCTCGACGCCTTCGTCGAGGATCTTGATTCGGCACTCGTAGACTCGTCGGTGCTCGAGACCGTCGATCGTGAGCGTATGCCGCGTCTTCTCGACGCGGTCTTCGAAGCGACGAACGCTGCCGTCGTCGCTCGCGACCTCGACGACGGAAGGCGTCGCCGCGGCGGACTCCCACGTAACGCGTGCAGTCCCGCGCGCCGTGAACTCGAGCGCGGGACCGCGCGCGAGCGTAACGATCTCCTCGTAGACAGGCTCGCGGTCGCGCGCCGCGCCCGCAATCTCGTCCAGTGACAGCGCTCGGCGATAGAGTCGCGCCTCGGCGATCGCTCCCGTCGCGCGAAAGTTCTCGTCGTCGTCGTGGTACGCCGCGATTTCGTACGGAGCGCTCGGAGGATAGACGATCTCGCCGGATTGCTCGGTCGACGCGGCGCGATGCTGGCCGTCGACGTAGAGCCGCATTTCGCGGCCGTCGTACACCCCGGCGACGTGATACCACCGGCCGGGGACGAAGTCGCGCGTGTCGGTGAGATAGGTCAGCCGGCCGGTTCCGCCTTTTCCGCGGAGCGCGAACGAGAACCGCGATTCGACGTAGCCGAGAATCCACCCCTGCTCCTCCTCGCCGTTGTCCTGCACGGCGCCGAGAATTCCGCCCCAGGAGAGGGGCTGATCGATGCGGACCCAAGCCGAGGCGGTCATCGCGCGGACGGGCTGCGCAGCGTCGCGAAACGATGTTCGAACGACGATGCTGGTCGAGCCGTCGAGGAGAAGAGCTTCGATCCCGTTCGCGACGCCGAGCCGCGGAGACGCGGAGATCGTCGCGTTCGAAGAGCCGGCCTGGTCGGTGACGACTCGTCCGCGGACTCCCGCCGAGGAGAACACCCAGCGGCCGAGAAGTCCGGCGGCGGCGATCGGGGCGATTCTCGCCTCGGATCGAGGCGACTCGCCGTCCGCTCGGGCGGCGACCGCTTGCGGGCTGGCCGCGTCCGGATTCGCCGAGGCTTCGAAGCAACAGATCGCCCCGGAATCCGTGCTCACGAAAAGACGCCCGTCCGCCACCGCGAGTCCGTACGCCCTACCGGGAACGGCGGCTCGCCAATGGATCTCGCCCGTGAGGGCATCGATGGCGACGACGGAGTCCTGCCCGCCGGCGAAGAGGGTCCCGCCGGCGAAGATCAAGTCGTAGGGGTGTCGCGTCGGCGTCGTCCAGATCGGCTTTCGCGTGGACCGATCGAGCGCAGAGATCGCGTCGTCCGTCAGCAGGTATGCGATGTCGCCCGCCACGACGACCGAGTTTCCTCCCGAGTAGCTCGCGATCTTCTCGCGCGTCTCGGTGCTGCTGTCCGTGATCCAACCTGTCTTGTTTCCCGGACCGTAGAGGATGTGCGAGTCGCTCGTGAGAAGCACGAAGCAGCCGCCGCCGCCCTTGAGCCCGCCGAGCCTCGCGCCGTCGCTCCGCCGCATCAAGAGTGGCTCGATGCGTCCCTGGGGAGCGACGAGCAGCGTCGAGGAAGCGAGAAGCGCGCCTTCGAGCGTGAGTCCCGCCTGCGGAGCGATGTATCGACCCTCTCCGGTCGCCACGCCGGTCTCGGCGTCGACCGCGGCTAGGTACGACGGTTCCCACGGAAGGAGCGATCCCGCGAAGTAGGCGATCCCGTCGCGGACGAGGACACCGGTGCGGCACGGAGCTCGCGAGATCATTCGTCCGTTGTGAAGAATGAGCGGAGCGGTCGCCGTCTCCGGCGAATGAACCCAGCGCTGAGTGCCGTCGGACGCCCGAACGCAGTAGGCTCTGCCGTCGTCCGATCCAAAGTAGAGATGACCACGGGAGTACGTCGGCGCGATGCGGACGGGTCCGTCCGTCGTCACTGTCCAGCGCACCTCGCCGCTCGCCGCGTCGAGCGCGTACACGCTGTCGTCGGCGCTCGAGCCGAAGAAGACGAGACCGGCCGCCGCGGTCACGTGAAACACGGGATCGTAGTTCCGCATCGAACGGAGTCCGCGGATTCCCGCGTAGGCGTCCCACTTCGCGGGACCGGCCCAGGCCGGCTGAGGCGGCTGCGCCGAACGATGCGTCCAGGCGAGCGCGAGGCGCGAAAGATCGAGCTCCTCGGTCGTCGTTCCGCTGCGCTGATTGTCGTGCCGGTACGTCGGCCAGTCCGCCGCTCCCAGGGAGCTCATCCCGACCGTGATCGCTGCTGCGAGGATCGAGAGTCTCGTACTCATCGCCGCTCCGCTCGCTAGAACTAGAGTTGAATCATTCTTACTGAGCGCCATTGTCCTCTACGGCGCTCGCGAAGCGAGACGATTCAGTGATCCGACTCGGAAGATCCATCCCGCGAAGACGATGCTCCCGCCTCTTCGAGGTACTTCTTTACGGTTCGGCGATCGAGTGACGTTCGTCGCGCGACCTCGGCGAGGGTTCCGCAGCACTCGTAGAGGACGCGGCAGTATTCGCGAAGAAGATCGGACGCGGTGAACTCTCCGGCCTCGAGGCGCGATGCGAGTTGACGCGTTCCGCCTTCGTTCACCGCACTGGCGGGTCGATACTCGTTCGTGAGGAGGATCCGCCGCACGCACTGCTCGAGCTCGCGCACGTTGCCCGGCCAGGCGTAATCGGGAGGAAGGCACTCGCCGATACGCGTCCGCACGCGATCGACGAGCGTCGATGCCTCGTCCCCCGCCATGCGCGAGAGTGTCGACTCGAGGAGCACGTCGAGCTCGGCCGGATCTTCGTCGAGGCGCGCGCGCAGCGACGGCACGGTGATGATGTTGGACGACAGACGATAGAAGAAATCGTCGCGGAGCACGCTCTCCCGGAGCTCGGCGAGCGGTCGATTCGTCGCCGCGATGACGCGGCCCGAGAACCGCTTTCTCGCGCGAGCTCCAACGGGCGTGAACTCGCGCTCCTGGAGCACTTGTAGGAGCTTGATCTGAATCGACGCGCCCACCTCGCCGATCTCGTCGAGCAGGATCGCGCCGTGCGGACTGCAGCGAGCGAACACGCCGTCGTACTCGTCGACCGCCCCGGTGAACGCGCCCTTGCTGTGACCGAAGAGCTCCGACTCGATGAGAAGCTCGGAGAACTGCGAGAGATTGATCGAAAGGAAGGCGCGCGTGAAGCTCTCGACGAAGCGCCCGCGGGAGGCGTCGAACGGAATCAGCCCGGCGCGACCGATCGCGCGTGCGGCCGCCCCCTTCCCGGCACCGGTCTCGCCCAGGAGGAGAGTGGAGAAATCCTCCATGCGGTCCATGAGGAAGCGATCGTACCAGCGGATATCGTGCGAGATCACGCTGTTCCACAATTGCCCGCGCAGCGCCTTCATCGCGCGACTGCGTCCGGTGAGCCCCGAGTCGATGAAGTGGTACGCGCGACGGAGCTGGTAGAGGAGGGCGAAGTACCGGACCGCCCCGTCCTCGTCGAACCCGCGCGCGCGGAGATGGGCGATCGTCTCGCGCGCAAACGGCACGGGGCACGGTTCGTCGCCGGCTCGCAGCTGGTCGGCGACGAGTTGCTCGAGTCCGTTGAACCACGAGTGGTACGTCTCGAAGAGAAAGACGATCTTCGCTGCCTCGCGCTGGTCGGCGGGCATGTCGTCGAGGGTGGCCAGGCGTCGCCGGTCGAGACGCGCGAGGACTTCCTTCACGCGTGCCTGGAGGAGCATCGCCCGCTCGTCGACACCGGCAGTCCCGCCGCGATCGCCGAGGAGCCGCTCGTCGATCTCGCGGCGCCGGTCGCTGAACGGGTTCGCGAAGACCGCCTGCGCGACGAGGTCGAAGAACTCTCGCTCACTGCTCGTCAGGGTCGGCTGGGTCGCACACATGCACTCAGCGTACATCCACCTCGCAAGGGATGCACAGCCATCCGCGGGGGCGTCGAGACGCGGATCCCTAACTCACTGCCGGCACGCAGGTTTCGACGTCGCTCCGCCGTGGAACGGCACGTGCTCTAACGAACCGTGCCACGCTCGGAGTCGCCGGTTCAGACCGGAAACGCGAGCCGCCCGAGGGAGTGTCGCCGGGGCCCTCCCGTTCGGACGGTGACCGAGCGCACCGGCCCCTGAATCTCGCTACTGTTTTCGGAGAGGCGCGACGCTCGAACCAGTCTGTGCGAAGTAGTCGTCATGGAGCAGTAACCGACTGCCCCGTGTTCGCCCTTCTCGTCCTTGTCTCCGCTTCGCAGAGCTTCTGGTCGGCCGCGCCTCTCCGTTTCGTTCGCGCGACCCGTCGCTCCCCGGCACTCGGTCCGGGAAGGCCCGCGTGAGGTCCGCTTCCCCGTTCTCCTTTCGAGGGGGAAGTACAGCGCAGGGGCGAGAGAAGGAGCCCGTTTCGGTTCGCGCGGATGCTGGACTTCCACGAGGACTTGCGCTCAACTGGGGCGCTCGGCAAACCTCCGCTCGGTCTCGTTCGATCGGACTGCGCATCCTTTTCACTCGACCGGAACGGTCGATCGCATCATGAGCACGTGGCCAAGTTCGATCATCATCCACACCGACGGCGCGAGTCGCGGCAATCCGGGACCGGCGTCCATCGGAATCTGCGTGCACGACACGGACGGAAACTTGATCGATGAGCACGCGCGCATGCTCGGGCGGCAGACGAACAACTTCGCCGAGTACACCGCCGTCAAGGAGGCTCTCGCCCGCGCCCTCGAGCGGGGCGCGAAGCACGTCGTGCTGCGGAGCGACAGCCAGCTTCTCATCCGACAACTCCGCGGCGAATACGCGGTCCGTTCGCCGACGCTGAAGCCCCTCTACACCTCGTGTCGCAGCCTCGCGGAGAAGTTCGAGTCGATCGAGTTCACGCACGTCCGTCGCGAGGAAAACGCACGCGCGGACGGGCTTGCGAATTACGCGCTCGACCACGAGATCGAGGGCGAGCCCTCCTGAGCGAACGGGAACGCACGATCACTGCGGCGGTCCTTCCGGCGTGACGTACGCACTCGTGATACCGCCGTCGACGAGAAACTCCGCGCCCGTCAAGTACGACGACTCCTCCGACGCGAGATAGAGAGCCGCCTTCGCCATTTCGCGCGCCTCACCGAAGCGCCCCATCGGGATGTGGACGAGCCGGCGCTCGCGCTTCTCTTCCGTATCGAGAAACTTCATGAGCAGCTCGGTGCGGAGGGGTCCCGGGCAGAGGGCGTTCACGCGGATCCCCTCGCGCGCGTGGATCACCGCGAGTTCGCGGGTGAAAGCGAGCACTCCCCCCTTGCTCGCGGTGTAGGCGACCTGCGGCGTCGCCGCCCCGAGCACGGCGACGAACGACGCGGTGTTCACGATCGAGCCGCCCCCAGCGCGTCGAAGCGCGGGGATTCCGAACTTGCAGCCGAGAAACACGCCCTTCAGGTTCACCGCCATGGTGAGGTCCCACACGTCTTCGGAGGTCGTCTCGGCGCCATCATCGGCGCTGTGCATAATCCCGGCGTTATTGAAGAGGATGTCGAGTTTTCCGAACTCGCGCTCGGCTCGCTCGATCGACGCCGCGACATCGGCCGCTCGCGATACGTCGCCGCGGCAGTACACCGCCCGCCCGCCGGCCGCCTCGATCGCCTCGACGGTCGCGCGGCCGCCTTCGTCATCGACGTCGACCGCAACAACGCACGCCCCTTCGCGCGCGAAGAGCTCCGCCGACTCGCGACCGATACCGCTCGCGGCACCCGTGATCCACGCTACTTTGCTTTCGAGTCTCATCGAGTCTCCCTCGTCATTCGACGGCAACGGACGGCCTCGACGAAACGATCGAAGATCCGCTGCTGGATGCGGTCGCGCTCGGCGGTGAGCTCGGGATGCCACTGCACGCCGACGAGCCACTCATGCCCCGGCATCTCGATCGCTTCGATCGTTCCGTCCGGCGCCCGCGCGACCACGCGAAGCTCTCGCGGCACTCGATCGATCGCTTGGTGATGCCAAGACTCCGCGTCGAATTCGAGCTCTTCGACCAGCGAAGCGAGCAGAGTACCGTCCTCCACGCAGACCGCGTGCGGCACCGGCTCGCGAGGCGGAGCGCGATGCGCGATCTCGTCCCCGACGACATCCGGCAGATGGACGTGGAGTGTTCCGCCGAGTGCGACGTTGATCACCTGCGTGCCGCGACAGATCCCGAGTGTCGGCTGCACGCCGGAGACGAGCGTTTTGGCGAGAGTCAGCTCGCTCGTGTCTCGCTCCTCGTCGACCATGTAGACCGACTCGTGCGCGCTCGCTCCGTGAAGTTCGGGATCGAGATCGCCGCCGCCCGCGAGAATCCAGCCGTCGGCGACATAGAGGAGCTCACGCCAGCGTTCCTCTCCCGGCGCGAGGAGAATCGGCAGCCCGCCCGCACGCCGCACGGAGTCGACGTACTCCGACGGCAGCGAGAACGCTGCGTTCTCATCGCGTCCGTACATCGTGATGGCGATTCGGGGGGCGCCGCCGGCCATCTCGCTCAGATCCTCTCGAAGTAGCGCCGCCGCTCCCAGTCGGTCACTGCTTCGTCGTACGCGGCTTGCTCGGTCCGGAAGAAGTGCGTGTAGTGCTCGACGACGTCCTCGCCGAAGACTCGGACGGTAAATTCACTTTCCGAGAACTGGTCCGCGGCGGCGCGCAGGGTGGACGGCACCTTGGGCACCGAGTCCGCCGCGGCGTATACGTCGCCTTCGAACATCGCCGGGGGCTCGATTCGCTGCTCGATGCCTTCGAGCCCGGACGCGAGCGCGGCCGCCAACGCGAGGTACGGATTGCAGTCGGCGCCGGGGACTCGACACTCGATGCGAAGACTCTCGCCGCTGCCGACGA
Organism: Planctomycetota bacterium; assembly: GCA_965223845.1. Lineage (GTDB taxonomy): Bacteria > Planctomycetota > UBA8108 > UBA8108 > SXIK01 > CBDCXR01. Next base: position 6,518,875 of record CBDCXR010000004.1, on the reverse strand, counting down.
CGCGGTATCCGGCGGTGCGGTTGTCACGGCTCCAGGCGATTCCCGTCGGCGCCCACGAACCCGCCTGGTATCGCTTGTACGCGTTGATCGTCGGCGCATAGAACGCCATGACATCCGCGGTGTGGCGGAGCCAGCCCCCGAGAAACCAGCGAAAGACATCGCTCGCCTGAACCGAGCCGACCGGCACCTGACCGGCGAACGCGTTCCGTCCGTTCTGCCAGAGACTCAAGTGGATGTGACAGCTCGAGCCCGCGCCATCGGTCGAGTACTTCGGCATGAAGCTAACGCTCCGCCCCGCGCGATCGGCGATCTCTTTCAGACACTGCTTGTAGACGACGTGCCGGTCCGCCATCGAGAGAGCGTCGGCGTAGCGAACGTTGATCTCGTGCTGCCCGAGCCCCCACTCGCCCTTCGAGTTTTCCACCGGTACGCCCGACGCGCTCAGCTCGCGGCGAGCCGCGCCGACGAGATCTTCTACCCGCGAACCCTGTAGCGTGTGGTAGTCCTCGATGTACCACCCCGACGGCGTGAGTCCGGTCCAATTCTTCCCGGCGGCGTCCCGATACGAGTCTTCGAAGATATAGAACTCGAGCTCCGACGCCGCCGCCGCCGTGTAGCCGAGCGCGTGCGCGCGTGCGATCTGCGCCTTGAGGATCGAGCGCGGGGCGATCGGGACGGGCTCGTGCCCGTCGCCGCGCTCGACGTCACAGAGCACGAGCGCGGTCCGATCGAGCCAGGCGGCTCGGCGCAGGGTCGAGAGATCCGGCACGAGGTGGACGTCGCCGTAGCCGCTCTCCCAGTTCGCGAAGCGGTAACCGGCGATCGGATCCATCTCCATGTCGACCGTGAAGAGGTAGTCGCAGCCGTGCGTTCCGGCCTTCGCGATCGACCGGACGAAGTAGCCGGCGTCGAAGCGCTTTCCGACGAGTCGGCCGTAGAGATCCGTGAACGCCACGATCACGGTGTCGATCTCGTCACTCGCGACGGCGTCGGCGAGCGCTTCGGCGCTCAACATTCCTTGGATTTCGGACATCGACCTCGCCTCCTCGGCGAAACGAACCGGCGAACTCTTCCCTTCTTCGACGTGATCCCGGTGTTTCGTTTACCGGGACTCGTCGATCTTCCGCCTCGCGCCCTTCCCCGTTCGAGCGGTCCCTCTCCGTCGGCGCGCGGAGAGCCGCTGCGAGGACCGGCGAGGCGTACATCGGCACCGCGGTTTCGATTCGCGCTACGGCGCCTTCGCCGGGACGAGAAGAACGACGTTTCCCCGCGCCGCGAGCGCGACCGTTCCGCCGTCGGGAGAGAGGGCCATCGAATAGAGCGGCCGAGCGACGCGACGATGCGATCGCGCCGCGCCGGCCGCCAGATCCCACTCGACGATGTGTCCGCCGTAGTCGGCCGATACGAGCGTTGCACCGCTCGGATCGACCCCAACTCCGCACGGCCAGCCGCGATGCCCCGCGTAGACGGTGATCACCTTTGCGGATTCCAGGTCCCAGCGTTTGAGCTTGAGGTCGAACCCCGCGCTCACGAGCTCCTTCCCATCCGCGACGAACGCGAGCGCGAGGACGGCCTCCTCGTGCGCGTCCGCGATCGTCTTCGCTTCCTTTCCCTCGACCGGATTCCACAGCCGCACGGTCTTGTCGGAACCGCCGCTAGCGAGCAGAGCCCCCGACGGAGCGAATGCGACCGCGTACACGCTCGCGCCGTGGCCGTCGAGCTTCTTCGCTTCCTTCCCGTCCGCGAGACTCCACACGCGGACCGACTTGTCACCGCTGGCGGAAGCCAGCCACTTGCCGTCGGGCGAAAACTCGAGACCCTGCACGTAGCTCTCGTGTCCCTTGAGCTCAAGCGCCGGCTTGAGATCGGACGGCGCGGGCTCGGCCGCCGCCAGGGCGGGGACGTCCCAAACGCGAACGACCTTGTCCTGCCCGCCCGTCGCGAAGCGCTTCCCGTCCTTGCTGAAGCCGCAGGCCATGACCTTTCCGCCGTGCCCGGCGAACGCGACCCGCGGCGCACCGTCCTTCACGCGCCAGATCCGCGCAGTACGGTCGAAGCTTCCCGATGCGACGTGCCCGGAGTCGGGCGCAAACGCGACGCAGTAGACTTCGCCCCCGTGGCCCTTCACCTCGCGCGGAGTCTCGACGGCATCGGGATCGGGTAGGTCTTCCGCTCGAGCGCCCGCAGCGGACGCGCAGAGCACAACCGAGCAGCCGGTCGCACGAAGAATCCAGAGCAGCGAACGGATCGGGAGGAACATACGAAGCGGCCCGCCTCGGCCGGCGCTCGCCGTCTGCGCGAGCGATCGCTCGACCGGAACCAAAACCTTACTGGAAAACGAGATGTGACATCGAGCTCGCCGCGAGCGCGAGGTTTTCCGTGGACTTTTCGGGTGAGATGAGGCATCTATTCTCCTCGATACGCGGGAGATCGCGCAAGCCCCCCAATCGAATCGCGGCGGACGAATCGCCCGTCGATCGTTGAGCCGGGCGACACCTGCGTGCGGACCCGAGCTCCCAGGGAGCAAGCGTCCGCGCGCCACTTCCGACGCCGGGAGTGCTCAAGGCGATCTCTTCCCGCGTTCTGTTTCGCGGTTGATCCTCGCGCTGTCGTTTCGACGGTTCGTCGTGTCGCCTCGGGGCGACGACTCGAATCGCGCCGAACGTACGGCTCGAATCCGATCGTCGCCCCAGCGCCCGCCGGGAGCGGTGCGCGCCCGCGAACTGCGCACTCAACTCGAACGGCCCGGACGATCGCGTCCGCGGCCGCGCTTTTCCGCCCCACGCGAACGGTCCCCAGCGGTCATGGTCAAGAAGAAGATCGATTCGAAGCCCGCGCGCGCCTCGAAGAAGGCGAGCGGCAAGAAGACAAGCACGAAGACCGCAAAGAAGACGAGCACGAAGAAATCGAGCTCGGATGACGCGAAGGCGAGCGCGACGAAGAAGAAAACTGCGGAAAAACGGGCGACCAAAACGCCCAGCGCAAAGAAGACGTCCACCACGAAGCCCGCCGCGAAGAAGGCGGCCGCAGCGCCGCCTAAGAGAAAAACGAACAAGTTCATCCGCCGGTGGATCGAGCTCCCTCAGGACGAGCTCGAAGCGCTCTTCGAGTCGACGCCGGCGCCGGAGATTCTCGACGCCTTCGAGGCGAGCTACGCATCCGACGTCGTCAATCTCCTCCTCGACTTGCGCAAGTCCGTCGTCCTCGCGCTTCTCGAGAGGCTCAGCGCCGCGCGAAAGCGAGCCCTCGGAGAAATCGTGACGCTCTACTACTACAAGGCGTACATGATGGATCCGCTGCCGCTTCAGGTCGGTCGCGACAGCACGCCGAACTACTACGCGATCCTCGGCATTCCGCGGGAGTCGGACGCCGAGGACATCAAGACCGCACACCGGCTACTCTCTCGGGCCCACAGCCCCGACGGTTTCTCCCCGGCGATGCGCGCCGCCGCGGAAGAGCGGCTCGGAGAGATCAAGGACGCGTTTCACCACCTGAGCACGGCTGATCGCCGACTCGAGACGGATCGCATCCTTCCGACGATGAACTACCTCTACCCGCGTCGCGACCAGTCGTGGCTCGAGTCGGCGCAGCGCGTGCTGCAGTCGTAGTCTCAGCGCAAGCGCAACGACGGCTTCACGCCGACGAGCGAGCCGTAGGCTCGTTTCACCCCGCGAACGAAGCGTCTCTGGCGACACGCTCGTTCTGGTCGCCGCTACTCGTGCGCGGTGAACTCGCCCGCCGCGAGCGACTTTTCGTAGTCGCGCAGCCGGTCGCCCACCTCGCCGCTCAGGAAGTAGAGCCCGAGGATGTTCGGAAATGCCATGAGGAGAATCATGAGATCCCCGAAGGCGAGAGCGTTCTGCCCGCTGATCACGGATCCGAGCACAACGAATCCAAGGAAAAGCAGCTTGTAGACGATCGAAGAGCGCGGGCCGAATAGGTTCGTCCAGCAGCGCTCCCCGTAGTACGACCACGAGATCATGGTCGAGAACGCAAAGAGAATGACCGCGACGAGAAGAATCCGCGGGAACCAGTCGGCGAGGAAAGGCACCGCCTCGAACGCGGCTTGAGTGAGAAGAGCGCCGTCTTGTCCACGGACGATCTCGGCGGTCTCCGGAGCGTTGTAGACGCCGGTGATGACGATCACGAGCGCCGTCATCGTGCAGACGACGACCGTGTCGATGAACGGTTCGAGGAGCGCGACCACTCCCTCGCGCACCGCGTGCGGCGTCTTCGCGGCCGAGTGGGCGATCGACGCGGATCCCACTCCGGCCTCGTTTGAGAACACCGCGCGGCGGAATCCCATGACGAGGGAGCCGATGAATCCGCCGTAGATCGCGTCCGGAGAAAACGCGCCGCCGAAGATCTCGCCGAACGCGCGCGGGATCTCGCCGAAGTTCGCGAGCAGGATCGAGAGCGACGCGAGAACGTAGATGAGGCACATCGTCGGAACGATCCTCTCCGCGGTCTTCGCGATACTCCGAATCCCGCCGATGATGACCACCCCGACGAGAAGGGCTAGCCCGACTCCGTACGCCCACCCGTTCTGATCGAAGTACTCCACCTGATCCGCAAGAATCGCCTTCGACTGGTAGACCTGGAACGCGTTTCCGCCGGCGAGGCTGCCGCCGATACAGAACACGGTGAAGATCACGGCAAGCGCAGCGCCGAGTCCGCCGAGCTCTCGCTTTCGAAGGCCCTCCGAAAGATAGTGCATCGGCCCGCCCGAAACGCGCCCCTCGCTGTCGACGTGACGGTAGAGCTGACCGAGCGTGCACTCGGTGAATTTGAGCGTCATTCCGAGAAGCCCCGCGACGATCATCCAGAACGTCGCGCCGGGACCGCCGAGCGAGACCGCGATCGCGACGCCCGCGATGTTCCCAAGCCCGACGGTCGCACTGAGCGCGGCGGAGAGCGCCTGGAAGTGCGTCACCTCGCCGACGTCTTTCGGATCGTCGTACTTCCCCCGCACGACCGCGATCGCGTGGCCGAAGAGGCGAAGGTTCACGAACCGCATGCGAAGCGTGAAGAACACCGCCGCGATGACGAGCCAAACGACGACGACCGGGATGTTCGTCACCACATCCCCACCGGCGGGACTGACGAGCTTCTCGCCGCTCGAGTCGACGTGCGGCTCAGCGAATCCGAACGGTTCGGCGAGGTTGTAAAAAGGGATCGCCGCGAACGCGCCGACGAGTCCACCGAACCACTCGTCGATCGTCTCCTCGAGGCTCAGCTCGGCTTCGCCGCCGACCGACGCCGTCGCCGTCGTTTCTCCCGCGTTCGGCGGATCGCCCTCCGGCACGGCTGCGGCGCCCTCCGAAGCCCCCTCGCCGCCCGCCGCCGAATCCTGCGCCTCCAGGACTCCCGACGCAGCCATCGCGATCACGATTCCGACGACGACACTCAATCGCAGCGTTCTCACGGCTTTCTCTACTCGCAAGTTCGGCGGAAGCTGTGGCCGGAAGCACCACGGTTCGAGACGGACCTCGCGCGCTCGCGACGCGACCGAATCACGATAGGTGGTTCGACGGGGCCATGCAACAGAAGAGCGCGCAACCGGCGTGATCGCAGCGCGCAGTTCGCGGTACCATCGCGACGCGTTCTCGCGCATCATTTTCGGACCGTCGCGTCCCGAATCGTTCCGCGCGGAGGACGATCCCTTGCCGAGATTCCGCTTCACCGCCGTGTCGAGTGCCCTCGTCGCGTCGGCCATCGTCACCGTCGCCGGCTGCTACCACATCGTCTCGCCGCCGAGCTCTCCCGCCATCGCGATCGACGAAGTGAGCCCGCTCGCGTCGCCGCCCGCGCGTGCGATCGCCCTCGCGAACGACTACGAAGAAGAGAACGTCCGGTGGATTCGCGCGGAGGGAACTCACCACCTCGGTCTCGACCTCCGTGAGTGGACGGACCGACTGATCGGGGAGCTCCTCGCGGATCTCGCGACGCTCGAAGTGACCGCGTTTCGAGCTTCGAGCGAAAACGGCGACTCCTCCGGCGCACCCACCGTCCCGAGCCTTCGCGTCCGCGTCACGGACGTCGTCCCGCCGAGCTCACCGAGCGCGGGTCCCGCCCGAGTCGCGGCCGCGATCGAAAGCCGGGATGGCGAGTACCGGGGCGAGTTCCACTCCTCGCCGTCCGCTGGCGAGCTCGCGAGCGCGCTTCACTCCCTCAAGCTCGAGATCCTCGAGGACGCTTCGTTTCGCGCGTGGATTCTCGCTGCTCCGAACGCCGACGGCGACGCGCGGCCGCTCCCACTCGACCCGCCGAACTGAGGCCCGATGCCCTTTCTCCTCTTTCGCGACCTGAAACGACGCACCTCTTGGTCGCTCACGATGTCGTCCTCGTTCACGGTCGGTTCGTCGACGGCGGCCGACGTCCTCGTTTCGGATTCGTCTCTCGGCGCGCGCGATTTCGAAGTGCGCGCCAACGACGAGGGTTACCGACTCGTCGAGTTGACTGGAAAGAAGCCTCTCCTTCTCAACGGCGCGCCGGTTCACGACGCTCCTCTCGCGACGGGAGACCGCGTGCGCTCGGGGAACACGTGCTTCGTGTTCGCGATGGACGACGCGCCGGGCGCCGATGTGCTCGACGCGTGGGAGACGCGACTCAACTTCGAGAAGCTCGTCGAGCCGCCCGAGCTCGCGGCGCAGAGCCCCGACGCGGCGCCGTGGCGATCGTGGATTGCCGTTCTCCTCTGCGGCGTGGCGGCGGGAGTCGTCGTCGCGGTGGCCGCGAAGCTCATTTTTTGATCTCGCCGGACTCGATCCGCATCGTGCGGTGACCTCGTGACGCGAACCGCAGCGCTCGCGTTACGTGATCGGTCGCCGCCGGCGAAGGTTGCGGCGGATCTTCCGCTCGGCCCAACGCTCGCTACCGTCGAGCCACGCGCGAACGGCCGTTTCGTGCGGTGCTTCGCCGGCGTACGCAGTCAGATAGTCGACGATGAGCTCGCGCCAATCGTTCTCGCTCGTTCCCGCGTCGCGTACGTCGCTCGCGCGAAAGCTCACGCCGAGACGGGCGAGGTCCCGGCGCCGCACCCGTTCGATCGGAGGCGCGCGCAGTTGCGTCATTCCTTCGAAGTCGACGAGTCGCACGCGACCGCCCTCCTCGCCGGAAGGCGTGACGAGGAGATTCGCGGCTTTGAGATCGCGCTGGCGAAACCCCGCGCGATGAAAGCGAGCGATGGCCTCGGCCGCCGCCCGGCGAATCTCTCGCCGCTCCGCGTCGCTCGCCGCTTCGTCACCCTCGCCGGTCGGTGCGCCGAGAAGCACGTCGCGCAGCGTCGTGCCGCGCAATCGTTCGAGCACGAGCACACTCTCCCACTTTTCTCCACGCTCGCGCCGCTCGATGAGCGCGAGCGGTCGAGCGGTGGGTACGCCGGCGGCTGCGAGCGCGAGCCCGAGTCGAAACGACCGCGCCGACCGCGCCGGGCGACCGAGAAGCGCGTAGACGAGAGTTCGCGCGCGAGGTTCGTCGCGTCGCTTCGCGAACACCGCCTCTCCGGCCGGCAGAACGCACGCCCGCCCGCCGCGAGTCCCGCGAAGCTCCTCGGGGATCCCGGCGATCTCCTCGAACCAGCGCGAGTACGAGGCCATCCACGTCGACGCGACGTCCCGGGTCACCGGCGGCACGTACGCGCACCGGAGGCCGCCGGATCGAATCCGCTCTACCGGAGAAGCTCGACTGGTCAAAACAGAGGGCCTCGCGAGCTCATCGGCCGAGCGGCATCGAGGCGCGAGCCGACAGATCCGAGTCCCAACGCGCGAGCGCTCCGACGCCAGGCGGCTCCGGCGAGCCCGGTCGGCGTCGAGTCACCGAGGGCGATGGCCCCTCCGGCGCCTTCGATCCGCGCTGGCGAACGCCCGGCGATGCGGCGCGCGTTTCGGTTTCGTGTTTCCAAGAAGAAGTGAACGACCGGGTTATGTTATTCTTCCGTCTCGGCGGCAGCAAGAGACCCGAGCGGTCGCGGCCGGACGATAGCGCGACCGGGCCGCGACCTAGAGGTCGGCGATCCCCCGAGCAGGTGAAGGTGTGCGCGGGCAATGTGATCCCGCGGTCTCGAGTGAACGCTCACGGTGCGGCGATCGGGCGATCCACCCGAATCGTGAGCCGGCGTGGAGAACAGAGGAGGGAGCGTTGGTTTCCGCCCATCCCGGTGGGAGTCCCTCGCCCGGGATCGACGCAGGGCGAGCGCTCGCGCCCCTCGAAACTCGGAGGGGTCGGTGGGACGTCGTGCCCTGGTTGGTCGACGCGGTCTACCTCACCGCACTGGTCTTCGCGCTCCCTTATCTCGTCGTGACTCGACGCGGCGGTCGCGTCATCGATCACTGGCGGCGACGCACGGGACGCGTCGAGCGACGCTCGAGCGACCGGCCGTGCGTTTGGATCCACGGCGTCTCCGTCGGCGAGATCCTCAGCGCACGCGGCATCCTCGCTCAGCTCGAATCCGAGTTCCCCGACTGGGAGATCGTGCTCTCGACGACGACCCGCGCCGGACTCGCCGCGGCGCGCCGGCACTACCCCCACCACCGCGTGATCTCGTATCCCTTCGACTTCAGCTTCCTCGTTCGCCGCGCGTTTCGCCGAATTCGGCCGAATCTGGTCGTCATCGTCGAGCACGAGCTCTGGCCGAACTTTCTTCGCCTCGCCGGATCGCGCGGCGTCCCGGTCGTGCTCGTCAATGCGCGCCTCTCCGAGCGGTCGCGTCAAGGTTATCGTTGGCTCTCGCGGATCTTCCGCTGGCCACCGCGAAGCGTCGTCCACATCTGCGCCGAAGACGAGACGAGCGCACGAGGATTCGAGGAGCTCGGCGTCGAGCGCGAGCGCGTGACGGTCACGGGGAATCTCAAATTCGATAGCTCGTCCGCCGCGGGCGTGTGCACGCGTCGCGAGCTCGGCCTCTCCCCGGAGAACTGGACCTTCGTCGCGGGAAGCACGCACCACGGCGAAGAGGACATCGTGATCGAATCCTTCTGCAAGCTCCGCGAGGAAGATTCGCGCGCCCGCCTGGTTCTCGCGCCGCGTCGAACGGATCGAACGAGCGAAATCAGCCGCGCGATCCGGCGTCGCGGCCTCCGACCGGTTCTCTGGAGCAAGCTCGCGCGCTCGAATCGCGCGATCCGGCAATCGAGAACGAACGGAACGGTGCTCGACTCTCCCCCGGGAGCGCCGGCTGCACCGCTCAACGGTCACGCGAGCGCGAGCTTTCAGCCGTTGTCGCTCGCGGCTGACGAGGTTCTTCTCGTCGACACCGTCGGCGATCTCCCGCGCATCGCCGGGAGCGGGGACGTCGTCTTCGTCGGCGGCTCGCTCATCCCGTTCGGCGGCCACAACGTCATCGAGCCGGCGCGGCACGGCTGTCCGGTTCTCATCGGTCCCCACTACGGGAGTTTTCGCCAGATCGTCTCTTCGTTCCTCGCCGACCGAGCGATGCTCGTCGTTCAGGATCGAAACGAGCTGCTCGCGCGGCTCCGCGATCTTCGATCGAATCCGGACAAGGCCCAGGGGATGGGCGCGCGCGCGAGGGCGACCGTCGCACGCAACGTCGGAGCGAGCGCGCGCACGTTCGCCGCTCTACACCCGATCGTCGCCGAGCTGACTCGTCGCGCAGCTCTCGAAGAGAGTTCACACGAAGAGCGCGAAGGGGACGCGAAGAAAGACGAAGAAGAGAGGAAATCGAGAGAGCCTGAGCTCGAGGTGTGAGAGCGTCGCGAGCGATCGCGCGGCGAAGCCCCTCGATCCCTTCGTGTTCGATTTCTTTCTAGCCGTCGACCGCGCCTAAGATAGAGCGTCGCGCAACGCTCGAAGGTAGCGCGGAACGGCGTCCCGCACCGGCTCGCGCGCTTCGTACTCGAGCGCGACGAAACCGCGGTAGTTCGCGCGGCGCAGAATCCCCGCGACTCGAGCGAGATCCGCCGGAACACTCTTGCCGTCGGGCGAGCGCACTTCGACTTTCACCTGCACGCTGACCGCGTACGGGGCGGCCTTCTCGAGGTCACCGTAGGGATCGGTGCGAAAGTTGCCGCCGTCGAGGTTCACGCCGAGCCACGGTGAGTCGACGGCCTCGACGATGGCGATCAACTCATCGGCGCGCGCCGTGATCCCGCCATGGTTTTCGAGCGCCAGAATCACCCCGCGCTCGCCGGCGTAGGCCGAGACTTCCTTCAAGCATTCGACCGCCCACGCGCGCGCCGTCTCGGTCTCGACCCCTTTCGGAGCGTTCCCCGCAAACACGCGAATCGTCTGGGATCCGAGCGTCACGACGTGATCGATCCACTTCTCGACGTGCGCGACCTGCTTCGCACGCTCGGGACCGACCGGATGGCAAAAGTTGTTTCCGACCGGAGTGCCGCTGATCGTGAGGCCGTTCACATACGCGCGATGGCGGAGACGCGTGAGAAACCCGGGGCTCGTGTCCTTGAAGTAGTAGGACGTCAGCTCCGTGCCCTCGAGATCGTGCTCGGCGCAGTAGTCGACGAAGTCTTCGAGCGACATCTCCCCCGCGCTGAGCTCCCGGCGAAACGAGTACGCCGCGAGACTGAGAAGGAATTTCGGGCTCCGGCGCCGGTGCTCGACGGCCCGCGGTCCACCGCGGGCGTCGGAATCGAAACCCAGCCCAGACGAGCGCGGCGCGGCGGCGACGCGAGGAAGCGCCGCGCCCAAGGCGGCTGCGCTCAGGGCCGATCCGGTGCGAAGAAAGCGGCGCCGGGGTATCTCGGGCATCGGAGTGAACCTCGCTGGTGGTGGAGCGGAGTCGGTGGGAGGCGGCCCGAGGAATTGTCTCACCTACGCACAGTCCGCCCCAAGCCCGATTCCGGGGGCCGTCCGCACGGCGGCCATCTTCAGCCCCGAGAACCGCGAGGAGTTCAGGTTTTCGGGCCATCGCGCCGAAAGGAGAAGAGGACGCGCTGCCTTCGCACGCGGCGGCGGCAAAGACCGACTCGGTGAATCTCTTCGATGGAACGTGGAGGCTCTTTCGTGACCCGATCACTGACTCTCGCTTGCGCGGCGTCAGCCTTCCTCGCGAGCTGCGGCGCGGTCCCCATGAGCGAGATCGAAGCGCCCGACGCGCTCGAGGTCCACCTCGACGGAAACGCGAGCGTCGTCGTTCCCGGTCGCCGCTTGAAGTTCTTCGTCGACGTTTTCAATCGCTCGCCGAATGAGATCGTCTTCGATGAGCTGCGCGTCGAGCTGCGCGTAACAAAAACGGACACCCCACCCGAAGACATCGCGCTCCGGCAGACGTGGCGGTACCGCGACGGCACGGCCGGCCGGATCGACCCGCCGCGGATCCGCCCGGATCGGCGACTCACACTGCCCGTCGTTCCCGAGGAAGGATCGGCCGTCCCGCTCCTTCGCGGGCAGAAGATCTCGCCGTCGAATCTTCCGAACGGAAGCGGCGAATTCCCCCTCGCACTCCTCGCTCCCGGGGACTACGACGTCGTCGCCGTGGTGAACGATCAGTTCACGTCGCGGCCGTATCGCATGAAGGTTGCGCGCCCCGATCTCCACGCCGCGCGGCGTTCGCCGGCGCGTTCGACGATGTCTCCTCAGCATCGTAGAGTTGATTCGAGACTTCGTTCCGGCCAATCCCATAACGCGTCCCGATGACCGAAGCGACCATCGCTCCTCCACCGACCACGAACGTGACTCCGGAAGCGTTCGAGCCCCCGGGTCCTCCCGGCGACTCGCGAGATTCGCTCGAGATCACCCCGCGCCCGGGGAAGCGCCGGCGGATCCCGCCGGAAGACTTGCCGGGCAAGGGCATCCGGCGCCGGCGAATCGTCTAGCCGGGCGCCCGCGCCCCGAGATGGATCCGCGCGCGGTCACTCGACGGGTGCGCCCTCGCGATCGCAGAAGAGGATCGGTGGAAGTTCCACGCCGAGGCTCTCCGTACGAGAAACACCCTCGAGCGCGGCTTCGATCGTCGCCCGATCCCCGACGAGAAGGATCGTCGCCCGGTCGGATCGATAGCGAGCGGACGACACGAGCATTCCGTCGCGAAGCTCACTCGCCGCGGTTCGCGCCGCAAAGGCGGGTGCAAACGACGGCCCACCTCCGAGCACGGCGCCGAGCGTGTAGAGGCCGAGGCGCCCTCGAACGGTCTCGCGTGCGGTGGTGAGGCGCGTCGAATACGTCGCTCGCACTCCGTCCCACTCCTCCGCGATGAGATCGCTCGAGCCGATCGCCGCGATCTCACGGAGAAACTCGACGAGCGCCGGCCCCGTCTTCTCAGCGTGAACAGCAGACTCGAGCACGATCGCGCCAGGAAGTCGCGAGCGCCCCAGCGTCGCGCGCGCGCCGTAGGTGAACTTGTTCTCCTCGCGGAGGTTCATCGAGAGTCGACTCGTGAACGTTCCGCCGAGCGCGAGCGTCGCGAGGTGAAGCGGTGACACTTCCGTATCGAGGCCCGAGGGCGCCGGAAGCGCGATCCGGATCACGGTCTGCGGAGCGTCCGGAACATCGACTCCGACGAGACGGAGCGAAAACCCGTTTCCACCGGACGTCGTCGCGGGCGGGGCGAGTACGGGATCGCCATCCCGCCACGCGCCGAAGTGCTTCTCGAGGAGCGCCGTCCACGCGGCAGGCTCCGGGCCTCCCGTAACGATCGCGATCGCATTCGACACCACGTAGTGCGAGCGGTAGAGCTCCTTCGCGTCGGTGAGCGAGAGCGCCTCCGCACTCGCGAGATAGCCGGAGGGCGGATGCGCATAGGGATGTCCGTCCCGGTAGAACGCGCGCGTCCCGACAACGCCGGCGACGCGGCGGGGATCGTCGCCCCGCGAACGGAGCTCGCCGAGCCAGAGCGCGTGCGTCCGCTGCCAGTCCTCGGAGCGAAACGCCGGCCGGAGAACGCAGTCGGCCGCGATGGCGAGCGCCGCATCCAGATGCGATTCGAGAACCTCGAGATCGATCGCGACCTCGTCCCTTCCGGTCGAGATGTCGAGACTGGCGCCCAAATCGTCGAGCCGCTCGGCGAGCTCGAGAGGTCCCCGAAACCCACCCGCAGGCGTCGCTGCGCCCTCGTCGAGCATCGTCGCCGCCGCGTAGGCTCGTCCGAACGACGTACGGTCCGTCGAGGATCCGGCGAACACGAGGATCCGCATCGCGGAGAGCGGAGTTCGCGGTCCGGGGACGTGCCAAACGATGAGTCCGTTTGAAAGGACCGTCTCAGTCGGCGTCGGCAGCTCGGCTCGCACCGGGACCTGATCGGGGACGGGGATCTCCACCGGTTCCAATGTCCTCTCCGTAATCTCGGTCACACCGCAACTCGATCCGAGAAGACAAATCGCGGCTACGGCCCGGCGCGGACCCCACTGACGAGCGCGCGCACTCACGGCGCGGCCTCACCGGACGAGCCGTCGTCCTCAGGCGACTGACGCGGGACCACCCGCAGGTGAACGCGCGCATTCGGACGGAGCACGCGCACAGCCCACCGCCGGGTGTCCTTTGCCGTCACCCGTTCGTAGCGCGCGCGGTCGATGCGCACCGCCCCGGGGTTCCCCAAGTAGAACTGATAGCGATTGAGAAGATCGGCTCGCTCCGTGAGACTCTGCGCACTCTGCCAGAACGCGATATCGAGGCGGTTGCGGGCGCGCGCGATCTCCGCGTCCGTCGGTCCGGTCCGGCGAAAATCTTCGAGCACCAGATTGAGCTCCGACTCGAGCGCGTGCAGCGACACACCGGGCCGCGCGAGCACCTCGACGCGAAACTCAGAGACGAGCTGTCGCGAGAGCTGGTAAGCGACCACCGATTGCGCGAGCTCGGTTTCGTGGACGAGTCGGCGGTAGAGTCGGCTCGACTTCCCCTCGCCGAGACAGGCGGCGATGACGTCCAAATGCGCGTCGCCTTCGGCGTAGAAGCGAGGGGAAGGCCACACGTAAACGACGAGCGGAAGCTCGACGTCGTCGCTCAGCTTTCGCCGGACCACGCGATCGAGCGCCGGCGGCGGCACGGTCGGTCGTACGATCGGTGGGCGCCTCTCGAGCGGTCCGAAGTGCTTCTCGACGAGTCGACGCGCCTCGGCCGGATCGAAGTCGCCGGCGATGACGAGACTGGCGTTCGCCGGAAAGTAGAACTCGCGGAAGAACTCGCGGACGTCGTCCACCGTCGCGGCTTCGAGATCGGCGTGGGAGCCGATCACCGGTTCGCGATAGGGATGCCAGGACGGATAGAGATACTCGGGGAGCTCGAGTTCGACGCCGCCGTAAGGCCGGTTTTCGTACTGTTGGCGGCGCTCGTTTCGAACGACTTCGCGCTGCGTCTCGAGTTTCTCGGCTGTCATACCCGCACCGAGGTAGGCCATGCGGTCAGCCTCGAGGAACAGAAACGTCTCGAGGAGCTCCGGCGGGCCGCTTTCGAAGTAGTTCGTGCGATCCGCTGACGTCGTCGCGTTGTTCGAACCGCCGAAACGCTCCATACTCGTGTCGAAGCGAGGGTACGGCACGCGATCGGTGCCCATGAACATGAGGTGTTCGAAGAGATGCGCGAAACCGGATCGACCCGCCGGTTCGTCCTTCGCTCCGACGTAGTACCAGATGTTCACCGCGACCTTCGGGATCGTGTGATCCTCGTGGAGGATGACCGTGAGGCCGTTCTGGAGCCGGTAGCGGGCGAACGCAAGTTCCTGCGCGGAAGCCGATGCGACCGGCATCGCGGTCCCTCCGAGGATCACCGAGCTGAGGACGACGAACATCGATCGGTTCATGCTCGGTGTTCTACCGGCCCGCGGGGCCTGCGTCCACTCGGGTGTAGCCGCCGCAAGCTTCTCGTGCATCTCCTCGGAGGGACCGGCGAGAATCCCAGCCGCGATCTCTCGAACGAAACGACTAGAGCACCCACCCGTCCCGATACTCGCAACGGATGTATTGCTCCGCCTCCGGGCAGTTCTTCGCGCGCAGCTGTTCGCCGTCCCAGTAGATCTTTTGGCGAACGCGCTGAGCGACGTTCCCGAGGAGGACGAGCTCGGCGAGCGGACCCGCGTTCTCGAAGTTCGAGCTCGCGGCGGGACCGCCCTTACAGGCATCGAGCCACGCGCGGTCGTGAGCGCTGACGCGCGGGAGCGTTTTCTTCGGACGCTCGTAGTCCTTGTTGCGAGCCTCGGGAAGAAGCCGCGGATTGCGGCTCCAGCCGTCGCAGAGGAGCTTTCCCTTGCTCCCGACGAAGAGGATCCCGTTCCCGTCGAACTGATCGCTCGGCGCGAACTCTTCGGGTCGCTTCGGCTTCAATCCGCCGTCGTACCACGTGAGCTTCACCGGCGGGAGCTCGCCGCGCGCGGGAAACGTGAAGTGGATGATCGACGCGTGCGGCACGGTCTCACCGTTGATCGGAGTCGAGCTCGCTTCGATCGAATCGGGGTACTTCAGCTTGAGCGCCGCGAAGGCCGGATCCATGTTGTGGCAGCCCATGTCTCCGACTGCGCCCGTCCCGAACGCCCACCACCCGCGCCAGTCGTACGGAGCGTACGCGGGGTGGTACGGCCGGTGCTTGATCGGGCCGAGCCAGAGATCCCAGTTCATCCCCTTCGGGACCGGAGGCGTGTCTTCGGGTCGCGCCGTGCGACCGCGCGGCCATCCCGCGGCGTCGCTCCACGCGTGAACCTCGCGCACCTCGCCGATCGCGCCGTCCCAGATCCACTCGCAGGTCGAACGGATTCCCTCGCCGGAGTTCCCCTGGTTCCCCATCTGGGTCGCGACGTTCGCCTTTCTCGCCGCCTCGACAACACGGCGCGCTTCCTCGACGGTGTGAGTGAGCGGCTTCTCGCAGTAGACGTGCTTCCCGAGTCCGATCGCCGCGAGAGAGGCGAAGGCGTGCACGTGATCGGGCGTCGCGATGACGATCGCGTCGATGGATTTCTCTTTTTCGAGAAGCTCGCGGTAGTCCTCGTAGTCTGCGCAGCGCGCGGGTCCGCCGCCGGTCCCGCCGGAAACTTCGCCGTAGTGCTTCTCGATCATCTCCTTCACGTTCAGCCGACCCGAGCTGCCGCGGTAGTAGAAACGACTGTAGTCCTCGCGCTCGACTGGATCGGCGATCGCGACGACGCGAACGTCCGCTTGGCGCAGAAAGCCGTTCGTGAGCCGCTTCCCGCGCCCGCCGGTCCCGATCACCGCGATGTTGAGGCGCTCGCTCGGCGGCGTAACACCGGCGCCGCCGAGGACGGAGCGCGGTACGAAGCTGGCGGCACCGAGTGCCGCGGCGCCGCGGAGAACGCTGCGGCGGGAAATCGAAGGCGAAGGGCGTTCGGAGTCGGGACGAGAACGAGTCGTAGGTTGCTTCATCGGGGCTCTCCCGGGGAATCTCGGTGACGGTCGACGACGCGAGCTCAAGGGAGAGCGCATCTTAACCGAGAGACGGCGCGCAGTGAGGAGCGACATCGGAAAGCGAAGATCATCTCTGTCCTCGCGAACCTTGTGACACGCATGTTACTCAACTGGCGAAGAGACGCGGTATCGTGTGGGGAAGCGTGAACCCGATAGGAAGGACCGATTCCCCGGTGAGGTTTACTTCGCGAGACGAACCATGAACGATCCACGCCGAATCCATCGAATCGTCTTGGGTCTCCTACTGCTGCCGGTCGCCTGCCAGCCTTCCCCGGCTCCACTCGAGTCTCCCGGCACGCAGGACGCGGCGAATGTGGGGATCTCCCGGCCTCGGACACCCGCCGATGCGACGGATTTGCGGGGCGTCGACGAGTCGCTTCGTACGGCTCTCCTCACGGGCCTACCGGAACTCGAGGGCTACGAGAACTGGAAGCGCCTGAGCGACAATCCCTACCCGGTCGATCCGTCGTTCTATTTTCTCTGCGCCCTGCCGTTCGGAGCCATGGAAGAGATGGAGCGGCGCGGACCGCACGTCGAGCCGGCCATCCGACACTTCGCGAACGACCTCGCGGCCTCCGCCCTAGCGAAGAACGAGGCTTCGCTCCCGGTGGGAGCGATCATCGTGAAGGAGAAGCTGAGCGCCCCTTTCAGCGTCAGCGATCTCGGTCGGGAAAAAGATCCTGAGAATGAACCTGAGCCCTATTTCACGCTGCGAGGTCTCGGCGCCATGGTCAAGCGCGAAGCCGGATACGATCCGGGCGGCGGCGATTGGGAGTACGTCTACGCCGGAGAGGAAACCGGGGCCGAGCGGGGTCGCATCGAGAACTGCAAGAACTGCCACGCGAAGGCGCAGGCGACAGACTATCTCTTCCTCTCCTATCTGAAGGACGGAGACGAGGAGTGAGTCGGCGCTGAACTCCGTCGCCCGAGCGGCAGCGCTTCTTCCACGCGCCGCGTCAGTCGCGCAGGTAGGAATACGATCAGCCACACGATCATCTGCACGTTGAAGTAGCCGACCTTGTACATCGTGATCGCGATCATGAGCTGAAAGCCGATCGCCCACGCGAACCCGATCGGGCGCAGGCGACGGACGAGGAAGAGGACCGGCGCGAGGAGCTCGAAGAGGAGCGCGGAGTGCTGCATCGCGGCCCATGCCCCGAGCGGGAGCTCGCGCAACATCCACGCCGCGAGCGTCGTTCGGTAGACGCCGCTCGCCTGCGTGCGGAGGATGTCCGCCGTCCCCTCGAACCAACCCGCGAATTGCCACTCGCCGTTCTGGATGAGCCCCCCGACAAGGATCCAGTCGCCGTGAACGGCTTTGGCGAGACCCGCGGTGAAGAGCATGATGAGCATCGTCGCCTGCAGGATGCGGAGCGTCCACGCCGATTGCCACTCTCGGAGCTCGCCGCGAAAATCGATCCTCACCGGGCGCGGCGCGAGCGCGAGCAGCGCGAAGCCGAAGAGGTAAACATTGTTGAGCGTGAACGCAGACACGGTGTCGGCGAACGTCACGTAAAAGACGCACGCGAAAACGAGTGCGAAAAGCCAGCGCGCACGAAAACCGAGAACGACCGCCCCGGCAGCGGCAAAAAAGACCGTGAGAAACCACGGGACGAGCCAGGACGGGAGGAGCGGCAAGCCCGGCGGATAATTTGGAAATTCGATCGCCGCGGGCGTGTGATAGCCCACATCGGTGAGCCACTCGGAGGCATGGCGCGCGCGATCTGCGACGTAGACGAGGAGCGTGAGCGCGAAGAAACGCGCGAAGAGTGCGAGTCGACTCGGGTCGACGGGACCGAAGAGAAAGATGTAGCCGGCGCGAACTGATCGAAGGAGAGTTCGTGCGATCATCGTTTCACCGCGCCGCTCCGGACGGACCGAAACGTTTTCCTCCGAAGACCGATTTGCGTTCCTGCGGAACCTCATCGAAGTCGACCTGCACCCACGGTCCCGCCGGTTCGAGGAGAGCGGGATGGCTGACGTCCCAGTACGTGCCGACGAGCCGCACCGCGGTGGGTGGCGGTCGATCGGGGTGGAGCTTCACGTAGCGGTCGCGCGCCCACTCGGCCATCTCGTCTCGCTGCGCTTCGGCAAGTGAGCGGACCTCCCTCAGCGCCGGGTCGAGCAGGATTTGCGCGATGGTTTCGATGCGGAGATCGAGCCGCGAGATGTGTCCGAACGTTTTCATCGGAGCGAACTCTTCGTACGGAAGCGCGAACCACTCGCCGTCCGCCTTCGCCTCGAGGTGGAACGACCACCAGCGATCCGTCCGCTCCGTGAACAACCACGAGAGGTGACGCACTCGGTTGAGATAGGGATTCCGCGATGAATCCCCACCGAAGACCCCGAGTGTCGAGATCGGAACGATCCAGAACGCGATGAGGAGCACGACGATGACGTGATGCCAAACTCGAGTCACCCGGCGAGTCGCGATCCACTCGAGGCCGGTCGCATCGCCAGGCGCAGCGCCGGAAGGATCGCGCGGTTCGTTGTCACGGGAGGAGGGGGTCGACATCGAAGCCTCGGGTTTCGCTGGATCGTCGCTCGCGGTTCGTCTACGTTCGAGGGCCATTTTACGCGACGAGTTCGTCGTCGCGAGGCGAACGGGGCGTCACTTCTCGAGGAACGAAATCATGCGCTGGGAACGCCGCCGTCGGAGTCAAAACGTCGAAGATCGTCGCGGGGCACGAGTCCCCGGTAAGGTAAAGGCCGGAATCGGAGGCATCGGCGCGATCGTCGTCGCGCTCATCGCGGTGTGGCTCGGGAAGGACCCGTCGCAGTTCCTCGGGCAACTCGGCGGCGGGGCGCCGGGCGGAAACGCGGGCGGTGGCGAGGTCGCGTTCGAAGCTTCGCCGGAAGAAGAGCGACTGGTCGAGTTCGTCAAGGTCGTCCTCGCCGACACCGAGGACGTTTGGAACCGGCTCCTCCCGTCGATCGGTCAGCCGTACCGCGAGCCGACGCTCGTTCTCTTCCGGGACGCAGTCCAGTCCGCGTGCGGATTCGCCGAAGCGGCGATGGGTCCCTTCTATTGCGGTGCGGACAGCAAGGTCTATATCGACCTCGGCTTCTACAACGATCTGAAGAAGCGGCACGGCGCACCGGGCGACTTCGCGCAGGCCTACGTCATCGCGCACGAAGTCGGTCACCACATTCAGAACCTCCTCGGGAAGTCGACGGAAGTCCATCGCGCGAAGGGGCGGATCAGCGAAGCGGAGTACAACCAGCTCTCTGTGCGCCTCGAGCTCCAAGCGGACTTCTACGCCGGGGTGTGGGCGCACCACGCTCAGCGGACGAAGAACATTCTCGAGCCCGGCGACCTCGAGGAAGCGCTCCGTGCCGCGAGTGCGATCGGGGACGACCGACTTCAAAAGCAGGCGCGCGGCTACGTCACGCCCGAGACCTTCACCCACGGGACATCGGAGCAGCGCGTCCGTTGGTTCCGCCGGGGGTTCGAGTCGGGCGACCTCTCGCTCGGGGATACATTCAGCGCCCGGCGTCTGTAGTCGGAATCGTAATCGTCAACGGAGAATTGACTTAGGAAGCTGGCCCCGCCGATCACAACGACTTTGTGACGTGCTACGATGGACGTCATGCGACGTCGCCAGCCCGAGTCCCCCGCGCCGAAGGAGAGTCCCGCCACCCCTCCGGACCCAGCCGCAGATCTGCCCGCTCGCTACGAGATCCGCGCGGAGCTCGGGTCGGGGGGCTCCGGGACGGTCTACCGCGCCCGAGACGCGGTTCGCGGCGCAGACGTCGCGCTGAAGATCGTCGACGACTCCTCGTCGTCCCCTGAGTTCCTGCTTCTCGCTGCGCACGACCATCATCCGGGACTCGTCCGGCCCTTCGACTTTCGCCGTCTTCCGGGTGGCCGCTCGTTCTTCACCATGGAGCTCGCGCGGGGAGTCGATCTGACGACGGCGGTCGCGCGCGGCGCTCCGCTCGAGAAGCTCGCCGCACAGGTCCTCGCGACTCTCGACTATCTTCATTCACGCGGCGTGCTCCATCTCGACCTGAAGCCGTCTCACATTCTCGTCGCTACCGACGCGGGCGAGGTCACGACGAAGCTGATCGATTTCGGCCTCGCTCGCTCCTCGAGCGCGGCCGACGAAGACATCTCCGGCACGCTCGAGTACATCGCCCCGGAGACTTTGCGCGGCGAACCCCCGACTCCCGCGACCGACCTCTACGGTCTCGGCTGCGTTCTCTGCGAAACCCTCACCGGAAAGCCGCCGCACGTCGACCGTCCGGGCGGAATCGCGGGCGCTCGACTGTCGGAACCACCGCCGGACGGAGACCGCTTCGCCGACCCGTGGAACCGCATCGTGCCACCGCTTCTCGCGGTCGATCCGCGCGACCGACCGCGCACGGCGCGCGCCGTCCTCGACGGCCTCCGGGCTGCGTTCCCGCGCCTCGACGCGGGCGAGCCGGAGCTCCCCGCCCTCGGCGCTCGGCTCGTGGGTCGGGATTCGATCGTGCAGCGACTCGAATCTCGGATCGACGCGGCGGGAGATGGCGCGCCGTGCGTGACCCTCGTTCACGGAGCGACCGGGATCGGGAAGAGTCGCCTCCTCAGCGAACTCGACGCTCGCCGGAAGACCGCCGGCGCGCGGTTTTGGCTCCACTGGACGGAGCGAGACGCTCGACCCGGAGGGCTTCTCCGTGATCTCGTCCATCGGTTGCGACTCGAGCGGAGCTCCGGCCTTCCTCCGATCGAGCTTCGTACTCCTCGCGTCCTCGACGAGCTCGAACGCGGCGACGCGGTCGCCCATCCGCCCGAGCGCGAAGCAGTCGTCGATGCCGTTCTCGCCGCGTGGATCGCGGACCTCACGCGGCTCCTGGGCGACGCGTCGACCGACGGCACGCCGGGCGGAGAGAAGACTCCGTCGATCGCGATCGATGCGCTCGAGCACGCCGACTCGCTCAGTGTGGACGTCCTCGAGATGTTTCTCCGGTGGATCGGCGCAGAGACCGCGCCGCCGCTCGATCTATCTCTCCTCATGGCGTGCCGCGACGAATCCGCTTCCGAACGAGAGATCTGCGACCGCATCGGATCGAGTGCCTCGTCCCCCGTTCCTCTCGAGACTCTCGCACTCGGAGGGATCGACTCCTCAGCGATCGAGGCATACCTCGAGAAGGCTTTCGCCGGGACGGACGGTCTCGCCGAAATCGCACGCGAGCTTCACGCCGCGACCGGCGGGAACCTCTTCTTCGTCGAAGAGTTCATCGCCGAGCGCGCTCGCGCGGGTTCCATCCGCAGAACGGACGTGGGGTGGGACATCGACTTCGGCCCCGCCGCGTCGATCCCACGCTCGATCGAGGAAGCCGTCACGCGCCGCCTGCGCGATCGGTCCACGCACGAAGACGAAGCCCTCCGGTGGATCGCCGTCGCCGACTCTCCGCTCGAAGCGAACGAGCTTCTCGATCTCGGGGCATCGCGAGATTGCGTCGCGACCCTCTCGGGTCTCGCGCGAGACGGCCTGCTGAAACTGCAGGGGACTCGTTACCGCTTTGCGCACTCGGTGACGCGCGCAGTCGCCTACGCACGGCTCTCCGAATCGATCCGGCGGGAAGCTCACACGACGCTCGCCCGGTGGATCGCGAACCTCGAACACTACGAGTCGCGCGAGAGAGCACTCGCGGAACATCTCTACCGCTCGCAGAGCCCCGAAAAAGCGCGCTCGCACCTAGTCGAAGCAGCCCGGCGGGCGCAAGCCGCCGGAGCTCTGCGCGAAGCGGAGACCGCGTGGTTGCGCGCGCTCGAGCTGAGCAGCGGCGAGCGCGAGCGTGCCGAGATCCTCGCCGCTTTCGTCGAGGTCGAAAAACACCTCGGCCGCCGCGAAGAAGAGGCCCGCGCCGCCGCGGAACTCACGCGTCTTGCGGGCGCACTCGCCGATCCCGAGCTCACCCGACGCGCGGCGCTCGCGGAAGCGGCTCTTCTCGAAGCGCAGGGAGATCGCGGCGCGGCGCTCGCGCGACTCGACGCGGCCGATCGCGCCCTCCCACCAGACGCACCGAGCCGCGCGCCGGTGCTCGCGCGCGCGGCGCTGATTTCTTTCTACCGCTCGGAGTTCGACGACGGCTTCCGTCGTCTCGATGCGGCACTCGCCCTAGCGGCAGCGGCCGCCGACCGCGCGCAGGAGGCCGAGTGTCGTCAACTCCTGGGACTCGGCAACTATCTTCGCGGCGATCCGCCGGGAGCGCTTCGGGAAATGCACCGGGCGGCGGCGATCCGACGCGATCTCGGCCAGCGCCACCACGTCGCATCGCTCGAATCGAACCTCGGGCTCATCCACCTCGAACGCGGCGATCTCGAAGCTGCGGAGGAACGCTTCGAGGCGTCGCTCCGGATCTTCCGTGCGATCGGCCTCCGGCGCGGCGAGGCGATCAACGCGCTCAACCTCGGCCTCGTCTACTGCGATATGGGCCGCTACGAGCTCGCGCTCCGCTCGATATCGCGGGCGCTCGACCTCCGTCGCCAGCTCGGGGACGAACGCGGCGCGGGCGCGGACTGCGGCAATCTCGCGAACGTCTGGATGCTGATTGGGAATCCGGAGCGGGCGCGTCCCCTGCTCGAAGACGCACTCGAGATGGCGCAACGCTACGGCAACGCGGCGTCCGAGAGCGCGAATCTCGTTCGGCTCGCGCGGATCGACGGGCTCGCGGACGGTACACCCGCGGCGAGTCTTGCGCTCTCCCGTGCGCGTGAGCTCGCCGAGCGAGCGGGGTCACCATCGCCGCGGATCACCGTGCTTCTCGCCGAAGCGGAGTTCCAGCTCGCGGCGGAAGAGCTCGACTCGGCGGCTCAGACGATGGCGGAACTGGGCGAGCTTCTCGGTGCCGCTCCGCACCGCATCCGCGAGCTCGAGCTCGCACTTCTCCGCGCGAAGCTCGAACGAGCACGCGGTGACGCTGCCGCGGCCGAGCGCGTGACATGTGAAGCCACCAAGACGCTTGAACGCGGCGGGCGGTGCGCCCTCGCCGCTTCGATCTGGTGGGAGCGACGATGTGCGCTCGAAGCGCTGCGCGACGCACGCCGCTCCGGTACTCCCGGCGATGTCGAAGTTCGAGAAGAAGAAGCGGACGACGCTCTCCGCCGAGCCTACGTACACCTTCGCCGAACGGCCGATGACTTCGACGATCCCGAGCTGCGAACGAAATTCCTCGAACACCACGCGCTCCATCGTGAAATCGACGGGCGCCACCGCGACTCCGCCGCTCGGACCCGCCGCGAGGCGCGGCGTCGCGAGCGCTCCTTCCACCGCCTCGCCGCCGGGATGCACTCGTTCCGCGAGCTCGATCCGCTCCTCGACCACGTTCTTCAGGTCGCGATCGAAACGACACACGCGGAGAAGGGACTCGTGCTTCTCAAGGAACGCGACGGACAATTCCTCACGCGCGCCGCGCGCGGCATGGCCGCCGAGTCGGTCGAAGACGCGACCGACATCTGCCGGAGCGTTCTTCGCGACGTCACCGAGGGCGGCGGTCCCGTCCTCGCGACGGACGCGGCGGCCGATGAGCGGTTCCGCGAGCGGCAGAGCATCAAATCGCTTCAGATTCACACGCTCATGTGCGTGCCGCTCGCACGGCGCGACGAGGTGATCGGGGCGATCTACGTCGACGGGCGCGGAGCCGTGCGATTCGATCGCGACGATCTCGACTACCTCGTCTCCTTCGCTCAGCTCGCGGCGATCGCGGTCGAGAACGCGCGTCTGCTCGAGCAGCTTCAGGAAGAGAACCGCCGGCTCCAACGGGAAGTCGAAGACCGCTACGAATTCCAGCAGCTCATCGGCCGCAGCGCGTCGATGCAGCGACTGTTCGACGTCCTCGAGAAGGTCGCGCGCACCGACGCGGGCGTTCTCATCGCGGGCGAGACGGGGACGGGAAAAGAGGTCGTCGCGCGCGCCATCCACTACGCGAGCGAGCGGAGTCAGCGGCCGTTCGTCGCCGTCGACTGCGGCGCACTTCCGGGTTCGCTCCTCGAGAGCGAGCTCTTCGGGCACGAACGCGGGGCGTTTTCCGGCGCGATCCATGCGCGCGCGGGACTCTTTCAGGAGGCGGACGGCGGAACGATCTTCCTCGACGAGATCTCGAACACGAGCCTCGATCTTCAGGCGAAACTCCTCCGCGTCCTCCAAGAAGGAGAGATCCGTCGCCTCGGCGAGAATCGCATGCGGAAAATCGACGTTCGCGTCGTGGCCGCATCGAACATCGATCTCGCTGCGGCCGTCGCGGAAGGAACGTTTCGCGAAGACCTCTACTATCGCCTGAACGTCGTCCGAGTAGAGATCCCGCCTCTTCGCGACCGCATCGAGGACATTCCACTCCTCGCGCGGCACTTCGTCCATCGAGCGAGCGAAAAGTACGGACGAGTCGTCAACGACATCACCGAAGACGCGATGCGGGAGCTTGTCGCACGCCCTTGGCGCGGAAACGTTCGCGAGCTCGAGCACACGATCGAGAGCGCGGTCATCCTCGGGGAGGGCTCGCAGATCGATCGCGCGTCGCTCGGGGAGATACCGGGAGGCGACGCGACTTCCGCACGAGCGACGACGATCGGCCGGCTCGCGAAGCAAGTGAGCGGAGAGAACCGAGACTCGAGCTCGAACGCCCCCGGAGCGGCGGACGCGCGGGCGCAGCTCTTCGCTACGGACCCCGCGACGATGTCACTCGGCGAGTTCGATGCGCTCTGCCGCGCGGCGGAGCGACGCTTCCTCGAGGAACTCGTCGAAGGCGCGGGAGGGAATCTCTCAGAGGCCGCGCGGCGGGCGGGAGTTCGGAATCGCAACTCGCTCGTTTCGCGCCTGAAGAAGCACGGGCTGTTTCGCCCGCGCTGAGGTCCTCGTTTCCCGTACCCGCTCTCGTTGCCGTTCCCCCTCGTCCGCCTCGTCCCCTCGGATGCTCGAGCGCACCTGGACGTCCGTCGCGATCGAGCCGGCGACGAAGTCGTTCGCTGGCGCCCTGCTGTCGCCCCTTCCGAAACGGGAACGGAGCTGGGTAGGGGAACGAAGTCTCCCGGTCAACGCACCGCCAACGATCCGCGCTTCTCCTCGATCAAACGGAGGAGCGCCTTGTGCGGATCCGCGAACTTCGCGATGCCCTCCTCCATGAGAACGCGGTGCATCGCGACGGTGTCGACCTCGCGCTCGATCTCCTCGAGCACGGCATCCGGCGGCAGCCGGTCGACCGTTCGCGTGTACGTTTTTCTCGACGCTTCAGCAGCGTCGTTCGTCGCCGGCGGATTCGTTTGGATGTCTGATCCGGCGAGCGCTTCCACGTAGCGGTCAGGAGATTCTTTCGGATTCTTCGTTCCGGTGCTCGCGAAGATGATTTCCTGCTTCCTCGCGAGACCCCTGTCCGCCCAGAACGCCTCGTTCTCCGCCCAGATCTTCTGTGCGTTCACGATTCCGACCATCCCTTGCGCCTCTTCGCTCAAGCTCGGGACGTGCTTGGCCGTGTACGCGTCGAGGCGAGAGACGAAGATACTGTAGACGCTCTTCAGTGAATCCGGATTCGCACGCCGCTGGGCTCCGCGCCAGACCGCGTCGCGCGCCGCGCGGTACTGATCGGCAGTGAAGATGAGCGTGACGTTGAGAGTGACTCCCGCCGCGGCAATTTCTTCGAGAGCATCGAGTCCCGCGGGCGTCGCCGGCACTTTGATCATTCGGTTGGTGTGCCCCTCGGCCCAGCGAGACGCGAGTTCGACGTACCGCTTCACCCGCTCATCGTGGTCGAGTCCGAGCTCCGCATCTTCGAGAAGCGGGTCGACCTCGAAGCTGACGTACCCGTCGTCGCCGTCCGTGTCTTCCCACACCCGTGCGAAAACCGCCTGCGCCGCGCGAACGAGGCGATCCGTCATCTCCCAGGCGATCGCGTCGTCGTCGAGCCCCTTCTCCGCGAGCTCGATGATTTGGTCGTCGTATCGACCGCTCTCGAGAATCCCGGCGACGATTACCGGATTCGATGTCGCGCCGGTCGCGCCTAGCCTTCGGCTCGTTTCGACGAGCTCCGGGTCGATCGAGTCCAGCCAGAGCTTTGTGCCACAGTCGATGAGCGAGCGGAGAGGGGAGCTCATGAGAAAACCTCGATTCAGAAAGCGGAGAAAGGGCGAAG
This sequence comes from Planctomycetota bacterium, assembly GCA_965223845.1. Lineage (GTDB taxonomy): Bacteria > Planctomycetota > UBA8108 > UBA8108 > SXIK01 > CBDCXR01. Next base: position 6,492,443 of record CBDCXR010000004.1, on the reverse strand, counting down.
GCACTCCGAGGAGCTCCTTCTTTTTCGGCTCCGCGCGTTCGGATCCTGAACTGGCCAAACCGCGGGCACTCGGCGGGCACCGGCCTCACTTGCATTCGACTCGCGCGGGGATACCTTGTGCTCTCCTTCCGAGAACTCGTTCCGCCGTCGCCGACCGGGTCTCTGCGCCCGCAGGACGGCGACCGCCGATCTTCTTCGACTTCAGGAGCTTCTCCGATGCTGCGGCCTCCTCGATTCCGCCGACGTTTCAGATCACCGAACGCCCCGGCCGCGAGGGCGGCAGGGCCCCTGGCATTCCTTACGGTTTGCCTCACCCTCACCGGGTGCGCGTCGCTCGACGACGATGCGGCGAAGGAGCCTTTCGCCATCGTGGGGTTCAGCGTTCCCGAGTCGGCTCTCCACGACACGAGCACGGATCTCTATCTCGTCTCGAACATCAATGGGAGTCCGTTCGGCGACGACGGGAAGGGATTCATCAGCCGCGTCCGTCCCGATGGAACGATCGCCGAGCTGAAGTGGATCGACGGCAGCCGGGAGGACGTGACGCTCAACGCGCCCAAGGGCCTCGCCATCGTCGACGAGGTTCTCTATGTCACCGACGTCACGGTGGTGCGAAAGTTCGCGCGCGAAACGGGATCGGAGCTCGGCAGCATCTCGATTCCCGGCGCAACGTTTCTCAACGATCTCGCGGCGGCGAACGACGGAACGGTTTACGTATCGGACACCGGTCTCGGCCCGGGTTTCACGTCGAGTGAGACGGACGCGGTCTACGCGATCGCGCCGGACGATACGGTGAGCACAATCGCGAAGAGCGTCGATCTCGGTCAGCCGAATGGACTCCTCGCGGACGCTCACGGCGTGATTGTGGTCAATTGGACGCGAGGAGAGATCTACCGCCTCGCGCGCGACGGAGTCCGCGCTCCCATCGTGAAGCTGCCGAAGGCCCAGGGAGACGGTCTGATCCGAACGGGTGATGGCAGCCTGTTCGCGACGAGCTGGGAAGGGAGCTGCGTGTTTCAGTCGCGGGGCGCTGAAATCGTCGCCGCCTTCGACTCGCTCGACGCGCCGGCCGACGTGGGCTACGACGCTGAGCGCGGCCGCCTCCTCGTCCCGCTCTTCAACAAGGGAGAGCTCCACGTACTGCCGCTCCCCGGAGGTGGACGCTAGTCGTTCGCGGAAGATCGGACTCGAAGGGGGAGAACGAGACGCCGCTGACTACGCCCCTCCCCCCGCTCCGTCATCCCTCCTCTTCGCCGCGTCGCCAAACCGTCGTGATGCACCCGCTCACTTCGGCGTCGCGCGACCGATAACCCGCGCGTTCCGTCCAAGTGCGGGGATCGTCCGGTACGGTCGTTCTGCTCATGGCCGTACACGTTTCGGTCGATCCTTCACGTAGGTAACTCTCGAGGATGCATGGACGGAACGAAATGACTGGTCCCGAGTTCGATTTGGACCCGCTCCGGAGCTTGGCGGCGGAGCTCGACGCCACTCGCGGAGAACGCCTTCTAGCTGCGATCGGCGATCTCGAAGAGAAGATCCTGTCCTCGCGGAATGATCCCGGCGACAACGACGCGAGAACTTCCAGCCGTTTCGTCCCAGCGAGTGCCGGTGTCGCCCGCGCGCCGACCGAGGCCGAGCAGAGGGCGGCGAAGAGTCTCTTTCTCTCCAACATGAGCCACGAAATTCGAACTCCGCTGAACGCGATCACGGGGTTCGCGCAGCTTCTCCTCGTCAACGCCGAAGGCAGCAGCACGAAGAAGCGGCTCGAGTGGCTCAAGATCATCGAGAACAGCGCTGAGCACCTAGTTGGCATCATCGATCAGATCCTCGAGCTTTCGAAGATCGAGTCCGGCGAGCTCACGTTCGACCGGGTACCGTTCGCTCCCGAGAGCGTATTCGGTGAACTCGTGTCCTCGATGCGACCGCGAGCAGAAGAGAAGGGGCTCAGCCTCAATCTCGTCATCCGCACTCCGCTTCCGCCGCTGGTCGAAAGTGATCCCGCGCGGCTCCGGCAGATGCTCGCAAACCTCGTCACGAACGCGATCAAGTTCACGGATTCTGGCCGCGTGACGATCGACGTCGACCACGAGATCGACGACAACACCTGCCGCCTTCGGGTCGACGTCTCCGATACGGGAATCGGGGTCCCGCGCAACATGCACGCGTCGATCTTCGAACCGTTCGTCCAGGCCGACAGCTCCGTCACTCGACAATACGGCGGACTCGGGCTCGGGCTCGCCATCACTCGCCACGTCGCGCAGACGATGCGGGGAACCATCGGAGTCGAGAGCTCCGTCGGCACCGGGAGCACGTTCTCCGTATTTCTCGACGTCGATCTCGTCCGTGAGAACGACGGCGAAGAAGGAGAAAGCACGTCCTCGAACGGCGTCCCGAGGCTGCGGGAGCGCGTCCTCCTCGTCGAGGATGGCATCGCAAACCGGGTGATCGCACAAAGCGCACTCGAGCGGGCCGGCGCGACCGTTTCGACCGCGAGCAACGGCGAAGAAGCGATCGAGCTCGCGACGAGTCAGCCGTTCGACCTCATTCTCATGGACCTCCAGATGCCGGTCATCGACGGACTCGAAGCGACTCGTGTCATCCGCTCCGAAGGGATCGACTGCCCGATCGTCATGCTCACGGCCCAATCGACCGGCGTGACGCCGGCGGAGTGCGTGAATGCTGGGTGCGACGGCTACCTCGCAAAGCCCTTCGACCTCCGAAAACTCGTCGACTTGCTCACCGAGCTGGTGAACGAGACAACGGAGGCGACGACCAACTGACGGGTCGATCGTCGGTCGGGTCGCGCACGGTCGGACGCCCCGGTACCGTCGAACCGTTCGAGCGCCGAACTCACGGGGGAGCCTCACGCGTAGGACGGTCCCGCCCCTTCCGGCCGCGCTGCACGCGCCCCGCCGAGCGATCCCATCGACGACATCTCGAGCGCCGAACTCGCTCCTCTGTTTAGACGACACCTCGATCCCGCGCACGTACCGGCCCCGATCCGAAGGCGGGACGGAGCGTTGACAGCGCTCGGAGTGAGACCGACACTGACCCCAACGCTGTGTTTAGTGCGAACATCGTACGGCAGCGCTCCGCGGTTTCGGCGATTCGCGCTGAGAGCACCGTCGCCGGAGTGCGGCTTCGGGTCAAGTTGTTGGAGGATCTCGAATGGCTGATGAATGGAAGATTCCGTTCCGCTACGTGTGGCAGGTCGTGATTCTGTTGATCGGAGTGGCCATCGCTGTACTCGGGGTGGTCGCGCTGGTGAAAGACGATTTTTCCATCACGAATACCCGCGGCTGGGACGCCGCGTTCATCCCCTTCGGATTGATGGTCATCGCCGAGGCGATCTTTCTTCTCGTTCGCCGCATCCCGCGTTTTCCGAAGGCCGGCGAGCAAAAGCGGCGAGCCGAGGAACAGGCGGTCGACACGATCGTGGCGATCGTGATCTTCGTAGTGGGTGTCGTCGCCGCGATGATCGTGGGCTTCGTCGTCAAGTGACCTGAGCTCCGGCTCGGCGGTGATTCGACGCGCGCGCGGGGACCGATCTCTGTCGCTGCGCGCGCAGTTCGCCCGAATGCGCTCGACCTTCACGTCCGCTGGGACGCGGTGGAGCGTGACTCCGGGAACGGATCGCTCGGCTAGGCTTCGCGAATCGCCGCCTCGAGCCGCGCGACCTCGGTGTCGCGGTTCTGATACCAATCCACTGCCCACACGCGGTGGAGACGCCAGCCGCGATGGCGAAGAACTTGTGCGCGCAGCCGCTCGCGGTCGCGCGCGACCCGAGTTCCCGAGTAGCTCGAGCTGTCGCATTCGACGCCGAGAATGAACCGGCCGGGTTCGTCGGGGTGGACGACCGCGACGTCGATCGAGTAGCTCGCAACGCCGACTTGAAAGACCGGTTCGTAACCGAGCCGCTCGATCGCCCCGGCGAGCTCACGCTGAAGGGCGCTCGATGGCTCGCGCTTTCTTTCGGCCGACCGGGATCCACCACCACCTTCGGCGAACTCGAGGTAGCCGCGAAAATCGATGACACCCCGCGGGCTGCGTTCGGTGAGCCGGATGTCCGATCCGCGAAGCGACGAGATCACGGTGACTCGCCGTCGCGCGCGAGTGAAGAGCACGTTCAATCGTCTCTCGCCTCCTCGCTGTCCGATCGGTCCGAAGCGCTGGAACACGCGCCCGGTCTCTGCATCCGGCCCGTAGGTGCATGAAATCAGAATGTGGTCGCGCTCGTCGCCCTGGACGTTCTCGAGGTTCTTGACGAAGAGCGGATCTTCCATCGAGGCGAGCGCGGAGAGCGCCTCGTCCGCTTCCTCGTCTTCCTCGGCTGCGCGGTCGAGGAGATCGAGAACGAGGTCGCGCTGATCGATGTTCATCGTCGCGACACCCAGGCTTTCGCGGCGTTTCTCCGATTCGCCGAGCTGCGCTTTCGCGTGCTCGAGCACGGCCGCGACGACTTGTTCCGCCTCGGGGACGTTTCGGCCGCGCGAGTACGCGCCTTCGACGAACGACCACTTCACTCCGTAGCGCGGGTGATCGTCGTAGATCGACGGATAGGGAATCAGTCGTCCGTCGTAGTAAGCCTCGTTCGAAAACTGAATCAGGCTCTCGTGTTCGCTCCGGTAGTGCCACTCGAGCATCGTCGAGAAGTACGCCCCGCGGCAGAGGTCGAGGATGGATTCGGACTGCTCGAGGGCGGTCTCCTCATCCGGCTCTGCTTCATCGTCGTCGATCTGATCGAAGAACCGCGTCGGCGGCATCTGCTTGCTGTCACCGACCGTAATCACCTGGACTCCTCGCGCCATCGCGCCGAGCGCGTCCTCCGGTCGAATCTGTGACGCCTCGTCCATGACGACGAGGTCGAACATCACCTCGCCCGGCGGTAGGAATTGTGCGACCGAAAGTGGCGACATGAGCCAGCACGGTTTCAGTGCCATCAGCGCGCTCGCCGCGCGCTCGACGAGCTGGCGAATCGGGATGTGCCGCCGCTTCTTCGATGCTTCGTGCCGGATGAGATGGAGCTCCGAGTAGTCGCCCACCCGCCCCGTCGTCACACCTTCGGGTGGAATGATCTTGCCGAGCGCTTCGACGATGGCGCGGCGCGATGCCGTCGCCCACTGCTGATCCTTCCGGCTGAAGTCTTGCTGCACGCGCTCGAAGTGATGGCGGTCGAATCCCTCGAGCTCCGGATGCTCGGTGAGGAGCCGCCGCGCTCGTTCGCCGTAGAGTTCCGCGTAGAGCGCGGTGCGGAGTCGATCGGTCGGCACGCGACCGGTTTCCGCTGCACCGACGAGCGCCTCGAGTCCGAGCTCCGTCGCGCGCCGTCGAGCCTGGCACCACCGCGACCAGTTGAGCAGCTCGGGAAGACCCGCGCGGCACGCACTCACCACCCCGGGAGCGGAGAGGTCGAACGCGGCCGAGCGCCCGGGATCAAATCCGGGTGCGCTCCGCAGATCGCCGAACTCGAGCAGCTTCTCGACCGCAGCCCGCCACGGTGCGACGAGCTTCATCGCCGCACGCGCGGCGTCGATCGACCGATCGAATCGCTCGTGCACGGAGCGGAGAATCCACTCCCCCCATCCCGACGGAAGCGCGAGGCCCTCGATCTCTTCGATCCAGGAGAGTGTCGAACGAATCCGCGCAGGATCGGTCTCCGTCCCGCGAAACTCCGCTCCCAGCTCCTTTGCGAAGCCGCTCTCCGGTCCGAGACGCGCCGCGATCACCCCTGCTTCGCGAGCGAAAGCCCTCTCCTCTTCGTACGCTTCAATGCGCGCCCGCGCTTCCTCGCGGAGCTCCCGAAAGCTCGAGTCGTCACCGAGCGCGCACGGTAGAAATGCGTCTCGATAGCTCGCGATTTCACTCGAGAGCGTCCCGAACCACTCCGCCCCCGCGGAGTAGTTCGTGTCCGTCGGCCAGCCGGCGCCGCCGACGATTGCGGAATCGAAGCGCGAACGCGCCGCGGCGAGCGCCGCCTCCACTCGCTCGAGCTCTTCACGCTCGTTCGCCCAGCGCGATCTCCCCTCGACCGCACGGCGAGTGCCCTCGAGGAACCGCTGAACGCCCGAGCCGTCCGTTAGTGCGTGCGCCTCCTCGGCGAGTGCCGCGACACGATCGAGCGTCTCCCAACGGGTTTCCGTTCCGCGAAAGAGCGTCCCGAGTCGATCGGCGAGAGCTACGTCACCGGAGAACTCTGCTTCGCGCTCGCGAAAATCGGAGAGACGCTCGAGCAGTCGGGGCACGTCATCTCGATGGACGACGTCCGGTCGCTGGCAGAACCTCCGGATCACCCGGCGCAGCTTCGCTCGCTTCGAAAACGGGAGCCACCGGAAAAAGCTCCCCTCCGCTTCGCGGAGCTGCAACCTGAGATCGCGCAAGCCATCATTGCTCGGTGCGTCGCGGAGCGAGAACAACTCTTCGAGCTCCGCGCGCTCAGCGACGAGCGTCTTCGCTCGGTCTCGCGCGGACGCAAGAGCGCGAACGAATTCAGCGTCAGCGTGACGCGGTTCGATCGCCGCGAGAGCATCGGCGTCGAGCGAGAGAAGCGCCTTCGCGCAGCGCTGAAGCTGAAGACCGGCCGCGAGCGTCTCGGGGACGGTGAGCGAGAGCTCGCGCGCGACGACGGCGACATGACGGCCGAACGCGACGACCGCTCGCCGCGCGTTCGCGACCGTCTCGAGCGCACTCTCGATGTCGGCCGCGTCTCCGACCTCGATCCGAGCGCTCTCGAGCTTTGTCGCGATCTCGTCGTAACGCCGCAGTACATCCTCCGGCACCCCGCGTGTTCGTTCGCGCCTTTCCTCGATCCCCCGCACCGCGTCCCGATGCGCTTCGAGTTCCTCCGCGAGCGCGACCATCCGCCCGGCACCGTCGGGATCGCGCGCCACGCACGCTGCGACGCCCGCGACGACGTCCACGGAAGGCCGGGCCGCGAGAACGTCGTCGGCGAGCATCCTCTCGATCGAGGCGAGCGTCCAGTCCCGCGGCACGAGACCATCTCCGACGAAGCGTTCGAACGGTGCATAGAGCTCGCCGACGATTTCTTCGATCTCTTCGATCGCGGCTCCGATCGTCTCGCGGTCCTCCGGGACGAGCAGTCGCGGTTTGAAGTGCTTCCAGCACGCCGCACGGGTAAGAATTCCGTCCTCGACGTGTCGGCGCACCTCGTCGAGCTGGGCCTCCATCTCGCCGAGGCGATCCGCGTCGAGATCCGGTGACCGCACGGCGTCGAGTCGGACGCGCACTTCCGCGACATCGATCCCGCGCTCCTTGGCCGAACGCGCGAGCCCCTCGGAATAGTGCCGCGCGCGCCAAAAGATCTTCTCGACCGTCTCGCCGCGGAGCCCGACCACCCTCGCGACGAGCGCCGCGTAGTCGTTCAGCGTTCGGCGGTGCTCCTCGAGTGTCTCGAGCAGCTTGTGACTACGCCGCGACGCTTTCGGCTCGAACTCGAGTCGGCGCCGGAGATCATCGAGTAGGGACCCGATTCGCGCTTTGTGACTGTGGAGCTCGAGGCAGTACTCGCCGAGGCCGACGGCGTCGAGTTTTCGCCGGACGACATCGAGCGCGGCTTGCTTCTCCGAGACGAAGAGCACGCGTTTCCCGGCGCCGAGCGCGAGCCCGACGAGGTTCGTGATCGTCTGCGACTTTCCCGTGCCCGGCGGCCCTTCGATGACGAGGTTCGCTCCGTCCATCGCCGCCATGAGCGAAGCCGTCTGCGAGCAATCGGCATCGAGAACGAGCGGTAGCTCCCAGCTCGTCTGCGCGCGATCGATCTCCTCGGGCGTCGGTAGTTCGAGCGGCTCCCGCTGGCGGCCGACGAGCATGTCGCGGAGTAGCTCGTTCTCCTCAGGCGCCTTTCCCGCCGGCCAGACTCTCGGGTCGAGGTCGAGGTACATGCGAAACTTGCTGAAGCTGAAGAATCCGATGACCATCTCGCGCCGCACCCGCCAGCGCGCTGCGTCGGGGTGACCGCGCAGAACTTCCGCCACCGCCTCCAAGTACTCTTCGGGATCGACCACGCCGCCATCGGCGGGAATGAACTCGCTCAGCGCCGGCAGATCGACGCCGAATTCGTTTTGAAGCTTGATCCCCAGCGAGACGTTCGACGTAAGATCCTCGCCCTCGTAAGCGATCGTATAGCGGTACTGGTAGAGCTTCCGCGGGGGCTTCCCCTCCTCGCGCGGGACGTCCGCCTTGAGCTCGACCCGCTGCCGCTCGATCGCGACGGGAACGAGGAGAAGCGGCGCGCGCCGGAGCGTGGTCGACTCGGCATCCTCGTACCACTCGAGAAAACCGCAGGCGAGATGGAGGAGATTCACGCCCGTCGATTGAATCGCGTCGATGTAGGCGCGCTGGATGCCCCGGAGACGCTTCTCGAGCTCCTCGTACGCATACGGAGTCTGGAGAGCCGCGTCGCGATGACGCGGCGAGGATTCGCGACCTCGACCTGGATCCTGCGGGAGCTCCGTCTCGAGATCGGTGCTCGGCGCGCGCGCCGGCGCAGAGGATGGCTGCGCCTCACTCTCCGCCCGGCCCTCGCCCTCGACGGTGCGAGTGGATTCCGTCTCGTTCGCGTCCGCTCGCGGCAGCTCGTCTCCGGTCGCCGTGGCTCGTGCCGGCCGAGGGCCCACGTCGCGCTCTTCCGGCGGGGGCGGCTCGTCGTCGCGCGCGAGGGGATCGAGACGCATCGCGCGGCCCTGCCCGACGAGACACTCGAGCGTCTGACGAGGAAGCTCGTCGACGATGGGGACCGCGCGCTTGCTCAGGCGAAAGCTGAGCAGCCGGTTTCGCATCGTGAGGTCGAGCAGCCGCTGGCGCACGCGTGCCATGGCATCGTGCACGTCGGCCGCCGTCTCCTCCGACGCCGCCGGCGTCGCGTCGAGAGAATCCGTCGTCGAATCGTTCGACCGGGTGGTTTCGTGCGGGTCGGCCATTACGCAACGGGGCGCACACGGTCGCGCATAAAAACGCGCGCGGTGACGGTCAGCGCGCGGGGCTCCGCCTACTGACGGTCGTTGCTCCGCGCGGTCGATCGCGAAGAGAGATCCGGCGTTCGCACGAAATCTGGGCGAGTCGTCCGGGACGTTGCGCCATTATTCCGCGCTCGAGGAAAAACGCAACTCCACCGGACCCGCATACGCTGTCCTCGCGTGTACGCTGCGCGTCGGAGCGATCGCCTACCCGTCGACGCACACCGTCCCACAACCCGCGATCGGCCGGCAGTCGATCCCGAAGACCGGTGGCTCCCCGTCGACGAAGAGGTAGCTCAGAGAGAAGATCGCGTCGGCGATATTCACTCGAGCATCGCCGTTCACGTCGAGGAGAGCGGTGACCGCGTCCTCGGTTGCGCACGGCGCCTCCGTCCCTTCGAAGAGATAGCCGAGGAGACCGATCGCGTCGGCGATGTTGAATCGGCCGTCCTGATTGTGATCGCCGGGGATCTGACCGCCCGGGGTCGGATCGGGATCTTCGGCGCCCGGTGACCCGAAGACCGCCGCGCTCGCCCGCCAGCTCTCCCCGTGGATCCACGTCTCGGGTGCCGCGCGAGCATCGCGGATGACGATGGAGTGACCACCGTCTTTCTTCGCCTCGGGATACCAATTGCCATCGTAGCTGAACTGTACGACCGGCGATCCGTTCGCGTCGATCACCCCGATGGGCTGCACGCTGCTTCCGAGGCTCCGAGTGTACTCTCCCGCGATCTGGATCCCTTCGTCGCCGTAGCGTGAGACAAATCCCTCGAGGTCGTTCACGATCACCAGGAACTCGCCGGGTGCGAGCGTCTTGACTGCACTCTCGTTGAAGTCGAAGCTCGGACGCGGGCCGAGCTCCCAATCCGTCAGGTCGATCGGCACGTCACCGACGTTCTGCAGCTCGATAAACTCTCGGTCTGCGCCAGAGAAATCCGTCTCGGCATCCTTCGGCGGGTCGTAGTTCACTTCCGTGACGACGAGACGGGGCACTCCCGTCGCGTAGACCTCGTCCACCGGGCGGCTCCAAGTCTCTCCGAAGCGCGTCCGCGCAGTGATCGCCATCGTTCCCTCAATCGGGATCGGCCCGTCGTAGAGCCGCGCCGTCGCCGCGATGTCCCCCCGGTTCGCGGGATCGGAACCATCGATCGTGTAGTAGATGTCGCCCTTCGGCGTGAGGAGTGAGACGGTAAACCCGGCCGAGACGGGGCCGCCGGGATGGCTGAACTCTGGGGGAAGAAGGAGCTCGCTGTCCATCCACGCGACGCGCTGCGTCACCCAATTCTTGAGCGAGCGCACCTCGTTCTCCCAACCGCCGTTCGGGTTGACGAGACCACGCCACCGCTCGTAGTTCCGCACCTGCGCCTCGGCGAGCTCTGCCGCCATACTGTCGATGATCGAGAGGAGGTTCTCCGTCGCGAACGCGCCCTCGCGCAGGTCGATCCAGCGCTCGCTGTAGGCGCTCGAGAAGTCTGGCCGGCGAAGCAGCGCGCCCCACCAACCGGAAGCATGCGGCCCCATCCAGCCGATCGGGCTCGCGGCGCGCGCGTCGTCGTCCGGTCCGAGCGTGCGATCGAAGTCCCACACCGGCCCGTACTCCATCACACCGCCGCGCGGCTTGAAGAAGTAGGTGCTGAGACGAAGCGCGTCCGGATTCTTCGTGAACTCGTTGATGAGATGATGGTCGATCCACGACTGTTCATCGAGGAAGGCGTGATAGCCATTCAGGGCGTCGTGGGCGTCCGGGAAAGACGTCGACCGCGCCATCTGCGCGACGAACGACGAGATGTACTGGCGTTGCTCCGTCGTGACGTCCTCTTCCTTCGGATCGACGTACTTGATGCTCTCTCCGCCGGCGTTGAAGCCGATGTCGCCCGGATCCGGTCGATCGATCTTGAGCATGTACCCGCCCGTGATCTCCGGTCTCGAGTTGTGGAACGGTTCGAGCTTTTCGACGTCGACGCGGTGCTCTCCCCGAGTGATCTTCTCGATGAGAACGTAGAGCCCCACGTAGTTCGCGTAGCGCACGGGACCGCCCGACGTGTTCACGAAGACCTCGCAGAAGCGCGTGCGGGTCGCGTAGCGGCCCACCTGATTGCTCACCTCGTACACGAACGGATTCCGCATCAGAGCGCGGTCGAAGTTGTAGGGAGCGTAGAGGACCCAATCGGCATCCGCCGGGAGCCCGAGCAAGCTCGCGGCTCGGTCATCGCCGCGATCGTCGCGCAGTTCGAGATTGAACGCCTTCTTCGGACGACCTTCGGTGCTCGATCCGCGAACCTTGAGTGCGCCCGGTCCGGCGAAATCGACGCCGTCCGTCAGCGTTGCTCGGCCGTCTTCACCGACATCGGTTACGTAGACGTGGGCGTCCCTAAAGACGGTCGGGGTGATGGCCCCGCCGAACGTATTGATCACGAAAATCGGGAGATCCGACGAGAACCTGACGACATCGTCGGCAAGACGGACGTAGCTCTCCGTGCTGACGGGACTCCGGACGTAGCCCGGCGCGAACGTCCGCGCGCGAACCACAAGCGTCCGATCGAGTGTGATCGTCCCGCTGTAGAGGGGCGAATGCGGTTCGGGCTTCGAGCCGTCCGTCGTGTAGCGGATTTGCCCGCCGGGCGTCGCCGTCGACAGCTCGAGTATCACGTCTTCGACCGAGACCCCCGTCGGACGCGAAAACGTCGGGCTCTCGGCGATGCGTTCCGATCCCTCGCCGTTGGGGAGTCCCGGAGAAGGCTGGTCGAAAAACCGTCGCGTGGTCGTCTCGATGCCATCGACCCGCACTCCCTCGAGATCGACCGAAATCAAGAAATCGGAATTGCTCACGCTTCGGTTGAGTGCGTGGATCGCGAGGACGTTCTCCCCCTCGCGGAGATGCGCGAGCGACGAGGTAATGTCGAAAAGCACGATTTCCGTCTCGCGGCCAGCCTGACGCGAGGAGTCCGCCCGCGAGCTCCAATCGAGATCCTCCGGCACTTCCGCGCTCGCCACGAGCTCGCCGTTTAGGTACGCGGCGAAACCGTCCTCGTAACGCGCACGAAGAAGAAGGACGTCGAGCTCGTCGGGGCGCGCACCGCTGAACGTAAACCGCTTCCGAAGAAAGATCCCCGGATTGACTCCGCGAAAGACTTCGGCGACGTCGGTCGCGACGATCTCGGCGAAGGTCGTCGTCGATTTCTGATCGAATCCGATCGGCGTCGGTCCGCTCGCCCAGCCGGCGTCGTCGAATTCGAGATCGCGCCACGCGTCGCCTAGACTATCGTCGGTCGGAACAAAATAGCGCACCGCCTCGCCCTCGGTCGCGAAGGCGAAGCGCGTCGTCGTCATCGGCCGACCGTAGGACGCGTACGCAACTTGCGCCGGGTACTCGGGGCGATACTCGGAGACGGTGCGCACCCCGCCCGGCTCGACCAGCGCGAGGTACTCACCGGCCCCGCTCAGGCGAAAGCTCGTGTGCAGCTCGGCATCTGGATCGCGGCGATCCTTTCCCGAGGCAAAAACGACCAGAAACCCGCCGGCCGGGAGCTCGAGCTCGGGGAAGGTCCATTTCTCCGACTCGCTCTCGTCGTCGGTGAGCGCCCACCCAGCGAGGCTCACCGCGTCCGCGCCCGCGTTGTAGACCTCCACCCAGTCGGAATACTCTCCGTCCTCGTCGGCGAGGATGTCGTCGTTCATCGCCATGAACTCGGAGATCACGAGACTCTGCGCCGTTGCATCGGCAACAGGGAGGATCGCGACGAGTAGGGTCGACGCGATGAGCGCCGCCGACACGAACATCCAACGGTCCTTCGACCTCGACATCATTTCGCTCCCGAGTTTCCGCTGCCGCTACGCCAATCCAAGCGGGTTTCGATCTTACGCTAAGATTGCGTGAAGACGCGAACTCGATCTCCACTCCGAGGAAGATCGAAGAAGGGAAGTTCGAGTTCGGCGGCCGGAGCGGCGATCAACCCGGGCTCGCTCTGCGGTGCGGAGACCCGCGGGCCCATCGCGGGAGAAACGAGCGGTCTCGACGCATCGCCTCTTCGCCAGGCGAGTTACGCTCGGCGAGACGCACGCGACGCAACGCGGGCAAAGAAGAGAAATCCGAGAGAGGGCGAACGCTCGACGAACTCGAGAGTCACTCGGCGCGCGAAGCGGTCGAAACTCCAGCGCTCCCCGCGAACGCCTTCTTCACGTCGTCGATGCGAAACACCTGAATGCGGAAGTTTCCCTGATCGGCGACCGCGATGAGCCCGATCTCCGGAGCGGCCACGACGCCGTCCGCCGACAGAAACTCGCCGGGTCCGCTTCCGAGCTGACCGAACGCGCCAATGAACGCGAAATCGTCGCCGGGGTCTCCGAGCGTTTCCCGCCCGAGATCGTGAACGAGGAACCGACCGTTGTCCTCATCGGAGACGAGAAGCCAGTCGTTCACGGTGTCCGTGGCGATCCCCTCGACGTCGTCGATCACGCGTCCCGGCATGGGGCGACCGCTCGTTTGAATCTCGACGACGTGAAGCCCGAGCGATGTTCCGCTCGAGAGCCCGAACGCTTCGACGCGCGAAGCATCCTCGCTCGAGGCGAACAGTCGATCGCGGGCTTCGTCGAGCGCGAGCGTCTCCGTCTTCTTGAGGATGATCTCGCCGCCCCGCGTGTGCTCGAACGTTCGCTGGTACTCCCCTCCGCGCGAGTACTGATGAACGCTTCCCGTGCCCTGATCGGCGACGTAGAGCCGGTCCTTCGAGTCGATCGCGAGTCCCGTCGGATCTTCGAACCGCTCCGGGTCGCGAATCATCCGCACGCACTCGAACGAGCCGCCGTCGTAGACGTTGATCTTGTCGCCACCGCGATCGACGACGTAGACGGAGTTTTCGGAATCGGCTCGAATCGCTTCGGCGCCGAACTTTCCTGACCCCGGTCGCACGAATTCGCCCGGCGCCGACCCTTCGCCGCCGACGACAGCGACGAACGTCCCATCTTGAGCGAAAATCTGCACCCGGAAGTTGTAGACGTCACCGGCCCACAATCTCCCCTCGCGATCGAACGCGAGCTCGTTCGGCTCGTCGAACTCCTCGCCCGGAGCATCGCCCCGCTTCCCGCCGGCGATCCAAATCGGAAGGACGACGAGTCCTCGCGGATAGTCGGTTGCCGCCGCGACGACCTCCTCGTGAAAGCTCGCCCGCCGAAGGCTGTGTGCGGAGGCCCGATAGTTGAGAGCGTCGGCGATAATGATCGTGTCGCGCGACTTCGCGATCGTGAACTCGTCGGCTCCTTCCTGCTGATTCGGCTCGAGGCCCCGCTCACCGAACGCGCCGACAAACTCGCCGTCCGGCCCGAAGACGAGGAAACGCTCGTTCTTCTCATCGCGACCGTAGACGTTTCCGCGCCAGTCGACCGCGACGCCTTCGACCTGAGCGGCGAACTGGTGCTTCGCGGCGCCCTGCTCGCCGATGACGCGGAGGACGTCTCCCTTCGGTGACAGCTTGAGAATGCGGCCGTTGTTCTTGTCACTGACGTACAGATTGCCGGCGAGGTCCGTGTCCACGGCCTTGAACGCGCTCACTCGAATCCCGGCGACCGCGCCGAGTTTCAGCACGCCGTTCCGCGCGAAATCGAGATCGCGCCCGGCACCGTCGGGCTCGAGGACCTCGATCGTCCCGCCGCGCTCCGCGATCACGATGCGGCCTCTTCGATCGACCGTGAGGTCATGTGGACGTGAGAAGAATCGCGTGTGCTCGAGCTGCCGCCAGCGTCCGTCGTGGCGCGAGCGCCGTTCGAGGATTCGGCAGCAGGGCGTGCGTTCGGCGTCGCAATCGAGGATCAGGACGCGCGTCTCCTCGTCCGGATCGAAGGCTCTACCGGCCGAGATTCCGCGCACTCGTCCGAGCCCCGCGAGTCCGGACTCCTCGATCGATTCGGACGTGATCACCTCGATCACGTCCTCGCCGCTGCGATCGAGGGACCACACCTTGATGCAGTGTTGACGCGGATCGTAGACGTAGAAGTTTCCGGCGTGGTCGACCTCGACGGTGTCGACGCCGGCCAGCCGATGCGGCTCACGCCCGAAGCCACCGACTTGCTTGTGCGGGTGGCGAACGAAGACGACCGGGCCCTCGAGCAAGATGACATCTTGCGCGTCGTTGGCATCGTCGAGCGCAATCGTCCCGCCTTGCGCGAACAGCGCACCCTCGAGTGCGACCACGAACAAGCCCACCCCCACTGCGGCGTTGCAAATCTGCATCGGACACACCTTCTCTACAATCTGCACGGCAGCGATCCTATCGATCGTGACTTCGTCGCGAGGGCTCCTCAGAACCAAAGCGAAGCGAGGTCGCGAATGGGCTACTCTACCGCTCGTCGATGCGTGCCTCAACGCTCTCTGTCTCGATGCATCAACGAGTGTGAAGCAGGTAACCATAGTAGCTTGCACTGTTCGAACGAGTCGCGATGAGCGAAGTCGACGGCGTCGTCCGTTCTCGATGACATCGACTCTTGGTGGTCTGTTCAGACGAAGCGGAACGCTTGCCTTCACCGCGATCTTCGCCTCACGATTGGCCGGATCGGAGTGGTCTAAACGGTGGACTGCGTGCAGCTCTAGCGCGCGCAGCGACGCGACGAAGACCACCGAGCGCGGATTCGCCTGAGGATTCAGTCGCCCGTCGCTGCGTCGGCGAACGCGGTCTCCACCGCCTCGAGGATTCGCGTTCGTTCTCGATGCGCCCGTCGCGGCACGGTCGGGAGCTCATCGTGCTGCGCGCGAAGACGTTCGAGCTCCGCCGCCGCATCGCGTTGTCGCCCGGCCTGCGTCAGCGCGAGCGCGTAGTTCGACCGCGTCACGAAGTCGTCGGCACGCTTCGTGAGCTCCTCGGCGAGGAGCTCGATGGCTCGATCCGTCCGCCCCATCCCGAGGAGGATCGCACCCTCGGTTGAGCGCCCGATTTCCGCGTTCGCCTCGTACGCGGCCCGCGCGGCGGCGAGCGCTTCCGGATACCGGCCAAAGGTGGCGAGCAAGATCGCGACCGCGTCCTCGCGCGCGGCGGCGTCATCGACTCGATCGCGCAGATGAAAGATCGCGCCGTCGACGTCACCCCGCTCAGCGAGACGCCGGGCTCGAGTGAAGTGGCGGGTCCGCCACCACGCGCGCCCGAACGCAGCCGCGACCACGAGCGCCGCGACGCCGAGAAAGTACGCGAAGAGCCTCGAGGCGAACGCCGGCTGAACCGCACAGACGACGAGACCGATCGCGAGGAGAAGCGTGAGCACCACACGTCCCAGGGCCTGCCCGATGCCCCCACCGCCACCGGTGTTCGTGGCGGGGCGACGATCTCGATCCACCGACCGCCAAAGCACCGTCGCGAGGACCGCCGCGCCGACGACGATCGCCCCCAGAACCGCCACCACCGCGCCGTCCGAGAGCTCAGGCACTTCTCACCCCTCGGTTCAGCTCACCGCGCGGACCATCGAAAAACCCGCGACTCGTCGCCGAGCCGCGGGTGCTCCATCTCCTGCGCTGCCGGGCGAGCGTCAGTTGTCCTTCTTATCGCCGGCTTTCTCAGCGCCTTCCTTTTTTTCTTCGGGCGGCTTCGCGTCGGCGACTTTGTCGCCGGCGGGCTTGGAGAGCTCGTCGAGCTTCTTCTTGAGCTCTTCTTCTCGTTTCGCTGCCGCCTCCTTCGCTTTCTTCGCCTCTTCCTCGCGCTTGGCCGCGGCTTCTTTCTCTTTCTTGGCGTCTTCTTCGCGCTTCGCGGCCTCTTCCTTTTCCTTCGCCGCCGCGGCGAGGTTCTTCGTGAGACGCTCCTTTACGATGCCGGGATGGTCCCACCCGAGGTCCGCGCGGAGATCCTCACGCGCACTCTTCAGGTCGAGATAAGCGGCGTAGGTGACGCCCGTCTGCCAGAGGTAGAGCTTTCTCAACCCGGCCATGTTCTTCACGTGGCCGAGACCGGCGTCCGTGACTTTGGTCCCGTAGACGTTCAAGTAGCGAAGGAACGGCAACTTTACGACATGCGCGAGCGCCGCGTCGCCGACGCCGGTCTTCTCGAGGTGCAATCGCTCGAGATTGGAAAGCTTCGCGAGCGGCGCGAGACCCGAATCGGTCACCTTCGTGCGAGCGAGGTTCAGTCTCGTGACGTGCTGCGCGACGGGCTCGAGCGCCTTGAGCTGCTCGTCGCCGATCTCCGGAGCCGTCGCTCGAAAGTCGACCGAGATCAGATTCGATCCCTGGTAGAGCGGCAGAACGAGCGCACCGAGCGAACGAATCTTCTCGAGCGCGTCGGCCGGCGGCGCCGCTTCGGGCTCGGGCGGGCCCGGATCCTTTTTCGGTTCCGGCGCCGGCTCGCCACCACCGGCCCCGAAGTTCGCGCCGGCGAGGATCCACTGCTTGATGGCTTCCTGATCTTCCTTCGAGAGCGGATCGCCGCTCGGCGGCATGATGTCGTCGTGATCTTCCGGAAGAATGATCCGTCGGTAGAGCTCGCTCTCCTCCGGCTTGCCGGGAACGATGACCTTCGCCTTCGTGATCTCAGCACCGGTGTGGAGTCGAAGCTTCCCCTTCGCCTTCTTCTCGCCGTGACAGCGGAGACAGTTCTCCTTCAGGATCGGCGCGATCTGTTTCTGAAACTCGATCGCAGCGGCCTTGTCTTCGGGCTTGTCTTCGGGCTTGTCATCGGGGCGCGCATCGACAGGTGCACACACGAACGCGAACAACGCGACGAACACGCAGAGTTTCGTAGCGAGCAGTCTCATGAAAAAATCCTCTGGGGAAGGCGCCACCCGCGCGGTCCTTCGATGCGCGGGCTCGAAGTAAGCCATTCTACCCGGACGAGCCGGACGGTGAAATCCGCGGCCGGCGCTTTCGACCGGCCGGCGTTCTGCGAACCGATACGCTAACACCGGCCCGAGGCCGTCGCTACGGTTCGGCAAGGGCCATGCCGGACTCGACCGCGCTCCCGGCGCCGGGCGGGAAAAATCCCGACACTCACGGAGAATGCTGGTTGAGGCGCCGCGCCGCGGTCATCATCCCCCTCCGCAGGACCTTGTGCCCGCCGCTCGGCGGGCGGACACGAACAACCGACGAGTCGCCGATCCCATGTTCCGAGCTACACTTCTCTGCCACTCCCTCATCGCTCTCATCGCGACCGCCAGCGCCTCGGGCGCCGACGGCTACCGGTCCCTGTTCGACGGGGAGACGCTCGGCGGCTGGTCCGCGCCCGACATGCGCTACTGGTCCGTCGAGGACGGGGCCATCACCGCGCGCTCGAGCGACGCGGTGCCGTGCACGAAGAATCAGTTTCTCGTCTGGCAGCGCGGAGAACTCGACGACTTCGAGCTGAAGCTCAAGTTTCGGATCCTCGGCTCCGACCGCGCGAACTCCGGCATTCAAATCCGTTCGCAGATCGCGAACGACGGTCACGCCGTCGGCTACCAAGCGGACATCGACCGGAGCGGACAGTGGCTCGGCGCCCTCTACGACGAGCACACCGGACGGCGCGGACTCGCCGCACGCGGGAAGAGCACCTCGATCGCAGCGGACGGGAAGCGAACCGAGAGCACGCTCGACCTCAGCGCGTTCGAGTTCGAGAAGGACGGCTGGAACGACTACCACATCACGGCTCGCGGACCGCGGATCGAGCTTCGGATCAACGGAACGCTCACGGCGGTGGTCGTGGACGAAGAGGCCGCGCACCGAGACGCCGCCGGTCGTCTCGCGCTTCAGATTCACTCGGGCCCGCCGATGACCGTGCAGTTCAAGGACATCGCGCTCAAGCGGCTCAAGCTCGACGGCGGGCGCAAGAAGATCGTGCTCGTCGCCGGCGCGCCGTCCCACGCGTCGGGTGAGCACGAGTTCAACGCCGGCGTCAAGATCCTCGCGCGGCGGCTGAAAGCGCTCGATACCGTCGTCGCCGCGAGCTACCACGACTCCGGTTGGCCGAAGGACCCGAGCGCGTTCGACAACGCCGACGGAATCATCGTCTACTCCGATGGCAATCGGCGCCACCCGATCGAGTCGAACTTCGAGGAGATGGACAAGATCCTCGCGCGCGGCGTCGGCCTCATGTGCATGCACTACGCGGTCGAGGTCGGGAAGGGCGAGCGCGGTGAGTTCTTTCGAAAGTGGATCGGCGGCTACTACGAGCACGAGTATTCGTCGAACCCACACTGGAAAGCCGAGCTCAAGGTCACGAAGGATCACCCGATCGCGCGCGGTGTTGCGGAGGGATCGATCCACGACGAATGGTATTTCTGCATTCGGTTCCGCGACGAAATGAAGGGCGTGACGTCGATCCTCCGCGCCAAGCCGAGCGACAAGACACGCGCGAAGAACGGCTATCCGCCGCGCCCGTATCCTCACATCGTCGCGGCGTCCGGACGGGTGGAAACGCTCATGTGGGGGGTCGAGCGTCCGGACGGCGGGCGCGGCGTCGGCTTCACCGGCGGCCATTGGCATCGCAATTGGGCGTACGATCTCCAGCGGCGCGCGGTCCTCAACGCCATCCTCTGGGTATCGGGCGCGAAGGTGCCCGAGGGTGGCGTCGATTCCGAGGTCGTGACGGTCGAGGAGCTGAATGCGAACCTCGACAAGAAGCGAAAGATCAAGACGGTGGCGCTCCCCGATGGTCTCGAGAAGCCTGAGTGAGGGCGGCTTCGGCGGTGTGCTCCATGAAGCCGATTCCGGCGGCCGAGCGACCCCGCTACGTGCTGAGCTGGCTGTCGGCCCTGTTTCTCGTCGGAGCGATCGTTCCGATCGGACTGATTCCGCTCGGATGGCTCCTGATTCCGCCCGGAGGCATCGACAACCTCAAATACGTCCTCGGGATCTTCTGGGTCGGTGTGATCACCAGCGGAAGCCTCGTCCTCGCGTCCGGAGCGACCGGTGTCCTCGCGGCCCCGTTCCACCGTCGCGTGCTGTTTTGGGTTGTGCCTGAATGGTTGGGCGTCACGGCCGTGCTCACAGGGATCATCGTCTCGTGGGACGACTCGCGGCGGACGCCCGAACTCTGGCTCGCGATGTGCGGCGGGGTTGCATCGCTAGGGATCGTCACTCTCGTCGGGTGGCTGCTTCGACTCTTTCGTCTCCCCGCCTCTCGCTTCCTTCCGCCGTGGTGCATGGTCGTCGTTCCCCTCGCGGTCGCAGGGGCCTGCGCGGTGATCGCCTGGGCCTTCGATGTGCGTTGAGTGAATTCCCGATGCTGATTTTGATCCTATCGTTCTCCGCAGGCGCGCTCGTCACGTTGCCCGTGGCCGCCACTCCCGAGACGATGACGACGGTTCTCGGCACGGGAAAGCCCGATCGCGGCGCCAACGCCGGCTCGGCGCTCGAAGTGAATATCGGCGACCCGTTCGGCGTCGAGATCGGCCCCGATGGCGCACTCTACGCGACCGAAGTCCGGAACCACCGCGTCTGGCGAGTCGATCGAAAGACGGGGCGCGCGCGCGTCGTCGCGGGAACCGGTGAGAAAGGCTATTCGGGGGATGGCGGGCCCGCGACCGCGGCGAAGCTCAACGAACCCTACGAGATTCGCTTCGAGCCGGACGGGACGTTCTACATCGTCGAAATGAAGAACCACATCGTCCGGCGTGTCGACGGCCGGAAGGGTACGATCGACACGGTCGCGGGCACGGGGAAACGGGGTTACGGCGGCGACGATGGGCTCGCGACGAAGGCGATGTTCTCCCGCCCTCACAGCATCGCACTCGACGGGCGCGGCGGCCTCTACATCGCCGACATCGGCAATCACCGCATCCGCCGCGTCGATCTCGAGAGCGGCATCGTGACCACGATCGCGGGAACGGGCGAGAAAGAGCTGCCGGCGGCGGGCACCAAGGCGCGCGGGCGACCGATGCTCGGGCCGCGCGCTCTCTACGTCGAGAAGGAGACACTCTGGATCGCGCTTCGAGAAGGTCACAGCGTCTGGAAGATGCCGCTCGCGACCGGAGTTCTCGAGCACGTCGCAGGGACGGGAGCCAAGGGCTACTCCGGCGACAACGGACCCGCACTCCGCGCGACGATGAACGGGCCGAAGGGGATCGCGATCGGCCCGCGGGGCAGCGTCTACGTGGTCGATACGGAGAATCAGGCGATCCGGCGGATCGACACGAAGACGGGGACGATCGAGACGATCGCCGGACGCGGACCGAACCATCGCGGCGGCGGAGGGGACGGTGGACCGGCACGAAGCGCCGAGCTCGCGCGCCCACACGGAGTGTGCGTCGATCGCGCAGGGAACGTCTTCATCGGCGACACGCTCAATCACCGCGTCCGCCGCGTGAGTCCGGCGCCGCCCGCGCGGAGAGATCCATCTCGCGCCGAGAACTCGGCGAGATGATCTTCGCTTGGCTCCGACGGCGACGACGGCGGAAGATCCTCGCGTCGCCGTTTCCCCCTGCGTGGGAAACGCATCTGAACGCACTCCCCTTCTTTGCGTCGCTCGGGACCGAAGCGCAGCGAAACCTCCGCGGCATCGTCAAGGTGCTCGTCGCCGAGAAGAACTGGGAAGGTTGCGGCGGCTTCGTCATGACCGCCGAGGCTCAGTGCACGATCGCTGCCCAGGCGGGGCTCCTCCTCCTCGGGGTCGAGCACGAGTACTACCGAAACGTCGATTCGATCCTCGTCTACCCGTCGACGATCGTCGCGCCGGGCATGCGCGCACAGCGCGGTGGACTTGTCACCTCGGGTGACACCGCGATCCTGGGACTCGCCCAGCACCGCGGCCCGGTCGTCCTCGCTTGGGACGCGGCTCACCACGGCGCCGCGAACCACAAGGACGGACGAAACCTCGTCCTCCACGAGTTCGCGCACAAGCTCGATCTCCTCGACGACTACGCCGACGGCACACCGACCCTCCGGTCAAACGAGCGCTACGCGGCGTGGGCGAAGATCATGACTCGGGAGTACGACGCGCTCATCGACAAAGCGGAGCGAGGCCGCCGGACCTTGCTCGACAAGTACGGGACGACGAATCCAGCGGAATTCTTCGCGGTCGCTACGGAGTGCTTCTTCGAAAAGGGGCGGACGATGAAGCGGCGGCATCCGGAGCTGTATCGCGAGCTTTCTTGTTACTACGGGCAAGACCCGGCGGACTTTGGCGCGTAGACCTCTGTCAAGAGTTTCACACGAAGAGCGCGAAGGAAGACGAAGGAGAATGGGAATTAAGAATGAAAATGAGAGGGAGATTGAGAACGGGCTAGGTCGCGATTTTCGATTCCGGCGGTCCGAATCTCCGATCGACTCGCGAGGAAGCACGATCGCGGAGTACGGTCGTTTGAGTCTCTCGCATCGGAGGGCTGGGATGATCGAGGCGCAGTGGGAGACCCCTGAGTATCGAGCTCCGGGTGCTCGATCGTCTGCCCCTCTGAATTCTGGACCACGAAACTCGATCTCCTTTTCACATCATTTCCGATCTCCCTTCGTCTTCCTTCGCGTCCCCTTCGCGCTCTTCGTGTGAAACTCTCCTCTCTTTCGACCAATAAGCCTAGCGAC
The DNA here is from genome assembly GCA_965223845.1 of Planctomycetota bacterium. Taxonomy (GTDB): domain Bacteria; phylum Planctomycetota; class UBA8108; order UBA8108; family SXIK01; genus CBDCXR01. Next base: position 6,470,009 of record CBDCXR010000004.1, on the reverse strand, counting down.
CGAACACCCATCGCCGCGCGAGGATTACCGCGTGCATCTGATGTTGAGTGACGTCGATCCGAAGCCCCGGTTCCCGTGCGTGGTTTTGGACTCCGCCGATCGCGAGCGCGCTCGGCGAAGGCCCCGAGCGAATGTGGGCGTTTGCGATCGGACTTCCGACTTGCCAGCTCGTCAGCTTCTCCATGCCGAGCTCGATCGTGCAGCGGTATTTCTCCGCACGCGCATCCCCCCGCTCTGATGCGAGTCGGTAGGCGTGCACGATTCCCTCATACGCGTAGCCGGTGTTGCGCCGGCGCTGGAGGGTTCGGTGGACATCGATCATCCAATCGGCGAGGTCGAGCACCGTTCCGCCAAACTCGCGCCCTTCGGGCCAGCCGCTCGTTGCGAGCTCATAGAACGCCATCGACCCCCACTGGTAGTATCCCTTCGTTTTCGACGAGTCGGGATCGCGCACGAGCGCTTCCGTCACCCAGCGGCGACGCCCGGAGTTCGCGGATGCGATCGCGAGCTCGCGAAAGTCTTCACGCCCTGCGTAGCGCGCCGCCTTCGCGAGCGCGAGCAGGGCTTCGCCGTCGAAGTAGGGGGAGCTCGAACCGAAACCCTTCCCCGTCGAATGGTGGTAGGACTGGGGCCAACTTCCGTCTTTGCGGCGGACGCGGACGAGGTAGGCGAGATACTCGTCGAGGCGAGCGCGCACGGCCCGCGCGCGTTCCGGATCCGCGCCGGTCGATTCGAGCGCGCGCCAGTAGTCGAGCGAGGCGAGCGCGACCAGCGCAACGGTTCCGAGCCGCCCGCTTTCGACGCCCGGATAGACCGTGTACCGCTCGCCCTTCGTTGTGAGGCGCGAGTGTTTCTCGAAGAACGCGAGCACTCGCTCGACCCCGCGCGCAACCTCTGGATCTCGGCCGTCCTGATAGATGAGCGCGAGCGACCAAAGAGCACCCGCCTGGCGAACTGGATTGTCGTCTTCACTGAACGTTCGGCGATGCCAGTCGTACTCGTACGCGAAGTTTCCCGCGGGTTGAATGTGAGCGAGTAGGAAGCGCGTGCCGAGCTCGGGTGAACGGTCGAGGTGCGAGCGCTCGAGCGCCGAACACGGACGGCGCTCCGCCGGATCACCCTCTCCCGTCGAGCTCGACCCACCCGCCGTGCACACGAGTGCAGCGAGCGCAGCGGTCGCGATGGCGGCGTACGAGGATCGTCGCATCAATACATCTCCCGGTCGTCGATCGTTCGAGCGATGGTACCGCGGGTGAGTGGACGCTTGCATCGCCCGGACACCTGGAGGAGACTCCATTTCCACCCTTAGCGACGACTCGCCGATGAACAACCGACGAACTCGACTCACCGTCACCGTCACCGCCATCCTTCTCCTCATCGGCGCTCGCGATGCACGCGGATCCGCCGACGAGGCCGGCGGGAAGGTCGATTTCCGGCGCGACGTCGCGCCGATTCTCACGTCACGCTGCGTCGGCTGCCACGGACCGGCCGAGCGCAAGGGCGGTTACCGCCTAGATCGTCGTGCCCCGGCGATCGCGGGGGGAGACTCCGGCCGCGCGATCACCACGGGCTCGCGCAACGAGAGCGAGCTCTTCCGGCGCCTCGTGAGCACCGATCCCGGCGAACGCATGCCGCGAAAGGGCCCCGTCTTGACGCCGGCGGAGATCGAGACCATCGGAGCGTGGATCGACTCCGGCGCCGAGTGGCCGAGCGAGCTACGACTCGCGGACGACAACGCCGCGCCGACTCACTGGTCGTTTCGACCGATTCGCACGCCCGAACCGCCGAGCGTTCGCGATGAGTCTTGGGCCCGACATCCCATCGATCGATTCGTTCTTCGTCGACTCGAAGCCGAAGGCTTACGACCAGCTCCCGAAGCCGACCGCTACACGCTCATTCGACGCGCGAGCCTCGACCTCACTGGACTTCCTCCGGCTCCCGACGAAGTCGCGGCGTTCATCGGCGACACCCAAGCGGACGCCTACGAGCGACTCGTCGACCGTCTGCTCGCGTCGCCGGCTTACGGCGAACGCTGGGCCCGCGTCTGGCTCGATCTCGCTCGCTACGCCGACTCGAAGGGCTACGGCTCGGACCCGTTGCGATCCATTTGGCGCTATCGCGACTGGGTGATCGACGCTTTCAATCGGAACATCCCCTTCAACGAGTTCACGACCGAACAGCTCGCGGGCGATCTTCTCCCGAACGCGACGGTAGACCAGATTCTCGCGACGGCGTTTCACCGAAACACACTCGCTAACGATGAAGGCGGGACGGACGACGAGGAATTTCGTGTCATCGCGGTGAAGGATCGCGTCAGCACGACGGCTCAGGTCTGGATGGGCCTCACGATGGGCTGTGCGCAGTGCCATTCGCACAAGTTCGACCCGATCACCCAGCGGGAGTACTACGAATTCTACGCCTTCTTCAACAACACCGCCGACAGCGACAAGGGAGACGAACGTCCGCGGATCAAGACTCCGACGGAGGCGCAGCAGCGGGAGCTCGCCGCGCTCGAGCGCGAGCTCGAGCGGCTTCGGCTCGCTCCGCGCTCCGGCGCGGAGAGGAACGCCGCGCTCGAGCGCTGGGAGCGCGAACGCGAACTCGATGAGAAGTCGTGGGTGCCGCTAGCGTTCGAGAGGCTCACCGCGGATCGCGGCGTCGCGGTCGATGCGCGCGAGGACGGCGAGCTCGTCGTCGGCGCAGCTCCGAAGGAATCCGCGCTGGGAGCCGTTTCGTACGACCTGCGGGTGAATCTCGACACGCGGGACATCAGCGGCTTTCGTCTCGACGTGTTCCCGTCCTCTTCGGGTAGTGAACCTCCGGAGGGTGATCCAACGGTCGCGCTTCCGTTCATCGTCCATCGGTTCGGCGCGAGCTATCGACCCGCGGGCGGCGGAGCGCTCCGCGGTCGATTCGTTCGGATCGAGCTTCCGGGCAACTCGCGTATGCTCTCGCTCGCCGAGGTCGAAGTCTTCAGCGGGGCGGAGAACATCGCGCGGCGCGGGAAGGCTCGCCAGTCGAGCACGGACTTCGGTGGACCGGCCGAGCTCGCGATCGACGGCAACACGAACGGCAACTACTCGGAGGCGATGTCGACGACGCACACGAAACTCGAGAGCGACCCGTGGTGGGAGGTCGACCTCGGCGAGGTGCGGGACCTCGGGCGCATCGCGGTGTGGAATCGGACGGACAACCGACTCCAGTCTCGACTCGACGGTTTTCGCGTTCTGATCCTCGACGAAGATCGAACGCCCGTGTGGCAGAGTCGCGAGGACAAGGCGCCGGCGACGAGCGTCGCATTCGCGCCCGACGGTGCGCGATCGATCGCCCTGACGGCTCCGAGCGCGAACTCCGAAGCCGCGAAGTGGTCGATCGCGAACGCGGTACGCGACGATGCGAGCGAAGACTCGGGCTGGGCCGGCGACGCGACGTCGACCCGGCGATTCGTGGCGGTGTTCCCGGTCTCCGAGCCTTTGCCCGCGGGCGATTCCGAACTCGCCATCTCGCTGCGCTTGAGTGCCCCAGGCGGAGGGTCGCTGCCGCGCGTCCGCGTTTCCGTTCTTCGCGGGCGTACCCCGGTCCCCGTTGCTCCTGTCGCCGCGTCGAAGCTCCTTGCGATTTCGCCGTCCGAGCGTACCGCCGCGGATCGCGAAGCGCTCGGGGAAGCGCTTCGGCTAGTTCTCCGGCGTTTTCTTCGCGTCGACGGGAAGATGGCGCCGATCCGAACGAGAATCACCGAACTCGAGAGAAACGCCCCTCGGACGCCGGTCCTCAACGAGCTCGAAGGGAAAAAACGCCGGACCACGCGAGTGATGACGCGCGGCAACTTCCTCACTCCCGGAGACGAGGTTTCCGCGGCGGTTCCGGCGGCGTTCGGCACACTCCCAAGCGATGCTCCCGCGAATCGACTCGGCGTCGCGCGCTGGCTGCTCTCGAGCGACAATCCGCTCACGGCGCGCGTCACCGTCAACCGATTCTGGGCGCGAATCTTCGGAACGGGCCTCGTTCGCACGGAGGAAGACTTCGGGAAGCAAGGCGAAGCGCCGAGCCACCCCGAGCTCCTCGATTGGCTCGCGAGCGACTTTCGCACCGATTGGGACATGAAACGATTCGTTCGCTCAATCGTTCTCTCCTCGACCTATCGCCAGTCATCACGCGCCTCGAAGGAGCTCCGCACTCGGGACCCCGCGAACCGACTCCTCGCGCGGGGACCGAGCGGGCGACTCGAGGCGGAAATGGTCCGCGATCAGGCTCTCGCCATCGCGGGACTACTCAGCCGAAAGATCGGCGGACCATCGGTGTACCCCCCGCAGCCGCCCGGCCTCTGGCGCGCGGCGTTCAACGGCGACCGCAAATGGCCGACCAGCACGGGCGAAGATCGTTACCGCCGAGGCCTCTACACCTTTTGGCGGCGCACCGTCCCGTACCCGTCGATGGCGACGTTCGACGCGCCGAGCCGCGAAGTGTGCACACTCCGCCGCACGCCGACAAATACTCCGCTCCAGGCGTTCGTCACTCTGAATGACCCCGGGTTCGTCGAAGCCGCACAAGCGCTCGGGCGACGAATCCTTCGGGAAGGCGGAGAATCGACGCACGATCGCGCGGCGTTCGCGCTTCGTCTCGCGCTCGCCCGTCCGCCGAGCGGCGAGCAGATCGCCACGCTCGCCGGACTCTTCGAGAGCGAGAGAAAGCACTACGAAACTCACGTCGACGCCGCAGAAGCGATCGCTACGGATCCGCTCGGCGCACTTCCATCCGGGGTCGACGTCCACGACGCGGCGGCGTGGACGGTCGTTGCAAACGTCGTTCTCAATCTCGACGCGGTGCTGACCAAGCGGTAAAGAGAGCAGTTGGTTCGAGGCCGTCACAAGCGACACGCAGCCATGAACATTCACCGAGAAACCGAGCTCGCGCGCATTCGCGCCGTCACCCGTCGGCATTTCTTTCGGCGGTCGACCGCCGGTATCGGCGCGCTCGCCCTCAGCTCGCTCCTCGGAAAGGAGCGCGCGTCACTCGCGAGTGACGATGGCGCCGCGCCGCTACTCGGACCACATTTCGCACCGCGCGCGAAGCGGGTCATCTATCTACACATGGCCGGCTCGCCGCCGCAGCAGGAGCTCTTCGACTACAAGCCGAAGCTCGTCGAGCTCAGTGATCAGCTCTGTCCCGAGAGCTTTCTCGAGAACGCTCGCTTTGCGTTCATTCAGGGACGCCCGAAGATGCTCGGCACGCCCTACCACTTCGAGCCGCGCGGGAACTCAGGGACTCTCGTCTCGGAGCTCCTCCCGCGAATGAGCGAAGTCATCGACGACGTCGCCGTCATCCGCTCGATGTACACCACGGAGTTCAATCACGCCCCGGCGCAGCTCTATCTCTACACGGGAACGCCCCGCTTCGGCGGCGCTTCGATGGGTTCGTGGCTCACCTACGGCCTGGGCTCGGAAGCCGACGACCTACCGGGCTTCGTTGTTCTACTTTCTGGGGGAACGGATCCGAGCGGCGGGAAGAGTCTGTGGAGCACCGGGTATCTGCCGACCGTCTACCAAGGCGTCCAGTGTCGCTCGAGCGGAGATCCGATTCTCTACGCATCGAATCCGAAGGGTATCGACCGCGGGGTGCGTCGACGAAGTCTCGACGCGCTCCAGCGCCTGAATCAGATCGAGCTCGAAGAGTACGGCGACCCCGAGACGCTCACGCGCATCGCGCAGTACGAGCTCGCGTACCGGATGCAGATCGCCGTCCCCGAGGTGATGGACATCTCGAGAGAGTCCGACGCGACGCTCGAACTCTACGGCGCGAAGCCTGGACCGGGATCGTTCGCAAACAACTGTCTCCTCGCGCGACGACTGGTCGAGCGCGGAGTGCGGTACGTCCAGCTCTTCGACTGGGGCTGGGATTTTCACGGTGTGAGCCGAGATACGGACATCGTGAAGCACCTTCCGAACAAGTGCCGCGGCATGGACCGCCCGATTGCGGCGCTCATTCAAGACCTCAAGGCGCGCGGGCTCCTCGACGAAACGCTCGTTGTTTGGAGCGGCGAGTTCGGCCGAACGTCGATGCGCGAGAATCGCGGCGGCTCGTACGGCCAGTTCATCGGACGCGATCACCATCCGCACTGCATGACCATCTGGATGGCGGGCGGCGGCATCCGCGGCGGTCTTTCCTACGGCGCGACCGACGAGCTCGGCTACTACGCGACCGAGAATCGGATGAGCGTCCACGATCTCCAGGCGACGATTCTTCACCTCTGTGGATTCGACGCGCAGGAGCTCAAGTATCGCCACCGCGGTCTCGACGAGCGTCTCGTCGGGCCGACGGGTGAGGCACGGGTGCATCACGGCTTGATTGCGTAGAAAGTCACTCGGGAGTCCATCCCTTCACCCGTTCCCGTGCCCGTCTCGCGCGCCGATTGCGAGCTGAGGTGACATGAGAAAATACCTCCGGCGAGTCATCGTTTTCGTCCTCTCCATCGCCGCCCTGCTCGCCGCGATCCTCGTCGTTCGCACCGCGCGTCTCCCTTCGCGTCAGATCGCCGTCCCGCCGGGGACCCCGATCGAGGTCGACGCCGTCGGTGCGAGCCAAGTTCTCGCGAAGGGGATCCAGCTTGAAACGATCGCTTCCGCCGGCGGAGCGCCCGAATCGACCGCGCCGTTCCTTCTGCTCCATCGCTACCTCGAGCAGGTCTTCCCCGCGACGCATCGCGAGCTCGCGCGCGAGGTCGTGAACGAATACAGCCTTCTCTTTCGTTGGGACGGAAGCGACTCCACTCGCGCGCCGGGTCTCTTCATGTCGCATCTCGACGTCGTGCCGGCCGACCCGCGCACGGCCGAGAGTTGGAAGCATCCTCCGTTCGGCGGAGTGCTGGCAGCCGGAACGATTTGGGGGCGCGGCGCGCTCGACGTGAAAAGCGGCGTGTTCGGACTGTTCGAAGCGATCGAACACCTCATCGCCGAGGGATTTCAACCCGCGCAAACCATCTACTTCGCCTTTGGCCACGACGAGGAAACCGGTGGGGCGCGCGGAAACGGAGCGATCGCCGAGAGGCTTCGCGCTCGCGGGATTCAGTTCGAATACGTGGTCGATGAGGGCGGCTTCATCGCAGAGCGCATCTTGACCGTTGTCGATCGGCCCGTTGCGCTGGTCGGTATCGCGGAGAAGGGTTACTTGAGCGTCGAGCTCCGCGCGGAGGCGACGGGTGGACACTCGTCGACGCCTCCGAAGAAGACGGCGATCGGCGCCGTCGCGCGAGCGATCGCCGCGATCGAAGCGGATCCGTTCCCGACTCAGATGAGCGGAGCGACGGAGGAGATGCTCGCGTTTCTCGCGCCCGAATCTTCCTACGCCGTTCGCTTGGGCGCCGCGAACCTTTGGCTCTCTCGGCCGCTCGTCGAGGGCTCGCTCGCAGCCGACACGACGACGGCCGCTCTCGTCCGGACCACCGTCGCGCCGACGATCCTCGACGCCGGCGTGAAGGACAACGTGCTCCCCGAGTCCGCGCGGGCCGTCGTCAATCTGCGCATCTTGCCGGGCGAGACGGTGGCGACAACGCTCGATCGCTTGCGCGAAATCGTCGGGCCGGAGATTCGCATCGAGTCGGTCGGGGCGAGCACGGAACCGTCGCCCGTCTCGTCCACCGATTCACGTGCCTTTCGTGCCCTCCAGCACACGATCAGCGAGTCTTTCCCGAATGTGATCGTTGCGCCGTATCTCGTGTTCGGGGCGACCGACTCGCGCCACTACGCGAAGATCGCCGACGACGTCTACCGCTTCCTTCCGCTGTGGGTGACGGACGCGACGAAATCGTCGATTCACGGGGTGAACGAACGCATCTCCGTCGAGAACTACGGCGAATTGATCGAGTTTCTCGTTCGCTTGCTGCGGCGTCTCGCCGGAGAGTGATTCGGGCCCCGTCGAACGTCCTCGCGGGCGAGAACATTCCGGGTCACCCGTTTTCTACCCGCCGACCGTTTCTTGGACGGTTCGCGCGAGTCGCCAAGTTCCGGTACAATCCGCGCCGACTGAGCGGCTCGTGTCGGCAAAAGCACTTAGAACGCTTCGACGCAGGATTCCGCTAGCGGGCACGCGGCTTGCCGTGAAGACCTCGGGGCACTCCATCTCGTTACCACTCTGAACCGCGCGGCTCGCCGAAAGGCCGGATCGCACTGGAGATCTCTTCCATGCCACGACGCTGCCTCGAAACCCTCATCTGTTGTGCACTCTTCGTCGCCGTGGGCTGCGGCGGTGGTGGATCGGGCGGTTCTCAGACCGGCCAGGTCGCCGTGCTCGTCGCGGACGGTCCGGCCGACTACGACCACATCTTCCTCACCATCCACGAAGTTTCGCTCCTCGGTGAAGGACACCCCATCACCGTGTACGAATCGGCCGACGGGAAAGAGGTCGACATTCTCGACCTGCGCGACGAGGACTTTCTGCTCGCGGTGGAGGAGGTCCCGTCCGGCACCTACCACAAGGTCCGGCTTCGCGTCTCGCGTCTCCGTGCGATCGGCGGCCCGTGCGAAGATCTCACCATGAAGCTCCCGAGCGGCAAGCTCGACCTCAACCCGCGCGGTCCATTCCGCGTCATCGGAGGGGAGACGCTCGAGATCCGCCTCGACATAGACGCGAATAAGTCGATCCACCTACACCAAGCCGGAAACTCCGGAAAGTGCATCTTTCGGCCGGTCGCGTTCGTCGACATTCGGCACGGCACGGACGGCTGTCCGCGCACGCTCGAAGGGCGCATCGCCGAGCGCTTCGAGACGGACGGTCTCGTCGACGGTCTCCTCCTCGACTTCGGTTCCGATCGCGGTCACGCGGAAATCATCATCGACGACGAAACGATCGTGTTCAACGCGGCCGGCGAACCGATCGCGCCCGAAGATTTGCCGCTCGACGTTCGTGCGACCGTCCGCGGCCCGCTGACCTCGGACGGGCGCATCCTCGCCTCGATCATCGTCGTCGGCGAAACGGAGCGGGCGCGCGGGATCGCACAGAGCGAGGTCACTGACGGCGAATTCCTCCTCCGCGTCGAAGACGGTGACTTCGAAGACGGCGATTTGACGGTCCGCCTGTCGGACAACACGATCATCCTGCAGGGTTGCGACGAACGCGTCGGCCCGGAAGCGATCCAGCCCGGTGCCGAAGTGCGGGTCCGCGGAAAGCACCTCGACGCCGAGGGCGTTCTCCTCGCCCACTGTATTCTCGTTCGGAATCGTATCGTCGGTGAGCTGATCTCGGTCGCGCCGACGGAGGGCGGACACGAGCTCGCCGTTCGGCCCGAAGGTGCGGAGGAGACGGTGAGCTACCTCCTCCCGAGCGGTGAATCCGTCGAGATCAGCGGACGCGGACCGATCACCTTCGTGGAGCTCGACGAGCTCCTCGACTGCGGTCCGATCGACGTCGCGATCGAGCCGGACGCGACGGATCCCGGGATCGCGCGGAAGGTGATCATCTCGCCGGATCGGCTCGAGGGTCCCCTCGAGGCGGTCGACCCGGTCGAACGGCGCCTCATGCTCAACGGCATACTCGTCGACGTGCTCGACACGGCGGTCGTCCTCGACCTCCGCGGCGGCGAGAACGACGTCATTCCCCTCGGATCCCTCGGCATGGGGGACCTCATCCAGGTGTACGGTTTCCCGGCGTGCGATGGGGGTGACGTGGAGTTCGTTGCGTTTCTAGTGCTCGTGCACGACTAGGTAATTCGGAATCGGAAAAGAGATCGCACACGAGCCAGAAGCCCGCTCTACCTCCGCCGCTCCCACAGATCCCCGAGGACGTAGAGCGAGAAGCTCACCACCAGGATCACGATCGCCGAAGGGATCTCCGCGGGCTCCTCGCCGAAGACCGGCTTCAGCGTCAGAGTCGTCCCCCGCCACGACGCCAAGATCTCGGCGAGCCACGCGAGGAGCCCGAAGGAAAGCGCGAGAAGCGCGGGGAGCTCGCGAGTCGTCTTCTGGTAGACGGCGAACACGAGCACTACGAACGGGGCGAGCCCCATCGAGTACGACTCCTCGAGAAACGCGAATGCGTCGTTTCCGCTGAGCGCGAGGAGTGAGCTCGCGGCCGCAATTCCGATTGCTGCGAGCCGCGTGAGCGCGAGCACCGACACGCGTCCTCCGGCGACGTGACGAAGGAAGTTTTGCGCGAATACACTCGCCGGCGCGAGGAGCGCGCTGTCGATGGTCGAGAGGACCGCGGAGAGGATCGCGAGGACGAAGATCGTTCCGGCGACCGGCCCCATGAGCGATCGGCCGAGCTCCGCGACGATGTCGCTGTCGATCTCCACGTCGAGGAGTCCACGACTCGCTAGGCCGACGACGACCGGGATCGCGCCGAAGGCGAGGTAGAGAAGTCCGGCGGTCAGGCTCGACCACACCGCGACGCGTGCCGATCTGGCCGCAAAGACTCGCTGCATCAGGTCCTGACTCGGAATGATGCCGATCGTCCCCGCGAGGAAGAGCGAGAGCCACTCGAACATCTCCGCCGTGCTCTTCACCGAGAACGCTTCGAGGTCCTCGGGCGGCGTCGCTCGCAGCATTTCGCTCCAGCCAGCCGACGCGGAGCCGCCGCCGAGCTCGGCGAGGGTCACGACCAAGAGCCACACGAGACCGAGGAGGATCAGAACGAGCTGAAACGCGTCGGTGATCGTGACCGACCACATGCCGCCGAGGAGCGTGTAGCCGAGGGCGACAAACGCGACGAGAACGATCCCCGCTTCGAGCGGGAGCTCAAAGTAGACGCGAAGGATCCCCGCCATGCCGAGGAGCTGCGCAGAAATCCAAGGAACGAAGTTGATCGCGTAGAGACTCGAAAGGATTTCGACGCGCTTTCCGTACCGCCTCGCGTAGAGGTCGTTGTGCGTAAGGAGGCGCGCGTTCCACATCGGCCGGGCGAAGAAGAGCGCCACGAAAACGAGGCAGAGTCCGGGACCGATGGGCTCGAGCGCGATGTTCTGGAGCCCGCTCTCGCGCACCTCGTCCGTCGTCGCGAGAACGATGCCCGCGCCGAACCAAGTCGCGAGCAGAGTCCCCGTCGAAAAGAAGAACGGGAGTCGGCGGCCGGCGACGATGTAGTCGGACGCGTCGTGGATGCGACCGCGAGCCCAGAGGCCGATCGCGAAGAGAACGACGAGGTAGACGCCGATCGCGATGCCGAGCCAAAACGAATCACCCACGGCGCGTCACGCGATGATGTCGTGCATCACGTTCCCGTGGACGTCGGTGAGGCGGAAATCCCGTCCCGACCACCGGTAGGTGAGCTGCTCGTGGTCGATGCCGAGGAGGTGGAGGATCGTAGCGTGAAGATCGTGCACGTGAGCTCGCTTCTCGACGGCATGAATTCCGAACTCGTCCGTCGTGCCGTACATCGTGCCGCCTCGCACGCCGCCGCCCGCGAGGAACATCGAAAAGCCGGTGTGATGGTGGTCGCGCCCGGCGCGGCCGTTTTTCGCGGGTTGGGCGTACGGTGTACGTCCGAATTCCCCGCCCCAGATCACGAGCGTGTCTTCGAGGAGTCCGCGCTGGCGGAGGTCCTCGATGAGCGCCGCCGTCCCGCGGTCGCTGTCCGCGCACAGGGTTCGATGACGGTTGTCGTTGTCGGCGTGTGTGTCCCACGGCTGCTTGTTCTTGCCGGAGACGTAGTAGACCTGAACGAAGCGCACACCGCGCTCGACGAGTCGGCGAGCCATGAGACACGATTGTCCGTACGGTGTCCGACCGTAGCGATCACGCACGGAATCGGTCTCCCGCGCGACGTCGAACGCGTCCGTCGCTTCGATCTGCATCCGAAACGCGGTTTCGAGCGATCGGATTTGCGCATCGAGCGCAACCTCGCCGGGGCGCGCCTCGCGGTGAAGCGCGTTCAACTCGCGGATAAGATCGACCTGGCGACGCTGGTCGGCGATCGACAAACTCGGATGCCGCACATTTGCGATCAGCTTCTCGACCGCGAGATCACGCGTGTCGAGCGCAGTGCCCTGATGCTCGCCCGGGAGAAAACCAGACGACCAGAGACGTGGTCCGACGACCGGCCGCCCGGGGCAGAGAACGACGTACCCCGGAAGATTTTCGTTCTCAGTGCCGAGGCCGTACGAGACCCAAGAGCCGAGGGACGGACGCACCGGCTGCTGGTTCCCCGAAAGCATCATGAGGAGACCGGGCTCGTGGTTCGGCACGTCGGTGTGCATCGATCGGAGCACGCAGAGGTCGTCGGCCGAATGAGAAAGCTCCGGCAGAAGCTCGCTCATGACGACGCCGCTCTCGCCGTGTGCGTCGAAGCGGAACGGAGACGGCATGAGGCCGCCGACCTTGCCCTTCTTCCACTTGCTCGGCGGCTCTTCGCCGGCGTGCTTCGCGAGCGCGGGTTTTGGATCGAAGGTGTCGACGTGAGACGGCGCGCCGTTCATGAAGAGAAAGATGACGCTCTTCGCGCGCGCCGGACGATGGAGCGCGACCGTCGACCCCGCGCTCGACGCTCCCCGCGCGACGGAATCGAGCATGCCGGCTAGCCCGAGCGCACCAAAACCGCCGCCGGCCCGCCGGAGCATGTCGCGGCGGTTCAGCGTACGCGGATCCCTTCGCGGAGAGGAAGTCGTCGCTTCGTCCACGGTTCGCCTCGTGTCGTTGACGGAGCGTCCGATCGAGCCGGACGCGAACGGCTGAGCCGAATCAGCTTCAAACCAACAGATTCGTCGGTCTCGCGAGTCGCGTCAAGCTCTTCGCGGGTGCGCGCGGCCGCCGGAAGCTCCGAAAATCACTCGAGCCTCGACCTCAGCCGGCGGCCCTCCCGTTTCCGAGCTCGCCGTTCCACCGCCGAGCGTACGGCGCCGAGTGAGGCGACACATCGTCACGGACGCGTCACCCAAACTCAGTCCAAATAGACGAGCTCGTTCGACACGAGAAGCGCGTGGACGTACTCCTTCCACGCCGCGGCGTCGCCTGAGCGAGTCGCGAAAAACTCGCGACCGATCGCGAGCTCGCGAACCGACGGAGCCCGACCGAACACGCGAGCGTACGCACGCCGGACTCCCGTCTCGGGAACCATCGACGCTGCCCCGCCGAACTCCGCGAGAAGCGAGTCGGCGAGTCGCTGCGCCTGGTGCAGAATGAAGGCGCTGTTCAGCGCGAAGAGCTTCTGGAGCGGAGTGATCGTGAGCGCGCGCTGCGCTGCGTGTACATTCGGGTCGGGGAAGTCGAACAGCTGAAGCATAGAGTTGAGCTGGAAGCGGCTGACGCGCGCGTACACCGTCCGCCGTTTCTCTTCCGGTCGCGCCGGATCGACCGACTTCCCCCCCACCGCAGCGTCGAGTTCGCCCGCGACGGTGAGGATCGCGTCGCGCCAAGACTCGATCGGAAGCCGACGACGATGCATGCGCCAGAGAAGTCGATTCGCCTCGTCGCGCGCCGCTCTCACGGGATCGACGTCACTTCGTTGGCGATACGTCGACGAGAGTACGATCTCCCGGCAGAGCCATTTGAGCGACCACCCCGACTCGACGAAGCGAATCGCGAGGTCGTCGAGGAGCTCGGGATGCGTCGGCCGCGCTCCGAGGACACCGAAGTTGCTCGGTGTCGCGACAATCGCCGCGCCGGTGAGCTCGCCCCATACGCGGTTCACGATGACGCGCGCCGTGAGCGCGGTCGACGTTTTGGTCACGGACTCCGCGAGCTCCGCACGTCCGCTTCCGCGTTCAAAGGGCCGCGGTTCGCCGTCCCGTTCGAACAGGCTCAAGAATCGCCGCCGAACGAGCGGCCCCTTGTTCTCCGGGTTGCCGCGAACCTGGACGTGGAGGTCCCGCACTTTGCCTTCGCGCACGATGTGAAGCGCGCCCGATGGCGATTTGGCCTGACCTTTCTTACCGCGCTCCGCTTTTTCCCCTCGCGGCCGGTTGAACATCTCCGTGCTCGCGAACACCCCAGCGAGTCCGTAGTAGTCCTCGGTCGAGATCGGATCGTACTTGTGATCGTGGCAGCGTGCGCACGCGACGGTGAGGCCGAGGATTCCACGCGAGACCGTGTCGACGCGATCTTCCCACTCGTCCCCCATGACGACCGGGTTGTTGCGATCGTAGTACTTCGGGCCCAGTCCGATGAAACCGAGCGCGGGAAGATCGCGGTCGTTTTCCGGCTCGAGCAAATCGACGGCGAGTTGTAGCCTGACGAACCGGTCGTACGGCACGTCGCTGCTCAGTGCGGCGATGACCCAGTCGCGATAGATGTACGCGTTCGGATAAAACAGCGACTCGTTGTTTCCGACGATGTGCGCCTGGTCTTCGGCGTAGCGCGCGACGTCGAGCCAAAGTCGCGCCCACCGCTCACCGAACTGAACCGAGCTGAGCAGCCGGTCGACGACTTTCTCGTAGGCGACCGGACTCGCGTCCGCAAGGAACGACTCGATCGCATCCTCGCTCGGCGGAAGACCCGTGAGGTCGAAGGTCACGCGACGAAGTAGAGTCGCCGGATCGGCGGCGGCGCTGGGCGCGATCCCCTCGGCTTCGAGACGTGCGAGGACGAATCGATCGATCGGGCCGGACGGCCAGGACTCGTCAGCGACGGACGGAGGCTCGGATCGACGCGGCGAAGTAAACGCCCAGTGGCGCCCGGCCGCGCTCGCCGCCGCCTCGCCGCGAGCTCGAGTCTCGTCTTCGGTCCGGGGGTCGGGCGCCCCGAGCTCGATCCACTGCACGAAATCGCGGATGACGCGATCCGGAAGCGGACCGTCGGGCGGCATCTTCGGGCCTTCGCGCCGGATCGCGCGCAGGAGCAAGCTCGCGTCGGGCCGTCCAGGAACGACGGCGGGCCCGGTCTCGCCCCCGCGCCGGATGCCATCCCGCGAATCGAGTCGAAAGCCGCCCTTCGCCTTCCCGCTCGCCTCGGAGTGACAGCCGTAGCACCGATCGACGAGAACGGGGCGGATTTTCTTCTCGAAGAACTCTGCCGGCCTCTCGGCGTGACGATCTCTCGAATCCTTCGGCGGATCTTCGGGCGGAGCCGCCGGACAGATCTCCGAGACCAAAACACCAACACCCAGCAGACACGCAAGTGCCGCGTGAGCATGCAGTTTCGAGTGAGGAGATGAAAAGAGCAAACCTGTCTCCCGAGCAGCGCGTTTCGGCGTATCTCGCCTTCCGAAACATTAGACAGCGGTGCACCAATCGCAACAACCAGGATCTAGACGACGACCACGGCCGAGGGATCGCGTGCGCGATCTCGCGGGAGCAGTGAGTGGAGCGCTGGCTGGCCCCTCGCGCGCCTCGCTCATATCGGTTTTTACGATACGACTCGTCGCTCTTTCGTATTAGACGATTCTTCGCTCCGGGGCTAGGCTTCGAACGGAAACGGCCAAACCACTAGCGGAGGATGAGCCTCATGCAACTCGTCATCACCAGCCGTCGATTCGAACTCGAACCCGATGATCGCACCTACGCCGAGAGGCGACTCGCTTTCGCCCTCGGTCGTTTTGCTGATCGTGTGATCCGCGCCACGCTCACTTTCCAGGACGTCAACGGCCCTCGAGGAGGCGTCGACAAGTTGGCTCGCCTGATCCTTCAGGTGAGGCGCGCGGAATCCATCGCCGTCACCAGTGAGGCGGCCACGATACGGGAAGCAGCGGACCTAGTGGCGGAGCGAGCGAAACGCGCGGTCGCAAGACACTGTCGTCGGATCCGAACAAGACGAAGCCGGGCCGACGGCTTCAAAGATCTCCCGTCGATCGGAGCCTGAACGTGCCGGCGGAGAGGCCGCCACCGAGTCGCCGACTACGGGAGGATTCGATGTCTCTTGCGCCGCGAGGCGGCTCGAGATCCGGGCCGCGAAATCTTCACCACGGCGACCGCAGCCGACGAATTCGCGATCACCGAACGGAGGAGGGCAAGAATGCCAAAGCCGGTGCTGATTCTGATGGGAAGTGACTCGGACTTTCCCGTGATGAAAGAAGCGGTGCAGGTACTGCAGGATTTCGAAATCGACTGTGAAGTACGCGTGCTCTCCGTACACCGGGCACCCGATGAAGCGATGGCTCTCGCCTCCGAAGCGAGAGACCACTTTTCCGTGATTATCTGCGGTGCGGGAATGGCCGCGCATCTCGGAGGGGCGATCGCCGCGAAGACGACTCTTCCGGTGATCGGCGTTCCCCTTTCGAGCGGTGCTCTTCAGGGCACGGACGCGCTCCACGCCACGGTTCAGATGTCGCCGGGTGTTCCGGTCGCGACGGTTGCGATCGACGGAGCGCGAAACGCAGCCATTCTCGCTCTTCAGATTCTCTCACTCGCTGACGACTCCCTTGCCGAGAAGCTCGCTTTGTTCAAGACGCGACTCAAGGAGGAAGTGTTCGCCAAGAATGAACTCGTGCAAGCGCACATCCACGGGTAGGTTACCGGTTCCGAGGATTCCAGAACGAATGCCCCTGAGGGATCGCCTGGGGACGGGCCGCACACCGGCGGAAGCGAAGACACCCTCTTGGCACAAAAGTTGATCGAAAGAACCCGCCGAATTCGACGTGCCGGGTACAACCGAAAGAGCGCGCTCCGGCAGCGTAGATAGGGTTCCCGCTGCCCGAACGATCCATCGTCCACTCTTTCACTTTCGTCACGATTCAGTTGAGCATCATGAACGTCAGCCGACGAGAAGCGCTAAGGTCCGTTGCCGCAGTCAGCGCCGGATTCCTGGGATTGAACCGATTCGTTCGGGCCGCGGACTATCAGAACGAAGTGCACGTGTACGGTGATCTCAAACGCGATCCCGCCGATGTATTCGATCTCCCCGAGGGATTTACCTACAAGGTGATTTCTCGCGCCGGCGACCCGATGAGCGATGGCTTTCGCACTCCCGCAGCGCCCGACGGCATGGCGGCGTTCGCGGGTCCGAAGGGCAAAGTGATCTTGATTCGCAATCACGAGCTGACGCCCGAAGAGACCTTCAAGGGCCCGTGGGGAATCGGCAATCACCTGTTTTCGACAATGGATAGCAGCAAGGTCTACGATCTGGGCAAGGGCAAGTTCCCGCATGTTGGAGGCACCACGACCCTCGTCTACGACCTGGCCTCTCAAACCGTGGAGCGCAGCTTCCTCAGTCTCGCGGGAACAACTCGCAACTGCGCGGGCGGCCCGACACCCTGGAACACTTGGATCACGTGCGAGGAGACTGTTGACAAGGGCACGCCTGAGCTCAAGGTGGGCGAGGAGAACTTCAATTGGAGCGAGAAGGACCACGGCTACAACTTTGAAGTTCCGGTGCAGGCGACCGGCCCCGTCGAGCCGATTCCGCTCAAGGCGATGGGGCGCTTCAATCACGAGGCGGTTGCGGTCGAGCCCAGGAGTGGCGTCGTTTATCAGACCGAGGATCGTGAAGACGGTCTGCTCTACAGATTCCTGCCGAAGAAACGCGGCGATCTGCGCTCGGGCGGCAAACTACAGTCGTTAGTCGTCCGCGATCGAAAGTCCTGCGATACGAGAAACTTCCCGACGACCGGGGCGCCGAAGATTCCTGTCGGAGAGTGCCTCGATGTCGAGTGGATGGACATGGACGACGTGGAGGCGCCCGAAGACGACCTGCGCAAGCGCGGTCGGGACGCCGGCGCCGCGGTGTTCGCGCGCGGTGAGGGCATCTGGTACGGAAACGAAGAGATTTACTTCGCCTGCACCGACGGTGGAATCGGTCGCAAGGGACAGATCTTCCGCTACTTCCCGAGCCCATTCGAGGCCACCGCGAAGGAGAAGGACCAACCGGGTCGTCTGCAGCTCTACCTCGAACCGAACAACACGAAGCTCGTAAACCGCTGCGACAATGTCGCCGTCGCGCCCTGGGGAGACCTGATCATTTGCGAGGACGAGGCGCCCGTGAAGTACTTGCGTGGAGTCACGCGAAAGGGGGAGATCTACACCCTGGGGCGCAATCGCTACACTAGCGATATGGAGATCTGCGGAGCGTGCTTCGGACCGGGCGAGCCGATGACGCTTTTCCTCAACATTCAGGTCCCTGGTTACACGCTGGCGATCACCGGGCCCTGGAAACGCACCTAATGCCCAGGATCTCCTCTCGTTCGGTGAGCGAGGGGCAAGCCGCCGTCGGCGGTGAACTGGCGAGAAGGTGGCGCCGAACTGACCGGAGTTTCGCTTCTGCCACACCGAGGATCAGGGTAGCGATCCGTCCGATGATCAGGTCTCGGCGGTACGACGAACACTCGCAGGACGTTGTCGTAGCGAACGACAGGTCTCGATCGCCTCGTCAGCCTCTCACGCGCCCGGGATCCGACGCGGCGTGAAGGAGAGTCGAGCGATTCCATCGAGACCCGCAACGAGCGGAGCGCGAACGTAAGACTCAGCGGGGAGAAGCGCCTCGGTTTTCTTCGAACGCGCGACGAGAGCAGGGAGCTTGAATCGCCGCTCGGCGGAGATAGCGTAGAAGCGCTGACGAATCGCGTCGACGGCTCCAACCGTCCCGACCCCGTACTCGAACGCACGAAGAAGAAGAGCCCGGAGGAACACTCGATGACACTCTTCGTTGTGGGCGTCCTGATCGCACTTGTCATCTCGGCGATCTGCTCGCTCATGGAGGCGACGCTTTTGTCTTTGACGCCGGCTCAAGTAGCGAGCTTGTCCGAGCGAAGGCCTCGCATTGGGCGGATCTGGCAGGGCTTCAAGAGCCACGTGGAGCGTCCCATCGCGGTGATTCTTCTCCTCAACACGGCGGCGCACACGGTCGGCGCCTCCATCGCTGGAGCTCAGTTCGGAAAGGTCTTCGGCGAGGAGTATCTCTGGCTCTTCGCCGCGATCTTCACGTTCGTGATGCTGCAGTTCACCGAGATCCTGGCCAAGTCGCTCGGCGTGCGATTCAATCGGGGCCTAGCGCTTGTGATCGCGCGACCGCTGCAAGTCTCAGCGGTCGCCTTGCAGCCCGTATTGTGGTTCATTCACCTGATCAACCGCCCGTTCGAGCGACGCCGCGATGACGAGAACGAAGGCGCCGCGACGGTCGAAGAAATCGCCGCTCTCGCGGGCCTGGCTCGCCTGTCGCGGGAGATCGGACCTCAACAGGAACGGATCATCAAGCGAGCGCCGCAGCTCTCGGAATTCACCGCGAAGGACATCCGGATACCGCTCGATGAAATCGCTTTCCTCGACTCGAACCAGACTCTCGAGGAAGCGATCGGTTACGCGCGGCGACATCTGCACACGCGCTTTCCGGTTTGCAAGGACGGCGATGTCCACCACGTGATCGGGTACGTCAACGTGAAGGAGATGCTCCTCCTCTCGACCGACTCGACGCGGGGCTCCGAGACACCGCTACCGCTGCGCTCGATCATCACGGTTTCCGAAGACGACAGCGCGGCCGACGTGATGGCCTCCTTCGTACGCGAACGCATGCACATAGCCATCGTCAAGTCGAAGGACGGTAGGACGACCGGGCTCGTCACGCTCGAGGACGTCGTCGAGGAGCTCCTGGGCGACATTCGAGACGAATTCGACGGCCTGCCGCGGGGCCTCCGGCGCGCCGGCGACGACCGCTGGATTGCCGGCGGGGGAGTCCATCTGGGCCAGCTCTGCGCTGAGTTGGGGGTCTCGGTCGAGTCGTTCGAAGGAGAGCCCGAGCAGCCCCTGTCCGTGTGGCTAGAGGAGAGGATCGACGGTCCGTTTCAAGTCGGCGCGAAGCACACGGTGGGAAGCTTGAGCTTCGCCGTCGGGAGGCTTCGACGCGGGAGTCTCTACGAATGCGAGATCGCGAGAGACGAGACGTCTGAGAGCGCCTGAGAGATCGCTTCAAGATTCACTCGGTCTTCGCCGCGTCCGAAATCCCCGGCTCGGACGAGTACCAGAATCGCGACCAGTCGGCTCTCCATGAGAATACGGAGAGCAGGCCTGGCGACACTGGCGCGATGGTTCGCCCCTCCCGAACACTCGCGCGTCATTCGAGTCCGGAGTCTCCCGATTCCCGCCGATCGCCGAGACTCCGACGGCAGCTCTTACCGCTCCTCCACCAGCTCCTCGATCGCGATTCGCTCGAACACCAGATGCGCCTGACTCCCTTCGTAGACGATACCGACATGGCGCTCGTCCACGCGACTCAGGCTCGGGTAGCCCTTCCCGCGCCCTTCGTCGAGAAGGAGACGGTGCTCCTTGGGCCACGTCTCGCCGTCGTCGAAACTCACCTGAATCGAGTGGTGATCGCGACCCGTCTGTGAGTGTGGGTTCGCGAAGAGAAGGACATGACGCTCTTTCCCTTCGCGCTGGTACTCGAATCGATAGAGACTGCCGTTACAGTGCGGTTCGATGAGTACCTTTCGATTCGTCGGGTGTTCCGTCCACGTTCCGCCGAGGTCGGATGAGACGATGACTGCGCGGAACTTCGTCGTTCTCGAGCGGCAGTTGAGCATCAGCCGGCCGTCGCCAAGCATCACGGCTTGGCTCTCGGTGTTCTCGTGCGCGTAGGGCGTCCGCACTTCCCAGCTCTTCCCGTGATCGCGACTCAGCATCACGGTCGAGAACCGCGTGTCCCGCGCGTCGCGCCCTCCGACCGGCACGACGAGAGTGCCATCGGCGAGTGCGATTCCCTGCTGCGGCGACGGAACGAGAAGGATCCACTCTTTCTTCTTGATGCGTCGCGTCAGATTCTCCGGTTCACTCCAGGTCTCTCCCTCGTCGCGCGAGCGCACCATCATGAACTGCGCGGTCTTGCCGATCTCGAAGCCCGGTTCGGAGCCGCCCGATCTCCACTGGTGCGTGCCGGGACGACCCCACGTCCACACGGCGAAGACGAAGATCTCTCCCGTTTTCGGGTCGACGACGGTCCCGGGGTCGCTGCAGCCGTTTTGCTCCTCGGGGAGGTTCCCGTACTCGCCCATATCCATGACGATCTGCATCGGCGTCCACGTCTCTCCTCCGTCCACGCTGCGGACGATCCCGATGTCGATGTCCTCCTGGAGATCTCGTGACTTTCGCCGGCGCGCGTCGAAGACGCAGAGAAGGGTACCACGTGGAGTCGTCGCGAGTGCCGGGATGCGGTAGGTGTGCACGCCGTCGTCCCAGTGACGGCGGAGCGCAACTCCGATGCGCTTTCGGACACCGGGAGAGCGGTCTACCGGAGCGACCGCACCGGCGTTCGTCTTGATCTCAGTGCACGTCGCGTCGACGTAGCGACCGAGACGGGCACTCGAGTTCAGACGACACGAGAGCCAAAGGACGTTCGTCCCTTTCCGGAGGCGGAGGTGTCCTCGAAAGGTGATGGATTTCGCGGGCGCGAGTGCATCACCGATTCGAGCCCCGGTCGAAAACGCGCCTTTGTCCTCCGTCGAGAAGAGAGACAAGCTCTCAAAATCGCGGAGATCGTCCGTCCCGGTGAGAGAGAACGTCACGGACTCGAGGAATACACTCTTTCGCGCGCACTCGATCTCTATTCTGAGCAGTGGATTGTGCTCATTTCGAACGAGGACGGGGTGGACGCGTTGATGCTGAAACGCTCGAACGTCCGCGTCGATCGCCAAGAGAACCAATACGAAGCCTAAGCTTAGAAGCGGCACGAACGCGTCCTCTCGTGTCTCGTCACTCGGTGTCTACGCGGTCAGACTCTTCGATGCGAATCTCCGCGCGGGAGGGTTCGAGCAGCGCGGCCGCCACTCGATCGATCGCCGCCGGTTCCGGGCTTTCGCTGAACGCGATCGAAAAGCTCTGGGGAACTCGATCGATGAACTTCTCGATTCCCTCTCGACCGAAACCGAACACGGTCATTTTCTTCTGCATTGCGTAGAACGTATCCGGGTGCTCGTCGTCCTCGTGGTGAACGAGGACGAGCGTCCGCTCGAGAGCGCGATCACCAAATGCGATCCACTCGGGCGACGGGAGGTCTCCGCGGCGTCGCTCGGTGAGGGCGTGTCGATTCTCCGACCCCGATGCCAGCCACCAATCCTCGTCGTCGTACTCGCCCCCGGGTGTACCTTCGTAGAGCACCCAGTATTTCTTTTCCGCGGGCATTTTCGTCATCGTGAATGTGCAGCGGTCTGCGTAGAAATCGAAGCGGCCGGCCCAATGCCCACGGTCCGCGGTGGCGGAGATCGTCACGCGCTCCGGCCCGACGTACTCGACCCTCGTCGTGCTCGGATCGGTCGCGCGATTGCGCGGATGAAAGTAGCTTCCCCCCTGCTTGTGGACCGCGTTCGGAAACCCGCGGTACTCCCCGCTCGCACCGCTCCCGGGGTCCGGCCGAAAGCCGAGCCAGTCGTTGCCGTCCCGATCGAGGAGACTCGAAAGCCCGGCTCCGGTCTTCTCGAGGTAATACGTCGCCGATCGAGTTTCGATGCGGTAGCACGCCAGGTTGCCAGCCGATGCGTCGACGGCGTTTTCCGTGAATCGGATCCTCGAACCCGCGTCGACCTCCGCGCTCGGCGAGCTCTCGGTCGCGCTTCGTTCGATCGCGAGAAGACTCCCCGTCCCCGGTTCGAACTTGCGATCGATCACCCATGCGTTTCGCAGGAGGACATAGAGGACGTCTTCGCTCGAGAAACGTAGATCGACTGGGCGGCGGAGTCCACTCGCGAATGTCGACGCGACCTGCGGCTCGTTCGGATCCACGGTCTTGACCCAGCCGTGAACGAAGTCGGCGAAGAAATAGCGATCGCGGAACTCTTTCGGCCACGACGACTCTGCGCGGAGGAAGTCCCCACCCGAGATGGACGCCTGCTTGTAGATGTGCTCGGGACCCTGAAATCGTTCGTCGCCAACCGGACCGTGATCGACGACGGGCCAGCCGTAGTTCGCGCCCGCGACACCGCGATTGATCTCTTCGAACCTCCCGCCGACGTCGTTGATAAGAAGAAGACCGTCACGATCGCGAAACGAAAACGTGAACGGATTCCGGCATCCTCGCGCCCAGATGGCGCGGTACTTCCCGGTCGTTGCACTCGTGAACGGGTTGTCCTCGGGGATGGCGCCATCGGGGTGAATGCGGAGGATCTTCCCCAGAAGCGAACCGAGTTTCTGCGCCGGAGCTCCGGCCGTCTGTTCACCGATCCCCACGTAAAGACAGCCGTCGTTCCCGAAGTGGAGCGCGCCTCCTTGGTGACCGGCCGGGACGTTCCCACCGAGCTTCTTCTGGTCGTCGCCGACGAGAATGATCTCTTCACTTCCCGGCGCGGCAACATCGCCCTTCGCGGTGAATCGGCTCACTCGATGATGCGTGAAGGGCTCGCCCGCGACGTAGCAGACGTAGACGTACGGCGCCGCGGGGAAATCGGGGGCGACGGTCACGCCGATGAGCCCGCGCTCCCAGTTCGCCTCGACTGGGAGCGTCACGAACGGCTCGTCGAGGAGGCGACCGTGCTTGACGACCCGAAGCGCTCCGGTCTGCTCGCAAACGAAGACGCGGCCGTCGCGCGTCGTTTCGAGGGCAGTCGCACCGGTGAGTCCGGTCGCTACGGTTCGGATGCGAAATCCGTCGGGCAAACGAACGGGACCGACCACGCCACCGCCGAACTTCTCCTTGCCGCCGGGACGAAGCGTCTCCAGATAAGCGACGAGATCTGTGAGCTCGGCCGAGCTGAGCGTCTCGGTGATCCCCGCCGGCATCAGCGAAATCTCGCTCATCTCCCGCGTTCGGATGCGCGGACTCGGAATGACGTGTGTCTTCAGCTCGGCGTCGACGAGAGTGAGGTTCTCGTTTGAGTCATCCCTGAGAACGCCCGTGATCGCCTCGCCTTCGTTCGTGACGACGGTCGTAGCGCGATACCCCTCGACGATCTGCCGCGATGGCTCGAGGAGCGATTCGATGAGATGCGGACGATCGAACTTCCCACCGATGCGAGAGAGATCGGGTCCGAGCTCGCCGCCTTCCTCTCCCGTGCGATGGCAAGCGATGCAGCGCGTCCGTTTTTCGTCACGAAAAATGGCCCTTCCACGTTCGGAATCGCCCGTGTGGGTGAGAGCGTACTGTTCGTAGCGCTCGATCGCGCTCTCGTCCGCGGCAAGAGGTCCCCGCGAGAATGCGATCGAGACGAGCACCACCGCGGCGCTCGGAGATAACGAAGGGTTTCGCTTCCTTCGCGCACCGACTCCGAGTATCGCGGCACTCACCGGATCATTCCTCCGTCATCGCAAGCTCTGTTTTTCGAGTTCGATCCCGGCGAGAGCCTCAAGTCTCGACGTGCCCCACGCAGCGAAATCCGAGACATCGCCCGCGTGCGAGCGGAGGGCGACCTCGACGATACGACGAGCGCGCGAGATCCGCGGGGCCGATCCAGCTCCCGCCCCGTTCGCTTTTCACGCCCGTCGATGACCGGCACACCGGATCTTGCCCCTTCGCGGCGTCGGTCGAGTAGAACTTCGGGTCGTAGTCGTCGCGACACCAGTGCCAAACGTTCCCCGCCATGTGTCTGAGTCCAAACGGCGAGAGCCCGAGCTCCTCGTTCACGTTCGCAAGCGGAAGACTCGCGAGCGAGTAGGTCGTCCCCCAACGGTGAAGAGACAGTCTAGCCATCTCCGGTGTGGGCTCTTCTTCCCCCCATGGGAACCTCCGCCGAGTGGCTCCTCGAGCCGCGTACTCCCACTGAGCGTCCGACGGCAGGAACATGGCATCCGATCGGTCATCGGTCCAGTCTTGCCCGTTCGCCCATTTCGAGTAGGCGTTGGCGCCGTACCACGAGACGAGAACCATGGGCCACAGTTCCGCTCGGTGGAAGGGTTCCCATCTGTCTTTGCGCCGCTTGATCGGCATGTGCTCAGCTCGACGATCTTCGGGCGCGAGAACGAACCACCTCCTCAGGGTATCGTCATCGATCTCCCCGATGGAATTGAGGAAGCGCGCGAACGCGGCTGTCGACACCGGTTCAACGTCGATGAGAAACTCGCTCAATCGTACGGAGTGGGCCGGTTGCTCATCCGCCTGTGCGCCCTCTTCACCGCTGCCGATTTCGACCGAAGATTCCGGGACGAGGACGCACTGCATTCCGTCGGTCGACCTCCGGAAGAGCGAGGTTTCTTCGGAGCCGTCTCCGAGGGGTTCGTACAGCGGATCCACCGCTCGAGCGTCGTCGAGGAGCGATCCCCCAAGCTGCGTAAAAGCGGTCGTAGGCGCCGGCCGCGGCTCTGTCGCCATTCGCGTCCATTCACTGTCCCTCCTCCCGGCGCGAGATTCGCGATACACGAACTCCGCCAAGTCTCTCACGCGGAACGGATGTCTCGTAAAGATCTGTTTGCTTACTGGGTCGTCGGGACGGTCAGGAAGCGAAACGTCGAAGTCTTCTTCGACCTCCATCATGAGCTCGACGATCTCAAGGCTGTCGAACCCGAGATCTTCGACTAGGGACATCTCGGGCCGGACGAAGTGCCTCGGTTTGTCCCCGATCTTCGCTATCAGATCGCAGATGCGATTCTCGACTTTGGAAAGCGAGAGACGGTCCCATCGCGCTTCCATCGTTCTACCTCGCTTTCGCCTTCCCGCCCGGGCTCGGATCGCGATCAGACCGTGTTCGACTACGGGCGAAGTGCGTCCGCCGAAACACGCACGCCGACGACGTTCGGCGCCTTCCCGACCGGCCCTTCGGGCAGTGCGCGAAGATTGCACGGACGAGCTTCGACACCCGAGCGATCGGTCGAGAAGTCACTCGGGCGAACCGCGAAACGGTATTCTACGCGAGAACCGCTCGGTCGCCGCTTTCCACCGGCGTCCACGGACCCCTGTCCGCTCGATACCGCTCCGGGTCGACCGTCACTCGTCCTCGGGCACGCTCGCTTCGAGCGGCTCGGGCGCCGATGGAAATACCCACGGTCGGGCCTGCTTGATCGCGACCGATCCGTCCTTCGCGACCTTGAACTCGATCTCCATCGCGAAGTTCTCGTCCTCAGGATCGACCTCGTAGAGCTTGGCGAATTTTGCGTGGATCTTCCCGAGGCACGTTCTGAGGACGTCCAGGTGTGCGGGCTCGAGGATCCGCTTCTCGGCCGCGACTCGGTTCGAGTGCTGCATGAGCTTCGCGCCGTCTTCCTTCCACCAGCCGAGCAGGACCTCCTCCGGCACCGACGCCGAGTCGGGATTCGTCACGAGGTCCTCTCCCACCTGCGCGTTGACGTAGTACGTGCCGTCGGTTTCGTAGAGAACATCGGTCGTCACGACGACCCCGTTCGCGCGCTCTCCCTTGTAGCTCGGGTGCACGAGAACGCCCATCGCCGCGGCAAAGTGATCGATGCGGTAGAACTCGCGCTCCTCGTACGCGCGGTCGCTCCAGAGACTCGCGTAGACTTTTTTGATCGTCCGTCCGAGATGGCCATCGTCCGCATCGTGCGTGTAGGAGCCGTAGAGACCGGCGCCGCTGAACCGCGGAAGATCCTCGTTGTTCGTGCTCGAGCGGCACCGAATGGGCGTCCCGCTCGGAAAGGAACGCTCCAGCTCCGCGACCGCCGCGAACATCCAGTCGGGTAGATCACCACTACGAATGTGGGACCGAAACCGCGCGAGGACCGCCGAGCGATGGTCCCCGTCTTCGCGAAACGCCGGGTCGGCAAAGAGGCTGCGTGCCTTCGCGTAGAGTTCGTTGTGCTTCATGAACGCGTCGTAGAAATGAAACGGAACGCCGAAGCCGTCGGGGACGATGCCCTCCGGGAGGCCGAACGTCCGCATCGCGCCGACATTCGCGGCCTTCACGCCGTACGCAGACGAGTCTGCGAAGCCGATCTTCGCCAGCGGCCGCATCTCGGTAACCGAGAGATCCCTCGACGGCGTTTGTCTTGCCTTGGGTCGAATGCTCTCGAAGTGGGTGTCGACCTCCGCTTGCTCGGCTTCGCGGATCTCGAAGCCGTCATCCGATACTTCGTAACGAACCCACTTCCCGACGAGAGGCGCGATCGCCGAGTTCTTGGTCGCTCCGGTGACGAACGCGTTCGGGACGCCGTCCTGGATCGCGCGGAGATTCACGTGCGAAAGCGGCGTCTGACGTGCCTCGGTGATAATTCCCGCGACGCGCGGAAGCTCGTTCGGAAGTGAACGGTAGAGGACGACGTCGCGGGGCGTCGGAAGCCCAGCCGATTTCATGATGCGCAAGCGACCGAAGGTCGCCCCGCGATTGAGGGGAAGGAATCCGAGGTTCATCTCGAGATCGTCGTCGAGATAGACCGTGATCTTCGCCTCGGCGTACTTTTCTTTCTCTCGCTCGTACGGTTCGAGCCCGCCGCGGAGCGGGTGGTAGACGAGCTTTCCCTTGAGGAAGGGCGCCTTCTCGAGAATGAGTCGCTGACAAAACTCCAGGAGTTCGAGCGGAAACGAGTCGTTCGGCTGAAAGTCGTACGTGTAGACGCCCGCGCTCCCGTCGGGTGCGCGCACGCGCGGGTGGTACGCGATCGCCCCCCGCATCTGCCGTCCCGGCCCCGAGTTGCCGCCGCTTCGCCCGCGCCCGAATCTGCGAATTCCGATCGCCTGCATGAATCTCGGGTGCGCCCGGTATCGCTTCGTGTTCATGAAGTAGAGCTGCGCCTTGTCGCTGCCGGCGTTTTCGAGCTGGAACTTCACGAATTGAATGTCGTTCAAGTACGCGTCGCGTCCCGCGTCACCCTGGTACGAGAGGCGCTCGTACGCCTCGCGGCTGGGAATCGTTGCGACGCCGTCCTCCGGATCGAGCTCTTCGGGACGGGGAGGGCCGTCGCTCTGGGTGAACGCCGGAGATGCACCGATCACGAAGAGCGAAACGATGAGCGGGATACGAAGGTCTCGCATTACAGGGACTTTCAAAGGAGAGGGAAGCGACCGAGACCGAGGCCCAAATCGTCTAAACCCCACAAAGGTCCCATCGGACTGAAATCGGCGAGATCCGGCGGAGCTCATCCCCAGCGAGGCGAGGCTCGTCGCCATCGCGTCCCGGCTCCGAACTCCGTGTCGAGCTATCCGCATAGGCCAACCGCGGCGCAGTCGAGCTGATCGCCCGTCGGGTCGACGCCGCAGCCGAGCGGGCCGGGAGGCGGAAGACCGCCCGCCCCGAGAAAGAGTAGCCCGAGCGCGACCATCGCGTCGCCGAGATTGACGAATCCGTCGTCGTCGGCATCGCAGGCGTCATCGCAGGGGCGGTCGGAGTTCGGAAGAAACAGCGAATTCAAGACGAAGACGACGTCGGAAATGTTGACCGCGCCGTCGTCGTTGCAGTCGCCGCGGCGAAATCTTCGTCCGCACGGATTCACCGTCGCCGTCGAGACCGAAAACTCTCGAGTCTTCCCTCGGTCGACAACGGACGTCTCCACCGTTCGCGGTTGGTCGAACGCGTCGGATTCGACGAGTACGGGGCCGATCTCGTAGAAAAACGTGCAATCGCCGCACGGGTCGGCTTCGGGTGTCTGCCGCGCCGTAACGACGAGGAGGTCGTGCGGACTTCCTTCCGCAACCAAATCGCACGACATGACGATCGCGCTGTTCACGAAGGAGTCACCCGATGCTGCTTCCGTCCCGATGAACGTTCTCTCGAAAGTGAAGCCTCCGTGGTCGATGCACCCCGGACCGCCGTCCGATCGATCCTCCGCGACGGTTCCGTCCACGGTCGCGCCTACGATCTCGCAGTCTCGCGACCCGATCACGACACTCCAGCCTTGGACTTGAATGTCCGGGCTCGCGATGAGAAGTCGTGCGACGACACGGACGTGGTCTGGACCGAGACCCGGTGCCGGCCCGCGCGCGCCGAAATCGAGCTCGAGTTCTTGCGCGAATGCGGGCGCGATGGACAGCAGAACGCCGAGCCCACTCGCGAATCCAGTCCGTTTCATGGTGCGCGTGTCCCCCGGTTCGAGCCCTCGTGGATTCCGCCGCCGACCGTATCTCACAATGCGCTGCGCTCGTAGGCTCTTTCTCGGGAATCATCTCCGAATCGCTGCGCCCGAGCAACGCTCCGACCCACGCCCGCGACGTTCGAGTGGACGGGAGAAGATGCGCCCCTTCCTGTGCGTACGCAGCCGCGGGAATGTTAGTGCCCCGTCCGAGCTCCTCGCCCTCCAGCCGCTTGCTCGGCTCTTCACGCAAAGCTACTGTGGCGATGGGTCGAGACCGATTCCACACCTCGAGTCTTCTCAATTCAAAACCTTCCCACCGTTCGTCTTTCTTCGTGTCCTTCGTGCTCTTCGTGGTGAATTCTTCCTCATGAATCTCTCGAGTCGCTCCGCCATCGTCTCGCTCTCTCTCTCCATCGTCGTCTCGATCGCGGTGAACGGAGCGAGCGTTGCGCCGCCGCTCGCCGACCAAGGAGCCACCCTCGACCTCGCGATTCGCGGCGGACGCATCGTCGATGGAACCGGCTCACCCTGGTACGTGGCGGACGTCGGCATCGACGACGGACGCATCGTGCGTATCGGCCGCATCGCCGAGAGCGAAGCAAAGGCGGTGATCGACGCCACCGGGCTCGTCGTCGCGCCCGGTTTCGTCGACATGATGGGACAGTCCGCGTCGCCGATGGTCGGCGACCCGAAGACCGCCATCAATCTACTCACGCAGGGAATCACGACGATCAACGCGGGCGAGGGCGGCTCGGCCGCTCCACTCTCTGCCGACCGAGGGCGCCGGAAGGGCTGGACGACGATGGCGGAGTACTTCACTCTCCTCGAGCTTCGGGGGCTTCCAGTCAACGTCGTCCAGACGATCGGACACACGCAGGTGCGCCGCATCGTGATCGGCGATCTGGACCGCGCACCCAGCCCCGAAGAGCTCGTGCGCATGCGAGCTCTCGTCCGCGAGGCGATGGAAGCGGGAGCGATCGGCGTTTCGACGGCGCTCATCTATCCACCGGCCGTCTACGCGGACACCGACGAGATCGCGGCGCTCGCCCAGGTCGCCGGCGAGTACGGCGGCCGCTACTACACTCACATGCGAAACGAGGGCGACCGCTTGCTCGAAGCGATCGACGAGGCGCTCGAAATCGGGCGAAAGGGCGGAACACCGGTTCATATCTTCCACCTCAAGGCCGCCGGCAAGCACAACTGGAACAAGATGGAGCTCGCGATCGCGAACATCCGCGGCGCGCGGGCGGCCGGCGAGCAAATCACGGCGGACATCTATCCCTACGTGAACAACGGTCTCTCGATCGCCGCGCTGATTCACCCACGTCATTTCGCAAACGGACGCGACGAGCTTCTGAAGAGTCTCGAGTCCCCCGATGTCCGCGCCGAGATTCGGCGCGAGATGGAGAGCGGCGAGGGCTGGGAGAACTGGTTCCGCCACGCGGGAGAGGATTGGGATCGCATCGTCGTCGGACGCACGGGAAGCGACCGGTACGAAGGACTCGACGGGAACTCGGTCGCGGCCATCGCCGAAGCGAAGAGCGAGGATCCCTGGGACACGTTCTTCGCGCTCGTTCGTTCCGGGGCGTTCGCGCTTCCGGAGACGATGACCGAGGCGAACAAGATCCGCGCGATGCAGGCCGAATTCGTTTCGTTTTGCACGGACGTCGGACCCGCCGGAGCGAGCCGGTCCGCCTCCCACCCGCGCGCGTTTGGGTCCTTTCCTCGGCTCCTCTCGCGCTACGTGCGGGATCTCGGTGCACTCACGCTCGAACGCGCCGTCGCCCAGGCGAGCGCCGCCGCCGCGAACTGCGTCCTCGCCTACGACCGAGGGCGCATCGCCGTCGGACTCGCCGCCGACGTTATCGTCTTCGACTACGAAAACCTCACCGACCGCGCCGATTTCGCGAACCCTCACGCGCTATCGGAGGGAATGAAGCACGTCGTCGTGAACGGGAAACTCGTCCTCAGGGACGGCGAGTTCACGGGTGCTCGTCCCGGTCGCGTCATCCGCGGACCGGGATTTCGAGAGACGGCAGCGCCGTACAAGGTATCGACGGGTGATTTCGACGATCGATTCGCGAGCTTCGATCGACGCATCGTCGAGTTCATGAAGGAACACCGCGTACCCGGGGCGTCGGTCGCGGTGACGGACCGTGGCCGCGTCGTGTTCTCCCGCGGCTACGGTTACTCCGATGTCGCGGTGCGGGAGCCGGTGCGAACAGACAGTCTCTTTCGCATCGCCAGCATCTCGAAACCCGTGACCGCCGTCGCGATTCTTCAGTGGATCGAGCGCGGACGACTGAGCCTCGATGACAAGATCCTCGAAGTTCTCGATTACGAAGAAGACATCGCGGCGGCAGGAGACAAATTCGACCTGCGCTTCCGCGACATCACGATTCGTCACCTTCTCGAGCATCGCGGTGGCTGGGACCGCGGGCAGTCGTTCGACGCGATGTTTCAGTCGGTTCGGTTCGCGGAAGAGACGGGAGTCGAGCCGCCCGCAGGTCCCGCCGCCGTCATCCGAGCGATGTTCTCTCAGAAGCTCGACTTTGCTCCGGGCGAGCGATACGCGTATTCGAACTTCGGCTACTGTCTCCTCGGCCGCGTGATCGAGAAGCTAAGCGGCCAGTCGTACGAGGAGTACGTGAAGGCCGCCGTCCTCAAGCCGATCGGAGTAACCGCGATGCGAATCGGGAGCACCCGGGATGTCCGCGCGGAGAACGAGGTGCGGTACTACCAGCCGGGAAGCGGGCGCTCCGTCTTTCACGAGGACCTCAACGAAGAAGTGCCGTGGCCGTACGGCGCTTGGTTCCTCGAGGCGATGGACTCGCACGGTGGCTGGATCGCCGCCGCGACGGACATCGCGAAGTTCGCCGCGGCGTTCGATGACCCGGCGAACTGTCCGATCCTCAACGAAGAGAGCATCGAGTGGATGTTTCGCCGCCCGCCGGGCGCCGCGGGCCACAACGACGACGGGAGCGAGAAGGAAACGTACTACTCGCTCGGGTGGTCCAATCGGGTCGTCGCCCCCGGCCGCTTCGATCGCTCGCATTCCGGATCGCTTTCCGGCACCGCGACGATCCTGATTCGCCGTCACGACGGCCGAAATCTCATCGCGTTGTTCAACGCGCGGACGACGCCGACGCTCGGACATCTCGGCCGCGCCGCGAGCGCCATGCTCCAGCATGCTGCGGACGAGGTTACGGAATGGCCCGAGGACTGACGGTCTGTCCGTAGCGCAGCTCGCTCCCCTGTAAGAGGTGCACACGAAGTACGCGAAGGGCGAGTTCGCGCGGCGAACGAATCGTCCGATTGGCCCGCGCTTCGAAACGGCGGTAGCATCGGTTCTGAGTGACCGAATCCACGCGGACGAGGATTTCCTTTCTGAAGGGAAGCGTCATGCCGTCCGATCTCGTCGTCGTCGCGGAGTGCACGGACCCCGTCGAAGCCGAGATCGCGAAAGCCGTGCTCGAGTCGTGCGGCATCGGAGCTATGGTTTCGGCCGACGACTGCGGCGGAATGGAGCCGCAGTTTCAGTTGGTCCAAGGAATCCGGTTGATGGTCCTTCGCGAAAACGAAGAGCGCGCGAGAGCCGCACTCGCGAAAGCGGCGGACCCGGAACCGGAGTGAAGGTGCAGCTTCCCGATGCGCCGCGTCCGAGGGCTTCGCCCCTCTCTCCGTTCTCTTCCCCTCTTCCCCCGCTTATCTCTCTCCTTCCTTCTCCCTCTCCCTCGTCTTCCTTCGCGTCCGCTTCGCGCTCGTCGTGTGGGTCTCTTCCTCGATCTTCCGACCGCGCCACGCGAAGACGAGCGCCACCCCGAACACCGTGAAAAGCGGGATCGCGAGAACACCGAGCTCGGGATAGCGAAACGGCGCACCGAGACCGCCGAAGCTCACGACTCCGAAGGAGACGAAGACCATGCGCGTACGCCACGGCTCGAAGACCATCGGCGCGAGCACGATCGTGAGCAGCGCCGAGTGAAAGATCACGAATCCGGCCGCACTCTTCTGCCAGGCAGCGAGCACGGACCCGTCGAAACGGAAGACGTACACACAGGCGACGTGAACGATCGCTACGAGCGCGGTCAGCGCGCTCACGCGCGCGTCACGCCGACCACGAGCTCGACGCGCGAAGTCCGACGCGAGGAGAGCGTAGCCGAGCCACGCCAAGCCGAACGTAATCGCATCCTCTAGCTGCACCGCGAGTCGCCCTCGGAGTTTGCGAGACAAATCTACAACCGGGGCATTCTCGCCCGTTGTGATCGGAGGCGCGAGCCTTACGGCGACTCCTCGGCTTCGCTCGCGTCGAGAGGCGGCGAGTCGCCCGCGGGGGCGCCGTCACCTTCGGTCGATGTCGTCTCCGGTTCGTCGTCCGCTCCCGCGGGCTCTTCGGCCACGGCCGCGTCCGCGCCGTCCGGCGTCTCCGCGGGAACGTCGGTCGCGACCGCGCGGCTTTCGGCGGCGCTTCGATCCTCGTCCTGATTCGCCGCTCGCGTCTCCCCGGGTACAGGATGATCGCGCAGCATGCTCCGGATTTCCCGCGAGACAAACACGTACTTCGGAATGTCACCGTACGCCGGTCCGGCGTTCTCGGGGTACGCGACGTTCGGTTCCGGCCGGTAGCTGGGATCATCGATCGCCGTCCACATCCCCGCGGAATCGATCTCCATGAGCTCGAGATCGAGCGCGAACTGAGCCCGGTCGACGAGATAACCGATCCGCGCGTTCGCCACGGATATCAGCGCCCGCCGTGACGATTGAAGCGCGTCGAGGAGGTCGGTTCCACGCACCCGCTCGAACCCGAGCGTAAGCTGGAGCTGGACGCTGATCACCTGCTCGGCCGCGAGTCCGGCTTGCGTGACCGCGATCGGATACTGGATGCGCGTCTCCTCGAGCGTGCGAAGACCGTCACGGATGTCGAACTTGATCGCATCCTCGAGCTCCATGAGACTCCGTCGCCCCGCGTGGTAGTCGATAAGCGCGCGGCGGTAGACGTTTCGTTGCGACCGGCGATTGAGCGGGAGATCGAACGAAAGCGAGAGACGCGTTTGACTGTCGTGCGACGTGAACTTGAGCGGCTTTCGATCGCGCGAGCCGATCGAGTGGCTCGCGTTCAGATCGAGGACGCTCTTCAGATCGTCCGCGGCGATCTTGACGTCTCGCCGGTCGTCGGCGAGTCGCCAGCGCTCATTCATGAGATCGAGACGCTGAACGAGCGCCGTTCGCATCGCGTCCCTCGCGCTGATATCGACGGGCGCGAGACCTAGCTCCGCTCCCTCGAAGAGAGCGTCGAGAGTGGCGACCAGCAAATCGGTTTCGGCGAGAGTGGTCTCGAGATTCTCCCGCGCGGGATCTCGCTCAGCGAGTTGATCGAGCTCTCCGATGAGCGCCTCCAGCTCGGTCCGGATGCCTTCCACGTCGTTCACGAGCCCACTCAGATCGTCGGACTGAAGATCGCGGAGCACCTCTGCGACGCGCTCGCCGAGCGCCGCGTCGCGAGCGAACAGCGCGGCTCGTCGCTCGCCGAGCGGCTCGACTTCGTCCGCGGTCCGGCCGCGCGCTAGCGCGAGCGGGATCTGAAGCTCCGCGACCCGGAAGAGCGTGGCGACCACATCGCGCGTTCGCTGAAAGATGAGAATGATCGGCACCGGTAGCTCGGAATCCCGCACCTCGGCGAGAGCCGCGAGAGCGCGTACGTGCTCGGCGCGGGCGAGATCGACGCGCGCGAGCGCGAGAGAGAGCTCGAGCGCCGCGCGCTGCTCCACCTCGAAGCCGAGTCGCCAGCGAAGACGAACCCACTCGAGAAGTCGCTCGAGAAGGAAGATATTTCCGTTCAGGACCTCGTCACGATTCGGGTTGTCCCGTTGTCGCCGCTCGAGCACGCGGGCGCGCCACCGACGCGCCCGCTCACCCGTTACTTCGATCTGATTGCGCAGCGTGAGGAGCTGAAGCTCGGAGAGATCGAGATTGATCGGCGTCTCGGTGGGAATCCCCATCGACAGCTTGAGACTGTCGAGCGCGCGCTCGAGCCGGTTGCACGTCGAGATGAGATCGCTCCGGCCCGAGAGCATGCTCTGCTCGAACTGATCCGCTTCGACGGGCGTCGTGCTCCGCTGCACCCCGAGGCCGACCTCGGCCTGCGCCTGCCGAAACGTGCGGACGAGCGAGAAGTAATTCTGCGCCTCGATCTCGATACCGCGGTACTCCCGCAGCAGACCGTAGTACTGGTTCGCGAACTGGAAGAAGAACTCCTTGCGAAAGCGGGCGAAATCGCGCGCCGCGTAGACGAGATCCCGTTCGGACTGAACGAGCGGATTGAGCCGCACGTCGCGCTGGAACAGGCTCTGCGAAAGCTCGAAGAGAAGCTCGGAGCTGATCTCCTTCGACCACCCGCCGGGACCGTCGAACGTGAGCACGATGTCGTTCGCGAACCGCGCGATCGCCGTCCCCCCCGTCGCGAGGAGCGCCTCCCCCGCGGCGCCGCTTCCGATCGAGCTCGACTCGACGCGATCTCCGCCGGTCGCCGGCGACCGCGTGATCGTGTAGTCGGCGTCGACCCCGTTCCCGAACGGCGAAAACTGCGGAACGAACTCGAACCGCTCGAGCGTCAGAGCGAGCGCAGCGCGGTAGAGGATCTCCTTTCGCGTCTGGTACTCGCGACTGTTGAGAAGCGCGAGCTCGACAATATTCGCGAGGCTGAGACGCGGTGCGGCGTCGAGCAGAGTCTCCGGCGGTTCCTCCTCGTAGGCGAGCCGGTACTCTTCGACGACGCTCTCCACCTCGAGCATCCGCGCGAGGCACGCGCGGGGTAGGGCGTCCCAATAGTCGGGCGGGATCGGGTGGATCCGGAGTCCCTCGATCGCCTCCTCGTCCGCGGATTCGCCCGCCCGAATTTCGATCCGCGCGGCCGCTCTGACGAGTTCCGGGAGCTCGTAGGAGTCGAGCAATCGATCCGGTCGGGGCAGCGAGGGAAAATCCGGGTCGCTCGGGTCGAATAGCCGCGATCGAGGATCGGGATCGATCGAGAACTCGGCCGGAACTTCCCACGGCGTCCCCGCGGTCTTGTGGAGGAGCGCCGCGTACGACTGCTTGTCGGCGTGCTCGCGGTAGTCCTTCCGCCGACAGTCACAGAGGACCCCGCACAGCGAGAGGAGAAGAACGACTCGCACGAACGAGGCTCGCGAACCGCCAAGCGTAAGGAAGGCGCCCGCAGCGAAGAGAACGGTCGCCGCGAAGAGCCCCCCGATGAGCGCCTTTCGCGTCCACTTCTGCCGCTCGAGATGTTCCTCGAGCTGCACGCGCCGCTCCTCGGTGCCGCTCACGCGCGCGCGGTGAAGCTCCATGCTCGGCTCCGGTGCTCCGCGCGCGAGGATGGTGAACGCCGCGATCGCGGTAGCGATGGTGGCGACGAGACAGAAGATCGAGACTGCCATTCGCATGGTTTCTGTAGCGAGGATTCGTTCGTGGACGCGGAGCTCCGCTCGCGACGTGGACTATTCGTGCCGGAGCGCTTCGATCGGATGCATGAGCGCGGCACGCCGCGCCGGATAGAGCCCGAAGACGACACCGACCCCCACGGAGATACCGAACGCGAGGGCCACCGACCAGACGCTGAGCGCGGTTTCGATTCCCGTCGCCAGTGTCACCAGGTACGGCACGGTGATCCCAAGCACTGTGCCGACGATGCCTCCCGTGGTCGAGAGGACCACCGTCTCGACGAGAAACTGCGCCGTAATGTCGCGACGCTTCGCCCCGAGCGCGCGCCGGACGCCGATCTCGCGCGTCCGCTCGGTGATGGTCGCAAGCATGATGTTCATGATGCCGATACCGCCGACGAGGAGCGAGATTCCGGCGATCGACCCGAGAACGAGATTCCAAATCTGCTTTTCGCGCTCGGCCTGTTGTAGAAGCTCGAGCGGAACCTGCATCTCGAAGTCGTTCCCGTCGGGGTGAGTCTGGAGGAGGAGCTTCCGTGCCATCCCGACCGTCTGCGTGACCTCGTCCTCGTTCCGAACGGTGAGCGTGATCTCGCTGATCTGCGTGCGCTCGAACTCCGTGCTGCCCGCACGGACGATCATCTGAAGCTCGCCGAATCGACTGCGCGCGGCGCTCAGCGGAACGTAAATGTCACCGTCGAAGTCGTCGCGCCCCGAACGCGATCCGTGCGACGGACGCTGGATCACGCCGATCACTCGAAACGCTCGACGTCCGAGCAGCACCGGTTGATCGAGCGGGTCGCGATAACCGAAGAGTCTCTGAGCCGCGCCCGATCCGAGGACAGCTACGTTTGCGATCTTCCGGTCGTCGACATCGCTCAGGAAGCGCCCCCGCGCGATGTTGAGATTCTTCACTCCCCGGTACGCAGCAACCGTGCCGAGGATCCTCGCGTTCTTGATCATCCGCCCGGAGCTTTGCGCGTTCCTCCGAACGAGCGCGACGGGAAGCACGCGCTCGACCGTCGGAAGGCCGATGCGGAGGCGTTCGACGTCGCGATGCGTGAGGCCGTACTCGAGCACGCGACTCGTCTGCTCCTGGCTCGAAGACTGATCCGCGGGATCCTCGCCGCCGGCGTCGAGGTCGTCACCCGGCTTGACGCTACTCACGATGATATTCGTCGCGCCGAGCTGACGGATCTGCTCGACCGCTTCACGCTTCGAGCCCTCGCCGATCGCGAGCATGGCGATGACGGACCCCACGCCCAGAATCGTTCCGAGCATCGTGAGGAAGCTGCGGAGCTTGTGGAGGAGGAGATTCCTCGCCGCTAGCTGAAGCGTCGCAAAGCGCATGAAGAGAGTGCCGAGGGACGATGCGCCTTAGGACCGAGGACCACGGCGCGAGCCGCGCTCGCCTCCACCGCCGCCGCGTCCGCCGCGCCCACCGCGCTCGCCTCCGCCGCCACCGCCGCTCCAGGAACGTCCTTCGCGGCCGGAGCCTCCACCGCGCGCTCCCGCTCCCCGCTCGCCGCGCTGCCCATCGTCACTCGAGGAGTACGACGCCGGCTCGGGGCGCCCGCCGTCGCTGCGGCCGCCCTCCTCGATCGCCGGTTCGATTTCGGGCTCGACGATCTCCGGCGCTTCTTCCTTCTCCGGCTCCGGGAACTGCGACTCGTCGACAAACTCGTCGGGATTCAGGACGACCACCTCACCCTCTTCGAGCCCGCTCTTCACCTCGACCTGAGTCTCGTTGGTGAGACCGAGCTCGAGCGGACGGAGCTCCTTCGCCGCGGCTCCGACGAGACAGAAGTTGCGTCCGGCACGCTGAAGGATCGCCGTCACCGGAATGCTGATCACGTCCTTGAGGTGCGCGATGTGAATCTCGACGACCGCGTTCATTCCCGGCTTCAGTTGATCGACGTCTTCCTCGATCGTGACGAGCGTCTTGTAGTGCTTCGTGTCCGAGCTCATCCACTCGCTCGCATCCGGGAGGACGGCGACCGAACGAACGACGCCGCGGTAGGCGCGCTCGGGGAACGCTTCGACGCGAACGGTGGTCGGAAGACCCGGACGAACCTGATCGAGTCGCGCCTCGTGAATCGACGTCTGCACTTGCATGCGCGTCAAATTCGGGATCGAGAGGATCGTGCGGCGCGGGTGGACGTGAGCGCCCTCACGGATTTCGCTCTCGTACCGGTGTCGCGGCGTTGCGTACGCGACCATACCGGTCGCCGGAGAGTAGATCTTGGCCTTCTCTACCTGCTTCGAATAACGAGCGAGGCGCTCTTCTTCCTTCTTGAGCGTATCGTTCGCTGCGCGCAGAGCGGCTTCGGCCTGCGCGAGCTCCGCGTCGTTGTTGCGCTCGACCTGCTCGAGCGCTCGCTTTGCCGACTGGAGCGCACCGCCCAGCTCGAGCTTCGTTTTCCGGTACTGATACTCGACCTTCTCTTTCTTTTTCGCGACGGCCGACGCCAGTGAGCGTTCGGCTTTGAGCGCGCTGAGACGAGCCTGATCGAGCTCTCCCCGACTCCGGTAGCCGAGATCGTAGAGCTGCTCGACACCCTGGAGATTGGTGGCCTCGATGAGCTTCTGGGCTTGGGCTTCCTGAATGAGAAGCTCGATGTCCTGAAGGTCGATTTGGAACGTGCCCCCGTGCTCGTCCTCGAACTGCTTGAGCGCGAGCTCGGCGAGCTCGACCTGAAGCTTCGCTTCGGCTCGGTTCGTTTCGTTCTGCGTCTTCTGATTCTGGTACTTGACGTCGGCCTGTACCTGCGCGGCCGTCGCCTGCTGAACGTCGAGGATCTGACGATCGAGACGCTCGCGGTGGCTCGAGACGTCGAGCTCGACGATGAGCTCACCCTCCTCGACCTGACTGCCGTTTTCGATGATCCAGAGGATGGGCGTCCCGCGGATGTTGTCGCCCTCGATGTCGTCGACTTCGCAGTTGACGTTCACCTGCGTCTGGCTCTCGAGGTTCCCGCGAGCGGTGTCGACGACGTCGAGCGGCCCGCGCGTCACGGTGTGAAGCACGACTTCCTTCGGGATGGACTCCATCCCGCCCGCCAGGGCGACCACGACGCCGACGACGACGACGGCCCCGACCACACAAACCGTGCCCACGACAGCAGGGCGACGCATTCCCGTCGCGCCGCGTTCGGCGTTCGAATTCACTTCCGGTCTCGCCTCCTGGGCGTCCTGCGTTCCGCGCGTTGACTCGACCCCGAACCCGCTCGAATGCGCGCTCGGTCTTTGCTGTGTCGCCCTAAGTCACGCCAGACCCTCACGCTAGCGACCGCTCGACGCCGGCGGTAGTCGATCGCTAGTGCCGGATTCCCCGCTCGGGCCGCGATTTCAGGCCACGAACGCCTCGCGCGTGAACCGTCGGCAGGGGCGGAGAATACATACAGCTAGAACAGTTAGAGCACGCCGCCGAATTCGCGGCTACGGGAAAACCGTCGCCGCGGCGCTCCCGCCTGCCGGCGTTTCGAACAACGCCCTGAGAAACCCCGACGATCGCCGTTCGGCCCGGGTCAGTTCCCCGGAATCGCAGCTGCACCGCCCCGGGTCTTCCAGTCCGGCCGCCGGAAGATCCGCCCGTCGGTGAACGGGTAGTCGTCCCACGGCGCCTCGCCGCGCTGGCGCGGGTCTCCGCTCTCGCGGAGGTGCGTCTCGAGACGCGCGGAGAGCTTCGCCTTCGTCTCCGCGAACGCGGGACTCGCCGCGAGGTTGTGGAGCTGGCCGGGGTCGTTCTCCATGTCGTAGAGCTCTTCCGCGGATCGGCGCCCGAAGGCGAGGAGGTAGTAGGGCTGGACCGATTTTGCGTGGGCGTTTTGAAGGATGTACGTCTTCGACGCGCCCCGGTCGCAGTCGCCGAAGAACTGCTGGTGAGACGAGAAGAAATCGGGGTCGCCGGCCGGCCAGCGCTCCGGCTCGTAGTTCCGAATATACGCGTAGCGGTGCGTACGGATCGCGCGCATCGGATAGCCGACCCCGTTCCGCCGCGTGATGATATGGCGCTCGAACGCCGTGACGACGAAGTCGCGCGCGGGGTCGATGCGTCCGGCTTTCGTCGACGAAAGAACCGGCCAGAGCGCGCGGCCGCGCATCGCTTCGGGGACGGCGACACCCGCCGCCTCGAGGAACGTCGGGGCGAGGTCGATCAGATTGACGAAGTCGTCGACGGTGCGACCGCCGGGGATCTTCGCCGGCCATCGCGCCGCGAGCGGGACGCGCGTTCCCGAGTCGTAGAGGTTGCACTTCGAACGAGGGAGAGGATTGCCGTGATCGCTCGTCACGACGACGAGGGTCCGATCGAGCTCGCCGGCATTCTCGAGCTCTGCCAGCATCCGGCCGAGGTGGGCGTCGAAGTGCTCGATCTCGAGGCCGTAGTCGAGGATCTCGCCGCGCGTCGACGGATGATCCGGGAGGCACGCCGGAAGTCGAGCGTTCTCGAGCTTCTTCCCGGCCCGCTTCCACGCGTCGACGTCGTAATTCTGGTGCGGCTCCGTTGCGCCGAACCAGAAGAAGAACGGCTTCGACGGGTCGCGCGCGCGGAGGAAGTCGGCAAAATTCGCGGCGTAGTCGTTTCGGTTGAGGCCGCGGCGAGGCTCGGCGAGGCGGCGTGAGTTGTACGCCTTGCCGAGAATCCGCTCCGTCGTCGAGGCGACGTAAGAGAAGTCGGGAGACGGAGGTTTCCCCTTCCGATCAAATCCAGACAGTCGTCCCGGCCCCCACGTCTTCCCAGTCGCGGCGAGCTGATAGCCCGATTTCGCGAGCTCGATCGAGAAGAGCGTGAACTTCGCCTTCAGAATGCCGAAGAGGATTCCCCCTTCTTCGAGCTCCCAGATGTTTCGGCCGGTGAGGATCGCACTTCGCGACGGGGCGCACGATGGCGCCGCGGCGTAGGCGTGGCGAAAGAGGACTCCCTCGCGCGCGACGCGATCGAACGCGGGCGTCTTCGTGGCCGGGTCGCCGTAAGCGCTCGCGTGCATCCAGGATTGATCGTCGGAGATGGCGAAGAGGATGTTCGGACGAGCGTCGGCCTGGGCGAAGGTCCGTGCGGTGCAGGCGATCGAGACGTAGGCTAGAACGCAAACGAGGGAATGCACCACGAAGGGTCCCGGAAGGACACAAAGGGAGGAAAAGATAGGGACGGTCAGAGCGAAGAACGACCCGGGAGCGGCCGAATGCCGATCCTCCCTTCCCGAGCCTTCGGCGCCGAGTCCGGTTGCGAGTCCCGCGTCTCGATCGGATGTCTCCCGTCGCTTCGTCATTTCGCCCATCTCGACGTCCTGCGCGCCCTTCCGATCCCCTGGTGGTCCGTCTCTTCTCGAGCCGACCGCTCGGTTCGAGTTCGGTCGACGCGTCCGGGCGCCATTCTCCCGGATGCTCCCGGGCGAATCCACGATCGCGCTTCGGACTGCCGGCCGCTCCGGGCGGGTGTTAAGCTGAGTGTTCTCAACGTCAGACACCCGTGCGAGAGGAGGCTCATCACTTGGTACCTCGCGTCGCCCACTTGCCATCGATCTTGTTCGCCGCGCTCGTTCTCGCGATCGCACCGCTCGGATCCTTCGCGTCGGCGAAGCCTCCGTCGGTCACTCGATTCACGCTCAAGAACGGGCTCCGCGTCGTCGTGCTCCACGTCCCCGAGGCGAAGGACTTCGGGGCGTTCACCGTACTTCCGCTCGCCCTCGCCTTCGACGGGCGCGAGAAGACGCAGTGGAGTCACCTCATCGAGCATCTCACGATCCGAACCACCGGCCCCGTCGCGGACTACCGGCGGCGGAACGGCGAGACGTTTCACGACGCGATGCACCTCGACGCGCTGGGGCCGCAAGTGGAGTGGCAGGCTGCGCTCGATTTGCAGTTCAAGTGGCTTTCGGGAATGCGCTTTTCGATCGCGAGCTTCGAAGAAGAAGTGCCGAACGCGCTCTCCGAGATCGACGCCACGTTAAAAAATCAATTCACTCACAAATGGGCGACTGCGGCCTGGAATCAAGTCGTTCGCCACGGAGCGCCGCACGTCGCGGTGCGCGGAGCCCTCGAGTCCGCGGCGCTGCAGGAAGTCGAGAACTACCGCAATCGACACTTCCTCGACTTTCGGAGAACAGTGCTCTGTGTGATCGGAAGCGTTCCGCCAGAGATCGCGAGGAGAACGATTACGAAGCGCTTCTCGGGGCTGACGTCGAACGCCGAGGGACCGCCGCGCGCGACGCGAGATCTCGGTACGACACGCGGGATCGCTGCGACGTGGGATCTCCCGGCGAGGCACTACATCGAGACCTATCCGGCGCCGGCGGACGACCATCCCGATTACCCGGCGCTCTACGTCGCGAGCTTTCTTCTCCGGGCGAGGCTCTACTCCGATCCCGCGCTCAAGAAGCACGCTGTCCACACGCTCTGCGATCTCGATCTCCGCACACCAGAACGCACATACTTTCAGGTGAGCGCCTCGCTGAAATCCGGTGGCTCGGCCGAACTCGCCAAAAAGCGCATCGGCGAGATTCTCGCCGCGGGCATTCCGGCGGCGGCGAACGAGCGCATCCCGCCGATCGCGGCTCAGCTCGCCCATAAGCTCCGCCAGCCGGCGGACGTCGGCAAGGCGCTGCAGGCGAAACCCCCGAACCTCACCGACGCGATGTTTCACGCGAACATCGCGGTCCAGTGGGCGATTCTCGAATTCCGCTACGGCGACTTGCGGGCGCAGATCGCCGATGCGGTGGAGGCCGTCACGGCGGACGACCTACGCCGCGCCATCCGGAACCATTTGGCGCCGGCGAAGCGCGTGAGTTTGACGTTTCGGCCCCAGGCACCCTCTACCGAAGAAACACCGGGAGGGCCCCGGACTCAGTGACGAACTTGCACTCTGGGTATTGCGCCCGGAGGCGTCGTTCGCTCTCAGACGTCGCGGCCGTCCTGCGCGCCTCGACGCGCACGATCGACGGATTCCGTTCGAGGAGCTGAGCGAGGCCGTTCTCCGTCACGGTGGTTCCGTCGAGCTCGACGTGCTCGAGATGCTGAAGTCGCGCGAGCTCAGCGAGACCGACGTCGGTCACTTCCGTGTGGTTGAGCTTGATCTGAACGAGAGACGGCATCACGGGAAGATTCACCAAAGCGGAGTCGGTGAGCGGCGTGTGGCTGAGGTGGAGCGACTCGAGAGACGAGTCCACCAAACTCGCCAGTCCCACTCCGGTGATTTGTGCGCCGGATACGTCGAGGAACTCGAGTCGTTCGAGCCGCACGAGCTCCGCGAATCCCGCGTCGGTGAGCCCGTCACCGCCGACCGTCAGTCGAATCAGCGACGGCATCTCGAGGAGGTGCTGAACCTCCGCGTCGCCGAACTCGATGCCGGAGAGGTCGAGCTCACGGAGAAAGAGAGTCTCTTCCGGCGTAATGTCGCCGAACTGACCGGGACGGATCGACTGGAGCCAGGCCGCCGCGGCCTCCGTTTGTTCGGTGACGGGCAACGTGCCGCCGGCCGGGACCGCGGCTTGCGACGTGCGCGCGGCGAGATCGCGGTTCGCTCGCCGGAGTCGATCGATCTCGACCGCGAGCTCGCGACTTCTTCGATCCGATTGACGAATCGCCCGCCGAGCGGCAGCGAGAGCCTGCTCGCTGCGCTCGAGGCGTGCGGCGAGCTCGTCGTCGGATGCCGGCGTGCGCTCCGCGAGCTCGGATGCTTCGTTCCCGATCAGCCACCACAACCCGGAACCGATTCCGGCGCACGCGAGCGCCGCGCAGACGAAGAGAGTAGCTGGCTTCGACACGATGAGAGCTCCTGTAAGCGATGATCCAAACACGGCAGAGAACGCCGCCGCCGAGGTCGCGGACGCGCCGGCGGCGGACGCCGACGTGCTCGCGAGAGCCGCTCCCGATCCCGCGGCGAACGAGAGCGCGTTCCGATGGCGAGCGGACAACTCCCCCCGAAGGAGGACGAGTGCACGGCGGAGCTGGGAACGCACCGTCGCCTCGGAGGCGCCCGAAGCACGCGCGATGTCCACCGGCCGCATACCCTCGTAGTAGCGCCGCAGGACGACCGAACGGTACGGCTCGTTCAGCTCCAAGACCCGAGTCGTCAGCTCTCGGTGGAGCTCTGCACGCATCGCGAGCGACTCCGGCGTCTCGGTGACGCACTCGGCGCGGGCGAGCGCGCGCTCGCGAAGCGATCGTCTCCGCTCCGTCCGCCGCCATTTGTAGGCCGTGCTCCGTACGACTCGACTGAGCCATGCGATCGCGGCGCCGGCACGGCCTGGCGGACGCTCGACGTACTCCGTCCAGGCCGATTGCACGACGTCATCGGCTGTCGCCTCATCGCCCACGAGTCCGCGCGCTAGTCGTCGCAACCAGTCCGTCTCGAGCAGGAGGCGCTCGGGCTCGATCCGCGAGGGTTCTTCCCGGGTCATGCAGATAAGGTCCCGCGGCGG
Organism: Planctomycetota bacterium; assembly: GCA_965223845.1. Taxonomy (GTDB): domain Bacteria; phylum Planctomycetota; class UBA8108; order UBA8108; family SXIK01; genus CBDCXR01. The sequence continues at coordinate 6,425,427 of CBDCXR010000004.1, read as the reverse complement.
GGGAATTCGATGCAGGGAATCTGCGGCGAACCGTCTACCGTCCCGTGGGCGCCCAGTAGGCCTCGATCGGGAACTCGGAGTCTTCCTCTTTCGGAAAGAAGATCTGACCGCCACGCGACTTGAACGCTACGAGCAAATCACGGACGAGTCGCGATGCGAGACAAAGTGCCTGAAGGGAATCCTCGCCCGTCGCCGGGGGGAAGCTTCGAATGAAGTCCGTCCAAGCTCGCGAGGCATTTCCAAGTCCCGTCTTCACATTCGTAGGGCCTTCGAATCGAGACGGTGACGTTCGATCGCTTTCCGGTTGGGTCGACGCAGAGCAGATCTAGAGTCGCGATGAGTTCAGCCACGGCTACTTGACTCCCGGCTCATCGGTACGGTTGATCGCCGCCGAAAATGATGTCCGCGTCGAGTCCCCGTCCTCCCGGTCGCTCGTCCGCACCGAACGACACGACGAAGAGCTGATCCTCTTCTCCATCGACCAACAAGTGGTAACGGCCTCCCCAAGGATCGAGCTCTAAGTCGGGACTGAAGCAGACCATCGCCACCCCCGAGCCCGGCTCGGGACCTGGATCGAGGGCGTCCAAGACGCTTCGCGGCCAGCGATCTCGATCCGAGCGGAAGCGCACGCACTCCGCGAAGATCGCGCGGACGTCTGCCTCCGCGGCCAGGACCCGGCCGTCGCGCCGTTCGAAGCGAGGCGATACGAACGCGATTCGCGGCACCGACAAAGAAGCCGATGACGCTGCCGAACGCTAGGCTGATGACAATCGCGGACAAGGATCGCTTCATGCGACGCGCCTCGATGGAAGCCGTCACCATCTTAGCTTGATCCTGTGCTCATCGCGGCGATTCCCGGATCGTTCCCAGGCGGATCACCTCACCTTGCTGAGCGCGAGCCTCCGTCGCTTACAAGCAAGGCGTGTAGATCGCACAGCTCAGCACGTCCGGGGTCGGATCCGCACCGCAGCTTCCCCACGGATCGGCCGGCGTCTCCGCGTCCCCGAACAGGTGATTGAGGAGGAAGATCGGGTCGGCGATGTTGACGCTCCCGCTGTCGTTCACGTCCGCCGTCTTCTCACAGACGATCGGATCACCGTCGCCGAAGAGTCGATTGAGGATCCAAATCGCGTCCGCTACGTTCGCTCCGCCGTCGGCGTTCGCGTCGCCTCGCTTGTAGATATCGCCACCGCCGCCATCGTTCGCCGTGTAGATCGCACGGAAGCGTGAGATCGTCGCGCTGTCGCTGAGAGGCAAGGTCAAGCTGAGCATGTTTCCCGTGCCGACGTCGTCGCCGCGGCGATTGACCCAGCGATCGAAGCGGTACGCGCCGTAGAAGCGGGAAGCTTCGAGCGTCACGCGCTCGCCCGCGCGGTAGATCCGCCGGAACGCCCCGCGCCCGTCGTGCCGCAAGTTTTCGTCGAGCTCCTCGACGACGATGTTCGCCGCGAGCTCCTCGCCCGTATCCGAGTCGATGCGCACGTCGAGCTCCGCTTGTCGCCGCTCCTTCTCCGAGAAATCGACGCGCAGCTTGAGAACGAGCTTGTCGATCTGCATCTCGTGAACGTCGGAGAGGGTCTCCTTCGAGATGGTGAGGTCGGCCCAGGCCGACGGACGTGAATAGAGAAGCAAGTCGTCCGGCACGTCGCCCTCCAGCCCACTCAGAAGCGTTTCGAGAAGCGAATTGCTCGCCGCGGAGAGTTCGGGCGTCGAGTGAGTCCCCGTCGACGGATCGAAGCGCGCACGCCATGAAATCGGAGGCGTTTCGAGAGTCCGGTAGTGATTGAAGCGAAAGACTCCGCCCTTCGACGAGATCAGCGACTGACCAGAGTGCTGAATGTGAACCGTGACGCGCGCCGGGCCGCTCGCGCCGCGCGGCGAGGCTTCGAGCTCGTCGACCGTCAGCTCGAAAATCCGTAGATTCTCTTGCTGCTGGTCGAAGAGCCCGCCGAGCTCGACGAGGTTGAGCTTCAAATCGCCGTCGGGATTGGCTCCGAAGCTATCGTCCCAGGCGTTCAGCTTCGCGAGCTGCGCGCCGTCCAGCTCGACGAGGAGCGTGTCGGTCTGTTCGGGCGGCTCCTGGACGAGGTGGTCGACGATTTGCGCCGTCACCTGACGCACTTGCTCGGTGTACACGTCGACGAGATTCGGCTGAGCGTCTCGGCTGAGGATCGGCGCACCGGCCTCGGGCGAGAAATCGTTCGTAAAGTTGTCGGCAAAATGCTCGAACACCGCGCCGAGCTCGTACGCGTTCTCGTTCACTTCGGCGAACGAGCGCACCGTACGGTACTGGTACGCCTTGATGAGGTAGTACTGAAACTTGAGGAGCCGGTCTTTCGAGCGCCGCTCCATCTCCTTGATGTAGCGGAATGCGGATTCATCGATCTGACCGAACGCGGCCACCGTCTCGCGGTTCAAGTTATCGAGCGCGAGGGAGTTTTGATTGATCCCGTCCATGAGGGCCTTCGCCTGCTGGATGAGAACGACCATTTCCTCGACGAACTCGCGCTTTCGTTCGTTCAGCTTCTTGATCTCCTCGACGAGATCTTTGTGCTCTGGATCCTCGGCCGCGAGGATCTGCACCTCTCGATCGACGTCGCTTTCCCACGTCTTCACTTCTTGAAGAGTCGAGTTGACGCCCACGAGCGCCGCGTCGAATCCTTGGAGTGCCTTCTGCCGCGCGAGGAACGCGGCGCCGGCCTGGCCGCCCTCGGCGGCGATCTGGTACTCCTCGAGGCTCGATTCCATGTGCGACCCAAGAAAATCGTGCGCGATGTTCGTGCCGTCGATCGCGTTGTCGAGCGCACTCTGCTCGTTGAACTTCGACGCCGCGGTGAGTCCGGCGCCCGCGAGCCCGAGCGCGGGCTGACCGACGGGAATGAGAGGAAGAGTATTGCCGAGCACGCGAAACGATTTTTTGAGCGCGGCGTTCAGCTTGGCCTTCTCCCTCAATTCGGCCTCGCGTCGTTCGAGCTCGCGACCGGTGTCGCGGATGTCCTGGTCGATGAGCCCCGCCTTGATCTGGAGGTCATCGAATCCGACCCTCACCTCGCTGAGGCGCTCCTTGAACTCGGCGATCTCTCGCGAGAGCTCGGCCCGGAGTCGCGTCAGAGCGTCGACCTTCGCCGTCGCCTCGCTCGCCGCTCGCCCGAGGTAGTGAGTGAGATAGAGAATGTCGCCGGCCGCCTCGACTTCGTCTTGGAAGAGCCGCGACGTCACCTCGAAGGAAAGCATCGGCACCCAACCGGCCGGGAACCCGAAGTAATCGAGGTTGCTGTCGAGCCGATGGAGGATGGTCGTCACTTCGCTTTCGAGCTGCGCGAGCTCGTTCGCGATCTCTTCCGGAGGGTTCTCGTACGCCTCGAGAGCGACGGCGTACGGCGCCACCACGTTCCGCACGATGTCTGGGTAGCCGTTGAGATACGCATCGCGAGCGTACTCGAGCATCACGCGCACCGAGATCGGGTGAAGCCACGCCGATGGCTCGAGCTCCGCGCGCATCTCGCCCGCGACCGGATCGGCCCCGACGAAATCCTTGGCGGCCTGGTCGTTGCCGTGACGGTTGCCGCAGTTGGTCGAGCTCCAGCTGCCCCACTGTCCCAGGCAGTTGTAGGAGTTCCTCGCGACCCTTGCTCCGGTCGGCGTGTCCCCCAGCGACCCCGATCGCCGCACCGCACCGCGGCCGTAGATGCCGACGCGCAAGTCGGAAATGGACGCGAGATCGAACGGTGCGACGAGATGGCCCGCACTCCCCCCTTTTCCCGACGCGCCGTCGGCAACGGCGTCCCATCCGCTTCGGATGCAGCTCGTCCGCCCCTGGCGATCCTTCTCGCGGCAACCGAGGCAGCACTCGGAGAAGATCGCGCCGATGACTTTGCCCGAATAGCCGGCCGGGTAGCCGGGCATCCCGTCGCCGGGATTGTAGACGGTATACGACGTTCGATTGTTGAGCGCCGGTCCATGCTTTCCGACTCCGCCATCCTGACCGGTGCCGCCCCGTAGCACGAGCCGCGTCGTGGGGCCCGGTGCGGTGATCGCGCCGACATGAAGCGCAGCTCCGCCCGCGGCAAGCCCCTGCGCGCCGTCGACGCCGTGAACCGGTGAGTGGGGCTTGTTGTCCCGCCAGAAGCCGTCGCGCGCGGGATCGGCCTGGAGCGGAGTCGTGATGAATGCGGCCTCGACGCCGTCCGTGTCTTCGAAGATCAGTTCGCGCGCGAAGATCGTGAGCGCCGTCGACGGCAGCTCGACGCGCTCGCGGACAACGACCTGGTCGGCGTAGATTACCATCGACGCGACGTTGTCGTTATCGATCTGGTCGTCGGCGTAGGCGAACGACTCGTAGAGACCGCTTTCGTGCCCGCGCTCGAATACGACTCGCTGCCCGGAGATCGTCGCCGCACGCGTCGGCTGGTTCTCGTGGTTGAACGCGCGCGCGGGACCGACCTCTTCGGATACCGTCAGGTACGCCTTCCGCTCCGCGCTCTCCGGCCACGGAAAGTCGCCGCGGTACTCGATGACATCGGCTTCGGAAGGGAGGATGCGAAGCGGGTTGATCACCACGGCTTGCTGAGTGCCGCCACCGGAGAGGATTGCGGTGAACTGACGCACTTCGCCTTCGGACGGACGATACGTAAAGACGCCGCCTTCGAACGAGAGGTCGCGCTCCACCCCGGGTTCGGTGTCGACGCGAACGAGTGATCCACCGCTCGCAACGAAGAACTTCAGAGTATCGCCGTGCCGGATGTTCTGAGTCGGAACGTCGGAGACCGTCTCGTAGATCGTCGCGGATTGAGCGAGCACCGACTGCTCCGTATCCTCCGCCGGTGCGACGTACACCGTTCGCGCATCGGGCGGATTCCACGCGCCGTCCGTTTCGAACACGACGCCGTACTCTCCCGGAGGAATTCCGGCGAGGACGTCGTTCGAGCTCGCCCAGCGGTCTCCGGCGGGGATCCAATCGCCGCGGTCGTTCTTTTCGTCCGTGAGCTGCCAGCGAATCTGCGCCGTGGCTTCGTCCGGTCCGATCGTGACGCGCACGCTTCCCGACACGTAGAAGTCGGGAGGCTCGGCTCGCGTCGAGAGGGTGCTCGTCGTCAACACCGACGTCACGAGCAGGGCGAGGACCAGGATTCCCCGTGGGCCGCAACCGCGATCACCGTCCTCGACCCACTCTGCCCGCCCGTCATCGATCGGCTTCGACATGGTTCCAACCCCTTTTTGTTGAGTGCATTCCCGGTGTCTGGGCGAGGGTGTTCGCGCTCGCCGCCGCACGAGCGAAACGTCCCGTGCGTACGCCCCTACCCCGATGAACGCGATCCGCCGCCGAGAACCGTCGGAGTTCTCCGCGGATTTCCGACAGATCTGGCCTCGATCGGAATTTCCACGGTCGCGGCGTTCGCGCTTCTGCTACCCCGAACTCGACCCGCGTGAAGGATCGGCCTCCCCGGTCGAAACTCGGTAGGCGGGTACCCGTCCCCGACCGGCCTCGTTCTCAGCGCCAGTCTCGCTCACGCTCGAGCCCGCACCAAGAACAATCGGCGTCGGCGGCAAGACGTCGGGGCGGACTGTCGCTAGGCGGGGGGATCGCGGGCAACTCGAGTCCGCGAAAGAGAGACGGGGCGGCGGCTACCGCATTCGTCCGCCGCGGGAGAGTTGTCCCGAATGCGGCGCGAAGCGGCGCGGACGCGGACGGAACGTCGTTAGCGAGGTTTTCGAGTCGCTTCGCTCACCGTTCGGCACGACACGCGAGCGATGGCAGCGCGGCTCGATCCCACTCGCGGCGCTCGTCGCCGAGCGAGAACGTACTCTGCGTCGATCCTTCTGCCGCGCGCGCCTTGGGTCTAGTTCCCCAACTCGCCCACTCGAACCGGGCGATGCTCTCCCGCGACCGCGGCGACCGCGTGGTGCGGGAATCCGCGCGCGAAGTTCAGCTTTGCCGCCAGCTTGAAGAACCCGTCCGCCGCGCGGGGAAAGCGCACGCCGAGTGCCGCGACCACGATCCGCTTGAAGTGCGGCCGGAGCGGAGCGTCGACGACCTCGTCGAGCGCCGGCGCCTCATTTCCTTCGAGCCACTCGGCGAACTGCCGAAACGTCCCGCCGCGCGCGCGAAGATCTCGTGTCGCGACGCGAAGATGTCGGCGCCCGAGCTCGTCAAACTTCTCTCGGCTCGCGATCAGATAGACCGCGACGTGATCATCGAAATCTTCGATTCCGCTCTCGAGGAGCTGCTCGCTCGCACGGGCGACCTTTCCGATCGAGAGCGCCGCTCGAAACTGTATGTAGGCGTCTTCGAGTCCCGCGACGAGTCCCCAGGCTGCCTCGTAGTCACCGCTTCGGTACGCGACTTCGCTCGCGAGGTAACCGCGGTTCCAGCGATTGACCGACGCGTCGGCGCCGTTGTTCCTCGCGGCGACCACGTACGCTTCCGGGATGGCCCGAGCCGCCTCGGAACGCCCGAGTCGGACGAGGAGATCGATCTCTCGGATCGCGAGGTCGGCGTCGAGCGGACGCAGAGCCCTCTCAGCGCGACATTCGTCGAGGAGCGGTTCCCACTGCTCGGTCGCGAGTCGGCCGGCCGACTCGACGAGATCGAGTCGGTACCCCGAAGCTCCGAGTGTTCGCGCCTTCGCGACGACGCTGAGTGCGGCCTCGTTCTTGCCCGCGCACAGCGCTCGAAACGCGACCTCCACGGCCGCCTCCGGACAGGGATCCGAACCCGTGAGCGCACTTCGAAGCAGTCGCTTCGCCGACTCCCCGTGCGTCGTCACCATCGCCGCGAGGTAACGAAGCGCTCGGTCATCCGGCTCCTCGGAGAGAATCTCCCGATACTCCGCCTCGAGATCGACATCGGGTTGATGACGGTCGAGAAGTCGCTGATAGGTTCGATGCGCGTGCACGTAGACCGGTCGCTCGGGACGAACTCGATCGCAGATCGCGATCGCCTCGTCCGGAGGCATGGTCGTCTCGAGGGGAGTCAGCAACTCGGGATCGTTCGGTTCGATGCGAAGCGCGTTTCTCAGATACTCTCGCGCGGCCTCGACGTTGTACTGAAAGAGGATCGCGATCGCGTGACCTCTCTCTTCCCGAAGCTGATCCACCCGAATCCGTGTCGCGCTATTCCGCCTTCGCACGTAAACGGTTTCCGGCAATTCGCGGAAGTGACAGTCGACATCGGGCCACGAGTAGAACCCCTGACCGACGTGCAGATCCCACGTCGTTTCGCCATCGCCCGCCCGTGTATACACCCCGCGCTCGTGGATCATGATCGCCGATCGATCCGGGTTGACGATGTAGATCGGATTGTAGATCGGGCGGAGAAAGAACGAGGTCGAGATCGAACACACGACCGGTGGAAGATCGAGCGCCGAATCGACGACGCGCACTTCGGTATCGCCTTCGGCGACGGGGATCGTCGTCCGCGAGTGAGGCGGGAGCTTGCGCTCATCACCGCCGACGGACACCGCGTACGCGACGCCGGTTCCATTGATGAGATGGAGCTCGCGGTTCTCACCGAGGTGATGGGCGTACCAGCAGTAGGCCGACACGAAAACGATCGCCAGCGCCGGTCCGAGAACTCGCGACCACGCGCTCGAGGTGTCGGGCTCATCCTCGAGCGTCGCGCGTCCCGGCGTGAGCGTTTTCGCTGCGATGCGCTTTCCCGATTCGCGATGCCGCTCGGAGATGTTCTTCCATCGCGCGTACTCCTCTCCGCGCGCGACGTCCGGCCAGGTCGCCGCGATTCGCTCGAGCGTCGCGAGGGCGTCATCATGGAGCCCCTGCGTCTGATACGCCTCGACGAGCTGGAGCGCGATCCCGCAGCCGCGTTCGTTCGGCTCCTCGAAGATGTGCCGGAGAAGAGCAGCCGCCTCGACGGGTCGATGGAGATTGAGGTACGTGCGCGCAAGTGCCTCCCGCGTTTCCGGAGAGTCCTCTCGCGCCTTAGCTCGCCGGAGGACTTCGACACTCTTCTCCATCCGACCGAGGTCGGCGTACGCGAGTCCGAGCGAACGATCGACGGACGCCGTCGCCGTTTCGCCCACCAGCGTGTCGACGACCTCGAGCGACTCGAGATCGAAGTACTCGAGAGCCACCCCGATCGCTCGAGCGGCCGCCTCGGCGCTGCGCGGATTCTGCCGCAGCGCGCCGAGCGCGCCGATGATGTCTTCCTCGCGCTCCCGCTCCCAGACGCTCAGTTTCGTCGTTCGGTGAGATCCGCAGGACCGGCATTCGTCCGCGATGTGCTTCTTCCCGAGCGACACGACGGGAACGGTAAAGAGTACGCCGTAGGCCTTCGTGTCGTAGCTCGCGAGTTGTCCCGTTTCTCCGCACGATTCGCACGTTCCCGTGCTCGCGTGCCGATTCGTCTTTCCGTGATACGCCGAGCCGAACAGACCGAGCATCTCTCTACCCTCTCTCTTTGCGTTAGAAGCTCGTTGAAAAGTGCTTCGAGTCGAGAACCAGCTCGTCTGCGTGCAGATCACAAATGCAGGCGGACTCCGCGACTCGCGGCGAACCTCGGCGTGAGCGGTCCTGGTGCTCAGCCGAATGGGTTTTCAACGAACGGCTACCCCTCTCGATCCGGCCCTTCCCGACCGAGCTCGAACTTCTGCGGAACCGGCCGCGGTCTCCGCGAAGAGGATCCACGCTCGAGACGCGGGATCGCGAAAACCCGGGCTCTTGGCCCTCGGAAGTGTAGGTCGCTTCCGAGAATCCGTCGAAAGACGGGCCGATAAGCGGCGAGAACGACCTTCCGCTGTCCAGCTCGTGGACACCGCGCGCACGGCTCAATTCCCGGATGACTGCTGGCCGCCGGCGGAACCTCCGACTACGATGAGAGGGCGAGGCGGCTCTCTGTCCGCCGACCTCCCAACCGCATCGCCTTCGGAGACGAACATGCGAGCTCTCAAGCGATCCGCGCTATTCTCGATCGTCCTCGCCCTATCGCTGCCTCTCGGACTACCGCTGCGCTCCGAGGTAGACAAGAACGACGCGGGCGAGAAAGGGGGAGAGGCCGAGGCGGAGCTCAATCAGCAGGGAGACGAGTTCGTGCGCGAAGTCGCACGAAAGGGGAAGAAGAACCTCGAGAAGATCAGCGAGCTTCTCGAGAAGATCCAGAAGGACCTCGCCGGAGGGAAGACGGGAAACAATACGCAGTCGAATCAGCGAGAGGTCGTCTCGGAGATCGAGAAGCTGATCCGCGACCTGAGCGAAGCCGCGCAGCAGATGCAGTCGAGCTCTTCGAGTCAGCAACAGCAACAACAGCAACAGCAGCAGCAACAACAGCAACAACAGCAACAACAGCAACAGCAACAGCAGCAACAACAGCAGCGACAGCAACAAAAGCGCATGTCGGCGCAGCAACAGCAGCAGCAGCAACAACAACAACAACAGCAGCAACAACAACAACAACAGCAGCAGCAAGAAACCGAAGAGCCTGACCAGCAGAGCCGGAGCAACGAACGCGTCGAGCGAAAGCCCGGGGATCCCCGCGACAAGTCGAATTCGCTGGTCGACCGTTCCCGGCAGCACCTCCGCTGGGGAATCCTGCCGCAGAAGGTGACGAAGGCCCTTTCGGCGGGGGAACGTGATGCGCCGCCGGAGTACCGCGAGATCATCTTTCGGTACTACCGGAAGATGAGCTCGTTTTACGAGCGCGCGCAGTCGAACGATCGCTAGACTCTGAACCCGCTGGCCGCGGTGGTTCGTGATCTAGCTCCGCTCGCGCGAAGCGAGCCGTGGCGGAGTGACTGCCGCCGAGTCCTCAATGGCCTCGGCCCGCGAGCCACGCCTGCGCGGCGCGGCGGACTTCAGTCGCGACGGTGTTCCGACCCGGGGAATCGCGCGAGCGACAGAAACTCGACCGGAAACGACGTTCGGCCCTCGAGGGCGAGATCGGCGAGGGCCTCTCCGAGCGCGGGCGCGAACTTGAAGCCGTGTCCCGATAGACCGGCCGCAATCACGACCTGCGGCGTGCTCGGATGTCGATCGACGACGAAGTGCTCGTCCGGCGTCATGGTGTAGAGACACACGCTCGAGCGGAGGAGCTCGCTCGTAACGCCGGGGAGCGATTCGCGACAGAACGCTTCGACGGGGGAGCGATCGCCATCTCCGACCTCGCGATCGACGGCGAGCGGATCGCCGACCTGCACCCCGCCCGTGTGCTCGGCGACCTTGAGCGATTCGCCGTCGATGACGGGAAAGCCGTAAAAGAGCCGCTCTCCGGTCGTCTCGATGAGGAAGGTCGGCATGCCTCGATCGACTCGGTGCTCGGCCCGCGTGCTTCGATACCAGAGCAGCACCTTCCGCCGGACTTCGAACTCGACCCCGAGCTTCGCGAGGAGCTCCGGTGCCCAGGCGCCCGCCGCGACGATCAGTCGGTCCGCGCGATACCGTGCTCGATCGGTTTCGACCGAGACCCCGTCTCGGTCGGCGTCCCAGTGAAGAACACGCTCGTCGACTGCGAGGCGGGCACCCGCTTTCTCCGCTTCGTCGAGCGCGCACCGGATGCACGCTTCGACCTCGAGGTAGCCCGCGTCGCGCTCGAAGAGTCCGACGCTTCCTTCCTCGAACGAGAATCCCGGGAACTCACGCCGCAGCTCGGGGGCGCCGAGCTCGTCGACATCGAGTGCGTGCTCGGTCGCACTCGCGCGAACTCCGCGGATCACCGGGCCCTCCGATGGGCCGACTTGAAGAAGTCCCGGTCGGTGAAGCAGACGCGTTTCGGTCCGCTCTTCGAGCTCGCGCCAAAGGATTTCCGACCGGCGCGCGAGCGGCACGTAGTCGGGATGCTCCATGTAGGCCTTGCGAAAGATGCGCGTCTCGCCGTACGAGCTTCCGCGATCGTGAGGTGGCGCAAAGCGATCGATCCCGAGAACGCGCCCGCCGCGGCGAGCGAGTGCGTCTAGCGTCGCGCTCCCGATTCCTCCCGCACCGATGACGATCGCATCCCAACTCACGGACTCGCTCCTTCTTGCGCTCGCGCGCGTTCGCCCTCCGGCGCTCGCGGGCGGACCTGGAGAACGTGCGATCGATCACCGCCGAACCAGAAGATCGTGCCCGCTTCGTCATCCGAAACCGGTCGACGGTGGAGCTCGGCGGCCGACTCCCACGCGAGCACCTGCAACTCGTATCCCGGCGCGTCCTCGTGATCGAATGTCTCCCCCACGAGCGAGGGCAACCACGCGCGGAGCGATCGCGCGACTCCGTGTCGATCGCAGTACGTCTCCCCCGGCTCGAGTTTGCGACCCGAGTAGCTCGTGTCGAACCACATGCGGCGTCCGCCGTTGATCGTGAGCGCGGCGACGACGGGGGACTCGCGATGGTCGACCTCCTCCGCGAGGTGCTCCGCGAACGCTCGGAGGAGAGCGTGGCGACCCGGGGCGGTCGCGGCAACCGACGCCACCGCCGCGCCGCGGGGAGTGTCGCTCGGCGAATCGAGCCAGTCGACGAGCTCGCGAGGATTCGAACGGAAGCGGAGCTCGTAGTAACGCGTCGCGAGCGCATCCCACCGGAATGCCACGGCGACCGCGAACGCCGCGAGACCGATCGCGGTCACGACGACGACGAGTCTCGCGCGTTCACGCGGCATGCGGTTCCCCTTCGTTCGATTCTTCGGCGCGGCCGCCGATCGACCGTGCAGCGGTCAACGCGCACGGCTGCACGGCGGCGATGATACCGGCTTAAGTTAGGTGGATGTTGCGGCGAGTCCGCTAGCGCTCCGTCGATTCGAGCCTCCGCGGGCACAAACCGGCTCGATGGCACTCGAGGTTTCGCGTGGAGTTTTCGCCCGCATCGGTTTTTCAACCGGTGGCTATCGGGTGGGTCGACATCGCTCGAGCGATGCAGCATCATAGAGCTTACACCGACGCTTCGAGCCGATGTCGATCCGCGTCGAGCCTGGGTCCCGAACACCGCCAATCCAATCTCGCCCCGTAGCGTTTCGTACGCCTACGATCCGGGTGTTGTTGTGTGAAACGAGACCGCCGCTTGAGTTGTGTGTTCGGTCGCGAACGACCGATCGCCGCGCGGCGCACCCCGGACCGGCGGAAGGACTCGAGCGACGACTCGTGCTCGCGAACGATCGTATCGCCAAGGACCCACCGGATGCCGCGGACGGAGCCCGCCGTCCCGAGGAGAAAACCAGTGCACAGTACGCCGACGGCCGGGCTCGCCCGGCTCTGGCTCGGAGCGATCGTGCTCCTCGCCGGATGCGCCGGAGCAGAGATTCACCCCGATGCTGCGCAGGAGCGCGGTCCCCTGCCGTACCACGTCGGGATCTATCTCGACACCGAACGTCTCCCGTACCGAATTCCCGCGGGGGATGACGCCGAAACCCCGAAGGTGCGTTACCGCGGCGACGATGAAGCGCTCCTCGGCGCGCTCAAGCACGTCATCTCGATCGACAACCCGATCGTGAGCCAAGTCGAGGTCCTCTCGGCAAGGAATCGGAGCGACGCGATCCGAGAAGCGGAAGGACTCGATCTCCTCCTCGCCGTCGGATTCGAGACCGAGGACGAGTACACGGAGTATTCGCGCTCCGCGGCCTGGGGAACCCTCGAAGTGTTTACGTTCATCTTCGGAGGATTTCCGTCGTGGTTCGTACCGACGGTTCAGTTCGACGCACCCGCGAACCTCACCGTCGAGAGACTCGATCTCCACCAGTCGCGAGTGCGGCGCTGGCTGAACGGCGGCGGAGACGTGCCGGCGTTTGACTCGCCCGCGTCCTTCAGCACGAGTCCCCAGGGGAGCAGCCTCTGGGATCGGACGCAGGAGACCACCGACTTTCTTCTGACGATCGTCGTTCCGCCGATGGTCGTCGCACCCGGCGCGTCGCCGAATCGACTGAGCGGATTTCTCACCGAGGCGGTGCACAGCGATCTCGGCGCCCAGCTCGGTGAGTCGCTGCGTGATCAGCTCCTCTCGGAAGACTGGGTGAAGCCGCTCGCCGTAGTGTTTCTCACGCCCAATCCACTCGAGCTCGTCCCGGGCGATGAGATCGATCTCGAGCTCGGCATCGCGAACCGCCACGGCGGACGGCTCCGCCGTCTCGAGATCGCGCGGCTCTCGCCCTCAGTGCCGGCGGTCACGTGGCGCGCGAGCGACAACGAGCTCGACGCTCTCGCGCGGGAGTTCGCGGCCCTCAAGGATCAAAACGAGTACGTTCGCCTCCTCGTCCCGACCGCGATTCCGGTCGCGGGCGGAGCGAATCTCGTCAAGGTGTTGATGGTGCACGAAAACGGCGAGCAAATTCGCCGCACGATGCTGTTCATCAAGTAGCCGCCGTCGGCGCCCCACCGCTACCCGGTGAACCTCGCAATCGAATCCACACGCGGGCCGGACGATGGTTCGGCCGTAAGAATCGCGGAGTGATGAATGAAACGGACACGGACTCTTCTCTTGCTCGCGCTGCTTCCGCTCGCGCTCTCGGGTTGCAACAGCGGCGCGCTGCTCCTACTCCTCCTTCTCGATGACGGCGGAGGCGGTGGCGGGGGAAGCGGCGGCGCCGTCGGGCCGGCGTTCATCGACTTCGAAGGGATCGACAACGCCCGGTCGATGCCGGCGAATGCGACGGTCCGCGTTCGCCTCCGGCGCGAACGCGGACCGGCACCCCTCACGATCGAGTACCGCGATCTCGACGCGGGCGGCGACTTCTCGCCGATCACCCTCCGCAGTCCGCTTCCTGGGTCGACCTCGGGTCCGGGCGCGTTCTCCGGTCTTCCGACCTCGGCGACGGGCGTCGTTCACGCCATCGGCTGGGACGCGCTCGCCGACCTCGGCGACGACACTCAGCACCGCGTGCGCCTCCGCTTCAGCGGCGAGTTTGACGAACCGCTGGAGGTACAGGTTCTCGTCGGCAACGACGCGCCGGAGATCGCCGAGGCGATGACCTCGCAGGAACCCGGCGGCGATGTGACGGTCGACGTCACGCTCGTCGACTCCGCGTTCGACCCCGTCGACGTGATGGCGTCGTTCACTCTGGAGCCGATCGTCGACGGCGAGCCCGAGCCGGCCTTCGCCATCGCGACGACCGACGGCGAAACGCGCAACCTCTCGACGGCCGACAACGGCGGAATGCACTCCTTCGAATGGCTGAATCGCCAAGACATCGGCCGACTCGACCGACCCGCGGTGCTGCGACTCGTGCCCATCGACGTCATTCCCGGCGAAACGGGAAAGATGGGCGCGCCGGTCGATCTCCCGCTCGACGTCGATGGCAACGCTTCGCCGCGGATCGAATTCCTCGGGGAAGACTTCGCGAGCGATCTCGACCAGCGCCGCGGAATCGCCGTACGCGTACGCGTCGTCGATCGCGAGCAGAACCCGGTGGACGTGTTCGCGCAGTGGGCGACCGGGAGCGACGATTTCCCTGAGCTGCCCGCCGACTTCGACGAGAGCAGCGCACTCCGCGAGGAGGCTCTAGCGTCGCCCGAGCAGCGGCGAGCACTGCAGATTGCAACCTTCGCGCCGGACGCGCTCCGCGGAATCGTGGAGGAGCCCATCGGCGTCGAAGTGTCCGCCGACGGACTCCTCGCCACGTGGATCCTCGCTACGGAGGAGCTGGGCGGCATCGTCGACAAGGACTTTCTCGTCGGGCACACGCTTCGAATTCTCGCGGCCGACGGCTCCGTCGAGCAAGAGCGGCGCATCTGCGAGTTTTTCGAGGATCGCGGCACCGTCTTCGTGGACGTTCCGTTCGACCCGCCGCCGACCCCGGGCGCGATCGTCGAAGTCGATCTCTCCTCGACGACCTACCTCTCGTCGAGCGCCGCGGGGATCCCGCACCTCTGGATTTGGGACAGTGAGACCGATCTCCCCGGCGGCGGCGACGTCCGCTTTCGCTTCACCCCCTTTGATCGCGCGGCGGACGCAACGGACGACGGCTGCGGGCTGATCGCACTCAACGACGAACCCGAGGTTGCCCGCGGTGCGCGCGGGATCGCCGACGCGAACGAGACGCCGAAAGAGACACTGGGACCCTACGCGGTCTCCGAGTCGATCGGCGTCCCGCCCCAAGATCTTCCCGGTCCGGTCGCCGTCGTCGACTTCGACGACGACACGAGCCTCGACATCGTCTATGCCGCGCGCGGGACGAACACCGTGGTCGCCCTCCTGCAGACGAAACCCGGTCGCTACGATGTTCTCCGCCTCCCCGACGCCAGCCTCGATGATCCTTCGGGCATCGTCGTGGGCGATTTCAGCGGCAACGGACTCGCGGACGTCGCGACGACATCGCGCGGCAACGGCCGATTGATCGTGATTCACCAGCTCGAGGGACGCGATTTTTTCACGGATCGCCGGTATCTCGGCGCAAACGTCGAGCTGAGCAGTCCGGCCGACATCGTCGCCGCCGATTTCGACGGCGATGACGACATCGATTTCGCGGTTCTCGAGGACGACGACGATCCGCGCGTCATCGTGTTCCACAAGAGCGGCGGCGCGCCCGCCGAGGACGGCTGCGCGGACGAGGATGACGGCTACGTCGCCTGCGCTCACGATTTGCCGGCCGGAGTCTACACCACGCTCGCCGTCGGATCGCTCGGCGGTGACGATCGCAGCGATCTTCTCGCCGGAGCCTCTAATCAAGCGGCGGTCCTCACTCGCGTCGACGGCGGTTTCGACGTGGCGTCCCTCAACGTGAGCGGCGCCGTCGTCGGAGCGTCGATCGCCGACGTCGATGGCGACGGGCGGAACGACGCGGTCTTCATCGCCGACAGCGGCGAGATCCTCGTCCACGCAGGGGTCGAGGGAGGAGGCGTGTCCGCCGATTCGAGTCTTCTCGGGCGCGCGGCCACGGGAGCCTCCGCGATCGCCGCCCTCCCCGGTGGCAGCGGCGGCCTCCGCGGTCTCGTCGTCACGAACGAAGACGAAGATTCGTCGGCGCTCGAGGTCGCTCTACCGAATGCCGAGGGAGAGTACTCTTCCCATCCGATCGCCGGTGCAGAAACGACGATGGCGCGCGGAGCACCGGCCGTCGTCGACCTCGACGCAGACGGTTCGCTCGACATCGTTTCCTTCGAGCACGTCGAGCGCGCGGGCGATCCCGGTCCGGCGAGCGCGATCGTCGTCTACCGCGAAGACACGCGCGGGAGCTTCACTGGAGACGCGGAGCGGAGCGACTTCGATCCACCGTCGCGCCCGAGCGCCTCGACGATCGCAAACATCAACGGCGGCAACTACACGGAGATCGTGACCGTCCACCGCGAGGCGAACGCCCTCGTCTGTTCGTCGCCGGGAGGCGGCGGAACGTTCGAGACCGTCGTGATCGACTTCCCCGCCGAAGCGCTCGGACCCATGGCGGTCGCGGTGGCCGACATCAACGGCGATAACTTCCCCGATGTCATCACCGCAAACGCCGACTCGAACAACCTTGCGATCATCGCACAGGCCGAGGATCGGACCTTCACCGCGGGAACGACGATCCTCAGCCCGGCGAACCTCGTCGGGCCGCAGGCGCTCGCGGTCGCCGATCACAACGGCGACGGACTTCTCGACATCGTCACTGCGGGTCGCATCTCAAACACGCTTCACCTTCTTCTTCAGCAGGAAGACGGAAGCTTTCTCGAGGTCGCCGATGCCCTCGTGCCCGCCGAGGGGGCCGAAGGACCGATCGCGCTCCTCGCGGAAGACCTCGATCGCAACGGACGGATCGATATCGTGGTCGCCTATCACCGCTCCGAAGAAGTCGGCATCTTTCTCCAGGGTGCGGGTGCGCAGACGATCGCGCTCGAATCCGGAGATCGGCCGGTGTCGCTCGCGGCCGCGGACATCGACGGCGACGGAAGGCTCGACGTGGTGACGGCGAACACGACGGGGAACAGCGTGTCGCTCCTCGCGCAAGGCGCCGACGGAACGTTCTCGACGGGCACGTACCTCGCTCCTCCCGAAGAAGGAAGAGAGCCGACCGCGGTCGCGACGGGCGACTTCGACACGGACGGACGGGCGGACGTAGCGGTAGCGTTCGCGGGAGACCTCCCCTCGAGCGTCGTCGCCCTCCTCACGCGCGACGGAGCGGATCCGGTACACGTCGAGCTCGGCGACCCCGCGATGGACGCCCCCGTCGACCTCGAAGCGGTCGATCTCGACGGCGACGGCGAGCTCGATCTCATCACGACGAACCGCGAAAGCCGAAACGCGTCGGTCTTCTACGGCGGGCGATGACTCCCGGAGCGGTTGGTTCGCCTCGAGGGAGATTTCACACGAAGAGCGCGAAGGACCGCGAAGGCGGACGAAGGAAGAGAAAAGAGACTAATTGGTGTCAGGCGAGTTGCCTTACTTTCGTGGAGGAACCGTCAACAGGTGTGGAAGAAGATCTCACACGGTGCGTTTCTGACGACGTATCTGTTCTCCGCTTAAGCCGAAGCCCGGCCCAATAACTCCGAGACTTCCTCCTCGAGCAGCTGCTGGACGACGAACTGAACCGTGTCCCGCACGAAGTCCTCGAGTTGATCCAGGCGACGCTTGACGAACTCAGCACAGGCGTGGTCTTTTTCGGCATGGCGGTGACTCCTTGTCTTTGTGTTGCAACAAGTAAGGTTTCACCGCCTGTCTTCTATTCCCACACCTTTCGAGGGTAGCTCTACTTCGTGCGGCAGCTCGCCCGACACCGGATACTTTCCTTTCTTCCTACCTTCGTCTTTCTTCGCGGTCCTTCGCGTTCTTCGTGTGAAATTCTTCTACGAGATGGCGCGAACGCGTATATTCCGCCAGCGGACCTTCGCCCCTTTCGGCCAACCCTTCCCGCCGTGCACCTGCACCGCGATCGAGCCTTCCGTCCCTAGCGTTTCGAGCACCTTCTCTCGGTCGTAGCGCTCCCCGGCGAAGGTCTCGCCGTCGAATTCGCAGATCTTCGCACCGTTGATCCACGTCGTGATCACCGGGTACTTGCCGACGCAGCGAACACGCATCGTGTTCCAGTCGCCGATCCGCCACGAGTCCACCCACTCCTCGGGCTTACAGGTATAGCGGCACCCGTGCTGCTCGGGCGTACGCTCGTTCGCAGTCACGATCTTCTCGAGGTTCCCGTCCGCGTCGAGTTCGCCGTTGATGTCGAACGCGCGCGAGTTGAAGCCGCCCGTTCCCTCACCGTAGATGTGCCCGACGTTGCCGCCGTCGTGGTAGTCGACCATCACCTGAAGACACTGCCCGCGATCGTTCGCGCGGAGGAAGAATCCCGAACAGGGCCCCCAGTCGTGATTCATGTCGATCTCGACCTCGAAGTCGCCGAACTTCCGGTCGGAGAGGAGAATCCCACCGTTACCGGAACCGGGAGGATCTTGCTCGCCGACGATCGCGCCGTCCTCGACGTACCAGGTGCCGCCCGTTCCGTGTCCGATCTTCTGCGGGTTCTTGTGCCAGCCGGTGAGCGTCTTTCCGTCGAAGAGCTCGATCGCGTCGTCGCCGCGAAGGAGCGCGCAGCCCGTCGGGAGGATCGCCGGGGCGGCGAGGACGGAAGCGGCGGCCTTCAGGAACCGCCGGCGGGGGATCGATCGGTGCGTCATGTGTCGTAACCTCCGAAGGTGTGGGGAAGGCTCATGACCCTACGCGAATCGCGCACGGAGGCCAAGACGAGCACCGGAGACGGCGGCGAGGTAGCCCCGAATTCGACTCTCGGAAGCTGGACCCCTCGCCGCGAGCTCGCTTAGACTGAACGAGACTCAGTCAGAGAGCCTTCGGCATTCTGGATCGACGCGCGAGCGAGGACGACGTCATGCTCACCCTCTGGGGAAACGGCGACCGGCGGCGACACTGCGACGGCACGAGTCGCCGCAGCTTTCTCAAAGTAGGAGGGATGGCGCTCGGGGGTCTCTCGCTCCCCCAACTTCTCGCTCTCGAGCAGAGCTCGGGTTCCGGCCGGACGCACAAGGCGCTGATCAACATCTTCCTTCCGGGCGGTCCCTCCCACATCGATCTGTGGGATTTGAAGCCGGATGCGCCGCGCGAGATTCGCGGCGAGTTCAACCCGATCGAGACGAACGTCGCGGGAATGCAAATCTGCGAGCTCTTTCCGCGTCTCGCGAAGATGGCGGACAAGTTCGCCATCATCCGTTCGGTCGTCGGCTCGGAGGGTCATCACGACGGCTTTCAGTGCATGACCGGACGCACGCATCGAAATCCGCCGAGCGGCGGCTGGCCGGCGGCGGGCGCCTTCGTCTCGAAGCTTCAGGGATCCGCGGCGCCGGGAATTCCCGCGCACGTCTCGCTCATGTACCGAACGCGGTTCCGCAACTGGGGTGAACCCGGCGACGGCGGCTACCTCGGCCCGGCGCACACCCCGATTCGCCTCGTGCGCGAGAAGGGTGTCGGTCCGTCGGAGGACATGACGCTTCAGGGAATCTCGCTCGAGCGTCTCCGCGACCGGGGGCAGCTGCTCGGTTCACTCGATCGCTTCCGTCGCGGTCTCGACCACGACCAGCGACTTCAGGGGGTCGACCACTACACGCGCCAGGCGATGAGTATCCTCACGTCGTCCGGTCTGGCCGACGCGCTCGACCTCTCGAAGGAGGACCCGAAGATCGTCGAGCGCTACGGCGAGAACGACGAAACGTTTCAGCGCGATGGTGCACCCAAAATGGTGCGCAATTTCCTCGTCGCGCGGCGGCTCGTCGAAGCCGGGGCGCGCGTCGTGTCGCTCAACTACAGCCGCTGGGATTGGCACGGCGGCGACGGCATGAACTTCCCGCGTTCGCGCGAGGAGTTTCCGCTCCTCGATCAAGGACTCTCCGCGCTCATCACCGATCTTCACGAACGGGGACTCGACAAGGACGTGAGCGTGATCGTCTGGGGCGAGTTCGGCCGCACGCCAAAGATCAACAAGAAGAACAGCCGTGATCACTGGCCGCGCGTCTCCTGCGCCCTCCTTGCGGGCGGCGGCATGAAGACGGGCCAGGTGATCGGCGCGACGAATCGTCTCGGCGAATACGCGAAGGAGCGCCCGGTGTCGTTTCAAGAGGTGTGGGCTACGCTCTACCACAACCTCGGAATCGACGTTCGTACAGCGACCGTCGACGACATGCACGGCCGACCGCAGTACCTCGTCGACTCCGGCATCGAACCGGTTCACGAGCTGATCTAGATCTTAGATCTGCCCCCGGAGCGGGTGAATCCTCGGCTCGTCCGTTCCCTCTCGCCGGCTCAAGCCTTCTCACTCTTCCGCGCGAACAAGCGCGCGAACGCCGGGACGATCGACGCCGCGAGCATCGCGAGCGCACCCGTCACGAAGAGCGAGAAGAGCGCCCACCAGCCCGGGAAGTAGATCCACCGGGCCCACCAGCCGCGGCTGAAGAAGCGGTAGTCGAGCCCGAACCAGTCCATGGTGTAGACGACGAGCGCGAGCGCGATCATCACGGTCGCAGTCCACTGCGCCGCGCGTCCCTGCAGGCGAACCAGCGCGAACGCCGGGACGAAAATGTAGGCGAGGATCCCGTAGAACACCGGCGATTCCTTCGCCGCATCCCAAAGTCGCGGGAAGCCGCGGAGGTACCCGCGCAGGTCGACGTCGATCTGGCCCTCGACGAGCTCGTGCGGCGTGACCGACGGCAGATGAAGCTCGCGCACTTCGACTTGCGCCTCTCGCTCGCCGACGGTGACGAACGCGAGGAACAGCGCGTAGAGCGCAGCGTGACTCACCAGCACGAACACCGCGCCGGCTAGAATCGGAACCTTCTTCTTCGGCTGGAGGCAGAAGGCCGGCTTCCCACTCGCGAAGAGCGAGATCTGGTAGGTCCGCCCCACGGTAAGGAGCGCGGCGACGATCTGAACGAAGACCGCGACGATCGTCGCGGGGAAGAACGCGAGCTTGAACACCCGGCTGCGATCGAGCTCGCCGGAAGCCTGCGCGATCGCAAGGAGTAGGAGCGAGTACACGCCGAGCCAGAAGATCAGGTGCAGCATGGACGTTCCACCGGTGCCACCCTTTGCACGAGACTACGCCGACGCCGCCACTCTACGCCGATCGACGGCGCGCTCAAGCACTTGTTTTCTCTCGCCCCATCCTCCGTAGCGCTCCTCGGCCTCTCCCTTCTTGTGGCCCTCCGCTCTTTTGGTAGCCTGGCCTCGTCCGAACGACGCGAGGAAAACGTTGAGCGATTCCGAAGAACGCCTCAAGCAAACGTGGAGCGCGATACAGTCCGGCGACGGCAAGGCCGCCGCCGAGCTCTTGCCGCTTCTTTACTCCGATCTCCGCCGTCTCGGTCGTGCGCTCATGCGCCGCGAGTCACCGGGACAGACCCTCCAGGCGACCGCGCTCGTCCATGAAGCCTACGTCCGAGTCGTCGGGACGAACGACCCGGGCTGGGAGGGGCGCGGACACTTCTTCGGCGCGGCCGCGCGCGCCATGCGTCAGATCCTCGTCGACCAAGCGCGCCGGAAATCTGCGGCGAAGCGCGGCGGCGACTGGAAGCGGGTGGGCGTCGACGCCGAAGCGGTTCCGATCGAGGCACCCTGCGACGACGTCCTCGCGCTCAACGACGCGATCGAGAAGCTCGAAGCCGAAGATCCGGACAAGGCGAAGATCGTGATGCTCCGCTTCTTCGCGGGCCTCGCGGTCGACGAGGTGGCGACGGTCCTCGGGCTCTCGAAGACCAAGGTCGAGCGGGAGTGGCGCTACACTCGGGCTTGGCTGGCTCGGGAGATGGACGAGGGCCTCGAGTAAGACCGCCGAGAGAGAAAGACCGCGCGAGCTAAGCTCCCCCGCTTGGCCCCGTCATTCGCTCCGGCCGCACCCACTCGTCGAACTGCTCTTCCGTGAGCAATCCGAGCGCGACCGCCGCTTCCTTGAGCGAGCTCCCGTCTGCAAATGCCTTCTTCGCGACCTTCGCCGCGTTGTCGTAGCCGATGTGCGGATTGAGCGCCGTGACGAGCATCAGCGAATCGCGCATGAGCTGATCGATCCGCTCGCGGTTCGGCTCGACTCCGACGAGACACTTCTCCGTAAAGCTCGCCGCGCCGTCGGCGATAAGGCGAATCGACTGCAGCACGTTGTAGATGATGACGGGCTTGTAGACGTTTAGCTCGAGGTGACCGCACGCGCCCGCGACCGTCACCGCGACGTGATTCCCCATCACTTGAGCGCAGACCATCGTCAGCGCCTCGCACTGTGTCGGGTTCACCTTCCCCGGCATGATGGAGGACCCCGGTTCGTTCGCGGGGAGACGCAGCTCCCCGAGGCCACAGCGAGGTCCCGAGCCGAGGAGCCGGAGGTCGTTCGCGATCTTGTGGAGACTCGCGGCGACCGTATTCAAGGAACCGGACAGCTCGACGAGTGCGTCGTGCGCCGCGAGTCCCTCGAATTTGTTCGGCGCGGTGACAAACGGGAGGCCGGTGATCGTCGCGACCTCGCCCGCGAACTTTTCCGCGAATCCGACCGGAGCGTTGAGTCCCGTCCCCACGGCCGTTCCACCCTGCGCGAGCTCGAGGAGGCGCGGCTGGCTCGCCACGACGCGCTCGATTCCGTTTGCGATCTGACGCGCGTATCCCGAGAACTCCTGACCGAGCGTGAGCGGGGTCGCGTCCTGAAGATGCGTCCGCCCGAGCTTGATGATTTCGTCGAACGCCCGCGCTTTCTCCTCGAAGGTTTTCAGAAGAGTCCGCAGCGACGGGAGGAGGCGGCGCTCGAGCTCCTCGACGGCCGCGATGTGCATCGCCGTCGGAAAGGTATCGTTCGAGGATTGACTGCGATTGCAGTGATCGTTCGGGTGGACCGGATCCTTCGAGCCGATCTCGCCCCCGAGGAGCTCGATCGCGCGGTTCGAGATCACCTCGTTCGCGTTCATGTTGCTCTGCGTACCGGATCCGGTCTGCCACACGACGAGCGGGAATTGAGCGTCGAGGTCCCCCGCGACGACTTCGTCCGCCGCCTGATCGATCGCGCGCCCGAGTCGTTCGTCGAGCGTGCCGAGGTCGACGTTCGCTCGAGCCGCCGCCTTCTTCACGATTCCGAGCGCACGGATGAGCGGCGACGGAAGTCGCTCGCCCCCGATCTTGAAGTTCTCGAGAGAACGCTGTGTCTGCGCCCCCCAGTAGCGGTCCGCGGGCACCTTGACGGTGCCCATCGTGTCACTCTCTTCGCGGAACGCCGTGGTTCCCGCACCCGTGCTCGAGTTCATGCTGATCCGTTCTGTCGCCCGATAAAGGAAAACTCGTCATCGCGCTCCCACTCCGCACCCGGCGCACGATGATTCTCCTTTGCGGAGAAACGATCAAGCGGATTCGCGATCGTCCACAACAAACAAAAACGGCGAGGAGACGCGCACCCGCGCTCCTCGCCGTCTTCTTCCTCGTTTGCGCCCTCGGGTAGCTAGGACGCTAGTTCCACCCCTGCCACCCGATCGCTCGCTCCCAACTCCCGCGTTTTCTCGTACTCGTCTTCGTCTTCCTTCGCGTCCCCTTCGCGCTCTTCGTGTGAATCTCTCTTGTGAGTGCGTGCGAACGCCCTAGACGCCCCCCGCGCTCGGGCAAAAGCAAATCCCACCGAGCAAGTCCTCCGTTTCGTCGATCCCGCAGTCGATCGGCCCGGGAATCGGAGGCGGAGATCCGCCGCGGAAGAGGTATTCGAGCGTCGCGAGCGAGTCGGCGAGGTTGATCACTCCGTCGTCGTTCGAATCGCAGGCGTCGTCGCAGAATCCACGCGGGCCTTCGACGAAGAGGTGGTTCAGATTGAAAATCGCGTCGGTGATGTTGATCCCGCCGCTGGAGTCACAGTCGCCCCGACGAAAACGCGGCGTCCGCTGCTCACACGGAACGGTGAACCGCGGCGAGAAGTAGCCGTCCGCATTCTTGAACATCGCGAACACTTCGGGCTCCGCATCCGTCGAGAACGTGAGCAGCTCGGCGGCGGTCTCATCCTTCTCGACGCGCACGTAACCGTTCGCCCCGACGAACCCGACGCGTCCGAGCTCCCACGCGTCCGCGCCGGCCATCCACGTGACCTGAACCATGCCGCCCATCACCGGGATGAACTCGCAGTCGAGCTCGACGATCGGTTCGGGAACGGGACTTTCCTCGAGCACGAGAAACTCGGCAACCGTCCACGGGGAGATCGAGTTTCCCACTCGCCCGCGTACGCCGAACTCGTGGAGCCCAAACGGCGCGGGAACGATTCCGACGCCGTCGGCGCCGTCGCTGATCGCGCTCTCCGCGGGAACGAGCTCGCCGTCGATCGCAAACTCGACGACCTCGTACATCTCCGGATTGCCCCACGAGATCTCGACCGCGGCGGAGTCGCCGTAATCGATCTGGCAAACGGCGACGTCGCTCGGGGCCGGCAGGACCTCGTTTTCCTGGGCGCTGACCGCGAGCGGCAGGGCGACGAGCAGCGCAAGCGAGTTCAGGAAGTGAGCGAGACGCCGCTCCGCGCGTCGGAACTCCTCTCCGGCGGCGCGCATTCGCAGTCCCGAATGAGCCCTCATGCATCTCCCTCCTTCTTCTTCGTTTTCCGTCGAAATCGCCACCGGGGCGAGACGCACTCGACGGTCCGGGGCACCGGAGATCGTCCGGTGCGCCGCGTGAGTCGCGGCTCGCCCTGAACTCGTCAGTCGTTCGAGCGACGAACGACTCGAGCGGGACGAAACGTCATCCTCGTTGTCAAAAAAGCGCACGCGAGACCCGTCGCGCGGCGCACCCTCGATTATAGCGAACGTTCCGGAAAAGTGAGGCGTCGAGCGCCGACGTCCGCCGACCGAGAATTCAAGCTCTTGTTAGTGTTCGTGATCGTTTCCACCCCGAGAGACCCTATGACTACATCGGCCGCGCGCAACCGATCCATTGAGTGGACTCGCAACCGTAACGCGGCCGGAAGGACGCAGAGGGAATTGCGACGCGTCGCGCATGCCGGCAGAGTCGCCGTCCGGTAGGATGGCGAGCTTCGCCGGACGGTGTCTTTCGTCCGCGTGCGTCTTCGAGAACCCACACATGGAACAAACAATTGCTGGCTGCCGCGTGCGCGTCCTCCGTGGCGACATCACCGAACAAGCGGTCGACGCGATCGTGAACGCGGCAAACTCGGGACTCCTCGGCGGCGGTGGAGTCGACGGCGCGATTCACCGGCGCGGTGGTCCGTCGATTCTCGCGGACTGCGAGCGCATCCGCACTCGTCGGGGTGGATGCCCGACGGGCGAGGCCGTCGTCACCGGCGCCGGCGATCTCCCCGCCCGGTGGGTGATCCACGCCGTCGGGCCCGTTTGGCGCGGCGGCGAGCAAGGCGAAGAAGGGCTCCTTCGCTCCGCCTACCAGAACTCGCTCCGCGTCGGCGCCACCGAAGGCGCGCGAACCGTCGCGTTCCCGTCGATCTCGACTGGCGCGTACCGCTATCCCATCGCGGCGGCGAGCCGGGTGGCCCTGCGCGCCGTCGCCGACGGGCTCGCCGAGTGGACGTACGACGAGGTCCGCATGGTTCTCTTCTCCGAGGAGGACCTCGAGGCGTACACCCGTGCCTTTGCCGATCTGTTCGGATCGTCGCGCGGGAGTCCGGTCGAGGATCGGCGGTGAATTCGATGGCGACGGACAACGGCTCCTCCGCGCGCCACCGCGCGATCCGCGAACATCTCGAACGCGATCGATTCGTTCTCGACTTCGACCGCCCCGCGACGATCGAACGCCTCCGGAGCGACGTCGCGCGCATCGCGAGTGCGATGGACGACGACGGTGTCGCGCCGCCGATGCTGTGGACGGGCCTGCCGCTTCCCCGGCCGATCGCCAATCCGAGTGCGGATCTCTCGCTCGTGATCTCGGTGGGAGGAACTCGCACGGGAGTCGGGTTGATGCGACTCGAGAGCGGAGAGCTCGAAATCATCGACGCGAACGGGCGGCGTGTCGCCGGTTCCGATCGGGTCGAAGCCGTAAAGCGCCGGCTCGAGTTCGCGACGCCCACGCCCGCCGATACCGCGAGCGGAGAAGCGATGATCGAGACGATCGCCGAACGGACACTCGCCGTCCTCGGCGAGTCGCGCTCGGAGCTCTCGCGCGCGAGCGGACTCCTCCTCAGCTGGTGCTTTCCCCATCGCGTGCTCCGACTGAGTGATCGTGTGCTCGGCGGCGTGACCGCGCGCACGACCGAGATGAAGAAGAGTCAAAAGTCGTTCACCGACATCGTCGACCGACTCGTCGGCCGCCTCTTTACGACCGCGTTTGAACGGCTCGCACGCTGGACGCCACCCCGCGTAACCGTCTCGAACGACGGCGCGATGGCGCTCCACTATTTCCTCACCGAGGCGTACCAGACCGCATACGACCAGATCGGACTGTTCATCCTCGGCACGGGAACGAACTTCGCGCTCGCGGAACCGTACGCCGTGCGAAGATCTGGAGTGGTCGCGACCGCGGACGACGACGGCTACGAGCCTCGCCGACTTCGCGCCGGTGAATCGCCCGGCGCCCGAGAGCTTCCCGCGCCGCAGCACTTCGTCGTCAATTACGAGATCGGAGGGATCGCGCTCGCGGCGACGCAGAGCGATCTCGACACCGCTCCGGCGCACTCTCACCCGCTCGAGCACAACGTCCTCGGCGGGGGGCACGCGCTCGAGGCCCAGCTCCGCGCCGTGATCGCCGAACGCATCGACGGCTCTCTCTACTCGCGTCTCGTGAGCGCCTGCGGCCGAGCACCGGCGGGACCGGAAATCTCGCGAATCCGCTCGGCACCGAACGCACGCGCAATCGCAGACGCGTTCCCCGCGGCGAAGCTTCGTGAGGACGAAGCGCGAGACGTCCGGCTCGCGGCCGAGGTCGTCGCCGAACGTGCGGCAGCTCACGCGGCGCTCGTCCTCGCGGCGGTCACCGTGCGTCGGGGCTTCGGGCGCGGCGGGCGAGGTCGCCCGGATCTTCTCGCCGTCGAAGGTAGCGGCTGGCGAATTCCCGGCTTCGGCCGCCTCGTCACGGAGCGCTGGGAGCGGCTCGTCGGCGCCTCTCTTCGAGTAGAGATCGGCCACGAGCCGAGGTGGAACGCGAGCCTGCCCGGCCCCCTCTATCTAGCCGCGCTCCACGGCAGCGGGTGATCGAGGAGAGGATCGTCGATCCACTCGCGCTCCATCCGGCCGCGTCCGCCCGCGGGGACGAGGTTTCGTCAACCTCGCCTTAGGACTCGAACATCGAACGAATCGAGCGGCTCCGCGGCAGGCCAATCCCCGCGCGGAAACGAGTTGAAAAGCGTTCTTTCGAGCCAGTAGAATCGACGTCTACCTTCCTTCGACTCGGTGCGCGAGAAATGCGCTTCAGGGCGTGGATTTCCCCCCCACCGAAGGCTCCATAAAGCGTTCATACAACTGTAGTTGATTCTTCGCCCCGCTCTACTGAGCGTGCTCGTCGCGTGCGAGCTTGTGCCCATCGGAGCGGAGGGTCGCTCCGTGGAAAGGTGAATTGGGAATGGGTACTCAAGCCATGCGTGGACGTCGTTTCGCGCCTCTTGCCCTGTGCCTGACGGCGTTGGCATTCGCCGCGTGCGACAACAACAACCGGAGCCGGCAGGTTTCCTCGGACCTGTTCGTCGCCCCGATCGTTCCGGCCGCCAACAGCAACGGGGAAGGCGGCCTCCGCACCTTGCTCGATAAGGTCGACGTCTTGTCGGTGATCGACCCCGACCAGCTCGCGAATGATGTCCGCGAGCGGCAAGCGGACGCGCGCGTGATCGGCCATTTCACATCCGACGACACCGCGCTCGTCTACGACGGTCAGAGCCGATCGATCATCGGCGTCAATCTCTGCCGTACCGAAGACGATTGTTTTGGAGCGAACGCCGATCCGGTGAAGCTTCACTACAGCGCGACCGGCCTCAACGACGCCCAGATCGCGCCGCAGTCCGGTCTCTCGTCCACCGTTCCTCCGATCCAGCTGAAGAACGGGTGGATCCTCGCGTTCGACGCGAACACGCGGAACATCATCGGTTTCAAGCCCGTCGATCCGGTGGACGTGGTCGACGATCTCGGCACACCGCGTCGACTCGGCTACCGTGCGTCCGGCGTTCAGGATGAGAACTTCGGGAACGGCAACGGGCTCGTGCTCAGCGTGGCGATCACGAACGAAGACCTCGTCGAGGACGCGGGGGCGAACGTCGTCTCGCGGATGTTCGAGATCGAGCCGAATCGAGTGCTCCTCTTCTTCGAGACACTGAAGGCGGTTCAGCTCCTCGAGATCGAAGAAGACATGGTGATCCGCGACTGGGACCTCAACGTGATTTCGGCGTCGGACTACGACCTCATCCCGACGCCGGTGATCCGCGGCAGCATCCGGACGTTCCTCACGGATCCGTCGAACCCCGCGAGCCCGCGCCAGCCCTTCCTCACTTTCCGCGACATTTCCGTCCAGATCACGGCGAATCAGGACGTCCGCATCGACGAGTTTCAGCCGGTTCTGATCCCGTCGGATGGGAGCGCTCTCTTTTATGACGCCGCGACGTTCAATTTCTTCCGCGTGCGAGTCGTCCGACTCGGGGGCGAGGACATCACCGGAAGCGGCCTCAGCCGTGCGGTGAGTCGAGCGACCTTCCTCGAGACTCTCCGAGACGCGGCGGGGATCACGAACGCGACCGGCCCGTTCACCATGGGCTCCGCGTTTCTCCATCCGTCGAAGACGGAAGTCTGGATCGTCGAGGAAGAAACGAACAACGTCCTCTGCTACGACTATTCGAAACCCGACCCGATCGATCCGTCCGACCGCGCGACGCGGAATATGGACGTCTGTGTTCCGTCGAACAATTTCGCGAACGCATTCGACCCGAAGGGGAACGAGGGCGGGAGCACCTTCGAACCGAGCTTCCGGCCCGCGTTTTCCGACGTGCGCGATACGCGCCTTCTCTTCGACCGCGGGCGCGATCGACTCCTCGGCGTCAACTACCTCACCGGCAACGTCACCGTCGTGCAGCGGCGAAGCGACTTGATCGCGGTGACGTTCGATGCGCTCTCCGAGCTGACGCTGGTGTTGCCGCTCGACGAGAACAACGTTCGCGTGTTCGATTCCCAGTCGGTCTCGCTGCTCGAGATGCCTCTCGACTACGCCGCGTTCCCCGTCCGGTTCTGAGTCGCCTCCAAGGTTTCTCCGACTCGACTCCGCGGCGAAACGCGAAACCACGAAGAACGGGCCACGAACCCAGCGGGTGCGTGGCCCGTTCTTCGTTCCGGCCGCTCCTGCGATCCCGCCGAACGCGCCCTGGCCCACGCGAACGAACCGCTCTACGATAGGCCGCGCCGCGAGCGGCTCGCGCCGCCCGGTCGCACGTCGCCGTGCTTCTCCGAAGATCACCAGGGAGCGCAAGCTTGGGCAAGCCAAAGGGAAAATCTCGCGGACTGGCGGTCCTCCGGGCACAGCGACCGGCCGCAGCGGAACATCTCCTCAAGTTCTTCGCCGAATCGGCCCGCCACCTCGAGCCGAAGACGCGGTTTCTCATCTCGATCGTGACGAAGGTGATCAACTTCTCGCCGCGCGGCCTCGAGCAATACGTCGGACGCGCGCTGGACGAGGGAGCGAGCGCCGACGAGATTCTCGACGCGATCCTCTGTTCCTATCCCTGTGCGGGACTGACTCGCGTCGTCGATGCGATCGACGTCCTTCTCGACATGGATCGCCCCGAGCTCGCCCACCTCGGAGCCGCGGAGCAGACGACCCCGGCTCCGAGTCCGACCGAGGCGACTCCCGACGACGAGAGCGCTCGCGAGTGGATCGAGGTCGCACAGAGCGACGACCTCCCGGAGGACGGCGGCCTCAAGGTCAAGGCCGGACGCCACATCCTCGCCGTGTTCAAGACGAGCCGTGGGCTCTTCGCGCTCGACAACCTCTGCCCGCACATGAAGGGTGGAACTCTCGCGACCGGTGTCGTGATCGAGGACGCGGTCACCTGCCCGTTCCACGGCTGGACCTTCGACCTCGAGAGCGGGGAGTGTCGAACGATGGCGGGAATCTCGGCATCGAGATATGACGTCCGCGAGCGCGACGGGATCGTCGAGGTGCGGGTCTGAGCGGGACCCGCTCGCCTCTCCGAGCCCTCACTGTGTTAGAACCACACCCCGATCGTCGCGGCGACGCCTGCGGGCCGGGACTCGGCCTACGGCGACTCGCCGCTTCGCTCTTGCGTCTCCCGAGAACCAGGTCTCAACCCGACGTCCCACGGAGCGACTGAACCGATGGAGCCCGCCTTTTCCGCCCGCTACGATTTCCTCGCTCCCGCGCGCATCGTCTTCGGTTGGGGGCGCCGCGCCGAAATCGGTGAGTGGGCCGCGACTCTCGGCCGGCGGGCCTTCGTCGTAAGCGGATCGCGAACGCTCGCCTCGAGCGGCGTTCTCGGAAGCATTCTCGACACGCTGCGAGAGGCGGAGATCGACACCGTCGACGTCGCCGCGATCGCGCGTGAGCCGCTCGTCGAGGATGTCGACGCAGCGACCGCAACGATCCGCGCGGCGGGTGTTCGCCGCGGGGACTTCGTTCTCGGCATCGGCGGCGGCTCCGCGCTCGACCTCGCGAAGGCGGCGAGCGCCATGGCGACCAACACGGAGAGCGACACCGTTCGAGACTATCTCGAGGGCGTCGGCACGGGTCTCCAGCTCGCCAACGATCCGCTCGCGATGCTCGCAGTGCCGACGACCGCCGGCACTGGAACCGAAGCGACGAAGAACGCGGTGATTTCGGGACGAGATCCCGCCTTCAAGAAGAGTCTACGATCGGATCGAATGATTCCGCGCATCGCCCTCGTGGATCCCGAGCTCACGCAGTCGCTCCCGCCGGCAACGACCGCATACACCGGCATGGACGCGCTCACGCAGCTCATCGAGAGCTTCATCTCGAAACGTGCTCGCCCGATCCCCCAGGCTCTCGCGCGTCAGGGAATCTCGCTCGCCGCGCCTCACATCTCGACGGCAGTCACTCGCGGCGCCGACCCGGTGGCTCAAGTCGCACGCGAGCGCCTAGCGCACGCCGCGCTCTTGAGCGGCCTCGCTCTCGCGAACTCGGGCCTCGGTCTCGCGCACGGCGTCGCCGCCGCGCTCGGGATCGAGTGCGATGTTCCCCATGGCCTCGCGTGCGCGGTGATGCTCCCCGCGGCTCTACGCGTCAACCGCGAGGTCCGAGCCGGCGAGATCGCCGAGCTCGGACGCGTTCTCTCGGGAAATCCGGCGATCGACGGCGCAGCCGCGGTCGATGCCG
The DNA here is from genome assembly GCA_965223845.1 of Planctomycetota bacterium. GTDB lineage: Bacteria > Planctomycetota > UBA8108 > UBA8108 > SXIK01 > CBDCXR01. The sequence goes on along the minus strand of CBDCXR010000004.1, from coordinate 6,394,311 downwards.
CGCTCGAATGGATCGATCGACTGTACGAAGAGATCGACATCCCGCGGCGGCTTCGCGATATCGGCGTCGATCGGAGCGCGCTGCCCGCGATCGTCCGCGGCTCGCGCGGAAACAGCATGAGCGGCAATCCGCGCGAAGTGTCGGACGACGAGCTTCGCGCGCTCCTCGAGGCCGAGTGGTGATCGTCGCGGCGGGGCTCACCCCGGCCTGGCAGCAGATGCTTCGCTTCGCGTCGGTGCAGACCGGCGACGTCAACCGCGCGCAGGAAGCCCACTGGACGGCGTCCGGAAAGGTGACGAACGTCGGTCTCGCGCTTCATTTCCTCGGGGCGCGATCGAAGACCGTCGGGTTGTGCGGCGGCGCCACGGGTCGCGCGATCGAAGATGAGTTCATGGAGCTGGGCGCCTCAGCGGAGTGGGTGAAGACCGCGTGCCGCACTCGCGTGTGTACGACCATCCTCGACGCGTCGACGGGCGAGACGACCGAGCTCGTCGAGAACGCGAGCCCCGTCACCGCAGACGAGCTCGCCGCGTTCATGAAGGCGTACCGAAACGCGGCGACGCAAGCGCAACTCGTCGTCCTGAGCGGCTCACTCCCGGGCGGTGTCCCCACCCGAATCTACGGCGAGCTGATGGACGAGACTCCCCCCCGCGCCCGGGTGATCATCGACGCGCGTGGTCCCGAGCTCACAGAAGCGCTCGCGCGGCGGCCGTTTCTCGTGAAGCCGAATCGCGCCGAGCTCGCGCGTACGGTCGGCCGCGAGCTGAGCGGTGAGGACGAGCTTCGCGGCGCCATCGCCGAGCTTCATTCGCGGGGAGCGGAGAACGTTGTCGTGAGCGACGGCGATCGTGCGACGTGGCTGAGCGATGGCGAATCCACTTGGACGCTCGGGAGCCTCGCTACCGAAGTCGTCAACGTCATCGGCTGCGGGGACTGCATGGCCGCGGGCATCGCGTGGGCGCTCGCCGAGGGGCTCGATCTCGTCGAGTCCGTTCGGCGTGGGATCGCGGCCGCGGCCGAGAACGCCGCCGCGCTCCTCCCGTCGCGGCTCGATCCGGATCGCGTCGCCGGGCGGGCGCGGGAAGTCCCGGTCACCGCGGTGAAGTGAAGCGATGGTCGGCGTCTCTCATCTTTCTCCCTGAGGACGCTCCGTTCACCGTTTCCGCGCATCACCACGACGAGCGGATCACCGGCAGTTCCCGGTGCAGCGTGAGAACGGCGGATGCGCGACCGGCAGCGCGCGCCTAGGCGTCGAATAGATCGCCGGTTTCGCGGCGATCCTCCTCGTCCGTGCGTTTCCTCTTCGCCTCTTCTTCTTTCGATCGCTTCGACGCGAGAACGGGCAGCGGATCGAAGCGAACCCATAGCGGCGACGACGACAGCCACGCCGCCGCGAGCGCGCCGACGCGGAGGATCCAGATGAGGTACCCCGCCGTCACCGCGAGGGCGCTGATCTTGACGGGTCCCATGACGAAGCTGTAGTCGAGATTCTCCTGCTCCACCGACTCCTCGATCTCCGCTGCCATCATGTCGACAGCCGCGTAGAGAGATTCGGTATCGGGAGCGAGGAACTCGGGCGGGGGCAGATCGTTCACGTCCGGAATCAAAGTCGGCGTGCTGCTTCCCAGAGTCCGAGTCGAACGTCGGTTCGAAACGAGCGTCGTCACGGGCTCGGTCGGTGACGGCGCTTCGCCGTCCGGCGGTGCGACCGGATCGAGGATCGGATCGTCCTCCGGGGGAGCGGATCCGAACGGATCAAAGTCCGGGAAGAGATCGTCGAACGGTTCGGGGTCGATCAAGTCGGGATCGAGCTCGGAGTCGGGATCAGGCGACGCCCCCGGCTCTTCGGGCGAGGTGGGGTCGCCGGAGTCGGCATCACCGCCGCCATCGTCCTCGGGTCCCGGGTCCGTCGGATCAGCGGTATCGCCTGGATCACTCGGATCCGTTGGGTCCGTCGGATCGGTCGGATCGTCCGAACCGGACGGATCCGGGTCCGTGGGCGTACCGGTCGGACCACCACTCGGCGGCTCGATCGCGATCGCGACGGAAGCCGTCGACGAAAGCGACGGGAAGCCGTCGTCGGCGACCAGCACCGTGAGGACGTAGAGCGACTGGACCGAAGCGTCGACGAGCGCTGCGCTCGCGACCGCAATCGAGCCGCTCACCTCGTCGATCGCGAACGCGCCGCCCGTGTTCCCCGCGATGATGCTGTATTGGAGTCGATCGCCCGGGTTCGGGTCCGACGCCGAAACCACCCCCACGAACGTTCCGGCCGGCGCTCCGCTCGCGACCGTAAACGAATTCCCGCTCACGGACGGCGCGAGATTCGCCGGCGTCACGTTGATCGTATAGGTCGTGAGTCCGATGGCTCCGCCAGCGCCGTCCGATACGGTGAACTCGAAGTCGCCCGTGGACGTCAAGCTGCCGTCGTGGAGGTAGACGAGCTCGCCGGCGTCGATCTCCGCTTGCGTGAACGAACCGATCGCGACCCCGGGGTTCGACACCAGCTCCAGCTGCCCATTCTGCGGGCCGGCAACGACGGTGTAGACGATTTCCGAGGCGAGATTGTCGACGTCGGTCACGTGCAGGTCGGTCGTCGTGATCGCCACGAGTTCGCCTTCGATAACGCTCACGGGAGCGTTGGCAACGAGGGCGGGGTTGTCGTTCTGCGGGGTGACGGTGACCGACACCGTAGCGACGTTCGACGTTGCCGAAACGGCGTCGTCGACCGTGTAGGTGAACGAGTCGGTGGTGGTTTCCGAGCCGTCGTGGGTGTAGTCGATCGTGCCGTCGTCGTTGACGACGATCGAGCCGTTCGACGGGGAATCTACGATTCGAATCGACGTGAGATCCAGAGCGCCCTCGGGATCGATGTCGTTCCCAGCGAGGTCGAGAGTCGCGGAGCCACCCTCCGCGACGATTCCCACGTCGGCGACAGCCGTCGGCGCGTCGTTCTGATTCGTAAACGTGATCGTCGCGGCCTCGGGGCCGTCAGAGAGAGCGCCGTCCGACACCGTCACCGAGTAGTTCGGCGCAGCTTCACCACCGTCGTGCACGAACTGGATCGCGCCCGACGTCACCTGCGCCTGCGTGAACGACGTCACCGCGACGCCGGGGTTCGCCACCTCTTCGAACTGACCGTTGATCACACCCGAAACAGTGAACTGAAGCGTTGAATCGACCGATTCCACATCGGTCGCAGAAAGCTCCGTCGCGCTCAAGACGATGGTTCCGCCTTCCGTGATCGTGAGCGCGTTATTGCCGAGAACCGGCGCGTCATTCTGATTCGTGAACGTGATCGCCGCGGCCTCGGGGCCGTCAGAGAGAGCGCCGTCCGACACCGCGACCGAGTAGCTCGGCGCCGCCTCACCACCGTCGTGCACGAACTGAATCGCGCCTGACGTCACCTGCGCCTGCGTGAACGACGTCACCGCGACGCCGGGGTTCGCCACCTCTTCGAACTGACCGTTCGTCACGCCGGACACCGTGAACTGAAGGGTCGACTCGAGCGTGTCGATGTCCGTTGCCGACAGCTCCGTCCCCGAGAGCACGACCGTGCCGCCCTCGGTGATCGTGAGCGCGTTATTGCCGAGAACCGGCGCGTCATTCTGATTCGTGAACGTGATCGCCGCGGCCTCGGGGCCATCCGAAAGCGAACCATCGGACACCGCGACCGAGTAGCTCGGCGCAGCCTCACCACCGTTGTGCACGAACTGGATCGCACCGGAGGTCACCTGCGCCTGCGTGAACGATGTGATCGCGATGCCGAAATTCGCCACCTCTTCGAACTGACCGTTGGTCACACCGGATACGGTGAACTGTAGCGTCGACTCGAGCGTGTCGATGTCCGTCGCCGACAGCTCCGTCCCCGAAAGCACGACCGTGCCGCCTTCCGTGATCGTGAGCGTGTTGTTGCCGAGAACCGGCGCGTCGTTTTGGTTCGTGAACGTGATCGCCGCCGCCTCGGGACCATCCGAAAGCGAGCCGTCCGACACCGCGACCGAGTAGCTCGGCGCAGCTTCACCACCGTCGTGCACGAACTGAATCGCGCCTGACGTCACCTGCGCCTGCGTGAACGACGTCACCGCGACGCCGGGGTTCGCCACCTCTTCGAACTGACCGTTGGTCACACCCGATACGGTGAACTGTAGCGTCGAATCGAGCGTGTCGATATCTGTCGCCGACAGCTCCGTCCCCGAGAGCACGACCGTGCCGCCCTCCGTGATCGTGAGCGCGTTGTTGCCGAGAACCGGCGCGTCGTTTTGGTTCGTGAACGTGATCGCCGCCGCCTCGGGGCCGTCAGAGAGACCGCCGTCCGACACCGTCACCGAGTAGCTCGGCGCAGCTTCACCGCCGTCGTGCACGAACTGGATCGCGCCCGACGTCACCTGCGCTTGCGTGAACGACGTCACCGCGACGCCGGGGTTCGCCACCTCTTCGAACTGACCGTTGATCACACCCGAAACAGTGAACTGAAGCGTTGAATCGACCGATTCCACATCGGTCGCAGAAAGCTCCGTCGCGCTCAAGACGATGGTTCCGCCTTCCGTGATCGTGAGCGCGTTATTGCCGAGAACCGGCGCGTCATTCTGATTCGTGAACGTGATCGTCGCGGCCCCGGGGCCGTCAGAGAGCGCGCCGTCCGACACCGCGACCGAGTAGCTCGGCGCCGCCTCACCACCGTCGTGCACGAACTGGATCGCGCCCGACGTCACCTGCGCTTGCGTGAACGACGTCACCGCGACGCCGGGGTTCGCCACCTCTTCGAACTGACCGTTGGTCACACCCGATACGGTGAACTGTAGCGTTGAATCGAGCGTGTCGATATCCGTCGCCGACAGCTCCGTCCCCGAGAGCACGACCGTGCCGCCTTCCGTGATCGTGAGCGCGTTGTTGCCGAGAACCGGCGCGTCGTTCTGATTCGTAAACGTAATCGCCACGGCTTCGGGGCCATCCGAGAGCGAACCATCGGACACTGTCACGGAGTACGCCGGAGCCGCTTCACCGCCGTTGTGTACGAACTGGATCGCGCCGGAGGTCACCTGCGCCTGCGTGAATGACGTGATCGCGACACCGGGATTCGCGACCTCCTCGAACTGACCATTCGTCACGCCGGACACCGTGAACTGAAGGGTCGAATCGACGTCGTCGATGTCCGTTGCCGAGAGCTCCGCTGCGCTCAGCACGACCGTTCCGCCCTCGCCGATTGTCAGAGCATTGCTGCCGATGACAGGCGCGTCGTTCTGGTTCGTGAACGTAATCGTCGCGACCTCGGGGCCATCCGAAAGCGAACCATCGGACACCGTCACGGAGTACGCCGGAGCCGCCTCCCCGCCGTTGTGCACGAACTGGATCGCGCCGGACGTCACCTGCGCCTGCGTGAATGACGTGATCGCGACACCGGGATTCGCGACCTCCTCAAACTGACCGTTCGTCACGCCGGACACCGTGAACTGAAGGGTCGAATCGACGTCGTCGATGTCCGTCGCCGAGAGCTCCGCTGCGCTCAGCACGACCGTTCCGCCCTCGTCGATTGTCAGAGCATTGTTGCCGATGACAGGCGGGTCGTTCTGACTTGTGAACGTGATCGTCGCCGCCTCGGGGCCGTCAGAGAGAGCGCCGTCCGACACCGTGACCGAGTAGCTCGGCGCAGCCTCACCACCGTTGTGCACGAACTGGATCGCGCCCGAAGTCACCTGAGCCTGCGTGAACGACGTGATCGACACGCCGGGGTTCGCCACCTCCTCGAACTGACCGTTCGTCACGCCGGACACCGTGAACTGAAGGGTCGAATCGACGTCGTCGATGTCCGTTGCCGAGAGCTCCGCTGCGCTCAGCACGACCGTTCCGCCCTCGCCGATTGTCAGAGCATTGTTGCCGATGACAGGTGGGTCGTTCTGGTTCGTGAACGTGACCGTCGCCGCCTCGGGACCGTCCGAGAGCGATCCGTCCGACACGGCAACCGAGTACGCGGGCGCCGCTTCGCCACCATCGTGGACGAACTGGATGTCGCCCGCGGCAACTTGAGCTTGCGTAAACGACGTCACCGCGACGCCAGGACTCGCCACCTCCTCGAACTGTCCACCGGTCAACCCGGAAACCGTGAACTGGAGCGTCGAATCGACGTCGTCGATGTCCGTAGCGGAGAGTTCCGCGCCCGAAAGCACTACCGTCCCGCCCTCGGTAATCGTCAGCGCGTTGTTCCCTAGCACCGGGGGATCGTTCTGGTTCGTGAACGTGATCGTCGCCGCCTCGGGACCATCCGAAAGCGAACCATCGGACACCGTGACCGAGTAGCTCGGCGCAGCCTCACCACCGTTGTGCACGAACTGGATCGCACCGGAGGTCACCTGCGCCTGCGTGAACGATGTGATCGCGATGCCGAAATTCGCCACCTCCTCGAACTGACCGTTCGTTACGCCGGACACCGTGAACTGGAGCGTCGAATCGAGTGTATCGATGTCCGTGCCCGAGAGCTCCGCGCTCGAGAGTACGACCGTACCTCCTTCGGCGATCGTGAGCGCGTTGTTGCCGAGCATCGGCGCGTCGTTCTGGTTCGTGAACGTGATCGCCGCGGCCTCGGGGCCGTCAGAGAGAGCGCCGTCCGACACCGTGACCGAGTAGCTCGGTGCAGCCTCACCACCGTTGTGCACGAACTGGATCGCGCCCGAAGTCACCTGAGCCTGCGTGAACGACGTGATCGACACGCCGGGGTTCGCCACCTCCTCGAACTGACCGTTCGTCACGCCGGACACCGTGAACTGAAGGGTCGAATCGACGTCGTCGATGTCCGTTGCCGAGAGCTCCGCTGCGCTCAGCACGACCGTTCCGCCCTCGCTCACCGTCAAAGCATTGTTGCCGATGACAGGCGGGTCGTTCTGGTTCGTGAACGTGATCGTCGCCGCCTCGGGACCGTCCGAAAGCGAACCATCGGACACCGTCACGGAGTACGCCGGCGCCGCCTCTCCGCCATCGTGGACGAACTGGATATCGCCGGAGGTCACCTGCGCCTGCGTGAACGATGTGATCGCGATGCCAGGGTTCGCTAGTTCTTCGAACCGACCTCCGGTCACTCCGGATACGGTGAACTGAAGTGTCGAGTCGAGATCGTCGACGTCCGTCGCGGACAGCTGCGTGCCCGACAGCACAACAGTTCCGCCTTCAGCGATGGTGAGCGCATTGTTCCCGATGACGGGCGGATCATTCTGATTGGTAAACGTGACCGTCGCGGCCTCGGGGCCATCCGAGAGCGAACCATCGGACACTGTCACCGAGTACGCCGGCGTAGACTCGCCCCCGTTGTGCACGAACTGGATCGCGCCCGAAGTCACCTGAGCCTGCGTGAACGACGTGATCGCCACGCCGGGGTTCGCCACCTCCTCGAACTGGCCACCGGTCACCCCGGATACAGTGAACTGGAGTGTCGAGTCGAGTGTCTCGACATCCGTTGCAGACAGCTCGGCGGCGGAGAGGACGACGGTCCCGCCTTCCGCAATCGTGAGAGCGTTATTCCCGATGACGGGCGGATCGTTCTGATTCGTAAACGTGATCGCCGCGGCCTCGGGACCATCCGAAAGCGAACCATCGGACACCATGACCGAATACGACGGCGCAACTTCACCGCCGTTGTGCACGAACTGAATCGCGCCCGCGGCGACTTGAGCTTGCGCAAACGACGTGACCGCCACACCGGGATTCGCCACTTCCTCGAACTGGCCGTTCGTCACGCCGGACACGGTGAACTGAAGGGTCGAATCGAGGGTATCGATGTCCGTGGCCGAGAGCTCGGTCGCCGAGAGAACGACGCTCCCTCCTTCGGCGATCGTGAGCGCGTTGTTCCCGAGCACCGGCGGGTCGTTCTGGTTCGTGAACGTGATTGCCGCGGCCTCGGGACCGTCGGTGAGCGAGCCGTCCGAAACCGCCACCGAGTACGCCGGAGCAGACTCGCCCCCGTTGTGCACGAACTGGATCGCGCCCGAAGTCACCTGAGCCTGCGTGAACGACGTAATCGCCACGCCGGGGTTCGCCACCTCTTCGAACTGGCCACCGGTCACACCGGAAACCGTGAACTGGAGCGTCGAATCGACGTCGTCGACGTCCGTTGCCGAGAGCTGTGCACCGGAGAGGACAACAGTACCGCCCTCGGTGACCGTGAGGGCGTTGTTGCCGAGCACCGGCGGGTCGTTCTGGTTCGTGAACGTGATCGCCGCCGCCTCGGGACCGTCCGAAAGCGAACCATCGGACACTGTCACGGAGTACGCCGGAGCCGCTTCACCGCCGTTGTGCACGAACTGGATCGCGCCCGCAGTCACCTGCGCTTGTGTAAACGTGGTCACCGAGACGCCGGGATTCGCCACTTCCTCGAACTGGCCATTCGAAACGCTCGAGACGGCAAACTGAAGCGTCGAATCCACGTCGTCGATGTCTGTAGCGGCGAGTTCCGCGCCCGAGAGCACTACCGTCCCGCCCTCAGTGATCGTCAACGCGTTGTTCCCGAGCACCGGCGCGTCGTTCTCGTTCGTAAACGTGATCGCCGCCGCCTCGGGACCGTCGGTGAGCGAGCCGTCCGACACTGTCACCGAGTAGCTCGGCGCAGCTTCACCCCCGTTGTGGACGAACTGGACGGCGCCGGAAGTCACCTGTGCTTGCGTGAACGACGTGATCGCCACGCCAGGATTCGCCACTTCCTCGAACTGACCGTTCGTCACGCCGGACACCGTGAACTGAAGGGTCGAATCGAGCGTATCGACGTCCGTTGCCGAGAGCTGTGCACCGGAGAGGACGACGGTACCACCCTCGGTGATCGTGAGCGCATTATTCCCGATGACGGGCGGGTCGTTTTGGTTCGTGAACGTGATCGTCGCCGCCTCGGGGCCGTCCGAAAGCGAACCATCGGACACCGTCACGGAATACGACGGCGCAGTTTCACCGCCGTTGTGCACGAACTGAATCGCGCCCGCAGTCACCTGCGCTTGCGTAAACGTGGTCACCGAGACGCCGGGATTCGCCACTTCCTCGAACTGGCCGTTCGTCACGCTGGACACCGTAAACTGAAGGGTCGAATCGACGGTGTCGATGTCCGTTGCTGAGAGCTCCGCTGCGCTCAGCACCACCGTCCCTCCCTCGGCGATCGTGAGGGCGTTGTTCCCGATGACGGGCGGGTCGTTCTGGTTCGTGAACGTGATCGTCGCCGCCTCGGGGCCGTCCGTGAGCGAGCCGTCCGAAACCGTCACCGAGTACGCCGGCGCCGCCTCGCCGCCATCGTGTACGAACTGGATGTCACCGGCAGTCACCTGCGCTTGGGTGAACGACGTGATCGCGACGCCGGGACTCGCGACCTCTTCGAACCGTCCACCCGTCACTCCGGAAACGGTGAACTGGAGCGACGAGTCGAGATCATCGACATCCGTCGCCGTCAGCTCGGCGCTGGAGAGAACGACTGTACCGCCTTCCGTGATCGTCAGGGCGTTGTTCCCGAGCACCGGCGCGTCGTTCTGCGCCGTGATCGTGACCGACACGGTGGCAGTGTTCGATGTCGCTCCAGGCAAGTCGTCGATCGTGTAGGTAAACGAGTCCGACGTGGTTTCGCTACCGTCGTGAGTGTAGTCGACCGTTCCGTCTCCGTTGACGACCACCGAGCCGTTCGACGGACCGCTCACGATGACGATCGAATTGAGATCGAGGGCGCTATCGGGATCGGTATCGTTCGCCGCGAGGTCGATCGTCACGGTCTCGCCTTCGGCCACCGAGTCCGTATCGGCGACCGCAGTGGGCGAGTCGTTTGTCGGCGTGATCGAAACGGTGGCGATCGCGACGTTACTCTGAATCATGCCGTCGTCCGCGACGACCTCGAGGGTCCTCGTCGTCGAATTCGGCGCGTCGCTCCCGTTGTCGTAGGTGACGGTTCGCAAGACTTGCTGGTAGTTCGCCACCGAATCGATTCCGGATAGGGTGAGCGTCCCCGTGCCCGAATCGTAGCTCGCGGAGATCGAGGTTCCCGTGGTGTCGGCGGACAGTACCTCGAGCGCACCGTCGAGTTGGTTGGCGATCGTTATCGTCAGAGAAACCAAGTCGGCGTCGTTGCCGTCGGTGACGATCGCATCCGCGTCGGCGACGTTCACCGGCCCGGAACCTTCGACCCACGTGGTTGCAAACGCATCCCCGGGCGACACCGAATTGTCGGCATCGAGATCCACGCGCGGCGGATTCGCGAGCGCTCCGATCTCCCCGACGGTGAGGGCATGATCGTAAAGCCGGATATCGTCGAGGACGCCGTCGTACTCGGCCGAACTCGCCCCCATGACAAGAGCCTCTGCGTTGTCGATGCTCGAGATGGATCCAGTCGTCGAGTCGACCAGCACGCCGTCGATGTAAAGCTGGAACTGATTCCCAACTCGCTGGCCCGTCACGTGGTGCCAAGCGCCGTCGAGGGCACCGCTCCCCCAGACGAGCTCTTGGCTCGCTCCGTCGCCGCCCGCAAAATTGATGTCACCAAAGGAGTCGGTGAAAAAGATGAACCCGGGCGTAGCGCCGCCCGCCTGCTTCCCAACGAGTCGACTCTCACTCGCCGGAACCTGCGTGGTGTTGAGCCAGAAACTCACCGAGAAGTCGCCGGCGCCGAAGTCCAGATGCCCGTCGGGAGCGTCGGGCACTTCGACTCGATCGAAATCACCGGCGAAGTCGAGTGCTCCGCTGCCGACGCGGCCGTCGACGTGGACCGGATTCGTGGGTCCGGCGTGCACGCCGTCCCAGCCGAACGACGAGCTGTCGACGGCGATCGTGCCGCTTCCCTCGTCCAGTTGATAGTGACCGACGAGCCCTTGGTTCACGCCGGCGACGATCGATAGCGTCGTCGTCGCGGTCGAGCTCGGGCCACCGGAATCCGAGGCTACGAAGGCGAGAGAACGCACGCTCGTGTTCGGATTCCCCGCGGTGTTGTCATACGTGACCGTGCGGAGAACTTGCTGATAGTTCGCGAGCGAGTCGGAACCGGAGAGCGTCAGCACGCTCGTTCCGGCGTCGTAGCTCGCGGTGATCGAAGTTCCCGTCGTGTCGGCGGCCAGGACCTCGTTCACTCCGTCGATCGAATTGGTGATTGTGACGGTGAGTGAGATCAGATTGGCGCTGTCGACGTCGGACACGACGGCGTCGGCGTCCGTGACGGCGACGGGTCCGAGGCCTTCCGTCCACGTCGTCGCGAAATCGAGCCCGGGAGAGTTTGAGTCGTCGGCGTCGAGATCGACTGCCGGGACGTCGTTGACGTTGCTGAACGTAATCGTCGCGGCTTCCGGGCCGTCCGACAGAGCCCCGTCCGATACGGTCACCGAGTACGCGGGCGCCGCCTCACCACCGTTGTGCACGAACTGGATCGCGCCCGACGTCACCTGAGCTTGCGTGAAAGTCGTCACCGCGACTCCGGGGTTCGCCACTTCCTCGAATTGACCGTTCGTCACCCCGGACACGGTGAACTGAAGTGTCGAATCGAGCGTGTCGATGTCCGTTGCTGAGAACTCCGTTGCACTCAGCACCACCGTCCCGCCCTCGCTGATCGTCAGAGCATTGTTGCCGATGACGGGCGGATCGTTTTGGTTCGTAAACGTGACCGTCGCCGCGTGGGGACCATCGCTGAGCGCGCCGTCCGACACCGTCACCGAGTACGACGGCGCCGCCTCGCCGCCATCGTGAACGAACTGGATGTCGCCCGCCGTCACCTGCGCCTGCGTGAACGACGTGATCGCGACGCCGGGGCTCGCCGCCTCCTCGAACTGGCCGCCCGTGACACCGGAGACCGTGAACTGAAGGAGCCCGGGAGCCGACTCCGGATCGGATGCAGAAAGCTCGGATCCGCCGAAGACGACCGTTCCGCCTTCCGAGATGACGAGGGCGTTCGTTCCGAGCGTGGGAGACTCGTTCACGTCGATCACCGCGATCGTCAGAACCTCGTCGTAGGTCAGTCCCGCCGAATCGGTCACGCGGACGGTGATCGTGTGACTCGGATCAGTTTCGAAGTCGAGTAGAGAACCGTCTGCGACCGAGATCGCGCCGGAATTCACATCGATCCCGAATCTCCCCCCGGCGTTATCCGTCAGCGAGTACGTGTGCGTGTCGGCGACGTTCGCGTCGATGACATCCGTCACGTTCGCTACAACCGTTCCGTTCGCAGAGTTCTCGAGCACTCTCCCGCCGACCGCCACGACGCGAGACACGACCGCATCGCCGCTTCCATCCTGGGCCGCGCTGAACCACACGAGCCGAACTCGTCCTTCGCTCGTCTGGGCGGCTTCGGGGAGTCGCTGGTTTCCAGTCGCCGTCGTGTTGATCAGGATCTCGCCGCCCACCGGCGAGCTCGTCGCGTCGAACCTCTGCCCGAGAATCGCCGTCCCGTCCCCGTCTCCCGAGTCCGACTGCCAACTGACGAAGAAGCCGCCGCCGGGAAGCTCGGTCACCGTGGGGCTCACCTGCACTCCCGTCGTCGTCGAATTGACGGTGAATTCGCTGACGACGACCGTCCCATCCGGCGCGAACACTTGACCAGAGACGTCTCCTCCGTCGCCGTACACAATGGCGATATTCCCGTCGACGAGTCCGGCGACATCGGGGTCGCCGTCGCCGCCGACGAGAATCTGGCCGGAGGTCGCGACGCCGTTCGAGTCGAACATGCGGAGGCGCGTCTCCGGCGTCGTCCCGGCGTCGTCGTTCGACAGCCAAGCCACCGCGAAGCCGCCACTCGTCAACAGAGCGGTCTCGGTGTCGGATCCAAACCGTCCGGCGCTCCCCACCAGATCGCCCAACACGATCTCGCCGCCGATCGCGGCCCCGGTGCGATCGTAGATTTGCGCCTTCAGGGTGTCGGTCGTCGCGTCGACTCGTTCGTTCCAAGTGACGACGAACCGATTGGCGTCGAGCGCGAGCACGGTCGGGTGATAGCCCTCGAGGCCGCCGCTGTACTGAAACTCCGCCGTGACCGGGTTCCCGCCGGAGTCGTACACCCGTGCTTCTGTCCAAGCACTGAACCCGGTGTTTTGGTCTTGCCAGGCGACGACGAACCCGCCGTCGGCGAACGCCGCGACGCTCGGCAAGCTCTGCGTGTCGACGGTCGTCTGATTGACCAAGAACTCACCGCCGACCGGATTCCCGTCGCGATCGAGGCGCTGAGCGTAAATTCCTTCGCCGTCGCCGTCCTGGCCGTCCGACGACCAAGCGACGATGACGCCGCCGTCCGCGAACGACGCGATCGCCGGGCGATTCTGATTCCCGGTCGTGAACGAATTGACGATCTGCTCCGCGGTTCCCTCGCTGTCGATAATGAGATCGGTCGGGGCGACGTTCATCGACACGGTGCTCGTCGCGACGAGGCTGGACGTCGCGCCGTCGGTCGCCTGAGCGGTGATCACCCGTGCGGTGGAATCAGGAGCCACAGCGAGATTGTCGTAGGTGATCGTTCGGAGGACTTGCTCGTAGTTCGCCACCGAATCGGCGCCCGAAAGCGTGAGTACGCCCGTTGCTGCGACGTAGCTCGCCACGATCGACGTGCCGGTCGTATCCGCGGCGAGGACCTCGTCCGTGCCGTCGAGCTGGTTCGTGATGGTGACCGTGATCGAGGCGAGCGTAGCGCTGTCGAAATCGCTCACCGCCGCGTCGACATCCGCGATCGCGACGGGCCCCGCGCCCTCCGTCCAGGTCGTCGCGAAGTCGACGCCCGCCGCTGCGGAATCATCGGCGTCGAGATCGAGCTGCGGTGCCGGGTCGTAGACGGTGATCGAGACGTTGTCCGCGTCTTGGAGCGCGCCCGGCGAGCCCGTACTGCCGAGATCGTCGACCGTGATCGTGAGGAGGTCTCCGCCCACGTAGATCGCGTTCGGCGTGTAGACGAGACCGTCGAGGGCGACGTTGAGGTCGTTTGCCGATCCGCGCAAGGTCATCGAAGCCTCGTCGATTCCGTCGCCGACGCTGAATGTCAGATCGATGGCCTGAATCTGCTGCGCGAAGACTCCATCCGCATCCCCCACTCCCTCGCCGGCCCACGCGACGATCATGCGACCGTCCACGTTCACGTCGATGTCGGATGCGTGTTGGCCTCCCGAAACCGTGGTGTTGATCCGGAACTCGCCGCCGATGGGAGTGGCGGAGGCGTCGAACCGCTGGGCGAAAACTCCTTCGCCATCGCCGTCTAGTCCCCCGGCGTCGGTCCAGGACACCCAGAAGGAGTCATCCGCCGCGATGGCGATCGACGGATCGGTCTGGCTTCCGGCGGTCGTCGAGTTGACGAGGAACTCGCCACCCACCTTCGTACCGGAGGCGTCGTAGCGCTGGCCGTAGATACCGAAGCCCGAGCCGTCGCTCAGGTTCGACTCCCAGACGACGACGAACCCGCCGCTCGAGTCGTGCGCTAGGTCGGGGGTCGACTGGACGTCGGCGGTCGTCGAGTTGACGAGGAACTCGCCGCCGACCGGATTCCGCGCGGCGTCGTAGCGCTGGCCGTAGATGCCGAAGCCCGAGCCGTCCTGCGTCTCGTCCTCCCAGACGACGACGAGGTTTCCGGCCGAGTCGTAGGATGCGGCCGGCGCTTGCTGACTCCCGCTCGTGTTCGTGTTGACGAGGATCTCCCCGCCGAGAGCGCTCCCGGACGAGCTGTAGAACTGGCCGTAGACGCCGTTCTGGCTGCCGTCTTGGTTCATGCTCTCCCACGCGAGGAAGAAATTGCCGGCGGCGTCGACCGCGAGCGCGGGTGCGCTTTGTACGTCGGCGGTGGTCGTGTTCACTTGGAACTCACCACCGATCGATCCACCGGTCGCCGTGAATCGGCGGGCCCGGATCGTGCCGGCGCCTGAATCGTCGGACCAGGCGATCACGAAGTTACCGGCGGAATCCATCGCGATGACGGGCCGCGATTGATCGAGAGTCTCCGTCGAATTGACGCGGAACTGCGCCCAGAGCGGGTTGCCGGCGGCGTCGAAACGCATCGCGTAGACACCGGTTCCGTCCGCGTCGGGAGATTCCCACACCATTACGTACGTGCCGTCCGGGGCCACAGCGACCCGCGGAGAAGATTGAACGCCCGCCGGGCTAGGCGTCGACGGTGAGAAGACGTTCGAAAGGGTCTCACCGCCGACGAACCCGTTCGTATTGAGGGTGAGGGCTCCGCTGGAGACGTCGAGGCTCATCTCGAGAAGCGCGTTCCCGGCGTCTGAATCGGAAGTGCTGAGCCCGTTTCCGGTAGCGGCGGAGAAGACGAGGTCCGTGTCCACCGCCGTCTGTTGTGCGCCCGGGACGGCATTCACCGGCGGATCGTTCTCCGCGGTGAAGTCGAGGTCTCGCGTCGCCGGCGCACCGCTGTCGATCCCGTCGTCGAACGTGAACGAGATCGTCCGCGTGGCCGCACTCGGGGCATCGGCGTTGTTCGCGAAGGTCACCGTCCGAAGTGCGGCTTCGAACTCGGCCACCGACGCAGTCTCTCCGCCTCGCACCGACAGAACGAGCTGGTTCCCGACGAATGATCCCACGATGTTCGCGGTGTCGGTGAACCCGAGGACGTCGCCCGGATCGAAGTTCGTCTCGATCCGAATCGCGGCGACGAAACCGCTCGCCGGATCGGTTCCGTCCGCTCCGTCGGGATCGACGAGCGTGAGGCCGGAATCGATCACAACCGGCGAGGATTGCTCGGTGTAGCTCACATTGCCCGAGCTCGTCGTAATGACGTTCACATCGTTCTCGGCGGTGATCGCGACTGTCGTCGTCGCCACCGGGCTCGGATCCGAACCGTCGTTCGCAACGAACGTGATCACCCGTGCCGTCTGGTCGGGGACATCACTCGAGCTGTCGTACGTCACCGTGCGCAGCACTTGCTCGTAATTGGCGACGGAATCCGTGCCGGAAAGCGTGAGGATCCCCGTCGCCCCGACGTACGTCGCGACGATCGAGGTACCGGTCGTATCCGCAGCGAGCACTTCCGCGGTGCCGTCGAGCTGATTCGTAATGGTGACCGTGAGCGAATCGAGCGTCGCGCTGTCGACGTCGGTGAGGCTCGCGTCGGAGTCGGCGATCGCAACCGGTCCGAAGTTCTCTACCCAGCTCGCCGCGAAGTCGACGCCGGCCGCGGCGGAATCGTTCGCGTCGAGGTCGAGAACGGGGACGTCGTTGACCGGATCCACCGTGAGGTTGACCGTCGCGCGGTTGACCGTTCCGGCGATCGCCGACACCTGCGAGGAGTCGAGCGCGCTCGAGAAGATCTGAACGGAGTCGAGCGCGCCGCCGTAGTACCGGTCGATCTCGAGGTCGTGGCGAGCTCCGAGATAGACGCCGCCGGTCGGATTGATTCCGCCCGTCCCCCGCGTCGGATCGCTCGCAGCGGACACGCCGTCGATGAACACTTCGAGACCACCTGCTCCGGCCGTGAGGGTGTACGTGTGCCACTGTCCGTCGCCGATGAGTGCGCTGACGTCGACCTGGAGCGCGAAGTTGTCGAGCGTGTCATCGCCGTCCCGGACCACCGCACGTAGAAGATTGGGATCCGACGGGTGACCGCTCTCGCTCAGGAACACGTTGACGCTGTTGAAGGTGTTTATGTCACCGTGACTGTAGAGGTACTGAAACAGCGTTCCGGGGTTGTCGTCGATCTTGAACTCGAACGAGATCGTGAACTCGCCGGCGTAGGTGACGTCGGGGAGGAGGACGTAGTCGCTCGTCTCGTTGAATCCGAGGCCGTTTCCGATGTCGCCGGCGACCGTGCTCGTACCGTTGAGCGTTCCGTTCGCGGCCGCGACGGAGTCGTTCGCGTCCCCGTCGAGTGCCCAGTAGTGCTGGAGCCCAGCTCCCGCGTCGATCGCGACGTAGTCGAAGCTATCCGCGCCGCTGAATTCCAAGTCCGGCGTGTAGGTGAAGGTGCCGTCCCCGTTGTCGACGACCGTACCGTTCGCCGGTTGCGTGAACTCGACGACGGTGATCGCCTGCGATTCAGCATCGAAGTCGTTCGTCGTCGGATCGAAGACGATCGGCGTATCTTCGTTCGTGTTGTAAGCATCGTTCGCCGCGACCACGATTGCGTCGGCCACGGTAGCGTCGATGTTGACGAGGCGAACGTCCGCCGGGTCGATCGCGGCGTAGCGAGCATCGAGGCTCGTCGACGAATCGGTCATCACGGAGTAGGCGATGTCTCCGTCCGTCAGTCCGTCGGCGAGTCCCGTGACGGTGACCGTCTGCGGCGTGCTCCAGTCCGCCGTCGTGAAGACCAGCGACGTCGCCGAGAGACTCCCCTCGCTTCCGTCGGAGAGAGCGAGCGTGGCGACGACGTTGTCCGTCGGCGGACCGGCGAGAACGACCTCAAAGGTCGCGGTGCCGCCCGCCTCCGTCGTCGTCTGCGTGAATCGCCGCGCGTAAACCCCTTCCTGGCTTCCATCCTGAAGCGCGCTCTGCCAGGCGACGGTGAATCCACCCGCGGCGTCCGCCGCGATCCGTGGCCGGGACTGCTCGTTCGCGGTCGCCGTGTTCACCTGGAGCTCCGCGCTCGCCGGCGTTCCGTCCGCGGCGAAGCCGCGAAGGATCGCCGCGCCCGCACTGCCGTCCTGGAGATGCGAAGTCCACGCGATCACGAAGTCGCCGGCGTCGTTCATCGCGATCGCCGGTTCTCGTTGGTCGTCCGCGGTGGTCGTGTTGACCGCGAATTCAGAGCCGAGCGCCGTCCCATCCGCGGCGTAACGCTGCGCGTAGACCCCGCCGGAGCTGCCGTCCTGGAGATCCGATCGCCACGCGATGACGAAATTGCCGGCCGCGTCCATCGCGACGACCGAATCGCTCTGATCGTTCGCCGTCGCAGTGCTGACGAGGAACTCCGGTCCGCGGTCGTTCCCTTCGCGGTCGAAGCGCTGGGCGTACACCCCGAATCCGCTTCCGTCCTGACCGTTGCTCGTCCAGGTGACGACGAAGTCGCCGTCCGCATCCGTCGCGACGCTCGGCCCGAATTGATCCCCGGCCTCGGTGTCGTTGACGCCGAACTCGCGGTCCTTCGCTGCGCCGGTCGCGTCGAAGCGACGACCGACCACGCCGAAGCCGCTGGCGTCGCCCGTCGAGCTCTGCCAGACGACGACGAAGCTCCCGTCGTTCGCCATGGCGACCGATGCGTTGTCCTGGTTACCCGTCGTCGTTGCGTGGATCTGAAATTCAGAGCCGACCGCGACTCCGCTCGCATCGAAAAGCTGGCCGTAGACACCCGTGCCGTCGCCGTCCTGACCGGCACTGTCCCACACGACGACGAACCGACCGTCCGGCGCCATCGCGATCGACGGCGACGCTTGGTCGCCAACCACCGTCGTGTTGACGAGGAACTCGCCGCCGACGGTGTTCCCCGCAGCGTCGTAGCGCTGGCCGTAGATGCCCTTCGATGAGCCGTCGTCCTGTAGGTCGCTCTGCCAGACGACGACGGTATTCCCGTCCGCATCGGAGGCCGCGTCCGGAAGCGCCTGCTGATTCGCTGTCGTCGAGTTGACGCGGAACTCCGCCCCGACCGGCTGGACGGGCGAAGTCGCGGTGATGACCACTCCCGGCGTGCCGACCGCGATGGCGACGTTGTCGACGTCCTGGAGCGCCCCGGGTGCCCCGGTGTTGCCAAGATCGTTCGTCGTCACGGTGAGCGCGTCGTACCCGACGAACCCGGCGTTTGGACGGAAGATGAGGCCATCGAGTACCGCGTTCAATTCGGCTTTCGATCCCTGGATCGAGACGGTGGCGTCCTCCGCTCCGTCGCCGGCGGTAAACGCGATGTCGATGTTTTCGTAGCGCCGCGCCGAGATCGTCGTCGCGTCGCCGCCGCCGGCGCCCTCCCAAGCCGTCACGAAGCCGGAGTCGTGCACCGCGACGGCGGGCGCGGTCTGATCGCCGGCAGTGTCGCTCGCGAGCGGAATTTCGCCTCCCAGGGCGGCTCCGCTCGAGTCGTAGCGCCGGGCGTAGACGCCGAGGCCGCTCCCGTCCTGACCTTCACTCTGCCAGGCGACGACGAACTCTCCCGCCCCGTTCATGGAGATCGCGGCGCGCGTCTGGCTCCAAGCGGTTTCCGTGTTGACCTGCGTCTCGCCCCCGAGCTTCGTTCCCGCGGCGTCGAAGCGCTGGAAGAAGACGCCGCGCTCGTCGACGTCGTCCATTTGCCAAATCACGGTGAAGTTGCCCGCGTCGTCCATCGCGACGTCGGGCTCGTTCTGGGAGTCGCTGGTCGTCGTCGTCACCAGAAACTCACCGCCGACCGCAGCCCCCGTGCCGTCGTAGAGCTGACCGTAGACGCCTTCGCCGTCACCGTCCTGGCCGTCGCTCTCCCAGACGACAACGAAGCGTCCGTCACCCGCGGAGGCGACGCGCGGATCGTCCTGCTGCCCCGTGGTGTAGGTGTTGATCTTGAACTCGAGGCCGGACGCAGTACCGCTCGAGTCGAAGCGGCGGCCGAAGACGCCCTCGTTGTCGACGTCGAAGCCTTCCCAGACGACGACGAAGTCACCGTCCGAGTCCATCGCAACGTCGACTTCTCCCTGGTCTCCCGGGAGTGTCGAGTTGACGAGGATGTCACCCGTCGTCGGGTTGCCGGCGGAGTCGAACATCCGCGCGTAGATATCGGTGTCGGCCCCCGGGTTGCCTCTCCACACGACGACGAAGTTCCCGGCGTCGTCCACGCTCACGGTGGCCTGAAACTGAGTGCCCGAGGTCGCCTGGTTGACTCGAAACTCGCCGCCGACGGGATTGCCGCTCGCGTCGTAGATCTGAGCGTAGATCTCACGCGAACCCGTGTGGTTGCTGTCCCAAACGGCGATGAACTCGCCCGTCGGTGTCGCCGCGATCTCAACCTCTCGCTGCTCGCCGCCGTTGCTCGAGTTGACGGTCACCTGATCGGCGAACGCTCCGGCCGCACCGAGGCTGAGGGTTCCGTTCGCGACGGCCAGCGTCACCTCCAAAGTGTCGCCCGCGGCCGCGTCCACATCACCGACCGTGACCGGATTGCCGGTGGCGCCCGAGAAGACGAGCTCGGTATCGGTGTCCGTACTCTGAGTCGCGGGAACGACGTTCACCGGGGGATCGTTCGACGCGATGATCGTGAGCGTCGTCGGAGCGAACGCGCTCGTGTTCGTCCCGTCGCTCGCGACGAAATGGATCACACGAGCCGTGTCATCGCTCACCTCCGAGGTGTTGTCGTACGTGACGGTCCGGAGGACCTGCTCGTAGTTCGCCACCGAATCGAGACCGGAAAGCGTCAACGTGCCGGTCGCGGCGACGTAGTTCGCCGAGATCGCCGTTCCAGACGTGTCTGCAGCGAGAATCTCCGCTGGCGCATCGAACAGGTTCGAGATCGTGACGGTGAGCGAAGTCAGATTGGCACCGTCGTCGATCAACGTCGCGTCGACGTCGGCGATGGCGACCGGACCACCGTGCTCGGTCCACGTGGTTGCGAACGCGATGCCACTCGCCGTCGAGTTGTTCGCGTCGAGGTCGAGAACCGGCGGAAGGAGAGCCTTGCTAAAGAGGAACGTGAAGGGTTGGTAGACGGTTTCTCCGGTGTTCGTCGAAAGCTCTTGGTCGGCGCCCCACTTGGCTCCATCCCATAGGAGGTAGTGAAGATCGGAGGCCGAATCTTGGACCGAGAGCATCAGCGCATTCGTGTGCGGATCCGGCTCGAGAAGCATCACATCGGGAAACGCACCGATGTCCGGAAGGAGGAGCGGCCCGGACCATCCGCCTCCGCTCGACCACGTTCGGTACCGAGGCTGCGTGGAAGGCTCCGTGTAGGTGACGAGTAGATCACCGGACTGACTCTCGAAGCCCACGGCGACGTCGAGCGATCCCGCGAGCGCGAGCGTCGACGCGAGAAGCTCGTCGCCCCAGGTGCTCCCGTCCCAGATCGCGAACCAGTTCTCGTTCTGCGTTCCCGATGCGACCACACCGAGAGCGATGCGGTTGCTCGTGGGGTCGGAGGCGAGAGCGGTGTACTCGAGGTCGTTGTCGAGGTGAGTTCCAAAGGGCGCCGTAAGCGTCTGCTGCGAACTCCACGTCGCACCGTCCCAGGTACGATAGTTGAGGTCGCTCCCGTTCCCGGTGGCGTCGTAGACGACGAGTGCGTGGCCGCTCTGGCTCTCGTAGGCGACTCCGATCTCTTTCCGATCGCTCGCGGTCGCCGAGTCGAGAAGAACGGTATCGCCCCAGCTCGACCCATCCCACACCGCCGCCCACTCGGTGGCGTCGTCGTCGCTCGCGACGAGAATCATCTCGTCGGAGAGCGGATTCGCCTCGAGTCGCAGCTCCCGAGCCCAAGTCGTCGACGGGGCGGTGATCGTCGCTTCGTCCGACCACGTCGCGCCGTCCCACACGCGGAACGACACGCTCTCTGAGCCGACGTTGTTGTTGGTCCAGACGAGGAGAGCGTGCCCCGATTGGCTCTCATACGCGACGTCGACCACCTGGTTCCCCGGATCGCTCGCGAACGTGAGGGAGTTGAACGGGAGCGCCGTCCACTCCGAGCCGTTCCAGATCTCGCCGTTGACGAGCCCGATGAAATCAACGCCGACGACGATCACTTCGTCGCGAGTGGGGGCGACGGCCGCGTCCAACCAGCGGAGGTCGCCGATGTTGGCGGTGTTCTGGGCTCCGACAAAGGCGATTCCGTTCCATACGCTCGAGTCGGGCGTGAAGTCTCCGCTGTTGCGCCAGATCGCACGCCCCGGGCTCGTCGTGATGCTCATCGCGAGCGTGGTCGTCGCGACGCTCGAGTTGTGCGTTCCGTCGGACGCAACGTACGTGATCACGCGAGCGGTCGCGTCGGGCGTGCTCGCCGTGTTGTCGTAGGTCGTCGTCCGGAGCACCTGCTGATAGCTCGCGACCGAATCCGCACCGGAAAGCGTCAGAACACCCGTCGCGGCAACGTAGCTCGCTACGATCGACGTGCCGGTCGTGTCGGCGGAGAGAACCTCCGCCGTCCCGTCGAGCTGGTTCGTGATCGTGACGACGAGCGACGATAGGTTCGCGCTGTCGACGTCGGCGAGTGCGGCATCCGTATCGGCGACCGCGATCGGTCCGCCGTCCTCTGTCCACGTCGCGGCGAAGTCGATTCCCGCCGCCGCGGAGTCGTCGGCATCGAGGTCGAGCTGCGGCGCGGGATCGAAAACGGTGATCGCCACGGCGTCCACGTCCTGGAGCGCGCCGGGCGCGCCCGTATTGCCGAGATCGTCGACGGTGACCGTAAGCGTGTCGCTGCCGACGTAGCTGGCGTTCGGCGTGTACGTGAGCCCCTCGAGCGCTTGGTTGGCGTGCGGGAGCGTTCCGGTGAAGACGATCGTCGCGTCGTTCGTCCCGTCGCCCGTCGTGAACGTGACAGCGGGCGGGCGGAAACGCCGGACCGCGATTCCTTGCGTGTCTCCCGCGGTCTCTCCGTCCCACGCGGCGACGATCTGACCGGCATCGCTCACCGCAAGCGTGACGTTGATCTGGTCGTTCAGCGTCGTCGAACTGAGTGGGAACTCGTCTCCGACCGCGGTACCCGATGCATCGAAGCGCTGCGCGTAGATGCCGTACCCGGACCCGTCCTGCCCCCAACTCTGCCACGCGACCACGAACCCTCCAGCCGGATCGACGGCGACCGCAGAGAGGAGTTGATCGTTCGCCGTCTCCGTGTTGACCGGAAACTCGCCGCCCACCGCGGCCCCGGAGCCATCGAAGCGCTGTCCGAAGATCCCGAACTGATCGGCGTCGGCGCTCTCCCACACGATGACGTAGTCCCCGCCAGCGTCCATCGCGATGGCCGGACTCGATTGCGCGCCGGCGGTCGTCGAATGCACCTGGACCTCTCCGCTGAGCGGGGTACCCGCCGCGTCGTAGCGGCGCGAGTAGATGCCGTCGCCGCTCCCGTCTTGGTCGGTGCTCTCCCACGCGACGACGAATTCACCGCTCGCATCCATCGCGACGACGGGAGAGTCTTGTGTATTCGCGCTCGTCGTATTGACTTGGAACTCGGCCCCCTGCGCCGTGCCGGTCGAGTCGTAGCGCTGCGCGTAAACCGCATAGCTCGAGCCGTCTTGTCCGAGCGTCTGCCACGCGACGACGAAGTCGCCGTCCGAGTCCATCGCGACATCCGGAGAGCGCTGAATACTCGCCGTCGTCGTATTGACTTGAAACTCTCCGCCGACCTTGGCCGCGGTGGCGTCGAAGCGCTGAGCGAACACACCCCACGAATCTCCGTCCTGAAGGAGACTCTCCCAGACGACGACGAAGTTCCCCGAGTCATCCATCGCGATCGCCGGGATCTGCTGAGAATTCGCGGTCGCGGTGTTGACCTGGAACTCGCCGCCGATCGCCACCCCATCGGCATCGAAGCGCCGGCCGTAGATTCCGTAGGAGTCTCCGTCTTGTGCATCGCTTCCCCAAACGACGACGTAGGTGCCGTCCGGCGCGACCGCGACCGCGGGAGTTTCCTGAGGATTCGCGGTCGTCGCGTTCGCGGTGGCCTCCGGACCTAGCGCGCCCGTGAGATCGATGCTCAGAGTTCCGTTCGTGACGCTCAGCGTGACCTCGATCGCCGCGGCTCCCGCGTCGACATCGCTCACCGAGATTCCGTTTCCCCCACCGCTCGAAAAGACGAGATCGGTATCCTGCGCCGTCGACTGCGCTCCCGGTACCGCGTTCACCGGTGGGTCGTTCGTCGCGACGATCGTGACGTCGGTGTACGCGAGGTTCGAGAAGTTCGTGGGCAGCGCTCCCGGCCCCGAACCGATGAACTCCAGGCTTCGGGTGGTCGTATCGGGCGCCTCGGACGTGTTTTCGTACGTAACCGTCCGCAGGACCTGAACGTAGTTCGCTAGGGTGTCGTTTCCATCGAGCGTCAGGATTCCCGTACCCGAATCGTAGGATTTCGTGATCGAGGTGCCGCTGACGTCGGCATCAAGCAGCTCGGCCGCGCCGTCGAGTTGATTCGTGATACGAACGGTGAGCCGGAGCAGATTCGAATTGTCGGCGTCCGTAAGGATCGCGTCGGTGTCGGCTACCGCGACCGGCGGCCCGCCTTCGGTGAACGTGGTCGAGTATCCCGTTCCCACCACGACCGAGTCGTCCGCATCGAGATCGAGGAACGGACTGTCGTTGTGCGGAAACACCGTGAGAGTCGTCGTCGCCGGGCTGCCGGTATTCACACCGTCGCTCGCCTGGAACGTGATCACTCGGCTCGTCGTGTCTGGAGTGTCGCTCGAGTTGTTGTACGTGACCGTCCGCAGGACCTGCTCGTAGTTGGCGACGGTGTCGCTCCCCGATAGGACGAGGACGCCCGTCCCGGAGCTGTACGCCGCGGTGATCGACGTCCCCGTGGTGTCGGCGGCGAGGACCTCCGCCGTGCCATCGAGCAAGTTCGTGATCGTCACCGTGATCGAGGCGAGGTTTGCGCTGTCGATGTCGGTCACCGTCGCGTCGCTGTCCGCGATCGAGACGGGTCCGGCGTCTTCCGTCCAGCTCGTCGTGTAGTCGGCGCCCGCGGCGCTCGAGTCGTCGGCGTCGAGGTCGAGCTGCGGCGCGACTCCTACGACTGGGAGTAGCGCCATCGCGACGATCTCCTCCTGCACGACGTCGAAGCCCGCGTCGACGCCCTCGAAGAGAAGATTCGCCGTCGCGGCGGTCGTCCCGGTTCCGCGAGTCGTCGTCGAGATGTCGAGCACGAAAATGTCGCGCGCGGTCGTCGAAAGGGAGTTCGTTCCGACCGCGGCGTCGTCGCTCGAGAGCGTGACGAGGAGAGTGCCTTCGGAGAGCGAACGTCCACCGACGACCAGATCGCTCTCGACGAAATCGAGACCCGCGAGGTTCTCCGATGCAACCGAGCCCGTCCCCATCGAAATGTCGTCGCCGGTGATCAGAGTCGACAGAGTGCCCGACGTGGTTCCCGCACCGGCGTCCGTCACTTCGTAGAGGAAGACGTCGTTCGCGGTGCCGGTCTGATTGAGACCGAAGAGGAAATCCCCGGCGTCGAGCGTCGTGTCGGGTAGCGTCGTTGTCGATTCGATGAGGCTGAGGGCACGGATGGGATTCGGAACGGGCGCCTCGAGCACGACCTCAAACGTTCCCGTGCCGTAGTCGCCGGGCAAGTCGGGCCGGAATCGAACGACGTCGTTGCTTGCAAGCGAAACGGAATTCGTGCTCGTCAGCGTCTCGCCGGCACCCGACTCGACGGTGAAGAGGACGTCGCCCGGGAGGAGCGCGACCGTATTGGTCGTGCCGATGGTGATCGCCTTCCCGACGTAGTGGAGACCGACGAGCTCGACGGACGAATCCGCCGCGAAGGGGTCGAGATCGAACGCGGCGCTGAACGTCCCTGCGGTCGTCCCCGGCTCGAGGGCGAGGCCCGGGTCGCCGGCTTCGACGCCGGTGCCGGCCGACCAGCTCGGAAGCCCGTTCACACCGCTCGTCGCGACGTCGTCCGTCGTGGCGAGGATCAGCCCCGGACTCGTCGTCCCCGTCACGGTGATGTTCACGATGTCGGCATCGATCAGAGAGCCCGGGGTGCCCGTGTTCCCGAGGTCGTTCGTCGTGAGCGTCAGAGTGTCGAGACCGACGAAGCTCGCATTCGGCTGGTACGTGAGACCCGAGAGGACGGCGTTCGCGTGGCTCTGCGTCGCGGTGAAGGTCATCGCCGCGTCGCCGACTCCGTCCCCGGTCGAGAAACTGAGATTCGCCGTACGGTACTGCTGGAGAAAGATGCCGCCCACGTCACCGGGTCCGTTCCCCGAGTACACGAATCGCAGGCGGCCGCTATCCTCGTAGGAAACTCCCGGCGAATGCTGTTCGCCCGTGACCGTCGAATTGGCGGTCAGTCGCGGTCCGTAGGGTGTCCCGCTCGAGTCGTAGCGCTGGGCGTACACGTTCGTGTACTCGAGCACGGTGGTGTTGTACTCGTCCCAAACGACGACGAAATCCCCGGTCGAGTTCATCTCGACGAGGGTATTGATCACGCTGTCGGCCGTCGGCGGGGAAACGACGATGACTCCGCCCTGCGCGACTCCGGAGGCGTCGTAACGCTGCGCCTCGATCTCGTTCCCGTCGATGTCTCTCCAAGCGACGACGAAATCCCCATCGGCGTCCATCGCAACTGATGGCTGCGCGCCTCGGTTCTGAGCGAGTGGACTCACCCGAAACTCGGCTCCCTGCGGTGCGCCCGTCGCGTCGAAGCGCTGGCCGTAGATCCCCGTCGCAGTTCCGTCCTGGTTCGAGCTCTCCCACACGACGACGAAGTTCCCCGCGTCGTCCATCGCGAGGTCGGCGGTGTCCTGAACGTCCGCCGTCTCGGTGTTCACGAGAACCTCAGCGCCGAGCGGCGTGTCCGTCGCGTCAAACCGCCGGACGAACACACCCGACGCGTCGCCGGGGCCTTCGCCGGCCCACGCGATCGCGTAGTTCCCCGCAGCGTCCATAGCGATCGTGGAGAACGATTGGTCGCCAGAGACCGTCGTGTTCACCAGCGTCTCCGCGGTCAGCGGATTGCTGCTCGAGTCGAGCCGGCGCATGTAGATGCCCCACGTCGTACCCGAGTCTTGATTGAGACTCGACCACGTGACGATGGAATCGCCGGTCACCGGATCGATGGCCACCTGGACGTTCGTCTGCATCGAGATCGTCGTCGTATTGACCTGCGTCTCGCCCCCGATCGCGGCTCCCGACGCGTCGTAGCGCTGCGTGAAGACGCCCCAGGAATCTCCGTCTTGACTGAAGCTCGACCACACGACGACGTAGCTTCCGTCCGAGGCGACCGCGATCTCGGGCGACACCTGGTTATTCGTCGTGGTCGTGTTGATCAGGGTTTCACTGCCCTCGGCGATCGTCGGATTCACCGTCAAGGTGCCGTCCGAGACGGCGAGGCTCAGCTCGAGGAGGTTCGTCGCGACGTCGGGATCGTTCACCGAAATCGCATTTCCGTTCGCCACCGAGAAGACGAGAGGTGTGTCTTCAAACGTCGATTGATCTCCCGGTACGGTGTTCACCGGTGGATCGTTGACCGCGTTCACGGTGAGCGTCGTCGTCGCGACGTCGCTCGCGTTCGTCCCGTCGCGCGCGACGAACCTAATCACGCGCGCCGTCAAGTCGGGAGCGATCGACGCGTTGTCGTACGTCACCGTTCGGAGGACCTGCTGGTAGTTCGCGACGCTGTCGACTCCGGAGAGCGTGAGAACGCCCGTCGCGCCGTCGTAGCTCGCGGCGATGCTCGTTCCCGTTGTGTCCGCAGCTAGACTTTCGTCCGTGCCGTCGAGGAGATTCGTGATCGTCACGGCGAGCAGCGTGAGCGCCGCGCTGTCGACATCGGAGAGCGCGGCGTCCGCGTCGGCGATCGCGACGGGCCCGCCGGCCTCCGTCCACGTCGCGGCGAAGTCGACTCCCGGCGCGGCCGAATCATCCGCATCGAGATCGAGCGCGGGCGCGAACTGAACGTTGATGTTCACGACGTCGACGTCCGACTGCGGCCCTCCGGATCCCGAGCTCCCGAGGTCGTCCGTGCTGATCGTGAGCACATCTGCGCCCTCGTATCCGGCATTCGAACGATAGATGAGACCGCTCAGCGCGGCGTTCAGGTCAGGCGGTGTACCGCGGACGGTGATCGTCGCGTCCTCGCTCCCGTCTCCGGCGGAGAACGTGAGATCGAGCGCGCGGAACTGGCGCCGGAAGACACCGTCCGAGTCTCCCGCGCCCGCTCCTTCCCACGCGACGACGAAACCCGTGTCGCTCACCGCGACGTCCGGGACGAAATAGTCTCCGGCTCCCCCCTCGTGCACGCGGAACTCGCCGCCGAGCGCCGTGCCGTCCGCCGCGTAACGGCGCGCCATCACGTGAGTGGTTCCGTCCGCCTGGACGCTCTCCCACACGACGACGAAATCGCCCGCGCCGTTCAGCGAGACCGACGGATCCTCCTGGTCGCGAGTTTCGTTCGTGTTGACGAGCGTCTCGCCGCCGAGCTTCGTACCGCTCGCGTCGAACCGCTGGAGGTAGACGCCGTCGTCGTCCGAGTCGTTCATCTCCCACACGACGACGAAGTTCCCCGACGAATCCATCGCGATATCGGGCTGGTTCTGACTGCCGCTCGTCGTCGTTGCGACCTGAACTTCGCCCCCGATCTTGTTCGCCGCGGAGTCGAAGCGCTGGAGGTATGTGCCTTCTGCGTCGCCGTCCTGCTGGTAGCTCTCCCAGACGACGACGAAGTTCCCGGACGAATCCATCGCGACCGCGGGGTCGTCCTGCTGATCCGCCGTCGTCGCATTGACGGAGAACTCAGCGCCGACGGAACTCCCCGACGCGTCGAACCGCTGGCCGAAGATTCCCTCGCCGTCGGCGTCCTCCCCTTCCCAGATCACGACGAAGTTCCCCGAGCCGTCGAACGCGATCTGAGGCTCGGTCTGGTGCCCCGCGGTAGTCGTGTTGACGATCACGTCTCCAGTCAGGGCCGTTCCCGACGCGTCGAATCGGCGGTAGTAGATGTCCGCGTCAGCGCCGCGCGAGTCGCTCCACACAACGACGAAACTGCCGTCGGGAGCGTAGCCGACGTCGGGTCGTCGCTGGCTTCCGGAAGTATCGGCGTTGACGCGGAACTCGCCGCCCACGAGGCTTCCGTTCGGGGCGTAC
Organism: Planctomycetota bacterium; assembly: GCA_965223845.1. Taxonomy (GTDB): domain Bacteria; phylum Planctomycetota; class UBA8108; order UBA8108; family SXIK01; genus CBDCXR01. Next base: position 6,365,703 of record CBDCXR010000004.1, on the reverse strand, counting down.
CGCTGCGCGTAGATTTCGAGCGACCCGGTCTGGTCGCTCTGCCAGACGACGATCGATTCGCCGTTCGGTCGCGTCGCGACGACGGTCGAGGACTGGATCCCGGACGTCGTGGTGTTGGCAGCGGCTTCGAGCGCGATCGCGCCGCCGAGGTCGAGACTCAGCGTTCCGTTCGTCACGGAGAGCGTCACCTCGAGCTCGGGCGCCGCGTCCGGGTCGGTGACGCCGATCGCGTTTCCGGCGTTCGTCGAAAACACGAGCTCCGTATCCTTCGGCGTCGTCTGCACTCCCGGCACGGAGTTGATCGGCGGATCGTTGGTCGCCGAAACGGCGAGCGTCGTCGTCGCGGTGTTCCCGCTCGAGATCGCATCGACCGGAGTGAACGTGATCACTCGCGCCGTCGGATCCGGCGTGTCCGACGCGTTGTCATAGGTGATCGTCCGAAGCACTTGCTGGTAATTCGCCGCCGTGTCGGCGCCCGAAAGCGCTAGGACACCGGTCCCCGAGTTGTAGCTCGCCACGATCGATGTGCCGCTCGTGTCGGCGGCGAGGACCTCGTCGGTGCCGTCGAGCAGATTCGTGATCGTGACTGTCAACTCGTTCGCGTCCTCGTCCCCGTCGACGAACGAGGCGTCGGCATCCGCGATGAAGACTGGCCCTGCGCCCTCTGTCCACGTCGCCGCGAAGTCGTTCCCGCCTGCGCCGGATGAATCGTCGGCGTCGAGATTCACCGCCGGTGCATTCGGATTCCCCACCGCGATCGCGACGTTGTCGACATCTTGAAGCGGACCGGGCGATCCGGTATTGCCGAGATCGTCCGTCGTGACCGTCAGCGTATCGGTCCCGTTGAAGCCCGAGTTCGGCGCGTAGACGAGACCGTCGAGCGCGAGCGTCACGTCTGCGATCTCACCGCGCATCGCGAACGTCGCGTCCTCCGATCCGTCGCCGAGAGTAAACGTCACTTCGGGAACGCCGTATCGCTGGAGAAACACTCCTCCGGTGTCTCCGCTGCCGTTCCCGTCCCAGAGAACATCGAGGCTCCCGCTCGGCGTGTACGCGACCCAGGGTCGCTGTTGGATGCCGCTCGTCGTCGTGTTGACGGCCACTTCACCCCCGAGCGGCGTGCCATCCGCGGCGAAACGGCGAACGGCGATCCCGTTGCTGTTGGCGTCGGGCGTCTGCCACGCGACCGCGAACTCGCCGTCCGAGCGCACGGCGACCGACGGATTGAACTGGGTTCCGGCCGTGATCACATTGACGAGGAATTCACCGCCGAGCGGAGTTCCAGAGGCGTCGTACCGGCGAGCGTAGACCCCGTTGCCATCACCGTCCTGGACCTGGCTCGCCCATGCGATCACGAAGGACCCGTCGCCGGCCATACCGATCGCGGGGGTAAACTGACCGAGGGCGGAGGTCGTGTTCACCTGGAATTCGCTGCCGACCAGATTGCCGCCCGAGTCGACCCGCCGAGCGTAGATCCCGCTGTTGTCTCCGTCCTGGAGTGAGCTCTCCCACGCGACGACGTAGTTGCCGGCACCGTCCGTCCCGAGCGCGACGGTATCCTGGAGGAATCCGACCGAGTCGTTCACCAGCAGCTCCGCATCGAGCGCGGTTCCCGACGCGTCGAATCGCCGCAGGAAGACTCCGTCGGCGTCGCCCGAACCGTTCCCCTCCCACGCGATCGCGAAGGTTCCGTCGTCGTGCATCACGACGGCGGGACGCCGCTGATCGCCCGCGGTCGTCGAGTTGACGAGGATCTCACCCGTGAGCGGAGTTCCCGTTCCGTCGTAGACGCGCGCGTAGATCCCCCAGGTCGACGCTTGATCCTGCGCTAGGCTCTCCCACGCGACGACGAAACGGCCGTCGGGTGCTCCGGCGATGACCGGATCTTGCTGCTCCCCCGATGTCGTCGCGTTGACGAGAAAATCAGGCCCGAACGGAACTCCCGCGCTGTCGAAGCGGCGAACGCGGATGTCGCCTTCGTCCGCGCTCGAGTCCATGAATGCGACGACGAAATTCTCGGACGCGTCGTACGCGATCGACGGAGCGAGCTGAGAGAGGGACGTCGTCGAGTTCACGAGCGTCTCCCCACCGTTCGGCGCGAGCGGCCTCACGGTCAGCGTGCCGTCGTTCACGCTGAGGGTCACTTCGACTTCCTCGTCGTCGACGTCCGCCACGGCGATCTGGTTTCCGCCTCCAGAGCCGAAAGCGAGCGGCGTATCCTGAGCCGTCGCTTGCGCGCCGGGCACGGTGTTCACGGGTGGATCGTTGATCGCCTCGATCGTGAGCGTCGTCCGCGCCGTGTTGCCGTCCGTAAGCGCGTCGTGCGGCGTGAAGGCGATGATGCGCGCCGTGATGTCCGGAGTGGTCGACGCGTTGTCGTACGTGATCGTCCGGAGAACCTGCTGGTAGTTGGCGGCGGTGTCCGCGCCGGTGAGCGAGAGCACACCCGTAGCCGAGTTGTAGCTCGCCGCGATCGAGGTACCGGTCGTGTCTGCGGCGAGGACTTCGTCGATGCCGTCGAGTAGATTCGTGATCGTGACCGTGAGACCCGTCATGTTCCCGTCGGCGTCGACCACGGTGCCGTCGACGTCGGCGAGGAGGACTGGGCCGCCGCTCTCCGTCCACGTCGTGAGGAAGTTGCTCGCCCCTGCGCCGGAAGAATCGTCGGCGTCGAGGTCCACGACCGGCGCGTTCGTGCTCCCGACGGTGATCTGAACCTCGTCGACGTCCTGGAGCGGTCCGGGCGACCCTGTATTGCCGAGATCGTCCGTCGTGACCGTCAGCGTGTCGATTCCGTTGAAGCCCGGATTCGGCGTGTAGACGAGTCCCTCGAGGAGGCCGTTCACCTCGAACAGGCTCCCGCGGACCGTCACGGTCGCATCGGCCACTCCGTCTCCGGCGACGTAACTCACGTTCTCGTCGCCGTAGAGCTGAGCGTAGACCCCGTCCGCATCTTCCGGTCGATTCCCGAACCACGAGACGACGAAGGTCCCCGTACCATTCGAAGAGACGCTGGGATAAGAGAGCGCCGAGTCGCCCGTCGTCGCGAGTACCGTCTCGTCGCCGACCTCGTTCCCCACGGCATCGAATCGCTGTCCGAAGACATTCGTGTCGAAGAGATCGCCGGACTCCCAGACGACGAGGAACGACCCGTCGTCGAGCATCTCGATGCGCGCGAGCTCCTGATCGCCCGCCGTCGAGATGTTCACCGGCGTCTCGCCTCCGAGCGGATTCCCGCTCGAATCGTATCGCTGAAGGAACACGCCACGACCGTCGCCGTCGAGGCCGCCGAGATCGTCCCAGACGATGACGAATCCCCCGGACGAATCGACGGCGACATCGGAATTCCACTGCGCACCTGCGGTCGTCGTATTGACGAGAAACTCGGATCCGACCGCACCGCCGCTGTCGAACCGCTGAGCGTAGACGCCCCACGAGTCTCCGTCCTGAAAGACACTCGACCACGTGATCACGTAGTCCCCCGCGTCGTTCATGTCGACCGACGGACGGCCCTGGTGATTCGCAGTTGCAGTGTTGACGAGAGTCTCAACGCCGATCGGCGTCCCGTTTGCGGCGTAGCTTTGCTTGTAGACGCCTTCGTCGCTTCCGTCTTGTCCGAGGCTCGTCCAGACGACGACGAAGTTGCCGGCGCCGTCCATGGCGATCTGTGCGTTCGCTTGCTCGCCGGTCGTGACGGTATTGACCCGGAATTCGCTTCCCGATTTCGCCCCCGAGACGTCGAAGCGCTGGCCGTAGATTCCCCCTTGGTCTCCGTCCTGCCCCACGCTCTCCCAGACGACGACGAAGCTCCCGCTGTCGCTCACCGCGATCGCCGGTCCACCCTGGCCGCTCGCGGTTTCGGTGTTGACCTGAAACTCCACGCCGATCGGTTGCCCGCTCGCGTCAAAGCGCTGGCCAAAGACACCGGTGAGATCACCGTCCTGGCCACTGCTCTCCCAGACGACGACGTACGTTCCGTCGGGAGCCATGGCGACGGTCGCGAAGTCCTGAACATTCGTCGTCTCGGTGTTCGCGCGGCCGACGGGACCGGCCGCAGGAATCGACGGTAGTGTCAACGTGCCGTCGTTCACGCTGAGCGTGAGCTCGATGATGCCGGCGCCCGAATCGTCGGCGACGGAGAGCGCGTTGGAATTCGCATTCGAGAACGTAAGCGGAGTGTCTTGTGCCGTGACCTGGGGCCCGGGCACGGTGTTCACGGGCGGATCGTTCGTCGCCGCGATCGCGACCGTCGCCGTGGCCACGGTACTCGAAGCGAGACCGTCGCTCACCACGAACGTAATCGAACGCGCGGTGTCGTTCGAAACGGAGGACGTGTTCTCGTAGGCGACCGTTCGCAGGACCTGCTGGTAGTTGGCCGTGCTGTCGGCGCCCGATAGCGTGAGACGGTGGGTAGTCGCGTCGTAGCTGAGCGCGATCGACGTCCCGCTCGTGTCCGCCGAGAGGATCTCCGCGGCGCCGTCGAACGCGTTGCCGATCTCTACCGTCAGCGAGTGAAGTACGACGTTGTCGGCGTCCGAAAGAATCGCATCCGAGTCCGAGATCGCTACGGGACCTCCGCCTTCGGTGAACGTCGCCGCGAAGTCGACCCCTCCGGCGCCGGAAGAGTCGTTCGCGTCGAGGTCGAGCGCCGGCGCGAAATTCGCGTCGAGCTTTACCAAGAACGCGTCGGTACTGCCCGTCGGTCCGATCGAGTTCGGCGCGGGCACGTTGTCGAAGCTGCCGCCGGCGGCGCCCGCCACAAAGACGTTGCCGACGGTGTCCACCGCGACGCCGTGGGCCACGTCATCGCCTCCGCCACCGAGATAGCTGAGGTACGGCATCAGCGACCCGTCGGTGGAGATCGCCGCGACGAACGCGTCGTTGAGTCCTCCGCTAAACACGCCGTCGTGCGCATTGGCCGTCACCGCGAGATCCGTCGACCTCGTCTCACCGACGACCCACGCGTTCCCGTTCGTGTCGATCGCGACATCCTGAGCGATGTCATATCCCGTTCCCCCGACAAACGTCGCGTAGAGAAGCGCGTTCGCTCCCGACTCCGTGAGATCGAACTTGGCCACGTAGACGTCTCGGCTGCCGGCGAACGTGACGTCGGCGGCACCCGCGGTCGTCGGGAAATCGGACGCGTCGGTGCGACCGGCGACGTACACGAGACCGTTCGGGTCTAGAGCGATCGCCGCGGCGACTTCGTCGATTCCGAGCGCGCCGCCGAAGTACGTCGAGTATTCGAGGATCCCGCCGCTCGCATCGAACCGTGCGAGGAAGGTGTCGATGCTCCCGCCGAGCGCAGAGTCGTACGCGCTCGCCGTCGTGTCGAGATCCGTCGAGGTCGTAAACCCGGTGATGTGGGCACGTCCAGAGGTGTCGACCGCGATGTCCGTCCCCTCTTCCCCGGAACTGCCGCCAAAAAAGGTCGAGTAGACGAGCGAGGCTCCACCCGATTGCGCCGGATCGAATTTCGCGACGTACGCGTCGGTGCTTCCACCCAGGGTGCCGTCGTAGGCTCCGCCGGTGATGGGAAACTGGTTCGCTGGGTTTCCGGAATCCGGCGAGTCCGTACGACCGGTGACGTAGATGTTGCCCGACGCGTCCAGCGCAAGCCCGTTCGCCGCGTCGTTCGCTCCGGACCCCCCGAGAAATGTCGAGTAGAGAAGCGTGTTGCCGTCCGCATTCAGCTTCACGACGAACGCATCGCTGTTGTTGTACGTCGTATCGTAGGCGTTCGCGGTCGTCGCAAAGTCGATCGAGGCCGTGTCTCCGACGACGTACGCGTTCCCCGCCGCATCGACCGCGAGATCGGTGACGCGCTCGTTGCCGGATCCAGCGAGGAAGGACGAGTAGATCGTTCCCGTCCCGTCGCTCGTCAGCTTGACGACGAACGCGTCCGTGTCCGCGGCGGACTTCGCGAGCCCGGTCCCCACCTCCGAGCCGGGAAAGTCGAGCGATTGCGTGTGGCCCGCGAGATAGAGATTCCCCGCCGCGTCGACCTCGACCTTGCTCGCGTCGTCGACTCCCGTGCCCCCGAGGTACGTCGCCCATTCGAGGAGGGGATCGATCACCAGCTCCCGGTCGGTGTCGTACGCCCCGACCTCGAATCCCACCGTGCCGTCCGCGCGCAGTGAATACTCCGCGGCCACGGCGCTCTGCGCGCCGTTCGCGTCCGTTTGGTACGCAAACGGGGCGTTGAAATGAATCGGGGCGTGACCCGCGCCCATGTCGATGCGAAGCGCGCCAGCGGCATCGACGCTGACTTCCTCGGCGCCGGCAATCCGCAGCGCGATCGCGTTCGGGTCTCCCCCCGCCGCAATGATGAAGTCGTATTCGAGCTGTCGTTGATTCCCGTAGTACCTTACGTCGATCCCCGCGTAGACCTCGTCGTAGCGAACGCTCGCGAACTGGTCGATCCCGGTGAGCCACTCGCGCGGGTCGCTGCCGCCGAAGTAGTTGCTCTTTCCCCCGAGCGGCGATTCCCCCCGGCTCGCCGTGCCCTCGTTCCGGCCGACGATCTCGAGTCGGATCGAAGAGCTCTCCGTCTGACCGTGGTCGAAGCGAAAGACGGCGTCGGCGTCGGCGAGGAACACGGCGTAACCGCTCCCCCGGGCGACGAAATCGACCTCCGCCGCGACCTGGCCGACGTTTTCCTCGAACGCGAGCGGGAGCGCCGTGGGATCGATGCGCGGCGCAGGCGTTCCCTGCTGCGTCGAGTCGACCGACCCATCGGGATCGCTCCGGTTCGGCGACGACTCCGGGCGAACGTCTACCGTCGCCGAAATCGCGGCGTCTTCGAGAATGTCTGCTTCGGGTCCGGAATCCGTCGCCGCGAGCGGATCAGCGGAAAGAAGAATGCGCGGCTCGAGCTCCTCGAGACGATAGCGAGGAGTTCGCCGGGGTCGACGTGAACTCATGAGATCGGGCGGTCTCGGCGCGAGGGTGGGGAGGGGTGGGGGGTGAGGGCCATCTCGGGGGGAGAGAGATGGGGATCCGTCGTCTTCTTCGGACGCCACGTTCCTCCGGCCGTTGATCTCGGCGGAAGAAGAGGGCTCGACCGCCGATAAGGACTTCACCCTCACCCGACCGATAACGGCTCGCACCTCGTCCGCGTGGGCACGGGGCTCGATTCGCGACCCGGACGGAAACCGCGCGGGGATGATGCGCTCGCGCGAATCTTCAGGCGCGAGCGCAAAGCGAGCGGGCGATGATCCCGGAGAGTCGTCGAGGATCTTCGGCGACGGACCCGCCCCGGGAGCGTCGATTCGTCTCCGGATCCGATGCGCGAACGGGCGCCTAGCGCTCGAGGATCGGAAGGAATCGATACGGGAGCTGGAGAACGATGAGCGCCATCGCCGTCGCTTGATTGTCGTTCTCTCGCTCGCGATTCGTACCGTGGCTTCGCCAGCCGCCTTCGCGCGTCTGTTCGGAAATCAGCTGCTGCCGCACGAAAGCGAAGTACTCCCGCCAGCGGCGTCCACCGGCCTGGAGCATCGCCTGCGCGCAGTAGTAGTGCGCGTAGTACGGAAAGTATGTCGACTTTCGGTATTCCTGTTCGAGGTAGTCGAACCCTCGCCGCACGGCGCTCGAGTTGTAGTCGCCGAGACTGTACATGATGCACACGCCGGCGGCCGACCGCGGAAAGAGGCTTGTCCGGAACATGTAGGGGAGATCGTTCTCCATGCGGTAGCGAAACCCGCCGTCGCTGTTCTGCGCGCGCGCGACGAACTTTCCGGCGCGCCGCACGACGCCCGCGTCGACGACGATTCCGAGGTTTCTCGCGGCGCGAAGCGCCATCGTTTGGCACACGGTGATGGACGTATCGCTTCCGCCGGACTTTCCGTCGCAGTCCTCGAGCGGACAGTAGTCCCAGCCGCCGTCACGACCCTGGGACATTTCGATGAGCCGTACCGCTTTTCGAAGCGCAGTTTCGAGTCGCTTCTCCTCTTCGGTGCCGCGCGTGCCGTAGAGCTCCGCGAGGAAGAGCGTCGCGAATCCGTGCCCGTACATGCGGCTCTCGCCGTCGTCGAAATACCCAGCGTCTGTCTGTCGGCGAAGAATGGCCTCCGTCGTTCGCCGGAGGGCTTCGGTGTAGCGCGGCGGTCCGAGGCGCTCTGTGTACCCCCCCGAGAGAAACGCGATCCCGGCGAGCGCGTTGATCGCGACGGGAAACTCGTCGTCGAAATCGCCCGCCGCGGTCTGCTGGCGGAGAAGGTACCGAAAGCCGCGCTCGACGGTGAGCCGAAGCTCACTCGTAATCTCCACCTGCCGCCGGTCCCGCCGCTCGGCGGCGTGGGCGGTCGAGACGGGCCCCTGCGCGCCGAGGAAGCGCACGACGAGGCCGCCGACGCAGCAGAGTCCTAGGAATAGAGATCGAGAACGCACGACGGTGTTCGCAGTCGAGTTTGTCGAGGGAAAGATCGCAACGTCTCCTACGGGTATGATACGAGTTGCTCGCGACTCGCTCCACCACGACCGACCGCACCATCGACTCGGATCCTCCGGGGCTGTCATCGAGTTCGTACACTCGAACGCCAGCCTCGGAAGAGACGCGTCGCGCGAGCTCATAGATTGGCTTTCCTTTCGAGAGGGCTTTAGCGAAGCCTCCTCGCCGGCACGGCGAACCCGCGCCGGCTTCACCCCGACGAGCGAGCCTTCGGCCCGCCTTTTGAATCATGTCCAACCGCTTCGGCGTCGCCGCCTGTCAGACCGACTTTCCCTGCCCACGCAGTCGCGCTGAGATCGCGAGTCGCGTCGACCGCATGCTCGAGATGATCGACGGCGCGGTCGGCGGCTACTCGCCGTTTTTCCCCGTGCGTCTCGTCGTCTTCCCCGAGTTTGCGCACGCCGCGCCGATTCACTTCACGGCCGCCGAGCTGCGCGCGAGCCTCGCGGTCCCGATCCCGAACGAGCACACCGATCGGTACGTGAAGAAGGCGAAGGAGCACGGCGTCTACATCCAGACCGGAACCTTTCTCGAGGTCGACGAGGCCTGGCCGGGCGCCGTCTTCAACACGACCTGTCTCATCGGCCCCGACGGGATCCTCACGCGCTACCGCAAGGTGAATCCCTGGATCCCCTGGGAGGTGCACGCGAGCCCTCACGATGTTCCGAACTACGATGCCGAGCTGTTCCCGGTCGCGGACACGGAGATCGGCCGACTCGGCGTCGCGATCTGCTACGACTGGCTCTACCCCGAGGTGCTCCGCCAGCTCGTCGCCAACGGCGCGGAGGTTCTGATTCGCACCTCGGCCTACATGGATCCGTGGGGCGCCACCTCGCCGATGGACTGGTGGACGGTCGTCAATCGCTGCCGCGCACTCGAAAATCTCGCGTACGTCGTCGCGTCGAACCAGGGTGCTCGACTCGAGAACTACCCGCCTTTTTCGTGGCCGGGCGGCAGCATGATCGTCGACTACGACGGTCGCATTCTCACGCAGGCGGACCCCGGCCCCGGCGAGAAGATCGTCGTCGCGGAGATCGATCTCGGCGCCGTGCGCGAAGCGCGCGAGCGGCGGCGCGGGCACAACCCGCTCGCGCATCTCCGCACCGAGGCCTACCCCGTCTACTCGCGCTCCTACTACCCGCCGGGCACGGCGACAAGCGCCGGCGACGCTGACGGCAACCGTCGAATCGAAGACAACGAAAAGGCCATCTCGGAGACCCTCGCGCGGGGCGTCTACGATCCGCGGGGAAAACCGCTCTAACGCGGACGGGCGGACCGAAACGACGCTGCCGAACCCCGGTCCGGTCGCGGCCGAGGGTCACGAAATCGAGCGGCGTCGAGGCCGAGAGCGCCGGTGTCCGATGGCCTCGCGCACGCACGCTCGGCACCCCGTGGAGGGGTCGAGCTTTTTCCTTGTCCCGTTTGGCGAACCTGATAACGTACCGTTCGCCTCGCCCGGAGGGCGCTCGTCTGGACGCCTCCGGATCGAATCGCACCGATCGAGTCGCACCGCGAGCCAGCGATGAGCTTTGAGGAATTGAAAGAAGATCCCCAATTCCGGTCCTGGCTCGACCGAATCATCGCGGACGCCGTTCGCGACGAGCTGAAGAAGGCGAACGATCGCAACTTTCGCGAGTCCTTCGCGCTCATTTCGGTGCGCCCGGACGACCCGCTCGCGCAGGCGATCGCGCGGCAGCTCGGGAAGACGCTCGTCCACGCCGAGCTCCTCAGCTTCGGCGACGGCGAGAAGAAGACCGTCATCTACGAGAATCTTCGCGGGAAGCACGTCTACGTGATCGCGACGATGGGAGACGGTGAGGATCCCGACGTCTCCCTCGCGAACACCTGCAAGTTCGTCGCAACGCTCCGCCGGACGTGCAAGGTCGCGTCGATCAACCTCGTCGCTCCGTGCCTTTGGTATCAGGCGCAGGACAAGACGCACGCTCGCCGCGAGCCGATCACCGTTCGCGACGTCGCGGACGACCTCATCCGCCGCGGGATGGATCACATCATCGTCGTCGAGCTCCACGCCGAGCAGATCGAGATCGCGTTCGACAGCTTCGATCACCTGAAGATGTCGCCGATCCTCGGCGACTATCTCCGCGAGCGCTTCGGCCATCTCGGGCAGAACCTCGTCCTCGTCGCCCCCGACGATGGCGGAGTCCGGGCGCGCGAAGAGCTGCACAAGAATCTCGATAACGAGCTCATCGCCGGGCAGGCCTCGGTCCACCAGCTCCGCGTGCGCGGCGCGATCGACCAGAAGGAGATCCTCGACTTCGTCGGCGACGTCGAAGGGCGAGTCGGCATCATCTTCGATGACATGATGCGCTCGGGAACGACGATGTTTCAGGCGGCGGCCGAGGCGAAAAAGGCCGGAGCGAAGCGCGTCGTCGGTGTCGTCGCTCACTTCTTCGGGCACGACTCGAAGCTCGGCACGTTCGACGAACGCCTCGCCGAGTCCGAGCTCGACGAGCTCATCGTCGGGAATACGCGTCCGGACGTCGTCGCGCGCGTCGAGGCGAGCGCGCTGCTCCAGCGCAAAGTCACGGTGCTCGATGTCGCGCCGTATCTCGCGCGAGCCATCCGCAACTACGAGACCGGCGGGACGATCAAGGACATGCTCAGCCGGCTCGACAAGAGCGACCTCTACGGCGTGATTCACCAGGCGAAGTCCGCGAAGACCGAATAGTCGTCGCGCGGGGGGCCCGGGAGACCGTACATCGCCCGGACGAGCCCTCACCTTGGTTCGCCCATGCCCGGTCGCGGACCGGTGATTCCGCAGTCCGGCGCGAGTTCTCGCGCAGGATGGCGTAGACGAACCGCGTCCGCCGGGGTGTAATAAGGACTCAGTCTGGGTTTTAAGTCTGGGGATCATCCCGGATCGCGGCGGACGTCTGGAACGCCGGATCCGCGCGTCGGAAATCGCCCGTCTGGGGGCGGAGAGCCGACGCGGAACGGACGAGCAGCTTCTTCCCGCCGAGTGTCGACTCGGTTGCTCGCAACTCAGATCGGGACGCTCCGGCGCGGCGCGATCGCCGTACGGAGCGCGGCGTCCTCTCAGCGCGGAGAGTGCCGACCGGGCCGCGGACTGAACGAACGACTTGGAGTATCGGGAAGACAGGAACCAGGCGGTAAGCCGCACGGGTGGTCCGACGCCCTCTCGGCGAATCAGCCGCCGCGCCCGCTGCACGCTGCACGCGTACGCGCGGTAGGAATTCCTTCGGAGACAAACACCATGAAACGATTGAGTTGTTGCCTCGTCGCGCTCTTTCTCGGCGGTCTCACGACCGCGGCGAGAGCCGACTGGAACGTCGTCATCGACCCGGAACGCTGCGCGCAGCTCGCCGACGAGCGCTTCGAGCACTGCGTCGCCGACGGTGGCGCGGAAGACGAGTGCAGAGCGGCCGCAGAAGAACTTCTCGCGCGCTGCCTCGATGCTACCGGGGAGCCCGACCCGGACCCGGTTCCGATCGACTGTAAGGCGGTGTGCGAAGCGCGCGCCGAAGCGGCGCGCGCAGCCTGCGCCGAGGACGGCGGCACGGAAGATCAGTGCGCCGAGATCTACAACGCGACCCTCGCCGCGTGCTCCGATCACTGCGACACGCGGACGTGCAAGGAGCGCTGCTACGACGCCGCGGCCCGCGCGGCCGCCGAGTGCCGCGAAGCCGGCGGTTCGGCCGAGCGCTGCCGCAGGATCTACACCGAGACGCTCGAAGCGTGCCTCCCCGAGTGCCGGGACGAACCGCCGAGCTGCGAAGACGCGTGCCGGCAGGCTTTCGAAGAAGCCGTGCGGCGCTGCGTCCGGGCGGGCGGAGAGCTCGAGCGCTGCCGCGAGCGCCTCGCTCCTTCGCTCGAAGAGTGCGTGAAGCTCTGCAGCGATCCGCCTCCGCCGATCGACTGCGACGCCCGCTGCACCGAAATCGCCGCCGAAGCGCGCGAGCGCTGCGCGACGGCGGGCGGCACGGACGAAGAGTGCGCCGCCGTCTACGAAACCGTCCTCGAAGGTTGCCTTCGCCGGTGCAACGGCGAACCACCGCCGCCGACCTGCGAAGAGCACTGCATCATCCGCGTCCGAAACTTCGTCGCGAAGTGCGTCGAAGAAGGTGGCGAACCGGATACGTGCGCCGAGCGGGGACGCGAGCTCCTCAAGCACTGCATCGAGGGTTGCGACCCGAATGAACCGCCGTCGTGCGACGAGGCCTGCCGCCATCGCGCGCGCCGTTTCTTCGCGGCGTGCATCGAGGACGGCGGCGAGCCCGCCGAATGCCGAGAGAAGGCCGGCGAAATCCTCGAGGAGTGCTCGTCGAACTGCGATCACCCGCCGCGACCCTGCGACTTGCGATGCGGCAACGCGGCGCGCGAAATCCTCGAGAAGTGCATCGCCGACGGCGGCGAACCCGACGAGTGCGCGATGAAGGCGCGTCACTTTTACCGCCGGTGCCGCCACGCGTGCGAAAACCCCGAGCCACCGAGCTGCGACGAGCGCTGCGATCGACTCGCCGAAAGACTCGCACTCGAGTGCACGCGAGACGACGGCACCGTCGACGAAGAATGCGCGGAGCGGGCGAGAGCCGTGGTCGCCGCTTGCCGCGAGGCGTGCGACGAACCGCCAACCGAGCCCCCGACGTGCGGCGAACGCTGCGAGCGACGGGCGCGTCACTACGTCGAGCTCTGCATCGAGAACGGCGGCGATCCCGAACGCTGCGCGGCGCGCGGCCGCTCGGTTCTCGAGCGCTGCCTCCACCACTGCGAGCACGGTGCGCGTCACCGCTGCGTGCACCGGTGCCAGCGCGTCGCTCGGGAGGTGTTCTCCGAGTGCACCTCGTCGGGACACGAACCGTCCGAGTGTCGCCGACGCGCCCTCCACGTCCTCCGCGAGTGCGTGAGCACGAACTGCGTGCGGCCCGAGCCGTGCGAGCACCGCTGTGCGCATCGCGCCCGCCTCGAGCTCGCGCGCTGCCGCGACGTCGCCGAGGATGCGGTAAAGGAATGCGTTGAGAACGGCGGCGACCGAGACGAGTGTCTTCGAATGGCCGAGCGCCGCTGCCGGAACCTCGTCAACGAGCGGCTCGAAGCCTGCCTCGCGCACTGCGACGACGATCCCGGCGATCCCGAACCGCCGACCTGCGAAGAGCGCTGCGCGCGCGCCGGAGAAGCGTTCCGGGCTCACTGCGCCGAAGAGGGCGGCACCGATGAGGAGTGCGAGGCCGCGACGGCCGAGTTCCTCGCGCGGTGCGCCGAGCGGTGCGAAGAGCCGGAGCCGCCGCATCCCTGCGACTTCGACTGCACCGAGGGTGCCGCGGCGGTGTTCGACCGCTGCGTCGCCGCCGGCGGTGACGAAGAGCGCTGCCGTTCACGTGCCGAAGATTTCCTCATGCAGTGTGAGGATCGTCTCGCCGAACACTGCGGCGAAGAAGAGGTCGTTCTCGATCTCGCGGACTTCCGGTTCCGCCGCGGCGATTCGAATCGGGACCGCGCCGTGAACATCGCCGACGTTCTCGCGACGCTCGGGCGTCTCTTCCAGTCACAGCAGGGCCCCTTCTGCAACGACGCGGCCGACGCGAACGACGACGGTGTCGTCGATATCTCAGATGCGCTTCGGAAGTTGCTCAACCTCTTCGCCGCCGACGGGCCGGGACTCCCCCCGCCCCACGACGAAGGGTTCGATCCAACTGCCGACGGGCTTCTTTGCGACGACTGATCACGTCGAGTTCCGGGCCGGAAGACCGGTAGCGGGCGGGAAGGCGATTTCGATCGTCTTCCCGCCCGTTTTCTTTGTGTACATCCGCCCCGGGCGCACCGGGGGCCCTCGAGTGTTCCGATTCCAGCACTGTACCGAACATGGACATCTCGACAGGCCGCCGGAGACCACCGGCGCTCGCTGCCATCGATCCCGTGCGCCCTAAACCACAGCTTCAGAATCAGTTAGAGAAACTATCGGGAGATCCCTGAGTCAGGTACGGGAGTTGGAAGTGGGAGACTATCCACCAGATCTCTCCCTCTCGCCCCCTGTTTTCAAGGAGCCCTCGATGCGTTCTGTTCTCATGCTCGCGGCGCTGACCCTGGTCGCAACGCCAGCAGCCGCCGAGACCTTTGGCCTCCACGGCATCACCAATCCCTACGGCGACCCGAGCGGCAACGCGATCGCCGCGGGCGAAGCTCAGCTGAGCGTCGAGATCACCGACGCAGGGGACGGCCTCGTCCTCTTCAACATCTGCAACGATGGTCAGTATCGAATGGCCGTCCACAACTTCATGCTGGACGATCGCAGCGGTCTCCTCTCGTTCGCAGAATTCCACAACTCCCCGCCCGCGGTCGAGTTCCGCGAGGGCGGAATGTTGGACCTCCCGGGCGGCGACGCCGTCGACTTTCAGGAGTCGTTCCGCTCGCGTGCCGAGACCATCGAAGGCCGCGTGAACACCGGCGAGAAGCTCGGCGCCCTCTTTCAGGTGAACGGCGGCGACTTCGACGACGTCCTCGCGGCGCTTCGCGATGGCGCGCTCCGCGTCGGGCTCCACGTGAAGGAGTTCGAAGGCGGCTTCCGCGAGAGCTTCGTCACGGCGGTCGCGATGCCCGAGCCCGGAACGATGGTACTCGGCGGTGTCTCGCTCGCGTTCGGCGCGTTCGCGGCGCGGCGACGGCGACGGAAGGCGGCCGAAAGCCAGGAAGACTGAGGCTCCCTCCACGCGCGCCGAGATCCAATCTCGGCAGCCGATTCTTACGACACTCGACGCCGGCGGTCCCCTTCGGACCGCCGGCGTGTTTGTGTTCCGGACCTCGCCGTTCCGTGCCGGCTTCTCACCGGGCGGAATCCGTTCAAGTTCGACCCTTCGAAGCCCCGAACATCCGATATGCGTGTGCGGCGCGCTCGGCATCGCATCGTCCGGGGCTCGGAAAACGCGAGCGCGAGAGATCGGGGGGAGGTGACGGCGATGGAGCCGCACAAGCTGGCGGGCGAGCTCGAGGAGCTCGCGGGGAATCTCTGGTGGAGCTGGAACAACGACGCGCGCGAGCTCTGGCGTCGCGTCGCGCACGCGGCGTCGCCGCGGCGGGCGAGCGATCTCGCGCGGAATCCCCTCGCCCTCGCGCGCTCCCTCTCCCCGCGAGTGCTGAAAGGCCTCGGCGGCGACGCCGAGACGATGCGTCTCTGCCGATCCGTCCTCCGGCGGTTCCGCGCGGCGCGAAAACCACGCTCGAAGATCCCATCGATGTCGTGGAAGAAGCCCGTCGCGTACTTCTCGATGGAGTTTGGCCTCCACGAGTCGCTCCCGATCTACGCGGGCGGGCTCGGCATCCTCGCCGGTGACCACCTGAAATCGACGAGTGAAGAAGGCGTGCCGCTCGTCGGCGTGGGCATCCTCTATCGCCGCGGCTACTTTCGCCAGCACCTCACGTCGGGCGGAGAGATGAAGGTCCTCTACCCGCGTCTCGACTTCGAGACGATCCCCGCGTCGCCCGTGCGCACGGGGCGCTCCGAGCTGCGCGTCGCCGTCGAGCTCCCCGACGGTGTCGTCCGCGCGAAAGTCTGGAAGATCGAGGTCGGCCAGGTTCCGCTCTACCTCCTCGACACCGACATTCCTGAGAACAAGCCGCGGCACCGGTCGATCACGCACTATCTCTACGGCGGTACACGCGAGGACCGCATCCGCCAGGAGGTCCTCCTCGGGATCGGCGGTGTACGCGCACTCGAGGCTCTCGGCATCTCACCGAGCGTCTGGCACCTCAACGAGGGACACGTCGCCTTCCTCGCTCTCGAGAGGCTCGAGCGCGTCCGTCGCGAGAGCGATCTCACGCCGCCCGAGGGTCTCGAAGCGATCGCCGCGGACACGGTGTTCACGACGCACACGCCGGTTCCCGAAGGGAACGAGGTGTTCGATCCCGCGCTCGTCCGCGCCTACCTCGCGGACTACGCGGAGCGCGCCGGACTCGCGATCGACGATTTCCTCGATCTCGGACTCGATCATTCGAGCGACGGGACTCCCGTGTTCAGCATGACCGTGCTCGCACTGCGCCTCTCTCGACTTCGAAACGGCGTGAGCGCGCTCCACGGCGCGGTGGCACGATCGATGTGGTCGTTCCTCTGGCCCTCCTGTCTCGACGAAGAGACGCCGATCAGCTCCGTGACGAACGGCGTTCACACGGCCGATTGGGTCGCTCCGGAGATCGAAGACCTTCTCGCCGAGCACGTCGGCGCAGACTGGGCCGCTCGGCTGAGCAGCTCGGACCCGAAGTCGTTCGCCGGCGCGCGAAAGATCCCGAACGCGGCATTGTGGCGCGCGAAAGAGAAGCTGAAGCGTGACCTCGTCGAGTTCGTTCGCGCTCGCGAGGACGCGCGACTCGCACGCGAAGGGTGGAGCGAGAAGCGGCGACGCGCGCACGTCGAAAAGCTCCTCGACCCGGACGCGTTTACGATCGGCTTCGCTCGCCGATTCGCACTCTACAAGCGTGCGGCTCTGATCTTCCGCGACGTGAAGCGCGCGGCCAAGATCTTCGGATCAAAGCGGCGCCCGGTGCAAATCATCTTCGCGGGGAAGCCGCATCCCGAAGACCCGGAAGGAAAGCGACTCTACGAAGAGGTCGCTCGCCTCGCGCGCCGGCGAGAGTTTCGGGGTCGCGTCGTCGTGCTCGAGAACTACGACACCGAAGTCTGCCGCTACATGGTGCGCGGCGTCGACGTGTGGCTCAACAATCCGCGCCGGCCTCTCGAGGCGAGCGGGACGAGCGGACAGAAAGTTCCGGTGAACGCAGGCCTGAACGTCAGCATCCTCGACGGCTGGTGGGAAGAAGGCTACGCGGAGGATACGGGCTGGGCTTTCGGCCGTCCCGTCCCCTACGACGACCCGGACGAGCAAGACGAAGACGACGTCCGCGATCTCTACCGCGTCCTCGAGAAGGAGGTCGTTCCGCTTTACTACGACCGAACGAGTACGGGCATCCCCGCCGCGTGGCTCAAGAAGGTGAAGGCTTCGATGGTGAAGCTAGTCCCCGAGTTCAGCAGCAACCGAATGGTCGTCGAGTACGCCGAACGGTTCTACAAGCCGGCGGCGGCGTACGGCCGAAGGGTCGGGGCGCAGCGCGGACGGGTCGCCCGCGATCTCACCGGCTGGGCGGAGCGCGTCGGGGCGAGCTGGTCGACCGTCCACCTTCGAGGCGGGGAGGCCGGACCGAAGGGAAGCTGGCGCGGCGAAGCTTATCTCGGTGGAATCGATCCCGCGTACCTCGTGTGCCTAGACGAAAAGGGCGATGCGCACGGGATCACGATCGAAAAGGAGCTCGGGCCGGGGCTCTACCGGATTCGCGTCGCGGGTGTCCTCCGCGGGCGCTCACCGGGGTCGACGTCGCTGCGGCTGTTTCCGACGCATCCCGAGCTTTTCGATCCGCTCGAGTTGGGACTGGCGATCGAGTTTCGGGTTTGAGACGTATGGTCTGCTCGGGGCGAAGAGTTGCACTCGAAGTGCGCGAAGGGGCCGCGAAGGGAGAGGAAGCAGAGAGAGAGGGTGTGGGTGGGTGGGTGAGTGCCGCACGAGGAACGAGTCGATTTCGACTATCCGTGCGAGGACCAACTGTTGCGCAGTCGTTGGTGATACTCATGCGGCAGGCTGCGAGAGAATCTCAGGCCGATTCCGCGGGCGGCGCGAAAGCCTCGAATGGTCGAATCGGGAAGACCCTCGGCCTCCGCGAGCTCGAGACAGAAGCGAAGAAACTGGTGCGGCACCTTTCCCTTCTTCACGAGGATCTCGCCGTTCCGAATCGCGATGACGAAGACGGGCTTCGGAACGAGCGCCCAGATGAAGAACGCACCGAAGATCAGAACGACGATGACTTGGACGAGAGGGTGCATCCTCGATCAACAACCTTCTTGCCCTGCGAAGTCTCGCCGCTTCGCTCACCGAGTCCGGTGAGAAATCCGGGATAGACCCAACGGAGCATGCGAACGCGGCGGCTGATTGCCGCCCACCGTACTTCGCCGCGCCCGGTGGATCGAAGGATTACGACCGCTCCGCCGCCACGTCCCCCTCCTCGCCGTTCGTCTCGGTGCCGCCGACTTGCGTCTCCTTCCACCGCCCGCGGCGGAAGATCTGGAACGCGATCACGGTGAGAATCGCCTCCGCTCCCGGCACCGCCCAGTAGACGCCCTGCGGTCCCCAGCCGGCGTGCTGCGAGAGGATATACGCTGAAGGGATCTGCGCGCACCAGAAGCAGACGAGGTTGATCCGCGTCGGTGTCGCCGTATCTCCCGCGCCGTTGAAGGCCTGGATCAGCACGAGGCCCCACGAGTAGAAGACGAATCCCGATGCGAGGATGCGGAGCGCGACGACCCCCGCTTCGGCCGTCGCCTCGCTCTCGGCGAAGAATCCGATCAGGAGGGGCGCCCAAACCTCGAAAACGATCGTCACGACCGAAAGGAAGACCATGTTCCACCAACCGGTGATCCACACGGATCTCTCGGCTCGGTCCGGTTGCTTCGCGCCGAGATTCTGTCCGACGAGCGTCGCCGCGGCGTTGCTGAGCCCCCACGACGGAAGAAACGCGAAGACGACGATGCGAATAGCAATCGTGTAACCCGCGACGACGGTGCTCCCGAACGGCGAGACCATCTTCATGAGGACGACCCAGCTCGCCGTCGCGATGAGGAATTGGCTCACGCCGCCGTAGGAGAGGCGAACGAGCTCTCGCATCACGTTCGGCTCGACGCGCCAACGTCCACGGAGCCGGAGGTGTCCGCGTCCCTTTTGCAGAGTCAGAAAAAGGAACACGACTCCCGAGCCGCGCCCGATCGTGCTCGCGACCGCCGCGCCGGTGACCCCCAGCTCGGGGAACGGCCCCCAGCCGAAGATGAAGCACGGATCGAGCACGATGTTGATTCCGTTCGCGAGCCAGAGCGCCTTCATCGCAGTGAACGGATCGCCCGCACCGCGAAAGATCGCGTTCCCGATGAAGAGGAGAACGACGACGATGTTCGATCCGAGGAGGACGCGCGTATACCCCGTGCCGGTCTCGAGCACCCCGTCACTCGCGCCCATGAGCGCGAGGATCTCCGGTCCGAAGACGACCGCCGGGACTCCCGTCACGAGCCCGAAGATCGCGCCGAGGAGCATCGCCTGCTTGGCACCGCTTCTCGCGCCCTCGTAGTTCTTTTCGCCGACGCGCCGGGCGACGAGAGCCGTCGTCGCCATGGCGAAACCGATGGCGAACGCGAAGACGAGCGTGAGTACGGATTCGGTGAGTCCGATCGTCGCGACCGCGTCGTCGCCGAGCTGGCTCACGCAGTAGACGTCGACGATCGCGAAAGTGGACTCCATGACCATCTCGAGGACCATCGGCACCGCGAGAAGGCTGATCGCGCGGGGGAGGCTCCCGCGAGTGTAGTCGTGCTGAACGCCGGCGAGCGCGTCCCCGAGCAGCCGGAACCAAGACGAGCTCTGCGCGGCGTCCGATGACGTCGCGACCGCATCGTTCAGGTCTGGTTCCGGAGATTCGGGGGCGGAGTCGTCGCTAGTGGGCATGAGAGGCGCTCGTGAAGTGGAGCCGCGATCGTATCCCCTGCGGCGGACGAGAATCTACCGCGCTCGACGCTCGACGGCTCGATCCCGTCCGCGCCGCTTCTTCATCGAACGAGCGCCTGTTGCTCGACGAACGGCCGGTTTCGTATCGTATCGAGAGCGCGATCGCGCACTTCCGCCACTCGATCTTGAAAGGACGGCCTCTTGTTCACAGAGGCACACAAGATGAAACAGCCGCTAAGATTCGGCGAGAGCCGGACGCGCAACTGGTTTCTTGGATTGAGCGCCGTCTGCGTGGCGACAACCGTCTCCGTCCTCAGCTGCCGAGGAACGTCCGATCGAGACAACCGATTGCGGCCGCAAGTCTACGTCATCGCTCCCGGGGATCGGGCTCGCTACGAGATCCAAGAGCGCCTCATCGACGCCGTGCCGGGCGATGTCATTCAGCTCGAGGCGGGAACGTACCGGCTGCCCAGTCAACTCGACGTCATCGCCGACGGGATCACGATCCGCGGCCGGGGGGCGGACGAGACCATCCTCTCGTTCCGCGAGCAGAACGTCGGGAGCGAGGGCATCGTCGCGACGGGCGACGCCTTCGTCATCGAGCACCTCGCGGTCGAGGACAGCGCCGGAAACGCGATCAAGGTGCTCGGAGCGGACGGAGTCGTCTTTCGCGGCGTTCGGACTGAGTGGACGCGCGGACCGCACACAGAGAACGGCGCCTACGGAATCTATCCCGTTCAGTGTTCGAACGTGCTCATCGAGGACTGCGTCGCGATCGGTGCGTCGGACGCCGGGATCTACGTCGGCCAGTCGCGCGACGTCGTCGTTCGTCGCTCGCGCGCGGAGAGAAACGTCGCCGGCATCGAGATCGAGAACACGATCCGTGCAGACGTCTACGAAAACACCGCGACCGGAAACACCGGCGGACTCCTCGTCTTCGATCTTCCGGGGCTCCAAGTGACGAACGGGTCGGACATCCGCGTCTTCAGAAACAAGGTGATCGCGAACAACCTCGAGAACTTCGCACCCGCGGGGAACATCGTCGCGAGCGTTCCAGCGGGAACGGGTCTCATGATCATGGCCTCCGACCGAGTCGAAGTCTTCGAGAACGAAATCCGCGACAACCAGACCTCCGGAATCTCGATCGTGAGTTACTTGATCACTGGCCGTCCGATCAAGGATCCGAACTACGATCCGTATCCCGAAGGAGTCTCAATCCACAACAATATGATCGCGGGCGGCGGCGATCGTCCGGCCGGAGAGTTGGCCGCACTGCTCGCCGATGTCATCGGAAGCCCGTTCCCGCAGATCTTCTTCGACGGAATCGTGGACGCGGCGAAGCTCGTCGATGGGGAGCTCCCGGCAGAGTTGTCGCTCCGACTCGCGAACAACGGCGACGTGTCGTTCGCGAACGCCAATGTGCCGCTCTTCAGCGCGGAGAATGTGGCCTCGGGACGGCACCGGATCGACCGCGACCCCACGCCGTACTCGGGCGTGAGCGAACCGCTCGAGCGCGTCGAGCTCGCTCCGCTTCCCCCACCGAGCGCGAGCGAGAACCCGGCGGTTCTCGTCTACCGCCGCGCACCCGAGCGTCTCTCCGAGTGGGCGCTCTTCGAGGGAAACGGCCGCTCGCAGACGCCCGCCGATGGCGTCTTTCGCTACGATCTCAACACGCAGCTTTTTTCCGATTACACCGCGAAGCACCGGTTCATTCGTTTGCCGCCGGGCGAGTCGATGGCGTACGACCCGAACTCGGTGTTCGAGTTCCCGGCCGGGACGGTGATCGCGAAGACGTTTACCTACCCGCACGACCTTCGCCATCCCGAAGCCGGCGAACGTTTGATCGAGACCCGCATCGAGCACCGCACGGACACCGGATGGTACGGGTTTTCTTACATCTGGAACGACGACGAAACCGAGGCGGCGCTCGCGCTCGGAGGAGGAAGTCGCGAAGTCCGGTGGATCCATCACGACGGTTCGGAGCGCTCGAACGCGTATCAAATCCCGAATGCGAATCAGTGCATCACGTGTCACAACCAGAGCGGGCGATTCGTCCCCCTCGGCCCGACCGCGGGTAATCTGAATCGCCCGTTCGAGAAGGAACCCGAGCACGGCGAGCAGCTCGCCCACTGGACGGCGACCGGACTCCTCACGGGCGCGCCGGAACTAAGCGACGTTCCCGCTACTCCCGTGTTCGATGATCCCTCGACCGGCACCGTCGCCGAGCGCGCTCGCGCGTGGCTCGACGTCAACTGCGCTCACTGCCACAGCCCGGAGGGATCGGCGCGAACGAGCGGGCTCGACCTGCGACTCGCCGTGAATGAGCCGCGTCTCTACGGTGTCTGGAAATCTCCGGTCGCAGCGGGAAGAGGCTCCGGCGGCCGGAAATTCGACATCGTCCCGGGAAAGCCCGACGAGTCGATCCTCCTCTACCGCCTCGAGTCGGACGAGCTCGGCGTCCGCATGCCGAACCTCGCGCGGAACCTCGCGCACCCCGAGTCGATCGCGCTCATTCGCGAGTGGATCGGGGGGATGAGGGTGGAGTAGGGGGAGTACCCACCGACCGGCGGACCCCAGAGTCGCGCGCCGTTGATCCCCCAGCGCTCGGGGGACCGCCTCCGGCAGAAACCGGAAGCCATTGATACCAATCGATAGTATCCTATGGTATCCACCCGTGAAGGAGGTGCCATGGCCAAGAACACCAGCATGAGTCTGGGCGACCACTTCAACCGATTCATCAGCGCCCAAATCGAGAGTGGACGGTACGGCAGCGCAAGCGAAGTCGTGCGCGCAGGACTACGGCTTCTCGAGGAATACGAACAGAAGGTGAGCGCGCTGCGCCAAGCCCTCATCGAAGGCGAAGCCAGCGGAGACGCCGGGGCTCTCGACTTCGACGCCATTAAACGTGAAGCCCGTAAGCGCGCGGGGATCGCGACTTGAGAATGTCGCGGAAGCTGGTCAAGGACAGCGCCGCCGAAGCAGATCTGACGGAATCTGGCTCTACACCTTCGAGACCTGGAGCGAGAAGCAGGCCGATCGCTACCTGGACATTCTAGATCGAGGTATTCGAAAACTGGCGAAGTCCCCAGACGCCGGAATCCGTCGCGACGCGCTCCGGACGGGTTACTGGTCGAGGAAGCTTGAGCATCACGTCGTCTTCTACACTTTCACCGAACGACGAGGTCCGCATCCGCCGAGTGCTCCACGAAGTCATGGACGTCGGCCGGCACCTCTAGCTGACCCGCGCGGCCTTCGATGCCAAGTTCAGAGGTCGGATCTCGAATACTCCCAGAGCTGCGTGCCAAAACCGACGAGGATGGCTTGCTCCCCGTCGATCTTCGCCGCCGCGGAAGCCGCGCCCTCACCGCCCGCGAGCTCTCGTCCCGCCGCGATCGTCTCGTCGTAGACGAGGCGTCGGTCGTCGTCGTAGACCCTCAGTCGGAGCCGTGTAGCGGTGAAGCCGACGGACGTTCCCTGATAAGGAAGCCACTCGATGCCGACGTGATAAAACCCCGCGCTTGGATTGAACCGTACGGGTAGTTTCCTCCGATACAGCCAGAGCTCGTCCTCGCTGACCTCCCGGACGACCTCGCGTGCGTCGAGGCTCAGAAGCCGATAGACCTGTCGCCACGTCGGCTCCTTCTCGTGGTATCCGACGACGAGTAGATCCTCCGCGAGCGACTCTCCTTTCGCGCTCCATCGGTCGCTCGCCGCGTAGAGTGCGTTCACGTAGCTCCGCACGCGAGGTGTCTGCCGGGAAAGAAGGTTTCCTGCGGCGTCGAGGATCCGCACGCTCTTCCCGTCGATGTACACGATCTCCAAACGACTGTTGCCTGTCGTGTCGAGAAGAATGAGCTCTGTGGGGGAATACCGTCCGCCGCCAGCGACCTCCTTCGACCAGACTTCCCGACCGCGACGGTCGAAGACCTCGATCTCTCGCGAACTGTGTCCGCTGAGGACAAACTCGGGATGGCCATCCCCGTCGAGGTCGCCGATCTTTGCATCATCGACTCGCCCGTTTCCGCGTGCCCACAGACGTCGCCCTCGCTCGTCGAACAGCACGGCTTCGCCACGGATCCGGTCGACCCCCAAGAACTCGATCGTGTTGCCAGCGTCCGCTCGAACAATCCGGTGGGCACCACTCCCGTCTCGATCGAAGAACACTCGGCGGTGGAGTCGATAGGTCGCAGGATCCAGGAAAGCTGTACCCCTCGATCCACAAACGAGGGTCCTCTGATCCGTTCCACGACGGACGACAGCGATATCGGTGATTCCGAGGAGGCCTGCGTCGTTGAACACTAGACGCTTCCGAAGGAACCCCGCCCCCAAATGCACTCTGGGAGTCAGCCATCTCGAAGGGGGCCGCGGGGGAAAGAGACAGCCCGCGGCCGAAGCCAGAATCACGAGGAGAACGAGACTCAAGCGCGTCTGCTTCATTTTTCATCCGCCAGCTGCACGCCGACTATCGACCGCGCCCACTTAGGGCCGAGTCCCCAGCCCGGGAAAGTAACGATGAATCGGCCGCCACAATAGAATCATCCAGATTGCGAGGGTCGAGACCCACCAAAAGAGTGCGCCGGCGATGAGCCTGGATCCGGTGACCTGGCGGTCGAAGATGAATGCCCAGCAATAGGCGAAGAACAGCACGCCGACCATCAAAAAACTACCGAGAAGCCGCCGAGGAGCATCGATCTTACACGGTCTGAACACGGAGAAAAAAACTCGCGGAACGAAAAGCCTCGCCGCGAGAAGCGAGAGACTTACACTCGCGAACGCAGACCATCCCAGGAGCGCCAGGAAGAACGGATCTCTTACTTCCGCAAGCCAGCGATACTCGCAGTTCAACGCGATGAAACCCAGTCCTCCTGGGTACATGCTTACGCACAGAATCAGAGCCATAGAGAACTGCTCGAAGCTCATTTCCTCGGAGCACCTCGACGGAGGTGAATCGCGGCTGCCCGCGGGAGCGTGCCCCGCTCTCCGTGGAACGAGGTGAATCTGTATTCGGCGTCGGCGTCGATTCGCGGTCGAGTTCCTCATCCGCGGTGCGGGGCGAACGGAGCGACCCGCGCTCCACTTGCGTCGAGGGGTACTTCGGATACGCTACTATCAGTAGACGACGGTTGAGTCGTCTCGTTTCACCTCTCCGCTTCGCGCGAGCGACTCGCGGCGCGCATCCGAGCTCCTTCGCACAAGCTGCCGGATTGGGTAGACGCGGGCGAAGTGAATCGCTCGCGCGACGCTTCGCAACGAGTACTCGCGGCTAGTTCTGGGACGACGCAATCGTGAACCGCGATCCGCAATCTGCCGGCGTGAGCGACGAATCGAACTCGACCGGGTTCTCGGAGCCCGTTGTATGGCTCGCCTTCGGGCTCGCGGTTGGCGCCGTCTACGCCGCGATCGTCGGTTTGCTCGTCCTCCCCGTGTGGTTCGTCGACAAGCTCTACGACCGACTCGGATACGACCTGACCCTCACGACCGCTGCGGCGCTTCACGTCGCGATTCAGTTCTTCGCCGCGGCGGTGCTCTACGTTCTGCTCGTCCGGATCGAGCGCCGCCGCGCGATCGCCTTGGGGCAGTGGCTCACGACGCACTGCGTAACTGGAATCGTGCTCTTCGTTTTCATCAGTGGAGCGCATGTATTCTCTGAAATGGCCATTGTCGAGATGGCGCGTATCGATCGCGCCGGCGCTCCGTTTGGCCCGATAACGCTGACTCTCGGCGCCGCGAAGTGGATCGGCCTTCCGACCTCGCTCTTCGTCGTGTTCGTACTGATCCACCGCCGGTACGCTCGGGCTTCAGCGGCCGCCTCCGTCGGATCGGACTCGCCCGGATCAGCGAGCGGCGAACGAATCGGCGATGCCGGTCGAGTGAACGGCGATCCAAAGAAACGTACGGGCACGGGACGAGCCGGAAAGGTCGCCGTCGCGGCGATCTTCGGCCTCGTCACAACGGCTGTCGGCGTCTGGTTTTTCTATGGTCGAGATATCGAGCCGCCGGACGACTCCGACTTTGCGCTTCCGGTCATCGATGTTCCCGTCGCGATGAACGGGTACTACGATGTCGACTTCGATTCGTCCGAGTTTCCTGAAGGGGTCGATTCCTACAACTGGTTCGAGAGCGACGACGGGGACGAGGACGACGAGGACGAGGACGACGGGGACGAGGACGACGAGGAAATGGAGGCCCGCTCCGGCGTGCTTCTCCACCTAATCGCCTTCGATGCGAATCGGCCGGTCGCCAGCGACCCAGAGTTTGCGCCGTCGGCTGCGGCCCGCTGGAACGAGCCCGCGGCGCGTGCACTCGTGGACGAGAGCGCCGATCTTCTCGCTGGAGTCGAACGCGCTATCGGGAAGAAGCACTTCATCGTTCCGGCGGGAATCCCGAGATGGTCGTCGCCCGCGGGGAACTGGTCGGATCTGGGATACCTCCTCCAGCTTCGCCTGCGCCTTCATCTCCTCGATGGGGACACCGAAGGCGCCATCGCCGACGGCCTCAGGCTCGTTCGATTCGGTGAGCGGTTCGGGTACGCCTCCGATCAGGTGAACCTTTTCCGCGGGCTGGCGCTTCGCGATTTCGGCTACGGGGATCTTCGTCGCATCGCCGAGCTGGCGCAGCCGACACCGACGCAATGCGCCGAGGTCGTAGGAGAGCTCGAACGGTACGAATTCGACGCCGAGCGGTTGAACCGAGTCTGGGCGACTGAATACGCCATCCGGAAGCCCGTACTCGACGCTCACGAGCTGAGCTCGAGCTTCTTTTTCCATCGCAATCGGACGCTCGAGCGACTTGTAGCAAGCTTTCGAGTCAATCGCGATTGGATCGCGAACTCCCACTGGACTCCACCGCCCTACGTGGGGAGCGACGCCGATGAGGATGACGAGTCCGTGCGCAATTGGTTCAATTGGATGGGCCCGCGCGTCTACTCACTGTTCCTGCCGTATCGGTGGCACGGTCGCTGGTCGCACGATTTCGATCTCCGCGCGACGAGACTCTTCCTCGCGCTCCGCGGATACTCGCTCGAGCATGGCGCCCTTCCCGAGTCTCTCGACGCCCTCGTCCCCGCCTACATCGACTCGGTCCCTGCCGATCCTTTCTCCCCGGACGAGTCGCAAATTCTCTACTCGCGCACGGAACGTCAGCTTTGGTCGGTAGGGAAAGACCTCGAAATCGAGGACGTGGCCACGAACCGACTCCGCCTACAGATCCCGGAGTGGTGACGACACCTCACGGACGCCGCGTCCTTCTTCCATCCCATTGCGGAATCCAACTGCCTTGCGACGCGGGGACGCAAGCGAACCGGAATCGTAAACGTGGACGAGACGCCAACTCCCACCGCCGGTGAACCTGAGCGAGGATTCCTCGCCTACGCCGCACCCGCGTGCGCTGCCTATCCGATCTTCGCCGCCGGCCTCGAAATCTGGTCGACGAACTACGCCTCAGACCAGCGTTTCGGAAGGATCGTGAACGCAATCATCGGAAACGCCGGCCTGTTCGTCGGTTTGATGGTGCCGGCTATCCTCGTTTTCGCCGTCTGCGAATGGCGAAAGCGGAATCTTCGATTTCATTTTTTAGCGACCGTGACGATAGCGCTTCCGACGATTTGGGTCCTTAGCGCTCTAGCACTTTGGTGGTTGGCGCCAGACAGCATATTCGAAGGAGACGAAACCGGGTTTACGGTGGTGTGCTTTGGCATCTTGACCATCGTCAGAACGGTCGTGGATTCAGTATTGCCTTATTTGCGCGCGGTGTTTTTCTACTTCCGCTAGCAATCGCCCGGGGAAACCGAGTGCAGGCACTCCGGTCCGAGGATTCAATCCCAACGGGCGCACTACTTGGCCCTCTCGTCTTCCTTCGCGATTTTCCTGTTCAATCCTCTTCATTGAATCGCGCGAGGCCGAGACTTCACCAATCACCAAGGCCAAATCCAATACCAAACTAGCGCCACCACCTCACGCGCCACGAAAAACGGCAGCCTCCGTAGCTGCCGCGTAACCCGCGCTGGGACGGTGTACACCTCAATCCCAACACGCTGATAAGCGAGCTTCACCCGCGGTAGGTGGTACCCGTGGCTCACCGCGAGCACGCGCTCGAACTCGCGCTCGCGAAAAATGCGCGCGGTCGATGACGCGCTCGCGCGAGTGTTCACGCCATCGCGATCGAGAACGATGTCGCTCGCCGGAACGCCGAACTCCACGGCAAAACGCCGCATCGCTTCGGTCTCGTGCATCTCC
This sequence comes from Planctomycetota bacterium, assembly GCA_965223845.1. Taxonomy (GTDB): domain Bacteria; phylum Planctomycetota; class UBA8108; order UBA8108; family SXIK01; genus CBDCXR01. The sequence continues at coordinate 6,337,510 of CBDCXR010000004.1, read as the reverse complement.
GCGTCGGCCGGCCCGCCCGTGAAGAGCAGCTTCGGCGCGAAGCCTTCCTGGTAGAGCTCGCAGCCCGTGCGCGTGCGATCGAGAAGCGATTGCGAAAGCGACCCGTCGGCGTAGGCGCGCGAGCCGAACACGACGATGACGTCGGCCGGTCGGCGGTAGTCCGTCTGACCGAAGCAAAGCATCTGAGCGAGGGCGAACGCCGTCGCCGCCGTGCCGCCGGCCGCGACGATCACGGACGCCGCGAGCACCTTCGATCTCGACGGAGGCGAGCTCCGACCTGCCGACCACGCGAGCCAGAAGAGAACCGCCGCCACGACGAGAGAGAGCGGGAGCGGAAACGAGGTCGTGAACGTCCCGCGCGAGAGGAAGACGTAGTACGCGATGCCGTTCCACACGGCGATCGCCGCCGCGACTATGAAAACGACCCGGGTGGCGATCCGGCGCGCGCGCGACAACCGCGGGCGAATGACCCACGTCAGAGAGACCGCGGCAACCGCCCCGAGGAGAACCCATCGCGTAGCCGCGGGAAACGAGCGGAGATCGATCCACCACCCGTTCGCGTCAAACCCGGGGCGCACCCACTCGCCGACGAGGTTCGCCCCGGTGAACAACCCGGCGAAGAGCGCGAGACCTCTCGCCGAGCGGTCGCGCAGAATTGATGTTCGGGGAACGGATTCCATCGCGAATACGATACCGCGAACGCGAGGGGTGGGCGACGCTCCGAGCGAGCGGCGCGTGGCGGAACTTTGCGACGACGAATCGATCGTCCCGTGACAGAATGTGAGAAGACTTCGCGAGGAGATCGCTGGTGATCCCTCCTCGAATCCGAACCGTCGTGCCTCTTTCGAAATGAACATCGTCCGCGCGCACCTTCGTTACACCTCGCCTGGGATAGTCCTCTCCTTCGCGTGCGCGATCACCGGCTGCACGACCGAGCGAGTTCCCTTTCCCGGTCCACCCGCCGGCTCTTCTTCGAGCACGCAAGTCGCCTCGGACGCCGCCTGGTTCGAGGACGTCACCGACCGGCTCGGTGTCGACTTTGTCCACGACCCGGGAAAGAGCGACTCGTTCTTCATGCCCGAGTGCGTCGGCTCGGGAGTCGCACTCTTCGACCTGGACGCCGACGGCCGTCTCGATCTCTATCTCATTCAAAACGCTGGCGACGAGTCGTCGGCCAAGAATCGACTCTACCGGCAGGGAGAGGACGGCAAGTTCGCCGAGATCAGCGAAGGCTCGGGGCTCGACGTCGCCGGTCGCGGAATGGGAGTCGCCGCGGGCGACGCCGACAACGACGGACTCCCTGAGATCTTCCTCACCGAGCACGGCCGCATCCGCCTCTTCCACAACCTCGGTGGCGGCAAGTTTCGTGACGTCAGCGAGAGCGCCGGCATCACGAGCCCCCTTTGGGCGACGTCCGCCGCGTTCTTCGACTACGACCGCGACGGCTGGCTCGATCTCGTCGTCGCGAATTACATCAACTACGACCCGTCCCGCTGGTGCGCGCAGGCGGACGGCCGGCGCGACTACTGCGGGCCGGACGCGTTCCCCGGGACGACGACGAAGCTCTTCCGCAATCTCGGCGCCGCGTCGGGCGGACCGCGTTTCGAAGACGTGAGCGTCGAGACGGGACTCGTGTCGGCTCCGGGGCCGGCCCTGGGTGTCGCCTGTCTCGACTTCGACGGCGATCGCTGGCCCGACATTCTCGTTGCAAACGACGGCGCGCCGAACCACCTCTGGGTCAATCAACGTGACGGAACGTTCGCCGAGGAGGCTCTCCGCCGCGGCATCGCGTACAACTGCGTCGGGAAGACCGAAGCCAACATGGGAATCGCGATCGGTGACGTCGATTCGGACGGCGCGTTCGACATCTACGTCACCCATCTCACCGAGGAAACTCCGACTCTTTGGCGCCAGATCGACCGGGGCCTCTTCGAAGACTCGACAAGTGCGACCGGACTCTCTCGTCCGCTCTGGCGCGGGACGGGATTCGGGACGGTGATGGCTGACTTCAATGCCGATGGCGCGCTCGACATCGTCGCGGTGAACGGGCGAGTGACCCGAGGCGGCGAGGGCCGCGGCTCCATCGATCCCGATATCGCGAAATACTGGCGCGCCTACGCCGAGCGCGACCAGCTCTTCGTGAACGACGGCAAGGGGAAGTTCCGCGACGCGTCGAACGCGAATCCAGCTCTTTCGGGAATCGCGCGCGTTTCGCGCGCGGCCGCGGTCGGCGACATCGATGGCGACGGAGCGCTCGACCTCGTCGTCACGCACATCGCCGGGAAGGTACGCGTCCTCAAGAACGTCGCGCCGAAGCGCGGACATTGGCTGATGGTTCGCGCGATCGATCCGGCCCTCCGCCGCGACGCCTACGGTGCCGAAATCACCGTACGCACCGGCGAACGCACGCAGTGGCGGTCGACGCAGCCGGCGTACAGCTATCTCGCGAGCAACGATCCTCGCGTTCACTTCGGCCTCGGCGACGAGACGAGCGTCGATTCGATCCATGTCGTTTGGCCCGATGGCTCCGCCGAGGTCTTTCCCGGCGGCGCCGTCGATCGCCTCGTCACTCTGAAGAAGGGTGAAGGCAAGGCCGAGACCGGAGGAGCCACAGAGTGAGAGCGCTCGCCGTTCTCCTCGTGGTCGTCCTCCTCGGCGGGGGCGTCGCTCTTCTCGTGTTGCCGAAGATGCGCCCTCCGCTCGAACCGCCGGCGATCGCGCGAGAAGACTCCGATCCCCGGGTGTTTCAGGCGATCGAGAGTGCTCGTGCCGCAGTCCTCGCGGAGCCGAATTCCGGCGCCGCGTGGGGACGGCTCGGCGCAGTTCTCTACGCCCACGAGTTCTCTGAGCTCGCCCGTCCGTGCTTCTGGGAAGCGGAGTTTTACGACGACGCGAACCCGAGTTGGCCCTATTTCCTCGGCTCGATCGACGCGGCGGAGAAGCCCGAGGACGCGATCTTTCCCTTTCGACGATCCGCAGAGAAGAGCGAGCAAGGCGCGAACGCCCTCGCCGCGAGACTTCGCCTCGGCGAAATCCTTTTCGAGCTCGACCGCGTCGACGAAGCCGAGAAAGAGTTCACGCTCGTCCTCGAACGCGATCGCGACAACGCGCGCGCGCTCCTCGGTCTCGCCCGCATCGCCGTGCGCCGCGGAGATCTCGATGCGAGCCTCGAGCGACTCGCGAAGATCGAGAACCACCCACGCGCACGGAAAGCCGCGAAGCTCCTCCTCGCGCAGATCTACTCGCGAAAGCGAAATCTCGATGAGGCAGAGCGCCACCGCCGGGAAGCGATCGCCCTCCCGGAAACGACTTGGCCCGATCCCCATCTCGACGAGCTAAAGAAACTGCGGCGCGGAAAGAAGGCACTTCTCGTCGAAGCGGACGTTCTCCTCGGGCGCGGGAAGTTCGCCGAAGCCCGCGAGCTCCTCAAGGAAGTCGTGCGCGACTATCCCGACTCGCCCTGGGCGTGGATCCTCCTCGGGCGCGCCCACCTCAAGCTTCGCAAGCTCGACGACGCGGAGAAGGCGCTCCGCGAAGCGCTCCGGCTCGAGCCGACCTCCGTCGAAGCCGAGTTTCGAATCGGCGTCGTCTACACGTTCCGGCAGGACTTCGCCGAAGCGGCGAAATGGTTTCAGAGCGCGACCGAAAAGAAACCCGATTTCGCGCGCGCGCAGTTCAACCTCGGGTACTGCCTCGGGAAGCTCGGGAAACTCGAGGACGCGATCGCGCCCCTCCGCGCGGCCGTGCGCTCGGAGCCGGAGAATCCGCAAGCGCATTCGCTTCTCGGGCACACGCTCGGGCTCGCCGGACATCTCGACGACGCGCTGATTCCGCTCGGCGACGCGCTCAAGCTGAATCCTGCCGATCCATTCGCGCGAAGGCGCATCGCGGAGATCTCACGGCAGCTCGGGCTTCCAGTTCCGGAGGAGGCCGTGGGACCGTAAGGGGGGGGAGCGAAGTGACTCTTAGCCAGTTCTTCTTTCTCGTCGCGTTCGGAATGCTCGCGCTGCTCCTCTTCAGCGCTGCTGTTCTTTACGCCAGTTGTCGAATCGCGAGAATCTCCGGAACGACCTGGAAACGAGCGTTCGGTGCGACGGCGTTCATCACGATCGTCTCGCTGCTCTGTGGCGTCCTCGCTTTCCTCGTCGATTTCGCACTCGACTTCGCCTATCCGTACGCGGCCCATGTGATCTACATCGCGCTGTTCTTGGTGGGCACGTTTCTCAGCATTTGCTGGATCTTCCGCGCGAACGCGGGACGCGCCGTTGTCGCACTCCTGCTTTGGCTATTGCCGCAATACGTCGCGTGGAACCCGGCGGTGTGGTTGTTTCGACGACACTGTCTAGAGGCATTCCACATCCCTACGGGAAACATGGCACCGACGATCTTGGGCGAACGATGGGAAGGGATCTGCGCCGAATGCGATACTCTCCACCGATTCGGTCTGCCGACGCTTTCCGATCGCCTCTTCCTCACCTCGTTGAACTGCCCAAATTGTCGCGCCGAATTCGGAGACGAATCCCTCTTCTACGGTGAAGGCGACAAGATCGTCGTCGACAAGATCAACACGCCGGCGCGCTGGGACATGATCGCGTTTACCGATCCCGGCAATCTGGAAATCTACCTCCAGCGGCTCGTCGGCCTGCCCGGGGAGACCGTCGTGATCGAGCACGGTGACGTCTTCGTGAACGGCGAGCGACTCGTGAAGGCGCCCGGCGTCGCCGAGGAGATGTGGATCGAGGTCCACGACACTCGAGACGCGGACGCGAACGAGGCGGAACCTAGCGACACGAACACCGCGCCCGCTTGGACCCCGTCGCCTCGCCCGTCGGCTTGGAAACGCGAAGCATTCGGCTGGAGCTTTCGCGGACTCGAGAGAAAGGACACGGCATTCGATCTCGTTTTCAAGCGACCGCTCGACAGTCGCATCGACTTTTCTCCCGCCTCGCCTGGGTCGCGAGCAGATTTCGAGCCGGACGGCGATTTTCGCATCGACGTCTCGATCGACCGGTTCGAAGGCGGCGGTCGTCTCGACGTCAACTGGAGCTACGGCGGTTCCATGCTGCGCGTGAGTCTCTCGACGAACGGACGTATCGAACGCGAGATCGACGGTAACGTCGCGCCCGTGCGGGCTTCCGGGTCGACCTCGCCTTCGCTCTCGGTGTACGTGCGCGACGGCATGGGGTTTATCGTCCTGGGCGAATCCGTCGAAGACGTGTTCCCGGTCTACCCGGAAAAACTCGACGCGGCGCGGACCCGCTGGTCGAGCCCGCCGTCACGGGGGAAGCTCACGCTGCGCGCCGCCAACTGCGACATCGATCTATCGCGAATCGTCGTGAGCCGAGATCTCCACTATCTGAACTCGCCAGGAACGGTGGCGTCGATGAAGCTCGCCGGTAACGAGTGCTTCGTCCTCGGTGACAACTCCGCGTGGAGCGCGGATTCGCGGTACCCACTTCCCCTCCATGCGACTCTCACCGGCAAGTGCCAACCCGGAGCGGTCCCGGTCGATTTCGTGCGCGGCCCCGTGCGTGCGATCGTGTGGCCGCCGGAGCGTTGGCGCTTCTTTCACCCGCACGCGGAGTGAGGACTGTGAAAGCCGCCGATGGGGTGATTACTCTCGAGCCACGCGGCGCGGAACTTTCTACGAGTGCGGGTATACTTGTTCCCGCTCCGATTCCCCGCCGTCCGGCCGATACTCAAACCAGGAAGGAATTCCGATGAACTCTCCGCTTCGCCTCCTCGCCGCTCTCGTGCTCCTCGCCCTCGCGCCGTCCGTTCACGCCGAGAACATCAAGGTCCTCATCGTCGACGGCCAGAACAACCACAACTGGGCGGCGATGACCCCGATCAACAAGGCCACACTCGAGCGCGCGGGACTCTTCACGGTCGAGGTTTCGACGACACCAAAGGGAAAGAACGAAGAGGAGTGGGCGAAGTGGCGGCCGGATTTCTCGAAGTACGACGTCGTCGTGAGCAACTACAACGGTCACCTCTGGCCCGAGGAAGTACAGAAGAGCTTCACCGAGTTTGTCGCGAAGGGCGGCGGCTTCGTCGTCATCCACGCGGCGAACAACTCCTTCGGGAAGTGGCGCGAGTACAACGAGATGATCGGCATTGGCGGCTGGGGCGGCCGAAACGAGAAGTCGGGCCCTTACCTTCGATTCGAGGACGGCAAGGTGAGCCTCGACCACTCGAAAGGCCGCGGCGGCAGCCACGGGCGGCAGCACGCGTTTCAAATCGTCACGCGGAACGCGGAGCATCCGATCACGAAGGGGCTCCCGCTCAAGTGGATGCACGCGCGCGACGAGCTCTACGACTCGCTCCGCGGTCCGGTGAAGAACCTCACCCTGCTCGCGACGGCGTACAGCGAGAAGAGCAAGCGCCACGAGCCCATGATGATGACGATCCGCTACGAGAAGGGTCGCGTTTTCCACACGCCGATGGGGCACGTGGACCCGACTGATTCGATCCGCTGCGTCGGCTTTCAAACCGTGCTCGTCCGCGGCACGGAGTGGGCCGCAACCGGCAAGGTGACGACAATCGCACCGGCGAACTTCCCCGGCGAGGACAAGGTATCGATGGCCGACCCGAAGGACGTCGAGTGGGGACGGATCAAGACGGCGCTCAAGTTCAGCGACGGAAGCTGCTGCGCGAAGGCGCGCGCTGGCGGAAACGACTGCGCGCATCCGTGCTGCGCGAAGGCGATCGCGAAGGGGCAGGTCTGCGCTAAGTGTAATCCGACGACAAAGTGATGCCGAGAGACGCCGACACGACGAGACGATCCTCCGGTGGAGTTCGCAGATTCGCGCCCCTCGCGCTCGGAATCGCAGCCGTCATCGTCGCCGTTTGTTGCGCGTACCGCGTGTTCTTCGGCCCCGGCAGCACGCCGGTCCGGGTGGACGATCAGACTTTCGAGCGGCTTTTCAGTCAAGACAACGGCGACTTGGAGCCACGCATCGCCGAGAGCCTGCGATCGCTGATCGCCGTCGATTTCGGACGCGGAGATCGCAGAGCGTGCGCGAACGGCAGTCGAGTACTTGCGGACGGCATGGAGGGACCCCGAGCGTCAGGAGCAGGTGAAACGCCAGTTCGCCGCGTTCGAGAACGCCGCTCGGAGCGTCCACCTTTCCGTCGATCGACTCGAGAAGGTCAGCACTCGTCGCTACGTTGTCCCGCGCAATTGAGGGGCATCGGCACACCTGCTAATGCGTAGTAGCGCCCGGTTCGTCGCGCCGCATCTCGGGATCGAGCGGCAGTGGCCCGCTCGCCGGATCGAATCTGAAGATTCGGACAGAGTCGTCGGAACTCTCCCCGAACGGGTCGCTCTTCCCGTCCGGACCCGTACACCAGAGCTCGGCGCGACCGTCACGCACGCGATACCAAATCGGATTGCCGTACTGGTCGACGAGATACTTGGGCCAGGTCGGATCGTCTAACTGTTCGTCGGACGCGCGGACTAGCCCCTCCTCGCCCGGAACGAAAAGGAATTCCCGCGGGTTCCAATCGGCGCGAATCGACCGCAACACTTCTTCGTAGAGCTCGGGGAACGCATTCTCGTCGGGCGGAACCCCGGTACCAGGTAGGCCGCCGCCAGCGCTGACGTGGAGGGAGAGGTAGACGCCCGCGTTTGCGGTGAACGATCGGCCCGCATCCCAGCAGTTCGTACTCGTCCCTCGGGACAGAGAAGGTGCCGCGAACCAGACGCGAATCAGAATCAGGATCGCGACAAGCGCGCTCCGCAGGACTGGCCGGACCGGAAAGCGATGCTCTGCTTCAGTCTCCACGACGTCTCGTTTCCTCGGCTCGCAGCTACCGTGCTCGGATGCGTTCTCGTATCTAAGACGTTGTCGACACGGCTGGAGTTGCGTCGCCCGCTCCTGAAGTACACCGTGCCGGGGCGGGGACCGCGGACTCGGCGAGCCACCTTAAGTTGCTACAGAAAAGGACTCTGAGAGATCCTCAGCCCAGAGTCCCGGAGATCGAGGTAGCAAGATGCTGCCCTTCGGTAGGAGCCAACCCGTCAAGCTCGCCGACGAACTCGTCCTCGACGCTCGCCCCGCCGCCGAGATCGCCGAGCGATCCATCGCCGGCCCGATCGAATTCTGGGCGCAACTCGGGCGCGCGCTCGAGACTCTACTCCGTGGCGAACGCGCGCTGGCCCTGAAGCCCTCGGGCGCCGCCAGACCGATCTCGGCCGCGATCGCGAGCGTCGACTCGCCTGAGGGTCGCCGTCTCGTCGCCGGGCAGACCATCCCGGGTGGCTGGTCCGCATCGACGCCGACGGCACGAAAACGGTGGGACGGTTCGTTCAGCGAGTCTTCCAGGCGCAACCGTGACCGAGGAGTCTCGTCCGGGGCTCGACGAGCGGCCGATCGTTATCGTCATCGCCGGCCCCAACGGCGCCGGCAAGACCACGTCCTATGACGCGACGCGCACCTGGTCCGAGCGCGTCTGCGCTCGCTCAACAGCACGGCGCGCCCGACGCTCCGTCCTCCCCACCCCCGCAATCGAAGAGCCCCAAGTGCCGCCCCGGCGCCGTCACTTCGAAATAGCGCTGGAGTCGCGTCTCCGACAGCATGCGCGCCGTATTCCGGCAGACCGCCGTCGGCCGCCCCGCCTCGAACACGTGGTGGTCGTCGAGAGTGAAGCGCGCCGAGGCCGCCTCGCAGTTGCCGAGATAGCGCGCGATCTGCCCGTAGTCCTCGCAGCGCCGATCCCACTCGCCCTCGAGCTTGAACGCACGCACAGTGACGGAATAGAAGCGGATCGGCACTCCGGCGACGTCTTCCTCGACGAGACTCCGCGTCACGATCCGCGGGTCGCCAAAGCCCGCGTCCCGCACGGTATCGAGGAACTCGTGCTCGTAGAGCGCGCCGCCGAGACACTCGGCGACGAGCTTCCGGTCACTCCGGATCTCCTCGGGGACGTGACGATCGGCCACGATATCGGACACGTAGAGCTCCCCTCCCGCCGCGAGGACCCGATAAGCCGCCCCCAGCACGAGGTCCTTGCGCGGAGACAGGTTGATCACGCAGTCCGAGACCACCAAATCAACCGATCCGTCCGGAATCGATTCGGCCGTTTCGATGTATCCCTCGTGGAATTCGACGTTTGGCTCGACGTAGGCGTAAGCTTTCATGACAGGGCCGATATTTCGGCGGGCGATCGCGAGCTGCTCGGCCGTCATGTCGACCCCGATCACGCGCCCGGTCGGTCCGACGAGACGCGCCGCGATGAACGCGTCGAGACCCGCGCCCGAACCGAGATCGAGGATGCGAAGCCCGGTGAGGTCGTCCGGCGGAATGGCGCACCCGCAGCCGTAGTTCCGCGCCTTCACCTCGGTCGGGATGAGATCGATCACGTCGGCGTAGCGCCGCTTGGTGTCGTCGGCGCAGCAAGCTTTTTGCTCGAGGTCTTCGGTCCGCTCGAGAACGCGTCCGTAGTACGTGCTGAGATACGCGCGCAGCTCCTGGGTCGATCGGTCAGCACCTTCGCTCGTCCGCGGCTGCGGGATCGCGCTCGTCATGTTTACAGTCAACCTCACTGAAGAGAGAGAACGGAGGTGCCCTCGCGCCTCGCGCGTCTTCGAGCGCCCCATACGAGCGGCGAGCTCAGTTCGAGTCGGGCCGGCGCGAACCAGCCGGAGTGCGCCGCCGCCTCTTCAACGATCGAATCCGCGGAGACGTTCCCCCGTTCGGCCGGTGGGCGATGCTCACTCCGGAGGCGCGTCTACGCAAGGGTCGCCTTTCTCGAGGCAGGACAGCCCTTCGCCCGGCGTCGGGTCCACTCCGCAGGCCGGGAACGGAGGACGCGGCGGAAGAAGCCCCGTAAAGACGTGCACCGCGAGACGAACGAGATCGAGCGACTCGATCGCTCCCGAATCGTCGACGTCGAGCGCGTCGCGACACCGGACCGGCCGCGACCCAGCGGATCCTCCGCCGCGAAGAACGAGTGCGAGCCGAACGACGTCCGCGACGTCCACCGTTCCGTTGCCGTCGACATCCCCGCGAATGTACCCGCGAAGAGGCTGAGGAAACGGCTCGAAGCCGGCGTCGCTCCGGCTGTCATCCGCGTCCGGCTCAGCGATCGGGTCCCCCGCGTCGATCGCCGGTGACCCGGGCAGCAGACGGTAGTCACCACCGATCCAGCGGCCGGGAAAGCCGGCCCAACGGCCTTCTTTTCGCTCCGCGCGCGAGAGCGGCGCCCACTCGCCGGTAGGGTCGCGGAAAAGCGGGAACTCCTTTCGCACGTGCTCTCCCTCGACCGCCGCATCGACGAACGAGTACTCGTACTCCGCCGAGCCCGGCCCAGGCGAGTTCGACCAAACGATGGAGTTCCTCACGACGATCGCCCCGCTTCCGGCGAGCGCACCGGCCTCGAGCGGAATCGCCGCCGTCGCCGGAACCGGGCGTACGCTGTCGAAGACGATCGTCGCGTGCTCAACGCGAACGCTCGCGCCCTCACCCGCGTCGATCGTCGCGCCGTCGTCGCGCGCGACATTGCCGCTGAACAGGGATCGGACGACCGATGCGACCGCGCCGCGCTCGAAGTAAAGCGCGCCGCCGCGATCCGCGAGATTCGCAGAGAACTCGTTCCCCGTCAGCTCCCATCCACCGTCCCGACCGGCGCGGTACGCGAGAGCGCCGCCGCGTCCGGCGAGGCAGCGCGTCACGATGTTCCCCTCGACACGAGGACGTCCTCCGTCGACGGAGATCCCCCCACCGACGCCACCCGCCGCGGAACAGTCCTCGATGCGATTTCGGACGATCGAGGGATCGGAGCGAAAGACGTAGACACCGCCCCCCTGACGGAATCCGTCGACTCGAGTTCCGCGTCCACCGCTCAGCGTGAACCCTTCGAGTCGCGCGTCCGCGCCCTCACCGCTTCGAAACACGACGACGCTTGCCGCGTCTCCCTCGCGCGCCGCCTCCGCCAACCGCAGCTTCGCGTCGTGATGAATCCCCTCGCCGACGACGGCGATCGCCTTCCCGCGAAAATCGAGCGGCGCGGCGAGCTCGTACTCGCCGGCCGCGACGAGCACGCGATCGCCGTCGCTGAGGGCGTCGATCGCCGCCTGAATCGACGAGAAATCCCCGGGGACGCGGTACTCCTCGCGCCGGCGGAGCGCTTCGACGACCGGAAGCCATTCCGAAGTGTGATTCGCCATCACCCAGATCGGAAGCTCGCGGGTGAGTTCGTCGAGACCGAGAAACCGCAGCCCGTAGGGCGGGTACGACCGAAAGAGCAGCCGAACGCGAACACGAACACGTTCGCCGGCCGCGGTCGTCGGAAGCGCGATGCGAAAGAGCGAGCTTCGCTCCTCGAGTGGCCGGAGCGAATGCTCGACGAGTCGGTCGGCCTCGTAGAAGAAGCGCACCTCGCGACCTTCGGCATCCAAGAACCGATCACTGAACGAGACGAGGGCCGCATCGCCGTTCGGATCGAGCTCGCTGTGCCGATCGCGGAGATCTCCGTTTGCGTCCAGGTCGCCCGAGCGAAAGAGCACCTCGTCCGCGTCGCTCTTCACGGTCACCTCGAGCCACATCTGTCGAAACGTCGAGAGACCCGTCGGGAGATTGTGGCCGGCGCCGGAGTTTCGCACGAGCACCGTGAGCGGAAGCTCACCCCCGGCGGGCACTTCTTCCGGCGCGATCACCGCGAGACGAGCGGCCGTGCGGAGGATCTTCCGCACCTCTTCCGACTGGTAGCCGCGATTCGGAAACTCGACGAGTGGAATCGACGCCGCAGGAAAGTTGTGGCGCCGCAGCTCGTGACGGAATCGACCGCCGACGGCGGCCGAGCCGCTGTAGCGGAGCATGTGGCAATCCTGGCACTTCTGACCACGCTCGCGATAGATCGAATTCGACCACTCCTCGAACGCCTTCTCGATCGCGCCACCGTTGTGGATCACGTCGTGACAGCTGCCGCAATGGGCGCTCTCGCCGATGAACTCGCTCGTGACCGACCGGTGCGCCGTCGTCGGCTCGGGGTTGAGGAGTCGGCCGTAGACGACATCGCGACCGGCGAGCTCGAAGCTCGCGTTCCCCAACTCTTCGCCCTCGAGCGGCGGCTTCATCCGGTGACAGACTTCGCAGGAAACGCCCGCTTCGACGGCCCGCGACTGCCCCACGAGACTCTCGAACCGCGGGGAGAGCTCGCCCGTCCGCGCGCCGAGCGGGGCGTGACAGCCGAGGCACAGCTTTCCGATCTCGCCGTCCGTCACCTCTTGCGCGCGCCGGTTGCACGCGATGAAGATCGGGTCGAACGCTGAGTACGCGTGAGCCGATCCCCGCCACTCGAGGTACTGGCGCGGGTGGCACCGGCCGCACGCCTCGGGACCGGCGAAATCCGCGGAGCTGAGATCCGCGTGAGGATCGCGGTCCGGGTTCCGTGCGGCGCTCTCGCGATCCCCGCCTGCCGCTCCGCCTTCGGCGTCCGCGCGCGCTCCGCCGGAACCGGCGCGCATCGCGCAAAACGCGCCGGCGGCGATGAGCATGGCCGCGACGACCCACGCGCGCCGCCGCCCACGCGGCTCGATCGTCCGCTTCACCGCTCCCGCGACGCTCGACGAAGGATCGGACCTCGAGCGGAATCGACCGGTGCCGGTTCCGCGAGATCGCTCTCAGAACGGATCTTCATAGCGGAGTTCATCCGGACCGGGGACGTACGCCGTCCGAAACGTCGTCTCGGAGTTCGCGAACATGTCGCCGACGAAGAATTCGAACGTCCAGTGGTACCGCGTCGCCACCGGCTCTTCGACATCGAGAAGCGAGCTCGGATAGAACACCGCATTCGCCTGTCCGCGAACCGCGTGCGCCTCGCCCCAGAAGGGGCCCGTCGGATTCGCGAGGGGAACGGGTGCGCGGTGGTCGTCGTAGTAGCTCAGGTTGAACCAGTCGCCCGACCATTCGAAGTACCCCGACACCATGTCGGCCACACCGAACGGGCTGTCGCCGCCCGGAAAGGAACCGATCGGCTGCGGGTCGACTCCACGGTGGAAGTTGACGTTCGTGTCGTACACGGTCGGCGGGCGGTTTCCCCACGGGTACCGGCGCCCGTCGTCCCCGCGCGCCGCGCGCTCCCACTGAGCCTCGGTCGGAAGTCGTCGGCCGTAGTATCGCGCGAACGCCGCCGCACCGGCCCACGTCACATCGACGACGGGAGAGCGTGCGGTTTCCGGCTTCCGAACGAAGAACCGCCGCGCCTCCGCGTCCCAGCCGATGAGATGGAGAAAATCGGGGGTCCGCGGATTCACGGTCTTGAGGAAGTCGGCAACGAGCTCTTCGTACGAACGAAAGTAGTAAAACGGCGTCCAGGCACCTTCGAACGCGCCGAAGACTCCGACGCCCTCGACGCCGACAAGGCCCTGACGATACGCATCGTTCAGGAACTCGCAGTACGCAGCGTTCGTCACCGGATGGCGATCGATCCAGTAGCCGTCGAGGCTCACGTCGTGATCCGGTTCGTCGCTCAGGTTCTGCGCCGTCTTGTCCTGGTCGCGGAGATTCGTTCCGGTAACGTCGCCACGCCGGAACACACCGCGCGGCACCCAAACCATCCCGTCCGTCGACGGCTCGCGGACGGTGATCGAGCGATCGATCCGCCGGCGTTTTCCGCCGCCCGTCGTGAACTCGACGCTGACGCGCACCTTCGCGGACGCGGACGGAGGCTTCCACTCGACCTCCCGCAGATCGTCGTAGAGAAGGAGCCCGCTCTCGCAGCGCCACCGGATCTCGCCCACCGGCTCGAGCTCCGCGGGCGGAGCGAGCCGCAGGCGAATCGGCGTCGAGGTGTACACGCGTTCGGGGAGAACGCGGAGCGCGAGCGGCGCGCCCACGAGGGGCTCGGCGGCGACCGGCTTCGGCGCCGGCTTTTCGGTCAGCGAGTCTGCGGCGGCGATCACGCCCACCCAAACGAACGCGGCCGCGCCGACGGCCGCGCCGACGGCCGCGCCGCGGGTCCTCGTCCGGAGGGGGGAGACTCTGCGCTCGCGGGTCTTCATCGCCAGATCACCTACGGTTGCCTTGGTCCGCCGGGAGGGCCGGAGCACGGGCCTCCCCGAGAGATGACGGATCCCGCGGCCCGCATCCAGCGCGCCGAGGCCGTCCTTTCGATTCTCCCGGATCGCGGGTGGCTTCGCCAGTCGCCACCGCGCACGGTCGGCGTGGTCGCTCCCCGTTTGACTCGCCCGCCGCTTCGGCGAAACTGAAGCGAGATTGAGAATCCTGTCGAAGGCCGGCCGAGATTCCGGCCGGCCAGACCCCATTCCGACCAAATCGACCGAGACCAGCGATGGACAACCCGTACGACGAAGCCGAGGCTGGCTGGCGCGATCTCCAGGACGCGGCCTCCCGGATCCAAGCGGCCGCGGCGCGCATCAAGGAAGGTGAGCGCAGCATCGACGGCTACGAGATCGAGCGCGCGCTCAAGAAGCACCGGCCGGAGCTCATCGAGAAGCACCTCGAGGGGCTGCAGGCCCACCGAGCCGAGCATCGCGTTTGAGGAGACCGGTTCGCATCATCGCCGAGGCAAGCCCCTCCAGCTCGATCGTACGTTCGGCGCCTCAAGTCTCGATGGCCGCTGGTCGATGTCAGAATCGGCTCGAGCCGCAAGCGCCGTCACTCGACCGCGACCGGTGCGCGTGGAATCGTGCGAGCCTGCGAGCGCATCGCGATCACCGAGCGAGGATCGCCCGCGGTCTCAGCAGGTTCGGTCAGCAAAGCGACGAGACGCCTCACCGCGCAGTGTTCGTCCTACCGCGTCGCGATAGACTCTGCGGAGTCTTGCGGGAGAGCCCTTCGAGGGAACCGAGTCTCCGATGAACGCCCGCGAGCTTTCGAGTTCGATCGTCCGCGCCGTCGACCGCATCCTCGCGTCGCGGCTCCGCGGACTCCTTCCCGAAGAAAAGCGCTACTGGCTTCTCGTCCCCGTCACGGGCGTCGCGTCCGGGCTCCTCGCGGTGCTGCTCGTCCATCTCCTCAACTGGATCGAGCTCCTCGCGTGGGGAGTTTCGAGCGACGTGCGAAGCGCGGCGGGCAGCGCGTCCGCTGCGAAGAGGTTCCTCGTCCCGACCGTCGCCGGGGGACTCATCGCGCTCGCTCTCTTTCTCATTCGACGCCGCGAGCGCAGCCCACCGCGCGAGGGAACCTCGGGGCTGATCGAGGCGCTCGCCGTCGGTGCCGGGCGCATCCCGCTCCTCTCCACGGTTGCGACCGGCATCGTCTCGATCGCCGCCGTCGGCGCGGGCGCGTCGCTCGGACGGGAGGGTGCGCTCATCGGATCCGGCGCGGCGTGCGGGTCGTGGTTCGGACGGACGTTCCGCCTGCGCGACCACCACGTAAAGGCGCTGCTCGCGTGCGGCGCGGCGGGCGGGATGGCGGCGTCCTACAACGTCCCGATCGGCGCGAGCGTCTTCGCGATGGAGGTCCTCCTCGGAACACTCGCCCTCGATCTCTTCGGACCGATCATCATCTGCGCCGTGATCTCGACGGCGATCGCCCGCGCGCTCCTCGGCGGCGCGACGGCGTACACGATCCCGGCCCCGCTCCTCGAGACCTACACCCTCGTAAGCGAGTGGGAGATCCCGCTCTACCTCCTCCTCGGCGCCGTGCTCGGCGCGGTCTCGGCGGCGATGATCCGCGTCTTCTCCGGGCTCGACGATCTCTTCCGCTGGCTTCGCCCGCTGGGAACATCCCGCGCGATCGTCGCGATGACGGTGCTCGGCTTCGTCGGCCTGTTCGCCCCCGACCTCTTTCGGGAGCTGATCGGAAACGGCTACGACACGGTGAACGAAGTGCTCGCGGGACGATTCGTCGGGGATTCGCTCACCTGGCCGCTCGCGCGCACCCTGCTCCTCATTCTCGTCCTCAAGCTCGGCCTCACCGCACTCTGCCGCGCCGCCCGCATCCCCGGCGGTCTCTTCACGCCGTCGCTCTTTGTCGGAGCGCTGCTCGGCGTCACGTTCGGCGCGGTGCTTCACGCGTGGCTTCCCGAGCAAACGGCGCCGGCGGAAGGCTACGCCCTCGTCGCCATGGGTGCGATGATCGCCGGGACGATGCAGGCACCGATCACTTCGATCCTCATGATCTTCGAGATGACGCGAAGCTACTCGATCATCCTGCCCCTCATGACGGCGTGCATCGCGAGCGCAGTGATCAGCCGCCTCATCGTGCGGACGTCACTCTTCACCGAGCCGCTCCGCCGGCGCGGAATTCACCTCCCCCACATCTCCTCGCCGATCTGGTTCAAGGAGCCGCCGATCACCGATTTTCTGCGGAAGGATGTCGACCGCGTCGCCGCCGCCGCGCCGTTCGAGACGGTCGTCGACACGTTCCTCCGCACACCGAAGGAGCACGATCGCCTCTACGTCGTCGACGCGGAGGATCGATTCCTCGGCGCGGTTTCGCTTCACGAGATCAAGGCGTTCATCCGCGAGTCGGAGCACCTCGAGACCGTGATCGCCGCGGACATCATGAATCCCCACTTCCCCGTCGTGTACGCCGGCGACTCGATCTCCTCGGCCGTCGATCTCCTCGCCGGGAGCTCGGCGGAGAGGCTGCCGGTTCTCGAGGACGCCACGTCGCGAAAGCTCGTGGGATCGGTTTCGAAGAGTGATCTTCTCAGTTCGTACCGCGATACGAGCCTAACGCGCGTCGAGAACGAGTGAGGTTCGATGCGCCGCGGGCGTGTTCAGCCCGTTCCCGTACTCGAATCGGCGGCGGGAAGACTTGAGCAGGCTCGGCCCGCGAGCGGCAACGGAGCGGCGCGGTATCGCGCCAATGCGACGGGGGGCCGCGATGGATCTTTCGGGTATGCGGCGGGGTGAGAAGAGAAGAGAGAGTTTGTCGGGAACGGGAACGTACGGGAAGAGAAGAGCTCCGCCGGCGTCAACGAGCGAAAAACTTCTCCAGGTGCTCCCGATTCGGTGCCGGCGTGACGAGACTCACGATCACGAACGCCGCGGTCGATGCGAGGAGCACCCACGTCACCGGCATGACGTGCCCGAGCAGGAACTCGCCGCCCGCGGTCGCGCGATCGAGGAACCAGAACCAAAGCACCGCCACGGTCAGGATCGCCGCCATCGCGCCGTACTTGGTGCTCCGCTTCCAGTAGAGGGCGCCGAGGAGGATTGGAAAGAGACTCGAAAAGCCGGTGAAGCACCACACGCCGAGCCCGAAGATGCCGCGGTTCTGCGCGAGAGTGAGCGCGATCACGTACGTCGCACCGACGATCGAGACGACGAAGATCCGTCCCGTCCAGACGACCTTCCTCTCGGACACCTCCCCCTTGGTGCAGTACGGCCGATAGATGTCGTTCGTGAACATGCTCCCGAGACAGAGGAACTGGGAGTCCATGCTCGACATCATCGCGGCGAGAATGCCGGCTCCGATGAGACCCGCGAGCACCTCGTTCGCATGGTTCGCGACCATCATCGGGAGGACGCTGTTCGCCGAGGTTCCGAGGTCGAGCTCGCCCGCCGCCCAGAACCCGATGAGCACGCAGGGCACCCACGTCACCATGATGCACACCGGGAACGCAGCGACCGTCACCTTGAAGTTGCTCGCCTTCCGCGCCGTGAGCCAGTGCTGGAAGAGGTGCGGGAACATTCCCACCGAGAGCGGGATGAAGCAGTAGGTGAGGAACCCGAGCGTCTCGATGCTCCCTTCGCGCACCGCCCGCCGGCGTACCGCCTCGTCTGCGTGATCGAGGACGCGCTGAGTCGCTGCGGCCGGCCCGCCGAGATCGTTCATGATCACGAGGAACGCGATCCCACCCATGACCATGAAGACGAGCGTCTGCGCGGTGTTCGCCCACGCGGTCGCGCGCATGCCGCCGAAGAAAACGTAGACGAGCACGATGCCGCAGATGAGCGCGACGCCCGCGGGGTAGGGGACGTCGGCGAGGGTCTCGAGTGTCCGCCCCGCGCCGATCGCGCCCGTGAGGATGTAGACCATCACGAACCCGACCATGAGCGGGAAGAGAAGCAGCGGAACGGCGTGCGACTGGTAGCGATCGCGAAAAAATGAGAGCTGCGTCAAGTAGCCGTGGCGCTTGCCGAGCTGCCACACCTTCGCCCCGACGAGGAAGAAGACGAGCGGATGGACGATCCCCGACCAGGACGCCATGAGGCCGTAGACCCCGACGCCGGCCTTGAACGTACGCCCCGAGCTTCCCGTGAGCGCGAATGCGGTCATCGTCGTCCCGAAGAGCGACATGAGCAGCATGAACGGACCGATGCCGCGGCTCGCGAGAAAATAGTCGCCGCCCGTCGAGCGGAGAAACCTCGTGCTGAAGAGGCCGAGACCGACGAGCAGCGCGAGGTAGATCAAGATGATCGTCAGCGTCATGTCAGCGCGCTCCTGTCCCGGCGTCGGAGGCGGGCTCGCTCTCTTCCTCGAGGTGCTCCGGCCAGCAATGCTTCGTCGCGAGCCACCAGAGCACCGTCGCGAGAATCGAAATGAGGATGTGCCAGGCGAGTCCGACGGGAATGAACCCGAACACGGGGGTCGGATCGTCCCACCACCAGAAGTCCTGGTGCACGACGGCGAGCGCGATCAGGCCGCAGACGATGACGGTTTTCAAGGAAGACCTCGAATCGGGGGAGGGAGCGGGGCGGGCCCGAGCGACGCGACATCATGAGAGAGCCGGAGCGGGCTGTCAATCGCGGCGAACTGGCGGCGGGCCCGCGGGCGGGCCGCGCTCGCGCCCGTGGGTTTTCGGAACGTCGCCGCGGAGACGCGCGCGCCGGTAAAGCTCCCTCGAGCACCGCCCGATATGACGGAAGAGAATCAAACCGGAAAGACCGTCGCACTCACCGCAGCCCGCGGCCCGACGTCGGCCCCAGAGCCCGCAGGAATCCATGACCGCACGCAACGCCCTCACGACCGCCATCCTCCTCGCCACGAGCGCGCTCGGAACGTCCTGCAAGGTGATCTCACCGTCGGAGATCAACGACATGTACCGCGACGTCCTCCGGCAGCGACACTCTCGCTACCAGCTCAAGGAAGGCGACTCGATCTCGATCCAGCTCTATCAACACGTCGAAGACTCCTACAACCAGCCGACTTCGCTCGTTCTTCCGGACGGCCGGAGCGATCTCTTCTACATGCACGATGTCGAGCTCGCGGGGAAGTCGATCGACGAGCTCGAAAAGGAGCTCCGCGCGCGCATGGTGCAGCGCTGGCCGACGTTCGATACGGACAACGACGTACGGATCCAGGTCATACCGCGCGAGGAGTCCATCTACATGGTCGGTGAGTTCGCGCGGCCGGGAATCGTGCCGCTCACGAGTGCGAAGCTCACGCTTCACGAAGCGATCTCGCACGTCGGCGGACTCAGGATCACCGGAGACACCGACTGGGCGCTCCTTCGGCGTCCCTTCGGAAATCCACTCAATCCCGCGCTCTTTCGCATCGACCTCAACGACGAAAGCGAAGAGCTGCTCCTCCTTCCCGGCGACCAGATCGTGCTCGGCCGCACGGCGCTAGCGGGCTTGATCCACTACATCCGCGAGTACGTCTTCGGACCGCTGATCCCGGTCTTCCAGGTCGCGGGATCGAGCTCGGCGCTGCTGCTCTGATCCGGCCGGATCCTTACCAGCGCGAGACGAAGGTCCGACCCGTCACGACCGAGCCGAGCGAGGCCGTGAGGATCTGCAGGTCGAGCACGAGCGACATGTTCTTCACGTAGAAGAGATCGTGGCGCAGCTTCTCGCGCGCGTCGTCGACGCTCGCGGCGTAAGGGAAGCGAAGCTGCGACCAGCCGACGAGGCCCGGCTTCACGACGTCGCGCTGATCGTAGAGGGGAACGCGCTCGCGCAGCTCGCTCGCGAATTCGGGGCGTTCGGCCGACGGGCCGACGAGCGCGAGGTCGCCCTTCACGACCGAGATCAGAAGAGGGAGCGAGTCGAAGCGGCCGCGGCGGAGAACACGTCCAAACCTCGTCGGGCGCGCCTCGCCGTTCGCGGTCTCTCGGTAGGTGCGCAGGCGTCGAAGGACGATCGTTCGACCGTTCTTCCCGACCCGCTCGTCTCGGACGAACGCAGAGCCGCGCGTCGACACGCGGATCCACACCGCCGCGACGACCACCGGAGCCGCGGCCACCCCGACACCGATGCCCGCGACCACACGCTCGATCGCCTCCTTGATCCACCACCGCACGCGCCCCACCGGGTAATAGTACGGCGAGAGGACGGCCCGCGGATCGACGCGCTCGAGAAGGACCTTCTGGCAGATCGCCTCGTAGAAGCTCCCGATATCGAGGACGAGCGCACCGTGAACCCGGCAATCGAAGATCGCGTCGACGCTGAGACGCGGATCGTAATAGGGAAGGCCGATGAGAACGGTATCGATCTCGTGCGATTTGCACACCGCGGGGAGATCCTCGATCGACCCGGCGACCGGAACTCCCTCGAAGTGTTCGCCGACTCGCGCGTCGGGACTGAGGACTCCGACCACGCGAAACTTCGCGCCGTAGCGCTTCCGAGCTTCGCGGATCGTGCGCGCGACGCTCGGATCCGTCCCGAGAATGAGGATGTTTCCGAACGAGTGGAGCGGATCGAACAGCTTGAACACCATCGCCCGCTCGGCGACGACGACGGCGAGGACGCCGAGGTAGAGGATCCCGAAGAACTTCGGCGTGAGCGTGAACACGACGTCGACGAAGCTGAAGGCCCAGCACACGCCGAGGATCGCCGGCGCCGCGAGGAGAAATCCCGCGGCCAATCGCGAGGTGACACGCTGGCGCGAATAGATGATCTCCCGGCTGTACGATCCGAATGCGCCGAGACAAAGCGCGACGACGCTCGCGCCCGACACGCCGAAGAGAACGACCCAGCCCAGCGGGGCCGTCGATCCCCACGCGAGGACGCGGAGGAGCGCGACCGCGGCGAAGACGAGCACGAGCGTGCTCACCTCGAACACGAACGTGCCGAGCATCCTCTTCGTAATTCGATCGCGTAGGAGTAAAAGCATTTCGTCTGCCGAGCGCGTCGATTCTTCGTCGCCTCTTCCTCGCGCGGCATTCCCCGTGTTTACTTCGAGGAGTGTCGTAGCGTAGGGATCAAGCGAATCTGTGCCCGTCGGGGACGACGGTCCCCGATCGGGAGCCGACTTCCTCAGAAGGACTCAAACGAAGATCGACAAGTTACGTAATCACGCGAGATCGTCGGCGAGCGACTCCCTCGTCGCGAGGCAACTGAGGACTGCCCCTAGCCGGGCTAGACATCCACCCAGCCAGTCTGCTCGGCGTCGCCTTGGCCCGCGTGTTGACAGCGCCGATTCGGTCCTCGTAACCCTATCAGCAGGATCAAAGATAGGTGCTCTGTGCGTGAAGGGTCAAGTCGGAAAGATCCCGACGCCTACGGAGGGCGTCCTGTAAGTGAGGTGTTTGGAGTGACCCGTACGAATCGGCTCGACTCGTGAAGCTGCTGATCACCGGCGGAGCCGGGTTTATCGGATCGTCCCTCGCGTGCCGCGCCGCCCGCGACGGAGTCGCGGTGCGGTCGATCGACCGCCGACCGGGACGCCCCGCGGGCGTGCCCGATGCCCTCGCCGACGCGGTCGAGTGGGTCGAGGCCGACCTCCTCGACCGCGCGGCCTGCGAGCGCGCCTGCCGAGGCGTCGACGCGATCCTTCACCATGCCGCGGAGGCATCGGTCACCGCGTGCGCGGATGACCCGCTCGCCGCGCAAGCGAGCAACGTCACGGCGACGGTTCAGCTTCTCACGGTCGCGCGCGAAGCCGGAGTTCGTCGCGTCGTCTTCGCGTCGAGCTGCTCCGTCTACGGCGACGCCCACCCGCCGCCCCAGCGTGAGAGCGCGCCCGCCGAACCGGCGTCTCTCTACGCGGTGAGCAAGCTCGCCGGTGAGCTCTACGCGCTCGCGTTCGACGATCCGAGCGGGATGCGAACGCTGGCGCTCCGCTACTTCAACGTCTACGGACCCGGTCAGGGAGCCGATTCGCCGTACGCCGCGGTGATCCCGAAGTGGCTCGAAGCCGCGGCGAGCGGCGCGAGCGCGACCATCGACGGGGACGGCGAGCAAACGCGCGACTTCGTCTTCATCGACGACGTCGTCGCGGCGAACTTTCTCGCCCTCAGCGCGAACAAGAGCGCGTACGGCCGCACGTACAACATCGGCAGCGGTCGCGCGACGTCGATCAACGAGCTTCACCGCGCGATCTCGCGCGCGATCGGAGGGACGCCCGTACCCCCCACCGTCGGCCCAGCGCGCGCGGGCGACGTTCGCCACTCTCTCGCGGTCATCGACGAAGCGCGCGAACGTCTTCGCTACGAGCCCGAGACGACGCTCTCGGACGGTCTCCGCCGCACGGCGGAGTGGTTTCTCGCCCGCCGCTAGCAACGGGACGATCGCGGCATCGAGGATCAGAGTCGAGCGCGGAGATCCCGTTCGAGCGCCCGCTCGCTGATCCGCCCCCAGCCGAGCTCCGACCCGTCCCACTCGACGACGGGGATGCGGTAGCGGTGGCGCGCGAAGAGATCCGGATCGCTCTCGATGTCGATCCGGCGAACGGAGAAACCGTAGCGCGCCGCGACGCGCTCGACCTTCGGAAACGCCTCGACGCAGAGCCCGCATCCCGGCTTCGTGTAGAAGAGAAGAACTCGCGGCGTCTCCACGATCTCTTTCTCCGGCATCACGAACATCCTCCGCGCACGCCCGCGAGAATCAGCGCCGCCGGCCTTGCACCGGGAAATCGTCCCGGCGATGCTGACGGGGCGCCGCTCCGCCCCGCACGGGCGAGCACTGAGATCCACACCCGCGAGGTATACACCGATGCCCGAGAAAAAACCGCTCTCTCGCCGCCGCTTCATGAAGACCGCTTCGTTCGCCGCCGGAGCGCCGATCGCCGCCGGTCTTCCCGCGGCCTCGCTCGGGAACATCGCCGGCGCGAACGAGTTCCTCCGCATGGGCTGGATCGGCGTCGGCGGTCGCGGCTCGAGTCTCCTCGGGCGCGCGCTCGAAAGCGTCTCCGTCTCGACGCTCAAGGTGAACGCGATCTGCGACATCCACCGCGGCCGGCGCGACGCGGCGGTCCAGCGCTGCGGCGGGATGAATCCGGTCGGCATCTACGACTACCGCGAGCTCCTCGACCGAAAGGATGTCGACGTCGTCGTCATCGCAACGCCGATCTACCTCCGGCGCGAGCACGCAGTCGCCGCGGCGGAGTCCGGAAAGCACGTCTACTGCGAAAAGCCGCTCGGACGCACGCCGGAAGAAGTGCGCGACGTGTACGAAGCCGTGAAGAAGTCACCCGGGAAGTTCCAAGTCGGTTTCCAGTGGCGCTATCAAGGCGGCTTCCTCGGCCTCGCGAAGACCCTCCAGAGCGGTGCGATCGGGAAGGTAAACTTCGTCCAGGCACAGCGGCACGTCGGCGGTTACCCGACATCCGGCTGGTACATCGATCGCAACCTTTCCGGCGATCTCATCGTCGAGCAGGCGGTGCACGAGATGAACATCTTCTGCT
Source organism: Planctomycetota bacterium (assembly GCA_965223845.1). Classification (GTDB taxonomy): domain Bacteria; phylum Planctomycetota; class UBA8108; order UBA8108; family SXIK01; genus CBDCXR01. The sequence continues at coordinate 6,314,024 of CBDCXR010000004.1, read as the reverse complement.
GGGTGCTCGGCTCGCACCCGCTCCGCGCAGCCGGCTTCGGCGGAATCAACGAGCTCCGGGGAATCCCGGCGAATCGGTCGATCATGGATCACTACACCGTGTCCTACGATTTCCCCGGGAACATGTCGCTTCGCTACAGCCACTGCGTCTACACGCCGAACGGCTTCGGCGGGCTCGACTTCACGTTCATCGGGAGCGGACGCCGGGCGGCGTCGCTCGAAGGCACGACGAAGCTCTTCGTCACTGAGAACGACAAGAAGACCGAGACGAAGCTCGAGCCGTGGGGAGACGCGACCGCAGCGGCGATTCAGCACTTCGCGAAGTCGATCCGCGAGGACAAGACGCCGCTTTGCGACGTTGAAGCGGGGCGGCACGCGACGCTGATGGCGATCCTCGGCCGCACGGCGATCCACGAAGGGCGCGTGGTCGATTGGAGCGAGGTTGCGCTTGAGTCTTAGTTTTTTGGTTTTCTTGCGGGGAGTTTTACACGAAGGGCGCGAAGGACCGCGAAGGCAGACGAAGGAGAGTAAGAGTTAGGAGTAGGAGTGAGAGTGAGAGTGAGAGTAGGAGTAGGAAGAGAAGAAAAAGAAGAAGAAGCGTGGGTCGCGCGCGGGTGGGTTGGGGCGGAGATCGTGGGGAGGTGGAGCGAACGTGAGCGGGATCGATTTGTCTGACGGGGAGATGCTCGTTCTCAACGGCGCTGACGTGCGTCGTGCGCTGCCGATGGCCGCGGCCGTTGAGGCGATGCGAGATGCGTTCCGCGCGCTCGCCGAGGGTCGTGCGATCGTTCCTCTTCGGGCGACGCTCGAAACTCCCGCGGGGGCGACCGGGCTTGCGATGCCGGCGTACGTGTCCGATCCGAAGGGCGACGCGCTCACGGTAAAGGTCGTGTCCGTCGTTCCCGATAATCCCGCCCGCGGCCTTCCTCTGATTCACGCCGGGGTCGTCGTTGCGGACGCCGAGACGGGGAGGATCCGCGCGTTCCTCGAGGGCAGCGCCGTAACCGCGATCCGAACGGGCGCGGCGTCGGGACTCGCGACGGATCTTCTCGCGCGCACGGACGCGCGCGTCGCCGCGATCCTCGGAAGCGGTGTTCAAGCGCGAACCCAGCTCGAAGCGGTGTGCTGCGTGCGTCCGATCGAGCGCGCGACGGTCTACTCGCCGAATCGAGACCACGCGGCGCGCTTCGCGGACGAGCTCGCCGGCGAACCGGGATTCCCGAGCGAAATCGTGGTCGCCGAGTCGTCGAGCCGAGCCGTCCGCGACGCGGACGTCGTCTGTGCCGCGACGACTTCGTCGACGCCGGTCTTCGACGATGCGGATCTATCGGCGGGCGTCCACGTCAACGCGGTCGGGTCCTTTCAGCCGCACGTCGTCGAGATCCCGGAAGCGACCGTGCTCCGCGCGCGGGTCGTCGTCGACGACCGAGACGCGGCGCTCGACGAGACGGGGGACCTCATCCAGCCCGTCGAGCGCGGGACTCTCGATCCCGAACGACTGGTCGAGCTCGGGGCGGTTCTTCTCAAGCACGCGCCGGGGCGAACGAGCGACGACGAAGTGACGCTCTTCAAGTCGGTGGGTCTCGGTGTCCAAGACGCGACCGCGGCGCGCGCGATCGTCCGGGCGGCGGAGCGGGAGGGGCTGGGGCAGCGGGTGGCGTGGTGAGTGTCGTTCGTGCGCCGGGCTCCGGGGCTCCGGACTCCGGGGAAGAGATTCACCACGAAGGACACGAAGAGAAGAGGGAGAAACGAGTAGCGCGCTTTCTCCGTCATCGCCCAAGAGACGATGCATCCCGCCGCATTCATCAACGCGCGGAACAAAAAAGGCGAGGCCGCGCGAACTCGTCAGATTTCGCGCGGCCTCGCTTTCGACTCTCGGGAGGGAGTCTAGCTCAGAGCGTCCACGGCTCCCGCCGCGGCCGATCGAGCCAGCAGCTCGCCTCGAAGTCGTCCTTGATCTCCTCTTTCACCGGATCCCACTTGATCCGGCGGCCGAGACTGTAGGCGATGTTGCCGAGGTGACACACCGTCGCCGTTCGGTGCGCGATCTCGACGTCGCGGAACGGCTTCTCGCGGGTCCGCACGCAGTCGACGAAGTCGCCGATGATCCCGCCCGTGCCGCGATAGCGCGGCATTTCGACGGGCTTTTCCGGTTTTGCGCCCGGCACCGTGCCTTCGGTTCCGACGAAGGTGATGTTCTTTCCCGAGCTCGGCGCGTGATACATCTTGAGGCCGCTCTCGAAGACGTACGTAAGGTGCTTGTGCTCCTTACCGTTCGGCGGGATGACCTCGACCGGTCCGGTCTTCTCGAGTCCGAGCGCGAACAGCGCACCGCCGAACTTGTGACCGCCCCAGTCGGTCATCATGCCGCCGGAGTAGTCGAAGAACGTGCGCCAGCCCTTGCCGCCGAGTCCGTAGCCACCGCTGCAGCGCCACGGGTGATACGGAGCTTCGGGCGCCGGACCGAGCCAGAGATCCCAATCGAGCTCCTTCGGGATTTCCTGCGCGGGGTAGAAGCACGGGCGGGACGGGCCGCCGATGTCGACGAAGACTTCCTTGATCTCGCCCGCGACGCCGCTTCGCACCGCTTCGGCCATTCGGCCGTAGTCGCCGAGAACGCGCTGGCTTCCGCCCGAGACGACACGCTCGTGCTTCCGCGCGGCGGCCAGCATCGCCTGGCCTTCCTTCACCGTGAGGGTGAGCGGTTTCTCGCAGAAGACGTCCTTCCCCGATCGGCAGGCGTGGATCGACTGAATCGCGTGCCAGTGATCAGGGCTCGCGATCGAGACGGCGTCGATGTCTTCGCGCGCGAGGAGCTCGCGGAAGTCCTTGTACGCCTTACAGTCCTTCGACTCGTACTTCTTGTCGACGATGTCCTTCGCACCGTCTCGGCGAGAAGCGTACACGTCGCAAGTCGCCACGACTTGAATGTCGTCCCGCCTGAGGAATCCCTGCATGTTCCCGCGGCCGCGTCCGCCGACTCCGATGCAGCCGAGCGTGATCCGCTCGCTCGGCGGCGTCGCGCCGCCCCGGCCGAGCACGGCCGACGGTGCGATGAGAGGAGCGGCGAGAAGCCCGCTCGAGTTGCGGAGGAAGGCGCGACGGGTCGTCGTCTTTTTGCGCGTCATGATTCTGTCTCCCGGTTGGCTCAGTAGCTCTCAAGCCGGGGCATCCTGACACGAACTCGGCCTTCCTCGCCAGAGCGCGCTCGCGAAATCAGCCATTCGCGCGGGGCCCGCTGCCGAGCGATCCCCCGCCGGCGACGCGTCTTCGGCCGCGGCGAGGATCGAAACGAGGAGACGCAGCGGGCGAGTCACTCGCTCGGTCGATGCGGCGACGAGCACCAAGCGAGCGGTGAGCGAACGACGATGCGACGCGCGGGACTCTAGCGCCGACCGGCCGACTCGGGCGCGTCGATCAGAAGCAGCGTGCCGCGGATCTCCCGATCACGCGAGCGGAAGGGGCACTGCGTCACGACGACGGAGAGCGGCGTTCCGTCGCGATCGATGCGGACGCGCATCTTCTTCGGCTTCCCGGTCGCTTTCGCCTTCTCGTAGCGGTCGCGGAAGGCCTTGCGGCGGAGCGACGTCTTGAGCGAGAAGAGCTCGCTTCCGATCGCCTCCTCTCCGGGCACTCCGAGGAGCTCCTTCGCCGCTCGGTTCCAGCTCGTCACCCGGTCGCGACCGTCGACGACGACGAGAGCCGCCGGCATCGATTCCGTGAGGCTTTCAGCGAAGAGGGACTGGAGACGCGCCTCGACTGCGCGATCGACGTCTTCAGTGACATCCTCGACCGCGAGGACGACGCCGAGCACTTCCTGGCGCTCGCCCTTGATCGGATCGCACGAGACTCGGAAATGCCGCGTGCCGCTCGAGTTCGCGACGGACACCTGCTCGCGGTGCACCCCCGCGCCCTTCTTGAGGGTCTTCTGCGCCAGCTGGACGATCTCTCCGGTTCCGCCGAAGTCGACGTCGTCGAGACTCTGCCCGCACACATCGCGCGATCGTCTCGACCAGAGCTTCTCGGCGGCGGCGCTCCACGCCCACACGCGGAGATCGGCGTCACACGCGACGATCGCCGCCGGAAGGTGCCCGTCGATAAGGGTCCCTTGAAACCGGCGGATCGTCTCCATTTCCCGACTGGCGTTCTCGAGCTCGTTCTTCAGTTGGTCGATCGAGCGGACGAGGTCCTCCTTCTCGCGCTTCAGGTTCTGCAGCCGATCGAGCATGTGTCGATCGCCACGCGTCGCCTCGCGCGAGGCCTGCATCTGCGCCTCGAGTTGGTCGCGCTCGAGCTGCCGCTTGTCGCGCTCGCGCTCGACCTCGGCACGCTTCCCGTCCGCTTCGGTCACTCGAAGCTCGAGCGCCGCGACCCGCGACTGCCATTCGGCCTCGAGCTCCGTTCGCTCGGTGTTGAGCCGCAGTCGTTCCTCGCGACTCGCTTGGAGCTCGCGCGTCGTCTCGCGGAGGCTCGTCTGCAGCTCCTCGAGCTCGGCGGTCGGCGCAGCGGTAGCGCCTCGCTCCCGCTTGAGATCGCTGATCTGCGCCTCTTTCCGCGCGAGGTGAAGCTCAGCCTCGCTGAGCTCGGCGCGGAGGCGCTCGACCGTCTCGCGATGGAGCTTGGACTGTTGCCGCTCGCGTTCGAGATCGTTCTGCTTGGTCGAACATTCCGCCTCGAGGCGGTCGACATCCGCGCGCAGAGTCCGCATGGACGTCGACTGCTCGCTCTGATGCCGCTCGACGTCCGCGCCCAGACGACGCGCTTCGCGCTCGAAGTGCTCGCGCTCGTCCTTCACCGCGTCGAGCGTCTTTCGCACTGACTCGAGCTCCTTCTGAGCTCCGTCGTGTGCGACCCGCAATCGCCCGAGCTCGGCCGCGTCGCCCTTTTGATCGCGGAGGCTCGCCGCCTCCGACTCGAGTCGCCGCACGGCGGCATCGAGCTCGCTCTTTTCGCGCTCGAGAGTCTCGTTCCGCGACTCGAGTTCGCGGAGGTGCTCCTCGGCTTGCTGCGCGCGGTCCTCGGCGTGCTCTCCCTCCGAGCGCGAGCGCTCGCGCAGCTGCTCGAGCTCGCGCTCGAGCCCGGCGTTCTGCGCGCGCTGCTCGTCGATCGTCTGGTGGAGGTCGTCGAGAGAGGTCTCGAGCGCGCGGATCTTCTGCTGACCTTCGTTCTCTCGCTCTTCGACGACGCGGAGCTTCTCCACGAGCTCGCGCTCGCGGCGACAGGCATCGTCCCGCTCCGAGGTCACGGTCTCGATCTGCGAGCGTTCGTCCTCGACCTCCGCCTTGATCCGGACCTCGCGCGAGACAAATTCGTCGAGCTCCGTCCGGAGCTCTCGCTCGTTCGTCCGCGCCGCCTCGAGCTCCTCGCTCAGCTGCGTGTTCTGGCTCTCGAGGTGATCGACGTCGCGCTTCAGCTCTGCGACGCGCTCCTCCCACTGAGCGCAGGCGTCACGCAGGCGCTCCGTTTCGCCATCCTCCTGCTTCGTCCGATGGTCCTGCTGGTTTTGGATCGTCTCGACGAGCGAAAGGAAGCTCTCCTGAAAGGACGTAAGCTCGCTTCGCGACCGCGCGAGCTCGTCGTAGACCGTCTCGAGGAGGTCGGTCTGCTCCGCTCCTGGCCCCGTCCGCGAAGACTCGTGGATGAACGCGGTCAGGCGCCGGACGACACCGTTCGCCGAGTTCTTCATCTCGTTTCGCGCGACCGAGACCTCGTTGTGGATCTCGACGAGCTGGGCGCGGAGTTCGTCGGCGTCGCTCGCGGCAGCGCGTTCCCGACTCTCCTTCACCTCGACGCGAAGCGAGCCGACCATCGCGGCGATCTCCTCGACGATCTGGCGAATCTCGGAGACGTCGCGCTGCGGCGCGCCCTCGAGATTGCGGAGCGTCTCGTCGAGGCGATCCTGGGTGTAGCTCGCGAACGTCTTCCAGTGCGCCTCGAACTCCTCGAGGAGGTCGCCCTTTTTCGAGCGGGCCGGCGCCTTCGGCGGCGGCGGAGGTTCGGGCGCTCGCTGGGGACGACGAGGCGCCGGCGGCGGCGCCGGTGCGATCTCCGGCAGGACCTGGGTCTCCGCCGGGGCTTCGTCGTCGTCCATCGAAGCGAAGGTCGGAACGTTCATGACCTGCGTCATCGCAGCGTCATCTTCCACCGGATCGAGATCACTCTCAGGTTCAGTCATGGGACTCGCGGCTTCCGTTTTGTTCTCCGCGGGGTCGGTCGGCTCCTCGCCTTCCCACTCCTCGCCGTCCGCTTCCGGTTCCACCGGCGATTCCGCGATGAGGCCGGTCTCGGAACTCTCGCTCCACTCTGCTTCTGGGTCGGCGTACTCCCCCTCGTCATCGTCGAGCTCGCGCCGCCGCCTCCTCGCGCCCAGCATGGCGACGACGAGAAGTGAAATCAGCGCGGCGCATCCCGCGATGCCGACCACACCGAAGACGATGTTGAGAATCGCGCCGCGCGACGACGACGCCGTTTCCGAGGAATCGCTCGACTCGTCCTTCTCCTCCGCCAGCGCGGCGACGTCGTCGTGCGCCTCGAGCTCGAGCGCGGGCTCTGAATCGCTCGCGTCCGCGTCACTTTCGTCTCCGCGGAGAAGCGCGGCGAGGAACGTTTCGTCGACGGTGAGGCCCCAGCCGCCGAGGACACCGCCGTCGAACCCGACGAGCGCCTCCCAGCGACCGGAGTGGGTCTCGCCTTCGAACGCGAGCCCACTCGCAACGGAGTCTCGGGCGAGGCGCGTGACGAAGTCGGCGAGAAGGGTCGACCCCGTTCGCGGACCCGCGACGACGCGCGCGTCGCCCGGTGCGCCGGGCGTCCGGAAGAGGTGCCAATCGAGATCGATCACGCCGCCGTCCGCGACGAGCGACACCGGCTCGGCCATCGCCGAAACGGGGTTCGCACCGAGAAGCACTCCGCTCGCGACATCGGGTCGCACGAAAATCTGACTCGCGGCAACTTGGTAGAGCGTTTCGCCGAACTCGCTCGACTCGGGGAGCGACGACGACGCTCCCGGGGCGGGGAGCGAAGCGTAGCCGCGTCGCGACTCGCTCGTCGCGAGCGCGGCGTCCGCTGCGCGCCGCGACGCCGCGACGAAGGCGCGGACGAATTCCTCGGGAGCAGCGGCATCGAGCGGCGGCGAGCGGACGACCACGCCGTCTTGTCCGACGTAGACGACGAGCTCGATCCCCGCGGCCGCGCGACGCTCATCGAGAACCGACTGGAGCTTCGCGTCGCTCTCGGTCCCGGTCGCCTCGCGATCGGCGATCTCGGCGCGCAGCTCTTCGGAAACGAGAGTCGAGCTGCGCACGACGAGGTTGTCGTGGCTCGAGAGGAGATAGCGCTGCGCGAGGCTGAACCGGCGCTCGATCTCCGCCGACACCTCCGCGAGCTCGGGCGCCACCGGGGGCGAGTCCGGCTCCGCGCGGACGGCAGCGCTCGTGACGAGCACGAGCCCACCCGCGACGAGTGCGCAGACGCGCAGCGTCGAGAGACGATCGAGACCTCGGGCGGCGAGTGGACGAAAGATCATGTCGACTCGGTGGTCGCAGGGGCGGGGATCCGGGGTCGGACGGGGACTCGAGAGGCGAGGCCGACGCGACCGCCAAGATCCGAAACCATTTTCATTCTTCGAGTTACAGAGCTCTCCGCGGCGCGAGGCCCCGCGCCGAGAAGATCCCTCAGAAAACACTACGATGTCCCCGCCGGCAGCGTCGAACGCGCCGGAAGTGCTCCTCGGGCCCGCGCCCGAGCGTTCCGGCCTCAGACGAGGCTCTCCGCGAGCGGCGTCTCGCGAAAAAACGTCCGAAAAAGTTTCAAGGTCGAGCGGAGGCACTGCCGATAACCCTGACGAAGGACTGCCCGCTACGCCCACGTCCGGAGCTGGAGAGACATGCCGCAGAACCTCGACACCGACCGACCGACCGTTCGCACGTCTCGGACCGACGCGCGCGTGGGAAGCACGATCCTCGACCCCGGAGGCGACGGATCCGACGACCGAGAGGACCTCCTCTCTCGCGCCGCGCTGCTCGGCGACGACGCTCGACTCGGCGGACCGGCCTCGCTCCCGTCGGCACGCGCCGAGGCGGGTGCGGCGCTCGAACGCCAGCTCCTCGTCTCCGGTGTGGTCGACCGTCGCCGGAGGCGGCGGCCGCGCTGGAAGTCGATCGCCGTCGTATCCCTGGTCTCACTCCTCGCGGGCGGGCTCGTCGCCGGTGCGATCTGGTTCGACGGGGAACGTACGCGCTGGGAGCAGACGCTCGGCGACACCCGGAGCGAGCTCGAGACAACTCGAGGCGATCTCGCGACCGCGCAGGAGATGCAGAGGGATACGTCGACGAAGCTCGCCGCATCCCGTCGAGAGGCGGCCGCGTTCGAAGCGAGCTCGAAGGAACTCAACGCGAAGGTGGAGCGGACGCAGAAGGATCTCGACCGCTCCGACGCGAAGCTCGCGACGGCGCTCCGCGAAAAACGCTCGGTCGAAGACAAGCTCGCCGCGCTCGAGCGCGAGCGCATCGCAGCGCTCGCCGAGTGGATCCCGACCTTCGTCCGGCGTGGCTACGCGTTCATCGCCCGGCCGGAGGCGAGCGCCGTCGGGACGCCGGTGACCGCGGGCGAAGAACCGAGCGCACCGCTCACTCGACCGTCCGCCGAAGGTAGCGCCGCACCGCCGCCTCGGGACCACTGACGGAGCCGTCGCCGACCGTCATTCCGTCGTAGGTCGAGCGGAGGGACGCGTCGATCTCGAGCGCGCTCCCGAGCCACCTGGTTTCCTCGGCGAGGTCGCCGCGGAGGCGGTGGATCAGCGCGAGTCGCAGCATCAGCTCGGCCCGCTCGAACTCCGCTTCGTCCGGGAAGGTCGCGATCGCGAGCTCGGTCAGCCGAACGGCGATCGTCCCGTCGCTCTCGTTCTCGATGCCGAGCGCGAGCGTCGCGGCTAGGTCGCTGAGAAGAATTGCCTTCTCCTCGCGGCGCACGTCGGCGGAACGGTCTTCGCCCCAGCTCTCGAGCGCTCGCTCGATCTCCGCTGCGGGGGGGATCTTCTCGGCGCCGAAGAGCGCGCGCGCGAAGACGCGACGGGCGTCGGCGTAGAGTCCGCTCCGCGCGTAGAGGACGCCGGCCGTCCGGTCGCGCGCGACGGAATCTTCGATGGAAGCCGCGAGATCGGCGAGTCGACCGGCGAGGTTCGCGCGGAAGTGCGCGCGCAGCGTCTCGAGTCCTCGTTCGAGCTCCCCGCGAAGCGGCGTCGTGTCCCACGCGGCGAAGCGATCGCGGAGCGTCTCTTGTCCGCGCGCGTCGAGCGGCCGATTCATCGGCACGTAGTGCTCCCACGCTTCGCGGACATCGATCACACGCATCTCGCCCGAGAGGATCGCGTCGCGATACCTCTTCGCGGCAGACCAAGCACTCGCGAAGTTGGCGCCCGGCCGGCCGAGATCGGTCGCCTCGACGGGCAGCCACACTCGCTCCCCGCGGAGGACGACGGACTCCCGATCGAACGGGGTCTCCTCGAGGTGCGCCGCTTCGACGCCGGTATCGAAGAGAAAGAGAACGTGTCCGTTCCCGACCGCGAACGCCGACGGGATCCCGACCGCCTCGAGTAGAGAGCAACCGAGAACGGAGAGGTCGTCGCAGTCCCCGAAACCGCTGAGGAGCGTCTCGACGGGGAAATTGACCCGATCGTTCGCGCGCTCGTCCATCGCGGCGGCGAGGGGATTCTGCGCGTCCTTTTCGTAGGCGAGGGCGAGATCGGCGACCGCCGTGAGGAGTGCCATCGCCTTCGCGACCGCCGGCGGCGGGAACTCCTGCCGTCCGCTCCGCACGCGATGGGACCACACCGTGCGAACGAGCTCCTTCACCGCGGGATCATCCGGATCGACGAAGATCGCGATCCGACGCGGGTCCTCCCAGTTGAACACGTCTCGACGATAGATCACGACCGCGCGTTCGGCGCGCGCGAGCTCCGTTTCGCCCGAAGTGAGCGAGACCCGCGTACCGACGCGGCGGTTCGCATCGGAGAGGATCTGATCGGAGAGCTTCGGAGAAATCTCCACTTCGACCGAATCCCCCGGAGCGATCGCGGGCACGTCGCGCTCGAAGGGCTCGACGAGGAGGTGAGCGAATCGCTCTTCGAACTCGAAGTGCAGCCGGGCGCCGACGAGCGGACGCGCGCCGTCGTTCGAGACGGTGACGCTGCCGACTTTTCCGTGGCGATCGTAGGTGAAGTAGAGGCTGCCGTAGATCGCTTCGAGGCTCGGCGCGAGGCGAACGCGCGCTGGCGCCGGCGCCGGCGCGATCCTCATCGCCGGTGCGACGGGGGACACGGGAGTGGTTGCTCCGACGACGGGCGGTCCGGCGTACCCCGGCGGCGCGGGCGCACCACCTCCACCGAAGACGTAGAGGATCGAAAGGACGATCGCCGCCCCGACCGCGAACGCCGCGCAACCGCAAAAGAGCAGGATCCTCTGATCGCGCTTCGCCGCGCGTTCGAAGGTCGCGTCGATGATCTGACGGACACCGCTCGCGCTGACGGCCGCTTCGCGACGATCCGGCACGAACTGCTGAATCGTTCGTCCGAGAGAGCGCGTCCGGACGAATGTCGACGTCGCACTCGAGAGAAAGGACGGCGGCGTCGGCTCACCCTCGGTGTACTGAACCTCGGGACCCTGCTTACAGATGAGGAAGAGATCGCCGTCGGAGAGGCGCTCGCGCTGGATGCGTTCGCCGCCGAGGAAGGTTCCGTTCTTCGAGCCGCGATCCTCGAGCCAGTACTGCCCGTTCGGATCGCGAACGATTCGCGAGTGGAAGCTCGAAACGATCTCGTCCTCGAGGACGAGATCGTTTCGCTCGTCGCGCCCGATCGTGAGCTCGCCACTCTCTAGCGAGATGATCTGGCCACGCCGCGAGCCCGTACGAAAGACGAGCTTCGGGGCGTCGCCTTCGCGGTTGCCGCGTGACATATCGTCACCGGGAGCACCGCGCTCGCTTCGAGTGCTTCGATCGTCCACCGTTTGCTTTGCCCGCGATACGTTGACTGTTATCGATCTCATTCAGTATGGATCAGGTTGGGTCCGCCGCCCAGCAATGCCCGAAAATCCAGCGCGATTCTTTCGTCTCCGGCCGGCCCGTTTCCGCGAGGAGAGAGCCTCGTTCCGGGGTTCCCGCGGCGCTGTCCGGGAACCTGACATTCGTCACGGACGGCCTGCGCGGCGGCTCGCCGCCTCGAATGGGCTGCGCCTTCGAATCGAGTCGTCAGCGGCGGAATCAGCCTCCACGCGCCGCGTTCCGAGGACGCCTGGGCGCAAAGCGCGTTCCGCGAGACCTCGAGTTCCGAGAAACCGCTCCGAGTTCGCCGCCGACAGAGCTTGAGAACTCGGCGAAGAGACCCGATCATCGCCGAAACACCGCGGCGGCCGCCCGCGGTGCCGGCCGAGAGAAGAGATTCCCAACTGCCGATGATCGTCACGCGTCGCTGCCGCTCGCGCCTTGCGCTCATCCTCCCGCTCAGTCTCAGCATCGCGGGATGCGTTCAGTTTGAAACGCGCCCCGGGAAGCCTCCCGTCGCGGTCATCTTCGACACGGACATCGGAAACGATGTCGACGACGTCCTCGCACTCGCGATGCTCCACACAATGGCGGACGCGGGGCTCTGCCGGCTGCTCGCGGTGACGATCTCGAAGGACAATCCTTGGGCGGCGCCGTTCGTCGATCTCGTGAACACCTTCTACGGGCGGCCGGACATCCCCGTCGCGACCGTGCGCGGCGGGAAGACACCGGACGACGGACGATTTCTGCGCGCGGTCGCGGAGCTCGGGCGGGGCGGCGAGCGCACGTTTCCGCGCGACCTCGAGCCGTCCACCGAAACGCCGCAAGCCGTCGACTTGCTGCGCGAGACGCTCGCTGCTCAGTCCGACGGGTCGGTCACATTCGTCGTCGTTGGGTTCTCGACCAATCTCGCGCGCCTGCTCGAGTCCGAGCCCGACTCGCGCTCGCCGCTCGCAGGGCGCGAGCTCGTCGCGAAGAAAGTGCGGCTCCTCTCGATCATGGCGGGCTGGTACGGACCCGAGCGCGACAAGGAATACAACGTGTACACGGATGCTCCGGCGGCGCGGCGAGTCTACGCCGAATGGCCGACGCCGATTGTCGCAAGCGGGTACGAAGTCGGCCGCGCGATCCGCTATCCGGCGAGCAGCATCGAGCAGGATTTTCACGCGTATCAGCATCACCCGTTGCCGGAGGCCTACCGGCGCTATCTCGCCATGCCTTACGATCGTGAGTGCTGGGACCTGACGAGTGTCCTCGTTGCGGTCGAAGGCCACGAAGGATACTTTGATCTTTCCGCACGCGGCGTGATCTCGATCGACGACGAGGACCTCACGCACCATCGCATCGATCCAACGGGGCAGCATCGTTACCTCACCGTAGATTCGGTCCAGGCCGCGCGCACGCGCGACCGCCTCGTTCACTGGGTGACCGCACAGCCGGCTCTCCATCACACGCTGCCTCGCGGGCACGTGCGCGTGAGCTCGATCCCAAAGTGAGATGAAGAACACGAGCTATCGATCGCCGGATCGTTTCGGCACTGCCACTTCTCGATGTCGGCGTGCGACGGGTTGCCGGCGCGCGTTCGCGGTGTCGCTCTGCGCCGGGATGCTGACCCTTTCCCTAGTCGCGGAAGAGCCGCCGCGCAGCGGCGATCGCGAGGTTCAGCCGCTCGACTGGGAGGCGATCGTCCCCGAAGAGTTTCGGGCGAAGGTTCAGCCCGCCCCCGACGAGGAGAACGCGTACGCCCTCTGGAGAAATATCGATCCGAGTGCACTCGTCGCGGACTTCTTCGAAGAGGAGGCGATCGCGGAAGCGCACGATTTTCTTTCGGCGCCGAGCGATCCGTCGTTCGGAGAGTACGTCGCGTCGATCGACGACGAGACCTGGCCGAAGCTCGACGCGTGGCTCGAAGCGCGCGGCGAGCTCCTCGAAAAGATCCAGCGGGGTGCCGAGCGGCCGCGGCTCGTCGTGCCGTCCGCGGAACTCTTCGCCGGCGACCCGACTTCCGTGCCGCGCCTCGCCGCGCAGCATCGGCTCGCGCGTGCAATGTCCGCACTTCGCCGAAAGCACGACGCTCGCGCGCTCGCGGAAGTGCGGGCGGCCCAGGCGATCGCGCGCCGACTCGGGTCGCGAGACGGCCCCCTCGTGCTCTTCATGATGTCGATCTCGCTTCGGAGTGAATGCACGGCCGCGCTGCGGCGAATCGTCGCCGCGGGAAGGCTCACCGAAGAGGAGCTTCGCTCGATCGCGGTCGAAGGACCCGATCCAGAGGGCTTTCGCGCTGCCCTCCAGAGTGAGTTCGGGCGCTACGTCGTGCCGCCGCTCCGAGCGATCTCGCCGGCCGATCCGATCGCGGGGGTGCTCCGCATGTTCTTTCCCGCGAATCTGCTCGAGGGCCCGCTCCGCGATGAGATCCGTACGAAGCTCGCGCACATCCTCGACGGGCACGGCGCTCCGTTCGATTCGGCGGCGACGCTTCGCCTCGCGCTCGATCGCTACCGAGAGATCATCGCGATTCTCGTCGACGGCAGGAAAGCCGGACCGACGACGACCGCGCTCGAGGCCGAGCTGGGCGCGTGGCCGAGCGCTCTCCGCATCGAGAGCCTCATCTGGCATGCGGTCGGCGACACTGAAGAGAAGATCGATGTAACGGATCGAGCTCTCGAAGCGGCGAAGAGGGCGATGGAACGTGTAACGAATCCGCTCGGGAAGCTCGTCGCGCTCGACGTGATGCCGCTCGGGGACATCGTGGCGTACCCGGGCTACCTGCGCTCGGCTCGCCTCGGTGCGATGGCGACGCGCGTCATGATCGCACTTCGACGCTACGAGCTGCGCGAAGCGAACTTGCCGGCGACGCTCGAGGAGCTCGTTCGCGCGAAGCTGCTGCCGGCCGTTCCCGTCGATCCCTATACGAAAAAGGCTATCGCCTACGACCGAGCGGGTCGACGGCTGGAGTTTTCGCCGCTCGCGAGCGACCCGGAGGGCGAAGACGGGGACGAGGCGAAACCGCTCGGCTGGGAGTTCTGAGGGCGCGGAGAGCGCGCCGCGGGGAGGGCTCCCGGATCGGGTGCAGGAGGGTCGCGGTCAGCGGCAGTCTCCCGATCGGTCTTCGGTCGACTGGTCCGATGCGGATTCTTGCAGTATCCGCTCGACCTCCTCTTCTGAAGCTTCGCGCGCTCTCCGGCGACGGATCGCCACGGTCAACGCGACCGCCCCAAGAAGCAGGGTCAGTTCTGCGAACACAAGCCGCCACGAAAAACCCACGACGAAGAATCCCCAAGAAAGCGTAATCCCCAACAGGACCGCAGCCCAAATCAGTACGGCGCAAAGGAACTCGCTGAAACGCATACCCGTGACCACTTGCAGATAGGGTGAACTCGGTGAAGGGGTCTCGAATGTCGTCCCCCCGGTCAGCAGGCGACCATGACGAGATGATACTAGGTCACTATCGGCTCATGGTTCACGCCCTTGCAACTCGATCCAGGAGCGATGTGCGCTCGGAGCGGGTGGGTAGGACGGCGCCACGCGTCGTGATCGTACCGACGCGCTTCAAGCCCGGCGCTACACGCCGCGCGCAGGAATCCCACCGGTGAACTGTGGTGGCTCGTTCGCGCCGAACTTCTGGATTTGCGCGTCACGAACGAGCTGCCGGATGAGCGTCCGAAGGCCCGATGAGCGCGGGAGGGATCGATTCCCACGTTCCTGATCCCGTGCCAGCGGACTCGCTGGCGATGTGGACAAGCAGAGGCATCGGACTCGTTCGTCGCTCGGCCGGCGGGTCGGCTCTTCGGGCGAACGACCGACGCCGCCCTGCGCTCCTCGCGGCTCTCCGGAACGATCGAAACGCGAACTCGAAGCCCCGAGTCGTTTGCTAACGCAGCCGCACGCCTCATGCTATGGGTGCCCGATCCGCCGTTAGGATCCGTCGCCATCTCGCCAAATCGAGGAGTCGGCGACGATGCAGCCGAGACGGGTTCTTCCCGGCGCCACCTATCTCGTCACGCGGCGCTGCGTTCAGCGGCAGTTTCTCCTCCGCCCGGAGGAAAGGGTCAATCGAGCCGTGCTCTACTGCCTCGCCTACGCAGCGGCGGAGACGGGCGTCGAGGTTCACGGATTCGTAGCGCTCTCCAATCACTACCACCTTCTCGTCACCGATCCGGCGGGCCACCTCCCGCGGTTTCTCCACCGCCTCAATTCGCTCCTCGCCCGGTGTCTGAATGCGATGCGGGGCCGCTTTGACAACCTCTTCGACTCGTCGAAGCCGAGTTGTGTACGGGCGATCGAGCCGAACGACGTGCGCCGGCAGCTCATCTACACGATCTGCAATCCGGTGTCGTCGGGGCTCGTTCCCGACGCGAAGGAGTGGCCCGGAGTGCGCAGCGCACCGAGCGACCTCCGTACGACGCTCTATGCAAAGAAGCCCGATTGGTTCTTCTCGGAGTTCATGCCGGACGAGGTCCCGCTCGAGATCGCCCCTCCTCCCTGCTTCGCCCATCGCGACCTCGCAAAATTCAAGGCCGAGCTCGAAGAAGAGGTCGCAGTACGCGAAGCTGCATGCCGAGCCGAAGTCGAGCGAGAAGGTCCGGGCTTCCTCGGCGCGAAGCGCGTCCGAAACCAAAGTCCAACGGACTCGCCTTGGAGCTACGAGAAGAAGTGGAGGCTATCGCCAACCATCCAGGCGAAGCGACCCGGCCCCCGACTAAGAGAGATTCGCGAACTCATCGCGTTCCGAAAGCGCTACCGAGCGGCGCTCGAGCAGTACCGCGACGGCGTGAGCGACGCCGTCTTCCCGGCCGGAACGTACTGGATGCGCGTCTTCCTCCGTCAGAAGTGCGAGCCGCTCTTCTCGGGAGCGGTTCCGGCGGCGCCGTAGCCCGGGCGATCTAGTTCGTCTCGGCCTTAGGCGCGCCAACATCTGGCCGTTCGGCGGAGAAGGACTGCGATCGGATCGCCCGTTGCGCTTGAGACCTTGGCTCGTGACGACGATTCGTGTTGATTCCGAAAGAATCGGAACGCAGAGTCACGTCGCTTTGACGGACGAGCTCGCCCATCAATAATCCTTTTTAATTACCTACTTTTAGATGAACCCGGTATGCGCGGGTGTGAGCCGGGCTCGGGGGCTGCGCGAGGAGCTGGTCACGTTCCGCGACTGCTATCGAGCGGCACTCGAGCTGTATCGCGCCGGTGTCGAGAACGTCGTCTTCCCCGCCGGGACGTACTGGATGCGGGCGTTTCACCGGCAGAAGTGTGAGCCGATGCTCTCAGGGGCGGTTCCAGCCGCTCCGTAGCGGCCACCGAACAAGCTCGTTCGGGCCTCCGAGTGCGCCAAGATCCGGCGGCTGGGTGGGGAAGGACTCGCTTCAGCAAGTCGGTTCTCGATTGAGAACTTGGCGTCCGCTGTGAACTTGTGTTGATTCGGTCGTGCTCGGGCGCAATTGAGGCGACGGAGGAGCGTCTCGCCCTTGCCAAGATAACTATTTATGCGTACGCATTTCCAAATGAACCCGGTTAGTCCTCACGGGCACCGGGTTCCGGGACTCGGAGAACCGGGTTCGGGGCTCCTTTGCGGGTTCCGGGAATTGGGGGACTTTGGGCTCCGGACGCGTAACCTAACGGCGAATCCGCCCCCATCTGCGCGAACGCAGAGCGCCACGCAACCATCGTCCCTCGTCGAAACCACCGACAAGACGCGCACATAGCCTCGTTCGCCCATTCTCAGATCCCACTGTTTCTCTCCCTTCGCACTCGTTCTCACCAGGTACGCGTCGGATCTAAACGAGCCTAAGTCGCGGTTGCCGAGTATGAAGCCGCCATCGTGAGTCCGGTCGATCCCAACCGGACCCTGCGGGTTCGAAAGACCGAAAACCCAGTTCGATCTCTGATCACCAGCCTGACCGAGGCGCAACAAAACGAGTCCCGGATTGTCGTTAACCCGCGTCCCAGCGACTATGACCCCACCCGTCGGACCTATCAAGACATTGGAACCTTCGAATACGACACCCATTTCTCGCCCATACGTACGCTCCCATATTCGATTTCCAAGTCCATCGGTACGTACTACGTAAATCGCTTGACCGACACCGACGGGACACAATGAACGAGAATCGGATGTACCGACAACAATGTATCCTCCGTCGCCGACTCGCGCCACACGAGTTCCGCCATCATGATATCCCTCTCCGCCCTCGCCTCCGTAAGTCTTTCGCCATCTCAGCCGGCCCACTCTGTCGACAAGCAGAAGAACGACGTCCGGATTACCCGAGCGGTCACATGCATAGCCAGCGACAACAAAATCGCCGCTCTTGGTCTCGATAACGTCTGTGCCTCGACTGCTGCCGTCACCGGGAAAGCGCCGGCTCCAAACGACGGATCCAGATCCACTGACCCGTACAACGATCAGTTCGTCGTCGATGGATAGAGAGCGCCCTGTTCCCCCGGTTGCGACTAATCCGCCGTCACGCGCTTCACATAACGATAGCCAATCGGAACCTGCGTCTCGATCGTAGTTCTTGTGCCACAAAACCTCGCCATTCCCTTTTAAGCGGACGAGTGCTGGCCGGCGATCCGAACTCTCGATCTTTGCCTCGACCCCGCACGCTGCGAATCCGTCCTCACCAATCGCCACAAGATCCTGGGAAACGATCTGCAAAGAGGTCTCCCAAGCTACCACAGGGTTCTCTTGGTAAAGCCGCTCATCGCCGAAAACGGCCTGCATTCCGAGAACCACGAAGAACGGCGTAGCCCAAGTTGTCCGCCTCAGGAGACCGAACTTCAGTTCACCACCCCCTGGTCGGTCAGTCCATTTCGCTCGGTTTCGCATCGCGCGCTGCTCCCGATAGCTCCGAAACATAACAATTCGCTTCACGGCCGTCACCTCTGCGCGGGTAGAGTATTCGTCGCATTCGGAGTGTCTGCAAAAGAGCCTTGTCCACCGCTCGCAAAGTTCTCGGTGGGGTCGAGTACGGCTGCCGTCGATTCAGCCTTGCAGGGACGTCGACAGATGCAAAAACTCAACATGCGGGCCCGATAGTCCCAGTGAACAGTTAAGACGTCTCCGCCTGTCTCGTGTCTCGCTGTCTCCATGAGAAGAAACGGATAAATAATCATCTTAAATCCGTTGCTTTCCCAGCCGTGTTCTTCGCTGATGGTGGTCCCCGAATCGTGACTCGAGCCGCTCGAACCGCCTATTCCACCCCCCACTTCGACCTTTCCGGCGTCCCCTCCTTTGGCGCCCTTGACTCCGATGCTCCAACTAAAGCCAGAGCTCGAAGTAACTCGAGTAGACCATGTAATCTTGCGGCTCTGCTTTCCACCACATGGGACAGTAATCGTAGGATCTGTCACACGCCACTGCAGTTGGTTCGAAACGTAGGCAGAATTAGGCCCGGTCGCCCCCCACATCGTCGGCTTCTCATTTGCCGCGCCTTCCGGCCAGTCGTACATTTCCCAGTCGTTTCCGACTAATCCATTGCACAAAGCCCAACAAACGAATCGACCTAAGCCATCCGCAACCATCCCCGGAATATTGGAACTGTTCTTTCCGAAGGGATCCAACCCCCCAACCGGATCCGCGCCCACATACCCATAACCATTTCCGGCATTGACCGCGTCCCCCCAATTCCCAATCGGATCCCGATTCAAAAACCGCCCAAGCTCCGGATCCTGCCACCGCGCCCGGTAATCGTACTGGCCCGTGTCCGTATGATACTGACGTCCCGTGAACAAGTGCCGATCCGCGCTTAGCGAAGCCGAGCTCCAATCTCCATACAGTGCCTGCGGTCCGCCGTAGGAGTCGTAGGTATGCCGATTGGACACGTACGCGCTGTTACTGAACCGCGTAATTACATTGAAGTTCTGATCCGACGCCTGAAACTCCCAGTAGCTCGTCCCCGTATCCGTCCCCCGCATGACGATGTCGTCGACGTATTGCGCCCCCCAAACCGTCCAGGCAATCAGAGAGTCGTCAGAATCATCCACCTCCTCGATCACCTGACTCTCGAGGGAATAGTAGTACTTCGTATCCGGAAGGGAGGGCGCGTCCGTCCGTCTCACCTTCTGACCAAGTCCGTTGTACTCATACGTCGCGATCACCACAGGAGTACCCGTCGCATCCTCAACTTCGACAAGTCTTCCCCAGGCGTCATACGTAAAGTTCTTGACGTCGCCAAAATCGCGCTGGGTAAGCGAGCCATCCGCATCGTAGATCTGATTCGTGCTGTCGATCGTCGGATACTCGTTCGAGACGTCGGGCGCGGGATCCACACTATCGGGACACACGTTCGTCAAGTGCGTTCCGTCCTCGTAAAGATCCCAGTTTCCCGCGTGACTGAGCGTCCAGCACTCGGTTCGCGTGTAGTCGTAGATCGACGACCCGTTGTAACGACCGCGATCGTGATCGGTGAGACGACCGAGCGAGTCGTACTCGAACGCCTCATTGAAGCTGTAGTACCCACTTACGTTTCCAACCTTATCCTCGCGAAGAGTCACCTGCCCCAGCGCATTGTGCTCAAACTCGTAGTGATTGATCAGCGTGTCCGGATTCGTGGAAGTATCCTTGACCTGTAGGTCGTCGATCCGCCCGAACCGATCGAGCCCGAGATAGTCGTCATTGTTGTCGGAATCCGTACCGACCAAAGTCCAGATCACGTCCGAGGTTCCGTACTCCCGCTCGACGAGTCGTCCCATCCCGAGATGCTCGTCCTGAAAGATCCAGCTCGTCCCCTGCTTCCGCCCGCTCAATCGGCTGATCGTATCGTCCGTGCCGGAATCGTACACCTCAGTGACGACTGTCCCCCCGGGGTAAGTGAACGAAGTCCGGCGAAGCCCGGTCGTCCCGTCAGTAGGGAAACTGTAAGCGTAGTCGACCGACTCAGAAGTCCCGCCGACCGCCCCGTCCCACTCCTGGAAGATCTCCTCCACGACGCCGAACTTCCCGTACTCGAACTCGACCTCGTTGACAACGTTTCCGAATCCAACGAGATGGCTATCGTACGTCGTGATGTCCGTCCGCCGGTCGAGCCTATCGTAAACGATCGCTACGCGCCGGACAGCTCCGTCGATTCCAGTACCCAGCGCCTGCGCGATGTCGTGCGCCATACGCCCGCGTCCGTCGTAGCGGTACGCGTGCTCAGTCCCGTTCTGATCCTCCGTCCAGATCACATCGCCCAGCGCGTTGTACGCATAGTCCGTCTCGTCGGTATCACCCACGCCAGCCGGGTGCTTCACCGTCTTCACGAGATCATTTGACGCGAGCCGCGAGTCGGGAGTCGAGCCGATGACAACGCCGTAGACGTACTCGGTCACTTGATCCGAGCTACCGGCCGGAGCCTTCAGCGTGATCTTGTGAAGCTGCCCGTCGGCGTTGTAGGTGCGCTCGACCGTGCGGTCGTTGTCCGTCCCGGGCGTGCCGTCGACGTAATTGTCGATCGTCTTGTGGACAGCACCCCAGTCCTTGTACTCGGTGCGCTGATCGATGCCCGCGGGGTCGGTCATCGTCTCGGCCTGGCTCTTGATCGTGTACGCCCACTCGGTGAGGAGCTTCGTGCTCGACGAAGAGGGGACACCACTCGGACGGGTCGTGAGATCCGTGCCGCCGTTTGTACCGTAGTTGATCGTAGCTACTCGGCGATGCAGCTCATCGTACCAAATGCCGGTGTACTGGGCGCGTCCGTTTCCACTTGATCCGACCGTGAGCGCGCCGGTACCCGTGCCGTCGTGGTTGCGTTCGTAGGTGCCGATGAGAACCGGCGTGCCCCCGTCGTCGTACTCGGTGCGAGTCTCCGTCACTACGGTGTCGCCGGAGATCGTCAGAGCGTCCGCGTACGAGGATTCATCCGTGTCGTAGCCGACGGACTTCCGCGTCGCTCTTCCGGCGCCGTCATACTCCGTCTTGTTGAAGACCTTTCCTTGACTCAACGACTTGACCTCGAGCCCGCGTTTGTCACGCCAGGTCTCGACGTTCGTGTAATCGGTACCGCTACCGCTCACGATGCCGTACGTGCGCGTCTCGTACGCCTGTCCCCACGCGTCGTAATAGCTCTTTGTCTTCGCAAGAAGAGTCGGCGACCCTCCACTGTCGTCGTAACGCCGGTCTTCGGTGACGCGGCCGAGGTTGTCGTAATCCCGCTCGACCTTCACATCCTCGGGTTCGTAGATGTCCGTCGCGCGCCCGCGATAGTCGTAGGTCGTGTCCGTCTCGCGGTCATCGCTCGTCGAGTGGTTCGTGTCGAGCTTCCGGCGAGTGAGAAATCCATCGCCGACGTTTGTCGAAGTGTCTTCTTCGTCATCGTAGAAGAGCTCCTCGACGAGCGTCATGTTGTCGCTCCCGCCGCCGTCGATCGTGCCGACCTTGCGAGTTTTCATGCGCCCGAGCACGTCGTACGAATACCGCGTGATCGTCCCGGCCGGCGTTTTCGTCGTCTCGAGACGTCCGGAGGAGTCATACGTCGAAATCGTCTCGTGCTTGTCCGCCGTCGAGAGATCGGCGTCGCTCCAGACAGACGCCTTCGTCTGGCGACCGCCCGTGTACTCGAACTCTGTACGCTGGACGATGTCGCCGTTGAACCCGTCTTCGAGGGTCGCCTCGGTCTCGTCGAAGTCGTTCGGCAGATAGGTTCCTCGGGTGGCCGATGCCAGCTCGCCCTTCGCCTGAGTCACGACATCGCCGTGGTGATCCAGAACGGTAAGGTCGATCGCAGCGTGGTAGTACGCAGAACCGACGTGCGGGTACTCCATGAGAACAAGCTCGTCCCCGGAAAGCTTCGAGTAGTACCACCGCTTCGTCGTCTCGTAGGACACGATCGACGTCCCGTTGTAGGCGTCGAACGCCGGCGCGATGTGCTTCGTCCGCCGAGCGAGCTCGTCGTACTCCCACTCGTCAACGAGATTGAGGCCGCTCGTCGTCGCGAACACCGTGTCAGGTGCAGCGGGGACCCCGGTCGGGCGATTCGAGTTGTCGAGATCGACGACGCGAGTGGTAGCCACCCGGAGATCCGCGTCGTAGCCGGTGTAAGTGACGTAGCCTTCGCCATCCTTCGTCCACGTCTGGAGGCCGTCGTCCTCCAAATACGCGTACAGCGAGACGGCCGAGTTCGGCCCGTTCTGAGCCGTCGTCACGGTCGGAAGCGTCGTCGTCCGTTTCTTCACCGCAAGCGCATCGGTGTGATACGTGTACGCGAAAGTCGTCTCGTTCGATCCCGTGTCCGTCGTCGTCTCCGTCGGATAGACCTTGTCCGACGTCTTCACGTACCGCCGCCGGCTCCCGGAGGTCTTGAAGGTGAACGCCTTCTTTCGCTGATAGTTCCAGTTCCCGTTCCCGGGATCGCGAAGCTTGACCGTGCTCAGCGCATTGTCCGAGTCGTAGGTGTACTGGTAGCGCATCCCGTCCGTCGTGTTCGTCGTCACCACGTGAGTCGACGAGTTGTAGCTGTCACACGCCGCCACCGAGTAGCTGTCGGTGAGGCGGCCGGTCGTGTCGTGACGGAACGTCGTGATCCACCGCCGGGAGCTCGAGTTCGATTCGTCTTCCTGGAGAATCGAGTTCAGGGTCTGCCCGTACTTGTTGTAGTCGATGATCCTCCGCGCGTCGTTTGGGAGGACGATCTCGACCTTTCGGTACCACGTGTTGAGATCGGACGGCGTCGAGCCGTTCTGCGCCCAAGAGTACGCGAACGCTCCGGACCCACTCCCGCAGCCGCAATCGTCGTTGAGCGTGAGATCCCGAAGCCGGCGGTCCGAGTTGTATTCGTACTCGCGAGTGAGGTAACCCGAGAGCTGGGACACGGTCCGCGTGTAGATGTCGAGCGTCGGATTGTCGTCGTCGAACGCCTTGACGTCGCCCGGCTCGATCACCGCCGCGATTTGGTACGGATTGCCCGGGTTCGTGGTCGAGTTGTAGGTCCCCGTGTAGTACTTGAAGACCCACTTCCGGGTGTAGTCCTCTCCCGAGTCGGAGAGATCGCGCGTGTCCTCGATGCCGATGAGGTCGCCGGTCGAGCTCCCCGCGGCACTCGTCACCTGCTCGTGATAGGTGAATTCGATCGTTCGGTAGACGACCCAGCTCGTGCTCGGCTTGTGTGCGACCTCGATTTTGTCGACTCGCTTGCCGCTCCCGTGGTCGGTGAGGGTGTAGGTCCACTTTCGGACCTCGGTACTCGAGTCCGATTTCTGGATCACCGTGATCGCCGACGAGGTGTAGGAGATCGTAATCTCGGCGGAACCGATACCCTCGATCTTCGTGCAGCGCTTCGTCGACCCAGTCTCGTTGAACGTGTAGGTCTTTCCGCCGATGTCGTAGACGTAAACCCAGTTCCCGCTCACGTAGAGCTTCGACTTCGCATTCCCGTTCCGCCCCCAAAACGTGTACGAGTCCGACTGATCCTGATCGTAGACCCGGTACGTATTCGCGTCGAAGCGGACGATCCACTGCTGGTTCTGGTAGGAGTCGTCCATTACATACGGAATCTTCGGAAACCAATTGTTCCCGATCATCCGCGTCGTCCCGTTGTTCGTGTAGTTGGTCCCGTTCTTGTACCGCGTGCGATACGTCGGTGACGGATCCCACTCAAGCCCACCCGGGCCCTCCTGCGCGCCGAGGCGCGGCGCGACGTTGTCGAACCCGCCGCTGCCGTCGACGGGCTCCGTCCAGCGGTCCTTCGACGGCTCGGCGTCGAGCCCCGGAAAGCCCTCCATGAGCGTGGTGGTGAGATCGTCTCCTCCGGTTTCCCCCAGGATCCGCCACGCGTGGAGCGGCATGAATTCGTAATCGTCCTCTTGAGCGAGGGCTGACAGCGGTGCAGCGAAGAGTCCCACCAGAAACAAGAAGTTCCAGCGGTAGTGGCGCGTAGAGTTCATGTCTATCCCCCAAAACTGTGTGGTTCGCAGAACAGTTGCGATACCGGTGCCCGGTCGCCCGACCGGTTCGTCCCCAGGGCACCC
This sequence comes from Planctomycetota bacterium, assembly GCA_965223845.1. Classification (GTDB taxonomy): domain Bacteria; phylum Planctomycetota; class UBA8108; order UBA8108; family SXIK01; genus CBDCXR01. Next base: position 6,290,052 of record CBDCXR010000004.1, on the reverse strand, counting down.
GGCGAACTCCGCGACGACAAGATACGTTCCCCGCCGTCGCACGCAGGCGGCGTCGTTAGCGCGGTAGCGCTGCCTCGGCCGCGATGGCTGCCCCGCTGCCAGCACCTTCGAACTCTTTGAGGAACCGGACCCACTGCGCCGCTCGCGCGACGTTTCCCTTGGCCACGAGATCCTGGATGGGTTTCGAGTCCCGGAGGAGCACCGAGTAGACGGGACTCGGCGGCCCCTTCAGGCGATGGTTTCGCCTCAGTCGCTGGAGTAGCGCGACGAGGTCGTCACACGTAAACGTGTCTCCGAGCGCACCGAGGAACTTTCCGTTCGCGCCGCGCACGATGACCTTGAGGTCGGTGCGGCGGCGGAGTGTCGACGGCTGTGCTGCCTCGTCGGCCGGACTGATCAGCGCGCCGACGAAGAACCCCGCCATCTGATCCTCAACCTCGATCGTCGAGAGACACGACTCGAGCTCGCGCTGGTTGATGTCCTCATCGACGAAAACCTGAACGAGCGGCCGCCCGGAGAACGCGCAGCGCTCGGCGCCGAGTACTGCTCCCCACTGAAACGGGAGGAGCAGCTCTTCCTCCGCTGGCGGCTCCGCTTCCTGCGGCGGCGCCGCGGCTTTCGCGGGCTCTGGTTCCACCGGTTCGGCCGCCTTCTTCGCGGGCGCCGGCGCTCCGGCCTTCGGTTCCGCGGCCTTTGGCTCCGCACCCTTGGCCTCAGCGTTTTTCTTCGTTTCCGGCTCCGCCGCCGCGAGAAGAGGAGACGCCCCGGTCTCTCGATCCCCGCTCGTGAAGAAAACCGCTGCCGACACTACAACGACCACAACCACCGAGAGAGCGGCACCGATGCCGCGCTTCGCTCTTGGACTCATCGTGAATCCCCCACGATTCAATGATCCAAGTACGAGTGAGTCGATCGCGGACGATCGGCTCAGACGCCCCCACTACCCTTGGCGAGCGTCGCTGCCCCGCCTCGTACCAATCCGACCTGTACCGAAAGACGCCTCAATCTTCCGCGGTCGAGATCGAACCCTCCGAAATGAAACCGCTGGCCGACGTATCGAGCCCTCGGTCGTCCGGTCTCGGCGCAATCCCGATGCGGCCTTTCTGATTCTCCCGTGCCTGTAGCGTCATTCGGTGGATCCAGCGAATGGCTCTCGAATGAACGCTCAAAACCCGTGAATGAGAAATGCCCGCGTCGTCTTCGCGCCCCTCGTCTCCCGTGTGTATTCATCCGATAAGACTGCGCGCGTTGCGTGTCAAAAAGAAACTGCTAGTTTTTTATTCGCACGAAAAAACGACTGATCGGAATGGTAATTGCTCCCGCGTGATCGAATTCGACCACGTAGGAGTGCGACTCGATTCCGCTCAGGAATCGAATCGCAAGCGTATTACACATTCGAGGCGAAGGTTACGAATCCGTCCCGACGGCAAGACGCAAGCCGACCGCATCTCGGACTTCCGCCGTGGAATCACTCTCTCAAGACGCGCGCGTGAGCTTGAAAAGCGAGACAAGACCGGCGATGTCGGCGGGCACAACGACACGACCATCGGCTCGCGCCGCTGCGATGCCCCCGTTGATCGACCGGCCGACGCGTTTCAGAGTGAACGGCGGAAAGCGCAGATACGCGGAGAGCGTCGAAGCGCGACTTGCGGCGCCTCGCCCCTTCGCGCACGAAACGACGTGTGCAATCGCGACGGACTAGTCGATCGCCGCGGAACGACTCGACGCACTTCCGGCCGCGCTCGCACGCACGACGCCCGTCGCGTCGATGAAAAAATGCCGGACGCCCGTCCCCCCGACCGCGATGGGTTCCGCACGTGCGGAGAAGGTTCCTCCGCTCGACTCGTACGAGAGCTCGAATCCTTCGTCTTCCGGTTCACCGGCGAGCGCCTCGAGCGTCTCCGTTTCGAGGTCCGGCGCTTGAACGAGCGCAACGAGCGATGGCGCGAACTCTCCGCTCCGTGTGCGGTAGACTTCGTTCGCCGCGGCGAGCTCGCGGAGCGCCCGCACCGCCGCGGTCTCGTTCTTCGCGATGCGGACGAGAGGCGCGCCGAGAACGGCGATCGTCAGTGCGACGGCGAGTCCGGTCGCGAGGACGACGAGCTCGATGAAGGTGACTCCGCTCCGGCGGTGCACAGGAACTCCTACTCTCGTTGGGGAAGCGACTTCGAGCGCGCGACTCCGCGTGCTCGACGGTCGATCGGTCACCCTTCCTAACGGCAACTCGCATGCCGGCGCGGGCCGCCGGACGGTTGAGATTGCGCGGCGAAGCCTCGTCGAGAGCCGGTTTCGCGACCAAATCGGCAAGAACTCGAAGCGACGGATCCCCGGTTCAACGCTCCCGCCTGTCCCGTTTCGAGACGATCGCGCCGATCCCGTCGCGCGTCCGGATTCCGGGCCCCCGCCGGTGCCGACTCGAGTAGAATCCGCGCGCACTCGCTCGCCCTTCCGCCTGAGCCCGGACGATTTCGATCATGCGCACCCGTCACCGAATCCACATTGGCGATGCCCGCAGCATGACGGAGGTCCCGGGCGCCGCGGTCGAGCTTGTCGTCACGTCGCCCCCTTATCCGATGATCGAGATGTGGGACGATCTCTTCGCGTCGCAGTCGGGCGACGTCCGAGCAGCGCTCGAGCGAAGCGACGGTGTCGCTGCCTTCGAAGCGATGCACCGCGTTCTCGACCTCGTGTGGCGAGAGCTCGCGCGCGTCCTCGTCGACGGCGGCATCGCGTGCATCAACGTCGGTGATGCGACGCGCACCCTCGACGGACGCTTCGCGCTCTACCCGAACCACTCGCGCGTCCTCCGCGCGTTCCTCGACCTCGGCTTCGTCGCGCTGCCGCCCGTCCTCTGGCGCAAGCCGACCAACGCGCCGAACAAGTTCATGGGATCGGGCATGCTCCCTCCCGGCGCGTACGTCACGCTCGAGCACGAGCACGTGCTCATTTTTCGAAAGGGCGGCCGCCGTCACTTTCCGAGCGCAGCGGAGAAGGCGAATCGTCGAGAAAGCGCCTACTTCTGGGAGGAGCGAAACCAGTGGTTCTCGGACGTGTGGTCCGACTTGAATCCGGTGAAACAAGCTCTCTCTCTGCGCGCGCTCGATCGCGAAGAACGAACGCGGAGCGCGGCGTTTCCCTTCGAGCTCCCCTACCGGCTCGTCCACATGTTCTCTGCGAAGGGCGACACCGTCCTCGACCCGTTCCTCGGGCTCGGAACGACGGCCGCCGCGGCGATGGCCTCGGGGCGAAACTCGATCGGCTACGAGCTCGACGACACTCTTCCTCGAGCGCTCGGGGACGACCTGGGCCGCGTCGTCGAGACGGGGCGCGAGCGAGTTGCCGCACGGATTCGCGCGCACGGTGAGTTCGTGCGAGCGCGTCATGCCTCGTCCGGCCCGTTCGGTTACCGGAACGAGCACTACGGCTTCCCCGTGGTGACGCAGCAGGAGACTCGGCTTCTTCTCGCCGAGCCGACCCGGGCGCGCCGCGCGGACGACGGATCGTTCGAGGTGACGTATTCGTCCGCGCCCGATCCGGAGCTCATCGCCGATTGGGACTGGTTCTTCGAAGAGCGCGCGCCCGTCGTGTCCTAGTCGAACTCAAACGGCGAGGAGGCCGGGACGCAGCCAAGAGCGCTCCCATCGCCGGCCTGTTTCGCGAAGGATCACTTTGCGACGTCCGTTTCGCGCTGATACTCTTTCATCATGAAGCGTGCACACCGTTTCACGGCTGGGGTCACCATCGTCGCCGCCCTCGTCGTCGGCGCGGCGCCGCACTTGTGTCTCGGGAGTGTGCAGTGCTGCAGCGCCAGCGCGCTCGAGTCCTCCGAGTCCCCGCGCGGCTGCTGCGCCCAGTCGGCGGCAAACGACGAGGCGCCCCGCGCGAGCGCGAGCCCGGAATCGCGACCGGAACTCGAAGGACCGAGTCGGCTCTGTGCGTGCACGGACGAGATCCTCGGGATCGGGTCGACGCAGGAGGCGCCGGTCGCCGCTGCACTCGCGAATTCCGCTCGACGCGCACCCGCGCTCGATGCGGTCGCGTCTATCGCGGCCCGGAGCGACCGCGTCCCGGTCACTCCCCCTTCGGGACCCGCTCGCGCTCGAGCTCCTCCCCGCGTCCGCTAGTCGTCCGGACGCGCCATTCCGCAGAGCCTCTCGCTCGTCGGTTCTGCCACCCTCCGGAATCCGTCCGGTTCTCGCGTTACCGCGCGCGGATTCTGCGAGCGGACTCGCCGTTCGAGGACGGTCTGCTCTCGCGGTCTCTCGCCTCGCTCGTTCGCCGTCGTCGAAGCCGTTCTTCGACAAAGTCCCCGAGGAGGACTCGCCTTGTTTTCCCGGCGCCCCTTCCCCTCGCTCGAGTTCCACCCCTCCCGATCGCGGCTCTTCGTCGCCGCGGCGGCGGCTCTCTCGTTCGGCGGCTGCGCTTCGCCCGCCCGCGCGCCGACAGCGCCGTTTCCCGTCCCGCTCGTCGAACGCTCGCGAGACGATCCCCCCGCGTCGCCCACACCGACTGAGCCATCGCCATCGAGCACTGGGTCAGAGGATCGTCGCGGGCGCCGCGCCGCGCCTGCACTCCCCGCTGACGCGCCCCTCGACGCGATGCGTCTCTACGCCGCCGAGAACAATCCCGGCCTCAGCGCTCTCTACGAAGCGTGGCGCGCTCAGGCCGAACGCGCGCCGCAGGCCCGGGCGCTACCGGAGGCCCGCTTCACCTACGTCGAGTACCTGCGTTCGGTGGAGACGCGAACCGGTCCGCAGGAGAGAAGCTTCGCGCTCACGCAATCGTTCCCGTGGTTCGAGAAGCTGCGCCTCCGCGGCTCGATCGAGGAGGCAAAGGCGGCAGCGGCGTGGCAACGCTTCCTCGCCGCCCAGCTCGACCTCGACCGCGAGCTCCGCTCGACCCTCGCCGAATACTACTACCTCGGTCGCTCGGTCACGATCACGCGCGAGAACCTCGACCTCCTCGCGCGACTCGAACGCGTCGCGCGGAGGCGGCTCGCCGCCGGAGCGGAGAACCATCCGGATCTACTCCGGCTTCAGGTCGAGATCGGCCGCCTCGAGGACGGCCTACGAACGCTGCTCGATACGGAGCGCCCGCTCCGGGCGAAGCTGAACTCGCTCCTCCATCTCCCGGTCGAACGCGCGATCGAGTGGCCGCGCGAACTCCTGACGAGCGCGGCGGAGATCGACGCCGACTCCGTCCTCGCGTTCGTCGACGCGAACAACCCGGAGCTTCTCGCCCTCCGCGAGGAGATCGAGGGCGCAGCCATGCAAAAGAAGCTCGCGGCGCGCGAGTACGTTCCCGATCTCACGGTCGGCGTCCAGACGATCGCGACCGGAAGCGCGCGCGCACCCGGAACACGCGACAGCGGCGAGGATCCGTGGATGCTCTCCTTCTCGATCGAGCTGCCGATTTGGTGGCAGAAGTACCGGGCCGGCGAGCGCGAAGCGGACGCGCTCTGGCGATCGGCGCGCGAGCGTCACGCCGGCGCGCGGGATCGACTCCGCGCGAGCGTGGAGCTCGCGCTCTTTCACCTTCGCGATGCCGAGCGGAGGATCACGCTCTACGAGGAGACACTGATCCCGAAGGCGGAAGAGTCACTCGGCTCGACCGAGAGCTCGTTCGAGTCGGGCGGCTCGGACTTCCTCGATCTCATCGACGCCGAGCGCGTCTACCTCGAGTTTCAACTCGCGCGCGAGCGCGCCCGCGCCGATCGTGTGCGCGCCGAAGCGGAGCTCGATCGACTCCTCGGACGCTTCGTCATCCCTCTAACTCAAAGGGAGGAATCCCGATGAACCTCCGAGCCATCGCCCTGTTCGCCATCGTGCTCGCGGTGGTTGCCGGCCTCTCGTACTGGGCCGGGACGCTCTCGCGCGACGAGGCCGATCGCGACCCGTCGAGCGAACCGTCCGCGGGCGGCGCGACGACGTACTACTGTTCGATGCATCCTCACATCACGCTTCCCTACGAAGGGAAGTGCTCGATCTGCGAAATGGATCTGATCCCTCTCGCCGAGCGTGCGGACGACCCGGGCCCGCGAGCGCTCGAGCTCTCCGAAGCCGCGATGCGCCTCGCCGAAGTCGAGACGCGACCCGTCGAGCGGAAGTTCGTCGAGGCGACGATCGCGATGGTGGGGAAGATCGAATTCGACGAGACCGAAGTGAAGACGATCACCGCGTGGGTCGACGGCCGGCTCGACCGGCTGTTCGTCAACTACACCGGGGTCCCGGTCGCCGTCGGCGACCACCTCGTCGACATCTACAGTCCGAAGCTCTACGCGGCGCAGCAGCAGCTCGTCGAGGCGCTGAACGCCGTCGAGCGAACCGAGCCCACGAACGAGAGTCTCTCGAGCCGCTTTCCCTCGGGCAACCTCGATGCGGTGCGAACGAAGCTCGCCCTCCTCGGGCTCGCCGAGGAGCAGATCGCGGAGATCGAGCGGCGGCGCACGCCGAGCCAGCACCTCATGATTCCGTCTCCCGTCGAGGGTGTCGTCGTCGAGAAACTCGCGAGCGAAGGCGACTACGTCTCCACGGGTACGCCGATCTACAAGGTCGCCGATCTCACTCGCCTCTGGGTGAAGCTCGATGCCTACGAGTCGGATCTCCCTTGGCTCCGCTACGGTCAGGACGTCACGTTCGAAACTCCGGCCTATCCGGGCGAGACGTTTCACGGCCGAGTGACGTTTGAAGATTGGGTGGTCGACCCGAACACGCGCACGGTAAAGGTCCGGCTGAACGTCGACAACGCCGACCATCGACTGAAGCCGGGGATGTTCGTCCGCGCCCAGGCGCGATCGACGCTCGCCGCGGGCGGTCGCGTGATGGATCCCGCGCTCGCCGGGAAGTGGATCAGCCCGATGCATCCCGAGATCGTGAAGGACGGACCCGGCTCCTGCGATATCTGCGGCATGGACCTCGTGCCGTCGGAGAAGCTCTTTCGCGTCGGCGCTACGAGCGAGACGCCGCCGCTCGTCATTCCCGCCTCAGCGCCGCTCATCACCGGCCGGCGCGCGGTCGTCTATGTGCGAAGGCCCGACACGTCGATCTTCGAAGGGCGTAGCGTCGTTCTCGGGCCGCGCGCGGGAGAGCACTACGTCGTCACGCGCGGACTCGACGAAGGCGAGGAGGTGGTCGTTCGCGGAGGATTCAAGATCGACAGCGCCCTTCAGATCGAAGCGAAGCCGAGCATGATGCAGCCCGAGGGCGGCGGGCCGGGAGGCGGAGGCCATCTCCACGGACATTCACACGCGGAGGAGCGCGCGAGCGGAGACCCCGCCGGCGGCGCGGACACGTCGCCACCGCCCGCTCCGACCGCGGACGATCCAGAGATCCGCCGCGAGCTGACCGCGTTCTACGATCTCTACCGTGAAATCGGCGATGCGCTGGCGTCCGACAAATCCGAAGGCGCCCGCGCGGCGGCGACGAAAGCGGCGGCCGCGCTTCCGCCCCGCCGGGAAGGCGAAGAGAGCGCCGATGCGCAGTGGGCGGCTGCGCGGCAAGCGCTCGCGCGCGCGTCGGAACGCCTCGCGCGTGCCGATTCGATCGTAGTTCAGCGGAGCGCGTTCGAGTCGCTCTCGCTCGAGCTTCAGCGCGCAATCGCGCGGTACGGCCACGAATCGACGGCGCCCGTTCACGAGGTGCACTGTCCGATGGCGTTCAAGAATCGCGGCGCGCTTTGGCTCCAAAGCGACGAGACCGTGCGCAATCCGTACTTCGGCGCGGCGATGCTTCGCTGCGGGGTGAAGAGAAGCACGCACGCCCCGCGGGACGCTGGCTCCACGTCCTCGTCGCCCGCGAAGCCGGGCGACGAGCACTCGCACCGCGACGGTGATCGCAATGAATAACGCGCCTGCGCGCGGTCCACTCGATCGCGCGATCCGCTTCGCCCTCGAGAACAAGCTCGTCGTCGCGCTCGTGACCGCCGGTTTCGTGCTCTGGGGCGCACTCGTCGCGCCGTTCGACTGGGATGTCGCCGGACTCCCTCGCGACCCCGTCCCCGTCGACGCCATCCCCGACTACGGGGAGAACCAGCAGATCGTCTTCACCGAGTGGCCCGGTCGCTCGCCGGAAGACGTCGAGGATCAGATCACCTATCCCCTCACCGTGTCGCTCCTCGGGATCCCGAAGGTGAAGACCGTTCGGAGCTACTCGTACTTCGGGTTTTCGAGCGTCTACGTGATCTTCCGCGACGACGCCGAGTTCGACTGGTCGCGGGTCCGCATACTCGAGAAGCTGAGCAGCCTGCCGCGCTCGACGCTCCCGCCGGGAGTTCAGCCGCGGCTCGGGCCCGACGCGACGCCGCTCGGGCAAATCTATCAGTACACGCTCGAGGGGCGCGACCGGCACGGCCGGCCCGCAGGCGGCTGGGACCTCGAGGAGCTCCGCGCGATCCAGGACTGGCAGGTCCGCCTCGCGCTCGCGCCCGTCGAGGGCGTGAGCGAGGTCGCGTCCGTCGGCGGGTTCGTGCGCGAGTATCAAATCGACGTCGACCCCGACGCGATGCGCGCGCACGGAGTGACGCTCGAGCAGGTCTTTCGCGCCGTGCGGATGTCGAACGTCGACGTGGGCGCACGGACGATCGAGATCAACCGCGTCGAGTACATCATCCGCGGAGTCGGCTTTCTCGAGAGCCTCGAAGACATTCGCGACACGGTGATCAAGGTCAACGAGAACGTCCCGATCAGCATCCGCGACGTCGCGTTCGTGAGCGAGGGACCGGCGTTTCGGCGCGGCGCGCTCGACAAGGAGGGCACCGAGGCGGTCGGAGGCATCGTCACCGTTCGCTACGGCGAAAATCCCCTCGCAACGATCCAGCGCCTCAAGGAAAGGATCGCCGAGATTTCGGCCGCGCTTCCCTCGAAGGTCCTCGACGACGGCACCGTGAGCCAGGTGACGATCGTCCCGTTCTACGACCGGACGGAACTCATCTACGAGACGCTCGAAACGCTGAGCTCGGCGCTCGCCGACGAGATCTTAGTGACGATGATCGTCGTCCTTCTCATGGCGCTCCATCTCCGAAGCTCGCTCCTCATCTCGGGCGTTCTCCCGCTCGCCGTGCTGCTCTCCTTCATCGCGATGAAGGAATTCGGCGTCGATGCGAACATCGTCGCGCTCTCCGGGATCGCGATCGCCATCGGCACCATGGTCGACATGGGGGTCGTTCTCGCGGAGAACGTCCTCCGCCGACTCGAGGAGGCTCCCCCCGACGAGAGCCGGCTCGAGGTGGTGTACCGTGCGTCTACCGAAGTCGCCGGCGCGGTCCTCACCGCAGTGCTCACGACGGTCGTCAGCTTTCTCCCTGTTTTCACGATGGAAGCGGCGGAGGGGAAGCTCTTCCGGCCGCTCGCGTTCACGAAGACGTTCGCCCTCGCGAGCTCGGTCGTCGTCGCCGTCTTCGTTCTTCCGCCGCTCGCGCATCTACTGTTTGCGGGACGGGTACGACGCCCCGCGATCCGGGCGGGGCTTTCGCTCGCGACACTCGTCGGAGGCGCCTGGCTCGCGCTTCGCGTTTCGCTCCCGCTCGGCGTCGTTGCGAGCGCGTTCGGTCTCTGGTTTCTGGTCGAGCGCCGGCTTCCCGCGTTCGTTCGGCGCTGGGGACCGCGCGCGGCTGTCGCCGGGGCGATCGCGATCGGCCTCGCGTTCCTCACCGAGCACTGGCTCCCGCTCGGAGTCGGGCGCGGATTCGCGCGGAATCTCGTCTTCGTCGCGCTCATCCTCGGTTCGGTGTACTTCGTGATCGCGATCTTTTCGCGCTTCTACGAGCCGATCCTGCGGTGGTGCCTCCGGCACAAGCTCCTCTTTCTCTCTCTGCCGGCCGCGGTCGCTCTTCTCGGTGTCACGATCTGGCTCGGGGCGCCGGCCGTTTTCGGATTCGTACCGCGCGCGCTCGCGCTCGTCGGAGTCGACGAAGACGCGGCGCGCGGGTCGGCGCCGTGGCGTTTCCTCGAGCGAACCTTCCCCGGTCTCGGCGAAGAATTCATGCCGCGCCTCTCGGAGGGATCCTTCCTCTACATGCCGACGACGATGCCGCACGCTTCGATCGGCGAAGCGATGGACGCGCTCCGCAAGCAAGACCTCGCGATCCGAAGCCTCCCCGAGGTCGAGCTCGTGGTCGGAAAGATCGGCCGCGCCGAGAGCGCACTCGATCCCGCGCCGCTCTCGATGGTGGAGACGATCATCACGTACAAGCCGGAGTACGCGCTCGACGGCGACGGACGACCCCGCCGATTCAAGGTCACGCACGAGGGCGAATTCGTCCGGGATTCACGCGGAGAGCTGATCGAGGATCCGGAGGGGAAGCCCTACCGCCAGTGGCGGGATGAGATCCGCACGGAAGACGATATTTGGCGCGAGATCGAGCGCGTCGCGAAGATCCCGGGCTCGACGTCTGCGCCGAAGCTCCAGCCCATCGAAACGCGCCTCGTCATGCTTCAGACCGGGATGCGTGCGCCGCTCGGCGTCAAGGTGTTCGGTCCGGATCTCGCGGCGCTCTCGTCGGCCGCGCTCGAAATCGAGGCCCTCCTCCGCCGCGTCCCGTCGATTCGCCCGGGAACGGTGAACGCCGACCGTGTGATCGGGAAGCCCTACCTCGAGTTCGAGATCGACCGAAAAGCGATTGCACGTTACGGCATCTCCGTGCGGCAGATTCAGGACGTCGTCGAGGTCGCGATCGGAGGGCGGGCGCTTACGACGACGTTCGAAGGACGCGAACGCTATCCCGTACGTGTTCGATACCTCCGCGAGCTCCGCGACAGCATCGAGTCGATGGCGAAGATCCTCGTTCCGACGCCCACCGGTGCGCACATCCCGATCGGCCAGCTCGCGCGCATCGAGTACCGACCCGGCCCCATGGTGATCAAGGGCGAAGACACCCAGCTCGTCGCCTACGTCACCTTCGACAAGATCGACGGCGCGGCGGAGGTCGACGTTGTCGAGGAGGCGAAGGCCCACCTCGCCGCGGCGGAGCGCGAGGGTCGCCTTACGCGCCCGCAGGGAGTCACCTACCGCTTCGCCGGGAGCTACGAGCACCAGATCCGCTCCGAGCGACGCCTCCGCCTCGTCATCCCGGTCGCGCTCGCGATCATCCTCCTCATCCTCTATCTCCAGTTTCGGTCCGTCGCGACGAGCCTCATCGTCTTCAGCGGCGTTTTCGTCGCCTGGAGCGGCGGCTTTCTCCTGCTCTGGCTCTACGGCGAGGATTGGTTCCTCGACGTTTCGGTCTTCGGCGCCAACCTGCGCGAGCTCTTTCACGTCCGTCCCTACAACCTCTCGGTCGCGGTGTGGGTCGGATTCCTCGCGCTCTTCGGCATCGCGACCGACGACGGCGTCATCAACGGTACTTACCTGAAGCAAGTTTTCGACGCCCGGGATCCTCAGACTCGCGACCAGATCCGCGAAGCGGTCGTCGAAGCCGGGAAGCGGCGGATCCGCCCGTGCCTCATGACCGTCGGCACGACGATCCTCGCGCTCGTTCCGATACTCACGTCGACCGGGCGTGGATCGGACGTCATGGTGCCGATGGCGATCCCGACCTTCGGGGGGATGCTGGTCGCCCTCATTACGGTCTTCATCGTGCCGACGCTCTATTCCTGGAAGGAAGAGCTCGCTCGTAGGACGCGTTGAGGGCGATCGCGAGCACCATCGCCGCAGGGCCGGAAACGTTCCTGCGGCACGTTGGGGCGCTCGTCCACTGAATAGACGACAGAGCAAACGCCGATAGACGAATGCTGTCTACTTGCCCCACAACCCCAACGCTACCGACCCCCGAGGGCGCACCACCGTGAGTGACACGAGAAGATACCGAGGTCCCCGACGCAACCGGAAGTGGATCCGGCCGGACCTACAGCTGAAGACGGTGCTGCAAACGCTGTTCGTGACGATCTTCGCGCTCCTCATCAGCTTTCAGCTCGCCCTCGTAAACCATTGGCTTCTCGTTCAGCAGGGCCCGGCGAACCAGATGGATCGCATCCCTTCGATCCTTCTCAAGTCCTTCGCGCAGACGCTCGTCATCGCGATTCCGATCTGCATCGCGGTCGCGATCTACCAGTCGTTCAAGTTTTGCGGCCCTCTCCATCGCATCAGTCAGTTCCTGACCGGTCTCGTCGACGGACGCTGGGACCGGAAATGTCAGGTCCGAGCGAACGACGAGCTTCAAGACGTAGCCGACCAGGTCAGCCGCGCCGTCGAAACCTTCACCGGCCGCGTGAAGGCGCAGCAGACGGTCCTCGAGGAGGCGCGAGCGATTCTGAGCGCGCCGACGTCGAGCTTTGCCGACCACGACCACGTCGACCGCGTCCTCGCCGAGATCGAAGCGTGCGACGCCGAGTACCAGCGGCGATTCGGTCCCGTCGAGGTCGCCGCGACGACCCCCGTCGCGGAAGCGGAGCCGGCGGAACCCGTCACGGCCTAGGCGTAGGCTGGAGATCTCTCAGAGATCGTCGGGATCCCGCGCGTCGGGCCCGGCCTCGGGTTGAGTACGCCACCAGCGAAGCCAAGGTCCGACTCCCGGCCCGATGTCGCGGCCGGCGATCTGCCGGAGCGATCGCCGCGCCGCCCGCTCGACGTCGGGATCCGCGAGGCAATCGATGAGATGCGGCACCGCGAGCTTGTAGCGCGCCGCCCCGAGCGCCCGAATGCAGGCCTCGCGGGCGCGGGGTGGAGTGTCGAGCCGGCGGCATTCCTCGAGGAGAAAGCTCGCTTCGGTCTCGCCGAGCATGCCGAGTGCTCCGACCGCGGCGAGCCCGATCGTCGTTCCCCTCTCCCGCTCGTAGAGTTGGCGGAAGAAACCGGCGTTCTCGGGATTCCGCGTCTGCGCGAGATAGGCGACGAGCGTGGCCTTCAGCTCCGGAGAACGAGTCGTTTGGACGGCTCTCCGAACGAGCGGCTCGAGCTCCGGATCCCGAGCGGCAGGCGGCACGATGCGGGCGAGGGCGTCCAGCGCCGCACGAGAAAGTTCTCGATCCCGGCTCTTCGCACACCGGATGAGACTTCCGATCACCGCGGGATCGCCGGTATCTCCGGCCGACTTGAGGAGCCGGAGACTCTTCGTGCGAGCCCCTTCCGCCGCGAGAAACGCACCCGCCTCGCGCGATCGCGCTTTCGCGAGCAGGTCGGCGAGGAACCCTGGGCACGGCGCGTGGCGCTTCGCTTGCCGCAAGAGAACGGCGACGAACTCCGGCGACTTGATCGCGTCCGGACCAGCCGCTTCGACGAGCGCTTCGACGAACGCTAGATCCCGCGCTCGTCTCAGCGCCGCGATCAATTCCCCCGGCACGGCTCCGCGCGCCTGTGACTTGATCGAGCGACGGTCGTTCGCTGCGTACTGGAGTCTGAGGATCAACGCGCTTCGGCGCACATTCAGCCGGTCCAGCTTCGTGAACAATTCGTCGGTTTGGGGCGGCCTCGTCAGCTCGTTCGCCGTGTCCCGGTCCCGCGTCGGCCACGCCTTCGCGATCGCCGACTCGACATTCTCGAGTCCCTGAACCACCCGCTCGAGCTCGGCGAGCGTCGAGTCGATCTTCACTTGCGCAGTAGCGGGCACCACGGCGAAAGCACTGACGATCAGAGCAGCAAACACGGCTTTTCGGCGGATCATGTACGTTCGTTCCATCGCTTGGTAGATCACGACGCGGAGGTCTTCGGACCGTCGGTCCCCGGCTGCTTCAATACGTGCTCGCGAACGACGTGGACGTGATTTCGCGGACGCCGCGGATCTGCTTCGTCACCGCGGGAAGAAACTGGTTGATCGGTCCTCCCGGCGCAAAGAGTGCGTTCGAGTAGAGGACTTTCATCGAATCTTCGACGCGGAAAATGATCGTGGCGCTGTCGAGGCTGATCTCGCCTCCGGACTGCACGCTGTCTTCGCCGAAGAGAGACCCGACGATCGTCGCGTCGCCGCCCGGGTTGACGGTGATGTTCGGCGCCCACCCCGCGATGATGACGAGCCCCGTCCACTTGAACGTCCCGGAGATCGTCATGAGGGCGCGGTCCGACGGCGTGTTGTTCGTATCGACGTTCGGATCGTAGTCGTCGCGGATGACGAGGATCCCCGCGCCCTCGAACGTCGTACCCGAGGCGACATCGAGCTCGCCGGTGACGAAGGTCACGCCCGGACTCGTCAAATCGCCGAAGGTGCCGCTGTGGCTTCCACTCGATAGCATGGTCGCACTCGGATTCGTCGAGTTCTCGTTCCAGAGCGTCCAGCCGAAATCCTGAACGTCCGGTACGGACGAGTCGACGGGGAACGCGTAATCGGGCGACGTCGGATCGCTCGAGTAGTACGCGGTCGAAGGCGCGACTCCCGACATTGCCGAGCCACCTCCGGCCGAGGAATTGAACCAGGCCTCGGTGTTCGCCTGGCCGATCGTCGTCTGCGACGACCACACTTGATACGGGTGCGGATTCGACGTGGCCGGCGGCGGCGCGGCGAGAGTCGTCAGGTAGTCGATCGGGTGATCGAGCGCACTCGCTTCGAAGGGAACCGAAGCCGCCTGCCACGACGAGGGCGAGCTCGTCACCGTACCCCAGGTCGACGGATCGGTGAGGTCGGACCCTCCGGTCCACTCGAATCCGTTCTGGGGTCGCTCGACGCCGCCGTTCCCGAAGTACACGGCCGACTCCGGGATGAACGCGACGCCCTGGACCGTAACCTCGACGCCGCGCACGAGCCATCCCGTTCCATCCCAGCTCGGATCGTCCGGTGCGACCGTGCTCGAGCTCGTCGACGCCTCGACCGCGACTCGTCCCCACGCGCGGACGACGCTCATCCGCGTCGCGGGATCCGTCGAGGTGTCGTAGAGAAAGTCGCCGATCGAGAACGACACCCAGCCGCCCGAAGTCGGGGCAACCGCCCCGCCTTCCTTCATCAGAGCGAGCGCCTGCGCCGCCCCGGAATCGGCGATCTGCCGGGCGAAGAAGAGCTCACGCTGCCCCTTGCCCGTCGCGGCGTGCGCGAGCGAGAGCTGGAGCGTGAGCGCGGCGATGGACAGGAGTCCGATCCCGAACACCACGGCCACGAGAAGAGCTGCGCCGCGCTGTCGGAGGTCGGAGTCGAACGGGCCGAGACGAGTCGGTCGGTCGCTCTTCGCCCCCCGCGCCATCGGGTGGAACTTGATCATCGGATGGCCCCCTCTCTCTCGCTTCGATTCGTCAATCGGTCGTCTTCGTAATCAATCGGTGAAACGTGATCGTCTGGCTCGTCTTTCCCGTGCCCATCGTGAGCGTGAACATCATCGGGACGATCTTGAGATCACTTCCGTTCGAGATGTTGCCGAGGTCGTCGACGGCGTCGCCATCGAAGTTGAGATCCTGCGGACCGCCGAGCTCGAGTGGAACGGAAGCTTCGCTCGGAAAGCAGGTGATGACGACCTGAGCGTTGGGCAGATTCGGCACGGCGCGCGTCTGACCTTGATAGACGTCGTAGATCGCACCGATGCCCTCCTGGGCGACGAGGTTCTGCGGAAGGTTCGCGGTGTTTTGCACCTCGGCGACGATGTCGCGGAGAACGTTCAGCCCCTGGTAGATCTGAAACGACTGCTGCCGGTGCTGGATCCCGTCCGTAAGCGCGGCTCCGACCCCGAGCGCCGTAACGACGAACACGGTGATCGCGACCGTCACCTCGACCAGAGTGAGGCCGGTCGTGGAGTCGAATCGTGCTCGGAACGGGCTGGTGCTCACAGAATTGCCTCCGCGACGATGAACCTACGTTTAGCGTCGAAGCGCGACGCGCTCGGTAAAGACGAGATCTTGGGGGAGAATGAACTGCCCGTTCGCGTCTTGGGCGTTCACACGAAGCGTGAACGTGAGCAGGCGCCCGTTCACGTCGACCTCGAACATCGTCCCCGTCTGCGGTGCGAACGTATCGGGGATGAGGAGTTCGACGACCGGGACACCGTTCGTCATCGCTCCGGTGTTGTCGTCCCTCGTTCCGAGAACGCCGTCCGACCCGCTCCCGTTTCCGTGGACGTTTGCGAGGCTCGTGCCGCGGCCCATCACGAGGCCGGCCGAGGGGTTCGCGCCGCTGTCGGGGCCGTAGATGTAGACGTTGTCGCCGTTGAAGACGAGGGCGCCGGTCAGCGGATCGACGGAGTCGAGAAGCCGGAATCGCAAGCAGTGGGAGTCGACTCCGGTGTTCGGCTTGAGCGCCGAGAACTCGCTGTCGGTCGTCAGCGCTTGGCTCGCCGCCGTCACGATCCGATCGAGCGCGCGCTGGGAGCGAAGCTGAAGCTCCGAGATTGTCTGGCCTTCGACCACCGCGCCCTGAAGGCCAGAGAACGCGGTGACGACCCCGGCGAGGAACACGATGGAGACGCCGAACACGATAGTGGTCTCGATCAGCGTGAAGCCCCTCTCGCGCTCGAGACGAAAACGGATTCGGTTCATGATCGCGGTCCTCAATTCGATGCCTACCCCGCGCGACGAGAGTGCTCGCGCAAACGAATCGACCACTCGATCACGTTTCCCCGTCAAGTGTTCCATCGCCGACGCGATGCTGCCAACCGACCTGAAGGCACCCGCGCGGTCGACGTAAGTTCCCCAGGGCGCGTCGGGTAGAACTCGGACGGTCCCGGAGAATCGGCACGGCGGGACTCGAGTGTCGATAACGGTGCGCTCGCCGCGATTTAGGTCGCGGCGGCGTCTCGCCGGACGCCAGGCAGCCGACACGTCATGTCGCCCGGATGCACGAATTCGAGACAACGCTCTCGCGTCGAGTCGGTCGTCAGTCGGGCGCGTCGGTCACGACGAGCGGAGCCTCGACGAACCTCTCCTCGTCCGCCGACCAGTCGAACGCTTTCAGATCGACGACCTTGCCTTCGCGCACGCTGAAGACGAGGTGGACGACGTCCGGGTAGCTCGGCTCGCCGAATGGAGCGGCCGCGGCGCTGTCCGTTTCGGAGAAGTAGGAGTCTTCGTCCGGATGCGAATGGTAGATGCAGCGGAGCGGCCGTTCCGCCGCCTCGTGCGCGTCCATGACACGCTGCATTTCGACCGGGTCGAAGCAGTACGCTCGCCGCGCCGTGCGCGGGTGGGTCTCCGGATCCTCGGCGTGGAGGCGGTTCTGAATATTCTCCATCGGGACGACGAGGAGCTCGTCGCCGCTCGAGAACACGAAACCACAGGTCTCTTCCGGGTAGTCCGCGCGCGCGCGGGCCGCCATCGCCTCGTAGGCGGAGCGCGTGAGCCGCGTCTCAGTCATCGATCCGGCTCCACTCTTGAACGAAAAACCGGGGGCGAACCGTGCCTTCGCAGCACCGCTCGCCCCCGGGACCGATCTCCCTCGGTCTAGTCCTTCTTCCCGCCGGCCGTCTTCTCCTTCTCCGCCTTCTTCTTGTCCTTTCCCTCGGCTTTCTTGGGCTTAACGCTGTCGGCCGGGCGCTTCTCTTCCGGAACGCTCTTCAGCGCGTCCTCGAGCTTCGCGAGCACTTTCTCGCCGAGGGGATCTTCACGCGGCTCGAAGCGAGCGAGGACCTTACCGTCCGCACCGACGAGGAACTTTTGAAAGTTCCACCTCACGTCGCCGCCCGTCTTCGGGTGCATCTTCTCGTTGGTGATGAACCTATAGAGCGGATGCGCGTCCTCGCCCTTCACGGAGATCTTCTCGAAGAGACGGAAGGAAACGTTCTTCTTCGCGCAGAACTCCCTGATCTGGAGGTTCGTTCCCGGCTCCTGCCCGCCGAAGTTGTTGGCGGGGAAGGCGAGGACATCGAGGCCACGATCTTTGTACTTGCGGTGGAGCGACTCGAGACTCGAGTACTGCTTGTCCGTGAGGCCTCACCGGCTCGCGACGTTGACGAGCATGAGGACGCGACCCTTGAGCGTCCGCAGATCGAACTTCTTCCCGTCGATCGTCTTCACTTTGAAGCCGTGGACGGTCGCGGCGGTCTTCGTTTTGTCTTTTCCCTTCGCCTTACCCTCCTTCTCGTCGCCCGCCCACGCCGCGGGAGCGGCGAGCGCGATCGCGAGGGCCGCGGTGAGCCACCGCGCGGGTCTCGTCTCGATCGTCGTCATGGAATTCCTTTCCGGAAGATCGCGTAACTCGAGCTCGCCGGAGGAAGTCCGATCCGAGTGTCGGCGGAGCTCCGGCGGACATCGCTTAGAGTCTACGCCCGCCCCGCCGTCCCTCACCAGAATCGATTCAATTCCCGGCGCTACGATACGACGCCACCGCCGCCTCGATCCCCGCGCCCACTCGGTCCGAGTGCCCCGCCTCGTAGAGCTCGCTCTCGAGCGCAGCGAGGAATCGAAGCACGTGTTCGCGCCGGCTCGACTCACCCATGAGCCCGATGCGCCAGATCTTCCCGGCGAGATCCCCGAGGCCGGCGCCGACCTCGATATTGTGCGTCTCGAGAAGCCGCTTTCGCGTAGGCGCATCCTCGACGCCCTCGGGGAGCCAAACCGAATTCAGCATCGGCAGCCGATATCCCTCCGCCGCGAACATGCGAAAACCGAGCGCGGTGAGCCCGCTCAGGAGAGCGGCGCTATTGCGGCGATGTCGAGCGATCCGCGCGTCGAGCCCTTCCTCCGCGACGAGCTGAAGCGCCGCGTGGAGCCCGTAGTTCATCGCGATCGGTGCGGTGTGGTGGTAGACGCGCTCGCCGTCCGTCCAGTACTTCTGGATCATCGTCAAGTCGAGATACCAGCTCACGACCTTCGACTTCCGCGCCGCGAGCTTCTCCTCGGCGCGCGGCCCGAACGTCACGGGCGCCAGCCCCGGCGGACAACTGAGGCACTTCTGCGTGCCACTGTAACAGACGTCGATCCCCCACCCGTCGATGTCGAGCTCTTCTCCTCCGAGCGACGTCACCGCGTCGACGAGAAGGAGCACGCCGCGCTCGCGACAGAGAGTCGCGATGGCTTCGAGGGGTTGATGTGCACCCGTAGAGGTTTCTGCGTGGACGATAGCAACTACGCTAATCGACGGATTTCGTTCGAGCGCGCTCTCGACCTCGGCGGGATCGAACACCTCACCCCACGGACGATCGATCCGTTCGAGCCGACCGCCGATCCGCTCGACGATGTCGCTCATCCGGTTTCCGAAAACGCCGTTGACGCAGACGAGCACGGTGTCCCCCGGCTCGACGAGATTGACGAAGGCAGCCTCCATGCCGGCGCTTCCCGTCCCGGAGACCGAAATCGTCAGCCGATTTTCGGTCCGAAACGTCTGGCGAAGCAGCGCCTGCGTCTCGTTCATGATCGCGAGAAACTGCGGGTCGAGGTGCCCGACGAGCGGCTTGGCGAGCGCTTCGGAGACTCGCGGGTGAACGGAGGACGGTCCGGGCCCGAGAAGAAGCCGACCGCGTGGTTCGAGGTGATTCATTCGTTCGAAGTTCCGGGGGGTTTCGGCGATGACGTCGGCGCGACCAACGGCTCGAAGAGCGCCGCACTCGCCGTAAAGCCATGAAGAAAGTTCCGCCCCGCGATCGGACCGAGCTCGCCCGCCGCGAAAAAACCGCCGAGCGGGAGCGCATCGAAGCGCCGGCTCACATGACCGGCATCGTGATCCGGGGCGTCGAAGAGCCGGGATCCGCGACCGTTGCAGCTGAAGAGCAGGCCCCCGACGGGGTCGCCACCCGTCGAGGCGACGTCGAGGAGATCGGCGAGATCTTCGGATGCCGCCTCGGCGTCGCGCAAGTGAAACTGAACGGTCGCTCCCGGCCGCACGGCGTCCGCTACCGCGATGAGGCCTCGCTCGTCATCCCAGCCGACGATGTTGCGGACGAGGAAGTCGCCCCGCGTCGGCCGCGACTTTCTCGGGTCGATCGCGATGCCGAGGTGAACGCCGCCGCTCAGTCGGTCGAGCTCCGTCGGCGAGAGGCGCGAGGCTTGCTCCTTCAGCCGCTCGAGCGCCGGGACGCCTCCGATCTCGAAGACGAGGGATCCGTCCGCGCGTGTGACGACGAACTTTTCGCCGAACGGGCGGCAACCTTGCGAGACCACCCCTCGCACCGACACGGTTCCTCCGAGCTTGGCGACGACGGCACCGTGGACGGCCACTCGACCGCCGAGGAAGAGGCGGTTCTCGCCGGGTCGCCGCGATCCGCTGGCCATCCCGCCGAAGACGGGCACGCCGGCGTGGTCTTCCCCGAAGCGCCGGAGCCATTCATCGATGCGAAACGAAAACGGCTCGCCGAAGAGGAGGAGCGCCGACCGGTCGGGAGGGTCCAAGCTCGGAAGGCCGACGAACGCGAGGCCGTCCGGCGTCTCCTCCGCACGAACGTGCGCGGTCTCGACGACGGCACCCGGCGGAAAACTCGCGGCCCAGAGAGAGATCGCCGCGCACTGCTCGAACTCCCGCTCGCCGGCGACGACGCTCTCGGCGGTGCAGCCGATGAGGTGGCGGGGAGCGACATCGCGGTGAATCGCGGCGACGACCTCCTCGAGACGACGCGCATGCTGAGGCGTGATGAAGAGGCAGGCGAGATCGATCGGCGCGGAAGGGAAGGCCGCACGGATCGCACTCGCAACCTCGACTCCGGCGGCGAGCGTGTCCGCTTCAGTGCTGACGACGGCCGCCGCGCGCATTCCGTTCGCTTCGCGGGAGTTCGCACGAATGTTCATGGCCGTCGCCGCTGCATCGTCGAGACGCTCATGCTCGGATCTTTCGTTGAAAGAGGTCGGGAAGGGGCGGGCCGCGGCGGAAGCGGTACGCGGGGCTCGGCGGTCCTCGGTCGGCGCAGGAATCGATCACCCGGGTTCGTCGGCGAGCTCCGGGATCGGTGTCACGTCGAACTCCGCGCCGAACGCGAGGAGAGTCTCGGCGACCGCCGCGGCCACTCCGGCGGCGAGCGACGTGCAAAACGACTGACGCGCCGAGCCGGTGAATTCGCCGTGCGGCGCGGTGAGGTCGTTACAAACGATGCTGCCCTTTGCTCCGCCCGGCCCCCGGTCGAGTCCGCTCTCCCAGAGCGAACGGTAGTGGGAAGCGGCGGCGCGGAGAGATGGCGTCACGGGACCGGCGGGATCCGGATCGCCGAAGTACTCGCCGAGGACGAGCTCCCCCGCCTTGATCGCCCCGCATTCACCCGCGCCCGTGATTCCTCCGCGGCGGAGCGATTGGTAGGGACTCGCCGGGAGATTGAAGGTTTCGGCGAGCGCGATGCCGCAGCTCCGGTGCGGGACGCGGCGGCCCTCGTAGAGAACGCGAGCCTTCTCTCGCGCTGCCTCGACGAGACGGCGCTCGTCGGCGGTCAGCTCTCGGGGAACGGGAAGATCGGTCACGATCGCTCCGCAGAATCGAACGAAGAGAATGAATCGCGTGGCTCCAGCGCGGGGGAATTGTACCCGAAACGCCGTCTGCCGACCTGCGCGCGACCGCCGTTCAATTCTCCGCTCGAGATGTCCCGGTCGTCGGCTCCTTCGCGACCGGAGGTACGACGATCGCGAACGCGCGCGGGAGAACTTCGAGTTCGAACGCATCGCCGCGGAGCCAGAGATCGCCGTCACTGAGGAGCGGTCCCGCGCGGTCGGTCGCGATCGTCACCGGTCCGGTGCTCTGGGCGTAGAAGACGGCGTCCTTGTAGCGGAGGTGCTCGCCCTTCGCGACCGCACCGAACAGCTTCAAGTATCCCACTTCGGTGCCCGAGCGGAGGATGCAGAGGTCGAGTCGGCCGTCGTCGAGCCTCGCGCGAGGGCAAGGGATGAAATTGCCCCCGAGCGAGCACTCGTTTCCCGCGAACACCGCCGCGGCCGTCCCCTCGAACGACCCCTCGGGAAACGTCGCCGTGACGCGCGCGAGCTCGCCTGCGCGCTCGCGCCGGCGTTGCCGCCGGATCGCGCCGAGCGCGAGCAAGCGGTAGACGTAGGGACCGAGCGGCGCGGCGAGCCGACGAAACCACGGGCGCGCGCGCAGCTCGTCGTACCGCTCGGCGACCTCCGCCGGAAACCCGAGAGCCGTGATCTGAATCGCGATGCGTTCTTCCCCGGTCGCGGCGAGGCGGTAGAGAATCGCATCGATCGGCGCCGTCGCAGCGCTCGTGAGCGCGACGTCGAAGGCGGCATCAACCTCGAGCGGGATCGCGAGACCGCGGGCGAGGTTGTTCCCCGTGCCGGCCGGCACGATCGCGACCGGCCCCGCCCCGCCCGTTCGCCGCAGCCAATCGCAGGCCGCGTTGACCGTTCCGTCTCCCCCGATGGCGACCACCCGCTCGGCCGGCGGAGAGGCGCTGGCGAGCGCGGCGATCTCGATCCACTGGACTTCGACCTCCAGCTCGCCCGCGCGGCGGCGGAATCGCTCGGCGACCTCGCGTCCCCGCCGAGAGCTCGGATTGTGGACGGCAACGACGGTCACAGGGCGATTCGGGGAAGAGGAAGGGTCGGCATCCACGCGGCGGACAGCCGAAGAATAGCGGCAGCTTCGAGCGATGGCATCATACAGGGAGGTGCTTCCGCGAGCTCCGATCGGCGAGAGTTTCCGGCCCGTCGGGCGCGCCGACCGCCGCCCGCGGCGCGGTCTCTCAAGACGAGCACCGCGCTTCTCGAAGAGACTAGATTCGAAGCGCCGGC
Source organism: Planctomycetota bacterium (assembly GCA_965223845.1). Lineage (GTDB taxonomy): Bacteria > Planctomycetota > UBA8108 > UBA8108 > SXIK01 > CBDCXR01. Next base: position 6,267,553 of record CBDCXR010000004.1, on the reverse strand, counting down.
CGAACCGCTCGACTACAATCTGTCGAGGAGCTCGGACCGCGGCGAGGAGTTTCGATTCGCGCGCCGAGTTCGACTGAAATCTTCCCCTCGGAATGTACCGCCAAAGTACCGCGGAATCGCCCCGCCCCGCGGCGGCGATCCCCACCGCTCCCTCGCGAGGATTCAACGTGTACCGATCGATCGTCTCGTCTCGCCGCGATGTCATTCGCTCACCCTCATCGTGCGCTTCAGTCTCGCGCCGGTGCGCGGTCGCCGTTGCCCTCGGCTCGCTCCTCTCGCTCCCGAGCCCTCGCTCGTTCGCCGACGACGAGCCATCCCCCGCTCCCCCGCCGGCCGTAGCGCGAGCCGAGCTCGCTCGTCACGTCGAGTTTCTCGCCGCCGATCTCCTCGCGGGTCGCGACAGCGGCGAACCGGGGCTCGAGATCGCGGCGGAGTATCTCGCCGAGACCTTTCGCTCCTACGGTCTCGAGCCGGCCGGCGATCGCGGCAGCTACTTCGACTACTTCACTGCGCCCTACGGGACGGAGTTCGCGGACGGACGCGGCGTCGCGATCGACTTCGAGACGGAGGACGAGACCACCTGGGAAGCGTGGGTGGACGCGTTCCCGATCGCGTTCGGGGAATCCGCGAGTGTCGACGCGCCGCTCGCCTTCGCCGGGTACGGCGTGAGCCTCGACGGCGGCGAGTACGACGATTTCGCGGGGCTCGACGTCGCCGGAAAGATCCTCGTCGTTCTTCGTTTCGTTCCGCCCGGAGAGAAGTTTGGCGGGAATCGCAGTCCGCACGCGCCGTTCGTCGCGAAACTCGCGGCGGCGCGGCAGCGCGGGGCGGCCGGGGTCGTCTTCGTGACTCCGCCGGGCCACGATTCCGCCGGACGCGAAGTCGATAGCGTGCAGAACCTCCAGGGATTCGTCCGTCGAGCCTCGCCACGACACCCGACCGTGCCGTCGATCCTCGTCCCCTTCGAGGTCGCCGCGGAACTCTTTCGCGGGCGCGGGCACGACCTCGGGGCGGTCGTCGCGGGAATCGACTCCTCGGCCAAGCCGAACAGCTTCGTGCTCGACGGGGTGCGGCTTCGCTTCGGAACGCGCCCCGCCCACCGCGTCCTTCGAAACGTCGCGGCGCGTCTACCCGGCGCGGGCAAGCTCGCCGACGAGACGATCGTCGTCGGGGGGCACTACGACCACATCGGGCGGTTCGGAAACCAAGTGCAGCGATCGAACTTCGGTGCGATCCACAATGGCGCCGACGACAACGCGAGCGGGACCGCCGGCATCCTCGAGGTCGCGCGCGTCCTCGCGGGCGCGGCGGCGGACGGAGCGAGCGCCGAGGAGCGGCGATCCGTGCTCTTTCTCTGCTTCTCCGGCGAGGAGATCGGTCTCCTCGGAAGCCGTCACTGGGTTCGTTCGCCCCGGCGCTATCGCCTCCGTTCGGCGGCGAAGCTCGTCGCTCACCCGGGTGCGGAGGAGGGCGTCGAGCTCTCCGCCGGGACGACGGTCGTCGCGACACGGAGCCCCGCCCACGGCTCGCTCGAGGTCGAAGCGCCGAGCGCCGGGCGCTCCGGTTGGCTCCCGCTCGAATCTCTCGAGCTCGCCGCCGGCCCCGCGCCGCTCCACCAGGTGAAGGCCATGGTGAATCTCGACATGATCGGCCGAGCCAAGGGCTCGGACCCAGTGGGCGTGAGCGTGATCGGCGCCGACAGCTCGCCCGCCTTCGATGGTCTCCTCGCCAAGGCCACCGCAGCGGTCGGGGGCATCGAGGCCCGGCCGGCGCGCGGACCCGGCGGGGGCGGCTCGGACCACGCGCCTTTTCTCTCGGAGCAGATTCCCGTGCTCTTCTTCTTCACCGGGATGCACCGCGACTACAATCGTCCGACGGACGACCTCGAGACGCTCAATCTCGATGGCCTCACCAAGATCGTGGATCTCGTGCGCGCAACGGTGGAGAACTTGGCCGCATCCCCCACCGCCCCGGTGTTCAACCCGCACTCGCAGGTCGCATCCTCGGGCTCCAATCGGCCGCAGCTCGGCGTCCTCCTCCAGCCGGCCGACGCTCGCCGCGGCGCCCTCGTCCGCGAAGTCGTCACCGATTCCGTCGCCGAGAAAGCGGGCGTCCGCGCGGGGGATCTCGTCCACCGCTTCGGGAAGACGACGGTCCGCTCGGTCGCCGATCTCGTCCGCGCGGTGCGCGCCGTCGAAGCCGGGAGCGAGATCGAGATCGAGGTCACCCGGGGGGACGAGAGCGTCTCGCTGACGGCGAAGTTTCCCGCCCGGCGCGGGTTCGGCGTGTCGTTCGGCTCGGTACCGGACTACGCCTTCGAGTCGCGAGGGGTTCGTTTCGAGGACATTCGGGACGGATCGGCGGCGGCGGCGGCCGGCGTGAAGGCCGGGGACGTCCTCGTCGAGTGGGGCGGCAAGGAAGTGGAAAACGTCCAGCACTGGACGGGTTTCTTGCGGGAGCACAAGCCCGGCGACAAGGTGGAGATCACCGTTCTCCGCGGCGAGGAGCGCGTCACACTCGAGGTCGAGCTGAAAGCGCGTTAGGGCGTTCGAGCGCGATCGACCGGCGCTACGGCTCCCCCACCCAGATCCGCCGCTCCTGGAGCAGCGTGCCGGTGGCGCGGTAGTACTCCGCCTTGGCCTTCTGAAGATCCGCCTGCGCGCGCAGGGCATCCGTCTCGGCCGTGACGAGATCGTTCTCGATGATGCTCACCGTGTACGCGATGGTTCGACCGGCCTCGAGCTTGTTTCGCTCGTCCACGACGAGCTGGGTTTGAAGCTCGACGTGCCGGGCGCGGTCGACGACTCGCCGCCGGAGATTCTCGATCTCGCGCACCGCCGCCGCCACCTCGAGCGCGACTTGGTTCTCAAGGCTGTGTTTCTGGAGCGCGAGCTTGCGGTGCTCCTCGCGGGCGTTTCGGTAACGGCTTCGCGGTCCGCGGTTGGACAGCGGAACCGAGAGCTCCACGCCGACGAACCAGTCGTAGAAATCTCCGTCGCCGACGCTCGAGTAGGACTCGTGATAGGTGTCGTCGAGTCCGAGCTGCGTCCAGCGGCCGAGGAGATCGAGCTGCGGAAGAAGATTGTTCCGCGCGACCTCGACGCGGATCTTCTGGTTTCGGAGCTCGACGAGAACCTGCCGGTAATCCGCGCGGTGCTTCATCGCGTTCGCGAGAGCCGTGTCGATATCGAGGTCGGGCAGCTCCGAGTCGGGCGGGGTCTCGAGGATGATCTCGACGTCATCGTACGATCCCTTGCCACCTCCGGCCCGCCACCCTTCGACGAGCGATCGCTCGCCGGAGTAGTTGACGAGATCGAGCAGTCGGTCGCGAGCCACGAGGAGTTCGAGGACGGCCTGCTCGCGGGTTACTTTGCGGAGGACCCACTGCGCCTCGGCGACGGTGACGTCGTTCGGCGAGTACTTGCCGACCTCCAGCCGCTTGCGGGCGTTTTCGAGATTCTCCAGATCGACCTCGAGGCTCTTCCCGATCGAACGGTAGTTCTGAACGGCGAAGACGAGGTCCCAGTAGGCCGCCTCCACCTGGTAGACGGTGTCGATCACGACGAGCTCGAAGGCCTCCCTCGACCAATCGAGCTGGTTGAGCGCGATGCGGAGGTCGGCGGAGTTGACCGCGTACCACGCGCCGCGAAGGAGCGGCTGGCGGAGGTCGGCGACCGCTTGGGTGCGGGTCACCGGGTTGAGGACGGTGATTCCTCCGCTCGCCGCCGCCGGCCGGTCGAACTCGTTCTGCTCGACGCGGAAGTCGTAGGAAGTTCCGAGAACGAAGAGCCCGGAGACGCCGGTCGAGTACGTCGTGATCTCGGACGGGTTGACCGTAACGCCCTGGGCGCCGGTACCGACGTCGAGGAAGCTCACCGTCGGGTCGCGATTCTTCGCGTACGTCGCGGAGACGTTGAAGAACGGATCGAAGGCCGACCGCGCGAAGACGACGTCCCGCTGGCGGATCGCGTCATCCAGCCGCGCGATGCGCACGTTGAGATTGTTCTCGACCGCCATTCGGATGGCGTCTTCGAGCGAGAGCGAGAGCTCGGTCCCACCGTCCGTGATCCCGTTCTCGATGCGAGTCGTGAGCGGCTCCGGCTCCTCGCCCTCGTCCTCCCCGGTGGGCGGCGCCGGCTGCGCGGAGACCTCCCCCGTCGGAGGCTCGGCACTCGGCTGCGCTACCGCCGTGGAAACCCAGAAGAGCATCGCCGCGGCGGACAGGGCGGCGGCCGACTTCGGTAATCTCATCATGCGGCTTCGTCGCGTCGGAGTCGCGGCGCCGAGGCGAAGCTCGGTCCCGACCGTCGGGGGACCGACCCGCGTCGGCCCTCGCTCGCTGCAGGGCGGCTGCAAGGGTCTGAACGATCACCCGGCCTCGCCCGGACGGGGAACACGCGCGGCGGGACGACCCCGGGTTCGCTCGCGAGAGAAACGCGAGCGCCGAGACGCGGCCTTCGCGTCCGATCGATCATCCCCCGGGCCCGATGGAACGAACGAACGGCCCTCACGCGCCGCTCGTCGATGACTCCTCTGAACACTCCACTTCGGGCTTCCGGACGATTCACGTCGTGGTAGGAGCCGGTCCGAAAAAACCGGTTCGAGCCGAAGAACGAGGCATCCCAAAAGTGGACCGCGGGCGACTCGAGCTCCTGGGCCGGCGACCGCCGGCTTCTCTCTCGCAGCCGTCCTGAAACCGCGACAGAGTGGTCAGTGTGAACCCTTTTCTCCCCGAGTCAACTGAAGAACCGGCCCGCCATCGAGGCCGATAACCCGCGCGCGAATCGCCGTCAACTCCGCGCGAGCAACCGCGTTCGGATCCGCTCAAAATCGTCAGCGGAATAGAATTCGATGGTGACGCGTCCCCGCCCCTTTCGCGCGCCTTCCTGAATTACGACTTTCGTCCCGAGCGACGCGCGGAGCTCCTCCTCGAGGGCGGCGATCTTTGGATCGCGACGCCGGCGGGGCCGTTCCGGTCGCCCGCCGGACTCCCCGTCCGAACGGGCGGCCATCGCCTCCTCGCGGGCGTCCTCGAGCTGACGGACCGAGAGACGTTCCTCGGCGATACGCTCGAAGAGCTCGCGGCGATCCTCGTCGTCCTCAACGGCGAGGAGCACTTTCGCGTGCCCCATGTTGATGTGCCCGGCGGCGAGCGCCTTTTGCATCTCCGCGGGGAGATCGAGAAGGCGAAGCGTGTTCGAGACGCTCGGTCGACCGACTCCGAGCGCGCGCGCGAGCTCCTCCTGCGTCCACCGCTTCGCCCGCATGAGATTGCGGTAGGCAGCCGCCGTCTCGATCGGGTTCAGGTCCTGGCGCTGAATGTTTTCGATGAGCGCGACTTCGAGCAGCCGATCGTCGGTGACCTCAGCGACGATCGCGGGGATCTCCTCGAGCTCGAGCTCTTGCGCCGCCCGCAGACGGCGCTCGCCCGCCACGAGTTGCAGGCGGCCCGTCCCGAGCCGGCGAACGAGGATCGGCTGCAGCAAGCCGTCGCGGCCGATCGACGCCTTGAGGTTATCTAACTCACCTCGCTCAAATACTTTACGTGGCTGCTCGGGGTTCGCATCGACGCTCGCTGGATCGACCGCAACCACGCGCAGGACGGGATCGTCCTCGGCTTGGGCCTCAGGCTCGGGTTCCGGCTCCGGCTCGGCGACGGGCTCCGTCGTCGGCGCCGAAGGTTCCTGCTCCGCGTCCGCGACGGGCGGAAGCCGAGTCCCGCCTTCGAGATCCGAATCCGCCTCGCGCTTTCGGATCAGCATGTCGAGCCCCCGGCCCAATTTACGCCCGGCCATGATCGAGTACCTCTCGCGCCAACTCCAAGTACGCCCAAGTCCCCCGTGCAAGCGGGGAGTAGTGAAACGCCGGGACGCCGTGACTCGACGCCTCGGCGAGAACGACGTCCCGCGGGATCACACTCTCGAACACCTCGGCAGCAAAATACCCGCGTACTTCGCCCGCGACTTCGCGCGCGAGCTCGAGCTCCTCGCAAAACATCGTGAGGAGTAGGCCCCCAACGCGCAGATCCCGATTTGTAGTTTTCTGCAATTTCTGTATTATTGGCAAAATCTGACTCAGCCCTTCCATCGCGTAGTACTCGCACTGCACCGGGATCAGCACCTTGTCGCTGCAGGACAGAGCCACGCTCGGAAGCCCCGCGAGGGACGGCGGGCAGTCGAAGAGGAGGAAATCGAACTGCTCGGCGACCGCCCGTAGGCTTTTTCGGAACCGATCGAGCCCGTCCTCCTGCTGCAAGCTGTGGATCAGCGGGAGTTGAGACAACTCAGCGGGGGAACACAAACCCGAGAGGTTTTCGTACCGGGTCCCCACGGCGAACGGCGAGAGATCCTCCTCTGCAAGCGCCGCCGACACGAATCCCCCACGATCCGGGACTTCACCCTCAGCGAGGCCTATCCCGCTCGCCGCGTTTCCTTGCGGGTCGAGATCCACGAGGAGCACCCGTCGCTCAGCAAGCGCCAGGCTAGCGGCGAGATTCACCGCGGTGGTGGTCTTCCCCACTCCGCCCTTCTGACTTGCGATCGTGATGCACTCTACCAAGATCCTCGCATTCCTCCACTTCCGGGGATCCAGACGGCGATCATAGGGGCCTTCGAATCGCGTTTCAACGGGAAGGCGGGTCACGGGCCTGGATGTTCCACGTGGAACATCGAACTTACTCAGCGGACGATGTTCCACGTGGAACATCGTGGATCCCGCCTCAGATGTTCCACGTGGAACATCCGCGGCGCGCTGATCGCGGGACGCCGGGAGGTCCCGGATGAAGGAATGTTCCACGTGGAACATCGCCTCGCGCTGATCGCGGGACGCCGGGAGGTCCCGGATGAAGGAATGTTCCACGTGGAACATCGCATCGCGCTGATCGCGGGACACCGGGAGGTCCCGGATGAAGGAATGTTCCACGTGGAACATCCGCGGCGCCGATCGCGGAGCCCCGAAGATCCCAGGAGACGGAATGTTCCACGTGGAACATCTGAATCCACCCGGGGACGAGCGCGCTTGGCGCTCACCCGCGACTGAGCCAACCTGGAAACGCATCCGACGGCCGTGGATCGGCCGATGTTCCACGTGGAACATCCTGTCGAACGGATTTGGGGGCCCCGCTCGCGCGTCAACCTCTGCCGGAGAAACGCATGAGTTTGACTGACGCGATTCGAACGAAGCTGAAAACGCCCGACTGCGGCCCAAAATGTTCCACGTGGAACATCGCATCGCGCCGGCGAACTCAGTTCGGCGGCGCGCACGCGGGGGACGTTCGCGGAAGACACCTATCTCGCTTTAGGATAGTGCCTTACGTGCTCGCCTCCGCATCAATCCATCGATTCGGCACGGAAACCGGCGCGGATCGAAGTCGTGTCCTATACTTTCCTGACCAAAGGACTCCAGCTGAAGTCGGACGCGAGAGGATCAGCACGGTGCGCTACGGCATCATTTCAGACGTTCACGGCAACCTCGATGCGCTCGAGGCCGTTGTCGCCGGCCTCGAACGAGAAGGGGTCGACGAGTTCATCTGCCTCGGTGACATCGTTGGCTACGGCCCCGAGCCGGCGGAATGCCTGAACCGCGTGCGCAAGATCTCGAGCTACGTGGTCGCCGGGAATCACGACCTCGCCGTCGCAGATAAGCTCAGCATCGCGAACTTCAACGCGCTGGCCCGCGAGGCGACGATCTGGACACGCGACAAGCTCTCGAGCGACGACGTGAACTACCTGGGAAGCCTCCCGCTCGTCCACCACCTGGACGGGCTCGACGTCGTGCACGGAACTCTCTGCTCGCCCGAGCTTTTCGATTACGTGCAGACGACGTACGACGCGTCGCTTTCGATGGCGTATATGCAGAACGCCGTCTGCTTCATCGGCCACTCTCACGTGCCGGTGACCTTCGTTCAGACCGAGGTGATCTCGTACACGCTGGAGACGGAGATCTCGCTACGCGCAGCGGATCAGACGATCGTGAACGTCGGGAGCGTGGGGCAACCGCGCGATCGCGACCCGCGGGCATCCTGTGCACTGTTCGACACGGATCAGGCGCACGTTCGTCTCTGCCGCTTCCCGTACGACATCGACGCGGCGGTACACAAGTTCCAGAAAGCCGGACTTCCGCTCGCCCTCGGCGAGCGTCTTCGTCACGGTCGCTGAGACGACTCGGTCAGTCGTTTCGGGCCGCGCCGACTTCGTCGTCCCGCCGGCTTCCGTCGCCGACCTGCTTCGGCGGGGAAGGAGGCTGATACTCGCCGGCGGTATCGATGTCGTCCTCGACGTTTCGGATCCCCTTCTTGAACTCGACGACACCTCGCCCGAGATTGCGGGCGATCTCGGGCAGACGCTTGCCGAAGATCAGCAAGCCGACAATCCCGATAATGACGAGCTCGAGTGGGCCGGGGGCCCACGCCACGAAGAATCCCGAAATCCACGAATCGACGACAGCTAGGCTGGAGACAGTGAGCATGGCTGCACTCGAGAATTGAGAGAACGCAGACGCGTTCGCATGGACAAGCTCCCGTCCGGTCAACGCGAGAGGGAGCCGCCGGCTCCTAGCCGCCCGGCACCCTCCGACCAGAGGGGGGAGAGATCTCTGTCGTCCCGCGCGGACCTAAAGCCTTATATAGCAACCAGTTGCGCGAATGACGCCCGATCGAAGCTTCGATCTGCCCCGCGATCTCTCACTCGAAAGTAGCTCGGCCCGATCGGCGCACGTGAGGTCCTCGGAGCGAACTCACGGCGGCTCGAAGGCGATCGGAATCACCCTCGGAAACGTACGGACCCGTCCGAAATTCTACGCTCAATCGCGGTGGTATCCATACAATTCCTTCCCGATCTGCTTCGCCGTCGTCGCGAGAAGTCGCATCTCCACCTTCTTCTCGTCTGACCCCATCTCGAGAATCGGGATATCGATCTCGTCCGTTCGGCCGCCGAGCGTGACCGATTTGTTCCGCTGAACGAAGACCTCCTTCCCGCGGACCGCGTCGATCACGCGGTAGCGCACGGTGGCTTCGGCGTCGAGGAGATTGATCCGGTGCGTGCTCTTGAGCCGAACCGACTTCAGATCGCCGACGACGACGTACTCGACGTTCGTCTTTCGGACGAGCGACCGCCACTCCGCGGAGCTGATCGTTTCGCGGGGCCAATCGCGGACGCGATCGATGATCATGTCCTCGTCCTGCGAGTCGGCGAAGCCCGCCTCCCACTCGCGTGCGACCCAGCCTCTGAGCGCACCGGCGAGGAACACCCCGCGGCCGGACTCGCCGTACCAGCGGTTTTGCGTCAGCTCGCTGAACGGCACGATCAGCACGGTCTTTTCGCGCAGCCCGTCGCCGCGGTTGAAGAGCGCCGGGGTGGGGGAGCTGCAGCCGGCGGCGAGCGAAACGAGGACGAACGCCGCCGAGCAAATCGAACGGTGCAGGAAGACGGACGGACGGCACGACGGGGCGGCGGACGCGCCGCTCGAGTCAGCGGCTCGCGGGAGGGGGAGCATCGAGGGTCCTTTCACGGGGATCGGCTGCCGTGAGGCGCCGGGCGGGCGGGTCGGGATCGGGAGGTTCATCCATCCTCACCATCTTCGGCAGGACGAGGAGATTCTCACACGAGATCCGCGGCCGCGTCACCCCAGCGCGGAAAACGTAGGCCGAATTCTACCCGCTCAGCGGTTTCGCCCGTCGTCCTCGACCTCGATGAGAACGTGGTCGCTCTCCCGGCGCACCGTGATCGAACGCCCCTCGAACGTCTCCGCCGCGACTGTGAGGCGGACGGGACGGCCGCGCAGCGTCAGCTTCTGAAGCCCCTCCTCGTACCGCGCGCTCGCTGCGGTTCCGGTGTAGTCCCCGGACTGGAAGACGACGCTCCCCTCACAGATCGCCCACGGCACCGACTTCGGGCCCCAGCCCTGGGACGGATCGACGTAGAGGACGATCTCGTCCGTGTCGAGCTTCCACGCTTCGTCGGGGAGGGGAAACCGCCGACCGCGCGACTTTCCGCGAGTGCGGCGGGCGACGGAAGGCGGCGGGTGGAACACGGCCTTCACGTCGTTGCGGAAGCGGACGAGCAGCCAGTGGCTCGGCTGGCCGAAGCGCGCGTCGGGATCTTCGTGCGGCTGGAGAACGATCTCCTGGGCCGTGATCTTGTCCGGAGTCTCGCGCGTCGCCTCCGAGCCTTCGGCGGTGGGGGCCAGCCGATAAAACGTCTGCGGCCGCCCGTTCGGAGAAAAAATCCGCACCCGGCGCGTGGCCTCGTCGAAGTCGAGCGCGTCGCCGAGGAGCTGGAGCCCGAACCGACGGTCGGTGAGGTGGACGTCGCCCCGAGCGTGGGCGGACTTGAGCTCCGGCCCCTTCTCCCCCCGCTCGAGGTGGAGATCGAACCGCGTCGTCGCAAAGGTCCAGACGTGCTCGAGATTCTCCTTCGCCTCGTGGCGCTGCCGCAGCTCGCCCTTGACGTCGCCCCGCAGCACGACCCGCCGCGTCGTCTCCTCGTAGACGATCTCCCGCGCGTGAATCGGCCCGGCGAAGCGATCGTCGGCGAGATCGATCTGCTGGCGCTCGTCACCGAAGAGCCGCAGCTCGAGCTTGTCCCCGCTCCACTCGGCGCGCTGCGAGCGCGCGACGATCGAGCGACCGCCGTCTGATTTCGCGGTGATCACGATCGGGCGATCGACGTCTCCCTCGGCCGTCATGGTGTCGACGTCTCGCAGCGCCTCGAACAGGATCCCCCCGTCCGGCGGTCCGGATTTCGCGGCCTGACCGTCGCTCGGGGGCTCGGTGGTGGAACCGTTCTTCTTCCGCAGCACGACGACCGCCGTCGCCATCTCGATCGTCAGCTCGCCCCGATCCTGTTCGCTCTGGAGACTCACGGTCCGGTCGAGCTTGACGATCCCCGTCTCGCCCGCGAACGTGATCTGCTCGGCGCGCAGCGTCTCTCGCCCCCGGCGAAGAACCGCGAGCCGCGGGCGAGACGCGCCGCCCGCGTCTTCACTCACCGTGCCCCACACCGACGCGCGCTGCTTGAGCTGGTCGAGCTCGAGCTGAGCCCCCTCGAGCACGAGCCCCGGAACCTTCTCACCCTCTTCGGGAAGCTCGATCACGCGCGCCGGAACGCGCGCCGTACCGTTCGCCCGCAAGTAGCCGACCCCGTTCAGCTCCGGATCGAACCCGACCTGAAGCTCGTTCGAAGTCAACTCGAAGCCGCGCCCCCCGCCGAGACGACCCTTGAGCGCCCCGGCACTCGCATCCACCCCCGCCGGCAGCTCGCTCACGTCGGCGATTTGCGCGCGCACGGCCCCCTCGAACAGAGCCAACTCTCGATCCTTCTCGAGGAGGAGCCGGATGCGATCCGCTTCGATCGTATTCCTCCCGTCCGAAAGGACCGGCTGCCGAACGCCCTCGAACCGAAGCTCACGCGCGTCTCGGTCGTAGCGGATCTTCTCCGACTTGAGAGAGATCGAACGGTCGTCGCTCGCCGCGCTCAGCACCTCGACGAGCCCGGACTGCGGCGACACCGCAACGAACTCCGAGAACTCTCGCTCGCCGTCCTCTCCCTCGGCGAACCGGAACGTCGCCTCTTCGGCGCGCATGGTCCACTCATCTGGGAGCCGCGCCCGCGCGAGGGTCTCTTCGGTCGCCCGAGAGCCGTCGAGCGGAGCGATTCGCGGCGACTCGGCCTCCTTCCCCCGCCGCTTCGGGAGCGCCATCGTGCCTTCCACGTCGCGCAGCGTGAGTCGGCCCTCGCTCAGGCGCAGCCGTGCGTCCTTGGCGACGAAATCGCTCCCGCCGCCCCGCAGCGTCGGTCGACCGGAGAGGATCGCTTCCCCCGCGATCGCACGCTTCGACCCGTCGCCCGCGGCAGTCTCTTTCTCAGGGTTGTCCCCGCGCCACTCGAGTTGATCGGCCTCGACTACGTACTCCTCGCCACTTTCGTGCGCGAAGACCGAGCGGACGCGGCCGTTCTCGCGCACGGCGAGCGCCGACTCTGGCACCATCCGCCGACCGTCTTGGCGAAAGACAAGCTCGAGGTCGCCGCACTCGAATCGCGTCCCGCCGGCCGGGCGCCGGCTCGGCTCGAGCGTCGCCCCGGCCGCGAGGGGATACAGAGCGACGCTCTTCGTGAAGCGAATCCGCGTTCGCCGCGTCTTCCCCTCCTCCATCCGAAACTCGAGCGGTCCGTCGCTCACGATCCACAGTCGGCGGCCGCTCGCCCGATCCGCAACTCCGTCCGGCGCGGCGGCCTCGATGTTCGCACCGAAGAAGGGCGCGCGCTCCGGATCGAGCGCGGCGACGACGGGCGGTGCGAAGGTGAGGGAATCGAGTCCGTTCCCATCGCTGCTCAGTCGTCCGCGTAGTCCATTTTGACTGCGCAGCTCAAAAGCGTCGCTACGAATTGCTACAGATTCTGTAGAGCGTACTTCGTAGACCTCGTTTTCGGCGACTCCGCTGCCGCTGTAGTGAAAGAGTAGCTTCTTGAAATCGAATGAATAGCCGTCGGCGGTCTGCCCCTGGCCGTTGTGAAGGACGACGCTCGCAGGTTCTTTCGAGCGCTTGGCGCCGGCGTCAGCCTTCTGCTCCTGCTCCCACTCCGCCGTCTCGAACCGAAGCGCGATGTGCCCGCCCGTCGCGGGCGCCGAGCCCTCGCCGCCGGCGAGCTCGAGACCGCCTTCCACCGGAATCTCGAGCGTCCCGTTCCGCAGGGTGAGCTGACGGATCTGGTCGATCTTCTCGCCGGCGCCGATATTCGTCTGGCTGAGCTCCGCCGCGATCGTGAAACCGAGGACCCCGCGGTCGGTGTTGTAGAACGGGAAGTAGAGAAGATTCTTCTCGTCGGGCGGCGTCTCCGGCGCGTCGAAACTCTTCAGCGTCTTCGCGGGCGACGGGTTGAACCAGCGCTGCACCTCGCCCGTCGTCAGGAGAAAAATGCTGAGCGTCGAGACGAAGACGACGAGAAAGAACGTAATCGCTCGCATGGAGCCTCCTCACGAAGGCCTCGCGGCGACTCACTCTCCGGTCGCGCCTACAGCGCAGACGGATCGACCGGCGAGCGGCGACGGCGCCAGGCCGTGAGCCGTACCGAGGCGCCGCCGGCAGCCACCCGACCGAGGTCGGAGACACCGTCGGCGCCGGATCTTCTTTTCCGCCTCGGACCGCTGCTCGACCGCGGCCGCGGTCGACGCCGTACCCGAGTGGTACGGACATCTATCGCACCCGATCGCGGCCGTCGCCACTTTCCTTCCGAGGCGCCAGCTGCTCGGTCCGACCGAGAGCCGACGCCTCGTCGCTCAAGGTGGAACTTCGCATCGGACGGCAACGAAATCTCGCGGCCGCCCGCTCCTCTCTGGCGCCGCGGAAGGTACCAGAGGTCGGCGCAAAGCCGCCAGGGAAAACTCGTCCTCAGCAGCCGGGCGCCGCGCAGCCGAGCTCGACGTCGCCACCGCGCGTCGACCCGCCGCACGCGGGAAACGGCGGCGGCAGAGCTTCGCGTCCGAGAAAAAGGTGATAGAGAACGAACGTGGCGTCGCTCAGGTTGATCGACGCGTCGGCGTTCGAGTCGGCGGCGGCGAGGCAGGGCGGGATCGCGCTCCCTTGAAAGAGCCACCCGAGGATTCGCAGCGCGTCGGCGAGCTGCACCGCGCCGTCTCCGTTCGCGTCTCCGCGGAGGAACTCGAGACCCGGCTCCGGAGGACCGACGACCATCGAGCGTAGCGAGCCGACGCGGAATACCTCGACGTTTCTCGCACCGGCGAAATCGACCGCGAAGACCGGCGTGATCTCGGAGTTCTGCCAGAAGACGCGGCTCGAGTTCGGATCGACTGCGATCTCGCTCGGAAAGTCATCGAGCGTCGGCCCGCCGCAGAAGACGACCTCCGCGTCGCGGCCGTCGTAATTCGCGCGGCTGATGCGTTCCACCAAGGAACACTCGGCGTAGTCGACGGCTGCCCAGTACACCTTTCCCGCTCGAGTGTCGAGCGCGAGACCGAGGTCGCCCGTGAGCGACTGCGGGCGAACGACGAGCTCGGGGTCCTCGCCGAAGAGATTCGATCGCCAGACCGACGGCGGTCCGTAGCGACCGGGCTCGACCGGCGCGGGCGCGATCCAGAAGAGCGCTCCGCGCTCCGGATCGACCGCGACCTGGCCCGTCCAAATCTCGCGGCTCAGCGGTTCGATCTCGCCGGTGTCGAGATCGAACCGCCGAAGGCCGTCCGACGTGCCGGCGTACAAGAAACCGTGGACGGAGTCGAGCGCGAGCGCGGGGATGGCGTCGGGCGACGTCCAGAATCGCTCCGCGCCATCGCCGTCGAGGTCCGCCCGCCAGATTTCGCTCTCGCGGCTCGCGCCATCTCGCGTCGTCCAGTAGAGCGTTCGTTTCGGCTCGTCGATCGCGATCGCGCCCACTTGGCCTTCCACGTGGGCGAGGACGCGATCCTCGCCGCCCCCGGAAAGATCTCGCACGAACACGCCCTCGCGATCGCCGTCGTCCACTCTCCCCGACCAGAAGAGGTCGACCCCGAACGCAGGCGTCGACAGCGAGAGCGCAGCGACCGCCAACCCCACAGCACCGACCGGAGACAGCAAACGAAGGGACGGATTCATTCGGCGTACCTCTCTCGAGTGCGATCGATCCCGGGACACAGACTCCCATTGGAACCGATGCGGCGCGGCACGACGAGAACAGAGTCCGTTCGGCCGGAGAGATGGTGGGCTTTACTGACGTCCCGCGACGAGCGCATCGACGACCGTCGGATCCGCGAGCGTCGAGGTGTCGCCGAGTTCCGAGGTTTCTCCCGCCGCGATCTTTCGCAGGATGCGCCGCATGATCTTCCCGCTCCGCGTCTTCGGGAGCCCGCCGGCGAACTGAAGCTTGTCGGGCGTCGCGATCGGACCGATGACCGTGCGAACGTGGCGGACGAGGTCCTTGGCGAGGTCCTCCGATGGTTCGTTCTCAGCACTCAGAGTGACGTACGCATAAATCCCCTGCCCCTTGATCTCGTGAGGCATGCCGACGACCGCCGCCTCCGCCACGGTATCGTGTGCGACGAGCGCGCTCTCGACTTCCGCGGTGCCGATGCGGTGACCCGAGACATTGATCACGTCGTCGACGCGACCGGTGATCCAGTAGTAGCCGTCCTCGTCCCGGCGGCAGCCGTCGCCCGTGAAGTACTTCCCGGGATACTGAACGAAGTACGTCTTTCGAAAGCGCTCGTGATCGCCGTAGACCGTCCGCATCATCCCCGGCCAAGGAAACTCGATGCAGAGGTTTCCCGACGCCGCGCCGTCCGGGAGCGCGTTCCCGTCGCCATCGACGAGCACCGGACGCACCCCGAAGAAGGGAAGCGTCGCCGAGCCCGGCTTCAGATCGAACGCCCCGGGGAGCGGGCTGATGAGGATTCCGCCCGTCTCCGTCTGCCACCATGTGTCGACGATCGGACAGCGTTCCTTGCCGACGTTTCGGTGGTACCAGAGCCACGCCTCCGGGTTGATCGGCTCGCCGACCGTGCCGAGAAGACGCAAGGTCGGCATGTCGTGCTTCTCGGTGTGTCCCGTCCCTTCGCGCATGAGCGCCCGGATCGCCGTCGGCGCGGTGTAGAAGAGCGTGACCTCGTGCTTTTCGACGACCTGCCAGAAGCGATCGAAGTCGGGGTAATTCGGCACGCCCTCGAACATGAGCGTGGTCGCACCGTTCGCGAGCGGACCGTAGATGATGTAGCTGTGGCCGGTGATCCAGCCGACGTCCGCCGAACACCAATAGATGTCGTCCTCGCGGTGATCGAAGACGAGCTCGTGCGTGAGCGACGCGTAGAGGAGATAGCCGCCGGTCGTGTGGAGAACACCCTTCGGCTTTCCGGTGCTTCCGGAAGTGTAGAGGATGAAGAGCGGATCCTCGGCGTCCTGAACGGACGGCTCGCACTCTGGCGATGCGCTGTCGACGACGTCGTGCCACCACACGTCGCGTCCGTCCTTCATCACGATGTCGCCACCGGTTCGGCGAACGACGATGCATTTTTCGATGCACGGCGCGCCTTCGAGCGCTTGGTCGGAGATTCCCTTGAGGGGGATCGACTTCGGACCGCGGAGCGCTTCGTCGGCCGTGATGAGGATCTTGCAGGAGCTGTCGAGGATTCGGTCACGAAGCGAGTCGGCGCTGAACCCACCGAAAACCACGCTGTGCACCGCCCCGATGCGTGCACATGCGAGCACGGCGACGGCGAGCTCGGGGACCATCGGCATGTAAATACAGACCCGGTCGCCCTTCTCAACGCCGAGTGAGCGAAGCGCGTTCCCGGCTCGACACACCGCCGCGAGGAGCTCCCGGTAGGAGAGGGAGAGCGAATCGGTCGGCTCGTTTCCCTCCCATATGATCGCGGGGCGATCCCCCCGTCCCGCCTCGACGTGACGGTCGAGGCAATTGACGCTCGCGTTCAGCTTCCCGCCCTTAAACCACGCGACGCGAGGCTCCTCGAAGTTCCACTCGAGAACCTGATCCCAAGGCTCGATCCAGTCGAGCCGCTTCGCCTCCTCGGCCCAGAATCCCTCGGGATCGGAGACGGAGCGGCCGTAGCGCTCGCGGTAATCGTCGATGTTTCCGATGTGCGCCTTCGCGCTGAACTGGGCGGGCGGAGAAAAGCGCAGATCATCTCTCGGTTCAGTCATGGAACGGGCCCTCGCGGGGATCGGCTCAGCTTTCGTTCGCGGTCGAGTCAGCGGCGCGGCGAGGATCGCGGTAGACGCGCAGCGCGCCGAGCTCCGCACTATACGCGAGGACGCGCCGCGCAGAAAAGCTCTCGGCGTGATCGGCCGAGTGTCTCGCTCGGATTGTCGGCGGAAGCGGTGAGCCGACGTAGGGAGTGGATCGCGCCGTAAGTGGCGCCGAATCGACCCCGGAATGCGCTCTGGGCACGGCGAAGTCCGGGGCGGCGGCGCATCGAGCGCGCGGTTCTCGTCCTCACGAGGGTGGATCGGAACCGGGTGAGAGCTTGGCGCTGAACGGATCCGGTGCCTCGCCCTCGAGCGCGCCGCGGAGAAACGCGTGCGCGGATGCGAGCTCGTCGGCGGACTCGTCTCGGCGATCGACGAGCCAGACGCACTCGGCAGGAAGGGCCGCGAGCCAGTCGCGGTCGATGCGCCCCGAGCCGGGGAGACGCGGTTCGCCCGACTCGCCCAGCTCGCGCAGCGTGACGCCCGCGAGCTCCGAGCGGAATCGCTCGCACTGCGACTCGACGCCCGCGCCCGGCTCGAGCCCGAGTGTCTTCGCTAGGTCCGCGGTCGCAAACTCCGCCGCCGTGTCGGGCCAAACGCCGAGCGGCGCCCCACGAAACTCCTCGAGGCACCGCGCCGTTTCGTCCGGCGCGGGTAATGCGCGGATCGCAGTCGTCGGCTGAAGACAAAGGCGGACCTTATACCGATCCGCCGCGCGGAGGAGCCCGTCGATCACCGAAAGGTATCCGTCGAGACGCGCGGCGGCTTCGACGCGGCGCGCGTCCCGAGCCCGTCGAAGCCAAGCCCTCTGGTCCTCCCGCGACGTGCCTCTGGGCGGAAGGGTGAGGTCCAACTCGGAGGTCGGGACTAGGACGAGCCGCGCTTCGTACGAGTCCGCGATCTCGATTGCGCGCGCGCCGCGCTCGATCACCTCGCGGCGCTCCGCCCGATCGAGCGCGCCGAGCGAAGTCGCGTCCCCGCCGGCGCGCGCGACTCCGCGCGGTGCGAACGCAAGGAGCTCCACGGCGAGTACGGAACGCCGCGGGAGCATCCCACTCAGGCTCTCCCGATCGCGCGCGAAGATCGGCGGCGCGAGCACGAGGCCGTCGAAGCCGATGTCGAGCGCCGTCTCTGCGTCGGCGAGGAGCGCCTTCGCATCTCGAACGTGACTGCGGATCGTCGCGACGACGCGGGGCATGCCCGAATTGTATCCGAGCGCCCCCCGGGCGGCGTCAGTTCGTCTCGGGTCCGCTCACGGTGTCGAGGACCGTCAGGATCTTCTTCGCTCGCGTCGCCCGCTGACCGTCGGTCTCCCGCTCGACGTAGAGCTTGAGAAAGCGCTTCGACTTGTTGTGCTGGTTCCGAAAGAAATGGACGTAGCCGAGATTGAAGTAGACCTCGGGCGCGACGTCCTCCGCCGCGTGCGTTGCGACGTGGTGCTCGAGAACGCGCGCGGCCTTCTCGTAGCTCTTTCGCCGGAGGAGCTGCTCTCCGAGCGACTCCTCGACGCCGCTCTGAAACTCCGCTTCCCCGTCCTCTTCGATGCGCCGCTCGTATTCCTCGTAGGCATCGTCGAAGCTCTCGCGATCGAGGAGCTCCTCGATTGTCGAAGCATCCGCGTACACTTGTCCGGTGTTCGCGTCGATCTCTTCGGGAAGCGGCGGTTTCTTGAGCGCGTCCTCGTCGACGACGAGAGCGTACTCGCGATCGGCGTCGACTTCCGTTTCTTCCATTTCGAGCCGTTCGGCGACCTCGCCCGCGCGGATCTTCGTCGTCGAGTAGCGTCGCCGTCCCTTCTCTTCTTTTTCTTCCCCGAGCCCGACGAGCTCGCCGCTCCCCGCCGAGCGCCCGAGAAAGAGCCAGAGGATGAGTCCCGCCGCCGCGCCGACGAGCACGACGACGATCCACATCGCATAGTCCTTGATCCAGCCGCGGAGGCTCGCGATGAAACTCTTCGACTTCGTGGACGATGCTTCGCCGGATTCTTCGCTCTTGTCGCCCGCAGAGACGTTCGCGGACGTCGTCGCGCCTCCGGACGATTCATTCGTGGACGAGTCCGATCTCCGCCGCGTCTCGGCCTCAGGCCGATTGACCTTCAGAGGAAGTCGCGACCGATCGTTTTTCGGTTGAGCCTGCGCGAGGATGACGCTAGAGTCCGACGCGCTCGCGGCCTCAGTGAACGGACCGGCCATCCACATCGCGATCGCCGCGATCGCGATGACCACGGCCCTCGACCTCGCTCGGGACGGCTCCGGTCTCGGTTCCGTTCGAAGCGATGCCGTTCGAAGCGGTTCCATCCGAAGCGATGCCGTTCGAAGAATGGGTCGGCGCATAGTCATCTCTCGCTGGGAGTCTGTCTGAAAACCGGTTCGAGTCGCACCTCCTGCCCGCCGATTCAACGCGAGTGAGCACATCGGGCAAGACGGGAAGGGCGCGCGGGGTGGAGGGGATCTTCGGCCCATCGTACCAGCGCGGCGCGATCGTCGCTGCGGGCTTTTCGCATGTCGACCCACGCGATCGAAACGAGCGAGCTCTCTCTCGGCTACGGAAAGTTCCGTGCCATCGACCGGCTCCGGCTCCGCGTCGCCGAGGGGTCGATCCACGGCTTTCTCGGCCTGAACGGCGCCGGAAAGACGACGACGCTGCGCGCGCTCCTCGGCTTCCTCCGACCGCGAGGCGGGTCGATCGCGCTCTTCGGGAAGTCGCCGCGGTCGCGCGCGGTCTATCGCGACATCGGCGTTCTCTTCGAAGACTTCGCAGCGCCGACTTATCTGCGCGGACGCGAGCACCTTCGACTTCACGCGCGTCTCTTCGGACTCGACCGCTCCGCGGCCGATCGCGAGGCCTCCCGTTGGCTCGAGCGTGTCGGGCTCGCGCCGGCCGCCGACCGGAGAATCGCGGGGTACTCGTCCGGGATGCTCCGGCGGCTGGGCCTCGCCTGCGCGCTGGTCCACTCGCCGCGACTCGTCCTTCTCGACGAGCCGACGAACGGACTCGACCCCGAGGGCATCCGCGACTTTCGCGCGATCGTTCGCGAGCTGAATCGCGAGCACGGAACGACGGTCTTCTTCTCGAGTCACATCCTCGCCGAGGTGGAACGCGTCTGCTCCCGCGTTGCCATCATCCATCGCGGGCGACTCCTCAAGGACGGCGCAATCGCGGAGCTGACCGGGTCCGCCGAGCCTCGGTACCGGATCGAGGTGGGTGACGTCGCCCGCGCAGAACGCGCGCTCAACGCGGAGCCGGAATGCCGCGTCGCAGACGAAAGTCGTCGCGCCGATGCTACGCCAGACGATCCGGAGCCCCGGCGCGGTGAGATCGACATCGTGATCGATCCCGAGCGCGCGCCGCTTCTCGCGCGCGTCCTCGTCGGCGCGGGCGTCGAGATCCACTCGCTCCGGCGGCTCGAGCGCAGCCTCGAAGACGTCTTTGCCGCGGCGATCGCACGGGCGGGGCCCGAGCACGAGGACGTCGCGTGAACCTGCTCAGGCTCCTCGCCGTCGAATCGTCGAAAGCGCGCCGGCGGAAGAGCTCGCTATCGACTCTCGCCTTTTCCGGCGGGCTCGCCGTCGTCTTCCCTCAGGTCGCGTGGCTCGCCGGCGACGCTCCCGAAACGGGATACTACGTCTTCGCGCGCGCGCTCGGACACGCGTACCTGCTCGGCTCGCTGCTCGTCATCGTCCACGCCGCGGTCGCCGTCGCAGCCGAGCGGCACGATCGCACACTCCGCAATGTGCTCTCCGGACCCGTCTCGCGACTCGAAGTCGCGCTCTCGCGCTGGGTCGCGCTCCTCCTCACCGCCTTCCTTCTCGTCGTCCTCGTCGCCGCGTGCGCCTGGGGCTCGACGGCGATCCACTTCTCGTTCGGAGACGTTTACGGCGATGCGATCGAACCCCTCGCGGCCGGCGACGAGCTCCGTCGCTATTCGTTCGTCGCCATCGCGTACATCGTTCCGGCGATCTTTGCGCTCGCGAGCGTCGGCTTTCTCATCTCGTGCACGGCGCGAACGGCGGCCGGTGCGGCGGGCGTCGCGATCGGCGTCTTCTTCTTCTTCGAAATCGTGAAGTCGGTTTTGCCTGGCAGCTCCGGCGCGACGCGTTATCTATGGAACAGTTACCTGCCCGCGCTGTTCGATCGAACGTCCTACCTCGCCGGCGTGATCGCGTTCGCCGACGGGCGGACCGACGTGCTCTGGCTCGACGACTCCGTCGAGCACCTCTGCGTGTGGGCGGTGCCCGGCATCACCGCGCTCGGATGCGCCGCGATCGGAATCGCGCTCTTCGTCCGTCGCGACGTCACGGAGTGATGGATTCGTGATCTCACCGAGAAGAGTCGATCGTCTCGCCCAGCGGGTCGTTCGCCTCGCCCTCATCCCCGGATTGCTCGGCGCGATCGGCGGCGGCGTCGCCGCGCAGGAGAGCTATCTCGGGATCCACTCCGAACTCCCGTCCTTCTTCGCCGACGAGGATGCATTCGAGGTCGAAGACGACGCGCTGAGTGGGGGAGTCGAGATCGCGTCCGTCGTCGAGAACTCGCCGGCCGAGGCGGCCGGATTGAAGCCGGGCGACGTTCTCCGGCGAATCAACGGCGCTGCGGTGCGGAGTCCGCGCCACGCGACGGCGATCGTCTCGGCGCTCGCGCCCGGTTCGCCGCTGCGCCTCGAGGCCGAACGCGGCGGCGAGCTGCTCGAGCTCGAAGCCGTCACGGTCGAACGCCTCGTTCCGTATCCGCCGCCGACCGTGCGCGCCTTTGTCGATCGGCGGCGCATCGGCGTCGTCGTCGAGGAGGTCGGTCGCGAGATCCCCGCCGCCCGGACGCGGACGACCGGCGGCGCGAGCGAGACGCGCACGAGCCGCGTATCTGCGACCGCGAGGGAAGACGAGTCACCGCGCTTCCCGACGGCGGCGCGCGCGCCCCTCGAAGTTCGCGTCGAACGCGCGCCGGGCGTGCGCATCCGGCGCTTTCTCGACGGCAGTCCGGCCGGTGCGGTGGGACTCGCACGGGGCGACGTCGTTCTTCAGATCAATGGAGAACTCATCCACGGGGGCGAGGACTTCCTCGTTCTCCTCGAGGCGATCGAGCCGGGCGAGCGCGTCGAGCTCATCGTCGAGCGCGCGGGAAGGATGCGCATCGTTCGTCTGAGCGCGTTCGATCCCGGACGCTACGTCCGGACGGTGTTCGTTCCGCTCATTGTCGACTACGAAGCGGACCGAACGCGCGATGCGACCGAGTTCGGCATCCTTCCCTTCAATCTCATCAAGTACGAGCGCGAAGGGAGACGAAAAAGCTGGCGCTTCCTCTGGCTGATTCGGTTCGGCTCCGACGAGAGCGATGAAATGCGGGACGTGGAGTGACCGATCGGTGAGGCGAGCGAACGAAGCTGCTGCGCCGCGTTTTCCCGCGAAGCGAGCTCGAGCTGCGCCCACGGCGGCTGTTCTCGCGGCGATCGCGATCGGCGCGAGTCTCACCTCGGCCGAGGAGATCTTCGTCGAAGGATCGATCACGGGCTTCGTCGCGCGCGACATCGACAGCGCGGGCGACGGCGACGCCACCCGCGAGCTCTGGGTCTCGTACCACGAAGGAGGGCAGCGCTGGCTCGCCCTCTTTCGCGCGGCAAACGGGTCGTACGCGCGGACGCCGAGCCGTACGATCGCGGTCGACCCGCAGGCGGTGATGTTCACCCTCGGCGACTATTCACCCGCGCCGGGTCTCGAGCTCGTCCTCATCTCGCGCTCGAGCGCGATCGAGTACCGCTACCGGGAAACGGGCGCGGCTCGCGGCGCACGACTTCTTCGCGGCGACTTTTTCTTCCACGTTCCGAGCCCGATTGCGCTCCCGTTCTGGCCGGGCGGTGGTGTCGATCTCGATGCCGACGGTCGCGACGACTTTCTCTTCCCCGAGAAGCGCGGTCTCCGCGTTCTGACGAAACGCGTGAGCGCGGCAGGCGGCGACGGCAGCTGGGGGAGCGAGACCGCGCTCCCTCTTCAGTATTACCTGCTCGTCGACAGCGGCCGCATCGTGCTTCAGAACGACCTCATCGCATTCGCCGAGCCGACCGCCGAGACGCCGGACCTCCTCGAGTCTTCCGCGGCGTTTCCGCTCCCGGTGCTTCGCGACTTCGACGGCGACGGCAGGCTCGACGTGATCGCGAAGCAGCTCGGGAATCGCGTGTCGGTCTTTCTCCAGCGCGAATCCGGCGAGCTCCCGACTTCGCCGGACGTGCCGCTCGCGTTCCCGTGGGCGGACAAAGCCTCGAGCGTCATTCTCGCGGACGTCACGCGCGACGGGCGACTCGATGCCGTGGTGACTCGCGTCCTCGTCTCCGAGCTGAGCGCGGAGGTGCGCATCTTCGTCCAAAATCCCGACGCGCTCGTCGCTAGCTTTCAGACGCCGAGGCAGGTGCTTCGAATGAGCGGCATCCTCCGTCGCCCGGCGCTCGGCGACGTCGATGGAGACGGTCACGCCGACCTGCTCGTCGCTTCGTATCGCATCGATCTTCTCGATCAGCTTCGCGAGGAAACCGTCGACGAGCTCGAGATCAGCTACGAAGTCTATCCGTCGACGCCGGGACCCGCTCCGTTCGCGAAGCGACCGGCAGGACGCGAGCGCTTTCGTTTGCGCACGGCCGGGCTCGCGCGCGAAGAGCCGCGGCCTTCGATTTACGCGGGCGAGGACCTGACCGGGGATGGACTCGCCGACGTACTGTTCGTCGACCGCGGTGGTCAGCTTCGACTCCACCGAGCCCTCGGCGGCGGCGTGCGGTACGAGGAGGAGCGTGAATTCGCAGTTCGGATCGGGAACCCGAAAGAAGTGCGACTCGTCGATCTCGACGGCCGAGCCGGTCGCGAGGCCGTTCTTCGATTCGAGCGATCGCTGCGCATCGAGCGGTTCGCTCGCGGGGGGAACCAATGATGCTGCGAAGCGGGTCGCGCGCGACGACAACGCTCGTCGTGGCGCTCGCGACTGCGTGGCTCGGATCTGTCGCGACGACCCGCGCGAGCGATCGCGGCGCGGCGGGTGCAGAGCGGGCGAAGGTCGCCGACTACCGAAGATTCGAACTCGAGATCGGATCGGGGGTGAAGCGGATCCACTGGGGAGTTCGTGGCGACGACGCCGCGAGTTCACTCTCCCTCTTCGTTTTCTACGGACCGAGCGTCAAGGTCTGGGGGCTGTCGCCCGTCGACGGATTCGACGCAGACGCGGCCGAGTTCCTCCGGCTCCCCGATGAGCCGGCGCTCGTCGATTTCGGTGACGTGCGCGGCGGACCGGGAGAGGAGGTCGTCTTGGTCACGAGGCGCGGAGTTCTCGCCGACCGGCACCTCGAGCTCCAAGCGGCGAGGAGCGAAGGAACCGGAGGCGTGTTCGGACGCGACGCGCTCGCGAGCGACCCCGGGGGGGCGTTTACTCCGCTCGATCTCAGGCGCGGAGCGATCACCGGTCGCGGTGGGCCGATCCCGCTTCCCGTGCTCCCGACCGCCGCTCCGCTCCTCCACGACCTCGACGGCGACGGCAACCTCGAGGTCGTGATCCCTCGGCTCCATCGCTTCGAGGTGTACACGCCGGACAGCGCGGGATTCGTCGGGACGTTTCACCTCGAGGCGAAACACCGGATCGAGCTCGACCCAGGCGGCCCCGAGATCATCGACCCGCTCGAGCTCTCGGTCACGGTGCCCGGGCTCGACCTCCGCGACATCAACGCGGACGGACGCGTCGACATCGTCGCCGTGCATTCCGGCGGACGGCGATTCTATCTTCAGGGGGACAAGGGGTTCGCACGCACCCCGAGCTTCACGCTCGACCTCGAGCGCTTCCGCGCCGCGAACTCGCGTTCGGAGGCCCGGTCGGCTCCACGCCGGCGCCCCCTCGACGAGATCCGCGGGAGCGACATCCGCGTGCACGAAGTCGACATCGATCGCGATGGCATGATGGACTACCTCATCGGAACCGGTCGCGTGCTCCGCGTGTACTTCGGGAGTCGCGACGGGATCGACTTCTCCCGTCCCCACCTCGCGCGTCAATTGAGCGGGGACGTTCAGGGCGTCTCGAGCTTCGATGTCGACCGCGACGGCCATCTCGATCTCGTCGCGGTGAAGTTCGACGTGCCGAGCATCCCGCGACTCCTCGCGGCGTACTTCGTTCCGATGAGCATCGAGTTCGAGGTGCTCGGTTACTTCAACCGAGGCGGTCGAAAGCTCTCGCACCGCCCGGACCGAAAGGAGACGCTCACGGTCGAGTTCCCCGCGCTCCGCGGGATCGTCGAGAATATCGGCGACTTCGCCGCACGCTTTCTCGAAGCGCGGCGAGCCCGGGGACGTTACACCGCTAGCGACGTCGACGGCGACGGGCGCACCGACGCGGTGTTCGTCGACGACGACGACCACCTGCGCGTCTACGTGACGGCCGCGAACGATGCGCCGCCGGCGACGACGTTCGAGCTCGGCGACGTGGCGTTCCACCCGACGAAGCGAAGGTGGGAGCTCGACTCGCTGATCGACTTCATCGGCGGTGAGGCGTACGCGCGGATGCGCGAGCGCTACTCGAATCGATCAGCGACGATCGAGATCCCGCTCGGGGACGGGTACGCGGCGTCGCACGAGCGGCTCGACGTGCGGGACGTGACGGGCGACGGGCGCGTGGATTTCGTGCTGGAGTCTCGGGGGGAGGGGGTGGGGATGACGGTCTTGGTCGGTTTGGATTCTGGGAAGAATGATCACCACGAAGGGCACGAAGGACACGAAGGAAGAAAGAATTGAGAGAGAGAGAGAGAGAGAGAGAGAGAGAGTGTGTGTGTGTGTGTGTGAGTGAGTGTGCGTACGCTTGCCGCGACGAGTCGATGTTCGGCAAGCGGAAAGCTACCGATGCTGCTCCGCTTTGCCTCGGGAACTAACTCGTAGAACTACTCGTAACTCATTAGTTTCGTAACACTCCATTCTTCCTCTCTACGATCTCTTCTCGTCGTGTCCTTCGTGCCCTTCGTGGTGAATCCTCCTTCTTCCGTCCCGGCACCCGCCCGAGGTTTTTAGAAGCTCGCCCAGATCCCGAGTGTTAGGATTTCCTTCGAGAGGAAGAGAGGGTGGACGCCGCTTCGAGGACCACCGTCATGGCCGAACCATCTCCCCGAGCGAATTCTCGTCGAGTGCGAACGTTCCTCGCCGCGTGCGCGAGCATTCTCGCCGTCGCGTGCGAAGGCGGCGGCGGCGGAAACGGCACGGAAGACACGGGCGTCTCCGGCTCCGTCATCAAGGGACCGCATTCGGGCGGTGAGGTTCGCATCCACGTCATTCTCGCCGACGGCGATCGCGGGGGAGCGATCGCGGGACCGTTCTCGACATCGAAGGGCGAGTGGGCGGGACTCGTTCCGAGGACCGCGGGACGCTTCATCGCGACGGCGCGCCGCGGCAGCTACGTCGATGAGGACACGGGCGAGAAAGTCGAGCTCGGGTTTGGTCAGGAGCTCACCGGGCTCGTCGATCTTTCGCTCGGAGCGGTCGCGACCGTGACGCCGTTCACGCACGCGATCCTCGTCAACGTGCGTCACCGCGTGAGCCAAGACGAAGATCTCGAGACGGCGATCACGGACGCCGTCGCCGATTTCGAGACCGCGTTCGGCTTCGATCTCACGACGACCACTCCGCGCTTCAAGGCTAGTGGAACGATGGAAGAGAAACAGTACGCCGCGCTCGTCGGAGGCCTCTCCCGGCTCATCGAACGCGACGCGGCGTACGACGCGGTCGAAGACGCTCATCGCTTCGACGTCGTCGAAGCCGTCGCGACCGATTTCGCCGACGGGATGCTCGACGGACTCGATGCGAACGGCGATCCGATCGAGGTGGACGTGGACGGCTCGCCGGTTGCGATCGGCGCGAGCGACCCGGGCGGCTGGGACGCGCTGATCACGGCAGCGAACGAGTACGCGGGGGAAACGCCGGGACTCGAGGGCGTGATGCTTCCGGGGGGAATCGGGCTGCCTTAGATCGGCCCCATGCTTCCGTGATCAGGGGCTGGCAGCTCGGCGGAACGACTCCCGTGATCGAACCGGTCGGCGGAATCTCCGTCCGCGCCGGCGGAACGTCTCGCGCACGGACCTTTCGTCTCCGATCACCGCTCGGCGTTTTGGCGTGGTCTCGAACCCCGTTCTCGGGATCGGTCCGGGCGCGTCGGCTTCGCGAGCATCGCGGCACGTGAGCGGCAGGGTCGGATTCCCAGCTTGACGGCAACTCGGCCGCTCCCTTAGCGTACGAGCATTCAGGTGAATCGTAATTCTCTAGTTGTGGTTGGTTCTCCCGAAGAAAGGGGGTCAGTTATGCGGTTCTCTCATCGAAAGCGCGCGCGTCGTCTCGTCGCGCCCGCTCTCGCGGTCACGGTCCTGTTCGCGCTTAGCGCGTCCGGATGTCGCGTCTGCTGTCAAAGCGTCGCCCTGACGGGGACCATCAGCGGATCCGGAACCGGTGTCGTGTTTCTCTGGGTGGCCGATTACAAGGACACGTGGGCTGAAACGGTCGCGGGAACGGGCGTTGGAACGCACGGCTGCGACATCGAGCTCAACTTCGGTTGGGTCGTCAATCCGTCCACCCTTCGCTGCGCTTACATCGATTTCGTGCTGCCGAATCTGCCGGCCGGTTCGCAGATCTTGGAAGCGCGTCTCAACGTCTTCAATCCCGCGTCGCGGGGAGATGGGACGAGCGACGACATCGACGTCCACGTGAAGCGTCTCACGGACCCGTGGAATCCGTGCACGTTGACGGGCGATCCGACTTCGACGCACGCGCAGGGGGGCAGCGATTTCGCGATCAAGTACCGCAGTCAGGCTTGGTGCGGTACCCGAGACATCACGACGGAAATCGCGGAGCCGTACGAAGGATTCGTGCTGTACATCCCGCCGACGGAGCTAAACGTTCAGAAATCGATCTGGTCGGACAATCATCCGTCGCGTACCGCGGCGAGCCTCGGCCTCGCGCCGCGCCTTCTTCTCAAGGTGCAACTTCCTCCCGGCGTTCCGTCGGCCGCGATCACGTTCCCGCCGCTCCCGGGGGACAACGATCTCGGAGCACTTCCGCCGACCGTCGCGATGGTCGATATCGTGGACGGCGCCCTCACGGATCCGTGGCCACCGGCTTGGAACGTTCACGCTCCGTAGCTTCTTGGAACGCGCCGAGCGTCGGCGTTGACGCGACGCTCGGCGCGCGAATGGATCGTGGCCCGGGCATCCAAAGCTGACGCGTGACCGCGCGAAACCGCGAACGAAGCGCGCATCACAGAGGACGCGCGAGATCGCGAGAGAAGAGACTCGCGACGCTCAACTCTCAGCCGCACCAGCCCACTTCGTCCGTAAAATCCGTCACGTCGAAAAAGTTCATTACCAGTCGATCTATCCGCGCTGAGATGTCATCTACCCGCGGGGCCAGCGCGGCGAGCAATTTCGCAACCTCGCCAACGGTGGTTCGATTCAGCGGCAACCCGTCGCGCCCTCGACGTGGGTCCCTTACGGTCGGAGGCGGAACTCCGGCTTCGCGAGCGATCTGCGACCAGAGGCGAAACGTGTCGTCGGGAGGCAGGAGCACGAGCCATCGCGTCCGTGGAACCACGGCGGTCTTCGACACTCCGAGCACACTGCAGGCTCGAGATCTCAAGCGGCAGAACGCAGCCTGAGTCGCGCAGGAACTCGCGGGCTGCGACCAGCAGTTCGCAGTCAAATACGTTTTCAAGTCCCCGATCGTGCGGATCCTCTCGGCCTGCTCGTCTGGAATTGAGATCTCAAACGTCTCCTCCATCTCCATCGCAAACTCGACGATCTCCAGATCCCAATCGGGATCGACGAGACTCCAAGGCCGCCTCCGGAACAGCCGCTCGAACACGCCAAGCCCTTCTTTCTTCGGGAGTGAGTCGCGCCACGACCTCAAACGAGGGGCAGCCCGACTCCCAGACGCTTACCGACCGCGAGTTTGGGTCGTCCGTCGTCGCCGCATCATCCACGTGTACAAAACGTACGGTGGTCGCACCGCCCGCGCCGGGAACCGTAGTAGGGATAGAAACGACTAAAGATATCGAGCCAGTCGGTCTCGTCTCTTGGGATCGGTTCGTCAGATTGGAGCCGAGCCTTCGCCTCTATCGCGTACCAGCGAAGGTCTCCTTCGAGATCGAGCAATCCTCGGAGAACAGCGTCACGGGCGCGTTCGTCCCCGCGACCCACGCGCCCGAGCGCCTGAATCGCATTCGCGCGAGTCACCCAATCTTCGTCCCGCGCAGCTCGAACGAGCGCGGGAATCGACGCGCTCGCTTCGATGCCGATTCGCCCGAGAGTGTACGCCACCCATGATCGCGTCTCCTCGGACGGGTGCTCGAGAAGTGGCATCAACCCGTCCACCGATCGAGCGCCCAACCCGACGAGTCCTCGCGATGACGAGTACGCGAGGGACGGATCGCGAATTCCGGCGAGAAGAGCGTCGAGCGTTCGCGGATCATCTTGGTCGTTCCACGCGAGCGTGAGCAGCGCGTCGCGCCGTTCACTGGGGGTGCCGGTCTCCAGCGCCGCGAGGAGTTTTTCGATCGGCTCGAGGTCGGCCGGCCGGGGGAGCACCGCGTTCGGCGCGATCTTGCCGAGCGTGCTGAACGCGAGCTCTCGAAGCTCGACGAGGGAATGCTCGGTCAACTCCTCGACGGTGGAGCGTAGAGACCGAGCCTTCACGCCCAGTTTCCCCGTCAAGTGGAGCGCGACGGCAAGCAGTTCCGTGCTCCTGTTGCCGAGCATCCGCCGGAGTACGGGAAGAGACTCTTCGCCGGGATTCATTCGGTGGAGACTCTCGAACGCAGCCTCATGCAGGCGTTTCGGGCTACTCTCGAACAATCTCGCGAGGACGTCGAGTCCTCGTTCTCCGCACTCCTCGAGCGTCCGAAACAGCTCCGGTGTTTCGCGGTCTTCCGTCACCAGCGCCTGATCTGTGCACGCAGCCTCGAGCGCTCGCATCGCCTCGGTCGTATCCGGATCCTGGAGGCAGAATGCGGCCGCGGCCCACAGCCGTACGGCGGAATCCCCATGGCCGAGCCATGCCCGAAGCTTCGGACGCACAGTTTCGATCGCCGACTCGACCGCGCCCACTCGTCGGAGAATCTCTAGACGAGGCTCGCCCGATGGCCGCGAGAGTTCGGAAACGACGTACTCCGCCATTCGGGGATCGGTTGGGTCGAGATACGACAGCACCTCAGCGAGCCAAACGCGGTTCTCCTTTCCGAACCGTGCGATCGTGGCGTCCGTCGTTCGTCTTCCGAGCTCACCCATCGCCCGCAATGTGCGCGCCGCTTCGCAGCGAATCTCGCGCGAATCGGCCATCAAGTCCTGCTCGATCGCCGGCACGATTTCGGACGCGTACTCGGGATACCGGGAAAGCTGTTGCAGAGACACCAATCGATCGAGTCCGGACTCGAGCAAGAGGGGAACGGCGACCGCGGCGCTAATCTCTGGTCGCGATACGTTTGCCCCGGGCCTCAAAACCTCTCGGAAAATGAACCACGAATCGGCGGCGGAATCCGCGAGCTTCACGACACGCGGAATCGCGGATTCCGCCCTCGGGCCGAGTCGATCGAGGGCGAAGAGGAAACTTTCGACTCGGCGTTCCCGATCCGAGTCTCTCAATGGTTCCAGTTTCACAGCCAAGTGACGCTCCTCGATCGGTATCCGTGACCGCCGCTCCTCGAGGCCGAGCGCAATTCGTCGGAAGACGCGCGCGTCCAGGGTCTCACCTACGGCCTGCGAGGCCATGGCCATTGCGTCTAGCAAACGAGAGATGAAGCGCGCGGTTTCCGGTCGACCTCTGCCGCCGCCGAGCGTCGGCGTGGGCGCGAGCGATCGTTCCAATGGACGTATAAACTCCGCCTCCATCTCGTCGCTGAGGGGGATCAGGAGAGCGTGAAACCCCGTCGCCAGGTAGCGCGATCGGTGCGCGCGGCGGTCGGTGTCGGTAAGTCGTGACTCGATTCTCTCGATGCGTTCGCGGAATCGATGGCGAACCGCTTTGGCGTTCGGTCCCAATCGAACAATCGCTTTATAAGTCCAGCTTCGATCGAGGAACTCCTCCCATGTCAAGTTGTCCCGTGCCGTGACTGGGGCGTCCTCGATAGGGATCGCGTCCACGAGGAACTTCGCGGCGCGCCGACCCTCGCGGAGAAGCGCCTCGCTAGCCCAGCGAGCTGTCTCGAAATCTTCGTCTCGAGTCGCACGAGCGAGCGCTACCAGCGCGCCCTCACTTCGCGAGGACTGACGTCCGAGCACTTTCGCCGCCCACGCACGGACCCGAGGCTCCGAGTCAGCGAGAAGCTCAGCAACCAGAGGGTCGT
Source organism: Planctomycetota bacterium (assembly GCA_965223845.1). Classification (GTDB taxonomy): domain Bacteria; phylum Planctomycetota; class UBA8108; order UBA8108; family SXIK01; genus CBDCXR01. The sequence goes on along the minus strand of CBDCXR010000004.1, from coordinate 6,236,532 downwards.
AGGGAGGCCAGAGGAGCGAATCGAGCGCGCGGTTAATGTAGGCTGGCGCGAGATCCGGCCCCGTCCAGGGCTGGTCTCCGAGACCCAGCTCGGAAATCGTGCGCTCGATATCCGCCTTCCCTCGCGCGAGCAAAGCCTCGACTGCACCCGGAATCTTGGTCTCCGCGAGCCAAGCCGCAGCAGCCTCACTCCGCGCCCGATCGCCGTTCACAACGCGCGCGAGCTCGACGCGTTCGCGGACGTGGCGGTACACGAGAAAACCAACGAACGTGCACGCCGGAAGGGCGAGGATCGCGGCCGCGATTCGTTGGCGCCATTTGTACATTTCGGTCTCGTCTGCCTCCCCAGGTCCGCAGGGTCGAGCATCTTAGTCATACTACGCGCCTGCGCCGAACGCACGACCAACGGTAGGCCAACGTCGACCAAGTCAACCGGACCCGGCATGCGGAGGAAATCCCGCACGGCGGACTCCTCCGCCCAAACCGGTTACGATGATCGGCTCGAGACACAGCTCGTGAATCACCCGGACTTGGACGACGGAGATGGCGGATCGCGACGGGCGCAGTCGGTTGCAGCGGATCTTCGAGAACGCCGTACGGCTTCCCGAAGAGAAGCGCGCATCGTTTCTCGCCGAAGCTTGCGGAGACGACGACGCGATCAAAGCGCAGATCGAACGCCTCCTCGCTGCACACGCGGCCGCCGATTCATTTCTCGCGACGGACGCCTCGGAGACACCTCAGCGAGTCGCCGCCGCAGCGGACGCGGGTCCCACCCTTCCGGTCGAGCGGGGAACGGTCGCGCCCGAGCCGGATTCGACGGGGGGCGAGATCGAAGCGTCGGCGGATTTCGATCCGTCCCGTAGTTCTCGCATCGGCCCCTACAAGCTTCTTCAGAAGCTCGGCGAAGGCGGATTCGGGTCGGTGTGGATGGCCGAGCAAGAAGCGCCCGTGCGCCGGCGCGTCGCCGTCAAGGTGATCAAGCTCGGCATGGACACGCGCGAGGTGATCGCTCGGTTCGAGGCCGAGCGACAAGCGCTCGCGATGATGGAGCATCCCAACATCGCCCGGGTGCTCGACGCGGGTTCGACGCGCGAGGGTCGTCCCTACTTCGTGATGGAGCTCGTCCGTGGCGTGGCGATCTCTGAATATTGCGACGCGAACAACCTCTCTCCGCGGGAGCGTCTCGAGCTGTTCATCCCGGTCTGCGACGCGGTTCAGCACGCGCACCAAAAAGGGATCATCCACCGCGATCTCAAGCCGTCGAACGTCCTTGTCACGGTCAACGACGGCCGCGCCGTGCCGAAAATCATCGATTTCGGCATCGCGAAGGCGACGCACCAGAAGCTCACCGAAAAGACCTTCTTCACGCGCTTTCACGCGATGGTCGGCACGCCCGCGTACATGAGTCCCGAGCAAGCCGAGATGTCGAGTCTCGACATCGATACGCGGAGCGACATCTATTCGCTCGGAGTCCTCCTCTACGAGTTGCTCACGGGCACGACTCCGTTCGACACGAAGGAACTCTTCGAGCGAGGCTACAAGGAGGTCCAGCGAGTCATTCGCGAGGAAACGCCGCCGAAGCCGTCGACGCGGGTGAGTTCGATGGACGACGAGAGCCGAACGGTGGTCGCCGGTTCGCGCCAAGTCGACGCCCGCGAGCTCGGACGACTACTCCGCGGCGATCTCGACTGGATCATCATGAAGGCGCTCGAGAAGGACCGGTCGCGCCGGTACGAGAGCGCCGCGGCCTTCGCGCTCGACATCGGACGGTTTCTCGAACACGAACCCGTCGCGGCGGGACCGCCCTCGACGGCGTATCGGGTGAAGAAGTTCATCCGTCGAAATCGCGTCGCGGTCGCTGGAGCGGGCGTCGTTGCCGGGGCGCTCATCACCGGCCTCCTGCTCGCGATTTGGGGTTTCATCGTCGCGGCCGACGAACGCGATCTCGCGCAAACCGCAGCGACAACGGCACAGGAGGCCGAGGGGCGCGAGCGCGCCGAGAAGGAAAACGCACGCATCGCCCAGGCGAAAGCCGAAGAGAGCGCGAAGATCGCGCGCCGCGAGGCCGACACCGCCCGTCGCGTCTTCGGGCTCATCGACGAGATGTTTCACGCCGCCGACCCGGAAACCGCGCGCGGGCCGACCTACACCGTCCGCCAACTCCTCGACGACTACACGCGAGCCGACCTTTGGGACGCTCTCCGGGACGAACCGGAAATCGAGGCGACGCTCCGCCACACGGTCGGTCGAGCGCACCTCGGTCTCGGTCGCTTCAAACTCGCCGAGGCGAGCTTCGAGCGTTCGATCGAGGTTCGTTCGGCGCGCCTCGGCGACGACGCTCTGCCGACCATCCTCGCGCGCGAAGGACTCGGCGAGACGTATTCCGAGATGGCGCGGTTCCGGGACGCCGAGTCCACGTTTCGAGATCTGCGCGCAGTCTGCGAGAGAGTTCTCGGTGAAGATGACCTCACGACGCTTCGCATGACCGTCCACTTGGCGGAGGTGTCGGCGAGGCTTGGCCGACTCAAGGAAGCCGAATCCCTCCTCATGGAGACGCGCGATCTAGCCGCACTTCTCGGCGGCGAAGACCACGACGTGACACTCTCCGCGATCGCGACCCTCGGCGCCGTCTTAGGCGCGGCGGGACGATTCGTCGCATCCGAGAAAGTGACATCGGAGGTCATTCCGCGGTTGCGAAAGGAACTCGGCGCCGAGCATCCGAAGGTTCTCACCGCCTCCTTCGATCGCGCGCGAGCGCTCCACTACAGCGGGCGAATTGATGAATCGGAGAAGCTCTCTCGCGAGACTCTCGCCGCTTGCCGCCGCGTTCTCGGACCGGAGCACGCGAAGACGCTCCGGGGGATGCACGATCTGGCGGCCGTTCTTCCGTTGCTCGAGCGCCACGATGAAGCCATCGCGCTCTTCGAGGAGGTGATTGAAATCGGCACACGGGTCTACGGCGGGGACTTTCCTCCCGTCGCACGGGCGAGAATGAACGTCGGCGTCATTCACAGCCAGCAAGCTCGCTACGAGAAGGCGAAGGACAACCTCCGCCGTGCGCTCGCTGCCTACGAGAAAATCTACGGAGCGGATCATAGCCAGACGGCGGAGGTTCACGCGGCGCTCGGAGTGACCTTCACTTACGAGGGAAACCACTCCGAAGGCGCCGAGTGGAGCGGCAAGGCACTCGAAATCCGAAAACGCACTCTCGGTCCCGAGCACGCCCGGACGCTCGAGTCGATGACCAACCTCGCGGCGAACTACACCGCGCTCGGACGCGCGGAGGAGGCCAAGGCGCTCCTCGAGGAAACGATCGATGATCTGAAGGAAGCCGTTGGCGCGGAAAACCCTTCGATTCTCGTCGTGCTCCTCAATCTCGGGGAAGCCTACGTTCGGACGGGTGAATGCGATCGCGCGGAGACTGTCCTCAAGGAGCTGTTCGACCTGCAGGAGCGGATCGGCACGACTCGCGCCGGAATAGCGCGGGCCCACGCGGCGATGGCGACGTGCCTCGAGTCCGAAGCACGCTTCGAGGCGGCGCTCCCGCACATCGAGCGCGTCGTCGAAATCATCCGCGCGGCGGCGCGGCCCGAACAGATGCCGCGGAACGCGTCGGCTCTCTTGATGTACGGACTCGTCCTCGTCGGGAACGAGAAGCACGTGAAGGCCGAAAAGATCTTGCAGGAGTGCCTAGGATACTTGAGGCAAAACGCGGACGAGAACGCGATTCAGATCTGGGCCGCCGAAAGCGCTCTCGGTGACAGCCTGCTCGGCCAAGGTCGATTGAAGGAAGCGCGAACGCTCCTCATCGAAAGCTACCGCAACATGAAAGACGATCCGCGTACGCTCGAGCGGACGCTGCGGCTGACGCTCGACCGACTCGTGCGGCTCTACCAGGCCGCAGGAGACGAGAAGCGGGAGCGAGCGTGGAAGAAGCGGTTCGAGGAATTCGAGCGTGAGCGAGCCTCCACGACCGAGTCGAGGTGAACCCGATCCCGCGACACCGCCGCCCCACGAGGTGACGTCGCTTCTCGAGGCGGTGAGCGCCGGAGATGTCGACTCGAGGGATCGGCTCATCGAAGTCGTCTATGGCGAGCTGCGCTCGATCGCTCGCGGCCGGATCGCCCGTGAGCGCGCGGGACACACGCTCCAGGCGGACGACCTCGTCCACGAGGCGTACTTTCGTCTGGTCGGAGATCTCAGCGCGCGTCCGATGACCGGGCGTGCGCAATTCTTTCACGCGGCGGCCGATGCGATGCGGCGTATCCTCATCGAGTACGCGCGGCGACGGTCTCGCGAGAAGCGCGGGGGCGGGAACGCGCGGGAGTTTCTCGACGTCGCCGACCTCGCGGCGAGCGACCCCGACGACACGCTCTCACTCGTCGACGCGATCGATCGCCTACAAGAGTTCGATGCGCGACTCGCGGAAACCGTGCGGCTTCGCTACTTCGCCGGCTTGAGTGTCGAGGAGACCGCCGCGGTGCTCGGATCGTCGACGCGGACGGTGAAGCGCGACTGGAGCTTTGCGCGCGCTTGGCTTTACGACGCCCTCGGCGGCGCGGGGGAGACGCCAAGCGAGCGAGGCTGAGGTCTCATTCCGTCGCGACCCTGAGAAAAACGAAGAATTCTGGCCCCTCTTCGCGCGGGACGGCGCGGGGGCGAGTGGATCCGGGCGGACGGATCCGCAGCTCGTCACCCACCCCGTCTCAAGGAGGCCCAGAATGGAAGCTCGAACCTACTCTCCGACTCACGGTTTCGCTCGCTGGCCGGACGTCGACCGAATGGCCGGTGCGATGGCCCCGTCTCGACTTCGAACTCGAGCGTCGGGGAGCGGCGATCGTTCGCCTCGAACCCGCGAACGTCGACCGCGAGCTCTCGCCGCGGCGACGTTCCTCGCCGCGGCACTCTCGTTTGTCGGGCCCGACGCCGCTCGCGCCGATGAGTGCGGTTTCGGCGCACTCCACCCGAACGGGACTCACACCGGAACGATCTCCCACCCGACCGGCGTAGGTCGCAAGTTCATTTCGCGAGTCGCGGTTCAATCGGACGGGAGAATCCTCCTCGCCAGTCAGATCGATGGGGAAGGCGTCGTGACGCGCTACCTCCGCGACGGTCAGATCGACGGGAACTTCGGACATTTAGGAACGGTGCGCCTGAGCTTCGGTCGCGGGGAGGCGTTTCCGCGAGCGATCGCCGTCACGGGCGGACGAATCTCTCGCCGCATCTACGTAGCTCTCACGACTAACGATCGGTCGAACCGCGCGCTTGTCTGTCTCAATATGGACGGAACACTCAACGAGTCCTTCGCTGACGGCGGGAAGCTCATGATCAACCGGACCGACAACTGGGAAGAGGTCCACGCGATGACGGTGCTCTTCGACGGGCGGATTGTGCTCGGAGGGTTCTCCGACGAAGACTGTCCGTTCTTCGGTCATTGCAACCTCAAGTTCTCCTTGCTGCGCATTCACCCGGACGGGAGTTTCGATCGATCGTTCGGGGGCGACGGCGTCGTGGTCACGAAGCTCGGCGACCGAGCCCAACTTTCGGCGATGCACGTGAGCGGCGACGGCTCGATCCTCGCCCTCGGGAGGGATGGCGATGGTCCGGTCGCCGTTCGGTATCTTCCCGACGGTCGACTCGACGAGTCGTTCGGACGTCGCGGGAAGAAGTACCTCCCCCTCGCTCCGCACCTCTCCGCGAAGGACGTCCTTCGCCGCCCTGACGGCAGTTACCTCCTCCTGACGGGAAACGGCGTGTTTCGGATGGATCCCGACGGTGGAATCGACCGAGACTTCGCGGGGGGGTTCGGACACGCGCTCGTCCCGGACGATGTAGCGGGTATCGCACTCGGAATGACCGATGGATTCTTCACGGTGGGGTCGGAATCCGATGCCGCCGTCGTCTATCGCTACGGCGACGACGGGGTTCTCGATTCATCGTGGGCGACGAAAGGAATTCGGTCGATCGAGTTCGCGCGAGAGCACGGGACTTCGTTCGGTAGAGCGATCGCGGCAACCGGTCGCGGACTCGTCGTCGCGGGAAAGGTCGTCCGATCCGACAGCCGGTACGGCCTCGCGCTGCTCGGCTACGACGGCCATCTCGTGCGGAGCTGCGAGCCCGTCGACCCCGAGGACCCAGAGGACCCAGAGGACCCGGTCGACCCCGTCGATCCGCCTCCGTCTGAACCGCGCTTCCGCCGCGGCGACACGAACGCGAGCGGGCGGATGGACATCAGCGATGCGATCCTCAGTCTCTCGCACCTCTTCGGGGGAAGCGCGGACGTCGAGTGTCTCGACGCGCTCGACGCGAACGACGACGGCGCGGTGAACATCTCGGATCCGTCCTACATGCTCAACTACCTCTTCTCGAGTGGTCGGGCTCCCGCGGCGCCGGGTGCGGTCTGCGGGGTGGATCCGACGGCGGACGGGCTCGGGTGCGAGAAGAGTTCGAGCTGCGAGTAAGGAAGTATCTGCGAACGAGCGCGTCCGACCAAAAGACCGCCGGGACGGGACAACCCCGATCCCGGCGGCCGTCGTTTCACCAGGACGGCGGAATCCGCACGACCAGTTCTTCCGGACGGTGGACGTGCAGAGGATCCTCGGCGCCCACCGACCAGATTTCGCGATTTTTTCGCGAGTAATTGAGCGGTTTCTTCTCGGCGGAGAAGGGATCGATCGGCACCTGATCGATGAAGTCCGGGACGAGGACGTCGAGCGTCTCGGGGAGCACCTCGTGTTCGAGTCTATAGACTCGCATGGCGAGGACGAGGCGAGTCGCTCGGACCTGGAAGTCGAGTTTCTACGGGTCGACCCACCAACCGCCACTCACCAGCTCGGTGAAGTAAACGTGCTCGCCGTCAGAGTTGAACCAATTCGATGGCGTCGGGGGCACAAACGCCTCCCGGCTTTCGGGGAACGGCGGGGCCGTCCATTGGGTCTCCTTCATCCACGCTCGCTCCGCGCGATAGATGGTCACCACGCGCTGGAGAGTTCGGTTCCGGAGATAGAACCGCGAATCTCCGAGCCATGGGCTTTCCTCTAGCGTCTGAACGGCGTCGCGGTAACCCGCCGCCCAGAGACGATCGACTCGACGGCGATCGAATTCGTAGGCTTCGAGATCGCCGACCAATTCCCGACACACGTCGGAACCGAGCGTTCCCTGCTCGACGACGCGACGGAGTTCGGCGAGTCCCCAGATCTGCACGATGACGCTCACGATTGAATCTCCGAACGATTCGCAGCCTGCAACGCGCCTCCCGAATTCGAGGATTTGCCGCGTTCGCCGGAGAGCGGAGTCGAAGTCGCCTTCGCGCAGGTCGAGTCGCACGCGAGCTCTGACGAGGTGCGCGAGGTTCACGCCCTTTTCCTTCGGATGCGGAATGAAACCAGAGTCGGCAGACGAGGAGGCGAGTCGATGGAGCTCGAGACGTTCGCCGTCTCGAGCCCCGTCGAGCACGCATCGATTGGGAGAAGACGCGTGGCGCCGCTCCCGCCCCCACTCCCTCGGCCCTACCCGCCGAGACTCGCGGCCTCGAAGCGCGCGACCGCTCGGGCCCGCTCTCCGGGAGAGTCGACGGGTGACTCGCTTCGTTACAATCGGGGCTCACCGAACGAGCCTCGAGATCGCCTTGAAGACCGTCCCCGTCCCACGCACTGAATTCCGCATCTCCGAGCTCGGTTTCGGCGGATGGCAACTCGGCGGTCACGGCTGGGGGAAGACGCCCGCCGCACCCGCGCGCGAAGCGATCGCGGAGGCGCTCGACGCCGGGATCAACCTCTTCGACACCGCCCCGGTCTACGGCTTCGGTCGGTCAGAAGAACTCTTGGGGAAGGCGCTCGGTCGCGCAGCCGGGCCGGTCGTCGTCTCGAAGGGCGGCCTCACCTGGGACGATCACCGGCGCGTCCGCCACGACGCACGTCCCGAGTCGCTCTCGCGGCAGTGTGAGGAATCGCTCCGTCGACTCGGGCGCGACCGGATCGAGCTCTATCTCCTTCACTGGCCCGATGCCGGCGTACCGGTGAGCGAGAGCTGCGGCGCCCTCGAGGATTTGCGACTTCGCGGGCTCGTCGGTGCGTGGGGAGTGTCGAATGTCACCGCCGCGCAGCTCGGCGTCTTGCTCGGAGAGAGCGGTTCGCCCGAACGGGCTCTCCGACCCGCGATCATTCAGCATCCGGTGAACACTCTCGAGGCTTACGCCGCCGAGTACGAGAACGTCGCGCGAGACTCGTCGAAGACGATCGCGCTCGCGGAACGGGAAGGCATTCCGATCGTCGCATTCGACATCCTCGCTCGCGGGCTTCTCGCGGGACGAACGACGGTGGCGGGACTCGGTCGCCGGGACCTTCGCCGGCGCGACCGACGTTTCGACGCCGAGGCCAACGCGGAGATCGTCGCACGCGCCCGCGGCTCGATCGCGCGCGCTCAGGCGAACGGGCTGCCGCCAGCGGCCGTCGCGATCGCGGGCGCCCTCGCGCGCCCCGGAGTGGCGAGTGCTCTCGTCGGAATGCGGAGCCCACGACAGCTCCGCGAGAATCTCCGTTACTCCGAGTCGCTGCGGTTGTTTTAGTCTTCTGACGGAGTCGGGGTCGTCGATCCGCGGCAACTCGAGACGGACGATTTCCCTTCGAGAAGCTGCGGGGCCCAACGCCGCGAAACAGTTCACGAACCACCGATCGCGGGGCTTAGCGCACGTGGATCGAACACGGAATCGCGGAACCGGGCGTCCGACCGCCTCTGCGATCCTGCGCCCTGGACAATCCGTCGATTGACGGCTCCCGCCGACTGGGCCTACGATGGCGGGTCTGGTCGAGGGTCCAGGATCTTTGTCGCCTACGCAACGAAGCGGGCTGAAATCTCTTCGCTGATTCTGCCGGAAGCGCGAAATCAGCGCCGAACAAAGGAGGGTTGGATCATGCACCGACATCGCGCGGTCGCGATTGCCGTAGTGTGCGCGTTCGGTACGTTCTTCGTTCCGAGCGACACCTTCGCCCAGCTCGAGACGGAAGATCTCGTCGTCGACCTCGACGCGGGAGATGAATCCGCCGGCGAAGATTTTTGGATCAACCTCGTCGACGACAGCCCCGTCGGCGACTTCGAGAAAGTCGGCGAGCCGTTTGTCGAGGACATCAACGGCGCTACGGCCGTCACCTTCAACTTCGACTTCACCGACGACTTCTATCAGAGCGTCGAGTTCGCGTCGGAAGGTCTCATTGGAGTGGACGCCACGCGAACGATCGAAGCTTGGGTGTTCAACCCGGAGATCGCGTCGGAAGAGACGATCGTCTCCTGGGGACGACGCGGCGGTCCCGACGGCTCGAACATGAGCTTCAACTACGGGTTCCACGGAAACTTCGGCGCGATCGGCCACTGGGGCGGCAACGGCCCGGACATCGGCTGGGTCGACAACGCGTTCACCGCGGGTGCGCCGGTCGCGGGGCAGTGGCACCACCTCGTCTACGCCTACGACGGTGAGGTGACGCGCGTCTACGCCGATGGTTGCATCAGCGAAGAGCAGTGCGACGCGAACAACGAGGTCCTGGGACCGGGTGTGATCAATACTCACGGCGAGACGCGCATCACCGTCGCCGGACAGCTCGAGCCGGACGGCATCGCGATCAATCTGCCGCTCAAGGGCTCGCTCTCGATCGGACGCCTCCGCATCCACGACGGCGTCCTTACCGATGAGCAAATCGCCAACAACTACGAGCTCGAGCGCGAAGACTTCCCGATCACGCCGGTCGCGCCCGTCTTTGTGGGCGTGCCGGACGACGAGACCTACCTCGCCGGGGAGGCGGAGTACACGGCGACGTTCGCGGTCGATGGCTTCCCGCTGCCGTCGGTCGAGATCGTCGCGGCACCCGCGAATACGTCTCTGACGGAGTCGGGCAAATTCGCGCGACGCGGCTCGCTCTCGGTCCCACTTCCCGATCCGCAGCCGGGTTCCTTCGAGATCACGATCAAGGCATCGAACTCAGCCGGCGAAACGGAAGCATCGTGGACGGTCTCGCGCGAGGGACTTCCCCCGGTGGGCCAGCTCGCGGTCGCCGGTCAGCTCGTCGTCCACCTCGACGCCGACGACGAATCGGCGGGCGAAGATTTCTGGACCAATCTCGCCGAAGACAGCGAGGCCGGCGACTTCGAGCGAGTCGGTGAGCCCTTCCTCGAGACGGTCGAGGGTGTCGCCGCCGTGACCTTCAATCCGCCGGACGGATTCACCGACGACTTCTACCAGAGCATCGAGAATGCGCCCGAAAGCATCATCGGCCCCGATCCGAAACGATCGATCGAGGCCTGGGTGTACAACCCAGAGATCGCGAGCGAGGAGACCATCGTCGCTTGGGGACGGCGCGGCGGTCCCGACGGTTCGAACATGAGCTTCAACTACGGGGACCACGGCAACTTCGGCGCCATCGGACACTGGGGCGGCGCGACCGCTGACATCGGCTGGGTCGACAATGACTTCACACCGGGCGCACCCGAGGCGGGAATCTGGCATTACCTCGTTTATACCTACGACGGAACGACGACACGGGTGTACGCCGACGGCGTTCTCCAGAACGAGGAGGAGCTCGGCGTCGGCGCCATCGACACCCATTGCTGCACGCGCATCACGGTGGCGGGCCAGCTCGAGCCGGACGGCGTCGCGGTCAACATTCCGCTCAAGGGCTCGCTCTCCATCGCGCGGCTCCGCATCCACTCGGACACGCTCCGGGACGCGGAGATCGAGCACAACTTCAATACGGAGTTCAGTGACTTCTTCGATCCCGTCGCGCCCGAGATCACCGGCGTTCCGGCAGAGGACGAGATCGGACCGACCGAAACGGTCTATGCTCGGCAACTTTCGATCTCGGGAGTCCCCGTTCCGACGGTCGAAGCTCTGTCTCCGGACGGCGCGACGGTCACGCCGGGCGGTCTCGTGAACTACACGATTCCCGACCCCCGACCGGCTTCGTTCGAGGTTCGCGTCAGGGCGACCAACTCGGAGGGAACCGCGGAAGTCAACTGGACGGTGAATGCGGTGATGCCCGCCGATCTCTCGAGCGGTCCGGCGCACCGATACTCGTTCACGGCCGACGCGTCCGATGCGAACGGCGGCGCGGACGGGATAGGCTACGGCGAGGTCGCGTTCGACGGTCAGGCCGTGTTCACCAACAACCCCGGCGCTCAGAGCTCGAACGACAACGGTCAGTCACCGCCCGCGGATCCGCCCGGCGCCTACGTCGATCTTCCGAACGAGATGATCTCGGCGCTCGGGAACAACGTCACGTTCGAGCTGTGGGCAACCTGGAACGGGAATGCGTTCTCTCCCGCTTGGCAGCGCCTCTTCGATCTCGGCAATTCCGTCGGCGGCGAAGACTTCTCCGATGGCGGTGCGACGACGTACAACCTCTTCCTCACGCCGAGAAGCGGCGGAAACTCGCTTCGTTTCGGCTATCGTGACGGCCCGACGGGCGTCGAGCGGCAACTCAACGCGGCGACGATGCCGAACGGCGTCGAGCAGCACATCGTCGTCGTCTGGAACGGCGACGAAGGTCGAGTTGCGCTCTTCGTCGACGGTTCGCGGGTCGACCAGAATGATACGCACTTTTCGATCGCGGACATGCTCGAGCTCAACAACTGGCTCGGGCGCTCGCAGTGGGACGATCCCATGCTCGACGGATCGATCAACGAGTTTCGTCTGTACGACCGCGCGCTCAGCTGGAGCGAAGTCCTAGGGAACTTCGAGGCCGGCGCGGACACCGTGACGGGTGACGGCGGCGGCCAAGAGTTCCGTCGCGGCGACGCCAACAACGACGGCGCCGTCAACATCGCCGACATGATCTTCATGCTGAACGACCTGTTCGGCGACGGCAGTGCACCGCCGTGTACCGAGACCGCGGACGTGAACGGCGACGCGGCGTACAACATCGCCGATCCGATTTTCGGCCTCAATCGCCTCTTCGGAGACGGCCCCCCGCCGATCGGCGGCCACGGACCGGAGGGAACCGACTGCGGCCCGGATCCGAGCCCCGCGGATTCGCTCGGTTGCGATCTCTACGACAAGTGCTGAGCTGATCCGAAGCAGCGGCAAAAGGGCGGCTTCCGAGGAATCGGGAGCCGCCCTTTTTTTCGTCGACCGTTCGCGAAGGCGGGAGTCGACATTCACCCGAAAGTGTGCGACGCGAACACGACGCGAGACAATGAAGAACGGAATTGAAGTGGAGAGAGCGAGGGTGTGAGATCGAAGGAGGGCGAAGCCCCTTCGGAGGCGTGCTCGATTCGGGACTACGGTCGAGAATCGGTTCGGGTGGGACATGCGCGATAGACGACGAGCCGGCGATACGTTCGAACTTCCTCTGAGGAGTCGGGGCGGCGTCGCGCGCACGGTCGGACTCCTCATCGCCGGCGCTGCGCTCGTCGGCGGCTGCGACCGCGGGGTAGAGAAGGTCTCGGACGCGCCGCCCCCGTCGATCGCTCCGGTCGAAAACGCCGAAGGCAGCGTCGAGCTCGTTCGCGAGCTGATCGCGCTCCCGGAGTCGGACGATGTCCCGGGATGGGACGAGCGCGATGACCCCTCCCGCGATGGCTGGGCGTCGGAAGCTCTCCACGACGAAGTGAAAGCGCGGCTGAAGAAGGTGGGTGAGCTCATTTCGTCCCGCGGCGCGCCCCCGCCGACGGATCTCGCGAGGATCATCGACCCGGGCTTCCGCGGAGAGACTCTCCGCCCGAAAGTCGACTCGGCGCCGTCGGCGGCCGGCTACTTTTCCGTCGCACGCGCGAGAGCGGCCCCTGCCGCCCCCGACGAGAGCGATGGCGGCGGCAGTGAAACGGCCGGTGTCGCGCGTTTCGTCACCGCGCTCCGTCCGCTTCGTGATCGCCTCGCCGGCGCGATCGAACGGCGCGTCGAGATGAAAGTGGTCCGCGTCGTCGAGGAAGGCGGTACGGTCGCGAGCACCGAGCACGTATCGATCGCCGCGACGCGAGCTGCGGGACCGCTCGAGATTCACGCGCGCTGGCGCACGCGCTGGCGTCGCGCGCCCTCGGGAGACCTTCGTCTCGCGTCGATCGCGGTCGGCGAACACGAGGAGACGGAGGCGCCGGCACCCCTCTTCGAGGAGGTCACACCCTCGGTCCTCGGCGCGAACGAGTCGTACTCGAAACATCTCCTCTTCGGCTACAACCACTGGGCGCAGCGCATCCAAGACGGTCGCTCGTTCAATCTTCTCGGGACGCCGGGAATCGCCGTCGGCGACGTGAACGGGGACGGACTCGACGATCTCTTTCTCTCCCAGGAGGGTGGACTCCCAAATCGCCTCTACCGCCAGAATCTCGACGGAACGGCCACGGACGCGTCCCGTGAAAGCGGGGTCGATTGGCTCGAGAGCACGCGTGGCGTTCTCCTCGTCGATCTCGACGGCGACGGCGACCAGGATCTCGCCGCCGGAACGACGAACGTGCTCGTTCTCGCAGCCAACGATGGGCGCGGGAGATTCGACGTTCGCGCGACCCTCTCGACGTGCGAAGACTCGTTCTCACTCGCTGCGGCGGACTACGATCGCGACGGCGATCTCGACATCTACGTCTGCGGCTACAACCGGAGCGACCTCGCGGAGGAATCCGGAATCGTGTCGATCGGAGTGGGCGAGGACTTCGTGTATCACGACGCGAACAGCGGCGCTCCGAATACACTTTTTCGCAACGACCGCACGAACGGAACAGAGTGGCAGTTCACCGACGCGACGAAAGAGTCCGGTCTCGACGAAAACAACCGGCGATTCAGCTTCGCCGCCGCGTGGGAGGATTACGATGGGGACGGCGACGACGACCTCTACGTCGCGAACGACTTCGGGCGGAACACTCTCTACGAGAACCAACTCGCGGAGTCAGGCACCGCGCGCTTCATCGACGTCGCCGCCGCTCGCAACGCTGAGGACAGCGCCTCGGGGATGTCCGTGACCTGGGCCGATTTCGACCGCGACGGCCGCATGGACGTCTACGTGAGCAACATGTTCTCGGCCGCGGGGAGCCGAGTGACCGGGCAGGCCGAGTTCAAGCCGAACTCGAGAGCAGACGTTCGCTCGCGCCTCCGGCGATTCAGCCGCGGGAACACCCTCCTTCGCGCGACGCCCGATGGTTCGTTCGAAGACGTGAGCGAAGACGCAGGCGTCCTTCGCGGCCGCTGGGCGTGGAGCTCGAACTTCGTCGATGTCGACCTCGACGGCTGGGAGGATCTCATCGTCGCGAACGGATACATCACGACCGAAGACACCGGCGATCTCTGAAGCTTCTTCTGGCGACAGGTCGTGTCGTCATCGCGTGACCACGTCGGCGATCGAGCGAGCGATGCGCTCAGCCCGTTCTTCACTCTCTCGCGGATGGTGAAAGAAGGGCGGTCTTGGAGCGCACGGGAACGCAATTGTTGCTTCCTCGGAAGTGCGTCGGGTCGCTTCGCGGACGTGTCGTGGGCGTCCGGTCTCGACGCGCCGGACGATTCGCGGGGTGTGGCACTCGTCGATTGGGACCACGACGGCGATCTCGACCTCTGGATTTCCAACCGCAACGCCCCGCGAGCTCGTCTCTACCGAAATCGCATCCGAGGCGCGGGGAAAGTCGATGCGGCGATCGCCCATCACTTCGCAGCGCTTCGACTCCGCGCGACCGCGAGTGGAACGAATCGAGATGCGATCGGCGCACGGGTCGAGCTCTTCGTCGCGGGAGAAGACGCACCGCGCATGAAGACACTCCGCGCAGGCGAAGGATTCCTCTCGCAGTCGTCGAAGTGGATCCACTTCGGGTTGGGTCGCGCGCCGGACGGTGAGGCACGGGTGATCGAACGCGTTCGCGTCCGGTGGCCGACGCGATCTCGAGAAAACGCGACCGAGGAGTTCGAGGGGGTGTCGCCGGGCGGCCACTTCGTTCTCGAGCAAGGCGCGGGCCGCGCGCGGGTGTGGACGCGCCCGGCGGCACCGGGAAACGACGCGCTCGCGCTTCGCGCTTCGCGTCCTCGTCCGGAGGCGCCCCGTGCTGCCGCCCGCATCCCGCTCGTGAGCCTCGTCTCGTTTCCGCAGGGAATCCTCGATGCGGTCGCGCCGGCGGGATCGCCCGGCTTCCGCGTCGGGAGCGGCGAAGCGCTCGTACTCAACCTTTGGTCGAGCCGCTGCGCTCCCTGTCTCGAAGAACTCGCCGCGTGGACGAAGCAGAAGGAATTGTTCGACCGAGCGCGAATCCGCGTCCTCACGCTCTGCGTCGACGGAGTGGGCGACGATCCGACGCCGCTCGAGGCGGCTCCGCGCGCGGTGGAACGACTGCGCCTCGCGTTTCCGTGGGCGCGCGCGACCCCGGCCGTGCTCGGTCTCCTTCAGCACCTCCACGATTCGCAGCTGCCGCTCAGCACGCGGCTTCCGGTCCCGTCGAGCTTCCTCGTCGACGGTCGCGGCCGATGGGTCGCGCTCTACAAAGGCCCGGTGGATGCAGAGACCTTGGTCGCCGACGCAGCGCGCACGCCCGAAGATGCGAACGAGCGATTCCGGCGCGCCGCGCCGCTCGAGGGGATCGCGCTCTCGCATCCGCGCATCGCGGCGAGCCGACACCTCGCGGAATCCCGTCTACGCTTTCAGCTCGCATCGGACCTCCGCCTCGCGGGTGCTCGCGCGGACGCAGAGCGCCACTATCGCGAGCTCCTCGAATGGAATCCCGACTTTCCGGAGGCGTGGAACAACCTCGGACTGATCGCGCTCGAGGCGGGAACTCGCGAGGCCGGTGCGAACGGCGAGTGGGACAAGGCTGAAGCGGCGTTCCTGAGGGCCCGGGAGCTGCGAAACGATTTCGCGGAGCCGAGTTTCAATCTCGGTGTCCTCTCCGAGCGACGCGGAGCTGCGCGAGAAGCCGTGCGCTGGTATCGCGACGCGATCGAGCGACGCCCGACGTACGGAGAGGCGTACGATGCGCTCGGCGTTCTCACCGCGAAGAGCGGGCGAGTCCGAGAAGCCGCACCGTTCTTCGCCGCGGCGATTCGGCACGAGCCGAGAAACGCGAACGCCCACAACAACCTCGCGCGCGTGCGGATCGCGGAGAACGAGAACGAAGAAGCCCGGCGTCTTCTCGAGCGAGCACGGGAGCTCGATCCCGATCTCTCGGACGTCTACAACAATCTCGGCGTCGTCTACCGGCGGCTCGGCGATCTCGATGCGGCGATCGTCGCGTACGAGCGCGCGATCGAGCTCGATTCCCGGGTACCGGAGCCTTACAACAACCTCGGGCTTCTGCTGCTCCGCCGGGGAAAGCGCGAACGGGCGCGGGAGTCGTTCGAGCGCGCCCTTGCGATCGACCCGAGCTTTGCGCCGGCGCGGGCGAATCTCACTCGTCTCGGGAAGGACCCGAACTCGGCCGCACCGCGAGAAACGAACGAAGCGAACGATGGCCGAACGCGCTGAACGCGAATCCGAGACGATTCTTCGCCAGCGGTACTGTCCGGGTTGCCACTTCGACATCGCACCTACGGTGTGGCGACCGCACACCTGTCCGCAATGTTCCCGCGAGCTCGAGCCGTGGGAGCTCTGCATCACGCGGCGGCTGATCGGTCATCGCATCGTATCGGTCGCGGTCGCCGTCTTGCCCGCGACCATCGCGTGCGGATCGGTTCTGATCGGAGGCGCCATGGGGAATCGCGATTTCCAGACCGGCGGCGTGCTCACTGGTCTCGCGAGCATGCTCCTCCTTTACCCCTGGGCCGTCTGGATCTTTCGCCGAACGCGCGAACCACGCCCGTGGCTCTCGGCGGTCGGACTCGCGCTCGGCGTCGCGATTGCGAACTTCTTCGTTTACTTCTTCTTCATAGTCGCCCTCGACAATTGAGGAGTCGTGTCCTCGAGAGGAACCCATGAACGCGAAGAAGCGCGTCGCAGGCGACCTCTGCAACGACCTCGGCTCGCGATCCGTCATTGAGGCGGTACCCATCGAGAACCGGATCGTCACCACGACGGCGACACCATGAACATCGGACGAAGGCTCTCGCTTCAAAGCGACGCGATCGGAGAGCACGATACGGGCGGAGGCGACGCCCCTCAGACCACGCGCGATTCGTCTCCCTCGATCGCAGAGCTCACGGCTCGGATCGAGAAGAGAATCGCGGCGAAGCGCAATCTCACGTCGCTCTTCTCAGGTGGATTCTTCACGACGATCGCGCTCGGGGCGCGCGCGGTCCAGCACCTGGACCTTCCTCCTCCGATCGGAATCGCAGGAATCTTCCTGGCCTCGACCGCGCTCATGCTTCTTCTTCTCTATCTCCAGCACCGTCCCGATCGGAGAGACCTGCCGCGGGAGGTCACACCGGAGCTCGCGCACGACGCGCTCCTCTCCGCCGGTTACGCACTCCGTGAGTCCTCGCACTCCGCCGCGACCTACGAATGCGTTCCACTCCTCGGCGCGCTTCACGGTCCGATCCTCGTCACCATCGAGGAGGGAACGGTTCGGCTGTTCGGTCCTCGCTACTCGCTCGCCGCGCTCGACGAAAAGACTCGCGAGCGTACGCAGGCGCACGAGCGGGGCCATTGAACGCCGGCGCAAGAGCGATCAGTGGAGCGGCTGCCAAAGCCCGATGGTGTTTCCCTCGGGATCCTTGAGCATGGCGTAGATGCCCTTCCCCGGCACCTCCGCCGGATCGCTGATCCTCACGCCGCCGGCGGCTTCCGCCTCCGCGAGCCGCTTCTCGCAAGACGGAACCTCGATCACGACCACCGGGGTCGGACTCACCGATTCGGTCCGCTCGTACATGCCGCCGTTGATGCCGCCGACCTTCTTTGGCATGAACTGCTCGTCGACCTCGGTTGTGATCGCAAACGTGTACGACATCTCCGGGACGTGAGTGATCTGCCAGCCGAAGACGCCGTGGTAGAACTTCTCGGCTCGCTCTTTGTCCGAGTACGGGATTTCGAAGTGGCACACGCGGTCCATCGATGGTCTCCATGCTGGGTTGGGTCGGGGTCGAATCCCGGTCGCGCGAGGGAATCGCAATGCGGCAGACATCCTACCTTCGCATCCGAAACCCGGCCTGTACGAATCCGACCGACTCGCTTGCGTCGGCCAATGGTCGCGCGCTTCGTGTGAGTCTCTCTTCGAGAGAGCCGATCCGGATCGGCTCTCTCGAATTCCTGAACCGATTCCGGCGTCGCCGGTCATCCATCCCCGAATGCGGGTGACATCGGCGTAACACACCGGAGCAAGTACATGCGAACGGACGACGCAAACTGGGAGCTGATCGCGCAGCACGGGGAGTTCGTACAGCGCTTGGCACGGAGTCTCGTCGAGGACGCGAGCCGCGCGGACGATTTGGTTCAACAGGCCTGGCTCGCGTTCTTGGCACGACCTCCACAAACGCCCGGTCGGATTCGCGCCTGGCTCGCCGGTGTCGTGCGAAACACGGCGCGGCACGAGCGGCGAAGCGGCGAACGCAGGCGTCGGCGCGAGCTGCAGGCGGATCGTCGTCGTCAGCTCGAACGCAAGGACAATCCGCAGCGAGTCGACGAGCTCCGCGAGCGCGAGGACTTGCTCGGCGCCGTGACCGATGCCGTCCGCGCACTCGACGAACGTTACCGGCGCGTCGTTCTGCTTCGCTTCTACGAGAACCTGAAGCCGCGAGAGATCGCGGCGCGGCTCGAGATCCCGGTCGAGACCGTGCGCACTCGCATCCGCCGAGCGCTCGAGCAGATCGCGGTTCGGCTCGACCATCGGTTCGATGACGAACGAAGCTCCGGGAGCAAGCGCCGCACCTGGGCACTCGCACTGATCCCGCTCTGCGGACACTCCGCAGGCGCGTCGACGGCGGCGCACCTCGGTGCCTCCAGCCTCGCCGCGAAAGGATCGATCGCGCTCGTCGCGTCCGCCGTAATTGCCGCAGGCGTGTGGTTCGCGTGGCCCGACCAGGAATCGACTCCGAACTCCGTCGTCGGCGCCGGCGATCCGCCGGCGGTCGCCACGGGCGCCGAGGGCGCTTCCGAGCCCGCTCCGTCGCCCGGAGTCGCCGACACACCCGCGGTCGGGGGCGCCGTGCCGCCTCCGATCGAAGAATCACCGCCGGCGGTCGCACTCCGCGTGGGCGGAGTCGTGATCGACAGCCTCACACTCTCTCCCGTCGGCGATGCCGAAGTCCGGCTCGTCGAGTCGCCGCGTTCCGGCGGTCCGGCGGAGATCGTCGCGACCGCGCGCTCCGACTCCGAAGGCCGGTTTCGTTTCCCTCCGCGCGAAAAGAAGGAGAGCGACATCAGCGTCGAGGTCGAGCGCGAAGGGTACCTGCCGGTGACGGACTCGCACCGAAAGCGCATCGAGGACGACCAGGACGTCACCGTTCGCCTTTCGCCCGGCGCGCGCGTCACGGGCGAAGTCGTCTACGCTCGCGACGGGAGCCCCGTCGAAGGAGGAAGAGGACACATGATAGCGCGGCTCATGGCGAGCGCTTTCTCGGAGTCGCCGCAAGGTCTCCGTGCGGCACGCTACATGTCGAGGGATTTCGTCTCGTTCGAGATCGACGAGTGGGGGCGGTTCTCCGTCGACACGCTCGAGCCTCTGGTCGCATTCGAAGTCATCGGCCCTGGGTACGGCGCCGCTTTTTCCGCGCCGGTCAAACCGAAGGCGGGCGAGGTCTCTCATGTCGTCATCCGCGTTCACTCCGGCGCTTCGCTGAAGGGTGTCGTTCGGGGGCCGGCCGGAGAACCGATCAGGGGTGCAAAGGTCACGATCTATCCGGCGATCGAAGATCGCTACCCCGATCACCTCTACTACAACCACCATCTAGAGCCCGAAGCGACGACCGACGAAGACGGCCAGTTCGAAATCGCGAACGCGTCGCGACTCTACCGCTCGATCTCCGTCAGCCATCCCGAATGGCCGCGCTGGTCGAAGCACAGCGAGCTCGTTCCCGCCGAAGACTTCGTCGAGGTCGAGCTCGCTCCGAGTCACCGCGTGGTCGGTCGCTTGCGTCCCGAGGTCGGAGAATCGGAACCGTCCGAACGCGACTCGAGGTTCGCGGAGGGCACGAAGGGCGAGTTGCGCTTCGAACGAAAGCGAGTGTCGGTCGAGATCGACACCGATGGTGCGTTTCGAAGCGCCGCCATCCCCGATGGAGTTTCGCGCGCGGTGCTCGAGGTCGACGGCTGGGTCGACGTCGAGCTCGACTGGACCGAGCACGACGCCAATTCGATCTCCGGCGCCGCGATCGATGTCGGTGAGGTGTCGATCGAGCGCGGGGAGGAGCTCGAGATCGTCGTGCGCGACGCCGCGAGTAGAGAACTCCTCGAGGGGGCGCAGGTGCAGATCTTTGCTCCACGAGGCGAAGTTGAGAGAGGACGGAAAGTCGACGAGGGCCGAACAGACGAGGAGGGCCGGGCCGAGCTCGGTGGGTTCGTGAGCGAGAACCTCGTCGTCGAGGTGCATCGCTTTCGCTACGCGGCGACGACCGTCGAGATCGAGCCGGATGCGGCCGCGAGGACCGACAAAGGTTCGATCGAGGTGGCGCTCGCTCCCGGTGGTGAGATCGGCGGGCGAGTCGTCGACGACTCCGGCCTTCCGGTCGTCGGTGCGCGAGTCACGGTCTCGGGTTCACCGCCCGTGACGAGAAGAACGGCGCGGAGTTCGGTCGACGGACGCTTTCGCTTCGTCGGCGTCGAAGCGGGCGTCGAGATCCAGATCTCTGTCAGCGGCGAGTATCGCGTCACTCACACCGAGAAACTCGCTCCGCTCGATGTCGGGGCGACGGTCGAGCTCGAGAACGATATCGTCCTCACGCGAGGAGGTGCGATCGTCGGGCGAGTCGTCGACAGCGGCGGGCGAGGTGTCGAAGGCGCGCTCGTCTCGGCGCTCAACTCAGCGAGCATGCGCTCCGGTGCGCCCCTCGGCTCTTGGGCGGAGACGGACGCCGCAGGCGACTACCGCATCGCCGGCCTCGCCGGCGGATACTATCACGTCTCGGCGGCGTATCGCGGGCATCGGATAAACCGAACTGCGACGCTGAGCCGTGAACCCGAAGCGGCGGTCGGATTCGAGGCGGAACTCACGCTTCAGCTCAAGGATCTCGGTCGCGGTACGACGTGGTCGGCGGTTGTTCGCGGCCCCGACGGAGATCCGCTTCGCAGCGCCTCGGTCTACTACGGGAATGCGCGAACGGTCACGGACCACCAGGGAAGGTTCATCTGCTTCGATCTACCCGAGAGCGGCACGCTCTCGTTCGAGCTCGACCGTTTTCTTCCGCGCGACATCGCGTACGCCTCGATCGAGGATCTCGAGCCGGTCGTGCATCTCGAGCCCGGTGCGCAGCTCGAGTTTCGCGTCGAGGTGGTCGGCAATGAACGGACGCGGCCGTCTGCGCTGCGGGTCAAGCTCCGCGGGCACGAAAAGCAGCGCGGGCGCTCGACCGGAATCTCCATCGATCGCTTCGGGGTCGGGCGACTCTACGCGCTCGAGGAGGGCGAGTGGACCGTCGAGGCGTCGGCCGATGGCTTTCCGCGCCCCGATCCGGCGACGGTGACACTTCGATCCGGAGAGGTCGGCGTACTCGAAGTGAGGCTTCAGCCGTGATGCAAGTTCGAACGAGAGACAACAGGTCCGAAGAATGCCGGAGATCATGCCGAATGAGACGACATCACCGTAGTACGGTTTGGCTGCTGATTCTCGGCGCCATCGCGATTCGCACGAACTTCACGCGTGCGGACGGGAGTGCCGAGACGAGCTCTGCTGACGCCGCCGACATCGTTCGCGCGCTGGTCGCGCGCGAGAACGAGATCCACGATCTCGAGAGTCTTCATCTCCGAATGCGCGGAACGTGGACGCGCTCGAAGGAGACGATCGCCGACGAGCGGGCCGACCTCGAGAAGAAGTTCGCGCCCGAGACCGTGACGCCGGAGCGCTTCCCCGCGCTACGTCCGCGGCAGACGGAGTCGATCGAGCTCGCGTTCGATCGAGCTCGTATGCGAGTCTCCTCCGAGCGTCGCGACGCCTCGACTCATTTCCAGATTTGGGACGGACGTCAGGCCACAGTCTACGAACGGTATTTCACGCACAAGCAGGAAGGCTACGCACTCGACGACCGCCCGGAGGGGAACTTCACGCATATCGACGGTCTCTACTGGCTCGCCATCGGAGCGCATTCGTTTTGGTGGAATTCGAGCGAGTTCCAAATCGGATCGGTGACGATGTGGTACGACCGCGACGGGAAGCATCGCAGTCGTTTCTGGGGCGCGCCGGAGGAATATGTACTTCTCGGCCACGAGAACGTTCGCGGGCGCGAGTGTCACGTGCTCGGGACCATCGCCGATCGCGGCTGGCCGTCTCGGCGTATCTACGTCGGGGTCGACGATGGGTTCCTCTACGGCCAGACTTCCTTTCGGCGAGTGCCGGATGACGAGAGAAGGAAGGCGATGACTCGCATCGCCGGTGCGGCCATCGCGGACGTCGCGGCGTGGAAAGCGTGGAAAGAGGGCGTTTCCGAGGAGAAACAGAGGGAGGCGGAACGACGTCTCGTCGCTCAGCTACTCGAGGCCGCGAACCCTTCAAGCGAGACATACTTCGACGACTACCGCGAGCTGCTACCGGGCTTCCGACTTCCGCTGAAGTACGGCTACTGGTTCTTCCGCCGGGGCACGAAGGACGAGATCCGTGGCCGGCGGGATCTGGAGGTCGTCGAACACCGAGTGAATACGACGCTTCCGGATGAGCTCTTCGAGGTCGAAATGCGCGAAGGAGTTCGAGTCGCTGACCGGCGGTATGACCCGCCGCTTTTCTACGCGTACAAGAAAGAGTTCTCTCCCGAAGAGTGGCAGGCGATCCTCGACACGCACGCAAAGAAAGCCTCTGAGCAAGCAAACCGAAAAGCGAAACAGGACCGTCGGATCGGCAAGCCCGCCGTGCACTTCCCCAAAACGGTCTGGCTGAACAGCAAGCCACTCACGTGGAACGATCTCCGAGGGAAAGTGGTCGTTCTCGAGTTCTGGGCCGACTGGTGCGCGCCCTGCCGGAACGACTTCGAGATCCTCAAGAGCTGGCACAAAGGGCGAGACAAATCCGGGGTGGTCGTGATCGGAGTTCACACCCCGACGAAATCGCTCGAAGGCGTAAGGAAGCTGGTCGACGAGAAGAAGCTCAGCTATCCGATTTGCATCGATACGAAGAAGCCCGGCGGAGGGCGAGGCTACGGCTTCCTCTCTAGCTGGTACCACGTGCACGGCATCCCGTATTCCGTGGTCGTCGACCAACGAGGCCGGGTGGCCGGACACGGGAGTCTCGATCAGGTGCTCGGTGAGGCGAGGAAGCTCGTCGCGGAACGGAAATGAGGCGACGAGCTTCTCGACAGGAACTCGGCGTATCCTGCGCGACGGTTCGGGTCAGCGCGTGATTGCCAGCGAAGCCGACCCGGACCGCGCCATCGACCAACCGCCAGGACGGACGAGAGAGGCTCAATCTTGAGATCATGCCCGCCTCCCTCCAAGCTACTGATGCCTGACCCACGCGACGCTCTCCGAACCGACGGGCGCCTCGACGACTCGGAGAGAATGACGTTTGCACCCAAGACAGATCCTCCCGGGCGCGACCTATCTCATCACGCGGCGCTGCACCCAGCGGCAGTTCCTCCTGCGTCCCGATGAGAGGGTCAATTGCGCCGTGCTCTACTGTCTCGCGTACGCGGCCGAGAAGACGGGCCTCAAGATTCACGCGTTCGCGACGCTGTCCAACCACTACCATCTCATCGCCACGGATCCCGACTGCCGGAACTCCGAGTTCCTCCAGCGCTTCCATCTTCTGCTCGCTCGCTGTCTGAACGCGCTTCGCGGGAGGCTCGGCAGTGTGTTCGACTGCTCGGGACCGAGTTGCGTGCGGGCGATCGAGTCGGAAGACGTGCTGCGTCAGCTCGTATACACGTTTTGTAACCCCGTCTCCTCCGGCCTCGTTCCCACGGCGAAGGAATGGCCGGGGGTGCGCAGCGATCCGAGTCAGTTCGGTACTACGGTCTACGCAGAAAAACCCGGCTGGTTCTTCTCGGATCTGATGCCGGACGTCGTCGCGCTCGAGATAGAGCCGCCGCCCTGCTATTCGGAGTGCGACCTCGACGAGTTCAAAGCGGAGATCGAACGCGCCGTCGCTGAGCGCGAAGCGGTCTGCCGAAAGAGAATCGAGAAATCGAAAAGCGGTTTTCTCGGAGCGAAGCGGGCCCGCAACCAAAGCCCCACGGATTCACCGCAAGGCTACGAGAAGAGATGGAAGCTCTCGCCGACGATCCAAGCGAAACGACCCGAACCCAGAATCGAGGAGCTCCGAGCTCTCGTCGCGTTTCGAAACTGCTACCGCGTGGCGCTCCGCCAGTACCGCGACGGCGTGAAGGACGTGGTCTTCCCGGCGGGAACGTACTGGATGCGCGTGTTTCACCGCCAACCGTGTGATCCTCTCTACTCCGGAGCGGTTCCGGCTCCGCCGTAGCGGGCACCGAGACCAGCCGGAGATCTCCGAACGCGCCAACTACGCAGCGCCCAGGGGAACTGGTCTGTCGGAATCGACCACAATGCGATTGAATTGATTGGATCTTCCGCCAATCCCGGTCGATCCTTCGGCCTCCGACGCCGAATCGAGGACGGCTCTCCCGGGAACAGCCTCCGAATATAGTTAATTAATAGTACCTGTTCTCATACGAACCCCGTTCCCCTCCCAACTAACCCCGTTACGGGTCGCCCACGGATCTGCGACTTCACCGGGTGCTGCCTCTCACGACTCGCGGAAACCGAAGAACTAGAAGAACGAGCAAACAACACCGGCGTTCGTACACAGCCTGTGTCGCCGTTCGCATTCTTTGTCGCGTCGCCGCGAGCGGGTATCCTGGACGGACGTGCGCCTTCGCACCGAGACCCAATCTACGCGACGTCCGGGATGCGCTTCCTCGACCGATCGACTCCAGGGCTCTTGGCCATCCTTGTTCTCGCCGCGACTGCCATCGCGGCCGAGGAACGGGCCGCTAGTTCGAACGACGCTGCGACAAAGCAGAACGCTGAGGTTCACGCGTTCCTCGGAAAGTACTGCGTCGGCTGCCACAATCCCGAGAAGCGAAAGGGAAAGCTCGACCTCACCGGTGTCGCCGCTCGAAACCTCGACCTCGGCACGAAGGAGTGGCGAAAGATCGCCCGCCAGCTCCGCTCGCGCGAGATGCCGCCTGAGGATGAACCTCGCCCGGACGAGAAAACATACGACGAGATCGTCTCGGCGATCGACGGCTTACTGAGCGCGCGAACGACCAGCGACGACTCGGAGAGCATTGAGAGCGACGCGACGCAGCGCGGGAGCTGGATCACCAAGTCCTGCGCGCATTGCCACGATGCGGAGACGAAAGAGGCCGGCCTCGACCTCGAGAGCATCGCGACGCTTCCCGCTCGGAAGCATCCGCGCGTTTGGGAAAACGTGATTCGAAAGCTCGCCGCCCGTCAGATGCCGCCCGCGGGAGAGCCTCGCCCAGATCCAAAGAGCGTCGGCGCGGTCGTTACGGCGCTTGCGCGAGAGCTCGACGCCGCCGCCGCCGAGCATCCGAATCCCGGTCGCACGGATTCGTTTCGAAGACTCAATCGGACCGAATACCAAAACGCGGTTCGCGACCTCCTCGCGCTCGACGTCGACGCTTCGGCTCTCCTCCCGCCGGACTCGTCGAGTCACGGCTTTGACAATGTCACCGTCGCCGACCTTTCGCCCACGCGACTCGAACGCTACGTCGGGGCGGCGGAAACGATCAGCCGTCTCGCCGTTGGCGGGAAGCTGAATGCTCCGCGCGGCGACACGATTCGCGTCCCTGCGGATCGAACTCAGGAAGGGCACGTCGAAGGTCTGCCCCTCGGCACTCGCGGCGGCACTCTCTTTCCGTACACGTTCCCTCTCGACGGGGACTACGAGATTCAGATCTGGCTCACGCGGGACCGAGACGAACACGTCGAGGGCCTCCGCGAACCGCACGAGCTCGAGCTCCTCGTCGACCGCGAACGCGCGGCGACGTTCCGCGTCGAGCCGCCGCAGGACGACGATCATTCGAAGGTGGACGCCCATCTGAAAGTGCGCATTCCCGTCCGCGCCGGTCCGCGCCGGATCGGCGTGACGTTCGTCGAGTCGTCGTCGGCTCTCGTCGAGTCTCGCCGTCAACCCTACCAAGCGCGCTTCAACCGCCACCGCCACGCGCGGCGGACGCCGGCGATTTTCCAGGTTTCGATCACCGGGCCGTTCGGCGCCAAAGGATCGGGAGACACTCCGAGTCGGCGCCGCGTGTTCGCGTGCCGACCCGAGACGCCCTCCGAGGCGGACGATTGCGCGCGCCGCATTTTGTCCACTCTCGCGCGCCGGGCGTACCGGCGACCGGTGAACGACGAGCTCCTCGCGCAACCGCTTCAGTTCTATCGCGAAGGAAGCCTCGACGGAGGGTTCGACGCAGGAATTCAGCTCGCCCTCAGCTCGATCCTAGTGAGTCCGCGGTTCCTCTTCCGAATCGAACAAGCGCCGCCGGGAACCGCGCCGGGTGAGACCTACCCCGTAAGCGACATCGACCTCGCGTCGCGGCTGTCGTTCTTCCTTTGGAGCAGTATCCCGGACGATGCGCTCCTCGAACTCGCAGAGAGCGGACGACTGCGCGACGCGGAGGTTTTCGAGCGCGAAGTGAGGCGCATGCTCGCCGATCCGCGCTCGCGCTCGCTCGTCGACAACTTCGCGAGTCAGTGGCTTCACCTCCGGAATCTCGATTCGACGAAGCCGGACCAACGACTCTTTCCGAGCTTCGACGACAACCTTCGCACGGCGCTCCGGCGCGAGACCGAGCTCTTCGTTCGCGACGTTTTTCTCGGCGATCAAAGTGTGCTCGAGCTCCTCCGCTCCCGTCATACCTACCTCAACGGGCGCCTCGCGAAGCACTACGGGATACCGCACGTCCACGGAAGCCGGTTTCGCCGCGTCGCGCTCGCTGAGGATAACCCGCGCGGCGGCCTCCTCCGCCACGGCAGTATTCTCACCGTGACGTCGTACGCGACGCGAACGTCGCCCGTGATCCGAGGTCACTGGATCCTCGAAAACCTTCTCGGATCGCCACCGCCACCGCCGCCTCCTGATGTTCCCGCGCTCGAGGAGCAGACCGTGTCCGCGGATCTTCCTCTTCGCGAACGTCTCCTCGAACACCGCGCGAATCCCGCATGCGCGAGCTGTCACGAGATGATGGATCCCATCGGTTTCGCCCTCGAGAACTTCGACGCGGTCGGCCGCTGGCGAGACCTCGACGCCGAGGCTCCGATCGACGCGACCGGTCGAGCCCCGGGCGGGGGCGAGTTCCAAGGCGTCGCGGGCCTCGAAGAGAGCCTCCTCGACCGACCGGAAATCTTCGTTCGCACGCTCGTCGAGAAGCTCCTCACCTTCGCGCTCGGCCGCGGCGTCGAGTACTATGATGCTCCGGCCGTTCGTGAGATCGTGCGCGCCGCGCGGAAGGGAAACTATCGATTCTCGTCACTCGTTTTGGGGATCGCAAAGAGCACGCCGTTTCAGATGAGGTTGGCACGGTGACCGACTCCGAGAGACGCTCGCCCTTCGTTTCGAAGAAGGCACTCCCGCGTCGCACTTTTCTTCGCGGGCTCGGCGCGACGGTGGCGCTTCCGCTCCTCGACGCGATGGTTCCGGCGATGACGGTCGCGTCCGAGACGCCCGCAGACCCGAGGCAACTGCGCCGGCTCGGATTCGTCTATATGCCGATGGGCTGCGACATCGACCGCTGGACACCGGCGGGTACGGAAAGCCTCGGCGAGTTGTCGCCGAGCCTCAGTCCGCTCGAATCGGTCAAAGAGAAGATCGCGATCATCACCAACATGGAGCTGATGAACGCGTACCCGGGCACGCACGCAACGTCGAACTCAGCCTTCCTCAGCGCGGCGAAGGCAAAGTGGACGGAGAGCAGCGACTACCGGCTCGCGACGACCGTCGATCAAATCGCGGCGAAGAGAATCGGACAAGAGACGCGTCTCCCGTCCCTCGAGCTCGCGATGGATCTCCTCGAGACGGTCGGCCAATGCGACAACGGCTACGCGTGCGTCTATCAGAACAATCTCTCGTGGTCGTCTCCGACGACGCCGCTCCCGGCCGAAGCGCATCCGCGCATCGTATTCGAAAAGTTGTTTGGCGAAGGTGGCACGCCGGAGGAGAGACGCGCCGCGCTCAAACGGAAGGCGAGCCTCCTCGATGGGGTCACGGAAGAGATCGCCCGGCTCGAGCGAACTCTCGGGCCCGCTGACCGATCGAAGGTGAGCGAGTACCTCGAAGCCGTCCGCGAGGTGGAGCGACGAGTCGAAAAGGCCGAAGCGGAAGCCGAGAGCGCGCCGGTCGACGCCGAACGTCCGCTGGGAGTACCGGCTCAGTACTCGGATCACGCGCGGCTCATGTTCGATCTCCAAGTGCTCGCTCTCCAGGCGGATGTGACCCGCGTCGTCACCTTCCAAATGGCGCGGGAGACGAGCAACCGCACGTACCCGGAGATCGGTGTCCCGGATCCGCACCACCCACTCACGCACCACGGCGGCAACCCGGAGAAGATCGCCAAAATGGCGAAGATCAATCACTTCCACGTCTCGCTCTTCGCGTACTTCCTCGAGCGGCTCAATGCGGTCCGCGAGGGAGAAGGTTCGCTTCTCGACCACACGCTCTACCTTTACGGGAGCGGGATGGGCGACCCGAACAAGCACGATCACACGAACCTTCCCATCATCGTCGCAGGTGGCGCCGCCGGCGCGATGCGCGGCGGTCGGCACATTCGGTACGACGAACCCACGCCGCTCGCGAATCTCCACCTCACGCTTCTCGCGAAGGTCGGCGTCGAGCTCGAGACCTTCGCGGACAGCAGCGGCAAGGTCGACGGTCTCTTCGGGCCGCTTTCGGTGTAACTCGTGGAGATCGCGCTCCGCCCCGACGTTTCAAAGAACGGCGAGCGAAAGCGTTCTTCGCCGTCGAGTTTTCGAAACGCTGGGGTCTACTCAACTCGCGCCGCGGAGAAAGCGAAGAACGGACGCCGATCGGTCGCCGTCTTTCTCGTTCTCGTCGTCGCTTCGCGCACGGTGGCCGAATCGCCGAGTCCACTCGCCGACGCCGCGGAACGCGCCGATTCGGAAACAGTTCGCGCGCTTCTCGAGGAAGGTGCGGACGTGAACGCAGCGCAGATCGACGGGATGACAGCGCTTCACTGGGCGGTGTATCGCGGCGACCTCGAGACGACGAAGCAGCTTCTTGAAGCCGGCGCGAAACCGGACGCGAAGAATCGCTACGACGTTCGGCCGCTCGCGCTCGCCTGCGAGAACGGGAACGGCGAGATCGTGGCTGCGCTCCTCGCGCGCGGAGCGGACGCGAACGCTCGGCGGCGGAGTGGCGAGACTCCGCTCCTCGCTGCCGCTCGCACCGGAAAGATCGAACCGGTGAAGGCCCTCCTCGACGCCGGCGCGAAGGTCAACGAAACGGAGCGGCGCGGTCAGACGGCGCTCATGTGGGCCGCCGCCGAAGGCCACGCGAAAGTCGTCCGTCTTCTCATCGAGAACGGTGCCAAGGCCGGAGTGCGCCTGCGTTCCGGATTTACGGCGTTTCTCTTCGCGGTGCGCGAAGGGAGGACGAGCGTCGTTCGAGCCCTCCTCGACGCGGGCGTCGACGTCAACGAAGCGCTCGCACCGGGCCGCCCGTCGGGCTCCGGCGCGTGGAAAAAGGCCGGTGCGCGAGAGACGAGCGCGCTTCTTCTCGCCGTCGAAAACGCTCACTTCGAGCTTGCCCTCGAGCTTCTGCGCGCCGGAGCCGATCCGAACGACGAGCGTTCGGGACTCACCGCCCTCCACACGATCCCGCGGACGCGCAAAGCCGAACGCGGAGACGGGGAGGGCGGGAATCCGCCGCCCGAAGGCTCGGGGAAGGTGACGAGCCTCGAATTCGTACGTGCTCTCGTCGAGCACGGTGCCGACGTTAACCGCCGCCTCGAGCGGGGCAGATCCGGCGCCTGCGTTCTCAATCTCAAAGGCGCTACGCCGTTTCTGCTCGCGGCGAAATCGGCCGACGTCCCGCTCATGAAGGTCCTCCTCGAGCTCGGTGCCGATCCGAAGATCCCGAATGCGGAAAACTGCACGCCGCTTCTTGCAGCGGCGGGCATGGGAGTGCGCGCGCCCGGCGAGGAGCGAGGCACTGAAGTCGAGGCCTTATCGGCGCTGCGTCTCCTGCTCGAGCTCGGCGCCGACGTCAACGCCGTGGACGCGAACGGCGAAACCGCGATGCACTGCGCTGCGTACAAGAACGCGCCGAAGATCGTCGCCTTTCTCGCCGAGCGCGGCGCGAAGATCGACGTCTGGAACCAGAAGAACAAGCACGGCTGGACGCCTCTCGTGATCGCGGAAGGATTCCGTCCCGGGAACTACAAGCCGTCGCGGGTGACCGTCGCGGCGATCCACCGCGTGATGCGAAGCGCCGGCATCACGCCGCCGCCGCCGAGACCGCGGCGCCCGAAAGAAAAGCGCGGAGATTACTGATCGAGGGGAGCTCTGCCGGACGGGATCGCCGGTTTCGAGTTCGTTCGCCCATGAACAAGGAAGGTCGAGAGAAGCACGTCGTCATCGTCGGCGGCGGTTTCGCCGGTCTCAACGCTGCGAAGCGGCTCGGCGGCGTTCGAGGAGTGCGCGTCACTCTCGTCGACCGCGAAAACTATCACCTCTTTCAGCCGCTTCTCTACCAAGTCGCGATGGCGGGCCTGTCGCCGGCCGACATCGCCGCGCCGATCCGGAGTCTGCTCGCGCGCTACCCGAACATCGCCGTGCTCCAAGGAACGGTACACGGCGTCGACCTCGAAGCTCGAACGGTTTCCGCCGACTTCGGAACCGTCGAGTTCGATTACTTAGTCCTCTGCTGCGGCGCGATCCCGTCCTACTTTGGTCACTCGGAGTGGGAGGAACACGCGCCGAGCCTGAAGACGGTTCCCCAGGCGACCGAAATCCGTCGGCGGCTCCTCAGCGCCTTCGAACGCGCGGAGCGAACGAACGATCCGGACGAACGTCGCCGTTCGCTCACCTTCGTCATCATCGGCGGCGGGCCGACGGGAGTCGAGCTCGCGGGCGCGATCGGCGAGATGAGCCGATTCACGCTCGCGCGGGACTTTCGCAACATCGACGCGAAGCTCGCGCGGATCGTGCTCATCGAAGCCGGCCCGCGGATACTGCCGTCGTTCGGCGAAAAACAAGCGAGCGAGGCGACGCGAAATCTCGAGAAGCTCGGAGTGCAGGTGTGGACGAACAGCCCCGTGACGAGGGTCGACGCCGAGGGAGTCGAGCTGGGCGCGGAGCGCATCGGCGCCCGAACCGTGCTCTGGGCCGCGGGCGTGCGCGCGGTCCCGCTCGACCACCCGGCCGGCTTCGAGTTCGATCGACTCGGGCGGATCGTCGTGAACGAGCAGCTCAGCTTCGACGTGCATCCAAACGTGTTCGTCGCCGGCGACCAGGCGAGATTCGACCACGCGACCGGCGCGCCGCTTCCCGGAACGGCTCCCGTCGCGATGCAGCAAGGTCGCTACGTCGCCGAGACCATCCGCCGCGACGTCGCGGGCGAGCCCCGTGAAGCCTTCCGTTTCGTCGACCGCGGTCAAATGGCGACGATCGGCCGGAGCCGCGCCGTGGTCGAGCTGGGGAAGCTGAAGTTCTCTGGTTGGTTCGCGTGGATCACCTGGCTCGTCGTCCACATCTACTTTCTCACGGGGTTCAAGAACCGACTCTTCGTCGTGCTGAGTTGGGCCTGGTCGTACTTGACGTTCCGCCGCGGCGCGCGTCTGATCGTCGACCGCGAGTGGCGGTTCCGCGATCGTCAGGAGAACGACGGTGCTGC
Organism: Planctomycetota bacterium; assembly: GCA_965223845.1. Lineage (GTDB taxonomy): Bacteria > Planctomycetota > UBA8108 > UBA8108 > SXIK01 > CBDCXR01. The sequence continues at coordinate 6,204,679 of CBDCXR010000004.1, read as the reverse complement.
CGCGCGCGACGACGAGGCGCTGGCTCGATAGCGCTGGTCCGAGAAGAGCCGATTCTTCGCTTCGGCGTTTAGTCTCCGCCGGGGAGTCGCTTGAGCAAGGATTCCCGCCCGAACATGAAATTCATCCACGCCGCCGATCTTCACATCGACAGCCCCCTCGAGAAGCTCGAGATCTACGACGGTGCTCCCGCCGAACGACTGCGGGCGGCGACGCGCGTTGCGCTCGAGAATCTCGTCGCGATCGCGATCGACGAGCGGGTCGGCTTCGTCGTGATCGCCGGCGATCTCGTCGACGGTCCCTGGCGCGAAATGAAGACCGGCATCTATCTCGCGGCGCAGATGCGACGGCTGGGCGATGCCGGGATTCGCGTGTTTCTCATCCGCGGCAACCACGATGCGGCGAGTGAAGTGCACGCGGCGATTTCGTGGCCCGACTGCGTTCACGAGTTCTCGGTCGAAGCACCGGAAACGGTGATCGATCGCGAGCTCGGAGTCGCGATCCACGGCCAAGGTTTTGCACAGCGCGAGGTCACGGAGAATCTCGCGGCCGACTATCCCGATCCCGTCCCGGATCTCTTCAACGTCGGCGTCCTTCACACGAGTCTGGGCGGGAGCGCGGAGCACGACACCTACGCACCCGTCAGCGCCGACGTGCTGGCCGCGAAGGGCTACGACTACTGGGCTCTCGGGCACATCCACCAGCGTGAGATCGTGCGCGAGCGCCCGTGGATCGTTTTCGCCGGGAACACCCAGGGACGGCACATTCGTGAGACTGGCGCCAAGGGCTGTCTCGTCGTCTCGACTTCGAGCGGCGAGGTCGAATCGGTGGAGTTTCGCGCGACCGATACTCTCCGTTGGTCGCACTTCGAGCTCGAGCTGGATCCGGATGACACGCGCGCACAGCTTTACGACCGTGTACGCGACGGCTTCGATCGACTCAAGGAATCGAACGAGGGTCGATTCGGTGTCGTCCGCGTCACGGTCTCCGGGGCGGCCGCCGCTCACGAGTCGCTTCGCACGCGCGCCGAGCGCGAGGAGACGATCGCGGAGATCCGCAATCTCGCGGGCGACGTCGAGGAGCTTTGGGTCGAGCGCGTCCGACTCGACGTCTCACCGCCGGTCGACCTCGACGAAATGCGCCGTCGCCCGGACCTCGTCGGCGAGCTCCTTCGCACGATGGACGAAGCCGCGGCGAGTGACGAAGCCCTCGCCAAGCTCGCCGAAGAGCTCGCTCCGCTCGAAGAAAAAGGCGCGCTCGAGCTCAAACGCGCCGGAATCGACCTCCGCGATCCGGCCGCGCTGCGTCGCTGGCTGCGCGACGCGGAGCGCCTTCTCTCGTCGCGGCTGTGGGAAGACGTTTCGGAGTCGTAGGCGGGTGCGGCGCGCTTGGCGTACTTCGAGACTCGCCGGGACTCGAAAGACCGCCGTCGCGGCGACGGACTTATCGCCTCGGAGTGTTGGCTTCAAATTGTCGAAGCTCCGCGTTCGCCCCATAGCTTACGCGGCAGAAATGGCGAGATGCTTGGCGGTACGAAGACGCCTCAATTCCCGCCAGATCGCCGGGCCAACGCTCGCAATCGTCGCGCGCGCGCGGTCGCGCGCACCCTCGGCTGGTCGGACAGCTACGTCGAAGCCAACATCGATCCGAGGTTGTGTTCGAATCGCTGGGTTAGCACCGCGTGTCTTCCTCTGAATCCCCCCGTTTACCCTTCCGTGGTAGGGGCGTCTCGGTCGATTCGCTCGAGGAACGCTTCCAGGAGCTGGGTTTGCCATCGGCTTTCTTCCCGCGCGTCGAATTTCTCGGCAATATGACGCGCCTCGCTCTCGAAATGGCGAGAGAGTTGTTGAGTCGAGAATCTGCCATCGATTGGGGAAATCGGAAACGACGCGGGGACGCTTAGGCCGACCCGATGTATTCCCTGCCGATTCAGCTTCCCGAAATGCACACACGCGGCACTGTGGAACGCGAGACAGTCGAGAAGCGAGTGACATTCGACCACGTGGCGTAGATTTCGCTCGAACAGGCGCTGGGCTCGGTCGAACGCTCCGATCACGGCAAGATAACCGTAGATCGTGCCGACCTCGTGCACGAAGTCACGATCTCCGTCGACGAGACGCACGCCGCGTTTGAAGTATTCGTCTGCTCTTACAACCTGTCCCGTATCTACAAACGGGAGAAGGAGGATCGGATACGTGGCGTGTGGGATGCATCTACACCGCAGCCGCCCGGAGAGGATTGGCTTCGCCTTCGAAATCGCCGTTTTCGCACCGTCGAGTCGGAGAGACACACGGACTTGGGTGTTGAGCTCGCACGCGGCGCAATCGCTTTGTGCGTCTCGAGGGTGCGAAAGAAATTCTCGGCGGCACGCATCGACGTCTGCGTCGATTGCCGAGAAACTCAGCGCGTATCGCATTCGAAAGTAGTGGTAAGTTCGCGGACTCAGGCCCTCCGCCTCGTAGCGCCGCCCAAAGTCGTCGAACAAATTCTCGAGGCTGTTTTTCGTGATCGACGGAAAGCCAAACGCAGCTTCGAGAACCCACTTGTATTTCCAGAGCAGATTCTCGATGGGGTACCTCTCCGGGTCTTGGTCTGTCCAGGCGAGACACCAGGCGAACGCGACCAACGCCTTCTCGTTGAAGCCAGAAAAGCATGCCGCGTGGACCAGCTCGAGGCGCGCTTCGTAGGCGCGGTCGACGTCGGACGCCGCATCGGCGAACTCGACCGCCCGCTCTAGGAGCTGGACCTTCTCGTCTCCCTCGTCCAAGCATTCGGCGCGTTGGAAAAGTTCCTGGTAGCTTTCTCGAGGCGTACTCATCGCCGACCCTCCTCGCCGAGAGCGAAGTCAATAAGGCTGAGAAAACCACAAGAGAGCAGCTCGGTTTCTTCACGCTTCAGAGCGTGGTGGCCAAGGAGCAGCGAATGTACGTAGAGGAGCTCGACGATCCGACGGCTGAGATCACCCTCGCCGAGATCGCACAAGCGACGGATGAGATCGTTCGAGTGATTGAGGCACAGCTCCGTTCGAGCGGTCGACCGCGCTTCAGCCGCGACTCCATCGAGGACGACTGAGAACACGTCGCCGGAAAGTTCCTGCGATCGTTCAACCGATCGAAGAAAACTTGCGTCTCGATTCAAGTTGTAGAGGCACGCGAGCTCCCGAGGTCGGAACGATCTGATCGCGACGGCACAGTCAAACCGCTCGATCACGGAAGCCGCGAAATCGACGAAAGGCGCGAGCACTTCCTGCTGCGCGATTGATAGCTCTTCGAATTCCTGAGCCACGTCGGTGGCATCGATCAGTTCGACGACGATATCCGGAAGAACTTGGGGCAGTCGCTCGAGGATCTCTGCGTCGTAGACGTAACCGGCATTCACGACCATCATCGATTGCGCGCGGGCGACCGCCTCGATCTGTCGGTACTGATCGAGCTCCGACGCGTAGCGAAGGGGGCTGTGTTCGCGCCGGAGATCACCGAGCGACGCCCGGCCGAACGGCGTTTCGAACGGAAGCCAGTCGACGACGAGCTTATAGAATTCCTCGTCTTCGAGGCTGAGGGCCTTGATCGGCAAAGCATGCCGGGTGAGCAGTCGATCGAGCCGCTCGCGGTCGAAGTACGCGAGGTCGAAAAGATAGTCTTTGATGGATTGCCCGAGAGCTTCGCGAGCGCGCTCGAGGTCGTCGTCCTCGTAGAATTCTTCGCGCGATGCTGTCGGCCGAAGGTGCCGTGAGTTGATCACGCAGCGGACGAAGAAAGCCCATTCGGGGAGCAGATTCTCGGCCGAATCGGAGAGGAACATATCCTTCAGGTAGACGCGATGACTCTGCCGCGACTGTGGCGTCGTCGTGTGCTCCACGATGAAGATGGCTCCTTCGAGCCCCGTGTCTTTCGCGCGCAGCGGAAATGCATCGAAGAAGCCGACACCGAACTCGTCGCGGCCGAATTCGAGGAGAGCTTGTTGCTCCTTTTTTGGATCGTCCCATTGCCGACGAAATGGCGGCACATCACGCTCGATCTCGGTTTCCATTCCCTGCGAACAGAAGGTGATTGGATAGGGAAGAAGACGCCCAAACGTGCGGATGTGTTCGGCCACGAATTCGCGGTCGAAGTACTCGCGCATTTCCGCGCGACTTTGAAGGAACACCCGCGTTCCCACGGGCCCTTTCGCCTCGAGTCGCCGGACCTCGTACGTACCATCCGGCCGCCCGCGCCACTCGACACTTCCCGTTCCGCGAGAGGATCGCGTGTGGAGGACAATATCGCGACTCACGGTGAAGCACGAGAGCAGGCCGATCCCGAACTGACCGATGTAGTCGTCACGCGCCTCGCCGAGTGCGTCCGGCTTGCTCGACCGGGCGATTGTCGCGAGAAATTCGTGCACCTCAGATTCCGTAAGCCCGATTCCCGTGTCTTCAAAGATCAGCGTGGACGGCGATGATTTGTCCCCCGCGGGGATGAGCTCGACGCGGATCACCGCCTCGAACGAGTCACCCAGAGCTTCCCGCATCCGCAGCGCGTCTACTGCATTTTGAAGAAGCTCCCGAATGTACACCCGGGGACTGCTGTAGAGATGTGACGACAAGAGGTCGATCATCCCTCCGAGGTCGACCTGAAATCGGTGTGAATTGGAGTTGCTCATTGCGTGATGAGTGGCGCTAAATTCGTACAGTCGGATCGTATCGCGCCCCGGATCTGAACGCGCGCTGGACGGGGATCATAATCTCCGGCGACACGTGCGCCTCTTTCTTGTCGAGATTCTCGCCGGACGACTACATTCCCGCACGACGATTTCTCTCGTCGCGACTCTGGGAAGACATGACCGTGCCGCAGCCTCCCTCGTCCGCTCTTGCCCGGCGGTGGAGCGAGAAAATCGCGAAAAACTTGTCGCGGCCGCCGGTCGTCCTGCAGTTCACCCCGTAGACGCGCACCGACGGTCGAATCCGCTGTTCCGTCCCGCGCGCCGGTGTTTCGGACGATCGACGGCTTTCGAGAGGTGTTTCCATGGGTCGATACGCTGCATTTATCTACGGCGCCTTCGCCTACGCATATTTCCTCGGTGTGTTTCTCTACGCGATCGGCTTCGTCGGCGACGTATTGGTCCCGAGGGGCATCAACGACGGCGCGGAACCCGCGTCGGCTGGGATGGCGATCGCGATCAACGTCCTTCTCCTCGGCCTCTTCGGCGTTCAGCACAGCATCATGGCGCGTCCGGCGTTTAAGCGGCTCTGGACAAAGATCGTCTCCCCGGCGGTCGAGCGGAGCACGTTTGTGCTGTTCACGAACGTCATCCTCACGCTCATCTTCTGGCAGTGGCAGCCGCTCACCGGCGCCGTGTGGAGCGTCGAGTCGGAGCTCGGGAAAATCGCGCTCTGGGCGATCTGCGGCGCCGGCTGGGTGATCGTTCTTCTGTCGACTTTCGTGATCGATCACTTCGATCTCTTCGGGCTGAAGCAGGTGTGGTATCACTTTCGCGGCCTACCCTACCCGGCTCCCGAGTTCAAAGTGACGCTCTTCTACCGCTACGTTCGCCACCCGCTCCTTTTCGGGTTCATGATCGCGTTCTGGGCGACTCCCCACATGACGTTTGGCCGTCTTCTCTTCGCCGGGGTCACAACCGCGTACATGCTCGTCGCGATTCAGCTCGAGGAGCGAGATCTCGTCGGCGCGCACGGCGAAGACTACAAGAGCTACCGCCGCCAGGTGTCGATGATCATCCCGCTCCCGCCGCGCGACGCCGCCCCGGCCGGCCGCCGGTCGTCGGTTCCCTCGGCGACTTGATTTGATCTCTACTCGCACTCCATCCCCGATGTGAGCAACTTCGGCCGATCCGCGGCGCGTTCGCGGCTCGGCCGGTTCTCGTCCGGGTCGTTTCATGGTTCCATGGGGGAGCGCTCGCGCAGTCGGCGAGCGGGCAGCGGGAGCGGGACCCGATGGAGCGAGAACGCCGGAGACGAGAGTGAAGTTCGTCCGTCTCGAGATCGAACACTACGGCATCCACTCCGGCCTCGAGCTCGAGTTCGAGCCGGCGGGCGACGCGGGGTTCCATCTCGTCTTCGGGCCGAATGAGGCGGGAAAGTCGACCCTCCTCGCACTCTTTCGCGACGTCCTCTTCGGATTTCAGCACAAGCACCACCCGTACGACTTCGGCGATCGGAAGGGAGAGCTCGCCGCCACCGCGACGGTTGAGCTCGCGGATGGATCGCGACTGTGCTTCCGCCGGCGAAAGGGACAAAAGAACACCGTCACCGGAGAAGTTCTCAGCGGTCCGGACTCCGCTCAGAAGATCGACGACGACGCGCTCACGAGAGTCCTCGGCCACGCGAGCGCAGAGCTTTTTCGTTCCGTGTTTGCGTTCTCCCTCACGGAGCTCTCTCGCGGCGAGCAAGCGCTCGTCGATGCGAATCTCTCCGAAGCGCTGTACGGCGGAAGCCTAGGGAGCCTGGGCAGTTTCTCCGCGCTCTCCGATTCCCTCGGGGCCGAGGCGGACGCTCTGTTCACCCCCCAAGGGCGAAAGAAGACGATCAACGAGCTCCTCGCGCGCATCCGCGACGACACTCGCGCCCTCCGCGAGCTTTCGGTTCGTCCGCGCGACTACAGCGAGCTTCGGCGGCGGAGCACCGAGCTCGACGCAGCGAGCAAATCCGCGCACGGAACGATCGCGCACTTGCGGCAGGAATCCGGTCGCCTCGATCGACTGCAGCGGGCGCTCCCGAAGGCGCGCCGGGCCGCCGCCGCGAGCGACGAGCTGAACGCGCTCGATCTACCCGATGGCCTGCCGTTCGGGGCGAGAGCGGAGCTCGAACGCGCCAAGGAGCGACTCGCGGAGATCGAAGCCGAGCGCGAGTCGCTCGAAGCCGAGCTCGCGGAGACTCGCGCGAAGAAAGAACGGATCGAACGAAATCCCGACCTAGTCCTTCGCGAGGCCGAGGTTCGCTCGCTTAACCAGGAGATCGCGCAAGTCCGATCGGTGCGACAGGATCTTCCGCGTCTCGAGGTCGACGCCGCTCGAGTTGAGACGGAGCTCTCGGCGGTGTTCGATCGGCTTCCCGCGACGCCGCGCTCGAACGTGCGTGACGGCGAGAACTCCGAGGGTGGAATCGAGCGGCGGAAGAGCTCGGATATCCTCCGTCGCCGGCCCGAAGTGCAATCGCTCGCGGAGGAGAGCACCACACTCGAACGCGGGCTCACCGCTCTCGAAGCCCAGCGACCCGAGCTCGAGCGGCAGGTCCGGGAGAGCGAAGAGCGCTGGGAACGCCTCGAAACGACCGAGCGCTCCTCTCGGCTCGCCGCGCTCGTCAACCGGGGGAGCGCGCATCTCGCCGACGTCACCGTGGCCGAGGAACTCTCCGACTCCGTGCGGCGATTGGGGGGCGAGGTACGATTCCTCGGCGAGCGCATCGCGCGAGCCGTCGATTGCGAACCCGCCGATCTCGACGATGCGCGCGTTCCTCTCGCGGGTGCGGTGCGCTCTCATCTCGCGCGCTTCGACGCCGAGAAGGCTGAGCTGGCGCTCGCCGAACGCCGGCACGAGGATGCGCGGCGTGAGCTGATCTCGCGCGAGGAGCGCCGAGATCTTTTTCGCGCTCAGGAGGAGATCCCCGATCGCGAAGAGCTTCTCCGCCGGCGCACGCGCCGAGACGAGGGTTGGCGTCTCATTCGCCGGAAATACATCCGCGACGGACAGCTCGACTGGATCGACGATGCGGGTGACGTCTCGCGGGAAGAGATCGCGGCTTGGATGGGGGACGAGCGCCGACCGGTAGCATCCCAGTTCGAGCTCGAGCTCGAGCACTGCGACCGGCTGGCCGATGAGCGCCAGCGAAGGGCCGAGCTCGTCGCCCAATCGGAACAGCTCGCTGCCGAGGCCGAGCGCCAGCGCGAGCAGGTCGAGGAGAGCGCGCGCGCCGCGGGGGAGCGCCGCGAAAAGCTCGAGGCCCTCGACGAAGAATGGCGTTCGCTCTGGTGCGACTGCCCGTTCGCTCCGCTCGCGCCGCAAGCGATGCTCGAATGGCTCGATGACCATCGCTCATTCGACGAGAAGCGCGGCGATCTCGCCTTGGCTCGAGAACAGCTCGCTGCGGTCGAGGCGCGGGTGGAATCGTTTCGCCGCGAGCTCCGCGAAGTTCTCGCGCGCGATCGCGAGGATGGAGACGCGTCGGACGAGCTCCTCGCCGAGGCCCGGGCGCGGGCGCAAGAAGAGGAGCGAGCCGCGAGCGAGCGACGCGAGCTCGAGGTGCGCCTTCCCGAAGAGCGGGCGCGCCTCCGCGAGCTCCTCGGCGACCTCGAAGCGGCCGCGGCGCGAAAAACGGATTGGGAGTCTCGGTGGCGTCAGCTTCTCGTCGAGGTCGGATTTCCTGAGGACTGGAGCGTCGCCGCCGCGACCGAAACCCTGGCCGATCTCGCGGCGGCGGACGGCCGGACTCGAGAGCTCGCCGGACTGCGCGAGCGCATCGGACAGATGCGGTCGGCGCTCGCGGATTTCGAGACCCGGGCGCGGGCGAGCCTCGGTGACGACCCGGCGTCGTCGCTCCCGACCGAGGACGCGGTCGCGGAGCTTCACCGAAAAATCAGCGAAGCCAAGACGGCGGAGCAGGCGTTCGCCGCGCTCGGTGAGGAGGAGAGCGCGACCGAGCGACGCCTCGAGCGAACGCGAGAGCAAGTCGACCGGGCGAACGAGCGCATCGCCTCGCTTCATCGCGCAGCGGGAACGACGACCGAGGCGGAGCTTCTCGCCGTGATCGAACGCGCTGAGCGGCGCGAGTCGCTCGTCCGGGAAGTCGACGCCCTCGAGCGCGAGATGGCGACGATCGGCGCGGGCGATGACGAGCGAGCGTTCCGCGAGGAACTCTTGCGCATCGACGCGGCCGAGATCGAAGCGCGCAGCCTGCGAACGAGCGAAGAGCTCCAGCGCGAGACTGCCGACTACGAGCGAACTCTCGAGGAGGCCGCGGTCGTTCGCAAGGAGCTCGCCGATCTCGATTCGAAGAGCGACGCGGTAGAGCGGGCGCAAAAGCTCGAGAGTCATCGCGGTGAGCTCACGAGCGCGGTGGATCGCTGGTGCGCGCTCGTCTTCGCCCGCGCGACGCTCCGGCGCTCGCTCGCCCGATTCGAGAGCGAGCACCAGCCCGCGCTTCTCGAGGATGTCGCTCGACTCTTCGCTCGAATGACGCTCGGCGAGTACGTCGGCGTCGAGCGGCGCCTCGACGCCGAAGGAACGCTCCTCGTCCGCGAAAAAACCGGAGGGACGAAGGAGCCGGCGCAACTCAGCACCGGAACGCGCGAACAGCTCTACCTCGCAATCCGCTTGGCGTACGTTCTCCACTACTCGGCGAAGAGCGAACCGCTTCCCGTGATCATGGACGACGTCCTCGTCAACTTCGACGACGAGCGGGCGCGGAGCACCCTCGCCGTGATCGCCGAAGTGGCGCGCACGGCGCAAGTCATCTTTCTCACCTGCCACGAGAGTCGCGTCCGGGCGGCCGGTGAAGTGCTTGCGGGACTGAAGCCCATCGCGCTCCACGAGGGCGTCCGGCGCGAGATCGCCGCGAAATGAACCGCGACGCTCGCGACCGTCATCTCGATGACCGGACCCGCGCCCGCGGTCACGAACCCTCGGAGCTCGGCCGTTTGTGGCTCGAGAGAATGACCGCGCGGCGTGCGCGCTACACGTACGCGCTCGCGCTCTTTCCCATCGCCTTGATCGTGGTGCTCTACGGCGCGTGGGCGGTCGCGTGGGTCGCCCTCGGCCGAGCGCCGCAGCCTTCGATCGACCTTCCCCGCGAGATTCACTGGGCCCTCGGCGTCGCGTACGCCGTGTTCGTGAGCGGCAGCGTGATGATGGCCCCGCTCCTCATCGTGCAAATCGCGGTCAGCGTCGGCGATGTGCTCCAGCAGTGGGCGCTCCGGCCCGTCCCACTCCAGCGGTTTCTAGCGCCGATCGTCGTTCCGCTCGCCACGTGGACGATCGCCGGGCTGCTCCTCTCCGCCGATCCGGGTCGAGCGGCGGAGTGGTTGCTCGGGTGAGAGCGGGATCGGCCCCCCGAGCTCCGCGCGCTCACCAGCCGTGGTGATACCAGTACGTGTAATGCGGCCAGGCGTGCCAGTACGGATCGTAGTAGTACGGCCGCCAGTAGCCTCGGCGGACGAGACCGTAGTGCGTCTCGAGGAGTGTATCGATCACACGATGGTCGACGCCGGCCTCGTGGAGCTTGAGAACGTCCGCGGTGTAGAGGCGGTAGATCGTGCGCGAGCTCTCGACCTCGCGCACGATGTCCTCAACGGGGGTCTCGGCGCCGGACATCTCGATGATGCGCTCGAGCGTGAGCGGCTCACGCGCCGGGACGTCGTACTCGGCGCAGCCGACGAGCGCGCCGGCGCCGGCGATCATCACGAAAAGCGTGTGGAGTCTCGTCATACGCCTCTGACCCTCGGCAAGATCGACTGTCCGCCCCTCGGACGGCCGGCCCGATGGTACTCCGAATCCCGAACGAGCGCCTCAAACCCCTTACCACGCTGGGCGGATCGGGACGTAACCCTCTATGTCCAAGTCATTTAAGAATTTTTCGGGTTCGCCCCGGGGATCGCCTTGTACCGAAGGCAGCTTTTGAACGCCCAGTTTTCTCAACCGAGAGAACCGGGCGTTTTTCGTGGGACCCCAAATCTCTCGTTTCCAGCCGCCGGGCTCCGGCGAGTCCTCCAGTCGAAGCGAGGCGCCTCGATCCCACATCTATATACAAAAAAACAACTTAGAGCTTATCTTGAGAAAAGCCGCTCGCGCGACCTTGTGCCGAGGGCAGCCTTTGAACGCCCAGTTTTCTCAACCGAGAGAACTGGGCGTTTTTCGTTTCCCGCCGCCACCACGACGAGCGGACCCGTAAGTCCTGACAGAGAAGCCACTAACGGCCATTTCGAAAAAGGGTGCGCTCGCGACCTTGTGCCGAGGGCAGCTTTTGAACGCCCAGTTTTCTCAGCCGAGAGATCTGGGCGTTCTTTTTTTTGCCGCCGTCTCGTTTGCCGCGGGTGCGCGCTCGGCGAGCGCGGTTCGGGGGAAGCCCGGGTCCCGCCGCCCGATTTTGCGGATCCATCGACGCGGCGGATTCTCAGCGGGCCGCCGAGCCCTATCATCGAGGACGAACCGAGGTAGCGACGCTTCCGGGGGGAATCCGATCCGTCCACCGAAAGGCGACCCCGTGGTAGAGAGCGACCTTCAGCGACTTGTGAACGAGCTGATCCCGTTCGCCGAGCGGAGTCTCTCGGTCGCGGGTGGATTCGCCCCGTTCGGGGGGACGATCACGACGGACTCCGAGCTCGAGCACGTGAGTGTCGAGACGGAGAGCGACGGCGGCGCTGCGGATGATCGCGGCGAGTTCGCCGACGCCGACGCCGACGTCGACTACTCGCTCGTGTTCGACGACGAGTCCGCGGATTCGTCCGCCGAAGAGAGTGTCGATCTGTTGACCGCACGGTTCCGTCGCGGTGCCGAGAGAGGACGCTACCTCGCCGTCGCGATCTTCTGCGACGTGGTGATCCACTTCGAAGATCGACCGGATCCCGTCGAAGCGATTCGGGTAAATCTCGAGCACGTCGCCGGCGCGAGCCTGACGATCTACATCCCGTACCGAACTGACGTGACGGGCAAGATCGAGTACGGCGAGCACATCCCCGAGCAGGCGGCGCCGAACATTTTCTCGTAGAGTTCCGGGCGGTCGAACCCGCACTCTCGCCGTTCCGCTCGATCACCCCTCGCCGCACGCGGCGGGGCAGCTCGCGATCTCGAGGCACTCCGTCCCGCGCGCGGGCGGATCGCCCTCGGCGAAGAGAAAAAAGAGCGCGTAAATCGCATCGGAGACGTTCGTCCTCTCGTCTCCGTTCACATCCGCGAGGAGCCGATTCCCCGCGGGCGAGTTGCACGGAAGGTCGCGATCTCCCTCGAAGAGATACTCGAGGAGAAAGATCGCGTCGGCGATCGTGAGTCTGGCGTCGCCGTCGAGGTCTCCCACGCGTCGCTGCGATGGGTTCGCGCTTCCGTCTTCACCGCCGGGCGATCCGCCGGGGTCTTGGCTCGGACGCCACGCATCCTCGCGGCTCCACGAATCGGTAGGGGATCGAGGGTCGACGAGAACGAGCGAATGGCCGCCGCCGTCCGTCGACTCGTACCAGTCGCGATACTCGAAGCGAACTACGGTCTCACCCACGGAGCCGAGAAGGAGAAGCTCCTGCGCGGTATTCGAGAGGATGCCTTCGTACTCGCCCGCGACGGGAGCATCGTCGCCGTAGAGCGAGGCGAAGGCGTCGGCGCTCTGAACGAGCAACGCGAACTCGCCCGGGGCGAGAGTAGTGATCGCGCCCGACGAGAACTCGTAGCGGAGCCGTTCGACGAAGGCGAAGCCCGCGAGGTCGACCGCGGTGTCACCGACGTTTTGAATCTCGAGGAAGTCGAAGTTCCGCCGCGTGAAGGGGCTCCCCTCCGGAGGCTCGCCTGGGTTGTACATGAGCTCGGTGACGGCGAGACGCGGACGCGACGTGAGGTAGATCGCCTCGAGCAGCCCGGTCCAGAGCGCATCGCCGAGCCGCGCCCGCGCGAGGATCCGGGTGTTCGCGTCGACGCGAATCGGACCGGCGAACCTCCGCGCTTCGGGTGCGGGCGCTCCGTTCGGTCCGAGAGGATCCGGTCCGTTGATCGTGTAGAAGATCTCGCCCGACGGCGCGGAGAGAGAGACCTCCGTCCCGGGCTCGACGTCGCCGGGGGCCGGTTCGGCCGTGGGTGGAATCGTGAGCTGAGTGTCCATCCACTCGACGCGCCCGACGATCCATTCGCGCATCCAGTCGACGTGCTCCTCGTACGTTCCGCGGGGAAACGCGTTCGGCCAGACGTAGGTGTCGAGGATGCGCCAGCGGTCGAAGTTTCGCGCGACCGGACTCTCGGGCGCCCCGTCGTCCGTGAGCTCGCTCGCGGCGTTCGCGATGTCACGGAGCAGGTTCTCCGTCCTCAACGCCCCGGCGCGGTGCTCCACCCAGCGCTCGGCGTACCGACGGCGAAACGAGGGGTCCTCGAACAAACGTGCGTACCATCGATAGCCGTTTGGATTGTCCGCTGGGAACGTCTCTCCCCCGCCGCCGCATTCGCTTTCGTCGAATTCGTAGTGCCAGCCGGCGGTCTCGAACGAGCAAAAGTAATCGGCGCCGCCGAGCGCGCCGTTGTAGTCCCAGATCGGGCCCATGAAGACCTTCCCGCCGCGCTGCTTGTAGAAGAACGTGCTGAGGACGTAGCCGTCGACGTTGCGTCCGAGCTCGACGAGAAGGTGGTGATCGACGAACGAATCGACATCGATGTACTGCGCGTAGCCGCCACCCGGATCGGCGAAGTCCTCGCCTGAAAGTACGTGCTCGAACTCGTCGAAATGATCCTTCAGCCACCGTCGCTGAGCGCCCGTGAGCTCGGAGACATCCGGGTCGACGTAGATGAGATTGTCGCGGTAGGTCTCGGTGGTGAAGAACGACGCGCCGGTCAGCCAATCTTTCTTGAGCAGATAGCCACCGGTGATCTCGGGCTCGGCGTCGTCGCCGGGATCCAGTCGAGCGATATCGACTCGGTCGTCGTCCCGCTTGATCTTCTCCATGAGGACGTAGACGCCGCGGTAGTCGCTCTCGCTCACGGCGCCGTCCGTGCGGCGCAGAAACACCTCGCAAAAGCGTGTCCGCGGCGCGTAGCGACCGATCGCGCGACTCCACCCGTAGATGAGGTGGTTTCGCATCAGCGTCTTGTCGGAATAGGGCGCCTGAAGCACCCAGTCCGACTCGCGAGGCATCCCGAAGAGGGACACCGGCGAGTCTTCGCGTCGCTCGTCCCACGTCTCGAAGGCGTACTGCTTTTTCGGGTACTGCGTCGTGCTCGAGCCGCGGACATGGAGTCCGCCGGACCCGGCCCATTCGGCCGGACTGAGAAGGGACGCGTGCGCGTTCTCGCCCGGTGTCGGGATGAAGGCCGCGAGTACGGGCTGAAAGAGCCGCGGCCGCGCGACCAGAGCGTCGACGTTCGTACCGAGTGTGTCGATGACGACGAGCGGAAGATTCGACTCGAAGTCGCGGAGGCTCTCGTCGATGTGCAAGTACACCGCGCTCACGACCGGACTCGGGACGAGCTCGGGCTCGATGGCGAGCGCACGCACGCGAGTCGTGGCATCGATCGTGATCGGACCGTCGTACTTGCGCCCCTCCTCCTCGTTCGGCTCCGACCCGTCGAGCGTGTAGTAGATCGTCGCTTCTTCGTCTCCGGGCGCGATCGCGAGCTCGAACGCGTCGAAGAAGGTGCGGGAGGAGACCGAAAACGTCGGGGCGTCCCCCGCGCCGACTCCGTTCGGTCCGCCCGGGGTCGGTTCGGGCATCGCGAGCCAGCGCTCGTTCGCGTCGGCTGCACGTCCGAACGACCAGTCCGTCGCCTGTTCACCGAACTCGATCGAGTCGAGGACGGCTTGTCCGTCCGGCGCAACGAGCGCGAGCGCGTCGCCGCCCGCGTCTAGCTGGAACGGAGCGTGCAGGTCGCCCTGCTCTTCGTCGTCGTCGAGCCAGAAGACGAGGAATCCGCGCGCGGGCACGACGACGCCCGGCGGAATCCGCCAGCGGGTCGGACGCTCGAGATCATCGGTTAGGTAGTGTCCACCGAGGTCGACGTCGGCGTCGCTCGAGTTGAACACCTCCGCCCAGTCGTCGAACTCTCCCGGGGCGTCCGGGTCCTCGATCGTCGCATCGTTGCTCGCCTGAAGCTCGTTGAGGACGACCTCGCCGCGCGCGGGCTCCGCGGCGGCGATCGCGGCGAGAAGGAAGATCCCGCTCGCCGCGATCGTCGTGTCCGCTGCGCCGGAACCGAAGAAAACAGTCTGTCGAACGATCGTGCGCGTCCGCATCGCCGGCGTGACTCCCGATCGAACCGGGGTGAACTAGCGACACTCCGGCGGAATGACCGCGCACCCGACTTCGAGATCGGATGCCGTCCCGGGCCCGCACGCCTCGAAGGGCGGCGGCGGCTCCGGGCCATCGCCGAAGAGATGGTTCAGCGTGTAGAGCGCGTCGGCGATGTTGACGCCGCCATCGACGTTGGCATCCGCAGCCGCCAGGCAGCCCGGCTCCACGCCGTCATCCGAGAAGAGGTGATTCAGAGTGAAGAGCGCATCGGCGATGTTGAAACCCGCGTCGGCATTGCTGTCGCCACGCTTGAACCGCACCTCGGGCGCTTCGCAGTTGGCGCCGGCATCCTCGGCGTCCTCGAGAGCGTCGTCTTCACTGAGGGCGTACGACCACACCTTCACGTTGTCGATCAAGCCGTTGAAGTGGTTGATGTCACGGTCGTTGCCGCTCGGGAAATCGGCCGACGGCCAATCGGGCGCGCTGTAACCGATTCGAAAGTGCGTCTCGTTCTCGCCGTCCTCATCGAAGAAGAGGCCGCCGCCGAGGAAATCAGCCTCCCACTCGCCGACCGGTTGGCCGTCGATGTAGAGAACCGCGCGATCGAGCACGTCCTCGAAGTCCGCGTCGACGGTGAGGAGGACGCGATGCGGGAGACCGTCATTCACCGGCAGGATCTCCGCGCTGAGTTCCATTTCGCCGACGAAGAGGACGGTGAAGCGAACGAAGCCCTCGTGGACGAAGATGTCTTGGACGCCCGGCACATCCGCCGATTCGCCGAGCTCGGGGCCGAGCATCCAGATCGATCCGCCGTAGGGATCCGGCTCGCCCGTCGCCGGGTCGTCGCCGACGAGGATCGTCGCCGAGACGGAGTAGCTGTTTCGGAGATCGAAGGCCGGGTGCGGATCGACGACGACCGCGTCGTCGAGGCCGTCGAAGAGAAGAGCGCTATCGCTTCCGTCGTCGAGGCCGTCTTCACGCGCGGGCGGCTCGCCGTCGCCGGCGCCCTCAGGGAACGCGATGAGGTCGGCGCCGATCCCGCTGATGACGTCCTCGGTGAATTCGGGCTCCTCGTCCTCGAAGCAGAACGAAGCGGCGAGGATTTCGGGAAGTGGATTCACCGTGAACTCGGTGTCGCCGCAGATCGCCTCCTCCGACGTGTCCTCGCAGAAGAGGTCGTCGTCGACTCGCGCTGACACCTCCCAGTCGCCCGGCCTAAGGCGCGGGAAAAACTCCGGGTTGTCGAACTGGGTGAGCGAGAGCTCCTCGTCATCTTCGCCGTCCGCGCCGCGTCGGAGAAGTTCGAGAGTGTAGAAGAGAGCGTCTTCAGTAGCGTCCTCGGCCTCGACGAAAAACTCCCAGGTTCCCTCGAGCGCGCCCTCGGGACCGATCGTCTCGATCGCGATGCACCGGGAATCGCCGTCCTCGTCGTCACCCTCAGCGGGACACTCGGGCGGATCCGCTTCGCAGCCTTCGTTCTCCGTCTCGACGTCGGCCTCGATCTCGTCGAGCGCGAGCGGGTAGTTCCAAATCTTCAGGTTGTCGATCACCCCCTGATAGTGGGGTTGATCCGGGAAATACATCGCCCCCATCCCGATCTTCTTCTCACCGACGACTTCTTCGCCGGCCGCCTGGAAATCGAGGAACGTCGATTCCGTATCGAGCACGCCATCGACGTAGAACTGAACGCGTTCGTTGTCCCCCTCGAAGTCGCGCTCGACCACGACCGCGACGTGGTGGCATTCGCCGTCGGCGACGAACACCGAACCGACGATCTCGCCGACGAAGCCTACGTCGTAGAAAAGGAGTCCTTCGGCGATGAAGAAGTGCTGCGAGCCCGGCTCCGTCTCTTCGGACGGACTCTGGGCGAAGATCGTCCCGGCGAACTCGTCGTCGGTGCGGATCGTCGTCGCGATCGTGAAGCTCTCGGCGAGATCGATGCGTCCCTCGGGATCGTCGATCGCGACGAATCCGTCGACGCTTCCCGTGTCGAGACCGGCGAAGCCGACGCAACCGGGCACCCAAGCACCGTCCGGATTCGCGTGCTCGAAGACAGCCCCGTCTTCCATCTGGACGATGAGACCGTTCGCTCCGCCGGTCGCATCGATGACGACGTCACCCTCGCGCTCTTCCATGCAGTAGTGCGCAACGAGCTGCGCCGGGAGCGGGAGGACTTCGAACGGTCCTTCCGAGCAGGAGTTGTTCGCCGCTTCGTCGTCACACCAGGGATCGTCATCGACGGTCACGCTCGCCGTCCATGTCCCCGCGCGAAGACGCACTTCGATCTCGTTTTCGAGCGACGTGACCTCGATCACCCTTCCGGCTTCGCTCTCGACGGAGAAGTGATAGATGATATCGTCGCCGCCGTCATCGGTCGCCGTCGCCGTGAGCGTGTACGCTCCCGGTAGATCGCCATCGGGGCCGGTTACGGCGAGTCCGTCGCAGTGGGTGTCGGCGGGGTCCTCACAGTTCGGCGGGTTGAGCGTACAACCCTCACCCGCGTCTTCGAACGCGATCTCGATGGCCTCGAGCGCGAGGGCCTCGTTCCACACGCGAACGTCGTCGATCGTCCCCTCGAAAAACGTCCCGTCTTCGGGGAAGTCCGGACTCGCAAAGCCGATCTTGAACGGCTCCCCCTCGCCGGGAGGGCCGAACTCGTCGATGTCCCAGTCGGCAAAGCTCGCCGACGCGACGCCGTCCACGAAGAGCTCGACGAGATCGCCGCCCTCTTCCCCGACATCGTGGGTGACCGCCAGCGCGACGAAGTGCCATTCACCGTCCGCGACGAAATCGCCTTCGAGATCGCCGATGTATCCCACGTCCACGGTGAGGACGCCCTCTCGCACAAAGAGCGCGAACGAACCCATGCCCCAGCCGTCTTCGGTGGGGGACTTCGAGATGATCGTCCCGGCGTTCGGATGATCCGTGCGGATGTACGCGGCCCAGGTGAAATCCATTCCGAGGTCGAACGCCGCCGGATCACCGATCTCGAGATAGCCGCCCTCGCCGTCGAATTCGATGCCCGCGATGCCGACTTCGCCGGGCACCCAGGCCGTGACGGGGTTCAAGTCGACGAGCGAGGCGTCGTTCCCGGCGACGCGGTCGGATGTCGTCTCTCCTTCCCGCTCCTCAAAGCACCAGTGCGCGGCGGGTTCCTGCGCAGCGAGCGGCGACGCGACTATCCCGATGAATAGCAGAGCTGCGAGCTTTCGGCCTTGAACGTACATCAGTCCCTCCCAAGTCTGATCCCGGACCCAAGTGTCGATCGGCAGTTGCATCCACTGTAACCGAACTTTCGGCGCTAGGGACGGATTCCGCGACCGATCCGGCGAGCGGCAGGCGGCGAGGAGAGCGAATCTCGATCACGAATCGCGAGAATCGCGGAACCTCGTGGCGAACCGATTCGTTGCGATGAGCCGAGGGGCGCATCGGAGGTGCGAATTGCTTATGAGTCGCTTACGCGTCGGCGCGACGACCGCCGTAGCCCTGCTCACCGCCTGCAGCGCGGCCCCGCGCGTGACCTTGGAGCCGCGCACGGTCTCCGTGTTCACCGACCCACCCGGCGCGGAAGTTTATCGATTGGGGCCCCTCAGCGATGAGAAGCTCCTCCTCGGCACGTCACCGGTTGTCGAGCAGACGGTCGACGTCTTGACTCGTTACCGCGGTCGACTGATTTCCGAGGACGCGTTCGAGCGCATGTCGGCGCGCGTGGGGAAGGTGCATCTCGTGATCGAGAAGCCGGGCTACCGCACTCACCAGCAAGTGCTCTCCCTCGCGGCGGACGAGTCCAAGCAGTACCGCGCGGAGCTCGAGCCCGACCGAAGCCCGTAGCGCGGGCGATGGCTCGCAGGATGACTCGAGCGCGACCTCAGGCGAGGATCTCGTTCACCACTCGCGTCGGCTCGACTCCCGTGAGTCGCTGATCGAGTCCCTGGTAGCGGAACGTCAAGCGATTGTGATCGATCCCCAGGAGGTGGAGGATCGTCGCGTTCATGTCGCGGATGTGAACGGGGTTCTCGACGATGTTGTAGGAATGAGCGTCGGTCTTCCCGAACTCGAAGCCGCGCTTGATCCCGCCTCCCGCCATCCACACGGTGAAGCAGCGGCCGTGGTGATCGCGTCCGTGATCATCCTTCGTGAGACGTCCCTGCGAGTAGATCGTGCGGCCGAACTCGCCGCCCCAGATCACGAGCGTGTCGTCGAGCATGCCGCGCTGCTTGAGATCCTGAACGAGTCCCGCCGCGGCCTGATCGATCGTCTGGCACTGACCGCGGATGAGCCGCGGGAGGCTGCCGTGTTGGTCCCAACCGCGATGGAAGAGCTGCTGGAACGGAACGCCGCGCTCGGCGAGTCGCCGGGCGACGATGCAGTTCCGCGCGAACGTCCCGGGCTTCTTCGAGTCCGGTCCGTAGAGATCGAAGGTGCTTTCGGGCTCGTCGGAGAGATCCATGAGCTCCGGCACCGACGCCTGCATCCGAAACGCCATCTCGTACTGCGCGATGCGGGTTCGGATCTCGGGATCGCCGATCTCCCCGAACTGCGTTTCGTTGATCGCGGCGATGCGGTCGAGCATGCGACGCCGCATCGGGCGATCGATGCCGCCCGGATTCTTCAGATAGAGAACCGGGTCCGCGCCCGAGCGAAGCTTCACGCCCTGGTGCTTCGAGGGAAGGAATCCGCTTCCCCAGAGGCGTGAATAGAGCGCCTGCTTTTGCCCGGGCCCGCGTGAAATCATGACGATGTACGCGGGGAGGTCTTCGTCGGGGCTCCCGAGGCCGTAGCTCACCCACGCGCCCATGCTCGCCTTGCCGGGTTGTTGAACGCCGGTGTTGATAAACGTGATCGCGGGATCGTGGTTGATCGCCTCGGTGTGAATGGACTTCACGATCGTGATGTCGTCGACGATGCCCGCGACGTGCGGCAGGATCTCGCTCACGTACGTCCCGTGCTCGCCGTAGCGCTGAAAGTCGAACATCGGCGCGACGACGGGGAAGGACTTCTGCCCCGAGGTCATTCCGGTGATGCGCTGCCCCTGACGGACGGAGTCCGGGAGCTCCTGCCCGTGCAGCTGACGCTGCTCGGGATGGAAGTCGAACGTGTCGATGTGCGACGGTCCACCGCACATGAAGAGATAGATGACGCGCTTCGCTTTCGGCGCGAAGTGGGACGGGCGGGGTCCGATCGTCGCCGGGGAGCCTGCGCCCTGAAGAGGCGACGACGCCGCGATCGCTTCGCCACCGATCAGAGACGACAGTGCAGCCGCGCCGACCACCTTCGTGGAGCGCCCGAGAAGCTGACGCCGCGTGAGTTGCCGCTGATACTCTTCGAGTGGGTTCATCGAATCTGCTAGCCTCTCGTGATCGTGGCGTCGAGGTTGAGGATCATGCTGGTGACGACGGTCATCGCCGCGTGCTCGGCGGCATCGAGTTTCTCCGCACGGGGCGACTCGCCGATGGCAAGGAGCGCCTTGGCACGTTCGCCGTCCGTTCGAAAAACGCCGAGCTCTTCGGCGTAGGCGCTGGTGAGGATCGCGAGGATATCCGCGCGCGGCCGAACGCCGGTCGCGAGGCGGTACGCATACGTGATGCGCGCTTCGGTGGATCCCGGCGTGAGCAAGACTCGCTCCGCGAGCTTCCGCGCCGCCTCGACGAACTGCGGATCGTTGAGCGTGACGAGCGCCTGAAGCGGCGTATTCGTCCGGCTGCGGCGAAGCGCGCACTGTTCGCGCGTCGGCGCATCGAAAATCGTGAGACCGGGCGCGGGAGCGGAACGTTTCCAGTACGTGTACATGCTCCGGCGGAAGAGTTTCTCGCCGTGATCCTGCACGAAGCGAACTCCGGCGCTGAGGCTAACCTCGTTCCAGAGCCCCGGCGGCTGGTACGGCTTCACGCCGGGGCCGCCGATTCGGCGGACGAGGAGCCCGCTCGCCGCGAGTGCGTTGTCGCGGATGAACTCGCCCTGGAGGCGAAACCGCGGACCGCGCGCGAGGAGGCGATTCTTCGGATCGCGCTCGAGGAGATCGGGCGAGGTGCGCGTGCTCTGGCGATACGTCGCCGAGAGGACGAGCTGTTTGATCATGCGCTTCACGTTCCATCCGCTGCGGACGAAATCGACCGCGAGCCAGTCGAGGAGGTCTTGGTGGCTCGGCTGCGCGCCTTGCTGCCCGAAGTCCTCGACCGTCTCGACGATGCCCGTCCCGAAAAGCATGTACCAGTAGCGATTCACCGCGACTCGCGCGGTGAGCGGATGGCGCGGATCGACGATCCAGCGCGCGAGGCCGAGACGATTCGCGGGCGCGCCTTCGGGAAGCGCGGGAAGAAACTCCGGCGTTCCCGGATCGACCGGCTTGTCCTTCTGCGGCGAGGCGTAGTTCCCGCGATCGAGCATGAAAGTCGTCCGCATCTTGTCGACGTCCTTCATGATCATGACGGTGCTCACGGGCTTCGTCGCCGAGGCGATCTCGCTCTCGACGCGCGCGATCGCTTCGCGCACCTCGACGTATGCGGCGTCGTTCTCCGTGAGGAAGTGGCGGCGAAGGATCTCCGTCTGCTCGGGCGTGCGCTCTTCGCGCTTCGTCGCGAGGATCGGGCCGATCGGATCGGCGCCGGCGAGCGTCGCGACTTCCTTCGGCGTGAGCTCGACGTCGTAGATGCGGACGTCGTCGACGAGTCCGCTGAACTGCGAACCCGGATTTCGACGGCCGACGTAGAGCGGCGTCTCGGCCTGAATCGTCTCCGAGAGACCGTTCTGCTCGACGTTCACCTCCTGGGGTTTCCCGTCGATGTAGATCTTGAGGCCGGTGGCGCGCGAAGAGCCATCGTAGGTCGCGAAGACGTGGTGCCATTCGCCCTTCTTGATCTTCGCTTTCGACGTCACCTTGATCGCGTTCTCGGGCCAGCGGTGGATGACGTGCGCGGAGACGTGCCCGCCCGCGAGGTAGAGGTCGTAGCCGCGGTAGGCGTTGCCGTCCTTCATGCGCGCGATCACCGCGGCCGCGCCGTCGCCGTCCGTCTTCACCCATGCACCGTACGAGAACGACTGGTTCCGTTCGAAATTCGCGAGGTCGCCGGCATCGACGAAGCGGTTGCCTCCGAGGCGAAGAGCACCGCCGAGGCGCCCATCCTTCTCCCAGGTCGGCTTCCCGCGAAGCGCGGCGATCCGCTCGGGCTCGATCACGTCGGCGATCTTCTTCCCCTTCCCGTCGTCGAACGGGAAGTGGATGAAGATCCCCTTCGGTTCGGGCTGCGAGCGCTCGGGATTCTTCTCCTCGCGCTCGACCCAGGTCGCGAAGCGCGGCTCGGCTTCCTCAACGCGCGCGGTAAGCTGCGTCTTCAACTGCGCGAGCTCGTCGTTCAGCCGGGGAACTCGCGGAAGGAGCGCGTAGTTCGGCACGTTCGCGGTCGGCGCCTGGTTGCCGTTCCGCGTCTGCATCCCCGGATCGGACGCCTGATTGAAATAGGCGTAGAAGCGGTAGTAGTCGCGGCGCGAGATCGGCTCGTACTTGTGGTCGTGACACTGCGCACACTCCATGGTGAGCGCCATCCAGACGAGGGCGGTCGTTTTCACGCGATCGACGGCGTACTCGACGCGGAACTCTTCGGGGATCACTCCGCCCTCGTCGGTCGTTGCGTTGTTGCGATGGAATCCCGTCGCGATGAGCTGCTCCGTCGAGGGCTCGGGAAGAAGATCGCCCGCGAGCTGCTCGATCGTGAACTCGTCAAAGGGCTTGTTCGCGTTGTAGGCGTCGATCACCCAGTCGCGCCACGGCCACATGTCACGCGGGCCGTCGGCGTGGAAGACGCTCGAGTCGCCGTAGCGCGCCGCGTCCATCCACGCGAGGGTCATCCTCTCGCCGTAGGCGGGAGACGCGAGCAGTCGATCGACCGCGCGCTCGTACGCGCCGGGGGAGTCGTCGGCGAGAAACGCGTCGATCTCCGCGATCGTCGGCGGGAGTCCCGTGAGATCGAGCGTTACCCGGCGAAGGAGCGTCTCGCGATCGGCCTCGGGATTCGGCGCGAGGCCTTCGGCTTCGAGCTCGGCGAGGATGAACGAGTCGACGGGCGCCTTCGGCCAATCGACGCGCGAGACCTCTGGAAGCTCGGGCTCGACGGGCGCGGCGAACGCCCAGTGGCCCTCCCACTTCGCGCCGCGATCGATCCAGCGTCCGATCAGCTCGATCTCCTCGGGCTTGAGCTCGTGGCCGGAATCGGGCGGCGGCATGCGGTCGTCGGGGTCACTCGCGGTGATGCGCGCCCAGGCGTCGCTCGCAGCTCGGTCGCCGGGCTTGAAGACGCGGGCGACGCCGCTCGCGTCGTCGAGACGAAGCTTCGCCTTCCGGTTGTGCTGGTCCGGGCCGTGGCAGTGAAAGCAGTTCGAGGAGAGAAGCGGGCGAATATCGCGATTGAACGAGACTTCGCGCGCGCGCTTTTTCGCCGCGGGGTCCGCCGTGAGCGCGGACGGACCGCCGAGGAGAACGAGACACACGAGACCGAAAAGCGGAGCGACCCGCGGGGAGCGCCCTGAGGAAACGCGAGGATTTCGGGACATAGTGAGCTCAGCCGCGTTGAAGGAGTAGCGGCGCGCTCGGGGCGCACCACGATCGTCGGGATTCCGCGGAAATCCGCAGAATCTACGGATTGTATTTTCCCCCGGCGGGGGCGGGCAAGGCTCGTCTCTCTGCGGACGCGCTCCCATGGAAACTCGGCGAGCGGATGGCGAACAGTTGACTGCCATCGGGGCGAACTCTGCGCGGCGACCGGTAGCCCGCAGCCTCGTGTTCCCGAGCACGAAAGCTCGGAGCGCGGAGAATCTACGAACGCGATCGACTCCCCCCTGCGGTTCCAGAACTGACGCGGCCGTGAGTGCCGAATCGACGCCGGGTAGGAAGCCGCGCGCGAAACTCGCCGGCCAGAACGGAACGGCCCCGGAAACGCCACCCCCGCGCGCGCGTCTACTCCTAAGATGCAGGAACCCCGCAACAGGAGAGCGAACATGAGTGTTAATCCCACGCAAGGAAACGAAGGCCCGGAGGAGTTTGGCCGGCGGTTCGCCGAGCGCCTCTCGGGAAAGATCGAGCAGCTCATCGAGGACGTCCTCGATTTCACCGGCATCGCCGGGGATCCGTCGAAGCCCGGCGGGCGGGCACGGAGCGGACGCGCGCGCCTCGACCTGTGGGAAGACGAGGCGAATCTGTACGTCGAGTGCGAAGTCCCGGGAGCGCAACTCGCGGACCTCGACGTCGCCGTCGAGGAACGAACGCTGACGGTTCGGCGTACGGACGACACCGCGGCTCGCCCCGGCGGCACCGTTCACCGATCCGAACGTCGCGCGGGGCCGTTCGAGCGTTCGATCGGCCTTCCGTGCGAGGTGGACGTCGAGCGGACGGGGGCGGAGCTGAAGAACGGCGTGCTGCGAGTGACGATGCCCAAGGCAGCTTCGCAGCGGGCTCGGCGGGTGGAGGTGCGGGGCGGGGACTGACGGCAAGGATGCTCCGTCGAACCGCCGCACTCGCAGCCGCGCACAGGATTCTACTGAGGCGCCTCCTCCCGCCGACGCCGGTAGTCTGAATGAAGCAAGCAGGGCTTCAATAATTCGTACGAGGAGTCTTGCGTCTTACGAACACCTCTCGTAGCGTGTAGTCGTCTCTCTCGGATAGGTGCAGTGTCGGGGGCACCGCGTGGGTTTTCGGAGCGCGCTCGTCCGTGCGCGGCCGGGGCGCAAAGCCGAGAGTGAACGTATTGGAGCAGACGGGAGGACGTCGCGATGGCGGACGCTAAGCGATTCCGATGGGTGTGTTGGTGTAGTTCCAGTGCCGTGTGGTTCGTCGGGTCGATCCTCTCGGCCCAAGTCGTCGAGACTCCCTCGGTGCTCGCGGGGGAGGGTGAGCTCGACGCCGAGCTGGGAATTCCGCGGAGCGTCAACGTCCAGCTGATCCGCTTGGACGCGGGCGGCGGGACCACGCAGCAGCTGGAGTCGGCAGGCGACGAGCCGGCGAGCACGGTCGAGCTCGCGAGCGCCGAGCGTGAGGCCGAGCTCCTTCGCGCCGAGGAAGACGAACTCCGCAATCGGGCGGTTTCTCTCCGAAACGCCGCCGATGCAGCCGACGCAAACGCATCCCGGCTCGAAGCGGATTCACGGGCGAAGGCTCGCGCGAAAACGATCGCGAACCGTACGGTCGATGCGATGGAATCTCCATCATCGGAAGCCCTCGACGCCCTAGATCGAGCGGTGGAGGCCTCCGAAGAAGCCGAAGCCGCGGCAGGGGCCGCCCGAGCGCAGGCCGATGCGGCGAAGGCCGAACTCGAGAGCATCCTCGAAACTCTGGCGGAAAAGGAAGGACTGCGCCGAGAGAAAGAGATCGAGGTGGAGAAGCTCCGCATCGAAATCGAGGAACGCAAGAAAGACGCCGCGGCGAAGAAGGAGAAGTCCCAAGCTCCGCGCGACCTCGTACAGATCCGAGTTCGCGTCGTCGAGGTCGCCCGCTCGAACGGATCGGCCTTCAGCTCCGTGCTCGACTATCGCAGTCAGTCGGGACAGCGCGCATCACTCGTGACGGGAAACAATATCCACGGGAATCAGCGCACCGAGAGCGCGGCAACTCGGTTCGGAGACATCCTCGGCCTGATCGGGCTCGATCAAAACGGCACGGCGATCGGCGGAGGAAAGGGACTCCTCGTCAACTTGACCGGGAAGCATGTGAACCTACTCGCGAGCTTCCTCGCGTCCGAGCTGAACGCGGACACGGTAACCGCCCCGCAAGTCGTCACGCTGAACGAAAACAGCGTGGAGTTCTTCTCCGGCGAGAAGCTGCCGTTTCGACTGGGCACGAACGTCATCGCCGAAAACACCAACACCGTCCGCGAGTTCTTCTATAAGAACGTCGGTGCGTACGTGAAGGTGACGCCCACGATCATCGCGAAAGGCGCCAAGATCCGCCTCAACATCGTCGTGCGAGTGGCGGACAGCGGAACACAGAATCTCAATTCGAACACGGTCAACTTCGAATCCGGCATCGTCTCGGTACAGAATCTGGTCGAGCTCGAGGACAATCGCGGCCTCGTCATGGGCGGGCTCATCAGCGAGCGCGAGATCGAAACCGAAGAGAAGATCCCGATCCTCGGCGACTTGCCGCTCGTCGGTGCGCTCTTCAAGGACAAGACGACGGATCGTCAGAAGACCGAGACTCTCGTCTTCGTCGAAGCTCGAAAGCTCGCCAAGGATGAAAGCGCAAATGCGGTACTCACGAAGACTCGCGAGGATTTCATACTCGGCGCAAACTACGTCCAAGTCGCTCTCACGAACACGCGGCTTTCCGTAGGATTGAGGGACGCGCTCGAGCCTGCTTACGAGAACTTCAGCGTGAGCAGCTACTGGAATCGGTTCGGTCGTCGCCTGCGCCGCGGCGGAGTGTTCGCGTACGATGTCACCAAGTAGATCAGGACGGATCGTCCTGGGTGCGGTGGCGGCCGCCGCAGCGATCGCGTTCACCTCTGCCTGCTCGAGCGCACGGAATCGAGGCGAGTGGGAGAGCGCGTTCGCTGCGGTGTCCGACACCGATCACCCATTCTCCCTCGCCGATCAGTTCATTCCGTATCTCGAGCGAGACACACTGCTCCGCCTCGTCGCCAGCGGGACGTCGGACCACGTCGCGCGCGTCCGGGATGCGGACCCGAACGCACGTTACCGCATCGTCGAGTTGCGCTGGATCGTGGCCGGATCCGCGGGCGGAGAACCGATTCGCCGAGTCGAGCGGAGGGCGATCTCTCACCACGGACACCTCAGAGCGGTCTATCGTTCGTTCGCCCGCGGTCTCCCAGCGCTTCGCGAAGTCATCGCCCTCGAGGAGGGCGCTGCCGTAGAGGAGGTCTCCTTCGAGGTCCAGGCCGTCGGCCTCTCGCTCCGGAGCGAACGACCGGACGAGCGGGACGAGCCGCACATTCTCGTCGGTCTCGAAGAGCCCGACGTGACGTTCGCCGATCTCGTTCCGCTCTCTTCGGTCGCGCTCGAACCGTTGCTCGCGGAAGCGAGCTCGAATGAAATCGTGCTGTGGGATCCAAAGTCGAAGTCCGCCGTTCTTCGGTTCGGCACCGACGCGCGCGTGGAGGTGCAGCCGCGCGTAGCCCGTCCGGAGGGGGTGCTCAAGCTCGCACTCGCGATGGAGACTCGCGCGGCCCGCGTCCAGCCGGCGGAGATCCGAGTGAGCTGCGACGGACACCCTCTCGAGTGTCTCGACGCGACTCGCACGATTCAGTACCTCTACGGCGTCGACGCAGATCGCGCGGGAATGAGCGCTCCGCCTTCTCCGTCGTTTCGCGAACGATCACGCCAGGTGAGCTACCGCGCGATCGACGCTCGCGTCCTCGAAGCAGCGATCCCGTCGGCGGCGGTGTGGAGCGCTCCGGCACTGATCGAAGACGCCTCGTTCCCCGGTTCGGCGATCGAAGCGGACCGAGCCGCGCTGGAAGGACGAGGCGGAATCGACTCGCTCCTCCTCCGATCGGAATCGAATTCGGCGGACACGAGTCCCGTCGTCGGCTACGCACTGTTCGGCGGCGAGCCGCTTCGAAGCGGGCGCGAGATCGTGCTCCACATCGACATCGGGTTCGGCGAGCGCGAGATTCGATTCTCACTTCCACCTTGATCCCAGTCCGCAGCAAGCGCGAGCCGTCCACTCCGGAAGGCAGATATGGGGAAAGCGAAGAAGTCCAAGCGACGCCGTCGACGCGGACCAGTCGCCGTGCTCACCGACCGAGAGATGGTGCGCCACTTGAAGCGACTGCGAACGCACCGCCAGCGATTGCTCCGGAGGGCGGGAGTCGAGCGCGTCGACGTTGGCTACCGCTGGGTCGACGGACGGATGACGAGCGAGATCTGTCTCCGTGCGTACGTGAGCAAGAAGGTCGACCTCGCGAAGCTGCCTCGAGCCGAGCGCATTCCTCGGTCGATCTTCGGAATCCCCGTCGATGTCATCGAGTCGTCGATCGATCTGCACGAAGGGGAACGATTCGATCCGATCGTCGGCGGTAGCCAGGCTCGCAACGTTCGCCTCGATCAGAAGGGGACGATCGGCGCGGTCGTGATCGATCGTGCGACCGGCGATTCACTCGTTCTTTCGAATCACCACGTATTCGTGCGGTCCCGCGCGAACGGCGCGCGAGGCGATTGGGTCACGCAACCTGGCACGACCGCCGTCGGGGATCGCATCGCCCGCGTGCTTCGTTCCAACCGCGAACTCGATTGTGCGGTCGCTCAACTCGGGAACCAACGCGAAGCGTCGCGCGGGATCGTGGGGATTCCGGGAGGAGTGACGGGCGTCGTCCCACCGGCGATCGGAATGCGAGTCATCAAATCGGGCGCGAAAACCGGGCGGACCGAGGGCGTCATCGACGGCGTCGGGACTCACGAACTATCGATCGTTCCGGCAAGCTCGGGTGGCGAGCTCACGAAGAAGGGCGACTCCGGAGCCCTCTGGCTCGAGGCCTCGAGTCACGCAGCGGTGGGACTTCATTTTGCCGGCGAAAAACCTGGCCAGCGCGAGCAGGCGTCGGCAAAGCACATGACGAAAGTCGCAGAGACGCTCAAGATTCGATTGACGGAGAGAGTCGGCCTTCGCACGGGCAGTCGCGCGAGTCCGGCCTTGGCGGCCAGACCCGGGGAGCTATTGCTCGTCTGGTCCGATCGAGTCACGGGCCGGATACGATGCCGTGCTTCGACGGACGGGCGGACCTTCGGGACGATCCGGCGACTCGGGGCGGCGACACGCCTCGCTCCCGCAGCGGTCTCGTTTGGAGGGTCGTACGTCGTCGCTTACGCGAGCCACGGAACGAGAGAGCTCCGCGTGATCAGCTCGACGGACGGCACGGCTTGGGGCCCGGACGCGTCGCTCAACGCGCGAACGGCGTCCCCACCCACCCTCGCCGCCTCACCGAATCGAGTCTTCTGCGCTTGGCGCGCGAGAGGAAGCAATCGAATCAGCATGATCGAGTCGACGGACAGTCGAACCTGGAGCGCGAAGACGACGCTGCCCTGGACGACGCGAACCGGACCGGCGCTCGCGGCGCTCGGGAATCGCCTCGTCCTCGTCTGGGGCGATGCAGCGGACCGCTTGTGGACCTCGACGCGAACGGGAGGAGCGTTTTCCCCCAAAAAGGCGATCGGAAGGAAATCCGATGCTCCCGTCGCGCTCACGGCGGGCCCCACGGGACTGTTTCTCGCTTGGCGCGATGCGGAGAGCGCACGAATCCACCTCGCAACGAGTGACGACGGCTCCTCGTGGACGGACCGGGTCGCGCTGCGCGAGGAGTCGAAGCAGTCGCCGTGCCTCGTTCACTTCGGCGAACGCCTGTGGATCGGTTGGACGGCTCGAGGGGATGCGTCGATTGAGCTTCTAGCTCACGAGGTGACCTGAGCCAACGGGACGTGGGTTTCAGATTCCGGGCCACGCCGACCGGCGTCACCAACTCGCCGAAACCGAGCTCAGGCCGGTTCGCGCTTCCGCACCGGCCGGAGAGCTTTGCGTGAGGCGGCGGTCAAGCGCCGCTCTCTGGGACAAGCCCTACGCCGGATCGCCCGCGAGCGATTTCACGAATCCAAGGAGAGATCACTCGGAGTCGCTCATGAGCCGCCTGACCTCCGGCTCGTTGAACGCGCGATTCACGACGCGGAGCAGATTCGCGCGCGAGCGGATCGAATGACCGTAGAACTTTTCGACGTCCTTCGCGCCTTGCGCAAGGAGAGAATGAACGAGCTCCTCGACGTCGTCCTCCACCCAGTCTCGATTTCCCGAGGACTCATTCATCCACTTCCACCGATCCCACAGAACTCCATGCGACCCGGTTCCGATGATGTAGACGGGGGCGGAGCTGAAAAACGGCGTGCTGCAAGTGATGATGCCGAAGGCCGCTTCGCAGAGGGCTAGGCGGGTAGAGGTGCGGGGGACGTGAAAAGAGATCGATGAAGAGAGACTACTGAGATTCCTCCATAAGACTCTTAATGTCGTCCGCGCCAAATGCGCGGTTCACGACCTGGAGGAGATTGGCGCGCGAGCGGATCGAATGACCGTGGTACCATTCGACGTCCTTGGCACTCCGTTCGAGTAGAGACAGGACAATCTCGTCCACATTGCCCTGCACCCAGTCTCGGTTCCCCGAGGATTCGTTCATCCATTTCCATCGATCCCAAAGAACGTCGTGTGACCCGCTTCCGATGATGTAGAACCACGGTCGGTGACTGTGTTTAGGGTCGTCGTCGAGGGATTTTTGGATTGTGATGCTGAGGTACCACGAGCACAGCATGAGCTCGAGCCAAAGGGCTCGAAGGTGTGTCCTGCGAGCCCGGCGACCGCCGCCGCCCTCACGGCGCGGGCGAGCCAAGGTATCTCGCGCACTTCGAATCGCGTTGAGTGCCCCGCGAACACATTGCTGGAAGCGAACGACGAACTCCGGCCAGGTATCGCCGAAGGCCTTCGTCCGAGCGGTCATCTCGAGGAGCAGACGCTCGATGTAAAGCTGGACCCGAAGAACATACAGCTGATGCCACCAATAGACGTTGCGCCGTCCTCGGGTGAACAATCGTTCCGCCTGATCCAGGCAGGTTTCTGCTCGCCAAAGCTTGCGGTCGGCGCGCGCGATGCACGCGCGATGGTCCGCCTCGTCTAGTAATCCGGCAGAGTCGTTGAGCAGAGAGTCACGCCACTCGCAGAAGGACAACTTCGTGATATCCGTCGGCATTGCGCGTTGAATTCTCTTGCGTTTTTCCAGCAACTCTTGTGCGCGCTGGACGAGACCGGGCTCTTCTACGCCAAGGCGCATTCGATCGATCGGTCTTTCCGCCGCGATCTCCTTGAGAGTTTCAAGCGCAGCACCGTCGTGTGGGGCGTCGATAGCGAGTCCTGTTAGTTGGTGGTAGGCGTCATTATCACGCGGCTCGATCCCCACAGATTCGAGAACATTTTGCAAAGCGAACACGGAAAGTTGCGAAGACCGCACGTAGTTCAGTTCTTGCCCGGCTCGACGTCTGACAACACGGTTCGCATAAGTCTCAACGGTTTGATCCGCGCTTAAGAGAAGACACTCGGCACGAGAAAGCAGCACTACCGCGAGACCCTGACGCTGAACCGCGTCGTGAGCGCTCAATCCAGCCTCTGCTCGATCAAGCCGTTCGTGCGCTCGGGCGAATTTGTCCTGTAGATAGAGCGCTCTCGCTTCGAGCGTAAGAAAATAGCAACGGAAGTCGGCGTAATCTGCCGCGCGTGTGTAGATTGTCCGTCGAACGTCCCGTTGACCCGCCACGCAACGAACTCGCGCGTCCTCGCACAACCGGTGCACCTCTGTGATCGGGTCTGAAGTTCCGAATCGATTCCGTCCCTTTAATTCCCATGGATTGATGTCGTTCAGATCGAACACGATGCGCCGAAATAGCAGGGAAAGTCTGGCGGTCCCGATCCGCCGCGCGTACGAATCGTCCGCGTCGCTGGACGCACCGTTCGCCTCCCTCCGAGCACGTTCCGCCTCGGTCAGCGCCTCCTTAGCTTGGTCGAACCGGTTTCTTGCATCGTCGTATCTGAACTGGCTGACCAAGCAGGTCCCTTGATCGCGGAGCCAGTTGGCACGGTCGATCCACTCTGCAATTGAGTGTGTGCTAACCGCACCGATCTGTTCGGACCGCAAGTCTACACACTTGTTATAGTCGCCCTTCTCCCGAAGTACTTTCGCCTGCAGATCCTGAAGATCCCGGCGCAAATCAAGGCAGGCCGTCGTTACGGGATCGTCTCTCTCTATCTCGACGCCGTCCGATGATTTGAGCGGACTCAGGGCGAAGCGAAAATCGTCGAGATCGTGCGTCTCGATTCGGCGAATCCAGCCGATCCAGGTGTCGGCCGGCGCACTCGCGAGAATCGATTCTCGCTCTCGGTGAAGGGTCTGGCGCAGCGAACGAATCTCGGACGCTACGAGCTCCGAGTACACGACGGATGCGTCGTTCACTTTGAGGAGTTCGTCGAAGGATCCCCCGAACGCTTCCAGTGGATCTTCCCCCGAAAATCGAGGAGCTTCCGTCGTCGGGCGGATTCTCTCTCGAATCCAATTTCTGGAGTTCGTCGATACAACTAGCAGTTGGAGCAAGCGCAAATAGCGGATCGATGAAACCCGATGGTAAAGATACTCGAAGAACGCCCCGACGTCTTTCGAGGCAAAGAAGAGCTCCGTGTAGTAGTACTTCGCGATTCGTCTGTGCTGGGTGCAAACAAAGAAAAGCTCGATCGCGGTGTTTCGGACCAAGTCATCTTGTTCGACCGTGAGTTGCTGCATTGGAATCAGTTGCTTGCAGAGATTTCGAACTTCGGAAGGGTAGGAGAGCTTCAACCAACTTTCATAGACGAGATCTCGCTTGATTCGGCTAATCCAGTACGCACCCCCTTCGAGGCGCGCGAGATGGCCTTCGCTCTGAAGGTCCTCAAGCAATTTGTCGATCTTCGCGTACACTTGCCTCTGCTGAGGCGCGAGATCGTTTTCTAGCGGGCACGCGTCCGCTAGCAACGAGCGCACCGCCACGACGCTTGGCGGTTTGCGGAAGAACGAGAGAATGAGAAGCGCGGTGCTCGTCAGCGACGAACCGACGTCGCTCGGTTCGACAATGCCCCGTCGCAAATAACCGCGAATGAGTTCCGCCGAGCAAACGTTCGGGGGGGGACTCGGGCTCGGCATGGCGCTCGCGTGCAGTGGCCCTCGCAGCGCGACGTGCGGAGGCGCCAATCCCTGCTCTCGCTTCTTATTAGATTCCCGGTCGGCTTCTTTGTAGAACTTGCTGATCGCGGAACGGACGATGTCTAGGTGTTTATCGTTCGGGTCTTTACCGAATCGGCTCCTAGGCTCGTCGACGGCGATGCACAAATAGCTGTCCTTGATCGCTTCTGCAGCAACGACCCGCGAGTCTTTTACGCCAATCGCGCACAGCTCGGTGAGAAACGAATTCAACGAGCCGACCCGCCTCGTTAGACGTTTGGACTCGTCGTCCTGTTTCTCAGGATCTGTGGGGCACTCCGGGACGCCGTGGTGAACGGTTTCGGGGCGGGCAAACGCCGCGACCGAGTCAAACGCGAGTACGTACCGGCCCCTCCTCAGCGCCATGCGGACTCGACGGACGGCGGAGGAATAGTTCTCTCTTGTTTCGTCACCGGACGGAACGACGAATGGCGCGAGAGCCGTGTCGTATTGACGAAGCCGATCGACAATCTCCGTGACGACGCCGTCGACTGTGTGGTGTTGCTCGAAATCAATCCAAATGGTTCGGTACCGAGGGCCGAGCTCAGCCACGAACTCTGTCATCATCACCGAACTCTCGAGCTCCGAAGAAGTTCCGATTTCATCGCTTGACTTGATGGAGGTGAAAATCTGCACGGGACGCTCGACGAATTCAGCCCAGTCCTCGGTCTCATTTTCCGTTTGTCCGCCGTCATCTACTCCTTCGTCAGGCCGTGCGTCCGGTTCCAGTTTCGCGGTCGCCGCGGGCTCGCGGAGTCTTCCGTCACCGTTCGCCTCGCCTCCAGACTCGCTCTCGGTTTTCCCGTCGTCGCTCGGAGCGAGTGTTTCCACGCGAGCGCTCACGCCGATCGGGCGAACGCTGCCGATGGGGTACATCTGAGCACCCGCCGGATGCGTACTCGCGACGCGACAGTAGAGCTCGTTCAGAAACCGCCCGGCGTCGCTGATCCGACAAGAGCGGAGAATTCGTTCCCGGTCGCTTCCAAAACTCGAAGCCCTCTCTTGGAGCCATACGAGTGCGGGCGG
Source organism: Planctomycetota bacterium (assembly GCA_965223845.1). GTDB lineage: Bacteria > Planctomycetota > UBA8108 > UBA8108 > SXIK01 > CBDCXR01. The sequence continues at coordinate 6,170,993 of CBDCXR010000004.1, read as the reverse complement.
GGGTGTCGACTCGGCATAGAGCCAAATCACGCTCGGATAGGGTCCTCTTGCCGAGCCGCCGCGGATGATAAGCTGCTCCATGAGCTGGGTCATCCGTCGCTCGGAGCCACCGAAGCCGAGTACCAACACGATGCCGTCGATCGGAATATAGCGAAGTAGACGATCGCGGCTCTCCGGTTCGAGGGCATAGTCAAGCCGTTCACCTGTCCTGAGTCCGTACGCCCCGCCGTGGAGCTTGACTACGGCGAGGTGCCCTCTTACGAGCGAGTCGTGCGGAAGTGAAGCGTCACGAAATACATCGAACACTTTTGGCACCAAGCCCTCCGCGCGCAGCGCCTCTTCGAGAAGACTGTCGAAGTTGATCGTCAGGAAGAGCTGCCATCCCATCAACTGAGAGAGAAACGCGAGATAGGTGTGTGCAGCGCCAGGTTCCCGGCCCTTCGACAACCGATCGAAGAGTGCGTCGACGTAGTCGAGATTGCCACCGGTTAGCTGTCCCAGGAGAGCGTGCCAGTTTCCAGACACGGAGATCGGGTGGGCTCCGCGTCGGATCGCATCGACGAGACCCGGCTCTTCATGACGGATCTCGCGAAGTATCGTGTCCTGCACGACCTTGTCGAGCTGATCGCGTCCGCACGGCAGGTGCTTATCCGGGTTCGACCGATGCGACTCGTCAAACCAGTACCACAAGTCCGCTTCGAGCTGGTAGGGATCGGGCCAGCCGAAATCCGTTAGGTACTCGCTGGGATTGGCGGCAGCTTGCCCGCGAAACTTGAACCGTCGATCGGAAGGACCGTATGCTCCGTTCTCTACGTAGAATCTGAATTTCGCGAAGTATTCCTTCAGCTGCGAAATCGTCGGCACTCCCGCACCGATCGAGATGCCCGCCCCGAGAAATGGAACGATCGCGTGCCCGGTTTGCCAGGCCTCAGAAAGTTGATTGATGACATCGAGTTGTTCGTCCATCTGCCCATTCACCAAAGTGGGATTGAGTCTCGTTCGCCCGCTCGAGAAGATCTTGAGTGAGCGAACTATGCCGACTGAGGTAAGGCTTACAGCTTAACATTCCTTGTGCCGCCATCGACGAACGCCGCCCCGAACAACGGGCTAGCTAAGTGCGGGCGAAATCGTCCCGGCCTCGAGCTCATTCACGTCGAACGTCGCCCGACGATTCGTTGAACTCCGCTATCGGCGACTGAGCTCGAGCGGAGCGCAACCGGGACCGCCACGGCGGCGACACAGATTCGAGACGCTCCCCGGCCGAGAGACGCCCCCGCGGGCCGACCCGGATCCTCGATTCCGGGCTCTCGGATTCGCGGAGTCGCTCCCACCCGGACGGCCTCCGTCAACCACGTCTTCGCGATCGATGACCGCCGGGAACGGGGGTTCACCGACCGCCCGCATCCCCCCATGGCGACGGCATTTACGATTGCTTCACAGGGGCGTTCCCCTAAAAACCCATACCCCCAACCCACCCGACCGCGTATCCTGATGGCCGAGTCCCGAACTGGCGTGGACCCACTTCCCCAGACCCGGGAGAACCAACAACTCGGACAGATCGCAGCGGACTTCCCAAGGCGCCTTTCGCCTGGACGCGCCCCGCGCGGGCGGAAGGTTTTCGATTTCGTACGCTTGCCTCGGCTCCGCTGCCCGCGGGAAAAGAACGGTCGGAGCTAGCGTATGAAGGTGGAAGTCCCGCTCAGCGAGCCGGTGGCCCCTGAGCAAACGGCGCAGTACCCGGGCGTGGTCGGCACGGCGGACGGCACCGCCATGATCGTCTACGTGGAGACGCGCGGCACGCAGGGCTCGGCCGCGTATCCCATCACCTCCTCGACCCAGATGGGGGTGGGCTACCAAGCCGCGGTGGCCGACGGCGTCCGCAATGTGTGGGGACAGCCTCTCCAGTGGATGGAGATGGAGTCCGAGCACTCCTCCGCGACAGGCTGCGAAGGATTCGCGCTCGCGGGGGGGCGGGTGACGAACTTCACTTCGGGACAGGGCCTCGTCCTCATGAAAGAGGTCCTCTACACGATCTCGGGAAAGCGTCTCCCGATCGTGTTCCACATCGCCGCTCGCGCACTGACATCGCACTCGCTCAACGTCCACGCGGGCCACGACGACGTCATGGCGGTCGTCGATTGCGGCTGGGGGATGCTCTTTGCGAAGAACGTGCAGGAAGCCGGTGACTTCGCGCTGATCAGCCGTCGCGCGGCGGAAGATTCGCTCACGCCGTTCATGAACATCCAGGACGGTTTCCTCACGACGCACACGATCGAAAACGTCCTCTTCCCGGAGGACGATCTCATCCGCGAGTACCTCGGTCGCCCGGAGGAACGCATCCAGCGCGTCTTCGATCCGCGGAATCCGCTCATGAGCGGCGTCGTGCAAAACCAAGACAGCTACATGACGGGAAAGATCGCGCAGCGACTCTACTACGATCGCGTTCCCGAGTTTCTCGTGAAGGCGATGGACGAGTTCGGGCGTCTCACCGGCCGAAAATACGGTCTGATCGAGACCGTGGGGATGGAGGACGCCGACTTCGCGATCGTCTCGATGGGGTCGACCGCGGACACGGCGATCGCGACCATCGATCACCTGCGCTCGCTCGGCTACCGCGCGGGCGTCGTCAACGTCGTCTCGTTCCGTCCGTTCCCCGGTGCCGAGCTCGTCGAGGCGCTCAAGAACACTCAGGCGATCAGCGTGATCGAACGACTCGACGTTCCCCTCGCGGTCGACAATCCGCTCACGGCCGAGCTCGAAGCCGCGTTCGCGAAGGCGGCCATGGGACTCGAGGGTTACCCCTCGATCTCACGCGTTCCTCGGGTCTACTCCGGCTGCGCGGGTCTCGGCTCGCGCGACGTGACGCCGGGACAGATGGTCGCGTGCGTAAAGAACATGGCGGAGGGTCCCGTCAATCGACTCACCGGAGCTCGTGGAAAGCGCTTCTTCGTCCTCGGCGTCGACTACGAGAACACGCTCCCCGTCGACGACGAGCCGGACGTTCGGCCGCCCGGATCGTTCTCGATTCGGGGGCACTCGGTCGGCGGCTACGGCTCGGTCACCACCAACAAGGTCATCGCGAAATCGCTCGGCGACATTTTCGGCTTCTCCGTTCAGGCGTCGCCGAAGTACGGCTCGGAGAAGAAGGGCCTCCCGACGAATACGTATCTGACCGTCACGCGCTCGGGAAAGATCCAAACGCACTCCGAGCTCCAGCAGGTCGAGTTCGTTCCGCTCATGGATCCGAACACCTGGAACATGGGAAATCCGCTCGTCGGCCTCGGGCCGAGCGGAGCCGTGTTTCAGCATACGGACACGGAAGAGGTCGAAGCGCTCTGGAATTCGATTCCGCACTGGGCGAAGTACTTCTTCATCGAGAACAACATCCGCTTCTACGCCGTCGACACCGTGCGGATTGCGCGCGCGTGTTGCCGCGCGGACGACTCACTCGTCCAGCGGTTCCAGGGAATCGTTCTCCTCGGCGTTTTCCTCAAAGTCACGCCCTTCAAGGATGAATCGGGCATCGAGAATGAGGAGCTCTTCAAACGCGTGGAAACGCCGCTCCGGTACTACTTCGGGAAGCGCGGCGACCAGGTGATTCAGGACAATCTTCGCGCCGTGAAGATGGGCTACGAGGAAGTCTTCGAGGTCCCGCGTTCGCTCATGGAAGCGACCGACCCGGCGACGATCGAGCTCGGTCGAGCAGAGTGGGAAGCGAAGGGAAAAGATACGAACGCGTTCTTTATCTAGGCCAGTCAAGGATCGGTTATGAAGGACACGCGACAGTCGTCCACTCTCAGCTCGAAGGTGTACTCGGTCGACGATTGGTTCGACTTCGACCGCGCGAACGAGGTCGTCGAGGCGTACAACCGGGGGAGCGGGTCTTCGCTCGAAGCCGACGCCTTCGTCGCGCGCTCGATCATCCCCGCGGGAACGGGTCGCGCGCGCGACTTCAGCTACATCGCCCCCGAACTCCCCGAGTTCAATGCCGAAGCCTGCGTCGGCTGCATGGACTGCGTGACGAACTGCCCCGACACGGCGATCCTAGCGAAGGCGATCCCGCGCGAGATCGTCGAGAACCAGTGCGATGAGGTCGAAAACGAGGATCTGCGCGATTTCCTGAAGGAGCAATTCGTCGAGACGACGAAGTACTTCACGTCGTACGAAAAGAAACGCGCCAAGAAACCGGAGTTGCCCGAGGGCGCGTGGTTCGGGATCTTCATCGATCCGACGAAATGCAAGGGCTGCGCCGAGTGCGTCGAGGTGTGCGGCGATCACGACGCGCTGCGAATGATCAAGAAGACGCCCGACAATCTGCCGCGCTTCCTCGAGACGTTCGAGTTCTACGGCGCACTTCCGAACACGAAACCGGAACACCGCGTCGTCAAGGACAAGCGCGACTTGATGCTGAACGACGACAACCTGTCGTACGTCGGCGGTGCGGGGAGCTGCATGGGGTGCGGCGAGGCGTCCGTCCTGCGTCAGTTCATGGCCGCGACGTCCGAAGTCTACGGCAACAACTGGGGCATCGTCGCTGCGACGGGCTGCAACACCGTCTACGGCTCGACCTATCCCTACAATCCGTTCATGGTCCCGTGGACGAACCCCCTCTTCGAGAATGCGCCGGCCGATGCGATGGGGATCCGCGCGTGCTGGGACGCGATGGGTCACGAGGACTGGCCGCTCTGGGTGGTCGGCGGCGACGGCGCGATGCTCGACATCGGCTTTCAGTCGCTCTCGCGCCTCCTCACCTCCGGCATGAACATCAAGGTGCTCGTCCTCGATACGCAGGTGTACTCGAACACCGGCGGTCAGACCTCGACGGCGACCTTCGTCGGCCAAGAGGCGAAGATGAGCTCGCACGGCAAGGCCGTTCACGGCAAGGTCGAAGCGCGAAAGGAGCTCGGCATCCTCTCCATCTTCCACCCGCGCACCTACGTCGCGCAGACGGTCGGACCGATGGCGAAACACTTCTACGGAGCGATCGAGCGCGCGAACGCATTCCGCGGCCCGGCGGTGATCAACGTCTTCACGACCTGTCAGCCCGAGCACGGCGTCGCGGACGACATGGCGGGCGCGCAGGCGCGCCTCGCAGTCGAATCGCGCGCGTTCCCGGTCTTCACGTACGATCCGGACAAGGGAGACTCGATCAAGGAGTGTCTCTCGCTCGCAGGAAACCCGAGCGCTCAGCGCGACTGGTACGTGCGCAAGGCGGCCGACGGTTCCGACCGACCGGTGACGTTTCTCGAGTGGGCGAAGACCGAGGGGCGTTTCCGCAAGCACTTCGATAAAGACGGCAATCCCGTTACGGAAGTGATCCTGAAGGCCCAGAAGGAGCGCCTCCAAAACTGGCGGCGCCTACAGGAGCTCGCGGGGATCGAAAATGCCGACATCAAAGAAGCTCGCGAGGCCGCGAACGCCTGAGCTGAGCGCGGTCGTCGACGTCGCGCGCGAGCTGCTCTGCGCTCCGCGCGCGCTCACGCCGCAAGTCGCCGAGTACCTTCGAAGCCAGCACGACGTGCCGGCTGGCGAAACCGTCTCGTGGCTCCAGCGGGAGCTCGCGACGCTCGAAGGCTACGAGCTCGAGCTGCTCCTCTCGCCGCTCTTCACCCCGACGCGCGAGACGCGTGAGCGCTTCGAGGACGTCCTCGGCGAGGGCCATCTCGACGCCGATCACATCGCGGAGGTGGTCGAAGCGCTCGTCGAGCAGGGCCTCAAGTTCGTTCTCGAGATCGAAGGAAGGACCCTTCAGTTTCCGGTGCCTCCGGTGATCATCGAGCGCTTCGTTCGCCTCACTCACATCGATTCGCCGCTCCCGAGCGAGTGCAGCGCGTATCGACCCCTTCCACCGGAGGTGCGCTGCCTCTTTCGCGATCGAATCTGGAAGCGCGCCGGAAGCGCCCGCCTCATTCCAGATCTCCTCGAGGCCAGCCGACGGACGAACGAGGACCTCACGAGCTGCGTCTCGTTCCTCACCGATTTCGTCCGGAGCCACCGCCCGGGAAGCCGGGATGAATGCCGCCGGTTTCTCGAAAACGTCGCAGCCGCATACGAAGAAGACCTCCAGCGCTACAAGTCGGGCGACCGCTCGTTTTTCAGCGATGAGCTCCGAGCGACGTACGCCGGTCGGAAGGACGTCGACGAAGATGCGATCGCGGACCACGAGCGGACGATCGCGCTCGCGCGGGCGCTGCGGGAGGCTCTCGGCGGGTCCGACCAGCGTTCGCCCGAGTAGCGAGAGATCCTTGGCGATGTTTTCGCCGAGAAATCGTGTTACGCCGGCTGGATTCTCGTTCTTATCGATCTCAAGGGCAGTCGCCGCGTCAATCCGGGAGTTGTTGTAGGAGGTCGCCATGATCGAGCGATCAGCCATTGTTTCGCGATCGATTTGTTGCTTTGTGCTCGGAGTCGGTCTCGCCGGCTGCGATTCCGTCGAGGTGGTGAACGCGCCGCTCCCCACCGAATGGGGAATGCTCGTCGACGGGACCCGTGCGGGCGGTCCGGTCAACGACCAGCGCTACCGCTCGACGAACCGGCGCCGGTGGATCGGCCGCATCAACGCGGGTTCCGCGTCGAACGAGGAAGTCACCGCGTTCACGAACGGACGACCCGTCGCGCTCGAAGAGAACGTCGGCTGGACTAGCTCGGCGTTCGACCGCGTTCGGGTCGACTTCCCGAATCGCATCCTCATTCCGGTGACCGTGTGGATCGTTCGCGGCCCGTTCATTCCCCAGCGAAACCTGGCGCTCAATCACCTCCTCACGACGGCGACGATCTGGAACAACGAGCGAATGGGGATCGGCTTCTCCGCGATCGAGATCGTGAACGCGACCGGCGATCCCGATGCTCCGACCTACTTCAATTTCAATTGCGGGCTCCGCGCCGGGATTCAAACCGACATCGGTCGCCGAGCGAATCGGATCAATATCTACTGGGTGGATACGGTCGACGGCGGCACCGGTCGCGGTCAGGCCTGCGCATTTGGGAGCGACTTCGTAGCGATGGGGCGAGCGACGAACGACGAGCTTCTCGTCCACGAGTTCGGCCACAACTTCGACCTCGAGCACACGAACGGCCAGGCGACGTTCGATCAGACGAACATCATGCACAGCGCGAGCAGCACGAGGGAGTTCATCACGGAAGGCCAGCTCTTCCGTATGCATCTCGACGGCAACTCGGCGCTCAACACGACGTACAACGCGCGTCCGGGTCTTCCAACGCGCAACTGCACGCACGGGGCGTCGAACAACAACTGCCCGGCAATCAACACCCGTCTCTGGGCGGACGGTGTATGGCCAGCCAACTGAGCTCCGCTCGAGGAATTACGGGAGACGAAGACCATGGTGCGATCCAGACGATCCAATTTCCTCTCGACTCGCGTCGCCGGAGTGCTCGCGGTGCTCGGCCTTCTCGTATCGTGCGAGACGACGTCGAGCTCTGGCGGTGCTCCCGCCCAGCTGGCGAACCCACTGGCGCCGGCGGAGCTTCCCGCGAACGACCTCGCCGAGCTCTGGCTCCTCGAAGCTTGCGATCTCGGCGACGACGACTCGGTCGAAACTGCCCTCGCCGAACGAGCCGCGGAGCTCGAGGCGATCTTCCTCAAGGCAGTCGCGGACGGTCCGGACGACGAGCTCCTCGCGGACGTCGAGAGCGGTGCGCGCCGTAGATTCGCGCAGACGAACGAGCAACTGAAAGGGGGCGAGACGTTCGGGCTCGAAGGCGACGATCTCGAGGCGCTGCGCGGCCGGAGCGAGGACGAGGTCGTCACCCGCGCTCGCGAGAACTTCGCGCTCAGCTACCGCAGCCAAGCGGTGCTCGGTCTCGGTGTTCTCGCGACGGACGGCGCGAAGGCGGCCCTTCGCGCGTTAGCCGAAAACGCAGAATCTCCGCTTCAGGCGAGCGCCGCGGCCGCGCTGGCCGAGAAGTGACGGCCGGGTAGCGCGAACCGAACCGCATCTTGCGAACGCGTGCGTTTCCCAAAGCGCACGCCGCGGTCGATTGCGCGGCGGACCGAAACGGGTCCGCTCGATCGGGGTACTGGGACGCGGTAAGCCCACCGATAGCGGTGGACTTGTCGCACGATCGAACGAGTCAGTTTGTTCTCAAGGGAGACGATCCGTGGGCAAAGGGAAACAACACGAACACCACAAGAAACCGAAACCGAATCCGTGCTACGAGAAGGACTACGACGACCACGGTCGACCGGACCATTCGCATCACAAGCCACCGGAGAATCCGCGGTATCCGGACCCGGACCTCTACGGTTCCTACGCGACGAAGGATCCACCGCCGTACGTCCCACACTCGTACGACCATTCGTGCTTCAGGCCGATCGAGAAGTGTTACAAGCCGCCGACGAAGTGCCACGAGGACGACGGTGACGACAATGATCCCCAGCGGCTGTGTGTGCGTCGCGACCACCGGACGCTCACGTCCGATCAGCAGACTCGCTTCCTGAACGCATTCGCGCAGGCGAACGCTCTCGGCGCGCTCGGCCCGCTCGTCGACATCCACGCGAACTCGACGCACCAGATGCATCAGCATCCGCGCTTCCTGCCGTGGCACCGAATCTATCTGCTGCGCCTCGAAGAGCTGCTCCAATCGATCGATCCTACGGTGTGCCTTCCCTACTGGAAGTCGAGCGAAGAGCAAGCGTTCCCGTCTTGGCTGCTCGGATTCACACCGACCGTCAATCTCGCGAGCGGTCCGCATACGGTCACCCGCAACATCGGCGTGTTCGCGACTCTACCCGATACGGCCGACGTCACCGCCGCGATGGGAAATGCGACGTTCGTTCCGTTTTGGCAGGATCTCGAGGGCGTCCACGACTCGGGTCACGTGTGGGTCGGCGGCTCGATGGGAATCGTTCCGACTGCGCCGTGCGATCCGATCTTCTGGATGCATCACGCCGAGATCGACCGGATCTGGCACGAGTGGCAGCAGACGCATCCGACCGAACACCCGTCGCTCACCGGCTCCGCGGCGATCATGGATCCGTGGAGTGAGACCGAAGCCGACACGCGCGATATCGCAGCGCTCGGCTACTCCTACGCGTAATCCCCCACGCGCCGGCTCGGTAACGGACGATCCCGTCCGGGCCGGCGCCACTTCGCCTCGGCAGGAGGATCGACGCTCGGCGTGAATCGTCGCGAAGAGTAGAATCCGAACGCGTCCGGAGCCTTCCGGCGCGTTCACGCGATCGATTCACGACAAAGGAGAGCGTTATGGAGTTCCTCACCGAGCTGTGGCTCCCGATCCTTCTCTCGGCGGTCTTCGTCTTCGTCGCGAGCTCCATCCTCCACATGGTTCTCCCGATCCACCGGAAGGACTACGAGCAAATACCCGGCGAGGCAAGCGTCCTCGCGGCGATGCGTGAGCAAGGCATCACGCGCGGCGACTATCACTTCCCGTTTTGCCGCGAGATGAAAGACATGTCGTCGCCGGAGATGCTCGAGAAGTACAAGCAGGGACCGGTCGGCTTTTTGACGATCCTTCCGAGCGGCCCGATGACGATGGGGAAGAGCCTCGTCCAGTGGTTCCTCTACTCGGTCCTCGTCGGCCTCTTCGTCGCGTACGCGTCGTGGAACGGACTCGGCCCCGGCGCGGGGTTCGCGGCGGTGTTTCGCGTGGTGGGCGCGGCTGCGATCGCCGCCTACGGGATCGCGAATCTCCCGGACTCGATCTGGAAGGGCCACAAGTGGTCGAACACGGCGAAACATCTGGGCGACGGCGTCGTCTACGGACTTGTGACAGCGGCGACATTCGGGTGGCTGTGGCCGGAGGTGGCGCCGGTGGGCTAGCTCCGAGCGCTCGCACGTCTCCGGCGGAGAGCGAAGAATCCGAGGAGACGGTGCGTAGAGGCCCGAATCTCGCCTCGCGATGTGGAATGATCCGCCGGTTTGAGGAGGTCCAGGAGTTCGATGTCCGACTTTGTCGAGTTACTCGTGATATTCCTCGTCGGACTCGCGATCTACACCGCGAGTCTTTGGATCGCGGCGAAGCTCATCGGCGATGAAGGAAAGTTCCTCGAGTTTGGAATCATCGCGCTCATCTCCTCTCTCGTGCAGTTCATCCCTGCGATCGGCGGAATCGCTTCGCTCATCGTGTTCTTTGTGCTGCTCTCGAAACTCATGGACATCGACCTCTTCAAGGCGCTCATCATCACGGTCCTTGCGTTCGTGATCCGACTCGGAGCGTTGATGTTGATCTTCGAGCTGACGAGTACCGAGGACGTGGGCGCGATCTCGCCTCCGGCGATGGAGTCGCGTGCGCTCGCGCTTCACGATCCGGAGCTGATCGTCGAATCCGCGAAGCGCCAGCGATGACAAAGAGAGGGCTGCCTCGGCACGTGCGCAGGGGCCGCCTCGTCATCTGTGGCGGGACTCTTCTCTGCTCCATTCTGATCGTGGCGGGATTCGCCTGGCTCGTGCGGAGCCGCGGCGTTAGCGAGCTCGAAGCAGTTCAGCGTGAGATCGCTACCGAAGGGGGGTGGACGACAATCGCCGAGCTGAGTCAGGCCGTCGATGTCGACGAGGGTCTGCAACAAGAATTCAGGGATTGGCGCGAGCGCGTGGTTGAGGCGGCCGTTTTCGCGGACGCCCAGGAATTCTGGGTCATCCAGGAGTTCGTCGTCCAACGCCCGGGCGCCTCGATTCCGCCGGGGATCAACGACGCGTTGGAGGCCAGTAAAGAGCTCTTTCGGGAGGGCATCGAGTTCCTTCGGCGACCGAATCTCGTCCTCTCTTCGGTTGGCTCGAACGCAACCGAGCTCGGCGTCGAGGAGTTCATGAGAGAGTCGCGCGCAGAGAGCGCGCTCGTGTCGAGATCGCTCGACGACTTTACAGATTGGCTTCAGATTCGGTCGCTCTCTCCCGACCAGGATGCCACTGTTTGGCTTCTTCTTCTCGACCGTCTCGTCGACGCGAACGCTCCCTCGGGGAGCCTGCTCGATGCGTTTTTTTTCGCTCGACATTGTGCTGCCCGGGACAAGGCTTATCTCGCCGGAATCATCCACGGAGCGATCACCGATGAGTCTGCGAGCGCGTGGTTCAATGCGCCTTCCGTCGCATTCAAGCGCTACGCTGAAGGGCTCCGCGCGGATCGAATCGTGTTCTGGCCTCGGCTTCTTGAGACCAGCAGTGCGACTCGTCGAGAGTGGATGGGAATCTGGTGGAAGATAAGGTCCGTTCTCGAACGCGACGCGAGTCCGGTGGCTTGGGACCGAGTCGTCTCGACCACCGACTGGTTGACACTTCCCTCTGACTGCGCGCGAGCGATTCGCTCGCTCTATCGATTGGAACGTCGTCTCGAAGGGGATCTCTCGGTCGACGTCTCGCAGGTCGCGGTGGACTGCTCGTCGATGAGCAGCGTCTACGGCAGGATCCTCGGCCCGGATATCGCCGGGCTCTCCGCAGCGGTTCTTGCTCTTGACACATCCCACCGGATCATCCGGCTAGCCGGCCGCATTTATCTCGACCGGAAAACGAGCGGCGAGCTCCCCCCCGACGACGCGTCACTCGCGAAGCGCTGGCCGAATCTCTACTCCGCGCCGGGCGATCGACTCGGAATCCGGTATGAGAAGCTGAGCGCCGATCAGTTTCGGATCGCGGTCGACCCTAGGAGCCCGCGCAGGCTCGCATCCCCAGAACAAATCGCGCTCTGGTCGAAGTCAGACGACCCGATCGACCTCAAAGTCGAAGGGGGTCCTCTGGGCGGGTTGGAGTTTTCGCTTCGAGTTTCGAATCCCCGAGTGGTTCGAATAGCCACGTGAATCAAGAAAGCGAAGAAAGATCCCGAGGAGTGAACAGGGCTTCACTAGTCACCGGGGCGCGGCGGAACATCCTAGACCACTCTACGAACTCCGGATTTCGGAGTGACTCGAGCTGGTCGGCAAGGCGCACGCGTAGGGGTTAAATGACGCGCGGACTCAGACAAACACGTCTTCCGATTCAGACCCGTTCGAGATCGCGCGATTACCACCGACGGAGTTTCCGGCCGTGGGCCCGGTCGGTCGTTCTGGTCACCCTACTCGCCGCGGGAGTGAGCTGGATCAGTCACTCCCGTCGGGCCGAAGCGCTCGCGTCGATCCGACGAGACATCGCGGAGAGTGGCGGTTGGACGACGCTTTCCGAATACTTCGGCGCCGTCGAAGTCGATCGGGCGCTCCAGGAGGAGTTCTGGGACTGGAACGAGCGGTGGGAGTTCCAGTCGCCACCCGACGAGTACTACTGGATCGCGCGCGACCCGAATCTGCCGCGTCCGCCGGAGGCCGATGACATGGCCGAGGCGAATCATCCGTGGCTCGTCGAAGGACTCACACTCCTCGAACGACCGGGACTGATCTTGTCGGCGCACGGTTTCACGCCGCTGGATTGGACCGGTGCATCGAAGCTCTACGGCGAGAACTGCCGTCGAACTTCGAGCGTGAGCGCGCTGCGAGATTTAGTGAGGTGGATACATTTTCGATCGATTCTCTCAGACGGAAGCGCCGACCGATGGCTGCGAAGCCTCGATCGAATCGACAACGGCTACGCTCCTTGCGGCAAATCGTGGGACGCGTTTCTTTCCCGCCTCTTCGGGTGGACTCGGGACGAAACCTATCTCGCCGCGATCGTCCGAAGGCAGGTGAGTCCCGATCTCGCCCGCGCGTGGCTCCAAGCACCTTCCCGCGTATTCACGCGCTACGCTGAAGGAATGCGCGGCGACAGGATCTTCGAATTGATCCCATTCCTCGACGCGGATCTTTCGACTCTGGTCGAGGCGGGCGGCACTCGTTGGCGGCGGTCGTCCGCGGACCATCCGTTCATGGCGTCGTGCCGGAACCTCGCTACACGCATCGATTGGGTTCTCGGCCGGGACGAATTCGCTCGAGCGATTCGAGCTCAGTATCAATTGGAACGCCGCTTCTCCGGTGAATCGTCGATCTCGCTCGCAGAAATCCGAGCTAGCTTCCGAGAGCTTACGCGTGAAGTGTCGAATCGGAGCGATTTCGACCTCTACTCGACTTGCTCGTCGCTCTTCCCATTCGACAATACGCACCGCGCCCTCCGGATCGCCGCGCGAGCTTACCTCCATCGACGAACGCACGGCGAGCTACCCCAAGATCAAGAAACGCTTGCCGCGCGCTGGCCCGATCTCTTCGTACCGGAGGGAGACGGACTCCGGCTTCGCTACGAACTCGAAAACGACTGCCGGTTTCGCGTCACCGTTGATTGGATTGCCACAACGCCCCTCTTGTCCGCCGCCGAGTTCGCTTCCTTCGCGCAGGGGCGGCCCGCTGCGCCTCGACCAGCGGAAAGACTCTGGATAGCAACCGGCTACGATTTTCAGTTCCGCGTGCCCGACTGGTTCGAGTAGGAAAGAGGGTTCACGAAGCCGAAACACCGGCGGTCACCACCACGACGTTTCCGAGAGCATCCGGTGAACCCGAGCGATTCCTCCAAACCGAAGCTGCGCGCACGACGGATCCCGACCTTCGTCTGGATCCTCGCGAGTCTCGCCATCCTCGCGGTCGGAGTGGGCGCGGTCGTTCGCCTTCACGGGCGCGGTGAGTTCGCCGCCGTTCAGCGCGAAATCGCCGCGGCCGGCGGCTGGACCACGCTCGCCGAGTTCATCGACGCGGTCGAGGTCGACTCCGCGCTCCAAGAAGAGTTCTGGGACTGGAGCGAACGCGGGGTGTCGACTCCGCTTCTCAGTTCGCTCGTCGAGTTCGAGGAGTGGGTCGCGAGCCCGCCACCCGCCGTCGTGTCGCCGGAGCTCGCCTCCGCGCTCGCGGGCCGTGACGCGCACTATCGCGAAGCCCTCGCGCTCCTCGAGCGCCCGGAGCTCGTCCTCTCGGGGCACGGCTACGCGGCCGCGGATCTCTCGCCGGACTCTACCATCGGAGAGACCGTAACATTGAGGATCCCCTCGCTGCTCGCCCTCCGCCAGCTGGCGACTTGGATGCGGATCCAAGCGGTCGTGTCTCCGAACGGACCGGATCCGTACCTCGTCGGCCTCGACCGTCTCGTCGCCGCCAATTCGCCTTGCGGATCGCTGCTCGAGATGATGATGTTCAACGCGATCGGACAATTTCGCGACGAAGCCTACCTCGCGTGCATCGCGCGTGGAATCGTCTCGGACGACCGGGTGGATCGTTGGATCAAAACCCCGCCCGCTCCGTTTGCACGGCTCGCGCAGGCGATGCGCGGCGAACGAATTCTCTTTCAGTCACTTCTCGTCGAGGCTGAGTTCGCGCTTCTCAGCGATCTCACCGGATCGTCGACGCTCGGCTCAACTGCGTTCGAAAAAGCGGTGGGTGTCCTCGCGACGCCCCGCGACTGGGCGCTCCTCCCGCGCGATGCGGCGAGGGCGACTCTCGCCTACTATCGCTTCGAGCGACGCTTCGGCGGAGACCGAAGCATCACGGTTCCCGAGATCGCGGCGGACCTCGAAGATATGTCGACGAGAATCGGCGAGATGTCCACTACCCTCGTCCGATCTCTATGCAAGTCTGCCCTCAAGACCGGCGTCACAAACCGCGCCTTCCGCATCGCCGGCCGACTGTTTCGCCACTTTCGAGCGCGCGGCGAGCTCCCCGCGACCGAAGCCGAGCTCGCGGCGCGCTGGCCGGGGGTTCTCCGCGGAGACGGAGATCAGCTCGCGCTTCGCTACGTTCGAATGGATCAACGCAGCTTTCGGATCGATGCCGATCCGAGCTCAGCGACCGATCTCGTGCCGGCATCGGAGCTCGTTCCGGCTCCGCTCACCGTCGTACCCAGCACCAGCCTCTGGTATCGCGGCGAATTCAGTGTTTCGTTTCGCGTCCCCGATTGGATCCGAGACAAGCACGCTGAATCTCGTAGCCAAGGGCGAACTTCCTCTTCAAAATGATCCGCGGATCGAGGCCCGCGCTCGAAGGATCCGCGTGCACGCGCGCCATCCCAAAGGAGAACCCGCATGAGTGCCCAAGAAATCGGTTCGAAGCTTGTCGAGCTCTGCCGCGAAGGAAAGAATCTCGAAGCGATCGATCAGTACTACGCGCCGGACGTGGTGTCGGAAGAAGTCGTCGGCATGCCCGAGCTGCCGCGCGTGATGAACGGTATCGACGCGGTGCGCGGAAAGAACGAATGGTGGTTCGCGAACCACGAAGTCCACAGCGGAGAAGTCCGCGGGCCGTTTCCGAACGGCGACGAATTCTCCCTCATCTTTAACTACGACGTCACGCCGACGGCGGGTCCGATGGCCGGCCAGCGAATGCAGATGGAAGAGGTCGGCGTCTACACGGTGAAGGACGGCAAGATCGCCAAGGAGAAGTTCTACTACGCCGTGGGCGAATGACGCGCGAAGTGGTGTTCACTCCTCCCTGCGGGCGATTAGAATGACCCGGCCCGGCTCCTTGCCGGCGTTCTCCTTTTTCCCCGGAACGAGAAACCGAGTCTGAGGAATCGCCGATGCTTCCGCTCCGCGTCCGTCCCCGTCGCGCACTTTCGCTGTGGATTGCCGTAGCCATCGTCTCCACCGTCGTCGGTGCACCGGAGGAAGCGGGAGAGTCGATCGACGGGTCGTTCGTGTTCCCGCTGCGCCAGGACCACAACCACGCCCCGGGCATCGTCGAATGCCCGAACGGCGACATCCTCGTCTCGTGGTACCGCGGCTCGGGGGAGCGCCGCGCCGATGACGTCGCCGTCTTCGGCGCGAGAAAACGGAAGGGCGAAGACAAGTGGTCGGAGGCCTTCCCGCTCGTCGACAACCCCGGCTTCCCCGACGGCAACACCGCTCTCCACATCGACCGCGCCGGGCGACTCTGGCTCTTTTGGCCCGTGGTGCTCGCAAACACGTGGGAATCCTGTCTCACGAACTATCGCGTTTCCGCGAGCTTCGAAGGCGACGGCCCGCCCCAGTGGTCGTGGCAAGGAGCGATGTATCTCAAGCCCGTCGATTTCGCCGCGGACATGCGAAAGGGCTACGAGGAGCGTCTGAAGCTCTCGCCGAACGGCGGCGAGGAGTTTTGGAACGGGAAGAAGGAACTCGTCGAGGACAAGCTCAGCCAGCGCCTCGGTTGGCAGCCGCGCTGTAAGCCGACGGTTCTCCCGACGGGGCGCATCCTCATGCCGCTTTACTCGGACACCTATTCGGTCTCGCTCATGGCGATCAGCGACGATGGCGGCGAGACCTGGTTCGCGAGCCGTCCGCTCGCCGGGTGGGGAAGCATCCAGCCGGCCGTCCTCCGGCGCAACGACGGCACGCTTGTCGCGTACATGCGCGAGAACGGCCCCCTCGATCGGGTGCGGGTTTCGGAATCGAAAGACGACGGAATCACTTGGGGGCCCGTCGGTGTCTCGAGTCTCGAGAACCCGGGATCGGGGCTCGACGGCGTCCGACTCGCGAACGGACATTGGCTGCTCGTCTACAACGACACGACGCGCGGCCGGAGCAGCCTCGCGGTTTCGATCTCGGACGACGAAGGAAAGACTTGGAAGTGGACGCGCCATCTCGAAAAGCACGAGACCGGGGGGTATCACTACCCGGCGGTGATCCAAGGTCGAGACGAGACGATCCACGTCATCTACAGCTTCTTCGTCAAAGACGGAAAGACGATGAAGCACGCGGCTTTCGACGAGGATTGGGTGAAGGCGAAACCCTAGCCTCTCCACCCGTTCGATGACAAACGAACCCATCCGCGTCTATCACATCGCGACGGAGCACGACTGGGGCGAAGCCCAGTCGTTGGGCGAGTACCGGCCCGCGAGCCTCGCACCGGAACGGGAAGGGTTCATCCACTTCTCGACCGCGCGGCAGTTGCTTCCCGTTGCGAACTCGCTCTTCCGTGGGGCGAACCGAGTCGTCGTTCTCATCGTCGATCCAGCGCGACTCGGGGACGCCCTACGATTCGAAGAGAACACGGCGCCCGATGGATCGACCGACCGCTATCCCCACCTCTATTCGCCGCTCCCCCTCGATGCGGTTCTGGACGCCCGGCCGCTCGTCCCGACCGCGGACGGGACGTTCGAGTTTCCTCGGGAAGGTTGAGGTCGCATCCCCCCGCTCCCGTTCCCGTTCGCGAACGGGCGATGGGAAGGCTCGATTCGCCATCGCGGCAACGGGCGACCCGTTCGGCCTAGGTGGGGTGAGAGCTAGCAGAGGACGACGGCGGCAGCAGGAGCAGAGCTATACGAAGAGTGTCGGGAACGAGAACGAGAACGGGAGGAGAAGACAGACCCGCTCTCCGCGCGACGTCGGCCGTCGAACAACACCGAGTTCGGGGCGCTTCCTCGGTTAAGATCTTCATTCATTCTTCGCAACCGCCACGTCAAGCTGGGGTTCATCCCCGATCGTGGGCGGTTCCGTCCGTTACGCAGCTCCCCCCTTGAATCGAGATCGACATGAGCTCCCTCCTCACCCGCTCCGCGGTCATCGGCATTTGCGCGCTCCTCTCCGGCACCGTCAAATCCGCGCCCGAACCCGCCTGGCCCGCATCCGAGTCCCTCGACGCCGTCGCGCAGGAAGACCCGAAAGAAGACGAGCGTGAGCGGGAGGATCGCCCCGAACGGAGAGGGCGCCGAAGCCCTCCCGGAGGACCGGAAGGCCCCGGCGGTCCGCGTGGCCCTGGAGGCCCGGGGGGTCCAGGCGGACCCGGAGGATTCGGACGCCAGACCGAGCTGCTGAAGCAGTTCGACGAAGATGAAAGCGGTCGACTGAACGCCGAAGAGCGAAAAGCTGCACGGGAACATCTCGCCAAAGAGCGCGCCGCCGGTCGCGGTCGCCGCGGGTTCCCGCGCCGAGGTGGGCCGGCCGAACCGCCCGCACCGGGACCGAAGGTCGCCAAGTCCGACGTCACCTGGTATCCGGACGCCCCGCTCTACGACACCGGCGTTCTCCGCACACTCTTTCTCGAGTTCGAGAGCGAAGACTGGGAAGCCGAGCTCGCCGACTTCAACAACACCGACGTCGACGTCCCGGCAACGCTCACCGTGGACGGCAAGGCGTATCCGAACGTCGGGGTTCACTTTCGCGGCGCATCGTCCTTCGGCGCGGTCAGCGCGGGATTCAAGCGCTCGCTCAACCTCTCGATGGATTTCGTCGAGAAGAAGCAGCGTCTCTACGGCTACCGAACGCTCAATCTTCTGAACTCGCACGGCGATCCGAGCTTCCTTCGCTCGGTGCTCTTCTGCCACATAGCACAGCGATACGTTCCGGCGACGAAAGCGAACTTCGTTCGTCTCGTGATCAACGGCGAAAGCTGGGGCATCTACATCAACCAGCAGCAGTTCAATCGCGACTTCATCAAGGAGTGGTTCGGGACGACGAAGGGCACGCGGTGGAAGACGCCCGGAAGCCCGCGGGGACAAGCGACGCTCGGTTACATCAGCGACGACGTCGACGACTACCGCCGAGCGTACAGCATCCGTTCGAAGGAGGACCCCGAAGCCTGGGCGGCGCTCGTGAGACTCTGTAAGACGCTCACTGAAACGCCGGCGGAAGAGCTCGAAGCCGCGCTCGACCCCATTCTCGACATCGACGGCGCGCTCCGCTTCCTCGCGCTCGAGAACGTGCTCGTCAGCAACGACGGTTACTGGATTCGCTCGAGCGACTACAACCTCTATCTCGACGAGAAGGGGAAGTTTCACATCATTCCGCACGACACGAATGAGACGTTCGCGGTACCGAGCCGCCCGCGCGGCGGTCGGGGAGGCGCGCGCATGATGGGACGCGGCCAGACAGCGGCGGCGATCATGGCGCAGGCCGATGCCAATCGCGATCAAGCGCTCGACGCAGATGAGATGAAAGCGCTCGCGGCAGTCTGGTTCGGAGCGCTCGACAGCGAGAAAACGGGCGCCGTCTCAAAGGAGACGTTCAGCGCCAAGCTCGGCGACGCTCTTCGCGCAAGACGCGATGGCGATGGTCAGAGCGACTCACCGCGGCGACCGGGCGGGACTCCCCAGGAATTCATGCGCGACGGCATCTACCGCGCAGCCGATGCCGACGCGAACGGCGAACTGACGAAGAACGAGCTCGAGGCACTTCTCACGAGCTGGTTCCGTGAGTTCGACGCCGAAAAGAGCGGCTCGCTGAGCGAATCGCAGCTCGCGAACGGACTCCGCTCGAAGCTCCCGCCGCCGGGCTTCGGCGCGCCGCGCGGACGAGGCGGGCCACCTCGACCTCCCGAGCCGATCAAGCCGGAGGCGGTCCACCTCGACCCCCTCATCGCGAAGGACGACGAGAGCAAGCCGCTTCTCTCGCGCCTACTCGCCGTGCCTTCGCTCCGCGCGCGCTATCTCGCCTACGTTCGAGACATCGCCGAGAACTGGCTCGACTGGGAGACCCTCGGCCCGATCGCTGAGCGTCACCGCGCACTCATCGCTGACGTCGTCCGATCCGACACGCGAAAGCTCGACTCGACGGAGGGCTTCGAGAAGAGCCTCACCGAGGACGTCGCGAACGAAAGCGGCTTCGGTGGTCGCGTGAAGATCGGCATCAAGAACTTCGCCGACTACCGGCGCGCGCATCTCCTCGAGTACACCGGGCCAGAAACGCCGGGCGCTAACTAACGCCGAGACTCCTCACCGGGCGAGACTCGCCTCGAAAGGTGCGGCCCGCCGAGATCGGGGCAATGGTGTCGGGATCGGGAGGGTAGACCCCGGCGGACCGCTGGGTTGGGCGTGTGGGAGGTAGATCTACGAGTCGTAGCCTTCGTCGTAACCGTCGAGGTAGCCTTCGAGGAATCCGACCTCGAAGAAGATGTGGTACGCCTCGTCGTAGCCTTCGTTGTAGCCTTCGTCGTAGTCGCTGAAAGCGATGCCGAGCTCGAGCACGAAATCGAAGTCGAACCCACGGGGGTGCGGATCGTAGCCGAACCCGAAGTGGTAGTCGTCGGCGCCGTCGTCGAACCCGAGCGCGCGCCCTTCGTGATAACCGTCGTGGTAGCCATCGTCCTCGCCGTGCGCGTAGCCGTCGTCGAAGCCGTGAGAGAAGCTGAGCTTGATTCGGGTGCGTGAGTGCCCCGAGCAGCCCGACCCGACGACAACGAGGAGTCCGAGCGCGAGAGCGATCCACGCCGCGCCGTTTTGTGACGTCGAATTCGCACGAGGAGCGGGAACGGTGTAGCCTCGATCGTTCGGTAGAAGAGACTTGCTCATGGTCGCCTCCCTTCCGATCCGGCTCGCCCCTCGAGTTCGATTCGCCCCTCGCGGGTGAATCGTTACGGACGCGAACCGGAACTCGGTAGAATCTTCCGGTCTCACAGATTCGACGTCCAGCAAAGCCGCGTATTCACCGCGCGACGGGTACGTAGCGGCGGGGGCTACCCGAAGATCCGGAAATACCTGACCCTAGTGTTCGGACGGTTGGAGAGAGCCGTGCTCAAATCCATCGACTGCATTCATCTAAAAGACGCGCGACGAGCGCTGTTCGTTTCGTTCATCGCTCTTCTCGCTCCGAGCGAGTCGGTCGCGACGAGTGCGCCCCCGAAGCCGAACTTCGTCGTCATACTCGCTGACGACATGGGCTACGCCGACGCGAGCTGTTACGGCGGCACGCGCTACGAGACTCCGGCCCTCGACCGCCTCGCGCGCGAAGGAATGCGCTTCACCGACTTTCACTCGAGCGGCGCTGTGTGCAGTCCCACCCGCGCGGGGCTCCTCACCGGGCGCTACCAGCAGCGAGCGAGCGTCCCTGGAGTCATCTTGGCGGACCCGAAGGACAACCGCCACCACGGTCTTCAGCTTTCCGAAACCACCCTCGCGGAAGTCCTGAAGGGCGCCGGCTACCGAACGGCGGTCTTCGGTAAGTGGCACCTCGGGTACGACTCGAAGTACAACCCGACGGCACAGGGCTTCGACGAGTTTCGCGGCTTCGTGAGCGGCAATATCGACTATATCTCGCACTACGATCGCATGGGGATCTTCGATTGGTGGAGGGGGACGAAGCTCGAGGACGAACTCGGGTACACGACCCACCTCATCACGAAGCACGCCGTCCGATTCATCGAAGAGAAGAGTGAACAGCCGTTCTGCCTCTACATCGCTCATGAGGCGCCGCACTCTCCCTATCAGGGACCGGACGATCCCCCGGTGCGCGGACCGAAGGCGGCGAAGAACCGCGCGAGGGGCGGGAAGAACGCCCGACCGGACATTCGCGCGACGTACCAGACGATGATGGAGGAGATGGATCGAGGCGTCGGCGAGGTCGTCGATGCGCTCCGGCGGCGCGGCGTCGCCGAGAATACTCTCGTGTTCTTCTTCTCGGACAACGGGGCGAATCGGAACGGCTCGAACGGCCCGCTCCGCGGGTTCAAGGGATCGCTCTGGGAAGGAGGGCACCGCGTGCCGGCGATCGCGTGGTGGCCCGGCGTGGTGAAAGCCGGGAGCGTCCACCAGGCGCCGGCGATCTCGATCGACATCTTTCCGACCCTCGTCGAGCTCGCGGGAGCCAGAGCACCCGAGGAGCTCGCGCTCGACGGAATCAGCCTCGCCGGAACGCTCCGCGGTGAAGCGAGCCCCGCGACGGCCGAGCCGCGCGATCTCTTCTGGGAATTCGGCCGCAGCGCCGCCGTCCGCCGGGGAAAGTGGAAGCTCCACGTCGTGCGCGGAAAGACGTCGCTCTTCGACCTCGAATCCGACCTCGGAGAAACGCGCGATCTCGCGGCCGAGCGTCCCGGGATCGCGCGCGAGCTCAACGCCGCGCTCGAGGAGTGGCGAAAAGACGTGCGCGCCGGTGCAACCGAGCAGCCCGCTCGGAGGGAAGCACTTCGCGCGGAGTAAACGGATTGGATCGCGCGCCGATGACGAAGCGAGTGAGCGCAGTCCGCGATTTCGTTGTAGAACAACCTATGTTCGTTCTCACGAAAACCCTCGTTCCGCTTCTCGCTCTCCTCACTCTCCTCGCGCCGCGGCACACCGAGCGCGAGATCCTCGACGCGATTCGCTTCGTCGAGACGAGCGACCAGGAAAACCCTCCCGATGGCGACGGCGGGATGTCGATCGGCCCGTACCAGATCGGCTGGTCGTACTGGGCGGACGCGACTCAGTTCGACCCGGACATCGGCGGCGAGTACGAGGATTGCCGGCGGCGCGATTACGCCGAGCAGGTGATCGACGCCTACATGCGACGCTACGCGGCGACCGCGTGGAAAGTCCGCGACGCGGAGAGCATCGCGCGCACTCACAACGGCGGTCCGCGGGGCCCGGAGCTCGAGTCGACCGACCGGTACTGGGAAAAGGTGAAGCGGCGCCTGGCGACCGCCCCTCGATAGCCGCGGCCGCCCCCGGTCTTGGTCCGCGCGCCGGCCCGTTCCGAGGCCGGCCGTCCACGCGCGGGGCACGGGCCTCAGAGACATTTTCCCCCAAAGCAGATGTCGCCCCGCCACTCCCGGACGCCTACGATGGATGCGTCTGGGGTGTCTTAGCAGCTCACCGGCGGCAGTCGATGACGTGCGGTTTTCGGATCCGCGCCAATTCGATCTCGTTCGGGACGCGCATGCGCACGCCCGCGGGGAAACGGAGTACGCGGGGTGGTCGGTGTCGCGCCTTTGAACGACGCCGGCGGCTCGGTCCTCTCACCCCGCTCGCGCCCGCGGCCGGATAGCTGCGGAGTGAACGGTGTCGGAGATGACACGAGCGGAGACCGGTTCCACGGTCGTCCAGCTTCGTGCGTTGTTCGATTCCGTATCGTTTCTCTGAGGCGCCTCCATGATGATTTCCCCGCGCGCGCGCCGGCTGAAGCCCGGCCGCGGTCGCCCCGCCATCCTCCCCGCGCTCCTTTTCGCTCTCCTTCAGCTCGTCGCGGGTAGAGTGACGGCCGAGATTCTCCGCGTTCCCGCGGACCACGCGACGATCCAGGGTGCGCTCGACGCGGCCCAGAGCGGCGACGAAGTTCTCATCGCGCCAGGGGAGTACGTGATCGACGAGCCGCTCGACGTGAATCGACTCCACGTCGAAGGTGATCCGAGCGCTCCTCCGCTGAAGGACGTCCGGGTTCGCGGAGAAGCCGGAGCCGCGGCGACGATCGTGCGCATGTCCGATACGCCGCGCGATCCTCTCCGCGCGGCTGTCTTCGTCGCGACGCGCGGCGAGACTTCCGCTACGGAGATCATCGGGCTCACGCTCACCGGCGGTCGCGGGCAGGGCGAGGTCGATTGCTCTGAGGGGTGCTTCGTCGTCGTTCGCGGTGGCGGCGTGTGGATCGCCGGTACGTCGTCTCCGAGGTTCGAAGCGTGTGTCTTCGAGAGGAACGGCACGACGGCGGCGAGCGATCTCATGGGCGGTGGAGCTTGGTGCGGAGACGAGTCCGCCGCGACATTTGCGGGATGCGTATTTCAGTCGAACGCCGCTGCGATGGGCGGAGGCATCGCGATTGAAAACGACGCAGCGCCGACGATCACGGGCTGCGAGTTCCGCCACAACTCGGCGAACTGGGCCGGCGGAGCCCTCCGGCTCGCCGGACGCGGCGAGGCGATCGTCGACGACACTCTCGTCGTAGGAAACGATTCGGACTCGGGCGGCGGGATCTCGGCCGACGGTGGGACCGGTCGACTCACGCGAGTGACGGTCGTCGCGAACGTCGCTACCCGCACCGCTGGAGGAATCAGCGCGCGCCAATCGACGCTCGCCATAGAAGATTCGATCGTCTTCGGAAACGCGCCCGACGCGCTCATCGACGGTGGAGTATCGCGGCCGACCGTTCGCTACTCGCTCGTCGACAGTCCGGAGGTGTGGCCGGGCGAGGGAAACCTGCGCGGCGATCCGCTCTTCTGCGGGTGGACCGCCGGGGGCGATGAAGTGTGGGTGGACGCCGCGGCACCCGCGGGGGGCGATGGCTCCGCGGCGAATCCGTTCCACCGCCTCGCGCCGGCACTCGACTACAGCTACGCCCTCGCGCCGGGTTCACCGTGTATCGGATCGGCATCCGACGGCGGGAATCGCGGGAGAGCGTCCGGCGAGTGTGACCTCGCGCCGGTCGAGTCTCGCATCGTTCACGTCGCGAGCGGTGAGTACGCGCTCGCGGGACGCGGGCTCGACCATCAGGTCTCTCTACTCGGCGCGGGGCGGGACTCGACGACGCTCCGCGGCACGGTACGCGGACTCGAGTCGGGTGCCGAGCTCGCCGGAGTCACCGTGACGGACGGCACTCAAGGCGGGGTGTTCGTCGCACCCGGTCGTGCCCCGCTCGTCCGCGATTGTCGATTGCGCGGAAACTCCCACGGCGGGATCCTCGCAAGCGGCAGTCAGCCGACCGTGCGCGGGACCGAGATCACCGGGAACGATTCACGGGCCTACGACCGCGGAGCCGGCGTTTCGGCTCTCGCCGGGGCGGACATCACCGTCGAAGAGTGCGTGATCGCGTCGAACTACGCGTTCTCGGCCGGGAGCGCGCTCCACACGAACGGGACCGGATCGACGATCACCGTGCGGCAATCGACGATCGCGGCGAACGTGAACGACACCGGCCCCGTCGTGAACATGCTCCAGGGCGCCGTCACGATCGACAGCTCCATCCTTTGGTCGAACGGACCAAAATCGCTCGAGCAGCAGGTCCCGAACTCGACGCCGATCGTCACCTACAGCTGCATCGACGGAGGATGGACGGGCACGGGGAACATCGATGTCGATCCGAGCTTCTGCGGTTGGTCGTCGGAGGAAGCGCACGTCGATGCATCCGCGCCGGCGGGCGGCGACGGCTCGGCGGAGTCACCGTACCGAACGCTCTCCGAGGCGCTCGCTAGCTTCGATCTCGCCCTCTCGAACCGCTCGCCCTGTCGCGGCGCCGGACGGGACGGCAGCGACATGGGAGCGCCGCTCGGCTCATGCACGGGCCAGACGATCGATGCGCGAACGGTGATGCTCGCCGCCGGCGAATACGAGGTCGGAGCGGCTTCGCTCTTTCACGGCGTGAGCATCGCGGGAGAGAGTCGCGAGACCACGGTCCTCCACGGCGCCCTGCGCGGTCTCGGCAGCGGCGCGTTCCTCCGCGACGTGACCCTCGCCGCCGGCGGCGACGGCGCGCTCGATTTCGGGGTGAATTCGAACGCGACGGTCGAGCGTTGCAGGATCCGCGCTGGATCGTCGACGCGTCCCGCGATTCGCTGTCGAGCGGGCGCTCGGCCCGTTTTCGACGACTGCGAGCTGAGCGGCGGCGCGCAGAGATTCGCGATCCTCGTCGAGATCACCGAGGGGGCCGCGCCGATCGTCCGCGACACCTTGGTCGAGTCGGTTTCGGGCACTGCGTTCTGGATCCGCGACGCCGACCTCACAGTCGAGGGGGGGCGCGTGACGCGAACCGTCGGAAGCATCGTGACCGGCGGGAACACGACCATTCGGTGGTCCGGCGGAACGATCGACGGCAACTTCGACACCAGCGGAGCCGGGCTCTTCAACCTCTTCTCAAACGGCGACCTCCGCCTCGATCACTGCACGCTCGCGCGCAACTCCGGGGTCGGGTCCGGGTTCTTCATCGTGCGCGACGGCAGGCTCGAGATCCGATCATCGATCGTCTGGGATAGCGGGAACCTTCTCGCGAACACGAGCCCGCCGCGAACTCTCGAGATCGCGTACTCGTGCATCGAGGCCGACTCGCCACCGGCGGGACCGGGAAACTTCGTCGACGCACCGCTCTTCTGCGGCTGGGGAGATGACGCTAGGCTCGAGATCGCGCCGGATCCCGGTCGCGCGGGTCCGACTCCGATCGCGAGCGCATTCGACTTCTCCGTCGCACTCGCGTCGGACTCACCCTGCCTCGGTGCAGGTGAAGGCGGTACCGACGTCGGCGCGACGATGGAGACGTGCGCGAGCGCCGGCGTCGAGCACCGAACGGTCGAGCTCGCGCCGGGAGACTACGCAGCGCAGGGCGTGTCGCTTCAGCGCGCGAGCATCACGGGAACGCACGCGAGCGAGGTCGAGCTCAACGGCGCGCTCACCGGTCTCTCGGCGGGCTCGAGGCTCGCCCGGGTGACGGTGCGAAACGGACGCGGCCTCGGCGTCGCGTTCGCGCACGACGGCGACGCGACCATCGAAGGATCCGTCGTCGCCGAATCCGTCGGCCCCGGAGTTCTCGCTGGCATGAACGCGGTGGCTCGACTCGTGTCGAGCGAAGTTTGGGCGAACGAAGGGCAGGGGATCCTCGCGCTGAGCGGGTCCGTCATCGAAATCAGAGATTCCACCATCGCCGACAACTCGGAAGCCGGGGTTTACCTCGGCGGCGGGGCGCGCACCGAGATCTTCTCCTCGCTTCTGGCGCGAAACGCAGGCTTCACCTTTCACGGCGAGGTCATCGGCGGCGGCGTCTATCTCGAAGGCGCGGCGGAAGCGTCTCTCTTCGAGTGCCGCCTGCACGACAACGACGGCGCGGGAGTGTGGTCCGGCTTCGATGGCACGGTCTCACTCACAAACTGCGAAGTCGTCGGCAATCTCCACCGCGGAGTCAACCTCGACGGCGGCACGGCGACGATCCTCTCGACGACCATCGCCGACAACTGGATCGGCCTAGCGAGTGCCAACTCCGATTGGACGATCGTCAATTCGATCGTGTGGGACAACGAGATCGACGATCTGTTCATTCCCGAGTGGGATCAGGAGACCAAGGTCTCCGCGACCTACTCGACCTTGGGCACGGAAGCCGTGCTTCCGGGCGAGGGGAACCGCAACGAGGATCCGGGATTCGTGCGCGCCGGCGAGTGGATCGGCGAGCGATTCGCGATCGGCGACTACCGCCTCGCATCCGACGCGCCGGTCATCGACGCCGGGACGAGCGAATCGGCGCCGGAGTTCGATCTCGTCGGGAGAGCTCGTCCCTGCGGTGCGGGAATCGATCCCGGCGCGTACGAGTTTTGCGCGGACGGACCCGTCCGGTTCCAGCGCGGCGACGCGAACGCCGACGGCGGGACGGACGTGAGCGATGCACTCTACATACTTCTCTACCTCTTCGCGGACGGCTCACCGCCGGTGTGCCGCGATGCGGCCGACATCGAAGACGGCGGCGGCATCGACATCAGCGATCCGATCGGTCTTCTCAACTACCTCTTCGCGGACGGACGCGAGCCGCCCGCGCCGCTTCTCACGTGCGGATTCGACCCGACCGACGACGACGGACTCACCTGCGAGGCGTTTCCACCGTGCGAGTGAACGGGAACGAGAACTTGCCCCCGCGGCGGCGCGGATCGACGCGAGCCGCCGTGATCGCGCTCGCGCTCGCGGCGCCGACGCTGAGCGCGCGCGATCTCCTCACGAGCGAGATCCACGCCGCGCCCGCGAGAGGGTGGCCGGCGTTCGTCGAGCTCTTCAATCCGTCACCGCGACCGCTCTCAGTCGGCGGTTGGCGGCTCCGCGGCGACGCCCGGTATTCGTTTCCCGCCGGATCGACCGTTCCCGGCCGCGGGTGGATCGTTCTCACGGACGATCTCGAGCTCTTTCGCGAACGATTCGGATTCGAGGCGACGGGGGAGTATTCCGGCAAGCTTCCGGCGGACGGCGGCGAGCTCCGCATCGAAGACGCCGAGCGCCGCTCGATCGAGCGCAGCGAGTATGCGATCGAACCGGGCGCGGCCGCCGATCGCGGGGGAGCATCGCTCGAGCGCGTCGCGACGTTCTCGGATCCAACGCGCGCCGCATCCTGGGCTCGCTCGTGGGCGATCGGAGGAACTCCGGGACGCACGAACTCGCGGGCGGAGGCGTTTTCGACCGAAGCGCTCGTCCCGCCCGGCGCGCGGTGGCGTTACTTCAAAGGTCGCTCGGAGCCCTTGGGTGACGCTCTCGCGTGGACGGGAGCGAACTATGACGACGGCTCGTGGGCCGAGGATCCGGCTTCCTTCGGGTTCGGTAACTTCGATGATGCGACGGTTCTCGACGACATGCGCGAGTCCTACAGCTCGCTCTACCTCCGGCGCACCTTCGACTACTCGCCGTCAGGAGAAGACATCGTCGATCTCGTGTTCACGACCCTCTTCGACGACGGCTTCGTCGCGTGGCTCAACGGCGAAGAGATCGCGCGGCGAAATACGGGCGAGCCGGGAACGCCGGTTCGTCACGACGACGTCGCGACGGAGCGACAGCGCGCCGAAGGCGTTCCGGCGGTCATCCACCTCTCATCGCGCGCAGACCTTCTCGTCCCGGGGACGAACGTCCTCGCCGTTTACGCGGTCAACGATCACGTCCGAGGCTCGGACTTCGTGATCGATCCGAAGCTCGAGCTGGCGACGCGGCGGCCGCGTCCGCCGGAAGTGACTCTCAACGAACTCTGGCGCGACGGCGGAACGCTTCGACTCGAGCTTCGAAATGCGTCACCGCACGCGGTCGACCTCTCGGGCGCGCAGCTCCTCGACGCCGAAGCGCTCGCCAGCGAGGCGCCGAGCCCGGTGACGACCCTCCCGCCCGGAACGGTGCTCCCAGCGAACGGGTTCTCCACTCTCGAGCTTCCGAATGAGCTCGACGGGAAACGGCTCGCACTCCGCACTGCGGACGGAGATCGACTCATCGACGCGCGCTGGTTTCCGCGCGCGCCGGAGAGCGGTTCGCTCGGGCGCTTTCCCTCCGGGGATCCGTCGAGCGACGCGTCCGGCGATCCCGTGCGGTGGCTCGAGCGAGCGACGCCCGCCGCGCCGAACGTTCCCCCGGCGCCCGGCGCGGCGGTGATCACGGAGATCCTCTACCGCCCGACATCGGGGAGCGAGTTTATCGAAATCGTCGCGCGCGAGCGGGTCGACCTCGGCTACGGCCGGGTCTCGGGCGGCGTCGAGTACCTCTTTCCCGAAGATGTAGTGCTCGAAGCGGGCGAGCGCCTCGTCGTCGCGGAAGAGCCGGACGAGATCGACGTCCCACCGGAAACGATGGTCCTAGGCCCGTTCGCCGGACGTCTGTCGAGTCGCGGCGAGACGCTCGTCCTCTCAGATGGCCGCGGGCGCGAACTCGACCGCGTTCGTTACGCGGCCGGCGGGACGTGGCCCGAGGAGCCCGACGAGTCGGGGGTATCGCTCGAGCTCGTCGAGGCGGCGCTCGAAAACGAGGCCGGCGGGGCTTGGCTGCCATCGCTCGCGGTAGGTGGGACTCCCGGCCGCGCGAACAGCGTCGAGGGCGAACGCGTCCCGCGTCAGATCTGGGACGTGACGCACACGCCGCTCGTACCGACCCCGGGCGACGCGATCTCCATCCGCGCCCGCGCGGAGGACTCCGTTCCCGCGGCGACGCTCCGCTACCGCGTCGCCGGCGACGGCGCGCTCGCCGAGCTTCCGATGCGAGCGGAGGACGGTTTCTGGATCGGAGAAATTCCTCCGCAGGTCGACGGCGCGGTGATCGAGTTTCAGATCGAGGTTTGCGGCCCCGAGAGCCGCGGGCGCCGCGAGTGCGGCGTGTTCCCTTACGGCGGCGAGCCGGATACCGCACTCTTCGAAGTCGACACCGACCGCGACTCGCCGCTCGACGAAGACTACCGTCTCGTTCTCCGGCCGGCGGACGTCGCCGCGCTCGCCGAGGATCCGCTCTCGAACGTCCAGCGTCCCGCTACCTTCATCGCGGGGGGGAAGGCGTACTACCGCGCTCGCGTTCGCTACCGAGGGAGCGGGTCGCGGCTCCTCGATCCGAAGTCCTACCGCATCCGCTTTCGCGACGAAGACCGATTTCCCGACGGCCGCACGATCTTCCTCAATGCGTTCCAGCCGCACCGACAAGTCATGGGAATGGATCTTTGGCGCCGCGTGGGACTTCCCTACTCGCGCGCGCGCCTCGTCCGTCTCGTCTTCGACGGCCAGCTTTTTCCTCGCTACGCCCAGCTCGAGCCGATCGATCGGGCGTACCTCCGCCGGCACTTCAGCGACGACGACGGCAATCTCTACCGCGGCCGCGACGAAGCGGTATTCGATTATCGCGGCGACGATCCCGCGGCCTACGTCGAGCACTACAACAAGGAGACGAACGAGCGCGACGGCGATTTCTCGGACATCATCGAACTATGCCGTGTGTTCAGCGAGACTCCCGAGGACGAGTTTCGGGCGACGATTTCCCGCCGGATCGATGCGCGCCAATGGATAGAGACTCTCGCCGTGCACGGTGCGCTCAGCAATCAGGAGGGCGGCATCTATCGCGACACGGGAGACGACTATTTCATCTACTCGCCCGAAGGCGGGCGCTTCGTGCTCCTTCCGTGGGACATGGACAGCGTCTACCTCGAGTCCGAGGAGCGGCTCGTCCGCCCGAGCGTGCCCGCGATCCGTCGTCTCCTCGAGATCCCCGAGTACTCACGACACTACTACCGGACGCTCCGCGATCTCGTCTCGACGCACTTCACCGTCGAAGCGACCGCTCGCCAAGCGCGCCGCATCGAGCGCGGGTACGACCTCGAGGGTCAGGACGAGTTCGTCACCTTCGTCCGCGAGAGAAGCGCGTTCATCCGCCGGCACGTCGAGCGCACGCTGAGCGCCTCGGTCGCCGAGGGCGGAGTCGGGAGCGGCCGGAGACTCTTCGCGATCGCCGAGGATCTTGTTCTCTCCGGTACGGCGCCACCCGCGGAGGCGGCGCGGGTGACGGTAGCCGGACGGGAAGCCGAGTACTCGGCGGTCGACGGCATTTGGCGCATCGCGATCTCCGCGCGCACGGACCGGAGGCTTCGCATCCGCGCCTTCGACGAGGACGGCGAGACCATCGCAAGGCTCGACGCGACGCTCGAGCGCATCTCGCCCGAACGCGTCGTTTCGACGCTTCCTCCCGGGGAGACCCAGTTCGCGGCTGACGGAGCGCCCTGGATCCTCGCACCCGACCTCAAGGTGCCCGCGAACGCTTCGGTCCGGATCGACGCCGGGGCCCACGTTCTCCTTGCACCGAGCGGCGAGCTTCTCGTCGACGGCAACCTGGATGCGGTGGGAAGCGCCGATCGACCGATCGTGTTCGGGCTTTCTATCCCCGGCGGCAGCGGCCAACGCATCCACTTTTTGAACGGTTCGCGCGGCCGCCTCGAGCACGTCCGCTTCGTGTTTGCGAGCGGCGAGTTCGATCCGTCGACACCCGCGAAACCGTTCATCGAAAATGAGAAGGGGAACGTCTCGGTGCGGAACTCCCACTTCGAAGGGATTCCCGGAGTCGTCCTCGAAGCGATCGACGGCCGGCTCGAGGTTGCCGACTGCACTTTCCGGCGGACCGGCGAAGCGATCCACGGGGTGACGTCGACAGTGATCGCGACCGGAAATACGATCGAGGATGTTCACGGCGACCAGGACGCGATCGATCTCGACGGGGAGCTCGACCGCGAACCGGGAGCGAGTCGCATCGCCGGGAACTTGATCCGCGGGGGAAGCGACGATGGGATCGACCTCCTCGCGTCTTCCGCTCTGATCGAGGGAAACGTGATGATCGATTGCGGCGATCGCGCGATCTCGATCGAGGGCCTCGGATCGCCCTCCATTCGCAAGAACGTGATCGTCGACTGCCGCGACGGGATCGTCCTCAAGGACGGGACGACGGCTACGGGCGACCACAACACGGTTACGGGATGCCTGAACGGCGTAGCGGCCCTGGTCAAGACCGCCGGCGCGCTCGGGGCTCACGGGACGTTCCACAGCTCGATCGTGTGGGGCAACGACGTCGACGTGAGCGTCGACCTCGATTCGACGCTCGAGATCTCTCGATCGAATCTCGGCACGGATCCGGATTTCTGGGGTGTTGAGAACGTCTCTCTCGACCCCGAGTTCGTCGCTCAGCGGGACGTCCGATTGCGCGCGGGATCTCCCTGTCTCGGCACCGGGCGCGACGGAACGGACATGGGCGCGCGCGGACTCGCGAGCTCCGAGCCGCCGGCGATCGCGAAGATCCTTCCCGCGCGCGGGTCGGTTCTCGGGGGTGACGTCGTCACGGTGACGGGCGCGGGATTGACGAGCGCAACCCGCGTTCTCGTCGGCGAGCGCGAACTGTTCGATCTCGCCCTCCTCCCGAGCGGGGATCTTCGCGGACTCGCGCCTCCGGCCGTGCGCGCAGACTCAGTTGATGTCATCGTGGAAACCGCACACGGAACCGACCGCCAGGCCGGTGCGTACGTGTACGCGCGCGACATCTTGACGGGCGACGCGAACGGCGATCGTCGGCTCGACGTCACCGACGCGGTGACCGTGCTGCGCCATCTCTTCGGCGCGCGCGAAGGCGCGACGGAGGTCGCGATCGTTTGTCCATCGGTTGCAGATTTCGATCGAAACGGTTCGGTCGCGATCAACGATCCAATCGCATTCTTGAACTATCTCTACGGAGGGGGGCGCGCGGCATCGCCGCTCCGAGTGGACTGTGAGTGAGTCGAGGCCTTCGAAGCTCGGACCGTTCGTCGCGATCGCGCTCTTCATCGGATGGAGCGCTCTCCCAGCCGTCGAGCTCCGCGTTCCGGAAGACCACGCGACGATCGCCGCCGCGATCGCTGCCGCCGAGAGTGGCGACGAAATCGTCATCGCGCCCGGCGAGTACGAGGTGACGCGCCCGATCGTGTTCGGCGGGAAGTCGCTCACGGTTCGAAGCCGCGACGGCGCCGAGGCGACGACCGTGCGCATGGGTTCACCCGACGACCGCTCCCGGGCGAGCGTATTCGCGCTCGAAAGCGGCGAGCCCGACGTTCGCATCGCCGGCCTTACGATCAGCGGCGGCCGAGGCACTCGCCGCGAGATTGAAGTTCGACTCCCCGACGGAAAGTTCGAAGTCGTGCTCGCCGTCGGCGGCGGCGCGGTGTACGTCGGCCCGCACGCTGAGCCGGTGATCGAAGACTGCGTCTTCGAATCGAACACCGCCGAGTACGGCGGCGCGATCCTCTGCGGAGTCGATTCGCGCGTCACCGTACGGCGCTCGACCTTTGCGCGGAACTTCAACCCCGATGCGCCGAGGTTTCGCTTCCCGGGCGGAGCGGGCATCGCCGCTCTCGCGGACTCGAACCTGGTCGTCGAAGATTCGGTCTTCTCGAGCAATCGCGCCGTAAACGGCGCCGGCATTTTCATCGACGGCGATGCGAGCGCCGAGATCCGCCGCGTCGAGTTTCGAAACAACACCGCGAAGTTTCACGGCGGGGGCCTCTTCTGCCGCGGAAAGAAGCTCGCACTCGAGGACAGTCTATTTCGCGGAAACGTCGCGGAGGGCCTTCCCGACGGCACCGGCGGATCGGGTGGAGGCCTTGAAATCGATGCACTCGCGCGCATCGACCTGCGGATCGAAGGAAGCGAATTCCTCCTCAACACCGCGCAGGTCGGAGCGGGAATCTCCGTCGAGACGATCGCGAGCGCGAGGGACGACTCTCCTCCGATCGTCGTCGGGTGCCGATTCGCGGAGAACCGCGCGCGCGACTCGGGCGGAGCGCTGTACACCGAGCACAAGGAGAACGCGATCCGGTTCGAGCGGTGCCGCATCGAGGAGAATTTCGCACCGCGCGGAGGCGGACTCTTCTGTGCCTACGGCGGCGAGATCCAGGTCTCCGAGTCGATTTTCTTTCGGAACACCGCCGGCACCGGCGGCGCCGCGTACCTGAGCGAATCGATGACGGAGATCGATCGCGCGACGATCGTCGGAAACGCGGCGCTTCGAACCGGCGGCGGAATCTTCTCCGACAAGGCCGCCCTCACGATCGAAAGCTCGATCCTCTGGGCGAACGCGGGCGGCCCCATCGCGGGGAATCTGTGCGACGGAAATCTTTGCACCGTGACGTTCTCCTGCGTCGAGAACGACGGCCCGTGGCCGGGCGCGGGGAATATCGCCGCGGCGCCCGCATTCGCAGGCTGGTCGACGGACGAAGTGTACGTCGTCGCGGGGGCCCCGGATGGTGGTGACGGCACGGAAGCGGCGCCGTTCGGGACTCTCGACCCCGCTCTCGCGGGTTTCGATCTCGCGCTCGCCGAGGATTCACCGTGTCTCGGTAGCGGAGCGGACGGCGTCGACATGGGCGCGAGCGACGATCGCGTGCCGGCGAGTGGATTCGACCGCCGGACGGTTCACGTAGCGGGTGAGTTGACCGTCGGCCTGACGAATCTCGCGCTCGCGGTCAGTCTCCTAGGGGACGGCCACCGCTCGACGCTGCTCCGCGGGACTCTGGCCGGTCTCCGAACGAGCGCGCGCGTCGAGGACGCGACCGTCACCGCGGGGGAGGTGTTGGCGGCGATCGCCGTCGCTTCGGGAGAGACCCCTCTCCTGTCGCGAGTTCACCTCGAGGCGAACTCGCGCGCAAGGAGCGAGCTCCGCGACATCATCGACCCGGCGGCGTTCGGCGGCGCGGGACTCTTTGCGTTTCTCTCTCGACCGCGACTCGAGAACGTCGTCGTCTCGGGCAACGAGATCGGCGCGTACCTGACGGGCGGGGCCGACCCGGAGTTCGTGAACACGACGTTTTCCGGCAATCGGACCGCCGGCATCTTGGCCGCGCAGTCGACGCTCTCGGCGGCGAACGCAATCTTCTGGGAAGAGACTCCGCTCGATCTTCGCTCTGGATCAACGGCGGAGATCAGCTTCTCGTGCGTCCGCGGCGAAAACACCTGGCCCGGCGACGGGAACTCGAACGTCGACCCGGATTTCATCGATGCGGGTCGCTGGGACGACCGCGGGACACCGAGCCCGGCCGACGACGTGTGGATCCCCGGTGACTTCCGTCTCGAGGCGACCTCCGAGTCGATCGACCGGGGGCAGGCGGACGGCGCACCCGCGACCGATCTCGACGGCCGCGCGAGACCGTGCGGCGGCGGCGTCGACCGCGGGGCGTACGAGGCTTGCCCGGCCGATGTCGCCTTTCGCCGCGGTAACGTCGACGGCGACGCGAGCGCGAACATCGCCGACGCGATCTTCATCCTCAACTACCTCTTCGTCGACGGCGACGACCCGGCATGCGCGAATGCGGCGGACGTGGATGACTCCGGTGGGATCAACATCGCGGATGCGATTTGGCTGCTGAACCACCTCTTCGGCGATGGCGACGCTCCACCGCCGCCGTTTGACGCTTGCGGGGATGATCCGACGCCGGGTTCGCTGACTTGCGCGGTGTTTCCGGGGTGTGGTTGATTCCCGGGCGGTTGGTCGACTCTGACGAAGAGTTTCACACGAAGAGCGCGAAGGACCGCGAAGAAAGAGGAAGAAAGAGCGGGAGAGAGATTGGTGGCGAACGTTCGGAGTCGATGTGGTGGTGGATCGATGAATCTACATCCCTAACCGGACGAACGTACGCGAGGACGAAACCTCCGCGATCTCTCTTCCGAAGTCTTTCTTCGCGGTCCTTCGCGCTCTTCGTGTGAAATTCTCTCTCAAGTCGACCGATCAACTACCGAAGCAATAGAGATGCCGTCGCCCGCGGACGAACATCTCGTTCCCCACTGGCGCCGGAGTCGCGTCGACACCCTCGTCGAGCTCGTTCGTCGCCACGATCTCGAGCTTGTCAGCGTCCTTGATCACGACCGTCGTGCCGCTTCGGTCCGTCAGGTAGACGTAGCCGTTCGCCGCTATGGGTGAGGCGTAGGTGTCGCCGAGTCCCTCTACGCGCGTCGGTCCGTAGTGGGGCTCTCCACTCGGCGCGTCGTAGCACGAAATGATGTTCTTCCTCGCCGCGTGGAAATAGAGGCGAGTTCCCGAGAGGAGCGGCGACGGAATGTCGGGGGTCGACGACTTGAGTTGCCACGCGACTCCGTCCGTGCCCTTCAAATCGCCGCGCGCGCCGAGCCGGAACGCGCCGAGAAACGAGCCGCGAAATCCACTCCCGACGAACGCGAGCCCGTGACCGGCGACCGGCGAAGCTACCGGCCGGCCCGTCTGTCCCGAGCAGCGCCAGAGCTCGTCACCGCTCTTTAGATCGTAGCCACGTGCGTGATTCTCTCCGCTCACGATGATTTGTTCTTTCCCGTTGTGCTCGACGACGAGCGGCGTCGCCCAGCACGTCGGCTCGTCGCGGTCGACGCGCCAGCGCACGTCGCCCGTCTTCTTGTCGAGAACGACGAGGTAGGACGGACCTTGGTGATCCCAAGGGACGATGACGACGTCCTTGTAGACGGTCGGGGAGCTGCCCTCGCCGAACCCGTTTCGAGTTTCCATCTTCCCGAAGTCGGCCTTTTCCCAGATCAGCTTCCCCGCGAGGTCGTAGCAGAAAAGTCCGCGCGAGCCGAAGTGCGTATAGACGCGCTCCCCGTCCGAGCACGGCGAGGCGGAAGCGAATCCGTGGTCGCCGTGGTGACCTTCGTGCGGGACGGTCTTCGCGGCGACCTTCGTCCAGAGAGTGTCGCCGCTTTTTCGATCGAGACAGAGGAGCGTAAAGCTCTGTGTGACCGTCGGCGGGCCGCCTCGCCCGCGACCGCCGCGTCGTCCGCCTCGTCCGCGGCGCCGATCTCGGCGCCGCTCCGGTTCTTCTTGGCCCGCTGCGCGAGTTTCCGTCGGACGGCGAGGATCCGAGCGCCGCGCGCCGCGGGCGTTCTCATCCTCGACTGCGGTCGCGATGAAGACTCGGTTGCCGACGATGATCGGCGACGCACTGCCGTTCCCGGGGATCTCGACCTTCCAGCGAAGGTTCTTCGATTCACCCCACTCGATCGGCGGCTTCGCGTCCGGAGCGGTGCCGTTCCCGGTCGGGCCGCGCCAGTGGAGCCAATCGCCGGCGGCGGCGAACGAGTTCAGGCTGCCGGCGAAGACGAGAGCTCCGACGAATCGGGCGGTGCCAACGAACGATCTTGAGCGCGGGGATCGAAACATGCTGTTCCTCTAGAAGAAACTCGGGGCGAAACGGGACGAATCCGGGGGAGCGGCGGCGAAGACGCCGCTTCGTGATTAGAACCCCACGCAGCGGCGACCCGATCAACTTCGGGTCAAAAGAGTTCGTGGGCGACAATCCACGCGAACGTTCCTCGGGTCCGAGCTCGACTCACAACATCCTTGTGGGCCTTTCGAGGCCGATCCCGGCCACCTACCGGGCTCGCTTGACAAAGAAGTTGTGAGGCGAGCGGGGAGAGCGTCCGCACGAAGCGCGGCTGGAACTTCTTAAGTCATTACTTCATAGAGTCTTAAACGTCCCCGCCGACTCAATAACGAAGATCGCGGAGGGATGGCACAGGACGTGCTTTCGAGCTGGGTGGAAGAAGTTGCTCGGTCCCTCGGAAGCTGGAACCCGAGGCCAACCCGGTCGCTCTTCGGCCTAGGTGCGACGACGCACGATCCTCTCGATCCGGGAACAAGCGCTGTGTAAGCCCTGAATTTCAGGGTGTTTCAAGGACACAGGCCCGACGTTCCCACGGTTCTCGGGGAGGGGGGTGAGGGCGAACGTCGCGACGCGCGGCCCCCAGACTCCGCACGTCGTGCCGAACCGAGGCGAGTGCCGGCGAGCCGACGGCGAACGCCGACGGGGGACCGCGTCTTTCTCGCTCACCGGAGCGGTGGGCACCGAATCTGCGGCGAACGTCCGGTCGAGGACGCGGTGCGCGTTCTCGCTGAACGTCGCGCCGTCAGCGCCATCACGGTCATCATCGGAAGTGTAGAGAACAGCTGCCCCTTTCGCGCGCTTCGCCATCTCTAGGTCTGGTTTGCCGAGGAGCTGCCAACCGAAAAGCAGTCAGGCTGAGTGTCCCGGCCGTGTCTCGATCTTTGAAGCGGATCCTGCGAGCTACCTTCGCGTTCGCGATCTTCCTCGCGTCGGTGGTACCGGTATGCGCGCAGCTTCCGCTCGAAACGCGCCTCGATGGCGACAACCCTGGGAATCGTCTCGAGCTCTTCGCCGGCGACGGGACGTTCGGCGCGGGCGCCCACATCGCCGACGCAGGCGACGTCAACGGCGACGGTCGCACGGACGTCATCGTCAGTGCACCGGGAAGCGCGAGAACCCCCGGGCGTGTGTTCCTCGTCTTCGGCGGACGTCCTCCGACACTCCGCGCGACGCTCCATCCGGGGCGCGAGTTCATCGTCGAAATTCGCTCGGGCGCGGGTCCGGGCGACGAATTCGGCCGCTTCGTCGCCGGAGCGGGCGATGTCAACGCCGACGGATTCGACGACGTCTTGATCGGCGCGCCGGGTGGCATCGTCGCGGGCGGTGAGAGCGGCGTCGTCCTTCTCCTCGGATCGGACGCACTGCCTGGCGTCATCGATCTCACCTTCTCGCCTCACGGCGTCGTCTTTCTCACTTCGTCGCTCGCGGGCGAAGGTCGTCTCGGCGAGAGCGGAGTCGGGGTCGGAGACGCGAGCGGCGACGGGCGGGACGATGTCGTTCTCGGGATCCCTCGCGGCCTCCACGAGGCGACCGGCGAGCGCCGCGGAAAGATCATCGCGCTCGTCGATCTCGAGCTCGCGCGGCCCGGAGCCTTCGCGTCGATCGATGTCGCGGCGCTACCGGGAGAGAACGCGATCGTCGCTCATGGACCGGCGGACGGGAGCCTCTTCGGCGCGGCGATCGCGCCGCTCGGAGACACCGACGAAGACGGAATACGCGACTTCGCCGCCGGCGCGCCGGCATTTGGGGGCGGTGCCGTCTACGTCTACTTCGGTCGCGCCGGGCTCGACGGACTCCCGAACGCAGACGCGCCGGATGGTGATCGTCTCGTCGAAGTTCGCTCCGCTCTGCCGGCGAGCGAGCTCGGGGCGGCGATCGCGGGGGGGCGCGACGCGACGGGCGATGGCGCTCCCGATCTGCTTCTCGGATCGCCGGGGCTCGCTTTCGACCGCGTCTCCGGTGCCGCGTTTCTCATCGCCGGTGGAGCGCGACTGAGAAGCGGCGTTCCGAGCGTCGACGTTTCCGTCGTCGCGCAGACGACGTACCTCGGATCGGACGGCGAACGCGCCGGGTCGGCCGTCGCGTTCACGCCGGACGCTAACGGCGACGGAATCGCCGAGGCGTTCATCGGTGCTCCGCTGCGCGGGGAAGGACGCGGAGCGGCCTACCTCGCGTTCGGCGGAAACGCTCTCCCGGCCGAGATCCTGCTCGCCGCGATGCGCTCGAACGATGGTGCCGCATTCAGCGCGGGCGTCTCCGGCGCGGGGGTCGGGTCGTCGGTCGGCGGCCTCGAAGATTTCTCGGGCGGTGGCCGCGGTGAGCTCACGATCGGTGCGCCCGGCATTCCGCATATCCGCGATGGCGGGGTGGGCTTGGCGGTCGTCGTTTTCATCGGCGATGAAGCGACCGACGGCGCGCCGCGGCATCTCCGCGCGAAGCAGATCCCGGGCGGACGAGTGCATCTCGCGTGGACGATCGACGGGCGCTACGCGTTCCAGAACGTTTACCGCGACGGCACCCTCGTGAACCCCCAGCCACTTTCCGGTCGGCTGATGGACTTCACGGATATCGGCGTCGAACGCGGTGAGCATATCTACTTCGTCGAAGCGAACGGGGATCCGGCGCTTCGCTCGGAAATGGTTCGCATCGTCGTTCGTACGCTCGCGGTGAGAGATCTCGCGTGCGAAGAAACCGACGCCGGGATCGCCGTGCGCTGGCGCCTGGCGGATCGCTACTCGTCGCTCCTCGTTCGCATCGACGGTCGAGACGCGAGCGGACCGCTGCCGCCGACGACGACGTCGTTCTTCATCCCGAACGTCGCCGACGGCACGCATCTCATCGAGGTGCTCGATCCGGCGGCGCCGGAATCGCGCGCGACGTGTCGTGTGACCGTCGACGCGTCGGAGCTGCCGCCGATCGAGGGCTTTGGCTGCGCGCTCGTCGGACCGCGCGTCGTCGAGCTCGACTGGAATCCGGCGCCGGAGTACGACGCGTACGATATCCTCCGCAACGGCGTCGTCGTCGCCCGCGTCGGGCTTCCGCCCTACCGAGAAGGCGGGGTGCCGCCGGGGCGAAACGAGTATCGCGTGCTGGGCGTCGCCGAGAGAGGTTTCGCGCGGCGCGGACCGCCGAGCGAGCTCTGTCGGGCGGATGTCGGCGCTCCACCGGAGCCGCTCCTCGCCGGCGTCGTTCGTTACGGCGATCGCGCGGGAACGACGGTCAACCGCGGTGCGGTGGTGCGACTCGACGAAGGCGGTGTCGAAGTGGAGGTGGCGCAGGTCGATCCTTCGGGCCGATTCATCCTGCGATCGCCGGGCGATGGCGTCCCCACTCAGCTCCGCTACCGTGCGGGCTTGATCGGCGGACCGGCTCTGCCCGGCGACCTCAACCGTGTTCTCAGCGTCGACGTCGAAGTCGGCGCCGGCCGCCAGGTCGAGCTCCGGCTGCCGGTGCCCGTGATTCTCGTCGCGAGTCGCGAGCCATCGCTCGGCGACGACACCGAGCGATGGCGGGAGCTGCTCGCATCGGCGCAGGCGAACGCGAACCTCGCCGCCCCGGCGGCGCCCGCGTGGTTCCGTTCGCTTCGCATCGAGCCGGGGATCACTCGCGGGGCGCTCTCACTCGCGCGTCATCTGGAAGCTCTCGACGCGAAGCTCGCCGCAAATTTCGGGCGCGCACCGGATCAGGTCGACATCGTCGCGTACGGCGCGGCGGGACTCGCGGCGCGGCTGTACCTCGCCGAGTCCGAGTACGGCCGGGTGCGCCGATTCGCCCTCCTTGGAACACCGAACTTGGGAACGCCGCGCGCGCGGATCGAGGTGCGCGGCGAGCTCGCGAGTCGCCCCCTCGACGGGGTGTCGGGTTCGATCACGGAAGACGAGTTCGCCGGCGCCGCGGAGCAGACCGCGGAGTTCCTCGCGCGGTTCAATCGCGCGGTAATCGACACGCGCGGGGCCCGCGTTCATCTCGTCGCGGGAACGGGCGGGCGCTCGAGTCTCGATCCCGTTCTCAGCTGCGGTGAACACGACGATCGCGTGTGCGCTGCGAGTGCGCTCGGCGGAATCGCCGGAGCTGTGACTCACCGCGTCGCGGAGAACCACGGGACGCTCGGGCGCGGCGGCGAGTCGATCACGGTTCTCCTTCGCGATGTGCTCGAGCACGTCGAGAACCCCGTCGCGGGCGTCGCCGGAGGGGGCGCGGAGAACGACGTTCCCGGTGCGGCGGGGGGCGTCGGGTCGAGCTACTCGCTCGGTACGTTCTATTCCGGTTTCCTCGAGCCGGGGCGGACCGCCGAGCTGCTCATGCTCTCGGACACCTCGGAGTCGATCATCGTGATTCTGAACATCGGCGTTCCTGGCGGACTCGAGTTCGATGTTCACGACCCGGGACCGGAAGTGATCGTGCATACACCGTCGAATCCAGGCGAAGGGGTCGAATATCAAAGCTTCCTCGACGGGGAAGGTCACCAAGTTCAGCTCTACGACTTCGCGAGTGGTGAGGTCGGCGTGTACACCGCCGTGCTCGAAAACCCGGTCGACAACGTTCCCGTGCCGTATACGGTCGAGCTCTACTCGGAAAGCGACCTCGTCCTCGATGTCGTGCTCGATCCCGACGAGATCGATATCGCGGGCTCGACCGCGCTCACCGCGACCCTGATGGAGCTCGGCGCACCGATCACCGGTGCGAACGCGACCGCAAGCCTATGGCGCCCCAACGGGACGCTCGATCTCGTCGATCTCCTCGATAACGGCGTCGCCCCGGACGCGTCCGCGGGCGACGGGGTCTACACTGCGGAGCTGAGTGGTGACGAAGCAGGTCTCCACCTCATCGAGGTTGCAGCGTCCGACCCCGCCGGTACGTTCCTTCGTCAGCGAACCACGCAGCTCGAGGTGCGCTCGGACTCGGTTCGCTTCGGCGGCGAGCTCGAATCGGGACTCGCGCCGGCCGCCGGAGGCGAAGGAGACGGCGGGGCCGGTGCGGCCGAGTTCGGCTCGCTCTGGATCGACGGGATGATCGAAGCCGACATCGCGGGGCGCTTCGTCATCGCGGGGACGCTGCTCGATCCAGCGGGCGAGACGGTGGCGACCGCGCACGCGATTCTCGATCTCGCCGTGCCGCAGACCGAGGGCTTCCGCCTCGTCTTCCCGGGTGAGCAGATTTACGATTCGCAGCGATCCGGTCCGTACTCGCTCTCTCCGCTCGAGCTATTCGACGGGAGTGTCGAGTACGTCACCGCCGAGCGCGTCGAAGGCGCGCACGAAACCGCTGCGTACACGTGGGATCAATTCGTAGGCGAAGAATCGCGAGCCTTCCTTCGCGGGGATGCGAATGGCGACGGCCAAATCGACATCTCGGACGCAGTCTCGATCCTCATCCAGCTCTTCTCCGTGCCCGATCCTTTCCGCTGCGCGGACGCCGCGGACGCGGACGCCGACGGCACGGTGGTGATCACCGACGCCTTGAGGCTCCTCAACTTCATGTTCGGCGCGGGCGCGGGACCGGCGGCGCCGTACCCCGATTGCGGCGAGGATCCCGCACTGGGCTGCGACGAGTACTCGGGTTGCGAGTAGGCGAAGCGGGACCGGCTACGCTCCGGCACGCGTGTTCACCTGCGCCGACTCGAGCGCGAACCTCCGCCGATCCACGATCCAGAGCGCGCCGAAAAGCGGAATGAACGCGATCGTCGCCCACTGATACACGGTGAGACCGAGCCATGCCTCGGGTTCCGGGCGGATGAACTCGCTCGCGAAGCGGAAGACGAAGTAGGCGATGAAATACAGCTTGATGAGCTGTCCGCGGAAGAGACCGAAACGGAGCAGGTACGCGAGCGCGAGCGTCGCCGAAAGATGGAAGGCCGATTCGTAGAGTTGAGTCGGGTGCCGGCGGATCCCGTCGCCGAAATCAGCTCCCCAAGGGAGCGCGGTCTCCGTCCCGTGACAGCAACCCACGGAAAAGCAGGCGAGACGACCGATCCCGATCGACAGGGCGACGGGCACGGCGAACGAATCGCCGGTCTTCACGCGAATCGCTAGCGCCCACTTCGCGAGCTCGACGCCGACGTATCCGCCGACCAATCCGAATGTGATCGTTTTCCCGTTCTCGAGCCAGGCACGTCCGGAGAGGAGTCCGTCCCAGTCGAGAAGGACGAAGGGCAGCTTCGCTCCGATCATCGCCCCGCAAAAAGCGCCGAGCGCGATCGCGAGCTTCTCGAAACCGCTCAGCGGAGCACGACTCTGCGTTCGGCGGCTCACGAGCCATCCCGCCGCGACCGCCGCAACCATGATCGCGGAGTAGATCCAAATCGGATCATTCCAGTTCATGCTGCGCTCCGCCGTTCGTAGTTCGCCGCGGCACTAGATCTCAGCTTGCGAATTCGCGACCAGTTGCGGCAATGATACGTGGCCGTCGCGGTAGAGTACGTTGTAGGCGCAGAACGGAACGACGTGTCCACTCGGAAGTACGTGATGGATGCAGCACTTCATGAGTCGCCGCACATCAAAGTTGTAGGCATCGAGGAACGAAGTGATCGTGATCCGGAAGACATCGCTCGGCGAAAGGTCTTCGCGCATCGCTTTTCCGAAGAACTCTTGCGCGACGGCAACAAGAGGCGCCGGCACGGACGCACCGAACCCGCAGCCGCCGTCCCCGCAGTTCGCGCGCTCTACGTACTGCTCGATCAACGCGCGCGCGCGGGGTCGGGTGAACGTGATGCCGTTCGATAGGAGATCGACGTGGCTCCGGACGTCGATGAAGCGCGTGAGCGGAACGATCGTCCCTCCGCGCCGGTACGCGTAGGTAAGAGTGTGGCAGTTCGGGTGAGCGCAGGGGAGGGGCAGGAAATCTTCGACGGCGAAGACGCCGTTCGTCTGCTCGACGATCGCCCGGACGACGTCGGGAAACGTGATCCGTCGTTCGAGCTCGTCGGGTAAGACGTGCCGGCCGGAGTAGGTCGCCGGTTGGAAGCTCACGCCGGTGACCCACGGCCGCTCGAGGCCGTAGTTCACAATCGCACCGATCTCACCGTCGTTCACTCCCGCTTGAAGCGTGCTCACGAGGATCACGCGGACGCCCGCTTCGCCGAGCGCCTCCACGGCTCGAAGCTTCGTCTCGACGAGCGGCTCTCCGCGGAGCGCGGCGCTCGTCTCCGGCCGAAACCCGTCGAACTGAAGATAGACTTCGAGCCGATCTCGGTATTCCGCAACCCGCCGCAGAAACTCCGGGTCGTTAGCGAAGCGGATGCCGTTCGAGTTGATCATCACCATGTCGATCGGCTGTGCGCACGCGAACGAGAGCACGCGATCGAACTCGGGATGGATGGTCGGCTCGCCGCCGGAGAGCTGGAGCACCTCGGGGCGACCTTCGACGTCGACGAGGCGCTCGATGGCACTCCGACACTCGTCGAACTCGAGGTGCCGCCCGCCCGGGCCGCTCGACGCGTAGCACATCGGGCATTTGAGATTGCACGCGGATGTGATTTCGACGAGGCCCACACAGGTGTGCTGCTCGTGCTCGGTGCAAAGCCCGCAGTCGTAGGGACAACCCCGCTCGGGAAGAACTCCGCTCTGGTGCGGAACCTTACCCGGCGAGTTGAGCTCTAGGCGGTCGAACTGAGCGCGATCGGAGCAGACGAAGTCTTCACGCACGCCGCACTCGGGGCAGCGCTTCCGAAAATAGACCCGTCCCCGACGCTCGATGATCTTGGCCTGGACGAGTCCGAGGCAGCTCGGACAGAGACTCTGTGTCGTCCCGAGGAAGACGTGATCGCGAAGCTGCATGAGAAGAAGACCTAGCTAGAGACTGCGTCGCTTGACGTCGCGCCGCCAGCGATTCCGCACCCAGCGCGCGAGCCTCCGACAAACAGGAATGAGCACGATGATCGCGAGAAGTCCCGAACCGAGCACCGCTAGATGGATGTTGTTGGTGGATACCCCGACTCCGAAACACGTAATGCAAAACGTGCCGAATCCGACGACGCCGACGACCGCGATGACGACGAACGTCGCGAGTGTGGAGCCGACGAACGAGCCGACCAGGAATGGAAACGCGTCTTCCGCGCCGGCCTCAGCGCGCCGGCGCGCGAGCGCCGCCGTTCGGAGAAACGGGATCACGAGGACGATCGCCAGCAC
Source organism: Planctomycetota bacterium (assembly GCA_965223845.1). Lineage (GTDB taxonomy): Bacteria > Planctomycetota > UBA8108 > UBA8108 > SXIK01 > CBDCXR01. The sequence goes on along the minus strand of CBDCXR010000004.1, from coordinate 6,126,228 downwards.
GATCCCGAGGCCCGGCCAAACGAGCCCGACGCCGAGAAGAACGAGGAGGAGAGCCGGCGCGACCACCAAGCTGGAGTGAAAGAGAGACGCTCCCTCTTCGCTCACTGGCTCGATCTCCGGGCCGCGGATCACGGGATCGACGGTTCGGGGTTCGAGCGGCTGCTCGCAGAGCCAACAGATGGATCGACCGGGGTTGTTGAGTTCGCTGCAAACCTGGCACCGAACGAGCGATGGTAAGCCGCTCATCGCTTCGGCTCCCCGGTCGGCGTCGTTCGCGGAGCGGCCGTCGTCGCGTTCGCGTGTTCTCGAACCATGGCGCGGATGCGGCGCAGCACTTGACCGAGCACCACACCGGCGAGGAGCAGCGCGAGCAGAACGACGAACTGCGCGTAGCGAGGAACGGTGAGGTCACGCTCGGCGAACCAGCGCGCGTAGCCGCTCAGAAAGAGATAGCTGGCGATCGACGATCCGGTGGCAAAACGAACGAGCGGCAAGCTGAAGCGGAGCGCAGCGAGAGCGAGCACGAGGAAGTAGATCACGACGAGCGGACTCCGCGGGCCGTCGGCGAGAACGAGGACCGACGTGAGGAGCGCGACGTCGGCGCCGGTGGAGACAAACTTGAGGACGTCGGGAAAGACCCTTGCGCGCAGCGCGAAGTGAACACCGAGCCCGACGGCGGTCCAGGTGAGAGCGAGCGCGGTGACGGCGACGTGAAACTCCCGGTCGATGCCTGTCTGTCGCGGAATCTCCAGGAACCCGACCCGGAGCCCGTAGTAACTGATGAGCTCGATCGCGTAGAAGCCGGCGATGCCGATGAGGCGAATCAGGTTGGCGCGGGCTTCGCCGCGGTACTCCTCTCGGCGGAGAGTGACGAACCAGGCAAGGTCCCCGTTCGTCCGCTCCGCCTCAGGCTTCGGGCTCATTCAGCCGCTCCTCCCGGCGAGTGACTCCGGAATCCTCTCGCGGCGCCGGCTGGCCGCCGGACGGCGAGAGCCCCACGGGCGACGACGGATGCGCCAGTCGGCGCAAGTGCGAGCGGCGGTCGAGAGCGGCTGACGCGTCCGCGAAACCGCGTGCGACCCTCACGTAAGCCAACTTGGTGAAGCACCTTATGACGGATTCGCATCCCGATCCGGCGACCTCTTTCGTCGGCGCGCAACGCGGCCCGGAAAAATCCTGACGGATCGGGCCGGCGGATCTCGATGAATGTTGTGGGGCGTTCCGTGATCGTCCGAGTCGCGGTGTGGTTCGCCCCCTCCACGGCGGAGTTCAGCTCACGAGCCCGGGGATCGGGTCCGCTCGATAGAGCGGGTGGGGACGCCCGAGTTTCTCCTCCCAGTGGGCGTCGCGCGGGATCCCCAGGGCGTCGAAGATCGTCGCGGCGAAGCTCTCCGGCGTCTGCGGCGAGTCCTTCGGGTGCCCGCCCGTTGCGTCCGATGAACCCACCACCGCGCCGCCCGCGACTCCCCCGCCCGCGAACCAGACGGTCTGCACCGCGCCCCAGTGGTCTCGCCCCGGGAGCTTGCCCTTCCCGATGCTGAAGATGCGCGGCGTCCGGCCAAACTCGCTCGCCATGACGACGAGTGTATCGTCGAGGAGCCCGCTCTCGCCCAGATCGTCGAGCAGCGCCGAGACGGCCCGGTCGGTCGGCGGGAACAAGTAGTGCTCGAGATTGTGAAACGCCTTTTGATGCGTGTCCCACGTCTCGTTGTTCCCGAGGTTCACCTGGACGAGCTGAACTCCCGCCTCAACGAGCTGGCGCGCGAGAAGGAGCGACCAGCCGAAGGAATTGCGTCCGTAGCGATCGAGCGTACGCGCGTCCGCGCTGGAGAGATCGAACGCCGCCCGCGTCTTCGAGTCGGCGAGAAGTCGAATCGCGAGATCGTGGTAACGCCGGTAAGAGGTGACCGGCGGGGCGGTCTCGAGCGCGCGCTGCTGAGCGTTCACAAGACGGAGGATGTCGGCGCGCCGGCGAAGTCGTCCGAGTGTCATCTCTTCCGGAAGTGAGATTTCCGGCACCGCGAACGCGGGATTCGACCGCTGCTCCGAACCCCGCTCGTGGTGGAAATTGAACGTCGGGTACGCGCCGTACGAGGCGGCGTTGAAGCTCGAAGCTTCGATGAACCACGGCTCGGCTCCGGCGCCCATCTTTCCGGAAAACTGTCCGGGGATCACGCGGCCCGTCCGGTGAACGAGTCGTTCGGGAAGAACCATCGCCGGCGGCAGCGCGCCGCGAGACTCGAGCAGCTTCGCGCCGCACGCCGCGATCGACGGCCAATCCTCCGCGCGTGGCTTGCTCGCGTCGAAACCGGGCGGAAGGTCGCGGCGCCCCGAGAGCATCACCATGTGTCCCTGGGAATGCTCGTTGTATGGATGAGTGAGCGAACGGCAGATCGCCCACTTGTCGCTCCGCGCCGCGAGGAGTGGCAAGTGTTCGCAGATCTGCAGACCCGGCGTCTTCGTCGAGATCGGACGGAAGGACCCGCGGTACTTCTCGGGCGCCTCCGGCTTCATGTCGAAGCTGTCGATCTGCGAGAGGCCGCCGGAGAGAAAGATATAGATGACCGACTTCGCCTTCGGCTCGCGCGTCGATTCGGCGCGGAGATAGCCGAGCTCGGGGAGCCCTAGACCGAGGAGGCCGATCGAGCCGGCCCGGAGCACGGAACGTCGAGTTGCGAGCGAGCTCGACGCGATGGCCTTGCGCTCGATTTCCGTCACCGTCGTGCCTCCCGCGCGATGAGAGTTTCGCTCAGATTCTCCGCGTTTCCATCGCCCGTCGCAATGATCCTTCGCGCCGTGGAAGCGAATCTACGCGAAGCTCCACGGCTCACGCATCGGACGCGACAACATTCGGTTCGCCTCATCGTCCTTCGAAAAGCGCTCTGCCTTCGGATCCCACTCGAGCGGGCGCCCGAGCCGAAGCGCGATGTCGGCGAGGTGGCAGAGCGTCGAGACGCGGTGGCCGATGTCCGCCGGGAAATACGGGTCCTTCCGCGACTTCACGCAGTCGAGAAAATCACGGTGCTCGCCAGCTGGATTCGTGTACAGACGAACTCCGTCCGGTCCGATCTTCGAATCGAGGATCTTCGGATCGCTCGCGATGATGTCCGCGCGCCACCGCGGAATCTCGACCCACCCTTTCGTGCCTTCGAAGCGGAGCCGGCTCCCTCCGTGATCGAGGATCATCTTGAGACCGCCCGCGTACGTGTACTCGACGTGATAGTCCTTCGCGGTATCGTAAAGGCCGCCCTTCCAAAACGTTCCGCTTCCCTCCACCTTAATCGGACCGCTCCGCTCCGTGTCGCTCGCCCACGCTGCGGTGTCGAAGAGGTGCGCGCCCCAGTCGGGAATGATTCCGCCCGAGTAGTCCGAGATCCAGCGAAAGTGGAAATGAACTCGCCCCTTCGTGTACGGGGCAAACGGCGCCGGGCCGAGCCAGAGATCGTAGTCGAGGTCCTTCGGGACGGGCTGCGGCGTCGGGTCACCGGGCTCCTTCGGTTGCTGGGGGAGCGTGACGCGTATCGTCTGCAGCTTCCCGATGCGTCCGTTCCGAACGAGCTCCGCGATTCGGTGGTAGACGGGGATTGATCGGTCTTCCGTGCTCGTTTGAAACACCTTGCGGTGCTTTCGCACCTCTCGGACGAGGATCTTCCCTTCGTCGATCGTGAGTGTCGGCTTCTCGCATTGGACGTCCTTCCCCGCGCGGACGGCGAGTACGCTCATGAGGACGTGCCAGTGGTCGGGCGTCGAGATCATGACGGCGTCGATGTCGTCCCGCGCGAGGAGCTCGCGGAAATCTCTGTACGTCGCGCAGTCCTTGTTTCGGTAAACCTCGTTGATCCGGTTCGTCGCGATCGCGAGATGGTTCGAGTCGACGTCGCACGCGGCGAGGACGCGCGCGTCGTCCTGGCCGAGGTACTGCTCGAGGTTCCGCTGTCGTCCGTGTCCCCCGACTCCGATGAAGCCGACGGTGATCTTGTCGCTCGGCGGTACGCGGCCGCTTCGGCCGAGAATGGACGCGGGGACGAAGCTCGGCGCCACGAGCGCCGTCGCCGCGCCCGCTGCTCGCTTGAAAACCGCTCGCCGATGGATCTTTCGCTGGGACATCGGGTTTCGCCTCGCTCCGCCTTCCCTCCTGGAGAACGCCCGCCCCGACACGATTAGCGAATCTAGGGATCGCGACGTCAAGCTCTCCTCGGATCGAACGCGAAGAGGCGAGAGCCGAATCGCTCGCCCTCTGCACCGGATTCACCCCGTGGCGAGACTACCGAACATCCACCGATACGCCGAGCCGTGGCGTCATTCGAAGCTCACGGGAGCGAGAATCCCGTGCCGCTCGGCCGGCGGCGCGCTGTCCGTGGATTTCCGCGACCTCCTCACGGAGAATAGGCATCCACGATGACCGCACGCGAAGAGCCCTTCGAATTTGGAGGCATTCGCGGCGGAGAGCGTCGACCCTCCCCCATCCGAATTCATCCAGTTGACCTCGCGTCTCGCGTGCGCCGCGCGCAGCCGCGTCCGTTGGAGCTCCACATGAAAACCTCATCGCTACTTGCCATCGCGCTCGCGATCTCGTCCACCACCACGATCTCCGCGAAGGAATCTCCTCTGCCGGTGAGCATGGGCTGCGGCGAGATGACGTTTCACACCGTTCCGGGCTGGGGACTCGGCGCCGACGGAAAGTCTGTGCTCGGCCCGACGCACGGCGGAGTCGTCGTCGACAAGGCCGGCAACGTCTACACGAGCGCGCAGAAGGGAGTCGTCGTATTCTCGCCCGGCGGGCAGGTCGTCCGCTCGTTCCTCGGGAAGAGCTACTCGAACATTCACGACCTCGAGATTCGGGATGAGAACGGTACCGAATACATCTACGGCGCGCGCAACAACGATCGCGAGGGACTCAAGATCAAAGCGTCGGACGGTGAGATCGTGCTGAAGCTCGGCTTTCCCGAGGACTCGGGGCTAGACGGCAGGAACTTCAAGCCGACGGCGATCACCGTCGCCCCAAACGGCGACATCGTCTTGGCGGACGGGTACGCGAGCGACCGGATCTTCAAGTTCGACAAGACCGGCAAGTTCGTCATGTACTTTGGGAAGAAAGGGAACGGTCTCAAGGAGTTCAACACTGCGCACGGGATGACGCTAGATACGCGCTACGACCCTCCCCGGCTTCTCATCTGCGATCGAAACCACCAACCCAAGGGACGCCTCGTCCACTACGGCCTCGACGGCGAGTTCATCGGCGAAGTCGTGACGGGGCTCGGCATGCCGACCTCGGCGGCGGTTCGGGGCGATTTCGTCTCGGTACCCGATCTCCACGGTCGTCTCGTCATTCTCGATAAGACGAACACGATCATCGCCGTGCTCGGCCACAACCCCGACCGAAGGAAGGGCGGGTCGTTCGGCATCAAGCAAGAGGATTGGGTCGAAGGTTACTTCAGCGGCACGCACGGATCGTATTGGGACGGGGCGGGGAATCTCTACGTCCAGGACTGGAACGTGTCGGGGCGCATCATGAAGCTTCTGCGGATGAAGCCCGGCGCCGACGTCGCCGGACGCCCGCCAAGGCTTCAGTTCGAGAAGAACGGATTCTCGATCGCACCGCTCGAAGCGGGCGTGAGTGCTGCACCGTATCGATCGGCCGTGCTCTACCTCCCAGCGACGAGCGGCTACGCGCCGCACGTCGAGGTTCAAATCGAGCCGTACGTCGGCTCGATCGACGGTTACGTCACGATCACGAAGCAGAAGCTCGAGCTAGTCAACATGACGATCATTGCGGAGAGCGTCGGGCACGCAGCGGGAACCGCGACGCTCGACTACTCCGGGAAGCTGAACGGGCGCGATCTTCGCTTTTACGCGCGGATCGAGCTCGCCGACGGTCGCGTGTACGTCGCAACCGCAGCGGCGCTCGAAGCTCAGTGGAGCGATGTCGGCAAGAAGCTGACGGAAAGCGTCGACAGCATGAAGCTCGAGTAGGACGTTTCCGGGACGTCTCGTTGATCCGCTACGTTCGCTCGCTCAGAATGGCGAGCGGAAGGGAGACGTGCCGTGGCGATAGTTCGGGCCTTACTAGTCGCATCACTCCTTACGCCCGCGGCGGCAGACGAATTCGCGGCGACGGAATTCTTCGAGCGCGAAATCCGCCCGCTCCTCGTCTCGAAGTGTGGTGGCTGCCACGGCGGCGAGAAGGCGAAGAGCAGATTCCGCGTCGACTCGCGGGCGGCGATCCTCCGCGGAGGCGAGCGGGGGCCAGCGATCGTTCCCGGCGACTCCGCGGCGAGTCGGCTCGTTCAGGCGGTCGCACGAACGGGCGATCCGAAAATGCCACCCGATCGCGCGCTCGGCGAACGCGAAGTGCGTGCGCTCGCGCGATGGATCGAAGCGGGCGCTCCGTGGCCGGCATCGGTTGAAGGAACGGAGAAGCCGGCCGCGAGCGAGAAGCACTGGGCCTTCGAGCCCGTGCGCGCGCCTACGATCCCTCGAGTCGGGGGCGACGCGCCGACGCGAAATCCAATCGATGCGTTCGTTCGCGCGCGACTCGAGGGAGAGGGTCTCGAAGCTTCGCCGGAGGCCGACCGACGGACACTCATTCGGCGGCTCAGCTTCGCACTCCGCGGGCTCCCGCCGAGCGTCGAAGAAGTGCGCGAGTTCCTCCGCGATCCGCGCCTCGATGCATACGAGCGCCTCGTCGACTCGTTTCTCGACTCTCCGCGCTACGGCGAGCGGTGGGCTCGCCACTGGCTCGACGTCGCTCGCTACTCCGATACCAAAGGCTACGTTTACGCCCGGGAGGAGCGCACGTGGATCCACGCGTGGACGTATCGCGACTGGGTGGTGCGAGCGCTCAACGAAGACCTGCCCTACGATCGGTTCCTTCGGCTCCAGATCGCGGCCGATCAGATCGAGGATCGCCGGCCGGAAGATCTCGCGGCGATGGGGTTCCTCACTCTCGGCCGCCGATTCCTCGGCGTCGCGCGAGAGATCATCGACGACCGCATCGACGTCGTCACTCGCGGCACGCTCGGTCTCACGGTGAGCTGCGCGCGCTGCCACGATCACAAATACGATCCGATCGCGACCGCCGACTACTATTCGCTCTACGGGGTGTTCGACAGCTCGAGCGAACGAGTCGAGCGACTTCCCGGCGGAGCGAGCGACGCGGCGTTCGAATCGGAGCTCGCCAAGCGCCAAGAGAAGCTCGCCACGCAGCTCGCGGCGTTCCGTCTCGAAGCGTCGGACCGCGCGCGCCGGCGAATCGGCGACTACTTGAAGGCGCAGACTCGCCTTGGCGAATTCCCCGCCGATGGCTTCGACCAGATCTTTCAGCCGGACGATCTTCTTCCGGCCTTCGTGCGTCGATGGGAGGAGTTCCTCCGTCGCGCGAGAGAGGAACGCGATCCGATCTTCGTTCCGTGGCACGCCTACGCCTCGTTACCGCAGGAGTCATTTGCGAAACTCACCGCCGAGGTGACACGCGCGCTCCAGAGCGGAGAACGAGGAGACGTCCATCCGCTCATCGGAGAGGCGTTCAGAGAGCCACCGAAAAGCTTCGACGACGTCATCGATCGCTACGCTCGCGTCCTTACGGCCGCCGACGAGCGTTGGAAGGCGGCGCGAAGATCCGCGGACGCGAGTACTTCATCCGTCTCGCGTGGTTCCCTCGACGACGCGACCGACGCGCTCCGGCGAGTGCTCTACGGCGAGAACGCGCCGTGCGAGGTGCCGGACGAAGCGATCGTCGACTGCGAGAACTTCTTCGACTCGGGACGCGTGGGAGAGCTGTGGAAACTGCAGGGCGAAGTTGACCGCTGGATCATCAATGCGCGCGGCGCCGCTCCGTTCACGACCGTGCTTCGGGATCGCTCCGTTCCGGCTCGACCGCGGATCTTCCGCCGTGGAAACCCGATCGACAAGGGAGAGGAGGTGCCGCGGCGGTTTCTCCCCGTGATCGCCGAGACCTCGGAACCGTTTCGAAAGGGAAGCGGTCGACTCGAGCTCGCCGAGGCGATCGCATCGCCGTCGAATCCTCTCACCGCGCGCGTCATCGTCAATCGTGTGTGGATGCATCACTTCGGACGAGGATTCGTTGCGACACCGAGCGACTTCGGTCGCCGCGCCGCCCCGCCTTCCCATCCGGAGCTCCTCGACTGGCTCGCGGCTCGATTCGTCACCGACGGGTGGAGCCTCAAGAAGCTGCACCGCACGATCGTCCTCTCGGCGACGTTCCGCCAGGCGTCGACAGGGCCGTCCGACCCGCGCGCGAAAGCCGCCGCGGAGGCATCGGATCCGGACAATCGCCTCCTCTGGCGAATGACGCCTCGGCGACTCACCTTCGAGGAGTTTCGCGACGCGATGCTCGCGGTCGCGAGCGATCTCGAGCCCGCGATGGGCGGCAAACCGTTCGATCTCTTCGGCGAGCCGTTCGGGCGAAGACGCACGCTCTACGCCAAGGTCGATCGTCAGTTTCTGCCCGCCGCGCTCCGGACGTTCGACTTCGCGAACCCGGACCTTCACATTCCGGCACGGCGCGAAACGACGGTGCCGCAGCAGGCTCTGTTCTTTCTCAATCATCCGCTCGTCCTCGATCGCGCGCTCGCGCTCGCGCGTTACGGTGAGAGCGCGAAGGCGCGGGAGATCGGAATCCGGGCGCTCTTTGCGCGCGCGTTTCAGCGGGAACCCGACGCGGCCGAGCTCCGGGAGGGAGCGGAGCTGATCGAGTCGGCGCGACCCGTAGACGCCGCGCCGGCTACGGCTCGGGACTGGCAGTACGGATTCGGACTCTTCGACGAGAAGGCGAAGCGGGTGGCGAATTTCGCGCCTCTTCCCCACTTCACCGGCGAGGCGTGGCAGGGCGGAGCGCGCTGGCCGGACCCGAAGCTCGGCTGGGTTCAGTTGACGGCGACGGGCGGGCACCCCGGGAACGACAAAGAGCACGCGTCGATCCGCCGGTGGACCGCACCGCGCGCGATGGCGGTGCGCATCGAGAGTCGACTCGCACACGAGCCGAAAGAAGGCGACGGAATCTCGGCGCGTATCGTGAGCTCGAGGTCCGGCCTGCTCGCTCGGAAAGAGATCCATCGGAACGCGAGCTCCGTCTCGGTCGGCGAGGTCGAAGTGATCGCAGGCGAAACGATCGACTTCGTCGTCGATATCGGCGGCACGCTGAGTCACGATCAGTATTCGTGGGAGATCGACATCCGCGACGCGAGCTTGCGCGCCCACGAGGCGTCGGTTGCGTGGAACTCTCGGACGGATTTCACTCCCGATTCGAAACGCCGACTCGGCGGCTGGGCACAGCTCGCACAGATCTTGCTTTCGACCAACGAGTTCTTGTTCATCGACTGACGTACTCGCATCACCCGTGACGCAATGAACAGTTCCGCTCGAGTCAACCCGTTTCCTTACAATCGCCGTGAGATGTTGGCGCGTTCAGCGCTCGGCGTCGGATCGCTCGCGCTCTCTTCGCTAGTTTCGGAGGAGCTCCGAGCGACGCCGAAGACGGGTCCGCTTGCCGAACGACCGTCGCATCACGCCGGGAGAGCGAAACGCGTCGTTCAGTTCTTTCTGAACGGCGGCCCGTCGCACGTCGACACCTTCGATCCGAAGCCGCTTCTCGCGAAGTACGCGGGCAAGCTCCTGTCGGTGACGCAAACCACCGAGCGCAAGACCGGCGCCGCGTTTCCGTCACCGTTCGAGTTTCGCCGATACGGCGCATCGGGGATCGAGGTGAGCGACCTCTTTCGAAAGACGGCCGAGCACATCGACGACATCGCGGTCATCCGCTCGATGTATGCACAGGTGCCGAACCACGAGCCGTCGCTCATGCTGATGAACTGCGGAGACTCCGTGCAGGCACGGCCGAGCTTCGGGTCGTGGCTTCTCTACGGGCTCGGTGCGGAAAACCAGAATCTGCCGGGATTCATCGCGATGTGCCCGAACGGGCTGCCGATTAAGGACTCGGAAAACTGGCAGGCCGCGTTTCTCCCGGGAGCGTACCAAGGCACGTACGTCGATTCGAAGTACGAAAGTCCGAGCCGACTCATCGAGAACATCGAGCATCCGCACGTCGGGACGGCGGACCAACGACGCCAGCTCGATCTTCTCGCGCGGTGGAATCGGCGGCACCAGACTCGGCGACTAGACGATCGGCTCGAGGCGCGCATCCAGTCGTACGAACTCGCGTTTCGAATGCAGACGGAAGCCACCGATGCATTCGATGTTTCGCGCGAGCCCTCGTCCATCCGCGAGATGTACGGTTCGGGTGTCCACGCGCGTCAGACCTTGATCGCGCGAAGATTGCTCGAGCGAGGAGTGCGGTATGTCCAGCTCTGGCACGGGGGCGGGCAGCCATGGGACAATCACACGCAGATCGAATCGGCGCACCGGAAGCTCGCGGCCGAAATCGACCAGCCGATCTCCGCTCTCCTCACCGATCTCAAGCAGCGAGGGATGCTAGACGAAACTCTCGTCCTTTGGGGCGGGGAATTCGGGCGCACACCGACGGTCGAGCTGACCGGCGACGGAAAACCGATGCTCGGTCGGGATCACAACCACTACGGCTTCACGGTCTGGCTCGCCGGTGGAGGGATTCGAGGTGGACGCGTATACGGTGCGACCGATGAGTTCGGGTTCGGAGCGGTCGAGAACCGGACGAGTGTCCACGATCTTCACGCCACCATGCTGCACGCGCTCGGACTCGATCACGAACGGCTGACTTATCGTTACGCGGGAAGAGATTTTCGTTTGACCGATGTCCACGGCCGGGTGATCCGCGAGATCTTGGCGTGAGGCGCGCGAACGAACGAAACTCCGCCGCGTCACCGTCGCGGAACGCATCCATGAGGAAAGCTCGAGTCGACATGAACCGAGGCCAACGTACGTTCTCCCTTCTACGGCTGACTGCGCGAGGACTCGTTCTCGGAGCTTCGATTGCCGCGCTCTTGCCGTCGTGCTCGAAGTCGCCGGGCGACGCCGAGTCACCGGAGACGGCTCAACCGGGCGCCAGTGAACCCGCTCGAATCGCGCCGTCGAGCCCGTCCGAAGCACCCGCGATCGAACGCGGCGAGCCGCAGAAGCCCGCCGATCCGGTTCCGGAGGTGCCTCAGCCGGACGCGTCGAACCGGGCTCTCGTTTCGGATGATCGGGGCATCGTTCGAAACGGAAGCTTCGAGGCGGGCACGGGCGAGAGTGCGACGGATTGGTTCGTCGCCGCGAGCCTTCCGCCTGGTCGATCGGACGCGGATGCGCGCACCGGATCGTTCAGCATGCACTCGCTTCTCGTGAACGCCGGCGCGACGCCGAGCGAAGGACTCCTCCGGCAGTCGGTGAACGACGTGGAGAGCGGAGAGACATACGAGCTTTCGTTTTGGGCGAAGGAGATGGACTACGGCGTCAGTTACGTCCAGGAGTACGAGGTGAAGTGGGTGAGCGGACTCGGAAGCGATCTCGGCGTGGGAACCGGCCTGACCGGTTTCAGAGGCGGGAGTGGTGAGTGGAAACAGATTTCGATTTCGGATCTCGTCGCTCCGCCGCGCGCGCGCGAAGCCGAAATCTTGTTCCGATTCGTGACGGGAGCGGTCGCGGGGGGATCGGGCGAAGTGTTTCTCGACGACGTTTCGTTCGTCCGGCAGTGACGTTTCCCGAGCGTTCGACGCACGCGGGAATCGCGTGGAGTCGACTGATCAGAAGAGTGTCGCGAGCTGATCGCGACCGGTCTCGAATCGCGATCGCCGAAGGGCGGTGTCCGATCCGCCGGAGCGAGTCCGCCGACCGCCTCGGCGCGTGTAGCGGCCGATGGCCTTCGAGAGGGGGCGCCTCAATGCGTTCACGGATTGTATGGGGCTGGCTACTGATCGTTCTCAGCGCGGGAGTCGGTCGCCCCACCCGGGCCCAAGACCGGGAAGACTACGATATTGTCATTCACGGCGGTCGCGTCGTCGACGGAAGCGGCAATCCGTGGCGCCGCGCGGACGTCGGGATTCGTGGGGATCGGATTGCTCGCATCGGACGACTCGACGGCGCGCGTGCGAAACGGACGATCGACGCGACGGGACTCGTCGTGTCGCCGGGCTTCATCGACAACCATTCTCATTCCGATTGGCTTCTCTTCGAGGACGGATTCGCCCAGAGCAAGATTCGCCAGGGCGTCACGACGGACGTGATCGGTGAAGATTCCTCCGGTGGGCCGTTCAAAGGGAAGCTTCCGGCGCGCGAGGTCGACGTCGATGGCCGTACGGTCACGATCCGAACGGTGGCCGATTATCTGAACGCGCTCGAGCGATCGGGGATTTCGATCAACGTAGCGACTTACGTCGGACTCGGGAACGTATGGCGGTGTGTGATGGGAGAGTCGCACGTGCGGCCATCGAGCGAAGAGTTCGCGGCGATGCGTCGCCTCATCGACGAGGCGATGGCCGATGGCGCCTTCGGTCTTTCGACGATGCTCGCCGTTCCGCCCGGGCTGCTGGCGACGACGGACGAGTTGGTCGAGCTCTGTAGACCGGTGGCCGAGCGAGGCGGGATCTTCTCGAGTCACATTCGGAACGAAGGATCGCTGGTCCTCGATGCCGTCGACGAGATCATCGCGATCGCCGGGCGAGCGAAGCTCACCGCCGACATCATTCACATCAAGATCGCCGAGGAGCAGCTCTGGGGAAGAATGCCGGAGATCGTCTCGCGGATCGAAGCGGCGCGGCGGCGCGGTATCGATGTGCAGGCGAACGTCTACCCGTACACGCGGGGCAACAACAACCTCGCGACGATCGCTCCGCCGTGGGCTCACGACGGAGGCAGACAGCGGTTTCTCGAGCGGCTGCGGGATCCGGAGGCGCGGGCGCGGATCCGCGCGGACGTGCTCGAGGGGGTCGAGGGGTGGTACAGCCACTACGGTGCGGTCGGCGGCGACTGGAGTCGCATGCTCGTGAACGCGAATCTAAGCGAGCGCAATAAGAGGTTCGAAGGGTGGACGATGGATCGCATCATCGCGGAACGGAACCGCGGAAGGGATCGGCCGTCGGATCCGTTTGACGTCCTGTTCGATTTCCTCGTGGAGGAGGGAGGTTCGATCAGCACGATCTATGCACACCACACCGAGACCGACATGAATCTGGCGCTCGCTCAGCCGTGGTGCGCGGTCGGCTCCGACGGCTCCGCCTACGCGATCGAGGGGCCGCTTCGCCGCGGGAAGCCGCATCCTCGTAATTTCGGCACGTTCCCGAGAGTTCTCGGAATCTATGTGCGAGAACGAGGGCTACTTCGTCTCGAGGAAGCCGTTCGAAAAATGACGTCTCTCTGTGCCGCGAAGCTCGGAATCGAAGACCGGGGGCTCCTCCGCGAAGGCTTCTTCGCGGACATCACGCTCTTCAATCCAAAGAGCGTGAAGGACCGCGCCACCTATCTCGAGCCGTTCTCCTATCCAACCGGAATCGAGTACGTCCTCGTGAACGGAGAGATCGTGCTCGAACGAGCGGTCCACACCGGGGCGACTCCAGGAAAACCGCTCCGGTTCGACGCCCGGTAGCCCCGCTCGCTCCCCGCCCCCCCGCTCCCCGACCGCGCTCCCCGACCGGGGTTCGACCGCTCCCCGACCGGGGTTCGTTCCCAGCGAATCCCGGTCAGATACGGGAAAGTTGAAGAAGACCGGGGTTCGGGGTCGGAAAAGGGGTGAGGTTTGGTACTCGGGGGCTCGTTTTTGCTCCGTTTCGAGCGCTGTCGAGCGGCGAACCTCGTCCAGATTCAAGTCGTCCGCGATTCTCAATCCGAAGAGTCGATCTCGGGACAGATCTCCTCTGCGTCCGCGCCCGCTCGCTGCACGCGCGGCGACGTCTCGTCCGCTCAGCCGGCGGAATCTCTAGGGTCCGGCGGGCACCGCGCCGGAGATGAGAGGCTCACACCTCTGAAGGTGGAACACACGCATCCAGTACGTTCCCGCGGGGAACACGACATCCTTGATCCGATTTCGATACTGGACCAGCGCCTCGCGGTACCGCAGCCGAAACGTCTTCAGCGCGACCAGCTCCTCCACTCTCGCTTTGGGACGCTGGGCCTGCACCGTCGGCGAGATCGTCCACCGCTTCGCGTACGTCCGCGGCGAGCCTTCCGGATCTTGCTTCAGCGCGCGTCGACGCCCGAGGAACGCCTGATTCGAGCTCTCGATCTCGGCGCGGCAATTCGCCTCCCGCTCTCTCACCTCCTCAGTCAACTCTTCCATGAACTCTTCGCGACTCCGCTCGAGAAAGCACGGTGGGCGTGTCAATTCGAGCGCGATGACATTCGGCATCTTCGCGGAAAAGAACCAACCCGGTTTGGTCGCCGGAATCGTCGTATCGAACTGCGACGGATCGCTCCTCGCCCCCGGCCAATCGCGCGCGTCCGCGACGAGTCCCGACGAGACGGGATTGCAGAACGTGTAGACGAGCTGCCGCAAGACGTCACCCGCCTCGGCGGCTCGGACTCGACTCGCCTGCGAACAGTCGAAAACGCTGTCGCGGCGGTTTCGCAGCGCATTCAACGACCTTGCGAGCAGCAGGTTCAATCGGTGGGTGAACTCGACGATCTTTCCGCCTGGATCCGTGACCACCATGTGATAGTGATTGGATAGAAATACGTACGCATGGATTTGGACTCCCGTCTCTGCCGCCGCGTACGCCAGGCAGTACACCGCAGTCTGATTTGCCCGCTCGTCCGGCCGAAACAAGAACTGCCGCTGCGCGCAGCGACGTGTCATCAGATAAGTCGATCCCGGGAAGACCGGCCTCGGCTGCATTTCTCTTTCCCTCCCACTTCACGTTCTTACCCTCTCGGCCCCGGCGTTTCTCGAGCGTCGGACCGGACTCTTGGTCTCGGTCGTCCGCCCGGTACCGGCCGCGGGACGAAAGTCGGTGGACATGGGTCGGGCATGCCGCCGGCCGGCGGCATGGGTAGTTTGAGGTGATCCCGAGGACTTTCCACTTCGGCGCGAGCGGTCGGAGACGCCCGAGGACTCCGTCCGGCTATCGCGGGACCAAGCAGCCGAAAACGCCACCGCAGAGAGCATTCGCCCCGCGCGCTCGTCCCGTCTCGACTCGACCGAGGCTCGATCGCGTGACGGACGATCTCCACCCGCTCTCGCCATCGGCTGCGACCCGAACAGGCCGCACGCCGTCGATGGGAGCGCTGCCGGACTTAGCGATTCGTTCGCGGCGTGAGGCGAACAGTTTTCCTTCTCGGCGGAGTTCGGCCGTACAATTCGAAAGACGCTCGAGCGCAATCGAGCCCGCCACCGTCCCGCCGCGCGAGCGGTGATCCCCTCGCGCCCCACTTCCTCTTCCCCCCGACTAGCGCCTTCGCGAACCGTCATGGCTGCTCCCTCCGGCGCCCCCTACAACGCGCCCACGTCGTTGAGCTTGCTCGCCCGCGCCCGGTCGAGCGACGAGGATGCCTGGCGCCGCCTCGTCGAATGCTACGGCCCGCTCGTCCATCGGTGGTGCAGGCGATCGGGTCTGAAAGACCACGACACGGCCGACATCTTCCAGGAAACGTTTCGCGCCGTCTCCGCCGGTCTCCGGGAATTCAAGCCCGCTCGCGCCGCCGGTTCGTTTCGCTGCTGGCTCCGCAGCATCGTTCGGTCGAAGATCGCCGATCATTTCCGTCGCCAGAGCCAGCGACCGATCGCGCAAGGCGGCACGGACGCACAAGTTCAACTAGCGAATCTGTCGGACCCGCTCGCCACCGATCGGTGGGACGCACTCTGGGCCGAAGACGAAGACTCGATCGCGGATGAAAACGCGATTGTCGTTCAAAGCGCGCTGAAGAAACTCCGTCGCGAATTCAGTCCCCGAAACTGGGCCGCGTTTTGGCAGGTGGTCGTCGAAGGCAAATCCGCGGTGGACGTCGCGCGCGCGGCCAAGTGCACGCCTCAAGCCATTCGCCAGGCGAACTATCGCATTCGCCGACGATTGCGCGCGATCCTCGGCGATCTCGTCGATTGACGACCGGTCCGCGTTATGCCGTTTCGTTCATCCCGGGGTGCGCTTCGCGCCTCGGACTGAATTCATTCTGGCGGCCGACGAGGGTGTGTCCTCCCCATGGCGAACTGTCCGAATCACGCGACGCTCACGAGTTACGCGACCGGAGAGCTAGACGACTCGGCAGCGCTCTCCGTTTCGGGACACTTGGACGGGTGCCCGAACTGCCAAGCGCGTTTCGACGATCTCCTCGTGCGAAGCGACCACCTCGTGAGCGCGCTCCGTCGTCCGGTCCCGGCTCTCAACGCTGCGGCGGAGTCCATGCTCGGGAGACTCATCGACCGGGCGGGGAACCTCGCGGTGGGCGTCGACGGAGCCCGCGCTGAGGCGGACCGCCGACCCCGCGTCGAACCCGTCGAGCGCGATGTGTTTCTCGACTGCCTTCGAAAAAGCGACCTACTCGCTTCGGACGAAATCGAGCGTCTCGAAGAGTCCTTCCCCAACGGCGACACCGACTCTCTCGTGCGCGAGCTCACCCGGCGCCAACGACTAACCCCCTTCCAAGCGACGATTCTCAAGCACGGCCGCTGGAAGGGGCTCGTCCTCGGCAGCTACGTCGTCCTCGAGAAGCTCGGTCAGGGCGGAATGGGCCGCATCTTCAAAGCGCGACACCGCCGCCTCGGCCGCGTCGTCTGCCTAAAAGTACTGCATCCTTCCGGCAGTCGATCTCCCGACCACGTCGAGCGATTTCAACGCGAGGCGCGCGCGGTCGCCACTCTGCACCATCCGAACATCGTCGTCGCGCACGACGCCGGCGAGTCCGGCGGAATCCACTTTCTCGCGATGGAGCTCATCGAGGGAAGAGATCTCGCCAAGGTCGTCGCGTCTGAGGGCCCCCTTCCCTTGGAGAAAACGCTGCGGCTCGTGATCGAATCCGCCCGCGCACTCCAGTACGCACACGAACAAGGAATCGTTCACCGCGACGTGAAACCGCACAACTTGCTTCTCGACGATTCCGGATCGATCAAGGTTCTCGATCTGGGTCTCGCCCGCTTCGATTCGTTTCTCGATCGAAGTCCGGACGCGCTCAGCCACGCGTCCATGACGACGACGAGCACGGTGATGGGGACCGTCGATTACATGGCTCCCGAGCAGGCGCTCAATTCCCGCAACGCTGATGCTCGGTCGGACATCTACAGTCTCGGTTGCACCTTCTATTACCTCCTCACGGGAAAGCCCCTTCACGCGGGCGAAACGGTCGTGGAGAAGCTCGTGGCTCATCGAGAACGAAGCGCGCCTGCGCTCTCGAGCGTGCGCCGAGACGCGAGCGAAGAGCTCGATGCGGTCTTCCGCCGTATGGTCGCGAAGGATCCCGGGGCGCGATTCGCTTCGATGGAGGAAGCGGCGGACGACCTCGAAACCGTTCTCGCCGGCGGCCGGCCGTCGGCGCTCGCTTCCCTCAAAGCGCACTCCACGCCGCGCCGAGTCCTCGCGGCCACCGCCCTCGCGCTCGGCGTTGCGCTCACACTACTGGCGTGGAGAGAGATCGCGGGAAACGCTTCGGCTCCACTCAACGCCAAAGCCGGGGAGGTGGTCGAGTCGAGCCCCGAAACAGCGGCTGAACCCGAGCCCGCAACGCCGATCGCGAAGGCACCGCCCATCGGACATCCGGCGCAGTTCGCAAACGGAGGCCCCGGAAGAATCCTCGTCGTCCTCCCTCATGCGGAGTTTAGCTCGTCCGACTACCGAGCCCTCGCATCCGCGCTCGACGAACATTCTCTCGAGGTCGTCCTCGCTTCGAGCAAAGCCGGTTGGGCGAAGCCGAGCGGCAAGAAGAGCGAGAAGGATCGGCCCCTCGAGACCGTTTCGCTCGCAACGGTCGAAGCGAGCGAGTTCGACGCTGCGATCTTCGTCGGTGGCAAGATCCACGAGTTCACGCACAAGAGCCCCACGGGCGTCGTGGCTCGCGAGTTGACCGAGGCGTTTCTTCAGCGCGGGCACGTTGTCGGCGCGATCTGCGAAGGGCGAGACGTGCTCGCCGACGCGAAGATCCTCAAGCACCGCGAGTTCGAGTCGCGCGGAGAGGTTCAACTCGCGCGCAGCGCGAAGGATCCCGGCGTCGTTCTCACGGCGTCCTCACCCAAGCACGTCTCGGCGCTCGTTCGTCTTCTCATCGAGACAACGGTCGCTCGCTAGCCCTTCCGCTCGTTCGAAGCGATTCGATCGAACACCGCACGAATCTCTCGAACAGCCGCTTCGCGCGTTACGCCTCGCGTTCATCCGGAAGTGAAACTCGTCCCACTTCTGCGATCCAACGGGAGGCCGCAATGTCCACGTCGCATCGTCTCGCCGCGTCGATTCTCTACGTTCTCTCGCTTGTTGTTCTGCTCGCGGGGACCGCATCCGCGCAGGAAGACGTCATCCCGCTCGAAGATACGTGGCGGCTCTTTCGCGGCCGTTCGGCTCCGTCGAAACCGTCGACCGCGTGGCGTGAGCCCGGATTTGACGACAGTCGCTGGGAGTATCGCCCCGCGGGATTCGGCTACGGCGACGAAGACGACACTACGGTCCTCTCGGACATGCAGTTCAACTACCTCACGGTGTACATCCGAAAGCGCTTCGTGCTTCCGGAATTGTCTTCGATTACGGAACTCGTTCTCGAGATCGACTACGACGACGGATTCATCGCGTACATCAACGGACGGGAAGTCGCGCGAGCGGGGATGGGCGCTCGCGGCGAGGAGTTCCAATACAACCACCCCGCGCGCAAAGCGCGCGAACCGGGAACACCGGAGCGTTTCCGGATCGCTCGGTCCGTGCTGAAGAGCGGCGACAACGTCATCGCGATCGAAGGCCACAACGTGGCGATGAAAAGCTCCGACTTCTCCCTGTCGCCGCGGCTGGAGCTCACTGGGCGCCGGTTCATTCGCGGCGACGCCGACGGAGGCGGCCGTGTCGACATCACCGACGGAATCCGCATCCTTCGTCACACCTTCTTCGGAGTCGGTCCGCTCGAGTGCGTCGACGCCGCGGACGCCGACGACAGCGGGCGAATCGAGATCACGGACGCGATCCGCGTCTTCAA
The DNA here is from genome assembly GCA_965223845.1 of Planctomycetota bacterium. Classification (GTDB taxonomy): domain Bacteria; phylum Planctomycetota; class UBA8108; order UBA8108; family SXIK01; genus CBDCXR01. Next base: position 6,107,202 of record CBDCXR010000004.1, on the reverse strand, counting down.
CGTGCTCTTTCTCGGCGAAGGCACGGTTCCTCCACCCGGAATCCGCGAGTGCGGCTTCGACCCGACCCCCGACGGGCTGGCGAGCTGCGGAGCAAACGCTTGCAGCTAGCTCGTCCCGTAGGCGCCACCGGCGCGTCGAGAGTCCGCGGATTCGAATCGCGCGGCCTCGGCCCGACGCCGGCAGCGCGTATTCGCGCTCTGATCGAACTCGTAACTCTCTTCCTGAAAGCGATTTACCGTGGCACCGAGAAAAACTTCAAGATTCCTGACGGACGCCGGACCGCAACCACGATGGAGAGGATGGACGCCTCCCCGTTCCACCAACGACTGCGTGGAGCGCTCGCAGAATCGCCGCCGCTCGCCTCGCGGCGGTACGCGGGAAGTTAGTTGTGGTCGCGGTGTCGCTCGCCGACACCGCTCTTTTTTTCGCGAGCCGCTTTATCCCTAGAATTGACTACGCTTGATTGGCCGGCATCGCTCGGTTGTCCAGTGTCGTCAAGCTTCGACGAACACCGGACTCTCGAAGCGAGCCCGCCGAGCTCGCGCGAGATCGACCCAGAAATCACACGATTCCTCCCCGAAAGCCGCGACGGATGCGGCCGCTCTGACGCGAACGTTTAGAATGAGCGTCCGGGTTTTTCTAGTCTCGCCGGAGGATTCTGAATCGTGCGTGCAAGCATCGTCGTCGCGTCGTGCAACGAAGGGGATCTTCTCTGGAGAACGGTCACGACGTGCGTCGAGACCATCGACGATCTCGACTACGAGATCGTCGTCGCCGACGACGAATCCGTCGACGGATCGCTCGCGGCGCTCGAGTCGGAGCTCGACCGGCTCCGCCGTGAGCGGCGAGAGGAGTTCTTCCCTGAGATCAGCATCCTCTCATCGGGGAAGCGTCGAGGCCCCTCGCCCACGAAGCATCTGGGAGCCTGCGCCGCTCGAGGAGACACCTTGGTGTTTCTCGACGGCCACACCAAGCCCGAGCCGGGAGCGATCGCGAAGCTGGTCGACGACATCGAAGAGCTCGGCGGAAGCGCACTCGTGACCCCCCGAATCCCCGGCGTCGACCCGGAAACCTGGGAGTTCACTCCCGCCGCTCCCGGCTACGGGTTCTGCATGAACCTCCTCAACATGGACTGCGCCTGGATTCCGAAGGAGCAGCTAGCGCGGCGAGGTCGGTACTTCGAATGCCCGGCAACGATCGGGTGCAGCCTCGCGGTGAGCCGAGAGCTCTACCATCGGCTCGGCGGCTTCGACGCCGACATGCGGGAATGGGGCCTCGAAGACATCGACTTCGGACTTAAAGCGTGGCTCTGCGGCCACGACTCGCTCGTCGATGGTAGCGTCGCGATCGGACACCGCTTTCAAAGCGAGTTCAAGGGGTACACCGTCACGGAAGTTTGCGTCCTCGCCAATAAGTTGCGCATGGCGAGAAAGAACTTCTCGGACGCGGTATTCGACGAGTGGGTCGGCTACACCGAGTCGGTGGAAGAACCGGAGACTTGGGAGCGAGCGTGGGCGGAGTTCGAATCGCGGGCGGAGAGCGTCGCGCGCGAGCGAGACTGCGTGCTGAGGAATTGCACGCGTACCGAGTTCGATTACGCGGAGCGGTACGGTCTCGAGTGGCCGGACCGCTCCGCGTTCACTGGATCAGGGAGATAGCCCCCCGGTCGATGGCCCCCCCGGTCCATTCGTATACCCCAATCGCCCCGGGAGACCGCTGCGAAGGGAATCGAGAGCGACGGTGATCTCGTCGTCGGTCGCGCCTTTCTTTTCGAGAATGTAATGCACGGAATAGAAGATATCGGCCTGAATGAACTGCTCGGTCGCCGTGTCCCAACCCGTGAAGAATCCTTCGTAGAAGCACTCTTCGGAAAACGGCCGAGCATTCTGTTCCATCATGTTTTGGATCCAGCGCGGAATTCCGATCAGCTCGCGCTGATTCCGCTCGAGCTTACCCGGTTCCCAGGTCGGTTTCGGTGTAGGCATCGTTTCTCACCTCGAATGAGTTGACGTCGATAGTTCGCCGCCCGGGCGAACGCCCGGATCGGCACACGTCTGCCCCGCAGAAACTCGAGTTGCTTCGAGCCTCCGATCGTCGAGCGCGTCGAGCAGAGTTTCCATTTCGTCGGAGGCTTGCTCCTTATCCGGCCAGCAGAGATGAAGCAGCTTCGTCTCGTGCGTCACTCGGAACTCTCCGCCGTTCCATCGATACATGGGTGGCATGTCGACCCAGCCGTGCGGATAAGCTCGAAACGGGATCTGCCCCGTCGCGATCAGTCGGTTGAGCGGTGGCTGGTCGAGCCACTCGTTGAGCTGGCCGTGCTGTGCCCGGATCTCAGAGAACCAGAGCGACATCGCCCTACGAAAGAGAGTCGAAGGGGCGCACAGCAGGCCCCCGTTCACTCCCCAGCGATCTCCGACCATTCGCTTCTCGGACTCGGACAGACACCCACCGCAGGGGGCGTCCACCATTCGAGTCCAGGGCCGTTCTTCCACACCGCAGACCGCCGCGTCGGCGAGATCGAAAAGAGGTGCGATGTCGGCGATCGCGATCATATCGGAGTCCATGACCAAAACGCGGTCATAGCCACTGGTCTCGAGCTGCGCCGCCGCCGCTGGCTTGTACTCGTGCATCGCCCGGCGGTCGAGCTTCTCCGGCGCGGGAAGAACGCGAACGTTCGGATCGTCCGTGGCGAAGTCGTTGTTCGAGAAGACCACGATGTCGCCGCGGAAGCGCCCGTGCGTTCGAAGCGAGCGCAGGCAGAGCTCCGCGGTTCGACGATAGTCGGACGATCCGAGACTGGTCAGTGCGATGAGACGAGCCATCTCACTCGACGCCTTCGCCTTCATCTTCGAGCTGAGGGGCTTCGAGATTCGGCGCCGACCCGTCGGCCGGGCGGACGTACTGGCTGAGGCCGGCTCGCCAACCCGCTCTCCAGCCCTCGCGATAGCCGGCGCGATACGCCTTCTCTCCCGCGCTCATGAGTTCTTGTACTCCTCGCTCGCGGAGGTGCTCCGGCATCGCGGGGGGCGTCGAGGGCCTCGCTGGATGTGTCGACATCGTTCTTCTCCTGTCTGATGTTTCCTGAAGAAAGCGCTTCTCGTTCGAAACGCGCGTTCGGGCTAAGAGGAACCGCGAGCTCGCTCGCCCGGGTGAAGCCGGCGCGGCTTCGCCGCGTGGGCGCGGGGGCGCCTGAAAAGCCGCTCCGCCCTGAACGAACACAACGCACTCGCCCCTAACCCCCGATCAGCCTCAGTAAGTCCCGAATGCGAAATTCCTCCGGATTTCGCCGTTCCGGATCGAGCCACACCGATTCCGCGGGCGTCCAGCCGGTGTCCCAGTACGAAGTCTCCTCGCGCGGAGGAGCCTCGTTCGCCGGGGCCGCCTGACTCTGCGCTCGAACAGCTCGCTTTCGTTTCTCCGCGGATTCTCTGGCGAGCTCCGAGTCGTGTCCCCCGTCGTGTGCCGCCTCCGCCGCAACCGCTTCGGGGGAGCGCTTTCCCGTCGCCCGCAGAATGCCGCAGATCACCTCCGCGACGATACAGCTCCCGACAAATCCCAAGCGTTCGCCGCGCTCCTGGAGCTCGGCTTCGCGGAGGACGTAGTACCAAAGCGGAGGTTTCTTTCCCTCGAAGGGCGACGCCCCCGACGTGTCTTCCGGCCAGAGGTCGTCGTTCTCGATGAGCTTCACCTTGGCTCTCCAAGAAGTCGGGGCCTCGCTCCGGATCTTCTTCGCGACCGTGTCGCCGCAGGGCAAGTTCCGGTTCAGGGCGCGGACGAGATCGCGCGTTCCGAGCACACGACTGCCGCTGTCGCTGGCGGGAAGGGTCTCCGCCGGCAGCGCCTGCATGGTGTAGTCGAGAATCGTGTTGATGCCGCGGCTCAGTTGAAGACGGCTCGTGTTTCCGTTCAGAGGAAAGAAGAGCTGCCAATCCACCGTCTTGTCCTTCGTGACCTTGACGTTCCCTCGGAGATCGGGGCCCTCTCGAGCGAAGACGGGCAAGGCGGGCTGAATCTCGTTTGCCTTGTAGCCGCGGCCGACTTGACTGTGACCGGCTCGCATCGCGGCCACGCTGAACTCGACGGGAATGTAGGGCCAACGATCGTCGCCCGGTCGATAGAACGTCGGCGCGTTCTCGTCCAGCTCGGCGAGGACCTCGGGTCGACAGAGGAGCGGTAGGTATTCGTGGCGAACGATCCACTGGTAGTGCCAGCGGACGAGCCGCCGAGCCTCCTCGAATCGCTCCCGATCGTCCAGGTCCGGTCGATGCTCTGCGACGCGATCCATCACGTAGTTGTGAAACTTCAAGAACGCGACGTGGAGCTGCGAGAGAACCCGATTGTGATCGTTTCTGGGGTCGGCGATGAACGCGCGATGGTCTCGGTCGCGCGGCAAATCGAATCGAATCGTTCGAGTCGGACCCAGACGAAACTTTCCGTACGCGATCTCCGGCGGTTCGTAGAGATCGCGACTCTCGCTTTCGGGACCGCGGCCGTAGAGAGAGTCGAGATCGAGCGACGGGGTCCGTTGGTTGTAGATCTCGTCGGGATCGGCCACCTCGTCGATGGGGGACGGATCAGACGTCAAGTCGTGAACGACAAACTGACCGAAGAAGGTGTAGCCGGCCGCGATTTTGACGTTCGGCGGCGTGGTGCCGCCGCGCGAGAGCTTGTGGAGAAAATTCCCGAGCTCGATGGGATCCGGCTGTTCGTCGGCGGAACACGCCGCCAGATCCGGAAAGAGCCGGCCGTACCGTCCTCCTCCGTCCTCGAGGCTCGAAGGAATCTGTCCGTTGTTCAGTTGCGTGCGTAGATTCACTTTCCTCCTCCCAGTCGCTCCCCCTCGTGAGCCCACCTCATCGGTCCGGCTCGACTTGCTTGATGGTGAATGCAGCCAGTTCCGGATCACCAAGGCGCCGCAAAAAATCGACATCGAGGGATCCATCGTCTACGTCGACTTCGATCGTGCGCGTGACGATCTCATCGAAGTTCGCTTCTCTGGCGGCGCCGAAATTCTCGAGCTCCGTCTTTCCCTCGACGAGAACGTCGAAGCGCCGGCGCCCGTCCCGATTGGGGTCCTTGTCGTCCTCGGAATCCTCGACGAAGTACAGAACGAGTGCGTATCGACCGCGTGGAACGGGCACACTGAGGCCCGGGATGATCGGCGATCTCGCGAAGAACGAGCGTGAGATCTGAAAGATCGCGGGATCGGGCACCGGCTCCTTCGGCTTCAGAAACTCCACGATTCCATTGATGTGCACGAAGCGCTCGCGGCTCCACCACTCGATGTCCGCGGTCTCCGCACCTTCGTCCGCCGCGTCAGCCTCGCCGTCGTAGTCGACTCCGGCCGCGCAGTTGATGCGAATCTCGCGGCCGGCGGCCAGCTCGCCCACCACCCACAAGAAATCCTCGTAGGATTCCGGCGCGGATCCGTCGACCGGCGGGACTCGCTCGAGAATCTCCTCGGGCGTCCAGCGCAAGTCTGCGAGGACGAGCTCGCGCCACTCACGCCAAATCTCTCGCTGCAGGGACGACGCTGGGACGAGCGCGCCGCTGAGCATCCGCTCCGCGTCGTCTCGTCGCTGAAGCGCTCGCAAACTCTCGGCCGCGCGGAGCGCCGGCTCGCCGCTGCCTTCCCCGAGCGCGACGAGTGGATCGAAGATCGCAAGCGCTTCGTCGTGTCGGCCCTCCGACTGCGCCAGCCTACCTTCCGCGTAGCGGACGACGGGATCCTCCGGCGAGCGCCCGCTGAGCCCGTCGAGGATCCGAGCGGCGCGCTTCGCGACGACATCGGTCGGTGGAGACCGTTCGATCTTCAGGTCGACGTAGAGCGACGAATCTCCCTCGCTCGTCGCGGCGTACACCGCGACCACGTTCTCCTCGTCGAGCCAGAGGGCCGGGAGCTCGATCCACCTCCAATCGACCTCGCCGTCGTTCGACTCCTCGCTGCTCGTCTCCGCGTACGCCGGAAGGGCGAGCTCGGCTCGCCAAGTCTCTCCCGTCCTCGTTCGCGAGACTTCGTGGCCGTTCAAATAGACAACAAAGCCATCGTCCTTCCCGACGGATGCGCCGATCCGCGCGAACGTCTTCCCCGCCGACTGGTCGATCCGAAACGAGCGGCGCAAACAAACGCCCGAGACCCCGTCTCCCAAAGGATTCTTCTTCGTCTTGGGCGTGTCTTCGTCGGGATCGAGATCCGGCGAATCGCCGTACGCGAGGGACAACTCCACGCGGCTCCACTCCGAGCTCACGAAGTTCGTCTTCGTCCACTCGCCGCTCGGTGCGGTCGCGAGTTCAAAGAGCTCCCACTCCATCGCGTCGCCTTCCCGGCGGAAACCGACCGGGGCGTCGATCTCCGCGTCGACCGACGCGTACGAGATCGGGTGTTCGTGCTTCGGAAGATGGCTCCGATAGGCGGCGAGGAGCTGCGCGGTCTTACTCCACCGCCTACGCGCGACCTCCGCGGCTTCGAAACGAATGATTTGCCGACGGAGTTCGCCGCCGATCGGGATCGGCGCATCCGTTCGCAGCAGCAATCTCGCGAGACTCTCGTAGGCGAGATTCGCCGGCCCTCCAAACTCGATCGAGCGGCGATACGACGCCAGCGCCTGTTCGTTCTTCCCGACCCGATCTTCCACTTCCCCGAGACGATAGAACGCGTCGTCCCACGTGGGCTCGAGCTCGGCAACCTTCCGACATGCCTTCACGGCGCGATCCAGTGCTTGTCGCTTCGCTCGCGGGTCGTTCGTTCGCCACTCTTGCCAGACGTGCGCGGTCGCGAGGTTCTTCCAGCCCAAGGTGTAGTCTTCCTCGAGATCCAGCCCTTGCTCGATGAACTCGATCGCCTCGTCCTCTCTCTCCTGTTTGAGGAGACACGGTCCGAGATTGTGGTAAATGACGGCGAGATCCAATCCACGCTCGATCGCCGCACGGTACTCCTTCTCCGCCGCGTCGAAACGGCGCTGGCGGTGAAAGATCCACCCGAGGTTGAACCGCGCGACGGGAAGGGGTCCGGCCTCGCGATAGTGCCGCGCCGCTCGCTGCAATCGACCTTCGCGATGGAGCAGAGTGCCGAGGTTGTTGTGCGCAGCCGCGGCGAACTCGCCACGCGTCCCGATCACGTCGAGGAAGTCTCGTTTCGCGTTCTCGAAACGCCCGAGCGCAGCGAAGACTTCGGCTCTGCGGTAGCGCGCGCGCTCGCTCGCGGGGTCCAACCTCAGCGCGGCTTCACAGACGTCCAGCGCCGACGCGTGGTCTCCCGTGGCGGAAAACACCTCCGCCTTGAGGAGAACCGAGTCGATGTCTCCGCCGAGTAGGGGCACCCACTCGGAGACTTCGTCGACGCGCCCCACATCGACCGCCGTCCCGACGATCGCACGCACGACGGGCGGACGCATCGCTTCCTCGGCAAGGTCGACATAGGAATGGGCATTTTCAAGCAGTCGGGACGCCCAAGTGTCGGCCCGCTCTTCGAGTCCGAGATCGAGCAAGAGGCCGACGATCGCCCTCACCACCGGTGGCCGGTCTTCCTCGCTCTCTCGCTCGAAGAGTCCGTCGAGGACCGCGTCACCGCGGCCCGAGATCTCGTCGCCCGCGAAGAGAAAACACGCCTTGGCGAAGAGAAGCTGCGAGTCGATTCGATGGGGCCAGCGAAGGACGCACTCGTAGAGATCGAGCACCGCCTCGAAGAGTAGGCTCTCGTCGTTCGCTCGAATTCGAGCGAGCGAGCTCTTCACCTTGAGCTCGATCTCGGCCTCGCCGGCTCCGGTCCGGGGACTGAGCGCGGCAGCGTCGGCGTAGGCCTTTGAAGCGCGCGGCCAATCCATGTTCGCTTCGTGATCGAGCGCTTCGCGCCATTTCGTCTCCCAGCGGCCCACGGCGTCGACCTCGGTCGCATTCTGGGGCAGGGATGCGAGGAAAACTCGTGCGGGTACATAGTCCGGTCGGTTAGCGAGCGCGCGTTCGATCTCTCGCGAGGCGGCCGTCACGTTTCCGTCGAGAAGGTGGCGGCGAGCGAGCAGCACGTAGGGATCCGGTTCCTCCGGCCGAAGCTCGATGGCCTCCGCGAGTCGAGACGTTGCGACCGCGAGATCGAGCGGGGAACCGCGCCTACCGGATCCGAGAATCAAGCGGGATTCGTAGGAATCGAGCAGACGGTGCGATCCGCCGAGCGTGACCGGATCGGTGAGGGAGATCTCCTCGTCGGGCGCCAGCGAAACGAAGCGACTGCGCACGGTCGCGTCGGCGGTCGCGCGGCGAATCTCCTCCCAAAGAATCGCTTCCCGAGCGTTCTCCATCAGGGATTCCCAGCGATGGGCGATCTCCTCACGCGCTCTCTCTCTTTGGGCTCCGATCCTTTCCGTCAAGACGACCGCAGAGAGGAGGACCACCAGACCGAGCGCGCCGCCGATCGCGACGCGGCGCCGAACTCGCCAGAATGTGCGGACCGCACGCGTGGAGACCGACACGGGCCGAGTCTCCACGGGACGCGCGCGAGCGAATCGCTCGAGTTCTTGCGCGAGTGCCTCGGCCGTCGCGAATCGTCGAGAGACCCTCTTTTCGAGGCACTTGTGTACGATCGACTCGAGCTCGGTCGGAACGTTCGGATTCAGCTCCGAAACGGGCGGCGGATAGGTGTTGAGAATTTCGTGCTCGACGGCCGATCGAGCGACGCTGCGGACGGGAGGCGTCAGCGTGCAGACTTCGTAGAGCGTTGCGCCGAGGCTGTAGATGTCCGTACTCGAGGGGAGTGCGTCCGCCGAAGCGTCAACGCCGTCGCCTCGTCCGTCGCGCGGCAATCCGCGGACTTGCTCGGGGCTCATATAGAGCGGAGTGCCCGGTCGCTCTCCCGTTTCACTGAGACGCGAGAACTCGTTCCCGCGCGCGAGCCCGAAGTCGATGATGCGCAGCTCACCGTCGGCTCCGCGAACGAGATTGGACGGCTTCAGGTCTCGGTGAACCACCGACCGATCGTGAGCGTGCTGAAGACCGCGCGCGGCGCCCGCGAACGCGCCCGCGATCTCGCGAAGTCGCTCCAGCTCCTTCGTGCGCTCCTCGGGTGTCGTCGCCGCGCGCTCCCTCTCGCCGACATCGGCGATGCGCGCGTCGATGAGCTCGCGCACCGTCGCTCCCTCGAGGAGCTCCATGTTGACGTACGGAGACCCGTCCGAGGCGATTCCCGCGCCGTGCACGCGGACGATGTTCGGATGGTTCAATCGAGCGGCGACGCGGGCATCACGGCGGACGACGCTGACGGCGCGGCGATCGTTCGCAAGCACCGGATGGAGGACCTTGAGCGCGACGGGCCGGTTGAGAGCGGCCTCGACCGCTTCGTAGACGACGCCGAAGCTCCCCCTTCCGATCTCACGGCGCACCTCGAACCCGCCGACATCGGGTAGATGGACGGGACGCTCTTCGACCAGCCAGCGGAGCTCGTCGAAAAGGAGAAGCGGATCGGATCCATCGCCGCCCCGCGCCCTGCGGTCGGCGAGAACCTCGCGAACCTCCTCCTCTGCTCCCGCAGCGCAGAGATCCACGAAGCGCGCGAGCTCTTCGATGGCGTCGGGGTCGTCGACTCGGTGCTCGTCCGACAAACCTCGTAGTTCGTGGTCCCGCACTGCTTCCGTCCTCGTGTGCGACCGGTCGAATCCGGATCGCGCCGCGATCTTGCTGAGGGCCTACCCCGGATCGGTCAACGGTCGCGGCACGTGGCTCGCTCGTGGCCTAGTCGAGAGATCGCGGCGGCAGGCGATTGCTGCCCGAGGTTCCCCACCCGCCGTCGCCGAGCCTCTCGAGCGCTCGACGGAGAAGGCTCGACACCGCGTCTTCCGACCGTTCCATTTCCATCGCGACCTCGCGCATCGGAAGTCCACGAATTCGGGCGAGGAGAATCACTTCCCGATACGCCTCGGGAAGAGCGTGAAGCTGAACGCGCAAGCGCTCGAAACGCTCGTCACGGCGTACCGCTCCGCTCGCAGTCAACCCTCCGGCGGGAATGTCCGCGCCGTTTTGCTGCATGATCTCCAACCGAACTTCGTTCGCTCGTCCGGTGCCGAAATGGTATCGAGCCAGATCTTTGATCACGTGATCGGCGATGCCGCCCAGCCACCGGAAGAACGATCCCGTGCCGCGCCATTCGAATCGATCGAGGCTTCGAATGGCCCGCAGGAAGACCTCCTGAACGCAATCGTCGAGCTCCACCTTTGCCGCCAGCGCATCGCTTCGACGCAGATAGACGAGCGACGTCACTCGGTAGCGATGTCTCTCGAGAAGATCACCGAGACTCTCCTTGTCCTCAGCTTTCGCCTGCCGGACCAAGTCGAATTCGGGATCCGATCCCGAGTCGTCTCGACAATCTTGATCACTCACAACTACTTCGCGCCCGCCGTCGAAATCCGTCGGAAGAATCTCGCCCCGACATCTCAGTGGACCCCGAGACATCTTACGCATTTTCGCGGCGGGATGGGAACGAATTACCCTAAACAGAGCAACAAGGCCTCGCGCATCGAGACGCGATCTCGGGTCGAAAAGAATCCCGGAAAAAGTGCGGCGGATTTCTTCGTGAGCCGCGATTCCTTAGATGCACCGCGCGAGAGACCAGACGCCGGTGTGATCCGACAATGAGATCCCAACGCCGCTTACGAACTGGAGCCGTTGTGGGACGGGTGGTCGTGGAACGGGGCCGTTTCGGCAGGGGACGCTAAGGCCGTCTTCGCGGTCGATTCCGTCGACAGCAGAGATTCAGCACCCCTCAACGTAAGTGGTTGTGGATTGCGGCGTCGCTTCGGCGGCGCCGCTTTCTTTTTGGTGGCGGTGCTCTCCCGGAACCGGTCGCCGGCGAATCCGTAGGATTCGTCGAGAGTTCGCGGCGAGGAATCGTCCGGTCGATCCCGCCTCGACAGACTCCGAGCGCTGCGAGTGCGTCGACGTCGCTCGTCGCCACTCCCCTCCGGACCGCCGTCCGCGGCGAAGAAACGCCGGTCGAGATCGACGTTTCGTTGCGCAACGCCCGAACCGACGTGTCTAATGATGGTGGACGGAAATTCCAATCGCCGTTGCGCGCCAGCGGGAGGACCTCATGTCTCGCCTGATTCTGATGGCAACTGCAGTCGTTCTATTCGCCGCGGACGCGCCGGCCGACGTCCGCCGCGCGATCGAGCGGAGCCTTCCCTTCCTCGAGTCGGACGGTCTCGAGTGGATGGAGAAGCGGGAGTGCAACTCCTGCCACCAGATTCCGTTCATGCTGTGGAGCTTCGCCGCGGCGCGATCGAGCGGGCTCGACGTTGACACAGACCAGCTCGACGCTTGGCGCACGTGGTCGAGCGCGAAGCTCCTCGAGAAGCGCGAGAACGAGGACATTCTCGTCGGCGAACGGAACACCGAAGGGCTCGCGTGGCTCATCCTCTCCGACAACGTCCGCGACGACGCCACGAAAAACCGGTTCCGCGAGATCATCGTTTCGACACAAACGCCGGACGGTTCGTGGAAGCCGCAGGGACAACTTCCCGGCCAGCGGACGAGCGATACGGAAGCTCGAGCGGTGAGCACGACGCTTTCCGTTCTCGCGCTCGGCGGCGCGACGAATTCGCCACCGGCGCGAGCGAGCGCTCGGGAGAAAGGACTCGCTTGGCTGAAAGCGAATGCGGGGGGCGACGACGCCCGGCAAAGCACGGACGCGATGGTGCTCCGCATTTTACTCGCGCTCGAGCAGCGGTCGGAACGTGCGGGGGAGCTCGTCGCGGAGCTTCTCGCGCGTCAAAACGACGACGGCGGCTGGGGTTACCTCAAGGGCGATCCGAGCGACGCGTACGGAACGGGAGAAAGCCTCTATGTGCTTCGCCTCGCGGCATCGAGCGGACCCACCGACGTCCGACGAACGCGCGGAATCGCGCGAGCCGTAGAGTACTTATTGCGGAGCCAAGAGAGCGACGGAACATGGTCCGTGCCGTCGACTCTCGAGCGAAAGAAGCGGCGCGTTCTTCCCACGTCGAAGTACTGGGGAACGGCGTGGGCGGTGATCGGACTCGCCGGCGATCTCGACGGCCGGCCGGCGCGCACCCGGAGATTCTGAGCCGCGGCGACGCGCCGAAGCGCGACTACTCCGCCTCGACCTCCGCGCTCGTCGCTCGCACGCGGAAGCGCAGCACGACGACGAAGTAGACGAACGACACCGCGAGCCACAGGAATCCGATGAGGGACGTCGACACGCCCGTGAGCTCGGAAAAAACCGTCGCGTCGTTCTGCAGCGTCGAGGACGCCCCCGAACGCGCCAGGACGTCGCCGTAGATGTCGAAGAGCGAATAGAGACAGCTCACCGTACCGAGTAGCTGGAGGAAAAACGCTCCGACCATCGACGGCGCGAGAAGGCCGAGCACGACGAAGGCGCCCGCGAGTCCGGTGGCAAAATCGCGCGTGTAGGGGTCCTTGAGCACGGAAAAGATCGCGGCGGCGAGCAGTATCGTGAGCATCGTGTAGACGACGCCCACGTACTCGCGAAACTTCGAGAGGTAGAGAAGCAGCCCCCCGAAGAACATGCTCCCGAGATACCCCGCACTCACGATCAACGCGGCGTGTCCACCTTCGGTCTCACACAAGCCGCCCTCTTGCTGCGTGATCTCGATGCTGAGGATCGTTCCCCCCGTCGCTAAGGCCATCAGCCCGTGACTCAGCTCGTGGAAGAGCACCACCATGATCTTTATCGGGTGGATGAGCGGGGTCGACCAGATGCCGAAGACCATGCAGATAAGGAAGAACTGCACGGTGAGCTGAGTGGTGGAGACGCCTCGCTGCGTCTCTTTCGCTTCGGCCATGGCGCGGAATGGGTCAGAGATGGTCGAACGGCGGGATGATTCCCCGGCAGAGACGCCGGTGAAGGATCGGCTCGACTGAAGAATACAACGGCCGCCCGGAGCTGTCGTCCTACGCACGTGGGACGCCCGCGGCGTTCCGGCCCTTCAGCGACCGAGGATTATCGGACCCGTCCGGCGCGGCCGGAGCGGTCCCGAACGCTCGCCAAATGCGGGCTGCCGAGCGGCGTTTTCTGTTGCGTGCGCAGTGGGCTTTGAGTTCGCTAATCCGTGGCCGAGCCCCGACCGACCCGATCGTGGCTGCGGGCAGGCTCTCGAACCGAGACGGAGCTCGACTCCGATCCCGACGCGAGCGCCGCGTCCGCCGGTGCGGCATCCCTCCTCCAATTCCGCCCGAGTCATCCACGATGGTGCGATTTCCCCCGCGCTGGACCGCGCAGGACGCCAGCGAGCTTTACGACATCCCCGCCTGGGGAAAAGGCTACTTCTCCGTCAACTCAGCGGGACACGTCGCGGTGCATCCCTACAAGGACGACCGCGCCTCGATCGATCTCAAGGAGCTCGTCGACGAGCTCCGCACCGAAGGCGTCGAGCTGCCGCTCCTCATCCGCTTCACCGACGTTCTTCGTCACCGCGTCGCCGAGATCAACGCCGCGTTTCAGCGCGCCATTCGCGAGAACGACTACCGCGGCGGCTACTGCGGCGTCTATCCCATCAAAGTGAATCAGCAGCGCCAAGTCGTGGAGGATCTCCTCGACTGCAGCCGCGAATACGAGTTCGGACTCGAGTGCGGCTCGAAGCCCGAGCTCCTCGCGGTGCTCGCTCTCGCCCCGCGGGCCGACGTTCCCATCATCTGTAACGGCTTTAAGGACGAGTCGTACATCGAGATGGCCGTCCTCGCACAGAAGATTGGAAAACGCGTCATTCCGGTCGTCGAGAGCTACGCCGAAGCGGAGATGATCCTCCGCAAGGCCCGCCGCTCCGACGTTCGCCCGGTCTTCGGCGTGCGGACGAAGCTGTCGGCGCGCGGCGCGGGGCGGTGGAAGAGCTCGACGGGCGATCGGTCGAAGTTCGGGCTCACCGCGACGCAGCTCCTCCGTCTCGTCCGCCACCTCGGCGAGAACGGGATGGCCGACTGCCTGCGTCTCCTTCACTTCCACATCGGAAGTCAGATTACGAATATCTACAACCTGAAGAACGCGATCACGGAAGCCGCGCGCATCTACGTCGAGCTCACGCGAGCCGGCGCGGGGCTCGAGATGATCGATGTCGGGGGTGGACTCGGAATCGACTACGACGGATCCCAGACGAACTTCGAGTCGTCGGTCAACTATTCACTCACGGAGTACGCCGGCGACGTCGTCGCGCGGGTCGGGGCGGTCTGCGACGAGACGGGTGTCCGGCACCCTCTCATCATTTCCGAATCCGGCCGCGCGCTCGTCGCCTATCACAGCGTCCTCGTGACGAACGTGCTCAGCGTGTCGCGCTGCCTCCCCGCCGCGCGGGAAGGCGGTGACCCGCCGGAGGAGACGGACGCCGTCGATGAGAGCTCCGTCGCGACGGCACCGCAGCCCGTTCAAGAGCTCCACGCCATCCCGAACGAGGTGTCGAGTCGCAACGTCATCGAGTGCTACCACGACGCGGTTCAGTACTACGAAGAAGCCATCAACACCTTCAATCTCGGCTATCTCTCTCTCGGGCAGCGCGCGCTCTCGGAGCGGCTCTACTACCGCGCTCTCCAGCGGATTCTCCGCGTTGCGCGCACTCTGCCGACGACTCCGGAAGAGCTCGAAGGGATCGAAGATCAGCTCTCCGACACGTACTTTTGCAACTTCTCCGTCTTCCAATCGCTTCCCGACAGCTGGGCCGTCGGCCAGCTCTTCCCGGTTCTTCCGATCCATCGGCTCGGTGAGCGCCCCGATCGCCGCGGTGTCCTCGCCGACCTCACCTGCGATTCGGACGGGAAGGTGGACCGCTTCATCCACCGGCGGGATGTGAAGCGCTCGCTCGAGCTGCATCCCTTCCACGGCGGCGAATACTACCTCGGTGTATTCCTCGTCGGGGCGTACCAGGAGATCCTCGGCGATCTCCACAACCTCTTCGGCGACACGAACTCCGTTCACGTGCAGCTTCGCGAGCGCGATGGTTCGGGACTCGGCAACGTCAATATCGACACCGTCGTCGACGGAGACACCGTCGAGCAGGTCCTGTCCTACGTGCAGTACTCGGGGGTCGAGCTCGTGCGTCGCATTCGCGCGGACGTCGAAGCAGCAAAGCGGCAGGGGCAGATCACTCCCGCCGAAGCACGGCGATTCGTCGATTTCTACAAGCTGAGCCTCGCGGCGTGCACGTACTTGACGAGCGATTCGTCCGCGCCGAGAACCGGCGAATCCCGATCCGCGGCGGAACCACCCGTATCGAGCGATCGGGAGGCCTCTCCGTCCGGGAACGAGCCTCCCGGCGCCTCGAGCCCTCCTCGCGCCGCACCGGCGTCGCGACCGAGCTAGTCGCGCTCCGCGCAGCGGTTCGCAGCGTTCTTCGGCAGCGCCGAGTTTGAACGAGCGTCGCCCGTCGAGTCGGAGAAGCTCGTCGCCACGCGCGGCAGTTCCCGCGTCGAGGTCGGCCCCGTTCTGATCGCGAAGCGCAGTGATTCGAGGTCGACGGAGGATGCTCCGCCGTCGCGGCGCCGTCCTTCGACCGATCCGTGTAGAGGCGGCTCGAAGGGAAGAGGTAGGATCGGGCGGGCCGATCTCGAAGGACATCAGGAGGGAGAAACGATGGATCGACGGCATTTCGTGCGCGTAGCCGCACTCGGAGGCGCACTCGGCGCGACGCGTACGCTGCACGCGGATCCGACGGACGCGAAGACGCCGCCGCGGGCGTCGAACGACGTCCGCGCGTTCGGTGCAGTCGGGGATGGGAAGACGGACGACACCGACGCCATCGTGCGGGCACTGAAGGAATCACCGGGCGCGATTGGGTTTTCGGCCGGAACGTATCGAGTCACCCGCCCGATCGAGGTCGATCTATCGTCCACGGGCCACCGTGCGCTCGAGGGCGACGGGAGCGCCGTCGTCCTCGCCGATCTCGACGGTCCCGCCTTCCACTTTCGCGGGACGCACGCCGGCACGGCCGACCCGGGCTCGGTTCTCCCCGGAGTGTGGAATCGCGAGCGCCTCCCTCTCGTGAGCGGCGTGGAAATCCGCGGCGCGCACGAGAAAGCGATTGGGCTTCGGCTCGAAGGCACGATGCAGGCCTCCCTCTCGCACCTTCTCATCCGTCGCTGCCGCATCGGCGTTCATCTCACCCGACGCAACCGAAACCTCGTCGTCAGCGAGTGTCACATCTATCACAACCGGGAAATCGGCCTCCTCTTCGACCAAGTCAATCTCCACCAGTGCGTGATCAACAACAACCACATCAGCTACAACCCGCGATCGGGCCTCCTCTTTCGCGGCGGTGAGCTGCGCAACATCCAGATCTGCGGGAACGACATCGAATACAACCACGACCCGAAAACGGGCGGGTCTGCCGATGTGTGGTTCGATCTCACGCTCGAGGGAAGCACGTTCCGCGAAGGGACGATCGTCGGGAATACCATCCAAGCGCGGCCGAGCCCGGGTGGAGCGAACGTTCGCGTCGTCGGCGGTCCGGAGCTGCGGACGTCCGGTCTTCTGGCGATCACCGGAAACTTGATCGGAAGCCAGACCGACAACATCCACCTCGATCGCTGTCGCGGCGTCACCGTCAGTGGCAACTCGCTCTACAGCGCGGAGCGATTGACGGCTCTCGTCGAGCGCAGCGCGAACATCGTGCTCGCGGGAAACACGATCGACTGGAACCCGGACCACCGCGGAAAGCGCCTCACCGACGGCGTCCTCGTCCGCGGCTCGGATGGCGTCTCGATCACCGGGATGATCATCGAGAACTCGTTTCGCGGAACGAAGGAAGGCGGAGGCACGATCGAGGTCGTCGATTCACGCGACGTGACGCTCAGCGAGTGCCAGATTCTCGATCCCCGTCACCGGGGCATCGTCTTCGATCGCGTGAAGCGAGGGCGCATCTCGAACTGTACGGTCATCGATCGTCGGCGGGAGAAGTCGATGCTCGCTTCGATCGAGATCGAAGAGCGGTTCAGCCGCGACAACTCGATCTCAGGGAATACGGTGCAGCGAGGATCGCTGCGAATCCCGGCGGGAGTCGGCACCGTCGTCGGGACGCTCGAAGTCGACGCTTGAGACGCTGAACAAGGGGCGTCGAAACGGCGACGACTCGAGACCGCGGTACCGCGCCCCAGAGTGAAGCGCTATCCACATCGTAGACGACGCTCTCCAAGTCCGAACTACCGCCGAGCTTCGGACGCAGGTCGCCCCTGCAGAACGAGCGAGGAGCGCGAATTTGGAAGACGGCACGGCGATTGCACTCTCTCCGGCGTCTAGGGCCCTCCGGGCCGGCGCAATCGTCCCTCGCGTCGAACGTCGCGTCTCGTTGAGAGCGCGCCCTGACTGCACTTGACCGGAAGAGGAATCGAGGTAGGAACTCCCGCGCGAGGACTCCGCCCGACTCCTCCTGTTTGCCTCGGCCTGCCCAGCCGAGGCGACCGTCCCCGAGCACCGCACTGACCGCAAACCGCCACTTGCGGGCCGTAAGGTGAACTCGGGATCCCAGGCGCCGGGTGCCCTCACCCGGCGCCTTCTCGCATCCCGGAGAGGAGTATCGCCTCTAAGCGAGGATGCCGCGAACGACCGTACCGTGCACGTTCGTGAGCCGGCGCTGAATGCCGTTGTGGTAATAGGTGAGGCGCTCGTGATCGACCCCGAGCAGGTGCAGCACGGTCGCGTGAAAATCGTGCCAGGTCACGGGGCTTTCGACCGTCTTCCAACCGATTTCGTCGGTCGAACCGTACGCCTGTCCGCCCTTCACTCCCGCGCCGGCGAGCCAGACCGAGAAGCCGTACATGTTGTGGTCGCGTCCCGTGCCGACCTTGTTCGCGGCCGACTGCGCGAACGGAGTCCGCCCGAACTCACTCGTAAAGAGAACGAGCGTATCGTCGAGCATCCCGCGCTGGCGCAGATCACGCAGAAGCGCCGCGATCGGTTGATCGACGCGTGTCGCCTCCCGGGTATGGTTCCGCACCATGTCCTCGTGACCGTCCCAGTTGATGCGGGGAGAGCCGAACGAGCCGCCGGAGAAGAGCTGCACGAACCGAACTCCGCGCTCGAGCAGACGGCGGGTGAGGAGGCAGCGACGCCCGAAGTCCGCCGTGGGCTCGCGATCGACGCCGTAGGACTCGCGGATCGCAGCAGACTCGAGGGAGAGATCGGTGACGTGAGGAACCGCGAGCTGCATCTTCGCGGCGAGCTCGTAGCTCTTCATTCGCGCGCGCAGCTCGGTGTCGCCCGCACGCTCGAAGTGACGGCGATTGAGCTGGGCGAGAAGACCGCGCGTCGCGAGCTCCGCGGCGTCCGCGACGGGCTCCGCGGGAAAGAGATCGCGGATCGGCGGGCCTTCACTCTGAAGCGAAACGCCTTGATGCTGAGCGGGAAGGAAACCGTTCGACCAGTTGATCGCACCGCCAGCCGGAAGGCCGCGCGGATCGGGAAGAACGACGTACGCGGGAAGCTCGTCGGTTTCGCAGCCGAGGCCGTACGACACCCAAGATCCCATCACGGGGAATCCGTTCAGCCGGAATCCCGTGTTCTGCTCGAAGGTCGCCGGCGTGTGGTTCGCCGAGTCGGCCACCATCGAGCGGATGACCGAGAGCTCGTCGGCGACGGTCGCGATGTGCGGAAAGAGCTCCGATACGAGGAGACCGCTCTCTCCCCGCCGCTCGAACGACCAGTCGTTCTTCCGCAAGAGTCCGATTTGATTGAAGAAGGTCTCGGGGCGCTCTTCCGACTGGAGCGGTTTCCCGTGAAACCGAGCGAGCTCCGGCTTGTAGTCGAAAGAATCGATGTGACTGACACCGCCGCAGAGGCAGAAGTGGACGACCCGCTTCGCGCGCGGAGTTCGGTGGGGCGGTGGATCCGACGCCTCGCCGGGAACACCATCGGCGCGCACGCCGCTCGGCGACGCGAGAAGCGAGGAGAGCGCGGCCGCGGTCAGCCCGCCGCTCGTCCACGAGAGGAAATCGCGACGGTCGATCGGGTGTCGGGGCGTGGAAGAGTCGAGCGGTGTGGTCACGGGAGGTAGAGGAACTCGCTGCTGTTGAGGAGTGCGCGACAGAAGAGCTCGATGCCGTGCTCTTTCACGAAGGCGGACGTGAATCGAACCTCGCCCGCGCTCGGCGGACGTCCGTAGACGAGAACGAACGCGCGCTCGATTTGCCGCTCGACGGCGTCGCCGCACTCGGCTTCGAGCCGAGCGCCCAGTAAACGCGCCGCTCGCAAAACAAAGGGATTGTTGAGAAGTGAAAGGGCTTGAAGCGGCGTCGTCGTCGACGTCCGCGTGGGCGTCGTCGTCGACGGATCCGGACAGTCGAACGTGTCGAGGAACGGATTGCGTCCCCCGCGTGCGACGAAGCGATAGATCGTCCGGCGGTTGAACTCTTCGCCCGTTTCGTCGAGCGGCGCGTAGAAATTGCTTCCCTTGTGCGGGTAGTGGCGCACGTCGCGGTACCCGCGCCCGCCGATTTCCGCGCGGAGCACGCCGGCCGCGACGAGCATCGCATCGCGGATGGCTTCGGCTTCGAGACGCCGGGGATGGAAGCGCCAGAGGAGACGGTTTCCCGCATCGACGGCGATCGCGTCGGCTCGCCAGCGGGAGCTCTGCCGGTAGGTCGCGGAGGAGAGAATCGTCCGGTGGAGGTGCTTGAGGCTCCAGCCGCTTCGTATGAACTCGCGGGCGAGCCAATCGAGGAGGTCGGGATGGCTCGGGTGTCCGCCGCTGAAGCCGAAGTCGTTCGCGGTCGGAACGAGTCCGCGGCCGAAGTGGTACTGCCAGACGCGATTCACCATCACTCGCGCGAGAAGGGGACTGTCGGAGTGGGCGAGCCAATCGGCGAGCTTCACGCGCCGGGCGGCGTCGGGCGCCGCGGGATCGAGGCCGAAATCGGGATCGAGCGAGCGCAGCGCGGAGAGGCCGCGAGGCGCGACCACTTCGCCCGGTCGCGTGACATCTCCGCGAACAAGGATATGAGTCGCCCCGGGATTCCCGGCCGGGGAGTTCGTGTACATCTTTTGCGGACGCTCCCCGGCGAGACCGTCGCGCTCGGCCTCGAGCGAGGCGATCGTTTTCGCGAGTTCACCGCGCCGCGCGCGAATCGCGACATCGAGTCGCGCGATGATCTCTTCTTCGGCGATGAAAAAACCGCCGCTCCGCGCCGAGGCCGCAACCTCGTCGGGAGAGAGCGCGCGGTCGAACAGCCGCGCACCGAGGATAGTGCCGCGGAGTAGACGATTACCGCCGGGATCGGCGTGACGAAGACCGAAGAGAACGACGCTCGTCTTCGCCGGGAATCGTTTGAGTCCGACGCTCCGGTACGCACTTCCGTAGGGTTTCCCGTCGCGAAAACCGCTCACGGTTCCGTCCGCGGCGTAGACGATCGCCACGTGCACGGGCCGGTCGACCGCCTCGGTCTCCTCGGGCCCGCCAAACGACTTCGTGCGGCGAAATCCGTCGCTTCCCGCCATCCATTGCCCGGCTTCGCGCTCGCCGTAGACGATCGCGTCGAACTCGTCTCCACCCGGTGTTTGGATGCTGATGACCCCGCCTCCGCGCTGACCGAGATCGGCGAGGCGCACCCACGCCTCGAGCGTCTTCTCGCCGATCCCCTTCGCGATCGGAGGAGTGACGACGTACCCCCGTCCGTCGACGACGAGTCCGCCGTCTTCGAGGCGTGCGCCACGCTCGGCCGTGCCGTGGAGCTCACCGACTTGGTCGCGGAGACCGCGCGCGAAGTCCCACTGCGCGATCGGTGCCGGACCGGCGTCGATCGCTCGCGCGCTCTCCCCGCGCTCGGCGAGAATCGCGCGCCGTGCGGGCACATCGATTTCGCTGACGCGCCGGCGAAGCTCCGCGACTTCGCGATCGATTGCGGCGATGCGCGCCTGACGCCGCTCGAACGCAGGGCCTCGCACTTCGCGCTCGCCGTGGCGCACGCCGGCGAGAGCGGAGGCGAGCTCGTAGTAGTCTCGCTGACTGATCGGGTCGAACTTGTGATCGTGGCAGCGGCCACAGTTGACGGTCAAGCCCAGGAAGGACTGGCCGACGACACCGACCAGGTCTTCGAGCTCATCTTGCGCCATGCTCCGGCGCATCTTGTCGCTCGAGGGTAGCGTCGTGTTGTGCGGACCGGCGACGAGGAAACCGGTCGCCGCGACGCCGTCCTCACTCCCCCCCGTCAGAACATCACCCGCGATCTGCAAGCGAACGAACTCGTTGTAGGGCAGGTCGCGGTTGAACGCGTCGATTACCCAGTTGCGGTAGGGCCAGGCGTTGTTGCGCGGCTGGTCGTATTCGAAGCCGTGGCTCTCCCCGAAGCGGACGACGTCGAGCCAGTGACGCGCCCACCGCTCGCCGTAGTGGGGCGAGCTGAGAAGTCGATCGACCGACGCGAGGTACGCGGCGTCCGAGGACTCGGCGACGAACGCCTCGAGCTCGCTCGGACTCGGCGGCAAGCCGGTGAGGCCGAAGGAGAGACGGCGAAGGAGAGCGCGCGGAGACGCCGGGGCGGACGGAGTGATCCCTTCGGCGTCGAGTCGGCGGCGGACAAAGGCGTCGACGGGATGGTTCGTGCTGCCGGCGCCGGGATCGTCTCGGCCATCGTTTCGGAATGGAACAACGGGATCACGAATCGGCTGGAGCGACCACCAGTCGTAGCCCGCGCGGCGGTCCGTCGTGAAGCGAAACGGATCGATCGGGTCCGTACCCCAGCGCGCCCCGGACGAAATCCAGCGCGCGAGCGCCTCGAGCTCCCGATCGGGGAGACGTTCCTTCGGTGGCATCTCGCCGGAACGGGCGCGCTGCCAGAGTAGACTGGATTCCGCCGAGCCCGGGGTGATCGCACGGCCGGTCTCCCCGCCGGCGAGCGCAGTTCGGCGACGGGAGAGATCGAGCCCTCCCTTCGGTTCGGGACCACTGTGGCAGTCGAGGCAGCGCTCCGCGAGGATCGGCGCGATCTCCGCATCGAAGCTGGAGTCGACGGCCGCGGGCCGAGCGCCTGGGGCGTCCGCGTCTTCGGCCTTCCCAGGGTCGGAGGCATCCGTCCAGGTGGGAACGATCGCGATCACAAGCACGATCGTCCACGCAGCGCGCGTCGACTTCATGATCCTCTCTCGCCCTCCGTCGCCGGCAATCCCCTTCTATTATCCGCGGCTAGGGCGAGCGAAGTCTACGTGGGAAGACGCCCGATCGAGCCCCAGGCGGCAATTCTTACCTGGGCGAACGCGGCGAACGGACGCGCGAGGGCCCGGTCGAAACCGCTCCTAGTCTCTGGCGTATCCAAGACTTAGAGCTCGGATCCGGCGCCGCGAACAAACGGCATCGGTCTTGCACCAGCTTCGTCGGGGCGCTCGCGCCTGGCATCGCGAGTCGTGAAACACTCGTCACTCCGTTCTCACCCCGCGCGGGGCTTCGGTGAAACCCCGTGCTAGCGAGGGACTCAGACCCGAGAGGGTTTGGGTCCCTCGTTGTTTGGGGAGAGAGGGCGATGCGCGAGACGCGCTTGCACGCCGTTCCTCGCTTCTCTTCGCTTCGTCGCGCGGCTACGCTGCGTCTCTAGTTCTCGCGCTTCTCGACCTCGACCGCTCGAGGCGACTCCTCGAGCACGTCGCGGCGCGTCCGGCCCCACGACCGCGAACTCGCGTGCCCCATCGCTCCCGCCTAGGCCACTTCGAACTCGCCGCTCTCGCGCTCTTTCTCGCCGCGTGTCGGGCTCCCACGCCGGAGCATACGCCGAGTCTCGCGCCGGCGCCCCTCGGAGACTTTGCTCCCTGCGAGCGCATCGGAGTCTCTCCGGGGATCTTCGATTGGCGGGACTCGAGCGACTGGATCGTCGGCAACGAGCTCGTCTACGGTCTCGCTCTCGCGCGCGAGCAGAGTCCGCGACGATGGTTCGTTCGCATGACCGTTCGATCGTTGCCCCGGGAAATTCCCGACGGTCGCCGCGCCCCGTTTCGGCAGGTACTTCAGAGCGGCGACCGCGAGCGCACCTTTCCCTCGAGGGCGCTGGATCTGGAGATCGCCACCTACGACGCAAGTGGGAAAGAACAGCACCGCGGCATCTATCCGGTTCCGGCCGACTTCCTCCAGCGCGGTCTCTACGATGGCGGCGCCATCGGTCTCCAGCTCGCCGAACGCGCGGACGGCGTTCCGACGGAGGATGAACTCGATGCCCTCCAGCGGTCACTCGCGGCCTGGCTGAGTCTCTTCAGTCTCGCTCACGAAAACCCGACTCTCGAGCCCCTCGTGGATCTCGTCGTCGCGAAGCCGTCGGTGTTCGCCGTACTCCGCCACGGGCTCAAACTCGAGATCGGTCTCCTTCCGGCGCTCGGAGACGCACGGAGAGCCGCGCCGATTCAGGATGTCCCGCACCCGATCCTCGCGCTCCCGTTCGAGGTCCGCATCTACGACTCTCCCGCGCTCGTCGGCACGGCGTTCGTCGCGCCGTGCGTGAACCCGATCCTCCCGGGGGCGGGAATCATCGCGATCGAGGCCGCGCACCCCGCTGATCCTTCGCGGGCGATGTCGCTGCGGCTCCTCTCGGCGCGGATCCCGTAGCTCGAACTCGAGGTCCCCGCCCGCCGGAAGCCACTCGGCGAGTCCGTCCCGCCCGCGGACCCGAGAATCGCGGGCTCGCTTGACCCACCCCCCGAAGCGGCTCCCCCGACTCCACTACGGCGAGAGGTTTTTTTGGTTTTCGGGTTACGGCGACCGTTCCCACCGGCCCTCCACAGGCGAGTTCAACCCGTTTCTATCGCCAGGAGGTCCCCATGTACCGTCTCCCCAACTCCAATCGTCACAGCCAGTTCTGGCTCTGTCTCCTCGCCGCGGCCCTCTGCTGGAGCGTGCCCGCCGCCGCCCAGCTCCCGCCGCTCCCGGATCCCGGTCTCCCCCCGCCGATCGATCCGCCGCCGCTCCCGGATCCCTTTCCCGGGACGTCGATCAACTTTGACGATCTCGACGAGACGACACGGGTGAGCAACCAGTACTCGTCGCTCGGCGTCGTCTTCGAGGGGAATCCCCGAATCGTGCGGCCCGCACCCGTGTCGACGGGCACATGGCCGCACTGCCTCGAGGTCCCCTACGGCCTCGACATCCCGACCCATCCGGGCCCGATGCGCTTTCGGTTCACGAGCCTCCAGCAGAAGATCATGCTCCGCTGCGGGCGGCGGTGGGCCGGAGTACGCGAGTATGCGGTTCTCCGTGTTCGCGACGACTCGGGCGCGGTGATCGCAACCGACGTCGAGCCGCTCGGTACGAGCGCGCACGACGTCGGCATTCAGCTCTCGGTCGACGTCGGGTCGAACCGCATTCGGCGCGCCGAGGTGCACTACGTCGACCGCCAGATCTTCGACGGCACGCCGATCGAGCTCGATCGAAACGGCGTGGAGATCATCGACAATCTCTACTTCGAAGGCGCTTCGGCTCCGCCCCCGCCGCCGGACGCGGCCCCCGTCGTCCGCATCCTCGAGCCCGCGAACGGCGCGGTCTTTTTCGGCAGCAACAACGTCCCCTTCGGCGGAACGATCACCGAAGACGTAGCGCTCGGCATCGTTCGCTTCCGCATGGAGTTTCTCGACTCGAGCGAGGACGACATCAACGTTCCTCTCCTCACGGCGGGCACGGCACCGAACTTTCGATTCCCGTCGATTTCGTCGAGCGTCTTTCTGCGCCCCGGACGAAATCGCATCACCGTGACCGCCGTCGACTCGAGCAACCAAACTCATTCGCACTCGGTCGTCGTGACGTACGGCGCCGCGCCGCAGGTCACGATCACGTCCCCGGTCGCGGATGCGACATTCTCGAGCCCGCGCGTCGCGGTGCGCGGTCGTGTTCGCAAGGAATACGGAACTTTCACGACCCGAAACTTGACCATCGAAGCCGCCGTTGGCGGCCGGAGTCGCGCGGGAGTCATCGAGAGCGTGACCGGCTCGGCGCCGAACTACGAGTTTAGAGCGCGAGTCGATCTTCTCGACATCGCCGAGCGCACGTTCAACACGATTACCGTGCGAGCGACGGACGAAGGCGGCGGATCGGGAGCGGACAACGTACGCGTGGTGATCGAGCGACCCAATCGAATCTCCGCTTCCATGCGGGTCACCCAGGCGGTCGAGACGGGGTTTCTCGTCACGAATCGCCGGACCGTCGCCCGACTCACCCCTGGGCTGAGCGGCGCCACCGTTCGAAACATTCCCGCGGAGCTGTACGCCTTCCGCGACGGACGTGAGCTCCCCGGCTCGCCAATTCGGCCGGTGGGGGGCGACACGATCGACGTGATCGCGGGCGAGACGTTCCCCGAGCGTCACGGCGACGTGAACAAAACGTGGAACTTCCTCCTGCCGACGACGTGGACCGACACCGCCGGCGGCGTCGATCTCGTCGGGATCGTCGACCCCGACAACACGCTCGGAGAGTGCGAGAACTGCCTCGACAACAATCGCGTGGAGCAGACGGTGTTTTTCACCGCGTCCGAGCGCCTGAGCGTCCGGCCGGTGCGCGTGACGACGCGGGACGGTGCGGGGCGAGTCATGACGCCGACGGTCGCGCAGTCGCTCTTTTCCCTGGAAGCGATCCGCCGCGCGCTTCCGCACGGTGAACTCCAAGTTCTGCCGATGCGAACGCTCGCGCTCTCGCCGCTTCCCGATCCGTCCGATCTCTCGCGGATCATGGGCGAAGTTCAGAGCCGCTTCACGTGCTGGGACGGATGGTTCGAGACGTTCTTCACGGGCTGCACCTGGTCGAGCTACGCGATCGGACTCGTGAGCGGTACTCCCGGCGGACTCGCGACGCTGAACGCGCCGGGTTCGGTCTCCGAGGCTACGCCGTGGGTCGCCGCGCAGGAGCTCGTCCACAACATCGGACGGAGCCACGCCGGAAACGGTCACGGCGAGTCATCGGGGGGCGGCTACGACGGACGCTATCCGCACCCGCACGGGACGATTCCGTTCTACGGTTTCGATACGACCGATTGGGTCGTGGTGCGGCCGCGCTACACGAACGAAGCGGACATCCCTTCGTTCCTCCGCACGAGCTTCCGCAACTGCAATCTCACCGACGAGCCCGAGTGCCACCTCCTCCACGATTACATGTCCTACGGGCGAAACCCCTACTGGACCTCGCCCTACACGTGGAACGGAATCTTGCTCGACGGGTTCGGTGGATCGTTCGGAATCGGCGGCGCGGCGGGTCCGGTCTCCGCGCCGGAGGTGGTCGCGATCAGCGGCACGATCACGGGCGAAGAGCACGAGGAGGCCGCGGACGATCACGGACACGACGGACACGATCACGATCACGATCATGACCATGATCACGGCGACGAGCACGACTCGGGCGTCGACGAAGTCCACCTCGGCGGTCTCTACCGCGTGCCGACTCCTCGCGGACTGTCGCTCCCCGACTCGGACGGCGACCTCGAAGTCCGCGCTCTCGGCGCCGGAGGCGACGTCCTCGCGGAGCGTCGCGTCGCACCCCAGGAGGTTCAGCACAGCTCGAATCACCTCCGCCAGTTCGCGCTCCTCATGCCGTTTCCGAAAGGCAGCGTCGCCATCGAGATCCGCTGGAAGGACGAGCTCGTCCACCGCGCCGACGCGAGTCCGAGCGCGCCGACGGTCGAGGTGACTTCGCCGCGCGCCGGCGATTCCTACGGAGTCGAGGACACGGTCGAGATCCGCTGGCGCGGAAGCGACTCCGATCGCGACGACCTCGTCTACGCCGTCCACTACTCGTCGGATGGCGGTGAGACCTGGGAGATGCTGCGCCGTGACGTCCCGGGCGATCGGCTGGACGTCCCCGCCGCGAATCTCACTGGCTCGCCGAAGGCACTCGTTCGCGTGACCGCGTCCGACGGCCTCAACACGGCGCAGGCGATCGCCGGGCCGTTCGAGGTCGCCGACAAGGCCCCGTACTCCGTCATCTTCTGGCCGCGCGACGACGAGGAGATCGAATCGGGCGACGCCCTGATCTTCGAAGCGAGCGTGAGCGACGACGAAGACGGAGAGATCTCGGAGCGAGACGTTCTCTGGTCGTCCGACCGGGACGGCGTGCTCGGCCGCGGTCGCCGGATCGACGTCGAAGGGCTTTCGCCGGGACGGCACACGATCCACCTCGACTCGAAGGATTCAGCCGGCAATCGCTCGCGCTCGACGGTCGAGGTCTTCGTTGGAGTCGACGCACCGAGCGACGAGCCCGAGTTCCTCCGCGGCGATCCGAACGGTGACCGCCGGAGCGATATCGGCGACGCGATCTTCCTCCTCAACTACCTCTTCGGTGCGGGTCCGAAGCCGACGTGCATGGACGCGGCGGACGCGAACGACGACGGCCGCTCGGATCTCGCCGATTCGATCTATCTCCTCAACTACCTCTTCGGCGGCGGGCCGAAGCCGCCGGCTCCGTTCCCGACGCCGGGTGTCGATCCAACCGCGGACCGCATCGGCTGCGAGGAGTCGATCTAAGGGCAGTTGATCTCCGGGGCGTTGTTTCGGGGCCGCGGTTTCCCGGCGAGAGTCGGGGAACCGCGGTTTTTTTTGTGCTCGCGCGTCCGGTTCGCTCTGGGGGACAGCCGTTCACCGTTACGGAGTCGTCTCGTTTGCGGTTCTCTTCTCGCGACCGCTTCGCAAGGAGAGACCTCGAACATGAAGATCGTCCTCGCCGGTGGCTCCGGACAAGTGGGTACTCTGCTCGCTCGTGCGTTCGTCCGCGACGGGCACGAGATCGTCGTCCTCAGTCGGCGGCCGCAGCGGCGGCCGTGGCGTACTCTTTACTGGGACGGCGTAAGCTGCGGCGAGTGGCTCCGCGAGCTCGACGGCGCGGGAGTCGTCATCAATCTGGCGGGGCGCAGTGTCGATTGTCGCTACCACGCGCGAAACCGTCGGGAGATTCTGGAGTCACGGGTCCGCTCGACTCGCGCCATCGGCGAGGCGATCGAGAAATCCTCCCGCCCGCCGAGCGTCTGGCTCCAGGCGAGCACCGCGACGATCTACTCGCACCGGTTCGACGCGCCGAACGATGAAGAAACGGGGATGATCGGCGGTGGGGAGACGGGCGCACCCGAGACGTGGCGGTTCAGCATCGAGGTCGCGAAGGCGTGGGAGCGCGCCGCGACCGACGCTAACGTGCCGGCGACGCGCCGGGTGCTTCTCCGCTCGGCGATGACGATGAGCCCCGACCGCGGCGGGATCTTCGACGTCCTCCTCCGGCTCGTCCGCTTCGGGCTCGGCGGCGCAAGCGGCGACGGCCGTCAGTTCGTCTCGTGGATCCACGGCGACGACTTCGTGCGCGCGATCTACTGGCTCGTCGATCACTCGGCGCTGAGCGGCGCCGTCAATCTCGCGGCGCCCCATCCCGTCCCGAACGCAGAGTTCATGCGTGCGCTCCGCACAGCGTGGGGGATCGGCTTCGGCCTGCCGGCACGGGTCCCGATGCTGGAGCTCGGTGCGTTTTTCCTGCGCACGGAGACGGAGTTGATCTTGAAGAGTCGTCGCGTCGTGCCGTCGCGCTTGATCGAGTCCGGATTCGAGTTCCAGTTCCCGGAGTGGCCGAATGCGGCGAGGGATCTCTGTCGGCGGTGGCGAGGATAGCGCCTGCCGTCGAGTGTCGTCCCTTTCCTCAGAGTCGACGACACTTCCGCGGCCCACCAAAAGGAACGCGAGCCGCGGCGTCCCGACTTTCGTCGAGGCACCGCGGCTGCCGAGGCGAATCGCGACGCGCGGCGACGGCCGCGGAGCGGAGGGCACGGGTACCACTCGGGTCGGCGGACTCGAGCATCCCGCTGATCCAGGCTCGAGTCCCGGCGCGCAAAAAAAGGCGCGCTTCGGGTCGCCAACCACCTCTCTCCCCGAGGGACGAGTGCCCTCCGCTCCGCGGCCGCACGCGCGCGAGCGAAGACTCCCTCCACACTGCCGGGCCTCAAATCCGATTCGATCTACACTGCGACGACCTTGACGACCGCGTACCCGCTGCAGATCGGACACACCTCGTCGTCGGAGACGAGGCCGCCGACGCAGTTCGGGCACGCCTGCTCTTCAGAGTCGAGATCTTCACCCGACTCCGTCGCGCGCGAGCGCTGAATCCCCGCGTAGAGAGCCTGCCAATCGGGCTCGACACAACGACTCATCGATCTGATCTCCTTCGTCGCGAAGTTCCGATATCCGCTCCTGCCCGTCGAAGAGTAACATCCGCTCGGAGAGCGGCAAGCGGACGCAATGTTCGTGCCGACGGCGGGCGCGAACACTGCCAGCGAGGGAGAGTGAGGAGAGGACCGAATGGGGATCGGAGGGAAGCCCGCCCGCCCGTCGGCAAGGAGCATGGCCGAAACGGTTCGGTGGGTCGCCGCGCGCGCGGGAGTCGCGGCGCTTCTCGTCTCCGCGACGATCGTCGCCTGCGACCGCGGGGCGAAGCAACCGTCCCCGGCGACGGCAAACGCCGTCGAGATCGACCCCGATCTCCGCGCGCTCGAGTTCGGGACCGAGCGGTTTTGGCAACAACCCGCCGCAGAGGAAACGCTCCGAGCGGTGCTCGCACGGGCGCGACAATCGCGCGATGCGGCTGCGCTCGAACGCTACGGACGCGCCTGGATCGAATCGCAGCCGGATTCCTTCGACGGACTCTCCGCGCTCGGGATCGGATTGCGCGCGCGCGGAGCGTACGCAAAGGCGAAGCGGTACCTCACCCGGGCGATCGAGCTCGCGGCGACGCCGCGCGAACGAGAATCGGCGCGGAAAGAGCTCCTACTCGCACTCGAAAAGAACGGGGAGTCGCGACGCGCGGTG
This sequence comes from Planctomycetota bacterium, assembly GCA_965223845.1. Lineage (GTDB taxonomy): Bacteria > Planctomycetota > UBA8108 > UBA8108 > SXIK01 > CBDCXR01. Next base: position 6,077,467 of record CBDCXR010000004.1, on the reverse strand, counting down.
ACGCTCGCCGCGGAGCTTCTCACGGACGATCCCTACGATCGCTGGGTTTATCTTCGCCTCGCCGCGGCACTCGCGCGCCTTCAAAGGAGCCGGACGGAAAGCGACGGCGCCGCCGCGGCGTTTCTCACGCTCGCGCGGAAGCTCGAGCGAGGGGACGGAGAGGAGCGACGAGCGGAGCTCGAGAGCGAGCTGGGCCGCTCGGCGATCGCCGCGAGGACGATCGCGCGCGCGTTCACGCTCCGCGGGCAGATGGAGCGTGCGCGGGAGGTCTTGAGTGAATCCGCACAGAGCGCGGATCCGGGCGCCATCGTGTTTCTCATCGAGAATCTCGTCGCGTCGTACGCTGCACCGGAAGCGCTCGAGCAAATCGAACGGCTCGGCGCAGCGATCGGGTCCGCGCATCCCGACGTACGCGGTTGGCGTGCGATGACGCGAGCACTCCGCGGCGAAAGTGACTCTGCCGCCCGAGAGCTCGAGTCTCTCTGCCGGAGTGATTCACGTCTCGTCGCGATGTGGGCACCGCGGCTCGCCCAGATCGTCCTCGAAGATCTCGACGAACCCGCGCGAGCGGCGAGATGGCTCGAACTCTACCGGCGAAGCGGGCGCGGTGCCGGCGCGCTCCTCCTCGCGCGAGCACTCGTCGAGAGCCGCCAGTTTCTCGCCGCGGAAGAAATTCTCGCGCGCGGTTCGTTTTCGACGCGTGAGCGAAACGCGGCGACGCTGCTCTCGGCGCGCGTCCGACTCGCGCGGGGAGAGGCCGTCGCGTGCGAAGATCTGCCCAAACCGAACGGGGTCACCGATCGCCGAAGCGACTACGACATCGCGCTCCTCGAGTGCTTGACCGCGCGCGGAGCGGTCGACGAACGCGCACTCGCGTCAGCGCGGCGGAGAGCAGACGAATCGACTGCGCTCGAACGCGCGATCCGCGGTGATCTCTACGCGGCCGGACACGCGCGCGGCGCGGCGCGGGCGCGCCATCTCCTCCGAGCCGCGAAACAGCGTTTCGAGCTCGGCGAGCGGTCCGAAGGTCTTCGGCTCGCGAGAATTGCGGCGATCGATGACGGCGCCGCATGGAGAGTCCTTTACGAACGCCTCGACCGCGTCGAGGAGATCTTTCTCCGGCGAGAGGCGGCCGCGAAGCGAAGAGAGCGAGAGCCGACGGCGCCGCCGCCTCGAACGGCGGTGGAAATCGCGACGGTACTCTGCGGACCGGACGGGACTGCGTCTCCTTCCGGCGAGGGGCACGATGCGGCGCGTTAGAGAGGCAGACGACGCGATGGGGCGCGCCAGGAGCCTGCGCAAAACCTCGTTCAAAGGCGGAGAACGAGGCTTCGCGCAGGGCATCGCAAGGCGAACCGCAGGCCGTTCCGGCGAAATGGCCGGAAACGCGCGCCCGAGCGGCCGTTCGAGACGACCGTTTTCTGCCCGAACCCGATTCCTTGCGCGGGGTCCCAGCTCGCTGGTGTTCTCGGTCGTCGTCCTCCTCGGATGCGAGACCGAGCGATCAGCGACCGAGAGCCCGAGCACCGAAATTCGCTTCGAAGACGCGAGCATGAAGAGCGGGCTCGACTTCGAGTACGCCACCGGCGATCCCGAGAAAGACTACATTCTTTCCATCAACGGCGGCGGGATCGCGCTCCTCGACTACGACGGCGACGGCCGACTCGACGCGTTTCTCGCGAACGGCGGCGATCCCGACCGGGCGCCGGGCGACCCGCAACCGAGCGACGGGCTCTACCGCAATCTCGGCGGTCTCCGGTTCGAAACCGTCACCCGGCGGGCGGGACTCATCGACCGGGCGAGCGGCTGCGGTGTCGCGACCGCGGACTACGACAACGACGGCGACCCCGATCTCTTCGTCGCGAACTACGGGCCGGACCGGCTCTGGCGAAACAACGGCGACGGCACGTTCGTCGACGCGACCGCCGAAGCGGGAACGGGCGATCCGGGTTGGGGAGCGAGCTGCGCGTTCTTCGACTTCGACCGCGACGGCCACCTCGACCTCTTCGTCGCGAACTATCTCGCATTCGATCGCGAGTCGGTTCCGGTGCGGGGACGCGACCCGCGCTGTCACTACCGCGGAGTTCCGATCGCCTGCGGCCCGGCGGGGCTCCCCCCCGAGGCGTCGACGCTCTATCGCAACCGCGGCGATGGCACGTTCGAGGACGTGAGCGAACGCGCGGGACTCCGCGCACTCGACCTCGAGCACTTTGCGTACAGCCTCGGCGTCGCGATCCTCGACGCGAACGGCGACGACTGGCTCGACATCTACGTCGCGAACGACACTCGTCCGAACGTTCTCTGGCTGAACGAGGCCGGGAGGACGTTTCGCGACGTCGGTTCCCTCGCAGGAGTCGCGTACAGCGACGAAGGCGTGGCGCAGGCCGGAATGGGCGTCGATGCGGTCTACCTCGGCGACTCGGCGAGAGAGGATCTCTTCGTCGTCAACTTCTCGCGTGATACCGCGACCTACTACCGCAGCGACGGCGACGGTTTCTTCACGGAAACAACGACCGAGCGGGGCCTAGCCCGAGCGACGTACCCGACGCTCGGCTGGGGGACCTTCTTCTTCGACGCCGATCTCGACGGCGATCAAGATCTCTTCGTCGCGAACGGTCACGTCGCACCACAGGTCGACGCCGTCGCCGACGGAGTGAGCTACCGGCAGGCGAACCAGGTATTTGCAAACAAGGACGGCCGATTTCGCGACGTGTCCGCTGGATCGACACTCGGAGTCGCAAAGTCGTCTCGGGGCGCGGCATTCGGCGATCTCGACGGCGACGGCGACGCCGACATCATCGTGAGCGAGCTCGACGAACGAGCGACGGTGCTCGAAAACACGAGCGACCACTCGCATCACTGGCTCGCCGTGCGACTGCGCGGAACGGTGTCCAATCGCGACGGAATCGGCGCCATCGTCACGCTGCGAGCAGGCGGAAGAACGCAGCGGCGTCGCCTTCGCAGCGGCTCGAGCTACGCGTCTCAGTCGGAGCTCGTAGCGCGATTCGGATTGGGAAGAGAGACGAAGGTCGACGAGCTCCGAGTGGACTGGCCTTCGGGACGGAGGGAGAGCTTCGCGGTGAGCAGAGTGGATCGGTCGGTCGAGCTGACGGAAGGGACCGGACGGCAGCTCGGGGATGGATCACGCCGATGAACTCTCTCAAACGCGTCGGGAGTTCATCTCGGAGCGATTCTCACCCCGTCTCGTCGCTCTGCTTCCAGGCCTGGATCGCCTTCCGCATACGGCCCAGATAATTGCGGATCGGCGAACGGGGGGCACGAAGGACGGGCTCTCGCCGAATCGAGGTGGCGATGGATCCCCAGAGCTCGATGGCTCGCTCGAGTCGCCCCGGTTTCCAACTCCCCGTGACTTTCTCCACCGCTTTCAAATAGTAGTCGAGGAGGCGCAGACGCCGGTACGGGTCCGACGGGCTCACAAGGACGCCCTTGTCGAAAAGTTGATGCACGACGTGGTCGTGCTGAATGCGCTGCCGGAAGGCGAGGGATTCGTACCGCGCGACCAATCGACGGTCTTGGTGCTCCCCGTAAACTCGCAGCTTGAGCGCAAACAGTCGACCCCACCAGAGCGACGAATGGCTGCGGCCGGAGAGGAGCTGCTCGGCGGCCTCGAGCGCGACCCAGGCGTCATCGAGCTTCGCATAGTGGATTCGCTCGAGTGTCTCGATCGCGCGCCGGCGCTCCTCCTTTCCTGCGACGATCCTCTGCTCCTGGCGCTCGATCGCACTCTCGGCATCCGATCGCTGGAAGCGTTCTTTCTCTATCTCTTCTAGCCTCTTTCGAGCTTTGACCACTTTCCGAGTTGCGGCCACGGCTTTGCCGACGGGGTTCGCGAACTGCGGGTGTGCAGAAGCCTGCAGAGACTCGAGCTCCGCCTCCGATTCGCTCGTCTCGACTCCGTTCAGAGCTTCGCGGACGGCAACGGCTTCGCAGAGAAAGACCTCGGCGCGACGAAGCTTGATGACGGCGAACTCTTCGCTCTCGAGAGTATTCGCCATCTTCGAAAGAACCGCCCCGGCCTCGTTGAGTCGGCGATGGGCTTCGAAGAATCGGCCGAGGTGACCGAGCGCGAGCCCGTACATCGTCTGACACTTGATGTGTTCCTCGATCTCGACGTTCAGGTACGCCGGATGAAGATGATTGAGGAGATCCATCGCCGTGTTGCAGAGCGCCGTTACCTCGACCCAGAGCGCACGAATCTGAGCGCGCGCTTCCGGGTCGGCATCGTTTGACCCGGCGCTGTGATCGAGAAGCTTCGCTTGCTTCACGTGGAGGTATGCGAACTCGCTGATCGTCTGCACCGCCTGAGAGACGTAGGATTGACGCCCTCCGCAAGCGAGGATCCACTTCGACTTGATCGCGACGAGCCGCTCGTCGAGAGTCTCTGAGATCCCGCGGCGCCTCGCCGCGGATTCCTCGCCGGTGTTCGGTGCGCGTCGAATCGCGCCTTCGTGTTGCTCGATGATCTCGACGACGTTCTCGAGACCAGGGTCGGTCGGCTCGAGCTTGAACGCCTTCAGCCGCTCTCTGAATCGCCCGCGCCAGTCGGGGCTGCAGAGAATCTCGGCGTCGAATCTCAGATCCGTCGTGGTTTCGGGACGCTCCGGTTCTCCCGGCTCGCGGGGAGGAATGTCGAGCAGGAACTTCTTCCCGCCTCGCTTCCCGGCTTCAGCCCTCAGCGATCCGCCGAGCGTATCGAACTCGTCCCTGAGCAATTCGGTCAATCCTTTGAGCGTACGACCCTCGGCAACCAGCGCCGGCTCGGCTTTCGCCATTTCCTCCAGCTTCTCCCGGGCAGCCTCTACGATGCGCCGGCCCGCTTTCGCCTGTTCGCCGAAGAGCGAGCTCTCACCCGGATCGTTGAGCCAGAACTTGAGCCACGGCCGAGCCATGCGACTCGTCTTCACCATCGCAAGAATCGCGAGGCGAAAAAGCTGAAGGCGGTAGCGGTACAGCTCTTCGCGATTCGAGCTCGTCGGTGCGAGCACGGGCGGTTTCGCGTACGGCGAATAGCGCACGCACTGAAGCCGATGGTAGAGGGATTCGATAATCGGAATCGCGTGCCCGGTCGCGTAAAACGCCTTGAGGTACCAGTGGCCGATCCAGAGGTGCGTCCGCGCGCGTCGCTGCCCCATGAAGCGAACGAACCGGCTCTTTTCGCGCGACTCCGCCGGCTCGTTCAAGCAGACGTTCTCCATGCCTTCGATCAGGCGCTGGATCCCGAGGCGCATGTCACGGTACTTCCACGCGTAGCCGCCGGGTTTGTGATAAAAGACCGCTTCGCGCTCGAGATCTCGAATCCACTTTCGTACTTTGTCGAAGCGCACCCAGTCGTTGTCTTCCCCGTCCGCATTGAATCGGTGCGGGCAAGGGAAGAGGGCCTCCGAAAAGAATGCGCTCGTATGCCGAGACTGTCGAAAGAGCGTCACGGCATAGAGAAACTGAATCTTCTTCAGTCGCTCGTCGTACTCGCTGCCCGCCGATCTTACGGTGAGCCATTCATCGACGATTCTGTGAACGATCGACTCGTAGGTCGTCGGTCCCCCGCGCGGGACGTTCTTCCACTTGGAAACGGTTGCATCGACGGAGTGCTTGGGAATCAAGAACGGATTCCCCTGGAGGACCGTATCCTCCTGCGAGTTCGAATCGAGGATTCGCTGAGTGTCGAGGAAACCGACCTGCTCGGCTCTCCACTCCTTCTCTTCTCGTCTCCGCTCTTCTTCGGATTTGTACCGGTCGACCGGAAACTCATCTTTCGACGGTAGAGTAGCCTGAGCCTTCACGATGGGCCCGAGTCGGTCGACGAACAAGAGCTTCGCCTCGTTGCGAACTCGGCGATGATCCCGAAGCGGCATGTACACCACACGGATCCCCGCCGCACCGAGCGCCTCGCGCAGTTCCTTGAATCGATCGTATTCGTCGCGACCCCACGGTCGGTTGTCCCAACCGGAACAGCCGCCGGGACAGCTCCGGCCATAGAGGAATACGACCCAAGCTTCCGGCTGGATTCCGAAGTACTCGATCGCCTTCTTGAGGTGCTTTCCGTAGCCGACTCGAGTTCGATCGCTCTCGTCGGGGGCGAGAACGACGTGCTCCAGCTGGAAGAGCCCGAGCCTCACCGAGATCACCTTGAGGAGTTCGGTGTAGACGTAGTGCGGACTCGCGTAGTCCTGAAGCTCGAGCCAGATACACTGGCGATGATGCTTCGATCGCAACTTTCGAAACGCGTGTCGCATAGCGGACGCGAGATCGGATCGCCCGTCTGCTTCCAGCGACAGCGTCGTGTCATCGTCACGATCCCGCGGCACTCGCTCGATGTGAACGTCCGCTCGCTCCTCGAGCTCGGCGAGCCGGGCGTCGCGGGTCTGGGAGTTGGTGAGGATCTCCACGATCGCGTCGCCTACCTTGTTCATCTTGGCGTCGGAAGCCGCAAACTCGAGGCGCCGCTCGGGCGGAATCTTGTGGGTGAACTGGTAGGCAAATCCGCCGGCAGGTAGGGACAGAGTGAGCTCCTGATAGAGCTCGTAGAGAAGAAGATCCTGCCGATCGCTCCGATATGTGATCACTCTCGGCTCACCGCCCTTCCGGTAGCAGTCTTCGTAGAAAGTCTCGGAGACTCTGCGCACGTCCGCGTCGTTGAACGCGAGCCAATAGATCCGCACTCCTGGGTCCTGATCGAGCAAGTACTTGATCATCTGTACGCAGCGCTGATCCGATCCCGAATAGCCCATGACGATCAGGTGATTCGGGATTCCCCGGGTTCGACCGCTCTGCGCGCTGCGACTCGAGCTCGCTTGGCTTCGTTGACGGACGTATTCGGCAAACGATGCCTTGTCCCGGTCGCTCGGGGCGTCGTCGAGCGAAAAGTCCGCGCGGGTATCGAGCATGCCACCGTGCAGCTTCACGATGCAGTTCTGCGCGCGCACGGTTCCCGGATCGGGCAGCTCGCCGCGCGAGCCGACTTCGAACACCGCAACTCGAGATTGGATCTGCGCGAAGGAATCTTCGAGGAGGGTGTCGAAGTTCGTCGTCACGACGGTGCGGATCCGCATCGGCGTCGCAAGATGAGCGAGCATCTTGTGAGTGAGATTGCTGCGCTTTCCCCGCGTGATGTGAATGTTGAATCCGTCGATGACCCAAGGCTCGGATTCCGAGAGAACGAGATCCCCGGTGTCCTCGTCGACCTTAACGCGAGAGAGAAAATGCAGGGTCGCGCGCCAATCGGAGAGCGAACGGATGCCCGCTTCGCGAATGTGGTCCTGTGAAGTCGGAGAGTAGCCGTGGCGACCGGCGAACATACGGTCGGGACCATCGCGCCCGACCGCGCGAAGAAATGATCGGAGCTCTTGATCGCGCGCGCGGCAGTCCGCAGACGCGATGACGTTCGGAACGAGCGGACGGCGAGCTCGTAGCGCTATGTCGCCAGCGAGTCCGCTCAAGGCATCGGACATCACTTGGAGATCCGTAACGAAGCCGCCTTCGCTCTTCACTTCGATTTTGAGATCTCTACAGATTTCGCGGTAGCGCTCGAGAACCCATTTCCGAGTGTCCTCGGCATCCTTGCTGTTGGGGTACTTCGGCCACCCGTCTCGACGGACGCACCAGCGGGGAAGCGCTTCGTCGCCGCGGCTCTTCGGTCGCTCTTCCTCGGTCGCGAGCACTCGGTACACCGTGTACGCGAGAAACTCGTCGAATTCCTGCCCCATCGGAATTCCGGACGGAGCGGAGACGCCGCTTCCGACAAACGGAACGAAGCCGTATCCGTCGCGGACGTCTCGTCGAATTCGATCGATCAGATCACGGGAACTCTTACACTCCCGCACGGCGGGAGACTTCGCAGCGGCCATGTCTTCCCTCTACGGTCGCGACGATGGACACGACGGTACTCGAGTCCCGATCGTCGCTCTTCCACGCGGTGCCCCGACGAGCCTCCCGGTCAGCTCTGACACCACAGCCGCCCCATTCTCCGCCGGCTCTCGCGTCTCTGTCAAACTGCCCAGGTCGATGTTAGTGGTTCACTCGAACGATCCTCGCCTTCGCGGATCGCATGCCGGAGGTACCGTGATCTGCGCGACTAGCGGTTAGACGCCGCAGCGATCGTACTCACCGCAAGAGAGCTCCCGAGCGCTCCCCATTCCGCACTCGTTCGGTCCCGGCGCCGGCGGCGGGCCCAGTGCGCCGAAGAGGTGTCCGAGCAGAAAGATCGGATCGGTGACGTTGATCGTGAAGTCCGCGTTCACGTCCGCCGCTGCGCGGCACGCGAACGGCTCACCGCGCGAAAAGAGTGTATTGAGGATCGCGAGAGCGTCGGCGATGTTGACTCCCCCGTCGACATTGGCGTCGCCCCGGCGGAATTCCGTCGTCGCGATCGGATCCGCCATGATGCGAAGCGTGAGTCGGGTCTCCTCAGAGAAATACGTGACGTCGACGTCGATCGACTCGGTGTCGCTCGCGAGCTCCTCGAATCTCCCTTCGAGCGAAATCGCTCCCACCCCGCGCCAATCGAGCTCGAGCATCATCCGCTCGAGCAGATTGCGCTCACCGGACCGGACGTAGAAGCCGCGACCCGAGAGGTCGTAACGATCGGAGTCCTCGGCGAAAAGACCGAGGTTCTCGACGGCGAAGCTGCCTCGCCCCTGTTCATCGCGCCGGAGCTCCTCGAGGTCGAACGTCCCGCGGAGTGCTTTCACCTGGGGAGGCGCTCCGCAGGGAACACATTCATCGATGAGCTGACTTTCCTCTCTCAGTCGATACCGCACGACGGCTCTCTCGGTCCGCGGACGTGCGACGATGTGAAAATCGTGGCCGACGGTGAACACTCCGTCGGCGTCGGTGAGGTGGATCCTGATCTCCGGCCATTCCGCTTCGATCGAGCTCGTGCCGAGCGACTCGAACACCTCCCCGTAGCTCGTTGCGAGACCGAGCCGCATGGTCTGCATGCCGTCTTCGATCGTGTAGAGCCCGGAGCCTCGAAAGAAAACGTCCGCGTTCACGAGCTGAACGTCGTCGACGAGGAACCGCCCCTCGTCGCCGGAGGGGTGCGGGGTGAGCACGAACGTCCCGGCGAGAGCGAGATCCGTCTGCAGCACTTCGCAGACGGGGCAGTTCACGAAGTAGAGACTCTCTCCGGTGAGCTCGTAGACCTGACCCTCCTCTGCGCGAAGACGAGCGCCGGGCGCGACCGCGGTAGATCCGATGGCGAACGCGCAGACGAACACGTTCGCGAGATAACGCCCCGAACTGAGGACCTTCATGCCTCGACCTCCCCCCAAATTCTGCTGCGCGTACGCCGGTTCGAGCCTGACCACCGGCGTCCATTGTAGAGGGGAGACTTCGAGGCGAGCGAAAACCATTCGGCCCGTTTTCGCACGAAACGGAGCTCGCCTACGAGTTCTCGCCGCTCACGGTCGTCGGCTCCGCGCCGCTTGCGTCAGCTTCTCGCCGATCATGACGAGCTTGTGATCACGAAGCCGCTTCTCGTTCAGCCAGTAGGGACTCGTGATCTCCTTGAACGCGTGGATCGCCGCCTGGATCCCTTCGGCCCACGCGACCGTGATCAGCTTGATGTCTCCGTGGACGTCGCCGACCGCGAAGATGCCCTTTCGGCTCGTCTCGAAGTAGGGATCGATCGCGATGCTGCCGTCTTCGTTGAGATCGATGGCGAGCCGCTCGAACGTCTCCTTCGCCGACAAGAATCCGATCTGAACGATCACCTGCTCCGCGTCGAGGCTGTCGCCGTTCGTCAGCCGAAGCGCGACCGCATCCCCGGCGAACTCGGCGCTCGCGATCTCGACCGAGGTTCGCACGACGCCACCGGCTTCGCGGATCCGCGCGAGGCTGTCGGCCTTCCCGATCGGCGTCTCCTCGCGAACGATGAGATCGACTCGCGCGCCCCGCGCGAGCGCCATGAGCGCAGCGTCGAGCGCAGAATCACCCCCGCCCACCACGGCGACCCGCTGCCCCTCGTAGTCGCCGATCTTCGGCACCTTGTAGTGCACTTTCTTCGATGCGAGAGAATCGAGCACGGCGAGCTTTCGCGGATAGTGGAGAAGTCCGCACGCGATGATCACCTTCCGGCAGAGATACGAGCCCTTCGTCGTCACGACTCGCTTCAGCCGGTCGTCGGTCTCGACCTCGTCGGTGTCTTCGATCTCCGTCAGCTCTTCGCTGAAGCGGAACTGAACGAGCGCGTCCCTCGCCTGGCGATACGTTCGGTCGGAGAGCTCTTCCCCGGTGATCCCATCGGGAAACCCCGGGATATCGACGATGCGCTTGTCCGCGTAGAGAAACTGCGGCTGTCCGCCGGGTCGCTCCTTCGCCTCTATGACGAGGGTCGTGAGACCGCGATGCGCCGTGGTGAGTCCCGCGGCGAGCCCAGCCGGCCCCGCCCCGATGATCGCTACATCCCAGTAGGGAAGATTCGAGAAGTCCGTGTCGGCGGACAGCTCGGTCACTCGAAAGTCGGACATTCCTTGGCCTCCGTTACGGCCAAAATTCGGCAGACGCAGTGATACCGCGAATCGACCCCGCAGCCCAAAAAACGGGGGCGTCCCGCTGAATCTCCGACGAATCTGGCGACTCTCTAATGAATAATTAGAACTATGTCGATATTAGTAACTCGACGCATCCGTCGAGACGGCTCGAATCCTCCTGGCTGAACAGGCCGCGAAAGATGCACGACTCGCAGTTGTGGCGCTGCTGGTCCGCCGCCGTAAAGTGGCTATCCGGAGAGTGGCTACTAACGGACAACAGCAGAAAGCGCCTGAATCCGATTCGCCCCGCTCGCCCGAACGGAGGCCCAATCGTTCTTGCTCGCGCGCTCGTGTCTTCGTTCGCGCTTTGCATCTCCGTTTCTTGTCTCCGTGAAGTTTCAAACCCCCAAGTCGAATTCCTGACCTGGAATTGGACGCGAGCGCGCGAAATCTTCGTCGACTCCATTCCGATGTTTGGGGCGATCCTGGCGGCGACTTACACAGCCCTGTACACACGCTTTGCGTCCCAGTGGAAGTACCTGGCCGGGGTGTACAACCAAATCAAAGCTGCGGAAACGAGCGGTGCGTACACAGCCGCGTGGAAAGCGGGGTTTATCGAGGATGCAGACGACCTGTATCTGACTTCGAAACCGATGTTCGCATCCACGGTAAGGGCGTGGGCCCGAGACCCGGACGTCAGAGCCGCGTTTCGGAAGGATACAGTCGGAGGAGGCCTGAGACTCAACCATATCCGCGAACGCGCGGAAAGAGCTTGCCATCGCGCGGAACTCGAAATTCAGCTGGTCCATGGCCGGAGTCCTCACGCTGTTCATCCCGAACTGCTGTCGCGCCCCCAACCATAGCCTCCCCGCTCAAACCCCCTGACCCCGCCACGTCCCCCGGCTGAACCAGAGCGCCATCACGATCCCGCGCACGATAGCCGTGAGGGATAGGGTCCACCAGATTCCTTCGATTCCGTACTCGGTCGATCGCACCACCCAGTACGCGATCGGCACACGGACGGCGGTGAGAAGGACGGTGATCAACATCGGCGGAACCGTGAGGCCGGCGCCGCCGAACGCGCCCTCGACGACGATCTCCGTCGCCTGAAACGCGATGCACCAGGCAGCGATGCGATAGTACATCGTCGCGTAGGCGAACGCCGGTTCGCTCGAGTCGATGAACACGGCCGCGATCCAGTCCGCCGCGGCGATCAAGATCGCGGCCCAGAACACGCAAAGAAGGACACACTGCGCGATCGCTCGCCACGCGCAGCGGTTCGCCCCGTCGGGATCATCGGCTCCGAGCCGGCGTCCGACGAGCGACGCCGCGGCCGTCGCATACCCCGTCCCGAGTACCCAGGCCGGAGCCTCTCCGCGGTGGCCGATGCCGAGGCCCGCGACCGCGGCGCTTCCGCCGGCTTCTTCCGTAATCCGCCCGATCACGACGTAGATCAGCGTAAACACGACTCCCGAGATCGCGATCGGAACGCCGACGCGCGCGACGCGTCGCTGCACCGCCCAATCGATTCCGATCATTCCCGGTCTCGAGAGCGGCGTCGAATCGCGGAGCCGGAGGACGTCGTCAGCCGGACGCGCGCGATCGACGTGACCCGATCGCCGAAGCAAATCGCCGAGAACCATCGCGCTGAGCGCGCTCGCAAGGATCGTCGCCCACGCCGAGCCCGCGACCCCGAGGGCGGGCAGCGGTCCCCAGCCGAAGATGAACAGGGGATCGATCACCGCGTTGAGAGCGAGTGATCCGAGCGCGACGACGAACGGTGCCCGGGTGTTTCCGTGTCCGCGAAAAATCGCCGCTCCGGCCTGAAGAAGCAGTGTTGCGAGCCCTCCGCCCCAGTAGATGCGAACGTAGGCCGTTCCGGCGCGCGTCACTCCTTCCTCGGTACCGACGGCAGCGAAGAGCGTCGGCGCGAGCAGCAGACCCGCGATCCCGCAGATCACGCCGAGCGCCACCGATCCACGGATCCCCTGCGAGGCCACGTAGCGCGCTCCGGCCTGTCGGCCGGCGCCGACGTACCGTGCGACGAGCGCGGAGAGTCCGACCGAAAGAAGTGCGGCGAGCGAGCCGAAGATCCACACGGCGAAGATGGAGATCGACAGTGCGGCGACGGCTTCTTCGGCGGCGTCCATCCGTCCCACCCACGCCATGTCGATCCAGGTGTGGGCGAGAAGTGTAAGCTGCGCGCCGACGGCGGGAAGCGCGAGGTCGAGGATTTCGCGATCGAGCGAACGGGCTGAACTCGATCGATTCGAGCGAGAGAGGTCAGATCGATTCACGCGAATCAGCCGACGGCGAAAGCGACGGGAGGAAACGCCGCCGCGCGAACGAGCGCGCCGGCCACGTCAGGAGGTGATCCCCTCGATCACATCTCCGCCCGTGTCGGTGAGTCGCTGAAAACGACCGCCGTGGTAGTAGGTGAGATCGAAATCGTCGAGGCCGAGGAAATGGAGAATCGTCGCGTGAACGTCGCGCAGATGGTGCGGTGACTCGACGGCGCGGTTCCCGGTCTCGTCCGTCGCGCCGACGACACTCCCGCCCGCCGCGCCGCCGCCGGCGAACCACATCGTCATCGCGCCGGGGTTGTGGTCGCGCCCGGGACGCTTGAGGCTCTGCTTCCGCGTGTCCGGTGTTCGGCCGAACTCTCCGCCCCAGACGACGAGAGTCTCGTCGAGAAGCCCGCGCTGCTTGAGATCGGTGAGGAGCCCCGCGATCGGTCGATCGACGCGCCGAGCAGCGTTTCGGTGCCCGCCGAGGACGTCGTCGTGCGAGTCCCAGCCGCCGGCCCACACCTGGACGAATCGCACTCCACGCTCGACGAACCGTCGCGCGAGGAGACAGCGTTCACCGAATGATTTCGTCGCCTTGTCGTCGAGACCGTAGAGCGTCTTCGTCGCCGCGGATTCGCGCGCGAGATCGACGACACCGGGCACCTCCATCTGCATGCGGAACGCGAGTTCGTACGCATCGATGCGCGCCGAGAGCGCGTCGTTCGCCGGCTGGCGCGTGAGATGCATCTCGTTCAGACGGCGGAGGAGGTCGAGGCTCGAGCGGCGATCGCTCCGCGACACTCCGTTCGGCAAGTCGAGATCGAGAACGGGTCGCGCACCGCTCCGAAGCTGCGTTCCTTGAAAGTGCGCGGGCAGGTAGCCGCTCCCCCAGCTCGTCGTTCCGCCGAAGGGACGGCCGTCGCGGAGGACGACGTAGGCCGGAAGATTCTCGTTCTCGCTCCCGAGCCCGTAGACGACCCATGCCCCGACCGACGGGCTCCCCGGCATCTGCTGCCCCGTCGTGTACTGATTGAGTGCCGCGGGGTGATTGTCGCTCTCGCAGTGGACCGAGCGCACGAACGCCATGTCGTCGACACACGCGGCCGTTTCGCGAAACAGCTCCGAGACGGGCATCCCACGCTCGCCGTAGCGCTCGAAGCGAAACGGACTCCGCACGAAGAATCGCTCACCGCGCGTCTGGTTCGACTGAAAGACGAGATCGCGCTCCATGAGCTTTCCGTCGAGTCGCTCGAGCTCCGGCTTCGGATCGAAGGTGTCCATCTGGCTCGGGCCGCCTTCCATGAGAAGAAAGATGCAGCTCCGGGCCCGTCCCGAGTAGTGGCCGACGCGCGGAGCGAGCGCGCCGGTCGACGACGCGGCGACGGCTCGACGCTCGGCCAGAAGCGAGCTCAGCGCAACCGCGCCTAGTCCCGATCCGAGCTGATAGAGAACTTCGCGGCGGCCGGATCGGTGCGGCGCCGGCGTCGGCGATCCCATCGCGGTCCTCACTCGAGGTAAAGAAACTCGTTGGCGTTCAGAACGACGTGCGCAAGATCGACCCACGCTCGGTCGCGGGGCGAGAGGGGCTGAGCTTCAGACCGGGCTACTGCTTCCGCCTCGCCTTTGTACCGCGTCGCTTGTGCGGCGAGGAACTCGCGACATACCGCGATTTCTTCGCGCGCGGGTCGGCGCGCGAATGCGAGGAGAAACATCCGATCGAGACGACCCTCGAGCTCGGATCCACCCTCGTCGCGCACTCGCCGCGCGAGCGCGCGACTGGCGTCCTGCGTGAGCGATCCGTTGAGGAGACTGAGCGCCTGGGGCGTGATGACCGAAGCGCTCCGCCGACCCGTCGACGCGGAGCGATCGCACGCGTCGAAGGCCTCGAAGAAAGGCGGTAGAAGATTCCGGCGCTGGAAGTGGAAGACGCTCCGCCGCCGTCGGTCGTTTTCGCTCGAGGGCTGCCAATTGAAGAAGGGGAACGCCGAGCCGAGCTCCGGAGGAAGCGCGCTCAAGAATCCCGGTCCTCCGCGCTCGAATCGAAGTCTTCCCGAGACGAAGAGGATCGCGTCGCGCAGCTCCTCGGCGCTCAGCCGGCGGTAGTTCGCGCGCCAGAGGAGCCGATTCTCCGGATCGACTTCCGCGCAGCGTGCGCCGTTCGGGTGCGTCGTCGCGAGACGGTAGGTTCGACTGAGGACGAGCTCGCGGAGGATCGGCTTCGCGCGGCGTCCGCCGGCGACGAATCTCGCCGTCAGATGTTCGAGGAGCTCCGGGTGGCTCGCTCCCGCGCCATTGAGGCCGAAGTCATTCGGAGTCGCGACGATGCCGCGACCGAAGACCTGCTGCCAAAGTCGATTCACGAAGACACGCGCGGCGAGCGGATTCACCGCGAGCCACTCGGCGAGCCGAGCTCGCGGGGGCGCTTCGGCGCGGGGCGACTCGAACGCGGCCGCCGCGAGCCAAGTCGGGACCGCCGGCTCGACCTCTTTTCCGCGCCGCGCGAGATCGCCGCCGATGAGGATCGCGGTCCGCTTCCGATCCTTCTTCGAGTCTTCGGTGACCGAGCACGCGACCGCGCCGAAGCGATCGTCGTCGACGTAGTTTTTCACCGACGCTTCGAGCTCGCCGAGCTTCTTCTTCTCCTCGGCGGAAATCATCCCCGCAGCGGGCTCGCGCGCGAGCTCCGCGTCGGCGATCTCCTCCGGCTGCTTCTCGAGCGCCGCGGCGACCTTCTTTTTAAGACGGAGCCGAAACTCCGCGAGTTGCGAGGCGCGCCGCTTCGCCTCCTCTTCGACGGCCGCGCGGCGGGATTCGACGCTGCCTTCGATCTCGTCGGGATCGAATTCCGCCGAGCGATCGGTTCGCTGCGCGTTCGCGAAGAACGCCTGAAGCGAATAGTAATCCTCGGCGCTCACCGGATCGTACTTGTGATCGTGACAACGCGCGCAACCGACCGTGAGCCCGAGAAACGCCGTTCCCGTCGCGGTCGTCACTTCGTCGAGATAATCCTGGCGGCGGTCTTCCGCCACCATGTTGTCGGCTTCCCACGGACCGAGGCGGAGGAAGCCGGCCGCCACCAACCCGCGCGAGCTTCGCTCGGAACTTCGCAGGACGTCGCCCGCGATCTGCTCCCGCACGAACTCATCGAAAGGACGGTCTTCGTTGAACGAACGAATCACGTAGTCGCGGTAGCGCCACAGCGTCGGCCGCTCGCCGTCGATCGCGTAGCCGTCGGAATCGGCGTAACGCGCGACGTCGAGCCACATGCTCGCGAGGTGGTCGCCGTATTCCGGCGATCCGAGAAGGCGATCCGCGACTTTTTCACGCGCGACGGCGTCGGACGACGGATCCCCAAGAAACGCTTCGAGATCCGCAATGGAAACGGGAAGACCGGTGAGATCGAAGGTGACGCGCCGAATCCACGTCCGCCGATCGATCTCGGCGGCGGGAGTGAGACCGCTCGCGCTCAGCTTCGCGTAAACGAACGCGTCGACGGCGCGCCTCGACCACTGCGCCGCATCGACGCGTGGCACCTCGATCGACGCGACGGCGTGGTAGGGCCACTTCCCGGACGCGGCGGGCTTCGCCTCGGCCTCCTCCCCGCGAGAGGACGATGTCACGACGAAGACGAACGCCCATACGGCGCCCCATCCCCTCGACTCGAATCGTCCGCGCGCTCTCGTCATCGCTCCGCATCCGCCGGTGAACGACCGTTCAGCGTACGCGCCGCGGCAGAATCCGGTCAACGACAACAGAGGCGTTTTGGGACGCGCGCCCGCAAGTCCGCCGTCACCGCGGAATCTCGAGATCGAGCATCAAGGCCCGGACGTACTTGACGGGCGGCGAGCCGAACGAGATCACCGTGTCGTGATACTTCTTGAGCGCGAACTCTTCACCCCAAGCGGCTTCGACCTCCCGTCGAAGGTCGACGTGCTCGAGGTAGCCGACGAAGTAGGTCGCGAGTTGAGTCGACGTGAGCTGCGCCCGCACCCACTTCGCGGCGGCTTCTCGCTCCTCCTGAAAGGTGTCTTCGACCATCACCTTCATCGCTTCGTCGCGAGTCATCCCGCCCGTGTGGATGGCCTGGTCGATGAGAGCGTTCGCGATCCCGCGGAGATACCACTTGCGCGCGATGAGCTTCATGAGCGGATCGCCACCGAGAAAGCCTTCGTCCGCCATCATCTGTTCGGTGTAGACGGCCCAACCCTCGATGAACGGGCCGGAAGAGAGGACCGCTCGGAGCACGGACGGGTAGCGGTTCGATCGCGCGAGCTGAAGGTAGTGACCAGGGATCGCTTCGTGGATCGTCAGATCGTGGAGCGAGCGGAGATTGTACTCGCGCAGAAAGGACTGGACCTGCGTCTCCGTCCAGTCCTTCGGAAGCGGAGCCACCGCGTAGAACGTCTTCTGCCCGACGTCGAGCGGTCCCGGGGAGTCGCAGTAAGCGAGCGAGACGCCGCGACGAAACTCGGGCATGACGATGATCTCGATCGGATCGGGGAGGAGCGTGATCAGATCGCGCTCGCGGACGAATTCCTCGATGAGTGCGAGCGACTCTTTCGCGGTCTCGACGATGCGGTTCCGATCGGGTTTCTCCGCGTAGGCCATCTCGAGCGCGGAACGGATGAGCGCCTGGCGGTACTCGGCGGACGGGCGCTCGGGAAACTCGGTGTAGGGGTGGGCTTTCTTGTAGGCGATCTTCGAGATTTCGTACATCTCGGCGCGCACTCGCGCGAGCTCGCTCTCGGCGCGCTCGCGAATCTCCTTCCGCGAAAGCGGCGAGTTGAGGGTGAACGCAAGCTTCTCGTCGTAGAGCTCGGCGCCGATCCGAAACTCACCGGCGGCCTTCGGCACCACTTCGTCCTCGAGCCACTTCTGGTGCTTCTCGACGGCATCGCGCGCCGTCGCGATCGCAGTCGTCAAGCGAGCACGGAGAGCCTCCGAGACCGCGCCGAGCTCCGGCTCGACCATGTTCGAGAGGATGCTGAGGACGCCTCGGTTCTGCTTCACGGCGGTTTCAGCGTGGATCTTCGGGACGCGCTCCGGGATGAGGGTGGCGCGAATCTGCTCGAAGAGACGCGGGAACTTCTCGAGGCGTACGGCGACGTTTGCGAGACGTTCTTCGAGCGGAGCGAAAGCTCGGGCGACGAGGCCGTAGACCGCGTTCCCCGCGAGCGACGTGTAGCGAAGTGGATTCCACTCCCACTCACGCAGGCGCTCGAGCCGCCAAATCGTCGATTCGAGGTCGTGCTCGAGAAGCGCCGCGTCGATCTGGTGGGCCCGAGAGAGCTCGGCGCGCGGAATCGCCCGAAGCTCCTCGAGGTACTCGCGCGAGAATGCGACCGACGCAGCGCGCGTCTCGGGAGAGACTTGATTCAGCTCGCCGTCGTAGCGATGGTCGCCGAGCAGCGTCGCCGAGACCGGCGAGAGTCGAGTGAACTCGTCGAGGTAGCGCTTCCCGAGCGAGGCGAACTTCTCGTCGGGTGTGGCCGCGCAGGCGGAAGCGCCGGCGAGAAAGAGAGTCGTCAGTACGGAGGCGCGCAGAGGAGCTTTCATGGACGGAGCTTTCCGGGAGAAGCTTGCGGCGAAGAAGTGGCGCGGGAACGACGGAGGTCGCCCGCGATGATCGACGGCCCAGAGTACCACGGCTCTGGGTGCGAACCGAAGACGCGGAGCCAGGGGTGGATTCGGGAGAGAGTCCCGCGCTACTCTTTCGGCCTCCGGGGCCCGTACTTCTCGTCGCTCCCTCGAAGCCCAGGATCATTCGTCATGCCGGATCACGATCGAATCTCGTCGACGTCGAAGTCTCCCGCCCCCGCCTCGTTCGGGTCCCTTGAGTCGGCGGCACCGGGATGTCGACGGCTCCCGCCGCTCGCTCTCGCACCGGCGCTCGCGCTCGCGCTCACGCTCGCGCCGTCGTTCGCCAGCGCGCAGGCGCCGAACGAGGCGCCCGAGGCGGCTGCGGCGAACGCGTCGACCCCGAACGAGCCCGACCCGCCATCTCCACCGACAAACGACGGGACCGACGCAGAAAGTGCACGGAAAGCGGAGATTCGACAGGCGACCTTCTCCTCGCTCGAGGCCCTCGTCGAAGAGCTTCGCCTGAAACGCGAGGAGCTCGACGAGAGGCGCGCGGAGCTCTCGTCCGCAACGACTCCGCAAGAGCGCACCGAAATCGGCGAGGCGCTGAAGTCGATTCGACTCGAGATCGACGAGCTCGATCTGCGCTTCGAGAAAATCGCGGCCCTCGGCATCGACGCGGGTGAATTCTCGGACGAAACGAAAGAATCCGAGGCCAACCTCCAAGGCGAGCTCGAGAGCCTCCTCACTCCGCTCATCCGCCAGCTGAAGGGCGCGACGAAAGACGTCCGCCTCCAGCACTCGCTCGAGGAAACGATCGAGCGGTTCACGAGCCTCGAGGACCAGGCGACGCGCGCGCTCGCCGGCGTGAACGAGCTGCACGACAACGCAGCGCCCGGCCTCCGCCCTCACCTCGAAGGAGCGCGCGAATCGTGGCAAAAGCGTCTCGATCAGGTTCGTCGCGGCCGCGACGTCGCACAGGGTGAGCTCGCTCGGCTCATCGAGCGAAAGGAAGAAACGAGCATGATCGACACCGCGCGCGATACGATCGATCAGTTCTTCCGCAAGAAGGGGCTCAATCTCGCGGTTGCGATCGGGGCGTTCCTCGTCGTATTCCTCGCATTTCGCTTCGTCCACCGCACCGTGATCCGGCCACTCCGCGAGCGCCACCGGACGTTTCCGTTTCGCGCTCTCAACGTCGTCTTCTATCTCCTCACCTTCGTCGCGTCGATCGGCGCGGTGATGATCGCGCTCGCGGCGATGGGAGACTGGACCCTCCTTCTCATCGTGATTCTCTTCCTCGCGGGCGTCGGCTGGGCATCGACGCGGATGCTCCCCCAGTTCTTTGAACAGGTCCGGCTTCTCCTCAACCTCGGGTCGGTCCGCGAAGGCGAGCGGCTCGTGTTCGAGGGCGTGCCGTGGCAGATCGACACGCTTCTCTTCTACTCCCGACTCGTCAATCCAGCGCTGGCCGGCGGACGTCTTCGCCTCCCGCTTCGGCATCTCATCGGCCTTCACTCGCGACCGATGGCGGAGAACGAGCCGTGGTTTCCGACGAACGAGGGGGACTGGGTGCTGCTCGAAGACGAAACGCGCGCCAAGGTGATCAAGCAGACGCCCGAGATGGTCGAGGTTCGGCTTCCCGGGGGAGCAGAGAAGAACTATCCGACCGCGGAGTTCCTCGCTGCCGCGCCGCAGAACATCTCGAAGGGCTATCGCGTCGAGATCCGGTTTGGCATCGACTACGCCCACCAGGCCGAGTGCACGGACGAAATCCCGCGGATCTTTCTCGAGCGGATCGAGCGCGAGCTCCCGGACGTCGTTCCGTCCGAGCACATCCAGAAGGTGCAGGTGACGTTTCTCGAAGCCGCGGCTTCCTCACTCGACTACGAAATCGAGGCGGACCTCGACGGCGCGGCGGCGAAGTACTACGAGCGCGTCGAGCGAGCGCTCGCGCGAATCGCGGTAGAAGCCTGCAACGAGCACGGCTGGGGGATTCCGTTCCAGCAGATCACGCTCCACCAGGCGTGATCGGGAGCGACGATCCCGATCCTACTTCACGAGCTCGTCGATCCCTTCGACGATCACCCGGTTGCCGATTCGGATGAGTCCAGCCGCGTGCCCCGATTCGTGAAGGAGAGCGAGCAGCTCGTCGTCGCTTGCGTACCGATCCTCGCGCGGCGCGGGGTCATCGCTCGTAATGATCTCGACGTCGACGTGCTCGTAGTGTCCGAAGGGCGGCGCCAGCGCGGTGATCGACTCCTCGCTCGATGAATCGCCTCCGACGAGCTCGACACGCCCGTCCGTGTCGGCGGCCGGACCGGAGAGACGATCGAAGCCGCGCCACATCCCAAAACCCGCCATCGCGACGACGGCGATCAAAGCCGTCGCCCGCATCGCCGAGCGTCGGCGCCGACGCCGGTCGACGCGTCCTAGGAGCTCCGAGCGCATGGACTCCCGCCGCGTCGCGCCGGTGGGAGACAAGCGAATCGAGCGAGGATCCGGTGCGTTCACTTTCCTTCTCCTGCCTTCCAGCGCAGCTTCGCGAGGATGCCGCGGAGCTTGCTGTGAACCGAGTTTCCCGTCATCCCGAGGATCCGTCCGGTCTCGGCTAGTGTCAATCCATCCCCGAAGCGATACTCGACGAGCGCTCGCTCCGCCTCGGGCAACTCGGCGACGCGCCTCCGCACCCACTCGAGATCCTCGGCGAGGATCAAATCCCCCCGGGGATCCGCCGCGTCGCGATCCGGTCGCTCCGTCGCGGCTTCGCGCTCGCGCTCGGCTCGACGCGTCTCGGCCCGGATGCGATCGATCGCGGCGTTGTGAATGACGCGCGCCATCCACTGGCGAAGGCTCGCGGCTGAGTCGAGCCGCGGGAGAGAGTCGACGACTTTCATCATCACCGATTGCACTACGTCGAGACAAAAGGACTCGTCGCGCCGCGTCACCGTGCGGGCGAGAACGAAAGCGGCGTCGAACCACGCGTCGTAGAAGCGCGCGAACGCCGCTCGGTCGCCGCGGTGAATGGCCGCGGTGACGGTGCGCACGTCACGATCGGAAAGTTGAGATCCCCGGCCGGCGCGCGCGCCGCGCGCGCCGGATCCCGGGGGAAGTTCACTCACGAGCGAGCGATTCAAGAGATCCTCAGGGGCGCTGTCCCGCCGCGGCCTTCACCGCTTCGCTCGCTGCCTTCGCGGCGTCCTCAGCCGCCTGCTTCGCTGCCGCCACGCGCTCCTTCTCGAGCTGGAGCATGTGATTGAGCTCGAGAAGGTGGAGCTGGGATTTCTCGAGATCGGCCTTCAGGGTGGCGATCTCCGCTCGCAGCTTTCGGTTCTCCTCGTCGAGCGTGGACTCCTCGCGAAGCGAGAGAAAATGTTCGATCACCTCGGACGCCAAGAGAAGCGGTTCTTGTTCCCCGCGCATGAGAAGAATCTTCGATTCGGGATGGACGCGGATGATCGGCTTCGTCTCCGCACCGAGGAGCTCGACCGCCTGATCGATCGCACGGAGGAGCTTGTCGACTTCCGTGAGTTCGTCTTTCGTGGGTGTCGGCGACCGGAGCATCGGCGCCAGCGAATTCACGACCGTCTGGATACGATTCTCGACCTGCTGCGATCGCCGGCGCGAAGGCCTCACCGGGGTTCGAATCCGCGCGACGAAAATGCTGTCGTGCTCGACCACCTCAAGGCCGTGATCGGCGGCCTCGGAGATTTCCATCGGAAGCGTGGCGACCGCCTCGGGCGAGACGTTTCGGAGGCGCACCGCGGGCATGCGGATCGATGTCTGCGCGAGACTCGGATCGACGAGGATATTGAGCGCATACCGCTCGCGAAGAATCTCGAAGTACGAGACGACAGTTCCGGCTTCGATCTCGACGTCGACCACAGCTCGGGACCGCCGGCTTCCCGTCGCACCGGCCGCGTCCTGGGAGAAGACGGCGCCGGAATCGACCGAGAGGAGAGCGAGGACGAGCGAGAGAGTTGTCAGGGTCCGCATGACGGCCTCCAGAAGGGCTTTCGAACGACGGGAGGCTTCGCTCCGTGCTCAGCCTTCGTCAGATGGAACGGAGCCGGGCGCACGGTTCGTCGGAATTCTCGCGAAACTTTCGTCCCTCATTCTGGTGGCCCGAGCGCGCGATGCCAGCGAATCGGAGGATCGGAGGGACGGCGCGCCTGCCGGCTCGCCGGCCGTGGGACGGATCGCGACGGACCGGCCCCGCGCGCTACTCGCGCCCCGCCGTTCGATCGAAGCGACGATGGAACTCCTCCATCCGCTCCTCCACCCGCCGCGCGACCGCGAGCCCTTCGTCGAGCTCGAGCCGCGCCCGCGCGAGCGCCTCGCTCCCGCTTTCGGGAACTCGCTTCTCGAGGCGCGTCGACTCGATCTCGTCGAGAGTCGCGCCGAGCTTCTCCATGCTCGCACGGATCTCGCCGAGCAGCTCCTCGCGCGAACGGAGCGTCTCTGCACGAGTCTCCTCGGTCGCCATGCGCTCGCTCGCCTCGTAGAGCTCAACCGTGCGCTCGAGCGAAGTTCGACACGAGAGACAGAGACGAAGAGCGCGCTTTCGCACCTCGGCGGAAGTCTCGGAGCTCGTCAGTGGTACCTTCCGAATCCGCTCGTAGAGCTCGCGCAGCTTGCGCGCCATCGCCGTCGTGTTCGGATCGTCGTCGTTGTAGAGACGGTGCTCGAGCCGGTCGAAAGCCTCGAGCTCGCCTTCGGCGCGCTCGTCCGCGGCATCTCGTTCAGCCTTCTTCGAGAGTCGGTCGCCCTTCGTTATCGCGCGGTAGGCCGCCGCTCCCACTCCGAGGACGACGCCCGCGATCCCAACGGTCGTCGTGACGGCGGAGCTGCCGGCGACGAGTCCCCAAGCGAAGGAACCGAGTCCGACGGCGAGCGGCACCAGTACGCTCGGGACGAGGAAAAGTCGCCTCCACCAGTGCTTACTCATAGCGTCGCTGCTCACTGCGATTCACGAGACGGGTTGCTGACGTCGCACCGCACGGCCGGGGAGACCGCGCGACGGGCCGACAGCCGGTGAACGGGAGCCAAGCTATCGCTACGAACGCGCGGCGTCCACAGCGAGAATCGCAGCGAAAGGCGGAAGAGGTGAACGAGCTCGCATCACTCGAGCGGTCTCTCGATCGTGAAGTCGCCCCTCGAAGTCTGGAGCTCGATGGCGATGCGAA
The DNA here is from genome assembly GCA_965223845.1 of Planctomycetota bacterium. Classification (GTDB taxonomy): domain Bacteria; phylum Planctomycetota; class UBA8108; order UBA8108; family SXIK01; genus CBDCXR01. The sequence goes on along the minus strand of CBDCXR010000004.1, from coordinate 6,053,923 downwards.
CGAAGCCGAGCTCTCGATCGGTGAGCGGAATGAGATAGAGACGGTCGAGTGGAGTTCCACCGATCCCGAGTCCGCGCTCCGAGAGATCGCGCCGGACACTCTCCTCCGTTTCCGGGTCGCGCAGCTCTCGCGTCGTGATCGCCTCGAGGTCGAGCGTGCGCTTCGAGCCCGTCTCCTTGGCCGTCAACGTCACGGCGAACGGCATCTCGCGGGCAACGAGGATCAAGTCGTCTTGATCGGGCCGGTAGACGACGTAGCAGCCGTGCTGCTCGAGGTAGCCGAGTGGAAACCCGCGCACCATTCGTCCGATCCCATCGACGACGAGCCGCTCCTCCGACTGGCGCCAGAGAGCCTCGGTCGAAATCGACATCGGAGCGAACGGCGGAATGAACACGCCGGCGAGAACGTCCCAGGATCGGTTCTCTTCCGGGACGCGGTCGAAGCGACTCAGCTCGAAGGCGTTCAGGCTCACCGTATCGCGGTAGAAGTCGAGCCGGTGCTTCGACTCGGGAACGGCGGCGGAGATTTCAGCGAAGTAGTTGGAATCCATGTAGACGTGGTCGGCAAAGAACCAACCGACGTAGCCGAGGAAGAGCCATGTGGTGGTGGATAGGCTCGCGCCGAGAGTGTCGACGGTGAACTCGCCGAACGACTCGCCGCTCACGCCGAGTGTGATCACGACATCCGGGACGATGCCGTCGCTCGGCGTCGTCACATACGTGAACGCCTCGCTCGCGATGAAGTCCTCGTGAAGTCGAATCATCGAGAGCCCGTGCTCGTCGCCCTCTCGACCTTCGATCGCGACGACGAACGGAAGCGAACCGCTCCTCCTCACGTCCGGGCTCACCGTGCTCCGGCATCCAAGTCCGAAGAGTACGAGGCTGGCGCAGAGGAGCGTGAAGAGTGGTCGAATGAGGCGATCAGCGGCCATCGCGCGTCTCCTCTCCGCCGGGGGCTTCGTCCGCAGTCTCTCGGTTCGTCTCTTTGCGCGCCTCGCGCTTGAACGCCTCCGACGCTTTTTCCGGATCGATCACGAGACGGAAACCGGTCGTGAACGAGCGATGCGCCGCGGCACGATACGGTCGAGGACGGCGTCCCGGCCGCAGGATCACGTCGAGGTTCGAATCGTAAAAGCCCCCCACGACGCCGTAGGCGGGCTCGCTTTCGCTCCCGTTCCTCCGGACGATCTCCTGCACGTTCCCGAGCTGGTGGAGGAGGCGGTGGACGCCCGGTTCGCTGCACCGGGGCGAACCGGGAGCGTGCCCGCCGAGACCGTAGTCGACCGGAACGTGAAAACACGGAAGCGGCTCACGCGCGAGAATCCGATCGGTACGCTCGTCACGCTCGCGCGCCTGATTGCTCGGTCGCGAGCGCGAGCGAAAGTTCACACCGTCCCAGTCGTCGTCGCTCTTTCCGGGGTGATCGTCGTAGGGATTGTCGCGCCGAGCGGCGTCGAGCCACTCGTCCCACCAAGGGAGGCGCGCGCCCGGATCGATGGTCTTCGCGAAGGCGAGGGCGTCGTCCGGCTCGACGCCGACGACGGGATACCGCGCGCCGTCGATCGGGCGCCCCGCGCGCTCGTAGCGAACCGTCCCGTTGGGGCGAAAGTACTTCGGTGCGCGGACCACGCCTCCCGCGACGGCCGCCGCGAAGCTCTCGTTCGAAACTTCGGTCTGAAGGATGTAAAAGCTCTCGACGAAGATCCAGCTCAGCCCAGATCCCTGTGGCCACTCGACACAGGGCCGCCAGTTCGGCTCGAGGACGTAGGGGAGACTCGTCGTCGTTTCGAGCGAGTTGCCGTCGGCCGGCGAATCGCGGAGCTTGATCTCGATCGAACCGCGCGACGGAATCGGGAGAGGCTCGTCGGGCGTGACCTCGAGAATCGATCCTCGCTCCAGCCTTCCGCTCGCTGTCACGGTGAGTCCTCGTCCTTTTCCGTGCGAGACCCGGAACTCGATGGACGCGCCGTCGACGTCGATCCCGTTCCCGTCCTCGGCCCGAAGACGGACGACACCCGTCACGGCATCCGGCTCGACGAAGTCCTGCCCACTCATCGTCGTGACGCGCGGACCTCGCGGATTGACGGACACGGCCACGACCGCTTCTCCCGAGTTTCCCACGGCGTCCTTCGCCGTACACGTGAGCGTGTAGTCGCGCTCGGAAAGCACTGGCTCGAAAACGAGTGAGTTTTCCGGCGTCGGCGGGAACGACGACCGCCGCTCCTCCGAGTCCACCCGCCACGTAGCCTGCAGCGTCGCCTGCGCGACCGGTTCGTCCGCCGCGACTTCGAACACGTACCGCACTCGATTCGTCGTATCGTTCTGCTCGGCCGGGCGAACGATCAAATCGATCGAAGGAGGAGCTCGATCGGGCCGGATCGTCCAAGTTTTCTCGAAGGTCCGACCGAGGAGATCGGCGACCCGGATCGTGACCTCGTTGCGCGCGTCGGGCTGAAGCTCGAGCTCGTCGAACTTCACATCGTCGCCGGCGACGGCGCCCCGCTGCGGATCTCCGTCGGCACCGACGCGGATCTCGACGAAGTCGCAGTTCGCAGCGAGAGTCGCCTGGATCGGACCGAGCCGGGCCGGGCCCGGACCCGAGTCGGAGTAGGCGTACTCGTCGGCGCCGAGAAACGTCGTCCCCGCACGCACCGATTCGAACGGGTAGTCGTCGGCGCCGCTCGGTGAGAGGTCGAATCCTGGGGGTAGACCGAACGTAAACTCCGGCTCGCCGAGCTTGCTCGGGAAGGAATTGTCGCGAACGTGCAGCTTGAGCGTCCAGGTCTGAGCGCCGTTTGGCGGAGGCGCGAGCGGGACGGCGAGGCAGTAGTTGGTGGTGTGCTCGAGCAGCGCCGGGTCGGTGACGGCGCTGAGCGCATCGAACCCGGTCGCGTCCGCGCCGCTCCAGCGATTCCGCCTCCACTCTTCGATCTGCTCCCGGGCGTAGAACACCGCGGGCTCCGAAATCTCGCCCTGATCGGAGTCGATGTTGAAGCTCACGGTTTGAAGAAGCTCGCCCGCCGCCACGCGAACGGGAAGGAACGCGCGTCCCGCGCCGAAGAGCGGCGGATCGGTCTGCGGGTCAGCGGAAAGCTCGGGGCCGTTGTCGATCGTGAGGCTGAGCGGAATGAGTTCTGCGGAATGACCCGCGGCATCCTCGACGTAGATCTCGAGATCGATCGGTCCCGGCGGAAGCGGAGCGGAGTTCGCGAGTTCCTGAAGATTGAACTGATAGCGGCGGACTTGTTCTCCGCGAAATTCCGCCGTTCCTGAGCCCTCGTCTCCGGGCCCCGCCGCATCGTCGCTCCGCTGCGAAACGTCGGCCTCGTCCGCCGTCGCCAAGCTCGCCGTCATGACGACCTCTTCGGAACCCGCGCGTCGCAGCTCGACTCGACAAGGGCTCGCATCGGTGACCACGACGCCAAGGCGCGCCGAATGGCGAATGCGAACGCGCTCCTCGGCGGCGAACTTCGCGGGATCGCGGAGCACGCCGCCCTGATTGGCGAAGGTGATCTCGTCCGGCGAAACGGTCGGCGAATCGTCGTCGAAGATCACGCTGACCGGGAGGCGGAGAACCTCGGTCTCAAAGATGCCGACCTTCCGTCCGAGAAGCGTCAGCACGCGACTCGCCTCGCTCTCACCGACGTTCAGAATCCGGCCGGTCAAGTAGTTCCCCTTGAGTCCGAGAGTTCCCACCCCGCCGAGGGCGCTCGACCAGGTGTAGGCACTGACGTCGGCGCCATCCGGAAGCTCGAGCTTCGACGTATCCACCGCGACGCTCCGGCTCTCCCGGCTCGTGTAGTGGTCGTCGGAAACCCGAACGTCCCTCTCGAAGACGAGGAGGAAAAGCCGGACGCCGATCAGCGTCGCGGCAAAGACTGCGATGGTCGACCAAAGGAAAGCCTGCCTCAGCCAAGCTTTCTGCCGCGCGCGAAGTCGGCGGCGCCGGCGGCTCTCGACGATCTCGTCGACGAGGACGTCGTGGGCGAGCTCGACGTGGACGACGCCGCGGCGCTCGTCGCGGCGAAGGAGACGACGTTCGACGAGCTTGTCGAGAGTCGACGGGGAGATTTCGAACTCGCGCTTCGCCCGCTCGGTCGAGACGAGCTCGCGGTAGCCGGTCTCACCGACGAGCCGATCCTCGACGAAGGTTTGCACCTTCTCCGCGTTCGGGAGATCACGGAGGCACGACTCGTAGAAGTGGCGGAGGATCCCTCGTTGGTGCGACTCGACGAGGTCCGCGGTGATGCGCGTAAGCTTGCGCGCGCCCGCTTTTCCGCCGCGTCGTCGGGGGTCGCGGAGCTCATTCAGCTCGCGACAGAAGAGGCTGAGAAGGAACGGCTCGACCTCGATCGTGCGCGAGCGGTCGCGGACGAAGGGGAGGAATCGGGACGAGGTCCGTCGCCGCGACTCGCGAATCGCATCGAGGATCTTTTCAGCGACGCCTTCCTCGAGGAGCTGCTTCTCCTCGGCGGGCTCGCGGATCGCGTCGAGCGCCTGGTCGCCCGCCATCGGCCCGAGCCGGTAACGAACGCGTCCGGAAAGCGACGGAATCCCCGGGACGAGCTCCTCGAGATCGGCGAGGTAGTCTTCGCGCAAGGAAAGGACGATCTTGACCCGCGGCGCGCGCGCGGAAAATCCGGGGAGATCGGCCGAGCGAATCCTCTGCTGCACGCTTTCCGGGATCCGGTTCTCGATGAGATCGGCGAGTTCCTCAACGAACTCCTGCGTCGATGCGAGCGCGCGAGGGCTGGTCGGCCCTCGCTTGAAGATCTCTTCGAACTGATCGAAAACGATCACGGGCGTCACGAGACGCGCACCGTCCCAGAACCGAGTGTTCTGGTAGTACTCCCAGAGCGTCTCGTCCTCGGCGAGCGGGGCGTCCTCGTCACGCTCGGTCTGGATCCCTCGCAGCGAGAGCGCATGCTCGATTTGCCGGCGCGTCTGCTCGAGAAGGGTCGGCGACTCCGCGTCGTCGCCGTCTCCGTAGTCGAAGGTCACGCGCACCGGGAAGAACCCCCGACGGCGGAGCCGCGGAAAGAGTCCCGCATTCAGAATCGAGCTCTTCCCGAGCCCCGACTGCCCGAAGAGAACGGACGCGACTTCGCGCTGAACGAGGCGAAAGAGCTGCGCGACCTCGCGCTCCCGACCAAAAAAGAACCGCTGGTCGGACTCTTCGAAGAATCGAAGCCCGAGCCACGGGTTCTCCGGCGTCGCCGAAGCGACATTGGGGGGCTGTGTCGACGTACTCATGAAACGGGGAGCGGTTCCGGCTCGCTCTTCTGCAGTCGCTGGACGAAATCATTCGGCGGATTGCCGTTCGGGCAGTCGGCGATCCGGACGCGCTTGAACGCGGGCGGGATGACGAGATCGTGGGGCGAGCTGCTATCGAGGATGACGGGGCAGATGTTGTTGATCCCGATCCGCTCGACCTGCTTGACGGCGATCTCCCACTCGACCGGGAAGTAGCGGTCTTCCTGGTCGGCCGTGTTCTTCGAGATGCAGGGAACGAACCACTGCGCCTTCTCGATTCCCGCGGCGATCACCGATGCGTAGTCCTGTCCGTAGAGGATTCGTTCCTCGTCGAACCACACGGTGAGCCCGTTCGATTTCAGCTGGTCGCGCAAGCGGGCGACGTGCCGGCGATCCGCGCTCGAGAAGCTGAGGAACACGCAACCCTGCGGAACCTTGGGCTTCTCCGTCCTCGCCTCGGTCGGTGTCGCGGCGCGCCACGCCTCGTGAAGTCGCCGGACGAGGTCGACGGAGTCGCCGCTTCGGAGGTACTCGATCTCGCCGCTCCGCAGAAACGCAGTCAGGCCGGATTGAGCTCTCGTCTCTCGGTCGGCGACCCAGTCACCACCGGTCCGATTCTCGGCCGGCGCACCCCAGAGGAGACGCACGAAGAAGCGGGTCAGCCAGTCCGGATAGTTGCAGCCGAGGATGAGAAGCTGCTGATCGCGAAGGAGATCGAACAGGTTTTGCGGTCTCTGCCGCGGCTCGTGGAGGCGGGAGAAGAACTCGAGCGCGTCCCGATCGAGGATGACCTGGTCCTCGTGCTTCGAGATCCGGCCGAACAGGCGGTAGACATGGGCTTCCGACGACGCGTGGAGCTCGGGGATGTCGTCCGGCATGTCGTCGGCCTGCGTACGAATCGCGTAGGCGCCGCGGATCGTGCGGTCTTCGCCGCCGTAGCGCACCTCGTTGAGAGCGTGCTCGAGGAGCCCGTCGAACGTCGTCGAGACGAAGAGACTGAAGTCGGTGATCTCCGCGAGCCGGCGGAGCGGCGTGGGAACCTCGAACGACGTTTCGTCGAGGAAGCGCTGGATCGCGAGATTGAGCTTTCCTCTCCCGCGCGGCTGCCGCACGAGATACTCGGCGGCCACCTCGCTGAGCGTCGGACGAATCTTCAGGGCCGCGCGATCGATGCGAAGCTTATCGATGAGGTGATCCGCGATGACATCGTAGAGACGCCGCTCGCGACCTTCCCACTCGACGACGAGAAGCTCAGGGCCGACGACCGGAACGAGCTCGCGGTTCTTGATCTGGTAGACGAGGTCGTCCAGAGCTTCTGCAGAGATCATCGCGAACCTCTCTCGTGCGATCGTTCAGGGTTCATCGCCGCCCTCTTCTTCGCCTGCGATCGACACATCGGGCGAAAACCGCCGCACGCGCCGTCCCCCGAGCTGGGTGAAGTAGACATTTCCGAGAGCATCCGTCTCGAGATCGGAGAGCTCGGGGATCAGCGTCACCCGCGCGTCGCTGCCGTCGGCGTCGACTCCGATGAGCTCCCGTGGATCCGCAGGACTGAGCGCGCCGCCCGCGATGAGGCTTCGTTCCGGCCGGCCGGCCGCGAAGCTCTCCGCGCTCACGAGGTACACGAAGCTTTGGCCCTCCGCCGTCCGCTCGGCAAGCACGAGGTCGCCGCCGGGGAGAAACGCGAGCCCGCGCACCTCGACGACGCTCGGAAAGTCTCGCCGCGACTCCTCCACGAGATCACAGGTCGACGCGTAGGTGCCGCGAACGAAATCGCGCGCGGTCATCTCACCCGGAGTGTCGATCGCATCGCCGTCGATCCCGATGACGCGAACGTCCGCCGCGACGGTGTGGACGCCGAGCTCAACATCCGTGATCCGGACCGAGTATCGTCCCGCGATCGCGAAATCTCCGGCACGGTCGATGGCGAGGGCATCGACGCGCGCCGCGACCGCTTCGACCTCGAGCGCGCCGCCACGGCTCGGCGTGTAGGTGAGCGAGTACCGGCGCGACACCGCCCGTTCGCCGTCGAAGCATCCAAAGGTCCAATCGGTCGCGTAGCAAAGGCGCTCACGGAGGGGATCCCAGGCGATGTGGACCGGCCCCACCGGCTGCTCGGCGAACTCGAGCACCGAATCCCCGGGAAGCACGCGCACGACGCGCCTCCCACCGCTCGAAGCAACGACGTACACCGAGCCACGACCGTCCGTCGCGATCGAACCGGGCGAGTCGACGGCCGCAAACTCCGTGAGGACTCCAGTGCAACCGTCGGCGCGGACGACGCGGCTCTGCGGAGCGTCGGAGACGTAGACGGCAACCGTTTCTCCGCTCTCCGCGGACTCGAGCGCGAGGCGCGCCGGCTCGGCGAGCTCCGCCTCCGTCGCGGCGATCGGAAGTGCGCTCGGAGCAGCGGTTTCTTCGTCGATCGGAGCGATCTCGATCGCGCCGTCGCCGATGTCTTCGCAGGTAAAGATCGGGATCGTCTCACCGGGGCGCTCGATCTCTTCGATGCGCACCGTGGTGAGACCGGCGAGACGCGCGAGCGAGCGGCGGGCATCGTCCCAGACGAGAACTTGACGGCGAGCGAGTGGATCCGACGATCCGATCGCGATGAGAAGGGTGTCGCACGGCCCCGCCGCGAGACCACGCGGCTCGATGCGGCGTGCCGCATTCGGGTCGACGTCCATCCCACCGGCGCGACCCCGAGCGGCGTTCGCCGCGAGCACGCAGGTCGCGTCCGGACTCGACTCTCCGCTCTCGACACCGCGCACGATGTACGTGAACGCGTCCGTGGGCGTACGGAAGTGAGTGATCGATTCGTGACTCCCCGGCAAGTTGTAGACGAGCGTCCTCCCGGAGCTGCTCTCCGCGGTGACGACGATCGAGTCGTACGAAAACGAGCTCGGGTTCGACCACCGGAGCTCGACTTCCTCGTCACCCCGGCAGGCGAGATTCTCGACCGGCCACACGAGACGCACCGAGACCGGGACACTCCGCTCAGACCCGCGGATCCCTTCGACGCGATAGCGGTAGAGATTCGGTTCGGCGCCGACGTCTTCGAATGCTTCACTCTCTCCGTCCAGCACGCGACTCCCGCCGGGGAGCGGCGGGAAGCGATTGAGGAGTATGGAATCGTAGCCGCCGGGCGCATTCGACCAGCGCAGCCGGACGGTACCCTCCGCGCCGATCTCGTCGATGGCGAGATCGCGAACGCTCGGTGTCGACGCGTCCACGACGACTTCGCAGCTCGTCTCGTCCGACTCGATGCCATCGATCGAACCCGCGACGAAGTACCGCTGGGCACCGGGCGGGACTGCCGCGTCGATGTAGCTCTCGACGCTCCCCGGCAGCCGCAGCGTGACGTCGTCTCTTCCGGACGACTCCCGGCGGATGGTCAGGCGGTCGTATTCCGCGGCGTTCATCCACGCCAGCTCGACCGATGTCGCACCGGCGATGCAGACGAGACTCGACGGCGCGGGAGGCTTGTCCTCGGTCAACTCGCAGTCGACGGCGTCGCTCGCGACCTCCGCCCGCACTCCGCGAAGGGAGTAGCTCGCGCCCAGCCGGGTCGCCGTCGAATCGACGTAGCGAGCCGCGTCCCCCGGCACGACGACTTCGCTCACGACTCCACGCGAATCACGGCGGACGATGCGGATCTCGTCGTAGACGCCGTCGTTCGTCCAGGTGAGCTCTGCCGCGCTTGCGGCGCGAGCGCACGAGAGATCTCGGACGGGACGAGGGGCGACCTCAGCGAGGCAGGTGACGGCCTCGCCGATGCTCGCGAGTTCGGCCGCTTCCGCGTCACAGTCGATCGCCGCGATCGGCGGACCGATTCGCTGAACCGAGTACGTGTAAACTCCGGGCGGCGCATCCGCGTCCTCGAATCCTCCCGCGCCCAGCTCGGCAACGCGCGTCGGTGCGTCCGGGAATCCCGGATCGCGCGAGATCAGAACTCGCGCGCTCGGGTCATCGACGTCCCACGAAAGTCGAACCCCACCGCCGCTCTCCGGTGCACACGCGAAGCCCTCGACGAGCGCGGGTAAGTCGGCGAAGATCGCCTCGATCGTCCCGTCCGCCCCAACTCGAAAGACGTTGCGGCGCGCTTCATCGGCGACGAACAAAGTCTCGCCCGCTACCGCGACCGCGATCGGACTCGGAAAGTCCGCAACGGCTTCGCACGAGTACGTCCCGCCCGCCGCCCGCGCGATACGAACCACGCGACCGCTTCCCGCGGTCGCCGGACCGCAGCTCGACGCGACGGCATCGTCCGCGGCCGATTCGGCGACGTAGAGAGCGACCTCGCCAGCCTCCACTCGCCCCGCGAGACTTCGCGGAGCCGCGAGAGTCGCGGCCACCTCCGGTGGTTCGAGCTCGAGGGGATCGATGCGGACGACGCGGTTTCCTCCCGTGTCGGCAACGTAGACGAAGTAACGCCCGGGTGTCGCGGGATCCGGCGCCACGACCGCAACATCGCGCGGACGATCGAAGCGCACTCCGCCACTCGGTGGAAAGCTCTCGAGGAACTGCGTCTCCGGATCGACGAAGCGAACGCGGTCGTTCCCCGAGTCGGCGATGTAAATGCGTCCGTCGGGCGCGGCCGCGAGGCCGGACGGCGTATCGAAGCTCGCGAGCGTCGCCGGCAGAGAACCGGCGTCGAAGCCTCGAAACCCGTCCCCGGCGAACACCCGGATCGGCTCGGCGAGCGCGAGCTGACAGGCGATCGGCTCGTCCGCCGCGCAGTCGAACGAGAGCTCGAACTGGTGAATCGTCTGCCGCACGTCGTCGGCCGCAAACACCGAGCCGTTCGCAAACGCGACGTCCGCGACGGAAGAAAAAGTGATCTTTCCCGCGCAGGTGTTCGCCTGCGATCCGCCGCCGGCGACCGTCCCGACGCGTTCGCGGCCGTAGGTCATCACGTTCGACTCACGCGCGAAGATGCGTCCGGTCGACTGGTTCTCGATCGTGACGCGAAGTGTCGCCGGCGGCACGACGGCGCCGCCACGGGCGAGCCAAGCGTCCACGTCGCGAGGTGCGTTCCACACGTATGTGCGTGGCTTTCGCGAAGATCGAAACGGGTCCGGCTCGGCCGCGCAGGCCGCGTCGACGTCGGCGAAGAACTCGTTGCGCCCGCCGAGCGCCGGCGTCGCGGGAAACTCTTCGCTCGGCTCGCCGGCGGGATCGAGCGCGACGACGTCGACCGCGCGAAGAAGGTAATCGGCCTCGGGAACGGAGCGATGCTCGACGCGCACGGCGACGCCGACGACCCCCGCGAGCGCCGACGACGGCGCGATCACCTCGAACCGCGGCACCCGGTTGTCGATCTCGATCGGAATGCACCTCGGTTCACCGACCCGCGTACTGAACGGAACGACGACGAGATGGCCGCGCGCCCGCGATTCGGAAACCTCAGCGGAATCGAACTCCGCGAAGAGCTCGAGCGGCTCGGCCGGATCCTCGTCTTCGGTCGTCACGGGCTCGCTCGAGAGCGCGACGAGGTCTTCCGCGCAGAACTCGGGGCAGGGTCCCACTCCGTCCGGCGCGAAGAAGAGCGCCGCGCGAGGCGCTCCGGTATCAGGATCGCCGCCTCCGAGCTCAAGCCGGACGTGGGCTTCGCCGTAGATCGCGTCCCGCATCGGCTCTCCCGGTTCGTCGACCGTTCCGAGGCGGAGGATCGGATCCGACACGACGGCGGGAGGCTCGGTCAAGTCGAGCCAGAACGGCGGCAGATCGTCCGACGAACCGCGTGCCCTTCCGATGATTTGCACTCGCGCGCGAGAAACTCCGAGGGCCGCGAACGCTTCGCGCGCGTTCCACTCGAGCGTGTGTACGTCGTCGCACCCGGTCCTTCGCCCCGCCTTTGAGATCGTTCGCACCTGGCCGACGAGGGCGCTCTCGGCGTTCCGCGGGGACTCCACCTGGAGGATGCGATAGCTGATGCGAACTTCGCTGTCGCTGTCCTTCGAGACGACACAGAATCGGATGAGGATCGGGCTCGTGGTGTAGACGAGCGCGCCATCGCTCTCCCGGTCGAGATCGAGCCGACTCTCGAGCGTGTCCGTGCACGAGTCGGCGTCGACGACGGGAGCCGCGGAGCGGAGGATCACCGTCGCGTTTTCGGGCCCGTCCGGTGGGTCGTCGAGAAGCACGGCGACGACGATGCCGACCGTTCCGTAGCAGCCGGAGAGAATCGCGGCGGCGGCAGCCACGATTCCGGCTCCGACGACGCCGCGCCACCGCGCCGCCGGCAATGCCCACGAACAACGCATCATGTCTACGCCCGGGTTGCGCACGCGCGGTGCCCGCCGCCGTGCTGATCCACTCAGCCCCCCGCCTGATCGTCAAGCCCGCTTGGGATTCAGTCTCGGCCCGAACCTCTACGTTATCTCTCGGACTCGTCCTTGCAAACGCGTTTCCGCTGTCGTTCAGGCGGTGAAACGGAGTACGCCGTCTATTCGTGGACGAGAGATGAGTCGGATGTTCTGCGCAGATGAGGGCAAGCGCAGGACCGCGGGCGAAACAATCACCTACCCGAGGTCGCGGCGACGAGCGACCACGCCGCGAGGGCCGCAAAGGCGAGAAGCGTGAGCGCGAGCGAAACACCGAGCGGCCGGCGACAGCGATCTTCGTCGTAGCCATCCTCGTCGCCCTCGACGGCGCGGGGTACGCCGGGGATCCCGCGCGTGGGATCGCGAAGAAGCGAGTCGAGTCGGCGCGCGACGGCGAGCGCGATCCGCTCGATCGCCGCGAACGCCACCGCGGGGGCATCGACGAACACCGCTCGCGCCGCGGGGGCCGGCTTTCGATAGACGACGTCCGTGTCCATCGAGATCGTCGGCTCTCCCTTCAGCTTCGGGATGAAGAGGTAGAACGCAAAGAACGTAAAGAGGAGGATCTGCACCATCTCGATGACGTGCGCGGCGGTGTACGGCTCCCAGCGCACTTCGAACGGCAAGAAAGCGTAGAGAAGGGCGGGCCAAACGCCGAGGAGAGTGCAGAGCGCCCCGCCAAGCGCCAGCGCCGCGAGCATGTTCGCCGGCGCGCGGCGCGGCGCGATCCCCTTGTCCTCGCCGAACCAGATGCCGTGGGGGAGCTTGAGCCCGGTGTGAAGGAACGTTCCCACCGAGGCGAGCATGAGGAGAAGAAACGCCCAGTCGACGTGCACCTCGTGCGCCGCCGCGGTGACCATCGACTTTGAGATGAACCCATTCCAAAGCGGAAAGCCCGAAATCGAGAACGCGCCGATCATGTAGAGCGCGAAGATCAGTTTCTGCCGTTTGAGAAATCCTCCGAGCTCCGTCAGCTTCGAGCGGCCCGTCGTCTCGATCACCGCGCCGCAGCCCATGAAGAGGACGGACTTATAGAGGATGTGACACACGGCGTGCGCGACCGCGCCGTTGAGAGCGAGCTCGGAACCCAGTCCGACGCCGGCGACCATGTAACCGACCTGCGAGATGATGTGGTACGCGAGAAGCTCGCGGATATCGTTCGCGAGAACGGCGTAGACGACGCCGTAGAGCGCCATCACCACTCCCGCGACGACGAGGATCTCCCAGCCGTGGAATCCGCGGATGAGTGCGTACACCGCCGTCTTCGTCGTGAGCGCCGAACAGAACACGGCGCCCGTCACCGTGGCGCGCGGATAGCTGTCGGGAAGCCAAGCGCCGAGCGGTGGAATCGCCGCGTTGACGGCGAAGCCGATGAGGATCCACCACGCACCTGCGCTCGCGTCGCCGGAGGGATCGAAATGCTCGAACGCGATGGAGCCCGTCTCGTGGACGTGAAGGAGAATTCCCGCGAGGAGCAACGCGCCGCCGGCGAGGTGGACGATGATGTACCTCGTCCCCGCGCGCTCGGAGTCGACCGTCCGCCGCGCCCAGATGAGAACGGTCGACGCCACCGCCATCAGCTCCCAGAACGCGTAGAGCGTGAACCAATCACCCGCGAACGTCACGCCGAGCGCTCCCGCCGTGTAGAGGAGAGCGGCAACTTGCTGTCGCCGCTCGGTCATGTGAAGCGCGTAGACGCCGGCGATGACCCCGACCGCAGAGAAGATGAGGCCGAAGACGATGCTGAGTCGATCGGCGCGTACGATCTGGAGCTCGTAGCCGAGAAACGGCACTGCGAGCGTCGCGCCGGGCGTGAGCTCGGCGAGGATCCACCAGAACGCCGCCGCGGGAACGAGGACGGTGGCGACCCCTCGGAGAGCGCGGGGAAGCGCGGGCAGAGCGAGGGCGCCGGCGAGAAGGAAGAGCGCCGGGGGAACCGCGCCCGGAATCGAGCTCGCCGGGGCGGGAAGCGAGACTGGATCCACGGCGAGACCGAGTCCACCGGCCGTTTCGGCGGGTACGTCGGCCGCGAATAGGGAACCTCCCCCTGCACTCAAGGCCGCGAACACGGCGATCGCGATCGAAGCTCGGCGCGCCTCAGTCATACCAGTCTTCCGGCTTTTGAAGGAGGATCGCACCGAGCGCCTTGCTCGCGAGGATGATCACGACGCAGCCGACCGCTCCGAAGAGCGCCCACCACGCCGGAATCTTCTCCCAGAATCCGCCGTGGTGCTCGACGTGGATCACGTAGGGAAGCGCTAGAGCGATCGCAGCGCAGATGAGCGCAACGATGAGTCCACGCGCGCCGGGGAACTTGAGCTTCACGGTGCACCTCCCGCGACGGCCATCGCGATGCCACGCGCTAGATCAAACGCCGCCGGTCCGAGATTCGGCGCGAGTCCGAGAGTCACCGAAATCAATGCGGTGATCGCGAGGGGCGCCACCATGAGCGCGCTCGCCTCGCCGAAGCGCGAGAATTCATCTCCCGAGCGAAAGAACGCGACGCGGATGACGGGAAAGAAGTACGCGGCGTTGAGGACTCCGCTGAGGACGAGCAGAAGGAGAAACACCTGCCGGTCGGCCTCGAGAGCGCCGAGCGCGAGATACCACTTCGACAGGAATCCGTTCACGCCGGGTACACCGGCGAGCCCGAGACTCGCGATCGTGAACGCGGCCATGGTGATCGGCATCTGCCGTCCGATCCCGTCGAGCTGACTGATGTTCTCTTTGCGCGTGCGCACGTAGATCGCTCCGGCGCAGAAGAAGAGCGTGATCTTCATCGTCGCGTGGAAGAGGAGGTGGAGCACCGCTCCCGTCCACGCCGCGGGGGTGAGGAGAGCCGCGCCGAGGACGATGTAGCTCAGGTGGCCGACGGTGCTGTAGGCGAGTCGGCGTTTCAAGTTGTCCTGTCGCATCGCTAGCAGCGAAGCGACCGTGAGCGTGATCCCGGCCGCCCACGCGAGCACTGACCACGCGCCGAGCTCGCGGAGGAGGTCCGTCCCGAAGACGTAGCCCGTCACCCGGAGAACACCGAAGACTCCGGCTTTGACCACCGCGACGGCGTGAAGGAGCGCCGAGACGGGAGTCGGTGCGGCCATCGCCGACGGGAGCCAGGAGTGAAGCGGCATGATGCCCGCCTTCACTCCGACGGCGAGGATGAAGAGGAGGAACAGCCAACCGAACGCGCCCGAGCTCGCCCCGCTCTCGGCGAGGAAACCTCCCGGACGAAACGTCGTGTCGCCGACGAGGCTCACACTCCACGCGGTCGCCGTGATGAGACAGAGTCCCGCCGGGATCGTGTACGCGAGGTACTTCCACGCGGCGGCCTTCGCGACCGGAGTCTCCTTGTGGATCACGAGCGGAAACGTCGCGAAGGTGAGCATCTCGAAGAAGACGAGAAACGTGAGAAGATTCGCGGCGAACGCGATGCCGATCGTCGCCGAGACGCAGACGGCGAAGCTCGCGAAGTACCGCGTCTGCTTGTGCTCTCTCGCGCCGCGCACGTATCCGATCGAGTAGAACGACGTGAACACCCAGAGGACGCTGGCAACGAGCGCAAAGATCAAACCGAGCGGGTCGACGCGAAGCTCGAGGCGAATGTCCGGGGAGAGCTCCCACAGAGCACAAGTGAGGATCTTGTCGTCGAGCACGAAGGGGAGCATCGAGACGACGAGCGCGGCCTTCGCGAACGCCGCGATCAGCGTCCACGTCTCGCGCAGATTCGGGCGGCGGTCGCTCGCGACAATGAGCGGCACGGCGGCGAGCGAGACGAGGACGGCCACTAGCGGCCGATAGCTCTCTACGAATTCCACGAGGCCGCTCTCTCCGTCGAGGTCATTTCGGTAGCTCCATCCCGGGCGGCAGCGTGGCCTGGAGCACGTCTCCCACGAACCAGGCGTTCGCGAGGCCGAGCGCGACGAGTCCCGCCGCGAGCGCCACTACCGGAGCGCACATCGATACCGGCGCCTCACGGACTTCCCGCGGTCGGGCGGCGTGCGGAGTGCCGGTGTAGATCTTCACGAGGAGGCGAAAGAAGTAGACGCTCGTCAGCAGGCCGCTCGCGATCACGATCGCGACGACCGTCCAGCGCTCCTCGCGGATTCCGCCGAGAACGAGATACCACTTGCTGAAGAAGCCGTTCGTCGGCGGAATTCCGATCATCGCGAGCGCACCTACGGTGAAGCCGAAAAACGTCCAGGGCATGTTCGCCCCCATCCCCGAAATCCGGTCGATGCGCGTGCTGCCGATCTCGCGCGCGATATTGCCGGTCACGAGGAAGAGGCAGCACTTCATCGCGGCATGGTTGAGGACGTGGAGGAGAGCTGCCACGAGGGCGAGGGGAGTACCAATCCCGATTCCGACCGCGATGAACCCGACCTGCGCGACCGAGCTGTGGGCGAGCATGCGCTTCGCGTCCTTTTGCGCGATCGCGAAGACGGAGCCGACGACGATGCCGGCGAGGCCGAGCCAGGTGATGGCATCGGCGATCGGGAGCGACGAGCTAACGAGGTTCGCTCCGTACACGAAGAACAGCATCCGGATGAGGACGTACGCCGACACCTTCGTCATCACCGGCGCGATGATCGCGGTCGCCGCGCTGCTCGCGTAGGTGTACGCATCGGGCAGCCAAAGATGCATCGGAAAGAGCGCCATCTTGAGGCCGACGCCGGCGGTCATGAGCACGAGCGAGAGGACGAAGGCCGGGTTCGCACCGAGCTCACCGACGCGCGCGGCGACGTCGACCATGTTGAGGCTGCCGGTAAGGAAGTAGAGGTACCCGACGCCGAGGAGATAGAACGACGCACCCATCGTTCCCATGATGAGATAGCGATAGGCCGACACGACCGCCTTCCGCGACCCGATCGCCATCAGGGCGTAGCCGGAGAGCGAACTCACCTCGAAAAAAACGTAGAGATTGAAGAGATCACCCGTGAGCACGATGCCGGTGAGGCCGAGAAGAAGAATCAAGAGGACGCCGTAGAACGGCATCTCCTTCTCGGGGAGCTCGCGCCGCACCGGCAATCGAGAATAGACGACGACGATGAGCGCGATCGCCGAGACCACCGCGACGACGAACGCACTGAGCGCGTCGACGCGAAACTCGATTCCCTGAGGCGGGGGCCAACCGCCGAAGGAATAGCGGATCACGCCGGAGCGAAGGACTTCGCTCAGCTGCGCGAAGGCGAGCGCGGCGTAGGCGAGCACGGCGAGGCAAGCGAGCGGATGCGCGAGCGAGCTCCGCACGAGTCCGACCGCGGGGACCACGAGAAGGCCGAGGAGGAGCGGCAAGATCACGAGAAACGGGAGCTGCTCAGCCATCGTCGCGAAGCCTCTCGAGGAGCTCGCCCTCTTCGAGCGTCCCGTACCGGCGGTAGATCACGATGAGGAGCGCGAGCGCCACTCCCGTAGTGGCGACGGAGACGACGATGGCGGTCAGCATGAGCCCGTGCGGAATCGGATTCATGTACCGGGTCGCCTCACCCGGGAAGTCTTCGTGATGCACGGGAACCGTCGCCCCGTCCTTGTAGGCGAAGACGACGTAGAGAAGGATGATCGCGCCCTGAAAGACGTTCATTCCGATCAGCTTCTTCACCATGTTGCGCTTGAGCAGCATGCCGTAGAGGCCGATCACGAGGAGGACGACCGTGAGGAGGTACGCCCAGTGCGTCGCCATGAACTCGTCGAACGCGGCCGCGATCACGTCGGCGCTCCTTCCCCGGGAATCGAGGTCGCGCCGACGTTCTCTTCGTCTTCGCCGTCGTCGACCGAGTCTTCTCCTTCGGCGAGACTGTCGAAGATCGAGACGAGGATCCCCATCACCGCGAATGCGACGCCGATCTCGACGAGGAGGATTCCGGTGTTCCGCAGCCAAACTGCGTCGAGGCCGAAGGGGAGCGAGTCGTACTGGAGGAAGCGGCCGTCGGGAAGGCCGGCGAGTCCGGTCCCGAAGTAGATCGCGATCCCGACGATGCCGCAGGGAAGCGCGCACCACGGCGCGAATCCCGCCGCGCTCGCGACGCGTCCGAACACGATGCGCTGTACGAGAACGCTCGCCGCGAGGAGGGCGCCGCCCTGAAAACCGCCGCCCGGACTGTAGTGCCCGTGAAAGATGACGTAGAGAGCAAAGAGCTGAATCACCGGAACGAGAACGCGCGTCGAGATGTCGACGATGACGCTTCCCTTGAGCTCGAGCATCTAATCGTCCCTCCCGAACCGATGCCTCGGCCCGCGAAAACGACGCCGGGGCGGCTCGCCGCGCAGTATGAGAAGGCAGGCCATTCCCGCCACGAAGACAACGACGGTCTCGCCGAATGTGTCGAACGAACGGTAGTCCGCGATCATGACGGTGACGATGTTCGGCGTGTGCGCGTCGCGGTAGGCGTCCTCGAGGTATTGGTCGGAGACGTGGACGGCCGCCGGGGCGGCCGGGTCACCAAAGCGAGCGAGGCCGGTTCCGGCGTAGGCGAGAAGAACTCCCACCGCGATCACCAGTACTTTGACGAGAAGTCTCAACCTAGCCTCTCAGTCCGCCGACCGTCGGCGCGTGTGAAACACTGCCGTCAAGAAGAGTAGGCCCGTCACACCCGCGCCGAGAACCGCCTCGTTGAATCCGACGTCGACCGCGCCGAGCGACACGTAGAGGAGCGCGACGGTAAAGCTGGACACGGCCAGGAGCGACGACGCCGCGATGAGGTCCTTCACCTCGAGCGCGACGAGGGCGGCGACGATCGCGATGACGAAAAACATCGGAATGAGCGCGGTCAAGATGGTTCCCTCTCGCTCCGCTCGGCCTCGGCGTCGCCGGCGTCTACCTGTTCCGCTCGCTCGTCGGAGATCCCTGGCTCGAGTCGCGCACGCAGGGCCGAGCGGCCGAGTGCGTGCGCCGCGGCCGGGTTCGCGATCGCAACGATGAACGTGACGAGGATCAACTTCGCGCTGTTGAGATCCGCGCCCTGCCGAACGGCGAGACCGAGCAAGACGAGAATGAGACCGAGCGTGTCGGGCTTCGTCGCCGCGTGAGCGCGAGTGTAGAAATCCGGCAGACGGATGAGTCCGATGCTTCCGAGGAGAAGAAACATCGTTCCCGCGATGAGAAACGCGTCGCTCACCCACGCCGTGATCACCGCGCCGCACCTCCCGTTCGATCGAGATACTTGGCGACGACGACCGCCCCGGCGTAATTGAGGAGCGCGTAGGCGAGTGCGATGTCGACAAAGAGTTCGATTCGCTCGTAGAGGAAACCTACGAAGCAGATGAGGATCACCGTCTTCGTTCCGATGACGCCGACGCCGAGCATCCGGTCGTAGACCGTCGGTCCTCGAAGCACTCGGTAGAACGGAAGGAGAAGCGCAACCGCTACGGCAAACGTCACGACGTCGAGCACCGTCATCGCGACCCCCCGCGACCGAAGTCGCTGGCGACGAATTCATCGCCCGGTCGAATGTCTCCGTCCTCCGGCGCGAACGAGCGACGAATCTCGACGTCCGGCTTCTCGATGGCAATTCCGAACATCGCGGCGACCCGGCGGGGCATAGTGCCGTCGAGAATCGACCCCGCGAGCCTCAGATCCAGCGCGTGAACGACGAACCAGTCGCCACGCACACGAACGGTGAACGTCCCCGGCGTGAGCGTGATCGAATTCCCGAGCACGGCCTTCGTCACGCGACAATCGACCGGATAACGAAAGCGGAGGATCACCGGATCGAGGTCGAGGTTCGGCCGCACGATCGTGCGCGCAACCTGAACGTTCGCGAGCGCGATCTCTTTGAGTAGCCAGAGCGGAAATACGATCGCCCGCGGCCAATGGACGCGCGTGAGCAGTTTCGTTCGTCCTTCGGAGCACGGTGCTCGAACGAGGTGGCGGTTGAGCCAGAGAACGACGGCGACCGAGAGCACTCCGTAGGCGAGGTGGAGCGGGTCGAACTTGCCCGAGAAGACGACCCAAAGAGCGGCGAGGAGAGCGCCGGCCACCGCGAACGGAAGCGGTCCGGCGCGGAGCGGACGGGAGGGGCTGGAGCGGTCGGCCGTGACGGGCACCATGAGTTCTGTCCGAGAGTGAGTGCGCGTCCCACTCGCGACCGGGCGGTGTCGCGGCCCGATGCGCCGGGTGAGTCACCACGAGGCGTTTGCGATCACGCCTACGCGCGGCGCCTCAGAAGGCGCCCCCTATTAGGCGGACTCGTTCGGGGATTGCAAGAGAACCTTCACCCGGGAGATGCGGTCGCCGCTTCCGAGTCGGCGCGTCGACCGAGAGCGCAGTTCGCAGGGAGAGGACTCCCGACAAGGCGGGCGTTTGAACGCCGGCGCCATCACGCCGCCTACGCGCCGCGTTCACATTCTGGTAATCCGCGCTGGAGCGGATGCGATCCGCAGTCGCATCCTGTCGCCTGCGGTCCGATCCAGGGCGAGAGGAGACCTCGCGTCCTCTCGAGCGGGAGGCCGATCACGTTGTAGTAGCACCCGTCGAGACTCGCCACGAACTCGCCGCCGCGGCCCTGGATCCCGTAGGCGCCCGCCTTATCGAGCGGTTCGCCCGAGCGGACGTAGCCATCGATCTCCTCGCGCGACAGCCGGCGGAACTCGACGGTCGTCACTTCGACGTCGCAAACGACCGTCGGGTCCGCGGCGCCGCCGGGCGAGACGAGTGCGATGCCGGTGAGAACGCGATGCGAGCGCCCGCTCAGCGCGGTGAGCATGCGCCGCGCGTCGTCGTCGTCGCGGGGCTTTCCGAGGAGCTCGCCGTCCAGCTGAGCGACGATCGTATCGGCGCCGAACACGGCGGGCGCGAGACCGCTACGTCTCGAGAACCGGTCGAAGACGGCGCGTGCTTTCGCTTCGGCGAGTCGAACGACCAAGGCCTGCGGCGAGTCCTGCGCGAACGCGGACTCGTCGATGGCGGACGACTCGACAGCGAAGGAGACATCGAGCCGCGCGAGAAGCTCGCGCCGACGGGGCGAAGCGGAGGCGAGGACGAGCCCGGGGAGCTCCTCGTGGACTTGTAAGGGTTTCACGCGAGATGTACCATCGAGATTCTGTCGGTTCGAGGTCGGGAGGAGATGGGCGGTGACCCGGCCCGCGGACGCGGCCAAGGCCGCGCTCCGGAGCGACAGAGTTTACTCCAGCGCGACGACGAGGCCTTCGGCAGAAGCACCTCGGCTCTCCCCGGTCGAGAGCGCGCCTGCGCGAAGCGGTTTGAGCGCTGGA
The DNA here is from genome assembly GCA_965223845.1 of Planctomycetota bacterium. Lineage (GTDB taxonomy): Bacteria > Planctomycetota > UBA8108 > UBA8108 > SXIK01 > CBDCXR01. The sequence goes on along the minus strand of CBDCXR010000004.1, from coordinate 6,033,141 downwards.
TGTCACGTGTTTCTCGAGCCAGGCATTTCGTCTCGTTCACGCGGCTCCGCGCGAACGAGCGGACTCGGGTGTCTCTATGCCCGCTCTTCTTCGTTGTCGATTGTCTCCTTCGCCGGCCGCGCAGTGGCTCGGGGCGGCGATCATCGTTTTCGCCGGTGGGGGGCTCTCCGCCCAGGGCGGTGCGGAAGCGCTCAAGGACACCGATCGCGACGGAATCCCCGACGAGCGCGAGCACGACTACGGCACGTCTCCCTCGCGCGCCGACACCGATGGCGACGGCCTCCTCGACGGCTGGGAAGTCGACGGTTACTGGAACGGACACTTCCTCGAGCCGCTCCATCTCTACGGTGCCGATCCGCTGCGGAAGGATGTCTTCGTCGAGATCGACTGGATGGAGACCGCCGACGGCGACTCCGAGACGGGCGCGAGGATCGCGTACGAAGCGGCGGTCGATGTCGCGCGCGTCTTCCGCCGGCGCATCGAGGATCACGCCAGGGCGGGAAGTTCGCTTCGGCCGCACGAAGAGATCCGCATCCACTTCGACCTCGGCGTCGACATCACGGCGAACATCCCCCCGGAGTCGATCGCCGCGGACTTCGACTCGTCGGCGTTCGCGGTCGAGCCGGATCCCGAAAAAGTGATCGCTTACCGCGAGTCGTTCCCGGGTCGACCGCAGTGCGGCCTCGGCACGGAAACGTCGCTCTACACGGTCTACAACGACCCCCGCTTCTTTCGTCCGTCGCGCCGGAATCTCTTCTACTACGTTCTCATCGCCGAGCAGAGCGACAACCTCGGACGCGGCGGCGGGGAATCGGCCTCGCTCCCCGCGTTCGTCGACTCCTTCTCCGACGAGGAGGCTCACGCCGCGGGGCTCGATAGCATCGGCGTCCACGCCGCGGTGGTGTATCGCCGTCCGGTGCCGCGACTCGACCCGGCCTTCGTCCGGTTCCACTACAGTGCGATGCTTCTCCACGAGCTCGGCCACGCGTTCGGGCTCGGGCACGGCGGGACGCTTCCCGGCGGCCGGCGCGACAACACGGACCACCGGGCGAACTACGTGAGCGTGATGAACAACCGCTACGTGTTCTGGGGCGTCGACCTAGTCGACGGCGAGAGGCGACTCGGATTGTCCGACGGACGGTTTTCGACGCTGCGCGAGTTCGAGCTCTTCGAGCACATCGGGATGGGTGCGGAAACGAACGCGCACGTCCGCGCGAATCTACTCGTCGATCACATCGACGACTCACCCTGGAGCAGCAATCTCGATTGGAACGGCGACGGCGAGCTGAACGGCGAGCCACAGCGATTCGATCTCAATGGGAACGGCACGATCGATGAGGAACCGACGTCTGACCACGACGACTGGGGCTGGCTCGTTCGCTACGGCTTCGATGGCATCGGCGCGAACGCGTTTCGCGGGTGCGGCATCGCGTGCACGGCGGAGCGCGAGGTCGTGTGGTCGCACGGAGACTTTCGCGGCACCGGGCGCGACGACTTTCTCTTCGCTCGCGGCGACGCGATCGTTCTCGCCGCGAGCCGCGGAGACGGAACGCTCGATCTCGATCCGAGCGCCGTCGAGCGGGGAACGGTGGACGATTGGGATCTCAATGCGGGAGACGATCGTCTCGTCGACGAGATCGTCGCGCGGGGAAGAGAGTCGCTCGTCGTTCGTCGGCACGCTGAAATGGCGGTACTCGAGTACAGCGACGATCGCCTCGCGGTGCGCTGGGTCGCACGCGGAGGACTGACCGCCGAGCGGGACGGACTCGGGCCCGAAGCGCCGCTCGAGGGAGGGGAAGGCGAGGGTGAGGGCGAGGGCGAGGGCGGCGGGGAGCCGCCGAACGCTCCGCTCGACTGGTGGCCTCTGCGCGCGTCCGACCAGCTTCTTTCGCTCCGGCTCGACCCGGGGGGCTCGAGCCGCCTCGCGTTGACGAACGGCCAGTGGATCTCGCTCGTCTCGCCGGGCGAATCCGACGCGCGAACCGATCTGTTCCTCGGCTGGTCCTCGCCGATTCGCGGCGTCGACGAGGAGATGCGACCCGGAGAGCGCTTCGTGCTCGTCCCGGGTCGGGATCTCAGGACCGGCGCGCGGACCGGCTTCCTGCGCAGTGGCTCGACGCTCATCGAGCTTCGGGGGCCGAGCTCGAGCCCGGCACTGGTACCAGTCACCGTCGGTGGAGAGATCCCCGGTATCGACGGCGGTCCGAGCTGGCGGTTTCGCATCGACGACTGCGTCGAAGCGATCGATCTCGATGGCGACGAGGAAGACGAGCTTCTCCTTACCGGTGCTGGGCGCATCGGGGTCGTCGAATGGGAGGAGCGCGGCCCGGTGCTCGCGTGGCAGGCGGAAGAGAGCGTGGGGGATCCCGCGGGACGCCCGTGGTCGCTGCTCGAGCCGCAGCGGGTCGTTCACGGCACGTTCGGTGGTCCGAGTCGCGAGCTAGTCGTCCTCGCGTCCGACTCGGCGCTGCTCGCTCTCATGTGGCGGGACGACGAGCGCCGGCTCGCGCCGATCGGGCGGAGTCTCCGCGAGTTGGTCGGTCCTCTCGACCACCGCTGGACGCTCGAACGGGGACAACGCATCCACGTCGGACGTTTCCTCCCGGACCACGGTGACCTCCTTCTCTTTCACGACCCGAACGGCTTCTCTCTCGTCGCGTTCGACGGTGGCCCGGCGGTTGACGGAGCCTCGGAATTCTCGCCCGTGCTCACGGTCGACCGGCGCGTAAGCGAATGGACCTTCGCGCGTGAAGATCGATTCCACGTCGTCGATGTCGACGACGATCCCGAGCACGAGCTCGTCGTTCGGAAGGGCGATCTTTGCGGCGTAATCGACTTCGGGTCCGGACCGTCACTCCGCTTTCTCCGCGAGGTCGATGCCTCCAAGCTCACCTTCAAGAACGCGCCGACGTTTCGTCGGAGCGACGTCAACTCGGACGGCGTGACGGACATCTCCGACGCCCTGCTCACGCTCATCTACCTCTTCGCCGGACCCGCGCATATCCGCTGCCTCGACGCGGCGGACGTCGACGACAGCGGTGCGGTCGACGTCACGGATGCGATTCGGCTCCTCGAGTTCCTGTTCTCACGCGGGACACCGCCGGCGCTCCCCGGCGCGTTCTCGCCCGGACTCGATCCAACGGCGGACGCACTCGGGTGTCGCTGAGCGACGTTCGGACCCGGCTCTAGCCTAGAGCGAGGAGCTCGCGCCCGTTCCGAGGCGTTGGCGTCCGGAGTGAGTCGATCTGTGTCGCGTTTCAAGGTAGGGATTCAATGAAGACGAACCGCAGACGCTCTCGTCGCACATTTCTCAAGTCGCTCAGCGGCGCCGTGCTCGGCTCCGCGGTTGTGCCGACCGTGGGTCGGCCCGGAATCGGGGCGCTGTCGGCTCCGCGTCTCGAGCACGGCATTCAGATCGGCGACGTCCACCAGACCGGAGCGATCGTCTGGAGCCGCGCCGATCGCCCGTCGCGGATGCTAGTCGAGTTCGATTTCGACGAACGGTTCAAGAACGCGAAGACGCTTCGCGGACCGCATGCGCTCGAAAGCACCGATTACACCGCCCGGATCGACCTCGCCCATCTTCCCGCGGACACCGAGGTCTTCGCCCGGGTGAGGTTTCAGGACCTGACGAACGACCGCAAGGTGAGCGATCCCGTCGGCGGTCACTTTCGTACTGCTCCGTGGGAACGCCGCGATATTCGCTTTCTCGTCTCCGGCGACACCGCCGGGCAGGGCTGGGGGATCAACCCGGAGTTTGGGGGGATGCGGATCTACGAGACGATGCGACGAACTCAGCCGGATTTCTTCATTCACTCGGGCGACAACGTGTACGCCGACGGTCCGATCCCGGAAACCCAGAAAGCCGAGAATGGCGAGACGTGGCGCAACATCGTGACTCCCGAGGTTGCGAAGGTCGCCGAGACGCTCGACGAGTTTCGCGGTCGCTATCGCTACAACATGCTCGACGAGAACGTGAGGCGCTTCAACGCGGAGGTGCCTCAGCTCTGGCAGTGGGACGACCACGAGGTGGTGAACAACTGGTCGGACTCGAAAGATCTGACGAGTGACGATCGCTACAAGGAGAAGAACGTTCCCACGCTGATCGGTTACGGCACCCAGGCCTTCCTCGATTACGCGCCGCTGCGTCCGTTCGACCTGAGGGAACTCGAACGCGTCTACCGCCACGTGCCGTTCGGTCGGCACCTCGACGTTTTCGTCATCGACAAACGGAGCTACCGCGGCCCGAACACGTTCAATCGTCAGCCCGAGCCAGGTCCCGATACCGCGTTGCTCGGCCGCGAGCAGATCGAGTGGCTGAAGCGAAACCTGAAGGCGTCGCGCTCCACTTGGAAAGTCATCGCATCGGATATGCCGATCGGGCTTCTCGCCGGCGATGGTGTCGACGCGAAAGGCCGCCCGCGCTTCGAGAACGCCGCGAACGGCGATGGCCCCGTGCTCGGCCGCGAGTTCGAGATCGCCGACATCTTGAGTTTCATCAAGAAACACCGCATTCAGAACGTCGTTTGGGTGACCGCGGATGTCCACTACACGGCCGCGCACCACTACGACCCCGCTCGAGCTCAGTTTCGGGACTTTCTGCCGTTTTGGGAGTTCGTCACGGGTCCGCTGAACGCCGGCAGCTTCGGACCGAATGCACTCGACAACACGTTCGGGCCGAAAGTCGTCTTCCAAAAAGCTCCCCCGGGTCCGAACTACTCGCCGTTTGCCGGCCTACAGTTCTTCGGGCAGTTCGACATCGACGGTCGAACCGGAGTCATGACGGTGCAGCTGAAGGATCTCGACGGCAAATCGCTCTTCACTCGAGCGCTCCAGCCGGCGCGAGACGGCGAAGGAAACGGCGGAAACGAGTGAGGTTCGCCGCGCCGTGCATCACCGGCGCAACGGACGTCCCAGCGGCACTGTCCTCAGGTTCACAAGCGCGGGCACGGACGGCCGGAGGATCGTTTCGCCCGTCGTTTGCGAGCTTGAGTTCCACGGTCGAAGCCCCAAGATCAGAAGAAGTCATCCCAGGACTCGTCCTTGGTTCGGCCGGCTTAGGCCCTGCAGAGGATCGCCCGTATGAAACGGATGCGGAAACGCGTTCTTCTCGCCGCGTCGGCGCTCTTCCTCGTCGTCGTTCTGATCTGGATTCTCGGGAACGACTCCGATCGTTTCGGGTGGAGCGGCTTCGCGTTCACGACGTTCGACCGGATCCCGCGGCCCGTCTCGGATCTCCAGATCCGCGCCGACGGAGAGGTACGCACTGTCGAGAAGACGCACTCGCTCGACTATGAGAGTGTCGCGTGGCTTCTCGAGCCCGAGCCCGAAGTTCTCATCATCGCCCTCGGGTGGGATCGAGTCGTTCGGCCGAGCGATCGGGTGAAGGCGATTCGAAGCTGCGCGCTGCACCTGCTGCCGAGTGGCGAAGCCGCCGAGCTCTACAACGAGCTCAAGGATCGAGGCGTGCGAGTCGCGATTCACTATCACTCGACGTGCTGACGACGTCCGGTCCGGCAGAGAGGCTTCAGCCCTGCCGCCCCGCGCCCGCGACCTCGACACCCGCGAAGAGTCCCTCGCCCGCCCAGTCGCGGAACCAGCGCTCGAGCTGAGGCAGAAGCTCGTCTTCGGTGAGCCCCGTCGACTCGAGGCAATCTTCGATCGCCTCGCCGAGGACCTTTCCCTCCGCGATCGCCGCGAGTAGACGGTAGCGATCCTCCGCGAGCGGCAGCCGCCACGTGCGAAAGTCGCGGCGAAACACCGCCAGCCACGACGCCTCCGGTCGCGGAACGTCCAGCAGCTTCCCGCGACGCCGCGCCTCGAAGAACGCGTTCACCGGATGCTCGAACGCGCAAAGACGAGACGCGGGGATCAGTCGAAAGCGCGCGTCGCCCCAGTCTTCGGGCGAAATCGCGAGAAGAGCGTCGACGTCGAGCCCCGGCGCTTCCGGCGCGTCGAAGATCTCTTCGATCACACGCTCGAGCGAAGCGACCTCCGCCGCGAACGCGCGATGAGGGCAATCGTCCGCTTCGTCGCGGAGGAACTTTGCGAACGACTCGCCGAGACGATTCAGGCTGTAGTGATACGGCGGGTGTCGGATGACGTACTCCGCGGAGAGCCGGCGAAAGTCGTCCACGCCGACCACATCGCGCGTCGCCGCAAAGTCCTTCTCGAGCACTTCGAAGAGGCGCGAGAAGTACATACTCGAGTAGATTCCGAGCCGCTCCTCGGAGCTGAGCGATTGCGACGGCTCGACGACCGCTTCGACCGACCGATCGAAGATCGCGCGGGCGCTCGGGGTCGCGCTTCCGACGTCGACCCCGTCGGGATGCGTGATCACCTCCATCCACCAGCGCTCGAGAGTGTCGAGACGGCTGCCTGCCGCCGCGCCGGGGCCGCTCGCCGCGTCGTCCCTCCGCCGACGATTCTCGCTCGCCTTTTCAGCCACCGCTACCGCCCTCGCTCTCGGGTTCGCCCGCTGCGTCCCTACCGACCGCGACTTCCTCTCGGAACCGCCGCGCCTTGAGCACTTCGGCGTGAACGACGGGAAACTCGGGAATGTCCGCGTCCCACTCGAGCAGCGTCGCGCGGCCGCCCGTACGCGCGTGAACGTAGCCGTAGAACTCCCACACGCGATCGATGACGTGATCGTTGTGCGTGTCGATGCAGTGCGTCCCGTGATCCGTATGCCCCGCGAGGTGAATCTGAACGACGCGCTCGTAGGGAATCCGATCGAGGAAGGGGAAGGGATCGAGGTCGTGGTTCCGGCACGTGACGTAGACGTTGTTCACGTCGAGAAGAAGCCCGCAGTCGGCGTCCTCCGCCATGCGCGCAATGAACTCCTCCTCCGTCATCGTCGACGACGCGAAGGTGAGATACGTCGACGGATTCTCGAGGACGAGCGGGCGCTCGAGATAGTCCTGAACGATGCGAATCCTCTCGACGATGTGCGCGAGGGATTCTTCGCTGTACGGAATCGGATAGAGATCGTGCCCGTTCCGCCCGGCGACGCCCGTCCAGCAGACGTGGTCGCCGAGCCACACCGCGCCACAGCGATCGGCGAGATTCTTCAGCTTTCGCAGATACTCGAAGTCGATCGGATCCGTGCTACCGATCGAAAGCGAAACTCCGTGCATCGCGATCGGATACCGCTCGGCCACTTGGTCGAGCACCCACATCGGGCGCCCTTCGGTATCCATGAAGTTCTCGGAGATGATTTCGAACCAATCGACGTCCGGACGCTCCGCGAGGACGTGATTGAAGTGCACCGTCCGAAGGCCGACCCCGAGTCCGAGATCGGGAAGGTTCCACTTGTTGGCCAGCATGGCGACGGCGCTCGCAACTTCAGAAACAACGCTCGAGGGAAACGCCTCGGCCGGTCGTTTCCCCCGAACGTTCACTCACGCGGAATGGGCCGCGCTCTACATGGGCTTCACGGGAACCGCGCAGCCACCTTTCCCCTTGCACGTGTTCTTACCGACGCAGCCCTGGTCGCCCGAGCCGCAGCCGCCGAGTCCCTTGCAGAGGTTCTTTCCCTTGCAGTCGTGGTGGGCGTCCTTCGGTGCGCAGCCGCCCTTTCCCTTGCAGGAGTTCTTGCCCGCGCAACCATTGTCGCCCGTCTTGCAGCCGCCCTTTCCCTTGCAATCGTTGTGGCCCTTACAGATGTGAAGCTCGCTCACATCGGGCGACTCTTCCGTCCCGTTGCTCGTACATCCGGCGGTGAGGCCGGCGAACACCCCGCCCGCTGCCGCGCCGAGAAGGCGTTTGTTGAATTCGCGTCTCTTCATCTGGACACCTCAAAAAACGATCGACCGACGCCGGAGGGAACGTTCGCGCCCCGGCTCTCCAGTTCGCCCGCACGCCGGGCTCACGTTCGCTGAATGGGTCTTCTCCGCTCCGCCGCGCCGCGTCACAAGCGGGCGGTGAATTCGCGAGAGCTGGCCGCGGATCCCGCGCCGCTCAGCCAACGAACCGCGTCTGGGTGGAGTTCCCGTCCCATCGCAGCCTCTGAACATAACCCATACCGCGAGGCCTTCGCCAACTCCTTGTCGCGCCTCGGGTTGACCGATCCTTCGTCCTGCGACTACAGTGAGGTTCGGGTTGTTTGCCCTCCCGCACGACGGGAGTGTCTGGGGTCAACCGTCCAAGCAGCAGCTTCTTCCACCTCTGTTGGCCGCTCGTGGAATGACCGCGAGCCGGCGTATCGCTGCGTCTTGGATCCCCTTCTCGGAGGACACGGCGGCGATCGTTCGATCGTCGTGCGATGTCGCCTCCGACGCGGCGAAGACGAGCCGGCCGGGGTCGTTCCTCCGAGCGAGCGCGATCGGAATCTCGACTCTTTGCGCGTCCGTCGGCCTCGCCGGTCGGAGCACGCTTCGCGCGGACACGAGCTCTCGATCCCGCGCTAGCCCTTTCCCCCTCGAATCGAAATCGCCGCCCGATGCCGCGTCCGCGACGTCGGGCGGCGACGCGGAGCTTCCATGATGACGTCCCAGTTCTTTTGCTCGCGGGCGGTGCGTCGACTTCTTCTCCCCGTCATTGTCGCTTGCGCCAGCTCACTAGCGGCCGAAGAGAGCGGAGTGATTCGGACCCTCGCCGGCGATCGCCATCCGCCGGGCCCCTTCTTCGCCGATGAGCTCGGTGTCGATCCGACGGGGATCGCACACGCGCCGGGAGTCGCAATTCGGTTCGCTAGCGGACCTGCGATCTACGAGCTACGCGGCGACGGCAGCGTCGCGCTCGCGTTCGGTACTGGCGTTCCGGCGAGCTGGGCCGGCGACGTCGATGCGTCCGCAGCCGCATTCGAACGAACGGGTCCCGTCGCCGTGGATGACCGCAGCAATCTCTGGATCTACGACCGAGAGCAGCGTCGCGTGTTCCGCCTCGACGTCGCATCGAATCGAGTCTCGCTCGTCGGAGGAAACGGCGAGGAAGGAATCGGCGCGGACGGCGACGACGCGCGCACGGAACCCATCGGCGAAGTGTCCTCGATGGTCGTCGCGCCGGACGGAAGCCTTCTCTTTGCCGAAGCGTCCACGTTTCGCATTCGGCGGCTCACGGCGGACGGCCGCATCTCTACGATCGCCGGCACGACCGGCATCGCGGACCGCGAGGATCCCGTCATCGCTGAAACTCCGGCGCGCGAATTTCTCCTCGGCGAGATCACCGCCATCGATCTCGAGATGCCGTGGACTCTATGGATCGCCGACGCAACGCGCCGGGACGTTTACGCGTTCGACATCGACCGCGAAATCGTTCTCGGTTCGGCGGTAGCGAGCGACGCCGGCGGAGCGGAGGGAATCGAGGATCTACCCCCGGCGTTCGCGTATCCGACCGCGATCGCGGTCGACGCTCAAGCGCGAGCGCTCTACGTCGCCGATCGCATCTGCAAGCGCGAAGGCGATGACTGTGAGACCACCTCGCTCGAACGCGTCCTCCGCGTCGGGATCGACGACGCGATCGTCACTCCGTTCGCCGGTGGCGGCGCACCGGCAGACGGTCTCGGCGACGGCGGCCCGGCCACGGCCGCCCGCCTCGGACGAGTCGCCGATCTGGGAGTGGCTGCCGACGGAACGCTCCGGATCGCCGATCGGCTGAATCGGAGACTCCGGGCAATCGGAGACGATGGAATCATCCGAACCGTCGCCGGAAACGGGTCCACGCGGTTCTACGACCGCGGCGACTCGCTCGCAGAGGCTCTCTTCGCCTGTCCAAGCGATCTCGCGATGTCGAGCGGACTCGTCTGGATCGCCGACACCGAGAACGATCGCGTTCGCGTCATCGATCCCGTCGCCGAAACCATCCGAACCGCGGCGGGCGGTAGTTCGTCGCTCGATGGGCTCGGTGACGGCGGACCCGCGGAACTCGCGCGGCTCGCCCGTCCGCGCGGGATCGCCATCGGTGCGGACGGAGCGCTCTGGATCGCCGATACGGGACACGCGCGAGTGAGGCGTGTCACCGGACGAAACATCGAAACGGTCGCCGGCGGCGGTACGATGGCACCCGGGAACGGACCGGTCGATGCGCTCGCGGCGGCGCTCCAAGATCCGACCGACGTTGCGCTCGGTCCCGCCGGTGCGTGGATCGCTGATCGCTCGGCGGGACGCATCTATCTCTTGAGCAACGGCGAGCTCTCGGTCTACGCGGGCGGGGGCGCACTCGAACCCCGCGATGTCGCGGGTACGGACGCTCGTCTCGGTCTTCCGTCCTCGCTCGCGGCCGATGCGACGGGAAACCTCTACATCGCCGACGAAGGGCTCGGTGCGGTCTTCGAAATCGATGCGGGTAGGGTGATCCGAACCATTGGAACCGCGATTGATCCCGCCGGCCTCGCACTCGATTTCTCCGGTGCGCTCCGCGTCGTCGACCGGGCGCGTCATCAAGTCGTCGCGCTCGGAGGAGGCGGTGAGTGGATCCCACTCGTCGGAAGCGGCGTTCCTGGTGCGAGCGGCGATGGCGGCCCCGCGAATCTCGCTGAGCTCCGGCGGCCGGCCGCGGCTCTCTATTCTCCCGACGGCTCGCACATCTTCATCGCGGACAAAGGAAACGAACGCATCCGCGTGGTCGACATCATTCGGCTCGAGTTCGGTCTCGATCCCCGGCGCGGTTCGGTGAACGGCGGACAGCTCGCGCACATCCGCTCGTCCTCGCCCGTCGCGGCCGACAAGGTCGGAGTGTTCTTCGGCGACAACGCGTCGCCGTCCGTCCGGGCCATCGACGAAACGACGCTCGAAGTCGTCGTCCCCGCCGGACGATTTCCGCCGGAAACCGTTCCTGCGGTCGTCACCCTGTCGCCAGGGCTCGAGTTCCCGCTCGGCGACTACGTCTATCTGAACGATGCGCCCGTCGCCGCGGCTCACCCCCAGTCGTCGGGGGCCGGATACGTCGTTCGGGCGGGCGACGGTCTCCGTCTCGACGGCAGCGCCTCGACCGATCGAAACTCTCCTCTCGGCGACGTCCTCGTGACGTACGAGTGGGACGTGGGTGGCGACGGGCTGTTCGAGACCTCGGGCGTCACGCCGCGTCTTACCGCCGCTGGGCTCGCGGCGCTCGGCATCCGCGATCTCGGCGTATACCCGGTCATCCTCCGCGTGGCCGATAGCGCGGGCGCTCGCGACGAGGACGTGACGACGGTCGAGCTCACAACGATCGAAGTCGTTCCGCGATCGGGTTCCATCAACGGTGGCTACCCGGTCGTGATTTCGGGCCCCGGGCTCGCCGGCGCGAAGGCGGTCCGGTTCGACGGCCGCGCGGCGAGCCTCGCGATCATCGACGACGTGACCATCGAAGCGATCGTCCCCACGGGACGGATTCCCGCGGGCGCGGTCACCGTCGCCGTCGAGCTCGAGGAGACGACCATCTTTCTCGCCGAGGGCTTTACGTACCTCAACGACCCTCCTGTCGCGCGCGCGATGCCGATCGCGAACGAAGATGGCTACGCGACGCGACTCGGTCGCGGCCTCGTTCTCGATGGCTCCTCCTCCTCCGATCCGAACGTGCCCGCCGGCGACGCGATCGCGGGCTACTGGTGGGATCTCGACCGCGACGGCGAACCGGACCGACGCGGGGCGAAGGTATTTATCGAGGCGATCGAGCTCGAGAGCTTCGGTCTCGCGCGGGTCGGCGAGCACCGCGTCGAGCTCACGGTCGAGGATCGCATGGGAGCAGAGGGATCGAGCGAGGCGGTGATCCGGGTCCGCGCTCGCGCCGAAACGTTTCCGAACGACGACTACGCCGATTGGGAGGGCGACCGCGACGGCGATCGACTCGACGATGCGATCGACGCCCGCCGGGACTCCGAGTCGATCGATATCGTGGTCGTCTTCGAGGCGGGATCGGATCTCGCTGCGATCGCAGACCGACTCGCGCCCCTCGCCGCGCATCCGCCGCGCACGTTTCCGCTGATCTCGGCGGTCTGTCTCGCGGGCATCCGCGTCGAGGACGTCAAGCAAGTGCTCGCAACCGAGACGACGATCTTTCGCATCGAGGAAGACGTCACGCTCGAAGCGACTCTCGATATCAGCGCGGCTGTCCTTCGCGCCGCGCCGAGCGATGTGCACTCGCCGTCGACGGCGCACGATCTCGGAATCACCGGCGCAGGCGTCAACATCGCGTTTCTCGACAGCGGTGTCGACGACGATCACCCGGCGCTCGCCGGCAAGTTCGTCGCGGGCTTCGATGCGTTCAGCGACGATCCGGCGACGGCCGGAAGCGCTTCGAATCCCGACGACGATATGGACTTCATTGGAGTCTTTCACGGGACACACGCTGCCGGCATCGCCTGCGGTCGAAGCTCGACCTCGCTCGGGATCGCGCCCGACGCGAAACTCGTCGACGTCAAGGTGCTCAATCGATTCGGCCAAGGGACAAGCGCGACGCTGCTCGCCGGTCTTCAGTGGTGCATGAACAACCGAACGACCGCCTGGAGCGGTCAACCGACCGCCCATCGCGGCATCGACGTCCTCAACCTGAGCCTCTCGAGCACGACGCGGACGGACGGGAAGGACGCGATCAGCATGGCCGTCGACGCGGCGACTGCAGCAGGCCTCATCGTCGTCGCGTCGGCGGGCAACAGCGGTGCCGGCGCGTCCGGTTTCGGCGCGCCCGGCGCCGCCGACGGGGCGATCACCGTCGCGGCGCTCGACGACGGCGGCACGATCGACCGCGCCGACGACGCGATCTACCCGCCGGCGAACTTCGGGCCGCGGCTCGACGACGGCGACGGCGATCCCACCGACGAAATGAAACCGGACGTGGTCGCGCCGGGTGTTGCCATCCTCGCGCCGACGGGAAGCGTCGCGCCCGCGCCGCCGCTCTCCTATTCGGAGCTGAGCGGAAGCTCGGCCGCGTCGGCTCACGTGAGTGGAGTTGCGGCGCTCCTTCTCGACGCCGGAGAATCTCTCGACCCCGGGGCGGTTCGAACCGCGCTCCGCATCACCGCGGAGCCGATCGGAACTCCGGACGAGCCGCTCCTCGATCCGGCGTGGAACGCGACGTACGGAACGGGACTCGTCGATGCGTACGGTGCGCTCCCGGTCGATCTCGGCATTCGACACGGCGTCTGGTCGGCGAGTTCGTTCGACGACGCGGCGACATTCGTCGCGCTCGACGATGTGACATCGGACGTCGTCGCGCTCGAGGGTCCGTTCCGTCTCGGCGGAGGACGAAAGCCTCTCGGAATCGCGGTCGGCGGCGACGGCGGCGTCTGGCTCGCGTGCCGAAAAAACGCGAGTGTGACGAAGCTCAATTCGGCCGGACAGGTGCGCTTCCGCTCGGATCTCGCCAGTCTGGTCGGCGCGCTCCAGGACGTTGACCTCATCGGAATCGCGGTCGACGCGGCGGGAGATGCTTGGGTGAGTCTCGAGAAGACGGGAAGCGTCGCGCGCGTGCGCGCGGACGGACAGGTGGACACGGCGCTCTACGCGGCCGGCACGAGGCCGGTCGCCGTCGCCATCGATCGCACGGGGCACATCTGGATCGCGAACGCGGGGAGCGACGACGTGACGAAGCTCGACTCCTCCGGTGCGGAGCTTGCCGGCTCGCCGTACGCCGCCGGCGCGGAACCGTCGGCGCTCGTTTGCGATCGCGCCGGCCGGGTCTACGTTGCAAACCGCGGCTCGGACGACGTGACGATCCTCGCCGGCGACGGCTCGACGATCGGGACATTCGCCGCCGGCCTTCGTCCCGTAGAAATCACTCTCGATATCGCCGGGCGCATCTGGGTTGCGAACGATTTTGAGCCGACTCTCACTCGCCTCGATGCCGACGGCACGAATCTCACGACGATCACCCTCGCACCGAGTCTCCGCGGCCTCTCGGTTAGCGGCGACGGCGACATCTGGGCGTCGCAGTACGCAGCCGGCATCGGATCGACACTCTTTCGCCTAGCGTCCGACGGCACGCAGATCAGTTCCGAGCTCGTCGGCTACGCCCCGCTCAATCGCGGCGACGCGACAGGCTTCGTCTTCGCGAACAGCGTCGACCCGGACGGCGATCTCGACGGAGATGGATGGTCGAACTCGGAGGAAATCGATGGCGGCGCGAACGCGATGTCACGCGCATCGCAGCCGATCGAGATCAACGACGTCGTCCCGAGCGTCGGCTCGGTGAACGGCGGCTACCGCGTTCGGATCGAAGGGCGCGGCGCGCTCGGCGCGAGCGAGGTTCGATTCGGCGCCGCACTCGCGAGCGAGCTCACCCCGGTCCCGGGCGGCGTCGAAGTCACCGCTCCGTCGGGCGCGTTTCCGCCTCACGACGTCGACATTTTCATCACACGGGCCGAAGGCACGTCGTTCCTCGCTCCGAACGCGTTCAGCTACGAGAACGACGATCCCGTCGCCGATGCCGACCCCGACGATCCGAATGACGGCTACACTGTGCTCGTCGGCGACGATCTTCATCTCGACGGGACCGCTTCCTCCGAACCCAATTCGGCGCTCGGCGACGGCATCGTCCTCTACGAGTGGAACTTCGACGGGAACATCGTCGCCGGCCCGCAGCCGATCGTGAGCCACGCGGATCTCTCTTCGTTCGGAATGGGCGCCCAGGGGAACTACTCGGTCGAGCTCGCCGTCGAGGACTCCGTCGGCGGCCGCGGCACCGAGATCATCAACGTGCACGTCGTCGATCCAAACTCGCCGGAGTTCCTACGCGGGGACGCGAACCAGGACCTTCGCGTCGACCTCGCCGACGGGATTTTCGTCCTCAATTGGCTGTTCTCGGGCGAGCGCGAGCCGAACTGTCGAGACTCGGCGGACGTAAACACCGACGGAGACGTCGACATTGGCGATCCGATTTTTCTCTTCCTCTACCTGTTCGCGGCGGGGGAAGCGCCGAGCGCGCCGTTTCCGGACTGCGCGGCGGGAGTCGTCGACGTCGGGTGTGATCTTTCGGCTTGTTTCGGGGTGCCGTAGGCGGATCTCCCACTCGGCGCGCTGCGGGGCCCGGGCCAATTCTTTGCGTCGGGAACCCCGACGACACGGGATTACAGATCGTGTCGACGAGCTGCCGAAGGACATCGCTCGCACTTAGCTCGGCTTCGAGGAGTCGAGGGAGGCTTCGAACCGAGCTCGCATCGCGTTCAGGCACCGAGCGAATGTTTCGAGAGAACTAAGAAACTGTGAATCTCGAAGCCGGTCTCCTCCGCCCCGCAGGCGAGACAGTAGAGGCGATGCGCGGGCCAGTCGTACGCGGCAGCGCGAGCAGCGTGGGCCGACCAAGAGGCCGAGGGACCAGAGAGAGTTCTTCCCGGAACGAGAACTACTCGTCCCGGCTTCCTCCGATGAGTCCCGCCCGGTACGCGAAATAGAGAAGCTGGAGCAGCGAAGTGACGAACGCAGCGACGTACGTCATGGCGGCTGCGTTGAGGACGCGCCGCGCTCCGGTAAGCTCCTCTTCCGTGACGAATCCGCCGCCCTCGAGCGCGATGAGCGCGCGCTTGCTCGCGTCGAACTCGACCGGCAGCGTGATGAGCGTGAAGAGGGTCGTCGCCGCGAACGCGACGACACCGATCTTCGCGAGACCGGCCATGCCGAGGAAAAACCCGGCCATCAGGAGAATGCCGGAGAGTCCACTCGCCACGTTCGCAACGGGAACCCAAGCGGAGCGGAACTTGAGCGGCGCGTAGCCCTGCGCGTGCTGAATCGCGTGGCCGACTTCGTGCGCCGCCACGCCCAAAGCGGCCATGCTCGAGCTGCCGTAGACCGGCTCACTGAGGCGAAGGACGCGGTTCATGGGATCGTAGTGGTCGCTGAGGGAACCCGGGACCCGTTCGACGTGAACATCGTCGATCCCGTTCGAGCGAAGAATCGCCCGGGCGATCTCGGCCCCCGAGACCCCGGCGCGCGTGGACCGCTTGCTGTAGCGCGCGAAGGTTCCCTTCACCTGGAACGAGGCCCAGATGCTGAGCAGGGCCGCGATTCCCATAACGATCAAATAGAGTGGGTCCAATAAGAAGGGCATCGATTCCTACCTGAGTCGAACGTCGTCTCGCCTAGCCCTCCCGGTTCGGCTCCGGGTTCTCCGGGGACCAAGCGTCCTTCTTCTTACCTCGGACGATCGACGGCGTCCACTGGAAGCCGAGCGGACGGGAACGACCTCCGCGCAGCCCCGACGCCCCGCTCGCCCGTCCCGCCGCGTTCGTCGAGCGAACCGGTACGTAGTCGAATTTGAGGAGTCGGCGGGCTCCCCGCCCGCTTACCGGGCGATCGGTGGAGGACAGACACCGCGCAGCCGAAACTTGGTTGGGGGAAGAACCGCATCGGGCGAAATTCCTCCGAGTTGCGCAGGGCTTGGGTAGTAGTCTATTTTGCGTATTCTTCATTCGCTACTCCATTGGCGAGGCTGGCTGCGCTCGTCCGCGGCGCGCTCCCTCCGCTGGCGGTTGCTCGCGGGGTGCTTGGGCGTGGCGGCCTGCGGCTGCCTCTCGGTCATCCTCGGCCTCGTCTCGCTCGTACGGGTTCAGACCGAGATGGACACCGTGACGAGCAAGGTCGCGGGTACGGTCGAAGCGCAGAACATCGGCGCTCAGTCGCTCTCGACCGTGCGGCGGCTCGTCACGGCCGTTCCGCTCGCACGCTCCCAGGAGGAGCTCGATGGCCTCCGCGATGACCTCGCGAAGGCACTCCGCGGCTCGGACGAACGCCTCGCGCCCGTCGAACGACCGCTCGATCGCCTGCTCGCACTCAAGCGAACCAAGCTCGATCTCGCGACGAGACTCGAAACGCTGCGCGCCGACGTGACGGGTCTTCTCCGCGAGATTCGCTTCGCCGCGCGTGAGACGGTCGACGGTGCGGAGTTTCAGGCGCTCTCGAGCCTCGAAGACGCGCAGATCGATCTCAGAGACGAGTTCGCGAACTTGCGCGACGGCGAGGCCTCGGCGTCGCGGAGTCGCCCCGGCGAGAACGGCCGAGACGAGGCGCTGACGAACGCGTTCGCGACGATCTCCGAAGTGACGACTCGCGCCCTTCTCCGAGTGCAGGCCGCACTCAATCTCCACGCCGGAGGCCTCGAGATCGAGACGCTCGCGCTCGGCATCCTGACCGCGAACGACGCGGCAGCGATCGAGAGCCTGCGCGATCAGATGCGCCGCGTCTCGGAGCTGACGATCGGCGAGCTCGATGTTCTTCCCGAGGACGAGAACACGACTCGGATCCGCTCCTCGACGACGAAGCTTCGTCGAGCGGTGGACGCCATGGCAGAGAACCGCCGCCACTTCCTCTCGACCGGGGCGAGTTTCCAGGAGGCCACGGTGGCATCCGTCGCCCTCCTCGCCGAGCTCGATCGAGAGTTCCTCCGCGATACCCGCGCAGCTAGTCGCGACGCCTCCGACGCCGCGGCGAACGGCTCGCGCTTCGTCACTCGTCAGCGCTACCTCCAAATCGTCGTCGGGCTTCTCTCCTTCGTGATAGCGGTCGTCGTGGGGATTTGCGTCGCGCGCTCGATCGGAGCGCCGCTCGAATCGGCGATTCAGAACCTCACCGAGACTGCGAGTCACACCTCCGGCGTGTCCGAGAAGATGACGACCTCCAGTCGCGAGCTCGCCGGTGGAGCCGAACGCCAATCTTCGGCGATGCAACGGACCACCGCGATCGCGAGCGACATCGCCGGACGGTCGCAGAAGAACACGAAGCGAGCGACCGAAGCCGAGAACCTGATGGCGCGCACGCTCGATTCGGTCGACGAGGGAGCGAAGTGGATGGAGGAGCTGAACGCTTCGCTTCAGCGCATCCGCGAAGCCGCCGGCGAGACCTCGCGCGTCATCGAATCCATCGAGGAAATTGCATTCCAAACGAATCTCCTCGCACTCAACGCCGCGGTCGAGGCGGCGCGGGCGGGGGAGCACGGCCGCGGGTTCGCGGTCGTCGCGGAGGAGGTTCGCGCTCTCGCCAACAGCGCGGGCGAGGCGGCGCAGAGCTCGGCCGCACTCATCCAGAAGGCGGTCGAGAGCGTTGCCAAAGGAGCAGAGATCGCGCGTACAACCTCCGTTGCCCTCGCCGAGATCACGGCGAACGCCGAGAAGACCGGCGTGCTCGTCGACGGCATCAGCGACTCGAGCCAGGCGCAGGCCCAGAGCATCGACAGCCTGGGCCGCTCGATCGCTCAGATCGACGCCGTCGGGGAATCGTACGCGCGCGGAACCAAGGAATCCGCGGTCCTCGCGACCGAGCTCCAGCAGCGAGCGGCCGCGTTGACCCAAGTCGTCGATGAGTTGAAGGGGCTGATTCGGGGCACTAGCACAGAACTCCGACCGCGCCCGAATCCGCCCTCGCGCGTCGCGAAAGGAGTCTCCGATGCGTCGGTTGAATGAACGATTCGCGCGCGCGCGAACTTGGTGCGCCATCGCCGGTGTCGTCATCGCATCGGCGGTGTCATCCTTGGCTGACGACAGCGCTCAGTCGATCTCCGCCTCGGGTGACCTCACCGTCTCGGGCGAGGTCGACGCGGGGCTCGTCGACGGCGAGGACGTGTTCGACCTCGATCTAGACGACCTCATGGAAGTCGAAGTCGGGATCGTGGCGGGACGCTCTCAGCGCGTATCCGATACCCCGGCGGCGGTGTTCGTCATCACGCGCGAGGACATCCGCCGGTCGGGACTTCGCTCGCTCCCCGAGCTTCTCCGTCTCGTCCCGGGCATGCACGTCGCCCACCTCGACGCGAATAAATGGGCGATTGCCGCGCGTGGGTTCAATTCGCGCTTCGCGACGCAGCTCCTCGTTCTCATCGACGGCCGGGCGGTCTACACGCCGATCTTTTCCGGCGTGATCTGGGACCTTCAAGACGTTCTTCTCGAGGACGTCGAGCGCGTCGAGGTCGTGCGTGGTCCGGGCGGCACGCTCTGGGGCGCGAACGCCGTCAACGGCGTCATCAACGTGATCACGCGGCACGCGCGCGATACGCAGGGGGTGTTCGTCCAGGCCGGCGGTGGGTCGGAACGCATGGGCGACTTCAGCGGGCGCTACGGCCATCGCCTCGCCGAGAACGCGTTCGTCCGCGTCTTCGGTCGCTATTTCATCCACGACGACTTCGTCGACGCGAACGACGATCGCGCGCACGACGGCTGGTACGCCGGCCATCTCGGGTTTCGCCTCGACTGGGAGCCGACGACCGAGGATCTGGTCACCGTTCAAGGCGATCTCGGCTACGCCCGAGTGCAGTCGCGCGAGTTTCAGCCGCTGCTCACGGCGCCGTTCGGTCGCGTGATCGACACGGAGGACCCCCAGAGGATCGGCAATCTCCTCGCGCGCTGGTCGCGCCGGCTTTCGGAAACATCCGAACTCACCGTTCAGTCCTACTACTACCGCACCGACCGCGAAGGTCCGATCTCGAACGCGGTTCTCGATACGTTCGACGTGACGCTTCAGCACCGCTGGACCGGTCTCGACCGGCACGACATTGTCGCGGGTGCGGGATACCGCCTCCAACACGACCGCGTGCCGGGCTCGCTGAACTTCACCCTGAAATCTCCGAGCGAGACGTATGACATTCTGAGTGCGTTCGCGCAGGACGAGATCTCCCTCGTGCGCGAGCACCTAGCGCTCACACTCGGGTCGAAGCTCGAGTACAACGACTTCACCGGACTCGAGGTGCAGCCGAGCGCGCGCCTTCTTTGGAAGCCGGTCGACTCGCAGGCGCTCTGGCTCTCGGTCTCCCGCGCGGTGCGCACCCCCTCGCGAGTCAACGATGATCTCAGCTTCCTCCGGATCGCAGCGGTGCCCGGTCCTCCGCTCGGGCTGAACGAGATCATCGTGAATCCGACGCCGGGGAGCATCGATGCAGAAGATCTGCTCGCCGTCGAAGCCGGCTGGCGTTCAGAGCTCCTCGAGGATCTCGTCGTCGATCTCACGGCGTACGTTCACGCCTACGACGACTTCATCGCCACGCGGGGAGAAGCACCCGTCGCGCTTCCGGGCGGGACGCCGCCGCGAGTTCAACTCGGGTCGCACTTCGACAATGCCTTCCGCGGCGACATGTTCGGAGTCGAAGCCGTCGCCCAGTGGCGCGCTACCGATCGTTGGCGCGTCGTCGGCACCGCCGGCTGGAGCCGGGCGCGGCTCCAGAAGAAGTCTGGGATCAGCGGGGGCGTCCAAGAACCCGAGCGTCTTTATCCCCGTCACACGGCGTCGATTCGATCCGAACTCACCCTTCCCGGCGAGGTCGATTTCGACGTCAGCCTCTACTACGTCGATCAGATCACCGACCGGAACGTACCGAGCTACTTTCGCCTCGACGTCCGTCTCGCGTGGCGGCCGCTCGAAAACTTCGAGCTCAGTGTCGTAGGCCAGAATCTCCTCGACGATCGTCACCCGGAGTGGAACGGTGATCTGTTCGGCGTCCGTAGCGAAGTCGAGCGGGCGGTGTACGCGCAGGCCAGTTGGGCGTTCTGAGGCACGATGCGTCCGCCATTCACACTAGCCAGAGTCGACCGACCGCCGCTCTCGCGGACGCTCCTGCTGCTCACGAGCCTCGTGGGCTTGGGCTTGGGTGCGGTCGCGTTCGCGCAGACCGAGCGCAAGCCGAAGATCAAGCTCGAGCAGCGGGTCAAAGCGGCGTTCGTCTACCGTTTCGTGAAGTACGTGGAGTGGCCCGAGGAGCGCCGTCCCCGCGAAGGCAAGCCGATCGTGATCGGCGTGCTCGACGACCCGGCGGTGTTCGCGGCGCTCGAGCAGGCGACCGGTGGCAAGAAGGCGCGCGGCCGGTCCATCGAGGTCGTCCGCTTGAAGACGACCGACGAGATCGAGTCGTGCCACGTCGTCTACGTCGGTGGAGCGTTTCGCCCCGCGGTGACCGAGGTCGTGCGCGCGGCGATCGACGCTTCCGTGCTCACCGTTTCCGACCAGGAGCTCTTCTGTAAGCGCGGCGGGATGATCGAGCTCTTCAAGTCGGCGCAGAAGGTCCGCTTCCGTATCCATCTCGCTGCGACGCGGCGGGCGAAACTCAAGCTGAGCTCGAAGCTGCTTCGGCTCGGGGAGCTCTACGAGGACGAGTGATCGCGCGCTTGGGGCGCAATCAGACTCCCGAGCGCGAGCAAGGCTGCCTCCGCGCCGCACTCGACGGCGAGGTGGGGCGCCGCGATCTCCGCTTCGCGCAGATTGAGGCGAACCACCGTTCCGCCGAGGCGCGCGATCCGCTGCGCTTCGCACCGGATGGTCGGCACGGCAGTTCCGGCACCGATCTCGAGGAAGAGGGGACGTGGCCCAGCCTCCCCCTCGAGGAAGCGGCGGTAGCGCTCTGCCTGCTCATCGGTGCGGTCGGCGAGCCACCCAGCGTCTCCGAACATGAGGATGTTCGGCCGCGCGATTCCACCGCAGTCGGGGCAAGTCGGGATCTCGCCCGTCAGTCGAAGCGTGTCCTCGTCGACCGCGAGCGATGCTTCGTTCGTCCAGATACGGCGGCCACAGGGACGAAAACACTGCGCGTGATGGATCGACCCGTGTACTTCGCACACTCTCTCCGGCGCGAAGCCCGCGCGAACGAAGTGACCGTCGACATTGGACGTCACGACGAACCAAGGAAGGTCGAGCGCGCCCGCACAATCGAGGATCGCGCGGAATCCCGCGTGGGGCTCGATCCGGCGGTAGAGGAGAAGACGGTGGCCGTAGAACCCCCATCCGAGCCGGACATCCCGCTCGAACAGCGCGGGATTCGCGGATTCCTCGAAGCGGAGCCCGAGCCGCGCGAGGGGTGGGTAGGCTCGCCAGAAGCCGGCGGTCCCGCGAAAATCCGGGAGCCCCGAGTCGACGCCCATTCCGGCACCCGCACCGACGACGAGCGAGGAGGCCGCCCGCAGAAGTTTCGCCGCGCGTGCAAGGGCGGAGTCGAGTTCGCGCGGGGCATTCATGGGAGGGTCGTCGACTCTTCGGGGTAAGATGGTCCGCCATCCCCGAACCGTGTCTCGAGCTCGACTCGAGGGGGGCATCGCTCGACGCCTCCGGCGTCCACCGATCGCGACGGCAGGAGACCGATGACATGTTCGATAGAGCGCTCACCCAGCGGAACGCACGGCGCGTGATCGCACTCGCCATGGTACTCGTGGCCGTGGTAGCGGTCGACTCGATCGGGCAAGACACCGAGCGACGAAAGCGACGCGGTCGGCGCGCCGACCGCGACGAGATTCCCACGCGGAAGTTCGACCTCGACACGTGGGGACAGCTCGGCAAAGCGGTCAAGGGAACCGATTTCTTCGAGTTCACCCACCACGTCAAGGACAAGAAGGGCAGGCGGAAGAAGGTGAAGGCCTACCTCCGAGTCACGGACGAGACCGAGCTCACGGCGGACGTTCGCATCCCCGTCGAGAAGATCGAGGATTCGTCGCGCGTCATGATCTTCGGCCGTCCGATCGTGCGCGACGTGCCCGATCGACGAGGACAAGGGCGCGGACGGAAGGACGCGCAAATCCAAAACGCGCACGTCGTCCTCACGGGTTTTATCGACGATCACAGCGTGCGAAACCCGAAGTCGAAGCATACGAAGCTCCCCGGACACAAGTGGTGTGACGGGACCGCCGTGAAGGCGGGTGGAGGCCTTCTCGTCAAGTTCGATCGCACCGACCATCGCGTCACCCTCGAGAAAGGAGCGCCCGTGCTCCATCGTCTCGAGATCGAGCGGAAGAAGCTGCGAAGCCGCAGCTACATCGAGGTGCGAGCGAACGAGCTCGAGGATCTCTCCGAGCTGCCGCCGAGCGTCGCAGAGAAACGCGCGGGAGACGGAAAGCGTGATCCGCTCGGCGTATTTACGGCGAGAGCAGTTGTCGTCCTCGACCGCCGCTCCGTAAAGAAGGTCTACCCACTCCTCTGGGCCCGCTGACCAACCCGAAGCTCGACGGAATGTTGGCGATCGGAACTCGACGGGCTGCACGTGTAGCGAAAAACGCGAAACCGAACATGACCCATCTACGAACGGCGCTCTTCGCGACGAATGAAGTTCGGCGCGGGCTCGGCGCCATGCTCCTCGTCTCACTCGCGCTCGTCCTCATCGGCGCTCGCAGCAATCCCGCGCGCGCGGAGCCCGCCGCGGCGCGTCCCGCCGCTCTCGCGACGAAGAACGTCATCCTCATCACCGTCGACGGCCTCCGCGCAGACGAGCTTTTTCGTGGCGTCGATCCGCTTCTTCTCGCGAACAAGGACGCGTCGGGGATCGAGAGCGAAGCCGCGATTCGCGAGCGCTACTGGCGTTCGACGCCGCATGCTCGGCGCCGCGCCCTCCTCCCCTTCTTCTGGTCGTTCCTCGCGCCCCAAGGCGCGGTGTTCGGCAATCGAGAGCTCGGGAGCCAGGCGCTCCTCCGCAACCCGCTCCGCTTCTCTTTTCCCGGCTACGCCGAGCTTCTCACCGGACGACCTCAGCCCGACGTCACGAGCAACGACCGCGTGCGGATCCGCGTGCCGACCATCCTCGACTACGTCGCGGATCGCATCGGCGCGAACGGGGTCGCGTCCTTCGCCTCGTGGGATGTCTTCGACTACATCGTGACCTCGCGCGAGGAGGGGATCCTCTCGAACGCCGGCTACGAACGATTGGAGCCCGCATACTGCGATCCCGAGATGGCGCGGCTGAACGAGATTCAGTTCACGATGATGACGCCGTGGGACACCGTCCGGCACGACACGGTGACGGCCGGCCTCGCGCTCGGGTACATCCGGCGGTACCAGCCGCGGTTTCTCTACCTCGCGCTCGGCGAGACCGACGACTGGGCGCATCAGCGGCGCTACGATCGGGTGCTCTTGGCGGCGAAGATCTTCGACGACACCCTGCGCGACCTGTGGACGCTCCTTCAGAGCCTCGACGCGTACCGGGATCAGACGACGCTCATCATCACCACCGACCACGGCCGCGGCCGGACCGGCGCCGACTGGACCGATCACGGCGAGCGCGTCGACGGCGCCGAAGACATCTGGATCGCCGTGATCGGTCCCGACACGCCGGACATCGGTGAGGCGAAACGCGCGCCGACGGTCTACCTGAGCAGCGTCGCCGCGACGGTGCTCGAGCTCCTCGGTTTCCGTGCCGGCGAGTACCATCCCGATGCGGCGAGTGCGCTGCCGGCGTTCATCGACCGGCGGCAGTAGAACGCGACTTCGCAACAAAAAAATCGCCCTCGATCGTAGAGAGCGAGTTCGCCGGCGTCTTTCATCGCTCCGGGGCGCTCAGTACAATGCCTCGCGAAGTTTGGGTTCGGACGGTGGATGTTTCTTCCGGCACCGATCTGTGACGGGACGTGACAGATCGGGCAGTCGGTGGACTCGGTTCGGCAGCCGCAGGACAGTTCGACTGTGCTGCAGGATGCGACGCCGGCAGCGCTCCGGGCTCTTGCCGTCGGAACGGCTTCGCCGGGTGCGGCGATCGCGGGCCCTCGTTTCGAGTGTTCGTTCGCGACGTGGCTTCGGCGCGAGCCGGGACGAAGGAACCAGGGGTAACGCAACGCAGGGGCCGAAGACAGTTGGTGGCGATATCCGTCTCGTCGCGCGCGCACGTTCGATGTTTCGACGCATCGACCGCACTCTGGTGGTCTGCGCCGGCGCATGGCCCATGCGATTGGTGCCACGCTCGCGAGCCCGTCGGCTCGCCTCGCTCCCGCGCGAAGCGTCCGAGTACGCCGGCGAGAGCTCCGCTTTTCGGACGATCTGAGCGCGTTCTCGGACGCTCCGGCATCACCGAACGACCTCAGCGCGCGCCGGTTTGCTCCCGTGACGGCGCGGCAGCTATACTTTGGCGGCATACCCTAACCAGGAACCGAACTTCCGTAACGATGGGCGCGCGCTCGGCGAATCCGAATCGTGCGTTACATCTCGGCGGTGACGCGTCCCCCGGGGATGTCACAGCACCTTCCCGCTTCGCGGGTCGTCAACGGAAGATCAGCGTTTTTTCGTCGTATCGGCGGCCGCCGCTTCGACGCGAAACGCCGGGCACGAGCTAGTATCTATGCAGACAGGCGCGCAAGACCTCGAAGGGGTCGCCATCGTCGGCATGGCGGGGCGGTTCCCAGACGCTCGGAATATCGCCGAGTTCTGGCAGAACCTCGCTGCCGGCAGGGAGAGCCTCCACCGTCTCTCCGACGACCAGCTCCGCGGTGTGGAGCTCGACTTCGAACGCATCCAGAACGATCCGAGCTACGTACGGGCGCGCGGGATCCTCGCGGACGTCGACAAGTTCGACGCCGGATTCTTCGGCTTCAGCCCGCGGGAAGCCGCGGTGCTCGACCCCCAGCAGCGCGTGTGGCTCGAGACCGCGTGGCACGCGCTCGAGAACGCCGGTCACGCGCCGAGCAAGTTCCGGGGCTCGATCGGCGTGTACGCCGGGAGCTACATCAACTCGTACCTCCTCTACAACCTGTGCCGGGATCGCGAGTACATCGAACGACTGGTGCGGTTTCGGTCGGTCGACGCGTTCCAAAACATCATCAGCAACGACAAGGACTACCTGCCGACACGGACGAGCTTCAAGTTCAACCTGAAGGGTCCGTCGGTCAACGTCCAGACCGCGTGCTCGACGTCGCTCGTCGCGGTCGCGATGGGCTGCAGCAGCCTCGTCAACTTCGAGTGCGATCTCTGCCTCGCCGGAGGCGTTTGCATCTCCTTTCCGCAGGAGAAGGGATACATCTCTCAGGAAGGCGGCATGCTCTCGCCCGACGGGCACTGTCGCCCCTTCGATGAGAACGCGTGCGGGACCGTCTTTTCGAGCGGCGTCGGAGTCGTCGTCCTCCGCCGGCTAGAAGACGCGATCGCGAGCGGCGATCGCATCCTCGCGGTGATCCGCGGCTGGGGCACGAACAACGACGGCGCGCTCAAGGTGAGCTACCCGGCCCCGTCGGTCGATGGTCAGGCGGAGGTGATCGCCCTCGCGCAGAGCGTCGCGGGCGTCGACCCCGAGACGATCACCTACGTCGAAGGCCACGGTACGGCGACTCCGCTCGGCGATCCCATCGAAGTCGCGGGCCTCACGAAGGCGTTCCGTGCGAAAACGGATCGAGAGCAGTACTGCGGGCTCGGCTCGGTGAAGAGCAACATCGGCCACCTCGATGCGGCCGCCGGCGTCGCGGGCCTCATCAAGACCGTGCTCGCACTCCAGCACGGAGAGATCCCCGCAACGCTCCACTACACCGCGCCGAACCCCGAGATCGACTTCGCGTCGAGCCCGTTCTATCCGGTCGAGAAGCACCGCGCTTGGACTCCGCCCGAGGGAGTTCCTCGCCGCGCGGGAGTGAGCTCGTTCGGCGTCGGGGGAACCAATGTCCACGTCGTACTCGAGGAAGCGCCGGCACCGCGTCCGGCGCTCTCGGCCCGGCGGCTCGAGCTCGTTCCGCTCTCGGCGAAAACGACGGAGGCGCTCGAACGAAGTGCCGCAGAGCTCGCCGAGGCGTTCGGTCGCGACGGCGCCCCCGAACTTCCCGACGCGGCGTACACGCTCGCCGTCGGCCGCGAAGAATTCTCCGAGCGTCTATTCGTAGTCGCGGCGGACGCCGCCGACGCGCACGCGGCGCTGCGGGAGAAGAGTCGCCGCGTCAAGCAGACCGCGCCCGACGGCGATCGTTCGCTCGTCTACCTCTTCCCGGGACAAGGCGCGCAGCACGTGGATATGTGTCGCGCGCTCTACGAGTCGGAGCGCGTCTTCCGCGACGCAGTCGATCGCGGCTGTGAGGGACTCCGGCCGATCCTCGATCTCGATCTCCGGAGCGTGCTCTACCCGACGGGAAGCGAAGACGAGCGAAAGAGCGCCGCGAAGACTCTCACGCAGACGAGCGTCACGCAGCCGGCCCTCTTCGTCATCGAATACGCACTCGCAGAGCTGTGGGAAAGCTGGGGATTCACGCCGGAGGTGATGATCGGTCACAGTGTCGGCGAGTACACCGCGGCGTGCCTCGCCGGAGTGTTCACGTTCGACGACGCCCTCCGCGTTCTCGCCGAGCGCGCGCGCCTCATGCAGTCGATGCCCGCGGGTCACATGCGCGCCGTTCGGCTCAGCGAAGAGGATGTTGCGCCTTATCTCGGTGACGGCGTTGCGCTCGCCGCCGCGAACGCGCCGCAGGTCTCGATCGTGAGCGGCTCGCCGGAGGCGATTCAGGCGTTCGAGAAACGCTTGAGCGCCGACAAGCTCGAGACGATCCCGCTCCACACGTCGCACGCGTTCCACTCGGAGATGATGGAGCCGGTCGTCGCGCCGTTCACCGCCATCGTCGCCGGCGTCGAGCGGCGTGCGCCCTCGCGCCCCATTCTCTCGACGCTCACCGGAAGGTGGCTCACCGACTCCGAGGCGACCGATCCGAGCTACTGGGCACAGCAACTCCGCCGTCCGGTGCGCTTCAGCGCCGCGCTGTCCGAGGTCGCACGCGAGGAGGGTCGCGTGTTTCTCGAGGTCGGACCTTCGCGCACGCTGTCCAACTCCGCGCTCCAGCACTCGTTCGACGGCAGACGTCCGAGCGTCGTTTCGTCGTGTGCGCATCCGAAGGATGCCGGCGACGCACTCGCATCGATCCTCGACGCGGTCGGTCGCTTGTGGACGAACGGCGTCGCAGTCGATTGGGAGAAGTTCTACGCCGAAGAAGGGCGCCGCCGCGTCGAGCTTCCCGGCTACGCGTTCGCCCGCGAACGGCACTGGATCGACCCGCCCCCGCTCGGGGACCCGACGCGCGCTACCCCCTCGGGCGTCACCGCGGTTTCGAGCTCTGAGCTCACCGCGGACGCCGCGGTCCCTCCCGCCGCCGCTCCGACCGAAGCGGAGGATCCCGGCAGCCGAAAGGACCGGATCGCGAGTCGCATCCGCGAGATCTTCTACGACCTCTCCGGCATCGAGATCGGCGAGGACGATCGCGAGACGACGTTCCTCGAAATGGGACTCGATTCGCTCTTCCTCACGCAGGCGAGCGCCGAGCTCGGTCAGCAGCTCGGCGAGCGAATCAAGTTCCGCCAGCTTCTCGAAGACGTGACGTCGATCGAAGCGCTCGCCGAATACTACGACGAACGCCTCCCCGCAGACGCGTTCGCGGCGCCGGCCCCGGTTGCCACGACGCCCGCACCGGCGGCGTCGAGCGCGCCTCCGGCCGCCGCTCCCCCGATCGCGCCGAGCGAGGGGGGCGATCCCGTCGATCGCATCGCGGCACAGCTCCAGACGATCCAGTCGGAACTTGCCGGTCTGCGCGCGCAAAGCGCTCGCTCGACGGGCGATCTCGAGCCCGAGGATCTCCGGCGCCCCGTCGCGCAGGCGAAGCTCGGCGCGCGAGGCGACACCGAGTCGACGAAGGGACGCTTCGGCCCCTACGCGCCGGTCGCGCGCGGTGCCGACGGCGGACTCACTTCGCGCCAACAGCAGCATCTCGACGCGCTCGTCCATCGCGTCAGCGAAAAGACCGCCGGATCGAAAGCCGCCGCCGCGCGCTATCGGCCCGTTCAGTCCGATCCGCGATCGGTCGCGGGCTTCCGCGGCGCGTGGAAGGAGCTCGTCTACCAGATCGTCACCGAGCGCTCGAAGGGTTCGCGCCTCTGGGACGTCGATGGCAACGAGTACATCGACATCACCATGGGATTCGGCGTCAACTACCTCGGGCACTCGCCCGATTACGTCGAGGCGGCGATTCGCGCACAGCTCGAGCGAGGGATGGAGATCGGACCGCAGCACGAGCTCGCCGGGCCGGTCGCCGAGCGCCTCGCGCGGCTCACCGGGATGGAGCGAGTGTCGTTCTGCAATACCGGCTCGGAAGCCGTCACCGCGGCTCTTCGCATGGCGCGAACGGTGACGGGACGCGATCGCATCGCGTACTTCGCCGGTGACTACCACGGCGTCTTCGACGAAGTGCTCGGTCGCTCACAGGTGGTGCGTGGGAACCTTCAGACCCTGCCCGCGGCACCGGGAATCGTGCAGCAAGCGGTGAACGCGGCGATGATCCTCGACTACGGGGCGCCGGAAAGTCTCGAGGTGCTCCGAGCGCACGCGGGCGAGCTGGCGGCGGTGCTGGTGGAGCCGATTCAGAGTCGCCACCCGGAGAACCGTCCGGTTGAGTTCCTCCGCGCGGTGCGTCAGCTCACCGAAGAGAGTGGAACGGCGATGATCTTCGACGAGGTCATCACCGGATTCCGCGTGCACCCCGGCGGCGCGCAGGCTCTCTTCGGCATCCGCGGCGACCTCGCAACCTACGGGAAGGTGATCGGCGGCGGGCTCCCGATCGGAGTCGTCGCCGGGAGCGCGAAATACATGGATGCGCTCGACGGCGGCATGTGGAACTACGGCGACGACTCCGCGCCGGAGGCCGACATGACGTTCTTCGCCGGGACGTTCGTCCGCCATCCGCTCGCCCTCGCGGCCGCGGGCGCGGTGCTCGAGCACCTCGAAACCGAAGGTCCGAAGCTCCAGGAGGGCGTGAATGCGCGCACGACACGCTTCGCGCGCGAGCTCAATCTCTTCTTCGAGTCGCGACGCGTACCAATTCGCATCCGTCAGTTCAGCTCGTGGTTCCGCTTCGACCTTCCGAGCGACCTCCCGATCGGCCCGATCCTCGTCTACCACCTGATCGAGCGCGGGATCTACATCCGCGAGATCGGGCAGAACTGCTTCTTCTCGACGCAGCACACGAGCGAGGAGATTGCGCGCGTGCAAGCGGCGATCGAGGAGAGCGTGCTCGAGATGCAAGCCGGTGGATTTCTTCCGGAGAGCGAGCTCGTCGTCGACGTTCCCGTCGGATCGTTTCCTCTCACGGACGGGCAGCGCGAGATCTGGTTCGCATCGCAAATGGGGGACGACGCCTCCTGCGCGTACAACGAGTCGTTTACGCTCAAGCTGCGGGGCAAGCTCGACGTCGACGCCCTTCGCGACGCGATCCGGCAGACGGTCGAGCGGCACGAAGGGTTTTCGCTGCGCTTCAGCAGCGATGGTCCGTCCCAGCGGCTCGTTCTTTCCGAGACACCCGAGTGGGAGTGGACCGATCTCTCCGGCTGTTCACGCTCGAAGAAGAAAGAAGAGCTCCGCCGGATCTACGACCACGAGGGGCGAACGCCGTTCGATCTCGAGGCGGGGCCGCTCCTCCGGCTCCACGTCGTCAAGCTCGACGCGACGACGCACCACCTCATCGGCACGTCCCACCATATCGTCTTCGACGGCTGGTCAGCAGGCGTGTTCGTGGACGAGGTGAGCGTCCTCTACTCGAGCTCGGTCGAGAATCGTCCGGCGCTCCTTCCCGACGCAGGCTCGTTTCTCCGCTATGCGATCGAGGAAGAGGAACGGCGCGCGAGCGAGGCGGGCGACGAGATCATTCGCTTCTGGAAAAACGAGTTCGCGAGCGTTCCACCGCCCCTCGACCTCCCGACCGATCGAATCCGGCCTCGTGTGCGCACAAACGGCGGTTCATCGATCCACCATCAGTTCGATCAAGACGTGTACGAGTCGTTCAAGGCCTTCGCCGGAGAGCGCGGCGTGACACTCTTCGCGGCACTCCTCGCCACGTACGGTGCGCTTCTCCACCGGCTCACCGGCCAGGACGATCTCGTCGTCGGCATCCCGACGGCCGGCCAAGCGCTCGCCGGCGAGCAGAACATGATCGGGCACTGCGTCAATCTGGTGCCGGTTCGCATGAAGTTCCCCCGCGGGGCGACGTTTGCGACCCTCCTCGACGAAGTGCAGTCGAAGGTGCTCGACATGTACGAGAACCAGGACGTCGCGTTCGGTCGCCTGCTCGAAGAGATCGCCGTCAAACGCGATCCGAGTCGACTGCCGCTCATCGAGGTGATCTTCAACGTCGACCGCGACGTGCCGGGAAGCGGGTTCAGTGGACTCAGCGCGTCGATTCATGAGAACCCGAAGGGCGCGGCGCACTTCGACATGTTCGTCAACCTGAACGAGGGTCAGGGAAGCCTCACCGTCGACCTCGATTTCAATACCGATCTCTACGACGAAGCGACGATCCGCCGCTGGCTCAGCCACTTCGAGTGCTTGCTCGAAAGCGCGGTGCGCACGCCCGAGACCGAAGTGCGGCGCCTTCCCGTCCTCACCGCCGATCAGCGGGACCACCTCGAGACGGAGCTCAATCGGACGACCGCCGAATTCCCCGACGGCTGCCTCCAGCGCGTGATCGCC
Source organism: Planctomycetota bacterium (assembly GCA_965223845.1). Taxonomy (GTDB): domain Bacteria; phylum Planctomycetota; class UBA8108; order UBA8108; family SXIK01; genus CBDCXR01. The sequence continues at coordinate 6,002,088 of CBDCXR010000004.1, read as the reverse complement.
GAGCAGGCGACGAAGACGCCGAACGCGACCGCTGTCGTCTTCGGAGAGTCGAGCTGGACGTACCGCGAGCTGAACGCCGAGGCGAACCGACTCGCGCGCTACCTGCGCTCGATCGGAGTCGGTGCGGAAGATCTGATCGGCGTTCACCTCGAGCGCGGACCGGATCTCGTCATCGCGCTCCTCGCGATTCACAAGGCCGGCGGGGCTTACGTTCCCCTCGACCCGGATTTTCCCGCCGCACGCATCGAGTTCATGCTCGAAGATTCGCGGGCGAGCGTCGTGCTCTCGCATTCGAGCATCGCGGCGGATCTGCCGAAGGGCAGTGCGCGCGTCGTCTGTCTCGATCTCGAAGCGAACGTGATCGGAGACGCGGACGCCTCGGACCTCGAACCGACGACCGGCCCCGAACATCTTGCGTACGTCATTTATACGTCCGGTTCGACGGGAAAGCCGAAGGGCGTTCAGATCACGCACCGGAGCCTCGTCAACTTCCTCGCCAGCATGGCGCGCGAGCCCGGACTTCGTCCGATCGATGGACTCGCGGCGGTCACGACGATCTCGTTCGACATCGCCGCGCTCGAGCTTTTCCTTCCGCTCTTCGTTGGAGCGAAGTGTATTCTAGTGCCGAGCGAAACGGCCGCCGACGGCGCCGAGCTGCTGCGGCTCATTCGCACGACGGGCGCGACGGTCCTCCAAGCGACGCCAGTCACCTGGCGACTTCTCATCGAAGCGGGGTGGACACGAGAAGTCCCCCTCAAGGTTCTCTGCGGCGGTGAACGTCTCCCCGAGGACCTCGCGCGGCAGTTTGGCGAGCGTTCGGAGGAGGTGTGGAATATGTATGGGCCGACGGAGACCACGGTCTGGTCTTCCTGTCATCGCGTCCATCCTTCCGACGACCGAGTTCTCGTCGGTCGACCGATCGCGAACACCGAGCTCTTCGTCCTCGACGATGCGAGGGAGCTCCTTCCCGTCGGCGCGGTCGGCGAGCTCTACATCGGCGGCACCGGCCTCGCACGCGGTTACCTCGGTCGCGACGAGCTCACCTCGGAGAAGTTCGTCGAGCATCCCTTCCGCGACGGAGATCGACTCTACCGGACCGGCGACCTCGCGCGCGTCACGTCGAGCGGAGCGATCGAGTGCCTCCGCCGCGTCGACGACCAGGTCAAGGTCCGAGGCTTCCGCATCGAGCTCGGTGAAGTCGAGAGCGCGCTCGCCGCGTTCGGAGGCGTCGCCGAGGCGGTCGCCTCGGTGTGGGAGGGCGAGTCCGGCGACCACCGCCTGGTCGCCTACGTTCGCTGGGAGCACGATTCGCTCGATCTCGGAGAATTGCGAGCCTTCGTTCGCGCGCGTCTCCCCGAGTACATGGTGCCGCAGCACTTTGTCGAGCTCGACGAAGTGCCGCGCACGCCGAACGGGAAGGTCGACCGCCGCGCGCTGCCGCCGCCGGACGGCGCCTCGATCATCGTCGAGACGTACGCGCCGGCGGCGGGCGAGGTCGAGTCGTATCTCGCGCAGCTCTGGAGCGAAACACTGCGCCTCGAGCGCGTGAGCGTGCGGGCGGACTTCTTCGACCTCGGCGGACACTCACTCGTCGCGGCGCGAATGCTCGCCAAGGCGCGCGAAGAGTTTCACGTCGATCTGCAACTGCGAGGGTTTTTCGTCGATCCGACGATTCGTGGGCTGGCCGAATACATCGAGGCGCAGCGGTACGTGGGCGCGTCCGCGGGTGGAACCGCGGACGACGGGCGTGAGGACATCGAGATTTGAGAATCTACGAGTTTCTCTCTGAGCTCAGAGAGGCCGGGATCGAGCTCCGCGTCGAATCCGGTCGACTGATCTGCAATGCGCCACGGGGCTCCGCGGACCCGCAGCTCATCGCGAGGATTCGTGAGCGTCGCGACGAGTTCCTCGCGTTCTTCAAGCGGACCGAGACCGAGGAAGCATCGCAATCGCTTCCGCCGATCGCGCGCCGCGAACGGAGCGGTCCGCTTCCGCTTTCGTTCTCGCAGCAACGAGCGTGGTTCCTCGAGCAGCTGCAACCGGGTTGCCCGCTGCACAACATCCCCGGGGGCTGGCACCTCCGCGGCCCGCTCGATGTCGAGGCGCTCCGCCGCGCGATCGCTGCGATCTTCGCTCGCCACGAGACGCTGCGAACGAACTTCCTCACGCAGAACGGTGAGCCGGTGCTCGTCATCCACGACGAGGTCGACGTCGACGTACCGCTCTACGATTTGCGCACGGGTACGCGGGAAGAGCGCGAGCGCGAGCTCGCCGAGCGAATCCAAGCCGAGGTGCATCAACCGTTCGATCTCGCGAGCGATCGCCTCGTGCGCTTCGTTCTCTATCAACTCGACGACGAAGAGCACGCGATCCTCATCCTCCCGCATCACATCGTCTGGGACGCGTGGTCGTTCGACATCGCGCTCGCGGAGCTCGCGCAACTCTACGAAGCCGACATCGCCGATCGAGACGCCGAGCTCCCGGCACTCGAGGTTCAGTACGCCGACTTCGCTGCGTGGGAGCGCGACCTGCTTCGCGACGATGCACTGCGCGCCGATATCGATTTCTGGCGCGAGAAGCTCGGCGACGGCGTCCCGTTTCTCGAGCTGCCGACCGACTTGCCGCGTCCCGCGGCGATCAGCTACCGCGGAACCTCCGAGCTGCTTCCGATTCCGGATGCCCTCGTCGCGAAGTTGATCGAGCTCGGCCGCTCGGAGAAGGCGACTCTCTACATGACCGTCCTCGCCGCGGTGAAGGCGTTCATGCACCGGCTGACGGGTCAGACCGACCTGGCGGTCGGCTGTCCGATCGAGAACACCACCCGACCGGAGATCGAGCCGCTCATCGGATACTTCGTCAACATGCTCGTCACCCGGAGCGAGCTGCGCGCAGACATGAGCTTTCGCGAGCTCGTCCGAGTCGTCCGCGAAAACTCGCTCGACGCGTTTACACACCAGTCGCTTCCCTTCGAGCAGCTCGTCGAGGAGCTGAGCGTCGCGCGCGACCGGAGCCGGAACCCGCTCTTTCAGGTGATGTTCCTCTACCAGGACGCGTCGGCGCGGCCCCGCTCGTTCGGGCCGGTCGAGCTCACTCAGTTCAACGTGCCGATGGGGTCCTCCCAGACAGATCTCCACTTCGTCATCAAGGCGCAGGTCGACGACTGGACCCTCGCGCTCGACTACAGCACGGATCTCTTCAGTCCCGTAACCGCGCGGCGGCTCCTCGCGCAGTTCCGCGACGTTCTCGAGGCGCTCGTCGAAGCGCCCGACCGACCGCTGTGCGATGCGCTGCGACTCTCCGACGCGGAACGACACGAAGTCGTCGTCGCCTGGAATGAAACCGCGCGCGAGATTCCGGAGGTGTCCGTTCCCGCCCGCATCCGCGAGCGCATCGCCGCCACCCCGGACGCCGTCGCCTTCGAGGCGCACGACGGAGCGTTCACCTACCGCGAGTTCGGCGAGCGCGTCGACGTCATCGCACGCCGCATCGCAGCGAGTGGAGTTGCGCCGCACGGCATCGTCGCAGTTTGCCTCGAGCGCGGAATCGACCTCCCCGCCGCGCTCCTAGGAGTCCTCACGGCGGGCGCGGCCTACGTGCCGATCGACCCGCAGTACCCGGCCGAACGCCAGCGCGCCATCCTCGAGAGCTCGGGTGCCACGCTCGTCGTCACGAGCACGACGCTCGAGAGCGCCCTCCCCGCGACGGCCGCGAAGACCCTGTGCATCGACCGAGCCCCGAGCGAGGGTGCGAACGATCCTCCCCTCCCGGGCGATCTCCGGATCGACGGCGACGATGTCGCCTACATCATCTACACCTCCGGCTCGACCGGGAAACCAAAGGGCGTCGAGGTGACGCACGCGAACCTCGCGAACTTTCTCGACAGCATGGCCGAGGAGCCCGGCTTGGGGCCGGAGGATCGCCTCCTCGCGCTCACGACGATTTCGTTCGATATCGCGGCGCTCGAGCTCTTCCTTCCCGTCTGGGTCGGTGCGCGCTCCGTCGTCGCCGACAGTGCTTCGGCGATGGACGGACGAACCATCCTCCACTTGATCGAGCAGCACGAGATCACGACGCTTCAGGCCACACCGGTGACCTGGCGCATGATCGTCGACGCCGGTTGGCCCGCGACGCCGCTTCGCGTCCTCTCCGGAGGGGAGGCCTTGGCTGTCGATCTCGCGCACGAGCTCACTGCGCATTCCGACGAAGTGTGGAACCTCTACGGGCCGACCGAGACAACCGTCTGGTCGACGTGTCAGCGCCTCTCTTCGGGTGACGCTCTCGTCGTCGCCGGTCGACCGATCGCGAACACCCGTCTCTACATCCTCGACGAGGCGGGAGAGCCGGTTCCGGCCGGCGTTCCGGGCGAGCTCTACATCGGCGGCGCGGGTGTCGCGCGGGGATACCACGGCCAACCCGACCTCACGGCGGCGCGCTTCGTCGAGGACCCGTTCGCGAACGAGCCGAACGCGCGCATGTACCGAACGGGCGACATCGCACGCTTCCACGGCGACGGACTCCTTCAGTGGCTCCACCGCGCCGACGACCAGGTGAAGATCCGCGGCTTCCGGGTCGAGCTCGGCGAGATCGAAGGACTTCTCCGCGAGCACCCGAGAGTTCATTCGGCGGTGGCCTCGGTCCGCGAAGATCGCGAGGGCGACCAGCGTCTCGTCGCGTACTACGTTCCGGCGGACGATGCCGAGCCGCCGCGCGACGAGCTCCGAGAGCTTCTTCGCAGTCGTTTGCCGTACTACATGGTGCCGCAGCACTTCGTCGCGCTCGAGGAACTCCCACTCACGCCGAACGGGAAGATCGACCGCGCGCGACTGCCCGCGCCGACGCAGAGTAGGGCGCGTCCGGCCACGACGCCCGCACGACGTTCGGATCCGCGCGAGTGGGTTCAGCGCGTCGAGTGGGTCGAGTCGGAACTACGCGCCGTCGATCGATCGATCTCGCTCCTCGGCGACTGGCTCGTCTTCGCCGACGAAGCCGGGATCGGAGCGGAGCTCGCAGCGGCGCTCCGTACGGAAGGAGCCCGTGTGGTGACGGTTTCCGCCGGAGATTCGTTCGTCGAGCTCTCGCCGGAAGAGTACTGGCTCAATCCCTCACTCGGTCGGGAGGAGTACGATCGGCTCCTCGCCTCGCTCGCTCGCCGTGGATTCGAAGCGTCACGCGTCGTTCACTGCTGGCTCGTGACGGACGAGGAGACCTGCCGGCCGGGCTCGAGTTTCTTCCAGCGGAATCAAGAACACGGGTTTTACAGCCTCCTCGCGCTCACGCAGGCGATGGCGAGGCGTTCGCCGGACCGGTCGCTCGAGACCCTGATCGTCTCGAGCGACATGCACTCGGACGTCGGAGGGGCGTCCGCACGGCGAACCCATCCCGAGAAGGCGACGGCTCTCGGCGTCGCGCGCGTCGTTCCGCGCCTCCTCGAGAACTTCGCGTTCGCGAGCGTCGATCTCTCGGGTGCTCAAGTGGGCGAAGACATCGTCGACGCGCTCCTCGCCGAGCTCTGCCATCCCACGGCGGAGAGCGTCGCCCTGAGTGGCGGTCGCCGGTGGGTCCGTCGCTACGTTCCGCTCCCGGCGAATGAGCTCGCACGCCGAGACGACGTGCCGGTCGTGGCGGGCGCGTCGTACATGATCACGGACGGACTCTCACCCTCCGGTCTCCTCGCCGCCGAAGCGCTCGCCCGCACGGCCCCGGTGCACGCGGTCTTGCTCTCACACGAGCCGGTCGCCCCTCGCGATGAGTGGAGCGACGAGCGTGAAGCCGCGATCGAGCGCATCGAGACGCTCGGATCCACCGTGTCGGTGATCTCGGGCGTGGTCTCCGACGTCGCGGAGATGCGCTCTCTCCGCGAGCGACTTCTCGCGGAGTCCCGCGCGGTGCGCGGCGTGATCCACAACGACGCGATCACTCGCCCCGGAAGGCTTCTAGGAAAAACGGACCGCGACGTCGAGGCCGTGTTCACCGCGCAAATCCACGGCGCGCTCGTCGTCGAGTCGCTCTTCGAGAGCGGAGAGCTCGACTTCGTCGTGTCGCTTCGAGAGGATCCGTTCGGCGCGCTCGAACCGCAGGTCGACTCGGCGGCGGCGGCCGCGTTCCTCGACGCGTGGGCGGCAGCCCGGCCGCAATCGGTCGCGATCGAGGCGCCCGCGGTGGACGAGTGTTCGGACGAGCTTGCCGCTAGCCTCCTGCGCACTCTCCAGCACAGCTTCCGCCGCTCGGCCGCGAGCGGGATGGCCGTCTCGATGTACGACCTCAACGCCGAGATACCGACCGGAGACTCACGGTGGGTCGCACCGCGCGACGAGCTCGAGGTTCGCCTGAGCGAGTTCTGGGAGGAGTGCATCGGCACCGGCGCGTTCAGCGTGCGCGATGACTTCTTCAGCGTCGGGGGTCACTCTCTCGTCGCCGTTCGGCTGATGACGATGATCAATTCCGAGTTCGGGCTCGAATACCCGCTCGCGACGCTCTTCGACGCGCCGACGATCGAGAGCCTCGCTGCGCGGTTGCGACGCGATCTCAAGAGCGCGGACGAAGCGTGCGGGGGAAAGGCCACGGAGCCGGCGCGCCGACGCTACGTCGTTCCGATGTCGACGCCGCGTGAAGGCTCGGGCACACCGATCTTCGTCGTCGCCGGCGCCTACGGAAACGTCCTCAATTTGCGTCAGCTCGCGGTCCGGGTGGGCGAGCGACGGCCGTTCTACGGGATTCAGGCGCGCGGCCTCCTCGGCGACGACAACCCTCACGAGTCGTTCGAAGAGATGGCCGCTGACTACCTTCGCGAGGTGCGCGAAGTACAGCCGGAAGGACCGTACATCCTCGGCGGATTCTGCTCCGGTGGAATCATCGCTTACGAGATGGCGCAGCAGCTTCAGCGAGAAGGTCAGACGGTCGAGCTCCTCGTGTTCCTCGACACGCTCGTCCCCCGAACCGGGGAGCGTCTTCGCCTCGGCGACCGTCTGAAGCTCCACCGCGACCGCGTGAAGTCGCGCGGCGTTCGGCACATCTTCGAGACCGGGAAGCGCTGGGTCGAGTGGCGCCTCCGGCGTGAGCCGAAGCCGAGCTCCGACCCGGCGTCCTACCGTTCGGAGGCGATCTACGATGCGACCTTCCGCGCGATGGCCGAGTACGAGCCCGATCCGTATTCCGGGCGCGTCGCGCTCTTCCGTCCTCCGCTCGACATCGCCGGCGAGCTCGGAGACGGCCGCAGGATCGACAGCAAGAAGCGTTTCGTCCATGAAGACAACGGCTGGAAGAAGTACATCGCCGACCTCGAAGTCCACGAGCTGCCCGCGCGGCCGGGCGATCACGACGGCGCGGTGCTCGAGCCGGTCGTCGAGACGCTCGCGCGTCAGCTCAGGCGAGTGATCGCTGCGGCCTGCTCGAAGAAGAACGGCGAATGTGATTGCGCCGATTGCAAAACGGAGGCGACCCGGGCCTCGACGGGTGCGGCTCGGGTCTAGCTCGGCGCGACGAGTTCGTGGACGCGTCACATATCGGCTGGAGCTCTCCTGCGAGGTCGAAGAGGAGATCCACGTCGAAGGGCGAAGTGGAGAGAGAAGCGAGAACAGCGAAGCGGGTGGAGGGATAGCGGCGGGAGAGCTCGAGGCGACGTCGTCGTCTCGTCCGCCGCGGAGTCGCGGGCATCCGGAGCGTGAGTCATGGGAGAGGGATCATCGCGAGCGCTGTCGGAGAGCGCCGACGGCGTGAAGCCGCCGCCCGGGACGTCGACGGGGGTGACGTTCATCCCGACGCTCACCCCACTACGGGGGATCGCCGCGGTGTACGTGACGGTCTACCACCTGGGATACCTTCTGCTCCCACAGGTCGGCGAAGCGATCGACAAGCGGACACAGCTCCTCTTTCGCGGTTGGCTCTGGGTCGATTTCTTTTTCGTTTTGAGCGGGTTCGTCCTCGCTCACGTCTACCGAGAGCGATTCGCTCGCGGCGTCGGCGCCTACGGCTACTTCAAATTCCTCCTCGCCCGACTCGCGCGCATCTACCCGCTTCATTTTCTGATGATGTGGGTGTTCTTCGCGCTTCAGCTCCTCCGCACGGAGGGATTCGTCGGACGCTATCCCGCCGAATGGTTCGTCCCGTACCTCTTCCTCCTTCAGTCGCTGAAGGACATGGCGTACTGGAATCAGCCTTCGTGGTCGATCGGAGCGGAGTGGCTCACGTATCTCGTCGTGCCGATGCTCTTTTCGTTTGTCCACCGAACGAGCTGGCTCGTGCGCGCGGCCGTGATCGTCGTCGTCGCCTGGTCGCTCTCCTTCGTCTACGCGAACTACGACAAGGGACTAGATCACGGCGGCATCCCCGGTCAAATCCGCTGCGTCGCGGAGTGCCTCTTCGGACTCGTTCTCTACGAGCTCTGGCTCACTCCGGCGGCACGGCGTCTCGCAGGATCGCCGGCGAGCTTCGTCTTCGCATTCCTCGGCTTTCTCGTCACGCTTCACTACGACACGCACGACGCCATCTCGGTGCTGTTCGCCGGGCTTCTCGTGCTTTCGGGAGCGAGCATCTCCGGACGCCTCATGCGCTGGTTCAATTGCCGTCCGCTCACCTACCTCGGAGACATCTCCTACGCGCTCTATATGACGCACTGGCTCGTCTACTGGGTGCCGTGGCAGGGTTGGCGGCGCATCTACAACGAGCCGTTCGGAACGGGGCTCGGGACGGAGGCGGCGTCGCTCCTTCTGGCGGGCTTCGTCCTCGCGGCGATCGTGTTCGCGGCGATGGCGTATCATCTCTTCGAGCTGCCGGCGCGGCGGTACCTCAGGCGGCGGCTGGCTTGTTGAGTTGGGTGCGGACGTTTTTGACGGACGCGAAGTTCGCGGAAAGGTCCGCCCGTTTCAGCATGGGTTCGGCGACTCCACACACTCGGCGAGAGGGTCGTCCGTCGGATCGGTACCGCAGCGAGTTTTCGGGCTGACTGACCTTTCCGTGCAGTAAGACCGTCGGCGCGCACTAGCGCTCTAAGCAGGATACGGCGATCAGGAGGTCGTAGCCCCTCGGGCGCTTCTGATCTCGCCGTGCTTCGCGGAATCGGCTCGACACTCCGCCCGCCACGGCGTCTTCGTCCGGGATTTCCCGATCACGAGCACCGACTCCTCCGGCTTGCGATCGATCGGACGAGCTGCGAGGATCCTGGAGCCGTCGGCGAGGACTCACCCGCGACGGCGGGCGGCGCGCTCGCACGACACTTCAGAGGAGGCCACACATGAGTTCCACCGAGCCCGTTGAGTTTCAGTCCGAAGAGCAGACCCCCGCGCCGCCGAAGCGCCGTCGTCGTCGTTGGCTACGCGCTCTCGTCTGGCTCTGCGTCTTGCTGCTCATCCTCGTGGGAATCGGGATCTCTCTCGCGCCAACGGTCGTCTCGTCGATGCGCGCGGGAGTTGTCGGCTCGATCAACGAATCGCTCAACGCCGAACTCGCGATCGAAGCGACCCAGTTCGCCTGGACGAGCGAGCAGAAGGTGGAGAAGCTCTCGATCGGCCCGCCGCCGGGCTTCCCTCCGGAGGAGAACGTCGTCGAGCTCGAGGGCCTCACGGTAAAGAACAGCCTCTGGAACCTCGTTTTCGGAAGCGACCCGGTGGAAGTCGAAGTCTCGCGTCCCGTCGCGCGCCTTCACAAACGGAAGGACGGAACCTTCAACTTCGAAGAGATCGTCAAGCGAAGCGAGACCGGATCGGGGCCCCAGCCTCCGGCACCCCAGCCGAGCCCGCCGACGAGCGAGGAAAAGAAAGTCGAGCTGAAGACGCCGCGCCCGATCGTGCTTCGAGTAACCGGTGGCCGGATCGACTACGTCGACGACGAACTCGGGACGTCGTCTCGAATCGACGGGATCGAGACGAGCTTCGAAGTGAAGGATGCGAACGCGACGGCGAAATTCGCGGCGGCGCTCTCGGCCGGTGGAGGTGCTCCAGGCACCCTCACCGCCGACATTCTCGTCCGTGAGCTCGTCGTCGGTGCGCCGCTCGAGGCGCTCCAGCTCGAAGCGAAGGGCGCCGCGAAGGGCGTCGACCTGCGGCCGCTCGCCGCGCTGATCGAGAAGCTCGCGAACGTCACGCCGCCCGACCGCCCGATCGACGGGGAGTTCTCCGTCCGGACCGAGAACGGAGTCGTGCACGCCGAATCGACTCTCGACGCGGGTTACATCGGCTGGAAGGGGATCGAGTTCGATCTTCCCGTCAAGCCGTCGAGCGAGAAGGGACTCGCCGTAAAGATTCCCTACCACGCCGACCTGGGCGCTCTTACGAGCGCCGTCGGAGCGCTTCGCGATGCTCTGCCGACGACGAGCGTCGCGGGGGACTTTCACGGCACCGTCGTCGTCGAAGGTCCGACCTCTCTCGACGCGATCCTCGCCGACGCTGAAGCCGCGCTCGCGGGGCTCGCCATCGACGTCGATCTCGCGCTCGACGGCGGGCGAATCGAGCACACGCTCGCGGAAGCGCCGGCAGACGCGGCGGAGGAAGGGGATTCCCCCGCCGCGGAAACCCAGACCGAAGAGCCCCCGGCGCCGAAGAAACCCATCGTCATCGATGAGCCTTCGCTCACGGGGCGAGTCGAGATTCGCCTCGGCGCGAGCCCGCGCGAAATCGAGATCCCGAAGCTCACGCTCGCGGGAAAGCACATTCAGCTCGACGCGACGGGAAGCGCAGCCGCCGAAGGCGAAGCCAATCGTGTGAAGCTCGCCGGCTCGGCCGGACTCGTTGTCCCGGCTGGAATCGAGGAAACCGGAATCGTCCCGGCGAACGTCTCCGTGAAACCCGGAACCCGAGCGACGCTCTCAGGGCTCGTTCTCGACACGGTTCTCGGCGGCGAGAAGCCGATCGTCGAGGCGACGACTCTCTCGAGTCGACTCGAAGTCGAAGGCGGCGTCCGGTCGTACGGAATCTCCATCGGAGACATCGAGAGCGCGCTTGCGGCGGATCGCGGGCGCTTCGTCGTCACCAACGCGAAGGCGGCGATCAACGGCGGCGAGCTCGCCGCAAAGGAAGTCTCGCTCGATACGACGACGCCGAAGACGGGATTCAAGGTGGACGCGTCGCTCGCGCGCGTCGCCGCGAATTACGAAATGACTCCGCTCCTCTCGTTCATTCTCCCGATGCTCTCGCTCGACGGGGAGGGCGCGGCGCTCGGCGGTTTTCTCGACGGCGCACTCCAGCTGGAAGGACAGGGATTCGAGCTTGCGGACCTCACCTCGGCGCTCAAGGGAAGCGGTGCGCTGAACATCGGCGACGCGACGATCAGCGGCTCGAAGCTCTTCACGGAGCTCGCCGCGCTTCTCAAGGCGGACCTCTCCTCGGTACGTCTCGAGCAACTCGGCTCGGAATTCAGCATCGGTTCGGGAAAGATCGACGCCGGAAAGCTCTTTGTTCAGTCGAAGGAAGGCGGCTCGATTCAGGGGCTCGCCCTTCGCGGGGCGACGTGGCTCGATGGACGCATCGACTACGCCGTCGAGCTCTCCGCCGTCGAGAGCGCGATCGGCGACAAGAAAGCGCGCGCGATCTTCTCGCAGGCACGAAAGGTCCTCGGCATGGAGACCTTACCGCTTCGTCTCCAGGGGAGCCTCACCGCGCCGAAGCTCGCGTTCGACGCGAAGCTCGACAAGCTCGACCTCAGAGGAGCGCTCGAATCGGCAATCGGCGAAGCGGTTCCGAAGCTTCGACTTCCGGGTGCCGAAAACGATGCCTCGAAAGACGGCGACAAGAAATCGGGCGGTGTTCTCGGCCCCGATGGCGTCAAGGGAGTTCTCGACGGCATCCTCGGCGGCGACAAGGAGTAGCGTGGCGACTCGCCCGAAATCGCCGCGAAGGAGAATCGCGTGAACGATCCATCGTCGCAAGGAACGCCCGCGTCGAGCGGCTCGGCCTCACCGCGCCCGCCGAGCGCGAGCCGGCTTCTCGTTCGCGCGTTCGTCAATGCGATCCCGCTCGCCCTCCTCTTCGCGCTCGCACTTCTTCTCGCCTGGGCGTGGCTGTTCTGGGACACCGATCGGCAGATGAAAGTGCTCCTTTCGTTGGCATCCGCGCTCGTGGGAGGAGCGCTGTTTCTCATCTGGTGCGTACTCCTCTCGCCGCTTCGGCGGCGAACGCGCGTGGGGATCGCGATCGGCGCAATCATCGTCATCGGCGGAAGCGCGACGCTCTTTCGCATCGAGCAAGTGACCGGGGACATGGTCCCGATCATCGGATGGCGGTTCGCGAAGAAGCCCGACCGCGCACTCGAGGCGACCCCGCTTCCGCCGGATACCTCGTCGGCCCCGGTGCCTCCGCCTCGCGTGCGGAGCGATTGGCGACAGTTTCTCGGCGACAACCGGGACGGGAAGGCCCGCTGGATCGAGATCGCGCGCAACTGGAGGGAAGAGCCGCCGATCGTCGTCTGGCGCCGCAAGATCGGATCCGGCTGGTCCGGGTTCGCCGTCGCGGGAGACATCGCGGTCACGCAGGAACAGCGCGGCGAGAACGAACTCGTCACCGCCTACGCGCTCACGACCGGTGACCCGCTCTGGTCACACTCCGATGCAGGTCGATACGAGACCGTGCTCGGCGGAATCGGACCGCGCGCGACACCGACGATCTCGGGCGACCGCGTCTACACACTCGGTTCGCTCGGACGGCTGAGCTGTCTCGAGCTCGAATCCGGACAACCCGTGTGGTCGCGTGACATCGCACCGGACAAGGAATCGATGGTCCCCGAGTGGGGTCTCAGCAGTTCGCCACTTCTCACGGACGATCTCTGCATCGTGACGGTCGCCGGCAGCGGTAGCTCGCTCCTCGCGTTCGATCGCGAGAGCGGGGAGCCGCGCTGGAGCGAGGGGGACGCGAGCTACGGTTACAGCTCGCCGAGCCTCCACACGGTCGCGGGCGTTCCGCAGATCCTCGTCCTCAACGGCCGCTCGGTGGCCGCCCACGCACCGGATACCGGTCGCGTGCTCTGGCGTGAGGATTGGCCCGGTTCTCGGCCGAAAGTCGCGCAGCCCGTGCCGATCGGTTCCGATCGCGTCCTCGTCTCGGCCGGTTATGGAATCGGCTGCGCGCTCTTCGAAATCGCGGCGGCCGCGGACGGCTCGCTCACGTCGAAGGCGATCTGGAAGACGAAGAGCCTCAAGGCGAAGTTCTCGAACTTCTTCGAGCTCGACGGTTACGTCTACGGTCTCGACGACGGGATTATGGTCTGCCTCGATCCGGCGACGGGCGAGCGGCGCTGGAAAGCCGGACGGATCGGGCACGGCCAGCTCATCGCGACTTCCGATTTGATCATCGCGACGGTGGAAACGACCGGTGAGATCGCGCTCATCGAGCCGAATCCCGACGAATACCGCGAGTTGATCCGCGTGATCGGTCTCGACGACAAGATGTGGAACCCTCCCGCGCTTGCGGCGCCGTATCTTCTCATTCGGACGGACAAGGAGGCGGCTTGTCTTGAGCTTCCTCTTCTAGCAGATTGAACACGGAGAGCGCGAAGGAAGACGAAGGGGGAGAAAGAGATAGATAGAGATTTAGTTAGCTAATTGGGCGAGGGAGCTTCGCGCTCGCTTTTTCTACACGTCTGATTTACTCCCCCTTCTTCCTTCGTCTTTCTTCGCGGTCCTTCGCGCTCTTCGTGTGAATCTCCTTCTCGAGACACAAAACCTAACGAAGTACTACGGCCGCCACCTCGCGCTCGACGGCTTGTCGATTTCGCTCGGCGAAGGGGAGATCGTCGGGTTTCTCGGGCCGAACGGTGCGGGGAAGACGACCGCGCTTCGGGTGGTTCTCGGGCTCCTCAAGGCGTCGTCGGGCGACGTGCGACTCTTTGGTCGTCGCGCGAAGGAACACGGCCCCGGGGTCCGAAACGAGATCGGCTATCTCCCCGGTGATTTGCGCCTCTATCCGCGGCTGTCCGCCGAGGTCGCTCTCGGAATGTTCGGCCGGATCCGCGGGCGCGACCTTCGCTCGGTCGGGCTTTCGCTCGCCGAGCGGCTTGGCCTCGACCCTACGCTTCCGGCCGGACGGATGTCGCGCGGCACGCGGCAGAAGCTCGGGCTCGTGCTTGCCCTCGCTCACTCGCCGCGGCTTCTCATTCTGGATGAGCCGACGTCGGGTCTCGATCCCCTCGTTCAGGAAGCGCTGAAGGCACTTCTTCGAGAGCGAGCCGACGCCGGCGCGACCGTGCTCTTCTCCAGCCACACCCTGAGCGAGGTCGAACGCGTGTGCGAGCGCGTCGTGATCCTCAAGGAAGGGCGCACGGTCGCCGAGTCGACGATCGAAGAACTCCGCACGCGCGCGCGGCGCGAGGCGGTCGTCACGTGGCGGGGCGAGTCAACGGCGGATGACGACTCCCTTCCGCCGAGCGTCGAGGTCACCTCACGACGGGAATCCGTGTGGCGCCTCGCGTTCCACGGCGACGCGTCCGCCCTCCTCGAGTGGATCCGGAGTGTCGACCGAGGCGCGATCGGCGACGTGTCGATCTCGCCGCCGGATCTAGAGACCGTCTTTCAGGAGTACTACCGCTGATGCTCCGCGGGCTCGTCGAAAAAGCCGTCCGAGAAACCTGGCGGACGACACTCCTCCTCGGCGCCGGCCTCATCGGCGTCGAGCTTCTCCTGACCTACGTGCTCCCCTTCTTCCAAGACGATTCGATCGTTGCGACGATCACAAAGATCCCGTTTGTCCGCGCGCTGATGAGTGCGCTCATGGGAGTCAACATCGCCGCGGACGACGGCGTCGATCTTCTCCTGGTTCTCCCGTGGGCGCATCCGATCGTGCTCACGCTTTCATTCGCGCACGTCGCGATCCAGCTGTCGCGCGTTCCCGCCGGAGAGGTCGACCGCGGTACCGCGGATCTTCTCCTTACGCTTCCAGCGTCCCGCGCGATGATTCTTCTTGCGGAGCTCATCGTTTGGTGCGGGTCGGCGGCGCTCCTCGTCGCGTGCACCGCCGGTGGTTTTCTCGCCGGCGTCGCGCTCTCGGGGAACGACCTTCCGCCGCTCGGCACCATCGCGGGCGTCGCGATGAACCTCTTCTTCGTCCTCGGGGCGGTGGCAGGTCTCACGGTCGCGTGCTCGGCCGTCTCGAACCAGCGCGTCAAGGTGATGGGTGTCGTGCTCGTCGCGATCGTCGGCTCGTTTCTGATCAGCTTCCTCGCGGAGATGTGGGAACCGGCGTCGCGGCTCGGGTTCCTCAGCTTTCTCAGCTACTACCGTCCGGTCTACGTCCTCCACGGCGGCGAATGGCCGTGGGGACATTTCGCGGCACTCACCGGCTGCGGAGCCGGCTTCACCGCGATCGGCGCGTGGATATTTTCGCGGCGTGAGATCCACGCAGCGTGACTCGCATCGGATCGCGCGTGATCGCTTACCCGCCTTCGAGGCGCGCGACGCGCTCCGTGAGCTCCGCGAGCTCGCGCCGAAGGCCGTCGACCGTTTCCTCGAGCGCTTCGAGCTTCTCGGCCACGGCGGGCGACGCTGCCGCCGTCCGTCGCGGCGCAGCGGGAGTCTCGGCCGAACTCTCCTCGATCTCGGGCGCCTCACCCTCGGGATAGAGAGTGTGGCCGTACTTGACGCCGCGCTTCCGCCCCGGAGTGAGACAGGCGGCGAGCGGGGGATCGTGGCTCGCGAGCGCGTTCAGCGCTTCGCCGACGTCGTCGAGGCTCCCGATCTTCACCATGCGACTCGCGCGCTGGCGGATCTCGCCGTCCGTTTGCGGTCCTCGAAGAAGAAGCTCGGCGAGAACGGCGACCTCGCGCGATTCGAGCTCGAGCGCCTCGCCGACCTTCTGCTTCCAGCGATCGACCTGCGATCCACTCGAACGAACGAGGACGGCGAAACCCGCTTCGCGGAGGTTCTCGAGCGCGTCGAAGATCTCCGACTCGTCGAGGTACGACATCGGATCGCGGCAGCTCTTCTGATTGCAGCCGTTGACGAGGCTGTTGAGCGTGAGCGGACACTGCTGCGGAGTCGTGAACGCCTTTTCGATCAGGGTCCCGAGCACGCGCCGTTCGTTGAACCCCAAAGTAAGTCCCATCCTGGCCTCCTATCGTTCCACCACCGCCGACGCGTCCCCACGCGAGACCCTCGAGGCGATGTGATCGCGATGCCTCGGCAGAGTCGCGCCGGATCATCCGGTCGCCATCCGCAAGGCACCCATGGTTGAGCCTAACCCAGTTCCTCACCAGATTCGGCGAGGCTGCCCTCCGCGTAAAGGCCGGGGCGGGAAGAAAGTTCCGCGGCGGGTGAGATCATCCGGGATCCCGGTCGACCTCGGATCTCGAAAACGATCTGGCACGACGCCGCCCGAAGCGAAAGGGCAGGAGATTTCGTCACTCGAATCGAACGTCGTCGACTGCGATCCGCATGTCGGCAAGGGATAGCGCAAATTCCGAGTCATCTTTGGGCGTGATCTCGAAACGTACGGCCGTGATCTCGTTGAGACCAAACAAAGGGTCGTCGTCATTCCCACCGACGAACTCCATAAGTGGAATCGAGAATCCGTGGAACCGCTGCTGAGTCCCACTTCCGCAATTTGCGGGGATACCGCCGTCGAGACACGAGTTTGCATCCGGACAGTCCATATCTGGATCGTCGAAGCAGTTCTGCGACGCCGCGGTCAATTGGCACGGATTGGGCACAGGAAAATGGGGAACGAGATCGAACGAGCCCACTGAGTTTTCTGGAGGCCCGCCGACGAGGACGATCTTGAAGGAACTGATCCAGTCGTCCCAGTGAACCGTCCCAATCCCGTAGGGTCCCCAATTCGGCAAGTCGTTCGCAGGATCGGGTCTTCCCGACCCGGTCTCGAATTGTCGAAGCCGAAACGTTAGATATTGAAATCGTTCGACGTCCTCAGACGATCCCGGCGGCGTCTCCCACGTGTGAGTCCCCAGCATCGCGTCTGAAAAGGCAAGTACGAGATGCTTGCCGTTTCCGCCGGTGTGGTAGCTGTCCGATTCCCCAGAACACGCCGCGCACTGTTGACAGTCGCATGCCAGCGAACCCCCGAGTACGTTGGAGCCGCCGAGCCGGTTCTCGCCCGAATCTTCGTTTTCATGATCATCAACGAGCAAAGTCTCACCGACACACAAATCGCGACGACCGTACACGGCGTGCTGACTCGTTCCTGCGTCCGGATTCAATGACTGCTCGTTCAAATAGAGTTGCCCTTCAAGCCGGAGATCTCCGAGCGCTTGTCGATTAAGAAACGCGACTATCCAATGGCGAATTCGCTTGTGCTCCTCCTCGCGTGAGATCGAGACTCGATTCGCAAGCAAGGGGGTTCCATCATTTAAACACGGACGCTCGCTTTCGCCGACTCGTTCGTCCAGCATGTAGGTGTGTTTCGCCCCGTAGAGTGTCACGTGAGTTCGGGCACCTCCGGATTCGAGGGCCGTTTCGACCATTCCGTCTGGCTGGGCGAACGTGGCATCGACGTCTCGTTCTGCGCTGATCGCAAGGGTCGGCAGCGGAGGGAACCAATCCGGTGGCAGGTGATTCGGTACAAGGCAAACCTCTCGGCGCGGATCGGTGGGCATGATCGGGATAATCCCCCGGATTCGATCGGCGAGGAAAACCGAATTCAACCACGTGGTCGCTCCACCGCGGGAATGACCGGCAAAGAACACGTTGTCCGAATCGACGCGTCCAAACAGGGCTGAGCTCGGATCACGATTCAATTCTTCGAGCCGCGTCCAAGCCGCTTCCTGAAAGCCCGAAGCTCGACCATACCCGAGCTGCGCGAGAATCCCGGAGTCCTCGCATGACTGCGCCTGTCCAGGATTACAATGACCAGGGAACCAGAGCCCGTTGCTTTCTTTGTTCACACTGACAACGATAAAGCCCTGCTCTGCGACTCCACCCAGAACCTGACGGTATTCGTCGTATGACCCCTCTACTCGACAACACAGATGTAGAAAGCAAATAGCGGGCAGCCTCCGAGAATCAGCGATATCGCTCGGATAGTAGAAAAGGAACTTTGTGTCGCACTCGACTCCTGACCAAGAATTGACAAAACTGCCGCGGTCGTCGGCAGGGTCATTGGGATCCGGAATCTCGAGCGACACGAGATTCGGACCAGGATCCGCAGTGCCAAACACCTGTCCCGGCTCGATCTCCTCATCGCGAGGACTAAATACCGCGAGGGCGGCGGCGATCCGCGCGATGTGAGTGCCGCCATCTGTATCGACACCGAAGATCGACATCCGGTAGTACCCGGGACGTTCCGGTGTGCCGGTGAGCTTGCCTCTGTCCGCTCCCGATTCGACCAGCGAGACTCCCGGCGGGAGATCCTCGGGTAGACAGACAAAACTCTCGTAGGCGTTACCGAAGTACTCCGTGAGATCGTCGGTGTAGACGGCGCCCTCACGACCGGTTTTCAGCGTTACGACAAGCTGGTCGACCGAATCGCCGAGCATGATCGGGTAGGTTGCCTGGGAGCCCGTATCGCAAAACCGCCCCGTCACGCGGTGCAAAACTCCAAGGTCGGCTCCATTTAATACGCTCAGCGGCACGGTGACAGACGAGCTGTTGAACGTCACCTCATTCTCTTCGAGTACGCACGAGCTCCCATCGTTGACTCCGCATTCCACATCGACGTCGACGCAGTCGGCAGCACTCGCATCCTCGATCTTCCACTTGAACTGTCCGCTCCGGAATTCGAGCATGCCGTCGTCACGGAATTGGAACATCACGGGGTCGATCACCCCGCTCTCCGCCGCTCGTCCCCGGTCGTCTGGCTCGACGGCCGTGACGCACGGGATCGAATCGGACTCGATCATCGTTTCACACCAAGACACCTGAAGCTTGATCGATTCGACTGGCCCGTAGATCAGGTTCGCGAGGAAGTGGGGTCCGCTGCCTTCGACCCATCGCTTGGTCGTCCCTTTGAGTTCTCCGTTGAGCGGTGATCCAACCGGGACAGCAGAAACGCTCACCAAAACCGGTTCGGGCTCTTCTTCACCCAAGGAAACCTCGATCTCGAACGGCTGGTCGCTGACGATCGACTCCGGAAAGGTGACCACGGGAGACGGATCCGCGCACTGGGCGTGCCCGTCGGCACAGGAGACCTCATCGGGAGTTAGGTCGCAGCCGCATTCTGCATGGGGCGCGGGGAACGGCGGACCGCCGAGAAACAGGTGGTTGAACAGGTAGATGGGGTCGGTGATCCCGATGTTGCCGTTGTCATCGGCGTCTGCGGCGTCCGCACAGATGGGCGCGTCGTCGCCCAGGTACAGGTAGTGGAGAATAAACACGCCGTCGCTGAGATCGACCTGCCCACTATCGTTCGCGTCTCCACGGACGAACCGAGGAGAAACCGGGACGGCCGGTGCCTGGAGCTGAATCGGCGCTCCAGTGGGAGTCGACGTGTACGGCGAGCAGTAGCAACCGTACCCCGGTGCGCAGTAACTCCCTCCGTACCCGACGTAGAGAATCAATTGTAAATCGTTCACGCATGGATCGACCGCCGCGCCGTTTTCAACAACGGTACACTCGGATCCGGGGACGTCGTTCGAGAACTGGAGGTCGACAATGTACATTCCGCTCACCTGCGGCATGCGGATCTTGTAGCACGCACGCGACACGAACAGGCTGGAACCGGAGGGCTGGGCACCCGCGTCGACCATGACCCCTTGGGTATAGCCATCGAACCCGATGCGAGATTCGGTGAGCGCTGGATTGTCGAAGTTCTCGGTGTCGGTTCCGTCGATCGTCCCGTGAGTGAACGATATCTCGCCGCCGTAGTGCCCGAACGTCGGATCGCTCTCGACGTGCTCGACCGCGAACGACCAGCCATCGAGAGCGCTGACACCAGAGAGCATGTCCAGCGTCGTGCGAACTTCGATCATGACCTCCGCACTCGTCGGCCCGTAGACGTAGAGGTAGTCCTCCGAGAACGAGTAGCCGTCGGTACTCCCTTCGAGCGTCAATTGGTGCGTCCCGCTTCCCGAGCACTGAATCGGGTCCTGTGGATACGCCGATCCCATCGAACCGATCACGACAGATGCGATGCACCAGCTTCGAAGCGCGGTCGTTCTCACGGGAACCTCCTCGTCTCTGGTCGGCCGTCGAAAACGCGCCCCGGCCGGATTCTACTCCCCGGCCGTTCTCGAAGTCGAACGCGCGCGGTCGAATCCCGAGGAGCCGGGTGAAGTTCACTCCGATTCCCATCCGCTGTCGGGCTCGGAGTGGCGGCGGTAGACCTTGGTGAAAACGATCAGCAGAAGGACGGGATATCCAATCATGGCGATCCACGTAAGGACGCCGCTCAAGGCGATGAACGAATCCGAATTCGCCTGACGAAGGATTCTCGTGACCATGAGCGACCGAACGCCCCGTAGGGCGAGACCCAGAACTACGAGGACGACGACGCAAACCGCGATGCGACCGGAGATCCAAGCTCCAATTGCCTGGACGCGGCGACGCCCCAAACACAAGAGTCCGTGGAGGAACGCAAACGCAAAGACGAGAAGAAGAAAGATAGAAATCACGACGCCGAGGAAGGTCGCGGCATCGGGACCGATGGTATTGTCGAGCCACGCGATCGCGAGGACCGGGGACAAGAGAACACGCGTGACGAGGTCGAAGGCGTATCCGATCACCGCGCCGAGCGCGATCCACACCACGGGATGCGCGACGTTCGGCGCCGCACCCGACGACTCGGTCTCTACGTCGTCGCGCGCCGCCTCTTCGCTCTCGGCCGCGTTCCCCACGAGTTTGTTCTCTTCATCGCGAAACATAGAACTCGTAGCTCGACGCCGCCGGCAATCCGCGACCGAAGGCTTCGAGGTCGCGGCAACTGCGGAGATCATACCAGGCTGTGATCGCGGCGCTCGCCGGGGAGCGAGGCCAGAAAGCTTCGCTCCCCCCCGCCAAACCCGCGTACACCGGCCCCATTTCCCTTCGGGGGCCGCTTTCCCGCCCATACAATTGGGAGCCGAAGTGCGCAGACGGTCGAGCTGAACAAGTCCCGATCGCGGGCGATGTCCGAGATCGAGATCCGCCCCGTCTATGCACCAAGCGTGCTCGGCGTTCGGCCACGCGGCGGAACGCTCGAGGTTCGGTCTCGCAACCAGTCGATCTGATCGCCGCGTTCGGCGGCGGATGGCGCGACCTCACGGGTCGCGGGGGAAGGGAATCATGGTGAGAGCTTCGCGTCGGTCGCGCAGGACCGCGGCGGCGTTCGTGTGGTCCGTCGTCGCCCTCTTCGTCACATCACCGTCTTACTCCGCCGAGGTCGTCTTCCTCCCGGGCGAGAGCGAGTGGCGCTACCTCCCCGGCCTCGCCGAAGCGTCTTCACCCGACGCAACGGCTTGGCGTAAGAGCGAGTTCAGCGACGCCGAATGGAGCACTGGCGACGCGCCCTTCGGCTACGGACGGAATCCGCCCTACGCGACGGATCTGAGCGAGCTCGAGCCGCCGATGCGCGGCAACTATTCGACACTCTTTCTTCGGCGGAAGTTCACGGTCCCCGACGCGGACGCGCTCGTCGAGTTTCACGCGCGAGTGACGTTCGACGACGGTTTCATCCTGTGGCTGAACGGGAAGGAAGCCCTGCGCGCGAACGTTCCCGATGGCGAGCTCCCCTTTAACGAAACCGCCGAGCGAAGTCACTCGCCGACGGCGATCGAGGACATGGAGGTGGAGAACCCAAAGGACTTTCTCGTCACCGGCGAAAACGTCGTTGCGGTACAGATGTTCAACGTGTCGCTCGGAAGCAGCGACCTCAAGTTCGACCTCGAGCTCTTCGATCCGTTCGGCCCGGATCTTCTCCCGCCCGAGATCGTCCGCACGACGCCCGCCGGCGGCAGCACGGTGCGCAAGCTGACGCGCGCCGAAGTCGTCTTCAATGAACCGGTCGCCGGAGTCGACGCGGAGGATCTCCTCATCGAAGGCACTCCCGCGCTGGCCCTGAACGGCGGCGGAACGGAATACGAGTTTCTCTTTCGCACGCCCGATCCCGGCCCGATCGAGTTCTCGTGGCGCGCCGACCACGGCATCGTCGATCTCGCACCGGCGCAAAATTCGTTTGGGGGCGGAAGCTGGACGGCGAACTTCGATCCCGACGCGCCGCTCCCCAATCTCGTCATCACCGAGTTCCTCGCCGCGAACGGGACCGGTCTTCAGGACGACGACGGCGACGAGGAGGACTGGATCGAGATCGCAAACGAATCCACCGTCGCGGTCGATCTCATCGGCTGGTCGCTCACCGACGACACGAGCCGCCCGTCGAAGTGGGTGTTCCCGAGCGTCGTCGTCGGCCCGAATGAGCACGTCATCGTCTTCGCCTCGGGAAAAGACCGTCAATCGGAAGACGGTACGCTCCACGCGAGCTTCAAGCTCGGCCTTCAGGGAGAAGAGATCGCGCTCTACAGCGCTGAGTTTCCCCGCGATCTCGTCGATTGGGTTCCCGCGTATCCCGAACAGCGCTTCGATTTTTCGTACGGGGCGACAGACAAGGGCGATTCGGCTTACTTCGCCGATCCGACTCCCGGCGAGACGAACTCGGGCGCGATGCCGTTCGCCGGCTTCACCGCCGACCCCGAGTTCAGCGTCGAGCGTGGCGTCTACACCGAAGCGTTCACGCTCGAGCTCGCGAGCGCGACGGCGGGCGCCGAGATCCGCTTCACGACCGACGGCAGCGAGCCCACCGCCGAAAGCGATCTCTATTCGGGGCCGACCGAAATCACGCCGACCGGCGGCCGCGGACTCGTAGCGGTGCGCGCGCTCGCTCTCGCGGCCGATCTGCTCCCCTCGCGCACGATCACGCACAGCTACATTTTTCCGCGCGAGGTTCTCCTCCAGACGAGGGACCCGGAAGGCTTCCCGATTCGCTGGGGGACGCAGCAAGCGGACTACGAGCTCGACCCGGACGTGATCGAATCGGATCCGACGATGGCGGAGGACGCGGTCAAGAACGTGCCGACGCTCTCCATCGTCTCCGACATGGCGAACATCTTCGACGCACGGACGGGCTTTTATGCGAACCCGAGTCAGGCGGGAGTGCGCTGGGAGCGCCCGGTCTCCGCGGAATTCATCTTTCCGGACGGCCGCCACACGCAGGTCGACTGCGGCATCCGTGCGCAGGGCGGAAGCAGCACGCGCGATTGGAAGTCGCGAAAGGTCTCGATGCGGCTTCTCTTCAAGGGCGATTACGGCGCCTCGAAGCTCGAGTTCCCCCTCTATCCGGACTACGACGTCGATCGCTTCGACACACTCGTGCTCGACGCCGGCCTCAATCTGACGCTCAATCACCCGGACCACGGACAGCGCATCCAGTCTCAGTACGTGCGCGATCAGTACATCTCCGATCTCCAGATCGAGACCGGTGGACACGCGCCGCGCGGAGTCTTCGTCAATCTCTACCTGAACGGCGTTCACTGGGGACTCTACGGCATCCACGAGCGCGCCGACGCGTCCTGGGCGGCCGAGAATCGAGGTGGATCGAAGGACGAGTACGACGCGATGCGCCATCAGTCATCGAATGTCGTCGACGGCGACGCCCGCGCGTACGGCGAGCTTCTCGCGCGCTCACGTGCCGTGAGGGGCGACAACCTGGATTCGTTCCTCGCCGCGGCCGAGATCATCGATCTCCCGCTCTTTGCGGACTACATGATCTTCAATCACTGGGCGGGGAACACCGACTGGGCGCACCAGAACTGGTACGCGACGCGAGCCCGCGACGGCGGCAAGTGGCTGTTCCACAACTGGGATGCCGAGCACGTTCTCAAGTCCCCGGGCGAAAACAACCTTTCGCGAAGCGACTCGGGCGGGCCGACCGAGGTCTTTCAATCGCTCATGCGTAACGCCGAGTTCAAGCAGATCTACGCCGATCGCGTTCAGCGCCACGTCTCCCCCGGCGGTGCGCTCTACGTCGACCCGGAAGCGCCGGAATGGGATCCCGAGAATCCGGCGCGGAACCGCGCCGCCGAGATCTACATGCGGCGGATCGAGGAGATCAACTCGCTGATCCTTCTCGAGTACGCACGCTGGGGTGACAACCGTCGCGCGCAGACCTACGTCCGCGCCGATTGGGAGCGCGAGCTCACGAGGCTCCTCCGCACCTATTTTCCGGTGCGCACGCGAACCGTGCTCAATCAGCTTCGCAGCCGCCGGTTCTATCCCGCCATACCTGCGCCGGAGCTGAACGCGCCCGGCGGCGAGGTCGAGGCGGGTTTCCAGCTCACGATGTCGCTTCCCGACGACGCCGTACTCCCCGTTCATTACACGCTCGACGGGAGTGATCCGCGCGTCTTCGGGACGAACGAACTCTCCCCCAGCGCGATGGAGTACGCCGGACCGATCGCGATCGACGACTTCACCCACGTCAAGGCGCGCACGCTCGACGGGGCGGAATGGAGCGCGCTCCGAGAAGCGATCTTTACGATCGAGGGTTCCAGCCCCGCGACGCTCGAGATCACCGAAATCATGTACAACTCGGCGGCAGGGGACGAATACGACTTTCTCGAGATCCACAACCCGTCCGAGCGGACGATCGATCTCGCGGAGCTCGAGTTCACGAGCGGAATCCGGCTCGAATTCGCGGCGGGCGATGCGATCGGCCCCGGCGAGTATCTCGTTCTCGCCGAAAACGCCGAGGCCTTCGCGGAGCTCTATCCCGATGTGCCGGTGTTCGCGCAGTACAGCGGAGCGCTCGACGGCGGCGGCGAAAAGGTCACGATCAAGGACGGCTCCGGCGCGACGATCGTCTCCGTCGACTACAACGACGGGAACTTCTGGGAGATCGGGGCCGACGGCTTCGGCTACTCACTCGTTCTCGCGGATCCGGAGATGAATCCCGACGACCCGCGGGCGTGGCGCGCGAGCACGAACGTCGGGGGCTCGCCGGGCGCCGTCGATCCGGCGCGGAGCATCGGACGAATCGCCATCAACGAAGTCGCACCGCACCAAGACTTGATCGAGCTCGTCAACGAAGGCTCGACTCGCGTCGACCTCACGGGCTGGTTCCTGAGCGATGATGCGACGAGCGCCGAATCGCTCCTGCACTATCAGATCTCCGGCTCGATCGCGCCGGGAGAGATCCTCGCGGTCGACATCCCGGTGAAGGCGTTCGATGTCTCACCGCTCGGCGGCGCGGTGTACCTCGCCTCGGCCGACGCCGGTGAGCTCACCGGTTTCGTCACCGGCCTCACATACCCCGGTGCGCCGTTCGAACGCTCTTTCGGCCAGCACGAGACGAGCTCGCGATTGGAGCTCGCCCTCATGACGCCGAGCATCGGCGAGGAGAATCCACTTCCCGCACCGCCCGAGATCGCCATCAACGAGATCCAATACCACCCGCTCGACGGAGAACCGGAGTTCATCGAGCTCTTCAACCCCGGACGGAACGTGGTCGATCTCGCCGGCTGGCGCATCGCGGGAATCTCGTCACCGATAGGCGATGCGTTCATTTTCCCCGCCGGCGCGGAGATCTCCGCCGGCGGTTACCTCGTCGTGGTCAACGTCGACCCGAACGACTTCGACGCGAACGGCGCGACCGTCGTCGGACCGTTCGGCGGCGCGCTCGACAATCAAGGTGAGCGGATTCGACTCCTTCGCCCCGCCGCGGCGGGCGAGCTCCCCGTCGTTCTCGTCGACGCGGTTCGCTTCAACGATCGCGAGCCCTGGCCGCTCGAAGCCGACGGCACCGGCGCGACGCTCGAGCGCATCTCGGCGGGGCGATACGGGAGCGAAGCTCTGTCCTGGGCGGCGTCGATGGCGATCGGTGGAACTCCCGGCGCCAAGAACTCGGCGTCCGAAACGGGTGAGGGTGGGCTTCAGCTTCCCGGCGACCTCAGTCAGGACGGACGTTTCAGCGTCACGGACCCGATCCTGATTCTCGGCCATCTCTTCCGCGGCAGCCCGGCGGAGCTTCCGTGCGAAGGCGGAACCATCAACGACGAGGGCAATCGGATGCTCATCGACGTAAACGGTGACGCGTCCGTCAATGTCGCCGACGCCGTCGCGCTCCTCAACTACATCTTCCGCGACGGAGCGTCCCACGTGCTCGGGCGCGAATGCGTCCAACTGCCGGGCTGTCCCGACGTCTGCGTGCGTTGAGCGCGCTCTCGTTCTGTTCCGTGATTCCTCGTTTCGCTCGTTCATCACCAGGGTCGTTTCCGCGGAGTCCCTTCGCCATGTGTTTCTCGAAACGGTGCGCGGCGCCGCTCGTTCTCCTCTACGTCCTCTTCGCGCCGAACGTGTACCTTCGCGCCGAAAACACGGTCTTCGTGGAGGCGGGCTCCGAGTGGCGATTCCTCCCGGGTGTCGCCGAACCGTCGGAGGAGGCGCTCGGATGGGCCGCCGCAGAGTTCAACGACGCCGACTGGGAGCTCGCGCCGGCGCCGTTCGGTTTCGGTGATCCGCCCTACGGGACGGACCTCAGTGAACGCGAGCCGCCGATGCGCGGGAACTACACGACGTTCTATCTCCGGAGAGAGTTCGAGATCGCCGATCCGAGTGAAGTGACCGAGCTCCACTTCCTCGCAGACTTCGACGACGGATTCATCGTGTATCTGAACGGCGTCGAGGTCGTGCGCGCGAACGCACGGGGCGAGATCGGGGCTCCGGAGCCCTTCGACACGCGCGCACAGCGAGGGCACGAGTCGGGGGAATACGAGCCGTTCCCGCTGACGAGCCCTCGCGAGTTCATCCGTGCGGGCCGAAATGTCGTCGCGGTTCACGCGCTCAACGCGTCGCGAACGAGCAACGACATGAAGTTCGACCTCGAGCTCATCGATCCTTTCGGGCCTGACCGGAGTCCTCCGGCCGTCGCGAGCCTGCTTCCTCCCGCAGGCGCCACGGTGAGGCGCCTCGAAGAGATCGAAGTCGTGTTTAGCGAGTCGGTCACGGGCGTCACGGCGAACTCGCTCGTCGTCAACGGCGCTCCGGCCATCGAGGTTCGCGGCGCGGAAGCCGGACCCTACCGATTCCGCCTCGCCGAACCGGCCGCCCCGGGCGAAGCGACTGTGCGCTGGAGCGCCGATCAAGCGATCTTCGATCGCGCCGAGGAGCCGAACGCCTTCGCCGGCGGCACTTGGACCTACTCCGTCGATCCCGACGCGCCGCCACCGACTCTTCGCATCAGCGAGTTCCTCGCGGCGAACGGATCCGGGATCATCGACGCCGACCGCGACACGCCCGATTGGGTGGAGATCGAGAACTACGGCGATCAGCCGATCGATCTCGCGGGTTGGTCGCTGTCGGACGACGCGGACGACCCATCGGCGTGGGTCTTTCCCGGGCACGTCCTCGCACCGGGCGAGCGACTCGTCGTGTTCGCTTCGGCGAAGGATCGCGTCGAGGAGGGCGAATTTCACGCGAGCTTCAAGCTGAATCGCTCGGGCGATTCGGTCTATCTCTATCCACCGGAGATCCCGCGCGCCGCGGTTTCGTTCTTCGAAGATTACCCCGCGCAGCGTCCCGACCACTCCTACGGCGTCGCGACGGACGGAAGCGTCGGCTACTTCTTCGATCCGACGCCGGGCGAAGTGAATCCCCCCGAATCCGTACTCGCGAGCTTCGTCGAAGATCCGATCTTCAGCGTCGAGCACGGATTCTTCTCCGAAGGCTTCGAGCTGGAGCTCTCGACGCCGACGCCCGAGGCGAAGATCTTCTACTCGCTCGACGGCAGCGAGCCCCTTCCCGAGCGCGGTGAAGAGTACGCGGGACCGATCGCCATCGAGGGATCGGCGGCGCGCGCGGTCGTCACGGTTCGCGCGGCGGCGTACCGCGACAAATACCTGCCGTCGCGCGTCATCACGCAGACGTATCTCTTTCCCGCGCTCATCGGGTCACAGCCGCCGCGCCCGGCGGGTTTTCCGGCTCGCTGGGGATCGGGGAACGCCGACTATGCGATGGACCCGGATGTCGTCGGAGCCGATGACAACCCCGCACTCGTCGAAGCCGGCTTCCGCTCGATTCCCGCGATCTCGATCGTCGGTGACGTGAACCATATCTTCGGCTCACAGGGGATCTACCCGAACTCGGAAGCCGAGGGAGTCCGCTGGGAGCGACCGGCCTCCGCCGAGTGGATCTATCCCGAGGGTGTCGCGGCGCCGGACGGGGACGGCAGCTTTCAGATCAACTGCGGCCTTCGCATCCACGGCGGGGCGAGCCGGATCTTCAGCCGCTCGCCGAAGCACAGCTTCCGCTTTCTTTTCAAGGGCGCGTACGGTCCGACTCGGCTTCGCCGGCGCGTATTCGAAGACTCGGAGCTCGACTCCTTCGACACGCTGATTCTGCGCGCGAACTACAACAACTCCTGGATCCACAACGACGGCGGGCAGCGCGGCCGCGCGAGCATGATCCGCGATCAGTGGGCGCGCGACACGATGCGCGACATGGGACAGGCATCGCCGCACGGTCGCTACGTGAACCTCTTCGTCAACGGACTCTTCTGGGGTGTCTACAACCTCGTCGAGCGGCCGAGTGCGCCCTTTGCCGCGGATTATCTCGGCGGCTCGAAGGACGAGTGGGATGCGCTCAACTCCGCGCAGCCCGTGAACGGCGACACTCTCGCGTGGCGCGAGCTCCTCGCCGCGGCCGCGAACGTGTCGACCCCGGAGGGTTACAACGCGCTCTTCGATCAGCTCGACCTCGTCAACTTCGTCGACTACATGATCATGAACTTCTACGGCGCGAACGCTGACTGGCCGAGTCACAATTGGTACTCGGCGCGGCGGCGCCAAGAGGGCGCGAAGTGGTTCTTCTTCAGCTGGGACGCCGAGCGCATCCTCGAAGGGAATACCGCGAATCGGACCGGTGTGTCGGAGGGGAACTCGCCCGGACAGATCTGGACGCGCCTCCGCGCGCACCCGGAGTTCCAGGTCGCGTTCGGCGACCGCGTGGAGAAGCATTTTTCTCCTGGAGGAACGCTCACACCGCAGGCCGCCGCGGCGCGCTGGGAGACGCGCGCGGAGCAGCTCGAACCCGTCGTGATCCTCGAATCGGCCCGCTGGGGCGACTATCGCCAGGCTCGACCGTACGGCATGCTCGATTGGACGCGCGAACGGAATCGTCTCCTCAATTCCCACTTCCCCGCACGCTCGAACGCCGTACTCGGTCAGTTCCGCAACATCCGCGTCTACTCGCGCACGGGAGCGCCGATCGCGAGCGTCGATGCGGGCGAGGTCGACGCGGGCACCGCGGTCGAGCTGTCCCTTCCGAACGGCCAGGAGGGTCAAATCCTCTACACGCTCGACGGATCCGATCCGCGCGAGGCGTTTGCGGGAGCGGCGTCGGCGAGCGCGATGGCGTACACGAGTGCCATCCCGATCACGGCGTATACGATCCTCAAGGCGCGGACGCTCGATGGGGAGTCTTGGAGCGCGCTCCGAGAAGCGATCTACACGGTGCCGAGCTCGAGCCCCGACGGGCTCGTGATCTCGGAGATCCACTACCGCCCGGCCGAGGGCGGCGAACTAGAGTTCGTCGAGCTCCTTCATACCGGCGACTCGACCGCCGACCTCGCGGGACTTCGATTTACGAGCGGGCTCACGTTCGAGTTTTCCGAGGGAGACTTTCTCGCGAGCGGCGAGCGGCTCGTCCTCGTCGCGAACGAGCAAGCCTTTCGTGCGGCGTATCCGGACGTCGAGCCGTTCGGCGTATTCGAAGGCGGACTCGCAAACGGCGGCGAGAAGCTCACGATCAAGGACGAGACGGGCGTCACGATCTTCAGCGTCGAGTACGACGACGATGGCTTTTGGCCGCTCGCGGCGGACGGTTTCGGCTCGTCGCTCATCTACATGGGCGGAGAGTTCGTCCCCGACGATCCACGCGCCTGGCGCGCGAGCTCGGAGCGCGGCGGCTCGCCGGGCGCTCTCGGTGCAGAGCCGTCCTTCGATCAGCTCGCGATTTCCGAAGTGAGAATGAACGGAAGGCTCGCCGTGGATGCGATCGAGATCGTCAACCTCGGGCCATCGACCGTGGGAATCCAGCACGATTGGTTCGTGAGTACGGACCGTTCGGATGCGTCCACCCTTCAGTCCGTGTCGTTCCAGGTTCGCCTCGCGCCCGGAGAGTTTTTCGTGCTCGAGGAGAACCCAGCCAACGGCGAGAGCACGATCTTCGAGCTCGACCCCGCCGAGCCGACGGTTTATCTCAGCAATCTCGCCGGAACCGAGATCACCGCGCTCGAGCTCGGCCTCTCGGCCGACGTTTCCTACGGTCGCTACGAGACGAGCCTCGGGCTCGAGTCGGTCGTCCTCGAGTCGAGCAGTCTCGGCGGAGCAAATGGCGACCCCCGCGCTCCGCTCGTCGCGATCAACGAAATCCACTACCACCCCGTCGACGCGGCCGGCGTCGAGTTTATCGAGCTCTACAATCCTCGGTCCGATCCGCGCTCGCTCGCGGGCTGGGAGATCCGCGGCATATCGAGTCCATCGGACGACGGCCCGTTCGTCTTTCCGGAAGGCGCCGAGATCCCGAGCGAGGGTTATCTCGTGGTCGCGCCGATGGCGCCGGATGAGTTTCGCGCAGAGTTCGGCGTCCCCGACGGCGCGGTGGTCGTCGGTCCCTATGCGGGTGCGCTCGAGAACCGCGGCGAACGCCTTCGACTCCTCGCGCCGATCGCGGAGCTCGATCAGGCCGAAGAGATCGACGCGGTCCGATACAACGACACCGACCCGTGGCCGGTCGAGCCCGACGGCGCGGGTCCGAGCCTCGAGCGCATCGGCGCTCACGCGTACAGCAACGAGCCCCTCAACTGGGCGTCTTCGACGACGGACGGCGGCACGCCGGGCGCGCGGAACACGGTCGCCGAGGACGCAACCGGGGGCCTCCAGCTCGCGGGGGACATCGACCAGGACGGAAGACTCACGGTGACCGATCCGATCCAGATCCTCGGGCATCTCTTCCGAGGTTCGCCGGCGGATCTTCCCTGCGGCGATCGCGGCATCGCGAGCGAAGGAAATCGAGAGCTCCTCGACGCGGACGGGGACGCGAGCGTGAACATCGCGGACGCGATCGCGATGCTGAACTATCTCTTCCGTCGCGGGGCTCCGCACGTTCTCGGTCGAAGCTGTGTGCGCATTGCGGGTTGTCCGAGCGCTTGCCGATAACGAGTAGTGAGCTCGGGTGGCGGGCAGCCGTCGCGTGCGGGCGGATTCGGATTCCGAGCAAACACGAGCTGGCGGTACTCCGTCTTCTGAGTCGAGACCCGAGCGTCGGCCCTCAAGTGAGAGCAGCGACCGTGAGCAAGATCGTCCTCCTCGTTTCGTTTCTCTTCGTCTGCGCGATCCCCGCGCGTGCCCAGGACAAACGCCGCCCCGTCGGCCCGAACCCGGATCCGGTTCGCGCAGCCGAGGAGTTTTTCGCCGAGCACGACAAGAACGGGGACGGGAAGCTCAACAAGAGCGAGTTTCCCGAGCGACTGCGCGCGAACTTCAATCGGATCGACCGGAACTCGAACGGTTACGTCGAGCTCGAGGAGGATATCCTCTTCCGCCGCCGGCGCGCTCTCAGGGAACGACGCGTCGGAACGGCGAGCAGCGTCGCGCTCGACGGCGTCAAGGTCGAGCGCGACATCGAATACAAGCGCGCCGGCAAGCTCTCGCTCCGCCTCGATCTCTATCTGCCGAAGGAGCGCTCGAGCGCGGAGCCCCTTCCCGTCATCCTCTGGGTGCACGGCGGCGCGTGGCGAAACGGAAACAAGGGCTCGACGCCCGCGCTTCGCTTCGTGAAGCGAGGCTACGCGGTTGCGAGCATCGCTTATCGCCTGAGCCAAACGGCGAAGTTCCCCGCGCAGATCGAGGACGTGAAAGACGCCGTGCGCTGGATCCGCGCGCACGCGAAGGAGTACCGCCTCGATCCCGATCGGATCGGCGCGTGGGGCTCGTCGGCGGGCGGTCACCTCGTCGCGCTGCTCGGAACGAGCGGTGGCGTCGAGTCGCTCAGCGGAACACCCGGAGAGAACGCGCCACCGGCGCGCGTTCAGGCGGTCTGCAACTTCTTCGGGCCGACGGACTTCCTCAAGATGAACGCACAGGCGGGCGAGCGAGGGCGGATCGACCACGACGCTCCGAACTCACCCGAGTCGCAGCTCGTGGGAGCGCCGATCCAGGAACATCCGGATCTCGCTCGGAAGGCGAATCCGATCACCTACGTGAGCGAGGACGATCCGCCGTTCCTCATCGTCCACGGCGACGAGGACTTCATCGTTCCGCTCGGCCAGAGCGAGCTCCTCCACGAAGCGCTCACGAAGGCCGGTGTGAAGAGCACTCTCCGCGTCGTCGAGGGCGGCGGGCACGGTTGGCGTCGCCGGGCGGAGATCGATGAGCTCGTCGACGCGTTCTTCGACGAGCATCTGAAACCGCCCGCCGAGACGAGCGCAAAACCATCGCCCGGGGTCGCGCCCGAAGGGGCTCGGTGAACACGGAGTCGCACTCTCGCCCCCGCCGGCGGATGCGGCGCATCCTCACGTGGCTCGCGGGCGCATCCGCGATCGGGATCGCGGCGACGCTCGGTCTACGGGAAGGACTCGTCGAGTATCGATTTCGCGAACGCCTCGTGCGCGAGCCGAAGCATCTGCTCGAGGTGATCGAGGACACGAGCGCGCTCCGGGCGGCCGAACGCCGCGCCGTCCGATGGTTTCTCGAAACTCCCGCGGCGAAGGAAACTCTCGTCGAAGAGATCGTGTCCCTCGCGAAGCGCCTGAGCGGCACGAATCTCGTCGATCACCTGGATCTCGATTCCGGTGGGTTCGGATTCGTATTCGTTTCCGGCGACGGCGTGCTTCGCGTTGCGACCTACCTCCCCGACATGACGAAGCGTCTCGGCGGATTCGGCGTCCCGGCGGGTCGTTCGGCCGCGCGCCTTCGCACTCTCCACGCGGCTCTCGACTCGGCGAACGCGACGGACATCGAGGTCGAGAGTCTTCCTTCGCTCGAGCTCTCCGTGATGACGCCGCGGGACGTTCTCGATCGGTTCGCCATCCCGCGCGACCTCCCTGACCTCGCGGAGGCGGATTCGGTCATCGTTGTTCGAGGAGTTGCGAAGAAGGCGCCGGGGCTGGCGGCTCCGGGCGGTTCGCGCGGCTCGACGGGAAGACGACAGACGAGCGTGCTCCGGTTGCCCGCGAACGATTGAGTCGCGCCCGGAGAGCCGAACCGCTTTGCCGGATCGGGCGGACTCCGTCAGAACGCATCGCCTCTGCGGCGAACTCCGATGATGCGCGGCCTCGGTCCACGCGCTACGGTGGAACGCAGGAACGCATTTCGCCGCGCACCTCATCATCGGCGGGACGGCGTTCCGAAACGATCACCATCGAAGAGGATTTGCGGTCTCGCTTCACGCTCCTTCGGCCCTCGCCTCTTGTTCTCCACTCGCAAATGATCGTTCTTCAGAACCGCAGATCCCGAAGCCCTCGTGTCCTCGATGCGGTCTCGCGCTTGGCCCTCGTCGCCGTCACCCCGTTCCTCGGTGCGCTCCTTCCCGCCCCCCTCTCCGGTCAGGATCCAGCCGCGTTGATTCGGATCGACACGACCGCGGCAGCGCCGCGGGAAGTGGTGTCGCTCCTACTGACGATCGAGCCCGGCGAGCCGGTCGCGGGGTTCGACCTCTCGATCGACTTCGATGAGACTCGACTCATCGGGCTCGGATTCGCACCGAGATTTCGCGCGGAAGAAGGTTGGTTCCTGGCCGTCGAACGTACCGACAACCGCGATGACGAACCGGACGAGTCCGGCGTGACCGAAGGGAGCATGGTTGTGCGCGCGCTCTTCACCGATGAGCTCGCGCCGGTCACTCTCCCCATCGGTGTCGAAACCGAGGTTCTCGAGCTGTCTTTCCAAGTGAGGTCCGACGCGAGCGATGGAACGGCGCAAGTTTCCCTCGTCGACGGAGCTGGATGGCGCGACCCCAAGACCGGACTGAGCGTTCCGCTCAGCAATCGAGTTCACGTGCCGGAGATCGGGGCGCTCCCGACCGAATCCGTCGCCGGCGGGATCGAGGTTCGCGGACCGCCGCTTCCGCCGGCGCCGCGCCCACCTCCGCCCGAGCGATTCAGCCGCGAGAGTTTCTCCGACCTGATTTCGACGATCGAGGGAACCGATTCGCTCCGCATCGCCGCGGTCGCACCCGCGGGTGACATCGACGGGGACGGCTTCGAAGAGCTTCTCGTTCGCTACCAACCGCGCGACCTCGCTCTCGGACGCGAGGATCTCGTCATCGTGCTTCGCGGTGGACGGTCCGTTCGCGGAACACTCGACCCGTTCGGACGAGATCGTCTCGCCAGCCTTCGGACGAGCTCCGTTCCAGTGCCTCCGCCCCCGCTACGCGCGACGTCCTCACCCGTGTACTCGGCCGGCGGGGTGGACGTCGACGGCGATCTCCAGCCCGACTTCCTCGTCGGAACCGGTCTCGAACCGGACTTCGGAGGCGCCGCCGTGCTCCTCGTGCTCGCGGGTGGACCGGACGATCCCCTTCCTCCGGAGATCGAGCCCGCGATGATCGGCGAGGAGGTTCGCGGCTCGGTCATCGTCGACGACAGCGGCTTGCTGTCGCCGCCGTTTTCTCAGCAGATCTCCTTGATCCCAGACATGAACGGCGATGGTCGCGGGGAGGTTTGCCTGTGCGAAGGCGACCTCTTTCGGAAGCGATGCTTCATCCTCTTCGGTTCGCCGGATCTTCCGCCGCTCATCGAGCTCCAACAGATCGGACTCGAAGTTCCCGGCGTGGTCATCGCGCACGCGATCGAACAGACCGAACCGGCGTCGATTCGAAGCGTGGTCCCCCTCGGCGATGTCGACGGCGACGATCTCGGCGATCTCGGAATCGTCACCCTGAGCGCCATCCGCGGTCAGAATCGGCGCAATCGGGTGTTCGTTGTTCTGGGTCGCACGGAGTTCGCCGAACTCCTGGAGTTCGACCGCTACAACGACGAGGACGAAACCGATCTACCCGAGGGCGCCATGCGCTTTTCGGGTTACGAGGACGTCGCGCGCGCGGGCGATCTCGATGGCGATGGGTTCGGCGATTTCGTCCTCTTCGGTCTACCTCTCGGGGATTCCGGTTGGTGTCACATCGTCTTCGGACGGCCACGATCGGACTTTCCGACAAGCTTGGAGTTCGAGGAGTTCAGATCGTCCGACCTCGGCTTCCGCATGCGAGAGGCGCGATTTCGTCCCGGCGACGACACACTTGCGGGAGCGACCCCGAAGCTCTACTTCGGAAGCGGTCGCGATGTCGACGGCGACGGATTCGACGATCTCGTCTTCGGTGCGCCGAGGCGTCACGTACGTCTCACGACGCCGGCGGCGATCGCGTCCGGCGGAGCCGCGTTTCTTCTTCGCGGCAGCTCCGAGCGAAACCTTGGCTCGAGTTTTTCGCTCAACGAGATCGCGACGCGCGGCCTCGGTATCCAGATCGACGGGTTCGAGGCACAAGCGCATTTCGGGCTCGCGGTTCACGCGGCCTCGCTCGATCGCGAACTCGGGCAAGATCTGGTGGTGCTCTCGCGCGAAGTCGACTGCGACGGCGACACGACGCCGTTCGACGCTGACTACCGCGCCGTCATCATTCCAGGTAACGCGCTAGTCGCACCGCCCGAAGCACCGCACGTCAGCACCGTACTCCCCCGGGGAGGATCCTCCCTCGGTGGCGAGCCATTGATCGTCGTTGGTCGCGGATTCGATGAGACCGCGATCGTCGAGATCGGGAATCGCGAAGCGGGCCTCGTGACGGCACTCGGCGAAGGGATCATGGTCGTCGAGGCACCGCCCGCAGCGTCTCCGATCGGAGCGGCGGTGACGGTCCGGACGGCCGCGGGAGAATCAGAGGGCGGCACGACGTACCTGTACCTCGCTCCGACCGATCGCAGCCTCTCGGTGGGAAGCGGCGACCCGCAGACGCGCTCGTTCTTCGCGGCACCGGAATTCGAAACGCGCAGCCTCGGCATCGCGCATGGTGATTTCAATGGCGACGGGCACGTCGATCTCGCGGCGGGGGTGTGGACGCCGGGGAACAATCCGGACGAGAGCGACTCGAATTTCGCGCTCCATCTCATCTTCGGCCCGGGTGCTCGCGGAGTCGACACGCCGCTCGCATCTCTCGAGAGTCCCGCCGCCGTCGTCCTCACTCCCGACGAGGACTGGCACTACTACCGGGGCCTCGACTTTGGATCCGTGCGTTCGGGTGGCGACGTCAACGGGGACGGCTACGACGATTTCATCATCGGCGCCGAGGGAGAAACGCGGGAATGGCGCATCGTGTTCGGCCGGAAAGAGTTCGAATCTGGACCGAATCTCGCCGGTGACGAAGGTTCGGTGCGAATCTTCTCCGAGGCATCGCGATCGTGGCTCGACAATGGATTCTCGATCATCGCGGATGTCGACGGGGACGACCGGGACGAAATCGTCGTGAGCGCTCGACTCGACGGTGGAACATCGCTCTTCCTGGTCGCGGGACGCGAAGCGTATCCACCCGAAATCCGCATCGAGTCCGTGGTCGAGCTCGAGCTAGGGAGCCGGATTCGGTCTCGGGCTGGTAAGGCGAGCCTTCCACCCTCCGACTTCGTACTCCCGGCGGGAGATTTCGACGGCGACGGATCTCTCGAGATACTCACCGGCGGACGAGGAGAGGCCGTGGCCGGTGCCGCGATGACCATTTCGCTCGGCGAGTTCATCGACCAGCCACAGGAAGTCCGCGTCGACAGCACGTTTCTTCACGGCCGTTTCGGCTTGCTGATCTCCGGGAGCTCGCTCTTATCCGGCTCTGATTTCTGGGCGTCGTCCGCCGGGGACATCGACGGCGACGGAGACGTCGATCTCGCGTTCTATCAGGACGACATCACCGCGTGCACGCGCTTTCCACGCTCGGGGCGCGTCTTCGTATTCGATCACGAGGCCGTCCTCGAAAACGCTTTCGATGCGGAGAGATTTCCGTTCATGGAGTCCAGGTACCGAGATCTCGGTGGACCAGATTTTGCCCCTTATCCACGCGCGTCCGGGGTCGTCGAGGTCGAAAGTCCCCACATGCTCGAACGCGTCGGCGCCGTGATGTGTCCGGCCGGCGATTTCGACGGCGACGGCTTCCATGACCTTTTCATCGCTGGCCGGGGTGAGCACGGCTACATCGTTCTCGGGAGAGAAGATTTCTACGATCCCGCGACCGCTCACGTCGATCTTCGCGACCCGAAGGGGCGAGCGGTCCCCGTCTTCGTAAGAGCGTTTCTCGCCGAAGGCGGTTTCGACTGGGATGCGGACGGCTTCGGCGATGTGCTCGTCGCCTCCGCGGACGGCAGCGTCCACGTTCTCTTCGGCAGTGGACGTCCTACCGTCGAGTTCATTCGCGGCGATGCGGATCGAAGCGGAAGCCTGAACATCACGGATTCGATCTTTACTCTTAACTTTCTGTTCGCCGGGACCGCTCGACCCGTGTGCTTCGACGCACTCGATAGCGATGACGACGGCCGGATACTCATCACCGACGCAATCTTCGCGCTCCTGCATCTTTTCGGCACGGGTCCCGCCCCGCCGGCGCCGTACCCCGATCCGGGCGTCGACGAGACCGCCGACGAGCTCGATTGCCGCGAGTAGGCGCGAGGATCTCGGTGAGTTGCGGCGAGATCTCTATATTGCGCGGCCCGGGCCGTCGAGAGGGGGAGCCTGTGCGACGGACATCCGCGCGGAGTCTCCCCTCAGCGCGGCTCGAGTCAGAATTCACCCGCAACCTTTCAGTCCCGGGTGGAATAGCCTCGATGATGACGGTCGACGCTATGACTCAGAACAGTTCTACAGAAGAACTGGTCCGCCGGGCTCAGGCGGGCGACATTCCCTCCGCCCGCTCCCGTTCCCGTTCCCGTTCCCGAACAGACGCTAACGCGAGCAACGATCACTTCGGCGCCGCTCCGCTCGCCCGTCATGCCTGAGCAAAGCGAGAAGGACGCGTAGTGTATAGGCTTCCCGTGCGCCAGGACGCTACCGTGCTCCAACAGTGCACGGCACACGGGCCCGTCCGGAACGGGAACGGGAGCGGGAGCGGGAACGTGTGCGAGGAGAAGAGGCGGAAACGGGTACAGGGGCAGAGCCCGCCCTTGTCCCCGCCCACACCATCGGCGAACATGACGCGATTGGCTCCGATCTCGAGTCGCGATTCCGCGCATCTCCGGTCATCATCCCGTCATGCTGAAACTCGCCCTCCGAGCCCTAGCCGCACCCCTCGTCGTCTTCGCAGCGATTCCCACGCTCGCGTGCTCGATTCCGGTGTTTCGGTACTCCCTCCAGTTCTGGGAGCCGGATCCGTACGAGGCGATCGTGTTTCACCGCGGTGCGCTTTCCGCGGAAGACGAGGCTGCCGTCGCGGCACTCGAGGCTCGGGCGCTCTCGGATGCGGGTGAGGGCGCCGCGAACGTCGCCGTCCGCCGCGTCGACCTCACGAGCGAAGGCGACGTCGCGGAGGTGGTTTCCGTCTACGAGAAACACGGTGCCGGTGAAACTCCGGTGGTCGTCCTGCGGTTTCCGCCTCGGTTCCGCACCGACGAGACGCTCGCCGTCGCAAAGCCGGGCGAGCTCGCCGAGGCAGGCTGGTTTGATTCGCCGGCGCGGCAGACGATCGCCGAGCGACTCGCGGCGGGCGAGTCGGCGGTGTGGGTGTTGCTCGAAAGCGGGAACACGGAGAAGGACGACGCGGCTCACGCGCGCCTCGAGGATCGTCTCAAGCACCTCACGCTGACCCTCAAGCTTCCCGAGCAGCTCGCCGAGGACGACGATTTGCGTGAAGAGGGACTCGCGGTCGACGCGCCGCTCCGCCTCGCGTTCTCGACACTCCGCGTGTCGCGGAAGGATCCGGCGGAAGCGATTCTCGTTCGGACGCTTCTTCACAGCGAAGACGATCTCCTCGAGTTCGAGGAACCGATGGCGTTCGCCGTCTTCGGTCGCGGTCGCGTGCTTCCCGGCCTCATCGGCGCGGGCATCAACAGCGACACGATCGACGATGCTGCGGCGTTCGTAACAGGACCGTGCTCGTGCCAAGTGAAGGAAGAAAACCCCGGGGTCGACCTCCTCACGGGCGTCGACTGGAAGACTCTCCTCGCCCGGGCGAGTCTCGCCTCGGATCCGAGCATCAAGGGGACCCCGCTCGAGAGAATCATCATCGAGGAGCCTCCCGAGTCCGCGCCGCCGCGCGTCGAAGGATCCGCGTCGACCGTCGCGACGGCGACGAGCGAGGAGCAGACGACTTCCGCACCGTCTGCGGCCCAGCAAACCGAAACGAAGGTGATCTCAGTGACGCAAGTCGCTGATTCGTTCGTTCGTTGGGCTCTCTACGCGGCGGCCTTCGTCGCCGTCCTCATCGTAGCGGGCGCGATGTTCTTCCGCGGGCGCGGCGTCGACGCGTGAGCGACGAAGCGATGGCTCTCGACGTCGATCAGATCTCGAAGTCGTTCCGAGGTGCCGACGGCGCCATCGACGCCCTGCGCGACGTATCGGTCGCCATAGAGGCCGGCGAGTTCGTCGCCGTAACGGGCGCGAGCGGATGCGGCAAGACGACGCTCCTTCTCGCCGCCGGCGGGCTCCAGTCGGTCGATAGCGGAACGGTGAAGGTGGCGGGCGTCGATCTCTACGCTCTCAGCGCGGATGCGCGCGCCGCGCACCGAGCGAAAACGATCGGATTCGTGTTTCAGCAGTTTCACCTCATTCCTTACCTGACCGTCCTCGACAACGTGCTCGCGCCGACGCTCGCCCACCCCGTCGCCGGGGCGAAAGACCGCGCCCGCGAGCTCCTCGCTCGATTCGGCCTCGAGAAGCGGGCTCGACACGTGCCCGCAAAGCTCAGCACGGGTGAGCGCCAGCGCACGGCCCTCGCGAGAGCGCTCCTCGCATCACCGGCGCTTCTCCTCGCCGACGAGCCCACCGGAAACCTCGACCGCGAGAACGCGGACATCGTCCTCGAGCACGTGAGCCAGTTCGCCGCGAAGGGCGGCGCCGTACTCCTCGTCACCCACGATCCGCACGCGGCCTCGTTCGCCGGACGCACGCTCGAGATGGTCGACGGACGCATCGGCTCGACGGCGAACTCGAGCGCTTGACGCGACCCCCATCCCTCCAGTCTTCGAAACGATGAAAGCCCAACACCTCTTTCTCGCCGCCCTCGCGGTGGTCGTCGCTCTTCTCGCGGCTCTCTTTTGGCCGAAGCCCGATCCAGTCGATCTCTCGCGGCCGCTCGTTCTCTACTGCGCAGCCGGCATGACGCTCCCGGTCGAGGAAGCGATCGAGGAGTACCGAAAGGAATTCCCGGTAGAGATCCGGACCGATTTCGCCGGCTCGGGGGCTCTCCTCAGCCGCATTCGCGCGAAGCCCGAAGGTGATCTCTATCTCGCCGCGGACGCGAGCTACATCGCGCTCGCCCGCGATCACGGAATCGTGAAGGAAGCGATTCCTCTCGCGCGCATGCGTCCCGTGATCGCCGTGAAGAAAGGCAATCCGAAGGGAATTCGGGGCGTCGCCGATCTTCTGCGCGAGGACGTCGTGGTCGCGATCGCGAATCCCGAGGCCGCATCCGTCGGCAAGCATACAAAACGCATCTTGACGGCGAGCGGCGACTGGGAACGGCTCGCTGCTCGAATCAAGGTGACGAAGCCGACCGTGAACGACGTCGCGAATGACATAAAGATCGGCACGGTCGACGCCGGAGTCATCTGGGATGCGACGGCGAATCAGTACCCCGAAGTCGAGGCCGTCCGCGTTCCGATGTTCGACCGCGAGACTCTCGACGTGACGATCGGTATTTTCGTGAGCTCACCGAACTCGGCGAGCGCGCTCCGTTTCGCTCGGTACCTCCAGGCGCCCGAGAAGGGCGCGCCGATCTTCACTAAGCACGGCTTCGAAACGATCGAGGGTGACCCGTGGACCCCGACGCCGGAGCTCGTCTTCTACTCGGGCGGTGTCAATCGGCTCGCGATCGAGCAAACGATCGAAGAGTTCAAGGCGCGCGAGGGAGTCGAGATCAAGACGAAGTACAACGGCTGCGGCATCCTCAGCGCCGACATGAAAGCGGTCGCGGGTACGGACAACTTTCCGGACGGGTACTTCTCGTGCGACGTATCGTTCATGGCGCAGGTCGAGAATCTGTTCGAACCATCCGAGAACATCGCCGAGACCGACATGGTAATCCTCGCGCCGAAAGGAAATCCGCGTGGTCTCAACTCGCTCGCGGCTCTCGCCGGGCCGGATCTCAAGCTCGGGCTCGCCCACCCGGAGCAGAGCGCCCTCGGCGCTCTCACGGTGCGGCTTCTCCGGGAAGCCGGCCTCTACGAGCGCATCCATCCGAATGTGCGCATGGAAACGCCGACGGCCGATCTCCTTGTCGATCAGATGCTCGTCGGTGCGCTCGACGGCGCGATCGTCTACCGCGCGAACACGTCGCGTGTGACCGAGAAGCTGGCGATCG
This sequence comes from Planctomycetota bacterium, assembly GCA_965223845.1. Taxonomy (GTDB): domain Bacteria; phylum Planctomycetota; class UBA8108; order UBA8108; family SXIK01; genus CBDCXR01. The sequence continues at coordinate 5,960,720 of CBDCXR010000004.1, read as the reverse complement.
TCGACATCGACCACCCTGAAGCGAAGGCGATCCAGCCGATCGCCGTCAGTCGCTCGAGCCGCTACAAGTTCCTCATGGGGCGTCTCCTCGACGCGATCCGCTCGATCGATTCACGCGACCGATTCAGCCGGACCGGGTTCCGCTGGCGCCTCGGCGAGTCCGCACCGGGCGAGGATGTCGTCGAATGACCGAGGACGAGACCGAGACGGCGTCCACCGGCGCAGCGAACGGCGCGAGACGTTTCTCCGATCTCTATTTTCTCATCGTGCTCTGGGTGATCGGCGGCTTCTACGTCCTCATGATCGGCGCGATGCTCATCGCCGATCTCACGTTCACGACGCCGAATCATTTTCTCGAGGCACTCACGAGCCCGGAGATCCAGTACTCGATTCGGCTCAGCCTTCTCACCTGCAGTGTGAGCGCGATCCTCTCCGTCTTCGTCGCAGTGCCGATCGGCTACCTTCTCTCCCGCACGCAGTTTCGCGGGAAGGCGGTCGTCGACGCGGTGCTCGACATCCCGATCGTGCTCCCGCCTCTCGTCATCGGGCTCAGCCTGCTCATCCTCTTTCAGACTCCGGTCGGAGATTTCGCCGAATCGCTGGTTCCCGGCGGAATCACGTACGAGATTCCGAGCATCATCCTCGCGCAGTTCATGGTCGCGTGCGCGTTCGCGGTGCGAACGATGCGGGTCACGTTCGAACAGATCAACCCGCGCCAGGAGCAGGTCGCGCTCACTCTCGGCTGCACTCGCGCGCAAGCGTTTTGGCGCGTCGTGATCCCGGAGGCGTACCGCGGGATCCTCACCGCGGGAACGCTCGCGTGGGCGCGCGCGCTCGGTGAATTCGGTCCGATCCTCATCTTCTCGGGCGCGACGCGAATGCGCACCGAAGTCCTCCCGACGAGCGTGTTTCTCGAGCTCAGCGTCGGGAACATCGAAGCGGCGGTCGCAGTATCGATTCTGATGGTGCTCGCGGCGGTCACGGTGCTCGTACTCGTGCGGCTTCTCCGCGGCGATTCGATCCCGCTCATCGGTCAGCGCGAGACGCGGCGCGGCGCGCGAGTCGAGGCTGGCTCGCGATGATCGAGATCGACCGGCTCGCGATTCGCCTCGGTGCCTTCGATCTCTCCGGGGTGTCCTTCACCGTCCCAGCCGGCGAGTACGGCGTGCTGATGGGGCGCACCGGATGCGGGAAGACGACGATCCTCGAAGCCGTGTGTGGACTCAAGATCATCCATTCCGGAACGATTCGTCTCGCCGGACGCGACGTGACCAAGCTGCCACCGGCGTCGCGGGGGGTCGGGTACGTTCCGCAGGACGGCGCGCTGTTTTCGTCGATGAACGTGCGCGACCACCTCGCGCTAGCCCTCGAGATCCGCAAGTGGCCGCGAGCGAAGATCGACGCGCGCGTACGCGAGCTCGCACATCTTCTCGGGATCGAGCATCTGCTCAAGCGCCGTCCGTTCGGACTCAGTGGGGGAGAACGCCAGCGCGTTGCGCTCGGCCGGGCGCTCTCGGCGCGTCCCGTCGTTCTCTGTCTCGACGAACCCTTGAGCGCTCTCGATGACGAGACGCGCGAGGAGATGTACCATCTCCTTCAGTCGGTCAAGAACGAGACCGGCGTGACCGCGCTCCACGTGACTCACAACCGCGAGGAGGCAGAAGTGCTCGCCGATCGCTTCTTCACGTTCCGGGACGGGAACGTGATCGAACGCCAGCTCAGCGCGACCAAGAAGGATTCCGACGCGACGATCGCCGCGCGCCGTCCCGCCGAGAGCGAAGGAAAGCCGTCGTGAACGTGACCATCGAATACTCCGCGCAGCTCAAGAAGAACGTCGGACATGCGAGCGAGACGCTCGAGCTTCCCGACGGTGCGACCGTACAGGACGCGGTGCGAGCGATCGCCCACCGGGAAGGCGGAGCCGTGGCCGAGTTTCTGCTCACTCCCGAAGGCACGCTGACGTCGTCGATTCTTCTCTGCGTCGACGACGAGCAGGTCTTCTGGACGCAGGCAGCGCCGCTTCGCGACGGGGCGGTGGTCACGATCGCAACGCCGATCGCCGGCGGCTGCGGCGGCGACGAGCGCTCGGTGGGCCTCGAATGACTCGAGAACGACGCGCGGACGAGCTCACGGAAGAAGAGCGCGCGACCTACGAGTGGCAGATGTGGGTGCCGGACTTCGGACGAGAAGGACAGAAGCGCCTCAAGAACGCCGCCGTACTCGTATCGCGGTGCGGAGGACTCGGAAGCGTCGTCGCGTACGAGCTCGCCGCCGCGGGAGTCGGAAAACTCGTCCTCGCTCACGCCGGCAATGTGAAGCCGAGCGACCTCAATCGTCAGCTTCTCATGACTCACGCAGGACTCGGGACATCGCGCGTCGCCTCGGCGAAGCGTCGACTTCTCGAGCTCAATCCGCGGCTCGACGTCGAGGCGGTCGACGAGAACGTCAGCGAAGAGAACGTCGAACGACTCGTCGACGGCGTCGATCTCGTCGTCGACTGCGCACCTCTCTTCGAGGAGCGGTTCCTTCTCAATCGCGAAACGGTGCGGCAGGGGAAACCGCTCGTCGAGTGCGCGATGTACGAGCTCGAGGCGAACGTGACGACGTTTCACGCGCCGAAGACGCCGTGCCTCGCCTGTCTCTATCCGGAGAAGCCGCCGGCGTGGAAGAGAGAGTTTCCGGTCTTCGGTGCGGTTTCGGGAAGCGTCGGCTGCCTCGGGGCGATGGAGGCGATCAAGCTGATCGCGGGATTCGGTGAACCGCTTTACTCACGGCTCGTGACGTACGATCTGCGGTCGATGCGGTTTCGGGTCTTGAAGATTTCGCGGCGGGTAGGGTGTCTCGTATGCGATGAGAGGGCTCGGGCGCCCGCGGATTCTCTAAGAGGGATCTAACACGAAGGGCACGAAGGGGACGCGAAAGAAGGCGAAGGGAAGAGAAAGAGGGAGAGAGGGAGAGAGGGGGTGGGTGGAGAGTGAGCCGGCAGCGTGGCGATGCCGCGATTCGGTTTCACTCGCACGCGGCCGGACAGTCCACATTCGTTCCGAGGCCGCGGTACTGACCGAAGCGTCCCGTGAGCACACCTCGCGCGCGGATGGTGAGCGATCCGGGCGGTGGGTTCGGGATCACGAGCCGGTTCGCGCCCTCGACGAGGAGCGGCGTGATGAGAAAGCCGTTCACCGAGATTCCGAGGACATCGGGGAGCGGCGCGCGCGAGATCCATTCGAGCGCGAAGAGGCAGGCACCGGCATCGTTCGTCGTCTCGACGCACTTCAGGTCCTCGACGGGTGGGAACGGCACCTCGGGGAGGACGCGGATCGGTAGAGCGATCGTATGGTCGCGTTCGGTGTCGACGAGGCGGATGAAGTGATCCCCCGGGCGAAAGCCGGTGATCACGCCGAAGTTGAGACCGGCCTGTCCGTTGTCGTCGAGCTCGAACTTGAAGCTCGCCGGTGGGGTGCACGCTGAGAGCTGCGCGCACTCCTCGAGGATCGCCTCTTCGCAGCGAGGCTCGCTCCCGAGCCATCCGACCGGAGCCGGGCCGCTCGCGAAGAGGAAGTTGAGCACGTAGACCATGTCGGCGACGTTGAAGCTTCCGTCGCCGTCGGCGTCGCAGGCGGTCGGGCACGGCGGCTCGGGACCGTCCGCAAAGAGATAGTTGAGACCGAAGATCGCGCTCGAGAGGTTCGGGCGATCGCGCCCGCCTTCGCAGACGCCGCGAACGAAGGGAGCTCCGCCCCGAAGCACCTCGAGCTCGAGGCCCGAGATCGAGGTCTCTTCCTGCCAAACGACGAGGACCTCGTTCTCTCGCGCAGCTTCCGAGTAGGCGATCTGGACGAGCTCGAGCCCGGAGAGCCGCTCGCCGCCTGCGACAGGGGCTTCGACTCCTTTCGGTCGAGTGCGCGGCGCCGACTCGTTGTCGGCGCGGCGAAAGGACCATTCTCCGGCGACGACGCTGGTCGCGAAGGTAAAAGCGACGACGATCGAAATCTCGGTGCGCATCGGCTCGATTCCCTCCATTCGAACGTGCGAGCCCCGCGTTTCCTCGGCGACGAGGGTACCAGGACCCGAGCTCGAACCGAAGCGGAAGCTACTGCGTCTCGACCGGCTCCGAGCGTCCGACCCGCTCCTCGACGACGCGCTCGCGCTCGGCGAGATCTTCAGGGAGGAAAATCGCCGCGCGCTCCTTGTCGGCGCGCTTTCGATTGACGGGCCGGAGGCGACGAAGTGCGGCGCGCCACCGCGCGAGACCGCGAAGAGCGGGGAGGCCGAGCTCAGCGACGAGCTTCGACCATCCCGGACCTCGAATCAGTGCGTCGAACTCCACTCCGGCGACGCGACCGCCGCGTGATTCGATCCGGTGGACGGCCTCACGCGTGCGGCGCTCGATCTCGAGGCAGTACCAGTAGCAGAGTTGGTAGTCGTCGAGCTCCTCCCAATCCGGAAGCTCGAGGACGCCGGGATCGGTCGGCGCAACGAGGAATCGAACACCGCGCGGCGTCCGACCGGGCACTGTCTCGAGCCGAGCGAGACTCGACGCCACCGCGCGGTGGCTCCGCCGAAGGACAATCGCGTCGGGGACGACTCCGAGCTCGAGGAGCGGGTCGAGGAAGCCCTTCGAGAAGCAGTGGCTCGTCTCGATGTAGATGGACTCCGCGACTCGGCGAATCGCCGGAAGCTTCCGCTCGAGCCAGAAGGTCCGCGCGACTTCGGGATCCGACTGAATGTCCCGCAAAACGTCGCTGAACTTCGGCTCGGGCTCGTGTTCAGCGCGGACACCGGGAAGCTCACGGAACACGGACGCGAGGTAACCCGTTCCGCTCCGACCGGTCGTGAGCGCGAAGATGAGGCGCTTCCCGGCGGCGAGGTCTGAGCGCTGAGATTCCTCGGATGTCTGCGGCGTCATGCTCCTTCTAGTCGGATGAACGTCCGAGAATCTCTAGAGAATCTCGGGGATCAAAATTGAACACGAAGATCGCGAAGGGCCGCGAAGACAGACGAAGAAAGAGGAGAAATGGATCGATGGTTTAGAGATCCATCGCGACGTTCGAATCCGAATGTCTCTCGCCCGTTCTCCTATATTCTTTCCTTCGTCTGTCTTCGCGGCCCTTCGCGACCTTCGTGTGAATCTCTTCTCTCAAGCACGCGCACGCTAGCAAGCGTCGTACGCCAGACATCCCAAATCGCCCGGCGACCCCACCGGATCGGGATCGGCACCGCACGGCGCGGGCGGTGGACCCGGAGGCGGTGGTTCGTCCCCCGAGCCGAAGAGATGGTTGAGCGCCGCGATCGGATCGGAGATGTCGAGCCCGCCGCTGTTGTTCACATCTGCCGCCTCGAGACACGGCGGCTCTTCGTTCTGCTCGGCGAACAGATAGTTGAGAAGAAAGATCGGATCGGAGAGATCGTAGCCGCCGTCTGCGTTCGCGTCGGCGCGGTGGAACATCGGCTGATCGACGATGGTCTCGTGAACGAGGCCCGATTCGAACTCGGGGATGACGGAGCGCCCGGAGAGATTCGTGAAGACATTGTTCACGGGAATATCGTCGCCGAACCCGTCGACGAAGCTGAGCGGCGATGGCAGCGTCGCATCCGGCAGAAGCTGAAAATCGACCTGCATCACCACGTGGTTTCCGGCCGATAGCGCCACCGACACATCGCCGTCGAGCGAAGAGACTCCTCCGTACGCGATCTCCCCTGCCGCGGGGTCGTGCCACCCCCTGAAGAACTCGAACGTCGCGACGTCGGGTCCGAGGCGGATCGCCTCGACGGTGAGGTCTGCCGCCTCGTAGGCGAGGCTCACACTGAAGGCGATCAAGCTGACGGAGTGCTCGCACTCGACGTCGAACGTCGCCGTGCCGCCGGCGCTTGCGAAGACGTCCGGGACGCGAAAGTGGTCTTGCGCGATGATCGTCACGCCCGAGAGGACTAGAAAAACCCCGAACGACCACCCCGCGATACAGCGTCGCGTGCGAATTGCGTGCATGTTTCGAGATCCGATGCTCGCGGCGAACAGCCGCCGAATTCTTCACGTCGGAGAAGAAGGGGATACGACGGGAAGCCATCTTACCGGGGCCGCACCCTCGTCGGAACGAAAAGGCCTGGGCGGGGCGGGTTCCGTCCACCACAATGCTCGTCCCCCTCTCTCCGGGATTTCGATCGAATGCGTCTCCTCGTCGTCGTCTTGGTTCTCGCCGCACTCGTCGTCGTTCCCTTTCTGATCTGGGGCGAGGCGTTCGAGGCGGCGTTTTCGACCGAGAGCGCCGCTGCGTGGATGGAAGAGAACCGTGCGTGGGCGTGGAGCGCGGCGATCGCTCTCCTCGTCTCCGACATTGCACTTCCGATCCCCGGGACGGCAGTGATGGCTGCGACCGGTGCGGTGTACGGCTTCGTCGTGGGCGGACTAGTTTCCGCGGGCGGTTCGATCCTCTCCGGCGCCGTCGCGTACGGCGTCTGTCGTCGCTTGGGACGCCCCGCCGCTGAATGGATCGCCGGAAAGCGGGACCTCGAGCGAAGCGAGATTTTTTTCGCGCGGGCGGGGGGCGGCTGGGCGGTCGTTCTGTCGCGTTGGCTGCCCGTTTTCCCCGAGGTCGTTGCCGCGTTCGCCGGACTCGCGCGCATGCCCGCGCGGCGGTTCTACGTCGCGCTCGCATGCGGCTCAGCGCCGCTCGGCTTCGTGTTCGCGGCGGTCGGCGCTTCGGGTCGAGACCGTCCGCTGCTCGCGGTCGCGCTCAGCGCGGCGCTGCCGGTTGTCCTGTGGACGATCGCGGGTCGCATGCTTCGCGCTCGCGCGCGTTCGCCCGGAGAAGCCGCTGAACGCGCGCCTCCACGCGACTGACGTCCCATCGTCGGCTCCCTGCGCGGCTAGCGATTCGGATTTCGTTCGGGCTCCAGCGGAAAATGCGCGCGCCGGCGCGGCGAGAGCTCTCCGAGTCGCGAAACGCGCACCGCGCAGAAGCTCTGCGTCTGCTACACTGCGAAGATCTGGGCGGCATCGGACGGACGCGGATGCCCCCACGCCGAACCGAATCTTCCCCGGAGGCCTCATGTCTCGCAGCGCGAACGAAACCGATCGTAGAAACCTCTCTCGCCGGAGCTTTCTGGCGCGCACCTCGGGCACGGCGGCGGTCGCGATCGCCGCACCGTTTGTTTCCGCCGGACGCGTCCTCGGCGCGAACGATCGCATCGCTCTCGGACACATCGGCCTCGGGGGGCGGGGAAGCTCACTTCTCCGCGGCTTCAAGGGAATGTCCGAATGCGTTCCGCTCGCCGTCTGCGACGTCGATGGCGAACGCCGTGCGAAAGCTCAGAAGAGCGCTTCGACGGACGATCGCAAGGCCGACGCGTACAACGACTACCGGCGGATCATCGAGCGGAAGGACATCGACGCGGTCGTGATCGGAACGCCCGACCACTGGCACGCGCTGCCGTCGATCCACGCCTGCGAAGTCGGAAAGGACGTTTACGTCGAGAAGCCGATGACGCTCACCGTCGCCGAAGGCCGCGCGATGGTGAACGCCGCCCGGCGGTACAAACGCATCGTGCAGAACGGTTCGCAGCAGCGCTCGGCGAATAACTTCCGGCGCGCCTGCGAGCTCGTCCGCTCCGGGTACATCGGCGATCTCGAGCGCGTCGAGGTCGGTATCCCCGGCGTCAACTTCAAGGGCCCAGCCGTAGCGGATTCGGAACCGCCCGCTCACCTCGACTACGACTTCTGGCTCGGGCCGGCTCCCGCCCGCCCCTACAACGTGAAGGAAGTTCACTACAACTTCCGTTTCTTCTGGGCGTACTCCGGCGGGCAGATCACCAACTGGGGCGCGCACCACCTCGACATCGCGCAGTGGGGTCTCGGTGCGGACAACTCCGGCCCGGTCGAAATCGAAGGGCAGGCGAAGTTCCACCCCGAGGGCTGGTACGAAGTGCCGATGCACTTCGCGGTCGATTACACCTACGCAGGCGGCGTGAAACTTCGCTGCGCGATGGGGATCCGGAGCGGCACGACCTTCATCGGCAAAAAGGGAAAGATCCACGTCAACCGCGGCCACCTGAGCAGCGACCCGGGCGAGATCGCTAAGTCGCCGGTGAAGCCGGGCGACGTGAAGCTCTACGACAGCCGGAATCACCAAAAGAACTGGCTCGAGTGCCTTCGCTCGCGCGAGCTCCCGATCTGCGACGTCGAGATCGGGCACCGGAGCTCCTCGGTGTGTCACCTCGGAAACATTGCGATTCGCTGCGGGCGGAAGCTCCGGTGGAATCCGGAAACGGAGCGCTTCGTCGACGACCAGGAAGCCGACCGGATGCTGCACCGGCCGTACCGCGGGGAGTGGAAGCTGCCGAAGGAGCTCTTGGTCGCCGGGTAGGCGCTCGGGCGAACCCAGAGAGCTGGGAAAAGAGATTTCACACGAAGGTCGCGAAGGGGTCCGCGAAGGAAGACGAAGGTCAGAGAAGATAGAGAGATGGAGAGATGGAGGTGGGTAGGGAGATAGCGATCGCGTCTACAGGCTGAATGCGAGGCCGAGCGACCAGGAGGAGACCGGGAGCGCGATGGGTTCGAGAATCGGCCAGAGCCGGCGGTCGAGTTGACCCATCGCCCCAGAGACGGCGATCGAGCTCGCGATGAGCGAGAAGAAGAGTAAGACGGGCGAGATTCCCCATACGAAACTTGCCGGTTCGGCCGGCAAGGATCCGGTGTCGCTCAACCAGGTTTGTACACCCGAGAGGACCGGCCAGGCGGAACACCAACGCACGAGCTCGCGAGCGGGTTCTACGTCGTTTGAGTTCGTGCTGCGCATCGCGGGTCTCCCGTCGTTTCTGAGACCGGGCGAATCGGCGCCGGGCGCGTGTTCGCGTCCTAGATGGTCTAGGTCAAGAGGACAACCGCGAGCGACCACGTGACGAGTGGAATCGCGAGCGGCTCGAGGATTCGCCGCAACCGGAGTTGGGGCTGACCGATTCCGTCCAGCACGCCGAGGAGGCCGAAGAACGCGTTTCCGAGCAAGGCGAACACACTAGCTGCCACGAGCAGACCGGCTTCTCCGCCCGCCCCGTACCCAGAGCTCGGTGGTTGCCAGAGGTACGCGACCAAAAACAGCGGCCAGGCCGCAAAGCACCAAATGATCGCGCGCAGAGTCATCGAGAGGATGTTTTCTTGAAGTGACATGTCGTCTTCATGCCCGCGTGCGAATCGATCACGCGATCATAAGAAGAACCGCGAGTGACCACGTGACGAGGGGAATCGCGACCGGCTCCAGGATCGGCCAGAGGCGACGATCGGGTCGCAAGATCCCATCGACGACTCCGACCAGGCTGTAGATCACGTTCCCGACGAAGGCGAAGCCGGTGAGTAACAAGAAGGCGGGAGCAGCGTGAGATCCCATCTCTCCCGTGAGAAGCTGGAGAAACGCGGCGACTAAGACCGGCCAGGCGGCGAGGGACCATACGACCATCCGAAGAGTTCCGCGCTGCTCGTCGTCGAGGACTCGGCGTCCCGGTGCGTCTTCTTCCATGGCGGTCCACGGTAACCAACCCAATGATCACTCGGCCGGCTCATACCTAACCGAGTAGGTGGCTCGACGTTAACCGAAGTTTCTGCGGTCGGTTCGACTCAAGGTGAACTCAAAGGCGCCCGTCACGGCACGCGCCTTGGCGGTACGAATCGGTCGTATCTTGTGCCACCGCTCGCGATCAATTCGTTCTGGGTACGATCGCTGGCCGCGTTCACATCCTCACCCTCGTGGACGGAGAGACCGCGAGAGGCGAGTAGCGCGCTCGTTCCGACCGCGGGAAACTGCAAGCCTGCATTTCAACCGACGCAGTGCCTATTTCCGCGGCGTCTCCCCCCCAACCCGATACAGCCGCTCCTTCCCCCGAATGAAGAGCGCGCCGTCCCCCGCGGCGTACGAAGCGAGCGTTCGCTCGCTGAGCGGATTCTTCGCGAGCAGTCGGAACTTTCGTCCCGCTTCGATCACCGTGCCGCCGCCGTTTTCGCTTTGGAAGTAGATCCTTCCACCGGCGTAGATCGGCGACGAGGAGTAGTTTCCGCCGAGGCGGTTCTGCCAGACGACGCTCCCCGACTTCGCGTCGAGACAGCGCGCGATGCCGTTATCGCTCACGACGTAGAGTTCATTGTCGACGAGAAGCGGGGACGGGTTGTGCGGCACGCCGCGCTTGAGCGTCCAGCGGACGTGGGTGTCCGTCACGTCGCCCGACCCGGTCGGATCGATCGCGTAGAGAACGGGCTTATCGTAGCCGCTCCCGACGAAGACGAGCCCGTGTCCGTAAACGGGGCGCGGGACTACGGAATAGCCCTTACCGTAGCGGACGTGCCAGATCTCCGTGCCGTCTTCGGGATCGAACGCCGAGACGCCGCCCGAGCCCGCGCTCACGACTTGGTCTTTTCCGCCGACGCGGATGACGAGAGGAGTTGAGAAGGAAAAGCCGCGACCGTTGAACGGGCGGCGATCCGTGCGCCACTTTTCTTTCCCGTTCTTACGGTAGAGGGCGACGACGAACCGCTCGTCGGCCCCGTCGCAGCTCACGACGATCGCGTCTCCGACAAACGCCGGCGAGCCGCCGTTTCCGTGGACGGGCTTGTAGCGGAGCTTCTGGTTCCGCCAGACGACCTTCCCGTCGAGATCGAGGCACGCCGTTCCGTGCGTCCCGAAGTGAACGTAGAGAAACTTGCCGTCGGTGATCGGCGTCGAGCTCGCGTGGCTATTCTTCCCGTGGATCGCACCGCCCGCGCCCGCGGGTTGCTGGAAGACTTCTTTGTCCCAGAGGATGTCGCCCATCGTCGCGTCGACCGCGAGCGCGCGGAGGGATTGGTCGCCCTGAGATCCTCCGCGCGTGGGGACGGCCGTCGTTAGATAAAGCCGCCCTTCCCAGTAGATGGGAGACGACCAGCCGAGCCCGGGAAGCTCTTTCTTCCATTTGACGTTTCTCTTGTTCGTCCAGCTCACGGGAAGCTCGGACGACGCGTGCCCCTGGCCGGTGGGGCCACGAAACTCGGGCCAGTTCTCGGCGGCGGACACTTGAACCGTCACAAAGAGCGAGAGGGCTGCCGTGTAAGGAAATTTCGATTGAATCATGGATCACTCAATAGCAAGGAAAAGAGGTTCACACGAAGGTCGCGAAGAGGACGCGAAGGAAGACGAAGGAAGACGAAGGAAGAATAGAAATAGTAGGTGGGAAGGAGAGTAGAGATCTCATTCACCGCTACGCGACATGGTACCAGACTGCGTCGCTGCTCGAGGTTGGTGAACCCGGCGAATGAAAGTCTGATCGACGTGAGCGGCTAGTCACTCCCACTGACTCTCCCCCTCTTCACTCCACTCTCCTCTATTCCTCTTCCCTTCGTCTTCCTTCGCGTCCTCTTCGCGCCCTTCGTGTGAAGCTCTTCCAGAATCATCCACCGCCCGAGACAAACCGCCGCGGGATCTCCGCCCCCGCCACGAAGCTCAGCTTTCCGATCTTTACCATCTGGTAGACGTTGATCCGAAAGTCCGGACAAGTGCTCACAAGACAGTACGCGTCGGTCGCGGTGAACCCGAAGTCCGAGGCGAGCCAGTCGATCAGCTCGATCGTCGCCCGTTCGACGGCGGCTTCGAGCGGGCGCTCCGCCCAGACGCTGATGATCGCATCGGGTTTTTCGATCCGAATCGAACGGAGCTGCTTCTGTTTTTCTAGATCGAGCTTCAGCCGGAGCGTCGACTTCGTCTCCGCCGCAGTGCCCGTGAACTCGGTATCCCCTTGGCTTGCGTGCACATCGCCGATGTAGAAGAGCGCACCGGGGTGGAAGACCGGAAGAGAGATGCGGTTCCCGCGCGCGAAGTCGCGGATGTCGAGATTCCCGCCCCACACGCCCTGGCCGTCGATGCTCGTCGCGACCTCACGGTCGGGTGCGACGCCGAGCGTCCCGACGAAGGGAGTGATCGGCCACGACACGCGGTCGGAGAAGTTGAGCGTCCCATCGCGCGTCGTCCCGCTCGGTCCGGGTGAGTGGCGGAAGATCTTCGTCGTGTACTCGCCCGAAACCTCGGGATAGCGCGACGATTCGCCGAGCGGTCCGCGTCCCGGTCCGACCGCGACCCAGGAATAGTCGTCGACCTCGATGTCCTCGATCTCGACCACGAGAACATCGCCGCGTTCGGCGCCTTCGACCCACACCGGACCGGCGATGGGATTTGCGAGCGGCGGAACTCGATCGAATCCGGGACGCCGCGCGGGGATCGCCTTGTCGTTCGGAGTCTTGAAGTAGCCGCTGCTCGCATCGTCCGTCTCGACGGTGAAGCTCTCGCCCGGCTCGACACGGAGCAGCGGCTCGTCACGCCAGTCGAAGGCGAATTTGTGCGCGTCGTCGCGGCGAATGGTCTTCATGGTCCTCTCCCGAGTGAATGTCGATCTCGGCCATCGCTCGGTGTTGTATCATCCCCGATCTTCCTTCGTCTCCCACCACATCCTCAGAGAGTAAAAATCCTTATGAACCGTTTGCTCACGGTCTCCGCTGCACTCGCCCTACTACCACTCGGCTCGACCGTTCGCGCCGAAGAGCCGAACTCCATCACGCACGGACCGATCCTCGGCCGCGTCAGCTCGGACGGAATCGGCATCTGGGCGCGCACGCGGCGCGCGGGGAGCTTCGTCGTCGAGTACGGCACCAATCCGAAGCGGCTCGATCGGAAGACCGATCCCGTCGCGACTGCGAACGAACGTGACAACACCGGCTGGGTCCACATCACCGGGCTCGCGGCAAATACGAAGTACTACTACAACCTGTCGATTCCCGGCGATCTCGGCCGCGCGGGGCGGAGCGGATCGTTCCGCACGCTTCCCGATGCGAATGACTACCGCCACCCCGAGCTCAATCCCGACGGGAGGTTCAACTTCAGCTTCGAGTACGCCTGCGGGAACAACCAGAACGCCGAGCACTCGATCGGACCCGCGCTGCCGACGTTCGGGACGATGCTCGAGCGCATCGCCGACCGCATTCACTTCGCGATCCTAAACGGCGATTGGCTCTACGAACGCGAGCGCGCCTATTCGCCGAAGAACTGGGCGGCTCAAGTCGAGCTCGCCGGCCCCCTCCCCGCCGTCGTCGCGGCCGCGCCGACGATCGTCGGCGTCTGGGAGAACTACAAGTACTTCCTCTCGCACGGTGAAAACCTCGCCCACTGGCACCGCCGCGTGCCGTCGTTCTTCACCTACGACGATCACGAGGCCCTCAACGACATCTGGGGCGCGGGATCGCCCGGTCTCCGCGATCGGCGCGCCGTGTTCCGCGATATCGGCGTCCGCGCCTGGTACGACTATCTCGCGTGGAGCAACCCGACGTCGTTCCCGCAGCGAGTTCACTTCGGGCGCGCGCGGCTGACGGCGGGGAGCGATGTCCTCGTCGACCCGAGCGCCGATTTCGCGAAGATCGACTTTGCCCAGACGAACAATCTCCACGTCCACTGGGGAACGGAGACCGCAGGCGTGAACGACAACGACCTCGACGGAGTCGGGGGCGTCGAGACCGCCGGCGTCTACCGCGTCGTCGAAGTCCTCGACCGAAATCGACTGAAGATCGCCCCTCCGCCGAAGGCATCCGAAGAGGTGTCCTATTCGATCGGCCGGCGCTCCTACTACCACATGCGCGTGAGCAACTGCGACTTCTTCGTCCTCGATACGCGCGGGCAGCGACAGATGCACGACACACGCGATCCGTACAGGAAGGGCCTCTCGATGCTCGGCCCGATCCAGCGAGATTGGCTGCTCGAAGGAGTGGGCGCGAGCGACGCCGATTTCATCTTCGTCGTCTCGAGCGTCAATTTCATGATCCCTCACGTCGGTGGCGGCAAGATCCGCTCGACGAACAAGGACGACGCGTGGACGGTGTTTTTCGACGAGCGCGAACGACTCATCAACGCGTTCGACGCGCTCGATCGCCCCGTTTGCGTTCTCACGGGCGACCTCCACAACAGCTTCGCCATCCGCGTCACCGACAACGTCTGGGAGTTCGGCTCGGGCCCCCACAACTCGAACAACCACTGGGCGACGGACGAGGGCGATCGCCCGGCGAACGGGCCGTTCAAGTACGGCCCGCGAGAGGTCGAGATCCGGTGGTCGACGCACTTTAGACCGGACATCCCCCGAACGGAGCTTCTCTACCCGACCTACTGCGTCGTCCAGGTCAACAACGTCTACAACAACGCGCAGCGCGTGGGCGACGAGCGCTGGGTGGCGTATCCGCGGCCGCAGGTGATCTTTCAGTTCTACAATGGACGGACGGGGGAGCTTCGCTACGCCGAATCCATCGTGTCGAAGGAACCACCCTTGTAGCCAGAACGCACACTTGTGGGGCGGCTATTACAGTTCGAGGCAGATCGTTCTGGAACTGTTCCGCCCGACACCCCGAAGAACACGGCGAACGTGAACGGTCGGATCGCTCGGACCGAAAGTTGCGATGGACCGGATGGCAGCGGACTCCGACGAGTTCGCGCTCTCTCGCAGCGAGGTGTTTCGCGATGTCCAATCCTGATCTCAGGAACCGCAAGGTGTATCGGGTCGGGGAGCGAGACGAGAGCATTCTCGATCTCCTCGAGCGCTTCACCGATCCGAGCTACCACTCGGGAAGTGTCTGGCGCATCTCCGATCTTCATCTAAAGGTCGGTGAGCCGGCGAGCTTTCGCATCGATGCCGACATTCGACCTCTCGAAGGTGCAGTCCCCCTGGAGCGTGCGGTGCTGCGCGACCTTCTCTTCCCGCTTCTCACCGAAAGTGCGATCCGCCGTCTCGAGGAATCGGGCACCGACATCGACGCCGCCTTCGAGTGGCGCGAACGCGAGCTCGGCTTCCGCATCAACGCGTTTCACGATCGCGACGGGATCGCATGCGCGATTCGCGTGATCCCGCGAGCTGTCCCAAGCCTAGAGGAGATCGGGTTTCCTTCGCCCTCGACTTGGCGCGAGATCGTCGATCTGCAGCAGGGTCTGGTGATCGTCACCGGGATCACGGGAAGCGGAAAGACGACGACGATCGCGAGTCTCCTCCACCGCATCAACGCGGAGCGCCCCGTTCGCATCGTGACGCTCGAAGATCCGATCGAGTACGTGATCCAAAGCGACCGCGCTCTCATTTCGCAGCGCGAGCTCGGACGGCACGTCGAGACCTTCGCGAGCGGACTTCGGAGCGCACTTCGCGAAGATCCGGACGTGATCCTCGTCGGCGAGATGCGCGACCCCGAGACGACGGCTCTCGCCCTCTCCGCGGCGGAGACCGGCCACCTCGTCCTCTCGACGCTCCACACGAAAGACACGAAGGGCGCGATCACCCGCATCCTCGACATGTTTCCGTCCGAACGACTGAAGGAGCTCGCGACTCAGCTCTCGTTCAGCCTCGCCTACGTGATCGGACAGAAGCTCGTCCCGCGCGCGGAGGGACCGGGGCGACGGGTCGCGATGGAAGTCTTGCGCACGGTTCCCGCGGTGAGCAATCTCATTCGTACCGGGAACCTCCACCAGCTCTATTCGACCCTTCAGACGCAGTCGAGGCAGGGCCTGAGCACGCTCGAACAGCACCTCGACACGCTCGCGGCCGCGGGCGAAATCACCCCCGAATCGGCGCGCCGCTACGCGAACGTACCGGAGGCCGTGCGCGCGGAATAGCCGCAGCCGCCGAAGGGGAGCTCACCGGTCGGTGCCGGACGGTTCCGAGCGGAAGGAATGAAGTAGTCTCGAGCGCTTCGTGCGCTCATCATGGATTCTTCATTCTCACCCCTCAGGAATCCCATGAACCGATCCGCTGCTCTCCTTCTCCTCGCGTGGGCGTCGAGTCGCGTCCTCGCGACCGATCACGTCGTGATCAACGAGATCCACTCCGTCCCCGACGACAAGACCGTTCCGGAGGAGTTCGTCGAGCTCGTGAACGCCGGTCAGGCCGAAGTCGACCTCTCGGGCTGGTCGCTCACCGGCGGCGTCCGGTTCACGATCCCCGTCGGTACGACGCTTCCCGTCGGCGGCTACCTTGTCGTCGCCCAGGATGTCTCGACGGTCGAACAAGAATACGCCGCGCCGAATGTCATCGGCCCGTTCGAAGGACGCATCTCGAACGAAGGGGAAGAGATCGTGCTTCGAAACGCCGCCGGCTTTCGTGAGGACGCGGTCGATTTCCGCCGCGGCTTTCCTTGGCCGACGACGGGCGGTGGCTTTTCGATGGAGCTGCTCGACCCCGGTCTCGACAACAATCTCGGCGGGAGCTGGCGCATCTCGAATCCGAGCCTCGGCGAGCTCAACACGCTCGTCGCGTCGGGCGGACTCTGGCGCTACCGAAAGGGGACGAGCGAGGCGTCCGATCCGCGCGGAGAGTGGCGCACGATCGAGTTCGACGACGGCACGTGGGGCTCCGGTCGCTCGCCGATCGGCTTCGGCGAGGACTTCATCGTGACGGATCTCGACGACATGCGCGGCGAGTACTCGTCCGTCTACCTGAGGCGAACGTTCAACGTCGCGGACCCCGCCGAAGTCGGCGGACTCATTCTCGAAGCTCAATACGACGACGGCTTCGCCGCGTGGATCAACGGCGCACTCGTCGCGCGGGCGAGTGTCACTCCGACCGACCCGGCGTACAACGACACGGCCGACAACACCCGCGAGAACCGCGAGTTCATCGAGTTTTCACTTCCGAATCCCGCCGGATACCTCGTCCCGGGCGACAACGTGCTCGCGGTTCAGTTCTTCAACGTTTCGCTTGCGGGAAGCAGCGACGCGTTTTTCGATGGACGACTTCTCCAGTCGGAGGGCGCAGGCGCCGGGCCGACTCCCGGAGGAATCAACTCCGTGGCGTCTGACGCCATCCCGCCGCTTCTCCGCCAAGTCGATCACGAGCCGAAGGAACCGGCGAGCGGAGTGCCGGTCGCGGTGAGCATCAAGGCGACCGACCCGGACGGGATCGGGGCGGTGACGCTCGAGTATCAGACGGTCGATCCGGGCGACTACATTCCGCTCGACGATCCCCGCTACGAGACGAGCTGGACCGAGCTTCCGATGGTCGACGACGGTACTGGACTCGACGCTGCGCCGGCCGATGATGTGTTCACCGCGACGATCCCCGCCGCGATTCAGCAGCACCGGCGCTTCGTTCGCTACCGCATCCGCGCGGTCGACGGCGTCGGCGACGCGGTGACCGTTCCCTACCCCGACGACCTGCAACCGAATTTCGCCTACTTCGTCTACGACGGAGTGCCGTCGTGGAGAGGGGCGAGCCGCCCGGGGTCGACTCCCGTCCAGACCTTCAGCGAAGAGCTGATGCGTTCGCTTCCCGTCTACCATCTCATCGCTGACGCGGCCGACGTCACACGCAGTCAGTACAACAGCGGGTCGGACGGTGTTCATTTTCTCGGCACGCTCGTCTACGACGGCGTCGTCTACGATCACATCGAGTTCGAGAACCGCGGCGAGTTTTCGACGTACGTCTCCGGGAAGAACAAGTGGCGCATCCACTTCAATCGCGGTCACGAGTTCGAGGCGCGCGACAACTACGGAAGGAAGTACGACGCGAGCTGGCGCCGGATGAACTGGAACGCGTGTGCGTCGCCGTGGGTACCGACGAACCGCGGCATGGGCGGACTCGACGAGGCGGTCGCGTTTCGCTCTTACGGACTCGCGGGCGTTCCGTCGCCGAACACGGGCTTCTTTCACCTGCGCATCATCGACGAGGCCGTCGAGGCGCACGCGAGCGACCAGTATCGCGGCGATCTCTGGGGGCTCTATCTCACGGTCGAGATCCCCGACGGAGCGTTCCTCGACGAGCGAAATCTGCCGGACGGGAACACCTACAAGATCGAAGGCGGGAACGGCGACAAGAAGAACCAAGGACCGACGCAGGTGACGACGTCGTCCGACTACTCCGCGCTCAAGAACGGCTACAACCGGAACCAGTCCATCGCGTGGTGGCGCTCGAACGTGAATCTTCTGGGGTACTACTCGTTCCGCGCGACCAACCGCGCCGTGAACAACATGGACCTCCGCGAGGGCTGGAACATCTTCCAGTACCACAGTCCCGAGCCGGACAACTGGACGGTGATCCCGTGGGACCTCGACATGCTCTACATGCCGGTGACTCACTGGTCCGGCATCATGAACTTTCAAAACTGCCTCTCGCAGCACGTGACGTTTCGCATCGAGTATGCGAATCGCGCGCGCGAGCTGCAGGATCTCCTTTTTGCCGACGGGCAGTTCGGCATCGTCGTCGATGAGCTCCTCGAGCGAGTCACGCCGCCCGGCGCGGAGCTCTCCTTCGCGGACGTCGACGAGGCGATGTGGAACTACCATCCACGCACGTCCGGCGGCCATCGCGGCGCGTTCTATCGCAACCCTTCGACGCACTCGGCTCGCGGCGGGACGATCACTCGCACACTCGTATCGGCCGACCACCGCGGCATGGCCGAGTGGATCAAGGATTTCGCGCTCGAGGGCTACGGTGCGAACCAGCTTCGCTCGCACGCGCGTGACGGCGCGATACCCGATCGCCCGACGGTCGTCGCGCTCGGTGCGCCGAGCTTTCCGCTCGATGATCTACGCTTCCGTGCGAGTGAGTTCGACGATCCGCAGGGCCCCGATACCTTCGGCGGGATGAAATGGCGCGTCGGCGAGGTGACGATTCCTGGCACGCCCGAGTTTGATCCCTTGAAGCGTCGCCGCTACGAGATCGATGCGGTCTGGGAAAGCGAGGAGTCGGACGTCTTCGTCTCGGACGTGACGATCCCGATCGACGCGCTCGAGATCGGGACGCGCTACCGCATTCGCGTCCGCATGAAGGACGAGAACGAACGCTGGAGCCAGTGGTCGGAATCGGTCGAGTTCGTTCCGACCGCGCCGAGCACGGCGCCCGCGGCGGTCGAGTCTCTTCGCATCACCGAGCTCATGTACCATCCGCTCGAGGGAATCGATCACGAGTTCGTCGAAGTGCGGAACATCGGGCCGACATTTGTCGATCTCGGCGAGGTCTCGCTCTCCGACGGCGTCGAGTTCGACTTCGCCGATGGCGAGATCGACGGACTCGGGCCCGGCGAGTACGTCGTCGTCGTCGAGAACCGGCAAGTGTTCGAGTCCGTCTACGACACGAGCGAAATCTCGATCGCCGGAGAGTACTCCGGCCGGCTCAGCAACGGCGGCGAACGGCTCCGTCTCACCTACGGCCAGAACCTCACGATCCTCGAGTTCGAGTACAGCGACCTCTGGTACGGCGCGACCGACGGCGGCGGCCCCTCGCTCCACATCGTCGACGACGGCGTCGACACCTCCGCGTGGGCCGATCCGGACAGCTGGAACGAGAGCGCCGATCCCGGCGGCTCGCCGGGCCGCGACGACGACGGCGCCGCGCCGGGCGGACGACGCCTCCCGAGCGACAGCAACGTCGACGGACGACTCGACATCTCGGACGGACTCTCGCTCCTCCGTCGTCTCTTCGGCGGCGCCGGAGCGGCGATGCCCTGCGACGGCGATATCGCGAGCGCCGGAAACGTCGCGCTTCTCGACGCGAACGCGAGCGGCGGAGTCAACGTGAGCGACGTGATCTTCGTCCTCAACTACATCTTCCTCGAAGGACCGCCGCCGGCGCTCGGAACACGATGCGTCCGCATCGAGGGCTGCGCGAGCGATTGTGGGGGCTAGCGCCCAGTTCGCTCGGTCTATGACACAATCGTGACACGAACTCGCGCGGGCTCATCGTACTTCGTGGATGATGCCCGTGTTTCGTCCGCCCACGTGGACCGCCGGTGCGACTTGTCGGTCGTCCGGTGTTTCTTCTTCTCGGAGGACCGCAGATGAATGCTCGCTTCCTCTACCTCTCCGCCGTCTCGCTCTTCGCTGTAGTTTTGCTTGCCGGGCTTTCCGCCGAAGCGAAGGGAGATCGCGAGTCCGCGCTCGCCCGCATTCGCGCACTCGGGGGCAAGGCGCGATCGGCCGTCGTCTCCGTATACCTCGAAGGAACCGAGGTAAAAGACGCGGCGGTCAAGGATGTCAGCGAGCTCAAGGATCTCCAGTCGCTCAATCTCTTCAAGACCGGCATCAGCGATGGAGCGCTCGCGCATCTCGATGGCATGCGACAGCTCACGAGTCTCAGCATCTCCGGTCCGATCGGCGACGAGGCCTTCGCGCACATCGGAAAGCTCACCCGCCTGCGGAATCTCTACTGCCCGTCGTCCGTCGTGAGCGACGCCGGCACGGCGCATCTCAAAGGGCTCATTCAGCTCGAAAGCCTGACTCTCGGTCGCTCCAAGATCACGAACGAAACTCTCCCGCACCTCGCCAACATGTCGCAATTGCGAAATCTCAACCTCTACGACACGGTCGTGAGTGACGGCGGCCTCGAGCACTTGCGCGGACTCAAGAACCTCCGGTTCATCGTCCTTAAGAGAACGAACGTCACCGAGGCGGGGGTGAAGCGGCTTCAGGCGGCGCTACCGGAATGCCAGGTTTCGTGGAGTCCTCGGACTTGAGAGGCGAGTCGGCAGGACAATCAACCGTCTCGTCGTCGGAGGCGGTGGGATCCGCGTAGACTCGGTAGCCTTCGAGCTCGCCGAGTTTCTCTATATTCTCGAGAGTCCGTTGGCCGCGAACGGGATTTTCCCACTCCTTGGACCTGTAAGCCGCCAACACTTGGTTCCAAGCGGATTCATCGGTGTAGAAACTCTCGCTTCCACCGGGTCTACGACTCAGCGCGACCGGGATCGAAATCGGAAGGAGCGCCGTATCCGCGACCGCGCTCACCACGAAGTCGGGAAGAGCGCACGGCCCGAGGGCAACGAGGCAGGAGCACGGGCCGATCGAGCGGAGTTGTCGCACTCCTCCGTACATCCGCGGCCCGCCCTGCGTCAGGTCGTGGACGGTTCCGCAGCCGGACAGGGCGAGGGTCACCGGCAGGAGGGCCAAGAAGCTTGTTCTTCGCGTCATCGCTAGCGCTCTTCGCGACCGAGAAACGAGATCGTTTGCGAAAGCTGCGACCGGACGGCCTCATCTCGCTCGGTCCGGAGCGCTTCCTCGACCAATCGCCGGAATTCCGCGTGCAGGGATTCGGGAGCAGAGAGCAGCGCTTCCGCCGAACGCGCCCGAATAGCTCTCGTCTCGGCGCGCAACCCGTCGCGAGCGCATGCGCGGAAGAATCGGAGCGATCCCGCATCGAACTTCTCGAGTAACTCAAACGCGCGGAGCTGCCGCTCGTCGGAGCCGTTTTGAAACCAATAGTAGATCGGTTCGTCGCAGCCGTAATCACTCGATCGGGAAGCGAAGATCGCGAAAACGACATCAGCGCCTTCGTCGCGTCTCGCGATGGAGCTTAGCCGTTCGGCGGCGTCCTCGGGAGTGCAGCCGGCGATGCTCGCAGCGACGACGTAGTGAAGAACCGAACGAAACGCGAGTGAGTCTTCGTACGGGATGGCGAGCGAGCCGCATCCGCTCCCGGCGAGAATCACTCCGATCTGCTCGAATTCGGATGACTCGTAAAAGCAGCCAGGCCCGTAGGTCTCCGCAGCGCGAATGTCGGCCGCCTTACGAGCGATGGCGACCCTCCACAGTTCTCGCTTCGGCACGAGGTCCCGCTGGCGAACTAGAATCGTAAGAGCGTAACTAGAAAACCGCCTCACACCGACAAGGTCGACGAAGCGTCGCAAGCTCGACGCGTCGAATCGCGGCTGGCTCGCACTGCTTTCGAGCGCGTCGCACGCCGCACCGAGGACGATGCGATTCGTCTCGCGGCCGAAGAATTCGTTCCATCGATCGTAGCTGAGATCGAGCTCGGCAAGAGCCTCGAATGCGAGAACCCGTACGGCAGCAAACGGGGAGCGAGTCGCGCGATAAACGATGTCGGAGACGTTTGAAGGCGGATTCCAAACTGGATTCGCTGCGAACTCTTCCAGGTAAAACCAAACTTGGAGACCGATTGTCACGTCTGCCTCTACGGAGAGCAGGATCGATCGTTCGGTCGCCTGGATGATTGGAATCAAATCGTAGAGATCGAAAGGAAGGCTCTGAAGGGTGATCGTGTCCTGGACCCACTCCCCCGGCGCCTCCGGGATCGAGCGAAGCGCCGACAGCCTGCGAAAGGCTGCTTCTAGGTCGTCTCGGTAGAGCTCGATCCAGATCCGGTAGAGCCGTTCGAGTTGATCTCTACTGAGAGACTTCAGATCTTGTCCGATCTTCGCGAGATCGCGAAAAATCTCCGCGGCGATCTCTTTACGATCGCCGATCTCCTCGATCGGCCCGAGCCCGTACGAGGCGAGCGCGATCGCTCGATCGCGGAGAGGACCCGAGCAAATCCGTTCCGCTTGGAGCCTGCGCTGGTGATGTCGCGACCAAGACGCAACGGGGATGAGGCCCAAAGCGACAAGCAAGAGTCCGGCAGTTGTCAGCCGACGATTGGCCATGAGCGCGGCGAGGAGAGGCCTTCGAATCGGAGCGACTCGGTATTTTGGCGCCGTGATCGGAGCGGTTCCCCGAGCAAAACGGGCACACCGATCCAGATCGCGATCGCGGTAAGATGCGTCCGGCTCGATGCCGATTGCGTATTTCGGCGAGGGACCTCCCGAGGAAACCTGATCATGCGCCTCTCGATCGTCATCCTCCTCGCCACCATCGCGCTCGCTCCTGAGCGCGTGCTCGCGACGCAAGTTGGCGTGGCGAAAATCGACATCACTCCGACCCATCCCGTCGTTCTCGCCGGCTACGGCGGCCGGACGACCGAGCACGAAGGGATCGACACGAAGATCTGGGCGCGCGCACTCGCGATCGGCGCGTCGTCGCCAGTCCTCCTCGTCGCGGTGGATAACTGCGGTGTGCCCGAGCGAATCACGAAGCGAATCGTCGAACGATTCCGCCGCGACGCCGGTCTCGACGGCCGCCGCATCACGATCGCATCGACCCACACGCACAACGCGCCTTCTCTCCCCGGCTACGCGCGCGTTCTCTGGGGCGGTCGGACGACCGCCGCTCAGGAAGCGAATATGGAACGGTACGCGGGGTGGCTCGTAGATCGCGTCGTCGAGGTTGGCCGGAGAGCGCTTCGTGCGCGCCGCGAGGCTTCCCTCGAGTGGGGACTAGGCCGCGTCGAATTCGGCGGCAACCGGAGGATCATGCGCGACGGCGAGTGGCGCGGCTTCGGCTTTCAGATCGAAGCGCCGGTCGATCACAGCCTCCCCGTCCTCCTCGCCCGCGATCCAGCGGGAACGCCGTTCGCCGTTTGGACGAGCTACGCGTGTCACTGTACGACGCTCGGCGCTCGGAATCGCGTTCACGGCGATTGGGCGGGCTACGCGAACGACGCGATCGAATCGGCGTTTCCCGGCTCGACGTCACTGACGACGATCGGTTGCGGAGCGGACGTGGGCCCGCAGCCGTCGGGATCGGACGCGAACGCGAGCGCGCACGGCAATGCGATCGGAGCCGAGGTCCGCCGAGTCTTGCGTTCGCAACTGACGCCGCTTCCCGGTCCGCCCGTCGTCGCCGCGAGTGAGCTCGCTCTCCCGCTCGCGCCGATCCCCGACCGCGCGCACTTCGAAGAGCTCGCGAGACGGCGCGACTTCGACGGCGAGAACGCACGCCGCCAACTCGAGATCCTCGCGCGCGAGGGATCGATCCCGACGCACGTACGCTACCCGGTGACGACGTGGTCGTTTGGTGACGATCTCGCGATCGTCTTTCTTCCCGGCGAGGTGGTCGTCGACTACGCCGTACGCCTCAAGCGCGAGCTCGACTGGTCGCGACTCTGGATCAACGCGTGGGCGAACGACGTGCCGTCGTACATTCCGTCGAAGCGGATTCTTCGCGAGGGCGGTTACGAAGCGGAGTTTTCTCAGACCTATTACGAACTCCCTACGCGCTACGCACCGGAGGTAGAAGACGTCATCGTGAGCGCCGTACACGAGCTCGTGCCGAAGAGCTTCGCGCCACGAGCCGAGCTCGGTCCATCGCCGTTTCACACTCACCCGAAGGCCGACCCGGCGCGGCTCGCGGACCCTCCCGCTCTCTCCCCGGTCGAGAGTTCGGCGCTCGAGAATCGAGTCGCGGCGCTCCTCGCCGAGGTCGAAGCCGGGAACACGCCCATCCGGGCCGCAACGCTCGAGCGAGCACTCGCGAGCGCTCAGGACGGCTTCGCCGCGCTCGAGGAGAACGACGGAGGCACAGACAGCTGGTTCGATTACACCGGAACAAAGCGATTTCGCCCCTACGTCCGTCAGATGGCGCGTGGAGCGACGCTCACCTGGAAGACGGCCAAGGTGAAGAGAGGAGTCGGCGATCGAGTCACGCTGGCGTTCATCGGCGGCCTCGGTTACCTCAGCCAGCCGAAGACCGAAGGCTTCGAGCTCCTCGTCAACGGCGAGGTCGTGCTCCGGTTCGACGCGACAAATCGACCGAGCCGCTGGTTTGACGAAGACAGCAAAGCAGAGCTTCTCTACCTACCGACGTGGACGTCGGCCGTCGATTCGGGCGGCTTCTTCTTCCTCGTCCTCGCGAGCGACCGCGCGATCGACGGCGAATCACTCGAGCTCGGCGTTCGCTCACGCGGCCGCGGTTCGCTCCGCTGGTTTGCCGTCGACTACTCGCGGCGCGCGGACGAAAGTGCGCGAGAAACCCTGCTCCGAAAGTGAAAACGGAGGTGCGCACGGGCCGCACCTCCGTATGTTCACCCCAACCCCGGAATCTGATTTCGGTTTCGGTCGGTGTCAGCTCGTGCAAGCCGGACGAACGGCGCCGCAGGCGCGGCTTCGGTCGACGGATCCGTCGTTCCCGAGATCGATGTCGACCGATCCGTCCCCGTTGTAGGTAACCAGGGCGACTTCGCCCGTATCGACGATCGTCACGAGGAGTTCGCCGCTCGTCGCGCAGTCATCACCATCCGCAATGAAGAGCGGGGTGTTCGTCACGAACGTGACGGCGCCCATGCAGTTGAGCGACGTCTCTCCGCTCAGCGTGAGTTCGACGCCGCCGGTGACCGGCTCGAGCACGACGGTGAATCCGTTGTAGGTCTGGCGCATGCGCCGACCCGTGACGCGGTTGTCGACGTAGAGGGTCCCGTCGACTGCGATCGTGTCTTGGCAGGGCGAGGTCGCGGTCGTGATCGTCATCGTGAGATTCGTTGCCTCGACGGTGATGTCTTCTCCGTCCTCGGCCGAGAAGAATCGCACGATGTAGTCCGCGGTCAAAGTACCGGTGTCGAGCATGCAACCGGGATCGACCCCTTCTACGAAGCTCAGATCTCCATCCATGAACAAGCTGCCGACGATGTTGCCGCCGACCCGCGTCGTGATCTGAAAACTATTGAGCGAGATCGAGACGTCGTCCGCCGAGTCGAGCTCGTCTGCGCAAGCGGTCGGGTCTTCGGTGGACATCGTCATGTTCCCGTTCATCGAGATGACGGTGCCGAAGTCGTCTTCTACGCAGTTCGAGGCTGTGACGCTGAGCGTACTCACGCTGCCATCGACAGTGCAGTCCGATGTGATCGTTCCGCCCGATCCGCAAGCGGCGACCGCACTCGCGACGCCGTCGCCAGTCGCCCCCTCGGGAAGAAAGCGGAAGATCCCGGATCGGCGGAGGAAGCTCTGCGCGAGTGACGTGCCCGAATCGACGACGGCCACCGCGGCCGGCGCGTCTCCTTCGAAGGAGAGAACTCCCTCGAGACCCTCGATGCCGAGCTCCGCCATCGCCGCAGCCGTCTCCGCCGCCTCGGTTCCAACGGGAGGACCAGAGTCGCTGCTGCTCCCGCCGCAACCGGCAGCGAGGAAGCTGGCGAGGACGGCGAACGTGCCGACCGACCGGAAACTCACAACGCGCGAGATGGCGACGCTCATGTCGGTTACCCCTTGGCTGGAAATGATCCTCTCGTGGACGCGCCGCGATTTGCGGCATCCTCCATCTCGCGTAAGTCCGCGTCCGATCTTGCGCGAAACTCGGATCGATCACCGGTAACTCGGCGCGTGCGCTCACCACCGTCCGCGAAGGTGTCGAGACCGCGGATACTCGGCACGCGCGCGGCACTCCATCGCTTGATTTCGCCCCCTAGCTGGCCGAGAATCTTCCGCGTCCCGTCCCCTTTACGGCCCAAGAAGAAGCGAGAGCCATGAGCGACAAGAAGGTCAACGTTGCGATCATCGGACTCGGATTCGGCGCAGAGTTCATTCCGATCTACCAGCGGCATCCGAACGCGAACATGTACGCGATCTGCCAGCGCTCGGCGGACAAGATGAACCAGATCGGTGACGCGCTCGGCATCGAGAAGCGCTACACGAAGTACGAGGACGTACTCGCGGACCCGAACGTCGACTTCGTCCACATCAACACGCCGATTCCCGATCACGCTCCGCAGTCGATCGCCGCTCTCAAGGCGGGAAAGCACGTCATGTGTACGGTGCCGATGGCGACGACGATCGACGAGTGCCGTCAGATCGTCGAGCTCGTCAAGGAAACCGGGCTCAAGTACATGATGGCAGAGACCGTCGTCTACGCGCGCGAGTACCTCTACTGCCGCGAGCTGTTCGAAAAGGGTGAGTTCGGAAAGATACAATTCCTCCAAGCGAGTCACCAACAGGACATGGACGGGTGGCCGGACTACTGGCCGGGCCTTCCTCCCATGCACTACGCGACGCACTGCGTCGGCCCCTGCCTCGCGCTCACGCGGAAGGACGCGGAGTACGTCTCGTGCTTCGGATCGGGAACGATCCGCGACGAGCTGATCCCGGTCTACAACTCGCCGTACGCGGTCGAGACCTGCCACGTTAAGCTCGCCGACAGCGACGTGACCGCGCGCATCTACCGCTCGCTCTTCGACACCGCGCGTCAATACCGTGAGAGCTTCGACGTCTACGGCTCGAAGAAGGCTTTCGAATGGCCGCTCATCGAGGGTGAGGATCCGGTGCTCCACACGGCGAAGAAGCCCGAGCACGAAATCCCCGAGCGCATCACGGTACCCGACTACGCGCACCTGCTCCCCGCGGAGATCCAGCCCTTCACGACGAAGGGCGTCTACGACCTCGACGAGAACACTCACCTCTCGTTCACGCAAGGAGCCGGTCACGGCGGCTCGCACCCGCATCTCGCCCACGAGTTCGTGAGTGCGCTCCTCGAAGGACGCGATCCGTATCCGAACGCCGCTCAGTCGGCGAACTGGACTTGCGTCGGCCTCTGTGCGCACGAGTCGGCGCAGAAGGGGGGCGAGATCGTGCGCCTGCCGGAATTCACGCGGTCGTAGCGGATCGACGCCGCACGACTCGAATCGAGATCAGCGAAGAGCCGTCCCGCAGTGCCGGGGCGGCTCTTGCTTCTTTTCTTGGCCGCCCGTCCGGCCCGAGGCCTTCGGCTCAAGTCTAATGATAATAATGCCTTAGGACGACCTCGACCGCTGGCCGGCCGAATCTCCTGAGCCACCCTCCCGCCTCCTCCCCCGAGTCCATTGGGCCGGGACGACCCACCGGGGGTCGCCCAGCTCGAATGAGGATTCACCCCACTTTTATCGGGAAGGAGGCCAGCCATGACTGCGGCCAAACGTTCTCTCCTGTCTCTCGCCCTGGCGATCGTGTCCTTGGGTACTCCGGCGGTGACGGCCGGAGTTGGTAGTCCGGCCGATCCCGGCTGGAATCGCGGTGTCGCCGAGATCGCAGTCGCGGTCCGGGAGGAGTCGCAAGTCGAGGTGAGCGTAGAGCTCGTCGCGCTCAGCCTGACGGGCCGCATTCCGGACCTCGGATTCGTAGCGAACTTCTTCGTCAACGACGAGCTCGTCGACCGCGAGCTCTTTCGTCCCCTGGTCAGCTCGAAGGCCGAGCCCAGTGCGGCGTTCGGCGGTTGTCCCAGCCACTGTCAGGAGACCGGCAAGGTCTGTATCTGCCTCGAAGGCACATCGCTTTGTGGGTGCGGTGAGCTCACGTGGATTTGGCATCCGGATGCCTCGGACGCGGAGCCCGGAGACGAGGTGCGCGTTGTTCTCGTTCCGCTCGACGGCACGCCCGGCGAGCAGTACGAGCGCGACGACAGCGCTTCGGCGATCGTTCCGAGCTGGAATCGAGAGGTCAAGGACCTCCAAGTCGAGCCCACGGCCGACGGAGGCTTCAACGTTCGTGCTCAGCTCGCGGTGTCGGCCGCCGATCTGAACGGCCCCGCCGACCTCTCGGCGATCGGGGTCATTCACCTGAACGGCGAGCCCGTCATGCGGGAGTTCTTCGAGATCGCGGCGACGCCCGGTGGCGGCGAAGCGGCCGGCTGCTCGACGCACTGCCAGGAGTCGGGCGGCACCTGCATCTGCCTCGAGAACATCATCTGCGGCTGTGGCCACATTCAGTGGTACTGCCCGCCGAAGAACGTCCCGGGCGCTCAGCCGGGCGACGAGATCATGGTGATTCTCTACCCCGCGGACGACGCTCTCCCCGAGCCGAACATGAGCGACAACCGCCGAGTCACCGCCGTACCCTTCTGGAACCGTAAGGTCGAGGAAGGCGAAGTGTCGCCCGCCGAGGAAGGCGACGGCTACACGGTCGAGGCGCTTCTCTCGGCGCGGGTCGCACGCTTGAACGGCAAGGCCGATTTCTCCTCGGTCGTCGAGGTTCGCCTCAACGGCGAGAAGGTCTACGAAGAGGAGTTCGAGATCGTCGCGGGTCCGGGCGGGGGCGAAGAGGCTGGTTGCTCGACGCACTGCCAGGAGTCGGGCGGCACCTGCATCTGCCTCGAGAACATCATCTGCGGCTGCGGCTACATTCAGTGGTACTGCCCGCCGAAGAACCTGCCGAACGCTCAGCCGGGCGACGAGCTCGTGATCTTGATCCGGCCGACACTCGAGGCGACTCCCGAGCTCCCCGCGTTCACCGACGACGATATCCTCGTCCTCCAGATCCCCGGTGACGTCGAGCCGCCCGCCCCGGTCTTCCGCCGCGGCGACGCAAACGGCGACAGCACGGTGAACGTCGCGGATCCCATGTTCGAGCTCGGCTGGCTCTTCGCGAGCGGCCCGGAGCCCGGATGCGGCGACGCCGCCGACGCCAACGACGACGGCACGATCAACATCGGCGACGCGATGTACCTCCTCAACTGGCTCTTCGGTGAAGGCCCGATCCCGCCGGCGCCGGGACCGTTCCGCTGCGGCGAGGATCCGACGGTCGATCGCCTGACGTGCGAGCGCTACCGGAGGTGCGACTTGGGTCTGGTCGCCCCTCAGTAACGGACTCAGCTAACCCAACCCCCTGGCTCAGCCGCCGCTCGAGGAAGCTCGGGCGGCGGCTTTTTTGTTGGGGAAAAGAAGCGTCTTGCGCAAACGCGACTGTGCCCGATCGCCGAGCGTCGCTGCAAACGAGGAGCCCTTGGAGCTACGCCTCAGATCGAAACGGTCGAAGCGCAGGGCGAAGCTGAGCGCGCGTGGGCTCCACCCGATCGAATGCGAGTCCGCTGTGTCCTTCACCTCGACCGGTCGTCTTGCGCACGCCCACCCAGGTGAACACGCGTCCGTCCGACCACCGCGTGCGCTGGTAGGACTGCGTAACGCGAACGCCAGCGCGGGGGACTTCTTCTTCGTGCAAGAAGTACGGTCGAGCGAGTTCGTCGTCCAAGCCCTCGCGGAGCAGCACCGTACGCGGCTTGATCTTCTTCGGTGGTCCCGGATCGCCCTCGATGATCCTCGGCATCGAAGCACGCTGGAGCTGGATCTCTCGATTGTTGCCGTCGAGGTGGACCGGAATGAACGGGATCCAGTTCTCGGGGACGCCGCGCATGAGACGGTATCGTATCGCCGCGTTCGACTCGGGAACGACTGGAACGATCGATCCGTCGCTGATTTCGGCGTCGAGCAACGCCTCGTATCGATTGGCGAGCTCCCGGCCTGCTTCCTGACCCGGCTTGCTGCGACCGGTCGCGAGAGGGACGAGTCGTTCTACGCCCCAGACCATGTTCGACACTTCGTCGCGGACGAGCCGTACGTCGTCGAACGGTTTTCCTTCCTGAATCTTTGGCACCGTCGGCAAGAGAACGAGTGTGGTGTCCGCGGCTGTACTCTCGTCGCCCTTGACCGACAAGTTGTACATGGCCCAGCGTTGCCAATTCTCGTCGTCCCCTTTTCCCGACGCCTCGATCCACGTTCGTTCACCGAATACGTTGGTGACCGCGAGACCCTCGACGTTCGCCAGGCTGCCAACCGGCAGCTGAAACGGCAGCAAGAACCAGTCGTTCGCGTAGATCAGCCCGAACTCCATGAGCAGCAGCTTGTTGAGATCGGTCGTATCGGGCTTGATGTCGCCGAAGCTGGTCTTCTGGTCTTCGAACGCCCACCATCGCGTGTTCGGCATGCCCTCGAACTGAATCGTCGTTGGCAGAAACGAATAGGTGAAGGACCGCCGCACGTCGTCTGACGGAGGCGCGTCGCCGGGAGGCGCGCCGGGATCGATGCTCGGCTGCGACGGATCCGCGTCGAGGTTGTACCAGTCCAGTCGGCCGTGGTAGTACTCGTCGGCGACCATGACCTTCTCGCCGGCGCCGTGCGGCGCCGAAACGGAAAAGCGATACTCGAGCTGCTCCGGCTTCCAGGCGTCGTTTCCGCCTTCGTTTGGCTGTGCGAACAGTTCTTCGAACCAGGTCACGAATCGATCCGAGAGCTGCTCGATGATCGGTTTGTCTGCGTCTGGTACGGCGATGCCATCGTGGGCACGGTTCGCAGGATCATCTTTGAGATGAAGGTAGAGCTTCGCGCCGTCCATCGCTCTCCCCGCCAGCGCGGTCACCGTCCGCCACACGGCCGGGTGTGCGGTTGTGTGAGCGTCAGCACGCGACGTTGGGTCGGGATCGTCGATGCCGTACTGCGAGACGAAGAGAGAGACGTGCGCACCGAGACCAGCCGCCGCCAAGAGCTTGCGCCACTGACGCCCCATCGCGAGACGTACGTCCAGCGAGAGAACGTGTTCCTGACCGAAGAACGGAATGGGTCGTTGCTCAACGGTAGCCTCGAATGGAACGTCGTCCGCAAAATCTTGCGGCGCCCCGTCGTTTGGTCGATAGCGCTGGATTCGGGTCGTGCTGATGTGCGCCTTGGCGGCGATCGGGGACGCGGCGTCGTCGCCTTTGAACTCCCCGACCTGCCACTGCTTGCAGAGCATCCAGAGCGGATCGCGCACCTCGGCGCGAAGTGCTCGACGAAAGTCAGACCGCCGCGGCCTCCCTTCCAGTCGGTTCCAGAGGACGACGGTCGGAAACAGCACCTCGTTCGCGAGGACGCTTTCGATGTTCTTTAGAGCAACAAGCTCGCTCACGTGTCGGCAACCTTTTCGCTGAGGAATTGGACCGCGTTATTGTGGGCCAAGTCGAGCATGGCCATGATGGGATAGCGTGTCACCTTGGACAGGACCGCGGGAAGAAAACGGCCGTAGGCGGTTTCATCCAGCTGGCCAGGCTCGACGGCTCGAAGCCGCGCCATATCGAGCGTCTCGTGGAGCGTGTCGACGAGGTCGGCCCACTTCCAGCCGCCCGAAAAACTCGCCGGAAGCGCCAAGAGTAGCGTCTGCGGTGGCTCCGAGTTGGGACGATCGTAGTGGAAGGCCAAACCCGTCGTCTCTTCGTTCGTCGGAATGACCTCCGTCCACTCATCCACTAAAACACCACAGTGCCGCGGATCGCCCGGGTTGAACGGTGAGTGATAGTAGGCCGTGTACAAAAGCTTGTCTTCGTCGATAACGAACGGCGAGTCGCCTCCCGGCTGCTGTTCGGGAAAACGCAGAGCCAGCCACGAATCGTTCTCGCGATAGGGGAACTGCGCGGGGACGAGATCGAGTGAACTCCCCGTCAGCGCCTCGGCGAGCATGGTGGCGCTCTCGAAGTGCTGAAGCTTTTCTCTCACACGCGCGACACCGTAGAGCCAGTCGTCGACAGGAAAATCGACCCCCGCGTCATCGCGCAGGAATGCGGTCAACTGAGCGGTGTCGTCGAGCGTCTTCCGCCACTCGGTACCGTGCTCGTTCGCTGCCGAGAATTCCGGGAGGACGACGAAGTCTTCGCTCGTCAGCTGACGAACAGCTCGGGTCAGTTCGTCGATGCGCGCGTCCGCGCTTCCCGCGTCTGTGCTGGCGAGCAAGGCGGCGGCGGCGGCGATCCGCGCTCCGACGTCGTTCGACAGGGCTCGCATGCTCGAGTGTAGAGTCTTGGCGAACGCGACGATGGATTTCAGATTGGGCTCGAGATCCAGCGGCTCGAGGTCGTGGACGGCGATCGGTGTCTCCGCAGCGACCAGCGCCTTGTAGAGACCGCCGACCGTATCTTCGCTGCCGATCAGGGCGGACAAACTGTTGCGTACTCCCACGAAAGCCGGACGGACGACACCGTTCAGCGAGCTGAGCAGGTCGGCCGGGTCACCGCTCGGTGGCGGAGCGAGAGGCTCGGCGTGGATCGAAAGCGCCGCCTGCAGCAGGAACGCGATGCGCTCTTCGTCAGCAGTGGACGGATCCAACGCGCCGTATTCGACGAGCTGTCCGTCAAACTTCGCGAGGCGGCTCTCCCAGCGCTGAAGCAGAGCTTCGAGCTTGGAGAGGAGGTCGGCGAACTCCTTCTTCCGCCAATCCCACGCGAATCCGAGACCGGTGCCGGGCAGTCCGAAAAGCCCCACGGCGTTGGCGATGTCGCCAAACCGGAGAATCAACGCGTCGATGTTGTCGACCGCATTGGCCTCGACCACCGATTCGTCCGGATCGGACAACAACGTGTCCGCGTCGCCCACGAGTGTCGCGAGGAGAGCAGCCTGCGTGACGAGAAGATCGCGCACGCGAGTCACTTTGACCTCTCGGATCGCCGCGGCGGACTCCTCGGCCTTGCTCGCTTCGTTCGGCAGGCGCGCGTCCGTCGCTCGCAAGGGCCGCGAGCGCAGCAGAAGCGCCCGCAGCTCGTCGACGAGGGGAGAGATCTCGAAGAACGAAAACCCGGTGGCTGGTTTTGTCCGGTAGCGGATCTTGATCTCCGCATCGGGCCGGACGTCCGGGCGAGCGGAGACGAGCCAAATCACTCGATCGTCGAGCGCGGTCATCGCCTGCTCCGCGTCACCGTGGACCAGGTACAGCAAATCAACCGCGTGAAGACCGAGTTCGGCCGCACTCACCGACACCGACGTGGGCAACCCGGTGGACGCGTCGACGAATTCGGCGGAGCAGAATATCGATGACGGAGATGGGAGGAGCTGTTCGATCCAAAGGCTGATCGCCGGCTCTCCTTTCGCACGCGGCGTCGAGAACGCCGCGTCGTCGGGGTCGAGATTCGCGGGAAGATGGAGACCGACGCGGTGAGTCAGCGTCACGCCGCTCCGCGGAGTCTGGACGACTTCGGGGATCGGAGGAAACTCGCCCTTTCCGTACGCATCGAGCGCGGCGCCGGCGCGATCGTAGTTTCCCTGCACGACCTGATAGACGCTTTCGGCCAGCGCCAAGTCCGCGACGGCATCGTTGATGTCCGCGATCTTGCGGACCTCGGCGTCGATCGCGGAACGCGCAGCGGGATCGGCCACTGCGGGAAGATCGCTGAACCCAAACGGATACGACGCGCTTCCCGTCGACTGCGTGTGTTCGAGCAACTCGGCTCCGTCGACGACATTTCGAGCCTCGATGGACTCGATCGCGGCGTCTGGCTCTCTCGTGCTAGCGAGCTGGTTTGCGGCGAGCGGGAACTTCTTCCTCAGCTCGAAGATGATCGAATCGAGAAACAATCCTTCGCGGTTGTGAAGGCCGCGCTCGAGCTGGTAACCCAGCAAGGCCCCCAAGCTTTGTCCGTTGCGCATCCCTTGGACAACTCCAAGCGCCAGGCGTACTCGCTGCGAGGTGAGATTGACCGAAAGAGTCTCCGGGTTCGTCGGTGTCGCGTTCGCGAGGTACCCGTTTCGCAGAACTGCGGCGGTCACCGCGTGGTTCAACGACGGCGCGTGAATGTAGCCGAAGTTCTGGTCATCCACCGTGAGCGGTGTCTCGTCGGACTCCTTGTTGAAAACCGCGTCGAGATGCTCGGGCAGCCTCACTGGCTCGAGCTTCCGGTGATCCGGGCGAAGATCCTCGAGCCAACCGAACGCACCGAGATAGCACCCACCGGCCATCGCGACGGCGTCCTCGGTCGGCTGAGAATCGTCGGGCTCTTCCGGATTCGGACGACCCGCGTCGTCGCGACCGGGCGAGTCGTCGTCCGATCCCCTCGCGGTCGCGCGCATCACGTCGATCTGTGCTCCCAGCAGGCTCAACCACCACGCGTCCAGCCGGTACGTACAGCAGTCGATGTGTTCGGCGAACGCCCGTTCGAGCCGCGCCGTCGGGGCGCGTTCGAGATGCTCGAGAGCCTCCAGTTGTTTGTTCAGATACGGATCGCGGGTCGTCAGGATGCGCGGAATAAACTCGGCCACACGAAGATCGGGTGACTGGGTGATGCTCTGTTCCTTTGCATAAAGGAACTTCCAAGCGCTGCCCTTGTCTTCGGCGACGTCCTCAATCTGGAAAAACTTCGGATCGCGCCGAGCCTCCAGCGCCTCCGACGCCGTGAGCAAGTTCGCTTCGAGGTGGAGCTGAATGCTAGTTTCGACGAATCCGAGATCGAGCGCGTGCCGGAGCATCAGGTAAAGAAGGGCCGTGGGGGGGCGCCCGTCGAGAAATCCCGCCTGCATCCGCAGAGTGTCGTGAGAGTCACGGGCCGCTTCGATGAGCCAGCTCAAGTAGTTCGATCCGTCCTCACGATAGGCACGAATCGAAGCTGTCTCCGAGAGCGGCTGATCGTCGATCACCGGCCCCTTCAGCAAATTGGGCGAGCGAAGGAAGAACTTCGACAGGATTTCCGGGGTCTCGTCGTCATCGCCCCGCACGTAGCCCAACCGGGTGAGTAACTGCAGGCCGCTCTCGACGTAGCCCGCCGCGATGAGCGCGGCGACAAACGCGCCCAGCGGCCCGCCGAGCTTCAATCGGTTGTACAGCATCTCCGCACTCTCGGCATAGCGCTGGTAGTACTCGACGGACGTCGGATGAAGACCGACGACGTCGAGAAGAGCTTGATGCGGGTCGACCCCCGGCTTGCCGACGTACGACACCTCGCCGGCGAGCGTTTTCCAATCCTCGTGCGCCCGCAAAATGAGTTCGTAGAGGCGCGGCAGGAACTCGAGCTGTCGGCGCGGGAGATCGCCGACTCCCTCGTCGCGGATCCGAATGCCGCGCCTCAGCCAGGTCAGCCTCGAGTACGGCGCAGCCGGCAGGATACCGTACGGCTGCCGCCCGACTCGGATGGAGGGGATCGTGCCGCGCCCCAATACGAAACGATTGAAGTAGGCGCGCGTGTCCTCCACGGTATCGTCGGAGAACACGGGCTCCATCATCCGCTCCATGAAGTAGCCGAGCGTCGTCGGCCACAGAGCCTCGTTGAGCGCTCGAGCCTCGCATTGATCGGTCGCGTAGTAGTTGGGCGAAGCTTTGAGAATCTCGGGGTCGATTCCGAGCACGTGAGCCAACCAGCGGCCGTCCCTTCGCCGTCGCCAGTCGATCGGATCGTCGATCGACTCGCCACCGAAGAAATGTTCGTAGCTGACGTCGGCGTCCTCGCGCCACGAGTAGCCGGCGCCGTCGTCCTCGACGTTGTTCGTGGGTGCACCCTGCGGCAGCAGGCTGAATCCCTTACGGCTTCTCTGATGGTTCTGAACGAGGGTCTCGAGATTCTGTCGACCGCGATCTTGATCCGAGCTCAATCGGATGCCGAGCACGAACAAGCGATCGAAACCACGGCGAGCCTGGATCGGATCGAGATCGATGCGAAAACCCATTCCCTTCGCTACAGCTTCGTCGAAGTCGTTGATCCAGCGCATCCCCTCTGGCAGCACGAGCTCATCGTCCTCGAGGCGCAGTTGATCGTCGTCAGGGGAGGCCGGATTGGGCCCGATCATCAGCTCGGACGGGACGGGACTTCCGATGTGGAGCAAGGTCTGCTCCTCACCGTTGAACCCGAGAACGACAAAACGATCCGGCAGCAGCCACGCTCGGGCCGGATGCATCCACGGCTGCTCTTGGCTGGGTATCGTGTCGAGCGCGGGGAGCTCGAGAAACTCGACGCGGACACTCGTCACGGACTCTGGGTTCGCGATCGGCGCCGCGATATTCTGCGGTGCGTACTCGGATCGAATCGTTTCGGCACGCGCAGGACCGACCGCCGAGACCAGATCTTGGAGCGCGGCGTTCAGCGCTGCTTCGTCACCCGATCCTTCGAAGACCCGACGCCAATAGTCCTCCGCCGGCGCTTTTTCCGATCCAGGGAGAGGCGTTTCCGTGACGACGACGAGGAGGTGCTCGCCCGCGCCTTTCACCGGCTCGTCGTCGAGATTCGTCGGCGCGACTTGTTGAATGATCCAAAACGCTCGACCGGCCCCGTGACTCTTTACGAGTGACTGCCACGCGGCGCGCTTCTCACCGTCGTCGCCGCCCGCCTTCCAGACATTGGTCCAGTAGACTCGCGCGTTGCTGATTTCGACCTCCGCGAGGACGCTCTCGAAGGTGTCGACCAAGATGTCGTCGGGGTAAATGCGAAGCCACAGCTGAGTCCCAGCGGAACCGTCCGACGTGAGATCCTTGAACCGAGTTTCCAGCCTCACCGGAAAGAGGACGATCGGATATCGATCATCGAGGAGACCGATGTTGTCGATCGGGTTCGTGAAACGCTCGAAGAGACGCTGGCGATCGAGAAGCTCGGTGAGCGCGCCGACTTCCGCTGCTCTGCGCGTCTCGATCTCACCCACCATCAATCGCTCTTCTTCGGTCAGGCGATCGAGATCGTCAGCTCGGCGAGAGACTTCGCGGATGTGACGGCGATGCTTTCGCAGCCGCTCGCCGAGAAGGAACGACTCCGACCGCGCTTCTGCCTCCGCGCGGCGCGCGGCATCGAGTGCGTTCTGGGCGTTGGTGAATTCGCGTCGATCCACTTTATGATTCCGGCAACATTTCCGCGGCGTGCACGCCGACCAACACGGGTGCTTGGAACAAGATGTAAGCGAGCTCGGCCGAAGTGAGGCTGCTGGTCCAGCTCAGCAAATGATCCTCCGCCCACTGCCCGGCTTTCTCCTGCGCCTCTCCCGCCGGGGCGCTGTTGGGCAGCGTGCGGTTCGGTGCGGCGCTGATATCGATGTAGTCACCGTCCGCGACTTCCGGAACGACGTCGGGCCAAGCGAGATCATTCCAGATCTGCAGCGGTCCTTCGCGTTCGATGTCGAGCCCGAACCTCGGTTCGCCAGGCCGTTCTCTGATCACGAAAAACCACCCCGGGTCGTCATCGACGGAGTCGTCGCCTCGCGCGACATCCTCCGTTAGGTCAAATCCGAAAAAATAGATGTCAGGCTTCACCTGCGCCTCGTAGAGAGGTGTCTTGATCGGTTCGCTTTCATCGAAGACGCGTTCCTTCGTCTTGTCGGGAGTCGGATCGCTCTCGCTCTTCGGCTGCCATTTAGCCTTGTGCGCGTAAATCACCGCGTTCGGATACTTCTTCAGGAGCTCCCCGCGGATGACGAGCACCAGCTCCTCTTCGTTGTCCCGCCCTTGCTCGCGGTGATCGTGGTCGCCGAGATCGCTCGACCGAGACCAGCGGTGTAGGGGAGGAATATCCTTCAACTCTTCCCGGCGTGCCGCGTCGTCTTCGGTGTCACTCAGGAATGTGCTGACGTCCCAAAACTGTCTGAAGTAGCTCCCTCGCTGATCCGTGGGGTATTCGCGCCAGAGGAGCTCGCGAGCGAACTCGTGGTTGAGTCCCACCATGTAGGACTCGATGAAACGCTGGTTGGTGTTCAGCAGTGTGATCGTGTTTTGCTTGATGAAGTTCAAATTCGGGACGAACAAGTCCGTCGATTTATCTGCGAGCGGCTTGTACATCGGAATGTCGAACTCCGGATACGCCATCGCGTCGACGAATTTCTCCCGGATGAGATCGCGGATGTGGTCCGGAAGCTCGAGGTTGCCCTGGACGAACCTCGAAATCGCTACCGACGGATCCAAGCGCGCGACGGCCGCGTTCGCGATCGCGCCGACGTCGATGGGAACGGGATTCTCTGTTTGACCCGCGACGAGGCCGCTCTGAACCACGCGATACGCATCCTTGAGCGCCGCCTTGAACCGAACGCTTTGCTCGTTGTCTGCGCCTCCGAGGGCGATGCGGTCGGCCGCGATGTCAGCGGGAGACGACAGGTCGATTTTCGGCGTCAGCGCGAACTCCGCCGAGGTCGGGAACGCGTCCACGGATTCGGGCGTCTGGTTCTCGCCGCGAATCGAAGAAGCACTCGTCGCCTGGTCAAGCCAACGCGTCAGCAAGCGCGATGCGGCGATCAATCCAGCGGCGATCGCAGCGCCGATTCCCCACGCGACCGCACCCGCGCTGAGAACGAGCAGCAGAAATCCGAGCACGAGCGCGAGGATCCACGGAACGTGGCGTAGCCACGGATTCTGTTCGAGCGCATCGAGAACGACGTCGGGCACGCCGGCCGGTCGCAGCTCGTCGGCCAGGTCCTCGACGGTCGGTAGATCTGGCGGCACGGTGTTCGGTGGCGCCGCGGTGACCTCGCCGCGATTGACGCGCGAGATGAGACTCTCAGAACGCATCTCCCCGTCCAAATTGGCGTACCGGTGGAGACGTGCGTTGGGGCGCAAAATGCGCCGGAGGGGAGCTGAGGTCAGCGCCGGCGTGACGGCACTGCGGCGGACCTGGTGAAAGACCGTCACCCCTTGGTTCAGGATCCGCTTGTGGACAGGCGCGGTCATGACCATCATGCGCTCGGCGCTGATCAACCGAACTGGCTTGAGATGCCGTTCGTACCAGTAGCGAGAAACCAGCAAAGCAAGGCGCGCGAGACGGAGACGGCGATTGGCCTCGAGCACGTCGCCCACCTGGTCCCAGGCGGCGTTCATGTACTCTTCCTGGTTGTCGATGATGACGTCCGTGCCGAAACCGGCCGCGCAGCGCCAGCGAGGATCGAGATTGAGGTCGTGGACCCAGTTCTCGGCGTTCGGTGCATCCGTACCGTCTCGCGCCTTCAGCAGGCGTCTCGTCAGCGCGTGCCACCGACCGTAGAGAGGTGGCGTAATGAGCGGATCCGGATCATCCTGGATCGCGGGATCGAGGTCCGTCCCCTGGTGTGCGTTCGCCGCACTCTGAGCGGCGTAGTCGTCGGCGAGATTGATGAATTGCGCGAGCTGCTTCTGAAACTCGTGGGGGTACGGTTGGCCCCACTTCTCCCATTTGGCGAGCGCTTGCTCCGCCTCGTCGGTGAGCGGCGCGAGCAGCGCGCCGCCCAGCTTGAGCACGCCCTCTAGATCCGGATCGGTGATGCCGGCGATGTTCGAGCCCGGCGCTCGAACATCGATGTCGCGCCGGCCGACGCGCTCGTCGGCGGGGCGCGGCTCGAGCAAACGAACGAGGTACTCGAAATCACCGCGAGAGCCGGTGCGGAAGAACCAACGGTGGTAAACGGGAAACCGCGTCGGATCGGACCGCCCCTCTCCCCAAGCCGAGAACGTCGCGTGCGGCGCGGTATCTGGATCCTCTCCGAGTCCCGCCAAGCGTCCGGTTTCGAACGTCGGAATCAAGAACCCGTGATAGCGGGCGTTCGGCTCGAGCTTGCGCGGACAGAGCAGGCGAGAGTACGCCAGATCGGGCTGCGAGCGGAGGAGCGACTCGAGCTGCGTCGTGACGGCGCCAACGTCGGGAGCTTGCGGAGCCGCCTGTGAACCCGCGAGATTCTTGTTGACGTGAACGTGAGCCCACGCCCAAAGCTCCTCCGCCTTGGGGAACACGGTCGCGATGGACTCCGCGGCGATTTCGATAAACGGGAGCGGCCTGCCCTGCGAGTTCGCTCCCTCCTTGAATTCCTCCTCTTTGAGAACGAGAAGGGTAATCCACGGGCGCAAGCGACCTCCCGCGGGTGCGGCGGGAGTGTAGCGCCAAGGAAGATCCTCATCGTAGAAATCGATGTACGGACAGTAATTCGGCTCGAAGTTCGTGATCCAGTGATGGGGCTCGGTTTTGAGAATCGCCCGGGCTTCGATCCCTATGATGTCGCTCGGGCCGTACAAGGCCACCTCACGCGGGATCGAAGCCGAGAGCTCTCCGCCCTCGCCGCCGGTTCCCTTCGCGTTCATGTTGATGGTGATGGCCGCGCGGCTCTTCACCGTCGCATCGAGGTCACCGGATTGAATGCGGTTGGCGATGCCCTGGCGAAGCCAAGGCAGAAAGGTGTAGGTTCCGATCTCGCCGTTCACGCGGCCTCCCTCAGCTCCGCTGCCGGGATCACGTGGAGCTCTTCGGCGAGCCCCGGCGACGCCTTCACGCGAGCACTCAAATAATCTTCGGCCTCCGCCCGGCTACCAAACTGAGCGGCTTCGCTCTCGAGCGTATTGGTCGCACTCGATGCCACCGCGTAGCGCGGCCCCCGCACCTTGATATTCTGGTCGATCGGATTCCTCTGTTTCTTGCTGATCGCGGAAAGCACGGAGCGGCTCGCCGCGTTCCCGCGGAGAAAGTGTGTGAACAACCCGACCGCTAGGATGACGAAGCGTCGAATGTGCCCGAGGAAGTTGCTGTCGATGATGATTTCCTCGTAACGTACTACTCGCTTGACCGCCGAGTGAATCTTCGTCTGCGGCCCTGCAACGGACAGCTCGACTCCCGCGTTCTGCTTCTCGTAGGCCGGCGCGCTCAGCTTGTTCGCGTCGCTCAATTCCTTGAACTGTGCCGTCGCGAACGACTCCCGGGTATCGCCGACCTTGTCCAGGTCGGCGTCGATCACTTCGATCGTGAGCCGGCGGGCGTCGCTCGGCTTCTGATTGCCGACGGTGTCGAGATCGAGGTCGAGAGGGACGGCGCGCTGGCTGACCTTGAGGACACCGACCGGATGCATGATCAAATCGCTATCGGTCGTCACCTCACGCAGCGAGACGAGCAGCGAGCTCGCCGCTGGGAGCTCAGCCGTCCAGTTGTCCAGCTTGCTCAGTTCGTCGACCAAAATCGGCATGACTTCGATCGGCGGCAGAGTCGTGTTCTCGTCCTCGCCCCATGTGTGGCTGAACGGAACGCTGATGTCCCAGAACAGCAGCGATATCGAACCCTCCCCTTCGATGTGCCAGGGGGACGTGCCTTCGAGCTCGCCTCGCATGTGGACGCTGAACAGGCCGATCCCGAAGACCTTGACGCTCAGCGAAGCCGACAGGCTCACGATGAAATAAAAGGGCGAAAACTGAAAGAGCGCTTCGAACCCGAGGTGGCCGTCGATGTTGAACGCGCTCAAACCGAAATAGACTTCGACCCGCGCGCCGAACTGCGCCGTGTTGGACGTGACTGCGAAGTAGCCGGTCACGCGAACTCTGGCGAACGACGTGTTGAGGATATTGATCGCGATCCGGATGGGATTCGGAAAGGGGAGCGGCGGGGGACTGAACCTCGGGTGGAACCCACCTACACTCAGGACGAAGTTCGCGTCATCACCCCACGCGATCAACAGCCCCATCTCGCCTTCGAGCGTGATGAAAAGCACCCGCGACTCAAACAGTCCGGCGAAGAACCACAGTCGTTTCTTGTCGACTTCGAGGGCGCCGATGAAGTTGACCTGAATGAGGATGAGAGCCGCGTCCTCGTGGGGAAGCGCAACCTTCAAGACACCGAGAATCGCAATGTTCCCGGGCGGGATCTCGACGATGACACCGAGCGATGCCGTCACGAGACTCGGTGTGCCCCAACCGAGCTTGGCCATCGGCCCGATGAGGAACGTGTCGGCTTGCGGAGGAAAGAACTCGCGAAGATCGCTGATGATGCGCGGCGCATTCGCGATGATGTCGTCCGGGAACATGACGCTCTCGATCGCGCCCGTTCGGACTCCCTCCGCCAATCGCTCGAGCTCCATCGTCCGGTGGAGCCCCAGCAGGCCGCCGACCGCGTTGAGCGTGAAGCCGAATCCCAGCTGAAACGGTGTGCCGAACTCGACGCTGACGATGATCAGCAGCGAGAAACCATCGGACCCGTCCGGCATGCGAGTCGTGACGAGTCCGATCGCCTTTACGGTGAGAAAGCCGCTGAAGACGAGCTCGAGCGCACCCGCATATTCCTCCTTGTCGAAGTTGAAGTAGAGGTAGCCGCCGCCCTTGACGATGCCGACATCGAGCGAGAGACCGACGCCGTTGGGAGGTTTGAAGCCGATGTCGAGGTCGAGCGGACCGAGGTTGCCGCCGCCCGGCGGGAAGGAAAACGCTGCCTCCACGCCCATGTTCTCGACGACCGCCTGGAGCGGCCCGAGATTCGCGCTGATGTCCGCGCCCAGTTGGACCGCGATGTCGTCCGAGTTGAGACCAACCGCGATGGTCAGCGCGTCGAACCCGATCGGGCCGAGGTCGAGATGGAGGGGGAGACGAATCTCGATCGCGCTGCTGCCCTGGATGAAGAAACCCGTCTCGGAGTCGTAGCCCAGGGCGAGGTCGAACTCGCCGTCGATCTTCGCCCCGGGGATGATCTCGTTCAGGAATCCGTCGCCCCCCGAGGCATCGATCACCACCTTTCCTTCTTCGAGTCGGCCGAGAAGATCGAAAGCACCCGTCGCCTTACCCTCGGCGGGCACCCAGCTGAGGCGCGTACCAGCCTCCGCCCCGATTCCTCCGATCTCCAGTCGACTGCCGCCGGCTTCGCCGAGGAGGATGTACGGACCTCCTGTGGTGATGAATCCCAGGCGCACTTCACCGCTGATCTCCG
This sequence comes from Planctomycetota bacterium, assembly GCA_965223845.1. Classification (GTDB taxonomy): domain Bacteria; phylum Planctomycetota; class UBA8108; order UBA8108; family SXIK01; genus CBDCXR01. The sequence goes on along the minus strand of CBDCXR010000004.1, from coordinate 5,918,020 downwards.
CGCTCGTGTCCGGAGGCACCAACTCGACGTTGCCGTTCGGTTGAATGGTGACGGCGAGCCCGGGAGGACCGTTGACCGCGAGCTGAAACGTGACCGTGAAATCGCCGTTCGGAAGCTCGAGCTCGCCGGTGTCGAACTGCGTGTTGAGTGCGATTTGCAATCCGCGCGGATTCAGAGTGGACGGAGCTGTGATCTCGAGAAGCACGAGGTCGAGGCGCCTCTCCGCCTCGTGGTAGACCACTGGCATCCCGGTGGTGGCGATCAGTCGTTCCAGTTTCGGAAGCAGGAGCGAGCCGTCGAAGCTCGAGTCGCCCCAACCGTAGAGCGACTTCAGTTGTCCTCCGGGATCGCCGAGCCACGCGAACAAGCGATCGAAATGAAAGCTCGACACCGTGTACTCGGGCGCGTCTGGATCGACCGAGTCGACGTTGTGCTCGACTCGCTCCAGCACGCCGAGCAGCTCGAGGATCTCGTTGGTTGGTCGGAGGGCTTCGAGGTTCTCGACGAGGAGATACGAGAGCAGCCGCTCGGGAATCTCCGCGATTTCGGCGGGTGTCGCGCTCGCGAGACCGAGCCCGTTGACAGCGTCCCGCAAGTCGGCGAACCCCACGATGGCCTGAGTCACGCGGACGGCGGTCTGGACGCCCTTCTCGAGGATGAGATCCGTATCTTCAGCCTCCGCTGCCGCGACGAGCTCGCGAACGAGGGAGAACAGCTCCGTCAGCGTCGCCGAAGTCCCGCCCGCCGCCGTGCTCAACGTGCTCGCCTGAGCTTCCGTCAGCGGATACCCGAGCTGGCCGAAGAATCCCTGGATCTTTTCGGGCTGGAGTCCGACGGCGAGCGGCTCGAGCAGACGCCCCAAGCCGGTGGCCAGAACTTCCAAGGTGCCGCGTTCGTCCGCCATGCTCTAACCCCAGCTTAGGTATTCGGTCGATCCCACCTCGGTCGCGCGCTCGTCGTCGCGATCGAGGGGTTCAAGACGTTTCATGCGCTCCACCAGCGGCCAAACGCTCGTGGTGTCCACGATCCAGTCGAACGCGATTCGTTCGTAGGCTTCGATGTCCCGACGCAAGGCGTCGGATCCGTAGCGCTTGAGAACCGCGGCCATCTTCTCGATGAGCCTCCGAGGAGTGACGCCGTGGACGTCCGAAGGAATGACGTATTCGTGATCCTCGAGGCTACGCAGGCAGTGCGCGGCGAACGCGGGGCCTTCACTACGACGCCAGGCCACCGCTACTCGACGCTCGTTGTTCACGAGACTCAGAACTTCCCCGCGATGCCGCGCGATCGCGTCCATCACAGTCCGTCCGAGCGCCTTGGTGCGGATCTCCCGCTCCAGATCGCGCAGCGTCAGTTGGAGCGCTCGCCTTCTCTCGCCTCGCTTGAGATCCACGAGCGATGCCCCCGCAGATGGTGCGGTGCCCGACATGTTGCCATCGATCTGGATTTGGAGCGCGCTGAGGACGGCTCCGATGGGCGCCGCAAGGCCCAAGGTTCCGACGTGGTCGGGGAGCGGGGAGCTCATCCGCGCGTTGAGGAAAGCGCGACTGGATTCGCTCGGCTGCCAAGCACGACTGAGTAGGCCGACGACCTGCTTAGCCGAGTTGACGATCACGGAACCAGAGTCACCCGGGCCGCAGAAATGAGTCTTCTGGCTGGAATTCTGAGGGTTCGGGTCCGGAGCGATCAGCAGCTGGTTGACCCCCGACGGCACTCCCGCGAAGTTGTCGTCGATCTCCGAGCCCGACACGGTGTAAGGAAAGAGAATCGGCGGTACGGGCGTACCGTTTTGGAGCGTCGCCGTCGTCGTGAACGAAAGCACCGTCCCTGAGGACCGGCCGGACGTCGAACCGACCATCTCCACCGCGTCGCCGCCCGACACGCCGAACCCCGAGTTCGGCGTCCCCGTGATCATTCCGTAGAGCGCTTCGTTCGTGTACGGACGATCGTCGTTGAGAATCGCGATCGCGCAGTCGATCTCGCTCCCGGTTTCCGTGCTCGCTTCCGGGCTGGTCACATTCACCGTGACACGAGTGAAGGCGTTCGTTCGATTCGCGGCGATCACGCGACAAGCGCAGCACCAACAGCACGACACGCTCGGCTGTCCCACGTCTGCTCCGTCGCCGGCGCCGGCCCCTCCGAGCGACTGGACGTCGCCGTAAAGGACGTGACTGTTGCTGAGGAGCACGATCTTTGATGGGTCGCTAGTCAACCGAGCGAAACATCCCAGCGTCCCGCCCGGTGGACTGACCTTGCTCGTGATCAGGATCCCGGGACGCAGCGTTTCTTGATACTCGTTACCGTAGCTCAAGACACTTCCCCGTTCGCGACGTCGAAATAGATTCCCAAGGCTCTCGTCACCGCGCCCATCGGACAGGCGACCCCTTCTCCGCGCGCATTGCTTCCCCAGAGCAGCCCCACCGCCGCGCCGCACTCGTCGCGAACGACCGCGCCGGAATCGCCGGAGCGCGAGAACACACCCCCGTCCGGCTCGCCCGACTGAACGAGGATCTGCCGCGGCGCACTCTCCGATCGATACTGCCAGTACCAGCGATCCGGGTACCGGACGTCGACGACGAGCCCGCAAGTCCGCCCTGTCGCGGCGCCGACCTTACGCACGCGCGATCCCGCGACGGCGGACGCGAGTCCAGTGTCCGGCTCGATCGCAGGCGTTTCGTTCGACTCCATCCATTCGTCCTGTAGCGCGTCGTCGATCGTCCCCAAGGCGGCATCGACGAAAACTTCCTCGCCTCGATCGGAGACCCGCCCGACCTTTCCGCCCAAGACTCGACCGATCGGATAAGGCTCGCCGCTCCCTTCCGCGGGCACGTGCCAGACCGGATCGCCGCGCTGCGAATTCCTCGCGAAGAGGATGTGATAGTTGGAGAGCAGAACCGGCTCCTGCGAAGATCGCAGCCGAGCGAGACAGCCCAGGGTTCCGGGGACGCCCTTGTGGTTCGCGATCGCGGAGCCGTCCGACAACGAGTGACGTCTGTCCGCGCCCGCGGATGGACGCGCCGCAGAGGGAGTCACCCCTGCGTACTCGATCACGTCGGTCGGCAGATCCAGAATACGTGCGGGCACTCGCTCACTCGGCGCGAGCGCGCGCAGTCCGTCCTTGCGAGCGACGTAGACTCGCCAGGCTGGTTCCCCCGTGACCTTTCCCGCGATTTCCTTCACGCCGAACCCCAATCCGCGAAAGCCAGCGGCTCGTCTCGCAACGACCAGCGCGGATTCGTAATCTTGCTCGGCCGGAAATCGGGTCATTTTAGATTCGCCACCAAGTCGTCCACGGTTCGGCTCGCAGCCAACAACCCGAGGAGGAACGATTCGTTTTCCGCCAGTGCTTCCTTCAGCGCCGCGCTGCCTTCGACGGCGAGCACATCGCGCATGCGCCGTAGCATCTCGTCGCGCGAGACGCCGCTGACGACCTCGGGCATCTCGCGTCTTCCGTCGGCGATCGCTTCCAACGTGAGCGCCGAAAACGCAGGTCCGCGGGTGCGATGCCACTCCACCAGCACGCGCCGGCGGTGGTGGACCAGATCGACGAGCTCCTCGACGTGCTCGCGCAGAAGATTCGTCAGTCGTCGCCCGGCGGGAATGGCATCGAGAGACGACTCGAGGGCACCGAGGCGGGCGTTGATCAGCTCGAGCCGATCCGGCGGGTCCGCCGAGATTTCGGTTCCGGGTAAAAGCCGTCGTCGGCCGGCGCTCGGCGTTGTCGATGCGTCGATCCTGATTCCCAACTCCGCCAGAACGGGCGGGATGTGGCAGGCGACGGCGAACCCCGTCGGGACAATTCCTGTTCCCAAGCGTCCGTCCTGAAACGCCGGCAGTACGTAGACACTGCCGCTGAACACCAGTCCGACGATGCGACCGCTCGAGGTGTCTACCACCGCCGAACCCGAATCACCGGGTACCGCGAAAACCGGCACGTCAAATCGAATCCGATCGGAGTCGACTTGCGTCGCGGTTCCGCCCAGCGATTCCGTCGGGAAGTTTGCGACGTGTCCCGCGACGTCACCCGGCGGAACCTGCCAAGTGATGCTGAACGGGAACGTGTTTCCGGATGCCGGTCGAATCCGGATCACGCGCTGAGCGGTCGGTGCGCCGGGAACCTGCACGAACGGATAGGCGACGTCGTCCACCGTTCCTCCGGTCAGCTCGGTTTTGGCGCCACGCTTCTTGACGCTGATCGTCGAGCTGCCACCGCCAATTGGCGTCGCGGTGAGATCACCCGAACCGCTGATCGCTCCGACACCCGAGATGAACTTCCGCGCGTTGATGCCCGCATCGATCGAGGCGATCGCGGCGTCCACAAAATACATGGACGTATCGACCGAATTGGTGAACGACACGTGACCGATCGTCCCTTCGCCGACTTCACCCACCCGATTCTTCAACTTCCCGCAGCAGCGGGAGACGTCCGGATGGAAGATCCGATTGTCGCCCCCTCGAGAACGCATGACGTGTTGGCAGCTCAGCATCACATTCGCACTGTCTGACTCTCGCGTAGCGATGTAACCGAGTGTGCCGGGCTTCGGTCGATCGCGATCGTCGGGCGTCGCGCGAATCTGTATGCCGCCTTCGATCGTCGTACCCCCAAACGTCGCGATCTTGAGCGCGCGCTGAACATCAGTCTTCACGCCGGCGACCGCTGGAGGAATTCGCTCCGCCGGGTCGAGTCCCTCGCTCGGCCGCTTGACATCTACGTAAACGATGACCGCGACCTCACCCGTCAATTCGCGCGCCGTCTCCTTGATCCCGAGCCCGATGCCTCTCACGCCGGGGAGATTGGCGATCGTTTCCGTCGCCTCCGCGTGAGCCCGCCACCAGTCGTTTTTCGAATCGCTCATTCGACAGCGCTCGGTTCGCTTGCCAGGGCAACCATGAACTCGTCCACACTGCGACTGCGGGCGATGCAATCGAGAAACCGGCAGCGATGGGCTTCAATCGCGGCGCCGAGCGCCGGACTGCCGTGACGAACGAAGACGTCGGCCATGGCGGACAAGAGCGAAGAGAACGTCTTTCCCTGATGCGCGCGGGGGACGAACCGGGCGGAATCGCGCAAGTGGTCGACGACGAGCGCGGCAAAGGCCGGCCCGTGGTGCCGGTGCCACGCGACCTTCACGGCTCGATGATGGTGAACAAGCTGGACCACTTCGCGTCCGTGCTTCCGAATGAGCTCGAAGAACCTTCGTCCGGTTGGGCTGGAACGCAACTGAATCTCCAGCGCGTCGATGCGTTCTCGAAGCGATGGATCCGGCTTGCTGGCAGCGATCGCGACACCGGGCACGAATACGTCCGGACCGGCGCTAGGCGAGGTGGACGGATCGATCCGGACTCCCATCCGGTTCATCACCGGCCCGATGTGGCACGCCCGCGACTCGCCGACGGGGATCGTCTTCCGAACCGTCTCTGTTCCCTCGATGGCGGGAAACGAGAAGATCGCGCTCGCGTATAGCAAGCCGACGATCCCTCCGCTCGCGCTTACGATGGCCGATCCCGAATCTCCGCCTCGAGAAAACGTCGGAACGCGAAAGCGCAGTTGATTGGTTCCGGCGTCGGAGACGGTGCCGGGACCTCCAAGCGCGTTGAACGCGTCTTTGATGGAGCTCACCTCGCCGGCGGGAACGGTAAACGTCTCCTCGAAAAACGGGCCGTTCGTCGTGCGAATCAGAATGGTGCGCGGTTGGTTGAGAATCTCGATCGGGCCCACCTTCTGATGCCCGGTACTGTTGACGCTCACCACGACACCTTCCGTGCGCCCCGTCGTCGCACCGATTTTCTTTACCGGGAGTGGAGCCTCGCCGGGACCGACCGGTGTCGTGGAGATATCTTGATCGCCGGTAATCGCAGGGAGATCCTTCACTCCGCGCTTGGAGCTCGCGTCGACGACTTCACCGATCGCGCAGTCGACGAAATGCGGGGAAGGAGTGCCGCTACTCGCCCAGGTGACGTCGCCGATGAAACCGTCCGCGACGTACCCCACCTTGTTACAGGTGCTCCCGAGACAGCGAGAAATGTCCGGCTGATAGATCTCACGCCGCTCACCCTCGCCGAGGTCGCTCCGGAATACGTGCTCGTTGCAGAGCATCACCGTCGCGCTGTCGGTCTGACGCGTAGCCATGTAGCCAAGTGTTCCGGAACCGGTTCCGGACTCGTTCCACACGACTCGCGTGAGCTGATCACCGCCGACCATGTCGTGTCCGAGGAACGCTTCGTCACGGACGGCGAGCACATCCGTCGGCAGTCCAGCGATCACGGGAGGAATGAGGCAGTCTCTAGGGACCGCGGCGGCGGGCAGCTTGGCGTCTACGTATACGCGAATCGCCAGCTGAGGCAACAACTCGCCATCCGAGACCTTGAACCCGAGTTCCGATGCACGGACGGAAGGATTCCGACTGAGCACCGTCTCGGCGGACTCGAACGCTTCCCACGCTACGTGTCGATTTTCCACTTCGGAGCCCCACACCAAGCAAGCTCCTGCATCGTGTCCGGGAGGCCGCAGATGTCAATCGCGATCTACTGCGCTCTCTCTCCGAATTAATGAGAGAACAGCTTCCGCATGCGAACTATTTCGCGATACTCGTATGACGCGACGCAGTTCAAGTTGCTCTAAACAGACCCCTTCGACTTGATTTAATCGTACCGACTATTGTGTTTAAAGGCTTGGCGCAGCGATGGTTGCGACGGCGGCGCACGCGACGCGCCAAACCGGGCCGAATCTCGTCGACCGAAACTGCCTTGGCTCTTCGGCGCTTCACCGCGGTGCGGGGGCGTAGCTTCGCCCTACATGACCACGTCGCGAAGAGCACGAGAGATGAGTATCGACGGGATCGTTCCACTCGAAGCGAGGCGGATTCGAAGGCGCGACTCTTGGCTCAATCGGCCTCGCTCACCTTCTCCTCCCAGAACCGGATCGCACGCTCGTGGTACGCGATCACGTCGGCGAGCTTCTTCGGCTCGCCGGCGAGGTTCTTTCGAACTCGATCCGCGCGTTCGCGCGCCCACCGAAGAAAGAACTCCGTGGAAGGTTTTCGCACGGGGCGCGCGTTCGCGCCGATCTCGACAAAGTACGGTGCGGTCGACGCGAAACGAAACGTGCGCTCGTTCCTTGCGAAGACTCGGACGAGAAACCAGCCGCTCGCCGTGAACAAGACGGTCGCCCGCGCTTGGTGTCGACGAGCGCCGCCGGCCGGCAGCGACACGGCGATTTCGCCATTTTGAACGAGCTCTATTCGATCGAGGGCATCGTTTGAAACCACTTCGATCTCGAGCGGGATCTCGAAGCGGTGACCCTCTGGACCCCGAAACGACGCGCCGGGGCGATCTCCCGAAGCCTTCACCTGCAAGAGCGGACCGTTCGTCACGAAGGAGCGTCCCGCGCGGAGGCCCTCCCACCACTTCTCGTAGGTGAACTCGCCCGGGACGTGCACGTAGACGCGGTTGTAACCGACCGGATTCGGAAGAACGCCCGACGCGCTTCCTGCCGACGGAGGAACTCGCAGTCCAGCGTTGAGCGCGTGGTAGTAGATCTCCTGCGTCCAGTAGCCGTTTCCGTGCGGCGCGGGGAGGCGTTCGGTGTCGCGCGGGCGCCCCCAAGCCTCGTTCCCCAGCACGGTCGAGCGGCACATGTGATTGTTCGCGATTCCGATCGAGTGCACGTCGCCGAGCGCGAGCCACACCGGAACGTCCCACCAAAACGGCTTCTCGATGTCGATCCAGACCTTTGAGTTGGCGGCGCGCGCAGCGGCGACGAAGTCGAGGGGAGAGGGGTGCTCGCGCGAAGCGCCAGTGATCTCGATCGGCTTCTCGAGCCCGAAATAGAGAAGTGCGCCGCCTTCCCTCTCGTCTTCGCCGGCCATCACGTGCGCGTAGCGCGAACCGTCGAAGCGGCGAAGAACACGCCTCGGCGGCGCTCGTCCGCTCCACAGGTTCCGGTTATTCCACCACGTGATCACCGGGGCGACATCGAGGTCCTCCGCTCTCGCGAGAGTCTCGATGTCGCCGGGAGGACGGTGGATGTGAAGGTCGCCGGAGTACCAGCCGTCGGCGCGAAGATTGGAGATTCGACCGATGCTGGCGACGATCTTCGCAGGGCGACTCGATACGAGGACGGTACCCGCCGCGCGTTCGAACTCCGGACCGCGCTCGATCTCGTAGCGATACTTCCCGACCGGAAGCGTCAGCTCGACGCCGCCCGGAGCCGTGAAATGATCGCGGAAAAACGGCGATCCCGGTGCTCGAATCGGCTTTCCGTCTGCGCCGGAGAGATGGACGCGGCAGGGGACGACAGCGCCGCCCGCGTCCTGGGCCTCGATCCAGAGCTTCCCGTCTTCCGTTCGCCCGTCGCGCGCACCGAATGCGACGATCGCGAACAAGAGAAGCGGCCTTCCCCGAGATCTCCTCGACCTCGACGCGATTTGTGACGCGTTCACGCTCTCCGTTCTCCCGATTCGTGCGGCGCTCAGAGCCCCTCGAGACACGACGTTTCGTCGGGCGTCGGGTCCGTCCCCGGGTCCGGATAGGGCGGAAGCGGGGGAGCCTCGTCGCCGAAGAGGAAATTGAGCAGGTTCACTGGATCGCTGATATCGACAACGCCCGAGTCGTTGACGTCGGCGGCATCGAGGCAGCCGGGCTCGAATCCATCCGAGAAGAGGTGATTGAGCACGGCGAGGGCATCGCTCACGTTCGCGCCACCGTCGAGGTTCGCGTCTCCTCGGATGAACACGATCTCTCCGAGATCCTCGATGATCTGGATCACGACGTGATCCGTCTCCTTCCCGTCGATGTTCTTCACCGCGACCGTCGCGACGCCGGCCGTGAGTCCCGCCTCGGGGAGGACAACGCGAACGACGGACGGATCAACGTCGGGGTCGAACTCGACGTTCTCGGCGACTATGAACCCATTGAACCGGACTTCGAGACCTGGGTGAAAGTTCGTGCCACGGATTTCGATCGTCCCGCCGACGACGACCCTTTCGGGCGTCACCGAAATGATCTCCGGTTTCTCGAAGGAAAACGGCGCCGTGACTCGGATCGTCGCGCTATCGAAAAACTCCCCTTGCGAGTTGAATCCGAGGATCTCGAACTCGTTGACGTCACCGCCGAGTTCCATGTTCCCGGTCTGCCAGCGAGTCATCGAGGCGAACACCGTTTGGACGTCGATCGGATCGCCGTTTCGGTGAACGACGAGGTGAGCGACTTCGACCGGCGCGGTGCCTGAGAAGCGCACGGTATCGTTCTCGGAGACGAAGTCGTTCCCGTCGTTCGTCGTGATCTCGAAGTCGACCGACGCGGAGGAGACCGTTCGGATCCAGCCGCGGATTCGGGTGGCGCGTTGATCGATGAACCCGCCGCTCGTCCCAATTCCCGTGCTCGAGACGCTGTCGGCCTGGAGGCGCTGCATGTAGGGGCCGAGGTACCGCGAGTGAAAGAAGCCGTTCGAGGTATCCACCTGCTCGGCGAGAATTCCGTAGTACCTTCGCTTGATCGCCGGTCGATTGATGAAGCGCTCGATCTCCCGGAAATGATTGCGGTACGTACTCGTCGGCGACGACGGCAGGCTCGTCGCGTTGACGTCGCCGTACGTGAGCTCGAGATCCCAGGGGATCTTTCGCCACAGGCCATCCGAGCTCGACTGATGGAGGTAGCCGTTCTTTCCGCGGCGCCCGCTCCAGGTATCCCAATCGTCGATGTTGAGCTCGATCGCAAAGACGCGGAGAAGTTCTTCGACGTCGATGAGATCGAACACGGCGGCGTCGAAAGTCGCGTTCGGAGTGCGGCGGTCGTCCATGAACTGCGCGAGCGCGATGAGCGGGCCGAACTCGTCGTAGGACTTCGTGTTTCCCCGCGGGACGAAGTACCAGCGATAGTTTTCCTTGTTGTCGCCACCGCTACTCGATCCGTAGGGCGGATAGAGAACGTGCGCCTCGGCGTTTCCCTGACGATTGCCGCTGTCGTCGAACTGGAACCGGTCGTCCATCTCGTAGAAGGGCGAGACATCGTCGTCCGGAAACCAGAAGTTGAGATACTGACTGTTCGGCTTGGCGAGGATTTCCTTCGTGTCGGAGTGGACGTCGTTCAGCTCGAAGCTCGAGAGGGCGTGAAAGTCCCAATAGGGAAGCTTCGTGAACTTGCCCGCGCTGTGACGGAGAAGATAGTGGCTGATGCGCTCGCGTGCGTTCGAGCCGTGCTCGTCGAGATTGATGGCGCGGTGCCGGCCGTGGAGCGGATTGTCCTTCGGGAACCGGAGCGCGTAGCTCTTGTCGAATCCGCCGCCCGGACGGAGCCATGGGCTCCCCGCAAAACGGATCTTCGCGTTGTAGTAGATATCGTCGTCGCCGAAGACGAGCGTCCCATCGAGCATTTGATTGGAAAGTACGCGGCGCGATCCGAGCTCGCTCTCACTCGCTTCGTTGAGGATGAATCGAAGCGCATGGCGCGAGGTCGAAACGCTCGCTCGATCGTGACGATAGAGAAGGTAACGGAGATCGTTCCGACTCGGGCTGTCGGGATCGACGATCGGCGGATGCGTCGATCGCGCGATGTCGCGTGGGAAGCGCGAGAGGCCGCCCCGAGTGTCGACTGCCTCGAAATAAAAGAGAACTTTCGTTCCCTGGCTCATCCCGGGAATCGTGCCGCGGTAGAGCCCGCCGCCCTCGTGGCTGAGCCTCACTTCGGTGAAGGATCCATTCGGACTCTCGGCGCGGTAGTAAGCGCTCACGCTGACGACGCCGTCGGGATCCCTCACGCGCGCCGAAACCGTCACCGCCGCGCCCGAGGACGGAACTCCCGGCGAGTGATGCGCGTCCCCGAACGTCGGCCCGATGTTCGACGAGCCCGCGCGATCGATCTGCCGCAGCGTCACGCTGTTCACCGCGCCCGGCGTGCCGAGCTGCGACGGAACGGTCAGGCGATTCGAGCCGGCGAGACCCGGATTCGACGGCTGGCCCGTGCTGTAGTCCCCGATCGTGATGATGCGCGGACTACCGACGACCCACCGCGCCTCGAAGCTGACCGAGTAGCTGCCGGACGTCTGGGTCGACGTGTTCTGCTCGACGCGATTGACCTTGTAGTCGCCTCCTCCGCCCCAGCAGATCAGCTTGAGTGAGCCGCCTCCGCGCAGAGTCTCCTCGTCGTCACTCGTTCGGCCCGAGCGGCTGTGCGTTCCTTCGATGCGCCACGAGGTCGTGCTCGAGTCAAAGCTTGGATTGCGAATGAGATTCGTGTTGCTGCCGCTTCGCTGGAGCGAAACGTCGTCGATGATCGCGATGCCCTCCTCCGCGAGAAAGACTCCGAAGTCCGACTCGCGCCCGCCGAACGGTACGCCTCCGTACTGAATCGTCGTCGCGCGAGCCTTGGCGGAATCGTCGCTGGCGTCCCAGGCGAGCGGGTTCTCGTTGTCGGCGAACGGATCGATGAGCTCGAGCGAGGAGCCGAGGCCGTCGGTCCAGACGGGCCACTCTCCGCCGTCGTAGAAACGAACCGAATCGGCCGTGTTCCCGTTGAGATCGACGAGATCGATTCGCTCGCCGCTGTCTCGGAGTCGTCCTCCCCACGCGGGCTCGAGCACGACGGTTTCGTCGAGATCGTAAACCTGTCGAATGCGCGACGGGCTGTGGGCGATGACACGGTAGTCTCCCGCCGGGATCACGGTTCCGGGAGGAAACTCGTAGTCGACGCCGACGACACGCCAGCCGCCGAGGTCGACGTCGACGTCCCCGCGATTGAAGAACTCGATGTACTCGCCGCGGACGTCGTCCGAAATCGTGTGATACATGATCTCGTTGAAAACGACGCTCGAGATCACATCGACCTCGTTCGCCGCCCCCGGCGTCGGGACCGCTGCCGGCTCGAAGTCGCCGATTCCGTCGGGAACGCGCGCTTCGCTCTTCCCGTCCACCTTCGGCTCGAATATGTACGCGTCGACGACACGCGTCCCGTTCGGATTCGTAAGCGCGATCGAGACGCGGTCCTTGAGACCGGGATCGACACTGAAGTCGAGGCCCGTCTCGGCCTCGGTGAGCTGAAGAAAGCCGCGCGGACCGATCGTCGTCCCGGCCGGCAGGGAGTAGCGCTCGAGGTCGGCAAAATCGTCGGTGAGGAAGTACCCGGCGAGATCGATGGTCCCGCCGCTCGTGTTGTGAAGCTCGACGAAGCGCTCGGCCGATCGAAGGAGCCCCTCGTTGATGATGACCGGGACGGTCGCGGTCTCTTCGGGCTCGATGCGCCGTCGGCTGAGAAGCGATGGAATGAACGAAAGGTCGGAGCTCCCGAGGTTCGCGTTGTGAACGGACGCGGCGACGACGTTCGTCCCGACGACGAGCTCGTCCTTGAGCCCGGTGAGGTCGAACTCCACCGTTTCCGGCTCACCCGCACTCCCGGCGTTGTCATCGTGACCGCGACCCGTGCCGTTCGACGAGCCGGCAGAGGCTCCGTTTAGATAAACGTAGATGCCATCGTCGACGACGACACGAAGGACGAGGTCGTCGATCGCCTCGATGTCATCCGCCGAAAGCGCAAACGACTTCCGGCAGAACACGGTCAAATAGTTGTCCTCCATGTCGTCGAGAACCGTCGCGTCGTCGCCGTCGCCGTAGCCGATTCCGGTCTCGCCCCGCGACCACGAGCCATCGTCGAAGGTGCGCGAAGCCCAGCTCGCCGGCGGCGCCGACGTCCCTTTTCGATAGCGCCACTCTTCGCCGGGCTCGATCAAAGTTCGATCTTCGAAAGTGACGTCCGTCGCGAAGTTGATCCGGCCGGGCGTCCCGCCGAACTGAGTGCTCGCGCGCCAGTTCTCCGGTTCACCCGGATCCGTGTAGCCGTCGAAGAGAGCGAGTGAATGCCCCGTGCCCTTTGCCGCCGCCGGCCACTTTCCGCGGTCGTTGTAGGAGACACTGCTCACGATCGCGCCCTGCGGATTAGCGAGACTGAGACGTTCGCCGGAGTTGTCGAGAATGCCGTCGAAGTTGCCCACGGTGTTCGTGATGCCGTACGCATCGCGCAGCGCATCCTCGTCTCGACAGATAACGATGTAGCCGCGTCCCGGGATGAACGTCCGCTCGGTGAACTCGAACGAGAAGCCGTCGACGAACTGATAGCCGGTGAGGTCGTAGACTTCCGGGCCGTCGTTGAACACCTCGACGAACTCGAGATTCGGCTGCGGCACTCCGCTCGCATCCACGGGCGCGTAGTGGATCTCACTAATCAGAATGTCCGCATGGACACCTGTCGACGCGACGATGGAAAACACACCACACCACAGTGCCCCGAGCAGCGCGGAGCGGCGACTCCGCGAAATGGACGGCAACATGAAGAATTTCTTCCCTTGTCGTATGGAGCACGCGCCGACGGCTCTCGAGCCGAGGTCGAATCCGCAAGCTTCGAGCGAGTCTTCGATCGCCTCCCGGCGGGCTCGTCCCTTCGATGAAGCGTCAATGGTAACCGGCGCGCGAGACGCGAGTCGTCCGAATTTCGCCGGCGACCCGAGCCGCGCTTCGGGGAATGTGCGGGACGGCGTCGCGATTCACTCGGCCGCGTAGCAGCGCAGCTCGTCGGGGGTCGGGTCGTCGCCCGCTTCGGAGAACGGCGGCTCGGGCGGCGGACCGTCACCGAAGAGATAGCCGAGCGCTCGAGTCGCATCGGCGATGTTGAGCTTCCCGTCGTCGTTGATGTCGCCGGCGTCGCGGCAGAGTCCGTCGCCGACCCCGGAGAAGAGAAAGCCGAGGATCGCGAGCGGATCGCTGATGTTGAAGGCGAAATCACGATTGAAGTCACCGCGCTGGAAGCTCACTTCGCGCAGCGGCTCGAGGGGCACGTACGCGATGCTGCGCGCAACGTCGAGCCCGGGACTGTCGAAGAGCTGCGGCGAGTCACCCGCGATCGGGTACGTCGCAACCTTCCCGGTGTAGAACGAGGCGATGGTGAAGCGCCCGCGGTCGTCGAAGGCGATCCCCTGCGGCCCCGAGATCGTGTCGCCGGTATCGATATTGCGTTGGAACTCACCGCCGAGCGAGAACACGGCCACCGTGTTGCTAGCGCCGCCCGTCGCGTAGAGCTTGCCTTCGTAGACGGCGATCCCCATCGCGCTGCGAAGATTGCCTCCCGTAAACGTCCGCTGCCACTCGCCCGCGGCATCAAAATGAAGGATGCGGCTGTTCGATTGACTCGCGACGTAATAGTCGCCCGAAGCAGCGAACGCGACGCAGTTCGCACCGCGCAAGTCCTCGTGCGAGACCGTGCGCACGAGCTTCTCGCCCGCGAAGACGAACACTTCCGACCGATCGAACGATGAAACGTAGAGATCGCCCTCCGGACTAAACGCGAGTCCGGTGGGCTGCGAAAACCCCTCGGCCTGAATCTCCCGCTTCGGCGAGCCGGAAAGATCGAAGACGATGACGCGATGGCTCCGCTGAGAGCTCACGAAGAGCTCGCCCTCGGGAGTGATCGCGATCCCCCGCGGCCCGTCGAGGGTCTCGCTGTCGAAGTGGAACTTGTACCGGCCGCTCGCATCGAAGCAGTAGATCTCATCCGTCCCGTAGCTCGAGACGTAGGCGTCGCCCGTTCGCGCTGGCGGAAGCTGGGCGAACGCGGGAAGTGCGGACAGAACAGCGAGCGCGGCCGCGAGGTGGGGGAGGCGGTAGAGGCTAGGTCGAAGATTCATCCAGCAGTCTCCGGCGGCGATCGACGGTGGGCTCGCGGGGCCGTTCCTCTGCGCCGCGGCCGTAGCTTGCGATGATGGACCACGCCAGCGCAGAGAACCAGCGGCGATCTGGCCGCGGGCGCTCTGAGTCGCCGATCGGCGGCCCGGAACGCGCCTGACGGAGCAGTTCGGGTCAAGTCTCCTCGGTCCGGAAACCGACAACGGGAGAAGATACCGGCCGCCGAACCACAAGGAAGCTATGCGCGGACCAATTCTGCAGCCCGAGCCGCGAACACAGCGCGGATTCACTCTCATCGAGCTCATGATCGTCGTCGCGATCATCGCGATCGTGGCTGCGATCGCGCTCCCGAGCCTCGCGAACGCCCGAAAATCCGCGAATGAGGCTTCGGCGATCGGCAGCCTCCGGTCCCTCACGACCGTCATGGAGCAGTATCGCACGCGCTTCGGACGTTACCCGTCGGCCTGGTCCCACATCCGCGATACCGGTTACCTCGCCGGTTTCGACGGGGCGGTGGGCGCCGGACTCGGTGGTGCTCCGAACGTCGGCGGCAAGTCGGGCTATTCGTTCGTCATCAGCGCCCTCACCGGGATCCCGTGGCGCGTCTTCGCGATCCCGAACCAGGTGGGCGAGACGGGCGACCGCTACTTTTACGTCGATTCGTCCGGAGTGATTCGATTCAGCCTGACCGGAATCGCGGGGCACACCAGCCCACCACTCTAGGAGATTCCATCCGTGCGCAAGACCGCTCTTCTGCTCGTTGGTATCTTCCTCGGCTGCGTCGCGATCTATCACGTCGCGTACGCGGAATCCGAAGCCTACATCGCGTTCGGAAAGTTCGATATCCTCCGCCTCAAACAGCGCTACGGCGAGGCCGCGGAGTGGGCGGCGACGGACGAAGCACGGCAGTTCTTCGCCGACCTGAAGCGCAAGGAGCGCGAGTGGGGCCGGGGCTACTACGAGCACCATCGCCTCGCGATGGGCCCCTTCCGCCGGCTCGAGAGTGAGACCACGCTGCCGGAAGGCCGCGTGCGCCTCGAGGTCGAGCAGGACATCCGTCGCGGACCGGCGGAGCTCGTCGGGATCTCAGGACCGGCGAACGTGCGCGAGCACATCACCGTCGAAATGCTCGATACCGAGGACGGCTGGAAGGTCGCTCGGTTCGAGCTCCGCGAGGAGATCCTCGAGGAGCTTCCTTCGCGCCGGTGAGGTCGCGGCGCGCCGCCAGCCTTTCGACGACGCCTGGCCCCGCGCGGTCAATCGGACATCACGATCATCGACGGCGAAAGATACGGCGAGCACAGCCTTTCGGGGATCAAGGCAGGGAGCAGCCGCACCGACGCCACTCTGCCCTTCCGCGCACGAAAGACGCGAACGAGTCGGACGGCCGAGTATCCGACCGCTAGCACGGGGAGCGGGCACAAGCCCGCGAGCACGAGCCGAAACGATCTCCTCTGCCCAGCTCACCCAAAGCGTGACGGCTGGAACGCCAACGATTAGCCTAATCAAGGCTGGCCGGACCGCGCAGAGGATTTCGCAGTGAACGAGGCTCTTCACCAGTATCTAGAAGACGACATTCGCACCGAAGCGAAGATCGATTTCTTCCTCGCCGCCGCGGCGCTCCTCGGCGGGGCCCTGATCCTCGCCGTTGGCTACTACGCCACGAACGTCGTCCTCTACATTCTGATCTCCTTTCTGCCGTTTGGCGCTGGAAACGTGGGGACATGGGCGAAGCTCGGATCCGTTCTCGTGATGGTCGCGGTCTTCTACGAGAGTTGGCGCGTTCAGCGACGACTCTTCGACAACTACGCGGTCGAAGCGACGAGTGGCGGAATCGCGGCGAGCGCCGGACTCTACCTACTCGGCGTCGGTTGGGGACCGACCGGCATCATTCCGCTCTCCGCCGGCACACCCGGGAACCTGGTGAAGCTCGTCGCCGACATTCTCTACAGTGGTCCGCGGCTCCTCAGGAACGCCGTTCGGTTTGCGCGGCGCGGACTCGCGAAGCGTTCCGCCGATCTCGAAGATTGCGCCGGCGTGCTCGATCTCGCCCTTCAGTCGGAGCGGCGAATCAGCTTCGAAGCGATCCTCGAGGCCATCCCGAGTATCGATCTCGAAGACGTATTCGAGCAGCTCGGATGGATCAGCGGAGTCGTCTATCTCCGCACCGATCCGCCGGGGATCAGCTTGACCGATAGTCTCCGTGATCGGCTCAGGGAGGAAATCGCGAGCCGCGAAACTGAGGCGGACGGCGATCAGGTCGCGTAGCGGTCTCGTATCCGTGCCGATCCGCGGCCGGCCATCCGGGCGGGGCCGCACGAGGCGGCGCGTTTCTCGTCAGAGACGACTAGCCCGCAGTGCCGCGCGCATCGTCCGATCGCGACGGGTGCGTCACACTCCGATCCCCGGCGCGGGAAACGCCGAGCAGAGCTCCGCGATCTCGGCCCGGATTCTCGCGAGCTCGGCTTCGTCGCTTTCGTTCGAGAGCGCGCGCTGCATCCAGTTCGCGATCTTCACCATCTCCGGTTCCTTCATGCCGCAGCTCGTCGCGGCCGGCGTGCCGATCCGGACGCCGCTCGGATCGAACGGACGACGGGGATCGAACGGAACCGTGTTGTAGTTGCACTCGAGGCCCGCTTTTTCGAGCGCAACGGCGGCGCGCTTTCCCGGGACCTCGGGACGCTCGCCGGCGCCGACGGTCGTATCGATGAGGACGAGGTGGTTGTCGGTTCCGCCCGAGATCAGCTTGAAGCCGTGCGCGAGCAGTGCCTCGGCGAGCGCCTTTGCGTTCCTGACGATCTGCTGAGCGTACTCGCGGAACGAGTCGGTGTTCGCCTCGGCGAGCGCGACCGCGATGGCGGCGGTGGTGTGATTGTGCGGTCCACCCTGAAGGCCCGGGAAGATCGCCCGGTCGAGCGGCCGAGCGTACTCTTCGGTCGATAGGAACATCCCGCCGCGCGGTCCACGGAGCGTCTTGTGGGTCGTCGTCGTGACGATGGGCGCGTGAGGAATCGGGCTCGGATGCACTCCGGCCGCGACGAGTCCAGCGATGTGCGCGATGTCGGCGACGAGGATCGCGTCGACGTCCTGGGCGATGTCCGCGAAGCCGGCGAAGTCCCAGATCCGCGGGTAAGCGGTCCCGCCGGTGAAGATCACCTTTGGACGTTCGCGGCGGGCAGTGTCGCGAATCTGATCGAGGTCGACGAGGTGCGTCTCCGGATGCACCTCGTACTGGATCGCGCGGTAGGTGATCCCAGAAAAGTTGACGTTCCAGCCGTGCGTGAGGTGGCCGCCAAAGGGAAGGCTGAGCCCCATCACCGTGTCGCCGGGCTCGAGAAGTGCGAGGTAGACGGCGGCGTTCGCGGGCGATCCGGAATACGGCTGCACGTTCGCGTGCTCAGCGCCGAACAGGGCCTTCGCACGGTCGCGCGCGATCCGCTCGATGCGATCGATATGCTCCTGACCCTGGTAGTAGCGGCGGCCGGGATAGCCCTCGGAATACTTGTTCGTGAGAACCGTTCCCGTCGCCTCCATGACGGCGCGAGAGGCGTAGTTTTCCGATGGGATGAGCCGAATCGTCGTCGCTTGGCGCTTTTCCTCGAGACGAATGAGTTCAGCGATTTCAGGGTCGGTCGACTCGAGAGCCTTGCGCTCGGTCATGGGTCGCGTCTCTTTGCTAGCGAGTGTTGATGAACGTCCGACTGCCCGCGGAAAGGGGAGGAGTCTACCCGGGAGCTCCGACCAGATTCTACTGCGACGCGGAGGGCGCGGACGTGCAATTCGCGCGGAGCGCCGTACCGTACTGGTATGAACGAACCTTCCGACCCGAACCCGCCGCGCACGCCCGAGCGCGCCGTGCGCACACCTCGCACCGACGAGGCCCGCCTCGACGATTCGCTCCCGGCTTCTTCGTCCCAGGGCATCGCTCGCCCGGAGGCCGTCGGCCCGGTGCCGGAGTTCGAGGACGAGCCGCCCGGTAGCTACCTCCGCGAACTCGGCGTCGGCCGGTGGAACGTGGTGTGGGGTGCGATCACTGCCGGCGCGGCGGTCTTCGTCGCCATCGCGAGCACGCTCGATGTCGGCGACGCGTGGGGGCCGCTCCTCGTCGGCACCTCACGTCTCGTTCCGCTCTCCTCTGCGGCACTGCTCGTCGTGACCGGCTGGCAGCAGATGAGTCCGTACACGGCGAGAACAACCGGACGGGCTCGCACCGCCGCCCTTCTCGCGGTGGCCGCGCTCGTCATCTGGTTTTTTTGGGGGAGGGAGCCGGCCTGAGGGCTCGCCCGGACCGGTTGTGGTTCGGGAAATTGTTGTGTTACCATCCGCCCAAACTGGGGGATCGCGAGCGGAGCAGACGGGACGACGCGAGAGTCGACCAGGAGGGTAGCCGCGGGCAGCGCGATCAGGCAGGCGGCGGGGGTCGATTCCCGAACTTTCGGTGCGAACTCATGTTGACGGTGCACGTCATGGTCGGCGACCGACCGCGAAAGGAAGAATACGCATGAATGAAGCACGATCCATCCGGCCGGCGATCGCCTGTTTCGTCGCCCTCGTGGTGATCGGCTGTACGAAGAAGCAAGTGCCGGCCCCGGTGGCGCCCACGCCGCCGCCCAGCGGGGCGGGAGGCGGACTCACCGCGACCCCGGGCGGCGGGAGCGGAAAGTACACGGTCGCGGCCGCCGACGCGTCGAGTCTCGGCGCGCTCAGCGTCAGCGCGACGTTCAAGGGCGAATCGATCCCCGGTCGGGTCGAAGTGCCCGTCAACATCAACGTCGAGGTGTGTGAGCACAAGGTCTTCGACGAAGCCCTCCTCGTCGATGCCGAGTCGCGCGGCCTCGCAAACCTCGTCGTCGAGATCGAAGGCGTCGCGTCGGGACCGAAGAAACCGCCGGAGACGATCACCGTTTCGAACAAGGACTGCTCGTTTTCGCCGCACGTCGGGGTCGCGACGGTCGGTACGAAGATCCAGCTCGTCAACGAAGACCCGATCCTCCACACGACGCATCCGTATCTGAACGGAAGTCACCTCTTCAACGTGTCGCTTCCGAATCAGTCGGCGAAACCCCCTCCGCGCCCGATTCCGAAGGCCGGTCTCCTCGAGTTTACCTGCGATGTTCACAAGTGGATGAAGGCCTGGGTCGTCGTCGGTTCGAACCCCTATCTCGGCGCGACGGATGCCAAGGGCGCGCTCACGATCGACGAAATCCCCCCGGGAACCTACAAGTACAAGATCTGGCACGAAAAGCTCGGCGATCAGCCGGGCATGCTTCAGTTCACCGCCGGAGCAAAGTCCGGCGAGGTGACGATCGAAGCCGGAAAGACCGCTGAGCTCTCGTTCGAATTGAGCGTCCGCGAGCTGTAGAGCGAGTCGACGATCGAATCAGCAAATCCAAGGATCGAAAGGAGACCGACGGTGATCCATCGAATCACGAGAGCGACGACCGCGGCGGCGATCGCCGCACTGTTCATGACGGCATGTACGAGCGGGAAAGAGGATCCGGTTCCGCCACCGGAAGATGGCGGCGGGGATCTCGTCCCGCCACTCAACGCGCTCCCCGCGGGACTCGATGCCTTCGACCTCAAGATTCCCGCCGACAATCCGCTGAAGGGCGCGGAAGGACTCGCGAAGGTCGAGCTCGGAAAGCACCTCTACTTCGACAAGCGGCTCTCGTCCGACAACAGCGTCGCGTGCGCGACGTGCCACGACCCGGCCAAGGGCTGGACGGACAACCTGCCGGTTTCCGTCGGCGTCGGCGGAAAGAAGGGTGGGCGCAGCGCCCCGACGATCATCAACCGCGTCTTCAGCGAGGCGCAGTTCTGGGACGGGCGAGCACCGAGTCTCGAAGCACAGGCCGTCGGCCCGATCGCCAACCCGATCGAGATGAACCTCCCGCACGCAGAAGCGGTGAAGAAGATCTCGGACATCGCCGGCTACAAGCCGCTCTTCAAGGCGGCGTTCAAGGACGAGACGGTCACGATCGAGCGGATCGGCAAGGCGATCGCGAGCTTCGAGCGGACCATCGTCTCCGGCAATTCACCGTTCGACAAGTTCGAGGCGGGCGACAAGACCGCGCTCAGTGAGTCGGCCCAGCGCGGGCGAGAGCTCTTCCGCGATCCGGTGAAGGGACGCTGCTCGATTTGTCACGCGGGGGCGAACTTCACGGACGAGAAGTTCCACAATCTCGGCGTCGGGGCCGATCAGCCGGACTGGCAGAAGAACCACGCCGGCCAAATGGACCACACGAAGAAGCCGGAAGACCTCGGAAAGTACAAGACGCCGACGCTGCGCAACATCGCCGACACGGCCCCGTACATGCACGACGGCAGCGAGGCGACGCTCGAAGCGGCCGTCGAATTCTACGTGAAGGGCGGAATCAAGAACCCGAATCTCGACCCCGAGATGAAGCCGCTCGAGCTCACCGATCAGGAGAAGGCCGACCTCGTCGAGTACCTGAAGGCGCTCTCCGGCGAGGTCACGAAGGTGACGCCGCCGACTCCGGTCAACTGACGACGGTCGGGGAGGCGTTCCTTTCCGCCAACCGAACACGAGAGCCGAGCTCGTTGCGACGAGCTCGGCTCTCGTCGTTTTGGTGTCCCTCCTCGAAGAAAAGAGAGAGCGCTCCGCTCTCATTGCGAAAGCGAAGCGCTCCTCCAGCCCCGCGGCTCGCCGCGCGGGCCCTACCCTCCGACGCCCCGATGCCGGCGCCCGGATCCTCAGAATGCAGGCGCGGGATCAGCCGTCGACGGACGGAGCTCGACCTGGCGTCGCGCATCCTCTATGAGACGGTTCTGCTCGCGGATCACCTGCTTCAGCTCTTCGGCGCTGCGATCGGCGGAGGCCTTCGCTTCAACGCCGCGTTCGAGCGATCCGACGTAGCAGACCGCAGCGATCGCCGTCGCCGCAGCGAGCGACACGACACCGAGAACGCGCGCGTATCCCATTCCCTTCTTGCTCATCCGTTCTCCGCCTCCAATTGGGGAGCCGACACCGTAGAGTCTCCCAAGGAATCTACCCGGTGACGGCGCGGACAGGCCAACATCGCCGAGTTCTTGGAACTTCGGCAGAGCCCGTCGATCGCCACGACCGGGGAGCGACTCTCGCGGCGGCGCGCTCTCTCGAATTCACCCCCGCAGCGGGCCAGATCTGCGGTGCGGAGGAATCGAGCTCGTCACTCCGAACACTGACTCACTTCGCAGCTGATCGCGACGCTGAACGGCTCGCAGACGAACTCGACGTTAAACGGCGGCGGTGGTTCCGCCGTCCCGGAGAAAAGCCAGTTCGCGAGATACGCGGCGTCGCTGACGTTGACTTCGCCGTCCGCGTTGACGTCAGCCGCGTCCATGCACAGCGGCTTCCGGCTCTTTCCGAAAAGCCAATTCGGCGTGAAGACGACGTCGGCGATGTCGATCGAGCCATCGCCGTTCGGATCGCCGCGGAGGAACTCCTCGCCGCCGACGATCTTGAGCGTGAGATCGTCGGCCCGCGGTCGGACGCCCTCGGCTCCGTCGCCGGGCGAGCCGCCGCCCGCGCCGGGGACACCACCCGCCCCGCCGTCGGGCCCCGAGACGCAGAATTCGTTCGGGAACGCGTTTCCCGTCGGCAGATTCGCCGCCGGCAGCGGTTCGAACACGAGCTGATCGCCGAGCGGAGCGTCTTCCGGGATGTCGATGAGAACTCGAAAGAGTCGCTGCGCGACGATCGGACCCTGGGTGGCCGCGAACGGAATCGGATCGAAGGTCCCGTCCTGGGTGAAGAGAGCTCCGACCTGGAGACGATCGAATCGTTCGTCGATGGGCGCGACGATCATTTCGAAGAACGGAGAATCGAGGAACTCCACCTGACGATCCTCCGGCAGAATCGTGCCGGCGAAATCGCCGCGGAGGTTCGTCGCGATGCGCTTGTCGACTCGGTAAGCGATAGAAAAGCACTCCGTCCGCGCGCTTGTCGTGGCGACGAGAAAGACCGGGACGTCCTTCGCCCCGCGAAGCTGCTCCGGCTCGCCGTCCCAAGCGAGAACGTAGGAGAGATCGATCCGTGGGGGCTGGACGGCCGGGGTCTCGCATCCGAGCGACGTCGCGGGAGTGGGATCGATGCCCGGAAACGGAAAGGGCGGAGGCGGTGGCAGCCCTCCGGTAAAGAGAAAGGCGAGGATCGTGATCGGATCGGACAGATCGAGGAGCCCGTCGTCGTTGACGTCCGCCGCATCGCGGCACGGGAGCGATCCGATGTCGAAAAAGAGCTTTCGGAGGATGCGCAGCGCATCGGGCGGAGTCACCTGACCGCTCACGTTCGCATCCCCGCGGATGAATTCGGGCGGAGGCTCGGTAGAGACGAACACGGAGGCGATCTCCGCGGGAATCACCGTTCCCGACTCCGTGCAGAGCTCATTCAGCCCCTGAGGTGCGCCATCGCCGAGGTCCGCTTCGCTCGCCGGAAGAAGCAGCTCACCGTCGCCTTCCTCGTCCCCGAGCTCGACGAGAACACGAACGATCGGCTCGTCGTCGAGCGGTCTCGTCGTCGCGGCGAAATCGAGATTCGCGAAACCCGGTCCCTTCAACAAGAACACGAGGCGAAAGAGTCCGAACTCCGGGCTGTGGTCGGGGACGTAGATCCAGCGAAGAGAGCCGGCCTCGGTGATTTGCTCTTGGAGCTCCGCGGGAACGATCGTCCCTTCGAAGTCGACGCTGATGTTCCTGATCCGGTCCCGCGTGGCCAGATAGGCGAGCTGGACGCATTCGATCGGCTCCGACGTGGTGAGCCGGACGAAGAACTCGAGCTCGTCTCCGGCACATCCCGTGGCGGGGCCGTCCCAGCGGATCGCATCGTTCTCACGTTCCTCCGCGGGCGTAATCTCGAACGCCTCGCACGAGAGATCATCGTCCGTCGGGTCGGCGCCGGCTTCGGGATACGGAGCCGGCGGAGGAGTCCCGATCGCCGAGAAGAACGTCCAAGCGATCAGTCCGGTGCCGTCGGTGAGATCGACCGTGCCGCTGTCGTCGAAGTCGAGGACGTCGTCGCAAGGCGGCGACTCGCGACCGCGAAAGAGCACCTCGAAGAGAACGATCGCATCCGCCGCGGTGACGCGTCCGTCGAGATTCCCGTCGCCGCGCACGAAGTCCGGCGCGCCGTCGATCCCACCGGCGGCGCCGTCCTCAGCGGACGCGATCGAGGTCATCGCCGCCGCGAGCACGATGCGCGCGACCGCGGGCGCGCGCCGCGAGAGAAGAGCCACCCAGCTCGTTCGTACGCTTCCCATCGCTCCAACCCGGGCGTGAGTCTCACTCACGCGCCGACTAGCTTCCATTCCCGGCTCCGTGCCGACGTCTCCGAAGAGAAGTAACGACAAACGGCCGCGAACCTGCCCGAAGTTTCGCCTGAGGCTCACCGATTCCCGTTCGACCGACGTCCATGGTCACCCGGGACCGGGAATTCCGCAAACTTTGCCTCGATCGACTTTCCCCCGAACGAGCCACGGGCACCGTGCCCGCCAGCTTCCGCGCTCATTCACTCCAGCCGACGCGGAGCCCGGCGTCCGTCGAGCGATTGCCGTCGCGCTGCATCGTGCGGAGGTCCGCGCGGAAGACGAACGGAAACGGGTTGTACCAGGAGCCGCCGCGAAACGGCCGGTAGCCCTCGCTCGCCCAGCCGTCGCACAGCTCGCGCACCGTACCCGCGAGATCGCGAATTCCGAAGGGAGACACGTCCCGCGGAAACGTTCCGACCGGGTCGGGAAAGGGCTCGCCCGCGCGCGAACGTGCGCCCTTGCAGAGCGCCCAATCGAAGCGGTTGCCCCACGGGTACACACGGCCGTCGGCACCGCGCGCCGCGCGCTCCCATTCCATCTCGGTGAGCAGGCGAACCGGTTTTCCGATTCGCTCTCCCAGCCACTCGCAGTAGGCGAGTGCCGCGGAATGCGTGATCGCGACGACTGCGATGTCCGGTCCGAGCTTCTCGACCGGAGCCCACGAACCGTCCGCGAGCCGCCGGACGTACTTCTCCTTTCCGAACGCGGGCTCGAGCTCGGGCGGAAGATCGCCCTGCGGGAACCTCGCGGTGAGGAACTCGCAGTACTCGCTGAACGTCACCGGGAATCTTCCGATGAAGAACTCCCCGATCGTCTGTCGCGCGCGAGGCAGACAGGGAACATCATCGCGGTCGCTCCCGATGATCGAGACTCCGCCCGGGATCTGCACGAATCCCGCGGGAAGCGCGCCGTCTTCGAGCATGCGCACCGAACAGCGCACGGGCGCGTCGCGCTCGACGAAGAACGGGTAACGTACTTCGGTGTACCCCTTCTTCCACAGAATCGCGACGTACGATCCCTGCCGGAGGCGCAGATCGACCGGGGTCGTTCCAACGGTCTCCCAAGTTCCTTCGCCGAGGAGAAGTCCACGCCCTTCGAAGCGCGAGAGGATCACCGTTGCCCCGGGAGGATCGCTCTCGAAGTGAATCGACGTCTCGCCCGAGAGCTGAAGGCGAAGCTTGCCGTCGTCGTACTGATCGACGAGCTGACGGTACGCCGCGGCGACGTCGCGATCGCCGCGGTCTTCCGCGTCGAGAAGTCGCCGGTAGAAGAGATCCGCGAGTGCGGCTCGCGCGGCGCGATGCAGGGGGTCGATGCTGAGAACGGCCGAATACGCCGCCGTCGTGCGGGCGAACTCTGCGCGCGCGGCCTCACGGGCGGCGTCGCGCTGCTCGGTCAGCTCCCAGAATCCTCGCTTCTTGTACTCGGGGTCGTGATCCGCGAGGCGCTCCTCGAGCGCACGGGTCTCGGCGTCGAGCACATCGGCGCGCCGCCCGGAATCTTCGAGGCGTTCGCGGTGTTTTTCGGCGATCCAAAAGAGGCGCCCCGCCTCGGCGGCTTGGCGCTCCGCGCTGTGGATTCCTTCGATGTACTCCTGGAGCGCATCGTGAAACTCGCGCGCGTCGCAAAAGCGATCCTCCTTCTCGACCGAAAGCGCGCGAAGACAGATTTCTTCGAGGCGCGGCGGAACGGATCGATTCGGTGCGCGGTCGCTCGGAGGCACGATGCGGCCCTCGCGCGCGGCGGCGAGCGCATGGTCGGCGACCTCGGAGTCGTAGAGCGGACCATGCGTGAGGATCTGGTAGAGGATCGCACCGAGACCGAAGACGTCCGTGCGAGCGTCGATGGCACCCGTTTCGCCGCGAGCTTGTTCCGGCGCCATGTACGGAAGGCTACCCTGGATCGCACCGTCGAGTGTCACCGGAGCACCGTGCGTTCGCACACTCGAATCGTCGAGCGGTGCGTTCGCAGGACCGTCTTCTTCGACGGCCTCGCCGTCGGCATCGCCCGTGATCTTCGCGAGCCCCCAATCGACGACGAGCACCTCGCCGAAATCACCGACCATCACGTTCTGGGGCTTCACGTCGCGGTGGACGACTCCCTTCGAGTTGGCGAAATGGATACCCATCGCGGCCTGCTGCAAGATCTGAACGAGCCGCGTAAGCGTCCAGCCCTCCTGGTCACGGACGGCCAGAATCCCCGCCAAGTCGCGGCCGCGGATCCACTTCATCGTGAAGAAGGGCGTCCCTTCGCCATCGAGGCCGATGTCGTAGACGGGACCGATGTTCGGATGCTCGAGCTGCGCGGTCGTCTGGGCTTCGCGGATGAACCGCGAAGAGGGACGGTGCGATTCCACCCCGCGCATCACTTTCATCGCGATGCGTCGGCGAAAGTTTCGATCGTAAGCGAGAACGATGCGTCCCATTCCGCCGCGGGCGAGTTCGCCCTCGACAACGTAGCGCTCGAGCGGGCGAGCGAGATCGACGGGGCGGGCGCCATCGAGCGGAGCGTCGCTCGGCGCCCGCGCGGCCCAGCCCGCGAGTACGTCCGCGTCGACTTCGGCGCACGGAGAATCACCATCGATCGCCACCATTCGCAGAAAGAAGAGGCAGCGCTTCCTGAGCGCGCGCGACCATTCCGCCGGAATCTCATCGCCGTGTTCTTCGCGGTGTCGGTCGACGAACTCGAGAAAAAGAGCGTCGTCGTCCGCTCCGCCGGTGCCGTTCGGGTCGTGCGGGTTCACAGTCCGAGGTACTCCTCAAACGCGCACTCGCCCACCGCCTTCTCGACACGCGGGCGGAGGAGATCGAGCCCGCGCGCGCACAAAGTGCGAGCGCGCTTCACCGATGTCGCGCCGAGCTCGCGCTGGACGTCGGGCCAGCTCCTGCCCTCGAACACCTTGAGCACGACCGCTTCCATAGGCTCGGGATGGTGGACTTGGAGCGAGATCACCGCATCCTTCACGATCTCGCGGACTTCGCGGCCGGAGATCACCCGCGAGGGGGTCGGTCCCGAAGCCGCGACTCCGTCGTCCGGACCGAGCGCGAACGGTCGGCCCGCGCGTTTGTGGCGGTCTTCACTCCGAATCGCGTCGAGGATGCGACTGCGGATGAGTCGTGCCACCCAACCGTAGAACTCTTCGTCGCTCCGGTACTCGAACTCGCCGATGCGCGCGATGGCTTCGGCCAGCCCTTCGTTGACGAAGTCGATCGTCGAGCCGTGAGTCCGACGGAGGTGCCGACTCAGCGATCCGCTGAAGAGCCGGACAAAGCGATCCACGCAGCGCGCGAGCTCATCGGTCGCAGCGCGGTCTCCCGCTTTCGCCCTTTCGACCAAGGAGCGAAGCGCCTCAGCCATCGCTCGCACCTCTCTCAACCCGCCGCAGCCGACCGTCGGCCCTCACCGGATCCGATGCTACGGGCGCTCCCCCGAAGCGACTACTGGATTCCGGCCGCCGCTCGAACTTGCGAGCGCTCGCGCTCCGCCGAGTGGCATCGACGGAGAGATCCAGGTTACATTCGGGTGTCTTCCGATGCTTCCGCCCCGAGATCTCTTGGCGTTCATGCGTACCGATCGCGTTCTTTGCGTTCTCGCCTTCACCGGCCTCGCGGCTTCTTCGATCGCGATCGGGGAAGACATCTCAGAGAAGGCCGACTCGACCGAGCCGTACACGCTTCACGTCTTTCACAAGCGGCAGCTCGCGCACGAGTTCGTCGCTGAAGGCGCTCACTTCGGCGACTTCGATCGCGACGGCTTTCGCGACATCGTCGCGGGTCCGTATCTCTACCTAGGTCCGGAGTACGATCGACGAAAAGAGATCTACCCGCCGCGCGTCTTCGAGAAGCGGAAGTACTCCGACAACTTCTTCGCGTTTCCCTGGGATTTCAATCGCGACCACTGGCTCGATCTCGTCGTCATCGGATTCCCCGGGAAGAGCGCCTCGCTGCTTGAAAACCCGAAGGGGCAAGACGGACACTGGCCGCGTCACGTCATCGTCGACGCGGTGGACGGCGAATCGCCGGAGTTCAGCGATATCACCGGAGACGGACAGCCGGAGCTCGTGTTTCTCCGCGAAGGCCGCTGGGGCTGGGCGCGACCCCCGACCGGCGATCCGACTGCGCCGTGGACGTTTTGGCCGCTCTCGGACAAGGACGCTAAGCGAGGCGCGTTCACGCACGGCCTCGGCGTCGGTGATCTCGATGGCGACGGGCGAGTCGACGTCCTCGACCGCTCGGGGTGGTGGCGGCAGCCGCGCGATGCGAATCGCGAGTGGACGAAGCACGCGGTCGACTTTGCCCCCGCCGACGGTCACGGCGGCGCGCAAATGCTCGTCAGCGACTTCGATGGCGACGGCGATCGCGATGTCGTCTCCTCGCGAAGTGCGCACGGCTACGGGCTCTATTTCTTCGAGCAGACGCGCTCGGGCGACGAAATCGAGTTCGTCCCGCACGTGATCATCGATCCGGCGAAGGGCGGCTCGCCCGAGGCGAATCCTTACGGAGCGGTGTTCTCACAGATCCACGCGCTCGCGCTCGTCGACATCGACGGCGACGGCGTCGATGACTTCGTCACCGGTAAGCGTCACGGCGCGGGCTTCAGCAAGCGGAACAAAGACCCGAATGCACCGGCGGTGATCTATTGGTTCCGAACGACGCGATTGCCGGGAGGAGGCGTCGAGTTCGTGCCGTGGCTGATCGACGCGGCCTCGGGCGTCGGCACGCAGGTGGTGGCGGGCCGCGTAACGTCCGATGCGCTGCCGGATATCGTCACCTCGAACAAGCTCGGGACGTTCCTCTTCGTCCACGAGGCGCGCGAGGTGTCGCGGGCGGAGTGGGAAGCAGCGCGGCCTCGGCGCCGCGAGGTGCACAAAACGGGAAAAGAGGCTCACACAAAGGACGCGAAGAACGCGAACGAAGAGGACGGAGGGAAGGACGGAGAGTGAGTTTCGGCGACGACGGGGTCGCGACTCACCTCTCGCTCGTCCTAGGGATCGGGCGACCTCGTCTCAGTCTCCGTGAGCGCTCGCCTCTCGCGCTCGAGCAGCACGGCGGATCATCGATTGAAGAGAAACGCCGGTGAGTTCACGAGCGCCCAAGCGATGTCCTGCGCGGAATGGAGCCGCACCTTGTCCGCGACATCGCGATTCTTCGAAACGAAGAAGCGATAGACCTTCGCTTTTTCTTCGTCAGAACGCTTGTCCTTGGGCGTTCGGATCGCGCTCGCGATGTCTTCCGGGATGCCGAGAACGCGCACGGGCCGCGGTGTCGTCGTCACGGACAAGCGAAACTTCCCGATCGAGTGCTTGCTGCCGAATTGGTGGTCGAGCGTGAACGTGAGGAGAGAGCCCCCGTCCGCCCCGACGTTCTCCTTGAACTCGAAGACCGCTCGGTGGCGCTTTCCGAACTCGTTCCCGATCGCCCAGCCCTTCTTGTCGATTTTGCCGTCGGAGGCCTGGGCAGCAGCGAAGTCCTTCTGCGTGAACGTCTGCGAGACGTTTTGGAGAACCGCCTGCGCTGCGTTCGTCGTTCCGGCGAGCGGGACCGCGGCGACACGGAATTCGGTGAGGACGAAGTTCCCGTTGTCGGCGCGACCCGGCCCCTTACCTCCGCCGAGCGTTTCGTCGGGCAAAACCTCGAGGCGAACGCCCGTGAGATCCTTCAGATTCGTCGTCGCGACGACGGTGTACGTATCTGTATCCGGCACGTCCCCTTCGGCGATCACCGTGCCGTCGTCGAGAACCTTGAGCGTGCTTCCCGCCGATGATCGGACGAGCTCCGGCTTCAGAGTCGTCCACTCGGGGATGACTTGAGCCTTCTCGAACGCCTCCTGCTGCGCCGTAACGGCGGCGAGAACCTCCGGGCTGAGCGCGGCGAGGTTCCGGACGTCGTTCGGATCGAGCTCCCGGGAAAGAGCGTCGGTTTCCTCCTTCGTCGGATAGCGGCTGAGGAAGGAGAGGAACAACTCTTCGATGATCCTCGGCGCTCGCTTCTCGATCGCGAGGTACTCGGCAATCGAGTTCTCCGGATCGTTGATGGCGTTCGCGACCGTCGGCCCGTTGACGAGATTGAGCGAGTGACCGAGCGAGAGTCCGCCGGTCCGCTCGCACTCACACGCGCTCTCTCGCGGCGGACGCCCGAAGAGATCGAGAAAGCCGTCGGGGAGCTTCACGCTCGCATCGACGAGCTCGGTCGCGAGCGTGCCTGGACGCGTTCCTGGGAGTTCCGGTCGCGAGCCGGTCGCGATGTGGATCGCGTCAAAGAGCACTTCAGCCGGAAGGCGACGCGCGAGCGCGTGGGAGAAATTAATGTCGTCGTCCGCGTTCCAGCGATTGGTCCGTATCGAGTGCTGGTAGGTGCGCGAGTGGAGAATGCGCCGCATGAGCCGCCGGACGTCGAACCCGCTCTCGACGAACTCGGCCGTCAGCCGATCGAGAAGCTCTGGATTGGTGGCGGGGTTCCCGGCACGGATATCGTCGACCGGATCGATGAATCCGACGCCGAAGAAGTAGCTCCAGACTCGGTTGACGAAGCTGCGCGCGAAGTACGGGTTCGCGTCCGCCGTCAGCCACTTCGCGAGCTGCTCACGCCGGCTCGACTTCTCCGGGATCGACGCCTGGTGCGAATACGGAAACGCCGCCGTGATCTTGCTTCCATCGGGCGCCGAGACTTCGCCCTCCTCCTTGTCGAAGATGATCTCTTCGAACGCGGGGATTTGAGTCTGGGTCGCGGAGCGCCGCGGCATCTTTCTCGAGCCGGGAGCGTCCTTTCGGCCAATCTGCGCGAAAAACGACGCGAGCTCCCAGTAGTTGTGCTGCGTCCAGCGTTCGAACGGGTGGTCGTGGCACTTGTTGCAATTGAACCGAACCCCGAGGAAGAGCTGCGTGGTGTTCTCCATCGCGTCTTCCGCGTTCCGGAGAATCTTGAAGTACGCTGCCGGCGGGTTCTTCAGCGTCGATCCGGATCCGGTGAGGATCGTGTAGACGAAATCCTGGTACGACGTGTTGCTCGCGACCGCCCTGCGGATCCAATCGCGAAGCGCGCTCGCCCCGTTCGGGCCGAGGAACTTTCGGTTCACTTGGAGGAGGTCGGCCCATTTGTTCGTCCAGAACTCGATGAATTCGGGACTTCCGATGAGTCGGTCGACGACCTCCGCGCGCTTCACCCGGGAATCGCGCGAGTCGAGCAGGAAAGTGCGAATCGCCTTCGTCGACGGTGGCAGACCCGTGAGGTCGATCGACACGCGGCGAAGAAACTCCGCGTCGGTACAGACCTCGCTCGGAAGGGCTTTGATTGCGCGCAGCTTCTCGTACACGAGTTCGTCGACGTAGCTGTACGCGGGAACGTCCTTCCACTCGTATCCCGTTCGATCACCCATCACGACGATCGGCAGTGACGCGTAGCGTCCCTCGTAGCGAACGAGGACGGCCGACTCTCCACGCCGGAGACCGGTGACCGTGCCGTAGTCGTCGACGGTGATGATCTCGGTGTTGCTCGCTTCGACGAACGACTCGGCGGTGACGTCTCTCACCTTGCCGTCGGTGTACGTCGCGAGAACCGCCACCTGCTGACGCATGTTCGGAAGCGGTATGATCGGACTCTTCGGGAAAACGTCGATCTTCTCGACGCGCGCTACGTCGAGATCGAGCGGAGCGCCGTCGGCGACCCACTGGCGCAGGATCTCGTAGTAGGCTTCGCCGGGCTGCGTATGGACGCCGCCCACATGCGGCACCGCGCCGGAAACCTTGAGGAGAAAGAGGCTGCGGTCGGGCGCGGCCTTGTTGAATCGCCGGCCCTGCAGGTCATCGGTGAGCGCGCGGTGATCGAAGACGGGATCGTAGCCGCGAAGGGACAGCTTAAAGCCGTTCTTCCCTTTCGCCGCGCCGTGACAAGTTCCCTGGTTGCAACCGATACGCGACATCGTCGGGGCGACGTCCTGAATGTAGTTCACCTCGCTCGGCCGGTCGATCGCACCGACCTTCACCGGAACGGATGCACGGTGGTCGCCGAACGAAATCGCGATCGCGCCTTCGCCGCCCTTTCTCGGTCGCACGATGCCCTGCGCCGAGACGGAGACGAGACCGTTCGCATCGGTCAGCTCGGCGAGACGCGTCAGATCGACGCGCTCTCCACTGTCGAGCACGCCCGTGACGAGGATCTGACGGTAGCGATAGCGATCGGCGATTTCGACCGCAGAGGGAAACACCTCGATCGCAGTCACTCTCCGCCCGTCGGGGATCGACTCGGTCGCCTTAGGCGCTTCGTCCGCCGCTTCCTTCGCCGGATCCGCCGCGGCGCTGAGAGGCAAACCGATGGTTCCGACCAGCAGGCAGGCCGCCCACCGGACTCGAACGGAGTTGTCACAGGGATTTCGCTTCATCGTTTTCGTTCCCGTGCACGCGCGTTGACTGGTTTTGTGATCGTCGCTCGCTCTCGTCGGAGAGTCGCTCTCCCGCGGCCGTCGCTCGACGGTGCCGCGCTCAGAACTCGCGGCGCGTTCGCTGTACCGGCGCCGCCGCCCACCGCTGGACTTCCTCGCCGCTCTTCGCGTCGAGAATCCTTATCATGCCGTCATAGCCGCCGACGGCGACTCGTCCGTAGTCGTGGCTGTAAGCGACCGAATAGACCGCGGTCTCGAGCTTCGTCGCCCAATCTTGCTTGCCGTCCGCCGTCTGATAGCTGCGGATCTCCCCGCGTCCGTTGAAGCTGCTCCCCGCGATGAACCGGCTGCCGTCGGCGTTGAACTCCACCGAATAGAGCCGGCCCGGCATCGCGCCGAACGCGCGAATGAGGTTGAAGTCGTCGCCGATCTTTCGCGCCTTTTCGCGGTGCATCCGGTAGATCTTCGGCGTGCCGTCCGCACCGCCGACGAGAAGTCGATCCTCCTTCGGATGGCAGTCGACGGCGATCAAGCCACCCTTGAGCGCTCCGGGCGTGATGCTCGTGATGTTGTCGATGAACTGCTCGGTGTCGACCTTGATCAGCTTCATGCTGCGATCACGGCTCACCGACACGAGATGGGATGCGTCTACCGAGAACGCGGTCCCGAGCACCCAATCGTTGTGAGCGCCCTGGAAGAGCACCTGGTTTCCGGACGTCGCGTCGATCGCGCGGACCGAGTTGTCTGCGCAGCCGAAGGCGACGAGCTTCCCGTCGTTCGACCAGCTCGCACCGTAGACACTGTCGAATGTCGTCGCGTGCCCGACGAGCAGCTTCTGCTTCTCGACGTCCCAGATCTGAACTTCACCCATCTGCGACGGCGATCCGCCCGTCACGGCAAGCTTCTTCCCGTCGGGAGAGAACTGCAGCGATTCGATCCTCTCGGAGAGACCGACCAGTCGCCCGGCAAGCCCGGTTCCGTCCGCCTTGTGGAGGAGGACTTCGTGGTAACCCGACGCCGCGATGAGTGTTCCGTCCGGGGAACAATCGACGGCGGTGAGGACCGGGGCGTTCTCGTAGACCGGCGGATGGTCGGCGTCGAATCTCACCTTGGCCGACGCCGGCGTGTCGTCCTTCGCCCCCGCGGCGATCCACTGTCGAATCGTCGCGACCTCGGTTTCCGAGAGGGGCGCGGCGTCCTTCGGCATCGCCGGGGGATCGTCGCCGTCCGGAGTGATCTCGTCGAGGAGCGAGCTCTCATCCGGCTTTCCGGGTACGACGACCGGATCGCCGCGGCTCCCGGCCATCAGAAGCTCGTGTGAGGTGAGCACGAACTTCCCTCCCGGCTTCGCTGGCTGATGACAACCCTGACACTTGGCGCGAAAAATCGGCCAGACGTCGCGAAAATAGCTGACTCCTTCGCCGCTGGTCGCGTCGTCCGCGTGGACCGCTTTCGCGCCTCCGAGGACGGCGAGGAAGAGTGTCGTATATCGGAGCGAATTCATCCTGGCTTTCCGTGTTCGTTCGCGGTTGCGGGCGGTGCCGGAGGACGCCCGCCGATCTCCGCTTCAATGGAGCGCTCGTTCGCGAACGCATCGACGGTCGAAACTCCGGTAATGTTTCGCGCGACGCGCGAATCTCCCGGCGTGGGTCGCGGTGATCGAGCGGGACCGGCGGACGAACGCTTCGGAGTCCGGCCGCCGATGCCTAGGGAGACTGGATCAGGCGAAGAGGTCGAGGACCGGATCGCCCTGCACCATCTCCCGAGGCTGATTGAGGTGGTTGTAGATCATCATGTGCGGGTCGAGACCCATCGCGTGGTAGATCGTAGCGAGCAGGTTTTGGGGGCTGACCGGATTGTCGATGGGGCCCGACGCGGTCGCGTCCGATTGACCGTAGACGTTTCCCCGCTTCACGCCGCCGCCGGCGACGACGGCGGTGTAGCAGTACGGCCAGTGGTCGCGTCCGTCGGCGGAGTTTCCGTTTCCGGAGGTGCTGATGCCGCGCTTCGGGCTGCGGCCGAACTCGCCGACGGCGACGACGAGCGTGTCGTCGAGAAGCCCGCGGTCGTCGAGATCGCGAATCAAGGTCGCGAGTCCCGGGTCGAGCATCGGCCCGGAGAGCTTCTTCATCCGATCGGGGAGCCCGACGTGGACGTCCCACGAGTGGCGATCGGAGTTCGCGATCTTCGGCCAGTTCACCTCGACGAAGCGCGTGCCCGATTCGACGAGGCGACGCGCGAGGAGACAGCACTGACCGAAGGTCGTTCGGCCGTACTCGTCGCGAAGCTTGTCCGGTTCTTGCTTGAGATCGAACGCGTTCCGCGCACGTCCCGAAAGAACGAGGCTGAGCGCCTTCTCGGTGTACTGATTGAGATCGTACTTCGCGACGGCCTTCTCGAGCGCCGGCATGCCGCCGTTGATCGCCTTCAAGAGATTCGCCCGGCGACGCATTCGCGGAGTCGTGAGCTCCTGGCGCATCGTGAGGTCGTCGATCTTGATCCGGTCCATCTTCGAGTTGTCGAGATCGTCGCCCGACGGGTAGAGCGTAAAGGGATCGTACGCTCGGCCGAGGAAACCGGCCGTCCCGCCCTTTCCGACGACGTTACTCTCCTGAAGCGGCCGCGGCATCATGACGAAGGGCAGCATCGGCACGGTCGGCGGCTTCAATTTCGCGATGTTCGAGCCGACGTGCGGAAAGTCTTTCGGAGTCGGCGGCTCGAGCTGGCCGGACGGGCTCACCTTGTCCGCGGTGTAGCCGGTCAGCATCTGGTAGATCGCCGCGGTGTGATTGAAGAGGCCGTTCGGCGTGTAGCTCATCGTCCGGATGAACGTGAACTTGTCGGTCACCTTCGCGAGGTTCGGGAGGAGCTCGGTGACTTCCATCCCGGGCACCTTCGACTTGATGGGCTTGAAGATGCTCTTCACATCGCTCGGGACGTCCGTCTTCGGGTCCCAGAGGTCGAGGTGGCTCGGTCCGCCCTGGAGGTAAATCAGGATGACGCTCTTCGCCTTACCGAAGCCCGCCGCCCCGGAAAACTTCCCGGCGACGGAAGCCGCCGATGCGGCCTGAAGCTCGAGGAGCTGCGGGAGACTCAGGCCCAGTAGCGCGGAGCCTCCGATCCGGAGCAGCTCGCGCCGCGAAAGTCCGTCGCACGTAACCCGTCCTTGGTCGCCCGGAATGACGAGCATGGTCAGCCTCCGTTCCAGTTCCGTTCGCTGTTCGTCGGTCGGCTAGCGCGGCTCCGCAGCGTTCGATTCGCGCGGGGCAGACCCCGTCCGTAGAGAAAACACGGACCGTCAGGCACCCGACCCTCGTCTGCGCCGATTCGGCGCGGCGGGTGCGTACGCGCTGCGCATAAGCTTCGCCATTGTACCAGATCTGGATCGGGGGAAAGGGAAATCGAAGGTGTCGGCCTCGGGGTTCGGACCACGGGCTCAACTCGCTTCTTAGCAATCACTTAGAGCGGGGCAGGCGACCGTCCGCCGGCGGTCTCCACGGAGCCGCCGATCGACCGGGGCCCGTCTCGAGTCCTTGCATCGCTCTTTCGTTCTCCCCGATAGTGAAGACTCCGGCGCTCATCCGGACCCTTTCCCACGCCTCATTCTCATCCCCACTCACGGCGCGCCACCGCAAGTTGGCGTATCGGATCGAGGCGCCCGATTCCGATTCACTCGTCGCGACCAGCTCGCGAGAAGGAGCATCCCGAGATGACGACTCGATCGAACACGCCCGCATGCGCTGACACGCCCGCCCCGCAAGCACCGCGCCTCGGCCGCCGCGCTTTTCTCGGCGCCGCCGCGGCGGCGCTCGGAACGAAAGTCCTCGCGCGCGATTACGGTCCGAACGCGCCACCGGTTCGGTACCCCGATCCCGACATCGTCGCCCTCGATCCGAGCTTCGCGAAGTACAAGCTCGGCAACACGCCGATTCAGCGGCTCGCGACGGGAATGCTCTGGGCCGAGGGTCCGGCGTGGAATGGCGTCGGGCGCTACCTCGTCTGGAGTGACATCCCCAACAACGTGCAGAAGCGCTGGATCGAGGACGACGGACACGTCTCGACGATGCGCCACCCGTCGGGCAACAGCAACGGGAACACGTTCGACTACCAAGGCCGGCAGATCTCCTGCGAGCACGGTACGCGGCAGCTCGTCCGCTACGAATACAACGGAACGAAGACGGTCCTCGCCGACCGCTACGACGGAAAGCCCCTCAACGCGCCGAACGACGCGGTGGTCCATCCCGACGGAGCCATCTGGTTTACCGATCCCGGCTACGGGAGCCTCATGCATTACGAGGGCACGAAGGGCCCGCTTCACATCAAGGAAGCGGTCTACCGGCTCGACACGAAAACGGGGAAGCTCGCGAAGGTCGCCGACGAGATCTACAAGCCGAACGGCCTCTGCTTTTCGCCGGATTATAAGAAGCTCTACGTCGCGGACACGGGCGCATCGCACTACCCCGAGGCGCCCCGAGATATCAAGGTGTGGGACGTCGCCGACGAGAAGCGGCTCACGAATCGCCGGGTCTTCACGAGCATGAAGCTCGATTCCATCAAGAAGCCACAGAACGCCGGCTTCGCCGATGGCATTCGCGCCGACGAGGACGGAAACATCTGGTCGAGCGCCGGTTGGGTGGGTGAAGGATACGACGGCGTCCACATCTTCTCGCCCGAGGGGAAACGGATCGGACAGATCCTTCTCCCGGAGATCTGCGGCAATGTCTGCTTCGGGGGAACGAAGCGGAACCGGTTGTTCATGACGGCGAGTCAGTCGCTGTACGCGGTGTACGTCGAGACGCGTGGGGCGCACATCGCGTAGGGGGGTCGGGGCCGGACCCGGAACCGAGGCCGGACCGGAACCGGGTTGGCGCGGCGACAAACCGAGGGGCCGGACCGGAACCGGGTTGGCGCGGCGACAAACCGGGTTCATCTGGGAATGATTAGTTATTAAGGAGTATGTTGGATTTTGTTGATGGGGCTCCGTTGGCCGCATTTCGCCCGGGAACCGGTCGCTTCGCGACACTTGGCGCGAGTTTGTACAGTTCCAAGCGAAAAAGCGCTCCGTCCGGACAGACCTCTCCCCCTGCGGCGCCGAGTTCTTGGCGCAGTCGAGAGTCGGAAGTGATGCGGATACCGCTACGGGGCGAGCGGCACCGCTCCCGAGACGAGGCGTTCGCACCGCTGGCGATGGAAGACGCGCATCCAATACGTCCCGGCGGGGAATTCGACGTCTTTCGCACCTTCGCGGAATTGCTGAAGCACCGCGCGGTAGCGGACACGGAACGCGATCAGCGCGCGAATCTCTTCGACTCTCGGCCCGGGTCGCTTCGCCTGGATCGTCGGCGACAACTTCCATTTCTTCTCGTAGCCCGCGGGTGAGTCGGTCGGGCTCTGATTCCTCACCCGTTTCGCGCCGAGAAATCCGCTTTTCGATCGCTCGATCTCCGCGCGGCAGGTCGCTTCGTGCTCGGCGACCGTTCGTTCGACCTCCGCCCTGAGCTGAGCGAGATCCCACCCTCCAAAACAGGGCGGCGGCGAGACTACGATCGGAACCTCGTCGGGCATTTGTTCCGAGAAAAACCAGTCGGGCTTCTCCGCGATCACCGTCGTTCCGAACTGACTCGGCTCGCTTCGAACCCCCGGCCAGTCCTTCGCGTTGAGCACGAGTCCCGACGACACTGGATTGCAAATCGTGTAGGCGAGTTGCCGAAGCACGTCGTTCGGCTCGATCGCCCGCACATAGCTCGGCCCCGAAGTTTCGAAGAGGTTGCCGAACCGGGCTCGCATGGCGTTCAGGCACCGCGCGAGGAGCGAATTGAGCCGATGCAGGAAACGCGGGATCCGATCCGCCGGATCGGTGACCAAGAGGTGATAGTGATTCGAGAGCGCTACAAACGCGTGGATTTCGACGCCAGTTTCGTTGGCCGCGTACGCGAGACAGTAGAGCACGGCACGATTGACCCTCTCGTCCGGACGCAGGAGGAACTGCCGCTGAGTGCAGCGCCGAGTGACGAGATAGGTCGCGCCGAAGAGTATTCGTCGCGGTTGCACGAGATCGAGTTCTCCGAGAGAGCGAGGTGACGTTGGCTCGGAGAACGGCGAGTCAGGCATCGGTAGCTTGGAGCGCGGAGCCGACGTTCGCAAGCGGTGCAAAGCGGACTCGCGCGCGCGGAGATGCGGCCGCCACCCGAATCGCTCGGCGAACTTCGCCTCCCGAGTCGCCGAGAGCACCGGGCCGCGCTAGCCCGGAGCCCGCGCGGGCGCACGCGGACGAACTCCGCCGAACGGCGCCCGCGGAGCCCGATCCGTTCGGCCGGCCGCGACGCTCTCAACGGGGAGGACGCGGGAGCGGCGCGAATGCGAACCCCACCCGCCGCACCGCGCACTCCGCCTTCAGCTCACCTCTCCTCGAGGCCGCGCGAATCGACGGAAGAGCAACATCGCCGCGACCGCAAACACGACCGCGGGAAGCACGTGGCCGAACGCGAAGTGTCCCGCGTCGGTAAACGGACAGTGAAGCCGCCAGAGCCCCTCCGCTCCGATCGTGCCGGCGGCTCCGGCGAGCGCGCCGCACATCGCCGGTCGCGCCGGAAGCGCGCGCCGAACCATCACCGCGCCCACGAAAACACAGGGCGCGGCAAAGAGTACGATCGCAACGAAGCAGGCGCCCACCATCTGGACCGTCTGGTTCGCCGGCGCGGGATTCGGCGTCGCTTGGTGCACCGAACGCGCGAATGCGAACTCGATCACCCCCGCGATCGCCGCGCCAGCGAGAATCATCGAGAGAGGCACGCCCGAACCCGGTACCGACTCCCGCGCGAGCAGAACGAATCCGCCGATCGCGATGGCGACGAGCAGGGCCGACGCTCCCCAAGAGAGCCACGGTCCCATCGCGTCCACGTCACCGCGGATTCCGGAGAGCGCGATGATCACCCCCGCGACGACGAGACAAGGCACGACCGCGAGCGCGCGACGCCACGAAGGCCCGAGGGGACGAACGGGCGCGAGATCCTCAGACACGGCCTCCTTCAATCGAGGGGGAAGCGGTTCACTCGACATCGCCGCTACTCCCTTGAGCTCCCAGGTGATTCCGCAACTGAACGAGCGCGCGATGGGCTCGTACCTTGGCGGTGCCGGCACGAATGCTCAAAACTCGACCGATCTCGGCGAAGGAAAAACCGAACGCGTGATGGAGAACGAGCATCTCGCGTCGATCCGGTGCGAGCAAGGCGAGCGCCGACGCCAGTACATCGCGCGCGGCGAACCGCTCGAACTCTGGCGGCACGTACACGTCGTCCACCGCGGCCTCTTTTTCGTGGCGCGCACGCCGAGACCGGGAGCGGCAATCGGTTTGATAGACGTGACGCGCGATCGCGAACGCCCACGGCCGAAACGGCCGCGAGGGCTGATAAGTGTGACGTGAACGATGGATTTGCAAAAAGCTGTCCTGAAGCAAGTCTTCGGCCCGCGTCGCGTCGGCACAGAGGGAACGAAGATACCCGCGCAGAACCGGCGCGAGTTGTCCGTAGATCTTCTCGAACGACGAAGCATCGCCAGCCTGATAGGCGACCATCCATTCCGCGTAACTCGCATCCGGCGGACCCGACGTCGCGCTCGAACCGATCCTACCTGCGGATGAGCCGGTGGGGGGCCGCATGTCACAACAATTTCCGGTGGGCGAGAAGATGAAGATTCCCGTAACCGATCGACCGAGAACGGCAAATCTTACCACGAACGAGAACCCGCGGCGCGCGGGAGAGTGTCGACCCGCGCGGCGGTGTTTTCAAACGGAACGAACCACTATCGGATGCGGTTCCGAAGTGCGATCGAAGGAGCTCCGTCGACGGGGCTCATCGGAGGAAAACAGGAGTTGTCATGAATAGAAAGCGGATCGTGGGCAGCGCGATCGTCGTCGGATCTCTCGGTTTGGTCGGACTCGCGGCGCTCGAGGCGGATCACCGACAGATCATGCGCCCGGAGTCGCCTAGTTTCGGAATCGAAGTGAGCATCACGAACATCACCCGAGGGCAGATCTTTTCGCCCGCGATCATCTACGCTCACTCGAGCGACATGATGCCGCTCTTCACTCTCGGGGCGCCGGCGTCAGACGAGCTCGCCGCGGTGG
The DNA here is from genome assembly GCA_965223845.1 of Planctomycetota bacterium. Classification (GTDB taxonomy): domain Bacteria; phylum Planctomycetota; class UBA8108; order UBA8108; family SXIK01; genus CBDCXR01. The sequence goes on along the minus strand of CBDCXR010000004.1, from coordinate 5,877,548 downwards.
CCGAAGACGCGATGAACGATCCGCTCATCGACAAACTCTCCGGCAGCTCTCAGGTGCGCGACGTTCAACTCGCCACGGGCGAGAACGGCCCCATACTTCCCGGCGAGACGGTCACGAAGGTGATCGACGGTTCGCGGCGCGCCTCGTGGATTTCCCTCGTCGGCATGATGGTGACGACGAACGACGGCTTCTACGCCATGCGCGGTCAGCGAGCACCGACGTACGGCGAGCGCTCGTTCCTCCTTCGCGGCTACGACGCCGGAAGCGAAGCCAACAACGAGCTCTGCTCGCACATTCCCGGACCTCCTTGCGGCAACCCGGGCGTCCGCGCAACCGAGGGTGCGGAAGGGTTCGTACACGTGCACTCGGGCATCCACGGTGTCGGTGACCTCGAATCTTCCGAGAGCGACTGGAAAAACCCGGTCGCGCGCGTGACGCTCCGCCGCGTGCGCCTTCGCAAGTAAGACCGTTCGCGCGCGAGCGCAGTACCTCGCGCATCTCGGCAACCGCCCCGACCGCTCGAGGCTGCGGACGGGGCGGTTTTTCACTTCGCATTACGCGCGCTCGGGACCGGCCTGCGCACAGAGCCGGGGCCACACTGCCTTCGACGAACGAATCTTCATTGATCATCGGCCGAACTAGCGCGACACTCGATGCCGTGTGATTTCCCCGGAGGTTCGCATGTCGCGTTCGCACTCATCTTCCTTATCCCGAAGGACGCTGCGCGCGCTCATCGCGCTCGGCACGCTCGGAATTCTCACCGGCGCACTTTCTTCAGTCGCGCCGGCCCAGGACGGCGCCGACTCCCTCCAGCGCGAACTCGGCGACGAGATCGCTTCGCACTGGATCTACGGCGATTGGGAGGCGGCCCGCGCGAAAGCTGCGCGAGAAAAGAAGCCGATCTTTCTCCTCTTTCGGTGAGTGCCGTGAGAGACCTGCAAAGGCTTTGACGGGCAGGTTGTCCGTCGCGATCCGAAGCTGAGGAAGCTGACCGAGAAGTTCGTCTGCGTCCGCATCGTTCGCATGAACGATCTCGACCTCGCGCAGCATCAATTCGACTTCGACCTCACCTGGGCGGCGCTCTTTCTTCACTCCGACGGAACCGTATTCGCGAGGTACGGGAGTCGCACGAAGGAAGGGCCGATGGCGATCAACTCCGTCGCCGGTCTCACGAAGACGATGGAGCGCGTGCTCGAGGAGCACTCTCGTTATCCGAAGAACCGCGACTTCTTCGCGGCGAAGAAGGGACCGTCGCCGAAGGTTCGCCTCGTGAAGGAGATCCCTTCGAAGCGCATCCGAAAGATCCTCGCCCGGAAGCCGGGGCGCGAGCAGTGCATCCACTGCCACAACGTCTACGACGCGTTTCACGACGTCGCCCTCGACGCGGGGACGTACGATCCGCGGAAGCTTTGGAAGTATCCGCTTCCCGATTCCGTCGGCGTCGTCCTCGAGAGGACCGGTGGACGCCGCGTCGAGCGGGTCGTTCCCGACTCAGCGGCGGCCCGAGCGGGAATCCGTCCGGGCGACGAGCTCGACACACTCGGCGGCCAAAAGATCCTCTCCTTCGCCGACGTGCAGTTCGTGCTGCATCACCTTCCGGTCAAGACGGAGCTCCCCGCGACGCTGAAACGCGACGGCGGAACCATCGCCGCGACGCTCGCGCTCTCGGGAAAATGGCGAGAGGGGAATCTCTCCTGGCGCGGTTCGATGTACGGAATGCCGCCGTCGCCTGGACTCTGGGTGCAAGCGTTCAAGCCGGACGCGAAAAAGGAGCGGGGCATCGCGGCGAACCAGCTCGCGCTGAACGTCCGCGGAATCTTCGGCTCGGCCGTACGCCGTTCGGGCCTCAAGAAAGGTGACGTGATCGTCGGCTACGACGGTCACACCGAGCATCGCTCCGAGGGCGAGTTTCACGCGTACCTGCGGCTGAACCACTATCGCCCCGGGTCCGTGCTCCGGCTCGACGTTCTTCGAAAGGGAGAGCGCCGCTCCGTGACCGTCAAATTCTGACTCCCGGCTTGAATCTCGAGCTACGCGCGCCGAGTGGATCCGAGTTTCTCGGCGCGCGGAACCCAAACGTTTGACGAACCGGAACGCGTCGCCGCGAGCGCCGCTCTGCGCGTCGGGGTTGTTGTGCGCCCGCCGCGGGCCGTATCCTGCGAGTCGAAGGATAGGGCGCTCGGGTACCGCTGATCCGCGCGCGCGGATCGGCTGAGGCCGAGCGAGAGACTCGCGAAAGGGTGAGAGTGATGCGAGACGAAGCGTCGACGCGCGTCGTGCGGGGATGTCGTGGGATGGCCGCTCTGAAAGTGGCGGCGGGACTCATGACCGCCATCGCGTTCTCCGCGGCGAGTCCTCTTTCGGCCGACGGGCCGATCGACCTCGGCTGTCCGACGGCCGACGATCTCGCCGGCGGCGCCGGTGCGCTCGACGCCGGCGACGGAGGTGGACCCGGGGCATGTCCGTCAAACGACGGCACCAACCCGCGGTCCTGCTACAAGTCGTTCGACGACCATCCGCTCGAGACCTTGCTGCTCGGGACGCCGGACGATCCACTCGATCCGCCGTCGGTGTGCGGCGAAGTCGTCGCGACTGCCGCGGATGCGCAGCGCATTCTCCGGACGAATCGGATCGACGGTGAACCCTGCGTCTGGCTGAAGTCCGACGCGCTCGTGACGGAGCTCAACCTCCGCCGCTCGCGTCTCTTCGGCGACGGAAAGCTCAGCGAGAACACTCTCTCGTGTTTCGGGATCGATCCCTTCCGCGTCGTCCTTCGCTGCGGCGCGATCTTCGTCCCGGATCCGGATGCGGGAGATCCGGATGCCGCGCTCGTCGTCACCGAAGCGACCCCGCTTTCCGAGTTCCTCGCTGCCGCGCAAACGCTCTGCGAGCTCGCGAGCTGCCCGGGCGGCGGCGATCCCTGCGGGCTCACGATCGCGCGCCTCGCCAACATCCTCCGCGACGTCTGGCGATCGAATCCCGAGTCCGGCGATTGCGCGCTCTGTCCGGACGATACGACTCCGCCGACGATTCGCTGCCCCGAAGGCGTTCTCACCTTCGAGTGCCAGTGCCCCGAAGGCGCCGCGATCGTCTACGACGTTCACGCCGAGGACGACTGTGATCCGAACCCGAAGGTGATCTGCTTTCCGCCGCCGGGAACGATCCTTCCGCTCGGTCGCCGGACGGTGCGATGCCAGGTGATCGATCTTCAAGGGAACAAGGAGTGCTGCTCGTTCGAGGTCGAAGTCGTCGATACGACTCCTCCGGCGCTCAGCGTTCCGGCCGAGCGCATCGTCGTCGACTGCGCGGGCGGTGATGACGCCGTCGTCAACTATCCCGCGCCGGTCGCGACCGATATCTGCGATCGCGACGTCGAGATCATTTGCGACCCGCCGAGCGGAAGTGTCTTTCCAGTCGGCGCGACCACCGTCACCTGCGTCGCGAGCGACGATTCGGGCAACTCCTCCGAGGCGACGTTTGTGGTCGAGGTCGTCGCCGACGCCGAACCGCTACTCTACTGCGCCGGTGACGTCACCGCCGAAGCGACGGAGCCGGGCGGCGCGACCGTCGAGTTTCCGCTTCCGATGCTCAGTCTCTCCTGCGAGACGCCGGCGACCGTCGAGTGCGATCCGCCGTCCGGAAGCCTCTTTCCCCTCGGCGAAACCACCGTTCGCTGCACGGCGACGACGGACGCCGGCGACATGTATCAGTGCGAGTTCGTCGTCAACATCGTCGATACGACGCCGCCCGCCGTCGTTTGCCCAAGCGACATCACGGTCGAGTGCACATCGGAGAACGGCACGCCGGTCTTTTTTCGATCGGTCGCTTCCGATCGCTGCGACCCCGATGTCGACGTCGTTTGCGACCCGCCGTCCGGAAGCGCGTTCCCGCTCGGCGAGACGATCGTCCGCTGCGTCGCGACCGACGAGGCGGGAAACAGCGCCGAATGCGAATTCTCGGTTGTCGTGCGCGATACGACCCCGCCGCGGATCACCTGTCCGCAGGGGCCGATCGAAGTTTCCTGCAGCGCCGATGGCCCCGTCGGAGGCGGCGTCGAGGTCGAGTTTCCGTCTCCGATGGCGACCGACGCCTGCGGGGACGGCGGAGTGACGATCGTCTGTGAGCCACCATCGGGAAGCGCGTTCCAGCCCGGAACGACGACCGTGACTTGCACCGCGACCGACTCCTCGGGGAATTCGTCCGAGTGCTCATTCGAGGTGGTCGTCGTCGACGAAGCACCTCCGGCTATCGTTTGCCTTGAAGATGTCCTCGTCGACTGCGACAGCGTCGACGGCGCCACCGTCGACTACCCCGCACCCGTGGTCGTCGGTGAGTGCGACGGCGACGTCACCATCGCGTGCGATCCGCCGTCGGGCTCGTTCTTCCCGATGGGAACGACGCTCGTCACCTGCACGGCGACGGACTCGAGCGGAAACGAGATGAGTTGCGAGTTCTCGGTGACGGTCGACGATCTCTCGCCGCCGCAGATCGTCGCGCCCGCCGACCTCATCGTCGAGTGCGCGGGTCCGGGCGGAACTCCCGTCGACTTCTCGGTAACGGCCGTCGACGCGTGCGACCCATCACCCGCGGTCGAATGCGACCCTCCGCGCGGATCGGTGTTTCTACCGGGCGTCACGGTGGTGACCTGCCGCGCGACCGATCAGTTCGGGAACGAAAGCGAGAGCGAGTTCTCCGTCTCCGTCGTCGATACGCTTCCGCCCGCCATCCATTGCCCCGAGAGCTTCACGTACGAGTGCGAATCGGCCGAAGGATCGGTCGTCATGTTCGAGGTCAGCGCCGTGGACCAGTGTGACACTTCCGTGACTGCCACCTGCGACCCTCCGTCCGGTTCAAACTTCGACGTCGGAGTGACGACCGTCGTCTGTACCGCGACCGATGCGGCCGGAAACTCAGCGGAATGTTCGTTCGACGTCACCGTCGTCGACCGAACTCCGCCGATGATCGTCTGCCCGCCCGAAGCGATCGTCGTCGAATGCGACGACGGTGGCAAAGTGCAGTATCCGCTTCCCGTCGTCTTCGATGCATGCGACGCCGATCCGGTCCTCGTGTGCGACCCGCCGAGCGGCGCGGTCATCCCTCTCGGCGTAAACAGCGTCACGTGCACGGCGACCGATGCGAGCGGAAACGCCTCGGAGTGCACGTTCGACATCGAGGTCGTCGACGTGGAAGTGCCGGAGCTCCTCTGCGTCGGCGACATCACGACCGAAGCGACGAGTCCCGAAGGCGCGGTGGTCGAGTACACGACGCCAGTGACGAACGACAACTGCGATCCCGCCCCGAACCTCTCGTGCCTTCCCCCGTCGGGGAGCATGTTTCCGATCGGGACGACGGTCGTCACCTGCACCGCCGACGATCAAGGCGGAAACGTCATCGAATGCTCGTTTAACGTCATCGTGACCGACTCCGGCCCGCCGATGATCGAGTGCCCGAGCGACATCGAGGCGCACTGCACATCGGCCGACGGCGCGGTCGTCAGCTTCGACGTCACCGCGTCGGACTCCGGCGATCCGAACCCCGTCGTCGAATGCGTGCCTCCGTCGGGGAGTCTCTTCCCGCTCGGCGTCACGGTCGTTGAGTGCACTGCGACCGACAATCTCGGGAACGAGTCGATGTGCTCCTTTAGCGTCACCGTGTTCGACAACACGCCGCCGACGATCGAATGTCCTGAAGGGTTCGAGCGCTCCTGCACCGAGGACGGAGGCTCGGTCGTCGAGTTTCCGCTGCCGGCAGCCGCCGACGACTGCGATCCGCGTCCCGTCGTCGAGTGCGATCCTCCCTCGGGGAGTGTCCTTCCGCCGGGATCGCACGTCGTTACGTGTACCGCAACCGACGCGTCCGGGAACTCGGCGAGCTGCGAGTTCACGATCACGGTCGTCGACGAGGTCGCGCCCGAGCTCATCTGTCCACCGACGATGATGGTTCAGTGCGACCGCGAGGGCGGCGCGCTCGTCGAGTACGACCTCCCGGTGAGCAATGACGCGTGCGACGGCCAACCTCCGGTCGAATGCGTTCCGCCCTCGGGGACAATCTTCCCGCTCGGCGAGACCGAGGTCGTCTGCACCTCGACCGACAGCTCGGGCAATTCGACGCAATGCTCGTTCGTCGTGAACGTCGTCGATACCACGCCGCCCGCGCTCACTTGTCCCGAGCCGATCGTCACGGAGTGTACCTCGGGGGAAGGTGCGGTCGTCGACTTTGACGTCGCCGCGGAAGACGCCTGCGATCCCGACGTCGCGGTCGTGTGCACTCCGGCCTCGGGAAGCCTCTTTCCGGTCGGCCAGACGACCGTGACCTGCGTGGCGACGGACGCCGAAGGGAACGAAGCCGAGTGCTCATTCACCGTGACCGTCATCGATCGCACGGCACCCGAGATTCTCTGCGACGACCTCGTCGATCTCTTCCTCGAATGCGATTCCGTGGGCGAAGAAGCGCAGAAGCCGCCGGGCTGGCCGCCGACGAACGAGCGCGGACCGATTCCCTGTACGACGATCGTCACCTTCAATGCCCCGACCGCGACGGATCTCTGCGCGGGCGACGACGAGGTGTTCATCGACTGCAATCCGCCATCGGGAAGTCGCCTCACGCTCGGCGAGCACACGATCACTTGCCGCGCGCGCGACGCCGCAGGGAACGAGTCGACGTGTACGTTCCAGGTTACGATCGAGCGCGGCGAGCGCGCGTTCGTCCGCGGCGATGCGAATTCGGACTCGCTCCTCGACATCGCCGATCCGATCTGGACCGTGCTCTTCCTCTTCGTCGACGGACGCCCACCGAAGTGCATGGATGCCGCCGACGCGAACGACGACGGCGAGGTCGACATCTCCGACGTGATGTGGACGCTCGGCTACTCGTTCATGGCCGGATCCGCACCGCCGGCGCCGTTCTATCCCTTCTGCGGATTCGACCCGACCGCGGACGAGCTCGAGTGCGAGTTCTTTCCGCCGTGCGAGTGAGCGCGCCCGGTGCCTCGGTTCAGTTTTCGGCCACCGCGTCGTACACGATCGGAAGGACGCGACGCTGGATCGTATCGGTGTACGGAATGTGCTGCGCGAGCGTGAGGACGACGAGGCCAGTCTCCGGCGACACCCAGAACTGAGTGCTCGCCAGCCCTCCCCAACCGTACTCGCCGCGGCGCGCCCGCGGTTCTTCCGCGACGCGGACCGAGACGCCGAGACCGAACCCCGTCCCGGGACGCGGAGATCCGATCGCGATGGGAAGCAGACTCTCGGAAAGTTGATTTCGTGTCATTTCGGCGACCGTCGCCGTTTCGAGAAGTCGCACCCCGCCCCATTCGCCGCCACCAGCGAGCACGAGCGCGAACTTGAGGTAATCGTCCGCCGTCGAGACGAGTCCACCACCGCCGGAGAGAAACTTCGGAGTCGTGAGATAGCGGCTCTGCGCCGGATCGTCGATCACGCGGAGTCCGCTTCCGTCGTGCTCAGGCCCGTAGTTGGTCGCGAAGCGCGACCGCTGAGCTTCCGACACCGCGAAGCCAGTGTCCCGCATGCCGAGGGGCTCGAAGATCCGCGTGCGAAGGAAACCATCGAGCGCCTCGCCGGAAGCGGCCTCGACGACGGCGCCGAGGACGTCGACGCTGACCGAGTAGTGCCAGCGTTCACCCGGATGATAGAGGAGCGGCAGCTCGCAGAGCTCGGACACCATGCTCTCGATCGTATGATCGCGCCGGAGGAGATCCGCTTCGCGATAGAGCTTGTCGACCGGCGAGTCGCTGAATGAACCGTAGGTGAGACCGGCCGTGTGACGGAGGAGATCGCGTACGGTCGGAGGGCGACGGGGCGAGACACGCTCGCCGCTCTCGAAGACGCGGACTCGCGCAAACTCCGGAAGGTAGTTCGCGACCGGATCGTCGATCGCGACCTTTCCCGCCTCTACGAGCATCATCACGGCGACGCTCACGATCGGCTTCGTCATCGAGTAGATGCGCAGGATCGAGTCCGATCGCAGGTCACCGAACGCCCGAAAGTGCGCGATCTTGCCGCCGCGCGCGACTACCGTGATCGCACCCTTGTAGCGTCCCTCATCGATGAGGGCTTCGACCGCAGGATCGATCCCGGCAAGCTTCTCCGGTGAAAGTCGAGCCGCAGCTGCAGGTACCGTCGCGACCTCGTCTCGCCACAACCAACGGAGCGAATCGGGCAGGATCGCGCCGCCGTGGATCCCGTTGTGTCCGCCGACTCCGCCGACGAACTTCGTTTCGTATCCGGCGAAGCGGAGCGCACTCTCCATTTGGAGGTTCGCCAGCCACCAATTCCCGTGGGAGTTGTTGAGGTCCTTCTCCCCGCCCTGAAGGAAGACCCGGATCGGCTTCGCCGGTTTCGTTTTTCGAATGATCGCTGGATAGTTGTGGCCGCCGCGGATGTTGGTGAAGCTCCCGACGTGACTCAGCACCTTGTGAAACTCTTCGGGTCTCTCCCACGCCGCAGTGAACGCGCAGATGCCGCCGGAGCTGATCCCGCAGATCGCTCGGCCGCGCGGATCGGTGCGCAGTTTGTACTTCTCGCCGACGGCGGGAAGGATCTCTTCGAGAAGGAAGCGCGAGTACTGGTCGGAGAGCCGATCGTACTCGAAGGATCGATTGCTCGATCGCCAGCGATTCTCCGGGAATCGATCGCCGCCCGTCGCCGACGCTTTCGCGTGATGGCCGGGATTGATGAAAATCCCGATCGTGATCGGCATCTCACCGCGGTGAATCAAGTTGTCAAAGACGATGGGGACACGGAATTGGCCGGTCTCGCTCACGTAGGCGTGCCCATCCTGAAACACCATAACGCAGGCCGCGCGCTCCCCGTCGTACTGCTCGGGTACGTAGAGGGAGTACTCGCGCACAGTGCCCGGAAAGACCTCGCTCTCCCAGACGTGCCGGCTCACCTCCCCGCGGGGGACGCCCTGTCGTCGCTCCGAGTCGGGGCCGAGCTCGTACGGCTCGGCGGTCGACTGCGCGAGGAGCGGAACAGAAGCAACCACGGCGAGGAAAGTGATCGTTTTCACGGGAAACTCCTAAGGGCCGTACACTTCGAGTGGGTTCGAGCTCATTTTTTCCAGATCGGTTGAAAGAATCCGCGTCCCCGGAGCGTTTATCCAGTTGGATCCCAAAGGGATTTCCTCCGAGTCGACTCAACCTATGACGGACCGAGATCTTCTCGAGGCCTACGCCCGCGGCTCCGAGCGCGCGTTCGCCGAGTTTTACGACCGCTACCGGCGGGAGCTCTATGTCTATCTCGTCGCCCTCGTCGGACGGCGCGAGACGGCCGAAGAGCTGCTGCAAGAAACGTTCGTGGCGATCGTACGGAGTGTGAAGCGGATCCAACTTAAGCCGAACATGAAACCCTACCTTCTCACGATCGCTCGCAACGCCGCGCGAGACCACCAGCGCCGCGAACGACGACGCGCCAGCGCGATCACGCTCCTCGGTGAAGACCCTCTCTTTCGCCGATCGGCGAGCGCCGAGCCGAGCTGCGCACTCGATGCGGACGAGCTGAGCCGGGCACTCCACGAGCTTCCCGACGCGCAGCGCGAGGCGATCGTTCTCCGCGAGCTCGTGGGCATGACCTACGCCGAGGTCGCGGCGTTTCTCGACGTGCCCGAGTCGACCGTCGTCTCGCGCTGTCGTTACGCCGCGCAGAAGCTACGGCAATCTCTTCTTCAAGGCGGATGGAGTGAAAGGAGCGGTCATGACGCGTGAGCGCATCGACCATCTTTTCGACGAATCCGGCGAGCCGAGCGAGCCGACGCTCGATCTTCTCGCCGGCTGGCGGCGCTCGGGACTCGAGCTCGAGGAGCCGTCCGGTGAGGTTCGCACGCGCGTCCTCGCCGTCGCGAGGGTCCAGTCGTCGGCGGAGCGCCGTCGCGGTCGACGCGGCGTGCTCGCGGCAGCCGGCCTCGCCGCGGGAGTACTCGTTGCCGCGATGCTCGCGCTCGACGGCGGGGGAGCGGATCACCGTAGCGACGACGCTCCACCGGTCGCGCAGGACAGCGCGTCTTCCGGCACGACCGCGCCCCTGCAGCCCGGTGCACCGCATGTTGACTCGTCGCGCGCCGACGCGTTCGACGACGTCTCGGTGACGCGCGAAGGAGCGGCTGTGGTCGAGCCGCTCCCCTCACCCGACCGTCTCGACCCGGAGGATCGAGCGGTCATCCGCCTCGAAGTCGATGCGCTCCGCGGCGACCTGCGCGAGCTTCTCGACCTCAGCGAACAGCTTCCCAAAGACGCGATCGAGCGCACGGAAATCCGCGCGCGAATTCAGTCCACGCGGGAACGGATCAATTCCCTCGAACGCCGCGTCGAGTCGTCTCCGGGGAGCGAGCGTCTCGAAATCGAAGAGAGTCCGAGCCCGAACAATCCACCTCTCTCGGAAAGGAGCCGAGGATGAGTCGTCTACACCAGCGAATTCTCTGCGTTGCCGCGCTTGCGGGAATCGTCACCGCGGGGCGTTTGGCCGCCGACGGAGATGATGTCGTCGAAGCCGAAACGGGAACCGAGGAGGGCGCGCTCACCGCCACTTCCGATCCACTCGAAGGATACGATTTTCCGTTGAGCGTCACGACCGACGGAAAGTCGGTCCTCGTCGGAGATAGCGTCACGGTCACCGACGGAAACAACGTCGTCGTCGGCTCGGATCCCGACGGAGGAGGCGACTTCAGGCTCCTCATTACCCAGGATGGAAAGACGATCCGGATCGGCGAAACCGTCACGGTCACCGACGGGAACAACGTCCTCGTCGGGCCGAATCCAGACGGAGGAAACGACTTTCGTTTGCTCGTCACAGAGGAAGGAAAAACGGTTCGTCTCACCGAGCCCGTGAAGACGGTGGGAAAAGCGAAGGCGAACAAAGAAAAGACCAAGCTCCTCAGGGTCGTGACGACGGCGGACGGAGACTTCGTCGAGCTCGACCTCTTCGGCAACGAGGCACAGAACCTCAACTTGGTCCCCACCGATGGAGACGATCGGGTACGGACGCTCTATCGGTTCGACACCGAGGACGGGGACGTGTTCACGTTCGAAGGAAAGCTCTTGGAAGTGACCGATCTCGGGAAGGGCGGCAAGCTCATCGAGGTGCTGGCGCCGGACGGCTCTCGAGTGAGCGGCCTCGTGGGCGAGACTTCGAAGAAAAAGGGAAGGACCCAAGGCAAGAAGGAGTCGAGGCGCGACGAGTACTCGGATAAGAGAAGGACCTACGTCGTTGAGGGGAACATCGCGAGCGACGGCGTCTACGCCGGACAAGGCCACGACGAAGCGAGTCCGGACTCTGTGAACAAGGACAGCGTACGGCACAAGCGAGAGCTCCAGTTCAAGGAGAATCAGATCCAGGTACTCCGGAAGCAGGTCGAAGCGCTCCAGGCCGCGATCTCCCAGATGCAGGCGAAAAAAGCCGAGCTGGCGGGCTCGGGAATCCGATCTTCGAACAACCAGTCCGGAGCCCGACGCTCGAGTGGAACGACGCGCTCGGTGCGACGGAGCAGCGACGCAGAGCCGAGAACCTCGCGCAGTCGCCGTCGGCGCTCGACGAGATCGGTAGAGAGCGGACCGGACGAGCCGCGCTCGGTCGCGCGTCCGAGCGCGACGAGAGCGCGGCGCGCGCGAGGTGGTGACATCGAACAGATCTGGATCGAAGTGAGCTCGATCCGGCGCGAGCTCACGGAGATCCGACGCCTCGTAGAGCGAGCGCTCTCGACGAAATCGTCCGACGCGCGGAGACGGCTGCCGGCCGTGCCTCGATCTCGACACACTTCGAGAACTCCCTCGAAACTCGCCCTCCCGGTCCAGAGGAGCACCGGTGTCGGGGAGTCCGGTCTAGCGCCGCGGATCCCCGGCGAGCGGCCCGCGCCGATTCGAGCTCCTTCCCGCGGCAGGACTCGCAACGAGTCGCGGCCGATTCCGGTGCCGGAGAGCTTGCCCGCACTGCCGCCGAGTCGGCCGGTCGTCCCGGACGCGGATCCCGAGCCAGTGAGTGAGCCCGCTCCTCTACTCGGAGTCCCCGCAGAGCCCGCTCCACCCCTACCCGCCCCTGACCTCGGCGACGACGTGGATCCTCCCGCGGCGGATTTCGACGAGCCGGTCGAGAACGAGCCGGAACCGGCGAATGACGCGGATTCGGATCCCGTCGAGCTGGAGTCCGAAGACGCCGCGGACGATTCCGATTTGCTCAATTTTTAGGCGGCTTACGCAACCCCTCCCGGCGTGCGAGTCACCCCACGCCGGCGAGGGGACGTAGCTCCGCGCAACGGAAGGTCGCGCGCTGTCCCCGGAGGGCGATGGTCGCGCGATCTTCTTTTGTGTCTGGACCGCCACCTCGAGTCCGGCCGTGGATCGGCGAAGGCGAAAGGGAGCGTCGACGACGGGCGCGGGTCCGAGACCGCGCTCGAGCACACCGTCAACGGGCCGGTCGCCGCCTTCCTCCGCGCCTCGGGATCAAGTCAGGGTGACCAACTCTCCGCGCCACGACCTCGGAAGCTCAGACCGCTCGCACGGATTCGGCACGGAGCCGTACTCGAAGGTCGCGACCGAACGCTGGTGTCGCGTCGACATGTAGGTTGCGCCGAGCCGGAACGTCGGGGAGCATGGTCTTTCGGTCGGAAAGAAACCTGATTTCTAGGAATCTGTCGACGCACCGGTTCGCGAACGGAAAACGATCGTCGCGAACGGGATCACCGCGCGAGCCGTCGGCGAATCCGGCGGAATCGTCGAGCTTCGCGACGATTTGGTCGCCGACGAAGTCGTCGTTCGGTTGACTCCGGTACGCGGACGGATTCCGTGCCCCACGAGAGACGCCCGAGGGACTCCTATGCAGACTCGTTCCATCTCGCTCCTTGTGTTCTTAGTCTCGCTCGGTGTTCACGCGCGCGCAGATCTCGTGCATCACTGGCGCTTCGACGAAGAGGAAGGCCTGGTCGCCGCCGATTGTGTCGGTGGGAGCGACGGCCGACTCGTCGGATTCGACGACGCCGGTGACGGCCAGTGGGTTCCCGGCGAGTTCGGCGGTGCATGCGATCTCGGCACGCCGGGGGCGCCCGGCTGGGTCGAGGTCGACCTCAAGGCCGTCGACGCGAGCGCGACCGGTGGATTCACCATCGCGATGTGGCTGAACCCCGGAGACTTCACGAGCTCGCCAGGGGAGTTTCAGCTTCTCTCGACGCCGGGCGACTCGATCGGGTTCACCATCATGAACAACACGTTCGAGGACGTTCTTCAGGAGCGCGTCCTGCTCTTCTGGGACGGCTCACTCCCGGAAATCCCGATCAGTGAGACCTCTCTCGAACCGGGCGAGTGGTACCACGTCGCGATCACGTCGACCGGCGCCGGGGGCGAGAAGCGAATCTTCGTGAACGGAGTTGAGGAACCTTTGACGCTCCTCGTGCCGTCTCAGGGCGGATCGGGAGTCGGAGTCCGCAACGGCTGGCCGGCCGGAGTCGGGCGCATCGGTGCGATCAACCAAGCTCGCACTCACAACTCGATCGTCGACGACGTTCGCATCTACGACGAAGCGCTCTCGGAGGAGGAAATCGACGCCATTCAATCGAATCCACCGGCGCCGGCGCCGGGGTTCGACACATTCGTTCCACCCGCGGGCGAGACGTTTCACGAAGCGGGCGATGGTTTTCATTTCGACGTCGTTGCGAACGGCGCGGGAACGACGATCGATCCCGGAATGATCGCGGTCGTCCTCAACGGCGTCGACGTCACGGGAGACCTCGTGATCGGGGGCACCGACACGCGCCGCGCCGTGTCGTACGAGTCGCTCGAACCGGAAACCGCGTACGAGGCCGTCATCTCGGTGAGCGACAGCGCCGGCGGACTGTGCCAGCGGACGCATCGCTTCGCAACGGCGATGCCGAGCGAAGACGGCGACCTTCTCCATCACTTCCCGTTCGACGAAACCGCTGGGACGCAGGCGATCGACATCGCCGGGGGCGCGGTCGGACAGCTCGTCAACTTCGAGGCGAACGACGACGCACAGTGGGTCGAAGGACAAGAAGATGGGGCGCTCGACCTCGGTGCCGACGGCTCGAGCAACAACTTCGTCGAGTTCGACATCCAGGCTCTGAGCGCCTTCGAGACCGGCGGATTCACGATCGCGATGTGGCTGAAGCCCGGCGACGCGATCAGCAGCCCGGGAGAGTACCAGCTTCTCTCGACGCCCGGTGACGCCGTTGGCTTCACGATCATGAACGGGACGTTCGAAGGAACGCAGCGGAATCGTGTCCTCCTCTTCTGGGACGGAAGCCCGCCGAACATCACGGTCAGCGTCGACAGCCTCGAGCCGGGCCAGTGGTACCACGTGGCCCTTACGTCGGGTGGTGGAGGGGGCGAGCGGCAGTTCTATATCAACGGGCTTCCGGCCGAACAAGAATTGCTCCTTCCGTCGCAGGGAGGAGCCCCGGAGGCCGTCGCCGATGGCTGGGGGGAGGGCATCGCGCGGATTGGATCGATCAACGGCGGACGAACGCACAACTCGGTCGTCGACGATGTCCGCATCTACTCGCGCCTCCTCGAGGAGGATGAAATCGAGGAGCTCGTCCCGTTTCCTCCTCCTTCGCCACTTCAGATTTCCAATCTCTCGCCGGCCGACGGCGATGCCTTCCACGACGCCGCGAGCGGGTTTTCGTTTGACGTATCAACGCCGAACGCCGGCGCGGCGATCGATCCGGGCGCGATTTCGGTGATGTTGAACGGCTCTGACATCAGCGGCGACCTCGTCATCGGCGGCACGGAAACGACGCGTTCCGTTTCCTTCGGCGGGCTCGCTGCGGGCGAGATCTATTCGGCGGAGATTCACGCCGAGGACTCGCGCGGCGGCTTCATCGATCGCGTCGTCTCGTTCGGAACGCTCGAGCAGAGCGTCGAGCCGGGCCTCGTCCATCATTTCAAGCTCGACGAAAGAGCGGGGTCGATCGCGATCGATCTCGCCGGCGGAGCGATCGGCACTCTGCGCGGATTCGTCAACGAAAACGACGCACAATGGGTCCAGGGAGCGGTGGGAGGTGCACTCGATCTCGGCGCCGACGAATCGACCGACAACGCGGTCGAGTTTCCGATTCAGGCCGTCAATGCGCTCGATACCGGTGGGTTCACGATCGCGCTGTGGGTGAACCCGGGCGTCGCCGTGACGAATCCCGGTGAGTACCAGCTTGTGAACACGCCGGGCGACGCGATCGGCTTCACCATCATGAACAATACGTTCGAGGGCATTCTGCAGGAGCGAGTGCTCCTCTTTTGGGATGGCGCGGCGGCCGAAATCCCGGTCGGTACGACGATCCTCGAGCCCGGCGAATGGTATCACGTCGCGATCACGTCGACCGGCGCGGGCGGCGAGAAGCTCATGTACGTGAACGGCGAGCCGGAGGAAACGGTTCTGCTCCTCCCGTCGCAGGGCGGAACCGCGATCGGTGTGCGCGACGGGTGGAACGCCGGCACGGCGAAGATCGGGGCCTTCGGCGCGTTCAACGCGCGCGGCCACGACTCGATCGTCGACGATGTTCGGATCTACAACGAAGCGCTCGACGCCGACCGCATCGCCGCGCTCGTCGATTCTCCGCCCCAGCCGGAGATCCGCCGTGGCGATGTGAACGACGACGCGCAGGTCAACATCGCCGACATGATCTACATGCTGAACGGCCTCTTCGGTGACGGCGCCCCGCCGAGCTGTGCGGAGACGGGCGATGTGAACGGCGACACGAGCTACAACATCGCCGATCCGATCTTCGGCCTCAATCGCCTCTTCGGCGACGGCCCACCGCCGATCGGGGGCGCGGGACCCGATGGCACCGACTGCGGGCCCGACCCGGATCCCGCGTCGTCGCTCGGATGCGAGTCGTATACGAGTTGCTGACGACCACCGCAGGCTGGACCGCGCCTCTCGCTTCGATGAAAATCTAGTGCCGCTCTAGCCCTTCCGTAATGAGATTCACACGAAGGGTTTGGGAAGAGCGCGAAGGAAGACGAAGAAGAGATGAACTGAGGCGTAAGAGTTCGAGGTGTGAAAGACCCGGACCGAAGCTCGTGCAAAGGCGGAGGCGAAAGCTGCCCGCTCGAGATCTACGAGGAGCTCGACCGCCTTCTGTCGACGGTCCTCGAGACGAGACGCTGGAAAACGGGGAACGCGCTCGGCGAGCTCTCCCGGCGCTGGCGCGCGAAGCCGCTCGACCCCGCCCCGGAGGTGCTTCAAGAGCGCATCCGCGGGCGGTTGCGCGATCGACTCGCCGCGCTCCCGCCGTTCTCGGTGGATCGCCCGCTCGACGCGAACACGGCGACGCGAGAGGAAGCGCTCGCAGCCGTGCGCTCGCTCGAAGGAAAGATCCACGACTCCGAATGCGCGCTCCTCTACGACCTCGCCGCGCGGGCGAGCTCGGGCGTAATTGTCGAGATCGGCAGCTACCGCGGGCAATCGACGGCGGCGCTCGCGCTCGGAACCCGCGCAGGTGCGAATCTTCCCGTCTACGCGATCGAACCGCACGAAGAGTTCCGCGGCGCGAACGGTGGGCGCTTCGGTCCCGCCGATCGCGCCGCGTTCTTCCGCACGATGCTCGCGCTCGGGACCGCGGAGTCGGTGCGGCTCGTCAATTTGTCCTCGAGCGTGCTCGCGCGCGGCTGGACTCTCCCCGTCGGACTTCTCTGGATCGACGGCGATCATCGACTCGAAGCCGTCGAGAGCGACATCGCGTGCTGGCTTCCGCACCTCGTTCCCGGCGGTGAGGTGGCGTTTCACGACTCGAAGCGCCCGGAGCTCGGTCCGGTGCACGTGATCGCGCAGCTCGTCGAAAGCGGCGAGTTCGACATTTCTGAGCGCGTCCACATCACGACGGTCCTCCGTCGGCGACTCGACGGGGCGCGCGCCGAGCCGCCGCCCCACGCGGACGAGGACGGGTGATGGTCTCGACGAAAGAGCGAGTCGTGGTCTACACGGCCATCTGCGGGAACTACGACGAGCTCCGCGATCCTCCGCAGCCCGTTGACGACTTCGATTACGTCTGCTTCACCGACAATCCGTCGCTTCGCTCGCGGGTCTGGAAGCTGCGCCGGTTCGACGAGCACTTCAGCGATCCGGTGCGCACGGCGAAGAAGCCGAAGATTCTCCCGCACCGGTACTTTCCCGAGTACGACACGAGCGTGTGGGTCGACGCGAATCTCGACCACCGCGGTGACCTTCGCGCTCTCCTCCAGCGCGGGCTCGCCGAGGAGAATCTCTCCCTCTTCCGGCATCCCGAAGACCGCGCCGGGATCCGGGCCGAAGCGGAAGCGTGCATCCGCGCCGGGAAAGACGATCCCGAAACCATCGCGCGACAGATCGAGACCTATCGCGCCGCGGGGTATTCCGGCGACACCCCGATTCCCGCGTGCATGGTGATCCTCCGGCGTCACCGAGATCCGCGTGTCATGGAAGCGATGGAGGATTGGTGGAGCGAGATCGCGCGCTTCAGTCGCCGCGATCAGCTCAGCTTCCATTTCGTCGCCGCGAAACGAGGGCTAGCCTACTCGACGATCGACGAGAACGTCCGTTCGAACGAATGGCTCGAGTGGCGCCCGCACGACCTCAAGGCGAAGCGAGAACGGCTCGAGCGAAGGACGCGCGACGCCGACGTGGTGGTGCTTTCCGTGCCGAAGTCGGGCCGAACGTGGCTTCGGTACTTTCTCGCACAGTATCGGTTTCACCGCGACGGGAGACCGCTCTCGCTCGATTTTCCGCCCGCTGAACGGAGCCCGGGCGTCCTGTTCACGCACAACTACTTCGATCTCTTCCAGGATTGCCGAGGTGAGCCAAGGCTCCTCTTCGCCGAGGATCTCGCCCGGAAGCGCTGCGTGATCCTCACGCGCGATCCACGCGACGTTGTGACGTCCTACTATCACCAAAAGCGCGCGCGGGAAGGGGTCGCCGTGGGCTCGCTCCGGAACTTCGCCGGGTCGGACATCTACGGCGTCGAGCGCGTCTCGGCGTTCGTGCTCGAGCTCCTCGACTTCGCCGCCGCGAGTCCCGAGTCGCGATTGGTCCTCGCGTACGAGGACCTCCAGCGCGATCCACCCGCCGAGTTTCGTCGGTTCCTTCGCTTCGTCGACGGCACCGCGCCCGACGATCACAGTCTCGACACCGCGACGAAGGCCTCGGGCTTCGACACTATGCGCGAGGTCGAGATCGCGCTCTGTCGCGAGCAGAAAACCGGTGAGCTCTTCCATCGCCTCGGGACGCCGAACTGGAATGGCGATCTGAACGCGCTCAAAGTTCGCCGGGGACGGGTGGGAGGGTTCCGGCGGGAGATGGATTGGCGAACCCGGTGGTTGGTCGAGCGCGGGCCGCGGACTCGGGCCGTGATCGCTCGGATGGGGGAGCTCGGTGAGGGCGGGGATCCTTAGCGCTGCGGGTGGCTGAAAGAGTCAATCACCACGAAGGGCACGGAGGACACGAAGGGAAGAGTTGATAGGAGAGAGTGAGAGAGGGTGTGTGGCCCCGCGAAGGCGATTCGCGGCAAACAGTCTCTCTCTCGTTCTCCGTTCCTATCGCCTCTCTTCGTGTCCTTCGTGCCCTTCGTGGTGACCGATTCTCGTCAACCGACGAGAAGCTCGAGGACACTCGACAAGTTCTACTTGTCGCTCGCCCCCGCCGACGAAGCCGCCCTCTCGTGCTCCACCTGGAGCTCGACGGTCGCCCGCTCGAGCTTCTCCACGATTGGCTTCGCGAATGCTTCCACCGTCCCGGTCGCCGCCGTGCCGTCGTCGGTCGTGGTGTGAATGTAGTTGTAATACCGGACCGACGGGGTGAGGGCCGCCGCCCCCTGATTTCCACCCCAAGTGTCGTGAAAGGTGACCGCATTCACGACGCTTCCGTCCGGTCGCGTTTCCCATTCATTGAGGGCGTTGAAGACCTCGGTTTGCTCCGGATCGAGCGCCTGGGCGAAGACGGTCGCGAACTCCTTTCGGATCACCTTCCGGCGGTCGCGGTAGACCTGGCGGTTCGCACGGTCCTTCGCCTCCTCTTGGCGCGCCGTCTTGATCTGCGCGTTGTAGTCGACGACGAGGTCGTAGTAGTGCTGCTTTTGCCGATCACTCAGCCCGAGTTTCTTCGCCATGGAGTTCACTCGGAAGTTCTGGTCGCCGTAGGGTCCCTGGTGAAGCGCCTCGATCTCCGCCTGGTGCTGCGCGATCGCCTGCTGCCGCTTCTCCGCTCGCTCGCGTCGATCATCCTCGATGACCTGCGCGACGTACGCGCGTAGACCCTCGTCGCCACTCGTCCGGCGCAGCTCTTCCGCCGCCGCGAGCGCGCTCTTCGCCCCGCCGCCCTCCTCAGACGCGGCGGCGGCGCCGTCTTCGCCGTCATCTCCCTCGTCCGCCCGCTCGATCATCGCGAACTCGAACGACTGGGAAAGCTGATCGATCTGTCCCTGAAGTGTGACCAATTCGCTGCGGAGTCGTTCGACTTCCAAGCGAGCGTCCTCATCGATACTCGCAGTCTGCGGCGTCTGGTTCCACGGACCCAAGATTCCCAGCGCGATCACGGCCACGGCGGCGACGGCGGCCAGACTCGAAATGAGGAGCTTCTGCATCGTTCTCGTCTCCCGAGAGAGGTGTAAATTTCCCGATCCGCGCTCGCGCGAACTCGTTCGCGCCCAGCGCACGCTTTCCCCCGTCTGCCCTTCGATACGTCCCGTCGCTGCCCCGTTACGACGACCGACCGCGTCGAGCGCGACCGTATCGCGAAGAGGTCCGATCCCACGCGAGCTGTCGGAGAAGCGCGGAGACCCTTTCGCCCGCGTCTCCCGCGCCTCGAGCGCCGCGCGATCACTTTCGCCGAGATCGCTCTCCGATTGCCGCAGATCCTTCAAGCTTGGAGCCCGCGGCGGAGATCGCAGCGATTCCGCGAGTAGAGCATCGAGAGCGAGTTCGTCGCGCGAACGATCTTCGCCGCGCTCGGCTCCCTTCGATTCGTCCCCACGATGTGGTTTGCGGGGCGGGTTCATGATTCGTTCCTCGTGTTGGAGAATCCGTGGCGGCCGAGGACCGTCCGGAGCTTGCGCCGCCCCTCTTGAAGGGCGCGCTTGACGGCGGCGAGGCTCACCGTCTCGCCGGAGGTTTCCGCGACGAGAACGCGGAGCCGTTCCATGCTCGCCGTCTCGGGGTAATGATCGCTGAAGACTTGAAGGACGACGCGCTGGCGCTCGGGAAGCGCGACGATCTCGCGCCGAACGAGCTCGAAGACCTCCGCGCTCTGCATCCGGCCGAGCTCGCGCCGCCAATCTCCCAGCGGAGTTTCTTCGAGCGCCGCCCTCACCGCATCGAGGGCCTCGCCGTCGGTGGTTCGCCGCCGGAGGAGATCGACCGCGCGCCGATAGGCGAGAGTCGCGACCCACGGTGCGAGCTCGCGCGATCGATCGAATTGCTTCTCGCGGACCGCGCGAAGCACGGAGACGAGCGTCTCCTGCCACGTATCGGCGAGATCTTCGGGCGACATCCCGGGGAACTGCCGCCGAATCCAGCCGCAGATTCCGAATCGGAGGTGAACCGCGATCTGCTCGAGTCCTCGCGTCGCATCGGCGGGACTCCCCCCGAGAAGCGCCTTCACCTTGTCTTCTCTAAACAGCTCGGTCGATTCCACGAGAGCGTACGCCCTGATTCCATTCGATCGACTCCCGTCGCACCGTCGCGGCGGTCTGAAGACTATCCTCGGGCGGGCGCGCCGCGCGAACCACGGAAACCTCGGGAAACATATCCCGAAGGACGCGAGGACTCCGCGTCGGCGATTTCGACGCGGCGGTTACCCCGCGCGGACTCACCCGGCTCCGCGGCGACGGGAGGATCGCAGCGCCGAGCGTGCCTTTTTTCATGACAGCCGTTCGAGACCCGACGACACTGTGCAGAACGATTCCGTGGTCGATGCTTCGCGACTTCGGTCGCGCGGCCTGCTCCAAGCGGCGCAGTCGAAAGGGAACCTCAGTGACACTCAGAACGATTCTGCTGCACTCGGCGAAGTGCGCTTTGCTTTCTTTCCTCATCGCGGCGGGAAGCGGTTCGGTCGACGCCGCACCCGAGAACGACGGAGTCACGGCGCTCGCCGGGCGCATCGCACGCGCCGGACGCGAGGGCGCCGGGGCGGACGACGCGCGATCGGCGTGGCGAGAGCTCGTCGAGAAGAGCAAGGCGGATTCGATCCCGGCCATCCTCGGCGCGATCGACGCCGAGGCTCCGATCGGCGCGAACTGGCTTCGGAGTGCGGTCGATGCGATCGCGGAACGCACACTCGCCGCGCGGGGAAAACTCCCCGTCGACGCGCTCGACGCCTTCGTTCGCGACACCGGACGCGACGCGAGTGCGCGGCGGCTCGCCTACGATTGGCTCACCGCCGTCGATCCGTCCGCCGTCGAGCGATTGATCCCGGGGATGCTCGACGACCCCGCACCCGCGTTCCGCCGCGACGCGGTCGCTCGGCTCCTCCACGAGATCGAAGAGGGCGAAGCGACCCGCGCGAAGGAGGAAACCACGGCGCGCTACGAGGCTGCGCTCCTCGCCGCGCTCGACCCGAAACAGGTACGGGAGATCACGAAGCGACTCCGAAAGCTCGGGCGCGAGGTCGATGTCGCCCGGCACTTCGGCTTCATCCTCGATTGGCATCTCGTCGGGCCGTTCGACAGCACGAAGAACGAGGCGGGCGTCCAGCGCGGATACGCCGCGGAATACGCGCCCGAGACGATCGTTCCGCTGCGCCCCGTCCACTTCGAGTCGAAGTACGATGGGAAACACGGTCCGGTCCAATGGAAGAAGCACGTCACGACGGACGAGTACGGCATCGTCGACCTCAATCGCGAGATCGCGCACGAAAAAGGCGTCGCCGCCTACGCTGCGACCGAGTTTACGAGCGCGCGGGCGCGCGAAGCCGAGATCCGCATCGGAACGGAGAACGCGTTCAAGCTGTGGCTGAACGGAGAGCTGATCTTCGCGCGCGACGAATATCACCACGGAACGCGTATCGACCACTACCGCGGCAAGGGACGATTGCGAGCGGGCGGTAACACGATCCTGATCAAATCTTGTCAGAACGAGCAGACCGAAGACTGGGCGGATCCGTGGCAGTTTCAACTGCGCGTGTGTGACGCCAAGGGATCGGCGATCCTCTCGGCGACGCGTCCCGAGCGGCCGCGCAACGAAGCCAAGGAGAAGAAAGAATGATGCGCCCGAAAAACCGACGCTCGCTCGGCCGCTGCGCCGGTCCCATCGCGCTTTTCGTCTGCGGTTTCCTCAGCGCCGGCGAAGACTGGCGTCAGTTTCGCGGCAGCGACTCGAGCGCGGTCGCGGCGACGGCATCGATTCCGACCTCGTGGGACGTCGAGCGGCGCGAGAAGATCGCGTGGTCGGTCGGTCTGCCGGGACGCGGCCTCTCCTCACCGATCATCGTCGGCGATCGCGTGATCTTGACGGCGAGCAGCGGCGCGGAAGACAACAACCTTCACGTCCTCTCCTTCGATCGGGTGAGCGGAACGAAGCACTGGGAGCGACGATTCTGGGCGACCGGACTCACGCAGTGCCATCCGAAGATGTGCATGGCGACTCCCACGCCGGCGAGCGACGGCGAGCGCGTCGTCGCGTTCTACTCGTCGAACGATCTCGTTTGTCTCGACCTCGACGGCAACGTCGAATGGGTCCGCGGCCTCACGCACGACTATCCCGCGGCTAGCAACTCGGTCGGTATGTCGTCGTCGCCGATCATCGTCGCGGGAACGGTCATCGTTCAGGTCGAGAACGACAGCGAGTCCTTCGCCGCCGGAATCGACATCAAAACGGGAGTGAACCGATGGAAGATCGATCGCCCCGCGCGAGTGAACTGGACGTCGCCGATCGTCATTCCTCGAGTGAACGCGGCGTCGATGGTTCTTCTTCAATCGATTCCGATCACGACGGGACACGATCCGCTCACCGGTGACACATTGTGGGAGTTTCCGGGCGGCGCGGGAGCCATCCCGTCCGCGACGCGCGCCGGCGAGACGATCCTCCTCCCTTCGAACGGCATCACTGCGATCCGTCTCGATCAAGCGACCCTCGAGCCCGAAGTCCTTTGGCAGGAGAGGCGACTCCGACTCGGCACGGCGAGCGCAGCGGTGCGAGGCGGCAGCGTCTACGCGCTCGCGGGCTCGATCCTCCATTCAGCCTCGCTCGAATCGGGTGACATCGAGTGGCGTCTCCGCCTCGAGGGCCCGTTCAGCGCGACGCCGGTCATCGCCGGGAACCATCTCTATGCGATCAACGAGAAGGGACTCGCGCAGGTGGTCGCCCTCGGAGGCGAGAGCGGCGAGATCGTCGCGACGAGCGACTTCGGTGAAACGATTCTCTGCACACCGGCGATCGCGGGAGACGCGATGTTCGTGCGGAGCGACGAGCATCTGTGGAGGATCTCGGGGGAGAACTGATGCTTCGAGGGGAGGCTCACCGGCCGCGTTCGCTCCGCCAGTTCTCCGGCGACGGCGCGAGGTAGTCGAGGTAATCCCACCGAAACGCCGGGTCCTTTCGGTAGGACGTAGTGCCGCCGTACTGATCGACGAGATCGTCGAATTCTCGCGTGAGCCGCGCGAGAAGCTCCGGGTCGGAGAACGGATCCCCGGTTCGCTTCTGCCATTCCCGGTAGGCGTCCATCAGCCGCGCTTTCACGCCGGCGAACGGTTCACGATTCGCCAGATTCGTGAACTCGTGTGGATCCTTCTCGAGATCGTACAGCTCGAACGGGGGATGCTCGGCCCAGGTCGCGTAGCCGTCCCGCACGTTTTCGGAGGCGGACGCGAGCTCCTCCGGCGTGGGGCAGCGGGTGCGGTGTTCCTTCATGTAGTACCAGGTGCACAGCTGGTTCTCCCTATCCGGGAGTAGATTCACGATGAGCTTGTACTGTTCGTCGCGTATCGAGCGCTGCGGCAAATACGTCTGCGACCACGAGCCCTCGTGGACGCCGACGACGTAGCGACGCCAGTCGCTGACGGAATCACCGCGAAGGAGGGGGAGAAGGGACCTCCCCGGCAGCGCGTACGCAGGCGCAGCGATTCCGGCGGCAGCGATGATCGTCGGAAGAAGGTCGAGCGAAGAGGCAAACCGATCTTCGACCGCTCCTCGCCGCGCTACACCGGGCCAGCGCACGATCAGCGGAACGCGGAGGCCCGCCTCGTAGACCGTCGTCTTTCCGCGAGCGAACGGCGTACCGTGATCCGAAAGCCAGATGACGAGGGTTTGTTTCTCCTTTCCCGTTCGCGCGAGTGCGTCGAGCAGCATTCCGATGCCCGCGTCCAGACGGAGGAGGCAGTTGTAGTACTTCGCGACGGCCACTCGAAGTCGAGGAGTATCGACTCCGATGTAGGCGGGTGTCGTGACCTCGGCAGCGCGGAGCGGGCGCTCCGGTAGTCCGTGCTGGCGATCCAAGAGCGGGATGTGCGCGTCGGGATAGTTCACCATCAGGAAGAACGGAGTCTCCGCCGCGTCCCGCATGAACGCTTCCGCGCGGTCGGCAAAGCGCCGGACCGGCCGATCGCGAAAATTGCTTCCCGCATACTCATGGAAATCGAGAGGGAATGCCGACGCCGGGTTGACGTGCAGCTTTCCGATCATCCCCGTTCGATACCCCGCGCCTCGGAGAAGGCTCACCATGTTCGGCCACGCTCGGAACATCGCCATCTTGTGGGTCGCGAGTCCGATCTGGCCGTTTTGATGAGGGTAGAGTCCCGTCAGCAGGGATGCTCGGGATGGGCTACAAACCGAGTAGGGAACGTAGGCGCGGGAGAACCGAACGCCCTCGGCGGCGAGTCGATCGAGACGTGGAGTTGCGATGACTTTGTCGCCGTAGCAACCGATGTCCGGACTGTGATCCTCCGATGTGATGAGGA
Source organism: Planctomycetota bacterium (assembly GCA_965223845.1). Lineage (GTDB taxonomy): Bacteria > Planctomycetota > UBA8108 > UBA8108 > SXIK01 > CBDCXR01. Next base: position 5,852,669 of record CBDCXR010000004.1, on the reverse strand, counting down.
GGATGTTGGGTCGTCGCGATCGAGCATCTCGCCGAGCCTCTTCTTCTGGAGGGGAAGACGTACTGGAGGAACTCGCTGACCCGCCGACCGAAGCGGCAGCGATCCGCTTGAAGACGATGCGAAATCCCGCTCCGCTTCCCGTCTCGTAAAGACAGCCGACGTCCCCGTTCGGCAGGCGCGCGAGACAGCTGTATGCGAACCCGTCGGGCTCGATCGTAAGGAGCTTTTTCCAGTTCTTCCCGTCGTCGCGACTCGCGAACAGCGTCCCGTTCGAGCGACTCCGTTTCGTGTTGGGGAGAGAATGAAGCAAGAGCCCCGGCCGGTCCCCCTCCGGCCACGAGTAGCGAAGAACGCTCGACATGCACGCGGGCGTCTCGAGCGAGAGATCGATCCGCAGGTTCTTCCAGGTCGCACCCCCGTCGGCGCTGCGTACGAGCTTCCGCCCGACCGAGGCGGTGACGCGCGCGCTGAGCAGCATCGATCCGTCGGCGAGCTCGACGACCTGCGCCTCGTTTCCGGTTCGCGGCGCGATCGGGCTGTCGTCGATGGGTTCACTCAGCTTCCAGGTCGTGCCGCCATCGTCGCTGTAGGACACTGAGTTTCGAAACGTCCGCTCGGTTTCGGAGAGTCGCACCCCTTCGTAGTTCGCGAACACGATTCGGTCGCGGTGCGGTCCGCGCGTAAGCTGGATCGCGTTCCCGGGACTTCCGACGGAGATCGACGACTCTCGCCGCATGACGCGAGTCACTTCTCGACGCGGCGACCAGGTCACGCCGTCGTCGTCTGAATGAGTCAGGTAAACGCGGACGTTCTTCGGACCACCGTAGCCGGGCTCGGCCATCACGGTGTGGCCGCTCTTCCGCTGATGAACTCCCTTCGGATAGCGCTTGTAGCGAAGCAGAACGCGCCCCGTTTGGAGGACCACGGCGCAGGGATCGTTCAGCGAATCACCGCCATCGTCAGCGATGATTTGGATGGGATGCCACGACTTACCGCCATCCGTGCTCCGGCGGAGGACGATGTCGTTCTCGGCGTGATCGTGAAGACCGATTCGGCGTTCGCAGAAAGCGAGCAGAGTTCCCTTCCGTGTGACCACGAACGCGGGAATGCGGTAGCCGTGCGTCGAGGCGGGCTCGCGAGCGAAGACCGACACGGATTCCGCGCGGACGGGCGAGGAGATCAACACGAATGCACACCATGAAGCTAGGCCCAGCGCAGCGTGTCTTCGACTAATCATGGATGGCACTCTCATGAGGGATGCGATTCGTTGCCAGGAGAAGGTATGGTTCGGTCGGTCCGAGCCACCGGCCCCGGACTCTCTCTCATTGTGCGCGTTCCACACCGCGGGCGGAACGGTCCCCGCAGCGATTCAACGCGAGGAGGAGACGGACGGTCACACTCTTTGGGGGCGAAGTGACCATCTATAGGACTCGTCCCTCACACGTAACGCCGCAGGATCTCCACGCACTGGCCGTAGTAGCTCGACCCGAAAAGGTTCAGGTGATTGAGCACATGGTAGAGCATGTACAGATCGATCCGCACGCCCGCGCCATCGGCGAAGGGCCAGGCCTCCTCGTACGCGGCGTAGAACCCCGTGCCGAAGCCGCCGAAGAGGCGCGTCATCGCGATGTCGGCTTCACGACGCCCGTAGTAGACGGCGGGATCGATGAGAACCGGAGCGCCGGTCTCGTCGACCATATAGTTCCCGCTCCAGAGATCGCCGTGGAGCAAAGTCGGCGGTTCGTCGGGCTCGGCGAGGTAGGCGTCGAGTCGACCGAGAAGGCGATCGCCGAGGCGCGCGAGGGTCGCGTCGCTCCGGCCGAGTTTTCGCGCGAGCTCGAGCTGGAAACCGAGGCGATGGTCTCGCCAAAACTCGCACCAATTTCGTGACCACGAGTTCGGCTGCGGCGTCGCGCCGATGTAGTTGTCGCGGTCGAAGCCGAAGCGACCGCCGCTAGCGGCGCCTTCGGCCGACTTTCGGTGAAGCTCGGCAAAGGCGCGACCGAACGATGCGTGGAAACTCGGCTTCGCGGTCCCGGGTTCGACCGCCTCGATCACGATGAAGGGCGGCACCTCCGTTCCCGGCTCGCCTCCCGTTCCGATCGGCTCGGGCACGCGAATCGCCCCTACGTCTCGAAGCGCGGCGAGCCCCTCCGCCTCTCGCTCGAATAGGCCGTCGAGCGGCGCCGGGTTCGACTTGACGAAAAACCTTCGCCCGTCGTCGAACGCGAGAACCCGCGCGTCGTTGATGCATCCTCCGCTCACCGCGCGATCACCAGCAATCGACGCTCGAGAACCGGTCTCGTCAGCAATCAAAGCTTCGATCGAAGCACGAAGCGCCGCGTCCAAATCCTCTCCCTCTCTCCCTCAATATCTTGCTCTTCCTTCGTGCCCTTCGTGGTGATCTCTTTCTTCCGGCCACACGCCGGCGCTAGGAAGTGCCACCCCCGCCAAGCCTCACCCGCAGCTCCGCGAGGATCGCCGGACAAGCCGCCTCGACCATCTCGATCACGTACTCGAACCCCGCATCGCCCCCGTAGTAGGGATCGGGCACGTCGACATCCCACCCGTCCCCGAGAAAGCTGCTCAAGAGACGAATGTGACCCGTCTTCGCCGACGGATCGAGAAGGAGGATGTCCTCGAGGTTCGACCGATCCATCGGAACGATGAGATCGAAGCGCCGCAGGTCGCGCCGGTGGATCTGCCGCGCGCGGCTCCGAAACTCATAGCCGCGCTTCGCGCCCGCGCGACGCATGCGCGCGTCGGGCGGCTTCCCGACGTGGAAGCTGATCGTCCCGGCCGAGTCCACGAGGATGCGATCCGAGAGCTTGGCATCGTCGACGACACGCAGCATCGCCGCCTCCCCCATCGGGGAGCGGCAGATGTTCCCCATACACACGAAGAGGACGCTGACTCGGTCGCTGCTCATCGCTTCAGTGCGTCGTCCCTTCCCAGCCTTCCTCACTCGCCGTAGACGATCGTCTTATGAACGGCGTAGATCCCGAGAATGCTGAACACCTCGCTGTCGACGTGATGCACCTTCGTGATCCCACCGTTCGCCATCGCCGCGGTGATCGACGCATCGCCGTCGGCGAAGAAGACGATGGACTTAGCCTGCGCAACACCGGTCTTCTCGGGCTTCACGCTGTTGTCGACTCCACCGACGGGGCCTTTCACCTCGTTCGTGATGAGACCACCGTAGACGGGCGAAAGCTGCGGGAGCGCGCAACCGGATGCGGTCCCCATGGCCGCGAATAGAACGAGCGAAAGAACTAAGCGCAACATTATCGCACCTCCAAAGTACTCGGGGTCGGGCGGGGAGCGGCGAATGGGTCTCGACCACCGCGAGAGTCGTTCTAGTCCCACCCGAACGCCGATAGAGAAAGAGACCGGAGCCGAGCGAATCCGCTCCGCAGGACCGGTGATCGATGAACGGAAGATCCGGAGAGAAACTTGAGACCGTTTTACTGGATTGTGCCGGTCGCCGTCATCGCCGTCGTCGGGGCGATTTGGCTCGGTGGAGAGAAGACCGGCGACGCGCACAGCGACCGCGATCGTCCGTCCGTCGGAGGAGGACGCCACCGCTCCGGGAGAGCACTCCCCGCGATCGGTTCGCGCACGCGCGACGGGGATAGCGACGGCGACCCCGTCGCGTCCGCCGGGATCGGCACGGGCGGCGCGATCGAAGTCATTCTCACCTCCCCGGACGGAACCGCCGTGGCGGGGGCGCGCGTCACGCTCATGGACGGGCGGCGAAATCGTCCCGCCCGCACGGACGGCCTCGGACGCGTCGACTGGGCGCCCATCCCCGCGGGGAGCTACGCGCTCACGGTCGACGCTTCCGACCGGCCGCGACTCACGTCGGCGATTCGGATCGAGCTCGAAGACGGAGAGTACCGCCGCCTCGAGATCACGGCGCCCCTTTTCGATCGCGCCATCACCGGACAGGTCCTCGATCCCGCCGGCGAACCGGTCGAGCGCATGGTCGTCGTCGCCGCACGACAGATCCTCGGGCTCGAGCACGAACTCCGCGAACTCGACGATCCTTCCGTCGTCACCGACTCGAGCGGCGCGTTCAGATTCGCGAACCTAGCCGATGGCCCGTACGAGCTCCGTACGGTGGAGACGAAGTCTTATCCGAGCGCTTCCGTCCTGACGAGCGGGGGTGATTCAGGTGTCGCGATCGTCGTCGCAAAGAACGAATGGATTCACGTCGAAGGCGTCGTGAAGGACGAAGACGGATTCCCGCTCGCGGGGGTCGAGATCAGCGCACTCGGATCACCGAAGCAGTCCTCGAAGACCGACGACTCCGGCCGATACTCGCTCGAGCTCGCGTTTGCAGCGAACGCCCCGCGACAGCGGACTCTCCGCTTCGAGCACGAGGGGTACGAGCCGAAGAGTCACGTCGTCGCGTTCGACGCAGAAGCCGTGAGTCAGGGGTTCTTTCTCCACGCCGAGCTGCGTGTCCTGCGGAACTCCGCCACGCTTTCGGGCACGATCGTCACGCCCACGGGCGCGCCTGCGTTCGGTCAGCAGATTCGCATCGCATCATCCTCGCGACGCTTCCAAGCGCGCGCGGTCGCCGGTGTGCGCGGCGAGTTCGAGTTTCGGGCCGTGCCGTACGCCGAGGACTACCACGTCTGGGTGCAGCCCCGGCGAATGTTTCGCGACTTCACTACTCGCGACTTCGTGATCGCGTCCCCCCACGTCGAGCTCCCGATCGCGCTCGAGGAGGTCGGCTACGGACGCCTCGTCGGCCGGGTGATCGATGTCGAAGGGAATCCCGTCCCCCAAGTGAAGCTCACCGCGACCAGTGACGCGGCCGCCGAGCAGGGAAGAGCGTTCGTCGCGCGCACGGACGGCAGCTTCGAAGTCGACGGCGTCCCCGCGGGTTCGATCGTGTTCGAATCGCCTTCGCCACCAACGGTGATCAGCGGCATCGATCTCGATGCGGAGCAAGTCCGCGAAGTCTTTCTCGTGGTCGATCGCGGCGAACGCACGCTCTTCGGCACGGCCGTCACCGAAAGCGGTCAACCGCTCGCAGGAGGAAACGTCTTACTCCTCTGGACGTACACCGACGAGGTGGTCTCGTCCTCCTCGCGCCGGCGAACGGTCACGAACGCGCGCGGAGAGTTTCGTTTCTCACACCTCGGGCCCGGGGAACACCGGCTGCAAGTGAGTGCGAAGGGTTTCGAGACGGCGGAACTCTCTCCGAACTTGCCTCGAGGCGAATACGAAGTCGAAATCGAGCTGATCCGGAAGAGCGAGTAGCGTTCTTCAAACTCCGGCCACCGCCTAGGTGCTCGCGCAACTTCGAGCCGGGATTCGAGTCGGCGCGGTCGGTGCCGCTGCGATGGGTCCGTTCGGCGCGGCGAACCGGGACGATCTAGAGACGAACCGGATCGATCCCGCTCGCCGTCACGGTGCCGTCACGCCGGATGATCAACTCGCGGCGGGGGACGCGCTCGAGGTCAGCCGGTGAGTAGCGGTCCGTGAGGAAATACGCGGTCTGGTTCGCGGAGCCGAGGAGCCCGCGCGCCGTACGCCGGCGGACGTCGTAGCGTCCGGCGACGAGCACGTCGACCCGCTCGAGCACCCGCGCGCCGAACGGGAGAGCGACGATCTCCGCCAGACGAAAGCCGCTGAAGAGCACGACGGAGAGGCCGAGTCCGTCGATGCGCTCGAGAATGTCGAGGAGAGCGGCGGACTGCTCGAGAGGCTCGCCACCCGAAAAGGTCACGCCTTCCACGGCATTCTTCTGAGCGATGATCCACTCGCTGAGCCGAGCGGTCGTCCAGCTCGTCCCGCCCGGGGGTTCGTGCGTCTCCGGGTTGAAGCAGCCCGGGCACCCGAGACTGCAGCCCTGAAGCCAAATCGCGGTGCGAATGCCCGGACCGTTCGCGCGACTCCGCGGCTCGACCGCGTGAACGCGCACGTTTACGCCCGCATCGCCGGTGGATCGAGCCCCGCCGTGCATCATTCGTGCTCGACCTCGGACTCGTCGGTACCGGTCGTCTCCGCGTCGAACTCCGGCTTCAGCTCGCGCACACCATCGATCGAGCCGAGGCGACGCTCAAGCTCAGCGGTGAGCTCGATGCACTCATCCCCTTCGGCGCCGATCACCTCGAGCGACTGCGAGCCATCCTTTCGGAGGACGATTCGGATCTTCTTCATCGCTTATCCGCGCTCGGAGAGAACGATGACGATGTCGCCGTTCGCATCCGTCTCCTCTTCGACGATGAGATTCTGCGCACGCGCTTGCTCGCGAACGATCGCATAGGCGTAGCGTTGCCGGAGCGCGTCGATGAACACTTGCCGACGATGCGGAGTGTGGCGCTCGACGTTGTACCAGTCGGCGATCATTTCGTAGGTATCGCCGACCTTCCGAAAGCCGATTTCGTACTCGCAGCCGGTGGCGGCGACGATCTCGGCGGCCGCTTCCTCCCGGCCGTCAGTGCGGAGCTCGATCGCCTCCCCTTCGCGCGTCGTGAATCCGAGGTCTCGAAGCGCGGTGAGGAGAGGGGCTCGTTCTTTCAGCTGGGTGCGGATTCTGACGAAGTGGGACATTCTGAGGAAGCGGTTCACACGAAGGGCGCGAAGGGGACGCGAAGAAAGACGAAGGGAAAGAGAGAAAGAGAAAAAACGCAAATTGGAGAAGAGGGTCGGTCGTGCGCGACTCGCACGCAACGCGTTTTTTCTCCCCGGCAATCGAGTCTCCTCGTCCTTGGCTTTCTCTTCGCCGAGAGGGGGAACGGGATCGCGTGACAACTATTCTGCGGTACTCCCGGATCCATCCCGATGATGGATGTATTCTCGCTCTCCCCACTTATTCTCCCACCAACTTCATATCTCCTCCTTCGTCTTCCTTCGCGAAACTTCGCGTTCTTCGTGTGAAATCTTCACCTCAAGAAAAGACTCAAGCCCCCGAAGCCGGGAAAGCCCGGCCTTCCCGCACCCAGCGCCGGAGTCCGTCGATCACCTCGCGGTGAGAACGACTGAGCGGAACCACTTCCTCGAGCGCCTGCGTGAGGTCGTCTTCCTCGATCTCCCGGTTGCCGCCGGCGAGTGCCGTGAATTGCGCTTCGCGCACGACCCGCTCGATTTCGCGCCCGACGAATCCCTCCGCTCGATGGGCGAGCGCGCCCAAGTCGAATCGCCGCTCGGGGAAGGCTTCGCCCGCTTTCTTGAGATGAATGGCGAACACCTGCCGCCGCTCGCTCTCGGTGGGCAAGTCGAGGAAGAACGTCCGATCGAACCGCCCGATGAGCTCGGGCGGCAGCCCCGCGATCTCGTTTGCCGTCGCGAGCACGAAGACGGGCGAGCGATGCTCCTGCATCCAGGTGAGGAACGTCCCGAAGACGCGCGTTCCGACGCCGCTCGAGAGGTGCGCCGACGCCGTCGACGATCCCGCGAACGCCTTCTCCATCTCATCGATCCAGAGGATGCACGGACTCACCGTCTCGGCGAGCTCGATCGCCCGGCGCATGTTCTTCTCCGATTCACCGACGAGCGCACCGAAGACCGCGCCGACGTCGAGGCGAAGGAGCGGCATGCGCCAAAGCTGAGAGAGGAGCTTTGCGGTGAGGCTCTTTCCCGTGCCGGGAATCCCTATGAGCACAACTCCTCGCGGAAACGGCACCTTCGCGCGGCGCGCCTCGGGGGTGTACGCGAGCGCGCGCTTCTTCAGCCACTCGCGGAGGACGTCGAGGCCGCCGACTTGGGTGTCCGCATCGCTGATCGGCCAGAACTCGAGCGCGCCGCTCTCGCGGATGATTTCTCGCTTCGCCCAGGTGACGACCTCGATCCCGCGCTCGTCGAATCGCTCATAGCGTGCCATAACGCGCGAGAACGCAAGACGCGCTTGGTTCGTCGTGAGGCCGAGTGCCGAAGCGATGAGCTTCGCGCGGACGGGCGGCGCCGGGAGGACGTCCCGCGGAAGCCGCGCCGTCACCGTCTCGAAGAGGAGATCGAGCTCGTCCGTCGTCGGAAGCGGAACGTGGACGACGACGAGATCGTCCTTCAGCTCGACGGGAACCTCGGCGACGGGCGACGTGAAAAAGAGAAACTGCGACTTCGCGCGGAGCTCCGGCGCCATGTTCCGGAGCTTTCGTGTGACGTAGCCGCGCTTTTGTGACCACGCGTGATGAAAGTCACGCAGGACGACGATCCCGCCAGGCGGCATCTTCTCGGCTAGGTGAGGGAGCACGGTGTCGGACGTGCAGTCCTTCACGGGGAACGGCTCCCGGCCTTCGCGAATGACCGAGAAGCCGTCCGCCGCGTCCCAGGTCGCGAGACCGAGCCCTTCGGCGCGTTCGATCCCTTCGAGGAGGCGAACGACGCGCTCCTCTTCGTAGGTGACGAGATGGACGAGGGGGATGCCCGCGCCGAGAAGTGCGGCGAGTTCTTGTTGGAGATCCACGTGTGCGAGCCCGGTCGGTTGGGGAGACGCCCTCATTCTCGGGGATGGGGGCGGGAGACGACAACCGGTTCGGCGGTGGATCTCGGAGGCGCGGAGTGGGTCCGCTAACTTAGCCCGCTAGCTCGTCCGTTTCGGGAACGGGTACCGAGACGAGCTCAGGGTTCGCGGACGCCCCGAGGTTTTCTCGTTAGCCCCAACTCACAACCTGGATCGCGAACGTTCCTTCGATCGTCTTTTCCCCGAGCGGCGTGAGGACGCGTACGCGCAGCCGACCCGAAAGCGTTCGATCACCTTCGCTTCCCGCCTTCGACCCGCTCAGTTTCTCGGGGAGGATCTCACCGCCGCGCACTTCCCAGCGGCGGTGACCCGTGAACTCGATGTACGACTCCTTCCGCGCGCGCGGATCGCCGCCCGAGCGCGAGATCGGAAGCGATTTTCCGAGGAGCTTCTCCCAGTTCTCCGCGTAGCCGACGCTGAGATCCTTCGGGATCCGGCCGACGAGCGCGATGCCTTCGCCGAGAAACTCGAAGTCTTCGGGAACCGCCGAGTTGTCGTAGAGGTACACGTTCCAAACGTGAAGCGGCGCGATGTTGGGCGCGCCGTCGACCTCGGCGGAGAGAAGCCACGGCGGCGGGGCCGAGGCAGCGGAGCCGCCGCAGCCGGGCGTGGCGAGAGCAACGAGGAACGCGAGGCCGCCGGCGAGCACGGCCGAGCGCAAGATGCGGGCGGAACGAGGAAGCGGGGGCATGGCGGGTCGGTCTCCGATCGCGGCGAGGGGCGAGGGGGTTTCTCTCATCGTCGGTCGGGAGCGGGCGCCGGTTTGCGGACTGGACTGCTCGAAGGCGAATCGCGTCCGATAACTCGAGCCATCGGGAGTCCATTCGTCCTTCACCGAGCCTCTTCCGCCGTACGCGATTCTCTTCGCCCTACAACCGAACCACCGGGTGCCCCTCGAAGAGCACCGCTCCCGTCATCTCATCCCGTACTGTGACGAGAAGCCGCCGGTGTCCGTCGACCGCGAAGCTGCACCGAAACCGCTCGGCGTCGCGCGCGAGATCGATCGGTGGATCCGCGACGATAAAGGTCGGGTTGTCGCGATTTAGACAGATGTACCGCCGGTCCGTTCGCACGCGACTCGTATCGCGGAGCGCGCCCGTTTCATCGACGAGGGCGACGTCGAACACGCGCTCCGTCATCTCCGAGACCTCGAAGACAAGGATGCCGATTCGCGTCATGCCGTCGTAGCTTCCCTTCGCCCAAAACTGCGCGGCGTTCGGGGGCGAAGGGTACGGTGTTCCCGTGCGAAACAACGGCCGGAACTCGAACTCCCCGCGCTCGCGGCTAAAGCTCTCGATCGCGTAGTCGTGCTGGAGTCGCGGCGCGACCCAGCCCGCGAGCGCGCCGCGGACGACCGCGTCGTACGGACTGTCGAGCCTCACCTTGTCGGCGAAGGCATCGAGGAGAACACGCCTCACCGCCGGGACGAGACTCGTTCCGCCGGTGAGCACGACCGCGCTCAGGTCGCCCCGGCGAAGTCCCGAGTGTATCGCCGCGTTCTCGAGAGCCCGGTCGATGGTGTCGCGTACGCGCCGGGAAAAGTCCGATGAGGATAAGAGACAGCCGAGACAGGCTTCGCGCGCAGCGCGTTCACTCGGCTCCGGACGATCGCCGCTCGCGCAGCGCTCGCACGAGCGCCGATAGATCATGCGAAAGTCACGCCCGGCGACGGAACACGACAGCTCCGCGGTCTCGCTCCCGGGAGCGGAGAGCTCGATCTTCGTTCGTTCGGCCGCCGAGAGGACCGCCGGGCGCACGTCCTTTCGCTCGCTCGCCGTCAAGTCCTCTCGCGCGAGGAGGTCGTCCGCGATCCAGCCGTCGATGTCCATCCCGCCGAGCTCGCTTCCCGCCTGGCCGAGCTGGACGGCGGTCTTGCCGTCGTTCGCGTCGAGATCGATCCGCACGGCAGAGACGTCGAGCGTTCCGCCGCCGAAGTCGAAAACGAGGAAGCGATCCTCTTCGCGCACGGCGCCCTCGTAACCGAGGATGCTCGCCGTCGGCTCGTCGAGCATGCGGACGCGCCCGATCCCGGCGCGCTCGGCGACCCGGCGAAGCCAATCTTGAAAATCCTCGAACGCTTCAACGGGCGCCGTAAACACGAATTGTTCGCTATCGAGAGCGACGTCTGCGGAGATGTACCGAAGGACGAGCCGAAGAAAATCCTCGCCCGCGTCGGCCGCGCCCTTCTCACCTTGCGGCGTGCGCTTTCGCTTGTTCGCGCCGAGTGCGATGCTCCGCTTCATCCAGCGCCAGGTGTTTCGGTCATCGATGAGGCCCGCCGCGAAGACCTGCTCACCGATCAGCGTCTTCCCATCGGCGTAGTGGATGACGGACGGGATGAGATGCGCCGTCTCCGGGTCCTCGTCACGCCGGCGACGAAACCGCACGGCGCGCGTGATCCCCGGGATCTCGATCGTCCGCGGGGCCGCGTCGCCGGCGCGCCGCGCGATTGCGGTGCTGCTCGTCCCGAAGTCGACGGCGATCGAGGTCGTCATCTCTCGCTCCCGTCCTCGATCGGCTCGAACTCACCGTCGTACGCGCCGACATCGACAGCGACCTCGTCGAAGCTCCCCGTCGTCACTCGGTAGGCCATGAGCGTCTGAAGGACTCGCCGTGCGACGCCGAGTGGCCCCGTCCACAGTTCGGGGCGCGTCTCTTCGAGCGAGTCGAGAAGCGCGGGCGTCGCCTTCGCAGGCGCGATCTGAAGAACCGGATACTCCGGTGCGAGTCGGCGGACCCAATAGATTTCGTCGGGCGACTCGTCGACGTCTGCGCGGAGCGTCAGTCCAGTCGTCTCCCCGGCAAGGCGAACCATCCAGTCGGGATGTTCAGCGACGCGCTTCGCCGCCAAGCTCCCGAGCTCGGCCCGTTCCGCGATTTCGGCCACGATCGCAACGCGCGTTCGGGGCTCGGCGGCATCCCCGAGCGCTGCGAGAAGTTCTTCGATCGACGTCGCTGCGGACCTCGAGCGTTCTCGACCCTCTGCGATCCAAGCCGAAAAGGTCGCGCTCGCCGCGGACTCCGCGCGCGGGCTCGGCGCAATGAGCCCTTCGAGATCGCGCGCGATCTTCGCGAACGCGCTCCGCGCCTCCGGCTCGTCCGGTTCCCAGTTCGCGCGTGCGAGCCGCTGCAGATACGGCAGCCCGTAGCGAAGCGGTACCTCGAGGCACGCGCGAAAGAGCCGCGCGCCGTCCTTGTGCTTCCAGTACGACCGGAGCGCAGATTCGACCTCGACTCCGGAACACTCCGCGAGCGCCTTACGCGCCGTGAAGAAATCGAGACACCGCCGATCACCGCTCCGAAGGACGCGGAGGAGATCGCGCCGGAGGGTCGCATTCGCGCGGTCAAACGCCGGGCGGAGAAAGCGGAAGTCCTCGTCGAGCTCGAAGTACCGATCGAGCTGGCCGGTGACGAAGAGAAAGAGACTCGCGCGCTCATCGTCCCGCGGCTCGAAGCGCTCCTCGATGCAAATCGTCGCGACGGGGGACCGCGGTGCTGCGGTCGCGGCCTCGCACGCGGCTTCGATCGCGGCGGGAGCACGAAGTGCGCGCAGCAATTCGGACGCGCGATCACGGACGCGCGAACGCGAGCTCGCCGTTCCCTCGACGAGCACGGACACGACGTCCGCCCGGTCGAGTCGAGTGCGCAGCCGGCGTGCGGCGAGCCAATGCCCGAACGTGCCGAGCCATCCCTCACCGAGAAAAGCGCGGCGCCACCGGTCGAGCTCGGGTTCTTTGAAGAGTTTCACACGCCCGTTCTCATCCATCTCTTCGGCCAGCGCGCACAGCATCGAGCGCGAGCCGGAACCCGTAGTGATCCCCGCACTTGAGCGGCGCGAGCCCGAAGCGCGAGCAAGCCTGGAAGCTCTCCGCCGCGGCGTTGAACCACGATCCCCCGCGAACAACGCGCTCCTCGCCGCGCTCGGGCGGCGCGCGCTCACCACGCGCATAGCGGCGATAGGCGTCCTCGGCGAACCAGTCCGCGCACCATTCCCAAACGTTCCCGCTCATCTGGTAGCAGCCCCAGTGACTGCACGACCTGGGATGGCTCCACACATCACTCGTCGTCTCGCGCCTTCGACTCTCGTCGTTTCGGCATCGCTCGGGATCCCAGTCTTCACCCCACGGAAAGCGCCGGCCGTCGCTCCCGCGCGCGGCCTTCTCCCACTCGAGCTCGGTCGGAAGACGGAGCCCGGCCCAGTGCGCGTACGAGGCGGCGTCGTGCCAAGTCACGTGGACGACCGGGTGGTGCGCTTTTCCCTCGAAGTCGTCGTCGGCGGGTTCGCCCGCGCGCCAGACGTGATCACCGAAGTCCCCGTGACGCGGCGGAGGATAATCCGCCGCACGAAGGAAACGCCGGTACTGCGCGTTCGTCACCGCGTGAAGCGCGATATAGAACGCCGGCAGTTGGACCGGGAAGCGGCCGCTTCGGCCTTCGTGACGCTCGCTTCCCCCCGCGACGAACTCGCCGGCCGGAACGAGCACGAGGAGCGAACCGTCGATCGGGGACTCGTAGAGCCACTCCGGGAGAGTGGGGGACAGCGTTCGGGGCATGAGAGCATCGTACCGGACGCCTCGGCGGTAAACGACGGCAGCCGAGCTGCATCGGAGCGCGCCGGAGTCCGTCGAGAACGAGTCTCGGCCGCCGGACGACTCACCCCGCCCGCGTCTCGGCCGCGCTCGTCGCCGATCGGACGGTGGCATTGGGTGAGGTTCGTCCTCGCCATCGGTACCCGTAGAAGCACGGCTCGAGGAACTTCGTCGGCGGTCACGGGAACTGCGGCGTCATCGTCGACGTCTTTGCGAACGGCGATGATGAACCGGTTGTTCGCCGCGCGACCAAGCACGCGAAGCCGGCCCGTAGATCGACTCACGTCTTTCGATGAGGGATTCGCGAGGGCCCGGTCGACATCATCCGTGGTTTCGGTCGCGCGTTTCGGGATACGTCGCGTTCGCGCCGGCGGTCGGATCCATCGGGGCGGCACTGGCAGCTCACGGACGCGGCTGGCCCAGTTTGAGTTTTGTTTGCAGGAGTACGGGTCGTTGCAGGTCGACCTCGAAGCGAGATCCATCCGGATCGCACGCGCGGAGACGATCCGGCCTCCGCGGGTCGAACGACGACTCACGTAGTACAATCCGAGCTTTCCGCCGAATCTCCCCACCCGGAAGACGACCTCCCGTGCGAACTCCCTCGACTCTTCTCCTCTTTGCTTCGCGGCTGGCGGTCGTCCTGATCGGCACGATCGCCCGCGCCGACGACCGCCCGCGCCTTCCGCCGCCGCTCATCGATCCCGAGCCGACGAGCGCGGGCTCGCTCCACGTCGATCCGGATCACGGCGTGAGCGGCGAGTTCGGCACGTGGACCGTGCGGTACGTTATCGGTGCGCCAGGCATCCCGCAGGGCGGTGGGATCCGCCTCCAGCTTTCCGACGCTTGGCACGCAGGCCCGCGCAACTCGGCGAACCGTCTCCAAGCGACCGACCCAAAGGACGATCACTACGTGAGCGCGAGCGCGTCGCGGGAGAGCGTCCGCCTCGTCACCGTTGTCGAACGCGAAGTCGCGCACCGGCTCGTCAAGCACCGAAAGCGCTCGCTCGACGGCCGGAGTGAACGCTACGTATTCGTCGTTCGCATCCACGTTGCCGATGGCGACCTCCAGGAAGGCGACGAAATCCGCGTCGTCTACGGCGACCGTTCGAGCGGAAGTCGCGGTTATCGCGCCGCGGCGATCAGCACGGGTCCGGAGCCGATCCTCGTCGCGGTCGATTCGACGGCAACGAGTCGCTTTCGCCTCCACACGAGTCGACGTGCGACTCTCACCGCGCGTGCGGGAAAGCCGGTCGAGCTCTTCGTGCATCTCTCCTCCGATGGAGTCGCCGGAAAACCGCTCTCCGGACGCGTCTCACTTCTCGACAAGGAGAGCAATCCCGTCTCCACGCCGGCGGTCGTTCGTCTCGCGCGGCGATCGGGTCAGATCTCCGTGCGGGAGACGATCACGCTCGCCGGCGGTCACGCGCGCTTCGAGCTGCTCCCCCGCGCGGCGGGAATCGTCCGCATCGACGCCGAAGCGGTCGGTCTCGATCTCACCGCGACGAGCAATCCCGCCCGCGTAGGAGAGGCGACGCCCGAACGACGCATTTACTGGGGCGATCTCCACTCGCACACCCACTTCAGTTGGGACGGCGTCGGCGATCGTTCGTTCGAGTACGCGCGCGATGTCGCGGCGCTCGACTTCTACGCGATGACCGATCACGCGATGAACGGTGGACGGGACGGTGCGTCTTCCGGTCTCTCACACCGAAACTACGACGAGTACACCGCCCTCACAGACGCCCACCACGCGCCAGGCGAATTCGTCACGCTCCACGCGTACGAATGCTCCCTCGGCCGACCGTGGGGACACCACAACATCTATTTTCGCGGTGGGCCGGGCCCGCTCTTCTTCCCGGGGCGTACCAGCCTCCCGGAAATCTGGCACGCGCTCCGGGCGGGCGAAGCCCTTACGATTCCGCACCACACGGGAAAGTTCCCGAGCGGCATCACGTTCTATCCGCAGAACTCCGAGCACCGCCGGAACTTCGAGATCTACTCCGGTCACGGTCTCAGCGAGACGTTCGCTCCCGACCACCCGCTCGCGTTCGAGAAGAGCGATTTCACCGCGCCATCGACGAGTCTCGATTACCCGAGTTACTTCCAAGACGCGCTCCGAGAGGGCCTCGCGCTCTCGGCGATCGCGTCGACCGATGACCACCGCGCGCGCCCGGGTCAGGCGCACCACGGTCTCGTCGCAGCCTTCGCGAGAGAGCTGACACGAGAGAGCATCTTCGACGCACTCTACGAGCGAAGAACCTACGCAACGACCGGGGCAAAGATCATTCTCGAGGTCACGGTCGATGGACACCCGATGGGATCGATCGTCCCGGCGAGCGAGGAAGAAGCGGACGACCACTCGATTCGAGTCGCAGTCGTGGGGACCGACGAGATCGTCCTGGTCGAGATCCTCCGCTACCGGGCCGGCGACGACGCGTTCGCGGTCGCGCATCGCTGGACGCCGCACGCCGCAGAGTTTCGCGGTGAGCATCGCGATCGGCGAGCGAGCGGACAGACGATCTACTACGTCCGCGTGCGCCAGAAGAACCTAGTGCGCGGACTTCCCGTGATGGCGTGGTCGTCGCCCGTCTGGATCAGCAGACCGTGAGCGCGGGGCGTCGTTCGAACGTCGCCGAAGGATCGCGTGTCGACACTTCGTCGCTCGACGATCTCGAATCGTGAGCGAAGCGCATCCACTGCGAGGCGCAGCGGCGATGACCGCGTCGTCCGTCAGCTTCGCTCTCATGGCCGCGAGTGCGAAAGCCGCGAGCGAGCTCGTCAGCAGTCCGCTCGTCGTATTCGCCCGGAGCGTCGTGATCATCGTCCTCGTCGGCGGTTTCATGCGCGCGCGAGGGATTCCCTTCCGAGCTCGCCGGCCCGGCTTGATGCAGCTCCGGTGTCTCTTCGGAACGCTCGCGCTTCAGCTCTACTACTACGCGCTCTCGCGCTCGGATCTCGCCGAGGTCGTCGTTCTCGCGAACACCGCGCCGCTCTTCGTTCCGATCCTCGGAATCTTCGTTCTCGACGAGAGGCCGCGTGGGCTCCTCTGGGTTCTACTCGCCGTGGGGTTCGCCGGCGTTCTGGCGATCACGACGGGATCGGCCGGCACGGGGAGCTCGCCCTCGGCCACCGAGTTCGACCTCGGACTCATCGCTGCGACAGGAACGGGACTCTTCGCCGCCGCGGCGGTCGTCTGCATCAAGCGGCTCACGGACTCGGAGCACCCGCTGACGATCGTCGTCGCGTTCGCGATCTGGTGTCTCGTCAGTTCGAGTCCGGCACTCCTCTACGCGGACGCGGGCTCGATCGCGGCGGCGTGGGTCCCTCTCGTCCTCACCAGCGTTTTCGCCGTACTCGGGCAAGTGCTTCTCACGTACGCACTCGCGCAGGCGCCGGCGGGGAACCTCATCATCTACAACTATTCGGGCGTCGCGCTCTCGTTCGTTCTCGGTGCTCTGCTGTGGAACGAGGATCCTACCGTCCGCGGAGTCGCCGGGGCGGTCGCGATCGTCGTCGCGTGCTTCGTCGCGACGCGCTACTCCTCAAAGCTCATCGCGTCGATGCGACCGGAGTCTTCCGAAGCGAAGAAACCCACAAATCCTCCGGAGTTGAGCGAGGGACGAAGAAAGACACGAGGTTAGCTCGCGTGAATCTTCTCACAAGGGACTAGGAGCCGCCCGCCCGCTTCACTCGCCGCAACTCGGCCGCATCCGGAAGACGCGAGTAGTCCTTGTCGAGCGGATAGCAACCGCTCCGGAGACCGTGTCGCGGCGCGGTCGTACAGTCGCTGAACGTGCGGCAGATGCGCCGTCGATCGAACTCGCCGTGCGCGAGCGAATCGGCCGGAAGATCCCAGTACGAAAGAACCATGCGGCCGATGCCGACAAAGTCCATCCACTCCTCGCGAACGAGCGCCTGCGCTACGTGGACGAGATAATCCTGGAGATACGAGAGGCCCGATCCGACGAGCACCAGTCCGGGTGCGGCCCGCTTCAGCTCGCGCGTAACGGCGAGATGCCGCGCGACACCGGCGAGCGGATCTTCCGGCGGCAGATACCCGTCCGACGGCGGATAGAGCGCGGGACGCTGCGCGTGGGGATTGTAGTAGGGGCTTCCGCCGGAGATGTTGACGAGCCGAACGTCGAGCTTCTCGAGAAGTCCGAGCAGTTCCTTCGCTTCGGTGAGATCGATCTTCGTCGGATCCCGGCGATCGACCCCGAAGCCGTAGGGATAACCTGCCGCTTCGTCGTACTCCTCGGGAACTCCGATTCCGAGCGCGCCGGGGCTCGACGTCGCGGGATCCGGTCGATAGGGGACGAGATCAAATGCGCTCAGACGAACGCCGATCTCGAGCGCGGGTGCGTCTCGCCGGATGCCCTCGATCACTTCGCGCAAGAAACGCGTTCTTCCCGAAAGCGCCCCCCCGTACGGTCCTTCACGCGTGCAGCCCCCAAGGATTTCGTGGAGGAGATAGCCGTGACAGTTCTTAACGTCGACGAAGTCGTAGCCGAGTTCTGCGGCGAAGCGAGCGCCGGCGACGAAGCGCTCTATGAGCCCTTCGAGCTCACCGTCCGTGAGAACTTGCTCGTCGCGTTCGACGCCGAAGCGTCGATCGAGAATCGGATGGCGGTAGGCGACGCGCGGCTCGGGCCGGCCGGACGTACGCGGGCGCGCGAAGCGTCCGGAGTGCGTGAGTTGAAGCCCGAGGAGGAGATCGTCGGTCGATCCGAATCGTTCGCCGTGAGCTTCGAGAAGTATCTGCCGCAACTCGGCGAGTCCGCCGAGCGTAGACTCGTCGGCGACGAGCTGATTCGGGTTCGCGCGGCCATCGAACGTGACGGCTACCGCCTCGCCGCCCCAGATCAGCTTCGCCCCGCTCTCGCCGAAATGGCGCCAGCGCCGGCGCGTCCACTCGGTCGGCGTCCCGTCCTCGCCTCCGTCCCAGCCCTCCATCGGATGAATGCACCAGCGGTTTCCGATCGTTCGATCGCGATGGACGAACGGGGTCGCGAGTGGCGAGTCCGGCGCCGGAAGAATCTCGGGATCGCACGGGACGCCCCCGGCGACCTCTCTCAGGTGCGCGCGGAAGACGTCCGGAGACATCGATCCGATTCGCGGATAGCGTGGGCGGTCCATCGATCAGCGGAGGGCGGAGAAGACTCGAGCGAACGAAGCGCGTGCGGCGCGCGAGGGGCGACTCGACACGCTCGCACCTTACCGCGCTGCCGGCGATTTTCCAGTCTGCCGAGCGGGTCTCGCGCGCGAGTGGGGAGGCCGCCCGCCCCGCCCATTGCGGGGCTCGCCGCCGGGGCGACCTAGCGCCACCAGATCCACGCTGCGATGAGCGCGATCTGCACGACACAGAGAACCCAGAACTTCCGACGGAACGCGGACTTTACCGTCTTGTGACGAAACACGGCTTGTCCGAGCAACGCGCCCGCGGTGCCTCCGGCGATCATGAACAGGTGGAGTGTCGCCTCGGGAACACGGCGCCCATCGAGTCGCGCTGCGGCCTTGTCGAAGCCGTAGAGGAGAAACGTCGCGGCGGTGAGCGGAGCGAGGTAGGCCGCCCAGGCGGGCCAGTCGAGCAGCACGACGAGTGCCCCCGTACCCGCTACGGACGCGAGTGCGAGGGTCCAGCTGACGACGAGGGGAAGCGGAAACCGCGGAGATTGTCGACGGCGAGCCATCGAGAGGGTTCACATCCGGATCTAGCGGTGAACTCGAGCGCGAAACGGAACCGATTTCGTTCCGGGCGCGAAGTCAGTGCGCGGGCTCCCGATCGACGATCTCGCGCAGTTCGCGCATCACGCTGTCGAGCTCTGCCCGAAGCGCGGCGAAGAGGCGCAGAAACTCGGGTCGATCTCCCTCGCTCGCGGCGCGCTCCGCCGCGATGGCGAGCTGATTGAGGCACGTCGCACCGAAGTTCGCGCTCGTCGACTTGAGGGAGTGAATCGAGCGCTGAGCGGTCGCGAGGTCGTCGAACTCGATGGCGCGTTCCGCCACGTCCAGTTGAGCCGGGGCGTCGCTGAGGAACACGTCGACGATCGCTTCGAACTCGTCCGCCATCACTCGTCGAAACTCGTCGAGCGTACGCGAGACGATCGCGCCCGCGGGACGAGACGAGGACGAGCAGGCGCTGCTCGCTCCTTCGACCCACTTTTCGATCGTCCGACGGATGATCGTCTCGTTGATCGGTTTTGTGAGATAGTCGTCCATCCCGTGCTCGAGGCACAGTTCGCGATCGCCCTGCATCGCGTTCGCGGTCAAAGCGACGATCGGAGTCCGCTTGCTTTCGGTTTCGCGCTCCCAGCGCCGGATTTCGATCGTTGCCTGATACCCGTCCATCACGGGCATCTGGCAATCCATCAGTACGAGATCGTACTTCCCGGTCGAGATCGCTTCGAGCGCCGCCTTGCCGTCGGCGACGATGTCGAGCTCCTTCACCCAGGGTCCGATGGTCTTTCGGGCGACCATCTGATTCACGATGTTGTCTTCCGCGAGCAGGAGTCGGAGATTCGACATCGAGTCGGACGACTGTGTCGTGTCCGGATCCCTCGCTTCGTCGACGCGAGTAGAGATCGCCGCGACGAGTTGACGCCGCCGCACGGGGCGATAGATGAGTGCGTCCGCTCCGTTCGACTCGATGGAGTTGCGCGCCGTTCCCACCGGGGCGATCGCTACGACGCGAACCGCGCCGCGAGTCGCCTCGCGAAGCGTCGCGATGGCTTGCTGAAGAGCGGCGCCGTACTGGGCCGTCCCGATCACCACCACGGCCGGCTCAACCGATTGTCCGAGCACTGCCGCGGCTTCGTCGAGTCCGAACACCGGTCGCACTCGAGCTTCGCACCGCGTCAGATAGTCGACGACGACGTCGCAAGTTCTCTCACTTCCGGCCAAGACGACAACGCGACGACCGCGCCATTCTTCGACTGCCGGTAATCCGGCCGCTTTCGCTTCGCTCGCGGTGAAGCGAACGCTGAATCGGAACGTCGTCCCGACCGAAGGGGCGCTGTCGACGCTGATCTCGCCTCCCATGAGCTCCACGAGCTGTTTGCAGATCGCGAGACCGAGTCCTGTGCCTCCGAAGCGACGCGTCGTCGAGGCATCGGCCTGCGAAAAGGCTTGGAAGAGCTTGTCCTTGGCGTTCGCGTCGATACCGACGCCCGTGTCGCGAATCGAGAACTCGACGTTCGCTTCTCCCGCCGGTGCGTCGAGCGCACGCACGTCGATCGCGACCGATCCTCTCTCGGTGAACTTGAGCGCGTTCGATAGGAGGTTGCTGAGGACCTGACGGAGTCGGGTCGGATCTCCTCTCACCATCGACGGAACACCGGAGGCGATCCGGCTGGAAAGCTCGATCTCCCGCGCTTCGGCCGCTTCCGCGAAGAGCGCGGTGCAATCGTCGAGCAGATCTTCGACATCGAAGTCGACCGTTTCGAGTTCGAGGCGACCCGCCTCGATCTTTGAAAAATCGAGTATGTCGTTGATCAGTGTGAGTAGCGATTCGCCCGAGCTCCGCGCGGTGTCGATCATCTCTCGCTGCTCGGAGGTGATCTCGCCGCGAAGGAGGAGTCCGAGCATTCCGAGGAGCCCGTTCATCGGCGTGCGGATCTCGTGGCTCATCGTCGCGAGAAAGGCCGACTTCGAGCGAACGGCTTCGAGCGCCGATTCGCGCGCGGCGATGAGGCTGGCCTCGTTCTCTTTCCAGGCGGTCACATCTCGCGCTACGACGTAGACGAGCCCTTCCCGCTTCTCGCGCGCCGCGGACCACGACAGCCACTTGTACGCACCGTCCTTGCAGAGAAAGCGCAGCTCAAAATGGCTGCCGGCGTCCTGATCCTCCAGGCTGCGCCATGTCTCCATCATGTGATCGCGGTCCGCCGGGTGAACGAGCTCGTGAATCGGTCCTGCGACGAGCTCCGCCTCCGAGTACCCGAGGGTCTTCTCGAACGCCGGATTCACTCGTCGAAGCACGCCGGCATCGTCCATGATCCCGATCATGTCGATCGACAGGGAGAAAACGCGATCGCGCTCTGCTTGCGCGACTTTGGCCTCCGTGATGTCTGTCCACGTGCCGACGATCTCGACGAGCCGTCCGGATCGATCGCTGATGACCTTGTACGCGTCTTGAATCCAGCGATAGTCGTCGTCCTTTCGGCGAAAACGATACTCGAGAGTACCTCCACCGCGCTCGATCTGGACCATCATCGCCTCCATCACGCCGGCCGCGTCGTCGGGATGGAGGTGGTTGTACCAAAAGTTCGGATCCTCGAGCATCTCGTGAGGCTCATGTCCCGTGACCTCGCGGATGTTCTCGCTCACGAACGTGCAGGCGTAGTTGTCGTCGGGCTTCGTGCTGTAGAGAAGCGTCGGGCTCGATGCGAGCAGATACTGCAAGCGACGGCGCGCGCGATCGAGCTGGGCCGCGGCGCGACGACGCTCGGTATGATCGCGGACGGAACAGAGAATGCGGGGCTCGCCGCGGTACTCGCACGAAGAAAGACGGACCTCGAGAAAAACCGAGCTCCCGTCGGAGGCTAGGAACGGAACGCTGAGCGAGCGATCGAGTACGAGGCTCGCGCGAGTCGGTTCAATACAGACGCGGTCGAGCACGGAACCGATCGTGCGGCCGACGAGCGGTCCTTTCCCGTCCGCGCAAATCTCGGTCGCAGCGCGACTCGCGCGCTCGATCGTACCGTCGGTGCGACAGACGATGAGTCCGTGGCCCGAGGCATCGATGACGTTCGCCATGAACCGCTCGGTGCCGCTCGCACTCGTGATTCCGCTCGCTATCAGGTAAGCGCAGACGCCGAAGGCAACCGGCAGGAGATCGACGAGAAACAGCGCCGGGAACTCCGCGTGCGCGGACGCCAGCGTACTGAGCGAGAGCGATTCTCCCGATGCGTGGACGACTGCGGTCCAGACAAGGAGCGTCATCCCAAATCCCACGCTCGCCGCCACAACCGCGGTAGGATTCGGGCGCACGGCGCCGGATTGCGTCGCTTGGTTCATCGAGGCGTCGTTGAGGGGCGGAGTTCGGTGGGAGCGCCGGAGATCCGATCGGGACGGAAGGACCTGGGCGTACTTGGTAGGCATCGACCGGGGGCGAGTTCACGCTTCACCCTTTTGCGCTGAAGGGTGCAATCGAACCTCCGCTTTGCCGCGCATGGCGGCGAGGCTTGCTTTTCCGGACCATGGGAGTACGGTGGCCGGCTCGGTAGAGATGAGCTGTCCGGCGCGGAGAACGAGCCATGCTGTTTGATTTGAGCGGAAAGACCGCCCTCATCACCGGAGGTGCGCGCGATATTGGAAGAGCCGTCGCGCTCGAGCTCGCGAGCCTCGGCGCCGACGTCGCGATCAACTACCACCAGAGTGCGGACGCAGCCCGCGCGACTACGGGCGCGATCGAAGATTTGGGTCGTCGCGCGGTCGCCATCCAGGGCGACGCGACGCGAGAAGGGGAGATCAACCGCGTCGTCGAAGAGGCGCTATCGTTGGGATCCGGAAGGATCGATATCCTCGTCAACAACGCCGGGGGCATGGTGAAGCGAGCGCATCTCGAGGAGTTGACCCCCGAGCTGCTCGACGAGGTCCTGCGCCTCAACTTCTCGAGCGTGGTTCTGGTAACGAAAGCCGTCATCCCGCATATGGTCCGCACCGGCGACGGTCGCGTGATCAACATCTCGTCGGTCGCCGGACACAACGGCGGAGCGGCGACGACTCCCCACTACGGACCGGCGAAAGCGGCGGTGTCGAATCTCGCGCGCACGCTCACGAAGGATTACGCCGGGAAGGGGATCACCATCAATTCGGTCGCCCCGGGAGTGATCGACAACGCATTTCACGAAGTGCACACCGACCCCGCGATGTTCGAGCAGCTCCTCTCGCACGTCCCGATGAAGCGAGCCGGTACGAATGAAGATGTCGCCGGTGCGGTCGCCTTCCTCGCCTCGCCGGCGGCGGCGTACATCAGCGGGGAAGTGATCCACGTCAACGGCGGGATCTACTACGGCCAGTAAGCTGAGAGCGATGGCGACGGGCGAACGACCTCCGAGCGACAGCGCGGAACGCGAAGAACCGGACGAGTTCGGTCCCGACCGCGTTCTCTTTCAGGGCGGCGGCCTCCTCGCGATCGACAAGCCTGCCGGAATCCCCGTCGACGAAGGCACGGGCCACGATCGAGGAATCGCGGACATCGTCGCCGAGTGGGGGCGGTGCCATCCGGGCGTCCTCGACCTCAAGGTGGGGAAGCGCCCGCTCCCGGTTCAGCATCACGATCTCGAGACGACGGGTGTTCTTCTCCTCGCGACTCGCCGGGCGATGGCGCGTCGCCTTCAGGCCGCGTTCAGCGCGGGCGAGATCGAGAGGCGATACGTTGCCGTCGTCGCCGGCCCGCTCGCGGCCGAAGGGGAGATTCGGGGCAAGCTGCGGACGCGCGTCGGGCACCGGTACGAACGTCGAGACGCTGCGCTCTCCTACCACACGATCGCGAGCGACGAGCGCCTGAGCCTCGTCGAAGCGAACGTTCGGGACGGAGGCCGACATCTCGTGCGCGCGCTCTTCGCACAGCAAGGGCACCCCCTCGGCGGCGACCGGCGCTACGGAAAGCCTCGACCCGCCGAGCAATTCCTCGAGCGATTCGGCGTGCCGCACTTTCTGCTTCACTGCACCGAGGTCGTGCTGCCGGCCGACATCCTCGGCGGCGAGCGAACGATTCGTGCCCCGCTCCCCGGAATGTTCGAGCGCGTGGCCCTAGAGAAGGGCTGGAGTGACGCTCCCAAGTTCGTTCGGCTGGCGACGCAGAAGTGAGTTCTCGCTCGAACTCGGCGCGTCTCTTCAACCGCGAGGCAGACTAGAGCCGGCGATCGAAGGCTTCCCCGCGAGCGCTAACGAAGCGTGACGAAGCGACCGTCGGCCTACCTTCCGGACGTGAGGCCAACGAAGGCGTTCGGAGCTACACGATATGCGCGAAACTGTCGATTCTCGCTGCGAAAGCTCGGAGTAACCGCCGAACGGCGGGCGACAACGCGCTAGCTCGGCCAAATCCAAACCCGACCTCGTCGCGCCTTCATACCCCCGAAGTTGCCTACCAGTGTGTCGTTTCGTTTATTCCCTCGACGGAACCGATGGTTGAAGAGAATCGGAACGGACGCTCAGAGAAAATCTGTTGAATCGATCCAATTCGATCTCGACACGAAACCGATTTACCTCGGGTTTTCTCACGATTCGCGGTTCCAACCATTCGTTCCCGTTTATTAGTATGAGCCTTCGCAGCGAGTATCGACACGTGACCGGCCGGGCTCGTCGTCTGAAGACTTGCCTACTGATCTCGGCGCTTCGAGAAAATTCGTCAACGCATAGGAATCCCAAAACACGAACCCGGCAGCGCGGGAGTTCATTCGATGCGCAGCGCCGGGGTCGGTTCCCACCATGTCGCCCGAAAATCCTCCCGAAGTTTTCGTGAGCTACAGTCACGACTCTCCCGAGCATCGAGAGCGCGTGCTCGGACTGACGCAGCGGCTTCGGACAGACGGCATCGACGCGTGGGTCGATCGGTTCGAACCTTGGCCGGAACAGGGCTGGCCGCGATGGATGGAGGAGCGCATCGGCAGCGCCGACTTCATCCTCCTTGTCTGCACGGCCCAGTACTTCCGTCGCCTGACCGGGAAGGACGAGACCGGCAACGGAGTTATCTGGGAGGCCCGGCAAATCTACAACGAGCTGTACGAACGAAAGGATCCGGGGCGGTACATCCCCGTTCTCTTCGACGTTGGCTCATCGGAACTCATTCCCCGGCCTCTTCGCGGACACACTTTCTTCGACGTGTCGGACGACGAAGGCTACAGCAATCTGGTCCGCAGGATACGCGAAGAGCCGGAGGTCGTGCCGGAGCCCCTGGGCTCTCCGGTCCCGCTCGAACTCGACGCAGTCCCCTCTTCGCTCAAGATTTCGTCCGAGTCGCGGCGAAAGGTGTTTGTTTCGTATACGCACCGCAATCCGTCAGAAGAGAATCTAGCGCGCTTCCTCGTTGATGGATTTAACCGTGCCAGTCACGAAGTGTTTGCGGACCTCGGGCTCAAAGCGGGTGAAGATTGGTGGCTGACCATCGCGAGACGCGTCGATTGGTGTGACTGCTTCGTTTTGCTTCTCTCAGAACATTCAGCGAGCAGCGAGGCGGTGATGGGTGAAGTCAAGCGCGCGGGCAGTCGGGCTCGCGAAGGCAAGCTCCGAATCTTTCCGGTTCGCGTCAACTACCTCGACGACCTCGATTGGGTGA
This sequence comes from Planctomycetota bacterium, assembly GCA_965223845.1. Lineage (GTDB taxonomy): Bacteria > Planctomycetota > UBA8108 > UBA8108 > SXIK01 > CBDCXR01. The sequence continues at coordinate 5,827,324 of CBDCXR010000004.1, read as the reverse complement.
TCGGCCACTTCGTCGACCACCTGCACCATCTGTTCTTTTCTTCGCGCGAAGATTCCCAGGCGATTCTCGACGAACTGTGCGTGGCAATTGCGGACCCGTCGTCGAACATCTCTTCAACCGAAATCACTCCTTATGCCGCCGGCACGCCGCGAAAAGGCTCACAGAGTAAAGACCCGGTTCCGGCCGACACTCGAGAGTCGCCCCGGCCTCTCTCCGAAGCGGACCCGCGGGTGCTCTTCTTCGACGCCAAGATTCCCGAACACGATCCTCACTATGTCATGCGTCGGGAGGATTCGATCGTCGAACGACGAGCCGCGAACGACAAGGAGACACTGGTGCTCAAGGCACCTCGACAATTCGGGAAGAGCAGCTTGTTGCTTAGATACCTGCTCGATTGCAAAAGACGAGAACGAAAAATCTGGTTCGTCAATTTGGCGTTGTACTTTACTCACGATGATCTCGAATCCTACGGCTCGTTTCTGACCGGACTCGCGCGTGCACTCCTTCGGTCAGAGGGAACTCGTGAGAACGTCACCATTCGAAACCAGATCGACATGAACGAGTTCGTGGAGGAGAGATTGCGCGCGGATCAAAACTCTCCTGTCGTCCTTGCGCTGGACGACGTCGATCGCTTGTATGGACGAAAATACGCCGAAGACTTTTACACGATGCTGCGCGGCTGGCACGAGCGAATCGAGCGGCCGTTCCACGCGTTCAGCCTGGCTCTCTCGATTTCCACGGATCCATCTCTCCTGATCACTAGCCCGTATCGCTCTCCATTCAACGTTACCGACCCGCTTCGGCTCAGTCCGTTCGGTGAAGATGGCTGCGCCGAGTTGAATCGATCTCACCACGGCGTATTGGCAGAGCAAAACATCCCTCGAATTCACGATTTGCTAGGCGGCCATCCGTATCTTACCCGGCTATCTCTTTACCGAATGCGCGAGGAAGGAATGAGCTTCGACGATCTCGACGAAATGGCGGATCACGATCGGGGACCGTTCGGAGATCACTTGCGAGCTTTGCTTGGCCTGCTCACAGATGGCCAGCTACTCGATCCGCTGCGAAAGTTCATGAGAACTCGGAGGACGCCGGCTCGAGACATGGTCCATCGCCTCGAAGCCGCGGGACTCGTAAGACGCGACGGCAAGAAGGTCGTCCCCGCCAATCTGCTCTATGCACGATACTTCAAAAACGTTTGACGCTCCGAGATTCGATTAGCGAGGTTCGGAATTGAACGGATCAAACCGTCCCCGAATGCTTCGTGCGGGCGGAGCGCTCGACTTCAAGCGACACGTCTACGTCGTGCGCAGTGATGTCGAGAATCGAGTCTTTGACCTGCTCTTGCGGAGTGAGTACACAAACGTCGTCTCGGCGCGCCAGGTCGGCAAGACGAGCCTAATGAATCGAATCGGTGACCGACTCGAAAAGAACGGGTGCCGAGTCGCGAAGATCGATCTCGCCTCGGAACTCGGCCGACCGGAGGGAGTCGCGGAGTGGTACCGAGGGCTCCTGAGAAAGCTGGTTCGAGACTGGGAGGTTCAACTTGAAGGCGGACTCTCAGCCTGGTGGCGGAAGCAGGACGGTACGCCGAATCAGAGGCTGATCGCGTTCTTCGAGCAGTTGGTCGGTGGAAACGACGAGCGATGGATCGCGATCATCGACGAGATCGACTCGACTCTTGAGCTCGACTATACAGACGACTTCTTCTTCGCTATCCGAGGCCTCTACAACGACCGTGCCGGGCATCCCGACTTCGAGCGCGTGACCTTTGCGTTGGTGGGAGTCGCTGCTCCGGACGAGCTCATTAAGAGCAAGCGGGCGACGCCGTTCAATGTCGGCGAGAATGTGAGCCTGCGGGACTTCGATTCTGCGAAGGATGACTTGTCTCCGATTCGAGATGCCCTCGCTCGCGAAGTTCCCGACGCAGACTCGATGCTTAATGCGATTCTGCGTTGGACTTCCGGCCAGCCCTACCTGACGCAACGTCTCGCCGGATACGTCGTCGAGCAAGAACTGCGCGAGACTGACGCGCTCGACGAGCTCGTTTCTACGCGATTTGTCAGCCTCGATTCGATGCCCGAGCACGACACCCATTTCCAGCGGATCGCGAGTTTCGTGTCTGAGCGCTCGGATCGACCAGCCGAGCTACTCAAGCTGTATCGTTCCGCTTTGCGGGGGAAGCCGATGCGCGATAGCGCTTCGAAGCTCCACACGTTGGCAAGACTCTCTGGCTTGCTGAGACGCGACGAACGGAGTCGATTAGTCGTACGAAACGAAATCTACCGACGGGTGTTCGATGCGGCGTGGTTGAGAACGGTCACGCCGCGCGATGCAGTCGTGCCCACACTCCTCGGGTTGTTGTCGATCGCCATGCTGGTGGTGGCGTGGCTCGTGCTGTTCGGAAATCAGCCCCCACAACCAATTGCTAGCTTCTGGGAAGGGACGCCCGAGGGCCGATACGAGGAAGTCGAAAAAGAATCTTGGACCTTCCAGGAGCGCCAATACGATCGGCGCGTGCTCTGGTTCGAGCCGTGGAGATTCAGAACGAACGAGACACGAGACTCGCGCGAGATTCCGGAAGGCGTTGCGGACGTCGAATTATTGATCTTGGGCATAAACGCTGAGCGGACGCAGGTTGAGGAGAAATCGGTCTTGCCCGACAACCGAGGTTGGATCCGGGTCGAGCCCGACCGTATCCGGCTCAACATCCCTGTAATGTTGCAAGCGATCCGTGAGGAAGTCGGAGAGAATCCTCGCTCGGTGGTCCGGAGAGCTCTAGCCTTGCGCGGGCGCCTCGGAAGCAACGCGCGGGAGTTCATACAGTTTTTCGAGATCGCTGTCGCACCCGCCTCGCCATCCCAACTACAGCTTCTGCGGCTCAAAAGGCGCGGGAAAGACGATTCTCCCTCCTTCGACCTCCGCGACGCGGAGAGTGCCGTGAGAGTCTCCATGGCCGAGGTCGACGAAGACCGAGATATCGTACTGGAATTCACTGTCGACGGGGCCGGCATGCCGGAGACGCTTCGCGTCCCAGCTAGTTCGGAGGAATCGGGCTCGGTCGGGCTCTTCGTGAGCGCTGCGGGCGGACGAAGTGCGCGCGTTTCGCTCGACGAACGATCGGAATCGGGCAGCTTCGTGGTCAGCCTCAACGAACACGGCATCTCGCTTCCGCCTGCGACGGCCACCGGCGCGCCGTTGCGAGTCGAGATCGAGGCCAGGCCCAAGGTCGGAGAGCCAATCGTCGAGCGCCTCGATCTGCTACTCGACAGCGGGCCGGATTTTCCGGCGACACAGTGGAATCCTCGGCGGCTCCCCGGTGGACGAGTGGCTATCGATGGATTGAGAGCGGCGTCGAGCGAGCAACTCTCTTTTTCCTGGCGGCTAACATGGGGGGACGGGGAATCGACCGGTAACGTCAGGCTCGAAGCCGACGGGAACATAGAGCTGCCCGCGAGTTTTCGTTCGCTTCCTGAAACGGAGATGGGTGAACTCACGCTCCTCGCGAAAGACGAGGCGGCGTTCGCCGAGTCCGCGATCGTTGCACAGGGTCCGATCTACCCGGAGAAGTCTCCTCGACTCGAGCACTTTCAGGTCTTTGCGGAGTATTCCCTAGGTCGACGCGCCCTCCTCTTGCGTAACGGAGTGTTCTTTTGGCGCCGCGACGACCGCGACCCGTTTACGGCCCTCACCGTCGAGTGGGACGGCGAAGAACACGAATACGGAATCGACCCAGCGCGTGTGAGTTGGACGGGTTCCCTGACGGGCAGCGGTTGGCGACAGCCGGTGACGCCGAACGATACCGAGCTCGATTCACTCGCAATCAATGTTCATGTCGAAACTCACTGGAATCGATCGATCGAACTCCCGATTCAGATTGTCCCTGGATGGGATCTGTTCGCCCTAGCCGAGGGAATTCTCTCCAGCGTTCCCGATAAAGTCGCGCGGCCCGGACTCACGCAGTTTCGGTTGACTCCTGCCGATGGCGTGGTGTTCGCGCGCGGATCGATCACCGCGAGGTCCGCCTCGGGGGTAGTGCGATCCAACTTCGCGGCGGACGGCGGCTTCGAGCTGGAGCTCGCGGAAGGTGTCTACGCCCTCGAGGTCGCGTGGAGCGATGAGTGGGGCCGAATTCAAGCTTTGCCCGCAGCATCGCTTTCCATACTCGGCGACCCACCGTCTATAGACTCGAGTTTTCCGGTGGAGTGTTCTAGCGGCCCGGTGACTCTCGAGGCCGACGCGTGCGAGATGAGCGTTGTCGTAACGGACCCTAGCGGGGTGGAGTCCATCGAACTTATCCGCGGTGACGAGGAAAAGGTCGCGGTCGTAGTAGGAGCGGCAGTGAGAGAGAAACGCGATGGCCTCGCCGGGACAAATTGGTCAGCGACCTGGAAGAGAACCCAGGTTGGCGATCTTCAGATTGCATTGGAGGTGGACCTACGCATCACGTCAATCCCCCGAAATCGGCATGAAAAGATCACAATCACGGCGTCCGATCGCGGTGACCTTCAGCCTTCCACCAGCGAGTGTGTAATCGAACCCCGGTGCGCTCCGCGACGGCCTCCACCCACCCTCAACTGGCTGGGCCTCACTTGGGTTTTCATCGGGACACCGAAGGAAGGATTCTATATCACGCAGACCGAGATCCCCCGGTGGTTCTGGGCGAATCCCGGTAGCGAGCCTCCAGAGGAAGACTCGGACGAGTGGCTTCCTCAGACAAACGTGTCCCCGGAGGACGTCGCGCCCAAATTCGACGAGTTGCCCGACGCCATGCTTTACCTTCCAACACTCGGAGAGTGGCAAGACATACCCACGTACCCCTGGATCGCCGCCGGCACGGTCGTCGAGGTCGACCAGACGCAATTCATTCGAGTTCGGAACGAGACAGTTTGTCTGCGCGACGGGCTCGAGTCGCGAGAAGGACCGGTGAGTGTCTACCCGCGTCAGCCCACCAAAGTCGAGTCGGAAGTTTTCCAAGGATTGCAGCACCTACTTGGGAACGTCGACGAACTTGTGCAAGTGGCGGCACGTGACGAGGATTACGTTTACCTCGGAGGCCGCTGGAGTACCGTCTTCAGCGACTGCGTCCAGCGACGTTCCGTCTATCGGAGCAACCACGCCCGAGACCGCGTCGGTTTTCGTTTGGTCGCGTACGTCGAGTCACGCGGCGAGCGGAAACCGAGCCCGGGACTGGAGGAGCTTGTCCAACGAGAGCGCAATCGATGAGAATACCTGGAAGAACGTGCCTCTGGCTCATATCGTCCGTAGCGCTCGGATGCTCCGGACCCGCCGTTTTTACTGCTACAGAACTAGATCGTGTCCAAGCGTTTCGGCCGCCCCCGTTCGCAATCGCCGTGGTTGTCCTTCAACGCCGATCTGACTCGACGAGATCACCGCCCCCGCTCTTAACGCCGTGGCTGGAGACGCGGATCGCGAATGCAATCTCTGAAGCTCTTGTAGACTATAGACTCTGTCAAGACGCCACGGTCGCGAAGTCTTTGGACTTATCTCGCAACTCGCAGAGTAATGCTCTGCTGAAGGTCGACATCGACGAGGACGTCAAGAGTCCGGACACGTACTTCGTTCAGTACAGCCTCTCTTGGGGCTCGAGCATGCGGGACGAATCGGGCGTCGTTCACTCCGAACTCATTGATCAAGGTGGTTTTGGCTTGGACGGCCGGAGTAATGTGAGGGATCTCGCACGTGCTTTAGCCTTCGAACTTGAAGCGAGTCGCTGGTTCGAGTCGACGCCTGTGTTGTACCTATCACCGAGGCGTGGTCTGTTTATCGCGTCCAAGAAAGAGCTGGTGGATCTACACGTCTACCTTCCGGGACGAGAACCTGAGGAACTCCCCTGGAATTCGGTTCCGCGAGATCGGTGGCCGGTTCTCGAGCAAAAGCTGGAGGGACGACGTCTCGATCGTGACCCTTTACTTCCCAGCCACGCGCAATACGTGTATCAAGCGGTCTCCCCGTCGGTGCCTAGTTACTCGGATGGATTTGCCCGGTTCCACGCTGGGTTCGAATCAGAAGAACATCTGCGCGAGTGGAAGATTCACATCCGCTTCCTTCCGCAACGTCTTCCGCCGCGTCCAGGTGCGCGTTGATTCGCACGAGGCCGCCGCGTTGGGAAAGCGGCGTGTTCACAGCCCCCAAACTGGACTCCTCGAACTCCCGGGTTTACTCGGAACCCTTACCCGTCCGTGTGCTCGTCTCATCGCTACCCGCCGTCTCCGCATCGGGTCCCGCCGTCTCGTTCAGCGAATCTCTCTCGGTTTCGTCTACCTTCGGAGTCGGAGATCCGTTCGCGTTCGCCGGCGCATCCGACTCCTCGCGCGAATCGGACGACGTCTCCGGCTCCGAAGGCTCCACCGCGGGCGCGGGCTCACCGCTCCCGCGAAAGAGCGCCGGGATGTTCGTACCCACGCCCTCGCCGAAGACATGGCGCAAGACGAGCGGCTCGCCGCTCCGCTCATCGACGACGACCGGCACCTCGAAGAGCACCGCGCCGACGAGACACGCTCCCCCGTCGCGGCAGTAGTAAGCGACGGCCTCGACCTGAATCGTTCCCGCGCCGCTCTCCGCTTTCGCATCGACCGGAATCGCGATCGACGTCGCGCCGAGCGCGCCGCGCATCGCGTCGCTCGGAATCGTCACCGGCGCCGCCTCGGAGTCGACGAGCACCTTCCACGAGCTCTGAACGCCCTCGGTGTAGTGGTGCTCGGGGGGAAGTCCGAGCTCGAGGCGCAGCGTGCCGCGCCCTTTCGGCCGGAGCTCGAGCGTCTCCGCGCGCACCGTCGGCGTGCCGGGAAGATTCGCGAGGCGCACCGACGCCCGATCGATCGCCGGCTTCGCGGGCGGGACGTTTCGCAGCTCGAGCGTCGTCACCTCGAACGTCGTTCGATCGAGGAGCCGGATGCGATGGTTGTTCGTATCGGCGACATAGACGCGCTTCCCATCGGGATGGAGCGCGAACCCAGAGGGCTCGGAGAACTCGGCGGCGAGCCCCCTCCCGTCCTTCGTTCCGCGGCTTCCGCTCCCGGCGACCGTTCGGACCGTGCGATCGAGCGGCCGAACGAGCTTCAGGCGATGGTTGTACGTGTCTGCGACGAGAACGCGCCGCTCCTCTTCGAGCCAGAGAACACCGAGACAATGCTGAAGACGCGCCGAGTCGCCCTCGCCGTCTTCGTCCCCGAACGCAAAGAGGTTCCGCGGCTCGCTGTCGTCGCCCCCGACAAACGTTCGCGTGTTCCCGGAAGCGAGCTGGATGCCGCGCACGGAGCTGCTCTCCGAGTCCGCGACGAAGAGCCACCCGTCGCCGATCGTGAGTCCGGAGGGCTGCGCCCAGGCCGCTTCAAGTCGATCAGAGTGGTTGTAGTTCTGCTCGCGACCGGTCCCGCTGTAGTTTCGGCAGCTTCCCGAGGGGATGTCGTAGATCCAGATCTGATGCGTCCCTGCCATCGCGATGTAGACGCTGCGCTCGTGCACGACGACGTCCCACGGTGTGCTGATCGGCTGATCCGCGCCGGTTTTTCCGCCGGAGTAGTCCCGTCCTTGAGTACCGTTGCCGACCACCGTTTCGACGCGCTCTGCGTCGAGATCGACGCGGCGGAGCGCATGGTTCTCGGCATCGGCGACGTAGAGGTGCTCGCCGTCGAGCGCCAGGCCCTGCGGACGAAAGAACGTCGCCTCTGCGTAGGTGCCGTCGCGGAGGCCGCGCCGACCACTCCCGATCGCGGCGATGAACTCACCATCGAGATCAGTCACGACGATGCGGTGGTGATTCGAGTCGCTGATGTAGAGCCGCCCCTTCGCGCCATCAACGGCGAGCTTCCCCGGATAGAAGAGCGAGGAATCGTCCCGCTCGAGCGGCGCGCTCTTCACTGCGGGGAGCGGCTCGTGGCGAAACGCCTCGGGAGGATAGAACTCGAGCGCGGCCTGAATCGCGGCATCGATCACGAGTCGATTCCCTTCGCCCGCGACCATAAGAAGCAGATTCCCCTTCGGTCCGACGACGACGAGCGACGGCCAGCTCCGCACGCCGAGCCGCCGCCAGAGAAACATCTCGTCGTCGTTCACCACCGGGTGATGGATTTCGTAGCGCTCGACGGCGGCGCGGATGTTCTCGGAGACCTTCTCGTTTTCGAATTTCGCCGAATGAACGCCGACAAACGCCACGGGGTAGCCGGCGTACTTCGCCTCGAGCGCTTCGAGATCGGGAAGGATGTGGATGCAGTTGATGCAGCAGTACGTCCAAAAGTCGAGGACGACGACCTTTCCCTTCAGCTCGCGCTCGAAGCTGAGCGGAGGCGAGTTGATCCAGTCCTTCCCCGCGGGGAAATCGGGGGCGCGGTAGTCGAGCGCGTCGACCTTCTCGACGTGCGCGCGCAACTCTCGGCGAAGCGCAGCAAAGTGAGGGTCTTCCGCGGGGTCCGCCGGAGACTCGCTCGCGTCCGCGTCCGCCGCGTCCGTCTCCGCCCCGGTTGAGGTCGGCGACGCGGAGCTCTTCTTCTCGTCCTCGCCCGACCCGCCCGCACTCACGACGTCCTCGCTCGGCTTCTTGGCCGGGGGATCCTCGGCAAACCCCGTAGCCGCGAAGCAGCAAAAGACGAGCAACCCGAGAGCACGCGAAGGGTTCAACGATCGATCGGTCATGGATTCGCTCCACGGTGAGCTGAGGATCGGCGAGCGGCAAAGTGACGAGCCGAGTAGCGGCGACGACATGCGAGACTCAAACGATGGACGAATCCTGCGTTTCGCCGGACGCGGCTCCTTGAGGATCTCCTACTTGCGTTTCGACCGAATTCTACCGTCGCCGCCACCGAGTTCATCCGGTCGTGGAGTTCCAGCCCCTACCGAGCGACCGCCAAACCGACTCCGTCGAGTCCCCGAACTGGAAACGCGCGCCGGAGTTCCGACGCGAGCGCCCGCCGGGCCGTTGTTGACGAAACCCCCAAAACACCTCAGGATGTGGAAGTCTTTGTGCGAGCGCAATCGCCGTGCGAAGGCCCGATTTCGACGCCGGAGTCCCGTTCAAGTCACGAACCCTTCCTCCGCGACCCGCCTCCCGATCCCCGGATTTTTTTTGTACGACTTCGAAGCCACGTCGAGCCCAGCCCGAACCGAGGCCCCGCCCGTCGGAGAGCGACGGAACGCGGCCGGGTGCACTCGTTCGCGGAGGAGCCCGAGTCCGCGCCCGGGGGAGAGGGGCGTTCTCCGAGGCGTGATGTTCGCGGTCTCGTTCGTCGCCGTCAGTCTCGGACGCGCGCCCGCTCCCGCGGGATGGGCCGCGGAGGTGAGCGAACCGATTCCGAATCCGCAGACCGTCTATCGCCGCGCGTCACCCGCTGTCGTCGGCGTGACGTGCCGCGGACCATCGAACGGTCGCTACTTCGGCACGGGGACGATCGTCGATTCGCGCGGCGTCGTCCTCACGTCGACCTCGGTCGTTCCCGAAGGGGCGTCGAGAATCCGCATCTACCTTCGTGGTGGGCGCGTCCTCACGGCAAAGCCGGTTCGACTCGAGAAGTCACTCGAGTTCGCGCTCCTTCGCATCGAAAGCGATGAGACCGCCCGTTTCCCGGCCGTGACGATCGGCCGGTCCGCGGCGGTTCGACTCGGAGAGAGCGTCTACACGCTCGGGAACGCGTTCGAGAGCATCCAGCGTGACGATCAGGTCGTCATGGCGTCCGGCCTCGTCAGCGGGCTCTTTCGCCTGGCCGAAGCGAGATCGGAGGCGACGCACACCGGCGCGGTGATCGAGACCGATGCGCCGGTCAACAACGGCATGGACGGGGGCCCGCTCCTCGGTCGCCGCGGACAGTTGATCGGAGTTCTCAGCCTCAATTACTCGACGAGTCGATGGCTCGGCACGGCGATTCCGATCGATACGATCCGACATCTCTTGCGCGAGCACGTCGGTGAGGACGTGCTCGGAGACGGGACGCAGCTCGCCCGGGCCGAGGGACGACCGGTGCCGGAGGCACGCATCGCGCCGACGGGATCCTTCCTCGGGCTTCGCGTCGAAGACTCCGACGCGAGAACACTGCGGATCCTCGCGGTCGATCCCCACAGCCCCGCGGCCGAAGCGGCGCTCCGCTCGGGGACTTTCGTGCTCGAAATCGACGGCGCCCCGGTGCCCTCAGCCGCGGAGTTTCGCCGCCGTCTCAAGGCGAAGCATCCCGGCGAGTCGGTCGAGCTGAAGACGCGCGCCGAGGGAAAGGAGCGCGTCGTCAAGATTCTCCTCTGGGGGAAGTTCTAGCGTGACGAGCACCGCGAATCAGCCGGGATGGATCTCGCCTCTCCTCGCCGCGATGATCGCGCTCGTCGTAACGGGAACGCCGCCGATGGGCGACTCCGCGCGCGCAGCGGAGACGGAGACGGGAGCAGCGACTTCCGCCCGTCCTTCGTCGCTCGGCGATCTGCTCGAGGCCGCTGCGGCCGCTACCGTCGCAGTGCGAGTCGAGCGAGAGAAAGACGGCGATCTCCCCGCGGCTCGCGTGGCGCAGCGACTCCGCCCCAACGAGGCGAAGGCATACTTCCAGCGCCCGAAAGACGTCGTAAGCGGCTTCGTCGTCGATACGAGCGGGCTCATCCTGACGAGTCTCTACAACGTTGCGGGAAAGCTGAAGTCGATCACGGTGATCCTCCCCGACGGAACCGAGCACGCGGCGGAGATCCGCGGGCGGAGCGAGCTCGACGACGTCGCGCTTCTCGCGATCCGGTCGGAGTCGAACGACGACGAGGAGCGAGGCGAGACGAACTCACCCGCCGAGCAGCGGAACGCGGCGGTGACGGTCGAGTCCGCACCCATGCCGAGACTCACTGCGCTCCCACTCGCGGCGGCAGGAAAGCCGCGAGCCGGGCAGTTCGTCTACGCGCTCGGCCGATCGCCGGATCCCCGACGCCTCACCGTGACCCGGGGCATCGTGAGCGCGATGGGCCGGAACGGTGGCCGAGCGTTTCAAACTGACGCCGAGCTGAACTACGGAAACGTCGGCGGACCGCTCCTCAATTTGAGTGGCGAAGTCGTCGCGATCGCGAGCTTCGTCGGCCACCATCAGCCGCAGTGGGGGATCAACTCGGGGGTGGGATTCGGAACGACCATCTCGACCCTCCTCGAGATCCTTCCGCGCCTCAAGCGCGGCGAGACCATCTCCGCGCCACCACGGACGTTTCTCGGCATCTATTGGGATCAGAGCGACTTTCGGGAGACCGGCGCACTCGTACGCGATGTGTTCCCGGACAGCGGAGCGGCAAAGGCCGGCCTGCGAGGCGGCGACCGCATTCTGAAGATCGATGGGATCGAGATCGACAACTTCGACCACCTTCGCCGAGTGATCTTCTTCAAGAAGCCGGGAGACAGCATCCACATCGAACTTCTCCGCGACGGCGACGCGCTCACCACCGACGCCGTGCTCGGAGCGAGGAGGAACCCGTGATCGCGTCCCGCTCGATCCTCGCGATGGTTTTCCTCTTCGCCGGAGCGGCGGCACTCCGCGCGAGCGAAATCGGCGGTGAGGCAGCGAACGCCGCCGAGGCTCCGCCCGTGGCGACGAGCTCCCTCGACCTCCCCCCGAGCAGCGACCTCGAACGCCTTCGCCAGCTCGAGGCGAAGCTCGTCGAAACCGTTGATCGAGTTATGGAGAGCGTCGTCTTCATCCAGGGCGGCTCGGGATTTCTCGTCAGCGAGGACGGCTATGTTCTCACCAACGAGCACGTCGTGATGGGACGAGGCGGAGTTCGGAAAGCGCTCCTCGTCAAATTCCGTCGCGGGAAACATCTCTTGGCCGATCTCGTCGGCCACGATCCCGGCGGTGATCTCGCGCTCTTGAAGCTCAGGGAGCCGCCCGGGCGGCCGCACCTCACGCTCGGCGACTCGGACCGTCTCGAGATCGGACAGCCGGTGATCGCCGTCGGCGATCCGTTTCTCGTCGGTTCGCAGGAGCTCTTCTTGAAGGACGCACCGCCCGACTACGAGCCAGCCGTTTCCTTCGGAATCGTGAGCGCCGTTCACCGCTACTCCCACGCCTACCCGGACTCGATCCAGGTCGACGCGGCGGTCAACCCCGGCAACTCCGGAGGACCGCTTCTGTCCCTCGACGGAAAGGTCGTCGGAATCAACGGCAAGATCGAGAATCCGTTCGGCGTCGGCATCAACGCCGGTGTCGGCTACGCGATCCCGAGCAACCAGATCCGCCGTTTTCTCGAACCTCTCAAGCGCGCCGGTGGTGGTGCGGTCCGCCACGGCCGGATTCACGGCCTCCACGTCGGCCGGCGCGTCGGTTCGGGCGAAGGTCTTCCGATCGTCCGCGTCGATGCGAAATCGCCCGCCGACCGCTACGGATTCCGCGCAGGCGACCGCCTGGTGTCGATCGACGGCCTGCGCGCGACGACCGAGAACCGCTTCCACGGAATCATCGGAACCTACCCGGCGGGCTCCTGGGTGACGGTGCGCGTTCTCCGCGACGATCACGGAGTGGAGCTGAAGGCAGCCCTCTACGAAGGGGCGAAGCCGTACTTGGGACTCCAGGCGCGCACGGTGGTCGATCCCGTCGAAGGGGTCGTGATCGATGAGATCGTGAAGAACGGACCCGCGGCCGTGGCGGGCCTTCAGCCCGAAGACGTGATCCGCACGGTGGCGATGAAGTCGGTCATGTCGACGGTCGATCTCACCGCGCTCCTCAAGTCGTACCATCCCGGCGACCTCCTCGAGCTGCAGGTGGTCCGCGACGGGAAGCCGGTGACGCTCGAGCTGCGTCTCGGAAGTCGCGCGGAGTGAGCCGCATCCGTCATCGATCGAGCCCCGCGCCGATTGCAGCAGGAGCATCTCCGATGCGTTCTCGTCACTCGACATCGCAACGGCGACCGTTCGGCGTTCGCTCAGCCTTCGTTCTCTCTCTATTCGTGTTTGCGGTCGCGTCCGCGAACGAACGAGAGACGTCGGCGCGCCGCGAGCTCGCAAACGCGCAAGGCGCCTCTCAGCTCGGGGCGTACGCGAAACCGGGGCCGTATCCGGTCGGAGTGCAGACCTTCGTCGTCGTCGATGCGTCCCGCGACGACGTCTACGCCGGCGGACCACGCACCCTCGTCACGGAAGTTTGGTATCCGGCCGTCGAGGCGGCGCGATCGAAGCCCGCGACGAGCTTCGTCGAGTTTTTTCGCGGGCACGACGATGCGGCGAAGTCGTTCGTCGAGCACTTCGGCGGAACTCTCGAAGAGACGAATCGGCGATTCGTCTGCCGTGCCGTGCGGGGCGCCGCTCAGAGAGCGGGCCGCTTTCCGCTGCTCGTCTTTTCTCACGGAAACGGCGGCATCCGCCATCAAAGCGTCTTTCAGGTCGAGCACCTAGCGAGTCACGGCTACGTCGTCGCGAGCCCGGACCACACCGGAAACGCAGGCGTGACCGTCTTCGCCGATCGCGTTCTCCCTTACAAACGCGGAGGCTCCGCGCGCAACCGCTCGGCGATCGATCGACCGGCCGACGTCAGCTACCTGATCGATTGCTTTCTCGGAAAAACCGAGAGCGCGCTCGAGCGCTTCGCGAACGCGATCGATGCGAGCGCGATCGGCGTCCTCGGACACTCCTTCGGCGGATTCACCGCGTGTCGAGTCGCGGAGACCGATCCGCGCGTGAAAGCGGCGATTCCGATGACCGTCGCGCTCGGAAGCGCACCGGGAGCGACTCCGATCTTCGTGATGCTCGCGGGCCTCGACGACACCGTGAAGGCGGCGGGAAACGGCCTGAGCTCGGCGTACTACCACGACTGCACGGGACCGCGGTATCTTCTCAACCTGGAGCGCGCGGGGCACTTCTCGTTCTCCGACATGGATCGAATCGACCCCGATTTCGGCGATGGAATCGGCGACGGCTTTCTCTCGATCGATGTCGCGAAGCGCATCATCAACGGCTATTCGACCGCGTTTTTCGAAGGATACCTTCGCGGCGATGCTCGTGCGCGGATGCTCTGTTCGGAGAACGTGGATCCGAGCGAGCTCCGTCTCCTCGCAGCGTCCGCTTCCGATTCGGCGAAGCCGCCCGACCGAGCTCCGGCCGGCGAATCGCCGAAGCTTCGCGTTCTCATCGTCACCGGGCGCGACGTCCCCGCTCACGACTGGCGAACGACGACGGCGGTGACGCGCGAGCGACTCGAGAAGTCGGGTCGGTTCGAGGTCGTCGTGAGCGAAGAGCCTGCGGTCCTCGAGGCGAGCACGCTAGGTTCCTACGACGCGATCGTGGTGAACCTACGCAATCGTCTCAGCGAAACTCTCTCGCAGGCGGCGCGACGAAACGTCGAGAGCTTCGTCGAGGGCGGAAAGGGTCTCGTCGCTCTCCACTTCGCGCTCAACGCGTGGGAAGACTGGCCGGAATACCGGACGATGCTCGGGCGGTACTGGGTGCGGCGTCAGGACGGAAAAAAAGTTTCCGGACACGGCCCGGCCGCACGCTTCAAGGTCCGAGTTCGCACGGAGCCGCATCCGATCACCCGCGGGCTAAAGGATTTCGAGATCGAGGACGAGCTCTACGCGCGACTCCAAGGCGATCGACCGATCGATGTTCTCGCGAGTGCGCACTCGGACTGGAGCGGCCGAGAGGAGCCGCTCGCCTGGACATCGACCGCCGGGAAGGGCCGCGTCGTCGTGATCGCGCTCGGTCACGATCGAAAGGCGAGAGAGACGGCAGGATTCGCGCACCTCCTCTGCGCCGGCGTCGAATGGGCGGCTACGAACGAAGTCGCCTCTCGTCCAGAGAAAGACCCGCGCTGATTCGACGAGAAGGTCGCGATCGATCTACTCGGAAGTTGATCGCCGCGTTCTCCGGGGTATTCTTCTTCGGCTTGTCGCCTTCCCGAAAAAAACGGGCTCGACGGAGCGCCCCAGACGCAATGGGGAACGCTCGTCTCTCCCGAGTGCACGCCTCCGGTGCATCGACGATCCCGGTACGGTTCGAGGACCTCGATTCATGTGTGGCATCTTTGGATTTGCGAGCGGTGGAACCGAACTCGACCTGGCGGACGACGCTTTCTTCGCGGGCGTCCGCGAGTTGTGCGCGCTCGATCCAGGCGCCTGGCTCGACCGTCTGGCGGGTCTGTCGGACGCCGAACGCGACTCGGTCGACGGCACGATGGCGAACGTGCGAGAGAGATCGTACGCGTGGGTCCAACGATCCGGGTTTCTTCGCGTCCTTCGCGATGGCGACCTCGCCGCGCGACTCGAGTGCGCCGCGCGGGACCTCGGCGAGTGGGCCGAGTCGCTCGACGCCGCACTCGCAAGCGCCGAGCTCTCGCGACAGCGCGATTGGGAATTCGCGCGCCGCCTGATCGTCGCGGCGCGCGACGTCGTCTGGCAGATCGAGCAAGATTGTCTCGCTGAGCTCGACGCCGTTCGCGAGCTCGCTGGACCGGCACTGGACGCCGAGCTAGCGACTCGCACGACCGATCGCGCGATGGAGCGCGCGTGGCAGCTCCATCTCTTCCTCTCGAGCCTCAATCGCCTCGAGGTGCGCGGACGGGACTCCGCGGGGATTGCGGTCTATGTCCGGTTTCCGGGCGCGGGGGAGCTCGAGAGCTTTCTCGACGGCCCCGACGAGAGCTCCGGCTGGCGACACGAAGTCGCGCTGCGCTCGGCCGGCGCGTTCACGGGCGGCGCGGTCGTTCAGCCCGCGAGCCGTCGCGACACGCTTCTCTTTGCATTCAAGACCGCGAGCGAAATCGGGAAGATGGGCGACAACGTCGCGGCGCTCCGGCGTGCGATCCTCGACGACCAACTCTTCGCCGCGGCGGCCACCGAAGACGTCGAACTCCAAATCCTCGCGCACACGCGCTGGGCGTCGAACGGTGTGATCTCCGAGGAGAACTGCCATCCGGTCGATAGCGCACTCCTCGATGCGGATGGCCAGCGAATCCACGGCGGCGAGTTCGTCGCCGCGCTGAACGGCGACATCGACAACTACCAAGACCTGCGCGCGCGCTACATCGACGGACGCGATCGTCGACTCGACGAGCAGCTCACCACCGACGCCAAGATCATCCCCGTCGTCGTTCAGCACCACTTCGAAGGCTGCGGCGACGTCGTCGAAGCCTTCCGGCGCGCGTTCGCCGAGTTCGAAGGCTCGATGGCCATCGGCCTCATCGCCGCCGATCTTCCCGGCGTGACGCTCTTCGGGCAGAAGGGAAGCGGCCAGGGCCTGTACTTCGGGCTCGCGCCCGACGGTGTCGCCGCGGCGTCCGAGATGTACGGTCTCGTCGAGACCACCGGGCGCTACGTGAAAGCGGAGGGCGAGCACTCTCCCGAAGGAGAGCTCTTCGTCCTCGACTCGCGCGGGGCCGGAGTCGAAATGCAGGTCGTCGGTGCGTCGGGCCCGGAGCCGATGACCGAGGAGCGCGTTCGCATCGCAGAAATCACGACGCGCGACATCAACCGCGGCGAACACGCGCACTTTCTCGCCAAGGAGATTTCCGAGTCGGTCGACACGGTGCGAAAGACCATCCGCGGAAAGTTCGCCGTCGGGGCGAACGGCGACGTCCAGTCGCTCCTCGGAGAAGACGTCCTCCCGCGGGAGCTCCTCGACGCACTCCGCGCGGAAACCGTCCGCCGCATCTACGTCATCGGACAGGGGACGGCGGCGATCGCAGCGAGCGGCGTCGCCTATCTCATGCGCTCAGCTCTCGACGGACGCGAGCGACCGTTCACGATCATCGACACCAAGGCGACGGAGCTGTCCGCTCATCACCTTTCGGGCGATCTCTCCGACACTCTCGTCATCGCGATCTCGCAGTCGGGAACGACGACCGACACGAATCGCACGGTCGACCTCGCGCGGGAGCGCGGCGCCTGGGTGCTCGGAATCGTCAACCGACGGAACTCGGACCTCGTCTACAAGTCGCACGGAGTGCTCTACACCTCGGACGGCCGCGATATCGAGATGTCGGTCGCGTCGACGAAGGCCTTCTACGCGCAAAACGTCGCGGGCGAGGTGCTCGCGCAGGCGCTCGCGATCGAGCTCGGAGTCACGACTCTCGACGAGGCACGCTCGCGCCTCCGCGCTCTCGAAGAGCTTCCCGAAGCGATGGCGCGAACGCTCGAGCGGCGCGGCGAGGTCGAAGCGATCGCGACGCGCTGCGCGCTCGGCCGGATGTACTGGGCGATCGTCGGAAGCGGTGCGACGAAGATCTCCGCCGACGAGATTCGCATCAAGCTGAGCGAGCTCTGCTACAAATCGATCGCCACCGACTTCATCGAGGACAAGAAACACATCGATCTCTCCTCCGAGCCGCTCGTTCTCGTCTGCGCGAGCGGCGCGAGCGAGGCGACCGTTTCCGACATGGCGAAGGAGGTCGCGATTTTCAAGGCGCACGACTCGCTGCCGATCGTTATCTGCGACGAAGGGGAAGAGCGCTTCGCTCCGTACGCGGCCGCCGAGGTGAGAGTCCCTCGCTACACCGGACAGCTTTCGTACCTCCTTCCGACCGTCGTCGGCCACCTCTTCGGTTACTACGCCGCGCGCGCGTTCGATGCTCGCGCCGACACCCTGCGGCGAGTGCGCGCCGAGCTCACGCGAGCCGCAACGGATCGAAGCGAAGACGCGAGCCCGCTCTCCGTTCTTCGGGTCGGCACGGAATCGGCGCGACAGCTACTCGAGTTTCACGCGGAGCTCGAGTCGGGTCAGCTCGACAGCGGCCTCGGGTCGGGTACGACGGTTTGCCTCGCGCGCGCGATCGATGTTCTTCTCGGACGGCAGAGCCCGGATGAGCTGGGCGGCTCGGCCGTCGATCGCATTCTTGCCGCGCTCACCGATGCTATTCAGGAGCTCGCGCGGCCGATCGACGCGATCAAACATCAAGCGAAGACCGTGACCGTCGGAATCTCTCGCTCCGAGGCGACGAGGGGAGCGATCGGCGACGAGCTTCGCGCGGCCGGAATCGCGGTCGAGCAACTCGCCGAATCGACCCGCGCGTTCGTCGCGGCCTTCGATTCGCTCGTTCTGAAGGTCGACGGCGCCACCGTCTACTCGGTGGGAGGACTCGACGCGCTGGGACGACCCACGGATGCGACGACCATCGAAGTCGTGGAAAAACGCGGTTGCGCCCGCGGGATCCTCTCGCGGTCGGAGGACCGCGGCGAGCTCAGCGGAACGAAGTGGGGAGTCGTGCGACGGCGCGCGCTCCACCTCGGCTACGGGCAAACCGACGGCCGAAGGATCTTGATCCTGCCCACTTTGGGTGAGGGGCAGACGCTTCTCATTCTCCTCCACCTGTCGCTCGTCGAAGACGCGCCCGCCCCCGTGCTCCTCCGCGCACTCGAGGCGCACGGAACTCGCCTCGAGGAACTCCGGATCGCGGTCACGGAGCGGTGCGGTCCGTGGCGTCCCGATCTCCTCGCCACACAGGACATCGAAGCCCTCTTCTTCGGGGACGCATCGGCCGTCGCCGAGGCACTCGCAACCGCGGCCGCCGCCGCGGACTGATCGATCCCGTTGCCGGCGGGAGCACTCCCCGACTCTCGCTCTTGCCGGCGACAGCAAAACTCCTATCATCGAGCGTTTTTCTCCGAGAATCGACCGCCCCGCGGTACCTCTCCCATCGGTTCTCCCCGCGGAGACGCGGGCCGATCGCACCGCCTCAAAAGGAGCCCAAGGCCATGAATTCGTCCACCGCTCGTAGCGGTTGTTTCCTCACCCGCCTCGCTGGCGTCGAAACGCGCGTTCGGACGGGGCGCAAGGAACACCAGCGCGAGCGCCGCGCTTCGACGCGGATCATCGGCTGCGCCGCACTCGCGGTCGCGGTTGGATTCGGCGTCGGGGCTTGCAAGCGCGGAGAACCGAGCCCGATCGCGCCGGCGACGGATCCGGCGCCTGCGAAGAGCGCGACGTCCGGCGACACAGTGAACGATCCAGCGGCACCGGCGGCGAAGCCGGCTGAAGCGACGCCTGCCGCCCAAGCCGACGGGACGAGCGCCGACGACTCTTCCGCGACCACGGTGGTCGTTTCGCCGGCCGCTACGAGCGGCGAAACGACACCGAACGCGGAGAGCGCGGTGCCGTACCCAAAGACGAACGAGCTCGTTCTCGCACTTTCAGCCGAGTGTCGGGAGGCCTTCATCACAGCTCGATCGCTCTCCTCCGGAGTGCCGCGGTTCTTTCGTGATATGCAACGGAAACCGGATGAGATCGATCGAGACATGATCGATTGCATCGCCGTTTGCGAGCGCTTTCTCAAAGACTGCGGCGGCGGGGAACTCGACACGGAGATCAAGGGCATCCTCTCCCGCATGGTGCTCGGGCGCTTCGCGCGCGTGCAGCATGCGAAGCGGCGCGAGTTCGAAAACGATCGCGAAAGACTCGCTGCATGGAGCGAAGAGTATCTCAACAGCGCGAAGAAGTTCGCCGAGGAGAGCTCAGCGACGAAGCTCGACAAGCGCGAGGTCCGCGCCGAGGCGCTCCGTCTTCTCGTCCAGATCACCGAGCGGCAGCGCGACTTCGATTCGCTTCGGAAGTACGCCGCCATGCTCGAGAAGGAGTTTCCGAAGTTCGATCTTCTCGGCGACGTGATCTATTCGCACGGGCGCTCCTTCATCAGCCAGGGTCGCTATCAGGAAGCGTACGACTTCGCGAAGCGCGTCACGAAGGAGCGCGACGCAGACGATGAGCTCGCGATCTACAACATCGTCCTCTACCAGGGGATGCTCGGGACGGCTCGTCTCGAAGAGATCGAGGAGCTCATGGAAGGCATCCTCGTCGAGTATCCCCTCCGAGCCGAGAGTGTCCGGCGGAACTACCTCCGCGTCCAGTACGCGCAGTGGTACAACGTCGCGCACTTCTGGATCGGGTACTGCCGCTTCGCTCGCGGGGACATCGACGGCGCGCGCGAGTCCTTCGAAGCGCACGTCGCGCAGGTCGAGAGCCTCAAGGCGAAGCTCGACGCCGAAGGGAAGAAGCTCGACCAAGTCGTCGCGATCACGCTCGACTATCGCACGCGCGATCTCCTTCTCCACCTCGACGACTACCACGGCAAGGTGCCCACGCTCGACCTCGACTTCGGCTCCTACTGGGCGACCGAAGAGAAGCTCAGCCTCGCGAACTCGCGCGGCAAGGTCGTGATTCTTATGTTTCGCACGCCCGGTGATCTCCGCTCGCTCACGTTCGCTCAGGAAGCGGGGCGCCTCGCTGCGGAGAACCCCGACAAGGTCGCCGGAGCGCTGGTCACGTACGTCGTCGGAAAACCGAATCCCGGGCGCGACGCGGAGAAGCTTCGCAACCTACGCGACGAAGCGAAGGCGCAGGGAATCGGGCTTCCAGCGGGAATCGATCCCGATCGCGAGCGCCAATCCTTTTTCAAAGAGGTGCACGCGACGATCGGGCCGAGCGCTTCGTGCATCGTGCTCGATCGGCAAGGGGCGATCGCCTTCTACGTCGCCGATCCGCGAGACATGGATCGAATGATCCTTCGCCGCGCGGTCGAGCGGCTCATGAAGAAATAGACGCGGATTCCGCGCGGGAAGCCCGCGCGATGCGGCGTGTTTCGAGCAATGAAGAAACGGTCGAGGAGCACAGACTCCGGGGTCTGACTCGTCGACCGTTTCTCGGTCTTCCTCGCGCCGCGGTCAGCTCGTCAGCTCGGCGACGTTCAGCCGCGGCTCGGCTCCGTTTCCCACCGCGTCGAAATCCTCGGCCTTTGCTTCGATCGGGCTCTCGGTCACCACCGTCTCCGGCGGAGCGACGACGACGACGCCGTTCGGCGAAATCACGTGTCCCGCGATGTCCGTCTTGTCGAAGCCGATGACCGTCTCGTCCGGGATTTCGACTCCTTGCTCGACGATCACTCGGCGCAGCTTGGCGCCGCGGCCGACGCGCGCACCGGGAAAGAGGATGCACTGCTCGAGCTCGGATCCGGTACCGACTTCCGCTCGATTGGAGAGCACGCTGTTCACGATCTGCGCGTTGTCGATGTGAACGCCGGTTCCGATCAAATTGGATCCCTGCATCTTCCGGCCGCCGATCGTCGCCGTCACCGTGTGGCGCGACGGTACCCATTCGTGGAATCGCGAGCACGACGCCCAACGCGTGTCGCGGAGATCGAAGAGCGGCGTGCGCGCGAGGAGATCCATATTCGCCTGGAAGTAACTGTCGATGCTCCCGACGTCCCGCCAGTACGAGCTGCCGTCCGGCGTGACGACTTCGAGACCGCAGGATGACACGAATCCGCGCCGGAGCGCACGCGGAAGAATGTCCTTCCCGAAATCGTGCGTTGAATCCTGCAGGCGGGCGTCTTCGCGGAGAGCCTTGGCGAGATAGCGGGTTTGGAAACAGTAGACGCCGAGGTTGATGAGGCACTTTCCATCGAGCGCGTACGGACTCGGATCCTTCGGCTTCTCGACGAAGCTCGTGATGCGGCCTTGGGGAGAGAGCTGCACGCAGCCGAACGCCGACGCGTCGTTGACGTCGACTTCGCCCGTGAGGACGGTGACGTCAGCGTCGCGGTCGAGGTGCGCTTCGATGAGCTTACGGTAGTCGGCTCGGTAGACGTGATCGCCCGAAAGGATGAGGACGACGTCCGGCCGCGACGATTCGATAATGTCTAGGTTGCGAAAGACGGCGTCGGCCGTACTCCGGTAGACGCCGTGGGCGCCGTTCAGCTTCGGCGGGACGAGGTGGATGTACTCACCGAGCTCGCTCGAGAGGCAGTTCCACCGCTCGACGCGATGGCGATTGAGCGATTGAGCGTGGTACTGCGTCAGGATGTGGATCTGCCGGCAACCGGAGAGCACACAGTTCATCAGGGTGAAGTCGACGATGCGAAAGTTCCCTCCGAACGGCACCGCGGGCTTACAGCGATTCGCCGTGAGCGGGAAGAGCCTCTGGCCGACTCCCCCGGCCAAGATCATGGTGAGAACGTTGAGCGAGCGCATGTGCAGTCTCCAGATCGACGTTGTGGCCGTCCGTAGGATGGGCGTCCGCAGCGGAAACGAGTGTGCAGAGTCGACGAAGAGGTTCAGACCGTGCGAAGGTCCCCGGCGGAGCCCTTCGCGCCGACCGTCGCACCGGACGGTCGGTCCGATCACTTTTTCGGCTCGCCCGGGTGTCCATCCTTTGGACTTCCAACGAAGTTCCGGAGAAGCAGTCCGCGTCACCGATTCCGTCGGGGAGCGAGAGGAGAGAACCGACCGGCGAGCTCCCGGAGACGTTTCCATTCGCCCAGTCGGGAACGGGAACGGGACCTACTCGAGCGCCGGCGGACAGGCGACGGAGCGCCCGCCGCTGTCGACGAGCGGAGGATCGTCGCGGTCGCAGCGCCCGGGGATCGCGATCGGACAGCGCGGGTGGAACGCGCATCCTGCCGGCCGCTCGATCGTCGAAGGCGCGTCGCCGGTGACTTCGAGCTTCCGCTCGACCGCGGGATCGGGAATCGGGACCGCCGCGAGGAGCGCGCGTGTGTACGGGTGAAGCGCGCTCGAGTAGAGGTCGTCCCGAGGAGCGAGCTCGACGACGCGTCCGGCGTACATCACCGCAACGCGATCGCTGATGGCGCGGACGACCGAAAGGTCGTGCGAGATGAAGAGGTACGCGATGCCGCGAGACGACTTCAGGCGAGCGAGGAGTTCGAGGATCTGGGCCTGGATCGACACGTCGAGCGCGGAGACCGGCTCGTCGCAAACGATGAACCGCGGCTCGAGCGCGATCGCTCGCGCGATCCCGATCCGCTGGCGCTGACCACCCGAAAACTCGTGCGGAAACCGTGGGGCGGCGTCGGCGGCGAGGCCGACTTCCTCGAGGGCCCGCGCGGTGCGCGCCGGTCGATCCTCGAATCCGTGTGCCGCGAGACCTTCGTCGATGCTCGCCCCGACGCTGAGTCGAGGGTTGAGCGAGGAGTACGGATCCTGAAAAACGATCTGCATCTCGCTCCGGAGTCGGCGGAGCTCCTCGCGACCGAGTGCGTCGAGGTCGCGACCGTCAAAGCGAACGCGGCCGCGGGTCGGGCGAAGAAGACGGAGCGCGAGTCGGCCGAGGGTCGACTTCCCGCAGCCGCTCTCGCCGACGAGCCCGAGCGTCTCTCCCGGCGCGATCGCGAGCGAAACACCGTCGACGGCGCGTAGGCGCGACTCGACGCGACCGAACGCCGAGCGGCGGATCGGAAACTCCTTCTCCACGTCGATCAGCTCGACGAGCGGTGCGCCGTTCTCGCTCACGAGTCCGTCTCTCCCCGAACCACGTCGCATGCGACGCGATGGCGACCCGAAGCGGCGAGCGCCGGAACGACGCGCGCGCAGCGGTCGACGCGCTCGGAGCACCGCGGATGAAACACGCAGCCCGCCGGATGAGCGGTGGGATCGGGAACCGATCCGGGAATCGGCCGCGGCAGAGCGGAGGAGTCGAAACGCGGAAGCGCCGCGAAGAGGCCGCGCGTGTACGGGTGCATCGGATTTGCGAAGAGATCGCGCGCGCTCGCTTCCTCGACGACCCGCGCCGCGTACATCACCGCGACATCGTCGGCCATCTGCGCGACGACGCCGAGGTCGTGCGTAATGAGGAGAATCGCCATCCCCGTCTCCTGCTGGACTGCGCGAAGGAGATCGAGGATCTGCGCCTGCACCGTGACGTCGAGCGCGGTCGTCGGCTCGTCGGCGATGAGGATCCTTGGTTCTCCCGCGAGCGCCATCGCGATCATCACGCGCTGGCGCATCCCGCCGGACAGGCGATGAGGGTATTCATCGAGACGCCTCTCGGGATCGGGAATCCCGACGCGAGCGAGCAGCGCCGCCGCCTCGATCCGAGCCGCGCGCGCCGATCGGCCGCGGTGAGTCTCGACGACTTCGGCCACCTGCCGTCCGATCGTCAGCACTGGATTGAGCGACGTCATCGGCTCCTGGAATACCATCGCGATCTCGCCCCCGCGCACTCGCCGGAGCTCGCGTTCGTCGAGAGCGAGAAGGTCTCGTTCGGCGAACCGAACTTCACCGCCGGTGATCTCCCCCGGGGGAGCCACGAGCCGGAGAAGCGAGAGCGCCGTCACGGACTTACCGCAGCCGCTTTCGCCGACCAGGGCGAGCGTGCGTCCCGGCGCGAGGGAGAACGAAACCCCGTCGACCGCGTTCGCCCAGCGCTGGTCGCGCCGACTGCCGCCCTCGAGTCGAAAGCGTGTTCGCAGATCTCGCACCGCGAGGATGGGATCCGGCGGCGCCGCGGTCACGTCACATCTCCCTTCAGGCGCGGATCGAGCGCGTCGCGGAGCGCCTCGGCAAAGAGGTTGTAGCTGAGGATCGTGACGAGGATCGCGAGACCGGGGAAGAGTGAAACCCACCAAGCCGTCTGTGGCATCTCGCGTCCCACGCGGAGAACGCTTCCCCACGTCGGGAGATCGACCGGGACGCCGATCCCAAGAAACGAGAGCGCGGATTCGAGCAGGATCGCCCCCGCAACGCCGAACGTCGCGGTGACGAGGACGGGCGCCATCGCGTTCGGTAGGACGTGGCGAAAGATGATGCGCGTCTCCCGGACACCGAGCGCCGCGGCGGCCGTGACGAAGTCCTGCTCGCGGAGCCGGAGAAACTCCCCGCGGACGAGCCGCGCCACCGTCGGCCAGCCGACGAGCCCGATGACCGCCATGACGATGAAGAGACTCGGCGGGAGAACCGCAACGACGGCGAGAACGAGCACGAGACTCGGAAAGCAGCTCACGATCTCGATGCTGCGAAGGACGACGACGTCGACGAAACCGCCGAAATACCCGGCGAGTGCGCCGAGGATCGTTCCGATGAGAACGTAGATGCCGACGGCGACGAGGCCGACCGAAAGGGACACGCGAGTCCCGTGGACGAGGAGAGAGAGGATGTCGCGGCAGCTGTCATCCGTCCCCAGCGCGTGCGCCGCGTAGCGATCGCGCCAATTCTCGCCCGCGATCCGCTCCGCCCGACCGATTTCGAATTCGCTCAGCCCGAGCCAGAGCGGTCGCTGCCAGTTGTCGACGCGGCGATCGAGGTACTCCGGTCCGAAGCGGACGGGTGGCCAAAAACTGAAGTCGCCGTCGCTGAGGGACGCCTCGACTTCGTGAAAGTCGATCTGCGCGAGGAGGGTCCGCTTCGATTCGTAGACGACGAAGGTCAACACGAGCGATGCGACGAACACGCCGCACGCGAGTCGGCGAGCGACGCGGCGGACGCGCTGGGCGCGACGGGGCGAGAAAAGCGGGGGCAAGAGCACGATGGCGACCGCGCCCAGCGCGGCGAGGAGCACGAGATCGATGCGCGTGAGGCTCGCGAAGAGAGGAAAGCTCCAGCCGGACGGCACGAGAACCCGCTCACCGAAGAGGTCATGCACGGGCGCCGAGAGGCGGATCGCGAGCGGAGCGGAGCTCGCGACAAGCGGAGCGAGGACCGCGACGACAGCGAGCGCTCCGACAACGGCGAGCCCGGCGACCCCGAATCGCCGACGGCGAAAGCGGCGGCGAACGACGCTCCAGTAGTCCTGGGGGAGAGCGTCCGGCGCGTTCGCGGCTCGTTCATTCTCGGATCGCTCGGTCTTCACGTTCATCGCACGCGCGCGCCTCCGTCGAAACTGACGCGGGGATCGAGGATGACGTAGAGGATGTCCGAGACGAGGTAGCCGGCGAGCGTCAGGACAGCGGTGAGCGTCGTCATCGCCATGATGACGTTGTAGTCGCGGTTGAGAATCGACTCGACGAGAAGCTGTCCCGTGCCATCGATCGTGAAGATCGTCTCGACGATGACCGATCCCGTGATGAGACTGGGGAAGACGTTCGCAAAGATCGTCACGAGCGGCAGCACTCCGTTTCGCAGCGCGTGGCTGTAAACGACCGCCCGCTCGGAGAGCCCTTTCGCGCGCGCTGTTCGCACGTAGTCCTGCGAGAGAACTTCGAGCATCCCCGAGCGCGCGTAGCGCGAGAGCGCAGCGAGATTGCCGTACGTGAGGCACGTCACGGGCAGGAGGGCGTGCCAAAAGTAGTCGCGTTCGACAGACCAGGCGATGAACGCGAAGACCCCCGCAAGCAGAACCGCACGGCGCGCGAATGCGGCGCCCCAGCGGCCGTCTCCCGAGTCGCCGAGTGCGCCGAGCGCGGCCGCGAGCCCGGCTGCACCGGTGCCGGCAATGGCGAGCGCCCACGCCGAGGCAGCCGATCGAGGTGTCCAAGCGATCAGCGCGGCCGCGAGGCTCGCGACCACGACGGCGAAGACGAGCGAGGAGCCCCCGCGACCTAGGCTGCGGGCGCCGATCAGCCGCGTCGTGGCCGAGGCGAGACCGATTGCCGTCGCGAGCGCGAACGCGGGAACGAGGAACCCGGGTCCGACCTCGTGCACGCTCGGGTCGTCACAATGAAGATGGTGGACCGCGATCTGAGGGATTCCGACGACGAGAACGATGAGCATCGTCGCGACCCAAAACGACGGGAGCGAGTAGAGAACGAAGAGAAGCGCGCTCACCCCTTTCTGCGTAAAGCTCCGCGCGCGCGTCGCCGCGTAGATGCCGATCGGGACGGCGAGAAGGTACGTGAGAAGGAGGGAAAAGAAACCGAGCGAGAGCGTTTTCGGCAGTCGCTCCTCCCAGATCACACTCCAGACGTCGCGCTGAAACCGGAGCGATTCGCCGAAATCGAGGCGCACGATCCGGCCCAGCCACGTCGCGTATTGCTCGAGAGTGGTCGTCTCGACGCGCGCCTCGCTCTCGCCGACCGGCCGAAGGGGCGTGACCGGAACGCGGTTCTTCGAATCGATGTCGATCGAAGCTTCGGGTGAGACTTCGCTCTCACCGGGAACCGCGCGATGGGTCGCGACCACCGCGACTCGGTGCGAACCGGCCTCCTCGAACGTCGTCTCGAACGAAAGCCATTCTCCCGAACGCGCGGAGCGCAGCGGGGTCTCTTCCACCGCACCGGACGGCCGAGTGATGCGAAGACGGAGCTCGAGCCCCGCTTCGTCGAGCGCGGGCCGCGCGGCACTCCGGGCGCGAACGACGAGCGGAGCTCCCACCGTGCCCGATCGCGGCAGCTCGATCGCCGGCGGAGTGATGCTCGCGTTCGGTGCGAGAACGACGATCGTCGTCGGTTGCGACCAGGGCGACGCCGCGCCGTCCGCAGCGATCGTCCGCGCGCGCAGATCGAAGACTCCGGGTGCGCGCCACGCGAGGTCGCGACGCCAGCCTCCGGCGGTCGACCGCGGAACGACGAGAGCTCCGAGGCCGTCGCCCTTATCGACCGCAACGGCGAGCTCGTCGCCTCCGCCGTCGACGTCGATGCGAAACTCCGCCGCGACGCCCGGGGCGAGCTCACCCGGGGCCGCGACCCGCGAAACGGGCGGCGGAAGCGGCGAACCCGGCTCGCGCGCGCGAACGAAAAGCGGCTCCGACCACGCAGAAACAGCGCCGCGAGAGTCGATGGCGCGAGCTCGCACCGCGTAGTCGCCCGGCGCCGACCACGCGTGCTCGACGAGAACACGCTCGCCCGAGGCGAACGCTCCACCGCGACCGATCTTCTCGAGCGGCGTGCCGTCCGCCCAATCGATCTCGAGTTCGAGGGGGTCGCCATCGGGATCCTCGGCGATCAGCTCGTACTGGTGCCGGCGGAGGATTCCGAGGAGCTCCTTCTGCGCGCGACCGACGTGCTGGGAGAGTCCCGTCGTGTCGATCCCTTCGGCGGACGACGCTCGAATCGCCGATGCCGTGAGAACGGGATCGCCCGGAGCGAGCCGGAGGATGACGAAGGTCACGAGCGTGATGCCGAGGAGAGTCACGGACATCCACGCGAGGCGGCCGAGCAAAAAGCGAAGGAAAGCCCGCCGGCGGCGCGCGACGAGCACGATACCTGCGAGCGAGCCGGCCGCCCCGGCGACAAGCGCGACCCGAGCGAAGAACGAACGCGCCTCTTCCGCGCCGGCAGACGCAGGCGCGACGAGCGCGAGCACGGCCAGTGCGAAGAACACGCCGGTGAGCCGAGAGAGTGTCCGATCGAGTTTCTTCAGGGGACGTCTCGAGCTAGCTCTTCGATCTTCGTTGAAGCTCGGGCGAGCAGGCCGTCACCCGAGAGCGATCACGGACGGGCGCGCGGCGGCGGACGAAGTCACCGGCCGCGCGTCTCCTTTCCCTTCGGCACCCACCAGCGGTCGGCCATGCGTGGAGCGATTCCACCGCGGTACTCGCGGACGTTTCGAAACCGCTTGTCGACGAGGAGTCGAAGCCGAGGAGTCACGAGAAAGGTACACGGCTGGTCGGCGTAGATCACAGACTGAAGCTCGCGATAGAGGGCGTTTCTCTTCTCATCGTCGAACTCGCCACGCGCCTTTTCCATGAGTCGGTCGGCCTCCGAGTTCGAGTAGCCGAAGTGGTTGTGCCCGCCGACGGCGCCCGCGCTCGTGTGCCACACCTGATACGGGTCGTGGTCGACACCCGACCACGACCACGCGAGCGCGCAGCAGTCGTAGTTCCGCTCGCGTACCTGGCGAAAGTACTCGCCGGCGTCCATCGACTGGAGCTCGACTTGAATTCCGACGACCTTGAGCGACTCCTTCACCGCCGTGCCCAGCTTGACGACGAGAGGATTCGCCGCCGTGATCAGAAACACGAACTCGAAGCGCTGTCCGTCTTTGTCGAGAACACCGTCGCCGTCCGTGTCTCGCCACCCCACTTCGCGGAGGAGCCGAGCCGCCCGCCTCGGATCGTGCGGGAGCGGCGCGAGTTCGTGATTGTACTGATCGCTGCGGTAGTAGAAGGGGCCCGTCACTTGCTCGTAGGAGCCGTAGAACATGACCTCGCTGATCGCCGGGATGTCGAGCAGCATCGTGAGCGCTCGCCGTGTTCTCCGGTCGGAGAAGAGCGGACGGCGATTGTTCCAACCGACGTAGAAAAAGACCGGGCGAAAGTACTCGAGCACCTGGTAGTTGGCGCGGATCTTCGTGTCGTTCTTGATCTCTCGCTCCCAGATCTCGGGCGGGACGGAGGTCGCGTCGAGCTCGCCCCGGCGGAGCGCGGTGAGGCCGGCCTGGTCTTCGTGGATGTACTTCCACGTGATTCGCTCGAGACCGGGCTTGTCCCCGAACCACTCCTCGTTTCGTACGAATACGATCTGAACCCCTTTCTCCCACCGTTCGAGACGATACGGCCCCGAGCCGACCGCTCGATCGACGGTGTTCCAGTCGCTCGGTTTCGCGAGCGACTCGATGTCGCCGGCGGGAACGGGAGCGAGATCTACGAACGAGGTGATCGCGAATGCCCACGGCTCGCTGAAGGTGAAGCGAAGAGTGTACTCATCGATCGCCTCGACCTTGCGCAGTCGCGAGAAGAGAGTGCGGAGATGCTCCGAGTCGACCGTCGGATTCTGAAGGAGCTCGTAGGTGGCGACGAAGTCGCGCGCAGTGATCGGCCGGCCATCGTGAAACTTGGCGCCGCGACGAAGCGGGACGGTCCAGACGAGCCGGTCTTTCGATTGCTCGGGGAGGGCGGCGGCGAGCTCGGGGACGATCCGATCATCCACCTTGTCGTAGGCGTAGAGCGGCGAATAGAGGTATTCGAACATCCACCGCGCGTACGTGAGTTTCATCGTGACGGGATTCAGCGAATCCGGCCTCCGCGGAAGACGGATCACGAGCTCGCCCGCCCGCGAGTCCGCGGGAGCGGGATCTTCGTTCGCGGTGAGCCGCGACGGCGACGGGCGCGAGGAGGCGTCGCCCGTTTGCTGCGGTTCCGCATCGGCTCGGTCTCGGCCGAATGCGAACGCCGAGAGGAGGGCGAGCGACATCGCGAAGAGCCGCGCGGCGCGGCTGGGGCGGCGACGGGACGACATCGAACTCCTCCTAGGTGATTCGCGTACAGCGAGTGGTCGTTCTTCGAAGCGCAGACGGATGTTCCATCTTCCGCAGAGGTTGATTCTTGGCAACATTTCTCGGCGGGGAGACGTGCGACCGGCCGGCCCGCAAGGGAGACGAACACGAAAAAAGGAGAGACCGCCGGTGCGACCTCTCCTTCGAACTCTGGAGTGGGTGAAGGGATTTGAACCCTCGACATTCGCGTTGGCAACGCGATGCTCTACCGCTGAGCTACACCCACAGTGGCTCCCGCCGTCTCCGCGGGAGGGGCGATTATCGGGGCGCCCCAAAAACGCGTCAAGCCTGAAAATCGGCCTTCCGAAACAAGGATCGCACGGTAATTCCAGTGTCTGCGAGTGCATCCGATCCACCCTCTTCACGATCGATGACGACGACCGCGGCGCGCGCATCGATCCTCGTCTCGTCGCGCAGCGCATCGCGCGCGCGCACGAGCGAACCGCCGGTCGTCAGCACGTCGTCGACGAGCACGGCGACCGCGTCCGGCCGAAGCGGCGGACCCTCGACGCGCTTCTGGGTTCCGTGCGCTTTTGCTTCCTTTCGCACGTAGAAGAGCTGGAGAGGCACGCCGGCTTGGTGCGCGATCACCCCGACACTCGAAGTAATCGGATCTGCACCGGACGTAAGGCCTCCCACCGCCGTCGCACCGAGCTCGCGAAGTTCATCCAGAACGAGCCGGGCGATGAGCGTCGAACCTTCCGGCGTGAGCGAGACGAGACGTCCGTCGAAGTAAAAGTCGGTGCGCCGTCCCGAGCTGAGCGTGAGATCGCCGGTCTGCACGCAGGCGTCGAGGAGCTCCTTCAGTCGTTCGCGGTCGTCCATCTCAGCGTCTCCGTCCTTCTCTTTCCGTCGTCCGCTCGTTCGCGGGGGAGAAGAGTAGAGGCGACAGGCGACGATTGCAACGGCGATCGCCGCGACGGAGATCTCCGGATCAAATGTTCTTCTCGAGCCGAAGCACATTCCCCGTGCCGGAGTACTCGATCCGATCGGTGCACTTGCACATGAGGAGGATTCCGAGTCCGCCGCGCACGCGCTCTTCGACGATGCGCCGCTTGATCTTCTCGAAAGCCTCGTCCGTGTTGATCTGCGAGAGGTAGTACTCGTAGTCGAAGCCTTCACCACGATCCTCGATGATCACGGTGAGCTTGTTTCGATCGACGAGGAAATTGACGTCGACCGAGAGCTCCGAGTCCGACCGGTTGCCGTGCGTCACCGCGTTGTCGATGCCCTCTTTCACCGCCGCATACATCGCGGTCGCGTCCTCGTCGACGACGATCGCCTGGCGCACGATGAGATCGCTCAGCTTGTACGCGCGCTCGACGTTCTCCGGGCGCGTCTTGAACTCGAATCGGATCTGCTGGAGGAGCACGCGCCGATCCTTCGGGAGGCGGGCCAGCTCGGCTTCGGTGAGGCTGAAGAGCTGGAGGACCTCGAAGGGCTCGACGAGGTAGTCATTCTCCCAAATCTTGAAGTCGAGTCCGCGCTCGACCTCCGAGGAGTTCGTGTAGAGCTTGATGATCGAAGTGAGGCTCTTCTCCTCCTCGATCTTCACGCGATTGACAAAGTCTCCGCGCGGGTCGCAGCGCTGATCGACGACGACGAGATCGGGGGAAATCTCCCGGTACTTGGCGAGAGCTGACGTCGTGTCGTGGAAGAGATGGTAATCGCCGTTCAGAGTTTTGAATCGCAGGCGAAGAACGCGCGTGAAGCGCGACTTCGACGGCGTAATGACGACGACGCGAGCGCGCTGAAGGCCCGGAATCCGCCGCTGGCGAAGCGGTACGAAGCGGCGCGCGGGCGGATCGGCCTCGGCGCCGGTTTGCGCTTCCGCGCTCTCAGGCGGGCTCGGAACGACGGGTGCCGTTCCTTCCGGTGCCGCGATGAAATTCTGGATGTGGGCGTGAGCCGTCTCGAGATCCTTCAAGAACGGGATCAAGCTCGTCACGCCGAGAAGATGCATCGAAAGCCCGACCGACTTCGCGACGCTCGCGAGACAGAGCAGTCCCTCGCGCTCGCGGTAGAGCTCGAAGAAACGGATGAGCGCGCTGATCCCGGTGCTGTTGATGTAGTGCACGCCCGAAAAATCGAGAACGAGAAAGCGACCGCCGGTCGCGTAGGCGTCCTCGAGGCCGCGCTCGAACTTCGCGTAGTTCTGCGCGTCGATGAATCCGCTCAAGCTGAGCTCCGAGACTTCGGTCGCGACATCGGCGGCGGAGGACGGTGGCCGCATCTGGAGTGCGAGTTTCGGCATAGTTCGATTCGGCGGGAGAGGGGGTGGGTGCGGCGGAACGTTGGAGAGAGTCGGAGCCTTATCGATTCTACCCCCCGGATCTCGGAGGGATCCACTCCGCCCGGCGGTTCGCGGCGGTCCGCGAGGTGCCGAGCGGCCCCGGCGCAGCACTGAACTCCGCGGTAGGAGCGGCGATCCGGCTGGAAGTCCTGGCCCGAGGCTAGGAAACTGTGCGGGATTCCTCCTCCCGGGCGCCCGGCTCCGGCCCGCCGGATCGGTCGGGACCGCTCGTGTTCGTTCCGGCGGAGTCCAGCGATGGCGCGAAAGCTCTTCTTCGATCTCGAGTCACTCGACCCCGACAGATTCGTCTACTCCATCGACGAAATCCGCCGTTACAACGCACAGCGGTTCGAATTCGAGCAACTCACCGGCATCCTCCACCTCGACCTCGAGGGGAAGACGATCGTCGGCCTGCGGCGAATCGGCGACGATGAGTTCTGGCGCCGCGGACACATACCCGGCCAACCGCTCTTTCCCGGTGTGCTCATCGTCGAAGCCGCCGCGCAACTGTGTTCCTTCTTCTCCGGGAAGGCGGGCTTCTCGGACGGCTTCTTCGGCTTCGGCGGGCTCGAGTCTGTCCGCTTTCGCGGCGCGGTCGGCCCGGGCGACGATCTCCTCCTCGCCGCTCGACCACTCGTCTTGACCGCGCGGGGGTCGAAGTTCGAGACCCAGGGTGTTGTCGACGGGCGGCTCGTCTACGAAGGAACGGTCATCGGTGTTCGCATGCCCGCTCCCGCCGCCCCGGACAACCCTCGTTCCGCTTGAAACCGGCCCGCAGGAGGTCCCCCCGTGGGATGCGCGTGCCCCCACGCGGACCGAGCGAGCCCGTCGAATCGAGCACTGCCACTCAGCATTTCTCGACGTGAGACCGCCGAGAAAAGCTGGCGGAGAGGCCGGGATTCGAACCCGGGGTACCGGTCTTGACCAGTACAACGGATTAGCAATCCGCCGCTTTCGACCGCTCAGCCACCTCTCCGCCGTAGTTCCATGATCGACTTCGCTGCTCTCGGGTCCGTGGCGACCAGAGTCGGTCTCGACCGCCGTCGATCAAGTCTCATCGCCCCCGGAAATTCGCTCGAGGAGCGCGCGGTGGACGTAGAGCGGACAGCGGGCGACGAGCGAGGCGCAGATCACATCGCTGGGCCTCGCGTCGAGGTAGACCTCTAAACGCTCCCCGGGCGCTTTGTTCGGCGAGTCCGAGATCGACGCATCCGGTGGTCGGAGCACGAGTTGTGCGAAGAAGGTCTCCTGTTGGAGCCGCGTGATTATGCCCCGTTCGACGTGAGCTCGCAAGCCCTCTATCGCACGGACGAGCAGCTCGTGGGTCAGCGGCCGAACGGTCGGCGCCGAACCTCGCTCTTCGGCGAGAAGCCGCTCGAGAGCGGCGGCTTCGCAGAATCCAATCGCGAGCGGAAAGAATGTCTCTCCGTGGCTTTCGCGAAGAAAGACGAGGCTCTGTTCGCCTTCGTCCTCGCGGACGACGAGCCGCATCACCTCGACGGGCACGAATTCGTCGAAGGAAAAATCACCGCTCTGGACGTTCACGTCGTCCGGTTTCCTCGTCCGACTCTACCGCGCTGAGATCATCACTCGGCTCGAAGACGGATGGACATCGAGACGCGCTCTTCGCATCGCCGATCCACCGACTCTCGAATCCTATCGTCCCGCTCGAACGTTTGGCCAGTTTCCGACGCTCTCTCGGCGCGTCAACCATGCGACGACGACGTCACCGAAGGCTTCCGCGACATGCGAGTGCGTCGTGTTGCCTCCCTGCGAGCCGGATGCTACGATCCCCGCCGACTTCGGTGACTCGCCCGCTCGGGCGTTTCGAATCGAGCGCTACTCTACCGCAAACTCGAACGCGAACGGTGAGTTGTGGCTCTCGATCTTTCGAATCCTGCTCGCAGTCCGATCGAGGCGCGGTCGCGGTTTTCCACTCCTTGTACCGAGGGTTTCTCCGTTCGCTTCCACTCTTCGGATGCGTCGTGCGAGGTCTCTCTCTGCCCGTAGAGTGGGTGATCGTGACGGAGGGTCCGGCGGAAACTTCGCAGAAAAGAGCTCGCGGCTGCGAAGCAAGTTCGGAAGCTCTCAACCGACAGGTGGAGTTCAGGTTTTGGTGGTAGCGCGACTCGGGTCTCCTTGCGGCAGACACGATCCGCCGCGGCGATGGCCAACACCAGTGGTGTCCCAGTCGTCGGCGCGCTGGTGTCGCGTGCGCGTCCGCATCGTCTCATTGATTCGTAGCGTTTCCCTCCCGGATTCCGCGAACCGCGTCTAGGCAAGGCGCCGCGCGTTCGCCGGTCGGATCGGGAGGATCGATCATGAAGGACCCGCCCCAGACACTCTATCGTCAGCTGCGGAGCTCGATCGGTCCGAACGATTTTGCCGATTGGTTCGCGAACACCGCGTGCGTATTCGAACAGCCGGACCGCTTCGTGCTGACGACCCCGAATACGTTTCACGGTACGTGGATTCAGCGACACTACCTCGACGATCTTCGCCGCTCGGGGAAGACCGTTCTCGATACGGAGCCGCGGTTCGAGTTTCGCGTGCATCCGCGCGTCGCGCGCGCGTTCGCAGCCGAGTCGACCGAAGGGACGGCGAGCTCGAGTTCGCGCGGCGAGCTCAGCGGCTTCGAGTTCGACTCGATCCTAGTCGGTGAGGCGAATCGTGACGCCCACGCGGCCTGTGTTTCCGCCTGCGACGAGTGGGACGACATCGCGAATGGAGCCTCGGACAACTCCGCCGCTCGATCTCGCGAGAGAAGCTCCACGGCGAGGCTCCTCTACCTTCACGGCGATCACGGAACGGGAAAGTCGCGACTTCTCCGCGCCGTGGAGAGCCGAATCTCCGCTCAATCTTCCCTCTCGGTACTCGCGCTCACCGCCGAAGCCTTCGCGAACCACTACATTGCGAGCGCAGAACGCCGGCAGGTCGACTCCTTCCGCGATACCTTCGGAGCGGCGCACATTCTCATCGTCGATGACGTGGATGACCTCGCCGAGAAACTCGGCTGCCAGCGATGTCTCTACCATATCTTGAACGACGCCGAGGCGCGCGGGGCGCAGACGTTCATCTCGGCGCGCCGCTCTCCGTTCGAGCTGACGGGATTCGAGGGTCCACTCGGCTCGCGGTTGCGATCGGGATTCGCTGTCCGGATGGACCTTCCGACCGCCGCGATGAAGGCTGCGTACGTCAGCGCCACCGCGAGCTCACTCGCGGTCGAATTTCCGCCCGAGGTCGTCGAGCTCGTCGCGAGCGAGCTTCCGGGCGGCTTCCACGAGCTCGGCGGAGTGATCCGAGAGCTCATCGCTCACGCCGGCGAAGATCTTTGCCTCGAGACGGCTCGTGAACTCCTCGGTGATCGCCTTAGCGCCGCGAAGACGAACAACGACTCGCTCACGATGGCGAGCATTCTCGAGATCACGCAGGAACACTACGGTCTCAAGTCGCGCGAGCTCCTTGCGCGCACCAAGACGCGGCGCCTCGTGCGCGCACGCCAGGTAGGCATGTGGCTCGCTCGGGAACTCACCGATCTCTCCCTCTCGCAGATCGGGCTTCACTTCGGCGGCCGGGATCACTCGACGGTCGTCTACTCCGTCCGGCGCGCCGAGCGGCGTCGGCGATCCACCGCGAGTGAGTCCGTGACGCTCGAAGCCCTTCGGCAAGAAGTCCTCCGCCGATGCCGCTGCGGGCGCTGACTCGGCTGAGGGATCTCTGCCAGCGGGCTGTTGAATTCCGGTCGAAGGAACGACGCGTCGTCGGCTCGGGGCCGGTGCGCGCTCGGCTCGCGGAATACCGAAGTCGGTCTCGGTCGACCATCGATCGGCCAATTCGTCTTCTTCCGGCCCTCGACGGGCCGCTTTCTCGACCGGTTTTCCACGGTGGTGATCTTCTCCTAATGCCTTATAGGCGTTCGCGTTGACTCGTGAAGCGATCGAGAATTCAACAGGATCTTCCGCCCTGATGATGATCTCGATGCAATTGGATAAGAACTCATCAGAAGAAGAGCGATCGACCCGAACTCCAGTGGTGTTGCCGCCCGGATCATCGCCGATCGAGCTGGGATGACGCGTCCTTTCCGCTCGCCGACAGGGCAGGAGCGGTCCGCCCGCCAGCCGCTTTCAAACCGCTCGTTCAAAGCGGTTTCCGAACGACCGCCGATAGCGATCGACGTAACCTTCTAATTTGAAAGTAGTTACGTCTCTGTTCGTGGACCGCGCGCCACCGGGAGAAAACCGTCATAAGTCATTTAACTACAATGTCTTACATTGGGTCATTTTGGTTGATTTTTAGTGCCGCTCAACTATAATCCTTTTTGTCTCTGAAACTCGTGCGTTCAGACGCCCGGTTGGGTTTCTCTATCCTTAGATATTAAAACGGTTTACAAGTTTTTCCCGATGGGCGTGAGAGCGACGCAGCAGGCCGATTCACGCGAGGCGCGTTCGTTCTCCGTCGGCTTCGCGCTCGCGGGTTCGTTTGTTCTCATTGCGACGCACTCGACGCTGATCTCCGGAGATCTTCTCGAGAGCTGGTTCGGCCCCATTCTTTTCCTGTGGATAGCGCTGCTGGCGAGCGTTGTCGGATTTCGGTGCTGCGGTCTTCGTTCGGACGTGAAGGCGGGTCTCGTGGTCTTGGTGTTTTCGCACTCGCTCACGTACCTCGCGGGGAAGGTTCACTGGACGGTGCCGAGTGACGACGGCGGAGCTCTCGGTGAACCGAGCGTGAGTTTCGGCGGCGTTTTCGTTCTCGCTGCCTGCGCCGGTGTCGCGGCGTTCGCGCTTCGGCGAGAGTTTCCCGCTTACACCGGCAGCCAGTTCGACGGAGAGCGCAAGGATCCGGGGGACAATCGTCACAACGAACAATCGACGGGATAGGAGCCCGCCCCATCGTGCTTCGAGTCGAGTACCGGCGAGATCGCGTCGGGTTGTTGGCTCGACGTCGAAGAAGAACCAGTGGGGGCGAGGCAGCGTTGGAAGGGGCGATCCTCCTCGTCATTCCACCCTCCCGCCGTCGAGTTTTCTTTATCCCCGGGATCCCGTCTGGGAAGTCGAAGCCACGTCAAGACGTGCAGTTTCAGGCCGGTCGCGCCGGGAGTGTTCCTCCCCGGTCGGGTTCGACCCCGAGAAACGAAGGCTACAGAAAGTTGAGTTCCAATGAAGGTTCGCTGTGACCGCTCCGAGTTGAGCGAGGCGCTCGGTGCGCTTTCGGGGATCATTCCCGCCGCGCAGACGCCGAAGCCGATCCTCCTCAATTTCCATCTCACCGCCGAGAACGATCAGCTCCACGTCGAAGCGATGGATCTCGATATGGGATCTCGGCTCACGATCGAGCGGGCGGAAGTCTCCGAGCCGGGCGAAGTCACGGCGCCGGCGGCGCGGTTTGCATCGCTCGTGCGAGAGCTTCCCGATCGCGAGGTTCAGCTCGACGGACTCGAGGGCGGCCGGGGTCTCACGGTGCAGACCGACGGCTTCGAGCTTCGCGTCCTCGGAGACGATCCGGCAGAGTTTCCTCGACTCTCGAGCTTTTCCGGCGAGGGAGCGCGATCGATCGACCGCGACGAGTTCATCGAATCGCTGCGTCGCGTTGCGGTCGCCAGCTCACACGATCCGGCTCGCTACCAGCTCACAGGAGTGCTGTTCGAGTTCGAGGAGGACCAGTTGATCCTCACGGCGACGGACGGAAAGCGCCTCACGAACGACCGGGTGCGCATCGTCGAGGGTGAAGGGGAGCCGGTCGCCGCGATCGTCCCGAACCGTGCGGTCGATACGATCCTCAAGGTCGTCGCGCAGGGAACACCTCGGTTCGATCTCTCGCTCAGCGAGAACGAGGTGCAGGTCGGCTTCGGTCGCGGGCATCTCAGCGCAAAGCTGATCCAGGGCAAGTTTCCCGATTACCGCTGGATCATGGACCAGCAGTCCAATCTAAAGGTCATGGCGAAGCGCGCGGACCTTCTCGCGGCGGTCAAGGCGGCGAGTCTCATGACGGACAAGGAAACTTCGACGATTTCCTTCCGTTTTGAAGACTCGATCCTGCGGCTGCAGACGAAGGCGTCGAACATCGGTGAATCGAACATCGAAGTGCCGGTGGAGGCGCAAGGCGAAGAAGCGGTCGAGATTCGCTTTAACCCGAACTACTTCCTCGATGCTCTCCGCTGCGTCCCCGAGGACGAGCTTCGCTTCGAATTCGGCGGCGGGAGTAAGCCGGGAACGCTCAGAGGTCGGCGGAGCTATCGACATCTCATCATGCCGCTCGTGAACGATGGACCGGCGAAACAGTAAGCGGGGAGTTGGGTCGTTGACCGAGCGAAAGAACGAGCGAGACGCCCGGAGCCGCGCGCGCGGACGAGCTCCATCGATCGCTGCGTCGCGAGCGAGCGGAGCCAAGCCGACGAGTTCGAAGCCGTCGGCGCGCGGGTTCGAGTCGATCGAATCTCTCCTCGACGGTTGGTTGAAGCGAGCCGACGTCAAGAAGCGAGTCGACACGGCGAGTCTCTACGCGAAGTGGCCCGACATCGTCGGAGCTCGCATCGCAGAAAAGTCACGCATCGTCGATCTGAAACGCGGGGAGCTCTTGGTGGAGGTCTCGTCTCCGGCGCTTCTCGGGGAGCTTTCCACGTACTTCGCCGAGGAGATTCTCGCCTCCGTCCAGGCCTCCGGTGAGTTCGGCGGCGTTCGGTCGATTCGCTTCCGGTCGGGGTCGTTCTAACCCGTGGATGCACCCAGATCGACCACGGCAGAGCGCGCGCACCGCGGCGGTGGAAGGACAACAGAAACTCAGCGACGAGGACGCTTGGAACGATCGAGAACCACTTCCTCGGGGGCGGTGATCCGAGTGGGCGAATGATCGAGGCCACAGGAAGGAACCACACAGAATGAGTGCTGCGGACAGCAGTAGTTTCTCCGACGGCGCGACTGCCGATCGAGAGTACGGAGCCGATAGCATCCGAGTCCTCGAAGGTCTCGAGGCGGTGCGCAAGCGGCCCGACATGTACATCGGCGGTACGGATGCGGCGGGGCTGCACCATCTCGTCTACGAAGCGCTCGACAACTCCGTCGACGAAGCGCTAGCCGGCCACTGCACGAAGGTCGAAGTCCATCTCCACGCCGACGGCAGCGTGAGCATCCGCGACGACGGCCGCGGGATCCCCGTGGCGGAGCATGAAACCGGGAAGTCCGCGCTCGAAGTCGTGATGACGACTCTGCACGCCGGAGGAAAGTTCGACAACGACAGTTACAAGGTCTCCGGTGGTCTCCACGGTGTCGGTGTGTCCGTGGTCTGCGCGCTCAGCGACTGGCTGACGGTCGACGTGTGGCGCGACGGAAAGCACCATCGTCAGACTTACGCGCGGGGAGAGGTGACGAGCCCCGTTCAAATCCTCGGTGAGACGACGAAACGCGGGACACGCGTTCGGTTTCGTCCCGACGCCGATCTCTTTCACACGGTCGACTTTTCCTACGACGTCCTCAGCAAGCGCTGTCGCGAGCTCGCGTTCCTCAACAAGGGCCTGCGCATCGTCGTCGACCAGGAATCGGAGGACGGCAGCCTCACGAAGTCCGACGATTTCTGCTACGAGGACGGGATCCGCGCGTTCGTCCAGCATCGCAATTCGATGAAGGAGGTCGTTCACTCCGACATCGTGTATTTCGCCGGCGAAGATGCCGAGAGCGGAGTCCAGCTCGAAGTTGCGCTTCAGTACAACGTCGAGTACTCGACGGACACGATCTACACCTTCGCGAACAACATCAACACGGTTCACGGCGGAACGCATCTGAGTGGGTTCAAGTCGGCGCTCACCCGCACGTTCAATCGGTATGCGCGCGACAACAAGGTCGTGAAGGATACGAACGATCTTCCCGACGGGAGCGACTACCTCGAGGGGCTCGTCGCGATCGTCAGCGTCAAGCTCCCCGATCCCAAGTTCGAGAGTCAAACGAAGGTGAAGCTTTCGAATATCGAAGTGGAGGGGATCGTTCAGCGCATCACGAACGAGGCGCTCGGGAACTACTGCGAAGAGAACCCGAAGACCGCGAAGCTGATCGTTACGAAGTCGGTTCAAGCGAAGCAGGCGAGAGAGGCGGCGCGACGGGCGCGCGAGAATATCCGCCGTAAGTCCGTTCTCGCGAGCGGCAATCTTCCGACGAAGCTCGCCGACTGCTCGAGTCGCGATCGCGACCGGACGGAGCTTTACATTGTCGAGGGAGACTCCGCCGGAGGATCCGCAAAGCAGGGACGCCTGCGCGAGTATCAGGCGATTCTGCCGATCCGCGGAAAGATTCTGAACGTCGAGAAGGCGCGCATCGACAAGATGCTCGCCCACGAAGAGATCCAAACGATCATTTCCGCGCTCGGAACCGGCATCGGACGCGACGATTTCGACCTCTCGAAGCTTCGCTACGGGAAGGTCATCATCATGACGGATGCGGATGTCGACGGATCGCACATCCGGACGCTTCTCCTCACGTTCCTCTTCCGTCAGATGCCGCAGCTCATCGAGGCGGGTCACGTATTCATCGCGCAGCCTCCGCTCTACCGTGTCGTCCGGCGCAAGAAGACGATCTACGTCCAGGGCGAGTCCGATCTCGAAAATTGGCTCGTCGATCTCGGCGCCGACGGCGCGGAGATCGAGATCGTGGGGCGCGAGACTCGGCTCGGTGAGGAGACGGTGCGAGAGCTTTGCACCGCCGTCGGTCGAATGGTCCGACTCGAGACCGGACTCGAGCGCAAGGGGATCGATCTCAACGACTACCTCGGATCCCGCCGCGATGAGAGTCCGACCCTTCCGACTTGCATGACCGTCGAGCACTTCGAGCGCGGACGCGAAGCCAATCGGAGATTCTTCTTCTCGGAGGAAGAGCGCGACGCACACCTGAAGAAGCTCGAGGAAGAGAAGGGCGCGCCGCTTCAGGTCGCCGAAGAGGATGACCTCCTCGAGCGGAAGGTGAGCGCGGACGCAGTGCTCTACACGCTCTACGAACAGGAGACGATTTCCCGGCTCATCGCCGAGATCGAATCCCAGGGGTTTTCGACGCGGGTCTATCGCCGTCCCGTCGAAGAAGGCGTTCGACAAGTGGCGCTCGAGCCGGTGGCGAATCTCGTCACGAAGACGGGCGACGAACCGACTCCGATCTACGATCTTTGCGGGCTTCTCGATGCCGTGAAGGACAACGGCAAGCGAGGTGTCGACGTGAGTCGATTCAAGGGGCTCGGCGAAATGAACGCCGAGGAGCTCTTCGACACGACGATGAACCCCGAGAAGCGAACGCTCCTCAAGGTCACGCTGAAGGATGCCTACAAGGCTGACGAGTACTTCAGCATCCTCATGGGAACGAACGTCGAGTCGCGGCGCCAGTTCATTCAGCATCACGCGCTCGACGTGAAGAATCTGGACATTTAGGCGGCGCCCGAGTCGCCGAGCGGTCGTTCCCTTGCTCTCGTTCGAGATTCCGATTCGAGAGAGCGGACCCGCCGATGAAATGCGCACCCGGGCCCGAGCAGAAGGCAAGGAAATCCAGTTATGGCCGATGATGATCGGACCGATCAAGACCCTGAGGGTCGCGACTCGAGCGATGTGTTCTCGAACGAGCGCATCGTCGATCACGACATCGAAGACGAGCTGAAGGAGTCGTACCTGACGTACGCGATGAGCGTCATCGTCTCACGGGCGCTCCCGGACGTCCGCGACGGCCTGAAGCCCTCGCAGCGCCGCATCCTCGTGGCGATGAACGACCTCAACCTCTCGCCGCGCGCGAAGTACATGAAGTGCGCAAAGATCGTCGGCGAGTGTATGGGCAACTACCACCCGCACGGCGACCAGGCGATCTATCCGACTCTCGTTCGCATGGCGCAGTCGTTCAGCACTCGCTACATGCTCGTCGACGGACAGGGGAACTTCGGGTCGGTCGATGGCGATCCCCCCGCGGCGATGCGATACACCGAAGCGCGCATGCTAGCGCCGACCGTCGACCTCCTCCAAGACATCGACATGGAGACGGTCGATACGGCACGCACATTCGATGATCGAATGGACGAGCCGACGATCCTCCCGGCGCGATTCCCGAACCTTCTCTGCAACGGTTCCACCGGAATCGCCGTCGGCCTCGCGACGCGCATTCCTCCGCACAACGTCGGCGAAGTCTGTGACGGCCTCAAGGCGCTCATCGAGAACCCCGAGATCACCATCGAGGAGCTGATGGCCCACATCCCCGGGCCCGACTTCCCGACGGCGGCACAGATCTGCGGACGCGGCGGCATCCTCCGCGCCTACCGCACCGGTCGCGGACACATTACCGTCCGGTCGAAGTACCACGTCGAGGAGGGCAAGCGGAAGGACTCGATCGTTTTCACCGAGCTTCCTTACCAGGAAAACAAGGTCAACATCATCGAGAAGATCTCGCACGGAATCCGCGAAGGGTACATCGCGGGGATTTCGGACGTGCGTGACGAGAGTGACAAGCGAGTGAGGCTCGTCGTCGAGCTCAAGGTGGACGCCGATCCCGAGGTCGTCGTCAATCAGCTCTTCAAGCACACCTCTCTCCAAACGACCTACAGCATCATCAACATCGCGCTCGTCAACGGCCGTCCCGAGACGCTCACGCTCAAGGACATGCTGAACGAGTACAAGAAGCACCGGATCGAGGTGATCCGGCGCCGCACTCGATATCAGCTCCGGCGAGCGGAAGAACGCGCTCACATCGTCGAGGGCCTTCTCAAGGCGCTCGATCACATCGACGAGATCATCGCGCTCATCCGGGGATCGAAGACGGTGGAAGAGGCCCACTCGGGTCTCATGTCTCGCTTCGATTTCACCGAGATTCAGGCACGCGAAATCCTGAACATGCGCCTCCAGCGCCTCACCGGGCTGGAGCGGCAAAAGCTCGTCGACGAAATGGAGGAGCTTCGGGAGAAGATCGCGCGCTTCCGGGCGATCCTCGCCGACGAGAATCTCGTCCTTCAGATCATCCTCGAAGATCTCGCGGAGATCCGCGAGCGCTACGGCGATGAGCGGCGCACCGAGATCATCGATGACGTCGAGGACATCGACTACGCCGACCTCATCAGCGAGGAGGACGTCGTCGTCACCATCTCGAACGCCGGCTACGTGAAGCGAACGGCGCTATCGGTCTACCGGAGCCAGGGGCGCGGCGGCCGGGGCATCACCGCCTCGACGGCGAAGGAGGGCGACTTTATCAAGGATCTCTTCGTCGCTTCTACGCACGACACGATTCTCTTTTTCACGAATCGCGGACGCGTCTACTGGCGAAAGGTCTACGAGCTGCCGAATCTCGCTCGCACTTCGCGCGGGCGGGCGATGGTCAATCTCGTTCAGCTTCAACCGGGGGAGGTCGTCAGTCAGCAGGTTTGCGTAAAGGAGTTTGACGAGGAACGCTTCGTCGTCATGGCCACGCGTATGGGCACCGTCAAGAAGACGCCCCTCGAGGCCTATTCGCGCCCGAAGCGGACCGGCATCATCGCGATCAAGATCCGCGACGAGGACGAGCTCATCGGCGCGGCCGTCTGTCGACCCGAGGACGAGCTCGTTCTCGGGACGCGGAACGGCGCGGCGATCCGGTTCCGGAACGCCGACGTTCGGCCGATGGGGCGCGCGGCGGCCGGCGTCGGCGGCATCAATCTTCGCGGTGACGACCAGGTCGTCGACATGGTCGTGCTCGCGGCTGAAACGGAGGGGATCACTCTCCTCACGGTTTGCGCCCGCGGTTACGGGAAGAGGACGAGCGTCGATGACTACCGTCTCCAAAAGCGGAACGGGAGCGGGCTCATCAATATCAAGGTCTCGGAGCGAAACGGGCCTGTCGTCGCGCTCAAGGCGGTGACGGGGGACGAAGATGTCGTGCTCATCACGCGCGGTGGGATCCTCATCCGGACCGACGTCGCGAGCATCCGCACGATCGGCCGGGCGACGCAGGGCGTCAAGGTCATGAACGTGCGCGAGGGAGACGAGCTGATCGGAGTCGAGGCCGTCGCTCGGGACGAAGATGAGGCGGACGCCGTCGGCGCTTCGGATCCGGACGCGACGGAGTCCGCGGAAATCGCTGAAGCGGACGCCGGCTCGGTCGAGTCGGCCGACGATGACCCGGTCGAAAACGTCGACGAGCACGGCGAGTCGGCCGGCGAAGACGGAGCGGACGACGAAGCAAAGTCGTAGAGCATCGACTCGCCTCGTCGTCGAGTTCGCCACTGCTTCCGTGTGTGCTCGCGCGCGCGCCGCGTCGGTCGGGCGAGAACATCGCGTTCCGAAGAGGTCAAGAAAAGAATCTCTTCGGCGCGCGCGGACTCTTGCCGCGACATCGTTCAAAGAGGGTGCCCGAACGACCACCGAATCGGTACACTAGTGCGTCTCCGCCAGGGATTGGAGGGACTGCGATCTTCCCTATCCGCCGTGCACCGCGCGGCGGGGTCGAAGCGAAGATCGCTGCACGACGGGTAGATCCGTGTGTCCGAGTTCGAAGGAACCGGCGTCGGCACGCGAGGGGCGATCTGTCGGCGAAGTGCGGCACCAGACCTTCCTGGCGGGAGAGACCTGGGTCGATTGGGGTCTTCTATGCCGACGAATGCTTCCCGCCCTTTGGTCGTCCAAGGGGATCGCTCGATCTACCTCGAGGTTCATCACCCGGACTTTCGGGAAGCGTCGGATCAGCTCGTGCGATTCGCCGAGCTGGAGAAAAGCCCTCACTACGTCCACATCTATCGCATCACGAAGCTCTCCCTGTGGAACGCTGCGGCGACCGGGATGTCGAGCGA
The DNA here is from genome assembly GCA_965223845.1 of Planctomycetota bacterium. Classification (GTDB taxonomy): domain Bacteria; phylum Planctomycetota; class UBA8108; order UBA8108; family SXIK01; genus CBDCXR01. The sequence continues at coordinate 5,782,449 of CBDCXR010000004.1, read as the reverse complement.
TGCCATCCTCGCGTTCCTGAGCGAATCAGCGAAGTATCCCGTTCCCGCGAGCGTGCGCGACGAGATCGTCGATTTCGTCTCGCGCTACGGCTGTGTCCAGCTTGTCTCGAGCGGCGGCAGAGTGTGTCTTCGCATCGACAAGCCCTCGATCTGGGACGAGATTCGAGAGACGACGAGCGTTCTCGAGTGTCTCGAAGTCGAAGGCCGCTCCGATGCGCCGGGAACGTCATCGAGCGAGGAGGCGCGCGAGCTCGACTCCGGTGAGGAGCAGCCCATCCTCGTTCCCATCCGACCGGAGTGTCGCGGCTCGCTCAAGATCGCGCTCATCAAGCGCGGATTTCCCGTCGAGGATCTCGCGGGCTACCAGGACGGAGCCACGCTCGCCATCGACCTCCGAGACGCGCACGGGAGCACGGGTGAACCCTTCGCGCTCCGGCCGTATCAGCGCGCGGCGATCGACGCATTCTACGATGGCGGTCGAGTGACGGGCGGAAGCGGTGTCGTCACCCTTCCGTGCGGGGCGGGGAAGACCGTGGTCGCGATCGGTGTTCTCGAACGGGTCGGTGCGCAGGCCCTGATCTTGACGACGAACACGACCGCGCTCCGGCAGTGGAAGCGAGAGCTCCTCGACAAGACGCGACTCTCGCCCGAGGAGATCGGAGAGTACAGCGGAGATCAGAAAGAGATCCGCCCGATCACGCTCACCACGTATCAGATGCTCACCTACCGCGATCGCCACACGAAGGACTTCCTTCACTACCGACTCTTCACGGCGAGGCAGTGGGGGATCATCGTCTACGACGAGGTGCATCTCCTCCCGGCTCCGGTGTTTCGGTTTACCGCGCAGATCCAGGCTACGCGTCGGCTCGGTCTTACCGCGACGCTCGTGCGCGAGGACGGACGCGAAGCGGAGGTCTTCAGCCTCATCGGGCCGCGGAAGTACGGTGTTCCCTGGCGCTCCCTCGAGAGCGGCGGGTGGATCGCGACGGCGAGCTGCGTCGAGATCCGCGTGCCATTCGCCGATGGGGTGGACGCGGCGAGCTCCGAGCTCGATCGACGCCGCTTGTTCCGTCTCGCGTCGGAGAATCAGGCGAAGCTCGGGGTCGTGCGCGAGCTGATCGAGCGCCACCCCGGTGAGCGCGTGCTCATCATCGGTCAGTACATCGACCAGCTCAAGCGCATCCAGCGCGAGATCGGGGCTCCGCTCATCACCGGCAGAACCGCGACGGGTCAGCGCGAAGAGTTGTACGCGGAGTTCCGTGACGGCGATCTTCCCGTGTTGATCGTGAGCAAGGTGGGCAACTTCGCGGTCGATCTTCCCGACGCGACGGTCGCGATTCAAGTGTCGGGAACGTTCGGGTCGCGACAAGAGGAGGCGCAGCGCCTCGGCCGCATCCTTCGTCCGAAGGCCGGCGGCAAGGGCGCCGTGTTCTATTCGGTCGTCACTCAGGGAACTTCCGAGCAGGAGTTCGCCGAGAAGCGACAACGTTTTTTGACGGAGCAAGGTTACCGATACGCGATCGAAGAACGTGAATCGCGTCGCTCCACTTCCGATCCGCGCCCTTGCGCCGGCGATTCCGCCGCCGCGACAAACGGATCGCGGCCGTCCCGGGTGGCGATCACGCCGCGCGTCGCCGACGACAGTGTCGCCGCGGGGTCGGCCGTCGACGAACGGATGCGCGCCGAAGTTCGCTACGGTGCGTTCGTCCAGCAAGCAGCGAAGAGAGCTCCGTAGATGAGTCGCACGCGCCTCGAGCGCCGCGCGCCGCCAGTGGCGGATTCGGAGCGAGGATGTTCGAGAACTCCATGCCTTCTATTCCCCTCCAAACGGTACTCGATGAGTTGCCGAAGGCGCAGCTCCAAGGCCTGTATCTCCACTGGTTTCCCGGCCGCGCACTGCTGAGCTCGAAGGATCGTCTGCGCGAAGATCTCGTCGAGGCGATGACGAACTACCGAACCGTGCGCGATCGCTTCGACAGTCTCAATCGTTCACAGAAGGCGTTTCTGAGCGCACTCCTACTCAGCGGCGATTCCTTCACCGGAACGGTCGACGAGATTCGCGGGAAGGAGCACGGCCGAACGATCGAAGACTACGAAGTCGAGACGATCCTTCGCACGCTTCAGGAATCCGGCTACATCGCGCAGCGCGGACGTTCTCCCGAGGCGACGGGAGTCGAGTTTACGATCCCCGAGGAGCTCGGCGTTGCGCTTCGCTGCACGCTGCAGCTCGACGCGCGCTCGCCGGCCGAGATTCTCGCACTAAATGGTGGATCTGCGCTCGTCGGCTCCGATTCCGCATCGCTCCTCGAGCGCCTCGATGCCATTTCCGATCCCGATCTTCGCTCGCTCGCCCGTACTGCGCTCGAGGAGGAAGGCGGGATCCTGACGCTCTCGAGGCATGTCGAGCGCCTGCTCAGCGCGGCGAGCGAGGAGGACGCACCGAACGAGCTCGAGGCCGGTTCGCTTTCGAGCGACGACGACGAGACCGCGATCGATCGCGACGAATGGCGGGACGCGCTCGAGGCGGTTGGTGCGGGCACGACGGGTGTACTCTCTCTCAAGGCCTACGGCGTCGACACCGAAGAGCAGGCGATCGTGCTCGATCAGGGCGAGGTGTACCGCGCGCGCATGGCGCGAGCCGCAGCGAGCGAAGATGCGGAGGGTACGGAAGCGAACGACCGCGAGATCTCGCTCGGTGCCGACCTCATCATCGACCTCGAGCGCCTTCCCGAGCTGCTGAAGCGAGAGAAGACCTACCTCACCCGCGATGGCCGGATCTATAAGAAGGTCGACGAAAAGCTCCGCAGCTCGTTCGTTCTCGCTCAGCACTCCGAGCTGATCGACGGGTCGCTCATTCAACATCTCTTCTCGGTCGCCCAGCGTCTTCGCTGGTTCGAAGTCGACGGTCAGAACGTGACGATCGATGCGCTTCGCGTGAAAGCTTGGCGCCGACTCGCGCTCGGAAAGAAAGTCGACCGCATCTTCGAAGTTTACTGTCGCGAAGAGCGCGGCCGACAGTGGAGCTTCCACCAAGATCGGCTGCGAGAGCTTTTCCTCGAAGAGCTGCGCGACCGGGGCGACTGCGGTTGGCTCCTCGTCCGGCCGTTTCTCGACGCGGTGGTCGCCCGCTATCTGAATGAGCTCGATGCGACGGGCGTCCGCGCGACCTACGATCGTCTCCGGAAGGACGACGTCGGGCATCGCCGACTCGTCGTTTCCCTCCCCGATCTCCACCGTCAGCTCTCCTACTGGGTGCTCCATCGCGTCGCGCTCCTCGGCGTCATCGATATCGGGTATCGAGGCGGCGTGTTCGCGACGATGCGCCTCTCGCGGCTAGGGCGGAACTTCGTCGGCGCCGACGGCCCATCGCGCGTCGGATCAGGACCGTTGATGCTCCTCAACCCCGATTTCGAGATTCTGATTTACCCCGAAGCGCCCGAGGAGTGGAGCTGGCGCGTCAGTCAGTTTGCCGATCGCCTAGACTCCGACTACATCAAGCGCTACCGCATCACGCGCGAAAGCGTGAAGCGGGCGATCGTCGCCGGTGCGAAGCGCCTCGAGATCGTCGATTTCCTCGAGCAAAGTGCGTTCGGAACGATTCCGTCGAATGTCAAATTCGCGCTCCGTGAATGGATGGACGGCGTCGAGTTCGTCCGGCGACAAAAGGCCCTTCTTCTCCGCGCGCAAAGCGAGGAGTCCGGCGATCGTCTCGCCGAATTCCTCGAACGGAAAGAGATCCCGTTCGAAAGACTCAATTCGACCGTTCTGTCGGTGCGGGGGATCAAGAATGAGCGCGCCTGCCGCGGCTATCAGGACGAATTGCGGGACTGGGGATTGATTCTCGATTGATCGCTGAGTGTATCCCGCGAGCGTTCGCTGCATCGCATCGTCTCACCTCCGTCTTCTTTCGCTTCTCGCGAGCTTCGAGCGAAGCTCTTCCTGGTAGGGCTCGAGCATCCGAATGCCCCTCGGGCGGGTCGCCGAGCTTCGTTGTCGAGGGATCGCCGCTCATTCGGGAGATAAGACGTGCTCAGTGAACCGCGGACGATCAGCCTGAGTGCCGACTTCGTCCACGTACCGATGACTCACGACGCGGAGAAGCTGCGCGAGGTCTACTCAAAGCTCTGCCGGCTCTGCGGCTACGAGAACTTCACCCGCGTTCAGGGCGGCGCGCGCATCGAGGAGACCTCGAGCGAAGGAAAGGGCACGAGCAACGTCACGATCCTCCGCGACCGCGTGCAGTTCCTCGACAATCACACCGGCGTCACCGTCGATCAGTTCGGGCGAAAGATGCGCGCCGCGTTGGGCGTGACTCTCTCGGGGCTCGGGATTCCGCTTCTCCTCGTTCAGCAGTACAAGGTGCGTGCGATTTCGGTTCCGAACAGCTACAAGACTTCCTCGGAGTTTCTCGCGCATCGGATCTTTCGTCTCGCGCCCGGTCAGCTCGAGCCGCTCGGGCGTCCGGCGAGCTTCTTCGGGTTTCGCCTACTCTTCCCGAGCGCGAGCGGTCAACCGGAGCACTTCGACGTCCGGATCGAGTCGTACGTGCACGACGCGAGCGCGCTCTATATCGAGAATTCGGGGACATTCAAAGCGATGGTTCAGCCGAACGCGCTCGACGCCGTCGAGGAGAATCTGCGGAAGAGCTCGGAGTTCATCTCCGAGAACGTGGTTTCGTTTTTGTCCCAGTACGACGGACGGGAGCCGGAGTGATGGATCGAGAAGCGCTGCGCCGAGGAAGGGGAGACACCGGTTGGGCGAAGTCCGCGAGACTGCGAGTGGGCTCGCTCGCCGCGAGCGTCCTCATCGCGCTCGCGACATCCGCCGGATGCGAGCTCGGCGATTCGCCCTCGACGCCCGACCCGAGCGTCGCTCGGCCGTCCGAGCCGGGCGAGAAGCATCTCCAGAACATTCGTCAACTCACGTTCGGCGGTGAGAACGCCGAGGCGTATTTCTCTCCCGACGGGACGGAGCTCGTCTACCAAACGACGCACGGCGAGCTCGAGTGCGACCAGATCTTCGTCATGGACACCCGCGGCCGCAATAAGCGCATGGTTTCAACCGGGCGCGGCCGAACGACGTGCGCCTACTTCTCCGCTCACGGCGAGCGGGTGATTTACGCGTCGACCCATCTTGGCGGCGATGACTGCCCCGATCCGCCGCCCCGATCGGGAGGGTACGTCTGGCCCATCTACGCGAGCTACGACATCTTCAGCGCGAACCGTGACGGGAGTGACCTCCGCCGGCTCACCGACGCCCCGGGATACGATGCCGAGGCGACCGTGTCGCCCGACGGCCGGTCGATCGTGTTCACCTCCGTCCGCGATGGCGACCTCGACCTTTACGTGATGGAAAGCGATGGCTCGAGCCCGCGCCGGGTGACGCACGAGCTGGGCTACGACGGCGGCGCGTTCTTCTCGCCGGACAGCAAACGACTCTGCTTCCGTGCGAGTCGTCCCCAGGGCGAAGAAGCGATCGCGAAGTACCGAGATCTTCTAGCGCGGGGTTTGGTCGAGCCGTCTCAGCTCGAAATCTTCGTCGTCGACGCCGATGGCGGAAACCTCGTCCAGGTGACAGAAAACGGCGCTGCGAACTTTTGTCCGTTTTTTCATCCGTCGGGCGAGAAGATCATCTTTGCGTCGAACCTCGCGGACGAACGTGGCCGCAACTTCGATCTCTACCTCGTCGACCTCGAGAGTCGAGAAACTGAGCGGGTCACCTTCCACGAGAGCTTCGACGGCTTTCCGATGTTCTCGCCCGACGGAAAGATTCTCGTCTGGGGGAGCAATCGCCACAACGACGCTCCCCGCGATACGAACGTGTTCATCGCCGAGTGGGTGGATTGACGCCACCTCAGCCGCGCGCGCGGACAGCCGTCGGCGTGGCTTCGGGCTGAGCGTCGTCGAGAAGTGATTCGAGCTCCTCGACGCTCTTCACGAGTGCGTTCGCTTCGCCCGATAGGCGTTCGCTCGTGGACGCGCCTTCCCGTGCCTGGGACGCGTGGAGCGTGATCGTCGACTCGATCTCGCCTAGGATCCCGTTCAGCTCGGCGACGCGGTGCGCCTGATCCTGCGACGTCAGCGACAAGCGGGCGAGGAGGTCTGCGGACGAGCGCGAGTCCGTCTTCATGGAGGCGAAGGTCGACTCGAAACGCTCGAGGACGTTTGAGCCATCGCCGCACTTGCGAACGTTTTCGGTGACGAGCTCGGAGATCGCTTGAACGGCCTCGGACGTGCGCTGCGAGAGTTCCCGTACCTCGGCGGCGACGACGCGAAACCCGCGACCGTGCTCGCCGGAGCGCTCTGCTTCGACCGCCGCGTTGAGGGCGAGGAGGTTCGTCTGAAACGCGATGTCGTTGATGATCTGGACGATTCCCTCGATGCGTTGGGAGCAGCGGAGGATCTGGTCCATCGAATCGGTGAGGTCGGAAACGACTTCTTCGGCGTTCATGCTCAGTCGCTCCGCGCGGGCGCGCGCTTCGTTCGCGGCGCGTCGTGCGTCTTGGGAGTGTCCGGCGTTCTCTGCGGCGAGATCGCGGAGCGTGCTCGCGACGTGCTGAACGTGACCGGCTTGGGACGCAGCGGTTTCGGTCATCGATACATTGGCGGCGAGAACGCTCGTCGAGCTGAATCCGACTCGACCCGAGCTCGTGCGCACGCGCGCTATGACTCCGCGAAGAGAGCTCAGAATCCCGCGGGTGATGCGCCACGCGACCACGACGCCGACGCCGAGCGAGACCGTAACGACGAGAAGCGATAGATACCAGTTGAGGACGTAGGACGACTCGCCGTGGCGGCGTGAATCGTGTGCCTGGGTGCGCGCGTTCTGCTCGAGCGTCGCAAAGCAGTCGAGCAGCGCGTCGAGGTGGACGCGACCACGGGCGAGCCACTGCTCGCGCTCGGAGCGGGCCAAGCCGGCGGACGTCGGGCCGACGGCACGATCCGCGAATTCGAGCCAGCGCTCGTAGTCGGGATGGTGATTCCCGATGAGGACGCGCTCGTCGTCCGTCGCATTCGTACGCTGCATCTGCGTCCACGCGGCGCGAAAGGACGAGAGTTTCTCCGTGTACTCTCGCGCGAGCTCGTTCTCACTTCCCTCCGTCGCGTCGGCGGCGACAAGCGCGCGCTGGAGGACGACGAGCTCGTGGAGGTCGCGGTCGATCGCGATCGAGCGGATGATCCGCGGGAGTCGAGCCGCGAAGAGCTCGTCGAGCTCCGACCGGATCACCTCGGCGTTCCACATGCCGACGCCGCCGCACAATGCGCACAGGGCGACCATCGCCGCGAATCCGGAGATGATCTCGCGATGGATCCCCGTTCGACGCCGAGCGGAACGGGCGGCTCGATTCAGCGCGGTTGGCAGAGTGGAAGAGCTTCCCATCGGGGACGACAGTTCGATCGAGCTGCACCGGTTCCGAGAACGCTGCGCGCGCACACGCACGCGATGCATCTGTCTTCGGCGGCCGTCCGGCCCGGGAGTTGATCAAAACCGAGACGCGAGGGAAAACTCCGAGGCGCGAACTTGGAGAATCCGAGCATCGTCCGAGAAACTCGGCGCTCACGCGAACGCGGGTCCAGACGCTCTCCTCTCCGCTCGCTAGGTCGTTCCCGTTACTTCCTGCCCTTGGTGGTCGGCTTCTTTTTCCGTTCCCTTCCGCGCGAGCCAAGCCGCGCGGATCTCGCGGAGAACGAGCAGCACCACGCCACTCACGATCGCCGCGTCGGCGACGTTGAAGTTCGGCCACACGTGGTGCTTTCCGTCGATCACCACGAACCACCGGATCCAGTCGCGGACGCCACTCAGGAACCAGCGATCGTAGAGATTGCCGAGTGTACCGCCCCAGAGGAGGCCGAGAGAGACGACGAACATCCACTCCGTTCGCGCGGCCTGCCTGGCGTGAACGGCGAAGATGACCGCGATGACGATTAGGGCGAGCGCCGAAATCAGCGCGAGCGCTCTCGTGTGACCGCCGAACCAACCGCTGAACGCACCGTAGTTGTAGTTCGCTTCGAGCCAGAAGAGATCTTCGATCACGACGAAGTGCTTCTGGCTCGCGACTCGCGGCCGCCCGTGATCCTCGACCGTGACGACGTCGAGTAGCTCGAACACGACCGGCTTGCTCCACAGGTCGAGCGCAGCGATGAGCCCGCCGCAGAGGATGAAGACGAGCCAGGCGCGCGTCGCGCGCCGGCGCGGTTGGTGGTGGTTCATTCGGTAGTCGCTTTCGTGCTGGCCCGGATTCCTCGCGGAGTTCGGCGAGGGAAGCGGCCCTTGCGAGAAAAACTCATCGCCGTCTGCCGAGGTCGTCGACTCCCGTGCGGAGAAGCGATTGCGCTCTGGGATTCTACCGCGGCGACGAGACGGTACCTCAGCGTTCGCCGGGAGAATCGCTGACGTCCGCGCTCGACGTTCTCGCTTCCGACTCGGTCTCGCCCCCAGTGCCGGCTCCGGCGTCGAGTCGACTCTCGGGCGATCTCGCCGTGGACTCGCGCTCGCGGATCGACGTGGCGAGTCGGCGCAGCCAACCGGATTGCTCGGTCGCGGCGTGGACGATCGCGTCTCGGGTTTCGTGCCAGCCTTCGGCGATCGCCCGGCGGGCGCGGTGCGCAACGGTGACTTCTTCCGCTTCGGCCGCTCGCCTCGAAAGAAACGGGTTTCCGATGCGCGCGAGCACGGCGTGCGCCGTGTGAACGATCGCCTCGGGCGTACCGCGCTTTTCGAGGAGAGGTGCTTTCTCCTTGAGCAGCGTCAGCGCGGCGGCGCGCACGCCCGGATCGGGGTCGAAAAGTCGAGCCGTGAGCGGAATCAGCATCGCGGGATCGTCGATCCGCGAAAGGACGGAAAAGGCGATGCGACGGACATGCCCCTTCGGATGTCGGAGGAGCTCGATCGCTTGCTCGCCGCAGCGCGTCGGTTCGACTTCGGAGAGCCAGCGCAGAGCGTCATCGCGAAGCTCCGGATCGCGCACCGCAGCCGGTAGCACCGCGAGCGCTTCCTTCGTCGAGAGTTGTCTCAAGGCCCTGAAGGCGATGTCGCGAAGCTTGCGGTGAGGACTCCGAAGGACGAACCCGGTGAAGTCATCGACGCACTCCTTAGGGAACCGCTCGGCGATGCGTTCGAGCGCGGCCGCGCGAACGTCGAGCGTCGCGGATGGCTCCGCCGCGACGCGACGAAGCGCTTTGCGCGCGTCGATGCTAGCGAGCGTTTCGATCGCCAACTCACCGATCCCGCCGGGACTCCCGAACGCAATGCGCTCGACGAAGTTCACCGCGCGCGTCACCGACGCGGCGTCGAGCGCGTCGATCCTCACGCCCACCCCAGCGATGGCGTCGAGCAGAACCGGGACGTAGCGCGGGTGTTCGGCGAAGATCGCCCCCGCATCGACGAGTGCACCGAGATCGCGGTCGGCGAGCCAGTCGATCCAGCGCCGCGCTGCGAGCTCGGCGTCGGATTCTGCCGACACATCGACGGTGAGCCCACCGCCGACCTCGACGACTGAGGTTTTCTGATTCCGCGCGCTGGCGAGCGCGAGAACGCCGCGCGGACCCCACGCGCGGATGATCTCGCGTGCCGCTCGATCATCGACTCGCGCGAGCGCATCGAAGAGACAATGGAACGCTGCGAAGCTGATGTGAACCGGCCGCCCGTCGAGACCGAGCTTTTCGACGAGGGGGAGACTCTCGCCCGCGAGCGCAGCCGTCTCGAGCGCGTTGCCGAAGAGCTCCGCATCGGCCGGGTCGGCCACCTCGATCGCGAGCAGGGCGGACGAAGGTGCCCGGCGTCCCGCGCGCACGTCCGCCGCGAGCTCCGTGAGCGCGACCAGTCGTCGCGTCCGGTCTTCGCTCGCGAGTCCATCCACTACGGGATCGCGCCGCGAGTCGGCGTCGACGCGTTCGGCGAGGGAGTCGAGCTGCGAGCTGAGCTCGGACGCATCGTGGCGGGCTCCGGTGCGGAGGCGTTCGACCGCCGTCTCCGGCTTCGCATCGACGACGGCGAGAACGGCACCGACGAGCTCGTCTCGAACGAGTCTCGTCCGGGCGAGCTGTCCGAGCGTGGTGGAGATCGGATCATCGCGTCCAGAGCCCGCGCGACGGAGGATGCGTTCGGCGTTTCCCGTCTCGAGGTCCGCGAGCGCAGCCCGGGCACTTTCCTCGCCCCGCTGACGTCGGCCGCGCTCGCCCATCGCCCAGCCGGCGAGGACGACAATCGCGAGTGCCGCGAGCGAGGCAGCGAGTGGGAGCGCGAGTCGTCTCTGCGGCACGGCGGGACGGTCCGCTTCTCGCGCCGTGTCCGGCGTGTTCGCTTCCCTATCGGCGCGGCTTGCGGATTCACTCAGCAGAGCGTCGATCTCTTCATGGCGGCGTGAAAGCTCGCCTTCGGCGCGAGTGCGTCGCCGCGCTTCGAGCTCGAGGCGCGCCTCGAGCTCGCGAATGCGCTGGTCTGCTTCGGCCTTTCGGTCGCGCTCGGCGACGCCGGGGCGCTCTCGCTGACGCCGTTCGCCTGCGACGCGCTCGAGCTCGCATTCGAGGGCTCGTCGCCGGCGCTGTTCCGCTTCGAGCTCGACGCTCGCGCGCTCGCGTGCGGCGCGCTCGCGTCCGAGTGTTTCCTCGAACGCAGCGCCGAGCGATTCGGTTTCGCCGTTTCCGTTCCGCTCCCGCTCTTCGATGTGAGCGAGCGGTGAGTCGTGCGCGAGGTAGCGTTCCAAATCGACCGCGAACTCGCTCGCGTTGGCGTAGCGGTTCTCCGGGTCACCGGCCGTCGCCTTCCGAACGCATGCGCGAAGCGGAGCGGGGATCGTGGGCGCACCTCCGTTTTTCGACTCGCGACTCTCCTCGTCCGCTCCGCCGAGAAGATGCTCGAGGATCTTCCCGAGAGAATACACGTCGCCTGCGGCGCTCGGAGGATCCCCGCGCCGACCTTCGGGAGCGAGGTAGGGATCGTCGCTCGAATCCGGCAGACCGTCGAAGTCCGTAACGACGAGGCGACCCCCGGGGCTGAAGATCAGGTTCCGCGGATGGACGCGCCCGTGCGCGATGCCCGCGCGATGCGCCACGCCGAGTCCCGCCGCCGCCTCGGCGATGAAGTGCGCGGCCTCGCGCTGCGCTTCGGGATGGCGTTCCCCATCCGGACCGACGGCGAGGGCGCTCAAGGACGGTCGGCGCGCCTGGCCGCCGTCGAGATCCGTCAGCAGCTCGTCGAGCGGATCGCCGCCGAGGAGTGGCATCGCGCAGAACACGCGTCCGTCGTCGGTCTCCCCGACCGAATGGAGCGGGATGAGATTCGGATGGCGAAGCGAGCTCGAGTCGCTCGCGACGAAGCTCTCGAGTCGATTGCGGTCGACCGGAGCGTTCGGGTGAAACACCTTTACCGCGACCGTTCGACGTCCCTCCCGGGCGCGGTGGAGAACTCCCCAGCGTCCTTCCGCGAGGCGTTCGCCGAGGTCCAGCCCGCCGATTTTGGGCGGCCCTCCGGCTTTGGACGGTACGGCGCCGTTTCCGCCGCGGTCTCCTCTAGCCATACGGCTCGTCGCGCGCCGCCCGCAGGGGCGCGCCCCTCTTCCTTCTCTTCGAAGCTCCCCGCGGGAGCCACCAGGCTTCACTTCCCCGTCGAGAGCCCGCCTCGAGCGACGCGCGGGTGAGGCGGCGGCAGCCCGAGATGATCCTCTCGTTCGAGGCGAAGCATCGTACGAACTCGCGGCGAATTCCACAACTCCGGACCGAACAGAGCTCAGAACTTCCACGCACGCTTTCGGGCCCGACGCGGGACCGTTCGCGGCGGCGTTCCGTGCTAAAATGGAGCCCGAACCGCGGCCCGGGTCTCCGCGGTTCTTTGCCGTACATTCACCGCCGGGTTGGGAACGGCGCGGGCGACGCGGAATCCGCGCCCGCGGGCGCCGGCGTCTCGTCCAGTTTTCGCGAGTCGACTTGGACTTGGACTTGGTCGTGAGACTTCCGCGCCTTCAGAGATCGGGCCGCCCATGGTGGGGTCCGGCCGTTTCCGCATTCCTTCTGTGCGTCCTCGCGCCGCGACCGGCCGCACCGGACGATGCGAACCCGTTCGACGCGCTCGCCGCGGGGCGAGTGCGGCGCTCTCCGGCGGCGGCCTCGATTCGCGTCGGCGTCCCGGGTCGGCGTTCGGTTGCGCTCGAAGGCGACGGATTTCGTCTCGCAGGACTGCCGATCGACGTGCCGCTCCGCGTACTCGGGTCGTCGTCGGGCGGCGCGCTCACCTACGCGAGTGCGCTCCTCGCGTCGGAGGCGTTTCACCTCGGCGGCGACTCGCTCGAGACCGGTATCGTCGTATCCGGCCCGGGTCTCGGCACTCCCCCCCTTACCGCGCTGAGCGCCCGCGCGTCCGGGTCCGGCCTCCTCTTTCTGTCGGGGACCGGTCGGAGCGATGGTCTCGCCGTTTCGGCGGCGTCGCTCGATCGATTCGATGCCGGTCGCCGGATCGATCTTCTCGAGCTCTCCGCTCACGTCGCGTTTCGCTCGTCGGCGCCCGCCGTCGTGGAAGCGGCGCCGAGCGGCGTCGTGACCGCTCTCGACCGCGGCGGTGCGTGGGTCGACGCACTCACGCCGACGGCGGCGGCTGAGGTTTTCGTGAGCGTCGACGCGGAGCGGGACTCCGATGGCGATGGTCTTCCGGACGAGTGGGAGATCCGGCACGGGCTCGATCCGGACGACCCGAACGACGCCGACAGCGACGAGGACTCCGACGGTCTCTCGGCGCGCGAGGAATTCGACTACGGCTCGGATCCGAACGACGAGGACTCGGACGACGACTTCTTGAGCGATGCCGACGAGATCACCTTCGGGACCGATCCAGCGCGGGCGGACTCGGACGCCGACGGCTTCCTCGATGGCGCCGAAGCACTCGCTTCGACGGACGGCAACGATCCGAACGACCGCCCCGGCGCGGCGTTCGACCCGGAATTCGCGTCGCGAACGAACCTCTCTTCCGATGCCGCCGCGCTCGCCGCGCGATCGGACGATCACGTTTTCGTCGCGATGACTTCCGGCCGGATGCGCTCCTACCGCATCGACCGGACGAGCCTCGCCGCGACCTTCCGAGACGACGAGCTGATCGGTTCCCCGCTTCGCGACATCGCGCTCGACGGAACCTGGGTTTATTCGATCGGGACCGGCAGCCTTCAGATCGTGGACGCTCGGAGCCCGGGGAATCTCGTCCGGCGGGAAACGATCGGCTCGCTCGGAGATACGGTTCGGGTTGCGGCGCAGGGCGGCCTCGTCGCCGTCCTCTCGACGACTGCGCTCCGGTTCTATCGCCGAGATTCGGTGGGCGATCTCGCGCCGGCGGGGGTCTTCGCGATCCCGAACGGGACGCACCTCGCGCTCGCCGATGAAATCGCCTTCGTCGGCATCGCCTCGACGCGGCGGATCGACGTCATCGACGTTCGCGGTTCGGGACCCGTCCGCCGCGACCGTTACTCGCTCAGCGGCGCCGGACAGCTCCGCGCGATCGATGCCACCGGGCCCTACGTCTACGTCGCCGACGGTACTGGAGGCCTTCGTGCACTCGACGCGACGGATCCGGACGCACTCCGCGAGGTGGATCGCTCGAGCGACGACGCACCCGGACTCAGCGCCAACGCTGTCAAGGTGCGCGGCGCGCAGCTTCTCTGGCACTCGGCGCAGCGTCTCGGCCAGGTCGAGCTCTATCGGCTCCGAGACGACGGCACGTTCGAGTTCGATGCGAGCCCAACGGGAAACCTCGAGGGTGCGATCGCGATCGACGCCGCCCAAGAGTACTCCATCGCACTCGCATCGCGTTCGTTCGCGCTGACCCGCGTCCTTCCGGGGGGCGACCGTGGCGTTGTGGCGCCGAACGGCGAGCTCCGGGCTCGACCGAGCGCGCGCTACGCCGTCGCCGGCTCGACGGTGGAACTGAGTGCGATCGCGGCGGACGGAGTGTACGTCGAAGCGGTCGAGTTCTTTGCGAACGGCGAGCTCATTCGCCGCGATTCGATTCCACCGTTCGCGACGGCGGTGCGCACTCCGGACGCACCGGGAATCGAGGTGGTCTATTCGGCGATCGCGATCGACCTCGGCGACAATCGTGGACTCGTCGGCGCACTGCGAATCGCGATCGACAACGATCTCGACGGCGATGGCGTTCCCGATGCGCCCGATCCAGATGATGACGGCGATGGCGTTCTCGATCTCGAAGAGTCGCTTCCGGGCGCGGACGGTTTCGTCTCCGATCCTCGACTCGTCGATACCGACGAGGACGGCATCGACGACCGCGAGGAGTCGACCGGCGGTGCCGACGGCTTCGTGACGGATCCGTCGCTTGTCGACACCGATGGGGACGGCCTCCGCGACGCCGACGAGGTGGAGATTACGGGGACGCATCCCGCTCGGGCGGACACCGACGGCGATGGAACGCCGGACGGCGCAGAGGATTTCGACGGCGATGGGCTCTCCGTCGCGCGCGAGCTCGCCCTCGGTTCTGATCCCCGCGACCCGGACTCGGACGACGATGGACTCCTCGATGGCGTCGAGGATGGTCTCTCTCTCGATCCGCTGCGCACCGACAGCGACGGGGACGGGGTTCCCGATGCCGAAGAGGACAGCGACGGCGACAGTCTCTCGAACGAGTTCGAGGTCGCCGAAGGAACTCATCCGGGCGATGCGAACACCGACGGTGACGCGCTCGACGACGGAAGCGAGCTCGCCGCGGGGACCGATCCCACCGCGGCGACGGACTTCGCTCCGCTCTCGCTTCGATTTAGCGGGCGAACCGTGCTCGTCTTCGCGCCGCTTCGGGCGAGTGCGCTGCGGCTCGAAGGCGCGATCCTCACCGCGGGACGGTCGCTCGGGGGCGAGTTCGCGCGCGTCGAGCTCGAAGTAGACGGGACCCTCTCTCTCGACGGTGCGAGTCGCATCGACGTCACCGGGCGAGGTTACCGCGGAGGAGCGCGGGACGGTCGGCGCGAAATCGGCGGTGAGACCGCACCCGGTCTCGCCGTGGGTGGCGCGCTGAGCGGTGGCGCGCACGCGGGAGTCGGCGGCGACGGCGAATCGGGAAGCGCGATTCCGGTCCTGACTGCGTACGGGCGTCTGCGAGATCCTAGTTCGTTCGGCGCGGGCGGCGCCGCAGACTCGGCGTTGAGTCGCGGCGGCGGCAACGGCGGCGGTGCGGTGAAGATCCGCGCGGGCGCGTTTGTTCTCGAGGGCGCGATCGTCGCCGACGGGGAACTCGGCGACGGAGCGGGTGCCGGAGCGGGCGGAAGCATAGCCGTTCGCGTCGAACGCCTCACCGGGAGCGGATTCGCGCGCGCGGAGGGTGGATCGACGCGCCGCGTCGGGAGCGAGCGACCCGGCGCCGGCTCGGGCGGACGCATCCACGTCGTCGCGGCCGAAGCGCCGGCGTTCGACGCGACTCGATGGCGTGCGGCGGGCGGCGTTCTCCTCGACGATCGGGACGATGCCGCGCGCGCCGGGAGTGCCGGCACGGTGCTCGTCGAGATCGGTGCCGCGGCGGGCGGCGAGCTGATCGTCGACGGGAGCGGGACTGCTCGAGACCGCCCCGGAACCCTCGCACTCGGGGTCGAGAGCGGGACCATCGCCGAGCTGGGTGACGATTTCATCGTCCAGAGCGAGGGCGAGTTCCCCGCGGACGTCGTCGGACTCGAGATCGATGCGAACAGCGGAGACGATCGCCTCGACGTCGTTCGCATCCTGGCGGTCGATGGTGCGCGCATCGAAACGACGACCGGGCTCCGCGGCGTGACCGAAGTCGGGGCGACGTTTCGCGGCGTGCTTCGGCCGCGCGAGCTGCATCTCCGCGGTGGCGGAGGACTTTGGACGGACGACGACGTCGAGTTGCCCGCGAGCGATGCCGATTGGAGTGCGGAAGACGGCGCGCTTCGTGCGGCGACCCTCTGGCGTGGGAGCGGCCCGAGTCTCACGCTCCGCGATGCGGGCTTCGACGTCCGCGCGCTCCGTCCGATCGACGGTGCGGTGTTCGACACGGTCGCGCTCACCGATCTCGATCTCAGCGTTCGCGACGAGCTCGCGTGCGGCCGGCTCACCGTCGAGCGAAGCGAGCTCATCGTCGGCGGAGCGATCGTCGCGGGAGACATCGACTTGATCGCGTCGCGGGCGACGGTGCCGGAGCCGAGTCTCGGGCAGTTTTGGCCGCTTACCGTCGTCGCGACCGGGACGATCTTCATCGACGCCGAGAGTGCGCTCGACGCGGTGGCGAAGGGCTATCTAGGAGGAAACCGCGGCGGTCGCGCGGAGAGCGCGGGCGTGACGTCCGATCATCGCGTCGTCGAGGTCGGTGGCAGAACGGGCGGGAGCCACGGCGGTCTCGGCGGCTACCAGAACGACGGGCCGGGGCTCGGCCGCGACGCGTCGCCTCCCTTCGGGAGCTTCGCGGCGCCGGTCTTTCCGGGCGGCGGAGGGAGCGGCCGGATCGGCTCCCTCGAGACGGCGTACAACGGTGGCGGCGTCATCGATCTCGAAGCTCGCACCATCCGGATCGACGGACGCATCAGCGCGGACGGCGGGGGCGTCGAGATCACGGAGCGTCCCGGTGGCGCCGGCGCGGGCGGGAGCGTCAGGATCAGCGTGCGCACCATCGATGGGACGGGCGAGATCAGCGCCGACGGAGGAAACGTGAACGGCTTCTTCGGTGCCGGCGCGGGCGGCGGCGGCCGCGTCGCGATCGAGTACCTCGCCGATGACTTCTCCGGTGAAGTGCACGCGTACGGGGGAGGGCTCGTTCCGGCGGTGTCGAAGCCGAGCTCGATCGGTGGCGCGGGAACGGTCCTCTGGCGTTCGCGATTCGGTCGCGACGACCTCGTCATCGACGCGGGAGGTCGCGTCGCCGAAGGGTTCCGGGCGCGGCTTCGCCCGGTCGGTACGGGAACGATCGTCGCGCTGGGCGAGCGTACTCTCGAAGGGAGTTTCGCGTTCCCGGCGACCGACAGCGGGGTCGCGGACCACGCGGTCATTATCGCAGACGCGGAGGCGCAAGCGATCGCGATCGTGTCGAACGACGCCGCGTCGCTCACGACCGCGGGCGGCATCGACCTTCGAACTCTCGGATCGCCCGGTGACGCGTACACCGGCGCCTTCGCCGTCGATACGCTCTCGATCGTCGGCGGCGCGGCCTTCAGCTCGAGCGGGGACGTGATCGTCGTCGATCGCGGCGGACTCACCGTCGATGCGGCGAGCGATCTCGACGCTCCGCGAGTGGTCGAGCGGTGAACTCGCGGGTCGTTTCACGGACTCGCCGAGATTCCTACGAAGCACGCGAGGAGCGCGAAGCGCAGAGAGAGACGAAGGAGACGGAGAGTCTTGTCGGAGGAGACGATCCAGCGGATCGAGCTCTGAATCTCGCCCCGGGGCTTCAGTTGTCTCGCCGAGTTGAGTAGAAGGGCGTCGCGGCTTTTTCGTACTTTTGGCAGCTATCGAAAGAGAGACGATCCGTGCGCCGACACTCACCGTTCGCGGGCTTTCTCCTCGGTCTCTGGCTCGGCGGGAGTGTCTTTCTCGTCGCGGTCGTCACCTACAACTTCGTCGGGATCACGCCGTCGTTCGAAGCGAACACCGCGCTTGCGGAGCGAGCCGGCTTCGAGCCCGAGAATGAAAACGCGAAAAAGACGAGCGTCATTTGGGTCTACGCGAGCGAGCTCAATCGCGCGCAGTTCACCGCGTGGAACCGTGTGCAGCTCGCGCTCGGGATCGTCACCCTCGGCGTCGTGTTCGCTCGCTGCCGCCGGCGAGCCGCCTTCTTGAGCGTGGCTCTCGCGCTCGGGATCGTCGTCTCCCTGTCCTTCGTTCTGGCACCGGAGATCATTTCGATCGGGCGAGATCTCGATTTCGCTTCGCGCGAACCACCCCCGCCCGAGCTCGAGAGCTTCTCGACGCTCCATCGACTCTACACGGGTCTCGAGCTGGCGAAGATGGCGCTCCTCTTGATCGCGCTCCTCTTCGTCGTTCGTGGTCGAGTCTCCGACGACGACGCGGGTCGTCCTCGCTCTCTTGCAGAGTGATGGCGCTCCCGGAGGTCTTTCCGGACGTGCAGGCGTTCGTTCTCTCGGCGCTGACGGTCGCGTTCGCGCAGTTTGTCTACGCCACGGCTGGGTTCGGGGCGGGGATGGTCGGTCTCGCGCTCCTCGCGCTCGTTCTTCCCGACCTGGCGCCCGCGGTGATGATCATCGGGGTGCTCGCGCTCCTCACTGAGGTCTGGGTCGTCGCGCGTTCTCATCGCGAGGCGGCGTGGCCGATGCTCGCTCGACTCTTCCCGCCGACGGCGATCGGAATGGCTGCCGGCGTCTACCTTCTCGCGACCGGCGACGCCACGTGGCTGAAGCGTGTTCTCGGAGTCGTAGTCGCGGCGATGGGGATCTGGATGGGGCGACGAACGCTGCTGGATCGCGAGACGTCCGGCGCGCGGACGAAGGCGTCGCCGCGCTGGTACCTCGATGCGGTCGCCGGTTTCGCGGCCGGTGTTCTCGGCGGGCTCTTCGGCGCCGCCGCGCCGCCGCTCGTCGCCTACTTCCAGCACCTCGGACTCGCGAAGGCTTCGTTTCGCGCGACCCTTCTCGCTTACTTTCTCGTGGCGAACGTCGTTCGTCTCGCGTCCTACGGCGCAGCGGGACTCATCGGCGAGCCGGAGCTCGCCGCCGCGCTGTGGCTCGTTCCCGCGGCGATCGCGGGGACGGCGATTGGGTTCGCCGCGCACCGCCGCGCTTCGGAGCGTCAGTTCCGCCTCGTCGTCTGCGGTACGCTCGCTCTGCTCGGGTTGATTCTCGTCGCTTCGGGCGGCCGCTGAGTGCCGTCAGTCGACCGGCGGCGACGTGCTGGTTGCCGGCGTGCCTTCGTTGTGGCGGATCACCCCGCTGTGATCGACGAAGAAGAAACGCCGACCCGAATGGCCGACCGAGATCGGCTGGGCGCTAGCGGAGTAGGTGTGCTGTGTTCCCGTGTAGGCCACGGTGTACCCGGCTTTCCCGGGAACGACTCCTGCGTTTCCGAGCGTCGTGTCGAGCATTCCGCGCGCGCTCAGGTCGGTGAGCTGCCCGGCGTACGATCCGAAGCGGGTCTTGTAGGTTTCGTTCGCCGAAACGATGGAGCGCATCGAGCTCACGGTCGATCCTTCGTTCGCGGCAATGCGAGCGTTGCTGATGACGGGAATCGCCATCGACATCAAGACGGCGATCACCGCGACGACGATCATGAGCTCGATGAGAGTGAATCCGCAGGTGCGCTGAGCCGGCGACCGAATCATGATCTTCCGATTGCTTGGGGACTGCCCGCCGTAGTTCCGATTCGGAGTCGACGGTGAATCGATGGGAGCGGCCCGTCTCGAGGCGAGGAAGACTCGCACGAATTCGGATGGCCGTATCTCGTATCCACACAACCCTTGTGGACTCCGTCGGTACGACAGCCGAAGGATCTTGAGACGGGCCCGGCGAGCGTCGAGTTTTCGGACGGCGCGCGCTCCGTCGCTGCTGCCTACGGCTCGAGGCGTGAACGATCGCGCGGGAAGAGCGTCGCTTCCTTGACGTTCTTGAGCCCGAGGAGCTGCATGGTGAGCCGCTCGAGGCCGAGACCGAGGCCGCCGTGGGGCGGCATGCCGTGGCGAAACGCGCTCAAGTACCCGTCGTACACCGCGGGATCGAGTCCCTTCGCCTCGAGTCCGGCGATGAGCGACCGGTAATCGTGGATGCGCTGGCTTCCCGTCGTGATCTCGAGTCCGCGGAAGAGGAGGTCGAAGCTGCGTGAGACGCTCGGATCGTCGTTTCGCGTCGCGGTGTACATCGGCCGACTCGCGATCGGAAAGCCCGTGACGAAGAGGAAGCTCGAGCCGCGCTCGCGTTCAGACCACTCGCAGAGCTTTCGCTCCGCTTCGGGATCGAGATCCTTCCCGTGAACCTCGTGACCGCGCTCGCGTACGATGTCGATCGCCTCGGCGAACTCGACCTGCGGGATCGCGTCGCCGACCGTCGGGATTTCCGCGCCGAGGAGGGCGCACTCCGGACCGCAGCCCTCGCGCACTCGTTGGCAGATGTGGCGAATGACGCCCGTGTGCATCGCGATCACGTCCTGCTCGCTCTCGATGAATCCCATCTCGAAGTCGAGCGACGTGTACTCGTTCAGGTGGCGCGAGGTCTCGTGCTTTTCGGCGCGGTAGACGGGGCCGATCTCGAAGACCCTCTCGAAGCCGCTCCCGACCATGATTTGCTTATAGAACTGCGGCGACTGCGCGAGGAATGCCGGCCGTCCCATGTAATCGATCTCGAAGACGTTCGCCCCGCCTTCAGTGCCGGTTCCGACGATCTTCGAGCTCTTGAACTCGAAGAAGCCCTCCGAGCGAAGGAACTCGGCGAAGGCTTCGAGGATCTTCGCTTGCACCTTGAAGATCGCGCGGACGGGGAGCGAACGGACGGAGGTCGTGCGGTGGTCGAGGATCTTGTCGAGATGGGTCTTCGCGATGACCGCCGGACGATTGATCTCGAGCGGCGGCTCCTCGGCTTCGGAGAGGATTTCGAGGGCGCTCAGGTGAACCTCGCCGCCTCCCGGAGCTCGTTCGTCGGCGACGACGGTTCCTTCGACAGCGACGACGAATTCCTTACCGAGGCCGCTTATGTCGACCCCGCTGTCGGGTGTACGCACCGTCTGAATGAGCCCGCCCGCGTCGCGAAGAATGATGAACTCGACGTCGCGAAAGGTGCGGATGTTGTGCACCCAGCCGGCGAGACGGACGGTCTCGCCGGGTCGCTCGAGCGCGAGTGAGGAGAGGATGCGCGGCATCTTTTGGGAGGGTGACTCGGCGCGGAGGGGGCGTCGGGGTGGCGAAATACACGGTGTCGAGGCGATCGGCACAAGCTTCGAAGTGTAGCATACGCTTCCCGCGAAGGGGAAGGAGCTGGGTGCGCGGCCGCGCGGGTAGAGGTTTCGGGAAGAACCGCTACACTAACGCCGTCCGTAGAACGTCTTCCCCGCTCCCGATCTCGACTCACTTCTTCTCTTACTCTCGTATCGGAGATCCCGCCAGTTGAGCTCGCGGATGAACCTGAGCCGGAGCGATTCGTCGAGACGGCTGACGCACTGGGATCCGGCTCGCGATCTCTCGCCGCGCGCGCGCGCGGCAGGCGGATTCGTCGTCCGTCGGGAACGGGAACGACTCTCGAGGAACCTTCCGAATGTATAAGTGGTTCCTCGTCACTCGTTACCTCATTTCGCGCGCGATCCCGCTCGCCGCGCTCGTCGTTGTCGCGTGCAGCGTCGCCCTTCTCATCGTCATCGTCTCGGTCCTCGAGGGATTCCGCGGCGAGCACAAGCGGAAGATCCGCGGCACGGGTTCGGACATCACGGTCGCGAGCAAGCTCTACATCGATCTCAAGGATCCGCTCGACGTCGCGCGCGTCGTGAAGGAGGTCCCTGGCGTCACGTCCGCCGTTCCGTACGTCGAGACGATGGTTCTCTATCGTCCGTCCGGGCCGGCGGGGAACAGCGCCGCGCTCGAAACTCGATTCCTCAAGGCGTTCGATATCGAGGCGGAATTCGAAGCGGGCGGCTTCGCCGATTACATCCGGGCGGCGCGTATGGAGCGCCTGTCGCTCTTTCGCTCCGTGCCGGAAGATCCGCGCGAACTGTTTACGGACGAGTGGGTGCGCGACGGTCTTTGGCGCGCGATCGGTCGACGGAAGCCCGGGATGTTCCCCGACGAGGGACCGTACCCGCGTCCCATCGTCGTCGGTCTCGAGAGCCTGCTGCGCGACTATTTGCTGCCTGGGTCGCTCATATCGCTCACGGCCTACTCACCGACCACGTTCACTCCGGTCACGCAGGAGTTCATCGTCGCGGGTTACTTCAAGACGGGGATTTATGAGCTCGACGTCAACGGCATCCTGATGGGGCTCGACGTCGCGGACGGGTTTCTTTCTCTCTCCGCCGGCGCGCGTCCCGTCGCCTCCGGCGTGCGCGTGTCCGTCGCTCCGGAAGTGCGCGGGGAGCGCGAGCTCGCCGAAGTGAGCGAGAGCATTCGGACGGCGCTCGACGAGAACGACATCTTCTTCGCCCGCACGCGAACGTGGCGCGAAGAGAAGGCTCAGCTTCTTCGTGCCCTCAAGATCGAGAAAGGGCTGACCAGTCTCATCCTCGGCATCTCCGTTCTTTTCGGCGGCTTCATGATTTTCATCATCCTCACCGTTCAGGTCGTCGAGAAGACCCGCGACATCGGCGTTCTTCAGGCGATGGGGGTTACGCGGTGGGGAAGCGCCGGGATATTCCTCCGCATGGGACTCGTTTTGTGCGTCTCCGGAACCGTTTTGGGAGCGGTCTACGGGATCGGCTTCGCGTATTTCGTGAATACGATCCAGCGCTGGATTTGGCTCCTTACGGGAACGGAGGTGTTCCCTCTCACGATGTTCTACATGGATCGGATCCCGGTTGAGTTCAAGCTGCTCGACATCGTGCTCATTATTGTCCCGACCGTTCTCATCGGCCTCGCCGCGAGTTTTCTTCCGGCGTACCGCGCCGTGCAAAAGCAGCCGATCGACGCCATCCGCGGGCAGTGACCTCTCGGGGGAGCGGCGAGACTTCGCCCGAACCTCTGCGCGCGAGGGGTCGTTCGACAGATCGACGCCGAGCATCGTAGCCTTCGGACGATGGAGCGTCCGAAAGTGTCGATCGAGGGAAACTGGAGCGGCCCGATGGCCGCGCTCGCGCTCGGGGCGATCTTGGTAGCGGGCTGTGGAACGCGGTCGAGTTCCGATCCCGCCGATCCGCCCGTCGCGGCGGTACCGGCGTACGCGGTGACGCTCTCGATCGTAGATGAGATCGGCTCTCCCGTTGGTACCGCGAGCGTCGAGCTTCCGGGCGGCGCGGTTGCCGACGCGTCCCCTGCCGGGGAGATCGAGCTCCTGGAGCTGGTCCAGCCGACACTCCTCGTCGTCCGCGCGCCGGGCTTTCTTCCCGAGCCGGTCGTCGTCGATCGTTCGGCGGCGGGGACGTCGATCCCGGTTCCGCTCCTCGCGGAGCTCGGTCCGGGTGGTGAGCGGCGCCTAGTTCTTCACTTCGGCGGTGACGCGATGCTCGGCCGCCGCTACCTCGAGCCCACGCGCGGCGACACCGCGATCGTCATCACCGGCGACGGAGGAGTCTCGGCGCGCGCGGTCGTCTCCGCGCTCTCTCCGCTTTTCCTCGCCTCGGACGTACGCTCGATCAATCTCGAAACGGTCGTCGGTACGCTTTCGATGGCGAGTGCGTATCCGAAGAAGCGTTTCCTCCTTCAGTCTCCCCCCGAGGTTCTCGACCTACTCGACGAGCTCGGGATCGACATCGTGACGCTCGGAAACAACCACACGCGCGATTGGCTGGACGTCGGCGTCGAGTCGACCGTCGATGCCCTCGCGCTCGCGGGACTTCCGTACGTCGGCGGAGGGATCGACATCGACGACGCGCGGGCGGTCGAGTTCGTCGATCACGCGGCGGGGGGCTACCGCGTCGGTTTTCTCTCCTACACGAGCGTGAACGGAGATTTCGTGAACGATCGTCTGCCGTCGGGGCCGAGCGTCGTCGTGCCGCCGGACCTGCCCGCGTCCGAGGAGTGGCAGTACGAGCTTCGCTCCTTCGAGTTCTCGGGGCCGACCGTGAGCGTTCCGCGCGAGGACCGGCGCATCGGCGATGTGTGGCAGCTCTTCAAGACTGCCGAGAAGGCGATCCCGACCGCGGGCGAGATCGCCGATTACTGGACCGCTGTCGAGACGGTGTACCCCGAGATGCAGGACTGGGTCGCGCGAAGGGGGCACGGCGGCGCGAATCCCTACGACAAGGATCAAGTCGAGGCGGACATCGCGGCTCTTCGCGCGAGCGGCTGCGATCTCGTCGTCGTTCAGCTCCACACCGGTTTTCAGTTCTTCGAGGTAAAGTCGGAGCTGACCGAGAAGGCTTCTCACCGCGCAATCGAAGCGGGCGCCGACCTCGTCGTTTGCCACCATCCTCATGTACTCCAAGGATTCGAGTGGTACGACGGGAGCCTCATCGCCTACAGCCTCGGGAACCTCATCTTCGACCAGGATTTTCTCGCGACGTTTCCGACGGTCGTTCTTCGCGTGGTTTTCGAAGAGACCGACATCCTCGAAGCGCGTTGTCTTCCCGTCGCGATCGATCGGTACCGCCCCGTCCCGATCGGCGGAAAGGCCGCCGAGCGGATCATTCGGACGATTCACGCGGGCTCCGTTCTTCCCGTTCGCTCCGAGCGGCTCGACGGCGAGGTGGTCAAGGTTCTTCGCGATCCACCTCTCGGAGTCGTCCCTGCGGACTTCGTCTGGGAGCGTGGCAGCGGACGCATCGGGGATGCGCCCCGTCCGCCGACGACGGCCGATCTCGCACTGGGCGCCGGTGAGGTCGCGGCGATCGATGGGACGAAGCTGACTCACGCCCGCGCGGCAGACGGAGGAGATCTTACGGACATCGAGTTCGGTCGGGATCTCTTCGGCTGGGGGAGCTTCGAAGATCTTTCCGCCGACGGCGAGCCCGAAGGTGGTCACTACTGGAAGGCCGATGCGTCTCACAAACGGATCGAAGTCATCCCGTCGGGCGCACCGTCCGGTGTGCGGGCGCTCCGACTGCGTCGTTCGGAGACGAACTCGCAGAGGACCCTCGTCCGGCCCGTCGCTCGGACACCGTTTCGGCGTCACGATCTATTCGAGGAAGGCGCGACGAGCATCGACCCGGTCGACGGCGAGCCGAGCTACTCGCTCTTTCTCACCGCACGACTGAACGGCGGTGGGTCACCGCACGTGCGCTTCGACATCTACGACTTCGACGACACCGACCCAACGGCCGATCCGGAATCGCGGCTCGTCCGCTCGGTCGACTACCCGCTCGATATCGAGAACGACGGCGAATGGCATCGAGTCGAGCTCGATCTTCCTGCGGCGCTCTTCGCGAGCACGGGCGACCTCGAGCCGAATATGGCAATGTTCTATCTCGGTCTCACGCCGCCTTCAGAGAACGACTCGGTGCTGGTGGTCGATGACCTCGAGTTCATCCAGTGGCGGCGGGCGACGGACCTTCCTGCCGCTTACTACGCGGTCGACCAAGTGCGAAACTCAGGGGCGGGGGGCGTCGGGGTGAGGCTCAAGCACGTCGGGGGCTAGAGTCGCTCGGTCGAACTGTCGCACATGTTAACTCTTCTCTAGACCGGCTGAGCCGCACAATCATCAAACCGCCACCGGAGCCGAAGACTCGCGCCCGGGAAGCAAAACCTCCCGGAACACGTCGTCCACCCGATCCACTAAGACGAACTCGACGTCCCGGCGCACGTAGTCCGGCAAGTCGCGGAGGTCCTTCTCGTTTTCGCGAGAGAGAATCACGCGCGTCTTCCCCGCACGCCGCGCCGCGAGCACCTTCTCCTTTACGCCCCCGACCGGGAGCACGAGTCCGGTGAGCGTAATTTCCCCTGTCATCGCCGTGTCCGGACGAACGGGACGCTTCGTGTAGAGGGACGTGAGCGCGGTGGCGAGCGTGATTCCTGCCGACGGTCCGTCCTTCGGAATCGCGCCGGCGGGAACGTGAAGGTGCAGCCCCGCCTTCCTAAACCGCCGGGGATCGATGCCGAGTCGATCGGCGTTCGACCAGATGTAGCTTCGTGCCGTCTTCACCGACTCCTGCATCACGTCGCCGAGCTGACCGGTGATCGTGAGCCCCTCCGTTTCGGGAAGCAGCGTCGCCTCGACGTGAAGGACCTCACCGCCGGTCGGAGTCCACGCGAGCCCGACGGCGACACCCGGCGGCAAATCCTTCCGCGCGCGATCGAGGAAGAAGCGTTCGGGACCGAGGAGTTCGGCGACATCGTCTTCACTGATCGATGCCGACGCTTCCTCTCCACGAGCGACGCGGAGGGCGATCTTTCGAATGAGCTTCCCGAGCGTTCGCTGAAGCTCGCGGACGCCGCCTTCGCGCGTGTAGCCGGCGATGAGGCGGCGCACGGCGCTCGCCGCGATTTCGCACTGCGTCGAGTCGAGACCGGACTCTGCGATCTCGCGCGGAATGAGATAGCGCTCGGCGATCTCGACCTTCTCCTCCTCGCTGTAGCCCGTGAGCCGGATCACCTCGAGTCGATCGAGAAGCGGGCCCGGAATCGTATCGAGCGAGTTCGCGGTCGTGATGAAGAGAACCTTCGAGAGATCGAACGGAAGATCGAGGTAGTTGTCGCGGAACTCGCAGTTCTGTTCGGGGTCGAGCACTTCGAGAAGAGCCGCCGCGGGATCGCCGCGGAAATCTCGACCGAGCTTGTCGACTTCGTCCAGCATCACGATCGGGTTCTTTACCTTCGCGCGGCGGAGTGCCTGGAGGATGCGTCCGGGCATCGCGCCGATGTACGTTCGGCGGTGACCGCGGAGCTCCGCTTCGTCGTGGAGCCCTCCGAGGCTGAGACGAGTGAACTCGCGGCTCATCGCGCGCGCGACGGACTGGCCGAGCGACGTCTTGCCGACACCGGGGGGACCGACGAAGCAGAGGATCGGCGCTTTCGCCGAAGCGTTCAGCTTGAGGACGGCGAGGTGCTCGAGGATGCGCTCCTTGACCTCGTCGAGTCCGAAGTGATCCTCGTCGAGGACCGCCTTGGCACGGGCCAAGTCGAGCTCGCTCTCCTTCTCTGCCTGCCACGGAAGGTCGAGGACGAACTCGACCCACGTACGAAGGATTCCGGACTCGGGGGAGGCGTCGGGAATCGACTCGAGGCGGCCCAGCTCGCGTTCGACCTCTCCGCGCGCTTCCTCCGGAAGCTCGAGCTCGTCGAGACGAGCGCGGAGCTTCGCGACATCGCCGGAGCCGCCGCCCTCTCCGAGCTCCTCCTGGATCGCGCGGAGCTGCTGGCGAAGAACGTACTCCCGTTGCTCGCGGCTGATCTCGCCTTGCGCTCGGCTCGCGATGTTGCTTCGGACCTCGAGGACGCGCAGCTCGTGCGCGAGGTGCGCATGAAGCGTCGAGAGCGCTTCCTTCTCCGCGGTCGCAGCGAGGATTTCCTGCTCCTTTTCCGGCTCGAGTCCGAGGATGGACGCGAGTGCGTAGGCGATGTCGATAGGGTTGTTCTTGTCGCTCAGGGCGCGATCGAGATTCGCGGGCGAGCGCTCTCCCGTCACCTCGAGAATGCTAGCGACGACGCGACGAATCTCGCCGAGGAGGGCTTCGACCTCAGTGCCGCCTTCCTGCGCAATCGGCTGTACGCGCACGCGAGCCGCGAGGAACGGTTCGGTCGATTCGAGCTTGAGGAGAACGGCGCGATCGAGCCCGCGAAGCCGCACTTGGGCGAGGCCGTTTGGAAGTCGCGTCGACCGCCGGACGGTCGCCCGCGTGCCGACGGTATAGAGGTCTCCCGCGCGCGGCTCCTCGACGGTCGAATCGCGCTGAGCGACGACGAAGACCTCGCCTTCTTCGCTCTGCGTCGCGCTCTCGATGGCGGCGAGCGAGATGGGGCGGCCGACGGTGAACGTCTGGGTCGTCCCCGGGAGCATCACCCCGCCCTTCAAGGGGAGGAGAGGAAGCGTGAGCTGAGAATGAGATTCATTGCCGAGCGGGGCGGGGTCGTGCTGTTCCATGATGCTTTCCTTCCGATGTTCGGCGCGGCGAACGGAAAACGGGGGCCAGAGGAATCTGGTAACGGTTCTGAGTTGCACACGCGGTGCCAATCGCGCGGGAAGGGGTTTAATTCCCGACGAAAAAAGGCTTTAGCTCAGTTCCCGCGTCGTCCTCAACCTGCCGCTCCGGCGGTCTTCTGCCGGTCTGGCAGATCGCCGGGGCGCTTTTTCGATTTAGTTGTGGACCGATCGGTTCCTAATCGCTACTCTTCCAAGACGAGCGTTACGGCAAAGCGTTTCAAGTTCCGTACGAAGAAGGATCCTCACGACATGGCCCGCCCGCGCGAGTTCGATCTCGACGAAGCCCTCGACGCCGCAACTCAGGCGTTTTGGGACCGGGGTTACGAGGCCACATCGATCGCCGATCTCATCGCGGCGACGGGTCTTCAGAAGGGCAGCCTCTACAAAGCGTTCGGTGACAAGCGGAGCCTCTTCGTTCAAGTTCTCACGCGGTACATGGACCAGAACCTCGGCCAGTTTCGCGAGCTTCTCGGGGCGGTGAACTCGCCCCTCGAAGCGATCCGAGGGTGGTTTCGTGCGGTCGTGGGCCTCTGTCACGAGCAGGAGATTTGCCGCGGGTGTTTTGCGCTCAATACTCTCGTGGAGCTCGGTCCGCACGACGACGAGATCGGCGGGCTCCTCAGGCGGCAGTTTCAGCGTGTTGCGAGAGTCTTTGCCGAGACGATCGCGCTCGGGCAGGAGCTCGGCGAGTTCCGCACCGATCGTCCGGCGAGTGAGCTCGCGGAATTCGTCGTGGTCTACGGAGCTGGGCTCGTCGCGGCGTCGAAGAGCTCGCCCCCGCGTGCGCGCACGGAGCGGCTCGTCGCGCTGGGACTCTCGACGCTCACGGAGGAGGCCGCGTGAGTTTTTTTGGCCCATTATGGACCGTTTGGTTCCTAATTCGTTTGCTAGTATCTGAGTGAGATCGAGCCATGAACAGTGCGTCGAGGAATGGACACGCGGGCGGACGGGGCTGGGCGGAATGGATCTACCGCTCGAGGTGGTGGCTGTCGCTCGTCGTGGTCGCGCTCGTCGCCGTGCCCTTCGTCATCGGCGCCGGACGCGTGGCGCGCTTTTCCGCCGCGGTCGCAAGTCTCGAGGACACATCGAACGGAACGGCGGCCGTGAAGCCGCTCGCGTTCGACCCGAGCATGGACGTCTGGTTCGGAGACGAGGACGTCTCGGTGCGGACGTACTACGAAATCGAGGATACGTTCGTCGCCGAGGATTTCGTCATGGTGACGTTCGAGGAGAAGGACTCGGAGCTCGGCGTGTTCAGCCGCAGCGCACTGGCGGCGACGGCGCGGCTGACGGAGCGATTCCTCACGGTCCCGGGAGTCCGGCACGTCCGGAGCTTGACCTACAACCCATGGATCCGCTGGGGAACGATCGCGGATGAAGAGAGTTCTGAGGAAGGGCTCATCATCTCCGATCTCGTCGAAGGAGATCCCACCGAGCTCACGGATCGAGACCTCGTTGAGAGAATGATCGCCGTCCTCGGTGCCGAGCGCGCGATCGCTCGGGTGGGCGAGGAGCGCGTTCGGGAGGTCATCGGAGACGCCGATCTGAGTGACTTCATCGGGGAGCCGCGCCTCGTCGGAACGATCGTAAACTCCGCGGGAACGACGACCGCGATTCAGGTGCAGGTGCTTCGCCCGCGGCTGGACGAGACGGTCACCGAAGCGAACTTCGACGACCCCGACGAGCGCCGGTCGGCTCCGATCCTCCACTCGGTGGAGAAGCAGCGTGCGGCGCTTCGCGGAATCGAGCACTTCCTTCGCGTCGAGAAGGGGCTCGCCGTGCCGACGCCGGAGCGAGTCCACCTAGTCGAGTGGATCGAGTCACTGCCCGCCGGCGAAGAGCGGAGGGCCCGCCGGCTCGAGCTCGACGATCCGCGTCGGAATTTCATGCGCGATGGGGGCGGTGTCCTGCGGAGAAAGTTCTTCGAGTACGACCCGTCACCGAAAGGCGGCTTTGTCGACCGATCGGAACCTTCAAGCGTCGTCTCGGCACCGGGCGACTTCCGGCCCGAGCCGCTCAGCCCGTACGCGTTTCGCCTCGGCGGCGTGCCGCTCTTCGAGCGGAACTTCGAGATCGTCGGGCTCGCCGATGCGAAGTACGTGCCGCTCATGTTTCTCGTGATCATCGTCGTCCTCGCGTTCGTCTTTCGCAGTGTCGCCGGAGTCGGATTTCCGCTGATCGTCGTGTTCGGGAGCATCGTGGGCATGATCGGATTCGCGCTCGCACGCGGCGATCTCCTCAATAACCTCACCATAATGTCGCCGAACATGCTGACGGCCGTCGGCATCGCCGACGCGATTCATCTGATCGCAGCGTGGGTCATCCTTCGCGGGAAGTACGACGACAAGCGCGAGCTGATGATCGAAGTGGTACGGAGAAACGCGCTGCCCGTGTTTCTCACTTCCGTGACGACAGCGGTGGGCTTCTATTCGCTGACGCTGAGCGGGCTCGAGCCGGTGCGCATGCTCGGATCGATGGCGGCACTCGGAACGCTCCTCGCGTGGGCGCTGTCGATGACGGTCGTCCCGGCACTGCTCTCGCTCGTTCCGCACTCCGGTGCTCGCCGGAAGCGGGGAAAGCGACTGCTCGTCACGACTCTCTTTAGCGAAGCCTGCTCCGGACGGATCGTCGACTTCATCGTCGAACGGCGGCGAGGCGTCGTCGCCGTCGCCGCCGCGCTTTTTGTCGTCTCGGTCGCGGGGCTCCTTCGCGTGGAGATCGACAGCGATTTTCGCAACATGTTCCCGGACGACAACCCGACGATGTCCGACTTCAACTGGATCGAAGACCGAATGGGCGGCGTCGGCGACCTCGAAATCGTGTTTCGCGGACGCGGTGAGTCGGCGGTCGAGCTCACGGCAGACGAGGAATCGCGTCTCGCCGAGCTCGCTCTCCGAGAAGCGGGTGCGGCGGCGCAGCCGAACGAGTTCGCGGCGCTCTCGTCAGGCGAAGCGGCCGAGCTGAGCGCGCTCAGGGACAAGCGGGCGGCGTGGAACGCACCGCGAATCGGAATCTCGCCGGCCTTCCTCGATTCGCTCGACCGTTTCGAGGCGCGGCTGCGCGAGGAGATGGCCGATCCGGCATCGCCTCTCGCCGTTCTCAGCGATCTCGTCGGCCCGCTCGATATCCTTCGAAAGATCCATCAAGTTCAGAACGAAAACCGGGCGGACGCGTACCGCGTTCCGCGCGAGGCCGATGTCGCGGGCGAGTCTCGAGCTCCTCAGCTCAACTTCGACGAATGGACGGAAGAGTGGTCGCTCACTCCAGCGCAGAGCGGCTCGAGTCTCGTAGCTCAGTACTACCTTCAGTACGAGAACGGCGCGCGTCCCGGCGAGAATCTTACGACGCAGCTCAGCGCGGATCGCACGCAGGTACGCGTCCAGGGGCGAGTCGCGCAGGCGTCGTCGGTCGCGCACCTCCGGGCGTTTCGGCGGATCGAGGAGATCGCACGGACCGAGTTTCCCGAGCTCGCCGCGTCCGTCGCAGAAGCGGGAACGTCGAGCGCTTCCGGGCCCGCGCTTTCAGACTTTACGATCAGTGGCAAGACGCTTCTCTTTGCGCGTACGTCGGATCTCTTCGCGCGAGGTTTTGTCAAATCGATGGGTGCGGCCCTACTCGTGATTACGGTCCTCATTGGTTTCATCTACCGGTCCGCGCGATTCGCACTGATCAGCTTGATCCCGAACGTCCTCCCGATCATTCTTCCACTCGGGGTTCTCGGTCTCGCCGGAATCCCACTCGACGGCCCGGCGGTCTTCGCGGCCTCCGTCGCGCTCGGCGTCTGCGTCGACGATACGATTCACTTCTTTACGAAGTACGACCGCGGTCGAAAGGGAGGGCTCGGCGCTCGCGACGCCCTCGTCCGGGTGTTCACGGAAGCGGGGACCGCGATGTCGGTGACGACGATCGTCCTCATCATCGGCTTCGCGACTCTGCTTCTCAGCGACTTTGCGCCGAACTTTCAAATGGGCGCGCTCGCCGGAGTCATGATCGGCTTCGCATGGATCGCCGATTTCGTGATCACGGGAGCGGTGCTCAGCTTCGATGATCGCGAGGCAGCGCCGAGGGCGCGGATCGACATGCCGGCCGAAGTCGGTAAGGCGGGCGTGCGATGAGACGCGAGCCGGTGACGACGTTGTTTCTACTCTTCTCCCTCGTCG
This sequence comes from Planctomycetota bacterium, assembly GCA_965223845.1. Taxonomy (GTDB): domain Bacteria; phylum Planctomycetota; class UBA8108; order UBA8108; family SXIK01; genus CBDCXR01. Next base: position 5,750,643 of record CBDCXR010000004.1, on the reverse strand, counting down.
GCGCGGTGTTCGGCGGGAGCGACGCGGTCGAGAACGAAGGCGCGACGGATCTCGCGAGCGAAGCGCCGGGCGAGGAGCTCTTCGACGATGGCCTCGACGAGCTCCTAGAGGGAGGTGCCGCAACGGAGATTGGCGAGTCGGAAGCGAGAGATTCCAACTCTCCGCTTACCGGGTTGAAGGGATTCGTTTCGCTCGAGCCGCGGATCTATCTATCGGATCGCGACGACGGCAAGAACGACGAACAGCTTCTCTTCGAGGCGGAGCTCGAGCTCGACTTTCGCTTCCACGAGAGCGTGAGCGGGTACTTTCGGCCGCGCGTGTTTGTCGACACGCTCGACGGAGACTTGAAGCGATTCGAACCCTTGGAAGCGTACTTGACGTACGAGCGAGAGACCTGGGATCTGCGCGCAGGCCAGCTGGTCGAGAACTGGGGCATCGTCGACACTTACAATCCGATCGACGTCGTGAACCGCCGCGACTTCGCCACGGACTTTCTCGATCCGGATCGACTCGGCGAGTTCGGAGCGAGGCTCCGCCTTCTCTTCGCGGGAAACGAGACGATCGGCGAGCCGACGGCTTCCTTCTACGTGCTCCCGGTGTGGCGGGAGACGCTGTTCCCGCCCGAGAACCAGCGCTTCTCGTTCGATTCGGATGTCGCCGAGTTCGACGAGAACGATGGCTTCGAACCGTCCGGAATCGAAGAGCGAGGCTTTGTCGGAGCGCGGTTTCAACACACTCTCACGACGCGTCCGGTGAACGCCGACCTCCAATACCTCGTCGCGCGTGGGCCAGGACGAACGCCGAGTCTCGCGTTCGCTGCCGACGGCGACCTCGTCCCCGTCTACTTCGGCGAAACGACGGCTGGGCTCGGCTTCCGGGCCGTTCCGAACGAGGATGTCCTGGGCCAGTTTCTCTCGACGTTCACTCTGAAGACCGAGGTCGTCTACCGAAGGCCGTACAGGTTCTCGGGCTCGCCGATCTCCCGGCCGGACGACTACGTCGCCTACGTCGCCGGAGTCGATCGAGAATTCTACGATGTGATCGTCGATCAGGATCAGCTCACCGCGACCGTAGAGTACACGGGCGAGGAAGGCGCGGACGATCCGGCCGCGAGGCTGCGGCCGTTTGAGAACGACATCGTACTCCGCTTCCTCTGGGAGGCGAATGACTTCGCGCGGAGCTCGGTCGAGCTCCGGGGAATCTTCGACTTCGACTCGAGCGAGGTGATCGCCGAGCTCGTCGCCGAGCGGCAGCTCCGCTTCATTCACGAAGATCTGAAGCTGCGGATCCAGGCGCAAGTGTTCGATCCGCCGGAGACGGGACGGAGTCTGTTCGACTTCTTTCCGAACAACTCGTCGATCGCAGTCGCTCTCCGATGGGAATTCTAGCGCCAAAATCAAAGCCGTCTGCCGCAAACGGGAATTCTTCGTTCCCGTTCCCGATACTTCTTCCGATACCGCGAACTCCGACCCGAAACCGTTACCGATCTCCTCAATTTGTTCTGAACTTCCCGTCTCAAGGAGTCTCCTCATGAAACTGCGACCGTCGATCGCGATCGCCTTACTGTCCTCTGCACTCGCAGCGAACGTCGCTCTAGCCGATCCGAACACGAGCGGAGTTCCGGTCCCGCCGCTTCCGGCGTTCGACCGGTCCGACTCGGAGGCCTACGGAAGAGCGATCGCCGACTACGCCGACCGCTACGATCAAGGCTGGGTGGACGAAATCTCCCAAGGAACGATGACTCTCTACGATGCCGGCGGCGACTCCGTTCGGCGATCGTTCCTCCGCATGAGCTACGAGCGAGTGAAGGAGGGCGACAAGTACATCACGAAATTCCTCACTCCGGCGGAGATCAAGGGTGTCGCCGCGCTCACTCACGAAAACCCGGGGAGCTCGGATGACAATTGGCTCTACTTGCCGTCGAGCAAACGTGTGCGAAGAATCTCGGGGGCGAACAACACCGCGAGCTTCCAAGGCACCGAATTCACCTACGAAGACTTGGCGACGATCGATCCGCGAGAGTACGAGTGGCGTTTCGTAGAGGAGACGACGATCAAGCGAGGCGGCGACACGCTACCGGTCTACAAGCTCGACGCGAAGCCGACCTACGAGGACACGGGGTATTCACGCCTCGTCGTCTACATCCATCGCGAGCACTGGCGACAAGAGAGGATCGAGTATTTCGACAAAGCTGGACGCCACCTGAAGACGCGGGACTCGAGAGACTGGAAGCTTCGCCACGGGCGATTCTGGCGTTCGCAGGCGATCGAGATGACGAATCACCAGACCGGAAAGCGAACCCTTCTCGTCCAGTCGAAGCAATTTCTCAATCTCTCGCTCTACAAGAGCCAGCGCACGGGGAAGCCGCGAAGGAACCTGACGGAGGCGGCGTTTACGACGCGGGCGATTCAGCGGTAGAGCCGCGCGAGATAGTCTGAAAGTGCGGTCCGCGGGCAGCGACTACCCCATCGTTGACATTCGGGCAGGGGGCCGATCGCGAGGAGATCCAGGCTAGAGATTCCGCACATGGCAGCAAGCACTCGGCGGCTCGGGGTGATCGGACTCGTTGCACTCGTGGCTCTGGGCCTCGGGTTCGCGGCGTATCGAGCTTGGCCGCTCGCACGAACCGACGACCTGACCTCGGAGTGGTTTTCGAGCGAACGATACGAGGAAGTCCGGGCGGGCATGTCGCAGGACGCGGTGCGCGACCTCCTCGGCCCCCCGTTCTCTCGCGCCCTTTGGGGCGGGGCGACCGGAGTTTCCGGCCGGCGTGAGTGGACGTACCCGCGGTTCAACTTTCGTTCGCTGTTCGGCCCGTCGGTCACGTACTTCGAGGTCGTCTTCGACGAGTCGACTGGACGCGTCCAGTCGACCGAAACCCGTGGCGGAGACGAGCTCGGCGGCTGGCGGGAATCGCTGGAGCGTGCGGTTCGCGTGGTCGGAGATCTCGAGCTGCGCGGAGCCGGCGGATCGACCTTTCGGCTCACGGTGAACGACGAGCAGCCGACGCTCTTACTGTGCGTTGTGCTCGACCAGTTCAACGATCGAGATTGGACGGTGGAAAAGGTTCTCACGCGGAGGCGGAAGTTTGTGGCCGAGAAGCAGCCGTGGCAGCTCGCGACGAGCATGCCCGTTCGCTACTGCCTATTACCGAGATCGCCGCACCTAGAACTCGCGCGGGAGTTCGTCGACGCGCTCCCCGAATCGGTTGCGGACGTCGTTCTCGGCGAAGATCTGCTCGGATACGATCGCGCGCCAATCAGCGGAGCCGTCGTCTACAAGCGCGGCGTACTCTTCGCTGCACCCGCGCTCATGAGCGGCGAGGAAGAATTCGGTCGCGACGACCAGCTCTGGCTCTTCGAACGGGTGTTGAACGAAGATTGAGAGCTGAAGATCGAGAGCGCGCTTGAACGCCGCCAGAGCGTAGTCTTCTCATCCATTCCGAAAAAGAGGTTCACACGAAGAGCGCGAAGGGGATGCGAAGACAGATGAAGGAAGAGCAAGAACGAGGTGGATGAGGATTGAGGAGGCAGAGGGAGCGGGAGCGTCCACCTTCGAATCATCGGTGGTGTATGCGCTAGAGATTTCGCCCCATCTTTCCTTCGTCTTCCTTCGCATCCCCTTCGCGCTCTTCGTGTGCAATTCTCTTGCTCGGCGAGCCTGCAGACACCGGAAGCCTCTCACACCACGCTCAACTACGGTGGCCACGGTAGCCACCCGCGCACGCGGGTTTTTATGGCCCAAAGTGTTCCGCCTGCGGTCACGTAGAGCGTGCGGCGTTCCGGCCCGCCGAACGTACAATTCGTCACCTCGTCGCGCGAGATCGCGACAAAGTCGATGCGTCGTCCACCCGGCGTGAAAACGTAGATCCCGCCGCGGTAGGGATCGGCGGTCTCCGCGGGGAGGTTGTCTTTGTTGAGCCCGCCCGCTACGTAGAGGTTTCCCAGCTCGTCCTGAACCATCCCGTCTGGGCCCCGCGAAGAGAGCCAGTCGAAGAGGAGGCGCTTCGAGCCGAGGTCGACTTCGCCCGCGGAGAGATCGAAGCGCCACAGCTTTCGCGCGCCGCCGACGTCGTTGTTGTTGTTGTCGGCGACGAAGAGGTAGCGGCCGTCTTTCGACACGAGGACGCCGTTCGGGCGATCGACCTCGTGCGTGATGACGCGCGCTACCGAGCCGTCGAGATCGATGCGGTAAACGCCTTCGATCGCTCGCCCGTCGGCGTCGAGAAGTTCCATGCCGTCGCGACTTCCGTAGCGCGGATCGGAGAAAAAGATCCGGCCGTCGGCGTCGATCGTGATGTCGTTCGGTGTGTTGTAGCGTTTTCCTCCGAAGGATCCGGTGAGCACGGTAACTTCGCCCGACTCGAGATCGGTACGCGTGACGCGTCTCTGCCCCGGCTCGCAGGCGAGGAGCCGTCCCTTGCGGTCGAAGAGCAGTCCGTTCGTGCCCGCACCCTGCCGAAGGACTTCGGGTGTATCCGCTGATCCGTCCCAACGGAGGATCGAGCCGTGACCGCTGAAAAGGAGGAATCCGTCGGGGTGCCACGCGGGACCTTCACCCGCTCCGCTCTCGAGGACGAGCTCGGGTTCGGTACCGCCCGCCAGCGGAGTCGCGGTCGTATCGAGAGGTCCGCACGCGGCGGCGGAGAGCACGAGAAGGAGAGGAGACGTTCTCGCGAACGGAGGTAAGCGGACAGAGTCTCGTTGCATGTTGCTCCCCGGAGTGCGACAGGACGAGAGATGGCCCAGATCGACGCCCCGATCCGCTCGCGCCCGCGGACGGCTCGAGGAAATCGACATCGTAGCGTGAGCAGGAGGTCGAGGTCACGTCCAGGTTTGCCCCTGGAACTCGGCAGAACCGGGAAACGCCGGGGGTGGTTTTCGCGTTCTGAGCTGATGAACGGGACCGGGACCGGGCGAAGTTACCCGCGCGAATTTGCGAGCATGCGCCGATAGACCGCGATGTTCCCCTCGATCATCTGATCGACCGTATACCCGCTCTCGACGACCGCCGGTCCTCCGCGTCCGAGCTTCGCCCGCTCTTCCGGATCCTTCAGCAAGCGGAGAATGGCATTCGCGAGCGCTTCCGAATCGCGCGGGGGCACGAGAATTCCGTTTTCACCGTCATGAACGATCTCCGGGATCCCTCCGGTCGCCGCCGCGACGACCGGAAGCCCGCACCAGAGCGCATCGAGGACGGATGTGCCGAGTCCTTCCTTGAAGCTCGGCATCACGCAAATGTCGCTTCCCCTGAGGACGGCGGGCACGTCGGTACGAAATCCCGCGAAGAAGACACGCTCGGAAACACCGAGCTCGTGAACTCGCGCTTCCAAGCTTGCGCGCAACTCGCCGTCTCCGATGAAGACGAGCGCGCAGTTCGGTGACTCTTCGAGGATGCGCGGTGTTGCCTCGACGAGATACGTCTGACCCTTGTGCGGCGCGAAGTACGCGACGTTGACGAGGATCACGGTATCTTCGGGAAGCCCGAACTCCGCCCGGAGATCGGTCGGCTCGACGTCGAATCGGCTCGTGTCGATCCCGCTCGGAACGAGATCGATTCCCGCGGGATCGAGTCCGTCGTCGACCAACACCTCGCGGATTGCGCGGCTGATCGCCACGATGTGATCGACGTGCCGGTACTTGATCCCGTTGAGGCCGAAAAACGAATGACGGTAAATCGAGAAATCGACGCGCCGAGTGAGCAGCGTTCGGGGGCGGTTTCGCCCGAGGAGCGCCGCGGCCGCCACACCGAGCGTGTGCGCGTGCGACGTGTGAAAGTGAACGATCTCGGGGCGGAACCGTTTGAAGATCCCGCGGAGCCTCGCGACGGCGAAGGGGTCGATCTCGCCGCGCATCCGAACCGCCTCCGTGTCGATCCCCTTGGCGCGCGCTCGCTCGACGAGAGGGCTTCCCCTCTGTGCACAGAGAAGCACTTCGTGGCCGCGAGCGACGAGTCCTTCGAGAAGATAGAGCGTCTGTTGCTCGCCGCCGCGCCACGTCGGCTCGGTATTGAGGTGGACGGTTCGCGTGGGACGGTTCCCGGTCTCATTCATGGGCGCACAGGATACTCGAACGGGCCGCGGGCGCGAGATCCAACCGAATCTCCGGCACGGATCGACCGGCGCTCGCTCGATTCGCCTCTCGCCCGAAGTGGCCTCGGGCCGAGCGGTCGCATACCCTATCGAAGTCCACCTCCCGTCCGGGGTCGAATCGGGAGCCTACATTTTCGGACCGCATCGAGCCGAAAGCATCGACGGGGCCTGGTTCCGCCGACAGCGCTTCGCCCGGAGCTCTCACCAGATTCGGTGAGCGAAGCGGCGGTGCAATAGAGTCTGGTGAGTCCGGGTTGGAACATGCTCAGAAGTTACCGCAATCATCGGCCGGGCGTCCGATCGAATCGGTCGCTGGACTTTCCTTTCGCGAAGGCGTGCATCGCATCTGCCGCGCTCGTTGTTGTGCTGACGTCCTGTACGCGCACGGACGAGGACGATCCCGGCGGGATCGAGATCGTCGCTCTTTCGCCGCGACCGGCTTCGAATCCGGACGGAACGCCTCTCTTCGAGCGCATCGCGCCGGCGGACTCCGGCGTCGATTTTCTCAATCCCATCGACACGTCCCATCCCCTGAAACGCCTCTATCACTCCGGGTTCGTCTGTGGTGGTTGCGCGATCGGTGACGTCGACGGAGATCGTCGACCCGATCTCTACTTCGTGAGTGGCCCGAAGGCGAACCGTCTCTACCTCCAGCGCGACACGTTCCGCTTCGAAGACGTCACCGAGGCGGCCGGCGTCGGTGGAGGAGACCGATGGGGGACCGGCGGCGCGATGGCGGACGTCGACGGCGACGGCGATCTCGATCTCTACGTCTGCAACTACGACGCGCCGAACCAACTTTTTGTGAACGACGGATCGGGGCGATTTACTGAACGCGCGAAGGGCTCCGGGCTCGATCTCACCGACGCCTCTCTCCTCCCGACGTTCTGCGATTTCGATCGTGACGGCGACCTCGACGTGTTCGTGCTCACGAATCGGTACTACCGCGAGGGGGGACGCCCGTCGTCTCCGCCCGTCGAGCAAGATCCGAGAACGGGCCTCATGTACGTGAAGCCCGAGTTCGCGAAGTACTACTACCTGAGGAAGGACGGGCAGAAGTACGAGATCGACGAGGTCGCGCGTCCGGACTATCTGCTCAGGAACGATGGCCCGGGGGCGGACGGGGTGCCGCGATTCACTGATGTAACGAAAGAAGCGGGCGTCTCGATTCACGGCTACGGTCTGTCAGCCACGTGGTGGGACTATGACCGCGATGGTTGGCCCGACATCTACGTCGCGAACGATTTCGCGGATCCGGATCAGCTCTACCGCAACAACGGCGACGGGAGTTTCACCGACGTGCTCGCAAACGTCGTTCCGCACACTCCGTGGTTCTCGATGGGGGCGGACGTCGGCGACGTGAACGGAGACGGCGCGCTCGACTTCGTCGTTCTCGATATGGCGGCGACGACCCACTACAAGTCGAAGATGAGCATGGGCGAGATGGGAAAGTTCCGCCGAGTCATCGAACGGACGCAGCCGCGCCAAGTGATGCGAAACGCACTCTACATCGATACCGGTACCGGACGTTTTCTCGAGTCTGCGGTGTATTCCGGCATCGCGAACACCGACTGGTCCTGGGCGGCGAAGCTGCGCGATTTCGACGGCGACGGCTGGAACGACCTCTTCGTTTCGAACGGTGCGGCGCGCGACTTCAACAACTCCGACGTCCCCTTCAGCGAGCAGCTCTTGATCGGCCGGAACATCTGGGATCTCTACGAACACCTGCCGGCGAAGCGCGAGCAGAACATCGCCTTTCGAAACCGAGGCGATCTGCGATTCGACGATGTGAGCGCGGCTTGGGGGCTCGATCACACCGGGATGAGTTACGCGGCGGCACACGGCGATCTCGACGCCGACGGGGACCTCGATCTCGTCGTCGTGAACCTCGATGAGCCCGTGAGCGTCTATCGAAACCAGTCGACCGCTGCCGCGCACGCTGCGATTGTTCGCCTTCGCGGTCGCGCGCAGAACCGTTGGGGCGTCGGAGCGTACGTACGCGTGAAGACGGCTTCGGGTGTCTACGCTGCCGAGCAGGTGCCCGTTTCGGGCTATCTCTCCTCGAACCAGCCCGAGGTTCACTTCGGGCTCGGCGCGGCAGAAACGATTACTGAGCTCCGCATCGAGTGGCCGAGCGGCGCCGAGCAGACCTTCACCGATCTCCCGGTCGACCGCGCCTTCATCGTTTCGGAGCCGGGGGGGGCCGCGAAACCGAAGCGGCGTCCGCGCGAGGGCGAAGCGAAGCCTCACTTCGCTCGTTCTCGAGCGCTACGCGGCGTGAGGCACGTCGAACGGGTGTACGAGGATTTTGTGCGGCAGCCGCTACTTCCGAACAAGTACTCGCAGCTCGGACCCGGGGTCGCGTGGGCGGATGTCGACCGCGACGGAGACGATGACGTCTTCATCGGAGCTGGGCGGGGAAGCGCGGGCGCCGTGCTCGTCGCGGACGGCCCCGGGCCCGACGGAGCCGCGCGATTCCGAGTCGCGCCACGCGCCGCGTTCGAAGCCCACGCCGACGCGGAAGACATGGGCGCGCTCTTTTTCGACGCCGATCGCGATGGCGATGAAGATCTCTACGTCGCGAGCGGAAGCTACGAGTACGAGGTGGACTCACCCCAGCTCGCCGATCGACTCTACCTCAATGACGGCACGGGGCGATTCGTACCGGCGCCGGAGGGGGCGCTGCCCCCCGCGCGCGACTCGGCGAGCGTCGTCTGCGCCGCGGATTTCGATCGCGACGGCGATCTCGATCTCTTCGTCGGAGGGAGACTCGTACCGGGAGAGTATCCGCTGTCGGGTCGAAGCCATCTCCTCCGGAACGAATCGACTCCGGGCTCGCCGCGCTTCGTCGACGCCGCTCCGGACGTCGTGCCCGAGCTGACTCACTCGGGGCTCGTGACGAGCGCGGTGTGGTCGGACGCCGATGCGGACGGCTGGATCGATCTCCTCGTCACGCACGAGTGGGGACCCGTGAAGCTCTACCGGAACGAAGAGGGACGTCTCGTCGACGCGACGCCCGAGACCGGAGTCGCCAACGTTCTCGGCTGGTGGAACAGCATCTCCGCCGGAGACATCGACGGGGATGGTGACACCGACTACGCCGTCGGAAACCAGGGACTCAACAGCAAGTACCACGCGTCCGCGAAAAAGCCCGTGCTCCTCTACTACGGCGACTACGCCGGCGACGGAACGAAGCGGCTCGTCGAAGCGGAGTTCGAGAACGAGACGCTTTTCCCCATCCGGGGGCGAAGTTGCTCGAGCGCGGCGATGCCGCACCTTCGCGACAAGTTCAAGACCTTCCATGATTTCGCCATCGCGGGCCTCGAGGAGATCTACGAGCCGAAGTGTCTCGACGAAGCCCGGCGGTTCGAAGCGAACACGCTCGAGAGCGGAGTGTTCGTGAACGACGGCGGAGGGCGCTTCGAGTTTCGTCCCTTGCCCTCTCTCGTTCAGCTTTCGCCGGTCTTCGGGATCGAGTTCGTCGATTTCGATGGCGACGGGAACCTCGATCTCTACTGCGCGCAGAATTTCTTCCAGCCGCAATTCGAAACGGGCCCGTACGACAGCGGCATGAGCGTTCTCCTCCGCGGCAGCGCGGACGGAACGTTCGCGGCGGTGTGGCCGCGCGAGAGTGGCCTGATCGTCCCGGGGGACGCGCGGAGCCTCACTCGCACCGACCTCAACCGGGACGGCGCGGTGGACTTCGTCGTCGCAATCAACAACGGCGAACTCGTCGCGTTCGAGGCGTCGTCCGTCTCGGCGAGTCCGCCGCGACTCACCGTGCGCCTCGCGGGTCGGGACGGCAACCTGCGCGCGACGGGTGCGCGAGTGACCGTCCACTTCGAGGGCGGCTCGACGCGCTCGGCGGAGGTCTACGCGGGCGGAGGATACCTCGCGCAGTCGAGTGCGGATGTGTCGTTCGGCCTCGGCGGACAGCCTGCGGTCCAGAAGATCACCGTTCGTTGGCCCGACGGGACGACGTCATCTCATCCCGGGAATCATCGCGGCGCCGTCGAGCTCACGCAGCCGTAACTTGCGGGCGGTGGAACTTCTCGCCGCATCCGTTGCGAGGCACCGGCGCCGAGACGAAAAAAAGCCCGAGGATCGCTTCACACGATCCTCGGGCTTTCGCTTAGACCGCGCGCCGGTCGAGCGCGCGATCAAGCCTGAGCTAGGCCGAGCTCCTCGCGAGCTTCACCGATCTCCGGCGAAGCGCCCAGATCCCGCCGAGGAGGAACACGGCGAGGAAGGGATAGGGCGAGAGCGGAACCGACGGCGGCCCGTCCGCTTCGACGATCTGAATTCCGTGGATTCCCGAGTTGTTGGACCCGCGGATGATCTCGATCGTCACGCTGCTCGACTGACCGAAGAACGTCGCATAGTTGGCGTTCGGGTGAGCGTTCCCCGTGTCCGTCGTCTGCACGTAGTCGGCGTCGGTGAATCCACCGCCACCCGACGGATCGTTCGAGAACGTGGCGTACGAGTAGGTCGACGCTCCGTTCGTCACCCAGCCCGTGCGACCGTTGCCGTCCGAACCGATGTAGACGATGACGTTGTAGTTCTCGTAGGGGATGTTGTCGATCGTGACGTCGCAGAAGAAATCCGCGCCGATCGCGTCGATGTAGCCGTTCATCAGCTTCGCATCGCCCGTCGCGGTTCCGTTCGTGGTATTCCACGTACCGTTCGACGCCCACTCGACCGTCGCTCCGGTCGCCGCGCCGGTGCTGTCCGTGAGCGACATCGCGTTCGGCCCGGTGATGTCTGCAGTCGTTCCGCTCGCCGCGGCCGCCGCATCGGCTCCGCCGTCGTTCACGTTCCAGTTCGACTGGGGAACGACACCGGCGACGTCGTCGGCTGCGAGCGCGGAGTCGGGAAAACCCCGGTCGCTCGAAAAGCTGACGCCGATCGAGTTCTGAGCCTGGACGGCGGCCGTCACGAGCACGGCAGCCGCGAGGCATACAGCGAACCGGAGAGGTCCGCCCAGAGACGTTCTGTGCATAGCGATACTCCTTTCGCCCATGATTGCGACACCCAAATCGCTGCTCTTTAGAGAGGGGATGACCCGGTACGACGATAGCGCACCAGGTTCGGCGCGGCAAGCGCGCAAGCCTCGGTTCGCTCAGACATCTCCGCCGTTCCGCTGAGGGCGGGAAGTGTTAGGGGGCCCAGGTTTCGCCGGTGGCCCTTCCGGGCGGGGGCTTCCGGCCCGACCGCGCGCTCACCGGAGGAGATCCAGAACTCGTTCGCCGATGAGGACGTACGCGTTGGTCCACGCGTCTTCGCGAAAGAAACCGGTCTCGAGACCGGGGGCGCCGACGAACGGACGGAGCACCCACGCGGCCTGGATGGCGATGAGGACGTAGAGGATCCCCCACGCTCGTCGTGCGATCCGATGACGTGGATTCGATCGCACGAGCTCGCCGTAGTGACGACCGACGAGGACTTGCGCCGTGTACGCCCCGATGGCGAACTGCACTCCGTTGAACATGGTCGCGTTCACGTACTCGCCGATCGCGAGATAGGCGACGATCGTGACCGGCGCGAGCGCTCCGAGGGTGACGCCCATCACCGCTTGACCGGAGACGATTGCCTGCAGCGCGCGGCGAAAGTCGCGACGGAGCCCGAGGAGCGTGTTGAGGACAAAGAAGCTCGGAAGGCAGAGAAAGGTCGTCACCCCGAGGAGAAGAGGGACCTTGATCGCCGAGTAGAGCGCTTGGAGCGGACGAGCGCCGTGCGCGGTGATCACGCCGTGAGCTCCCATCGTGGCACCGTAGATCGCCCCGCCGATGGCAACACACAAGGCGAGCAGGATGAGCGGCGCCTTGTCTCCCCGAAGCGCGAATCGGCGATCCGAGCGGAGGAGATCTTCGACGACTTGGATCATGAGGTGAGGAGCTCGCGAAGCGCGATCAAGATCGCCTCGAAGAAGTTCGACGTGCGCTCGCGGAAGAACGAAAACTCGATGTTGGGATGCCCGATGAAGGGGCGAAGCACCCAGCCCATCTGTGCGCCGACGCAGCCGTAGATCACCATCCAAATCGCGAAGAGAATGCGGCCCCGGCCGTCCCGCGAAGCCGGCGCGAAGCCGGCGTAGATCGAGCTTCCGCCGCCTTCCTTCTTCGCCGGGGCGTCCTCACTCGGGGAGGACTCGTCCGGGTCGACGGTTCCCGGCGACTCGGTGGGCTCGGCCGCAGAGTCTCGGCTCTCGAGCAATGCCGAGTCGAGCGCGGCGTCGAGTGCGCGGTACATGAAAATGAGGCCTGCGATTCCAGCGACGCCGCAGAAGACGACGTTGAGAACCACCATGAACGGATAGCTCTCCGTGCTGAGCGTAAAAAACCCGACGACCGGGCCGAAGCTCGCGAGGAGAGCGAGGTTGACGACGATCCCGATGAGAAGAAGCCGAAGGCACTGCGAGAATCGAAGAGGGCTTCCGAGGAGCGCCGAAAAAACGTAGAGCGACGGGAACGTGACGCCGAGGGTGAGAATGAAGAGGAGCGGGATCTTCGCGACCGACGCCAGAAGCTGAAGCGGCGTGGGATTCAGCGTGCGAAGGATTCCGTAGAGGCCCATGAATAGGCCGTAGATCGCACCGAGCGCGATCGTCGAACCGAGCAGGACGCCGAAGGAGATTCCGACCTCGCCGCGCGAGAGCGACTCGCGCCGGGTGAAGGTGCCGCGGAGGACTTGGTCAATGCTGACGAGTACGTTGCGCATGGCGGCAGTTCCTGCTGGGCCGGACGCGTCGACGGTACCGCGCTTCCCGGCGATGAGGACGGCTAGACAACTTCCCTCGAGTTGACTGCCCGCATTGTATGGCGCCGCCGCACGGAGTTCGTACGAGTTTTCGCGGATAGGCGAAGTGATGGAGGCTTTTCTCGAGCGCTGTGGCTCGAGCGGGGCGTCTTCGATCCCGCGGCGGTCCCCGGCTTTAGCGCGAGAAGCGCGACTTCACCCAGGTCGCCATCGCATGGGCCTCCGCGCCGTGGCAGTCCACGCGCAGCTCGAGCACGTCGACGCCTTTCACGCTAACCGCGAACGGCTGGTACTCTCGGGCCGTCGTGACTCGCTTCGAGCGCCAGAGCTCTCGTCCGTCTCCGTGGATCGAAAAGCTGAGTGCACCGGCAAAGGCTTCGCCGCGATCGGGAAGACCCGCCCAGCCGGAGAATCTTCTGTACGCTCCGTGCAATCGGTACTTCGCGACGGACGGGGCGGATTCGTCCGGGTGAAGGAGCACGCCCTCTGTATCGTGGTAACCGAGAATGGTGAGCGGGCCTTCCGTGTGAAGGGAGCCATTGCGGCAGTATTCTCCCCAACCGACGACAACGTCGAACACGGCCAGGTCAGCGAGGTCTCGTGCGGGCGGTGCGCCCAATCGCTCGTCGAGTTGATTGCGGTCGGCGGCGCTGAGTCCCGATCTAGCCTTCTCGTACCACGCGCACGCTCGCGCGAGGAGCGCGCTCGCCTTCGCGTCTTTCCGCCGTCCGGCCTCCTTTTCCCAAGCGAGAGCAACGGCGAGTTGGTCCTCTGGAGTGTCCGGGCTTGCGAGATCGCGAACCGCCGCCCGTTTGATCCCCGGCTCCGGGCTCTTCGCGAGGTCGGAGAGGCCGCGCTTCCAATCATCGAGGTGAAAGCAGCGGAACGCGCCGATCTCGGCGGCTAGGAAGGGATCGTCCGGTGTCTCCGCGAGTTGGTTCCACGCTTTGTGCGCGCGGTCGATCTCGCTACGGAGTGACCGCGTTCGTCTCTTCCACTCAGCGACGCGACTCGCGAGAAATGCGTTTCGTGTCCGTTTCGCCACTCGCTCGAGGGCCGCGTTCGTATTGAGGCCGTCTTTCGATCCCCGGCGCATCCAGGCTTCACCGGCGAGCGATTCGTAGTAGGCGATGATCGCCCCTTCCTTCTTGCCGCTCTTTCCCGCGAAGTTCGCGAGATGGCGAACGTTCTCCCACTTGAGGTCGAACGAGTCGATCCGGAAAGCGCGAGCGAGCTTCTCTGCGGCGTCGAGCGACGAGTCGAGCTCACCACTCTGCGCGAACAGTCGGCTTCCCTCCTCGAGGAGAAAGAAGTTCTCGACGTCTCTTCGCCGGCTGCGTTCGGCTCGCTCGACGAGCTTCTTCGCGAGGTGCCGGCGTACCGCGGGGTCTCGACTGGCGTAGTCTCGTCGGTACTCCTCCCGCACGATGTCGGCGGCTCTCGCGAGCGCGTCGTCGAGTGGACGGTCGCCGGCCGTTCCCGCGGATCCCACGATGGCGATCGCGACGGCTGCGATCACTCCGCGAATCGAGAGAGAGGAACGGGGTTTGAACCGATCGATTGGTGTCACCGACGAACGAGCTCCTCTCTTCTCACTACTCTTTCTCGCCGTCCTTCGCGCTCTTCGCCGTTTCGTCGCGGTGTGCGCTCGAGGAAACATAACCGAGCTCCGCGAGAAGCTCGCCCGCCACCCCGAGCACGTCTTCGAGCTGGCGATCGTCTAGATTCTCTCGGTAGCGTCCGATCCGCCGCGCATGATTCTCGACGTAGTGGCGGATTTGACGCCGCGCGTGGTAGCTCCCCCTCGTTTCGTCTTGAATTCGAGCGAGGACGGACTCCGCGTCCGAAGGCGGGTCCATACCGAGAAAGCGCCACACGGACGCCATCGCCGACGCCGGATCGGTGACGAGATCTTCGTACCGAAGATCCAGATACGCTCCGTTCGGAAGGTCTGCCGCGTCGCTTCTCGCTGTCGCGACCGCTGACTTCCACTGAAGCGCGCAGCGGATGTGATTCGCGTCGGGATGTGCGGCGAGAATCTCCCGCCATCCGGGGACTTCGAGATGCCCCCATTCGGAGCCGCGATTGCGAAACATGAGCGAGCAAACGACATCGCGGCCATCGCGAACGATGTGAAGAAATCGCCCGCGCGGAAAGAGCGCGCGGAGAAACGGTATCCGGAGGACGTGCTTCGGATTCTTCTCGACGAGGACATCGCCCTCGAGATCATTGCGGGCCTCGCCGAGAGCGCGGTAGATCGCCGCGGCGACGTCGGGGCTCGCGTCTTCCGCGGTCAGACGATGGTCCGGGCGGTCGGGGACGAGCGTGTTCCAAATCTTGCTCGCCTCGAAGAGATACGCGACGCGGGGATGCGCCGCGATCGTCTCGCCGAAGATCGAAGTCCCGGAGCGAGCGCAGCCGATGAGGAAAACGGGATCGCCGATCAGTCGGCGTCCCAGTTCCAAGACGTCGTCTGGAAGGGGAGATACTTCCGCCATTTCTCCTCGACGTAATCCGCGGAGGGTTGAAACTCGGCCATGAATTCGTCCGACCACCGCCGGCGGATCTTGTCGGAGTCGTCGCGGCACGAGACGAGGTGTCCGCTCGAGTCGCGGTACTTGTGCCAGACGAAGGCGTCTAGCGCGTAGGTCTTGAGCCCCTTCTCTCGCGCGGTGAGCGAGAGATCCATGCCGTAGCAGTGGAATCCGGGAAGCGCCGGATCGAAACCGACTCCGCTCGACTTTTTGACTCCCAACCACTGCTCGTCGAGGCTTTGGACCTCGTGGGGAAGCGGGCCGTAGTAGTGGTACCCGCTCGGATCGCACCAGCGGCCCTTGAGCTGCTTCGGGCGATCGGGGTCGGGCGGCAGCGCTCCGACGGCGCCGACGACTCCCCACTCGGGATCGGTGTCCTCGAGCGCCTCAAGCGCGAGGAACATGCGCTCTTCCCAACCGGGTGGCAGGTAGACGTCCTGGTGCACGAAAAAGACGAGCTCGTGCTCCGCCCGACGCATCGCGTGCTGGTAGAGAGCGGAGATGCTATCGAAGCGCGAGTTGTCGGGATTGTCGATGAAGAGCCACTCGTGATCGCGCGAGCGAGCCACGGGGCTCAAGAGGAGGTTGTTTCGCAGCTCCTCCTCGTCGTTCACGGCGACGACGAACGAGATCGGTTCCTTCCGGCGCAGCGGTACCGGAAGCGCCTCGGCGAGGTTGTCGTGCTCTTCCGGATCGTAGGCGAGGTTGTAAGCCGATTCGCGAGTCGTGTCGTTCTTTCGGGTTCGAATGTGCTTGATGGGATACGTGAACTCGCTCGTGATGTGAATGCGCGCCGTGTCGTAGCTCTCCCGTACGCAGTCTTCGTTCCAGTAGATGTAGCCGCGGTCTTGCCCTTCGAGCATACGGTGCTGCGGGAGGTCGTAGAGGAACTTCCCGGGGAGCCCGGCGACCGGGTCGCCGAGAAGCGTGAGGAGCGTCGGCACGATGTCGATCGTCGAGCAAGCGCGCTCTTCGATCGCGGGCGGATCGTAGCGCGCGTGCAGCTCCGGCGGGAGCCAAATCGCGAGCGGAACGTGGGTGAGATCGCCGTGGAGCCGCCCGCAGTGGTGCACGCGACCGATGCTCGGCTCGAAGCCCTCGCCGTGATCGCTCGCGAAGACGACGATCGTGTCGTCGAAGTCGACGCGGCGGAAAATCGCCTCGAGCTTTCGGTCGGCGTGATAGATCCCGGCGTCGTACTTCGCGACGATCTGCCGAATCTGTTCGTCCTCGTCGATACCATCCGGCGGATCGCGCCAAATCTCCGGCCCGTCGCGGAATGAACGGAGACCGGGGTGAAGGTCGTCATCCACCCAGCGGCGGACGTCCAAGTAGTACGGACGCTCCAGGTGGTAGTCGTGGACTACGTTCGTGTGGAAGAAAAAGAACCACGGGCGTCCCTCGCGCGCGCCGTGACGTCGCGCTGTCCCGCCGCCGTTCATCTCGTCGAGAAACGCGCAGGCGGACTCGAACGGAGGGTCGTCGTCCTCGCGCGGGTGCCACTCGTACCGATCGAAACCGTCATCCCAGCCGAAGAACTTCCATTTCGCCGGACGGCGCTCGAAGCCGAGGCGCTCGAGCGTCTCACGCGGAATCGAGTCGGTGACGACGTTCCCGTTGTTTCCGATGCCGAAGCGGTAGTACTCGGAAAGATAGTGTCCGATTTTCGGCTGGCGAAACTTCTGGTTGTGATCGAAGAGGCCGTGATCGTCCGGGTATTGCCCGGTAACGATCGATGCGCACCCGGGAAGAGTCCAGCCGACCGGCGAGTGGCAGCCTCGGAAATACGTTGCCGACGGAAGGCGTGCGCTGAGGAGCGGCGTCGTCTCCCGCCGATAGCCGCCGGCGGAGAGTTGGCGCGCTCTCAAATCGTCCACGACGACGAGAAGGATGTTGTAGGTCCGCGAGCGTTTCCCGGGAGTGTAGGCGAGGTCCATGGTTCAGTCGATCGGAAGCGGTCGCGCGTCTCTCTTGGACGAAAGAGCGCTCGAGTTTATTCGATTTTAATGCGCTCGCAACTGAAGTTGCGTTGACTGATCGGGGGATCCCGCGTGAAACTCGCCGCGGCTGCCTTCCCGCAGTTTTGCGGCTCACGGTCGATCCTTCCCCGGAAACGGGGTTCGGGACGACTCTTCCATCCGGCAGAATGACGGGTCTGCCCGAGCGCGGATCGAATCCCGTCCTGCCGAGCGAGTCGAACGGAATGTGCCGCGTGGGCTGATAACACCCTCTACCTTCCTCCGGCCGTCCGGTCGTTCCGATCGGCAGGATCGCTCTCCGTACGGTTTGCGCACCGAAGTTCGCCGACTCAAGACCACTCAGTCGGAGAGGCGACTCACCGAAGAAAGAGGGAGGGGAATCCCTTCGCTCGCCGCGGCTAGGACGTGGCGAGCGGATTCACTCAACGGAGATCTACAAAACGATGACGACGATCTTGGTCACCGGAGGAGCCGGATTCATCGGCTCGAATTTCGTTCGCTACGTGCTCGCGGAGACCGAGGCGCGCGTCGTCGTCGTCGACAAGCTCACGTACGCCGGAAATCTCGGGAACCTGAACTCCGTTCTTCAGGATCCGCGCCTCGAGTTCGTCGAGGCGGACATCTGCGACGGCCGGGCGATGGCGGAGCTGTTTCGCGAGTCGCGTCCCACGTCCGTCGTCAACTTCGCGGCGGAGAGCCACGTCGACCGCTCGATCGACGGGCCGCGCGCTTTTTTCGATACGAACGTCGGTGGAACGTTCGAGCTGCTCGAAGTTTCACGTCGCTACCTCGAAGACGGCGCGGATCGAGATCGCTTTCGCTTCCTCCACGTGTCGACGGACGAGGTTTACGGCACGCTCGGCGACACCGGACTCTTCACCGAGGATACTCCGTACGCGCCGAACTCTCCGTACGCGGCGTCGAAGGCGGCGGCGGACCACTTCGTGCGCGCGTACTACGAGACGTACGGTGTACCGACGGTCCTCACGAACTGCTCGAACAACTACGGACCGTACCAGTTTCCCGAGAAGCTCATTCCGCTCATGATTCTGAACGCGCGCGACGGAAAACCGCTTCCGATCTATGGCGACGGGAGCAACGTGCGCGACTGGCTCTACGTCGAGGACCACTGCTCGGGCATCCTGCTCGCGCTGGAGAAAGGGCGGCTCGGCGAAAAATACAATATCGGCGGGCTGAACGAGCGAAAGAACATCGAGGTCGTCGATCGCATCTGTGAGCTCCTCGACGAGTACTCTCCGGCGCCCGAGAACAGTGCGCTCGGCGGGAAGATCAAATCGTACTCCGAGCTGAAGACCTACGTGAAGGATCGTCCCGGCCACGACAAGCGCTACGCCATCGACGCGACGAAGATCCGCGACGAGCTCGGCTGGAAGCCCTCGCTCGGGTTCGATGACGGAATGGCGAAGACCGTGCGCTGGTACCTCGACAACCTCGCGTGGTGCGAGAACGTCCAGTCCGGCAACTACCGGCGCGAGCGGCTCGGCCTCTCGACGAAGCAGGATTGACGGAGCGCCGGACGACTGCGATGCCGAGACGACGACCGCTCCCGCGCGCAGGCCACTCGCGCGCGGACCTCCACATCCACACGCATCACAGCGACGGGACCGCGAGCCCGGTCGAAGTGCTCGAGCGCTTCGCGCGCGAGCCGGAGTTTCGCGTTCTCGCGATCACGGATCACGACACGATCGACGGTGCTCTCGAGGCGCGGGCGCTCGTTCACGGGCGGTCCCGCTTCCCCAACCTCGAGGTCATCGTCGGCGAAGAGGTGAGCTCGCGCGACGGTCACGTGCTCGGACTCTTTCTCGAGCGTCGCGTACCGCCCGGCTTGAACGCGCGTGAGACCATCGACGAAATCCACGCGCAGGGCGGACTCGCGATCGCAGCGCATCCTTATACATCGTGGCTTCGCTGGCGCGGTCTCCTCGGCGTCGGGGATCTGATCGAAACACTGCCGTTCGACGCGATCGAGACGAAGAACTCGAACTTCACCGAGTTTTTCGCCAATCGAAAGGCGGCTCGCCGCGCGGGAGACCGGGCGCGAGTGGGATGTTCGGACGGACACTTTCTCGATGCGGTGGGCCGGTGCTACACCGACTTTCCCGGAGAGACGGCGGAGGATCTTCGCCGCGCGATCATCGCTCGAACGACCGTTCCGGGCGGCGGGTGCTACGGTGCGCTGACGCTCGCGCGCTTCGTGCTCGGCCGCATCTGGACCGGTCGTTCGGTGTTCCCCACGCGTCGCGAGGCCGCGGGCGTCACGGCGCAGGACGGTTGCGGAGACGCCATCGCGATCGAGCGACTGGATGCCGCGGACGCCGTCATCGTTCATGTGAGCGGGACGTTCGACGCGGGCACCGTGGTCGAGCTCGCGGCCCCGATCGAGGGGTTTCTTCGCGAGGGCCTCGGAGTCTTGCTCGATCTCGAGTCGGTCGCGACGTTCAGCGCCGCTGGATCTCGAGGGGTGGCGGAGTGGGACTCGCAGGCGCGCGAGCTCGGCGTCGAGCTCATCGTCGCGCGCCGCGACACTGCTCTCGAGGACGCGCTCGGAAAGTCCGAACGCGTCGAGAATCGACTGCGTACCCTTCCGTTATCGGACGCAAGGCGAACGATGGCCGAAAAAGCTGCCGATAGATCCGCTGAGGAGGCGGCGGCCACGTCTTTGTGAAGATGCGCTGCCGTTTCGCAGTCGAGCGCAAAACGACGGCGAGTGTGGGGGAACAAGACCGGCGTATCGATCCGCCCGCGCGAGCGCGGCACGCTCGTGCGCTGCCGAAACCGCCGACATTGAGGAGTCATCATGAAGGGCATCGTTCTCGCCGGGGGATCCGGGACGCGTCTCCACCCCATCACGAAGGCGGTGAGCAAGCAGCTCGTCCCGATCTACGACAAGCCGATGATCTACTACCCGCTCTCGACCCTCATGCTGGCGGGAATCAGGGAGATCCTCATCATCACGACGCCGGAAGATCAGGAATCCTTCCAGCGTCTTCTCGGCGACGGGAACGAGATCGGGATCGAGATCTCGTACGCGGTCCAGCCGAGCCCCGACGGTCTCGCCCAGGCGTTCATCATCGGGCGTGAGTTTGTCGGGGGCGACCGAGTGGCCCTCGCGCTCGGCGACAATATTTTCTACGGGCACGGGTTTCCCGAGCTCCTCGCGAAGGCCGCGGCGCGCGAGCACGGCGCGACGGTGTTCGGTTATCGCGTTCGCGATCCCGAGCGCTACGGTGTCGTCGAGTTCGACGCCGACGGAAATGCGATCTCGCTCGAAGAGAAGCCCACTGCGCCGCGCTCCCACTACGCGGTCACGGGGCTCTACTTCTACGACAATTCGGTTCTCGACGTCGCGGCGAACTTAAAGCCGTCTCCGCGCGGCGAGCTCGAAATCACCGACGTCAATATCGAATATCTGAAGCGGGAACAGCTCGCCGTCGAGCGCATGGGCCGGGGGATCGCCTGGCTCGATACTGGAACTCACGAATCGCTGCTCCAAGCGTCGAACTTCATCCAGGCGATCGAGGAGCGACAGGGGCTCCGCGTCGCCTGCCTCGAAGAGATCGCCCACCGGATGGGCTACATCGACATCGATCAGGTGAAGCGGCTCGCCGAGAAGCTGAAGAAGAACTCGTACGGCGAGTACCTCCTCGCGCGCGTCGAACAAGGGATGAGGGACTGACTGGTGGAGTTCATCCGGAGCGAGATCCCGGACGTGATCCTCGTCGAACCGAAAGTGTTTCGGGACGAGCGCGGATTCTTTCTCGAGACGTATCACGCCGAGAAGTATCGCGAAGGAGGAATCGACGTCGAGTTCGTCCAGGACAATCACTCGCGCTCGCGGCGCGGAACCTTGCGCGGACTCCACTCCCAGATCGAGCATCCGCAGGGGAAGCTCGTCCGCGCGATCCAGGGAACCATCTTCGACGTCGCGGTCGATGTGCGTCGCGGCTCTCCGTCCTTCGGGCGCTGGGTGGGTTACGAGCTCTCCGCCGAGAACTTCCGCCAGCTCTATATCCCGGTCGGCTTCGTTCACGGTTTCTGCGTCCTCAGCGATACCGCGGAAGTCGAGTACAAGTGCACCGACATCTACTGCCCCGAGGGCGAGCTCTCGGTGATTTGGAACGACCCGGAAGTCGCGATCGAGTGGCCGATCTCGGATCCGGTGCTGTCGGACAAGGACGCGCAGAATCCGCGGCTTGCGGAGATCGAGGAGCGGCTTCCTCAGTACGCGGGGGCGGGATAGCGCGGAGCGACGCTACGCGAATCCAAGCGTGACGGCCTTGCCCGCTCCGTCCGCTGGATCGAAGGCGGGATTCTGGGGCGTAGCGGAAGCCGATGTTAGGTTCAGACTAGAATCCGTCGTACAGCCTGACGCGGGTCACCTCACCGGAGATGACGCATTGGGCCGAGACGCCGTCCTGATTGCCGAGGGCGCCACCGAACCAGTCCTGTCGGTATCGGTCGCGAAAACCCTCGTCGACTGCCATTGCCCGGACGGTTCTCAGGCACAAGTTCATGCCCTGAATCTCGCCTCGGCGGAAGTCGATATCGACTCGTCCTTCCAGTTCGAAGAGATTCGGCCCTTTAAGTCTTCCCGCGGCCACGTGACGAAGCAGTTCGTGTCCATTCGGGATTTCGTCGAGGAAGTTGTACTCGATCGGCCACACGGCGCTGTTTTGTCTAACAAGTACGGCATACAGCGACAAATCCGTCGTGCGGAATCGAACGATGCCCTTCGTACGAACTCTTCGTTCGTGGTTCAAGGCGAGAACGACGCAAAGTCCCGGTGCGCCACGGGGAGGTTCCCACATCGCCAGAATCGTGGTCTTTCTGCCCTCGGCAATCGTCTCGACTTTCGGCGTATAAGGGAATTCAAAGTTCAAATACCGAAAGCGCTCTGGGACTCCCGTGTCCCCGAGTCCGTGCGCGTTAACGACGTAGCCTTCGAATTCCAAGAACTCCCACCATGCACAACCGCTCGCGAGAAGCGTCTGCGAGCCGAGAAGGACGAAGCCGGCGAGTTTCTGAATCGGTGCAATCAAGTCGAACCCCCGCGTCTTACGCGATCGTCGCTGGGCGAGCGAACGAGGCGATGACCTCTCGACTGGCGCGACGACGCCGATCGCTTCCCGGCCAGATCGAGACATCGATCTCTCTGTCGAGTAGGCCGCGAATCTCGTGCCACGGGCGAGCCCCGTCGCTAAGTGCAGCAACGATTGCCGGTTGCAGGAGCCGGGAGAGCGGACTCTCCTCGCACGCATGTGCAACTGCTGCCAGGGGCTCGGCAAGGCACGCGCATCAAGCGACCGGGGTCGAGAGTTCGGCATGCTCACGCGCAAGTCGCGCCAGGGCGCCGTCTACTCGCGCCGCCGCACTCGCTGGTACGGCGAGCTCTTCGGGATCGGCCGCATCGGCGTGACGTGCGCAGGGATCGCGCTCGCCAATTGCTTCTTCGTCTCCGCGAGCGATGGGTCCCCGGCGCGATTCGAGAACTCGTGCGGATCGTTCTCGAGGTCGTAGAGCTCTTCGAATCCGTTCCCGTACCGGATGTAGCGGTAGCGCGCGTCGCTGACGGCGTGGGACGGAGTTTTCTCGCCACGAAACTGAAACGACGTTAGCGACGTGCGATCGCGCGCGGCTTTCGGGTTCTCGAGCTGCGGCACAAGCGAAGCTCCGCCGCACTGCGAAGGAACGGGAAGTCCGGCAAGCTCGCAGAGAGTCGGATAGAGATCGGTGAGCGTCGCGGGCTCGCGCGTCTTCGCGCCGTCCTTGCTGATTCCCGGGGCGTGAATGAAGAGTGGCACGCGCGTCGTTTGATCCCAGAGGGCGAACTTCTCCCAGTTTTCCTTCTCTCCGATGTGGAAGCCGTGGTCGCTCCAGAGGATGACGATCGTCTTTCCGCGAAGCGGCGAGGTGTCGAGTGCGTCGAGCAGTCGTCCGAGCTGGCCGTCGACGTAGCTCACGCTCGCGAGGTAGCCGCGCATGAGATGTCGCCACTGCTTGTTCCCCGTGACCCAGCGATGCCACGCTTCGCGGCCGTGCGAGTGCGCATCCTCGAGGTCGCCTTCGCGATGCTCGGGGAGCTTCACCTCGGCTTCGGGGTAGAGATTGAACCACTGCGTCGGCACTTCCCACGGGATATGCGGTCGAAAGAGTCCGACGGCGAGAAAGAGAGGCTTCTCTTGCGGCCGGTTCATCTCTCCGATCGCCCAATCGACGACTATGTGATCGCCCGTCTTGTCGTCGGGCAAATCGAGCGGCGCTGCACCGAAGAGCTGCGAGCGGCCGCCGAGAGGTCGTCCGGGCGTGAGGCCCGCCTCCGCGTCCGGAACGAGCTTCGGGCGCGGCCAGATCGAAGAGATCGGATCGAGGGGATCGAGAAAGTAATCGTCCCACGCGTCCGGATCGTTCTGCGAGTCACCGGGAGTCCACTGGAGAGCGTGAAAGATCTTGCCGCCTCCGACCGCGCGGTATCCGTGGTCGCGGAAGTGCTGCGAGAGGACCACCGCCTTCTCGAGGACCGGAGATTCGTGTCGCCACCTCGGTCCATGCGCGCCAAAGAGATTGCGATAGATCCCCGAGCGCGTCGGATGAACGCCTGTCATCACCGCGACGCGCGACGGATGGCAGGCGGGCGCGGCGCAGTGGGCGTTCGTGAAATTCACCGACCGCCGGGCGAGACGATCGAAGTTCGGCGTTTTGATTCCGGGGTGGTTGTCGAGCGGTGAGACGTAGTCGTTCAGATCGTCGATCGCGATGAAAAGGACGTTCGGTTTTCTTGCCGGTAGCGAGGCCGCTTCCTGCGCGACGGTACGAGAGAAACAGAAGAGAACGAGGACGGAAACCACGGGTCGGTACACAGAGACCTCCTCGCGTGAAAGTCGGTACGCCGAGACGATGCCGCGCGAGATTTCCTCGCTCTCGTCACTCTATCACGCGAAAATGGCGAACGTCTCGCGGAACGCATCGCGTAGGGAGAGAAGCGAATGTCGACCAGAGCTAAGCTCATCGCGGCGGCGGGTGGATTCGCTCTCGCGATCGTTCAGGGCACTCACGCGTCCGCCGACGGACGAGTTCGCTTCGACATCGAGTCATTCCCGACCGGAATCTGTCCCGCGACGATCGATGCCGCGGACATGGATGCCGACGGACACCTCGACCTCGTCGTCGCGTGCCACCACAGCTACGACATCCGCGTCTATCTCGGCTACGGCGACGCGACGTTTACGCCTCTCGAGCCGGTGTTCGTCGAGGGCACGGAGGACTCCCACGTTCTCTCACTCGCGATCGCGGATTACGACGGCGACGGACACCTGGATGTCGCGTCGTCGAGTCACACGAACGGCGAGCTCTACGTTCTCTCCGGAGACGGTACGGGCGTGCTATCGAATCTGCGCCGGCATCCGATCGGGAATTTCGCCCTGCGGACCGTGACCGCGGATTTCAACGGCGACGGCAACCCTGACCTCGCCGGACCGGTTCGAAACGACGACGACGTCGCGATCTTACTCGGGGATGGCGAGGGAGGCTTCGCTCTGCCCGCCTCGATCGAGGTGGGCGACGGGCCTACGGGACTCGCCGCCCGCGATATCGATCGCGACGGCAACGTCGATCTCGCGGTCGCGAACGCGTACAGCGAATCGGCGACGCTTCTTTGGGGACGCGGAGACGGCAGTTTCGCGCGGGACGACATCGCTGGCTTCGAGAATGTTCACTTTGTCTTACCGCACGATTTCGACGGCGATGGCATCCTTGATCTCGCCGTGGCCCACGGCGACGCGCTGACCATCGTCGCCGCTCTATCGGATCGGAAGTTCAAACGCCGGGACGACTACGAGCTCGCCTCGCACGCGCTCACCGTCGTGGCGATCGATCTCGACGAGGACGGCAACGTCGATCTCGTCGCAGGCAATTGGCGTGACGAATCCGTCAGCGTGCTTCGTGGCGACGGCGAGGGGTGCTTCGCCGCACCAGAATCGTTTCCGCACGAGAAGGGACCGTGGGGGATCGCCGTCGGCGATTTCGACGAAGACGGCCGCGATGACTTCGCCTCGACGGCGGAGCTGGAGAACACGGTCGTCGTGTATCTCAACCGGAGCCACCTGGACGATGCCGCTCTGCGCGGAGACGCCAACCGCGACGAGGCGATCAACATCAGCGACGTCCTCGCGGTTCTCAATTGGCTGTTTGGCGCGGGCGCGGAGCTGTCGTGCCGCGGCGCCGCCGACTCGAACTCCGATGGCGATGTGAACATCGCGGACGCGCTGCGGCTTCTCGGATTCCTGTTCGGCGAAGGTGAAACGCCGAAACCGACTGTCGCCGAGTGCGCGTCGGCATCGTGACCGGTTCGAAAGGATCGCGGAGTTGAACGAAATCCGCTCGCGGCGAATCACTCTGGTCGCACTCCTTCTGAGTGCAGCGACTTCCCTCGTTTCGATCTCCGCCGACATTCCGAGCTCGGGCCAAGGCATCGAGCCTCCGGTCGCTTCCTCGCCGGCCGAGTATCCGACGCTTCGCATCACCACCGCGGCTCCGCCGCCGAGCTGGGCGCTCCGCCAGCGTTTTCTCTTCGATCACCTCGCGAGCGCGGCGCGAGAGTTCGTCGAGAAGTACACGCGCCCCGACGGTTCGATCATCTGGCGCGACCGCTGGCCCGGAATGGACGGTTCCGACGACGGTTACGAGAGCTTCTACAACTTTCCCCTCTACTATGTGCTCGGTGGTCCCGAAGAGATCCACGCGCTCTCGCGGAAGCTGTGGAACGCCGTCACGCTTCAATTCACTCGCTACGGACAAATTCACAACGAGTTCGACGCCTACTACGACTGGATGCACCACGGCGAGAGCTACGTGTATTTCTACTTCTTCGGGCTCGCCGATCCGACCGTGTCGAAGGATCGCGAACGCGCGATCCGTTTCGCGGGGCTCTACCTGAACGAAGACCCGGAGGCGCCGAACTGGGACGCCGAGCGAAAGCTCATCCGCTCACCGCTGAACGGCAGCCGCGGGCCGCGTTTCGTCAACTCGGCTGAGGATTGGGTGACGCACCGACCCGTTCTCGCTCACTACCCCTTGCCGTACGACGACATTCCGAACGTCGACGACAGCAGCGCATGGGTCGACGACGCGAAGTTTCCCTTCATTCTGCGCGCGCTCAACGAACGCATGATGCGGGGCGACGTGCCGCTCAATCTGACCGCGACGAGCTTGATGGTGAACGCGTATCTCTACACCGGGGACGAGAAATATCGCCGCTGGGTTCTCGAATACGTCGCGGCATGGATCGAGCGGACGCGGCGAAACGGCGGGATCATCCCGGACAACGTCGGACTCTCCGGCGAGATCGGCGAGTACACCAGCGGGAAATGGTGGGGCGGCTACTACGGCTGGCGCTGGCCCCACGGATTCTTCAATCTGCTCGAGTCGACTACGATCGCCGCGTCGAACGCGCTTCTCGTGAGCGGAGACGCAAGCTATCTCGAGCTGCCGCGATCGCAGATCGACGTTGTGCTCAAGCAGAGCCGCCTCGAGAACGGACGGCGCGTCGTTCCGCACAAGCACGACGAGCGCGGTTGGTACGCCTATCGCCCACTCGACCCCGAGTGTCCGATCAAGCTCTGGTGTCTCTCTCGGCGCGCGGACGATTGGGAGCGCATCGAGAAAATTGCGGAAGTGGCGTCCTGGTCTCGGGCCAGGTACTCGAAAGGAAAAGGCGACTCAAGCAACGAGGAAGGCTGGCTGAGCTTCCTTCGCGGCGAGAATCCGGACTATCCCGATGCGATTCTCATCGACACCTACCGCGAGTCGCTCCGGCGGCTGGCGAAGATCCGCGCCGATCGAACGACGGTCGACGAGCAGGATGTGCATCACTGGCAGCAGCTCAATCCGGTCGTTCTCGAAGGCCTCGTTCAGCTCACCACCGGCGCGCCGAATCACATTTACCACGGCGGCCTCCTCCACTCCCAGATTCGTCACTTCGATCCGGAGCGACGTCGTCCCGGATTGCCTCCCGGCGTCGCGGCCTTGGTCGACAAGGTGACCGATGCGGGCCTCGAACTCGTCCTTGTGAACACCGAGCCCAGCGAACCGCGTGTCGTTCTCGTTCAGGCGGGTGCGTTCGGCGAACACCGCTTCGATCGAGCTCGAGGCGGGGGAGCAGAACTCTCCGTCGGGGGAAAGCACCTTCAGATCGAGCTCGCCCCCGGAGCAGTGGGCCGAGTTCGTGTCGATCTCTCCCGCTTTGTGCACCAGCCGAGTTACGCGTTTCCTTGGCGCGGATCGCGCTGAGGATTCGCCCCCTCTGCGGGCGAGTCCTCGGGCGCGAGTACCTGGGTTCCCGCGCGATGCGGCTCAGCCGACTCCGGGAAACCGCGCCTTGAACGACGTGACGTTCCACTTGAACTCTTTTTCGTTGAGTGCGGCCGCCACGATGGTCGAGCCGTCCGTGCGGATGTTGATCAACCCGTAAGTGGTGCTCGCCGCCAGCCGACGGTGGGCGACACGAGCGGAGCCACTCTTCGGGGCTCGAGCACCGGCGTCGACAACCTTGAAGTAAGCCTTCAGCTTCTTGAGCTCGTCCTCTTCGTACGTCTCTTGAACGGTTCCGCTCGCTCGAAGCTCCTCGATCTTCGTGACGCGTCCGAGCGCCACACTGCGCGCGAGTTCCGTCGAATAGACGAGGGGTGTGACGAGCTTGTCGCCTCGCGTCTCTCGCTTTCCGGTGAGGCCGCTCGCCGCGATGATCTCCGGTCGCGGGTGATCGTGTCCTTCGCTGTCGCCCGACGAAATGATGGTGCACGCAGGCTCGATCCGTTCGAGAAAGGAGATCGAGACGTCGCCGCTTCCATGGTGGCACGCCTTCGCGACATCGCTGAAGAAAACGTCCGTGTTCCGCCCGTAGTCCGCGAGGAGCGATGTTTGACTGTGGAGGTTGAGGTCGCCGGTGAGAAGGATCCGCGACTTTTTGTAGTCGAGCCGGAGAAGGACACTGTTGCCGTTCGTGTTCTTGCTGTTCCCGTCGGGGAACTTGCGGATGACCGACTTCCCGTCCACGTCGAACTCGACCGGCGCCAAGACGTGGATGCGAAGATCGGAGCTGTCGAATCCCGGCAAGACTCCGGTCGCGCTGCTGAGGCGCTCTACGGGGGTCGGAGCGCCGCCCGAGCTCTTCGCGTCACGCACGGATCGGAGGAAGCTCGCCCACTCGCCCTGCAGCTTCGGATGGCTTCCCGACGTCTTGAGGCCCTTCTCGAGACTCGCGCGATCGTCGAGCAGCCGGGTCCACATCTTGCCCTTGGACGTCTCGATCGACGGTCCCAAGACTCGCTTCCCGCCGGATTTCCACCACGACAGTCCCGCGTGATAGAAGTTCTCGACCGTCACCCCCTCGGCGTCGAGCTCGTCCTTTTGCTTCACGTCGAGCAAGTCCCATAGACCGCCGTAGTGATCCTGATCGTTGTGCGAGCAGATCATGGCGTCGAGATGGACGGTTTTTCGTTCGTAGTCTTTGACGAACTTCCAGTCGACGAAATCCGCTGCGTTCTTTCCCGTCGGCTGACTTCGGCGCGGCCAGCCTCCGTCGATGAGAATGTGGCGGTCGTCCGGAGTTCGCACGAGCACACCGTCTCCCTGACCGACGTCGATGAAGTAGAGCTCGAGCAGCGACTTCGTCTGGAGTCGATTCTTTTTGACGAAGCCTGTCTTGCCGCGCGCGCGAACGCGGAAGCGGCTCCCGCTCGAGTCCAAAACGCGCACGCGATCTCCCCACAGGAGCTCGATCGAATGGTCGTCGCCCGAAGCGCGCTTGTAGAGGGGAGTCGTGTAGGGCTGCTTTTCGCTCGTGAGTTTCTTGATGTAACGAAGCATGGAGAACCTCCCACCGGGTTTCGCTTGCCGTGTTTCGATCAGAAAACGATGGTCGTGCCCTGCTTTCGCGCCTGGGCTCGGGAATACGTGACGAAGTGGATCGTGGTCCCCGAGGCATCGCGGAGCCGAATCTCTCCGCCCGAGTTCGAGAGCTGCGCGCCCCGACCGTCGAGACGAACGCGAACGGCGTCGCCGGGGCCGATCGTTCCCCCGAGCGTCGTCGCGCGCTGATTTCGATCGACGACGCTCCAGCCTTCGATCGACACCGGGCTCGCCGAGCGATTGAGCAGGGTCACCGTCTCGAGACCGGGGTCGTGTCCTTCGGGATTGACGAGGGCGGCGACGAGCCGCACGCTCTCGACAGCACGAACCGGGGGAACGACTCCGCCGCCTTCATCGCCGGGCGCCGGGGCCTCTCCGAGGAACTTCGGATAGAAGGTTCGAACGTGTCGTCCGTTTTGGCTCGTGTACATCGCGAGCGAGTACTTCGCCCCGTTGATCACAGCCTTGGTGGGCGCCTGGACGCCGCGGTGCGCGCGGATCGTCCCGATCGCGAGCAGTCCCTCCACGCTGCAGCCCACGAAGAATCCGCCCGTCGGTTTCGTGAGCGGCCTCATCGCGCCGCGGTCGTAGTCGGGCGCGAGCCAGCGGTACGAAATGGTGACCGTCTCCGGGAACTGCCTCTGTCCCGTGGCCATTCGCGATCCCAAATACGCGATGCGATCGTTCGGAAGATTGGGGAAATCGTCCGAGTGATCGCCGTCGAGCTCCCCGGCGAAACCGTCGTCGAGATAGTACTTGTACCAAAAGTGATAGCCCTGCGCTTTCGAGCCCTCTTGCTCTCCGACGACGACGTGCTCGAAGCCGCTTAGGTCCGGATCGCCTCCCATCGTGAAGCGTCGGAACCACATCTCCATGATCGTCGTGTACCAGCGCTCCCGGCTGACGCCCGTGCCCGTCTGGGTCGCGACGTACTCGCGCGCGACCTCCATGGGCGCGGTCTCGATCATGGCCTGAACGAGCTCGTGCACTTCTTCCCGTTCGGCGGGGGTCTCGATCTCTTCGTCGCGCTCGCGGAGTGCGTAGTTGTCGAAGAGCTGGAGACAGAGGTCGTAGGTCGGTCGCTTCGAAGGCGGAATCACCGCTTCAGGAAGAACGCGGAGAGCCGGGTCGTCAGCCGAAAGTCGGCTGTTGACCGAGACGAACCCGGATGCGTCGTCGCCGTCGTCGGTATCGAGAATCGGTCGAATGCCGTTCTCCGCCTGATCCGCGTCCCAGATCGCCTGATAGATGTCGGTCATGTTGCCATCCCACGTAGCTTCCTGCGCACGAGGCGATCGTGGGACCCACACACCGCATCCCACCTCCGCCGTGCCGGATGATTCCTAGACGAACACCACTGCGTTTGCCGAGAGCGAGGGCATCGGCCTACGGCGCTCCCGTCGAGTGCGCATCATCGATCGCCCCTCATTCGCGAACTCCGGTGAAGCGATCCGGCTTCAGCGCGCCTCGCGGCGACGCGTCGTTCGAAGGGACCGCTCAAACACACACAACTAAGCAGCATCGTACGTAGAAAAGCGGCAGCCGTCCAGCTGAAGCCTCGCGCGATCCCGACTTCAGTGACCACTCCGGTCGGGTCTCTCGGCGGGCGCGAGCATTCGCGATTTCGATCCCCTCTTCGAGATTCCTTTCGCCGGAGTACAATCGGTGCCGCGCGTCCCGTCCGAGGGCCGCGAGCAAAGTGGAGCCGCGAGGGAGTCGAGGTGAGGGAACAAGAGGAGACCGGCGGGGGACTGTCCCGTCGGGAGCGAGAGGATTCCGTGTGTGCGTACCCGGATCCCGCGGACGAAAGTGGGGAGAAGGAACCGTCTCGAGCCGACCTCCCCGCCGAGCCGACGAGTGTTGCCCGCGCGTCCGGAGGTTCGGCGTCGGTTCGAGCTCCGATCGAACCGTCTTCCTCGGCAGATCTCGGACGCGGTCGTCCTCCCTCTCCCCTGGCTCTCGTCCCGCTCGCACTCGTCGCCGCTATCGCGGTGACCTTCTATGTCGTCGAGACGCATCGCGATCCCGCCGAGCCGCCGCGAAGGCAGGTCTCGTCGGACGCTTCGGAAACGGAACCACCGGTCATCCGAAAAGGCGCAGTCGAGATTCTCGCGAGAGAGAGTTGGCGCGCGCGGAAGCCGACCGCGCCGACCGGAGCTCTCGACGGCGCCGATCGAATCACGATCCACCACTTCGGGGACGAACCCGTTGAGACGAGCGACAAGAATGAAACCGCGGCGCTTCTTCTTTCGGTCCAGAAGAACCATCAGCAGATGCGGAAGTGGGTCGATATCGGATATCACTACGTCGTCGACCGAGCCGGTCGCATCTGGGAGGGCCGCGAAGAGCGCTCGGTCGGCGCACACGCAGGGTCGGGTGCGAACGAGCACAATCTCGGCGTTCTCGTTCTCGGGAGCTTCGACCGACAGAAGCTCACTCTCGCCCAGGCGAACTCGCTCGAGCGACTGATCGATGCGCTTCGGGAGGAGCATTCGATTTCACGCGCGCGCGTGTTCACTCACGCGGAGGTGCGCCACGAGCACGGTCTCGGCGCGACGACCTGTCCCGGGCGGCGGCTGGCGGCGTGGGTCGAGCGGTATCGGGATGCGGTTGAAAGAGGACGATGACGAGACCGACCTCCTGGGCGCTCGATTGCGAGGCGGAAAGACCGGGCTTGCACCGCGATGGAATTACGTCTTCGCGGCGATCCCGGCGGAGCACTTCGATGGGCACGAACGAGCGACTTTGCTCTCTGCCGGTTGAACGAGGACGAAGGCGATCGGCGACTCAATCCGCCCCGCAGCGCAGTGCGATTCACACCGTGCTCGACGTTTCGAGATCGTCAACGCGGTCGTCGATTCCGAGACGAGTGTCTTGGAGGTCGAGAACACGGGGATGGGGTGGGACGGGTCGAGGTAGAGTGCGAGTACGTCTTCACGATCGCCATCGTCGGCCAACAAATTGCGTTCAGAATCGGACGACGCAACCGCTTCTCAATGCGGCTCTAGTTCACCGAACATGGGCATACATGCGTCTTCGGGGCGCAAGATCTCGGCGGCCAGAAGAGCGAGCGCCAACTCGCCCTTGTACAGGCTGTCCCGCTGGTCTTGGAGTTGGTCCGCTCGTGCGGCCGCGAGCAGAAAGAGCTCTTGAGCACGCTTGACCCACTCGTCTCCTCCCCCCGCGCGAGCGAGATCGAGCATCGCCCACGCGCTGCCGAGGGCGCCGCAGCACAGGCTGACCGCACCATCTCGACCGTCGAACGCGTGTTGAGCCGTTCTTCGAGCGAGTTCGAGCCAGCGGCCGTCGGGCCAATGCCGACTCGCGAGGGACCAAAGGAATACGAAACCAGCGCTCCCGTTACACCAGCCGACCATCGAGCTTGACCGGTTCGGAGAACCTCCGTCGAACCAAGGCCAACGCATCCCGTCGCCCGCCGGAATGCCGCAGTCGACCAGCTCTCCGAGATTCGCTTCGAACCCGGCCGGGAGTTGAGCTCCCACGGCTCGAGCCCAACGTAGAGTGGCGAAAAGCACTCCGGCCCAGCCGTGCGCCATTCCGAGGTTGAGCCGACGCTCTTCGCGTCGCCTCGGGCTCGCGCCCTCGAGCGTTCTCCACAACGCGGTGACGCGACCGTCACCGAACTCCCGTAGCCCGGCGACGTCGGTTTCCACCTCGGCCAGCAAGGCGCAGCCGAGAATGATCCCTGCTTGGCCGAGGGCGACGTCCAAGTTGTCGGTCTCGGTGTTCGCCGCTTGCCCGAACGACTGAAGCGCCGCGTTGAGCTCGGTTTGATCGAGCTGCGCTCTAGCCACCAAGGCTCGGACGAGCCATACACCCGAGGCTGTGTGGTAGAGCGTGTTGGACCCGAGTATCTCTCGCGGGAGATCGAGTTGAGGATTGTAGAACGCGCCGTCGCGCTCTGAGTCTTGAACCGCGCGGGCAGACCAATAATCCGCGAGGGCGAGCAACTCTCCGTCTTCGCGGATCGTCGCCATGCGTAGGAGCGCGTAGGCGAGGCCAGCGGCCCCAAAGTTCACCGAGCTTCGGGGCGGCTCGATGAAGCCGGTGCGACCGAGTTCGCCGTTCGGCCGAGCCCGCTCCACCGTGCGAGCGACGATTTCTTCCGCCGTTGCCTGGACCTCGCTCTCCAGATCGTTTCCCGTTCTTCGGATCTTCGTCGTCGAACGCGCTGCTCCTAGCGCGTCAGCGAATGCAGCCATGGAGGGAAAGCGGTCCGCCGGGGACTTCGCTAGAGCTCGCGAGAGGACGGACTCGACGTCCGACCAAGGTTCCTGACCCCAGTCACTGAATGCCCGAACGGGCTGTTCGACGATCGCCCTTAGCAAGTCGCGCTGATGGAAAGGAAAGTTGACATACGACTGTCCGCACAGCACGGAGTAGACGAGCGCCGCGACGCTGAATTGCTCACCTTCCGCGGTGGAAGGCGGGACGGTCTGTCCGTTGAGGACGGCTGCGGCGTATTCCGGCTCGAAGTAGGTCGAGATTCCCCCGCGTCCGGCAGAAGCGAGAGGATCCCCGGCGATGGTTCGGCGGCTGAGTCCGAAGTCGAGAAGTACGACGGACCCGGCTTTGTCCACGAGCACGTTTCCCGGGTGCACGTCCGAGTGAAGCACGTGCGCGGCGTGGAGTTCGGCGTACGTCTCGACGACGCGGACAGCGAGGTCGAGAAGATGAGCGCGCGCGGACGCACCGCCGCGCAGCGAGTGGGCGGCTTGCGCGAGAGGTACTCCGTCGATCCACTCCAACGCAAGATACGGACGTCCGTCCTCCTCTCCGAAGGCGACGACGCCGGGCGTTGCCGCATTGGCGAGCCCCTCGAGAAGGGCGGCCTCACGCTGAAGTGCCGAGCGCATCGTATCGGCATGAGGCGGACGCGCGAGTTTCAACGCGACCTCCTGTCCGGTGGATTGGCGCGCACGGTAGAGTTCGGTGTCCTCGAATACGTGGACGAGGCGGAGAACCTCGAATCCCGCGAAGCGATCGCCCGGATGAAAAGCGGCTTCGATGGGTTCGCTACCCTCCTCGCCGTCGCGCAGGAGTAAACGAGCCTCGGTCAAGCCCCGGAGCATAGGATAAGCCGCCTCGAGCACGTGCTCCGAATCGAGGTGGCGTGGCGTGGAATACCGCACGACCGCTTCCACGATCGAGCTTGGCTCCCGAAACTGCTCGAGTAGGCGAGCGGTGTCTGCATCGACGACTTTGGATGGAATCCGCGCCCGAGGGCGTGTCAGAGCGAATTCTCGGTCGCTCATCTCCATCCGCGAGCGCACATCGCCGTCGAGGTCTCCGGCCGGAATCACCAACACGTCGGGCGGTAGGACGTACGTCGTGTCAGGGGAAGTCACTGGTTCTTCGCCTCCTCGGGCGTCCAGGTATCGACGTCGATCCCTTCGAGACGCACGCGCTCGAGGGCGAACTCCCACGGTTCCATCGCGCCACTCGGCGCGTCTCGGCAATCTACGAGTGCGGTCGCGAGCCGCCGTGTGACACGTAGTCTCCAGCTTTCGTCCGAGAGCCACCGCACTTGAAACTCCGGCCGGTCGGGATCAACTCCCCACGAGACCATGCCCCGATCGTCGAGAGCGGCGGTGAACGGGACGCCGTGCGCGCGAAATCCGCTGAGAGCTGCGGCAGTTCGCTCTCCGGTCTCGAAGAGCTGCGCGCGATCCCAGAAGTACGCGACGAATTTGTCAGGCCTGAGGAGTCCTCCCGTATCGCGACCGATCTTGAACGACTGCACGTTCTGTTCGGTCAAGATCTCCACCGTGCGTTCGAATACCTCACCTAGGTCGTCGGGGTGAGGACTTACGTACAATTTGTAGGTCGGGCCCTGGGTCGGTCTCTGAGCACGCGCTGGTGCGGCCGACCAGGCGAGCCAATGGTCGTTCGGTGGAGGCGTATCGATTCGCTGCCAATGCCGGTTGAGCAGGTGGCGCACTGAATTTCGATCGAGCCCGAGCGCCTTCTCGACTCCCTCGTCGTTTCCCAGTTCGTCGCGCCAGCGCGATGTGGCGGGGAGCCGGTGGTACATATAAAGACGAGCTGCGATCTTCTGGGCGTCCGAAGTCGGCAAGTCCTGAGCGAGTCGGACCGCGCGCTCCGAGAGAGCCGCGAGGAAGGACCGAATCGGACGAGAGAGCTTCGTTCCCGAACGAAGTCCGTCGAGGCTCTCCGGACCACTTACGAAGATCCCGTTTCGTTCGATCTCGAGTAGGCCCTCAAGCAAGAGCTGTGCAACAGGCCTTAGATCTTCGCCCAAACGGGCGAGAACGTAGCTGGGTAGTCCGCCGGGATCGTCGAGCGTCAGAAGAAGAAGCGCAGTGTGCGGGTCGACTCTCTTGACGTTCCCTCGCGACCCCTCGACCGGCTTCATCACGCCATAGAATTCCGGGTCGGGGCGCAGCTCCTCAAGGGAGCCGCGCTCCGACCCGTCGAGCCGATCGAACGGCACGAGCGAATAATCCGGATTCGCGCGAAATCGCGCGGAGCGGAGCCGTGCCGACTCGAACGTCTCGACGCTCGTCATCGTTCGAGTTCCTGGCGGAGTTGCTTCAGGCGATCGATCTCAACCTGTAATCCTTCGATACGGGCATCGATCTCGTCGACGCTATCCGGCTCTCGCGCCTCGACTTCTTCGATTCGAGCCAGTGTTCGCTGGAGCTCGGACTTGAGCTCGTCGAGGCTCGCGATTCGGCTCGGGTCGGCAGTCAACACCGATCCTCCGGCGCAGCTTCCACCGCCGCAAACGCTGCCGAACTCACACGTGCCTCCCGGGCACCGAACGCTGGCTGCCGGGCAATCGAGCGTCGGCTCGATGCAGATCGACGGGCGAGGACAGAGAGAGGGTTGAGTGCAGATCGTGAACTGCTTGCAGTGGGTGGGAGTGAGACAGAGCGTCGGATCGGGACACATCGTCGGCTGCGCGCATCGCGTTGGCTGTATGCAGACCGTGGGGTCGGGACACACCGTGGGCTGGATGCAGAACGTCGGATCGGAGCACGAGGTGGGCGGCGCGCAGCGGGTTGGCTCGATACAGAGCGTCGGATCGGAACACACCGTCGGCTGTTTGCAGTGCGTCGGCTGGACGCAGAGGGTTGGATCGGTGCAGACCGTCGGTCGGACACAAAGTGTCGGCTGGGCACACGAAGTCGGTGGCGCGCAAAACGTGGGTGACGCGCAATGTGTGGGCTGCGCGCAGTGCGTAGGCTGAGCGCAGAACGTCGGCGGGGCGCAATGCGATGGCTGGATGCACAAACTGCCTCCAGGGCAGGTCGCCTGCGCACACCCTTGCGTCGCGCCTAGGCAGGTGAATCCGACGCACGTCGCGAAGCAGGTCGCGTTCTGGCAGGTTCCTCCCGGACAGCTACCGCCCGGACAACTCCCCGCGAGACACGAGCCTCCGAGACAGGTAAATCCCCCGCAACCCATGCCCGGCAACACGGTGACTCCTAGATCTCTGACATCGAACATTGGATGGGCTCCTTCCGTCAGGACGGACCGAGATCAGAAGCGACCCCACGCCGCCTCCCGAATGAATGTCGCGACCGCCTCCACCGAACGCGACCGGCACTTCACCGGCTGCAGAAAACTGAAGATCCGATCGCTTTTCGAACGCGTCGTGACCCGGATATACGGTCGTCTACAGGGTCTGAAGAACGACGAAGCTGGAGATGACACGGGAAATCCGTATTCCCTCTTCTCTCCGAGGTCGACCGGCACGCAGTCCGGCTCGCGAACGGCAATCGCGCGTTCATGACTTTCGCGCGGCGGATAGCAGCCGCTCGGCGATTCCCCCGCGCGCCGCGCAACAGTTGAGTCCCCGCGCGACTGTGCTATGCTCACGCCGAGCTGGTTCGGATCCTTCGACTAGCTCCGTCCGAACGGCGTTCGAGGTCGTCGTAAGACCCGATGCGACAAGGACGTGCGCTGTTAGGACGAGCGGTGCGGTGCGAACCCGGTAACCGGCGCGACATTCGTGTCGCGAACGGACGCCCGCGCCATCCGGCGGCGGAGTAGAATCTCAGCAGGAATCTGGGCAAGCTCTGCGGGAGTTTCGAACCCGCCCCGGCGAGGTCCGCGGGCGTACCGGTCTTTCCCGAGACCACCCACCTTTCGGCCGTTTCCTTCCGGTCCCTTCGACCCGACGACGAGGACTCCGGTGCTCGACCCTGTTCACGACGAGTGCGGTGTTGCTGCCGTCTACCGCACCGACCGTCCCCTCCCGGGCGCGACGCCCGGCGACATCCTCCCCGAGAGCTTCAACGCCGTCCGGTTGATCCCGGACATGCTGATCGATCTGCAGAATCGCGGACAGCTCTCCTCGGGCGTCACGCGGTACAACGCCGCCGAGGCGCAGATCATCGACACCCACCGAGATGTGGGCAGCGTGAGCGACGTCTTCAAGCTCACGCACCCAGACCCGTCGAAGTTCCAGGCCATCATGAGCCGCTACACCGGTCGGGCGGGGATCGGCCACACGCGCTACGCGACCTGCGGCAAGGAGGAGGCCGCGAACGCGCAACCGTTCGAGGTTCACCACGGTCGCAAGTGGAAATGGTTCGCGTTCTGCTTCAACGGCAACATCGCGAACTACTACGAGCTTCGCGAGCAGCTCCTCGGGAAGGGCGACTATCACCTCGTCCGCGACGGCGACACCGAGCTCTTGATGCATCATCTGTGTTATGCGCTCGAGCAGGATCAAAAGCCGTCCTTTCGCCAGGTCTTCGCGCAGGTCGCGAGTTACATCGACGGGGCGTTCAGCCTCGCGTTCCTCAACGCCGCCGGCGACCTCGTCCTCGCGCGCGACCCGTACGGCTTCCGCCCGCTCTGCTACAGCATGAAGGGAAATCTCTTCGCGGCCGCTTCGGAGAGCATCGCGCTTCAGAACCGCGGCTTCGACGAGATCCGCGACGTCGCACCGGGCACGCTCATTCACGTCACGCGCGAAGGAATCCATCGCGAGACCTTTGCGACGGCGCCCCGGCGCTCGTTCTGCTTTTTCGAAGGCGTGTACTTCGCGAACGTCGCTTCGAACCTGAACGGCCGCTCGGTCTACCTCACGCGCACCCGACTCGGTGAAGCACTCGCGGCAAAGGAGCGCTATCCGGTCGATCCCGAAGACTGCGTCGCGGTGCCCGTCCCCGATACCGCGAAAGCGGCGTGCGACGCGATGGCGTACAAGCTCGGCATCCCGTCGCGCGAAGGCCTCATTCGCAATCGCTACGTCGGGCGAACGTTCATCGAGGGGCAGAACCGGAAGGAGCGAGTCATGCGAAAGTTCACCGCTCTGCCGGAAGTCCTCAAGGGAAAGCGCGTCTTCCTCGTCGAGGACAGCATCGTGCGCTCGACGACGCTTCGCGTCATCGTCAAGATGCTGCGCGAAAAGGGCGGCGCGAAGGAGGTTCACGTGCGGGTCGCGTGTCCGCCGATCATGGCTCCTTGTAGCTATGGGATCGACATGTCCACGGTGAAGGAGCTCTTCGCGCCGCGGTTCATCGAGCTCGACGACGAGGGCGAGCACCGACCGAGCGACGTCGCGCGCCTCGCCGAAGAGCTCGAAACGGACAGCCTCGAGTACCTCACTGTCTCCGAGCTCGTCGACGCGATGGAGTACAAGCGAGACGAGCTCTGTCTCGGATGCCTCACCGGGCGCTATCCGACGGACTGCGGCAACCGTCTCTACGCCGAGGCACTCGCTTCGCGGAATGATCCTGACGATGCCGGGCGAACGTACGAGCGCCGAGCGAGGTCGCGGGACACGGCCGTTCCCGCGGTGACTCCTCGTCGCGCGCCGGAGCGGTGATTCGATTCGGGTTGAGAATCACCCTCCGGGAATCCGAGACTCGCCGACGCCGTCGCTGCGTTCCGACGAGGAGGCCGTCCAGCGCGGCGTCCTCCTCGCGGCTTGTCTTCGGCGACCCCCTCTCTCCCGCTCCTCGCTGAATCATGGCCAAACTCGATGTAGCGACACATGGCTCGCGCCGCCTCTGAGCTCGGCTGGCGCGTCTGGCTCTCCGGCGCGTCGAGCGGGATCGGCGCGGCGCTCGCTCGCGAGCTCGCCCGTCGTGGCTGCGATGTCGCTCTCTTCGCTCGCCGCAGAGAGAAGCTGTGCGAGCTCGCCGGAGAGCTCGCGACGCTCGCGCCGGCGAAGACGTATCTCGTTCAGCCGGGCGACGCGCGCGATCGGGCGGCCGTAACCGCGGCGATTGCGGAGGCAGAGAACGCGTTAGGCACTGTCGACACCGCGATTCTCAATGCCGGCATCGGGGATTCGTTTTTCCCCGAGAGGAACTTCGATGTCGATCTCATCGAACGGATCTTCGCGGTGAATGTTTTCGGCGCGGTCTACGGTCTCGCCGCGCTTCTCCCCGGGATGCTCGAGCGCGGCGCGGGTCGCATCGCGTGCGTCTCGAGCATCGCCGCCGTGCGCGGCCTTCCGACCGCGGCCCCGTACTGCGCGAGCAAGGCGGCGCTTTCGACATTTCTCGAGAGCCTCCGCGTCGATACACGCGGGAGCGGAGTCCAATTGACGACGGTTTCACCGGGATTCGTCAAGACACCGATGACGGATCGCAATCGCTTCCCGATGCCGTTCCTCCAGTCGCCCGAGCGCGCGGCGGTGCGCATCGTTGACGGACTCGCGCGCGGAAAGCGCGAGATCCACTTTCCGCGGCGACTGACGTACCCGCTCAAGCTTTTGCGCTCGGTTCCGCGCGGCCTCTACGAAGCGGGAATGGCGCGCTTCGTCCGCGGCCGCGGCTACCACAAGACGCCGGACGAGTCCCGATGACGCGACCGATTCACGACGTCGCGATCGTCGGCGGGGGGATCGTCGGCCTCGCGACGGCCCATCGACTCCGCGCTCGTCACCCGAGCCTCGATCTGGTTCTCCTCGAGAAGGAGAATCGCGTCGCCGCGCATCAAAGCGGGCACAATAGCGGTGTCATCCATTCCGGAATCTACTATCGCCCCGGGTCGAGCAAGGCGCGCAACTGTGTGCGCGGGGCGGAGCTCATGAAGGAGTTTTGCCGCGCGCGCGATATTCCTCACGAAGTGTGCGGTAAGGTCGTCGTCGCCACCGAGGAGCGAGAGCTTCCGGCTCTCGACGAGCTCGCTCGCCGTGCGGCGGCGAACGGTGTTCCGGGGACGATCACGATCGGTCCGGAGGAGCTGAAAGACATCGAACCTCACGCGCGCGGACCACGAGCGCTCTTCGTTCCGAGCGCCGGCATCGTCGATTACCGCGTCGTGTGCGAGACGCTGAAGCGAGAGCTCGAAGAGACGGGCAGCGATGTTCGACTCGGAGCGAAAGTCGTCGGGATCCGCGGGGAGCGAGGCGAGATGGTTCTCGCCGTCAACGACGGCGTCGTCCACTCTCGCTACCTCATCACCTGCGGCGGGCTGCAGTCCGATCGTCTCGCCGGGCTCGCGGGAGTCGACCCCGGCGTCTCGATCGCCCCCTTTCGCGGCGAGTACTACGAGCTCGTTCCCGAACGACGCGAGCTCGTCCGCGGACTCATCTATCCGGTCCCGGATCCGCGCTTTCCGTTTCTCGGCGTGCACTTCACTCGCGTGATCGACGGGTCCGTCGAAGCGGGACCGAACGCCGTCGTCGCGTTCGCACGCGAGGGGTACCGGCGGCGCGATATTCGGCTGCAGGATCTCGGGGAGCTCGTCGGCTCATCTGGATTCTGGCGTCTAGCGTTTCGCCACTGGCGGACGGGCATCGGTGAGATGTATCGGTCGTTCAACAAATCGGCGTTCGTACGAGGTCTCGCCCGCCTCGTCCCTGAGATTCGTGCCGAGGATTTGCGCCCGGGCGGAGCGGGTGTTCGCGCTCAGGCGCTCACGGATAAGGGCGAGCTCGTCGACGATTTCGCCATCGCCGACTCTCCGCGTTCGCTGCACGTCGTCAACGCACCGTCGCCGGCCGCCACCGCGTCGCTCGCGATCGCCGAGGAGATCGTCGATCGCGCTTCGCAGGCATTCGACCTCGGGTGAACGTTGTCCCTTGCTCTAGGAGCGACGACGGAGCCGGTGGGGAAGAAGGGCAAGGGGCCGGCGGCGGCTGCAGCCGATAAGAACTTAGAGAGCCGCTCTCTTCGGAAGCGCGGCGCCGAAGTAGAATCATTGTTCGGACGCGGGTCGAAATTCGAAGGAGGGACTGACGTGACGAGCGAGTCCGAGCGTCCCAACGCTTCGATCGTCGAGGACGAGCTCCCCGAGCTTCCGCGACGACTCGTCGGCGAAGCCGCCGCACCGGCCGCGCTTCTCACCCCGCCCGCCCGCGAGTTCCTCGCTCGGTCGGCGCTGCCCGCGTTTCTCGCGGTCCAGCGCTGGTGCGGCGCGACGGGGAAGCGGCTTTGCGCCCGCATCGTCGACGGACTCGTTCGGGTGGCGAAAGACGGGGATCCTTCGGTCGTACTCTTCGTCACAGTCGAGGCGGAACACTCGGACCCCGAGACCTACGTCGTCCCGCTCGTCCTCGCCGAGAGCGTGGAGGGAGTTCCCAGACGCTTTCAATTGGCGCGGCTCGCGGACGGCCGCGTTCTCATCGACGCGTTCGCGACTGGATCGAACGCGCGCGCCTTCTACGAGAGTCTCGTTCGCGGTGAGTTCAGCTCCGGATCGGTGAGCTCGGCGTTCGCGACGAGAAGAGTCGGAGACCTGTCCGCAAGCGGGGATCGCGCCGCTTCTCCGCGAGTCCTCGAGAGCGAGCAGTCGAACAGCGCCGCGATCGTGGGCGGAAGGTTCTTCAAGCTGTTTCGCCGGTGGAACGCCGGCTCGCATCCTGAAGTCGAGATGCTCGAAGAGCTCGAGCGCCGCGGGTTTTCGGCCGCTCCGCGAATCGGCGAAGTGATCGAACGGCGGGAGGCGGCGGGATCGGGGTCGCCGAGCCAGCGTCGAGCGCGGAACACCGTCGAGGCGTCGGGCGTTGTTGCCGTTACGCTCGAGGCGCTCCCGGCGAGCGAAGATCTGTGGGGCGTCTTTCTCAGCGAAGCATCGGCTTACCTCGGGCGACGCGCCCATTCGGCCGATGCCGAGCTCGGCCCCCTAGCCGAGCTCGCGGAGCAGCTCGGCGTGGCGACCGCCGAGATGCATCGCGCGCTCTTTCGAGCGGAGGCACCCGAGTTCGCTCCCGAAGCGATCACGCGCGCGGATCTCGCGGCCGACGCCGAACGCATCGCAGGCGAGGTCCTCGAGTCGCTCGATCGACTCCGCGAACGCTTCGACGATCTCCCCTCACCCGTCCGACAGGATGTCCTCGAAGCTCTCTCTCGAGAGGACGAGATCGCCGATGCCGTCGGCGATCTCGAGGGCGCGTGGCAACCCGCGCAGCGATTTCGCGTCCACGGGGATTTTCATCTCGGTCAGGTTCTGGTTTCGAGTGCGCGCGAGCGGCTCTGGATCATCGATTTCGAGGGCGAGCCCAGCCGATCTCTCGCCGAACGCCGAGGAAAAGCGTTTCCCCTGCGCGACGTCGCGGGGATGGTCCGATCCTTCGGCTACGCCGCGCGCGTCCGCGGCGATCGTCCGATAAGCGGCGGCTGGGGCGACCGCAGCCGGGAGGGGCGCTGGATGCGCGGCTGGGAGCGAGGCGTCGCGTCGACGTTTGTCGACGCCTACTGGAGAAACGCAAAGGCCGCGGGGTTTTTGCCCGATAAAAGAGACGTCTTCGACCGTTGGCTGCGCGTGCTCTCGATCGAGAAGGCCGGCTACGAGCTCCGCTACGAGCTCGAGCACCGCCCGGCGTGGGTCGGTGTTCCGCTCGCCGGGCTCCTCGACCTCGTCGCCGGCGCACGCTGTCCCTGGCAAGTGGACGACTGACCGGCATCGACGCGCGCGATCGACGAAAGCGGAGACGTGGACTGCGGCCGTTGTCCAGCGCCGCCGTATGCATCGCGTTCTCCGCGCTCGTTGCGCTCGGCTGAATCCGAGATCGGCGGGAACTGACCGCGACGTGGCGCCGCACTCACGGCTTCGGCGTTCGGACCACATGGAGGATCAAGGAGTCGACGGATCCGATGCTCGGTTCTCGTCTCACCGTGTCGTAGTAGAATCTGGTGCGAACGGCGGACTGGAAGTCTTCCGCCGCTTCGATCGGTTCGCCGCGTGCGAGCCGTCGTTTGTCGCACTTCCGAATCGAACCCCGAACGCTGCTCGATATCGCGCTCCGTGCGCGGCAAACGAACTCAGCGCATAGGCCATCATGACTGCACTCGTCGTTCACGGTCACTTCTATCAACCACCTCGCGAGAACCCTTGGACGGGAGCCGTCGAACGCGAGCCGAGCGCAGCTCCGTTTCGCGACTGGAACGAGCGCATCCTCGCCGAGTGCTACCGCTCGAACGCCTTCGCGCGCATCGTCGACCACTACGGTCGCGTCTCTCGCATCGCGAACAACTACGCAAATATCAGTTTCAACTTCGGCCCGACGCTTCTCTCCTGGATCGAGGCGCGGCATCCGCACGTCTACCGTCGCATCCTCGACGCCGATCGCGAGAGCCGCGCGCGCCACAACGGCCACGGAAACGCGATCGCGCAGGCCTACAACCACGTCATCCTGCCGCTCGCGAACGGCCGCGATCGAAAAACGCAGATCGAGTGGGGACTCGCCGACTTTCGGCATCGCTTCAAACGCGAGCCGGAATCGATGTGGCTTCCCGAGACGGCGTGCAACCAGGCGACGCTCGACGATCTCATCGATGCGGGACTCGCCTACGTCATCCTCTCGCCCTACCAAGCTGAGCGCGTTCGGACGCCGGGCGGCGCGTGGGTGGACGTCTCCGACGGATCCGTCGATCCCGGAGTCGCGTACAGGTATCTCCACCAGGATGGATCGGGCCGGTCGATCGCGATCTTCTTCTACGACGCGCCGATCGCGCGCGCGATCGCGTTCGAAGGTGGGTTGAGCTCGAGTCAGGCGCTCGTCGATCTCCTCTCTCGCGCCCACGGGGGCGAGGGGCGCATCGTGCAGACCGCGACCGACGGCGAAAGCTACGGCCACCACGCGCACTTCGGCGATCGCTCACTCGCGTACGCGCTCGACGTCGAGGCGCCCGCGCGCGGATTCTGGGTAACGAACTACGGCGAGTACCTCGAGCGGCATCCGCCGACGCTCGAGGTCGAGATCAAGTCCGGACCCGACGGCGAAGGGACGGCGTGGAGTTGCGCGCACGGCGTCGGGCGATGGTGTCGCGATTGCGGCTGTCACACCGGCGGACAGAAAGGCTGGAACCAGCAGTGGCGCGGGCCGCTCCGCGCGGCGCTCGATCAGCTTCGGGATTTCGCCGCGAACGTCTTCGAGCGCGACGGGAGCGAGCTCCTCATCGATCCGTGGGCGGCGCGGAACGGTTACATCGATCTCTTCCTCGATCGGAAACTTCACCCCGAAGATTTTCTTCGCTCGCACGCGACGAAACATCTCCGCGCGAACGACCGCGTGCGCGCGCTCACCTTCCTCGAGCTTCAGCGAAACGCGCAGCTCATGTACACGAGCTGTGGCTGGTTCTTCAATGACGTCTCAGGCATCGAGACGCTGCAGATCCTCAAGTACGCCGGGCGGGCGATCGGTTTCGCCGAAGAGCTCGGATACGCTTCTCCGGAAGAGGAGTTC
Organism: Planctomycetota bacterium; assembly: GCA_965223845.1. Taxonomy (GTDB): domain Bacteria; phylum Planctomycetota; class UBA8108; order UBA8108; family SXIK01; genus CBDCXR01. The sequence goes on along the minus strand of CBDCXR010000004.1, from coordinate 5,705,718 downwards.
CTCGAGCTCCTTTCGGAGGCGGAGAGCAACATCCCCGAGTTCGGGAACGGCGCGGACATCTACCGGCGATTCGTCGAGCGCTCGCGCTTCACGCGGCGGGGAATCACGGCGCACCTAGCGTTCTCGAGCCTCGTTGCGGCGGTCGAGCCGCGCGGCGAAACGTGCGACTACTCGTATCAGATCTCGAGCTTCCGCAAGGAGAAGCTCGGCCGACTCACGCTTGCGACGGGCCGCGCGTATCTCGAGTCGATTCGAACGGGAAAGCAGCTCGACGCCGTCTTCGCCGCCGTTCACTTTGGCGGAGTCGATTTTTATTGCCTCGTTCGGCCGTTCCCCGGCGCGGATCGACTGCGAAAGGCGACGTCGCGTCTGTGGAAGAGTTTCCGGAGCGACTCGCTCCCGCGGCTTCTTCGCATCGCGCAGGAGGAGTTCGGCCCCGATGAGTACGGTCTCGAGCATGTTCTTCCCGAGGGGCGGCAATCGATCTCCGAGATCGTCTTCGGAAATCTCATCCAGCATTTCTCCGAGCAGTACGCGCACCTCTACGAAGACCATCATCGCACGCTGGAAATGCTTCAGTCGGCCGGCTTCGAGATCCCGCCCGAGCTCCGCGTTGCGGCGGAGTTCACTCTCGGAAAGAGGCTCGAGGACGCGATCCGCCGGCAGAACCGAAGCCGTCAGCCGACCGACTACAAACGCGCGCTCAGCATCGCCGGCGAGATCGAGCAGCGCGGCTACGAAGTCGATCGATCGTTTGCGCGCGAGGTGTTCGCGGGAATGATCGCCGAGGCCGTCGAGACACTCGTCGAGAAGCCGACGAGTGAACACGTGGTCGAAGCCCTCGATGTGATCGAGCTCGCGAAGACGCTCTGCGGCGAAGCGCCGATCGAGCGCGCGCAGGAAATCGCCTACGACGCGCGCGACCGACTGCCCGACTCGCCCGAGCGCGACCGACTCATCGAGAGTCTCTGGCTCGCGCCGGTGCGCGATGCGGTCGAGGTGGATGGAACGCCCGAGTCGCCGGTGGCGCCGGGAGCGTAGGCTCGAGGCAGCCGGCGACGAATTGCGCTCACCGCTTCGCGTGGAGCTCAGCCTCCAGTTCAAATCGAGCCGGGTCGCGCGCGAGTTCGGAGTCTTTCTCCGCGCCGAGCGCCTAGGAGCCCGCTTTTTCGAAGATCCACAACCAACCGCTCGCGTCCGTGACGACGAGTCGCCCGTCGGGCGAGAATCGCAGCGAGGGCGAAGGGAAGCGCGCTTGCTCGGACGCAGGGGCCCCGTCCCGGTAGAAGACGATCTCCACTCGTTCTTCTCCCGTCTGAGGATCGAGAGAGAGCAGGTGCGGCGCCGAATCGAACACCTCGCGCGCGATCCATATTCGCCCGTCGAGTGGGTCGACGGCGAGCGCCTTCGCCCCCGTGCCTTCGACGCGCGTCAGCGGATCGATCGCTCGCACCTCCCGCACGACTTCGCCCCGGGGATCGATCTCGATGAGCTGCCCACTCTTGTAGAGTGCGTAGAGCGCAGCACCGTCTCTTGCGAAAGCGAGGTCCGTGAGTTGATGGGCGTGGTAGGCGCGGAGGGAGTCCGGCGGGACGAAGAGCGAATCGAACGCTCGGAGGTCGTGACGAGCATCTGCTTCGGCGCCGCGGGGACGGTAAACATGAAGCGCCTCGCGGTCGCCCGGGCGCAACTGTCCGAATCCGGTGTCGAAGCCGCAGTCCCCGATGATGAGGTCGCCCGGGCTCACTCGATCGCTCACGAATCCCGGGGGAACGGTGACCAAGATCCGCGGGTCGTCGTCGGCCGGCTTCCCGAAGTTCCAAATGACCGGGTCGATCCGGTGAGGGGCGAGAGTGAGCGGAGCGCGGAGGGCGACTAAGTGAGGGCCTTCGCGGTCCCGTACGAGCCAGAGATCTCCGTTCGGCGTAAAGGAGATCCCCTGGTACTTGTGCTGAACGATCAGTCGATCTTCGATCCGGTAGGAATCTCCCCGACGCTCGATGCGATAAACGCCGCCGCCGCGTTCCGCACCGCGGTCGGCTATCGCGTACAGAGCGTTGTCCGTCGGATCGAAGGCGACCTCGGCGGCCTTCGGGAGGACGCGAACGAGATGCTCCCGGTCGAAACGCGTCGATCGTCCGTCCGCCCGTCCGGAGATCTCCGCCCGCTGGTTCGTCGCGTAGACGACGATCTGTGTCGAGTGCCGACCGAGACGAGCACGGCCGTCGTCGACTTCGAGCGCGAAGGTGTACACGCCGGGTTCGCTGAAGTGCACGATTGCGGTCGAACGATCTGCGTCTTCGATGGCGACGCTCTCGGGGCCGCGAATCCGAGTCCAGCGAAACGAGAGTGATTGGGTGCCGCCGTCGCCGTCGTCGGAATCACTTCCGTCGAGCGTGAGAGAGGCTCCGTCCCCGATCCGTACGACGACGGGCGACTCGAGAGCTTCGGCGATGCGGGCGACGGGGCGACGGTTGTCGGTCGTCGGATCGTCGCGAAAAATCCAGAGCCGTCCGCCCTCACGCCGATGCTCTCCGACGATGAGCTCTTTTCCGTCAGGGGAGAACGTGAGCGTACCGGTACTCAGCTCGAGTGGGCGCTCGGGGCTCAGGAAGGCGATCTCTCGCCGAGCGAGTCCGCTCGCGGCGTCGACGGACCAAATCTCGTCGCGATGATCGTCGGAGATCCACAGTCGTCCGTCCGCCGCGGCCGTGATCGCCGTGGCATGGCCGAAGACCACGTCGCCTTGAACGGGAATCTCGCGGACGAGTCGACCCGCGGCGTCGAATTCCAAGATCCGGCCCTGCGCAAAGAGCGCGTAGAGCGAAGCACCGTCGCGAGAGAACGTGAAGTCCGTGAGGTAGTAGGGAAAGTAACTCCTCAGCGTCTCGGGCCGGACGAGGAAGCGGCGGTAGGACGAGCTGTCGGGCGCGACGTCTCCGCCGGACGGGGTGAACGCGTAAAAGCACTTCGCGAGCGACGTCGCGATCCCCAGCCGTCGGGGCGCGAGCTGATCGTCGACCGCGGTGTCGGCGATGATGAGATCACCGGGACGCGCGGCCGGACCATCGAATCCGGGAGGAGCGAAGGCGAGCGCGATGGGATCGTCGTCTGCGTTCGTCTGGAACTCCTCGATGATCCGCTTCACCACCTGGCTCGCCGGCTGTCCGGGATTCGTCACGCGGTAGACGTAAGGTTTGATCGTCCGCGCAATCCAGAGCGCGCCGTCCGGCCCGAAACTGAGATCCGACGGAAAGGACCCGGTCAGGATCTTGTCGCTTGCGATCCACTCGCCGCCGCGGCGGCGGACGCGGTAGATCCCGTCGTCTCTCTGGGCGGGGAGGCGGGCGCCGACGAAGAAGGTCTCCGAGTCCTTCGGGTCGAACGCGGCATCGCCCCAGGGTCCGCCTTCGAGCGCAACCATCTGGACGGAGCTGAATCGGTCCGTCTCGATTCGCGTCGTCCCCTGGCTCCAGGCGACTGCGTTCGTCGTTCGATTCCGCTCGGAGCTCAGCGATTCCCCGAGTGCGGTCTTCGCGCCGGAGTCCTTTCCCAGCCGCTGCAGAATCACTCCGTAGTCTCGGAGCGCATGAGCGCTGTGGGGACGCAGCACCAGCGCGGCGGTGAAGTAGAGAAGCGCCTCGTCGTGACGCGGCTGAGGATCGGTGAGCGCTAGGTAGCCGAGACCGTGGTTGATCCAGAAGTCGTCCCGGTGACGCTGCCACGCTCGCCAGTAGAGGATTTCCGCGTCTTCGCGTCGATCGGCAGCGATGAGGCTCGAAGCGAGGAGGACGATCGTGCTCGGAGGTGCTGTCTCGAGGAGTTCCTTTCGCCGCGCGAGGCGCCGGAGCTCCTCGAGGTTGTCGTTCTCGAACGAGGTTCGGAGCTGACTCCGCCACGGATCGGGATCGATCGCGCGCGCGACGCGGAGCAGCCGTTTCCAGGTCTCGGGCGCGGCCGTGGCGATCCGGCGCCGCGCCATCGCCCAGTGATCGAAGGCGGAGGCGAGCTGCGGGCCGATGCCCGTGGCCCGCAGTTCCTCGATGACCGGACCGGCGTTCGACCACTCGACGTCCACCTCGACGCCGAACTCACGAAACGCGTCGCCGTACCCGGGCTCGCGGCTCCCCCAGTTCGGATCGTCCGCGTGCTCGAGCCGAATCTCCTCGAGTTGTTCGAGCAGACGACCCTCGGCGTCCACCTGACGAAAGAGCTCGACGCTCTCCGTGCGCAGAGAGTCGTCGACTCTCTCGGTAACAAGCTCATTGGCGCGCCGGGCGGCCTCGACGGCGCGGCGCCACTCCGCCGCGCGAAACGCCTCGACACTCTTTGCCGTCTCCCAGTGATCCTTCGCCGAGCCGAGCTCCCGCTCGACCGCGCGAGTCTCCTCGTCCTTGATCGAGTCTTCGCGCCGCCGAGCCGACACCCAGACCGTCGCTACGAGCGAGACGGCGACGACAACCGTCGCCGCGAGGGCGATCGTTCGCCGGCGCGCTTTGCGTTCCTCGAGGGCCTTGACCCGCGCTTCGGCGGCTTCGAGCTCCGAGCGGCGTGCGCGCTCGTCGAGAGACGTGCGGTACGCGGCGGCTTCGCGCGAAACGACGCCGGCGTCGCGAGGACGCGCGAAGCGATCGACGGCGAGGCATCGAGTCGCGAGATCGACGAGCTCTTCGTCCGCGCCCGATTCCGCGAGGCGACGGAAGGCTCCTCCGAGATCGCCCGCTTTGGCGCGCCGGTGGACTTCCTCGTTCGAGCTTCCGGTGAAGGGAGGCTCACCGGTGAGGATCTCGCAGAGGATCGCTCCGAGACCGAAGACGTCCGAGCGCTCATCGACGAGACCGATCTCGCCTCGAGCCTGCTCGGGGGCCATGTAGGCGGGCGTTCCGAGAACCGATCCGGCGACAGAATCGGATATCGTGCTCCCGCTTCGGATCGTCTTGATCGAGCTGCCGGCGGCGCTCTCCGCGGGAAACGCGCGCTCTTCGTCGGCCACACCGCCTTGGGCGAGGACCTTCGCGAGACCCCAGTCCATGACCTGAACTTCGCCGAACGCTCCGACCATGATGTTCGAGGGTTTGAGATCGCGGTGGATGACGCCCCGCGCGTTTGCGTAAGCGAGTGTTTCGGCGACGCGCTCGAAGACCGCGAGGAAGCGCGATCGGTCGTCGAGCGCGGAGGGGCGCTCGCGCAGGAGAGCGGAGAGCGTGCGTCCGTTGATGAGGCGCATCGCGAAGTAAGGCAGGTCGGAATCGATGATCCCGAGCTCGTGGATGGGGGCGACGCCCGGATGCTGGAGCTGGCCGGCGATCTGAGCTTCTTCGATGAAGCGGTGCGTCATCTCCGGACGGCCGCGATGCTTCTCGAGGAGGATCTTGATCGCCAGGTAGCGACCCAGATCGACGTCGCGAGCCTTGTAGACGACGCCCACGCCGCCGCGAGCGATCTCCCCGAGGAGTTGATAGCGACCGAGCCGATCGGGGATGCCCTTTTCGCCCGGGCGCGTTCGGATGCGGCGAACGGGTTCCTCCTCGAGATCGCGGAGGCTCACCTGCGGGACGGAAGCGCCCGAGTTCCGGAGTCGTCGGAGAACACTCGCGGCGCCGATGCCGTCGGTTTCTGTTTCGGGACCGAAGGCCGCACGGAGGCCGCCTTCGATTTGATCCGAACGATCGGGGCTCTCGTGAGTGTTTCCCTCGGACATGCGTTCTCCGTCTATGGACTCCCGGAGAGGAGATTCACACGAAGGTCGCGAAGGGGGCGCGAAGGAAGACGAAGGAGAGGAGCAATAAGAAGATGGATCTCGGACGCGCGCGTAGAGTCGGCCGCGAATCCATTGTAAAAGAAGCCGGCGAAAGAATGGATTAGAGAACGCCCTTCTCGAGGCGGCTCTCGACGGCGCGGACATCGCTGCTCGGCACAAGGTCGAAGGTCAGCGAATCTCCACGTTCACTCACTCTCTCTCTGCCAATCAACTCTCATTCTCTACTCTCTTTTCCCTTCGTCTTCCTTCGCGCCCCCTTCGCGAACTTCGTGTAAACGTCTTCACTCGAAGAAAGCCAACAAGTTCGAGCACTGTCGCTCCACCTCGACTGGAGTGCCAGGGTGATGGAACGAAACCACCTCGAGCAGCGCGTCCTTGAACTCTCGCCGAGCCGTAGCGTACTCCCGATGGAGCTGCGCGGGATCCATATCCCAGCGTTTGGCAATCTCCCGTATGGGCAAATCGTTCTGGAACCTGAGAAGGAGGAGCTCGACACGGCGAACGGCGCTCGCGCCGCCCGACTGCGCTCGTTCCTTTTGCAGCGCGGATGCTTCGCGAAGGAGCGCTTTCGCCCAGGCGCGGTCGAAGAGGCGCGAGAGAGTGGGTTCTCGCTGTTCCATTTCGCCGGCGTCGAGTTCGCTCGCCGAATGGCGCTCCCGCTCTTTTGACAAGCGCCGAGACTCGATCCGACGCGCGACGTTTCGAACCACGCCGTAAAGAAACGCACGAAAGCCACCCGAGCGTCCGGCGTCCACTCGATCGAGCACGCCGTCTTCGCGAAAACACTCGAGAAAGACCTCCTGGAGAGCGTCGTCGATGTCGTCCGCGCAAGCGGTGCCCTTCCAGCGGTGACCGAGATAGGCGCGCACCACTGGAGTGTAGCTCTCGGCGAAGCGATCCCGCGCGTCTTCGCCTCCGGCAGCTGCCTCGCGAATCACGGTCCAGCAAGTCGAATCGGAGTTCATCGACCCGATTGTATTCGGCGGGAGTAGCGAGTCCGTACACCTTCCCCCAAACCCGCCCCCGTTCCCGAGACTCCTCTCACCTCACTTCCCGCGGACCACCCATTCCGATCAAAGCGTTTCACGTATCCGAATCGGGAACGGGAACGGGAACGGGAACGAGCGAACGACTCCCATTCCGAGCCATTCAGTCGCAACCTGGGTCCTCGCAGGCCAGCCCGCCGTCGGGCGTCGGATCCGCGCCGCAGTCGGGGAACGGCGCGCCTGGCGCTGCACCGTCCGCGAACAGGTAGTAGAGAGAGTAGATAGCGTCGGAGATGTTGTGCTCCGTGTCGTCGTTCGCATCGCAGGCTTCGAGGCATCCCGATGCCCGACCGGTTCCGAAGAGCGACTCGAGATCGAAGATGGGATCGGAAATGTTGAGCTCCCCGTCGCCGTTGCAGTCCCCTCGAAGGAAACCGTCCTCCTCGGGCGGCACGAAGGGCACGGACTCCTCCGAGACGATGGCGAGCTCGGGAATCCCCGAGACGGTGAGCTCGAAGGAGTCGAACGCGAGAGCGCCATCGGGCACGCCCTTCTTCCGCGGGATCTCCGCCACGAGCTCGAATGCATCGGCGATCACCGTCGCGCCTTCGACCGAGATCTCCTGGTCCCCGGAGAGAACAGCGCGGAAGCGGATCTCGTCGCTCTCCTGCGATCCCGAATCGATGATCACGAACCAGTCGGAGAAACGCGCTGACCCGTCGAGCGACAGCGCGGACGGCGCTCTTTGGTCTTCATACTCAGCGACAACGGAAGCCTCACTGAAAAAACGCGAGCTAAAGTGATTGCCAGGAAATGGCGAGAACTCGGCGTGGACGACGATGCCGCTGCCGTCGTGCGCAAAAGAAACGAACTCGTCTTGGATCTTGCCGTCCTCGTCGCCGATCGTCGAAACGCCGACGCCGAGTCGCGAGCCTTCGACCATTTCGTAGCTTGGATCGAAGCCGACAGACCACGCGGAGGCCGGGGGGGTGAGCTGGACCTGAAGTTTCGAGCCCAGATCGGTGCGAGAATCCGACTCCATTACGATCAAGTTCGGGCTCACGGGGCGAACGCGTCCGCTCGCGCGATGCCGCCGGCCGCCGAAGGCAGTGAAGCTCTCGCTTGCGATAGTGCGCGGGCCGGTGTCGGCGAAGCGAAGCTCGATCTTCCCGACGTCCCCCGCCTCGAGTGGCTCGGCGCCGACCGAGATGAGAAGAACGCAGTCAGCCTCGAAGACGTCGTCTCCAAGACGAACGCTCACGGGCCGAGGGGTGTCGTCCCAGCAGAACATGATGCAGAGATCGCCTTCGACGATGGCGGAGCGAACGCATTCGGGGGCGAAGTCCTGATCCAAGGTGTAGCGCGGTCCCCCGCTCTCGGCCTCGCCGACGACTTGACCGTCCTTCACCGCGACGAGGTGATAGCCTTCCGTGCCGATCGGAGAAAAATCGGCTTCGACCCGGAACACGTCTCCGGCGTCGCGTGCGGTTTCACGTCCGAGAAGCCGTCCTTCCGGCGAGAGCACGTCGACACCGAGGAACGCTCCCTCCGGTGTCTCTCGCGCATCGAGCGCATCCTCGAAGCAAACCTCGATCGATTCCGGCCGTCCGAAGTCGATGCCGACTCCCGCGCTCGGCTCGCAGTTCCCGTTCCGGCAGAGCCTGAGATTCCCCTCCGGGCCGACGGAGGGCTCGGTGCCCGGGAGCCAGGGGATACAGATCGACTGCTGCGCACGTTCATCCTCCGCGCAGAGCCAGAGGAAGCCGTTCGGTCCTTCGACGACGTCGACCTCCTCGTACCAGGGAATGCACTCGGACGTCTGCGTCTCTTTATCCTCGACGCAGAGATAGACGAGTCCGTCCGGACCGACGACGGGCTCAGCCCGGGACTTCTCGGGATGGGACCACGGGATGCACTCGCGTTCGCCGGTCACGTCGTCCTCGTGGCAGAGGTAGAGGAGACCGTCGATCCCTTGGGCGGGTTTGACGTCCGCGGGCACCGGGATGCAGGCGGTCTCTTCGCCGTTTTCGTCCCGGACACAGATGTAGATGAGTCCGTCCGGCCCGGCGACGGGTCCCGCCATCGGCTCAACCGGAAGAAGCCAAGGCGCGCAGAGGACTTCTCCGGTTTCTTCGTCCTCCGCGCAGAACCACGGCAGTCCGTCCGGCCCGGCAACGGGCCTCGCGTTCTCGGGCCAAGGAGTGCAGCTCGACTCCTGGGCCTCCTCGTCCTCCACGCAAAGATAGAGGAGTCCATCGGGGCCCGCGACGGGCGTGGGTCGGGAGTTCCCAGACCAGGGATGCGACCACAGGATACAACTCGCGTAGATGATCTCTCCGTTGTCGTCGCACCGGCAGACGAAGAGGAAACCGTCGAGGTCGAGCGGCTTGACGCCATCTGCTGAGGTGCAGCCGCCTTCCCCGCACACGTAGGCGAGCTCAAAATCGACATCGGGAAACCGCGGAAGGCAGTTCGAGGGATCGGTCCCCTCGCCGGTCCGGCATCCCGGACTGACGTCGATCGTGATCTTGTCGCCTGAGATGTCGACGTGACTGCCATCGAGCCCGCGATGCGGAAGACCGAAGGACGGGATCGGGAGGGTAGTCGAGATGCTGTCGTTCTTCCGAAGGCCAGGAAGCTCGGGTAGCTCGAGCCCAATGGGAACGAGCCGCGCCGTGACCCGCGCGCCCGGTTCGAGCTCGATCCCCCGGAAGTGCGCGGAGGCGTAGGAGTAGGACGAGCAGGCGCAGTAGAGATCCTCGTTCTGGATCTCGCACACACCGCCCGCTTCGCCGTCCGGTCCGACCGCGCACGGTCCGCCGCAGCCGGACGGACAGGGGTCGAGGGTGAGCTGGTCGCCGACGGCGTGATCGCTCGCAGCGGGCTTCCCGTCGACGAGGAGAACGATGCGGCTCGAAAGATCGAGCTCGCCGTCATAGGTGGTCGTGAGGTCGACGTCGACCGAGACGTCGAAGCTTTCGTCGTCGTTCTCAACGATCGTGAAACTCGAGAGTCCGCGATCCCAGCAGTGCTCCACTCCGCCGAAGACGTGCCGGGAGGCGTCGTCGAAAGAGTCGATCTCGGGCGCCGCACCGTCGGCCGGGCGGGCGTGAATTTCGACGGTCACCCCGCCTTCGAGCTTGATTCCGGCGAGCAAAGCCGACTCGAGACTTTCTTCGTCCGCTTCCGACGCGATCGTGGCTGCCCCGACGGGAACGCCGTCGACGCGAAACTCGACCTCGGTATCGAGCCGCGGCGGAATTTCATCGGTTCCCGGATCGAGGCGCACGAAGGCGTGGAGATCGAAGAGACCGTCCTCATCGCTCGGGGTAATCGCGACGGCCTCGATCGACCGATTCCAGTCGCCGCTCGGAGTCTCCGGCACGACGACGACGCGGAGGTTCTCGACCTCGAAGGCGGTATCTGCGCTCGCCGACGAGCCCGCGAGGCCGAGCCAGGCGGCGGGACCTCGGGGGCCGGCGTCGTCGAAAACCAGGCGCGCGGGAAAGGTCTGCTCCCAGCCGTCTCGCACTGCTCCAGCCGGCTCGACCGAGACTCGGATGTGGCCTTCGCTCGGCTCCTCGACGACGCCGGGCGGGATGTACTCGACCGCGAGCCGAAGCTTCCGGCGATCCATTCCCAAAGCAACGAGATCCGGTCCGTCCTCGCCGAGCGCGGAGCTGCTTGCGAGCGGAAGCTCATCGCCCGGACAAGAGTTCCGGTGGACCTCGAAGTCGCAAGTTCGAGGGCCGCGAGCGAGATCGCAGCTCGTCTCGGGATCGAGCGAGCCGTCGTCGCGCTGATCGAACACCAAGGAGAGATGCTCACGCCCGGGTTCGAAGCACGCACCGACGCCGTCACCGCCGCGCCCTTCGAGGGCGAGATCGCTCTCGAACTGAAAGTTGACCGCGAGCCCGTCGGGCGGGTCCGCACTCGCCGACTTGACGAAGAGGTCGAACTCGAGGCGAAGGGGGAGCGGTCCGAGCGGGACGGGCTGCTCGAACCAGACGCTTCCGACGTCGCCCTCTTTCCCAGTGGTGAGTCGGATGAGCTCTTCCTTCGGAGAAAGCGGATCGGGCCGAACGTGGATCGCGCTTCCGAGAACGCGAACTCCGCCGAGGGGCACCTCCTCGACGTTTCCCTCGTCGAAGAGGCCGTCCTGGGGCAGCACGGGCGCCGACGCGACGATAGAAAGGGCCAAGCCGAGCACGGTGCGGTGGAATGTACGGGACATCAGTTCGACCTCCAGATGGCTGCACCCCCTGGGCATGAGGCCGACGCGAGGGAGCCGTCGCGCGTACGGCGTCCTCACGTCGAGCTATCGGGACGAATCACTGGCGGCCAACGTCAAGTCGACGCTGGCACTCCAGGTTCGGAGGTCGACCGGTTTTCGCGCTCGAATTCTGCGATCTTTCTCGATCACACTGTCCGGAGCGGCACGTCGCCGCGCGGGTTCCCGCCGGTCAGTACGTGTCCGCGCCAAATGAGCGATTCTCACCGTCGGGCCTCTCCTCGATCGGGAGACGGCCGCCGCCGCCTGGACGACGATGCTCGGAGACCCGACGATTCAGACGAGCGCTCGACCTGCCCAAGGTCCCGATACGATGACCCAGCCTCCCCGCACTACACTCGCTCTGCCGAAGCACGAAGTTCCTGGCCCACTGGGCGCGGACTCGCCGCTGTCGTCTCGGCCCGCAAGCCGGCGCGCGTTTCTCGCCTCCGCCGTCGCGACCTCCGCGCTCGGTTTCCTGCCGGCCTGCGGGACTGCGAGGACGCGTCGCAACGACCGGACTCGCTCGGGAAGGCTCTTCTTCACTTCGCAAGGCCGCACCGCGGTCATTCGCGCCGACGGTTCCGGGCTGCGCTACTTCGACTTTCGAGAGGAGGAGCAGGTGACCTGGCAGCCGGGGCCGTTCCTCTCGGACGGGCGTCGAATGATCTTCCTCAGCATGGAGGCGCGGCGCGACGGCCCCGGCCGACCGTTCGATCAGTACTACCACCGAACTCCTACGCATCTCTGGCTCTACGACTTCGACCGCGACCGGCTCACGGAGATCTGCACGCGCGACCGACTCGCTGTCTTCTACACGCCGGCGTTGCTGCTGTCCGACGAACGACTGCTCGTGCAAGTGGTGCGTGATGCGGGCGGTCAGATCTTCAGCATGAACTTTGACGGCTCGGATGCGCGCGAGTTCACGCGGCTGGGCGAGGGTCTGCCCTACGGTCTCAGCCTCAGCCCGGACGGGGAGCGCGTGGCGTACCATCTCGCCAGCCCGCAGGGATATCAGATCTGGATGAGCGACACGCGAGGCGGAGACCGTGTCCGAGTCGCCGCGCATCCGGACCACCTCTACTTCGGTCCGCGCTGGTCTCCGGACGGAGCGTGGCTGCTCTTTCAAAGCTGCCACTTCAAGACCGATCCCGGTCACGACTGGAGCGACCTCTGTCTCGCGCGCCCGGACGGCAGCGACTTCCGCGTACTCACCGAAGGCCAGACCATGTGGTTCGGCGCGACGTACGGGAGTCCAGAGAACCGCGGCGGCGGGTCGAATCTCGCGGCGTGGACGAGCGACGGTGATATTCTCTTCCCGCGCCGGCTCGCCGGATCGAAGGTGCCGTGGGAATACCAACCGCAGCGGCCCGACACCGATCATTTCAACCGTGACTTCAAACCCGAGTCGGCGCGCGGAGGGACGGAGATCTGCCGGCTCAGTCCACGCGACGGCTCCGTGAAGCGCCTGACCCAGAATGACCCGCCCGTCTGGGACTTTCGCGCGAGCGAATCGCCCTCGGGACGGCAGATCGCATTTTGCCGCGCGGAGACCGGTGGCGTGCCTGGACTCTACGTGATGGATGCGGACGGAAGCCCTCCCCGTCTACTCACTCGCGGTCTGGAGGAGCGCGGTGCGGACCATCCGCGCTGGTTGCCGGCGAATTAGTCCTTCGTAGGCGTTCGAGCTGGACTCGCAGCTCAAGTCTGCGCGTCGATTTCTCAGGAGAAAACTCGCGCGTGTTTCAGATTGGATCCGACTGAGCGAGGCCGGAATCAGAAACTAAATCCGGAATACGTCGTCCCTTGTCCAATTGTCGTCCGCACGAAAAAGTCGTATCGCGATGCACCCGACGAGCACTTGGCGATCGAGCCGGGAACATTCCGGACCGAGCCGACCGAATCTAGGAATGATGTTCCTACGAGGGCTTGCGGTCTGCGTCGTTTCGATGGCGTGTGGTTGCGCGTCGTACTGGTCGAACCGAGGCCGAGACGTCCTCGACATCTTCACGGCAACGGTGGAGACCCAGACCTTTGGTGTGAAAGCCCAGGTTGGGCCTTGGGGACCAGGTGTGTACTGCAGTTCGTCGGGCGCAACGGGCCGAGGTTTGATCGGAGGACAGTGGACGGAGTTCGAGTTCCTCGACTGCAGCTTCGCGCCCCCTTGGGGGTTCCTTCACGGTTTTTGGGGATTCGACGATGACCGTCGAAGGAAAGAGTTTCACGTCAGCTCGTTTTTCTTGCTCCCGTACTGGCACCCGCACACCGATCCCCGTGGATACTTCGGTGGTTTCGAAGAGGCTGGGGACTGGAGACGCGTAGCGCCGAGGTACACCCAACTCGAGGTTTCCGCTGGCGTTCTCGCCGGTGGGCTCCGCCTCGGCGTGAACCCAGGAGAACTCGTAGATTTTCTGGCGGGCTGGTTTCTGCTCGATATCTACGACGATGACGTTGCCGCAGACGCGAAGCTCGATGAGATCGACGAATCGGACAGCGATCAGGAACCGCTCGGCTCTTAGCTCGAGATGGCCGTCCTCCAGCGGCTCGACTGTCCCTCGGAGCAAAAAAACACCCGCGCGCGGAGTCTTCCGCACGCGGGTGTTTCACTTTCGAACGAGTCTGAGAGAAACCGACCTCAGAAACTGAACCCGTAGTCCTTGAGATCAGCCTTCGCCTTCTTCGCCGCGTTCGTCTCGCCGTACCGCTTGAGGAGAACGGCCATCATTCCGCGCACTTTACCGGCGATGCGCTTGTTCTGGCCGCCGCTCAGGTCCGGCTTCGAGCGGCCGCGCGGCACGGTTAGCTTCTCGCATTCGGCGAGGATCTTTGCCGCGATCTCACCCGCTTTGAGCTCGGTTTGGAACTCCTTGTTCTTCTTCAGGGCCTTGATGCGTTCGTCGGCCTTGTCGCCGGCTTTCTCGCCCTTGAAGGTGACCTTGAGCTCGTTGTAGATCGACATCGCCCCGAAGGCGTCGCTCCGTTCGAGCTTCTTCGCCGCCAGGTAGCGATCTTTTCCGTAGTTCCGAATGCGGCTCGAGAGATACGCGGCTTCTTCGGCGGCCTCACCGCCCTTCTTTTCTTCCTTGTCGAGCTTCTTCAGGATCGAGGCGTACGCTTTCGACCGCTTGAGCGACGCGGCGATCTTCCCGAGCTTCTTGTACGACCGACCGGCGGCGAGGAAATGCGGCTCGCTCTGAATGAGATCGATGATCTGTTGCTTCATCGTCGCGGGTCGTCCGGAGAGGACGAGCTTCCCGCTCGAGTCGAATAGGTACGCCGCTGGGATTCCGCTCAGGCGATTCGGCACGTCGACGCGCCCGCCGCTCGTCACGGTGAAGTTCACCTTCGCCGAACGGAGATACGTCACCACCTCATCCTTCGGGATGTTCTGAGCGTGGTTCGCGATGATGGTGAAGCCCTGGTCCTTGTAGTCTTTCTGCAGCTTCACGAGCTGCGGCATCGCACTGATGCAGGGGCCTCAGTTCTTCCCCCAGACTTCGTAGAGGACGACCTTTCCGAGAAGATCCTTCGCCGTGATCTTCGGGCCGTACCAGTGCTCGCCGAGGCTCAGCGATTCCTGCAGCTTGGCGGGGGCGGTCGCCGTCGCGTTCGCGAACGCGCCAAGCCAGAGCGCCGCGGCCAGGCCGAGGACCGGCGCGCCGTATCTGAGAGCTCGATTCATAGGGTTCCCTCTCCGTATTGGTCCCCCCCGGTGTTTTCCCCCGGGATCCGCTTCGTTCGGTTCGTACCTTGGACGCGTTGGCGCCTCGCGAGAGGCCCGCAGTTGGATACAACGCGCGGGCGCCACGCGGCGGTTCCCACGGAAACCTCCGCGCATCGAACACGCGACCATCGCGCATCTTAAGACGACGAGAGTCGCCGGAACACTACAGTTTTCGCGTCTAACGGAGCCCACGCCGAGCGATTCCGCCTCCGTTGGAACCCCGCGGACGCTTCCGGAGTCCGTTCCGGCGCTCGAGGGATCGAAGGCGACCGTTCTCCGCAGAGCTTTCGCCCGAACCGGGGCCTATCCCGCGGTCGCGCTCGAAAGATCGATAGGTCGCGAAGATACGATCTATATGCGCTCACAACTGCCTAGTCGAGCCGGACGCCGGCGCGTCCCCCTCCGCGCGTCCATTAGAATCTGGCGATCGCTGCTTCTCGCCGGTTCTCCCCCTTATCTTCCATGCGAAGTGCCGTCCGTTTGAACGCTCGTCGATCCATTCCGCTCAGCTCAGAGCGCTCGGTCCCCGCGCGCTACGCCGCGCGGGCGCTCGCGCTCGCGAGCTGGATCGCCGCCTCGATACCCGCGAGCGCATCGCCGGCGGAGAACGCCGCGGGGGATGACCGCAACCTGCGTCCGGGTCTTCTCTCGACCCTCGAGCGTTCGGACGGCGCTTCGCCGGTCGGAGCCGAGCCGGCCGAGATCGTCACGCGGCTCGCCGGCCGAGTCCAGCCGAGCACGGTCCGCCGCTGGCGCGGACTCGTCGACGTCCCCGACGACGAAACCTACGAGCTCGCGATACTGGGTGACCCCGGCGAAGTGCGCTACCGCCTCGGCACTCAATCGGGATCGATCTCGATCCGCGAACCCGGTACGCCCGTGCGTTTCGAGATGGCGCTCCCCTTCGGACTCACTGAGCTCGAGGTCGAGTACCGCGCGACGACGCGAGGGCAAATCAGCGCGTATTGGCGGACATCGTTCTTGCCGTGGGAACCGCTCGGCGGCGGAGCCGTTTTCCATCGCGACGGTCCGCTGTCGCGCGCGCTCACGGAACGCGAGCGCGGGCGTCGTCTCGCGCACCGACTCTCGTGTGCCGCGTGTCACGCCATTCCCGGACTCCCGTCGCCTCGTTCGGCGCCGGCGCTTCGCGCACCGACGCTCACCGAGAGTCATCTCCGGGCGCGCGTGCGGTCTCCGGCGGCCGCGCATCCCGGAGCGCGCATGCCGGAGTTCGACCTCGCGGAGGACGATGTTCGCGCCATCGCGCGCTATCTCGCGGCGGCATCTTCCGCGGCCGCTCGAACGGATCCGCGGCCCACGCAGAAGAGCCCTCAGACGAAGAATCCGAACGCTCGCGCCGGGCGTCGCGTCGTCGAGACAGGCGGTTGTCTCGCGTGCCACACGCTCGGCGGCGTGGGCCTTGGTAAACGGCACGCTGGAGGGCCTCTCGATCGTGCGGTAGACCATCGCGATGTCCGTGGTCTCCGCCGATGGCTCTCGGGCGCTGGGAGCGAACAAGCGCTCGAGACCCACCGGCCGCGTCTCCCGTGGCGCGACGGCGGACTCGACAACGTGGTGGCGTTTCTGACGTCGCTTTCTGGTGAAGGCGAGGTGTCGCGAACGCACGACGAATCCGCAGCGCCGGGGGACGGAGACGCTTCGTCGGCGAAAACGATCATCGCGGCTCGGCGCTGTGGAGCGTGCCACGCGCTTCCCGATCCCGTCGCGTCGCCCGAGCGGACCACGCTCTCGCCGGCGGCATTCGATTCCTCTCGAAGTTGTCTCCATCCGCGATCGCCATCCTCGCCGTTTCGTCCCCGCTACGACGTGACTCCGGAGGAACGACGTGCGCTCGAGGCGTATCTCCGATCGCCGAGCCCAGCTCTCACCGAGGAGACCCACGGTGCGCTCGCGATCGACGCGGAGGGCTGTTTTTCCTGCCACCGCCGCGGCAGCCGCACCGCGCTCGGCGAAGTCATTCAGGCGGTCACCGCGCGCGATGATTCCCTCCGCGGAGCAGAGGGCGCGCTCCGGCCTCCCGCGCTCTCGGCGGCCGGCGATAAGTTCCCCGTCGGCTTAATTGCGCGCACGCTGCGCACTCCCGTCGAGCGTCGTCCCTGGCTTCGCGTCCGGATGCCGAGCTTCGCTCATCTTTCGCCCGAAGAAGAAGGCGCGATCGAGTCTTGGTTCGCGGCCGAGGATCGCGTCCCGGAGGTGCTTCTCGAACCACCCGCGCGCGAGGACCCGCCGACGGATCGATTCGCGGTCGGGCATCGGCTCGTCGGCGCCGCGGGGTTCGGGTGTTCGTCCTGTCACGATCTCGCGTCGTTTTCGCCGGCCGGTGTCGCGCCGAACGTTCGCGGCGTCAACCTCGCGAGTCTTTCGCGCTGGATGCGCCCCGAGTTCTTTCGGCGGTGGATGCGCGATCCGAGTCGCATCGTGCCCGGCATCGAAATGCCGGCCATCGCGGCTGGATCGTCTCCCGCTCTCGGTGGCGATTGGGACGCGCAGATGAGCGCGATCTGGGAGGCGATCAACTCGCCGAGCTTCTCCGCACCGCCCGCCGATCGTCTCGTCCGCGAGCTCGAGCCGACTGCCGCGCGTGCGATCGTCGTTCGCGACGTGTTTCGAGCGCGCGGACCATTCGGCGAGGGATGGACGCCGCGAGCGTTCGCGATCGGATTTCTCGGCGGACAAAACGTCCTCTTCGACCTCGACGCGCTCTCGCTTCGCGCGTGGTGGCGCGGACGGTTTGCCGGCGAGTACACGCGAGGGAAGACCTGGCTCTGGGAGCCGCTCGGGTCGCCGATCGTCGGGCGTTTCCCTCGCGTCGCGAGCATCGGGATCCGATCGGAGGCCGGATGGGACCGCGTCCGTCGCGACGCGCAGTCGCTCGGACGACTTCGCGGCTGGCGCCACGTCGAGGACGGTGTGCGCGTCGACTATCGCCTCGAGTTCGAACAGAGCGGTGTCGTCGACGTTTCCGAGACGATCCGCGCGTGGGCCGAGGCGGGCGCGCGGCGCGGATTCGAGCGACGCATTCGGGTTCGAACGGACGGCGAGCGGAACGTTTGGATCTTCGCCGCGCTCGATTCCGAGCTCGCGGCCTCGCTGGAGGTTCGCGGAGCCAGAGGTGCGCTCGCGTTCGATTCCCCGGGAGGCCGCGTCGAGGTTGCGGGAACGAGCGGGGAGCGCTCGCTTCCGCTCGCGGCGATCGAGGACGGCGCCGCGGGTGTCGGCACGCTCGAGACGGGAGGGTCGCGAGAGGGCGATCGCGTCTTTGGCTGGCGAGCAGAGCAGGCGGCGGGCGGCGAGTCGATCGCGCTTCTTCGCTACGCACTCGAAGCCGGCGAGCCGCTCGAAGTGAGTGCAGCACCGCCCGTCGAGACCGGGATCGTACGCGCTCGAGAGCGGCTCCCGCTCGTCCCCGGCTTTCGCGTCGAGCAGCTTCCGCTTCCAAGCCGAATCATGCCGACTGCCTTCGCTTTCCCGCCCGCGGGCGAAGGGGCGGTCGTCGCTTCGCTCAAGGGAGACGTGTATCTCCTCCGCGATGCCGACGGCGATGGCTTCGAGGACGACGCCCGCGTGATCGCCGATCAGCTCGCCGCGCCGTTCGGTCTCGCCTTCGACGGCAGCACGCTCCTCGTGAGTCACAAACCGGAGATCCTTCGGCTTCGAGATACGACGGGCGACGGTTTTCTCGATCGCGCCGACGTCGTCGCGACGGGCTGGGGATATACGCACGACTATCACGACTGGACGGTCGGTGTCATTCCGCGGGGCGATCGTATCTACGCGTTTCTCGGGAGCGACTACGCCCAGGCCGCGCGCGATCGCGCGACGACACTCTATCGCGGGAAGGCGATCGCGGTATCGGTGAGCGGCGATATCGAGGCGGTCGCCCGCGGCGTTCGCTACAGCGTGGGAGCGGCGAAAAACTCCACGGGCGCGATCTTCTTTAGCGACAACCAGGGCGTCGGGAATCCGTTCAACGAGATCAACCATCTCCGCGCGGGAAAGATCTACGGAATGCCGAGCCTTACGGATCCCGAGCCGGATCGAGCGGTTCGAGGCGAGCCACCGGCGATCAAGATCCCGCATCCCTGGACGCGCAGCGTGAACGGGATCACGTTTCTCGAAGCGGGCGGCGCGTTCGGTGTCTTCGAAGGGCACGGAATCGGTTGCGAGCTCGACAATCGGATGCTCATTCGATTTACGCTCGATCGCATCGGGGATACGTACCAAGGCGCTTGCTACCCACTCAGTCGAAGCGGACCCGATGGCCCGCGTCTACTCGGTCCACTGAGCTGCGCGGTGTCCCCGGCGGGAAGGCTCTACGTCGGGAATCTGCACGATTCGGGCTGGGGCGGGGGCGCGAACGTCGGCTCGATCTTGCGCCTCGAGCTCGCGGCGGACGAGGTGCCGACGGGAATCCGCGAAGTGCGCGCGTGGCGCGGCGGATTCGACATCGAATTCACTCGCGCAGTCGCACGAGCGAAGGCGGTGGACCCGGGTAGCTATCGCGTTTCCGGATATCAGCGAATCTGGAAGGGCGGATACGCGACGCCCGATCGTGATCGGCACGAAGCGAAGGTGATCGCGGCGCGACTCGCAGCGACCGGGCGTTCGGTCCGGCTCGAGGTCGGCGCGCTTCGCCCGGGATTCCTCTACGATATCCAAGTCGACGATGCCGTCGGCGGTGACGGGACGGACGGCTTGTGGCCGAGGGTCGCGCATTACACGCTCAATCGAATCCCCACCGAGTGATCGCGGCATGCCGACCGGCGCGAAGTCTGTTCGACTCACCCGCGAAACGCTCCGCAAGGGACGCGCGGCTCTCCGGGCGAACGACCCTCGCCTCGGGCGGTGGATGGATCGCATCGGCGAGGTGGGTCTCCGGCGACAGCGACCGTACTTTAACGCGCTCTGTCGATCGATCATTTCACAGCAGGTCGCGGCCGCCGCCGCAAGGACGATCTGCGGGCGGTTCGAAGCGATGTTCGACTCGGGGAAACCGAACCCTGCGGAGCTGCTTCGGTTCCGACCGTCCCGTCTCCGCGCCGCCGGTCTCTCGCGCCAGAAGGCGGAATACCTCCGCGCGCTCGCGACGGAGTTTCACGCGGGCGATCTTCGCCGCGCCCGGTTCGGGGCTCTTCCGAACGAGGAGATCATCGAACGGCTCACTCGCGTGAAGGGCATCGGTCGCTGGACGGCGGAAATGTTCCTCATCTTTTCCGTCGGGCGGATCGACGTCTTCTCGCCCGGCGATCTCGCCCTCCGAGCGGGAGTCGCGCGAGTGGTCGGTCGCGAGCTCTCGCCGCCGGAGTGCGCGCGGGAAGCCGAACGTTGGGCGCCGTATCGCAGCGTCGCGAGCCTGTATCTGTGGCGGATTTCGCATTGGAAGGAGGAGTCGCCAGGAGGTGCAAGCGCTCGGTGACGTCCGGAGGAGCGAGCACCTGAGTGCCGGACGACAACCCGGCGTCGATGAACTTCTGCCTGCGGCACTCCGCAGCCCTCGAAACGCGAAGCTTCTCTAGTCTCCCTCGAGCCCGGATTCCTCGTCAGACTCTCCGGCGCCGCGAACTCGAGCACCGACCCGAGTCGAGTTGAAGATGCCGAGCGCTACCGGAGGCGCGAGAATCACGTACAAGCTCAGTCGGTTTCGAATCGCGGGACGCCCGCAATATCGGCCAAGCTGCGCGTTGGGCGTGACTCGGCCCCGTGGGCGTACTCGCGCCAGCGCTCAGGCGCTGATCTCCCGTCGAATGGAACCGAAGCTCGGCACCGATTCAGGGGTTTCAGACCATGGGGGCACCGAGATCAATTCGCGAGATGTTTCATGCGCGTCCTCGTCGTTGAAGATGAACTGCTCCTCCGCCGCGCGCTCGAGAAGAGCCTCTCGGACGACGGCTACGCGGTCGATACCGCGGAGGACGGCGAAGAGGGCATGTACAAGGCGTCCGTGTGGGACTACGACGCCATCCTTCTCGACGTCATGCTTCCGAAGCGCGATGGGTGGGAGGTCCTCCGGGGGCTCCGCGAATCGAAGAAAACGCCCGTCGTCATGCTCACGGCGCGCGACGACGTCTCCGATCGAGTCCGCGGGCTGAACGGAGGGGCAGACGACTACGTCGTCAAGCCGTTCGACCTCGAAGAGCTGCTCGCACGACTGCGCGCCGTGATTCGTCGTTCGACCGGCGTCGCGAATCCGGCGATCGAGATCGGCGACGTCGCGATCGACACCGCGGCGAAGACGGTCACGAAGGACGGAGGAGAGGTGCGTCTCACTGCGCGCGAGTACGCGCTCGTAGAGTTTCTCGCGCTGCGCCGCGGGCGAGTTGTCACGCGCTCCGATCTCTACGAGCACCTCGGGAACGAGACGGACGAGAGCTTCTCGAAGGTGATGGAGGTGCACGTTTCACACGTGAGAAAAAAGCTCGGAAAGGACTTCATCACGACGCGGCGGGGGCTCGGGTACGTGATCGATGCCTAGAGTTCGCTCGATTCGCGCGACGTTCCTCGCGTGGATCACTCTCATTCTCGTCGTCGTCGTCGCGGGGTTCGGGGGGACACTCTACTCCCTCGTCCGCCAAGCGAGTTTCGCCGGAGTCGACGCGGAGCTCGAGGGCGCGGCACAGATCCTCGCCGAGCGCGCGCGTCGCGTCCCGGGGAGTCGTCCCCGCGGCCCGTTTCGTGGGCCGCGCGAATGGATGGACGACCCGGAGCTCCGCGAGCTCTTTCGCGAGGAGTTCGGACGCGGGGCCTTCGAGCGCGGCAACTCTCGGCCCGGACGTCGCGGTGAGCGCGGGCCGGGCCGGGGCGCGCGCCGAGGACCGTCGCGTTCTCGCGAGGAGATGCTCCGGCGCATCGATCTGCCGGAAACCGTCCGCCGTCGGTTTGCCGAACAAGGGGAATCTCCACCGTATTTCGTTCTCTGGGAGCGTCACGGCGAGGTTCTGCGGCGATCCGACGGAGCACCCGAGCTCGAGCCACCCGACCCCCCGGCGGCGGAGGGCGCCTCGATCGTTCGTCAGCGAGGGAAGCATCGCGAGGTGATCTTTGCTCTCTCGCGCGGCGGGATCGTCCTCGTCGGACGTTCCGTCGAACGACAACTCGCTGAGCTCGACCGTCTCCTCGGGGCGGTGTTCGCTTCCGGAGGAATCGTCCTCGCCATCGGCCTCCTCGGCGGCTGGTTCGTCGCGAAGCGAGCGATTCGACCGATCGGAGCGATCGGGCGCGCGGCGGAATCGATCTCCGCGGACAATCTCTCCGAGCGCATCGATGTCGGCACGACCGAGACGGAGCTCGGCGAGCTCGCGCGAGTTTTGAATCGTACCTTCGATCGTCTGCAGGCTGCGTTCGAGCAGCAGGCGCAATTCACTGCGGACGCATCCCACGAGCTGAGAACGCCCGTATCCGTCATTCTCGCGCAGACGGCGATGGCGCGGCGCCGCGACCGCTCGGCAGACGAGTACCGGGAGGTGATCGAAGCGTGCTACACCGTCGCGCGCCGGATGCGCGAGCTCGTCGACGGACTCCTTACGCTCGCGAAGAACGACTCGGGCGAGCTCCAACTCCACCGCGAGTCGGTCGATCTCGGGCGGATCGTGAGCGAAGGTGTCGCGCTCGTCGAGCCTCTCGCGGCCGAATCGGGAGTCGACATCGTCTGTGGGATCGATTCGATCACCACGGGCGCCGACGCCAGCCGCTTCGCCCAGGTCGTCGGCAATCTCCTCTCGAACGCTATTCGCTATACGCCGGCGGGCGGGCGCGTTCGCGTATCGTTCGGGCGCGATGGAAACGTCGCCAAGCTAACGGTTGAGGACAACGGCATCGGAATTCCGGCCGAGAACGTTCCGCGCATCTTCGATCGCTTCTATCGAGTAGACTCCGCGCGTGCGGCGAAGGACGGCGGAACGGGACTGGGTCTCGCGATCACGAAGGCGATCGTGGAAGCGCACGGCGGCTCGGTCGGTTGCGCGAGCGTCGAAGGCCGCGGAACTACGTTCGAGGTGAGGCTCCCGATCGTCGGCGGCGAATTCGAGGATGCTTCGATCGCTCCTCCGTCGAAGAATGCCCGGGCGGTTTAATCTTCGGTTAACCTCGGTCCGGATAGCCTGCGTGGGGTTTCAACTCGCGAGCATCGAGCGACGCGCGTCGATCACCAACAGGAAGGAGAACCGCCATGCGACGAATCCAGGTTTGTTCAGCGCTCATCTTAGTTGCGCTCTTCGCCTCACCTACCGTGGGTCAGGACGAAGCTCGAGGCGATGATCGAAGAGACTCCGACGGCGAGCGACGGCTTCGCGGGCGCGGCGGTCCTCCGGGGCGAATCGGTCCCGGTGGCCCGAGGTTCCGCTTCCGTCGACGCGGAGGCGATGAAGGGGGACCGCCGCGTCCGCGGCGATCGAGCGACGGTGAAAAGCGCATCGTCGAGAAGAAGAAAGAGAAGGCGGGCGACGGCGCCAAGAAGTCCGATCGGGCGAGCGCCGAGAAAAAGAAGCGAGAGGCGAAGAAGGCCGCTCGAAGGAAGGCCGCGGAGGCCAAGGCGAAGAAACGGCAGGAAGCAAAGAAGAGCCGAAGGCGAGCGGAGGCGAAAGAGCGACCGGATCGCCACCGTGCGCGTCGCGGTCGCGACCGGAGTGATTCGAGTGCGCGTCGCGGCGGACCGCCTTGGGCACGGGGCTCTAGCGGATCGCTGCGAAGCGGTCGCCGAGGGCCTCCGCCGTGGGTCGGGCGGGGAATGCGAGGCGGTCCGCGAGGACCTCGCATGAATCGTGGCCGCGGTGCGCCGCCTTGGGTCGAGCGGAGTCATCGAAGCGGCTCGCGCGGTCCTCGTATGAGTCGCGGTCGCTCCGCGCCGCCGTGGGTGAAGCGCGGTTTGCGCGGCGACTCTCGCGGACCTCGCATGAGTCGAGGGCGCGGCGCGCCACCTTGGGTTCAGCGAGGATTCCGCAGCGGTTCGCACGGTCCGCGGATGAAGAGCGAGGGCGGGCCCCGAGGCCCCCGAATGAATCGCGGCCGAGGAGACGGGCGCGGCCCGAGCTTGCGCCGCGGTGGTGGTCGTCGCGGACCGGCGATGCGAGATCGCGAGCGCCGCCGGGGGGACCGCGAGAAGCGTCGCTCGTCGGCACCGCCGAAACGCGACGCGGCTCAGCCGATCGCGGAGACCACCATTTCCGTGTGACTTCGCTGCGTCGGCGGCGAAAGCTTCGAGACTCCGGAAGCGGTACCGAGTCAGCGTCGCTCGGTGCCGCTTCGTTCGTAGACGGATCGCGTCCACCGAGTGGCAGATCGCCGTCGTCCACCGTTGTCGGCGGGGCGGGGCGTCGCGATTCTTCGTCAGGACTTCGCGGTGGAGCCGCTCCGTCGAAGTGCGAAGGATCGAACACCCGGAGCGAACCGACGACCGGGAGTGGACTCGGGGTGAATCTGGCGCGCGGGGAGGGTGTCGGCCTCGCCCTCTTCCTCAGCAGACCGGGTACTCGGCGCAGTCGATCTCGTCCGGCGTCGGATCGCCGCCGCATTCGAGCGGTCCCGGTGCGGGCGGAACGACGCCCTCGAGCGTGAAGAGATAGTTCAGAATGAAGACCCCGTCGGCGATATCGACGATTCCCGAGTCGTTCGCGTCGTTCGCGTCGAAACAGTTCGGCGGAACGCCGTCGCCGAAGAGGAAGAGGAGATGCCGGACCGCGTCGCTGATGTCGACGCGCGCGTCGTTGTTCGTATCGCCGCGGCGAAACTCGACGATCGGCTCGATCACGTTGACCGTCGTTTCCGCCGTGTGGGTCGTCGCGCCGTCGTCAACTTCGAGCTGGAATACGTACTCGCCGATTTCCGAGATCGAGAGTTCGATGGTCGCCTGCGAATCGGTCGGTACTTCGACCGCTGGGCCGCTCACCTGCGACCACGAGAAGGTGAGTGCGTTTGTGCAGCCATCCCCGTCGTCCGATTCTGATCCGTCTAGCGCCACCGCGACGATCGGATCCGCGAGCTCGACGTCTTCTACGGTCTCGATGCGTGCGGTCGGCGCACCGTCTCCGTCCGGGTGCGGAACGACGCGAAAGAGCTTCGTCGAGAGATCGCAGACGTAGACTTCGCCGCGCGCGTCCGTACCGAACGCCGAGATATCGTCGACGCGATCGGGAAGAATCCCGGAGTTGAGCTCCGCTCTCCGGTCGCAGGAGTCGAGGACCTCGCCGCCCTCGACGCGGAACGTCCGGATCCAGTTCGTGCAGTAGTCGGCGTAGAAATAGGTCCCGTGGAGATCGGGCATTCGGCAGCCGCGGTAGACCACTCCGCCGGTGACGGAGCAGCCGCTGAAGGATCCGCTGTGCGGATACTGGAGGATCGGGCCGGCTGCGTCGCCGACCGTGAGCGCGACAGGAGAGCAGTTCGAGACGGTCGAAGAGCGCGTTCCTTCGAGGCGGCGCCATTCGTAGTTCTCGCCTCCCGTGCTCGTCCCGGGTTGAAAGTCGATCTCTTCCCACTGATTCTGACCGACGTCGCCGATGTACATGTCGCCGGTGAGGGAATCGAACGCGAAGCGCCATGGATTGCGGAGACCGAGCGCCCAGATTTCTTCGAGGACGCCCTCTTCGCCGACAAATGGATTGTCCGCCGGAATCGCGTACGCTTTCCCGTCCGACTCGGAGTCGACGTCGATCCGCAGCATCTTCCCCAGGAACGATCGGGGGTTCTGCGCGTTGTTTCCCGCGCCGGCGCGGTCGCAGCCCGAGCCGCCGTCCCCCGAGGCGATATAGAGATAGCCGTCGAGCGGGCTGAAAGCGATCTGGCCGCCGTTGTGGTTCCCCGCGGGCTGATCGAACTCGATGAGTTTGACCTCGGAATCGGGGTCGGCGACGTTCGGATCGTCGGTCACTTCGAAGCGAGACACGACCGTATCTCCGTCCGGCCGATCCGTGTAGTAGACGAAGAACCTTCCGTTTTCGGCGTAGTCGGGGTGGAACGCGAGACCGAGAAGACCGCGTTCGCCGCAGCAGCGAACGCGACTCATGATGTCGAGGAAGGGCGTGGGCTCGAGCGAATCATCCGCGAGATGGATGATGCGGATGAACCCCTCCTGCTCGACGACGAAGAGCCGGTCGACGTCCCCGGGCGGTGCGGTGACGTCGACGGGGCGATTCAGACGCTCGCTGACGAGCTCGAGTGTCACGGCGTCGCCTCGGACCTGCTCGACGCCGTCACATTCCTGGGCGCCGGCTCGCTGAGTGACGAAGACGCACGCGAGCGCGGTCGTCCCCGCAAGGAGGAGCGACCTGGAATGAAGGGAGAGCGATCGACGATTCTTCATGGCTTTGGATTCCTTGATCACCGGCCGGTCGTTCGACCGGCGCGATCTGACAGCGAGTCGAGGCATCCCCTCGTGGATCCCTCAGGCTAGCCATCCAGGGTACACCCCGCCCAGGGATCGCGCGAACAGCGACTTAAGAACCCCGTGGTCTGCCACCCGGACCTCGGAATTCGGGGTCCGGACCGGGTGGGGGCGCAGCCGGGGGCTCGGCCCGGGGGACACGGGGTGTAGGCCCGGAGCCCCGGACCCGGCCACGCCTTCACCTCGGGAACGAGCCCCGACGACACCGGATTGCAGTAGGTGAGGCGAGTTGCTGAATCACTTCGCGAGACTCGTGCGCCCGCCCGCGGTTTGGTCTTGAGCAATCGAAGAGACGATCAATCCTCGTTCCCTTCTCGTCCCTCGTTCTCGACGATCCTCTCGCCCTCACGCTCACTGATTCGTGACCAAGCTCGAGTTGACGTCACCGACGAGAAATGAGTTGCTAACGTGGTGAGGTAAACGAACGAGGGACGTGGCGATCGTTCGCCCGCGCTCGAACTCGCGATTTGCGTTAACCGCCATTTCCGCAGGGAAAGAAATCGCCTCTGATCGCGGGAGCGTTCTTCACCTCCCGTTCGTTCGGAACGGCAGACACCAGAGGAGTGCACAGAATGAAAGCATCCGATCGATTCGTCGAAGCGCTCGAGGCCGAAGGCGTCGAGTTCGTCTTCGGCGTTCCCGGTGAGGAAAACCTCGATTTCCTCGACTCGCTCTCCCGCTCGAACATCCGCCTCATCCTCACGCGCCACGAGCAAGGCGCGGGTTTCATGGCGGCGACGTACGGACGGCTGACCGGAAAGACCGGAGTGTGCCTCGCGACGCTCGGTCCCGGCGCGACGAATTTCGTCACGCCCGCGGCGTACGCTCAACTCGGCGCGATGCCGATGTTGATGATCACCGGGCAGAAGCCCATCAAGACGAGCAAGCAAGGTCATTTTCAGATCGTCGATGTCGTCGACATGATGCGCCCACTCACCAAGTACACGCGGCAGATCGTGAGCGGTGAGGCGATCCCGTCACGGGTGCGCGAGGCAATTCGACTTTCGCAGGAAGAGCGCCCGGGTGCAGTCCACCTCGAGCTCCCGGAGGACATCGCCGCCGAAGACGCTTCGGTCCCGCCGCGGCCGGCGAGCGTGGTCCGGCGTCCTATCTGTGAAGAGAAAGCGGTCGCGCGCGCGGCGAAACTTCTCGAAGCCGCGCGTTCGCCGCTCGTGCTCGTCGGGGCCGGCGCGAATCGCAAGCTGACGAGCCGAATGCTCCGGCGGTTCATCGATCGCACCGGGATTCCCTTCTTCACGACGCAAATGGGGAAGGGCGTCGTCGATGAGCGCGACGAGAGATTCCTCGGGAACGCTGCACTCTCCGACGGAGACTTTGTCCACCGCGCGATCGAGGCCGCCGACGTCATCCTGAACGTCGGTCACGACGTCGTCGAGAAGCCGCCCTTCTTCATGTCACCCGGCGGGCCCCAGGTGATCCACGTCAACTTCACGTCGGCGGCGGTCGATCCCGTCTACTTTCCGCAGGTGGAGATGGTGGGCGATATCGCCAACAGTATCTGGCAACTCGCCGAACGCGTGTCACCGCAGGCGAGCTGGGACTTTTCCCGTTTCTGCGAAGTGAAGGAGCACTTCGATCGCCACGTCGAGGTCGGAGCGGACGACGACCGCTTTCCCATCTATCCGCAGCGACTCGTCGCCGAGGTTCGCCGCACGATGCCATCCGAAGGTGTGATCGCGCTCGACAACGGCGTCTACAAGATCTGGTTTGCGCGCAACTACCGCGCACACTGTCCCAACACCGTGCTGCTCGACAATGCGCTCGCGACGATGGGCGCGGGCCTGCCATCGGCGATGACCGCGTCCCTTCTCGATCCGAATCGCAAGGTGATGGCGATTTGCGGCGACGGCGGCTTCATGATGAATTCGCAGGAACTCGAAACCGCGGTCCGACTCGACCTCAACCTCGTTGTTTTGATTCTGAACGACAGCGCCTACGGGATGATCAAGTGGAAGCAGTCGAATTCGGGGTTCCCGAGCTTCGGTCTCGACTTCAAGAACCCGGACTTCGTCCGCTACGCCGAGAGCTACGGTGCGCGTGGGCATCGCGTCGCGTCGGCAGCGGAGCTTCTCCCACTCTTAGAGCAGAGCCTCGCTTCGCGGGGTATCGACGTCATCGATGTCCCGGTCGACTACTCGGAGAACGATCACATCCTCAATCACGAAATCCGTGAGCTGAGTGGCCGAATCTGAGCTCCGACGCCGTCTTCGGCCCG
Organism: Planctomycetota bacterium; assembly: GCA_965223845.1. Lineage (GTDB taxonomy): Bacteria > Planctomycetota > UBA8108 > UBA8108 > SXIK01 > CBDCXR01. The sequence continues at coordinate 5,677,346 of CBDCXR010000004.1, read as the reverse complement.
CGCGTTCGTTCAGTGGATTCGGCGATAGTGGAGACGCGTGCGGTCTCCGTAGGTGATGATGAGATCGCAGCCGAACCGTGAGACTTCGACCGTCGCGACATCGAAGCGCGAACCGTAGAGATCCGCGGCGATCGTCAGGCGAGACCCTTCGAGATGGTACGACCCGGTCGCCCAGAACCGGCTCTCGTCGGCGGCGGTATCGAGGGTTCGGTAGCGGTCATCGGCGGAAAACCCAACTCGAGGGGGGAGCGACACTCGGTCGAACTCCGACAGCGGGGAGACGTTTTCCCACTCGCCGATGATGTTCGGTGACGGACTCTGCCATGCACTGAAACAGGTCCAGTGGCGGACGAGGAGGGACGCGACGAGAGCCGCTGCCGTAGCGAGTCCCGCGAGTAGCGCGGTGACCGCGACGAACCTTCGGCGTCGCTCGTTCCTGCTTGGCGCCTCGCGTTCAGGCGCGCCGGTCATCCTTCTCCCTTTCCTTCTCTTGCGACGAGCCGACTCGTGACCGCCTTTCGCCTACCAGGAATCTTTCTACAATAAGGGGCATGACGTCCGTCGACCCCGAACGCCTGCGCTACCAAGAAACTCGAGACCTACCGCGCGCTGAGGTCCTCGAGCTCTATCGAAAGAACGAGTGGTCCGCAGCCGATCGCCCGGACGAGCTCTGTTCGGCGCTCGCGAATTCGCACGCGGTCGCATCGGCCTGGGACGGCGCGAAGCTCGTCGGGCTCGGCAACGCGATCTCCGATGGCGCACTCGTCGTCTACTACCCGCATCTTCTCGTTCTTCCCGAGTATCGCCGCCTCGGCATCGGGCGACGACTGATGCGGATGCTCCAAACGAAATACGCCGGATTTCACCAGCAGATTCTGGTCGCGGACGGAGCGGCGATGGAATTCTATCAAGAATGCGGTTTCGAGCCGGCGGGCCGGACGCGGTCGATGTGGATCTATCGGGGCGAGGAGCACTAGGGATCGCGCGCGTCTCCTCCCGAGGCGTGTTGTTCCCGTTCCCGACAAACTTCTTCTCCTCCTCCTCCTCCTCCTCCTCTCCCTCCGCCGCCGCCTCGCGCTCGCCTCCGCACTCCGCGCGCACCGGAGTCGGTCGCACCGCCGCCCGCCGTCGCGCCCGGTGATACGCGCAGCTCGCGTCGTGGAATCGAGAACAGAAAGGGGAATCCCCCGCGCGTTGGGAGCCTTTCCCATCGACGATCACGAAACGCTCACGCGCAAGGCGGGTACGCTTCGCACGGAAGTCCATCCTCGGTCGGATCCGCGCCACAGGCGCCGTTCGGCAGCGGCGGTGCAGGGCCGAGGAGGAAGAGCGAGTTGAGTGAATACACGGCGTCGGCGAGGTTGAGTTCACCGCTGTCGTCCGCATCGGCGCTCTTTCGACAGACGGGCTCCGCACCATCGCCGAAGAGAAAGAAGAGAATCGTCAGCGCGTCCGAAACGTCTTCGCTACCGTCGGCGTTGGCATCGCCGCGCACGAACCGCGGTCCGGGCGGCGGCGGGTCGTCGCACTCGCCGTACTCGAATGCTCCGATGTCCACCCCCTCTCCGCAGGGTCGAGGCTTGCCGTCGAAATCGATCTCGGGCGCACCGTCTGCCGTGCCTTGATCGACGAGCGGAGATCCCTCCGCGAGACGGAAATCACCCGAATCTGGATCGACGAACATCGGCGGGTCGCTCCGATTCCCGTCACCCCACGTCACCGTCGATTCGCTATCGACCGAAAAGTCCTCGAGCGTCCCATCGATGCTCGAATACTCGATCGTGACGTGAGAGCCCGGCTCCTCTTCGTACGGCGTGTCGGCGAGCGACATCGGAGTCGGGCAATCCCAAACGATGGTGTTGATCACGGTCGCACGTCCACTTCCGGGCGTGAGGCAGTACGGGAGTCCCCATCGTCCCGTGTGATCGAAGAAGCGCACACCGCGCCCGCAGTTCGCGATGGTGTTGTTCACGAGGAGGGCGTCGCAGGAATTCTGAACGGCGATGCCCGCACTCGAACAGTCATAGATCACGTTGTTGATGAGCACCGGATCGCAACGATCGCGAAGCACGATCCCGTGATCGTCGCTCCCGGCGATCACGTTCCCGATGAGCCGCGCGGAGCAGCGCGTCGGATTGATCATGTCGTCGTGGTCGGGATCGAGAAAAACGTTGTTGAGGATGAGCGGTGGGGGGTCGCTTTCGCCGTAGAGATCGACGTCGTCGTTGTCCCCGTGGTGATCCGTAAAGAAACACTCCTCGACGAGAACGTACGCGTAGCGGGTGTGCACTCCCTGGCCGATCGAAAGGAACTGACACCCGCGGATGATCGCGCTGGCGTCACCCGGATGCACGGGATCGTCGGAGATGACAGCGATCGCATCGCCTTCGTCGTCGCCGCCGCCCGGAAGATTCTGAAAGACACAATTCTCGATGTCGACGTGACTCGCGATGACGACGACCGCTTCGTGATAATCGCGCGGGTCTCGTTCGGAGACGGGCTCGCAGTTCTCGTCTTTGTCGTCGTAATAGTCCTTGTGGTCGCCCTCGGAGTCCGCGTACTCGATGGTCACGTAGCGGAGACGACTGTCGTCGGCACGGATGAAGTAGATTCGCTCCCACGGCTCGGTGTCGCTCGCGCGGGTGAACCGAATCGGCTCGGGTTCCGTGCCGTCGGCCATGAGGCGTCCGCGGACGACGACGGTCGCGCCCGGAGCGAGCCGGACGACGGTTCCCGGGTCGATGGAAAGCGTTACACCGTCCGCGACTTCGAGCTCGCCTTCGACGTCGACCGTGCCCGACCAGACCGTGTCCTCCGTGAGCGTTTCTGCTTGGGTCGACAAGGTGCTCACGAAGATCGCGAGCACGGGAGTTACGAGTCCGGGAGTTCGCATCGCTGAGCCAACGAGAGTGGAGGGGAGCCGAGGACGGACCTCTCCAGGGTACGACGAGGCGGCGATCTCCTCCAGAACCGACTCATCGGCCCGCACGAAAGCCGAAACGCGTGGCCGGAGTTTCGCGGGATCTACTCGAGGCGATGGCGAATGGCGTCGACGCCATCGATTCCCGCCCCGCAGTCGGCGTCTACTCGGAAGGCAGCGCGTCTCGCTCTCCCCGGGCGTCGATCGCCGCGAGGATCTCGTTTCGCATGTGACTGATCGCGAGGGAATCGAGACCGTCGAGGATCGCGATCTTCGCCGGCTCTCCGAAGCGGGGCCCGTTGATGATCTGGAGGAGCACATCGCGTTTTTGAAGATCGATCGAGAGACATTCGAGAGCCGCGCGCGCTAGTTGGGCTTGGTCTTCCGGATCGAGATTCGATCGCCGGGCGATCCGAGTGAGGGCTTCCTGCTTCTGAAAGTCGATGTCGAGTCGGCACGCGGCGTCGATCTCCGCGGCCGTCGCAGACACTGGCGAGTGCGGTGCGGGCTCGTAACGCGGCGCCCGACGTTCGCGCACGGGAACGTAGATCGTGCACGCGGAAACGAAAAGGAAAAGCGGCGCGAGGAAAACAGCAGCTCGTGTCATCGGATGCCCTCGTTCGTTGAAGTTCTCTCGCAGGGGTGATCTCTGTTCCCCTCTCGGCTCGATTATCTCTGAGACGGCGGGAACTCGTTTGCATTCAGACCGAGATGAACTCGAGCCGGCGCCTGAGCGGTGCGACTCGACCGCATCTCGGCGCTCACTCCGCGTCCGGAACTTTCGACCTCGCGCGATGGATTCCCGGAGGTGAGACAATCTCGGCGGCCCGCCGGCCGGGAGACGCGAGGATCGCCGACACCATTCTCATCCGGCACGCGGCGGCCACCGTCGTCGTCTTCTTCGCTGCTTCGCGTCACGGTCAACTCGAGATCAAACCCGTCCGTGAATTCCTGCCGCTCTTCGTCGCTCGGAGCTTACGCTAAGAGCCATGAGCGGCTCCCCTGCGTTCAGCTCGGACTTCGTTTTCGCTGGGCGTTACCGCGTCGTTCGTCGACTCGGCTCGGGCAGCGTGGGTACGGTCTACCTCGTCGACGATGAGCAGCGCGGCGAGCTCGTCTCGCTCAAGCTGATTCGTCCCGAGGTGTTCTCCGACGAGGGTCTCGAGCGACTCCGCGACGAATTCCGCGTCATCGCCGATCTCCGCCATCCGCAGATCGCAGCGGCGTACGACTTCGGCTACACCGAGGGCGAGAGGCGTCTCCCCTTCTACACGCGGAGCTTCGTCGACGGACTCCCGCTCGAGCCCGGGCCGGCGATGGGCGAGGGCGGTGAGGCTCTTTCGGCCGAAGCGCTTCTCCGGCCGATCTTCGATCTTCTCGAAGCGCTCGACTACCTCCACGCCCACGAGATCTCCCCGATCGACCTTCACCCGGGGAACGTGATTCAGGCGCGCGACGCGAACCGGGGAACCGTGCTGATCGACTTCGGGCTCCGACCCGGGGGCGGAGACCTTCGCTCGACCGCCCTCCTCTCGTCGCGCTCGCCGCGCGGGGCGGATTTTCTCCGCGTCGAAGCGCAGGGGCCGGCGGCGGATATCGCCCGCGTCGGCCGGTTGCTCCTCTACCGCCTCACCGGCCGCAGCGACGGCGACGTGCGCCTGCCGCGCGACATTCCGGGTTGGCCGGCTCGAGTCCCGCTCGATCTCGAGCGAGTGATCGCGAAAGCGATGGCCGCGAATCCCGACCGACGATTCGGCGGCGCGCGGGAGTTTCGTCGCGCGCTCGCGCACGCGGTCGGCTCACGTGAGATCGAGCGCCCGGCGGGTGAACCCGGCGAGATCACTCTCGGCCGCGAAGCGGAACTCGAGCGAGTCGAGGTCGCGCTCCGAGAGGTGAGCGAGGGACATGCTCGGGCGTTTTGGATCACCGGTCCGCGCGGCGTCGGCAAATCGCGGCTCCTCACCGAGGCGCGCCGTCGCGCGCAGTGGCGGGGGCTCGACGTCGCGGGGGTCGAGTTTCTGCCCGGCGGGAGCTCGGAGTCTCTCGAGCGCCAACTCCGGCGCGCATTCCGCGGACGCGGGAAGGAGGCGGTGGCGTGGTTGAAACCGCTCGCTCGCGAGCACGGTGGGTCGCCACCGGAACGCGCGGCGCGCGCCGTCGCTACGTACTTCGCCGGCGACTCGTTTCCGCTCGTCGTTCTCGTCGACAACCTGGACGAGGCCGACGCAGAGAGTCGGGCGACCGTCGAGGCGCTCGCTCTTGCGTGCTCCGAGCGAAGAGAGAGCGCCCGTGGGCTCTTCGTCGCCGCGGTGAGCTCGGAGGCCGCTTCGTTCGCATCCGCGCGAGCCGGCAGCGGATGCGAGCTGCTCGCGCTGGGCGGTCTCGTGCGCGGTGTCGCGATCACCTTGCTCGAGCGGTTTCTTCGTCCTCTTCGCGTCGTGCGCGGGCAGCTTCGAGCGTGGGCCGCCGACGTCGATGGGACACCTCTTCGCCTCCGCCAACTCGCGCGGTTCGTTCTCGAAGAGTACGCGCGCGACGGCCGAGTTCCGGAAGACCCACTCGCTCGCATCCCGTGGAGCGAACGTCGGGTCGATGAACCGGGCGTCCTCGAGGGCGAGACGGGAGTCGTGATCGAGACCATGTCGCTTCTGTGCGCGCCGATGCGCGTGGCCGAGATCGCCGGAGCGGCCGGGCTCAAGACGAGAACCGCGAGCCGTGTTCTCAGGGATCTACGTGAGAACGAAGTGGTTTCGTCGTCGCCCGAGGGTCGGAGTCAACTCTACTATCTCGCGGAGCACGAGCTCGGCGAGCGAGTCCGCCGCGCCATGCCGGAGATCCGCGCGGCGGAGTTCCATCGTCGCGCGCGGGATTACTTCGGTCGCTTGCCGGCGGCGAATTTGCGCCAGCGAACGCTTCTCGTTCGTCTCCGTCTCGCGACCGGGCAGCAAGCTCGCGGACGCGAAGCCGCGCTCTCGCTGGTCTCCGAGCTCGTCGGTGCGGGGCGTGCGCAGACGGCGATCGCGCTCCTCGAGGCTGCGCTCGCGAGCGAGAGTGCTCTCCGCCGGCGATTCGAGCTCGCCGAAGAGATCAGCGAGCTCCGGGCGGAGGAGGGCGATCACCTCGAAGGAATCGCGGCTCTCGAACCGTTGGGAGCCGAGGTCTTGCGCAAGCTCCCGCGGAGCGATCGCGTGCGCTTCCTTCGGAGGCTAGGGGCGCATTTTCACCGCGCCGGGAAGCCGGATGAGGCGGTCCGTCTCTTCGGCGATGCGCTCGCGATCTCGTCGCCGGCCGTAGATCGAAGCGAAACCGTTCGCATCGAGTGCGAGCTGTCGGAGCTCCACACTCTTCGCGGAGACTACGACGAGGCGGACGCTGCGTGTCGCCGCGGACTCGCCGCGCTCGATGAAATCCGTAGGGGCGGCTCTGCGGATGTGGACGGTGCGGAGGTCACGCTTCGTGCGACTCTCGGCCATCTCGAGCTTCGGCGGATGCGGCTCGCGGAGGCTCGAGACCATCTCTCTGCGGCGCTGCGTCTCGCCGAGCGAGAAGGGATCCGCGGACCGCAGGCGCTGATCCTCAACAACCTCGGAATCGTATTCAATCAGCTCGACCGCTACGCTCGCGCACGTCACTATTTTCGCCGCTCGGCGCGCTTGATCTCGACGTCGGGCGAGCGCCGCTCTCTCGTTCAGATCGCGTGCAACATCGCCCTGATCGCGGCGAAGACGGGGGACGCGACCGAAGCGCGCGATGAAATTCGCCGCGCGCGCCGACTCCTCCGCGAACAATCGGGCGAGCGGCTCGAGTTCTTCGTCGACTTTGCCGCGGGGCTCGTCGAGCACTTTCTCGGTGAGGAAACGACGGCGATCGAGTGCTTCGAGCGCGCGCTTCCGATCGGCCGGGAGCTGAGCGACGAGTACATGGTGCGGTTCGGCAGCGTCTACCTCGCCGAAGCGAAGATGATCTCGGGGCGCTTCGATGATGCCTTGAGGATCCTCGCTCGAAGGCAGCCGAACTCCCCGCGGCCGGGGTTCGAGCTCGTCCGGCGGATGGAGCTCGCGCGCCGCGCCGCGCTCGAGCGCTGGCTCGGCTCGCCGGAGAAAGCGTCTGCCTTCGCCGCTGAAGCCGAGGCTCTGCCGACGAATCCCGTCGGCTTTCTCGAGGGCTGCGATCGACTTTGGCTCGCGGTTGCGGCGACCGAATTCGCACCCGCGCGCGAGCACCTCCGGCGAGCCGAACGGTGTCTTCGCGATCTCCGCTGTCCGGCGTTCGACCGCTGGCTGCGCGTCGCGAAGCTCTACGTTGCGCTTTGGGCCGGTGACCGCGGGGAGGTGCGCGAGCTCCAGCTCGCACTTCACCGCGCACCCGCGATCGACCACCGTGCGCTCTCCGTCCTCTCGCCACTCGGTGAAAGCGAAGCGAGCGCGTTTCTCGGCGACATCGATCGCGCGCAGCGATTGGTCGAGGAGGCCGCGGGAGCGATCGTCGGCCGCTCGTTCCTCGAGATCGACTGCCGCATCGAGGAGCAGCTTGCCGTTCTCGCCGACCGTCGCGGCGAACGTGAGGCGGCCCGGCACCACGTGCACCGCGCGCGGCAGACTCGCGAAATCATCGTCGCGTCGCTTCCCGCACGCCGACGCGAACTCTACCTCGCTCAAGAGAGGTTTTCTCGACTCGAGCGGGTTAGCGAGAAAGTCGAACGCTGGTCGGCTCGATCGACGACTCCGCCGCGCCGAACCGGCGGCGCCGAGCTCGTCGTCCGGTCGCGGCAAATGGAGGATCTCGTCGCTTCGGCGCTGCGACTCGCCGCCGTCGATCAGCCCGTTCTCATCGTGGGTGAGACCGGCGTCGGAAAGGACCTTCTCGCGCGGGTTCTTCACGACCGCGGCCCGCGTGCCGCGGAACCCTTCGAGGTCATTGCGTGCGGAGCGCTGCCCGAGGAGCTCTTCGAAGCGGAGCTCTTCGGTCACGCCGCCGGCGCGTTCACCGGCGCGGAGGCGAGCCGAAGCGGCATCCTCGAGCACGCCTCGGGAGGGACGCTCCTCGTCGACGGCATCACCGATCTACCATTCGCGCATCAGGCGCAGCTTCTCCGCGTCCTCGATCGGCAGACGGTGCGTCCGCTCGGAAGTCTAGACGATCGGCCGATCGACGTCCGCTTCCTGTTCACTTCGCGTGCTCTGCCGCGCGCGGGCGACGAAGCGGGAGCGCTGCGGGAGGATCTCCTCTTTCGCATCGGTGCGCTCACGCTAGAGATACCGCCGCTCCGCGATCGACCGGAGGATATCCCTCCGATCTTTGAGCACTTGCTCGCGCGGCATGCGCGGAAGCTCGGGCGGCGCGTTCCCGTCGTTGAATCCGCCGCCTTCGCGCTCCTCTCCGGGCAGCCGTGGCGAGGAAACGTGCGAGAGCTCGAAGGGCTGGCGCTCCGCGTTCTCGTCGAACGCTCGATCGCCGAGCGAATCACCGCGGAGGATCTGGCGGAGCTTCTCACTCCGAGCGAAGACGGGGGCGTCGATCCCGACGTTCCCCGGTCGCTCCTCGCCGGACGGAACATCGCAGCGGTGCGAAGAATCGTAGACCGCGCCTACCTGCGCGACCGATTCCGAGCTCACGCTGGCGACCTCGGCGCCATGCGCGCAGAGCTGGGCGTCAAGAAGTCGAGGCTCTACGCGTGGCTCCGCGAAGTCGGACTCGATGTGAGAACACTTCGGGGGGAAATGACGCGCCGCGACCGCCGCTGAATGCGGCGATCGCGGCGCGTAACGAGCTCGCCTCGCGAGCCTATTCGACCGCCGACGGGGTCGCGCACGCGGGCAGGAGATCCGGCGTCGGATCGACACCCTGCGAGGGATAGGGCGGTGCGATCGCATCGCGCTTCAGGAAGAGCTGAACGAGGATCGCGATCGGATCGGAGATGTTGAGCGCACCGTCGTCATTCGCGTCGGCTGCGTCCGGGCAGCCCGGCGCGGCCGCGCCGTCGGTGAAGAGGTAATCGAGCGTGAACGTCGCGTCGGCGATGTTGACGTCGCCATCGCTGTTGGCATCGCCGCGGAAGACCATGACGTCGGCGACGATCTGGAGAAGCCCCGGTTGCGTGACCGGAAGAATCGATACGAAGCGTGCGTTTCCTTCGTACGTGAGCTCCGTTCTGAACTCGTACGGCCCGACGCCCTCTCTGTTTTCCCCGTGAGTCGGCGTGAGCGAGACGACGGTGCCGGGAACCGCGTTGGGGTTCACTTCACCGAGAATGCGAAACGCGAGCTGCTCCTCGCCCGCGGGCAAGCGGTCGAAGTCGTGCACGAGATTCGGCACGAACGCGAACACGAAGGTGTCGTCGTCGACCGGAAGAAGCGACGCGTAGCCGCTGCTCTCTCCCTGGTTGTAGCCCTCGTACGCCGTACCTACGAGCGAGAGCGCGTGGGGAAGTTCGACCCCGATCGAAAGGCCGTGTGTTCCCGCCCCCGGTGGCCCGAGGTACCGCGGCTCAAACACGCTCGGTTCGTAATCGACGACGATTTGAAATCCCTCCGTGGGTCGCTCGTTCGAGATGTAGACGGGAACGGCAACGATCTGTCCCGGCGCCGCGGTGACGTCCTCGAAGCGGACAACGTCGGTCGTCTCCTCCGGCGCGACGACATCGTAGGCTTCGCACCCCAGTGAGTCCGGAGTGGGATCCGGGCCCGGTTCGGGGCCGGGCCCTGGGATCGCCGAGTCGTCGACGAAGAGCTTGAGCAAGAGGCGGATCGGGTCAGCGATGTTGAAGCCGCCGTCGTCGTCGACATCTCCCGCGTCCTCGCACCACGGGTCGCGTGGACCTTCGAGAAAGAGCGTCCGGCGCATCATGACCGCGTCGGAGAGCGAGATCCTCCCGTCCGAGTTGAAATCGCCGCGACGGAAGTCGGCCTGCGGCCCCGGCGGAGGATCCGGCGGCTCCGGCGGATCGGGTTCGACGTCCGCGCACAGTGCGCCGCCCTCGATCTCGCCGAGATCATCGCAGCCCGACTCGGTTACGGTTGCCGCAACCGAGACGGGCTCGGCGCTCGTCTGCTGCGGGGCGATCGATTGTGCGGTCTCCCAGTCGATCAGCTCGACTTGTTCGAACGCGAGCGCGTAGTCGCCCGCGGACGTGCCGGTCGCGGTGCAGAGCGTCGCCTCCATCACGAGACGATCGACTCCCGGCTCGATCCGGTTCAATCCGGAGATCGTGTTCACGAGTGTCAAACGGAGTTCGCCGTCGAGCACCGCCGCGGACGCGTACGAGAGTTCCTCTTCCGATCCGACCGCGGAGTCGGCATCGTAGTCGTTCTGGTTTTCGGTGAGGACACTGCCTTCGACCGACAGCACGGCCGAGAATCCGGCGAGCGAACGCGAGCTCGAGAGATAGATTTCGAACACCGTTTTTCCCGCTTCGGCCGCGGGCCGAGTTCTCACTTCGATGGCGGCAGTCGAGTCGCTGATCGTCTCGTCGGAGCCGTACTGCTCGCAGCCGCTCGTTGGCGAGTCTTCGGCGGTCGTCCCGAGATCGGGAAACGGGGCGCAGGGATGCGGTCCGCCGCGGGAGACGTAGTTCAGCATCCGAATTGCGTCGGAGATGTTGACGTGGCCGTCCCGCTCGAAGTCGAGGGCGTCGAGGCACGCGGGCTCGAACGGTTCGCGGAAGAGGTGAGTGAGCGCGTAGTGGCCGTCGGCGGCACTCAATCGGCCGTCGCCGTTCGCGTCGCCGCGAATGAACTCGGTGTCGGCTTGCGCCGTAGCCGTCAGCGCGAGTCCCACGGCGAGCAGCGCCGCGCTGCGTGTTCCTGGTTTCATGGCGGACTCTCCCGGTTCTCCCTGAATGCGTTTGAGGCGGAGGCGCTTCCCGGCGTGAAGGTCTCCACCGAAAGCCGGTCCCGGCTCGCTCCCGCAATCGCGAGGCCAAGATCGCTCGTGCGCGCTCCTCCTCAGTGCGCCGAGGACGATGCAACACTCGATGAGATCGAGACTTGGGGGAGAACGCCTCCGCTCGAGATTCGCCTCGCCGCGTAAAGGCGCCATCACGCGCTGTGCCGGCTTCGTCCAGCAAAACTGGACTCGCGGGCCAGGCTCAGAGGACTTCGACGTTGTGAAGCCCACCGGTGCGCGAGCGATTGCGACTGAGGTCGGCGATCGTGCGGGTGGCGAGGACGTCGAAAAATGCGTTCTCCGCGTCGATGAGGAGCCGGCGGAGCCCGCAGCCCGGCTCCATCGGACAGACGTCGGGAGACGGAATGCAGTCGAGGCATCCCGGTCGTCCTTCCATCTTTTCGACGACCTCGCGCACGGTGATTCCGGCCGGATCGCGTTCGAGCACGAATCCGCCGCCGCGCCCGGGGACGGTGCGGATCAGGCCGTGTTTCGCGAGATGTTGGCCGACCTTGACGAGGTGGTCCTTCGAGATCGCGAACGCCGTCGCGATCTCCTCGGCGTTGGCGATCCTATCGACGAACGCGAGATAGAGGAGCACGCGCAGGCCGTAGTCGGTCTGGAGGCGGAGTTTCATCGGGAGGACCGGTTGATGCCGCGAATTAAAACTGGTACACAGAATACCAGTTTTGGATTCCCGATCAAGTCGGGAGTCTGCCGGTACCGTTCGGACGTGACGTCAGCGCGATGTACATCCAATCGAACGCTCGGAATTCCCGTCGCTCTGCGCGCGTTCGGCTCGGCGCCCCGGGGCGCTCCGCGCTGATCGTGCTCGCGCTCAGTGCGCCGGTGTTCGCCCAGCGGGAAGACTTCGAGTACCCGCCGATTCGCTACTCGGATGCGAGTCCGAAGGACGCCGTCGCGGCACTCGGGAAGACGATCGAGCGCGACGGCTGGTCGTCGGATCCGAAGGATCAGCGAGCGTTTCTGCGCGAAGTGCTCGAGCGGCTCGAGGTTCCGGTCGAGTCGCAGGTGCTCGTCTTCTCCCAGACCAGTTTTCAGCTCCGCGCGATCTCTCCCTCGACTCCGCGCGCGGTCTATTTCTCCGATGATTGCTACGTCGGCTGGGTGCAGAACGGAGCGATCGAAGTGGCCTGCTCGGATCCGGAGCTCGGCACGACGTTCTACCAGCTCGACCCGCGCGGGACGAAGCGGCCGCGCTTTCGCCGCGACAACGGCTGCCTCTCGTGTCACGCGAGCGGGAGGACGGGGCGAGTTCCCGGCCTCCTCGTTCGCTCGGTCTACCCCGACGAGCGCGGCTTCCCGATTCTCTCGGCAGGATCGTTCGTCACCACCGATCGGAGCCCGCTCGAGGAGCGTTGGGGCGGTTGGTACGTCACGGGGACCCACGGCAGCCAACGTCACATGGGGAACGCGATCGCATCGCGCACGTCGACCTCGGTCGAGTTCGACGTCGATCGTGGAGCGAACCAAACGTCGCTCGCGCAGTACTTCTGGACGGAACCCTATCTCGTTCCGACGAGCGACATCGTCGCGCTGATGGTGCTCGAGCATCAGCTCGGTGTTCACAACGCGCTCGTCCGCGCGAACTTCAAGACGCGGCAAGCGCTCTATCGCCGGAGTGTTCTCGAGCGTACGGTGGGCGCGGCGGATGCGCCTCTCGACGAGCGCGACGTTCGCACGAAGCTCGGTGATGAAGCGGTCGCCCGGCACGCCGACGATTCCCTGGGCGGCCTGCGCGGAGTCGGGCGGAAAATCGTCGAGCGCGAAGCGGATCGCGTCGTCGAGAGGCTCCTCTTTGCCGGCGAGATCAAGCTCCGAGGCGGCGTTCGAGGAGGCGAGGGATTCGAGAAAGCCTTTCTCCGCACGCGGCGCGCGAGCTCGAGCGGCCGCTCGCTCCGCGATTTCCATCTCGAGCGGCGGCTCTTCAAGCATCGGTGCAGCTTCATGATCTACTCGCGCGCGTTCGCGGCGCTCCCGCCGGTCATGAAAGACCTCGTGTACCGCCGCCTTTGGAACGTCCTCACGGCGAACGAGCTCCCCGAGAAGTTCGCGCATCTCGGGACCAAGGAGCGCACGCAGATCGTGGAGATCCTGCGGGAGACGAAGGACGGTCTGCCCGACTACTGGTACGAGGCGGAGTCACCCGGAAACCCGTAGCGCTCCGGCGACTACCGCAGCCGCGCTCGCTCCGCGCGGAGCGAAATCCCCAGCCGCTCGCAGCGCCGATAGAGTTGGCGTCGACCGAGCTCGAGGAATCGGCACAGCGCCTTGGTGTCCCCGCCGAGCCGCCGGAAGTGATAGACGACATAATCGCGCTCGAGTCGCTCCTTGAGCACGGGAAGCGTCTCCACCTCGAGCACGTTTCCCGGGAAGAGGTGGACCGTGTCGTCCGTTTTCGTCACTCGTTCGAGCGCGTCGACCGAGACGGAGCGCGAGTCTTCGACGCGGATCCGCGCGAGGAGATTGCGAAACTCGCGCACATTTCCCGGCCAGGCGCGGCGGCGGAGCCAATCGAGGGCATCGCTCGTGATCCGCTCCTGACGCGATCCGTTCGCCCGTGTCTCTTCGGCGAGAAAGATTCCGGCGAGCGCTTCGAGGTCTTCCGCGCGCTCGCGAAGCGGAGGCACGGCGATCGTGAGAACGCTCATTCGGTGGAAGAGATCGCGGCGAAAGTTCCCTGCGGTCACCTCCGCTTCGAGATCGCGCGCGGACGTAAAGAGAAAGCGAACGTCGACCTCGATTTCCTCGTCGCTCCCGAGCGGCCGAAACGTCTGCGCGGACAAGACTCGGAGGAGCTTTGCTTGAGACTCCGCGCCGAGCGCACCGATATCGTCGAGAAGAACGGTGCCGCCGTGAGCCTCGCGAAGGATGCCCGGACGGTCGGTTTCGAGGCTCGTGTACGCGCCCGCCCGGGCGCCGTAGAGCTCCGCTTCGAGGAGCTCCGGCGCGAGAGCTGCGCAGGAGATGACTGCGAGCGGCTCATTCGCGCGCTCGCTCTCCGCGTGAATGATGTTCGCGATGAAGTCTTTTCCAACTCCCGTCTCGCCCGTGAGCAGAATCGGGATGTCCGTTCCGCGGACGCGGTCGAGTGTCTGCGCGATGCGCCGCATCGCAGGGGATCGCGTGACCAAACCGTCGCGAAGCGGACCGCAAGCCGCGCTCGCGGTGGGAAGCTCCGCGCGATCCAGCGCGACGGGCTGTTCGCTCGGCACGTCGAGGCGATCGATCGCCGTCCAAGCGCGCCAGTGTTCGCTCTCGAGGTAGCGATCTCGATCGGATGCTTCGAGGTGTGCGACCCAGCGCGCGCGATCCGCGTCGACCGCTTCTTCCTTTCTCCCGCCCCAGAGCCTGGAGCGAATCCGCTCGAGGCGCGCTTCCCACTCCGGGAGCGGATTCCCGACGAGCGCCGCTCCCGATCGCGCGATGAGATCGCCGACCGGCTGGCGATCCCGCGTCTCGGTGAGTGCGTGGGCGGCGACTCGCGCCTCGAGAAGGAGCCAGAGTACGGCCGTGAGATGGTTCCCGTCGGATACCCCGCGGAGCGCCTCGCTCACGCGAGAGAGATCGCCCGCGAGGAGATCGTTCTCCGCGCGCACCCAGCGCGTAAGAGCGTGAGCCGGTGCGAAGCCGTGTCGCGCGAAGAACTGCTCCGCGCGCGCGAGGCGTTCTTCGACGCGCTCGCGATCACCGAGCAGCGACGCAGCCCACCCGAGAAAGAGGTCGTCCCATGCATCGAGAAACGGCACCGGTCGTTCGTTGGCGAGGCTCGCGTGCGCGGCGATAGCCGCCTGCGCCTTGGATTCGAGCGCCGTCATCGCGTGAACGAGCGCGAGGCGTGCGAAAGCCATCTGACGGACTCGAGTCGGCAGCGTCGATCGGGTTTCCGCCTCGAGCGCACGCACCGCGCCTTCGTACTCGGCGAGAAAGAATAGAGCCTCCCCGCGGTAGATTCGATCGAACGCCGCGACGTGCTCGTCGCCCATGGCGCTTCCGACTTCGATCGCCCGGTCGAGGTGAGCCCGCGCCTCGGCGAAGCGTCCGCGGTAGAGGGAGCACAATCCGCGAGCGTGATCGAAGAAGAAAGCCTGTCTCTGTCCGACCGCCGCGGGATGGAGGCGCTCGGCCTCGGCGATCGCACGCTCTTGGGCGGCGAACTCGCCGCGTTTGGCGTAGAGGATCGCGAGGTTGCACTGGATCGAGACGAGCGAAGGGCCCTCGTCGAGCTGGACGCAGGTGCGCTCAGCTTCCCGAAACGCTCGGATCGCATCGGCGTAGCGATCGCATTGGTTGTAGACGATACCGAGATTGTTGAGGATCACCGCGCGGTTCGTGACGGAGCCGATCGCCTCGGCGATCTGAAGGGCACTCTCGAAGTGGTGGCTCGCTCCGGAATAGTCGTACGTGCGCACCGCGACCGCGGCTCGCGTGGCGTAGAGATTGAGGACGGCGTCGCGGATCGCCGTCGAGCGGCTTCGTCCGGCGAGCTTCATCGCGCTTTCGCAGAGCGCGATCGCGCCCTCGTAGTCGCCGGTGAACCCTTTCATCGCGGCGTACTCGTTCACGAAATGAATGAGCTCCTCGCGCTCGAGTCCGCGGACCGATTCGACGTCGCGCGGGATCACCTCGCCGAAGAGTGCGGAGGCGTGCTTGAACTCGCCGCGCCGGCCGTAGAGGACCGCGAGGCTGAGGAGGACGCGGAGTCGTGTCGAGCCGCTCGGGGCGGGCGTGCCCGCGAGGATCGAGCGGAGAAGATCGATCCCGCGCTCGAGGTCGCCGGTGCGCGAATAGAGATCGGCCATCTCGAGGGCGACCTCGACACGTCGCGCGCGAGCGCGAGTAGGGAGTGCCTTGAGAACGCGCGCGAGCATGTCGCGTGCGGCGCAATTCTGAAACGTCGATGTCAAATAACGAGCCGCCTCCGCCCCGATCTCGGCCACGGCGGTGCGGTCTCCCGCGCGGACGAAGTGTCCGGCCGCTTCGACGATCGCCGCTTCGTCTCCCGTTTTCGCGCGCGTGACGAGCATACGGCCGACGGCACGGTGCGTACGCCTCTCTTCGGTCTTCGTCGCTCCGCTCGAGACTGGTGCAAGGCCGTCGAGCGCGCGCCAGCGAGTCCCACGGCGGAGGTCGTCGTCCTCGCCACGGACGAGATGACGCTCGGCGAGCCGCGCGAGATCGCGCTCGATCTGCGGGCGCGGGCGATCGAGCACGCCCGCAATCTCCTTTGCCGAGGCTGGAGTGCGCAGAAGCTGAAGGATGCGGAGAACGGCCAGCGAGCCTTCGTCGTCGGGAAGGATCGGCGGCTCTTTCTCTTCTCGCCGCGATCGCTGCTTCGCGTCGCGTCCGACCACCCGCGCCGCCTCGATGATGCGGGCCGGGAGACCGCGAGTCTCTTCGTAGCGTGCGATCGCGCTCTTCGTCGTCGTGGGCGCCTCCTCGCCGAGATCTCGCGCCGCCGCGGTGAAGAGACGGTTCGTATCGGTCGCCGAAAGCGGGAGGACGGTCAAGGTCCTGCCGAGGCTCTCGCCTTCGACCAGTTGCGAGATCTCGCGGAGCAAACTCACCGAGGACCCCTCTTCGCGGTAGCCCACCGCGATTCGAATCGGTGGTCGACGGTCAGCTTCGAATGCGGCGATCGCGCGGAGCGTATCGGCGATCAGTCCAACGGAGATTTCATCGAATGCGTGAAGATCGTCGACGAGAAGGACGAGCGGATTCGAGAGCGCGCCCAGCGCGAGGGAGAGTTCGCTCACTCGCCGCAGACGTCGTTCGGCGTCCGCGGTGCTATCTCGCTGTCCGTGGTGGCGAGCCTTTCGCGGGCGCTGGAGTCGATCGCTGAACTCTCGCCAGCGGCGACGAGCGTCCGCATCTTCGCCGAGATGCGCCGCCAGGCATCGCAGCACGCTGCCGGGTCGCGCGTCGAGCGCCTCCGCACGCTCGAGGTACGAGCTTCGGCCGGCGATCTGTGCGCGACGCTTGGCTTCGCGGAGGACGTGACTCACGCCTGCACCCGGCGATCCCGTCACGACGAGGGCGGGCGCCTCGTCGTCGTTCAGAAACTCATCGATCAGGTCGAGCTCAGCGGCTCGCCCGACCGTCTCGTGCATGGCGTGCGGGCGCGTGAGTCGACGGCTCCACGAACCGCGTCTCGTGAGTGTCGCGAGCCGATCCCGCGGCGAGATCGCGCGGGCGGCCGGGTCGAGCGCCAGGCATTCGAGGATCACACGATCGAAATCGGACGAGAGACCACGGACCACTTGCGACGGAGGAACGGGCGCGGGAAACCACGCACGTTCGTCGGAAGGATGGGGGACGTCCTCTGCGGACGAGAGCTGCGCGCCGGCGGCGCCCGGGCGCGGAAACCGGCCCGTCGCGAGTCGATAGAGAGTCACGCCGAGCGCGTACGCATCCGTCCACGGTCCGAGCTCGCCCCCGCTGAAGTACTCGGGCGCCATGAACGGGAGCGAGCCGCGCAGGCGGCCGGTCGCCGGGGGACCGGCTTTCCGCCATAAGCCGAAGTCGAGAAGCACCGCGTGCGACGGTGGGTCGCGCCGGATCGCGATGTTGCTCGGCTTGACGTCGAGGTGAAGGATCCGGTGCGCATGAAGAAACTCGAGCGCTTCGGCGATGTCGAGTCCGATGCGCGCGAGCGCATCGGACTCGCCGATCGGCGCATCGGGAAGCGCCCCGCGAATGTACTCGCTCGTAAAGTACGGTCGATCGCCGAAGTAGCCGAAGTCGTAGGCGCGCGCGATCGCGGGGTGGTCGATCTGAGCGAGAAGCGTGAATTCCCGCTGCGTTTCCTCGACGGCATCTCGCGTCTCGGGCGTGTCGAGGATCTTGAGCGCGATCTCCTGCTCGAGGTAGGCGTCGCGGACGAGATAGACCGTCCCCGCTCCGCCGCGGCCGAGGGTACGAATGGTTTCGTACCGCGGGCCGAATCCGGCGGGAGCGAGGCGGTGGGGATCGTCGGAGGGCATCGAGCGCGAGTTGCTCAGTATTACGGTTTAGTAATGAACAAGTAGACGAAGATAAGGCGAATCTCCGTGCCTCGCGGGGCGGTGGTGCGAGCGGGAGACGCTGGCGATGCGAGGGGATCGTCGCGGGAGCTCGACGAAGATTCATTCGGCCGACTGCTTCTGCGCAAGCCGCTCGCCGCGCGTGACGGAGACGTGTCGAGACGACCTAAGCCATGAATTGGAAATGGCTTGCGGGGCGGGCGCGGTGTCGCGCGGGAGCGCGAGCGTAAACCTGCCTTAGCAGCCTCCACCCAAATTACCGCTCGGATGACACTTTTGCCCGCTCTTCCGGCGGCTCGGCGGCCGGGCGGCCGAATCCGAGCCGGGCGAGGTCGCGGCCTGGGCGCGTGCGAAGTAGATGCCGAGCTTTTTACTGACTCGCGTGCGAGACAGTAGAAGCATCGCCGGTTGTCCCAGGGTCTTCTCGGTACGGCTCGCCCGCTTCGTACAACCTCAGCCGAGCTTCGTCTCCCTGCTGGTGTTCGTCCGCCGCCAGGTCGACCGCAGCACGAGCCCACTTCACCGCGCGCGCGAAGTCACGAACTTCAGCGTAGGCAGCGCCGAGCGTGTCTAGAATTGCTTCGGATCTCCAGTGGGTCAGCTCGCACGCACGAGTCGCAAGCGCAACTGCTCGACTGCCATCGCGGACGTTGTCTTGGGGACAGGTGCACAGAAGCCAAGCGAACGCGTTCAAGTGTTCTGGATCCTCCCCGTCATGGAGAGCCGCCTCGAAGTATTGAGTCGCCTCCGCGTACTTGCGACGGGTCAGGTGCAGTACGGCTCGGGAGTAAAAGTCGGCAGCGTTCACAGGCGTCCAGCCCCAATCGCCTTCGCCAAGGAAGTGAGTCGCCAAGTCACCGAGACCGAACCCGTAGATCTCTCTCGTCGCGCTGTCCCCACAATCCAAGGGCTCCGCAGCCGTCAAGAGTCGCAGAAACGTCTCTCGTCCTCGCGAAAGGAGATTCCGCGTCAGGACTTGCGCTAGCACGTAACTCAGTTCCATCCCGTCGTCGGGACGCTGGAAGCTCCGACCCGACCAGAAGCAGCGCAGCCCATTCTCGGCCCAGTAACTCTGGTGCCGAGCGAGCTCCTCGCGGTTCATCGCGAAGTCCGAGTGACCGAAGATCGCCTCCTCCATGATTTGAGTGACTCCTTCCTCGAGCCACAGCGGGAGAGGGCAATCGGAGAGACAGGCGTGGGTGAGCTCATGAACCAACACGAACTCCAACGAAGAGTGTTCTGCGTGATTGAGGACAAAGTGGGAGTATCCCTGCGCAAGATAGGCACCGCCGGAAGCGCCGAACTCGCCCTCGGGACAGAAATACGAGATGTACTCGTAGTACGTCTCGTAGTCGCGAAACGCAAGGCAAGCGAACTTGCCATAACAGTTCTTGCCTGCGACCCCGGGGAGTGCGTCGGTGATCTGCCTCAGTGCTCGCTCGGCGACTCGGGCGAGATGGCCCACGCTTCCTTGACCCGCCGAAGTCAAGAAGAAGAAATTCTCACCTGATTCGTTTTCTGAGGATCGAGGTCGATCGGCGAGCGTCTAGTCCATTTGAGAATGGTGCGGCGGCGGGCGTCGCCGCTTCTTACCGCAGAGTTCCGCGACCCCTTTCTGACCCGTTCGACGAATGCGCTAAGGGGGAGTTTCGGCAGCATGTGCGACTGCTCGCGGACGAGTTGCGTAGCTTTCCGTCCGATCGAACTGCGAAGGAAACGGACGCTGGGTGCACCGGCTCGTGATCCTCGGCTATTCTCGTTTCGCGCATCCGGCGAGAGATTCACCGACGGTCTACGCACCGGCGCCGCCGGCGCCGACTCCGGTTCTCGCGACCGTCGCACCCGCCGAAGCTCTCCGCGCAGAAGATCCACCCGATCGAGCGCGCACAACGATTGCCGCCGCACGAGGCAGCTCATTTCGGTGGTCGAGCGTGAATCGCCGATTCACGCGTACGCACCGACTGCGAGGCGACCGACTGAGCCCAGTCCGAGCCCGAACGCTCGACCGTGGCGCGATCCGGCCCTTAGGCCTCGGGAGGAGGAGCGAGATCGATCCCCTCGAGGTCGGCCATCCCCGTCGCCTCGAGAAGGCTGTGCTGGAGGAAGCCGAGGAAGTCGAGAAGGAGCATCTCTTCCGCTCGGGGATGGTCCGGCGAGATCTCGAACTGCCAGTTGTCGTCGGTGATGTCGAGCTCGACGCCGAGGAGCAGCCTCATGTCATTGATGAACCCGAGGACCGAATCGAATCGTTCGGCCGGGATCGAGAGATGCGCCTCGCGCCGGTGGATCTCTCCCGACCGCAAGATCTCCTCGAAGACATCGATCGCGGCGAGCTTTCGTTGGCGCAGGTCGTCGCCGAGAAGCTCGCGGTACTCGCTTTCCTTCTCCTCGTCGTCGTAGGCGACCGGGAAGAGTCGTCGAACGACGCGATCCTCGAAGTCGGGGCTCTCGAGAAGATTCCGCAATCGACGCGGAAGATGCCACAAGAGCTCGAGCGCCTGGGGCGGAAGATGGACCTCGTAGTCGCCGTCGTCGAGCTTCTGCGCGCGCAGCATCAGCAGACCTTCTCCATGGTCGCCTGGAGGCCGTAGGCGTGCAGCTGGCCGACGTAGAACTCCGCCTTCTCCCGCTCGACGCTCGCGACGACCGACCGGCCGCGGTGGTGGACCTCGAGCATGTGCTGCGTCGCCTTCTCGAGCGAGTAGCCGAAGAGCTTCTGAAACACGTAGGTCACGTAGCTCATCAGGTTGATCGGATCGTTCCAGACGACGACATTCCACACCCGATCGAGCCGCGTCTCAGCGGTGGTCTCCGGGGATTCGAGGACCGCGGGTCCTTCGGTCGTGCCGCTCATTCTGGGACACCGAACTCGGGGGAAGGTCGAAATCGAAGACGCGAGCCGATCCCGCCCTCGCCCGGTCGAAACTCCGCGCGGGACTACGTCGAACCGCTCGCTCCCTCGAAGGCGCCGGCTGTCACCGGCCGTCTCCATATACTATCGTACCTTCCGGCCGGAAAGGAGCAGAGGAAAGTTCACGCTTCCGACCGGACGACGATGAGAGCGCGAACGACTCGCGCGAGGTCGCTTTTTTCGGAAGAGGCGAGAACGCGTGACGCGGTAGACTTCCGGCGTTAAGTAGAGCCGAAGTCGGTCAGAACAGCTCTTATGGCGTACCTCGCTCGAATCGCCGCGATCCTCTTGCTTCTCACAATCGTCGGCATCCTGGGTTTTCGGATCGTCGAAGGGTGGAGCCTCGTCGACTGCGCGTACATGACCGTGATCACTCTGACCACGGTCGGCTACGGAGAAGTTCAGCCCCTCTCGACGACGGGAAAAGTCTTCGTCACGATCTACCTCGGGATCGGCATCGGAGCGTTCGTTTTCTGCATGGCGGAGCTCGGGAAGCTCCTCGTCGAAGGTGTGGTGCGCGACTGGCTGGAGACGCGGCGCATGGAGAACATCAAGAGCTCGCTCGAAGACCACTTCATCGTGTGCGGCTTCGGGCGTATGGGTCAAATCGTGTGCGAGCAGCTCGAAGCGATGAACATGCCGTTCGTCGTGATCGAGGTCGATGAGGCCGCTGGGAGAGAGTGTCGCGATCGCAAATGGCCGGTGATCCACGGTGACTGCACCGAGGATCGCGTGCTTCTCAGCGCAGGGGTGGACAAGGCTCGCGGCGTGGTCGCGACGCTCGGGAGCGACTCAGACAATCTCTACGTCGTGCTCACCGTCCGCCATCTCTCGAGCGATTCGAAGCGACTGCTCATCGTCGCACGCACCTCGGACGAGAACGGCGAGGCGAAGCTGCTCCGCGCCGGGGCGGATCAGGTCGTGAATCTCTATCACAGTACGGCGACGAAAATGGCCCGCTGGCTCGTCAACCCGAACGTTCAGGAGTTCATGGAGCTCGTTACGACAAAGGACGCCGGGCTCGATCTCGCGGAGATTCAGATCACGGCCGATTCGCCCTACGCGGGGGCTCGACTTCAGGACACCGATCTCCGCGATCGCGGGCTCATCATCGTCGCGATTCGACGGGCAGACGGCGAGCTCCTCACCACCCCCGGTGCGGCGGTGGACATCCGCGAGGGCGATTCGCTCATCGCGCTCGGGGACAAGGAGCGAATCCTCAACCTGATCACCGCCGACCGCGCGACCTGAACATCGGACGGCATCCGGACGAGCGCGCCCGTGCGCGAGCTCTTCCGTTGCCCGAGCGGCGGAGATTCGCGATGATGGTGACGATCGTTTCCCGATCGTACCCGCTTTCGGCTTTTGGAGCGGGCTGGACCGGAAGGAATCGCCGCGATGCTCTCGATCCGAATCGGGCTCCGCGCGGGGCCTAAGCCCCGTTCGTCGTTCCCGCCCGCCTTTGCGTTCGCGCTCGCTCTGAGTGCGGTCGGAGTCGCTTTCGGCGACGAAAATGTCTCGAAGGCGAGCTCACCGCGTGCGGTCGAGTTCGCGCGCGACGTGCTTCCGATCATCGCGAAGCGGTGTATCGGTTGTCACGGTGGCGGCAAGGCGAAGGGCGGACTTCGGCTCGACTCGCGGGCGGCGGTGCTCCGCGGCGGCGACGGTGGAGCGGCAGCGGTCCCCGGCTCGAGCGGGGAGAGTCGGCTGGTCGAGCTCGTGAGTGGCTCCGATCCGGAGCTCGTCATGCCGCCCGAAGGCGAACGCCTCACAACGCGCGAGATCGAAGTTCTCCGCCGGTGGATCGACGGCGGACTCGAGTGGCCGGCTGGCGTCACCATCGCGCAGACGAGCGACCACTGGGCGTTCCAGCCGATCGCCGACCCATCGCCACCCCGGGTGAAACGAGCGGAGTGGATTCGAAACTCGATCGACGCGTTCGTCCTCGCGCAGCTCGAGCGGCGAGCGATCGAACCTTCTCCCGAGGCGGACCGAACGACGCTGTTGCGTCGTCTTTCCCTCGACCTGACGGGCCTCCCGCCGTCGCCGGCGGAGGTCGCGTCGTTTCTCGCCGATCGCGCCGCCGGTGCCTATGAGCGGGCGGTCGATCGCTTGCTCGAATCACCGCACTTCGGCGAGCACTGGGGGCGGCACTGGCTCGATCTCGCGCGCTACGCCGACAGCGACGGCTACGAGAAGGATCGACCCCGGCCGTTCGCGTGGCGCTACCGGAACTGGGTGATTCGAGCGATCAACGAGGACCTTCCGTTCGATCGATTCTCCCTCGAGCAACTCGCCGGAGATCTTCTCCCTGGGGCGACGACGGAGCAACTCGTCGCGACCGGATTCCATCGCAACACGCTGACGAACACCGAGGGCGGAACGGACCAGGAGGAGTTTCGCGTGAAGGCGACGGTCGACCGCGCCAATACGACGGCGAGCGTGTGGCTCGGTCTCACCTTCGGCTGCGCGCAGTGCCACTCCCACAAGTACGATCCGATCACGCAGCACGAGTATTATCGTCTCTTCGCCTTCTTCAATTCGATCGATGAGACGACCACGCCGGCGGCCCTCGAGGAAGAGGCAAAAGCGTACCGAGCGGCTAAAGCGTCGTTCGATCTCGAGGACGCGAAACTTGTCGCCGCGGTGGCGTCGGTCGACCGAGACGGTCTCGCCGCGCGACAGCGCGAATGGGAGGGAACGCTCGCCGACCTCGTCTCGTGGACGCCACTCGAAGTGACCGTCGCGAGCTCGACGGAAGGAGCGACGCTCGCGACTCTGGACGACGGCTCGATCCTCGCGAGCGGGGAGCGACCGGAGAGCGATACATATCTTCTTGAAGGGAAGGCAGACTTGCGCGCGCTTCACGCGCTTCGCGTGCACGCGCTGCCGCACGAGAGTCTCGGCGCCAAGGGTCCCGGTCGCACGGAGCACGGGAACTTCGTTCTCTCCGAGGTCGAGCTCGAGATCGCAGACGGCGACGCGGCGAAGGCGAAACCGATCAAGCTCGCCGCCGCGAGCGCGGAGCACTCGCAGAATCGTTGGCCGGTGACGGCGACGATCGACGGCAAACCCGAAACGGGCTGGGGCATCGCTCCCCATTACGGACGGCGTCATTCGGCGACGTTCGAGCTCGCCGAGCCGGTCGAGCTCTCACCCGGCGCGCGTGTACGGCTCAGATTGAAACAGGTTCACGGCTCGCAGCACACGATCGGTCGCTTTCGCGTCGATCTCAGCGCGGCGCCGCAGAACGGTCGCGCGGACTCGATTCCCGATGACATCCTCCGCATTGCACGCGTCGCGCGCGAAGAGAGAGGCGAGTCCGACGCGAACCGCATCCGGGGCTTCTATCGCGATCTCGATCCTGCGGTGCGCGAGCGCCAGGCAGCACTGAATGCGCACCGAAAGCTCGAGCCGGCTGCGCCGAAGACGATCGCCCGAACGGTGCGCGAACGAACTCCGCGTCGAACGACGCGCATCCTCGCGCGCGGGGACTTTCTTCGGCCGGGCGCGGAAGTCGGTCCGGGAACGCCGGAGGTTCTCCACGCGTTTTCGCCCCGGGCGAGCAGCCCCGATCGCATCGACCTCGTCCATTGGCTCTTCGATCCCGCCAATCCGCTCACGGCCCGCGTCGCTGCGAATCGAGTCTGGCAGCATCTCTTCGGCGAGGGACTCGTGAGAACGCCCGAAGATTTCGGCACGCGGGGCGAAACACCCACGCACCCGGCGCTTCTTGATTGGCTCGCGAACGAGTACCGCCGGCTCGGATGGAGTCGGAAGGAGCTCATTCGACTCATCGTTTGCTCGGCGACGTATCGTCAAGCGTCGAACGTCCGACCGGAGCTCGAGTCGATCGATCCGCGCAATCGACTCCTCGCGCGGCAGAACCGGTTTCGCCTCGCGGCCGAGACCGTACGCGATCTTTTCCTCGGCTCGAGCGATCTCCTCGTGCGCAAGATCGGCGGGCCGAGCGTGCGTCCACCGCTTCCGGAGGGAGTGCGCGAGCTCGGCTACGCGAACTCCGTCAAATGGGACGTCGCGAGCGGAGGCGATCGGTACCGGCGCGGTCTCTACATCTTTTTTCAGCGGACCGTTCCCTTCCCGATGCTCTCGACGTTCGACGCACCGGACTCGAATACGACTTGCCTGCGTCGTCGTCGCTCGAACACGCCGCTTCAGGCGCTCACTCTGCTCAACGACCCCGTCCTTTTCGAAGGCGCGCAGGCGCTCGGCCGGCGCATCGCGGCGACACCCGACGAGAGCGCGAGCGACCGCGCACGAATGCTTTTTATGAGCGTCGTCTCTCGCGAGCCAGACGACGTGGAACGCGGCGCTCTCCTCGAGCTCTACGAAGAGGCGCGCGCAAGCTTCCGGCGCGACGCGGAAGCCGCCCGTACGTTTGCAGGGCTCGAGGCTGGCGTCGCCGCCGGGCGCGCGATCGAAGCCGCTGCTTGGGTCACGGTCGCGCGGGTCGTCTTCAACCTCGACGAGGCGGTGACGCGAGGGTAAGGGCGATTTCGCAGAGGGAGATCGATCTCTCGACGGGGAGCGAGACCGAGGTGTCTCGCATCTCGGGCTCGCTCCCCGCCAGTCGGTTACTCGTCGTCGAGACAGAACCCGACGGACGCTTCCCGGTAGTGACCGACAGTCGCGCTGTTGAGGATCGACCGATCGCGCGCGTCGACTTCGACGATGTAGCCGCACGCCGTCATGCCGGTCGTGTTCAGAGTCCACGGGTCTCCGACGAAAGACGTCTGGCTCATTCCAGACGACGGGCTCGGGACGCCCACGGGCGACGTGTTGATCGGCGGCTTCACGACGAGGCTGAATTCGCGGAAGTGAATGTCCCGCGCGGTGAACGTTCCGGAGAGAGAAGTGCCGATCGGGAACTTGCCGCAGTCGCCCGTTCCCGTGCTGATCGAGATCGACGTACTCGGCGGTGTGTTGTCGAGCCGAATTATCGGCAGCGTTTGCGCGCCCGAAAGAGCACCGCCTACGAATCCCTCGATTCGAATTCGCCAATCGCCGTCGCCACTCGTATTCCACCACGCGAGTACGTTCGAGATGTTTTGGGCGTGCGTCAGATACGTGAACACGCCGTCGTCCGACGGGAATCGAGTGGAGACGACGCCCGATGCGTTGACGACCTTCAGCGGCGTATTGACGGTCGTCCAACCCGTTTCGCCATGTCTTTGAACTTGTACTCGGTACTGCTTGCCCGGGAACTGCGGACCCTGAATGACCACGCGGCGACCGAACGGACACGGTCGCTCCAATGGATCGGGAGGCAATCCGTTGAGAGCAAACAGCGCGTCGGCTGTCGTCATACCGTTGACCGTGCTGATCTGCTCGAAGGGAATGCCGCCGACGATCGACATCTGTGGCAGGAATGCGCCAACTGGAATCTCGGGACCAGGTGTGATGTGCACGAAGGTGTCGCGACGTGTTCCCCATGTGGGGACATAGTTGGGATTCGAGCAGGGTGGGGGCGATTGCCAAGCCAGAATCGCTCGGACGCGCACTACCTTCGGACCCGACGTGCAGAGCCGGCGCTGGTGCGTGAGATCGATCGGCAGATAGACGCCGTACTCGAGGCCTTCACTCGGGATCGAGGCGATGTCATGAACTCGTACGGACGCGGTCCCCAGGCAAGACTCTAGCGAGCCGTTCTGATCGAAGTCGGCCCAGAACGTCACGTACTCGGTACTGCCCTTCGAGCACAGGTCTCCGCCGTAGCCAACGGGCCTTCGGATCCGAATGACTGCCTCGAGAGTGTCCTCATTCGTGTTCAGCCCGATGCACTCGAGATTCTCGTAGCTCGTGTTGCCGTTCGTAGGAAAGAGTATGTCGTCGAGGTCGATCACCGGCCCGAGATCGTCCAACACGCTTGAGAACAACGGATCCGACAAGGCTTCGTTCGACGACGAGCTGAGGAGGTTCTGAATCATCGGGAACTTGTAGCGGAGTGGCTCGACCTTGGCCTCCTTGTACCGGCGCATGACGTCCGATCCGAAAGAAGGCGTCGGTGTCGCGAGGGCCAGGGGTTGGTTCGTCGCGAAGAGTTCGAGGACCGAGTTCGGGATGTTGAGTTCGCCGAACGAAGCGAGATCCGTGATGGTGAGCTGCGGCCTAGCTTGGATCTGAATGTAGGTGTTGTGAACGTTTCCCCAGACCGGCGGCCAGTTGGGTTGGTTCGGCGGGGGAGGTTGGTTCCAGGAGAGGATCGCGCGGACGAGCGCGATGTTCTCGGTGGTGCAGAACTTCCGCGGTGGTTCGATCTTGAGCGAGACCGCGTACTCGAGGCGTCTCGATTTCGTCGTGCCCGGGATGTCGTAGGCGCGAAACGCCACGGTGCCTTCGTCGTTCCACGTGGCGCCGTCGTCAAAGGAAACGTAGAACCGAACGTACTCCGGAGTGCCGTTCGTACAGACGCCGCCGCCGTACCCGACCGGTTGGTACACGTAGACGACACCGTTGAGTCGGCTCGATCTCGGCTCGAACCCCACGCACACGAGCTCCTCGTACGTCGTGTTTCCGGCGATCGAGACGACCGGATCGAAACCGCTGTCCGGCAGATTGCCGAAATAGTTGGGGTTAGAGAGGAGGAGCGACTTGAAGTGGTGGCGTTCCCGGCTGAGCGGGAGTGTCACCGGAGTTTCGTCCGAAAGTTCCTGAGGAATCACGTCGGTCGAGGAGGAGACGACCAAGAGACCGACGAACACAACGAAGCGTGGAGCGAGCATGGCTCATTCCCTCCCAGCCGGAGCACTGCGAATACCCAGGGAAGGAGCGCGACTCCCACGGTGGCCCTTCCCCACAACCAACGATGAATTCTCGGTTTGCGGCGCAGTCCACTCGCAGGATCGGGCCGCAAGGAGCAGGCTGTAAAGCGTAATCTGCGAAGCGCATCGCCCTTGGCGTCCAGCCTCGGCGAAGGCTCCGCGATCTCTAAGAGACCTGATTCGCCGGGACCGTAACGCTTAATCCGATCAGAGCGGTGCCGGCGTCGGGCGCGCCCGCTGAGCTGGTGCAGGGCGTGATCTCGCGAGGGCGTGGGGGAAACCTACGCGAGCGACTCGAGCTCTCCGAGAAGCCGCTCCACTTCCTCGATCGTGTTGTAGTGGAGGAGGCCGATTCGCACCATTCCCTCCGGCTCGAGCCCGAGTGCTTCCGTGAGCGGCAGCGCGTAAAAGTTACCGTCCCAGACGAAGATCCCGCGTTCGGCGAGATGTTCTGAGAGGCGGCGCGGAGAAAGGCGCGCGTGCGTGATGCCCAGCGTCGGCACGCGCTCGGTGAGACGACCGCGATCGGTGATGCCCCAGACCTTTACGCCTGGAATCTCCGCGAGGCCGTCGAGGAGTCGGGCGACGAGTGATCGCTCGTACTCCCCGATGGCTCGATAGGCCGTTTCGAGCGCAGCGCGCCGCGTCTCTTCACCAGTGAGCTCTCGCTCGATGTCGCGCCCGATATCCGCGAGGTAGTCGATCGCCTCGAGCGTCCCGGCGATTCCTTCGTGCGACTGCGTTCCCGTCATCCATTTTCCCGGCGGTGCGCTCGGCGCGGGCCTTACCTTGTACGCCGGCAGCTCATCGAGCAGCGGGCGCCGTCCCCAAAGGATCCCGACGTGCGGCCCGAAGAACTTGTAGGCGCTCGCCGCGACGAAGTCGGCGTCCCATGCCGCGACGTCGAGGAGACCGTGCGGGGCGTAGTGGACGGCGTCGAGAAAGACGAGCGCGCCGGCGTTTCGCGCGATCGCAGCGATCGTTTCGACCGGATGGATCGTTCCCACTGCGTTCGACGCGCACGCGGCGGCGACGAGACGCGTGCGTGAGTTCACCGCGGCGCTCAACTCGTCGAGGTCGAGCGTGCAGTCCTCCCTGATCCCGACGTGCCGCACCGTCGCGCCCGCATCGCGAGCGGCGAGGATCCACGGCGAGACGTTCGCATCGTGATCGAGCCGGGTGACGACGATCTCGTCGCCGGCGCGCCAGCGCCGCCCGAGCGCGCGGCTGAGCGCGAATGTGAGGCTCGTCATGTTCGGACCGAACACGCACTCGTGAGGATCCGACGCGCCGAAGAGATCCGCGGCGGCGCGGTGCGCCGCTTCGAGCGAGCTCTCCGCCTCTCGACTCGTCGCGAACGTTCCACCGACGTTCGCATTCTCGTGGAGGAGCGAACGCGCGACGGCCTCGGCGACCCGCGCGGGCACTTGGCTTCCCGCCGGACCGTCGAAGAACACGGCGGGGCGGCCGTCGACTTGACGTCGGAGCGCGGGAAACTGCGACCGATAGGCAGCGGGATCGAATCGAGGAATCATAGACTTGGCGGATAGGCGGAGGACGCCGTTCCTCCCTCGCGTTCCGGCACCGGAATCTCGTTCGTGCGGGGACTCGAGCGTTCGAACGGGGTTCGAACAGCGTATCCGACGCCGCGTCTCGCGCGCCAGCTCGGGCGCTGTCGCCGGACCGAAACTCGACGATCGACATTCCGCTCCCGGCGGCGACAATGTTCGGCTTCCGTACTGGCGCCGCGTCCCGGCGCTCGTCGATCGGTGTAGAGACGACCTCGATTCTTCCGTCGCGCAGCCTTACCGCCATGACTCCGCCGGAACTCATCCCGCGTCAGATCCTCTTCGGCAATCCGGAGCGAGCTCAGGCTCGCCTCAGTCCGGACGGCGAGACGCTGTCGTTCCTCGCTCCGGAAGATGGTGTGCTCAACATCTGGGTGTCTCCGCCCGACGATCCCGCCGCGGCGCGGCCGATCACTCACGACACGAAGCGAGGGATCCGCGAGCATCTGTGGACGTACACCGGCCGACACATCGTGTACCTGCAGGACAAGGACGGAGACGAGAACTGGCGCGTGTATGCGGTTGACGTCGAGACGGCAGAGACGCGTGATCTCACGCCGTACGAGAACGTCGCCGCGCAGCTTCGGCACGTGAGCCATCTCCATCCCCAGCACATCCTCGTTTTTCTCAACGATCGCGATCCGGCGCTCCACGACGCCTATCGCATCGATCTCCTTTCGGGCGAGCGCGAGCTCCTCCTCGAAAACGACGGCTACGCCGGCTTCGTTCCGGATGACGACTACCGCATCCGATTCGCGTATCGAATGAACGCGAGCGGCGGCACGGAGTACCTGAGGCCACTCGAAGACGGGAGTTGGGAGAGCTTCCTCGAGGTCGAGATGGAGGACAGTCTGACGACGCATCTCTACGACTTCGACCGGTCGGGGAATCGGCTCTACATGCTCGACAGCCGCGAGCGGGACACGGCCGCTCTGGTCGAGCTCGATCTCACCTCCGGCGCCTCGCGCGTGCTCGCCTCCGATCCGAAGGCAGATGTGAGCGGTGTGCTCGCCCACCCGACCGAGAAGACGATCGAGGCGGTCTCGACGAATTACGAGCGCGTGAGCTGGCAGATCCTCGACGACTCGATCGGCGAGGACCTTCGTATCCTCGAAGGAATCACCCGCGGTGACGTCAACGTGACGAGCCGGACACTCGACGACCGGGCTTGGATCGTCACCGATTCGCGCGACGACGGGCCGGTGTTTTACTATCACTACTCGCGCGAGTCGAAAGAGGCGCGGCTGCTCTTCTCGAACCAGAGTAGCCTCGAGAGTCTGCCCCTCGTCCCGATGCACTCGACCGTTCTCCGCTCGCGCGACGAGCTCGACCTCGTTTCCTACCTCAGCCTTCCGGCGGAGAGCGATCCCGCGGCGTCGGGTCGACCTCAAACGCCGCTTCCTCTCGTGCTTTCCGTTCACGGCGGACCGTGGGCGCGCGACTCTTGGGGCTTCGATCCGACTCACCAGTGGCTCGCGAACCGAGGCTACGCCGTTCTCAGCGTCAATTTCCGCGGATCGACCGGTTTCGGGAAGGCGTTCATCAACGCCGGGAACGGCGAGTGGTCGAAGCGGATGCAGGATGACCTTCTCGATGCCGTCGAATGGGCCGTCAGCGAGAACATCGCCGACCCCGATCGCGTTGCGATCATGGGGGGGAGCTACGGCGGTTACGCGACTCTCGTCGCACTCACGATGACGCCGACTCGATTCGCGTGCGGCGTCGACATCGTCGGTCCGTCGAATCTCGTCACGCTTCTCTCGACGATTCCGCCCTACTGGGAGCCGATGATCGAGATGTTCACCGTGCGCGTCGGCGATCACCGAACCGACGAGGGACTAAAGGACCTCCGAGAGATCTCTCCGCTCACCTACGCCGATCGAATCCAGCGACCTCTTCTCATCGCTCAAGGCGCGAACGATCCGCGCGTCAAGCAGTCCGAATCGGACCAAATCGTGCAAGCGATGGAAGAGAAGAAGATCCCCGTCACGTACGTCCTCTACCCTGACGAAGGACACGGGTTCGCGCGACCGGAGAATCGGCTCTCGTTCTTCGCGATCGTCGAGGGGTTCCTCGCGGAGCATCTCGGTGGTCGCGTCGAGCCGATCGGAGGCGATTTCGCGGGTTCGTCCGTCACGGTGCCGGCGGGGGCGAGCGAAGTGCGCGGCCTCTCCGACGCAATCGGCGGGGATTGACCGAGGCGCGCGGGCGGAGCGCTGGACATCGCCCGCGAGCTCTCGTAGCTTGGCCGCGGTGATGAAGGGTCTTCTCGAAGCTAAGAGCATCGTCATCATCGGCGGAACGACCGGTCTCGGCCGGTCGGCTGCGCGCGCATGCATCCGCGCTGGCGCCAGCGTCGTTGTCGTCGGCCGCACGGCGAGTACTGCGAAAGAAGCCGAGTCCGATCTCGGTGAACGAGCTCGCTCGCTCGTAGCCGATGCGACGGACCCGTCGACGGCTCCGCGCGCGATCGAGCTTGCGATCGATGCCTTTGGACGGTTCGACGGGCTGTATCACGTCGCTGGCGGAAGCGGCCGCGCGGCGGGCGACGGCCCCCTCGATGCGCTTACCGACGAAGGTTGGAGGCATACGATCGATCTCAATCTGACCTCTCTCGTCTATTCGAATCGAGCGGCCGTACGCCAACTCCTCGCCGACGGACGCGGCGGCAGTATTCTCAATATGGGCAGCGTTCTCGCGTTTTCGCCGTCGCCGCGGTTCTTCGCGACGCACGCCTACGCGGCGACGAAGGCGGCGATCGTCGGCTTGACCAAATCCGCCGCGTCGTACTACGCGCCGAGGAACATTCGGCTGAACGTCATCGCGCCCGCGCTCGTCGAGACGCCGATGTCGGAACGTGCGCAAGAGAACGAAGAGATCCTGAATTTCATCGCTACGAAGCAGCCCCTCGCCGGCGGACGGATCGGTGTTCCGGAAGACGTAGATGCCGCGATCGTCTTTTTTCTTTCGGACGCGTCGTCGTTCGTGACGGGTCAAACCCTGACGGTGGACGGCGGGTGGAGCGTTAGCGAAGGGCAGCACCGCCCGTGAATCCCGAACGAGGACGGAGCGCCGATGACACCGAGTGAAAACTACATCGCGAAGTGCCGCGAGATCCTCGACCTCGTCGAACGGCAGTCGAGCGAAATCGCTCGCGCGGCGGATTGGTTTGCCGCGGCGATCCTCGATGCACGCGTCGTCCACGTCTTCGGCTCGGGACACAGTCGCATCGCTGTCGAAGAGATGTGGCCGCGTTACGGATCGTTTCCCGGCTTCCACCCGATCGTCGAGCTATCGCTCACCTTTCACAATCAAGTCGTCGGCGCCAATGGTCAGCGCCAGGCGATGTTCCTCGAGAACACGGCCGGCCTCGGGGCGAAGATCCTGCGCAATTTTCACCTCTCGTCTCGGGATGCCGGCCTGGTGATCTCATCGAGCGGATGCAATGTGGTCCCGATCGAGGTCGCCGAGGGGCTCCGAGCCGCCGGGATGAAGGTCGTCGCGATCGTGAGCCGAGCGCACTCCGAAGCGAGCGCGAGTCGCCACCCGCGCGGACTGAAGCTCTCCGAGATCGCCGACCTCGTTCTCGATACCGGCGCGCCTGCGGGCGATGCGATGGTGACGCTCGACGCACTCGACGCGCCCGTTTCGCCCGGCTCGACGATCGGCAGCGTCGCGCTCGTCAATGCGGTGAAAGCCGAGGTTGCCGCGCGGCTCGCCGCCGCCGGAAAGCCGCCGCCCGTTCTCGCGGCGGGCTGTGTCGTCGGAACGGAACGAGCGGCAAAGCTCTTCGACGCCGCCTACGATGAACACGCCGAGCGCGTATCGGCACTCTACCAGGGTCTATCAGAAGCGTACGGAACGGACGGGGACGCATGAAAGATCACCCGCTCAGAACGACGGTCATCGGCAGCTATCCCTTTCCCGCGTGGCTGGAGGCCGCGTCGCGCCACCTCGAGGATTTCGGGTCCGCCGACATCGCTGAGATGCAGGACGACGCGGTGATCGCGGCCGTTCACGATCAAATCGCGGCCGGTCTCGATGTCATCACCGACGGCGAGCAGACGCGGTTCGATTTCAATCTGTCCTTCTACGGCTATCTCGAAGGGATCGCGCTCGAGGGTGCATCGCCGCGTCGATTCGGGCCCCCGGCTCACGATCAGCGGGGAAAGCACGAGATCGTCGGCGCCCTCTCCGCCCGAGGTGGCCTCGGCGCGCTCGAGGAGTTCGAGCG
This sequence comes from Planctomycetota bacterium, assembly GCA_965223845.1. Lineage (GTDB taxonomy): Bacteria > Planctomycetota > UBA8108 > UBA8108 > SXIK01 > CBDCXR01. The sequence continues at coordinate 5,644,004 of CBDCXR010000004.1, read as the reverse complement.
TCTGCGCCGCCTCGCGCCGGCTGGACCGACGCTCAAGATGTCGCTGCCCGGACCGTACACGATGAGCGGCCGACTGCTCGCGAACGAGGCCTACCCCGATCGCTACGCGATCACCGAAGCGCTCCTCCCCATCGTACGGAGCGAGCTCGAGAAGCTCGTCGAGGCGGGCTGCGATGAGATCACGGTCGACGAGCCGTCGATGAGCTGCTACGCGTACCGCGAGGATCCCGCTCGGTTCGTCGACATCTTCCGGCGCACCGTGGAGCCGATCGTCGGGCGGTGTCGACTTTCGACCCATCTCTGCTTCGGAAACTTCAAGGGGCACGCCGTCGGCTACCGGCGGTACTCGCCGATGTTCCCGGCGTTCTTCGATCTTCCGGTCGACGAGCTGCACGTCGAGATGGCGTCGCGCGAATTCGCTGAGATCGAGATCATTGCGGAGATCGCGAAGCGGACGGACGTCGCGGTGGGGATCATCGACGTGAAGAGTTATTACATCGAGACCGTAGAGGATGTTCGGAGGCGCGTGCAGCTCTGCCTCGAGCACGCGCCGGCGGATCGACTGTCGTTCGCCCCGGACTGCGGACTCAGCCAAACGGCGCGATGGGCGGCGAAGCAGAAGCTCGCGAACATGGTTGCCGGGGTCCACGAAGTACGGCGCGAGCTCGGCGTCTCATGAGCGAATCCGGGCGCGAGCTCATCCCCGCCGCGCAAAAGGACGACGCGTTCCTCGCCGACGTGGACGCGGCGAGGAGTGGCGAGGAGTCCGTGCACGTTTGGTGGCTCGGCCAGAGCGGGTTTCTCGTGCAGTGGCTCGGCCGGCATCTGTTGTTCGATCCGTATCTCTCGGATTCGCTCACCCGAAAGTACGCGGCGACCGATAAGCCGCACGTACGGATGTCGGAGCGAGTCGTCGCGCCCGATCGGCTCGACTTCGTCGACATCGTCAGCTCGAGCCACAACCACACCGATCACCTCGACGGTGAGACGCTGACCGCGATTCGCCGTGCCAGCAAGAACCTCGAGATCCTCGTTCCGTCGGCGAATCGCGAGTTCGCAGCGGAGCGGCTCGGCGTCGCGCCCGATTCCCTCCGGTCGATCGACGCCGGCGAAAAGGTGACGATCGGTGCGTTCGAGTTGCACGCCGTTCCGGCCGCCCACGAAGAGCTCGAACGCGATGAGCACGGGCGCTACCGGTATCTCGGCTACGTCGCGCGCTTCGGGCCGTGGTCCGTCTACCACAGCGGCGACACGATCCTTTACGACGGCATGGTCGAGTGGCTGCGACCGTTTGGAGTCGACCTCGCGTTTCTCCCGATCAACGGACGCGCGCCCGAGCGGCGCGTCGCGGGGAATCTCTGGGGGCGCGAAGCGGCGGAGCTCGCACACGCGATCGGGGCGAAGAGCGCGATTCCGTGTCACTACGACATGTTCACGTTCAATACGGCGACCCCGGAGGAGTTCGTCCGTCGGTGCGACGAACTGGGGCAGGACTATCGCGTGCTCGAAGGTGGAGCCCGTTGTTCTTTCTCCAGTCGCGGTGGGTCCTGAGGAAGAGATTCACACGAAGAGCGCGAAGGACCGCGAAGGAAGACGAAGAAAGAGAAGAGAGAATTAGGGTGGGAAGTGATCGAGGCGAGAATCGACGAGACTCTCGCTTTTCGTCTTGCGGTTGCAAAGGCTCACAGCACAGCAGAGTTCAAACGAGCTTCTTCCTCTCTCTCTTCATCTCGTTCATTAATCTCCCTTCGTCTTCCTTCGCGGTCCTTCGCGCTCTTCGTGTGCAATTCTTACTCTCGAACTCGCCACCGCCCCGAATCCACCTCCGCCCGGCGTTTCCAAGACCAAGCGATCCCCCGCATGCACCGTGCGCTCGGCGATGCCCTCGAGAGTCTCCACGTCACCGCTCGCTCGTACGAGCCGCTGACGCCCTGGTGAGCCCGCGTCTCCGCCTTCGAGGCCGTACGGACCTTCGCGCCGGTGCTGGCTGAGAAGCGAGAGCTCGAGAGTCTCGAGGAACTCGATCTCGCGCACGACTCCGTCGCCGCCGCACCATCGTCCGTCGCCGCCCGAGCCGCGCCGGATCTCGAAGCGAAGGAGTCGCACGGGATAGCGGTGCTCGAGGATCTCCGGATCGGTGATGCGCGTATTCGTCATGTGGCTGTGGACGGCGGACGCGCCGTCGAACCCGTTTCCCGCGCCGGCACCACCGCCGATGGTCTCGTAGTAGCCGAAACTCCCCGAGCCGAAGAGAACGTTGTTCATCGTCCCCTGACTGCACGCGACCACTCCGAACGCCTTGAGGAGAGTGTCGACGATGCGCTGGCTCGTCTCGACGTTGCCCCCGACGACGGCGGGACACTCGCGCGCATTCTCGGGAAAGACGGGATCGACGAGGGAGTTGGGGGGAAGAACGATGCGGACGGGCCTGAGAAGGCCGTCGTTGAGGGGGAGCGGCTCGTCGACGAGGAGGCGAAGGACGTAGAGAACGGCGCTCTGAACGATCGCGGGCGTCGCGTTCAGGTTACCCGCGTGGACGCCGGAGGTTCCGGTGAAGTCGATCGCCGCGCCTCCCGATTCGAGCGCGACGCGCACCCGGAGGCGAGTTCCGTCGTCGAGGAATTCTTCGACCGTTCGCTCGCGCGGATCATCGCCCGGAAGGCGGAGGCCCGCGAGCACGGCGCGGAGGTGGCGCTCGGCGCTCGCTTCGAGAGTCTTCATGAAATGGCCGACCGTCTCGGCGCCGACGTCCTCGGCGAGGGCGCGCAGGCGCTCGGCACCGAGGGAGTTGGCGGCGACCGCCGCGCGGAGATCGGCGAGGTTGTCGGCTACGGCTCGACTCGGGTGCGGCGCGCTCGCGAGCTTCGCCTCGATCTCGCGCCATCGGGGCTGCCCGCCCGCAACGACGAGCGCCGGGGGAAGCACCACTCCCTCATCGATCAGTTTCTGCGCCGACGGCGGCATCGAGCCCGGGCGCACGCCGCCGATCTCGGCGTGATGGGCGCGGCTCGCAACGTAGCCGAGGAGCCGCTCGGAGTCTGTCGAGTGGACCGGCGTGATCACCGTGACGTCGGGAAGATGCGATCCGCCTGCGCGCGGGTGGTTCGTCAGCGCGACGTCGCCCGGTGCGAGCGGGAGCGAGGACGCCACCCGCCGAGTGCAGAGACCGAGTGCGCCGAGGTGGACCGGGATGTGCGGCGCATTGACGACGAGCTCCCCCGACGGATCGAGGAGCGCGCACGAGAAGTCGAGACGCTCCTTGATGTTGGTCGAGAGCGCGGTCCGCTGGAGGAGGTCGCCCATCTCGCCCGCGATCGCGCGAAAGCGGTTCGTGAAGAGCTCGAGCTCGACCGCGGACGAACGCGAACCTCGCGCGGGGCCGGAGCGAGGTGCGCTCTCGGTACGCGCGACCGGGATGCGGTCGAGGCGGAGTGTGTCGTCGGGGAGGACCGTGCCGCGCCAACCGTCTTCGACGACCGCGGTGCTGTAGCGGTCGGCGACGATCGCCGGACCGTTGACGACGTCACCTCGTGCGAGTGAGTCGCGAGCTAGAACGGGCACTCGTTTACGTTTGGCTCCGACGAGCATCTCCGCTTCGTTCCGGTCGAGCTTTGCCGCCTCCGCCGGCGCCGCGACGGGAGTGTAGGCGGAGGGCGACGCGGGATCGGCCGGAGCGTCGACGTCCTCCTCGCTCGTCGACGCGACAACGCGAATCGACTCGACTTCGATCGCGAGCGCACCGGGAAGATGGCCGTAGATCCTCTTGTACGCCGCGATGAACTCGGTGGCGATCTCCATCCCGCGGCGGTACTCGATCTCCGTGACGGTGTCCTGACCGGAGAACCGAAGGAGCGCGATGCGACGACGAATGCGTCCGCTTTCCCTCGCGATGTTCTCGGTTGCGAGTGCGGCGAGCGCCCGTTCCTCGACCTTCGCGAAGAGATCGTCGAGATCGGCATCGATCTCCGCGAGCGGGCGAAGAACCTGCTCGGAAGCGAAGCGCTCGACGGCCGCGTCGGCGATGCCGCGCGCGCTCAGTAAGCCCGCTTCCGCGGGAACGAGCACCTCCGTGATCTCGAGGCGCTCGGCGAGTGAGCAGGCGTGGAGTCCGCCCGCGCCACCGAAGGCCACGAGCGCGTACTCCGCAGGAGAGTACCCGCGTTGTACGGAGACGCTTCGAATCGCGTCAGCCATGCGTTCATCCGCAATTGCGAGGAGCCCGGCGAGAAGATCGTCCTCCGAAGCGTCGTCGCCGGCCGCGCGCAGCGACGCGACGAGTTCGGCGAGCGCGCGCCGAGAAGCTTCGCTGTCGATCGGGATCCCGAAGCGATCGGGCGCGAGCCGTCCGGCGAGGAGGTGAACGTCGGTGATCGTGAGCGGGCCGCCTGCTCCGTAGCACGCGGGACCGGGAAACGCTCCCGCGCTCTCGGGACCGACGAGGAGTCGGTGGCCGTCGAAGGAGCAGATCGATCCGCCTCCCGCCGCGACGGTTTCGATCGCGAGAGCTGGCGCAACCAGCCGAGCCGAGCCGACTCGGTGCTCGAATGCGTACTCGTAGTCGCCGTCGTAGCGCGCAACGTCCGTACTCGTTCCGCCCATGTCGAACGAGATCGAACGCTCGCGGCCGCAGGCGCGGGCGACACTCGCCGCCCCCGCTACTCCTCCGGCGGGTCCGCTGAGAAGACTGTCCTTCGGGAGGTACTCCCCCGCCTCGACGAGACCGCCGGCGCTCGTCATCACATGGAGAGTTCCGGTCGCGATCGGAGTGCGTACGGCGTCGACGTACTCGGCGATGATCGGCGCGAGATAGGCGTTCACCGTCGCCGTCTCCGCGCGAGGAAGGATGCGAATGGATGGGGCGATCGCCGACGAGCGGGAGACGTGCTCGAACCCGCGCGCGAGGAGGAACTCCGCGAGAGCTTCCTCGTGACTCGAGTCGCGATAGCTGTGGAGGAGAGCGATCGCAGCGGAGCGAACTCCGCGGGCGACAAGCTGGTCGATTCGCTCACCTAGAGGCTCGATATCGAGCGCTTCGAGCTCGGATCCGTCGGCGTCGAGCCGGCCGGAAACTTCGACGACGGAATCGTAAAGCGGCGCCGGACGACGGACATCGAGCGCGAAGAGGTCGGGCCGAGTCTGGTCGCCGATGACGAGGAGATCGCCGAATCCGCGAGAGATGAAGAGCGCCGTCGCCGCGCCGCGTCGTTCGAGGAGCGCGTTCGTACCGCGCGTCGTCGCGAGACGAACCACCGCCGGCGGAAGCGGGTTCCCCGGTGCCGTCCCCGTGAGGAGACGAGCGGCGAGAAGAGGAGCTTCTTCGAACGAACGCAGCTCGAAGCGATCGCCCGCGTTCAGCTCGAACGAAGGAGCACGATCGAGCTCTAGCTGCTTCGACTCCGGAGTGAGCGCGACAACGACCGCACCGGGAGCGTCCCGCTCGACGCCGAGAGGGCGAAACTCACACCCGACAACGGCTCGACTCGCCCGCTCGGCGTTCGCCCCCGACAGCCACTCCGCCGCAACGACAATCCGGCGGGAACTCGCGACCCGAACGACCGCCCCGCGCAGCGCACCAGAGGACAACACCTTGACACGCTGAACCACCCCATCGGGGTCGACAGCCACACAGTCAGTAAACGTGCCGCCCGTATCGACAGAAAACCGCCAAACCAAAGGCGACTCATCCGCCGGCACGTTCCGGTCGACCCTCACGAACAATCACTCGCAACATCCACCATTCCCTCTCAACTCACCCCCTCCTTCTTCCCTCTTCCCCCTCACTTCCCATTCCTACTTCTTACTCTCCCTCTCCCTCTTACTCTTAACTCTTACTCTTACTCCTATTCCCCCTCTCTCTCTCTCTCTCTCCCTCTTCGTCTTCCTTCGTGTCCTTCGTGCCCTTCGTGTTAAATCCTCCGACTAGGAGTCTATGTGCTCGAGATCGTCCCTGCGCCCCCGGCGCTGAAAATGCACCACCAAAGCCGCCAGCACGATCACCCCGATCGCCCCGATTCCCCACCACCCGGCCTTGATCCACACCATGGACACACTCGCGAACGTCGCCACCCCGGCAGCGATCCCCATGAGCACGTTCCAAACGACGCGACGTCCCCCGGTCGGACATTCGTCGCCGAGAAGCTTCTTCTGATTCATGAGGAAGAAGAACGTCAAGTACGCGAGAGGGAGGAGCATCAAGCCGAATACCGACGTCGGCACGGCGAGGTAGAAGGCCGCTTTGCTCCAGAGGAAGGGGCCGAGCACGCCTGCCGCCGCCACGAGCGTACCGAGGCGAAACGGCTTCCCGGTCGGCGGGAGACCGCAGAGCTCGCAGACGATCATCCCCGAGATCAACATGAGAAGGGTGATCGTCGAGAGCGCCATGCCGAGGACGCCGATCCCGAATACGACATCGCCGAAGAACTTCCCGAGCAGCGGCTCGAGCGCGCGTGAGAGGTCGCGAGCGTCGCGCTCGACGAGCGTCGCCGCGAGGACGCGGTCCGGCTCGGGCACTCGCTCGGCGAGCTCGCTCGCCACGATCGCGAGATCGCGATCGGTCTCCCCGTCCTTCGTCGCGACCTTCGTTTCTTCCTTCGCTTCCAAACGCGCATTGAGAAGACCGATGTACTGAGAAAGCTGCTTCTTCGACGGCGCGGCCTCACCCGCGGCGACCGGCGTCGCGAGTCCGGGCTGCGGCGCTGCGTGAAACTGAGTCGAGGAAGCGATGACGACGCAGCTCGTCGCGAGCACGAACGGGATCAGCATCCCCGTCCCGAGATCGAACTTCGAGAAGCCGCGAAACTCCTTTCCCCAGCCGCGCTTGAGGAGACTGTAGGGAAAGAGGTACGTCATGTTGATTCCGACTGCGGTCGCTGCGGCGGCGACCAAGACGTCGCGCTGTTTGTCGACGATGAGATTCGACCAGTACTCCCGGCCGTCACCCGTCGCGGCGAGGAGCGGCTCGAACGAAGCTGCGGGGCTCGTGATTCGGCTGAGGTCGGGAATGAAACCACCGAGGATGTCGCCCCAGGCGAGACCCTCGCTCGACGTCGAAAGGCTGAACACGACGCCGAAGAAGCAAAGGACGATGACCGCAACCATGATCTTGAGCACGAGCTCGTAGAGACGCACGCCGAGCCCACCGCGGTCGTAGCTCCACGTCACCGTCGTCGTGAAGAGAAGGATCGCGATCGAGATCACGAGCTTGCTCCCGGTATCGCCGAGCGGTCCGTCGGCACCGAAGACCCCCGGGAGCAGAGTCTGCTGGAGCACGCCGTTCGCGAGTGAGTACTGCGGCAAGCACCACACGATGTTCGCGAGGAGCGACGCGAGGACCCAGCTCCACCCGAGCACCGGATTCACGTGACGGTTGATCGCTGCGAACGGCCGCTCGCCCGTCGACATCGTCACGTACCCGATCGCGCTCAGCATGATGATGCCGAGCACCATCGCGATCGGCTGCAGCCAGAGGAGCGCGAATCCGGAAAGGACGCCGAGGTAGAGGCTCGATGCGAGCGATCCGCCGCCGAGCGTGAGCGCGCTTTGAAGCCAACCGGGACCGGAGAGCTTCACGTACGCGAACATCGTGGCGAGCCCGCCCTTCGTTCGCGCCTCTTCGAGGAGCTTCCGATCCGCCTCGATTTTTCGGGATGACTCTGCCGCCATGGAGTGTCCTCGCGTCATTGTCGCTCGAACGGCGCGCGACAAAGAAACTTCGCGCCGAGCGGCATCGGGTTTTGCCGGACGAGTGGGTGGCGCCGCCGGAGTCTAGGCGGGCTACAGATCAGAACCGCGCGTCGCACCGAGGTCAACCCGCGGCTCGGCTCGATACGAGTCTCGAAACGCGCGGCTCGGCGTTACAATCGAAGCAGGACGGACGGAGACCCGATCCGATGGCCAAATCGTTCTTCGAACGGCTCGCGCGAGAGCTCGGCAAAACGACCGGCCGGCTGAAGCAGAAGGCGAAAGAGAAGGGCCTCGATGAGAAGGCCGGCGCGATCGCGTCGAAGGCGCGCGCGGCCCTCGGCGATCTCGTTCGCGAGTTCGAGACCGGGCGCGAAGAGGCGGGAGTGGACGCCGCCGAGCGCGAGAAGGATCCCGCCGCGGGTGAGCCGTCGTCCTCGACCGCCGCGGCCGACGAGACTTCGGGCGGAGCGGGGATCGAAGACGCCGCCGCGGGCGACGAGCTCACTCCGGACGAAGTCGCCGCGCGAGAGGGCGCCGAGCGCGAAGACGTCGAACCGGACGGCGAGAACGATCCCGGCGACACACGGGCGGACGCTCCTTCCGGGCGGTGATGCCCCTTGCGGCGATCGAGCTCCCCGCGGGCGGGCGGACTCGACTCAGAAGAGCTCGTCGAGCCGCTCGAGCGCTTCGGCCGTGAAGGAGCCGAAGTTCTCCTTCGGCTTCGCTTGTTTCTTCTTCACGTTGCGAAGGAGAGCGAGCAGTAGGTCGACTTCGATCGGCTTCTCGAAGAACCCCGCCGCACCGATCCGTTCGAGCTTCGCCTTGGTGAGCTCTTGCGGAAGCCCGGACATCAGGAACACCGGGACCGACGACAACTGCGGATCGGCGGAGATTTCGCTGCAGAGATACGTGCCGGATGCTCCGGGCATGTGGACGTCGGAGATCACGTAGTCCGGCCGGTGTTGGCGGGCGATCTCGAGCGCCTGACTGCCGTCGCTCGCTTGCAGGACGACGAAGCCCTTTCGTTCGAGTCGTGTCGCGAGAGCGAAGCGCTCGTCGGGAGAGTCGTCGACGATGAGGAGTCGCGGCGGTTCGGTATCGGCGGGGGGAATCGTCGGCGGCGGCGCGGGGGCCGGCGCGCGCGGTGGAGCCGGAGCTTGGGGCGGTTGCGGGGCGCCTGCGCCTACTGCGTACCCGCCTGCGCCACCGAATGGATCGTAAGCGGGCGCGGCCGGAGGTGGCTGCGGCGCCGGCATGGGTGCGGGCTCCGAAGGTCCGACGATCGGAAACGGCACGGCGCCCGGCGGGGCGTGTCCGCCCGTCGATTGGCGCGGCGGTGGTGAGGCCGCCGGGTGCGACCAGGCGTTCGGGTCGGGAGGCGCCTCGTGTCCAGTCGTGAAGCCCGCCGGTCGGGCGGGGGCTTGAGGCGCCGGGGGAGCGGGCGGGTTCGGCGGCGGGTAGGACGGCGGCGCGGGTTGCGCTCCGGTCCCGTGGGGCATGTCGCCGTGCTGGTTCGCGTCGGCGCCGGGCGCGGCATCGTCGGCCGAAGCGTGCGAACGGAAGCTGAGCGTTCCGGAACCGGACGACCGGCGTGGAAACCGTTCGATCGTGGGACTTCCTACGTCGCCTCCGCCGGCGCCGCTCTCTCTCATTCCTCCCGGTGGCGGCGCCGACGGGTGATGGTGAGCGTGCGACGGCGGCGGCATCGGTGCCGACGTCGCCGGATTCGCCGGCGCGAGATCGGGAAAGAGCGGCGGCGCCTCACCGGCGGGAGGCCGCGAAGGAGGGGGCGGTTCGCCGGAGGTGCCGAACTTGTCGTGACCCGCCGGCGGCTGCGACGCTGCCGGAGGACCACCGAAGATCGAATCCAGAGCCTCTCCGGATGACGCGTGCGAGGGCGGCGGTCGGGCGGCAGCGGGTTCCGGCGGAGTTCCGGGAAAACCCGCCGGTCCGCGGAACGAAGCGTCGCGGCTCGCCGCCGGTGATCGTCCGGTCGCCGGCTGCGGGGCGTTGGCGGCTGCGGGGCTCCCGAGCGGGTAGGGCACGCCGCCCGGAGGGACGTGGGTGCCGCCCGCGCCCGGATTCGGCGGTGGCGACGCGAACCCCGGAGCTGTCGTCTCTCTCGGAGTGGCGAACTGAGCGGCTGGACCGCCCGCGGCGCCTCCCGCGGTTCCGTCGAAGGGAGCCGGTCGAGCGCTCGGTGCCGCACTTGCGCGCGCGGAGGTCGGAGGCGGAGGGCCGAAGCCGATCGCCGCGGAGAGCTGAGTGAGAAGCGTCTCGGGGGGAGCGGACTTGCTCACGTAGGCGCGAGCGCCGAGCACCATGAGCTCGTTCTTCGTCGAGGCGTCGTCGTCGCTCGAGTAGATCACGACGGGGATGTGCTGCGTGCGCGGATTGCTGCGGAGCCACTCGATGAGACGCCGACCGCCACCCGCCGGCATCATGAGGTCGAGCACGATCGCATCCGGGGATTGCTCCTGCGCGAGTTGATTCGCAGCGAACACGTCTCCCGCGGTGACCGTGCGATACCCCGTCCGCTCGAGAAGCATGCACAGGGCGTAGGTCATGTCCTGGTCGTCATCGACGATGAGCAGAAGTGGGACCTGGCTCTCGCGCGTCATGACGGATCGATGCGCTCCCGCCGCGGATGGGGGATGCGATGGACCATCTGCTGCGAGTCGCTCCGTTCGGGACTACGGGCGCTGAGCAGCGGCGAGCGAGGCGTCGTCGTCCGCGCTCGCAGAAAGGATCTCTTCGCGAGGGAGCGAGACGAAGAACGTAGAGCCCCGCCCCGGTTCGCTCTCGACCCACACGCGACCTTCGTGAGCCTCGACGATGCGTTTGACGATGTCGAGACCGATGCCGGTGCCGCTGTAGCTCGATCGCTCGTGCAGCCGCACGAACGCATCGAACACTCGTTGGTGGTTGTCTGGGTCGATGCCGATTCCATTATCGGAAACGCTGAACGTCACAGTTTTCGAAGAAGGTACGCATCCCAGTTCTACGATGGGATGGACGCCAGGCGCCACGTACTTGAGCGCGTTCCCGATGAGGTTGGTAAATACCTGCGTCAGCCGATCCGGATCGCAGCGGATTTCCGGAAAATCGTCCTTCCGAAAAGAGACGACGGCGTTGCTGCGCGAGATCTCCGCCGCCATACGCGAGAGCGCACGTTCGATGAGCTCGCCGGTCTCGACGCGGCGGACGGGCGCTAGCGCGGTCTGAGCTCGCATGAGCTCGAGAAGGTCCTTGACGAACTCGAGCGAGTAGCGAGCGTTCGCCGCGATGCGACGGATCAGCTCTTCGCTCTCCGGCGCGGTCGGGTCGAACGCGAGCGCGTCGATCAGTCCGATCTGCGCCGCGAGCGGCGACTTGAGATCGTGCGCCACGGTCGCGACGAACGCGGCCATCTCGCGTTCGCTTTTCCTCAGAGCGGCGAGACTCGCCTGGGCGCGGAGAATCGCCCGCACGCGCGCGCGTAGCACTTGGCGCACGAACGGTTTCGTAACGTAGTCTTCCGCCCCGGCCTCGATGCCGCGAACGATGTCGCCGCTTCCCGTTCGGGCCGTGAGCATCATCACCGGTATCGGGGTGTACCTCTGGTCGCCCTTCAGCTCCCGGCACAGCTCGATGCCGTCCGTACCGGGCATCATGATGTCGAGCACGATGAGATCGGGGAGCCATTCTTCGAGAGCCTCCCGCGTTTCCTCTGCGGACCCTGCGCTTCGAATCTCGTACGGAGTACCTCGAAAGGCGTCCTTGAACACCTCGACGTTGAGGGGTTCGTCGTCGACGATGAGGATTCGCTGCGTCATGGTGCTGCCGGGTAGGAGACGTTGTTATCGCGGGGAGAATTCAGGACCGCACGACGGTTTGATCAGCGCTTGCCGGGATGTCCCCGGCGCACGGGTGGCCGCTCGCGCCTTGTTCGATTTGATTTCGCAGCCCGTCCGGCGGATTCGGGAGCGCGACGGGAAGGTCGATCGAGAACCTCGTTCCGCGGCCGAGATCGCTCTCGACGGTGACCGCGCCGCGCATCAACTCCGTCAGTTCTTTGACGAGAGCCAAGCCGAGCCCCGTACCCTTCGCCATCCGGTTTTCGCCGCTGTCGACTTGGCGAAAGTGATCGAAGATCACCTCGAGGTGGTCCTCGGCGATACCGATTCCCGTGTCTTCGACGACGAATCGGATGCGCTCGCCGGAAGCGGAAACCGTGACGGTGACGCTCCCGCGGTCGGTGAACTTGCAGGCGTTGCTCAGAAGATTGATCAGAATGCGCTTCGTCTTCTCGCGATCGAGCCAGACGCTCGGGAGTCCCGGGTCGAATTCGATTCGAAGCTCGACCTCGGGTTTCTTCTCGAAGAGCGGTGCGAGCGACGATGCAACTTCCTCGACGAGAACGTCGGGCTGAAACGTGCTCGGGTGCACGCTCGCGCGTCCCGCTTCGATCTTGGCGAGATCGAGAATGTCGTCGATCAGATTGAGGAGGTGCTCCCCGCTCGCCCCGATCTTCCCGACGCGATCCTGTTGCCACGGAGTGAGTGGGTCCGTGTCGCGACAAGCGATGAGGGAGTCGGAGAATCCGAGGATCGCATTCAGGGGCGTGCGCAGCTCGTGACTCATGTTCGCGAGGGACCGGCTCTTCAGATTGTTGGCGGTTTCGAGCTCGGCTGCCTGCTGGCGCAGCTTCTTGTTCGCGTTGCTCAGTCCTTCGGATTGCTGCCAGAGAAGCGCCGTCTGTTGCTCGAGCTTGCGGCGGTGGCGCTCGAGCTCGCCGTGCTGATCCACGAGTCCCCATGCCGCGCCGAAGAGCGGTACGAGGTAGCACCCGAGTCGAACGACGTGGGAGGCGACGAACGAGGAGTCGAACAATCGAGCCGAGGTGCAGAGGTAGATCTCGCTGCACGCGAAGAGGAGGAGGCAGAGGACGAGCGAAGACGAGAACGGACCCGGAATCCTCCGGTACTGGCGCACGGCCGAGGGCACCGCGGCGAGAAAGAGGGCGGCGAACGCGAGGTCGGCGGGTCGCGGAAGAGAGCTGAACGCACCGGCAAGCTCGAAGAGGAGAAAGCCGCCGAGGACGAGCCCGGGGCCGGCGGCCGTGCGCGTGAACCAACCTGGTGTGCGACGGTCGGCGCCGAGCGGCCGAGTCGAGAGAAATCCCACGAACGCGACGCAGGCGAGAAGAAATCGCGCGAGCACCTCGAGGTCGGGAACGAAGCGCGAAAAGAGCGAATCATCTCCGATGCCGGCGACGAAGCCGTTCACGAGATTCTCCGACGCCGCGATGAAGAATCCGAGACCGAGCAGCAGGAACGCTCCGTTTCGACTGGCGCGGTACGTCATGAGAATGACGAAAGCGCTCGCGCAGGCGAACAGCGCGCCGAAGAACTGAATCGCGGCCACGGTCGGCCGGACTTCCGTCGACGCGGACATGACGAGCGCGGAGTCCGGCGCCTGAATGTCGATGAAGTAGTAGGGGATGATCGCGCCGGCGCAGACCGCGATCCAAACGCGCGCGGCGCGAACTAGGGGATTCGTCGGACGACCGAGCATGAGAGGTGACGGCGCGTTCAAGTCGCGGGGGGATCGGAGGATCGCTGGGGAGGGGGTTCCGCGTCGACGTTCTCTCTCGCGCGTCGTCGGACGCGCCGTCGCGGGAGGTGGATCCAGTTGTTCATTTACCCATCGGCGCCTCGCCCGCCGCGGATTGAACGAGAGGTTCCGGTATCTTCCCGTGCCTCTGCTTCCCCGTCCTCGCACCGGCGATGGGGGAAACCACCGATTCACGAGGACGCCGGGCACGGGGCGGAGATCGCGGACGCAGGAAGAGGAGGAAGAGACGATGGAGTTTTCGTCGGGCGCGGGAAGGAAGCCGTGGGCCGATACCTGGATCTCCGCCCGAGAAGTCCGAAAAGGGGATTTCCCCGAGTTGACGTACAGAACGCGTCGAAACACGACCGAAATCGACTATCGGGCTCGCCAAAGAACTGAATCCGTTGCGAAAGCCGAGACGACCTCGGTCGGGACCGGAGCGCGCAGTGGCGTCGCCCGATCGACGCGTCCACGAGCTGCGTCGCCGGGGATGCGACGAGCGTACTGCCGGCCGACGAAACGACGGCACCGGCGATTCAGTTGTGGGCATTCCTCCGGCCGGGGCGGTGCCGCGGACGCTCCATGGATCCGCTGGTCTTCCGAGAACGTCAGCCGGAGAGCTCTCCTTTCGTCCTCACCGCCAACGACCGCGCACGCTGAGTAGCTCACCGCCGCTCCGTCATGAAGTTCCTGACCGACGCCTCGATCGAGCGGAAGATCACGACGCTCCTTCTCCTCGCCGGCAGCGTTCCGCTCGCCGTCGCGGCGGTCGCGTTTTCGCTCTACGAGGCGATCACGTTTCGGTCGGCGCTCGAATCCGAGTACGCGACTCTCGCCGAGGTGGTCGCGGCGAATTGCTCGTCGGCTCTCGACTTCGACGACGCCGCGAGCGCCCGTGAGACACTCCTCTCGATGACGAATCTCTCCGAGGTTCGTCTCGCCGCCGTCTACCGAAGCGATGGGTCCATCCTCGCGCAGCATTCGACGACGGACTCGGTGGCCGCGATTCCGGCGGCACCGGAGACCACCGAAACCGTCTATTCCACCGAGTACATGGACGTGTTTCGTCGCGTGGTCATGGACGGCCGCACGGTCGGCACCGTTCTCGTGAGGGCGAGTACGGCTCGACTCGCCGAGCGTCTCATCCTCTACTCGGGGATCGTGCTTCTCGTTTTCGCGTTTACGGTCATCGCCGTGCTGATCCTCTCGAACGTCGCCCGGCGGTCGGTGTCTCGACCGATCGTCGCGCTATCGAGAGTGGCGCAGCGCGTCTCGGACGACGAAACCTACTCGATCCGCGCGACGAAGATCGGGAACGATGAGATCGGCCGACTCACCGACTCCTTCAACGAGATGATGGCGCGCATTCAAGAGCGCGACCACAAGCTGAAGGCGCACCGCACGGACCTCGAGGAGAAGGTCAGGGCGCGGACGAAGGAGCTGACCGACCTCAACGCGGAGCTCATCGGTGCGCGCGATGTCGCCGAGGACGCGAGTCGGGCGAAGACGATGTTCCTCGCAAACATGAGCCACGAGATTCGGACGCCGATGAACGGAATCGTCGGCATGGCCGAGCTCGCTCTCGATACTGATCTCACGGCCGAGCAGTGGGAGTACCTCTCTCTCATCAAGCGTTCAGCGGACTCACTGCTCGAGCTGATCAGCGACATTCTCGACTTCTCCAAGATCGAAGCGGGGAGGTTCGCTCTCGATGAGCAGACCTTCGACGTCCGCGCGACGATCGAGGAGACGCTCGGCACATTTGCGTTCGCAGCCCAGGCGAAGGGGCTCGAGCTCATTCTCGATGTCGGATGCGAAGTGCCGGAGCAAGTCGTCGGCGACGCGCTGCGCACGCGGCAGATCCTCGTCAATCTCATCGGGAACGCGCTCAAGTTCACCGACGAAGGGGATGTGGTCGTGCGCGTCGAGCTCGTGTCGCACACGGAAGACTCGGTTCGACTCTACTGGAGCGTCGCGGACACGGGCGTCGGTGTCGCGAGCGACAAGCAGCGCGAGATCTTTGAATCGTTTTCTCAAGCCGACGGCTCGACGACGCGCCGTTACGGCGGCTCGGGTCTCGGACTCGCCATCAGTCAGAAGCTCGTCGGATTCATGGGCGGGCGTCTTTGGATGACGAGCGAGAGCGGCCGTGGCAGCGATTTTCAGTTCACGACCGTCTTCAAGGCGACATCTCAATCTCAAGACGGCACGTCGAATGCTCGCGCCCTGAGTGACTGGAGGGCGCTCATCCTCGACGACAATGAAAAGGTGTGCCGAGCGATCTCGCGCGCGCTGTCGAGCTGGGGATTCAGGCCGACGTACGCAACGTGCTCGAGCGAAGCGATTCAGCTCGTCGAACGCGCGCGAGACGAGGGTGAACCCTTCGACATCGCGTTTGTCGATCTCGACGGTGGCTCGTTCGATGGACTGAGCTTCGTCGCGGAGCTACGGGATCGCACGGACGAACGCGACATGCGCGTCGTCGGTCTCGTGCCTCGAGGAGGCAAAGAGGATCCGAATCGGCGTCTGACGCTGGGAATCCTCGCGACCGTCGCCAAGCCCGTGACGCCGGAATCACTTCGCGACGCGTGCCGCGAGGCGCTCCACCCGTCAGAGGGACCGGTTTCGTCCTTGCGGCCGCGCTCGCTTCGCTACGATCGGCGCGACGGCAGCTCGCGGGCGAAGTACCGCATCCTCATCGCCGAGGACAACCCGATCAATCAGCGTGTGATCGTTAAGTTCATCGAGCGCGAGGGGCATTTCGCGACCGTGGTCGAGGACGGTCGCCAAGCAGTAGATGCAGTGCGAGCGAGCGACTTCGACGTCGTGCTCATGGATCTCATGATGCCGGAAATGGGCGGACTCGAGGCTACGCGGGCGATCCGCGAGTTCGAACGGGAGAGCGGAACTCACACCCCGATCATCGCTCTCACCGCGAGTGTTCTCAAGGGTGATCGAGAGCTGTGCATCACGGCCGGCATGGACGATTACGTCGCCAAGCCAATCCGCTCGGCCGATCTTTTCGCGGCGATCGAGCGCTGGACGAAGTCGGTCGTCGGAACCGAATGGAATCAGGAGGAAGAGACAATGGACGAGAAGAGTGAAGACACAAAGATCTTCGACGAGCGGCTGGCTCTCCAGCGAGTGGACGGCGACGAAGAGCTTCTCCACGAGATCGCGGCGCTCTTCGTCGAGGACTGCGAAAGTCTGAGCGAGAGCATCTGCTCGGCGGTCGAGAACGCGGACGCGGAGGCGATCAACCACATCGGCCACCGCGTCAAGGGTTCCGCCGGGAACCTCGGCGGAGCGGTCGTCCAGGAGATCGCGTACCAGCTCGAGAGGATCGGCTCCAGCGGTGATCTCACCGACGCTGCGGCGTGTGCCGAAACGCTCACCCACGAGATGGCGAGACTCCGGGATACGCTCATCGAGAAGCTTCCGCTCGACGTCGGTGTATCGGAATAGGAACGCTCTCGACGCGCGCGAAGACGCCGTCCGTCCGCGGATGCCGCGTCAGTCCGAAGCGCGGCGTTTCATCTCGGCGAGGCGGTCGTTGTAGAACGCTAGAGCATCCTTCCGTCGGAGCATCCCGACGAGACGCCGGTCCGCATCGAGAACGGGAAGTTCGTCGATATTCCTCTGCGTGCAGCGGCGTAACGCGGTGTTCAGGTCGTCGTCCAGGGTGACGCTCAAGACCTCTGACACCATGACATCGCGCGCCACCGTGACCGGCCAGATCGACTCTTCGTAGATCGATCCCCGCACGTCCCGATCGGAGAAGATTCCGATGACGCGATTCTCGCCGTCGATCACGGGGAAGTACGCCTGGCGAGTGTCGGCCAAGAGATGGACGATCTCGTCGAGCGTGGTCGATTCGGAAATCTGCTGCGGCACTGCTCCATCTTCGCGGACGACGTCCCGCACCTTGCAGTCCGCGAGGATGTCGACGAGGAAATCACCGGCGTGAGCGGGTGAATCGAGGCGCGAGGGAACTTGCTTCTCGTAGAGCGTCCAGCGGCGGCACAAGAGGAAGCAGATCGCCGATACCCACATCACGGGAAGGAGAAGCTGATAGCTGCCCGTGATTTCCGAGACCATGACGAGGGTCGAGATCGGTGCGTGGGCGCAGCCGGCGAAGAAGCCGGCCATGCCCACGATGACGTACGCCCTCGGCTCGGGGACGAGCGCCGGCCAGAGTGAGTGGTAGGTTTGTCCGGCGGCGGCTCCGACCGTCGCGCCGATCACCATGGACGGCCCGAACACCCCTCCCGAACCTCCCGAGCCGATCGTGAGGCCGGTGGTGATGATCTTTCCGAACGCGACGGTGAGAAGGAGCGCGACGCCTACCATCGCCTCGGGCTCGAGCGCAGCCTGGATGAGTCCGTAGCCGGACGAGAGGACGGCGAGCGATTGTGCGTCGCCGGTAAACCGAAGGAGCGCGAGGCCGAGTCCGCCCGCGGCCGCAGCTCCGATCGCCGGACGGAGAACGGGCGGCACCGGGAGGCGCTTGAACGCACCGTGAATCCCGTAGAGCGTCTTGATGAAGACGATTCCCACGAGGACGAGCGCCACGGCGAGAGCGGCGAGGGGGAGAAGCTCGAGGGGTGACGAGAGGCTGAAGTCGAGCTGATCACCGAAGAGCGGAAGAAACCGGACTTGCTCCGGCAGCGTGAGCGAGTAGACCGTGTACGAAATGATCGACGCCACCGTCGCGGGAACGAGGGCGTCCGACTCGAGATCGGCGTCGCGATAAAGTATCTCGCCCGCGAACAGCGCTCCGGCGAGCGGGGCGCGGAAGACCGCGCCGACTCCTGCTCCCATCCCTGCCGCAAGAAGGATCCGGCGGTCGCGCGCCGACCAGCGGAGGCGCGTCGCGAGAAAGGATCCGAACCCCGCGCCGATCTGCGCGATCGGACCCTCGCGCCCGGCGGAGCCACCCGTCCCGATCGTCGCGGCGGAAGCGATCATCTTGATGAAGGGAATTCGCGCCGCGATGACTCCGCGTTTCTGGTGGAAGGCTTCGATCGCCGCGTCGGTCCCGTGGCCCTCCGCCTCCGGTGCGAAGGTGTAGACGAGCCAGCCCGAGACCAGTCCGCCCGCGACCATCACCGCGATGAGGAGCCACGGCGAGAACTCTCCGGGAGACGATGTCAGCCAGAGATGCTCGCCGACCGGTTCTGCGGCCTCGTAACCGGCGACGTCGTGGAGCGCGTAGACGAGGACGAGCTGGCAGAGGAACTGAAACACGAACGCGCCGAGTCCGGCGATGAGGCCGACCGCCGACGCCACGACAAACCACTTGCCGGTGGACTTCAGGTCGAACGTATCGATGAGCGATCGGAGAACGCCTTGGGGGGACATCGCGGGAAGCCGGAGCGGGCGAGGGGACGGAGGAGGAGAGAACGTACCGCCAGCCCGTCGGCTCGGCAATCCCTCAGCTCTTCCCGCCGCGCGAGTTTGGCGGTGCTCCCCCCGCTCCACTCAGGATTTCGTCCCGGCGCGCGGGGGAGCGGTAGCGCCCGAGAAGAGCGTTCGCGCGGATCTTGAGCAGATCAAAGATCATAGTGAAGGGCGAGCGCCAGCTGAGACGGCTCTCGTCGGACTCGGTCCAGCTTACGGCGACCTCCTCGATGCTCCAGCCTTGGGCGCGTGAGATATAGAGGAGCTCGACGTCGAACCCCCAGCCCGTCAGCCGCTGGAGCGGGAAGACCGACTGCGCGGCCTCGCGGCGAAACATTTTGAACCCGCACTGCGTGTCGTAGATCCCGCGGATCACGATCACTTTGACGAGAGTCCGGAACACGAAGGCCATGAGACGGCGGAGCGGCGTCCGCCGGACCTTCGTCGTCACGTCGAACTGGCGCGACGCGATCGCGACGTCGGCCCCGCGCGCGATCGCGGAGTGGAGGCGCCGCGCCTCCGGGATGGGGGCGGAGAGATCGGCGTCGGTGAAGAGCACGGCGTCGCCTTCGGCCTCGAGCATCCCGCGGCGAACCGTGAAGCCCTTCCCTCGATTCGCGTCGTTCTTCAGGTAGCGGACACCGTCGATCCCGTCGGTCTCCGCGGCGGTATCGTCCGTCGAACCGTCGTCGACGACGAGAACCTCCCACCGTTTGAAGTTCTCACGGAGGAAGGCCGTGATCTCCTCGAGCGAGCGCCGGATGCGCGCGCCTTCGTTGTACGCAGGGATAACGACCGACAGCTCGGCGGGCTTCGCACTCACGGCTTTCTCAAGGAGCGGAGTGATTCGCGGCGGGACGACCCGCGCTTGGCCGTAACGCCGAACGCACTGCGACCTTCTCCTCGTCGTCTTCGAACCAGGGACAGCGGTGCCGGGAAAACTGGATCGGGGCGGGGAAGCCGCCTGAATCCAAAAGACCAAAGCGCCAACTCGCAGGAGCGACGCGCAGAATTCTACCCGATCGAGCCGCACGCACGTCGGGAAGTTCCTTCCGGATCGTTGCAAGCTTCGAGCACTCGAGGCGTGCGCGTTCGCGAGAACGCGCGCGACGCATCACGATTGGTTTCGACACGAGGTTCGCAAGCGCGCGGACGTAGCGCTGCGCGCACGAAAACGATTCGCTGCGGTCGCGTTGAGAGCGCAGTTGAAAGTGCATCAGTCGCTTGACAAGGATGAAACGCATCGCTACGATCAGCGCCACATCTCTTGTCGATCGCTGCGAAGTTGAACGTCATTCGTTCTACGTTTGCGCTGTGGCATGAAGCGCTCCATGAGCCGAAAGGCTTGTGCGCCTGCAACGAAAGCGTCGATCGGACACGCCGGACCCTCGCGTCGGGCGATTCCTTCGGTGGCGCGATCGAGCGAACGCGGGTGGACGGCAGAACTCATGCGACTTCCGTTGCGATCTCGAGAGCTCGGCTCACAGCTCGGGGATGCGAATCCACCGCAGCGTGGTTCGAGACGGGTGTAGTGAGTGGGACGGGGTCCTCGACCCCACCCGCGGAGCTCGGTAGAGCGGACGTCGGTTCGACGGAATCTTCGGAACGTCGATTCAAATCCGCTCGCCGTCGGGCTTCGAAGAGGTTGATCGAGGGGCTGGGCGGAGAACGGATTTTCGTTTCAGCCCCGTTTTTTCGCGGGCTTTCTCAAAGCCCCCTCGCTGGCGCGGCGGAGCCGCGCCGGCTCACCCCGACGAGATCGCCTTCGACTCGATGTGGGTCGCCTGGGATCCGCTCGGAGCGCGTTCGCGCGAGTTGAGTGTCCCGCGGAGGAGCGGACCGCTCCGCGCCCTGCTTCGTCCCCGCGGGGCCACAGTTTCGCGTCGGTCTCCGCGGCACATCGCGCTCTTCGCGGGTACCTCGCTTTCCGGAGCTCAGTCGCGAACTACGTTCTCGGACTGTACGTCGAGCACGGCGTCGCGCTGGCACCGCGAGGGTCAAGCTTTCGGCGCTCCCGCTCCGATACATCGGGAGCCTCCTCGGGATCCCACTCCCGCCGCGGGACCGTTGATCATCGACCGAGGAGCGCGCGGAGTTCTCATTCGCAAGCTGCCATTCCAAGCCGCCGGAATTACCGGACGGACGGACCCTTTGGGGGATCCCATGACCGAAGACCAAACACCTCAGACGGGCTACTTCTCGGAAATCGACCCCAGCAGCTGCCGCATCGAAACGCAGGGTGGCACCGTGTACTGGCTGTCGCAGGCAGACGACGAAGGCAACCGCTGGGTTGTCCGCGAGCATCTGCAGAGCTCCGAGACGAACACGATGGTGATGCAGCGGTTCTCGACCGCGAACGAGAGCCTCGATCTCGGCGACAAGTTCCGCGGGCGGCTCGCCGGCGACGTTCAGGCGGGAATGCCGTTCGTCCTCGAGGTCGCCGGACGCGAGACGCGCATCCTCAGCGAGGTCGTGATCGCGATCGAAGTCGGAAACGTTCCCGAAATGATCTTCGGCTAGAATCGTTTCCCTCGGCTTTCGATCGAGACTAGACCGGCCGGTTCCGTGCGCGAGCGGACCCGGCCGGCTCAATTTCAGGCGGGGGTTGGCTCTCGCAGGGGTGCGAAGTCTTCCCGGCTCCGCGTCGACTGAGTCGTGCGTCCTCGCCGTCGCGGCCGTCCGTCCGGCCTACTCCGTGCGGTCCCGCTCCCGGTGGTCGACTTCACGCGCCGCTTCGAGGAGGAGATCGAGGATCGGGAGGTTGAACTGCAGGGACCGCTGCCGCCGGAGCTTCCCCGGCTGGAAGAAGAACGAGCCCTGGTCGACCTGAAAGATAAACATCAGGATCGCCTTCGCGTGCTCGCGGAGGGCTTCCTGAATCGTCGCCGCCGGGACCTCCTCCTTGAGGAGAGTTTCGGCGAGCTCGAGGTCGTACTGATCGTCGTAGGCGACCCGCCGGAGCACGCTGCTCTCGACCTTGTTCTCGAGCACGGCGGCGAGCCGGAGATCGTTCTCCCGCCGGTTCCAGCCGGCGAGGCGAAGGATTCCGTCCTCGAGATAGAGCTTCGCCACGATGCCGCTCGCCACCATCGTGAGAACCCCAGTGAGCTGGGAGTTCGCGAGAAAGTGGAGGAGGTTCGGCACGTCGAACGTGTAGATGTCACCGCGGAGCACGCTCGGGATCGGATCGAGCCCGTCGAGGAGCGCGTTCAGCTTCGGGAAGAACGCGTGTTCGGCGTCGCCTTCCGGCACGCTCTCCTCGGCGCCGGCGGCGACCGGAATGCCCCAGACGTTCAGGTGGTACTGAAGCCGCAGATTCTGTGACTTGAGGCTCTTGTTGCTTTTCTTCTGGCGGGCGAGCTGTGCGTGCAGCTGGTCGATCTCTCCCTGCGCCTTCTCGAGGAGAGATTGAAGCGTGCGGATCTCGAGCTTTTCGTCGCTCGTCTGCGCCGAATAATCGCCGCGGACGGAGTCGAGGTCCGCCTCGAGCTGCTGCACTTTCGAGTTCAAGCGCTCGACGTCGGCCGTCTTCGTGAGGAGCTCGGATTTCAGCCAGCCGATCTCGTTCTGCGTTCCGTGATCCGAGCCGGAGCTCGGCGGTGGGGCCGAGAAGTCGGACGATCGCGAGGCGGGAGGATAGGCGGGATCGCGAGGACTCAATGCTCCGCCTCCTCTAACGCGATCATCTGGGTTTCTTCGCTGCCGAGATCGTCTGCTTCGTCCTCGACCAGATCCAAGTCGCGCGGCACGTGATCCGGCGGACAGGGAAGATGGACGACGACGCGCGTTCCTTTCTCGGCCGGACGGAGACGGACGTGACCGCCGTGCTCCTGGATGACGTGCCGGGCGATAACGAGCCCGAGCCCAGCGCCGGGAACCTGTCCCGTTCGATCGGCATCGACCTGGTATCCGACGTCGAAGATCGACTCGAGCTGGTCGCTCGGAATGCCCGGACCGTCGTCCACGATCTCGATCTGAATGAAGCCGCCCGATTCCCTCGCCCGAACCTCCACCCGTCCGGGACTCGAGGCGAACTTGACCCCGTTCTCGAGGAGATCGAAGAGGGCCTGGTTGATCCCGTCGCCGCGGCAATCGATGGATGGTAGCCCGGCGGGAAGATCGAGGTGGAACTCGACGTCGCGCGACGCCGCGAGCTCCTCGAGCGACCGAGCGAGGTCGTGCGTGAGCGCGCAGAGATCCACTTGATCGACCGCGGTCACGTCGTACGCGTCGCGGGGCGAGAGGGCGGAGAATTCGCTGAACTTGTCGACGAGCGTCGTCAGCGTACGAGCGCTCTCCTTTAGTCCGAGAAACGTCTGCTGGTCCGGCGGCTCGCCCTCGATGTCGAGGAGATCGAGCGTTGCCGTGAGCACGGTGAGCGGCGTCCGCAGCTTGTGTGAGACGTTCTCGATGAACACCGTCTTGATCCGTTCGAGATGCCATGCCTGCGAGCGATCCCGAAGGGTAATCACGAAGCCCTGAGGATCGCGTGCGCTCGGGAACGGGTTGATCACCCCGGCGAGGACTCGCCGCCCGGGCTCGTCTCTCTCCTCGTCCCGTTCGGTTTCGGATTCGATCTGAACTTCGAAGACGCCCCCTTCGCGCGCAACCGCGGTCTCGATCGCCGAGAGCGATGGACGAAGCCGGTGCGTCTCGAGCAACTCGAGAAAAGATCGACCGAGGAGATTCGTGTCGCGGACTTGAAGGAGCGCCGTCGAGGCGGCGTTCGCTTCGACGACTTGGAAGTTCGTGTCCGTGACGACGACCCCGTCGACCAGGTTCGCGAAGATCGCCTTCATCTGTTCTTTGATGTGCGTGACCTCGGCGAAGAGCTCCGCGTTGGTCAGGCTGATCGCGATGCGACTCGCGAGAAGATTCGCGGTACAGAGGCTCGCCGGCGAGAACGGCTCCGCTTCGGCGTTCCGCGCGACGAAGAGCACGCCGTGCGTTTCGGTGCGATCGCGAAGGGGGACGGCGAGACAGGGGACGTTCGTTTCTGAACCGTAGTGCGGCGCCACCGCGTCGAGCGCGACACCGCGGAGGAGCGCAGTTTCGATGAGCTCTTCGGGAACGACGAAGTCCTCCCCGGTCGCGGCATCTTCGTCTTCGCTGCTCCGGTAGACGGCGGGACTGAGCCCGCTCGGCTCGCCGTCCTCGCCGGCACGATCGTCCGGGCGGAGGATCGCTCCGCGATGAGCTTCGAGCTCTTCGAGAGTGAGCTCGAGCGCCCGGCCGAGCAAGCCGTCGACCGTGTCGACGTATCCAATCTCCGAGAGCACGCTGCGAAGGCGCGTCAGGCGCTCGTCCGCGCTGCGATCGTCCGAGGAGTCGGTGTCGCTCGACTCGGCCGTGTCCTCGACCCCGCTCGGAAGACGGATTTTCTCGACTCGAACGCGTGTCGATTCGTCGTCGCTGGTGCGCTCGAGTTCGACGCGGACGACGTACTTTCCTACGCGGATGCTGTCGCCCTGTGTGAGCAGCTGGAGGCGAACCAGCATCTCGTTCACGAACGTTCCGTTCGTGCTGCCGTTGTCTCGGATGACGTAAAAGTTCCCCTTCGGCTCCACCTGCGCATGGTGACGGGAAACACTTGGATCGGGGAGCGTCAGCGCGTTACTCGCGTCGCGTCCGATCGAGACGACCTCGCCGGTGAGCTCCAGCGACTGGATCTTCTCCTGGCCGTCGTAAACCTTTAGGTATGGCATCAGTGTCCCCGCGTCCCGAGATGTCGGTCTCGTGTTCCGGTCGGGCTCGCAACCGGCATCAGAGAGTACAACGCGCGGCGAGACGCGGCCAAACGCGCGGGTTCTCGGCTCCGCGGCTTGCGAGAGTTCCGAGAATGTGCGTGAGCGATGCACGACGCCTGCGGCGCGTCGCCGACGATGCTCCGCGCCAGCTTCTCGGAACTTGAGCGCGGGACGAGCGGCGCGGAAGTCAGTCGCTCGCTTCGTTCGTGTAGAGCGTTCCGCGCACGATGGTGTGACTCGCCGCGCCGGAAAACTCGACGCCTTCAAACGGCGACCAGCCGGCGCGCGTCTCGAGGTGGCCTCGTCGCACCGGAGTCGGTGACATGCGAAGCACGCTGAGCGAACCGACGAATCCTTCGGCGACGCGGCCGTAGAGGTCGGGGAGGTAGCGGCTGAGGAGCTCGCCCGGCCGGCGGCAGCAGGCGCCGAAGATCGCGTTCCACGAGACGCCCTCGTCTCGCAGCCAGAAGAGAAACGGCGCGAACGTATCGAGGTGGGGCATGCCGCTGATTCCGCGCTCGTTCTCCTCGAGCGTATGCGGCGCGTGATCGGTGGCGAAGTAGTCGATGTCGCCGCTTTTCAGGCCTTCGAGAAGCGCGATGCGATCGAGCCGCGTCCGAATGGGCGGATTGCACTGAAGGAAGCCCGGCTCGCGAAAGCTCGCCGCGATGTCTTGATCGAAGTAAAGATGATGCGGCGTCACTTCGCAGGTCACCTTCTGTCCGCGCGCTCGGGCGTCGCGGATCGCTTCGAGACCGCCGGCCGTCGACACGTGGCAGATATTCGCCTCGATGTCGAATCCGTCGCACATTTCGAGCACGCGCTCGATCGCGACGATCTCGGCTTCGGGGGGGCGTCGGCGCGCGTGTGTCGGCTCGTTCTTGGACGCGTCGAGGATTTCGGGAGCCTCCGCGTGAAATGAAACACGGTGGCCCCGATAGCGAGCGAGCGCGTCGCGCAGCTCAGGGTCCGAGCGAAAGAAGAGTTGCCCCACGCTCGGGCCCATAAACGCCTTGTACGGAACGGGGAAGCTGAGCGGACTCGTCGCCGGACCGATTCCGGCGTAGAGCAGCACGTCGGCCGGACTCGACTTCGTCAGCGCGCGCTTGTCGCGGTAGGAGTCGTCGTCGACGGGAGCGACCGGGTTGTTCGGCATCTCCGCGACCGCCGTGACGCCGCCGTGGATCGCCGCCCGCCCCGCGGAACCGAAGTCTTCTTTGTAGCTTTCCTTTCCCGTGACGTCCTCGCGCGCGTGGATGTGGACGTCGATAAGTCCGGGAAAGATCCGCGCGTCGTCGTCGAGCACGAGATCTCCGGAACCTTGCGGCGGCCCGACGGTCGAGATCTTCCCCGTCGCTCGATCGATTTCGATCCGCCGTCGCGAGAACTCGCTGTCGCCGCTCGGCGGATCGTTGATCACGAGGCCTTCAACGCTGAGCACTTCTTCGGTCTTTTTGATCATGCGCGCGGAGCTACACGGAGGGA
This sequence comes from Planctomycetota bacterium, assembly GCA_965223845.1. Taxonomy (GTDB): domain Bacteria; phylum Planctomycetota; class UBA8108; order UBA8108; family SXIK01; genus CBDCXR01. Next base: position 5,618,094 of record CBDCXR010000004.1, on the reverse strand, counting down.
GTTGGCGGTCGCGCGCCTTCGAGCGGAGCTCGGGCTCGTCTGGGCGGCGTGGCGAAACGGGCCCTTCTACCACGACCGGAGCGGCGTCACCGCTTGGATTCGGGGTGGGCGTATTGCACTCTTTCGAAGCGAGGATATATTACCGGTAACTCGCTCGGGGAGCAGCTAACCCGGAGTTCTCGCCGGATTCGGTGAGCGCAGCGGCGAGCCGCCGTAGGGCGTAAACCGACAAGGAGGTGGCGCCGCACCGGCCGGAGGAGTGCTTTCGGCCCGGTGAAGATCAGGGTGGCCGCTCATCCGACGCTCGATTCAGATCCTGCGGTGGCGGAATAGGTTCCGGTGCGCTTCCGCCCGGCGCAGCGCGGCTGGCGATCCAGCGGCTCGTCGTCGGCGACTCCCCGTTCGAGTCGCCGGTTTGTTTTGTCGACTCGCCCGCATCGTCGACCCACCCGAGTCGTTTGCCGTGACCACCGGTGGGGTCGACCGCGAACGTCGCGCAGAGTGCGGCCGTCCGCTCGCGGCGGAGAGCGTCTTCTTTGGTCAATGAGGAACAGAGGATCGATGCCGACCGAGACGGAGAATCCCACGGGGACCCCCGATCCGACCGGAGCGCCGGACGACGCGCGGGACGTGACGGACATCGAGAGCGATGCCGCGGAGGCGGATGCCTCGAACCCCGCGCATGAAGACGCGGGCGATGGGGGCGATGCCGACGAGGACGATTCGCTCGGGACGATGGCGGAGATCACGGATCTCGGCGGCTGCAAGCGGCGTATGGTCGCGCGGGTGCCTCGCGACAACGTCGAGCGTGAACTAGAAGAGAGCTACCGCGAGCTCGCCAAGAGCGTGCAGATCCGCGGATTTCGCAAGGGGCGCGTTCCGCGTCAGCTTCTCGAGGCCCGCTACGGCGAGGAGATCGAAGCCGAAGTCCGCGAATCCATCCTCCACACATCGTTTGCGGAGGTGGTCGAGGAAAAAGAGCTCGAGGTGTTCTCCCGGCCGGAGTTCGACAAGGTGACGTTCTCGTCCGGCGGCGACGCCGAGTCCGATTTCACCTACGAAGCGACGTTTGAGGTGCGGCCGGACTTCGAGCTGCCGAGCTACAAGGGCGTGGAAGTCGAGGCCGTGTCGCACGCCGTATCGGACGGCGACGTCGACGAGGCTCTCGAGAATATTCGGCGACGAAGCGCGAAGGGCGAGCCGATCGCGGTCGACAGCGCGAACGCCGACGACCGGCATCAGGCGGCGTACCGGCTGCTCGACGGCGACACCGAGGTGAACTCGGGCAAGGACGCGACGTTCCGTCCGGATTCGAAGGTGTTCGATCATTTCTTGATCGAAGATCTCGCGGACCGAGTCGCAAAATGGAAAGAGCTCGGCGGGGAGCCGGAGGATCGGGAGCCGATCCGAGTCGAGGTGACGGTTCCGGCGCACTACCCGGACGAGGTTCTTCGCGGGCGCGAGCTCGCTCTCGAGCTGACGCTCGACGGCGAGGCGATGCGATCGAAGCTCCCCGAGGTCGACGAGATCGTCGCGGCTTGGGAGAAGGAATCGGTGGAGGAGCTGCGCACCGAGATCCGCGAGTCGCTCGAAACGCGAGCGAAGCGACAGGCCGAGCACGCGATCGCCGATGGCGTTCTCACGAAGCTAGCCGAGCAAACGGAGATGGACGTACCCGAGGCGCTCGTCCGCGAGCAAGTGCGTCGCCGGAGCTCGGAACGCGAGCGTGAGCTCCTCGCCGAGGGCGTTCCTGCGGAGGAGGCCAAGGAAACGGTCGCGAAGGAGGCGGCCGAAGACACCGAGGGTGACGCCGAGATTCGGTTGAGCGCGAAGAAGTACTTCATCCTCGAGGCCATCGCCGAAAAGGAGAAGATCTTTGCGACGGAGTCGGCGGTGGATCGCGAACTCGCCTCTCTCGCCCCGAGTTATGGGACGACTCCCGAATTCCTGCGCGACATGCTCGAGCGCCGCGGCCAGCTCGGCGAGATTCGTCAGTCGATTCGGCACGAAAAGGTGCGCGATTTTCTCCGCAAGAAGGCCGATATCCAGGGCGAAGCGACGGCGGAGACGGGAGACGAGCCGGCGAGTGATTCCGAGGCGGGTGCTGCCGCCGGCGACGACTCAGACTCCCAGTAGCGCCCGCGGAAGCGATGGAAGCGTGAACTCTCCGGGCCCCTTCTGCCGAACTATCCAGTGCGCTCGAGGTCGAACCTCCGGGAGGAAGGCGGTCGACGCCGCCCCGGTGTTCGTCCGCACTCGACCGCGGCGCCCCCGACTTCTCGAGGCTGATTAGAGCAACCAGGAGCCATCTCGAATGAACGCCAACCTTGTTCCCATCGTCATCGAGAAGACCGGGCGCGGTGAACGTTCCTACGACATTTACTCGCGGCTGCTGAAGGACCGGATTATCTTCATCGGCCCGTCGATCGACGACTACTCGGCGTCGCTCGTTATCGCCCAGATTCTGTTTCTCATGAGCGAGAACAAGAATCAGGACATCAATGTCTACATCAACAGTCCCGGCGGCTCTGTGACCGCCGGCCTCGCGATCTACGACACGATGCAGTTCGTGCCGTGCGACATCGCGACGTACTGCATCGGACAGGCGGCGAGCATGGGCGCGGTGCTTCTTTCCGCCGGGACGAAGGGGAAGCGTCATTCGCTTCCGCACGCGCGAATCATGATCCATCAGCCGTGGGGCGGCACGGGTGGTACGGCGGCGGACATCGAGATTCAGGCGCGCGAGCTCGGCCGCAACAAGGAAGTGCTCTCGCGTATTCTCGCGACCCACACCGGGCGCTCGGTCGACGACGTCACCGCGGACAGCGACCGCGATAATTTCATGACGCCGAACGAGGCGCTCGAGTACGGCCTCGTCGACGAAGTGATCGAGACGCTCAAGGGAAAGACGGACTAGGAGTAAGCGCGACGCGCTTCTTCGGAGACGAACTTTCCCTTGCGAGGGCGTTCGCCCTTTCACCGATCTCTCATTTTCCGAGCGCGGTCACGCGCGGCTCCGCTGCGTCATCACTCGAACATCACGGAGATGGCTTGCGTTCGCCGCTTCCGAAGCGCGTGGACGCGCGCTTCACAACGCGAACAGGTCGCTTCGTCAAGTGCGCCTTCCGGCGGTCTCCGTCGCTCGCTCGTCGTGTTCTAGCTGGACTCTAGCGTGTCGCGGGGACACCATAGATGTGGGTGTCGGACGCCGGCGCACACGGTGAGCCGGCGAACGCGGGGGGCAATCTAAAACCTGGCGGTGTTCTCATGACACGAAGTGGAGGGGGCGGACGAAAGCGAGACAACGTCGAGCGCTGTGCGTTCTGCGATTCGACGAAGCACGAAGTCGACAAGCTCATCGCTGGGCGCCCCACGATCTACATCTGCAATCGCTGCGTCGAGATCTGTCACTCGATCCTCCACGAGGACGAGCACTCCGGGCAGGCGCCGCCGCCGCTCTATCTCGAGCAGATTCCGACGCCTCGCACGATCCTTGCACGCCTCAGCGAGCGCATCGTCGGCCAGGAACACGCAAAGAAGATCCTCTCGGTCGCCGTTCACAACCACTACAAGCGGCTGCTCCTCCAGGACACGACGAAGAGCGCCGACGTCGAGATCGAGAAGACGAACATTCTTCTGATCGGACCGACGGGTTGCGGTAAGACCGCGCTCGCGCGGACGATGGCCGAGATCCTTCAGGTTCCGTTCGCCATCGGCGACGCGACGACGCTCACCGAAGCCGGGTACGTCGGCGAGGACGTCGAGAACCTGATCCTCAAGCTTCTCCAGGCAGCCGACTTCGACGTCGAGCGCGCCGAGCAGGGAATCATCTTCGTCGACGAGATCGACAAGGTCGCGCGCGCGACACAAAACGTCTCCATCACGCGTGACGTCTCGGGCGAGGGCGTTCAGCAGAGCCTTCTCAAGATGCTCGAGGGCACCGTTGCGAACGTGCCGCCGCAGGGCGGGCGTAAGCATCCCGAGCAGCAGTACATCCAGGTCGACACGCGCAACATCCTCTTCATCGTCGGCGGGACGTTCTCGGGGCTCGAGGAGATCATCGCAAACCGCATCGGTAAGAAGCGGATCGGATTCAACCCAGTCTTCGGTGAGACCCATCGCGAAGATCTCGAGGCGCGTCGCGATCTCCTCCGTCAGGTCGAGGTCGAGGATCTCATCCAGTTCGGCATGATCCCCGAGTTCCTCGGGCGGCTCCCGCTCCTCAGCACGCTCGATCCGCTGACCGAAGACGAGCTCGTGCGCATCCTCCTCGAGCCGAAGGACGCGATCGTCCGGCAGTATCAGGCGCTCTTCCGCCTGGTCGACGTCGAGCTCACGTTCACGGACAAGGCGCTTCGCGACATCGCGAAGCTCGCCGCCGGCCGCGGCACGGGGGCGCGGGGACTGCGCGCGATCGTCGAGAACGTCATGCTCGATGCGCTCTTCGAGATCCCCGACCACGCCGAAAAGATCGCCGAGTACGTCGTCACGCCGGAGCTCGTCCGTCAGAAGACGTTCGCCCGGGGGAAGCGCGTAGCGCGAAAGAAAAACCGGCGGGAGACCGCTTAGAGGCGCCGGGCGGTCGTAACTCGCCTCAGTGGATCGAGTTGCACGCTCATCCACGATGCGCGGAACCGCGCGGGAATGTGGTTTGATGCGTCGCCGGGCACTCAGTATAGTGGTCGGCTTCCGCCGGGTCGGTCGTCTTGCTTCGGAGCGCAAGCGTCGCCGGCGCCGGTGGCATCTCGTCCACGAGCCGTCTCCTCGAACAAGCTAGGCGCAAGCGGCTACGCGCCAGGGAAAGACCGATGAAACCGAAGATCCACCCCCGTTACGTCGAGTGCACCGTTACGTGTGGCTGCGGCAACAGCTTCGAGACTCGGGCGACCGTCCCGACGCTCACGGTCGAAATCTGCTCCGCCTGCCATCCCTTCTACACGGGGAAGCAGAAGTTCGTCGATGCGGCCGGACGCGTCGAAAAGTTCCAGCGGCGCCACGCTTGGAGCAACGAGCAGAAGGACAAGCTCCTTACCGAGAAGAAGTCGTCGCGACGCGCGGGCCGCGAGAAAGTGTCGCTCGACCCGCGCGGACGGAAGAGGAAGAAGGGCGAGGAGGACGAGGGGAAGAAGGACGCGAAGTCGAAGGGCGCCCCGGGGGACGCGAAGGGCGGCGACGCGAAGCCCGCAGAAGAAGCGAAGCCCGACGCCGAGAAGTCCTGACTCACTCGGTTTCGACGAGTGTGCGGCGCTCCGATCGACGAACTCGCGTGAGCGCGGGCGCCGATCTTGCCGCCCGGCGGATTCTCGCCGATGCTATGTCGCTAACCGGATATGCGGATGCGTGTCTGGTTCCGGGTTCGAACCTGTCCCCGTTCCCGCCGGTCGTCGAGATCGTCCCGAACGGCCGCGGGTTCGATCGAAACCTTGCGCCGATGCCCGAGGGGCCGCTGGGCGCTGCCTCCATTCCGCCCGCCGCCGAGTGAGCGGTTCCGCGCGAGACCCGCGATGCTCCCTGAGCTGGTCGAAAAGAAGCTCGACGAACTGATCGCTCGTCACGACGAGCTCGAGCAGCTCGTGAGCTCACCGGATGTGATCGCGAATCCGTCGCTCTATCGCGCGCACTCGCGGGAGCTCGGCGGACTCGCGAAGAAGGTCGGGCGGTTCCGGCGGTACCGCGAGCTCGCGAGCGATCTCCGCGAGAACGAGGAACTCGCCGGCTCGAGCGACGAGGACGAGGAGTTCCGCGCGCTCGCGCGCGAGGAGGTCGAGCGCATCGGGCCGGAGCTCGAGCAACTGTCGGCCGAGATCCTCGAAGCGGTCCTCGTCGAAGACAAGGACTCCGAGCGAAACGTGATCATGGAGATCCGCGCGGGGACAGGCGGCGATGAAGCCGCGCTCTTTGCCGGCGATCTCTTCCGCATGTACTCGCGTCTCGCCGAGAGGCGCAGCTGGAAGATCGAGCTCCTCGATGCCTCGCCGACGGATCTCGGCGGCTTCAAGACGATCGTCTTCAGCGTTACGGGCGAGGCGGTCTTCCGCGATCTCCGTTACGAGATGGGCGGTCACCGCGTGCAGCGTGTGCCGGAGACGGAAACGAGCGGGCGCATCCACACGTCGGCGGCGACGGTCGCGGTCATGGGGGAGCCCGAAGAGGTCGAAGTCGACATCAAGGACGCCGACGTCCGCGTGGACTTTTACTGCGCATCGGGACCCGGCGGGCAAAAGGTCAACAAGACGTCATCGGCCGTTCGCCTCACTCACGAGCCGACGGGCATCGTCGTCGCGATTCAAGAAGAGTCGTCTCAGCACAAGAACCGCGCGCGGGCGATGCGCGTCCTCCGAAGCCGGCTCTACGAGCACTTTGAGTCGGAGCGACTCGAGAAGGAACAGTCCGAACGGCGGAGTCAGATCGGCTCCGGCGACCGCAGTCAGCGCGTCCGCACGTACAATTTTCCTCAGAACCGCGTGACGGATCACCGCATCGGACAGAACTTCAACCTCGAGAAGGTGGTTCATGAAGGCGCTCTCGAGCCGGTGTTCGAAGCGCTGCGTGCGCGCGATCGCGAGGAGCGGCTGAAGGCGTTGTGATCGCGCCGCAACCGGAAGCGCCGAATGTGTGGACGGTGAAGGAGCTCCTCGCGTGGACCGAGGACTACTTCCGCCGAGCCGAGTGCGCTTCGCCGCGCCTCGACGCGGAGCTCCTTCTCGCGGCGGCGCTCGGCTGCACGCGCATGGAGCTCTACACCGGATTCCAGCGTCCGGTCGAGGGTAAGGAGCGCGCGGAGTTTCGCGCATCCGTCGCGAGGCGCGGAAAGCGTGAACCGGTCGCGTATATCCTCGGGACGAAGGAGTTCTATTCGCTCGCGTTCGAAGTGACACCGGCGGTGCTCATTCCCCGGCCGGAAACGGAGCACCTGGTCGATGCCGCGCTCGAGGCGCTCGGGCGGGACGTGCCGGACGGGGGCGAGGATTGCGTTCCGGCCGCACCGGAGGCGAGGAGAGTTCTCGACCTCGGAACGGGCGCAGGGAATATCGCAATCGCCATCGCGAAGAGTTGCTCCTACGCGAGCGTGGACGCCGTCGACGCGAGCGCCGATGCCCTTGCCGTCGCGGAGCGAAACGCCCGCGCTCACGACGTCGCTTCGCGCGTCGAGTTGTTCGCCGGCGATCTCTTCGCGCCGCTCCCGATCGATCGCCGCTACGACGTCATCGTCTCGAATCCACCGTACGTCGCGGAGAGCGAGTACGGCGACCTGATGCCCGAGGTCCGAGACCACGAACCGCGCGCGGCGCTCGTCGACGAGAAGAGCCGCGAGCGCGACGGACTCGGCTACTACCGAGCGATCGCGTCGGCTGCGCGCGAGCGCCTCGCGCCCGCCGGCCATCTCATCGTCGAAGTGGGAGACGGCCAAGCCGGAGACGTGCGCGAAACTCTCTTGCGCGCGGGACTCGGCGCGCTGCGCGTGATCAAGGACTACGGCGGCATCGAGCGCGTGGTGGTGGGGCGGGGGTGAGGGGGCGTGGGGCGTTCGATGTGTCCGCCTACCTCTCGCCCACCTCGGGACGGGAACGAGCAGCGAGCCGCTCTACGATCCTTTCCGGTTGATCCTCGCTCCGGCGCGCCGTTAGAATCGCCCGCCCCGAGCGGGCGGTTGCGCCTTCGCTTTCCCCCTGTCCGCTCCGGAGTTCCTCGCGCGCGATCTGAGGAGGCCGTGCGTGCGCCCGCTGTACTCATCGAATCCGGTGGGACGGTGGGCGAAGCGAGAAGAACCCGAAGAGAAAACAGGGAAGTGAAGGTCCATGGACAAGCTCCTCATCGAGGGAGGCATCCCGCTCGAGGGTAGCGTCGAAGTCCGCGGGGCGAAGAACGCGGCCTTGCCGATCCTTTTTTCGACGCTTCTCACCGATGAGAAGTGCCGGATCCAGAACGTCCCCGAGCTTCAGGACGTCACGACCACGCTACAGATCCTCCGCGACCTCGGCATGGACGCCGAGCGGCGGCAGGACGGGGCGATCGAGGTCGAGCTGGAGGATTCGGAGCCGCACACCGCTCCTTACAGCTACGTGAGCAAAATGCGTGCGTCGGTGTGCACGCTGGGGCCGCTTCTCGCGCGGCGGAAGCGGGCGAAGGTGTCGCTTCCCGGCGGCTGCGTCTTCGGGGTGCGGCCCATCGATTTGCACTTGAAGGGGCTCGCGGCGCTGGGAGCGAACATCCGGATCCGCCACGGCTACGTCGAGGCGGAGGTCGACGAGCTTCGGGGCGCGACGGTGTTTCTCGGCGGGCCGTTCGGCTCGACCGTCCTCGGGACGGCGAACATTATGATGGCCGCGACGCTCGCGCACGGGACGACGGTCATCGAGGCGGCGGCGTGCGAACCGGAGATCGTCGATCTCGCCGGCTGCCTCACGAAGATGGGAGCGATCATCGAGGGCGTCGGGACGCCGCGGGTCGTCGTCCACGGCGTACCGGAGCTCGGCGGCGTCGAGTACACCGTGATTCCCGACCGCATCGAAGCGGGGACGTTTCTCATCGCGGGTGCGATCACGCGCGGGGACGTCGTCGTTCGGAAGGCGCGGCCCGACCACATGGCGGCGGTGACGGATATCCTTCGGCAAGTCGGACTCCACGTGACCGCTGAAGGCGATTCGATCGGCGTGAGATCGAACGGTGGATTCCGGGCGGTCGATGTGACGACGCTTCCCTATCCCGGCTTTCCGACCGACCTTCAGGCGCAGATGATGGCGCTTCTCAGCCTCGCCGACGGGATCAGCATCATCACGGAGAAGGTCTACCCCGATCGGTTCATTCACATCGCCGAGCTCGCGCGCATGGGAGCGAATGTCCGGAAGGAAGGGCCGAGCGCGATTATCTCCGGCGTGCCCTGTCTGAGCGGTGCGCCGGTGATGGCTTCCGATCTCCGCGCGAGCGCATCGCTTCTCCTCGCCGGGCTTGTCGCGGCCGGCGTCACCGAGGTGCAGCGCATCTACCATCTCGACCGCGGCTACGAGCAGATCGAGCACCGCCTCAGCTCACTCGGCGCGCACATTCGCCGCGAGCCTTCCGAGGTGCCGGAGTTTCAGCACTGAGCGAGCGCCCGTCACGCGAGCCGGTTGTTCTCCGTCGCGTAGTCGTCTCGGATCGGTGAAAACACGTCGAGCACTCGACACGGCGCGCGAAGAGTTTTGACTTCGTGGTCGACGCCTCCAGGGATGATGTAGGCGTCGCCCGGACCGAGGGTGCGCGTTTCGCCGGCGAGCGTAACCTCGATCTCGCCCTCGAGCACGATCCCGACTTGCTCGTGCGGGTGGTTGTGCAGAGGGATCACGCTTCCTTCGTCGAGGTCGAAGCGCGTCATCATCATGCGCTCGCCGTAGGGCGCACGCATGCGAATGCCGGGGGCGGGTTCGATGCTCTCGATGTTGTCCCAGGGGATGAAGGGCATGGCTTAGACGCTTCCTAAGAACTAGACGGGCACCGAGGGAAGATTTGCTAGGCGGATCGAACGGTCCGGGCCCCACCGAAACTACGAAACGTTACACCCATACTCCTCCCCCCTCTCCTCTCGCATTCCTCTTCCCTTCGCGTCCGTCGTGCCCTTCGTGGCGACAACCTCTTACGAGCCAACCCATCCGCGACGGCAACCACGCAGTCGAAGGTCTGATAACCAATCCCCGTCGTTGCGCAAGGGAGAAACGAGCGTCATCTTAGCTGGTTTCCCCCCCTTTGGAACCGACGATGACAGGGCAGACGGGTCGGTCTTCCGCGTGACGATTTCGCCTGAGGAGCGTACTCCTATTTTCTCCACCACGTTAGACTCTCGCGGCTTTCGTGCTTCGAGCGCAGTCGCGATTCCGGTCTTGCTCGGAATCGCGCTTGGTCTCAGTTCCTGCGGAGGCCCGATGACGACGCTTCCTTCGGACGATCTATTTCGGAATCCCGAGCGCGCTTCGAGTCGGTTCGGCGAGCTGGTCATCGACCGCGCCGAGCGCCGTGTCGAAGTCGAGATGAAGCTTCAGCGCGTCCGCACGTTCCTCGCGTCGAAGGGAGCCGACGGTCTGCTTCTGACGAAGGAGACGACGTTCAGCTGGATCACCGGCGGCGGCGAGGATTTCATCGTTCACGCGAGCGACGCTGCGCAGGCGAAGGTTCTCGTCACGAAGGATGCGGTGGTTCTGATCTCGAACAACATCGAAGCGCCGCGGCTCGTGGCGGAGGTCGTGAGCGGGCTCGGCTTCGAGATCGAGCAGTTTCGCTACTACGAAGACGCGACCGAAGAGCCGGCGCGCATCGCGAAGTACTGTCCCGATCCGGAAAAGATCGTCACCGACGCGGTCCACCCCGGCGCGATGCAGCCGCTCGAGACGACCGACTTCCTCGGTCTCCTCTTCCCGCTGACTCCGCCGGAGCTGAAGAAGTACCGGTGGCTCGGACAGAAGTGCGTCGAGATCCTCGAAGCCGTCGCTGACGTCGTCCGCCCCGGAATGACGGAGTACGACGTCCAGTATCTTCTCGCGCGGGAGTGCTGGTACTGGGACATCTTCCCGACCGTCAACCTCGCCTCGGTCGACGATCGCGTACGTACGTACAAGCATCCGTTCCCGGTGGGTGCGGAGCTCCGCGACTACCTGAATCTCAACGTCTGCGTGCGGCGATGGGGGATGGTGATCTCGACGAGTCGCCTCCTCCACTTCGGGAAGCCCGACGAAGAGCTTCTCCGCGTCTACGATGTGGGGGCCAAGGTCATGGCGGCGATGCTGCACGCGACTCGCCCGGGGAATACGTTTCGCCAGGTCCTCCAGGCCAACGAACGCGCGTACGCCGAGGGCGGTTACCTGAACGAATGGCAGAAGCATCTCCAGGGCGGACCGATCCTCACCGCGGAGAGGATCACGCTTCTGCGCAAGCTGCCGGACGCGGTCATCCGTCCGGGAATGGCGATGGCCTACAACCCGACGTGTCGCGGCTCGAAGCACGAAGACACGTTCATCGTCGGGGAGGACGGCATCGAGATCCTGACGCCCTGCATCCGCTGGCCGACTCGCCGAGTCGAGATCGAAGGCAAAGAGTACTTTGTCCCCGATCTCAAGGTCATCGAGTAGCCGCCTCGCGTTCGCTCGAAGGATCGCACCTGGAGGGTTCCCAGGGTGTCGGGTAGGCTGTCTCGTCCTACCTCGAATCCATTCCCAGGAGCCATCCCATGACGACGCGGCCGCGACTCTCGCTCTCGATGACCGTTTGCCTTTGCGGGCTGCTGATTGCGACTGTCGTCCGGGGAGCCGACGACGCGCGGCCGAACATTCTGTTCATTTTCGCCGACGATCACTCGCACGAGCTCGTCGGAGCGCTAGGAAACGACGAAATCGAGACGCCGAACCTCGATCGACTCGTCGCGCGCGGGACCTCGTTTTCGCGCGCGTACAATATGGGCTCGTGGAGCGGCGCGGTCTGCGTGGCGAGCCGGACGATGCTCAACACGGGGCGGTTCCTTTGGCACGCGCACCGCGTGTATCAAGCGACGGAAGACGAGCGAAAGGCGGGGCGCTTTTGGTCGGAGATTCTGCGGAAGGCCGGCTACGAAACGTTCTTCTCGGGGAAGTGGCACGTCCGCGCGAAGGCGGAGCTCGCGTTCGATCACGTCGTCCACGTGAGACCGGGCATGCCGAACCAGACGAAAGCGGGGTACAACCGCCCGCACGAGGGCGAGGAAGATGCCTGGCGACCGTGGGACCGGCAGTGGGAGGGTTTTTGGAGAGGCGGAAAGCACTGGAGTGAAGTCCTCGGCGACGACGCGGATGGGTTCTTCGAGATCGCCGCGAAGAGCGAGAAGCCGTTCTTCATGTACCTCGCGTTCAACGCGCCCCACGATCCGCGGCAGAGCCCGAAGGAGTACGTCGACAAGTATCCGCTCCAGCGGGTCAAGGTCCCGTTCAGCTATCTCGCTGAGTACCCGTACAAGGATTCGATCGGCTGTGGCCCCGGCCTCCGCGATGAGAAGCTCGCGCCGTTTCCCCGCACCGAGTACGCGGTGAAGGTGAACCGCCAGGAGTACTACGCGATCATCACGCACATGGACGCGCAGATCGGCCGCATGCTCGCTGCACTCGAGAAATCGGGCAAGGCCGACAATACCTATATCGTGTTCAGTGCCGATCACGGGCTCGCGGTGGGGCACCACGGTCTCCTCGGAAAGCAAAACCTCTACGAGCACAGCACGCGGGTGCCGTTCATCGTCAGCGGGCCCGGGATCGCGGCGGGGCGGACGATCGATGCACCGATCTACCTTCAGGACGTCGTCCCGACGACGCTCGAGCTCGCGGGAGTCGAGAAGCCGGAACACGTCGAGTTTCACAGCCTGCTTCCGCTCCTTCGCGGCGAGACGAAGAGCTCGAGCTACGACGCGATCTACGGCGCGTACTTGAAGCTCCAGCGCTCGGTGACGGTCGGCCGCCACAAGCTGATCCTCTACCCGAAGATCAGCCGAGCGCGACTCTACGATCTCGTCGCCGATCCCCTCGAGACGCGCGACCTCGCGGGCGATCGAAACAACCTCGCGCTCATGAAGAAGCTGTTCGCGCGACTGCGCGAGCTGCAGAAGACGACCGGGGACGAGCTCGACCTCGCCGCGGCGTTCCCGAATCTGTAGCTGGACCGGCAGTCGAGCCCGTTTGCCCGTTGCTCTCTAAGACGAGTCAATACGCTCTCCGCGCGCTTCATGCGCTCGTCCGCGCAGAAGGCGAGTGGTACGACGTCGAAACTCTCGCCGCCGACTATGATTTATCGGCCCCGTACCTGGCGAAGGTGCTCGCGGATCTCGGCAAGCGCGGATTCGTCGAATCACGCAAGGGTCCGGGGGGCGGCTTTCGCGCCTCGCCGGAAGCGCTCGAGACGAGGGTCGGCGACATCCTTCGCGCGCTCGACGGCGAGAGTGTTCTCTTTCGGTGCATATTCGGCTTTCCCGATTGTTCGGACGCGGATCCGTGCCCGCTCCACGGAGCGTGGTCGCGCGTGCGGGAATCCTACGAAGAGTGGATCGACGGCGCGACGATTGCCGACCTGGGCCGCGATGCATTCAGTCGCGACGAGTAGATGATCGTTCGGATCTTCTCTGGATAAAAAGGTCGGAATATCTTTTAATCCGGTGCTTCTGAGACTGGGATTGGGGATCAGAGGGACGTGGTGGATTCGAATCCGGCGGCTGACGAGACGAAACCGAACGACGTCGAACGCCGAGAGTTCATCGGCGGAGCCACGGGATGGGTGATGGCGGGCAGCCTCGCCGCCAGCTACGGCACGTTCGCTCTTTACGGCGGCCGGTATCTTTATCCGTCGAAGGCGCGACCGACGGCGTGGCTCTACGTCGCGCGCGTCGCAGATCTCTCCGTCGGCGATGCGATCGCGTATGAAACTCCCGCCGGCGCGCGCGTCACGATCACGCGGCGCGGTGAAGGCGAAACGGCAAACGATTTTCTCGCGCTCTCGAGCACTTGCCCGCATCTCGGCTGCAAGGTCTTTTGGGAGCCCCAGAACGATCGCTTCTTCTGCCCGTGCCACAACGGCGTGTTCGCGAGCGACGGCACGCCGCGTTCGGGCCCACCGGCCGACGCGAAGCAGTCTCTCCTGCGGTTCCCGCTCGACGTGCGCGGGGGGCTGCTCTACGTACGAGTAGCGACCGACGAGCTCGCCGCCGCCGATCCCCCTAGCGGCGGCGATCAGGACCGAGACCTCGAGTGCGGCGGGAAGCACCGCCGGGATGCGGACACGACGGGGCTCGCCTGACGATGTCGCGAGTGGCGAACTGGTTCTACGATCGCGTTCCGGTCTCGGGCAATCGCCTCCGGGAGCTCACGAACGAGCCGGTTCCGAATCACCTCAAGCACTGGTGGTTCTGTCTCGGAGGAACGCCCGCGTATCTCTTCGTCGTTCAGATCGTGACCGGCATCCTGCTCGCGTTCTACTACGAGCCGAGTGCCGCCCGCGCCTACGAATCAGTTCGCTACATCACGGAAGAAGCCACGTACGGCTGGTATTTCCGAAGCCTCCACAAGTGGGCCGCGACCCTCATGGTCGCGACCGTGATCCTCCACCAGATGCGCGTCTATTTCACCGGCGCCTACCGAAAGCCGCGCGAGCTCAATTGGATGGTGGGGATGTGTCTTCTCCTCCTCACCATCACCGTGGGATTCACGGGCTACAGTCTCGTCTACGAGCAGCTCAGCTATTGGGGTGCGACGGTCGGCGCCAACATCGCCGAGACCGTCCCGCTGATCGGGGGATTCCTCAAGCGGATGCTCCTCGGCGGTGAAGTCTACGGTGAGCACACGCTCTCGCGGTTCTTCATTCTTCACGCGGCCGTGCTCCCGATGGCGATGGTGCTCCTCCTCTTCGTTCACATCACGCTGATCCGGCTCCAAGGCGTCACGGAATTTCGATTCAAGAGGGATCCGAAGGACGGATCCGGAACGTTTAGTTTTTTTCCCGATCACTTCTTCACGGAATTGATCATCGGCCTCGTGATCATGATCGTGCTCACGACGCTCGCGATCTGCCTGCCGGCGGAGCTCGGCGCTCGCGCAGATCCTCAGACCACTCCGGAGGTCATCAAGCCCGAGTGGTTCTTCTACGTCGTCTTCCGGTGGCTGAAACTCTTCTCGGGGACCTTCGCGGTACTTAGCACCGGGTTCATCGTGTTCGTCATGTTCCTTTGGCCGTTCATCGATCAGGCGCTGCGGAAGCTGTTTCCCCGGGTCGAGCTCAGCGTTTGGATCGGCATCGTCGCTGCGTCGTTGATCATCGGATTCACCGTCTGGGAAGCGGCGGTGGAGCACTGATGGGTCCTGTCGACTCCGCGATCAGGACTCGGGCGGAATTCGCGCGGACCGAATCATGAATCTAGAAACCAAGAAACGAATCATCGCGGGCCTCGGGGCCGCGTTTCTTCTCTCCCTCGTGTTCGTGCAAGCGATGGAGATCCTCCGTAAGCGCCGCGAGTCCGGACTCGAAACGCACGCGTATCCGATTCCGAAATCTTCGGAAGATTGCGTCAGCTGCCACGGAGATTCGTCACCGGGCATCGTCCAGCACTGGCAGGGGAGTACCCACGCCGAGAAGGGCGTCGGCTGCGTGGAATGCCATCGGGCTGAACCCGACGACGTCGATGGCTTCAATCACCACGGACACCAAATCGCGACGATCGTCACGCCGCGGGATTGCGGACGTTGCCATCCGAACGTCGCCGATGAGTTCGCCCGCAGTCACCACGCCAAGGGTGGGAACATCCTTCATTCGCTCGATAACTTTCTCGCCGAGACCGTCGAAGGCTCGCGCCAGCCGTTCAACCCGCATTCACCGACCCCCGGACGCGGCTCGGCTCCGGTCAACGGCATGGCGAGCGCGTTCGTCGGCTGCCAGCAATGCCACGGGAGCGCCGTCGCGCTTCAGTCGACGGACGGCGGACGCATCTCGGTCGTCGAGCTGAAGCCGGACGCCGACGGGAAGCCGACGAACCTCGACGCCGTCGCGAAAATCCGCAAGGACGACAACGGCCGACCCCTCTACGACCCGGGGACGTGGCCGAATACCGGAATCGGGCGACTCAATCTCGACGGCTCGCGCGGTTCTTGCTCCGCGTGCCACTCGCGACACGACTTCTCGCCCCGTCGCGCCCGCCAACCGGAGAACTGCGGCAAGTGTCACCTCGGTCCGGACCACCCGCAGAAGGAGATCTACGAAGAGTCGAAGCACGGCGTCGCCTACCGCGATCTCAAGGACGAGCTGAACCTCGACTCGAAGGAATGGGTGCTCGGAAAGGACTATTCACAGGCGCCGACCTGTGCGACTTGTCACATGTCCGGCCACTCGAAGAACAAGGGCCGCATCACGCACGACCCGGGCGAGCGTATCTCCTGGACGAATCGCCCGCCGGTAAGTCTCGTCATGGACACGGACGCGAATCACGCCGTCGTCAAGGAGACCGATCCGGAGAAACGGCGCGCGTTGATCAAGAGCACGTGGCAGGCGAAACGCCAAGAGATGAAGAACGTATGCCTTCACTGCCACACGCCGGACTACGTCAACGGCTTCTACCGCCAGTACGATGACTTCGTCGTGCTCTACAACGAAAAGTTCGCCAAGCCCGGCCAGAAGATCATGGCCGCGCTACTCGAGCAAGGGCTCCGAACTTCGACGTCTTTCGACGAGGAGATCGAGTGGACTTGGTTCTATCTCTGGCACCACGAAGGTCGACGAGCTCGTCACGGTGCGAGCATGATGGCGCCCGACTACGCACACTGGCACGGCATGTACGAAGTGGCCGAGCGATTCTACATGGAGCTCATCCCTCAGGCGCGTGAGATCGTCGCCCACGCGCGAGAGGAAGGGAAGGCAGCCGCCGCCGACGCCGTGGCCAAAGTCATCGACGATATCATGGCGCGTCCCGAGCACGAGTGGATCGGCAAATGAAGAATCCGATGGACCGACGCGATTTCATCACTTGGCTCGGCGGAGCCGCTGGTGGAGTCGTCGCCTTCTCGTGCAAGGAGCGCGACGAGGCGGCGCGCATCGCGGCGGGACCGGTTGCGGGTACGAGGCATGCGGACCTCACTTGGGGAAAGGCGCCCTGCCGATTCTGCGGCACGGGGTGCGGCGTCGAAGTCGGCGTCGACAAGGGGCGCGTCGTCGCGGTGCGCGGCGACGAAGCGAGCCCCGTCAACCGCGGACTCCTCTGCGTTAAGGGGTACCACCTGCCGGGATTCCTCTACGGCGAAGACCGCCTCACGCACCCGCAGCGCCGTCGCGCGGACGGGACTCTCGAGCGCATCTCGTGGGACGCGGCGCTCGATCTCGTCGCCGAGAAGTTTTCGTCGACTCTCGCCGAGTCCGGACCCGAGGCCGTCGCGATGTACGGGTCGGGTCAGTGGACGATCTACGATGGCTACGCCGCGCTCAAGTGGGTGAAGGGCGGCATGCGCTCGAACAACCTCGATCCGAATGCGCGCCTCTGCATGGCTTCGGCCGTCATGGGATTCATGACGCAGTTCCAGAGCGACGAGCCGATGGGCTGCTACGACGATTTCGAGTCGGGCGACGATTTCGTCCTCTGGGGTAACAACATGGCCGAGACGCACCCCGTGCTGTTCGGTCGCATCCTCGAATCGAAGCGCCGCCGTCCGTCCGTCCGAGTCGTCGATCTCGCGACGCGCGAAACTCCGACGAGCCAGTACGCCGACGTCCGCGTTCGATTTCGGCCGGGCACGGACCTCGCGATCGCGAACGGCATCCTTCACCTGCTCTTCGAATCGAACCGTATCGACACGGCGTTCATCGAAGAGAACGTCGTTTTTCGACGCGGCGTCGAGGACCTCGAGGCGATCGGCTACGGCTGTCATGGCGACTCGGCGAAGCGCTACACGTTCAAGGACGCAGCGAAACCCTCCTCGCTCGAAGAGATGCGGGCGTTCTTGAAGGACTACGATCCCGCGTCCGTCGAGAAGACGAGCGGCGTCCCCGCGGCGCAGCTTCGGCTTCTCGCCGATCTCTACGGCGACTCGAATCGCGGAACGGTGAGTCTCTGGTGCATGGGCGTCAACCAGCACGTCCGCGGCACGTGGATGAACAACCTCATCAACGATCTTCACCTCGTCACCGGAAAGATCAGCCGTCCGGGAAGCAACCCGCTCAGCTTGACCGGGCAGCCCTCGGCCTGCGGTACCGCGCGTGAGGTCGGTACGCTCTCGAATCGACTGCCGGCCGACATGCTCGTGACGAAGCCCGAGCACCGCGAGTTCACCGAAAAGCTCTGGGGTCTCCCCGCGAACTCGATTCCGGCGAAGCCCGGCTACCACACGATCGACATGTTCCGCGCGCTCGAGCGCGGAGACGTGCGCGCGATGTGGATCCAGACGACGAACCCGTGGGTCTCGTTGCCCAACTTGCGCCGGTTTGCGCGTCGCCCAGGCGACGGTCGGTTCATCGTCGTGAGCGAGATCTATCCGACTCCGACGACGGACGTCGCGGATTTGATCCTGCCGTCGGCCGCGTGGGTCGAGCGCGAGGGCATGTTCGGAAACACCGAACGCCGCACGCAGCATTGGGAGCGCCTCATCGATCCGCCCGGCGAGGCGAAGGAAGACGCGTGGCAGATCGTAGAGGTCGCCAAACGCATGGGCTACGGGAAGCTCTTCCCGTGGGCGGCCGAGAGTTGGCACCGCGAGCTCTACGAAGAGTACCGGAAGTTCACGCTCGGCCGCGGAAAGGATCTCGCGAGCTACGACGAGCTGCGAGCGACGCGCGGCCTGCGCTGGCCGGTCGTCGACGGTAAGGAAACGCGCTACCGCTACGCCGCCGGGCACGATCCCTACGTCAAAAAGGAGAAGGGCGTCCACTTCTACAAGGCGAAGGGCTTCGGCGAACGCGCTGCGGTCTGGCTGCGGCCGTACCATCCACCGGCGGAGGCGCCCGACGATGAATTTCCGCTTTGGCTTTCCACGGGGCGCGTTCTCGAGCACTGGCACACGGGTTCGATGACGCGGCGAGTGCGCGAGCTGCACCAATCGGTTCCCGAGGCGTACGTCGAGCTCAATCGAGCCGACGCCATCGAGCTCGGCGTCGCGAAGGGAGATCGCGTGCGTGTCGTCAGCCGCCGCGGTGAGCTCGAGCTAACCGTCGAGATCGACGGTCGCGGCCGCCCGGAGCGCGGCAGCGTCTTCGTCCCCTTCTTCGACGAGAAGCGACTCGCCAATCTCCTCACGCTCGACGCGATGGACAACATCTCGAAGGAGCCGGACTTCAAGAAGTGCGCGGTGCGCGTCGAGCGCGCGGGGACATCGTGAGACGCGTTTCTGCGCGATCGATTCTCTTCGCCATCGCCGTGTCCGCCGCCGGCTGCGAATCCGAAGCACCGCCTTCGGGTGGCGGACCCGCCGGTTCGGAGAAGACCGCGGCGAACGTGCGAGCGTCTCGGCGCGCGTACGATGGGGCGCCTCCCGTCATTCCCCACCCACCCTACGGCGCTAGCTGCGTATCGTGCCACGCCGGCGAAGGGCTCGCGATCTCCGGCGTCGGCTTCGCCCCGCCGCAGCCGCATGAGGAGGGTCTGGTCGGCGGGAAGTGGGCGAACTGTCGGCAGTGCCATGTACCGCGCGCGACGACCGAACGCTTCGCAGCGTCGACGTTCGCCGGACTCGCCCAAGATCTCCGCTCCGGCGCGCGCCACCACGCGCTCGCCCCGCCCGTCATGCCCCACGCCGCGCTCGGGCGGGAGAACTGCTTCGCGTGTCACACGGGCCCGGGTGCTCGCGACGAAATCCGCTGCTCGCACCCCGAGCGCGCGAACTGCCGGCAGTGCCACCTCCCGCAGACGACGCGGGCCGTCTTTCGCCGCTGAGCGGCTCCGTCTCCGCCCGGCTGGGCGAACAACGCTCGTACGGGCCGGTCGGCCACCGAACGGCCGGACGCGGCACGGCGGGGGTGGTGTGGCGCTCCGACCATTGGGGTAGAATCGCGTCCACGGGCGCGAGAACGGTCGAGCGGTCACCAGGCAGTGATGACTCGATCGTGAACGTCGTAGGAGACCGATCGCTCGCGTCTCCGGGTGAACGATTCGGGGTGGTTGGACTCGAGACCCACGATCCCGATGCATCCTCGATTGTTCCCGCTCCTTGCGGCACTCGTCAGCGTTCCCGCGTTCGGGAGCGACTTCGACGTCGTCATCAACGAGATCCACTACAATCCCCTCAGTGGTCTCAACGATGATCAATTCGTCGAGCTCTACAACCGCGGCGGGACCGCGGTCGATCTTTCCGGATGGATCTTCGACGATGGCATCGATTTGATCATCCCGAACGGGACGGTCATCGAGCCGAAGACCTACCTTCTCGTCAGCCCGAATGCCGAGCACACTCGTTCGCGCTACGGAGTCGACGCGGTCGTCGGGGACTTCGCCGGACAGCTCAGCAACGCGGGAGAGATCGTTCGGCTCCGAACGCGTCTCGGCGCCGTCATCTCGCAGGTGCACTACGGCGACGGCGGGCCGTGGCCGTCGTCACCCGATGGACTCGGCCCGAGCCTCGAGCTCACCCACCCGCACGCGTCTCCGGATCTCTCGCGGAGCTGGCAGCCGAGTCGGCTCGTCGACGGCACTCCCGGGGCGGAGAATCGACCGCGGCTCGCAGTGGCCGCGGCGGATCAGGAGGTCCTCATCGCCGACGGCGCGATGTGGAGCTACGAGAAAGGGACGAACCCGTACCCCGAAGGGTGGAACGAGCTCGAGTTCGACGACGGCGCGTGGGCGACCGGGCAAGCGGGGATCGGCTACGACGACGGTGACGATCGTACGGAGCTCCTCGACATGCAGGGCGGCTACGTGTCCTTCGCAGCACGCCGGACGTTCGAAGTGCGCGAGGCGGATCTCGGCGAGATCCGCCAGATCACGCTCGAGATTCAGTACGACGACGGCTTCGTGGCGTACCTGAACGGAACGGAATTCGCGCGCGCCGAGCTCGGAGACGCCGGGAGCCCGGTCGCGCACAATGATACTACCGAGGGCACACACGAAGCGGACGACGCCGAGCTCTTTCCCGTGCCGAAGGAGCTCCTCCGGGCCGGAACGAACGTTCTCGCGGTGCAGGTGCACAACGCGGATATCGATAGTTCGGACTGCAGCTTCATTCCCGTCCTGCGCGCGCGAATCGGAGGCGACGCCGGCGGCGGTTCGAGCCGCGGGTCCGTCGTCATCAACGAGGTCAAGGCGACCGAGCCGGGCTCGGCCGGCTTCGTCGAGCTCTACAACCCGACGCGCGACTCGGTCAACCTATCCGGCTATCGCATCGTCGACTCGCTCGGGCAGTCGTCGACGCTCGACGCAGAACTGATTCCCTCGGGTGGGTTTGCATCGATCTCGGACGGCCAGCTCGGCTTCGACGTACTTCTGAGTGGCGCAACCTACGCACTCGTCGCACCCGATGGTCGCACCTACGTCGACGGGCTCGATCCGCGTCCGGGAGATCCGGGGGAGAACGGCTACAGCTACGGGCGGGTTCCGGACGGCGACAACGACGCCTTCGTCCTCGTCACGCCCAGCTCGGGAGCGGCGAACACGTTCGCGCCTACGACCTCCGTCGTGATCAATGAGATCCACTATCACCCACTTCCCGTTCCGATCGACGAGACGTGCGCCCGGAATTGCTCCGATCCCGACCAGTGGATCGAGCTCTACAACCGCACGGCGGACGCAGTCGACCTGACCGATTGGGAGATCACGAAAGGGATCGACTTCGCTTTCCCGGCGGGGCAGACAATTGCCGCGGAGGACTATCTCGTGGTCGCGTCGTCGCGCGATCGGTTTCTCGCAAACCATCCGGGCGTCGACGCCGCCAAGGTGGTCGGCGATTGGAGCGGCGCGTTCTCGCATTCTTCGGACACGATCAATCTTCGGGATTCGCTCGGCAATCTCGCCGATCGCGTGAAGTACGGCGACGGCGGTCCCGTCAACGACGAGGAGCCCGCCGACGAGGTCGATGATCGAACCTTCGTCGGAAGCGAGTGGCCGCTCGATGCGGACGGGACGGGCCGAACGATCGAGCTCGTCCATCCCGGGCTCGACAACCGGGCGGGCGCGGCGTGGACCGACGGACCCGAGGGCGGATCGCCGGCCGCGGCGAACGACGCCTACGACGCTACGCCATCGGCGGTCGTGCGCGAAGCGACTCATTCGCCGGCGATTCCGCGGAGCGGAGAGGGGGTCGTCGTCGAATGCGGTGTGTCGTCCGTGAGTCCCATCGTCGCGGTGCGCTGCCTGTGGCGAGTTGACGGCGGTGGAGGCTCGGGCATTGCGCCCCTCGCGGACGACGGAACGGGAGGCGACGCCGTCGCGGGCGATGGCCGGTACGCCGGGACTCTTCCCGCCCGAAGCGCCGGCCAGATCGTCGCGTACCGGATCGAGGTCGAGACGGCGGACGGACAGACGACGCTCGTCCCACGCGCGCCCGAGGTCGCACCGTACGCGGGTTTCGACGGTCCCGACTACCTCTATCAGGTCATCGACAGTGTTCCGCCGCTCAACGGTTCGGTGAACTACTATCTCATCCTGAAGGACAACGACTGGGACGAGCTCAGTTCACGCGACGAAGACAGCGACGTCCTCCTCTACGGAACCTTCATCGCGATCGACGATGAAGGCGACGGGACGATCCGTCACCTCGCCGGAATCCGCTATCGCGGCTCGGCGGCGCGCGGTGCGACGCGGAAGTCCTTTCGCGTGCAGTTCCCCGCCGATCGACGCTTCGAGGGAATTCAGCGCCTCAATCTCAACTCGCAGGAGATCGAGCACGAGATCCTCGCCGCGGATCTCTTCCGCCGCGCCGGAATGCCGAGCCCGCAGGAGTGGACGGTGAACTTGACTGTCCGCGGCGATCTCGACGAGCGCTACATTCGCAAGGAGCGGCTCGATCAGGATTTCCTCGACCGGTACTACGGCCCCGGTGCACGTTCGAACGGTAACCTCTACCGCGCGCTCGATCCCTCCGAGCCCGATACGCCGTTCGAGGCGGATCTCCGTTATCTCGGTCCGGACCCCGAGAGCTATCGTCTCTACTACCGAAAGTCGAGCAACCGCGAGGAAGACGATTATTCGGACGTCGTCGAGTTGACGCGCGCGTTCGATCCCGACGAAACGTCCGACGAGGAGTTCGCCGATCGCCTGGAGCAGCTCATCGACGTCGATCAATGGGCGCGGTTCTTCGCGCTGCAGGCGTGTCTCTCCAATGCCGACGGCTCGATCCAAAATCGAAGCGGCGAAGACTACTCGCTCTACCACGTCCCGCCCGGATCGACTCGACCCGACGCCGGACGGTGGGTGCTGATTCCCTGGGACATCGAGGAAACCTACGAGAACCGCACCGAGCCGCTCTTTCGCTCGCAGCTCCAAACCGTACGGCGGTTCCTCACGCACCCGCGATTCGCGCGGCTCTACTACTGCAACCTCCTCGATCTGCGGTTCGGCGTGTTTTCGCGCCTCGAAACTCGCCAACGCTTTCGTCTGATCGAACCGTTGTTCGGTTTTGGGACCATCGACGGCATCGATCAGTTCATCACGGCGCGCATCGGGTTCTTCGACGAGAACATCCCGCAGCGCCTCGGCGGCGGGACCGGCTCCGCGATGGGAGACGCGATCATCGATTGGGGCGAGACGTGGATGTACGTCCGCGGGGATGCGGAGCCGTCGGGTGGAACGCTAGCGTGGACGACCGTAGATTTCGACGACGCCGGCTGGGAGGCCGGACGAAGCGGATTCGGGTACGGCGACGGCGACGACGCGACCGAGCTCCTCGATATGCGGGGCGGCTACTCGACCGTCTACATTCGCCGGGCGTTCGACGTCGCGGACCCCGTGCTCTTCGGCAATCTCGAGCTGGCGATCAATTACGATGACGCGTTCGTCGCATTCCTCAACGGCGTGGAAGTGGCCCGGAACAACGTCGGCGCTCCGGGGGATCCGATCGCACACGGCGACACCGCGGACGGGAGCCACGAGGCTGACGGAGTCGAGTTTTTCGATCTATCTCCGTTTGCGAACGTGGTCGAAGAAGGCACGAACGTGCTCGCGATCGTCGGGCTCAATGGAACCCTCGACTCGACGGATTTCTCTCTCTCGCCGATGCTTCGCTTCGGTGCGGAGTCATCGCAGGGCGTGGGCTGCGGCGAGAAGATCTACACCACTCAGCCGACTGTACTTCTCACGGGTACCGCCGACGCCTGTGGGGCAACCGGAGTTCAGATCGACGGCATCGATGTCGACTGGGACGCGATGGCGGCTCGCTGGAGCGCGCTCGTCTCAGTCGATGTCGGCGACAACCGCTTCGAGGTCACTTCGATCGACACCCGCGGCGATCCCGTTGAATCGATCGATGTCGACGTCCGCCGCATCACCGGCGGATTTACGCTCGTCAGCGGAACTCTCGCCGGCGATGTGACCTGGACCGCGGACGGTGGTCCCTATCGCCTGACCGCCGACGTGACGGTTCCAGCGGGCGGATCCCTCTCGATCGAGTCGGGCACGGAGATCTTCGGCGATCCGGGCGTCTCCATCCTCGTCGACGGTCGCATCTTCGCCGAGGGCACGGCCGCCGCGCCGGTCGTCTTTCGTGCGGGAACCTGCGACGGCCGGTGGGGCGGGATCGGGATCGAGGGAACGGGAACATCGCCCGCGAGCTTCACGCACGTCTTCCGCTACTGCGAGTTCGATTTTGGCGACGAGCCGGCGGGATTCGCCGGCCACATCGCACCGACGAACGCGAAGATCCTCGTCGAGGACTGTCGATTCACGCGCCTCACGACGAACGCGATCGACGGGGTCGATTCTCGGCTCGAAGTTCTCGACAGCGAATTCAAGCACATCCAGGAGGGTGTCCACGGCACCGACTCGACCGTGATCATCCTCGGATGCCGCTTCGAAGAGATGGCCGGCGACAAGGACGCGATCGACTTCGACGGAAACGGAACCGAGCGCTCGCGGATCGAGGGCTGTACGTTCATCGACGGATCGGACGACGGGATCGACCTCGGCCGGACGAGCGTTGACATCCGCGACAACGTCTTCGTGAACATCCAGGACAAGGCGCTCTCTCTCGAAGGGAACGGTCCGCTCGGTGCGCCTTCGGTGAGCGGGAATCTGATCTACAACTGCGGCACCGCGATGGCGCTCAAGAATGGCGTCACCGTCGAAAACAGTCATCACAACACGCTCGTCGGGAATCAAGAGGGGATCAATCTCTTCTCGAAGGACGGCGCCCCGGACGGCGGGCACGGCATCTTTCACAGCACGATCTCTTGGAACAACGGGATCGACGTCAAGCTCGATGATCTCTCTACGGTCGAGTTTTCCTACTCGAACATCTCGGACGCCCTCTGGCCGGGACTCGGGAACATCTCGCTCGACCCGCTCTTCCGCGACGTCCTTGCGGGCGATTACTCCCTCCGGCCCGGCTCACCGTGCATCGCGACGGGACTCGACCAGAGCGATATGGGCGCGATCTCGTTCGAGGAGACGCCGACGACTCCGTTCCGTCGCGGCGATGCGGACGAGGACGGAACGCTCACGATCGCCGACGCGATTCGGACGCTCGACTGGCTCTTTGCGTCGGGATCGGGGCCGGCGTGCCGCGATCGGATGGACTCGAACGACGACGGCGTGCTCAATATCTCCGACCCGCTGTACTCGCTCTTCTTCCTTTTTGGGGACGGCGACGCGCCGCCGCCGCCCTATCCGGGACCGGGACTCGATCCGACCGGGGATGGACTCGTTTGTCCTTAGTTTTCGAGCGCTCCGATGGGGAGATTCACACGAAGGACGCGAAGACCCGCGAAGGCAGAGGAAGATAAGAAACGAGAATGATGAGAGAGGAGGGCAGAAGAGGCGACGCGGTGCCGCGGCCTTTTCGTCTCGTTCCGACTCTCCTCCAAATACGATCTTCCTTCGTCTTCGTTCGCGGGTCTTCGCGTCCTTCGTGTAATCCTTCCTCAAAGACGCCCGAAGCCCCACTCCAAAACACAAATCGCAAAAGAAGAGCGCAGAGAAGTGAGAGCACTCATCAAGAGGAACGCCGCGCCGGGTCTCGTTCTCGTTGAGAACGCGGAACGTCCGCACTACGGCCCGAACGACGTTCTCGTCCGCATCGAAAAAAGTGCGATCTGCGGGACGGATCTCCACATCTATGAGTGGGATCCGTGGGCGGCGAAGACGATCGAAGATCTTTCGATGCCCGTCGGCCACGAATTCTTCGGCCTCGTCGAAGCGGTCGGCGATGAGGTGAAGGGCGTCGAGCCCGGTGATCCGGTGACCGGAGAAGGGCACATCACCTGTGGGACGTGCCGAAACTGCCGCGCCGGCCGAAGACATCTCTGCCGGAACACGCTCGGCGTCGGGATCCAACGTCCGGGATGTTTCGCGGACTACTTGGCGATCCCCGCGGGGAATGTGTTCCGAGTTCCGGGGATCGATCCTGAGCTCGCTTCCATCTTCGATCCGTTCGGAAACGCAACGCACACCGCGCTCTCGTTCGATCTCGTCGGCGAAGACGTCCTGATTACGGGCGCCGGTCCGATCGGAATCATGGCGGCGGCGATCGCACGTCACGTCGGTGCTCGCCACGTCGTCGTGACGGACGTGAATGAGTATCGACTGAATATCGTCCGCCGGATGCAAGTTGCCACCGCCATCAATGCCAAGGAGACGGCGCTTCCCGACGTCATGACGGATCTCGGAATGAACGAAGGCTTCGACGTCGGCCTCGAAATGTCGGGAAACACGCAGGCATTCGGCGACATGCTCGCGAACATGAATCACGGCGGGCGGATCGCCTCGCTCGGCATCTTCTCCGATCACGTCTCGATCGATTGGAGCCTCGTGATCTTCAAGGGACTCATCGTGAAGGGAGTCTACGGGCGCGAGATGTACGAGACTTGGTACAAGATGGTGAGCATGCTCGAGAGCGGGCTCGAAATCGACTCGGTGATCACGCATCGGCTGCCCGTCTCCGCGTTCGAGGAGGGATTCGCGGCCATGCGGGAGGGGCGAGCCGGGAAGGTCATTCTCGAGTGGTGACGGCGCTGCGAGAAGCTAGTCCTCGGCGCGCCTTTTTTTTGGCGGCACTCAGGGGGAGCGATAGACTTGACCGTGAATCGAGGTCGAACGCGAGGATGACGAATGGTCAAGCGCGCAGGGGTGTGGATGCTCGCCGCGGTCGGCGCCTTGTTGACGGCGCCGACCTTCGGCCAGGACGATTTCGCGTGCGAAGTGGACGGCGACGGCGTGTACATCGACTGGGTCCAGCCGCCTCCCATCGCGATCGCCGATCCGCTCAAGCTCTTCCGTAACGGCGAGTTTCGAGGCGAGTATCCGCCCGAGGAGTTTCACGTCTTCGAGAAGGACGTACCTCCCGGAGAGTACCTCTACGAGCTCGTCTCCGGCCTTTCGGAGGAGGAGTTCGAGCTTGTCGCTTCGTGCGCGGTCACGGTCGAGACTGGGTTCGGCGTCCGCTGTCATGTTGTGCGCCACATGGTTTCGGTCGACTGGGATCCGCTTCCGATCGACATCGCGATCGACGGATTCGTCGTCCGCCGGAATCGCGAAGACATTGCGACGGTCGATGCCGAGACCTTCAGCTTTCTCGATGCCCCCGGCACCGGCGGTGAGCACCACTACACCGTGCTCGCGGTCGTCGCGGGCGGAGAAGAGCGCTTTCTCGTCGGAAGCTGCGACGTGCGCGTCGAGTTCGGTGAGCCGGTACCTGCACCGCTCGATGTCGAGTGCCACATCCAGGAGAAAGAGCCCGAGTGCGTGCTCGTCACTTGGACGAACCCCGTCGAGTACGAACAGATCGTCGTCGCGAAGGACGGGCGCGAGTTCGCGCGTCTCGAGGGCGACGCGATGTCGGTCATCGACAACGAGCCGGGTCCGGGGGTTCACGTTTACAACATCGTCGCGTGGATCGCAGACGAGAGCAGCGTTCCGATCGCGTGCTTCGTCGATCTCGGGGGGATTTCCGATGCCGTCCGGCTCTCCCTCGATCCGATCCTGCCGATCCGGCTTCCGAGTCCGGGGCCGGGTCAGCGTCCACCCGAGCTCCCGCCCGTGTCGTCGAGCGTGCGCGTCCTGCTCGAAAACGACTTCGCAGTCGGCGGTTGGTCGTTCGGACTGTGCGCGGATCCTGCGCATCTCGTCGCGGCCGGAGTCGATCTCGACGATACCGTAACGGCGAACCTCACCGGCGCAGACGACTTCGTTGCGTACGACACGATGGACGGAGGACTCACGATGGAGGTCGTCGTCGGCGGGGTGAAGAGCTGGCCTCAGCCCTCCGGCGCGCATCCCCACGCGGTCCTCAACGCTCACTTCTCGCCAGGTCCCGAAGCCGTTCTCGGCGAAGTCTACGAGGTCGAGTTTTGTAGCCATCTCGGCGAGCCCGTCGTCGCCGTCACCGCCGTGATTCCCGACGGGACGGTCGTGCCGCGCGCTCGGGGTGGCCTCGTCCTCGCCGAGAAGTCGGCTCCGTTCCAGCGCGGCGACGTCAACGACGACGGCTCGGTGAACGTGAGCGACGCGATCTTCGAGCTCAATTGGCTCTTTCAGGACGGCGCGCCGCCGGTCTGTCTCGACACCGCCGACGTCAACGGCGACGGAGGCCGCAACATCGCTGATCCGACCTATCTCCTCAACTACCTCTTCGCCAGCGGATCACCACCGGTCGAGCCATTCGCCGAATGCGGAACCGCCCCTTCGGGCGGGGTGGCGTGCCGGCAGACGTCCTGTCCACCGGAGGAAGCACCATGAATCGATTCGACCGATCTCTTCGTGTCACTCTCGCGTCCGTCGCTCTCTCACTCGCGGCCTCGTCCGCCGCGACGGCGGGCTTCGATTTCGAGTGTCCCATCTTCACTCGTGGGGACTCGAACGCCGACGGCGGATTCAACATCGCCGATCCGGTCTTTACCCTCAATTTCCTCTTCGCCGACGGAGACACCCCCTCGTGCCTCGACGCCGCCGACACCGATGACTCCGGGCGCGTGAACATCGCGGACGCCACGTTCGCGCTGAATGTTCTCTTCGGCGGACAGGGAGAGATCCCCGCGCCGGGACCGAACGAATGCGGACGCGATCCGACCTCGAACGACGAGCTTTCCTGCGAGTCGTTTCTCCCCTGTGAGCCGGCGACGGAATCCCGCGACTTCTCCGCGTTCGAAGTCTTCACCTACCGCCAGGGACCGGGGCTCGGGTTCTGCCCCGAGAACGAGTCGATCCTGCACGCGACGATCCGCGAAACCGACGAGGGGTACGAGCTCGAACACAGTACGCTCGCGGTCGTCGAAGAGCCGCCGCCCGGCGGTGAGTGCATCCCCGAGTGGGTGGGTGACCCGCCGGGATGTCTGATCGAGGTCGTGCAGGAACCGCGTCTTCTGACCGGGGTGGAGCTCACTCTTCTTCTCGATGCGTTCGAGCGCGTGTTCTTTCGCGTGGGAACGGATCCGGCGTGCTGGTGCATCGCGTTCGATCCGTGTCGCGTTCGGCGCTTCGAGTGGGATGGATTCGCGATCGATGGCTTCCTTTGCAGCACGCGTCACTTCGAGGCCGCGGAAGAAAACGCGCTCACCGACGTTCTCGAAACCCTCAAGACCCCTCCCGCTGCGGGAGGCGATGAGGATCAACTCCCGCCGCCCGATACCGACCGCTGAGCTCGTTTCGTAGCGCCTCCGTAGACGATTTCGATTCCGTACCGGTTCCCGACGAGCTTTCTCCTCGCTTCCCCACCACGGTCTTCCCACCGGCGACGGAATCTCTGTCCATCGGCGTCGTTTTCGCCGCCGGTTCGAGAACGGAAACGTCTACGGGATCTCCAAGCCATCGGTTCCCGTACGTCTCCCGCCTAGCGTTCAACCTGCAGCATGCATAACCGGATCAGGTTGGCGACACATCCGATGCTCAGTTCGCGACATACGGTGGCGCAGTAGAACCTGGTGAGGAATCCAAGTTAGGGATTCGTCCGGAGCACCTTCGTGTAGATCGCCCCGCCGAGGCATCCCCCGAGGAGCGGCGAGACGAGATAGACTAGGAGCGTCGCGCCCGCACCTCGAGGTCCGGGAAACGCGATTTCGCCCCAACCGGCGAAGTAAGCCACGAATCTCGGTCCGAAGTCGCGCGCGGGATTGAGACACGCCTGAGTCTGCGGTCCGAAGACTACGATGAGCGCGGCGACGGTGAGGCCGATGAGAACGGGAGCGAGATTCGCGCCCGGCGCACCGCTGTTGCGTTCGGAATCGGAGAGCGCGAACACCATGAAGCAGAGGATCGCCGTCCCGACGATCTCCATCAGCATCGCCCCGTACACCGGGACGTGAGGGTAGTTCGCGGCGTCGACGCCGTGGAGAGCGACGGTCGGATTCGGGAAGTACTCGCCGTACATGCTCGCGGTGACGACACTCGCCGCGCTTCCGCGCACGATCCCTTCGGCTGCTTCGTACGCGGCGATCGTCGGTGAGAAGAGCAGATAGATCACCGCGGCGGCGAGCGCGGCGCCGACGAATTGCGCGACCCAGTAGGGAAGAACGCGGTCGCGAGGAAACCCACCCCAAAGAGCCATCGCCGCGGTCACGGCGGGATTGATATGCGCGCCGCTCACGTGACCGACCGCGTACACGGCGAGAGCGACGCCGAGTCCCCAAACGAGCCCGGCCTGAAGGACACCGCTCACGGCGCCCATCGTCACGGCGACGTGGAGCACACCGCAGCCGAAGAAAATCAGAATGAACGTCCCGATGATCTCGGCGACGACGCAGCGGGCGAGCGAGCTATTCACGGCGACTAAAGCCTTCGCAGTTGACGGTCACTTTCTCTACGCGACAACGACCGGTCGCCGTGTGGAGTGGCCGCGAAAAACTTTTCCTCGCCTCTCCGGGTCGGCTACCTTGTGCAGATTGTAACGATCGCCTCCCCTCGCGAAAACCAGCGCGTACGCGACATGCAACTACCGGAAGACCGCTACTTCAGTCCCGAACCATCGCAAAAGGCCGTTGCCCGGCAGCTCTACGACATGGTGCGGGAGCTGCCTCTCGTCTGCCCGCACGGACACGTGGATCCGGCGATGTTCAGCGATCCCGACTATTCGTTCGGGACGCCCACCGATCTCCTCCTCATTCCCGATCACTACGTATTTCGCATGCTCTACTCGCAGGGCGTCACCCTCGAGGAGCTCGGGATTCCGAGCGTCGACGGAAGCCCCGTCGCCACGGATCACCGCGAGATCTGGCAGATCTTCGCCGAGAACTTCTTTCTCTTCCGCGGGACGCCGACCGGCGCCTGGCTCCGCCACGAGCTCGAGGATGTTTTCGGCATCACCGAGAAGCTGAGCGGCGATACGGGGCAAGACATCTACGACGCGATCGCGGCGAAGCTCGCCTCGCCGGAGTTTCGTCCGCGGGCGCTCTTCGAGAAGTTCGGTATCGAGGTCCTCTGCACGACGGACTCGGCGATCGACTCGCTAGACCACCATCAGCGGATTTGCGACTCCGATTGGAACGGCCGCATTCTCCCGACGTTCCGGCCCGACGCCGTCCTCAACCTCGATGCCCCCGGCTGGCGAGAGAGCATCGACGGGCTCAGCGAGCGAACGGGAACCGAGGTGGGAAGCTACCGCGCGCTCGTCGCCGCGCTCGAGAACCGGCGGCAGTTCTTTCGTGATATGGGAGCGACCGCGACCGATCACGGCGCGACGACGCCCTACACGGAGATTCTCTCCGAGGGCGAAGCCGACGCGATCTTTCAGCGCGCGCTTCGTTCCGAGGCGTCCGAGGACGACGCCCGGCGATTCACCGGGCACATGCTCACCGAGATGGCGCGCATGAGCACCGAGGACGGCCTCGTCATGCAGCTCCACTCGGGCTCGTTCCGAAACCACAATCGAGCCGTGTTCCGCCAGTTCGGTGCGGACAAGGGCTGCGACATACCGACCGCGACCGAGTACACGCGGAATCTAAAGCCGCTCCTCGACCGCTACGGCAACATCCGCGAGCTGACACTCATCCTCTTCACTCTCGATGAGACGACGTATTCGCGTGAGCTCGCGCCGCTCGCCGGCCACTATCCCGCGGTAAAGCTCGGCCCGCCGTGGTGGTTTCACGACAGCATCGAGGGGATGATCCGTTACCGCGAGCAGGTGCACGAAACGGCCGGGCTCTACAACACGGTCGGATTCAACGATGATACGCGAGCGTTCCCCTCGATTCCGGCGCGGCACGATGTGTGGCGACGGGTCGACGCGAACTGGCTCGCGGGTCTCGTGGTCCGCGGCGTGATCGACGAGGAAGACGCCGCGGCGATGGTCTGCGACTCCGCGTACGGTCTCGCGAAGCGCGCTTACCGGTTGAGTGAGTAGGAGTCTACTCCCGTTCCCGTTCCCGTTCCCGAAGGGGCGAGGTTCGCTCCTGGCGGAACGGAGTGAAAGAAGGAAGAGAAGTTTGTCGGGAACGGGAACGGGAACGGGGCGCACCTTTCGGCGCGCGGCTACACGTCCGGACCTTCGAGAATGATGTACTGGTCGCGGACCTGAGTTCCCTGACCGGTCTGAAACGTTACGCGCATCCGCACGGGAAGAAGAAGGTACGACCCCGAGACGTCCGTCGACTGCTGACTCGCGTTTCCGTCGAGATCAGAGATGGGGCCGAACTCCGCGGGGACGTTCGTTTCGTTCACGAAGCACGTCGTCGTGACGACCGCCGGGCCTCCGCTCGGACCCTTCATTTGGTAGAGGGTCATCGGGCTCGCGCCGTTGTACTTCGCGTAGACGTCGTCAAAGGTCTCCTCGCGGAGGTGTTCGGCCATGTTTTCGAACGCGAGGGTGATCTCATCGATCTCCTCGACGGAGCCGAACGCCGACGTGCTCGAGAAGAAGCTGTTCATGTAGGCGAGGACGCCGACGGCGAAGATGCTGAGAGCGAGTGCCATCTCGATCATCAGCGCGCCCTGTTCGCGGGAGGGAGTTCGTTTCATTGCTTCGCCTCCGCTTTCTTTTTCTTCTCGAGAAGTCGCTCGGCGTATTTTTCGAGCTCGCGCCGCTGGCGCTCTTCGCTCTCTTTGAGCGTGTAGCGCCGCCACGCGTTCAAATCGTCGCCGATCTTCTGTCCCGACAGCGCCTGAAGGGCTTTCACGGTGAAGCGACGAGCTCCGGCGTCCTTCTCGACTTCGAGTCGCTCGACGAGAAACGGGATCGCCTTCTTGTCGCCGAGCCGATGGAGCATTTTGATCGCCATCTTCCGAACGTTCTTCTCTTCCTCGCGTGGAAGGTAGCGCTCGAGCGCTTCGCGGGCGCCCTCGCCCATCCGAAGCATCGCGGTTACAGCCGCGAGGCGGACGGAGGCGACGGGGTCGTTCAATCCGTAGGAGACGTGCTTAAAGACCTCCTTCGGGTCGCCGAACTCGCCGAGAATCTGCACGGCGTACGCGCGGGCGCGGGACGAGCGTCCTTTGAGCGCTTCGACGAGCGCATCGTGGGAGTCGGGGTAGCCCTTTCGAAGCTTCTGCATCGCCGCCACGAGGCGGTGCTTGTTCGTCGAGGCGGCGATGGTCTCCATCGCTTTTACGAACTCCGCGTGCTTCTTGCTCTTCTTCTTTTCTTTGGCGCTGGCCTCTCCAGCGTCTTTCGTGCCCGAAGTCACCTGCGCGACGGCCGGGTCCGAGGCGAGGAGTGCCACCAGCACGGCGCCTGCGACTCGAGTTCCGAGTGAGGGTCTCATTCAGCGCACCTCGACGTAGAGGGTGTCGTAGTCTTTGGACGTGTTGAGAAACGTCTCCACCATGCTCATCGCTTCGCTGCTGTACACGGCATCCGCGTTTCCAGAGATGGTGAGATTGGACGGATCGACCGCGGAGAGCGTGTCGGTCACCATGAGAGAACCGAGCGTATGAATGGCGGTTCCTCCGCCGGCCATCTTGATATCGCCGCGGACGATGATGAGTCCGACCCATTCGAACTGGCCGGTGATTTCGAGGTTGCCGTCGACGAGAAGCACACCCGCGCCGCTGCCCTGCCCGGAGAGTGCGATGTCGCTCGAGGCGTAGACGACCTCCATTCCACCGACGACCGGCGTGCCCCAACTCACGTTGGAGTACGTGCCCGTGGAGAGAGTTTGCGTCTGCTTCGCTTTGAGCTTTTCGAACATGGCGTCGAGATCGAAGCTCGATACTTCGCCGATGGAGGGCGTTCCGCCCTGTCCGAGGATGTTGTTCGCCGCAGTGGATGGGATCTGGCCGAGAAGATTCGCGGTGCTATCGCCCACCGCACCGACGGTTGTCGTTGCCAGGCCCGGGAGCGCGGCGTTCGGACCCGCGGTGCCGTCGAGGTTGGTGTCGTTCCCGTCCATGGTGAACGAGTTTCCGTTGAGGGAGAGCGAGACGCTCGGATCGACGTACACCGCACCCGTCTGCGGAAGCGATACGATCTGCTCTTCGACGAACTTCGTCACCGTCACCATGTTGTCGGCGTTGTAAGCGACGGATACGACACGCAGAACACCGGCAACCGCGGTGTTGTCGGCGTACACGAGAAGGTTCGCGCCGAGCTCGGACGGACCGATCGGCTGCGGCACGACGTTCGGCTCGCCGGGCGACGGAATCCCGTCGTTCTCGCCGGCGTCGTACGTACCCGGGAGGCCATCGCGACCGAAGTCTCCGGTCGCAGTCCAGAGCTCGGTCCCGATCTTTCCCGGATCCGCCGAGATATTGTTGTGAATCTCATGGGATCCGAGAGCGAGGCCGCTCTCCGCGCATTGGAGGAGCTGCGAACGCGAGTAAAAGTCGTTCGCCTGTTGGAGGTTCGAACGAACCACCGTGTGTTGAGAGCTCGCGAGACCGGCGAGCATGACGAAGAGAACGAGCACGGCGATGAGCGCGTTCCCTTGGTTGCGATTCGGGTGTTTCATGGGGGCGACTCTGTCCAAAGGCCTGAAGCACGAAAGTACGAAAACGGTCTCCGTCCCGCCCGTCCGTTCGGTCTCCCGAGGATCCTCCAGTGGGTGAGTGCGAGCTCAGCGAATGAGAAGCGCTGACGCGGATTCGGTCAGTTGCGCGGACGGACGTCGGTCGTTCGCGTCACACCGTGCGCGTTCTTGTCCGATCCCATTACGCCTTGGGTCGTTACGGTAATGCTGAGGCGGTTGCCGTTGAGTGCGAATCCACTGTTCGTCAGGTCCAGTCCTTCGCAGACTCCGACGACTTCGTTTTGCGTAAGGTTGATGCGGCGCAGACGGCCTTCATCGGCGAGTCCGTTGCCGTTGTCGTCGATGCCGTTCGACTGCTCACCGGGCACGAGGGAGAACTCGTAGCGGATCATGTCTCCGGCGACGAAAGCTCCTCCGACGAGCTGGTCGGGGAATGTGAATACGACATTCGTGCCGCCGTTCGTCACGGTGATCGAGCTCAGCTCGGCGTTTCTCCCGTCCTGCGCGAAACGGAACCGCGCGACGCGGTTGCGCTCGGCGATCTTGTTGAACGCGTCGTGGTCGGCGGTACTTCGAGTAGAGGTGAGTACGGTGAACGCGATCGGGCCGCCGAGGATCACGATCAACGCGACGTACACCATCACTTCGACGAGGCTGACACCGCTCTCGCGCCGTCGATGCACTGTGCTGTTCTGCGTACGCATCGGAGTGGATCCCTTCAGAGATCGGTGCGTGCGGGGGCGAGCCTCCCGCCGGAGACCGCTGGAGAGTGATAGCATCCGATCCAGTTCCGGTCACATCGGTGGAACCGAGCGGCGCTAGCTGCTGCGGACGGATCGGGCGAAAATGGGCGTCCCGATTCCCGAGTCACTCGCCGCGCCGTCCCGATGCTGGGCGATTCTCGCTCCGGTGACGGTGCGAGTTTTCCCGTACGCAGCTTCGCTGTCCATCTCCCGGAGTCCCGTCGGCGGAATCGCTACCGATCGTCCGATTTTGGTGCACATCGAAGAACTGCGACGCGGTTTGAGCCCGTAAACCGCCGGAGAAGCGAAACCGCGATCACCGGCGAATCGCTGGTTTCCGCGAGCACACCCGCCTTTCCCTCGGACGGATCGAGTGCGGGACACATCTTGGCTCAGTGCTTGCACGAGCCCCCGCGTCGGCGATCGAACGAAGAATCGATCGGCGAGGTCGAGCGGACCTCGAGAGCACTCGCAGGCAGCCGCGTTCGAAATCGTCCGATTCGAGCTCACCCCTCGCGCCGACCGGTGGTCGCCGGATGCGTTTAGCTCCGCCCGGCGTCCCGATCATCCACTGGAGTTTGTCGGTTTCTTGTTGGTGTGCTTTCAAAGGAGTAAAGCATGTTGAATACGCGAAGCATCGTCGGGTTCGCGGCAGCGGCTTGTGTCGCCCTGTCGTGTGCTCAGGCGTCCGCTCGTACGATCAAGGGAACGATTTGGTGCGCCGGCGCCGATCCCGAGTGCGGTCAGGACGCGCAGCCGGGCCCGGAAATTCTCGAGAACGTGGTCGTCGGTCTCTGCGACGGAGACGGGAATCCGCTCCAGGACAACGGCGTCGACGTCACGACGACGACGGACGACGAAGGCAACTACCGGTTCACGGATCTCGTTCGCTTCGATCCGATCGTCGTCTTCACCGTGAAAATTCTCGACGACTCGATGGTTCCCGCCGGGAAAGAGCTCACCACGCTCAACTGTCTCAACACCGAGAACGGCGCGGGCTGCGCCGAGACGGACGTTCCCGATCCGTCCGTCTGTGCCGGCGGTGACCTCGCGGAAAAATCGCAGACCATCGACATGGCACCGGTCATCCCGGGTTGTGGCACGAACGTCAACGGGATCGACTTCGTCTACTGCGACATCCCCGTCGTGTGCGAAGGCACGATCGGCGACCTCGTCTGGATCGACCAGAACGGCGACGGCGTGAAGGATGCCGAAGAGAACGGTCTCGGGGACGTTCGCCTCGTCCTTTGCGACGGCGGCGGCGCGGAGATCGCTTCGGCGATCACCGACGCGGACGGCAACTACCTCTTCGAGGGCCTCTGCGCTGGCGACTACTGCGTCAAGGTTGACGACTCGACGATCCCGGAAGGCCTTCTTCCCTGCGGTGCTCTCGGCGACAGCCGAGCGGATCCGTACTGTACGACCCTCGCGGCCGACGATTCGAGCGACCTAACGGCGGACTTCTGCTACTTCCGTCCCGAGCCGCCCACCGGTGGCGAGGGCTGTACGCCGGGTTACTGGAAGAATCGCGGTCGTCGGATCGGCGACTGGGAGCTCGACCCGGACGCCACGTTCGAGTCGGTCTTCGGGAACGACGTGTTTTCCGGTCAGACGCTCCTCGACGTTCTCCGCCTTCGCGGCGGCGGCGTGAATGCGCTCGGACGCCATGCGGTCGCGGCGCTTCTCAACGCCCTCTCGCCGAATGTCGACTACGGTCTCACGGCCGCCGAAGTCATCGACGCGTTCAACGACGCGGTGGCCAGCGGCGACGCCGACTTGATCGAAGCCACGAAGGACGTGTTCGACGAGCTCAACAACGAGGGTTGCCCCCTCGGCGCGCGACGCTAATCGTCCCGCGAGTTGTTTCGAGTCGTCGGACTCGTTGAAAGCGCCCGAAGGAGCAGTGATCCTTCGGGCGCTTTCTTTCGTTTTGGGCAGAGCGACCGGGCTCTTTCGGTCGTTGTTTGCCAAAGGTGGTGGTGCCGCCGCGGAAGATCGTGCGAGTTTGCGATCTGATTTGATTCTCTGCGGAGCGATGGAACGCGGAGACGTAGTCGCGTCGAGGCATTCGCGAGTCGGGGAATTCCTGAGCGACGCAGAGGTCTCGATCGGTTTGACTAGGCGCCGGTCTGAACGTTCGAGCCGTGCTTTTCTTCGGGGTGGTGTTTCCCTTCGGGCAGTGACCCCCTCTGGGCAGTGACTCCCTCCGGGCAGTGACTCCCTCCGGGCAGTGACTCCCTCCGGGCAGTGACCCCTCCGGGCGCAGTGACTCCCTCCGGGCAGTGACCCCTCCGGGCGCAGTGATCCCTCGGGCAGTGATCCCCTCTGGGCAGTGATCCCCTCTGGGCAGTGATCCCTCTGGGCAGTGACCCCCTCGGGGCAGTGATCCCTCGGGGCAGTGATCCCTCGGGACCAGTCGTGGTCCACCTGCGACCCGAGTCTCTCGGTCTGTCTAGAACTCTGTCCGCTTCGAAAGGAACGACGAATGTTGAAAGTAAGAACGATGGTTGGATTCGCGGCAGCCACGTGTGTCGCCCTGGCATGCGCTCAGGTGTCGGCTCGAACGATCAAGGGGACGATCTGGTGTGCCGGCGCCGATCCTGAATGTGGTCAGGACGAGCAACCCGGTGCTGAGCGTCTCGGCGAGGTGGTGGTCGGACTTTGCGACGGGGACGGGAATCCCCTCCAGGACAACGGCATCGACGTCACGACGACGACGGGTTCCGATGGCGAGTATCGGTTCAGCGACCTCGCCCGTTTCGACCCGATCATCGTCTTCACGGTGAAGATCATCGACGACTCGATGGTCCCCGCGAGCAAGGAGCTCACGACGCTCAACTGTCTCAACACGGAGAACGGTGCGGGCTGCGCCGAGACCGATGTGCCGGATCCGTCGGTTTGCGCCGGCGGCGACCTCGCCGATAAGTCGCAAACCATCGACATGGAACCGGTGATCCCCGGCTGCGGCACGATCGTGAATGGAATCGACTTCGTCTACTGCGATGTTCCCGATCCCTGCCTCGGGACGATCGGCGATCTCGTGTGGGTCGACGAGAACGGCGACGGCGTGAAGGATGCAGGCGAAAACGGTCTTCCGGACGTCCGTCTCGTCCTCTGTGACGGCAGCGGCGCGGAGATCGCTTCGGCGATCACCGACGCGGACGGCAACTATCTCTTCGAAGGTCTCTGCGCCGGCGACTACTGCGTCAAGATCGACGAGTCGACCGTCTCGAGCAGCCTCGTCGCGTGTGGCGAGCTCGGCAATAGCCGCGCCGCGCCGTACTGCACGGCGCTCGCGGACGACAACTCGAGCGATCTGACGGCGGACTTCTGCTACTTCCGTCCGGAGCCGCCGACCGGTGGCGAAGGCTGCACGCCCGGATACTGGAAGAACCGGGGTCTCCGCATCGGGGACTGGACGCTCGTGAGTCCGGACGACCTCTTTGTCGACGTCTTCGGTAGCGACGTCTTTGGCGACCAAACGCTCCTCGATATTCTCAGAATTCGGGGCGGCGGCGTGAACGCGCTCGGACGTCACTCGGTCGCGGCGCTCCTCAACGCGCTCTCTCCGGACGTCAGCTACGGTCTGACCGCAGACGAAGTGATCGACGCGTTCAACGACGCGGTCGACAGTGGGGACAAGGACGTCATCGAAGGTACGAAGGACGTCCTCGATGCGCTCAACAACGAGGGTTGTCCCCTCGGCGCGCGCAGGTAATCGCCGCCGCGCGAGTTCCAGCGAACCGCCGGGTTCACAGCGAGCGCCCGAAGGATCTCGATCTTTCGGGCGCTCGCTTTCGTTGGCGCGGGGATCGTCCCTCCGGGGGACGCTCCTTCCTCCGAGCGCCCTCTGGCGGCCGAAGCCGCGGGGGCGAGTGGAGGGAAGCACGGAGCCGGGAAATCGTGCTTCGCCGCCCGATTTTGTGTTCGCTCGACCGCGAGAATTCGACTACAAGAGAAACCAAGGATATTGGTCTTACGAGGAATTTCGCGCGTTTTCGCGATCAGGGGCAGTTCTGGTCGATTCTCCGGGTAGTTCACGACCGCGGGGAACTGGGGAAGAAATCCGCCTCTCCGCAGGGGAAGTCCTCAGCGATCGGAAGTCCGATTTCGCGCCAATCGAGCGACGGTCTGAACGCTCGAACTGCGTATGGTTCCGTCGGGGGGCGTGCTCTTCAGCGGGACTTGGCGCGATTCACTCGCGACGTTAACGCGGCCGGAGTTTTCTTTGTGTCTGTTGGGTTTCTCTGTAGGTCTGTTTTCAAAGGAGCGAGGTATGTTGAAAACAAGAACGATCGTCGGTTTCGCGGCGACCGCGTGTGTCGTGCTGGCGTGTTCTACCGCGTCCGCTCGCACGATCCGAGGGACGATTTGGTGCGCCGGCGCCGATCCTGATTGCGGCCAGGACGCGCAGCCGGGCCCCGAGGTTCTCGAGAACGTCGTGGTCGGACTCTGCGACGGGGACGGGAATCCCCTCCAGGACAACGGTATCGACGTCACGACGACGACGGACGACATGGGCGAGTATCGGTTCACCGACCTCGTCCGCTTCGACCCGATCATCGTCTTCACGGTGAAGATCATCGACGACTCGATGGTCCCCGCGAACAAGGAGCTCACGACGCTCAACTGTCTCAACACGGAGAACGGTGCGGGCTGCGCGGAGACCGATGTTCCGGATCCGTCGGTTTGCGCGGGCGGTGACCTCGCCGGGAAGTCGCAGACGGTCGACATGGAGCCGGTGATCCCCGGCTGCGGCACGAACATCAACGGCATCGATTTCGTCTACTGCGATGTTCCCGATCCCTGCCTTGGGACGATCGGCGATCTCGTGTGGGTCGACGAGAACGGCGACGGCGTGAAGGATGCAGGCGAAAACGGTCTTCCGGATGTCCGTCTCGTCCTCTGTGACGGCAGCGGCGCGGAGATCGCTTCGGCGATCACCGACGCGGACGGCAACTACCTCTTCGAGGGTCTCTGTGCCGGCGACTACTGCGTGAAGGTCGACGAGTCGACCGTCTCGAGCAGCCTCGTTGCGTGTGGCGAGCTCGGCGACAGCCGCGCTTCTCCTTACTGCACGACGCTCGCGGACGACAACTCGAGCGATCTGACGGCGGACTTCTGCTACTTCCGTCCGGAGCCGCCGACCGGTGGCGAAGGCTGCACGCCCGGATACTGGAAGAATCGTGGTCTTCGCGTCGGCGACTGGACGCTCGTGAGTCCGGACGACCTCTTTGTCGACGTCTTCGGTAGCGACGTCTTTGGCGACCAAACGCTCCTCGATATTCTCAGAATTCGGGGCGGCGGCGTGAACGCGCTCGGACGTCACTCGGTCGCGGCGCTCCTCAACGCGCTCTCTCCGGACGTCAGCTACGGTCTG
This sequence comes from Planctomycetota bacterium, assembly GCA_965223845.1. GTDB lineage: Bacteria > Planctomycetota > UBA8108 > UBA8108 > SXIK01 > CBDCXR01. The sequence goes on along the minus strand of CBDCXR010000004.1, from coordinate 5,577,492 downwards.
ACCGCGGACGAAGTGATCGACGCGTTCAACGACGCGGTCGACAGCGGCGACGCGGACGTGATCGAGGGCACGAAGGACGTCCTCGACGGGCTCAACAACGAGGGTTGCCCCCTCTAATCGCCCGGACGACACCGCGTGTGGTTTCGCGAGATCGTCGCTGAGCCATCCCGGTGTCGGCAGCAGAAAGAGCGCCCGAAGGACTCGCGTCCTTCGGGCGCTCTTTTCATTTCTGCCGCGCGTCGATCGCACGTCGAACGCGGGCGATCAGCGCGTCGGCCGAGGAACCCGGCTCGCGCGCGGCGAGCTTCGTCGCGAGCTCGAGCGCTGCATCGAATCGAAGCCCGAGCGCAAGATACTCCTCGATCGCTCTGCGAGCGAACGCCGGCTCGTCCGGGCGCTGAACGCGGAGTCGGCGAAGGACGTGGAGGCGCGCGAAGACGTCCGCCGGTGAGTGGAGGATCGCGAGTGCGGCCTCGAGGCTGGCCGTCGAAGCGGGAGCGAGCTCGCTCGCAAGGAAGTGCGCATCGAGCGCGAGTGCCGTTTCGCCGCACTCCCGTGCCGCCCCGGCGAGCTCTCGGTATCGTGTCGCCGCGAGGGTGTCCGTCTTCGCATCGCCCTCGAAGAGCGGGACCTCTGCTGCCGCGCGCGCGGCCGACTCCAGTCGAGCTCGGCTCTCGCGCTTCCGGTCGCCGAGGGCGATGAGCTCGGCGACCTGCGAAACGTGGCGCTGCGTGCCGAACACGCGTTTGAACGCACGGTAGTTTTCGAACTCGTTCGGCGAGGCCTTGACGAGCGACATCAGCCCACGCGCCGCGCCGTCGAGGTCGCCGGAGAGTCCCTTGAGAACCGACTCGACGCGAACGCGGCCGGGACGGTCGGAGGAAACTCCCGCTCCAACTTGCGCGATGAATCCGCGCGCGCGTTCGACATCGCCCAGCGCGAGCGCCGCTCGCGCCCCCGTGATCAGCGCCTCGCCGCGGTCGGGCGAAGTCACCGCTCGCTCGCACCACTCGAGGGCGACGCGCGGGTCTCCGTCCGTCCCGAGCTCGAACTCGGCGGCCGCGACGAGAAATGCGGTCGCCGCGTCTCCCGCTGTCGCCTCACTTGCGTCTCCGCGCACCGACGGGACGCGTGCCACGGCGTCGCGAACGAGCCTCCTCGCCTCGTCCTTTCGGCCGAGTCCCGAGAGCGCAGTCGCCCGCGCGAGAGTGAGCGATGCGCTCTCCCGACCGGCCGCGCGAACGGCGCGTTCCGCCGCGACGAGACACTCCTCGAAACGCTTCAACCGAAGAAGGAAGTCCGCGGCGGCCTCGGCGAGAGCGAGATCCGCCGGTCGTTCCTGGGTGGCTCGACGGAAGAGCTCGAGCGCCGACTTGAACTCGCGCCGGTCGGCAGCGCGGAGCGCTTCCGAGGCGGTTTTCTTCGCGCGAACGAGGACGTCCGGATCTTCGCTGCTCAGTCCGTGTCCGCGCTTGGCGAGCCACTGCTGGAGCACGCGCGCGGCCTTCGCGAGCTCGGGCATTCGAACCTGCGCGAACGACTGCGTCGCCTCGACGAGCGCGTCGTGGTCGAACGGCCGGATCTCGAGAGCTTCGAGCGCCGCGTCGGCGGCTGCCTCGCGCCGGCCGAGACGACGGAGCGCGCGCACGCGTCCGAGCCGCGCCGCCGCCGCGAACTCCCCATCGGGCGAGCTCGCGCGCAGAAACCGATCGAAGCGTGCGAGGGCGCGTTCGGCGTCGCCGAGTCGAAGCCGGACGTGCCCGAGCGATAGATTTGCTTCGAGGTGGTCGGGCTCGAGGGCGAGGAACTCGTCGAGCGAGGAGGCGGCCTCGTCGAAGCGCATGGTGACGCGCTGGCTGTCGCCGAGATAGAAGAGAACGCGATGGGCGCCCGGCGCCCGCGCGAGCGCGGAGCGAGCAAAGCGCTCGGCGGCTTCGGGCGCGTCGGCCATCATGTGCGCGAGGATCGCCTTCCTCACCCAGACGTCATCGATTCCGGCCTTGTCGATCGCCGCGTCCTCGTACACCGCGGCCGCAGCGGACCAATCGCCGAGCGCTTCGAGGGCTCGGCCGCGTCTCTCCACGTCGCGGTCGGCGCCCGTGGCTCTCGGAGGATCTCCTGGATCGGAGGTCGCCTTTGGAGAGCGGTCGCCCGGGGAAGCACCGTCGCATCCGGCTGAGGCAAGGCCCGCGCCGAGCACGGCCGCCCGGATCCAGAACATCCGGCCAACGCGTCCGATTCCTCGGCGGGCTTTTGCTGTCGTCGGGAGCGAGATCGTGCGGTGCGACATGGCGGCCTCGCTTCGATTCTCCGCGGGGGTGCGCGGCGGGTCAATCCGGCGAGGACGCCCAGTCTCTCGCCGCGTCCACAGACTCCGAGCGCCGCTCGAATCGAAGGGATCGGGTCCTCGAATCGTCCAACGGGAGCGAGCGACACCGATCTGCGAGCTCGAGGACACTTCGCCCGGAGAAACACTCGCTCATGAACGCCCGTCGAGAACCTCTCACGATCATCGCCGTCCTGGTCGCGATCGTGATCACGAGTCTCCTCTTCGCCTCGGGCGCGTTCGTGTGGGAGCTCGTGCGCCCGGAGATTTCCGGCTGGCTCGGCTTCGACGGTCTCTCGAGCGCGAGCTGACGATCCGGTCTACATCGAATCGGCGCTGTCGCCGTCCGAGCCCTCGATCCGCTCGAGCTCTTCGTTCAGCCCCAGCCACTCGTTCTCCGCCGCGCCGGCGATCTCGGTGAGCTCCTCGAGTCGCTTCTGCTTGTCGACCGCTGGCTCGAGCGGATGCGCGAGAAAGTGTGCGTGGATCGCATCTCGCTCTTGTGTCGCCTCGCGAAGTCGCCGCTCGGCGCTTTCGATTCGCCGCTTCAGCTTGGTGATCTGCGCGCGTCGTTCCTTGCGCTCTTCGTGCGTGAGCTTCGGCCTCGGCGTCGGGCGACCGCGAGAGGGCTCGGCGTCCGATGCACGTTCGAGCTCGCGCTCGATCTGGTAGACGTAGGAGTCGTAGTCTCCCGGAAAGAGTCGAATCGACCCCGCGCGCACGTCGAGGATGTTCGTCGCGACGGAGTTGACGAATGTCCGATCGTGGCTGATGAAGAAAACGGTGCCGGCGTAGTCGCGGAGCGCCGTGGCGAGCGCTTCGACCGTCTCGAAATCGAGGTGGTTCGTCGGTTCGTCGAGAAGGAGTACCGGTTCCTTGCTGAGAAGGATGCCGGCGAGACAGGCACGCGCTCGCTCGCCTCCGCTGAGGACGTCGATGCGTTTGTCGACTTCGGTGCCGCGAAAGAGAAAGCAGCCGGCGAGGTCGAGAACCTGCTGCCGGGTAACGTCCCGCGCGGCCTGGCCCTCGAGGTACTCGAGCACGGTCTTTTTCGGCGGGAGCGCCGAGTAGACGTGCTGGGCGTAGAACGCGTGGCGGATACCGTAGCCCCACTCGAACGACCCGCCTCTCGGTGGGAGTTGACCGGCGATGCTGCGGAGGAACGTTGTCTTTCCTTCGCCGTTGTCGCCGAGCACGGCGACGTGCTCGCCCCGCTCGATCTCGAAGTGGATGCCCGCAGCGACGGTTCGCTCCGGGTAACCGATGGCGAAGTCCGCGCAGCGGAGCGCCGTACCCTTCTTCTTCTCGACGGAGGGTAGCTTCAGATGGATGGTCGGCGCGGTCGGCCGAACGTCCGTCGTCTCGAGTCGTTCGATCTCTTTTAGCTTCGACTGCGCTCGCGAGGCGGTCGCCGCGCGAACTCGGTACCGATCGACAAACCGCTGGAGGCTCTTTCGCTTCGCTTCGACGTTTCGATTTTGGCGCTCGATGAGGTCGACCTGCTCGGCCTTGTACGCGAGGTACGCCTCGATGTCGCCCGGAAAGAGGGCCGCATCGCCGAACTCGATCTCGAGCGTTTGGCGACAAGTTCGCTTGAGGAACTCGCGGTCGTGCGAAACGATCACGTAGGCTCCCGAAAACTCGCCGAGGAAGCGCTCGAGAAGGAGTAGCGTCTTCAAGTCGAGATAGTTGGTCGGCTCGTCGAGAAGAAGAAGATTCGGATCGCGAAGCAGCATCGCCGCGAGCTTCACTCGGGTCTGAAAGCCTCCCGGAAGACTCGCGATGGGTGAGCGAAACACGTCCCCCTTCAGTTGAAACCGGCCGGCGATCTTCCCGCACTGCCACTCTTCCTTCCCCGAGCTGCGCTCGAGAAACTCGTCGACACGCTCGCCGGGCCGAAACGGATCCTTCTGCTCGAGTGCGCTCCACCGGAGCGCGGAAGCGCGGCGCACCTCCCCGGAGTCGGGCTCCTCCTCGCCCGTGAGAATCCGAAGCAGAGTGGTCTTTCCCGCTCCGTTTCGGCCGATCATGCCGATGCGATCACCGTGCGAGAACGTGAGATCGACGCCGTCGAGGATCACATCCGCGCCGTAGGATTTGCGGAGAGCTTGAACTTGGAGAAGGAGCGACATGCGGAAGCGACAGGCGACCGAAGCGAACTGGGGAAACCAGGGAACGAGACTCGATCGAGGGAGGAACCGTCGGGCGAGGTTTTCCCGCGCTCGAAGCGATCGAGGATTCTACGAAGCCTCCCGCCTCGCGAGAAGCACGGTTGGAGTCGAAGAGCGATGATAGCACCTCGAACGGCCGGAATTGCCGGGGGGCACTCCCGGGGCGAACGCGATTCGCTCGCGCGTAGGCGGGGAATCCCATCGGCGGATGACGTGCTTGCTGCACCTTCGGTCGTCGATTGACAGTGGATCCGAATGCGTCGAGCGCCGACAATCCTGGCCGGTCGCGGCGCGAAGTATCGTGGCGGACCGGGTACGCGGTGATCGGCGGACTTCGGCGTGAGGATTTCGAACGTGGAACCGGCGAAAGAGCTCCGAGCGACGGTTCTCGGTCGGCGAGCTCCGTCGTCGCGAGACGACCGCTCGCGGCGCCTCTGCTCGATCGCTTGCGTCGCCGCCGTGCTCGCGGCGCTACCGGCCGCGCGCGTCACCGGGCAAGCGCCGGAGAAGCCTTCCTCGCCCTGTGCGGAGGTCAGTGCCGCGCTCGAGCGTGCCGATCTCGCGCAGGCTGCCGATCTCGCGCTGACCGCCGTCGCCCGCAGCCCACGGGACCCGTGCGGCTACCGCCTCGGCGCCGACGCGTACGAGCGCATGCAAGACTTCGCCTCGGCGCGCGAGCTCCTCGAGCGGGGCGTCGCGGCGCTCCCGCGTGAGGTGACCCTCTACGCCGCACTCGGGAGAGTCCATCGCCGCGTTCGCGATTACGATCTCGCCGAGGCGGCTTGTCGTCAGGCTCTCGCTGTCGATGCCGATCACGCTCCGGCGCTCGTCGCGCTCGCCCTGGTCCGCGCTGAGCTCGGCGATTTCGATTCGGCCCAGCGCAATCTCGAGCTCGCGGTCGAGGTCGCACCGAAGAGCGTTTCGGCGTGGCACAACCTCGGCACGGTCCTCGCTCGCGCAGGAAGCGACGACGCTGCGCTCGAAGCGTTTCGTCGAGCCCTCGAGATCGACGCCGACGTGGCCCTCGTCCACTATGCGCTCGCGGGCGCGCTCGAATCGCGGGGGGAGCTCAAGGCAGCGCGCGCGTCGCTCCGGAAAGCGATCGACCTCGACGCCACCTTTGCGCCGGCCCACTACCGGCTTGCGAAGGTGTGCTTTCGCCTCAAGCTCAACACCGAAGGCCGGGAGGCGCTCGTTCGGTTTCGCCGCGCGAAGGCGCGACTCCACTACGAGCGGGCGGAATCGATGCGCCGCGCGGGGGACCTCGACCGTGCGATTCGCGCGTACGAGCGAGCGCTCGACGCCCATCCCGCATTCGTGAACGCGCACTCGAATCTCGGACTCGCCTACCTGAAGCGCGGCGACGCCGCGAGCGCGCTACGCCACGCGCGGGCCGCGGCTCGCCTCGAGCCGAGCGCGTCCCGGCTCGCGAACGTCGCGTGGATTTTTCATCTCGCGAGCAAGCCGAGAGAGGCGCGCGAGTGGATCCGCCGGGCGATCGAGCTCGATCCCGAGCGAGACGATCTCGAGGCCTTGAGGAAGCGGATCGAGACCGGCGCAGGGACGACGAGCTCGGACGTTCCGCCGCCGAACTCTCGGAATGCGGAGGAGCGCCGCTGATGCGACGGGGGTTTCACGGTCTCGCCGTCACCACAGCTCTCCTCTTCGCGCTCTGGCCGCGCGCGCTCCCTGCCGACGGTCCAAAGCTCGTCGACGCGACCGAAGAAAGCGGGATCACCTTCGAACACCGACACGGCGGTTGCGGCGCTCACTTCTTCGTCGAGCAGATCGGGGGCGGGGTCGTTCTCGCGGACTTCGACCGCGACGGCTGGCTCGACGTTGTTCTCCTGAGCGGCGCGGCGCTCAGCGGCTGTCCGAGTGAAGGACGCGACTGGACGCGCTTCTACCGCGGAGTCGGCGGCGGCCGATTCGTCGACGCGTCGATCAGCGCCGGCCTCGTCGACGTCGGTTACGCCATCGGTGGTGCGGCGGGCGACGTCGACGGCGACGGCGACGACGATCTCTTCGTGAGCTGCTACGGCCGAAATCGACTCTACTTGAACGACCGCGGCCGATTCACGGAAGTCGCGGGACGGGCGGGTCTCGCCGACGGAGCATTCAGCACGAGCGCGGCCTTTCTCGACTACGACCGCGACGGTGATCTCGATCTCTACGTCGCGAACTACGTTCTTTATGATTCCCGCCGTGAGAAGACCTGCGAGCAGCGGGGCATTCCGACCTACTGCGTCCCGCAGGACTATCGAGCGGTCCCCGATCGACTCTTTCAAAACGACGGAAGCGGCAAGTTCACGGACGTGACGGTCGCGGCCGGTCTTCTCTCACCGCGCGGCCGCGGGCTCGGTGTCGCGACGGCCGATTACGACGGCGATGGCGCCATCGACATCTACGTTGCGAACGATGCGACCGACAATCTCCTCTTTCACAACCGCGGAGACGGAACGTTCGAAGAGGTCGGGCTCGTCGCCGGCGTCGCGCTCAGCGAGGACGGCGAGATGGAGAACGGGATGGGCACCGACTGGGGAGACTTCGACGGCGACGGGCGGCTCGACCTCGTCGTCACGAATTTCGAGAGCGAGACGAACAGCCTCTACCGCAACCTCGGAGGAGGACTCTTCGAGGACGTTTCCTATCGAAGCGGAACCGGCCGCCACAGCTATCCGTACCTCGGCTGGGCGGCGATCTTCGCGGACTTCGATCTCGACGGAGGCCTCGATCTCTTCGTCGCGAACGGCCACGTGTTCGAGAACGTCGAAGCGTTTCAACCGCAGAGTCGCGCGGCGCAGGAGAATCTCCTTTTTCGATACGCGGGGAGCGGCAAGTTCGACCGCGTGTCCGCGGCGGATTCGCCCGCACTCGCCGCCGTCGCGAACAGCCGCGGTGCCGCGGCCGGAGATCTCGATAACGACGGCGACGAAGATATCATCGTGAGCAACTGGGCGGGTCGCTGCCACGTCTTCCGAAACGAGACGAAGCGCGCTGGGCACTGGCTGGGCGTCCGCTGTGTCGGCAAGACGACGAATCGCTCGGCGATCGGCGCGCGCATCGTTCTCTCGGCGGGTGGTCGACAGCAAGTGCGCGAAGTGCGGAGCGGCGGGAGCTATCTTTCGCAGAACGATCTTCGCGTGCTCTTCGGACTCGGAAGTGCGTCGCGCATCGATTCCCTCACCGTGCGCTGGGTCGGGGGGAAAACGGAGCGGTTCGATGTGCGAGGGCTCGACCGGTACTTCGAGGCGGTCGAAGGTGAGGGAACACTCGTGGAATCGGCGGCGCCGGCGAAGTGATCTCACGCGTCCTTTCGGACGGAACCTTGTCGACCGGTACCGCCTAAGAAAAGAGGCGCGCGCCCCGGAGAGGGACGCGCGCCTCTTGCGTCTGCGGATCTCGCCGATTCCCGACGCCCGCAGGCGTTCGGACCCGACTCTAGGCCGCTCAGCAGCTCGTCGTGCTTTCGCAGCCGATCGAGTTCTCCGGTTCGGGATCTGCACCGCAGTCCGTTCCGTCCGGCCCGTGTCCGCCGACCGGAGGCGGTCCGGTTCCGAACAGGCGGTTCAGCCCGTAGATCGCGTCGGCGATGTTGTACGCGTTGTCTCCGTTCATCTCCGCGGCTTCGAGGCACGGCGGGGGAGAGCCGTCGCCGAAGAGACCGTTCAGCATGTAGATCATGTCGGCGATGTTGACCGCGCCGTCGTCGTTTGCGTCGCCGCGGCGGATCAGCTCGACCGGAGGACCGCCCGGCGGCGTCGAGCTGATCGAGATCCCTTCCGTCACGATCTCGGAGAAGAGGTCTCCGCCGTCTTGGAAGCGAATCGTGAAATCCCAGCCTCCGACGCCGTTGAACACCTTGACCATGAGCGAGTTGACGCCTTCTTCGAGCTCGACCGGATCAAAGGTGAAGTCCTGGTTGGCGCAGTCCGCTCCTCCCCGGCCGATGTTGTTGAGGAAGACCTCTTCGCCGTTGAGGAGCACCTGGATCGAGTCGTCGCTCGCGATCCCGAGGTGCACGTCCATCGGCTCCTCGACGATCACGTACGTTTGCGCGTAGGCCATGATTTGCTCGATCTGGCCGCCGAATTCGGCGTTGAGGTTGACTCGGCCGCTCGCGGCTCGGCGCGAGAAGACCGTCGGGATGCCCCCCGGGGCTCGACCTGCGGCGCCGCCGTTCACCGCAGTCGCGGCGGAGGCGCCGCCGACGTCGGGTTCGAGCTCGGCGCCCGGGCGCCACTCGAAATCGGTCTCCGATATGTCGCCGTCGGTCATGTAGTCGAGCCGGATCGCATCGTCGCCCGGCGCAGCACCGCCTTCGCGCAGGTAACCGCCGAGGATGTTCCACTCGCGGATCCCGCCGCAGGAATCGAAGTCCGACTGAAGAAACGTGCACTCGGCGCCTTGAGTGCTGTTGTTGACGACGGTGATCACGTGATCCTCGCCGTCGTCCGGAACGGCATCGGCAGGGAGCTCGGCGCCCTCGGCGTCGCCGGGAGCCGAGCCGGCCTCCTCGCCATCGACGAGGATCGTCGTCTCCACCTCCGGGTCGGCGGAATCGGGGTTCGTCCAGCTCACGGCGACCGTGCCGTCCTCGTTCCGGTCGCAGCTGACGTCTCTGACGGCGGTGAGAAGGGGCGGCGGCTCGAGCTTCGGATCGACGAACATGAGCTTTCCGAATGCGCCAGGGTTCCGCCATGCGGACTCCACGTCCTCGATGAGAGCCCAAGTGAGCTTGTGCTCGCGCGTGTCCTCGCCATCGTCGTCGTCGTTCAATTGAAAGCCGAAGCCGATGACGGTTCCGTGGTCCGGGTCGATCACCCACTCCGGCGTCCCGTCACCGCCGTTCGTCCCGATCGTTTCGAGCGCGATCGCGACCTCACCCTGCCAGCCGATGTACTCCTCGTCATCATTGGTGACCTGAGCGACGATGCCTTGAATGAGGTCCGGCTCCGGCATGCTGAAGTCGCACGCGCCGCCGCCGGCGAGACCGCCGATCAGGAGCAACTCCGGGTCCTCGACCTCGAATTGATCGAGTCCGATCGTGAGCTGTGCGTCGTCGGGCTCGTAGCAGCTGGAGTCTCCCTCGGTGCAGTCCGGGCCGTTGTTCTTCGCGTCGATGTAGATCTCGATCGAATCGTCGCGCCAGACGTCGCAGCCCGGCTGCTGGCCTACGTTCATGACGTCGTCGAGAACTCTCCAGGCGACGTAGAGGAACTCCTGGTCCGCGGCCGCCGCCCAGATGAAATCGGCGTCGTTCTTGTCGGTCGGCGCCGTCCCGAGGATGTGGGAGAACCCCTGCCAATGCGCGTTCGTCCAGTAGTCCTCCGATAGTTCGCCGTCGAGCTCGATCGAGAGCGCTCCCCCTTCGACGAGATCGAGACGAGGAGCGTAGTAGAGCTCTCCCTCCTGACCTTCGGGGAAGTCTTGAGCGAACACGCCACCCGACGCCGAAACGACGGCGACGAGTGCTGCGATCCGTGTGACGCTTCGCACCGTATCACCCTCCCGAAAATAAGACGTACTGACGTCGTCGCCGGCCGGACAGAACGCCGGCGGACGATACTCCCTACCCAGAGATCGTTCCCAGTCTAACTCCGAGCCCGAGGCGAATCTCGGCAAAACGGCCGCTCGAGCACGCGCTGCGGGCTCGGAGCGACGTCCCGGATCACGCGCGAGACCCGTCCGCATCGGCGGGCCGAGCGAGCTGCTTTCGCTCGAGTCGGCGCAGGCGATGCGCGAGCGCGTCTCGCTCGTTGCGCGGCGCGCCGTCCGAGAGTCGCCGCGTCACGTCTTCTGCGGCGGCGAGATCTCGCGCGTGGTGCTCGAGGTGCTTCGCGAGCTCGAGGCCCGCGCGCCGATTCCCGCGGGACCAGAGGCGGCGCCAGAGACGAGCGGCTTCGTCCCGCTCGCCGGCGCGCTTACAGAGGAACGCGTGACGTTCGGCCGCCCAAAACCAATCATCGCTTCCTTCGAGGCGCGGGAGGGCGGACGCGTAGAGTGTTCGAGCGCGCTCGGGCTCCGAGCGGTACTCCCACCAGCGCGCTACCGAAGCGGTGTCCGGCGGAGCCAATTCCTCCGAACGGAAGAGACTCGCAAGGTGCGCGAGGAGCAGCGTCGTCGAAAGAACATCGTCGGCGTTGTGCGCGAGCACGCCGCGAAGCGGTGCGATGCGCCCCGCGCGGAGGTAGTCGAAGTAGATCGCGGGCGCTTTCCAGCCCGGGACGTCCTCTCCGCGCGCGACGGCGAGCAACTCGCGTTCGGCATCGGCGAGTCGGCACGTCGGAAGACGGTGACGGTAGAGTCGTCGCACGGGATAGATGAGATCGAAGTTGCGCTCGCGCGCGGCCGGGATCTCCTCGCGAGCGAGGAGCATGCGCGTCTCGACGAGCGGAAGATCGAATCCGCGGCCGTTGTAGGTGACCACGGCCGAGCAGGCGTTCAGATCACGTCGAAGAAGCGCGAGCAGAGCTCGCTCGTGGGTGAGATCGGCGAGGAAGTACTGGCGGAGGCGAAACGAGAGCTCGCCGCTACGCTGCGCGAACGAACCGAGTCCGGCGAGAAAGAAGTAGGTCCCCGTTCCGCCCGAGAGCCCCGTCGTCTCGAGGTCGAAGAAGCCGAGCGACTCGACGGGCGGGACCGCGCTCTCGCCGAGTGCGGTGCCGAGCTCCTCGTCGGAGAGCTCCGTGACCTCGCTCAGGCGAGCCCTCCCGTGACGGTGCGCCAGCGGAAACCACACTTCGCGAACGAAGACCGGCCCCGCGTCCGTCTCGCGCCATTCGCCGCCGAGGATCTTGGCGAGCGCCTCGCGCGGCGGGCCGGCGTCGAGACTCGACGCGTTGCCCGAGGGAGCGCCGCCCGCGGGCGATTCGGACTCGCGTGCACGGGTCGCTTCGGAGTGGACACGTGCGGCGTGGCGCAGGCGGTCCCGGAGCGATCGTTTCGGATTCGCATCACTCGGCATCGTCTTTGGTGCGAACTAGTACCGGGAAACTGAACCTCATCGCCGAGACGCGACCACGACGGCCGGCGGAGATTCTACCGCGGCAACGGCGAGCACGCATCCCGCGGGATCATCGCGCCGGATCGGCGACGCCCGTGAGTTTCGACAGGAGCTCGATCGACGCGTGCTTCGCCGCATGACCGTCGAAGGACGGACCCACGCAACCGGGGCAGCCGTCGGGGCACCCGCAGCCGCGCGCGAGATCGAGTGCCGCGCCGAGGAGGCGCTCGTGAATATCGAAGAGGCGCGGCGCCATGCCGACACCGCCCGGCTGGATTTCGTAGAGAAACAGAGTCGGCCGCTTCGTAAACGTCGAGCGGATCTGCACCACCGATTGCAGATCGCGCGGATCGCAGAGGAGAAAGATCGGCGCGAGGTGGCGAAGGAGATGGCCGATGCCGCGGAGTCCGTTTTGAAGCTCGGCGCGCCGAGGGGAGTGCGCGCCGTCTTCCTCCGCGGCGATGAATTCGTCTTCGAGCGAGAACCAGTACGCGGTCGTGTGGTGATTCTCCTCGGGGAGCTGGATCTTTCCCCAGCCGATGTTCTCGTTCGTTCGCAGCTTCAGCTTCTTGAAGATCGTCGCGACGTCGCGGATCGCCACTTCGCCGTGGTAGGCGGTGCAACCGAGCATCTCCGCGTCGGCGAAGTCCTCGATCACTTCGAGCTTCACCGCGAGATTGGCGTCCGTGTAGTAGTCGACGTCGACGCGATGGACGTACGCCTTCTTCTCCTCCCAGTCGAGACGATCGACGTGAAATTGCACGGCGCCGTGCATGTAGATCGCCTCGTCGTGAATGAGGAGCGGAGCGGCTGGCCGATCGACTTCTCCGATGACTCGCGTTCGCGGGCCATCGTTCTCGACGATGACGAAGTTGTCGATCGCCGCGGAGCGAAGACTCACCGCTTCGGCGGGGAACGCATCCGCCATCCAGTAGTACTCATCTCCGGCACGAACGAGAATCTGCTCCTCGGCGAGCGTCTCGAGGAGCTCGGGGAGATCGGGGCCGAACTTTTCGTCGGGTCGAAATGGGAGCTCGAAAGCCGCGCACTTCAGGTGGCTGATGCGGATGAGCAGGTTGTCCGGATCGATGCGACCGGCCTCGGGCGACCGTTCGAAGAGGTAGTCGGGATGCGTTGCGACGTACTGGTTGAGCGGTGACGAGGAGGCGACGACGACGGCGAGTGAAACGCCGTCCCGGCGGCCGGCGCGGCCGATCTGCTGCCATGCGCTCGAAAGGCTCCCAGGGTAGCCGGTGAGGACTGCCGCTTCGAGGCTCCCCACATCGATGCCGAGCTCGAGCGCGTTCGTGCTGACGACGCCGAGGATCTCGCGCGCTCGGAGGCCGCGCTCGATTTCGCGGCGCTCGAGTGGAAGGTAGCCGCCGCGGTAGCCGTAAACGTTCGGCGGCTCGCCGAGGCGACTCGGAACCGCCTCGCGAAGGTAGCGGAGCAGGAGCTCGACCCGAACGCGCGACGGCGCGAAGACGATCGTCTGGACGCCCGCCTGAAGCAGCTTGCTCGCGACGCGACGAGTCGCTTCCACAACGCCCTGGCGGAGGCCGAGCTGCTCGTGGACGACCGGCGGATTGTACACGGCGCAGATCTTCCGCGCGCGCGGCGCTCCGCTCTGGTCGATGAGATGAACCGGCGCTTCGACGAGGTGCTCGGCGAGCTCGCGCGGATTTGCGATGGTGGCCGAGCAGAGGATGAACTTCGGATTCGATCCGTAGAAGCGCGTGATGCGTCGGAGGCGCCGCAGCACGTTTGCGACGTGGCTACCGAAGACTCCTCGGTACTGATGGAGCTCGTCGATCACGATGTACTCGAGGTTTTCGAAGAGCTTCAGCCACTTCGTGTGGTGAGGGAGGATGCTCGTGTGGAGCATGTCGGGATTCGTGATCACGACGTGCCCCGCCTGGCGGATCCGCCGCCGCACGTCGCCGGGCGTGTCACCGTCGTAGGTGAACGTGCGGACGTCAGCGCCGACTTCTCCGATGAGCGATTTCAGCTCGACCATTTGGTCCTGGGAGAGCGCCTTCGTCGGAAAGAGATAGAGCGCTCGAGACTCCGGGTCGGCGATGATCGACCGCAGGACCGGGAGGTTGTAGCAGAGCGACTTTCCGGACGCCGTCGGTGTGACGACGACGAAGTTCTTCCCCTCAGCCGCGGCGTCGAGAGCTTCGACCTGGTGAGTGTAGAGCTGATCGATTCCGCGGCGGCGGAGCCCCTCGATGAGGGGCGCCGGCGTGTCGTCCGCGAAGCGTCCGTAGAGGGGACCTCGCGCGGGCTCGTCGCGCCAGAGGACGAACTCGCCGTCGAGGTCGGGGTCGCGGCGCAGGGATTGGAGGACGTCGGCGAGGGCCATAGAGTTCGAGGGCAACAGCGAATCGAGGACGCCGAGAACGACGAATCGGCGACGCGCCGCCGATCGACCGGCGAGAGATTGTAGCCGCTCGGCCGCGCGCCTCCGAGGCTTTCGATCGACGCGACTTCTCCGTGCTGACGTCGTCGACGGCGCTGCGCCGGGGCCCGCGTCCCTCCTGCGGCCGCGCGCCCCGGTCAGCGGGCGGTCGGAATGCGAAGAATCGATTCGAGCGGTCGGTCCTCGAGCCCGCTCGCAGGGTCATTCGGCGCCGGCTGCTTACGAAGCGTGTAGATCGCGTCGCCGGCGAGCGTTTCGAAGCGAGACGATTCGCAGCGACAAAGGAGGTCCGCGGTCCAGTAGTCGCGATCGACGTAGACGAAGGGCCCCATCGGAACGGACGAGGAGGGGATCGTTCGCACGACCGCGACGTCCGGCGTGTCGTCGCGCGCGCGTTCGATCGAGAACTTGCGACCGTCGAGCGGCGGCCCGAATTCCGCGCGGGCCGCGGCTTCGAGCTCTTCGTCGACGTACACCGCGTGCGCGATCGCGGTCTCGTCGAGAATCTCCCAGACGATCGGATTTCCCGACTCGTCGAACGTCATGCGGACTCCGCTCCGGCGACGACGACTCGCATCGGTGCCTGCGGACGGCTCGGGCGGCGTCCACCAAAACGCGAGCCGACGGAGCTCGCGGCCGCGGACGATCTCCGCCGACTCCGAGTACTCGACCACCGGAGCGGAGGGACTCGGCGGGGACTTCGCGCTCGGGTGGGAGCGCTTCGGTCCGCTGCCGAGCGCACTCGTCGCGAGCGCGGAGGGATCGATCTCGAGGTCGCATTCGACGACGAAGAGCGGAGCGAGATAGAGATCGAATCCCGCTCCCTCCCGATCCGACTCGCTTCGATCGGGCTTCACGAGAGCTGCCCGCGCGAACTGCGCCGGCGAACGCGCGTAGAGTCCGTCGACATCGAGTGTCGCGCCCGCCGGCGGCCGAGACGCGACCGTGCTCGATTCGTTCTCTCTCACCGCTCCCGTCGATGATGCTGCGCCGCCGTCGACGCGCGGCGGGGGCGCGGGCCGGTCCGCGCAGGCGGCGAGAAGGGCTAGAGCCGCCGCGGCGTTCCAGCGCGCGCGCGATCCGGTCTTGATGCGGCTCAATTCCCTAGGTCTCCAGCTTCAGCACTCGCTTTGCATTGTCGAAGAAAATCGATCGCTGCGCCTTCTCGCTCGCAAGGCGGCGAACCGCTGCGATCGTTTGCGCCCCTTGGCACTTCTCGCCGCGACCGACCGTGTCCGCGCAGTCGCTTCCGTAAAGGAGCTTCTTGTGGTGCCGCTCGAGAAACTCCCGCGCGTGCTCCTCATCGCGGAGCAGGGCGTTCAGGCCCGAGCCGGCCGATAGGTCACCGTAGAGATTCGGGTAGTCGGCGAGCCAACGATCCGTGAGACCACCCGGCGTCACTTTCCCTTTCGGGTACATCACGCTTTGGTCGTGCTTCTTATCGATGTTTCCCCACCAGGTCTGAGCGTGGCCGATGAACCGCACTTTGGGAAACCGTTCGAGCACCTTGTAGAACCGTTCGAACTTGAGATTGTAGGCGCGGTGCTGAAAGTGAAGGAGGACGGGAACATCGTGCTTCTCGGCGAGGCGTGCGATCGTTTCGATCGCTTTGGAATCGCACTCGACGGGGAACTTTTGCTCGCCGATGCCGATGGCGCCGAGCTCGAGGTATTTCTCGATCTCGGCTTTCGCGGTCGGGAGGTCTGGGAGCTCGTTCGCGAAGAAGACGAACTCGCGGGGGAACTCCTTCGCGATCTTGAGGACCGTGTCGTTCCGGCCGCACTTTGCCGCGAGCCCGTATTTCGACCCGGCGGGAAGGAGCACGGTGTGGGTGATCCCCATCGCGCGTTGGTGCCGGACGAGATCGGCATCGGAGCGGCCGTGGTAGTTCGTGTGCTGGTGGATGTCGATGATCTTCGGCGTCTTCGCGTCCGATGGCTTCTCGTCCGAGGTCGTTGATACACGGGGTGCGGCGACGACTCTCGACGAAAACGGTGCGCAAGCAGCGAGAGCGCCGCTCGCCGCTCGGGAGAGAAATCGGCGGCGCGAGAGCGCGGTCCGACCACGTAGACTTCGTTCTCGTTTCATCCGCTTGAGCTCATGGAGAGTTGTGTCCGGCCACTCCCGTCCGGGAGCGGCAGCCGACCGATATTCCCCGCCATCGCGCGGTATCGCGAGACGATTCGGCCCGGGCGACGAATCCTACCGATAGAGGATGAAGGTGCTGCGACCAACTGTTTTCTTCGCCGCACCCGATCGAGCCTCCCCGCGAATCGAGCGCAGGACGACGTGTACGCCAAGGGAACGCGACAGTACGAGGCGCGCGAGCGCCGCCGAGCGAAGTTTCGGCGGATTCGCATTTCGATCCTTCTCGTAGCGTTCCTCGCCGTCGGCATCTGGGGGCTCGACAACTATCTCGACGACCACCACACCTTCGCGTGGGACGAGCCCGTCCGCGTGACCTTCGTCGCGCTGATCGACGGCAAGAGTCGATCGATCGCCGACGGCGAGCGATTCATTCAGAGGTTTCTCAGTCGGGCCGCTCGGCCCGATCGAAACCTCCTCCACGTGGAGGAGTGGTTCCAGCGCGAGTACGCGCGTCACACGGGGATCGACAGCGCGCCGCTCAGCGTCTCCATTCGCGGTCCGGTTCGAGTCGATGCTCCTCCGCCGGCGCTTCCCACGGCCGAGGCGTCCTTTTTCGAGCGCTACCGCGGAACGCAAGCCTTCCTCGAGTATTTCACCGAGATTCGCGATCGCGAAGATCTCCTCCTCACGACGAGCGACGTCGTTCTCTTCCTTTACTTCTACGACGACTACGACCAGAGCCGGCGCGATCTCTTTGGCGGTTACGACTCGGTCGCCACGCGCCGGAGTCGAATGGGCGTCGTGTTCGCGCCGATGAACGATGATCGTCGCGGCCATACCTGCGCGATCGTCGCCCACGAGCTTTGCCATCCACTCGGTGCGAGTGACAAGTACGACGGGGTGAGTGTCTATCCGGGCGGGTACGTCGAGCCGGATCGCGAGCCGCGCTATCCGCAGCCGAAAGCGGAGATCATGGCGCTCGGGCGACCGGTCTCCGAATCGGTCGACGCGCCCGTGCGGAGCCTCGATGACTGCGCAGTCGGCGGACTGACGGCGCGCGAGATCAACTGGACTCGGTAGCGAGGCGGCTCGCCGGGTGAAGAGGGGAGCGGTCGGCCCACGCGGGCGCGATGGCGAAGCACCGGGATCGGTCCTATCCTCACGGAGTCGCGCGCGGAAGACGCGCGATTCTCGCGAGGAGTTCGAATCGCAAGGTCTGTTGTGGGGAGCGGTCGGTGAGCTGTCGGCGAGTCAAACGTCTGGGGCGAGTCGCCGCCGTGGTCGCGTGCGCTGCGATCGGCGGGCTGATCGTTCGGTGGGTCTACCGGCCCTCGATCCCGCCCGCGACGATTTCGGACATTCAGGGTGCGCGCCATCGCTCGCCGCTCGAGAACGTCGACGTGCTCGGCGTCGAAGGGGTCGTGACGACCGTCGATTCGCGGGGCTTCTACCTCCAATCAACGCATCCGGATTCTTCGGCCGAGACCTCGGAGGGCGTCTACATCTTCACGGCTGGCACGCCGGGGAGCGATGTCGCGAGCGGTGCGCTCGTGCGCGTCCGCGGGCGCGTCGTCGAGTACGTCCCTTCGGCGAGGCGAGCGACCGATCTCACCGTCACCCAGATCGCCTGGCCCGAGATCGAGCTCGCCGGTCTCGCGCGGGTGCCGGACGGGGTCTCTCTCAATTGCGGCGGCCGTCTGCGATCCGGGAATCGCGCGGAAGCCGCAGTTCCGTGCGAAACGATGGAAGACGACGCGCGCGGGCGCTCCGTCGAGCGTGCGGATGTTCGTTTCGACCCGAACGAGGACGCGCTCGATCGGCTGGAGAGTCTCGAAGGTATGCGCATACGCATCGAGCGAGCGATCGTGGTCGCCCCAGCGGCCCGCCGACGCGCCCTGATCGTCTCGCCCGAAGACTGCTCCTGCGCGACGCGAACTTCGCGAGGGTCGTGGATCGCATCGCCGCACCGACGCCACCCGCTTCGCTTTCTGCTTCTTTCTGAAGGCGCCGAGGATCGCTCGGAGCTCGCGACCGGAGCTCGACTGCTCGACGTCGACGCCACCCTCGACTACCGCTTCGGTCAGTACGCATTGCTCGAGCGCGGATCGGCGACGATCGAGCCCGCGACGATTCCCCCGGAGAGCGCCGTGCTTTCGGGCGATGCGACCCACTGGACGATCGCGTCGTTCAATCTTCACAACCTCGGTCCGGGCGACCGCCGGCGGATGGTGAAGATCGCGCGGCAGATTGCGTCCGTGCTTCGCGCCCCCGACCTCGTCGCGGTGCAGGAAATCACCGACCGGAGCGGTGCGGAGAACGACGGACGCACGGGCGGAGACGAGACGTTCCGTCGCCTCACCGCGGCGATCGCGGCCGCCGGCGGGCCTGACTACGACCACGTGCAGATCGATCCTCCGCGCGACGGCGCCGACGGTGGTCGTCGCGGGACCAATATCCGTACCGGATTTCTCTATCGACGCGATCGCGTGAGGCTCGCGCCCGAGCTGACCAAAGCGGTGTTCCGTGTCGCGCGAGGCCGCGAATCGACGGCAGCGAGACCGGCGAACGGCCCCGCGGCGTTTCGACTCTTCGACGGGACCGAGGAGTACTCCGGCTGCCGAAAACCCCTCGTCGCGGGCTTCGACTTGGGCGGCGAGTCGATCTTGTTCGTCAACGTGCATCTCCGCTCGCGCTACGGTGCGGAGCCCGAGTTCGGTCGCCGCCAGCCGCCGTTCGATCCGACCGCGGTGCCGCGGGCGCGACAGATCGACCTTCTCGCGACCGTGCTCCGCGAAGTCACGCGAACGATCGGCGTACGGATCGTCGTCCTCGGCGACTTCAACACCCAGGCGTATTCCCCCGCGCTGCGCCCTCTCACTGGGGAGGAATCGGCGCGTTCAGTGGACGGGTTTCGTCTCGTTCACGCCGCGAACCGACTCGCTCCCGCCGATCGTTACACCTACAACCACCGCGGCGTGTGCTCGGAGCTCGACCACGTTCTCGTCTCGCCGGCATTCGCGTCCCGGATCGACTGCGACATTGTGCATGTGAACGTCGATTTCCCGAATGCCGCGAGCGATCACGATCCGGTCGTCGTGCGTCTTCGGGTCGAGCCGAGCTCCGCCCCGCTGAGATCGCCGTGACCGAAGCGACGAGTTTCGTCGAGCGAGAATCTCCCTGCGGCGACCAAGCCACCGGCGGATCTCGTCTTCTTCGTCTTCTCCCGTCCGCGCCGCACGCTTCGCGCGAATCTCTACCGCAGCTCTACGCGAACTCCTGAATCGTCGGCTTGATCACGAGCTCGGGTATGTGGGCCTCGGGCGGAAGCGACGCGGCGAGGAGAACGGCGGCCGCGACGTCTTCCGGCTGAAGGATGCGCGCGCGGTGCTCGTCGCTCACCGGGTTCGGTCGCTCGTCGAGAATCGGGGTGTTGATTTCACCGGGATAAATGTTCGTCACGCGCACGCCGTCCTTGCCGGCTTCGAGCCCGACGCTCGTTCCGAGGGCCGACATCGCGAACTTCGAGGCGTTGTACGCGACGCCGCCGAGGAGCACAGCCCGCTTCCCCGCGACCGAGGAGATGTTGATGATGTCGCCGCGGCCGCGCTCACGCATCTGCGGGAGGACGGCATGGATCGTGTTGAACGCTCCGGTCGCATTGACGCGGAGAACGCGGTCCCAATCGTCGGGGTCGATGTCCGACATCATGCGGCGGCGGATGTTGATCCCGGCGCTCTGAACCAGAATGTCGACTCCGCCCATTTCCGCCGTCGCCCATTCGACGAGCGCGCGGGCGTCGTCCCGATCCGAAGTGTCGCATCGACGGAGCTGGATTGCCGGATTCCCTGTGAATGTCTTCGCGACTTCGCGCAGCTTCTCTTCACGCCGTCCGGCGATGGCAACGGTGGCGCCCGCCTCTGCGAACGCGAGCGCGGTGGCGCGTCCGACTCCCGTTCCGCCGCCGACGATGAGGACTCGCTTCTCGCTGACCGGGGATCTCATGATGTACCTGCCGGGCCGAGGTTCAAGTTTGTAACAAACGATCGCGCAGCGCGATCAACGCGGCGGCATCGCGACGTCGACCCACCGTCGATCGCGGTGCGAGACGAGCACGGCCTCGGCGATCGTTTGCGCGACGAGGCCGTCGTAGAAGGACGGAACTGCGTCCCGGCCGTCGGCGATCGCCGAGACGAACTCCCAGATGAGATCGTAACGAAAGACGGTCGCGGGCTCGCCCTCAGCCGGGTCGCGCGGACTCCCCGTCGGCTTCAAGAATTCGGTGGGAACGTCGACCGGAGCGAGATCGCTCCCTGTCTTTCCGAGGAGGATAACGTTCGGCTCGTGAAGCCGGTAGACCGCTGATCCTTTCGCCGCGTTCACTTCCGCCCACTCGTGGCCGAATCCTTCTCGGTGGTATCCCTTCGCGAGCGTCGTCCCTTCCCACACGCCGACGGCGCCGCTTTCGAACTCGCCGATGAGCGCCGACCAATCGTCGACATCGGACGGCGCGCACGGCTCGCCGGACGCGGTGCGGTCCCGCGGCGCAAATCGAGCGACCGCTCCGGAGACCCGCGCGAGGGGACCGAGAAGATCGACGGCGAAGTCGAGCCGGTGAATCGTCATGTCGAAGAGATCGCCTGCGCCCGCGCGCTCGCGGTACTGGCGCCAGCCCCAGCTCGTCTCGGGCCAGTCGAGGAAGCGTTGACTGCGGAAGTGACGCGGTTCACCGAGTGCGCCGCTCGACAGGAGATGACGGAGGTAGCGCATCGACGGAGCGAATCGATAGGTGAACGCAGTCATGTGTACGACACCCGCGTCGCGCGCCGCGGTGTACATCTCCGCGACTTCCGTGGGATCGAGTCCGAGCGGCTTTTCGCACATGACGTGCTTTCCCGCCCGCGCACAAGCGATCGCTTGCTCGCGGTGAAGAAAGTTCGGCGTCGCGATGACGACGGCATCCACCTCGGGGAGCGCGAGAAGCTCGTCGAGCTCGGTCGTGCCGTGGTCGACGCTCCAGTCTCGCTTGCGCTTCTCGATGAGCTTCGGATCCGCGTCGCAAACCGCGACGAGCTCCGCGCGCGGATCGAGGCGAATGCCCGGAACGTGGTGATAGTCGCTCACCTGGCCGGCGCCGACGATGCCGACGCCGATGGATTTGTTCTTGCTCATGAATCGGTTCCGGTGTCAGCGGCATCGCCGCGCGAAGAGGGCGAAGCGGGAGCGTCGTAAGGATCGTCGTTCGTCTCCTCAACGAGATACCGCTGGTCCTCGATTTCGACGATGTCTCCTTGCGCGAGTCGGCGCGAGCGGTGAGTCTCGAGCTCGCCGTTGACTCGGACTCGGCCCGATTGAATCAAGCGTTTCGCTTCGCCGCCGGTCTCCGCCGCGCCCTGAAGCTTGAGGAATTGGTCGAGCTTGATCGGGCGCTGCATCGGGCGTTCCCAGGAGTCGAGGAAGAGTTCGTTCAGAGTCAGAAAACGAGGCGGACCAGTCGAGGGCTCGCGGCGAGCAGGCCTTCGGAGAACCGATTCCCGGTCGATTCCGATCGTTCGCGGAGGCGCCCGACGTCTGGGGCTTCTTGCGGCCTTGCCGTCGCCGCTCGCCCGATCGTCTTCGATGGTTACGGCCGAGCTCGAGCGAGAATCCGAGAGTATGGTCGACCGTTACTCTAGGCACAAGGGCGCGGGGCTCGGCGCGGCGCGAGATCTCCGCGCACGCGGAAGTTCCGAAGGGTAGAATTCGAGAGAACGCCGTTCTTCTCTTCCGCACGGGGAGTGCTCCCGAGATGACGAGAATCCGTCCACAGACAGCCGTTCCGTGGAAAGCCGTCGCCTCGGGGTGGATGTTTGCGCTTTTCTTTGGCGTCGCCGCCGACGTCCCCGCGCAGTCGCCGCCGCCGAAGAAGCCGTCGGCGCCGAAGGACGCGGCGAAGGGGAAGAGCGAGGGTGCGGAAACGACGGTCGCGGCGCCGGAGGATCTCGTCGTCGATCCCGGCAGTCGGCGTCTCCTCCGATTCGGCACCGGCGAGGGGCTCCGGGGTCGACCGCGACGGCCGATTCTCGGAACCCGTTATTCGACGCGCGAAATCGCGAGTGTCGCGGTGACGCAACTCAAGAGCGAACCTGAGCCGGCGCCAACGCCCGCTCGGCATCCGGCACCACCACCTCGACTCGGCCCACGACGCAGAACCGAGGTGCGGGTCCCGACGCCCCCGTGAAGAAACCACCAGAATTCGAGCGCACGACGCGCGGAGCCGTCGAGACGCTGAGCGACGGCGCGATCGAGATCCGTCGGACGAAGAGCGCGATCGCCGTCCTCGCCGACTCGTCGGCAGCGGGTCGATTGTATCGCCTCACGGTCGAGCTCAAGTACTTCGAGCAGGAGTATCGTCTCGCCCGGAAGGAGGGCGAGCGAAGAATCGAGCGGCAGTGGATCGATCTCGAGCCGCGCCTGGTGAAGCGTGAGTGGATCGTACGAGTTTCGCTCGGAGATCTTCCGACGATCGTCGTCGCCGCTGGAGCCGAGGTGGTCTATCCCCTGCCGCGATCCATTCGCGAGATCGGCGTCAAGAAGACGACGACGAAGTTCGCGCGCGTCCATCTGCGCGCGCGGAACGAGCTCGCGATCGCGGGCGAAGCAGCCGGACGATCGGTGTTTCCTCTCGTCTATCACATCGGCGCCGAAGAGCGGAAAACGTCACTCGTCGTTTCCGTCGTCGGCGAGGCCTTCGGGTACGAGGGGAGTGGATTCGAAGGCGAGGTTCACCGATTCGATCCGGCGAGGCTGCGAGCGCTCATCGGAGTGAGGACGGGACGGTTTCTCGCGGTGACACCGGTTGGCGAGTCGCCGCCGATCGCGTCCTGGTCGCTCGAGGCTGAGACTCTCACGGCGGAGGGGCTGCGCGGTGGGACGAGTCGAGCGCTCGTTACGCTCGAGGGCTGGAAGTCGTCGCGCCGGAGGGGCACGCGCTACTGGGCGCAGATCCCGGTTAGGTTTTCGGTGACGGCTCGTTGAGTCGGCGGTAGCGTCCCCAGTTTTGCTTCGCGAGCTTCTTCATGAAATTCTCGTCGAAGGCTTCCGGGTTTTCTGCCGCGAAACCGAAGGTCACGATCCGGACCCCGAGGAGATAATTCGTCGTCCGGATGAGCTCCTCGATCTGAGGCACTCCACCTCCGCGCGACGGACTGCCGTCGGAGAGGAGGTAAATCGTATCGAGATCGGGAGCTCGGAGCGCGACGTCGAGGGCGCCGAAGATGTTCGTTCCGCCGAGCGTCGCGAGCTCGCGAGCGAAGCTGCGCGCATTTTCGATGTTCTTGGCGTTCGCTCGCTGGAGCGTCGGCTTGCGTCGACCTTTCCAAGGCTTCGGCTCCGCGTTGTAGCTCACGATATTGAAGCGATAGACGGGCTTGAGAGAAGCGAGGGCGCGGTCGAGCTCGGTCTTCACGATGTCGACCTTTGGCAGATCTGGACTTCCGCTTTCGCCGGAGGTGCGCGCTCCTCTCAGCCGAGTCGCCCGCTCCATGCTCGACGACGTGTCGATGCCGAAGACGGAAAGCGGCGAGATCTTGTCGCCGAAAAAAAGAATCGTCGATCCGCGCTTCGCTCCGGACGGCGAATACGACGGCGTCTTCGGCAGTTTCCGCCCCAATTTCTTCCACAGCTTGCGAACGCTCTCGGCCGGTGCGTCAGCGGCTTCGGAGCCGAGTAGTTGGTAGAGCTCTGCGCTGATGAGGTGCCAGAGCAGTCCATCCCGCCGCTTTCTCTTCTCTTCGTCTTCGAGCGTGTCGATGAGAGCGTCGATGCTCTGCGGCCAGCGCGATTGACCGAGCAAGCGGAGGGCCCAGATCGAGAGGCGGCGGTGGCTTCCCTTGAGCTTTCGAACGAGCCACGCGACTCGATCCTTTCGCGGTGCCGGAAACCCCGAACGGATGATCGTCTTCATCATGAGCACTTGCGCCGGAAGCGTCGACGACGGCGC
Source organism: Planctomycetota bacterium (assembly GCA_965223845.1). Lineage (GTDB taxonomy): Bacteria > Planctomycetota > UBA8108 > UBA8108 > SXIK01 > CBDCXR01. Next base: position 5,553,501 of record CBDCXR010000004.1, on the reverse strand, counting down.
GAGCTTGAAGACACCGGCGGCGTGATGGCGCATGATCGGATGATCGACCTTCTTGAGCGCTCCGCGCAGTCGTTCGTGGAGACGGTAGCGCTTCGCCCGGTCGAACCGGCGCCGGAGCTCGACCGCGGTGTACTCGAGGAGAACGCCCGGGATCTCCCGCGGGTCGGCCGCGATCTTCTCCGTCCACTCGTCCCCGAGTTGTTCGTCCTCGGGCTTCTCCTCTTTCTCGTTTCGCCGGTTCTGCGCCGCGGCGGGCAGAACGGCGAGTCCAGCCGACAAGAGGACGGCGATTCGGCCGAGAGTCGAAAAGGAAACCTTGCGACGCGGGAATGTCATAAGAAAGTGATTGCGGCAGCAAGCCTATTCAGTTGGCGGTGAACCGCAGGATGCGGATCGCGTGTCCGGAGCTCTTTGCGTTCTTCGTCGGCGTGACCCGCAGCCCGAGCACGTGCTTTCCCGGTGTCAGATCGTCGGCGAAGAGCACGGTCCGCGGGTAGTGAAGGCCGCGACTGAATCGGTGGTAGAGGTCGACGATGCGAGTGTCTCGTCCGTCGACCGTCGCCGCAACGGTGCCGGCGTCGGGACCCGCGAGAACGTAAGCGCCGACCGCTCGACCTTCGAACTCGAGTTCGAGCTCGGAGCCGGGATCGGTCGCGACGAGGAGGTTTTGATCGCGGAAGCGCTCGCGACACCGTCCGGGGATCTCCTCCCAGCGCGGTTGGAGGATCGACCAGCCGGACGACGGGCGCGCGGATTCGAGCGAGATGAACCGACCCCGATCGTAGCTCCCGCGATCGAGGGGATCGAGGCGCGGTGCGCGAGTCGCCGGGACGTCGTCCGTGCCCCACGCTTCGTCGAGGAGGCCGCGGACGAGCGACGCGGCGAACTCGTTTCCCTTTCGACCGGGGTGCGTTCCGCCGTAGTCCTTCCAGGTGAATGAGCCTGCTTCGATCCGCTGCGCGAGCTCCCTTCCGACGTCGATGCTCGCAAGGCCGTAGTGTGCTGCGACCCGTTCGTGGCTGCGACTCGAAACCGGAACCTCGCCGCGGGCGATCGCCGCGAGCATCTCGGGATTGACGAAGTGGACGATCGCGATGTCGCTCTCGGGATTGTGTCGCCGCACCTGACGCACAATGCCTTCCATGCCGCGAAGGCACGCGCGTGCCGCGTGCTCGGCGTCTTGATCGTCGTTGACGGCGAACTCGACGAGAAAGAGATCGACGGGTCCCTTCGCGAGAACGTCCTCACCGAGACGAAACGCACCCGTCGTCGAGCACGTCGACGCGATGCCTGCGTTCGTAAACGTAAACGTCGTCTCCGGAAAACGCTCCTCGATGAGGGCCGCCACGAGCGGACGGTACCCGTTCATCTCGGTGATCGATCCGCCCATGAACGCTACGTGGCCCCGATTCGTTGCCCGAAATCGCCGCGCGGAGCGAGCGAAGTTTCCTCGGAGTCGGACGCTCGATTCGAGGACTGCGCTTCGCGGAGCGTTCTCCACCTTCGCTTGCCCCTTCTTCGCTGCGTCTCGCTTCTTCTTCGTCGCTTCCTCCGCCGCGCGTTTCCTCTGGGCTTCCCTCCGTTCGATGAACTCGCGCACTCGATTCGGATCGTAGACGCCGCCGTACTCATCGCGGAGCTCGTCGCAGCGCGCGCGGAAGCGGGCGAGGATCGAGGAATACTCGGGGTCGCCAGCGAAGTTTCTCCGCTGATCGGGATCGATCCTGAGGTCGTGGAGGTACTCGTAGGTTGGTTGTTGTTCGAAATATCGCGCGTAGACGTAGCGTTCACCGCGCACGCCCTCGTACTTCGGGATCTGCGCGTGCTCCATGAGATGCTCACAGAAGAAGTCTCGGCGCCACTGTGGCGGCCGCTCGCCATCGATCCAGGGGCGGAGACTCGCACCGCGATATGAGGTGGGGACCTCGATACCGGCGTAGGCGAGAAGAGTCGCCGGGATGTCGAGATTGAGCGTCGTGGCAGAGACGACGCGCCCTCGCTGCGCGGGCGGGAGCCGAGGGTCGAAGACAATGAGGGGAACGCGGAGGGATTCTTCGTAGTGAGACCACTTGCCGGCGAAGCCGCGATCGCCCCGGTAGTAGCCGTTGTCGCCCGAGAAGACGACGACGGTGTCCTCCGCGCGCCCGCTCGCTTCGACCTCGGCGAGGACACGCCCCATGACGTGGTCGATTCCGCTGATCATCCGGTAGTAGGACCGAACGTTTCGTTCGTACTTCTCCGGCGTGTCCCAGCGCCAGAACCACCGGACGCGATTGAGCGATTTCTTGAGGAACTCGGGATGCGCCGGGTAGGTGTCCTCCAGGCGTGGTCTCGGAATCGGCACGTCGTCGTACCAACCGTCGACGGCCTTCGGCCAGGGATAATGGTTCTTCTTGTCGCCGTCCTCGGCGTGCGGAGCGTTGAAACTCACCGAGAGACAGAACGGACGATCGTCCGGAGTCGACCGCAGGAATTCGATCGCGCGGTCGCCGGCGATCTCGCTCACGTGACGGCGCGAGCCGTCCGGCTGGGGTTTCAGATACGGGCTTCGGCCGAGCGGGACGAACACATCGAACATCGACTCGCGTTCTCCGGCTTCGACGGCGACGCCGAACTTGCCGACGAAGCCCGTTCGGTATCCGGCGGCCCGGAGAAGCGCCGGATAGCTGAGGCGCGTGTGCGCCGCGCCGATCGGCGGCGTGCGAAACGTGTAACCGTGCGTGCGCTCGTGGAGACCAGTAAAGATCGACGCGCGGCTCGCAGCGCAAATCGACGTGGTCACGAACATGTTCTCGAAGCGAACCCCGGACGCGGCGAGTCGATCCATCGTCGGTGTCTTGAGGATCGGGTGGCCCGCGCAACCCATGAAATCGGCGCGCTGATCGTCGGAGAGAAAGAAGATCAGATTGGGTCGGGTCTCGGCTCCGAGGGACGAGAGCGCGGCGAGGACGAGTGAGAGCGCGGACATCCAGTAGTTCGGCGTCGAACGGGGCACTTGAGATCTCATGCTTGTCGCGGGAGGCGGATTCGGCCAAGAATGCTCAGTGCCGCATTGTACTCGTGGCGGTTCTTGACCGAGAGATCCGTCGCCGCCTGAGCTTCGCGGTTTTCGCTCCGTATCTCGGCCGGCCGGTGGGGTAACATGTCCCGCACGACACGAATTTGTTGCTCTCCACCGATTCTAGCGCTTCTCGTCCGATGCCGAAGATCCTGATTCCGATCGGCGACGCCTCCGAGGTTCTCGACACGTTCTACCCTTATTTCCGTCTCGCGGAAGAGGGCTACGAGGTCGTCGTCTGCGGACCCGAAGCGCGCGTCTACCCGCTCGTTCTTCACGAAGTTCCGCCCGGCTGGGACATCACCCGCGAGTCGCCGGGATATCACCTGAAGGCGGACGTAGCGTTCCGTGACGTCGATCCGGCGGAGTGCGCGGGGCTCTTCATCTCCGGCGGTCGCGCTCCCGAGTACCTCCGCTACGACGAAGATCTTCTCCGCATCACGCGCCATTTCTTCGCGGCGGAGAAACCCGTTGCCGCCGTGTGTCACGGGATCGAAATCTTGACGGCGGCGGGCTGCATCGAAGGCCGGACGGTCACGACGGTCGCGAAGTGCCGCCTCGACGCGGCGCAGGGCGGTGCGGAATACGTCGATGAGCCCGTTGTGATCGCGGGGAATCTCGTGACCGCTCGCACTTGGCACGACAACGCACCGTTCATGCGCGAGTTCTTGCGTCTCCTCGCCGAGACTTGATCCCGGTCGCGTCCGAGTGGGGGCGTCGAGTCTAGAACTCGAGCGACACCGTCAGTCCCCAAACGTTCGGCGTGACGACCGGCGCGACGCCGAAGGCGCGGCGCGCGTCGCTTCGAGCGACGCTCGCGACCGATCGATAGGCGAGCCACCAGCCGAGCGCGACCTGCGAGAAGTAGTGATCGTCGTTGTTGAAGCGCGCCCACGCGGGTGCGAACGAGAGCGCGATGAGCGGATAGCGGACGTACCAGCGCTCAGTGAGGCTGGCGGCGGAGAGAAACGGCAGCGCGCCGATGAACGCGTGACCGCTCGCCGCGTTGTTGTCGTCAAACGGCCGCCAGCGTGAGCCGCGATGTTCGTTGGGGCGTGAGGCGCCGAGGCCGGCCTGGAGGAGAAGGAGCGGGGGGACTCCCACCGCGGCGGCCCTGAGCGAGCGCTTTCCCCAATCGCCGACGACGGATCCGCTCGAATCCTCGGGAAAGAACGACCCGAGGACGGCCGCTGCGGCGACGGCCGGGAGCGTCAGTGTGTAGTCGCCCACGATCTCGATGTCTTCGGCGACGCGAACGGAGTCTTCGGACCACAGCTCGCGGTGGTACCAGCGCTGGATCTCGGCGTCCGCGTCGGTGTTGGCGAGAGCGGCCGCGCCGCCGAGAGCGACGGCGAGCGTGAAGAGGTTTTCGCCGCCGTAGAACTCGCGGTAGTCGGAGACGATGGTGCGAAATCCGCCTGCGATCGCCTCGCCACTCCACTGGATCGGCCCGAGCTCGGCGTCCGCGTCGCGCCCGTACGGACGATCGGGGGCGTCGTCGAGATCGTCGAACACCCAATCGGGAGCATCGCCCGGGTCCGGAGCCAGCTCGATCGGTGGCTCTCCCTTGCGAAGAAGACCTCCCGTAGGCGCGTGCGGCGACTCCGCCCGACCCCTCTCTCGTCCCGAACGAGGGTCGGTGCGCTGGGCGGATCCGAGCCCCCCGTTAGGTCTAGGGTCCGCGTCCGAATCGCGTGCTCCGACCGCAGCCGCGAATGCGGCGACGGAGACGATGATGGAAGGCCCGGTAACACGCATCGTGGTTGACCACTCCGGTGAAGCTGCAACGTGGATGCATCGACTCGAAGCGCCGGGGGACTGAAAGCTTTTTCGGTCTTTGTGTTCCAGTGGAGAACGAGTCGCGAGCGGTGTTCCCGCTCCGGCAACGAGTTCGCGACGCCGACCGAGATGCTTCGGTGTCCGACCTCGAGCGGGTTTCTGCGCAGGGCCCTAGGCGTGAGCCGGCTCCGCGGGCTCGGTCGACTCGTCGAGGATGTTCCACATGAGCTCGAGCAGCTGCGCCCACCGAACGGGTTTCGCGACGTAGTGGTCCATGCCGGCCGCGATGCACTTCTCCCGGTCTTCCGCGAGTGCGTTCGCGGTGATCGCGATGACCGGCACCCGCGCGGCTTCACCACCTAGTTCTCGGATCCGGGCGGTGGCTTCGTATCCGTCCATCTCCGGCATCTGGCAGTCCATGAGGACCAGGTCGTAGTTCCCGCGCTCTACGCGGCGGAGGGCCTGGAGGCCGTCGTCTGCGGTGTCGACGTCGAATCCGGACTTCGTCAGGATGCGGAGAGCGACTCTCTGATTGATCTCGTTGTCGTCGACGAGGAGGACGCGCGAGCAGCGTGGCAGCTCGGTCTCGCGCTCCGATCGAAATCGCAGCTTCGTCCCGGGGATCTCGCGCGGTGCTTCTCGATTGAGGCAATCGACGAGCTGACTGAAGCGCACGGGCTTCGAGAGGAAACCCGAATAGTTCTTCATCGCGAGCCGGAACGACTCGCCGTTTCCGAGCGTCGTTTGGAGGATCTTTCGGGGGAGACGTGCGCTCGACGCGATGGTTCGCTCGAGCTTGCCCCCGACGTCGAAACAAGACGAGTCGATGATGAGGAACTGGAACCTCGTGCCCGGTCCGCTTAGGCGAGCCGCAGTTTGATCCGTGCTCTCGGCTTCGATGACGATGTAGCCGAGGAATTCGAGGTGGCCGCGAAGTGCCTCGCGATTGTAGGGGGACGTCGAGATCACGAGGACGTTCTTGCCGCCGAGTGCACTGTAGCGACTCTCCGTCGAGTTCGGAGTCGTGCTGAATGGAAGCCGGATCGTCACGACGGTTCCACGACCGAGTTCCGACTCGATCGCGATCTCGCCGTCCATCATGTCGACGAGTCGGCGGGTGATCGCGAGACCGAGTCCGGAGCCGCCGTACTTTCTCGTCGTGGAGACGTCCGCCTGCGAGAAGGGCTCGAAGAGAGCGTCGAGGCGATCGGCCGAGATTCCGATTCCGGTGTCGGCAACCGAGAACTCGACGGTGTATCTGTCGTCGCGCTTTTCGACGAGGCGGGTCCGCATCGTCACCGATCCCTTCTCCGTGAACTTGATCGCGTTTCCGACGAGGTTCACGAGAACTTGCCTGAGACGAAGGAGATCGCCGTCGAGGAGAAGCGGAACGGCTGGATCGACGATCGAGTTGAGGTCGAGCTCCTTCTCCGCTGCGCCGAACGCCGCGACGTCGAGCACGTCGTCGGTGATCCGTCGGATCTCGAACTGGGTCATCTCGAGCTCCATGTTTCCCGCTCGAATGCGAGAGAAGTCGAGGATGTCGTTGAGCAGCTTCATGAGTGAGCCCGCCGCTCGGTAGAGCGTTTGGGTGTATTCGCGCTGCTCGACGTCGAGTCGCGTGTCGAGGAGAAGCTGCGCCGCGCCGATGACGCCGTTGAGCGGCGTGCGGATCTCGTGACTCATCGTCGAGAGAAACGCGTCTTTGACATCCGCTCGTTCGCGGAGCCGCTCGTTGGCCTCGGCCAGCTCGCGCGAGCGCTCCCCGGCACGCTTCAACTCGACGAGCTCCGGCAGCCAGACGATGAAGCCCGCCGCGAGGCAAACCGTGCCGCCGACGAAGCCTACGATCTTTTCGAGAATCTCGTAGAGGAGCGTGCTCCCGAAGATGTCGACGCGAGCGCCGTGGAGCTCCTCGATGAGTCCGAGCGTCGAGCCGAAGAGGAGCAGAGAGAATCCGAGCAGGAATCGATTCCAGGCTCGGCGCGAGAGCTCCGGATTCTTGCGGCGGATGGAGTGGAGGAACACGACGGCCCCGAGCATCACGGCCACGCGGATGCTCTCGATCAAAACAGCGCCCATTTGATGGCGGGTGTCCCTACGGCCTTGCCCGAGTGAGTGAGCCCCACGATGGGTCTACCCCACGCAAAGCCTACGACATCGGTCTAGGGGCAACCAGAGCCGCGCGCTTATCGGTCTCCGCGAAGCGCGCCGAGCTGATCCGCTATCCTCTATGAGAGTTAAAGCGCGGTGAAGAGCCGTTCGGCGTGATCGTTCCCGGCCCTCTCGGGGCTCGAGACGTGTCGGTCGACATCGTGAGTCGTGGACTTCGACGGTCCAGGCGAATCAGGCGCGGTGTTGCCGGTCACACGCGCATGCGCTCGAGCAACTTCAAGACGTCGCGGGCGACCGGAGTCGTTCGAAAGACGTAGAGTTCCCCGGGAAGCTCGGCTTCCTCCTCGTCGACGTGGAGATCGCGGGAGACGGCGAGGATGAAATTCTTCGGACCGTGGTCGCGGAGGAGGCGCAGTCGCGATTCGAGGCTGCCGCGCCGCCAGAATCCCATTACCTCCATGACGATTCGAGTTCCGCTCGGATGAGTGAACACGAAATCCGGACTGAGCACGCCGCGTCCGCCGAGAGTGATGAGTTCGGTGTCGAGCGAAAGCTGCCATTCGGTTTTCAGTTTGGCGAACTGGGTCTCGAACCAATCGATCTCTTCCGGTCGCCACTGACCCTGAATCGGCGAGATCGGATGGAGTTTTCGCGAGGAGTCGAGCGCGAACTCCGTCTCGCCGCGTCCCTTCGTCCACACGAGACGCGCCGTGAGTCGCCACGACTCGCAGTGGAGAAGAACGGGAAAGAACTGTGCCATCTGAAGTCCGTAGCGCTGGGAAGACTTGAAGAGAGAGAGGGGACCGTCGAGTCGGATGCGAAACTTGTTTCCCGCGGCGGGCTCGATCTCGTGGAGGAGGCGAAAAAACTTGATCCGTCGAAAGATCTCCCGGTAGCGCGCGGGGGTCTCGCCTTCGATCTCGATGTCGAGTCCGGACGCACGCAGGAGAAGCGCCTGGACGAGCGCGACGTTGTAGCGATCGAGCAGCCATTCCGGCGTGCAGTCCTTGAACTCCTCGAGGATCTGCTCGGTCTTCAGATCAGCGTAGAGAGAGTCGCCGGGCGCTTCGATCCCGAGCTCGTCGGCGGCAGCCGCGAGGATGTCCTCGGTGCGCGGCTGAAGGGTCGAGAGATCCTGATACGCCTCGGCGGCGCGGCGAAAGACCGCTTCTCGGACGAGAGGTGGATCGATCGGCGCGTGCGTCTCGAAGGTACAGCGATCCTGGAGGAGCTTCGCGAGGCCGCGATGAAAGAGAAACGACGTCCCCGTACCCAGAAACTCGCGCAGCTCCGCTTCGAGCTCGCGGCGGGGTCGCCCGCGGTGGCGGGCAACGATTTCGATGATCGTAGCCGCGAGCGACAGATTTTCTTCAGCGCGCGCGTCGATCCACTGCGGTTGAAGCTGGCCGCGACGGACGCGCGTTCGGACGAGATCAGCGGTAAGCACTGTGCTGTCTCCGGCGCGTGCTCACGAACTCTTCGGCGGTGTCCTCGGCGACCAGCTCGTAGAGAATTGCGCGCTTCCCTTCAGCCCGTCGAAGAATGCGGCCGAGCCGCTGGACGTGCTCGCGGACGCTCCCCGATCCCGACAGAACGACGCCGACGTTCGCCGCGGGAACATCGACCCCTTCGTTGAGCACCTTCGACGTCACGACGAACGGGTACTCGCCGCGGTTGAACTTCTGCAGGATCTCGTGGCGCTCCTTCACTTTCGTTTGGTGAGTGATCGCCGGAATCAGGAACTTTCGTGAGATCCGGTACACCGTCTCGTTGTCGTTCGTAAAGAGCAGAACGCGATCGGTTCGGTGCTGCGCGAGTAGCTTCTCGAGCGCCCGTAGCTTCGCCTCGGACGCCTGGGCGATCGTCTTTTGCTCGCGATAGGCGAGAAACGCCTCTCGCCCGCGCTCGCTCTGCGAGCTCAGCATCAGGAACTGCGCCCAGCCGCCGGGGCCGCCGATGCGGATCCCGTTTGCGCGCACGAACCCGCGGTAGATTTCGCGACTCCGCTGGTAGCGCTCGCGCTCTTCGCCCGAGAGCGGGACGTTGACGTGCACGGTTTCGTATTCGGAGAGATACTCCCCGGCGAGTTCGCGAATCTCCTGGCGGTACACCGTCTCGCCGATCGCATCCCGGAGCCGCCACTCCTCGCCGTCTTCCCGCTCGAGCGTGGCCGTAAGCCCGAGTCGGAACGGCGCGACGCTCGATTCGGCGGCGAGGAGGTAGGACGGACCCGGGAGGTGGTGGCATTCGTCGAAGACGATGAATCCGAACCGGTTCCCGAAGCGCTCCATGTGGAGGTACGCGGAGTCGTACGTAGTCACGGTTACGGGGAGGATCTCGTAATAGCCGCCGCCGACGAGACCGACGTCCATCCCGAAGCCGCTCCCGAGGACTCCGTACCATTGCTGCATGAGGTCGATCGTCGGCGTGACGACGAGAGTGCTCCGGCGCGCTTGGAGCATCGCGAGCTGCGCGACGAAGGTCTTTCCGGCCCCGGTAGGGAGAACGACGACGCCGCGGCCGCCGGCGTTCCACCACTCGGCGACGGATTCGCTTTGGTGGGGAAACGGCTCGCGGTCGATCTGAAGCTCGAACTCGAGCTGCTCGTACGCGCGCGCTTCGTCTTCGTAGTCGACGCCGGCCGTCGTCAACTCCGAAACGATCTCGCGATAGTAGCGCGCCGGCGCGCGCCAGGTATCGACGCGGGAGTCGAAGATGCAGCCGGGCAGATCGAGCGCTGCGATGGACTCTTCCCGCCCCGCAAGGAGCAGCGTACCCCCCTCGAACGAGAGCCGGAGCGCCGAAGAGTCACTTGCCGAAGAGAAAGAGGACGACTTTGTCAAATCTCTGCGACCAGGCGGTCTCGTGGTGCTTCCCGTCCTGGATTTCGAAGTAGTAGTAGTCTCGTCCCGGGACGAGTGCCGCCGCGTCGAAGATCGAGGCGAGGCGACGAAGTTGCTTCACGTTCGGATTGACCGCCTCGGTCGACGGCCCCTCCGCGGTGCCCATGTCGACCCAAAAGCGAACGCGGCGCATCCACGCGTGGTCGTTCTCGAACGCGGCGAGAAGGTGGGCGTCGTTCCACCAAAGAGACGGCGAGAGCGCAGCACACTGCGAGAACGCGGTCGGGTGTTTCCACACCGTGTAGAGCGACACCAACCCGCCGAGCGACGACCCGGCAATCGCATTGTACTCGCTCTCCGGACGAGTGCGGTAGGTCCGATCGATGAACGGCTTCAGTTCCTCCGCGAGGAAGCGAGCGTAACGCTCGCCGTCGCCGCCCGCGTTCAGCTTCTCGCTACGCGACGGCGTGTACTCGGCCATGCGCCGGTTCGTATTTCCGACGGCCACGATGATGATCGGATCGATCCGGCCCTTCGCGATCAGTGACTCGACGATCACATCGGCGCGCCACGACGCTCGCCGGTGCCCGAGGGCGGCGAACACGTTCTGCCCGTCCTGGAGATAGAGCACGCGGTAGCGTCGCGTCGAGTTCTCGTTGTACTTGGGCGGGAGATACACATGGATCGGTCGAGCCGTCTCGACGAAACGGCTTTCAACTTTCGCGTGCGTCTCGATGCGGCCGCGAAGCTCGACGGGCGGCGGCGGGGGTTCCGGCTCAGCCCAATCGGCGACCTCGATCGTCACCTCGGTGTCGTCGCTGAGCTCGAGCCGGCGATTGGCGATGTTCTCGCCGTGAGCGTTCACTTCGACCGATTCCCAGCTCCCGCGCGTCACCTTGTACTCGAGTGCCTCGCCGCGAGGGAGAGCCACGGTGGCCGTCCAGATGCCGTCGTCGCTCGTCCGCTCGAGCGCAACTCCGTTCGGCCGCCACCGACCCAGCGCCCGCAGATTGCCCGCGAGGTAGAGCGGCGGGTCCGTCCCATCGGGAACGGCGACCCGGAACATCACCCGGACTTCGTCCGTTGTCTCTTCCGGCCCGGCGAGCGGCGGCGGAGCGCCTCTCGCGGCGATCTCCCCGGAGAGAAAGAGCACGATGAGACCGACGCTGCCGAGCGCAGCGAATCCGGCGCGTCGTCGACCTTGGGTGAAGACAGAAAACGAAGCGTTCAAGCTGGGATCCGAGTGAATGCGTCAGGTGAGTGGCGAATGGCGACGCGCCACTCTTCCATCGACACGGGTCGACCGTCTCCACGAGGAGAACGAGTGATAATCTCCGCACGAGCGCGCAGTGCCGAACCGAGCGGCCGAAGCACGCGATGTTCCCCGAACGTCGTATCCAGCGCACGAAGCATCCGTCGCCGCGCCGAAGGGGTTATTATGGACGTACGACCGCGCCATCGGCCCGGTTCGATCGTATTCGGTCGCCACCTGAGGGGCATCGCTTCCGTGACTGTTCGAGGCTGTTTCAACCCCCCGTTCTGGCTTCGGCGGGATTCGTTGGATCGTCATCTCGTCGACTCGATCCCGTCGGTCGGCTCCCCGAGATCGCCCCGTCCTCGCTCTGCGCGTGGTTCTGACGCCCCCGGCCTCGGCCCGACGGAGCGAGTCTCGCAGCCGACTCCGATTCGCCCGTGCGGCGCTGGCCGCCCCTCGGACGGCTCGTCGTCCTCTGCCCGGGGCGGGTCTCGATCGCGTCGAGCGCCGGTCGTTCTCAGGTGCGGATTCTCGCTCTGGGCGGGGATCGTCCTCTCTTCCGTCGCGCTCCTCTCTTGCGCGGGAGGTGGACCGCCTCCGGTCGACTCCCGTTCGATCGATCGCACGGCGGATCTGACGGGCTCGCAGCGAAGAAACGAACCTCTCTCGCCGGTCGAAGCTGACGGCGCGGCGCCTCCTCCCGCCCCGCAGCCTCGCGATAACGAGCCGGAGGATCACGCGAGCCCGTCGCGTCCGTCGGGAGATCCGGCTCCCGTCGTCGCGCCGCCGCCGGAGGAAGCCCCGCCGGAAGCGCCGCCGCCCACCGTCTCGGTCCCCGCGACGCTCGCCGAAGCGCGCGCGCTCTGGGAAGAGCATCGCGTCTCGTCCGTCCCGATTCTCGCGACGTTCTTTCAGCTCGTCGAGTTCGCGCCCGAGGAGCTCGGCTCCGCGTTCATTCTTCTCCGCGAGGTGCTGCGCGCCGTTCCGTCCGAACACGAAGCAGCGGCGGATGCGAGCTCGGCCATTCTCGGGCTCCTGCGGATTCCTCCGGGTCGCTTGATTCGCCTCGAGGGAGTCGACGAGCCGGTCCGGTGGAGTCTTCTCCTCCGCTGGGTCGTCGGCCTCCGCGCGAGCGACGAACTGGGACCGCTTCTCCTCGCCGCGCTCGAGCGGCGCTGGCCGGCGGATGCGGAACGCGCGGATGGGAACGGCGATATGACGTCGCCGCTCGTCCGCGGACTCGTCTACGCGCTCGCGTACCTCGACTTCGAGCCGGCACTCCCGCACGTGCTTCGGTACGCCGGCGCGCTCGCGGGACGGGGAGACGATCTCCTCGTGCTCGAAATCCTCAGCTTCATCCGCGATGCCCGCGGTCGTCGCGCGGCCGAACGCATCCTCGAGACAACCGGCGAAGTTCGTGTGGTCGCAGCGGCGTCGCGGACGCTAGTTCTCCTCGTCGGCGAGGAGGCCGAGTCCTCGCTCGCTCCCGTTCTCCGCGACGAGAACGAGAAGATTCGCCGAGCGGTTGTCGGGCCGCTGCTCGAGGTCTGCACCCCGACCGCGCTCGCGCGCGTGATTCAGCTCAAAGACTCCGCTCGCGAAGAGTGGACGGGAAGGATGATCCAGAGCTATCTCCGCCGCTACGGACGCGAGCTGGATCTGAGCGCGGCGGAGCTCGAGGAGCTCATTCGCTCGGACTCGGCCGAGGCCGCCGATCGAATGCGACCGTTTGCGCAGCGGCTCGATTTCCTCGCGGAGGATGACCGGACGCTCACGGCGGAGGATCTTCTCGCCGTGCTCGACAACTGGGCCGAGAAGCGCACCATCTATACCGACGCCTGGTCCTGGGTGCGCGACCGTCACATCGTCGCGGTCGCAGGACGCGATCAGCTCGGCCGCATCGAGCGCGTGCGCCGAGCGATCCTCGACCAAACCGAGCTCGCCAGCGTCGCTGAGGCCGGGGTGATTCAGCGAATCTACGCTTCCGTCGCGAAGCGACTCCGCGAGCGTTGAGCCCCGCCTCCGGGCGGCTCGCGACGAGCTCGTTGCGGCGTGGACAGTCGTTGACCGCCCGCGTCAGGCTCGCGGAGAATGAGTGTCGCCGCGTCGTGGCTCGCGGCGCGTCGATCCCCTGCGAATCTTCCCCGAGGCTCACAGCATGAATCTTCCGAAGCGCGGCGAGGCCATCGCCGCTATCCCGTCCGTGGCCGCTCTCGTTGCGTTGCTCTTCGCTTCCTCCGCTGCACGCGCGCAGGAGTGGACTCGATTTCGGGGGCCGAACGGTACCGGGATCAGTCCCGCCGAAGGCATTCCGGTCGAGTTCACCGCGAGCGACTACAACTGGCGCGTCGAGCTTCCGGGCGAAGGGCACTCCTCGCCGGTGGTTTGGGGAGAGAAGATCTTCCTGACGACCGCGCCGAAAGATGGCGCGAATCGGCTCGTTCTCTGTCTCGAGACGAAGCGCGGAGACATCGTCTGGACGAAAGAGCTCGAAGGCGGGGAGTACCGGAACCATCGCTGGAGCAGCTACGCCTCGAGCACGCCCGCGGTCGATGCGGACTTCGTCTACGTGTCGTTCTGCAAAGAGAAGACGGCGTATCTCGCTGCCTTCGACCACTCCGGTACGCGAAAGTGGAATACCGATCTCGGCCGCTTCGAGAGTCAGCACGGCTTTGGCTCGTCGCCGATGCTCTACAAGGATCTCGTCGTTATCGGCTACGAGCAGCTCGAGCGCGAGAGCCACGTGATCGCGCTCGATCGAATCTCGGGTGACGTCCGGTGGAAAACGCCTCGGCCCAGCCGGCGAACCGCGTACGGCACTCCGTGCGTCTACGACGGAGAGTCCGGACCGGAGCTGCTCGTGACGAGCGGAGCGAACGGCGTGTGCAGCCTCGACCCGAAGACCGGAACGGTCAACTGGGGCGCGAACGTATTCGACAAGCGTTCGGTCTCATCGCCGACATTCGGCGCGGGTCTCGTTTTCGGCACCTGCGGATCCGGCGGCGGCGGCAACTACCTCGTCGCCGTTCGCGCGGGCGGGAAGGGCGACGTCACCGAATCGCACGTTGCCTACATCCGCCGCCAGTCCATCCCCTACGTTCCTACGTCTCTCTACAAGGACGGCCGTCTCTTTCTCTGGAGCGACAAGGGGGTCGTCGCCTGCATCGACGCGGCCACGGGTGACGAGAAGTGGCGGGGCCGAGTCACCGGCGCGTTCACCGGTTCACCGATTTGGATCCAAGGGAATCTCTACGCCATGAGTCACGAAGGCGAGCTCTTCGTCGTGTCGGCGACGGCGGACGAGTTCAAGATCGTCGCGCAGAACGATGTCGGTGAGCTGAGCCGTGCGACACCCGCCGTCGCCTCGGGACGTCTCTATCTTCGGACCGTCTCGCATCTCATCTCCGTGGGCGGGAAGAAGGAAGCCGCCGCGGGCGACTGAGGGCCGCGAATCCGCTTCGGCAAGGCTCCTCGCTTTCCCATCGAATCGGACGCCCGCCGGCGAGAGACTCGAACGGTCTTGGGGAAGCCGATATCGACGACGGTCGGCGAATGCCACCGTGGAGGGTCGCGATCGAGGAGAATCGGAACAAGATCCGCGAGAGCGCAAAAAAAAAAACGGGACTCTCACCGAGCGGCGGGAGTCCCGAGCAGTTGTGGGGGGGATTCTTAGTATCGGTGTTCGCGCATACGGATCTTCAACTTCGCGGCGCGAGTTCCGAATCGGAGTGGCGGTCGCGTTCTCACCGGAGGAGGTGAGGCAAAAAAAGACGGGACTCTCACCGGCGGTGAGAGTCCCGAGCAGTGTGGGGGGAACCTAAGTATCGGTGAGGATCTGAGAAGATCTTCACATTCGTTTCCGAGGCCGCTATTTCGGAATGTAGTTCGGAAACCTGCGCCGCCACACAAACTCGATCCAGGCCGCGACGAGAATGGCGAGCGACGGCGCGAGCGCCGCAACGATCGCCATGGATTTCACCGGCAACAAACTGAGAAGTACAAAGCCGGCGAGAAACACCGCTTTCGGGAAACGCCATTGTCGGTCGGCGAAGCCGAGGTCTTCGCGATATCGGCGGTTGCGCAGGTGGGCGACGAGCGCGAACGGTGCGAAGACGACGAACGGAAGCCCGAAGCGCGCGATCCACACGGCGTACTGCCACGGCGGCGACTGGACATCGTCGCGGCGCCAGGTGATCGGCGTGAGCGCGTCGAGCCAGCTCGCGTCCATTCCGCGTGCGCGCGCGAGAGCGTACAGACCAGCAGTGATTCCCGCCGCCGCGGCGATCGTTCCCGCGGCGACCGCGAGTGCCCGCGGACGAAAGAGCCTCCGGACGTCTTTCTCGGCGCACCGAAACGCGATGACGCCGAGCGCGGGTACGAGTAGACCCGGGGCGCCACCGACGGCGAAAGCGCCGAGTGCCGTCGCCACCGATGCGAAGCGCGTTCGTCTGCTCGTTGCGCCTTTGAGATCGGACGCGACGTAGAGGAAGAGCGTGGTGTGGACGAGGGCAGTGAGGACGAAGGAGGAGAGGCCGAGCGCGGCCGGATCGAGCACGAGAGCCGAGGCACCGAGCGCGATCGCCGTGAGGATCCCGGTCGCGGGCGTACCGAGTCGCTGCGCGATCGCCGCGGCGGGAAGGAGAGCGACGCCCGCCGCGATCGCCGTGACGAAGGCCTCGATTCCGCCCGGAAGCTTCTCCGCGGGCACGAGACTCAGGAGCCCGGGGAACGAAGACGGAGCACTCGTTGCGGGTCCCGCGACGAAGACGCCGACGATCCAGCGGACGACGGCGACGGCGATCGCGACGGCGAGTACGCTTAGGGTGACGATCGGCGTCCGCCGAGCGGACGGTGTGCGGGCCGCGGCGCGAGCTCCGCGCGTCTTCGTCCCGTCGTCCTTCGGCGTGCGAAGAGTACCGTTCACCGCGCGCTCGACCTCCTCCGGCGAGATCTCCTCCATGCAGTACCGCCAGGTGGAGTGCGCGCACTCCCGGCGCGCACACGGGATGCACGGCGCCGCGTCTCGATGGATGATCGACGTGACGTGCTCGCCGATGGGAGCCGTCCGATCGGGATCTTGCGGCCCGAAGAGGCCCGTCGTCTGTAGACCGCACGCGGCGGCGATGTGGAGGCATCCGGAATCGCCGCCCACGTAAGCTCCTCGATCTTGCGTTCGCTCCGCGATCGTCTCGAACACGGCGCCGACTTCGCGGAGACTGAGCGAGTTGATCTCGTAGGAGAGCCCCGGACGGTCGCCGAGACGCTCGCGCACGCGGCGTCCGGTCTCTACCTCGGGAGGGCCGCCGAGAACGAGGACGCGCCGTCTCGACGCGAGGAGCCGTTCCGCGAGCGCCGCGTAGTTCTCGATCGGCCAGCTGCGAACGTCTTCGGCGCGGCCGAGTTGAAGCGCGGCGATCGACTCTTCGTTCGGAGCGAGTTCGCGCACGATTCGCGCCGCTCGCTCGCGCTCTTCAGCCGAAAAGTGAAGATCGAATCGCGGGCTTGGGGCCGCGATGCCGAGGAGACCGGCGATCGCGTTCGCTCGCCTGGTCTTGTTTGGCGACGGCAGCGGGGGCAGCTTGTCGGTCGTAAACAGCGGGTTCCAATGTTCGCGGCAGTCGCGGCGATGGAACCCGATGCGCCGCGAGGCGCCGGTGAGGCGGCTGACGATCCCGCTCTTCAGGTTGCCGTGAACGTCCAGGGTGCAATCGATGCCGCGGTCTGCGAGCGCGCGACGCCAGCGCGGGATCGAGCGCAGGACCGAGCCCTTGGGAAGCTCGATCACGTCGTCGAGTGCGCCGAGGCCGTGAAGAAGCGAGGCTGAGGCGGAGTGAACGATCCACGAGAGCCTCGTCCCCGACGCGAGCACGTCGCGGAGGTACCAGGCGAGCGGGACGGTCGCGACGACATCGCCGATGCTCCCGAGCCGCACGATCGCGACGTGGCGCGCCCGAGCGAACGCCTCCCGCACCGCCGCGCTCCGCGGTTCCGCGGCGCTCGCCGAGACCGCGTCCGCATCCGCATCCCGAAGTGGGAGATTCTCCTGTTCGACCGACATGACCGCTCTCTCGCTGCGGATTCTCCGGGCGCGATCCGTTCGCAAGCGTCGCGCGAACGGCTTCGGGATTGTAGTGAATCGGAGCCGGTGCTGCGAGCGGGCCGCCGCGGCTAGTCTACGCCCGGTCCTCGTCTCGGTTCGGCGCTCGTCCGGGGGAGATGAAGTTCGGGGTGTGGCGCTTGGAACGAAGACGAGATGGTCCCTCTCCGGATCGCAACTCGCCGCAGCGATTTCGCTAGCGCGCGGTGACCGGCTGGTCCGCGCGTTGATCTCCGCGACGGCCCGCCGTAGACTCGCGGCCGTCGTCCTCTCGCTGCACGCGGATCGAACCGGAGGAGCTCGGGAGTGGAGTTCGAAATTCGCGGGAATCCGGACTACGGTCATCTCCACGTCGACCTCGCGCCCGGCGACACCTTTGTCGCCGAATCGGGCGCCATGAGCTACATGGACTCGGGGATGAAGGTTCGATCGCGGATGCTCGGCGGATTGGTCCGATCCGTGTTCCGCAAAATGCTCGCGCGTGAGAGCCTCCTCGTCGGCGAGTACTCGCACCCGAGTGGCGGTCGCGTCGGTCTCTCGCCGCCTACCCCGGGCTCCGTACAGCACCGGAGGATGGACGGCGAGATGCTCTACCTGACGCGCGGCACGTTTCTCGCGTGCTCCCCAGGAATCGAGTTGTCGACGCGCTTCGCCGGTTTGCGCGGATTCTTCTCGGGCGAGGGCGCGTTCCTCCTGCGCGCGACCGGAACGGGTGATCTCTTCTTCACGAGCTTCGGCGCGATCGTAGAGCGGGACATCAGCGGCGGTCTCGTCGTCGACACCGGACACGTCGTCGCGTGGGAGGAGACGCTCGAATACCGCATCGGCGGTATGGGCGGCGTGAAATCGACGCTTTTTTCGGGCGAGGGCCTCACGATGAGATTCAGCGGAACGGGGAAGATCTGGCTTCAGACGCGAACCCTTCCCGCCCTCGGCAACTGGGTACTTCCGTTCCTTTCGTAGACGAGCGGCAAATCGCGTTCGAATGAGAATCGACGTCAGATCGCAAGGCGCTTTCAGTCATGCCCTCGTGGCGCTCGAGGCGGGCGAGGAGTTCATCTCGGAATCGGGTGCGATGTTTCGCGCCTCCCCGTCGATCGACATCGATGTGACGACGAAAACTCGCGGGCGCGGTGGCATCCTCGCGGGAATCAAGCGGCTCTTCAGCGGCGACAATTTTTTCTTCTCGCGGTACTCCGCCGAAGATGCGCCGGGTGAGGTCGGTCTCGCCGCCGTGCTCCAGGGCGATGTCCGCGCGATCGAGCTCGACGGAAGCGAGCGCTGGCTTTGCGCCGGAGGATCGTACCTCGGCTCGAGCCCCGAGCTCGCGATCGACACGCAGTTTCAAGGTCTCAAGGGGATGTTCACCGGCGAGAGCATATTCTTCCTAGCCGCGAGCGGCACGGGGACGCTGCTCGTCTCGGCCTTCGGGCGGCTCGAGGAGGTGGATGTCGACGGAGGTCTCACGGTCGACACGGGACACGTCGTCGCCTTCAGCGAAGGTCTGAGCTACCGCGTGACGAAGGCCGGCGGTTCGTGGCTTCAGTCCTGGCTCGCCGGGGAGGGAATTGTGCTCGAGTTCGAAGGGCGCGGGAAGATCTACGTCCAGTCGCACAATCCGAACGAGTACGGGAAGGGAATCGGCGCTCGCCTGCCGCCGCGCGAAGCTTGAGTTCGCGCCGTTCGATGGTTCATTTCGATCGATCCCGCTCGATCGCTGCCTGAGACGGACACGGAGTCCGAAGTGAAGTTTGAAATTGAATCTCGTCCGAGCTACAGCGTCCTCGAAGCCCAGCTCGAGGTCGGCGAGACCATCGTCGGCGAATCCGGCGCGATGGCATGGATGGATGAGACCGTAACAACGAAGACGAGTGCGCGCGGGGGTGTTTTCACCGGAGTGAAGCGAAAGCTGCTCGGCGGGCAGAGCTTTTTTCAGAATCGCTTTACCGCGGATACCGGGCCGGGCTCGGTCTGGCTCGCCCCGCCGGTCGCGGGTGACATCCGCCACCACGTACTCGATGACGAGCATCTCTTCCTTCAGAAAGGCGCGTACCTCGCGTCGAGCGAGGGTGTCAACTGCGACGCGAAGTTCGACGGGCTCCGTGGCTTCTTCAACGAAGGGCTTTTCATCCTCCGCGCCTCGGGGCGCGGAGATCTCTTCTTCGCTTCCTACGGGGACATCGAAGCGGTCGCGATCGACGGATCCTACGTTGTCGACAACGGCTACGCGGTCGCCTGGGAGCCCCAGCTCGAGTACCGTCTCCGCAAGGCCCGGAGGATTCGATCGTTCCTGTTCGCGGATCAGATCCTGATCGAGTTCACGGGACGCGGTACGATCTGGGTTCAGTCGCACAGTCCGCAGACCTTCGCGAACTGGGTGCACCCCTTTCGCGCGGTGAAGTCCAGCTCGAGCGGCGGGGACGACTGAACGCCGATAGAACCATCCGATCTCTCGCGAATCGCCGAGCGCCGACGCTCGATTTCGATTTTCGCTCTGCCACTCTCCAAACTCGTACTCGATGCGCCAGTACCTCGACCTCCTCCAGCACATTCTCGACCGCGGCATCGATCGCGACGACCGAACCGGCACCGGCACCCGCAGCGTGTTCGGTCACCAGATGCGGTTCGACCTCGCGGCGGGGTTTCCTCTCGTCACGACGAAGAAGCTCCATCTGAAGTCGATCATCCACGAGCTGCTCTGGTTCGTGCGAGGCGACACGAACACGTCCTACCTGAAGGAGAACGGCGTCTCGATCTGGGACGAGTGGGCGGATGAGGAGGGGAATCTCGGACCCGTCTACGGGCACCAGTGGCGATCGTGGACGGCGCCGGGGGGAGAGACCATCGACCAGCTCGCCGAAGTGATCGGTGCGATTCGTTCAAACCCGAGCTCGCGGCGTTTGATCGTGAGCGCGTGGAATGTCGGCGATCTCAAGCGGATGGCACTCCCTCCCTGCCATCTTCTTTTTCAGTTCTACGTCGCCGAAGGAAAGCTGTCCTGCCAGCTTTATCAGCGAAGTGCCGATGTGTTTCTTGGAGTCCCGTTCAATATCGCGTCCTACGCGCTCCTCACACATCTCGTGGCGCAGGTGACGGGACTCGCGCCGGGTGAGTTCATCCACACTCTCGGCGACGCCCACCTCTACAAGAACCACTTTGAACAGGCACGCGAGCAGCTCTCACGGGATCCACGCGCACTCCCCGATCTCGAGCTCGCTCCGAACGTCTCGGCCATCGAAGAGTTCCGCTTCGAGCACATTCGCGTCCGGGGGTACGACCCCCATCCTCACATCAAGGCGCCGGTGGCGGTGTGAACCGCGGAACGAAGGCGGACGCCCCGATCCTCTCGTGCATCGTCGCGGCCAGCGAGAACTTCGTCATCGGTCGCGGAGGCGACCTCCCCTGGCATCTACCGCGCGATCTGAAGCGATTCCGCCGGCTCACGATGGGGCACCACATCGTCATGGGCCGGCGAACATGGGAGTCGATCGGACGACCGCTTCCCGGCCGGACGAGCATCGTTCTTTCCCGTCGAGAGGGGAGCGGAATCGAAGGCGCGCTGGTCGTCCGATCGCTCGACGCGGCACTCGAGGCGGCGGCGGACGATTCGGAGGTTTTCGTGATCGGAGGCGAGAACGTGTTCGCCGAAGCTCTGCCGCGCTCGAATCGGCTCTACCTGACACTCGTCCATGCGGAAGTCGACGGTGACGTCTATTTCCCCGGGGGCTCGCTCGACGGGTGGCAGCTCGTCGAGGACGAACGGTTCGCGGCGGACGGGAAGCATGCGTACGACTGCAGTTTTCGCGTCTACGTACGCAAAGGGGGCGCGCCGCCGCGCTGATTCGGTCGCGAAGGCGGCAGGTACGGTCTAAGCCGAGCCGCCGAACTCGAGGATGAGTTCGCGAAAGCGCGCCGGCGCCTCGACGTGCGGGTTGTGCCCGCTCTCTTCGATGCGGTCGAGACGGTAGTCCGAGAAGTGACGGCGGAAGATGTCTTCGTCGTTCGGCTCGACGAAGCTCGAACGGCCAGCGACGATCCACTGGACAGCGCCGCGGTAGATGTGATCGGGAAGGAGCGGCGAACGTCGAAGCTCCGGCAGCCCGGCGTCGAGCGCCTCGAGATGCACGGTCCAGCGGTACTGTCCGTCCTCCGTGCGCGCGAGATTCGTGAGAAGAAAGTTCCGCGTCGCCTCGTCGGGCACCTCTGCGCGAAGCAGCTCGGAGGCTCCCCGGCGGCTCTCAACGCTTCCGAGATCGAGATTCACCATCGCGCGCAGCTCCGCTGAGCCAGCTCGGTATTCGCGCGGCGCGATGTCGACGACCGTGAGGCGCGAGACGCGCTCGGGATGCTCGCACGCGAAGCGCATGGCGACCTTTCCGCCCATGCTGTGGCCGAGAAGGTGCGCCCGCGCGAGTCGCTGCGAGTCGAGCCAGCGGAGGAGATCGTCCGCCTGGGCAGCGTAGCCCGAGCCTTCGACGTGCGGCGATTGACCGTGGTTGCGGAGATCGACGAGGTAGACGTGGAAGTCGTCCGCGAGATGCCGCCCCATGATCTGCCAGTTGCGGGACGACCCGAGAAACCCGTGAAGGATGACGAGCGGCAGACGCGGCCGACCGCCGAACTCGCGGTGAAAGAGCGGCGTGACGAGATGGGACATGGCCCCTATATGCCACTCCCCGGAAGGAAGATCCACCGAGCGCGGTCGGGTCACTCCGCTTCGTCGCTCTCCTCCTTCGCTTCCTCTTCCCGCGATTCGGTCCACTCGCGGACGCGCACCGCGTTCCGGAGCTCCTCGCGCCGCAGACGCTCGACGTCTTCGAGACTGCGCGTGACGGTCGGGCGGAGAAGGACCATGAGCTCGATATCCCGCATTGAAGTGTCCTTCTTCGTGAAGAGGAGACCGAGGAGGGGGATGTCGCCGAGCACCGGTACCTTGTAGATGATTTCCGATTCTTCTTGCTGAATGATCCCGCCGAGCACGATGGTTTGCCCGCTTGCTACCGTGAGTTCCGTGCGGTAATCGCGCGTGTCGATGATCGCGCCGCCGAAGAGGGTTTCACCCTTTCGCGTGCTCGACGACTCGACGCGGATCGAGAGCGCAACTTCGTTGTCCGAGTTGATCCGCGGCCGGACCTCGAAGATGATTCCGACATCGATGTAGTCGAAAGTGTCGTTTCGTGCTCCTTCCGTCGTGAGCTGGCTCTGATCGATGAAGGGAATCCGCGAGCCGACGAAGGCCTGTCCGAGGCCGTTGTTCGAGACGTTGATGCGCGGCTCGGCGCGGATCCGC
Source organism: Planctomycetota bacterium (assembly GCA_965223845.1). GTDB lineage: Bacteria > Planctomycetota > UBA8108 > UBA8108 > SXIK01 > CBDCXR01. Next base: position 5,531,064 of record CBDCXR010000004.1, on the reverse strand, counting down.
GCTGAAGTGTTCTTCCGGAGGAACTGGACCAGAACGTCGAGGTCGATTGCGCTCGAAAGAATTCCGGTCCGCATGGCGTCGGGGAGCCGAGAGCCGCTGAACACCTCGGTGTACTCGCCCATTCCCCGGCCGATGAGCGAATTGTCGAAGTCCTCGTCGTCGAAGACGCGCGCCCCATCCGGCGAGAAGCGCAGGCCGAGCCGCTCGCGATCGTCTTGAGAGATCTCGATGATCTCCGCCTCGATGAGAACCTGCGCGGTCGGGATGTCGAGCTCGTCGACGAGACTGATCACCGGAGAGAAGAGGTGAGAGTTCGTCGTGATGAGGAGCGAGTTCGTTCGGTGATCCGGAACGACGCGCACCTTGCCGACGAGATCGCCTCCGGTCCGCACCGGCCGCCCGGAGAGCGTCTGCCGTCCTTCGCGCTCGCCGCTGGTCAGCCACGGGAAGTACGCCTCCTCGAGGATGTCCTCCTCGAGCTCGTACCCGCGCGATAGCGTCTCGTTGTTCTGTTGCTGCGGCTGATTTCGGTTTTGCTCCTGCTGGCGGTTCTGCCGTACCGCTCCCGCACCAGCCTGTGCGAAGAGAATATTGAGATTGTTCGCGACCGTGACCGCCCGCGCGTGATTGAGAGGAACTCGCAGCGTCGTTTCTCCCGTGGGCGAGGCGACGTCGAGCTTCCGGACGACTTCTTCGATCGCCGCGAGATTCTCTTCCGAGTTACTCGCGACGATGATCGAGTTCGAATACGACTCGCTCGTTATCCGCACCTTGCCGTAGAGGCGTCCGATGTCGTTGTCTTCTTCGTCGTACGAATCCCAGTCCCAGTAGCTGCGCGTGTCCTTCTTGAGGAAGAGCGTGTTCAAGACGTCTTCGACGTCGTACGCCCGGACGTACTTGAGGGGGATGATTCGCGGGGCGAGATCGGATCCGTCGACGGGTGCATCCATCTCCTTCACCATATCTTCAATCGACTTCAGCTGACCCGGCGCAGCGAGGATCATGATCGCGTTCCGCCGGCGGTCGGCGACGAAGCGAGTCTCCGTATTGTTGTTCCCCCGCCGTCGGCGGTAGGAGTAACCCCAGTAGTCGTAATAGCCGTAACGGGACGACGAGCCGCTCATTCCCTGGTAGAGCTCCGTGAGTTGCTCGGCGAGATCCTCGGCGTCGTGGTTTTCGAGGAGAACGGTCTTCCACACGGCCTTCTCAGCTTCCGGCGTGTCGAGAGTATCGACGAGCTTTTTGATGTCTTCGAAGTCGCGCTTCGACGAGAGGACGATGATCGAATTCGAGCGCTGATTCGCCGACACCTCCCGCATCTCGCCGCTCTCGCGGCGGAGACTCCGGTACATGTCGCTCAGTTCCTCCGCGAGCTCCTCCGCGTCGACGTGCCCGAGCTGGATCACACGGACCGCGACGTCCTGCTCGATCGGGACGTCGAGCGTCTCGATCATCTTTTCGATCCGGTCGATGATCGATCGGGGAGCGGTGATGTGGAGGCGATTCGGCGGCAGAGTGAAGAGCCGAATGCTGTCCGCCGCGACGGTCACGGTCGGTTTGCCGTCGCCTTCGCCGTCCTCCTTCGGTATCGGCTTCCCGCTCGCGTACATCTTCTTGATGAGACTCGAGATGTCGTCGGGTTTCGCGTGTTCGATCGTGATGATCTTCGTCACCGCATCCGACGTCGTCGGGACGTCGAGCTCGCGGATGAACTCGCGCGCGAGCCGCACGTTGTCGGCGGAGTCGGTGATGATGAGACTCCTTGCGCCGTCGTCGATCTGGATTTTCGCCTGCGGAGAGAGGACGCTCTTGACCTTCTCCTGGAGAGCGCTCGGCTTCGCGTGCGAGAGCCGGAAGGGAACAGCGACGATGTGCTTTCCTTCGAGCACCTCGCCGTCGGACCCGCCGAGCCAGGAGGGCGGGATCTTCGACGCTTCCCCCTCGGGAAGGACGTAGATGGCTTCTTTCGATTCGACGGCGGTGATGCCCTGGAGCGACAGCGCCTGATAGACCATCCGCATCGCTTGTGCCTTCGTCAGCTTTCGCGTGCTCATGACGCTCAGCTGTACGTTCACCTTCGGGTGCTTGATGATGGTCTTCCCCGTAACCTGATTCAGCCACTTGAGGACGACGTCGATCTTCGCGCCTTGGAAGCTGAGCTGGACTTCGTCGGGCTTCTCGGTGGGTTTCGTCTCGGTGGGTTTCGTCTCGGCGGGTTTCGTCTCGGCCGGCTTCGTTCCGTCCGGAGCGGGTGCCGGAGCGGCGCCATCTGCCGGCGCTGGCGGTGTCGGCGCGGGCGACGGCGGCGGAGCGTTTTCTTGCGCCGCGACAGGAGAGACGCCGAGGGCGATCGCAAGCATCGCAGCGATTGCGAGCTCAGTGCGGGCGCACGACGCGCGCTGCGCGCCGCGAGAGTTCGAGGGAATCATGCGCGTGAGTCCTTTTTGGGCTGGGCCGTGGGCTGGGCCGCTTCGGATTCTTTCGTGGGGGCCGCTTCAGGTGAGGCCGCCTTCGCTGGAGAAGACGCTTTCTTCTCCGCCTCGGGCGCGGCCTTCTTCGGCGGGAGGAGAGACTCTCCGCCCTGACCCGCGTAGACCATGAGCTCGAGTTTCTTGTTCTGGTACTCGATCAGCACTCGATTCACGCCGATTTCGAGCACCTTCACGCCGTCGATCTCGCCGCCGGCGCGAACGAGATCTTCACGTCCGCCCGGCGAGCGGATGATGGCCGCGTCCCCGACGAACCCGATGAGCGCGGGCGGCGGCTTTTGTTTTACCGGCGCCTTGCCGAGGATCCCCGAGGCGGCGATCGTCGCGAGAGACTTCGGCAGCTCGGGAAGCGTTCGCTTCTTCTCGGCTTCCTTCGTCTTGCCTCCGTCCTTCTTGTCCTTCTTGTCCTTCTCATCCTTCTTGGGCTCGCCGGCGGCACCCTCTTCCGTCTCGCCCGTCCTCTCTCCCTCCGCGACCTCCTTCTTCTCGGGGTCGCCGTTCCCGATAGATTCCGTCGGATCTGATTCGCGCGGAGTTTCGAGTGGGCCGCGGCCCGCCGCGAACTCATCGCCGGCACCGACGATCGCGATCATTCCGCCTTCGTCCGGGTCCCCCGACGCCCACGAATAGGCCTGCCAGCCGACGACGAGCGCGAGGACGAGGGTGAGGAGCTTGAGGATCAATGTCGCTACTTGCATGGAGACCGAGTCTAGATTCCGGGTGAGGCGAGGGAGGACGCAGGCGTCGGCGGACGCTTTGCGGCGTCGACGCTGTAGACGACGATGGAGAGACTGAACGATGCCTTGCCGGGGCTCTTTTCATTCACTTTGACGTTGAGGCGATCGATGCTGAGCGGATAACCGAGATGCTCGACACCGTGGACGAATTTCACGAATCCCTCGATCGATCCGCCGCAGTCGAGATGGAGAGTCGACAACTCGCGACCGCGTCCGCCCGACGGTGATTCGCGCCACCCCCCGATCCCGACTCCACTCGCCTTCGCGGTCGCGTAGATCGCCTCCGTCGCCTCGGCGACGAGCGTCGCGTCGTTCAGCTTCGCGAGCTCGATTCCGAGCGATTCGCGTAGCTTCACCGTCTTCTCCTGCTTGATCCACTCGCGCTGGAGCTGCGACTTGAGCCCGGTCGCGGTCTCGGCGAGGACGTTGCGCTCGTCCTCGACGGCCTTCAGCGAGCGCCAGAGGCGCGGACCGAAGGAAAGCGGAAGATAGATGAGGACGAACGCGATCGCGATTCGAACCGTGCGTTTCTCTCGTTCGTTCAGCGCGCGCATCAGCTTCCCTCCTCGGCGGAAATGATCTCGATGTGAGTCTCGACGGCACGCAACTCGTCGGTACTGAAGGAGCTCGAGTCGAGGATCTTCAAGCTCTCGATGGGCGCGACGGACGAGTTCACCGCCTCGGCCGACTTCGCCTCCGCCGCCTTCGCCGCGGCGGCCGCGGCGTTCGCATCCGCCTTGCCCGCGCTCTCCCCGGCGGCTTTCTTCTCGCCGGACGTTTCGGCGGAGATCGCTTCGCCGCTCGCCTTCGGTGGAGCCGCCGGGTCAGCTTTCTCCGACTTCTCGCCGTCCTTTTCGGCCTCGCTCGGCTTCGCTTCGTCGGTCTTCTTCTTTCCGCCGTCCTTTTCGGCCTCGCCCGGTTTCTTCTCGCCGTCTTTCTTTGCGTCGTCGGGAGCGTCCTCGGGTTCGGGGAGGGGCGGCGCGTCGAGGTCGACTTGCGCGTAGAGCTGCACGTCGAGCTTCTTCTTCTTCGGGATCTGATTCTGAACGACGACTCGCTCGAAGCGGCCGGTCGCGTGAAGCTTCTCGCGAAATGCGTGGAGCTCGGCTGTGTTCTTCACGGTCCCGCGAAATGACACCGTGCCCGCGCGAGTGAGGTCGATCTCCGTGAAGAACGATCCCTTCGGTGCCGCCGAAGCGATTGCCGCAAGCGTCTGGAGGTACGGCGCGCGGCGTGATTCTAGGGACTGAAGGAAGCCGAGCTCGGCGTCGACCGACGGCTGCCGCGACACGCGTTCCTCGAGCGTAGTGATCTCGGCTTGGAGCTCCGGTCGTTCGAGCGCCGCCGGGATGAACCGGAGGGCGAGACTCGCCGCGCCGAGGAGCAGAGCCGCGACGGCCCAGACGGCGATCGACGACCGTTTCGTTTGGGGTCGCTCCGCCTCGCTGCGTTCGGCGATCTCGAAGCGGAGCTCCGACGCGCGTCCCGTTGGTTCGAGTTGCCGGCGCAGTCCGGCGAGCACGGAGGAGATCCCGTCGCCCGGCACGGGTGCGCGTTCGACCGTCACCGACAGCGTTTGCTCGAGAGTCGATGCGAGGCCGCCGAGACGCGAACCTCCACCGAGGAGGACGACCGACGCCGAGGACTCTGTCGCACCGGAGTCGCGCGAGAGCACCGCGAGGACGTCGGCCAGTCGACGCGCGAATTCTCGCGTCGAGGATTCGATGGCTCCGGCGACATCCGGGTTCGCCGGATCGTTCGTCTTCAGCTCTTCGGCGCGTTCGCGCTCGACCCCGAGAGCCGCTGCGATCGCCGCCGTGACGGTTTCTCCGCCCCACGGAAGCGTTCGCACTGCGCGCGGTCGCCGTCCTTCGAGCGCGAGGATTTCGGTCTGATGCCGCCCGATGTCGACGAGGAAGACGCGATGCGCGCCGAAGGTACACGTTTCGCACGCAGCCAGCGGCGCGAGCGCGAAATGCGCGCGCAGACCACATCCCGCGAGGAAGTCGCGATACTCTTCGATCGCCGCGCGGCGCGTCGCCGCGACGAGAAGCTCACCCGCTTCGCCCGCGCCGAGCGGTCGCACGCCGTTCTGGCTCGGCGCGAATCGGTAGTAGCCGAAGGCGATCTCTTCCGGCGGGAGTGGGAACGAGCGCTCGAGCTGCAGCCGAAGAATCGCGGGCAGGTCATCCCGCGGCACGGGGGGAAGTTCGAGCGTTCGGAGCGAAACCCCGAGTGCCGACACGCCGCAGAGGGCCGGACGAAGTCGAGCGCTCGCGGCGTCGCCTTCGGAGAGGCCGAGGAAGGAGCGGACGCTCCGCTGAAGCTCTTCCTTCCGGTCGCGAGGCAGAGCGCCATCGGCACCGGGCTCGAAGTCGAGCTCGAGCTTTCGGCGTCCCCACAGGACCTTGAGCGTCCCGAGGCCGAGGTCGATGACTGGATCCCCCTTTCCGGGGGCACTCTTTCGTCTCACAGGTCCTCCCGATAGTAGAGGGTGTCGACCCCGAAGGTTCCCATGCGAATGATCACCTCGATGCGTTTCCGCGCGCCGGTCGAAGGCACGAATCCTTCGCTGAAAACGCGCCACGTGTCCGAGCGCGTCGTCAACGAGTTCGCTAGCTCCTTCAGCTTGTCCTGATCCATGCCGCGTACGTCGAGGAGATGGGCGATCGTGGGAAAGTGCTGGTTCTGCCGGCGATGCTGGACGATCGCCTGGGCGAGCTCGTCGTCGATTCCCGGAAGCATCGAGAGGACACGTGCGCTCGCGGAGTTGACGTTGACGACGCCCGCCTGCGTAACGCCGAAGTTCGTCGTCACATCGTCCGCGATCTTCTTGAGGAGCTCGCGGTCGATCAGCGGATCGCCCGTCGCCTCGAGGTTCTGAGATTGTCGACCGCCGTCTCCTCCGTCCGTCTCGTTGCCCCCTTCGCGTCGGGCGTTGTTATCGTTTCGCTGCTGCATGCGCCGGACGTTGAGGAGGTCGATGATGCTGGAGAATTGATTCGATTCGCGAAACTCGACGATCGACTTCGCGAGGTCGTCGCTGATGTCCGGCAGGGCGGCGAGCTCGTCCTGCGTCGCGAAGTTGATGTTGAGCCGCCTTTCGTCCTTCGCACTCACGTTGCGCGCCGCGGATTCCGTGGCGAGATACTGCGACCAGCCTCGATCGAGGATCGCGTCGCCGTTGTCCATGGGGGCACTCGCGGCTCCGTCTTGCTCCTCCGGGTCGAGCACGCCATTGGCGTTTTGGTCTTCACCGAGAAGCAGCTCCGGGCGAACGCCGCGCACGAAGAGAAGCTCGCGCAGCGTCTCGATCGGTCCGTTTCGCACGAGATAGGGAACGGGTTGCTCCGCGTAGACGGGCTGCTCGGCCCCTTCCTCGGAGGGTTCCTGATCGAAATCCCGCCAGTCCGTGATCGCCGCCGCGGTGGCGCTCGTGAAGCCGGGGAGCTTGTCGAGCTGCCCGAGGTCGATCGTGTTGATGTTGATGCGACTCTCTTCGTCGCTGAGTCCGTAGATCAGTCGACCCTGGTCATCGCCGCGGTCCCCCGTCCGGTAGACTCGGTAGATGCCGCGACCGAGCTTCACGTCGCGGAATGCGCTGGCGTCGTCGCGCAGCTTCGAGCGATAGTTCGTTCCGTTCGTCTTTCGCTCCTCGATTTCGAGATCGATCATCGCCTTCGCTTTTTCGATCCCGGCGAGGGCCAGATAGTGCGCTTGGCAGCGATCGCCGAAGTTCTTTGCGATGCGAAGCTCGAGAGTCGTCGTGTGCAGGAGGCCGACGACGACGCTGCCGAGAAGGACGACGCTCCACATCACCGCGACGAGCGCCGAGCCCGAGCGCAGCGTCGTCCGAGGGAGCTCCGTCGGGACGATCCGGCCGCGCTCTCGTCGTTCGAAGCGGATCATTGCCCGTCCTCCGACGAGTCGTTACCGCCGTCCATCGAGTTCGACGCGCCCGAGGAATTCGCGGTCGCGAACTCTCGGCCCTCGAGCTCGAGGTTGACGATCGTTTGAAATGTCACACCCGAATCGCTTCCCGCGATGGAGCTAGCGGTGGCGTCGTCTACGCCGAGCGTCGTGGTGCGGCTCCGCTCCTCTTCCTCGACCTCGGAAATCTTGATCGTGATGCGGATCGCCTTCGGGAGTCCGTAGAGGTTTCCCGCCATGAGGAGGGAGGGATCGGTCGGATCCTCTTCCCCCGGCGATCCTTCGTTCTCGCTCCCCGGCTCGTTGCCCCGGTTTTGGCCGGGACGAGGTCGCTGCTCGCGATCCTCCATCCGAGTGCTGCCCCAGCTGTCGTACCAGACGTACCCGTCGGTGTACTCGAAGCGGAGCTGTCGCACGCCGCGGATGATCTCCTCCTTCTGGCCTCCTTCCATCGGCAGCTCGTCGGGAGTGGGATCCCGCCGCCGCCAAATCCCGAGCTCACCCGAGAGCGGGTTTCGATCGACGAAGTAGCTCACCTCCGCGAAATCCGCCTCGCCCGGGCGAGCCGGACGATAGTTGTGGGTAGCGAAGTCGATGTTGTCTGCCTCGATCTCGCCGAGCTTGCGGTCGACTCCGATGAGCTCGAACTGCATCGAGTCCCACACACACGCGCTCCGAAGATCGGCCGCGATGAGCGCGAGAGCCGCGCGGGCGCGCTGGAGCGTCTCCATTCTCTGATAGGCGAATTCTTGGCTCGACATCCCCGCATTGAGGGCGAGGAACGCGCCGCCGACGACCGCGGTCATGAGCGACAGACCGACGATGAGTTCGACGAGGGTGACGCCGCTCGACCGTCGCAGTGCGCGAAGCGGCGCGGGCGGGGTTCGCATCGTCGATTCGGCCGCTGCCATCAGTAGCCTCCTCGAGCGCGGGTTTCCTCGCCGCGTCTTCGCCGTCGCTCCGTCTCGGTTTCGAGGCGGATCGGACGGTCGAAGAGGAGCGTCTCGAGCCTGTAGACGGGAACGTTGTTCCCGCTCACCAGAATGTCGACTCGCACCCGGTAGAGTCCCTCCGGCGCCGTCGACTGAATCGACTGTCGCCACGAGTAGCGACCGACGTCGGCGAACTCGCCGGACTCCTCTCCCGCGATGAGGTCTCCCTCCGCGCGGATGATTTCGATGCGCGCGGCCGCGAGCAATGCACCTTGGGTGTAGTCCTCGGCCTGCTTCGTACTGCGAAGCCCGACCGCGAGGCCCTCGGCGAGCCCGACGATGGAGACGCCGAGCAGCATGACGGCGCAGAGCACTTCGATGAGGGAGAAGCCCCCGGTGCGCGCGTCCGCGGTCCTCGCCGCGAAGAGACTCGAGTCGTCGCCTCGACGTCGCCTCATCCTTCGCCCCTCCGGTGGATTCCATCGTGGCCGAGACGATCGATCTCAACGGCTGCCGTGGCAGGGACGAGACGCACTCTGAGCTCGAAGCCGTCGCGGTCGCGAAGCACGATCGCGATCGCTTCGGTGGTTCCGTCCGGAAGGAATCGGATCATCGCTCGCGGCACGCGTCCGTCAGCGCTTTCGGCCGACGAGCCGCCCCGGCTCGCGAGCCTCTGATCGGCCGCGCCGAGGCGCTCGATCCGCGTCGCGATGGTCTCGGTGATCTCTCCGTGAGTGCCGGGCACGTGATCGAGGCGTTCGAAGGGCCGCGCACCGACGAGCGCGCCGCTGCGTCCCCGCCCTTCGATCCAGTAGTGACCTTCCGCGTCGAGGAGAAACCTAGTAGCGGCGTTCGTCGTCACGGCGTGGCTTCGCGCGAGGCGAAGCGTCGCCGCGAGCTCGCGCGCACTTCGCCGGAGCGTCGCGTCCTCGAGGGAGCCGACGAACTGTGGCGTGACGGTCGCCGTGACGATCGACAGTACGATGATGACCACCATCAGCTCGGTGAGACTGAACCCGTCCGCGGACCCCGGAGCTCGCGCGAGCAGCCCCGAGCCCGCCGGCGACGCATGGGGTGCGTTCACCGCCGCGCGGGCGCGTGCTGCGTTCGGAGCTCGAGAGAAGCGGCGGGGGTGCGTCATGACAGCGATCCCGACTCCGGAGAGTCCCTATTCGGTCCTCCAATTCGTGATGTCGCGCTCTTTTTCCTCTCCACCGGGCTTCCCGTCGGCGCCGTTCGACCAGAGGTCGTAGGTCTTCGACCCGAACTGTCCCGGGCTCCGGTACTGGTAGCCGTTCCCCCACGGATCGGGGATCAGCTCTTTTACGTACGGGCCGCGCCAGTTTTGGCCGCCGTCGGCCGGCGGCTGGACGAGCACGTCGAGTCCTTCCTGAGTCGTCGGGTAGCGATCCATGTGGAGGTAGAAGCGCTCGAGCTGGCTCTCCAGCGCTTTGATGTCCGTCTGAGCGCGACTGACCTTCGCGTCGTAGGAGACGCCGACGAACTGCGGGATGATCGTCGCGGCGAGAATGCCGAGAACGATGACGACCACCATCAGCTCGATCAGAGTGAAGCCCGCCTCATCGCGGCGATCCGAGCGGCGGCGGGCGCGACCGGTCGGACGGAGTCGATTGAGCATCGTGGGAGACCTCGCGATCATTCGTGAGTACCTCGAGGGAGAATCCGAATTGTGGTGTGGGAAGGACGAGCGGAGCGGCGGACGATGCCGCGCCGAACGGCGTCAGCGAAGCGCCTGACTCATCTGGAAGATGGGGAGGAGAAGCGCGATGACGATGAATCCGACGACGGCGCCGACGACGAGAATGAGCGCCGGTCCGAGGAGCGAGATCAGCGCCTTGGAACGATTGCGGAGGAGCTGCTCCTGCATTCCGGCGACTCGGAGAAGCATCGTGTCGAGTTGACCGGTCTCTTCGCCGACCGCGATCATCTGCACCATGGTGGGCGGCAAAAGACCCGTTCGCCGGAGCGGAGCGGCGAGGGAGTCGCCGCCGCGGGTCTCTTCAGTGACTTGATCGATGTGGCGGCTGACGATCAGGTTCCCGACCGTGTTGCGCACGACCTCGAGTCCCTGGAGGAGAGGAACTCCGCTCCGTTCGAGCGTCCCCAGCATGCGGGTGAACCGGGCGAGCGCGGAGGTTTGGAAGAGGTCGCCGAGAATAGGGAGCTGCAGCTTGAAGGTGTCCCATTGGAGCTGCCCGGCCGGCGTTCGAGTGTAGAGACGCCACGCGACGCCCGCTGCCGCGATCGCGACCAGAATCGCGATCCAGTAGCTTCCGAAGAAATCGGCGACGGCGAGTAGCACGCGGGTCGGCGCCGGGAGGACTTCGACCATCTCCGTGAGCATCGAGAAGAGCCGCGGGAGAACGAAGGCAAGGAGGACGAACGCCGTGACGAAGCCGAGCACGAGCACGAACACGGGATAGGCGACCGCGCTCGTCACCTCGCTCCGCATCTCGTCCTCGCTCTCGAGGAGATCGGCGAGATCCGTCAGCACCTGGGCGATCGCGCCGGACTCTTCGCCGACTTCGACCATGCTCGTGTAGAAAACGGGAAAGATGCGCGGAAACGTTCGCATCGATTCAGAGAGCGATTTTCCGCCGCGAACGTCGCTCGCGAGCTGGTCGATGACCGCTCGGAGCTGCTCGCTTTCGTTCTGTTCACTGAGGCCCTCGAGCGCCTTTGTGATCGGGATCGCGGCGGCGAGGAGCGTCGCCAGTTCGCGCGTAAACGCGGTCACTTCCTTTCGCTTCGCTCGCGTCTTCGCTCGCTCGGAGTCGAGGGGCACGGGTGCTGCCGGTGCCGCCGGCACGGTCCCAGTCGAGACTGGCCCTCCGGAGACTGGCCCCGCCGCGTCGCCAGTCTCGCGCCCCGGCTCGCTCTCGCCGGGAGACCCTTCTGGCACGAGGACGGTCGGGAAAAGCCCTCGCCCCGCCAGATCGTTCAGCGCCGCCTGACGCGTTGCGGCGTCGACGACGCCCCGCGACGCGGTGCCGCTCTTCGTTCTGGCTTCGTAGCGAAAGCTCGTGACCATTCTCTCTTCCGATGCGTCTTCCGTTCCCGTTCAGCGCGCGGTCGCGCACCCGCAATCGTGCGTCATCGTTCGGCTCCCTCTCCGACTGAAACTCGCAGCACCTCATCGAGACTCGTGAGGCCCGAGAGGGCCGTCGCCACGCCCGCGTCGCGGAGTGACCGCATGTCCCGGACCGCGACGTCTTTGATCTCCGTGCTCGGCCGCTTGTCGGTGACGAGCTGCCGAACTTCCGGTGTCAGGATCAGCAGCTCGAAGAGCGCGACCCGGCCCGAGTAGCCCGTCCCGCGGCAACGGTCGCAACCGGCGCCGCGGAAGAGCTGACCGGCGTCGGCCGCGATCCCTAGCGTTTCCATTTTGACGCGGACGGCGTCCGTGATCTCGATCTCGGCTTTGCACGCGAGGCAGTTCTTTCGAACGAGTCGCTGGGCGATCGCCGCTTCGAGCGAGGACGCGATGAGAAACGGTTCGATTCCCATGTCGAGGAGCCGAGTGACCGCACCGGCGGCGTCATTCGTATGGAGCGTGCTGAAGACGAGGTGACCCGTGAGGGCGGCGCGAATCGCGATCTCGGCCGTTTCGGCGTCGCGGATCTCGCCCACCATGATGACGTCGGGGTCCTGACGGAGGATCGCGCGGAGTCCCGTGGCGAAGGTGAAGCCTCGGTTCGGGCGCACGGGAATCTGCGCGACACCGGGGAGCTCGTACTCGACCGGGTCCTCGATCGTGAGGATCTTCTTCTCGGTAGTGTAGATGCTGCTCAACACCGAGTAGAGCGTCGTCGTCTTACCCGACCCCGTCGGACCGGTGGAGAGTACGATGCCGTACGGTTTGTCGACGATGCGAAGGAGCTTCGCGGCTTCCTCCGGATTCATTCCGAGCTCGACGAGGGACTGAGTCTCCGAATCCTTCTCGAGGAGGCGGAGAACTGCGCTCTCCCCGTAGATCGTCGGCATGGTTCCGACGCGGACGTCGACTCGCTTTCCCTGGTTGCGGATCTGGAAGTGACCGTCCTGCGGAATGAAGCGCTCGGCGATATTCATCTGCGCCATGATCTTGATGCGCGAGATGAGCGCCGCGTGAAGCTGGCGCGGTGGCGGTGGCATCTCGAGGAGCACGCCGTCGATCCGGTAGCGGAGCTCGAGTCGGCCTTCGAACGGGACGAGGTGGACGTCGCTCGCTCGCTCACGCAGGGCGGCGGAGATGATCACGTTCACGAGATTGACGACCGTGGGCTCGTTCGCCATCACCTCGATGTCGTGGAGCGTGTCGCTCGAGGCGTCGCCTTCGGCAGCGGTGAAATCATCGATGACGCTCTCGACCGTGATCTTGTAGACCTCTTCGATGCGACGTCGGATCTCGTCGGATCCGGCGACCACTTCTTCGATCTCGAGCCCCGAGAGGAGACGTGCGTCCTCGATGACCGCGACGTTGCCGGGATCCGAAGTCGCCAAGCGAAGGCGTCCGCCGACGACATCGACGGGAAGCACGCTGTGCTCGCGGGCGAAGTCGGCCGGGAGGCGCCGCGCGGCGTTCGGGTCGATCTCGAGGGACCCGAGATCGATCGATTCGAGCGAGAGCTGCTCGGCGAGACGTTCGAGAACGCTCGCTTCCGTCGCGTGACCCAGCTCGACGAGACATCGGCCGAGCGGACGACCGGAGGCGCGGTGCTCGCGCAGGCCGTCTTCGATCTGATCCGTCGTCAAGTCTCCGTGTTCGACGAAGAGCTCGCCGAGACGAGTTCGGTTCGTCAGAAACATGTACCCTCCAACCCGATGCGGCCGCGTTCCTGCGCTGCGTTGTCGCGGTTGATCCTCGCGCGCGTCGCGACGGCGCGAGCATCTCGTCGCCGCCGATTCCCGTCGGACGCCACCCGTCGGAGCGCTTCAGCGAGAACGTCCGATCGGGCGTACCCCGGCCGGTCGTCGACGCGGCTCGTCCCCGCGGCTGATCCAACCCGGCGGGGGTGCCGGTTCGTTCGCTCTTCATCCGCCAATTGCGCGAGAATCCCGTCTACACTATGACGTTTTGAGACGTGGTCGATTTGAAATCAAATTCAAAAAAAACCTCGATGCGGCGTATTGCGGTTTCCTGCCGGAACATCGTACGAATACAGGCGCGAATCGGTTCGCGACGGGTGCTGGTGTGCCCGGTGTTCCCCTAACTCCGCGACCGATCCCGCTCGCTGAACGGGCCGTGGGAGGGGCGACCGCGTCGAAATCGGGGAATGCGGTCGAGGAAGTCTGGGTGGGTCGAATTCGTTCGACCGTTCGATTGCGCGATTTGTGAAGAGAATGTCGCGGGCGGTCGCCATCGGAGCGTGCGGCGTCGCTCGGAGGGATGCCGCGCGACTCACGTCAGCCGAAGTCTGGCGGCGGGCAAGCGAGGCTGGTTGTAGATTCGTCGTCCGCCGTGCGCGGACGCATCTCGGAGGCACGCGACGCGCTGCGACACCGTTCGCGCGCGTCGTGACGGGAGACGCGAAGTGGACTGGCGGCGACATCGAAGACTGATCGTATTCGCGAGCTTTTGGGTTTTCCTGCTCGTAGCCCTGGCGATCTTCGTGTTCGCGACGCAGGACATCGAGCCGCCGAACGACGTCGATCTTCTCGTCATTCCGGACGCCGTCCCCGACGAATTGAACGGGGCGTCTCTGCGGGTGAACGGGACACTCGAGGGCGACATCGACGATGAGGCGGCCGGCTTGCTCGCGGCGTTCGGGCTTGAAGCCGCGGGGGAGTCTCCCGAGACCATCCTCGAACGCGCGGGCGCGCTCTGGGACACCGAAAAAGCGCAGTCCGTCCTCGAGCGGCTGTCGCCTGCGCTCGAGTTCTTCCGCGCGGCGGGCGCGAAGCCGCAGTTCCAGGTGCCCGTGTTCGAGCGCATCAGCGACTTCGAATCCGCGGACTACCTGCGCGAGTGGCTCGTCGTCGGCGTCGCGGCGGAGCTCGACGCGGTTCACCGCTACAAGACGGGCGACGCGGCGGGCGCCGTCGCGATCGCGCTCGATGTGATCCGATTCGGACGGCGTATCGAAGGAGGCGGCGGATCGATGGTCGCGCTGATCTTCGGCGCCACGATCAAGCATTCCGGGTTGCGGCTCCTCCGGCGGCTTGCCGCCGTGGGCGCACTCGACGCGGAGGCGTGCCGGCAGGCGATCCGCGATCTCGACGGCGCGGAGGTCGAGGCGCAATCGGTCGTTCAAGCGCTCCGGCACGAATACCGGATGGCGTCTCAGTTTCTCTCGGATGTCGAGGTCGATGACGCCGCCGCGGAGAAAATCGGCGGGAGCTGGTCGCTCCTCTTTCTCAAGCCGAACCGGACGCGCACCCAGCTCGCCGAGACGTTTCGCGCCGCGATCGAGCACGTCGAGTCCGGCTCGACCGAGTACCGCTCCTGGGCCTCGTTCGTGAAACCGATCCGAAGTCTCGGCAATATGGTCGGCGATGGTTTCTACGAGGATGCGTCGCGAGTCATCCGGCTCGTCGAGAGCCGACTCGATGGCTATTTCGCCGTGCGGGCGACCCGAGCCGTGCTCGCGCTTCGCGCCTTTTACCTCGCCGAGAACCGGCTGCCGGAGAGGCTCGAGGTCCTCGTCCCCGATTATCTCCCTGCGGTGCCGCTCGATCCGTTCGACGGTCGACCGCTCCGTTACTCGCCCCGGAAGCGAATCCTCTATTCCGTCGGGTCGGATCTCGTGGATGTGAGCGGTTCGTCCGCGGCGAACGAAGGCGCGGCGAAGGACCCGACCGAGCCCACGATCCGCGTCCCGAACTGGGGCGAGGACGGTCCGTGAACCCGCGCGCGAACTCGGTCGTAACTGCGCTCGGCGAAATCGAGCGAATGCCATGAACGATTCCCGCTCTCGCTTTACCGTGGCCTGCGTCATCGCGATCTCGACGGTGTTCGCCGGCGCTTGCCGCCAACTCGATCCTTTGGTCGGACTCTCCCCGGAGGGAAAGCTCGCGCGCGTTGGGCTCCAGGTGATCTCGGAAGAGCTCGCCGCGGTGCCGAAGGCGAAGCGCGGGCGCGCCGTGCCCTGCCGCGTCATCGATGAGAGGTCGACCGGTCCGGGACGCGCGGCCGCGCTCGCTCCTTGGCCCGGCGGTTACTTGATCGTCGGGGTGGACGGAGTCGAAGCGGAGTCGTCGGAGGAGATCCTCGCCGCGCTCGCGGATTGGCAGCGCGGCGAGATCGTCTCGCTCCGAGTTCGGCGGAATCCGTACCTCTCGCCCGAGACCGGGTGGTGGGAGGTTCAGCTGCAGCTGGTCCTTCAGTAAGCGCGGACGCGCGATCGAGCGCGCGCCACTTCGCGCCGCGTTTGCAGCCGTTCTCGGTGCGAATCTAGTTCCTCGTTCGCCGTTTCGCCGCGGCGACGACGGTGTCGCTTGCGAGCGTTGATTCGGCCGGCTGGAGAAAGACGCCATACTCCCGCTCGACGAAGACGAGCTCCGGATTGAGATCGCAGATGAGGCGAAGGAATTGCGAAACGGGAACTTCGTTCCGCAGTTTGACACCCGCGATCTCATCGAGATCGACCTCCGGCGACACGACGAAGTCGACGCCCACCGACTCGCTGAAGAGTTTCAGTAGATCTTCGAAGGAAGCGTAGTCTGCGTTCGGCGAAATTCGGGTTGAGGCTAGGCGTTCGGCGAGAATGCTTGAGATCGCCGGTGGCCCGTCTCGGATCGGAGCCGGGGCGATGACGAGATCCGTTTCGTGATCGACCTCGTCTAGGAGCGCGGCGAGGATGCCGTAGTCGCGGGCAACGAAGGCGAGCGGCTCGACGTCCGTCAATGCGCTCAAGATTTCTCGAAGGCTCTTCCCGTTCTCGAACTTGAGAGTCACCGGCACTTCGGTCTCCGCGAGACCCCTCGAGAGCACGAAGGACACGCCGGAGAGTTGATTGAGCGCGAGGAGAGTGTCAGCGAGCGGCGTTCCGTCGACGACGAGGGTATGGCGCTGGGCGAGACGCTCCGCGAGCTGGGCGGGAAGAGGGCGCGGGACGAATTTCGTCCGTTTCGAATCCGCTCCGGCGATCCCGCCCCTTCCCGCCGAGCTCGTTTCTCCCGACAAGATTCCGCGCGCGCCACCGAGCCCGATCTCGTAGCGGAGCTGGGCTTCGATTCTGGCCTGCTCAGCGAGAGCGTTGGCGGCGGCGAGGTCCGCAGCCGCGACGGCCGCGCGATCGACCGTACCGGCTGCGGACCTCGTGCGCGTATCCCTCGCGATGGTCATGACGTGGTCGATCGTTTGCTTCGCCTCTTCGCGCCGATTGTAGAGGGTGACGACGGACTGGACGATGCGGAGGCGAGCCTGGTTGTGCTCCGCTTCGGCCGCGCGCAGTTTCGCGGCGGTGACGCGCAGCTCGGGACTCGATTCGAGTGCCCGCGCGATCAAGTCCTCGAGGCTGCGCGGGAGTTTTCCCGCGAGGAGCTGCTTCGCTTCGTTGCGGCGGGCGTCGTCGATCGTCGGCGTTTGAGCCGAAGCAGGAAGTGCAGCCAGCGTGCTGAGAGCGATCACAAGAGCGGCGCGAGCGCCGCGGATCACGCGTGATTCGGAATCTGACACGGATGCCTCCTTTAGTCTTCAGGGATTGGGCGAACTACAGAAACGATTCTTCGCGAACGGATTACTCTCGGCGCGCGAGCTTTAGATACGTGAGAAGCCAGGGATCGCCCGGATTCGTTTCGACCGCCTCTCCGGGGTCCATCCGGTCGAGGAGCTTCGAGTAGCAAAGGAGCGCCGATTCGGGATCGGAGCGCTCCGGCGACAGGTACTCGTCTCCGGCGCGGCGGAGGGCGCGCTCGCGCTCGGAGGAGAGGACGCGGCGGATTCTGGCGCTGAGCGTCGGTCCGTCGAGATCGGGGGGAAGATCGCCGAGCAGCGCGCTCGTACTCTCGGTCGAGGCCTCCTCGACGGCGAGGAGCGGCTCGTCCGCCGGGGCCGAGCTCGTCTCGATGGAGGGCGGAGCGGCGACGGGAGTCGGAGAGCTCGAGTCCTCGCCCGAGCTCGAGAGCAGCGCGTTCGTCGCGAAACCGCCCGCGTAGAGAAGGACCGCGGCGGCAGCGCGGGCGAGAACTCGTCTCCCGTTCGAGCGTCCGGCCAGGATCCTTACGCGCGCCGACGTCAGCTCGCGAAGCTCGCGGCGAAAGTCTTCGCGAGCCGGAGGGGTTTCGGGCGCCGTTTCGTCGATGAGACGTCCGAGCTCGCCGATAAGGACCTCGCGCTCGGAGTCGCTCAAGCGGTCCTTCGATTCTTCGCTTCGTCGATCGTCGTTCATTCGCTTTACCTCGGTGCCGCGTCGCCGTCCCGATTCAATCGTCCGTAGTGTTCGCGGAATGCCGCTCGCGCTCGCGAAAGGAGCGACTCGACCGCCTTCACCGTTTCGTTCATCCGCGCCGCGATTTCGTTCATGCTGAGACCGTCGACGTATTTCTGTCGGAGGACTCCCTGATAGTGCGCGGGAATCGTGTCCCACGATTCGAGAAGGATTTCCTGAACGACCAAGCGATCCACGCCTTCCGTCGAGTCCGCGATGGACTCGAGCTCCGCGACGGCGTTTTCGGCGACCGCCCGCCTTCGCGAATGGTTGCGCAGGACGTTGATCGCGATCCCGCCGAGCCATTCGCCGAAGCCGCCGCGCGCAGGATCAAATTCGCGGATCTTCGCGACGGCCACCGTCCACGCTTCTTGAACGACATCCTCTGCCGAGTGCACGTCACTCACGCGACTCCGGACGACGCGCCACAACCGCTCGAAGTGTGCGTCGTAGAGCGTCTCCCACGCGCGGACGTCGCCGCGCAGCACGCGGAGTCTCAGATCGGCGTCGCGCTCGCGTCCGCTCAGCATCCCGTCCTTCGATTCTCCTCGAGGCGGTTCACTCGACTCATCCGATGATTGTCGAGAGAGCGGCCGATCCTTCGGAGAAATCGAGGATTCCGAAGATGGAGGCGGGAGAACGCGCGGCAAAGCGGGAGCTAGGGGCTGTGCGGCGTCCAGCCGGTGGGGGTGCGGTCCCACTCCATCACGCGCCCGTCGACGATCTCGATCGCGGCGCGAAGATCGCCGTTCGTCGTGAATTCGCCGCGTGTCGTTTGCTCTCCTTGAAACTCTCGCCGCAGAGTCGTCTCTTCGAGCGGAGCCCAAGTACCGTCGGCGCGGCGGCGAGACTCCCCGACGTTTGTGCGGGCGTGCGCGGTGAAGAGACTGTAGAGCACCTCG
The DNA here is from genome assembly GCA_965223845.1 of Planctomycetota bacterium. Classification (GTDB taxonomy): domain Bacteria; phylum Planctomycetota; class UBA8108; order UBA8108; family SXIK01; genus CBDCXR01. The sequence continues at coordinate 5,512,703 of CBDCXR010000004.1, read as the reverse complement.
CCGGGGCCGAGGTGGACGTCCCAAAGGTCGACCGTCGACCGATACCCAGCGGAGCGGATGAGGGCTACCGAATCAGCGACGGAGATCGTCCAGACGATCTCTCGGGAAAACAGCGATTCACGCGCGTAAAGAGTATACCTCTCGACGCGATGCGGACCGCCGAGCCGCACTTCTCGGGGCGTGCTTCCGACGCCGGGAACGATGTTGCCGATTCGCTCTTCAGTGGAGGACGTGCGAGCGAGATAGATACGCGTTCCGTCGGTTAGCCGCTTCTCGAAGAGTATTTCGCGAGAGCGACAGGACGTCGCGGAGAGGGCGAAGAGAAGAGCGATCGATATGACGGGGGCCAAACGCTTCATCTCACCGCTCCTCTACGTCCAGGTCCGCCACGCCGGGTCGATTCGTCGGCAAGAACCGATCGATCCCGCCGGCCGGAGTTTGAGCCTCGAGCCCCACCGCTTCGAGGTTGTCGTCTTCCCACTCTATGGTGCTTCGATACGGGCCCTTACCGTAGGACGGATCGTAGTAGTGTCGGCCGTACCGAACGATCGAGTGGTCGGTGAAATTCGACTGCGGATCGTCGTTCTTCTGTCCGGGAATTCCTTTGAGGTCCTTGGGAGCATTTGGATTTCTCAGATCCCATTCCTTCACGAGAAGAAAGAGCCCGACCGCGGGAACCCTCAATACCCCGCCCGGGACCGGGTAGTCCTTCGCTCGATCTTTGGGGTAGAGCACGACATCGCGCGCACCCGTGATGCCCTGGATCTCCAGTGTGGATCGAAAGAACCTGATCCACGCTCCGCACCTCCCGTCGGCATTTTGAAGGAGGCCGGCAACGGTAAACGCCTCTGGAGGGTTTGGGTTCGGACCGCGGAAGTCGACTTTCTCGACCCAGAATCCGAGCTGCTCGTCGTCGCTCACGCGTCGCACGTCGCGATCGGCGAACTCTCCCCAGACTCTCGGAACGGTGCTGTCCGCGTCGGTCTCTCCCACCGCGTTCGTGCAGCCGATGTGAATCGCCGTGTGGAACACCTCAACCCCTTGTAGTGGGTCTCCCAGCGTCACGTACAAGGTGTTGTCACTCACTCCGACGTCGAACCAATTCTGGCCGCCGTCGAAACTCATTTCCCACTCGATGAATACGAGGGGGAAATACTCGATCCGATTCGGGAGCGGGTTTTGAGTTTGTGTCGCCGGCATGCGGATGATGTTTCCCTGCACGTTCGCATTCGCGGGGCCGATTCCGAGCGGGAGCGGGCCAATGAGTGCGGCGGTTGCGGTGCCGCGGACTTTTGCCGTCGTTCCGGCCGCAAGTGCGAAGGGGAATACGCGAAATTCCGCTGAGAGTGTCGGCTGCACGTTGCGTGTGTATCCGACCGGGAACTTCCGATCCGGCGGACGGTCGTCGGCGTCGCCGTCGAGCGGATCCGAGTTGTCTTGCCACTGAGGCTCCGTGAACGGCTGGCCGAACGGCACCTGCGCGCGCGCCCGGACGTCGTCCGAGAGAATGGGATGGCTCTGGAGGTAAGACACTTCTTTGATCTGAACGAGAAAGATCGGAAAGAGCGGCGACAGGACGACCGCATCCGCGAGCCCTGGAGCGTCTAGGAGAAGACGGAAGGTGCCCGGTCCGATGATTCTGTTCGCGACCTTAGTCACGAGTGAGAGTTCGAGCGAGACGGTCTCCCCTCCCTCGCAGTTGAGTTCTAGCGCGACGTCGACTGAGAGCGTGTCGTCGCCCGCGAGAATCGGTTCGCCTTCTTCCGACTCCGTGGAGCGGACGCGCGCGGTGCCGTTCGCGTCCGTGATGTCGCAGTCGGACTCGATCGGCCAACGCGCGACCTCACGGCCGCGTCCACTTTCGTCCTCGGCGACGAGAACGATCCCCGGCGATAGGTCGCCGACGGGCTCGGGCAGCTCCGCTGGTTGCCCGAGCAGCGGAGAAGGGACTGCGAGCAAAACTGCGGCAGCTAGGGCCCACCACACCAGCTGGCAAGATTGCGCCGTCGTCATGTAGATGCCCCAATTGTTGTTCGGTGAACGTCGGCCTACGAGCCTTCGGATCCAGCGGCACAGTCACGACTCGGCCTATCCGAGACGCGAAAACTGCGCACTTAGATTCGACACCACCAAACAAGGTACGGAGACCGGCAATCCATCTCAAGTCGCGAGCTGGTGCTCTCCGCTCGCAGTCGCCCGCGGTCCGGCCGATCCGAACGGTTCTCCTGGATCCGTCCTCGAATCGGCGTTGGGTCTACCGCGGACTCACCCGCCCTCTCGTCGCTAGCTTGTAGGATCAACCCGCACGGCGCGTAGAGATAGTCGAGCTCCGGCCCGCCGAAAACGACATTCGAGAGCCACGCGAACTGCGAGTGCCTCATGATGAAGTGCACCGGTCCGAGTTGATCGAGGATCTGAATTCCGAGGTTCGTCGCCACCCAGAGTCGTCCCTCGGCGTCGACCGTCATTTCATCCGCGACACGGCGAGCGGCGACAAGGTCTTCCGGCGCAAGGTGCGCGCGAGGCGTGCCGCCCAGCCCGCGACGGTCGAGATCCGACGATTTTTCTTGAGACCATCGAATCCCGTCCTCCCCCGATTCCAGCGTACTCGTTGGCCTCGCTCGGAGCGTGACCGGGCGACAACCCTGGAGGACAGAACCGTGAGCATTCGCGATGAATGGTCGGCGCTCAATGGCGTCATGATCGCAGTCAGTTTCGCTGCCGTTGTGCCGTGGATCGGAGTCTGGATCGCGTTCAGGAACCCGATCCACCTCCTGTGGCTCATCGTTTATCTCCTCTCCATGCCGTTCCTCGGCGTCATACCGAGAAAGGTAAACGGCAGGCTCGCGGCGCGGCCCTGGCCGCTTTTCGTGATCGCGGGATCGCTCGCACTCGGCTCCATCGTGAGTGCGGTCATCGGCCGAGCGTGAGCTCAGAGCCGGAGCGCTCGAACTCGAGCTGGGGCGCGGAGCGAACGGCGGAGGACGTTCTCGTCGCCCGCTCGTCCTCTCCGCTGGCGGACGAAATCCGGACGCCGCTTGGCCGGTAGAGACAAATTCGAGAATTTGTGACCCAGGAGCGCGCGGATCTCCCCCGGTGCTTGGGTAAGCTTGAATTCGGAGACCATCGATCCGCGGAATCGGAAAGTCGTCTCGCCCCCGGAATCTGCCGGTTTTCCGCTCGATTTCGCGTCACTTTCCGGACGCGGGTTGATTCTCCCAGACTCGCCCCGAGAACGAGGTAGCGGTGCCGACGCGAAATGTTCGGGTTCGGCAGCTCCGGTCACTCGGCGGCTCAGAACGATCAGAGGTGCACCATGAACCGAGCGACGCGAGTTCTGTCTGTTGGCGCGCTACTCGCGCTTTCCAGTTTGGGAGTCCCTCGGCGCGCGACCGCGGAGGACCTCGTCCTCGGAGGGATCGCCGAGGGGAATCTTACGGGGACGGTGTGGGTCGATCGGAACTCCGATCGCCAGCGCGATCCCGACGAACCGGGGCTCGCGGGCGTGTTGATCTATTCGGATCTCAACAATAACGGCGTCTTCGATCGCGGTGAGCCGATGTCGGAGTCGCTCGAAGACGACCCTGCGACGAGGGGCGACGAGACCGGTCGGTACCGGCTGGCTCTCGAGCCCGGACGCCACATCATTCGCGAAGTCGTGCCCGACGGATTCGAGCAGACGTTTCCGGAAGACGGCGCCCAAGGTCCGGGCGCGCACCTCGTTCCGGTGGAAGCTGGAGCGACGCTCGACGGCGTCGACTTCGGCGTTCGAAAGAACGACCCGGGCAGCATCCACGGGACGAAGTGGCTCGATGAGAACGGCAACGCAGAGCGGGACCCCGACGAGCCAGGTCTTCCCGGGGTCATCATCTATGTCGACCTGAACGACAACGGAGAGTTCGACGACAACGAGCCGCGTACGCGCACCATGGAGGACGACCCGGACACGGCCTTCGACGAGTCCGGGCTCTACTGGCTCGAGGGCATCGAGCCGGGGCGTCACGTCGTTCGCGAAGTGGTGCCGGACGGCTTCGTTCAGACATTTCCGCTGCCCGCCGGCGAGCAGGGCGGCTCGCATATCCTCGTGATTGAAGCGGGCCAGGTGCTCGAAGGAGTCGACTTTGGGAACCGTCGCGAGGGCGGGTCGAGCATCCACGGGACGAAGTGGCTCGATGAGAACGGCAACGGGGAGCGGGAACGGGATGAGCCGGGCCTCGCGGGCGTGTTGATCTACTCGGACCTCAACTTCAACGGCGCGCTCGATGACGACGAACCGCGAACACGTACGATGGCAGACGATCCGAATACGGCCTTCGACGAATCGGGGATGTACTGGCTCGAAGGCATCGAGCCGGGGCGTCACGTCGTTCGCGAAGTGGTGCCGGACGGCTTCGTTCAGACGTTTCCGGCGCCGGCGGGCGAGTTGGGCGGCTCGCATCCCGTCATCGTCGAACCGGGTCAAGCGATCGAAGGAATCGACTTTGGGAACCGTCGCGAGGGCGGGTCGAGCGTCCACGGGACGAAGTGGCTCGATGAGAACGGCAACGCAGAGCGGGACCCCGACGAGCCAGGTCTTCCCGGGGTCATCATCTATGTCGACCTGAACGACAACGGAGAGTTCGACGACAACGAGCCGCGTACGCGCACCATGGAGGACGACCCGGACACGGCCTTCGACGAGTCCGGGCTCTACTGGCTCGAGGGCATCGAGCCGGGGCGTCACGTCGTTCGCGAAGTGGTGCCGGACGGCTTCGTTCAGACATTTCCGCTGCCCGCCGGCGAGCAGGGCGGCTCGCATATCCTCGTGATTGAAGCGGGCCAGGTGCTCGAAGGAGTCGACTTTGGGAACCGTCGCGAGGGCGGGTCGAGCATCCACGGGACGAAGTGGCTCGATGAGAACGGCAACGGGGAGCGGGAACGGGATGAGCCGGGCCTCGCGGGCGTGTTGATCTACTCGGACCTCAACTTCAACGGCGCGCTCGATGACGACGAACCGCGAACACGTACGATGGCAGACGATCCGAATACGGCCTTCGACGAATCGGGGATGTACTGGCTCGAAGGCATCGAGCCGGGGCGTCACGTCGTTCGCGAAGTGGTGCCGGACGGCTTCGTTCAGACGTTTCCGGCGCCGGCGGGCGAGTTGGGCGGCTCGCATCCCGTCATCGTCGAACCGGGTCAAGCGATCGAAGGAATCGACTTTGGGAACCGTCGCGAGGGCGGGTCGAGCGTCCACGGGACGAAGTGGCTCGACGAGAACGGCAACGCGGAGCGCGATGCGGACGAACCGGGACTTCCCGGTGTGGTGATCTATTCCGATCTCAATTCCAATGGTGTCCTCGACGAGGGCGAACCTCACACCGCGTCGATGGAAGACGATCCGAATACGGCCTTCGACGAGTCCGGTCACTACTGGCTTGAAGGTCTCGAGCCGGGACGCCACGTCGTGCGCGAAGTTGTCCCGGAGGGTTTCATTCAGACCTATCCGACGGGACCGGTCCTCGATCCTGCGCCCCCGGCCGAGAATGGCTTTTTCGACGTCACGCCCGAGTCGATCGTCCTCGATCTCGCTGACGACGAATCCGCGGTCCGGGAGGTGTCTCTCACGGTTCAACCGTTTTGCTTTCGAGCCTACGATGTCGACGTCGTCGCTCCCGCCGCGCCGACCGGCATGGTCGAGAATCTCACCGGCGTGCTCGTCAACGGGTGCGGCGGCGACGAGTCGGAGTTCTCGATTCGCTTCAACGGCGACGGGAACTCCCATTCCTTCGATCTTCAGTTCGTCGATGCGGAGTTCGGCGGCGTGCTCGCGACGATCCCGGTCGTCATCGGCGACGCCGCGCCGAGCGGCGCGTACGCGATCGAGCTTGGAGTCGGGGAGATTGTCGACGGGGTCGATTTCGGGAATCGGCGGCGACCGGTCTCGAGCATCCACGGAGTCAAATGGCTCGACGAAAACGGAAACGGCCAGCGCGATCACGACGAGCCCGGTCTCCCCGGCGTCCTGATCTACGTCGATCTCAACGGTAACGGGCAGCTCAATCGCGGCGAGCCGAATGCCGTCACGATGGAGGACGTGCCCGAAACCGACTTCGACGAGGCCGGACACTACTGGCTCGAAAACATCGAGCCGGGTCGGCGGATCGTGCGCGAGGTCGTGCCGGACGGCTTCGTACAGACGTTTCCGTCGCCCAGCCGCGGCGATGGTCGGGCGGGCGGCGCGGGTTTCAGCGAGACCACGCCGAGCAGCATCTCGCTCAGCCTCGTCGACGGCGAAGTCCTCGAGATGGAGGTCTCTCTCAAGGTCCTCCCCTTGTGCGTTCGCCCTTACACTCTCGACGTCGTCGCTCCCGGCGCTCCCGCCGGACTCTTCGAGAATCTCACCGGCGTGCTCGTGAACGGATGCGGCGGTGACCTTTCCACCTTCAGCGTTCGCTTCAAAGGCGATGGCGCACCGCATCTCTTCGCGCTTCAGTTCGTCGATACCGAGTTCGGCGGCGTTCTCGACGAGATTCCGGTCCGGATCGGCGTTGGAGACCTCGGAGGCGCTCACATCGTCGACCTCGGACGCGGCGAAACGGTCGAGGGCGTCGACTTCGGCAACCGCCCGCACCCGGTCGGAAGCATCCACGGAACGAAATGGGAGGACACGAACGGCAACGGAAGGCGGGAGCGGAACGAGCCGGGCCTTCCCGGCGTGACGATCTATTCCGATCGCAACTTCAATGGACGTTTAGACGAGGGTGAGCCGCGGGCCGTGTCGATGCGAGACGATCCCGACACCGCCGTGGACGAAGCGGGACGCTACTGGCTCGAGAGCCTCGAGCCGGGACCGCACAGCGTGCGCGAGGTCGTGCCGGACGGTTTCGTGCAGACGTTCCCTCCCGTCTTCATCGACGTGGGGGAAGCGGGAGGTGTCGATTCCTTCGCCGTCGCGCCGTCGGCGATCTCGCTCGGTCTCGGTGCGGGGGAGTCGTTCGAGATGAAGGTCTCGCTCACCGTGACACCGTTCTGCGTTCGGCCGTTCGAGATCGACGTCGTCGCTCCGGACGCGCCCGCGGGCATGGTCGCGAATCTGACCGGCATTCTGATCAATGGGTGCGGCGGTGACATGTCCACGTTCGCGATTCGGTTCAACGGCGATGGCGGGGAGCATGTCTTTGCGCTTCAATTCGTCGACACGGATTTCGGCGGGGTCCTCGCCGAGATCCCCGTGCGCATCGGTGACGCCGGGCGCAACGGAGGACATTTCGTCATCGTCGAGCCGGATCAAGCGGTCGACGGGATCGACTTCGGGAATCAGCGCGACGAGCGGAAAGGGAATATTCGTCCCGGTGACTGCAACCGTGACGGCGCGCTCAACATCGCCGATCCGATCTGCCTCGCGAACTTCCTCTTCACTGGTCGACCGGAGCGCCTCCCCTGCGGCGAGGGCCGCGCGGCGGATCCGGCCGTCGTCGAGATCTTCGACTTCAACGGCGACGGCGCGGTGAACATCGCCGACATCAGCGCCCAGATCGGATTCCAGTTTCTGGGGACCCGCGGGCACGTCCGCGGACGCGAGTGCGTCCCCGCGCCCGTCTGCCCCCAGGTTTGCGATCTCTAGCGCGATCCCGCGGCGGCGGGGTATCGGGCCCGGGGTGGAGCGACGGCTCCGCCCCGGGCCCGCTTTCGTTTGGGGAGCGGTCCGAAGGTTTTGTCGTTGACGCCGGCCCCAGCGTGTGTAGATTGTTAACAATCTACGAAGCGAGAGCCCCGTCGCCCGGGAGCGCTCGAGAGACTCACGCCGCCGACGATCCGGACATGGACGCGAACCTCCGCACGATCCGCGAGCAGATCACCGAGCGCATCCGCGACGAGGTCGTCGCCGGAGTGTTTTCGCCGGGTGAGGCTCTCCGCGAGGCCGACTTCGCCGGTCGATTTGGGGTCAGCCGAGGTCCGGTCCGCGACGCATTTCTCCGTCTCGCCCAGGAAGGGCTCCTCGCCTATCAGCCGAACCGTGGTGTTACGGTGAGCGAGCCCCCGAAGCCGGAGAACCGCGCGCTGATCGTCGCGCTTCGTCAGCAGATCGAGTGCGCCGTGGCGCGCCGCGGCGTGAAGGGACTCGACGCGGACGACCACGTCGAGCTCGAGAGTCGCCTCGACGACCTCCGCGCAGCGTGCGAGCGCGAGGACTCCGGCGCAGTCGCGAGCTCCGATCTCGCCTTTCACGAAGCGCTCCTCCTTCGTTGCGGCGGGGCGGACTTCGTTCCGATTTGGAAATGGCTTTGCTCCCGAATGCTCATGACGTACGGACGTCTCGAGAACTTCGGCGATGTCCACCGCGAGCACGCGGAGATTTTCGCGGCGGTTCGCGCCCGCCAGCCGGCAGCGGTCGCAGCGGCGCTCAAGTTGAATATCCAGTGACGAACTCTTCGAACATGGTGTGGAACTCGTCTCGCGTATTGCACTCGCGCACGCGGCATCTCGTTGGCGCGTTCGCTTTCTGCTGCGTTTTCGTAGCGGCGTCTGTCGTTAGCGCGGAGGAACCATCGCCGAGAGGCGCTCCGTCGACGGCGGGGGATCGACTCTTCGCCCTCAAGGTGCTTCCGATCTTCAAGGCGAAGTGTTTCGGCTGCCACGGCGACGACGCCGCGAAGCTGAAGGGAGACTTCGACCTCCGTTCGCGCGCCGCGCTCCTCGCCGGCGGTGAATCGGGCGAGCCCGGAATCATTCCCGGTCGGCCCGAGGAGAGTCTTCTCCTCCGCGCCGTGCGCTGGGACGGACTCGAAATGCCGCCCAAGGAGAACGATCGACTGACGGTCGAGCAGATCGCCGCGATCGAGACGTGGATCAAGAGCGGCGCGGCCTGGCCCGCGCCGGAGGTTCGGGAGCGCATCCGCTTGCGCGAGCGCTCCGTCGTCGAGAACGAAGACGGGATCCTCGTCGCGACGAGCGGCGGTCTCGCGGACGAGTGGACCTATCGGCGTTATCAGCGTGAGGATTTGTGGGCCTTTCAGCCCATTCGGAAGCCTGTCTTGCCGGAGACCGCGAGCTCGAGCGAGGAGACGAAACCACATCCCGTCGACGCATTCATCGACGCGCGTCGCGATGCCGCCGGCTTCGCTGCGGCGCCGGAGGCCGATCCGGTCACTCTCCTTCGGCGCGCGAAGTTCGACCTCACCGGCCTGCCGCCTTCGCCCGCCGAGATCGTTCAGTTTCTCGCGCATTGGAAGCGCAACCCAGACGAAGCTTGGACGGATCTCATCGATCGATTGCTCGCGAGCCCGCACTACGGCGAGCGTTGGGCGCAGCACTGGCTGGATGTCGCGCGCTACGCCGACACCGGCGGCTACTCGAACGACTACGAACGATCGAATGCGTGGCGCTACCGGGATTACGTCATCCGTTCGTTCAACGACGACAAGCCCTACGACCGGTTCGTGACCGAGCAGCTCGCCGGCGACGAGCTCGCCGACGCGTCGGTGCGTGAACGTACGGGCGGGGACGACGGGGTCGTGCGCAAGACGAGACTCTCGGGCGAGTACACCGAATCCGAGAGCGAGTGGATCGTCGCGACGGGATTCCTTCGCATGGGTCCGTGGGACAACGCGATGGTGAAGGCGCCCGAAGCGCGCCAGATCTATCTCGACGATGTCGTTCACTCGGTGGGGCAGACGTTTCTCTCGATGTCGCTTCGCTGCGTGAAGTGCCACGACCACAAGTTCGACCCGATCCCGACGCGCGATTACTACCGCATCTACGCAGCCTTCGCAGGCACGCAGATGGCCGAACGTCCGGCGCCGTTTCTTGAAGCGGAGAGTCACGCGGGATTCGAAACGGGAAAGGCGCTCGTCGAGACGATGAAGGCGTTCGCCGTTTCGAAGAAGAACGCGATCAAGGAGAAGCAGGAGGCCGCCGCGCGTGCTTGGTTCCGTGAACGCGGACTCGAGTACAAGACCGAGAAGGAGCGGAGGGACCTACCCGACGAGGAGAAGCCACCGCGCTACTTCGGCCTCGATCACGTCGACGAGGGTCGGCTGAAGGTTCGCGAGCAGGACGAGTGGATCTGGAATCGCCGGCTCGAGCGCTATCAGCCGATGGCGCAGAGCGTCTACAACGGCTCGGACGCAAAGTTCGCGTGGAACGGCGCACGGAAGCTTCGCATCAATCCGAAATCGGATCCCGCGTGGCGACCGGCGAGCTTCATCTACTCCGGGGGCGCCCTATCGGCGCTGGGCGAGGCGGTCTCGCCGGGTGTTTTGAGCGCGACCGGCGTTGCCGCGAGCGGTGCGACGGAAGAGGATCCCTATCGAGTACCGGACGGACTCGAAGGGCGGCGTCTCGCGCTCGCGAAGTGGATCGTCGACCCGAAGAACCCGCTCACCGCGCGTTCGATCGTCAATCGGATCTGGCAACATCACTTCGTGCATCCGATCGCGCGGAACCCGAACAGCTTCGGCGCGAAGGGCGCGAAGCCGACGCACCCCGGTCTCCTCGATTGGCTCGCGGCGGACTTCGTCGAGAACGGCTGGACGATGAAGCGTCTCCACCGGCTGATCATGACTTCGCGCGCGTATCGGCAGGCGACGGGGCACGCGCAGCTCGGCGCGCTGCGCGAGAAAGACCCCGAGAATCGCTTGCTCGCGTACCGTCCGGCTCGTCGACTTACGGCCGAGGAGCTCCGCGACAGCTTGCTAGCTGTGACGGGAGAGCTGAACCCGCGGCTCGGCGGACTTCCAGTCATGCCGGAGATCAACATCGAGGTCGCCCTTCAGCCGCGCATGATTCAGTTTTCGATCGCGCCGGCGTATCAGCCATCGCCCACGCCCGCCGAGCGGAATCGCCGGACGATCTACGCCTACCGCGTGCGAGGAATGGCCGATCCGTTCCTCGAGCTCTTCAACCAGCCGAACCCGAACGACTCGTGCGAGGACCGCGATGCCGCGGCGGTGACGCCGCAGGCGTTCACCCTTCTCAATAGCGACGTGATGACGGATCGCTCGATCGCATTCGCGCTTCGCCTTGAGCGTGAGGCGGACACGCTCGCGAGCCGGATCGCGCGCGCCTTCCTTCTCGCTTACGGTCGGGAGCCTTCGGAGGAGGAGCGCGAACGAGGGACGCGGTACGTCGAGGAAATGCGCGGCTACCACGAGCGCACCGAGCCGCCGCCGGTCCGCTTCCCGACGAGCATCACCCGCTCGCTCGTCGAGGAGTTTTCCGGCAAGGTGTTCGAGTACGAGGAGATTCTTCCGGTATACAAGAAGTATGCCGCGGATCCGAAGCCTGCCCAAACGAGCGCCGGCACGCGTGCGCTCGCCGACCTTTGCCTTCTTCTTTTCAACTCGAGCGAATTCCTCTACGTCTACTGAGCGAGCCCGACGAGCCAGAAGAGTCCGTCATGAAGCATCCCCTCTGCCACCGACCGGTTTCGACGCCGAGCTCTCGCCGAGAGTTTCTCTACGGTCTCGGCGCGTCGCTGGGGTCCGTCGCGTTCAGCGATCTTCTCGCGGCCGACGGGGCCGTGAAGACCGGACCGCTCACGCCGAAGCCATCGCTCTTCGCTCCGAAAGCGAAGGCCTGCATCCTTCTCTTCATGGAGGGCGGCCCGAGTCAGGCGGACACCTTCGATCCGAAGCCCGATCTCGACAAGCGCCACAAGACGGAGTCGAAGAGCACGCGCGGTCTCGAAACGGGGTTCAAGTTCTACGTCGGGAGCCCGTTTCAGTTTCGCAAGGTGGGCGAAGCCGGTCTCGATATGTGCGACCAGTGGGTCCACATGGCGGATCCCGAGATCGCAAACGAGCTTTGCAACTACCGCGGATGCCAGGCGGAGTCGCTCAACCATCCGGAAGCGCTCTTCCACATGAACACGGGGAGTCGTCTCGGGAGCGACCCGGCGGTGGGTTCTTGGGTGACGTACGGTCTCGGCTCGGTCAACCGAAACCTTCCCGGTTACGTCGTCATGACGGAGCTCGCCCTTCCGCAGGGCGGCTCGCGCAACTGGTCGAACGGGTTCCTTCCCGTCCCGTACCAGGGAACGCGCCTCCGTCCGGAGGGATCACCGATCCTCGATCTCCATCCGCAGGCGTTCAAGAGCCGCGAGCATCAGCGGCGTGCACTCGACGAGCTCCAGTTCCTCAATCGGCGCCATGCCGAAGCGCACCCCGAGCACGACGCGCTCGCTGGACGCATGGAGGACTACGAGCTCGCGTTTCGCATGCAGCTCGAGGTCCCGGGCATTCTCGACATCTCGGGAGAATCGCGGCACACGCAAGAGATGTACGGACTCGAGAACGCGGAGACGGCCGCATTCGGGCGTCAGTGCCTCCTCGCGCGACGTCTCGTCGAGAAGGGAGTTCGGTTCGTGCAGATCTTCTCCGGCGGTTGGGACAGCCACGACTTCCTCGAGCGCGGTCACTCCTCGCGGATTCGCAGCGTCGACCGGCCGATGGCGGCGCTCATCAAAGATCTGAAGGCGCGCGGAATGCTCGACGAGACCCTCGTCGTATGGACCGGCGAGTTCGGCCGCACGCCGGACAACAATCGCCGCGGCGGCGTGTACGCTCTCGGCCGCGGCCACAACGCGGACGCGATGACGATGCTCCTCGCGGGCGGAGGCGTGAAGAAGGGGATCGTCGGAGCGACCGACGAGCTCGGCGCGGAGGCGGTCGACGTCGTCCACCCCATCCGCGACTTCCATGTCACACTGCTCCACCTCCTCGGGCTCGACGACAACAAGCTGACGTACTTCCATGCGGGAAGATACAAGCAGCTCAGTCAGTTCGGCGGGAAGGTGATCAACGAGCTGGTGGGGTGAACTCGACCGACGACTATCGGCTCGACGCACTCGATGGCGAGAGCGGTCGTGGCGGGGCTCCTCGCCCCGAATCCTTTCAGAGATAGTGGCGGACGCTGGCTAATTCTCGTGCTGCGTCTGTTCGCGTACTTGTGCAGCACGTCGACCCACTCAGGGGTCCAGCCGGTCGTGTCGGTCTGGCGCCTTTCCATGCTCTGACGTTGACAGTTCGATTCGTCCGACCAGAAGCCCGCTAGGGCGAACGCAACGGTTCTATTGCGCGAGCGCCTGCACGGAGAAGAGGAGCCCTGTTCGACGTCGCGTCTCCACTTGGACCTATTCTCGTTCGGCGAGTTGCGTGTGAATCGCCGCTGCCGCGGCTTGGAGTTGCTCGAGGCCGTCCTCGCCGGAGATATTGGCGTGCAGGATCTCTCCGCGGGAATTCAGCAGCTTCTCGACGTCGTCCGGAATGAAGAACTTTCTCGGCTCGATGCGTATCGGTCGAATGAGAAGATCGTCCCCGCTGTTTACCGCGAGCTCCAGTTCGCGACGGCACCAGCTCGATGCGATGTACTCGGGACAGAGGAGAGGAACGAAGCAGCTAGAAACCGTGATGCCTTTGGCGATCTCGTCGGGGAGGTCGTCGCCGGGAGCCAGGCGATCCTTGTCGTACCATGGATCCAATCGGAATCCTTTGAGTACGTTCGCAACGTACTCGGCCTCTGCTTGCCGGCTTTGCGGATACGAGAGAAACACCGCCTTGTCCGCTCCTGCGGTCCGCGCGTTCTGCCAACTTACGAGGCGCCGCATGCTGTACCGAAGAACGCCGGAATCGCCTGGCCAGTTGTCGCTCCGTATTAACATGCGTACGGCCTGTCTCGGGCTCAGCTTGAACCGAACGCGTTTTTTCTTGAACGAGAACGTCGCGTAGGTCCACCAGAACCAACTCGCGCCGGGCGCACGATGGATCTCGAATCCCTCGAATAGTGCGTTTACCTTCCGGGTCAGAGGAAATCGCAAGACTCCTCTCGCCATGTCGAGCGCGGGTGCGATCCCAACCGTGAATGCCGTGCGGGCGCTCATCTCGATGCAGTAATTGGTCCAGGAGAATCTGGCGCGTAGCTCCTCAACGTCGCTCTTGCCCAGCATGTCTACCCTCGTGTTGTCAGTTGGCGCCCAATCCGGATGATCTCGTCGACCAAAAGCTCGACGTCCGCTAGGCGAGTCCGGTGGTTCGTGAATGCGCAGCGGAGCGCGAAACGGCCGCCGAGCGACGCGCTCGACGGAACGGCGACGCCCGACTCTTGGATGCGGAGAAGAATCTCTCGATTGAGATCCGCGAGTGCACGCTCTTCCCCGATGCGTTCCGGCGCGAAGCGAAAGCAGACGATGTTGAGCTCGACCGGAGCTAGAAGCTCGAGTTCCTCGCGCTCTTCGACGAGTCGTCCGAGGAGCTCCGCTTGCTCGACGTTTTGCTCGATGAGGCGGACGATCGGACGAACGCCGTGCGCCTTGAGACTCATCCAAACCTTGAGCGCTCGAAACTCTCGCGTCAGCTCGATGCCGAGATCGGCGAACGGGAGTCCGCCGGCGATGACTCCGCGTTCCTGCGGACTCAAGTAGCTCGCCTTCGTCGCGAAGCAACTCCGGTGCACTTCACCGTCTCGAACGAGAAGACACGCGACGGTAAACGGCTGGTAGACCCACTTGTGGAGGTCGAAGGCAACCGAATCGACATCCGCGATGCCCGCGACGCGGTCGCGCAGTCGTTCGCTCCATCGAGCGAGTGCACCGAATGCGCCGTCGACGTGGAGCCAGAGCTCTTCTTCGCGGCAGAGCTCGCCGAGCGCTCGGAGATCATCCGTCGCTCCGGTACTCACCGTCCCGGCGTTCGCGACGACGCAGAAGGGAAGACTCTCGCGAGCTCGGTCGGCGCGTACGGTCTTCCGGAGTGCGTTCACATCGATTCGATGGCGAGAATCGTGCGGAACGCGCCGGAACGATTCGGTCCCGAGGCCGAGCAGCTCGACCGCTTTGTCGAGCCAGCCGTGCGTTTCTCCGGACGCGTACACCGTCAGGCGGCGATTCGATCCGTACAGTCCGCGGGTGCGTACGTCGAATCCCGCGCGGGAGTAGCGGGCGATGGAGAGCGCGAGGAGATTCGAGAGCGAAGCACCGCCGGTGAGGAGACCGCTCGCCGACGAAGGGAATCCCATAAGCTCGACCATCCATTGGACGACCTTCTTCTCGACGAGCGTCGGGGCCTGGTCGAATCCCGCGAGGTGCGGATTCAGCCCGGAGGCGAGCATGTCCGCCATCATTCCGAGCGGCGTTCCGTTTCCCTGCACCCAGCCGAAGAATCGCGGGTGCGCGTTTCCGTTCGGATACGGGCGTACGTTCCGCACGAAGGATTGGTAAGCGCTCTCCGCGCCTTCTCCTTCCCACGGCACGGGTTCGTCGAGCGCCGAACGGACGTCGGGCGGCATCGATCGCCACACGGGTCGCTCGCGGGTCGCGGCGAAGTGGTCGATCATGTCGTCGACCATCTCCCGCGCGAGCCGGCGAAACTCGTCCCAGTCGGACGGGTCGAGCGTCAGCTCGTCGCTCACACCGCCGCCAGCACTCCGCGCTCGAGATCGAGCAGTCGGCGTTTCGTGTCGAGTCCGCCGCCGAAACCGGTGAGTTCGCCGGAGGCGCCGATGACGCGGTGGCAGGGGATGATGATCGCGATCGGATTCCGTCCGTTCGCCGCACCGACGGCGCGCGAAGCGTTCGGCCGGCCGATCATGCGCGCCTGCTCGCCGTAGGAGCGCGTCTCACCGAACGGGATTTCGCAGAGAGCATCCCAGACCGCGCGCTGAAAGTCGGTTCCGTGCGGGTCGAGCGGAAGGTCGAACTCCGTGCGCCGGCCGTCGAAGTACTCGCGGAGCTGACTCGCGGCCGCACGCAGAATCGGCGCGCGGCGTTTCCTCCAGTCGGAGCCGACCTCCACCGGGTCGCGACCTCCCATGAAGCTGAGGAAACGAAGCGCGCGATCGTCCGACGCGAGGCGGAGAGGGCCGACGGGGCTGTCGATCTCCACGAAATCGAGACGTTCCTTCAGCGAGACCATGGTGTGCTCCTTGTCACCGGGTTTTCGATGCGGCCGGGGGGCCTTTCGCGATCGCCTCCCGCCCGACGCGAAGCGTCAGGGGGATCCCGATCGACCAGGCGGTCAGCTTCCCATAGAATGCCCGGATTCTCTAGCCAGTGAAAGGTCATCCCGTATGAACAATCTTCCTGCACTCCGCCGACGCATCGCCTCTGGTTCGGCCCTGTTCTTGTGCCTCTCATCCGTCGGCTGCAGCAACCTTTATTATGGCGCGATGGAGACTTTCCTCGGCAAGGACAAGCGCCACATCCTCGCGAGCCGCGTCGAAACCGCGCGAGAGACTCAAACGGAGGCGAAGCAGGAGTTTAAGTCCGCGCTGGAACAGTTCAGCGCGCTGATTGAGTTTTCCGGCGGCGAGCTCGAGGAGAAATACAAGAAGCTCGAGTCGGTTTATCGCAGCAGCGAGCGGAAGGCGAACGCCGTCTCGGAGCGGATCAGGCAGGTCGAGAAGGTCGGCTCGGATCTGTTCGCTGAGTGGCGGAGCGACATCGAAGGCATGAGCAGCGAATCGCTCAAAGCCAAGGACGAGCAGCTACTCGAAGCGACTGAAGAGAGATACCAAGGCTTACTCGGCGCGATGAAACGAGCCGAGGGAAAGATGGATCCCGTTCTCACCTCGCTCAAGGATCACGTGCTCTTCCTCAAGCACAACCTCAACGCAAAAGCGATTGCCGCTCTTGGAGACGAGCTGAAGGGGATCGAGTCGAACGTCGCTTCGCTAGTCGCGGAGATGGAAGCAGCCATCAGCGAAGCGGACGCCTTCATCGCGGAGATGGAATCTCAGGCGTCCTAGCTCAAGCCGCGAGTGTGCCTTACGCGCTCGCACTCGATCGAAGGGGCTGACTCTTGGAGAACCCGGAACCCTACGTCGTCGGCTGGGGGAGCCTCGCGCTCGTCAACGCCGGACTCGCGCAAGGGAAGAATCGAAGCGGACTCAGCTGGTTCTTGATCTCGCTCCTTCTCGGGCCGATCGCGACGTTCCTCCTCGTCGCCCTGTTTCCGAAGGCGCAGTGACCGCGACGCGACTCCGCGCGCCCGCTCAAACACCGAACAAGCGGGTCACCCGGTTGTGCGAACGCCTAGCATCGCGTCGACCGCCCGTTCGGTACGGCGATTGCGGGCCGGGATCCGGATTCGCCGCGCTCGCAAAACGGATTCGTGATTTCGCGCTCGAGGCGAGATGATGGAGCGTCTCGGTCTCAGCCGCGTACTGCCTTCCTCGCGAGCCCTCTCCACACTCCTCTGAGCCAACGAATGTCCGCATCCTCGACTCTCCGTCTGTACGTCGCGTTCACTGCTCTCTTCTTCGGGACCGCGTCGGCCGCGATGGCCGGCGATGCTTCGCGGGCGGCTCCGTGTTACGCCGGCGGCGAAGCGCAGATCATTCCCGAGTTCAGCGACCCGAAGGAGTGGATCCAGCACGACCTCTGGGTTGAGACGGAATTCGATTCGGACGGCGACGGCAAGCTCGACCGCATGCACGTCGACGTCACCCGTCCGAAGCAGACGGACACCGAGAGTCTCAAGGTCCACGTCATCTATGAATCGAGCCCGTACTACTCGGGCACGAGCTCGAGCGACCGGAAGTACTTCTGGGATCCGAAGCAGGAAGTCGGTGCGACGCCTCCCACGCGTACGCACCCGCCGCCGATCGAGCACCAGAGTCGGCGACCGCTGATGTCGCGCTCACAGATCCGCGAATGGGTGCCGCGCGGATTCGCCGTCGTTCACTCCGCGTCTCCCGGCACTGGGCTGTCGCAGGGTTGCCCGACCGTCGGCGGCGACAACGAGTCACTCGCGCCGAAGGCCGTGATCGATTGGCTGAACGGTCGCGCGAAGGGCTACGCGACGCCAGACGGTGACGAGCGTGTCGTCGCGTCGTGGTCGACCGGACGCGTCGGCATGACGGGTACGTCGTACAACGGGACGATTCCGCTTGCGGCGGCGACGACCGGCGTCGAAGGACTCATGGCGATCATTCCCGTCGCGCCGAACACGTCCTACTACCACTACTACCGCTCTCACGGTCTCGTTCGCCATCCGGGAGGCTGGATGGGGGAAGACATCGACGTCCTCTACGATTTCATCAACAGCGGCTATCCCGAGCGCCGCGGCGACTGCAATGAGCGCGTCCGCGACACCGAGATGCGCGCCGGGTTCGACCGCGTGACGGGCGACTACAACGACTTCTGGGCCGGGCGCGACTACTTGGACGAGCTCGGAAACGTGAAGGCTGCGCTTCTCATGGCGCACGCGTTCAACGATTGGAACGTGATGCCGGAGCACAGTGTCCGCATCTACGAAGCGTTCAAGAAGAAGGGACTCCCGTCGCAGATCTATTTCCACCAGGGCGGACACGGGGGCCCACCGCCGCTCGAGCTCATGAACCGCTGGTTCACGCGCTACGTCTGCGGCATCGAGAACGGCGTCGAGAACGATCCGCGCTCGTGGGTCGTTCGCGAGGACGCGCGCCGTCTCTCGCCGACGCCCTACGTCGACTACCCGAATCCGAATGCGTCTCCCGTGTCGCTCTACCTTGGCGGAGACGGACGCGGCTCGGGGCACCTCGTCCTTCAGCCGTTCGCTGGGCCAAGCAAGCAGACTCTCGTCGACGACGTCTCACACTCGGGCGCGAAACTCGCTGCGGCTCCCCAGTCGGAGCATCGCCTGCTCTACGCGACGAGCGCGCTCAAGGAGCCGCTCCATTTGTCGGGCACGGCGCGGATACGCCTTCGCGTCGCTGCGAGCAAGCCTGCAGTGAATCTCTCCGTCTGGCTTGTCTCGCTCCCCTGGACGGACTCGAAGAAGATCAACGACAACCTCATCACGCGCGGCTGGGCCGATCCGCAGAACCATTCGTCGCTCACCGAGAGCGAACCGCTCAATCCGGGGCGTTTCTACGACCTTGCCTTCGATCTCCAACCGGACGATCAAGTCATTCCGGCGGGGCAGCGCATCGGCCTCATGATCTTTTCGAGCGATCGAGACTTCACACTCTGGCCGGAGCCCGGCACGCGGCTCACGCTCGATCTCGAGCGAGTTTCGCTCGAGCTACCCGTCGTCGGCGGAAGGTATGTTCTCCGCCGAGTTCTCGGCGAGGAGAAGCTGCGCGCGTTCTGATCCGTTCGCGACTCGAGCGCCGGAACGCGTCGTCTCGCGCCGCTTGATGTCCCGCCGCCGTTAGGCGACACTCCTCGTCCTGATTTATCGAGGATCTTGACCGAGGACGAGGGGCGTTCTCGGCGAGGCTCTCATCACTCACAGTACGAGGGGATCGTCATGCAGCGGAGAACCCGTTGGGCAGTTTCCATCGCGGCGGGGATCGTCGGAATCGGTTGTTTCTTTGCTCTCACGGAGAGCTCCGCGGACGCGGATCGAAATTGGGCGCGAGGTGATCGAGCGCGCCCCCGATTCCACGAGGATTTGCCGTCGCACGCCGCGCTCAAGGCGGCGCTCACCGAAGCGCGCAACATGGACAACGGCGGCTTCAATCTCGACATGTGGGCGACCGTCGTCGATCGCGATGGCGTCGTCGTCGCGGTTGCGTTCACCGGCAACGATCGCGGTGATCAGTGGCCTGGAAGCCGGGTGATCTCGGGGCAGAAGGCGAACACGGCGAACGCGTTCAGTCTTCCCGGCCTCGCGCTTTCGACCGCAAACTTGTTCTCCGCCGTTCAGCCCGGAGGAAGCCTCTACGGTCTCCAGCACAGCAACCCCGTCGACACGTCCGTTGCCTACGGTGGGCCATCGCAGCGGATCGGAACGCCCAACGATCCGATGGTCGGAAAGAAGATCGGTGGAGTGAACGTCTTCGGCGGCGGTCTCGCGCTCTACAACTCGGACGGCGAGATCATCGGCGCGGTCGGAGTCAGCGGCGACTCGAGCTGCGCCGACCACAACATCGCGTGGCGGACGCGCCATCTGCTCGAGCTCGACTACGTGCCGGCGGGCGTCCATCCCGACGGGAACGACAACATCATCTTCGATATCGCCGAGGACGCGAACGGTCACGCAAAGAGCGAGAGCGGCTTCGGCCACGCGCACTGCATCGTCGATAACTCCGAGAATGAAGCGGCCATCGCCGCGGCTCTTCCCGAAACGCGGATCGTCGAGGAAGAGGAAGAAGAGGAGGGCGATGACGACGACGATGATGATGACGACGACGACGATGGAGACGGGGATGGCGACGACGGCGAAGACGGCGACGCCCGCATGCGACGCGGCGCTCGTCGGCGTTAGAAGCCGGAATCCGTTCGCGGATTGAATCCGAGAACTTCAAAACGCGCCCGCCCCAGCCGAGTTGGAGCGGGCGCGTTTCGTCTCGAGTTCGACCGAACCGCTTAGGGGCAGCTTGACCGCGAACAGAACGGAAACGGATCCGGAGTCGGATCGAGCCCGCAATTCGGGAAGGGCGCACGTGGCGCCGGCCCGGTCGAGAACTGGTAGTTGAGAGCGTAGATCGGGTCGGAGATGTCGAACCAGGGATCGTCGTTCACGTTGCAAGCGTCGAAGCACTGGCAGATCTGGTTTCCGAACTGGCAGTTGAGCATCGTTACGGCATCAGCGATGTCGAAGCGGCCGTCGGCATTGCAGTCGCCGCGTCGGAACGGGACGACGTTCGCGAACGTACCCGAGTTGAGAAGCGGGCGCACACTACCTCCGGTGGCGCGGAGCTGCATGAGCTCGTTGTAGCTGAGCGGCGGAAGGAACGCGTCGCGGAAGCAGATGTGGTGGTACGCCTCGGTGAAATCGATCGGTTCGACCTCGATGTCGACGAGCGGAAAGTTCGCTGTGGCGGGAATCTCGCGATCGAGGGGTGTCGTGACGAGGATCCAGCCGCGGGTCGCGTTGTGGACGATGACCGGCTGGATCGCCGCCGGGGGGGTGAGGCCCGCGCTGATGTCGACCTTGTGGACCGTGATGCGCGCCGGGTCGTAGGTGAGCGAGACGGTGAACCCGTCGACCGGGGAGCTGGTCGTCATCTTCACCTGGATCACCTCGTGGTGGCCGCGGACGAGCTCGCCATCGTCGATTTTGAGCTCGTCGAGATGCGAGCGGACGGGAAGCGGCTTGAGAGGCGCCGTACCCGCCGTCGGGTGCGGGGCCGGAACGGGCGGAACAGACACGAGACCGAAGGAGTGGAACATGCCGAAGTAGACATCGCCGAAGGAGTACATGCCGTCATCGTTGACGTCGGCCGCAGCGTGCTCACCGAGGAGATCTCCGGTCATGGAGAGGGCGCGGAGGAGCTGCACCATGTCGGTGATATCGAGCAGTCCATCGCGAGAGATGTCGCCGCGAACAAAGCTGAGGGATTGATCGATGAAGATCCGTCCGCGAATTCTGCGCGGACGGACCATTCGTCCGCCGATCGATGCCTCGGTGTAGAGGCTCCGGTCGGAAGCGGACGCGGACGTACCGGCGAAAACGGTGTCCGTGATTCTGATCTCGGTTTCGGTGTTCGTCGTCGACGAGTCGACATCGAAGTGAAGGAGTGCGATCGGCAGATTGTCGGCAGGGGCGAGGCCGACGTCGATCCGCCGAGCATCGAAGAGCACGGTGAGCCGTGCTTCGCCCGTGCGGATCATCGGATGCGCGAGCTCCGGGTTGAGCGCCGCGATCGTCGGCGGGATCGTGATCGACGAAAGCTTCAAGTCGCTTGCGTTGAATTCGACTCCGACCGTGTACGAAGCGACGGGCGGCGGCGGCGAGAGGTGAGGCTTGTACGTCATGTAGACCGGAATCGTGACGCTCCCACCCGGAGCGGCGACGCCGTCTTCGATCTGGAACGTTACGAAGTCTTCGCGGTCTGGTACGACGGGCGGAGGGACGGTCCCCGGCGACGGGAAGGGCGCGGGGATCGGATCGCCGTTCAGAAAGAGGTGGCGCGAGAGGTGGATGAGGTCAGTGAGCGACCGGGCGCCGTCGCCGTTCACGTCGTACGCCTCCATGGACGCCGCGGTTGACGCGGCGCCCTGAAAGTAATACGTGACGTAGCTTGTCACGTCTGTGATGTCGACGATGCCGTCGCCGCTCGTGTCGCCGCGGACGTACGGGGTTTGCGCGTGTGCGATCGCACCGCCGGCGAAGAGAAACGCGACGAGTGCGCCGACGGCCGTGCGTCGGGCGTGCGTTCCGGTTGATCGCGAGAGAATCATGCCGTTCATGGGTCGTCCTCCGAAAAAGGGGCCGATCGACGGATCCCGAAGCGCTCCGTCGACTTCGGGCTCTGTTGAAGGGAACGACAGTTCGAGCTCAGCCTGCCCGGAATCCTGGCGTGCCCGTCCCGGGCCCGTCAGCCGGTGGAGCTGGACTCGGTCTCTGAAGCCGAATACTCCTGGCCCCGCTTCGAAACAGCGGTCAAAGTGGACCGGTGAGTCCGGGTCGACCTTTCCGCCCGAAAGCATCGGAGGGCCCGCATGACGCATCGTCACGGATTCCGAGTGTCACGGGTTGCCGGGGTGTGGTGTTTCGTGGGTCTCGCTGCGGTCGCATGGGCGGCCGACTGCAATCTAAACGGCATCAGCGATGTTCAAGACATCGCCGATGGGACGATCGAAGACTGTAACGGCGACCTCGTTCCCGACGAGTGTCAGGGCACGCCGACTCCGTACGAGCTCGAGACCCCTCTTCCGGGCGAGATCAAGGCGAACGCCATCGCGTTCGGACGCGTAGACGCGGACGCACACGCAGACCTCATCGTGCTCACGACCGAAGGAGGCGAGTCCCGCCTCGACGTATGGACGAGTGACGCGAGCGGCCGTCTCTCGCGCGCGGACGCGATCAAGCTCTCCGACGCCCCGAGGAAGATGGCCGTCGGAGACTTCAACGGCGATCGCCTCGACGACATCGTCGTCTACGGATCCTTCGGCGCGAGATACGTCGAGAATACGGCCGGCGACTCCGAGCATTTCTTTCGCGAAGCGATGCTCGTCACGACTCCCGAGTCTCCGCAGTGGATCGTCACGGGCGACGTCGAAGGCGACGGTTTTGTCGATTGGGTCGCTAGCACTCGCCGCACGGGCGAGCTCGCGTTCGTTCCGGGTACGGCAGGAGGGCCCGGCGAGCCTGTGGCCACACCGATCAAGGAGGGCGTCACGTTTACCGCTCTCGGTGAGTTCACGGGCGACGAGCGCCTGGACGTCGCCGCGGTGTCGACGGTTTCGGACGACGTGACGATCTACGCTTCGCTCGGAAACGGGGGTTTCGTCGAACACACCGCGTTTCCGATCGGCCCGACGGCGATCAAGACGCTTCGGCCCGTCGACTGGGACCGAGACGGAGCGCTCGATCTCGCTCTCGTCACGTTCGATCGCGCGGAGGTCTATCGCGGCGATGGCGCCGGGAATTTTCGCAGCTCGGGGGCAGTGCCGCTCGAGCGAGCCACCGGCGCGGACGTTTTCGACGTCGATCACGACGGCGACCCCGACATCGCGATCACCTCGGGCGGCAGCCGGCGGCTTTCCTTTCTTCGCAATGGGAACGCATCGACGATCGAATCCCTGGTCGACAGCGGCTTGTCCTCGGACGCGGCGTTCACTTCACCGGCGAGCGCCGACTTGAATGGTGATGGAGTTCCGGAAGTTGCGGTCCTCGGGCGCGGCGTCTCGCTCGCGACGTCGAGCGGCAACGCCGCGCCGGTGACTCCCCTCGAGTTCGACCCGACCCACTACCCGATTGAGCTCGCTCATTGGGGGGAGACCGGCGACCTCGACGGCGACGGTGATCTCGATGTGGTCGCCGCGATTCGACCTCCAGCGCTTCAAGTCTACCGGAACGACGGTGCGGGGAATCTAAGGCCGATCGAATCGTACTCCGTCGACTCGGTGCACTTCTTCCAGATCGTCGACATCGATTTCGATGGGGATCTCGATCTTCTCGTTCCGGAGGCGTCTTCTGTCTTTCTGAACGATGGCTCGGGTGTCTTCGAGCTCGAGCGCAGGGTGTTCAGCGGCCGAATCGTCCGAGTCCTCGACGTGGACCGGGACGGTCACGTGGACATCGCCAGCGCCGCGCCCGGGCTCGGCGTCCGATACGGTCCGGAGCTCGAGTACAGCGAGATCGCGAGCTTCGGTGCGCGTGAGTTGGCGCTAGTTGCGGACGACCTCCTGGGAAGCGAGCTCGCTGACCTGGCAACCATCCGAGGGTCGACCGTGTTCGTGTTCGAGCAGACCGAGGCTCGCCGATTCGTCGTGCGGCACCAGGTCCCGGTCAGTGGCGCGACTCATCTCGCGTCTGCGGATTTCGATCGCGACGGCGACGTCGACCTCATTTCGTCGGACGTCGAATCCGGTGATCTCACTCTTTTGTGGAACGAGGGCGCGCTCGAGTGGATCGTTGAGCTCGTGCCCCATCGCATCCCTGGCGTGTTCGGGATCAGGCCATTCGAGGCCAACGGCGATGGGCGTACGGATCTCGTTGCGGCGAGCATCGGCGATGATCTCGTCCGCGTGTTCCTCGGCGGAGTGAACGGCGGATTTCAACCGCCGGTCCGCATTCCCGTTCCCGGCGAGCCCCGCTGGGCCGGACCCGGCGACATGGACGGTGACGGCCGGAGCGACATCGTCGTCGCCAATCGCAGAGGAAGCGCCGTGAGCGTGTTCCTCAACCGGACGCGCAACGTGCACGTGTCGCACCGGACGGAAATCTGCACCGAGCTCGACTTCAGCTCGATCTCGATCCCGGTGCATGGATCGAGCACGATCGAGCGCGTCACGAAGTTCATCGCACCCGTTCGGAGCGGCGATGCGGCTCTCCTCCCCGTCGCTTTTCAGAACGTCTGGAGATTCGATCTCCATCTCGAATTCCTCAAGGAGACGTTTCCCGATCGATTCGGTGCTCTGACGCCGGGCGAGTACGAAGGACTCGTTTCCCGCCGCGCGACGCGAGAGTACTTCATAGGAAACGTCTATCAAATCCGCACGGACGTCGGGCGCAGCTACGGTTTTCACGTCATCGCGGGTTACGATGCCGATCCTCGCGAGCTTCCCCGGCGCGAGGAAATCGCCGATCTCTACGCGAGGCTGGCGCCGCTACTTCCCCTCGGGCCGCTCGTCTACTTCCCGGCGGACGCCGCCACGCGCGAGAATGCCGAGGGTTGGGGTGAGGTCGAGTTTCCGATTCACTTTGCCGAGATCAATTCGGGAGTTGAATTCATCCCGTACACGACCGGCGTCACGTTCGGCCGCGTCCGCGTTCTCGACGCGGCCGAGTTTGTCGCGGCGAACGACGCGGGAGAGTTCAGCTTTCAGGAGATCCTCGTCCTCGAGCGCTCGCCGCGCGACATCGAAGGTGTCGTCGGCGGAGTGATCACCGCGGAGGCTCAAGGCGAGTTGAGCCACCTTGCGATCCGAACCGCGCGGCGCGGGACGCCGAACGCGTTCGTTCGGGGCGCAGCTCAGGCGTTCGCCGAGCTCGATGGCGAGCTCA
Organism: Planctomycetota bacterium; assembly: GCA_965223845.1. Classification (GTDB taxonomy): domain Bacteria; phylum Planctomycetota; class UBA8108; order UBA8108; family SXIK01; genus CBDCXR01. The sequence goes on along the minus strand of CBDCXR010000004.1, from coordinate 5,487,345 downwards.
TCCGTCTCGAAGTCACGGAGGACGGATACTCGATCGATCGAGCGAGCGTCGACGAGGCGGAGCGCTGGTGGGAAGAGAACCGGCGCAAACTGTCGACGGACCCGAACCTCGACGAAGAGTACGAATCGCTCGATTCGTTAGCGGAGATCGCGATCCAGGCCGCGACCGGAGTCGCCGAGAGTCGCTTCGGCGGAAAGGCTGCGAATTTCGCGAAGCTTCAGACCGCGCTCACGGGCGATTTCGAGCACTACCGCGCGCGCGGGTTCGCGATCCCGATGCGGCACTATCTCGACTTCATGCGCGAGAACCGCCGTCCCTCGTTCATCGACGAGACGCGCGATGTGTCCTACGCGGAGTTCGTCGCTGAGCTCCTCGTCGACGATCGATTTCGCACGGATCCCGCGTATCGCTTTAGCGCGCTCCGCGTTCTTCGCGAGGAGATGGTCGAGAACGGGGTCGTCGACCCCGCGTTTGTCCGCCGCGTTGCGCTCAAGGTCGCAACCGAGTTCGGAGCGACGGAAGCGGCGGTGCGATTCCGCTCCTCGTCGAACGTCGAGGACGCACTCGAGTTCAGTGGGGCGGGTCTTTACGCGTCGACGTCGGGTTGCGCGGCCGATGATCTCGATGCGGACGCAAATGGTCCATCGCGCTGCGATGCGTCGAGGCGCGACGAACGCGGAATCGCACGAGCGCTCCGCGTAGTCTGGGCGAGTTTGTGGAACTTTCGCGCCTTCGAGGAGCGCGAGTTTTTCTCGGTCGATCACGATCGGGTCGGAATGGGAATTCTCGTGAGCAAGGCGTTCCAGGACGAGCGCGCGAACGGCGTCGCGCTGACCGGGAATCCTCTCGACCTTCTCGATGGCCGCTACATCGTGACGGCGCAAGTCGGCGAGCGGAGTGTCGTGAGTCCGGAGCCCGGGGAAATCCCAGAGCGAACGCTTCTCGAGGTGACCGCGGGCGAAGTGACGAACATCGAGCGTTCGGCGCCGTCGTCTCTCGCCGCACCGGGTGATCCCGTTCTCACCGACGACCAGCTCCGCGAGCTCGGCCGACTTCTTGCCCACCTCGTCGAGACGTTCCCGCTCGAGCTCGGCGAAGTGGATCCCGCTCGCGTCCTCCTCGACGTCGAGTTCAAGATCGACCGCGAGGGAGCGCTCGCGGTGAAGCAAGTGCGCCCGTTTCTGTCGAACGTCGAGGCGCCGCCGAGCCCGACGTTTTCCATCGCGATCCCGCCCGGCACGGAGCTCTGCGGCGCCTTCGTCGTCGGTCGCGACCCGCGAGCCGCGTACGAGCTGAAGGGTCGTCTCCGACTCCGCGCGGGCGAGTTCTCGCTTCCGACATCGCAGCGGACGATCCAGCACGATCTCGTCCTCTCGGTCGAGCTCGGACAGAATCGCGCCCGGGGAGAGCCGCTCGGCCCCGGACTGTTTCGCCTCGCGCGTGTCGGAACTACGGGGGCACCGCGCTTTCGTTTCGAGTACGAGCAGACGCTTCGGTTCGACGACGGCCGCGAGCTCGCGCTCAGTCTGAGCGGTCTCGAGTTCGCCCTTCCGAGAGAGGGTGTCGCTCGCCGCCCGCTCGAGCTTTCCGATGAGCGCCTCTCTCGTTCAGTTCTCTTCGACGGTGTCGTTGCCGAGGCGGGCGAACCGCCGCTCGCGCTCTCCTTTCGTTCGTGCTCGTACGATTTTCTACCTCTCTGGCTAGTTCAGGTGACGACAGACGCCGCGGATCGCTTCGTCTTTACCGAACGCTTCGAGCCGAAGGAGAACATCGAGGAGACGGGACTCGCGGAGCTCGTCGAGGCGGAGATTCAGTTCCGCGGGCACGAAAGGCAGACCGTTCGCGACTACTGGCGGCTTGTCTACACTGCCGGCCGTCACAACCTCGGCGTGCGGTATTGGATCGTCCTCGAGGAACCCGTGACCGTGTCGGGAATCGGAGGTCCGATCGCATTCATCGACGTCTCCGTCCCCGATGAACTCTTTCCTCGCGGAAGAGTGCGGTACCTCGGCGAGCGCTTCCAACTCGTTCGAGAGGCGGCGGTTCGCTCGTCGATTCGTCGAGAGCTCAGCGTCCAGGCGAGTTTCGTGCGCGGCGACGCGACGGCCGACGGATCGGTGAATCTCAGCGACGCGATCTACCTTCTCGGCCATCTGTTCGGCCCGGAGCGCGAGCCTCTGTGCCTCAAGACGGCCGACGCAAACGACGATGCGGCGGTCAACATCTCCGACGCGCTCGCGATCATTCAGCATCTCGTCGGCGGCGTTCCGATGCCGCCTCCGTCCGGGTGTGAGCCGGACCCGACCCCGGATCGACTCGACTGCCGGCGCTACGACTGCCCGCGGATTCCCTGACCGAGCGCGAAATCTGATGGCGAGACCCGCGCGCCGCGGTCACAGTGGAGGCGAAGGGTTCGGGAGGCCGCGGGTGACGATGCCGGCGCAACCAGCGGGGGGCCGCGCTATGACGAGTCGTCCATCACTCTGTGTCCGCGGGGCGTGGTTGGGGGTCTGTCTCGCCGTCGCGGCTTCGACCCTCGACGCGGCGGATTGCAATCTGAACGGCGTCGAAGACGACGACGATATCGCCGCCGCGACGAGTGCCGATTGCAACGAGGACGGGATTCCGGACGAGTGCCAAGGCACGCCGATCGCGTACCGGGCAAAGTCTCTGATCATCCCGGCGGAGAGTCGCGCGTCGGCAGTCGTCATGGCCAACGCGAACGGCGACGACTCTCCCGACATAGTTCTACTCGCGAGTGCCGCCGAGGGGAGTCTGATCCGCACGTGGACGAGTGATCCGAGCGGCGAGCTCACTCGCGCGGAAACCATGGAACTCTCCGCGCGCCCGTCGAAGATGGCCACTGGAGACGTCAACGGGGACGGGTACTCCGATCTCGTCGTGTGGGGGAGTTTCGGAGCGATTTACCTCGAGAACAACGCGGGGGAAGGCGAGAGCTTTTGGCGCGAGGAGTCGCGGCTGGAGCTCTCGGCGGATCCGCGCGATACGTCGATCGGTGATGTCAACGGCGACGGATTCGATGATGTTCTCATCAATCTTCGGCGCGCCGATTTCATCACGTTTTTTGCGGGGGGGCCAGACGGGCTCGGCGAAGGGATCGAGACTCCCGTCAAGGACGCCGTGACGATGACCGCACTCGGTGAGTTTACCGGGGACGAGTTCATCGACGTGGCGGCCGTCTCGACCGCTTCAGACGATGTCACGATCTACGCCGGCGACGGCGCGGGGCGATTCACCGAAGGGGCGGCGTTTCCCGTCGGAGAGAGATCGCTGAAGACGCTCATCCCGACCGATTGGGATGGCGACGGCGACCTCGACTTCGTCGTCGTCACGACGACGCGCGCGGAAGTGTACCTGGGAGACGGCGCCGGCGGCTTTACCGGTTCGACTTCGGTCAAGCTCGACCGCGCCACGGGTGCGAAGGTCTTCGACGCGGATCTCGACGGCGACCTCGACATCGCGCTTACTCTTGGCAACGACCGCCGGCTCGGTTTTCTTCGCGGCGATTCCGAGGGAGAGATCGAGTCCTTCGCCGATTCGGGGATCTTCACGACCACCGCGCTTGCGCGGCCCGCCAGCGCCGACATCAACCGAGATGGCGTACCGGACATCGTCGCGGTGACGGACGGTCTCGTTTACGCCGAATCTCGTCACGACGCGCCGCCGGTTCGGGTGCTCGAGTTCGAGCCGGTCCACTATCCGATCTCGCTCGCGCACTGGGGGGCGGTCGCCGACTTCGACGGAGACGGAGACGAGGACGTCGCCGCGGCGATTCGGCCTCCCTCGATCGCGATCTTCATGAACGACGGCACCGGAAAGATCGCGGTTACCGAGCGCTATTCGGTTCCGGACGTTCATCTCTTTCAGATCGGTGACTTCGAGCCAGACGGCGATGTCGATATCTTCGCTCCGGAGACCGGAACTCTGCTTCTCAACAACGGTCAAGGTCGGTTCACGCGCGGGCCGACACGCTTTCGAAGCCAAGTGGTCACCCCGATCGATCTCGATCTCGACGGCGAGCGCGACATCGTCGCCTCGGGCCCAGCTCTCGGGACGTACTTTGGTCCGGACTTTCAGTACGAGGCGATCGGACGCTTGGGTGTGAACGGCTGGAGCCACGTCGTCCGCGATCTGACCGGCGATGGGCTTCCCGACATCGCGGTTGTCACCGGTACCGGGGTCGTCCTCAACGAGCAGATCGAGTCGCGGAAGTTCGTTTCGCGAAACGCGATTCGCGTCGGGGGCGCGTTCGCGATCGCTTCGGCGGACTTCGACGGCGACGGCGATCCGGACCTCGCAGCGACGGACTTCCAAGGGGGCGGCATCCATCTGATCTGGAACCAGGGCGCCGGACTGTTCGAGCTCGGAGGGCTCTTGAGCACTCGAAGCAATCTCTTCGGCATCACGCCGCTCGACGTCGACGGCGACGGCCGCATAGACATCGTGGGCGGGAGCGTTTCGGACTCGGCGGTCCGCGTTCTCCTCAACTCCCCTGGAGGCGAGTTTCTGCCGCCGATTCTCCTTCAGGCGCGGGGAGAGATCCGCTGGGCGGGCGGGGGAGATCTCGACGGCGATGGCCGCACCGACGTCGTCGCGACGAATCGTCAGGGGAATGCGGTGAGCGTTTTTCTCAACCGCTCGCGTGATGTCGACGTTTCCCATCTCGAGAAGATTTGTACTGCGGTAGATTTCGGCAAGATCTCCATTCCCGTGCGCAGCTCCGAACGTGTGGAGCGACTCACGAAGTTCACCGCGCCCGCTCGCGCAGGAGATCCAGCTCTTCTCCCGGTCGCGTTTCAGAACGTGTGGCAGTTCGACCTCCACCTCGAGTTCCTTCGCGAGACGTTCCCCGAGCGCTTCGATGGGCTTACGTTCGAAGTTTACGAGCAGCTGGTCTCGAGGCGGGCGACGCGCGACTATTTCATCGGCAATCTGTATCAGCTCCGGATCGATTCGAAGCGCCTGTACGGATTCCACGTGATCACGGGCTACGACGCGGACGCGCGCGAGCTCCCGCGGCGCGACGAAGTCGCCGCGCTCTACGCGCAGCTCGAGCCGCTTCTGCCGCTCGGAGAGCTCGTCTACTTTCCCGCCGACGAGGCGACGCGCGAGAACGCCGAGAGCTGGGGAGATGTCGACTTCCCCGTCGTGTTCGAAGAGTTTACGAGCGGCGTCGAGTTCATTCCGTACACATCGGGTGTTGCCTACGGCCGAGTGCGAGTCTTGGATGCAGACGGGTTCCGCGCTCTCAACGAAGCCGGCGGAATCAGCTTTCAGGAGATCCTCGTTCTCGAACGATCGCCGCGCGACATCGAAGGAGTGATCGGAGGAGTGATCACCGGGGAGCCTCAAGGCGAGCTGAGTCACCTCGCGATCCGGACGGCTCGGCGTGGGACGCCGAATGCCTTCGTTCGGAACGCCGCCGCGGCGTTCGCTGCCCACGACGGCGAGCTCGTTCGACTCGAGGTGACCGACGAAACGTACACCGTCGGGCGCGCGAACGTCGAGGAGGCGGAGCGCTGGTGGAGAGAGAACCGAAAGCAGCTCTCGGTCGCACCCGAGATCGATCTCGAGTACTCGGATCTGACCGGACTCGAAGCTATCGCCGCTCAAGCTGAGCTCGGGAACGCCGTGAGACGCTTCGGAGGAAAGGCGACGAATTTCGCCGTCATGCAGACGGTGATGACCGGCGAATTCGAACGGTACCGCGCGCGGGGCTTCGCGATCCCCATCCAGCCCTACCTCGAGTTCATGGAGTCCAATCGGATCCCGTCGTATCTCGACGAGGGCCGCGAAGTCTCCTACGCGGAGTACGTCGCGGAGCTTCTCGACGACAACGAGTTTCGTACGAGCCCGGCGTTTCGCTTCGATGCGCTGAAGAACTTGCGCGAGCACATCGAGAACGAAAGTGTCGTCGACGGAAGCCTCGTTCGGCGAATCGCGCTCAAGATCGCGACCGAGTTCGGGAGCACTCAAAACGCCGTTCGGTTTCGCTCCTCGTCGAACGTCGAAGACGCGCTCGAGTTCAACGGTGCGGGGCTCTATGCGTCGACATCGGGCTGCGCGGCCGATGACCTCGACGCGGACGCGAACGGTCCCTCTCACTGCGACGCCGCGCGGCGGGACGAGCGGGGTGTCGCGCGTGCGCTCCGGATCGTCTGGGCGAGCCTGTGGAACTTCCGCGCGTTCGAAGAGCGCGAGTTTTTCTCCGTGCCGCAGGACCGAGTGGGGATGGGAATTCTCGTCAGCCGCGCGTTCTCTAGTGAGAGAGCGAACGGAGTCGCATTCACGGGCAATCCCCTCGACGTTCTCGACGAACGCTTCATCATCACCGCCCAGATCGGCGAGCGAAGCGTCGTGAGCCCCGAACCGGGGGAGATCCCGGAGAAAACACTGCTCAGTCTCGAGAACGGTGAGGTGATCGACATCGAGCGCTCCGCATCGTCGTCATTGACTGCGCCCGGGGAGTCCGTGCTCGACGACGAGCAGCTGCGAGAGCTCGGTCGACTGCTCTCGCATCTCGAGGCGGAGTTTCCCCTCGATCTCGGCGACAAGAATCCACTCAGCATCATGCTCGATGTCGAGTTCAAGATCGATCAAGAGGGTGCGCTCGCCGTCAAGCAGGTCCGGCCGTTCCTCTCGAACGCCGAGGTCCCGCCGACGCCCACACTCTTCGTCGATGTGCCGGAAGATCTCGATCTCTGCGGCGCGTTCGTGGTCGGCCGGAAACCGCAGGAGACCTACGAGCTGAAGAGCCGGATTCGTCTTCCGGCGGGCGAATACGAGCTTCCGACGACGCAACGCATCACGCACTACGATCTCGTCGAGTCGGTCGAATTCGGTCCCGAGCGCGTGCTCGGTGAGCCGGCGAGCCCTGGCCGCTTCCGCTTTTCTCGCATCGGCACTCCCGCGTCGCCAGTTTTCGAGTTCGACTACGAGCAGTCGTTCCTATTGCCGGACGGCCGAGAGCTTATCCTCCGCTTCAGCCGATTGCGGTTCGGCGTGCCGGCACGGAACGGGGCCGGCTCGCGTCGGACTCTGAGTGATCTCCTCGCGTCCGGCTTGGTCTCTGTCGACGCGACGCTCGAGGAAGAGAATCAAGCCCCGCTCGCCGTCGAGTACCGGTCCTGCACCTACGACACGCTCCCGCTTTGGCACGTCGAGGTCCTGACGGAAGAAGGTCCGCGATTCCGCATGACCGAACGCTTCGCGCCGGTCGAGGACATTACGGCGACTGGGCCGGCGGCACTCGTCAAGGCGGAGCTCATACTCGACGCCGAGTCGGAGGAGTTGATGGTCGTCGAAGACTATTGGCGACTCGTGTATACGGCCGGTCGGCACAACCTCGGTGTCCGCTACTGGGTCCTGCTCGACGAGCCGGTCCCGATGGACGGTCTTCCTGAGCCGGTCGCCGTCGTCGAGATCGCCGTTCCCGACGAGCTCTTCGATACGCAAGAAGTCTTTTATCTGAACGAACAATTCGCTCGGATCGGACAGGGGACGGTGACCGACGAGTCGCGCCGACAAATCAGTCGTTCGAAGGAGTACGTGCGCGGCGATACGAACATCGACGGCCGGGTGAACTTGGCGGACGCCATGCGCCTCCTCGGACATTTGTTTCAGGGCGAACCGGCGCCGCAGTGTCAAAAGACCGCTGACGCGAACGACGACGAATCGATCAACCTCTCCGACGCGATCTCGATCCTCCAGCACCTCTTCGGGGGAGTGGAAATGCCGTCGCCGAGCATCTGCGGACCGGATCCGACGCCGGATCTCTTGGGCTGCACCCGGTACGTCTGTCGAAACTGAAGGGCGGACGCGCCTCCGCGATCTCCTCGCTCGAGAGGGGGTGAGGATTGTTTGCCTCCGCGACTGTCCCCGGGGACAATCGCCACTTCGGGTTGTCGGCGCCGCCTTGCGCGCAACATCCTGAGTGGTCTTGGAGTCGAGTTTCGAACTGGGTCTCGTTCTCGGAGGATTGAGATGAGTCGCTCTCTCGGCGTACGCCGATTCGCGTGCGGATGCTGCTTGTTGTTAGGGATCTTGCTCATGTCGGCGGCGCACCGCGCGTCCGCGCAGACGATTCAGCTCGGCGATGTCACCGCCGGCGGCGACGGCACGGGTACGGCCCCGGCGGAGAACGTCGGCGTCGATCCGCGGAACGGCATGTTCGCGACGGAGCCGATCAATGGGCACATCACCGAGGCGGATCCCGAAGCGGATGGTCTCGACCCGTCGCCCGTCGACGAATCGGACTTCATCGACTCAGTGTTCATCCTCGAGCCGCCGGAAGATCTCGGCGAGATCATCGTTCAGGGCATCACGCAGAGCGGGATCGAGTTCGAGTTTCCCGCGGCCGACGGCTTCGGCTCACTGTGGAATCACATCCTTCGCGATTCGGCCGGAGGAGCATGGGCTGGCGGCAACCCGTTTCTCACCGGTGGGATCGAACACACGAGCGGCGTCGGCCTCCACGCGGCCGGCGGAATCACGTACGACCTGAACGCGCTGCGCGCCGCGCACGGGATCGAGGGCGGCTCGTGCTTTTCGACCGTTTGGGGCATGGATGCGTGCGGCGGAGACGTCAACCTCTATGTGGTCGTGAGCAGCGAGGCGGACGGCGTCATCGAGAGTTTCTCCGGCAACTTCACGCAGAATGGCGGCGAGTTTCTTCAGGTCGATCTCCCCGCGGGCGCCGAGTATCTCACGCTCGCTACCGGCTCAAACGGTGGGGACGGATGCGACCACGGGACGTTCGCGATCGCGCAGATTGACCCGGGTGTGTGTGAGGCGCCGGAGCCAGTCGAGCTCCGCATCGTGCCGGACACGATCGATCTCGCGCCGGGCGCGTTCACGCAGATCAGCGTTCTCCGCATCGACAACCTCGGCTTGTCGACGGATGTGACCGCGGGCGCCGAAGGGACGACGTATTCCGCCGATCCAGCCGGGATCGTCGACGTGAGCGCCGATGGCCTCGTGACCGCGACCGGTGCCGGTGAGGCAACGCTCACGGCGCAGAACGGCGCGCTCTCCGCCGAAGCGGCCGTGACCGTGGCGGGGAAGGGTTACATCGATCTCGGCGACATCGTCGCGGGCGGAACCGGAATCGGGAATGCTCCGGTCGAGAACATCGGCATCGAGGCCGACCTCGGCATGTTCGTCCAGGCGCGCTTCAACGCCGACGTGAACGATACGAACTTCGTCAATCCGGAACCAGTTCCCGACTCGCCGCTTATCGATTCCGTCTTCGTGATGGACGTAGCGGTCGGCCAGGTCATTTCCACCGAAGAGATCGTGTTCGACTTCGCCGACGGCGATGCGGCGCAGGGCTGGGAAGCGATCCTCAAGGGACGCGAACCGGGCGGTCCCGACAGCCTGAGCTTCGGGGTCGCCGGACCCTTCGACGAGGGGATCGGTCTCCACGCGGCACAGGGGATTACGTTCGATCTCGACGAGATGCGCGCCGAGCACGGCGAAGACGCGGTGAAGTTCGTCTCCGCGATCGCCGGCGAGGCGAGTGGGCAACCGAACGGTCTCGTCAACAGCTACGTCATTCTCGCGGACGCGGACGGTGTCATCGACAGCCGCGCGGTTCTCGGGGCGACGGATTCGGGCGCGCTCGTCCAGATGGAGATTCCGCCGACTGCAGTCTTCCTCACCTTCGCCGTCGGCGCCGCCGGAAACGGCATCGGAAGCGACCACGGCGCGTTCGGGCTCGCGCGCATTACCGAGGAGGGCATCGATACGACGAACGTCGGGGAGCTGATCGTCGCGCCTTCGTCGGTGACGCTCGACATCGGCGGTGAGCAGGCCGTCTCGGTCTCGGGGACGCTCGCCGGGCCGGATCCATTCACGGGCCTTCCGATCGTCGTCGATATCGCGGACGTCACCTTCACGCCGGAAGACGCGACGGTCGCCGTCGTCGAAGACGGCGTTATCAAGGGACTCAAGGGCGGACAGACGACGATCACCGCTAGCCTCGGCGACATCGAGGCTGAGATTTCGGTCACGGTCGGCCGGCTTCTGCACCTCGGGGACATCACCGCCGGCGGCGACGGCACGGGGACGGCGCCGGCCGAGAACATCGGCATCGATCCGCGGAACGGGCTCTTTGCTTTAACGCCGATCGGCGGCCACATTTTCGAAGCGGACTTCGAGGGCGACGGTCTCGACCCCTCTCCTGTCGACGAGACCGACTTTGTCGACAGTGTGTTCATTCTTGGGGAGCGCGATCTTCCGCCGGGCGAGATTCTGCCGCAGCTCCTCACGCAGAGCGGAATCGAGTACGAATTCCCCAGCGAGGACGGCTTCGGCTCGCTCTGGAACCACATCCTCCGCGATTCCGCCGGGGGCGTCTGGGCGGACGGTGCTGGCTTCCTTACTGGTGGCCAAACGCACACGTCGGGGGTCGGCCTTCACTCCGCGGGGGGAATCACCTACGACCTCTCTGCGATCCGCGCCGAGCACGGGAACGACGCCGCGGGGACGTTCTCCACGATGTGGGGAATGGACGGCTGTAACGGCGACGTCAACCTCTACGTAATCACGAGTAGTGACGCGGAGGGGGTCATCGAAGCGCTGACGACGAACGCGACGTCCAACTTCGGCGAAACGATCACGGTCGATATCTCGAGCGCGCAATACTTGACCCTCGCGACCGGCTCGAACGGAGGCGACGGCTGCGATCACGGCACGTTCGCGAGCGCGTTCATCCTGGGTGGAGGTGAGCCGCCTCCGCCGCCGGATCAGATCCGCCGCGGCGACGTCAACAACGACGGCGCCGTGAACATCGCAGACATGATCTACATGCTGAACGGTCTCTTCGGCGACGGAAGTCCGCCGACGTGCGCCGAAGCGGGTGATCTGAACGGTGACAACTCGTACAACATCGCGGACGCGATCTACGGGCTCAACCGACTCTTCGGCGACGGACCCCCAGCGATCGACGGCGCGGGCGAGGACGGGTGGCAGTGCGGTGCAGATCCAAATCCGGCCGGCTCGCTCGGGTGTGATCTCTACGACAAGTGTCCGTAGATTTCTGACGCGTGAGATTCACACGAAGGGAGCGAAGGACCGCGAAGGAAGACGAAATAAGAGCAAGGAATTGAGGATTTGAGAAAGCAAAGTCAGAGAGATTGATCTGCGGTCGCACGTGTTTGCGCGGAAACGATGCTGTTTCGGCTGACGTCGAGTCCAAGGTGTGGGCGTTACAAGTATCTCCACGCACTCACACACACTCTCTCTCTTACTCTTATCTCTTCCTTCGTCTTCCTTCGCGGTCCTTCGCGCTCTTCGTGTGAAATCTTCACCGAGACCGTCATCTCCGCCGAGGCATCCCAGCCCCCACCGACTCCCTCCAGCGAGCGAGTCGCTCGCGCATGGACTGTGCGCGCCCCTTGTCCGACGGAGCCAAGTTCTTCTCTTCCCCGAGGTCCGCAGCGAGGTTGTAGAGCTCGACCGACCCGTCGTCGAGCCACTCGATCAGCTTCCAGTCGCCCTCTCGGATTGCGCTCCCCAGCCGGTTGCTCCGGTGCCAGGCGTAGTGCGGGTAGTGGAAGTGAAGCGCGCGCTCCTTGAGAGTGCCTCCGCGAAGTAGCGGCACAAGGCTCACGCCGTCGAGCGGCACGTCCGTCCGTGCTTCGAGCCCGGCGGCTTCGAGGAACGTCGGAAAGAGATCCGTGCTCACGATCGGTGTCGACGAGACCGTCCCCGGCTTCACCACTCCCGGCCAGCGGATGATCCACGGGACGCGGATCCCGCCTTCGTAGAGGTAACCCTTCCCGAGGCGGAGCGGGCGGATGTCGCCGACGCCGAGGAACGCGCCATTGTCGGACGTGAAGACGACGAGCGTCGAATCCGTGAGGTCGCGTTTGTCGAGCTCGTCGAGGAGTCGTCCGACCGCGTTGTCGAGCGCTTCGATCATTCCGCCGTAGCGCGCGTCCTTGAGGCCGGGTCCGAGTCGATCCTGATATTTCTCGATGAGCGGCGCCGGGGCCTCCATCGGCCAGTGGACCGTGTAGAACCAGAGCGAAAGGAACACCGGCTTCGAGCGATCGCGATCGACGAATCCGAGCGCCTCGTCGATGAGTCGATCGGGGAGATACTCTCCCTTCTTCCGCGGCGGCAGGTTGTGGATGCGGTAGGGATCGAAAAACGTCGGCGGACCACCGTAGGAGCAGCCGCCGACATTCGCGTCGAATCCCTGGGCTTCCGGATAGACCGCTTCGTTTCCTCGTCCACCTCGCCCGGACGGCCCGGAGAGATGCCACTTGCCGAAGAAGCCCGTCGCGTAGCCGGCCGTTTTCAGTCGCTCCGCGATCGTTTCGTAGTCGGCCGCGAGCTCGTTCTTCATCTCCGCCGGCAGCCACTCGGCGTTGTCGGGAAGAAAGCGCTTTTGGTCGGGAATGTGATTCGTGATTCGAAGTCTCGCCGGATTCTGACCGGTGAGAATCGCCGCGCGCGTCGGCGAGCAAACGGGCGACGCGGAGTATCCGTCCGTGAACCGAATTCCTTCACTCGCGAGCCGGTCGATGTGGGGGGTGTCGACTCGCGCGTTCCCCTGACAGCCGAGATCCATCCAGCCGAGGTCGTCGACGAGGAGGAGGACGATGTTGGGTGGTCGAGCGGCGCCGTCCTCTGCCTGCGAACGGACATCGAGTCCGATCGGGATCGCGCTCGAGACACTCAAGATCCAGACCACACACCACCACCGCCGCGCGCGGGTTCGCCGCGCGTTCGAAACGTTCGCAAACAAAGTCTTTCCTTCGCCGACTACCGACAGTTTTGGGGGTTCTGACACCCGACCGCGAGATCACTTTCCCGCGCCGAGATTTCGCAGGTCTCGAACGGCGCCGGCGGAGGATCGCCGGTGCCGAAGAGGTGATTGAAGAGGTAGATCGCAGTTGCGATGTTGAGGCTGCCTCCCGCTCCGGAATCGCAGGCCGCGTCGCACCGCGGCGTAGCGCCGTCCCCGAAGAGAAAGTTGAGGAGGAAGATGCCGTCGGCGATGTTCGCGGCGCCGTCGTTGTTGCAATCGCCGCGGCTGAACGGTCCGATCTCGTCCGCTCGCCCAGAAGCCGCGATGTGGTCGAGGATCTGATCCTCGGACAGGGCGTAGTCGTAGAACGCGACTTCGTCGATGCGGCCGTTCCACACGAATTCGTTCCCATCGCGCGACGCGCCGATCAAGAGGGTCGCGCCCGCGTCCTGAAGCAGCGGACTGGTATTGGAGACGTCACGGGAAGGTCCCCGGATTCCGTTCAAGTAGACGGTGCTGATGCCGTTTTCGAAGATTCCCACGACGTGATGCCAATCGCCTTTCGCAATCGGGGCTACACTCCAGGCGACGCTGAACTCATTCGCCGCGTTTCGGGTCGCGAGGTTCAGATACTGTGAATTCTCGTCGTAGTCGACCTCGAAACTCCCATCCCAGCGCGCCGCGATGGGACCGAACCGGGCGACGGATTCCGGGTCAACGTTGACCCAAGCTTCGACGGAAATCGTCGGCCCCGGGTGAAACGGGGTCCCTAAATCGACGAACGACCCGGGATATCCGTCAAACGTGGCGGCGCGGCCGAGAGCACCCGTGGCGCTCTTGCCGCCGGAGCTGCTCCCGCCTGAGTAGACGCCGTGTTGATCCCCGACCTCGTCGCGTGCGAGCTGGTTCTTGGCGGTCTCTTCGAATCGGTAGTAGTGGATAGGCCCGTCGGCGAGGATGGCCCGGCTGTACTCCGTCGGTCCGGGCTGGAGGCCGAGCTCGGGCGCGCGGATGACGACGTCGACCGAGCTATACGCCTCGATCTCGGTGATGGTCGTGCCGGCCTGCGAGACGACGACGCGGACCGCGGTGACATCGGCGACCGGAGCGAACTGAACGACATGCCGGCCGAACTCGCCCGCCGTCGTCGATTCGAGGCTGCCGACGGACTTCCAGCTGAGCGCGCCCGTTGCACCAGAGTCTTCGAGATCGACGCCGGCGAGACTCTGGGTAGTGACTTGAAGCGTGAAGAGACCGTCGGAACGACCCGGAATGCGGCTCCCGAAGCCGATGGCTCCGACGGTTGACGCGGAGCCGAGGGCGACGCCCGCGAAACCCTGGAGCTGGTCCGACGCGCTGATCCAGGGTCTGGTCGCGTCGTCGGCGACGGGGAGAACTGCGCCGTACACTCCGTTGTTGATCTTGTCGTCGCCGTAACTCTGAGAGATGCGACTCGATTCGAATCCGATGCCTCCGTTCGCCGCGAGAGCCAGATTCGATCGTCCCGTCGTCGCCGGCGTTCCGCCGTCGGGGTCGGCGTTGAATGCGGAGCGCTCGTCGACTTCGGCGACGGTCAGCTCCGGGGAGAACGTCAAGCTCGGGTGGCTGTGAAACACCTGGGCGTTCCCGGCGGTCGCGAATCCCAAGAGCGACACGGTCAAAGCGGTTAGAGATGTCGCTTGCATGGTGACCTAGCCTCCTTCGTATGGCTCGACCCCCCTGTACGCAGGCGACTTCTCGTCAGACCCGACGTGGGTACGCTAACTCAAAGCGCTGTCGATTCATCGCCGTTCCGCAGCAGGGCACGCAACCTTCGTAGATCTCACATCCGAGGTTCGCTGGAGATTCCGGCGGAGGGCGTCCGCTCGGGAGCATCGCCGGGCCGGGCGGCGGAAGCGGGTCGCCGTCGCCGTAGAGAGAGAGGGGATCGGCGACAGCGAGCGATTGTCGTTCGCTTTTGTCGCCTCGTGGCACTCTGGTTCAGAGCCATCGCCGAAGAGAAAATTGAGTACGAAAATCCCGTAGACGAGGTGGGCTCGCATCCACGATGGGAGAGAACCCCGCTCGAATCAACGACAACCTTCGAATGATGTCGTGCTTTCGGGGTCGCCGTCTCACGTTCCTCCAGAGCGCGATCGGAGAGCTGGCAGGGAAGGTGTTTCCTTTGCCGACTACAGACAGTCTTGAGGGTTCTGGCACCCGATCGCGAGATCACTCTCCCGCGCCGAGATTTCGCAGGTCTCGAACGGCGCCGGCGGAGGATCGCCGGTGCCGAAGAGGTGATTGAAGAGGTAGATCGCAGTTGCGATGTTGAGGCTGCCTCCCGCTCCGGAATCGCAGGCCGCGTCGCACCGCGGCGTAGCGCCGTCACCGAAGAGGAAGTTGAGAAGGAAGATCCCGTCGGCGATGTTCGCGGCGCCGTCGTTGTTGCAGTCACCGCGGCTGAAGGGTCCGATTCCGTCCACTCCGCAGGCGAGCGTGACTTCGACCTCTGCGGTGTCTTCGCACGCCCCGTCACCCACGGAGGCGCGGAAGACGACCTCCCCCTCCTCGACGCAAGTGACGCGGAGGGATCCTCCACCGAGATCCTCGAACGACGTTACACCGCTCACGAGAGTCCATTCGTAGCTGGGTGCTTCACCGTCGATGCCCTCGAACTGCGCGGTGAGCAGCACCTCCGCGTCGAGCGGAGCAGCGGTCGGACCGTCGATCGTGAGGACGTCGCGCGATTCGCAGCAAATCTCCCGGATCGCCGTCGCGCCGCCGTTTTCCTCGCAGGCGCCGTCGTCGGCATCGACGCGAACGACGACGTCGCCGGCGCCGGAGCACGTCAGCGTCGCTGCGACACCGGCTCCCGCCTCCACGTCGGCCGGACCGCTTACGATCGACCATTCGTAGACGACCTCACCGCCCGGGTCGGCTCCAGAGAACTCGGCGGTGAGCTCGAGGGGCTCGCCCGTGAACGCGAGCTCCGCGCCGTCGATCGCGACGGAATCGACGTCCTCGTCGCAGTGCGTCCCGGAGGCGGCGATGTGTCCGAGGATTTGATCCTCGGACAGGGCGTAGTCGTAGAACGCGACTTCGTCGATGAGGCCGGTCCAAAGAAAGGTCGATCCGTCGCGAGTCGAGCCGATGAGAAGCGTACCGCCGCGATCTTGCAGATCGAATCCCGTTGCGGAAGTGTCGACCTCGGTCCCTTGCATCCCGTCTATGTAAACGGTCGAGATTCCTTCGTCGAAGATCCCGACTACGTGATGCCATTCGCCCTTCGTGAACGGAGACAAACTCTCGGCGAGAGCGAACTCGTTTCCCGAGTTTCGGGTGACGAAGTTCGCGTTGCCGGTGCCCTCGTTGAAGTCGAGCTCGTAGCTTCCGTCCCAGCGTGCGGCGATGGGATGAAACGCCGATGCTGCCGCTGGATCCAGCCAGACCCACGCTTCGACGCTCACCGTCGAGCCGAGGTGGAACGGCGAGCCGAGGTTGACGAGGGTGCCGGGAGTGCCGCTGAATCGACACGCGTTCCCGAGTAAGGGCGAAAAACTCGGTTCGCCGACGGTCGCATCTCCTTCGTAGATCCCGGGATGATCGCCCAGCTCGCTCTCTCCGATCTCGTCCTTTGCGAATTGGGCCGCGTCCAACTCCTCGAAGCGGTAGTAGTGGACCGGCGAATCCGCTAAGACCGCTTCGGTGTACGCGGTCGGCTCCGCGGGAGGATCGCCGGCGCCGAGAAAACGGATGCTGTGAGTCGCTTCGACGAAGGTCGCGCACACTCCGTCGTTCGCGCGAACGCGGACGACGACGTCGCCCGCGGCGGTCGCACTCACGCGAGTCGATTCGCCATCGGTCGATTCGAGCATTCCGGGTCCGGAGTCGACGCTCCACTCGTACTCGACCACCGCGCCGGGTTCGGCGCCGCTGAACGAAGCCGACAAGTCCACCGCGTCCGTCGTGGTCGCGAGCGAATCCCCGCTGATCGAGACGCGATCGGCGACCTCTTCGCAGCCACCGCGCGCGACCGCGATGTGTCGCGCGATCTGCTCTTCGCTGAGGGCGTAGTCGTAGAGTGCGACTTCGTCGATGAGACCCTTCCAAACAAACGCAGTTCCGTCGCGCGTAGCGCCGATGAAGAGCGTCGGGCCGGAATCTTGGAGGTCGATGCCCGAGGCGGACGTATCGATGATCGAGCCCTGAACACCGTCGACGTAGACCGTCGTCATCCCCTCGTCGAAAATGCCGACGAGGTGGTGCCACTCACCTTTCGTGAACGCGTCGAGGCTCTCGGCGAGCGCGAACTCGTTTGCCGTGTTTCGGGTGACGAAGTTCGCACGCCCGGTTCCCTCGTTCACGTCGAGCTCGTAGCTTCCGTCCCAGCGCGCGACGATCGGATGGAACGCCGCGGGCGCGGTGGGGTCGAGGAGTACCCAGGCCTCGATCGTGGCCGACGCGCCGAGATGAAACGGCGCGCCGAGGTCGACGAGTGAGCCCGCATTACCGTCGAACTCCGCCGCGAAGCCGAGGTCGACGAAGCCGCTAGGCTTGCCGGCCGCGACACCTCCGAGATACGCGCCGTGGCGCTCTTCGCCCGTGCCCTCGTCCTTCGCCGGCTGCTGGGTGTGAGTTTCCTCGAAGCGATAGTAGTGAACCGGGTTGTCCTCGAGCACGGCGCCCGTGTACGCGGTCGGCGCGGCCGGTGGATCGGGGTCGGGCGGCGGGGGAGGGCGAAAGTCGATTCCTTCGTAGGCCTCGATCTCCGTGACGGTCGTCCCGCCCTGAGACACCACGATGCGCACGGCGGTGACCCCCTCGACCGGTTCGAATACGACGAGATGACGCCCGAATTCAGCTCCAGTGGTCGATTCGAGCTCACCGACGAATTGCCAGGCGACGGAGTTCGTGTCCGCCGGATTCTCGAGGTCGAGCCCGTCGAACGGATCCGACGTGACCTCGAGCGTAAACGTGCCGTCGGAACGAGACGTGAAGCGACTCCCGAATCCGATCGCATTGATATCGAAGGCCTCGGGAAGCAGAACGCCGACGAATCCCGGCGAGTCGGCGTCGGCGTTGATCCAAGGGCGCGTCTCGTCATCGACGTCCGGAAAGCCGGCCCCGTAGGAACCGTTGTTGATCTTGTCGTCGCCGTACGTCTCCGAGATGCGAGTCGACTCGAACCCGACGCCGCCGTTTGTCGCGAGCGCGAAGTTCGTCTTTCCGTCCGTAGCCTCCGTGCCCCCGTCCGGGTTCGCGTTGAATTCCGATCGCTGATCGGTCTCGACGACTTCGAGCTCGGCCGAGAACGTGAGCGCGGGATTCGGCGCGAAGATCTGAGCCTCCGCGGTCGTGCCCGCGAGCGCCACGAATACGGCCACAGCTCTGCCCAAGCTGCTTCGGCGAGGGACTCCGACTCGGCGCATACGATTTCTCCGGGAGCGGGTTGGGGCGCATCAGATCGCCGTCCCGCGGCGGACGGACGCGCGGAATCGGCGATCGCCGATTCACGAGTCCATCCGCCGCGGGACGGCGGACGACTACTGACAACCTTGATTCTGCAGGCAACCGAGGTCTTCTGGAATCCCCACGCAGCCTGCACCTCGCACCGGGGGTGGTCCACCGCCGAAGAGGTAATTCGCCGCGTAGACGACATCGGCGAGATCGAGCGCGAGATCGCCGTTCACGTCGAGGATCGCGCCGTTTCCGAGCTCGCTCAGACCGCACGGCGGGAGCAGCCCCCCGCCGTCGAGGAGGAGAAAGCCCGGGAAGAGAAGCCCGACGCCGCAGACGATGTCGCCGACATTGAAATCGCCGTCTTGGTTGCAGTCGCCGATGATTTGCGGGACGAGATCCTCCGACGCCGCGGCGAAGTGCGCGGCGACTTGAACCTCGCTCAGGGCGTAATCGTAGAACGCGACTTCGTCGATGACGCCTTTCCAATTGAACGCGTTGCCGTCGCGCGTCGAGCCGATGAGGAGAGTCGCGCCCGCGTCCTGAAGCGCCGGTCCGGTATCCGAGACGTCGACGGAGGTTCCCTGAACTCCGTTCAGATAGACGGTGGTGATGCCGTTCTCGAAGACTCCCACGACGTGATGCCATTCACCCTTCGTAAACGGGGCCTCACTCTCGGCGAGGCTGAATGTATTGACCTCGTTCCGCGTCACGAAGTTGAGCTTTCCCGAGCTCTCGTTGAAGTCGATCTCAAAGCTTCCGTCCCAGCGTGCCGCGATCGGCGCGAACGCGACGGTGGAGTCCTCGTCGAGATTGACCCAAGCCTCGACGGACATCGTCGGCCCCGGGTGAAACGGGGTCCCGAGATCGATGAAGGAGCCGGGTAGCCCGTTGAACGTCGCGGCGCTTCCGAGAACGCCGGTGGCGCTCGCTCCACCGAAGCTGCTCCCGCCCGAGTAGAGGCCGTGTTGATCGCCGATCTCGTCGCGCGCGAAATGGTGCGCGGCGGTTTCTTCGAAGCGGTAGTAGTGGATCGGACCGTCGGCGAGGATGGCCTGGGTGTACGCCGTCGGATCGGCCTGAGGGCCGAGCTCGGGCGGGCGGAAGACGACGTCGACCGAGGCGTACGCCTCGATCTCGGTGATGGTCGTGCCGCCCTGCGAAACGACGATGCGGACCGCGGTGACATCGTCGACCGGTGTGAACTGAACGACGTGCCGGCCGAATTCGCCCCCAGTCGTCGACTCGACGTTGCCCACGGACGACCAGCCGAGCGCGCCCGTTGCCGCGAGATCCTCGAGATCGACACCGGTGAGGTCATCGGTCGTGACTTGAAGCGTAAAGAGACCGTCGGATCGGGAGGGGAAGCGGCTCCCGAAGCCAATGGCACCGACGGTCGACGCGGCGCTGAGCGCGACGCCGGCGAAACCGTCGATTTCGACGGCGGAGTTGATCCAGGGTCTCGTCCCGTCGTCGATGTCGGGGAGACCGGCTCCGTAGACTCCGTTGTTGAGCTTGTCGTCCCCGTAGCTCGCTGCGATGCGGCTCGACTCGAACCCGACTCCACCGTTTGCCGCGAGCGCGAGGTTCGTACGTCCCGTCGTTGCCGGTGTTCCGCCGTCGGGGTCGGCGTTGAACGCGGCGAGCTCGCCGACCTCGGCGATGGTGAGCTCGGCGGAGAACGTCAAGGCGGGATTGGGTGCGAATACCTGCGCATGTACCGCCGTCGGGAGACCCAGAATCAATACTGCCAATACCGATCGAGATGCCGCTCGCATGGGGACCCTACCTCCTTCGTTTGGCTCGCTCCCTGCACGCACGCGAGTTTTCGTCAGACCGGACGTGGGTACACTCACCCATCGTGCGTCCGATTCATCGCGCTTCCGCGTCAGGGTTCCTGCAACCTTCGTAGACCTCACACCCGAGGTTTGCTGGAGATTCCGGCGGATCGCTGCCACACGGGAGCGAGGCCGGACCGGGCGACGGAATCGGATCGCCGTCGCCGAAGAGAAAGTTGAAGAGAAAAATGGGATCGGCGACATCGAGCGATCGATCGTCGTTTGCGTTCGCCGCCTCTCGACACGCCGGTTCGGGGCCGTCGCCGAAGAGAAAGTTGAGCACGTAGACCCCGTCGGCGAGATTGACGCCCCCATCCTCGTTCGCGTCCCCACGATGGAAGAGAACGATGCCCGATTCAACGACAACCTCGAATGATTTCGTGCTTTCGAGCTCGCCGTCGCTCGCGGTCAGGCGTCCTGTGTACCGACCGGGCTCACGGTACGTGTGGGCGACGTCGGCACCCGCCCCGACGATTCCGTCGCCGAAGTCCCAAGCAAACGAGAGCTCGCGCCCGCGAGGGGACACCGAGCCGGCAGCGTCGCCTCGCACCTCGAGCGGCGCCGGTCCGGAGAGTGGAACGACGCGGAGGGAGATCACCGGCGCTTCATCGCTGAGGACGACGACTTCAAACTCGCGCGTCGCGTTACCCGCTGCGCCGGTGGCGGTCACCGAGCCTCGGTACGTTCCCGGATTTCGATAAGTGCGCGAGACAGCCGCGCCAGCCCCCGCGATACCGTCTCCGAAGTCCCAGGCGAAAGTGAGCTCGCCGCCCGACGGATCGCGCGACTGCGAGGCGTCGAAGGCCACTCGGAGTGGTGCGACGCCGGTCACGGGATCGACCGTGAGAACGATTTCCGGCGCGGCGGACGTCCGCTCGAGCGAGCCGGGTGACCCGCCGCGTTCCCGTGACGATCGCCAGCTCGTCGCGAGATCGTTGTCGAGCTCGAGTGTCTCGAGCTCGAGTGAGAATCCGTCGCCGTCGGCCGCTTCCGGCCACGGCGCTGCGTCGTCGTAGCGGACGACGTCGATCGTTTCGGGGAAATCGGGCCGCTCGCGCGCGTCGCCACCGTCGCGAAGGCGCAGCTCCTCGCCTCCGTTTCGGAGGTTTCCGGCGTAGGGCCCGAAGACGGGAAGATCGTCCGCTACCGCGACTGCCGAGCGGAGAGCGGCCGGATTCCGAGCCACGATGACGAATCCCTCGGCCGCGATTTCGCTTCCCGCGGGAAACGTGAACTCGATCGCCGGAATGGTCCAGCCGGAGATGTCGATCGCACTCGCTTCGAGACTCCGCAGCTCGACGAATTCCAGCTCTTCCGAGTTTCCTTCGGGGTTGTAGTGAATCTCGGAGAACTTGATTCGAGGCGCCGGAGCGTAACGGAATCGACGACCCTGCGTGGTCGGTCGATCCGATGTGAGAAACTCCGTGAGGTACTCGAACCGCCGGACGGCCCAGGCGCGGAGATCTTCCCGCCAAAACTCGGGATCATCTCCGCGCGCGCCCCAAGTGCGCGGCCACTTCTCCGAATCGTCTTCGACGTGAGGAAGCGTCGCGATGCCGTAGCGATCGATCTTCGGGAGGAGAACGTCGGGGTGGAACTTCTCCTGGAGGAGATTCCACATCCTCCCGTAGTGGGCCCTTACGAAGTAGTCGTCCGGCGCACGCTGAAGGAGCGCGTTGACGATGCCGTGATGCCCTTGGTCGGTGAAAGGGTACGTCTGCGTATGGAGGAGCGGGTGCTCGATGTGGCTGCGAACGTCCGTCGTTAGACGGCGTTGTCCCCATGTGAGATCGAGATCCCAGGCGAACACCGCTACTCGATCCGGCCCCGTCTTGCCGCGCCCGTGCGGGCCGAGATAGAGGAGCCAGTTCTTCGTCACGGAATCGAGATCGATGACCACCGCCTGGACGACTTGGTAGTCGATCATCGCTTCGACGTGAAGGCGTTCGCCGAGAAACTCGATGAGCGCTGCCCCGCTCGTAGAGTTCAGCTCGGAGGCGAACGCGCCGATCTCGGTGATTCGCTCCTCGGCCGAACGAGTGCGCGGTTCGTAGCCGGCGGTCGAGCCGTTCAGCATCGCGGTGAAACACTTGTAGAGAGGCGCGTCGTCGTCCCAGTCGTTCCGTCGCAGGTATTCGGTCGAAGGATCCTCGATCGTGAAGAAGACACCGTGAAACGCACCGCCGTTCGTGTGGACGCGCGCCATGTGCGTCTCGGAGTACGGCACACCCGCGTCGCGAAAGAAGTCGTAGGTCAGCTTCTCGCGGAGCATCCCCTTGTCGTTCCAGCCCGCGTTGAAATTGAGGCGCGACTTGCCGTCGAGGAGATCTCCCTTGTTGAAGCGCACGCGGAGCGGTTTCTTCGGATAATTGCACGCCGTGGCTCCGCGGAACTTGACGCCGACGTCGAAGTGCGCGCGGCCGCGATGGTCGACGAGAGTTCCTCCCGTCCACGCGCCATCGGCGCACGAAAGATCGCGGAGCGCTCCCGGCGTAGAGATGTGGAAGAGATGCACTTCGCCGGCGGTGGCGGGACGGTCGTCGGCGACGAGATAACCAGTGAACGGCGAGGGGTTTCCCTGCGGCGGAAACGACGCGGGACATTCGGACCGCCCGGCTCGGGCCTCGATGCGATAGCGAACGAGGGTCTGGTCGGGGCGCGGAGGAAGAAGCGCGCTGTAGATTCCGTCGCCGGCGACGTCGTCGGGGCCGGCGCCATCGTCCCGCATCGCGACGACCTCCGTTCCGTCGCCCGCGTCGGTGATGACCTCGACGCTGTCGACGTCCGGACCTTCGATGCGGCTGAGTATCCGTACCGCGTCGGCGGATGTCGGCTCGGCGGGATCGTGATCGGCCGATGCGACGAGAGGCGGGACGGTGGAGAATCCGAGCGAGCTCGGTGCACCGGGCGTAGCCGCATCATCCGTTCGGGCCGAGCCGAGATTCAGTCGCGCGCTCAAATAGAGGTCGGAGCTCGTTGGGCGAGAGTTGTAGTTTCCGATCGCGATCACGTTTCGTCCCGCGCGAAGATCGGCCGCCGTGCCCGACCAAACGACTTGATAGACCGGCTCCGATTCGCGAAACCCTTGCGCGGTGACGACCTCGGCGCGGTACTCGCCGTCGAACTCCGGCTCGGTTCCGGGCGAGTCGAGCATTCCGCGCCGCGCGATCTCGTCACCGTTCAACCACGCGATGAAGCCGTCGTCCCAATCGGCGGCGAGAACGGGGATCTGGGCGCCGCAATCGACAGCGGGGTCGTAATCGAATTCGATGCGGAGGAGGATCGAGTGGAGACCCGCCTCGGCGGTCGAGCTCGTGAGGATCCACGGTTGACCGTCGGGATCCCGGGTGTCGTACCCGACCGCGAAGGGACCGCGATTCCAGCCGTTTAGATCGGCATCGAAGTCCGTCGCGTACCAGGCGGAGTCGCCGATGAAACCAGGATCGGAACCGTCGAGGTTCTCGAACCAGCTTACGATCGTGCCGTTCTCGACGAGCACGCAGGTCTCTTCGCGTCTGCAGTCGTGCGAAACCGCCCAGTTCTGCGGCAGTGATCCGGAGACATCGGCGTCGACACGCTGAAGGCTCGCTCCAAGTCCGTCGGCGAGTGCCGGCCAAACGCCGTCTTGTCGATACTCGATGAAATCGACGACGCGATCGTCCGCATCGCGAAGCTCGACGTCATCGCGATAGTTCGAGAGCACTCCTTCGTACGGTCCAGCGATCGCCAGTGCGTCGATCCCAGTCGCAGCGGCGAGCTCGCCCGGATGTCGGGCGACGAGGAGAAACTCTCCGGGCGCGATCGACGTCGGCGCATCGCCGGGCGTGAAGCGGTACTCGACGGCACCCGATAGACGCCATCCGGCGAGATCGACGGCGGCGACGTCACGATTGTAGAGCTCGAGAAACTCACCCGCGGGATCGGCTTCGCCGGAGGGGTGGTAGTGGATTTCGGTGACGACGACAGGGCTTCCCGATTCGGGAAGCGGCGGAGGACAGACGCTTTCCCCAGCGGCGAATGGAGTTCCGCCATCGACGAGCGACGCTCGCCAATTCCCTACGACCGCCGCGTCCTGCGCTAGGCACACTCGTTCGAGCGAACGTCCCGCGCCGTCCGCGCGTGGATCGAACGGAGCGCGATCATCGTAGATGAGCGCATCTGCGACCTCGTCTCCCGGCGCCGCGAGTGCGACGCGCTCGCCGCCGTTCGCGAGCGCTCCGGCGTACGGGCCGAAGAGCTGGCCGGTGACTTCGTACACCGCGCCGAAGGCTTCCGGGTCGCGGCAAATGACGATGTGCTCACCGCCGGCGATCTCGCTCCCCGCGGGGAACTCGAAGACGATTCCGTCGATGAACTGCCATCCCGAAAGTTCGACCACTTGATCGCCGTCGTTCGCGATCTCGACGAACTCGAGCGCCTCGAGCGGTGGGTGGTACATCACCTCGCTCAATCGAACGCCGGCGTGGATGCTCGTGCTCGCTCCGAGCGAAGACAAGACGAGGAGCGCGATTCGCGGCATGGGATTCTATGCGCGTTCTTGACTTCTTTGCGGCGGGTCCTGCCAAGGGTGAAGATTTTACACGAAGGGCGCGAAGGTCCGCGAAGGAAGACGGAGGAAAGAGAGAGGAGGAGAGTAGGAGAGATAAGAAAGTAGGCGATTAGGAGGGCGGGTGAGCGCGTTCACGTCCTCGCGAGTGATGGTTGGATCGCCCGCATGTGACTCAAGACGAGAACGTCCTGACATCGATCGATCGAGTTCCGACGGTGAACGTTTCGTGACTCAGATCGCCACTCTCGAAAACAATTCTCCCTCTCTTTCTCCCCTTCGTCTTCCTTCGCGGACCTTCGCGCCCTTCGTGTGAAACTCTTCCCCTTAGAAGCTCGTCGTAGTCAGGAAGCCGAGCGCGCCAACCGGTCGACCTTGAGCACCCCGCCCTGAAAAACGGAGATCCTCGATCGATCCTCGAGGATTGAAATGTCCGCCGCGACGTCACCGTCGACGACGAGAATGTCCGCGAGCTTTCCGGCTTCGAGCGTGCCGATCTCGTCGCTTCGCCCGAGGATCTTCGCCCCGTTCAGTGTCGCGCAGCGGATGGTGTCGAGCGGAGTGAAGCCGACGAACTCGACGAAGAACGTGAGCTCCTTCGCGTAGTCGCCGTGCGGGTTCCACGCGAATCCGTAGTCGCCGCCCATCCCGAGTGTTCCCCCGGCCTCGTGGAGGCGCCGAGCACTCTCCGCGCCGCCGTCGAGCGTCTCCTGGTGACCGTCGATCACCGCCTGGGGCATCCCGATTTCCGGGCCGCGCTCGATGCTCGCCTTCTCGAATTGAAGCGCCGGCACGACGGGAACATCGCGCGCGAGGATCATTTCGAGCGCTTCGTCGTCGATGAACGTGCCGTGTTCGAGAGTGTCGTAACCCGCCCGGAGCGCGTTCTTGATTCCTTCGGTCGCGCGGCAGTGGCCGGTGACCTTCATGTTGTGGTTGTGTGCAGTCTCAACGACAGCATGCATCTCTTCGAAGGTCATGCAGAGAGTGTGGTGATCGTTGACATCCGGGGCCGCTGCATCGCCGGTCGGATAGGTTTTGACCCATTCGACTCCGTCCTTGACGAGCTTGCGAACGGCGGAGCGCGCCTCGTCGGGACCGCTCACGAGAAGAACGAGTCCCTCCATTCCGATCTTGCGAAAATCGGGATTCCAATCCATGAGACCGCCGACCCCGCAGATCTCGCGGCCGCTCGCCGCGAGGCGAGGGCCGAGCGTGAGGTCCTCTTCGATGGCTTTCTTCAGCCAGACGTCGATGTTGAAGAGACTTCCACCGCTTCGCGCCGCTGTGTACCCGCATTCGAGCGCGAGCTTCGCGTTTGCAGCGGCGAGCAGCGTCACGTATTCGACGGGGTAGCGGATATCGAGATCCTCGAGCGCCGCGACGTTGAAATACGTCGGGTGAAAATGCGCCTCGACGAGCCCGGGAAGGATCGTTCCCCCTCCGGCGTCGATACGCGTCGCAGCGGCCGGAAGAGAAGGCGCGGCCGCGAGCGGTCCGGCGTAATCGATGAGCCCATCCGTAAAGACCACCGCGGCATCCGGCAAAGGAGCGCTGCCGGTGCCGTCGACGAGCTTTCCGTTGTGAATGAGAGTCGTTCCGCTCGCGATGTCCACTCCGAGACCTCTCGTCGTATCGGGGCGCGGCTTGTTCGTAACGGCGGCGGGTGTCGGCCGGGAGAGGATCGTATCACGAAGGGACTCGATCCAGCGATCGAAGAGCGACGAGTTCGCCCGTTGATTGATTCACCGAACGGACGCACTCGGGTTCTCCCCGGTGCCGAGGATCTGTTCCTTCGCTTCGAGAAGCAACACTCGCCGCTCCAGTCGGTCGAAAAAGTGCTGCATCTTGATCTGTTCGACTTCTTCGATTCCGCGGCGAAGCCATTTCTCGGCCGCTGCCGCGTTGTCGTTTGCGTGGAAGGCGAGGGCGAGGAAGATCGCGTCTTTCCACGTCATCTCGCGCCGCGGATTGAAGCGGAGCCCGGAGAGAACCGCGAGGGCCTCTTCGAGGTTACCGGCTCGCAGATGAAGCGCGCCCAAAATGCGCGCCCGCGTCGTCGTCAACCGAAAGGAAAAGTGCTTTTCCCTGAGGAGTCGCGCGAATGGTTCGACCTCGGTCACGGCGCCCGGGCCGAGCACGGCGGTTGCTGCGGTGAGCTGGCGATCGGCTCTCGTCGCGTTCGACCCAAATACCACGGCCATCCGCTCGCTTACCGCACGGTATCGATCGTCGTCGCCGAGGGCGAGACAGAGGACGGCCAAGCGAAAGTGATATCTCGCCGTCGTCGAGTCCTCGGCGATCGATTCTTCGTAATGGTTTGCCGCCGCGCTCCAGTCGCCGAGCTCACCGTAGGCACGGCCGAGCATCCCGTGTACTCGCGCCGATCCGGCGATGGGCGGCAGCGACCGGTCGAGGTGCCAAACCGCATCGCGCCAGCGTTCGTCTCGATACGCGTCGATCGATTCCCGGAAGTGCCAATGCCCGATCGCGAGCTCGGTGGGCAGCGCAGGTTGTCCGCGCGCGAGGAGTCTCTCCCACGCGCGCCGCGTCGCTTCTGGCGAGAGACGGACGAAGCCACCCGCTGAATCGATCTCGGATGCGGCGAGGATCTTCGCCGCCACCGCGAGCTCCCCAACGGAGCGCGCTTCTGGTGCGAACTCGAATTCGCGTTCGATTCCGATGTCGTCCCTCGTGACGAGGCGAGCGCCGTCTTCGGCGAGACGAACGGAGGCGAGGGGGCGATCGTGCCGGAGCCAAGGCGTGATCGGATCGGCGGTCGCCGCCTCCCAGATACGCACGTTTCGGCGCGTCGCCGAAACGATGCGTGTCTTCCCGTCTCCGAACGCAGCGAGCTCTACCTCGCGCGGGTGACGCATCGGCGGTGCGAGGGGTACTCCCGACGCTGTGGCGTGAACGCGGACGGAGTCACGATCGACGCGGAGGCGCCGCGTCTCGTCCTCGTCGGAGATCGGCTCCGGATCCCCCCTGACGTCGAGACCCGTGACGCGAGGTCCGGGGGTGAGATCCCAAAGCCGCGTCGTTCCGTCTTCGCTCGCGGTGAGAACGAGGTATCCGCCCGGGTGAAAGGTCGTGCTCGTCACCGCGCCGCTGTGGTGGAGCGGGGAGGCGGCAATCGTCAGAGCTCCGGCCGTCCAGAGCTCGGCGCGTCCGTCCCGTCGTCCGGTCACGAGGCGAAGCCCGGCCGGATCGAATTCTACCGACGTAAGTGCGCTCGACTTCGCGTCGCCGAGTGTCCCCCATTGTCGAAGCGGGAGCCAGTAGCGAGCCCAGCCGTCGGTCGCCGCGATCGCGACGGTCAAGTCGTTCGGGCACCACGCTGCGTCGCGGATGTCGGCTCCGATGATCCACTCGGCGAGAGCTTCGAGCTTGGCGGTGTCCCACGTGATCATGCGGCGCCCGAAGCAGCTGAAGAGAGTCTTAGAGTCGTGAGCCCAGCGAACGATCGATCCGTCGTCGTCGCGAAGGAACTCTCCGAGCGATCGTCCAGTCGACAGTTCCCAAACCGACACTCCACTCTTTCGGCCCGCCGTCGCGAGGAGTTTTCCGTCGGGACTGATCGCGAGATCGGAGACGGCGCCGCGATGTGCGAATCGCCGAATCTCGCGGCTTCGCTCGGGATCCCAAACGATCGCGTGCCCTCCGGCGTCGGCGCTAACGACGAGCTCTCCGCGCGGATGCACAGCGAGGCGCGACGGGACGTGCTCCATCTCCACGCGCGCGTCCGAGCTCGGTTCCGAGAGGTCACGAATGTGGAGCGAGCGATCGGCGCAGGCGACGACGGTCCACCGGGCGGCGAGGGGATCGAGGACGGCGTCGACGACGGCAGCCGAGTGCTGCCATGATTTCGCGATCGCTCCGCCCTCGACGTCGAGGAGCTTCACCGTCGTTCCTGAATAGCTCAGCGCAATCTCACCGCCCGGCCCGAACGCGACGACGCGCGCCGGCTCGTCGTCGAACCACACCCGGAGGAGACGCGGGTGGTAGCGGAATGCGGCTCCGATGCGCGTCCGGTGGACCTCCTCGCGATCGATCTTTCCTTCGTCGAAGCGCAGTGCTTCAACGAACCAGGGCAGCGCCGAACCGGCATCGCCTCGGTCGAGTCTCAGGCTGCCGTTCTGAATGTGCGCGTGCACGAGTCGCCGTCCACTCTCGTCGACGGCGCGAGACAGCCAGACGGCCGCGACCAAAGAGACGGCCGCGACCGCTACGATCAAGAAGGCGACCGAGGCCAAGAGCCCTGCGACGACCGGCTGGCGGCGCGCCCACCGCCACGTCTTCTCGAGCCGACCGACGGGACGAGCGGAGATCGGCTCTCCGCAAAGGAATCGCCCGAGGTCTTCGGCGAGCGCGTTCGCCGTCGCGTAGCGCCGGTTCGGCTCCTTCGCCATCGCCTTGAGACAGATCGTCTCGAGATCGATCGGGATGCGATCGTTGAGCGCTCGCGGCGGACGCGGTTCGTCGCTCAAGACCTGGCTGAGAACGACGCTCCGCGATCCGCGAAACGGTCGCTCGCCGGTGAGCAGTTCGTAGAGAACGACGCCGAGGCTGTAGACATCGGAACGCCGGTCGATGGCGTCGACGGTTCCGCGCGCCTGCTCGGGCGACATGAACGCGGGTGTGCCGAGCAATTGCCCGTCGATCGTGACCGTCACCTCGCCCTCGTCGTGACGCGCGAGACCGAAATCGGTGAGATGAGGATCGCCCGCGCCATCGACGATCACGTTACCCGGCTTGACGTCCCGATGGACGATCCCGCTTTCGTGAGCGTAGTGGAGTGCCTCGGCGATCGCTCGCGCGATCCGGGCCGCCTCGGCCGGCGTCTCGGGACCGGGAGTCCGTTCTTCGAGCGAGACCCCTTCGACGTAATCCGAGACGAGAAAGGGCACGCCGCGCGCGTCCCCGATTTCGTGCGCGGCGACGATTCCGGGATGCCGGAGCTTCGCCGCGCTTCTCGCCTCGCGCAGGAATCGCGCTTCCTCATCGGCCGTGAAGTAGCCCGCGCGAGGAATCTTGATGGCGACGCGCCGACCGAGGTCCGGATCGATCGCCTTGTAGACGTTGCCGAACGCGCCGCGGCCGAGAAACGCGACGACGTCGAAGCGGCCGATGCGCTCCGGCAGGTCGTCGGCGTCTGTCTTGAGCGTCGCGCGATCGACGCGAAACGTCCGTCCACAGTCGGAACAGGTCGAGCGTCCGCCCTCTGATCCATCGCTCCTCGTCGCCGGGCGTGTCGCCGCCGAAACTCGCCCGCAGTGTGGGCAGCGAATCCGTCCCGACGGCGCCCCGGTCCGCGACTCACTTGCGAAATCGTGAACGAGCTCGATGGCGACGAGTCGCTCCTCGAGCCAAGGCGCGAGATCCGGTCGCGCGGCGACGAGCGCCTCTCGGTCTGGGCGCTCCGCGCTTTCGAGTCCGTCGAGAAAACGCTCGGCGATCTCGACGACCTCGGCTTCGAGTGCGTCGTTTGGCGGGCGTGGTGATTCGGACGACGATTTCGTCATGGATTCGAGCGTTGGATTCGTGCGGTGCTCGGGTCCTCGATTGCCAGAGTCCTCTGTTCGCGTCGACTGCCTCCATCCGTAGATCCCATCGGGTTCCGCGTATGGGAGAGAAACCCGAACTTTGTCGCGTCAGCGCAGATCCTCCGCGGCGAGCGACCTGAGGTCGCGACCCAGCCAGGCGAGACCGCGGTGGAATCGGTCGCGTGTTTGGTCGTAAGTGATCTCGAGCGCGGTGGCGATCTCGCGGAGCGAGCGCTGCTCGAAGAAGCGCATCCGGACCACCTCGCGAATCGTGGCATCTTCGATGCGCGCGAGGGCGTCTTGGATGCGCCGAGCCTCCTCCTTCTGTCTCGCGTGTCCGCTCGGCGTGGATTCACTCGCGACGGGATCGTGGGTCGGCCGCTCCGAGCTGGGTGCTCCGAGCGTGAGCTTCCGGCGAGCATCTGGACGCTTCTGCGCGGATCGGCGTCGGTGCGCCTTGAGGATCTTTGTGCGCACGATTTGGCGCGTCCACGCCTTGAACGCCGGCAGTGTGTCGGCGCCGTTTCCGCGAAACTGGTCGAGCTTGTGCCACGCGTCGAGCCACGACTCCTGGACGAAGTCGGTCGTGCTCTCCCCGGCGTCGGTGCTCGAATACTCGCTCGCGACCCGCTCGAGGTGCGGACGAATGAGAACGAGAAGCTCTTCTACGGCAGCCGAATCACCGGTTCTGGCGCGATCGAGAAGCGCGGGAAAGTCGTCCTCCGCCATCGTCGGTATCGCTTCGAAGAGGTCGTTGTCGGTGAACCAGCGCAGCGCGCGAGTTTCCCCAAACTCCCTGCACACTCCAAGTTGCGGCGTGCCGTCCGCAATTCTACCGAGATTCTTCCCCGCGGCGAGGGCGGTTCGGGATCTTGAGATGCGAGGGCGCGGTCGGCAGCGCGATCGCGCGATCGAACCCATCCCTAACCCGCATTCCTCACCAGATTCTACTACGACGCCGTGAGACGAAAACTGAGCATCGGATGCGCCGCGACGTCTCGCCGCTTCGCTCACCGAATCTGGTGAGAAATGCGGGTTAACGAGGTGATCGAAGCCGCTTGGAGGGACGAGTCGTGACGACGACGGCAACGCGAAGAGTTACCCAGGTTTTCGGTTTCACGCTCGCGCTCGCGGCGCTTGCTCCGTCGGCGCGTGCCGATCTGATCTCTCATTGGACGCTCAACCTGTCGCTCACCGACAGCGGTCCTGGGGGAAACGACGGGACGCTGCCCGGAGGAGGGACGCCCACCTTCGAAGTAGGATTTGACGGCCGCCGCTCGGGCGCGATCGTCATCGACAACATCACGGAACGTGTCCGCTTTCGAAACAACTCGGGGCTCCCGGTCTTTCGCCGCGGTGGCTATTCGATCGCGTTTTGGGTGAAGGGAAGACCAGGACGCGGCGCCGCGTACATCTTCGGCGAAGGGTTCACCGATCTTCCCGAGCCCGGATTTGGGATCGGGCGGGATCCGGCCGCGAGTTCGAATCTCCTCATCCGGATTGATTCGACGCGGGGTACGCCCCTCAATCGGCTCAGCTCGACAAAGGTTCTCGACGGGTCGTGGCGCCACGTGGTCTGGACCGACAACAACGGTGACGCCACGCTCTGGATCGACGGCGAAGAAGACGAGACGGATTTCAGCTACGCGTTCGAGCCGATCCTCTTCGACTACACGACGCTCGGTGCGCTCGTCCGACGGACAAATCCTTGCTGCTCCTTTAACGGCAGCATCGACGACGTCCGCGTCTACAGCCACGTTCTCACGCGCGCGGAGATCCATGCGCTCTGTCCGCCGGCGTGCGCTCCGCTCGAGATCAACGAAATCGCGCCGACGCTCGTCTCCACCGCGGGCGGTACGCCGATGGCGATCGAGGCGCCGGGCGTCGACTCGTCGCACGTCGTACTGCTCGGCGGCGCGGAGCTCACCAGAGTGTCGATCGACCGCGCGACGATTTCGGGGCTGTCGCCCTCGCTTCCGTCGGGAGTTCACGCTCTCGAGATCCGCTGCGCCAACGGCGCGGTAGCGGTGTCGCAGCCGCGGGCCGTCGAGGCCGCACCGCCGATCATCATCACCAGCGTCACGCCGGACGAAATTCCACTCGAGGGCGGAATTCGTGTGCGAATTCGGGGCCGATCGTTTCGCGACGTGACGATCTTCGGGTTCGGGCGCCGCGCGCGCCTCAGCGACGTCGCGGTGGCCGCCGATGGACTGAGTGCGACCGCGACCGTGCCGAGCTGGGATGCGGTGAGCGAGGGCGCGGACGATCCGACCGAGCCGACGTTCGTCGATGTGTTCGCTTCCGATTCGCGTGGACTCGTGCGCGAATCGAACCTCGTGAGCTACGTCCCGGATCCACCGCCGGCACCTCCGGTTCTCACTCGCGTCCTTCCGAGCCAGATTCCGGCGGGGGAAGGATCGGTCGCGGTTCGAGTATTCGGCCAGAACTTCTCGGGTGAGACCCGCGTTCGTTTCGGGAGAGCGTTTATCGGCGGGAGTGCGGTGAACGCCGAAGGCACGGAAATCTCCGGAGTCGCGCCGACCTGGAGAGCGGCGAGCGGCTCGGACGACCCCCTCTTCGAGCCGATGGCCGTGGACGTCGTCGCTGAGGATCCGAGAGGAGACGCCCGCCTTCCGGACGGTGTCACCTACCTTCCCGAGCCGATCGAGCTGCTTCGCATCGACCCGGCGACGGTCAATCCTCGCGCGGGGAACCGCATCCGGCTGTTCTTCGAGAATCTTCCCGCGGACGCGCTCGAATCGATGTCAGTTCACTTCGGGAACGATCAAGCGGAGTTTGCGACGATGCCGCGAGCGAACGAGCTCGAGTCGCTCACGCCGGCCCTCGATCCGGGGACGTACTCGGTTTCGCTCCGGCGCGGCGGGACGATCGTCACGCAGCTCGCGCGCGCTCTCACGGTCGAGCCCGAACCCGTCGTGCCGCGACAGCTCGTCGGTCCGCAGCAGTTCGAGACGAGCCTCGCAGGCGGAGAGGCTCGGTTCCGCTGGTTCAATCCCGAAATCTACGAGCGCATCGAGGTTCGCGACGAGAGCGGCGAGGAGATCATGGTCCTCTCGGGCGACGCGACCGAGCTCAACATCGCGGCGAACGGCGATCACCTCCAGCTCCAGTTCGTCGGAGTCTCGTCGCGCGGCCAGTTCGCGATCTCGGTTGCGGATGCGATTCGTGCGTTCTGCAACGGACCAGTGATCGCCGGCAACGGAACGGACGGCGGCGGTGTGTTTCCGCTTCGGGGTGACCACGCGCCGGCGCAAGTCGAGCGCTGCGCCGATCTCGTCTTCAACGAGGAAGGAGACGGCGGCGCGGGCAAGATTCCGGGACCGGACGAGCCGAGCTTCGTCCAGGCTCCGCTCGTCGAAGACCTCGGAAAGCTCGGCGCGGTGCAGAGTCCGAGCGCCATCGGATTCATTCGGCCCGAGTGGCTCCAGAGTGTGATACCCGGTAACCAGATCACGACGGGATTCCTTCTTCCGAACGACGCGACGGTGCTCGAGTTCGCCGGCTTCTACCACAAGATCGCGACGAAGCCCGGTGTCGAGCTTCGCGGGCGTCTCCGGCACATCGAGAGCGACTTCACCGACGAGTTCACGTTTCCAAACATCCTCATCGATACGACGAAGAAGGACTGGCACTGCGTGAACTACTTCCGCGCGGACCGCGACATCGGAACACCGCCGAACCCTGCGGACCCGAACGATACGGGACCTCAGCCCTGCCTCGACGGCGAAGGAACGCTCAAGCGGATTCCTGCCGGACGATACCTTCTCGACCTCTATGTCGTCGGCGGAGACAACGACGTTCAGTATTTCGCGTTCGGGAGCGACGATCGCGATTACGAGCTGCTGATCCCGGGGTCGCCGTGTCCGCCGTATCCGCTCGTTCGCGTCCGCGACATGACGGGCCGCGACACGCTTCCCGTCATCACGGCGATTCACGGCGAAGCGGTATCGCCCGAGAATGCCTCTGGCGTGTGGGTGAGCCTCGAGGCGTTCGGAACCTGGATCGACGGCGACGGGATCCCGCACAAGATCGGCGGCGCCGAGGGTGAGCCGGACAACCCGGAATTCGAGTACGTCTGGACGATCTACGACAAGGGCGGCAACCCGACGACGGTCTGCTCGGGGAGCGCGCACCAGATTACGACCCAGGTGCAGGAGCTCGGCTGTTACTACGTGGATGTCGAAGTGAGGAGCAAGTTTTGCCCGCGGTCGACGACGCGCTCCTACCAGATCGCGATCCAGCCGCAGGACGTAGAGTGCGATCTCGTCTACTACTCGTTCCTGTGCCCCACACCGGATCCGAAGGGAATCCGGTCCGTCGTCGGCCTCATCCCGCCGCCGGGGAACGGTGAGTTCGACACGGAGCGGCCGGTCGAGTTTCGACTTCTCGTTGCGCCGCGCGGGTTTTGCCAGGGACAGGTGGTTCCGGCGGTCTACATCGACCCGAACGATCCGTCGCAGAGCGACGTCCTCTTCGACCTCGTCGTCGCGTCTCTCGTCGGCGACCAGCCGTTCGTCCCGTTCACCGACGTTGACATGATCGTCGAGGACCTCTGTCCCGAGGTGCAGAACGGACTCAAGTACCTCCATGTGCGGATCGAAGACCTCCACAAGATACCCTCGGTCCCCGGCGCGAACGGAACGAACTGGAAGAACGTATGGTTCGCTGGGAAGACGCGGCGGTTCGACGACGGTTGGCCGGCGAATCATCACCTCGGCGACGATTCGAACGGCCCGACGCTTGTCGATGACATTTGGCATCCGATCGGCTCAGCGATGCGCATGCTCAACCATCCGCCGAATCTCGACCACACTTTCTGGAACGGATTCTACGACGCGCAGGATGCGACCTACCGCTTCTCGTTCAAGGCGTCGCATTCGACGAAGGAGCACTATCCGATCGGGCCGAGCAAGCAGGTCGATTTCCCCGTCGAAGGTCTACCGCCGGGAACGGGGATCCCGAGCTTCGGCAACGATCTCTCCTCCGGTACGCTCCCTGAGTTCACGATCGTCGGCGAGGATTTCGTTCAGGAAGCGGCGATCGGGGCGACGCACGGAGACACGCTCGGGAATCGAATGGAGGGCGCGCCGAACATCATTCAGCCGGGCGAGACGATTCCGGACGGCATCGCCGGCGGGCTCGCGTTCCCCGAATATCACTGGGAGTCGATCGACGTCCTCTACGACAACACGTTCCGGCAAGAGATTTTCGACGCCATCCTCTACACGGGGTCGATCGGTCCGGTGCCGGTCACGGTGTGGGCGTCGATCTCTCTAGCCATCGACTTCTTGGTCGGAACGAACGTCACTCTCGACGTTCGTCCGTTCGCCGACCTCCAGGGCGGTGGCCCGCGCGTCGAAACGCACGCGTATCTTTGTGGTGACGTCGACATTCGGATTCCCTGCGAAGTCCGCGCGGATGTGCTCTTCGGCGTCGCATCCGTGGCGACGCGCCTCATCCCCGAGGCGAACATCGACCTCGACGCCCACGTGGGTGTCATCGACGGCTCGCCGAACTCCGGGCTCAAGATGCGCGCGGCGTTCAGCCTCTTCTTCGAGGTGGAAGCCTGCGTCTGGGCGCTCTTCGACGAGATTTGCTACTCGCCCGGACGGGTGCCGCTCGTCGACGACGAAGAGCTCGTATCGTTCTCGGCCGGGGCGAACTTCGACACCGAAGCCTGCGATTTCTTCGAGATCTGCGGATTGCTCAAGCAAGCGGCCGGCCTCGATTGCGGCGACATCATCGACGGTGCCGGTGGGGGAGTGGCGGATCCGACACTCAAGTTCCTCACGACGAGCCGCAACTCGACCGCGTACTCGCCTGACGGTTCGACGTGGATGCAGGCGTTCGCTGTCGAGGCCGTCTCCCCGCCGGAGCGAACGCTCGGCATTTTCTTTACGAACGAAGACAACGCGTTTCTCGTTACGCAGGCAATCGGCGACGTGATCGATCCTGCGGTCGAGTTCGTGACGAATGAACGCGCGTTCATCGTTTGGACGAGCGGCAAGGCGGCGACGAGTCCCGTTGGGACGAACGTCGCGCTCATGAACTCCACGGCAGCCCAGCAGGACATCGTGGTCGCGGTCGTCGAGCGGAACGTCGCTGATCTGTGGCGCCGAGACGAGAACGAGCCTCTCATTCAAGTGTCTGATCGATCCGAAGAAGTCGCTCCCTCCGCAAGGCGTGCCGACGGCTCGGCGGCGATCGCGCGAGATCCGAGCGGCGCCGCCGTCGCGGCGGGTGGGGAAGCGATGGTGGCTTGGGTGCGGTTCGAGGACTCCTTCCTTCAGATCGGAACCGAGTCTCAGGTCATCTACGAGCAGCCGATCGGCAAGGTGAGCGCGGAGAATCCGCTCACGGCGAAGGTGATTCAGAATCCGATCATCCCGAATCTCGATGCGACGGCGATCTACGCGCGGCGCGTCGGAATCGGCGGAGTGCTCGACGGCGAGACGAAGCTATCGCCTCCGGGGATCAACATCGCCCCGACGCTCGCGACGTCGCCGTCGGGGGACACGACGTACTGCATCTGGGTTCACGATCCCGAGCACGAGAACCTGACGGACTCGAACCTCGGGCGGAATCTTCTCATCGCAACCTACGAGAAGGGCGTCGGCTGGTCGGCCGGCGCGCCGGTATTTGCGAACCCCGATGACTATCCGGGGATGCTGCATCCCGATCTCGCGCTCCAGAGCGACGGCAGCGGCATGCTTGTCTTCACCGCACTCGGGAAGGGCGCGAGCGAGAACGACACCGGTCTCGGAAGCAATCGTTACGTATTCGCGAGTCGGTTCACCGAGGGCGTCTTCGAGACGCCGGAGCTGATTCACGGCCGGTGTCTCCAGCCGGAAAACGGGATGTATCCGTCGATCGCGTGGACGGCGGGGCCGAACATCGATTTCGACGATCCGATCGGCGGCGGTGGCGGCTCGTTCGCCCCGGCGGAATACGTAATGACTTATCACGGACTCGGGCCGCTCGGCTCGCGGGCGGGCTCGGGAAACGTGATGTCGGTCGCGATCGGACCGGCGTCGGACGCGAAGTGGGGTGCGCCGGTGTGTCTCACCGACGACGAGCGAGTTCATTCCAACGTCGCGACGGCGATTTCTCCGGGCGGTGTGATCCATTCCATGAACCTCGACGGCGGCTGGGCCCAGCTGCGCCACCGGTCGGAAGGACGGGCCGGTGGCATCGGCGGAGGGAAGACCTTGGTGTCGTTCGACACCGAGGTCCTTCCCGACGCCGCGATTACGGTCTGCCGGCTCAGCGATTCCTATCCCGGACCCGGCGGCATCGTCGTCGCGACGGTGGACGTCGAGAACCTCGGTCTCGCGTGCACTCCGGTCGACGGGAACGGAGAGAGTCGACTCGGCGTCGAGATCGTCTTCATGGATGGCGACGGACGCGACGAGGTCGTTGCTTCGGCGACCGTGCCGGAGCTCGCCCCGGGTGGGGGAGCGCGCCTTGAGCTCGACGTCGAGATGCCGCACGATCCCGGAACGATCATCGCGCGTCTGTTTCCGAATCCAATCGATCGCATTGCGACGAACAACATGCGCCAGTGTCTGTTCGGAGCGCCGACGCCGGAGGAGTTCACCTGCGAAGCGAGGTTCTATCGAGATGGAGCCGAGACCGTCGCCTGCCTCGCGTGGGAGAACCCCGTGCGCTACGAGGAAATCTGGGTGTACCGAGACGGCGCGATGATCGCGTCGCTGACGGGCGGATGCACGCGCTTCGTCGATTCGTACGTCGAGCCGGGAGAACATCGCTACGAAGTGCGAGGCTGCATCGGTGTCTCGAAGTCAGTTCGCGCGGAGTGCACGGTCGACGTGCCCGAGCCGCGCGATCCAAACGAGGATCCGCAGTTTCGCCGGGGCGACGTGAACGACGACGGCGAGCGCAACATCGCCGACGCGATCTACAGCCTGAATTGGCTCTTTGGCACTGCGGCCGAGCCGATCTGTCTCGACGCGGCGGATCTCAACGACGACGGTCAGGCGAACATCGCCGACGCGATCTTCGAGCTCAATTGGCTCTTCGGCACGGGCCCGGATCCGGCTCGTCCCGGCGGCGAGTGCGGGTTCGATCCGACGGCTGATCGGTTGAGCTGCGGGGACTCGACGGCCTGTGAGTGAATGTGGGTGCCCTTCGTGGTGAAAACTCTTTCTAGGTCCCCCCTGCGCTCAAGCCACCAACCAAACCACGCCGCCGACCAGCGCCGCGATGGCTAACCAGATGACAGCGAACCCAATGACCGAAGTCCGTGACGGCCGTGGGATCTCGAACCCCCAGCCGCGCCAGAGCGGTGGGCGCGTTTCGGCGCCGGGCGGGAGCGTGCAGGGCTCGACGTCGGCTTCGTCGGGCTGCACCGGAGTCCGGATGAGCGCGTAGAACCGGCTGAGCTTTTCTTCGCGCACCGCTCGCGTGACGAGACTCACTCCGACGCCGGCGATCACTGCGGTCGAAAGATAGAGCACGATCACCCACGGCTCGTAGATGACCGATCGATCGCCCTTCGTCGCGGTGAGTCCGATCGCTTCGGCGAAGGATAGCGTCTCGGCCCACTGGACGAACCACGAGCGGGTGGCGATCCACCAGCTCCCAAAGCCGGCGAGAGTCGTCGCCCACGCACCGGCGACCGTCATCCGGCGCCACACGAGACTGATCCAAAGGACGATTCCCGTCATCGGGCCGATCTTGAACCACGTCTTGAGCGCGGCGATGACATCGGGCGTCCAGTATGCGAACGCGAGCCCGCCGGCCACGACACCGAGACCGGCGACGCGACCGACGAGGAGTCGGCGCCGCGGATCTTCGCTGCCGAAGAACGGCTTGTAGATGTTCTCCGTGAAGAGCGCGGACGACGAGATCATGAAGGAATCGCAGGAGCTCATGATCGCCGCGAGCATCGACGCGAGAAACACGCCGAGGAGTCCGGGACTGATCGCAGGAAGAAACGTCGCCGCCATTTCGCCGTAGACGCCGTCGGCGTTCGCGGCGGTCGGCTCGCGGCCCTCGCCGAGGTACCAGGCGACGGCGGCGATGCCGGTGAGACACCACGCGACGGTACACACTCGCTTGACGAGATTGCCGACGACGAACCCGACGCGTCCTTCCCACTCGGTCTTCCCGGCCGCGCATGCGCCCATGACGTGAGGAAAGCTCACGATGCCGACGAGCGCCTGCAAGGAAAACATGACGACGAAGAACACGGAGATCTCCCCCGGGGAGACGAGCGAAAGGAAGTCGTCGCCCACTCGCTCGCGCATCCCGCTCACTCCGCCGACTTCGTAGAGAACGAACGGCAGCAGAAGGAACGAGAAGAGGATCGTGAGGAGCCCTTGAACGAAATCGGTCACGATCGCCGCGCCGAGCCCGCCGATCATGCCGTAGGCGACGAAGAGCACCGTGATCACGGCGATCGCGACGTCTGCGGGGAGCGAGTCTCCCGTACCCGCCTGAGCGAGGGCGCCGGCGCCTTTCAGCATCACTCCGATCTTCACCGACATGCCGGCGATGCCGACGACCGCGAAGAGCGTCGCGACGCTCCGGTCGAAGCGGAGCTCGAGCACGTCCGCGGTCGTGGTCGCGCGGAAGCGCCGAAAGATCGGCGCCATCAGCCAGTAGACGGGCGTCGAGGGAAGCCAGAGCCACTGGTACCAGATGCCGGAGAGTCCGGAGCGAAACGCCCCGGAGGCAACGCTGACCGCTTGATCGGTCGCCGTGCCGGATCCGAAGGCGTGCATGATCATCATCGCCTTTCCGAACCGGCGCGGCATGAAGAGGTCGCGAGTGGTCTTCACTCGACGACCCATCCACGCGCCGGCGGCGGTGATTCCGGCGAGATAGAGAACGATGACCGTCGCGTCGACGGGATGGAGATCGGGCACGAAGTCCGCCTTTTCACAAATCCGCAACTCGGCGCTCGAGCGCCCCATGATTGCGAGCTCCAAACTATGATGCATCGAGTCGGAGCCGTCCAGACATCGCAGCGGAGAGCCGACCCGATTCGGCGTAGATCACGTCGTGGGCGATTCCGAACCGTGGTGCTAAACTGCGAGCTTCAATCGACCCTTAGAGGACGAATCATGGACCTCGAGCTCGGCGGTACGACCGCGGTAGTCATCGGCGCTGCGCGCGGCATCGGTCGCGCGGTCGCGGACGCCTTCGCCGCTGAAGGCGCGTCGGTCGTCGTCGTCGATCGCGACGCAGTCGTCCGAGAAGTCTCGCGTGCGATCGAGGAGGACACGGCACGCCCCGCGCTCGCCTTCGAAGCGGACGTGATGGATCTCGCGGCGCTCGAGCGAGTCGCCGAAAGGACCGTCGAGGAGCGCGGCGGGTTCGATCACGTCGTCTCCGCCGTGGGGATCGGTTCGGGAGAGTTCGGCTTTCCATTCTGGAACGTCTCTCCCGAGTCGTGGTCCAAGGTCCTCGACGTCAACCTCCGCGGAGTCGTCCACGTCGGGCACGCGTTCGCCCCGCACCTCGTCGCAAAGAAATCCGGATCGTTGCTCTTCTTCTCATCCGTCGCGGGGCAGATCGGGTCGCAAACCGATCCGCCGTACAGCGCGGCAAAAGCTGGCGTGATCAACTTCGCACAGTGCGCGGCAAAAGACCTCGCGCCGCACCGTGTGCGCGTCAATTGTCTGTGTCCGGGGATGGTGAAAACGGAGCTCAACCGATCCGTGTGGGAGGCTTGGCGGCGCCGGCAGAACGACGCCGACCCGCCCGACTACGAGGCGTGGGCGGCTGAGAAGATCGCTGAGGTCGTTCCCCTCGGCCGCTGGCAGGAAGCCGCCGAGGTCGCCGCGATGGCCGTGTTCCTCGCCTCGCCGCGTTCGCGCTCCATCACCGGCCAGACGATCAACGTCGACGGCGGGTACGTGATGCATTGGTAACGTCGTGGCCGAACGAACGCTCTCAGCTCCTCACCGATCCCGGGACCGTTTCCGTGCGGTCGCGGCGTTTGGCGTGGTCCTCACCGTTTACATCGCGACTCGAGCCGCTGTGATCTCGACCTCGGTCGGTCCGGCGCGGGACGGGGTCCGGTACTTCGGCTACGCGAACGCGCTCGCGACGGAGGCCTTGACGGATGTTTCCCGCCGCGAGCGAGACCACCCCGGATATCCACTCTTTCTCGCCGGGGTCTTCGGTGTCGGGCGGTCCGTCGGGATCGACTCGCCCCGAGGTCGAGTCCGGCTCGCGCAGATCGCTACGGCGGCCATCGGCGCGATCGGCGTCGGCTTCGCGTTCCTCTTCGCCCTTCGCACTTGGGCGTTCGGAGTTGCGGTGACGGGATGTCTCGCTTACGTCCTTCTTCCTCGTCCCCTCTGGCAGACGAGCGACGTCCTCTCCGACCCGCTCTACGCGACGCTCGCACTCGGCGCGGCGTGGCTCTTCGTCCTCGCCGCGGAACGAGAGGGCTGGTCGCGGGCGCGAGGATTCGCCGTGTGCGGTCTCGTCGCGTCGGCGGCCTACTGGGTGCGATTCGACGCCATCGTTTGCCTCGCCGCGCTCGTCGCGAGTCTTGTGATCCTCTCCCCGCGCATCGAGGGAACCGGCCGCGGAGTAGTCGGGCGACTCCGAGACGTGGGCGCTTTGCTCGGAGGATTCGTTGCGGGATTCGTGCCGTTCGTCGTCGTCTGCGGTCGCATCAGTCCGAAACCCGTGTCGCGAATCCTCTCTCTCGAAGGAGCAGCGGCGACACCGGAGGGAGGCTTGGTAACACTCGCGGGATTCGGCGCGTCGCGCTTCACGGACGCCGCGGAGGCGTCTCTCGACGTCGTCTCTGCGTTCGGGGCCGAGCACCAATATCTTCACGCGATCGGAGGGGCGCTCGGCGTTGCGATGGTTCTCCTGCGCGGGGCGCGCACCCCGGGACGACTCTTTGCCGCGCTGTTCGGTGGAGGCGTTCTTCTCGCGACTCTCGTCGTACGTTCGCGCAGCGGGTACACCTCAGCCCGCTACTTTCTCGCGCTAGCCCCACTCCTCACCTGCCTCTCCGTCGCTCTTCTCGCGGAGCTCTCCTCGCGCACGATCTTCAAGCGGTCGAGGCCTTGGGCAAAGCTCGCTTTCGTCATCGCTCTCACCGCCGCGGCCTCGGTGCCGTCGCTCTTCGGGCGGCGCCTGCATCAGAACTACCGCGCGGTCGTCGCCGCCGCCGAGTGGGTGGCCGAACGTCGCTCGTCTACCGATACGCTCGGAGTGCGGTACGCGTTTGCGGCTCTCCTTGCGGGCGTCGAGAATTCGAGAGTGCCTAGTCTCGCGCCGAGCGCGGGCAAACCGGGACGACATTTCGCGATCGTTCGCGAACGAGATCGGGCGCAGTTTTCGGACGCGGAGCGCGCTGCGTTCGAAGGCGTCGAGGCAAAGGTCGTCGCTCACTTCCGCGATTCGGCGGGAGAGGCCGAGAATCACGTCACGGTCTACGAGTTCGTCGCGCGAGAGCTACCGCCCGAGGACGGCGGAGATCACTGAGTGACGAGGGCTGCGCCGGCGATTCGCTGCAGCTCGCCCGCGACGAGCGGAAAGAGCTCATTGACTTCGGAGATGAGCTCTTTGGTTCTATCGGGATCCGACTCAGAGCACTGCTCGAGTTCCGCGAGAAGAGCGGCCAGGCTGTGCGCACCCACGCTGGCCGTGCTCGATTTGATGTGATGCGAGATTTTTCCGATGCGCTTCGGATCCGATTCGCGCAAGGCGTCGTTGAGAAGCTCGATTTGATCGGACGTCTCGTCGATATACAGCTCGACCACTGTGGCGACGATTTTGTCGCCGGTCTTCGGATCGCCGCCGCGAAGTTGGTCGATCGCGTTTTCGTCGATGAGACCGGCCGAGACGTGAGCCGAAGCCCTGGTTCCGGCGGCGCCCTCTGAAACACGATTGCCATCTTCATCCGCGAACGGCAGCCACGACGTCAGGAGCGATTGAAGCTGCGCCCGGGTGAAGGGCTTGCTCATGTAGCTGTCCATGCCCGCCGCAAGACAACGCTCGCGATCGCCTGCGAGTGCACTCGCCGTGAGCGCAACGATGGGGATCCGTTCGGCGGAACTCTGTTCAGACTCAACCCTCCGGACTTCTTCGGTCGCCTCGAGCCCGTCCATCTCGGGCATCTGGCAGTCCATGAGCACCAGGTCGTACTCCGAGTTCGAGAGAGCAGACAGGGCCTGAACGCCGTTCGCCACGATATCGACCTCGACACCGAATTCGGTGAGCATGCCCGAGGCGACTTGCTGATTGATCAGATTGTCTTCGGCGAGGAGCACCTTGCCGTGGAATCGCACCGGACCGGAAGCCGGCGCTGCGTCCTGCACACTCCAGGATTCGTCTTCGGTGTCGTGGATCGCTCCCATGAGCGAATTGCAGAGAAGGCTCTGCCGGACCGGCTTCACTACGCACGAGGCGACTCCCGCGCGCTTCCATGCTTCCGCGTCGGTGTCGGTGACCGAGATCAGAACGATGGTCCGAAGTTGCTCGAACTCCGAGTCGTCGCCGACTGCGCACGCGATGTCGAGGCTCGCGCTGTCGGGAAGCGAGGCGTCGAGGAGTACGAGATCGAACGGATCGCCCGATGCCTTCTCGGAGCGGAGTAGATCCAGCGC
The DNA here is from genome assembly GCA_965223845.1 of Planctomycetota bacterium. Lineage (GTDB taxonomy): Bacteria > Planctomycetota > UBA8108 > UBA8108 > SXIK01 > CBDCXR01. The sequence continues at coordinate 5,443,576 of CBDCXR010000004.1, read as the reverse complement.
GCAGTGGGGGTCCGAAGTGCACTGACTTCGCATTCCCCATGCATTCAGTTGGTTGCAGAGCACGTTTGCGGACGTGGAGTTGTCGTCGACAACCAGCACGCGAACTCCTCGAAGGTCCTCGTGCCCCGAAGGTTCGATCGTGTGATCGCTCGGCTTCAGCTTGGCCGTGAACCAGAATACCGAGCCACGGCCAGGTTGGCCCTGCACGTCGATCGCCCCGCCCATCAACTCGACGAGCTGGCGGCAGATCGTGAGTCCGAGTCCCGTGCCGCCGAACTTCCGCGTCGTCGACCCGTCGGCCTGCGCGAAGGATTCGAAGATCCGCTCCTGCGCCTCCGGCGAGATCCCGATCCCGGAATCACGAATGGAGAACTTCAACGTCGTCCCGTCGTCGCCGTTCTCGACGAGACAAACTCCGATGACGATCTCGCCCGTGTACGTGAACTTGATTGCGTTGCCCACGAGGTTTGTGAGCACTTGACGGAGGCGCACGGGATCGCCGACATACGTCGTTCGCATCTTCGGCGGGATCGACGTGACGAGCTCGAGTCCCTTTGATTGCGCTCGCTCGGCGAAAAGGTCGCCGATGTCCTCGACGATCTCCCGCACGTCGATTTCCGTCTCGTCGAGCTCGAGCTTTCCCGATTCGATCTTCGAGAGATCGAGAATGTCGTTGATGATATCGAGCAGCGAGACCGCCGACGTTCGGATCGTGTCCGCGAGTTGTCTCTGCCGCCGGTTGAGGCCCGTCGAGTAGAGGAGCTCCGTCATCCCGAGGACGCCGTTGATCGGCGTCCGGATTTCGTGGCTCATGTTCGCGAGGAAATCGCTCTTCGCACGATTGGCCTGCTCGGCGGCACCACGCGCGATCTCGAGATCACGGTTCGAGTCTTCGAGCCGGCGGAGTGCGTGCTCGAGCGCGTCGGTGCGCTCGCGGACCTTCCCCTCGAGGCTGGTCGCGGCCTGAAAGAGCGAAAACGCGTCCTCCTGCAGGTTCATCCCGCGCTCGACTCGATTCATGAGCGCTTGGTTGACCCGATTCAGACACTCGATCTTCTTCTCGAGATCGTCGCAGCTCTTACACGTGTCCGTGTTTCCCCCCGAAGCACGTTCCGTCATTAGTCTTCGGTCTCGGCTCCGATCGCGACCCCAGTAAACGTCTGATTGACGTGCATACCGTTGAACTGCTCGCCGTAAGTCCCGAAGCCGACCGCGTTGTACTCGTCGAGGAGATCGCTCACCTCGTTGACGAGCTCTTTCTGATCGACCTCGAGGTTGCGGAGAATGCAGTCGCAGGCGAGCACGAGCTGCGGTGGCCCGACGATGCGCTTCACGTTCTCCAGCGTCTCGCGGAGATTGTCGAGAAGATCGACGCCGCGCGCGAGGGTGAGCACGATGCCTTCGTCGATGGCGCAGAAGAAAGTGAGACTTCCGTCTTCGTTCACCTGCTGAATCGACCGCACGTAGTTTTTGCCGCCGACGCGGACTACGACGGGGTAGGTCGCGAAGATCATGGGCGAGAGCTCAACGCTCCCGAGACCCACGAGGCGCGCGTACTCTTCGCCCGCGGGAAGACCGTTGATCTCGTGAACGATGCGGCGATCCGGATCGGCCCGCGTTACCACGACTTTCTCCTCGGAGCTCTCGAAGTGCTCCGTCTTGAAAACGTGGAACGGATCCTTGGTGCCTACGAGCGTCAGTGCGGCCGCATCCGTTCGAAACTTGCCGTCCGCGTACACGAACGTTCGCTTGAACGTCACGCCGTCACCCGCTGAGCCACCGAAGAGCGGGACATCCGAGAGGCTTTGGTGAAGGCTGCTGACCACCTTCTCCTCGGACATCGTGAGCCCGTCGATGAGAAGGAAGGCGAAGAAATGCTCGAGCTCCGGGTGCTCCTTTCGCATCCGCGACCGGAGCTCCTCGGCGATCTCTGCCCCCCGCGCGCACTCGAGTTCGCTCACGTTCTCGATGCAGGTGGAGACCGCGCGGAAACGAGACGACGGCAGCGCGACACCCGTGATCGAGTCACGCACGTAGCCGATCGGTGTGATTTCGCCGGCGGTGGTGCAACCGATGACTTTCGTTTCCCCGAACAGCCGAGCGAGATGGCCGCCGAGCTCCTCGAGGTCGTACTGCGGAGCGACAAAGAAGAAGACGAGTTCCGTGCCTTCGCCCTTGAGAGACTCGTACAGCTCTTCCGCGGCGGCGCGTGGATCCGCCTCCCGACTGACGCCGCGACGAATCGTGGTCGTTTCTTTGACGCTCATACTCTTCCCCTGACAGCTCAACGAACGGAACGCTCGTTACAGGAACGGCTGGAGAAGAATACGATGGGCCTTCGCGTCCGTCGAATCGGGTACAGCAGCCAAAAGAAGCGCTGAATTTGCGGTCGAATCGCCTTCGGTGAGGCCGCGGCACGGAGCGTTTCGGAACGTCCGACCGAAGGTTGACGGCCCTCGCGAGCTCGGTTTTGATGGGCTCGGACGGGGCGTCGGGATCGAGACCCATCCGGGAAGAAGACGCAGGCACCGCACCGCCGTCGCGTTGGCGAGCTATCGGCAGAAACTACCCTGAAGGAGGGGAGCAATGGCAGTACGACTCGGAGACACGGCTCCGGACTTCACCGCCGAAACGACCGAAGGAACGATTCACTTCCACGATTGGATCGAAGGCGGATGGTGTGTTCTCTTCTCGCATCCGAAGGATTACACGCCGGTGTGCACGACCGAGCTCGGCACGGTCGCGAAGATCAAGGACGAGTTCGATCGTCGCGGCGTGAAAGTGATCGGCCTCAGCGTCGATCCACTAGAGGATCACACGGGCTGGATCAAGGACATCAACGAGACTCAGGAGACGACAGTCAACTTTCCGATGATCGCGGACCCCGATCGGCACGTCTCGACGCTTTACGACATGATCCACCCGAATGCCTCGGACAATATGACGGTGCGTTCGGTGTTCGTGATCGGACCCGACAAGAAGGTCAAGCTGACCTTGACCTATCCGGCGTCGACCGGGCGAAACTTCGCGGAGCTCCTCCGCGTCATCGATTCGCTCCAGCTCACGGCGAACTACCAGGTGGCGACACCGGCGAACTGGGAGGACGGAGAGGACTGCATCATCGTGCCGGCGGTTCCGGACTCGGAAGTGCCGGAGAAGTTCCCGAAGGGGCACCGGACGGTGAAGCCTTATCTTCGGTATACTCCTCAGCCTAATCGCTAGGTTTCATTCGACGCGCATGCATGTTCTTTGAAGAGGATTCACACGAAGAGCGCGAAGAGCCGCGAAGGAAGACGAACAAGAGGTGATTTGTAGAAAGAGAGCCAGAACGTCTTCAAGGGACTGGACGATCGTACAGAGTCACATCTAAACGAGGCTCTACCGATCGCTCTCGTCCGTGTCCTCGTTTCTCTCTCCTTCGTCTTTCTTCGCGGCTCTTCGCGCTCTTCGTGTGCAATTCTCCTCCCACGGTCGCACATACGCCGGGACTATCCTCCCCGCCCCGAGATTTTCGCCCACTGATCCCGCAGCGAAACCGTCCGATTAAACACCAGCGCACCCGACTGCGAGTCGCGTGAGTCGAGGCAGAAGTACCCGACCCGCTCGAACTGGAATCGATCTTCCGCCCGCGCGTCGCCGAGGCTCGGTTCGAGCTTCCCCGAAGCGACCTCGAGCGAGCTCGGGTTCAGGTGATCCTTGAAGTCGCCGTCGCCCGCGGACGGATCGGGCGTCGAGAAGAGGTGATCGTACAGCCGCACCTCGGCGTCGACCGCGTGGGCCGCGGACACCCAGTGGAGCGTACCCTTCACCTTGCGGCCGTCGGGCGCCGATCCGCCCCGAGTCTCGGGGTCGTAGGTGCAGCGCAGCTCGACGACCTCGCCCGCGTCGTTCTTCACGACGTCGACGCAGCGGATGAAGTAGCCGTACCGGAGCCGCACTTCTCGATCGGGCCCGAGGCGAAAGAATTTCTTCGGCGGAGCTTCCAGAAAGTCATCCCGTTCGATGAAGAGCTCGCGGCTGAACGGCACCTTGCGCGAGCCCAGCTCCGGTCGCTGCGGGTGGTTCGCCGCGTCGAGCTCGTCGACGTCACCCTCCGGAAAGTTCTCGATGACAACTTTGAGCGGTCGCAAGACCGCCATCCGCCGTTCAGCGGTTTCGTTGAGGTCTTCTCGGATGCTGTTTTCGAGGACGACCATGTCGATCGTGCTGTCGTTCTTTGCGACACCGATCGTGTCGCAGAAGTTCCGGATCGCCTTCGGCGTGTAGCCTCGGCGCCTCAGCCCGGCGATGGTCGGCATACGGGGGTCGTTCCAGCCGCTCACGTATCCGCCTTCGACGAGCTCGAGGAGCTTTCGCTTGCTGAGCACGGTGTGCGTGATGCTGAGTCGCGCGAACTCGATCTGCTGCGGATGGTAGACGTCGAGCTCGTCGAGAAACCAATCGTAGAGGGGGCGATGGTTCTCGAATTCGAGAGTGCAGATCGAGTGCGTGATCGATTCGAAAGAATCGCAGAGCCCGTGCGTGAAGTCGTACATCGGGTAGACGCACCACGCGTCGCCCGTTCGGTGGTGTGCGACTCGTCGGATGCGGTAAATCGGCGGGTCGCGCAGGTTCATGTTGGGCGACGCCATGTCGATTTTCGCCCGGAGTACGTGCGCTCCGTCGTCGAATTCTCCCGCGCGCATTCGTTCGAAGAGGTCGAGATTCTCTTCGACGCTGCGATCCCGGTAGGGGCTGTTCTTTCCCGGCTCGGTGAGCGAGCCGCGGTAGTCGCGGATCTCTTCGAGCGACAAGCTGTCGACGTACGCCTTGCCGTCGCGAATCAATTGAACCGCGCAGTCGCACAGCCGCTCGAAATAGTCGGATGCGAAGAGCGTTTCGCCGTTCCATTCAAATCCGAGCCAGCGGACGTCATCCTGGATCGACTCCACGTACTCGACGTCTTCCTTCGTCGGATTCGTATCGTCGAAGCGGAGATTGCAGAGTCCGCCGTACTTCTCGGCGAGCCCGAAGTTGAGGCAGATCGACTTCGCGTGGCCGATGTGAAGGTAGCCGTTGGGCTCCGGGGGGAAGCGCGTGTGAACGCGTCCATCGAAACGGCCAGACTCCGCGTGCTCGTGAATGATCTGATCGATGAAGCTGCGGGACGCCGACTCCGATTCGGGAGAGGAGCCTTCGGGCGCGCCGGTCGAAGGGGTCGTGGGAGGGGTCGTCACCTGAGTCGAGTCCTGGCTGAGTTCGAGATCCTGCGTATCGGTCGTCGAGCCGAGTCGGAGGAGAACCGCGCCGCCGATGGCGCGGCTCGACGCCGGAAACGCGGGAATCATAGCCGCGCGTTCGGCGATTTTCGAGCCGCGTCGACCCCGAGCTCAGCGCTTCTCGCCGACCCAGGCCGAGAGCTCGTCGTTCGGGAGGACACCCCAGTAGAGGCGAATGTTGCTCAGTTCACCCTCGAAGGCGAACGGTCCCGCGTAGTCACCGACGACGGAGCCCGCATCCGAACCGACGGTCAGTGAATCGGCCGGCCGGTTCGAGAGAAGATATCCCTTCCCCTCCGCGACGACTTCCCCGCCTACGTAGAGCACCAGCCGACCGTTCGGGCGCACGGCCGCGGCGAGGTGGACGCGCTCGCCCACCGGCACCGCTTTCTTCGCGCGCACCGTGCGCGGATCGCCTTCGTTCCGGACGGTGAAGTGCGGCACGCCAACTCTCAGATAGATGCTGTAGCCGTACGCTTCTCCGCCCTGCGCAATGATCACCCCGTCGCCCGATTTCGGGACACAGCTCGCCCCGACCGTGAGCGGTTTGGCGGCGGGATCGATTCCGGTGCGCGCGCGCGCGTCGGCTTTGTCGAGGAGAAGCACGAGTTCTCGACGGACGCCCTTCGCCCTCCGCCGGAGTGCACGTTGGCTCCGCTCCCCGGCACCGACCGTCGGTTCCGTGTCACGGTAGACACCCTGCAGCCGTGTGAGCTCGGTCTTCAGGTCCGCCACCACGCCGGCGTAGTCCGCCGACGTGTAGACGCTTCTCAGCTCGTCCGGGTCCTTCGCGAGATCGAAGAGCTCCCACTCGTCGATGCCGTAGTAGCGGATGAGCTTGTACCGATCGGTGCGTACGCCGAAGTGCCGACGAACGCTGTGCGCGCCGGGGAACTCGAGGTAGTGGTAGTAGATCGACTTCCGCCAATCGGCCGGAGTTCCGCCCTTCAGCAGGGGGACGAGGCTTCTCCCCTGCATGTCACTCGGAATCGAAGCGCCGGCGATCTCGAGAAAGGTCTCGGCAAAATCGAGATTCTGTACGAGGTCGCGATTGACCGAGCCCGCCTTGACGACGTCCGGCCAACGCACGATGAACGGCATCCGCAGGGACTCTTCGTACATCCATCGCTTGTCGTACCAGCCGTGATCGCCGAGATAGAACCCCTGATCCGAGCTGTACATCACGACCGTGTTTTTCGAGAGCCCGTTCTTCTCGAGGTATTCGAGGAGGCGCCCGATGTTGTCGTCGACCGACGCGATGCAGCGAAGGTAGTCCTTGATGTAGCGCTGATACTTCCAGCGAACGAGTGCCTTGCCCTCGAGATTTGCCTTTTTGAACGCCTCGTTTTTCGGGCCGTAGGCCGCGTTCCACTTCTCGAGCTGCTCGGGAGTGAGGTTCCGCGGCGGGACGAACTTGAGATCGCGGTCGCTCATGTGGCGAGCGATCGTCATCGTCTGGGTCTTCGCGGCGCTCGTCCGGCCCTCCCAATCGTCGAATAGAGTCGCCGGCTCGGGGATCTCTACGTCGTCGTAGAGGGTGAGGTGATCGGGCCCCGGCGCCCACTCGCGGTGCGGCGCCTTGTGCTGATACATGAGGAAGAACGGCTTAGACTTGTCGCGCTTCTGATCGAGCCAGTCGAGCGCGAGGTCCGTGATGATGTCGGTCGTGTACCCGATGTGCTTCCGCGTACCCGCTTCGGTCCGCATCGGAGGGTTGTAGTACGGTCCTTGGCCGATGAGGACTTCCCAATAGTCGAAGCCGGTGGGGGCGGTCTTCAGGTGCCACTTGCCGACGACCGCCGTCTGATAGCCGGAGGCGCGGAGAAGCTTCGAAACGGTTTGCTGCGAACCGTCGAAGCGATCGCCGTTCGTCATGAAACCGTTCAGGTGGCTGTGCTTTCCCGTGAGAATCACCGCGCGGCTCGGTCCGCAGATCGAGTTTGTGCAGAAGCAATTGTCGAAGCGCATCCCTTGAGCGCTGAGGCGATCGAGGTTGGGCGTCACGTTGATTTTCGACCCGTAGGCGCCGATCGCGTGCGAGGCGTGGTCGTCGGTGAACATGAAAATGATGTTCGGTCGCGCCTCGGCGGCGACGGCCGCAGAGCTCGCCAGGAAGACGAGCGCAAGGGCGGCGAACGATCGCGCGCCGATCGATGGAAATCGAGCGATGTGACGCATAGAAGAGATCCTCTTCGACTGAGCGTAGATTTGGCTCCAGGGGGGAAGGATCTTCAGCGTAACCTCGATGCCGCTGGGGCGAAAGCCCGGCGCGCACTCCCGACGCGTCGTCGGTTGGCCGCGAAAACGCTCGCGAGAAAGGAGATCGAATGTCGTTTCGTCAGTGTTTGCGAGGAGTGAGCGTCGGTGCCCTCCTTGCTCTCGCGTTCGCCGCGAGCTCGTGTCGCGCACCGGGCGAGTCGCCGGGACCCACCGCCGTTCTCAGGCGACAGCAGTCTGCCTGGAATCGCGGCGACATCGACTCGTTCATGAACGACTACCGCCGATCTCCTGCGACGAGCTTCTCGAGTGCGAGCGGGACGATCCGCGGCTGGGAGACCGTACTCGAACGCTACCGCCGCCGCTATCCGGATCGCAAAGCGATGGGAACACTGGCGTTCAGCGAGATCGAGGAGCGATCGTTTGGTCGGCGCGCGGCAGTCGTGACCGGCCGCTGGACGCTCGAGCGCGAAGCCGATCGACCGTCGGGTGTCTTCACCGTCGTCTTCGAGCGAGGCGAGGACGGCTGGAAGATCGTCCACGATCACACGAGCGCGTTTCCGGACGTGCCAGCGGAGTGAAGATCGGCTCAATCCAACTCAAGGCGACGCCGGCGCACCGCGATTCAGCGTGACCATCGTCGATCCCATCGGTGAGCCCTGGCGTGCGAACCAGGTGACCTTGCTCTCGACGATGTCGTGTCGAGCTTCGAACGACTTTGCACCCGCCTCCCCTTTCGTCGGCAGCTCGAAGCGATGGCGGAGGACGAGCGACTCGCCCGGCGCGAGGTCCCGCCGTTCGAGTGTCGTCGTTCCAAGGATCTCGTCGGGGAGCTCTTCGATGCTCGTTCCGGTGAACGTCGCGACGTAGAACCGTCGATCCGGATCGCCCGCCGGCAGCGTCTTCGTCGATCGGTTGGTGATGCGGAGTTCGACGTCGACCGGCGCGCTGGCGATCGCAGTCACTTCCTCGGGTGCAGAGATCTCCACGAAATAGAATCCCGGGCGATAGTCCTCGAGGGCCCAGCGACGAAATTCGGGCCACCCGCCGAGCTCCAAACCGCTCGCCCGGCGCTGCTTCTCGTACTCGTAGAGGACGCCGGCGATGTCGTCGTCGCGGTCGGGAAATCGCCAGTAGCGGAGGCTGAGCTGTGGGCGAGCCTCTTCGTAGGTCCTTCCGCCGATCGCCATCTGAGCCATGACGCTCGCGACGCCGGTCCGGTCGACACCACGCTTACAGTGGATGAGGAGTGGCCGCGGCGCCGTCTCGAGAAGCTCGATCAAGCGATGAAGGGCTGGTTGAGGCGGTTCGCGCACCGCCGACCACTTGACGTCGTGCATCGCGATCCCGAGCCGCTCGGCCGACGCTCGTTCCTCGTGGTAAAACGCGCCCGAGCTCTTGCCGCGAAGATTGATGACGGTTCGAAGATCGTGCGCTGGAACCCACGCGTCGAGCATCGCGGGCGTCGGCTGCGCCGAACGGTACACCTCGCCGTCGAGAACGACGTGGAAGTGACCGTAGACGAAGAAATTGTAGTAGTAAGCACCGCCGCCCAGCGCGCCCGCGACGAGCACAGCGGCGACCCAACGCTTCCAGCTTTTTCGCCTGCGCGTGTTCCGAGAAGGTGGATCGATCACGGATGCGTTTCTTTCTGCGGGGCCGGTAACTTTTCCGCGCCGTTGACCCTTCGCGACGCGGTCTCGTAGAAGAAGGGGCTGTTGTCCCGTTTTCCTTACTGTGCTCGTCGCTTGTTCAAAGGAAAGAAGATGAAGAAGCGCACACGTCAGGGGCTGCTCGGGTGTCTTTTGGTCGCGGTCGTCACGCTCAATTCCTCGTGCTACGGCCCGTTCAAGATCACAAAGGCACTTCACGAATGGAATGGCCAAGTCGGCGAAAAGTGGGTGAACGAGCTCGTCTTCCTCGGACTCGTCATCTTGCCGGTCTACGGCTTCGCGACCCTCGGCGATGCGATCATCTTCAACAGCATCGAATTCTGGACGGGCGAAAACCCCGTGGACGAGGTCACCGACGCCGGCGAGATCAAGACGATCGAGGACGGGGAGCGGACGATCGAGCTCACGCGCCAGCGAACCGATGAAGGCGTCGAGCTCACCATTCGCGTGTTCGAGAAGGGGGTGCTCGTCGATGAGTCCGTACTGCTCGCAAAGGCAGACGGAACGGCGACGCGTACGGGGGCGGACGGCGAGCTGATCGCGGAGGGAGAGGTGCTGCCCGACGGGAGGCTACTCGTCGCGGACGCGTCATCGGGTTCGGAGCGCGTCTACTCGCGAAGCGAGCTCGTGTCGCTCGTTCGCTGAGGAGCCCGACGAGGTCGATCTCGCGACTCGAACATGGCAACAAGGCGGCCGGACTTCGCCGAAGTCCGGCCGCCTTGTTCGTAGATCAGACCCGGTCTCGTTCTCTACGCGATGATCTCCTTCACGACTCGCCCGTAGACGTCGGTGAGACGGAAGTCGCGACCGGAGTAGCGGTACGTGAGCTTCTCGTGGTCGAGTCCGAGAAGGTGCAGCGTCGTTGCGTGAAGGTCGTGGATGTGGACCTTCTCGTCGACGGCCTCGAAACCGTGCTCGTCCGTCGCGCCGTGACGAATTCCGCCGCGAACCCCGCCGCCTGCCATCCACATCGTGTAGCCGCGGTTGTTGTGACGCCGGCCGTCCGTGTTCTGCGCGCTCGGTGTTCGTCCGAACTCGCCGCCCCAGATGACGAGCGTGTCCTGGAGAAGGCCGCGCGCCTTGAGATCGGTGAGAAGACCGGCGATGGGCTTGTCGGTCGCCGCCGCATTCGCTCCCAGGCGCGCTGTCAGATTGTTGTGCTGGTCCCAACCGTTGTGGCACACCTCGATGTAACGGACTCCGGACTCGGCGAGACGCCGCGCCATGAGGCATTGTCGCCCGAACGCATCCGTCTGCCGTTCTCCGATCCCGTAGAGGTCGAGGGTCGCCTTGGTCTCACGCGCCGTGTCGAGAACCTTGGGAACCGCGCGCTGCATGCGAAAGGCGAGCTCGTACGACTCGATGAGTCCGTCGAGTTCGGAGTTCACCTTCGCTCGGTCTCGGAGGTCGCGGTTCATCGCCTGAACGAGATCGAGCTGACGGCGCTGCTCTTCGAGGTCGGCTCCGCTCTTCGGCAAGTTCGCTAGACCGGGCTCGCGACCGCGTCCGCCGCTGATGGGCGTGCCCTGATAGCAAGCCGGCAGGAACGCGCTTCCGAAGTTCTGCGCGCCGCCGAGCCGCTGCGGGGCATTGATCGTGACGTACCCGGGAAGGTCGTTGTTCTCCGTGCCCAGGCCGTAGAGCGTCCACGCGCCGACCGACGGGCGGACGAAGTTGATGCTGCCCGTGTGCACCATGACCGTCGCCTGCGGATGCGCCGGGCTGTTCGTGTGCATCGCGTTGAGAAGGCAAAGCTCGTCGGCGTGGCGCGAGAGCTCGGGATAGACGTCCGAGATCATGAGCCCGCTCGATCCACGCGGCCGGAAGGTCCACTTCGAGGGCATCAGCGGCCCGCCGCGGATTTTCTTTCCGGCGTCCTTCTCGAGCTGAGGTTTGTAGTCGAAGGTGTCGACGTGCGACGGTCCGCCCTGCATGAAGAGGAAGATCACCCGTCGAGCGCGCGGACTGAAATGAGGTGTCTTGCGCGCGAGCGGGTCGCGGTAGCGATCGGCCGCGGCGAGCTCGGTCGACAGTCCCGCGAGCGCGAGATACCCGAATCCGCAGCTGCTCCGCTTGAGGAGTTCGCGCCGCGTGAGCGTGCGGACGAGAGGTTCGTCGTTGTAGGGGTTCATGGTTCTACTCCCGGCAATGCGATCGATCGCAGCGTGATCAGTTGAGGTAGCGAAACTCGGCGCTCGCGAAGAGTGCGTGACTGAAGCGCGTCCAGTCCTCACGCGTCGCCTCGTCTGCGGCGGTGTCCTCACTCTTCAGGTAGGCGAGTGCTCGCGCCTCTTCCGCCGGGCTCGGCAGACGAGCGAAGGCTAGCTCGTAGGCGTGCCGAACGCGTCCTCGGGTGTCGAGTCCTTCGGCCGCGAGAACGCGCTTCGCCGCGCTCGCGGCGAGCTCGCGGACGTACGGGTTATTGAGGAGGAAGAGTGCCTGCGTCGGCACCGTGGTAATGTCGCGGTTTCCTTTGACGAGAGTCGGCTCGGCGAAGTCGAAGATCTCGAACATCGGCGGGACCATTCCTCGGACCACCGGAATGTACACGCTCCGTCGATGCCTGAGGTCGCTCCAAAGATCGATCGGACCGCCGCGCCTTCCGAGTTCGGCGGACCGCAGTCGCTCGACCGGAGAGCCGCTCGGCGGCTCGACTTCAAGTGTGCCGCTCACCGCGAGCATCGCGTCGCGAAACGCCTCGACCTCGATGCGACGCGGGCTCATCCGCCAGCGCCGGACGTTGTCGGGATCCGCTTCGTAGTTCGCGTCGTGGTGATCGGTCGAGAGTCCGTACGTGCGGCTGAGAACGATCGTCCGGATCAACCTCTTCACCGACCAACCACCCTCGACGAAGCGCACCGCAAGCGCGTCGAGGAGCTCGGGATGCGACGGCTCCGCGCCGGTCGAGCCGAAGTTGTCGACCGTGCGAACGAGCCCGCGACCGAAGAGATGATGCCAGACGCGGTTCACGAACACGCGCGCGGTGAGAGGATTCGAGTCGCTCGCGATCCAATTGGCAAGTTCGAGTCGACCGCTCGCCTTGGCGTTGACTTCTTTCGCCCCATCGACGGCGAGGACGCGGAGGAAACCTCGCTCGACGACGTCGCCCGGATTCGAAACCTCCCCGCGAATGTAGATGCGTGCATTCACCGGTCGGTCACGTTCGCGCACGCCCAGAGCCAAGGGCGCGCCGACGGGGATCGGCGGCGTGTCGTCGGCACTCTGTCGCTTCAAGTTGTTGAGCTGACGATTGAGCTGCTGGATGCGCGGGCGCAGTCGTCTCTTCTCTTCCCGCGTTGCCGACGCCATTTTCGCGCGCTCTTCCCGCAGCTCGCGCTCGACACGCGCGATGCGGCGGCGAAGACCCCGATTTGGCTTCGCGTTGGGCTTCGTCTCGGGAGCGGACTCCGCGGACGGCTCGAGATTCGTGCCGTCCGTTTCGAGCGCGATCAGGAGGTCGCGGTTCTCGTAGTTCTTTCGTCCTCCGCCGCGTCCCGTGAGTCCGGCGAGGATCTCGGTGCTGCCGAAGATCCCCGCGAGCGCGTAGTAATCGGCCGTCGGGATCGGATCGAACTTGTGGTCGTGACAGCGTGCGCAGCCGACGGTGAGTGCGAGGACGCCTCGACTCAGCGTATCGATCTGCTCGTCGACGTTGTCGGCGAGAAATTGACGGGTGTTTCTTTCGTTGAGGTCTTTCGTGCCGAGTGCGAGGAAACCGGTCGCGACGGAGTGTTCGTTCCGCTCGTCGTTCGACTCCGCCGGGAGGAGATCGCCGGCGATTTGTTCGCGAAGAAACTCGTCGTACGGCTTGTCGGCGTTGAGCGCACCGATCACGTAGTCTCGATAGCGCCACGCGTAGCGAAAGGGGACGTTCCGCGTGCGGCCCGTCGATTCGGCGTAGCGAGCGATGTCGAGCCAGTGGCGCCCCCAGCGCTCCCCGAATCGCGCCGAGTCGAGGAGGCGGTCGACGACGGTCTCGCGGGCGGTGGGCGACTCGTCCGCAAGGAACGCGTGGATCTCCGCCGTGGTCGGCGGGAGCCCGGTGAGATCGAACGTGAGCCGGCGAAGAAAGTCGCGTCGGTCGGCATCGGCGACGGGCTCGAGACGGTTCGCTTCGAGCCCAGCGAGGACGTAGTGATCGAGCTCATCGCGCGGCCAGTCCGCCTTCCTCACTTCGGGCGGCGCGGACTTCTCGGGCAGCTGGAACGCCCAAAACCTGCGTCCGCTTTCGAGATCGATCTCCTTCGCTTCCCGCTTGGCGCCGTCCGCGACGCGCGGATCGGGCGCGCCCGACTGCACCCACTGGACGAGCGCGGCAATTTCCTTGTCCGACATCTTGCCCTTCGGCGGCATCTGCAGGTCTTCGTCTTCGTAGCGGATAGCACGAATGAGAAGACTCGCGTTCGGATCGCCGGGTTCGAGAGCGGCGCCGGAGTCGCCCCCGTCCATCCATCCCTCCTGCGTGTCGAGGAGGAGGCCGCCGCGGACGCGGTTGCTCTCTTCGGAGTGACAACGGTAGCAGTGGCGGACGAGGACCGGGCGCACCTCCTTCTCGAAGAACTCGAGTGCTTCGGGTGAAAGATCTTCGCCCCGAAGTCGGTCGCCGGACGAGAGAGTCAGCGCGCCGAGAATCGCGAGCGGAAGGAGGTAGAAACGAGTGCGCAAGTCCATTCCGAACCTCGGGCCATGAAGTGGCGGGGAAACGCTCATGGTAGCTGAAACCCTAGAGAGCGCGAAAGGCTTCGGATCCGATGCCGCAAGCCCGGCAGACCGACCTAAACCATTTATTTTCCAAGACTTACAGCCAAGCCCCACGAGTCGTACGCGGAGCGCCGGCGAGTGGCTAGCCCGCGAACGAGTTCATAAATGTAATCAAAACAAAGACTTGCGATCTTGTGCGAGCGCGACCCGGCGCGGGAGTGAGTTCGCCCGCCTTCGTGGGTACTCTGGACGATCGGTAGGGTTTTACTGCGACAGGCGCCGCGGACGCGCGCTGGAGCGGATCTAGCACGGGGCGAAATCTCCTTCGGAGTTCTGAGCAGTGACGTCTAACTCGCGCTGGCATTCACGCCTCGTTCTCGCTGGTTTCTTTTTGCTCGGTTTCCTCGGGCCCGCGACGACCTCCTCCTCGCGCGCCCTTCACGCCGAGCCCGAGCTCGTCCGAGCGTTCATCTTCGGATCGCGCGATCTCTCGTGCGAGCTTCACAACGCGCCCGGCCAGTTCTATACGGCCGTCGTCCAGACCTCGCCGGCGAACCTCGAGTACAACTCGGGCCGGGGGTGGGGGTACGAGGTCGTCGACCCGGACGATACGACGCGCGCGGGCTACGGGATCTTCGGTCCGTTCGACGACAGCGCGAACGATCGAAACGCGTTCGGGGATAGCTGTCCCGAAGAGATCTACGACTCGTTCATCGGCGCAAAAACGTTCGCGTCGCCGTGTTCGTCGGAGCCGGCGCCGGCGACGGGCGAGTGCGCGCCGCCCGAGGGAATCATCTTTCGCATCGATCTTCCTCCCGGCGTCTATCGTTTCGTTTCGGCGGTTGGCTCCGCTGACAATCTCCATGCGCATCGCCTCACCGTAGAAGATGGCGGCGCCGGCGGCCCCGCGTCACTCGGTGCGAATCACGTCGTCCTCGTCGACAACTTCGATCAAGCCGAGCACGGTCAAGGCGTATTCGCGCGCGTCGGATTCGACGGCCTCGTTCCGCCTCCGGCGGCGGTGAACGGATTCGTCGACTTCGGCGAGAACGGTCTCGTCGCCGCGAGCGCGAGCAGTCCCACGCTCGATGTCACGAGCGGTCACATTCGTGTCCACCAGCTCAAGGGAAAGACGTCGGGGACGGACGCGAACGGCGGCGATCTCGTCATCTTCGAGGTCTGGCGGGTCGAGGATTCGTTCCGGGCGATCGAGCCGGGCTCAACTTGGCGCTACTTCCGCGGTCAGAGTGAGGCTTCGAGTCCTGTTCCCGCGTGGCGTGCACTCAATTTCGACGACGCCAGTTGGGCGGCCGGAGCAGCCCCGTTCGGCTACGGTGAGGCGGGAATCGCGACGGATCTCTCCGATCTCTCCCCGCCCATGCAGTCGAACTACACGACGCTCTTTCTCCGGCAGACCTTCGAGGTCTCGAACATCACCGCGGTGAGCGAGCTTCTCGCGCGTGCGAATTACGACGACGGCTTCGTCATGTGGATCAACGAGATCGAGGTCCTGCGCGTCAACGCAAACGGCACCGAGGGCGACCCCGTCCTCTACGATGATCGCGCGGCGGGAACTCACGAGTCCGGTTCGATCGAGGAGTTTCAGCTTCCGAATCCGCTCGACTACCTCGTCAACGGGACGAATATCGTCTGCGTCGAAGTGCTGAACGCGACGATCTCGAGCACGGACCTCTTCTTCGACATCGAAATCGTGGATCCGATCGCTCCGGATCTCGTTCCTCCCAGCGTTTCGAGCCTCGTTCCGTTCGCGGGCGGTACGTTTCGGAGCCTCAGCCAAATCGAGGTGACCTTCGACGAAGATGTAACCGGCGTCGACGCGGGCGATCTCCTGGTCGATGGGGCTCCGGCATCGTCGGTCGTGGGTGAAGGCCGAGGGCCGTACGTGTTCTCGTTTTCGCCGGCCGCGCCCGGGGTCGTCACGGTCGAGTGGAGCTCGGGGCACGGGATCGTCGACCTCGGCGATTTTTCGAATCCCTTCGCCGGCGGAAGCTGGACTTACACCATCGATCCCGACGCACCGCTCGGGACCGTCGCGATCAACGAGATCCTCGCCGTCAACCGCAGTGGCCTCCGCGACTTCGAGAACGAGGAAGGCGATTGGTTCGAGCTCGTGAACGACGGCGACGCGAGCGTTTCGCTCGCGGGGTGGTCCGTCACGGACGACCCGAACGAGCCCGGTCTCTGGGTGCTTCCGAACATCGTTCTCGCGCCAGGGGAACACGTCGTAGTTTTCGCGACGGGAAAGGACCTGACCGGCGGCGAGCCGCACACCAGCTTCCGATTGAGCGCCGAGGGCGAGTATTTCGGTCTCTTCAACGCCGAGTCGCCGCGGCAAGTGATTTCCGAGATCGCGCCGCGATTCCCGCCGCAGCAGCCCGACATCTCCTACGGGCGAAACGGCGCCGGCGAGCTCGTCTACTTCACGGCGCCGACTCCCGGCGCGCCGAACTCGGGTGGCGTCACTTACGACGGCTACGTCCTCGAGCCCGTTGCGGCGCCGGGGCGAGGGTTCTACGACGCGCCCTTCGATGTGTTTCTTTCGTCGGGAACTCCGGGCGCGCAGATCCGATACACGCTCGACGGCAGCCCGCCATCGGCGACGTCGGGAACGCTGTACACGGGACCCTTTCAGATCAGTGGGTCGGCGTCGCGCGCGGTCGTCACACTGCGCGCGATCGCGTACCGAAGCGGGTTCTTGCCGTCGCGGGTGTCGACTTACTCTTACATCTTCGTCGACCACGTCCTCACTCAGCCGCGGAACCCCTCCGGTTTTCCGTCGACGTGGAACTCGCAGACCGCCGACTACGAGATGGACCCCGACGTCGTCAACGATCCCGGTCACCGCAATTTGATTCTCGAGGGATTGACGTCGATTCCGACTCTCTCCGTCGTCGCCGATGTGGACGACCTCTTCTCGTCCTCGACCGGGATCTACGCGAATCCTTCGCGCGACGGTCCCTCTTGGGAACGCCCGGTGTCGGCCGAGTTCATCTACCCCAGCGGGCGCGCGAGCCACCAAGCGAACTGCGGCATGCGGATTCAGGGCGGCAGCAGCGTGAACAACTGGAAGGTGATCAAGGTCAGCATGCGCCTTCTCTTCAAGGGCGAGTACGGCCCGACGAAGCTCCGCCATCGCTTGTTTCCAGATTCGACGGTCGACGAGTTCGACACGATCGTCCTCGATGCGCACATGAATCAGACGTGGCAGCATCCGAACCACGGCCAGCGCGTCCGCGGTCAGTACTGTCGCGACCAGTACGTGAGCGACCTTCAGAAAGCGGCGGGGGGCCTCGCTCCGCACGACATCTTCTTTCACCTCTATCTGAACGGCCTCTACTGGGGCGTCTTCGATCTCCACGAGCGTGCCGACGCATCGTTTGCCGCGTCCCACTACGGCGGCGACAAAACGCAGTACGACGCTCTTCGCCACAGCGGATCGAACGTCGTCGACGGATCGAGCAGCTCGTGGAGCACGATGATGAACTTCGTCAGGCGCGATCTCTCGAATACGAGCAACTACCTCGATCTCGAGAACCACCTCGACATCCGCAGCTTCGCCAACTACATGCTCGTCAACTTTTTCTGCGGGAATGACGACTGGCCGCACCACAACTGGTACGCCACCAAGTTCCGTCAGCCCGGCTTCGGCTTCCAGTTTCATAGCTGGGACGCCGAGCACACGCTGAAGAGCGTTTCGATCGATCGCACGAGCGAGTCGCGAAGCGGCACGCCCGGGGAAATCTACGACCGGCTGCGAGCGAGTCCCGAGTTTCGTCTCCTCTTTGCCGACGAAGCCCATCGGCATTTCTTTAATGGCGGCATCCTCTATGTCGACGAGGACGATCCCGCGTGGGATCCCGCGCAGCCCGAGCGCAACCGACCCGCGGCGCACTGGATGCGTCGCATCGACGAGGTCGATCCGGCGATCGCCTGCGAGGCCGCCCGCTGGGGGGATACGCGCCGGCCGAGCGAGCCCTACACACGGAACGACGAGTGGATGGCAGAGCTCAACTGGCTCCTCACGCAGTACTTTCCGAATCGCTCCGGGAACGTGCTCGGCCAGCTCAGGAGCCGCGGGCTCTACCCGAATCTCGGGGCGCCGATTCTGAGTCAGCACGGCGGCGAGGTCGATCCGGGATTCGTTCTCTCGATGTCGCTTCCCGCAGGAACGAACGGAACGATCTACTTCACGACGGACGGTACGGATCCGCGGGTGTTCGGATCGGGCGCGGTGTCGGGCCGGTCGGAGTCGTACGAAGATCCGATCATTCTCACCGATCACGCGCACGTCCTTGCGCGGACTCGCTCGGGGACGACTTGGAGCGCGCTCGCGGAGGCCACGTTTTCGTTTGCCGATCCGCGCGAAGTGCTGCGCGTGACGGAGATCATGTTCAATCCGGTCGGCGGGAACGGCTTCGAGTTTCTCGAGCTGAAGAACACGGGGACGCGGACGATCGATCTCGCCGGGGCGAGGTTCTCCGGCATCGATTTCACCTTCGACTCGAGCGCGACGCTGGCCCCGGGTGCGTTCGTGGTCCTCGTCTCCGATCCTGCCTCGTTCGCCTCGCGGTACCCGGGAGTCGACGTCGACGGCGAGTATTTCGGTCAGCTCGCGAACGGCGGCGAGGAGATCCAGCTTCGCAACGCGGCGGGTGAGCTCATCTTCGACGTCGATTACGACGACGGACAGCTCTGGCCGATCGGGGCCGACGGCTTCGGTTATTCGCTAGTGCGCATCGACGAGACCGGCGACCCGGATTCACCGTCTTCGTGGGGCGCGAGCCGAAACGTCGACGGTTCGCCCGGAAGCGACGATCTCGGCCCGGCCGAAGGTGCGGTCGTGGTGAGCGAGATTCTCGCCAACGCGGCCGATCCCCTCGAAGGCGCGATCGAGCTCTTCAACCGAGATCCCGCCGCCGTCGATCTCGGAGGGTGGTTCCTCAGCGACGCACGAACCGACGCGGCTAGCCTGCGAAAATACCGGATTCCCGACGGAACGATTCTTCCCTCGGGCGAGTCCATCGTGTTTTACGCGATCGATTTCGAGCCGGCGGGTCTCTCGCTCGAGCCCGCCGGCGGCAGTGTGTTTCTCGCGTCCGCCGACGGCGGCGGCGCTCTCACGGGTCACATCGCTGAAGGTCGCTACGAAGCGGGCGAGACCGGAGTCTCGTTTGGGCGCTTCGCGACGAGCGAGGACATCGACTTCGGCGCGCTGAGCGCGCGGACGTTCGGCGCCGACTCCCCGGCGAGCGTTGAAGAGTTTCGCACGGGGACCGGAGAGCCGAACGCAGAGCCGCGGTTCGGTCCTCTCGTCATCAACGAGATCATGTACAACCCCGGCGGCGACCGCGAGGAGTTCATCGAGATCTTCAATCCCACCGGAGCCCCCGTTTCACTCTATGATGACGCGCTCGGAGTTGGCTGGAACCTTCGCGGCGTCCTCAACTCGACGGAGAGCGGTTTCTTCGAGTTTTCTGCGGGTGACGTCGTACCGTCAGGAGGCTACCTCCTCGTCGTCGGTATCGATCCGGCGGCGTTTCGTTCCCTTCACGCCGTCCCGGGATCCGTACCGATCGTCGGCGCGTTTGGCGGCGGCGTGTCCGACGGCGGCGAGCGACTTCGTCTCGAACGCCCGCTGTTCTTCGCGAATTTCGGTGTCGTACCGACCGTCGTCGACGAGGTCCGCTACAATGACAAAGACCCGTGGCCGACCGAAGCAGACGGCGCGGGGCCTTCTCTCGAGCGCATCGTAGCGACGTCCTACGGAAGTGATCCCGTCAATTGGGCGGCTTCGACGCGCGACGGTGGCACACCGGGGATCGCGAACACCGCGGTTTCCGGGGGCGGCAACCTCCTCCCGGGCGCGGTGATTGCCGCGAGCCCGTCGTCGGGTGACGCTCCGCTCGAGGTGTTCTTCGACGGGACGCAGTCCTACGATCTCGACGGCGAGATCGTGAGCTATCTCTGGGACTTCGACGACGGCGCGATGTCGACGAGCGCGTCGATCGGGCACACCTTCGCGGCGCCCGGAAACTACGTCGTTACGCTCGTCGTCACGGATGACGACGGCGCGGAGGATGTCGCGAGTCAGTTCATCTTCGTCGGCGAAGACCTCGGCGGCGGACAGATTCCCGGCGATGCGAATCAAGACGGCCGCCTCGACATCGCCGACGGGGTGAAGATCCTCGTCGAGCTCTTTGTGAATCCCGGCGGACTCCCCTGCGACGGGCCGATCGACAGCGCAGCGAACGCCAAGGTCTTCGACGTGAACGCCGATGCCGGTGTGAATGTCGCCGACGCGCTCTACGTCCTCAATTACCTCTTCGCCGACGGCCCGCCACCGTCACTCGGGACCGGATGCGTGCCGGTTCTCGGCTGTCCGGATGTGTGTGCGTTCTAGGGCCGCACAAGCCGCGCGTACGCCCAGAACAGAGAAAGGCCCGCCGTTCGGCGGGCCTTTCTCTGTCTCGAGTTCGCCGACGCGGTCAAGCCGCGTCGCCCCGTTTCCCTACGGGCACTTGTCGTACGAATCACACCCGAGCGAGGTCGCGGGGTTCGGGTCCGCGCCGCAGTCGGTCCCTTCCGGACCTGCACCGTCGATCGGCGGCGGACCGTCGCCGAAGAGCCGGTTCAGCCCGAAGATCGCGTCGGCGATGTTGTAGGCCGCGTCGCCGTTCACATCCGCCGTTTCGAGGCAGGACGGTGCGCCGCCGTCCCCGAAGAGATCGTTCAGCATGAAGATCATGTCGGCGATGTTGACGGCGCCGTCGGTGTTGGCGTCGCCGCGCCTGATCTCCTGGCCGCCGTCGTCGCTCAGCCGCCAGAGCTCGATGAGTACGAGGTCACCGCCGTTCGCATCGCCGGGAGTGCCGGTGTCCGGATTCACGTTCGAGTTTCCTTGGAGCTGGTGAACGCGGATGTAGCCCTCGGTCACTTCGAGCGTCGGGCTGCTCGGGCAGTCCTCCGTCGCTTCTCCGAATTCGTCCATGTTCACGAACTGCGGGCTCGGTGCGACTCCGTCTCCCGGTGGTGGGATCCGACCATCGAACCCGACGCGAGCGTAAACGTTTCGTCCGGGATTGGCCGGGTCGGTCTCTCCGATCGGGTACTGGTTCTGGTCGAAGTTGTTCACGAGGACGACAAACTCGTCGGAGCGATCCGCGGGCGGACCGTCGCCACCGTTCTCGACGACGATGCGGTGCGCGTGCTGGAACTGGTCTCCGACCGCGGCGACGAAGCGGTATTTCCCGTTCGGGATGTCGTCGATGCGGAAAATGATTCCTTCGGGATCGATCCCTCCCTCCTCACACGGTTCGTCGAGGCTGCCGACCGCGAGCTCGTCGCACGGGAAGCTGAAGTTCTTGGCGCCGATCATCGAGTCGTAGAGCTGTTCGGGGCACGCATCCGGAAACTGGTTCCGATTGTTTGGGGAGTCATCGAACGGGCCGAACATTCCGTAACCGCCGCGGCTGGCGTCGCCGGGAAGAATCTCCTCGTATCCCCAGCCTCGATCCTCGTCGAAGAGAAGATCGGCGGGAGACGACTGAACGACCGGCGTGAAGTTCACGTCCGGATCATTGAACGACGCGCAGTCGACAGCGGCGGCGCCGAAATGGAAGGCGGCGACGAGCTCGACGGCCGGCGCGTCCGGCGGCGTCTCGCAATCGAACGGCTGGATACACGCGATGGCGCTGTCCCCGGTGACGCCGGCGCTGCAATCGCCGGGGCCGACGGCCGATCCGGAAAAGGACGCGGGCTCGCAGCTCTCGTCGTCGTCTGGCTTCGCGCTGTAGGTGACATCGCCGTCCGCGGTGACCGAGAAGCTGATCTCTTGACCGGCGACCGTCCCGCCTCCGTCCGCGACGACGCTCCACCCATCGGGGATCACCTCCGTAATCGTCGTCGCTCCGGTGATGGCGGCCGCGCTCAGAGTTACTTCGACCGCCTCCCCGGGCGAGCGCGGGCTCGGCGAAATGCTCCGGCTCACGGAGAACGGTTGTCCGGCGCCGTCGTCCGGGCCGTCGACTTTCCACAGCTCGAGGAGAACCATGTCACCGCCGTTCGGATCTCTCGTACCGGCCGCACCATCGTTCGAGTTCGCCTGGAGCTGATGGATACGAATGTAGCCCTCCGTTACTTCGAGAAGCGGACTCGAGGGGGCGTCCTCCGTGATGAGGCCCTCGCTGTCCATGTTGACGAATTGCGGCTGACCCGGATCGGGCGGAAGCAGGCAGCCGAAGCCGACGCGTGCGAATACACCCACGCCGTGCTCGGCCTGGTCGTAGTTGTGGACGAGGACGACGTGGTTGTCGCCGATGAGGTCAGGTGTCCCCTCGCCGCCGTCCTCCGCGAGGATGCGGTGGGCGTGCCGATTGTCGGCCGAGCCGACCGCGGCGACAAAGCGGTAGAGACCGTTCGGGACATCGACCCGGAAGATGATTCCCTCTTCGGTGATTCCGCCGTCGGCACAAGTCGACTCGAGATCGCCGACGGTGAGCTCGCTGCATTCCGAGAGGAAGTTCTTCGCGCCGATGAAGGAATCGTAGATCTGCGACGGGCAGTCGTCGGGAAACGCGTTCCGATTGTTCGCCGAGTCGTCGAACGGTCCGTAGATCGCCCAGTCGAACGCTTCGGGGAACAGCTCCTCGTATCCCCATTCGCGATCCGGGTCGTAACTGAGATCGGAGAGGGCCCAATCGTTCCCCTGCTGCCAGACCATGGTGTAGTTCGTGCCTGGCTCACTCGCCGTCTCGCACTCGAGGTTCCGCGACCCGAACGCGAATGCCCAGACGAGCTCCGGCTCGGCGTTCGCCTTTTCGATACCCGCTGCGCACAAAAGGACCGCAAATCCGCCCGCTACGATGCTTCGGTTCAGCCTCATCGTGGACCCTCCCTCCAGGAAACTCTCGGCGCCGCGCTCCGTCGCGACGCGGGCGATCGGACGTCGTTTCTTTCTCGCGCTCCGGACTCGTCGCTGCGCTCACCGAATCGGGTGAGAACTGCTGGCTAATCCGGATGAATCCTGAATCGCGAGAGCGAGAAACCGCGATCGGGGCGCCCAAACGTTTCCCCTATCGGAGCATTGCGGGCGACTCGATCGAGAATTCGACCCTGAACTCCGCGCTCCTGCGGACCCCGGAGTTCGACGTCAACTGTACCCGTGGGTTTCCGCCGGATGCAAATCCGGATCCGGGCTAAGGCACGCACCGCTCGGGACAACCGACGATCGGTGTGCACTCCTCGCCGAGAACCGGCGGCGCACCATCCCCGAAGAGGAAGAGGAGCGCGTAGATCGCATCGGAGACGTCGACGCCGGCATCGCCGTTGATGTTGAAGAGAAGCGTGTTTCCCGGTCCGGACGGATCCCCGCCGTCGCACGGCGGCTCGGGCGCTGGTCCGCCGAACAGGTAGCCGAGCAGGGCGATCGGATCGGCGATGTTGAGATCGGAATCCTGATTGATGTCGAAAGCGATCTGACCGCCACCCGGCCCTTCTGCGACCGTGACGGTGACGCTCGCCGACGTGCGAGCTCCGGTGTTGTCGGTCACCGTGAGCTGCGCGGAATACGATCCGGCGCTCTCGTAGGTGTGGGAGACTTCTTCCCCGAGTGCGCTCGCGCCGTCGCCGAAACTCCACGCCCACTCGATGATCGAACCGTCGGGATCGGTCGACGCCGAGCCGTCGAAGGTCACTTCGAGCGGAGCGCTCCCGCTGAACGGTCCGCCCGCAATCGCAGGCTCGGGAAGCTCGTTCGGAGTGTCGGGGCTCGTGCTGTTCCGCTGTCCCGGCGTGCCGCCGTCCGTGTCCGATGCCGCCCAGTGCGCCGGGTCGTTGCCGTAGAGCGAAGCGTACGGACGCTCGAGCGACGGCCCCTCGCCGTCCGGCTCGATCGGCCAGGGCGCGCGATCGTTGTAGCGAACCTGATCGACCTCGACGAAGGCGACACCTCCCGCCTCGGTCGCGATGGGCGCGAGCAAGCGAAGTCGTTCGCCCTCGCTCGCGAGTGCGCCGGCGTAGGGACCGAAGATCGGTACGTCGCCCGGTACGTCGTTTCGGTCGCGAAACACTTCCGGATCGACGCCGACGACGAGCGCGTACGCACCGGCAGCGAGTGCGCTTCCCGGGAGGAATTCGAAGTCGCCGCCGAGCGGACTCCGAACTCCGTCGATGCGCCATCCGCGCTCGAGTTCGCCCGAGTAGAGCGCGATCGGTCCGCCCGGGTTGAAGAGCTCGACGAACTCGTCGACGCCGAACGGCGGATGGTAGTGGATCTCGTTGATCGCGACGCGCGGCGCGAGAGGAGCGGCGTTCGCCGCACCGGTTCCCGCCCGAAACTCCGCGACGCTTGCGGGTGCTTCGACGCCGAAGGTGGGTGCGAGAAGCGTCGTGATGTCGGTTCCGTTCGAAGTCACGTGGAGCCCCACGGAGCGCTGCGGCTCGGTCGCGCGGTAGCGAAGCTCGACGATGTGTCCGGTGAGCGCCCCGGCGCTCGCGGCGCTCAGATAGACGGCGCCCCCGGCGTCGTCGAGCGTGAACGCTCCGCCGAACTCGCTCTCGTAGAGCACCGCGAAGCCGCCCGCCGGAATCACCGTTCCGTCCGGGATCGCGAACGTTCGGAGCGCACCGAAGCTCTCGCGGTTGTTGCTCAGGTACCAGCCGCCGACCTCGACGTCGAACGCCGCCCGGTTGACGAGCTCGATGGCGTCTTCGAACGGCGGGGCGCCCGTCGCGAGGACCTCGTTGATGAAGACCGGGGGCGACGACGCGGGCGGGTCGGCCTCGCCGGGTGATCCGTCGAGCTGCGCGCTCGCGCGCCAGCGACTCGGCTCGTCCGGGTCGCCGGCAGCGTCGGCGAGAACGAGCGAGAAACCGAAGCCATCGGGACCGACCGGCCAGAGTCCACCGTCGGAGTAGTCGACCGAAACGAGAGTCGTGCCGGACGGTTCCCGCAGCGTGATCTTCTCGCCGCCGTTCGCGAGTCGACCCTCGTAAACTCCCGCGGGTGATACGCCTGGATACAGTGCAGAAAACTCCGCGGCGTGGGCCACGACGACAACGTGTTCGCCGGGTGCGAGCACGTGCTCCTCGAAGGTGAACGCGATGCCGTTCGTAAACTCGAGTCCCGTGAGATCGACGGGAGTCGCGCCGAGGTTCCCGATCTCGACGAACTCGAGCAACTCGCCCGCGAGCGGGTTGTACATGATCTCGGTGATCGCGATCCCTTCGAAGACGGAAGGCACCCAGAATGTCGCGTCGGTGAGCGCACTCCAGTCGCTCCCGGATCGCACGCGTGCCTGGATCGTCGTTCGCTCGTCGATGGTGATCGCACCCGCGTACGCGAACGCCGACGCGGACGGATCTCCCGAGATTGGTTCGCGTGGGTCCGTGCCGTCGGTCGTGACGAAGATCGTCCCGCTCGTTCCCGCGGGCCGCGACAGTGTCGCGCCGAAGCCCGGAGCGACCTCGCCGCCGTGCTGATTGAGAACCGGCGCACCGATATCGGGGTAGAGATCGATCGAACGAAATTGCGAGAGCACGGTGTTCGATCGCTGCGGTATGTAGTTCGAAAGGAGACGGTTCTTCTCCGGGATCCAAAACTCATCGCGGCGATAGAACTCGTACGGACCGTTGCTCGATTGGTGCACGTCGCGCCGGTAGTCACCCCAGCGCGCCGACTCGCACACGACCGCACGCTCGAGGCGATCGGAGCGAGCGAGCCAGCGCTCGCGCACCGCAGTCGGAGTCAGGGCGCCGCCGTTGAAGAACCAGCGGTGTACGCGATCGGCGAAGAGGAGACGGTACTCTGCGTTCGCGCGGAGGCGCGAATAGAGGATCCCCGGGGAATCGCCGTTGCTCACTCCGGTCCGGTTCGACGTGAGGCCTTCGAACGTCCGCTCGGCGTCCCAACTAAAGAACTTGTATTGCGCCCCCGCCGCGCGCCGCCGCGCGGCGTACCAGTTGTGGCTCGGCCAGTCTGCGTTCGAGCCGTAGAAGTTGACGATCATGTAGTCCGAAAGATTGGTCACGTCGAGATAGTTCTGGATGTTCTCGTACGCCGCATTCGACGACAGTCCGCCGTTCGCGATGCCGATCATCGTGTTCCACGCGCTCTTGTCGCCGTCGACCGGCTCGGCGGAGTTGAGTGCGTCGTAGTCTTCGCGCTCCCCGCCGAGGTGGGACGCCGCGAACGGACCGCTCGGACGTTCGACGAGGTTGTAGAGACCCCAGTAGAGTCCGTTCACGTACACGTGGACGAAGATCCCGTGAGGAGTCGGCTGACCCATATCGCGCTGAGTGTCGCGTATCCACTGATCGCGGATGTATTGCGTGCGCGCGCGCTGACCGCTGTCCCAATGAATCCAGGAATTGTTGTAGCCGGCGCGGAGGATCACCGTGTCGAACTCGTCGACGTCGGTGTCCGGAAAGAGCGGAAAGCGGAGCTTGGTCGGACCGTAATCGCCTTTGAAGAGAAACCGGAACGAGTGCTTCGCCGACTTCGACGTGCTCCGACTCGCACCTCCCTGGATGCGGATCCCGCAGTTGACGTTGAACCCCTCACGACCGTCGGGATAGAGAGCTTCGACCGACGCGGCGCGCTCCCACTGCACGCCCTCTCCCCCGGGATTCGAGTAGATTCCGCTGGAGCCGAACATGTCGCTCGTCTGCATGACGATCGAAATCGACGGGAGGTCGAGAAGTCCGTCTTCGAAGTCTCGTGAGTAGCGCGCGTCTCCGACGACCTGCGGGTCGATCTCGTAGTCGGCGTCGGGATGATTCCCCCAGCCGCCGGGGAAACCGCTCGGATCGGCCGGCTGGTGCCGGACTTCAGACGGAAAGATGTAGGTGTGCGTGACGACGGTCGACGGCAGGTAACCACTCTTCGTCGCGATCGCACGCACGGTGATGACCGCGCGGCTCGCCGTCCCTTCGACGACGAGCTCGTTCGAGTAGACGGTCCCGCGCGTCGCGGTCGGCTCGGAGCCGTCGAGTGTGTATCGGATCGTCGCATCGGCCGGCGTCGCGGTCAGCTTGAGCGGAATCGACCCCGAGAAGAACCCGCGCTCGACGCTGAAGTGCGGCTCCGCGACCTTTCCCTCGAGCGCGGTTGCAGCCGAGTTCGGCGCGCCCGGCGTGGGCGGGTCGAGATAGCGCGCTTCGCCGAGCGCGGTCTGCCCGTAGGCGATGTCGCTTCGCTGATCCGGAAACTGCGGCGAAAACTCGGTCACCGCGCGTCGAGGCTCGTCCGGGGAGAAGAGGGCGAAGTACTCGCCCTCAGTGCTGAGCCGAAAGCTCGTGTGGAGTTCGTCGGTCGCGTCTCGGCGATCTTTTCCCGATGCGAACACGACGATGTAGTCGCCCGGCGCAATGTCGACCGCGGGAAAGATCCACTTCGCCGGAACGTCCGGATCATCGGAAACCGACCAACCCGCCGCGCTCACCGTTTCCGTTCCGCGGTTCCACACCTCGAACCAGTCGCTCCGCTCGCCGTCTTGGTCGGTGATCCCAGTTCGATTCGAGGCGAGGATCTCGCTCACGACGAGATCGCCGAGAGGCGCATCGGGATCGAGGGTCGCCGACCATGCGAATGGTTCGAGCGCGTTCGGAGGTACGGCGTCGTCGGTGATCCCGTGCGCGCCGCTCCACGTGAACTGAACCGCCCCGGCCGGAGGCTCGGCGAACGAGAAGGTGTAGGGACCCGCTCCCGTGCCGGCGACGGACGTCGCCGGAGAGCCGGCTACGAGGAGATCCGCGGCGTCGACTCCGAGGACCGGCTCGGTGAACGTGACCGTCGCCGCGGTGAGTGAGCGAACGGTTCCGCCCGGCGCCGGGGCCACGCTCGCGATCGCGGGCGGCGACACGTCGGGGCCGTCGGGATCGTAGAGCTCGAGGTCGAGCTTGAGATCACTGCTGTTGATCTGGTTGTTGAAGACCTGCACACAGAGAACGTTCGTCCCGTCGACGAGGACGTTGCCGGGATCGGCGACCGAAAACGTCTCGGGCGATCCCGATTCGTGCTGGTCATCCGCGAATTCATCGAAGCGCACCGCACTCCCCGGCACGGCGCTTTCCATGTTGACCCGGAGAATCTCCTCGCCGTTCAACCAGGCGATGAAACCGTCGTCGTAATCGACGTCGAGATCGAGCGCAGCGACGGCTGCACTGTTCGTGAGCTCGAACTCGCGGCGCAGAAAAACGCAGGCGTAGTTTCCGCGCATGACGGGATCGAACGTCGTGAGATCGACTCCGAACGGCGGGTCGCCGTATCCGAAGGGCGCCATCCCGGAGGACCAGCCGGAGTCGTCGTAAGTGCGTTCGCGCCACTCGGACACCGGATTCGATGCCTCGGCCGTGCCGAGCCGGAATCGCCACGTAGATTCGTAGGCGATGTAGGTCACTCGATCAGCGGCGGCTTCCCGCGCGACGACGCAGAGGAGCAACACGAGTATGTTCCGCGAGACGGAACGAATCGAGCGGATGGAGGTTCGGATCATCTTGGGTGAAACGGTGCGAGGAAGAGAGTCACGAACGCGAATTCCGTCTCGGCCGCGTTCGGGATGCAGAGCGGCTAGAGGACTTGTGGATGGATGGCGATCTTACCCGCTCGATAGAATGTTCGGTGTAGGGTTTTCAGTGCCTCGAGTACTGTCGAGTCGTCCCTCTCGGGTTCGCACGCCCGAGGGAGCGGTTGTTGATCGGAGGGAACCATGTCGATAGGACTTCGTCGCTCGATCGGTTGTGTTGCCGCGCTGTTCTTGGCGTCGGCGGGAGGCATCGCGAGGGCTCAGACCCTAGAAGGGGCGTTCGCATTCGGTTCGCGGAACCTCGAGTGTCCGACTTTCAACGACCCTGAGACCAACTACACGATGGTCCACCATTCCGCGAACAGCGTCGCGGCGCACGACGCGCTCGCGTACGACCCGGGGCTCGGATGGGGTTTCGAGGTAACGAACGAGGGTGCCGGGGGCCGAAACGGCGCGGAGCAGTTCGGTCCGTTCGACGACTCCCCGAACAACCGGAATCGCTTCGGAGACTCGTGTCCGGAAGAGCTGTACGACTCTTTCATCGGCTTCAAGAACTTCGCCGATGCGTGTGACGAGGCGACGGCAGGCGGCCCGAACGAGCCGTGTAGTCCACCCGAAGGTGGAATCTTCCGCGTCGATGTCCCGAACGGCCTCTACCGTTTCGTGGCGGTCATCGGAGAAGCGGACAACCCGCATGCGCACCGCGTTATCGCCGAGGACGGCGGCGGCGGTCCTCCCGAAAACGTCGGCGCGAACCACGTCGTCCTCGTGAAGAATCACGACCAGGCGCAGTACACGACCGGTCAAGCGCGAGCAGATCGCACGGGCGCCGGTGTCTTCGCCCATGTCGGGTTCGGTGACAAGCAGGCACCTCCGGGGGACGGCACGGCGCCCGATCCCGTCTTTGTGAACATGAACGAAAATGGTGAGCCGAGCGGCGGCGATGGCAGCGGTGCGGCGAATTCACCAACGCTGAACGTGACGCAGGGCTACGTTCGCGTGCATCTCCTCCAGGGAAACTCGAATCCGGGACCGGGCGGGCCCGACGGGGACGGCAACGACCCGAATGGAGGAGACATCGTGCTTCTCGAGCTGTGGCGGATCGGAGAAGCTCCGCCCGTGCCCGCGGCATCTCCGATCGGGCTCATCGTCCTCGTCGCGTTGCTCGCGCTCGGTGGCGCGTACGCGCTCTCGCGCCGTTTGGCGGTCGCGAAGGGCTGAGCCTCGGGCCTGGAAGAGGAATTCACCACGAAGGGCACGAAGGACACGAAGGAAGAAAGAGAGGTATTGAGAAAGAGATTTAGAGGAAGAGACCGATTGGTGGTCGAGCGTCGCGTTCGTCTGGACCGCACCAGCGTTTGAAATCGAGTGCCGATCGTTCGAGCGTGTTCACTCGAAGCGATACACAGAGTGTCTCTCACTCTCTTTCCTACCTCTTCTCTTCGTGTCCTTCGTGCCCTTCGTGGTAAATCTCTCCCGGGCGCGCGGACGTCCTCGGGCGACCGCCCGTGCCGCGCGACGCGCTCGGAAGCTGGAGCCAGCGATTCGTCCCGGTTACATTGAGCGCCGGGGAACATGGCTCCGAATTCGACTCGCTCCGCGCCCGGTGCGGTCGGGGATCGAATCCGGATCGATAGGAGTTCGCGTTCGCGATCCATCAGATGGACGACCGTTTCGATCCTCCGTCGCGACGATCAGCGACGCATTAGGCGAGTCGAGAGATCTATGAGTAGGACCGTCCGTTCGTTTCCGGGGGCTCTCGTCGCCGTCTTGATCTCGGTTGGACTTTCGTCTGGTCGCGCCGTCCATTCTGCCGAATCGACTTCCGCTGTGTCGGAGCGGAACTCTCCCGCTGCGGAAGGCAGCGATTCTAAATCCGCCGGTCTCACGCTCGACGAGCTCTTCCCGGCGGACCGCGTCCTCGACGTTCAAATCACCGTCCAGCGCGAGGACTGGGATATCCTCCGCTTCCAGACGCGAGACGTGTACACGGCGCTGGGGGCCGCTCGTCTTCACGGCCCGGTTCCGAGCCCGTTCACATATGTTCCCGCGAGCGTCACGATCGACGGCGTCGAGCTTCCCAAAGTTGGACTTCGAAAGAAGGGTTTTCTCGGGTCGCTCAGCTCGTCGCGTCCCTCGCTCAAGATCAAGCTGAACCACGTCGACCCCGAAGGAGGCATCGAGGGACTTCGGAACCTCACGCTCAACAACAATCAACAGGACACGAGTCTCGTCAGCCAGTACTTGAGCTACCGACTCTTCAACGCGGTCGGATCGCCGGCGCCTCGCTGCGCGTTCGCACGTGTGACGGTCAACGGGAGAAGTCTCGGTATCTACTCGCACGTCGAAACGGCGAGGCGGCCTCTCCTCGCGCGCGGATACGGGGATGCCAGCGGAGTTCTCTACGAGGGAACGATCGTTGATTTTTACGAGGACTGGGAGAACAGCTTCGAGCACAAGTTAGGCGACGACGCGGCCGGGCGCGCGAAGATTAAGGAGCTGATCGACGCGATCAGCGGTAGCGGCGGCGATGTGCTCGCTCCTGCCGACGCCCTCGCTCGGGCATGGGTCCCGACGAACGGAGACGTCGACGACATCTGGATGAAACCCGAGTTCGACGACTCGAGCTGGATTTCCGGCAAGGGCGGCGCGGGTTACGAGAACGATTCCGGCTACGAGTCGTTGCTCGCGCCGGAATTCGATTTCAAAGCGGACCTCTTCGGACGCGGGCAGTCCGTTTATGTCCGGCTTCGCTTCACCGTCGACGATCCGGCGTCGATCTCGGAGCTCGTTCTCCGGATGAAGTTCGACGACGGCTTCGTCGCGTACCTGAACGGCCATCGCATCGCATCGGCAAACGCTCCGGAGGATTTGTCGTGGACGTCCGGCTCGACCGGACCGAACGGCGACGGCACGGCGGTATCGTTCCAGCCGTTTTTTGTCTCGGAACACCGCGACAAGCTCAGGCAGGGAGAGAACGTCCTCGCGCTCCATGGACTCAACGTCGAACCGACGAGCTCGGACATGCTCATCGCGGGCGAGCTGCGTGGACGCACCGGCGGCGCGCGAGCAGCGATCGGGGACTTCGTCGATCTCGACGCGTTCTATCGCTACTGGGCTCTCGAGGGATTGCTCGGATTCTGGGACGGCTACTCGGGCAACCGAAACAACTTCTTCGTCTACTTGAATCCAAAGTCCGGGAAGATCCATTTCCTCCCGTGGGGGGCCGATTCGCTGTTCGAGAAGTACAGCAAGATCAACCCGGATCGAAGCGTGCCGATTTCGGTCAAGACCGAGGGTTTGATTGCGCACCGCCTCTACCAGACATCCGGGGGACGAGAGCGATACTTAGACACGCTCCAATCGATCCTCGACGAGCACTGGAAAGAGGATGCGCTCCTCGCCGAGGTCGATCGCATCGAGAAGATGCTCGAGCCGCATCTAGAGAGCGACGGCGAGCAGCGAGGTTTCGGTCGCCATCTCGATCGAGTGCGGACGTTCATCCGAAATCGTCGCGCCGACATCGCCGAAGAGACGAAGGATGGAATGCCGATCTGGACGCGATCTCCGGGAGCGTTGCCGCTCATTCCGGCCGGCGCCCCGCGGAACCGCTTCGGTGGAAACCGGGGTCGCGACGACGGTGCCGACCCGCCGGATGACCTCTGGGCCGCCGCGCGTGCGGGCGACATCGCGGCACTGAAGCGTCATCTGGAAACGACAGATGTCGATGAACACGACGGACTCGGGTCGACGGCGCTCAGCTGGGCAGCGGGTCTCGGCCGGTTGAAGGCGGTTCGCTTCCTTCTCGAGAACGGCGCGGACGCCGACGCGAAGAACCGCGACGGCACGACGCCGCTCGACGGAACCGCGCGAGAGCTGGACGAGAACGCGGCGCGGTTTCTCTTCAACGTCTTTCGAGTGAAAGTGGATCCCGACGAGGTAAACGCAGCGAAGCCGAAGATCGCCGAGCTTCTTCGAAAGCACGGTGCCGCTGCGGACACGAACGCGGGGCAAAACGAGAACGATCGCTGACGGTACTCAGCGATCGTCTCCGTCCCGAGTTTCGGCCCAGGGCCGACGGGCTTCGCGAAACGCGCTCCACGCGGCGGTGAACTCGTCCGCTTTGGAGGCGGGCGAAAACGCGGTTGCCGCTCGGCGGAGCGACGGGCTCGGGATCGCGTCGAAAAGAAGAGAGCTCTCGAAGCGAGATGCTGCGCGCTCGAGCCGCTGGGTGGCGGCGCGGAGATCGTCGACCACCTTCGCGTCGTAGAGTGGCGCGACGGCGTCGAGCGTCGCTCCGAGCCGAGCGCAGCGCCGCGCCACCTTCTCGCGCCGGTCGGGATCCTCTCCGGCACTTCGCACGCGTCGATCGAGTCGATCGAGCTCGATTGCAGCGATCGGGCCCAGCGGTCGATCGCCCGCGCGCTTTTGCTTCTTGGCGGCTTTCGCCGTCGCGCGTTCGCGCACACCGATCGCCGTCCCCGCGAGAAGCAGCGCTCGATCGAGCCGCGGCTTCGACAGCTCGATTCGGAGTCGCCGCTCCGCCGCCGCTCGCTTTCGGTGCGCGATGGTTCGCAGTGCGCGAAGGGAATCGGAGTCCTCGTTGCGATCTCGGTCTTCCGTTGCGTCAAGCCACGCCGCGATCTCGTCCCAGCCGCAGAAGGACGTCGCGAATTTTTGCAAGCGGCGGAGCTCGCGATTGAGGGCGGCGTGAGCCGTCTTCGGCGCAGCCTTGCGAACGAGGCGCAAACCGGCGCGGAGACTGTCGAGCGTGCCGGCAATGGTTCGCAGCTTTCCGGCACGCGCCGCCGCTCGCTGGGCGAGAAGGGCGGACGCGCAGCTCGACGCGAGGAGATCGAACGCGTCTCGAGCCGGCGTCGTCTGCGTGAGCGCGCTGCCGATGGTCGTCTCCGGCCGCGGGGCGATCCCCAGGCCGCGCTCGAGCTTATTCGCGGGCTCGAGTGCGAGCGGAATCTCTCCGGCGAGCTCGAGTGCGAGAGCGAAGAGTTCGGCGACGTCACCGCGGACGAGCTCCAGCTCGATCTCGTTCGTCGTGGTCGCAGCCCGGGGGCTTCGCAGCTCTCCGCGATCGATCGAGACGAGGATCTCGGATTCGTCGCGCTCGAGACGAACGTCGTCGCGCAAGATCGCGGTAAAGAGAACCCGCTGGAGCGTCGCGGCGGTCGCCCCGATGGCGCCGAGTGCGTGCGAGACCTCCGGGATCGATGACAGATCGAGCGACTCCACCCCGGGACCGTCGACCTCGGTCTCGTACTCGAGTCGAGTGTCGACACCACCGTCGCGATCTCCTCGCAGCTTGACGGTTTGAAGCCATCGCCCGCCGTCTTCTCGGATGCGAACGCCCACTCCGTTCTGCGCGAGTCGCAAGTCCGGGGTGTCGAAGTAGTGCGCGCTCAGCGTGCGCGTCGGTCGTCGCTCCCCGCCGCCGAGCGATGCGTGGCGGAGGATTCGATCGAGGCTCCCCGCCTCGAAGCGAAGACGCAACTCGAGCTCTCGGTTCATGGATGGACTTCCTCGCCGGTTGCCGCCCCGATCAGTCGATCGGGTCTTCCAAGACAGTAGAATCGATTCCTCGCGCCGCGCGATCGAGTTTTCTCGAATGCAGCCGGGACCGATCACGCATCGCACTCGGCCCCGACCGCTTCCCGTGCGGAGCCGGCCGGGCGCGACTTCCGAGTCATCCTGCGCACGGTGTAAGCCCGGCGGCGAGAAGAGCCTTCCCTCGCGGATTCCGCGTCGCCCGCGAGCTCTGATCCGCTCCCGCGATGTCGCGTGTCGAGCACGATCGGCTCGGCGCAGCGTCTCGAGAAGCCACCGCGAGAGTACTCCTCACCGTTTTTGCGCGCCGTTTTTGCAACGTAAGGGTTAAGCTCGTCCGTTCGCTCCCGTAGCCGAGCTCGCGCAGTTTTGGGAGCGAAGCGTCCGATCGGCAAATCGTAAGGGGCAACTTTCATGAACGCGGTTGTACTCTGGGCGTTGTGGGGACTCTTCCTCGTCGGTTGTGTTTCCGGGGTGGCATTCTGGGTCGCCGCGAGCCGCAACGTCCGGCCGTTTCTGTCGCGCTTTTTCGGCGTGGTCATCGTCGCCTGCGCGCCGTTCGTGTTCGCCGCGTGGACCGTCATGCTCACGCTGCGTCTACGGTCGGCCGGAGTAGCGCCGTCGTGGCTCGGCTACACGCTCGGGTGGGGGGCTGTCTACGTTACCGCGGCGGCGCTGGTCGTCCTTTACGGTCTTCGCCGCGCTCCCAGCGGGCCCGGACTCCGAGCCGACTCTTGGCGTTCGCGCCGTCTCGCTCTACTGGCCGGCGGCTCGATCCTCGCGGCGGTCGTTCTCTTCATCGTGATCGACGACCGGCGAAAGTCGGAGCTTCGCGGGCTGAAGCAGATCGCACAAGATCTCGTTGTCGAGGAGTCGCCCTCCGGCGCGAACGCGTTCGATCTCTACCGCGTTCTTCGCGCGGAGCTCGGGACGCGTCTTGAGCGTCCGAAGTGGTTCGGGCTATTGCACTCCGATTCGAGCGTGGTCGAAGGAAAGCTCGATCCTTCCGCGATGGCGAACTACCTCGAGCGGATGAAATCGGCGACTCGGCTCGTTCACCGTGCGACCGATCTCGAACACTGCCAGCGCCCGAAACCGACGGGCGTCCAGGTGAACATGTTCAGCGACGAGTTGATCGCGGCGCTGCGCGACGCGTCGGCGATGCTGGCGCTCGAGGCGCGGGTGCTCGCGGAGCGAGGCGACATCGTCGGCGCGCTCTCCGTCCAGCAGCGGATGTGGACCGTTGTCCGCCATCTCGTCGCGAACGCGACAGCGTTCGAGCTCGCCGCGGCCGCGCGCCGGGCGGCTGAAGCGAGCGAGACGCTCACCGCAGTGCTCGCTCACGCCTCGGCAGAGACGAAGATCCCTCCGCCCAGTCCAAACGCGGGCTCGATTGAGATCTTGAGCGAGGCCGACGTCGACCGCGCCATCGACCGGATGGGCGCCGCTCTCCTCTGGATGCTCGCCGACCACGCGCTCGGCGAGGTGCCGGAGGGTGAGTCGGGCGATGCACTCTTCGTGAAGCGAAGCGGCGGTCGGTCGCTGGCGCCGCGCCAGAGCGCCGCTCTGGCCCTCTGGCGGGTCTACGTTGTCCGCGCCGACGTGCAGAGCCTTCGGGAGATCCTGCGCGCGCAGAAAACACGCGCTCGACTTCCGTATCCCGAAGTTCGGACCCAAGCCGCCGACCGCGGCTGGTTGCGATCGGTGACGTCCCAGCGCGGCCTCGTCACGCAGCGGCTGTCACCCACGCTCGCGGAGTTCTACCCGCGCGCCGCTGCGAGCGTACGCACGCACTACCGTCTCGCGGCGGTCGCTCTCGCGGCAGCCGCCTACCGATCGGCGAAGGGCTCACTCCCCGAAAAGGCCGAGGATCTCGTTCCCGAGTGGATCGACGATTTACCCGAAGATCCTTACGACGGCCGGCAGATCAAGCTTGCGCTCTTCGACGGTCGACTCTTGATCTACAGCTCGGGACCGGATGGCGTCGACCACGAGGGGATTCAGAACGTCGCGGGCTCCGACGTCGTGCTCGCGCTCGAGCCCTGATCTTGCCGCTACCGAAGGATGAACGGACCGTCCTTCCGCGCGCGTTCGTAGAGCTCGCTCCAGGACTCGCTCCCGTCGTCCGGGAAGAGGCGAGTCGTCACTCCGCGCTCGTAGAACGGAATCTTCCCTTCCATTCCCGGACGGAGCACGAAGTTGACGGGACCGTTCGCGAAATACATCCGCCGGCCATCCGGCCACCGCGCCTCGACCATCCGTTTCGGATTCGGAAGAGAGGACGGCTTGTCGACGCGAAAGCGCTCGAGCGCGGTCCGATCGAGCGTGTAGCCGAGTCCGGGTCCGTTCGGAACGGCTGCAGTGCCGTTTTCGACCGCGATCGACTTCTCGAGCATCGAGTGCGTGTAGAGCTGGTGGCAGTTGACGGCCGGCCAGCGCGCCTCGCGCAGAATTGCACCGAAGTGGAGCGAGTACGCGGCGGTGATTCCGGTTCCGACGAGCTGAAGCCAGAACGGCATCTTCACTTCGCCCGCGAAGCGACCTTGCTCGAGCACGCGACTCGCTCCGCCGCCCACGACGAAGCCGTCGCAGACTCCTTCGCGGACGACGACATCGGGAGGCGGAGTCCCGTAGTGAAGTGCGATGTTGACGCGTGTCGCCTCGCGGATCGCTCGGTTGCCTTCGACGTCGCGCTGAGGGATCGGCGACTCGTAGATGTCGATCTGGGGGACGCTCTCGAGGTCCTTGACGATCGGGAGCGCGCGCTTCGCGTCGAGAAGCGTCTCGTTGAAGTCCATGTCGATCTTGAACGTCTCCGGGACGACCTTCCGTGACTTCTCGACCTGGTCCCAAATGTCGAACCAAGGTCGTCCCTTCGTCTTGTACGAAAGGTAGCCCTGGTCGAATGCCGTCTTGCATTCAGACGCCATGTCATCGGCGGGCGTGTCGATATTCCACCACGAGAGCGGCGTTCGCTCGTGGACTTGCCTCCCGAGGAGGCGATGGATCGGAATCCCCTGGGCGCGCGCGACGGCATCGAAGAGCGCCGCCTGAAGTCCGGCGCCGAGAGAGTCGTCCCAGAGAAGCGCGGCGGCGTTGTTTCCGAGCGCGCGCTCGACATCGGTATCGTCGGTGGCGCCCCAGGTGTAGAAGAGCAGCGTTTCCCCGAGGCCGACGTCACCCGAACGAAGGTGAACCTCGCAGATTTCCGAGTAACGCCAGTGGGGAAGCTCGCGATCCATCGCGCGCCGAGGTACTTCGCGAAAGGGGAGTCGCACGGTGGTTCTGTCGACGCGCGCGACGGTGAGTCGTCCGGCGTTCAGCGTCGACGCTTCCATTCGGTGCGCACGCCGTCGCCGGGGAAGCGTGACGGGGAGGCTCCAAGCGCCGAGAGCGAGGCCGGCGGTGCGGAGAAACTGACGTCGAGATCGAGGGGATCGCGGGGAGCTCGGCATCGGAGAGTCCTCGTTCGAAACTGCGGTTCTGCCGACGAGTCTAACCGAACGATCGTGCGGAAGGGCGAGAAGAACGAGAGCCGCGACACGAGCACGGGACCATGACAGAATGGGAGGCTCGTCGATCGAGCGAAACCGACGTGAAGGAACAGCGAGAGCTCGAGAAGTGGAATCGCCGAACAAGCCGCGAGTCGCGATTTCGGATTGCCTCTCCGGCGCTTGCGTCCGTTACGACGGCGCACACAAGCGCTGTGATCTCGTTCTCCGCGAGATCGGTCCATATGTCGAGTGGGAACGGCTTTGCCCGGAGGTCGGAGCTGGGATGACGACGCCGCGTGAGCCGATCGAGCTCCTCGTCGATCGCGGCACGCGGTGGGGAGTTCGGGTCGTCGAAAAAGAGACGGGGAACGACTGGACGTGCGCGCTCGTCGACTGGGGTGAGCGCCAGATCGAGAGGCTGAGAGCCATGTCGATCAGCGGCTACATCTTCAAGAGTCGATCTCCTAGCTGCGGCGTCGGGAGCGCGCCCCGACGGAAACCGGAGGCCGACGCCGATGCCGCTCAACCGGGAGACGGGCTGTTCGCCGCGATGCTCCGCGACGCGTTTCCCGCTCTTCCGGTAGCTCAGGAATCTCAACTCTCGACGCGCGCTGACTGTCGTGGGTTTCTCGACGAGATTCGCCGATTCGCCGGTTTGCGCTGATCCGATCTCGGCACAAATCCGCGGGTCGTCCGACCGAACCCTTCGTGGTCGGTCGCTTCTCCTACTCGCGCTCTTGCGTCAGCGTGAAGAACTGGTCCGGCTCGTCCGTGCCGAACGCGCGATGGCCCACGACCTCGGCGCGGTTTCCGTCGCTCGACCATGCGACGATGCTGCGCGTCGCCATCGGCGTCCCCTGAAAGCTCGCCGTTCCCGTATACGTCAGCTGCCGCGCACCCGTCTGAAGCGCGGTTTCGACGTTCGCCGCGCCGAAGTTGTCGACGTTCAGGGAGGCGTACCGTCGGATCTCGGCATCCCACGCGACGATCGTGAGTCCCCGATAGGAGCGCGGCGGAGTCGGTGCGCCCTCGATCACGGTGAACTGGCAATGACCGCCCAAGATGTTCGCCGTCGTACTTCGCCCGGAGATGTCGATTCCGGGGATTCCTGGCATGGGACTGTACTTGCCCCGGAACTTCCACCGGCCGGCCGCGGGAGCGGTGACGGCCATCTCTCTCGGTGCGGGGAGAAGAACTTCCCCGCCGGAGTCGGCGTGCGACGTCCCCTCGCCGCCGCGATGAAACTCACCGTCGACGTACGTGAAGAACGGACCGCCGGCGATCGATCGATCGATGCGGATCGTGTAGCTGTCCGTCGCGAAATCGATCACCCAGCGTTGAGCGACGGGAATCCCTTGGACGAGACGAGAGACGGAGCCGGTAAGCCGGTTCTCACCGACCCAGTACATCGGCTCGTAGCCTCCAAAGTCCGCGTTTGTGACCGAAAACTTCGTGAGGCGCTTGTTCTCCATCTCCCAGCAATAAAGATTGCGAACGAGAAACGATGCGGGGCCACCGAAATCGATCGTCGTGTCTTCCTGAATCGCGAATCCTTCGGCCACCTTCTTCACGGAAGAGACTGCGGTCCACGAGCGAGGAGGCGAATCCGGTAGCTCTTTCGAGGTCCCCGCTCCCTCCCAGTTTCCGAGATAGCGATCGAATCGTTCGATTTCGGGAGCGGGATCTGGGATTTGCGCGAAAGACGCGGGAGCGGCGAGGGCAAGCGAAACGAGAAGAATCGCGGCGGCGAACGGCGTTTTCATGGGTGTACCTCGTCCGAAGGAGAGAGAACCAGGGAGTCGCGAACAGTCTAAGAGACTTCGAGACTTGCGTCAGGTCGGAAACTGCTCGACGCGCCTAGTCGCGCGTTCGGCCGCTCGAAGATGAAGTCGCCGCGACGTCGCCGGAGTCCGTCGACGCCTCCACTCGATGTCCGGCGGCGGTGAGGAGCTCGGCGGCGCGGTCGACGTCGGCGGCGGGGACAAGGATCGAGTCCGTGCGAAAAGTCGATACGGCGAACACGCTCACTCCGCCGTCCGCGAGCGGCTCGGTGAGCGACGCGAGGATTCCGATCTCGTCGAAGTCGAGATCGCCGGCGATCTCGAAGCGGCGCCACTCTCGCTCGCTCTGGAGCTCGCGCGGGACGAGGTTCGCTGAGCAAACGATGCTGAGCTCGCGGGACGTGCGGGTGACCGACGTGAACGCGCCGTTCTCGGCCCACGGCGGCGTTTCGGCGTCGGCCGGGAGCAGTACGATCGCGAGCTTCTCCGGATGGAGCTCGAGAGAGACGCGTCGTGGATCGCGTTCCCGCGAGCTCTCGTCGTACGGGTTCGCCTTCCCTTCGAGACGCGGATGTTCGTAGATCGCCGCGAGCCGTCTTCGAAGACTCGGATGGGTTTCGGTCTCGCGTCCGTCCGGATGGAACTCTCGCGGCAACTCGAGAAGATCGTGGACCTTGACGAGCGCGCGGGCGAGAGCCTCGGGATCGCGGCAGTGCTCGATCGCGTACGAGTCGGCGTGAACCTCCCAGCGGCGGCTCATTCGTTGGTACGCGACTCCGATGGCGAGGAACGCAGCGATCGCGGCGACCGCGCAGCCGTGCGGGAGAAGTGAATGGACCGCCCGCACTGGACCGAGCCACGAATAGCACCACGGCAGAATCGAGGCCGACGCGACGAGAACGATCGGGATCGAGGTGGCGAAGACCTTGCGCCAGCGCGCTTCGGCCGGACGTTCCAGGTGACCGAGCTCGTGACAAAAGATTCCGTCGAGCTCGGCTTCGTCACATGCGTCGACGATGCAGTCGGTGAAGACGAGGCTCTTCCCGGGCATCGCGAACGCGTTGGCGAAGCGCGAGTCGTACGCGGGGAGGATGGTGACGGAGCTGAACCGTCCTTCGTGACGAGAAGCGACCGAGCGTAGCTTCTCCGTCGCGGGGGCCTCGAGGAAGCCGAGTGCACGCCGGAGCGGCCCCGGCCAGATCAGCCATCCCGCGATGAAAACTGCGAACGCCGCGATGGGAATCCACCGCGGGTTGAGCGCGGCGTCTTCTCCGATCGAGAGGAGGCCGACGGCGAGAAACGCGAAACCCGCGAGTGTGGGCAGGCCGTGAAGAAGAAGCCAGATTTGGGGGAGCGAATTCTTCCACCCTGACCCTTTGAGCCCCCTCCACTTCCCGTCGAGATGGCAGAGAAACGCGGTGAAGAGGAAGTCGAGCGCGACGAGCCCCGCAAAAGCACCCGCGAGCGCGAGCGGCCAGGATGAGTCGTCAACTCGAGGGGAAAGGAACGTGAGCGGAAGACCGACGGCCGAGATCCAGAGCAGCGCCGACGAGAGGCCACGCCAGCGCCAGTAGCGGCGTCGATCCTCTTCTGTCTCTCCCGTTCGTCGTCGCTTCGCCCGCCAGAACGCGATGGCGGCGCCGACGAAGGGAGTGAGCACGAGCGCACTGCGCATGACGAAGCGGTGAAGCGAAACGCGTTCGTTGACGCCGGGGGACTCCTCTCCTCGCTCGATGCGGTCGATGAGATCGCGCGCGATCGTGGCAGCTTCGTCGTCTCGTTCGACGTCGCCCGGATCGGGTGGGGGGGCTGCGCCGGCGATGCGATGGAGAGCCGGGAGCGCAGGTTTCGCATCCGAGCTCATCTCGTCTGCACACCAGAGAAAGGGAGAGACGAGAGGATGCGCGGCGTCGTTCGGAATGAGTCGGGCGTACTCCGCGAGGATCCGAGAGCGAGCGCTCGACG
Source organism: Planctomycetota bacterium (assembly GCA_965223845.1). Taxonomy (GTDB): domain Bacteria; phylum Planctomycetota; class UBA8108; order UBA8108; family SXIK01; genus CBDCXR01. Next base: position 5,402,385 of record CBDCXR010000004.1, on the reverse strand, counting down.
GCAGACGTGCGGAGACGAACACGCCCGTGATCGCCCACGCTTGACCTTCGTCCCAGTCGTCACCGGCCGCGCGGAGCTCCTCGAGGAGTCGATCGATCGTCGCGTTTCGTGTCGCTTCGCTACCGTACTCGAGCGCCTCGGTGTCTTCGGGACGATCCCAGATCGGGCTCGTGCCGTCCAAGAGATGGACCGACGAGAGCGCAACGAGGAGCAGCATGATGACGAGCCACAACGCGATCTTGCTCAGCATGGAAGGAGTATACCCAAGCTTCCCCTTCGGACTGCGTTACCGGTCGTCTCGACGGGATCATCGCGAGAGTCCACTCGAGCGTCGAGTGTCGGCGCGTCCGATCGCGCGCGTCAACGGGCGGCATGCGCCCGCCGGGTCCTCTTCGCCGCTTCCTCCCGGATTCGCTTTTTGGACGCGGCCCACGAGCAGATGGGACACATCGTGAGATCGTGGCGCTGGGCGGGACAGTGCTCGCGGCCGAAGTAGATCATTTGGAGGTGCAGCTTGTTCCAGCACTCCTTCGGAAAGCTCGCCTTGAGATCGCGTTCCGTGCGCTCGACCGAGTGCCCGTTCGAGAGGCCCCAGCGCGCAGCGAGGCGGTGGATGTGCGTATCGACCGGAAACGCGGGATGACCGAAGGCCTGTGCCATCACGACGCTCGCGGTCTTGTGGCCGACTCCGGGAAGCGCTTCGAGCGCATCGAAGCTCTCCGGGACCTTTCCGCCGTGTTCCTCGACGAGGATCTCCGACAAGCGCTGAATCGACTTCGCCTTCGCGGGTGCGAGCCCGCAAGTGCGGATGGATTCGCGGATCTCGTCGACCGAAAGCTGAGCCATCGCGCGCGGCGTGGCGGCGCGGCGAAACAGGGCTGGCGTCACCTTGTTGACGCGTTCGTCCGTCGTCTGCGCCGAGAGGAGTACCGCGATGAGGAGAGTGTACGGGTCGCGATGCCGAAGCGGGATCGGAGGATCCGGATAGAGCGTCTCGAGCTGCGTTCGGACGCGCTCTGCTTTTTCGACTCGTTTCATGGCGGTGAGAATAGCAAGACTCTTCCGCGAAAGGGAGCGAGTGGTGCCGTCACGACGGGTAGCGGATAGAATGAATGCGTTCCAAGCTCAGTGTATTCGCGTTCCACGCGGCCTGCTCGTCGCCCCGCGCGATCGAGCTCGCCCGAGATGATCTGCGGAGTCGGTTTCATGCTGCACTCGGCGATTCGTTCCGCTCTACTCGTAGTTCCCTTCGTCGCTGCGTCGGTGTTTGCCGACGCCCGAGCGGATGCCGAGTGGCGAGAGCTCGACGACGAGCTCCGCTGGGTGACTTCGGTCGCGTTTAGTCGAAGCGGCGACCGGCTGGCCTTCGGCGGCGGCGACACGCTCCTTCACCGGCCGGGGACGGTGCGGCTTTGGCCGCTCGATTCCGAGGAGGAGGCCGAGGGTTTCGAGGGGACGCGAGCTTCGGTCTGGTCCGTAGCGCTCTCGCCGGCCGGGGACAAGCTCGCCGCATCTGCCTACGACGGCGCCGTGCACATCTGGTCGGTTGCCGATCGAAAGCTGGAGGCGACGATCACGGGTCCCGAGCGCTGGACGCTCGACGCCGAATTCTCACCGAACGGGGAGAGCATCGCAGCGGCGAGCGAAGACGGCGTGATTCGCATCGTGAGCGTCACGACGGGCGAGGTGGAATTCGAGCTCCGCGATCACGTCGGCGCCGTTCGAAGCGTCGCGTTTTCGCCCGACGGAGAGCATCTCGTCTCGGGCGGGGCAGACGGTATCGTTCGCGTGTGGAGCATCGAGCGCAAATCCCTCGTGAACAAGCTCGTTGGCCACGACGGCGCCGTCATGGCGGTGGCGATGGCGCCCGGCGGCCGGACGATCGCGTCGGCCGGCGTCGACGGATCCATTCGCACTTGGACGGGCGACGACTGGAACTCACTTCGCGCGAGCTCTCGGCGTGGGCACATCGATTGGGTAACCTCCATCGCCTTCACCCCCGACGGGACTGCACTCGCGAGTGGCAGTCTCGACGGTCGGGTGAAGCTCTGGTCGCTCGCCGGCGATGTTCCCTACGCCGATTCCGGCGTCCTCGGCGCGCCGGTCTGGTCGATCTCCTTTTCACCCGACGGGCGACGACTTGCGGTCGGTCTCCAATCGCGGGAGGAATCGGCGATTCGCATCTGGACCGTTCCAAAGCGGCGGAAGCTGCGGGCGTTTTAGCGGCGTCGACGCGAACCGCGCGGACGGAGACGGGGCGTCTGGCGGCGCGCTCAGTGCGACTCTCGGGTCTCGTTCGACTTCAGGATCCCCCCGGAGCGCGCTCGTAGCGGCTCGATGTCGATTCGACGAAACTCGATCTCCGATCCCTCACACTGAAGGAGGATCTGCCCCGCGCTCGGTACGACGTTCGTCGCTCGATTGACCACCGCGCCGTTCACCCGTACCTCGATCGTTCGTTCGGCGCAGGTGATCTCGAGCCGCGTCCACTCTCCCGCCGGGCTTTCGCGATCGTCGGCCCCGCGGAACCCGAATCGATCCTCCCAAGCGGGATCCTTTCCGAACCAGTTCAGTCGACCCCACGTCTCGATCGTCCGCTCGGTTCCGCCGTCTTCCCAGTAGGGCCAGCCGTCGCTGTCGGGCGCGGCGCGGACCTCGGCGGTGAGCGCGAGCGGGATCAAGTCGCCGCGCTCGTCGTCCCCGCGAATCAGCATCAAGTCACCAGTCGCGCCCTCCATGATCTGACACTCGATCGCCGAACGGAACGCACCGTCGCCGTCGTGGCTGTTTCCGTCCGGCCCGACCGCGTGGAGAAACACACCCGCATCGCGAGCCTTGCCGCTGCGGGACCGCCAGTTCCGATCACCCCAGCGGTACTCGAGAGTCAGGCGGTAGTCTCGATACGCACGGCGCGTGCCGAGGTAGCCGAAGCCTTCGCCCGAGATGCGAAGCCGTCCGTTGCGAGAAGCAAAGACGCGCTCCGGGTCGCGATGATGACTCGCATGGAGCCAACTGTAGAACTCGTCGAGTGCCGGGCCGGCGAGAAGCGAAGTCCGCCGCTGCGGGGGAGCGGGCGCGGCGTTTCCGCGCCGCCGAAAGAGGCGAAGCGCGGACTGGTTGGGGCCGCCGCCGGTTTGCGGGGAGTGCGAGCCGAAGCGCGCCTCGACGCGCCAGGCGGTGTTCTTCGGAAACCACCAACGGTCGCCTTCGAACGGGAGCTCGATCGCATCGAGCGGCATCTCTTCCCCGTATCCCCACCAGCGAAACTCCGTGTCGCCGCCGGAAAGTGTCGCCGCGGAGAGAGCGTGGCTCGTTTCGTGCTCGGCGTCGAAGTAGACGGCGTCGCTCTCGACGGTGCGTCCGGCGCGCGTCGTCGCCCGGACGGCGTACCAGCCGCTCGCATCGATTCGCCAATCGGCCGCGACGTGCTGCGCGCGCGCGGGTTCTGGATGCCAGATCCAACCCGGCGCGTACTCGCCGCGGAGCTCCGTGACGGGAACGCGTCCCCCGGCGCGCTCGTCGCCGTTCGCGGCACGAATCACTCGGACGGAAGCGCCATCGCGAAGAAGCTCGGCTCGATCGAGGGATTCGTTCTCTCTCACGGTCACGATCGCGTGGGCGAAAAACTCGCGCCGGAGCTCGATGAAGCGCGTCGCATTGCTGATCTCGATGAGAGCGAGTGCCGGCGAAAGATGTTCATTCTCTCGACCGGGCGGAGTCGCCGCGCCTTTCACGTAGACCGGGCTCGTCAGCACCCAATCCCCGCGTTCATCTTCGGCGTGGAGGACGAACCAGCCGTCTGCGTTCGCATCGCGCGCCTCGACGCGAGCGCGACGGTCAACCGTTCCGCGCTCACCGTTCACGTCGAGCTCCGCGACCGGTTGCCCACGCCAGTAGAGTGTCGCGAATCGGAGCTGGTGCAGGCTGTCCAGCCGCGCTTCGACCTCGTGCGGTGTGGCACCGGCGGTCGTCGTTCCTCCCGGGCCCTGTCCGTCGACCGACAGCTCGGCGAAGAGCGGGCCGCCGCTCGTTGCGACGGAACGTCCCGCTCGAAGCGCGCGCGCGATCGCCGCGAGGGAGAGAACGCCACTGCGAGCGTAGACCCGCCGATCGCCCGGCGACGGTGTCCGTCTCCGCCCGAGCGCGCAGTCGGTCGACGCGCTCGCGGCGATGCGACTACCGAGATTGAGCGCGGCGAACCAGAGGAGTCGCGTGCCGTCGAAGTCGAGATCGACGGCGTCGGCCGTGCGTCCGAGCACGGTACCGGAGAGAAGCTCCGTCGCTCCCATCCAGTGAAGCTGGTGCGGCGGGACCATGAGGTGCGTGTGGATCACGGCGCCGCCGAGGGAGTGGACGGGATCGAGAAGCGCTCCGATCGGAAGCGGCGATGTCTCCGCGTGTCGAAGCGTCTCCGCGTCGACCGCGCGCGCGATGCCAGGGGTGTTGAGATGGCCGGCGAAACACCCGGGCCGGAGCTCGTTCGCGCTCCCGAAGAGAAAGTCGGGGCGCGAGAGAGATGCCGCGTTCGCGTAGGAAAGATGGGATCCGGCTTCCGTGATGTACGCGAGTCCCCCCGCGCGAGCTTGAAGCGCCGCGAATTCGAGGCTCGTCCGAACCGCTGCGTTCCGATCGTGCTGCGCGTGGACATGGTTGTCACCGTCGTACCAGCCGCGATCACGGAGCGAGATCCAGCGCGAGAGGAGCGCTTCGACGTAAACTCGATCTCCTCGCGTCGCCGTGACCTCCGCGTCGAGAGGGACGTGCTCGGGCCCCGTGCGAATCGACAGCCGCACCTTTCCGGGCGGGGCGCGCAGCGTGCACTCGCCGTCGATGAAAAAGCGGCCGTCCGCGTAGAGCCCGCGTCCGGAACCGTCGAGGAATTCTCCGGACTCGGTCCGAGCGGTGACTCGCGCGGCGCGGCGCATCCCGCGATTCCCGGCGAGGGTACGCTCGGAGACGACGAGATGGATTTCGCCGACCGTCTCGTTTTCGAGCGAGGCCACCACGACGCGACCGAGCTCGCGGAGCTCACTCGGAGGAGTCGCGAGCGCCCTGGCGCCGAACGCGAATACGAACGCGAGGCCGACGATGAACGCGGGCGCGGAGCGCCGGTCGAAGCATCCTCGTGTCGCCGCGGCGTTCGATAGCACGGATCCTGAGTCGTAGGGTCGAGTGCGATCGCGCCAAGTCATCGGCACCCTCTCACACCTGGAGCACTCACACTTCGAGTTCACTCTTCGTCGTCATTGTTCGCGCTTATCGAGTGAGGCTCTCTCTCGGTGGACATCACTCCTACACCGACGTATCCAGCGTGATCTTCAGCGTGCCGCGTTCCCGGCTGCGCTCGATCGCCGCCAGACCTTCGCTGAGGGGAAACGACGCCTCATCGAGAGGAAGCACGTCGACTCGACGATCCTTGAGTAAGCGGAGTGCCGGTGCGAACGAGCCGCAGCGCGAACCGACGAGCCTGATCTCGTCCACGGCTAGCATCGTCGCGTCGACCTTGAGCTCTCCGGGATACGTGCTCTTGAGAACGAGTGTTCCCTGAGGTCGGAGCGCCGACCGCGCGACGTGGAAACCGTGTTCGTTCCCGGTGCACTCGACGGCGATATCGAACGCGCCCGGCTCGACTCCGCTCGCGTTCACCGTAGCGATTCCGCGCGCGCGGAGGAGATCGAGCTTTCGCTCGTGACGGCCGACGACGACGAGGTCGCAGCCGGTGAGAGCGAGCGTCTGTGCTATGAGCTGGCCGAGCTTGCCGTCGCCGACGAGAAGCACTCGGTCGTCCGGACCGACTCGGATCTGTTCCTGAATGTCGAGAGCGGCAGCGAGTGGCTCGGTGAAAACCGCTTGAGCGTCGCTCACTTCGTCCGGAACCGCGTGCAGATTCTCCTCGGGAAGGGTCGTGTACTCGGCAAACGCACCGTTTCGGCCGACGATGCCGAAGACGGTTCGCTCTGCGCAGTGCTTCCCGAATCCACGCCGGCAACGCGCGCACCGGCCGCAGACGGCGTTGATCTCTCCTACGACGCGCTTCCCGCGCCAAGCGGGTGAACCCGACTCGACCACGCCGACGAACTCGTGGCCGAGGACACCCGCGAACGGGTAGAGACCCGCGATGAGGCCGTGGTCGGTCGAGCAGATTCCGGCGCGGGTGACTCGGATGAGGGCTTCTCCGGGAGGCGGAGTTGGTGCGTCGAGATCTTCGCGGAGACGGAGCCCGCGATCCTCGAGCCAGAGGGCACGCATAACTAGGTTTCCTCGCGCAGAGCCAGTGCGCCGCGAGCCGCGGAGCGATTTCTGAAAAGCGAGCTCGACTCTCGAGCGCCGAACATTCTACGGGAATCGCCGAGTGCACGCTCGCATTGGACAGTGGGCTTGCTCGAGTGACGGCGATGGGCGACCATCGCGCGCGCCTCCGATCGAAACTCCCCACGCCCGCCGCTTCCCGTGCCCGAGCTTCCCGAAGTCGAAACCGTCCGCCGAACGCTCGAGCGTGAGCTCGTCGGTCGTCGGTTCGATGGCGTCGACGTCGTGGAACGCCGGCTTCGCTATCCCGTGAGGTCGGCCGTCCTCCGGCGGTGCGCCGTCGGGCGCCGAGTCGTGCGTATCGGTCGGCGAGCGAAATACCTCCTCCTTGAGCTCGACGACGCGGGACACGTGATCGTCCACCTCGGGATGAGTGGAACGCTCCGTCTGTTCGAGGCGGACGCGCCGCGAGCGAAGCACGTCCACGTGTCGTTTCGATTGGACGACGCGCGCGAGCTTCGCTTCCGCGATCCGCGACGTTTCGGCCTCGTCGATTTCGTGCCCCCACGGGAACTCGAGCGCGATCGGCGACTCGTCCACTTGGGGGTGGAACCGCTCTCCGACGAGTTCACGGGACCGGGCTTCTACGCGCGGTCGAGATCGCTCAAGCGATCGGTCAAGAGCTTCCTCATGGACTCTCGCCACGTCGTCGGGATCGGGAATATCTACGCGAGCGAGGCGCTCTTTCTCGCGGGCGTCCGACCGACTCGCGCCGCGGGACGCATCGGGCTCGCGCGGTGGGGAAGCATCGTCTGGGCGGTAAAGGAAGTGCTCGGGGCGGCGATCGCAGGGGGTGGCACGACGATCGCCGATTTCCGCGGCGGGACGGGAGACGCGGGCGGATTCCAGAGCCGGCTCGAAGTCTACGATCGCGCGGCCGAGCCGTGCCGGCGCTGCGGAACGACGATTCGGCGGTCGGTGATCCTCAATCGCTCGACGTATTTCTGCCCGTCCTGTCAGACCTGACGCGCCGAGAGCGTCATTCCCCGTGTCCGTCGCGATCGCTCGGATTGAACAGCAGGTCGCGACCGAGACGAACGAGTACGAGCTCGCAAATCTCGCGGACCGCGCCTTTTCCACCTCGGCGCGTGAGCACCCCGTCGGCGACGTCTCGAACGAGCGGGTGCGCGTCGGCTACCACGAGCCCACATCCGACGGTGCGGAGGCAACCGATGTCGTTCACATCGTTTCCGACGTAGATCGTCTCGGCGGGATCGATCTTGCGATCGCGGAGGAGGGCGCGAAACTCGAGCGTCTTGTCGGCGCAGCCGTGGACGCATTCGACGCCCAGTTTCTCACTGCGCGCGCGAACGATCGGATTCGGCTCGGTCGAGATGACGAGGACGGGGAATCCAGCGCGCCGGAGGAGAGTGACGCCCATCCCATCTCCGCGAGTGCACGCTGCGAGTTCGCGCCCGGCCTCGTCGACGTAGACTCGGTCGTCGGTGAAGACGCCGTCGAAATCCATCGCGAGGAGCGCGGGTTTCTCCGGGAGGAGTTCAAAGAGTCGTCGGTCGAGGTGCTCGGGAATGTTCACGGATCGTCCCTCAAGGCGCAGTGAGAGACCTCAGAAAGCTCGCGTATTCACCCTCTCCGCCACGCTCCCAGGCTTCGAGGCAAGCCGTGCCGACGATCGCGATATCCGCCCCGGCGTCCGCGACAGCGGCGATGTCACCGGGGGTCTTGATCCCGAAACCGAGCGCGAGCGGAAGATCGGTCGCCGACCGGCAGCGGGCGAGAAACGCGCGCACGTCGCTTCCGACATCCGTCCGTCGCCCGGTGACGCCCTTCCGCGCGACGCAGTAGACGAAGCCCGATGCCAGGGCGGCAATCGCCCGCAGACGCTCGTCGCTGTTAGTCGGCGTCATGAGGAGGACGGGATCGAGTCCCGCGCCGCGCGCCTCTTCGTTGAGATCGCGCGCTTCCTCGGGCGGGAGGTCCGCGACGATGAATCCGCTCGCTCCGGCTTCGCGCAGTCGCGCGCAAAACGTCTCGGCACCCATCCGGTACACGCTGTTGTAGTAACCCATGAACAGAACGCGGAACGGAAAGGACTCGGTCGCACGCGCGACGAGCTCGAAGTACTCCTTCCAACCGACGGACTGGTCGAGCGCGCCTTGATTCGCGCGGATAAAGCTCGGGCCGTCCGCGATCGGCTCGCTGAAGGGAAGCTGGAGCTCGACGAGGTCGACGCCGGCCTCGGCGGTGCGCTCGAGCATCGTCCAATTGGCTTCGAGCGACGGGTAGCCGACGACCGCGTGTGTCATCACGAGCGGCCGGCGCTCTTTCCGCCGGGCGTGAATGTAGTCCGTGAGATTCAAGCGTTTGGAATCGGGCGCGCGTCCCGTCCCTCTTCGTGGTCTAGATTCTTCCGCGTGACGTCGGCGGATCGAGGCACGATCATCATCTCGCGTCGCGGTCTTCGCGGTCGTACTCGGCGACCTTCGCGCGTAGGAAATCGCGCCACTTCGGATCGCCGAGAGCGTCGGCGATCGTGAAGATGTCCTTGTCACCCCGACCGGAGATGTTGACGAGGATCACGTCATCGGGACCGTACCCCGGCGCCTCGGCGAGAGCCTGTGCGAGCGCGTGCGAGCTTTCCAGCGCGGGAATGACCCCCTCTCGTCTGACCGTGCGCTTGAACGCTGCGATGGTCTCGTCGTCGGTCGCCGCCTCGAAGCGGACGCGTCCGAGGTCGCCGAGGTAGGCGAGAATCGGGCCCACGCCGACGTAATCGAGTCCAGCCGATACGGAATGCGTGTGCTGCATGATGCCCTCTTCGCTCTGAAGAAAGCGCGTGAGATATCCCTGCGCCGCTCCGGGCGTCCCCTGCTGGCCGGCGATGCGCGCCGCGTGTCGGCCGGTCTCGAGGCCGCGGCCTCCGGCCTCGACTCCGACGAGCTCGACGTCCGCATCGTCGAGAAAGCCCGCGAAGATTCCCGACGCGTTCGATCCTCCGCCGACGCAGGCGTAAACGCAGCGCGGTAGAGCGCCCGTCTCCGCGAGCATTTGCTCGCGCGCTTCGCGTCCGATGATCGACTGGAAGTAGGTCACCATCTGCGGAAAGGGGTGCGGTCCACACACCGTGCCGAGGACGTAGTGAGTCGTCGCCATCGAGTCGACCCAATCGCGCATGCACGCGTTGATCGCGTCCTTGAGGGTGCGAGTGCCGTCTTCGACCGAGATCACCTCGGCGCCGAGCTGCTCCATCCAAAAGACGTTCGGCCGCTGGCGCGCAACGTCGACGGCACCCATGTATATGGTGCACTCGAGACCGAGGCGCGCGGCCATCGTCGCGGTCGCGACGCCGTGCTGCCCTGCGCCCGTCTCCGCGATCACCCGCTGCTTGCCCATCCGCCGAACGAGCAAGCCCTGACCCATGACATTGTTCGCTTTGTGAGCGCCCGTCTGATTGAGGTCTTCACGTTTCGCAAAGATTCTTGCCCCGCCGCACTCACGCGTGAGGTTGTCGCAGAACGTGATGGGTGTCGGTCGACACGAATAGGTCGACATGAGCTGCACGAACTCGTCCCAGAACGCCGGATCTCGCCGGGCCTCCTCGAAGGATGTGCGGAGCTCCTCGATCGTCTCGTGAAGAATTTCGGGCAGAAAGGCGCCGCCGTAGGGTCCGTAGTACCCCTCGCGTCCCGGCTCGAATTGGAAGAGCTCGTCGTACATGTCCTTCTGCGGCGTGAGACGTTTGTCCTACTCCGGTGTCGCCTCGTCGCTCTCCCGATACGGGCGAACGTCCATCCCGGACGCGCCCATGTTGTCGGGGCCGGAGAGATCGAGGCGGTAGAAGCCGCCGGACTCACCGTCCGGTTCCCCACCGGTTACATAGAGCTGGTTCAGCTTGTCGTCCCTCGCCCGAGGCGCGAACGCGACGTTGCTCGTGAGTAGATTCCCCCCCGCGTACTGCCGGATGATCCGTCCCTTTCGATCGATCACTTGCACCTGACCCATGCCGTAGTGAGCGACGTAGAGGTTGCCGAAGAGATCGAGGCACATCCCGTCGGGTTGGTTGTCGACCTGGGACCCCGATTTCACGGGCAGCTCGCAGAAGACGCGCGGTTCGCCGACCTCGCCAGGCGCGAGCACGTCGAACACCAGGATGCGATTCTGCTTACTTTCTGCCACCAACAGCGTCTTGCCGTCGGGCCGGAGAACGATGCCGTTCGGAAAGAGGAGACCGTCGTGGACCAGCCGCGTTTCGCCCTTCGCATCGACGTAGTGGACCGTTCCGATCGGTTCCTCTGCTGAGCCACCCGGGTCGGTGAAATAGAAGCCGCCGTGTTTTTCGTCGAGAGTGAGGTCGTTCGGCGCGCGAAGCGGCCGGCCGTCGCACGAGTCGGAGGCGTTTCCGAGCACGGTGCCGTCGGCCGCGAGGTGAAGGACCGCGTGGCGGCTTCCGTCGCAGACGAGGTGCGTTCCGTCCTCGAGCACCTTGTGGCCGTTGGGAGCTCCGGTGCGAGCCCATTCGTCGTGAGATCCATCGGGTCGTAAGACCGTGATGATCTCACCGTGGGAGAAGTAGAGATTCCCTTCGTAGTCGAGAACGACACCTTCCGAGTAGTTCCCCTGGCGATGGGTGAGCGTCGGCTTCACGCTGAAGCTCTGCGGGAGTGTGCCGTAGCGGCGATGGGGATTGAAGCCCGTGCACGATGAAAGGAGTGAATAGGCACCGACACCGACGAGAATCGCCGTGAAGGTTCGACAGCGCGCGCTCGGTCGAATGAATCGGATTCTCCTCATGATCAATCTCGCGATCGGGGTTCGTTCGGTCGGCCAGTTGGGTCGTGCGCGCTCGACTTTCTCACGCGACGAAGGGCCCAATCATACTACGGGGGCCGAGACATCACACGGCCCGAGTCGCGACCGCTTGCCGCCCAACCCGACGAGCGGCGAACTATGGTATGATCTCCGCCATCGCTTCGATGTCGTGCGGCGGTCCTTCGCCAGCGAACCTTCTCGTTCGGCCCGGCTCATGTCCCACTCGCTTCCCTCCGCGGTCATTCCCCAGGCGAAGTTCGACGACCTTCCGGAGCTCGACTCGCGAACGCTGCACGCGCGGCGGGAGAGGTTGCTTCTTCTCTTCGCGGGCGTATTCCTCGGCGCGATGGCGATGCTGAACATACTCGGCATCACGAAGTTCCTCGTCATCGCACCGGCATTTGAGTTCCTCGGTGTCGCCTGGAGTCCGGTCGTGATCGCGGTGGGCGTTTTGCCGTATCCGCTCACCTTCCTCTGTACGGACTTCATCAGCGAGTTCTACGGCCAGCGCTGCGCGAACTGGGTAGTGTTCGTCGGCCTTCTCGTCAATCTCCTCGTGCTCGGCGTGCTCTCGCTCGGAGCGAGGATCGACGGCGTCGACCAGCCGGCGCCGTTCCAAGTGTTTCTCGAGGCGAACGGCGATCTCGAGCCCGCTCGCGGTGAAGATGGAGCGGAGCTTCGTGACGAGAGCGGCGCCCCGGTTCTTCGCGTTCCGGAAGGGGCGGAGATCACGTTTACCGAACGAGCCTTGTTCGAGCGGATCGCACTGACGACGCAAATGGCCGTCTTCGCGAGCATGATCGCCTATCTCGCCGCTCAGTTCGTCGATGTGTTCATGTTTCACTTCTGGAAGCGGCTCACTCGCGGGCGCCATCTTTGGCTCCGCAACAACGGATCGACATTGGTCAGCCAGCTCGTCGATACGACACTCGTCGTGGCGATCACCTTTGGAGGATCGGTCGCGGATGGAACCCGCACCGTGGGCGATCTCGCGGCGATCGTCGGCTGGGGCTATCTGTTCAAGGTCGTCGTCGCGCTCGTCGACACGGTTCCGTTTTATTTCGGCGTCCACCATCTCTCGCGGTTTCTACGCATCGACTCCGCGGCGCAGGTGGAGGATCCCGAGAAGGCTCGTGCGTGATCGAGAAAGAACCCGTCCCCGTTGGAGGTGTTCGACCGTGCTTCGAATCCGAACTTCGATCGTTCTTGCTTTCAGTTTCGCGATTTCTTGCGAGTTCGCCGATCGGACGGAAGCGCGAGAGCCGATCCCCGATCGGCTCGTCGTCCTCACGTTCGACGATTCGGTAAAGTCCCACTACACCGTCGCGCGCCCGCTCCTCAAGCGCTACGGATTCGGGGCGACCTTCTTCATCACCGAAGGATTCACCTTTCGCACGAACAAGAAGGACTACATGACGTGGGACGAGATCCGCGGCCTCCACGAAGACGGTTTCGAGATCGGGAACCACACGCGCGACCACATGGGTGTGAGCGATGAGAACGTTCCCCGGCTCGAGGCTCAACTGAGCGCGATCGAGGCCCAGTGCGCGAAGCACGGCATCCCGAAGCCTGTGACGTTCGCCTGGCCCGGAAATGCGATCTCCGATCGAGCTTTCGCCGTGCTGAGGAAGCGGGGGATTCGATTCGCCCGGCGCGGCGGTGCGCCCGAGTATCCATACGAACGCGGGCGCGGCTTCGCTTACGAGCCCGGGCGCGATCATCCCTTGCTCGTTCCCTCCGCCGGGGACGCTCGCCCGGACTGGAGCATGAGCGATTTCGTGCGCGCGGTCGAGCAAGCAAAGGATGGCCGGATCGCGGTGCTCCAGTTCCACGGCGTTCCCGAGGGCGAGCATCCTTGGGTACACACTCCGAGGGAGCGATTCGAAGACTACATGAGGTATTTGCGCGAAAACGACTACACCGTCATCGCGCTTCGCGATCTCGAGCGGTACGTCGACCCGGACGATCCACCGGAGGATCCGTGGGCGATCGTTCGCGAGCGCCGCGATCGTCTGGCCGCGGCGCGATTGCCGAGAGGAGCCGGATTCGCGGCGAGCTACGCCCGCGATCGTGAAATCGCGAAACATCCGGCCGTGATCTTCGCGGACGATTTCGAAGACGGTGCTTTTCGCGAGCGCTGGGACGAGGCGAGGGATCGCGGCACGCTCGCTGTCGTGCCCGCAGGAGCGAACTCTGTGGTCGGGGAGCGGAGTCTCCGCGTGACCGCGACGCTCGGAAAGAACACCGGCGGCGGAGTCACGAAGTGGTTCGAGTCCGCACCGAAGGTATTCATTCGGTTCTACGTCAAGTTCGATCCCACCTGCGACTACGTGCATCACTTCGTCACGCTGCGAGCGAATCGCGGGCTCAAGGGCGGAGACCGATGGAGCGGTTTCGGCGGCGCCGGAGTGAAGCCTCGCGGGGACGAGAGGTTTTCGACGGCGCTCGAGCCGTGGGGAAACTGGGGCCGCTACCCGCCGCCGGGACGGTGGAACTTCTATTCCTATTGGCACGAGATGAAAGAGTCGCGGGACGGCAAGTTCTGGGGAAACTCGTTCCGGCCGGAGAGGGGCGGCGCGATCGAGCGCGGTCGCTGGATCTGCGCGGAGTTTCTCCTCGTTCACAACACACCCGGAGAGCGAGACGGCGCGCAGGCGTACTGGATCGACGGCGAGTTGCGCGGATATTGGGGAGGGATCAACTGGCGGAAGAGCGACGGACTCCACGCGAACGCACTCACGCTCGAGGCGTACGTCACCGACCGCTGGACGAAGCAGAAGACGAACGTGGTCTACTTCGACAACGTCGTGATCGCGCGCGAGTACATCGGTCCCATCGGCGCGAATCCGAACGCCGCCAAATAAGCGGACGACGGAGCCGTACCTATCGATCCTGCGACAGGATCACCGCGCTGTACGAGCCGATCCCGACTTCACCGCTCGCGGGCATGCCGTCGGTGGCGTGCGCATGGGCGTACGTATCGTGGCTCGGGTGTCCGGCGAATTCGTGATCGTAGCCGCGCCAATCGCTGTTGAGTCGCACCTTCCATTCGCCGGCGCGCGGGAAGCCGACGCGGTAGGCAGAGAACGGCCGATGGGAGAAGTTCGCGAGGACGACGACGCTGTCGCGCGGTCCACCCCGATCCCAGCGCTCAAACGCGATCACCTTGTCTCGATCGTTCACGTGGTGAACTCGAACGTGTTGACCCTTTAGCCCGCGCGTCGTGTCGAACCAGTTGCGCCGGAGTCGAATGAGGTCGCGGTAGAGGCGGACGATTCCCGCGAAGCGCTCCCGCTTCGACCAGTCGATGGGGTCGTGGTCGCGGAACCACTCGTCCTCGAGAAACTCTTGACCCTGAAAGATCATCGGGATTCCCGGTGAGGTCATGACGATCGCAGCGCCGAGCGAGGAGCGCTTCTTCGCGTGCCATCCGCTCGCGTGCCCCGGCCAGACTTCCTCGGGAACGCGCGCCTTCCCGTTGGCGACTTCGTCGTGCGATTCGGTGTAGATGACACGCTCGAAGGCGTCGGCGTTGTAACGGTGCTCGATGGCTTCGCGAACGGAAGCCATGTTGCGATGAGCGTCGTCCGGAGTGATCACTGCGTCGCGCACCGGATGAACGAAGCTCGCGCACCACTGTGCGTCGAATCCGGCGCCGCCTCGAGGCGACTCACGCGTGACCCACGCGTTGTCGCGAAGATCTTCCGCGATGCTGATCTTCCACGGCTGGCGCGCGTTGATCTCGTCGTTCACCCACCGCAGGAGATTCCACCCGTCGGCCAGGCCGCTCCCGGAGTCGCCGTTGTGACCGTGCGCGTCACGGATGTAGGCGGTCGCGTCCCAGCGAATGCCGTCGAGTCGATACTCCTCGAGCCACATGAGCACGTTGTCACGGATGAACTGGCGGACCTCCGGTCGGCCGTAGTCCGGACGAGAGTTGCCCCAAGGCGTACGAGCGCGCCAATCGTTGTAGAAATAGATTCCTCCGCCCTCGCCCTCGTGCCAGCCGTCGAACCGCCAGAGATCGAGATCGGAAGGGCCGAAGTGGTTGTAGACGCCGTCGAAAATCACCGCGAGACCGAGGCGGTGCGCTTCACGGACGAAGTCCTTGAACGCCCGGGGGCCGCCGTAGTCGGTCTCGATCGCGAAGAGGTGGGCGGGATTGTAGCCCCAGGAGAATCCACCGGCGAACTCGGTGGGGGGCATCAGTTGCACGGCGTTCGCGCCGAGATCGGCTACGTGCCCGAGTCGCTCGATCGCGCGGTGGAGATCGCCGGGCGAGCCTCCCGGTTCGTCGTTGAACGTCCCGATGTGGATCTCATAGAGGACGAGCTCGTTCCACGGCGGCATGTAGAAAGCGTGATCGCCCCAGTTGTACTTTCCGTCGTCGACGACGCTCGCGCCGTTCGAGTGGCGCACGGAGCGCGCGTAGGGGTCCGTCCGGAGGTGGTGGCCATCGTGCGTTCCGACCACGTACTTGTAGCGGTTGCCGACGAGCATCCCGGCGACGTCGCCCGCCCAGTAGCCGTTCCCCTCGGGACGGAGGGAGTGCGTCGTGTGTGACCACTCGTTGAAGTCTCCCGCGACCGCGACTCCGCGGCCGTGCGGCGCCCAGACGCGAAACGTCGTGCTGTCGGGACCGGGAATCGCGCCCATGCCGGGGCGAGTGGGTGGGGCGGTCGGAGGCACGGTAGATCCTCGTTCAGTTTCGGGACGGACGATCTTCGACGACGCTTCGTTCATCGGCACGCGGGTCGACCGAAGTGACGCTGTGGGGCCGATCAGTCCCGATAACACGTGGTCGCTCACCGGCCCGATCGTGCCCTCGCGGGCGCCGAATGAACGCGCGTTTCTTCAGAGACGCGACCGTCTCGCTCCGTTACCCCGGTTCCTAACCGCAGGGCGGGAACGACGGGCAAGAGGATTCGTCGGGAGTCGGATCCACACCGCACTCCTCAAACGGCGCCAACGGCGGCCCGCCGGTACCGAAGAGGTGGTTCAGGATAAAGATTCCGTCGGCGATATTGACTCCGTTTGCGTCGGTCGCATCAGCCGCGTCCGGACAGGGAAGATCGACGCCGTCGCCGAACAGGAAGTTCAGAATTCCGATCGCATCGGCGATGTTGAATCCGCCGTCGGCGTTGGCGTCGCCGCGGCGAAACCGCGGCTCGGCGGAGCGGGTGGTGAACGTCCACGTGGGGCCGTCGACCGATCCGCAGGCGTTGGACGTCGAAACCCGCCAACAGTAGGCGGTGTCCGGCTCGAGATCAGTCGCGTTCCACTTCGTTTCAGCCGTCGTGCCGACGAGAGTCAGCTCCTCGTCGCAGCGTCCGAAGAAAACTCCGTGCACGGCGGACGATGCCAGTCTCGGAACCACCGGAGCGAACGCAGTTGTGCGGATCGACGTTTCCCCGGAGCATTCATCGTCGGCGCAGCGCTTCGAGCGGAAACAGCCGACGTCGTCGAAGTCGTCCTCGCCTTCGATCAGGATTCCTTCGACGAGCAGAGAGTCCGCGCTGAGAACCGGCGAGCCCGAGTTTCCTCCGTAGGCGTCGAGATTCGCGGTGAACACGAGAGGATCATCGTTTTCGCGTACGCTCGCACCCGCGGCGATCTTGACCGGAAGTCCGATCGGGTGGCCGATGAGGACGAGTGGTTCTGAGCTCGGCACCTTGCCTCCTCGGCGAATGGATAAGGGCTCGATGCCGACGACGGGTCGATCGAGTCGGATCACCGCCCAATCGGAACTTTCGTCGTCGAGATCACGCGAGACGATCTCTGCGCACCGGTATACCTGGGACTCGGGCACGGTCCGAATGACGGTCGCCGCATCCTCCAGGCGAAAGCCAAAGACGAACGAGACCTCGGCGCACTCATTGATGTCGAGCACGCAGTGGCCGGCGGTCGCAACGAGATCGGGAGCGACCAGAAACGCCGAGCAGAATCCCGGGACCGGTTGATCGCGAAAGGGCTCGTCTTGGCAGAGGTCGAACTCGTCGGCGAAGGTTCCGCCGAGTAGGGTGGCCGTTCCATCGCCGTTCTCGCGAACCGATTCGTTCCAGACGACGACGGCCGTCGCGTCCGCCGCGGCGAGAAGATCGGGTTCGTCGACCTGAAAGTACTCCTTGCGATCGTCGGCGCCGTAGATGACGTCGAGCTCGAGGGGGACCGATCGATTCCATTCGAGCGTGACGTCCGCGCCTGCGCCGAGAGTTTCATCGGGCGGAAACGGGTGCTCGGGCGCGCTCGGCGGTCGACAATTCGGAATCCACTCCCAGGAGAGCTCGACGACGCCCGTTTCGCCGGACGCCCCGTCGACTGCAACGGCGTAGGTCACGTCGCTCGTCGTGGAAAAGAACGTGTAGCCGTTGAGCTCGGGAATGGCGTTGCCCGCGATCGCGACGAACGAGTCGAAGTCGTCGCCCGTGTACACCCCGATGCTCGCGCTGAAGCTGCTGCCGCCGGTGTGGAAGATCGCGACGCCGGGTCCGGGTGCCGTCCACTCCCACCACGAGGAGGCCGTGCCCGGAGCGTTCCCGTGGAGCGGTTCGCGCGGCTCGCGGGACCCGCGAAGCGTCGAGCCGAAGACGCTGCCCTCCTCTCCGTCGAGTTGGATCCGAGCGCCGAACGCGTCGTTGAGAGGACGGCCGTTCGGAGTCGTTTGTTGATACCAGGTGAGCGAGATCGCGCCGGATTGCCCATCGTAGCCGTCCACGGCGATTTGATAGGCGACGCCGCTCTTCGCCGCGAAAGTGACCGCGCTCCGCGTATGGGCGAGAGAGGCGTCGTCGGAGTCGGCGACGAGACTCAAGTTCGTGAGCGAGGAGCCGGTGTAGACGGCGAGGACGGTGTCGTAATCGCTTCCGTGGGTATAGATCGTCGCGTCGCCGTCGGTCGCAGGCGTCCAGGTCCACCAAACCGACGCCCCGCCGGTGTTGAAGTGAAGCGGCTCGGTCGGCTCTCGGGTAGCGTCGACGCTCGTGGCTTGAACGCGTCCGGTTGGCCCGCTCAGGGGGCTGCGATCGAGGAATCGATCGTTCGAGGGGGCCGCCAGCGCGGGAGCTGTCGCGACGAGCACAGCGGCGAGCGCCCGGAAGACTCGCCGCAGATTCGGGGATCGAAGCATACGTGTATCCCTGCTTCCCAATGCATCGAGAGCGCGACAGAACGAACGAAACTCATTGTATTCCGATTCGATGTCGTTCGCGCGGATTCCCCGGGGTGGGCGGGCGGGCACGGCCGAGGTGCCGAGGGCAGAAGGCGCGACACCCCGGCTGTGGCCCGCCGCGAAGCGCGCGTCGCGATCGTCGTGTCGCGGCGCGCGGTCTTTGGTAGTGTGGCGGCGCCTCGATTCGGCTTCTCGCTCGGTGCGAGTCCGCCCCGTCGACACCGGAATCCGCTCAAGGTTCGGCAGCAAACGTTTGAGCACGGTTCGAGCTATGGGCGTGAATCGTTTGGCAGTCGGAGAGATCGGATCAGATCAGCGTACGCTCGCGAGCCGGTGATGGGACGCGATGTCGAGAAGAGGCAAGCGGGATGAGCGTCGAAGCGATCGGAGTGATCGCGGCCGGCTCGGAGCAATCGGCGGCTGCAGGGAGAGAGGTGTTTCTCCGCGGCGGGAACGCGGCGGACGCCGCCGTGGCCGGCGCGTTTGCGGCAGCGGCCGGGGATCCGGCGATCGTCAGCCTAGCGGGTGGAGGCCTGCTCATCCACCGATGCGGCACGAGCGGCGAGGTCGGAGTTTGCGATTTCTTTTCGACCGCTCCTGGGCTCGGGGCGGATCGCGAGGAGGCCGCGCGCCGGCGCGGCGTCGAGTTGATTCCGTTCGATGTTCATTTCGGTGACGGAGGAGCCACGCAGAGGTTCTTCATCGGACGGGGTGCAGCAGCGGTCCCGGGTGTCCTGCGTGGACTCGAGGCGGCGCAGCGGCGCTGGGGGAAGCTTCCGCTCTCGACCGTCCTCGCCCCGTCGATTCGGTTCCTCCGGGAAGGCGTGCGACTCAGCTCGTTTCAGGTCGAGTGCAGTGCCATTCTCGCCGAGTTCTTGCGACGATCGGCTCTCGGACGCGATCTCATCGACGCTCAGCCGGGGCTGCCTCGAGCAGTCGGCGATCTCTGGCAGAATCGAGCGCTCGCCGGGCTCCTCGAACGGATCTCCCGCGACGGTTTGTCTCCAGTCGAAACGGACGTCATCACACCGGCGATCCTCGACGCGTTCGGAATCGCGGGAGGCGGGAGGATCACGTCTCGCGATCTCGACGAGTACGCGCCGCGGTTCTCGCGCGCTCGCGAGTTTTCTTTCTGTGGGACCCGGATCGCAACCGTACCGCTTCCAGCCTTCGGCGGATGGTTCGTGGAGACGACACTTTCGAGCTTCGAAAAAATCGGGGTGGTGGGCTGTATTCCGGAGAGTGCGAACCGACTCCGGCGCATCGCGGAGATTTTTCGAGCGATCTCCGAGGAGCGAGCTGAGACGCCGGATCTCGTCGATCGCGCGGACGCGCGCGATCGCTTGAACGATCGAGTCGCCCGAATTCGATCGGGCGAAAGCGCCGTCGACCGTCGCGAGCGACGTACGCCCGGAAACACGACGCACGTGAGTGCGGTCGATGCCGCGGGAAACGCGGCCGCCGTGACGATGACGTACGGCGAGGGAAACGGTTACGAGATCCCGGGCACCGGCATCCTCATGAACAATCTGCTCGGGGAAGAGGACTTGTTTCCCGCCGGATTCGGAAGCGAGCGAGCGGGGGAGAGACTGCGAACGATGATGGCGCCGACGATCGTGGTCGATCCGAGCGGCGGCGTCGCCGCGCTCGGTGCCGGGGGATCGAGTCGTATTCGCACGGTGATTCCCCAAGTTCTCCTTCGCTTGCTCGCCGACGGCGAATCGCTGACGGACAGCGTAGAGCGCGCGCGGATCCACGTGGAAAACGGAGTGCTGAGCGCCGAGACCTACGCACTGGACGACCCCGCGTCGCAGCTCGCTGAGGCCCGCGGAGTCGCCGCCCGCGTGCAGGAGTTCACTTCCCCCAACCTCTTTTTCGGAGGCGTCCACGCCGTGCGGCGAACGGCGGACGGGCGGCTCGAGGGGGCGGGAGATCCGCGTCGAAGCGGGACGGTGATCGTGACGGAGGGCTAGACACTAGTTCGAGTCCTGGGGGACTATCCCGGCACTCGAACTCCTCCGGGTTTAGCCGCGAGCTCAAACCGTGCGATCGTTCCGCTCGGAGTTGCTGCGCGGAGGTCGACGTGCGTTCCGTGCGCGCCGGCGATCGCTCTGACGATCGACAGACCCAAGCCGCAGCCGCCCGCCTTCGGAGCGCCGGCTTGAGGAGTCCGCGCGGCGTCCACGCGGAAGAAACGATCGAACACTCGAGCGGCGTCCTCGCGTGAAAGTCCCGGCCCGCGGTCTTCCACCTCGATGACGACGCGCGAGCCAGCGCGCCGGATTCGGACCTCTACGGGCTCCGCCGGCGGGCTGTACCGTAGAGCGTTGTCGACGAGATTGTGAAGCGCGGTACCGATGAGGCTTCGCTGTCCCTCGGCTACGATCGGCGGATCCTCGCCGTCGAAGGAAAGATGGATGCGCGCCGCGTCGTCGTCGGCGAACGTTGCCACGGTTTCGACGATCAACTCCGTGAGGTCGAATCGATCCTTTTTCAGTCGCTCCTGGTTTCCGTCGAGTCGCGCGAGGAGAAGAAGCGACTCGACCAGTCTCTTCATGTGCAGCGAATAGCCGTCGATTCGCCGGAGCGCCGAACGGTACTCTTCGGAGCCGCGCGGACGCGACAGGGCGAGCTCGGCGTCCGCCTGGATCTTCGTGAGCGGGCCCCGCAGCTCGTGCGACGCGTCGCCGGTGAACTGTCGCTCGCGCCGGTATCCGGTTTCGAGTCGATCCAGCATCTCATTGATCGTCGTGGCGATCCGTGACAGCTCGTCGTCCGCGTTCCCCACCGGAACGCGATCGGCGAGGTCCGAGAGATGAATCCGTCGCGTCGCTTCGACGATTCCACCGACAGGAGACATCGCTCTCCGAGCGACGAACCAGCCGATCATCACGAGCCCGAGCCAGACGAGTGGTCCGCCGAGAGCGAGTCCGATGAGGAGAGTGCGCTTCCGCGCGAGCTCGCCTTCGATGTCGACGGCCGCGAGAACGAAGAGTTGCGAGTCGCTCTCGATTCCTTCGACCTCGCCGTTTGCATTCAGCTCGAACAACTCGCCGAGTCGATTCATCGCGAACGTCTCCGGCCTTCCCTCCGAGGTCGTTCCGCTCACGATCGCGATCAATTGCCCGGCGTGCGACGTCCACGTCAGCTCGAGATCGGCGACGGGGCGCCGGTGGAGCGGCACGAAGCGGAGAAAGGCTCGATCGAACTCGTCCGGCAGGCGATCGCTCCCGATGTTCCGGAGATCCCCGGATTCAAAGAGCTTGATCTCCGCTACACGATTTCCGATGAGCTTCAGCACCTCGACGATGTTCTGCCCCTTGCTGATCGCCCGCACTGCCGTCAAGTACTTCGCGTCGGGATAGTACTCCGCCGCCGCGGATCGGATGAGTGGCGGAAGGTCTTCGACCGGAATGTGATCGGTGTGAACGAGTGGGATCGCCGTCACCCGAAAGGTACGTCCGTTCACGGCGATCGGCTCGAGCGGAGATCGTTCCTCCGCCCGTATCGTGTCGGAGAATACGCCGCTCAAGTGTTCGACGATCGTTCCATCGCCCCGAACGATCGCCCAGTCTTCAGCGTCGGCGCGGAGCTGAGGGAACTGAACGGGTTGACCCTCGAACTCGATGAAGATCTCCTCGTCCAATTGCCCGAGAATCGAGCGCGCAACGGAGTTCGCTCGATCGGTGACCTTCTCGATGCTCTCCGCGGTGTAGGCGCGGGCGACGCTGACGTAGAGCGCCACGCTCGCCGGGACCACGACCGCGGCGGTCATGACGGCGAAGGTCAGTGTCAGTCGCTTCGTGATGCTAAGCGACTTCATGATTCTGCTTCAGCAGATACCCGCGTCCGCGCACCGTGAGGATGATGCGTGGCTCGCCCTCGCTCTCGAGCTTGTTCCGGAGGTAGTTCACGTACACGTCGACGACGTTGCCGAAACCGTCGTAGTTCGCGTCCCAGACGTGCTCGAGAATCTCCGTGCGCGAGACGACGGCGTCCGGGTTCTGCATAAAGAACTGCAGCAGCGCGAACTCCTTCGCGGTCAGAGGAATCGAGCGATCGCCGTACTGGACACACGTCGAGCGTGGATCGAGCGACAGCCTACCGACCTTGAGGACGTTCTCCGTTTGATTCGTCGTGCGGCGAAGTTGCGCGCGGACGCGCGCGAGGAGCTCATCCATCGCGAACGGCTTCACGACGTAGTCGTCCGCGCCGGCGTCGAGTCCCTGCACGCGATCTTCCACGCCGTCGCGCGCCGTCAGCATGATCACCGGGGTGTGTTTGCCGGCTTCGCGGAGCGCGTAGCACACTCCGACCCCGTCGACGCGCGGAATCATGAGGTCGAGGAGGATCGTATCGTAGTTCTCGCTGAGGGCGAGATGGCGCGCGGTCTCGCCGTCGTACGCGGTCTCGACCGCATAGAGCTGCTCGGTGAGAGCTCGCTGCAAGATCGAGGCGAGTTCACGATCATCTTCGACGACTAGAATTCGCATGACGGCGCCCTTTTTGGACCAAGGGCGAGTATAGCACGCCGGAGCGGCTCGATCGGGACGAGCGACTCTAACGCGGCTCTAATCTTGGCGCCCCGTGCACACCGTCCGCTTAAGCCGAATGTTGGCCTCGGCAAACGCGTCGCGATTCGGGCTCGACGCGGCGCGTGCCCTAGGTGCGAGGGCGTGGTCCGCGCACGAGGGTCTCCCGCGTCTTTCGACCCGGCACGCTCAGGCGGCGCGCCGCCAGAATCCCCGCGAGGAACCCGCACAGGTGGGCCTGCCACGAGACGCCATCCTGTCCGGGAAGAACGCCGAAGACGAGTCCGCCGTAGATTACGGCGACTCCGACCGCGATCAGCGCCGCCTTGAACGTTCGCGCGTAGAACCCACGTGCGAGAAGGAATCCGAAGTATCCGAAGATGAGCCCACTCGCTCCGATATGGACCGTGTTGCCGGGGCCGAAGAGATCGCCCACGACCCAGACCCCGAGGCCGCCGATCAAGATGATCGTGAGGCTCGCGCGGAGAAAATCGCCGTGCGGTCCAAAGAGAACCAGCCCCCCGAGAACGGCGAACGGCACCGTGTTGGCACCCAGGTGCCCGAATCCGTTATGGAGGAGCGGCGACAGCGGTATCCCGACGAGGCCCCAAGGGTCTAAGGGACGGATGCCGAACGCATCGAGAGCCCGGCCGAGCACGATCACGTCGATCGCCTCGACGACCCACGCCGCGATGACCCACGCTCCGAGAAGCTTGACGCAAGATCGGAGCTCAGTCATCTGCCGCCCGAGATCGTCGCGCTTCGGACGACGGGTAGCGAGCTAGAAGCCGGCGCAAGAATCGATCCGAGGCCGGAACACGAACCATCGCGGTCGGAATCGCGAAGCGAAGCGCACGCGATCCCGGAGGAACCGTCGAGGATTCGCGACGAAGAGGCCGTAGGGGCAGACCGTTTTCTGGCCGAATCCAACTTCTTGCGCAGGCTCCCGCAGCTTCTAGCCGTAACGCTTCGCCATTTCCTCGAGGCTGATCGGCTTGATCTTGCTCGCGTTCCCGGCCTGACCGAACGCCACCATGCGGTCGACACACACCTGCCGCATCGCCGCGCGCGCGGGCTTCAGCCAGTCGCGCGGGTCGAACTTCTCCGGGCTTTCGTGGAGCACCTTGCGCACGGCGCCCGTCATCGCCAGACGGTTGTCGGTGTCGACGTTCACCTTGCGCACTCCGTGACGGATCCCTTCCTGAATCTCCTTCACCGGGACACCCCAGGTCTGACGGATCTCTCCGCCGTACTCGTTGATGATGTCCTGGAGCTCCTGCGGCACGGACGACGAACCGTGCATCACGAGGTGGCAGTTCGGAAGTCGACGGTGAATTTCACGGATCCGCTCCATCGCGAGGATTTCGCCGTCCGGCTCGCGCGTAAACTTGTACGCGCCGTGGCTCGTTCCGATCGCGACCGCGAGCGCGTCGACGCCGGTCTTGGCGACGAAGTCTTCGGCTTCAGCCGGATCCGTGAGCAGCTGGTCTTCCGAGAGCTGACCTTCCGCTCCATGACCGTCTTCCTTGTCGCCCATCCCCGTCTCGAGCGAACCGAGACAGCCGAGTTCTCCCTCGACGGTGACGCCCACTCGATGCGCCGCTTCGACGACTTCCCGCGTGACGTTCGCGTTGTAGGAGAAATCTGCCGGGGTCTTTCCGTCTTCCTCCAGCGAACCGTCCATCATCACGGACGTGAACCCCATTTCGATCGCGCTCTTGCACGTCGCGGGGCTGTTCCCGTGATCCTGGTGCATCGCGATCGGAATCCGCGGGTAGAGCGCGGCCGCGGCGAGCATCAGATGGCGCAGGTACTCGTCCTGCGAGTACGAACGCGCCCCGCGCGAAGCTTGGACGATCACCGGGGAGTCCGTCTCTTCCGCCGCCTCCATGATCGCCTGGATTTGCTCCATGTTATTGACGTTGAACGCCGCGAGGCCGTAGTCGTTTTCGGCCGCGTGATCGAGCAACTGACGCATGGGTACGAGGGGCATGAAGGATCTCCATTGTCGGGCCTCTACGACCGGATGCGCACGCGCCCGACACCGAGCCGCGCCGCTGGGAGAGGTCGCCGTTTGGTTCTCTGTTCGCCGATAGAAGGAACCAGGGAGCGTACCCGATTCCCCGCGCGAAGGGAAGCTACTCGGTGGCGTCCTCCGCGCCCGCAACTCGGCGCGATTTCGGTCTGAAATGCAGGCTGCGAGCTCGCCTCTACCGCGCCGCTCGGGCTAGCTTGCGCGCCGCCCGAAAGTGCTCGGGCTCGACCGGTTGTATCGAGAGTCTCTGCCCGCGCCGCGTGACGAGCATCCCCTCGAGTTCTTCGGTCGCCTTCAAGTCGTCGAGTGTGAAGACGCGCTCAAATCTCTCGACGAATTCGAAGTCGACCATGTACCACGTCGGATCGTCTCGCTTCGCTTTCGGGTCGTAGTACTTGCTCTTCTTGTCGAACTGCGTGTGATCGGGGTAGGACTCCCGCGAAACGCGGGCGACACCCACGATCCCCGGCGGCTTCGTGCTCGAGTGGTAGAAGAGCGCAAGATCGCCCAGCTTCATGTCGTCTCGCATGAAGTTCCGCGCCTGGTAGTTTCGTACGCCATCCCAGCTCGTACTGCCCTTCTTCTCGAGGTCATCGATGGAGAATGCGTCGGGTTCACTCTTGATCAGCCAGTAGCGCTTCATGAATCGGGCTCGACATCGACTAGGGGTAGAGGAGGCGAAACGCCGGATGGAATACCCAGCTCGCGAAATAATCTCGCACGAGGAAGAACGCCGCGATCATCCCGATGATGTCGACCAAGGGGAGCCGCATCAGACCCTGGAGCGTTCCCGCGACGGGCTTCGGTAGGAGGAAGAGAATCACCGTACTGCCATCGAGCGGCGGGACCGGAAGCAAATTGAACGCGCAGAGAAGGAGATTGAGGCTGAAGAGAATGCTGAGCCCCAGCGCGAGCCAACGCGTCCAGCCCGGATCGAGCGCTCTCGCGACGCCATCGAAGCTGCGTCCGCCGGACTCTCCGAAGATCCCCGCGGCGATGCCCGCGCGAATGGCGAGCGCGGCGACGACGACGAGAGCGAGGTTCGCGAGCGGCCCGGCGAGCGCCGTCAGCGCGGCCCGCCGATGATGGTCGCGGGCCCAGACAGGATCGATCGGAACACTCGCCCATCCGAGCATGAACGAGTAGCTCGTGAGCCAAAACGAGACGATCGGAACCACGACCATCCCGGTCGATTCCCGCCGGATGTGCGGGGCCGGGTTGAGAGTGAGGAGACCTTCCCGCTGCGCCGTCGGGTCGCCGAGCTTGAGCGCGACCAAACCGTGAGCGACTTCGTGCGCCACCGCCGACGCGACGAACACGGCGTACCAAATGCCTCCGAGAATCAGTACATCCAAATGATCTCCTCCGGACGTTCCGCACGCGCAAGATGCGCACCGAGCGCCGCCACGTCAATCTCCTCGAGCGCGAGCCTCGATCCGGCACCGCTCAGAGCAGTTTCGTTGGGTATGATGCGAGGGCTCGCCGCGGCGATGGTGCGTGAGCGCCTCGGCGGACGCGCGGTTCGCCGACCGCCGCGCCTCGATCCTACCTCAACGCGGAGATGATCACCCGTGAGTGGAACCCCCGACGAGACCCTTCCGGTCGACGAGCCAGAACCGGGTGATGCCTCGGAGCGCGGTGGGTCGTCTCGCACGAGTCGTCCCGCGCCCACCGTGATCGAGCAGACGATCGCGACCTCGCGCGTTCATCTCCGCGAGATCGAAGAAGACGGAGCGCCCGTGCACCGTCCCCTCGGTGCGACGGACGAACCGGAGCTTCCCCGAGAGATCGGCCGGTATCAGATCGATGGCGAAATCGGTCGCGGCGGCGTCGGCGCCGTTTTCAAAGCGCGCGATGTCGACCTCGGTCGCGACATCGCCATCAAGGTCCTCCTCGGAAGCCACCACGAGCGCCCGGAGGTCGTCCGCCGCTTCGTCGAGGAAGCTCAGATCGGAGGGCAGCTTCAGCATCCCGGCATCGTTCCGGTGCACGAGATGGGACTCGTCGGCGGCGATCGACCTTTTTTCGCAATGAAGCTCGTCAAGGGGCAGACGCTCTCTCGCCTTCTCGACGAGCGCGAGAGTCCCGCTTGCGAGCGTCCGCGCTTTCTCAGCGTCTTCGAGCAGATCTGTCAGCCGCTTGCCTACGCGCACGCGCGCGGCGTGATTCATCGGGATCTCAAGCCGTCGAACATCATGGTCGGGCCGTTCGGCGAGGTGCAGGTGATGGACTGGGGCCTCGCGAAGGTCCTCGCGCGCGGGGGAGAGGCGGACGATCGCCGCGCCGGAAAACCGAAGGATCTGAGCATCATCTCGACCGCGCGATCGAGCGCCGCCGGTTCGGAGTCTCTCGCCGGGAGCGTGCTCGGTACGCCCGCGTACATGTCACCCGAGCAGGCTCGCGGGGAGATCGATTTGCTCGACGAGCGCTCCGACGTGTTCGGGCTCGGAGCGATTCTCTGCGAGATTCTGACCGGTTCACCGCCCTACGAGGGCGAGACCGCGGCCGAAGTTCACGGACGCGCGCTCCGCGGTGAATTGAACGCCGCGCTCGCCCGGATCGACGAGTGTGGTGCCGACCCGGAAGTTCGCGCCCTCGCGCGGGCCTGCCTCGCGATCGAGCCGCGCGAGCGCCCCCCGACCGCCGGTGCCGTCGCTCGTCAGATGCGAACGTATCTAGATTCGCTCGATGAGCGTGCACAGCGCCTCGCCATCGAAGCGGCAGAGTCGCGCGTCCGCGCCCGCAGCGAACGCAAGGCTCGTGCGCTCACGGTCGCGCTTGCGGCGGTGGCGACCATTGCGATCGCGCTCGGGGCGGGAGGTTACGTCTGGATCGAGAAGGAGCGACAGGACGAAATCGATCAGATCCGCACGCGGTTTCAATCGGTCATCGGCCAGGCGAGAACTCACTGCGAGCGCGCGCGTCTCAGCGCGATACCCGGCTCAGCCGACTGGAAAGAGGCGGCGCATTGCGTCAGCCGGGCTCGCGATCTCGCGGTGGACGCGCCGGATCTTCTCGCGCAAGCCGACGAGATCGAGCAGCGGATCCAGGCCGAGCAGCGAACCGCGGAGTTCGTCGGCCGGCTCCACGAAGCGACTCAGTCGGCGGCGTATCAAACCGCAGCAACGCAAGAGTACACGTTCTACTCGCTCTTTCGAGGTTACTTCGGGCGCGACGTCACGACGATGGCGCCCGCGGAGCTCGCGCGCGCCGCCACGGAGAACGGCTGCCGCGACGAGGTCGCTCGCGCTCTCAACGCTTGGCTTCGCGTGCGCTGGCGAGTCAACGGGGCGGACTGGGAATCGCTCTTTCGTCTCGTCAGCGTCGTCGACACGAACTCGATCCGGTCGCGCGCGCGTGAGGCTCTTGTCGCTCAAGATACCGAAGCGTTTCGGGCGCTCGTCGATGAGGCGTTCGCCGGTCCACCCCCGACCGGCGCCGAGCTCGAAGCGCTCGTTTACATCTCCTTCGGGCTTCGCGCGTTCGATGTCGGCGAGCGAATCCTTCGCCGGGCGCTCAACATTCGGCCGAACGAGTGGTGGCTGTATCCGTTCCTCGCCGGGTTCTTCTCCCGGGCGCCGGGGGTCCCGGACGAGGAACTCCTCCGGTATCTCTATTGTTCCGCCGCTCGGATTCCGAAGAGCATCCACGCCTGGCATCATCTCGGAAGCTACCTCATGCAGACCGAGCGGTACGGAGCTGCGATCGATGCCTACGCTCACGGCGCGTGGTTGATCCCGGGCCACTCGTACTTTCACGTCCGTCTCGCTCCGGCGCTGCGCTTTCAAGACGTCGAGACCCTCGGGCAGTATCTCGATGCGTTCGTCGAGCTCTACGCCGCGCTGTTGAACTCTTCGGACCGTCTTCTCAGTCCCTTCGTCCGGGATGTCTGGGCGCTCGCGTCGGCGAAGAAAGCTCAGGCCGAGGGGCGCGATCTCGAAGCTCTCGCTACCCTCGAGTACGCGGAGAAGTTTCCGGCGTCATCGCGGATCGGCGCCAGTGAGCTCGCCCGCCTCCGGCGCCGTCTCGGCGCAGTTCCTCGCTCGTATTCGTCCGCGGATGCCTACCTCGAGGATGCCGAGCTCCTCGTCGCCGAAGGGGATTCGTGGCGCTACTTTCGCGGCGAGCGCGAACCGTCGAACGGTCTCGAATGGGCGCGCGCGGACTTCGACGACAGCGAGTGGCCGCTCGGGCCCAGTGGCTTCGGGTACGGCGGGAGAGATGATGCGACGCGACTCACGCGAATGCGCGGTCGCTACACGACGGTCTACGTCCGCAAGAAGTTCGCGTGGAATCCGGCGGAGGATGCTGAGGCGCTGCGTCTCGTGGTGTCGATCGACGATGGCTTCATCGCCTACCTCGACGGCGAGGAGATCGGGCGTTACGGCCTCGGGGAGACGCAGACCGGACCCCAGCCCTTCGACGGGACCGCGTCTCGATCCCTCGCATCCACCGAGCGCGTCGTCGTGAAGGTCCCCGCAACGAAGCTGTCTCGCGGGGAGCATGTCCTCGCGATTCAAGCGTTCAACTCGAGGCGTGCGAGCTCAGATCTCACGCTCATTCCGGTCGTAGAGGTTGCTTACGGCTCTGAACGTCGAGTGGAGATGGCGCGCGGAATCGGCGCCGATCTGCGCGCTTCGGAAGAGCCGGACAAGATCCGTCTCGCCGAGTATTTCGCCGCCCGGTTTCTCCAGCTTAAAGGGAAGGACCGCGAGGCCGTGCCGCTCCTTCGCGACCTTGTCGAGGCGGAGCCGGATGCTCCGCTCCCGCGCCTCCGTCTCGCCGAGTCGATCGTTCGAGCGTTCTCGCCCGCCGTGGCCGTCCCCGAGCTGCGCGAGCTCGCGCGCGCCGAGGACGCACTCGCGCGCTCTATCTGGGACGAGTGGTTTCGCCTCTCGACTGAGCGAAACCGCAACGCCACACAGATCCTCGCGGCTCTTCCGCCCGCTTCGTCCGGAGCGTCGCCCCCGCGATACGTCGACGAACTGCGCTGGGCGCTCGAGACGATCGAGCGCGGCGAGGTGCTTCGAATCAACTGCGGCGGCGTCGCCGAGACCTTCGCCGGTCGCGACTGGGCGCGCGATCGATTCTTTCTCGGCGGGGACATTTCCGAAGCGCGTGCGGGGCGCTGGCTTCCGACGGACATCGAGGGAACGGACGAGGATTCAGTCTTCTCCGAAGGGCGGTTCTTTTGGTCGCGGTACGATGCGCGCGCCGGGTACAAGATCCCGCTCGTCCCGGGGCGCTACACGGTTCGGCTGCACTTCGTTGAATCCTATTTCGCTCGTGCGAAAGCGAGGGTATTCTCCGTTGCGCTCGAGGGAAACGAAGTCCTCACCGGCTACGACACCTTCGCAAGCAAGGGGTTCGCGATCGCGGACACGCACTCTGTGACGGTCGAGGTGAGCGATGGGTTTCTCGATGTGACGCTCATTGCGCTCACGGAAAACCCGCGCATCTCTGCGATCGAAGTGGAGAGAGCCGACGCTACGGAATGAGGCTCTGTTCTCTCCGCTCTTACGCTCCTGTTCCCTTCGAAACCTCACGCGATTCGTCGATGTTCTCAGCACTACTTACCCCGCTCCGTCGCATGATTTCACTCAACCGCCGAGTTCTCTGCTGCGTCAGTTTCGCCGTGCTCGCTGTATCGTTCTTTCCCGCGCAGGGATCGCCGGACGCTCCGACGGACAAGTCGAGCCCACGATACGAGAGAATCTTCGACGGGCGTTCCTTTGCCGGATGGAACCACGACGACCCGCACTGGCGAGTCGAAGCGGGGGCCATCGTCGGCGAGATCGCGGCCGGTGAGCAGCTCCGGCGAAATCTCTTTCTGTTTTGGGAGGGTGAGCTCTACGACTTCGATCTCCGCTTCGAGTTCCGCGTTTCCGGTCACGCGAGCGCCAACTCGGGAGTGCAGATTCGCAGTCAGCGAGTCGGGAAGGATGGCGCCGCAGGGTACCAAGCGGACATCGACGACGGCGCGACGTGGCTCGGTCGTATCTACGACGAGCACGGCCGCGGATTGATCACGGAACGGGGGACGAGCGTCACGATCTCGCCGAACGGCCGGCGTACGACCCAGACCTTTCGCGGCGCGTCCGCCTATCGCGCTCTCGTTCGACGCGGCGAGTGGAACGACTACCGCGTACGCGCGGTCGGAACTCGCATCGAGGTTTTCCTGAACGGCGAGCGCGCATCCATTCTCGTCGACGAGGAAACCGGCGCGCTCGACTTGAGCGGGAAGCTCGCGCTTCAGCTTCACTCGGGTCCCGGCCCGGCGAAGATCGAGTTTCGCGCGATCGAGCTGAAGCAACTCGGCCGCAGCGCGCCGCCGCAGGCCGGGCGATCGTCAACGCCGCCATCCGAGCCACGAAATCGGCGTCCCGGCACCGTCCCGAAGGACGCCGAGGGGGAGCCGCTCAACCTCGGGTTCGAGACCGGTACGCTCGACGGCTGGACGGCAACGGGGGAAGCCTGGACGCGCCAGCCCGTGAAGGGCGACACGGTCGCTCCCCGGCGTCCGGGTCAGGCAAGCGACCACGACGGCGAGTTTTGGCTCGGCGGATACGAGTTCGCCGGCGACGACCCGACCGGGGTCCTCGAGTCAGCTGCGTTCGAGGTGACCCATCCCTACGCGAGCTTTCTCGTCGGCGGCGGAAACCATCGCGAGACGCGAGTCGATCTCGTCGCCGTCGAGTCGGGCGACGCGATCTTCTCCGCTTCGGGCCCGCAAAACGAAAACCTCGAGCTCGTGGTCGCCGATCTACGCGCGCACGTCGGCAAGAACATCGTCGTTCGCGTCGTCGACGAGCACTCGGGTGCGTGGGGACACATCAACTACGATGACTTTCGCTTTCACGACGAGCTGGAGGGCGAGCTTCGAGCGCTCGGACGACCTCGTCGCCTGCGCGCGAATCCCCTGCTCACGCATCTCCAGCGAAACCCGATCGGAAGCGATCCGACCAGTGCTGCCGAGCGGACGGTCGCGAACGCCTACGTCCCCGCGGGATTCCGCCTCGATCTCGTCGCCGCCGAGCCGCGCGTTCTCCAGCCGATTGCGTTCACCTTCGACGCGCGCGGCCGTTTGTGGATCGCCGAGGCGTTCACCTACCCGCAGCGCCGTCCGGAGGGTGAGGGGCAAGATCGCATCTCCATCCTCGCCGACACCGACGGCGACGGTTCCTTCGACGAGAAGAAGGTGTTTCTCGCTGGCCTCAATCTAGTGAGCGGTCTCGAACTGGGCCACGGCGGAGTTTGGATCGGCGCCGCGCCGCAGCTCCTCTTTGTCCCGGACGCGGATGAAGACGACGTTCCCGACGGCGCCGCGGAGGTCGTGCTCGACGGCTGGGGCTACCAAGATACGCACGAAACGCTGAACAATTTCGCGTGGGGGCCGGATGGCTGGCTCTACGGGAATCAAGGCGTGTTCAACGCCTCGCGCATCGGGATTCCGGGCACGCCCGAGGAGAACCGCGTTCTTCTCTACGCCGGAGTGTGGCGCTACCACCCGACGAGAAAGACCTTCGAGGTCTTCGCGCACGGTGGCAGCAATCAGTGGGGGCTCGATTTCGACGAAGTGGGCGAGCTCTTCATGACGCACTGTCGGAGTTATTGGGGCGGCGGTCCCACGACGCACGTCGTCCTTCGCGGACACTACTGGAATCAAGCGAACGCTCGCCATGCACCGTTCGTCTCGGGAACTCATCCCGCGGGCTTGCCGCATCTCCGAAACTTCCTCCGCGCGTCTGCTCGCTACGGTCACGGGGAAGGCGGCGCCGGGAAGCCCGGAAGTCGCGCTCTCTACGGCGGGCATTCTCACGTCGGCACGATGGTCTACCTCGGCGACAATTGGCCCGAGGAGTACCGCGGGCAACTCTTCACGCACAACCTCCACGGCCACCAGATCAACCGTCAGGTGAACGAGCGCCGCGGAGCAGGCTACGAAACGACGCACGCGGGGACGGATATTCTCTTCGTCGACGACCCGCAGTACGTCGCGGTCGATCTCGACTACGGCCCCGACGGCGCCGTCTACATCATCGATTGGTACGACCGGCAGCACTGTCACAGCCCGAATACGGAGAGTTGGGATCGCGCGACCGGTCGCATCTACCGGATGAGTTACGCCTCGACCTACGCGCCGCGCTCGGTCGATCTCCGCCAACTTTCCGACCTCGAGCTCGCTCGCCTGCAGGACCATCGGAACGCCTGGTACGCACGAACCTCGCGGCGGCTTCTCCACGAGCGATCGACACGGCGCGCGATCGAACGGGACGCGATCGCGGCGCTTCGCGATGGTCTCAAGGGCGATCGAGCGACGGACGTCCTCCGCGCGGCGTGGACGCTTCACGGGATCGGCGCGCTTCGGACCGAGGACTTCGCTCGGCTGCTCGCTTCGCCGAGCGACGACGTCCGCGCGTGGTTCGTCCGTCTCGCGACGGAAGATCCGGGTCGCGCAGAGCGGCAGGCGGCGTCGCTCCTTCGACTCGCCGAGAGCGACCCGTCGGCGCGAGTTCGCCTCGCGGTGGCGTCCTACATCGCAGACGCACCTACGGAGCTCGCTTGGAAACTCGCTGCGGCGCTCGCTGCGCGCGCAGAGGATGCGGGCGACGCCTACCTGCCGCGGATGGTCTGGTACGGGATCGCGCCGCACGTCGACGGTGATCTCGAGCGCGCGCTCGGGCTCGCCGCGAGGACGCGATGGCCCCAACTCCGCGACTTCGTCGTTTGGCACGCGGCGAAGACGGAGACCGGGCTCGCTCGCCTGCTCGAGGGCCTCGCCCGAAGCCCGTCGGCGGATGCCGAACGACGTACGCTCGAGCTGGTTCTCTTTGCCCGCCGCGGACTCTCGCCCTCGCGCGCACCAGAGGCCTGGGCGAAGGTCGCGGGCAAACTCTACGCGCACTCCGATCCGGCGATTCGCGACCGAGCCGAGCGCGTCGGAGCGCTTCTCTCCGACGAGAACGTGCTTTCGAAGTTGAGGAAAGCGCTCTCCGTCGAATCCGAGCGCCGCGGCGCATTCGAGGTGCTCGCGAGCGTCGCCGACGCGAAATCGGTCCCGGCGTTCCTCAAGCTTCTCGACGTTCCGGAGCTTCGAGCGGGAGTCCTCCGGCTTCTCGCGCGCTTCGGCGCCGCCGAGATTCCGGGAGCGATCCTCGAGCGGTTCGCTCGGCTCGACGACCGCGAGCGCGCTCTCGCCCTCGGAACGCTCATCGTGCGGGCGCCCTCGGCGCGGTTGCTCCTCGAGGCGGTGGTCGCGGGGCGAATCGACAAGAAGCACCTGAACTCGTTTCACGTGCGCCAACTTCGGAATCTCCGCGACGGCGAAGTGAACACACTGATCGCAAAGCTGTGGGGAACCGTGCGCGACACCTCGGGCGATGTGTCGTCTCGCCTTGCGCGCTACGCGAAGCTCTTCACCGAGGCTCCGCTTTGGGCCTACGACGGCGGCGCGGGAAAGAAAACCTTCGACGAGTTGTGCGCTACGTGCCACTCGCCGAACGCGGCCGCGGCTGTGGCGGGCAACACGACCGCGACGCCGCTCGGCCCCGATCTCCGCGGTTCCGGCAGGAACGGTGCGGCGTATTTTCTCGAGAGTGTCCTCGATCCAAACGCAGTCGTCGGTGAGGACTTTCAGCTCACGGTGATTACGACGGACGACGGATCGGTTCTCTCGGGTCTCGTCCTCGCGGAAACGGAGGAGAGCGTCACGCTGCGAACGCTCACGGAGACCGTCGTGCTCAAGGCAGAAGAGATCGCTGCGCGGGAAAAGGAGATGTCGTCGTTCATGCCGGAAGGACTCGTCGACGATCTGAGCGAACGCGAGCTGATCGAGCTTCTCAAGTACTTGAGCTCGCTCTGAGAGCGACCGTCCGGCCGCGTAGTCGGCGTCCCAGGACGACGAGAGCGATCGCGAGCGCGCCGACGATCGAAGTGCTGCTGATCGCGAGACCGCGGGCAACGCTGCGCGGTCGATAGGAGAAAACGACCTCGTGACGGCCGGAGGTGAGCGGCACGGCGCGGAATGCGAGGTTCGCCCGGTAAATCTCGCGTTGCTCGCCGTCGACCTCGACCTCCCAGCCGGGGTACCACGAGTCGGTGAGGACGAGAAAGCTGTCGCGTTCGGCTTTGACGTCGATTCGAACCTCGCGCGGTCGATCCACCTCGATTGCGACTTGACCGGATGCCCCGCCGCCGGTCGGACGTCCGTTCGCATCTCGTCCGGTCTCTGCGAGCGCGAGCGGCGCGTCGGACAAGATCACTTCGGTGAGCGGATCGAACTCGGGCGTCCCGGCGTACCAGCGAGCGCCGGCGTCGTCGGTCGCGATCGACGCCCGCGGGACGAGGTACGCCCTCGGCACGGCCCGGGGCAGCGGTTCGACGAGGAGCTCGCGAGTCTCGGAGAGACGCACGCGCACCGCGGCCGCGGAAAGCTCGAGTCGGCGGTCCGAGCCCAGCGAGGACGCTTGAGCCGCGCCGTCGAGCTCGGCGTGCGTTCGGAGGGAGACCGAACCGTAGTCGAGCGTGGCGCGGTAGCCGTGGAGCGCAGCGAGGTAAGGATCGTAGAAGTACTGGTACGGCCCCGGCAGCACGCAGCCGATGCGCCGCTCGCCGGCAGGAGCCCAAAGTGCGCTCGGCGGAGGAAGCTCACGCGGTCGCGCGGCGATGCGTTCGGCGGGCGTGACCGCGACCCAGCGGCGATTGACGAGGGTGAGATCGAGACCGATCCCCGCGACGAGCAGAACGATGAGCGCCGCCGACTCGCGCCGTTTCCACCGCGCGAGCCAGGCGAGCCAAGCGCCGCCGACGAGCGCGCCGTGGACGAGAGACCACCGAAGCATCGACGCGAGCGCATCGGTGTCGAGAGGACGCTCGCTTTCGACCGAGCGGACGTTCATCCACTCCTTGAGCGACGCGATCTCCGCGGCGTGAAGGACGACACCGAGCGTCAGCGCAAAGGTGAGCATCGCTCCGCACCACGAAGCGGCGCGCGTCGCTCGCTCGTCGCGGTCGAAGACTGCCGCCGCGCCGAGAGTCACGAGAAGCGCGAGCGGAACCATCGCGAATGCAAACAGCTTTACGGGATAACGAAAGAGCGCGACGCCGGGCAGGAATTCGCGCGCCGCGGCGAAGGCGGGCGTCGCGTCGCCGAGAGCGAGAAGGACGCACACGACTAGCAAACCGGCGACGACGATCGTCTCCCGGCGCGCCCTGGTGATCGCTGCGATCGCGAGCGCGAGCGCGGGAACACCTAGATACAGCCCCGCGAGAAACGACGTGCGGCTGAGATCGCTTCCTCCGAGAAGGAACGACCAGCCTTCGCCGACGGCGCTGTTCCCGAAGGCACCGGGAGCTACCGTCTCGAGAAGGCGTGCGGAAACGAGCGACCACTCGCCCGCTTCCCGGCCGCCGAGGCCCGACGCGCGCGAAGTCTCGCCGAGAAGCTCGAGAGTCGGGAGGAGCTGAACCGCACCGACCGCCGCCGCGACGGCTGCCGCGCCCGCGAGTCCACCGCACCTAGCGAGGAGAGTTCTCGCGGTCGATCCTCTACCAGTATCCGCGCACTCGCCACTCGGAGTGAGCTCCTTCCGATCACGCGAACCGAGTAGTGCGGCGACGACCTCGACGCCGGCGAGCCACGCGAAGCCGACCGCGATTTCGAAGGCGCCGGCGAAGATCAGCATCGCGAGCGCGAGCGCGATCGTCGCGTACGCTCCGAAACCGGTCCCTCGAAGCGCGCTCCGGACGGAATGAAGCGCGACGAGAAGCCACGGGAGACCCGCGATCCACAGCGGATTCCAGTGAAGGCTGACGATCGCGCCGCTCGCCGCGAACGTCACTGCGCCGAGGGCCCGAGCCGCGCGGCGACGCGTATACGTTCCGGCGAGCCAGTAGAACGCGACCGCTGCGCCGGCGAGGTGGATAGCGACAAAGGCCTTCATGCCGGGAATCGCCGGGAGGAGAGCGAAGAGAGTGTTTCCGGGATAGAGCGCCTGCGTCATCGGGTTTGCGAGGAAGGGAACTCCGCAGCCGACTTCGGGCGTCCAGAGCGGTAGATGTCCGAATTCGAACGCGAGTGCCGTGCGTACCTTGATCGGGAGATAGAGGTGAGCGGCGTCGAGCGTCGAGAGGACGACATCCGACGGGAGCGCCGCCCAGAGGAGCGTGAGGACGCCCGTTCCCGCGAGCGTCGCTCCACCGATCACCGCGGACGCGCGCGGCGAGGTGACGATTCGGCGCGTGCGGCGACGGAGGGCGTCGTGAGCGCTTCGGAAGGAAACGGAGAACATAGGACGTGAAGTAGGGGGATTAGGTTACAGCGAGTGCGCTCTGGGAACGGGTCTACGGTGTGGGCGCGAGCGTCGGCGTTTCGATCGCAGCGGAGCGTGTCGTCGCTACTCGCTCGACGCGTTCTCGTCGCCGGCGCATCGCCCCGATAACGAAAACGGCGCCGAGGCAACTTGCTGCGACCGCACTTGTCGCGATGCCCCAGAGGATCGAGAGCGGGCGATAGCGGAACTCGACCACATGGCGTCCCGGCGGGACTCGCACCGCGCGAAACGCGAGATTGGCGCGATAGCAGCTCGCTTGCTCGCCGTCGACGGTCGTCTCCCAGCCTGGATACCAAGTATCGCTGAGGACGAGGAACGCCTCGGACGCTGTCTCGATGTCGATGCGGATGTGTCGCCGTTCGTC
Organism: Planctomycetota bacterium; assembly: GCA_965223845.1. GTDB lineage: Bacteria > Planctomycetota > UBA8108 > UBA8108 > SXIK01 > CBDCXR01. Next base: position 5,364,875 of record CBDCXR010000004.1, on the reverse strand, counting down.
GATCGTCAATCGGCAACGATCCTCGCTTCCGGCGGGCTCGTTCTTCGGCGTTCGGGAACGATTGACGCGTCCGAGCTCGATCGGTGCGTCGCTGAGAACGACCTCGCGCTCCGGACGGAACGCCGCCGAGGCGATGTAGCCGATCGCGTCGTCGTCGCTCTCCGCAATCGCCGCGAACGGAACGAGCCGCGCACGCGGCAGGGTGGGAACCGACTCGATCCGCGCCTCGAAGATGTGAGGGGATTCCAGGGGGACGCTGAGACGCAGGCGAGCGGAAGCGAGCGCGAGGAGGCGCGGATCGTTCTCGCCGAGCGCGTCTCTGAGGAGCGAGTGCCCGCGAAGATCCATCGCACCGTAGTCGACGGTGCTCCGGTAGCCGAACTGCATCGCGTGATACGGCTGAAAAAAGTAGCGAAAGGGGCCGGGGGGAACGCAGTGAATGCGCTGCTCGCCAGTCGGATCGGCGAGTGCGGCTGGGGCGGGAACGTTCGGCGGACGAACGACGACGCCGAGCGTGGGCGCCGTTTCGACGAGATCACGCCCGACGATGACGAGATCGGCGATCGCGACGACGAGGATCAGGCCGGCACCGATCGAAGCCGGAAAGCGACGGCGGAGGCTGATGAGCGCCGACACCGCAGCCGCGAGAATCGTCCCGTAGAGAAGTGCGCTTCGCGCGGCTCGAACGAGCGCCGCGGCGTGAGTCTCGAACGAAGTGCGGGCGAGACGATCGCTGAGCCACGCCTCGAACGGATCCGGAGCGAACACGAGGAACGAAAGCGGAAGAGCGACGAGGAGCGTGACGATCCAGGCGACCGCCGCGGGGCGTCGCGCGCCATCGGATTTCGTGAGGAGCGCATCGACGCCGAACGTCGCAGCGAGTGCGAGCGGGATGACCGCGAACACGACGAGCTTCACCGGATAGCGGAAGAGTGCGATTCCGGGGACGAGGTTCCGTGCGAGCTCGAAGATCGGCGTCGTGATTCCGAACGCGAGGACGAGCGTGCAGACGAACGTGCCGAGAAGAAGCCGGCGATCCCCGCGGCGAATCCGTCCGACACCGATCGCAGCGAGAATCACCGCGGGCGCGCCGAGGTAGATCCCGGGGAGGAACGGCGTCGAGTAGTACGATTCGTTCGGGAGGAGAAGCGTTCCCCAGTGAGTCCCGCTCTCGGGTTCCAGGTAGAGCTGCGGTGCGAGCCATTCGAGGAGACGAAGAGGAGGAAGGGACCACAGCCCGGCTGTCGCCATGGAGACGCCGCACGAGCGAGAGCTCTCGCGAAAGAGCTCGAGCGCGGGGAGAAGTTGAATCGCGCCGAGAGCGAGTGCTGCCGACCCGGCGACCGTAAGGGCGCCGTAGTACATCGTCGCTCGCTGGACGCGACCTCTAAGCGATGATCCGGCGAGACGATCGCGCCTCAGGAACGTCGCGGCGGCGACGTCCGCTGCCGCGAAGAAGGTGTAGCCGACGATCAGCTCGAATCCGCCCGCGAGTACCGTGAGCGCGAGGCAGGCGGCGATGGCGAGGAGGCGTTTCACCTCGACGCGCCCGAGAACCAAGAGATGCGTCGACGCGAGTGCGAGAAGCATCCAAGGAAGCCCCGCCGTCCAGAGTGGATTCCAGTGGAGGCTGACGATCGGTCCGGCGAGAGCGAACAGAAGGCCGCCTGCGATCGACGCTCTCCGCGAGGCTCCGAACGCGCGCGCGAGTGAGGAAAACGCGTAAGTGAGGAGCGCTGTGTGTGCGACGTAGAACACTTTGATTCCCGCGACCGCACCGAAGAGGAGAAACACGAAGTTTCCCGGATAGACGCTCTGCGTCATCGGGTTGGCGAGAAACGGGACCCCGCAGCCGACGTAGGGGTTCCAGAGCGGCAGCTCGCCCCCGGCGAGCGACCATGCGGTCATCGCGCGGACGGGTACGTAGAGATGCGCGTTGTCGGCCGACGCGAGCGCTGCCTCCGGGGGAAGGGCTCGCCCGATGAGAACCGTCGCGACCGTCGCGCCGAGTCCGAGCGCCGCTAGACCGGCGATCCACTGCGGTGAGGATTCGCGACGTGAGAGCAGGGGAAGGAGCTTCAGCCGAGAGTGCATCGAAAGAGTGCGAGTGAGAACGGGTCCGGGGGAGCTCCGCGCGTGGGCTCGTCCCGAACACGCCGAGCCCACATCGGTCATCGGTCTCGCTCCCGCTCCACGTTTGCGGAATCACGCGAGCGGCGAGGCGCCGAGCCGGGAAGGTCCGAGAACGCGTCCGCCTCGGTTCCGCGGTACGCCGACTGCCGCGGCTCAATCGCCCGTCGTGTCGCCGTCGTCCCCGCGCTCGATGTCAGAGCGCCGGAGGTCCTCGATCAGCTCGGCGTGCCGCGAGAGGGATTCTTCCACGCGCTCGCGGAGGTGTGAGAACTGAGTGGACTGCCGGCGGCTCTCGTCTTGGAGAGGCTCGAGCCAGCCGCGCATCAACTCGAACTGTTGCTCGAGGACGTTGAGGAATACCTTCGGGATGCGGTTGACGACACGGATCTCTTGAGGCGAAGGACGGGGGGCGCGGCGTTTCGCTCCGGCGCCCGCCGGTGAAGCGATCGGGCTCGATCGATCACGAGCCTTCGCCGCGTCTCCGATTGCCGCGCCGATCGACGCGAGCGATTCATTGAAGCTCGAGAGCTGCGCGACCACCTGAGCGAACTTGTCGTCGCCGGCGCTCCCGAGAAGAAGATTTCGCTGAAAGGTTCTTTTGATCTCTTCCCAGCGCCGCGTCTCCTCGGGTGTCAGCTTGTCGAACATCTCCTTGAACTTGAGCAGATTCGCTTCGGCGCCGGTCGTCAGCGTCTGCGCGTCGTTCTCGTAGGCTTCGAAGATCACCGCCTCGAGCTCGTCGTCGTTCATGACCGAAAGCACCTTCTCGGCGATTCGGTTCATGTTGCGGTAGGAGCCCTGGAGCTTGAACGCGGGCTCCGTACGGTAGTCGTCAGCCTGAGCGGCGGAACGGATGTACTCGCGATTCACTCGGAGAATCACGTCGCGCACGCGGAGGAGCTTCTTCATGGTCGAGACCATTTCTTGAAGCTCTTCGAGCGAGTACTTCCCTTCGAGCTCGACACCGTCATCGGAACCGGTCTCTGCCATGTGGATGATCGCGTACACATCCTTCTGGCTCCGTGTGGCGAGGGGATTCAGCACCGGGTTTGAAGTGATCGCGTTCTCGAGATAGCTCATGTTGAACGCTTCTTCGTTCCCGCCGAGAATCTCGCCGAGGTTGTAGGTGTCGGCTCGGTTGGCGAGCATGTCGGGGATCTGAAACTTCTCGCCGCTCTCCGTGTACGGATTTCCCGCCATGACGACGGCGACCTTGCGGCCGCGCAGATCGTAGGTCCGAGCGCGTCCGCGGAACACTCCCTCGATCTTTCGCTGCGCGTCGCAGAGGGAGATGAACTTCTGGAGGAGCTCCGGATTGCAGTGCTGAATGTCGTCGAGGTAGATGAGCACGTTGTCGCCCATCTCGAAGGCGAGATTCAGCTTCTCGAGCTCCTCGCGCGCGGAGGCGTTCGGTGCTTCGGCGGGATCGAGCGAGGTGACGTGATGGCCGATCGCGGGGCCGTTCACCTTCATGAAGATGATTCCGAGCCGACTCGCGATGTACTCCATGAGCGTCGTCTTCCCGTAGCCGGGAGGAGAGATGACGAGGAGCAATCCCATGAGATCGGTTCGTTTTTCCGCTCCGGCGGCGCCGATCTGTTTGGCGAGGTTGTCGCCGACGAGGGGGAGATAGACTTCGTCGATGAGACGATTCCGCACGAACGAGCTGAGAACTCGCGGCTTGAACTCTTCGAGCTTTAGGTCGTTTCGGGCGCGGTCGACGATCTCGCGCTTTCGAGCGGCGTAGCGCTCGAAGCGCGGGGCGACGACGTCGCGGTGACGCCGAACCCGTGCGCGGAACTCGGGGTAGTCGAGACGACACACGCCCTCGCTGATCCGCGGATGGTTTCCGAGGAGATCTCCGATCTCGCGATCGACGGGTGCCGTGACGATCGCTTCGGGTTCACTCGAGTCAGACTCCAAGATCGCCGCGACTTCGTCGGCGTAGGGTCGAGCCGCGCGGTCATTTTTCGCCGCCAAAAACGCGTTCGTCCAGTCGCGGAGAAGGCGGACGCGCGCCCGCCAATCGTCGCCGACTGCCGCGAGGCGGTTCTTGAACTCGGTCTTCGATTTTCTCTTCGCGATTTCGTCACGGAACGCCTCGACGATCCGTGCCGCGTCGGCCGAGACGACGAACGGGCCTTCCTCGAGGAGCTCGGAGTAGAGGTACTCGGCGGCTTCCGGAACGAGCGCTTCGTCGAGAAGACCCTCGCTCGCAAGAACGAATTCCCCGAGCTCGGCGGCGAGATCGTCGGTGTAGGATCCCGTCGGCGAGCTGCCGGGAAACAGCGCGAGCGCGTGACCGAGACTCGCGAGCTCGCTTTGCCGCCGCTTCTGTGCGTCGGGGGCGAGGTGATTCCACCAGAGCCGCGCGATCGCTCGCGCGCTCGAAGCGAAGCGGAGGAGTCCGCATTCGGCGTCGATCTCGAGCGCGGCGGACAGAATTCGCTCCGCGTCCTGATCGTGGACTCCTTTGGTGTACGCCTCGCTGTAGCGCGTGCTCATGAATTTCTGGATTCGCTCCAGGCGGGTGTCGCGGTCGAGAGAGAGCCAGTCCTCGGTGGGCGCCGTGCCGTTGCCCGCGGCCGCTCCGGCGGTGAGAAGCTGGTACGCGAGGTACTCGCCGCGATACACCTCCGGCGATTCGGAGACGACTTCGAGCCCCGCGACGTCGCCGGTCGCCGTGAGCTCCGCGTCGGAGATCGGGTCGAGAAAATCGGTCCCGGTGAGGTGAAGGCAGAGCTCGCCGTCTTTCGAAACGGTCGTCAGATCGAGCGGCTGCGTGTTCACCGAGAATTGATGTCGCCCGAGCTGAATCAGGCTGCCGCCGCCGGTGTAGAGGTCGAGGCGGTCCTTGAGTTGGCGGACGGAATCCTCGCGGATCGTCTTGAGCCGACTCTCGATCTCGTCGACCTTGACCGAATCGTCCAGATCGCCGAGCTCAACGAGGAGATCGCGCACCTTGTCGACGAGAAGGTCTGCCGCGAAGAAGCCGTTGATCTCATCGACGGATTCGAGCTTGTCGACGCGCGCGCGGATGCCGCTGAGGATACGATCGGCGGCAGACGCAAGCGAGGCCGCGCGCTTGTTTCGTTTCTCGAGAAGCGAGACCTTTCGACCTTCGAACGCGGTGTAGACTTCGTCCCGCTTCTCGGCGAGCTGGACGACAAACTCGTCGAACTCCGCAAACTTCCCTTCCATCTCCTCGAGCTGCACCATCACCTTCGTGAGGTAGTCGTCGCACTTCTCCGGAGAGTCGCAGAGGTCGAGATAGTTGACGACCGACTGCCCGAGGAGCTTGATCTGGGAGTTGAACTCCGCGATGCCTTCGGCGGAGGCGAGAGTCTGGGTCTTGCCGCGCAGGGTCGCCCGCACGCCGTTCACGGTCGCGAACACCGACGAGATTCGATCGACGATCTCGGTCCGCTTGGTCGCGTCGGCGATCTTGAGGTTGCTGACCGTTTCGATGAGAAGCTCGAGCTCGCCCGCGAGCGTGTCGATGTGCTCGCTGAGTGCTTTCGCCTCGCTTACGGTCGAGAGGGGGTCGATCCCCGCGCGAAGACTTTCGACTCGCTCTTCGTACGGGTCGAGCGCCGCCGGATCGAGGAGAAACGTGACGCAGCGCTCCGCGATCTCGGCCGACGCTGTTTCGACCTCGGCTTCGAGCGCATCGACGACGGCGCCGTCGATGTACCGGAGATCCCGCAGTGAAATGATGCGTCCGCGCACGCCTCGAAGCTCGCTCAGCGATGCGACGAAGTCGTCGATCGCTTCGAAGCGGCGCAGTCCGGCGTCACGCATGGCCGAACGTGTCGCGGCGGTGACCTCGGCGACCTGTGCATCCGTACTGCGACGGACCGCCACGACTTTCTCGAACTCGCCGACCGCGGCGCTCGCCGTCCCTCGGATTTCCTCGATCGTCTCGCGGAGATCGAAGCAATCGGGGTCCCCGAGCCAAAAGTAGCTGTCGACGAGATCGCCGCAGGTCTTCACGAGATCGACGTACAGGTCGGCGTAGATCTCATCGCGGCGTGAGAGAACTACCACGGCGTGGCATTCGGCCATCCCACGAACGAGCTCGCGGTTGCCGATTTTGTGGAGCGGTGTATCTCCGGCGAACTCGACGGCGTCGTCCCCGAGAAACGGCGTGCGCCAGATCTGGAGCGCGTGATGTTTCTGTGGTTCCGGCTGGCCTTTGAAGAGAATGAGCTCGCCATTCTCGAACAGCGCGTGGCCGTGTCCGTTGATGGGATTCTCGACGCGTTGGTCGATGATGTTGTACGGGAGGAGCGTGTATGTCCCGGCGTCGTGGTTGTGGAACACGAAGAGGAAGTCTTCTCCGTTCGGCGCGGCGATGCGCCGATCGAAGCGCATATCGTGCGCAGCGGTGTCGAAGACCTTCTTTTCGCCGGCTTGAAGGTAGTAGCCGTTCGAGAAGACGATTCCCTGGTCTTCGGGGAGAATGACGCACGAACCCTCGATCGAATCGATGCGATCCGCCGTCTGGAGCTTCTCGTTGTAGACGATGTAGCGGAACTCGGATTCGCGATAGGGCCTGATCTTGAGCAGGATCAACTGATCGACGCGAGCGTAGTAGACCTCGGCGTCATCCAGAGTCTGGTCGGGATCGTCGACCGGTTCTGCGTAGATCCCCTCCCCCGATTCCGTGTTGTTCTCGATCTTGATCGTGAGGTCGCCTCCAACGGTCTCGACGAAGACGCGGTCTTCGATGGAGATGTGCGGGTGGAGGCCATCGACGTGCAGGTCGCGGTGGGTCCGCGTCCACTCGAACTCGTGCTGGGGCGGCGAGCGGTACTCGTGGTCGCTGCGATTGTCTACGTACCGGAGTCGATCTCCCTCGATCCCCCACTTGAACGTCTTCACATCTTCCGGGCTCTTCCCAACGCGAAAGACCATGAAGAGAAACGGACCGATCACCGCAAAGCGTAGAAACGACGTCTTCTTGTAATAGCGATAGAGGTCGCGAAAGTCGGCGGCGAACTGAGGGTGCTCGACGAGCGAGAGATCCTGCTCGGTGAACTTCCGATCGGCGAAACCGAAGACTGCGAACACATCTTCCGGGACGGTCTCCGTCTTGAGGCCGAACTGAACGTTGAAGCCGACCAGAAGTCGATTTCCGATCACGACCATGTCACGCGGGACGCAGTTGTGCCGCGTCGTGACGCGTTCGGTCGTAAGGAGCTCGAAGTCGATCGAGCCGAACGCACTCTTTCGCGCCTCGTGAAGCGAATCGAGACGGCGCTGCAGCTCGTCGGCGCTCGAGTGGAGGCGGCGCTTCAGAACTTCGTACGTGCTCGAGTCGATCGCTTCCTCGGGCGAGGTCGATTCTACGTCGCTGCGGTTGGATTCGGGATCACTCATGGCGTCGATGTCCGGGCGGGCCGGGAGATCGATTCAGCGAGCTCGAGTTCTCAAGAGCGCGCGGAGTCCTTGGAGAGATCGAGCCCGAGGTGCGAGACGAGAGTGTCCGCGAGGCCGGCCTCGCGCGCCGCGCCGAGCATCGACTGGAGTCGTCCGCGCGCCGTCTCGCTGTCCGCCTTGCTCATGAGCTTGCCGATCAGCGCGGCGATCGAGAGGTTCTTGATGTCCTCGGAGTCGACGCCGAATTGACCGATGAAGCGTTCGAGCTGAGCCTTGAAGTACTCCGCGTCGCCATTGAAGAACGTCTGTTTCACGTCCGTGAGAACATCGCTTCCGAGGACGGTTCGATCGACGGCCTTGCCGTTTCCGATCGCACCGACGATCTTGTCGAAGAACTCGGATTCGCCGCCGACGATGTCGATCTTGGCTGTCTTGAGTGCCTCGCCGACCATTTGCGCGCGGTACTCCGCGACCTCGCGATGCACCCGAATCGATTCGAGATCGATGTCGCGGTCCTTCTCGAGCCGGAGCTTGAACTCCTCGTGATCGCGGCCGACTTCGTCGAATTTCTTCATCGCCGCGGCCTTCTTGTCGATTCCTTCCGCTTCCGCCGAGTACTTGAGCTCGAGCACTTCGGCCTCGACGGCACCCTGCTTCTGCGTCGCGTCTGCCTTGGCGACCATGACCTCGGCTTCGGCGAGTCCGAGCGCGGCTTCCTCTGCGGCCTTCGCCTCGGCGAGGAGCTTCTTGGCTTCCGTCTCCTTCTCCGCCGCGCCGCGACTCGCCTCGGCTTCGATCAACATCTGATCGGCGAGACGCATCGACGCTTCCTTGCTGGCTTCCGCGGCTTGAACCTCACGGATCTTCGCTTCCTCTGCGGTCTGCTGAGCCTTCGTCACCGCGACTTGCTTCTGTCGCTCCGCGCCGGCGAAGTCTCGCGTGTCCTTGATCCGCTCCTCCTCTTCGACGACAGCCCGCTCGACGACGACGCGCTCGCGGATGACGTCCTGGATCTCTTTCTTCTCCGCTTCGACCGCCTTGTCCTTTTCAATTTGCGCTAGCGTGACGATGCGTTCGCGCTCGGTCTGCTCGAGCATCCGATCCTTTTCGATCCGCTCGTTCTCGACCGCCTCGGTACGCTCCTTGTTCTTTTTCGCGACAATGATTTGTCGCTCGACGTTCTCTTCGGCGACCTTCACCTCTTCGTCGGTGGTCAGACGGGCCCGTTCGGCCTTGAGCCGCTCCTCTTCCTTGACTCGCGTCGTCTCGGATGTCTCGCGTGCCTGGACGCTTTGGATTTCTCGCAGCTGACGCGCCTCGGCTTCGGCTTGTTGGCGATCGAGCTCGAGGATGGCCTCGCGCGCTTCGACGTCCTGCTTTTTGATCACCTTCTCCTTCTCGCGCACGATGTCGTTCGCGAGGATCTGCTGCTGCGCGGTCAGATCGGTGATCTTCTTGATTCCCTCGGCGTCGAGGATGTTGTTCGGGTTGAGCTGCTCGAGCGAGGTCTGCTCGAGGAAGTCGATCGCGGTGTCGTCAAGGACGTAGCCGTTCAGATCCGTTCCGATCAGCGCGACGATCTGTTCCTTGAAACGATCCCGTTCGTTGTAGAGCGAGACGAAATCGAACTGCTTGCCGACCGTCTTGAGCGCTTCGGAAAACTTCGCGTCGAAGAGCTCGATGAGCGCCCGCTGCTGCGAGGCGCGCTCGCAACCGAGCGATTGGGCGACCTGAAGAATGTCTTCCTCGGTGTTGTTCACGCGGACGAAGAAGGCCACCTTGATATCGGCGCGGAGATTGTCGGCGCAAATGAGGCCGTCTTCGCCTTCGCGCGCGATTTCGATTCGCTTGACGGAGATGTCCATCAGCTCGGCGCGGTGGAGAACCGGGATGACGACGACTCCAGTGCCCGTCGTGACTTTCGGCCCGCCCATCCCCGTGCGCACGAGAGCGGTCCCCTGCGGCACCTTGCGGTAGCACTTGACGATGAGGACGGCGATCCCGGCGAGGATGAGGCAGAAGATCGCTCCGACGATGAGGGGGATCCAACTCGTGGGGTCAGTCTGAAGGAGGAAAAGCATGTCTCTACTCCGAGCTACTGCGCCGTTTTGTCGTTGGTTTCGAGATTCGTGGATAGACCGCTGGCGGTGAGACCGAGCGTTTCTTGAACTGAGTTAGAGGCGAGCGACGAAGTACGTCCCCGTCTCGGGGTCTGGCTCAACCACCACCGCCTCGTCTCCGCGATGGAGAACTTCACCGTTTCGTGTGCGAACGTTGAGAAGCACTGGTGCACCCTTCGATTTCACCTCGGCTTGACCGCTCTCGCCGTCGACTTTCGAAGATTTCACCGTGCAGATCTGACCTTCGACCGTCACCGTCCCGGTGTCCTCGTTCTCGAGTTGGCGAAACAGCGCGGCGAGCGGTACGGCCGTCACCTTCGTCACGGCGAGGGCGACGAGGAAGATCGGGATCAAGAGGAGGAAGCCGACGAGGGTCGATCCACCGAAGTGAAAGTTGAAGAGGAGCGCTGCCGTCCAGCCACCGAGCGCGAAGAAGCTGACGATGACCATCGTCGGAACGGTGCCGAACTCGAAGAAGCGGAGAACGCCGAGCAGTGCGCTTCCGCCGTGAACGCTCGCGTCGGTGTCGACTTCAACATCGGCGTCGGCATCGACATCGACGTCCGCGTCGAGATCGAAGTCGAACGCGTCGAGGTCGAGCGCCCCGACGATGACGCCCACCCAATAGAGAACGACGAGACCGAGCAGCAGCGTCCACGGGAGGTTGAACGGCTGTCCGCAGAGTTGAAGAAACTCGGTCATCGCTCCGCCTGCGCTCCGGGGTCGTGCGTTTCGCTGCCTGCGGGGCCGGCGTTCGAACCCTGCGGTAGCGTCGAGATGGACGAGTGAGCTCTGGACCCGTTTCCGAATCCCCGCGAGTGACCGCCGCAGGAGACGAGTTAACTCGCCGTCTCCCCGGTACATCGGCATCGCTCGCGGGGGCGGTCCACCGGAAAAACCGCCGACGGTGTGTCTTGCGTGCGCCGTCACTCTACGTGCCGGAGACAGCCGAGCACGCGAGATCGCCGGCCGTATCCTCAGAGTGCTCGCGGCCGGACGTTCCTCCGTCTCGCCTCACCCGAACCGATCGCTTACGTGTCTCCTTTTGATACAGCCCGGTCCGGGAACGGGGGCCGCAAGCTCGGATTCGAGCGGATAGGGAACACGATCGGGAGGCCCTTAAGATATTTCATGTAAATAACTTAAGGTGTCTTCGGGGGCGGGTCGGGCGCTTCGGCACGCACGGTGCTTTTCCCCCCGAGCCGGCTGACCCCCGGCGAAGGAAATCTGACCCGAAACCTCCCGAAACCCTCTGCGGCCGGACGATCACCTCCCTCCTCGGTCGTTCGACCGCCCCGCAGCACCGCTGCTCTCTCTCCCTCCCTCACTCGAGGGGACCCCCCTCACGGGAGCCGACGGCCCTTCCTCACCCGTCGGCTCCCGGGTCCCTTCCCTCCGCCGGGCGCCTGTCCTCCGCGGCAGCGAGGCCCGCCCCTCCTCAGCACATTCCACCCCTCCCCTCTCTCCCAACTCTCGAGGGCCGACCCGAACCAGCGGCTCGCCGCTGGTTCCCTTCACCTCCCCCTCTCTCCCCTCCCTCTCCCCGCTCCTCGGCCCTCACTCCTCCGCCTTCTGGTCCCTCCTCCTCCCCCCGAAGGGATCGGATTGCCAAGAGCCGACAGGTCTCGTGCCTGTCGGCTCTTCTTTTTTCCCGTTCCCGTTCCCGACAAACTCCTCTTCTCTTCTTTCTTCTTCCCGTCTCCCTCTCTCACCCGCCATCGAGTCCGCGCACTACGCGAGAACCATCACCTCGCCGTCCGTAACCGTCACCACCCCAGGGATCGCCTCTCCGCGGAGAGAGGACCGGACGGCGCCGTTCGTGTGAACGAGGACGATCCGCTCGACGGAGAGCGCTCCGCGCCGCGCGCGAAACTCCGCGAGAGAGAGATGAGCGGCCGCCGTTTCGTCCACCGTGGTGCACTCGGCGACGAGGAGTGAGCTCCTCTGCGCGAGCTCCTCGAGCCCTGAGCACCAGCCCGTGTCGCCGGTGATTCCGATCCGATGTCCTCCCGTCGAAAGCAAGTATCCGAGCGAGCTCGGGTGATGCTCGACCGGAACGACAGCGAATGCGAGCGAGTCGAACACGCGATCATCATCGCGGGACTCGACGTCGAGCTCGTGAAAGCGAGTCTCGAACGCGGCGCGCGGGGGTGCGATCGCATCGCCGTACGAGACGTGGGCGAGCGCATCGAGAGCGGCTTGGGTTCCGATCGGCCCATAGACGTCGAGCGGTCGTTCCCGCCGAGCGCGCAGCGCGAGATCCAAGACGAGAAACGGCCAGCCCGCGATGTGATCGCCGTGGAGATGTGTGATGAAGACGGCGTCGACCGCGTCGGGGTCGACTTCGGCGCGGCGCATCGCCGCGAGCGTCGTCGGTCCCGCATCGACCAGAACGTTCTCCCGGCGTTCGGTCTCGATCCACACTGCGGTGGAGAAGTATCCGTCCTCGTTGAACGCGTTTCCCGTTCCGAGGAAAGTGAGCGTAGTCATCGCTTACTCCGCTACGTGCGGCGGAGCTTCGCCTCGAAGGGCAGCGAGAACCCCCTCCGCTACCATCCGCGCCATCGCCACGCGTGATTCCGACGTTGCCGCGGCGACATGCGGCGAAAGAAGTGTTCGCGGCGCGCCGCAAAGTGGGTGGTCGGCTGGCAACGGCTCGGTTTCAAAGACGTCGAGCGCCGCGCCGCGAATCTGTCCGCTTTCGAGCGCGCCGACGAGTGCTCGCTCGTCGACGACGCTTCCGCGCGACGTGTTGATGAGAAACGCGTCCGGGCCGAGACGTTCGAGCACTTCGCGATCGACCAGATGCTGGGTGTCCGGCGTGAGGGGAACGTGGAGTGAGAGAAAGTCAGCGCTCGCGGCGACATCGTCGAGCGTCGGGGCGAACTCGCGGTCCGGCGCCCGACCCGACTGGACGAGAGGCGGATCATAGGCGACCGCCCGCATGCCGAGTCCGCGCTCCACTTTCGCGGCGACACGCGATCCGATGCGACCGAACCCGACGACGCCGACGGTCTTTCCGGCGAGCTCGACGCCCGCGAACGAATCTCGTTCGTCGAATCGACCTTCGCGCGTGATCGCGTCGGCCGCGAGCGTTTGGCGCGCGAGCGCGAAGATGAGCGCGAGCGTGTGCTCGGCCACCGCGTTCGAATTGGCACCCGGAGTGATGACCACGGGAATCCCGCGCCGCGCGGCGGCCGAGCAATCGATGTTGTCCACACCGACGCCGTGCTTCGCGATCACCTTGAGCCGCGGCGCGGAGTCGATGTCTTCCGCACGGAGCTCGAAGATGCGGACGACGATCGCATCGACGTCGCGGAGCTCGTCGCGAATTCGTTCATCCGTCCACACCTCGCCCGTCATCCACGGCGCGATGCAATCGCACTCCCGCGATAGCAGCTCGATTCCGATCGGCGCGATCGGTCGCGGGATCAGGACTCGCGCTCGCTTCATGTTCGTCGTTCCGACTCGAGGCTCTTCCCGACGCCTATCGTCTTACGGACAAACGGGAAGCACCGCTTCATTCGTCCGTCACGCAGCCTTCCGAGGCGGATTTCACGCGGCGGATGTACTTGTAGAGAGTGCCGCGCGTCGCCTTGAGAGGCGGGGCAGTCCACTCGGACCGTCGCCGCGCGAGCTCCGCCGCATCGAGTTCGACTTCGAGACGATTCTCTTTGGCGTCGATCGTAATCGCGTCTCCGTCGCGAAGGAGTGCGATCGGGCCGCCTACCTGGGCTTCGGGAGTCACGTGACCGACGATGAATCCGTGCGAGCCGCCGGAGAATCGTCCGTCGGTAATGAGCGCGACATGCGCGCCGAGACCCGCGCCCATGATCGCGGAGGTGGGGGTCAGCATCTCCGGCATGCCGGGTCCTCCCTGGGGACCTTCGTAGCGGATCACGACGACGTCGCCCTTCTCGATTTCGTGCCGCTCGAGAGCAGCGAGCATCTCCTCTTCGGAGTCGTACACGCGGGCCGGACCGCTGAATGTCTCACCCTCCTTACCGGTGATCTTCGCGACGGCACCTTCCGGTGCGAGGGAGCCCTTGAGGATCTGGATGTGTCCCGTCGGCTTGATGGGATTCGAGAGCGGACGAACGACGTCCTGCCCCTCATCGAATCCCGGGAGATCCGCGATGTTCTCGGCGAGGGTCTTTCCCGTGACCGTCATGCAGTCCCCGTGAACCAAGCCTTCCGCGAGGAGCATCTTGAGCACGGCGGGGAGTCCACCGACGTGGTGAAGATCTTCCTGAACGTAGCGTCCGCTCGGCTTCAGATCCGCGAGAAACGGGATGCGATCGCTCGCCGACTGAAAGTCGTCGATCGTGAGCTCGACTCCCACCGCGCGCGCCATCGCGATGAGATGGAGCACCGCGTTCGTCGATCCGCCGAGCACCATGACGACGGCGAGGGCGTTCTCGAAGGCCTCGCGCGTCATGATGTCGCGCGGTTTCAGATCGAGCTCGAGTAGGCGGCGGATCGCCTCGCCGGCGCGAACGCATTCCTCGAGCTTTCCTTCGTCCTCCGCGGGAATCGACGAGCTGTAAGGAAGCGACATCCCCATGGCCTCGATCGCCGACGCCATCGTGTTCGCCGTGTACATTCCGCCACAGGCGCCCGCACCGGGACAACTCTGACGGACAATCGCGCGCCGCTCACTTTCGTCGATGTGTCCGGCGATGAACTCGCCGTAGCACTGGAACGCGGAAACGATGTCGAGCTTGTCATCGCCCCGGCGCCCAGGCTTGATCGTGCCGCCGTAGACCATGAGCGACGGACGATTCACTCGACCCATCGCGATGAGGCAGCCGGGCATGTTTTTGTCGCAGCCGGGAAGAGTGATGCAGGCATCGTACCACTGCGCTTCCATCACGGTCTCGATCGAGTCGGCGATCAGGTCTCGTGACTGAAGCGAGTAGCTCATCCCCGATGTGCCCATCGAGATCCCGTCGCTCACTCCGATCGTGTTGAACCGGAGCCCGACGAGGCCGGCTGCTTTCACTCCTTCTTTCACGGCCGCCGCGAGGTCGAGGAGGTGCATATTGCACGAGTTCCCCTCGTACCAGACGCTCGCGATCCCGACTTGAGGCTTCGACATGTCCTCTTCGGTGAGGCCGGTCGCATAGAGCATGGCCTGCGAGGCGCCCTGCGATTTCGCTTGCGTGATCGTCGCGCTGAACTTGTTGAGACGTCGGGTGGTGGTGTCGCTCATAGGAAGATCGGACCGGTGCCGCGATCGAGAGAAAGAGTTTGCGGAAGAAGACGGACGCCGCCTGCGCGGTCGACCGCCGCCGCGACGAATCTGGACATTTTATCGCAGGCGTCTCTCGAGGCCTACACCCGGCGGAGCTTCGGCTAGGGGCGGTAGGGTTTCTGCTCTACGGCGCCGCGGATGCTGCGCGAATCAGCTCGGCGTGTGCGGCCGCGAGTCGATCGGCATCGACTTTCAGCCGTTCTCGATCGTAGGTGAGAAGGCCGTTCACTTCGATCTCGACGTCCGTGAGCTGAGTGTAGACCGCTGCGCTGAGCCCGGGGCTCTGGATGAGCGGCCGCAGCTCATCGAGGAGTCGCAGGTACTCCGCGAGCAGCTCCTCGCGCGAGGACAGGTTTCGATAGCCCCAGTTGTCCTTCTGCTGCCAGGTGTGCCCTTCGATCGGCAGGCCGAAGCCGCCGTACTCGCCGAGGACGAGGGCGCGGGCGCCGCCGTTTGAACTAGGTTCGGGCGCGGTGGGCCCGGGATACGCGTGGACGTCGTGGACGTCCCCCGTTCCGAGATCGTTCCACCCGCTCGCACTCGTCACCAGGCGCGACGGGTCGAGCGCGCGCACGCGCGCGGTGAGTCGTTCGGTCGCGTGCTGTCCCCAGCCCTCGTTGAAGATCACCCACGCGATGATCGACGGGTGAGCGGAACGACCGCGAACGAGCGCGGCGAGCTCGGCCTCGAACTGACGCGCGGATTCCTCGCTCCGCTCGCCCTCGCCTTCTCCCTTGCCGATATGCGGGCCGCCGTTCGGCATGTCCTGCCAAACGAGGAGGCCGAGTCGATCGCACCAGTAGTACCAGCGCGAGGGTTCGATCTTGACGTGCTTTCTCACCATATTGAACCCGAGCCGCTTCATCGTCTCGATGTCCGTGCGGATCGCCTCGTCACCCGGGGCGGTGTAGAGACCAGCGGGCCAGAATCCTTGGTCGAGTGGACCGATCTGAAACGTGAACCGACCGTTGAGATGCACGCGCGAGACTCCATTCGCATCCTTCGCGATGGAGATCTTTCGCATGCCGAAGTAGGTGTCGACGCGATCGGCGGGTCGGCGCTGCTCGTCGAAGAGCGAAACGCGCAAATCGTAAAGAAACGGATCGTCCGGCGACCAGAGACGCGGGTTCTCGAGTGGGAGGTTGAGCTCCGCGCCGATCGGTCCGGTCGCGCTCACAAGGTCTTCGCCGCCGGCCGAAGCGACGACAAAGACGCTGTACGACGCATCGGTTCCGTCGCCGCGGACGCGGATCCGAGCCGTACCGGCATCGACATCGGGATCGATCTCGATCGTCGCGATACTCGCCTTCGGGAGCGGCTCGAGCCAGACCGTCTGCCAGATTCCTGTCGTCGGCGTGTACCAGATGCCCTTCGGTTCCCGCGCCTGCTTGCCGCGCGGTTGCTCACCGGAGTCGGTGGGATCGTAGACGCCGACAACGAGCTCCTGCCTCCGCCCGCCCTTCAGGAACGGCGCGATGTCGAACGAGAAGCTGTCGTAGCCGCCGCGGTGCGTTCCGACGAGACGGCGATTGACGTAGACCGTCGTCTCCCAGTCGACTGCACCGAAGTGAAGAATCACGCGTCCGCCGCGGCGCATGGAGCGCGGAACGTCGATCTCCCGCCGATACCACACTCGCTCGGCGTGTTCTTTGACGCCGGAGAGAGCGGACTCGATCGGAAAGGGGACGAGCACTTCGCGCTCGAGATCGCGGCCGAACGGCGGCGCCTCGCCGGGCCGCGCGACCTCGAACTGCCATCGTCCGTTCAGATTCTCCCAATCCTCGCGCACGAAGTGCGGCCGCGGATACTCGGGATGGGGGATCGACCGGCGCGCGCTCTCAGCCCAGCGAGTCTTCAGCGGACCGGAGAGAGGCGGCGGAGCAGAACACGACGGGGCGAGCGCGGCAGTGAAAAGAAGGCAACAAACAACGGCGGGGCGAAACCGTGTACACGATCGAGCGACCCTCAAGTCGAACGTACCGGCAAACAAACCATACCGGCCAAATCCCGCCACATTCTGAATCTCACTCATCCACAAAACGTTCTCTCTCTCTCTCTCTCTCTCTCTCTCTCTCTACTTACTTTCTCTTTCTCTTCTCTTCACCTTCGTGCCCTTCGTGCCCTTCGTGGTGAACCATCTCTTCTGATAGGAAGCCGATACTACCGAGAAACCGCGCGGCGACGCCAGGCCGTCACCAATCGATCACCGAGCCGTCGTCGGGATCGTAGGTTTCGAGGTTTCGCCACTCGTGCGGGATCTTGTCGGCGAGAGCGTCGTCGTCGAGCTCGACGCCGAGGCCCGGCTTCCTCGGCGTCTCGACGAATCCGTCGCGAAGCACGAACGGTTCCTTGAGATAGCCCTCACCGAGGGATCGATGCTCTTGGCAGAGAAAGTTTGGAATCGACGCGGCGAGTTGAAGCCCCGCGGCGAGCGAAATCGGACCGAGTGGATTGTGCGGCGCGACCGCGGCGTAGTAAGCCTCTGCCATTCCCGCGATGAGGCGAACCTCCATGATGCCACCGGCGTGGCACAGATCGGGCTGGAGGATGCTCGCCGCGCCCTTTTCGAGGATTTCGCGAAATCCCCACTTCGTGAAGATGCGTTCGCCCGTCGCGATCGGAAGGTGTGTCGACCGAGCGATGTCGGCCATCACGTCGACGTTCTGGCACTGAACCGGCTCTTCGATGAACATCGGTTGATAGGGTTCGAGCGCCTTGATGAGGAGCTTGGCCGTCTGCGGGCTCACCTCGCCGTGAAAGTCGATGCCGATGTCGACTTCGAGCCCGCCGGCATCGCGGAGGGCGGCGAAGGAGTCCGTCGCTTTCGCGATGAACTTCGGCGACGCGACGATCGGAACTGCGCGACCGCCGTCGACGCCCGTCTTAAACGCGGTGAAGCCCTCGGCTCGTTTCTTGCGGAGGTCTTCGGGCGTGCTCACCGCCGCGTAGAGGCGAACGCGATCGCGAGTCGGTCCACCGAAGAATTCATGGACGGGAATTCCGAGCGCCTTCCCTTTGATGTCCCAGAGGGCCTGCTCGACTCCGCTCAGCGCGCTCGTGAGGATCGGCCCTCCGCGATAGAACGCGTGGCGATAGATCGCTTGCCAGTGGTGGACGATCCGCCGCGCATCCTTCCCGATGAGATAGGGCGCGATCTCCTCGACGGCCTTTGCGCACGTGAGAGCGCGGCCCTCGAGGATCGGCTCGCCGAGGCCGGTGATGCCCTCGTCCGTGTGGATGCGGAGGAAGAGCCAGCGCGGCTCGACGAGCATCGTCTCGAGGCGCGTGACGCGAATGCTTCCTCGGATCGGTTCGGCGGGATCGGTGTCGACGCCGCTCGGTTTCGTCGCGGCGCGTTCGGACGACTCTGTCCGACCGAGCCCGGCGCAGCCCGAAACGCCGCTCGCGAGCCCGGCGCTCGCGAGTGCGCGAGCGAGAAAGCTGCGGCGGGGAATCAGGCGCGTCCGAAAAGAGTGCTTCATTGCTGTCGATCGCTCCTCGTTCGTCGCGCGAAGGTCTACTCGGCCGCAAAGCGATGCACGGTCCTCGACTCGAACGTCGAGGCGGGATCCAGCCGCGTCGAGGGAAACCGTTGCTGGTTCGGCGAGTCGGGAAAGTGCTGAGTCTCGAGACAGAACGCGTGCTGCTTTTCGTACGTGGCCCCGGAACGGCCGCGAATCCCGTCGAGGAAATTGCCGGTGTAAAGCTGAATTCCGGGCTCCGTAGTCCACACTTCCATCGTGCGGCCGGAGGACGGGTCACTCGCGTGCGCCGCAAGTCGGAGCTCGCCGTTCGTCCCGTCGACGACGTAGCAATGGTCGTAGCCGCCGTCGACTTCGGCGATGCGGCTGCCGATAGAGTGCGGCGAGGTGAAGTCCATCGGCGTTCCCCGAACGTCCGCGAGCTCGCCCGTCGGGATGAGAGAGCCGTCGACCGGTAAATAGCGTGAAGCGTTCAGTGTGAGCTCGTGTGAGAGCACGTCGCCCGATCCCGCTCCGGCGAGGTTCCAGTACGCGTGGTTCGTGAGATTGACGTGGGTGGGTCGATCGGTCGTCGCACGGTATTCGAACGAGAGCTCGCCCGACCGCGTGAGGCGGTACGTCACTTCCGTGGCGAGCGCGCCGGGGTATCCCTCTTCACCGTCGTGGCTCGTGTAAGAGAACGTGACGGCAGCGTTGCCGTCGTTCGCGGATGGATTCGCGGACCAGAGAACCTTGTCGAAGCCACGGATCCCGCCGTGCAAATGATTCGGACCGTTGTTTCTCGCGAGCGTGTACTCTCGACCTTCGAGCGTAAACTTTCCGCTCGCGATGCGGTTCCCGTAGCGGCCGACGGTTGCACCGAAGTAGGGGTGTTCTCCGAGGTAGCCGGAGAGGCCGTCGAAGCCGAGCGTGATCTCGCCCGGATTTCCGGCCCGGTCCGGAGTTTCGACCGAGGTCAAGATCGCGCCGAAGCTCATCACGCGGATGCGGACGCCGGAGGGCGACGCGATCGCGAATTCTTCCACCTCGTCACCGCTCGGGAGTGATCCAATGGACGTCCGGTGGAGTTCCATGATCTCGACCTCTCGTCTTCGCGCCGGCGGCTTCGTGATCGCGCCCGGGAGCTCTACCGCGAAAGATCGAGGCGAAAGTAGAGCTCGTCGACGTTGTTGATGCCGCCGAGATGGCGCTGCTCGCCCGTTTCCACCGCACCGATGCGGCGGTAGAGGCGGTGCGCGGTGTCGTAGAGCGCGTCCGACCAAATGTGAAGGACGTTATAGCCGCGCGTTCGCGCCCAGTCCACGGCCCAGAGGACGAGCTGCTTTCCCGTTCCGCGACCGCGGAGATCGGGATCGAGAAACACTCGCTTGAGCTCCGCCTCTGTCTCACTTCGCGCCTTCACCGCTACGGTGCCGACGACCCGTTCGCCCGCGCGGAGGACGCGAAACGTGTTCGGCCCGGGAGGATAAACGGACGGGATCCGAAGCAGGTCGTCGTCGAGAGTCTCGAGTTCGAGCTTTTGTCCGTATCCGCCGTAGCAAGCGCCGATCAAGGCGATGACACTGCTCTGATCGCGTTCGTGCTCGTACGAGACGAACGAATACGGATCGAAGGAAGCGAGGTCGGAAGATTCAGTCTGCATGTCTCACCAGATACCAATTCGACGCCGTACGTGGTGGATCGATTTGGTCGTGAACGGAGCGTCATCAACTTTGGCGTCTCAGCGAATGAAGTAGGGGAACACCTTCATCGCGGATCAGGTTCGGCGTGCGTCTCGATCGGCACCGTTCAGCAGTGCGAAGGGAGCCGGCGGGCTCGCTCGAAGAACGAGGCGATGTCTAGCGAGCGACCCTACGATCAGCGACCCGGTGCGCGGTGTTTCTAGAGGAAGACGGCTCGTTCATCTGGTCGCGGCTCCCTTGCGCTTCTTGCTCAAGAGGAAGCGCTGCAGTCCACAGAGATCGTCCGTGTTGATGTGATCGACACCCGCCGCAAGGAGCTCTTCCCACATCGCGGGAACATCGGCCGTAGCCCAGAAACGAATTCGTTGGCCGCGCTCATGTGCACGCCGGACGAGTGTCCGCAGCTTGGCCCTCTCTTCCGCCGAGATCGCACCCTCGCCGCGCCACTTGAAGTGGCTCGTCCAGCGGTCGCTGATGAGTGGCATCAGATGGACGGGCTTCGGCGCGTCGAGATCGGGGAGCCGACCGTCGATCCCCGAGTAACGCACTCGCTCGGCCGCGACGACCGCGTGGGGACGGTTGCCACTGATTACGACGGTCACCGCCTTCCGTTCGACCTTGCCGTCCCGAATCGTCGTCAGCATGTCGGCGTAGCCGGCGAGGACGCGGGAGAGGGCACGGTAGGTCGTCTCTCCCTCCGACTTGAGATCGATGAGCAGCGTGAACGAAGGCGTGTCCTTGAAGACGCGCCCTCCGTTGCGCGCGACGCGAGCGCGCAGCGGATCGAGGTAGAGACGCTCGAGCGTTCGGTCGCGGCGGAGCTCGTCGCGGCTGTGCCCGACGAGGAGCGCTCCGTCGACGAGGAAGATATCGGCTTCGACGCTCGTGAATCCGTGGGCGAGCGCGTCGAGGCAAGGCCGCGGATGGTAATAGTCGTTATGCGCGTGGGCCTCGGCGAGCGGCTCGGCGTCGACGACGTCGGCGTTCGAGCGCGTTTCATCCGCGAACGATGCGAGGGCGGCGATCGGTAGTGTGGCGACCACGGAACATAAGATGCGATTCATGCCGGCTCCGCAATTGAACGTGGATGAAAGTCGAGACGTGCATTTCGGTGACCGCAGCATTATACCGGAACCGAGCGTTCGGCCGAGGTTGCGAGTCGGCCGAGGCGGCGTTGCGGCAGCGAGCTGCGCGCACGGAGAAGAGTTTCATCCGAGGTGAAGAGAGTGGTCGGGGTCGCCGTGTTTTCGCTGACCGTGCTGCTCGTAGGCAGCGCGCTCGGAGTGATGCTGGCCCGGCGCGCACGCCGGTCGCACCCCGCGATGGATATCGACTCCGCCCTTCGCGACGCGCCCTTGCTGCTCGTGATCTCGATCGCCTGCTTGCTCGTCGTCGTGCTGCCTCTGACGGCGCAGCTGTCCGATCGCGTGGCGCAGATCCTCCCGCTTCGCCTGCAGCGCGACGCCGCGCTCGCGACGTGGGGGACGATCGGGTTTCTCTTCGCAGTCCTCTCTGGGTTTTCTTTGTACGCGCTCCGCCGATCGAGCGATCCGCGCCGCCGCCGTCTCACGCTCGCGGTCGTTTCTCTGCACACGGCCCTTCTCGTGGCGAGCGTGCATTGGAATGCCCCGCTCGCGGCGGCGCTGACCGAAGAGCGGCGTACACAGCGAGGGTTCTGGTTCCAAACGAATCCCTCGAGCTGCGCGGCGGCGACGGTCGCGAATATCGCGCAAGGTTTTGGAATCTCGATCACCGAGCGCGAGGCCGCGGCGCTTCTAGGTACGACGAAGCTCGGGACGAGTCCCGGGCAGATGCGTTACGCGCTCGACCAGCTCGGAATCGCGACGGAGACGCTCAACGAGCGCTACGCGAGCATCGACGGCGTCCCTCCACCGGCGATTCTCTTCTTCGACCATCCGGCGACGGGACCCGAGAGCCACGCGATCGCACTCCTTCGCGTCGACGGTGACGTCGTGCAGGTGTTCGATCCGATCGAAGGCCTCGTATCGTTCACCGCGTCCCACGCAGCGGCGCTCTGGCACGGGAACGGCATCCGCTGTTTCGCGATGACTCCTCCGGAGCCGGCCCCTCAACGTTAACTGAACCCCGGCTCGGCGGCCGAGACGGGGCTCGCCCTCAAGATGCGGCGGGGTGCGTCGATCCTGCGCTTGCCGTTTCCGCTTCGCGCGAGACGCTCGTCCCTTACTGGCAGGGTCCGTAGTCGTCACAACCGAGATCGCCGGGCGAGCCTGGCGGATCCGGATCGGGACCACACGGCGCGCTCGCCGGTCCTGGAGCGGGAAGCTCCGCGCCGTCGGCGAACAGCCAATTGAGAAGGTAGAGGCCGTCGGAGATGTCGATCGAGCCGTCGTTGTTCGAGTCCGCCGCTTCGCGGCAATTCAGCGTAGGAGCGTTCGCGCTGAAGAGAAACTCGAAGATGAAGATGCCGTCCGAAATGTCGACGGAATCCGAGGCGTTCGGATCTCCTCGGTGAAAGACGGCCGCGCCCGGGCGCCGGAGGATGGTCGTCGCCTCCGCGACATCGTCGAGCTCTTCGACGTTGCCGGCGGTGTCGCGCGCGATGGCTAGAAAGCTGTAAGTGCTCCCGAATTCGCCTTCGAAGAGAGCGGTTCCCGGTTCGAAAGCGCGTTCGATCTGCACGTACGGCCCGCCGTTCGTCGAGGCGAAGATCGCGTAGATTTCGATCTCCCCGACCTGATCCGTTCCAGACCACGAGATCTCGAATGACGGCGACGTGGTGATCTCGGGGAGCGGCTCGATCGTCGCCACCGGCGGAATGTCATCGATCGTGTTCACCGTCGCGTTCGTCGTCAGCGTCTCGAAGACCTCGAACTGAATCGTGGCTTCGTTTACGAGCTCCGTGCCGCTCGGGAGGCCCTCGGGCGCCTGAACAACGAGCAGCACGCTGTCACTTTCCCCCGCCGGAAGATCGATTCCGAGGAGATCCCACGTGACCACTCGAGTCTCGCCATCCAAAGTGACGATCCACCTTTCGTCGTCGTCCTCGAAGATGGAAACCGGGACGTCCGGGAGGAGAGGAACGAGACCTCCGTAGGGCCGGAGCACGCGCAAGGTAGCGAGGTCGAGGTCCTCGTCGAGCGCGTCCGTGAGGAAGACATCCTGAGCTTCGATGTCTCCGATGTTCTCGAACTCGATCGTGTAGGCGAGGATCTCGCCGGAGCGAACAAACGGTTCCGAAGCGACTCCCTTCTGATTCGGATCCACCGGTCGCTGCGTGCGGCGTCGTTTCGTCCAGCAGCCGCCGCCGAAGCTACCTTCCTCGAGCGCCTGCGACGAGCCTTTCCCGACGAGGGCGATGCAGCGGAGCCATTCGGACTGACAGAACTCGCCTTCCTGCTTGTTGCACAGATTGCACGATCCGACGCTTCCCGGTCCCACACAGCCCGCGTTCTCGCAGCGCTCTTTCCCCATCTTGAAGCATTCGGCCTTTTCTTTCCCGCAGTCCTCCTCCGTGAGGCAAGCCTCACCACTGAGCTCGATCCCGACGGGAAAGTCGTCCGGCAGTCGAACTCGGTACGTAATCGCCTTGAGCTCGCCGGGCCGCATCTCGGGAATCGTCCAGTACACGTTTCCGGTCGGCGGGGGCTCGATGAGCGTCGGCGCCGGTGTGGCCGAGACGAATTGAAAGAAGAACTCGAGGATTTCGACGACGCCGACGTTGTAGAGCGTCCGATCCGTTCGATTGCGGAGGAGGATGTAGTACGGGAAAGTACGCCCCGGCACCGGGATCGCCGCGGCCTTGCGGATGAGGACGTCTCCGGGCGTCGCGCCGTCGCCGACGCGCTTTCCGTACGTCACCGCACGCGTCGTCCCCGCCGCGTCTCGTCCTTCGACCGTGAAGGTGAAATCGCCGAGAGTTTCGGGCTCGCCCGAGAGAACGCCGTCGCCGGAGACGACCAATCCTTCCGGAACGTCGCCTGACATCACCGTCCACTCGTACGGCGCCTCGCCGAAGTCGAGCTCGAGATCGTCGCTCGAGCTGACTCCGACTACACCGTCGGGCAGCTGCACTCGGGTGTGAACGCGAGCGACGAAGCCATCCTTCTGTCCGAATCCGGGGGTCGGCTCGAACGCATCGCCGGACGAGGTGTCGCCCGCGAGGAAGACGGTATCGATGTCGTGAGCCACGACCCATCGCGCGAAGTCGGCTCCTCCGCCGCCGACGTAGGCGGCGTCGATCAAGGAATCGCTCGCGAGGCGTCTCCAGTCGATCTTCGCCACGAACGCGTCTTGCCCGGTGCCGCGCGCTCCGGCGCCGAACTTCTCGGCCGGATCGCCTCCACGCCCGGGGAGCTCTGCGGACGACGTGAAGCCGGCGAGGTACGCGATGCCGGGAGGGCCGGCGGCGACGGCGGTACCCGCGTCGGCTCCGAGCCCGCCGAAGTAC
The DNA here is from genome assembly GCA_965223845.1 of Planctomycetota bacterium. Classification (GTDB taxonomy): domain Bacteria; phylum Planctomycetota; class UBA8108; order UBA8108; family SXIK01; genus CBDCXR01. The sequence continues at coordinate 5,340,393 of CBDCXR010000004.1, read as the reverse complement.
GTGCCGTAGACGAGCGAGTCACCTCCGGGAAGTGTCGGATCGATCGCGACGAGAAACGCGTCCGCGCTCTCGCGTGAAACGCGGTATCCCTCCGGAGTGACAGGAAAATCGGTCGACGTCGTCGTTCCCGCTACGAGGACGACGCCGGACGCGTCGACGGCGACGCCCCCGTCTCCCGCGGCGCCGTTTTCGTCTCGACTCCCGCCGACGTAGCTGCTGTAGACCAGCGAGTCGTCACCCGATCGCCCCAAGTCGAAAACCGCGAGGAACGCCTCGCGGTTTCCTTCTCTCGAGGTGTCGAATGCGTGTCGAAGCGGCAGATCCCCTTGAGCCGTTCCTGTGACACAGAACTTTCCGTCCGGTCCGGACGCGACGGCGATACCGCTATCGAACGAATCGGAGCCGAAGTAGGTCGAGTAGATGAGCTGCTCGGCCGGGGCGCCTCCGGCCGGCTCGAGGACGAAGAGAAACGTGTCCGAGGGACCGCTGATTCCTCGCCGGAAGGCGTTCGCCGTCGTCGGGAATCCGGCGACGGTCGACCCCACGATCGCAACGCGCGCCGACTCTCCCGAACCGTGCAGCGCGAGCCCGCCGAAGCTCGCGATATTGAGTCCGCCGACAAACGTCGAATACTCGAGGTTCCCGTCCGGACCGAGCTTCGCGATGAAAAAGTCCGCGGGTGCGGCGCGGTACGCACCTTCGGTCGTAGGAAAGCCAGAGTCAACGAACGAAGTGGTGCCCGCGAGGTACGCGTTGTTCTCTTCATCGACGACGATGCCGAGGCTTCGATCGGGCCGATCTCCGCCGAGAATCGTCGAGTAGAGGACCGTGCTTCCGTCGGCCGACAGCTTCAACGCGTAGGCATCCGAGCCGCCTCGGTCGCCGAAATCGACCGTGTCTTCTCCCTCGGGTGAGGAGAAGTCGAGGGATTGGGTGTAGCCCGTGAGATAGACGTTCCCGTCCGCGTCGACCGCGACACCGGTCACGTCGTCGAGTGCGTCGCCGCCGAATCGTCGCGCGTACGCGAGAATCGGATCGATGACGAGGGGGCGATCAGTATCGTACGACGCGAGTTCGAATGCATAGGTCGTCGCCGCTGCCGACGACGATCGGGCCGGTACGTAGCGAGCGGCGATCGTACGCCGCTCGCCATCGACGTCTTGATAGACCTTCGGGCGGAGGAGTCGAAAGGCGCCACCCGGTTCGTGCATGACGAGGTCGCCCGCGGCATCGACTTCGACGTCGTTTCCATTCACGATCTCGAAGCGCACGAGAGACGCGTCCGCACCCGGTGCGACAACGAAATCGAACTCGAGCCTGCCGCCCTGGTCGTAATAGACCACGTCGACACCGGGATAGACGCCTCGCGCGACCACCTTTCGGTAGTGGGGCACGCCGAGTCGCCACTCGTCGGGTTGATCACCGAGGACGTAGTTGCTGACGCCGGCGAGCCTCCCCTGGGCGCCGATCGTCGTTCCGCTTCGCGCGCCGACCCATCGAATTCGGATCGGACGTGCTCCCCCTCGCCCCGACACTACGATCTGGCGCGCTTCGATGATCGCTGAGTACGCCGAACCGCGCATCAAGTATCGATCGCTCGGCTCGGAGCCGACGGGTTCGAACGTGATCGGACGCGACTCGATTGGATCTGCGTTCGCGGCGACGCATGAAAGCGCGGTACAGAGCACCAACCGAGTCACCGATGCAAGCCTTCGCCGTGTAAACGATGAGCTTCGGTTCGACCTCGACGAAAGTGGTCTAGTTTCGAGTGCCATTTAGAACTGCGCGTTTCTTGAGAAAGATCGAGCACCTCGGCCGAGCTGCCGCTTGAAGCAGGGGCTTACTCGGCTCGGATCGCGGAGACTGAGGATGCTAGGGGCATCGCAACCGTAGGTCACACGAATCGAGTTTTCAAGCGTGACCGGTCACGGCGGGGATGCACACCGCTTCGCCCGCGGACATCATCCACCGAAGGCCCAAGTCGCCTTACCTAACAACCGGCGTCGCCGCGCCTCCCCGTGCAATCACGCGCTCTGCCACGCGTCGGGAGGGGTATCGACGATCTCCTTGGCGAGCACCCGCGCTTCGTCGGTGAGGAGCGCATTCACCGCGCTCTCGATCCACTCGGCAGTTTCGAATCCTCGCGCGGCGTATTCCTTCGCCTGAAGAAGGCATTCGAGGTGATCCGCGTCGCGGACGATCCGCGCCTCGGCGCTCTCCACCGCATCCGCTTCGGCCCAGAGAGAGCGAATCGTGCGACCGAGCTCATCGGGGAGTGAAGCGGTCTGATCGCCGACCGCCCGCTCTTGGATTTTCGACCAGTCGACGTAGCGCTTCGCGATGCGATGCGCGTCGCCTACGCGGGCTTCCGCTGTGTCGTGAAAGAGCGCGAGCGACGCCGCGCGGTGCGGGTCGGCTCCCGAGCGTTCGGCGAGGACGAACGCGATCACCGCCGTTCGAAACGTGTGCTCCGCAACGCATTCCGGCCTGGCGACACCCACGAGCGTCCAACCCGAGCGAGGGACTCGCTTCAGTTGGCCGATTTCGTAGAGGTACGCCGCCAGGTCGCTCATGCCGTTAGCTTCCGCGGATGCTCGATCGCGGTCAGGCGGGAAAGCGGTCGTTCACGACGACTTCGCTGAGCGCGAGCTGCCCGGGCTTCGGCCACGCGTCCTTCGTGCCCTTTCCGACAGCGATCATCGGCCCGATACAGTGGTCATCGGGGAGCCGGACGAGCTTCGCGACGGCGTCGTGATCGAATCCGATCATCGGACAGGACTCGTACCCCATCGCCTTCGCCGCGACCATGATGGTTTGCATCGCCATGCCGATCGAGCGCTGGGCCTCGTCGCGCTGAAGCTGGTCCTTTCCTTCGTGAAACGGGCCCATCCAGTTGACGAGCAATTCCGCGACCTCCGGCGGAGCGTTTCTCCAGTAGCGCTGCGGGTCCTTCTTCCATGCCAACACGTCGCCCGTCATGAGAATGAGGAGCGATGCGTCCGTCATCTGTGCTTGGTCGTTCCCGTTCTCTCGAATCTGCTGCCGAAGATCGGGATCGCGCACTACGACGAAGCGCCAATGCTGAATGTTGAACGAGGTCGGCGACTGAATCGCGGCTTCGAGAAGCTTCTCGATTTCCGCGTCGCTCATCTTGTGGTCGGGATCGAAGTGTTTGACCGCGCGTCGGCCGTAGATCGCTTCGAAGGTGTCCATGTCACTCCTCTCTGATTCGATTTCGGCGAGAGTTCTGCCTCTCGCAGTTTTGGGCAGTGTATCCGGAGATGTGCTCGAATGCGAAAGGCCGCGAGCCCGCGAGATCCGTGGCGGCGGTGAACCGATCTCGATGTCGCGCGCCGCGCATTCGCGCTACCATGATCGCATCGCGCGGGGAAAACGGCTGGACGCTGCGGAGGATGCGGGGAGGTGAGGCGGACGAGAGCGGAATCCGTGCCGGTGGGTCGCCGAAGTCTGATCGCGTCGTTCGCCATCTTCAGTCTCGCCGTGAGCGGTTGCGAATCCCCTCCCCGCGATTCCCTCTCGATCCTCACCTGGAACGTGCTCTACCGAAACGCCGACTCGGCCGGCGTCGTCCGCGTGATTCGTGAGGCCGACGCCGACGTCGTTTGTCTCCAGGAGGTCGCGCCGGCGCACGAAGCGGCGATTCGGGCGGGGCTCGAGAACGACTACCCGTTCGCCGTGATCCGCGCCGTCGCCGATCGAGGCGGCGGCTACGCGATTCTCTCGCGGTTCGAGTTCGCCGAAGCGCGCTCGATCCCGCACTCCTCGGCCAGCGAACGAGCCCTCGACGCCGTATCGGTTCTCGCTCGGTCTCCGATCGGTCCCATTCAGTTCCTAAACGTGCATCTTCCCGCGCCGCGTGTGCTCTCAGGGACTCCGCTCGAGCGCGCGCGCTCCTATCTCGAGACGGCGGCTCTCCGCGCAGCGGAGCTGCGTCACTTCGCGAAGTCGCTCGACACCGAAGCCCCGGCAATCGTCGCGGGCGACTTCAACAGCCTCGAAACGGAGCCGGGGATCGTCTACCTCACGGGTGCGCTCGGATTTGCCGATTGCTTTCGCTCACTCCACCGCGCCGGTGCGAAGCCCGAGATCACCTGGCGGGCGAACGGAAGCGACGCGAGCGGGTTTCAAGCGCGGATCGATTACGTCTTCTGTTCCCGCCACCTCGCCCCCACGAAGGCTGAAGTGATTCGCGCTGGCGAGTCGGATCACTGGCCGGTGAGGGTGGAGGTGCGCGCCGCCGCGAACTGACACATCTTGATCGGGGGTGCAAACTCGAGTTTTCTGACGCGTCCGCTTTGTTTCTTCCTCGGCTCGAGAATCGGGATTGCCGTTGACGCTCACGCGCCGCCAACTGAAGGATTTGAAAGACCTTCGCACGAAGAGGGGTCGGCGAGAGCAGGGCCTCTTCCTCGCTGAAGGCGTCCGCGTGGTCGAGGAAGCGGTTCGGTTCGGAGTCGTGCCTCGCGCCGTCTATTCTGCGGCTGCGTCGAGAACGGAACGCGGAGCGGAGCTCGTTCGGAGGCTCGCCGAAGGTGGCGCTGCTCCGATCGTGCTCGAAGACTGGCAACTCGCGAGCGCCGCCGACGCCGAGACGACGCAGGGCATCCTCGCGACGTTCGAGCTCCCGCGCGCCGATCTGAACGCTCAGCTCCGTCCGGACGATCGCCGCGTTCTGATCTGCGACGGAGTCGCCGATCCTGGGAATCTCGGCACTCTTCTTCGGTCTGCGCTCGCGTTCTCTTTTTCGCTCGTCGTCCTGACCGGAGACGCGGCCGATCCCTACGCACCGAAAGTCGTTCGCTCGACGGCCGGGGCGCTCTTCGGACTCCGCATCGCCAGGACTAGCGCGCGGGAGGCAGTCGATCGTTTCCGTCGAGAGTCGTTGACGATCGTGGCGACCTCGCCGAGCGGCGATGAATCGGCCCTCGAGTCCCTCGCGGTCGCCGAGGAGCGCATCGCGCTCGCGGTCGGGTCCGAGCACGCCGGACTCGCCGACGAGATCGCCGCCGCTGCCGACATCCGCTGGCGTCTCGCTCACGCGCCCGAGGTGGAGTCTCTCAACGCCGGGGTTGCGGGGTCGATCGCGATGCGTGAGGTGTTTCGAGCCCGCGAATCGTCGGCGGGCGCGTCAGGGGACTCCTCGACCCTCGCTTCGAGCGAAGACCCGTGACGGATCCGACTCGATCCTGACGCCGACGGCGCGGAGGAGCCCGTGCAGAGGATCCTTTGCGTTTCGAGCACCGCCCGGTTCGCGGTGATCCCCGCTTGCTGCAAGGGAGACGACGTCGAGTGATGGTCGCAACCACTTCGCCGCAAAGAGACTCGTCGAAACATCTCCGACGACGATGGCCGTTCCGAGGAGAAGAGCGAGGAGCTCGAACGGCATCGCGGCGGGAATCTCGAATGCGGAGTCGAGCCACGCACTCGGCATGAACTCGGGACGCGGCTCCCGCGGGTGCGCCTTGATCGCGACGGAAAGGCCGCGCGCATTCGCCTCGCGAAGCACGCCTTCGACGAGCTCCGCGTGACGCGGAAGAGTTCTCGCGACGCGTGACGTCGTGAGGACGACCACGATTTCGACTGCGCTGAGATCGGTCGCCGCGAGTCCGAGAGCGCCGGCGAGAAGGGCGGCGAGACGTCGCGGACCATCGCTCCGGAAGTACTCGACGTCGAGCGAACGCACCCGTTTTCGCTTGAGCGCGGGCACGACGAGATCCGGCAGCGCTGCGACGACCTCGTCGACGTAGCGTGAGCTCCCCATGACGACGTGGTTGTCCCACCACCAGCCGTAGTTCCACTTTCGCCGCCAATTGAAGAGGAAGCGGCGAACGAATCCCGTCGTCCTCACCGTGTGAGCGTAGGCACCGGTGCCATCTTCGAAGAAGATTCCGACACAGCCGTCGTTCTCGCGCTTCCCCCGCCAGAGCGCGAACATCGTCTCGAAGCGTTTGTCCGTGCCGACGTAGACGCGCGCGGGCCGAAGTCGAGCGATATCGCTCTTGAGTCGCGCGCGGTTTTCGGCGCGGAATTCACGCTTCTCGCGGCGCCGGAATGTTCTCGGGAGACGACTATCCGAAGGTGTGTGCCGGAGAACCGTGACCGTCTCGAACGGAGAGGCCTCCCAAGATCGCACCGCTTCCGCGATGAGCTCCGTGGACTCCGTCGAGAGCGATTGAAGATAGTAGAGGTGGTTCTCTCCGCAATCCGCGGTCGAAGCGAGTGCGGCCGAAATCAAAATATGCCGAGGCGAAGCTGCGACGAACGCCGAAGGCGAAGGCTCGCTCGAGGACTCCGCGCACGTCGCGGCGCGATCGGGATCGGGCGTTTCGCCGGCGGTGTCGTCGTGCAAATTCGGTCGTCCTCGAGTAGGGTTTCATCCAGTATTTACGGGGTAATTGGATGGAGCAGAAGCGAGCCTTCACCGAGACCGAAGGCGACCAGTACTTTCTGAGAAACCTGGCGGATTGTAGCAAGCTCGAGCGAAGGGCAGAAGACGACCCGGTGTTGTCGGCGCTCGAGCGGTTGGGGCAGACTCCGCGACGAATCCTCGAGATCGGCGCCGCGAACGGCTGGCGCCTCGAAGAGATTCGACAGCGGCTCGCGCCTGATCGATGCGTCGGTCTCGACCCGTCGTCGCTCGCGGTGAGGTCCGGGCGCAAGGCGTATCCGCGGCTCGAGCTTCACGCGGGGACTGCAGAGCGGCTGCCGTTCGGTGCCTGCGAGTTCGATCTCGTCGTCTTCGGGTTCTGTCTCTACTTGTGTGATCGTGAAGACCTCTTCACGATCGCGCGAGAGGCGGATCGAGTGGTCGAGGTCGACGGGGCGATCATCATCTACGATTTCTACGCGGAGAAACCGCACACGAACCCGTACCACCACCGTGAGGGGCTGATGAGCTACAAGATGAATTACGCCGCGATGTTCGCATGGCATCCAGCGTACTCCGTCGTTTACGAAAACGTCTTCCCTTATGAAGGCGGTCCCGATCGAGCGACCGTCTGCATCCTTCGCAAGCGGACGGAGGTGCGGGGCGCGGAATGAATCGCATCGCGAGGCCGTCGTTACTCTCCGAGCCAGAGCGCGAGGATTACGATGCAGTCATCATCGGAGGCAATCTAGCGGGTCTCTTCGTCGCCTACACGTTCGCGTGTATGGGATTCCGAGTTCTTCTTCTCGAACGCTCGCCGTTCCTCGGCGGCGGCGATCAATCGTTCAAGAACGAAAACGGCAGACAGTTCGACGCGGGCCTTCATCTTCTCGACGCAGATCGCTCGCCTTTGACGACGAAGCTCTTCACCGATCTCGTCGGCGGCCGCGTTCGCCGGGGAAAGAAAAAGCGGCAGATCGTGCTTCGCGGGGAGATCGTCGACTACGACGCCCCCGTCGACGCGTGGCCGGACTCGCTGCGCGAGCTGCTTCCGTCGAGTCCACTCGTCGACAAGGTCGCGGATCGACCGCTCACTCGCGACAACCTCGCGGAGAGCTTCGGTCGTCCGTTTGTCGATCTCATCTTCGACGACGTCCTCGCGTCCTATCCGTCCGACGCGCGGCACGCGCGCTTCGACATCGACGAGTCGAGGCTCGTCGGCGCACTCTATCCGTGGTTCTTTCCGCGCGCCGAACGATCAGGCAGGACGTCGACGGCCGCGGACGCCGCGGAGTCGTCGAAGATCTCGCGCACGTTTCACGATGCCATGCGCGCTAGCGGAGGCGAAGCGTACCTCTATCCGGAAGACGGGGGATTCGGCGCGTTTGCGAACGCGTTCCACTCGCGTCTGATCGAGCTCGGCACCGAAGTCCTTGCGGGAGTGGACGACCTCGCTCTCGAGATCGCGCCGGGAAGTCACTCGGCGAGCGTTGTTCGCGCGCGCGGCCGCCTCGTGACCGCGGAGCGGTACTACTGGTGCGCGCCGATCGGGATTCTTCGGGGAATCCTCGATCTTCCGACGCCGGAGCTGAAGCCCGATCAGTTTCTTCTCGGTAGCTTTGAGTTTGCTGACGAGGTGCGCGCGGACGCGACGGAAATTCTCGTCGGCGATCCGGCCCATCGCATCAATCGACTGTCGTTTCCCGGCCGAATCTCGTTCGGCGAGAACAACCTCGTCCAAGTCGAGTTCTGCTATCCAAAAGCCGACGCGGAGTTTTCCATCGAGCCGGAAGGAAGCTGGCGCGATGGCTGGCTCGACAGCCTGCGCCGCCTCGGGATCGTCGCGGACGGAAACGAGCTGCGCGCGTTCGACTTCAGAACATTTCAGATCATCTTCAACCACTTCGGGGTGGAGGGGAAACCGTTCGATCGCATCCGGTTCGACGATTTCCATCCGTCGGCGAACATCGTTCCGGTATTGCCGTCGGTCGCGAACGTGAACATCAACACCCGCATTCCGCAGTATTTGTCTTTCGTCGCGGACGAGGTGGCGGCTTGGGGCACATGGGAAGAGCGCGCGCACTTCGCCGACTCCGCGCTCTCGGCGGCCGGTGAGTTCGTCGGCGAGCCGAGCTCGACTCTCTCGTCGACGCGGAGAAAAAAGGTCGAGTAAACGTTTCGCGAGACGCAGAAGCATGTCCACTCAAGACGAAGAGTATCTCGAGCACGAAGCGGACGCGTTCTTCGAGCGAAACCACGCCGACGCGGCCACCGATCGTCTGCGGAGGAAGAAGCGTGAGATCGTCGAAGCCGTCGCCTCGTGCGGAATCGAGCCGCGGCGCGTGCTCGAGTACGGGTGCAATTACGGCGACCTGCTCGACTACTACGCGACGCGGGGGGCGGAGCGCTGCGTCGGCGTCGAGCCTTCGGCGAAGGCCGTCGAGTTCGGCCGTGACGCCTACGGAGATTCGATCGAGCTTCACCGCGGGACGATTGCGGAGAATCCCGTGAGGGACGACGCGATGTTTGGCGGCTTCTTCGACCTCGTGGTCGTCGACGACGTGTTTTGCTGGGTTTCGCGCGAGACGATTTTCGCGTCCGTCGCGAATATCGACCGCGCGCTCGCCGACGGGGGGCATCTCTTCATCCGCGAGTTTCTTCCCCCGCAGAGCGTCCGCAACGTCAATCGCCACGTCGCCGGCGACCGCGTCTACTGCTACAAGCCCGCTCGAACGCACGCGAGCATGTTTCTCGGCGCCGGGAGCTACGAGGTCGTGTGGCGTCGCGTCTGGATCGACGCCGACGATGCGTGGGTGAAGGAGCGCGGAGCTTCGGCTCTCGAGTCGAGGTGGCAGGATGTCCTCCTCGAAAAATCCTGGTCGAAGTTCTTCGCTCCAGAGGGGAATCGGTGATGCACTCCCGGCGAATCCGAAGGAACCCGCGATGAACGCAGACGCCGCGCGCGGGAGAATCGCGGCGATCATCCAGGCTCGCGTCGGGTCGTCGCGGCTCCCGGGGAAGGTTTTGCGACCGATCGCCGGCCGGCCGATGCTCGAGCGCTTGATCGAACGAGTGCGCCGCGCCCGCTCGATCGACGAGATCATCGTCGCGACGAGCACGGATGCCGGAGATGATGCCGTAGCTCAAGTCGCTGCCCAGTGCGGAACACTCTTCTATCGCGGAGATCTCACCGACGTGCTCGATCGCTACCGGAGCGCCGCGGCGGCCTACGAAGTCGATGAGATCGTGCGCATCACCGCCGACTGTCCCCTCATCGATCCCGCGGTCGTCGATACGATCGTCGAGCAGCACGTTCGCGATCGAAACGACTACACCTCGAACACCATCGAGAGGAGCTATCCCGACGGCCTCGACACCGAGGTCGTCCGCCGAGAAGCCCTCGAGATCGCGTGGCGTGAGGCGGATGACCGGTACGAGCGCGAGCACGTGACGCCGTTCTTTCACCGACAAGCGCAGCGATTCCGTCGCGGGAGCGTGGTCTCGGGGCGAGATCTGGCCTCGCTGCGCTGGACGGTGGACGCGCCCGAAGACCTCGCGTTCGTGGACGAGATCTTCTCCGATTTGTACCCGCAGAATCCCGAGTTCGGAATGGACGACATCCTTCGATTCTTGGCCTTGCGACCGGAGCTGTGCGATCTCAACGGGCACTTGAGCGTGTACGGCAAGTCCGCAGGCGATGGACGCCCCAATCGTTGAATCGTCCCCGTTCACGCACGAGAATAGAAATGTCCTGAGCCGCACCCGTTCGCTCGCTTCCGGGGGGAAACGGCGGTTTCGCACCGATCCTGAGGAGTGCGGATATCGATATCGGGAGAACAGGCTTCCATGCCAAAGGAACTGAATCGACAAACTCGATGGACTCTACTGGTAGGGTTCACTTCCCTCCTTGTGGTCGCCGGCACCGTCTTTTGTTTCCGAGACAGGCTTCTCGAGAGTTGGTATCTGTTTCGTCTTGAATCGAAGGACGCCGACACGCGCCAAGTCGCCACGGCGCGGCTCGGAGAACTCCGCTCCGTCAGAGCGTTTCCCCGGCTCATGAGAGCCGCCCGCGAGTCTGGCCTCTATGGTCACGCTGAAGGGTTCGTCGACGACACCTGAACCGTCGGAGGTGAGGCCGTCCGGAGGGCGACCGTAATGAACGCACTCGTGCGAATCACCGAAGAGCTGGATGCCGCGCTCGTGCCCTACCTCCTCCGAGAAATCGAGGACACCGAGTCGACGATTCGCGTGTGGGCAGTCGCTCAGATCGGAAGGTACGGAGTGCGGGCCACGTCGGCCGTCCCCATTCTTCGAAAGCTACAAACTGACAAGCGACTTGGTGAGGCGGCCGGAAAGGCGCTCGCGGCGATTTGTTCCCAGGGCGACCGATGCTCGTGACTCCGTCCGCTTGTCCGGTGCCCAAGGCTTAGTTCGAAGCTTGACTCGGCACCTCATGACGCCTTCGGTACGACCATCGCATCGATCCGGACGGCGATCGACTACGCGTCGGCGAACGTAGGGAGTCGCGCGATCCCCACTAACCGCTACCGCGGTCGGTTCACGTTCACCGGGGCGCGTCGGATCAGGAGTCCGCCGAAGACGCCGGATTCGGGCGCAACGGCTCGGTGTTCGACACTCGCCTAGTCCGCGCGATTCCGGGACGGCCCAGGATTCTCGCTAGCGTAGTCGAGGAACTCCCATTCGAGCCGCCGCGGGAGATCGAGCTCGAGCCACTCGTCGATTTCGAATTCCCAGTACCGATCCGTACCGCCGGTTTCGTTGGCGGGATCGTCTCGCTGCCAAACGATCTCGGGTCGACCGACGAGCTGAAGGATGCGACTTCGCTCGAAGTCGATGAACACGAGGCCCGCGCGCGCGTGGACGGCGAAGTTACCGAGCGTGTTGTACATCCGGTTTCCCGGATAGTCGGGGATGCGCAGGCGTCGATCGTCGAGCACGTTGACGAATCCCGGCTGACCGCCCCGGTGCGACGCGTCGACGCCGCGATCGGGATGCGCGCTCGCGACGAAGAACGTGTCCGCGGATCGGATGAGCTGCGACTCGCCAGCGCCGAGCTCGCGTCCCCGTCGGGGCGACGAATCGACCTGCACCTCGCCGGAGAGATGAGGGACGACGCGGCGGCGCTGAATGTACTTCGGGCAGTTCGGATAGGATTCGTCGACGTCGAGGCGCCAACGATTCGGCTCGAGGCGTTCGATTCGGCCGTTGATGCGGAGCCGCCGGCGTGTCGCTAGATCGATGACGAGTGTACCGACTCGGGAGTCGCGTTCGATGTTCGTCCAAAGGGGATCCGCCCGGACGGGAGCCGCGAGATCGAGGTTGAACTCGACCGTCCTCTCGTCGGGAGCTCTCATGAACCCCGGGTCTCCGATGACGACGGACGCCCAAACTCTCTCCTTCTCGTCCATGCTTCCGAGGACGACGAGAGATTGTTGCTCGATGTATTTGAGCGCGCCCTTGAGGATCGAGTCGGCGATGGCGCGGCCATTTCGGCGGCCTTCTTCGACTTCGCCGAGTCTCTCCTGCACGAGTTGCTCGCCTTCGTGATAAGGATTCTCGATGCGCATCGTCTCATCCTTTGCTCTGTTCCGGTGCCGACGCGTCGCGCTTGCCGCGCCGGCACCGGAATGCGTCTCCGAACTGCTTCAAAACGTCAGTACCGAGTAGCCTTCCGCGACGAGGTTGTGGAGGCTCGGAAGACCCGTGGTGCCCGGAACGGGGTTGTCCTTGATGAGGTCGAATCCGGAGCGTTCCGCGTCCTCGCTGCCGCCAAAGACGTCGGCGCATCCGCAGGAGACTCCCGCCACGTCGTCCCTCACTTCCTCGAAGAGCGAGTGCGCGGGGTGGTCTTCTTTCGCGAGCTCGCCGATCCAGCGCGTTCCTGCGCCTTGGAACAGAATGGTCACTTCGTCGCCGCGCTGGTTGAAGTCGTAGGCCGCGGCGAGACCGTTGAAGAGTCGTCCGAGGGCTTCTTCGGAGCCGTTCTTGGGATCGGAGAGAATGGCGATGGCTGCTTTCATGGCTTGGGTCCTTTTGTGGTCAGTGGTTGTACCGAACGTTCGGTAAAGAGTGCGGCCAAATAAAAAAGGACGGCTCGCATCTAAGGCTCGTGCGTCACTCGTCTCCTTTCCCCAAGAGAGCATCGGGTAGAGTCCGAAGGACTCGCTGAAACGGTTTCGTGTCGCCGGTGCCGCGGGCGAGGACGAGCGCGCCCTGAACGCGAATGACGGCGTCCTCCGCGCGGCGGCGCGCGATCGACTTCGAGCAGTGGGTCGCGTCTCCGACGAGCGCCGCGATCGACTCGATCCAGGCGGAGAATGCCCCTTCGATGTGAGTCTCGAAAATGTCGCGCCCGTCCCCGAAAGACAGGGTGTCGAGGAGACAGGACGCTTCGCCTCGCTCGTAAAACGCGCTCAGCTTCTTCGCCATCCCTTCGAGCCGCGCGCGCGGTGCGCCCGTCCCCGAGAGCGGCTCGAGAATGTGGCACGCGAACCACTCGCCCGCGCGTTCGAGCACGGCTTCGGCCATATCCTGCTTCCCCCCGGGGAAGCGGTGGTAGAGGCTCGCCCGCTGGAGGCCCGTGGCTTCGGAGAGCTTGCTCAGCGTGGCACCTTCGTATCCGACGGTCCGAAAAACGTCGGTGAGGCGGTCGAGAATGGTGTCGGGTTCGGCTTTCGTGTTCGGCATTCTGAGCTCCTGCGGAGGAGTCTATACCGAACGTTCGGTCAAGTCAATGGCCCGAAAGCAGTTTCTTGGGGGAAAGGGGGGGAAGGCCTGATTCTCGCCGCCCCGGTGGGGCCCGACTGCCGTCGGCGGCCCCGGATCCTGGTCAGACCCGCGAGAACACCGCTCGACCCGCGGCGCCGGAGCTGTCGGCGAACGACGGTTCTTCGATTCCCATCGAGCGGAGAATACTGAGGAACACGTTCGCCATCGGCGTCTCGCCGTCGCGCCAGTAGTGACCGTGGCGGAGGCCCATGTTGGCCCCGCCGGCGACGAGCGTCGGAAGATTCTTCGGATAGTGGGTCGTGCTCGCCCCGCTCCCGAAGAGAACGATGCTGTTGTCGAGCACGGTGCCGTTTCGATCTTTGTACTCTTCGAGCCGCGCAAAAAAATGCGCGAGCTGCTGGCTGAGAAAAAGATCGTACTTCGCGAATTCGAGCTGCCCTTCCTTGTCACCGGCGTGTGAGAGGCTGTGGTGCGTCCGGCTGAGACCGAGCTTGAGCGGGAATGTGTCGCTGATTCCCATCCCGTCTTCGCGATTCAGCATGAACGCGACGCTTCGCGTGATGTCGGCGTCGAACGCGAGAGCGATTAGGTCGAACATCGTCCGGTAGTACCGGTGGGGATCGTCTTCTGAGGTGACGTCGAGTTCGAGATGCGAGTGATCCTGCTTCTTGAGCGGGACGTCGATCCACTTCTCCGACGCGATCAACCTCGACTCGATCTCATTGAGCGACGTCAGGTACTCGTCCATCTTGTCGCGGTCCGAACGCCCCAGCCTCTTATTGAGCGCGCGCGTGCTGTCCGCGACGGCGTCGACGAGCTTCAGTCGCCGTTTCAGGCGGTCGCGCTGAGCTTCGAGGGAAGCTCGATCGGCGCGGAAGAGGCGATCGAAGACGCGGCGCGGCTGGTTCTCCGCCGGGATCGGCCTGCCGTCGAGGCTGTAGGAGATCGTGCCCGTGCGCGAGAGGAAGCCCGTCCCCGCGTCGATCGAAAGGACGAGCGAGGGCTGGCGACAGTACTGCTTCGTGTGGAGCGCGATGACTTGGTCGAGTCCGACCGTGTTATACGTTCCGGGCTTCGCGTCGTGGAGCGGCGCGCCCGTCAGCCACATATCCGAGCACACGTGCGGGTCGGCCTTCGTTCCGTTCCGGTGGTAGAGGCCGCCGAGAAAGCTCAGCTTCTTTCGGAAGGGGGTGAGGGGTTCGGTCGATTTTCCGAACACGAACCGCCCGTCGCTCGCCGCAGTCGGGAACCAGCTCCAGTCGTCGATCCCGTGCTGAGTCTTCGGGAGCGACATGCCGTTCGCCGTATAGAGCGCGCAGAACCGCCGCGGGGGGCGGCCGGCGACTTCTTCTCCCATCGCCTCGAGTACGGGGAGTGCGAGTGCCGCTCCCGCGATCCCCTTGAGCACGGCACGACGATCGATCTTTGCGCTGGAGTCCATGGTTGGCGTCTCGCTCTCGCAGTATCGGGGGAAGCGGTCTACTTCTGGAGGAAGAGCTCGCTCTCGACGACGAACCGAACCATATCTTGCATCGGGTATCCGCGCGACTTCAAGCGCGGGCCTTCGCGCCGGAGAAACTCGAGCTCGTTGTAGGTCAGAGTTCGACCCGTCGCATAGGTCGCAACGTGCTTGAGAAAGGAGAACGCAACTTGGTCGATGTGACCTTCGACGAGGTACGCCTTGAGTTCGTTGGCACCGGAGATTTCAGTGTCGTCCGGTAAGGTCGATCGACCCGATCCGCGTCGGTCCGGCCGGTAGCGTCCACCCGCATCGAACTCCTCGAGCGGGAGCCCCCAAGGATCGATACCTTCGTGGCACTTCTTGCAGCCGCGCGCGTTCCGATGGCGCTCGAGCTTCTCGCGGAGGCTCAATTCGCCTTCGTCCTCCGGCAACTCCGGTACGTTCGGCGGCGGATCGTCGGGTGGCTCCGCGATGAGCTTCCGGGCGAGCCACGCGCCGCGTTTGATCGGATGCGACTCTCGTCCATCCGAGAGGGCCGCGAGGATTCCGGCCTGGGCGAGAACTCCGCCGAGATGGTCGCTCCCGTGCTCGACCGGCGCGAACTCGAATCCGCTCTCCGTTCGCTCGCCCAGGTCGTAGTAGCTCGCGACGACCTCGTTGGCGAGGATGAAGCTCGATCGAACGAGATTGCTGAGGGATAGGTTCTCCCGGACGAGATGCTGAACGAACCGCGCCGGCTCCTTGCCGAGCTCGAACTTCGTATCGCGAGTCAGGCGCGGATAGCGCTCGCGGTCGAATTCGACGACGTCGAGCTTCTCGAGACCGAGCCACTGCGAACTGAACGTGTCGGCGAAGATCTCGAAGCGTGGATCTCGAATGAGGCGCGTGATCTCGACGTCGAGGTTGCGCCGGAGTGAATTCTCCGCAGCGAGCTCGAGAAGACGACGGTCGGGCGGAGAGTCCCAAAGAAAGTACGACAGCTTCGCGGCGAGCTCGTAGGAGTCGAGCGGTTCCGGCTCGGGGGTAGCGCTGTCCTCGATGAGAAAGAGAAACTGAGGTGACGAGAGTGCGACGATGAGCGCACTCTTGATGCTCTGCCTAAAGTCTCCCGATTCAGCGAAAGCTTCTCCCCAAACGGCGAGGAGGGAGGCCAGCTCGGCGTCGCGCACCGGCCGTCGATAGGCGCGCGTGGCGAACGATCGCAAGATATCCAGCGCGTACGCCGGCGCGTCGTCTCTTCTCTCCGACTCGATGAAGATCCGGCGATGCGAGTCGGGCGGCCACGATTCGTAGAGCGGGCCCTCGAACTCGACCGATCGAACGAGGAGCCGGGGCATGTCGCGACCGTCCGTGTACTCGCTTCGGACACCGATCTCGCGAACTCCGGCGAGATAGTTGACGTTGTCCTTCTCGACGTCGGGGCTCGGAAAGTTGTTGATCGCACCCTCGAAGACGAATTCCTCGAGGTTCGTCGATGAGACCGTCTGCGGCTCGCCGACTCGGTTGAGCGTGCTGCCGCAGTCGCGTCGAAGGCCTAGATGGACGCCGAGGTGCGGCGACCGCGCTTCGAAGACTCGAAATCGATTGTGAAGCTCGCTCGCTTCGTCGACCGGCGTGAAGGTGACGGATTCGAGCGCCGTCTTGCCGGCGTAGCGAGCCGATACCCGAAGCGGGCCCGCCAGCAATCGGACCGCGAGAAAGGCAGGTCGCTCGAGCTTGGCGCTGAACGATCTCGCGCCGAGCTGAAGCGAGAGTTCCTGCGGCTTTTCCTTTCTCCGCTGAGCGCGAGCGAACCGGCGACCGGGCTCGACGAGCGCCTCGAGTTCGGCCTCGGCGAGCGCTCGGCGATAGAAGCGAACGGCGTCGATCTCGCCGGCGAAAAGATTCGCGCCCTCGACGCGCCCGATGTGAAGTGATCGTTTGGAATTGTCGAGGTTCGCGCCGTGAATTGTTCCGCTGGCCACTTCGCGCCCGTTGACGAACAGGCGCGCGTTGTTCTCGCCCCGCCGGATCACTGCCGCGACGTGCTGCCATTCTCCTCTGACAATCGCTCCGGACGCCGACGCCACCGTTCCGTTCGACTGATTCGCCGCGGTGGCCGTTTCGACACGGAGGATCCCGTTTCCCGACGGCATGTCGAAGAGCCACCCATGCGTGTAGCCGTAGCCTCCCAGAGAGACGATCCCGGCTTGGCGCAGCTCGCGAGGAAAGATCCATGCGGCGACGGTAAACTCTCCCTCTCCGACGTCCATCGACGCGTCGCGCGGAACGACGACACTCCCGGTTTGGCCGTCGACCGAGAGCGCTTCTCCGAAGGGAGAGGGAACCAGCTTGGCCTCTCCGGCGAGCTCACCGACGAGCGACTTCGTTCCGGGGATGCTCTCGCTCGTCAATTGACCGTCGAACTCCCACGCGCCGACGAGTGCATCGTCGAGCCTCGACGCATCGGGAGGAACGGGTGGAGCTTCGCGTGCGAGGTGGACATCCACTTGGTAGACCCCGGCTTCGATGATCTCGACCCGCTGCGGCTCGGACCGTAGAGGCGACGAGAGGCTGCGCTCGGGATCGACGTCGATCGCCGGCGACCCGCGTTCGAGAAGGAGTCCGTCGTCGTACTTCGCTGCGCGGACGGTGACGCGAAACCGTCCGTGATCGGGCAGCTCGCGCAGGGAGATCTTGAAGTTCGCACGCGGGCCGTACGTGCTCTCGACCTCGAAGATCTCCGCACTCGGTATCGCCGGCCGGAGGAGGAGGCCCTCTGGAACCGTCTCGTAGGCGATGCCTTTCGGGTAGCCCTCCGTTCCCCGCATGCATGCGAACACCGCGTGGTAGATGCTGTCGTAATCGCGCCATCCGCGCACGGTGTCGTTCCCGCGATATCCCTCGATGAAGCGATACTTCGTTCGCATTCGAAACGACTCGAACGAAAAAAGCTTCGACGGAACGAGCTCGCTGACGACGAAGTCTTCGTTCCGAAGAAGGTGACTGTTCGCCCCGAGAATCAGCTTGTCGGGGTACGGCTGCGTGTTGATCCCCCGGCCGAGATCGACGCGGAAGTTCTGAATCACCGGCGTCGACGATTCATCGACGAGCGAAAGATCGAGCGCCTGTTCCGCGATGTCGAAGTACGCTTCGACGAGGAGCGGCGACAGCTCTAGAGTTTCCGCGTTGTTGAGGAATCCGTCCTTCGAGATCGCATCCGGTGGCAGGATCTCGGTGAGGTCTTCCTCGAGTCCGAGCAGATCCCGCAGAGTCCGGCGATACTGCGCAACCGTGAGCCGGCGGGCCGAGCCGTTCTTCTCCCGCTCGCGCGAGAGTGCGAGCCGGATCGCCTCGCCGATCCAATCCGTGACGATTCTTCGCTCTTCGGATGAGGGCTGAGGCTCGTCTTCCGGCGGCATCTCCTCTTCGCTCACCACTTCGAGGATCTTCATCCAAAAGCGGATATCTCGATCCTGGATCTCGCCGGCGAGGTCGTCGAGGCGGACTCCCGACCTCATTCGCTTTTCGTTGTGGCAGCGGTGGCAGTACTTCGCCAGGAGTGGTCGGGCGTCGTCTGCGAACCGGGCGCGGACGGCGGCAGTCTTCTCCGGCTTCGAGCCATCGGGTGAGCGGCCCGATTGAGCGTTCGCCGTCGCGCATGCGAGGAGCAGGGCCGACACCGACAAGAACGCGGCGCATCGAGACGAAAGCGAGCGAGCCATGGAGGGCGGCGTGACGATCAGAGGGCGGGACTTCGCCGAACGTGCTCCGATCACCTGTACTCTCTCCGCGAGAATTCGTTCGGCCGTCTTGCCGCCGCGCAAGTTCAACTCGCCCCATCTTCGCAGCCGACCGAACCGGGTCAAGGCGGCTCCGGTCGAGCGAGCCGAACGTCGACCGCACACGCGTGGGTCGAACCATCGCGGAGCGTTCGGCGGGAGGCTCGCGAATGCGAACGGATCTGGAACGCGCTCCTCGTCCAGCTAGTTCCGCTTCGCGAGCGGCGGCGACTGCCGCTGACGTGGCTCAGCACCGTCTCCGAGCCTCCGCTCGAGTACGTGCGCGCCGAAGAGGCAATCGAGAAACCAGCCGGCGAAAGGTTCGCACGTCGCCTGAATGCGCATTCCTTCCCCGTCCGGAGTGATCACCCACTGAGTTCCTGGGGCCTGGTTCTGGTTGAGGACGAGGTTCCACGCGGTTCGCGGAGCGCGGTTCGCATCTGGGCGGCACGTCTGCAAGAGGTCGAGATACCAGTTTTCGTAGCGCCCGTCGTTCTTCGACTGGATCCGACGCTCGTCCGACGGCGTCCGGGTGATGCGCCAGTAGCAATCGAGCCCCCGTTTCTTTCGAAGGTACAGATTTCGCACGTACGGACCGGGTTTCACCTCGAAGCTCAGATAGATCATCTGATCGGCCGAAGTGGGCACCGGATCGATCCGATCGTCGGCGGCGAGGTACCAGCCTTTGAACGGCCCGCCGCCCACGCGGATGAGGGCGTTGTCGTCGGGTCCCGAGATGCGCCAGACCGATTCGGGACGCGCGGCCTCACGCAGGATGACGTTCTCGGCGTAGCGAACGCGCGAGCTCTCGACATAGACGAGAAATCCAACCCACGTAGCGAGAGCGAGGGCGAGGCAGCCGGCGAGCGCGATGGTGCAGCGTCGCTTCAAGTTCATCGGAGATCTCCGCGGGAGTGTGTGGCGTTCGGGACGCCGTTCGCCCACTCCTAGCGCGCCTTCGAATCCGCTCGGTCGCTCGGCGCGCCGGCGTCCACGGATGTAGACGCAGGCGCGCCGAGATTCTTAGCGGATTTCGAGCTCACTCAGATACTCGCGTCCTTGTCCTTCTTCTTTTTCTTCTCGCCCTTCTTCTTATTCTCTCCCTTCTTGTCGCGATCCTTCTTCTTCGCCTTCTTCTCACCCTTCTCGGCGTTCTTCTTCCGTTCCTTCTTTCCGCCCTTCGCGCGGGTGTAGACAAACTCCATCATCTTCTTTTCGCTACCGTCGGCGGCGATCGAATAGTACACCCCCGAATGCGTCTTCCGCGAATTCAGCGTGAGGACGAATTTCGTTTTGACCATTCTCTCTTCCACCGGATCGTAGTACTCACCGAGGAACGCGATGTCGCCGTTCGCCATCGCGGTACCTACGCTCCGCGCGATTCCCGTGGACATCGAATCGATCCACGATGACACGAACTTCTTCGTCCCCTTGTCGAAACCGTAGATCCCCATGCCGGTGAACTTCGTCCCGAAAAAGTCACCGGTGTAGTCCTCGCGAAAGTACTGCCCGCCGAAGATCGGCCGGACCACCGCCGTGGCCTCGGACTTCATCGGCGATTTGCCTTCTTCTCCGTACGTGGTGGTTTCCACCTTCCACTTCCCGACCAGCATCTTGAGTCGCGCGTGCTCCTCTCCCGGCTTGGCCTTTTCGAGGTAGGCGTTCACCACATCGCCGGCGGAGCTGGAGTCTTCCTGTGCGATAGCGGAAGCGCACACTCCGGCGGACAGACTGGCGACGCAGAGATTTCGAACGATTCGAGTCGTGAGCATGGCTCCTCCAGGTGTAGTGGGTAAGAGGTCGCCCGACATCATCGGTCAGATTGCGACCGCGGGAAACCATTGATTGTCGCTGATGATGGATTCGCCGCTGGCGCTATCGGCTCCGCCGCTGGCGCACGGCCTCGAAGAGGCAAACGCCCGTCGCGACGGAGACGTTGAGGCACTCCACCTTCCCCGCCATCGGGATGCGGACGAGCGAGTCGCAGCAGTCGCGAGTCAATCTGCGCAGCCCTTTGCCTTCCGCACCCATGACGAGGGCCAGCGAGCCGCGGAGGTCGACGTCGTAGAGCTGCGTTTCGGTGTCGTCCGCCGTCCCGACCAACCAGACTCCGGCCTTCTGAAGGTCCTTCAGGGTGTTCGCGATGTTCGTGACCTGAATGAAGGGCACCGTCTCGGCCGCACCGCAGGCGATGCGAACGACCGTCTCGGTGATCGAGACGGCGCGATTCCGCGGGGCGATGACCGCGTGGACACCGGCCGCATCCGCCGAGCGCAGGCAGGCCCCGAGATTGTGCGGGTCTTGAACACCGTCGAGGACGAGAAGGAACGGAGCCTCCTTCGCGGTGACGATCGCGTCGAGATCTCCCTCGTCCGCCGGCGCAATCGACGGCGTGAGGCCGGCGTGGCGGTTGGCGCGCGCTCCTTGCGACGACTTGGGCCGGCGTCCCATGATGATTTGCGGGTTGGGCTGAGGAATCGATGACGAACGAGGTGCCCGTCGCGGCGAACGATCGAGCCTGTGCAGAGGATTCTACAGAATCGGTCGAATGCGCGTCGACGCCTTGCTCCGCTCCCGCGTTTGCGTTCTCATCGTGCGCGATTCACTCGTCCCGCGCCAAACTCGTAGCCGCCGCATGCACGGATCGCCCTCCATCGTCGTCAAGGATCTCGTCCTCCTCGGAGGTGGGCACAGCCACGTCGCCGTCCTAAAGGGTTTCGGCATGCGGCCGCTCGACGGCGTGCGCGTCACGCTCGTCACACGCGACGTGCACACCCCGTATTCGGGAATGCTCCCGGGTCTCGTCGCCGGGCATTACACCTTCGACGAGACGCACATCGACCTCGGGCCGCTCTCGGCGTTCGCCGGCGCACGACTCATACACGACGCCGCGATCGGTCTCGATCTCGAATCGGGGCGGGTTCTGTTCTCCGATCGCCCGCCGATTGCCTACGACGTTCTCTCGATCAACATCGGCTCGACGCCGGCGGTGCGGCGGGTCCCGGGCGCCGCGGAACACTCGGTCCCGGTGAAGCCGATCAACAATTTCACCGCGCGGTGGGAGGTTCTCCGCGAGCGCGTGCGGAATGCTGCGGGAACGAGTCGCATCGCTGTCGTCGGCGCGGGCGTTGGCGGCATCGAGATCACGCTCGCGATGCAGTACGCCCTCCGGCGGGAATGCGAAGTCGACGGCCGCTCGCCGGCGGACCTCGAGTTCCACGTGTTCGGCGCGGCGCCGCAGATTCTTCCCACTCTCAATGCTCGCGTGCGGCGAAAGCTCACTCGCATTCTCGAGGAGCGAGCCGTTCGCGTCCATACGAACGCGCGCGTGGCACGCGTTACCGGAGGGGAGATGGAGCTCGATTCGGGCGAAGTGCACCGCTGCGACGAGATCGTGTGGGTGACGGACGCCGGCGCGCCGGATTGGCTGGGCGCCGCCGGGCTCGACGTCGACGAGCGCGGCTTCGTTCGCGTCGGGGCGACGCTTGAATCGACGTCCCACCCGGGCGTGTTCGCGGCGGGCGACGTCGCGGCCGTCGTCCCCTATCCGCGAGAGAAGGCAGGTGTGTTCGCGGTCCGGCAAGGTCGGCCGCTGCTCGCGAACCTGCGGAACGCACTCACCGGCGAGCCGCTCCAGCCGTTTCGTCCTCAGCGTCAGTTTCTCAGTCTCATCAGCACGGGTGACCGCTACGCGATCGCGTCCCGAGGGCCGTGGGCGGCAGAGGGCGCGTGGGTCTGGCGCTGGAAGGATCGCATCGACCGGCGGTTCATGGAGAAGTACGGAGACCTTCCCGCGATGGCCGCCGATGGGGCCCCGCCGCTCGCCGAGGGAGTCGCCACGGACGACGCCGTCCGTGAGCTCTCGACGATCGCGATGCGCTGTGGCGGCTGTGGCGCGAAGGTCGGAGCGTCGGTTCTCGAGCGCATCCTGCCGCGGCTCGACGCGCCCTCGCGCGACGAGGTGCGCATCGGACTCGACTCTCCGGACGACGCGGCGGTCGTTGACGTTCCCGCGGGGAAATCGGTCGTTCATACCGTCGACGCGTTTCGCGCGATCGTGGACGACCCCTACGTCTTTGGGAAGATCGCGGCAAACCACAGTCTCGGCGATCTCTTTGCCATGGGGGCGGAACCGCACACCGCACTCGCCATCGTGACGATTCCGTACGGACTCGAGGCCAAGGTCGAAGAGACACTCGAGCAATTGCTCCGCGGAGCGATCGAAGTCTTCCGCGCGGAAAACGTCGCACTCATCGGCGGTCACACGAGCGAGGGCGCAGAGCTAGCGCTCGGTTTCGCGCTCACGGGGCTCATCGATCCGCGCGAAGTCCTGCAGAAGACGGGGCTTCGACCGGGCGATCGACTCGTCCTCACGAAACCGATCGGCACCGGCACGCTCTTCGCAGCGAACATGCGCCTCAAGGCGAAGGGACGGTGGATCGCCGGTGCGATCGCGTCGATGCTCGCGTCGAATCGCGCGGCTGCCGATTGCCTGCGGGAGCACGGCGCGACCGCGTGCACGGATGTCACGGGATTCGGCGTGCTGGGACATCTCGTCGAGATGACGCGCGCTTCGGAGATCGACGCGGAGATCGACCTCGGTGAGCTTCCGGTTCTCGACGGTGCCGAGGCGACGGCGCGCGCCGGAATCTTGAGCTCGCTGCAACCGCAGAACGTGCGCCTCCGCCGCGCGGTCGCGAACCTCGACGAAGCCGGTTCGTTCGCGCGGTATCCGCTGCTCTTCGATCCGCAGACGAGCGGCGGATTGCTCGCCGGAGTTCCGGCCGACCGGGCGGAGAAGTGCGTCGAAGAGCTCAAGCGTCGTGGTTACGCGCGCGCGTCTCTCATCGGAACCGTGCGCGAGCGCTCCGATCCGGACGGACCGATTCGCGTCTCAGCGTGATCGAGTGTCGGAGAAAAAGACGCGCACGGATGAGTTCGGCTGCAACGTCGTCGAAGATCCCGTTCACGTGCACCGCCAGGCGACGATTCTCCACGCACTCGGAATCGATCACCGACGTCTCACCTTCCGGTACGAGGGACGAGATTTCCGTCTCACCGACGGGCACGGACAGGTGGCCACCGACCCGCTTGCGTGACGCGACCCGTCCGAGTTCGGTCGTCAGCTCGCTTGCGCTGTTTTGCGCACGACTATCGTTCCAACACGCCCGCTCCCAAGCGCGCGTTCCTGCCGCTCTGCGACTCGAGATTCGAGCCTCGCCTTTGCCTCGCGGAGTCGCTTGGCTAAGATGAATCGACTCACTTCGGTGTCGGGTCGGGGCGTGCGTAGATTTAGTCGACAATTCTTTCCCTAGGAGAATCTGACCATGCAGGCTCATGCGTGGGTCAGGGGTGGGTTAGCGGTTCTATTCGTCCTGTGGATTGGTTCGGGGCTCTCCGCACAGGTTGTCGACACGGACGGAGATGGGATCGCGGACGGCGATGACAATTGTCCGGCGGACGCGAATCCGGGCCAGGAAGACCTGGACGGGGACGGCGTCGGCGACGTCTGCGATCCGAACATCGACGGGGATCTGTTTCCGAACGACCTAGACAACTGTCCCACCGTTCCCAACAACACTCAGTTGGACTCCGAGGGCGATGGCGTTGGCGACGCTTGCGACAATTGCCCCAGCACGTTCAACACGGATCAGGCGGATTCCGATGGCGACGGAATCGGCGACGCTTGTGACACGGGTGATCCGGACGCCGACGGCGACGGAGTGCCGGACGGGTCGGACAATTGCCCCTCGGACGCGAATCCGGGCCAGGAAGATCTCGATGGCGACGGGGCAGGCGATGTCTGCGACCCCGATGACGATGGGGACGGTGAGGCGGACGTCACGGACAACTGTCCGGTCGATGCGAATCCGGGCCAGGAAGATCTCGATGGCGACGGGGCAGGCGACGTCTGCGACCCCGATGACGATGGGGACGGTGAGGCGGACGTCACGGACAACTGTCCGGTCGATGCGAATCCGGGTCAGGAAGATCTCGATGGCGACGGGGCGGGCGACGTCTGCGACCCCGACGACGATGGGGACGGCGTGGCCGATGGCGTCGACAACTGCCCCGTGCTCGCGAATCCAGATCAGGACGATCTCGACACGGACGGCATCGGCGACGCCTGCGACCCCGACGACGACGGCGACTCGATCGACGATGTGGACGACAACTGCCCCGTGGACGCGAACGCCGGTCAGGAGGACCTCGATCTCGACGGTGTCGGAGACGCGTGTGATCCCGACATCGATGGAGACGGAGTCGACAACGGCTCGGATAACTGCCCCTCGAGCTCGAATGCAGATCAGGACGACCTCGACGGTGACGGTGCCGGTGACGCCTGCGACTCAGACGATGACAACGACGGCGTCATCGATGTGAGTGACAACTGTCCCGCGACCGCGAACTCGGACCAGGCGGACAATGACGACGACGGAGCGGGCGATGCCTGCGACGACGACGATGACAATGACGGCATCGACGATCTCTCCGACGTCTGTCCGTTCGTCGCGGATCCCGACCAGGCGGATCTCGATGGCGACGGCGCCGGTGACGCGTGCGACGACGACATCGATGGCGATGGCGAGCTGAATGGCGCAGACAACTGTCCTTCGAACCCCAATCCCGACCAAACCGACAGCGACGGTGACGGTGCGGGTGACGAGTGCGACGCGGACGACGATGACGACGGCTTGACCGACGACGTGGACAACTGCCCGTTCGAACCGAACCCGGATCAGGACGACCTCGACGGCGACGGAACGGGAGACGCTTGCGACGACGATACGGACGGCGACGGGGTGGTGAACGACTCGGACAACTGTCCGCTCGTCGTCAACGTCGGTCAGGACGACACGGACGGTGACGGTGCGGGCGACGTCTGCGACGACGATGATGACGGGGACGGCTCGGTCGACATCGACGACAATTGTCCGCTCGTCGTCAATCCCGGGCAAGCCGACCTCGACGGCGATGGCCTCGGCGACGCTTGCGACGAGGACGACGACAACGACGGTGCGCTGGATGGCAGTGACAACTGTCCCCAGATCGCGAACACCGATCAGAGCGACACGGACGGCGACGGTGCGGGAGACGCGTGCGACGACGACGACGACGGCGACGGGGTCGATGATGCGAGCGACAATTGCCCGCTCACGCCGAACGCCGACCAGGCGGATACGGACGGCGACGGCATCGGCGACGCCTGCGACCTTTCGGGGGACGCGGACGGCGACGGTGTTCCGGACGACGTCGATTTGTGTCCGAACGATTTCGATCCGCTTCAGGAGAACCTCGACGGCGATGCGTTCGGCGACGCGTGCGACGACGATCTCGACGGCGACGGACATCTGAACGACTTCGACAATTGCGTCGACGTCCCGAACGCGTCACAGGCCGACCAGGACGACGACGACATCGGCGACGTCTGCGACGCCGACCGGGATGGCGACGATGTCGCGAACGACGTCGACAACTGTCCCGTGGATCCGAACGGCGATCAGCTTGACTTCGACGGCGACTCGATCGGCGATGCCTGCGACGCGGACGTCGACGGCGACGGCGTCGCGAGCGACGTGGACGAGTGTGAGTACACGCCTCTCGGCGAAGTGATCGACCCGTCGACCGGTTGCACGATCGATCAACTCGTTCCGTGTGAGCATCCGATCGGCACGATGTCCTCGTGGCGAAATCACGGCGCGCGGGTCTCCGCTTTGGTTCGGACCGCCCGGGCGTTCGTCAACATGGGCCTCATCTCGGACGATCTCTTCGACGATCTCGTGAGCGAGGCGGCGCAGTCGGACTGCGGTCAGTAGGAAGGAATCCCGAAGGAGATGCGCGTCGCCCGCCCCCGGTGGATGGGCGACGCGCGGTCTCCCGACGGCGTCCGTGATTTCCATGCACACCGCGAAGATCGGGGCGTCCGTCGCCGGATTGCTGCTTCTCTTGTTCGTGGGGGCCTTCTACTGGACGTCGGGCGGCGGCGAGCCGCGCGAAGAAGACAACGGCGAGCCCTCGGACGAGCCGCCGGTCAGCTTCGAACCCGATCGCGCACCCGAGCCACCGGTGTCGAATCCGCGTGTTTCGCCACGCGCGGAACCACCGCCGTCAAGCGAGCCAAAGGCTTCTCCGGAAGACGACTTCGAGCGAACGCTCGCCGAGCGACTCGCGGCGCTTGAGGATGAGTCGGCTGCCGCGCGGGTGCACGCGATTCGATGGCTCGAATCGATCGCCGATCCCGAACTCGGCGACCGCGTGGTTCCAGCTCTGGTTGAACGGCTTGACGACGAGACGCTCGACGTCCGCGCGCTTGCGGTCCGCGCGCTCGGCGAGTTCGGCGAATCGGCCGGTGACGCCGTTCCCCGTCTTGTCGAGCGTCTGTCCGAGCCGGAACTTCGGGAGGTGGCTCTCGCGACCCTGGGAAGGCTCGGGCCTGCGGCGGGGCCTGCGCGCGACGAGTTGATGCGCATCACTAGATCGTCTGACGAACGATCGGCCGTCCGACGAGGTGCGCTCGCGTCCCTCCTTCTCGTCGTCCCCGACGATCCCGCCTTGGTTCCGCTTCTCCGAGAGCTCGAGAAAGACGACAATGCACGCCTAGCTCGCGCTGCTCGGGCGGCGCTGACCGCCCGCGGCTATTGAACGGGCAGGATTTGTGCGTCCGCCTCGCACGCGGTCGAGCTTGCTCCGGACGTGCCGACCGAATTGCCGACGCGCAGGTGACACGCATGATTCCTCGTAGCAAGAGACTCGTCGACGTCGCACTCCTCGCGTGTGTCGTCATCGTCGCGATGCGTCCGGTTTGCGCCGGCGACCGCGACTCGACCGAACGATACGCGCTCGAATCTCCGAATCGCACGTTTCGAATCGAGCTCGCGCTCGACGATGGCGGTCGGCCCGTTTACCGCGTCCAGCACTCGGGCCGCCGGATCATCCGGTCGAGTGGGCTCGGATTCGTGCTCGCGGGCGACGTCGATTGGACGCGCGGATTCGATTTGCTCGAGCACGTGGCTGCGAGTGATCACGACACGACCTGGACCCCCGTTTGGGGGGAGCGGTCGATGGTCCGTGATCGGCATCGCCGGCTTACCGTTCGCTTTCGGCGGTCAAGTCCAGCGGCTTCGTTCGAGCTCGAAGTCCGGGCGTATGACGAAGGCGTGGCCTTCCGCTACCACGTCGCCGAGGGCCCCGGACGAGAGGAACTCGAGATCGCGAGCGAAGAAACGGAGTTCCGTTTCGATGCCGACCACGATCTCTGGGCCGTCTACTCGGCTCAAGGCAAGTACGAAAGGGTGAAGCTGAGCGAGATCAAACACAGTGTAGAGCGGCCGTGCGTGCTCGAGACGAAGGACGGCGTGATCGCCCTAGCCGAGGCAGCGCTCGTCGACTATTCGCGTATGCGGCTCCGGCGCTCGAAGCGAGTCGAGCATACGCTCGTCTCGAGACTCCACGACGAGGTGCGACTTTCGCTACCCGTGAAGACTCCGTGGCGCGTCATCATGGCGGCCGATTCGCCGGGCCGACTCCTCGAGAACAACGACCTCATCCTCAATCTGAACGAACCCTGTGCGATCGAGGATACGAGCTGGATCAAGCCCGGAAAGGTGATCCGGGAAATATCGCTTTCGACCGACGGCGGGAAGGCTTGCGTCGATTTTGCCGTCGAGTACGGACTAGAGTTCATCGAGTACGACGCGGGTTGGTACGGGAACGAGCGCGACGAAAAAGCCGACGCGCGGACGGTGTCGCGTCCGAATCTCGATCTCGAGGAGGTGATTCGCTACGCGAAGGAGCGCGGCATCGGAGTCATCGTCTACGTCAACCGTCGCCATCTCGAGCGCCAGCTCGACGAGCTTCTTCCCCTCTATCGAAAGTGGGGGATCAGCGGCATCAAGTACGGGTTCGTTCAACACGGATCACAGAAGTGGACCGCGTGGATGCACGACGCGATTCGAAAGACCGCCGCGCACGAGATCATGGTGGACGTCCACGACGAGTATCGGATGACCGGCTGGCAGCGCAGCTACCCGAACTTCATGACCGCCGAGGGCATCGGCGGCGACGAGACGCGGCCGCCGAACGAACAAGCGCTCGCAAACTTGTTCACGCGCATGATCGTGGCGCCGGCGGATCACACGTTTTGCTACTACAACGGCTACGTCGACGAGAAGACATCGCACGCCGCGCAACTCGCAAAGACCGTTCTCTTCTTCAGTCCGTGGCAGTTTCTCTTCTGGTACGACCGCCCGTCGAACGCGAGCGGCGAGCCGGAGCTCGAGTTCTTCCGGCATCTCCCCACGACCTGGGACGACACCCGCGTCCTCCACTCGAAGATCGGCGAGTACGCGGTGATCGCGCGGCGGAAGGGGAGCGAGTGGTTCGTGGGCTGCCTCAACGCCGTCGCGCCGCGGACGATCCAGGTCACATTCGACTTCCTCGAGGACGAGGTCGACTACGAAGCGCACATCTACCGGGACGATCCATCGGTCGGAACCCGCACCAAGGTGGGGATCGAGCGCCGACGCGTGACTTCGAAGACCGTTCTCGAGGTGCCGCTCAGCGAGCGGGGTGGGATGGCGGTGAGGGTGGTTCGTAGGTGACGGGAGTTTTTGGGGGGTGGGGCGGTTTCGGTCTCCGTGAGCGCGGTCGGGTGGCCGTGCGGGCGGCCTCCAGTTCCCGCCTTCGGGAGCGATGAACTCGCTTCGCGGCGGAGATCCGCTCGACGATTCGGCCGACCTTCGCCGCCCGCGTTCTCTGCGCGTCCGTTGCTGGGGCCGTGTTCGGGTCTCGTGCATCCTGACGGCCGAGGACGTCATCTTGCGATGCGAGCTTCGTTGCTCGGGATGCTGCGATCGCTCGTGCACCCGGAATCGAGACGCGGATCGAGATTCTCTGATCGGTGCCCGGTCTCCGCGCGCGAAAGTCACGACGCGTGCGATCGTTCGTAGAATCGCGCCGCGAGACGGCGTAGATTGGGCGGATGGGCTACCTACCCAGATCAAGACTCGACGGGAGACTCGCTCGATGACCGCTTCGCTTCGTTCTCGGTTTAGCGCTCGGAATCGACTTTCGATCGCCGGACTCCTCGCGCTCACACCGCTCTTCGTCCTCGCGGACGATGCCGAAAACGCGGCGAGGAAGGTCTTTGGCGCCCCGAAGACATCCGCGATCGTCGGCCGCAAGGTCGCGGACTTCATTCTGCCCGACCAGAACGGGAAGCGCGTCGCCCTCACGGACTTCAAGTCGGGCCGAGCCGTCGTCCTCTTCTTCATGGGGACCGGTTGTCCCATTTCGAATCTCTATCTGAAGGAGCTCGGCGAGCTCGAGCGGTCCCACTCCGCGCGCGGCGTTCACGTGATCGGGATCCAAGCGAACGCGGGAGTGACGCAGGAAGCCATCGTCGCGCACGCGAAAGAGTACGAGGTTGCGTTTCCCGTTCTTCTCGACGCCGAGCAACGCGTCGCAGATCTCCTCGGAGCGACGCGAACGGCGGAAGTCTTTGTCCTCGATGCCCAGCGCATCGTCCGATACCACGGACGCGTCGACGATCGCTTCGGTTACACCTACAAGCGCGACGAGCCGCGGCGGCGCGATCTTCGAGAAGCCGTCCGAGAACTTCTCGCGAACCAGAAGGTGACGATCGCCGAGACGGATCCGCTCGGCTGTCTGATCACGAAGCGGGATCGACAAGCCTCTCCGTCGTCGGTCACCTACGCGAAGGAGATTTCGCGCATCGTCGAGCGGCGCTGTCACGAATGCCATCGCCCCGGCATGATCGGGCCGTTTCCTCTCCTTACCTACGACGACGTCGTCGACAACTCGGCGATGATCAAAGAGGTGGTCACCCTTCGGCGGATGCCGCCGTGGCACGCCGATCCTCGTTACGGTCACTTCTCCAACAATCGCCGTATGCCGCAGTCGGAAGTCGACACACTCATCGAGTGGATCGACGCGGGAACTCCGTTCGGGGAAACGAAGGATCTGCCGCCGCCGAAGAAGTACGCCGAGGGCTGGACGATCGACGAGCCGGATCTCGTCTTCGAGCTCGAGGACGAGGTCACGATACCGGCCGATGGCGTCGTCCCGTATCAGTACTACACGGTGCCGACAAACTTCGAAGAAGACGTTTGGATTCAAGCGGCCGAAGCGCGACCAGGGAACCGCGCGGTTGTGCATCACATCATCGTCTTCTACCGCGTCCCGGGAGAGAACGGCGACGTCAGAGAGCGCGGAAGCATCTGCGGGACAGCTCCGGGCGATCCTCCGCTGATTCTGCCGGCGGGCATCGGGAAGCGCATCCCGGCGGGAGCCGAGCTGCTTTTTCAAATGCACTACACTCCGACCGGAAAGGTCGAGAAGGATCGATCCATGGTCGGTCTCGTTCTCTACAAGGGAGACGGGCCGCCCGAGTACGCCGCGCAGACAAAGGGGATCATGAACACGCGCTTCGAGATCCCCGCGGGAGCCTCGCACCACGAAGTTCGCTCGAGCTTCACCTTCGGGCGTGACGTCCGCCTCCTCACGCTCATGCCGCACATGCACCTGCGCGGAAAGGATTTTCTTTACCGCGCGACGTATCCGAGCGGGCGGAGCGAAATCCTCCTCTCGGTGCCGGCGTATGACTTCAATTGGCAGAACACCTACCGACTGTCCGAGCCGCTCCGACTTCCGAAGGGAACGCGCATCGACTGCGTCGCACACTTCGACAATTCGGCCGAGAACCCTGCGAACCCCGACGCGACCAAAGCGGTGCGTTGGGGCGACCAGACGTGGGAAGAAATGATGATCGGGTGGGTGGGATACCACCCCGAGAGAACGCGCTGATCGGAGCGACATGCGAGCGGTTTGGTACGAGAGTTTTGGTCCCGCGACCGACGTGCTTCGGTTCGGAGAGCTTCCGGATCCGGAGCCCGGGACGGGCGAGGTTCGAGTGCGCGTCGAGACGTCGGGAGTGAATCCGATCGACGTCAAGCGCCGACTGGGTGGCCGTGGGGAGATGACGTCTCCGCGAGTCATTCCTCATTTCGATGGCGCGGGCGTCATCGACCGAGTCGGTGCGGGGGTGAGTGAACGTCGCGTCGGTGAGCGCGTCTGGCTTTACGAAGCGCAGTGGGGGCAGGACACGGGCAGCGCGGCGGAGCTGGTGTCCCTTCCGGAGGAGCGCGCGATCCCGCTTCCCGAGGGTGCGACGTTCGACGACGGCGCGTGCCTCGGCATTCCGGCGATGACCGCGCATCGCTCGGTGTTCGCCGACGGTCCGGTCGAGGGGCAGACCGTGCTCGTCACAGGCGGTGCGGGCGCGGTCGGGCGATATGCGGTTCAGTTCGCGAAGCTCGGCGGTGCGCGCGTGGTCGCGACCGTGAGCGGAGACGAGAAGGCGGCCGGGGCGCGCGAAGTCGGTGCGGACGTCGTCCTCAACTACCGGCTGGAGAATGTCGCGGAGCGGGTCCAGGAGATCACCGATGGCCGCGGGGCCGATCGCGTCGTCGAAGTCGAGTTCGGGGGGAACCTCGATGCGGCTCTCGGTGCGATCAAGACCGGCGGGGTGATCGCCGCGTACGCGTCTCAAGTCGTCCCCGAACCGAAACTTCCTTTCTACCAGCTCCTTTATAAGAGCATCTCCGTTCACCACGTGATCGTGTTCCTCATGCCCGACGAAGCGAAGACGCATGCGATCCGCGATATCGACCGATGGCTCGCCGCCGGATCGCTGAAGCAGCACGTCGGACCGCGCTTTCCGCTCGAAGACACCGCGCGGGCTCACGAGGCGGTGGAGGGTGGGGCCTACGGGAAGGTGATCGTGAACGTCGGTCGGTAGGAGTCGACGGACGGAGAGGTTCACACGAGGCGAGTGTCAGTCGGGTCGGAGTAGCTTGGATCGAGGACCGTCCGATGAAAACTCCGGGAACGCGAGGCCGCGGGATGGACCGACGAAAACGGTGGCGCGATTCCTATTGGCTCGCTCAGCGGCGATCGCTCACTCTGCAGGGGTACGGACTTCTGGCCGCGGCCGCGGGAACATCGGCTCTCTGGTCGCGCGACAAGTTCGATTCGCTCGGTCATCTCACCGATGCGATGACCACGATGGTCTCGATTCTTCTCCCGGTCGGTCTCCTGTGCATGTGGAGCAGTTGGTACATCCTCTATAGGCTTCAAAAACAGCTGCGATCGGCGGAGGAAGCATCCGACCGCCGCCTCGCCGAGCGCGCGAGCTGGCAACGCCGCGGCGAGTGAGCCGCGACTCCTCCTCCGGCGACGACCTCACCGCCCCCATGCCTTCCCTCCACGACCCAGTTGCGATCGAGAGATTGCGCGCCCAGCTCCGCGTGCCGCGAGATGAGCTGCGCAAGTTTCGGAATGCGTTTCTCAAGCGATCCGAGTCGAGGGATCGTGCGCTCGCCGAGATCGGGGAACATCTTCGCGAGCGGTTTGCGGCCGAAGTCGAGCTCCATTCGCTCGACCTCGTCGAGCGGTGTGACTCGCGCGTCGATGGGGCGTCGAAGCTGGTCTTTCGAACTCGTGAGGGGTTTCTTCTCGAGACGGTGATCCTGCGGATCGATACCGGCCGGACGGCGCTCTGCGTGTCCTCGCAGGTCGGCTGCGCGGCGAACTGCTCTTTCTGCGCCACAGGAAGAATGGGCGTCGCCCACGATCTCGGTCGGAGCGAGATACTCGATCAGATCGTGCGCGCGAACCAGCTCCTAGCCGTCGAGGGCAGGCGAGTGCGGAACATCGTGTTCATGGGCATGGGGGAACCCTTCCACAACGAAGAGAATCTCTACCGCACGCTCGAGACGCTGGTCGCGCCCGAGTGCTTTCATCACTCTGCACGCCGGATCCTTGTGTCGACGGTCGGGATCCCGGCTGCGATGCTGCGATGCGCGGAGCGCTTTCCTCGGGTTCATCTCGCGCTCAGCCTGCACAGCGTCGACCCCGATGTTCGCCGGCGGATCATTCCGCTCGCGAAGATCTACACCCTTGATGAGCTGCGCGAGACGCTCGTCGAGCTGAACGCTGTGCAAGAGCAGGGAGTGATGATCGAGTACCTGCTTCTTCGCGGGCTCAATGATCGCGATGAAGATCTTGCGCGTCTCATCGAGTTCCTGCGTGGTCTACGCGTGCACGTGAACCTGATTCCGTACAACCCGATCGACGGCGCGGACGATCTCGAAGCGACGCCGAAGCCGCGGCGCGAGGAGTTCGCCCGGGCGCTCAAGCGCGCCGGGTTCGAGACGACGCTTCGGGTGTCACTCGGACCGGACATCGCTGCGGCTTGCGGGCAGCTCATTCAGCAGGAGAATCGGCGGTTGGATGCTGAGGCGATTCCCGCTGCCTCGGCCGATCGTGATATCTGAAGAGAGGATTTACCACGAAGGGAGAAGGTCGGCAGAAAGCGAAAGGCAGTGACGCTGAAGAAGCAAGCTGCAGCGCGCCCGCCCAAGGCAGATCTCACCACGCGGGTTCCCAACGGACCCGAGTCTCTCTACCGATCCATCCCTCTCTTCTTCGTCTTTCTTCGCGATCCTAGGGCACCGACCGGATTCGCGCAAAAACATACGGTAAGCGCTGGTCGCCTCGGACTCGGTGGAGGTGTTCAAAACAAGTCTCACCGAGATTTTCTGAACGGATATCGTCTACGGAATCAGACCCTTCGTGGACGATATGTGCCTAAGAAAACGAACGGTTTCGCAGACGGTCACTTGATATCCGGGGCGTTCTCGAGCATGCGCTTTAGCGTGCGACGGAACTGGTTCGTCTCGCGGGACGACAGACCACGAAGAAATTCGTCGTTGATTCGCTTGTTCGCCTCGAGAAGCTTTGAGACAACTCGGTCACCCGCAGCCGTCAGCTCAATCGTGAAAGAGCGCTTGTCCTCACCGCTCAGCTCTCGAGTAGCTAAGCCCTTCGCTTCCACCACGCCGTCCAGGGCACGGGTCACAACGGCACGGTCGAGACCAGCAAGGTCAGCGAGCTGCGAAGGCGTGCTTGCCTCGCCGCTGCGCAGTCCTGCAAGAACGGCCCACTCACTGATACTCACTCCGTGTTCCCGAAGTTCCTTGTCGAACTCCCGGCGCATCGCCCCGAACACTCGAGCAATCCAATGACCAGTGCTATCGTGCAGCTTGTAGCCGGTCGCGGTCCTCGCCATTGGGCATTCGCTCTATCCGAGTTTGGAGAGCTTCTCTCGAGCGAGAATCTCGATCAATGCACCGCCTCCGGGAGAACTCCAGTCCTGTGCGAGCTCGGAGACCAGAGCGTTTGTCGTGGTCAGAAACACGCCGCCGCTCTCCATTTGGCGAAACGCAATGTCGTCGGCAATCTGCGTCGGTGACCCGGAAGCGTCGACCACTGCCTGAACCCGGTAGCCTTCGGCCACGGCGCTAATCGCAGGGGGAGCCAGGCACACGTCGGTGGTCACGCCCGCCATGATAAGGTTCTTGCGACCGGCTTTCTTCGCTGCCCCAGAAAAATCGGCGTCTTCCCAGCAGTTCACGATTCCACCCCGACGGACACGCGAAGCGAACTGTTCCGGAAGGATTTCTTCAAGCTCCGGCATGAGTGGTCCCTGCGCTTGGTCTTCCATGCTGCTCGTCAGCACAACCGGCATTCCAAGGGCTGAGGCGGCCTTCGCGAGAACGATCGCGTTGGTCTTCAGCTCTTCGAAATCGACCGACCGAACCCAGCCCATAGTCCCCACCTGGTGGTCGATCAGCAGCATGGCCGCGTTCTCAGCGGTGAACTTCTCGTCTGACATTCGGTCCTCCTGTGGATTGGAACCAGACAGCTGATTGATACCATCAACTATCTGCTCGGTCAACCACAAGCTCCTTGACAGCACCGCTAAGCGTATATTTCTGCGCGAATCGGGTCGGCACCAATCCTTCGCGCTCTTCGTGTGAACCTCTTCCCAGAAAGTCTCGAGAACCAAACCCCGCCGAGAACGTCAGTCCTCCCCCCTCTGCCACGGAACTGACCCGTAGCGCTGGATCTGCCGGCGCAGCTTCGCCGCGAGATCGCGGAAGACTTTGGGGCGTTTCGTTCGGAGATCGTTTGCTTCCCGCGGATCGTCCGCGAGGTTGTAGAGCTCGAGGGCCGCGTAGGGTGAGTTTTGGAGGAGCTTCCAGTCGCCGCTCCGGAGCGCCTCGATGGTTTTGCCTCCGAAGCCGACCCCGCCCTCGCGCCGCGCGAAGAACAGGTCGCGTTCGGGCGCCGAACGAGATTGCCCTCTCAGTGCGCCGAGGAAGCTCACTCCGTCGATCGCGTGCGACACCTTGACTCCCGCGGCCTCGAGGAGCGTCGGGTAGAGGTCCATCGTGAGCCCGACGTGGCTCGACGTAGTCCCAGGCGCGATCCGCCCCGGCCACGAAGCGACGAATGCGACGCGAATCCCTCCTTCGTACACCGTCCCTTTTCCCGCGCGCCAAGGGCCGTTGTTCGCGCCGACGTTCACTTGTCCGCCGTTGTCCGACGTGAAGACGACGAGCGTCTTGTTCGCGAGGCCGGTGCTGTCGAGCGCCGCGAGGACGCGGCCGATGCCGTGGTCGAGATGCTCGATGAGCGCGGCGAGCTTGACGCGCTTGGGATTCATCTCTGGCTCGCGCTCCTTCACCTTCGAAATCCAGTCCTCGGGCGGCTGGATCGGAGTGTGCGGGGCGTTGTACGAGAGGTAGAGGAAGAACGGGTCGCGCGCGGCTTTCCTCGACTCGAGGTAGTCGATCGCCCAATCGGTGAAGAGATCGGTCGCGTGTCCCGGGGGATCGATCACTTCGTCGTTCCGCCGCATGTAGTTGTTCCCGTGCCGGCGGTGGTTGTAGTAGTCGTCCATCATGTCGCCGAGGAAGCCGTGAAAGAGATCGAATCCGCGGTCGTGCGGACGATCCGGTTTTTCGAGGCCGAGGTGCCATTTGCCGACGATCGCCGTGTGGTATCCGGCACCCGAGAGAAGCTCGGGGAGGAGCTTCGCGTTCGCGACGAGCTTTCCCCAGTTGTCGCGCGCATGCGTGCGGACGACTCCGGGGACGCCGACCATCTCGGGGTAACGCCCCGAAAGAAGAGCGGCGCGCGTCGGCGAGCAGACCGGGCAGTTCGCGTAGAAGTTCTCCAATCGCACCCCGCGCGAGGCGAGACGATCGATGGCGGGTGTACGAAGATCCTTCGCGCCGTAGCACGCGAGATCGCCGACGCCGAGGTCGTCGACGAGGATCACGAGAAGGTTGGGGCGATCGGCTTCCTGGGCCCGAGCCGCATGGAAGCCAGACGCGCTCAAAGCGATGAAAACGGAGACGAGAAAGCAGCGCTGAACGATGGAGCCATTCATGATCGCCTCGATGGATGGAGCGAGAAGTGAACGTTCGGACGTCGGATCAATCGCCCGCGCCCGAGTGCCAGATCGAGCGGAGCGGCCACACGACGAGCTTCGTCAAGCGAGCCGAACCGCCGCGCGAGAAGAGCTCGATCCCGCGACTCTCGGGCGACGGGAAGATGCGATCGCTGATCGCGAGGATTCCGTCCTGGGCGAAGACCTCGACGGAGGACGTATCGACGAAGATGCGGAGCCCCACGCGGCCGTCCTCGAGCTCGACGGGGCCAGCGTGGCGTCCGGGGAACCGTTTGTGGAATGCCCCGTCGCCCGAGCCCGTCCGGTCGACGAACACTTCGCCTCGATTCTGGTCGCGTTCGTTACGATCGAATCCGATCGGGGTCGTTTCGCTGTTTCCCTTTCGCACCTCGATGCCGCACGACTTGGCGTCGCGCACCTCGATTTCGAGATCGATCTCGTAGTGCAATCCGAAATCCCGTGAGGCGAGCGCACGCCCGACAGTCGCGAGATCCGAAGTGGGCGCATCGAGTCGATACGGCTCGCCGCGCAGTCGAGTGAGCTCGCGCACCGGACGCTGAACGAGGCGGAGGCCGTCCTTCGTCTCGCGGAGGGAGAGCGTCCGCGGGATCGACTGTGCGCTCCGCCAAGGCTTCGTGGGGAGGAGTGCGGTCTCCCAGTTGTTGAACCAGCCGATCCAAATCCGCCGGCCGTCGCGCGCGGGAATGTCGGAAAACGACACCGCCGCGTAGAAGTCGCGACCGTAGTCGACCCAGAGAACTTGGTCGTCCGGGTTGTCGTTGACGAATCGCTCGCCGTCGAACGTCCCCACGAAGTACTCGCCTCCCGACCCGCCGGCGATGGAGCCGCTTCCCATGTCGACCTCGAGCACCCACCGCGTAGAGCCCGGCGTTCCTTCCTTCCGCCCTTCGATCGGGAGCTCGAAGAGATCCGGGCATTCCCAGTTCGGCTTCTCGACTTTGCCGGCGGGGCCGAAGTCGCTGAGGTGCGTCCACTCTTTGAGATCCGTCGAGCCGTAGAACTGGAGTCGCTTCGCCGCGGCGAGCGAGACGACCATCACCCAGCGGCTCGTCGGCTCGTGCCAGAACACCTTCGGATCGCGGAAGTCTTTCTCGCCCATGTCGAGTACGGGGTTCCCGCCATACTTCGTCCATGTCCGTCCGCGGTCGATGCTGTAGGCGAGCCGCTGATCCTGCTTCTTCGATGTATGACCCGTGTAGATCGCGACGAGCGGTGGCCGCGCTGCGGTCCCGAAACCGCTCGTGTTCTTCGCGTCGACGACGGCGCAGCCGGAAAAGATCATCACACCGTTCTCTTCGTAGAGGGCGACGGGGAGATGCTTCCAGTGGACGAGATCGGTACTCACCGCGTGCCCCCAGCTCATGTGCCCCCAGCGGATGCCCCACGGGTTGTACTGGTAGAAGAGGTGATATTCGCCGCCGGCGTAGACGAGACCGTTCGGGTCGTTCATCCAGTTCACTTCGGGGCTGAAGTGAAACTGCGGCCGGTAGCGTTCGCGGTAGTACTCGGGCGACTTGCGGTAGACCTCGATCGGAACGTCCTCGGGACGGCGACGCTCCCTGTCCGTGAGTAAGATGTGATCGACGTTGATGTGCCCCCAGCCGCCCGTGTGACGGTCGAAGATCCGCAGGCGCACGCGTTTCCCGCGGAGGTCCTTCACATTCCATGAATGCCAGCCGAGCTCCTCGGAGTCGGTGCCGGTCGCGCGGCGTACCGGCTTCCCTTCGAGGAGGAGCTCGATGCCGGTAGCTTCGGGATGGCGTCCTCCGCCGACGAGGAACGCGATGAAGTCGCGCGTGATCTCGAACTCGGGCGACGTCAGCGCCCCGACCGTGCGATCACCGTCGAAGAACGAGTTGACGAGGCGCTCCCCGCGATAACCCGAGACATGCATCTGCCCCTGGAGCGTCCCACGCGCGGGCGCGCTGCCGAACGCAGCCCCCTCGCTCGTCCACTCGCCGTAGGTATCACCCTCAAAATCGGCGACCAGGACATCGTCGGACTCGAGCCCCGACGCGTCGGATGAGATCAGCGGCGTCAAGGCGCTGAACAAAACAAGACAACAAGTTCGCGACCTCAAACACCACGTCCGACTCATCGTTGCCATACGTTCACCATCACACACACTCTCTCTCTGTACTCTTTCTCTTCCTTCGTGTCCTTCGTGCCCTTCGTGGTGAAATCCTTCCGAAGGACGACGAAAGAACTCACTCCTCCCGATCCGTAAGCGGCCGCACCCACACGTTCCGGAAGCTCACACGCGCCCCGTGATCCTGAAGGAGAAGCGGCTTCTTGTAGTGAGGCGACGCCTTCCGCTTCGAGTTCGTCGGACCCTGGATCTCCGCGTGATCTTGGATGAGCACGCCGTTGTGGAAAACCGTGAGAGTTCCTTTCTCGCGGACTTCACCATTCTCGTCGAATCGCGGCGCGCGAAAGACGATATCGTACGTCTGCCACTCTCCAGCTTTCCGGCATACGTTGACGAGCGGGGGATGCTGAACGTAGATCGCGCCCGCTTGCTGAATGGGATTCTTCGACTGCGGATACGAATTGAGAATCTGTACCTCGTAGCGAGTGTGCAGCTTGACTCCGCTGTTTCCCTTTCCCTCGTTGTTCCCCGCTTCCTTGGGGATGCGCCACTCCATGTGAAGCTGACAGTCGCCGAATTTCTCTTTCGTGATGATGTCGCCGGTCCCGTTTACGGTGGCGACCCCGTCTTCGAAATCCCACTTCGCTGCTCCCTTGGTCTTCGCGCTCTGCCACTTCGAGAGTCCGTCGTCTCCGATGAGAAGGACGGCATCGGACGGCGGCGCCCCCGGGCTCTTCCCCGCGATGAGACGCGGAACGGGCGGATGCTTCGCGAGGCTCTCTACCTGAGTCGAATGGACGAGCAATCCAGAAGCGATGGCCGCCATCGCGGCACAAGTGACCACGAGCGTTTTCGTCGAGCGCATGTCGAGTCCTCGGTGGTGACGATCCGCGAGCGCATGTCCGCCCGCGCGACGGGGCTATTCGTGAAAGCGTTCGGCCCAATCGCCGGCCGGAATCACGCAGGCGTCGCGGCGTCCGAACCAGCGGTAACGATTCCGCGCGATGATATCGTAGATCGCATCGCGCACAAACCGCGGGACGGCACGAAACACGCTGAGGAGGCTCCACGGCATTCCTAGCCGCGCGGCGACGCGAAGCGCCGCGGTCGACTTCGTCGCGAATTCGCCCGACGGATCGACGAGGACCATCGACTTCACTTCGTGAAGGGGGAGCCCGCACCGCTCGAGTAGAGTCTGGCCGTACATCGACTGGAGCGGCGCGAAATGAAAGTGCGCGCGGCGATCGCG
Source organism: Planctomycetota bacterium (assembly GCA_965223845.1). Lineage (GTDB taxonomy): Bacteria > Planctomycetota > UBA8108 > UBA8108 > SXIK01 > CBDCXR01. The sequence goes on along the minus strand of CBDCXR010000004.1, from coordinate 5,300,333 downwards.
CTCTAGGACGAAGCGCACGCTGCGGTCGCAGAGAAGACACTCGCCGTCGAAGAGGAGAACGGAGTATGGCGGCGGTGCGGAGGTCGGGTCGGACGTGGTCGGCATGGCTCTCGGATTCGAGTTTCTCTTCTCCGTTTCCTCAACCGCAGAATCGAGCACGAAATAACACCGCAGTGTGGTGCATCGTCTCGGCAGGAGCGCCGACGGACGGGCGATTGTATCGTTCGCGGGATCGCCTTGGTAAGCTCTCCCGATCGGTCGATGTACGTGTTCGAATTCCCCGCGTCCCCCGCCGCTTGCTATGTCCGCCCTCGACTACACCGTTCTTGTCGTCTACTTCCTCGCGATGGCGCTCATCGGCTACGTGTGCTCGAAGCGGGTGAAGAAGCAGGAGGACTTCTTCCTCGGCGGGCGCTCCTTCGGGAAGATCCTTCAGGCCTTCGCCGCGTTCGGCGCGGGCACGGGGGCCTACGATCCCGTCACGCTCGGAAGGACGACGTTCACGAGCGGGTTGAGCGGCATTTGGAGCGTTCTCCTCTGGCTCTTCGTGACGCCGTTCTACTGGATCTCGGGCGTCTGGTACCGGCGCATGCGCCACCTCACGCTCGGCGACTGGTTCGTCGAGCGGTTCAACTGCGTTGGCCTTGGAGCGGCGTACGCGGTCTTCGCGTTGTTTTTCAACATCGTCTATCTCTCGGTGAGCTTCTCGGCCGTGGGAAAGATCTGTCCGCCGCTCCTCGGGTTCGATTCGGTCACGCTCCCCGGGTTCGTCGATCCCGTCCCGGTCGAAGCGGTGCTCGTCCCGATCATCGCGCTCGTCGTCCTCGTCTACGGCGCACTCGGCGGCCTGCGCGCGGCGTACTGGACGGATCTCATCCAGGGCATCTTCATCATCCTTCTCTCGATTCTCCTCATTCCGTCGGGGCTGGCGGCGCTCGTCGAGCGATTCGGCGGACCCGAGTCGAGCGGGATCCTCGCGGGATTCGAGGTCATGCACGACCGCCTTCCCGAGCAGTACTTCCGCATGCTCGACACGCCGCAGGGCGGCGAGTTTCCGCTTCATTACATCGTCGCGATCACCGTTCTCAATCTCGTCGGCGTCGTCGTTCAGCCGCACTTCATCGCGACGGGCGGCGGCTCGGCGAAATCGGAGACGGCAGCGCGCGTCGGTCTCGTCGCCGGAAACTTCATGAAGCGTCTCTGCACGGTGGGTTGGGCGCTCACGGGTCTCATTGTGCTCGCGCTGTTTGCGGAAAGCGTCAGCGTCAACGAAGACCCGGATCGCGCGTGGGGCTTCGCTGCGGTCGAGATCCTCGGACCGCTCGGGCTGGGCCTCGTCGGCCTCATGCTCGCGTGTCTTCTCGCGGCGCTGATGTCGTCTGCCGACTGCTACATGCTCGTCACGTCGGGACTCGTCGTCCGAAATCTCTACGTGCCCTTTCTCCGGCGCGATGTAAGCGAGCGCGAGTGCTTGCTCGCGGCGCGCATCGTTTCCGTCGTCATCCTCGTCGGCGGAGCTTGGGTGTCGCTCGCGTTCCTGAATGTGTTCGACCAGCTCAAGATCGCGTGGGAGCTTCCGGTAATTTTCGCGGCGCCGTTCTGGGTCGGAATGTTCTGGCGTCGCGCGACGCGAAACGCGGCGTGGTTTACGATCCTCGCGACCGCGATGGTCTTCTTCATTCTGCCGATCGCACTCCCGCTCGCGTGGCCGAGCCTCCGCGAGAATCCCGAGTTTCTCGGCACGAATCACATCACCAGGACGACGGTCGTCCGTCCGGCGGCTCCCGCCGACGTCGCGCGGCGAAACGCCGCCATCGCGGCGTGGACCGCTGCAGAGTCCGAAGCGCGATCGATCGGGGACGCAGACGTTCGCGTGCGCTCGATGGCACGACTCGGCGAATCGCCGGACGCACTCGTTCTCGGCGAACCGTTCGAGGACTCCTACACCACCGGCGGAAAGGCGCTCTTTTGGGGAAAAGTGGAGCCGATCGAAGGAGAGGCCACGACCTTGCGCGAAGTTTCGCGTGTCAGGGAGGGAGCCACGACGATCGTCGAGAGCGTGCGCGAGGGGAGCTTTCGCGGCGCCGGCTATTTCAAGCTCGACCTCTACCTCTACCAGCTCATCGGAATCGACCTCGCGAGCTTCTCGAGCTCGGCGCTCGAAACTCTGCGTTTGCCGGCGCGTGTCCTGACGCCGTTTGTGCTGATGATCGTATTCAGTCTCCTCACGCGTCGTGGCGATCCCGCTCAGCTCGATCGCTACTTCGTCAAGATGAAGACGCCCGTAGCGGCGACGCGCGAAGAGGACGCCGCGGAGCTCGAGCGTTCGTACGCCGACCCGCGGCGATTCGACGACCGAAAACTTTTTCCCGGGAGCAGCTGGGAGTTCCAACGTCCGCGACCCGTCGACGTGATCGGATTCGTCCTTAGTCTCTTCGGGTGCTTCGCGATCATCTGGCTCGCGGTCGCCGTGGCCAGCATCGGAAGTTGATCCTCGCATGTCTTGGCGAAGACTCGTGCGAAAGCTACGGCTCGCGCTTCGCTCGCCGCCGCGTTCCGCTCGCGACGTGGTCTCCGACTACCGCGAGTATCTGAGGCTCCAAACCGAGACGTACCGCAGCTTCGAGTCGGACGTGCCCGAGTGGGTCGCGGCGCAGCGGCGCTACTTCGAACTCGCGTTCTCGAACACGGATCGCAGCGCGCGAGTTCTCGACTGCGCCTGCGGCGACGGCGCCGGCCTGCGCGCGCTCACCGATCTCGGTTTTGAGCGCGTCCTCGGGGTCGAACTCAGTGCCGAGAAGTCTCGACGGTCGCAAGGTTCGGGGGCGCCCGTCGTCCGCGGCGACATGCACGATCTCTCGTTTCTTCGCGACGCGTCCTTCGACGCCATCGTGAGCTCGCACACCCTCGAGCACGCCTACGAGCCGAAGCGCGTTCTCGTGGAGTTTCGCCGGCTTCTCGCGCCGGGTGGGACCCTGCACATAGTTTTACCCTATCCAGATCCCGGGCCGCGCAACGAGCTCGCGCACGTCGGGAAGTACGAGCTCGGAACCGACGTCGAAGACGGTGGGAGTTCCGTCGGGCGCTTCATCGAGCGCGTAGGATTCCGCGTCGATTCCGTGACGACCGACGACCGGCGTGAGCCGGAGCTCTGGGTCCGGGCGAGTAGGTAGGCTCATGGGGTGGTTCGGCGCGGACGTCGAGATCGCCGACAAACTGAAGTCTACGGTCACGGTCCACGCGCCACGGTGATCCCTTTGTCGCCGGTTCGCCGGCGAGTACGATGTTCCTCCGCTTCGAGCGCCGGCGGTCGGCCGCGCTCGCGTGACGATTCCTTCCATTCACGAGATTCCAATGACGAACCGGTTCGTGACTCTGTCGACGTCTCTGTGCGCGGCGATGCTGCTCTTCTTATCGCTCGGAACGGCGCAAGCCGAGACGGCGCGAAAACCGAATCTGATTTTCATCATGGTCGACGACCTCGGGTACGGCGACCTCGGGTGCTACGGGCAGAAGGAGATCCGCACGCCGAACATCGATCGCCTCGCGCGCGAGGGGGTGCGGTTCACGCAGTTTTACGCGGGCTCGACGGTCTGCGCGCCGTCGCGCTGCGTTCTCATGACGGGACTCCACACCGGGCACGCCTTCATTCGCGGGAACGGGAAGGACAACCTGCGCCCCGAGGACGTCACGGTCGCCGAAGTTCTCGCGCCGGCGGGCTACACGAGCGCCCTCGTCGGCAAGTGGGGGCTCGGGCACGAAGGCTCGACCGGAATTCCGACGAAGCAGGGCTTCGACTACTTCTACGGCTATCTCGATCAGCATCACGCGCACAATTACTATCCGACGTTTCTCGTTCGGAACGACGAGCGCGTGCCACTCAAGAACGTTGTTCCGAAGGAAGGAAAATGGGGACAGGGGGTCGCGACGGAGAAGGTCGAGTACTCGCACGACCTCATGACGAACGAAGCGCTGCGTTTCGTCGAAGAGAATCGCGCCCGGCCGTTCTTCCTTTACCTCGCGTGGACGATCCCTCACGCGAACAACGAGGCGGGGAACAAGGGAATGGAGGTCCCCGAGTACGGCGAATACGCGGCTCGCGACTGGCCCGAACCCGCGAAGGGCCAGGCCGCCATGATCGCGCGCATGGATCGCGATGTCGGTCGGTTGCTCGCACTACTCGAGAAACTTGATCTCGACGACGACACCGCGATTTTCTTTACCTCGGACAACGGTCCCCACAACGAAGGGGGACACAAGGCGACGTTCTTCGACTCGAACGGTCCTCTCCGCGGGACCAAACGCGATCTCACCGAAGGTGGGATCCGCGTCCCCTTGATCGCCCGCTGGCCGGGAAAGATCGCGGCGGGTTCGACGTCGGAGCACATCGGGTGCTTTCAAGATGTGATGCCGACGCTCGCCGAGCTGGCCGGCGCTACGAAGCAAGTCCCGCTCCGCATCGACGGGATTTCCTTCGCGCCGACGCTTCTGGGTGAACCGGAGCGTCAGCAGAACCACCCGGCCCTCTATTGGGCATTCTACGAACGCGGTGGTGCGGAGGCGGTTCGGCTCGGCAACTGGAAGGCGATCGTGCAGCCCAAGGGCTCGGCGCTTCGTCTCTACGATCTCGCGGCCGACCTCGGGGAAGAGAACGATGTCGCGAAGGATCACCCGGAGATCGTACGCTGGGCGAAGGCGCTCATGCACGCGTCATACGAGCCGTCGGAGCGGTGGCGGTTTCCCGCGCCGAAGAAGAAGAACGCGGCCGCCGCGCGCAGCGGCAAGGCGCGCGCGAATCAATGAACCGAGCCAAGAGTCAAGCCGAGAGACGGAGTAGATAATGTCCCAGCGCAGAGAAGACCGCGACGGTTCGATCAGTCGTCGATCGTTCATCGGAGCCGGAGGCGCCGCCGCCGGCGCGGCCGCACTCGGTCTCGGCGGGTCGCTCCCCGCGGCCTGGGCGGCACCGCCGACCGCGCCGATCGGGGACGACGAGGATCTCGGCGAGATTCCGCAGCGCGTCCTCGGAACGACGGGCGCAAAGGTGAGCATCATCGGGTTAGGCACGGCGTGCATGGGAGAGGGGCCGCAGGACACCGCGACGTGCGTGAAGGTGTTTTCCGAAGCGATCGATCGCGGAATCACGTACGTCGACACCGCGCGGATCTACGGGAACGCGGAGGACGCCCTGGGCGAGGTGCTGAAGACACGTCGCGATAAAGTGTTCCTCGCCACGAAGTGCATGGAAAACACGCGCAAAGGGGCGACGCGCTCGTTCGAGACTTCGATCAAGAAGCTCGGAGTCGACCATGTCGACCTCCTCCACCTTCACCACACCGGCGGTCGCGATCTCGACATAGTGCTCGCCGAAGGCGGAATGTGGGACTACTTCCTCGAGCTCAAAAAAGCCGGGAAGGCGCGCTTCCTCGGGATCACGGGGCACAACCGCCCGCTTCAGTTCCTTCGGATGCTCGATACGAAGCAGGTCGACGTGATGATGGTCGCGATGAACTTCGTCGACCGGCACATCTACGGCTTCGAGGACAAGGTGCTCCCGCGCGCCCGCGAAGTGGGCACGGCGGCGATGGCGATGAAGGTGTTCGGCGGGATCCGCGGCGGCTTCGCGTTCAATCGCCAGCGGCGGCCGGCGCAGATGGATCCAATCTTCATGCAGATCGCCGTTCGGTACTCGCTCAGTCTCGAGGGAGTCACGGGCGTCGTGATCGGCTGTCACGACGAGCAGGAGATGCGGCAGAACATCCGCTACGTGCTGAATGCGCCACCGCTCTCGAAACCGGAGATGGACGCGCTTGCGAAGCACGGCGAGCGCATCGCGCCGAGTTGGGGACCGCGGCTGGGTTCGGTGGTGTAGATCGGCGCTCTCGGATTCGCGCGCGAATCCATCGATAAGTCGAGATTTCGATCCGTTTGCGCTCGTCAGCGGTCTCTGGTGATCTCGTCCTTCAATGCTTCTTCAAGCGCTCGGACCAGCTGGATCACGGTGAACGGCTTCGGGAGAGCCACCGTGGCGGACCCGAGCTCGAAGATCGATTCGGAGCTTCTGAGGCTGCTCGCGATCACGGCGGGAAGGTTCGGTACGGCTCGACGCATCGCACGGAGACAGTCGTAGCCGTTCATTCGAGGAAGGTCGACGTCCAACACAACCGCCGACAACTCGCTGTGTCGGGCGAGCACGAATTCGACGGCCTCCGGTCCGTCTGAGGCCCGGACTACGGAATAGCCGAGATTCTGAAGCGCGAGACACACGGATTCCTGCACGTGCCAATCGTCCTCCGCTACAAGAATCGTACGGAGCGAGTGCCGATCTTCGATGCCGTCGGCGGATAGCGACTCCGATTCCGATGGCGGCGGACAGCACGGCAGCTCAATCGACACTTTGGTGCCGACTCCGAGCTCGGATTCCACGTTCACCGTCCCGTCGTGGTCGGAGATGATGCCGTGGACGATCGCCATGCCGATACCGGTTCCTCGTCCACGTGCCTTCGTCGTGAAGAAAGGTTCAAATACGCGTCCTCGCGTACTCTCGGACATGCCGGTCCCCGTATCTTCAACGATCACCAAGGCACGTTTCGAACCGTCTTGAGTGGTGAACGAACGAACGGCGATCGTCAGCGTACCGCCGTCGGCCATCGAATCGCGTGCGTTCAGAGACAGATTCACCACGACTTGCTGTATCTGGGGGCCGTCGACTTGGCACCAAATGGGATGTTCCTCGGCGAAGTCGACTTGGAGATTGATCGAGGCCGGAAGCAATCGGTCGAGCAAGCTCGAGGCCCCCGCGACGACTTGTGTCAGTCGCTGACTGGATCGCTGAGTTGGTGTTTTTCGGCTAAACGTTAGCAAAGCGCTGGTGACTCCCGAGGCTTGTTCGACCGCATCTCGGATTCCAGCGATCCAGCGAGTCACCTGGGTTCGATCCTCGCTGAGCTCTACGAGGTGAACGTAGTTGAGAATCGCCGTGAGCACGTTGTTGAAATCATGCGCCACGCCCGCCGAGAGCGTGCCGATCGCTTCGAGCTTCTGGGTGTGGAGTAGCTGCTCGCGCAGCGTCTCGCTGTGTTCGATCTCCCGGCGAAGAGCGGTCGTTCTTTTCTCGACGCGGTCTTCGAGCTCTACATTCATTCGGCGGATGCTCCGCTCGCGTCTCACGAGAAGCACGCCCAGCCAAATCGCCAAGAGACCCGAACTCGCCGTGACGATCCAAAGCGCGAGACTCGCGTAATCGGGCTCGACCTGGATCTGAACCTGAGCGGGTGAGTCGGAGTATTCGAGATCGCGATCGATCGCTTGCACCTCGAACCGATAGGTTCCAGGTGGAACTTGCCGATAAGCGACGCGCGGTTCGGTCGAGAGTTTCCACTCCTCGTCGAACCCAACGAGCCGGTGGCGATACAAGAGCGATCCTGGCCGAGTCTTGAAGCTGATCGAGCTGAATTCGATCTCGAACGGAAACTCCGATGGATCGAGTCGGACCACACTTGTGGTGTCACCGACGTCGACCGTCGATACTCGCGTGATCTTGATCGGAGGCGAAGCGGGCCGCGCGAAGTAGTGGTTGAGTCCCGGATTCGCCCCAACGAGAACGGAGTTGTCGCTAAGCGTGGCGAGCGCCGCGACTTTGCCAGGGAGAAGGCCGTCTAGCATCGTGACCCGCTGTGCTGCGAATCCGTCGTAGAGTACGAGGCCATTCGCCGTCCCGAGGCAAAGTCGTGCCTCGTCGATCTGTGCGATCGCGAAGACGACATCGAGATCATGCAATATGTCGAGTCGTGTCCACTTGTTACCATCGAAGCGAGATAAACCGCCAGCTCCGCCGAGCCAAAGCGAGCCATCGCTACGCCTAAACAGGCATTCCACCCTCGGGAGCGTGTTACGAGCGGCGACGTAGCTGACTCTATCTTGAATCGGATCGTAGCGCGCCGTGCCGCGGACGGTCCCGATCCACACGGATCCCCTGTCGTCTTCGCACAAATCGGTAATATGGTTGTCAGGGAGTCCATCGAGAGAAGTCAGCGACGATACGCCGTTTCCGTCGTAGATCGAGACTCCAGAGATGCTACCGATCCAGATTCGACCGCGACGATCCTCGAGAAGGCACGTCACATTGTGTCCGACGAGCTCGTCGTTTCGAGCGAACGCCGAGAAGCTCCCGTCCGGTGTGATGCGAGCTAGCCCCGCTGCCGTGCCAACCCAGACGCCGCCGTGAGAATCTTCGAGGATTGCGCCGACGCCGTTGTGGGGAAGGCCATCGCTTGTAGTCCAGTTCGTGACACTGCCGGAGGCTTCGCGAAAGAGACCTCGAGCGTTTGTGCCGATCCACGCGGTGTCGTTCGACGTCAGCATCAGACAACGAACTCTCGCGCTTGCGTAGATCTTCGAGGTCGTCAACTTCGACGAGTGCTCAGGTTCGACTCGGCTCAGCACGGTACCGGACGCGACCCAAAGATTTCCTTCTCGATCGATGCACAGACCTCGAGCGCCTTCATTTGAGAGTCGATTTGGACCGTGCGGTCCGATCTCCCACAGCGAGCGGTTACGGAACGTGAACCACACACGCCCGTCCGGCGACTCGACGAGGCTCCGGACCCCGATCCGCGATACTTTCTCGGTGCTCGTGGGGGCGTTGATCGGCCAGACCCGGAACTTTCCCTCTTCACGTACCGCTACACCCTTGTCCGTCCCGATCCACAGTTTTTTCCCGCTGTGCCCGATCGCGACATCGGTGACTCGGTCGCTCGGGAGGCCGCCCGCGCTCGTGAATCTCTCGGTCCTTCCTTCGGCGACGTGAAGCAGTCCGTTCGTGGTGCCAATCCATATGGAGTCGTCTGGCGCGACGGCGAAACTCAACAGTCGGTAGTCGAGATGGTTCCAGTCAACAACGGTCTCGAAAAGACCGTCGGAGAGTCGGATGACACTCGATTCCGTTCCGACCCAGAGAGTTCCGTCTGCACCAACGACCAGCTTCCGCAGCGTGCCCCGTATTCCGCGGGATCCAGAGACGAACGTGAAGACTTGTTCTCGGAACTGGTACAACCCGTCCTCGGCAGCGATCCAGAACGTACCGGTCAGATCCTCTACCATGTCGATCGCCGAGACGGTGTCGGGCGTCCTTGGGAGCAGGCGACTGCCATAAAAGTAGAATGACTCGCCGTCGAAACTTGCTATGCCGCGAAAACCGTAGATCCATAGTTCCCCGCTGCGGGCTTGAAACACGCCGCCTGCCTCCGTGGCTCCGAGCTCGTCTGGGCTAACGAAATGAAACCCAGAGGCGGTGTGCTTTCCGGGACCCACGATGTTCTTTCGATCCCGTGCGCAGTACCGTGAATAAGCCGGAGCGGGGCGTAGGCCAACTTGGATCTCGGTAGACTTGCCGGCCCGGACATCACACTGCTCGGTGCGATGGTCGGCCCGAGAAGAAATCTGGTAACGGCCTTCGGGCAGTTCAGCACGGAACCGCCCCTGACGGTCGGCGTGAATGGTGATCCGCGGCGAGGATTCGAACGGCTCGCGCCGTACCATGAGAGTCGGGTCAAAAGGTTGCCCTCGCAGAGATCCGGCGTCGATTCGACCCTCGATCCATCCGGTCCCGCTAGCGGAAGAGGCGAACAGGAGGTCACCGATCCGTCCTTGTATTTCCGATTTTCGGATTCCTGGAGTCCAGGCGATCCATGAGAACGAGTCGTCTCGATCCCGATCGCATACGGATACGTCAAACCCGGCGTTTCGACCGTCCTTGAGTTCGTGACCGTCGCCGAAGAGCGCTTTCCAGTCGAATCGCCACTCGTATACGTGCTGCTCTGGTCCGCGATTCCACGCGGCGGCGGCGACTTGATCGCGAACCGCGGTCACGGCGCGGTCGTCGTAATCACCGTACGCGTTAAACTGCACGATCCGTCGTTCGCCTTCGCGATCGGCCTCCGTTCCGAGATAGATCGAGCAACCGTCGGTGTCGCGCCAGTGGGTGGAGACCACCGTCGAGTCGTCGCGGACCCGCACGAGGACGTAGAGGGCGTTCTCGGACGGATCGAAGCCGACGGAAAAGCTCGCCCGAAAATCGATCTCGTCCCGCGGCCGCGACGCGAACTCGGCTTTCGCGATGGGGTACCGCCGCAGGTCCGACGGCCAATCGCTCGGATCCCCGTCGACGAGAATCCCGCTCACCGGTCGCGCGATTGCGATCCGTTGGCCGTCAGCGGCTGCGGGATGAGACACGCCCAAAGCTAACAACGCGAGCAGGGCAATGCGTTGAATCGATCGTGATCGTATCCCGGTCCGGAGACTCTCGCTCACCACTGACCTCCACCCACTCGCCCCGCCTCGGGTGTCTCGGTCGCTGATCATTCCGTTCGGTTGTATCGGCTGTGGCACAGCGATGCGTAGCCCGTTTTCACGGCCACGCGAAGAAATCTCGTGACGCACGAAGCCGAGGAGGCCCGCTCGTAGGGGAAACTCCCTATGGTTCGAGCTACCCGCCGTCGACGACAATCCGAGTGGGAATCAGCGGGCGACGAGCGCGGAAGTAATGCGCGCACGCATCGCTTCGCCGAATGAGGCCCTTTGCGACCGGAGCCTCGTCTGTAGGACCCGTCGCGTACACGATTTCCCACGCAGCTACTTGGGATTTCTCCGAACTGAACCCAACACCGAGCGTCCTCCGAGGTGCGCTCGGATTTCAGCATCCTCGTAACTGAATCCTGTTGAGGTTCGGAGATTTGAGGCCGGCGTTGACGCGAGTCTTCGCCGGCCGATTTTTTTTCGCGTGCTCCGACTCGCGTGAGGTCGACACTCGCGTACGGATACCTCCCTATTGCGACCCGTCGGCTAGTCGCGGACGATTCCTCCGTCCTTAGTAAAGGTGGAGTGCACAGCGTCTCGGCGGACTCATCGGACGCGTCCGAATGGTGGATGCTTCGTCTGAGTCTGCGCGACCCTCTCTCCCATCGCGACGTTCCGCGCCGCGATGGGTTTTTTCTTGAGCCGGGACCGTGCGCTGGACTCGGTGCGCATAGGTGTGTACGGCGCTTCCGAGTCGTGTCCGCTCGAGGGTATGTCCCTATCCCGCGCGAGGTGGACCGCGGCCGAACATCGAAAGTGACGGTGGAAGCTACCTGAGGTAGCCCGCCCGAGTGATTCGATCCGGACGTCGAATCTCGAGTCGGCAGTACCCTTCGTCGGACAAGACAGGGGGAGTGTAGATGACAGACATCAAACAGAAGAGCAGTAGTTCTGCAGCGCTTTCGATCGTGATGGCGATCGTGACCGCTGTCAGTACATCCCCGAACGCAGTGGCCGGTCCGTTTCGTTTGGATGATTCGGCCGTTGCTTCGCCCGACGGCGACCAATTCAGCGATGAATCCGAGCGATCGCAGGGGATCGCGGAGCTTTTTCGTGAGATCGAGATCGGCGGATATCTAAACGTTGCGTACGCTTACAATTTCAATAGCGCGGAACGTGGAGGATCTCTTCTTCCGGAGACCCCGTTCCGCGTTTTTGATGTCTTCCACAACGAATTCACCGTGCACAACGCGGCACTCTACATCTCGCGCGCTCCGGACGAGTCTACGCCCGTCGGTTTCTCCTTCGCGGCGACGACGGGAAAAGACAGCGCGACGACGCAGAGTCCAAACATTGCGTTCGGCGGCAACGATCTCGATGTCTTGGAGGCGAATGTTCAGGTTCGCGTTCCCGATCAGGTCGACGTCGTCGGTGGTGCAACGCTGACTTTCGGGAAGTTCCTCACCAGCGCCGGAGCGGAGCTGATCGACGCTCCGTACAACGATTCGATTTCGCGCTCACTCCTCTTTGGCTTCGCGATTCCGTTCGTGCATACCGGAGCGAAGATTTCGGCTCCACTTCTCTCGACCGAGGGCGGCGACGAAATCTTGTCGGGTTATCTGGGAATCGTAAATGGTTGGGGGAACCAAAACGTCGGCTCCTCCGGCGGAGGCAATTTCCCGGTGTGGCTCTCGAGTGTCACGTTGACCCCAGGGGGTGACCTCGAGCCGGCCCTGACCGCGAATTATTTCGTGGGCGAGGTAACCAGCGCCGGGAACTACCGCAGCCTCGTGGATCTCGTTGCCTCGCTCAAGGTCGCGAAGCTCACGTTTCTCCTGAACGCGGACTGGCAGAGTGACCAGTCCGGTTCAGCCGGGGGCGGATATTCGAATCTATGGGGGGTCGCCGGCGTAGCTCGCTACGATCTGAGTGAATCGTGGTTCGCCGCCGTACGTCTGGAGCATTTCGACGACCATGACGGCGCGGCGTTCGGGAACCCTAATCTGCGGATCTTCGACGCCACGGCAACCGTCGGATGGAAGCCGTTCGAGAATCTCCTTCTCCGTGGGGAGATTCGCGTCGATATCGCCGACGAGAGGATCTACGAGAACAGTTCGCGCTTTACGCAGACGACGGCCGCGTTTGACGCGTCGTTCCTCTTTTGAATCTGTGCCTTCCAGCGGCTGTGGTGGCGGCGATCTTGTCGGCCGCCTCTCCGTCGCGTGCCGCGCGTGGGGTGGCCGTCTCTCGGCACCCGCGGCCTCCTTGCCCGACCGCGTTCAGCCGTCGTTTGGAGCGTCGAGTCCGGCCCCCTCGCGCCGAGGACCGACTCGGGAGAATCTCACGACAAAGCGCAGGAGGACTCAGTTCCAAGTAGGGGACATCCCTTATGGCGTTTTCCCCGTAGCCAGCCTATCTTCTCGACGCTACGTGGGGCGAAGATCGATGAATGGGGGAAAAACCGGATTGCTATCGGGCGGTTCAGCTGGAACTAGCTTGAGGTGGTCGGTCGGCTGGAATGAAGAGGTCACCCCCGACCGGACCGAACCACCGTCGTGGCCCGACCGATCGGACGCCAGGTCGGCTATCCGGTGCTCGAGCGTGTCGTCGACGGAAGACGTTCGTCGATCCTCCCGAGTTCGCGACCTTCGCCCAGAATCACGGTTTGTCCACCCAGACTGGTCGAGTCGACCGCGATTCGATCATCGAGCGGGCAGCCTGAGTTCCGCAGTTTCGGGATCGATACTGGCATGCCAGCAAGACAACGATCGAACCGGTCCGACTCGGGCCCTCCGGCGTCGGGGCTGACGTCGATCGAACGGGCCGTGGGTGCATTCCTCGAAGACCTCGGCTGGCGATGCGGCGGTGTAGTTCTCTATTCGCGAGCTACCGGTGAACTCGAAATGCTGACTCTTCAGATCGATGGCATGCCGGAACCTCGTCCGCGGGAGTGCCGCGTCGAAGGACTCCCCGACGCGGGTTTCTACACGGGTGAGTTCAAGGACGACATCTTCTTCTGTCCGGACGGAGTGATCGATCAGTACCCGGATTGTCACCCAAGCTCGCCAGTGCGTCGGATCGATGGACGGTCGTATCTCTCGACCGTGTTTCTCGATTCCCGTTCGACGCCGATCGGACACGTCTTCGCTACCGATGACGTCGGGCACGAGATGGACCCGACGACTCGAGCGCTCGTGCGGCGCCATGCTCAACGGATAGAGGCGGAGGTTCACCGCTGGATCATGAAGGGCGAGAACGCGCGTCTGCGTGACGCTCTCGCGGAATCATCGAGATTCGGCGTTCTGGGGGAACTGATCGCGCAGTTGTCGCACGAGCTCAGCCAACCGCTCGGAGCGGTGGCCAACTATCTGAGCGTCGCACGCAGCCGCATCTCTGCGGCCGATTCGCCGGCGATGGAGCCGATCGAGAACGCCGACGCCGAGATCGCGCGTGCCGCCGACATTCTGGAGAACCTAAACGGACTGTTGTCCCGGCGGCGCAGGGTGTCGTCCTCAGTCGACCTCCAAGACATGATGGACCAAGTTCTCCGAGTTCTGCGGTCGGAAGGGGCCGACGAAGGCGTGTCGATCGAATCCGAGATCCCATCGGAACCTGGGTTGATCATCGCTGACGAGGTTCAGCTTCAGCACGTCATCCTGGAGGTCGTACGCAACGCGTTCGATTCTCTGCGAGAGTCGTCGAAGGTCGATAAGCGCATCGTGATCGAGGTGAATCGTAGTCCCGACACGGTTGACATTCAGGTGAAGGACAACGGGATGGGCTTGCCCGCCGACCTGGCCGACTGCGCGTTCGACCTGTTCTTTAGCACCCGACCGGGTCGGCTCGGACTTGGACTTCCGATTTGTCGCACGATCGTTCAAGATCATGGGGGTAGAATATGGATCGAGGGATCGAGATCGGGGACCGCCGTGAACATCTCGCTTCCGGTGCAGCCATGAATCGAGAAGGATCGAGCCCGGTCGTCTTCGCGATCGACGACGACACGCAGTACCTGAGATCGCTCTCGATGCTGCTCGAGACCCATCAGATGGAGGTGCGAGCGTTCCCATCGGCGACGGAGTTTCTCGACTCCTATCTCGGGGAGCCGGGGTGCGCTCTGGTCGACGTCCGCATGCCGGGGATGCCGGGGACCACCCTTCTTCAGGAACTCGCGGACCGGGAGTATTCCATCCCGGTGATCATGATTTCGGGCTGCGGTGATGTTCCCACGGCCGTCAAGTGTCTGAAGCACGGGGCGGTGGATTTCATCCAAAAGCCCTGCGATCCACTGACGCTCGTTGAGTGCGTTCGACGAGCGCTCGATCGAGATTCCCAGATCCGCGAATCGCGCACCCGGGAACTCCAGGCGCGGCAGCGTGCAGAGCGGTTGACCGCACGCGAACGCGAAGTCCTGGACTTGGTCGCGCAGGGCCACGCCAACAAGTCGATCGCCTATCAGCTGAAAATCAGCGCGAAGACGGTCGAGCACCATCGATCGAGCGTCATGCGCAAGATGGAGTGTGACTCGCTCGCCCAGTTGGTACGGCTCTGCGGATTGATCGAGCGAAACGGATCGACCCACGAGCCGGAGGATGGCTCGGTCGTGCGGCAGCACCAACCGCTCTAGCGGCCCGCCTCCGGGAGCCCCAGCGATCCGCTCATCCGTTCGAGCTGATCCGTCGCTCGTTCCAGCGGACACCATCGGCGGCGCTCCACTCCTCTGGCAGGGCCGCAGCTCAACTCGCGAGGCGGGTTAGGCCGCAGGTCTTCGCGTTAGCGCTCACGCGACTCGCTCGCCCCGTGGTGGCACACGGGAATCGATCCCAGAGTCTCGTAGAGGCGCTCGGGCGACGCTGCCGATACGTCGGTCGCGAACCGTGCGAACGTCCGAACGTGATTCTTCGAGGGGAAGAACGAGCTCGGGTTGTGGCTCGAGGCGCGGGACGTTCCCGTAGTTCTTCGCTGAACGCCATCGACTCGGGTGGATCCGGGCAGTTCCGTACGCCGATTCGCGATTTCGCCTTCGCGAGTTCCGATCTCCTCGGTCGAATCCGGGCGATCCCCAATGCGTTGGGCGCGATCTCGACTCCGATACATCCCGCTGAAGGGAACACGTTCTCCCCAGTACACAGGAAGTTCTCGCGGATCCGAGTCTCCACGACTGGAGACTTAGTTCGCAAACGTCGTCTTTTTGCTCGTGCAGGAGTGTGTGATGAGTGTGGCCGTTTCAGATAGTTCCGGTTCGCAGGGCGCGAAGAAACTCAGAATGAATATCCGCAACAAGCTGATCGTGGCGGTGTCCTCGCTCGGTGTTTTTGCGGTTGTCTTGATCTCCACCGTTAGCTACCAGATCAGCTCTAGCTCACTGGAAAGACAAGCTTTCGATCAGCTCAGCTCGGTCCGTAGCGCCCTCCAAGAGAATATCGAAAGCTATTTCGAACAAGCGCGACGGGATCTGGCCAATCAAGCCGAGAGTCTGACCGTTCGCAGTGCGCTTACGGAGCTGTCGCAGGCGCGGCGAACACTAGTGCGAGAGATCGAGGGTGCGGGACAAGAGGTCGACGAAAAGCTGCTGCGTGAAGTTCTCTCGGCGAACAGGGAGTACTACGAAGACGTTTTGATTCAGAACCTGAGTCGAGTACGTGACGGGGAGGTGGAGAGTGTGGAGAGCTTTCTCCACCCCGATCCCGAGACCAACATTCTCCAGTATGTGTACACGGTCAAGAATCCGTCTCCGGTCGGCAGCAAAGAAGAAAAAAATGACATCGCAGACATCGTAGGAAATTCGAATCTCGACAGTCGATTCAGATCGGCGCTCGGACAGACAACTTTCCTCAAGGCGCATTCCAACTACCACCCGATTATCAAGCAGCTCGTATCGAGGTTCGGCTATTACGACGTCTTCATCTGTGACGCCGAAGGATACGTCGTTTACTCAGTATTCAAGGAGCTGGACTTCAACGGAAATCTCCGTAGCGGACCGCAGAAGGACACGGGAATCGGACAGGCGTTCGCACTCGGGTGGGCATCCGAACGCGACGGCTCGGTCGACGGGCATGTGAAGATGACGGACTTCGCTCCCTACCCGATTTCGTACGACGCTCCGGCCACCTTTCTCGGTTGTCCGATCTTCGGTGCAGACGGAAAGAAGGAAGGGGTGATGATCTACCAGCTTCCCGTCGATCGAATCAACGACGTGATGACCATGTCCGGTAGGCAAGAGCAGGTGGGTCTTGGTGAGTCCGGCGAGAGCTATCTGGTGGGCGAAGATTTCGTGCAGCGCACGAACTCGCGATTTCTTGATTCACTCGAGAACGTATCGCAACGGCGAAAGACGCTTTCGTCGGACGGGCAGCAACTGTCACATACCTCGATCGGAGTTCTCGAGATTCAGACGCGCGGTGTCGAACGGATCTTCAGTTCCGATCCCGCGGTTCGCTCGGGGGTCGACGTCTACCCCGACTATCGCGGCGTCAACGTGCTCGGTTCCTACGGCCCTCTCAGTATTCCCGGCTTGAACTGGGGAATTCTCACCGAGATCGACGCGGCCGAGGCGTTCGCGCCGGCGAATCGTCAGGCGACAACGTCGATTCTCGTCGGAGCCATCGCGCTGCTCGTGTTTATCTCCGCGGCGTTCCTGGGCGCGCGTCAATTCTCCAAGCCCGTGGTCAACCTCGTTTCCGTAGCGGAACAGGTCGCAGGCGGAGATGACGATGCGCGTGCGAGCGTATCGACGAACGATGAAATCGGAGATCTAGCGGTCGCCTTTAACTCGATGGTCGAGTCGCGGGTCGATGCTCAGACGAAGATCGTACGAGAGAATCGACGACTGCAGGAAGACATTCAAAACCTCCTCATGGTTGTGAGTGACGCGTCGGACGGTGATCTGACCGTGCGCGCGGCAGTGACCGAGGGAGCCCTCGGCAACGTTGCGGACGCGATCAACCTCATGCTCGAGAACGTGGGCGATCTGATCAAGGGCGTGCGGGACGCCGCGAATCGCGTGGCTTCCGCTTCGACGGAGATCCAAGTCGCTTCGGAGCAGCTGGCCAACGGCGCGGATAGGCAGAGTGAAGAGGTCATCAACACGACTGCTGCCGTACAGGAAATGTCCTCGAACATCGAATCCGTGGCGGAGAACGCAGAAGTCGCGGCGACGGCGGGCGATAAGACGCGTTCCGCCTCCGAAGACGGAAATGACGCGGTGAGCAAGGTCATCGCCGGAATGGATCGAATTCGTGAGAACGTTCTCGCCGGTGCGAAGAAGATCAAGCGCCTAGGGGATCGTTCGATGGAGATCTCGACGATCGTCAACACGATTGAGGAGATCTCCGCGCAGACCGACATGTTGGCGCTCAACGCAGCGATCGAAGCCGCTCGTGCCGGTGAGCACGGCCGGGGATTCTCGGTCGTCGCCGAGGAAGTGCGTAAGCTCGCGGAGCGCACAGGGGGCGCCACGCACGAGATCGAAAAGCTGATCGCGGGAATTCAGGCGGAGACCAACGAGGCGGTTACCTCTATGGAGGAACAGACCTCCCAGGTAGAGGACGAAGGCCGCGTCGTCCTTCGAGCGGGACAATCACTCGACGACATTCAGGTTGCGACTCGGCAGTCGTCGGAGCTGATCAAGGAGATCAGTCTTTCCGCGAAGCAGCAAGTGCGCGGTGCCAACGGCGTGGTGAAGGCAATGGAGGTGGTGGCCGACATTGCGAAACAGGCGCAGTCCGGAGCGATGCAAACGCGGCACTCGACGGAAGAGCTCGCCGCGCTGTCCGCCGACCTCACAAAGGCGATCGGTCAGTTCCAGGTCGCTGGCTCCGCTTGATCTTCGCCGCGTCACAGTTGTGTGATCGTGGCCGGAGACGAGCTGGAAGTCGGAACTCAGTTGTGATCGCGACCGTCAGCCGCCCCGTTCGGATTGCGAGAGCGATAGAAGAGATTCAGTGGAGAAGAATCATGCGCGTACTCATCGTCGATGACAGTCAAGCAGAAGCTCAAATCATGCAGTCGGTTCTCGTGAGCAATGGACATTCCTGCACTCACGTCAGCGACGGCGTTCAGGGTGAAGAGGCCGCCGCCACCACCAACCCGGATTTGGTTTTGCTCGACGTCGTCATGCCGAAGAAGAACGGGTTTCAAGTCTGTAGGGCGCTCAAGCGAAACGAGACCACCAAGGACATTCCGGTCATTCTGGTCACCTCCAAGGGCGAAGAAACCGATCGGCAATGGGGCCTGAAGCAAGGCGCGAGCGCGTACTTGGTCAAGCCGTACGAGCCACAAGAGTTGATCGATCTCGTCGAAAAGTTCAGCGCGTGAGCGGAGGCGAAGCGGCATGGAGATAGACGAGAAGACTGGGACGGCTCTCATCGAGCGCGAAGCGCTGCACGTGTGCGTGTTTCAACGCGGGTCGTCCGCGTTCGGTGTGCCGGTTGCGACGGTCAATCGCATCTGGACCGTCGACGCTCTGACGAAAGTTCCGGCAGCTCCCGAGTTTGTGTGTGGGGCGGTCAACCTTCTTGGAAACGTCGTTCCGGTGATCTCGGTTGATCGTTGGCTGAGCGTCGAACCGGTCGCTTCCGCGGGGAAGTCGACGATTCTGGTGCTCGAAACGAAGTTCGACTTCGTCGGCGTACTCGTCGACCGAGTGCTCACCGTGGGCGAGTTGCTAACTGCGGTCTCCGGGGAGGAGATCCAAGGCGAGGGGTCGGTGGTGTACGCGGCAGGGTTGTGCGAGTTCCGGGATTCCTTGGTGATGCTCTTAGACGTGGACCGGCTGATCGAAGATTGCCAGAAGCAGGTTCGCTTTCTTGATCGGTAGACGGCTTCGACGCTCACTCGTTTGAGTGTCGAGAATCGACGCAGTGAAAGGCAAGAGGATGCGCAAGTACCACGAAGAGATGGTTTCGTACTTCGTGAAGGACGTACAGATCTTCGCGGACAGCGCGGAGTCGGCAGTTGCTTCGATGCTCGCGGGCGACCGGAGTGACGACAACCTCGACGCGGCGATTCGGGCTGTGCACGCACTAAGAGGAGCTGCGGGCCTGTTCAAGCAGCTGGAGATCTTCGAAATTGCCGGGTGTTCGGAAGATCTGCTCGAGGTGGCCAAGTCGTTCCTGGGCGTGGACGAAGAACGATTCGATTCCATCTGCAGACTTGTTTCAGACTCGTTTCCAATTCTTAGAACGCTGTCCGACGCGATCGAGTCGCCCGGAGCGGACAAAGCGAAGATTCTCCGCGAGTACCGTGAGAAGGTCAGAAGCGAATACGGAGACTATCTGGACGTGAGCCGACGGGACGTCGGTGATCTCGACCTCGGGGCCTTGGACGATGTCGATCCCGAACTGATCGCTTGTTTCATCGACGAAGCCGACGAGCTGTTCGACGCGCTCGAACGAAATGCGGAAGCGCTCCAAGGGAACCGCGAGGATAGCGAGGCCCTTCTCGGAGTATCGCGCGCCTTTCACACATTGAAGAGTGCCGCGGGGCTCGCGAACGTCGACCGGATTCAAATGGTTGCGGATCGCCAGCAACAGGTCCTCGAAGACCTGATCGACGAAGGGGGGAGCGTATCGTCCGCAGAGCTGGACGGAATTTGGCGCGCGATCGCCCAGATCGAAGAGTGCCTGAGAGCTGTGAAGGACGCCAAACGATCGGACGTGCAAGGCGGCAACGATGCGGGAGCCGGGTCCGTCGACTCCGACTTGATCGACGTTTTCCTAGAAGAGTGCGAGCCGTACTTGGACGAGATCGAAACCATCGTTCTCGACGCGGAGCCCATATCCCGCGAACACATGGATCGCATCCGAAGATTGTTCCACACCATTAAGGGCTCCGCGGGACTCGTCGGACTCGAAGTGACGAGCGACTTAGCAGCCGAGACCTACGAGTTCATCTCTGCGACGTGCGAACGAGACGAGGTGGACAGTCCCGAGATCAGAGAGGTGGTTCGTTCCGCTCTCGAGAGAATCAACGAAAGTCTTGCTTCAGCGACTGAAGGGGAAAGCCGGCCCGAAGCGACGGATTCAGCCGAGCTCGATGCGGCCACGCCCATGCGGAGCAACTCGAGCGGCGAGGACGATCTGCAGTTCTTTCTCGCCGACGTGGCCGAGAACCTTGACGAGTTCGTTCAGGCGGCGCTTCGTTTGGAGAAAGATCCCAGCGACTTAGATCAGGTCGCGGTGATGTTTCGTGCCATTCACACCATCAAGGGCGCCTCGACCATGGTGGGTCTCGAGACCATCGGACGCGTCGCAGGTTCGCTCGAAGACTTGCTGGAGTCTCTAGCGGAAGGGTCGACGAGCTCCGTCTCGTCGGAGTTCGTGGATCTCATGCTGTCGGGGGTAGATCACATTCAAGAAGAGCTTGCTCGGGCGACCGGAGTCGATCCGGATTCCAGCGGATCCATCGAGGAGTTCGAGAAGTCGATCGCGCGCGAGCTGAAACGAGTCTCCGGGTCGCCGATCGCCGTGCGGAGCCAGCTGGGTGAGTCGGAGACCTGGGAAGAGTGCGAGGCAGACGAGGAGGAAGAAGCGGGCAATCTGCCTGGAGCTCGGTCCGATCTCGATTCCCGAAGTGAACCGGGGGACCGAGCACCGAAGCCGGTGACCGAGCGAACGGGTCCATCGAAGCCGACGGAGCGAACGAGTCGGGAGCGGCGAGTGATCCGAGTCGAGGCCGATCGAGTGGACACGCTGATGAACTTGGTCGCCGAGTTGATCACGACTCGGACTCGACTCGCGAATCGGATCAAGGATCTCACCGCGATTCGAGACGAGCTGACGACGAGGAAAGACCACCTGATCGATCTGGTGAATCAGTTTCAGATCAAATACGAATTCGGGACCAAGATCAGCGGCTCGATCAACGCTAGAGCTCAGCAGTTTGACGGCGATCAGCAGTTTTCGGAGCTCGAGTTCGACCGCTACGACGACTTCAACATCCTCTGTCGTGGGCTACTCGAGATTACGACGGATGTGTCCGAGATCATGACGCAGCTCGATCATTTCTTCCTCGAGGTGGGCGAGGAGTCGACCGCGTTCGCCAAGGTGAGCTCGACGATTCAGCGCGAAGTCACACAACTGCGGATGATCCCAGCGAGCGCCGTCCTCGAGCGCCTCCGTCGACCGATTCGAGACGCAGCGCGACGTGAGGGAAAAGAAGTCGAGCTGACGCTTTCGGGCGGAGACGCAGAGCTGGACAAGGCCATCGTGGATCGATTGTTCGAACCGTTGCTTCATCTGGTCCGAAATGCCGTCAGCCATGGGATCGAAGATCCGAAGAGTCGAGTGGGTCTGAAGAAGCCGCGATCGGGATCTCTTCTCCTGCGTGCTTTTCAGGAGGGCGGTGCTTTCGGACTGGAGGTCGTCGACGACGGAGGTGGAGTGGATTTGGCCGCCGTGCGCGCTCGAGGAGTCGAGTTGGGATACCTACCCGGATCCGGGCAGCCAACGAAGGAGGAGCTACTCGAGCTCATGTTTCGCCCGGGGTTCTCCACGCGAAGTACGGTCAACGACGTTTCCGGTCGGGGCGTGGGGCTGGATGCGGTAGCGGCGGCGATTCGCGATATCAACGGGACGATATCCGTACAGACCGTAGAGGGACGGGGCTCTCGGTTCCTGATCCGAGTACCGCTGACTCTCGCGGTGAACGAGGCCCTGCTCGTGCAGTCCGGTGGGGAGACCTTTGCCCTTCCGCTCAATTACGTGGAAGAGGCGATGGTCGTCGATCCGCGGAGAATAGAGCTCGTTTCGGGGAACGAAATCCTGAGGATTCGAGGGGCGGTAGTTCCCCTTCTGCGACTCGACGGACTGTTCGGCTTGCACTGCTCACCGAGTGAAGCGGTCAACGCGGAGGGCAGGACGGCCGTCATCGTCACGCTGGACGATCGAAGAGTCGCAGTGTTGGTCGACCGAGTCATCGCTCGTCAAGAGATCGTCGTCAAGACGAACGGGGAATTCATGAAGAATCTCCGCCACCTATCTGGTGCGACGATCGGTGGTGACGGGCGAGTGTCGTTTATCGTCGACGTACCCTCGGTGATCGGATCCGACGTGCAGCTCGTTGGAGATCAAGCCGCGATTCGTGACCTCGAGATCGACGGGACGCCGGAGAGTACGACATCTCCGGGGGCCGCGGAGACAAGGCGACGCATCCTCGTGGCGGACGATTCCATCTCCGTCCGGAAGGTCGCTAGCCGTCTCCTTGGAGACGCCGGTTACGAAGTAGATCTCGCTGTCGACGGCTTGAATGCTCTCGAGTTTCTTCGCGCCAATCGGTACCTCGCGCTTGTCACCGATCTCGAGATGCCGCAAATGCACGGTTACGAACTGATCGCGGAGATTCGTCGAACGCAAGAGATCAGTGATCTACCGATCATCGTCGTTTCCTCTCGGAGCGGCCAGAAGCACGTTCGAAGAGCCTTCGAGCTTGGAGCCAATGCGTATCTCGGCAAGCCGTTTACGCAGACCGAGCTGCTCGGCCAAGTGGAGAAACTGACCGAGGATCGTGTGCTCTCTTAGGACAGCAAGCGGCGAACTACAGTCGTGAGCATATCGGTTTTGATCGTAGACGATTCAATGTATATGCAGAATCGAATCCGGGAGCTCGTTGAAAGCGATCCGGCAATTGAAGTCGTAGGATGCGCTCGCAACGGTGTCGAAGCGATCGAGAAGGCCACGACACTAGATCCCGACGTCATCACGATGGATCTGTTCATGCCGAAAATGGGCGGAGTCGATGCCATCGCTGAGATCATGAAAAAGCATCCGAAGCCCATCATCGTATTTAGCTCTTACACTCGAACATTGGGTGTAGACACATTTCGCGCGCTGGATCTCGGCGCGGTGGACGTCATCGAGAAGCCCAGCGGATCGGTGAGTCTAGATATTGAGCACCTCAAAGATGAGTTGCTCGAGAAAATACTCGTCGCCGCGCGAGTGAAGGTCATTCGAAATCTCGAACGGAGTGAAGAGGCGCGGAGTGGGAGAACTCGAGCAAAGCTCGAGACGGAACCGCCTCGTCGGGTGGGCGGAGTCCAACCGTCGAGGAGCGACCTCAAGAAGTTGGTCTGCATCGGAGGCTCGACGGGAGCGCCCCAGGTCTTGGCAAAGGCGCTTCGCGATCTTCCGGAAGACTTTCCCGCTCCGATCGTGATCGCGCAACACATGCCCCCGCGATTCACGAATTCGTTCGCGGAACAATTGAACCGTGATTGTCAGTTGTGCGTGAAGGAGGGTGAATCCGGGGAACGCGTTCGTGCCGGCTGGGCGTACGTCGCGCCGGGAGACAGCCACTTGCGCGTGACGGAGGATCTGCGCGTTCGTTTGGAGAAAGCGACTTGTAGGTCCCGGCCGCGTCCCTCAGTCGACGCGCTGTTCGAAAGCGCAGCGGCTGGTTTCGGATGCGGAGTCTGCGCGGTGGTTCTCAGCGGAATGGGTAGTGACGGATCGATCGGGGTGGAAGCCGTAGCGGCTTCGGGGGGCGAAGTGCTTGTGCAGAACGAGGAATCCTGCGCGGTCTACGGAATGCCGAGGGCGGCGATGGAAACGGGTCTGGTGAACGGAGTGGTGAGTCCGAATGATCTTTCGGTCGAACTTCTCCGTGCTGTAGGGAAGGCGAGCTAATCCGGGGATCGGCCTTGGCTATCGTAATTCAGAACAACTCCGAGCGAGTCGAGCGAGGTCGTACGAGAGCGACCGAGCGTTGGGTCATCGTCGAGTTGACCGATGGGCTTTACGGGATTCGGGCGGACTGCGTCGAGCACATTCTCACGGTCGATCCAGACGCATGGGGTCGAGTCGACTCCGAGATCGGGTCGCTCGTGGGATTCCACGAGTGGGAGAACGAGACGCTGCTCGGGTTCGACCTGTACGGACACTTGCGGTTTGCCGCAGACGGTGAAGTGCCGAAGTCCGAGACCTCTCTCGAGGAGTTCGGTGGTGCCGTAGTGATCCGTGTGGGGGAGACGGTCGCCGCGATGTTGGTTCGAGAGATCGTGGAGCTCACCGAGCTGGTCGGAGAGAAGATTCGATGGCCGACGGGCGTCGTCGAGGCGGCTGTCGAAAGGACGTATCGCGGCGCTTGTGTGCGTGATGCGGCCGTCACCTTGCTTCTCGACAT
The DNA here is from genome assembly GCA_965223845.1 of Planctomycetota bacterium. GTDB lineage: Bacteria > Planctomycetota > UBA8108 > UBA8108 > SXIK01 > CBDCXR01. The sequence continues at coordinate 5,275,919 of CBDCXR010000004.1, read as the reverse complement.
GGAAGTTTTGATGCCAGCGAACCTTCGACGATTTGTCGCAGACGTTCTCTCGGAGTTGGATTGCAAGTCATGATCGAAAACCTGCGGATGGTGTTGGCGGAAATCGACGAAAACCGCTTCGTCATGCCGGTCGACGACGTAGTCGAGTACGTTCCGGCCTCCGAGTGTCGAAAGTTCCCGGCCACCGCGAACTACGTGAGCGGCTTGGGCGTCTATCGAAATTCACCGCTTGTCGTCCTCGATTCGTGTGCGTTCGTTTTCGATGTCAAGAGACCGGAGAGAGCCGGTGAGGATCAGGGGCGATGGGTGGTACTTCGGTTGAGCTCGCAAAATGCTTATTGCGCGGTCGAGGTCAGCCGCGTCGTCGGGCTGGTGGAGATCGAAGAGTCATCAAAGGGCGTGTGCGCCGACGGGAGAGAGTTCGTAGAGCTCGATGGAGCGGAAGTTCCCGTGTTGCAAATGAGGTAAGCGAACCAGCGCCGCAATGAAAAAAGGAGAAATGAACTAAGGGCGAATCGATTTGGAAACGCCCACGGAAGATGAATCCGTGGTGGCGCGTCTTGCTCGCAGATCGATCGAGAGTCGCCGGGGCTCGCTCGGGGAGTGCGCCGCTCGGCCGGAGACCTGAAGAACCGGAAGGAAGGAGACAGAGAATGGCGAAGATTGTGATCGCTGACGACGTGTCGTCGGAAAGGCAGTTGATTCAGAAAGTACTGACGGACGCTGGGCACACGGTTGTCGCAACCGCGGACGGAGTTTCTGCATTGGCGGCAGTCGAAGAACACACTCCGGATTTGGCGATCCTGGACGTCGTCATGCCGGGCAAGAGCGGATTCGACGTCTGCCGGGCGATCAAGAAGAGTGAATCAGTCGGAGAGGTCCCGGTGATTCTCCTGACGTCGAAGTCGCAAGATAGCGATAAGTACTGGGGCGAGCGGCAAGGCGCCGACGAGTATCTGACGAAGCCGTTCGACGTCGAGGAGCTCTTGGCCGCGGTCACTCGCTGCGGTTGAGAGTTTGAACCGACCAAGCGTTCGGTCACGACGCTCGCCAGATCCGATCTGCCGGAGTCCTCATGCGGTGCTGTAGATCGTGCCAGCTGACGTCGGAGCCGCCGTGGTACGAGAACAAGTTTTCGACGCGGTGGAAAGGCGGCAGGCGGAGTTCGGCGCGCGGAAACAGAGTTTGTTTAGCTGGTTTGGCGAACGATGGAGAATCGAGAGAGCGACGCGATCCTGCGCGAGGAAATTCGACAGCTGAGTCGACGGATCGAGGAGCTCGAAACCGCGCTGGCGGCGTCGCAGGCGGACGAGCGAGCCGCATGCGGTTCGGTCGAGCGGCTCGAGGCACTGATCGGTAGCCGACGAGCGCTCCAAACGGAAGAGGTGGATCGGTGGCGAGACGAGGCGCGGCGTAAGAGTGAAGAGGTTGCAGAGTGCAAGTTGACGATCGCGAGACTTGAAGAGCAGGTGGAGACGGAAGCCGAAGAATACGCAGAGCTGGCAATTCGGTTGACGGAATCGGAGCGGCAGTTGATCGAGGTCGAAAAGCAATCCGAAGCTTTGCGCGAAGAGTGTAGAGAATTGCGCGAGCTCGGCACCCGTCGCGAGGAGAATCTAACCGCCGCTGCCGATCTCAGCGCGCGGTTGGACGGTCGAGAGCGCGAGCTCGAGATCGTGCGAGAAAGACTCAAAACTCGGGACGACGATCTAGCGGTGGCCACGGATCTATTGGTGGAGCGAACCGCCGAGCTCGCAGAATTGCGCGAGATGCACAATCAGCTTCATCTTCGATTTCGAATGCTTGCGCGCGACGGTGGCTCGACTCAGGTCATCGCGAACTCGAGCCGTCGCTCCGCGCGCGAGGAGCATCGGTAGCGGGTAGTACGTCATGTCGAACCGACGGTTTCTGGTCGTTGAACAGAGCGCAACCGCTCGAGTCTGTATCACGCGCGCATTGGCGGGAGCCGGTTTCGAGTTCGAGGTGGCCGATGGCGAATTCGAAGCGGCTCGCATCGCCGCAGTGAGCCGACCAGATCTCATTCTGCTGGGTACGACGCGAACGTCCGGAGAGGAATCGATCAAGGCGCTCTCGGAGGAGTCGAGCACCGCAGAGATTCCCGTACTGCTAGTGACATCTCGGGCCCCGGAGGCCTGGCAACGGTACCGGGAGCACGCAAACGTGCTCGGAGTGGTGGCCAAGCCGTTCACGGACTCGGGAATGGTCGCGACTCTCGAATTCGCTTTGAGAAAAGACGAGGCGGACGCGCAGGATCGAGCGCAGGTCGAAACGGTTTGTCAGCGCGTCGGGGAGCGTCCTTCGTCGTTGCGAATACCCGCGAACTCTCGAGGGCACAAGATACTTCAGATTGCCTCCATGCTGATTTCGCAGATTTCCGACCGTCTCGGCGGGGTCATGAATGAGACTTCGCGGATGTCTCGATCGCGAGCGGCGGAAGTGGTCGCAGGCTCCCTTACGGAGTCGAGTTTCGTCGTCAACGTGGCGACTCAGATCGACATGATTGAAGAGTCTGCGGGACAGTTATTTGCGGCTACCGGCGCAGCACTCAGCTTCGCCGACGCGATTCAATCCCTCGGAAACCGCCAACTGACTGGAGTTCTCGCGGCTCGAGGCCCTCGATCTTGGTGCGACGTGTATCTGGAGAGCGGGAGAGTCCTGTTCGTCAACCCGAGGCACTTCCAACTGCGGCGGCCACTCTTTCCGATTTACTGTGCTGGCCGACGCGTGCCGGTTTCCGAGTTTCAGGCTGCGTTGGATGAAACGTCGGTGAGGGGCGGGTCCGTCTTCTTGCGGCTCGTGGATCGTGGAGTCATTCGCGCGGATGACGTCTACGGACTTATGGTGTCGTTCGGGTTCGATGTTCTGCGACAGTGCATTCTCATCCCGAAACGATCGAGATTCGAGTTCTCTCCCTACGAATCTCTGCCCGAGAGCTTTTACGAGGCCCAGCTCAATCTTTCGGTACAGAAGTTTCTCTTGAATCTATGCTCTCGGATGGACGAGTGGAAGATCATCGAGGAAGAGATTCTCTCGGGCGAGAAGGAGTTTGGACGCATCGACGGTGAAGAAGCCGACGCGGAGACGATCGGTGCAGAATACGCCAGGATTCTAGAGCATATCGAAGAGGGGCGATCCGTACGGGAGATCGTCCATCTGTGCAGTGCAAATACCTTCGACGTGTGCCGCGGTGTTTATGCTCTGCTGTCCATGGGATTGATTGGCAAACAGGAAGAGGCCATCCGTGAATCGGCGGATACTGCTCGTTGACGACAGCTTGACGGTTTTGAAGCTGGCGGAGCGGCAACTCGTTGCGGCCGGATACGAGGTCGTGTGCGCAAGCACTGCCGCGAAGGCGCTGGAGCTGGCTCGCGCACAACCTCCGAGTGCCGTCGTGCTGGACTATCTGCTTCCGGATATGAACGGCCCGGAAGTCTGTCGCGAGTTCTCCCGAATCGAAGAGCTGTCGAATGTCCCGATCATCGTACTGTCGGGGCGCAAAGCATCTCGTTTGGAACAAGAATTCGCCGCGTTTCGCTCCGTAAAGGCCTGCGTGGAGAAGCCGTTCCGAGGCGACAGCTTGCGGTGTGCTGTGCTGCGGGTAGTGGGTAGAGATGGCTCCGAAGCGTCGGCAGAGAGGAACTCGTTCGGCGGAAGGGCCTCGACATCCGCCGGCAAACTCTCGAGCACCGCGAGCGAAGCTTCGCGACGAAGGAAGGTGCTAGAAGGAAACGACGGCGGCGATCCCGGCGGGAGTCATGAACGAAAGGATCGAGTCACGCGAATCGTCGACGAGATCATGGCGGTTTTCGAAAAATCCCCGAGTTCCCGTCGGGTCTTGCTCCGCATGCTCGTGCGGAAGTACTTCCATCCGAACTTTGACGCCGAGACGAATTCGTGAGCGGTGGAGGCGTTTCGGGGGTCGTTTCTGCGTCGAGCCGCGAGCTCACCGATTCTCAGCTCGAAGAAGTTCGAGATTTGATCCGCAGTAGATACGGATTCAAAGCTCGGGATTCTTGGAAGGCGCGGTTGGCATGGGCCGTCGAGGAGTGCCTTCGCGAAGAGAAGTTTTCCAGCTGGAGCGCGTACATACGAGCGCTCCGCGACTCGGAACAGGGAGCGGTCGAGTTTCAGCGGCTGCTCGATCGGGTATTGATCGGTGAGACGAGCTTTCGTCGAAACCCGGCCCAGTTCGACGCGCTGGAATGTCATGTCCTCCCGCAGGTCTACGCGCGGGGGGCTGGTCGCAGAGTTCGTGTAGCGAGCCTGGGTTGTTCCACGGGTGAAGAACCGTACAGTGTCGCGATCTCCGCGCTCGAAACTCTCGACCTCGAGTCGATCTCGCGACTGGAGATCACAGGCGTCGACGGCTCTCAGAAGCATCTTCGCTCCGCTCGAAACGCGACTTATTCACCGTTTCAGTTGCGGGAGATTTCGGCCGCTCAGAGAGAGCGATGGTTCGAGGACGGTGAGGAGGAGTGTCGCCTTCGTTGCGAAGTGCGTGGGATGGTGAGATTTCTCCACGCGAATCTGATCGACTCCCTACCTGTCTCGAACCTGGACGTAGTTTTCTGCCGTAACGTTCTGATCTACTTCGACTCGGACGTTTCCCGGGCGGTACTCGAAGAAATTCATTCGTGCATGAATCCAGGGGGATATCTGTTTCTCGGCCACACCGAGAGCGCGCACGGTCTTTCCCATCTATTCCGTACCGTGTACGGTCCCGGAGCGTATTACTACGAGAGAATTCAGTGATCGTTGTCGCTGGGTTTCGAGGCGAGTCGTGAACACTCTCGGAGCACGGCGAGCGCCTCGCGGCGAGCAGGGTCACCGCGTCCGGAGTCGGTCGTTCACCGAGTTGCCACGCTGTCGTCTTCTCTCTCTCGCGTCGCCCGCTGGAGCGCCGGCGCGTCGGTCGGAGCGAACCTTCTTGGCAACCAGGATCGTTTCAGCAATCGCGAACGTCGGGAGAGCGACCGAATTCACGCGGAGGAGGTCGTCGCGTTCCGTTAACGCCCAGGATTGGCCGGATCGGTGGAAGTGGGACAGACTCCAGATGGAACCGCGTGCTATTCCGGGATTGGGGACAATACAGGATCCAGGCGGTGCGACGAGGCTTCGCTCGCTCCGGCGACCGGAAGGAGCTGCTCCATGTCCGCTGAATTCGCGGAAGATTCGTCGACCTCGACGCTGGACGTCAACCCGTACGCGGCGCCGGAAGTCACCGACGCGGACCGCGTCCTCTCCGGCCTCGAGCACGACTACGAGCTCATCCGGCGCAAGCATCTGAAGCACGAAGTCTCCGTCCAGTCGATCGGGGTGCTCTACTACTTGAGCGGAGTGATCGTCGGCTTCGCTGCGGCGATCTCAGCCGTCGGACTTTCGTCGGAGGGGGAATCGTCCGTTTTCCTCGCCGTGTCGTTCCTCTACGGACTCGTCGCCGTGATCTGCTTCGCACTCGGAAGCGGACTCAGGAAGCTGCGCCGGGGAGTCCGTCTTCCCGTCGGAATCTTCGCGGCGATCGGGCTGCTCGGGTTTCCGATCGGAACGCTGATCAACGGTTATATCCTCTACCTCGTCTTCTCGAAGAAGGGACAGTACGTCTTCTCCGACGAGTACCGCGACGTCATCGATTCGACGCCGCACATCAAGTACCGGACGTCGCTCGCGGTGAGAATCATCTGCGCGATCTTCTTCGCGTTGATCGTCTTCGCCGTCATCTCCGCGACGTTCGCGTAGCGAGTCGGCGGGCCACCCCGTCGATCCCTCGAGCGCGCCCCCTCAGAACGCCCGCGTCCGTCGCGGAAACTCGTACACGCCGACGCGCCCGAAATCGGGCCACTTGCCGTCCTTCGGCTTCTTCTGCGAGAGGGCGCCACCGAGATAGAGCCTTCGTCCGTCCGCGGAGAAGGCGGAACTCGTCACGCGGCACTTCGTCGTTAACGTGTGGAGCACGCCGCCGGTCGCCGCGTCGAACAGCGCCGCGTTCCAGTCGCCCTTGAACACTCGTCCGGCCATGACGAAAAACGCGTTCGAGGGATGGAGCCGCAAGGTTTCCATCAATCCTTGACCACTCTCGCCCGTTTTTGTCTCACCCGTCTTCTCGACCGGCGTCGCCCCCCAGCGAAAGCGCTGCCAGAGCTGGCGACCGTTTCCGGCCGCGGGATCACGCGTCGTGCCCATCCCCGCGGCGAAGAGTTCCTCTCCGTCCGGCGTGAACTCGAGCGCGAACACTCCGCCGGTGAAGTAGTGCCCCTTGATGATCCCCCAGCCGGTAAAGCTCGACGTAGTCCAGGCCGCGGTTTGCTCACCGCTCGCGAGATCCCAGACCCGAATCTCTCCCATGAGATTGCCGGCCGCGATCGACTTGCCGTCGGGACTGAATGCGACCGACTGGACCGGTGGAACGTGGCTGAACGAATGAACGAGTTCGCCGGACGCGGCGTCGTACACTCGGACCGATGGCTCGCGCTCGGGAGCGGGCTCGTACTTGTAGCCGCCGCAGAGATACTGTCCGGTCACGGACGCGACGTAGCGGCCGTCGCGACTCACCGAGAGCTGCCACGACCAGAATTCGTGCGCAGCGATCTCCCGGATGGATTCTCCGTTCGTTCGGTGCCACTTGAGCTTGCCGTCGTAGCCGCTCGAGATCAGCGTCTCGCCGCCGGGGAGCAGTCGCACACCCGAGGCGTAGCTCGCATGTTGGCCGATCTTCCGCCGCTCTCCGCTCTCACTGTCGACCGCGTAGACTCCGCCGTCGAGGCAGGCCGCATAGAGTTCGCGGCCTTCCGCGCGCGCGTCGACGGCGAGTACGGCTGCCGGGAGACTCAAATTGCGCACGAGCTTCAGCTGGGGCTTTGGCGCGGTGATCGCGGTCATGGCGCGACGCTCCAATGCTTCGGTCCTTCAACCATCGATTCCTCCCGAGCTCCCGTACGCGCGAGCGTGATACGCCCGAATCCGGTCGTAGCCGTCAGAGAGGTCGATCACGTTTCCGGAGAGGCCGGCGACGATCCCGTCGAGTTCGCCGAAGAGATAGAGGCGGCTCCCTTCGCACCAGAGCGGGCGACTCGCGACGTAGTGCGTCTTTCCGAGGTAGACGAAGTCTTCGTCGAAGAACGTGATGAAATTGTGGCCGCGCGGTGCCGGCATTCCGGCCGTGACCGCGCGTCGATCGGCGACGTACACGAGATCACCGCGCGACGACTGGAGCTCTCCCACGTGGGAGAAGTGCGTGAGCAGAACGGTCTCGCCGTCGGGAAAGTCGGGATCGTTCTCGGCCGCCGACGTGAGCAGCGCAGCGCGGACGTCCAGACGGCGCGAGCCCTCCGGCTTCGCGCAGCCGCCGGCAAGCACGAAGGTCGCCGCGGCGATGACAGCTTGAGCTCGGCCGATGGCGCTTGCGAACGAGATCCTCTCGTCCTTACTCCTTTGCACGGAGCGAGTCATGCGAGCACTCCCGGGATGGGCGGCTGCTTCTCTTCGACGCGATGGAACGTCGGGAGGCCGGGCAAGTCGTACTTCGCGTAAGGGTCGATTCCGAGGGCCGAGAAGATCGTCGCGAAGAGATTCCTCTCGTCGAAATGCTCGCCTTTGACATCGATGCCGTCTTCGTCGGTCTCACCGACGACTACCCCCGGCTGAATTCCGCAGCCGGCGAGGGCGAGACTCCACGCCGCCGGATAGTGATCGCGCCCGCGCGCCTGATTGATCCACGGGGTTCGGCCGAACTCTCCCATGACGATGACGAGTGTCTTCTCGAGTAGGCCACGCTCCTCGAGATCAGCGACGAGATGAAAGACGATCTGATCGAGATCGGGGACGATCATCTGGTAGATCTCGTGGTTGAAGACGTGCGTGTCCCAGGGCATCCCGTTCGCGACCATGACGAACGGCGCTCCGTTCTCGACGAGATGGCGTGCGAGAAGCGCATGGAGCCCGAACGTTCCGGGGCCGTAGCGATCGCGATCCTTCTCGGGAAGCCGATCGAGATCAAAGAGATCCGCGCAGCTCATGAGCCCCTTCACGCGTTCGAAGACCGCGTTGTACGATTCCGCGGCGCTGCTCTTTCGCTCGTTCTCGAATTTCTTGCTGAAGAAGCGCCGGAGCGATTCGCGCTCGTCTTGATCCGCCTCGGAAAGCGAGGCCAGACGATCGATATCGGGAATGCCGTACTCGCCGCCGACGCGCACGGGCGAGTATTCCGCGCCGAGCCAGCCCGCCCAGTTCCCCGCCTTGAATGCCTTGAACTCGTTCCCCTCCGGGCATGGATCGAGAAGGATGAAGTCCGGGATCGGGCTCTCGAGCTGACCGAGCTGCTCGCCGAGTACGGAGCCGAGCGCGGGTCGAACGAACGGAGGGCGCCGCTCGTTCCCGCGTGTGAGGAGGTCGATCGCCTGAAAGTGCTCCGACTGCGCGGTCTTCATCGATCGTACGATCGCGAGCTTATCCGCGATGGAGGCACACTTCGGCATCAGCTCGCTGAAGTGGATCCCGGGAAGCTTCGTCGGTATCGAGCCGAACGGTCCACTCGTCGGACGGCCCGGCTTCGGATCCCACGACTCGAACTGACTCGGTCCACCACACTGCCAGAGAAGAATACAGTGCTTGCCATCGGCCTTGGCGCGTTCGGCAAACGCCTTCACCGAAAACAGCCCCGTCCAGCTCATCACCGATGCCACGCTCGCTCCGGCCGCACCCTGAAGGAAACGCCGCCGGTGGATGACGTGATCCGCTCCGCCGCAAACGGATGCTCGATGGAGTCGGCGCTTGGTTCGTTCGTGCATCGCTCGATCAGTGGTTGAAGCGAAACTCTGCGCTCGTGAGAAGCGCCCAGAGAAACTGCTCGATCCCTGCCCGTTCGCGTTCGGGGGACTCGCGTCGCGCATCGAGAAACGCCGCCGCGCGCCCGAGCTCCTCGCTGTCCGGCGTGCGTGCGAACATCGTTTCGAACGCGAGTCGAACGCGCCGCTCCGTCGTGTCGAGTGCGAGGAGGCGCTCCACCGTCGTTCCTTTCTCGGCGGCGAGCAGTCGATCGATCTCAGGATTGTTCGAGAGGAAGAGCGCCTGCTTGAGCTCGGCCGTATTCTCTTCGGCGAAGAGAGCCGGGAAGACCCGCCCGAAGGAATCGGCGATCTCTAGCGCGTCGACGCTCGTCTCGCCGCGTCCGGTGGCAACGAACCAAGAGCGCTGGAGCGCTTCGGCGCCGAGCGGTTTCGCCATCGCGACCGCGAACGCCTCGGGCGGGGTCGATTTGCCATCGCGCGGCCGTGAGTCGAGCTGGTACGCCCGGCTCGTCACGATCGCACGCACGAGACGCCGGACGTCGTAGCCGTTCGCGATGAAATCCCGCGTGAGCCACGCGAGAAGACGCGGGTGACTCGGCGGATGGATCGAGTCCATCTTGTCGACGGGATGGACGAGCCCGCGTCCCATGAGGAGAGCCCAAACGCGATTGACGAACGCCTTGCCGACGAGTCCGCTGGTGAGTGCTACCCGGAAGAGTTCCTCCCGGCGGGAGAATTTCGGCACGGCGACCGCGCGTGCGTCCTTGTCACCGGCGAGGTCGGCCGGCGGCACGACGTAGTTCTCCGCGCTGTCCTTCTCCTTCTTCGGGTCCTCCGGTCGGTTTTCCGGAACGACCGTGCCGTCGAAGAACGCGAGCACCGACTCGTGAGACTCGCCGTCGAGATCGGCGTACTTCGAGTAGCCACCGATCGCGGATTCAGCGAGCGCGATCCCCTGCGGGGAGCTCGCGTTCTTCGTTCGCTCGAAGAAGGAGACGAGACCCCAGTAGTGGCGCTGCTCGATTTCGCTAGCGAGAGGGTGGTCGTGGCACTGCGCGCACTGAACCTGAAGACCGAGGAGCGCAGGCGCGACGCGTTCGGCCATCGCGCGATGCTTATCCTTCGCGGCGAAAAGGAACCACGCCGCACCGCGCTGGTCGTCCGACTCCGGTCGCGCGACGACGAGATCGCGCACGATTTCGCTCCACGGACGGTTCGCCGCGAAGGCCCATTCGAGATAGCTGTGCCAACGGTTCGACTTTCGACGCTCGGCCGCGCGACGATCGGAGCGGCCGAGGAGTGCGACATCGAACACGTCGCGAAAGTGACGCGGATACTCGGGTCCGCCCAGGAGTTCCGCGATGAGCCGCTCGCGCTTCTCCGAGCGTGTGTCGCGCTCGAACGCCGCGAGCTCTTCCGTCGTCGGAATTCTTCCGGCGAGATCGAGGTAGAGTCTCCGCGCGAAGGCTCGGTCGTCCGCCCGCACCGCCGGTCGAACGCCGCGGCGCTGCCAACCCTCTTCGATGAGGAGATCGATGACGAGGCCAGGGGTCAATCCCGCGGGCGGAAGAGCCTCCGATGTCGTGGCGACGGAGCGCGGCTGTTGTTCCGTCCGCGGTTCCCGGCCGCCCGTTGTAGCCCCGCCGCGAATCCACCGCTCGATGATCGCGATCTCTTCGCGGCTGAGTGGGGCGTCGTCGAGAGGCATCCGATCATCGGGGCCCGCGATCAGCACGCGATAGAGCGAGCTCTCCTCCGGCTTTCCCGGGATGACGACCGGACCGGACTTTGCGCCGGCGCGAATCGACTCCGGACGACGGAGATCGAGTCCGGCCTTCCGCGCGGCCGCGCCGTGGCATTTCGTGCAGCGCGCCTCGAGGAGCGGTCGAACGTGCGCCGACCAGAGACCGTCGTCGTCGGCCTCTCCTTCGGCGACGGCGGTCGCCGCCGCCGCCACCCAAATGGTGGCGAGAGTCGCGAATGTTCCGCGACGGCGGTTCTCGGCAAGTCGTGGTCGCGCTCGGATCATGTCGCTCGCCCGCTCCGTCGATCACTCGTAACTCGTTGACAGAACTGTACATGATTGAGACGCTCGCCGGTGGTGTCAAGTCGCGTGGACGCTTCTCGTCTCCGCCCGTGCGGACTCTTCGCGGGTGACGGGATCGCTTTCGCGTAATGTCGGGTGAGCGTGCGCGTCGGAGAGATTGCTATGAACGAATCGAATTCTGAGAAGACCGACCCGTCCGAACCTGCCGCACGAGACGAAGAGACACCGGAAGCCGCTGCGGAAACGGACGAGTCCGGTCTCATTTCGAAAGCGGTCGATGCGACGGTCTACTCGCTCAGCCTCCCCGAACGGGTCGCTCGCGGCATGATCGGTACGGCGAGCTCGACGGCGCGCGACCTCGCGAAGCTCGCGGTTCCCGACGCGATGAAGGAGGCCCAGCTCTACCGGCTCACGGTCGAAAAGATGCTCGGGTTTCTCGCCGACGACGTGGGAAAGCTTGCGTCGGCCGAGCCATCGCCGTCCGGCGAAGACGGCGAGCACGATCCGGCGAGCGGGGACGACGATCAATTCGTCGTCAAGAAGGCGGTCGGCAACGTGATCGACGTCGGCGGACTCGCCGTACTCCACGTCTCACCCGTTTGGGTGCTCGCCGTGGTGAGCGATGTCGCCTTCGGCGCGAAGACGTATCTCAACGCGCTCGTCGGCGAGCTCAAGGAGCAGGGCGTCATCGAAGGAAGCGAGACGATCGACGGCGTCGACCAGCTCCTCGCGGCACTCCAGAGGACGTCGGGATCGCTCGCCGATTCGCTCGATACGCCGCCCGTGACGACGGAGCAGCTTCAAAAGACCGTCGATGAGCTGAGAGCTCACGCGAAGGAAGTCGATCTCACGAAGCTGATCTCGAAGGACGACATGGCGCGCGTCTGGTCGGAGATCGAAGAGACGGTTCGCGTCGAGAACCGCTCGCTCCTCGAGGTGTCGAACGCCGTCGCAATGATGACGTATTCGCAGATGGTGCGTGCGGGCCGGGGCGCAGTCGGCTCAGTCAAGGTCGCCCTCGATCTCTTCAGCGACAACGTCGTCGACTACTACCTGGGCGCCTTCGCGAAGATTCGCGAAAAGGGCTACTACACCTGCGTCCTCGAGGTGTACGACCAGTTCGTCGTCGACCTTCGCCATCTCTTCGAGCCGTCGTCGAAAACCGCGACCGAAGCCGTGCTGCGAGGCGGCTGGATCCCGGGCGCCAAGCGCGGTCTCGCGAAGCTGTGGCCGTTCGGGCGGAAGCCACCACCTTCGACCGAAGAGTGAGTTTCCGAGGCGTGCTCGGGAGCTTCGCGAGCTCGTGGTCCATCCTGGAGCGGCGATCGTGCTCTCGGAACTCTATCGCCGCATCTGCGAGTTGCGTTCGTCGAGGAGCCGCAGCGCCTTCATCATGAGCTGCAGTGTTCCCTTAGAGAGGTTTCGTCGACTCGAGTCGACGGCTTCCGCCGAGAACCGGACGTGCCCCGTTTCAGCTCCCATGAGGTCGTAGAACGCGTCGAATCCCTCCGCCTCCGTCGTTTTGGCGAAGATCGCCTGGCCGGCGACGAAGTCGATGGTCCCCTGAACGCACTGTGCTTCGACGACGAGTCGGCCCGTTTTGTTCGTCGTCCGGACGAACTCGAGAATCTCGGAGACGCCGACCTCCTTGAGCTCGCCGAAGAAGCCGTAGAACTGCTGCGGGTCGACGGCGATCGGTGCTTCGCCGGCCGGTGTCGAGGACGACTCGAACTCGGCGAAGTCGTTGGCAATCGCCGCCTCGAGTCGATCGTGTAGGGCGATCCCCCGCTGGATCAACTTCGCTTCTTCTTCGGCGCGTTTGAACTCCTTGAGGAACTCGAAGATTTCGGCGAGCGAGTTTTCTCGCTTTCGGAGCTGCTCCTCGCACTCGGCGAGGCGTGCGCGTAGACGGTCGACGTCACCTGACGCGGAGGGCGAAGCACCCGCCAATGTCGCGCCGACCGCGTCCGCCTCGAGGTCAGACTCGGTCGCGGCGATCGATTCCGGATTCGACGCGAGTTCGTGCGGTTCGGCCGCACCGACAGCCGTGTCGGTCCCGAGCGCCGGCGCTTCCGCTAGGTTGAGGATGACTCCGGTCGCATTCGTACCCGTCGACTCGGACTCGGTCGCAGCCGCGCTTTCGACGACGAAGCCATCGATGTCGAGGTCGAGATTGACATCGTCGAGGCTAGCGATCGCCTCGTCGAGTGAGAGCTCACTCGGCTCCGCGTCGCCGAGCGATACGTCCGAAAGCGAATCAGCGGGTTTCCGCTCCTCGCTCCCGCTCGTCAGCTCGACCGTCGTCGAGTCAACGGACGACTCCCGGGCCGAGCTCGGTACTCCCAGGCGAGGATTCTTGAGGACGAACTCTCTCATCGGTGTGCTCTTTGCGCGAGGCCTTACGTCGACTCCGCCGGGACGGAGCTCTGTTCGATTCGGGTGCGAACGGTTTCGTCGAGAAAACGCTCGATGATGGGCGAAGTAGCGACATCTTCTTCACCCACGAGCGCAGAGATGTCGTCTCGGCGCGCAACTTCGAGAAACGCGTCGACCACCGCCGGGTCGAACGCCTTGCCCCGATCCTCCTGGATCAATCCGACCGTGACGTCCACGGAGAAAGCCTTCCGGTACGGGCGGTCGTGAGTGAGCGCGTCGAAGACATCGGCGACGGCGACGATTCGTCCCGCCGGCGAGATTTCCTCGCCGGCGAGGCCGAACGGATAGCCAGATCCGTTCCAGCCTTCGTGGTGAGATAGGGCGACGTCTCGCGCGAGCGCGAGCACACCCGACGAGCACGAGCCGAGTAGATCTCGACCGGCCGTCGTGTGTTTCTTCAGAAGATCGAATTCCTCGTTCGTGAGTTGCCCCGGCTTGAGGAGGATGGACTCGGGGACGGTGATCTTGCCGAGGTCGTGCAGCATCGCCGCGACGCAGAGCTGATTCGTCTCCTCCTCGGACCACCCGAGCATCGCGCTGATCGACGCGGAGAGACGTCCGACGCGCACCGTGTGATGCCCGGACGGATCTTCGCGATACTCCGCGCAGCGCGCGAGGAGGTGAAGACTCGCGAGAGCTTCCTGCTCGGCCGTGTCCGTAGGTGGGGCCGACTCCAACTTCTGACGGAGTTCCGCGAGCGCCCGGCAAGCGAAGCGAAGATCGAGCAAATTGCGCACCCGCGTGATCATGGCGACGGGATCTGCCGGCTCGTTCAAAAAGTCCGTGACACCGACGCCGAGCGCGCGCCGTCGGGTTCGTGAACTCATGTTCTCGCCGGCGAGAAGAACCGGAATGCCAGTGCTCGCTCGTATATACGCCTGGAGTTCCGTAAGCGCATGCGATTGCGCGTTCTCGAGCAGATCGGGAGAGAGGACGATCAGATCCGGCTCGGGCTCGAAGAACGCGGAAAGCTCCTGCCCCGGCGCCGCGCAGTGGCGGCAGTTTCGGTAGCCGGAATCGAGGAGCCTCTGAGTGAGCGCAAGCATCGGTCCGCCGTCGGGACCGACAAGTAAGAGTCTCGCGGCGGCGAGGTTTCGAGTGTGCATTGCGTGAGGGCGGGGTTCGGGAACGGCGAATCGACGGACAGACGAAAAGGACGTCGCTCGCCTCAAGTATCGCTGGAACATCCCGCATCGGTCCACTCGACCGTTCTCGGCGCGATTCCGTCTTGGCGAGCCGCGTGCTTTTCGGCCGTTAGGTCGCAGAGACCGACGACGAACTCAGCGCAGATTCGCGCGACGATGGACGACCCTTCGCGTCCATCGTCGTCCTTCGGCAATAGAACCGGACGGTGTTCCCGACGGGAATGACGAGGCTCGCGAAACTCGCGAGCGTTATCGGCGCAGCGAGCACCGCCCCGAGGACTGCGTGGAGCCACGTCCACGGACTCGATCGTAAGCGCTTCGCGTCGGCGTTCCGCATGAATGAGCGGTAGAGCCGGTTCGGTTCGCCGGGGAGAAAGTTGAGTAGGTTTTGAAGGGCTGTGTAGGGAGAGTACTCGAGCGAGAAGTGCCGCACCCCGACGACTTCGAACCCGTGCGCTTCGAGACAGCCTCGGAGTGCCGCGCCCGAAAAGAAGTAGAGGTGGTGGGGATAATCGAGACAGAAGTTTCTCGTTCCGAGAATTCGAAAACCCGGTCCGGCCGCATCGGGAACTTCGACTACGAGAAGACCGTCGTCCCGGAGCAGACGATGGGCTTCCCGGAGATAGGCGCCGGGAACGTCGACGTGCTCGAGGACGTGATAGAACGTGATCGCCCGAAACGACGCGTCGCCCAGGTCGAGCGCTGGAAGCTCGCCCACGTGAACGTCGGCGCCGGCTCGGCTGCGGATCGCGTCCGCCGCCGTCTCCGAGAGCTGGGTTCCCACCGCACGCCATCCGCGCTTTCGAAAGGCGTCGAGGAGGAGGCCGCGACCGCACCCGACATCGAGGATGGCGTCCGGCGCATCCGACGTGCGTGGCGGGAGTCGCCGGGTGATGTCGCGCGCGCGAGCTTCGCGAAAAGCTTCGAGTACGCGCTCGAACGGACGAAGAAAGCGCTGCCCCGATCCCTCCTCGTAGTACTCGCCTTGATAGTACGTGGCGAGCGTATCGGCGTCCGGAAAGTCCGCGAGAAACAGCAGTCGGCACTCCTCGCAGCGCCGGACGACGGGAGGGCCGGAAAACTGCTCCGCCGTGCGTTCACTCTGGCAATGGGGACAAGGCGGAGCGGTCATTCGCGGGGCTCCCGTGGCATAGCGGCGCGGGAGATGCGGACGGCGCCCGTCAATCCCACAACTTCGCTATCGGATCGGTGGGCCGATTGTCCTTACTTCGTTGGGATGGATTCCTGGCGTCGACGTCGCGTCGGTCGACGCGAAATCGCCCGCTCGATCACTCGGCCGCCGATTTTCGCTTCGGCGTGACGACGATGCGTCCCGTCGTTCCGTCGCTCAGCTGAAACCGCGGTCGTCCCGCGTCGACCCGCTCCGCGGGCACATCTGGACCGAGCTCGGCGAGGACTTGTTCGCGGAGCGCTGCAAGCCGAGCCTCCGCGAGCCGGACGCATCCCGCCCTCGTCCGCCGGGGAGCCCGCCGCGGCGCACCGGGCGCGAGCTGCTCGAGAATGCGGTCGAGCGACCGATCGGTTTCGCCGATTTCTCGGTCCACTTCGCGGAGGCGCGCCATCGCCCTTCGCGCGAGATCGGACGTTCCGCTCGCGAGCGCCGCGCGAACCTCGGCGGCGAGTCGGGCTCGCTCTCGAACCCATTCGGTTCGCTCCGTGCGAAGGCGATGGACGATCGCACGCGACTCATCTTCCGACAGATTGACCTTCGCGCTGATCGCGGTGAGGTCGCTGCTTCCCAGGGAGTGCGTGAGCTTGATCGAGATCGTCTCGTCGTCTCGCATTTGCTCGATGATGGGCGCGAGATTCTCCGGCGCGTCATTCCCGACTGCGACGGCTCCCGCTTCGAATTCGATGGTGGCGGGGGCGACGAGCTCGTCTTCACCGCCGAACGGAAGCGGGATCAGGTCGGTCGCGACGCTGGCGACGCGAAGAGGCGCGCTCGCGAGTGCATCCGCGATGACGCTCCCCAGAGTGGTCGTCGCGATTTTCGCGATTTCCGCGTTCGATATCTGACCCTGCTCGAGCGCGAAGTTGAGTGGAATGTGGATGGACCCGTCTTCGTCGCGAAGAACGAAAATCACCGTGTCGAGCGGCGCGGGGAGGTGGAGGTAACGAAAGATGGGGCCGTCGGGCGGCTCCGAGAGCTGGAGATCCGTAAAGGTAAACCCGGCGCGAGTTTTCATGTCGCCGCCCGCCAAGAGGCGAACGTCGACTTTCGCATCGAGTACGCCGTCGTCGAGCTGTACGCCGGATGCCGCCGCGAAGCTGCTCAATGAGCCGAGCTCGAGCGAGTCGATGCGCGCCTTGGCCCAACCCTTCGGCTCGGGGAAGAACGCCAGACGACCGCTTGCTCCGATCTCGCCGAAGATCGCTCGGTCTTCGAGCTCCTTCGTTTCTGCGTCGCCCGCGACGACCTTGACCGCGTCGGCGATCGCGCCGAAGAGCGCGCTCTGATCGAGCCGCTTCGGGAGCGGGATCTCGCCGCCTTCGAGGCTCGCGTTGAAGGCGAGCGTCCGCTCTTCGGTGAACATCCGATTCGAGAACTTCCGCACCTCGACGTCGAGTCCGGTGATCGGAAGCGACGCCGGAGGGTCGACGGTTTCGTCGCGCAGAGCGAAATCGATTCCGCTCACGATCACGCGGTCGATTCGAATTTCGGGGGCGTCCGCGTCAGCGCTCGCATCGTCCTGCGCGTCGCCGGCGGATTCGACTTCGTCCGCCGCGGCGATCTCCTCCTCTCCTTCCGCTTCCGGTTCGCCTTCGGCATCGTCGTCGTCTCGCGGCGAGTCCTCTTCTGGCGTTCGCAGGACGAGGCCGAGTACGTGAAAGCCTTGCTCCGACTTGCGAACGCGTCCCTCCGGTTTCGTCAGCTCGATGTCGCGGATGTGGACGCGGCCGCTCGGATCGATGCTCGCGACATCGACCCGCAGGTTTTCGAATCCGGCGAGCACCTCGCCGTCTCGACTCTCTCGGAGAGCGACGGCGAGATTCGTCTCGAGACCGAGTCCCTCCTTGAACGCGAAATCGAGCGGTCCCGTGCGCTTCGCCTTAACGGTGGTTTCGAGGGTCGCGCTGAACTCCCCCGCAGTCATCGCGCCGTCGCCGAGAACCTCGGCGAGCCCGGCGATCGTCCGCGGCAGATCCGTGAGGTCGATCGCCGAGGCGGCGACATCGACGTTCAGCGTCGGCTCGGTCGAAAACGGCGCGGCGCGCGTCTTCACCTCGAAGCTGCCCACGAGCGGCTCCACGCGGCCGGTCACGCCGATCTCGATCGGTGGGAGCTCCGTCGGTTCGGCGTTGAGGAGCGTCGTCTCCGCCGGCGTTGCGATCCGGACGTCCGCCACACGCAGTGGAACGCGGTCGGTGACGGATTCGTCGACGAAGGAGAGTCGCTCGACGTGCAAATCGAGCTTCCCGAGCGATACGGTCGGCAGACGCTCGCGCAGTCGCGCGGCGAGGGCCGCCGTTTTTTTCTTCGCGTCGTCTTCTTCGGTCTTCGCGACTGACGATGCGCCGTTTTCGATCGTCTCTCCGTTCTCGGCTCCGCTCGGCCCGCCCTCCGCCTTCGCGCCGCCGCTCGCATCGTCTTCGTTCGACGATAGGGTTTCGCTCGGCGGTTCAGCTCCGCCGTCGTCGGTCGCTTCCTCCGCGACTCGCTCGTCCTCCTCGGCCGGAGCGGGCGGGAACGACAGACCCGCAACCTCGATGGCACCGCTCGTCCGCTTCACCGCGTCGACCGCGAGTCCGGCCATCGAGATCTCTTCGAGCTCGTGAACGCCGTTCTCGGGATCGATGCGCGGAGCGCTGACACTCACTTTCGCGAGCGCGACGATCGGATCCGCACCGTCCTCTCCGAGCGAGACGTTTTCGATCGCGACGGCAGCGGACCAACCGCCACCGTCGCGCGGGAGAACGTCGGCGCGGAGCTCGGCGTGCGCCCGGCCGTTCTTGAGCGCCGGCTCGACACCGTCGACGTAGCGCGCCAAGGTCTCGCCCGTGAGTCCCGTAGCATCGAGATCGAGTCGCGTCGTGAATCCGTGCGGGGACGCGCCGACGGTGCCGTGAAGCCGCAGCTCCTCGACCGCGGACGGAGCTCGGAGCCGGATGTCGATCGGGGCGGGCTCTGCGCCGTCGGCGATGAGAAGCTGGCCGAGATCGAAATCGACCTCGGCGGTGAGGCCGAGCGACTCCGAAATCGCCTCGTCGACCCACCGGAGGGTCGCGTTACCGAAGTGAACTCTCTCGACCGAGACTTCGGTCGCGTGCGTGTCCTTTCCCGGGGCCGCGCTCCGTGGCGCCGAGGCCGTCGCAGTCGTGTCCGATCTCGAGCTCGCCGCGTCCGCGTCCGTCGTCTCGACGACGGGCAGGACTCCGATTCCTGCGATCGTCAAATCGCCGCCGGCAGAGCGTGTCGCCGCGAGACGCGGTCGCTCGATCTCGACGTTCTCGACGACGAATCGCGTCGGCTCCGCGCGCACTCGACACCGCACGGCATCGACGCCCGCCCACTCCTCGTCTCCGTCGCGAAACACGACGCGCTCGAGATCGACGCTCGCTACGACGGCTCCGCTGTCCAGCTGAACGTCGGCCCCGAGCTCGAGATCGAGCGAGCCGTCGTCGAGTCGCGATTCGAGACCGGCCGCCGAAAGATACGGACCGACTCCCTTCGCGTCGATGCCTCGGCCTTCGACGGCGAGAGCGACCTCGACCGAGGAGGGTGACGGCGTGAACGTTCCGGTCCCTTCGATACGGCGAGCGATCCCCGGTGCGTTTACCCATAGGCGGAGCGGGGCGGACGAGGGGGGGCTCGAGGGTGCGGACGGATTCACCATCCACTCGCCGATCTCAACGCCGAGATCCTCTACCGCGAGCTCGACCACCTCGGGTGTCGAATAGTCGGTGAAGAGAACGCGCGTCTCCTCCCAAATCGTTCGACCGACCCGCAGCTCGAGCGGGAAAAGGGACGGCGTTGCGGCGTCGCCGACCGCCGTTTCGGCGGTGCCCGGAGCGACCGCCGGAACGGGCGCGCCGGTGCCGGCCTCGGCGCGAACCGGGACGACGCGCGCAGCGCCCTCGGCGGCGAGAGCTTGCTCGAGCTCGCGGTGGGGCTCCGTGGCCGCGCCGCCGAGGCGGAGACCGAAGAGGCGAAGCGCGGCGTCCGGGTCCCGCGCCGCGCGAACTCGTGTGCCGGCGATCGCGATCTCATCGATCGAAAGCGCGGGCGGCTCCGAACGAAAGCTCACGCCTGCGAGCCCGGCGCGATCGAGTGCGAAGAGCTCGCTCTCGCCGTCTCGAAACGAAAGTTCGCTGACGGACGCGCTGAGTTTCGTGGAGCCGGATGCGTCGTCCTGAGGAGCGACGGATTGAGCGTCCACGCGAAGGGAAAGGGTACCGGCGTCGAGTGCCGATTCGATCCCTGCGGCCGCGAGGTAGGGCGCGGCGGCATCCGGCGCGATGCCGGATACATCGAGAGCGAGCGTGAGGGATTGTTCGGGAACGAACAGCGTCGCTCGGCCGCGAATGTCGAGAGACTGGAAGAGGCCCGGGGCGGTCGCCCGAACCGCGATGGAAGTCGGCGGTGAGAGCTCTTCAGGGACGTTCGTGACGTTCTCGACCGCCAGCTCGACGAGGCTGAACTCGAGATCCGCGTTCGGTTCGACCGACGCGTCGACGAAGCGAACGGAGTGATCGAGGATGCCGAGGCTCGCGATCGACCAGAGAAAACGAGGTTTCGATTCTGCGTCGCCAGCCACGGGTCGCGCATCGTTTGCGTCGTCGCCGGAGGCCGCGGCGACCGCCGGCGACTCGACCGCTGGAGTCGCTTCGCCCGGGGCGAGTGCCGAGGCGGCTTCGTCCGCGACCCGCTGTGTCTGCGGGCCCTTCGGCGCGGGGACGAGGTCGACGCCGGCGATCCGAAGAACTCCCGCGCGCGGGCGTTCGATGAAGCACTTGCCGCCGCTGACCGTGATCTCGATTCCGCCCGCGGTCGTGCGTGAGAGTGTGCCGACGTCGATGCGCGCGCGGCCGAGCTCGAGGGCGCGGACGCCGTCGGCCTCGACGTGAACGTCGCTCACGACGAGGTCAGCCGTCGCTTCCGACATCTTGTCCGCCGATACGTCGACGTTTACGGTCACGTCGAGCGCAGCGGCGATTTCCTCCGCGACCGGTTCGACTCCGAGCGGCCGGAGATAGCCCGCGGCCGCGCGCGGGTGGAGACCACGAAGCGTGACGGCGAGCTCTAGCTCGAGCGCGTCGACGGCCGTCCGACCCATCCCTTCGATGTACATCTGATCGAGGAGCGGCTCGGCTGAGATATCGAGATCGAAACGGAGCGGATGCGTCGGTGAGTTTAGATTGGAGAGGCGGAGGCTGAGCTCGCACTCGGTGTCGATCGGCGGCTCGACGCTCTGATCGCGGAAGCGCGTCTGGACGTGCTGAACGCGGAGCGCATTGATCTCGATGGGCGGAGAAAGCGCGATCGCCGCGGTGTCATCCGAGGCCTCGTCTTCGTCGGCCGCCTCGGGTTCCGGTTCCGTCGTGTCGTGGTCCACGGCGCCCCCAGCTTCTTGGATGCACCGAAGAAGCGCGAACGATCCGTCGGCGTTCCGATCGATCGTGAGGTCGGCGCCGTCGAGCTCCACGCGCCGGACGACGAGCTTCCCCATGAGGAGCGAAGCGATCGCAACATCACCGCGGCAGTATTCCGCGCTCAAGAACGCCTCCCCGCCGTCCTTCGGTGCGACGACCATATGCCAGAGCTCGACATCGCCGCTGAGGATCGAGATGTCGAGGCGCTCGTACTGGCAGGTGAGGTTGTAGCCGTTCGCGGCCTTTTCGATGATCGTCGAGAGCGAAGCAGCGAGAACGATGCGGAGAACGACGCACACGACGGCGACGGCGGCGAGCGCGAAGATCGTTCGTCGCAGCCAGCGTCTCTTTCGGACCGGCTTCGCCTTGGTACCGACGCTCGCCTCGGAGCTCGAGTTTGCCGCAGAGTCCGACGCTGCGGGCGATTCGTCGCTTCTCTTCTCCGATTCCGGTCCGCCGTTCGGCTTGCCGCGGTTTCCTTTTTTCTCTCGACTCATCGCTCAGCGTTCTCCTCTCCCGCTTCGATCGCCGCCGCGAGCGCAGCCCGACGTTCCTTTACCGAGGCAAGGGGATCGTATCCCTTCGGCGTCGACCCGCGCCGGGCGAGCCAGTCGTACGCCCGGACGCGAGCTCCCGGCGTGGAGTCCTCGAGCAAGATGAAGTTCTCCCGCTCGAGCCGGCGATCGAATTCGCTCACGCTCCGGCTTCCGCCCGCCACCTCTTTGAGGAGCGCCGCGCGACGCCCGACTTCGCCCGCGCGCTCGCTGAGAAGACTCTCGAGCGCGGGCGTCAGATCGCCTTCACCGAGCCGGTCCGCGAGCGCCGTGACGGCGATCGACTCGAGCCGCCAGCCAAACTCGGCGAGCGGTAGGGAGTCGCCTTCGTCTCCTTCGGTGGCCTTGTTCGCGATCTCCTCGACGATGTCGTCGGGTGCGGCGAGCGCGACGTCGCTCGCGAGCGGAGCGCCCGAGCTCGCCGCTACGTGGGCGAGCGCGGCGCGGCGGTTCTTTCGTCGAGCGAGCGCTTCGGTCGCGCTCATCCGGCCGAGGAGCGGTTCGGCGGATTCGGACGGCGCGGCGGTGCCGAGATCCGTTCGGCAGCGCTCGAACGCTGCGGCGAACTCTTCCGGCTTTTCCGCTTCGACCGGTGTCAACTCCACGATCCACGCGATGGCTTCGGATGAATCGAGCGCATCGAACGGCGAAGGAATCGCCACCGCGCAGCCGAGGACGGCGTCGTCGCCCCCGACGGCGAGGGGCGCGAGGACGATTCTCTCTTGGTGGGGCACCCAGCGACCGGAGGCAACGGCGGGGGGCTCTTCATCGGGATCGAGCTCGGCTTCGCTGAGGTCGTCCGTCTCGAAGAGCTTGCCGACGACCCGGAGCGCGATCTCGACGGTCGGCGGTCCGTCTCCGGCGGACGACTGATGGATCGCGAGCCCCGCGCCGTGCGGCCGTTCGGCGAATCTCGCCGCGTCGGCCGTCCCAGCGATGGCCTCGATGTTCGCGGTGACGCCGGGGGGGACGGCGAGGTCGAAGCTCGCGAGCACGGCGCGTGGTCCGAGTTCCCCCGCGTGGATCTGAGCGAGGAGCTCCGGAGGATTCGGAACGAGCGCACCGCGCCCGCCCGCGGCGAGCGCGAGCGTCGAGCGGAGCGGCTCTGCTCCCCGGTTGGCGAGAATCAGGCGCGCTCGCGACGAGAGAGGCTCACCCCAATCGGAAGGAATCGTGCCGAGTGCGACGGCCGTCACGCGCGCGTGAACGGCATCCTGCGGATCGAGCGCCTCGCTGCCGTTTTGGGCGAGAGCGCTTTCGGCGCCCGCACTCGGTGCGCGACCCGAGAGCGGTGAGCCGCGAAAGTGAGCTTCGTGCCACGTGATGACGGGCGGCGGCAGATCGAGCGCCGGCGGAGTCGAGCCGCAGCCCCCCGCCGTCGAGAGCGCAAGCACGGCGATGACGACGGCAGCGAGCCGGGATCGGCTCGACGTCGACGACGCCTTCGCAGCGGTCCGGCGTGAGCATGCGCGGGAGCGGCATCGGCCGTTCGTCGCTGGGAACGTGAGAGAGCGGAGAGGCATCGTGTCCTCGAAGTGCCGGGGAGGACGTGCCGTTCGCCGAGGCGCGACCGCTTCCGTGGAGAGGCGTGGCGAAGAACGAAACGTCCGGGATAGGGGACAACCGGTCGATTTCGGTGTCGCGAGCCCGATCTTATCAGCTCGCGGGGAGTGAACTCGAGGGGGATCCTCGGGGCGCGAAACGAACCCACCCGACCGATCTCGAACTCGATGGAAAGCGGCTCCGCCGCCTCGTCGAAGCGTCCGCCGGCGAGGAGACAGAGCCGTTTTCCATCGCGATCTCGGGTCTCGAGACGGTCAGCTCTGATGGAGGTGAACGTCCGTCTGCGGGTACGGAATCGAAATCTTCTCCTTGTCGAAACGCTCCTTCACCGCCTTGGTGAGATCCCAGTAGACGGCCCAGTAGTCGCCGGTCTTCGCCCACGGACGGCAGACGAAGTTCACCGAGGAGTCGGCGAGCTCGTGGAGCTGCACCACCGGGGCGGGGTCTTTGAGGATGAGCGGGTGGTTCGCGAGAATCTCCTCGAGCACCGCCTGCGCCTTACCGATGTCGTCGTCGTAGCCGATTCCGAAAACGAGGTCGACCCGCCGCGTCGGATTGCCGGTGACGTTCGTGATGATGCCGCCCCAGATGGACCCGTTCGGAACGACGACGGTCTGGTTGTCCGGCGTCTTGAGCGTCGTCGAGACGAGGCTCATCGCGTCGACCTTGCCGGTGACGCCCGCCGCCGAGATCACGTCACCGACGTCGTAGGGTCGATAGAGAAGAACCATGATGCCCGCGGCGAAGTTGCCGAGCGTGTCTTGGAGGGCGAAGCCGATGATGAAGCCGGCGGCGCCCATCGCGGCGAGGAAGGGACCGATGTTCACTTCGAGCATCGACAGCGCGACGATCACACCGACGAAGAAGACGACCTTTCGCACGCTGTTGACGAGGAAATCCTGGAGGAGCGCCGACGTGTTCCCCTTTGTGACGCTGAGCGCCTTCCGAACGATTCCACCGGCGATTTTCGCCAGAACGCGGAAGATGATGAGGGTCACGACGAAGAGCCCGATGTTCTTCGCCCAGCGGATCCCGCCTTCGTCGGAGAGCGCCCACGCTTTCACGGCCGTCACGACCGCGTTCGGGTCCTTGGCGTCGATCTCGAGGCCCGACGAGACCGTGCTCACGTACGTTTCGAATTCCTCGACCTCGCCGCCCTTCACGCGAAGCGCTTCGATCGCGACGTTCATGCGGTCGGCGATTCTGAGGCGCTCGTCGCGCGCGGCTTGCTGTGCTTCGGCGGTCGGAGCCCCGTCGCCACCGGCGCGCGCCGCGATCGCGAGCTGACTCACGACTTCGGCCTGCGCCTTGAGGCGGCCCTGCCAGCCCTTCACCTGCTCGATGAGCTCGTCTTTCGTGAGCGGCTTGAGAAGGTCCGCGAGGTCGTCGGTGGATACGGCGGCGTCGGGAAGCGACACGGCAGGAGTGTCGCCGGGGGGCTCTTGCGCCGCTAGGTCGAACTGGTTCAGTCCGCTCCAAGCAGTGCTCGAAACGAGTAGTGCGGCAGCGATCCAGCTGCGGGTCGACTGCTTCGTGCGCATCATAACGGTAGCGCTCCTCTTCTTGGGCTTTCCGTGACGCCGATCGCGATGCCCCGCGAGGAGCGGCGGTTCGACCGCGGGCCGGGCGCGCGGACCGCACGCGACCGGGGACCGGCCCGTCGGCGATCTGCTCGAAGAGAGCGAGGAGATCGGCGAGCGCCCAGCCTGGGTGCGAACGGTGGTCCTGCCGCCGGGTCCGCGAGACGTTGACCACCCCTCGAACCGGCGGTGCTCTCGACAGACTGACGATTCGCGCGCGCCCCGCGATGGGCGCGCCGCGATGCGCGAAGAGGGTACCCGCGCGGCGCCTTCGAGGTCTATCGGGCTATTTCCGATTCGTCGAATCTCGCCCCGCGCCGGCCGCGGAGGGGCCGCGCCCGGCCCGACGAGCCCGCGGCACGGGCACGCTCGGCGATTCCCGCCTCCGCTCGGAGAATAGAACGTTTTCGACGATCGCTCGCTCGGGTGAAGCCGGCGCGGCTAGGGCGTACGGGCGGCTGCCTCGCGCAAACACTCGCGAGAGAAGAACACGTCCTGACGGGCGGCGCTCGATCCCAGACTAATCGCCGAAGCGCGGGATCTGCGAACCGCAGGCCTGGATCGGAACGATCTTCTCCAGCTCTTCGCGGGGGATCGACGGACCGGGGCGCGAGCAGTGCGCATCGAATGCGGCGGCGAGCTCCCGCGCGATCTCGAGCGGGCCGCGGCCCTCGATGCGATGGCGCTCGAGGATCGCAACCACCTTCCCCGCCTTGAAGAGCGCGATGCAAGGCGACGACGGCGGGTACTCGCTCATGTGGCTGCGCGCCTGCGCGACGGCCTCTTTCTCCATCCCGGCGAACACCGTCGTGAGTCGGTCCGGGATCACACGGTTTTGGAGGGCGAGCATCACCCCGGGGCGCGCGTTCCCCGCGGCGCAACCGCAGACGGAATTCACGACGACGAGAGCCGTGCTGTCACCGCCGAGCGCCTTGTCGACATCGTCTGCCGTGAGGAGCTCTTCGATCCCCACCTTCACCAGCTCATCGCGCATCGGCTGCACCGCGGCGGGATCGTACATCGGGGCTCCGCCCCCAACGATATTCAGATTCATCGAGAGTACCTCGTCTGAGTCTTCGCGCGAATGATCGCGCCGGTTGTCTTAGGCGAGCGGGCGAGGTCAGCCTTCGGGCGAGCCCGCGTCATCGTCTGCCTTCTCGGTCGTTGCCGCTCGCGGATGGGCGGTCGATTCGGAAGGCGTTGTGGTCTCGAGCTTCGCGAGGAGCCGCGCCGCGCTCGGATCGGAAGAGAGGAGGA
The DNA here is from genome assembly GCA_965223845.1 of Planctomycetota bacterium. Taxonomy (GTDB): domain Bacteria; phylum Planctomycetota; class UBA8108; order UBA8108; family SXIK01; genus CBDCXR01. The sequence goes on along the minus strand of CBDCXR010000004.1, from coordinate 5,249,921 downwards.
GCTGGACCAGCTCGAGAAGCTTGTGTCCGGTCTCGGGGCTGAGGAGGTGCTCCATTTTGCACGCGTCGATCTCCGCTTGTCCGGGCTCGACCCCGAGCACCGTGCTGAGAAAGCGAATGAGCGTGCCGCGATTGTAGAGAACCTGTCGAGCGGCGGCTTCGCCTGCGTCGGTGAGACACAAGTGATGCGCGTCATCCTCCACCACGAAACCGCGATCCTTGAGCTGCCGCACCTGGCCGGAGACCGTCCCCTTCGTGACTCCGAGGGCGTCCGCGAGATCGGTAACGCGTGCGTACCCCCGCGTCGCCTTCAGGTCGCGCAGCGTCATGAGGTAGTGCGCGACGGAGTGCGAGATCTTGTTCGCGCTGTACTCTTTCCAGGTGAGGTTCGGGTTGTTCATGGACCGAAGGTATCGGCGATGACGCGCAGCCGCCCCGAGGAAACCGTCTCGGGGAAGTTTCGCATGCGATCGAGACCGGACGAGAATAGCATCAGTTTACTCGAACGCTCGGAAAAAGGGGGACTGCGCGGCCCGCCGCAGAGTGGAGTCGCGTGAACGCCGAGCGAAGACCCGGCACGAAGAAGAGGCGGACCGGACCGGTGGTGCTACGGCGAAAGTCTCGGAGGACGGTCTGGGTGGCGCTCACTCTGGCGCTCGCCGTTCTCGCACTCGGATCTCCCTTTGCGTATCGGCTCGCCCGGCAGCGTTGGTGGCTTCACGAGCTCGCGGTCGGGCCCGACCGAGAGCGCGCTCTTCACGCTCTCGCGCCGACGCCGTCTCGCGCAGTTGTCGAGGCGTTTGCGGAGTGTGTGCGGACCGGCGAGGGTGAGCTCTCGCGCATCGCGGCCGAGTACCTGGGGAGGATGGGGGCGCGAGCCGAGCGCGCGATACCCGCCCTCATCGACCGCTTGACGCTCGGGCGCGAGATCGGTGCGTCCGTCATTACCGCTCCGGACGGGTCGATGGCGCTGTTTCGGCCGGATCGCTCGGCTGCTGCGGACGCACTCGTCGCGCTCGGATCGTTCAGCGTTCCGCCGCTCATCCGGACGTTTTCGCGTCGTCGGGAGTTTTACGGAGACCAGCGCGTGGGAGAGGTGCTCAGCCGCATCGGCGATCGTGCCTTTCGCGCCCTCGTCGCCGAGCTCGACGGTCGCGACAACTCGTTTCGAAGTCGCATCGCGGCGGTCGTGGCCGATCCCAAGTGGGGGAAGTCCGTCGTCCCCCTGCTCCGCGAGCGGCTGCTCCGCGACGACTACTATGAGCGATCGTGGGCCGCCAATGTCCTCGGGCGCTGCGGGGATCGGGCCGCCTCGGCGAGCACGGATCTCCGCACCCTCGCCGGCGACTCTTCCGAGTTGCCCGTGCTCCGGGCGCAATGCGCGCGAGCGCTCGTTCGCGTCGATCCGCGACCGGAGATCGTTCCGACGCTCGTCCGCCTGCTCGACGACGATGATCTCGAGCTGAGAAGAACCGCGATTCAGGGTCTCGGTTACCTCGGACCTGCGGCGGAGCCAGCCGCCGCACGGATCGCGCAACTCTTCGGCGAACCGGAGGCCGAGCTTCTCCACCACGCGCACGACGCACTCGAGCGCATCGGTGTCGCGGCGGTGCCGGCCGTGATCGACGTCCTCGCCGACCGCGGTGAGCTAGCGGCCGAGCGAGCCTTCCAATCGCTCTGGGCTCTCGGCGGCAGGTATCCCGAGACGGTGCCGATCCTGATCGGCGCTCTCGCCCACGCGAGCGGTGACGTCCGGACGCAGGTCGAGCGAGTCCTCGATTTCCTCGGGCCCCAGTCGCGGCCCGCGCTCGTTCACGCCGCGACCGCGCCCGACACCGAACGCGAAGTCCGCGCCGCGGCCAAGCGGGTACTCGGGCGGATGGAGTAGCGTCGATCGCGACCACCGGCGTGGGCCTCGAGGGGAAGCGGCGTCGACGCGTAAGTCTCGTCGTTCAAGCCGTTTGTGCCTAGTCCGCGGACGGGTCCGTCGAACGGGGAAGAGCTCGCTCGGAGAATCTTGACGGATCTCGCACTCCGATTGCGCGTGATCGGACAGAGGGCGGTTGTCGCCCTGACGATCACGAACCAGGAGCAGTCGGGACCATGAACTCCACGCAGTACCCCGAGACGACCCAGTCGACCGACCCCGCGCGCGATTCCGACCCCTCGGAGACTCTGGTCGCCACATCCGTCTCATTCGCGCTCTTTGCTCTGGGGCTTTGGTTCTTGTTCTCGGTCGCAACGTCGGCCGCTTCCCTCCTCGAGAGCCGTGAATCGGCCGCGGGTTTCTTTCGCTCGTTCGATCGCGGCGGCGAATCCGAGGTGGCGTTCTCGGGCGCTGTCCGCGCGGTTCGGTAGGATCGCGCGAGATCGCTGAGTGGGTGACGGAGAGACTCGCGAGGATCATCGGCCGATCGTCTCCGGATTTCGTTGGGGGGTCGAGGCAGCGTGGCGGAGTTGTCGCCGGATCGGACGCTGCTGCGACCGAGCGCGAGCTCGGCAAAGAGATCGCTTCGGAGCGGCGACGCCTCGTGGACGTCTTCGAGCCTCTCGCGCAGGGGGCACGCGACGCGCAGCCGCTTCTCGCGGAGAGATGGGAGCACTTGGCGAGCGAGCTTCGAGGCGCGGGCGAATCGACGCGCCTTGGGTCCTCGTTTTTTCTTCAGGGGGGAAGCGAATCGAGGCGTTTGTTTGCCTCCTCGTCAGCCCCGGTCAGCGAGGAGCTCGACTCGCTCAAGCGGAAACTTCTCGCCTTGCCCTCTCACCGCCTTCTCGTCGGCTGTGCACCACCGGCACTCGAGCTCGGTCGCGAGAAACAGGTAGCTCATGTCGTAGGAGGTTTTCGACAGCTCCGATGCGAGTCGCGTTGCTTCCAGAAGTTCCCGCGCGGTGTCGCTCCAAACCCGAAGGCCCGATACTGGAGCGCAAAGGCTCGAATCTCTTCGAGCAGCGCGTCGTTGTCTTTGCTCGCTGACCGAGACCCGTTGGCAGCTCCGAGCACGACAAGCTCAGAGAGTACGTCATCGACGGAACGGCCGCTCTCGCGCGCACGCCTCTCGACGGCTTCTCGCGCTTCAGGCGTGAGGTTTTGAAGACTTTGCTCCATACGCCGAGCTTAGCACGGACCGGCTCTCCCGGCCAAGATTCGCGGCTCCGCGATGGGAAACAAAGCTCCGGAGAGATTTCCCCGAGCGGGCGGTCGAAGTGCACTTCCCCGAGGAGGGTGTCACCGACCTCAGTCGCTACGAGGTGACGTTCTTTCAGTCCGCGGAAACGTAGCCTATCGTCCGTGGTTCTCGTTCTCTCCGCGCACAACCAGCCGCCGCACCATCTCGAGCGCGTGGAGCGCTGCCTGACGTCGGACCGCGTCGCGATCGCCGTAGAACTCGTGGCGCGCGACAGTGATCGCCGGTTCGCCCGCCCCTTCGACCGTTCCCGCGCCGATGTAGACGAGCCCGACGGGCTTTTCCGCGCTTCCGCCTCCGGGGCCGGCGATGCCCGTGGTCGCAACGGCGATGTCCGCGCCGAGCTTCGTGAGCGCACCCGTGACCATCGCGCGGCACACGGGCTCCGAAACCGCGCCGTGCTCCTCGAGGAGCTTCTCCGCGACGCCGAGCGCGCCGGCTTTGACTTCGTTTGCGTACGAGACGATCCCGCCGAGCAGGTATTCCGACGACCCGGCGTGATGCGTGAGCTCGGCGGCGATGAGTCCGCCCGTGCAGGATTCCGCGGTCGCGAGCTTCTTCTTCGCGGCGAGGAGCGCTTCGTGAACGACGCGCGAGTGAAGCGTGAGCGACGCCGCGCGCCCGGGCATTTCGGTCGTAGTGGCGTCGAGGCCTTCGGGGAGGGGGACGAACGCATCTCCGAACGCGGCGGCTAGACATTCCTTCGCGTCGTCGACGAGAGGGTAATCCTTCGGCCGGTGCGCGATGAGCTTGATCGTGAGGTCGCCGGGCTTCGCGGTGATCCCGTACTCGAGGCGCTCGAGATCGAGCCCGAGGCCTTGGAGCTTCTCTTCGGCCCACGACTCCTTCTCGCCGATGAGCTTCGCTCGAAAGACGCGTGGCGGCTCGAGCTCGAATCGGTCGCGAACGCGCGGAAGAACTTCGCGCTCGACGAGCGCGCGGAACTCACGCGGCACGCCGGGAAGAATCGCGAGGAAGCCGCGTTTCGTGTCGACGACGATCCCGGGCGCGAGTCCGACCGGGTTTTGAAGCACTTCGGCGCCTTCCACGACGTCGGCTTGATGAAAGAAGTTGCTCGGGAGTCGGTGGTCCGGACCGAGCCTCTCGCGCACGCGGCGTTCCATGCGGGCGGCGGCCTCCTCGTCGCGCACGACTCCTCGGCCGAGCGCCTCCGCCGCGGCCGCGACGACGTGATCGTCGGCGGTCGGACCGAGCCCTCCGCTTGAAACTACGACGTCGGCTGATTCGACGGCCCGCCGGATTTCATCTCGAATGAACGCGGGATCGTCGGGAATGACAAGCACCTCGCGCACGCGTACACCGAGAAGGGTGAGCTGCCGGCCGAGGTACGCACCGTTTTCGTCCCGCGTCTCTCCGCGGACGAGCTCCGATCCCGTCAGGAGGACGATTGCGGTCGGCGACGCGGGGCCCGTCTCATCCGACGCCGTCACTGATTGAGCTGCTCGATCAGTGAACGGAAGCCCTTGGGCGGCTTCGGCCGCTTCCACTTTTTCGGATAGAAGACGACGCCGAGCGGCTCCGAGACGACCTGGCCCCACTCGACGCACGAGAGCTGCCGGCGAGACTGGTTGATGCTGTCGGCGGGATCCTTGCTCGCCTTCTGTTGAACCACACTCGCGAGCTCGACGAAGATCGGATCCGTCCCACCGCGTTTGATCGCATTCGTGACGAGGGTCAGCGAGATCGGCTTCTCGACGCGTGCGAGCGTCTTGAAGTAAGTCTTCCTCGGCTGATTCGGCGGATACTCGAAGATCTGCCAGCGCGTCGGCTGAAGCTTCCCCTTCACCAGCTTCATCGTGAAGCTCCGCTTCCTCTTCTCACGAAGTAGGAACTGGTTCTTCGGTTTGCTCGAAAGAAAGATGAAGCTGCCCTTCTTCGGGACGAGCTCGACGAAGAACCGCGTCTTCCGCTGGTCCTTCTTGTGCTTTCGGTGGAGCGCGCGCAGCTTCTCGACGAGCTTTTCGCCGGCGACTCCGCGCTTTCGGAGCTCGTCCATCCCGAGGGCCATCTCGTAGAGATAGACGTCGGGAAGGTAGGCGACGCGCATCTCGAGGTCGCCAACGCTGACGGTCTCGACCATGTTCGTGCGGAGCTTCTTCGCATAACCCGCACTCGGGAGGGACGAGTCATCCTTCCGTCCACCCCGGCTCCGCCCTCTCGATTTCTTCTCTTCGTCGAATCCGATCGTCGCGCTCGCCTTCGCCGGCGCTTCGGGGAGAGCGGCAACCGATGGAGTGAGCAGGGCGGCGAGCGCGATCGTGGCGGCGAGACGCGGTGTCATCGAGATGTGCTCCTGGCGCGAAGACCAAACTAGCGAACTCTATCTTAGGGGACCCTGCGAGTCATGAGCAACTGCTGACGCCGATTCGCGAGCGGTGGAATCGTCGATGTTCCAAGAGTACAATGCCGCGGCCGCTCGGCGGGGTGGGGCTGATGGTTGAGTTGGGGAGAGCGCGATGGATTTCGAGCCGAACGAAAACCCGGACGCGGAAACCAACCCGTACGCGACTCCGGAGGCGCAGATCGAGACCGCGACCGGCGGTGCTCCGCTCGCGGGACGCGGGACGCGGCTCCTCGCCGCGATTCTCGACGGACTGCTTTACGGTATCGCGTGGATCCCCGGTGGGTTCGTGATGTTCGAGACCCTCGCGAACTCGGATGACTCGGAGCTCGGGATCGACTACGGCGAGGTCTTTTCCGCTCCGCTCGGGATCGTCTCCGCGGTGATCTGGCTCGCGATTCTCACCGTCAACCTCGTCTGGCTCTCCCAGCGCGGACAGACGATCTTCAAGCGAGTGCTCGGGATTCGCATCGTCCTCGTTTCGGACGAAAGCAACCCGGGATTCCTTCGCGCCGGTCTCGTGCGCTACATCGTATTCATGTTTGTGGGCCTCGTTCCGGTCGGAGGCCTGATCAACCTGATCGACGTCCTCCTCATTTTTAATTCGGAGCGGCGGTGCCTCCACGACTTCCTTGCGGGGACGAAGGTCGTCGACGTGGTGTGAGAGCCGCGACGAGTCGATCGAGCGGCTCGGTGGCGCGTCTGGGGGAAGGACGAGTGAGCTCATGACCGCGCCTCCTCTCGTCGACAATCGCCTCCGCATCGAGACGCCCGAGAACGTCGTTCTCGAGTTTCGTCTCGCCGGACCGGCGACGCGGATGTACGCGTACGCGCTCGACCTCGTCCTTCGTTGGGCCGGGGTGTTCGTGCTCTTGCTCGTCGGGCGTGCGCTCTTTCCGTTTTTGTTCTACGCCGCCGATTTTTCCGGGTTCACATTCCTCATCTTGATGTTTCTGCTCGAATGGGCGTACGCCTGGCTCTTCGAGGCGTTCTGGGGAGGACGGACTCCGGGAAAGAAGGCGGTGGGCCTGCGCGTCGTGAAGGAAGGAGGCTACCCGCTCGGATTCTTCGACGCGATGATGCGGAATCTCCTCCGTGCGGCCGACGTACTGCCATTCGGCTACGGTGTCGGTCTCATCACGATGCTCTGCTCGCCGAAGCTGCAGCGGCTCGGTGATCTCGTCGCGGGAACGATGGTTGTCCGCGAGAAGAAGCTCGCGATCGCGGCGCCGCCTCCGGTTCTCGCGGACGTCGATCCGTTCGAGCGAACCGAACTCTCCGGAGGTCATCGCCCGTCGGAACGGACTCTCGGTCTCATCGATCGGTTCGCGCGACGCGTGCAGCGCCTCGGCGTGGCGCGGGCGAACGAGGTCGCGTCGATCCTCGCGCCGATCGTCGCCGAGCGCCTCGGATATCGGGGTGAGGACATCGATTCCGATCCGGCCCAGAACCCACATCGCTTTCTTCTGCGCGTCCTCCGCACTTTCGGGGAGTTCGACGAGGAGGCGCTCGCCGAGGCGGCGAACGGCGCGCCGCCCAAGCGGAGGCGCAAAGCGGCGCGTGCCCAGGGGGCCAAGCGATGACGAAAAACCGATTCATCGAGGCGCGTCGCCCCGCGTGGGATCGATTCGACGAGCTGCTCAAGAAATCCGGACGCATCCGAGGCGGGCGACTCGACGGCGAAGAGATCTCGGAGATGTCGCGACTCTTTCGCGGAATCTGCTACGACCTTTCGACCGTGCGCTCGCGCGAGTGGGGCCGCGATCTCGAAGATCTGCTCAACGCGCTCGTCGCGCGGGGGTACCACCGCTTCTATCGCGAACCTCCCGGCCGGCCGCGCGCCGTGGTTCAGTTTTTCACCGCGCACTTTCCGCGGCTTCTGCGCGCGAATCAGCGGTACTTTTGGGCGTCGCTCGTCTTGTTCGTCCTTCCGGGACTCGTTGCCGGCGGATTCGTGAGCCGCGATCCCGACGTCGCAGGAAAGATCCTCTCGCCCGAGCAGCTCGCGATGTACGAGCTCATGTACTCGGACGAAATGAGCGAGGTCCCGGCTCGTAGCGAAGCGACCATGACGGGATTCTATGTGTACAACAACATCGGAATCGCGTTTCGCTGCTTCGCGACGGGCATCTTCTTCGGGATCGGGACGATCTATTTTCTGATCTTCAACAGCCTCGCGATCGGTACCACTGCGGCGTACCTCGTCGCGAAGGGCTACAGCGAGCGCTTTTTCAGCTTCGTGATCTCGCACGGCAGCTTCGAGCTTACGGCGATCGTCATCGCAGGAGCCGCAGGCTTGATCGTCGGACACGCGCTCGTCCACCCCGGCCCCTACCGACGTCTCGACGCACTCCGAGTCCGCGGCGCCGACGCGATCCGTCTCGCCGCCGGCGCCGGCGCGATGCTCGCCGTCGCGGCGGTGATCGAAGGCTTTTGGTCTCCGTCCGCAGCGCCGAACCAGATCAAGTATTTCGTCGGTTCTCTGCTCTGGATTTGCGTCGTCCTGTACCTCGTCCGCGCTGGACGCAGACTTGATCCGAAGGTTGCGAGAAAATGACGGCGAAAACCGCGTTCGCTCGCCATGTTTCGCCGCCTCGGGATCGAATCGAGGTGAGCGGTAGGGAATGAAGCTCGACGGCGTGACGATCCCGATCGAAGAGCGCGACTTCGGCGAGACCTCGGACCTCGCCCTGCGCCTTTATTTCACCGATCTTCGCCACATCCTCGCGATCGTCGCGTTCGGAGCTGTGCCGGGACTCGCGCTCGCCTATCTCGCCCCGCGCTACACTCCAGACGGGTTTCTCGTCACCCTCGCTTATCTCTACCTCGCGATGCCGATTGTCGGTGGAGTCATCGTCGCCGGCGAAGGTCCGCGGGCGTTCGGGGAGAGCCTATCCGCCGGACGCGCGTGGAGAGCGTTCAAGCCGCATTTCGCTTCGGTGATCGCGCGCATCTATCCGGTTCGCTTGGTGATCCTCGCCGTCGGCGCGTTTCTCTACGCGAGCGAGCCCGCATCGCTAGCGCTCGTTCTCATCTTCGTTCCCTTCGTTTCCTCTTCGTCGACGTTCGTGCGCGAGGCGATCGTGCTCGAAAAACTGCAGGGCGAGCGGCTGCGCCGGCGCATCAAGGATCTGCGCCGGAGCGACGTCGGCGGCGGTGCGTTCGGTCGCTACCTTCAGATGCTGGGGCTCTACGCGGTGACTTGCGGCCTGCTCTTCCTCCTCGTCGATCTCTTCTGCGGCTACGTGCTCCGTTACCCGATCTTCTTGAGCCGGTTCACCTGGGAAAACGCGTTTCGGTCCTCGGTCTACCTTCTGCGAGGCGACGTGCGTGTCGTGGTCGTGCTTCAGATGATCTTCTGGGCGGTCTATCCGTGGGCGCGCTTGACCCTCTTTCTTTCCTATCTCGATCAGCGCATCCGGCGGGAGTGCTGGGACCTCGAGCTCGATGCGCGAATCCAGGCGGCGAAGCTGGAGGGGCTGCAATGAGCGGAATCTGCGGTCCACTCTTCGGCCGGTTGGCTAGAGAAATCGTCGAGGATTCGCGACGCGGAATCCGTCCGAGGGAACCGATCGGCGGCCGAATGCAGTTTCCTGGGCAGGCACCGAGTGTCTTTGCGCCGCTCGTGGTCGTTTTCGCGGTGACGGTATGGGCGCCGCCCGTGATCGCTGATGCACAGGGCGACGAATCCGCTTCCACTGCGGTGAAGGAGTCGCTCGAGCGGATTCTCTCGCAGAATGATCTTCGGCATCTGAGGACGGAGAATGCGAGATCCGACGCACCGAAGAGAAGCTGGCGCACTCCGGACTGGCTGAATCGATTCTTGGGGTGGCTGTTCGGTGGAGGTGGAGGCGCCGGCAGCTTGAGCTTCACCGCGGATGAGGCGTTCGGCACGGCGCTCAAGCTTCTCATCATCCTCGCCGTGCTCGTGGTCGCGTTCTTCTTCGTCAAGGCGCTCGCGGAACGCCGCGCCGCGCGCGACGGAGAAGTTTCGCCGGGCGAACTCAGCGAAAGCGCCGCACTCGACTTGAGCGGTCCCCCCGGTGATCTCCCACCGGAGGAGTATCTCGATCGCGCGGAGCGCGCCGCCGCGAAGGGAGACTATCGAAGCGGCGTGCGGGAGATCTTGCTCGCGGGGCTGAGCTGGATCGAGCGGAGACGCCTCATCCGTTATCGAGCCGGACTAACGAATCGGAGCTACCTGCGAGCCGTGCGGAGCCGCGGCGATGCCCATGACGCTCTCTCTCGCGTGGTAGCGAATTTCGAGGAAGTGTTCTTCGGCCGCCGAGCGGCGTCCGCAGAGAGATTCGACGATTGCATGCGCGCGTATCGCGCGGGATTTCGTGACGAAGAAGAGCTCGCCGCGACTGCGGACTGAATGGCTGTGGTGCGCCCTCGTCGGGTTCGTGCTCCTCCTCGGGATCTGGTGGTTCCCGGGCGAGAGGACGACGCGCAGTGACACGTACAGCACGGCGATCGAAGGGAAGACCGTCTACTTTCGTCTCGTCGATGATCTCTACGGCGCGTCGCGGAACCAGGACCTCCTCGCCGGCGCACTCGACTGGATGGACATCCTCTGTCTGCTCGGCCCGGCGGACGACATCGGCCCTCGCGACTGGGATGCGCTCTACGACTGGGTGCGCGGCGGCGGACGACTTCTCTATGCTCGCCGCGCGATGGGACCGAACGTCGATCTGGCACCGTTCCCCATCGAGGTTTCCTCGGCGATCGAAGTCGGGGGCGAAGAGCTCGACGACGAGTCCGCCCCGAGCCTCCCGTCGGTCAATCTCGGCGAGGCGTTTCGAGCGCGGTCGTATCCCGACGACGAGTTCTCGACCGAGAACGAGACTCTGCTCACCTCCGAGCCGTTCCGCTGGCACGAGCGAGGGTGGATCCGCGGCTCCGGCTTCGAAGTCCTCGTTCGGCGCGCTGGCCTACCGGTCGCGGTCCGCCGGCGCGTGGGCAGAGGTGTGATCGTCGTCGTCGCCAACGACGCGATCTTTTCGAACGCTGAGCTCGCTGATGAGCGCCACGCGAACGCCGTTCTCGCGCTCCGCCTCCTCGAGGAGTGCGGCGTTGAGGGAGCGATCGTCTTCGATGAATCAATCAACGCCGCGAGCGCACCGAAGGTGTTCGGAATCCTGTTCGATCCGATCCTTCGTCACATGACGCTTCAGCTCGTTCTCGTCGCCGTTCTCTTCGCGTGGTGGCGCAGCCGGCGACTCGGGCCGCCGCGCCCACTGCCACTCGAATCTCGCCGAAGCATCCGCGAGCACGCGTTCGCGCTCGGCAATCTCCACTACAAAGCGGGAACGGGACAGCACGCCGTGCACCACTTTCTCGAGTATTTCCAGCGGGAGCTGATCGGGACGCGCTTCACGCGCCGCTCTCGCGCCGGCCGCGAACTCCGCGCGACCGCGGAGTGGCTCGCGCGTGCGGCCGACGCCGACGCGGACGAAGTCTTGCGCGCACTCGAAGAGGCGGATCGGGCCATCAATTCCGGGCGACTCTCGTCGGGCGACACGGCCTCGGTGATCCGCGCCCTCGCGCGCATCAAGCAGCGCATCGAATCTTCACAAGGAGCCTGAAATGGAACTGAACCGCGTCGCGGAGACGTTCAACGCGGTCGTCGGAGAAGTCGGCAAGGTGATCGTCGGCCAGGCCGAGCTCGTCGAAGGCCTGCTGGTTGCACTTCTTTCCGAGGGCAGCGTCCTCATCGAAGGCGTGCCCGGACTCGGGAAGACGCTCCTCGTCAACACACTGTCGAAGGTGCTCTCCTGCGACTTCAAGCGCGTTCAATTCACGCCGGATCTGATGCCGTCAGATCTCACCGGCCACAATGTCTACGATCTCGCGGAGAAACAGTTTCACTTCAGCGCCGGTCCGATCTTCACGAACCTGCTCCTCGCCGACGAAATCAATCGATCGCCGCCCAAGACGCAATCTGCGTTGCTCGAGGCGATGCAGGAACGTCAGGTCACGGTCGACGGGAAGACGTACGCGCTCGAGTCTCCGTTTCTCGTGATCGGCACGCAGAATCCGATCGAGCACGAGGGGACGTACCCGCTCCCGGAGGCGCAAGTCGATCGCTTCATGTTCAAGCTTCTCGTCGACTATCCCACGCAAGAAGAGGAATCGACGATTCTGACGCACCTTGCTTCGGGACAAGACTGGCGGCGTCTCGAAACCTATGAGGTGAAAGCGCTCCTCGACCGTGATCTCCTCGCGGCGATTCAATCGGCGGTCGCCACGGTGATCGTCGAGCCGAAGATCATTCACTACATCACGTCGATCGTCGCCCGGACGCGCGACTGGCACGGTGTCTCGGTCGGTGCGAGCCCGCGTGGGAGCGTCAATCTCTTCCTCGCGTCGCGCACGTACGCGGCGTGCCAGGGCCGCGATTTTGTGACTCCGGACGACGTCAAGGAGATCGCGCCCTGGGTGCTCCGCCACCGCATCCTCCTTCGACCCGAGGCCGAGATCGAAGGGCTCTCTTCCGACCACGTCGTCCAGCAGGTGCTCGAAGACGTCGAGGTTCCGCGCTCATGACTCCGCGCGGCTCCCTCGTCGGGCTCTCCCTCCTCGGCGTGGCCCTCTTCGCCGTCGGAGCTTGGAGTCCGACGGCGCATCTCGCCGCTCTCTTCTTCAATGCCTGTTTGTTCGGACTCGCGGTCGCCGACCTCGCCGTCTCACCGTCGACCCGAGTGGTCGATGTCCGGCGGAACGTCTCGCCCGTCTTGAGTGTCGGGACGTGGAACGCGATCTCGCTCACGGCCACAAACCGCGGACGGTCGATCCTTCGCGTCGAGCTCGTCGACGAGCCCCCCGAGCCGAGTCGCTCTCGCGACGGCCGGATTCGCCTCGAGATCCCACCGGATCGAGAGCTCACGGGCACCTACCAGCTCGAACCCGCGCGGCGGGGTCGGGCTCGCTTCGAGGCCGTCCACCTGCGATTCAGCACCGTGCTCGGATTGTGGAGTCGCGTCGAACGCCGAGCCCTGCCGGAAGACGTTCGCGTTTTTCCGGACATCCAGGCGGTGCGGCAGTTCGATCTCCTCGCCGTGAAGAATCGACTCGATGAGATCGGTGTCCATCGCGTTCGCCAGCGTGGCCGCGGCGGCGAGTTCGAACGCCTTCGGGAGTACCGCCGCGAGGACGAGCTCCGCGACGTCGATTGGAAGGCGACGGCAAAGTATGACCGGCTCATCAGCCGTGAGTTCACCGTTGAGCGGAACCAGAACATCGTCCTTCTCCTCGACTGCGGCCGATCGATGGGAAACGAAACGGGCGGCGTGACACACCTCGATCGTGGTCTCAACGCGGCGACCATTCTCAGCTACGTCGCGCTTCGTCAGGGGGACAATGTTTCGCTCGTCGCGTTCTCCGATCGCATCGAGCGTCACGTCGGTCCGGTCCGCGGCCGCACGGCCATTCAAGCGATCATTCAGCAACTCTACGACATCGAGGCGCGCTGGGAGGCGGCGGACTACGGCCTCGCCTGCGAAGAGCTGCTCCGGCGCCAGCGGAAGCGCGCACTCGTCCTTCTCATCACCCACACGCTCGACGAACAGCACTTGGACGCGATCTCGGGCTACCTGCGAACGCTGACTTCACCCCACGTGCTCGTCTGTGTGTTTCTCCGCGACGTCGCTTTGTCCGAGCTGGCGAATCGAGTTCCCGAATCGGACATCGAGGCGTTCCACGTCGCGGCGGGCGCCGAGCTCCTCGCGACGCAGACGCGTCGCATCGCGGAGCTGCGCAACGCCGGGGTGATCGTGCTCGAGGTGCTCCCGCATGAGCTGTCCACTGCGGTCGTGAATCAGTACCTCGACGTCAAGGCTCGTCATCTCTTGTGAAGAGCTCGAAATCTCTCACGGAGGAGGGTTCACACGAAGGGCGCGAATGACCGCGAAGGAAGACGAAGGGAGGAAGAGATGATTCGAGTGGAAAGGACTCGAGGCTTTACGGTGGGGCGGCTCTTCGGCGTCGCGGGAGAGGAACTTCTTTGATCTCGAGCATTGCGCCCCGCACGCCGCGAAGCTCCCAGACGAGCGACGCGATGCGGATTCCAGTGAATCCCAAGAGGGCGACTCCGATTACGGTCTGGGTATCGATCCCGTATCGAATCGCGGAATGCCATGCCGGGTAGAGGCTGAGCATGAAGATCACGGTGTAGATCGAGATGCAGAATCCGATGGTTCGGTGGAGTCGACCCCAAGAGCTTCGAATCGGATGCCTGCGTCCCGGCCGGAGCTCGGCGTGTTGGTGAGCGAACGCGATCACGAGCGCGCCGGGGACGGTGAAAAAAAGCGTTGAGAGCGATCCGACGGCGGCGGCCAACAATCCGCCCCAGCGCAATCCGACGAATCCGATCACCACCGGACCGAGCAAGATCGCGTGGTACATTTCGAGTGTCCGACGCGCGCATCGGCGGCGTACGGCTCCGACGAACTTCGACGAGACGAGCTCGTCCCACGGGGTCTCCGGGGCGTCCCTCGAGTTCGAGCCGGTGCGCATCGAAAGTCAGTCCTCGGGTCGCTCCCCGGCCGGCGCCATTCGAACGAGGCGCGGATGGAACTTCGCGAGGGGCTCGACGAGGTCTCGCTGCGCGCCCATCACTTCGTCGATGTCCTTGTACGCCATCGGGACTTCGTCCAGTCCGGCGGACAAGAGCGTCACGCCGCGTTCGCGGAGCAGCTTGTTCGCTTCCGACCAGGTGAACGACTCTTTGGCGCGCTTTCGGCTCATGCGCCGTCCGGCACCGTGCGACGCCGAATCGAGCGAGGCCGGATCACCGAGGCCGCGCACGATGTAGGCCGGCGAAGCCATCGATCCGGGGATGATTCCGATCGCACCCTCACCAGCGGGAGTCGCCCCTTTACGGTGCACGATCACCTCTTCACCGTCGTGAGTCTCTTTCCACGCAAAGTTGTGATGGTTTTCGATGTCGAGGAGCACCTTGGCACCGAGATTCTTCGCCATATGGCGATGGATCACCGCGTGATTCGCCGCGGCGTACTTCCCCATGAGCTCCATCGCCGCCCAGTACTCGGCGCCGGGCTCCGAGTCGAGATCGAGCCACGCGAGGTGACGGAGTTGTTTCGGCAACTCCGGGTGCTGATCCATCGCGACTCGACTGTAATGGCTTGCCACCGCCGCGCCCGTTCCGCGGCTGCCGCTGTGACTGAGGAGCGCGACGTACCTTCCCGGCTCGATCCCGACGCGAGCATCCGCAACGACGAGCTCCCCGAACTCGACGAAGTGATTCCCGCTGCCGCTCGTACCGAGCTGCGACCACGCCTTGTCGCGGTGATCCTGCGTGATCTTCGTCACGGACCAATCTTCATCGAGCACGTCGTGCTGACGGCGATTCTTGAACTTCGCTCCGATCCCGAACGACGTTTCGCGCTGGAGTGCATTCTTCAGCCGGTCGGTCTCCCCGCGAAGGGCGGTCTCGGGAAGATCGAGAACGGTCATCTTCATGCGGCACGCGATATCGACACCGACGGCGTAAGGAATGACGGAGTTGTGCGTCGCAAGGACTCCGCCGATCGGAAGGCCGTAGCCGACGTGAGCGTCGGGCATGAGGGCGCCGCGCACCGAAACGGGAAGCGCGCAGGCGCTCTCCATCTGCTCGACGGACGCGTCGTCGATCTCGTCACCCCAGCGCGCGTACGGCGCGGGGGAGGAGCGCGGACGAAAGTGCCTTTGTGACTCGGCCACCCGACCGAGAGCTCGGGCGAGCGATGCGAAGTGAGGCTCGTCTAAAAACTCCTCGGGCGCACCGACGACGTCGCGAACGGCCGCGCGGATCTCGTCGCGCGTCCGACCGGCGGCGAGGGCCTGCTGCACCGACTCACCGGCGATGCGCATCGGGTCGCCGGGCGGGACTCCGAGTCCGGCGAGCTCGCGTTTCTTGATCGTCTTGCGCTTGGTCATCGTAAGACAGGATTCACACGAAGAGCGCGAAGGACCGCGAAGTAAGACGAAGGAAGGAAAAGAGAATCTAGAAGTATATGGACAGCGATCGTTTCAGTCGCGAACGGAAGACTTCAGTTCTCCATCGAACAAACCGCATCTCTCCTCCTTCGTCTTACTTCGCGGTCCTTCGCGTCACTTCGTGTGAAATCTCCCTTCAGTGTTCGAGCGGGCCTCGAGCTTCTAGTTCCCCCCCAGGACCCGGGCGTTCGCCGCCGAGCCGGGAACACCGACCAGCGCAACAGTCACCCCTTCCCCGCCCGAGCGCGCGTCGATCGCGAGCGTCACGCGGTGGACCCCGCTCGGAGCATTCACGATATGTCGAGAGTCGCCCGCGACCCGGGAGCCGCCGAACCACAGTTCCGTGCTCGCGCGTCGGTCCGGCGACAACCCTTCGATCTCGAAACGGATTCTTCCCGGCGTTGTCACCTCGACTTCGAAGAACACCCATCGGCGTCCGTCGCTCGCAGCCTCGAGTTCACTGAGAGGCAGCGATCCATCGACTCGGCTGTAGACCGGCTTCCATTCGACGGCGCTCCCCGCGTCGACGATCGCCGCCGGGGGCGCGTTCGCCGAGGCGGCGGCGAGCGAGCGCCACCGACGGACGAGCGGTTCGTTCGAGACGGTCACGTCTTTTCCGAGTGCCGCGAGGAAACGGACGAGGTCGACGAGCTCGGCACGCGAGAGGTTCGCGACCAGCCCCGCCGGCATCATCGAGCGATTGACGACGTTCTCCTCTTCGACGTTGGCCGTCGCGAGTTCGACTTCGTCCCCCGACGCCTCGCGGAGAACGATGCGGTCCTTGTCCTTTCCGACGAGCGTTCCGGAGTAGATCTCGAAGTCTTTCGTCACGATCTCGACGAGGTGGTATCCCTCCTTGATCTTCTTGTTGGGCTCGAGGAGCGAGTCGATGAGGTAGTCGACCGGTGCGCTCGCACCGATACTGATGAGGTCCGGGCCGACTTTGCCGCCCGCGCCCGCGATCGCGTGACAGGTCGTGCACGCGAGCGAAGTCCGACGGTAGATCGATTCTCCGCGCGCCGGATTTCCCTTCGTGAGGATCTCGGTCGCGAGTCGTTCGAGCTTCTCCGCGCCGAGCGACGCGACCGGAGTCAGTCCGGCGGACGCCCGGAGCGCGCTGACGAGCTCGCCGAGTTCTCGTCCGGTGGATTCGGCCGCGTTGATCGCAGCTTGCGCGACGGCGGGATCGATCCGTGTCCCGGCGATCGCCGCTGCGAGCTGCTCCGCACCGTCCTTGAGGCGAAGAATCGCGTTCAGAAGCAGCGCCGGATCCTCTTCGGCGGACGCAGACCCAAGGAGCTGAACCGCGTGCGCGATGCCGGCGGATCGGTCGACCCGCGCGAGCGCGGCGGCCGCGCGCGATCGGAGCGAGAAGCTGTCCGCGGACGTGCTGAACGCGCGCAGAGCGTCGCGCGCGCCGGTGTCTTCGAACGACCCGAGCGCGTCGATCGCGTCGGCGCGAACGCTCGACGGTCCGCGCGCGAGCGCGACGAGGTGCGGGACGGCATCGGCGATCTTCCACGCGGCGGCCGCGCGAGTTCCCGCGCGCGCGAGTCGGGCGTCGTCCGATCTCAGCAGCTCGAGAACGCCGGGGCCGGCGCCACTTGCGACGACTCCCCGTCGCTCGCTTGCCGCGACAAGACGATCGAGGAGGCGCGCTCGTTCGAGGGCGGATCCCACACGAGTGTCCCGCGCGAAGTCGAACGCGAGTTGCAGCTCCTCCGCTCCGCCGACATCGGCGACGAAGGCGAGCACATCGTCTCGCTTATCCGCGGTGATCTTCCCCCCGCGCAGCATGGCGATGAGAGGCCGGAGTACAGCCGAGTTGCCCGTCGACCGAAGAGCGAATGCGACGTGATCGAGATTCCCGCCGAAGGTGATCTCCCCGCGCTCGAACGCGGGGAGCCACACGGGTTGAAGATCGCGCGCCGTGAGCCAGAGCGCAAAGTCGAGAAACTCGTCGACCGGCTGGTCGAGGGCGCGCATCGCGATCTCAGCCGCGCGTGCCGATCCGTTCGCGCGGAGTGCGTTCACGGCCTCTAGGCGAACGCGGGGATGTCCGTCGAGAACGGCGCTCATCAGGAGCTCGTGCGCGTCGGGAAACCGCGGCTGCCACTCCGCGAGCACACGGACCGCCGCCGCGCGCGCGCGGTGATCGCGCGACGCCAGCACGGCGCGAAGCAGAGGGTCGTGTACCGAGTCGAGGGCTTGAAACGTCCAGAGGGCCTCGAGTCGGTGGTGCTCGAACGCGGGATCGCTCCTCGCTAGCGTTTCGACCCACTCACCGAGTGCGGGAGTCACCGCGTCGGCGCCGCGGCCCTTCAATTCGAGCTTTGCGTGGAGTCGCGTCCAATCTTCGGGCGCTTTGAGCAGCTCGAGAAGGTGAGCGATTTCGGCGCCCACGATGTGCGGACGAGGCGCGAGCGGTCGGCCCTTCTTCGTGAACCGCCAGATGCGCCCGTGAACGTGGTCGCGACGATCGTCGCGAAAACTCACCTCTCCGTGCTGGATGATCGGGTTGTACCAGTCGGCGACGTAGATCGCGCCGTCGGGTCCCATCTTGACGTCGATCGGCCGAAACGCGACATGCTTCGTCCGGACGAGGTCTTCGACTTGGCGCGATGCGAACCCGCTCCCATCTTCGGTGAGAGCGAACCGCACGACGCGGTTCGCGCGAAAGTCGTTCGTGACGAGAGAGCCGGACCAGTCCTCAGGGAGATGTCTCCCACTCAGGACTTCGAGTCCGCACTCTTTCGGCTGGCCGGGGTTGAGGCCGCGAAGGATGCGCTTCGCGCCCACAGCGGTCACGAAGACCGCGCCGGGAAACGCGTAGTTGATGCCTTCACCGTAGGCCCCATCGGTGAAGAACGACTGGCCCCAGCGGTCGAAGCGGTGACCCCAGGAGTTGACGAAGCCGCGGATGAACACGTCGAGCGCCATCGTTTCCGGCCGGAATCGCCACGCGCCGCCACCGCCGAGACGCCGAACCCCGTGCGGAGTCTCCACGTGGGAGTGGATGTAGATCGACTGGTTGAAGTAGAGGCGCCCGTCGGGACCGAAGAGGATCGTGTGGAGGATGTGGTGCGTGTCCTCGGTTCCGAATCCACTGAGAACGACGCGCGTGCGATCGGCGCGTCCGTCGCCGTCGGTGTCGACCATGTGGAGGAGCTCGGTCGAGTTTGCCACGTATGCGCCGCCGTCTCCCGGCACGACCGCCGTCGGGATGAGGAGGTCGTCGGCGAACACCGTGTGTCGGTCGGCGACGCCGTCTCCGTCGACGTCCTCGAGGACGACGATCTGATCGTTCGCCTCAGCGCCCGGCTCGATGTGCGGGTAGATCGGGCTCGTCGCGACCCAGAGGCGTCCCTCCGAGTCCCAGTTCATGTGGATCGGATTCCGGACCATCGGCTCGGACGCGAAGAGATTCACGTCGAACCCCTCGGCGACCTCGAACGATCGGCGCTCGAGCTCGGGATTCGGATCGGGAATGTTTTTGAGGCCGCGCTGAGCGTCGAGCGCGGCAAGCGGCGCGAGCGAAAGAACGAGCGCGAGTGCGCGAGTCGGAAGAATGGAGGCGGTGACGGAGGATTTCATCGGTTCGCCTCCTCTCCTACGCGCGCGAGCGTGTAGTCGTGCGACCGCGGTTTTCTGAGCGCGGCGATCTCGACTTCCTTTGCGTCGACGAGCGGGTCGAACATCGGGATTTCAACCGCGTGCTCGCCCTGCTCGTGCTTACGAAAGCCGAAGAGATAGGTTTCGTTTTGCGGTCGCCACCGATGAAAGTAGAGCTCGTTCTTCGTGAGGACGAGCCGCCGCAGGGCGTCAGCTTGGTCGAACTCCGGACCGCGCGCCACGCGGACACCGTCTCCCCAGACGGCCGCGCGATGCCGAGCAACGGGAACACCGTCGATGCGAAGCTCGTAGATTCCCGGTCGGAGCCCTTCGACGACGAGGAGCCGCGTTGGAGCGAGCGCCGTCGCGCTCCCGGGGCTCGACGCGGGCGGGGGCGGCAGCGGGAGTCGATCGTCGAGGAGGGAAAACGAAACGGCTTCGGCGCTCCGGCGAAGATTCGTGAGCTTGGTTCCGATCGTCTCTGGGGAAACGCTCTCGCGGGCGACACTCACGCGCCAGGTGGGATCCGCGCTTCCGAGCACGCGCGCGAGGACCGGCGCGAGCCACCAGTAACCGAAGGCGGTGAGGTGGACATTGTTGTCGGTGAGTCGCCACTGCGGAGACGATCGAAAATGGTCGCGAACGGGGCCGTGGAGATCGACGACGTCGAGGCCTCGCTCCGCTCCGATCGAGCGAACGCGCCGGACGTAGAGCGCAAGCTTCTCGTTGTATGCGCGCGGGCTCGGGAGTGGGATCCCGAGATTCTCGTGCGGGAGCGGAGTGACGAGTGTCGCCTTCGCGCCGGTTTCGGCGATGCTGTCGAGGAGCACCCGGTAGCCTTGCGTGAATTTTTCGAGTCCGCGCTCACCCTCGAACGCAGCCACCGCACCGTAGGCGACGAGGACTCGATCGGGCCGCAAGCGCCGGAGGTGGCGCCGGAGTCGCTCGAAGCCTTCGGCGGGGGGGCCGAAGTACGAGCGCGCGTGACCGAAGACCGTGTCCCCGCTCCAGCCGAGATTGCGAAAGAGGAGCGGTTCCCCCGGCGCGAGAATCGTGAGCGCCGTCTCGAGGTAGCCGTAGCGACCTTCGCGCTCGATCGCGGTATTCCCGAGGAGGACGACGAGCTCTCCCGAGCGCTCTGGCCGCTCGCTGGATTCGCTGAGCGCAGTCAGCGTTTGCGCGACGCGAACGGTGCTTCCCCACGGCGGCGTGCTGCCGAACGCACCGAGGTCGCGGGCGGGAGGCCAGTCGCCGGCATCGGTTCCGGCCTCCGTCCATCGCGGGACGAGGGATTGACGTGCTCGCCAGGATCGGTCGGTTCCGATGACGACGGTCTCGCCGCTATCGGTCTCCACGCTGATCTGAGCGGAGAGAGCGGCGGGGCCGCCTTCGTTCGTGCCGCGTACCGCGACGACGTTCATCCCGCTCCTCAAGTGTTTCGAAATGTCGTACGTCTCCGCTTCCGTCCATTCGCGATCGGCGCCGACGTAGGCGCCATTCACGAACAGCTCGTAGACGTTGTCGCACGTGATCGTGACATGAGCCGAACGAACGCTCCGGAGCTCGAATCGGCGGCGAAAGTACGCCGTGTCTCCGTCTGCGGGCTCGGTGAGCCAGATCCAGTGCGTTCTCGACGGATCGATGCGGATCGATTGGGCGGGGGCAGCGGCGCACGCTGAGGCGATCGCCACGAAAAGGAGTGCGCGGAGAGACACTCCGATGAATCTGGTTCGCTTCATGCTGTTCTCGGTGTTTCTCCTCGCGAGTCGAGCTCGATCGGGAGTCTTCCCGCGCCGAGCACGAGGGCATTCGGGGTCCTTCACGGAAGGGAGCTCTCGTTATACCCAATCGCGACGAGTGCCGCGCCTCCTCTCGTCGGGCCTGAAACGGGCGAGAAGGAAGAAAATTCTGATCCCGGCGTTACGCCACTCCCCCCGACTGGCACAGATACCGTAGAGAGCCTGGGATCATTCGGCGTCTCGCCGCGTCCGGGCTCGAACCGCAAGCGAGCCCGAACGAGAGGGGGCACCGATGAGACAGATCGTCGACCGAGTTTGGCGGTGGCTGCGAGCGCAATTCGAGAAATCGCTGCGACGGCCCGTGTGGTCGCGACGGGACGGACGCGGAGCGCACGATCGTGGGCGTCGAAGGGCCCGCGGGCCTCCGCGTGACCCCGACGAGTTTCCAGTCGATTCCGCTGTCCGTCCGGACTACTTTCGAGGGGATGGCTCCGAACGATGACAACGAATTTCGACTTCTCCTCACCGGCGCGCGAGCCGGAGACCGCGAGGCGTGGAACGCGATCTTCGAACGGCTCGCGAGCCGCGAACAGGAAGGGCGACAGCTCCACGCGATCGCGCGGAAGCTCCTCCCGCAGTCCGATCGGGCGCGCGACATCGTCGACAGTCTCGACCTCATGCAGAGCGCCCTTCGAAGCGGGTGGCTCGACGCGTCACAGTTTCGCGGGGAATCGGAGGGCGAGTTTTTCCGCTGGATGCGCACCATCCTCCGGCGAAAGATCGGCCGTGCGGTGCGCCGAAAGCGTCCGCAGATCGGTTTCGACGCGGCGGACGATGTCGTTCCCGACGAGGGCGGAGAGACGGGAGCGCGCGATCCGCTCGCCGCGCTCGTCAAGTCCGAGCTTCGCGCGAAGCTGAAGGACGCGCTCGCGCAGCTTCCGGACGACCAGCGACGAGTGCTCGAGCTTCGTATCGCCGGCAAGAATTCGCCGGAGATCGGCCGCGAGCTCGGCATCTCCGCGGAGGCGGTTCGCATGCGTGAGATGCGCGCGGCGCGGAGGCTGCGGGAGCTCTTGACTTGAGCCGTTGGTACTGCCGGCGCGTGTTCTCGTCCTTGAAGAGGAGTTCACCACGACCTCTTTCCAGACCCACGACGCGCCGACTACTATGAACCCACGGATCCGCGTCGCGCCGTGCGACTCGGTCCCGGGATCCGGTAGTCGAGTCGCGCGATGGCGAAGAGCCCCGAGGGAAAACCGCTCAAGCGGACGGTGACGGAACACGTCGTCGGAACGCAGAGCATCCTCCATCTTCTTCAGGACGTCCTCGGCGACGCCTCCGACGCGCCGCCGCTCCGCCCGGACGGCAGTGCGGACGCGCCCCCTGTCGTCGGATCATCGCCTCCCGAAGACAAGTACGAGGTGGCGAGCGAGATCGGTCGCGGCGGAATGGGTTCCGTGCTCAAGGCTTACGACAACGACCTTCGCCGCTGGGTCGCGATGAAGGTCGTCCGCGAGGACATCGGGCAGAACGTCGACAAGCTGAGCCGCTTTGTCGAGGAGGCGCAGGTCTGCGGGCAGCTCGAGCACCCGAACATTCCGCCCGTTCACGAGATGGGCGTCCAAGCCGACGGGCGTGTCTTCTTCACGATGAAGCTCGTGAAGGGGCGAACTCTCCGCGAGATCGCGCGCGATCTCGCTCTCGGTCGCCCGGACGTCCGCCGGGAGTTTACGCCGATCCGCATCGCGCAAACGCTCCAGCAGGCGGCGATGGGAGTTCACTACGCGAATGTGCGCGGCGTGCTCCATCGCGATCTCAAGCCGGAGAACATCATGGTGGGGGACTACGGAGAGGTCCTCGTCATGGACTGGGGGCTCGCGAAAGTCATCGACGCGCCGAGCGATCCCGATCTCAGCGGCGAGGACCCCGTGCTCACCGCGCGGACGGAGAGCGGGATATCGACGCTCGCCGGCGCAGTCCAGGGAACTCCGTCCTACATCTCGCCCGAGGCGGCGCGCGGCGAGATCGACTCGCTCGACAGCCGCGCCGACGTCTTCGGTCTCGGCGGTGTTCTCTACGAATGCCTCTGTTTTCGCCCGCCGTTCGTCGGCCGGAACGTGATGGAGATTCTCGATCTCGCGCGTCGAGGCGAGGTCGCTGCGCCGAGTGACGTCGCGCCCGGGGCGCGCATCCCTCCGGTCCTCGAAGCGATCTGCATGAAGGCGCTCTCGGCCGATCGAAGTGAGCGACACGCCGACGCGCGTGAGTTTCAGAGCGACCTTCAGAGCTACATCGAAGGTACGCGAGATCGCGAGCGGAGGCGGAACGAGGCTCTAGAGCTCGTCAGCGAGAGCCGGACACTGCTCCGCGAGTACGACACTCTCGAAGAGAAGCGCGCGCGTCTTCGCGAGCAAGCAGAATCGACGAGCGCGGTGATCGCCGCCCACGACGACGTCGAAAAGAAAAAACTCCTCTGGCGCATCGAGGACGCGATTCAAAAGCTGGAGATGGACGGGACGCGGCTGTCGTCGCGCGCCGTCGCATCGCTCAACGCGGCGCTTCAGACCGATCCCGACTGCGAGGAAGCGCGGGGGGCCCTCGCGGATCTGTATTGGCAGTGGTTCGTACGTGCGGAAGAAGAACGGCGAGCACGCGACGCCGCGGTGTACCGCGATCTCGTCGAGGCGCACGACGACGGGCGGTACGCCGAGAAGCTGAAGGGAGACGGCTCGCTCGCGGTCGAGACGGATCCTCCGGGCGGAACGGCGGTGCTTCATCGCTACGAGGAGAAGGGGCGCGTCCTCACGCCGATCGAAGTGCGCAGTCTCGGCGAAACTCCGGTCGCGGAGCTCTCGCTTCCGATGGGATCCTATCTCGTCACGATCCGAAAGGACGGCTTCCGCGATACGTCGGTTCCGGTCGTGATCGGGCGCTCCGAGTCGAAATCGATTTCGGTGACGCTGCGAACGGAGCGCGAGATCGGCGAGGGATTCCTCTACATTCCCGCCGGTGAGGTGACGTGTGGCGGCGATCCGGAGAGTTACGGCGGCGCGGCTTCGACTTCGGTCTACGTGGACGATGTCTACGTAGCGCGTTTTCCCGTGACACTCGGCGAATATTGCGAGTTTCTCGACGCGCTCGGCGACGACGCGGAAGAGCACGTCCCACGACAGGCGAACGAGGTGTTCGTCGAACGCGACGCGGGCGGGAAGCACCGCCCCGTCGAAGGGCTCGTCGAAGGTGATGTGCGAACGCGGTACGCGGCCGGATTCGAGCTGAGCTGTCCCGTCTTCGGCGTCAGCTGGCACTCGGCGGTCGCGTACGCCGAGTGGCGCTCGAAGCGCGACGATCGAAGGTACGAGCTCCCCACCGAGGACGCTTGGGAGAAGGCCGCCCGCGGCGCCGACGGGCGCTTTCACCCCTGGGGCGATCGCTTCGAGTGGACGTTTGCGAAGGGCGGTCTCTCGCGCCCCGAGCTCGCGCAACCTGAGCCGGTCGGCGCGTTCGCGGAGGACGTGTCGCCCTACGGGGTCCGGGATCTCGCGGGCACGATCCGCGAATGGACGCAGAGCTGGTTCGACGAGAAGAGCGGAACCCGCGCCCTTCGCGGCGGATCGTGGAACCTCGTTGCCGCGCGTCACTTTCGTGCCGCTACGCGATTCGGGTACGTGCCGACGGCACGCAGCTCGACGTTCGGTTTCCGGCTCGTGTCGCGGGAGTGCGCGAACAAGTAGGCGTCTTGGCTTTCTTCCCCGTACACGTTCCCGTTCCCGAAGGAGCCGAAACGACGGACTCGGGAAGCGCGTGAACATTCGAGTTCACGCTTGTTGGGGGGCGATCACCCCCGATGTCGCATTCGCCTCTTGTTCGGGAGCCCTCGCCGGACTACCCCCCGATTCCGACAACGCCGTATCTGGCGGCGGTCAAAATCTCTATACTGAATTCCGTGTAGGGTTGGGCTGATGTGCCGGGGTGTGTCCGCTCCGCTCGTTTCGACGAGTCGGAGGCGCTGTTGATCTAGCTCGAGGAATCCGGAACCGCCGTGTGGCCGCATCCCTCGAGGGAGAAGGAGGGTCTCATGCGTTCGCGTTTCCTCGTCGCTGCTACGCTCGGAAGTCTCGCGCTTCTGTCGGCGACCGCAGCACCCGTCTCTGCTGCCGATACCGAGCAGAATTTCACGTCGGTGTTCCATCCCCCAGCCGACCCGCCTCGACTGCGTCTCGATCAGTTCGGGTCGGATCCCGGTCCGTCGATCGATCCGGGCGGCTGGGACGGCAACTTTTGTCGCCTCACCGAGGCGGTGAACAGCCAGAGCAACAGCCTGTCGTTCAACCAGGCGATCGACATGACGGGGAATACGTACGCCGCCGCGGCGTTCGAATTCCGCATCGACAACGGTCCCGGCGGTGCGGACGGATTCGGCGTCGCGCTTCTCGATACGGCGATTCACGGTGCGGATGCGACGAATCCGGCGCCAGGGTTCTCCGAGGAACCGAACCTCGCCGGCTCCCTCGGAGTGGGCTTCGACACGTTCAACAACGCGGGTACGGACGAGCCGGACCTGAATGCGAGTGAGCCCAACTCGGTGTCGCTCCACTACGACGGTCAACTTCTCGAGCACGTCTCGATCGCCGACACTGATATTCCACTCTTTGAAACGGCAGATCCCGCCACGGTTTTTGTCGCCAATATTTTTGTTCAGTTCGGCGATGGAGATCCGTTGGTGACGGTCAATATCGTGGGCGGCGGAAGTGCGATCGCACCGATCCTCGACGTACCCGTCCCCGGCCTCACCCCGTACGAATTTCGGCTCGCCTTCCACGGCCGAACCGGCGGCGCGAATGCGAACCAGGATCTCGACAACATACTCGCAGGGGTAGGAAACGAGCTGCCCATAGCGGCGACCCTTGTCGAGACGTTCGAAGATCCGGTCGACATAACGCCGGCGACGCCGCCGACATTGGTAGGCGGAACTCCGTTCTCGCTCGTCCAGCTTTCGAGCGGTCCCGGTCCGTCGATCCAGCCGAACACCCCGTTTGTTCCGACCGAGCCGACCGAGGCGGACGCTTTCCTGAGAGCGGCTCCGGAAGTAGGCAGCCAGAGCAACCTGTGCGTGTTCGACAAGACGTCGGACGACACGGCGATCATCGAAGCGCGGTTTCAGTACCGCGGTCTCGACGGAGGTGCGGCGGGCCGCGCCGACGGCGGGTCGTTTCTTCTCTTCGATACGACGATGTGGGGCGATACGGGCGGCGACCAGTTCATGGATTTCGTTCCTTGGGAAGAGCCGAACCTCGCGGGGACGATCGGTGTCGGCTTCGACACGTTCAGCAACGACACGACGGGCGACACGGAAGGGGTCGCGAACCCGGAGCCGAACGTGGGGAACCACGTCTCGCTCAACTGGAACGGGAGCGTCATCGTCGCCCAGCGATTCGACCGCGAAACGGAGATCGATCTCGTGAACGGGGTGTTCAACGAGTGCTTCGTGCGATTCGTTCAGACCGATGGCGGCACGGAAGTCGCGTTCCGGATCGTGGACGGAACGGACGGAAGCGTGCACGGCCTCTCGGGCCTCGTGCCGGACCTTCAGATCATGAATCCAGTTCGGGTGGGAGTCGCCGCCCGGACGGGAGGCGCTGCGGACAACTACGATTTCGACAATATCCGCGTTCGCTTCGGCGCGGATG
Organism: Planctomycetota bacterium; assembly: GCA_965223845.1. GTDB lineage: Bacteria > Planctomycetota > UBA8108 > UBA8108 > SXIK01 > CBDCXR01. Next base: position 5,223,335 of record CBDCXR010000004.1, on the reverse strand, counting down.
CGTCGTCGCTGACTCCGATCAGCTCGGGAGACTGCGACGGAAACGGTCGCAACACCATCGCCGACGTGACGTGCATGGTGGCGAACTTGTTCCCGGGATTCCTGTTGCTTTCGGACGCCTTGGCTCCGTGCGAGTCGACCGACGGAACGACGCAGGTACTCGACGTGAACCGCGACGGGGGATTCAACATCGTCGACGTGGTGGGTCTTGCGACGCACCTCTTCGGCGACGGGCCCGGTCCGATCGCGGAGTGCGTTCCACTTCCAGGCGACGGTTGTCGCGCGACCTGCGAGTGATCGGCTAGGTCGAGCGTTCGCTCTTCATCGCGAATCGCCCCCGCCTCCGAGTCCGTTTGGCTCGGCGGCGGGGGCGTTTTGCTTGATGATTCTTGAAGAGAGATTTCACACGAAGAGCGCGAAGGACCGCGAAGACAGACGAAGAGAAACAACTTGGAGAATGTGCTGGAGTGTTCCAACGCTCGGCGTTCGTCCATTCCGCTCCCGCTCGCGAGAACCGTCCTCTCACCACGGGTTTTGATTCACATCCCTCCCTCTCCCTCTTCCTTCGTCCGTCTTCGCGGTCCTTCGCGCTCTTCGTGTGAAATCCGCGCTCCGAGACGGCCGCGTTTCAATCGAGTCGCACTCGCGCGAGCGAGCACTCGAAGTCTTTGACGACGTAGCGTTTCCCCTTTTTGACGACGGTGTGCCCCTCTTCTCGGAGGCGCGCGGCGACGTTCTTTTCGCCACCGGGGTATTTGGGATTGAGCTGCCCGCCCGTCTTGAGCGTTCGCCAATAGGGTGTGATGCGCTTCTTCCCTGCGCTTTCGGCTTCGTCGGCGGCGTTGGCGGAAATCCAAGCGAAGATTCCGGTCGTGAGCGGACAGGCGATCGTCGCGCCGTGCTTCGTCGCAAGCGCCTCGCGAAGGAGATCGACGGTGACGAGCTTCCCTCGGCGCACTTTGCGCATTGCGGCGTCGACTTCGCGCGGGGCCGGGATCACGACCGTACCGCGGCCCCATCGTTTCGTCATCTTGCCCGTGATCTTTTCGACCTTCGGCAGATCTTTGTCGTCCTCGAGCTTCTCACGCCAGGTTTTCTTTTTGACGGCCATGGGTCACTCCTCGATGGGCAGCTGAATCTCGGTGAGGTACCGCTTTGGATTTCCCTTCCAGAGGAGTCCCGGGCCCTTCAGGTACACTTCGCGCGACGGGAGGCTGAACGCGTAGCCGCGAGCTTTCGCGTGCGCATGTGCCCGTGCGTAGGCTTCCCCGATCGAATCGTACGGCCCGCGGTGATGGAGCGTCATGCAGCGCCGACCGGGAAGCTGGCGAACGTCGACTCCCTCGGCGGTGATCTTCCGACGGATTGGGAAGCACGGCTCGAAGTCCGCGTCATCTTCTCGGTACTCGTCATCGTAGCAGAGTAGCATCGGCTTGCCGGAGATGTAGCGACCGACGAGTTTCGCGAGCCGCGAAAACCCTTCGCCGCAGTCTCGGTATCTCCCCTTCATTCGCAATCCGGCGACGAGAATCGGCTCGATCGTGCGATCGTCGATCGTCATCAAACTTGGGCGCATGTCTTCGACCTCCCGTGCTTCGCGTTCCATGGCGATCACCTGCTCGATGCGTTTCGCCAAGTCGCGGTAGTGGGTGACGCTCTCCCGCACGGATTCTCTTCGTCGCTCGAGATGGCGAACGATATCGACGTCGCGATCAGTGGAAGAGAGGATCTCCGTGATGTCCGCGAGGGAGAACTCGAGGTCCCGGAGGGTGACGATCGTACGCGCCGTTCGTAAGTTCTCGTCGTCGTAGTAACGATAGCCGGATTCACGATCGACCGTCGCTGGGACCAGCAGCCCCTTCTCGTGATAGAAGCGGAGCGTCTTGACGGTCAGGCGGCTGATGCGGGAGAACTCGCCGATCGAGTACTTCATCGACTCTGGGATCCCTTGACAACCTGAAAACCAGGACAGGTGGGGGACCCTAGGGTCTCCAGTAAGGGGAGAGTCAAACGAGTTTTCCGAGTGCACTCGAGCCTTCGGCGAAGGGGCGCACTCGAAGCGCCTCCACACACCTGGAGCCTGCCGATCAGCTCCCGGCGCCCAGCACGTCTTCCGTCCATGCGCGTGCGCGCATGGTCGAAGGGAAGCCGATCGTGGTCACGCCTAACATCACGACATGACGCAGCTCGTCCGCAGTGCAGCCGGCCGCGAGCGCTTTGCGGACGCTCGAATGCACGGCGCCTTCGAGACCGGCGCCGAGACTGATCGCGAGCTTTACCATCGCCGCTGTCTTCGGATCGAGCGGCCCGGCGCTCCGCGCGACGTCAGCGAGCGCCTCGTACGCGGTGAACACCTCGGGATGCTGGGCCTTCATCTGCTCGTAGAATTTCGGAGGATTCGACATCGGGGTTCGATTCTCGCAGGCGTTGATGAAATGGACCGGGAGACATCGGAGCGACCTTACATCGCCGACCTGCGCATCTCCATCGGTTGTTTGAGCCGCCGGACGCCCTACACACCGAAGACGATGATCGCGGCGAGAAGCGGATGCTCGGCCCCGAGGCGCGGTTTCGAATCGCGGTAGAATCGCGACATCACGCGAGGACGTTCAGACGCCGCAGACGTGCTCGTCGACGAGCTCGACCTGAATCCTTCCGAGCGTCGCGAGGCCCGGTCGTCCCCTCACGGCGCAGCGCTGGTTGAGAGAGTTGGGAGCCGCCAAGCGTCCGAAGCGGGCCTTCCGCGCGCATGCGGGCTGGAGGGGCCGGTGCGAAAAAACTCGCGAAAGGATGAGCAATTCCCCAATTCATCCGCTGTCGAGATCGCGGTAGACGAATCCGGGTGAGAGTTCGAGAGTCGGACCGAAATGCTCATCCGTCTTACTCCGGCCGCACGTAACATGATCGGCGCCACCGATGTTCTCGCGGCGAATGCGCCAGCCAACACGGCTTCGACCGGCCTAAATCCTCGCCAGGCGATTCCGGAGGCTGCCCGAGCGGACCGTATTCCGGCCGAATTCGATTCCTGCGCCGGCTCCCAGACCGTCGACGAGCTGGCAAATCACTCTCGACCCGTCCGCGCACGGTGACGTTTCGTCGCCACGGTGCTCGTCCACGATTCGATTCAGCGGCCTTAGAGGAACCATCCATGTCCCTACCGACCGGCGACGGCGCGATCCATCCCGATACACCCACCGCCACGATCGCCCTCCGACAGCCCGCCGCCATTCCCGTCTTCCAGCGCCTGTGGATCGATTTTTGCGGCTCCGAGCCGACACCGCTCGCGGCAGCTGTCGACCGCGCCGGGGTTCACCTGGACGAAGTCTTGGGAGAGTTGCTCGCCCTGCCGACCGGCCCGGTCGAGCCGAACTGGACCACGGAACCCATCGGGGCTCTGCTGGATCACATCGTCGCGACGCATCACGCGTTCACGAAGAACGCACTCCCGGCACTGTGGAATCTCTTGAGAGAGGTCATCCAAAAGTTCGGCGACCGGCGACCGGAGCTCCACGAGGTCGCGAAGATCGTCGCGCCTCTCTTCACGGAACTGGGAGAGCACCTGCAGAAGGAGGAGCAGATTCTGTTTCCACGCCTCCGCCAGATAGAAGCCGAGCCCGAGAAAGGTCACGAGATTCCCGAGTCGCCGATGCGGGTGATGGAGGAGGAGCACGATCAGGCACGTGATTCGTTTCGGAAGCTGCGTCAGCTCACCAACGACTTCCGCGCCCCGGAAGAGGCATCCGATGCGTACCGCTCTCTCTACGCCGGACTCGCCGAGCTGGGCCGCGATCTTCAATTACACATCCACCTCGAGAACAACATCCTGCACCCGCGAGCTCGCGCCGCGTACGAACGAGGGTCTTGACCACGCGTCGAACGGTCTTCTTCCTTCGTGTGAATCCGCGCGTTGCGCCGGCCGAGATCTGAGTCTCGAACATGCGTGATCCCCTTCACTGGGTACCGATCAAGTACAAGCTGCCGCTGGCTTTCTCGGTCCTGTACGTGACTGCGTTTGGCATCGGCGGCTACCTCGTGACGACGGACACGCGACAGGCTCTCGAGGAACGCATACGCCGCGAGCTCGAGACGCAAGCTCTTCTGGCGAAACAAGCCGTGGACGCCGGGTTCGATCTCGTCGCTCGACGAATCGAGGACTTCGCCTCCGACGGCTTCATCCGTGTTCAGACAGAGGCTCTGGCCGCAGCCGAGGACGACGCGGCCCGCAGCGAGATCGAGCGTCGTTTGCGTCGCCACCTCGACGAGAACAAGCTGAACCTGGTTCCGTCCTTCGCTAACGCCGCCGTGATCGGTCTCGACGGTAGATGGCTCGTTCGCGTCGATGACTCCTACCCCGAGGTCGCGTTCGCGCCCATCAAAACGACGACGGTCAGCTCGGTGCTGCCGGTCGAACCCGAACGCGATTTCCGAGCCTGCACGGTCACGACGACGCTCAGGACGCTCGACGGTCAAGGAGAGATCGGACACCTCCAGATCGTCCTCGACCTCGATCGGTGGCTGGAGGGAATTGCGAGCACGCCGCTCCTCGGACCGCGAGACGGACTCGATCAACGCTCCCTGCTCTTGCACGATCCGGGTGGACACACGGTGCCGATCATCGGTTCCGCCGAGACGACGGCACCCGAGCGCGCGGAGCGTCCTCTCATCCGGCACGAGCTCCCGCTCGGTCTCGCGGGATGGACGCTCGACGTAACCATGGATCGGCTCGCCGCGATTGCCCCGATCACGACGCTGACGAGGCGCTTCCTCACGATCTGCGCAACTCTCCTGGCGGTCAGCTTGGCCTTTCTGTTCTTCCCCGCCCGCTTCCTTCTGCGCCCGCTGCTCCAGCTGCGGCAAGCCGCCCAGAAGATGACGGCCGGGGACGAGACGGTTCGCGTTCCCGACACACGCTCGAACGACGAGATCGGAGATTTGTCGCGAGCCTTCAATGTTATGGCCAAAGCCGTCGCCGAGCGCTCCAAACGACTAAAAGACTCCGCGCTGAAGCTCGAACGCCAGCAGTCGCTCGTCCGGTTCGAACGCGATCGCCTCGAGGTCCTCATCCGCTCGATGCAAGACGGTCTCTTCATCATGAACAACGCGGGCGAGGTGACGTTCTCAAACGCTGCCGGCCATACGCTGGTCGATCGACTCAACGAGTCGGGATCGACTCGGGAGCGACTGCTCTGTACGCATCTCGACGCCGAGAACAGCAACTGTCTCACCTGCCTGGCGCGCGAAAAAGCTCTGCCCGGATCGTGCATGATTCGGTCGAACGACCGCGTCTACGAGATCCACGTGACTCCGCTGCCGACTCGCGTCGGACATCCGCCCGAAGGAGTCTACGTCAGCCGCGATGTCACCGAGCGGGTGGAAGCGGCGCAGCGGCAGGCGCACCAGGAGCGCATCCATGTGGTCGGCGAGCTCGCCGCCGTCGTCGCGCACGAGGTGAACAATCCGCTGGCCGCGATCGTCATGTTCAGCCAGATGATTTCCGAAGCGCTCGAGAACGGCTCCGGTCGCGGTCAGAGTGCCGATCTGAAGAAGCACGCGGATGTGATTCTGCGGAACGCCGAGGCCTGCCGGCGAACCGTCTCGAATCTCCTCGAGATGTCCGCATATCCCGCGCCTGAGATCAGCGAGATCGAGGTCGCGGACCTACTTCTCGAGGTGGCTGAGTTTCTCCGTCCTCTGATCGAACGCAAGACGAAGCAGTTCGAGATCGAGACTCCAGAGGAGCCGATCGTCCTTCGCGGTGACGAGCTCCAAATCAGGCAGGTGCTGGTCAACCTCGTGATGAACGCCGTTCAGGCCGCAGGAGATACGCCGGGCAGCGTCGTCGTCCGCGCACACCAGGACGCGGAGCGAGTCACGATCGAGGTCGTCGACGACGGGCCGGGCGTCCCGGAGAGTATCCGCGGAAGAGTCTTCGATCCGTTCTTCTCGACGAAGCGGCCGGGAACTGGAACGGGACTCGGCTTGTCGACCTCGAAGAGGATCGCCGAGGCCCACGGCGGGCGGCTCGTGCTGAAGGTCTCCGATCCGGGCGAGACCATCTTCTCGTTGGAGATTCCTCGCAGCGGACAGTCGACGCTCGGGGGACGAGGTCGCCCGAGCGAGATCAGTAGCAAGTCGCCATCGCTGGGGAGAGTCGATGTCGGAGCGTGATCGTGAACCCCTCTGGAAGCAGGGAGAGCTCCGTGTCCTCATCGTCGACGACGAGCCGGATGTGCTCCTCGGTCTGGAGATGCTCGCCAAGTCTCTCGAGGCTGACGTCGACACTGCCGCTTCAGCCGAGGAGGCGCTCGAACTGATCGCTCGAGAGAAGCCGCACCTGGTCGTTTCCGACATCACGATGCCCGGAAGATCCGGTCTGGAACTCTTGGCGGAGATCAAACGGCTCGACGATACGATCGTCGTGATCCTCATCACTGGATTCGGCACGATCAACATGGCCGTCACCGCACTCCAAGCGGGCGCGGTTCACTTCATCACCAAGCCCTTCGACAACCAGGAAATCCTCCGCTCGCTGCGTCGCTACGGCCAGGAAGCTCTCGTCAACGAGCGAGTTCGGCGGATGGTTCAGGCGAACGGAAACGCCGCGAGCTCCGGAACGGATCACGGCGAATCTCTCATCGCCGAGGACACCAAGATGCGCGAGCTGATCGGTGTCGTCCGCGAGGTCGCGGCTTCGCCGATGACCGTGCTGATCGAAGGAGAGAGCGGAACGGGGAAGGAGCAGATCGCTCGAGCGCTTCATGCGGAGAGCCCGAATCGAGACCGTCCGTTCCTCGCCGTCAACGCCGCTGCGCTTCCGGATACGCTCATCGAGTCGGAGCTCTTCGGCCACCGCAAAGGGGCGTTCACGGGAGCCGACATGGATCGCAAGGGGATCTTCGAGTCGGCGCGCGGGGGAACGGTCTTCCTCGACGAAATCGGGCTGATGTCGCGGGCGTTTCAGGAGAAGCTCCTGCGCGTGCTCCAGGAGAGGACCGTCACCCCACTCGGCACGACGACTCCCATCGCCGTCGACTTTCGGCTCGTAGCGGCAACGAACCGCGACCTCAAGGACCTCATCGCTCAGAACGAGTTTCACGCGGATCTTTATTTCCGCCTCACGGTGGTCACGCTCCGGGTCCCTCCGCTCCGAGAGCGACGCGCCGACATCGCGCCGCTCGCAGCACATTTCCTCGGGCTCTACGGCTCGAAGCTCAGAGGCCGAGACGGAGGCATTCCACCGCGTCTCGGCGAGGACGCGCTCCTCGAGCTGGAGGCCTACGACTGGCCGGGAAACGTGCGTGAGCTCGAGAACGCGATCCAGAGAGCGCTCGTGCTCACGCACGGGGATACGATCCGGGCCCACAATCTCGGTCTCGACGACTCGAAGGACGCATCGCCGAACCCGCTCGACGAGGACCTGAGCTACGACGAGGGGAAGAAGCGAGCCGTCGAGCGTTTCCAGCGCCAGTACGTTCAGGACGCTCTCCGGCGAGCGCACGGAAACGTCACCAAGGCCGCACAGAGTTGTGGTCTCACTCGTGCCGCTCTCCAGCGCATCATGCGTGCGCTCAAGGTCGACCGCGCCGCGTTCCTCGACGACGAATCGGTTTAGCCCGGTCGGGGGTGTCCGGTCTGAGGCATCCGCTGCTTACCGGAAGTCGGGGTACGGAGATGCATCGCGAAGCGGAGTCGCGGGGTAGCTCGGCGTGCGCCCGAAACTCCGCGTTCCCCGGCGAATAGGCGAGCTTTTCGGCCGGCATTGACAGCCTGACGATCGGACGAGCGACTTGAGCGTTTGAGCGCTCACAGGCGGGACGAAGAATCGCGCGCCCGGGCGGCTCTGACTGGGCTCTGACCGCGTTCGATCGCGATCCGAGTGCGCCAATTACCGGCGCGCTGGCGGGGAGGGGCTGCTTCCGGATTGGGGTTTGTGATTGAGAAGTTGGTGCGCGAGGGCGAATGCTGTTGATTCGGGAGAGCCCGAGCACGTTTCGAGTACCACTCGGCAGTTGAGATTCGCGACGATATAGTTGTTTATACGTAGTCTCCTATGGATGGACCGGATTCGGGGGCTTCTTTGAGCGCGCCAGTAACGGGCGCGCTGGTGGGGAAGGGCTGCTCCCAGGTTCGCGGTTAGCGACTGAGTGCTTGCCGCCGGGCGGCAACTTCGATTGATTCGGGCGAGTTGGGGCACGGCCGGAGTCGCATTCGACCCTCGGGGCCCGCGCCACCACAGTCTTTATCGCCTACTTCTATTTTGCCACTCCCCACGGTGACCGGGTTCGAGGCTGTGTCGGCTGGGCGTTAACATCTTTGGGTTCGGGGGCTTCCCGGCTTTTGACGCCACTCCCGTTAGCCGCGACAATTGCACACCTATTCGATTGCGGTCGAAGATCGAGCCTGGACACTCGTTCGGTGGGGTTCTTTCGACTCGAGTTTAGATTCGTTGGATTTGAGGTATGGCTTCGAAACTGCGCGCGAGGTTCGTCATGAGAGGAAAGATAGTCACCCTGCTTTTCGGATCACTAACTATATCCCTCGTCGCCTTGCTCGCCCTGCGGTGGAACACAATTGTCGAATGGCATCACTTGAGGGAATTAGTGGGTGTTTGGGAAAATCGACAACTGGAGTTTCTCAATGAGAGAAAAAGAACCTCCTTTTACCATCCCCCTCTAAGCTCTGAAATAACCATTAGCAGAGATAGGCATATTCTTATCAAGTCGCCGTTCGAGGATGGGCCTAAGACATTGCGACTTCCGTTTTCTTTAAGAGGAAATCGGCTAAAGGTGTACCCGGAAACAGGCGACAGATTTATACATTACGAATGTACTTACGGGTTTTCGGATTCCGGAGATCTATTCATCGAGGACGACACCGCGCGGTCCATCTACAAACGTCAATAGCGCATTGCGCCTCGTTCGGTTGTAAGCCTCGACCGACTGTCGATCAATCGGCTGACACCAAAAATCTATTTCACGGCAAGACGGACCTGACCAACGATCGCGGAAGGAGGCGACGTGGAATTGACTCATACGAGAAAACCTCGTTAGTTAATATCAACATCTTCCCGGTCAACACCCAAATCTCCATACATTTCCGCAAACGGAAAGGCGGAAAACTGAGAAGGGGCGTTAGGGCTACTATTTGGCCCCATGTAACTAATGTTGCAATCATGGCAATGCTGGTAGAAAAACGACATTTCTTCGCCGGGCGAAAGCTGCCACATCGGCTCCATTAAGTCATGCGCTCGGCTGTCCATGTCCAACCCTTCAATAATACCACTGGAATCGCCGTCCATGCAGCTGCAGAGATCCTGCTTGCTCACCGCCTCTTTTCCCATCTTGCGGCCCACGCAGATGCCGCCGATAACTTGTACCACCTAGCTAATCCTTGCCGAAAACTGCGCCCTTTCAGGGAACGAGTCCACCGATCCCTTGGTGCGGACGCTGGAAGTTGTAGTGGTCGATGTAGTGCCCGAGACGTCTTCGAGCGTCTTCGAGATCGACGAACAACGCGACTTCGAGACACTCGCGCCAACGACTTCCCCAAAACCGCTCGATCTTCCCGAGCGTCTGCGGTCGCCGCGGCGTCGCCACGATCTGCTTCACCCCGCGGCGCTCGAGCTCTCGGGCGAACTGGCTCTTCCCGCGCCACGTGACGTATTGGCTGCCGTTGTCGGTGAGGATCTCCCGCGGCGTGCGGTAGTTCACGATCGCCGAGCGCAGAGTTTCCATGACGAGATCCGTCGACTGCGAGCTGCGAAGACCCCAGCCCACAATGAAGCGGCTGTGGTCGTCGAGGAAGGCGACGAGGTACACCCGGCGGTTCTGACGCTTGAGGACGAACGTAGAGATCCGTTTGCCAGAGCTCGTTCGCCCGCTCGCGCTCGAAGCGCCGAGGGTGATCGCGGTGAACGCGACTCCGGGACTCCTCGAGCTCGTAGCCCGCTTCGCGAAGAACACGAGCGACCGCCGACGGACTGGCCGAGAGCGCGGGACCGCGAAGGAGCGTGTCGCTGATCCGCTCGCAGCCCCACTCTGGATGTTCCTCCTTCAGCATCACGATCGTCCGCTTGGTAATCTCCGAGAGACGGCTCCCCCGAGGACGACCGCGCGGCTCGTCGACAAGCCCCGCGGGGCCGCGGTCCTTGAACCGACGCTTCCACGCGTAGAGCGTGTGGCGAGAGACGCCGACGAACGCAGAAAAGTCGCGCGCAGGAAGACCACTCCGGCGCCAAGTATCGAGCAACAGGAGACGCTGCTCGGCCGTGAGGACGACGCGTTCCTTCGGCTTCGCAAGACGGCGACCGCCCCGGCGGCGGGCGGCAAGCCGCGGAAGCGGGAACGGGAGCGCCGGGTGTTCCGGGCCTTCGGCGGCTTCGGTGCTCTCAGATCCCTCCGCCTCCGGGGCGAGCTCTGGGTCGAGCTCGGGCCCACCCAGATCCTCCCGCGGAGTCGTAACTCCGCTCGCCTCCTCTGCGTCCCGGGTCTCGCTTCCTCCGAGGCTCTCACCCTCCCTCGTCGCGGGATCCCCGGCCTCGCGTTCCGTCCGGCGCTCGCCTGTTCTCTCTTCCCACTCTCCCTCGTGCTGAATCGCCTGGGACATCTCCGGTCCTTTCTGGCGGCTCGGCCGCCTCTCAGGTCCGGCGAATCCCTCTACTTCGGGGGCTCAATTCTCAGGCAAAGATCTCGGGCTGGGGGACAGGCGCTAAATGTGAGCGCGCTCCCATCCGGACCGCATCCCGGTGCTGCGACCTCCGCCGGGAACTGCGTACTGCCGTATGCGGACGCAACTCCGTTCTCGTCGCTTCCTTAGCGTCGACGACGGCTCTCCGCCGCCAACCGCGGTACGCACACACGGCGCGCTCAGGGGGCTGGCACCCCGGTATGGCTACCGCCACAAACGCCTAAACCGAAGTCAGTTACGGCCAACCTCGCGCGCCCTCGTCGCGTGGCACGGCATTCTCTATGAGCGCCCGTCGAACCCTGAGTAGGAGAGTTCGATGGAAGAATCAGCACGACGAAATCGCGAGCCACACCGGATCGTCGTCGTCCTGCTGTCGTGTTTCGCCGCGACCGGTGCGGTCACCGCGCAGGACGCGGTGATCGAGGACTTCAAGAAGAACTGCGCCAGCTGCCACACGATCGGCGGAGGACGGATCACCGGACCCGACCTCAAGAACGTGGAGGAGCGGAAGGACCGAGCGTGGCTCATCCGCTTCATTCAAGACCCCGCGGCGGTGCTCGACTCCGGTGACGCCTACGCCCTCGCGATGAAGGACGAATACCGTGGCGTGGTGATGCCCGGCCTTCCCGGCATGACGACCGAGCGCGCCGAGCTGCTGCTCGATCTAATTGCGGCCGAGTCCCAGCTCGAGGAGTCCCAGTTTGCCGGAACGCAGGTCAGCGAACGTCCCCTCACGCCCGCGGACGTCGAACGGGGACGCACCATCTTCACGGGGCAGACACCTCTCGCCAACGGTGGCGCGGCGTGCATCTCCTGTCACGCGATCTCCGGGCTCGGCGGTCTGGGCGGCGGACGCCTCGCCCCGGATCTGACGAAGGTCTACGAGCGACTTCAAGCGCGCAAAGGGCTCGTCGCGTGGCTGTCCGCCCCGGCGACTCCGATGATGCAGGCCACGTTCAAAGATCACTCGTTCGAGGCCGAGGAGATCCTCGCCCTCGTGGCGTACTTCGAGGAGAGGGCGAGCACCGAAGAGGAGACACACTCGTCGGGCACGCTCCTTTTCCTCTTGCTCGCGTTCGCGGGCACCGTCGCCGGACTGTTCCTCATGGGACAAGTCTGGCGCGGACGACTGCGCGCGGTCCGCCAGACGCTCGCTCCAACCTCCAAGGTGAAAGTAACGTCATGAGCTCGAACGGGAAGAACCCCTGGATCCACGACGAGGTCAGCCCGAAGAGTCGAGGATGGGAGGAGTTCTATCGCAACCGCTGGCAGTACGACAAGGTCGTGCGCTCGACTCACGGCGTCAACTGCACGGGGAGCTGCACTTGGCAGATCCACGTCAAGGACGGCATCGTCACGTGGGAGATGCAAGGTCTCGACTACCCGTCGCTCGAGCACGGCTTGCCTCCGTACGAGCCGCGTGGTTGCCAGCGAGGCATCTCGTACTCCTGGTACCTCTACAGCCCTCTACGCGTCAAGTACCCCTACATCCGCGGAGCGCTTCTCGATGCGTGGCGCGCGGCCCGCGCGCAGCACGATGACCCGGTCGACGCGTGGACCTCGATGGTCGAGAACCCCGAGACGCGCGCTCGCTGGCAGCGAGCGCGAGGGAAAGGAGGACTGAGGAGAACCGACTGGGACACCGTGCTCGAGATCATGGCCGCGGCCAATCTCCACACGACGAAGAAGCACGGCCCCGATCGCATCGCCGGATTCTCGCCGATTCCCGCGATGTCGATGGTGAGCTACGCGTCCGGAGCGCGGCTCATGCAGCTCATGGGGGGGATCTCGCTCTCCTTCTACGATTGGTACTGCGATCTTCCGAACGCGTCGCCGGAGACCTGGGGCGAGCAGACGGACGTCAACGAGTCGGCCGACTGGTACAACGCGAAGCTCTTGGCCGTGATGGGGTCCAACCTCAACATGACCCGCACGCCGGACTGCCACTTCGCCGCCGAAGCGCGCCACAACGGCACGAAGATGTGGGTCTTCTCGCCGGACTTCAGCCAGGTGTCCAAGTACGCGGACAACTGGGTATCGATCAACGCGGGACAGGATGGCGCGTGGTGGATGGCGGTGAACCACGTCCTCCTCAAAGAGTTCCACTGCGAGAAGCAGGTCCCCTATTTCCTCGACTACGCGAAGCGCTTCACGGACTCACCGTTTCTCGTCGAGCTGAAAGAGTCTGGCGAGGGCAAGGTTCACGAAGCGGGGCAACTGCTGCGCGCCGGGCGACTCGAGTCGTACGCGGATCTCGAGAATGGCGAGTGGAAGTTCCTCATGTGGGATCAGGCCGAAGGTCGCGTCAAGGTCCCGCAGGGAAGCGTCGGCGCTCGTTGGGGCGAAGCGCACGGCAAGTGGAACCTCAAGCTCGAAGACGAGATCGATGGCAGCGCGATCGACCCGCAGCTTTCGTTCCTCGACGACGGCGAGGGCACCGTCTCGGTGCGCTTCGATGATTTCGGCGAGGGACGGACTCTCGAGCGGCACGTCCCGGTGAGGCGCATCGAGACCGCCGACGGCAAGACGGTCGTCGTCGCCACCGTCTACGACCTTCTGCTCGCGCAGTACGGCGTTCCGCGGGGACTCGACGGAGACTACCCCGAGAGCTACGACGACGAGACCAAACCGTACACCCCCGCCTGGGCGGAGCGTTACACCGGAATCGATCGCAAGGATCTGATCCAGTTCGCCCGGGAGTGGGGCACGACCGCTGAGTTCACGAACGGTAAGTGCACGATCATCATCGGTGCCGGCATCAACCACTGGTACCACGCCAATCTGATGTACCGAGCGGGAATCCACGCGCTTCTTTTCTGCGGATGCGTGGGTGTGAACGGAGGTGGACTAGCGCACTACGTCGGGCAGGAGAAGCTCGCGCCGGCGGAGCCTTGGGCGGCGATCGCACTCGGGAAAGACTGGCACCCCGCATCGCGACTGCAGAACGCGCCGAGTTGGCACTACGTTCACACGGACCAGTGGAGATACGAGAAAGAGTTCACGGACTACCACACCGTCCCAGACAAGAAGGGGGCCCTCAACCACGGCCACACGATGGACGTGCAAGTGCGGGCCGTCCGGAGCGGCTGGCTGCCGTTCTATCCGCAGTTCAAAGAGAACAGCCTCGAAGTCGCCCGCGAGGCCATCGAGTCCGGCGCGACCACTGACGCCGAGATCGCTGCCCGCGTGGTGGAGCGTCTCAAGGATCGCTCGCTCCAGTTCTCGATCGAGGATCCCGACTCCGAGGAGAACTGGCCGCGCGTCTGGTACATCTGGCGCGGCAATGCGCTGATGTCGTCCAGCAAGGGGCACGAGTATTTCCTCAAGCACTACCTGGGTACTCACCACAACGACGTCGCCGAGGACATCGCGCAGGACTCGGTGAAAGAGGTCGCGTGGCACGAGCACGCCCCGCAGGGAAAGATGGACCTCGTCGTCGACCTAAACTTCCGCATGGACACGTCGGCGCTCTACTCCGACATCGTGCTCCCTGCCGCGACGTGGTACGAGAAGGCGGATCTCAATTCCACGGACATGCACAGCTTCATCCACCCGCTGTCGCAGGCCGTGCCGCCTTGTTGGGAATCGAAGAGCGATTGGGACATCTTCCGGTCGATCGCCAAGAGGTTCTCGGAGCTCGCACCCCGCCACTTCCCCGAGCCCGTGAAGGATGTCGTCGTCGTACCGCTCGCGCACGACACTCCCGCCGAGATTGCTCAGCCCGAGATCAAGGACTGGTTTAGCGGCGAAATCGAGGCGATTCCCGGGAAGACGATGCCCGGCATCAAGGTCATGACGCGCGACTACGTGAACCTCTACAAGCGGTTCATCTCGCTCGGGCCTCAGATTCGGGACAACGGTCTCGGAGCGCACGGTACGCACTACGAATGTAAGGACTACTACGAAGAGCTGTTTCAGATTCATCCCGCCGTCGAGATTGCGGGCGAGAAGTATCCGTCGATTCATAAGGACGTCGAGGTCTGCAACACGATTCTGAGGCTCGCGACCGTCACCAACGGTGAGCTCGCCTACCGCTCTTACAAGAACATGGAGAAGAAGGTCGGAGTGCCGCTCGCGCACCTCGCCGAGAAGCAGCGCAGCCGATCGGTGGATTACGACGGTCTTCAGGGTTCTCCATTCCGCTTCAACAACAGCCCTATGTGGTCGGGCTTGATCGAGAACGGGCGCGCGTACGCGCCGTTCACCTACAACAAGGAGACTTTGGTTCCCTGGAGGACGCTCACCGGCCGCCAGCACCTCTATCTCGATCACCCGGGCTACTTGGAGTTCGGCGAGCACCTGCCGACCTACAAGCCGAAGCCGCTTCCCACCGAGTACGCGGACCTGCGCTTCTCAGAAGAACGCGGACCGACAAAGACGCTCAACTACCTCACGCCGCACGGCAAGTGGCACATCCACTCGACGTACGGCGACAACGAACGGATGACCACGCTGTCCCGCGGCTGCGAGCCGTTCTGGATCAACGACAAGGACGCGGCCGAGCTCGACATCGACGACAACGACTACGTCGAGGTGCACAACGACCACGGGGTCGTGGTGACTCGAGCGGCGGTCAGTGCGCGGATCCCTCGAGGCGTCTGCATCATCTATCATTCGCCCGAGCGAACGTACGGAGTCCCGAAATCCCCACTCCGGAACTACCGACGAGCGGGTGGACACAACAGCCTGACTCGAACGCGTCTCAAGCCGAACCTGATGGTCGGCGGCTACGGGCAGTTTACCTATCACTTCAACTATTGGGGCCCCACGGGCTGCAACCGGGACACGCATATCTACGTCCGCAAGCTGCCAGAACTCGTGTGGTAAGGAAGGGAAGTTCCGCATGGACGTTCGCTCGCAAGTATCGATGGTCTTTCACCTCGACAAGTGCATCGGGTGCCACACCTGCAGCATCGCCTGTAAGAACGTGTGGACCGACCGAAAGGGCACGGAGTACATGTGGTGGAACAACGTCGAGACGAAGCCGGGCACGGGTTTCCCGACGCAGTGGGAAAGTCAGGAGAAGTACCGCGGCGGCTGGGAATCCGACGGCGACCGCCTTCGCCTGCGCTCGACGAGCCGCAAGCGCGTCGTCCCCAATATTTTTCACAATCCTTCGCAGCCGAGCCTCGACGAGTACTACGAGCCCTGGACGTACAAGTACGAGGATCTCTTTAACGCGCCGGAGGGAGACGATCAGCCGACGGCTCGGCCGATCTCGCAGATCACCGGCGAGTACATGAACATCGAGGCCGGGCCCAACTGGGACGACGATCTCGGTGGCTCTCCGGTCTACGCAGAGAACGATCCCAACCTCGAATCCTTGACGCCCGAGGAAAGAGCGCAGCTCTTCGCCATCGAGCGGCTGGTCTTCTTCTACTTCCCCCGCATCTGCAACCACTGCCTGAACCCATCTTGCGTGGCGTCGTGCCCCTCGGGTGCGCTCTACAAGCGAGGTGAGGACGGCATCGTGCTCATCGACCAGAAGGTCTGTCGCGCCTGGCGCTCGTGCGTTGCCGCCTGTCCCTACAAGAAGACCTACTACAACTGGTTCACGGGGAAGTCGGAGAAATGCATCCTCTGCTTCCCTCGACTCGAGACCGGACAGGCACCAGCCTGCTTCCACTCGTGCGTCGGGCGCATCCGATACCTCGGCGTACTTCTCTACGATGCCGATCGCATCGAAGAGATCGCGAAGATGCCGAACGACGAGCTCGTCGAGGCGCAGCGGGACATGATCCTCGATCCGCACGACCCGGCCGTAATTCGGGCCGCGCGGCAAAACGGCATTCACGACTCGGTCATCGAGTCGGCGCAACACTCGCCGGTCTACCAGTTCGTCAAGGTCTGGAAGATCGCGCTTCCGCCGCACATCGAATACCGAACCCTGCCGATGCTCTTCTACGTACCTCCGCTTCTTCCCGTGATGTCGAAGCGAGGCGACAAGACGGTCGGCAGCGTGTCGGACGAATTCTTCCACGAGATCGAGGAAGCCCGCGTGCCGCTGGCCTTTCTCGGCAATCTCTTCGGCGGCGGCAATATCGGCAAGGTCACGTACGCCCTTCGCAAGCAGATGGCCGTCCGAGCCTTCCGGCGCTCCCTGACTGTCGGTGATTTGGATCAGGAGGCTGCCTCCCGTGCTCTGCAACTGGCGGACTGTTCGGCGGAAGAGGCCGATGCGATCTACAAGCTCACCTCTCTCTGCACCTTCGACGATCGTTTCGTGATCCCGCCGGCGCACCGGGAGGAAGCCATGGAAATGATGAAGGATCCCCACGAACACCGGCAGAGCGCCGGATTCGGCTTCGTGTCCGGTCCGAAGCGAGGTCTCTGATGACTCTGACCACCGAACACCGAATCGCGCTGTTCGACGACCTCGCGTCGCTCCTCGCCTACCCGAATGCGAACTACGCCGCACGGGTGCGAGAGGCGATCGCGTATCTCGAGAGCTGGTGTGCGGGACTCGAGACGACCCTCGGGCCGCTGCGCGAGCACGTCGATACCCTCGAGCCGTTCGCGCTCGAGGAGGCGTACACGCGGACCTTCGACATCTCCCCGGACTGCGCACTCGAGATCGGCTGGCACCTCTACGGCGAGAACTACACCAGAGGCGCGTTCCTGGTGGAGATGCGAGGTCACATGCGAGCTCTCGGCCTGGCGGAAACCGCCGAGCTTCCGGACCACCTCAGCCACGTGCTTCAGGTCATCGGACGCCTCGCCGAGGAGGAGGCTCGCCAACTCTGCCGAGACTACCTGCTTCCGGCTCTCGCGAAGATGCAGAAGCAGATGCCCGAGGACCGTCCCTACGCGTGCGTCTTCGAAGCGGTGGAACGTGTCGCCCGTGAGCTGTTCTCCATCGAGGAGGAGCTGACGGCAGGAAAGGAAGCATTACCGTACTTCCGGGAGTTGGACGTGCTGCCTCCCGGATGCCAGAGCCAATGCGGAGGCACGGCATGAACTGGCTAGCCTTCCTCGATCTAAAGGGACTGCACTATCTCGACCAAGTCTTGTTCGCCGTACTGCCGTATGTGGCGTTCGTCATATTCATACTCATGACGATTCAGCGCTACCGAATGCAGTCGTTTACTTACTCCAGCTTGTCGTCGCAGTTCCTCGAGAATCGCCACCACTTCTGGGGCATGGTTCCGTTTCACTACGGAATCCTCGTCATCCTCCTCGGGCACGTCATCGCGTTCCTGATTCCGCGACAAGTGCTTCTTTGGAACCAAGAGCCACTGCGGCTCTACATCCTCGAGATCGCCGCGCTCATCTTCGGCCTGCTCACGTTCGTGGGCTTGATCAATATCATCGTGCGGAAGTGGACGAATCCGAAACTGCGGATCGTGACGACCAAGGCCGACTGGGTCGTGTACGGACTCCTCCTTCTGCAGATTTTCAGCGGGATCTACGTCGCGGTATTCGTCGGTTGGGGCTCTTCCTGGTTTGCGGCCGCTCTGAGTCCGTACCTCTGGTCGCTCGTGCAGCTGAGCCCGGACATCTCCTACGTCGAGTCGATGCCTCCGTGGGTAAAGATCCACATCGTGTGCGCGTTCCTGTTGATCGCAGTCTTTCCCTTCACGCGACTCGTTCACATTCTCGTCATTCCGAACATGTATCTCTGGAGGCGCGCGCAGGTCGTTCGTTGGAACTGGGATCGCACGAAGATCCGGCAAAGTGAGGCGAACCGAAGTGCGGCGTGGAAGACCGATTCCTGACTCGACCACCCAAACGTATTCGGGGACTTCGCGTCTCCGGCGGGGAGCGCAGTGTTGGGCAGCGGCCGGAAGGCTACACCGCTGCGTGAACGGTCCCGTATCTCCCTCCCGGCGGAAGCCCGGATATCCATGCTTCTCGGCATTCATCGAGACCGCGAAGCTGATCAGTCGCGACGGTCCGTCACGCGGCCCGTCGAATAGAGGAGCCCGCGATGGCGCGCATCGAGCATTGGGATCCTGAGAACGAACAGTTTTGGGAGAGCACGGGTAAGTCCGTAGCCAAACGGAACCTGTGGATCTCGATCCCCAACCTCCTGCTGGGATTCTCCGTCTGGATCTACTGGGGCATGGTGGCCAAGTACATTCAGAAGCTCCACTTCGCCTCCGAAGGAGATCTCTTCAACTTCACCTTCATGAACGATGGGCAGCCGTTCGACAACGACGGCTACCGGGCTCTCCTGTTCACGCTCCCCGCAGTGGCCGGTCTGGCGGGTGCGACACTCAGGATCCCGAACTCGTTCATGATCGCGATCTGCGGCGGCCGGAACGTTAAGTTCATGACGACGCTGCTCTTAATCCTGCCCGCAATCGGAGCTGGTTTCGCGCTGCAGAACCACGAGACGCCTTTCTATATCTTCATCATCCTCGCCGGTCTCTCCGGAGTGGGCGGCGGCGCATTCGCCTCGTCGATGTCCAACATCAGCTTCTTCTACCCGAAGCGGATGCAGGGGCTCGCGCTCGGACTCAACGCCGGCCTCGGCAACCTCGGGGTCAGCGTCATGCAGTTCCTCATTCCATGGGTGATCACCTTCGGGCTGTTCGGCGAGCTCGGCGGCGACCCCTACGTGACGGTTGAGGGGGGAGCGACGAGCAACCTGTGGATCCAGAACGCTGGACTCGTCTGGGTGCCGATTCTCGTCACCTGCCTCGTGCTCGCGTTCTTCTTTATGGACAACTTGCCGTTCCACAAGTGTGGTCCGACTCCCATCGCCTGCGCGAAATTCCTGTGGTTGACCGCGCTGGGTTACCTCGGGGCGGTCTCTGGAATCGCCCTTCTCATCCTACCGTGGGGAGGCTTCCCGGTTCTCTTGAAGACCTTCCTCGTCGTCGTCGTCGCGGTCGCGGTCACACTGCTCGCGATGCGCTACCTAACGCCGAAGGAGACGCAGTCGAATCTCCAGGGGCAGTTCGCAATCTTCAAGCACAAGCACAACTGGATCATGACGTGGCTCTACGTCATGACGTTCGGTTCGTTCATCGGCTACGCGAATGCCTTCCCGAAGCTCATCGATGACGTCTTCGGCCAGTACCGCGTCGGCGAGAATGCAGGCCAGCTCACCGGCCTCTCGAGCGCGGGATACATCTACATCGGAGCGGGGGTCGGCGCGCTGATCCGCCCCTTGGGAGGTTGGTTATCCGACAAGCTCGGCGGCGCGCGGGTCACCCATTGGGACACGATCGTCATGATCGTTGCGACCATCGCGGCGGGATACTTCTGTGCCCTCGCGATGGAGTCCGACCGGCCGCAGCAGTACTTCATTCCGTTCCTGCTCACGTTCATCGTGCTCTTCGCCACCACGGGAATCGGCAACGGATCGACGTTCCGCATGATCGGCGTGATTTTCGACAAGGACCAGCGCGGCCCCGTGCTCGGGTGGACCTCCGCGATCGCGGCCTACGGTGCCTATCTGATCCCCAAAATCTTCGCGACTCAGATCAAAGCGGGGACACCCCAGTACGCGCTCTACGGATTCGCGGGCTACTACCTCTCTTGCCTGGCAGTGAACTGGTGGTTCTACGCCCGGAAGAACGCAGAGATCTCGTGCTGAAGGAAAGACGTCGATGCACGGTCGGACACTGACCATTCTTCTGGTTCTGGCACTCCTCTACAGCACGATTTCGCTGGTGAGTCTTCTCGGCACCGTCCACCTGCCGGGGAACGACCAGGGATACTCACCGGAGCAGCCGATCGCCTACTCTCACCGACTCCACGCGGGCGAGCTCGGCGTCCCCTGCCTCTATTGCCACTCGGGGGCCGAGAAGAGCCGGCACGCCGGCATTCCGTCAGCCGACGTGTGCATGAACTGCCACAACTTCGTCACGGCCCCGATGATCGATGTCCGCGCGGAAGAGAAGCTCGCCGAGACCGAGGGCCGCAAGGCGCGTCTGGTCGTCTCTCCCGAGCTTCGAAAGCTGTACGACGCATTCGGCCTCGACGAGAACCTGAAGCCGGACCCCGCCCGGACGACGCGCCCGATCGAGTGGGTTCGGGTGCACCGCGTTCCGGACTACGTCTATTTCGACCACCGGCCCCATGTCGCCGCCGGCATCGACTGCCGCCGCTGTCACGGTGCCGTCGAGACGATGGAGCGAATGCATCAAGTGGAGACTCTGTCGATGGGCTGGTGTGTGAACTGCCACCGTCACGAGAGCGAGGACCCCGCGCAGGGACACGTGGACGCCTCGACAGATTGTTCGGCATGCCACTACTGAAACGCAGAGAAAGCCATGAGGCCCGGAGAATCGATCGATAGTGGAGGACGCGAGCCGGAGAGCGGCGAGCGGGAAGGCGTCGATCGTCGATCCTTTCTGAAGCTCGCCGGATTCTCCCTCGGCGGAACGGCCCTCACCGGTTGCACCCGCGGGCGCGAGGAAAAGCTCATCCCCTACCTCGTCAAGCCGGAGGAGATCACGCCGGGAAGAGCGACGTGGTACGCGTCGACCTGCGGGGCTTGCACGGCGAGCTGTGGCGTCCTCACGAAGAACCGCGACGGCCGACCGATCAAGCTCGAGGGTCTCGAGCAGCCGGTGTCGAAGGGCGGGCTGTGCGCGGTCGGACAGGCGAGCCTGCTCGGGCTCTACGACTCGAAGCGCCTGAAGGGGCCGCTCCTCCGCGGCGCAGCGAAGGACTGGGCGGAGCTCGATCCCGCGCTTCGCGCCGAGCTCGATCGCGTTCGCGCAGGAGGAGGCGCGGTGCGGTTTCTGTCGCGAAGCATCACGAGCCCGACGCTTCGCGCGAGCATCGAAGCGTTCCTGTCGACGTTCCCCGATGGAAAGCTCGTCGAGTACGACCCGGTATCCGCGTCCGCGCTCCTCGACGCCCAAGAGGAAGCCTACGGGGTCCGAGTCCTTCCCCGCCTTCGCTTCGATCGCGCCGAGGTGATCGTGGGGTTCGAGGCGGATTTTCTCGGCGCCTGGATCTCGCCGGTCGAGTTCACCGCTTCGTACTTCGAGGGACGCAAGCTCGACGGCGCCAACTCGCGCGTGGCGTACCACGCCCAGATCGAGTCCGGTCTTTCGGTGACCGGAAGCAACGCCGACGACCGCTGGACCGTGCGTCCCTCCCAGCTTCACGCGGCGATCGCGCAGCTCGCGGCGGCGGTAGCCGCCGAGGCCGGCGCCACTCCGCCCTGGGCGCAGCCTGCGGGCGGCCCTCTCGACCCCGGCGTCGTCGAGCGGCTCGCCGCGCGCCTGTGGAGCGCACCGAGAGGACGAACTCTCATCGTCTGCGGTGCGAACGACCTCGAGGCGCAGCGCGTCACGGCGTGGACCAACAACCTTCTGAAGAACGTCGGCTCGGGCTCGGAGGCGATCGATCTTCAACGCCCGTCGTTCCAGCGGCGCGGAAACGATCGGGATCTGATCGATCTCCTCTCGGAGCTGCGTGAAGGAAAGGTCGGAACCGTCTTCGTCCACGGGGTCAACCCTGCCTACGATCTCCCGACGAGCACCGAGCTGAGCAGCGCACTCGGAAAGGCCTCCGTGATCGTCAGTTTCGCGGAACGCGTGGATGAAACCGCGGCGCAGGCACACTTCGTCTGTCCGGATCACCACTTCCTCGAAAGTTGGGGCGACTCAGAGCCTGTGGCCGGCGTCGTCACGGTGACGCAGCCCGTGGTGAGGCCCTTCGGAAAGACGCGTTCCGTCGTCGAAAGCCTGGCCGCTTGGAGCGGCGGGGCACGAAGCCACCTCGACATACTGCGAGACCACTGGCGAAGCGCCATACTGCCGCGATCCGAGCTTCCGGACTCGGACCGGTCGCTCGACCGACTTTGGGATGACACGCTCCAGCGCGGATTCGTCGAGGTCGCTCCTGCGTCGACGGCGCCGACGGAGTATCGAGAGCCGACGATCGCTGCGCCTGCGACCGGTGTCGCGAGCGGAGTCGAAGTGCTGCTCTACGAGAAGATCGGGCTGCGCGATGGCAGCCACGCGCATAACGCGTGGCTGCAGGAACTGCCCGATCCGATCAGCAAGGTCGCCTGGGACAACTACGCCGCCATCGCACCTGCGTACGCCGCAGATCTCGGCGTCGAGACCGGAGATGTCCTGCGCCTGACGCGATCGTCGGCCGACGGCGCCTCGGTGACGATCGAGCTCCCGGCTCTGGTCCAGCCGGGTCAACACGCTGCGACGATCGCTGTCGCGCTCGGCTACGGCCGCACGGGAACCGACCGCTTCCTGAACGTCGGCCCCCAGTGGATCGAGGCCCGACCCACCGTCGAGGCGGGTGAGACGGTCGGCGTGAACGCGGCACCGCTGCTCTCCTTTGCGGGCGGCGGGCTGCGCTACGGTGGAACGGTCGTCGAGGTTGCGAGGACCAACGAGACTCGCACGCTGGCTCGCACGCAAGAGTACCACTCACTCGAGGTGCCGAAGCATCTCACCGCGGGTCACGCGCATCCGCGTCCCATTGTCCAAGAGACGACGCTCGCGAAGTATCAGAAGGACCCGCACGCCGGTGGACATCCCACTCACGAGCTGAAGTCGATGTGGCCCGAGGATCATTCCTACGACGGACATCACTGGGCGATGGCCGTCGACCTCTCGCGTTGTACCGGGTGCAGCGGATGCGTCATCGGCTGCCAAGCCGAGAACAACATCCCCGTCGTGGGCAAGGACGAGGTCGCGCGCAATCGCGAGATGAGCTGGATTCGCATCGACCGCTACTACAGCGGAGAGGGGGACGATGTCCGGGTCGCGCACCAACCGATGATGTGTCAACACTGCGACAACGCTCCCTGCGAGAACGTGTGCCCAGTGCTGGCCACGGTCCACAGCGACGAGGGGCTCAATCAGCAGGTCTACAACCGCTGCGTCGGCACGCGTTACTGCGCGAACAACTGTCCCTACAAGACACGCCGCTTCAACTGGTTCGACTACCCCCGCGACGACCAGCTCGAGAACATGGTTCTCAACCCGGATGTGACGGTGCGCTCGCGCGGGATCATGGAGAAGTGCAGTTTCTGCGTTCAGCGCATCCAGGAGGCAAAGATCGAAGCGAAGCGCGAAGGCCGCTCGGTGCGCGACGGAGAAATTCAACCCGCCTGCGTCCAGTCATGCCCCGCTCAGGCCATCGTGTTCGGCGACCGCAACGACCGTGAGAGCGCGATCGCGAGGCAGCGAGGCGATCCCCGCCACTACCACGTCCTCGAGGAGCTGAACGTCCTCCCCTCGGTGGGCTATCTGAGAAAGGTGCGCAATTACGAAGGTGGGCACGAGGGCGGGCGCGAGGAAGGGGAGGCGCGTCATGGCTAGCCGGGTCATTCCTCCGCTCGTCGACGGAGGCAAGAGCCTCGGGCAAGTGACGAGGGACGTATGCTCGCCGCTCGAGCGGAGACCGACGCGCGCATGGTACATCGCGTTCTTCGTCTCGTTCGCGGTCATGATCCTCGGCATCGCAGCCGTCACCTATCAGACGGTTTTGGGCATCGGGACCTGGGGCCTCAACCGGACCGTCGGCTGGGCCTTCGACATCACCAACTTCGTCTTTTGGATCGGTATCGGCCACGCCGGCACTCTGATCTCGGCGATCCTCTTCCTCTTCCGTCAGCGCTGGCGCACCGCCGTGAACCGTTCGGCGGAAGCGATGACGATCTTCGCCGTGATGTGCGCCGGCATCTTTCCTCTCATTCACATGGGTCGGCCTTGGCTAGCCTACTGGGTTCTCCCTTACCCGAATACTCGAGGGCCACTGTGGGTGAACTTTCGCTCGGCTCTCCTCTGGGATGTTTTCGCGATCAGCACCTACTTCCTCATCTCGCTCGGCTTCTGGCTGCTAGGACTCGTTCCCGACTTGGCAACACTGCGGGATCGCGCGACGTCCAAGGTGCGCCGCGCCATCTTGGCGTTCTTCAGCCTGGGCTGGAACGGGTCGCAGAGGACTTGGTCGCACTACGAGATCGTCTACCTCCTCTTGGCCGGTCTCGCGACGCCGCTCGTTCTGTCGGTGCACACGATCGTCAGCTTCGACTTCGCCACCTCGGTCATACCGGGCTGGCATACCACGATCCTTCCGCCCTACTTCGTAGCCGGAGCGATCTTCAGCGGTATGTCGATGGTTCTCACCTTGATGATCATCGCGCGCCGGGTCATGCGCTTCGAGCAGTACATCACGACTCGGCATATCGATGCCATGTGCAAGCTCGTGCTCGCCACCGGCTTGATGGTCGGACTCGCCTACGGCACCGAGTTCTTCACCGCGTGGTATTCCGGGAACGAGTACGAACAGTTCGCCTTCTTCAATCGCGCCGCGGGGCCGATGGGTTGGTCGTACTGGATCATGGTGGCTTGCAACGTCATCGTACCGCAGCTTCTCTGGTTCAAGCGGGTGCGAGCGAACATCGCCCTCGTGTTCGCGATCACGATCCTCGTCAACCTCGGCATGTGGTTCGAACGCTTCGTGATCATCGTCACTTCGCTCCACCGAGACTTTCTGCCGTCGAGTTGGTCGAGCTACGCTCCGACGTCCATCGAGCTCGCTACGCTGCTCGGGAGCTTCGGGCTCTTTTTCACGTGCTTTCTCCTTTTTTGCCGTTTCCTCCCGATGATCGCCATCGCCGAGGTCAAGGGTGTCCTCCACGTCGGCAAGTCCGAGAAGGGAGGTGACGAATGAGCGTGCTCGGCGTCCGGCAATGGACCGGAATCTTCGACAACGAAGAATCGATCCTCGGGGTCACTCGCGAGTCGCGCCGTCTCGGCCTTCAGATCGTAGATGTGTACTCGCCTTACGCCGTGCACGGCCTCGACGAAGCGATGGGGCTCAGGCGCTCCTGGCTGCCGTGGGTCTGCTTCATCTGTGGACTCCTCGGGGGCGCAGGCATGCTCTGGCTTGCTACCTGGACGCTGGCCGTCGATTGGCCGACGAATATCGGCGGCAAACCGTTCAACTCGCTCCCGGCGGTCATTCCGATCGTTTTCGAGATGGTCGTCCTGTGCGGCGGCTACGGAGTGATCTTCGCCCTGCTCTTCCATCGCCGACTCCTACCGGGGAGGCGCGCGCAGCTCGTGCATCCGCGGGTGACGGACGACCGTTTCGCCATCGTGCTTCGCTTGGCGGATGCGTCGCAGAATCCGGACACGGTGAACCGACTGCTCGAGGAGTTCGGCGCCGTCGAGGTCGTGACTGGCTACGAGGAGGTGACGCGGTGAGCAGTCTTGGACTCGGAGGCAAGCTACTCGTCGCGGCGATCGTGCTGGTCGTTCTTCTCCACTTCGCCGTGATCCCCGACCGCAGCCAGCGCAGTTTTCAGATCCTCGCGGACATGCACGATTCCGTTCCCTACGACTCGCAGGGATCGACTCCGGTCACGGGAGATGGGAGCGGCCTGCTTCCGCCGCCGGGGTCGGCTGCCGTGGGGTATCCGGCATTCCGTTACTCGCCGACGCCGGAAGAAGCCCTCCGGGCAGGCGAGGAGCTGCGGAATCCCGAGAGCGCAGAAGACGCCCGAGCGGTCGAGCGGGGAGCTTTCGTCTACCGGACGTTCTGCGAGATGTGTCACGCGGCCAATGGAAGCGGGCAGGGCCCGATGACGAAGCGCGGCGTTCCCCCGCCGCCCTCGCTGCTCGCCGAGAGAGCACGCGAGATGAAGGACGGGCAGATGTACCACGTTCTGACTCTCGGGCAGGGCAACATGGCTTCTTACGCCTCGCAGGTCGAGCGAAGTGATCGCTGGAAAGTGATCTTGTACGTGCGCTCGCTGCAACAGGCGGCGCCGGAAGACTCCTCACGATGACCACCGAAACCGCACACCGAAGCGTCTCGCGCTCGACGCCTATCGCCAAGCTGCCCGAGGTCTGGAGCCGCGCGCTGACGACTCTCGCGATCGTCGGCGTGGCCGCTGCGATCATCGGTCTCTTCGTCGCGCCGGAGAGGATGGGAGCGAACATCCTCGTCGGCGTGTTCTACGTCCTGGGGCTCGGATTGGCGGGCCTCCTCTTCGTCGCGTTTCAGAACGTCACTTCGGCCTCGTGGAGCGTCGTGCTCCGCCGGGTGCCCGAAGCGATGGCGATGACGCTGCCTTTGGCCGTCCTTCTCTCGGTCGCGGTCCTCTCGCTGATCCCGATTCTCTACGAATGGAGTCACGCCGAGGTCGTCGCCGCCGACCCGATCCTCGAGGGCAAGAGCGCTTGGCTCGATCCGCTCTTCTTCATCGTCCGCACCGTGATCTGTGCGGCCTGCTGGCTCGTCTTCTCCTACTTCCTCGTCGTGGCCCCGAGACGAAAAGAGTCGGCGGGAGCGAGCGATGCCCACGATCGCCCCGTTGGAGCTTCGGGAATTTTTCTCGCCGTCTTTGCGATTACGTTCTCCGTGATCTGCTTCGACTGGATCATGTCGCTCGAGCCCCATTGGTTCAGCACGGCGTTCGCCCTCTACAACTTTTCCGGGCTCTTCGTCGGTGGTCTCGCCGTGGTCACCTTCACGGTGATCATCCTGACGCGACTCGGCCCGCTCGGTGGATTGGTTCGCGAGGATCACCTCCACGATTTAGGAAAGCTGTTGATCAGCTTCAGCACGTTCTGGGCGTACATCTGGTTCTGCCAGTACATGCTGATCTGGTATGCGAACATCCCGGAGGAGACGTCTCACTTCATCGCGCGACAGAAGGGAACGTGGGGGGTCCTCTTCGTCCTCAACCTGGTCGTCAACTGGTTGATTCCGTTCCTAGTCCTTCTTCCTCGGAGCGCCAAGCGGAGCGCCAACACACTGCTCACGATCAGCGGGCTGTTGATCGTGGGGCGCTGGCTCGATCTCTATCTGATGATCGAGCCTCCGTTTCACCGGGAAGGGCCACCGCTCGGCGTGTGGGAGATCTTCCCGGTGCTCGGTGTCCTGTCGCTCTTTGCTTTGGTGTTCTTCCGAAACCTCGGTCGAGCACCTATCATCCCGACGACGGATCCCCGCTTGACGGAGAGCCTCGAACACCACCAGTAGAAACATCGGACTCGGCGGTGGATCATGATCTGCGACGCTCACACCCATTTCTTCTCGTACGGCTTCTTTAGCACCTTGGCGAGCCAGGCCGCATCGAAGTCCGAGAGTGAAGCGAGTGAGCTACTCGCTCAGATCGTCGAAAAGACCGGCATCGAGCTCCCTTCTCAGGTCACGTCCGATCACACGAAACGTTGGATCCGCGAGCTCGACGGGAACAGCGTCAACTGTGCCGTGAGCTTCGCGAGCGTGCCCCCGGAAGGGCCCACCGTGCTCGAGGCCTGCGCGTCGAGCGGGAACCGCTTGATCCCGTATCTCGCGTGCGATCCGTCGCAGCCCGGCGGCGTCGAAGCCGCGGCCGAAGGGCTCCGCCGCGGCGGCCGCGGCGTACTTCTCTTCCCGGCGATTGGGTACTTCGATCCGAGCTCGGAAGCTCTCGATCCGCTCTACGAGCAGGCGAAAGCGAGCCGCGCACCGATCGTCGTCCACTGTGGCGTTCTCGCGATCAAGCTTCGAGATCTTCTCGGCGTCCGTCCGACCTACGATATTCGCTGCGCGACACCGCTCGCCGTGTCGGCGGCGGCGGAGCGCCATCCGGGCGTGACGTTCGTCCTTCCCCACTTCGGGGGCGGGTTCCTGAGCGAGGCGCTCCTCGCCGGTGCTCAGAGCCCCAACGTGTACGTCGACACGTCGAGCTCGAACTCGTGGATGTCCGCCCAGCCGACGCCGACACAGCTCCGCGATGTTTTCGAGCGGGCGCTCGGAGTGTTCGGTTCGGAGCGCATCCTCTTCGGCACGGACTCATCCACGTTTCCGCGCGGGTGGCGACGCGATCTCTTCGAGGCGCAGGACGCGGCCCTCGACCAGCTCGGTGTCGATGATTCGGTCAAGCAACTCATCTTCGCCGAGAATCTCGCCCGTCTTCTCCAAGTCTGAGAGACGGCTCGACGCGGGGATCCGAGGACGGCGCGTATTCGTCGCCGAATGCCCGGCGAATGCTGCATGGGTGTCGCACTTAGCATCCGGCTGCGCATACGGCCGTATGCGCACGCAACTCGCCGCGTCAGACGTAGTTGTACGTTTGGGCGTCGAGTCACAGCCTTCGTAAGTACACACACCCGCACGTGAACACGGTGCGAGATGCGGGCCGGACTTCACGGTAAGTCGCTATCGTTCGGCGGCTTGTGTTTCGCGAGAAGCTCCGTCTGTCGGATGGCACGGAGTTTTCTTGTCGGCGGATGACGGAGTGCGTGCACAGAGAACCGGTTTACCGCCCGGAGAACCAACCGTGGAAGTTCGGAACAAGGCAACGAGCATCGATCTCTTCACGCTGAAGACGCGTCAGATGCGGGCGTTCCACATGACGTGGTTCTCCTTCTTCCTCTGCTTCTTCGCGTGGTTCGGCATCGCCCCTTTGATGGCGGTCGTGCGAGAGGAGCTGTCGCTCACGAAACAGCAGATCGGAAACACGATCATCGCTTCCGTCGCGATCACGATCTTCGCGCGCCTCTTCATCGGCTGGCTCTGCGACCGGATCGGTCCGCGGAAGAGCTACACGATCCTTCTCGTTCTCGGGTCGCTGCCGGTGATGGGGATCGGCCTCGCGCAGGACTACACCACGTTCCTCTTGTTCCGTCTCGGAATCGGGACCATCGGCGCTTCGTTCGTCATCACCCAGTATCACACTTCGGTGATGTTCGCTCCGAACGTCGTGGGAACGGCCAATGCCACCTCGGCCGGCTGGGGCAACCTGGGAGGAGGCGTCACGCAGATGGTGATGCCGCTCGTCATGGCCGCCTTTCTCACGATGGGCCTTTCGGACGCCGCGAGCTGGCGCGCGTCGATGGTGGTCGCCGGCGCGGTCTGCCTCATCACCGGAATCGCGTACTGGTTCGTCACGACCGATCTGCCGGACGGGAACTTTAAGGAGCTGCGCGAGAAAGGTGAGCTGACGACCGTCGCCAAGTCGAAGGGCGCCTTCTGGTCCGCGGTGAAGGACTATCGGGTGTGGGCGCTCTTCGTCATCTATGCGGCATGTTTCGGGATCGAGCTCACGATCAACAATGTCGCTGCGATCTACTACCGGGACTACTTCGGACTCGGCCTCAAGACCGCCGGGCTGGTCGCCGGACTCTTCGGCCTCATGAACATCTTCGCGCGCACGCTCGGCGGCTACATCAGCGACCGGTTCGTCCGCAACGGAGGTCTCCGAGGCCGCGTCCGGTGGCTCTTCATCGCTCTCCTCATCGAAGGCGTCGCTCTCGTTTTCTTCTCCCGGATGACCGTGATCGCCTTGGCGATCCCGTCGATGATCGTCTTCAGCCTCTTCGTTCAGATGTCCGAAGGTGCGACCTACTCGGTCGTCCCGTTCATCAACAAGAAGGCGCTCGGTGCGGTCGCCGGAATCGTGGGCGCCGGAGGAAACATGGGCGCCGTCTGTGCCGGCTTCCTCCTCCGAGCCGAGAACATATCCTATCGGGACGCATTCCTTATCCTCGGGTGCTGTGTCGCCTTCTGCGCGTTCGCAGCGTTTCTCGTGCGCTTCAGCCCCGCCCAGGAGAAGGCCGCCTCCGAGGAGTTCCAACGAGCGATCGAGCGGCGTCGAGTCGAGCGCAGGTACCGCAAGCCGGTCCGCGATCTCGTCCCGGGAATCCGCCACATCCGTCCGATGGATGCCTTGCGGATCTACCTCGGCATCGCGCTCCTGATCAAAGGCGTCTACTACATCATGAACATGTCCGAGCTCGAGGCCTCGCTCAGCGACGGTCTCGGCCTCGGGCAGCAGATGATCGCCTGGTCGGTCGTGTTCGCTCACGTGATCGGGGGCGCGAGCCTCGCGCTCGGATTCGTGACGAGAGCTGCCGCGGGAGTCAACGCGGTGGTCATGCTGGGAGCCGTGATCGTGAGCGTCACGGGCGCGGAAGGAAGCCTTTGGGGATCGAACCTGGGGTTCCAGTTCACGCTGCTCGTGTTCTTCTCCCTGATCCTCCTCGTGTGGCGCGGCTCCGGGCCGTTCTCGCTCGACCACCTGCTCCGCATCGACGAGGAGAAGGAGCCCGAGATCTTCTGATCTCTCGGTCGGCGCCGGCTCCTCGCGGGAAGAGCTAGTCACCCCAAAAGCTGGCCTCTTTTCTTCGGACTCCTCGGTATAGATCGAAAACGATCAATCTCAATCTGTAGTCGGTGTATCCCGGGGATCGAGTGTACGCCCACGCGAAATCGCCTCCGTGGCGCAGCGCGTAGGGATCAGTTCGCACCGACAGAGGCGGCCCGAGCAGTGCTTTTACTTCGGCACCGGACATGCCGACTCGCACTCGGGAGAAATTGTAGTTGGAGTATCCCGGCGCGTACTCCGTGTCTTCTCCGAACGCGAGCACCCAGAGTGATTCCGAGAGACCACCAGGGTTGCAGGATCGGAGGAAGAAGGGACCGAACATGATCGCCGTCACGGCGAGAAGCACTGCGGCTCGATGGATCTTCCGCCGATGCATCGTTGTCACGTTCGTCCGAACTCAAGTTCGTCCGAACTCAAGTTCGTTCGTGGCTCTTGCCATTTCGGCGCGCTCACGAATCGGGGCGACCACTGATCTGCCGAGGCTAGATGAAATAGGGACCGAGATCCTTATCCCACGTGATGCTAAACCCCCAGCAGTCCATAGACTTCCAATAGGTAATGGGCGATGGCCCGCGCTTTTCAACGGCTCCAATAGAGATCTTTCTGTATTCCCGATGAGAAATACCTGAAAAGAGCGATAGTCGAACTTCCCAAAGACACTCAAGCGAAACGCAGAGATGGTTCAGCGCCCAGTGGCTTTCCGCTCCCGAATACGAACGAGTTACGTGAGAATCCCAATCGTACGGGCAGCGTCGTTCCCAGAGTTGCCCGCCTTTGGATGTGAGCTCCGCGCATCGAGTGTAATCAACCGTCGGTCCCCTGGGGGGATCGTTCTTCAGCTCATTGCTGTCTCTGTCCCTCAGTACCATCAGTCCGGAGGTGATGGCCTCAGAAAAGAACGGCACGACTTCGCGAGGAGACGGGATCGGGTCGGGAAGGTTGAGTGCGGCCTGAGAATCCTCACGAAAAAAGAAGCCGAGCGGCACTGAGCTGAACGCGAGTAGGTCGTAGATTGCGACTATGTTGGCCTGAGTCAACATCGACGTAGTGCGTTCTCTTTCCTCCGCGGACGATCTCGTATCCGCTCGTTTCGAAGCTGGGTGGCGGGAAGCACGGTGGCCCGGCGAATCCCGCGGCCGCACCAGATTCTGCGGCGTTGAAGCCAAGCGCGACAACGCATTCCGCTCGGCGAGGCGGTTCAAGACCTCGACGCCGAGCGCATTCCTCGCAAGTTTTTTCGCGGCGATCCTCCGCGGGGACAACCGGAAGCCTCGTTTGTTGTGCGCCCTCCGGCTACGGGCAACCCGCGCCCGCCCCGCACGTCGGATAGCTCTGACACCCGAGCCCGCGCCGCGGCGCGAAGCCTCTGCCGAAGAGGAAGTTGAGCGCAGCGATGGGGTCGGCGATGTTTCGTTCCCCATCGAGATTGAAATCTGCTGCTTCTTGGCACCGCGGGGCGCCTCCCGTCCCGAAGAGGAAGTTGAAGTGCCAGGCCGGGTCGGAGATGTCGAAGAGACCGTCGCCGTTTAGGTCGTAGGAAACCCAGTTGTTCTCGTCGCCGCCCGACGTGTCGAGCATGAACTCTTCGACGTCGGAGTTCCGGCAGTGGCCGTCGTCGACCTCGACGCGCACGATGACCTCGCCGTCGCCGACGCGCGCCGTGATCTCCGGGAGCGTCGGATCGGAGAGGATGGTGACGTTTCGAACTGCCGTCCAGTTGTAGGTGAGAGTCTCGTCGGCGTCGCCCGCGCCCGCGGTCGAGCGCCTCGCGTCGAGGCGGATCTCGTCTCCGGGGTCGGCGGCTGCGGGGCCGTCGATCTCGGCTCGCTCGGGATTGTCGTCGCACTCGAGCACGGTCACGGTGACGTCGTCGATTTCCGACGTCTGCGACGCTCCGCCCGTTGCGCCGGTAAACCCGACGACCGCCTCCATCTCGCCGCTCGCTCCGAGCGGCTCGACCGTCGCTTCGGCGGCGGGCTCGCCGTCGTCGACTCCGCCCGCTCGTCCGTCGCCGAGAAGGAATACGGAGACCTTTCCTTCCGACGTGATCACGACGCGGTGGCGCACACCTTCGGGCGCGAAGAGATCGGGGAGAGGATCCTTGTTGATCGCTACCGAATGAAGATTCCCGCCGGTGTTGATGCCGAGATGCCACGTGCCGTCGTTCTCGGGCGCCCCGGTCCCTTCGTTGTTGAATGCGCCCGCCCACGTGTCGGCTTCTACCGATAGGCTCGGCCGAGCGCGATCGAAGCCGCGTCCGATGCCGTTGTAGCCGAGACCGCCGCCCCCGTCGCCGACGAGGCCGGGATCGTTCCCCGCGATCACGGACATCGTCATTCCGTCGGCGGGATTTGGATCGCCGAGCACGGGCTGCCCGGTGATCCCGCTGTGCCTCGCGAACGCGGTGTACTCGATGACGAGCGCCCCCGAGTCGGCGGGGAGCGGCGTCCGCAGAAAGACGCTCGTCGCATTGTCGCCCACGCCCTCTTGCGTGAGGCGAAGGCGCCCGTTGATGACTCGCGGACGAAAGCCTCCGGCACCGTCGCAGTTGAATGCGCAGTTCCCCTGCAGCTGAGCCGGGAGCGTGTTGTTGGCAACATTATTGAAGTTGTTTTGAAAGATGACGCGACCGGGGCGATTTCGATCGTTGTCGAAGATCTCCGCCCGCTCGGACTCGCCGTACTCGAGGTTCGAGAAGACGACGGTCCCTGCGTTCGATGCCGAGCTGTGCTTCGAATACGCGATGCCGACGAGGACCGCATCGTCCGCTGCAAGGTCGGGCCAAGTGTTCGAGCCGATGAGCTTCCAGTCGTCACCGTCAAACGACGCGTAGCCGAAAAACGTCGATCCGCGGCGCTCGAGGCGAAACCAATTCGGCTGGTTCAGCTGCAGCGGACCGTTTCCATCGGGATCGGGAAAGAACACCGACTGAGCGTTGTCGTTGCCGCCGTCGGTGCGATGGGCGCGGCGGAACTGCCAGAAGACAGCATCGCCCTGCGGATGGTCGGCGTTCGGACCGGGATCCGCTTCGAGATTCGCGTGCACCATGGAGTACTGCGAATTCGGCGCGCAGTCGCGCCGGGCCATGAGCCCGTAGCGTCCCCAGCGGCCGCCGGATTGCGGAAATCCACGGCTCGCGATGCGCACTCGCACGCGGAAGTTGCCCTCGAGCTCGCGGTAGCCGAAGTGGAACGAATCGCCGGTGTTCCAGATGTCCGCGCCC
Organism: Planctomycetota bacterium; assembly: GCA_965223845.1. Classification (GTDB taxonomy): domain Bacteria; phylum Planctomycetota; class UBA8108; order UBA8108; family SXIK01; genus CBDCXR01. The sequence continues at coordinate 5,189,386 of CBDCXR010000004.1, read as the reverse complement.
GCCCCGACCATGGTGTACCGATCGTCGGGGGTGCCGACCTCACCGTCGCGCCCAGCGCTGAAGGAGAGCGAGCCGAGCCCATCGGCGAGATCGGTGGCGCGACCGATCGCGTGGGAGTCGTCGAGGATGCCGATCGGGCCCGAATTCGGAAGCGCTCCCTTCACGATGGGTTCACCGACGATGCGAGTGAAGCACGGCTCGAGAAATCCGACCGGGATGGCCTCCGCTCCGGGAGTGACCTTGAGATCGTAGCGAACACCGGTCGATCGGAGAGTCGACGCCGGGACGGTCCAGCGAATGAAGAACCCTTCGTTCTCACCGAAAGAGATGACTTCGCCGCCGGCGGTCACGTTTGCTACGTCTTCGACGGGCTGATCGCCGCTGTACTCTTCGATCAATGTGACGTTGCCCGATCGCGGTCCGCTTCCGCGCAAACTGACGCGAACGAATTCGCCCGCCGGGCAGCAATCCGGATTCGCAACCGTTCGTCGAACGGAGAACGCGCCCCCGATATTTCCCTGCGGTGGCTCCGCACCGTGGAAGGTGAGCTCGTCCTGATTGTTGTTGCTGAGGAGCTGTCCCTGGCCGTCGCGAACTGCGATCCGAAAGCTCCAATCGCCGACACCTTCCCAGCAGAGGACGGTGAGGCGGTTCATCCCGGGCAGAAACTCGACCGGCGAGATCTCGGCGCAGCCTTGGTCGAGTCCGCGGCACGCGCTCGTGTTTTGGACGAGGACGCCGTTCAGCCAAATCTGGATCGAGTCGTCGCTCGCGACGCAGAGCGAAGCGCAGATCACTCCTTCCCGGTTGTTTTCGATGAAGGTCTGCGCCGCACCGACCACATTGTCCGTCGGCAGACGGCGCGTGCCGGGAAGTTGTGAAACCCAATTGGTGTTCAACTCGTTGAGAAGAAGCTGAAAGCCGACGCCGTCGACGTTCGGGAGCGCGGGGGGAGTCTGCGGCAGGTTGGAACCGAGCTTCTGCAGAGACGAGAGACTGTGCCAAACGGGCGCGCCCGATTCGCCGAGTTCGGCGTAGAACTCGGACGCCTCGAATCCGGTAGCCGCGGCCGCGCCGCCGAAGTCGATGTCATTCCACTCGTCGCCGGGCCGCGCCGTTTCCGTCTCCGGCGCGCGCGGCGCGAGCCACGCGCGGAGGAGATTGTTCTGTCCCCCGCCGTCGCATCCGTACGGATTCCCGAGCGGAAAGAGAAGGTTGTATCCCGACGTCAGAATGAACCCCTGCGGGTTCGGATCATCGGGAATGTCTTGCGCGCCGAGTCGTGCGCCTCCGCCGGCGAGGGCGACGATTGCGGCGGCGATCCAGAGCGATCGCGCGACGGATTGCGTCGTTTCGCTGCGGCGGCACATAGAGGGACTCCGTACGTCGCGTTCCGGTTCGCCGAGGTGACGGCGCGGATCTAGCTAGCGAATCCTCGCTTGCCGCGATCGTCATCGCGCGACCGTTTGCGAGCCTCGAATACGACGCGACACGACCGTCGCGCCCGGCCGCTTCCTCGAGTTTCGACCCAAGGCGGCCATTCTACCGTTGCGCGCGATCGCGGAGCAATCGCGAACGCACACCGGTAGGGGAGCGAGCGCTCGCTTCCGTAACGCGCGCATCACGCAGCGATTTGGCTAACTCTCTTCTCCCACGGGACCGGCGAGATCGCGCCGGACGGGTTGAGAGCGGCCAGGCTAGGGCGTCGTGTTCGCTTCGGGAGCTCTTCGAGTGGGATCGTAGGTGAAGACGTGAAAGTTTCTCCCCCAAACGAAGTTGAGGAAGTAGGTGCTCACGAGCTCACCGTCGCCGACTTGACCGACGAGTCCACCTTCGACTCGCACTCCAGCCGCGAACGTCCAGACGGTATGGATGCCGAGCTGCGAGTACTCGTCGAGACTGTAGAGCGGATCGCCGCGGCGCGGAATGATGTCGTCGCCGCGAAAATACGATGCGTGAAGACGAACGAGGAGCTCGGGAATCGGAACGAGATCCGCGCTCACGCGAACTTCGATGCCGTCGCCGTGAATATCGTCCGTCACGCGAGACTCGTCGAACGAGTGCAGGTAATGTGCGTGCGCGCGAAGATCCGCGATGAGATCCGAAAGCGCGATTCCGAACGATCCGCCGAGGAGGATCTGCAGATTGTTCTCGACTCGATCGGACGCGTTCTGCTGACCGCCGACGTGTGCCCAGAGGACTTGTCCGTCGAGCTCGGCTCCGCCGAAGAGGAGCTTGCTCACGTGGCCGACCTCGAACTCTTCGGGATCGGTGTCCGTCTCGCGCACCCGCCAATTGAGCCAGGTGTCGCTTCGATAACGCTCCCAGTCGGTGCGGGCCTGAAATCCCTGCTCGGCGCCGATGCGAAAGATCTGAATGTCGTCGAGGAGCGCGTCGTGGATCGCGTGGGTCGGGATGAGAGTTCCGCCGATGATGAAGAACTTCTCGACGGGTTCTAACACGAGCCGGGCGAGCGGCTCGGCGATGTCGAGCTCGTCCTCGTCGCCGTAGTTCTGTCCGACGACCGCGCCCGCTTCGATGAAGACCTTCTCGTGGACTCGGTAGCGAAGTCGCAGCGGGGCGAGGAAGCCGACGAAGGTCTCGCCGTCGATGCCGTTCTGATCGAGATCGGTGAGCTCGAGGTTCTTGAAGAAGAAGAGGCCTTCGACGCCGAGCTCGATCGCGCCCACCGGCGAATCGCTCGACGGGAAGAGTGGATCGCCGGACGGGTAGCCGAAATTCTGCCCGATCACGGAGGAGTCGGTCAGAATCGACTCTTCGTCGGCTTCGACTCGGGACGAGTGGACGCAGAGGAGGAGTGAAGTGATGGCAAGCGCGATGCGACGCGAGGACCGTCGTTCAGCTCGAGCTTTCGCTGTGTGCTGTGGCATGTGGTTCTAGGGGATGAGATCCGAGCCCGGCGTCGCGCCGGCACGAAGATTACCGGCCACGCAGCGCGATCTACTCTCGGCGGCGTGATTCGCGCGGGGGGCGTCCGTTCCTCCTCTATCGGCCGCCCGTCGCCGAGACCGCCATCGATTTGATGCGCGTTCGTTCTCGATCCCGACGGTAGGTTCGGACCGACAGATATTTCTTAAAATACAAAAAGATCTTGAAAGACAATTCGCTTCGGGCTACGTTTACGGCCGAGTCGTTCGCCGGTTCCCTCCGGACGACGCCACGAAACGAACGAGGAGAAGACTCCCGAGCTCGGCGAACCCGCTGAACGCCCTCTCCGGCGGATCCGCTCCTCGGGAGTCGACTCTTTCTCTCGTCCCCGTCTTCTCCCGTCCTCCGTTCCGGACGCGCCGACGAATGACCTCCTGCGCTCGCCGATCGCTACCGATTCGAAATCACCCACCGCGCCCTCTGGTGCGTCGACCACGGCCTCCGACGGCGCTGGGTGTAGCGGGCTACCTTTTCTCTGCCGTCGTCCTGTACGCGAACGCGCGAGCGGAGAGCGTGCTCCTCGTGTCGATCGACGGGCTCCGGGCCGATGCCGTGAGCGCCGTCGGAACGCCGGCTCTGTGGACTCTTCTCGAGCGAGGTTCGTACACGCTCAACGCGCAGAACCACGAGCCCACGTTCACGATTCCGAACCACGTTTCGATGTTGACCGGGCTCTCGCCAGAGACACACGGAGTCGTCGAGGCGGTCGACGCGGGCGACATCACGATCGAAGGTACTGTTCTCGCGCTGGCGCAGGCGGCGGGGTTCTCGGCCCGCGCCTACCTCACGAAGGAAAAGCTCGATCTCCTCTGCCACCCTTCCCTCGATCGGTGCTTGATCGCGCCGGGCGGTGCGGAGGCGACAAGGGCGTTCACGGACGACCTCCGAACGCTCGGCGCAGCGAACTACCTCGCGTTTCTCCACTTCGCTGCGCCGGACTCGACCGGCCACCGGTACGGGTGGATGTCGCCCGAGTATCTGTCGGCCGTCGCGGAGACGGACCAGCTTCTCGCGAAGGCCACCGCAGTGCTCGATCTCGCCGAGACGACCGTCTTCGTCACCTCCGACCACGGCGGAGTCGGCCACGCTCACGTCGATCCCGTCGCCGAGGTGAGGACCGTGCCGTGGGTCGCGGCTGGCGGAGAGTGGGGCGGTTACCGGGAGCTCGCCGAGCCGGTGAGAGTCTCCGATACCTTCCCCACCATCCTCGTCGCGCTCGGGCTAGAAGTTCCGAAAAGGACGGAGGGCAGGCCGATCGAACCTGACACCACGGTTCCTTGGCCGCCGCGGTTTGTTCGGGGGGACGTCGACGGCGATGGCGGCGTCCGCATCGCCGATGCGGTGAGCGTGATTCTCCGCTCGCTCGGCCTCGCGACCGGCGTGGAATGTCCGGCTGCCGCCGACGCCGACGGGAACGAGCGGGCGGATTTCGTCGACGGGCTCTTCCTCCTTCGCTTCCTCTTCCTCGGCGGATCCCCGCCGCCACGGCCGTACCCGGGCTGCGGGGTCCCGAATCGGCCGCTCCTCGGCTGTCGAGCCTCGTGCCCCTGAATCGAACATTTCGCGCCGATCGTTTCTTGCTTGGGCGGCGCGGGAGAAGTAGAACGATGGAGTCGCTCTGGAGCGACACGCCCGCCGGACCGCGGCGCTCGCGTCCGCAGGGGGATCCGTCCGGGGCTATCCGCATATCTAAAGAGGTCAAGCCATGAGAGTTACGGGGTTTCTCCTCGCGTCCTTCCTCTTCCTCTGGCTAAGTCCGCAAAGCCTCTCCGGCAGCTGATGCGGCGGCGGTGGCTCCCCGGGTGGGAGCGGAGGCGGCGGCGGTGGTATCGGCGGTCAGGCGCCGTACTCACCCATGGAGAACGAGCAGCTCGCCTGGCGTTCTGACGCGGTGGGCATCTCGGAGATCGCGAAGGCGGCTCGCAAAGAGAAGGGTAAGGTCGCCCTCGTCCTTCTCGTGTCGCCGAGCGACGGGAAGGATTGTTGCGCGGCGAACTACGAGCGTACGCTCTTCCGGTCCCCGCGCCTCGTGAAGTACGCGCGCGGCGGAGCGGTTCCGTTTCGCTTCAACCGCGATCACGGTATCGGCCGCGAGCTCTACGCGAGCTTCGAGCTCGACTCGAAGAAGCCTTCCGTGTTGGCGCTCGACCTCGACGGCACGCTTCTCTACAAAACGCAGCGTTGCACGGAGCCTCGTGACTGTCTGAAGGGCCTCGCCGTGGCGCGCGCGATTTCGGCGCGGAAGCAAGCCTACGCGCCGAAGGTCGAGGAGCGCCTCAGCAAGGCGCGGAAGCTGATCAACGATCGGGACTACAAGAAGGCGCTCGAGTCGCTGAGTCGGATCAATGAGTCGTACTTGACCGCAACGCTCAAGAAGAAGGTCGCGCGGTACCACAGCAAGGTCTTCTCCGACGGAAAGAGTCGTCTTCGGACGGCGCGCAAGTACGAGAAGAACGGACGACTGGATTCCGCCGAGCGCATCTACGCCGAAGTCGCGCGATCGTTTTCGCGTGTAAAGAAGCTGAAGGACGTCGCGCGGAAGGGGTACGTCCGAGTGCGTCAAGCGCAGCGCGAGTCGTCGACCTGAGCAAGGGTCCGACGTTTCGCATCGACGAACGCCGGGCGCTCCGAGCTGGAGCGCCCGGCGTTTTTTCGTGTCTCATGAACGGCGACGGCGCTCGTTCGCGCCCGCTTCGCTAGCGCGCACGCTCGATCGAAGCGTCGCGATCTACTCCGACGAACGTGAAAAAGCCCCGCGACCATCGCGCGCGGGAGCGGCGCACCGCGCCTTCGGTCCGTGTCCCGTCGAACTCGGTTACGCCGTAAACGAGTACGGCGCGCGCTGCTCTCGCCGGATCCAGTTCGCGTTGATGTCGGCGTCGCCGATCGCGAGCTCGGTTTCCGGGTTCCAGCGGATCGTGCGCCCCGTGCGGATCGCGATGTTAGCGAGGTGGCACGTCGTGAGGATGCGATGGTGTGAATAGACGTCCGAGATCGGCAGCTTCCGGTCGGCGACCGCGTCGAGGAAGTTGTCCATGTGACCCTTCGGCGACCTGCCGGCGAAGAGCTTGTGCACTTCGCCGTTCAGCCACTCGGTCAGCTCCTTCGACTTCTTGATCTCGTCGACGATCTGACCTTCGATCGCACCGCGTCCGACGTAGAAGTTTCCTTTTTCCGCTTCGATGTGGCAGCCGTTCCGTCGGTCGTGGCGGATGACGATCTCGCCGCCGTCGTCGAACATGCAGGAGACCTCGAACTTCGTCGCGGTGTTGTAGCCGTTCTTGTCAGCGGCCTTCGGATGGGTCGAAGAGAGGGGCGTCACGGATGTCGGACCCGTGTCCGTCTTCTTCAGAATCCACTGCGCGATGTCGACGTGGTGGGCGCCCCAGTCGGTCATCTTTCCGCCGGAGTACTCGTACCACCACCTGAAGTTCCCGTGACAGCGCTCGCGCGTGTACGGAACGAGCGGCGCCTGACCGAGCCAAAAGTCCCAGTCGAGATGGGCGGGCGGGGCGGAGGGATTGAATGAGCCGCTGTCCGGCGCGCCGCCGATGCACGCGGTCACGCGCTTCACGCGGCCGAGCTTCCCCGAGTGCGCGATCGCGACCGCCTGAAGGAATCGCCGTCCCATCTCCGTCCGCTGCTGAGTGCCAACTTGGAGCACGCGGCCGGTCTGCTTCACCGCGTTCACGAGGAGCTGACCCTCCGCGATCGTGAGCGTGAGCGGCTTCTCGCAGTAGACGTCCTTCCCGGACCAGATCGCGCGCAGCACGATCGGGGTGTGCCAGTGATCGGGAGTTCCGACGGTGATCGCCTGGATCTCCTTTCGGTCGAGAACGGCGCGGTAGTCCGAGTACGCTTCGATATCGCTCTTCCCCTTGAACCTGCGTGCGTGGTTCTGATCGACATCGCAGCATGCCACCATGCGGCTCCGGTCTCGGAGCTGGCGTCCGATTCCACTGCCGCGCCCTCCGACGCCGATCGCCGCGGTGATGAGCTTCTCCGGCTTCCCCGTTTCCGCGGCGAAGCCCTCGCCGGTGAAGATCGTTGGCAGCGCGAGCGTCGAGGCGGCGGCCGAAGCCGAGGTCTTCAGAAACCGGCGGCGAGTGGTCGTGGGGCGCGTCATGCGAGGGGGCTCCGTTATCTGCGGTTGCTGCGCGTCGTTTACGTTCGAAGCAGAGATTCTACGGCTCGAGTCGTGGGGCGAGAAGGGTCACCTCGCAGCCTTCGTTCGACTCGGCCACTCCCGTCGCGCCGCTCGGAACATGTTCGGGTCCGGCGTCGCGTACGATTCCGTTTGGACGGCAGTCAACGGGCGGGAATTCGATCGGACGCCAACGGGCGATGGAACTCCGGAGCCCGAACCTCAGCTCGGTTCGCCTCGCGGCAAGTACTTTTCGAGCACGGCGAAGAGGTCCGGCCAGTGCACCGGTTTCGTCACGTACTCGTTGCAGCCCGCCGAGGCGGCTTGCTCCCGCGCGCTCTCGCTGTGACGCGCAGTGATCGCGATGATCGGAGTCGAGTCCGCGTTCTTGCGGATCTCGCGCGTCGCGGTGAGCCCATCCATCTTGGGCATCTGGAGATCCATGAGGATCACGTCGAAGCGTTCTTGCGCTTCCCAACTCGAGCGAACCAGCTCGAGCGCTTCGAGGCCGTTTCCGGCGACGCTGACGTTCGCTCCGGCGCGACCGAGTCGGTTGGCGAGCAAGAGCTGATTCGTCGCAACATCGTCGACGACCAAAATGCGACCGGAAATCCGCGGGATCGCGCCGCTGTCCCACCCGGTGTCGTCGGGCATTCGAGACTCCCGGAGATCTTCACGCTCGCGCGTTCCGTATCTCCTCTTCGTCGCTGGCTGCCCCCGGGAGCCGATGCTGGGTGCGCGCCGCGGCTCTCGCCCGAAAGGGATCGTCCTGACATCTTGGGCGCTTCGAAGCGTCGTTCAAGGGAAATGCGTTTTGAACGAGTCGTCACTGCTTCGACTGCAGAATGTCGTGCAATGCGGATTGCAGCTCGCGGTGGCGGAACTTGTAGTCTGAACGAAGCAACTGATTCGGGATGACGCGAGTGCTTCCGAGGAGAAGTGCATCCGCCATCTCGCCGAACGCGAGGCGCGCGGCGAACGCGGGCATCGGGAAGACCGTCGGCCGCCGGAGCTCCGCCCCGAGCGCCTTCGTGAACTGAAGGTTCGTTACGGGACTCGGAGAGACTGCGTTGATCGGTCCCTCCAGGGATTCGGTCTCGAGAGCGTGAAGGATGATGCCGGCCGCGTCATCGAGCGAAAGCCAGCTCATCCACTGGCGACCGTGACCCATTTTCCCCGCGACACCCAGCTTGAACGGCGTCAGCATTTTCGCGAGCGCGCCGCCGCGGTCGCTGAGGATCACGCCGTACCGAAGAAACGCCGTTCGGATGCCGCGGTCGATGGCCGGCCTTGCCGCCTCTTCCCACGCGCGACAGACGTCACTCAGAAACTCGTCGCCCGGGGAACTGTCTTCGGTGAGCTCTTCGTCGCCGCGCGAGCCGTAGAAACCGATCGCCGACGCGCAGACCAGGCTGCGGGGAGGGGACTCGGTCGTTGCGAGCGCTTCTGCGAGGAGTCTCGTCCCGTCCACACGGCTGGAGCGGATCGCCTCCTTCTGTTTCGCGCTCCAGCGCCGCCCGGCGACGTTTTCGCCGGCGAGATGGACGACCGCGTCGAATCCCGAGACGGCGCCCGGATCGAGCCGTCCGCCGGCGGGGTCCCATTCAATTTCGTGTTCGCTCGTCGCGGCCCGGCGAACCAATCTCACGACGGTGTGATCCCGCTCGCTGAGCCGGTGGACGAGCTCCGTGCCTACGAGTCCGGTCGAGCCGGAGATGAGAATCTTCATGCTTCACTCACTGCGCTTACGACTTCGATTTCGAGGTGGCGGGAGCATTCCTCGCTCGCGAAAACCCAACCGAGAGAACGGCGCGAGATTCACCGCGAAAAGCTCGATCGGGCGGTGGAAGTCGAGAGACTACCTCCGCGGCGGCCTTCCATCCAATTCGTCGAGGTCGATCCAGCCGCTCTCGGATCGATAGGGATCGAAGAACGGATCTCGCACGACCGTGATGCGATGCTTGCGCGTCCGGACGAGCGTCGCGTCGCGCTCCGCGGCGGGATCGTGCTCTTCGACCGGTTCGGCGGGGACGCGATCGTCGCCTTCGACGCGCTCTCGGCGGCGACCGAGCCTCGGGCGAGAACGCTCCGAGAGTCGAGCTTCGAGCTCGCCGTCGCGAGCTCCCGACGTCGAACGAGACTCGGTCGCGGAGCCATCCCCGGGTGCGGGTCTTGGCGTCCGCGTTCGTTCGCCGCCTCGACCGAGTCCGCCGGTTTCGGACCGCTTGGGTGCTGCTCGCCCGGACTCGACGCGGGGCTCTCCGCTTCGGGCTCCTTCGAGGCGCGCGACACGGAGGGCGGTGCGCCAGTCGAGAACGCCTGCACCGCCGCCCGCGCGACCCGCAGCTTCGTCGGACGCTCTCGCTCCGCCCCGCGCGACAGACTCGCGCGAGGAATGCGTCCCGTCGTCCGGCGTCGGCAGACGACACGAAGCGAGCAGAGTGACTCCGATGAGAAGTCGCGATGGTCTTCTCATGAACCGCCCTCGGCATCCTGCGGGAATGGAACGGTCGATGCGCCGCACTCGATGTCTACCGCATCGACGGCTTCCCGTCACATCAGAACGCTGGCTTCGATCCCGAGTCAGAACCCTTCGAGGTGATTCTCCGACGCGCCGAGCGCGTGGACGGTGTGATAGATCTCGTTCTGGACGCGAGCACCGTCCGCGGCGGTGATCCGATAACGGAGCCACATCTGCATGCACGGCTTCATGTCGTCGATCGCGAGAAAGAGCTTCCGCCCGTCCTTCGAGAGACGCGCTTCCGTCACCTTCACCTTGTCGCGACCGATCGATCCGTCCGTGAGTCGGTAGTCCTTCGATCCGTACTGCTGCTGCCATTTATAGTTCCAGCGCTCGGCGGCGTACCGGCGAGCGTCGGCGGCGCGGCGCGGATCGAGCGGGCGCGAGAACTCGAGGACGAGCCCGCGATCCGTCGCGTGAAGCGCGGTCGGAACGTCGAGCGGCTTTCCGGTGTAGCGAATGCGATAGAATCCGCCGGCCTGAGTGCGGTTCCCGGCCCAGCCGAACAGCCCGCACGCGTAGAGTTGACCGTCCCCCGGGTGGAATCGCCCGCGCATGATCCCAGTCGGAAACATTTCGACCGGCAGCCGCACGACGCCGCCTTGCCGCGTTCCATTGACTTCCTCGTTGAGAACGAGCAGGACGTTGCCCGTTCCGTAGGACAGGGACAGCAGCTTGCCTCCCAGCGGCCCCCAGCGGTCGCTCTCGACGAAGAGCTGCGCGGCGGGGGAGCGGTCCATCTTCGGATGGATCCAGCAGAGGGGAGGATCGTACGTCTCGCGCTTCGTCCCGTCCGCGTGGTAGCTCCAGTTGTAGCCGTAGAACCCGCCCGGCTTCACCCAGTTGATCCGGTTCGCGGGTGTCCAGTGTCCCTCTTGGTCGCTCGTCACGAACGAACCGCTCGAGTGCACGTAGAGCCCGTTCGGCGCGCGGAAACCGTAGGCGACCGTCGAAGATGTGGCGCCGTCCTTCGACACCTTGCGCACCGTGCCGTGATGCGGAATGACGGCGTCGAGCGCGTGGCGTCCCCCCTTCATGAAGTAGAAGTTTCCCGCGGCGTCCGTCTGCAAATCCATCGCGAACTCATGAAAATGCTCGGTGTTCTGGACGTCGTTGTTGAAGTTCTCGTAGAAGTCGATTTCGCCGTCGCCGTTGAGGTCGTGTAGACGCGTGATCTGATCGCGACCGAGGACGTACACCGTCTCGTCGACGATCTTGAGTCCGAGCGCCTGATAGAGACCGGTCGCGATCCGGCGCCAGCGAAACGTCTCGAGCTCGCCGCCGAGGCCGTCGACCGTCCAGACGTCTCCCATCCACGTGCACACCGCGGCGCGCTTGCCGTCCGCGAAGAAGTCGAAGCCGCCGAGCCGCATCCACGCGCGGTAGGGGTTGTCGAGCGGCGTCGAGATCACCTCCGCGACGTACGGTCCTTCGGGAGACCCGAGCGTCGACACTTTCGTGTTGAGAGTCTCGTTCCAGCGACCGGGTCCGCCGCGAGTGAGCGCGCGGATGTCTCCCGGAGCGCGGAGCGAAGAGCGAATCGCATCGAGATCGAGCGCAGCACCGCTCTTCGCCGCGGCGATTCCGATCTTGAAGCGAAGCGGGTCGTCGCCCGCCGCGATCCGCAGCCGGAGCGCACGATTCGCCGGGTCGACGCTCCACGTCGTCGCGTCCGTGTCTCCGACGACGACGAATGCGGTCGGACGAGCAGCCGCTGAGACCGAGGGGCGATTCGCTGCGATCGCCCGTGCGGTGGCGTGATGCTTCCCGCCGGAGACATCGTCCACGCGAGGCGGGAGCGCGTCGTCCGAGAGAATCCAGCGACCCAGGAGATCCTGCGCGTCCTTCGTAGCTTCCGCTGCCAACTGAGCTGCGTCGAGGCGACGCTGATACAAACGAACCTCTCGGATGGAGCCGGAGAACGCGCTCGGCTTCGGAAAATCGGGGGACGCAAACCCGATGCGAACAACGTGCCCGCTCGGGTTATTCTTCGCCTGCAGTTCCTTTCCGGAGTCCGCTTCCCCGTCGACGTAGAGCTGAATCCGACCGGTCGCTTGATCGAACGTCGCCGCGACATCGTGCCACTCGCCATCGTCGACCCGTCGCTTCGACACGACGACGCCGACCCAGCCGACGTCGAAGCAAACTCGACCGTTGCGGACGAAGAGCGCGACGGCGTCCGGAGCCCAATTGCCGCGAGCGGGGGCGCGCGCGAGGATCGTCCCACCCTTCTTCGTGCGGATGCGCGCGCTGATCGTGAAGTCTTCATCGGTCAGATTGAACGATTTCGAACCCGCGATCTCGAGACTGGTCGTTCCGTCGAGGCGTCGCGCGCCGGCCGCCGTAGATTCTTCGCCGCCGCTGGAGAGTCCCGCGAGGACGCCTCCCGTTTCGATCTTGATCTCGCTGCTGCTTGGCTGGGCGACCTGGAGAACGAGCTCGGCCGAGCGCGGCCCGAGCTCGATCGTCCGGGTGAACACGGGAACGCCGGCGACCGTTTCGACTCCGGGTAGCTCGAGGATTTCCGTTCTCCCGACCGTGTAGTTGAGGACGACGTGGTTTTCGTGAAGGTAGAGTCCCTTCCAGCGAGCCCACTCGCGAGGAAGCGGCCCGTAGGCGACGTCGTCGCGGCCGCGCACGCGTGGATCGTCGAAACCGCCGTCCGCGTCCGCCCAGCCCGGTCCGATTCGATTCTCGTAGAGAAGATCGCCGACGATCTTCGGGTGAGTTCCGTGCGAACCGTCGAACACGATGCTTCGCCAATCGGTGAACTCCGCTCCACTCCACGCGCCTGCGTAGCGGAGCGTGTCGGTATCGAACATGCAGAACTCGCGTCCCGCCGCGACTCCGCCGTCACCCGCATCCAGCCGGATGGCTAGTCCCTTGTGGGCGATGTTCCCTTTCGTAATCTCGATCGCCGCGGTGAGGTACGGACCGTAGTTCATGTCCGTCCAGCGCTTCCCTTGGGGCGCGGCAGCGGTCTCCGCAGTGGGAAGGAGCGCGGCGGCGAGAAGGAGCGCGGTTGTCGTGACGGTGAGCTCACGCGCGATGCGGGGTCGATCGAATCTCACTCTCAATCTCCCGTTGGGGTTGGTTCGTGTCTGATTGCGAGGGGGGCGGGGAAATCGCCGGAGGAGCGGCTCGGAGAACGGCGGGACCGCGATGAGAGCATCTTCGTCACCGCTTCGCCATCTGTTCTCCGGTTGGATCCCGCACCTCAGTCGGCGAGTGGTCGTCCGGCGCGCCCGCGTTCGAAGAGAGAATTCACCTCGCGTGGAGAGAGCGCGCGCGGGATCAGCGCGACTTCGTCGATGGTCCCACGAAAGTACCACCGGTGGGACGACTCGTTTCCCACTCGAGTCCCGAACTGTTTGTTCGGGAGCGGTAGCTTTTCTTCGAACGAAGCAACGAGCTCGCCGTCGATGTAGTGAGCGACGCGTCCGGCGGACGAGTCGTAGACACCGACGACGTGGTGCCACTCGCCGTCCGCGATCGGGTCGGAAAGATGTGGGCGCGGCGAGGCGCCGAAAAAGAACCGGCCGCGCGAGATCGAGAACACGAAGCAACCGTTGGGGCCGCTCCGATGCTGCACGCAGATCGCACCTTCGGGATGGTCGGATCGGATCCAAGCCGTCGCGGTCATCCGCCGGGTGAAGCGGAGCGCGTCGGTCCGCTCGACGCGTACGCGACTGTTCCCATCGAACCTCAATCCCGAGCCCGCGATTCCCTCGACGACGGCAGCCTTGCCGCGCAGGGCGCCGACGAAGCCGTAGCCGCTCTGGTCCTTTACAATTCGGTCCTTCGTTCCCGAAACCGTGTCCGGCTCGAACGTGAAAATGACCTTCGCCCGCGCGAGCGCGATTTCGGACACTTCCCAGAGATCGTGCGTCCGCCGAAGCTCCTCGATCTTCTCGAGTGTCTTCTCGCGAACTCGTCGCTCCGAGATCGATCGGAGATCGCCGAGGGCGAGCGTGTACCAGTGTAGTGCGCGGCGGGCGATACCGTCGCGGTAGTGCGATTCCGTCTCCTCCGCTGCTCGATCACGCCAGCGATCGGCGAGCTCGAGGCGCTGCGCGAAACTGGTCGGATTTGCTGCGTCGCTCTTTGCGAGCGCAACGAGCACGGCATCGTCGCACCTTCGGAGGAGCGCGAGCGCTCGCTTCCACCGCCAGCCGCCGCCCATGAGATATCGCCCGGCGAGGCGATTGTGCTCGGCGGTGCTCGGCTTCGACTTCGTTCGGCGGAGGGCCGCATTCACCTCGGGGCGGGAGGATTCGGCGACCGCAGAGTCGAACGTCGCCAGCATCCGTCGCGCGAGCCGTCGCGTGGCGGAATGACCGCCGGCCAGGCGGACGGACGATCTCGCGAGTGTTCTCGCGTGCGCCGCCGCGCCGCGGACGAAGCACTCGACGGCGATCGAGAGCTGCTCGATGGCGACCCGCCGTGCGAGGTCGCCGCTCCTTCCGATGTCGGACGCCGCCATCAGAGTGTCGACCTTCTCCTCGAGTGACGTCGCGAGACGCGCGGCCGCAGCGAGCTCATCGATCGTCCAAACCGCCATCGTCTTCGATCGCGCGCGACGCGCGAGCTCTGGATCGCGGGCGAGGATATCGACGAGGCGGTGATGCTCGCACAGCTCGTCGAACGCGCGATGAGCCAGAAGAAACGCGTTTCCGCGCATCGCGCGCGAAATCGTCTCGCGAAACGCAGCGTAGCGAACCGCGGGGTCCTTCTCTTTGCGGGCGACCTCTTCGAGGACGTACTTCGCAACGTCGGCCGGGGTGCGACGAACGCCGTCCTTCAAGCGGTCGTCGAGGACGGACTCGAGCAGGCGATCGGCGACCTTGAGAGCATCGGGAGCCGGAACCTCGTCGAACGCCTCCGCCGAGCCGGCGGCGGCAAACAGCGCCAGCGCGGCCAGTGCCGCGCGTCGAGCCGGAGCGGGCTTGCGTGTCGAGGTCAGCGCAGTCATACGAGGGATCACGAATCCTGCCGTCGTCGCGCGAAGCAACTCGCGCCGTTCGAGGATCCCATCAGTCTCACCGCTCATCCGCGTTCGAACAAGCTTTGCGTGCGTTCAGCGCGGCAGCTCGACTCCGGTGACGAGAAAGCCGCCGTCGACGCACCAGTGTCCCTCGACGGTCCGCTGGCCGATCGCGTCGCCGGCAGACGCGGGGAGCGTCGCGCGGAACGTGTGCCGCGATCGATCGATCTCCGTCTCGACTTCCTCGAATGAGAGGAACATCCGGGTGAGCGGGTACTGGCATTTGTAGACGCTTTCCTTCGCGCTGAAGATCAATCGCGCGAGACGCCCGCGATCTTCCTCGGGAGCTTCGCGAATCCGCTCGAGCTCGACCTCCGTGCAGATCGAGGCCCAGAGCTTCTCTTCGATCTCCTCATTCGGTTCGACATCGACGCCGATCGAGCGCGTCCGCTCGGCGCGATCGACGACGACGACACAGTACTCGGTCGTGTGAGAGATGCTGCCGACCACGCGTTCGGGCCAAATCGGCGCGCGATCGGAGTCGGGGAGCAGCGGAAAATCGTGAATGTCGAGCTCGGCGAGGGCACGACGGGCCGCCACGCGTCCGGCGTAAAACTCGCGCCGGCGCTTCTCAACCGCGCTTCGAACGACGTCGCGTTCGGCCGGCAGGACCTCGCGATCGTCTCCGAGCGGGAGGGCCACTTGGACGATGACGCTCGGCGAGAAGACGTCGCGGAGTTTTCTCAGTGAATCCATCGCGGGTTCGATCGCCGTTTCTCCATTGCCGAGAAAGAGATTCTAACGCTACCGGTCGGCCCAAGAACCGATGCGGACACGGGAAACGCGGCCTTTCGGTCGGCGTCGCGCCAACGAGATCGACCGCGCGGGTGGATCTGCGCCGAGTCTCGATTCTTGGGCCCGCTCACAGAAGGGCTCTTGCCACCCCGCGGAGTCGACGCGATCGGCGCAAATCCGCGTCAATCCACGCGAGACTTCCGCCGCGCTTCCGCCCGTCGACGCCGGCCCTGGAGCGCGTCGCGACGCTTCGCCGCGCGGTCGGTTCCTCGCTTCACCAGTTCGTCACCGGCCTCCGTGAGGTAGCCGGCGAGCGAGCGAATCGTCGGGAAGCGATAGAGGTCGGTCAAATTGACGGGCTGGTCGATCTTTTCCGAGAGCGAGCGGTGGACTCGAACGACGAGGAGCGAATGTCCGCCGCTGTCGAAGAAGTTGTCGTTCACCCCGACTCTGCTGAGGCCCAGAGTCTCCCGCCACACCGTGGCGATGACCTCCTCAGTGTCGTTTGTGGGCGGAGCGTATTCGCGCGCAGCCGCGGGCTCGACGCTCTCGGGCGCCGGGAGCGCGCGGCGATCGATCTTCCCGTTCGGAGTGAGTGGAAGCGCGGCGAGCGCGACGAAGTGACCGGGAACCATGAAGTCCGGCAGAGTTTCGCGCAGAGTGCCTCGGAGCGCATCGGTGTCGACGCCGTCCCCCGTGCTAGTGAAGTAAGCGACGAGCTGCTGGTCGCCCGGTCGATCTTCGCGCGCAACGACGACGCACTCGCGGATTCCTTCGTGCCGACGAAGGGCCGCTTCGATCTCGCCGAGCTCGATCCGGTAGCCGCGCACCTTCACTTGGTGATCGATGCGTCCGAGGAACTCGATCACGCCATCATCGCGGAAGCGGGCGAGGTCGCCGGTCCGGTACATTCGCGCGCCACTCTCGCGAAACGGATCGTGGACGAATCGTTCCGCCGTGAGCTCGTCACGATTCAAGTAGCCGCGGACGACACCGTCTCCGCCGATCCACAGCTCGCCGGGGACGCCGGGCGGCACTGGCTGATGGTGGCGGTCGAGGATATAGATCGACGTGTTCGCAATCGGTCTTCCGATCGGAATCGTGTCCGGCGCGCCCTCGACGACTTGTGTCGACGACCAGATCGTCGTTTCGGTCGGACCGTACATGTTCGTGACCGTGCCGGTGACGAGTCCATCGAGCTCGCGCGCGAGCGGGGGAGGAAACGCCTCGCCTCCGATCATGAACTGACGCACCGCGCGCAATGCATCGCGCGTCTCGGCGCCGACGGCGAGCATGTTCGCCATCGACGGTGTGCATTGAAGATGGGTGATCTCGTGGCGTCCGACCTGAGCCGCGAAGGACTGGTCGGTCTCGACGCTTTCATTCGTCGCTCGTGCTGAATCACTCGCGTGCGCGTTCGCGCGCTGGCGCAGGCGATTCAGATGGGGCAGGCTCGCGAGAACCTTCGGCGTCGGTACGCCGAAGTCGATGAGGCACGCGATGTCGTCGACCCCGATTCCTTTGAGCGTGTCGACCATCGCCACGCAGCTCTCCGGTGTCCCGAAGAGACCGCTCGTCTCGTAGTAGCGCTCGAAGGCGTGCTCGAGGATCGCGTCCTGCTCTTCTTCTGAGAGGTTTTTGAAAACGTCGTCGGCGTCTTTGCCGGCTCCGGTCGGGTCGGTGAACGCAGGAAACGACGAGGCGTACTGCTTGAGAAGATTGAGCGAGGTTCCGAGGTAGTGCTTGAGCGGCTCGCGCACGAGATCGCGCACTTCGCTCGCGTCGTCGCTCACGTAGGTGTGGAGCATGAGCGAGACGACACCTTCGTCGGGATCGAATCCCGCGTCGGCTCGGGCCTTCCGGTAGAGCTCGATCTTCGGCGCGAGGTCTTCGACCGACTGCCCCAGGAGATGGGTGAGCACATTCGCCCCGGTTTCGCCGGCCATGCGATAGGTCTCGGGGTTGCCCGCGGTCGTCACCCAGATCGGTAGTTCTTTTTGAACCGGGCGAGGAAGCGTCCGCACCTCGACGTCTTCGCCCGTCGCGCCGGGGAACGCGACCTTCTCGCCGCGCCAGAGCCGCTTCACGACTTCGACGTCACGGAACATGACGCCCTTCGCGTCCTTGTAGCTCTCGGGCCGAAGGAGAAAATCGTTCGGTTGCCATCCCGACGCGACGGAGATGCCGACGCGCCCGCCGCACAGGTTGTCGACGATCGACCACGCCTCGGCGACGCGTACCGGGTGGTGGAGAGGGAGCACGACGCTTCCTGCGCGGATGCCGATGTTCTTCGTGACCGCCGCCACCGCTGCGCCGGTCACCGCCGGATTGGGATAGAGTCCGCCGAAAGCGTGAAAGTGCCGCTCGGGCGTCCACACGGCCGTGAACCCGTGTGCATCGCCGAACTTGGCCCCCTCGAGGAGGAGCTCGTACTTATTCGAGCCCGATTCCTCCTCGTTGCTCGAGAAGTAGAAGAGACTGAAATCGACCGGTGTCGCTGCGTGCTTCTCCTCGGCGGAGGAGGCGGTGGACGTCGAGCCGCGCGCTCGATCGGAATAGAGAACGACCCGGAGTCCGCGAGTGAGCGTCCAGAAGAGCTCGAGGACGGAGATGTCGAACGAGAGACTCGTTACCGCGAGCCACGAGTCGCCGGACTCGTGCGGAATGACTTCGTCCATTCCCGCGAAGAAGTTGACGACGTTCCGGTGCTCGACCATCACGCCCTTGGGTTTTCCCGTCGAACCCGACGTGTAGATCACGTAGGCGAGATGGGCAGGCGAGACCTCCACCCGCGGGTTCTCGTCCGACTGCGCATCGATCGCAGCGCGATCGCCGTCGAGACAAATCACCGTTCCCGCAGCCTCGGGCACGGCGTAAGCGGATCGCGAGCTCGTCAGGACGACCTCCGGTTTCGCGTCGTCGACCATCATCGCGAGGCGGTCGGCCGGGTAGTCGGGGTCGAGTGGGACGTAGGCCCCGCCCGCCTTGTGGATTCCGTAGATCGCGACGACGAGATCGATACCCCGCTCGATGCACACGCCGACGAGCCGATCCGGGCCGACGCCGCGCGCGAGGAGCGCTCTGGCGACGCGATTCGCGCGAGCGTTCAGCTCGCGATAGCTCAGCGTCGTGTTCTCGAAGACGAGTGCGGGCGCGTCCGGAGTCCGCTCGACTTGAGCCTCGAAGAGAGTGTGGACGAGGGCGTCACGGGGAAACTCGCGCTCCGTGTCGTTCCACTCGACGAGGATCCGCCGGAGATCGTCGTCGCTGAGAATGGGCGTTCGTGAGCATGGTCGATCGGCGTCAGCCGACACGCCGGCGAAGAACGAGGCGAGCTGCGTCGCGATCGATCCCACGTGGACGGGGGAGAGCGCGCGCGGGTCGAAGTCGAGCCGGATGCGCGCCCCGTCTTCGCTGACGCGGGCACGGAGCTGCGTCCCGGGCGCGGGGGTCCGGTCGTCCGCTCGATCGCCGATCTCGATGGCCACGGGGAGCAGCCGCCCTGCGCGAAGATCCTCGCGTGACTGGAGCTCCGGGTAGCGGGCGAGAACGTCGCGGAGGAAGGGGCCGCGTTTCCGCACGGCGTCCAGCTCCGCCCTCACCGCGCCGAGCGCGACCGAAAACGCCTCGGCATCGTCGATCTCGAGCACGAACGGGACTCGGGTCCCGAACCACGCATCGAGACCCTGCGTCACGCGATCGATCTCGGCGTCGCGGTAGGCGATCTCGATCCGCTTTCGGTCCGCGAGTCGGGCGAAGTAGGCCGCGATCCCCGCGACGACCGACTCCGCATCACCGCCTCCTTCGAGCGCGCGAAACTCGGCGGGAACATCGATCTCGATTTCCCCGAACGTTTCCGGTGGCGCGCCGAGATCGGCAGACGAATCGGCGTACGGAAGCTCGTAGCCATCGAGCTCCGCGAGACGCTGGGTCCACACGGTCTCGCCGCGGGCGACGCGCGTCGCCCCGACCCGCTCGGCGAGCGCGGGTGCGAGGTCGTCGAGAGCGCGACCGGCGACGAGCTCCGCGGCCTCGCAAAACTCCGCGACCGTCCGCTCTTCGCCGTCGGGAGTGGAGAGCGCGGTCAGCGCGATCACTCCGTCGCCCGCGGCGACGACGAGCGCGTCGTCGTCGACCGAGACGACGGTTCCCGGTGCCGCGCTCGTTGCCTCGGCGCGGACCTCCGCGGATCGCACGAGTGCGCCGTGGCGGTTCGCGGCGATCTTCGGGCAACCGATCGGATTGAGATAGGTGCCGAAGTCGAGCGCCCGGACCAGCCGAGCGATGTCCTCCGCCGACTCCCGCCAATCGATCGCGCACTCAGCGGCCGGGCGGTCGTACCGGCCGAAGTATTTCCGAGAGGAAAAGTCCTGCGTCTCAGCCGTCTCGTCGCCCGCCTCGAGGCGCGCGAGGAGATCGGGAAACGATTCGAGCGCCGCCTCGAAGCACCGCGTGTTGAGAGAGAGCGCGGTCTCACCCGGAGCGATCTCGAACGAGCGCCGCTCGAGGACGTCGCCGCGATCGATTCCCGTCGTGATGCGATGCCACGTAATCCCATACTGCTCCTCACCGCGAAGGAGCGCCCACACCGGTGTGTTGAGGCCGGCGTAGCGCGGAAGGACACCGTCGTGAAAGTTCACCGCGCCTCTAGCGGGCAGCGCGAGGACGTCCTCGGGAAGGATTGCGAGGTGAGTGATGCTGAAGAGGTAATCGAAGGGAGTGCCCCGCAACTCGCTTGCGTAATCTCCCGAAACGCTGAACGAGCGGAGGTTGCTCTCGGCCGCCCACGCGCGAATGCGCGGGGCGTCCGAGACCACGGCGACGATCTCGTGCCCTCGGTCCGAGAGCACGCGGCCGCACTCCATGAGGAGAGTGTCGGCGCCGATGAGAACGCAGGAGAAAGGAGAGGTCGGCATGGTGTTGGTCGAGTTGCCGAACGCGGCTTAGCGAACGTCGATTCGATGTTCGCGGACGTGCTCGTACGTTGGTTGGAAAGCGAGAAGCCGGCGGTAGAACAGGATTCGGCTCGAGGCCGAGCGGCGGAGAGACAAGACCTGAGGGCGGTAGCTTCCGGCCGCATCAAGGAGAGTGCGGAATCGACCGAGCAGTATATCACGCACCGGACGCTCGCTTCATGGCATCGAGGCTTCTTCCGATCGGTTCGGAGTCCGGTATTCTGACGCGGCGATCGAGGGGCGGCGGAATCGCGCCTCGCGAGAAAGTCGCGCCACGAAATCCATCGCGCGAGAAAGTTCCGGTTAGCGGTCGACCGAACGGTGCACGCTAGCTACGCTGGGAGAATTCTCGCAGAAGGTGCCGCAACATGTTGATTCTTCCGCGCTCATGCAGCGTTTCGTGTCGGCGGAGACACGGCGTCTTCGCCGTGCTTCTCGCGTCGTTCTCGGCCTACCTTTCGACGGAGATCTCCCGCGCCGAATCCTCCGATACCGCTCCCGGCTCACGCTCGTCGACCGTCGAGACCTGGCCTCAGTTTCGTGGGCCGCGCGGCGACGGCCTCGCCCCGAACGCCTCCGTGCCCCATCGCTGGAGTGAATCGAGTCACGTTCGTTGGAAGACGCCGATCCACGGTCGCGGGTGGTCGTCGCCGGTCGTTCTCGGCGATCAGCTTTGGCTGACGACGGCGACGGAGGACGGGAAGCAGATGTTCGGCGTCTGTGTCGAGCGGAAGACCGGACGCATCGTGCACGACCTCAAAGTCCGCGAGGTCGAGGAGCCTCGGTTCTGCCACGCCCTGAACAGCTACGCGTCGCCGACTCCTGCGGTGGAGGCGGGGCGCGTCTACCTTCACTTCGGTAGCTATCTCACCACCTGCCTCGACACAGCGACCGGGGCGACGCTCTGGCGGCGCACGGATCTTCCCTGCGATCACTTCCGCGGCCCCGGCTCCTCGCCGATCCTCTTCGAGAATCTGCTCATCGTCCATTTCGACGGTGCGGACCATCAGTACGTTGTCGCGTTCGACAAACGGACGGGCGATACCGCGTGGAAAACGGATCGTTCGAACGACTTCGGCGGTACGACGAACGGCGACTTCAAGAAGGCGTATTCGACTCCGATCATCGTCACCATCGGTGGGAAGCTCCAGCTCGTCAGCGCCGGTTCGCGCGCGGCCATGGGCTACGATCCCCGCTCCGGGGATGAGCTCTGGCAGGTGAGGTTCTCGAGCTTCTCGAGCACGGGGATGCCGATGTTTGGACACGACCGCGTTTTTATCAACACGGGCTTCAGTAAGGCGAATCTCGTCTCCGTGCGAACCGGAGGGACTGGCGACATCACCGAAACTCACGTCGACTGGACGTACCGCCACGGCGTGCCATCGAAACCGTCGACGCTGCTCGTCGGCGACGAGATTTTCATGATTCACGACGACGGAATCGCGAGCTGTGTCGACGCCAAGTCAGGTGAGCGGGTGTGGCGCGAGCGTCTCGAAGGCAAGTTTTCCGCCTCTCCCGTGTACGCAGGCGGAGTGATCCTCGCACCGAACCACGAGGGGAAGACGTTCGTCTTTCGTGCATCGCGAACGTACGAGCCGGTCGCGGTCAATGAGCTCGACGACGGCTGCATGGCGTCGCCGGCGGTGATCGCGAACGAGCTCTACCTGCGGACGAAGACGCACCTCTACCGAATCGAGAAGTGAACTCCCGACTCCCGAGTCGATTGCGACGGGCGGTGAACGTCCGACTCGTCACCCTCGCGAGTCCACATTGCTGAAAGGTCATCGCATGAATCGTTCCCTCTGGCTGCTCGCCCTCGCGCTCCCACTCCTTGCGGGGTGTTTTACGACTCAGCGCTACGCGGGTCTGAACGGGCGCTCATCGCCGGACGTCTACGCCGGAACGCGCATCCTCTTCGATGTCGTCGATTTCGAGTCGAAAGAGGTCTACTACCTCTTCGATCTGCCGTTCAGCTTCGTCGCCGACACCGCCCTTCTCCCGGTGACGCTGCCGATGGCTCTGGTGCGCGGGTGATCCGGTTCGGCAGGCGATGACGGTCGAGCCGATTTACACGATGGGGCGCATCGGAGATGCCCACGTCGCGGCGAGCGCGGTCGTGGTCGGCGACGTGACGCTAGGCCGCGGCGCGAGCATCTGGCATCACGTCACGATCCGCGGCGACGTCGCGCCCATTCGCGTCGGTGATCGAGTGAACGTTCAGGATCACAGCGTCCTCCACTGCAAGAAAGGCGTCCCACTCGAGATCGCCGCCGATGTCGCGATCGGACATCACGCGGTCGTCCACTGCCGGAGCGTGGGATCGAGAACCCTGATCGGGATTCGCTCGGTGGTTCTCGACGATGCGGCGGTCGGCGAAGACTGCATTGTCGCCGCCGGTGCGGTCGTCCCGCCGGGAACCGCGATCCCCCCAGGATCGGTGGTCATGGGCGTCCCGGCGAAGGTCGTCCGCTCGATTCGTCCCGAAGAGCGGCGCTACATCGAGCGCGTGCTCACCGAGTACGAGCGTCTCGCCGAGCGTCACGCCGCGGGCGAGTTTCCACCGCTCGGGCCGTAGGCGCCGGAAGCGCCAGAGATCTTGGCTATCCGCAACTCGTGTACGACTCGCAGCCGAGATTGCCGGGGGAGCCGGGGGGCTCGGGATCGGATCCGCACGGACTTCCCGGTGGCCCCGGCGACGCCGGTGGTGGACCGTCGGCGAAGAGATAGAGAAGCGTGTAGACCGGATCGGCGATGTTGTACCCGCCGTCGTTGTTCGAGTCGGCGGCGTCGAGACACTGAACCGTCCCGCCATCCGAGAAGAGGATGTTGAGCGCGAAGATGGGGTCGTCGATGGCGAGCCGATCGTCGTCGTTCACATCGCCGCGGTGGAACCTCACGAGGCCGTCTTCGCAAGAATCCGGAATGCCGTTGTCGTTCAGGTCGTCCACGAGACCGGCGATGATTTCGCAGCTGTCGATCGCTCCGCTCGAATCGCAGTCGAGGCTCGGATCCGCCTCGAGCTCGCAACTGTCCGGGATCCCGTCCCAGTTGCAGTCGAGGATCGGGTTGCCGTCGAGCTCGCAGATATCTAGGCCGCCGCTTCCGTCGCAGTCGAGATCCGGCGTCGCCGCGATTTCGCACGAGTCGATGAGTCCGTTCTCGTCGCAGTCGAGACCCGGGTCGCTGGCGATATCGCACACGTCGAGAATGCCGTTTGTGTTGCAATCCGCTGCTGCGTTCTCTGCGATCTGACACACGTCGAGGCGTCCGTCGTCGTCGCAGTCGGTCAAGGAATCGATTTCTTCGTAGTCGACCGTGCCGTTCTCGTCGCAATCTGTCTCGAGCAGGCTTTGCATCGCATTCCAGGCGTCGACCCGCGGTACGAATCGCTCGTTTGCGGCGTCCTCGACGGGGACTCCGGTGTCCTTGAGCAGGCGATCGATCGCCTGCGGCGAGATGCCCGGGTCGACTTGTCGAAGGGCGCACGCGATTCCCGAGGCGAATGGAGTCGCAAAGGAGCACCCGAGGTGGCGGAAGATGGCGTCCCCCTCGCGGATCTCGACCTCTCCGGGCGCGACCAGATCGAGATGCGTTCCTCGATTCGCCCATGTGGGGAAGGTGTCGGGCGCTTCGGTGAAGACACCGCTTACGGATGTCGTCGACCGGTAGCAACCGGGAATGGCGAGCTCATGGAGAGCCCCTGAGTTGCCCGCGCAGGCGAAGACGACGATTCCCGCTTCGCGCGCCGCCGCGCACGCGTCGGCGAGCGGCCGCACTCTGAAGTCGCAGTAGGAATCGAACTCTTCGAACGTGAGGAGGCTCACATTGATCACGTCGACGTCGATTCCGTTGTCTTCCTCGTGGAGTCGGACGACGTGCTCGATCCCCATCGCCCAGTCGCTCGTCCAGCCGCCGTCGTCGTCATTGAGCACGCGAATCGCCACGATCTCCGCGCCGGGGGCGACACCGACCTCGCTGTCCACTCCGCGCGAGGCGATGATTTCGGAGACGGCGGTTCCGTGACCGGAGGCGTCCGGAGCGCCCTCGCCCACCATCTCTCCGCGGTCGCGGTAGTGCCAAGCGTGAACGACGGCACCCGCGAGATCGGGATCGTCGCTGTCGACGCCGGAATCGATGACAGCCGCGACCGTCCCCTCACCGTCCCAGCCGCTCTCGAGCACGCGGTCCGCCTGGATCACCGCTCGACTCGCCTCGAGCCCGCCACGGCCGTAGAGGTCGGAGCTGATTTCGGCGACTCCGGGTAGGCGGAGAAGAGTGTCGACATCGTTCTCGCTGCGGACGACGACCGTGAAAACGGGCGAGTAGCGATATCGGTAGCGCACGGGGAGGGACGCGGGAAGGGAGGCGATCGCGCGCTCTTGTGCGCGCGCGAATCGGTCGACGGAATCGCGGAGCGACTGGCGCGTCGACGAGCCCGGATAGATCTCCGCATCGACCTCGACGAAGACGTGCACCTCCTCGCCGCGGCGAAGTGCGGTCTGGACGTCTTCGGGCACACGCGGACTGATGTCGGCGGCAGCCGTCGCCGCCGAAAGGAGCCCGAAGGCCATAGCGGCAACGAAGAGGCGACGGAACGGTGGCGAGCGGCGTCGAACGGTCATACGGGAATTCGGAACGGAGGCGACAGAGCGCGCTCGGACGACCGTCGAATCGTCGACGGCCCGGAGAGTCTCTGGCCGGTAGTTGTCGCGAGCCGGGAGCGCGGCACACCTTCGCACGCGGTGGCCGCCGGGCGATCCAGAGGGCGACCTTGGGACTTTCAACCGAACCCCATCGTAACACACCGGGGGACGCACCCGGCGGGCCCTAACGCTAGGCTATCTTTAGCCGTGCGGAGAAGCAGCGAAATCGACGTGCCGTTTGAATGCACACTCCCGGGCGCCGACCGAGCGATCGACCCGGCGCGGACGGGCCTTCCTTGCGGAGCTCGCGGTTCTCCGAGCGGCGATCGTGAGCCCGGGTGTGGTACAACGAACGTACGAAAGGCTGACGGCCCCGGGGACGATCATGATCGAAGCAGTTCGGTTCTGCTACGGTTGCAACGATCGATACGCAGTGGACGCGAGCGTCCGAACGTGTCCGGTCTGTCGCCAGCTCTTGTCGGTCGTTCCGCTCGGAAGCACGCACGAAGTCCTCCATCGCGAGACGCGGTTCGACGCCTCCGGCGAGAATCTCCTCGGAGACGAGAATCTCGTCGGACGGACGATCGCCGGATACCAGATCGAATCCTTCGTCGGTCGAGGGGGGATGGCGCGGGTCTACAAGGCGAACCACGTGACGCTCATGCGACCTTGCGCCCTCAAGGTCTTGAGCCCGCGACTCGCAGCGCGCGACCCGCGGTTCGTTCCGCTCTTTCTCGCGGAGGCTCGAAGCGCCGCCGCTCTCGTTCATCCCCACGTCGTTACCGTGCACAACATCGGCCGCGACGGGGACTATCACTTCATCGAGATGGAGTACGTCGCCGGCCAGTCGCTTCGAGCGATTCTCTCGGACAGCAAAGCCGTCGACGTCGCGACGGCGACGAACTACGTGTGTCAAATCTGCTCGGCCCTCGCTGAAGCGCACCGCCTCGGAATCGTTCACCGAGACATCAAACCGGCGAACGTCCTTGTGACCGGAACCGGCTCCGCGAAGCTCGCGGACTTCGGTCTCGCGAAGCGCGTTCTCGCGAGCGGGCAGACGCTCGGCGATCGCGGTGTCGCTGGTACGCCTCATTTTATGGCGCCCGAGCTCTTCCGTGCGGAGGCGGCCACTGCGAGCAGCGACGTCTACGCCGTCGGGGTGACGCTCTACTTTTTGCTTACCGGGCAATTGCCCTACGTCCGCCCGACCGTCGAAGAGGTCGCCGAAGCGCATCAGAGCGACCCCGTTCCCGACGTTTCCGCGGAGATCCCCGCCGTGCCCGAAGAGCTCTCGCAGCTCGTCCGCGCTTGCATGAGCAAGGACCCGGCGCGTCGTTACCCCCATGCCGGGGCGCTCTGGGAAGAGCTGCGATCCGTGCGCGGGCACCTTCGCGACATGGACGCGTTCGTCACCGAGGTGCTCAGCGCGCTCCAGCTCAGTTGGACACGGAAGAACGGTTGCTACGAAACCGTCGTCTCGCTCCCCGAAGGGCGGAGCCAGAGCGTGAGGATCGATCTATCGCCGGGTGAGCCGCTCGCTGCCCGCCTCGTCCGGATCTACAGCGTCTGCGCGCCACTTCACGAAGGCTACTTTCGCCGGGCGCTCGAGCTCAACGCCGATCTGCCCCATGGATCGATCGCCGTACAGACGATCGACGGCAGACCGCACTTCGTGATGGTGGACACCTACCCGCAGGCGACCTGTGACGCCGAGGAGCTGCGGCGGAGCGTCCTCACGGTCGCCCGCTGGTCGGACGACGTCGAGCGGGCGCTCACGCAGAATGACCGGTTTTGAGCGTGTCCGCGTCGTCCTCGGAGCTCTTCAATTCCGAGAGTCGCCGACGCTCAACCAGCCGAGCACGCACTCGTCCATCCAGCGAAACCTCCGACCCGGTGCGCCGACGAACCCGAGGTGACCGCCGTGGGAAACGCGCAGCACCTCGACGCGCGACGGGAACGGAGCGAGAGCTTCCGGATCGATGAAGGGATCGTCCTCGGCAAAGAGGACCCGGCACCGCACCCGGACGTTCGGCGTGAGGGGAGCGGAGCTCGAGCGCGTGTAATAGTCGAGCGCACTCGCGAAGCCCGAGTGCGGCGCCGTGTAGAGATCGTCGAACTCGTAGAGTGACAGGCGAGGCGGGAGCTCGAACGGACCGAGGTCGGGAAAGCGCTCGTGGCGATCGGCCACCATGCGGCGGAGGAGCCGGACGAAGTATTGATCGTAGATGCGCGCGTGCGGCTGACTCAGGCGGTGCGCGCAAGCGAGGAGGTTGGCGGGCGGACAGATCGCGACGACCTGATCGCATAGGTCCGTCATGGCGTCGCCGAGCTCGCCGGCGAGCTTGAGCGCCATGTTTCCGCCGAGTGAGAAACCGACGACGTCGAGCGGGGAATCTGGAGTTTCTCGCCTGAGATGACGGAGCACGGCCTCGACGTCTTCGCTTCGGCCGCTGTGGTAGAGGTTGCGCGCGAGTCCCGCTCCCGAACCGCAGCCGCGCTGGTTCATGCGCACGGCGCGAATCCCGGCGGCGAATAGGCGCCGCGAGAGTCGGACGAGGTACCCCGAGTCCTGACATCCACAGAGACCGTGGATCAGGAGAACGGTTCGTTCCCGTGGCGTCCACTCCGGCGGAGTCGAGACCTCGATCGCGATGCGGTCGCCGTCGTCGAGAAGGACGAGTGAACGCGACGAAGCGGGGGCTCGGCTCCAGCGGAGCTGGCTCCCGAGAATCGTTTGGACATGGGGGTTCCCGAGGAGCGGGAACGGGCGGAACTTTCGCACGCGTCTCCGCATCTCGAGCGCTCTAGCGAATCTCCGAAACGTCGCCGGGCCTCGGTGTCGAGGTCTCCCCACCCGGCATCAGACCCGCCGTCCGCGCTTTTCGCTCTTCGCGCGCTTCTTCTCTTCCGCCCGCGCGCGTCGTTCGCGCGATTCGGCTTCGCGACGATCGCTCTCGCGCGCTGATCGCGCGAGGCGCTCTTCGAGCTTCTGTGCGCTCCGGCGCGCGTAGCTCGCGAGCGCTTCGTCGTGTGATCGCGCGGCGAAACGCTCGAGCAGATCCGCCGCCCGCGGATCCGGAATGCGCGCGACCGTCATGACCGTATCGCGGAGCATCGTCCCTTCGGCGCGCCGGAGGAATCTCTCCAGATCGCCGAGCGTGCGCGGATCGCGAAGGTCGCGCAGCTTTCGGAGAAGCTCCCGCTGAAACGATCCGTCTCCACGTGGATCCAGCTCGCGGGCGAGAACGGGCGCCGCTTCCTCTCCGCGGATTTCCCGAAGATAGCGAAACGCCGATTCGCCGCTGCGCGACACGTAGTCCACCAGAGTGGACACCGCGGCGGGATCATCGAAACGCGCGAGGGCCTGGATGAACGGTCGCGCCGAGTTGGCATCGTCGGCGGCGAAGAGTGCACGCTGAATCGCTTCCACTCCGCGAGCGTCGCCGATCTCCGCCAGCGCGAGCGCCGCCCGGCCGCGTAGCTTCTCGCTCCCGGTCGACCCGACGAGCTCGGACAGACCGCGCAGTCCGGCGTCCCCACCGAGGTCGACGATCTTCTTGAAGATGTCGTCAGTGTGGGCGGACTTTCGCGCGCCCTCGAGATAATCGAGGTAACCGTCGACGAGCGCGTCCGGAGGAGCGTCCAATCGTTCGAGATGCGTGAGGATCAGCTTCTCCATCCCGTAGTCGTCGACTCCGCTCAGTGCGTCGAAGAGAAGCGGAAGGTCCTCCGCGGAAAGTCTCGTTCCGTCGAGGGTGAGCTCCGAGATGAGGAGGCCTTGAAGGGCACCGAGATCCTCGGCCTCGAGCGCCTCGAGGAGAGCCGCCGTGAGCGCCGTGCCGGCGAGCACGCCGCTCTTCGTACCATCTGCGGATCCGTTCGGCTTCGATCCTTCGCCGCCCGTACCTAGGCCTTCGCCGTTCCCCCGAAACGTGCCGAGTCCCCGAGCTGCGGCCCGTCGAGCCGAACGCGCGTTCGCGTCGGCCGACTCGCCCGCGGCGAGCTCGCCTCCGGCGCGCTCGCCGCTCGCTGCGGTTTCGGAGTCCCCTCGCACGGATCCGCGCGAGCTCGCTGGATCGCCCGCCCAGCCCTCGAGCGCCGAGTCGGGCCCGCGATTCGGGGCGACTCCGTCCGGCGATTCCGACGCGATCACGAGAAAACAAGCCGCGACTCCGAGAAGAGCGGAGCCCAGCACGGCGGGGATCAAGATGCGCATCGAGAGTGGGTCCTCGGCGAAAATCGGGATCGGAGAACGGCGGTGTGTTGCCCCGTCACGCGGATGGTAGCGGGCCGGGCGGACTCGTACCAGGTCGTCCATCGTTCAACCCCGACCATCCGCATTAGTCGCGGCTTTCCGCCGGCGAGGCCGGGATACCGGCCGCGAAGACCTTCCGCGGTCGCCAAGCCCGTCGTGACGCGTCGTAGCGTAGGAGAGCGATGGTCTTCCCTTCCGCCCCCCGCGCCTGCACGAGCTCGCCATCCGAAGCCGCGTGAGCGTCGAGGGTCACTTCGCGACCGTGGCCGATCGCGCGGGAGAGTTCGTCGTCGACAGTGACGGCGGGGAATGCCGCCAGCCCGTCTTCCATCGGTCTCAGCGCGTCGTGGGTCGTTCCGCTCCGCGCGAGCTCGGTGAGCGCCTCGAGGGTGATCGCATCGTCGATCGAAAAGTTCCCGCTCGCGCGCCGCTCGAGCCGGGCGAGGTGCGCGCCGCAGCCGAGTCGCTCCCCGAGATCGTGCGCGAACGAACGGATGTACGTTCCCGGTGAGCAGCGGATCCGAACGGCGATATCCGGCGAGATCCAGCCTTCGATGGCGATGTCGTGAATCGTGACGGAGCGCGGCTTCGGAGTCACGGCTTCACCCTTCCGCGCGCGACGGTGAAGCGGTGTACCGCCGACCTTGATCGCCGAGTAGACCGGCGGCACCTGCTCGATGTCGCCGAGGAAGTCGGCAAGTGCGCGCTCGATGTCGTCTCGCGAGAGTTCGACCGGAGCACGCGCGACGACGACTCCCTCCGCGTCGTACGTGTCGGTCGTCTCGCCGAAGCGGATCGTCGCGGCGTACTCTTTTTCTCCCGCCATCACGTACTCGGAGATCCGCGTTGCGTTTCCGACGCAGACAACGAGAACTCCGGTCGCAAGCGGGTCGAGCGTTCCGGCGTGTCCGACGCGGCGTGTCTTGAGAGCTCGCCGTACGCGATCGACGACGTCGTGGGACGTGATGCCGCTCGGCTTGTCGATATTGAGGATGCCGTTCATGGGCGCGGTCGAGGACCTGAATGCTAGAGGGGTCATCTGATCTCAGAAGCCGCGTCGAGTCTACGACCGTCCGGCGCCCGCGAACCGCAGCGCGAGAGAAGAAGCCCGACCCCCGCGGCCAAGGAAAAGTGTCGCCGCGCGGGATCGTCGGTCAAACTGGGGACATGATGCGCGCGCTCCCGGGACTCACGATCTTAGCTTTCAGTCTCTTCGGCTGCGCCGACGGCGACGACGGGGCCGAGCGCAGCGGATTCTCCGACCAGAGCTCGGACCACCTCGGCGCCGCGGATGCAGCCGAGCCCGCATCCGTCCATCCTCGCGACCCCGCGCCGGCCGGGCGACGGGAGGGGCGAGTGCTCGGTGCACTCGTCAGGAGCGGCGATTCGGCCGAGCTCTCGTTCGGCGGCCGATCGGTGACGGTCGAGGTCGACGGTTCTCTCGATCCCGAGGCCGTCGCCGCAATCATCGCGGCCGAAGAGGAGCTCGGCGAGTTTCTCGAGATCGAGATCGCCGCCACGCCCGGGCTCAGCGTCGGCCCGCTCGTCCGTCTCCTCGAGGAGCACGGCAAGGTGCCGATCATCGTGAGCCCCTCACCGAAGAACGTCGGGGCACCGAGAGACTAGCGCCGGCGGTTCGGGGGCCGTTCGGGACGAGGGCGCACCATCGCGGAATTTTTTTCCGCTTTTGCGCGCGGTTTCCGCGTTTCCCGATGCCGAGTCTGTTTTCGGTGAGCCGCTCGCGTATCGAGCTCCCCGTATCTTTCGGGCGCCGTACTTTTCCCGGAGCATCGAGTGAGTCGAAAGGGTGCCATGAAAGTCTTCCTCTGTCTTGCGGTGATCGCCGCATCGCTCGCTGGTGAAGCGGTCTCTGCCCAGAACCTAGAGGGGATCGATCCGAGCGAGCTCGATCCGTCCGGCGGCGCGGCGGTGACGATCACCGGCGCGAGGTTCGAACGCGGCGTCTACGTCACGATCGGGACGAAGCGTCTCGTAAACCCCGTGATCGTCGACGCGACGACGATCACGGGCACGGCGCCGGCAAACGATCCCGGGAGCTACGACTTGACGCTCTTCAGCGCCTCGGATCAGCGTCTCGACCGCATCGCCGATGCGGTGACCTACGTCACTCCCCCCGACCCGGTGACGATACGCAGCATCGAGCCGCGCGAGCTCGACCTCGCCGGAGGCACGACGGTCACCATTCGGGGGACGGGTTTCGCCGCGGGTCAATACGTGACGATTGGGGCGAAGCGGCTGCTCGATCTCGAGATCGTCGACGCGATGACGATCGAGGGCACGGCGCCGGCGGGAGACGAACCCGGGCTTCCCGGAGTGACGATTTTCAGCGATCTCAACACGCGACTCGCGTTCGCTCCGGACCTCGTCGAGTACGTGGCGCCACCACCCGTCGTCGCGATACGGCGCGTAGAACCCGAAGAGCTCGACTCGCGCGGCGGAGAGATCGTGACGATCATCGGTGAAGGTTTCGAACGACAGCACACGTTCTACTTCGAGGGTCGACTCCTCACCGCGCAGGACCTCGAAAGCGAGCAGCGCGCCACGGGAACCGCGCCCGCTCTCCCGCCGGGCGACTACGTCGTCGAGGTTCGAGATGGCGACGAGGTCGTCGCGACGCTAGCCGATGGCGTCCGCTACGTCGACCGATCGGCCGAACCTGAGATCACGCGGATCCATCCCCAGGAGCACTGGACGTCCGGCGGTACGTTCATCGCCATCGACGGCCGCAATTTTACCGAGGACCTGACCGTCGAGATCGGAGGCGTACCGCTCGTCGATGCCGAGCCGGTCGGGCCGACACGAATCGTGGGAAAGGTCCCTCCGGCGGCGGCTGCGGGCTGGACTCCAGTGACGCTCGAGCGCGGATTCACCGCTACGCTCGACACCTGGGAGCAGGGAGTCCTCTACCGCGACCTCGAGCTCGAGATCGTCGGCGTGATTCCGTCCGAGCTGCCGACTTCGGGCGGCGATGTCGTTCTCGTGTTCAAGGAGTCCATCGACCCCGAGGTGGCGTACGAAGTGTACGACTTCCCTGGCGAGTACGCGATGCGGTTCGACGGCGTCGATCGAGCTTCGGTCACGCTCCCGCCGAGAGAGCCGGGGACCTACGACCTCCGCGTCGGAACGCGCGATCGCGGCGCGACGACGACCCGCGCGCAAGCCGTGACCTACGTCACGCCGAGTCTTCCGCCGGTGCAGGATCTGAACTGCGAGTTCCTCGGCGACAAGATCGGAGCCGTCATTTCTTGGTCGCACGTCATCGAGGCAGAGGGTGTTCGCGTTTACTGCGACGGCGAGTTGATGGCGGAGCTTCCCGGAGACGCGACGGAGCTCGGTCTATCGGCAGAGGAGTGGGGGCGTATCGCGGACGGGACGACCGACCACTTCTTCACGGTCGAGATCTTCCAAGGCAGGCTCGGCGCCGCGAATCCGTCCGTCACCTGCGCAATCGGAGGCTTCACCGATTGTCCGTCACCCGTACCGACGGGCGGCACCGGGTTCGCGAGTGACGAGCTCCTCCCGCTTCCGGGCGGCGACACGGTCGAGTGGCGCGCGTATTTTTCGCTCGACGAAGACGCGTCGAACGGCGTGCGAGTCCGCGTTCACGGCAGCCGCTACCGGACCGGCGGCGACCTCAAAGCGCGGCTCCGCGAGATCCAGCCGCCGTACGATGTCCTCATCGACAACATCGACGTGAACAACCTCCCGGTCTCGATGTACAGCCGTTGGACCGAAGCGATCTTCCCCGTGCCTCTTCCCGAGGGCGAGTACGTCCTCGGGTTTTACGTCGACGGTGGGAACGAAAACCTCGACGTCTACGGGCTCACGAAGGACGCCGCGGTTCAGCAGGTGGCGCCGCCCTATCCTTGTCCGCCGTATCCGCTCATCGAGGTGCTCCCTCTTTCGGGGAACATCCCTCCGGTCATCCACGATATTCGGCGCGTCACGCTCGCGCCCGGCGTCGAGGATCTCCTCCTCGGCGATCTGCAATTCGGAGTCGGCGGCCGGAAGGGGGCGGGAGGAGGAAACGCCGGCGACAAGGTCACGCTCACGCTCGCCGTAGACGCGGAGGATCCCGACGGTTTCATCACAGAGTATTTCTGGGACTTCGGCGACGGAACGGCGATCTCCGCCGGCTCGACCATTACGCACTCGTTCGAGAAGGGGAAGATCGCGCAGGCGAAGGTCGTCGTGAAGGACAACGCCTGCGGGAGCGCGACGGAATTCGAGGCCTTCGGAACGGGCGCGCCGCCGCCCGCGACCGATGAGCTCATCGCGATCGTTCCTCCCCGGATTTTCGGGATCCACCCGCCGCCGGACGAGAAGCGCTACATCCCGGACATCGCCCCGGATGTCGAGGTGACGTTCTACACCCAGGTTGCGCCGTCGAACTTCGGAGAGATCACGGAGGTGCGGTTCGAGATCATTCACGTGTCGAACGATGCGCAGATCTACCTCTCGGAGACCGCGGCGATGTTCGACGGCAGCCCCGCGCTCTCTTGGTGGAAGGCGACGCTCAATATGAGCGACGTCCCGAACGTCACGGAGGCGCGCATCCGCGTCCACGTCGAAGACTCGGACGACAAGGAAGCGAGTGACGTCTGGCCGATGGGATTCTGCCCGAAGCCCGCTTATCTCGATCTTCCGCTGATCTCGACCGACATCTCGTATCAGTCGGGATCTCACCGCTACATCGTCGAAGGCAGCTTCCCCGGCCAGCTCCTTTGGGAGCACGACTTCGAGATTCCGCTTCCCGGTCCCGATCTCGTTCTCGAGAACCACGCCGAGGCGAGGGCGACCGCGCGCATGCGCCTCGAGGACGAGAAGTGGTTCGCGGACGAGGTAAAGGCGGTCCTCGCGCTCGAGCTCTTCAATTTCACCGTGCTCGACAAGCAGTGGTCGGTGAGCCCGAACAGCGAAATCCCGGGTCAGGTCTTTTTCGAGTGTCCCGACTTCGACATCGTCTACGAGGTCGACGACATTCAGCTCCTCGACAAAGATTTCGACTGGACGATTTTCTACGGCCCACTCGTCAGCGGAAAGATCATCGGCGTCGATCTCGAGCTCTGGGGATACCTCGGTATCCAGCTCGGCGCGGCGATCTACAACGACCTCATGGTGCGGCTCAGCCGGAACCAGCCGCACTTTCAGTTCGAATACGTGTTCGAGCCCGAGCTCAGTCTCGGCGTCACCGGTGGGATCGATCTCGTCGTAGCGAACGGCATCGGATCGGTCGGCGCGACGATCAACCCTTCCGTCGGATTCGCACTGCCGATCACGATGGACTGGGACGGGAGCGACTTCGATACGAGCGTCGGGTTCTGTCTCGGACTCGACATCGACGCGGAAGTCCATGCCTGCGCGCTCTGGGGGGTCTTCTGCGTCGACCACACCTTCAACGTCTACGACAACGAGTGGGGTTCGGGCTGCGGCGGTGCGGGCGGCATCGGAGTCGACCCCACTGTTCCGCAGCAGATGTTCCCGTCGGTCGCGACGAGCCCGTCGGGGAATCGTACGCTCATGATCTTCATGAAGGACGTCGACACGGATCCCGGTGTCTACGATCCCGAGCTCTACTTCGCCGAAGACACCGGCGGAGGCTGGAGCGTCCCCGCTCCCGTGTTTCCGCCGACCGACCGGCTCCGGCGCGATTCGTCGCTCGCGTTCGTGAGCGATACGCAGGCGGTCGCCGTGTGGACCGAAAACACTCTCCCGATTGCGGACGTCGTCTCCCTCACGCAGGTCTTGAGCGACACCGAAGCGACGGCGGAGATCTTTCGGAACGAAGAGATCTTCTTCTCCGTTTGGACGGAGGGTTCCGGCTGGGCGGACGCCGAGATGCTCACCGCGGATCAGATTCCCGACGGGAGGCCGAAGGTGGCGGCGGCACCGGGCGCCGGGGAAGCGTGGTGCACGTGGACTCGCTCGATGGACGGCGACCTCTTCGCCGAGAACGGGCTCATCCTTCGCGACAAGCTCGAGGTCGTCGCGCGACGCATCGCCATCGGCGGCCCGCCGGGGCCGATCGAGCAGCTCTCTGCGCCAGTCGCCGGCGAACCGGTCGCCGACTACGAACCCGCGATCGCCGTGTCGCCGAGCGGAAACACCGTGTGCGTGGTGTGGGTCCAGGACGGCGACGGCTTCATGGGGACCAGCGCCGACCGCGTGATCGCGTATTCGTTCCGGACCGGCGATGCATGGACCCCGGTCGAAACGCTCGATTTCGGCCTGACCGGTCTCGAGATGCCGACCATCGCGCTCTCGTCGGACGACGACGGGATGCTCGCGTTCACCGCCGATCAGCCTCTTGTGAACACGAACGAAGGCCCGTCACTCGCGAACGGCGTCGGCAACCTGAAGATCGTCTACACGGCGCAGCTTTCGAACGGATTGTTCGGAAACGCGTACCCACTTCAGCGCGGTACGTGCCCGCCCGGAACCGGAGCACAGGTGCTCGCGGTGTTTCCGGTGATCGTTTGGGACGAGGTCGACGAGTCGTTCGGACTCGTCGCCCGGACGTTCAACCCGGGCGATCCACCCGGCGACACGATTCCCGGGAGCGTCGCCGCGCCGGTCGGAACGAGCGGGCCGCTCACTCTCGACGGCGACGCTCTCGTCGCGACGTTCTACCCGAGCGAGGGAGTCGACGCCGCGTGGTACGTCAAGGATCTGGCGCGCGACGGCGAGCGCGACTGGGAGCCGGCGATCGCGACGGGACGTGAAGGTGATCTGTGCGTCGTGAACAGCACGAAGCTCGATCGAGCGGCACCCGAAGGCGCGGTGGACCGCGGCGTTCGATCGTACTTCGTTTCGCTCGAGCCCGAGATCGTCGTCGACCGTTTCGCCGTCTCCGATCGCCACGCTTCTCCCGGTGAACAGGCGACGGTGATGGTCGATCTCCGGAACGCGGGCTTGGCGCCGGTCGAGGATCCGCTCGAGATGAACGTCAGCATGATTCCGGCCAGCGATTCTCCGCACAACGTTTGGGTCGACGCGGTCAACATGACGCCACCCGTGTTCTCGCCCGGCGCGCACGTTGCGCGAGCGATCGGCTCCTACGCAGTTCACTCCTCCTCGCAGCTCGAGCTCACGTTGGGAGGGACGGCCCGCAAGTGGAAGAAACGTGCGAAGGGCGTCGACGACGCCACGCTTTCGCTCCCGCTCGGCGTTCAGCCCCCTCGGGACGTCGCGTGTGAAGAAACTCAGAAAGACGGCCAGCGGATCGTCACACTCACGTGGCAAAACGGTGAAGCGTACGACGCGATTCATCTCTCGCGAAACGGTCACCTCGTCGAGATCCTCGACGGTCAGGCGACGCTCTACCAAGATCGCGTTTCACCGTCCGCCGCGCCGGGCGACTACGAGCTGCGCGCATTCGTCGGCGAAGCGAAGTCCGCCTCGGGAATCGCGACTTGCTCGACGCAGCCGCCGGGGAGCGGCGCCATGCGCCCCTTCGACTGCAACGCCGACGGCACAGTCAACATCGCCGACCCGATCTGTCTTCTCGGTTTCCTCTTCGGGGGCGCGCCCGACGTTCTCCCGTGTGGAGACGGCGAAGCAGCTGATGCGCCAAACGGAACGCTCATGGACTGGAATGGCGACGGCGGGATCAACATCGCCGACGCGATCGCGGGTCTTCTTCACCTCTTCTCGGACGGTTCCGAGCCGCGGCTCGGTTCGCTCACGAGCTGCGTGGCGATCGAGGGCTGTCCGGTGCGGTGCGAGTGACGGATAGTCGGAATTCCGCGCGCGCCATTCCGACCAGAACGCTTTGGCTTCCTCCGGCGACGGCGTATCGGTGAACCAGCGAATGAAGCTACCGAGGACCGCAAGCTCGTTTGGCGAGTGGCCGAGCATGGAAAAGTTCGGTCCGTAGCGGGCGGCGAGGGCCTCGCGCGAAACCTCGTCAGAGATCTCGATCTCGAGCTTCGTCTTCTTTTCCTCGGCGCGTGACGACGAAAGCCGCGAACCACAGGATCGCAAACAACGGAGCCTTCAACGCTGACACCCCACGTCGGCCAAGGCGGAGAACGACCACCTAGAGATCTCACCGGTCAAAACAGCCGATCCAATCGTGGATCACACACCCCTCTTCTCCCTCTCCTACTCCTACTCTTTCTCATCTTCCTCTGCCTTCGCTTCTGCC
Organism: Planctomycetota bacterium; assembly: GCA_965223845.1. Taxonomy (GTDB): domain Bacteria; phylum Planctomycetota; class UBA8108; order UBA8108; family SXIK01; genus CBDCXR01. The sequence goes on along the minus strand of CBDCXR010000004.1, from coordinate 5,151,973 downwards.
CTCGCGCCCTTCGTGTAAACCGTCGCCCCAGCCAAACCGGAAACCCCAATCCCAAACCGAGCGCGCTCCCGAGCCGACAGCTCGCGCGGCCGCACCGACTCTGCGAACGGGATCGGATCCACCGGCCAGATGTGAACCGTGTTGTCGATCGACGCGGTCACGGCCCAGCGCCCATCGGGCGTGAAGGACGCACCGCGGAGAAGACGACCCGTGTGTCCGGAGTAGACGAGGAGCTCCACTCCGCTGTCGGCATTCCAGATGCGCGCGGTGCCGTCGAACGACGCCGTGAGAACCGTACGTTCGTCGGGACTGAACACCGCGGAGGTCAGTCTCGCCTCGTGTCCCGCGAACGTCACGAGCACGGCGCCCGTTTCTACGTCCCAAACGCGAGCGACGAGCTCGCTCGCGGCGGTGATCACGCGCCGACCGTCGCGGCTGAACTCACCGACGCCGAGTTGCTTCTCGTGTGCGAGTCGGACGATCTCCTCTCCGCTGGACAAATCCCAGACCCGCGCCGTGGTGTCGTGCGATGTCGTGAGGACGCGTCCGCTTCCCGAGTGAAAGTCCGCTACGTACGCGCGCACCTCGTGTCCGCGAAGAACGACTCGCTGTTCGCCGGTATCGACGTCCCAAAAGAACACTCCGTGATTCGTCGTCGCGAAAACGAGACTTCCGTCCGGCGAGAACCCGACGCGCCAGATGAGTCTCGCGCCCGGTTCGAGCTCGCGAGCGAGCTCACCGCTCTGCAAATCGAAGATCCTCACCACGGACGAAGCTTTTTCCGCGGTACAGACTTTCTCTCCGTCGGAACTGAGACTCGCAAAGACGAGACTCGAGTCGTGAAACCACCGCTGCTTCTCTTCGCCGGTCGCCGCATCCCAGAGGCGTGCGGTGCGGTCGATCGACTGCGTGAGCACGGAGCGGCCGTCGGCGCTGAACGAGGCGACTACGACGGATCCACGGTGACCGGTGAGCGTGGCGAGGCGCTTTCGCTTCGCAACATCCCAAACGATCGCCTCCTTTCCCTTCGTCCCGGTGAGAGCGAGCCGGCCGTCGGGCGACAACTCCATCGTACGGACATCGTCTTCGTGGGCGAGGCGCCCGAGCGTCGCCGCGTCGATGTCCCAGACGGCGGCCGTCCCGTCGCCTGACGCAGTTCCGACGCGACTCCCGTCCGAACTGAAGACGACATCGGTCACTTTGTGGCGGTGAGCGAGCAAGGTCTCGAGTAGGGCGCCGCGTTCCGTATCCCACACGCGCGCGGTATTGTCGATCGAGCCGGTGACGAGACGGCGACCGTCCAAGCTGAACGCCGCCGAGACGACGCTCGATGCATGACCGTCGAAGACGACGCCGCGCTCTCCCGTCTCCGTATTCCAAAGCGCGGGGCTGCGATCGTCCGTCACCGCGACGAGCCAACGGCCATCCGGCGAGCACCGCAGTCCGTGGATGTTCGGCCGGACGCCGGCAAACGTGTGAAGCTGTCGTCCGGTGTTCGCGTCCCACGCGTACGCGCGATGATAGTCGGCGGTGTAGACACGCTCGCCGTCGGGACCGAATTCGGCGGCGATCACGCGTGTGACATGCGCCCCGAGTCGAACGCGATCGCCCGAGTCGTCGAGTCCCCACAGCGCAGCGCGACCGCCTTCCGTTCCGACGACGACCCGGCTACCGTCGGGACTCAAGTCGGCGACGACGAGCCGTTCCCCGGCGGTCGAGATCGAGGCGCTCTCTTCGCCGCTCACGACGTTCCACGCACGTACCGTGCGATCGGTCCATGCCGCGACCAGTCGCTCGTCGTCGATCCATGCGAGCCAAAAGACGGCACTCTCCGGTCCGCGAAAGTGGTGTCGTGGGTCTCCGGTCGGCGTCGACACCGAGACCGTGCCGTCGCGGGATGCGATGGCGATCGCTTGGCCGTTCGGACTGAATCGCGCCGCTTCGAGTCCTCCGCGGTGGACCCGGATCACGCTTTCGAGCTTTCCGTTCGCGGCGTCCCAGACGCGCGCGGTGCCGTCGAGCGCAGCGGTGACGAATCGGTCGCCATCGGGACTGAAATCGCCCGATCGAACCCACGCGGAGTGACCGACGAGGGTTCGGTGGGGGACGAGACGCGCCAGGGCTGCGAGCGCCGCCGATCTCGACTCGCGGCCGTCGTATCTTCGAGCTCCCTCGAGCGCGAGGAGAAGGGCGAGATCCGGATCGGATTCGAGCGCTGACGTCGAGTTGGCCGTGAGGCGGAGCCCTTCCGATCGTTCGAGCGACGCTTCGAGCTCGTCGTTCGTTCGATTCGCTTCGACGTAAAGCGAAAGGCTGACAACGACGCCGACGACGAGAGTCGCGATGATCGCCGCCAAGCTCGTCAGGAGTCCGCGATTTCGCAGCCAGAGTTTTTGTGCGCGATAGGCGAAGCTCGGCGGTCGTGCGGAAACGGGATCTCGATGGAGATGCCGCTCGAGGTCGCGCGCGAGCTCGGACGGCGTCGGATACCTGCGCGCCGGATCTTTCTCGATCGCTTTGAGAGTGATCCAGTCGAGATCGCCGCGCAGTTCGCGAGCGAGCGTGCTCGGCTCCCGTCGTCGGAGAGCGGCGATCTCCTTGAGAGTGGCGTCGTCGAGATTCCCGAGTCGCACACTCGGTCTCTGCGGCTCGTATTCGCGGATGATGCGCGGGATGTCTCGAACACTCGAATCGCGAACGAGAGAGCTCTCGAACGGCAAGCGACCAGCGAGGAGCTCGTAGAGAAGGACGCCGAGCGAATAGACGTCGGTGCGCGTGTCGACGGTTTCGGGGGAACCCCCCGCTTGTTCCGGGCTCATGTACTCGGGCGTGCCGACGAACTCGCCCGACAAGGTGTGAAGTGTTTCCGCCGTGAGTTTTCGTTCGAGTGATTTCGCGATCCCGAAGTCGATCACTTTCGGAAGCGGCGTTCCTTCGTGCTCCATCACGAGGACGTTCGTCGGCTTGATATCGCGGTGGACGATGGCTTTCTGGTGAGCGTGCTGGACGGCGTCGCACACCTGGACAAAGAGCTCGAGTCGTTCGGCGATCGAGAGTCGATGGCGATCGCAATAGTCCGTGAGCGGAGCGCCGGGAACGTACTCCATGACGAAGTACGGGCGACCGCGAGCGGTGACTCCGGCGTCGTGGATGCGCGCGATGCTCGGGTGGCTCATCAGCGCAAGCGCTTGGCGTTCGGCGTCGAATCGCGCGATCACGCTTCGGGTGTCGAGGCCGGGCTTGATCAGCTTGAGCGCGACCTCGCGCCGGATGGGAGTCGTCTGCTCAGCGAGGTACACGACGCAAAAACCACCTTCGCCGAGGTGCCCGCGGATGGCGTACGGGCCGATGTCGTCGTCGACGCAGGCGAGGGGGTCTTCGGCGCCGTCCCCGTCCCCGCGGTCCGATGCGTCGTGATCGAGCATCGATTCGATGCGCTTCCGCTCCGCGGCGTCCCGGCAGCGCTCGTCGAGGAAGCGCTCGCGTTCGTCGAGCGGAAGCTCGACGGCTTCGAGGAAGAGTGCCTTAGCTCTCTCGTACCGGCGAGAATCCATCGCCCTCTCGTTCTTCGAGCTCGGAAAGGAGCCAGGCCCGCGCGGCTCGCCAGTCGTGTCGGACCGTGCGCGACGTGACACCGAGAATCGCCGCGACCTCATCCACGGTGAGGCCTCCGAAAAACCTGAGCTCGACGACGCGCGCCGCCCGAGCATCGATCTCCGAGAGCGAGGCGAGGGCCTCGTCGAGTGCGATCGCGTCGATCTGCGGCGCGAGCTCGACCGCGACGCCATCGAGGGTCACTCGCTGTCGATCGCCGCCGCGCTTGACCGCGCGCTTTTGCCGGGCGTGGTCGACGAGGATGCGACGCATCTCGCTCGATGCGATCGCGAAGAAGTGGGTTCGACCCGCCCAGTCACGATCATCGCGGTGGGCTAGCTGAACGAAGGCCTCGTTGACCAGGGCCGTCGGCTGAAGGGTGTGTCCCGCCCGCTCACGCAGGAAGTAACTCTGGGCGAGCTCCCGGAGGCGGTCGTAGACGAGCGGCATCAGCTCGCGTGCGGCGTCGCTGTCCCCGTCGGACACTCGGGAGAGGAGCTCGATGGCTGCGCGGTCGGACACGTCGAGGGGTCTCGTGGGCTCACGGTCATGGTTCGGAAGATGTTCCCGGGCCGCGCGGGAGAGGTCGATTTTCCGGGGTGGCGATGCGAGTTGCAACGTCGCGGCCAGCGGAAGGCAACGCGGACGGGGCGTTTGGCCGTGAGCGTGGGCCGGGGCCGTCGCCCGCGGGACTCGAGCCTCGCCAAGCCGTCCCGGCACTGGCCGAACTCGATCCTAAGAAAGGATCTGCGGTCGGCGTCCTAAATGCAGCGGAGCCAGTTCGATCTCCCGAGGGCCGCGTGCGAATACGCCTGGGCGAAACGATGGAGGAAGCAGTGCGACCGAGCTCTCGCGTCGATTCCGCCTCTCCGGACTCGACTCCTCACCATCGCCTTCGACTCGTCTTCCTCCGCGCCCTTCGTTTGGATCTCTTCACCGGCAGACTCGGGTGTCTGATCGCCGCGTTAGCCGTCGGAGCGATGGTGAGCTGGCCGTGGGCGCCACTCCGTTCGGAACCGGCCATCGCTTCCGATGCGATTACGATCGAGCTCGAAACCGCGTTCAAGACGGGCGAAGTGCGGGGCGCGGAACAACCCCTTCATTCGATGGTCGCTTCACGCGGTTACGCGATCGGAAACGGGTGGGGGCGCGGCCGCGACGATCGACTCGAGATCCCGTTTGAGACGGAGCGCGATTTCGACACCGCCGTTCTCGCGATTCGCTACTCGGCGCTGTCGAGAGGCGCATCTCTCGGCGTCGAGATTCGAGGTGCAGGCGATCGAGTCGCGTGGAAGGGCCGTCTCCGCCTCCAGGAACAGATTCAGCGCGAGTCGTTCGCTGTGGGGACGCTCGCGCTCGGAGCGCTCCGGGGTGGAAGCTACTCGCTCGAGCTCACGCCCGCCAAGCCGGGGGAGATCCTTCTCGACGCCGCTTCCGTGAGCGAAGCGAACGCGATCCCGCCGCCTCTTCGCCGGCGTCTCCGCTTCGATCGACGCGGAAAAGGGCACTTCCGCATCTTCTTCTCGCCGCACACGAAGAACGCGACTCTCAAGCGAGTCGACGAGGTGTTCGAGCGGCTCGAAAAAGTCTATGAGTTTCTTCGCGCCGAGCTCGGCCACGAGCCGCCGTCGCTCCCGCTCACGTTCTGTGTGAGCGCCGCCAAGGATTCGGCGGGTGGTGCGGCGCACGCATCGGGAAGTACGTTTTTCGTCGACGAGGAGGGACTCCTCAACCCGGAATCGGGGAACGTCACCCACGAAATGACGCACTGCTTTCAGGAGAACTATGCCAGCAACGGCGACATGCCCGCCTGGATTCGCGAAGGCGAGGCGTTCTTCGCCTGCTGCCTCGGCGACGTCAAGCTCTGGGGGAAGACGAAGGAAGAAGCCGCGTGGCCGCCCTTTCGTGGGAAGGACCCTGAAGCGATCCGGCGCGCCGGTCTCGACGAGTTCGGTATCAACGTCGCGCAGTACTTTCGCACGGAACGACAGCCCCGCGAGAACCGGCCGTACTATCTCATTTGGAACTACGTTTTCTATCAGCTCTTCCTTCGCGACGAGACGCTGCTGCGCGGTTTTCACGATCGATTGCGGAAAGCACTTCGCGCAAAAACGTATCCACTCGAGAAGCGAGACCTGCGCAATCCGCGCCTCGTGAGTAGCGTGTACATCGACTATCTCGTCGACGGAGACCTCGCGTCGCTCGAGCTTCTCACGCGCTGGGGTTTCGTCACGTGGAATTGTCGCGCCGAAGCGCCCGCGTTCGGACCGGTCGCGCTTCGGGTCGAGTGCGGCGTTCGAGGCCCCGCCGGGCAGGGCGTCCCGTGGAAACGAGCGTACGATCGCGGCCGTGCGTCGAGAGGCTTCGCGTACCGCGTTCGGAACGGCCTCTCCTGGAAGGAACCGTCGGGTCACCACTGGTTCTTCAGCGATCCGCGCCACGGCGGCCGTCCGATGCAGGTCGTCATCGACGTCCCGGCCGAGTTCGCCGGCGTCGCCGTTCTCGTCCCGGAGACCGGCCGATCCTACGGGATCCGCGTCGACGGCGACCCGCGCGGTTCAGCGACCTACGAGCGTGAGGTTTATCTCGCAATTCGGCCCCGCCACAGCCGTGACCGGAAGCTCGAGGTCGAGCTCGCGAAGCATTCGGGACTGAACGGAGCGCTCGCTGCGCTCCGAGTTCACCATCCACCCGCGCTCGGCAAGCGGGTGCTCGATGTCGCGTGTGGCGCGCAGGCGAAGCGAGCCGACGGGAACACTCGTTGGACGTCGCGCGCCGACCGTGTCGCCGAGAAGGCCGAGGGCTTTGCGCATCGCGTGCGGAGCGGGCTCGCGTGGACCGATGGCTCGAGCCACCAATGGTTCTATCACGACCGCCGGTACGACAATCAGCCGCTCGAGTTCGAGCTGCGCGTTCCGAAGAGCTTTCGCGGCCATCTGGTCATCGAAGGCGACCGCGGCGGACGCGTGCAGGAGTATCTTCTAAACGACGAGCGCTGTTTTGTCGGGCGAGGCGACGGTCCGGTCGCGATTCCGATCGGAGCGAGGGACACGCGCGAAGGGACGCTCTCCGTCGTCGCCCGGCGTCTCGAGGGAAACAATTGCGCGGTGAGTCGAATTCGCCTGCACGCGAAGTGAAGCCCGAACGTTCCCCTCGAGAGTTCGATGGGGCTCAGTACGTGACCGTCTCCACCAACTCGACGCCGACCAGGTGAGGAAACGATGAGCTCGCATCTGCGTCCGAGATACGGATCCTGATCTTGCCCTCGGCGTTGTCGATTTCGATGCCGTATTTGAGCTCGATCTTCTCGCCGTTGCTCAAGTCGGCGCCCGGTGGGATCTCCTCGAGGAACCCCCCGGCCAGCTCGATTTCTTCCCGGAAGGACTGCGCCACGGCGCGCACGAACTCGTTCCGCTTCTCCGCTGGGCAGTGGATCGCCGCGACGATCGCTCTCTCCGTGACGGTTTCCTGATCGACACCTCGGCTGCCGCTCGAGCTTCCCGACTGGCTTCCGCCGAATCGGATGCCATCGATCCCGTCGGCGGCGTCCTCGAGCGCCTCGTAGAGTAGAGGACTCTCCGCGAACGAGCTCGGTGAAAGCGGCGGGCGCCGCGAGCAGGCGGCCGAGAGAAGAACGCAGGTCGTGAGAAAGAGCAGCTTCAGCTTCATGGGGCCAGTCTAGCTGTGGGGTCGAGTGCCACCGAGGTCGCGTTCGGGACGAGCCGAGCTCAGTGCTCGACGCTCTCGTGAAAGACGAGTACGACGCGGTGAGAAAACCGCGAATCTCCGGCATCCTCGTCGGAGAAACGGACGCTGATCTTGCCCGCGGCCCCATCGGGCTTAATGCCGTATTCGAGATCGAACCACGCTCCGTCGCGAACAACCGCGCCCCGTGGGATTTCCTTGAGAAATCCCCCGGCAGCTTCGATCTCGTCCCGAAAGAACTGCGCGAGCGCGCGGACGAACTCGCCTCGCTTTTCCGCCGGGCAATGGAGCGATGCGACAATCGTTCGCCCGGTGATGGTTCCCATTCCCGTTCCGCTGGTGTTGGTTGAGCTTCGCAATTGAGACCCGCCCATCTCGACGCCGGCGATCGCGCTGCTGGCGTACTCGAGCCCATCGATAAGCGGTAGATCCCGGGCGAACGCGCTCGGTGGCAGCGGCGCGCGCCGCCAGCAGGCGGCGGATAGAAACATGCAGGCGACGAGGGCGAACAGTTTCATGGATTCAATGTAACTCCTCGGCGGTGCGCGACCTAACTCGGGCTAGTTCCAGATCCGACGACCAACGACGAAACGCCGACGAATCGAGCCGCACATCTCCGATCCGCGGTGGGCCGTCGATCTCGTCGAGCCGCGAACGACGTTCGAGAAGCGCGGGGTCGTATCCGCCGCGTTCGAGGACGTCTCGGCCGATGTCGTAGATGCTCATCCCGCGCTCGCCGCCGAGATGCCGCACGCCTCGCGGCGCTTCGTCGATTCGATCGACGATCTCGAGCGCCGCACGGGCGAGTTCGTCGCAAGGGATCGCGCTCCGCACCTCGTCGTAGAAGAGCGTCGCTCGGAGTCGCCTTCGAAATCGGCTCTCGATCCAGTCGACCGCGCCCTTGTCGCCCTGAATCGACGCGCCGAGCGGAAGGCCGAGACGAAGGATGAGATGGCGGCTGACGGTGCTCGCCTCGCGCTCGGCTCGCGCGTAGGTTCGACCGACGACGCTGATCGGGTCGACGGGATCCTTCTCTCGATATCCGTTCGGGGGCGGTCGCCGTCCGCTGTAGACGAGGTCCGTGCTGCAGTAAACGAACAGCTCGACGTCGCGAAAGACTCGTGCGGCCGTTCGCGTACCGCCGACGTTGAGCTCTTCCGCCCACCGCGGGCGCGCTTCGCAGACGTCGAGATCGCAGACGCCGCCGGCGTGGATCACGACGTCGGGAGCGAACTCGTCGCGAAGTCTGCGCAACGCGTTTTCGTCCGTGACGCACGCCTCGCGTACGTCTTCACCGTCCGGAGCTGCCGTCCCCGGCGGTCGAATGCCGAGCACGGAGCCAGGAGCGCGGTCGTGAAGGGCCGAAAACATCGGCCAACCATGGATGGAGGTGACGCCGGTGAGGAGAACTTTCCGGGGCGGGAGGGGTTTCATAAAGAGCCGAGAGGCAAGGTCTTGCGACGAGCCGAGCGCGCTCCGTCCGAACCGAGCGGCGTGCGGGGTGCTGAGCCCGCGCTCCGCGGACGGTGCGTGGACGCCCGCGGCCCGCGATTGTCGTCAAAGATCCGCGGAGCTTCTCCTCCAAAATGGAGCGCCCGGCCGTTACGATCATTGGCCGCACAGGATATTGCTGCGAAAGGTTTTACGTGAACGCGCGCGCCCCCGTCGCGGCCGTCCTCGCCGCGATTTTAGTCGGTCTCCCGGGACTCCGTGGCCCGAGTCTCGCGCTCGCGGCGGACGATCCGCCGACTCCGAGCGGCGAGGAGGCTCGTCCGGCCACCGCCGCCGCGGGCGAGACGCTCGACTTCGAGCGCGACGTCCGCCCGTTCTTCCGCCGCTACTGTACGAGCTGTCACGGCCGGCGGAAGCAGACGGCGAAGCTGAACCTGAGCATCTACACGAGCCCCGACTCCGTCCTCAAGGATCGGAAGACGTGGGAGAAGGTGCTCGACATGCTCGTTCAGCGCGAGATGCCACCCTCGGACAAGCGGCAGCCCGACGAAGCCGAGCGCCAGGCGATCAGCGCGTGGATTCACCACCAGCTCGAGAGCTACGACTGCTCGGGTGAGGTCGACCCCGGTCGCGTCACGATTCGCCGCCTCAATCGCGCGGAGTACAACAACACGGTACGAGATCTCCTCGGCGTCGACGTTCGTCCCGGCGATCAGTTTCCCGCCGACGACGTCGGCTACGGTTTCGACAACATCGGCGACGTCCTCTCGATGCCGCCGCTCCTCTTCGAGAAGTACCTCGACGCCGCGGAGTCCGTGCTCGACGTCGCGCTCGAGCGAGAGCGCCAGCGCCCGGATCGAAGCGTGCGACTCGAGGCCGAGGCGTGGGACGCGGAAAACGACGCCGCCGCGCAGCCGTTCGCCGGTGGATTTCTCGGGCTCTATCGAACGGGTGAGGCGTTCACCGAGTACGAGTTTCCGCACGCGGGTGAGTTCGTCTTTCGCGTCCGCGCCTTTGCGCAGCAGGCGGGGCCCGAAGTCGCGCGCATGGCGATACGCTTGGGCGGAAAGGACGTCCGTGTGGTCGACGTCGCCGCGGAGGAGGACAGCCCGCGCGTCTACACGGCGCGAACGCGCGTCGAACGGGGGAAGAATCGCATCGGCGTCGCGTACGTCAACAACTACGTCAACGACCGCCACCCGGATCCGGCGCTCCGCGGTGACCGAAACTTTTTCTTCGATTGGGTCGACGTCGTCCCCGCGAAGCAGACGGTCGACGGCCCGCCGCCCGTACTCATCGCGCGCCCGGACTCGAAGCACGATGTCGCGCGCGCCTCACGAGAAATCCTGGCCGCGTTCGGCCGGCGAGCCTACCGTCGGCCGCTCAGAGACGCCGAGCTCAATCGACTCGTCGAGCTCGTCACGAATGCGGTGGAGGAGCGGGCACCGTTCGAGGAAGCGATCCGCGTCGGGCTCGGGGCCGTTCTCGTCTCACCGCACTTCCTCTTCCGCGTGGAGCTCCATCCGAACCCAAGCGACGCGGCCGAGATTGGGCCGGTGAGCGACTGGGAGCTCGCGTCGCGGCTCTCCTACTTTCTCTGGAGCAGCATGCCCGACGCCGAGCTGTTTGGCCTCGCGGAAGACGGCCGTCTCTCCGAGGACGCGATTCTCCGCGCGCAAATTGATCGCATGCTCGCGGATCCGAAGGCGCGCGCGTTCGTCGAGAACTTCGCCGGTCAGTGGCTCAAGACGCGCCAGCTCGCCGGCGTCGAGCCCGACCGCGAGGCCTTCCCCTCGTTCGACGAGGAGCTGCGCGACGCGATGCGCACCGAGACGGAGACGTTTTTTGCGTACGTATTGCGCGAGAACCGCAGCATCCTCGACTTCATCGATGCAGACTACACGTTCGTGAACGAGCGACTCGCTCGGCACTACCGCATGGAGGATGTCGAGGGCCCTCAATTCCGCCGCGTGGATGCCGGGGACCGCGGCGGTCTCCTCACGCAAGCGAGTATCCTCACGCTGACGTCGAATCCGACGCGCACGTCGCCCGTGAAGCGCGGCCTCTGGATTCTCGAAGAGATCCTCGCGGCGCCGCCGCCACCGCCGCCACCCGGCGTGAGCGATCTCAGCGAAGAGCAGGAAGCGATTCTCTCCGGTTCGCTTCGCGAACGCTTGGAAAAGCACCGCGAGGACCCGAGTTGCGCGCAGTGCCATCGCAAGATGGATCCGCTCGGCTTCGCGTTCGAGAACTACGACGGCATCGGCGCGTGGCGCGAATTCGATGGGACGTTTCTCATCGACGCGTCCGGCGAGCTCCCGAGTGGCCGGAAGTTCGATGGCCCAGAGGGGCTCAAGAAAATCCTCCTCGAGGACGCGAACCGCTTCGCCGAGGCGCTCGCGGAGAAGCTTCTCACCTACGCCATCGGGCGCGGGCTCGAGTATTATGACAAGTGCGCGGTGGACGCCATCGTCGAAGCGGCCGCCCGAGACGACTACAAGCTGACGACCATGATTCACGGAGTTGTCCGGTCCGCTCCGTTCAGGATGCGCCGGGGGGAAGGAGCAGAACGATGACGACGAGCAGCGACGGAACGATCTCGCGGCGGGCGGTGCTCCGGGGAGTCGGAACCGCGGTGGCGCTTCCCTTCCTCGAAGCGATGGTGCCGGCGACCGCTCTCGCGGGCGGACTCGGATCGTCGGCGAAGCGCTCCGCGAAGCCGCCGGTCCGCATGGGTTACATCTTCGTCCCGAACGGCGCGCACATGCCGGATTGGACTCCGACCGCAGAAGGATCGCGCTACGAGCTCCCCTTCATCCTGAAGCCGCTGAGCAGCGTGAAGGACGACATTCTCGTTCTGAGCGGACTCACTCACGACAAGGGGCGCGCGAACGGCGACGGCGCGGGGGACCACGCGCGCTCGGCGTCCGTATTTCTTACGGGAGCTCAACCGATCAAGACCTCGGGCGCGAACATCCGCGTCGGCGTCTCGGTCGACCAGGTCGCAGCCGCACGCATCGGAAAAGCGACGCGCTTTTCGTCGCTCGAGCTCGCGGCTGAAGGCGGACGCAACGCGGGGAATTGCGATTCGGGGTATAGCTGCGCCTATTCACACAACATCTCGTGGCGTTCTCCGACGACGCCGATGGCGAAGGAGCTCGACCCGCGCCGCGTGTTCGACCGGCTCTTCGCGGGGGACATCGCGCGCGACGTCGACAAATCGAAGAAACGTCGCGAGGCGCAGCGCCTCAGCATTCTCGATTTCGTTCTCGATGACGCGCGCCGCTTGAAGGCCCGCCTCGGCGCTACCGACGGACGAAAGATCGAAGAGTATCTAACGGGAGTCCGCGAGATCGAGCGCCGACTCGATTCCGCCGTCAAGATCGATGGCGAGCTCGTCGAGCCGAGCGGGCTCCCGAGCACGGCGGGTGAGAGCCTCGAGTACGAAGAGCATCTGCGTCTTCTCCTCGACATGATGGTCCTCGCGTTCCAGGGCGACGTCACTCGCGTGTCGACGTTCATGTTCGCGAGCGCGGGAAGCAATCGGAGCTACCGCCAAGTCGGCGTTTCCGAAGGGCACCATCAACTCTCCCACCACCAGGGACGCCCCGAGAATCACGCGAAGATCCGCGAGATCAATCGCTTCCACGTCGAGCAGCTCGCCTACTTCCTCGAGCGTCTGAAGTCGATCCCCGAGGGCGACGGCACGCTTCTCGACAACTCGATGATCGTCTACGGAAGTGGGCTCAGCGACGGCAACCGCCACAACAACGAGAATTTGCCGATCGTCCTCGCGGGCGGAGGCGGCGGGACCATCGATACCGGCCGGCACATCAGCTACTCGCACGAGACGCCCGTCTGCAATCTTTTCGTGTCGATGCTCGAGCGCGCCGGCGCTCCGGTCGAGTCGTTCGGCGACAGCACGGGTTCGCTTCGCTACTTGACGATGTGAGAGACTCCGCAGCCCGCGTCGGCGGAGAGACAGAGTTCTATCGATGAAAAGCCGACGACTCTTCTGCCTGGTTGCGTTCGCCGTCGTCGCCCGAGCCGGCGTCGCCGCGGCGAGTCCCGAGGACGCCGAGAAGGATTCGCCGCTCGATCGCTGGACGCGCGAGCTTTCTCATCCCGATCTCGGGACGCGGCGCGAGGCGGCGTACCAGATCGCGCAGTTGGATGCCGCGGAAGTAGAGCGTCTGGGAGCGGAGCGTATCGACGAGACCGTCGATGCCCTCGCGCGCGCTCTCGGCGACTCCGACCAGCAGGTTTGGTTTCAGTCGATCACTGCGCTCGCCCGGTTCGGACCCCGAGCGAAGAACGCCGTCGCGGCGCTCTCGGAGCAGCTCGGCGCGGGCTCGCGTCGCGGGGGGCAGAGGGTGTACCGCGCGGCCTACGCACTCGGCCGGATCGGTTCGGCATCGGTGGCCGAGCTCACGGAGCGGCTCGCTTCTGAGAGCGCGAGCACTCGAGCCGGCGCGGCGCTCGCGTTTTCGTGGGTCGGTGAAGCCGGAATCGACGCACTCCCCGAGCTCGTCTACTGTCTCGGCGACGAGAGTGTCGAAGTCCGCCGGAGAGCCGGTGAGGCGCTCGTGAGCTTCGGGGCGAACGCCGTCCCGCCGCTTGTCGCGCAACTCTCGAGTGCGCGTGAGCGTGCCAACGGAGACGCGTCCGCATCGAGCGAGCACCGAACGCTCGGACTCATCGCCGCGCTCGGCGAGCTCGGGCCGGACGCGCGTGGAGCGGCCGCCGAGCTGCTCGCGTTCGCGCGTTCGACGACGCCGTCGCTCCGGGCGGCCGCGCTCGGGTCGCTTCGCAAGACCGACGCGCCGGTGGACGATTACGCGTCGCTCGTCGGCCCGGCCCTTGCTGACGCCGATGCCGGCGTTCGCTCGGCCGCGGAGATCGCGGTGATCAAGGTTTCCGCGCTCCGCGAACGAGTGCTTCCCGATTTGATTCCCGTGCTCGAGAGCGACGACACCGCAGCGGCGCGGTCGGTCGCGTCGGTCATCGCTCGAATCGGTGCGCGAAGCGGTCTTTCGAGTGCGACCCTCGTGACGGCCATTCGGGGAGCGCGCGACGACGTGGTTCGGCGCGATCTCGCCGGGGCGCTCGCTCGGAGCGAAGATGCCGTTCCGAGCATTCTCGGTGCGCTCGAGGACGATGCGCTTCGCGGGCCGGCGCGCGAAGCACTCGAGGCGAGTCTCGCCCGAGCGGCGCTTCGCGCTCAGAACGAGGTGTTCGCGGCGATCGGGCACGCTTCGCCGGCGGTGCGCGCGGGGGCGGTGAGCACGCTCGGCGTGCTCGCGGAAAGCGGTGCGCCGGTCGAGCAGGCGTTCACCGAGGCGCTCGCGGACTCGGATGCGCGAGTGCGTGCGAGTGCTGCGCGTGCGGCCGCTTCCGTCGATCAAGAGACCGCGAGCGCGTTTCGCGACGCGCTCTCCTCCTGTGCGCGAGATCCCGATGCGTTCGTTCGCGCTGCCGCTCTCGAAGCCCTCGCGGCGCACGGTGGAGATCCGCGCGAGATCACGCGGGCGATCGCCGAGGCGCTCGGATCGAGCGAACGAGAGGTCCGTCTCGCGGCTCTCCGAGCGGCGCGCCGCGTCGGTTCAGCCGCCGGCCATGCTACGAAGGGAATCGCCGCGCTTCTCAGCGAAGAGTCGGACGAGTTGCGCGTCGAGGCGGTGGGAACGATTCGAGCGATCGGGTCGAGTGCCGCCGAGGCCGTCCCGTCGCTCGTTCGAATCGTCGAAGAGAATCCGAGCGGAGTCGCGGCCGCCGAGCTTCGACTAGCCGCCGTCGATGCGATCGGCGCGATCGGGCCCGGCGCGGGGGACGCTTCACCGGCGCTCGGCCGCGTTGCCGCGAGCGGGGATTCATCGGAGATGCGCCTCGCGTCGCTCTCCGCGCTGACGAAGATCGGCGCTGCAGGCGCGAACGCGAGCGAGCAGGCCCGCGAAGCTCTGCGCGCCAAGGACGCCGAGGTGCGTGCAGCCGCAGCGAAGGCGATCGCCGCGATCCACCCCGACCCAAAAGCGGTCGCGGAGATCCTGACGGAATGCCTCCGTGACGACAGCCCAGGCGTTCGCAACGCGTCCATCGAGGCGCTTGGGGATCTCGGCGACGACGCTCAGATCGCCGTCCCGATCCTCTTCGATCTCCTCGAGAGTCGCTACGAGCGTCGAGCGGCATTCGAGGCGCTACGGAAGATCGGCCCTCGCTCCGTTCCGCTTCTCGTGAAAGCGCTCGATCACGAGCACCCGTTCGTCAAGGGACTCGCGGCTCGGCGGCTCGGCGAGCTCGGCGCCGAATCCGTTCCTGCAGTCGAGGTGCTCCGGAAGATCGTCCAAAACGACAAGACGCACTGGCGACTTCGATCGGCGGCGGAAGAGTCGCTCAAGAAGATCGAGGCTGCGGTGAAGGCGTCGTCTCGTCTGCGCGAGTTTTGAAGTCTCGGACGCTCGTGACGACTGTGAAGGGGAATTCGCACGAGGGTCGCGAAGGAAGACGAATAAGCTGAAGTAGTGGGGAGACGGGACCGGAGCGAGAGGATTGCATGTTGTTCGGACGCTGCTCGTTGCTCGCTGCCTCGTTGTTCGCCCTCCTCCATGTGCCTCTTTCAGCCGACACCGTGCGCGTCGGGAGCCGATCGTTTCGGATTCCCGATGGTTTCGAGCTGACGCTCGTCGCGCCGCCGCCTCTCGTCCTCCGTCCGATCTGTGTCGACTTCGACGAAGAGGGTCGCCTCTACGTCGCCGACTCGGCCGGCGTGAACGACAAGGTCGTGAAACAGCTCGAAGATCGGCCGCACCGCATTCTTCGCATCGAGGATCGCGATGGCGACGGCGTCTTCGATGCGAGCCACGTCTTCGCCGATCGGATGATGTTTCCCGAGGGGACGCTCTGGCACGACGGATCCCTCTACGTCGCCGCTCCACCGAGCATCTGGAAGCTGACCGACACGGACGGCGATGGCGTTTCCGATCGGCGCGAGGAGTGGCTCTCGCAGACGCTCACCGGCTGCGCGAACGATCTTCACGGACCGTATCTCGGCCGCGACGGGTGGATCTATTGGTGTAAGGGCGCGTTCGCGAAGCAGGAGTACGCGCGCGCGAACGGAGCGCCGTTCGTAACGCGTGCGGCGCACATCTTTCGCCGGCGGCCCGAAGGCGGCGAGATCGAGCCGGTGATGACGGGCGGAATGGACAATCCCGTCGAGGTCGTCTTCACTCCGGCGGGCGAGCGCATCTTCTCGACGACCTTCTTTCAGCATCCGGGCGGGGGAAAGCGCGACGGGCTCGTCCACGCGATTTACGGCGGAGTCTACGGAAAGCGTCACGGCGTCATCGACGAACACCCGCGGACGGGAGACGTGATGCCGGTGCTGTCGCACCTCGGTCCCGCTGCTCCGTGCGGGCTCGCGTTCTACGAGTCGACGGGGCTCGGCGAAGACTACCGCGGAAACCTGTTTACGTGTCTCTTCAACCTCCACAAGGTGACGCGCCACGAGCTCGCGCCAAACGGAGCGTCGTTCACGTCGCGAGATTCAGATTTGATCTCGTCGACGGATGTTGATTTCCATCCCACCGACGTGATCGAGGATGCAGACGGGAGCCTTCTCGTCGTCGATACGGGCGGCTGGTACAAGATCTGCTGCCCGACGTCGCAGCTCTTCAAGCCCGACGTCCTCGGCGCCATCTATCGCCTTCGACGAAAAGGCGCGGCGGTGGTCGACGATGCGCGCGGGCTCACGATCGACTGGGACCGGGCGACGAACGACGCGCTCGTCGAGCGACTCGAAGACGTGCGGCCGCGCGTGAGATCCCGCGCGATCGAGACGCTAGGGCGCCGAGGGAGCGAAGCTGTTCCGGCGCTCGGTCGGGTACTCTCGCGGCCGTCGAGTGCAGAGGCGAAGCGGAACGCCGTCTGGACTCTCGCGCGGATCGAGGGCGAAGCGGCCCGCGGCGCGGTACGCCGAGCTCTCGCTGACGAGGAGGCATCCGTCCGGCAAGTCGCCGCGCACGTGAGTGGGCTCGTCCGCGACGGCGAAGCCTCACCGTCGCTCGTTCGCCTCCTTGCCGACGCGCCAGCCGTCAGCCGGAGCGCAGCAGAAGCTCTCGGACGCATTGGAGATTCGGCGGCTGTCGCTCCGCTGCTTCGCGCAGCGGGGCGGACGACGGATCGGATCCTCGCCCACTCGCTCGCTTTTGCGCTCATCGAGATCGATGACGCGACGGCGACGCGCCGAGGGCTCGCGAGCGAATCCGCGGGCGCGCGCGTCGCAACTCTGATCGCCGTCGATCAAATGCGAAGTGGGGGATGGGATCCCCGCGTCGTTTGCGAGTTGCTCGACGCGAACGACAAGACGGTGCGAGAAACCGCGGAGTGGATCGTCGGCCGGCGGCCCGAGTGGGGCGGAGACGTGGCGAAAGCGATCGAGCGCGCGCTCCTCGCGCCCGATGCGACGGACGAGTCATTCGCGGCGCTGCGTCGAGTCGCCGCTGGGCTTCTCGCGTCTACGGACATCCAAAGCACCCTCGCGAAGCTCGTCGAAAGCGAGATCCGGGTCGAGTGGCGGCGGTCGCTCCTCGCGTTGTTCGCTTCATCTGGATTCAAGGACGCGCCGGCGGTGTGGGCGAGGGCGCTCGGGCAAGTCCTGAAGCGCGAACCGGCGCTCGAGGCCGAGGCGGTCGCTGCGGCCCGGCGACTTCCGAACGCCGCGAAGGCCGACCCGTCCCTTCGCGGCGGGCTGCTCGCCATCGCGTCGGACAACGATCGACCGAAGGGCGCGCGCCTCCGGTCACTCGCGGCGGCGAGCGTCGAAGCACTCGACGGTCGTTTTTTCTCGCTCGCACTGGAAGGACTCGGGGCGTCCGCGCGCGACGAGCGATCGTCGGCGACCGATGCGCTCGCGACGGCCGAGCTCACGGCACCGCAGACACGTCGGGCGATCGCGGCGCTCGAGACCGTGGGCCCGCTCGAGATCACGTCCGTGGTCGAAGCCGTCGGCCACGTCGACAACGAAGAGCTCGGTGCGAGCGTCGTCACCTCACTCTCGCGCGCTCCGGCGAAGACCGCGCTCCGCCGTGAGTCGTTTTCGAAGTGGCTCGAAGGACGACCCGCCACCGTGCGGGCCGCCGGAGCTCGTTTCCTCGCGACTCTCGACGTCGATGCCGATGCGCGGCGAACGCGTCTCGATGAGTTGCTGAGTGCCCTTCCAGACGGCGACGTCCGGCGCGGCCAGGCCGTGTTCCGCAGCGAGAAGACGGCCTGCGCCGCGTGCCACGCGATCGGTTATCTCGGCGGAAAGATCGGTCCCGACCTGACGCGCATCGGAACGATCCGGTCGGAGCGAGATCTTCTCGAGTCCCTCGTTTTTCCGAGCGCGAGCATCGCGCGAAGCTACGAGTCGATCGACGCGCTGACGACGGGCGGCGAGACCTTCACCGGCATCGTCCGCTCGGAGTCGGCGCGCGAGCTCCATCTCATCACCGGCGCGGACACGGAAGTTCGGATCCCCGCAGGCGAGGTCGCGGAAATCGCGCCGAGCGCGGTGTCGCTGATGCCCAGCGGGCTCGCGGACCAGCTCACGCCTGCGGAGCTCGCGGATCTCCTCGCGTTTCTGCGGGCGACTCGGTGGTAGCGATCGAAGACGCGAGCGACGCGTTCACTCGCAGCGGATCGTACACTCGAGCGTAATCGCCGCCAGATCCGCTCCTCGATCGTGGTTCGAGCGGCCACGCCTACCTCCACCTCGAGGTCGGGAAGAATCGTCACTCGATCGACTCGCATCCTCCGGTCGCGTCGTCGATTTCCCTCGCCGCCACGCATGCGATCAGCCGCACGTGCCGACGGTTCGTGTTTTCGTCTAGGAGATCCTTCACGAGCGTGAAGAGGCGGGATTTCCGACGACGCTTGCCGCACCGGGCTGTCCCGCGAAGCGCTTCACCCGCAGATGAGGACTCGAACCCGGGCCGCTCGGAGGACCCGGGCGATCCCGTCATTCGAAGGGGGGTGATTCATGCGCTCGTCCGTATTCCACGCTCTCGCCTTCTCTTTCACTCTCGCCGTTTGCGCGCAAGTTCACGCCCAAGGAATCACTCGGGCGACGACGATTCGAAGTACGCACTACACATCGGGTCAAGGCGTCGTCTACGCGCACCCGAGCTATCTGCCTCCCGATGCGACGACGCTCGAGCTCTGGATTCGTCGTGACAACACCAACAACGGCTATCCGATGACGGCGATCGGCGGGTTGGGGATTTGGTTCGAGGAGCCGCGGATTGGTGACCCGAACAAGTTAACACTGGCCTACCGCTTCGACGCGCCCGTCGAGACGGATGTTGTCGTCCCCGCTGGCACGTGGTGCCACCTCGCGGTCACGGTCGAGCGCAGCACGGACGACTCACCGTCGCCGGCCTTCGTCTTCGTCAACGGCGAGCTCGCCGACGCGGTGTGGATCGATGCGTCGAGAGAGAGTGCCGGGGATTGGTTCGCCATCGGGCATCCCTTTGAGGGTCTGCTCGACGAGGTCCGCATCTGGAACTACGCGCGCAGCGCCGAGGAGATTCGCGCCGACTACCAGCGGGAAGTTCGCGGCGCCGCCGGGCTCGTGGCGGTTCTGCCTCACGGAGGAGGACGAGAGCTCATTCGCGGAATCGACGGGACGACGCCCGTTGGAGCTGTGCTCGGTGAACCGAGTTCGTTCGGAGTGCTGCCCGCCTCGGCGTGGATTCCCGAGCTGCTCACGACGCCGACGATCGATGGCATCCTCAATCCGGTCGTCGAGTACCCCGGCTCCCCAGTTGGGTTCTTGAGCTACGCGAGTTTCGAAAGCCGGATGGAGGCGCGGATCCGAATCGGACATCGAGACGGCGAGCACTTCGTCGCCGTGGAGGGCCTTCCCCGACCTCCAGGTGGCGAAGAACCCCACGCGCTCGACGTTTATCTGCGCGCTCGTGCGGGCGACGATCCCGTGCTGCCGGCACCCGAGCCCGTCGGTGCGCGAGTCGACCTCGCACGCGGGGGCGTTCGGGCGATGCGTCTCGAAGGGGACGAGTGGATCGAGTGTGCCGGCGAGGAATGTGCGGGCCCCGACCGCCTCGAAGCCGGGCTCGACCTCGGGAACGATGGTCGTCTCAGCGTCGAGATTCGTTTCGCCCGCGAGCTCTTCGACGCTCTCGATTCCGGTGGCTTCGATGTCGCCCTCCGCCACACGGGTTGGAGCGGTGTCTGTACGGGAACGGACGATCCCCTGGCCGCCGTTCTCCCGCCTGGTTCGAATCCGTTCAGGCCAGAGACGTGGCTGGAGGTTTCCCACGCGATGGCGCCTGACGGCGCAGATGGTTCCTGCTCGAGTCCGATCATGCTCGACGAGGGGACTTCCGTAATCTCGTTTGCCGGCGCCTCGAACGAGTTCGACGGGCTCTCCTGTCTGCCCGGGCAGCAGGCCGGGGCGGACCTCGTTTGCCTTCTGAGCGTTGCCGAGCCCGGTGACTATCGAATCTTCGCGCGACCGCGAGAAGACGAGGCAAATCTCTCGCTGGCACTTCTGGAAAACTGCTCGGCAGAATCTTGCCTCATCGCGACGGACGCGCAGGGACGTGGTCGAGGTGAAACTCTCATCGCGCGCCTAGATGACAAGCCGCTCTTTCTCGTCATCGATCACGACTCGGGGGCCGACGGACAAGACCGCGGTGAGATCGATTTCGTGCTCGAACGACTACCGGAGGTACCGACGAGCGCGCCCCTGAAGGTGGTTCGCGCGCAGGGCGTGCTCTCGCATCACAACGCGCTCCTCGACTCGCTTTTCTCCGAGCTTTGGATTCACGACACGATCGACGTCCTTGGGATCGGTCTCGCGACCGAGGAACAGATCGAGGAGCTCGGTGAGACGTTCGCGGTGGACATCATCGAAGGCGCCGACTACACGAAGGCAGAGCCCCAGCCGCAACCGCCGCCGGCGCCGCCGCCCACGCTCCACTTCGATCGCTATCGCTACGATCCGGCCGGAGCTGTAGACCCGTGTTTCTATCTCTATGCGGGCGGTCCGGGTCTCGACGCTGTGCAGGAGGTTTGGGTCGCGAGCACCTTGACCGAGGACGTCGAGCGCGTCGAGCTCGTCGACCGAGGCTCGGTGTTCACTCCCGATCCCGGATCCCTCGTGTTGACGCTCGAGTCGACGGGCCCGGAAGACCAGCAGCTCTCTGTCGAGCCGGGTGACCGTCTCGTGGCCTACTGGTTCGATCCGCGATCCGAACCGTCGGTCAAGTCGACGGCAGCCGCGATCGCACGCGTGACCGGGGCCAGCGAACCGCTGGGGTTGCTGCCTGTCGACACGGAGTTGACCCCGCCCGTACCCGAAGTGCCCGGTCGCGCACCCGGTGAGCCGCCGCGTCCGCTCGGTGTTCTATCCGGTAGTGGCATCGAGATGCACCTCGGCCTCGACCAAGTCATCTTCGCTCCGCGCGACGAAGTCGACCGCGCGCGCTTCGAGAGCCGCTGGAACGCGACGCTCGTCGACGACGGGTCCTTTCCCGGCAGCGAAGACGCCGGCGGCGCAGCGCTTCTCTATCGAATCGATCCCGGCGCGGTCGATGGGGCCGGTCTCGAGGACATGCTCACGCTGCTCGGGCTCGACGACAAGCTCGCGGTGTCCGACCCGAAACTCCACGCGCTCCTCGCGGTCATCGCCGACGAAACGCTGCGTGGATCGCAAGTATCTCCGAACCTAGTCCTTGAATCGTTCGATCGGCCGATCACGAACGACCCGTTCAACGGACCCGACAACGCGTCGGGAGAAACGATCCCGACATCCGGCGACGCGTTTCGGGACGTCTACGCGCGCGACTGTATCCAAGGGATCGGTGCCGCCTGGTTGATGACGTCGCTTCTCGATCTCGACATTCCCGTAGCAGAGCGCGCCACGGAGCACGTCGCCGTCGGTGTGATCGATACGAACTTTTGCCCCGAGCTCTCGGGCGACATCGAGATTCTCGGTGGGTTCGACTTCGTGCGCGGTGTGGCGGATCCGTTCGGTCTCGGTGAGACCTTTGGATTCGGCGGTCCGTTTCACGGCACCCGCATCGCGAGCATCCTCGGCTCGAAGCACAACAACGGAGTGGGCGTCGCCGGTGTCGGTGGCCAGGTCGCGGCGCTTCGGCTCTACAACATCGGCGGTCTCGGGTTCCTCCACGATCTCGACAAAGCCATCCGCAAGGCGACGATCGATGGCTGCGAGGTCATCAACATGAGCCTCGGCATTCCGACGAAGATCGCGGGACTCAACTTCTCGAATCCGTGGACGGCCCTCGCGTGCCCTGTGGTGGGGGCCGCGTTACAGACCGCCCTTCCGATCATCTCCGCGACCGCCGGAGTTCCGGTTCCGCCCGTCGGACCCTTGGCGGTCGACCTCTGCTTCACGCTCGTGGCGATTCTCTCCGAAGCCCGCGACTCCATGGAGGACGCGCTCGAGTTCGCCGTGCGTCGAGGCGTCGTTTGTCTCGCGTCCTCCGGAAACGCGACGGAACCCTTCGGCGAAGCCACCATCGAGCGCTTTCACCTGATTCCGGCGATTCTCCCGAACTGCATCGCCGTAGGGGCGACCGATGCCAGCTACGACAATCTCCACTTGTTCGGCTCTTCGGTAGACATTTGGGTCATCGACTCGGCCCGAGTTGCAGCTCCCCAAGGCGATGGTCCCTCCTGCGGGCCCTTTACCGAGAAATTTGTCGGCGGTACGAGTAGCGCCTGCGCCATCGCGAGCGGTGTGGTCGCTTTGATGCGCGCCGCGAATCCATCGCTGAGTCACCGGCAAATCCGGGACATTCTGCGATCAACGGCGCTGCGTTCGCCGCCGCCGCGCAGCGATCCCCGCGTGCGACGCTTTTTGCGGGCGGATCTGGCTCTCGTTCGCGCACTCTCGCCGCGAACGAGCCCGAGCGTTCTCTCGCCGGTCTTGGCGCGCGACGAGTACCGCGATCCCGAAAGCGACTTCGCAGCCAGCTTCTGTATTCCCGAAGCGCAGCGCCGGGAGACGAACGACACGCCGGGGACGGCGATCGAGTTTCCCGTCTCCGATTTCCAGGTCTTCGAGGAGCGCGATCTCGGTCTACACGACTACACAGCGAGCGGGCTCAACGAAGAGGACCACTTCGTCATTGCGGCCGCTCCCTCCGCTCGCGAATGCATGCCGTACGAAGTTCAAGTCACGACGGAATCTCACGCGGGTAGTGGCCTCGCTCGGTCCCGATTCGGCGTGCGCTCCCGCGACACGAGTGAGAGTACGCGAGGAGTGAGTGGCTTCTCGACGTGGAGGTCCGTGCCGATCTTCCTCCGCGACCCGCTTCCGTTCGAAGTCGCCGGGGACGACACGGTGTATCACCTCAGCGGCACGATCCGAGCTCTCGGTCAGAGGGCATCCGATGGTTTCGAACCGAACGACAGGAACTCCGAAGCCGCCGAACTGAGCGCGGCGCAGTTCACTCGTACTGAGGGAAATGAGTTCATCGTCAACGAGCTGGTCGTAAGGAGGCTCAATTTTCACTGTCCGGACGACGTCGACGTCTTCAGTATTACGCTCCCCACGGAAGTCGAGGACTGCCTCGACTTGGCGTCCACTTGCGGTCTCGGCAACGTCGTCGCGGCGTCTAATCTCCTCATCACGAGCGGTGCGGTGCCGAGTACCTTGCGCGATGCGAGTGGCCGCGTACTCGCGACCAACACCACGCACCGAATCCCCTGTCCGCGAGGTCTGGGACTCGACCGCTTCACGCTGACGCTGCCGTGCGACGGGCGACATGCCGATATTTACGATCTTCGCGTTGTCTATACCGTCCCGGTGAACGTCGATGACGTGCGCCGGACGTCGCAGGCCATCGATGACTGGATCTGTTGCTACGTGCAGCAATTGCCCGGTTGCGGCGGCGATCCTGCTGATCCGCCGAGTAACGCCACAGATCAGATCATCTCCGAGATTTGGAACCCACATGGGCGCATCGAGCACGAGTTCTTCTTCGACGGGCACTGCCCGCTCGCGACGTGCAATCCCGGTCCGCAACTCCTTCACGCGATGCGCTGGCCCGAAGGCGCGCCGGCGACGGCCGGGTTCGAAGTCGTGACGCCGAGCTCGCTCACGGGTTTTCGCCTCGACCTGCTCGATGATACGCACACGGTCGTCGCGACAGCCGTGCCGGGTCGACGAGCGGCGGGGTTCAAACGCAAGGTCGCCGGTGGCACGCCAGACGACGAGTGCGACGGCTCCGAAGTCGTATGGCGCCTCGAGACGGACGCGATGACTCCGGGCATCTGGGTGCTCCGCGCGAGTGGAGTTCGTCCGGGAGATCGCTATGTGCTTCGGAATCTCGACCCTCTTCCTCCCGTATCTACGACGAACGGCTCTCGCTTAGATTTCGCCGCGGAGACGGGTGTCCAGCCGTGCTTCGAGAGCCCGATGCACCTGCTCCTGCGTGCCGACGAGCCCGTCTCAGCTTTTCAACTCGGTCTCGAGTGGGATCGTCCGGAGCTCATCGAATCGATCGAGTTCTCACCGGGACCGGATCTCGATCCCGACAGCGTGCAGTCGCTCTTCGTGCTCGACGGAACATCCGCACAGCTCGACGATCATCAGGCCATCGTGGGCCTCGTTCTCAACGCCGGAGTGACTTTCGACGCGACGGAGGCGGTGCGCGCGCTCACGATTCGTGTACGGCCAAGCTCGATGGCTACGCCCGGTGATCGGGTTCGGTTCTGTCCCGTCGGCGGACTCGGCTCGCCGCCGATCGATCTCACGGTGACGGTTCAGCGCGACGGCAACTCCATCGGGATTGAGCCCGAGTTTTCCTGTGGCGACTTGGTCGTTCTCGCCGACGGTACGCCACCCGAGATCTCTTGTCCCGGCGAGATCGTCGTCGACGAACTGCCGAGAGGCGAGCTCACTCCCGTCGAGTTCGAAGTGACTGCAATCGACGACTGCGGCGACGTCGAGATGGATTCCAGTCACGAATCCGGGGCGGGTTTCCCGGTCGGCGAAACCGTCGTGCGCGTGACCGCACGCGACACCGCCGGCAATTCGTCTGCCTGCGAGTTCGTCGTTCGTGTCGAGCCTGCCGGCGTCGAGTTTCGCCGCGGTGACGCCAACGACGATCGTAGCGTGAACATCAGCGACGCCGTTCAGATCCTCAACTATCTCTTTGCCGACGGCCTGCCGCCTCCCTGCCCCGACGCGGCGGATTCGAACGACGACCACAGCGTCAACATCAGCGATGCGGTGCAGATTCTGAACTATCTCTTCGCTGATGGTAGTGCTCCGCCGGCGCCGGGGCCGGACGACTGCGGTCGCGATCCCGCTCCGAGCGGACTGGCGGAGTGTGTGACGCAGGCCTGTCCGTGAGCTTCTCGGCACAAGCTGCGGTAAGATCGCGAGGCGCGACGATAGGAAGGGGCGCGGATCGAGGGGTTGAATGAATCGAGGCGAGAACGAATCGAACTCCAAACCCGAGTTCGAGGTCGCGGACGTCAGTGAGCTGGCACGCGTCCTCGAGCTTGAGCGTCCGCGGCTCGAGCAGATGCTCGAGCTGCGGCTGCATCCTCGCGTCGCGGGTCGCATCGACGCGGAGGACATCCTGCAGGACACGTTCTTGGAGGCCAGCCGGCGACTGGAGGAGTTCCATCGGTCTAAGCCGTTCTCCTCCCTTTTTCTCTGGCTTCGGTTTCTCGCCGTTCAACGTCTTCATCAGGAACACCGCCGCCACTTCGGTGCGCATCGCGACGCCGCGCGAGAAGTTTCGATCTTTCGCTCGGGAATCCCGGACGCGAGCTCGGTTGTCCTGGCGGCACGACTCGTGGGGCACTTCACGTCGCCGAGCAACGCCGCGGCGCGCGCTGAGTCCAAGCTCCGACTCGAGGATGCCATTAACCGAATGAAGCCCCTCGATCGGGAGATTCTGGCCCTGCGCCACTACGAGGGGCTGACGTCGGTGGAAGCTGCGCAGGTGCTCGAGCTCGAGGAGGACACTGCGCGGAAGCGCTACCTCCGCGCGTTGCGGCGGCTCAGCGCGCTCATCGAGGATGGCGACGACGCCTGACACCCGTCCGGGGAAGGGCCGTCCCCGGCCGCTCGATTCTCTGTCCCGCGCCGGGGGTGTGCTCGCAGATGACTCGTATCGAGAGGACACAGACCCCGAAGCGGAGGCGCGAGGATGGAACGAGACACTCAGCGACACCCGAACGCGCGGTACCGACCGATCTGGACGGTTCTCCTGCTGCTGCCGAGCTCACTCGGAGCGGTCGAGGTCGAGATCGACATCGGCGGATACACCGGCCGCTGGCTCGTCGACGGGATTCCAGCCTACGAAGGAGACCGGACGCTCGACCTTGCGCCGGGTCACCACCATCTCGGGCTCGTCGGAGTCGACAATCAGCTGGTCGGCTTCAACGTCGCCGCGGACGGAACCGTCGCCTCCGACGATCCCCTTCGTGCCAGCGGAGGCACAGGGCGTCTCGAGCTTCTGACGTGGACGGTCGATGTCCGCGTGAACGGCTACGCGGGCCGTTGGCGTTCCGGGAACGACCAGAACGCGCCTTCGCTGCACTCCGGCGACGCGAGCGTCGTCCTGGCCGCGGCGACCTACACGCTCGGTCTTTCGGGAGTCGACCTCCGCCACGTGGAGTACACCGTGGAACCCGGTGGCGCCGTGAGCTCGTCGGATCCGACTCTGGCGACGGGCGGCGATCGCATGCTCTCGCTCGTCACTCTGGAGGTCGACTTCGACGTGAGCGGTTACCCCGGTCGATGGAGGAACGGTGCGGACGGTGTCGCGGCCAGCATATCGTTGGGAAACGATTCTCATCATCTCGCTCCGGCGACGTATCAGTTCGGCCTCCCGGGCGTCGACCTCTTCCATGTGCGGTACACACTCGCGCCTAGCGGAGTGGTGTCGACGTCGGATTCCGCTCTCGCCCAAGGTGGCGAACGATCGTTCACTCTCGAGACGCTGGAAGTGAGCTTCGACGTCTCCGGATACCCCGGCCGTTGGGGCACTGGAGCCGACGGTGTCGCGGCGTCGATCTTCATGGGCAACGCAACGAGCCAGCTCGCGCCCGCCACCTACAACTTCGGGCTTGCGGGGGTTGATCTCCGCCACGTGTCGTACACGGTCTCGCCGTCGGGCCTTGTCAGCGTCGACGACTCGAGCCTCGCGAGCGGTGGGACGTCGAGTTTCTCGCTCGTCACTCACCCGGTGTCGTTCGATGTCGGTGGCTACCACGGACGTTGGGGATCTGGAGCCGACGGTGTACCCGCCTCGATCTTTCGCGGTAACGCGAGCACACGACTCGCCCCGTCTCGCTACACTCTCGCGCTGACGAACGTCGGTCCGCACCTCGAGTACGCCGTGTCTCCGAGCGGATTCGTCTTGGTCGCCGATCCGGCGCTCGGCCACGGAGGGTATCGACGACTCGAGCTCGTGACGGAGCCACGAGTCGTCACCGTTCTACCGGAAGACACGCGATGGAGTCTCGGCGACGGAGCTCCCGTCTTCGTGGGCTGGCAATCGCTCTGTCTGCCGCCGGCGATCTATCCGATTCACGCGGCGTCTCAGCGGTTTTCGTACGAGTCCGCTTCATCAACCGGTCACTCGTTTTTCGAGGGCGACGGAGTGGACGTCCTCGTACAGCCGAGCGCCTATTGCGGCGCGCCGGCGACTGCCTGCGTCCGCTTCCGAGCGATCGTGACCGCAGTCCATCCCGTAGGCGCGGCCCCGAAGATCGGTCAACCGATCACCGGCCGGTTCTCGTACGATCTGCAGCCGGAACCGTCGCATCCAGGGTTCACGAATTTCCGCTTTCTCAACGACTTTGAGCTCGACACGGGCGATCGCGTGTTCGAATCGACGAGGGGCAACCTTCTGGCCTCTCCCAGCGAATCTTCCACCGAGGTGAAGCACTATGTGGTGCGTTCGTTCACGGAAGATTCATGGACCCCTCCGCATGAAGACGATGGTTATCTTCTTCTCGTTCCTCGCGTGCGGCCTGCGTTTCCGAGTCTTCCGACCCGCTGGTCGATCTCGGAATTCGAATCCGCTTCGCTCAGTTGGGCGAGCAGCGCGTTGGTCGAGGGCACGAGGGTCTATTTGACCGCGCGCATCGAAGCACTCGAAGTTTGCATGCTCGAGCCCGTGATCCGAATCCCGGAAGCGGTGATCGACCCCGAGCGTCTGCGCGAACCCTATCCGATATCGGTTCATGTCGACTCGCCGTCGCCCATCGCTGACTCGACGATCGTTTTCGATTTTGATGACGACCGCTTCGCCATCCGCGGCGTCGAGCCAGGGGCCGACTTGCCGGCCGACGCAGTTCGTTCACTCGAGCTCGTGAGCGGGCTGGACTACGCCGTCGTTCAGCTCTCGCTGCAACCCGGCAGCGCGATCGAGCCCGGCGTGGATCTCGAGCTCGTGCGCCTCGTCCTCGAGCCGACGTCCACTGCGCTCACCGGCGAGAGCATCCGCGTCGCGCTATCGGGGGAGACGCCGGACGGAGTGTTTTCGTCGAGTATCGGTCTCTTTCGCGACGGTGTTCTCGAGCCGTTCGCGCCGCTGCCGGAGCTTTGGAACATCGATATCCGGGCGCCGAGGGAAACCGCTGCGATCACGATCTGCGAAGATCTCGAGATCCCGGGCGTCGGCGTCTTTACGAAGGATTTCGTCGGAACGATCACCTTTGAGCGCGGCGCTACGCACACGGATCCTACGAGCGGTCTCGATGAGTTCGACGTCTTCATCCACGATCTGGACGCTCGTGCCCGCGACTCGCTCTTGGGCGAGGTGCGTATCCGTCTCGATCGCGCGCGCTTGTCGACGGCGCGTGCGATTTCGCAGATTCCCGGTCTCTCTCTTCCAATGGACTTTTCGTGGGAGCTCTTTCTCGACTTCGACCTTTCGGGTCTCGCCGCTCCGTCGACCGCGGGCGGCGAGTTCAGTCACTGTGAGCCATTTCGAGACGCCTACGAGCTCACGCACTTCGATCTCTTCGCCGGTAACTTGCGCCTCCTCATCCCAGGGCGAAATCGCGATCCGCTTTACCTGCGCGACGTCGATTTGCCTTGCGCGAATGATCCGCGTCCCGACCCCGCGGCGTTTGTGCTTCGGAGCGACTGTCCGCCGTCGACGAGTCTCAGTGGCTCTAGCGGCGTCGTCGATCGCTCGAGCGGATCTTTCTTCAAGGCGTACGTCTCGGCAGAGTCTGACGCGCCGCTCGGAGCCGTGCAGTTGGGCCTCGAGCTCGCCGATTCGAGCTTGCTCGAGATACGCTCCATTCGTCCGGGACCGGATGTCGCCCCCGAAGCCGTCGACAGCTTTTTCGTGCGCAGCGCCGATGACGACGACGCGCTCGGTGCCGGTCAGTGGGTCGTCGGGATCGTGTTGACTCCCGGAGCGCCGCTCGATGCGACGGAACCGCTCCGAATCCTCGAGTTGGAGGTCGCGTCAACCGAGACCCCGGATCCCGTGACGGGCGCCGAACCGCGGGAGGTCGAGCTCAAGATCGTCGATGGCCTGGGCGACCCGGAAGTGGAGTCGGTGGTCGCCGTCCAGTTGGGCGACACCACGCAAAGCAGCACGCCGCAGCGCACCTCGGGTAGCATCGCCGTGTCCCCCGACCTCGAGCCGCCGAAACTCGAGTGTCCCGATCGACTGGTGATCGAGGCCCTCGGTGAGGACCAGGCCGTCGTGGAGTTCGACCTCGTGGCTTCCGATCCCAGCGGCGTCGTCGACGTGCAGGCGGATCCTCCGTCGGGTTCGGTGTTCGCCCCCGGGGAGACTCGCGTCTCCGTCCTTGCGGTCGACGGTGCCGGCAACAGTGCTCTGTGTACGTTCGTCGTCGAAGTGATCGTCGGCGGGCGTTTCCGTCGTGCGGATTCCAATGGCGATGGTCTCGTCAACATCGCGGATCCCGTGCAGACGCTCAATTGGCTCTTTGCCACCGGTCGAATGCCGCGCTGTCTCGATGCTGCCGACGCGAACGATGACGGCTCCGTTGACGTCTCCGATGCTCTCGCGACACTCAACTACCTCTTCGCGAATGGGCTGGCACCTACCGCGCCGGGGCCGTTCGAGTGCGGGCCGGATCCGACGAATGACCGCCTCGCTGAATGCGAGTACGATGCTTGTCCGTAGCCTGCCGGTCTCACGGCTGCTCGTGGGGGCCTTGAGTATTCTCTCAGGATTGGTTTCCCGGGTTAGTCACCGTAACGACGCGCGATGGACTTCGATTCGCAGGGACACGAGGACGCGCTGAGCGAATCGCTCGGCGGCGATGAGCTCGACGACAAGCTTCTCGAGCAAATCTGCGATGAAGTCGTGAGCCGCGTTCGCCGGGGCGAGCGACCGGTCCTACAGGAGTACGTAGAGCGCCATCCGAAGCTCGAACGAGAGCTGCATGCGATCTTTCCGACGCTCGTTCTGATCGAAGGGAGAGGGCGCGAGGCTGCCGGAGGATCTGCGCTCACGCAGCTCGAACGAACGCGACAGCTCGGGGAGTTTCGGCTCATCCGCGAGCTCGGTCGCGGGGGCATGGGCGTCGTCTACGAGGCCGAGCAGCGGTCATTGGGCCGGCGCGTAGCACTCAAGGTGCTCGCGCAGTCACCCGGTGCCGCGGGCGCCAACGCGCTGGCGCGATTCAACACGGAAGCCCGAGCGGCGGCCAAGCTGCATCACGCGAACATCGTCGCCGTCCACGACGTCGGCGAAGCGGACGGCTTCCACTTCTACACGATGCAACTCGTCGATGGGCAGGGACTCGATCGAGTCATCGAGGAAATGCGCCATTTGCGCGACGAAGCCGAGCGCGGACATGGAAGTCCCGTCGATGTCGCGTCCAAGATCGGCCGCGAATCCGGTTTCGGCGACAGCTCGACGCGCGAGCAACGTGGCGCGTACTTTCGCAGCATCGCGCGCATCGGCGCGCAGGCCGCCCGCGCTCTCGAGTACGCGCACGAGCGCGGTATTCTGCATCGCGATGTCAAGCCCTCGAACCTTTTGTTCGATCAGGATCACAAGGTCTGGGTAACGGACTTCGGCTTAGCCCGCGACGCGAGCGCGGAGGGCCTCACGGCACCGGGCGACGCCGTCGGAACGTTGCGCTACATGGGACCGGAGCGGTTTTCGGCGCGCGCGAGCGCGCGCAGCGATATCTATTCGCTCGGCGTCACTCTCTACGAACTGCTCGCGCTTCGGCCTCCGTTTGCCGCACCCGATCGTGCCTCCTTGGTGAACGCGGTCTTGCACTCGAGTGCCGTGCCGCTCCGGCGCCTCGACCCTTCGATTCCACTCGATCTCGAGACGATCGTCGCCAAGGCGATGGATCGAGACGAGCGCCGACGGTACGAACGTGCCGAGCTCCTCGCCGACGACCTGGAACGCTTCGTCGACTCGCGCCCCATCCTCGCGCGGCCGACCACGCGGACCCGACGGGCTTGGTTGGCCGCGAAGCGGAATCCGATTGCGGCGTTGCTCGCCGTCGCGACCGTGGTCTTGCTGGTCGCGGTCACCGCGCTTGCCATTCGTTCCGCGGTCGTCTCCCGCCAGACAGCGTTTGAGACTCTCGTCACGGCGGCTCGCGAGAGTTCCGTGCCTGCGGGCCCCGGTCAGCGACGGCGGAGCTTGGAAGCCATCGAGCGCGCGACCACGATCTCGCAGTCTCAGGAGTTGCGCGATCTCGCGGTCGCCGTTCTCTCTCGGCCGGCCTTCGAGCTCGAGAAAAGCTGGTCGATCCCGGACGACGATGCCCGGCCCCTCGCGACGCATCCAAAGTCGCGAGTGATGGCATACATCCGCCACCGCCGATCTGATTCGAACTCGCTGCGCGATGGCGACGAGGTCGGCCCGTCTCGAGAGATCGTCGTCTCCGGGTCGGAAGGCGCGGTCCTAGCGAGCTTCGCGTTGACCGAAAGAGACAGCTACCGCTGTGAGTTCAGTCCGGACGGTGAGTGGCTGGCGATCGACGGCCTCAATCGGCGCATCGCCGCCGTGGTGCGTTGGCGATCCGATTCGACGCTACGACGGATTCATGACCTGAAGCGATCGCGACTCTTCTCTCGCGATTCCCGCTTCTTGATCGGCTCGCTGCCGGACGACTCGCTCGCAATATTCGATCTGGATCAATCCGAGCTTCGAGTCGATCTGCTGCCCGCAGATAGTGCCTACCACTCCGTCGCCGCGAGTCCCGGCGGAGAGTTTCTCGCTTTCTCTCGGCGTGAGGAGCGAGCCGTCGACGTGTTTCGTTACTCAAGCGCTGATGCGCAAGTCGTGCTCGAGCGAGTCCACAGTCGTCCCTTGTCCCATCGAAAGTCGCAGCTGGTTTGGAACTCCTCGGGGGACGACCTGCTGGCTTTTGTCGACACCGAGCTCCACCGAGTCAGCTTGGACAACGACGAGGATCCAGTTCGGCTAGCCGACCCGGGAAGTCCCGTGATGCGAGTCTCGGCCGGCGGGGGGATTGCCGCCGCCGATTCTTGGGATGGTTTTGTCCGAGTCTGGGACTTCAGTTCGACCGAGACCATCGCCCGCATTCCCGGAGAGCTCGAGAGTGTGATTTCAGATGGGCCTACATTGGCAGTGCGTCGCCGGGGAGGCATCGATTTCTACACGTTTCGCGGATCCGGCGCATTTCGAGGATATCGTAGTCGCAACGACGCGGTGCTCTCGCGCGGCGCAACGGCTGACCCGGAGGGACGTTGGCTCGTCATTCAAGGCGGCACCGCGCTCGAGCTCTGGGATCGAACTCGTAGCCGACACGTGGGTGATGTCGTCGCGGGTCATGTCTTGAGTTTGGCCTTCGACGCGAAAACGAGCTCTCTGATTACGTGCGGCGAGCTCGGGATCATCCAGTGGCCCTGGCGCGAGTCGATCGACGCTTCCGAAGGCGCAGCCAAGACGCAACGTACACTTAGGATCGGTCCGCCGAAGATCCTTCTTCGCGCGAATGTCGAATCCCTCGTCGACCTGAGCTCGCGCACGGTGGTGATTCATGGGGACGAGCGATTTCACATCGTTCCCATCGACCGACCCGAGTCGACGCGAGCCGTGCCGGTCGCTTCGAGCGAATGGGTCGAGAACCCGGTCTTGAGCCCTGATCACCGGTGGATTGCTGGTGGGGAATACGCGAACTCCAACATGCGCATCTGGAATGCGACGACGGGAGAGCCGGTCATCGAAGTTCCGGTCCATCTTCCGCGTTCTCAGGTTCGGTTCTCTCCGGACGGTCAGCATCTCGCCGTCGTAAGCGCTGAGCTGGCCGTATACGAGGTCGGCTCGTGGCGCCGCGTCGGGGCGGCGCCGCGCGACCGGGGCGTGCACACGCCGGGTCGAGTCGTGTTCAGCGCCGACGGGCGCTCGGTCGCCTACAGTTTCTCGAATCTCGACATTCGTCTGCTCGAGTTTCCGTCGCTCGAGCTGCGAATGCGGGTCTCGCCACCATCGCGTCACGAGACGTTCTTCGACGACGCGTTGTCGCTGTCGCAAGGACTGCTCGCCGTTCCCTCCAAGTCGCCCAGCATGACGCGGGTCTGGGACATTTCGCGGCTGCGAGCCGAGCTGAGCGATCTACATCTCGATTGGTCGGGTCCGCCGACTTCGACTCCAGCCGAGCGCGAGCCCGAAGAGTCGTTTCGACTGGTCGTACGGCTAGGTGTACTTGATCCGCGCATAAAGCGGGCACGCGAGCTCACGCTCACGAGAAAGTTCGGCGAAGCTCTCGACGCTCTGCGGCCGTTGGCGCCGGAGTTCGCGGACGTCGCCGACTTTCACTATTGGTCGGCGCAAGCCCACTACGGGCTCGGTGACGAGGGCGCGGCGCTCGGGTCAATCGAGAAGGCGCGATCCTTGCGCCCCGAATGGATCGCGCCGCTTCTTTCGCTGTCCATCGTCCTTCGTGACCACGGCCGCCAACGCGAAGCCGTCGATGCGGCTCGTCTGGCGCTTCAGAGAGTCGAGCGCGGTCTCTACGACGCGGGGTGCCGCATCGCCCTCGCGTGGATCCTAGTCTCTCCGATGGATCCCGATGACGCGACTCCAGCGGTTGCCAACGAAGCCCTCGAGTTACTCTCGAAAGCGGCAGAAGCCCTCGACGAGCCCGAGAGACACCGAGGACTGCGCCGTGCTCGCGCGCTAGCGCTCTTGCGCGCGAGAAAACGGGAACCGCTCCTCGAGGCACATCGCGACGCGCTCTCTGATCTCGAGAACTCGGAGGCGACCAAAAAGCTCTCGGCCATGGAGGCTGCGGTCCTCGCGGTGGCGAGCGCGACGACAGATGAGCCCTCGCGGGCGGCGAGCCGCGTTCCAGCGCTTCTCAAGATCGCGGAGACCGGGGTCGTCGCGAGCGAGGAACGCCCCGTGATTCGAACTCTGGCCGAGGAGGCCCGCGCGCTTCTCGACCGCACACGCCGGGAATAGTTCCGAGCGCCGGTTTCGCGGGCGGCGAGCTGGAGGGGCGATTGTCGACTGCGCGCTCAGGGTCTTCGATGTCCTTCGGGTCGCCCGGCTCGGAGCAGAATTGGCGCGAGATGCCTCTCACTCACAACCCGTCTCACACGCGAGCGTGTCGGGCGTCGGATCCTCGCCGCAATCGGGGTAGGGCGCCCACGGCTCGCGTCCGCTCATAAAGAGATAGTGCAGAATCGTCACCGGATCGATGAGGTCGACGCGCCCGCTATCGTTCACGTCTGCGGCCGCGACGCACGCGAACGGCCGCATGTGCGAGAAGAGGTAGTCGAGGATCGCGATCGCATCGCCGAGCGATACTCCGTCCATGCCGTCGGCCTCGCCACGGATGAAGCGCGGCGCTTCGCACTCATCGGGAATTCCGCTCTCGTCGAGGTCGGTGCTCGCGCCTCGTTCGATGTCGCAGTCGTCCCGGATCCCGTTTTCGTTGCAATCGACCGGTGCTGCCGCGGCGAGTCCGCAGAGGCGATCTCCTTCGAGCGCGAGCCACCCGTCGTCGCCCGGAAGTGCGATGAGACGCCGCGCGCGGTCGAGAGCACAGGGGAAGGGGACTCGATCGAGCCTTTCGAAGCTCTCGCGATCGTAGAATTCGATGCGACCCGATTCCGCCGACCCGGCGACGATTTCGCCGGCGAAGTCGCCGAACGTGTGGACCCCGCGAGCCACGCGGCCGATTTCGCGCATGGATCGCGTCGCGAGCACCTGTCCTGAGCCGATGATGATTTGTGATCCATCCGGGCTGATGGCGATCCGTCCGGTGCCACTCACCTCCCCGTGATCGTCCTCGGCGATCACGCGAACCTCGGGATCCTCGAGATCCAGCTTGAGGAGTGAGTTCGGGCTGAAGCACTCTCCGATGTAGAGAAACCGCCGCGCGGGATCGACTTCGAGCACGGGATCACAGCGGACGATGCGATTCCCGGCGACTCGCACCGGATCACCGTCGCTATTTAGATCGACCTTGACGATGTACGCGAGACCGGTTGAACCTGGATTCGCCGAGACGAAGAGGACACCCGGCGCGCCCTCTGCGATGTCGAACGCGCCACCGTCGCCGAGTGACTCGTCGAGATCGATCTTTTCCGCGTCGCCCGTCGCGAGATCGACAATCGAAATCGTCCGCTCACCGTTGTTCGCGACGTAGAGTGTCTCTCCGTCGCTCGCGAGATCGATCCCGCGCGGCTCCGGGCCGACCTCGATCCGGTCGACGACTTCCAGCGTGCGCGCAGAAACGATCGCGACTTCGTCTCGTGACGGAAGACTCACGTAGATGGTCCCGCCCGTTCGATCGTACTCGAGGTCGTGCCCGTCGGCGCCGAGCGCCACGTTCACCTCTTCGAGTGGCGGAGTTCCGCAGAGATCCGTCCGGAACGACCAGACGGGACCGACCGTCTCTCCTTCGGCATTTCGCCCGACGACCTGCCAGAAGTACTCGGTGTCGGGCGCGAGG
This sequence comes from Planctomycetota bacterium, assembly GCA_965223845.1. Lineage (GTDB taxonomy): Bacteria > Planctomycetota > UBA8108 > UBA8108 > SXIK01 > CBDCXR01. Next base: position 5,116,285 of record CBDCXR010000004.1, on the reverse strand, counting down.
TCATCGACAGCACATCTCGCGTCGGTCAGTTCGCGGCACAGAACTTCCGCCGGCGGGTTCGACGTCCCGAACCGCACTTCGAACGTCTGCGGACAACCGGAGCTCGGACTGTTCCACGAGAGCATCGCGCGCGTCGCGCGAATGCCGTCCGCTCCGGCGCTCGGGCTCGGATCGCTCGGATCGATCGGCAGGCCGGCGCACTCCGGCCGCGAAAGGCGTGCGCACACCCGCTCGTCGCCGAGGAGAATCCAACCGCGACTATCGGGAAGAATGACGAGACGCCGAACGACGCTCAGCTCGCACTCGAGGTCGATTCCGCCGACTCGGAGGAAGGTGCTCGTGTCATAGAAGTCGATCGTTCCGGGCGGCCTGGCCGCGTAGACGATCTCGTCCGTTGAGCCGAACTCGTGAATCCCCGATCCGATGCGACCGGCTTCGTTGAACGATGACGTGCGGAGCACCTGACCGCTCGTCAGGTAGATGCGTCGACCGTCCGGGCTCACGGCGAGTTGATCCGTGCCACTCACCGAGCCGTGACGATCCTCGAGCACGATCGGCGCCCCCTCGGCGTTGAGATCGACCTTGTAGAGGGAGTTCGGACTGAAGCACTCGCCGATGTAGAGGAAGTCGCGGTCCGGGCTCACTTTGAGCACGGGGCTGCATCGGATGAACCGCCCGGCCGCGGTCGCCTCGACGGTGTTTCCTTCGTCGAGGCGTACACGGGCGATTCCGGTCCCTGCGACGAACAACTCCCCGGGTCTCGCTTCGAGGACGTCGGTGACACGATCCTCCACCACGTCGCTGACGTCGATCGGGCTCGCTTCCCGAGTTTCGAGGTCGATGGCGACGACCGTCGGTGGACTCGAGAGACCGACGAAGAGCGTCGAGCCATCGATCGAAAGCGCGAGCGCACGGGGGGCGCGTCCAACGTCGAAGCGTTCGGTAATTCGGAGCGTCCCGACTTCGAGAACGAGGACTTCTCCGTCCTGCGGAACACTGAGGTAGACGACGTTCCGCGGCTCGTCGTACTCGAGGTCGCCCGCGCCGGAGCCGACGTCGTAGTGGAGATTGATCGATTCGTCGATGACTTCCGCCGGAGTGCGGAACGACCAGACTGGCCCCGCCGTCTCGCCTTGACTGTTTCGCGCGATGGCGCGCCAGAAATACCGCGTATCCGGAACGATCGAATCGAACCGGCAGCGAGATTCGCGTATGTTCTCGCACACGACTTCCGTCGGAGGATCCTCCGTCCCGAGAAGGACGTCGAACGTTGTGACGCAGGTCGGATCACCTGATTCCCACCGAGCGACGACGCCGCTCGAATCCGCCACTGTCTCGCCGCTCGCGGGGACCGGTTTGGCCGGAGGGCTCGGGCTCTCGGTACACTCGGTTTCGAGGAGAAGACCGCAGACCAGGTCGTCTGCGAGTGCGAGCCAGCCGCTCCCGCTCGGAAGCACGATAAAGCGCTGGACGCGTTCGACCGTGCACGGCAGATCGAACTCGCCCGTTTTTTCGTACGTCGCCGTATCGTAGAGGTCGACGACACCGGGCGCGCGAGCGATGTAAACGGTTCGACCGCTCTCGCCGAACGCGTGGATCCCCGCGCCGACGCGGCCGTCCGTATTGAACGAGCCACTGCGAACGACCTGCCCTCCGGCGAGATAGACGCGCGAGCCGTCGGGACTCACGGCGAGATGCGAAGTGCCGGACACGCTTCCGTGGCGATCTTCGAGCACGATCGGCGCGGTGTCCTGGGTGACGTCGAGCTTGTAGAGCGAGTTCGGACTGAAACACTCGCCGACGTAGAGAGAGCGCCGATGAGGATCCTTCGCGAAGGTGGGGGAGCAGCGAATGATCCTCCCGCCCGCTGCTTGTACGACTTCGTTGGCGCGGTCGAGCCGTACGATGCCGATTGTCGACGTCCCGTTGCTGCCGGGCGCGGCCGAGACGAACACGCGATCGGGAACGGCTTCTGCGACGTCGAAAACGCGTGAGTCGCCGAGGACGTCGGCGACTTCGATTTCCGAGACGTTGCCCGAATCGATGTCGAGGATCGCAATGGCCCCCGCACGGGAGAGGGCCGCGAAGAGTCGCGTCCCGTCGCTGCTCAAATCGATGTTCGCGGGTGCCGAACCGACGTGGAAGCGATCGACGATCTGCTGACTGGCAAGCGAGATCATCACGACTTCGTTCGTCGATGGCGTAGAGACGAACGCGGCATGACGCATCGGACAGTACGCGAGGTCGCTCGCGACGGCGTCGAGCTCGATATCGACGGTGGAGAAAACGGGCTCGACGCCCTCACGCGTCGTAAACGACCAGACTGGGCTCGCCGTCTCGCCGGAGTCGTTTCGCGCGACGACGCGCCAGTAATACGTCGTATCGATCGCGAGTTCGCCTGGGTCGCATGTCGGTTCGGCGATGTTCTCGCAGAGGAGCGTCTCGGGCGGATCGACAGTGTCGAGGTACACGTCGAAATCCGTCGGACAACCAGCACCCGGATTGCGCCACTCGAGTCCGTTCGCCGATGGCAGCGCGAGCGCGCCGCCGTCCGCGGGGACGACCGGGGCGCTCGCCGGCGGTGCGTCCGCACAAGAATTCTGCCTGACGACTCCGCAGAGAAGATCATCGCCGAGAACGATCCACCCGCGTTCTCCAGGAAGCGCCGCGACTCGCTCGATCCGCCGAAACTCACACGGGAGTGAGATCTCTCCCACGCGGACGAGCAACTTCGCGTCGTAGATGCCGATCGTCGCCGGCGTCTCAGCCACGTAGACCGCGTCTCCCTCCGGCGCGACGGCAACGACTCCCGGAGCTACCAGTCCGGCTTGTCGGTACGAGGCGGACCGCAGCACCTGTCCCGTCGTGAGATAGAGGCGGTCTCCGTCGGGACTGACTGCGATGCGGTCGGCCGGCGCGATCGCTTGGCTCGGAGAGTCCGCCGCGACGGGAGCTCCCTCTTGTGTCAGATCGAGCTTGTGGAGCTGCGTGCACTCGCCGGCCCAGGCGAACTCTCCCGACGGATCCATCGTGAACGTGGCGCCGCAGCGAACGAGGCGGGCGGAAGCGGCGGTGCGTGTCGATCCGGAAGCCGTGTCGACCCACGCGAATCGAGCCGAGCGGCCGACGGGGGCTGGTGAGACGACGAGCTCACCCGGGGCGCTTTCGATGACGTCGAACGCGGCGTCCGCGTCGAGTTCCGTCGCCACGTCCCACTCGGTCGATTCGCCGGTTTCGAGATCGATCCTCGCGACGGCACCGGCGTCGGCGACGGCCGCAAACAGCGCGTCGCCGCTGGTCGCGAGGTCGAGGCCGGCCGGTTGAAAGGGTAACTCGATGCGATCGACGACGGCGAAGCTGACGGTCGAGACGACGAGAATCTCTCGCGCCGCCGGCACGCTTACATAGGCCTGCCTCCGTCCCGGATCGAGCTCGAGGTCGGCAGCGACGCTGTCGAGAACGAGGACGAGGTCGAGAATCGTGCGCGGGTCGACCGCGATGGTGCTGAACGACCACACGGGCCCACGGGTTTCGCCCTCTGGGTTCGTCGCGACGACCTGCCAGTAGTACGTGACGCCGGGTTCGAGGTCGTCGATGAAGCAGCGGGTCTCCCGCAGGTTCTCGCAGCGGAGCTCAGTGGGCGGGCTCTCCGTTCCGACGAGGACTCCGTATTCACTCGGACAATCGGTGAGCGCGTGCGTCCACGACAACGCGACGACTCCGGCACCTTCGATTTCCGCTTCGGATTCCGGCGAGGGCTCCATGAGCGTCTCCGGAGGAGGGCCATCGCACTCGAGCGCAGTGAAGTATCCGCACGCGATGTCTTCGCCGACGACGATCCACCCGCGGCCGTCCGGGACGAGGACGGTTTGGCCCGCCGACTGGAACACGCAGGGGAGTGTCATCGTGTCGACGCGGAGGAATGTCGCCCGATCATAGATCTCGAGTCGATTCGGTGCCGCCGCGACGTAGATGACGTCTTCGTCGTACGCGGGAATCCCAGCGCCGATCCGCGCCGCCGGCTCGAGCGTATCGGCGTCGAAGATCGCACCGCTCGGAAGCGAGAGAACGGTCTCTCTCGGGTCGAGAAAAATCTGCGAACCCGCGCGGAAATCGGCGGGCGGTGCACTTGCAACGATCGGTGCGTTCGCCTGGGAGACATCGATTTTGAGGAGCGCATCGCCCCCCGAGCATCCGCTCACGTAGAGGAACGGGCCGTGTGCACTCGCGACGAGTTGCGGCTCGCAGGCGATCTCGGAGTGGTCGCCGAGCGGCGCGACTGCGTTCCCCGCGCCCGGATCGACGACACCGAGGCCTTCGCCGGAGACGAACACTCGGCCGTCCATCCCGACGGCGACATCGAACGCGGTGCCGCCGATCGCCGCGGAGATGTCGATTTCTTCCGCTTCGCGCGTTTCGGTGTCGACGATTGCGATGGCGGCGGTGTGGCTGAGCGCGACGAACAACCGGCTCCCATCCGCTGAGAGATCGAGACCACGCGGACCCCCGCCGAGAGGAACGCGATCGACGATCGCAGCGGCTCGGAGCGAGACGATCGCGATCTCACTTCGTTCGGGGAGGCTCACGTAGACGAGCTCGCGCACCGAGTCGAGAACGCTGTCGCCCGCGAGACCCAGAAGGTCGAGCTCGACGCCGAAGTTCGCGTCGGGTGGCCCCGGACTCGCTGTGAACGACCAAATCGATCCGGCCGTTTCGCCGGAGGCGTTCCGCGCTATGACCTGCCAGTAGTACGTCTCGCCGACCGTGAGGTCGTCCACCACGCAGCGCGACTCGCTGAGTCCGGTGCAGAAGAGATCTTCGGGCGGATTTGCCGTTCCGAAGAGAACGTCGTATTCGTTCGGGCAACTCGACCCTTCGTTCGACCACGCGAGAAGCGTCGACCCGAAGAGCGCGTCCTCCGTTCCGTCCGGCGGCTGAGGGGAGGCTGACGCCGGTGGCGGCGAGGTGCACTCGATCGTCGGCGCAACGCCGCAGAGTCGATCGTCGAAGACCGCAAGCCAGCCTTCGCTGTCGGGGAGAACGACGAACGACCGCACGTCGCGCACGCGACACGGAATGTCGAACCGGTGCACCTCTTCGAAGCCCCGCGTTTCGAAGACGGCGATCGAGCTCGGATCAGATAGGCCGAAAACGACGTCTCCTCGATCGCCGAAGCGCGGGTAGATGCCCTCGACGCGTCCTACTGGATTGACCGAACCGGCACGAACCACCTGACCGCCCGAGAGGAAGATCCTCTCGCCGTCGGGACTGATCTCGAGGTGCGAAGTTCCGCCCACCTCGCCGTGAGAGTCTTCGGCGACGATCGGTGCGTCCGGCTGCGTGAGGTCGAGACGGTAGAGCGAGTTCGGGCTGAAACACTCTCCGACGTAGAGATTCGTGCGATCGGGACTCACGGCGAGACGCGGATTGCAGCGAATGATGGTTTCGTTGGCGACGCGGGTTACGGAGTTTCCGCCGTCGAGGTCGACCTTGACGATCCACGCGAATCCCGAGCTACCCGGATTGGCGGAGACGTAGAGCTCGCGCGGAGCGCCCTCGACGACATCGTACGCACCACCATTTCCGATCTCCGGCGCGAGTCCGACCGCGGCGCGGCCGCCGGTTTCGAGATCGAAGAGTACGACCGACACGTTCTCGCTCGTCGCGACGTAGAGCGTCGACCCGTCGGCGCTGAGGTCGATTCCCTGGGGCGAGGCGCCGAAGGTGAAACGATCGATGACCTCCCACGAATCGATCGAAACCACCGCGACTTCGTTGAGGTTCGGCAGGCTGAGATAGATCCGGCGACGCTCCGCGTCGAACGCGGTGTCCGTGGGTCGGGCGCCCAAGTGAACCTCGACATCACTGAGAGCGCTCGCGTCGAAGTCACTCGTCGTGAACGACCAAACGGGACCCTCGGTCGCGCCGAGATCGTTCCGCACGACGACCTGCCAGTAGTACGTCGTGTCGCGCTCGAGCTCGGTCACCGAGCAGAACGTACCTCGAAGGTCCGTGCAAGCGAGCTCGGTCGAAGGGTTTTCCGTTCCGAATCGAACGTCGAAGGAATTGGGGCAGGTTCCACCGACATTCCGCCAGGAGAGCTCAACCCGTCCGAAGAGATCGAGTTCCGCATCGACGCTCGGCTCGGGAGCGGTCGGAGCTGGAGGCGGCTCGGTGCATTCCGGGGGGGTGACGAGTCCGCAGAGGACGTCGCGCGACAATACCACCATTCCCGAGTCACTCGGGAGCACGACGAACCGATCGACCGATGGCAGCTCGCAGGGGAGCATGACCTCTCCGGTCTTTTCTTCCGTTTCGATCGAGTAAGTTTCGACGACTCCTCCCGGGAGCGCCATGTGGACCGTATCCGACGCGTCACCGAAGGCCGGGAGTCCCGGCGCGATGCGGCCCACCTCGAGCAAGGTCTCCGCGCTGAGGATTTGACCCGAACCGATGACGACGAGCGCGCCGTCGGGACTGACGGCAGCCCGCTGTGTTCCGCTCACCGACCCGTGGTCGTCCTCGGCGACGACGGGCGCGTCCGCATCCGGCAGGTCGAGCTTGTAGAGGGAATTCGGGCTGAAACACTCGCCGACGAAGAGAGCTGCGCCGCTCGGATCCTCGGCGAACGTCGGATTGCAGCGGATGATGAAATCGCTCGCAACGCGTCGCGCCGGGAATCCTTCTTCGTCGATCTCGACGAGGACGATCCACGAGAATCCGCCGGACGCGGAGACGAACACCTGACCGCCCGACGGCGCGGCCACGTCGAACGCAGTCCCACCGAGAAGCTCGGGATCGATCTCGACCTCTTCGGCGATCTTCGTTTCAAGGTCGACGACCGCGACGCTCCGGCCTCCGCTGAGGGCGACGAAGAGCCGAGCTCCGTCCGGACTGAGGCCGATGCCGCGCGGATCCGATCCGACGGCGATGCGGTCGACGACATCTAGGGTCGCGAGAGAAACAACCGCGATCTCGTTCGCACCGGGAAGGCTGACGTAGATGCGGTCGCGCGCGGCATCGTATGCGAGATCGGCGCCGTCTTCACCGAGCTCGACGGTGAGTTCCACCGGTTGCGCTGCGAGCGGAACGATCGGCGATAGGAAACCAAAGCCGACGAGAATAGCGACGAATCGAACAGCCATGAAGCGACTCCGCTGCCCTTGGAGATCCTTCGCACGACCTCCAGTTGGGAGTCCTCACCAGATTCGGTGAGCGGGGCGATGCACGCGAACCTGGTGAGAACTCGCGATCCTAAGCGCAATCCGGCGACGTCGTCTCACACCCGAGCGTCTCGTCGATCGCTCCTCCTGGTCCGCAGTTCGGGAACGGCGCTGGCGGCTCGTTGCCATCGCCGAAGAGGTGATTGAGGAGATAGATCGCGTCGGCGATGTTCACCGCTCCGTCGAGATTGACGTTCGCGGCGGCCGTGCACTGCGGAGCTGCTCCGTCGCCGAAGAGCGAGTTGAGGAGAAAGATCGCGTCCGCGATGTTGACCGCTCGATCGCCGTTGCACTCTCCGCGCCGGAACTGAGTCCCGCCGCCGCCGCCGCCCGGGAAGACGACATTCACCTCGTCGATATCGTAGCGATCGAACGCGCCACCCGTTCGCGCGCCGAAGGCGACGCGAGGCGAGCCGTTGAATGCCATCCCTTCGATGAGCACATCCTCGAACGGCGTGTGCTCCGATCCGTCGGCGCCGTCGACGATCGACACGGAGACGGTAAAGCTCCCTCCCTCGTCGAGAAGCGCGACCCTCACCTCGTGAAACTCGTTCGCTACGAGGTCGATGTCCTCGCGGTCGAAGCGCTCGACGGCGACGAGCTCGCCGTTCCAATGGAGCGAGACGTGGTTTCCGATGTTCGGTTCCGGGGTTTCGACACCGTCGCCGCCGCCGTTGTTGTTGAACGTATCGAAACCCACGCCAAAGGCGCCGACGAGGTTCGGCTCCTCAAAGATGCGGAAACCGTCCCAAAAAACCTCGTCTTCGCCGTACACCTCGGTGTCGAGAAGGAGGAATGACGCTCCGTCCGCGCGATTGCTCCCTTCGATCGTCGAGCCGCGAAGGAGAAAATTCGCGGTGATCTCGTCGGTCTCATCCGAGGTGACATCGAAGACGATGAGCCCGGCTTGCGATCCCACTTCGTGCGTGAGGCGAAGGAATCCGTCGCGGACCTCTTCCTCTTCAGGGGCCGGGAGATCGCTCGAGATTTGCGGCGCGGGATTGCTCCCGAGGTGGAGAAGCTGGTATCCCGTCCCGCCGGTCGGTTCGGGGAGCTGTGGCTCGACTGGATCTACCTCGTCCTCGAAGTCTTCTTCGAGGACGACAGTTTGGATGTCGCCGTCGCTGACGGTGACGACGATGTTGTCGACGTCTTGATTCGCGTTGGCTCCGCCGGTCCGTGCTCCGATCGCGAGTCGGCCGTCGTACGGCGTAAGACCGGGAACAAAGACTTCGAGTGAGAGCGTATCGCCGGTGTCGGTGTTGGTGACGACGATCGTCACGTCGGAGTCTCCTCCGCTCGGTGAAACGAGAATCGCCGCCGACATAACCGATGCCGGGTCGGCAGTCTCGAACAAGGAGAGCTCGAGAGCGTCGATCGGCTCGCTCACCACGATCGCACCATCGAAATGAACGGAGACCGAGTTGGGTTCACTCGCGTTGATGTCCGGCTCGTCCAAACCCGCGTTGTTGAACGTGTCGAAGCCGACTCCGAACGACCCGGAGAGATTCGGTTCTTCGGAGATGCTCGGCGTCGGATCGCCGGTGGTCGAACCGTAGAACTCGGAATTGAGGTAGGCGACCGCGATGCCGTCGGCACCCCCCGGACCGTTGTCGATGCGGAACTCGAGCTCGATGAGAAGCTGGTCGTACTCTCCGGAATGAACTTGATTGAACGCGACGACGTTGAGCTGACTGTTCACCGCCTCGGTGATGCGGAGGAAGTTATCATCCCAGCCGTCGGGATCGACCGACGGCGCCGGATCGCTCCCGAACTGGTCGAGTCGAAACCGCTGCGCCTCGGGTGGGGCGAAAAAGGTGGCGTTGAAATCTTGAACGGTGTCATCCGCGGCGAGCGGCTCGACGCCGACTCCGCCGAACGAGACGATGCCGGCGATGGCCAGCAACGCGAACGAGAGCGATGTGCGCTCCATGGACCCTTCCTCCGTGCGACTCAAATCACCTACCCAGTGGTCCGCGCGCGACGGCGCCCGGCGCGCTCCAGGATACGATCCACCCGGTCTTCTCTCCAGGCGGGACGGGCCGGAGTCTCCCCGGGAACAGCGATCCGGCGAGAGCGAGCGACGGTGTGCGATGCCGAGGACCCGAACAAAGCCGGTATTTCCCTGTGGGGACGGACCCCGGAGCCGGAGTCGGCGGGGCTTCGCTCAGCGTCCGACCGGGATCACTCCGCTCGATCGATCCTGTCTCGTCGACGCGGAGCGTCTCGCGGGCCGCCGAGCGGATAGAGAGAGAGAGCCGCGGCCCGCGCGCCGCTCGCGTCGCGCTCCGCGACCGAGAACTCCACGTAGCGGTGCGCGGCGTGGACCCGGAGCGGCTCGATCGCCGGATCGCGACGAAGCGCAGTGCCTTCGCCCGTCACGGCGCCGGCAATTCCACCGAGAGAGGGAACGAGATACGGGTTTAGGCCGAGTGGCGCACGCGTGAGCGGTTCCGTCGACCCACCGCGCGACAGGTACCGCCCCAGCGACGGATCGAAGTGCCTCGCGCCGACGAGGTGCATCCCGATCTCGTAGTCATAGTACGCCCCCGGCAAGAAGCCCGAGTTGCCCCGGCGCGAGTACGCGAGGTCGAGCCCCGAGGGGTTGATGATTCGTGGAATGCCGTGCGCGTCGAAGCGAGTCGTCTCCACGATCGCGCCGGCGGTGTCGAGGATGGCCGCGGTGCTGCGCTCCGCGTTCCCGATGAAGAAATCGACGGCCGGGAACTCGCTTCCGACCCGCTCTATGCGTGCGGCGATCGAGCGAGTACCCGAGATCTCTTCCCAAACGAACTGCCGGAGTGCGCCGCCGAGAACGCGTTCTTCGATGAGCTCCGATCCGGCGTAGAGAAACGCGACCTCCCCCGCCGGTTGCCCTCGCGCCGGAATCGCGACGCGTTTCCACGTCCTCTGGCCCCGTCCGCGAAACGCGCGAGAGCTCGAACTCCCCGTGGCATCGTAGGTGTAACGCGCGACGAGCTCGCCATCGCGCTGCACTTCGACCAGCCGCGCGAGTGCATCGTATTGAAACCGAAGCCGATCCGTGGCGGTGAGATTGCCGGCGCCGTCGTACGAGTACGCCTCGTCGCCGGACGAGGTGTACTCATTCCGCTCGTTCACCTCGAGCATCGTGCGCTGGAAGTCGACCTCGACGAGATGCCAGTTGTGATTTCCGTCGGGAAAGACGTCGAGCTTCTCGGTCGGGTCGGGCGGCGGCGACGCCGGATTGAACACGTTCGGAATGAATCGGCGGAGACGATACACCGAGTCGAAGCGCCAAGCATCGCCGCGGCCGTCACCCTGGTGCCGCGGAAGACGGTAGACCGGATCGCCGAGACGATTCCTGCCGTACTCGAAGCCGACTACGATGGCGCCCGCCGAATTCGTGTAGAGGAGCTCGAGCGGCTCGCCCGTCCGGTGATAGCCGCCCCGCCGCGGAGTCTCGTCTCCACGCGCGCGAAGAAACGAGAGGCGAGCGTCGTTCGGGAGCACCTTCTCGAGGAGGTCTCCCGAACCGAAATAGCGGTACTCGGCGAACGGACCCGCTCCGTCGGCTAACGATCGCTGCGCTCCGAGGACATCGCGCGGAGAGAAAATCGTCCGTCCGTCCGGATGCCGGCGCCAAGTGAGCCGCCCGTTCCGATCGTAGCCCGAACGAACGGGGAACCCCGCCTGGATCTCCTCTACGCGACGGCCGAGCGAATCGAAGCTCACGACGCGGAGAGCATCGTCACCATCTTCGTCCGGATCGTTGTTGTCGAGGCTGCTTCGGACGCGAGAGAGTCCGTCGTACGTGAACCGCTGCAGCGTCGTTCCCGCGATTCCTTCGCCGCGTTCGATGCGTCGTGTGACGACGCGATGGAGCGCGTCGAACTCCTGGCGGAACACGGAGCCACCCGCGTCGCGCAGCTCGAGCAAATTGCCGTCGCGGTCGTAGCGATACGTCTCGGTCGTCCCACCGGGATAGGTTTTCGCTCGAGGATGCCCCGCCGCGTCGTACTCGACCGCAGTCACGTTTCCGCGATCGTCCGTTCGGCTCGAGAGACGACCGCTCGCGTCGTATCCGTACTTCTCGACGATCAGTCCATCGTTGTTGAACGGATTGTCTCGATCGATGCTCCCGCCGCCGGTGCCACCCGCACGCAGCTCGTGCGCCGATTCGACGAGTCGGCCGAGATTGTCGTACCGGTAGCGGATGTGATTTCCGTGCGCGTTCAGCGCGCCGCGAATCTCTGGGTCGATGAGATCGACGACGCCCGCAATCTCGGGATCGGCGTCCGGGTTGAGGTTCGGCCCCTCCGGATCTGTGACGAGGATGATGTTGCTCGCGGCGTCGTAGCGGGCGCGCCACACGCCTCCCGATGCGGTAATGGTGACGCTCGGACGGTCGAGCGGGTCGAAAACCCGAACGACGCTCCGGCGTTCGCGGTAGCGGCCGCTCGCATCGAACTCGGGATCGTCCTCCGGCGGCGGCGAGACGAGCGGTTCGAGGGTCAACGTCTCGCGCGTTTCGCGCAGGATGTTTCCGTTGCCGTCGCGCAGGAATTCGGTCGTGCCGGAGGGTTCGCGGATCCTTTCGAGGCGTCCGGCGCCGTCGTACTCTCGCTCGGTGAGCAAACCGAGCGGATCTCGCCGGGCGATGAGACGGTCTGCGCCGTCGTACCAGTAGCGGGTGATCAGCGTCTCGGGCGGAAGGGGGTCTCCCTCCGGCGTGATGCCTCCGAAGAGCTCGCGACGCGATGTTTCGACGCCGCCGCGCGCGTTGTAGGTCCATGAGCGGCGCGCGAGCAGAACGAGCGGCGAGTCCCCGCCGCCCGATGCCGCGCCCACACGCCCTGGATCCCCGACGATGGCCTCGTCGAGCGCGCGCCCTTCGACGTCGCGCGCGATGATCCTCGCGCCTCCGAGAGCGTCGATCTCTGCGATCGAGCGATGGAAGCCGTCGCGAACGAATCTCTGCCGTTCCGGCTCGCCATCGCCGTCCGAATCTGCCGCATCGATGCGAACGACCGGCTGCCCGGCGGCGTCGCGAAGATTCGTGATCGCGGCTTCGTCTGCGGTTCCAGGGCCGCGCGCGTGCCAGAGCGGAAGGCCGCGTTCGTCGTAGCGCCACGCCTCGCTCGCCTCGTCGCCGTCGCGTTCGATTCTCGCGATCTCGCCCGTCGGCGTGTAGTGAATCCGCGTGATCGCCGCGCGCGCCTCGCCGGTGAGCTCTCCCTCTTCGATTTCGCGTTCGACTCGGATCGGGCGATGGAGAATGTCGTAGTCGATTCTCGTCTCGAACCAGCGATTCTCCGCCACGGCGAATGGAATCCCGCCGTCCGTCATCGAGAAGTTCTCCAGGCGAACGAGCGTCGCGCGATCGCTGGCGTCGTAGAAGACCTGTCTGCGGTAGCGAAGCGGCGACGGGAACTGGATCTGAACGAGCTGGCCGAGCGCGTTGTAGGTGTGGATCAACGTGTTTCCGCGTCCGTCGGTAAGTTCGCGAGGATGTCCCCACTCGTCGTAGCGGAACGATCGTGCGATCTCGTCGCCGGCCGCCTCGTCGAGGACGCGGATCTCCGCGGCGAGGAATCCGCCCGTTTCGGGGTCCAGTCCCTCGCCGTTCGTCGCGGTGCCATCTCCCTCCGGATCGGTCTCCGAGTGATACCGAAAGCGGACGAGTCGACCGGACCCGTCGCGCTCTTCGACGAGTTGGCCGAAGCGGTTGTACGCTTTCGTGGCGATGCTCTCCTCACTTCCACCGGCGGGGGTCTCGAGTGGGGGGCGAACGACGCGCACGATGCGACCGAAGGCCCGGCTCGTTTCCCCGTCACCGTTTAGATCACCGAGTCCGAGCTCGATCCCCGCGTGGAGGAGTGCCGCGCGTACTGTGTCGACGTCGCGCCCGACGCGAGAGGCGAGCTCGTCGATCTCCGTGCCCTCTTGGTAGTCGACGAACGACCTCTCGACGAAGTCTTCGGCGTTCGCGCCGGGCCGGTTTCCTCGCGGTGGGACGAGCTCGAGGACGCGACCGAAGAAGGGGTCGCGCCGATAGGTCGTCACGGCCGGAGTCGCCTCGCCGGGTGCCTCGGCGAGCGGGACCTCGACGACGCGCGTGATCGCCGCTTGCGCATGACGGAGCGGCGCGCGCTCGTCGTGCTCGAATCGCGTTCGATCGCCGCCGGGATGAGTGATCGCGCGAAGAAGCCCTTCGCGGGTCCACTCGCGTCTCGTCTCGTAGTGCCGGGGGGCCACTCCGGGCGTGGGGAATCGTCGCGTCGGGTCGCGCGCGCGGAGATCGTCGAGAGCCGGTGACGTGTACACGCGAACGACGAGCGGTAGGCCCGCGCCGCTCGAGATCACGCGGGAGCGAACTCCACGGGCATTCGTGAAGTCCGTGCGCGCGGCGGGGCCGAGGAGCGCTTCCTCGAGATCCTCTACGTTCGCCGGATCCGGTCTTCCTGGGGCGACGAGGGAAGCGTAGTCGAACTCGGCGCGACTCGACTCGCTTCCGTTTCCGTCGGGGACGCTCCATTCCTGCGCCGTCACGCGGTCGAAGGTCTCGATGTCCGGACCCTCCCCGTACTCGATGGTGACGCGCGCGCGTCCGGCACCGATCACTTCGGCCGGATCGATGATCTGAGTGAGATTGTGATTGAGGCGTTCGTCGTCGAATCCGCTCGAGTATCGGTACTCGCTCCGTTTCCCGTTCGGAAAGAGATTCGGCGTCGGGAGTCCAACGACGGCCGGACCGGTGACGGCGACGAGATCTCCGCGCGCATCGTATTCGAACTCCACGCGGCGGCCGGTGAAATCGGTCACCCTTCGCACTCGCCCGCGCTCGTCGTGCTCGTAGACGATTCGCCTTCCGAGGCTGTCGCGTACGAAGTCGATGCGACCGTTCTCCTTTCGGGTGAACTCCATCCGGTTTCCGGCTGCGTCTTCGATCGCCGCGAGTCGACCGGCCCGAGCGGTGCCGTCGAACGATTCGTACTCGTAGCGGATCCCCTCCGGATCCCGTTCGATCCAACCCTCGGCCACGCGCCAGAGGTGAGAGAAGACGCCAATCGGCGAGATGTACCCGTCCGCGTTCGCGTCGTAGAGGTATTCGTCGAAGGACCCTCGTCCGTTCGCCCGGACGATGTTTCGCCCGCCGAGACCCGGATAGATGCGGCGGTCCTCGTAGTCGTGCTCCCAGTTGTTCCCGAGCGAGCCCACGAATTCGTGGCGGCTCTCGTACCGTCGCCCGAAGCGAAACGAGAGTCCACGGCCACGGACGACGAGGTCCTCTTCCTCGACGTAGAGCTCGCCGGAGTGCGCGTAGACTTGGAACCCGAGCACCTCGCTTCGCGCGCGCTGCGGAACCTGACCGTCCTCCGGGCCGACGAAAGCGATCTGTCCCCCGACCACGGTGTCGCCGGAAGGGGGCCGCCGAGATGGTGCCGCGAAAAAGTAGCCGCCCGACCGAGGCGCAAGATGGCGAGGAACGTCGATGCGCTTTGTTCCCGCTTCGACGACCGTCGTACCGAGATCGACGAAGCCGCCGGCCGCAGCGCGAAACTCGTAAAGAGTGAAGCGTTGGTCGCCCGCGGACCCGATCGCTGGCAGGGCGATCGCCGGCGCGCGCGCGAATCGTCCGTCTTCGGGCAGGACCCCGACGAGTCCGATGGGATGCGTGCCGTCCGGCGCCGAAGCGGGAGCGACGTGAAGGTGCGGCGCCGCGAGAGTGAACTCCCCGTGCGATGTGATCAGATCGAGGGGAGTGAGGTGAAGCTGCGCTCCCGGAAGCGCGGGTAGAACGACGCGAGCCCCATTCGGATTCGTTTCGACCTGTGTCGCCGAGAGGGAGCGGCGCCTCGCGTCGACGAGCTCTGGCTGGGGAAGCGAGATGCGCCCGAGCTCGAGGCGGCGACCGGTCAAGGTCTCGATCGGTCGCGAGGCGGTGCCGAGCTCCGAAGTGATCTGGATCACTCCGCACCCGCTTGGCGCACCGCCGATGCGAAACCGACCGAACGCGTCGGTGGCCGCGATGAGCCCCGGCGTGCTCTCCCAGCCCGCGAGAGTGATGCGCGCTCCGGCAATCGGCGCGCCGTCTTCATACGCGATCGTGCCGACGACGTCGGTGTCGGCGGCCGCTCCCGGTTTGCGTCCCTCGACCGTTAGCTCGAGCACGGCGCCGCCACGGTGAGAGAGTCGGAGCAGGCTCTCGCTGTCATCGTCCGGGGGCACGGTGACGATGACGGAGACGATGCCGTGTGCGTTCGTACGGTCGCGCGCGATCTGTGCGCCGCCGAGGCTCGCTCCTCCGGCGATGACTTCGGTGGTGATGTCTTCATCCGGGATCTCGTTCCCCGCCAGGTCGAAGAGGCGAACCGGAATCGATCGCGATCCTTCGTCCGTAGAGACGACGAACGGTCCGTCGCGGCGGGTGACGAGAAGCGTCGCGTCGCCGTGAGCGACGGTTCGAACGAAGGACCGCGTCGCGCAGTCGCGGGAGCGGACGACGACGGTTTGGAGCCCAGCTGCTTCTCCGGCGCTCCACGCGACGGCAGCGACGCCCGAGGCGTCCGTGAACGTTCGCGTTGTCCGCTCCCGGACTCCCGTTCCGGGCGATTCGAACGCCGATTCGCCCCATCGGATCGACCAGACCACCTCGACGTTCGGAACGACGCGTCCGCTTTCGGTGACGCGAACGCGGAGGAATTCGTTCGATCCGCGGGGAGAGTCACTCACCGCGGGCGAGAGTAGCTCGAAGCTGCGCGGGAAGCTGCGCCGGACGACGCTCAGCCGTCGCCGGAGTTCATTCCCGCGGGCGTCGCGCGCGACGAGCTCGAGGTCATTCGCGCCGGGCGGAACCGGGACTGACGCGGAGAACGCGTTGCGCGAGACCGTCGCGGCAACACCGTCGATGTCGATGGCGAGCGTGCCGACGAAGGGTCGCGGAGCGCCGCCCGCGTCCTCGATGCGGCCGGTCCAGAGGAGCGTCGAGGCGTCGGTTTCGAACGCCGCGCCTCCGATGAACTCCCCGTCCGGAGGAAAAGCGAGTTCGACGAGCGGCGGCGATTCGTCGACGACGACCGAGCGGACGAGCTGCGACCGAACGGGTGCGCCCGCCGCTCCGAAGCTCTGCGCCGCGAGCACGAGACGCTGCACGCCATCGCGAAACGCGACGTCGACCTGCCACGTCGAGCCGTTGACTTCGGCCCGGCGACCGTTCGCGACGACGGTCGCACCCGGAGGCGAGACGGTGCCGCGAAGCCGCGCCGTTCGCCTTCCGAAGACGAGCGTCGGCGCGTCGGGCGGATCAACGATCGCGAGTCGCGGCGCGGCCGCCTCGACGCGGACTCGAAACTCGGACTCGCCCACGTTCTCGAGCGCGTCCGTCGCGATGACGCGGACAGTCGACTCTCCCGGGGGAAGCGACAAGGTCGCGCGAAACGAGCGGTCGGCGACGAGCGCGGCGACCCCGCCGACGGTTACGAAGACATCGTTCTCGTCGACCGTCCCCTCGACGTGGACGATCGAGCTCGCGACGGTCGATCCCGGCTCTGGCGAGGTCACGAGAACGGTCGGGGCGCGCGTGTCGGGTGACGAGACGAAGGGTTCCGGCACGACCGGGAGAAACCGCCCGTCGGGACCGACGACGTCCGCGGCGTCGCGAGCGACGCGAGTGACTCGGATCTCCTCCGCCGCCTCGAGACCGGGATCGCCCATCGCGACGACGCGGAGGAGATTCCCGCCGAGGGTGAGCTCGACCTCTCCGCTGAATCGATCATCGTCGACTTCGAGGCTGTCGCCGTTGACCATGACCGCGGTTGTGCGTGCGACCAGCCCCGAGACGATCACGGCATCCGAGCGGACGATCGAGCCGTCGAGCGGCGAGATCACGCGGATCGTCGGTCCGCCGTCCGCCCCGGCGGGGACGACGATCGGCACGGTGCGCACGGCGCCGGCGTAGCGCACGCTGAGACTCGTTCGACCGATTCCCGTCGCCGTGACGACTCCCGCACCGTCGACCTCGGCGATCGATGGATCCGCGACGTCGTAGACGATGGTCGGCGCGTCGTGGACGTCCGCGGGGATTCCCGTTGCGTCGACGGAGACGACACGAAGGGCGAGCGCGTCGCCGAGGCGCTCGAACCGCACTTCTCGCGGAGAGATGCGCACCTCGGCGGCGGGGGTGCGCCCGTTCGAACAGCCGATATCGTCCTCCGGTAGCGGCGCCGCCGTCGGATCGGCACCTTCGTGGGGAAACGGAGGACGCGGCTCCGCTCCATCGGCGAACAGATAGAGAAGCGTATAGATCGGGTCTGCGATGTCGACGCGTTCCGAGTCGTTCGAATCGCAGGCGTCGAAGCACACCGGCTCGCGGCCGTCGGCGAAGAGAAACTCGAGAGTGAAGATCGGATCCGTGATGTTGAGGCGCTGGCTCTGGTCGCAGTCTCCTCGGATGAACACGCCCTGGGCTCCGCACGGAACCGTGCAAAGCAATGCCAGAGAGAAAGCGAGCGAGCGAAGAGCCATGGAGAAAGGGCGGTGTAGGGGGCGACACTCGCCTCGGGCGCGTACGAGCGCCGACTCGCCGTGAAGTCGACGAAGTGAGTGTCAGTGCGGATTCAGAAAACCGAGCGGAGTGACGAGACGAGGAGAGACGCGGGACCGGGATTCGGCGCGATGCTCACTCTCGCGATTCGCACCGAGATGCTGGACGTTCAGCGGCGTGGCGAAATCGACCCTGCGCGAAGCGAGCGTCGCCCGATGCGGAGAACGCTCGCTGCGCCCGCGATCGGAGCCGGACTTTGGCGGAACCCATCCGCGCGACAACTCTCGACGACCCGAACCCCTTCCTATTCGGGAGATGGTATCACGCGACCCCGCGGCCGATCGCCCTTTTCTGGTTTCGACGAAGCCGTCCCGCGCGCTTACGAGAGCGGGGCGAATTCCTACCGAACGTTGACCGGAAGCGCCGCGGCCAGCATCATTTCTGCGTTTGGGGTAGGGGAGCTGACGATTCCCTTCGAGATCGGAAAACCGAGTGATGGTGCCCAAGCCGAAACGCACGTCTGGCTGGTTCGTTCTCTGCATCGCCGCCGCGATCGCGGGTCCGGTGGCGGCCGCGGCTCAGATCGATCCCCGTGAGGTCGAGCGGACGGAGAAGGACATCAAGAAGCTCGAGCGCGATCTCGCCTCGCGGCGGAAGCGTCACCCGGACGCTCACGATCGAGTTCAGGGCCTCCGACGCGAGATCGCGGCGAAGTACATGAGCCTCGGCCGCTTCAAAGAAGCGCATGCTCGCCTGAAGGAGGTCGAGCACGCCTACTCGAAGAGCCTGCCCGCGAGTGATCTCAAGATTCTCAAGGCGCGCGTCGCGGCAGCGCGTCCGCTCGTCCTCGGAGGAAAGCCGAAGCGGGCGCAGAAAGTCTATCTCGCGGCACTGAAGACGCTCGAAGACCATCCCGAATCGACGAAGGACTACACCGCGTTCGTCCGCGAGTCGCTCGCGATCGCGCACTACTACGCTCGAGAGTACCGCGAAGCCCTCGCGGTGTTCGAACAGGCCGTGAAAGATTCGGGCGATCGCGACCCGAAGAGTGAGTCCCAGATCGGCCTCGCGATTTCGATGGGCGCGGCGTGCGTGGAGATCGGCGAATTGAAACGCGCGGTCGGGATCCTCCGGCGCGCGCTCAAGTCGGCGAGGAAGTACCATCTCAAGAACGCCGACCTCGTCGGATCGGCGGCGATCAATCTCGCTGCGGCGTACATTTCCGATGAGCGCTACGTCGAGTCGATCATCTTGCTCGAGAAGCTTCTCGAGTATTACGGCGACCACCGGCCGAGCGATCAGCGTATGGTGGTGATCACGAAGCTCAACCAAGCCGACGCGTTGATCGCACTCGAGCGGCTGGAGGAGGCGCGCGCCGTTCTTCAGGGTCTCGTCGCCTCCTATCCGAAACCGCCCCCGCACCTCGCCAACGATCTGAAGGACGCGCGAGAGCTCCTGAAGGACGTCGAGAGGCGACTTCGCTGAGGCCGACGGAACGGAGCTCACGCGACCGGGCGAATCGGGTCGCCGCATCTCCCGCTCGACTCACCCCTCGGGCGAGCCTCTCCTGTCCTGGCGGACGTTAGAACAGCTTCAGATAGTAGGACATCGCCCCCGTCTCACGGACAACCCGCCATCCGATGATCGACGAGTATGTGAGCTTGTAGTAGCGCACGCTCTTCCCGTCCGGCGGGGTCTTCCCACCGACGCGAATCTCGACGCGCGCGATGGTCGGTTCCTTACCGCGGGCACGAATGTCGACGACCTCGACGTCCTGCGAGTCGATCGCGGCTTTCACCTTCGGATCGATCGCCGTTCGATCGCCCCGACGAATCTCATCAAGATCGATTCGCTCGAGCGCCCACGACGCGTACTCACCGCGAAGCCAAAACTCGATCTCGCTCGCGGCGTCCGTCGAAAGCGACGACTGCATCGAGACGTATTTGACCGCGAAAATCGCGACGGCGACGGCGCCGATTGCGACCGCCTTCCAACCCGTGAACTGCATCCTGAACTCGGTCATCTCTTCCTCCTCGCGAGCGCCCTTATCGGTCGAAGCCCCGCGACTTCCCGCGCGCTCACAAGGAAGAATAGCATCCCGCGCCATCGCGGGTCGGCGAACTGAAGGAGCACGCCTTCACCCCCCGACCCTCAACTTACAAACTCTCTCTCTCTCTCTCTCTCCCTCTCTCGTCTTCGACTTCGTCTCTCTTCGCGGTTCCTTCGCGCCCTTCGTGTAAATCTCTCATCCGAGACCGCGAAACAACTACAGCGTCGACAACGGACGATACCCCGAGACGAGTCCGAGCGACTGACGAAGAAACGGAATCGGGTCGAGCCCGCCCGAGCGCGCGTCTTCCCCTTGAAAGAGGTGTGCGACGCCCTCGCGGGGGATGCATTTCCAGCCGAAGCGACCGGTCCCCTCGATCGCGAGGAGGTTGAGATTGCCACGATGCGTCGTGTCGATCCCCGTCGCGTTGACGATCGCGAAGTACTCCTCGAGTGCGGCTTCCCCGTAGAGGCTTCCGAGCGTCCGGTCCTTCAGCGTCGGCGGCCCACCGCGCTGGAGATCGTCCACGAGGACGTGCCGCACCTGCACGGAGTCGGCGCGTCCCGAAAAGTGGACGTCGAGCGTTTCGACGAGCCGGAGAACGGTGAGCTCGAGCGGTTTTACCGACGTGATCATCTCTTCGTAGTGGACACCGTGAGGCTGCTTGCCGCCCTGGCGGACGCTGAGAAGCGGCACTCCGCTCGGAAGCACGACGAGGAGATAGCGCTGACCGGTCGTTTCGAACGTTCGACCGATCCAAGCGACGAGCTCCTTCGCGTCGACAAAGTTCGGATCGAACTCACCGCCGTAGAGAGATCGAATCTCCTCGCGATCTTTCGACGAGAGACGCGGATGGAGAGGCAAGTACATCCGGTGCGCGCCGCAGGCGGTCCCGACTTGAAGGGGAACGTAATTGCTCTTCGAACCGACGCACTCGACGAGGAAGACCGTCCGGCTGTGGAACGCCTGATCGCACAGGCAATCGATGGCGGATACGGCCCGATTGCCCGCCGTGTCGGCGCCGACCGACTCGGCGTGAACCTCGTCGGTGTTGTCCGGGCGGCCGTGGCGCGGATTGAGGAACTCGCCTTCGACGGACGCGGGAACGAACATGGTTGTCGTGATGCCGAGTCCGTCCTGAGAATCGTAGATTCGATCGAGAACGGCGAAGCTCCCGAGTCCGCCGGTCACGACGACGAGGTCGAACTTCTTGAGCGCTTCAGCGATTCGCCGCTGACTGTCTTCGTCCCCGCGCTCGATCTTCGTATCCGTCGACCCGAGGACGGATCCACCGCGCGGAAGAATGGATGCGACGTCCGATTCTCGCAGACGCCAAAACTCTTCTCGGAGGAGGCCGAGCCAGCCTCGTTTGGCTCCGAAAACCTCCATCCCCCGCTTGAGAGCGATTGTCGTGACCGCACGCACGACGGCGTTGGTTCCGGGTGCGTCACCACCCAAGGTTGCAATGAGACAGCGCGCCATCGGGAAACCTCCACTGGCATTTGCCTCCGGGCGAGCGCGCTTCGTCGGAAGCGCGTTCGCCCAGGCGGTCGCGGGGGAACTTTGCGAAAGCCCCCTCAATAGGACCGCTGATGCTTGAACGAGCAATACGCGATCGATCAGGCACTAGCTTCACCGGCTGATCGATGCGCCGTTCGTCGGAGACGAACAGGCGAAATCAGTCGGCTCCCTGTCCGCTGACCAAGTGCTTCGCATCCACGACCGCGTCGATGCGAGAGCGAACCGGAACACTCCCGAGGTCGCGACACCGGAGGGTCGGCGAGGCTTCGCGTCCTTCACAACCGATCCAACTGCGCGGCGTCGATCGTCTCACCCGCCGAGTGATCCCTACTCGATCCTTCGATCAACTGCTCCGGTCCGTCCGCGGTGCCCCCCGCAGCTCAAGCCGCGCTGCCCGCTCACCGCCGTCACCGGACGGACACTCATAGTGTACAAGCCTCGGCGGTCCTTCGCCGCAAGCCCGCGGCCGCGATTTCCGTCGAGTCCGAGTCGGTCGCCGGTCACTTCGACGGGGCGTCGTCGGCCGCGGCCTCTTTGGGCGGCGGCGGAGCGGTGATCGTGAGCCACACGCTCGAGAGCGGTCGATTGCGTTCGCCGCGCCGGTACGTCGCGGCTCGCTCTCGTCCGGACGGACCGACTTCGCGACCGACGATGCGGAAGGCGCCCGAAAACGGGGCGGCCGATTTCGGGTCCGCGGCCGTGAGCTCGAGCTCGACTTTTTTCGCGGCATCTCCTTTCGGGGTCGAGTAGACGGGCGCACAGACGACTCCGGGAGGCAATCCGAGGGCGGAAACGGCAATCGTTCCTTTGTACCCGTGCGTGCGCGTAATCGTGACGGGAAGCTTGAGTGGCGTTCCGGCCTTGACGACAAACGCGCTCGCGGCGATCCCGAGAGTGAAGTCCGGCATCGGTGTCACGACGGAAAGCGCGTACACGTGTCGCTCCCCGCCGTGCCCGAAGAGGTCGCTCACTTCGACGACGAACGCGCCATCGCGCGGCGCCGAGAAGACGATGCGCGGATCGACGCCGACCGAGTCGTCGGCACGGGCGAGCTCCTTTCCGTCGTGATCTGTGATGCGCACGATCGGATCGAGGAGCGAGCCGAGACGGCGGGCGAGGACTTCGATCTCGACCCGTTCGCCGTTCTTCAGGCGGAGGTCGAACGTATCCGCCTCGAGCGGTCGCGAGATGTGACCGCTGAGGGTCGACGGAACGATCAGCTCTTGCCGAGACGCGACCTCGAGGAGTTTCTCGGTCTCGACGCGAGTCTCAACGACGGTGAGCTCGGGCGTGTTCGCTAGGCTCCCGTGCCGAAGCGGTACGATCGAGTCCGAACTCGGCGCTACGACAACGCGCGCGAGCTCGGGAGGAATGTTCCAGCCTCGGAGCTCGACTGGAGTCGCGAGCCGCGAGACGACGAGCGGAAACGCATGATCGGCGAACGCGCCGCACGTGAGTGTGAGGCGGTACACGTACTTCGGGTCGTTGGCGAATCGGATGCTCGAGTTCGGCGGAACGGGGAACGCGAAGACGCGAACGAGGTAGCTCGCCGTTCGCGGAGCCGTGAAGACGATGCGCGGATCGCGCCCCTGGTCGTCGTCGTTCTGGGCGAGGACGAATCCGTCGGCGGAGGCGATCTGAAGAACGGGGTCCATCGGCGTGTCGAGACGGCGGGCCGACTCGACGTCTGCGACGAGCGTCGCGCCCTCGGTGAGCTCGATCGCGAAGCTGTCGAGATCGGCGGCGCGATCGAGTCGGCCGTTGACGATCGCGGGAAGCTCGACCGCACAGCTCTTCTCGGGGCGATCGTTCGACTCGGTCTCGACGAGTTCGGGCAGCGTTCCGACGACGAATGGTCTCGGCTCGGACGCGCCCTCCGAGTTGTAGAGACGAATCCAATGGACGCCGGGATTCGCGGCGGGGTCGACGCGGACGCTCAGCTCGAGCTTGTTCTCGCTAGCCGTAACCTCGAGCGCACTCGTGCTGGTCCAAGCGAGCGGAGGCCACGGATCGACCGATCCCACGACCTTGACGGTAACCGTCGTGCCGATCCGCGCGCCCGACGGAAAGAGGTGGTTTACCTGCGGCGGAGCCGCATCGACACGAGCCACCGCGCCGGCGAGAAGGAGAGCCGCGACAGCGACGCGCGCGAGCGGGTGCGCCGCGCTGCGGAACGAACGATCGCGGTGCGCGCGTCCGCCGAACGAAGTCCGCGCGCCCGGCATGCGATCAGCCCATCAGCTCGCGGATGGGCGCCGGATCGCTGACGAGATGAACGGGACGTCCTTCCGGCGTGTAGAGGATCTGTCCCGGGTCGATTCCGAGTTTCCGGTAGATCGTAGACGCGAAGTTCTCCGGCGAAAGAATCCGCTCGGCAGCGCTGTAACCGTGGCGGTCCGTCGCTCCGACCACCTGTCCGCCGGGAGTTCCGCCACCGGCGAAGAGGACCGACATCGCATTCGACCAGTGATCGCGTCCGCCTCGGGTGTTCACCTTCGGAGTGCGGCCGAATTCGCCGAGAGCAACGACGAGGGTCGACTCGAGGAGTCCGCGCTGATCGAGGTCGCTCACGAGCGCCGCGAGTCCGCGATCGAACGGCGGCATCTTCGCGTCGAGCGCCTTGAAGATATTCGTGTGGTGGTCCCAGCCGCCTTCGTACACCGTGACGAACGGGACGCCCGCCTCGACGAGCCGCCGCGCGAGGAGACAGCGCTGGCCGAAGCTCGACCGCCCGTACGACTCGCGGATCGTCTCCGGTTCGCGGCCGATGTCGAATGCCTCTTGCGCCGCCGGAGAGGTGACGAGGTTGTAACCTTGCTCGTAGTACTCGTCGAGAGCGTGAACGGGATCGCCGGCGGCTTCGTCCTCGATGCGAAGGAGTCGGTCGACCTCACGTCGAAGTCCGCGGCGATCGTCGAAGCGCGCCGGTTCGAGACCCCGGGGAATTCCGACGTCGCGCACGCGGAAGCCGGCGCTGTTCGGATTGTCGGGTACGACGAACGGCGCGAACCGCGCGCCGAGGAAGTTCGGCCCTCCCGAGCGCGACATGCGCGGGAGCGAGAAGTAGCGCGGCAAGCCGCTCGTCGACGGACGCGAGTACGCAGTCACCGAGCCGATGCTCGGATGGAAGCTCACGAAGGCACCGCACGCGACGGGAATGCGCGTAGGCGCGCCGGTCATCATATAGTGATTGCCGGCACCGTGGTTCCCGTGGTTGTGGCGGATCGAACGCACGATCGCGAGCTTGTCGCTCACGGCCGCGAGTCGCTTCATGTGCTGCGAGAAGTGGACGCCCGCGATCGAGGTCGGAATCGTGCCGTACTCGCCCCGGATCTCCTTCGGTGCGTCCGGCTTTGGGTCGAACGTTTCGTAGTGCGTCGGGCCACCGTCCATCCAAATGAGGATGCACCGAGTCTTCGGGGCGTCTGGGTCGACACTTGCGCGATCTCGGAGTCGCAGCGTCTCGGCGAGCGCCCCGGCGGGGGTCGCGCCGGCGAGAAGAGCCGAGCTGCCGAAGATCGTGCCGAGTCCGATCTGGAGAGAGTCGCGCCGACTGATCCCTTCGCAATTCCGATGGACGTCCATCCCGACTCCTTCGGTTTCAACGTTGACTCGGGACTCGCTTGCGAGCGAGCGAAACGATCGCGGCGCGCGTGATCGCGCGTCCGCATCAGTTCTTGAAGACGAACTCGGGCGTGTTGAGAAGCGCCCAGAGGAGGTCTTCAGTCGAGCGTCGCCGCGTCGTGTCTTTGCGCGAGAACAACGCGCGGCCGATTTCGCGTTCCGACTCATCAGGGTAGCGGGAGAATGTACGCAAGTACAGCTCCTCGACGATCTTATCCGCGGGAAAATCGCTCGCTGCGAGCGTGGCGGCGAGCGCCGCGTCGCTCGTCACCTTGGCGTGAAGGTTCGGGGCGTTCATGAGGTGAAGCGCCTGGACGACGCTCGTGTCGGACGTCCGCTCGCACGGGGGATCCTGATTGGGATCGGGACGACCGAACGTGTCGAGAAAGAGCGAGGGCGTGCGGTGAGTCCAGATCGCCGACGCCCGTGAGCCGGGAGGCATGGCGCTGAACTTCTCCGGGACGCCCGTGATGTCGGAGACCGCGTCGAGGAGCGTCTCCGCGCGAAGGCGAACGCGGTAGTGCCGCGAGTATTGGCGCGTGTCGTGCGCGTTGCGCTCACCCGGGGCGGAGGCGAGACCGTAGACGTACGAGCTGAGGATCCTGCGAAGGAGCTTCTTGAGGTCGTATTGATCGCGTCGAAACTCGGCGGCGAGAGCAGTGAGCAGCGCGCGATTGCTCGGCGGATTCGTCGAGCGGAGATCGTCGACCGGCTCGACGAGCCCGCGACCCATCACTTCGGCCCAGACGCGATTCACGATCGCGCGATCGAAGAGATCGTTGTCGCGCACCATCCATTCGGCGAGTCGCGCTCGTTTCGAGCCGAGAGGCTTCTCGTGCTCGGCGGCGCTGGAGACCGATGCAAAGAGCGGTTTCGGCGAGAGAGCCGCGCCCGTTCGCGGGTGGATGACCTTGCCACCGGCGCCACTGAAAACAAACTCTTCGCTGCCGGAGATCGGAGGAGAGAGTCCCGTACCTTTTCGGCGAATATCGGAAAAGAACGCGGCGAAGCCGTAGAAGTCGGCCTGGCTCAGCGATTCGAACGGATGCTGGTGGCACTTGCTGCACTCGATGCGAACGCCGAGAAAGATCTGGCTCACGAGCGTCGCGATCTCATCCGGTGAGCGCCGATCGCGAAAGATCGTCGTCGCGCCGTTTCTAAATGTGCTTCCCGTTGCGGTGACCACGTCCCGGACGAACTCATCGTACGGCTGGTTTCGGCGGAACGCGTCGCGGACGAAATGATCGAGATTGAGGACGGCCTTGATGCCTACGCGGTAGGGATTTGGACGCAGGAGATCGACCCATTTGTTCGCCCAGTGGTCCGCGTACTCCGGACGCGCGAGGAGGCGGTCGATGAGCGCGGTTCTATGCGCGCGTGCATCCGCAGCCGTCTCGTGCCGGGCGCTCAGAAAGGCGCGGGCTTCGTCCGCGGACGGGAGCCTTCCGATGACGTCGAGGTACGCGCGCCGAAGAAAGGTCGAGTCGGACGCGGGCTTGGACGGGGTGATCCCGAGCCGCTCGAGTTTCTCCCAGACCAGCTCGTCGATGAAGTTGTAGCGCGGTAGAGCAGCGTAGATTTCGGAATCGACGTTTCCCTCGAGCGGAATGAGGACATCGCAGACGGCGATGCGGCCGCGGTAGCGAGCCATGATCGTCGCCTCGCCGGGGAGCCTTCCCGCGGCGATGCGGCCGTCTTCGTCGACCGCGACAACCGGACTTTCGCTCGAGAGATACGTCGCGAGATGTGTGACGTCCCGGCGCGTTCCGTCCGAGTTGATCGCGGAGACGAGAAGCTGCCTTGTGTCCCCGGGCGCGAGGACGAGGCGCGTCGACTCGACGACGACACGCTCGAGCAGGGGAGCCGACTCGGCGCGCCGGGGCATGCCGGCCCTCAACCAGCGAAGGAGCGTCGCGTAGTCTTCGTCGTTCTTCTCGACTCGAATTCCTCCGCCGTGGGGGAGCTCTCCGGTCGGCTTCATGAGGAGGAGACTGCGCTCCGGCGCCGGAAGAACGAGCCGCCGCGCAAAGGCGCCGCCCGAGATCGCCGCGTAGTCGGTATCGTCGTCGAAGCCGAGGAGGGAAAGTTGAAATCCGTTCTGACCGCGCTGCTTCCCGTGGCACGGTCCCGAGTTGCACCCGCGTCGGGTGAAGATCGGCTGAACGTCGCCCTCGAAGGTGAGCGGTGGATCGACGGCGGCGTTCGCGACCGTCAGCGGAATCTCCGCTTCGTCGTCTCCGACGCGTACGCGCATCGTCCCCGAGCCGTCGCGACGTGCGCGAACGACGCCACCGGGAGAGATCGAGACGAGTCCCGGAGGGGAGGTGCGAAGCTCCGCGCTCGCGGTGACATCGATTCGGCGGTCGGTTTCGGTCGCTCTCGTGACGACGATTCTCTGCGCCGACGCGCGTCCTCGGAGATCGATCGTCGACGGCTCGACGGAGAGGCGAGGAGCCTCCGCCGGCCGAGCGCCGGCGGCCGCCGCGGACAGGATGGCGAGAGCGAACGACGTTCGTCCGGCGAACTGGCTGAGCGCGCGCGTGGTCATAGTTCCGTGTCGACGGGTGTTCCGGGAGTCGAGGTGTCGACGCCGCTCGAACTGAGGAAACATCGTAGTCGATCCTCCCGCGGCGCGGAACGCCGAACTCGGCGCGCAGGGTCGGTTCTGATTGTTCGAAGGCCGAACCGAATTCGGTGGCTCTCGACGGACGACGCGAACATGATGCACCGATGCGATCTGCGCCCGAGCGCGTCCGGAGTCGACGCGTTCGCGCGAGCTAGTGCCCAGCGGAAAGGAATCCGATGGCAGCGAATGAGTCTTCGCCGGGCGAAGCGACCGAGGCGCTCGCGCCCATCCGAACGGGCGCGGACTACATCGAGAGTCTGCGTGGTCGGAAGCTCGAGGTCTACGCGCTGGGCGATCGAGTCGATGAGCCGGTGGACCACCCGCTCATCCGCCCTTCGATCAATGCCGTCGCGGCGACCTACGACCTCGCGGTGAAGGAGCCGGAGCTCGCGACCGCGTTCTCGCCGCTCACGGGCGAACGGGTGAATCGCTTTCTCCATATCGCCGAGAGCGCCGACGACCTCGTCCGGCAGGGCAAGATGCAGAGGAAGCTCGGCCAACTCACCGGCACGTGTTTTCAGCGGTGCGTTGGGATGGACGCGCTGAACGCCCTCTTCTCGGTGACCTACGAGATCGACGCGGCGCACGGCACGTCGTATCACGATCGCCTCAAAACGTTCGTGCGCATCGTCCAATCGAGAAACCACGTGATCGGCGGAGCGATGACCGACCCGAAGGGAGATCGGAGCCGGCCCCCGCACGCGCAGATCGACCCGGATCTCTATCTCCGCATCGTCGACCGGAACGACGACGGCATCGTGATTCGCGGCGCAAAGGCCCATCAAACGGGTTGCATCAACTCGCATTGGTTGGTGGTGATGCCGACCGCGCGCCTATCGGAGGCGGACCGCGACTACGCGGTTGTCGCCGCGCTTCCCGTCGAGGCGAAGGGCGTCACGTACATCTACGGCCGGCAATCCTGTGATTCGCGCAGCATGGAGGGGAGCGATCTCGACACCGGAAACGCGCAGTATGCGGGGCAGGAGGCACTCGTCGTTTTCGACGATGTCTTCATTCCGAGCGAACGCGTCTTCATGGACGGCGAGCACGAGTTCGCGGCGATGCTCGTCGAGCGATTCACGTGTTATCACCGTCGAAGCTACGTGTGTAAGAGCGGTGTCGGTGACGTCCTGATCGGGGCGGCTGCGTCGATCGCGGAATACAACGGCGCGGAGAGCGCATCGCACGTTCGCGACAAGCTCGTCGAGATGACCCATCTCAACGAAACCGTGTACGCGACCGGACTAGCGTCCTCGCATCAGGCCCGGGCGACGAAGTCCGGCTGCTACCTCAACGACGATCTCCTCGCGAACGTGTGCAAACACCACGTGACGCGGTTCCCCTACGAGCTCGCGCGGCTCGCTCAAGATCTGGCGGGCGGGCTCGTCGCCACGCTTCCGTCGGGAAAGGATCTCGAGTCGGCGGCGATCGGCGATCTCTTGCGGAAGTACCTGAGGACCCGCGAGGGAGTCAGCGTCGAGGATCGATGGCGGATCCTTCGTCTCATCGAGAACATGACGCTCGGGAGAAACGCGGTCGGGTATCTCACCGAGTCGCTTCACGGCGCGGGGTCGCCCCAAGCGCAGCGGATCCAGATCGCCCGACAGATGGGACTCGAGTACAAGAAGCGACTCGCCCGCCGACTCGCGGCCGTGGGCGACGCGGAACTAGATCGCGCGCGCGCGAGCCGAGATCGAAACGGCGAGGACTATTTCGAGCGGGTGTTCGACGTCGGCGACGACGCGTAGTCTCCCGCCGCGAAGTGGACTCTCGATGGCGGTCCGGGTCTAATCGTTGACCCGTTGGCGCGACGTCGCGGGAGTACGCCTGTGCGGTGGTCGGTTCGGCCGGCCGCATCGAACCCTCGATAGGATGAAAGCCATGAGAAGTATCGCTCCCCTGCTCGCCGCGGTCGTCTTCTGCGTGTCGTGCGAGTCTCTCCCCACGTGGCTCGGCGGAGACGCCGGCTGGGTCTCTCTCTTCGACGGCCAGACGCTCGACGGCTGGAAAGCGAACGAAAACGTCGACTCCTGGTCGGTCGAGGACGGCCTTTTGACCGCGAAGGGTCCGCGGAGCCATCTCTTCTACGTCGGGGACGAAGAGCCGTTCGTCAACTTCGAGCTCGAAGTCGTCGCGATGACGAAACCGAACAGCAACTCGGGAGTGTATTTTCACACGCAGTATCAGGACAGCGGCTGGCCGAAGTACGGCTTCGAGGCGCAGGTGAACCAGACCTACAAGGATCCTCAGAAGACGGGAAGCCTCTACGGCGTCGCCAAGATCCTCGAGGCACCCGCGAACGACGATGAGTGGTTCACCATGGTGGTGCGCGTCGAAGGAAAGCACATCACGGTGACGGTGGACGGAGAGTCGATCGTCGACTACACCGAGCCGGAGGATGCCGTCGCCGGGGAGGATTTCACCCGCGTCGTCGACAAGGGCACTTTCGCCCTGCAGGCGCACGATCCGGAGAGCGTCGTACAGTACAAGAGCCTCCGGGTCCGGCGATTGCCCTAGCGTCTAGTCGGTCCGGGGTCGATCCGGCGTTCGGTCGGATCGACCCCGGACCGAGTTTCGCGCGGGAGCGGAGAGCAGAAGGAGACACCATGTGGTGGTGGGTTCTCATCGCGGTGCTCGTCCTCATCGCCATCGTCGCGGTGTTCGATCTCGTTCAGCGGAAGCACGCGATCCTCCACAACTTTCCAGTGGTCGGCCATTTTCGCTACCTGCTCGAAGCGATCGGGCCGGAGCTTCGGCAGTACATCGTCACCGGAAACGACGAGGAACGTCCGTTCAACCGTGATCAGCGACGTTGGGTCTACGCCTCGTCGAAGCGGCAGAACAACTACTTCGGGTTCGGTACCGACAACGATCTCGAGCGCTCGCCGAATCACCTGATCATCAAGCATGACTCACTGCCGGCGTCCCCGCCGCCGCGAGCGCTCCAGGACCACACGCACCCGCTGCCCTGCGCCAAGGTTCTCGGCGCCGCCCGCGGTCGCGCTCGGGCGTTTCGCCCGGGGAGCGTCGTCAATCTTTCGGCGATGAGTTTCGGTTCTCTCAGTGCGCCCGCCGTGGAGGCGCTCAACCGAGGCGCGAAGACCTGCGGGTGCCTTCACAACACCGGCGAAGGCGGAATCGCGCCCCACCACGACCACGGCGGTGAGCTGATTTGGCAGATCGGGACCGGATACTTCGGCTGTCGGACGCCCGAGGGCAAGTTCGACCTCGACCGGTTCAAGGAGGCCGTCGCGAACTTTCCCGTACGCGCGATCGAGATCAAGCTCAGCCAAGGCGCGAAGCCGGGCATGGGCGGCATCCTTCCGGCGGCGAAGATCACTCCGGAGATCGCTGCGATTCGCGGGATTCGTCGCGGCGAGGACTGCGTGAGCCCACCGCGACACTCGGCCTTCTCCGATGTCGACAGCCTCCTCGACTACGTCGAGCTCCTCGCGGCGGAGTCCGGCCTCCCGATCGGCATCAAGTCCGCGGTCGGCGACGGGTTTTTTTGGAACGAGCTCGCGGACGCGATGGCCTCAGACGAGCGGGGAGTCGACTTCATCGCGGTCGACGGCGGTGAAGGCGGCACCGGAGCGGGCCCGCTCGCCTTTTCCGATCACGTTGCCCTCCCGTTCAAAATCGGCTTCGCTCGAGTCTTTCGCGCGTTCGCCGAGAGGGAGCTCGAGCGAAACATCGTCTTCGTCGGCGCCGGCAAACTCGGCTTTCCCAGCCAGGGCATCCTCGCCTTCGCCCTCGGATGCGATCTACTTTACGTCGGCCGCGAAGCGATGATGGCGATCGGGTGCATCCAGGCGCAGCGTTGCCACACGGGCCACTGTCCGACCGGCGTCGCGACGCAAAGCGCCTGGCTCAGCCGGGGCCTCGACCCGCACCACAAGGCGGATCGCCTCGCGAGCTACGTCGCAACGCTTCGCAAGGAGCTCCTCCAGCTCAGCGTCGCCTGCGGCGCGCGCCACCCCGCTCTCGTCTCGAGCGACCACCTCGAAATG
This sequence comes from Planctomycetota bacterium, assembly GCA_965223845.1. Lineage (GTDB taxonomy): Bacteria > Planctomycetota > UBA8108 > UBA8108 > SXIK01 > CBDCXR01. Next base: position 5,084,706 of record CBDCXR010000004.1, on the reverse strand, counting down.
CTCGACGACCGGTTCGGTTCGCGAAGCATCCGGGAAATCTTCGCGTACGAGCCCGGCTGGGGGCTTCCCGACGAGAATCTGCGGGCCGAGATCGACACGCTCATGGCCTGAGAATCGCGCCTTCAGAGCGGACCGAGAGATCTCGTTTTCGGTCGTCGAACCGAGTCGTGCGCGGGCTTCTTAGAGCTTGTGGTCCGCTGGCTTCACGCCGCGTTTGTAGCCACCGAATTTGAACGGCAACGGCTCGTACTTCCCGACGATGTCGACGCTCGAATCCGCGCGGATCTTGTCGTCCATACCGGTCGCCCAATAGACCGCGTTGACGAGCAAGCGTCGGAGGCCCGCGCTTTCGAGATCGGTCGACGAGCCCATCGTCGTCGTGAAGACCCGCGCCTCTTTTCCGCTCGCGCTCTTAAACGTCTTCGTCCACGCGATCGGCATCATCGGATCGTTCTTCCTCCGTTCGACCGGGAGCGCGTCGGGAGTCATCCCCGCCATCACCATGCCGAGGACGATCGGCTGGCAACCTTCCGGGAGAGGGAGACGAACGCCGTAGACGTCCGTCGGCCCCCAAATGTCCTTCACGCCCTTCGTGATCGGGTGCTTCTCCATTCCGCGTGCGATGATTCCTCGCGTGCTTTCGCGTCCGTGGTGACCGTGATGGTTGATCCACGTCTCGCCCAAGACCTGACGCCCGAAGCCTTGCGTCCACTCTCGGCTGTTGAAGCTGTACCGCGAGTACTTCTTTCCGGACTTGATGTTGAACGCGTGCGTCGCCGTTCTCACGCCGATGATCGGGCGCCCGGAATCCACGTATTCAACGATGTGGGCCATCTGCTCGTCCGGCAGATCGCGAAAGCGCGTCGCGATGATCATGAGGTCCGCCGACTTGAGCGCCTCGAGCCCCGGGATGTTGTTTTGATTGTCCGGGTTGATCTCGCCGGTCTTCTCATCGATGGCGAAAACTACGGTGCATTTGAACCCGTGGTGGACGGAGAGGATCTTACCGAGCTGCGGAAGCGCTTCCTCCGACCGGTACTCTTCGTCGCCGGAGACGAGAACGACGTGCTTCCCGCTACCCGGGAGTCCACTCTTTCCTTCGTAGACGACCCACAAATCCTCGGCGGCACGCACGCGAGCGGTGAAGCCGGCAGTGGAGATGACAAGCGCGGTAGACGCGAGCAGAGCAGCACATCGTCTCATGAAAGAATACCTCGAGGGGTTTCGTGGGGATGGTCTCGACAGAGGCGATTCCGCTCCGTGGCGCAGAGTCGAAGGAGACGCTCGCGGGCGGAGAGGAACGAGCCTACCCGAACTTTTCGCGGCGGGAAACCTCGGTCTCGGAACCCCTCGGCGGATCGCGTGATTCTCTGCGCGGAGCGGTCGAGATGTGGTATGAGACGTTCTTTCGCCGTCGCGATTCAGCGCGTCGATGGAGCGACCCCTCGCCCGGACACCATGACCTCCCCATCCGCCTCCCCATCGAGCTCTCCGTCCGCGTCGCCGCGTCTTCGCCGCGAGCTCGGCGTCGCGGGCGCGGTCTCTCTCGGGCTCGGGGCGATGCTCGGGAGCGGTGTGTTCGTCACCGCTCCCCTCGCCGTCGAGCTCGCCGGTACGGCGGCGATTCTCTCTCTGGCGCTGGCCGGGCTTCTCGCGTTCGCGAACGCACTCGGGAGCGCCCAGCTCGCCGCGAGCCATCCCGTGAGCGGCGGTGCGTACGAATACGGCTATGTCTACGCGTCGCCCGAGCTCGGCTGGACCGCCGGTTGGCTCTTTTTGATCGCGAAGAGCGCATCCGCGGCGACGGCGCTCCTGGGATTCGCAGAGTACGCCCGCATGCTCGCGCCGGAGACTCCCTGGTTCGGACGCGTTCCGGTCGCGTTCCTCGCGGGTTTCGTTCTCACGATTCTCGTCGCGTCGGGAGTGCGGCGCTCGACGCGCGCGAACACCGTCCTCATCGCCGTTCCACTCGCGGCGCTCGGAGTGTTCGTCGTCGTGGCGCTAGCGTCGTCGGGAGCGGAGACCTTCACGCGACTCACGCCGTTCTTCCCGGCTGAGCAGAGCGCCGCGTCGGGTGCGGCGTCGACGCTGCGTGCCGCTGCGCTCTTCTTCGTCGCCTACACGGGCTACGGTCGCATCGCGACGATGGGAGAGGAGGTCCACGAGCCGGGGCGAACCATTCCGCGCGCGATCACGGTGACGGTGATCGCGTCGTTCCTTCTCTACGCCGCCGTTGTCGTCGCCGCCATCGGCGCGGTAGGCGTCGAGCGCGTCTCGACGTCCGCGTCGAGTGCGGCGCCGCTCGGCGAGGTCGCGCGCGATTTCGCCGGGCCTTGGCTGAGTCATTTCGTGACCGCCGGAGCCGCCTGCGCGCTTCTCGGTGTCTCCCTCAACCTGCTGCTCGGGCTCTCGCGCGTGCTGCTCGCGATGGCCCGGCGCGGGGATGCGCCGGCGCCGGTGGGTGTGATCAACGCCGCGCGGACATCCGCGCCGATCGCGGTTCTCACCGTCGGCGTCCTCGTCGGTCTCCTCGTCCTCGTCGGCGACGTCCGCACCACATGGTCGCTGAGCGCGTTCACCGTGCTCGTGTACTACGCGATCAACAACTTCTGCGCGCTCCGTCTCTCGGACGAGCAGCGCCTCTATCCGCGCTGGATCTCCACTGCGGCGCTCGCCGGCTGCCTCAGCCTCGCAGTCTGGGTCGACTGGCGCTCGAGTGCGACCGGTCTGAGTCTCATCGCGATCGGTCTCGTCTGGCGCGTGTTCTTCCGCGCCTGGACGGCTCGCCGGCGGGCCGCGCGCGGCTGAATACGCGCTCGAACCGAATCGCCGTGGACGCGAATCCGCCCCGCAGGGTGCCTGCGGAGTGCCCGAGGTAGCCTCGACGCGACGGGCCGCAGGCACTCTGCGAAGCGGAAGGTGGAGGGCCCGGCTGGATTCCGTTCCGAGCCGAATCTTCGCAACACCGAGGAGGCGAAATCGGAGCTCTCGCTCCGCTCTCCACGGTTCTCCCCGGCTGACCGACTGGCAAACTCTGTGCCATCCGATCGCTGGAGTGGCGTTAACCAACCTCGAATCAATAAGTTGTGAAGAAAGCGCCCGGACCGGGAGGGAGAACCAGCCGGAGCGCTGTGAATCGAGGTTTACGCCGCCTCACAGAACGGATGATGGTTTTCTTCGCTTCGAGTCACTCGGGGGCGAAGGCGCCGTTCCCGCGCAAAGGGCGAGAGGTCTTCGAGTGGCGTTCGCTTCGAACGCGTATTAGAGAGAGGGGACCGGGCTGCCGGGGCGCGTGGTTTCGAATCGCGCTCCGCGCGCCCGTCGGCCCGCGCCGGACGGTGCCGGTGGCATCGTGGCGGAAGTCCGCGATAGAGTACGCGGCGGACTCGGCGCTTTCTCGCGCCGGTGGGAAGGGGAGTGAAGAGGAGTGGTTGAGTGACGACGCTCGTCATTGCTGAGAAGCCCTCCGTCGGCCGCGATCTTGCGCGCGTGCTCGGCGCGAACTCGCGCGGCGACGGGTACCACAGCGGTGCCGGGTACGTCGTCACGTGGGCGGTCGGGCATCTCGTGGGGCTCGCGGAGCCGCACCAGATCGACCCGTCGTGGAAGCGGTGGTCGCTCGAATCGCTCCCGCTTCTCCCCGACTCGTGGCCGCTCGTCGTCCGGGAAGAGACGCGCGAGCAGTTCGACGTCATCGCTCGGTGGCTCGAATCCCCCGAGGTCACCGAGGTGATCTGTGCGACCGACGCCGGGCGCGAAGGCGAGCTGATCTTTCGCTACATCGCCGAAGCCTGCGGCTGCCGCCATCCCGTGCGGCGCCTCTGGATTTCGTCGCTCACCCCGGATGCGATCCGCCGTGGCTTTCGCGAGCTGCGTCCAGCGTCGGAATTCGACCCCCTCGCCGATGCTGCGCGAGGCCGGAGTCGCGCCGATTGGCTCGTCGGGATGAATCTCTCTCGCCTGACGACGCTCGAGGAGGGAGTGAGCTACTCTGTCGGACGCGTTCAGACGCCGACGCTCGCGATGCTCGTCGAGCGCGAGCTCGAGATCCGCCGCTTCGTTCCCGAAGATTACCTCGAGGTCGAGGCGACGTTCGATGCGGCCCCGTCGCTCGGCACCCGTGGTCGAGGCGAAGGCGCGTGCGAAACTCGGTACCGTGGAGTCTACTTCGCCGGCGAGAGAGCGTCGACGGAATCGAAGCGACTCCCCGCCGACGGCGAAGCGGCGCGCGGCATCGTCTACCGCGCGATGACGGGCACGGCAGCGGTCGAGAGCGTCGAACGCGAGCAGCGACGTCTCGCGCCGCTTCGCCTCTACGATCTCACTGAGCTGCAGCGCCACGCGAACCGTCTCTACGGTTTCAGTGCCGCGCGGACTCTCCGAGTCGCTCAGTCGCTCTACGAAGAGAAAAAGCTCATCAGCTATCCGCGCACGGACAGCCGGTATCTCTCGACGGCCGCGGCAGCGACTCTCGGCGAGGTGGTCGGTGCGGTACGGAGCGGCTACGAAGGGCTGCTCGCAGAGGGAACGGGTGTTCGCGCGCTCGGAAATCGCTTCGTCGACGACGCGCGCGTCACGGACCACCACGCGATCATTCCGACGACGACCACGCCGGAGAGTCGGCGTCTTTCGGCGGACGAAGAGCGCCTGTACGACCTGGTCTGCCGTCGCCTCCTCGCGGCGTGGCATCCCGATCACGTCTGGAGTGTGACGACGGTCGTCACCGCCGTCCGTCCCGAGCTCTCGAGCGAAGCCGGTGGCGTCATCGAGGATCGGCAGTCGCCTCCCGATCGGTTCGTGACCAAGGGATCCGTAGTCGATGAGATCGGCTGGAAGATTCTCGATGCGAAGATTCCGCAGGGCGAGAGTGGGGCGAAGAAATCGACGGGACCGAAGTCCGAGAAAGGCTCCGGTGACGAGCCTCCTCGCGCGCAGCGCACGGGAGAGTCTCGAGCGTCCGAGACGGCTCTTCCCGCGGGGCTCGAAGCGAACTGCGTCGTTGCCGTCCTCGATGCGAAGGCCGTCGCGAAAAAGACGACACCGCCCCGGCCGTTCACCGATGCGACTTTGCTCACCGCCATGGAGTCGGCGGGGAAGACGCTCTCGGACGAGGAGCTCTCCGAGGCGATGCGCGACGCTGGGCTCGGCACTCCGGCGACGCGAGCGGAGATCATCGAAACGCTTCTCCGGCGAGCCTACGTCACGAGAGAGAAGAAAACGCTTCGCGCGACGGAGAAGGGTCTCGCGCTCATCGAGGTCGTGCATCCGGAAGTGAAGAGTCCCGCGATGACGGGCGAGTGGGAGATGCGTCTCAAGGCGATCGAGCGGGGAACGCTCGCGCTCGACGAGTTTCAGCGCGCGGTGGAGGACTACGTGCGCCGCGTCGTCGGATCTTCGCGGCGGGAGCGCTCGGGCTCGAGTCTCGGGCTCGGGCCGGCGCCGGGCGGGGCGGTCCCGAACGATGGCGCGTCGCCGGCCCCCTCGCTCTCATCATCGACGGACTCGACGACGTCGATCGAACACGAGGCCGACTCGGGGGAGCGCGTGTCGAAGGAACGCGCTGACCTCCCCGTCGAGATCTCGCGCGACCCGGTCGCGCCGAACGACCTTCGCTCACTCCTTTCGACGGCGTTTCGCCTCGAGGAATTTCGTCCGCACCAGGAGGAAGTCTGTCGTGCCGTGACCGAAGGGAAGGACATGCTCGTCGTCATGCCGACGGGCGCCGGAAAGTCGCTCTGCTACCAGCTCCCCGGACTCGCACGCGCGGGAACGACACTCGTCATTTCGCCGCTCATTGCGCTCATGGAGGATCAGGTCGCGAAGCTCCGCGCACTCGGTCTCCGCGCTGAGCGAATTCACTCGGGGCGAGACCGCTTCGACTCCCGGCAGGTCTGCATCGCGTATCTCGAGGGGCGTCTCGATTATCTCTTCATCGCGCCCGAGCGCCTGAGCGTTCCCGGATTCCCCGAGATGCTCGGCCGCCGTCCTCCGGTCTTGGTCGCGATCGACGAGGCCCATTGCATCTCGCAGTGGGGTCACGATTTTCGGCCCGATTACCGCATGCTCGGTGAGCGCCTGCCGCTCTTTCGACCGACGCCGGTGATCGCTCTCACCGCGACGGCGACACCCGCGGTGCAGGAAGACATCGTTCGTCAGCTCGGTCTCCGCGGTGAGCCCCACATCCACGGATTCCGGCGGAGCAACATCGCAGTCGAGGTGGCCGAGATGCCGCCGTCGTCTCGTCCCGAGGCGGTCGCGAACGTACTCGCGGACCCGGAGCGTCGTCCGGCCATCGTCTACTCGCCGTCGCGCAAGCAGGCCGAACAGCTCGGCCGCGACCTTTCCGCGCTCTGCTCGAGCGCCGCCTACCACGCCGGCCGCTCCGCGGAGGACCGCGAGTCCGTCCAGCGGCGCTTTCTATCGGGCGAGCTCGACGTGATCTGCGCGACGATCGCGTTCGGAATGGGAGTCGACAAACCGGATATCCGGACGGTGATTCACACTGCTCTCCCATCGAGTGTCGAGGGCTACTACCAGGAGATCGGCCGGGCCGGGCGAGACGGGCTGCCGTCGCGAGCCATCCTTTTGTATTCGTACGCAGACCGACGAACGCACGAGTTTTTCCACCAGCGGGACTACCCCGATCCCCTCGAGCTCGCTCGCGTCTTCGCCGCACTTCCGGAAGAGCCTTCCGTCCGTGAGGACCTTCGTGGTTTCCTCGCCTCGAACCCGGACCCGACGCAGCGCGTCGACCCTGAAACCTTCGATGTCGCGCTCGAGAAGCTCTGGATCCACGGCGGCGCGGTCGTCGCCGCCGGCGATTCCGTCCGGCGAGGGCGACCGGAATGGCAAGTTCCCTACGAGCAGCAAAGAGAGTGGAAGCGCGAGCAGCTCGACCGCATTCTTCGCTTCGCCGAACGGCAAGGCTGCCGGATGGTGCACCTCGTTCAGCATTTCGGCGATCAAGAAGATCGTGGAGAGAGCTGCGGCATCTGCGATGCCTGCGCGCCGCTAGAGTGTCTCGTCCGCCAGTTGCGCGATCCGTCGCCGATCGAGGAGATCCTCATCGGGAGGATGCTCGACGTCTTGCGCGAACGGGAAGGAATCGGTACGGGGCGGCTCTTCCAGGAGGCGGATGCGGGTGGAGCGTTCGACCGGAAGGAAGGCGAGCGTGTGCTCGCCGCGGTAGTGCGAGCGGGGTGGGTGCGGCTCGAGGATGCATCGTTCGAGAAGGACGGTCGAGTCGTCGGGTACCGTCGCGCGTATCTCTCGAGCGATGGCACGCGTGTCGCGCCGCCCGACTACTCTGAAGCGAAGATCGTCCGCGAGTGCGCTCGGAAGCGTCGTCCGCGAACGTCGCGCAGTCGAGCCGGGACGGGGAAGCGAGGGAAGCGCGAGCCGGTCGTCTCCGTCGACGATGCGCCGCGCGAGGTCGTTGACGCACTCAAGGAGTGGCGCCTCGGGGAGTCGCGGCGTCGGCAGATCCCGGCGTTTAGAGTTCTCACGGACCGCGCTCTCTTCGCGGTCGCCTCGGCGCGCCCCGGCGACGAGGAGTCCCTGCGCGAAATCCCGGGAATCGGCCCGAAGATCTGCGAAAACTATGGCGAGCGGATCCTCGAGATCGTTCGGCCGTCCTGAGCGCTGAGTTCGCGAGTGGCCGCGGGTATGATGGGCGCCCTGAGAATCGGACGGGTCGCCGCCCGAGGTTTCGTCAGCCGGTGTTTCGTCGACGTATATGGGAGGATCTGGGCCGGTGTCCCGCTTCGTTTTCGCTCGGCTCTCGGTGGTAGCTCTCGCGACGGTTCTTCTCCTCGCGATGCGTGGCGAACTGCTCGCCAGTCCGCAGGAAGTCGCGAACGATCTCGAGGACTTCCCGACGCTCGATGATGCGTCCGAGGTCGAGAGCGCGGATCTCGCGGGCGGAGTGATCCGCGTCCTCGGGCGCGCCGCGCGAACGATTTCGGCTGCGGTGAAAGAAAGCGGGGACGTGGAGGGAAAGGCGCGCGAGGCGCTGGCGCGATTCGATGAGCTCGAAGCGCTGACGAAGAACGTCGATTCGGGCGAGGCGACGCCCTACCTCGAGGACTTGCGAGACGAGTTTCGAGCGGACTGGAAGATGAGCGTCGCAGCGCGCGACGAATGCAAGAACGAGCTCGAGCGCGTGCGGAAAGAGAAGGCCGAGATCCTCCGGCTTGTCGATACGGTCGACCAACTGGTGGCCACGGCGCGAAGCGGCGGCGAAGTGGGCGTCGAGTCCGACGTCCTTCCGATTGCGGACGCGGCGGAGTCGTTCGAAGCCGGTCTGGCGAAGCTCGACGAGGCATCGAAGCGACTGAGCGAGCGCCTCGACGAGCAGCGCGAGCTCGTCGACGAGGTCAGCTCTCGGTTTGCTGCTCATCGCAAGAAGGAGCGGCGCGCGCTAGCCGAGACCGAAGCGATCGACGAGGTGGCGAACGATCTCGCGAGCACTGCGAAGCGCCTCGCCCCGGACTTGGGCCTGTCCGGAATCGCCACTGCGGTCAACGAGCGAACGAAGGACCGAGCGAACGTGGTGCTCGACGTTTCTTACTTCGACGATCGGGCTCTCGATGCGGCGAAATCAGAGGACGTCGCGCCGACCGCGGAGTACCTCGAGCGAGTGCCGGAGCTCGTGAGCGCGCTCTTTGCCGGCGCCGAGGGACTCGCCCGCGTCGAGCTCCGCATTCGCGCGAATCACACCGGCGACACGGGGCACGACGAGCTGTGGACGATTCAGCGGTTTCGCTTCGATCGGGACCGGTGGGGCGAATTGACGACGGGAAAGTTCAAAGGCGACTGGACGACGCTCCTCGAGAAGAGTGAGCCGACGCCTCCCTATCCGCGCGAGGGCTTCTCGACCGAGTCGGTGATGGTGGTCCTCGTCGCGCTCGTCGTCATCTTCGCGGTCAGCTTCCTCGTCCTCGCGCGATTTCAGGTGCGCGGACGACTCTGATCGTTCCTCTTCCCCGGGGTGTCGAGACCCGTTCGCCGCCCTCGCCGGGAATCTCAACTCTTTGCTTTTAAAGGGTTTAGGTTGAAGTCTCCGGCTCTACGGCGTCACTTCTGCACAGCGAACAAATGCTAGGCGGAAACTCCAGGTGTTTTGGTTGACGAACTCATGTTTGGCATATAAAACACCCGCTAGCTTTTACGATCTCGTCGCGACGACCTCCCCGTCCTCCTCACCTTCCTGCCCTCGACCCGCCTCGAATGACTCTCTGGGATCACTCGCTGTTCGAGCTGCTCGAGAAGGGCGGCATGATCATGTGGCCGCTTCTGGCGTGCTCGGTCGTGGCCTTCGCGCTCGTCGTCGACCGCACGCTGGCGTTCGTCCGCGCCCGGATTCCGTTCGATCGGGTCGTCGAGGACCTGCGCGAGTCGCTAGCGGCGGGAAAGCTCTCCGACGCGCTCGAGCTTTGCCGCGCGTACCCCCGCAGTCCGGTTGCGCAGGCGGCTGAGGCCTATCTCGGCAACCTTCGGGCGGCGCCCGAAACGCGCCAGACGATCGTCGAGCGGGAGGGAGAGCGATCGCTCGAAGGGGTCGAGAGTCGCTTGCGCGGACTCTCCACGATCGCGCAGATCGCGACGCTCCTCGGCCTTCTCGGCACGGTCGCGGGCCTCGTGAGCGCGTTCCATCAGATCGAGCTCAACGCCGGGCAGGTCGAACCGCGCGACCTCGCGGAGGGGATCTGGGAAGCGCTCATGACGACCGTCTTCGGGCTTTCCGTCGCCATCCCGTCCTTTCTCGCGTTCCACGCGTTCGACAGCCGTGTCGAGTCGATCACGAAGCGGATGGAGTACGTCGTCTCCTACCTCGACGAATGGACGTCGAAGAGTCGAGCGCGCCGTGCTGCGCCCAGCGAGGCCTCACGATCGGTCGCCCGCGGGAGTGCTGCGCGATGAGATTTCGACGACGTTCTCGCCGACGGAGCAGCGTGCTCGACATCAGCCCACTTATCGATTGTGTGCTCCAGCTCCTCGTCTTCTTCATGCTGAGCTCGACGTTCGCGAGCCCCAAGCTCGATCTAGCGCTTCCGAAGGCGGAGAGCACCGATGGGATGACGGACACGAGCGCGATCGTGATCTCCATCGACGCAGCGGGAAACGTCCTCGTCGATCACGAGCGCATCGGGATGGGTGATCTCGACGCGCGGCTCGCCGAGCTCGCTCCGTCCGGACGCAGCGTGACGTTTCGCGGCGACGCGCAGGTCCCGTTTCAGACGTTCATGTCGGTTCTCGATTCCGTCAAGCGAGCCGGTTTCTCCGTGCTCGACCTCGCGCACGAGAACGCCTCGGTCTCGGCCCCGAACGTCGAGGAGTAGCCGTCGAATGGATCTCCGTCTATCGCTCCTCCTCACCGTCTCGATCGCCGCGCACGGGATTGCGATGCTCTTCTCGGCCGGAACGACGACTCCGGTCGCCGCGTTCACGCCGGGCGTGGTGACGGTGCGGCTGCAGCCGGCGCCGGAGGACCCGATCCCGCCGGTGGAACCCGAGCCGGAGACCGATCTCGAAGAGAAGCCAGAGCCAGAACCGGATCCGCCGCCCGAAGCGGAGCAACCGGAGCCGCCCCCGGAGCCCGTTCCGGTCGCTCCGCCTGCGGATCGCGACGACGTCGAGCCTGAACGCGAAGTTCCCGATGTCGACGCCGAGACGGAGCCGATCGCCGACGACCAGACGGCGAGCGCGGAGACTTCGCCGGTCGCTCCGCGAGAACCGCGAAAGACCGTTCGCACGACCCGGCCGGCGCCCCCTCCGGTCGAGTGGATCGTCGACCGGCGCGATCCCGAACCGACGCCGAGGCGCCGCTCGAAGCGGCGTTCGCCCGACGCCACTCGAGCGCCGAACGTCTCGCGCGCGTCCGCGCGCTCGAGCGGGGCCGTCGTCGCGCCGCGTCCGCTCCCGCGAAACCGCGAGCCGGCGTACCCGACGCGCGAGCGGCGGCGAGGAATCGGCGGAACGGTCGAGCTCGAGCTCCGCGTCGCGAACGACGGACGCGTCGAGCGTGCGACCGTCGCGCGCTCGAGCGGTTGCCGCGCGCTCGATCGCGCCGCCCTCAGTGCCGCCCGACGCTGGCGCTACGAGCCGGCGCGCCGCGGCGGCGTCGCAGTTTCCTATCTTCTCCGCGTCCCGATCGTGTTTGAGCCCGTGCTTCGTCGCCGCTGATTCTCTCGCCGCGCGCTCTGGCTTCGTTTCGAGCCGAATCGCCCCGTGAATCGGCTCCCGTCGATGGCGCAGCTCGACTCGCCGCGGGCGACTCCGAAAGCTCCTTGACCATGAGAATGAACCGCACCACGATCCTCGCCGGAACTCTGTTCGCCATCGGTGCATCCGCGACGGTTTCCGCGCAGAGCTACATAGAGCAAAGCCTTCTCGAGACTTCCAACTCGCCGACGACGGAGGCGGCGGGGGACGGCGCCGACGGCGCCGAGGCGCACGGCGGCGAGTCAGTCGCCGAAGACGCCGTTGACGGCGTCGGTCACCGCGAAGACCACTCCCACGACGCGGGGACGCGCGCGGTCGCTCCCGAGTCCGAATTCGAGGATGCGGCGGGAACCACGGACGGCGAGCGTCGCGGTCGCGCTGACGCGATCTACGTGATCGGCTCGACCGAGGAGCTCTCGCGCATCGGCGGCTCGGCCGCGATCGTGTCGACGGAATCGATCCGCCGCCTCTCGTACGACGACGCGAATCAAATCGCGCGCGAGATTCCCGGGGTGTACCAGCGACCGGAAGATGGTTTCGGTCTCTTCTTAAATCTCAGTCTACGCGGCGTCGATTCGACTCGAAGCGCGAAGCTCACGCTCATGGAAGACGGCGTGCTGATGGCGCCAGCGCCGTACTCCGCGCCCTCCGCGTACTATTCGCCGACGAGCGGGCGCATGAGCTCGATCGAGGTGCTGAAGGGGTCGAGCCAAGTTCGCTACGGGCCGCACATCACCGGCGGGGTCGTTCACTTTCGTGCGACCGAAATCCCAGACGCCCGCGCGGTCTACTTGAAGTCACTCTACGGTTTCGACGGCGAGTCGCGCATCCACGCGTATTACGGCGAGACGATCGACACGGGATCTCGCGCCGGTCAGATCGGATTCGTGCTCGAAGGGTTTCACCGGCGTGCCGACGGCTTCAAGGACATCGACAAGACGCCGGATTTTCGCGACGCCGACGACACGGGATTCTCGAACTTCGAGCCGATGTTGAAGTTAGCCTGGGAGCCCGAACTCGGGATCTACAATCGTTTCGAGTACAAAGTCGGATACACCGATCGGGAAGCGGACGAGACCTACACGGGACTCTCGGACAAGGACTTCGACCGCGATCCGTTTCGGCGCTATTCCGGCACGCGGTTCGACAACATCGACACGCAGCACTTTCGAACGCACCTCCGCCACGTGATCTCGCCGACGGAGAGCACCGACGTGACGACGACGGTGTACTACAACCGATTTCACCGCGATTGGTTCAAGCTGCACGATCTCCGCGACGCAGCGGGAACGCGGCTCAGCATCTCGCGCGCCATCGCCGAAGGTTCGACTCACTTCGCGACGCTCCGCGGCGAAGACGCGGGCGAGCTGCGAGTTCGGCACAACGACCGCACCTATCATTCCTACGGGCTCGACGTTCTGGGTGCGCATCGCTTTCGAACCGGCGAAATCGATCACGAGGTTCAGATCGGAGTCCGGCTTCATCGCGATGATGTCCGTCGCGACCAGCGCGACGAGCTCATGACGCAGGCGGCGAACGGGACGATCGTCGATCGCGATCCGGGAGTCGACGGCGACGCCGGCGATCGGAAGCAGGAGAGCGACGCCTTGGCCGTCTTTCTCCAGGACGAGCTCGCGATCGGTGCCTTTACGATCACGCCCGGAATTCGCTACGAGCACATCGAACAGGAGTTTCGCGATTTCAACTCGCTCGAGAAGGGGACCGGCGAGCTGGATGTGCTCGCGGGCGGAATCGGTGTAGCGTACGACATCACCGCGGAGCTCAATCTTTTCGCGGGCTTCCACTCGGGATTCAGCGTCCCTTCGCCGCGTTCCGCGATTCGGAACGAGCTCGACGAGGAGAGAAGTTACAGCGTAGAAATCGGCGAGCGCTACACGAGCTCGGACGGCTCGTTCGGCGTCGAGAGCGCGCTCTTCTTCACCCGACTCGACGATCTCATCGTGATCAACAACATCGGCGGGACCGGATCGGGCGACACCGAGAGCGCGGGCGAGGTAAACAGCTACGGCTTAGAGCTCTCCGCGCGCGTCGACCCCGGCGTCCACTGGGACTGGGGATTCTCGAATCCGTGGCGGGTCGGGTTCACGCTCACGCGCGCGGAATTCGCGGACGATTCGAACTCGACCGATCCCGAGTCGATCTTCAGCGGCGGTGAGAAAGGGAATCAACTTCCCTACATCCCCGAGTTCACGATCAGCGCCGGTACCGGGCTCGAGTGGGGACCGTGGGGAGTCAGCGTGGCTGCCTATTACTCGCCGGAGATGTACACTTCGGCGAGCAACACCTCGCGTCAAGTCGACGGCGCGGGGAATCCGGACGCGCGGTTCGGCGAAACGGATGCGTATTTCGTCGTCGACGTTGCCGCGTTTTATCGCGTTACCGAGTCGTTCACGCTTCACGTCGGCGCACACAACGTGACCGACGAGCGCTACATCGCCTCCCGCCATCCGCACGGCCCGCGCCCGGGTCGCCCGCTGTTCATCTTCGGGGGCGTCGAAGCGGAGTTCTGAGCTTCGGATCAGGCCGGGACGACGTCGCGATCCTTCGACTCTTCCGTCGCTTCGTCGGCAGAGCTCTCGGACGCATCTCCGGACGATCCTTCAGCGACGTCTCGATCCGATTCGCCGGGATTCGGCGCCTCGGACGCGCGCTCTTCCTCCGCGTTCCCGTCGCTCGCACCGCTCTCGCTCGTCGTCGACGGAGCCTTCGTTTCGGCCCACGATTCCGCGGCCTCGTCCGAAACCGGGAACCGCTTGGCGAACTCCTGACTCAGTGCGTCGATCTTCGCGATGACGGAACTGATCTGAGGATTGGCGCGGTCCGGACTGGCATCGAGCGCCGCCCGGGCGAGCTCGAGCGTTTCGTTCTGTTCCTCGATGCAGTTCGTCATCGCGGCGACTCCCGAGTTGAGCGCCTCGCAAAGATCCGTGCAAGCGTCGCCCTTTCGGATCTTGCACGGCCGGTCCCACCGGCCCGTCGTGAGCCCCTCGAAGTGCCGCCGGAAGCGATACAGCGGACCGACGACCTTCGAACAAAGCAGGGCGGCCCACACCGAGAGGACGAGACCGAATCCGAGCGCGAGCCAGAACTGGCGCATGAGGACGCCGCGCGTCGTCGAGACGGCTTCCTTGAACGAGCTCGACGCGCCGGAGTCGATTTCCCAGAGGCCGAACATGAAGTACATGAGGTTGAACACGAGCACGACGGCGCAGAAGGAGAAGATCCACAGCCCGATGCTGAGCTGTTGATTTCCGGGTACCCAAGGCGTCCGGCGGGGGTGTCGGGAGAAGGTTTCGTTCGGCGTGTCGTTCATGCGTGTCTACCTGGGCGTCCGCAGCTCGTGCGGCGTCGTGAGGAATCCGTCGTACGTCGCGCGGCGACGTTGAAATCTCCGCGTTCGATTCATCGACCGCGGCGTGGTGCAACTTTGACCGGGTGCTTTACCGCGACAAGCGACCGGTTTATCGCGACGTGAGTTGCGGGCGGCAGAGCTTGGGTGACCACGTGACTCGGAGTTACAATTGCCGCGCTCTCGGGCACTCGCCCGGAGCGGAGGAAGGATCGAGGACGGGTGATGGCCGGAGAGTACGCGGATTTTCGGAATCGCGTTGTCGTCGTAACGGGCGGCGCACGCGGTATCGGCAGTGCGACCGTCGCGGCGTTTTCGCAGGCCGGCGCAGAAGTCGAGGCGTGGGACGCTTCGAATGAGGTCGAGAGCTCGGCGAGCCGCGCGGGTGCGTCGGGTCGCGTCGTCGACGTGACCGACGCACCCGGCGTCGCCGCCGCCGTCAGCGAGCTGGTCGAACGCTGCGGGCGAATCGACGTCCTCGTGAACAACGCGGGCATCATCGCCGACGCGTTCCTTTCCGACCTCGAGCTCGAGGCGTGGGAAAGAGTGCTCCGTGTCCACCTCACCGGGTCGTTTCTCTGTGCGCAGGCAGTCGTGCCGACGTTCCGCGCCCAGCGAAGTGGCGTGATCACCAACACGAGCTCGACTTCGGCGCTCGGAAACCGCGGCCAAGCGAACTACTCGGCGGCGAAAGCGGGGATCATCGGCTTCACCCGGACGCTCGCCCAGGAGCTCGCGCGCGACGGGATTCGCGTCAACGCGATCGCGCCGGGAGTGATCGACACGCCGATGTTCAGCGCCGTGCCGGAGAAGGTGCGCGAGAAGTTTCTCCGCCGCGTACCGCTCGGCCGCCTCGGCACGCCCGAGGACATCGCTCGCCTCCATCTCTTTCTCGCGAGCGACGCGGCGTCCTACATCACGGGGCAGACGATTTTCTGCGACGGCGGGTTAGCTCGAGCCTGACCATGAGCGAACGAGGGCGAAGGCACGAGGCCCGTCGAAGACAAGCAAACTGTGCGCGATATCCATGAACAACTTCGCTGCTTTCCTCTTCGACTACGGCAATACGATCATCCAGTTCGATCGACCTCAGATCGGTGAGATCATCGCGCGCCTCGCACGTCAGCTTTCCGAGGAGATCGCTCCCGTTACGGCGAGCGTGCTTCGGACGGCGACGATGGAGGCCCACGCGCTCCCTCACGTCGGTGACCCGCCGAGCTTTCGCGAGAGCGACCCTGTCGATCAGATGGAATTCGTCCTCCGGCGCAGCTACGGCACCGCGCTGGAGGTCACCCGTGAGCATGCCGTCCTTGCGAACGAGCGCCTGCAGCAGTATTTCGTCGAGTCGATCGCAATCCCGCCGGGCGCGGTCGAGGTACTCGAGGTTCTGCGCAGGCGCGCCGCGGTCGGGCTCGTCTCGAATTATCCCTGCGGGGATGCGCTCCGCAGATCGCTCGACGACGTCGGCGTTCGCGAACTCCTCGACCCGGTGATCGTGTCTGGCGACGTCGACGTCGGCTATGTGAAACCGCACGCAAAACCCTTCGCCGTCGCGCTCGCGAGGCTCGACGTCGATCCTTCGCGCGTCCTCTTCGTCGGGGATCGCTGGGAGATGGACATGCTCGGCGCGCGTGACGTGGGCATGCGGACTTGTCACATCACCGGACTGACGTCGGATGGTGAGTGGGGTGCGCGCTACTCGACGTACCGTCCGGACTTCGTGATCGAGCGACTGGAGGACCTGCTCGAGATCGCCGGCGGGTAACTGCCGCGATTGCGGGGAACGAACGGGCGGGAGCTCCAGTCAACGAGCCGGGGACGGCGCTGGTCTCGCCGTCCCCGGCTCGCTTCATCAGTGGAGTCGAGCGTGAGCGTTACTGAACGCAGCTTTGCTCGTTGCAGCCGAGGTTCTGGACCGCAACCTCGCCGCACTCGCCGGTCGGCGCCGGCGGTGCCTCGCCGTCAGCGAAGAGATAGTTGAGCAGATACACCGGGTCGGCGATGTTCAGCCGGCCGTTCGCGTCGGTGTCGCCCGCGGCGTCGCAGCAGAGTTCCTTCCCGTCGACGAAGAGACTGGTCAGGGTCGAGATCGCGTCCGAGATGTTCGTGGACGAATCGCAGTTCGAGTCGCCGCGGATGAAGGTGTAGACCTCCGACGTCGCGCTCGCGACCTTCGCGATGACCTCGATCTCTGCCAGCCCGGGTGAACGAGCGAACTCGAAGCTGCCCGAGATGTCCTCGGCGGCGAGGATCACGCGGACGCGATCGATGGCGCGGGTTGGATCGGCTTGCACCCGGACGACGCGCGAAGTGCTGTCGAGCACGTCCTCTGTCGCGAGCCGCTCGACGAGGCTCTCACCGAGGTAGGTCTCGACGCTGAGGCCGGAGATGGTTTGACTTCGACGGCCGAAGACTCCCTGACCCTGCGCCGGGCTGTACACGGCGATCTGCTGCGCGTTGATCGCGACGGGCCACTCGAGGGTGACGACGTGCTCCTTCGCGTCCGTGTCCGCGCCGACCCACTCCGTCATCCGGCGCGTCCGGCGATCGACGAGCTTCTCCGGGCCGAACAGATTCGGCTCGTCTCCAGCGAGAATGTCCTCGCCGAAGAACAGGTCGACTTCCGGCACGACCTCGAAAACGGAGTAGAACGACGAAGGATCGGCGGAGACGTTCGCGCTCGGCGCGAGGTTCGTCCAAGTGGGATCCTCGGGCACCTGCATCATCGTGTGCCCGGCGTGACACCCGACACACTTGCCGGCCTCACCGGCGCGATTGAAGTTCATGCCACCGACGTGGAACACTTGGCCGTCGCGGCCCTGCGCGATCGAGCCGTCCGGTCGCCTGAGCACCTCGAAGAGAGGAACGCCCGCCGGCAGCTCGACCTCGACGTGACCGTCGGAGGGGATCTTCACCGCGCGGATGAGCTTCGCCTCGTCGAGGAACTGGGTCGTCGTCCCCTGCGGCGCCATGTAGAACTCAATCGTGAGGTCCTGGCCTACGGGCGGCGCGGTCGCGACCGGTACGTCGATCGGCGCGTTGAAGTGAATGTTCGTCACGTTGAACGTGAATCGGCCTCCGGCAGTAAACGCTCCCGAAACCGTCTGTGCGGCGGTCTGGGGAAGCGCTGCCGGCGTTTTCTCTTCCGGCTCGGGTGGCTCCGGCCGCTCGACGACGAGAACGGGATCGAGGTCCGCGCCGTCCGTCCCCGCAAAGAGCGTCATCTTTCCGGTCGCTCGATCGACGACGAAGAGATCGTAGCGATGCGCCGACATCGGGGCGGCGGCGGTGAGGATCGTTCCGTCCGGGAGTCCGACTCCGCTCGCGAAGATGAAGCTCCACGAATCGCGATTGTCGGGAAATCTAAACTCGGGATCGGCGATGTGGATGAGCTCGATCGCGAGTCCAAAAAGGAACGGAAAGCCCTGAAAGGTCTGCGGACCGCCGACCGCTTCCGGCTGGCCCGGACCCCGATCGTAGATGCGGAGACCGTCGCCGCGCGGGAGACCGAGGTACGGCGTGCGCGGAATGAACGTCGCGAGAATCTCACCGTTCGGGAGGAAGCTCGGGCGGTACGCCTGAGTCAGCTCGCGGTCGAGTCGGAGGCCCGACGTCATCGCGAGATCCGTGCCGTCGGGATCGACGCCCGCGAGGAACCAGCTGTTCAGTCCTTGGAACTCGTCGTCGGAGACGCTCCGCATCGGCTCGGGGTTCGAGTTGCTGATTCCGAGGAGATCGCCGCTGCTCGCACCATCGTATCCGGGCGATCCCGCGTCGACTCCGGCGTCGGCTCCGGCCGCTCCGATGAGATCGTCGTTCGTGCGCCACCAGCGCGAATAGACGATCTGACCGTTCGTCGGATCCACCGCTGGGGTGTCGGCGCCGAACCGCTCGGTCGTGATTCGGTGTAGATCGGAGCCGTCGTCGTGCATCACGTAGAGATTCGTCGCACGCAGGCGATTGTCGGGCGCCGTGCCCGGATACCGCGTCGAGACGAAGCAGATGCGGCCGTCCGGAAGATAGCAGGGGTCGACGTCGTCGTACGTTTCGAACGAGTTCGAGGCGTCGCCGTAGACGCTGAGATCGATGTCGCGGTCGCTGTGGGTAAGCTGGCGGATTTCCCGAGTGTCGAGGAGCATCTCATAGATGCGCCACGCGTTTTCCGTCGCCGAGAACCCGGCGAAGACCACGCGACTCGCGTCGTACGATACGTCCGGTTCCATGACGTCGACCGGCGCCCAATCCGGCGCGTCCTCCGCGGTCGCGTCGAGGAGCGTGACGAGGCTTCCATTTTCCTCGCGCAGCATCAGTCGGCCCGAGGTCGCCCGCGTGACCGCCGTGGAGCGCGGTTCCGGATCGGGACGCTCCTGACCGATTACGATCTCGAATCGGTCTCGAGTCGTGTCGAGCTGGCGCGAGACGAAGATCACCGGCGGCGCGGCGCTCACTGCCGCCGTGAGCGCGAGCGTGACGAGACAGGCTGCCCCCCGTACCGAATCGCGAATCTGCATACGAACCTCCGTGATGAAAACGGACGCCGGCGCGCGGCGGACGCCCGTCGAGATCCTCGTATTCGTGGCGAGGTGGACCAGCCGCGTGAGTCGACCCGTCGCCAAACTCCTCTCATCCGAGCTCTCCCCGGACGAGATTTCGGCGCCGGTCGGCGACTCGAGCGGGCGATCGACCGTCGGCCCCCCCGTGGCAGGATTCTGCCGGATCGGCTCGCCCCTCACGCGAGCTCCGTCCTTCGATCGTTCGATTCGAAACCCAGCGCGCGCCGATGCGACCGTCCCGTCGCGAATCTCCGGCGCGCGGTCGTCGTCCGCGGTCAACGCCACTCGAGCGTCTCGCGTGAACTACCGTCGATCCCTGGCGATGAGTCGCCGGCGCGCCCGCCTCGGCTGGAAGCGGCTCGGTCCGCCGGCATTCACCCACCCGAACTCCATCCACAGGGCGGTGGAGACGGGTGTCAAGTGAATTCAGAGACCGCCGTCGGCTCCTACCCTAGGTAACTACTACTAAGGAGGAACGACAGCGGGGACCCAACGCAGATTCGGGTTCAGAGGACGATGACGCCGCGTCCGCCCTCGTCACCGAGCAGGTCCGCGTAGGCCTCGTTGATCTGGCGGAGGCCGTACGTACGCGAGACGAGGCGATCGAGCTCGAGCCGCCCTTCCAGGTAGTCCGTCGCGATCGTCGGAAAGTCGCGCTCGGTATTCGCGGTGCCGTAGTAAGAACCGACGATGGTCTTTTCCTCGCGCGTGATGACGGCTCCAGGAAGGTCGGTGCTCGATCCGACGGGCGCGATGCCGACGAGGACGACGACTCCTCCCGGTCGCGCGGCAAAGAGACACCGAGTCTGCAGCTCGGGGCTCCCGACGGCCTCGAAGACGTAGTCCGCCCCGCGGCCAGACGTGAGTGCGCGGATCTCGTCGACGGCTTCGGTGGAGTCGAGCCGCGAATGCGTCGCACCGAACTCCTCCGCGAGCTCGCAGCGGGCGACCGTGCGGTCGATCGCGATGATCGGATCCGCGCCGGCGCGCTTCGCGGCCAAGATACTCGCGAGCCCCACGCCGCCAGCGCCCCAGACGGCGACGCTCGCACCGGCTTCGACGCGCACCGTGTTCGTCACCGCACCGATTCCTGTCGTCACCGCGCAACCGATGAGCGCAGCAATCGAAAACGGAACGCGCTCGTCGATCGGGACACAGCACACGTCGGGGACGACCGCGCGTCGAGCGAAGCACGCGAGCCCGCTGAAGTGGTAGACGGGTGAACCGCCCAGCGAGAGACGCGTCGTTCCGTCGAGCATCGTCCCCGCCCAAAGCGGACCGACGTACGTCGCGCAAAGGCTCGGGCGTCCGCGCTCGCAATAAAAGCACGAGCTGCAGTGGGGCGCCCAGTTGAGCGCGACGTGATCGCCCGGTTGAACTCGGGTGACTCCGTCGCCGATCGACTCGACCACTCCCGCACCCTCGTGACCTGCGACGACCGGCATCGGGTGAGGCGTGGCACCCGTCGCGACGTGCCAGTCGCTGTGGCAGACCCCCGCCGCCTCGACGCGGACGAGAACTTCGCCGCGCCGCGGCGGGGCGAGGTCGAGCTCGACGATTTCGAATGGATCTCCCGCGGTGCGGAGAAGAGCGCCGGTCGTTTTCATGTTCTCGTGGCGGGGCGGACGGAGTCGACCACGCGGACGCGACAACCGAGGGCGAACCGAAATTCTCGCACCGAATCCCGGGCGCCGGTGGTCAGGTGGTCAGGGCACGATATGATGCCTCGTTCTCTTGGCGATGCATCATCCAGCTCTGCTGGCGCGAGGCTTATCGAGTTCGTCCGAGGCCTCTTGCGCCGCGCCATCGACCTGCCCCTCCACTGCAACCGTCGAACCCCATGACCCAAGCAACCGTTCTCGGTGAGCTCGATCGCGATCGCTGGGCCCCCGTCGGAGTCCGGCTCGAGATCCGCCGAACTCTTCGCGAGCGCCTCGCGCGCGGCGATCGACTCTTTCCCGGCATCGTCGGCTTCGATGACTCGGTGATTCCGCAGATCGTGAACGCGCTCCTCGCGCAGCACGATCTTCTCCTGCTCGGCCTGCGCGGCCAGGCGAAGACGCGTATCGCCCGAGCGATCGTCGACTTTCTCGAGCCAGAAGTTCCCGCGATCGCCGGCTCTCCGCTGCGCGAGCATCCGCTCGCGCCGGTGACCGGCCGCGCGCGTCGGCTCGTCGAAGAAGCCGGGGACGATCTGCCGATCGAGTGGATCCCGCGCGAAGCCCGCTACGGGGAGAAACTCGCGACACCCGACGTTACCATGGCGGATCTCATCGGCGACGTCGATCCTCTCAAGGCCGCGCACGAGGGATTGGCCCTCTCCGATCCTGAAGTGATCCACTACGGCATCATCCCGCGGACGAACCGCGGCGTGTTCGTCATCAACGAGCTGCCCGATCTCGCGCCGAGGATTCAGGTCGGGTTGCTCAATCTACTCGAGGAGCGCGACTTTCAGATTCGCGGCTTCCCGGTGCGGATTCCGACGGATGTCCTCATGGTGTTCACGGCGAATCCCGAGGACTATACGAATCGCGGTAGCATCATCACGCCGCTCAAGGATCGAATCGCCTCGCAGATCCTCACCCACTATCCGCGCTCGATCGACGACGCGCGGCAGATTACGGAGGCGGAAGCGTGGCTCGATCGCGACGGCGGGGCGGCGGTTGTCGTCCCGGATTTTCTCGCGGACGTCGTCGAAGAGATCGCGGCCCGCGGGCGCGAATCGGAGTACATCGACCAGTCTTCGGGAGTGTCCGCGAGGCTTCCGATCGCCGCGCGTGAGCTACTCGTGAGTCAAGTCGAGCGGCGGCAGTTTCGCGATGGCGGCGCGGCGGCGGTCGCGCGACTCGTCGATCTCGCGCAGCTCGCGCCGGCGATCACCGGCAAGGTGGAGCTCGTGTACGAAGGCGAGCAGGAGGGCGCGACGAAGGTCTCGCGTCATCTCATCGGAACAGCGTGCCGCGTCGTCTTCGACCGGTACTTTCCCGACGTCATCAAGGAGGGGAGCGAACCCGATACGAAGAGCGATCGGTACAAGCCCGTCCTCGACTGGTTCTCGGCAAATCAGCTCGAGCTCAGCGACGATATG
Source organism: Planctomycetota bacterium (assembly GCA_965223845.1). GTDB lineage: Bacteria > Planctomycetota > UBA8108 > UBA8108 > SXIK01 > CBDCXR01. Next base: position 5,062,472 of record CBDCXR010000004.1, on the reverse strand, counting down.
GACTCGACAACGTACCGTGCCGCGCTCGAGAGCGTCCCCGGCCTCGCCGATCTAGCGCGCGAGTTCCTGCCGTCGGACGACCCTCTCGTCCTCGCGACGACGATGGAACTCGTCCTCGAAGGGCTCCATCAGCACTCGCTCCTCGCGAAGGAAGAAGCGGAGACGGGAGTCGCCTATTCTGACATGCTGGGAATCATGCTGGAGGGACTTCAGTGATGCGCCCGGAGAAGGAGAACGAGACGGCGCTCGATCCTCACGAAACCGCGCACCCACACCCGCACTCGAGCCATGCGCATACGATATCTCGACTGGAGTAGCTCTCGCGGGCCGGTCGCCGAGCGATTGAAGCTGCTCCGCAAGCTGTTCGGTTATCTCCTCGTCCGTGAGGACGGCGACGTCGATCGCGCGCTCGAGATCCTCCGCATGCTCGGAGAGCGTCACGGACTATTCGACGAGGAGCTGTCGTTCGACGACTTCAAGAAATGGCTTCTCGATCGACGAGTGGTCGCCGAGAGCCCGAGCGGACTCTCTCTCACTCCTCGCGGAGAGCGATTCGTTCGCGCCGAGTCGCTTCGTCAAGTCTTCTCGGGTCTCAAGCCGGGCGCGGCGGGCGACCACCGAACGCCGCACGGCGGGCGCGGGACCGAGAGGCTCACGGAGACGCGACCGTATCGATTCGGGGACGACCCGGACGAGATCGACTTCGTCCGTTCGTACAAGAACGCGCTGGGGCGTGGAGTCGGCGAGAGGCTTCGGCTCACCGAGGATGATCTCGAGGTGTACGAAACGGAGCGATTCGTCTCCGTTGCGACCTGCCTCCTCCTCGACATCAGTCACAGCATGATCCTCTACGGCGAGGATCGAATCACGCCCGCGAAGCGGGTCGCTCTCGCGCTCGCGGAGTTCATTCGAACGCGCTATCCGAAGGACGCGCTTCACGTCATTCTCTTCGGGGACACGGCGCAGGAGGTCTCACTCCGAGATCTCACCTACGCCGGCGTGGGCCCGTATCACACGAATACCTGCGCCGCCCTCGCGCTCGCGCGCCGGATCCTCGCGCGAAAGAAGCACGCAAATCGGCAGATCTTCATGATCACCGACGGCAAGCCGTCTGCGCTCTTCGAGGACGGCGAGCTCTACCTGAATCCGTTCGGGCTCGACCGAAAGATCGTGAACAAGACGCTCGACGAGGCCGCCGAGTGCCGGCGCTACGGCATCCCGATCACGACGTTCATGATTGCGAGCGATCCCTATCTCGTGCAGTTCATCGATCGACTCACGGAACTCAATCGCGGCCAAGCGTTCTACGCGGACCTCGACGATCTCGAGGGCATGGTGTTCAAGGACTACATGCAGAACCGCGAGCGGCGCGTGCGCTGAACGCCGGCGAGCGCGCTTTCATGAGGTCGATTGACGCGGCCGGGCTCGGCCGGTAAGTTCGGCGCGAACGTCGCATGTAGGTTGCGTCCGAGTCCGGGCCTCGGTGAGGTGAGGGAGTGAAGATCGTCGAGCGCGGAAAGGCCTCTCGTCGACTCGCGCTCGCTGTCGTCGCGTCGCTCGTCTCCGTGTTCGCATTCGCTTCCGGGACGGGCGGTCGGGCCGCCGCGCAGGAACCGGACGGCGCGCCGGAGGTCTCGCGCGAAGATCCCACCGCAGAGCCTACCGCCGTCCACCCCGCTTCGCTCCGCGTGGTGATCGTTCGAGACGCGCCGGTTCTCGCGGGCGCGGAACGCACGATCCGCATCGACGCGCTCGCCGCGGACGGATCAGTTCTCGAAGCGTTCACGGGTTCTGTCGAGCTCCACGGCGCGCGCTCTGCGGACGGCGCTCTGATCGCGGCGGCGGGACCGTTCGACCGCGGCTCGTTCACGCTCGAGAATGCACGTATCGTCGACGGTCGGGTGAGCGCGATCTACCGCTCGCCGCGGGGCGACGTCAGCGGGCGCACGGATCGGCGTACGTTCCCGAGGTGGTTTGTCCTGCTTCCTCCGCTCGTTGCGATCCTCTGTGCGTTCCTGACGCGTCAGGTGGTGCCGTCGCTCTTTTGCGGCGTCTGGATCGGAGCGATGCTCACGCACGGGTGGAACCCGATCACCTCGTTTCTTCGCTCGATCGACACCTACGTGCTTCCGGCGCTCACCGACGAGGGACACGCTTCGATTCTCGTATTCAGTCTCTCGCTCGCGGGGATGGTCGGAGTCATCCGTGCGACCGGCGGGGTGCGGGGGCTCGTCGAGTCGATCTCGAATCGCGTTCGGACTTCGCGCGCCGGCCAAACGACGACGGCTCTCCTCGGAACCTTCGTCTTCTTCGATGACTACGCCAACTGCCTCATCGTCGGAAACACTGTCCGGCCGCTGACCGATCGGCTGCGCATCAGCCGCGAGAAGTTGTCGTTTCTCATCGATGCGACGGCGGCGCCGATCGCGACGATCGGGGTGATCTCGACGTGGACGGCGTACCAGCTCGGCCTCATCCGCGAGGATCTCCCGAACGCCGGGCTTCCCGGAACCGAGGCGTACTTGTTCTTTCTTCTCGCGATTCCATTCAGCTTCTACAGCTTCCTCATGCTCCTCTTCGTATTCGCGTCGGCGATAACGGGTCGCGACTTCGGCCCGATGCGCCGTGCCGAGGAGCGCGCGCAAGCGACCGGTGCGGTCCTTCGCGACGGTGCGCAGCCGCTTGCGGTCGACGATCTCGCCGTCGCCGAGGCGCCCGCGAGTCACTGGGCGACCGCGGTCGTTCCGGTGTTGAGTGTCGTCGTCTTCACCGCGATCGGGCTCTACACGACCGGGTACGAGGCTGCGGTCGGCGGCGGCGTAGACGAGCCGTCTCTCCGCGAGATCATCGCGAACGCCGATTCGTTTCGCGCACTTCTCTGGGCCTCGTTCGGTGCGTCGATCGTCGCCGCGCTCTTCGCGCTCGGCCTTCGGTGGAAGGTCGGCCGGATCGTCGAGGCGTGGATCGGAGGAGTCCGGTCCCTCGTTCTCGCCGCGGTGATCCTGCTCCTCGCATGGTCGGTGAGCGCGGTTTCGAAGGAGCTTCAGGCCGGCGACTACATTCTCGAGCTGACCAGTGGATCACTCTCTCCCGCGCTCGTTCCCGTGATCGCATTCGCGACTGCGGGTCTCGTCGCGTTCGCGACCGGAACGTCGTACGGCGCCATGGGGATTCTGATTCCGGTGCTCCTACCGCTCGCGGGTCAGCTGGCCGCGGGGGCGGGAATGGACGAGTCGGAGATTCTGCGCATCTGTCAGGCGTCCGTGATCGCGATTCTCGGCGGCGCGGTGTTCGGCGATCACTGCTCGCCGATTTCCGATACCACCGTTCTCAGCTCGATGGCCGCGGGGGCCGATCACATCGATCACGTGCGGACACAGCTTCCCTACGCGCTCCTCGTGGCCGCGGTGACCATCCCCTGCTACATCCTCGCTGGATACGGCTGGAATCCGTTCCTCGTTCTGGTTCTCCACGCCGCGGTCGTGCTCGTCACGCTGTTCGTGTTCGGCCGTCGGACGTCCGCGAGCGGGTGAAGGGGCCGCGACATCCTCGCGCCCGCCTTCGTTCGCCGCCCTGCACGGCCCTCTCTTTTGTGCCGGAGGAGCGGGTGCTATGCTAACGGCTCGCTGCCGCCGCCCGGTCGAGGGGCGTTTGCCTCCGCGCGCACCGCGAACACGAGGCCGATCGGCCGCCCGCTCCGTCCGCAGTCGAGCGAAGGGTTCGCCCGGCGAGCGGAGCTCGTGATCTAGACCACCGAATCGCCCAGCGCGCTCTGAAGCGCGACGAGTCTCAGCCGTCATGTTCGAGAACATCTCCCGCCGCTTCACCGACATCTTCCAGCGTATCGGCCCGCGTAAGCGACTCACCGAGTCGAACGTCAAGGACACGCTCCGGGAGGTGCGCGTCGCGCTCCTCGAAGCGGACGTCTCGTTCGAGGTGCTGAAGCCGTTCCTGACGCGCGTCGAGGCGAAGGCTCTCGGTGAGGAAGTCCTCAAGGGCGTCAATCCGGGACATCAGTTCATCAAGATCGTCCACGAAGAGTTGGTCGAGCTGATGGGCCCGGTGGATTCGTCCATCCAATTCGCCGAGAAGGGACCGACCGTCATTCTCATGGCGGGCCTTCAGGGAAGCGGAAAGACGACGACGTGCGGAAAGCTGTCGCTCCTCCTCAGCAAGAAGCAGAAGCGAAAGCCGCTCCTCGTCGCGGCGGATGTTCAGCGTCCCGCGGCGATCGAGCAATTGAAGACGCTCGGGAAACAGCTCGGTTTTCCGGTCTACTCCGAGGCCGGCGCGCCGCCGCCGCAGATTTGCCGGAACGCTATCGACTTTGCCAAGCGCGAAGGCCGCGACACGGTGATCCTCGACACCGCGGGTCGTCTCCACATCGACGAGGAGATGATGGCGGAGGTGCGCGATGTCGCCAAGCGCACGAATCCGCACGAAGTCTTCCTCGTGTGCGATGCGATGGTCGGCCAGGACGCGGTCAAGAGCGCCCGCGAGTTCAACGAGCAGCTCGAGCTCACCGGCGTCATCCTCACGAAGCTCGACGGTGATGCGCGCGGAGGTGCAGCGCTCTCGGTGAAGGCGGTCACGGGAAAACCGATCAAGTTCATCGGTGTCGGGGAGAAGCTCGACGGGACGCTCGAGCCGTTCCGCCCGGAAGGAATGGCCGAGCGCATCCTCGGCATGGGCGACGTCGTCTCGCTCGTCAGTCGAGTGCAGGAGCACATCGACCAGGATGAAGCCGCCAAGCTGCAAGAGAAGCTCCTCGGGAACACGTTCACCTTGAACGACTTCCTCGCGCAGCTCGGAACGCTCAAGAAGATGGGCTCCATGAAGGAGATGATGAAGCTCATCCCGGGCATGGGTCAGATGATGGACGGACTCGACGAGTTCGACGACTCGGAGGTGAACCGCGTCGAAGCCGTCATCCAATCGATGACGGTCAAGGAGCGGAACCGCCCCGAGATCCTGAACACGAGTCGGAGGGACCGAATTGCGAAGGGAGCGGGAGTCGAGCGGATCGAAGTGGACGATCTCCTCAAGCAGTTCTCGGCGATGAAGAAGGTGATGGACGGGCTCGGGCGAGGCGGCGGAAAGGGGCCGCTCGGCAAGATCCGCCAGCTAGGGGCGGCGAAGAAGCAGATGGGGGACATCGGCGGGATGATGCAGCAGATGATGGGAGAAATGGGGCCGCCTCCCGGGGCTGACGCGAACGGACAGAACGCCGGAAAGGGGAAGCGTGCCCCCGGCGCCAAGGGTTCGGTTGCGCGCCGGACGCGCGACGACGTGCTGCGCCAGCGAAAGCAGGATCGAAAGAACCGGCGGCAGGCGAGGCGAAAGGGGAGGAAGAAGAGGTAGTCCCGTCTCGCGTGCTTCGCGCGGGCGAGCTCGTCTTCGGCTCGCGGCTCCGGACGTAACTCGAAGTTACGCAATACCTTGCGTCCGTTAGGGAATTCCTTGAACGGACCCTCCGCTGTGGCATAATGGGCGATTCTCTGCGCCGGGAACCGAGGCGAAGAGAACGAACCCGAAGACACTCCACGAAGATTCGCCGACGCACAGGAGAGCGTTCATGGCCGTCAGCTTGCGCCTCATGCGGGTGGGAAAGATGAACCGCCCGGCTTACCGAATTTGCGCGATCGAAAAGTCGCGCCAGCGTGACGGCGTGTACCTCGAGCGGATCGGGTTTTACGATCCGTTTGCGAAGGGCGACCGAGTCCGCCTCGACAAGGCGCGCGCAGAGTACTGGCTTTCGGTCGGCGCTCAGCCGTCGGATACCGTGCTCTCGTTTCTTCGCCGCGAGCGCGTCGCGGGAGCCGGTGGAGCGGGGGCGCGCACCAAGCGGCGCAAGAAAGCACCGTCCATTCTCAAGCGACGTGCGGCGCGGCGCGCTACCGATTCGTACAAGAAGCGGGCGGCAAAGAACCGCGCGGCCAAAGAGAAGGCGGCCGCCGCGCCGTCCGAATAGCGCCGTCGAACGAAACAGAATTCCGCGACCGGGCACGGAATACGAATTCCTCCGCGCTTTCCTGTCGCGCGCGGCGAGTGGTCGCCGCAAGCCGCGTCGCGGGCTACCCAGCCGGGAACCTCAGCGGCGCGGTGTCGCTCTTTGAGATTTCCTCCTCAGCGATCGCGCGCCGCCGACGGCTCCGCGGCCGCTTGTTCCCGTGCCTCGAACGCGCGACCGCGAGCGTGAGTTCGCGGGGCCGCGCAGGACCGTTCGTGCCGCGCGGTTGAACGTCGCTCACGTACCGCCGCACCGAACGAAGGACGCCCGACGTGGCTCTCACCGTCGACATCCTCACGATTTTTCCGGGAATGTTCTCGAGCGTGCTCGGCGAGAGCATCCTCGAACGCGCGGCTAAACGCGGGCTCGTCCGCGTGCGTATCACCGACATTCGTGAGTTTGCTCGCGATCGTCATCGCAGCGTGGACGACCGGCCGTACGGCGGCGGGCCCGGAATGGTCTTTCGGCCCGAGCCGGTCGTCGAAGCGGTCGAATCCGTCGTGCGAGACAGCGACATACCGGCGGGACGCACTCGCTTCCTGATGCTCTGCCCGCAAGGCCGCACGCTCTCCCAGCGTGACTTTCGGGCGTTCGCTTCGGCGGATCGCATCGTGCTTCTCTGCGGTCACTACGAAGGTTTCGACGAGCGGATCCGCGCGTTGCTCACGGGAACGGCTCCCGCGGGCGAGGTGGCGCCAATCGAACCGAACGGCGACGCGAGCGCCGCCGAGGCGGCCAGAGAGCTCGCCGTCCCCGGCGTCCGTTTCGAGGAGTGCTCGGTCGGTGACTACGTCCTCACCGGCGGCGAGCTGCCGGCGATGACGATTCTCGACGGCGTGGTTCGACTCCTCCCCGGTGCGCTCGGCGACCCGGATTCCGCCGCGCAGGAGTCGTTCGAGAACGACCTTCTCGACTGTCCGCATTTCACGCGCCCTCCGGAGTTTCGCGGCATGCGAGTTCCGCCGGTGCTTCTCTCCGGCGATCACGCGAAGGTCGAGGCCTGGCGGCGTGACCACGCACTCCGGCGGACGCGAGAGCGTCGAGCGGATCTGCTCACCCGTGGCGACATGCCGGGCGAAGGGATCCACGCTCGAGAGCACGGCGCGCGATCCGATCGCGCGAGAGGCGAAGCGAGCGAGTGAGCCGAGAAGGAAGAGACGAGAACGATGACGAAGAACGGATATCCGACTACGATGCTCAGCCCGCAGTTCTCACCAGAGTCGGTGAGAGACGCGGCGAGACGCCGGGCGCCGGCGCGAGCGATGCCCGTCCTACGGCGTCGTCGTAGAAATCTGGTTAGAACTGCGAGTTAGAGCGGCGGGAAGCCGGACTCCATCGAGTCCGCGCGTCCGGCCGAAAGGAGAGACGCCATGCACGAAGTGCTGCGCAAGGTTGAGGCGAGCAGCCTCAAGAAGAAAGTCCCGGAGTTTCGCATCGGCGACACGGTCGACGTCCACGTGAAGATTCGCGAGGGCGAGAAGGAGCGTGTGCAGGTGTTCAGCGGGACGGTGATCAAGATGCGATCCGGAAAGGGGATCAACGGCGCGTTCACGGTCCGTCGCATCGTCCAGGGCGAGGGCGTCGAGCGCGTCTTCCCGTTCCATTGTCCCTCGGTGCAGCAGGTGATCGTGAAGCGACCCGGAAAAGTGCGCCGCGCGAAGCTCTACTATCTCCGCGACCGGGTCGGCAAGGCGACCAAGGTCAAGGAGCGACGCGAGTACGGGAAGAAGAAGAGCAAGGACAAGAAGTAGCGCCTCTCTCCCAGATCGCCGGGCAGTGGAAACCGGGGCCGCACCGCACGTCGGCGCGGCCCCGGTTTTCTTTTGAGGGGCTCTCGCGAAGCCTCCTCGCCGACGAGCGCGAGCCGGTGCGGCTCGCGGCCTGGTGCGCGCGCTTGTCTTTCTCGTTCGACGGGATTTGCAATCCGCGGCATCCGTGCGAGATTCAGATGCAGGGGGCGCGGCCCGGCGCGGTGGCGAGAATCGGTGGCGAACGGGGCGGGATCGATGGGTTCACGCTTGAGGTGGTGGGTGAGCGGCTGGCGCTATCGCGGGAGGCGTCGCTCGCGCGTCGGCTCGTTCGGCGAGTGGGAAGCGGCCGTCTTCCTCGCGCGCCGGGGACTCAAGGTCGTGGCGAGAAACGTCCGGATCGGTCGCGGCGAGATCGATCTCGTCGCGCGCGACGGCGACGAGATCGTGTTCGTCGAAGTGAAGACTCGCGTCCATCTCCCGGAGAGCGAGTGGACGGGACTCGAGAACCTGGGGCGCGCGAAGCGTCGGGCGCTCGCGAGAACGGCGAGGGCCTACATTCTTCGGCTTCGGCGACCGGCTCCGTCCTATCGGATCGATCTCGTCACCGTGGAGCTGGCGTCGTCGACAACCGGAAGCGTGCGCGAGATCCGGTGGTTCCCGCGTTTTTTCGCTTCTTGATCGGGTCTCGGGCGGACTCCTCGCTCGGCGCGTTTCTCGCCGGATGCGTCCGGCGACGCCCGTAGAATCTGAAGAGAGCGCCGAGTTAGCATAGTGAACCGTCCAACCCCGCACGCTCTCTCGATCCGTCCCCACTTCCCGCGATGACCACCGCTTCGTCCGACCCGTCGATCTCGAACGCAGATCTCGACCGCCTCCACGCCGTCGAGGAGCGTGTGGGACACCGATTCGCGGACGTCACGTATCTCGTGCACGCACTCACGCACTCGTCGATCAAGAAGCACGATCTTCCCTCGAACGAGCGACTCGAGTTTCTCGGGGATTCCGTCCTCGGGCTCGTGATGACCGAGTTTCTCTACAACTTCTACTCGGAGAAGGACGAGGGCGAGCTCACGCAGATCAAGTCGGTCGTGGTCAGCACTCGCGCGCTCGCGGCCGAAAGTGAACGACTCGGGATCAGCGAGTACTACAACGTCGGAAAGGGTATCGGGCGAAAGAAGATCCCGGTTTCACTTCAGGCCAATCTGTTCGAGGCGGTTGTCGCCGCGATCTACAAGGACGCCGGACTCGAAACCGCTCGAAGGTTCATTCTGAGGAATCTTTATCACCACGTGCTCGCGGTTGTCGGCAACCAACACCAGAAGAACTACAAGTCTCTCCTCCAGCAGTGGGTCCAGAGGGAGCGCGGACTCACTCCGAGCTACCGCGTGGTGTCCGAGAAGGGACCGGATCACCACAAGTCGTTCGAAGTCGTCGCCGTCCTCGGGCGAGAGCGCCAGCAGCGGGGCAAGGGACGGTCGAAGAAAGATGCAGAGCAGATGGCGGCGAAGGCGACTCTCGAGGATCTCCTCGGCCCGGAGGAGACGTGGGGCGAGTCTCTCTAGATCAGTTCGGCCGTGAATCCGTGAGGGGGATCTCAGCGCCCCGCGGTCCGGCCGTCGACCAACTTCATTCCTCGGAATCATGTCAGGGATGCCGAAGACTCCCATCGCCGAGATCAGGTCGAGCTGGAGGCCGGTCAGCACGCCGAAGAACGGACGAGCTCGAGCTTAGCGACCGGTGAGAATCCCTGGCGGCTGACTTCGGGGCAGCGGCGAGACGCCGCAGATCAATGAGAACCCCGGACCGAACGGGGAAACCGAAACGGAACGCGAACGAGCGAGGAAGCGGCGTCGGGTAAACGTCGAAACGCGCGGTTCGCCGATGAAGGAACATGCGCGATCTCATTACCGAGTACTCCCGCTCCGGCGAGATGGATCTCGTCTTGAACCGCCTCGAAGCCGGACGCGTTGAGGCGTCCGGGTTTTGGGGTGCGTCGCTCGCGTTCTTTCTCGCGGCTTGGGAAACGCGGAAAGGGAGCGGTCCCGTCGTCGTCATCGCCCCGAGTCAGGACGAGGCGGATCAGCTCTTCGAGGAGATCTCGAGCGCGGTGGAGGCGCCGGCCTTCTTCTTTCCACCGTGGGAGTCGCTCTTTCTGCCCGACAGCGAGCCCGATCCGGAGAGCTGTTACCTGCGGCTGAGTGTGCTCGAGCAGCTCACGCACCGGCCGAGCGAGCCCTGCTTCGTCGTCGCGCCGGTGCAGTCGATTCTTCAGCCCGTACCGCCCGCCGAGGTACTCCGAGCGGCCCGGGTGGACGTCTCGGTCGGCGCGGACCTCGACCCGGCCGCTCTCGCCGCGTCTCTCGTCGAGCGCGGAATGCGCGCTGTCCCGCTCACCGACAAGCGGGGCGAGCTCTCGCACCGAGGCGACGTCCTCGACGTCTTCGGATTCGAGGGACCGAATCCGCTCCGGATCGAGTTCTTCGGCGACACCGTCGAATCGATTCGCGAGTTTCGGCCGGAGACGCAGCGATCGATCGCCGGGTCGGAGCGCGAGGCCTGCGGATTCCTGCTCGTCGAGAAGTCTGCGCTCTTCCGCGATTGCTTCCGCGGCGAGGAGCCGCTCCTCGTCGATCTCCTCGGTACGCATGGGGAAGTCGTCGTCCAGGATTCCGCGGCGGTCCACGCGCGTGCCGCGAAGATCTTTCGCAACGTGCTCGGCGGAGCCTCAGACGACGTGTTCGCTTCGTGGCGCGAACGGGTGGATGCGAAGGCGTCTCTTCGTACTTCGGTACATCCCGAGTCGGGTGCGTCGGCATCGGGAGCGTCGAGCGCGGTCGCGCTCGAGTTCGGGTCGGTCGAGCGGTTTCAGTCGGCTGACCTCGATCGTACGGTCGCCGAACTCCGCTCGTACGCCGCCTCGGGACGCTCCGTTCGCCTCATCTGCGATTCCGAGGCGGAAGTCGACCGGCTCGCGGAGCTTCTCGGCGACCATGGGCTCCAAGATCCCGCCGCGACTTCGCTCGTCCTCGAAGTCGGGAGCTTTCGTCGGGGATTCGAGGCGCACGTTCTGAATACGGCCGTGCTCACCGCGCGCGAGCTTCTCGGCCGGCAGATCGTCCGGCGAGTGCGATCGAGAACGGCACCCGGTCGGGCGATCACCAACTTCGTCGAGCTCAAGCAGGGCGACTACATCGTTCACGTCGTTCACGGCATCGGACGCTACCTCGGGATCGAGCGGTTCAAGAAAGACGGTCTCCTCCAAGAGTTCCTCGCCCTCGAGTATCGCGGTCAGACCAAAGTGTACGTTCCGGTCTCGAAGATCGAGCTCGTTCAGAAGTACATCGGGAGCGGGGATCGGCCACCGACGCTCGACAAGATCGGCGGCGTCAGCTGGGCGCGCAAGAAGGAAGCGGTGGAGAGCGCGCTCGTCGATCTCGCCTCGGATCTCCTCGAGCTCCAAGCCCTCCGCACGGAACGCAAGGGCGTCCGGTTCGAGGGCGACACCGAATGGCAGCGCGCATTCGAGGCAGCGTTTCCGTTCGAGGACACGCCGGATCAAGTGACGGCGACCGAGGCGATCAAACGCGACATGGTCTCGGACCGGCCGATGGATCGTCTCATCTGCGGAGACGTCGGCTACGGGAAGACCGAGCTCGCGATGCGTGCGGCGTTCAAAGCGGTCGAGAACGGCTACCAAGTGGGAATCCTCGTTCCGACGACGATCCTCGCGCAGCAACACTTCCGGACGTTTACCGAGCGCGCGAAGGGTTTCCCGGTCACGGTCGACGTCCTCAGTCGATTCCGCTCGGCAAAAGAGCAGCGAGCGGTGCTGCGCGCCGCGGCCGAGGGTCGAGTGGACGTTCTCGTCGGAACGCATCGACTGCTTTCGGACGACGTGGTCTTTCGCAACCTGGGCCTGCTCGTCGTCGACGAAGAGCAGCGTTTCGGTGTTGCGCACAAGGAGAAGTTCAAGCGCCTTCGCTCGTGCGTCGACGTCCTCACCATGACCGCGACGCCGATCCCGCGCACCCTTCATATGTCCCTTCTCGGGATCAAGGACATTTCGAGTCTGACGACGGCACCCGCCGGACGGACGTCGGTCGACACCGAAGTGATGCGCTTTGATCCCGACCGTGTCCGCGAGATCATCATCCGCGAGCTCAACCGCGACGGTCAGGTGTTTTTCCTCCACAATCGGATCCACGATATCGACCGGGTCCGCTTCGAGCTCGAGCGCATCGTTCCCGAGGCGCGAATCGTGTCGGCGCACGGCCGGATGAAGGAGGACGAGCTCGAAGAGGTGATGGTGCGCTTTCTCGGCGGCGAGATCGACGTTCTCGTCTCGACGACGATCATCGGAAGCGGGATCGACATCCGAAGCGCAAACACCATCTTCGTCGACGAAGCGGACATCTACGGTCTCGCCGACCTCCATCAGCTTCGCGGACGCGTCGGTCGCTACCGGCACCAGGCGTACTGCTATCTGATTCTGCCTGAACACCGCCACGTAAATCCGGAGGCGGCGAAGCGCCTCCAGGCGCTCGTCGAGTTTTCCGATCTCGGCGCCGGGTTCCAGATCGCGATGCGCGATCTCGAGCTGCGCGGAGCCGGCAACATCCTCGGGCCGGAACAGAGTGGGCATATCGCCGCGGTCGGCTACGAAATGTACTGCCGATTGCTCGAGGCCACGGTACGAAGGCTCCGCGAGGAGGACTACGCCGAACCGGTTCATGTCGAGGTCGAGTTCGCCGTTCAGGCGTTGATCCCGGACGATTACCTTCCGGGCGAAGGACCGAAGATCGACGTCTATCGGCGCGTGTCGCAGGCCGCCAACGAAAACGACGTGCGCGAGATCGCGGCGGAGATCCGGGATCGATTCGGCGAGTTGCCGCCGCCGGTGGAGACGCTGATCGACCTCCAGATTCTGCGCATTCATTGCGCTCGGAGCGGCGTGGAAGCGATCCGCGTCCAGGACGGAAGTCTCGTCCTCGAGGGGCGCGAATCGATGGGCGAGCTGCTGGAGAGCTGTCCGCTGCGCGTTGCGGTTCTCGATAGCCGGACGGCGGCGATTCGCCTCGTTCATCCGGCGCGTCGCTACGCGGAACCCCCGAGCGACGATCTCGCGTTTCGGATTGCCCTCGAATGGGTGCGGAATCGCGAGTTTCCGGTCGATCTGTTGGACGGGGGTGCCGTGCCGTCCGGCGCCCGGGCGCGGTGACGTTCGCGTGGGTTTCTCGCGGCGGAGTAGAAGCGAGCGCGAGCTCCGCGGTAAAGTAAGGGAAGGTCGCCGTAACTAGTCCTCGTCCGTTCGAATTCGCGATGCGCTTCCTGACGTCCCCATCTTCCCGTCGCTTCGAGGCCGTTTTTGTCGGCCTGCTGCTTGCGGTCTCTCTCCGCGCCCAGGAGCCGGTCGAAGAGGCCCGGCCGCTTCGCGATGGACAGTCGGGGGGCATCGTAGCGATCGTCGGTGACACGTTCGTCACGCAATCCGAGCTCGACCGGCAGGTCCGCTTCGAAGTGCAGTCCGCGCCGCCTGGATACTCGAAACCCCTCCTCGACTGGGCGCGGCTCGATCTCCAGCACCGCGAGCTTCAGCAGCTCATCGACCAGAAGCTGATCCTCCACCTCGTTCATCGAATCGAGCGGAAGGAAGAGAAGCCGTATATCGCTCCCGAGCAGGTCGAAGCGCAACTGCGGAAACGCGTCGAGCGCATGCGTCAAGAAGGGTACCCCGTACACAGCGTGAAGGATCTCTTCCAGCTTCTCCGACGCACGAACGGATGGCGCGCGCAGGAGTACCGGGAGTTTTTGAAGCACCAGATGATGGAAGAGAAGTACCTCTGGCGAGAGGTATTTCCTCAGCGAGTGAACGCGTTTGTCACACCGAAAGAGCTCCGCGAGTTCTATCTGCGAAATCAAGATCAGTTCAGTACGCCGCTCGAAGTATCGTTTCGGCAGATCTTCATCTCGATCAAGCGCCCGGACGCGAGCCGGGCCGCCGCGGCGGTCGACGACGGACTGGCGAAAGGCGTCACGTTCGACGAGCTCGCGCGTCGGTACGCCGACGACGCCGTGAACGGTTTTCCCGATCTTGCTGCGTCCGTGCGCACTCTGACTGCCGACGAGCTCGAAAGTTCCCGCCCGAAGATTCGCGATGAGCTGAAGAAGCTCCGGAAGGGAGAAACGTCGCAGCGCGTCTTGACGGGCGTGGGCGTTCACTATTTCAAGGTCGAAGACGTCGTCACGGGTGATCCGCAGTCCTTCGACGACGTTCAGGTCGCGATCCGCGGGGATCTTCTCGACCAGCGGAGGGTGCTCGCGCGCCGGGCGTTTCTCGAGGAGCAACGGCGCAAGACTCGCATCGACATCTTCTTGCCGACGCTCCCCCCGCGCCCGCAGGAACCGCCTCCGGAAGAGGGCGCACCGCGGGCCGCCGAGCCCGTTGAGCCGAAGGACCCGTGACTCGGTTCCGTCGCAGATCGAGAACGCTCCCGGGCGACGTCGACGGGCTTGGCGCGGCGCAAGTCCTGCTCGTCGCAATCGCGCTCGTCGCGTGTGAACCGCGCGCCTCGACCCCCGGCTCGGATGCCGGCGCGACGCGAGAGACGGCAAGGCCGCCGTCGTCGTCGACAGTCGAGACCGGCCTCGGCGCCGCGGCTGCGATCTCCCGCGCCGAAGGACTCCTCGGAGAGAGCCGCTGGGACGACGCGGTGCGGGTGGCGAGCACGGTGGCCGGACCGGTTTCCGCGGACGAACGGTGTCGCCTCGACGGAATCCTCGCCCGCGCGTATCACCGTACCGAGCGCTTCGAATCCGCCGTGACCACCGGCGAACGCGCGCTCGCGTGCTCGGGAGGTACGGACCCCGCGCTCCTCGGGCTCCTCGGCGACAGCCTCTTTCTCCTCCGGCGATTCGACGAGTCTCGAGAGCGATTCGAAGCACTTCTTCGCGCCCGGCCGAAGGATGTCCGGGCGTCGGTGTCACTCGGACGAGTTCTTCTCGAGCTCGGCGAGGCGGAGGCCGCGGTGGAACGCATCGAAGCCGCTCTCGCCGGGGATCTCGGTGTCGAAGCGCGGCGCGCTCGTCTCGACTACGGCCGCGCGCTGCGTTCGGCGCGGCGCTACGAAGACGCGTGCGATCAATTCGTCGAGCTGCTCACCGCGGACCCGTTTTTCGGCGCTGCCTACTCGGAGCTCGCGAAGACGTACTACCGCCGCCGATTGCGCGGAGAGGGGAAGTTCGTCGAGAGCATCTACCAGAACATTTCGAAGTACGCGTTCGAGGAGTTCGTCGAGGAGCAGCTCACACGGACGGGGATGACCGCGTTCGCACTCGGGCAGAGCGCCGCAAACCTCACTCGACAGCGACGCTTTGCCGCCGCATTCGCGAACTACGAGCGGGCGATGGCGGTCGACGCTCGCGACCCGCGATTCCGCATCTACTACGCGGAGCTGTGCGGTCGCTTCGGCCGCACGCTCACTGGGATCCGCGCACTCGACGCGGCGCTCGCCGCCGGATCTCAGCCGCGGTCGGGTCTGCTCTTCGCGAAGGCGATCCTGCTTTTCGACGTCGAACGGTCGGTCGAAGCGCACGCGGCAGCGCGTGCCGGCGTCGATGCGCTTCGGGCCGAAGGCGATCTCGGCGGTCGTGACAAAGGGCAGGCGCCGGAGCTTCCACTCCAGTTCGCTGCCGTGCGCGGCGCGGTCGAGACCGGCCAGCCCGAGCTCGCTCGAAGCTCGCTGGAGGCGGTGAGGAACTCGGCTCCGGAGGCGTGGGAAATTCCGTACTGGGAGGGGCGCATTCGGCTCGTCGAGCGCGATCACGAAGCCGCGCTCGAGCGATTTCGCGCTGCGGAAGCCAGCGGCGGTGAGCGGTATCCCGACGTTCGCCTCTGGGGCGCCCGAGCGTTGATCGCCGCAAAGAAAACGGCCGAAGCGGTCCGAATTCTCGAAGGGCTTCTCGCTTCGCATCCGGAGCATCGCGATGCGTACGAGCTACTGCTCGAGTCCGCGCCGCCCGATCGCGCCGGTGAGCTGCGCAGCCGGTACGGATCGGCGGTCGGCGCGCGCGACCGCGCCGACGCGCTCCGTGCTTCGATCGGAGAGAAGCCGCTCGTGGAGCTCGGTTCGACGTACAAGGAGCTCGGATCGCTCTACGTGACGCTGCGCGACCCCCGCGCGTTCGATTGCCTTTTCCTCGCGTCCGATCTCCTGCCGGACCACGCGGATGTGATTCGAGGTCTCCTCGGTGGGATGACTGCGCCGCAGGACGTGTTTCTCCGCCTCCATTTTCTCGAACGATATCTCGCGCTCGAGCCCGATCTCCCAGCGGCGCTCGCCGACGCCGCGGGAATCTACGTCAAGATGAAGGTGCGCAGCGGGCGGGCGCTCGAGCTCGCCCAGCGGCTTCACCGCCGCGAGGTGTCTCCCGTCAGCTTTCGCCTTCTCGGCGAAGCCACGAAGCTCGCGGGGGACACGGTCGTTGGCATCCGTATCCTCGAAGCGGGGCTCGATCGCTTCCCCGGCGACGAGCGGCTGTCCGCGGCGCTCGCCGCGGCTCGGTCCGGCGGAGGCGAATGATGGCCGCACGCTGGACGGCGATCGCCCTCGGAGGCGCGGTGGGAGCTCTCCTTCGCTTCTTCGTGAGCACTTGGATCCAGCGGCGGGTCGGGAGCGAGTTCCCCGCGGGAACACTCGTGGTGAACATGGCCGGTTGTTTTCTCATCGGGCTCGCGACCGGTCTGATCGAGTCGCGCGCTTGGTTTACCCCCGACGTGCGACTCTTCTTGCTGACCGGCTTTCTCGGGAGTTTTACGACGTACTCGACATTCGCTCTCGACTCGTACACGCTGGCGCGCGAAGGCGCCGGGATGTCGGCGGTGGGGAATGTCCTGCTTCACCTCGGCGTCGGCGCGGTCGCGCTTCTCGGCGGAATCGCGCTCGCCCGACTGGGAGCCTAGCCTGGATTTCTCGATAGATTCTACTGCGCCACCGACCGCGCCGTCTTATTGGCGCGAACTGAGCATCGGTTGTGTCGCCACCCTGATCCTCACTGTGCCAAAAGCACACCTCCGGTCAGTGCGGCGCCACCTCCTTGTCAGTTCACGACCTACGGCGGCTCGCCGCTGAGCTCACCGAATCTGGTGAGGAACTCGGGCTAGTCGCTTACGAAACGCGGAGACGAGAGCGATGGCTTGGATTCGCCGAGTGACGCCCGACGAAGCGACCGGAGTGCTCGAAGAGGAGTACGAGGAGGCGCTCCGCCGCGCGGGCCGCGTGTCGCAAGTCCTCCAGATTTCGAGTCTCCATCCCGAGCTGCTGCGCGCATGGGTCGAGCTCTACAAGCGGCTCATGTTCGGCCCGTCACCGCTGTCGCGAGTCGAGCGCGAGCTCGTCGCGGTCGTCGTCTCGGCGGAGAACGGTTGCCGGTACTGACTTCTCGCCCACGCCGCGGACCTCCGGTCGGTGGTCCCTCGAGAGCGCCGGGCTTGGGTGGACGCGGTCGCTCGCGAGTGGCGCTCGTCGGAGCTCGGCGCGCGCGAACGCGCGATGAGCGAGTACGCGGCGAAACTCACGCATACACCCCACGGGATGGCCGAGAACGATCTCGAAGCGATGCGACGCGCGGGCCTTTCGGATCGCGAGATTCTCGACGTCGCTCACGTCGTCGGCTTCTTTGCGTACGCGAATCGCCTCGTCGACGGGCTCGGATGCGATCTCGAGCCGTCGATGTGGGAATCCACGGAGGGAGACTGAAATGGAGAAGGCGCTCGAAGGGATCCTCGACACCATGGAGGAACATCGCCGCTTTGTCGCCGCGGCCCTCGAACGGATCCCAGCCGACAATCTCTGGCTGCGCCCGCCGGACGGGGGCAACTCGGTGGGAAACCTCTGCCTCCACCTCGCCGGAAACGAAAACCACTACATCGGGGCCTGCATCGGTAGAAACGGCTACGTGCGTGATCGCGCCGGAGAGTTCAACGCGGAGAGCGGGCCGGACGCCGCGGGCCTTCTCGACGGGCTCGCGTCGGCACGGGGAGTTACGCGCGGTGTATTCGCCGCTCTTCGGCCGGAAGACCTCGACCGAGCCGTGGAAAGCGACTGGTCACGCGCGTCGCCGACGGTCCTCCGCATGGCTCTCCACGTAGCAACGCACTACGCGTATCACACCGGGCAGATCGTACTCCACGCGCGGCGATTCGAATCGAGCGGGGAGCGCGTGCTCGATTGGGGGCACTAGCGACGATGCCCTTGGTGGTTGGATAACCCCAAGAAACGCGAATGCGCTCGAGCTCCTACTCCGGGAGCCGCACCTCGTAACCCCCGCTCCGTTCGTCGCGCGAGAGCGTGAGGAGCTTCTTCTTCTGCGCGTCCTGAAGCAGGTGGGAGAAGGAACGGTAGCCGTAGTACTGCTCGTTGAACTGCGGGTACTTGCGTTTGATCGCTTGCTTGACCATCGAGCTCCAGATGATCTCGCGATCCTGACGCACGAGAGCCTCGATCGCGTTGAGGACGCGGGAGAACGCTTCTTTCTCTTTGTCCGTCGCCCCGCGGAGGCGCTTCGTCGAGGATGAGCCCTGCTGCACCCGGACGATGTCATCGTAATAGATGAACTCGTCGCAGCTCTCGACGAGGAGATCGCTCGTCGAATTCTTGACGCCGACCCCGACGATGTACTTGTCGTTCTCGCGGAGCTTCGAAACGAGTGGAGAGAAGTCGCTGTCTCCGCTCACGAGTGCGAAGCAGTTGATGTGATCTTTCGAAAACGATAGATCCATCGCGTCGACCACCATCCGGATATCCGCCGAGTTCTTCCCGCTGTACGCCTTTCGTGGAATCTCGATGAGCTCGATTCCCGCTTCGTGAAACGCTCGCTTGTAGCGACTGTACGCGTCCCAGTCGGCGTAGGCGCGGCGAACGACGATCTTGCCGTACTCGACGATGCGTTCGAGAACCTTGCCGATGTCGAAGCTCTTGTACTTCGCGTCGCGCACTCCGAGCGCGATGTTCTCGAAATCGCAAAAGAACGCGATGCGGGCGTCTTCTAGACGTCCACTCGGGACGGTTGTCTGAACCACGGGGGCTCCTCAGTTTCTCCACAACTCATTCTTCACTTCGCATCCGGCTTCGGAGCCGGTCGACGCGGGCTGGCGGCGTCGAGGCATCCGCGACTCGTCCTTCGGCCAGACCCGAGCTTAAGAAGGGCGCAGTATAGCCCGTTCCCCGACCTGCGCGAATGATAAAGGCCGCGGTGGAACGTCGAGCCTCTCGAGAGAGGACGCACCGTGGCTAGATCTCCGCGAGAAATCGACCCATCGTGACGATGCCGCGGTAGTAGTCTTCGATGCGAAATCGCTCGTTCGGCGCGTGGGCGCCGTCGTCGGGTAGGCCGAGGCCGAGGAGCAAGCTGTCCGCACCGAGCTCCTCGCGGAACGTGTTGACGACGGGGATCGAGCCGCCCTCGCGGATAAACACCGGCCGGCACCCGAAGCCGTGTTCGTAGGCACGCATCGCGGCGTCCACGAACCGCCCCTCCGTCGGAAGGAGCACGGGGTGTGCGCCGTGGTGGTCGATGATGTCGAGCTCGACCGTCGACGGAGCGATCTCGTTCAGAAACTCGCGAACGAGCTCGGTGATGCGCTCGGGGGTCTGATCGGGTACGAGGCGCATCGAGAACTTCGCGCGCGCCTCGCACGGAAGCACCGTCTTCGCGCCTTCGCCAGTAAATCCACTGAGGAGACCGTTCACGTCGAGCGTCGGCCGCGCCCAGCGTCGCTCGAGCGTCGAGTAGCCTTCTTCTCCGAAGAGCTCCGGGGCACCGATCGACTGGCGAAACTGCTCGTCGTCGAACGGCAGCTTGGCGAACTCTTTTCGTTCCCAGTCCTCGATCGGTTTCACGTCGTCGTAGAATCCGGGAATCGCGACGCGTCCGAAGGGGCATTGGCAGGCGGCGATCAGCCGCGTGAGGACATTGGCGGGATTCGCGACCGCGCCCCCGAACGATCCGGAGTGAAGGTCGGTGGCCGCTCCGCGGACGACGATCTCGAGGTAGGCGAGCCCCTTCAGTCCGTAGGTGATCGCCGGCACGTCGCGCGCGAATTGACAGGAATCCGCGATGACGACGACGTCGCAGGTGAGGCGATCCGCGTGCGAGCGAATGAACGGAACGAGATTCGGGCTTCCGACTTCTTCCTCTCCCTCGATCAGGATTTTCACGTTGACCGAGAGCGAACCGGCGAGCTCGCGCGCGAGCTCCGTTCCCTTGAGGAGGGCGTAGAATTGACCCTTGTCGTCCGTCGAGCCGCGCGCGACGAGATACTCACCTTCGACTGTCGGCTCGAAGGGACCGTGGCGCCACAGGTCGAGCGGGTCGGGCGGCTGGACGTCGTAGTGGCCGTAGATGAGAACGGTGGGGCGGGAGGGGTCGACGAGCAGCTCGCCGAGAACGACCGGATGGCCGTCGGTTGCGATCGTTTCGACTCGAAATCCGGCATTCGCCGCGCGCTCGTGAACCCAAGCGGCGCAGCGGGCGACGTCGCTCGCGCGAGCGGGGTCGGTGCTGACGCTCGGAATTCGAAGAAGAGCCTTCAGCTCGTCGAGGAGTGCGTCTTCGCGGTCATGGACAAGGCTTTTGAGATCGGCCATCTTGCTCGCTTCTTCTCGTGACTTCGCCGGTGACTTCCCGGAGCATTGTAGTCTCCGTCCTCGCTCGCTACGAGATCGTCCGCGAGCTCGCGCCTCGAGCGGCCGGTCGCCCGTGTTTTTTCGTACTTGATCCGTCCCGCGATGGCGCCTCTCGACTCCGACTCCCCCCGCTCCGCTTGGAGGATCTCCACCGCAGCGCACGCCCACGTCCGCGATGGGCGATCCATCCCCTCCGAGCTCGTCGCGGATCTCCGCGAAGTGCGGCGCGGGGAAATCGCCGCCTACGGCGAGCTGCGTGCCGACGAGGTGCAGGAGAGGATCTCCGAGCGCGCCGCTGAAGTCGCCGAGCGCGTCCGTTCTTTCGAGGACGGAGCCGAGAGCGATCCCGCGGCGGCACTCGACGCCGCTCTCGATCTCGGCGCAGAGGTGCGCTGGCTTCGTTGGCTCGGCGAGAGTGCCTCGGGCGAGCTTTCGGCCGATCCCGTGTCGTTCGTCGAGAGTGAGCTCGACTGGGTCGAATCGGAGGCGAAAGGGGTCGCACGCTGGGACCCCGCGCTCGAACTCGGCGCCCGCGTCGTCGACGAAACCGCCGAGGGCGTCCGCCGGCGGCTCCTTCACAAGAAGCTCGTGCGGTTTCTCGATGAGAGCGACGTTCCGGCTGGCCGGTCGTCGTTCGAAGAGGCGCTTCATCTTTGGTTCGCGGCGGGGGAGTCGTACCAGGTGGAGATCGAGGCGGCGGCGCGCGGCTACTCTTCCGCGACACCGTCGGCTGCCTCCGAGCCATCGAGTCTCGAAGCGAAGCTCGAATTGGGTGAGAAGGGCGTTCGCGCGCTCAAGACGCAGCGCGCCGAATTTGTCGACCGCTGTGCGAAAGCGTTCGGAGAATCGACGCCGACCGAAAAAGCGCAGTTTTGCGACCGCGCAGCGAGCGATCTCATCGACTACGCGAGCGCGATTCTGACCGATGTCGCCGGTGCGGATGAGTGCCGCAAGATTCCGTCCCTCCGCGCGTTGCGAGATCGCATCGATTTCTTTTTCAAAGTCGTTCAGGACGACCAGAAGGCGCTTCTGAGAAAGGGAGCGCTGCCGCGCGTCGAAGCGCGCGACCTCAAAAGGAAGCTCCGCCGGCTCGAACGGATCCGGAAACGGACGCGAAACGCCGAACGCGAGGAGACGGTCTATCGGCGTCTCCGGGCGACGTTCGGAGCGCGCGGCGTCCGCTGGGCCGAGATGGTCGTGCTCTGGATGATCTTCGCGTTTCTCGGCATCGCCGCGCTCGAGTGGTGGCTGGGCTCGACCGGAGCCGGAGGGGCATCGGGCAGCGGCGCGAACAGCGCCGACTCCTCGCCCGGTGGGCTCGGCGCGGGCGGTGGCTCAGAAGAGCGTCATCCGCTGATCCTCTGGCTCCATCTCGCGGACTTGATCCTCTGCGTCGGTTTCCAAGTCGACTTCTTCGTCCGCTGGCATCACGCGCGCTGGCGCGGTTGGTACTTCCGCCGTCATTTCTTCCTCGAAAGTCTGCCGGCGCTTCCCTACGGCCTTCTCATGCCGGCGCTGAGCAGCGTCATCGTAGTTCGCTTGTTTCAGTTCCAGCGCTTCCTCCGGCTTCCGGCGCTCTTTCGAAGTCTTCGGGTGCTGGCGTTCTTCGTGCGGGGCGCCGACCGTACGGTCGAACGTTTTCGCGGCGTTCTCGATCGCGACGTCGTGCTCTTCGACCTTCGCGGAGTCGACGACGCGCCCGATTCGGCCGTCGAGAATCAGTTGAGCCAGCTCGCCGAGAGGCATCGACGTGCGTTCCGGCTGGTCTATCGCGACGTCGAGTGGTCCGAGCGCGCCGAGCTCCTCCGCCGGCATGCCGAGCTCCTCGGGCTCGAGGCCGATGTTCTCGTTGAGCTCGGCGTTCCCTACCGCCGGAGCGTGCTCGGCGGCGCGGACGAGATTCGGCTCGACGAAGTCATCGTCCGCTGCCTCGATTGCGACGTCACGCGTTCCATGACGCATCTCGGACGCGAAGGTGCGCAGCGCGTCGCGCGCTGGCTTCGGTTCCTCGACGTTCCGGTCTTTCGGCGAGCCCCTCTCGTTCGGCGCATCGCGCCCGCCGCTCGCCTCGAAGATCCCGGGGAGGCCGTCGCCACCGCGATCCGCGCCATCGGCCGTGTCCTCGAGGATTTTCTCGGTGCACTTCGATTCTGGGGAGACGTCTCCGGAATCACCACCGGTCCTCAGATCCTCGATCGCATCGCGAGCGCGATGATCCTCGCGTCGAAGCGGCCCGCGATTCGACTTCTTCTTCTCGGCGGTCTCTTCTTCCTCTTTCGCGGGCTCGCGCACCTCTTCGGAGCGACGAGTGAGGGCTTCGGCGGCATGCTCTCGAGCGTGTCCAATCGACTCTTCGAGATCCTCGGCGTCCCGATTCTCGTCCTCGGATCGATCTGTCTCGTCGTGTTCGTCATCGGGCTTTGGCTGAAGAAAATCGCCGGGGAGGCCCTCGATGTTCATCTCCGGACCGCCGATGCGCACTTTTACACGCTCACGAAAGAGTGGAAGCGTCGGCGGCGGAGCGAAGACCTCGACCGCCTCTTCCAATCCGTCATCGCGCCGGAGTTCGAAGTCCGGCCGCCGCCGAGCTCGAAGCGGAGCGCGTGGGTCGAATTCCTCGCCGACGAGACGGGAACTCTCGAGACGGACGCGTGGCTGCCGTTCGCGGGGGATCGTGACGCGATCCAGCTTCACTACGCGTCGTTTCTCGACGGCCCGATTCTCCATCGGAGCGACGGCGGAACGTCCGTGCAGCTCCTCGGAAATCTTGTTCTCGACGACATCCGCACCCACACGCTGTCTCTCTCGCGACGGGCGCGGAGGCGGCTCGAGAAGCTCAATCTCGAAAAGAACAGCCTCCTCACCCTCGGGCCCTACTTCTGGTTCCGCTTCATCACGGAGAGTCTCTCGATCGAAACGGCGAAGCTCGTCACGGAGTACAACCGGACCTGCCTACCGCTCGAAAAGCGCGCGCTCGCAACGCCGGAGGAAAACGATCGCCTTCAGAGTTTTCTACGCGCGCGCGAGCTGGGCGACGAGGGCGCGTATGAGCGGCGCACCGCGCGGCGCGAAGGAACTCGAGCCCAGACCCTCCTGACGGACGAGTTCCACGCGCTTCACTTCCTGACCGTCGACCCCGTGCGCGACGCCGAGGTTCGTCGACGCTTCGGCGATGACGTGTTCGAAGCCCTCCGGCGCGACCGACGCGGAGTGATTCGCGACGTCTTCGGCACCCGACCCTACCACCAACTGCCGCGCCACCAGCGCGTCTTCAACCCGTACCGGATCTACCACCGCTATTTCGGCGGGGCGAGATTCATCTTTTTGCCACTCGTCGCGGTCCTCGCGGCGGGAAAGCTCGTCGTCGGTGCGGTTCGACAGGTCGCCCAGCTCGTCCGTGAGGTCATCGGCGGGACGAGTCTCCTGCGGAGTCAGCTGTCGCGCGTCGCGAATTTCGATGTCGCGGTCCGCAAGATCAATCGAATGCGGAAGCCGATTTTCATGGAGCTGCTCGAGCTTCGCATGGCGATCGACATCGCCTATCTCGACCTTCGAATTCCCGGGGTCGAACGCGCACGCGCGGCGAGCGACGCCGATTCGACGCACTCGTACCGCGACGACCTCAACTTCATCGGCGCTTTCGAGACCGAGCGCAGTCCGCTCGAGGCGTTTCGGGCCGAGGTCGAGCAGGATCTCCGCCGGTTCCGGTTCTACCTTGCCCGTCACGGCTGGCTCGAGAACGGCGCGGCGGGTCTCTTCTCCGCCCTCGGAGAGTCGAGCGGGTTCGCCGAGCACGGTGGCGAAGTGCTCCGCGCGCTCGCGACCGCCTACGTGAACGACCACGGTCGCCTGCGCTCCCGAATTACCGCTCCGGAGCGGACGCGCGAATTCTTCGCTCGCGCATCGACGGAGCGCGAGTCGTGGGGAGCCCGACTCGAGATCTTCGTGTTCGGTGGTTTCCTCTGGTTCCTGCCTCGGAACCGCCGCCGTCGCCGGCTCTTTCGTGAAGCGATGGACCACGGCGTCCTCGCGAAGGACCTCCCCGGAAAGATGCGACGGAAGTTTCTCCGGCGTTTCTTGGGAGCGGGACGAGCGATCGAACGCGCGGTGGCGATGACTCTCGAAGAAGCACGGTGCGGAGCGGAGCACACCGACGTCGTCCTCGGTGAGATGCGCCGCGTCGCGCGCGACTACGACAACTGGACGCGCAAGATCGTCACGGTGCGAGCCATCCAGACGCTGACCGTGCTCGATGTTCAGAACTACCGCGATCTCGTTTGGTCGCTCGGGGAGTACGGCGAGACGGAGACCGGGGCGGTACGTTCGCAACACGTACCATCGCTTTCGCGTTGAGCCGCGGATTCACGACGTCCGGCGGAGAACGAGGACGTTGTCGAGCTGTTCGTCGTCGAAGCGTCGCTTGCGTCCGAGCTCGTAGGTCATGTCGTAGGTCGCGATGTGCTTGAGGCCGGAAACCGACGCGAGGAGCTCCCGTACTTGGCGCGCGTCGTAGGTGCGAAAGTCCCAGTGAGTCTCCGAGCGCATCGTTTTTCCGCGCTCCTCCACGACGAGGCGCGAGCGCACGCGCTCGATGCGCGTCTTCCGATCGGGCGGCCAAGCCTGGATGTTGCAGCGCACGTCGAGTCCATCCTGGTTCGCCGTCCAGCGTTCCCGAACGCGCGAGCGGCTGTCGTAGTCGCTCAAGTGGAAGCCGAGAATGTAGATGCCGCCTTCGCGGAGGGCGTCGCGAACGGATTCGAGGTGTGAGCGCGCGCTCTCTTCGTCGAGGAGGTACTTGAAGGTGCTGACGAGGCAGTGAGCGATATCGCACTTCCCACGGATGCGAAACTTCGCCATGTCGCCGCGCCGGAGAACGGCCGAGAGCTTGTCCCGCTCGAGCCGCGTACGGGCGAAGTCGAGCATCGGCTCACTCAGGTCGAGTCCCGTCACCGTATAGCCTCGCCGCGCCATCTCCGCGACGAGCCGCCCGCTGCCGCAGCCGGGCTCGAGCATCCGCTTGCCCGAGCTTCGGCCGTAAAGACGGTGCATCGCCTCCAGGAAGTCGGCCTCCTCTTCCGTTCCCTCCGAGAAGATGAGGTCGTAGTAGCGGGGAACGTCGTACCAGTCGATCTCGCGGTACTGCATGGCGGGCGCGTCGGCGGGCTCGAGAGCTCAGTCGCCGACGTGTGCACCGAGGACCGAGGCGACGGCGGCGAGGCGCTCCGTCTCCTCCGGTGAAAACTCGTACTCGACGGGTTTCGCGATTCCGAGCGTTCCCGCGAGCGCGCTGCCGACCAGCATCGGTACCGAGATGCATCCCTCCATGCGCGTCTCCTTCGCGCCTGGCTTAGCGACGCCGCTCTCGTCCGTTTGGAGATTGCACACCTGGACCGGTTCCCGCCGCTCGGCCGCGAGACCGGCCATCCCCTTTCCGATCGGAATGCGACTGACTTTTTCGAGGAGCGCCGGCGGCACGCCGCGCTGGCTCAAGATCTCGAGATGCTGCGAGTCCGAGTCGAATCGATGGACGGTGCCCACGGAACAATCGAATCCCGAGAGAATCAGATCGAGACACGCGTCCATCGAGTCGCCCCGCTCGCACGCTTCGCGGACGGCGGCGACGATCGAATCGGAGTTCGGCTCAGTGTCGGCAGAGTTTTCCATCGCGCGGTGAAGCTCATCCCTTGAGGCGGTTCGAACCCCGGGCGACGTGTCGAGGGAACGCCCGAGGGACTCCGTCTATTACGCGCGAAGCCGTCCTTCGGGTCAACAGCCCGCGAAGGCGACGCAGCCCACTTCGGCCGGGCTCGAGTCGGTGCCGCAGTCCTCGTACGGAGGGGGCGGCGGCGCGCCGTCCCCGAAGAGGAACTGAAGAAGATAAATCGGATCGGCGACGTTCACGCTGCCGTCGGCATTCATATCCGTGGCGCGCTCGCACTCCGGCTTTTCGGCGCTGGCGAAGAGCCAATTGAGGACCGCGATCGCGTCGGAAATCACGATCTGGCCGTCGGCGTCAAAGTCGCCTCGCCGAAATCGCGTCTCACCCGGTTCGAAGTCGAACGATTCGAGGAGGTAGACCGAGACTCCCGCGATAGTCACGGTGTCCCGCCGGACGAGTCCGACATCGCGACACCAGTATTCAGCGATCGTCCCGGCGTCGGCACAGGCCGCGCCGGAAAACCGGAGCTGGAGGCACTCGTCAAAAATCCCCGCCGGAGTCTCGACGGTCACGTTGCGATCGATCACCTCGGCCGAAGTGTTGTTCATGCACAGGTCGACGTCGCCGTGGCGCCACACGTCTTCCTTGAAGCGGTAGTACGGAGCCTGCGTCCCTTCGACGATGACGTCGATCTCGTCTTCGGCGAGCTCCACGATTGGGACCTCCTGTCGCCACACAGGCTCCTCCCCGTTCTCGGTCGGACCCTGAAAGAAGAGAGTGCCGGCTTCGCCGTCGAAACGATCGAGGACGAGCTCGAAACGCTGCTCGAACGGCTTTGTCGCGACGTAGCTCCAGCGCGCTCCCTCGACGAGCGGAAAATGGTCGTCGTCCGCGTCGAGCTCGACCGCGAGCCCGACGACCGCGGCCGCAGCGATCAGTTTCGCGCCGGCGACTGGTCGAAATCGGTTGAACTTCATGGAGGACTCCGTGAGGCGAATCGTCCGTTTGGAGGAAGGAGCGAAGGCGTCTCCTCGATGCTGTGCCCCGGAAGTGGAGATGCCCAAGAGGTTTTTCCCGAGAATCCGGCCAGAGAGGCGGGCTAAGTTGGAGCGCCGCGACGGCGCTGAAGATGACTCCGTCGGCGGCCATGCAGCCCACTCCTCGAGACCGGCCACCATGAAGCACCGTTTACTATGTTCCCGCGTGACTCGACGCACGACCGCCAGAGAGGCGTACGGCTCCCTGTTCGCCGTCGTGCTCGTCTTGTCGAGTGCAGCCTGTAGCGCCCCGCGTCCGGGAGACCGACTCCCGCGAAGAGGCGACGAGATCTCCGTCTGCGGTCAGCTCTACCACACCGGGACGAAGGTCGTCCTTTGGAACGACCCGCGCGGCTACGATGCTTACCGCGTCCACCGCCACTTCGACCCGGCCGAGGCGGCTCCGTCCGCCGCACCCGAGCGTACGGCCCGCTACGGCTCGTTTCGCCGTCACACTCCCGAGTCGATTGCGACGCGCGCCCGCGAGCATGGGTGGACGGTGGACGACCTCGCCTCGGTCGTGTCCCAGATCGTCATTCATTTCGACGCGTGCGGCACGTCGCGAAGATGCTTCGAAGTTCTCCACGATATCCGTGGGCTCTCGTGTCATTTTCTTCTCGATCTCGACGGGACGATCTATCAGACGCTCGACGTCAAGGAGCGCGCTTGGCACGCCGCCGCGGCGAACGATCGTTCGATCGGAATCGAGATCGCAAATATCGGGGCCGTCGAAGACCCGGCCGATCTCGAGGTCTGGTACGGCGATCCCGACGGCGAAGGACTCCGCGCGACTTTCCCCGATTCCTACGGAGAGACCGGGCTTCCCGACGGTTTCGTCGCCCGCCCGGTGCGCGCGGAGCTTCAGTCCGGCCGGATCAACGGTCGCGAGCTCGTTCAGTACGACTTCACCGAAGCGCAGTACGTCGCGCTCGAACGTCTCGTCCGGACGCTCGCTGAGATCTTCCCGCGGATCCGGCTCGATGCCCCGCGCGACGCGTCGGGGCAGATTCGTCCGGACGCGTTCCCGACGGACGAGGAGCTCCACGCTTTCGAGGGGGTCGTCGCGCACTGGCACGTCACAACGCGAAAGGTCGATCCGGGCCCGGCTTTCCAGTGGGACCGAATCCTCGCGCCCTGACCCGCGACGGTCCCCGCGGACCTCGAGAGATCGGCCGATCGGTCGCCCGGCATACGCTAGACGTGGTCGGCCAGATCGTCGAGCGACGTGAGACGCGCGAACGAGATCACAGCGTGCTTCGGCGCCGAGCCGAAGGCGAGCTCGTCGGCGAGGGGGCTTCGCAAAAGCCCTTGGAACAGCCATAGCCACACGCGTTGGGCAAACGAAGCAGACCACGCGTAGCTTGAGCGCCGAGCCGAAGGCGAGCTCGTCGGGGTGAAGCCGTCGCGGCTCCGCCGCGTCGGCGCGGGGGCTTCGCGAAAGCCCTTAGTACGGCCATAGCCACACGCGTTGGGCAAACGAAGTAGACCACGCGTAGCTTGAGCGCCGAGCCGAAGGCGAGCTCGTTGGGGTGAAGCCGTCGCGGCTCCGCCGCGTCGGCGCGGGGGCTTCGCGAAAGCCCTTAGTACGGCCATAGCCACACGCGTTGGGCAAACGAAGCAGACCACGCGTAGCTTGAGCGCCGAGCCGAAGGCGAGCTCGTCGGGGTGAAGCCGTCGCGGCTCCGCCGCGTCGGCGCGGGGGCTTCGCGAAAGCCCTTAGTACGGCCATAGCCACACGCGTTGGGCAAACGAAGCAGACCACGCGTAGCTTGAGCGCCGAGCCGAAGGCGAGCTCGTCGGGGTGAAGCCGTCGCGGCTCCGCCGCGTCGGCGAGGGGGCTTCGCGAAAGCCCCCTTAAAAACTAGTCGCCGAACTTCTTCTCGAGGAACTTCGCCATCCGCGGCATGTCGATCTTCCCCGTGATCTGAAGGCGCGTGATCGTGGCGGCGGTCGAGCCTCCCCACGAGAAGCCGACTCGTCCCGACTTGAACTGCTTCGGCTTGTACTTCATCTTCGCTTTCGCCTTCGACGAGTTTCCTCGGCGCGCTTCGAATTCACCGTTGCGCACGACGAGCTTGATCTTCGTCAGCGAGTCGAACGCGATCCCCTGCGCTTTGGTCTTCCCACGCTTGCCGATGCGACTCCCCTTCAGGATCGCACACTGTGTGCCGTAATTCGACGCGAGCGCGATTCCCCTTTCATTGCCGAAAGTGACGGCGAGGTGCATGCGCGGGTTCTGGTTCGCGTGCTGCAAGAAGCTCGCTTCGGCTTCGAGGTCGTCGACGAACCAGCAGTTGACGAACGCGAATCCCTTGTCGGAAATCCGGATTCCGTCGTCGCTCCCGACCCAGATGTCCTCGCCCTCGAGCGACCAGCGAAACGGCGCCTTCACTCCCGTTCCCATCCGCGGGATGAAGATCTCTTCGTGGGCCTCGTTCTTCTTGGAGAGGAGAAACGTCATCTGCACCCGACCGCCCTTCAAGAACTTGAGCGAATCCGGGTTCAGGTGGTCTTTGAGGTACTTCTTGACGATCTTCGCTTCGGGCGGAAGCGAAGTCCGATTCTTCTTGGATCCGGACTTCTTCTTCGAATCCGACTGAGCGAACGCCGATGAGGAAGTGGATTCGGAAGCGAAGGCGGTCCCTACGCTGAACGCCATCACCGCGGCGATGGCGACAGCGAGGAAGGGGCCGGCTCCGAGGCGGAGATTCCGATTGCGCATCATGAGTTCCCCCTGCTCCGTTACCGTCTTTGGCCGCGGCGGGACGTTCCTCTCGTCTGCTCCCCAGCAGACGCGCCCGCTGCCTCGAGTTGACGGGGAGGGCTAGCCGTCTCGGGCCGGCGCGTTCCCCTTCCGATTCTCCCTCGTTCTACCGCGGACCCCTCTCAGCAACAAAAAAAAGAGCGGTCTGCGGCATCTTAGACGCCTCAGACCGCTCTTCGTTAGCCGAGAAATTCGGGAATCTTCGACTCAGCCTTCCTTCGACCGCCGTCGGCGGCGCGCGAGAGCGACGCCACCGGCTCCGAGGCCGATGAGGAGGAGGCTCGCGGGCTCGGGCGCCGCAGAAGCGCCGCCGGCCAAGTTCCCCGAGATCGACGACAGGGTCCAGCTATCGAGCCGGTTGACGGTGAAGAATTCGAAGACCGTGCCGCGGTTCATGCCCGCCGGGAGCTTGAAGCTCACGTCGAAGAGCCCGCGCCCTCTCGGGGCGACGGCGTCTGCGATCACGATCTCACCGTCGATCGCGAGCGAAAAGCTGTCTCCCCGCGATCTCCGACTGTTCGTCATGCCGAAACGCACGGTGTCGAGCTCGAAGAGCTGATCGCCGAAATCGACGCGAACCGAGTCGCGTCCGCGGAATCCGTCGACCGTGAGGCTGTCCCAGCGGCCCGCGTAGACTCCGAGTCCGGGTCGGCCGCGTACGAGACGCGCCTGCGCCTCCCGCGAGTTGTGTCCCGTTACGATCGCCGTCGCTCCACCCTGCGAGAACTCGAGCGAGCGCGCAACGCGCGGCCGCTTCCCGCCTCGGAAGTTGAACGTCATCGCTTCTGCGTTGACCTCCGACGGCACGAGAAACGCCGCCGACACGCAAATCATCGTCAGAGTGAAAAGCTTCTTCATGGATCCCAGCGCCTCGCGAGGTGCCCTCTTTTGAGTTTTCAGCGCTCGCGCAATCGACGAGCGGTGATGTGCTTTCTCAACCCGTTCTGCAGAACTCAAGCGCCGCGCACAATCGAGCGATGCGAAGAGTCTGCGCGAATGAAGATCCGATTGTGTTGACCGACTTGCCCCGGGCGCGCGCGGCTCGCTTCGAGTGCGTTGCGCCCAACGGTTCGAACCCCCCGTTTCAACTGCCAGTGCCTCAGACCTTTAGTGACGGTGCCCCACGAAGGGCCTCCGCACTTCGAGTCCCGATTCTATCAGCGAGACTCCGGTCATCAGAAGAGAATCCGACGAAATCTTCCCGGAAATCTGACGCAGGTGGACCGCGCTCAGCGCGCCGGCGGACTCGTCTCAGCGGGGACGAGTCTACTTGGTTGGAATCCCGCATCAAGCGAGAATCGCGTGAAGGGGGGAGGGGCGATCGGGCGGGCCCCTAACACGTTCCTTATCGCGAATGGGGCCCCCTTTCCGCCGAGCGTGAAGCGTCCGGTGCTCCCTCGCGGAGCCCGTTTCCGCGGAGCGACTTACGTAGCGAAGAACTGGCGGGATCGCCACGCTTGCCCGGACCCGGCGGGGCCAGGGCGCTTCCGGATCGAGCCTCGCGTCGGTACTCTCGAGCCGATCACCGTCGGTCGGCGCGAGAGCACCGGCGTCGATCTCCGGTGGCGCTCCCTCTCGAGCGACGCGATCGATTCGAGCCGGACATCCCCCCGACTCGGCTTCCGCTTCCGGAGGATTCCCCGATGAAACGTCTCCTCTTCGTGCTTCTCGCCCTCGCTCCCGGCTGCGTCGGCGCTCCGCCGGTTCCCGATCTGGGTCGCATCTACGACCGCGCCGCGCAATACCACGGGGCCGATCGGAACCCGATCATCGTGATTCCGGGAATCCTCGGCTCCCGGCTCGTCGACTCGACGACCGGCCGTATCGTTTGGGGCCTCTTCGGCGGCGACTACACCGACCCGACCACGCTCGAGGGCGCGATGACGATCGGCGTACCGATGCGCCACGGAGAGCCGCTCGCGCGCTTGACCGACACCATCGATCCCGACGGGGTTCTCGACCGCCTGGAGGTCAAGCTGCTCGGCATCCCGATCGAGCTTCAGGCGTACATCGGGATCCTGAAGGCGCTCGGTGTCGGTGGCTACCGCGACGAGGAGCTCGGGCTCGCCGGCGCCGTCGACTACGGGGACGATCACTTCACTTGCTTTCAGTTTCCGTACGACTGGCGCCGCGACAACGTCGAGAACGCGCGACTTCTCCACGAGTTCATTCTCGAGAAGAAAGCGTACGTGGCTGCGGAGATGACGCGCCGGTACGGGGTCGAGAACCCCGACGTCAAGTTCGACATTGTCGCCCACTCGATGGGCGGGCTGATCAGCCGCTACTACCTCCGCTACGGCGCCGCCGACCTCCCGGCGGACGGATCGGAGCCCGTGATCACCTGGGCCGGCGCCCGGAACGTCGAGCGGGTCATCCTCGTCGGCACTCCGAACTCAGGATCCGTTCTCGCCCTCGAGCAGCTCGTTCACGGGATCGTGTTCTCGTCCGTGTTCCCGCTCTACGAGGCGGCGCTCCTCGGCACGATGCCGTCGATCTATCAGCTTCTTCCTCGCGCGCGCCACGGAGCGGTCATCGACGATGCGACGGGGGAGCCGATCGCAGACTATCTCGATCCGGAGTTTTGGGAGCGAATGCGCTGGGGGCTCGCCTCTCACCGCCAGGATCCCGTGCTTCAATTCCTTCTTCCCGACGTGGCCGACCCCGCCGAGAGACGGCGCATAGCGCTCGATCACCAGCGAAAATGTCTCGTGCGCGCAGCTCGTTTCATGGACGCCCTCGATTCACCCGCGACTCCGCCGGACGGCGTGGAGCTCTTTTTGGTCGCAGGCGATGCAAACGAGACCAACGCCGTCGCGGCCGTCCGCCAGAGCCACGGCGGCGTTCGCATCGTCAAGACCGCAGCCGGCGACGGCACCGTTCTCCGCTCGAGCGCGCTCCTCGACGAGCGCGAAGGTCGTGAATGGAAGCCGTTCCTCGACTCGCCGATCTCGTGGTCGAAAGTGACGTTCCTTTTTTCGGATCACCTCGGTCTCACGCGCGATCCGGCGTTCACCGACAACGTCCTCTACACGCTCCTCGAAGACCCCCGGTAGGCGAGATCGCCGCTCCGCCGTCTCGGTTGCAGCCGCATCGACCTTCCGTCATACTCTGCCCCGTGATGCGCGAAGCAGCGGAAGAGAATCCTGTAGCCCGATGAACGCGTCTGACCGGCTAGCGAGCATCGACTATCCCGTCGTCCAAATCTCCCTCGATCTCACTTCGATCGACGAAGCTCTCGAGACCGCGGAGATCGCCGTTCGTGCGGGCGTCGATTGGCTCGAAATCGGAACTCCGCTCATTCTTGCCGAAGGTCTTCACGCCGTGCGTGCTCTTCGCGAGCGGTACCCATCGCATCCGATCGTCGCCGATCTCAAGACCATGGACGGCGGCTACCTCGAAGCAGAGATGATGGCGCAGGCCGGCGCGGACCTCGTCGTCGTGATGGGCCGCGCGCACGAGGCGACCCTGCGAGCGGTGGTGGACGCGGGAAAGGATTACGGTTGTCGCGTGATGGGAGACAACCTCGGCGCCGAGGACAAGGCCGCGAACGCGCGCTGGATGGAGGAGCTCGGCGTCGATTTCATTATTCATCACGTCGGCTACGACGAGCGACGCTTGATCTCGGGGCTCAGTCCGATGGACGAGCTCGAAGCGGTCGTGCGAGCGGTCGAGATCCCGGTGCAGGCCGTCGGCGGACTCTCGATTCGTGAGGCGATCGAGTGTCCTCGTCACGGCGCGCCGCTCGTCGTGATCGGCGCACCCCTCGCGATCGACCCCGACGAGTTCAAATCGGCCGGTGATGGGCTCGAGGCGGTCCTCCGCGAGATCGTGACCGAAATCCGCGCGACGCCGTTCGTGCGTCCGGCCTGACCGAAAGGGGGC
This sequence comes from Planctomycetota bacterium, assembly GCA_965223845.1. GTDB lineage: Bacteria > Planctomycetota > UBA8108 > UBA8108 > SXIK01 > CBDCXR01. The sequence continues at coordinate 5,028,686 of CBDCXR010000004.1, read as the reverse complement.
GCGGCGATGGCGATGACGAGTCCGGCGGTCGTCCACTACGAGCTGCGCGAGATGGCGGTCGAGATCCGCGAAGTCCCGCGGCCCGAGATCGGCGCGGACGATGTCCTCGTCGAAGTCGGCGCGGTCGGCGTCTGCGGGTCCGATCTGCACCAGGCCCACAACACGCACTCCTGGCCCGTGCGCCTTCCGGTGATTCTCGGTCACGAGTTCTCGGGGACCGTCGCTGCCTGCGGGGAGCGCGTGACTCAGTTCGAGGTCGGCGAGCGCGTCGTCAGTGAGACCGCAGCCGAGATCTGCGGTTCGTGTCGCGAGTGCCGTCGGGGTCGCTACAACTTGTGCCCCGAGCGGAAAGGATTCGGATACGGAACCGACGGGGCGATGACCGGCTTCGTCCGCGTTCCCGAACGCTGTCTTCACCGCATGCCGGACGGGCTCCCGTTCGAGCACGCCGCGCTCGCCGAGCCCTGCTGCGTCGCTTACCACGCCGTTTGCGTGAACGCCGCGGTCCGGCCCGGCGACCTCGTCGTCGTTCTCGGGCCGGGTCCGATCGGGCTTTTGTGCGCCCGGATGGCGGCGCTCTCGGGCGCGGATCCCCTCGTTGTGGCTGGATTGACCCGCGACGCCGAGCGCTTCGACGCGGCTCGTGATTTCGGCGCGACGCACACGGTCGACATCCAGCGAGAGGATCTCGCGCGAGTCGTGCGCGCGCTCGGCGACGGCCAAGGCGCAGATCTCGTCGTCGACGCTTCCGGATCGTCGAAGTCGCTCGCCGCCGCGATCGATCTCGTCCGCGCGGACGGTCGCGTGAGCAAGGTCGGCTGGGGAGCCCAGCCTTACGGAGCGTCGCTCGATCCTCTCGTGCAGAAGAACGTGACGCTTCAGGGAAGCTTCAGCCACACGTACGACATGTGGGAGCGCGTGCTCCACCTTCTTGCCGTCGGGAAGATTCCCGTCGGCCGCATCGTCGGCTGTGAGCTTCCTCTCGCGGAGTGGCGTGAAGCGTTCGACGCGATGCACTCGGGCGACGTGATCAAGGCTGTGCTTCGACCGTGAGGGAATGAGGGCGGATCGCGCATGACGGATACCTCGGCGACTCGTCGGCCGCGCGTCTCGGCCTTTCCCAAGTGCTATCTCGACGATCTCGCATCGGGAAAGATGCGGCTCGAGGAGTGGCTCGACATGTCGCTCGAGCTCGAGGCGGAAGGTCTCGAGATCTATGTCCCGTGGCTTCCCCTCGACGATCGCGACGGCGTGCGCTCGATTCGCCGAAGAATCGAAGACTCCGGGCGCGAATGCTCGCTCGTCTGCTACTCGCCGGACTTCACGCAGCCGGACGCAGCGCGCCGGGCGGAGGAGGTCGAACGGCAGCGGCGCGCGATCGATGTCACGGTCGACCTCGGCGCGCGGTTTTGCCGCATTCTCTCGGGGCAGCGTCGTCCAGAGGTTTCCCGCGCCGACGGCATCGGCTGGACGGTCGACGGTATCCGAGAGTCGCTCGAGCACGCGGCGAGCTGCGGCGTTACGCTGGCGATGGAAAATCACTTCAAGGACGGCGCGTGGCGGTATCCCGAGTTCGCCCAGCGGAGCGACGTCTTCCTCGAGATCATCGCCGAAATCGAATCACCGTTCTTCGGCGTGCAGTACGATCCGTCGAACACCGTCGTCGCCGGAGAGGATCCGATCGCGTTCCTCGAGAAGGTGAAGGATCGCGTCGTGAGCGTTCACGCATCCGACCGCTTTCTCGCGCCGGGCTCGACGCTCGAAGACATGCGCCAGGCGGACGGCACCCTCGGCTATCCCGAGTTCCTCTGCCACGGTGTCACCGGGAAGGGACTCAACGACTACGATGCGATCTTTCGGGTCCTCCGCTCCGTCGAGTTCAGCGACTGGATCTCGATCGAAGACGGCATGAACGGGATGGGGGAGATGCGCGAGTCGATCGAGTTCCTGCGGCGGAAGATCGACGAGTTCTACGGCGGAGACTGAACTCGCGCGCGCGGCCCGCGTCGCTCGGCGATCGTCCCTCTACGGAACTGCCGCGACGAGCTCGCGAAAGAGCACGCGGCGTTCGCGGGCGATCTCCACCTTCTGCTCTACGCGCGCGACTTCTCGAATTCTCTCCGACGAGAGGATCACGTCGTAGTACAGGTCTCCGTCGCTCCACGGCTCGCTGACCTCGCGCGTGAGAACGCGGAGCTCGCGGTGGAGATCGGCCTCCTCGCGGAGCGAGCGCGCACGGCGGAGGGAGCCGACCAGCCGCTCGATGCGCGCGGCCTTGGCGGCGTCGCTCTTCTTCGCGATGCGCCGTAAGGCGGTTCGGATCTGCGAATCCTCCCAGCGGAGGCGCGACTCGTTGGGGTGGCTGAGCGTCCAGCGCTCGCTGCGGTCGTCCCAGTGGATGCGTACCCAGACGTACGACGTCGCCTTCCTCGGCACGCCGAGACCGGCGCGAGCATTCGCCGGGAGGTCGGCGCGCCGTGTCCACGCCTCGCGGACGCCCTCGGAGGTGCGAGGGAGCCGCTCGACGTATTCGTAGAGCTCCGAGTCGTCTCTGAGGACGCGGTACGGAAGAGACGCACCGCTCGCGCCTTCGCGTGGTCCGGCGACCCACGTCCCGAGTTCGTTCGCTTCGATTTCCTCGAGCGTGCGGTCGAGCTTCAGGCGTAGTGCACTCGCGGGGCCTCCGGGGCTTCGCGGCGGCGAGCGGCGCAGTTGCCCGCGTTCCAGACGCGCGGCAGTCGAGCCGCGTTCGCGGGCGCGGTTCGGCGTCCGCGTTACGGACGGCTCTCGGTCCCGATCGATCGACCGGACGTTGCTCGCCAGAACGGTGACGATCCCGTCGCCCGATTGAATCGAGACCGTGCCGTTCTCTTCGGTGAGGATTCTCCCCTCGAGAACCTCTCCCGACTTGAGGACGACCCGGTCCGCTGCCGTCGCATGAGGAGCTGCGAGGAATGCAGAGAATAGGAACGTGAAGGAGACCCACGACGATGAAAACGTGCGGATGTTCATCGATCGAAACCGCCTGTGAGTAGCGATGGCGAACGGCCAGAGGAGGGAGGGAAGAGAGGCCGTTCTGCGGGGGGCGACTCGATCGTCGCGCGAGCGCGCGAGAGTTGCCTGAGGAGGCTACCATCGCCCGAGCGAAGCCGACGAATCGGCGCGAGTTGGCGGAACTCGGGGGCGGTTCTCGGAACTCACGGCCCTCGCGGAAGAGATTCGCGGGGCGTCGCGCCGAATTCCGTGAACGGAACTCGCCGGCGGTGGCCATCATCCGATGTATGGACACCTCTCTGACGCCAGCCGATCGACCCTCCGCCAGCGAGCTTCTCCTCTCCCATGCGCCGCGTCTCCGGCGCCTCGCTCGGGCGCTCGTCGGTGACGAAACATCGGCGGACGACATCGTCCAGGAGACGTGGCTCGTCGCGGCGAGTCGATCGCATGACGGCGCCGAACGCTCTCTCGGCTGGCTCCGCGGCGTTCTCCGCAATCGGGCCCGCGAGCGCAGACGCGAAGAGCACCGGCGTCGTCGTCGCGAAGAGCGCGCCGCCCGCGCGGAACGGGTCTCGGCTGAGTGCGGGCTCGCGCTCGAGCGTGCCGAGCTACAGCTCCAGCTCGTCGAGTTCGTCCTCGCGCTTCCCCCGAAGTACCGCGACGTCATCGTCCTTCGTTACTTCGAAGCGATGAGCACGCGCGCGATCGCCGAGGCGGAAGGCGTTCCCATCGATACCGTCCATACGCGTTTACGGCGAGGGATCGCGATCCTTCGCAATCGGCTCGACCGCGAGTGCGGGGGGCGCTCGATGTGGGCGTCCGTACTCGTTCCGGGTGGCTCGGGTTCGGGCTGGGCGATGGGCGGGAGCGAAGGCGCGACGTCGAGGAGTGCTGGCGAGACCGCGAGCACGTTCGCATCCGCGCCCGAGTCGACGGCGATGGCCGGATGGATGCTCGGAGGTGTAGCGTTGACCGCGAAAAACACGACCGCAGCCGGGATGGCGGTGCTTCTACTTGGGGTGGTGGCGTGGTGGGCCTACGATCGGACGGATGGGCCGGATCCGACGCGGATCTCGCCGCCGATCGACGACCCCGTCGTCTCGACCGCTCCGGTCGAGACGATCGACCGTGCGACGGGACCGGCTGAGGTGAGCGAGGCGGTGACGCTCGAGCCGCCCGAGCCGACCGAGACGGGGACTCTCCGCGGAGTGGTCGTCGACCTCGCCGGAAACCCGCTTCCCGCGATACGCGTGACCGCGGCTCGGGTCACGGACTCCGACTTCATGAGATTCGACGCGGAAGTCGAGAGCGAGACCGAATCCGCGGCCGACGGCGCGTTCGAGTTCGCGGCCGTTCCGGTCGGCGCATACGTCGTCCGCGCGATCGGACCGGAACGGATTCCCAACGAGGTTCGCGATCTCGTCATCGCCGAAGGCGAGGTGACCGAAGTCGAGCTCGCGCTTCAGCGCGGCCTCGGTCTCTCCGGGGTCGTCGTCGACCCGTACGGCCAGCCGGTCGAAGGGGCGGACGTGCGGAGCACGACCGCGCTGAGCGGCAACGGGCTTCCCTCCATGCTCGCACTCCGCTCGACGAACGACGGTTGGGCTTGGGATCGCCTCGCGGAGCGAACCGGCGCGGACGGCCGATTCGAGCTGACGCGGCTGCCGTCGGGAAATCGCCGGATCGTCGCGCGTCACCCGGCGTGGGCTCCAGCGGAGCTCAACTCGATCGCAGCCGGGAGCCGCGGGCTCATCATTCGGCTGGCTCAGGGGGGCGGTGTCGCCGGGAGGGTGACGACCGCAGGCGGCGAACCCGTTGACGGGGCTCGCGTCAAAGTCCACTACGAGCGCGAGCGCTTTTGGGACAAGAGAATGCGATCGAACCTCGTGGCCGTGACCGACTCCGACGGGCGATGGGAGATCCTGCGTCTCGCCGGCGGACCGGCACTCGTTTCGGTCGAGGCGGACGGATTCCCTCGCTACGAGAGCGATACCTTCGAGATCGACGAGGCGAGTCGCGATCCGTTTCGTGTCGATGCCGTGCTCGCCGAGTCCGGACTCGTACGCGGTCGCATCGTCGATAGCGATGGCGAGGCGATCGCGGATGCGAACGTGTCGATTTCGCCGACTCGAGGCAATCCGGGGGATGTGCGAGCGAAGACCGACCCGGAGGGGAAGTTCGAGCTCCTCGGCGCAGTCGGTGCGGAGTACTCGTTTCGCGCGCGGAAGGACGGCTACCTGAGACCTCAGTCGAGCTCGGTCACCTTGACTTCGGGAGTGCTCGACCTCGGCAGCATCGAGCTCGCTCGGGGATTCGTCATTGCGGGAAGCGTGACCGACAGCACGGGAGCGCCGCTCGTCGGGGCGCGGGTGGGTCTCCAGCGATACTTCGGTGAGCGTACGGGTTCAGCCCAGCACACGCGGACCGATGACGCGGGCGAGTTTTCGTTTCGCGGGCGGAGGGAGGGGCGGTATCGGGTCGTTGTCACGGGCGAGCGGATTCTCGAGCAAGCTCGAGAGCTCGAGGTCGCGGGCGATGTCGACGATGTTTCGATCGTCGTCGAGAGTGGCGCCATCACCGGGCGCGTCGTCGACGCTCGAGGAGCGCCGATCGGTCTCGCGCGGGTCGAAGCGCGCATCCGTTACGGCGACGAGGCGTGGGTGATCTCGGACTCGGACGGAACCTTCACGTTTCACGGCGCCGGCGATGCCGAATACAAGCTAAACGCGATCGCTCGCGGAAGCTCGTCGCCGGCGGTGAAAGCGCGCGCGGGGGAACGGGTGGAGCTCCGGGTGACCAGAAAGGCGTCGCTCTCCGGGGTCGTTCGCGACGCCGAAACGGGAGAACCGATTCGAGAGTTCTCCGTCCATCTCGACCGGGTCCACAGTCGCCGCGCGTACCGGAGCGGAACCCGATTCTCGGATCCGGAAGGGCACTTCGCGCTCCTCGACCGGGATCCGAAGGAATACCGGCTGCGTGTCTACGCGCCCGGGTACGCGATCTCCACGCTCGAAGTGAACCTCGGTGACGACGTGGAGTCACACTTCGAGATCGATCTCGAGCGCGGTGCGTTTGTCGCGGGAACGCTCGTTGGAACGGATGGACGTCCCGTGGCCGGAGCGAGCATCTATCTGATCTCGGAGGATGAGGTGGGAGCGGAGGAGCACGCACCGACGACGATGATGATGACGACGGGGATCGATCGAACGCGCCGGCTGATTCGCCGGCAGCACTCGCGACAAGGCAGTGCAACGTCCGACGAGTCCGGAGCCTTTCGACTCGTGGGAGTGCCGGCGGGAACGGTGTTCTTTCGAGTTCGACACGACGAGTACCTGACCTATGACTCGAAGAAGATCGATGTGACGCTTCGGGGAGTCGACGTCGGCCGGGTGACGATCGATGCCGGGACGAGGTTTTCCGGCGTGGTCTACGACGACAAGGAGCAACCCGTTCGCGGCGGGACCGTCGAGATCCACCCGCTCGCGAGCGATGGTTCACCGCCGCCGGCCGCCTATGCGGCGATCCAGCGTGACGGAAGCTGGCGTCGCTCGGGGTTTCTCCCGGGACGCTATCGTGTTTTTCCGTCGGGACGAGATGACCTCGCGCTCGAGTTCGACTGCGAGGGAGCGGAATCGCAGGAGGTGGACTTCGTCCTTCGCGGCGTCACCCGGGAAACGTCGGGCGTTCTTTCTCCGCGATGACTATCGACCTCGGTCCGGTGACTTGGCGGCTCGCAGCGCCTCCGTGATCGGCGGCGGGAACACGGTCGAATAGTCGTAGTTCTTCGTGGAACGAATCTGCTCGACCGTCAGCCCTTTCGCCGCGCGGCCTTCCCACGCGGGATCGACGATTCGATGCCGTCTTCCGCTACCGGGAGCGATCGGGCAGAAGATCGCTCCCTGGAGATCCGCGCCCGCAAAGTCGGCTGCGGTCACGTCCGCTTCGACGAACACGGAGTCTTCGAGCACGGCGTCGCGAAAGTTCGCGCCGGAGAGATTCGACTGCGAGAAGTCGACACCGCGCAGCGTGGATCCACTGAAGTCGACCCGAGTGAGGTCAGATCCCCGAAACCGCTCGACTCGCTCGAAGGCGTTTCGCCCGCGAATCGTCAGCCCACTCAGGTTCGCGTCGACGAGGCTTGCGCCCGGTGCCCAGGTTCGGATCTTTCGCCGCTGGAGCTCCGCAGCGAGGGGAGCGGGGAACTGCGTCGACTCGTCCCACCGGGCTCGAAGGATCTGCTCGAATTCCAGCCCGTTGGCGTCCGAAAGAACGGCGCCCGAAAGATCCGTTCCGTCGAGATCGGTTTTCAGCAGCGACGCCTTCGCGAGGTTCGCTCGAGCGAGATTCGCGTCTCGGAGGTCGGTCCCGTCGAGATTTGCTGATTCCAGCTTGGTGTTTTCGAACGACCGTCCGTGCAGCTTCAGCCCACTCAGGTCCACGTCGGTGTAGTCTTCGAATCCCCACGTACGGATGCGCCGGCGTTCGATCTCCGCTTGCAGCTCGCGCGGAAGCTGGGGCGGGTGCCGCCATTTCGCCGTGAGTAGCTGGTAGAGTTTCAGTCCCGTCGCTTTTTCCAAGAACGTGCCTTCGAGCTCCGCACCGTGTAGATCGGCACCCGTCAGCGCCGCTTCCCTTAGATTCGTCCCCCACAGATTCGCGTCTCGGAGAGTCGCTCGGGTCAAGTCGGCTCCCTCGAGGTCCGAGTCTCGAAGCATCGCTCCTCGGAGATCGAGACCGCTCAGATCCGCTCCGCGGATATCTCGCGAGTTTCCCCACGATTTGATCCGCCGTTTCTCGAGCTCAGCACGAATCGCGGGTGGAAAGATCGTCTTCTCGTCCCATCGTCTCGCGGCGAAGATCCGTTCGAACGAGAGCTCGGCCGCTGCGGATAGGTCGAGCCCTTCCAAACCGGCACGGGTGAGGGTTCCACCGTTCGTCCACGCGGTGATGTTCCGCCTCTTCAGCTCGGCGGCGATCGCGGAAGGGAATCCGGTTTCGGCGTCCGGTCGAGCAGAGAACACCTGCGCGAGAGTCAGGCCTACGGCCTCCTCCAGTGCGGCACCGGCGACGTTCGCGCCTTCGAGATTCGCGCCGGTGAGCACCGTTCCCGGGAGGGACGTGCCTTCGAGATTCGCGCCCTTGAGATTCGCGCCTTTTAAGTTCGCCCCTTCGAGCGATGTGCCGCTCAGAGTCGCGTTCGAGAGGTCGCTGCCTTCGAGTGTCGCCCGCCGGAGATCTGCGCCGTCGAGTTTCGCTGACCGAAGCACGGCCCCGGAGAGGTCGGCGCCGAACAGCTTCGCCCCGGAAAACGAGGCGCTCTCTATGTTCGCGTTCGCGAGCACAACGCCGTCGAGCTCGGCGCCGGCCAGATACGCGGACGAAATGTCGACGTGCGACAAGTTCTCGCCGAACCGATGGAGAGTCTCGAGCGCTTCCCTCCGGCCGCCATCGCCGCCCTGTCCTTTGGACTGGTAGATCGCGACCCAGGACTCGCGAACGCTCTGAGCTCGCTGTTCGCCGTCGCGTACGAAGAAGTGCCAGTGCACCCAATTCGCTACCGCGAACAAAATGGCCCACTTTGTGGCCTGGTCGAGAATCGTCGCGCCTCGACGCCAAAATGTGCTCAAGCGGCGCGTCGCCTGCGCGGCGACCGAAGACTCGTCCGACTGCGGCCGTGCGGATGGATCGACCGCATCTTGTGCTGAACCCTTCCCCAATTCACCAGCCCCGTTCGACATCTGTCCCTCCTCATCTCGGCTCACCGTTCGGGCTCGTTCGCGAGCTCGATCGAGCGTTCCAGAATATCAAACGCCCGCGTGAGCTCGTCCTCCGAAATCGTGAGCGGTGGGCTGAGTGCGAGTACGTTTCCCATCGTCACCTTGAAGCTGAGCCCGCGCGTGAGTGCGTGGTAGAGTACGGCTTCGGCCTCGTCGATCGCCGGCTTCTTCGGATCGCCATCGCGAACGAGCACGACGCCGAGGAAGAGCCCGAGACCCCTCACCTCACCGATGAGGGGGTGGCGCTTCTGCATCGCCCGGAGTCGTTCGAGCGCCTTCGCTCCGAGCGCGCGCGAGCGCTCGAGGAGTCCTTCTTCCTCGATGCACGCGATCGTCGCGAGCGCGGCGGCGCAGGCGACCGGGTTTTTTTCGTGCGTGTAGTGTCCGAGGGCCGCAGCGGGGGCTAGGTCGAGGCTCCGCCGCGCGATCAGGGCGGCGAGAGGAAACACGCCGCCACCGAGCCCCTTTCCGACGACGAGCATGTCCGGCGCGATCCCGAAGTGCTCGCAGGTGAACATTTTGCCCGTTCGCCCGAGCGCGTGTGGAATCTCATCGAGGATGAGAAGCGCGCCGTGACGATCGCACGCAGCGCGGATGCGCTTCCAGTAGTCCGCCGGCGGGACCGACGGGGTGCTGCGGATCGTCTCGGCGACGACCGCGGCGACGTCACCTTCCTTCTCGAGGACGTACTCGATGTAATCAGCGCATTCGAGCGAGCACGCTGCACCACAGCGCCAGGGACATCCCGCGGGTTCCGGCGGGGGTACGTGCTCCGCGCCGGGGAGGAGCGGACCGATACCGCGGCGAAACATCGCTTCGCCGCCGATCGAAATCGCGTCGAGGGAAGCACCGTGGAATGAGTCCCACATCGAGATCGTCTTGAACCGTCCGGTCGCCACGCGGGCGAGCTTGAGGGCGATTCCGATCGCGCTCGTGCCCCCCGGAGCGAGAAGGACCTTGTCGAGGTCCGCCGGTGCGAGTTCGGCGAGCTTCTGGGCGAGCTCGATCGCCGGCTCGTTCGTGTAGCGTCGAGGACAAAAGGGGAGCGTGTCCAGCTGGCGCTTGATCGCCTCGACGACCCGCGGATGTCCGTACCCGACTTGGTGGACGCTGTTTCCGTGAAAGTCGAGGAGCTCGCGTCCGCTGTGCGTCGTGAGACGTGCGCCCGCGGCGCCGGTGAGGACGTCGAGGCACGGCGTCGAGAGCGCCTGACGAAGATAGTACTGCTCGTCGTCGGCGAGGAGAGCGCGAGTTTCGTCATCGAGCTGCTCGCGGACCCAGCGTTCGCGCGGCGCGCCGAGATTGAGATCGCCTTCGGAGCGGTCTTCCGATGGAGGTCGGCTCATCGTTCCTCTCTGCGGGGGATGCGAACCGCCACATTCTTCTCGATGCGGCGGCGCGACGCCCGGAGAATCCGAACGCAGGAGCGAGATCCTTCAGCCGAGTCAATTCTCGGTGAATGCCCGATTGCGTGGCCTCGTCTCAGCGATGGTCGTCGATCCAATCGCGAAAGGGAGAGTTTCGTGAACTCGAGCGATGCGGTACGCGCCGCCGGCGCCGTGAGAGTTGCGCTCGTGGTCGGCGCTCTGTTCAGCACGCTTCTCCTCGTGCTCGGGATCTACCTCACGCAGGCGGATCCCTCGAATTGGGGTGACGCGGGCGGAGACGAACCGTTCGACGCTGTCGCCGAGCACGATTCTCGCGCCGTCAGCGTTCGCGCCGATCCGGTGTCCGAATCGGCGGAAGAGGACGCTCAGGATTCCGAGGTCGACGGGGAGGCGTCCGGCTCGGACGCGATGTCGGTCGTTCCGTTCACGTCATTCGGGCCGGGACTCGCCCGGCCGATTACGAACGCGGAGCCGCGCGCGCCGGAGGCGGATGTTGAACGACCCGAGGCCGGAGCGTCAGCGGCGTTCGCGGCCGGCCGTCTCGTCGATGCTCTCAACGGAGACTCGATCCGCGGCCGTGTGATCGCGACCGCCTACCGGGGCGATTCCGACCCGAGTCACGCCGGGCATCCGGCGCGCTACCAGCGCGAACTGGAGTTGTCCCCCGACGGTTCCTTCGAGATTCCGGTCTTCGACGTGGAGGATCCGACCCTCCGCGTGCACCTCCAAGTCGATGCGGACGGATACGCGACGGAGACGATTGTCCTCTCGCGACGCGAGCCGTTGGGCGGCCGGTGGACGATTCCGGATATCGAGCTCCGCCGCGCCGGGACGGTCGACGTGCGCGTTCTTCGCCCGTCGCGCGCGCCTCTCGTGCGCGTCCCCGTGCGCGTCATTCCGGTTCGCGGAACACATTCGACGATCGACGCGCCAGACGTGTGGATCGCGCCGCGCGCCCGGGACCGTCTCGTCATCGACGCGGAGCCTCGCGTTCAGTACACGGACGGAAACGGAGCGATCCGGCTCGAACGAACGCACTACTTCTACTGGCTCGAGGTTCTCCATCCGCTCTACCGCCTCGCGCATGAGGACAAGATCCTGAAGGCCAACTACGAAGGGAAGATTCTCTACCATCTCCCCGAGAGCGGAGAGCCGTTCGTTTACGCGTATCCGCAGGCGACGTACGAGGTGCAGCTCGTCGACAGTGCGGGTGACGCGCTGCGCGACGCGGAGGTCGTGGTCGATTTTCGCGGAATCGAGCTCCGCACTCGCACCGACGAGGATGGTCGACTCGTCCTCGGCCCGAAGTTTCCGCTCGTCTACTCGAAGCCGGAAGACGTCACCGTTCGCGTCGAGATCCCCGCGTTCTTTCGCCGCGGACTCTCGTTTAAGGTCCCCGAACGTACACCGCGGGTTGTCGTCCCCGGTCGACCTCTCCCGCGGATGCGTCTCCGACTCGTCGACGGCGAGAAGAGCGAAGCGGCCGAGGAGCCGAGCCCCGTTCCGCCCCACGGGATCGAGCTCTCGCACGATCTCACTCTCGTTCGCGTCACGTCTGCGGGCGAGGCGAAGTACGTCGGGGCTCCACCCGAGCCCGGCGAAACGGTCGTCGTCGCCTGCCGCGGGTGGCTCCCCGGCGTACTGACGATGCCGGCGTATACGACCGTCGACGAGGTGATCGAGCTCGGCGACGTCCCCCTCGAGCGGGGTTTGTCCCGGACCGTCGTTCTCTCTGACGTCCCGCGCGGAGCACTCCGCGGCGCCGAGCTCTCCTTCGTCCGAGTCGAAGGCGTCGGCTACGTCCACCGCTACGCTCTCGACGGCGAACGCGATCGCGTGACGGTCTCGGGCCTGAGCGAGAACTCGCTCTACGACGTCGCGGTCGTAGGCCCGGGCGTCGAGTCGTACACGGGACGATTCGAGCTCAAGGCGGACGAAGACGCTGACGATCCCGAGCCGATCGCGCTCGCCCTCAGGCCGACGACCGACGAGAGCGTCGTCGTGCGCGGGCGAATCGCCCGCGGGGCGGGGGACGAGCTCGAAGGCAGTCGGGTCATCGAGAGGATCTGGGTCGACGGCGAGACGCGCCCTCGAGTCTATCCATCCTACGCGCTCGGTGCGGACGGAAGCTTCGGGAGTCGGCGTCGCATCCGCGGCGCGAGGGAAGCGCGGGTCACCGCAATCTCGAGCGGAGCGAAGGCGGTCAACGTCGTCCAGCGCCGCGACGCCGGCCCGCCGCTCTTCGACTTCGGTGACCTCTACCTCCTTCCGCGCGCGCGCGCAGAAGTGACCTTCGTGGTCGAGGGAGTCGGCGCCGTCGATCCGCCGAAGTTCGTCGCGCTCCGCGGCGTCGATGGCATCGAAGAAATCTCGCGCTTCCGCGTCTTCGATCGTCGACTCGTGGTCGACAACCTCGCGCAGGGCGAGTACCAGCTCGAGTGGTCGAGCGGCGACGAGCGGCGCGACGCGGTTCGATTTCGCGTCGACTCGGCACAAGAAGTCGAAGTCACCGCCAAGCGCAGTGCATTCGCAACGGAGCGGATCGAGATCCTTCTCGTCGACAGCAGCGACATGCCGATTCGGCACGGCCGTGTCGATACGAAGGGCGGGCCGGAGCATCCGGCGCCGGTGATCATTTCGCACCACCCGCCGCGCGCTCCGGGAACGGTGCTGGCGGTGATCCGAACGCGCGAGCGAAACGAGATCCGGGTGAGGGCACCCCAGTTCGTCGACGCGACGATCGTCACCGAGCCGGGAGAGGTGATCCCGACGAAGGTGCAGCTTCCGCGCCCGGTGAACGTGAGAGGGCGGTTGATCGACGTGGACGGCCATCCCGTGCGCGGCGCCGTGCAGGTGAGCTGGGAACCGGAGGAGCCGCGCGCGATCTCCTACGGGGCTCCCATCGATCTCGAGATTCGCAGCGGGCGATTCCACGGCGTTCCTCTGCCGGCCCTCCCGCTCCTCTTTACGTTTCGTCTCGCCGACTCCGCGGTGAGCGTCACGCGGCGCTACTCGCTTCCGGAGTCGGAGAGCGAGATCGATCTCGGTGATATCGAGCTTCGCGAGTCGCGATCGATCTCGGGAACGGTGTTTTTTCCGGACGGTACGCCAGCGCCGGGCGCGGCGGTCGCCGTCATCCGCGAGGAGCTCGCCGGACGCTTTCCGCTCAAGGAGCCGCTCGACTTCGCGCGTGAGAGATTCAAGGCGGTCTCCGACGCCGAAGGGCGGTTTCGCGTCGACGCGCTGCCGATCGATCTCGATCCGAGTTACGTTCTCGTTGCGCGTCTCGCCGGATACGGCGATCGGATCTCCGTGCTCGCAGCGGATCCGAGCGACTCGCAGTACGAGCTCGTGCTCGATTTTGCGGCGACGCTCGCGCTCGAGGTCGGCTACCTCGAAGGCGGTGATCGGAGCGGATTCCGATTCAGTCTCGAATACCAGCGAGACGCGCGGGATCCGTCGTCGCGCTTCGAGCTCGGCGAGATCGCGGCTTCCGCCTTCGGCGTAAACCGGTTTGTCGGAATCGAGCCCGGAATCTATCGGGTGCGCTGGGGTCTCGAGGACGCGTACGATGCGATCCCGCCGGTCACCGAAGAGGTTCTCGTCGAAGCCGGACTCGAGAGCGCGCTCGCGCTCGTCCTCGAGGGGCGGGAGCTGCGGGGGCGCGCGCGGCGGAACGGCGTTCCCGTCCGTGACGGCTGGATTCTATTGACCGACACGCCGAGCATCGAATCCGGGACGCGAGTCGGTCGAGTCGTGGATGGCGAGTTTCTGATGATCGATCCGCCGACTGGCGCGTCGGTCTACGGCGCGGTCATCGAGAAGTCGCAGCCGCAAACGATCCAGAACATCTACCGCGGCGAGGCGATCCCCATTCGAGTGAGGAGTTATCCGACCGCGCTTCGCACGGGTGATCTCCACTTCGACTACGCGGCTCACGACCTCACCGTCAAGTTCGCGACCGATTTCCTCACGCGCTATCCCGGCGCCTATCTGACCTTCCAACACTACGAGTGGACCGGGCGACACTTCCGTGCGTTCAAAGCGGAGGAGGCGATCGAGGGACCGCTCGTCCACCTGCGCTCGCTGCTTCCGGGTGTCCATCACTTCAGCGTGCGGCGTGCTCGCGGGGGACTGATTTCGACGCAGGCGGTCGATCTCACCGAGCAAGATCGGACGGTGAGGATCGGGGCGCGCTAGATTTGCGTCCGGGATCCGGGTCCCCGTGACTTAAACGCGGGACGCGAAGCTTGCGAGGAAGGGTGAGAAGCGACAGGAGCTCGTCGTTCGACATCGACCGAGAGTCCGCGTTGTCGTTTAAGAAGCATCTCCGGGAAGATCGATCGGAGAGCTACTCACAGCCGGGGGCAGTTTCGCAGGTGTCGATCGTGACGCAGCGAGGACTTTCGCCCGGAGGGCCGGACAGCGCGTGTTCGGGACCGTCTGCGAAGAGCGACTGAAGGATCGCGACGGCGTCCGCGATGTTGACGTCGCCGTCAGCCTGCCAATCGAGGAGCATCCGGTTGGCCGCGTCGGTTGCCGTCCCGTCACCGCACGGAAAGCCTTCCGCGCGCCCGCCGAAGAGGACGAGAAGGATGCACATCGCGTCGGAGATGTCGAGTCGCCCGTCGGCGTTGCAGTCACCCGGGGTCTGGCGCGGAGCGAGGAGAGTGAACCGCAACTCGCCGAGCGACCCGGGGCCGATGAGCTGGCCGGATTCTTCGGTGATCGGCTGAATCAGATCGGGCGGGGACGTTTCGCTTCCGAAAAGCGCGAAGCGATTGGGGGAGCGAGTTCCGGCGTCGTAAGGCGTCAGATCGACGACGACACTCGGCAGCCAGCGATCGTTCTCGCGGAGAGCGAGCCCCGACACGCCGATGAACCAGTCGGGACTCGGTCCGAGCATCGATACGAGAGTCACGAGCGGCCATCGTTCGTCGATGTCGAATTCGACGACGGATTCTCCGCAGGCGTCGGCCCGGATGCCGTGTGGGCAGATCCACCAGCGGTAGGAGAGACTGCGATCCGCAGTACGCGCTTCGATGGCGGCTGCGATTTCCTCGCCGGTGAGAACGAGCGTTCTCCCGTCTTCCGCCATTTGCTTGATTCCTGGCGACGCTCGCTCGCCGACTTCCCAGAACGAAACCCGGTCGTCGTGAGTCGCTCCGCCGAACCAAGAAAAGTGTGCGTCCTCGGGGAAGGCACCGGGGTGCGTCTCTTCGCTCCAAGTGTTCACGATCTCGAGGCGGTAGCGAACGCGGTCCGCGGTCGCGGCCGTGGACAGAAGGGAGAGTCCGAGCGCTCCGAAGGCGATGCGAGTCGTGAGGGCCGACCGGGCGTTCGCCCGAGCTCGGGGATTGTAGCGGCGTAGCGACGAATTCATTCTGCTCGACTCTGCGTGGCCGAACCGGTGAGCTCGATCGCCGAAAACCGAACGGCGAAACCGTTGCCCTTGGGTGCGCAGGCCATGAAGCCGATAGCGAGCTCGGGACGGTCGGTGAGAAACGCCTGGCGAATCATCCTCCCCTCACGCGCGGGGCTCGAGTCGTCTGCATCTGAGTAATCGACCGTGAAGGTCTCGCCGTGGCGCGTCAGGCGCCAGCGGAGCGTCGACCGCTCAATCGGGACGACCGACCAATCGGACCAAGCGCGGGTGACGACGGCGCTCGCGTAGGGCGCGGCATCGACGTACTCGACGCCGCATTTGAGCCACGTCTCGTCGTCCAGGCGCGCCATGAGTCCAGCCTGATCGTACTGGCTTCCAAACTCACCGCTCACGTTGGCGCTGAGCGTGAAGTCGCCCGTGACCGTGACGAAGCCGAAGTGACCGTTCGCCCGCACGCCTCCATCGTGGGTCTTCCGCCAGAAGTCGGTGCCGCCCGAAACGCTGAACGAGAGCGACGACGAGCTTCGCTCGCAGTCTGCGGGCTCATTCAGCCATTCGAACGGAAGGGGATCGGTCATGTTGACGTGAACACTATCGGTGATGCGTCGTCGCGCTGCGGAGCGCTCGTACTCGTTGCGACCGAGCGGATCTACCCGAGCCCCGCGAATACATCTTCGACGGGAGGCTCGCACGACTCGGCGAAGAACTCGAACGGCACATCTCGAGGAAGCAGGTCTTTGATTCCGGTGCGGTCGATCGTCTCCTTGAAGGTGACGTAGCAGTCGAGCGCGCGGCGACAGGCTTCGAGATCTCGGTCTTCGACGGAGACGACGCA
The DNA here is from genome assembly GCA_965223845.1 of Planctomycetota bacterium. GTDB lineage: Bacteria > Planctomycetota > UBA8108 > UBA8108 > SXIK01 > CBDCXR01. The sequence continues at coordinate 5,012,306 of CBDCXR010000004.1, read as the reverse complement.
GTCGATTTCCGCCGACGTGGAGTGCGAAAGCGGGAAGACCTTGCTCGCTTCGGCAGTTTCCTCGGACACGGTCGAGAACGCGAGTCGCCGGAGCGCGGGAATCTCGCTCTCGAGCTCGACGAAGACGCGCTTGACGAGTGCGTGCGCGACGAGGTGGTCGTGGAATCCGGAGACGCCGTGAACGGGGTAGGTGACGAGGACGTCCGGTTCGATCGTTCGAGTGTGGATCGCGATCGCAGCTTCGACATCGCGCGGATCGACTTCCTTGAGGCCACTGTCCGGAAAGTCGAGGACCTCGAGGCTCGCGAGGTCGAGCACGCTGGCGACGTCCGTCATTTCGCGCGCTCGCACCGCGCCCATCTCATCGACCGTATAGCCGAATCTGTGACGCTGCTTTGTCGCGCCGCCGCGAGTCAGGGTGAGGAGATGGACCTCGTGCCCTTCCCGGCTTTGTTTCGCCATCACCTGGCCGACGCCGAAGGACTCATCGTCGGGGTGCGGAAAGACGTAGAGAACTTTCATCGACTCCGGGGGCAGTCCATCGGCCGCGGAACCTCTTCCCAAATGAAACGGCGATCGACGAACGCGTGTCGTCTCCGCGGCGTCGAGGCGCGTAGTTCAGTGCGTGTCGGCGGTGTGAGTCGAGTCCAGACTGCCGTGTGATCGCCCGCCGCGGCGTGGACGACATTCGCGCTTTCGGTGGGACGATCCGCCAACGCGTGCTCGTTCACCGCCGGTGGATCGAGATCATCGGGGCGCGCAGAAGCGACGCCTTCGGCGTTTTTTCGCCGGGGCGACGAGCGTCGTGCTGCCGCGTCGCCCGCCGCAGCGGCGGCAGTCGGGGAGTGCGCGGCGGCTGCTCCCTCGGCGGCGTGCGGATCCACGCTTCGATCGAATTTCGTCTGCCCGAGAGGAGGGCGATCCTTCTCCACCCGCGACCCTTCGTTCTGCCCGTCGCTGCCGGCCGGCACCGCACTCTCCGCGATGTCGACCTCTGCGGAGGGTTTGATTGCGTGGGGGATTGGAGCCCGCGGCGCGACACGTGCGCGCGGCGGCTCGCTGGGTACGAGCGGAACACAGCCGACCTGAGCGAGAACGAGGAGGATGGCCGAGATTCGGCGGAGGCCGCGGGAATTCATCGTCGTCTCGGGGTTCGAACAAGGCGAAGTCGCGCACACGGACCTCAGCCTACCGCCGGTCCAGCGGTGCTCCCAGAGGATTCAGGCATCGCGTCGTCCCGATAGAAAGCGAGCACCCAGCTCTCCGACGTCCCGCCGCGCGCGGCGCGTTCGAAGTGAAGGCGGATCTTCCGCTCGACGAGGTCGTTGTTGAGGTACGGCAAGCCGAGGGTGGTCCACACTCGTTGCGCACCTGGGGCAGGCGGCCGCCGGCAGATCGTCGAAAACTCGTCGGCGTGCCCGTCGAGCACGTCCTCGAGGTCGTTCGCGAAGTAGTGTTCGTCGGCGCGAGAGTTCGCCTCGGCGGCCGTAAAGCGCAGGGCGCGGAACGATGCGACGTAGTCTCGATTCTCACCACACTCCATGGTCCCGAAGCGGACGCGCACGCGGTACTCGCCTCCGCCCGCGGCGAGGAGGTGTTCGAACGGAGGATTGCGGGCGCCGATCACGTGGGGAAGAAACCGGTCGTTGAGAAGATCTAGAATACGCGCTTCTTGCCCCGCCCAGTCCCGCTCGTCCGATCGGAGGGGGGCACGCGGAAAATCTTCGAAGAGCTCGATCGTCTCGTCGTGGCCGCGGTCGTCTTCGCAGTCGAGGACCTGAAGAGGCGTCCAGCGCGAGGTGGACTCGATACCTCCGCCGGCGAGCTCGTAGGTCGTTCCCGGAACAAACTCCTCGACGCGGTGCCGGCAGTCGTACTGCGCAGCGACTTCGCGCTCCATCTCCACTCGATCTCGCAGCCGGATCGGAAAGAGCACGCGATTCCACGCGGTCCCGAGCGACTGGGGGAAACAGATTCCCTGGCCTCCGATGAGGCGGACCACGCGATCGCACTGCCACACATCGCTGGCCATGTCCTCCTCCTCGCCGCCGGGCGGCGCGTACGTCGAGTGGACCTCCGCGTACGTCCGATCTAGTTCTCGCCCGAGTGCTTCGGCTCGTTCCGCTGCGTTCTCGGCATCGAGCATCGCCATCGTCGCGTCGCCTTCGTTCTTGGTCGTGAGAAAGCAGATCGTTTGCGCCGCACCAAGGTCGAGAAAGTCGGCGAGCGCCGCGCGCGCGTCTCCGTCGTAGAACGGAAAGAGAGCGTCGGCCTCACTCAGGAACGATTCCCGGCCGTTCTTTGCGAGGAGGAGCATCACGTCGTCTTCGTTCGTCGCGCGCTGCTCGGGGCTGAAGAAACCCATGAGCTGGACGCCGCGAAACGCGATCGGCCTTTGGTCGTGAAGGTACACGAGCTCGAGTGGAGTGAGGAACTCCCGGAAGACGTCCTCGAGGAAGGCGAGACTCTCCGGAAGAATGAGCGACGGTGTCGGCGTGAGCTCGCGCCAGAGCGGAACGAGCGAGTACGGATCGAGGTGGTCCGTGTGGGCGTGCGAGATGAATACGGCATCGATTTCGCCCCAATCGCGCGGGGAGAATCGCACGCGCGGAAACCGTCCCGAAAGGTCGCCGACGAGCCCGTCGCTTAGCCACGGATCGGCGAGGATCCGCACCGGGCGATCGCTCGCGGCCGGCAGCAACTCGAGCAGAAACGAGCTGTGTCCGAGGGAGTGGATCTTCATCGCGGAGGCACGGTCGCTCAGTCGCGCTAGTCGCTGCCGGTCGACGAAGCCGTCGGCGCAACTTCGGTCGGCGCGACTTCGAAGGACACTCGAGCGGTGTACGCGAGTTGCGGGTCACCGCGCTCGAGAAGGGAGTCGCAGAGCGTTCGCAGGCTCGGCTTCGCTTCGACGGTTCGCTTCTCGCCGTTGAGCTTGACCTGAATCGGACGCTCGAAGTCGACGAGCCGCGCGTCGAGAAGGAGCGCGAATGCCGCCACGTTCGTCGTTGTCACCTCGACGGCGTTCTTCTTGATTGCGGCGTCGATCTCCTTCTTCTTCGCGGGATCGGGGACGGCGAGCCAGAAGAAATCACGGACGACGGTGTCGGTCATCTCCCACGTGATCTCCCGGGGCGATGCGTTCCTCTTCGCCGAGTACATGTCGCGGATCTTGTCGCGGTCGGGAAGGCCGCCGTGCCCGAAGCCTTCCTTGTACTCCATCGTAACTGGATAGATGTCCGAGCGCTCGCCACGGAGCTTCGTGATGAGCTCGTCGAATGCCTGACATCGTTTCAGCCGGCCGTAGCGGAGGTCGCGCTCGCCGATCATGTAGGTGAATACCGTCGTGCGCAGCGTTTTCGCTGAGGTTTCACCGTCCGTCGGCGCCGCCGCCGAGCTGTGAATCGCCGCGAAGCGGTACGGAATCTTCGGTCCGATCGCGAACGCACCGTACCCGCCGTGGGAGTAACCCATGATGAAGACTTTGTCGGGGTCGACATCGCCGAAGAGGAGGAACTGACGGATCAGATTGGTGACGAGCGGATAGACGTAGTCGTCGTAGAAGCCATTCCACTTGTTGTTCGGCGCCCGAAGCGCGAGGTACAGATAGCCCGGGACCGAGTCCTGATCGCGATAATACCGCTGCATGACGCGCCATTGCTGGTCGTTGATCCGCTGAGCCGTTCCTCCGCCGCCGTGCATCGCGATGAAGAGCGGCCACCCCGCATCAGGCTTCGTGCCGACGGAGCGGACGACGTAGGGACTCTCGTACTCCTTCCACCGCACGACGTTTTCCTTAAAGTTCTGCTTCGCTTCGGCGTGGAGGTCCGCTTCCCGGTACGCTTCCCACGCCACGCTGCGTGCTGCGGCGTCGTCCTCGCGGAGGATCGACTCGAGATCGTCGGCAAAGGCGTGCTTTTCGCGCGCGTTCGCGTCCGCCGCGAAGTACGCGTCCAGCGCCGACCGAAGCGCGGCTCGGCGCGCCGGTGGAAGTTTCGCGCTGGGAGCGGGATCTGGAGCGGCGTCTTCGCCCACCGTCGGGTCGCCCGCGAGCACCAGCGACACGGTCTTCTGGCTCGATTCGATCTCGACCTCCCTCTCGCCCCGCCGATCGCCCGCTTCCGCGCGGACGATGTAGCGCCGCTCCTTCGGAACTTCGAACCCGAGGATGTCGTTCGTATCCGCTCCTACGTCGCGGCTGGTCCCGCTCTTCGTGTCGCGACGGACCGCCTCCGGCTCGCCTTCTGCCGGCGCGACGCTGACCTTCGCGGCGATGCGCTCCCCGCCCGCGCGGTCGTAGACGTTCACCAAAAGCCGAACGAATCCCTCGGGGACGACGGCCTTCTTGGCGTACCGATCGGTCACGTTGACGGCACTCACCCGATCGGCGTCGCGCGACCACACCATCGGGAACGGCGTCTCCGTCCGGCGAAAGCTCGCCGCCCAAATCGCGTGACGCGGATTGTCCTTTTGTGCGAGGGCCGCGTCCTTCTGAAACCAGGTGTGATTGAGACCGCGAGGATTCGGTTCGCACGCCCCGGTGAAGTGCCACGACCCGTCCCAGATCTCGGCCCACGTGTGATTCCCGCGCTTGTTCGGCCAGCGCGGAATCCCGACGACGCGCGCCGGGATTCCGACCGCGCGGCACGCGTCGACGAGGAGAATCGAGAGTCCCGTGCACGACGCCATGCCGATCTCGATGCTCTCCGACGGACTTTGGTCCGCTCGCCGTCGCTTCGTGGAGTACTTGACCCCGATGATCCCGAACATCTTTTCGTTGAGCCGCTGCGCGGCCTCCGCCGCCGTCTTGCAGTCTTCGACGACCGGCCGGAATCGCTCGAAGAAGTCCTTTCGCCACGCCTCCCGCGTTTCGCTCACGTTGACGTAGGGGAGGACGTCGTTCAGAAAAATGTCCTCCGGCACGGTTTTCCCCCAGGGCATCTCGGCGCGGGCTTTGTACGCGAGCGCGACGTTCTCGAGGAGAAACTCGGCGGAGAGCTCGGCGGCGTCCGACTTCGGCATGTTCTCGACGATGAACTGCATTCCCGGCCGCTGCTCGGCGGGCACGCGGCCGAGAGCCTCTCGGAGTTGCTCAGCGTTTTCGCCCGCGCCGGCGAGCGTGGTGTCCGCGCGCTCGCTCCACCATGGTCCCTCACCGGCTTCTTCCGAATGCGCCGGCGAAAACAACGCGATCGACGAGAGAGTGAGCGCGACGGCGAGCCGGGGCGCTACGCGGACGGAGAATCGAGGCATGAGTCTTTCCTTGATCGGCGGGCTGAATCGTTCGCGCGGTAGGTGTCGAACGCAGCCGCCCATTTTGATCGAGAGTCGGAGACGATGCGAGCGTTGCTTCGGACCCGATCGCGACGGCGCGAAACTCGTCCCCGGTGACAGCACGCGACCTCGTCTCCGCGCTCGAATCGGCGATTGTAAGGTCGTCATTCATCGATTCGTCGCGCGCACCGCGGGTGCGTGGACCTTCACGGTGGACCGCGACCACGCATCATAGTCTCGGGTCCGGAATCGATCGCGGGCTCACTCCTCGAGCCGCCGTCGAGCCAGAGCGGCCCATTCGCTGTGTTGATCGTAGCGGAGGTACGTGCGCCAGTGAGACCGTGCCTCAGCGTCGTCACCGCTTTCGTAGAGAAGCTCCGCGAGATTGAAATGAACGTCGGCGTACTCGGGCGCGAGTCGGAGGGCTTCGCGGTACGCGACTACGGCCTCTGCGGTTCGTCCCAACTCCGAAAGCGTGTTTCCGAGATTGTTCCAAGTCTCTACGTATTCGGGATCGAGCTCGAGCGCCGCACGGTACTGTTCGGCCGCGGCGGCGCGATCACCCTGCTCGTAGCGCACGTTTCCGAGGTTGAAGTGAACCTCCGGTTTCGCGCCCCCCGCGGTCAGCGCTTCTTCGTACGCGGCAGCCGCACCGTCGAGGTCACCGACGTCCTCGCGAGCGAGACCGCGCTCGAAATCGCTCTGGCCCGCGGCCGCCGGACCGATCGGCGTGAGGATCTGCTCGGCGCGACGGGATCGTTCCGCGTCTCGCGGCGAGGACGATGGCGAATGATCGCCGGGTTGAAATTCGTCGAACGGGAAATAGAGCTGACCGCTCGTGTCCGCGATGTCTCCCGACTCGAGACGAAGGAGGAGCTCTCGATCGTGGTGGAGGAGGCTCAATTGCGCGAGCGGGTTCTCTATGTCGGGCATCCAGTCGCGCAGCTGTTCGAGGCTCCGGCGAATCCGGTGAAGCGGGACATTCTCTTGAAGGAGCGCGCAGAGGGCCCGCGCGCTCGCTACTTGCGCGAACTCGAAGTACGCGAGACGGTGGACGGTTACCGCCGGACGCAGGATGCCGAGGCGAACCCACCGTCGCACGGTGTCGCGAGGAACGCCCAGGAGCCTCGTGATCTGAGCGGTCGTAAAGAGTTGGCGGACGCGTTCATCGCGGCTCTCGAGATCGAGCTTCCGCAGGAATTCGGTTTCGGGAAGGATCTCGATCGAGAGTCCCTCCGCCTCGAGCTCGCGTGCGCGAGAGAGTTTTCGGCTGACGTTGCCGTCGCGTCCGATGGGCGGACCCTCTCCCCCTACGACGAGGAATCGAGTCCGTCGGCCGGGGAGCTGAACGCAACGCCCACCGTGCGCCACGACGACGCGCTCGGCTTCGGATTGCGTCATCGACGCCAGTCGGCCGGTGAATGCGAACTCGAGGCCGGCGAGCCGCCTTTCGACCGGGACGTAGTCTTTCATCGTCTCCGCTGCCGTCACCCGATTCGAGCCTGCGGTCGGTCCCCCCGGCCGCACTTTTCGTACGGGAGAGCCTGGAACCTCGTCGTCGGTTTTGCAACTCTCGCGCGGGAACTCTCCGACTCGTTCCCCTCAATCGCCGTCGATGACGAGTGAGCGAAACACCGGCCCCCGCAGCTTTCCGCTCTTGCTGATCTCGAGGTAATCGACGGTACAGTAGACGCCCGGAGCGACCCAGCGCGCCGCGATCGGGCACTCGACGATCGGCTGCTCGGCCGGGCGGCGCGCGAGCTCCTCGAGGAGCCGAGCGCGCGTGGCTTCGTCGATCCCGCTGCCGACGCGTCCGACGTACGCGAGTCCGCCGTCGGTGTCCGCTGCGATGACGAGACTCCTCACATCGTCGCCTTCGGCCAGGTAGCCGATCACCGCACAACAGAGCTGGTGGCGGCGCTTGATCTTGATCCAGTGCGGACTGCGGACTCCCGGCGTGTAACGGCTCTCGAGTCGCTTCGCGACGACACCTTCGAGGCCGCGTTCGCAGACTCCGTCGAAGAACGCTCGGCCTTCTGCCTCCACTCCATCGGAGAGCACTACGGGATCGACCTTCGCGCTCTCGAGCAGGGTACGAAGCCGCTCGCGTCGTTCGCGGAGTGCTCGCGACTGGATCGGAACGAACTTCTCGTAGAGGAGATCGAACGCGATGAACGTCGCCGGATTCGTTTGGGCGGCGATTCGCGCGCGCCGGGCGGAGCGAGCCTGCTCGCGCGAGACGAGACGCTCGAAATCGGGTTTCCCGCTCCGCAAGACGACGATTTCGCCGTCGATGACGGATCCCGGCGGCAGCTCGCAGAACGGAGCGAGCTCCGGATAGCGCAGCGTGGCGTCGCGCCGCTGCCGGTTCACGATCCGAACGGAGTCGGTTTCGACGAAGGCGAGCGCGCGCATTCCATCCCACTTGACCTCGAAGAACCAATCTTCACCGTCGAAGGGCTCGCCGGAAGAGGCGAGCATCGGAGGAACGAACGATGGGAGAGATTCCCGCGCGGACATCGGCGGCAGTCGATCGATCTTCGTTCGGACGTCAAACGGCGTGGCCGCGCGCGAGTGGCTCGCGTCCGACCTCGGAATCGCAGCGCCGCATCAGCTCGTCTTTCGCTTCTTCTTCGCGGCTTGCCGCTTTGAGCCGGCGCTCGGCGCCATCTTCTTCTTCGCCTTGGACTTCTTCGCCGGTGTGCCTCCGGCCGGCGTCTGCGCCGCCGCGTCCGCGACGCTTCGCTTCAGGGCCTCCATGAGCTCGATCACCTTGGGCTCTTCAGTGTCCGGCGCGGCGACGATCTCTTTCCCTTCGACCTTCGCCTCGATGAGCTGGGTCAACTTCTCGACGTAGACGTCCTTGTACTTCGCGAGATCGAGCTCGGCGAACGTGGTCGCGTCGACGAGGTTCTCGGTCAGCTTGAGCTCGTCGCGAGAGACGTCGACGTCGACGACTTCGTCCTCGAAGAGATCGGGCCGCTTCACTTGACTCTCGTACGAGAGTCCGGTCATCACGAGGAGCCGTCCAACCGTGCGGAGTGCGACGAGTTGTTCCTTGCCGGAGAGAACCACCTGAGCGATCGCGTGGAGCCCCTTTTCGTCCATCACTCTCTGAAGGAGCACGTACGCCTTCTGCCCGACGGGCCCATCGGGAACGAGGTAGTGATTCTTGCCCGCGAAGTAACGCGCGTCGATCGCGCCGCGCTCGACGAAGCCGTCGATCGCAATCGCCTTGTCGCTCTCCGTGCGGAGCTGCTCGATCTCCTTCGGATCGATGACGACGTACTGGCCCTTCGAGTACTGGTAGCCGGAGACGATCGACTCGGCGTCGAGCTCACCGTGCGCTGGGCAGACCTTGCGGTACTTGATCGGGCTGTTGCAGTCGCGGTGCAGTTGATTCAGCCGAATCTCGGATCCCGTCGCATTCGCGGTGTACGCCTTTACGGGGATCGAGACGAGACTGAGCCGGATGAATCCCTTCCAGCTCGAACGCGGAGCCATATTGGAAACCCTCTCTCTCGCTGGCGTCCTGAGGTTTCGCGCGTCGTGCGCCCGACCGATTCGAACCTACCCGCTCGGTGCGAGGGCCTCTAACAATTTTGCGCCCGCTAGCTTCGCGTGGTTCGGTTCCTGGACGGGAATATCGGCCGGTGACCCCCCGCGCGTTGTGTGAATCTCGGTGAAGTGAACGAGAGTGGCCGCACTGCGTCCGATAACTCGTGGAGCGGCGGGGGCTCGTTCCGGCCGGTTCCGCGGTACGATCGTTCGCGGTGACTCGAGGGAGAGCGAACCGGATGTCCGACGACCTCAGTGAATATCGGCGAAAGCGGGATTTTCGAAAGACGCCCGAGCCGAGTGCTCGGACCGGCTCTCGAGCGACGCGCGCCACTTCGGAGGCGCAGGTCTTCGTCGTCCATCGCCACGAAGCGACGCACGTCCACTACGATCTCCGCCTCGAATCCGGTGGGGTGCTGAAGTCGTGGGCCGTCCCGCGCGGATTCAGCTACTCACGCGAAGACAAGCGGCTCGCGGTTCGCACGGAAGACCATCCCATCGAATACGTCGACTTCGACGGCGTGATTCCCGAGGGCGAGTACGGCGCCGGAACGATGACGATTTGGGACAAGGGCGTCTACCGCGTGCTCGAAGGAGGCACGGTGGAGGAGGGCGCCGACGCGGGCAAGCTCGTCGTCGAGTTCGACGGTGAGCGTCTCCGCGGCGAGTGGCATCTCGTTCGTACCTCGAGGAATCCCAAGGAGTGGCTTCTCATCAAGGGGCGCGATGTCTACGAGCGCGACGCCGATGATCCGCCGTATCCATTCGGGGTCGACTTCGGGCGCGCTCCTGCGCGCGAGTTCCCGCGGCGGCTGGTTCCCATGGAGCCCGAAGCGACGACGCCCCCGTTCACGGATCACGAGTGGCTCTTCGAGATTGAGTTCGCCGGCATGCGAGTTTCTGCGCTCAAGCGCGGCGAGGACGTGCGACTTCGCGACTCGAGCGGCCGCGCGGTCGAAGGAAAGACCGACTCCGTTCTCGCTTCGCTGCGAAAGCTGCGCGCACGGACTGCGGCTCTCGACGGAGTCCTCGTGTGCCTCGACGACGACTCCCGCCCCTCGCGTGCTCGACTCGAACGGAGGCTCGCCGAGGACACGGGAGATGAACTCACCCTCTGCGCTTTCGACATCGTTCAGTACGACCGGTGGAACGTCGAGAAGCTGACCCTCTATGAACGACGGCAGATCCTCCGATCGATCGTACCCCGCTCGCGGGCGATCTCGTTCGTCGAGTCGGTGCGCGCCGAGGGTGGATCCTTCGCTCGATCGGTCGCAACCGCCGGGCTCGGCGGCGTGATCGCGAAATGCGCGGCGAGTCCGTACGTGCACGGTACATCGCCGACGTGGCGACGCATCGAGCTTCCCGGTCGAGAGCCGATCTCGGGAAGCGCCCTCGACGTTCTCCGCGCTGCTTCGGGTACTCGCAAGAGCGAGTTCGGTCGCGTTCGATTCACGCATCGACAGAAAATCTATTTTCCTTCGCGCGGATGCACGAAGGGAGATCTTCTCGACTATTACCACGATGTCGCCGACGCGCTCCTCCCGCACCTTCGGGGTCGCCCTTGTCACCTCCGGCGCTTTCCGGACGGGATCGACGGAAAGTCGTTCTATCACCACAATCTCCCCGACACGGCGCCCGTGTGGGTTCGTACGGAGACCGTCATCGACGCGGACGGCGAGCCGGTGCGATATCCGGTGTGCGACGATCGCGAGACGCTCGCGTACCTCGTCAATCTCGGCAGCATCGATCTTCACCCGTGGCTGTCGAGCGTCGGCAGCCTCGATGTGCCGGACTGGATCGTGTTCGACCTCGATCCCAACGGTGCCGAGTTTTCGCTCGTCGTCCGAGTCGCTCAGCGCGTCGGTCGAGTGCTGCGTGGGATCGGACTCAGGCCGTACGTGAAGACGTCGGGCGCGAGCGGAGTCCATGTGTTCGTTCCGCTCGTCGCGCGCTATTCCTACGAGCAGACGCGGATGTTCGCCGAAGGCGTCGCGCGGCACATAGCCTCCGAGCGAAGCGATCTCTGTACGGTCGAGCGAGTGAAGGCCCGTCGCGGGGGCAAGGTGTACATCGACTACCTGCAGAACCGCCGCGGGCAGACGGTCGTGCCGCCGTACGTCGTCCGGCCGGTCGAGGCGGCGACGGTGTCCGCGCCGCTCGAGTGGGACGAGCTCGACTCGAAGCTCCGGCGCGAAGACTTCAGCCTCGAGACGATGGCACGGCGCATCGCGCATCGCGGCGAGCTGTTCGCCGCCGTTCTCACCGATCGACAGGAGCTCGAGCCCGCGATCCATCGCTTTTCGGAGATGCTCGGGCGGTGAAGGCGCCCCGCTGCGATTGCTCCTACGCGGGAGTCGCTCGGTTCGGTCCTCGCTTTCGTTCCCGCTTCCGTTCCCGAGTGTTTGTCACCTCGCGCGAGGCGAGCGAGCATCGACACGAATCTCTCCGCTCGTCGGGACCGGGACGTCGGTGTCCGCTCCGACGTTCGCCCGGAAGACGAACCCCTCGGACCTCAACCGCGTCGAGCCGATCTGGATCGAATCGACCTACTACGCGCTTCGTCGGAAACGCGGAGGAGAACGAGAGCGCTCACGGACCGGAAACGCCGCTCTCCAATTTCGCTACGCTGAGCTCTAGCCGTCGAGAGCGAGTTCGACCTTTCGCGCCCTCGGTGAGGTAGAATCCGCGTCCCGGAATTCTGGCGGCGGGTCCCCGGGAGATGGTCGAGCGGAGAGCGATAGTGCGAAACGAGAACTCGTGGATGGAGCTTCTCTCCGTGTTGATGGTCGTCGGAATCGCCGCGATCGTGTTCAGCGATCAGGTCGAGGCGATGGTCGGACTGTCCCCGCCCCTTCTCTTGGGGCTCGTCGTCGCCGCTGCGATCGGCGTCGCGATGCTCGCCGGCGCTCGCGGCGGGCGTCGCCGGCCGCTCCGCCGACTCATCGCCGTTGGAACGGTCCTTTTCGGGGCGATCATCGTCGGAGCGGTTCTCCTCGGCGACCGGAGAGAGCCGCGAATCGCCGGGCTCCTTCCCGCGACCGCGCTTCTTCTCTTCGGTCTCGTCGGACTCGGCTTCGGGATGGTCGTCGGGTACCTCGTCCTTTTTGAGCGTTGCGTGTTCGGGCCGAAAGAGGAGCGCGAGCTCGCGGCGATCGAGGAGCTGCCCGTCGATCAGTCACCGAGTGCGGGTTCGCCGTCGTCCGGAGCGGACGAGCGATGACCGATCGCGCGGTGATTCTCTCGGTCGTCGGCGTGTATATGGTCGCCTGCATCGCGATCGGCGTCTGGGCGTCGCGCCGCACGAAAAGCGCCGCCGACTTCTTCGTCGCCGGAAAGGGCATCGGGATCTGGATCTTCGGGATCGCGAACTTCTCCACGCTCATGAGCGGCTTCGGGTTCATCGGCGGCCCGGGACTCGTCTACTCGCTCGGGGCTTCGTCCTTCTGGATCTGCGTCCCCGCCACGTTCGCGTTCGTCTTTTCTTGGATCCTCGTCTCGAAGCGGCTCCGCATTTTCTCTCAGCTCTTCGACGTCCTCACGCTTCCGGACGCGATCGCCGCGCGCTACGAGAGTCGGACTTGCCGTTTTCTCGGCGCGCTCGTCGTTCTCCTCGGAGTCGCCGGCTACCTCGGCGTGCAGATCCTCGCGTTCGGAATGATCGCGCAGAGCTTTTTCGCGATCGATCACGTGACCGCGATTCTCGCGGGAACGGGCGTTGTCCTCGTCTACTCTGTTGCGGGAGGGATCATCGCGGGGCTCTACACGGATCTCTTCCAGGGCGCGCTCATGGTTTTCGCGTCTCTCGCGATTTTCTACCTAGCGCTCGACGTCGCGGGCGACGGCTCGGTTTTCGAGGCGCCCCGGCGGATCACCGACGCCTTTCTCGCGTCCGACACGCCGGAAGCCGTCGGGCCGTGGGGAATGGCTGGACCGATGCTCTGCCTCAGTTGGCTCTTCGTATTCGCAGTGGGCGGATCCGGCCAGCCGCACGTGATAACGAAGAGCATCATGCTTCGCCGAGTCGGCGATCTGCGCGGTGGGCTCATCGTCACGGCGCTCGCATACTCGATCTGTATGCTTCTCTGGATCAGCGTCGGCTTCACGATGAAGTACCTCGTCCTCACCGACGCGCGCCCGGCGCTCGCCGACCCGGATCACGCTGCGCCGATGTTCCTACTCGAGTACACTCCGGCTTGGCTCGCGGGAATCGTCTTCGCCGGGCTCTTCGCCGCGATCATGTCGACGGCGGATGCGTTTCTCAACCTCGGCGCCGCCGTCTTCGTGCGCGACATTCCGCAGGCACTCATCGGGCGCCCGATGCGAAACGAGCTCGCGGCGGCGCGTGTGGCGACCGCCGTTGTCGCCATCGCCGCGGCGGGAGTGGCGCTCTGGGCGGAGGACCTAGTCGCGATCCTCGGCATCTTCAGCTGGGGCATGTTCGCGGCCGCGCTCGTGCCGACGGTCGCGATCGGCTTCAATTGGCAGCGCGCGACGTGGCAGGGCGCGTCGGCGGCGATGGCTTGCGGTGTTGCCGTCCACCTGAGTCTAGAACTGCTTCGCCGGTATCCGCAGGATGATCCGCTCTACACTCTTCCCCGCGGCGTGAGCGCCGGCGCCGTATCGCTGATGGTGTCGATTCTCGTCTTCATCGTCGTCTCGCTCGCGACGCCTCCGCAGCGCCTCAGTGAGCGCGTCGAGCGCGCGATGAAGATCTGAGGACCGTCGAGCGTCGGGGTTCGTCCCAGGCGACGGGGGGCGCCGGCGGGCCCGTCGAGCTTTTTCGACTTTTTTGTCTCGCGACTTCGCGGATCGCAGTTGGGCTCCTGAGGTCGGCGTGAGCCGGCCCGTTCGGTTCGGCCGTTGAGTCAGGAGTCTTCCCATGCGTCGCCTCAGATTCGAGCTGCGTTTCACCCGAAGTCGTCCTCTGCCGCGTTCTCGCCGTGCTCACTGGATTCTCGTCGCGGCGCTCGTCACCGCGGCGGGGACGTCTCACTCGTCGCTCGACGCGAACGTCGACCTCGAATACGCAACTCACATCGGCGGTACCGGTGGCGATACGGTAGAAGCCGTCCTCGTCGACTCGGAAGGCGCGGTCTATCTCGCCGGACTGACCAGCTCTCCCGACCTCCCGGTTCAAGGCTACGAGTACGACCGCGGCTGCGGGCTCGACGGCACGTGCGGAACCGCGAGTGGGGAGCCGGCGACCGATGCATTTGTCATGAAGCTCGACTCGACGGGTCGCCGGGTCGAGTGGGTGAGCTACCTCGGTGGGTCGGGAGACGACGCCGCGGTCGATCTCGCGTTCTCGAGGAGCGGCGACCTGATCGTGCTCGGGACGACGAACTCGCGCGACTTTCCCGCGACGAGCTCGTTTCCCGCGGAGCACGGAGGCGGCGACTGTCCTGACGATGAGGGCAACGTCGACGCATTCGTCGCAAAGCTCGCAAGGGACGGCGGCAGTCTCGAGTTCGCGACGTACCTCGGCGGCTGCGAGGACGACGAGCCGAAGGCGGTCGCGGTCGACTCGCGCGATCGGATCATCGTCGTCGGATACACGTCGGGCGATTTTCAGCTTACGGAGTTCGGTCCCGACTTTACGTACAACGGGGGAATCCACGACGCTTTCGTCGCGATGATCTCACCCGACGGGCGCCACTTGATCTCGTCGGGCTATCTCGGCGGAAGCGCGGACGACCGGGCGCACGACGTCGCCGTCGACCGGAACGATCGCCTTTGGATCGGCGGGACTTCGGTGATCCACTCCGACGGGTTTCCCGCGCCGGGAGGGAATCTCCCGCCGAAAGGGGGACGGGACGCGTGGATCATGGAGATCGACCTCTCGGCTCCGGGTCTGAAAAGCATCATCGACGTCGACGTTATCGGCGGTTCGTACGCCGATGAGATCCTCGCCGTCGAGTTCGGGCGGTCGAACTCGCTCTACGTGGCGGGGGCGACTCAATCGAGCGACTTTCCCGTGTCGTCGGATGCGGCTCAGCCTCGGTGCGAATGCCACGGGGAGGAACAGAGTTCCTTCAGCGCCGCGTGGGTCGGACGATGGAATCCGAGCTCCGACGAATTCGATTGGGCGACGTATCTCGGAGGAAACCAGCACGATGAAGCGCGCGCCATCGCGGTCGATCGACTGGACCGAGTGTGGGTGACGGGCTGGACAAGATCGAAGGATTTCATCACCGAGGCACCTTTTCAGGAGACTCTCGAAGGTGACGACAGCGACGCGTTCGTCGCCGTCGTCTCACCGACCGGCCGCACGCTCCTCCACTCGAGCTTTCTCGGGGGTGGTGAGGGAGGCCTTCTCATCGCCGGTCCGCGCGATGCCGGTTTCTCCATCGCGGTGAACCCAGAGGGCGACACGGCGTGGCTCGGCGGATTTACCTGGTCGTCGAACTTCCCGACGACCGACGACGCCGTTCGCCCGGATCCCGATCGAACGACCGCACCCGGAACATGGGAGGGATGGATCGCGAAGACGGCCCCGTTTCGGATCGGGCTGCTCGCTCGCAATCTAGCGAGCGAAGTTCGTCTGCTCGTCGACGTGAGCGTCGCCGAACGAGAGACGATGGCCGGTTTCATTCTGTCGGCAGCCGCCGCCTACGAAGACGAAGACGCAGAACGCGGCGATGAGCTCGTCGGTCTTTTCATCCTTGAAGTCGAGCGGCAGATGAGAATCGGTACGATCGACGGAGGGCTCGCGCGGTCGCTCGTCCGCGCCGCGCACGATGCCGCCAGAGTCGGGAGACACGAAAGCGAATCGAAGTCGACCGACCCTCTCTTCACGCGCGGAGATTGCAACAGCGACCGCTCCGTCGATATCTCCGACGTCCTCTCGGTCCTCGGAATGCTGTTCTCGATCGGCGGGGAGCCGGGCTGCAGAGACGCGTGTGATACGAACGACGACGGACGCGTCGACATCTCGGATCCGATCTTGACCCTGAACGTCCTCTTTTCGGGCTTCGGCACGGTTCCGGCACCCGGAATGAATCAGTGCGGAATCGATCCGACGGACGACGGCGTGGATTGTGCTTCCTCACCGGCGGCATGCGCGGCGGAGTGATCGTCACCGCGCCGCTGCGAGCTCGCGCTCCGCGATCCCGCGGAGGAGCGCGAGCTCGCTCTGTTTCCATTCTGCGAGCGATTTGAGCTTCTCCGCTCGGCGTCTCGCCTCTCGGCCGTGTTCGTCCGCCGCGGCGAGGTCGCCTTTTTTCGCGTACGCGATCGCGAGGATGTAGGACTTCGCCGCGCCGTCCTCACCTCGATCCGTTACCCGTTCGAGCCAGCCGATCGCATCATCGGGGCTGCCGGTGAGCACGGCGACTGCCGATGTCGCGAGAGCCGCTTGGTGCATCCGTCCATGAAACCGCGTTCCCGTCTTGGCCCGAGTGCGCGCGAGGCGCTCCGAGTCGCCCGCCGCCGGCTCGAGCGCCCAGAGCCACGCGGCGAGTAAGATCGCTTCGGGATGGCCCGGAACGAATTCGATGACGCGTTCGCAGTCGCGTCGCGCGCCCGCTCGATCCTCGAGCAAGCGTCGGGCGCGAGCCCTCAGCCAGTGAATCGTGCCGAACACTCCCCTCTCGGCTTCGCGCGATAGATCCGCCGTGCCGCGTCCGGATTCGGCGAGCGCGAGCGCCTGATCCATGTACTCCGCGGCCTCGCGCGCGTGACCCACGTCGAGAAAGAACTTTCCGAGCTGGAGAACGAGTGTGAGGTCGCTCGGACGGCGGTCGATCGCTCGCGTCCAGTCGAGCAGCGCCGAGTCGTTGCGGCCGAGCTGCCAGGCGATTGCCGCGCGCTTTCCCACGACGTCGACATCGTTTCGTAGCGAGAGGATGCGAGTGAAGAGATCCGCGAGGCGGGCGTGCCGCTCGCTCGGCGAAGCGATCGAGCGGCGAGGGGCTTCGACGTATTCGACTGCGATCGATCGCGGCGGCGCTCGGTCGGTCGTCGATGGAAGACGCTCGCCGTCCCAATCGACCCCGAGCGGCGCGAGCTCCTCACGAAGGCGTGTGAGATCCCAGATATCGATCGCGTTCGACGGAGAAGCGGCGGCGATGAATCGCCCGTCGAGGGAGAAACGAACGTCCGTGAGGTCGAGGATCCCGCCGGGCGCCTCGAGCCGGGCGAACGAGCTCCAGTCCCCGACGGAGTGCAGCTCCAGGCGATTCTCGCCTCCGAACGTGACGAGCGTCTCGCCGTCAGCGCTGAACGCGACCGGACCGCTACGCCGCTGGCGCTCCACGCGATGAACGACGCTCCAGGATTGCGTGTCGTAGACGAGAAGGGTGCGGTCGACGCCGATGACGAGCCAGCGATCGTCTGCGCCCCACGCAACTCGCGTTGAACCCGCGGGGAGGGTCTTGAGGCGGCGGCCTTCGTTCGCATCCCACACGTAAACGTCTTCCCCCTGCCACGTCGACGTCGCGAATCGTTCCCCCGCGTTATCGAATGCGAGATAGTTCACTCGCGCGTGGCGAACGCGGAAGCGTTCTCGGAGCTTCTCACCGCGGAGCTCGTAGATCCCCGCTTCCGTTCCGCGGGCACCGGAGTCGTGGATCGCTCCGAGAAGGGTCCCGCCCCGATGCAGCGCAAATTTCGTCACTCGAAGTCCGGCGGACTCCGCGGGACCGAACGTCCAGCGACCGTCGTCGACTCCGGGACGAATCTTCCAGCGGAGAAGGCCGCGATCGCCCGCCGTCCAGAGCTCGGGGCGAGTGGGATGAAACTCGATGCTTCGGACCCGACCCGGCTGAATCGAAGCGCGAATCGAGGGATCCTCGACGCTCCAGATCGCCGCTCCGCCCAACTCGGCCGCCGCCGCGATCCAGCGCCCGTCCGGCGAAAAGGCGATATCGAACGGCCCCTTTCCTCCGAGGAAATCGACCGCGAGTCGCCGGTAGACACCCGCGTTCTGCACGCGCCAGCTGCCGAGCGCATCTCGGCGGACGTAGAGAATCTCGCGATCGTCCGCGCCGAATGCGCTGAATGTCCCGAGCGTGACGGAGAGCGCGCTCGCGCTCAGCGTGTCCCAAAGGACGGTGCGGCCGTCCCACCCCGAAGACGCGAGGAATCCGCCCCCTCCGCTGTAGGCGACGCGGAGCACCTCAGCGGAGTGTCCGCGAAGGACTCCGATGCGGCGCTGCTCGAACGGGCGCCACACGTGCACGTTGTAGTCGTGGCACGCCACCGCGAGCGTCTCGCCGTCCGGATGCCAAGCGACCTGATTCGTCTGCGCGGGATGGTAAAGCGACGCGGTCGGCTCGCCCGTATCGAGGTTCACGATGAGAACGTCGACCGCGTTCGAGCTGCCGGCGGACAGCGCGATGAACCGACCGCTAGGATCGATGCGCGCATAGTCGAACCGCGAAAGAAACGACGAGCGCCGGAGCTCGGCTCCCTCGGGAAGCGCGAGCCCGACCAACTCGCGGTCCGGCGTCTGAACGAAGATGGCGTCGTCGGACGGATGGAACGCGATCGGCGCGGTGTATTTGCGACAGGGGAGCTCGAGTACGGGGCTCTCGCTCTCTAGGTCCCAAACCGTCGCGACTTCCCGATCGTACGCGACGACGGCGAGCCATCGTTCGGAGCGACTGACGCGCACGTCGTCGACCGAGCCCTTCCCTCCCCGAAGGATTGCGATCGGCGTCGGATCGAGGCCGCGGAAGACGAGAACGCTCCCGTCGCCCATCGCGCGGACGCCGAGCGAAGATGTGGGATCGAACCGGCACGTTCCGTCGACCGCGCTCTCCTCGCCGCGATCGAGGTCGACGATCGCGAGCGCACCGATCGCTTCGTTGCGAACTTCGGCCGAACGCCTGACGGCGACGACCTCGCGCACGGCTTCGAGCGCTCGCCGCCGGCGGTGGGGCGAATCGCTGTTTCGCCACGCGCGCGCTTCGGCGATCTTGGCGGCGACCAATCGATCGATCGCGGTGTCACGCTCCGCTTTGAGGCGAAAGCTGGCCGCCACGGCGCCGATGACGAGCGCAGCGAGGAGCAGCGCCGAAGTTGTAGCGAGCGTTGCGACCGTCGGGTTCCGCTGACACCAGCGCCAGAGCCGAACGCGCAGCGTCGCCCGGCGCGCGGCAACCGGTTCGTAGTTGAGGAAGCGCCGGAGATCGTCGGCGAGTCGATCTGCGGTTGCGTATCGTTCGGACGACTTCTTCGCGATCGCCTTGAGAACGATCGTCTCGAGATCCTGCGGAATCGATGAGTCGGCCCGTCGCGGGCGGATCGGATCTCGTTCCGCGATGTCGCGAACGATCTGCGCGCGGTCGGCGGACTCGAACGCCGGCTTGAGCGTCACGAGCTCGTAGAGGGTCATGCCGAGGCTGTAGACGTCGCTCCGCACGTCGGCTTCGCCGTTCAGGCGCTCCGGCGCCATGTAGCGCAGAGTTCCGACGACGTTTCCCGACGCCGTGAGGTCGCCCGCGTCTTCGTCCTTCGCGAGACCGAAGTCGGTGATCCACGCGTTCCCGCGCGTATCGAGAAGAATGTTCGCCGGCTTGATGTCGCGGTGGAGGATTCCCTCGGCGTGTGCGTACGCCAGCGCTTCGGCAACTTGAAGCGCAACGCCGGCGGCGCGCCGGTGGTAGGTCGCGCGGGGGCCGCTCTCCGATTCCGACGCCATGAGCTCGCGGAGCTGAGCGCTCGATGTGTCGACGGAGCCGCGCCGGGCGGAAGGGGTGTCTTCGCTCGTGTCGGAGACTCCGCGATCCAGTCGCGATACGGAGCCGTGAATGAGCGAGAGCGCGACGCTCGCCGCCGAAGATTCCGCGAGGCGGGTCGCGGCCGTGCGGGTCGAGCCGGAGCTCGACGAGCCGAGTCGGCGGAGTTCGATCAAAACTTCCGCGAGGCTCTGCCCGTGGATGAACTGCATCGCGTAGTAGTGGACGCCGCTCGCTTCGCCCACGGCGAACACCGGAACGATGTTCGTGTGGTGGAGGCGAGCGGCCGCGCGGGCCTCGAGACGGAAGCGATCCGCATCGACCGGATCGGCGAGTGCGCGCCGGGGAAGCACCTTGAGCGCGACACGCCGGCGGAGGCTCTCCTGCTCGGCTTCGTAGACGACGCCCATGCCTCCGCGTCCGATCTCACCGAGGATTCGGTACTCGCCGAGCTGCTCGAGTTCGGGATCGGGAGCGAGAGGGGCGGCGTCGGGCGTCCGAGTATCGGGCCCGAGTTCCTCGAGGGCGCGCAGAGTGGGGAGGACGCGACGGATGCGCTCGGCGAGCGCGGGGTTGCGCTCGGCGTACTCTTCGACCGATGGGCACTCGCCGCGGCGATGGCGCTCGAGAAACTGTTCGGCGATGTCTTCGAACGGATCGTGCGACTCCGGCGACGACAGTTCGCGGTCGACGTCTAGTTCTTCCGAGCTCCGGTCGTCGTCCGGTCGAGGTGCGGCGCTGTCGATCATCGCACTCTCCGCGATCAGTCGAGGAATGATTCGATTCCGAGCTGGCTGAGGATCTTTTGCAGACGCTCGAGCGCGCGGATGTAGCGCTTGCTCGCCGCGCTCTCCTTGATGTCGAGTTCGCGCGCGACCTCGACGTTCGTGAGCTGCTCGAAGTGCCGGAGTGCGATGATCTCTCGATCGGACGCGTCCATGCGGTTGAGACCCTCCTGCAGCTTCACTTGCAGCTCGACGCGTGCGATCTGCTGTGACGGCGTGTCGAGGCGCCCGAGGAGCTGGGCGGCGAGGGCTTGCGTCGTCGCGGCCGGCATCGCGCGCTGATAGATCGCAACCTCGCGCCGCGGGTCGCGCGCTTGAGCGCCGAGATGGAACCGGTGCAGCTCAGCGAGCCGCTGACGGGTGAGGTAGCGCAGCCAGAGGAAGAACGGCACTCCGGGGTCTTCGAGATACTCGGAGAGGCGGCGCGAGGCTTGAAGCAGCGCGTCCTGGACGACATCCGCGGGATCGATCCTCGGCCGCAGCTTCTCCGCCATCCTCAGGGCGACCATGCGCTCGAGGCGCGAGCGATGGCGCGAGAAGAGGTCGTCGAGAACCGCGTCGTCTCCTTCGCCGGCTCGCCGAAGGAGCTCGACCGTTTCGCTCGAATCGCGGAGGGGCGGGAGGCTGCTCATAGTCCTGATACTGCGGCTCGGCTGCGTTCAGGACACGGAACTCGCGCCCGCGGAAGAGCCTGGCAGGAGGGCGTAACTGACTACTTCAGAGCGAATTGGATCAATCTCCGCTCGTCGCAGGCTTCGGCTCGGGGCGGGCGAGGCGATACATCGCCTTCTCGGTCCGGACGTAGAGCGCATCGCCGACCGCCGCCGCCGAGGCCATGAATCCGGACTCGAGCTCGTTCTCTGCGAGCTTCACGAATTTCGCGCCAGGCTCGATGACCGTCGCAACGCCTTCCCGATTGAAGAAGTAGATCCGGCCGTCCGCGTAGAGGGGAGAAGCGCAGTAGTTTCCCCCGAGGCGCTCGACCCAATGTCGATCGCCGCTCTTCGTGTCGAGGCAGGTCGCGACGCCCTTGTCGCTCACGAAGTAGATCTCGTCCTCGACGACGAGCGGCGACGAGATCTTCGGGACTTGTCGCTTGTAGCGCCAAGCGATCCTCGGAGCGTCCGCGCCCTCGAGGTCGATGGCGAGAAGCTGCGAGTTCATGAAACTCGTGCACATGAACGCTCGTCCGCTCGCGACACTCGGGCGCGGCACGATCGAGAATCCGAGGCCGCCGTACGGCAGCTTCCACAGTTCATCGCCGCTCTTCGGGTCGTACGCGTAGATCCAATCGGCCGCCGGCGAGAGGACTTGCGGTTTGCCACCGACGGTCGCGACGAGCGGCGTACCGTACGCCTTCTTCATCTGCGGGTGATCGTGCATCTTGCCGCTGCGATCGGTCTGCCACGCGATGGTTCCGGTCTTCTTCTCGAGCGCAACGATGGACTGCACGTCGCTGCCGTCGCAGTGGAAGATGATGACGTCCTTCCAGCTGATAGGGGAGCTGCCGGCGCCGTTCTCGTGCTTGAGCGTGATCTCGGTGTTCCGCCAGAGGACATCGCCCGTCTTCGTGTCGACGCAGGCCGTTCCGTTCGCTCCAAAGTGAGCGTACAGCTTCCCGTTTTCGAGTATGGGAGTGGGGGAAGCGAAGCTGTTCAGCTCGTGAATCGGTTCGGGCGATTCAGCGCGGAGCACGCTGACCTCCCGAAGGATCTCGCCGCTCGAGCGACGGACACCGACGACGCGAAGGCTCACCGGTCCGGAGACGGTGAGAGGCTGACTGCCGGTATTGCCCTCGAGTCGCTTCGCGCGCTCTTCGTCGGAGAGTTCGCTTTCGTAGGCCGTCGTCAGCCAGATCTCATCGCCTTCGATGACGGGAGACGACCATCCGCGGCCGCCGATCGATGTCTTCCACGCGACGTTTTCCGTTTCGCTCCATCGGATCGGTAGGTTTTGAGCCGTCGCGTGACCCTGACCGTCCGGGCCGCGAAACTCGGGCCACGCATCGGCGCCCGAGACGATGGCCGGGATCCACAAGCAGAGAAAAACCGTCGTTCGCAAGATCACGGGCGAGTGTCCTTCGATGGCGAGTGCGGAGTAAGGGGATCTGAACTCTCGACATGGTAGCGCACGACGCGAGTCGGGGGGAGCGCTCGCTGGCGCGATTCTCGAGGCGCAGCGCGGTACATCGCATCCGCGGCGACGTCGCAGTCGATTGAACGACCTCCGCAGCGCGGATAGAGTCGATGCAGCGCGAATTCCTCGCGCGCGAGTCTTTCCCGCCCCCGAGAGTTAGAGCCATGCCCATCTGTACTAGAGTCCTCGATCCGAAGCTTAGGTTTTCGCTCGCGCTCTTTGCCTCGTTCGCCTTCGCTCCCGTCGCCTTCGCCGGGAGTGAATCGCGCGGCGATCGCCCGAACATCGTGATCATGATGGCTGACGACATGGGGTACTCGGACATCGGCTGCTACGGCGGCGAGATCGAGACACCGACCATCGACGCGCTCGCCGCGAACGGGCTTCGGTTCACGCAGTTCTACAACACCGCGCGCTGCTGCCCGACGCGCGCCAGTCTCCTCACGGGACTCTACCCGCACCAGGCGGGTGTCGGCTGGATGATGCAGGACAGCGGCTACGACGGTTACCGCGGCGAGTTGAATCGCCGTTCGGTCACCATCGCAGAGGTGCTGCGCGCGGCCGGCTACGCGACGTACATGTCGGGCAAGTGGCACGTCACGAAAGACACTCGGCCGGACGGCGACAAGTCGAACTGGCCGATCCAGCGGGGATTCGATCGCTTCTTCGGTACCATTCACGGCGCGGGCAGTTTCTTCGACCCGAACTCTCTCACGCGCGACAACACGCAGATCGCGCCCGAGTCGGACGACTTCTACTACACCGACGCGATCAGCGACCACGCTGCGAAGTACATCCGAGAACACGCCGAGCGCGCGCGCGACAAGCCGTTCTTCCTCTACGTGCCTTACACCGCGCCGCACTGGCCGATGCACGCGCTTCCCGACGACATTGCGAAGTATCGGGGACGCTATGCGAAGGGCTGGGACGAGCTCCGGCGGGAACGGCACGAGCGCATGATCGCGATGGGGATCGTCGAAAAGGAATGGACGCGGACCCCGCGCGATCCACAGGCACCCGCCTGGGTCGACGCGAAGGACAAGCCATGGTTCGAACGCCGGATGGAAGTCTACGCGGCGATGGTCGACCGCATGGACCAAGGCATCGCGCACATCGTAAAGGCGCTTCGAGAAACCGGTGTCTTCGAGAACACGCTCGTCCTTTTCTTGGCCGACAACGGTGGCTGCGCGGAAGAGTACGGCAGCCGCGGATCCGAGCGGCCGGATCCGGCGAGGAAGGTCGAACGGAAGCCGATGCGTCCGGGCGAGCTTCAGACGCGAATGCAGCCGACCCACACACGCGACGGGCGTCCCGTGCGAACGGGCTACGGCGTGATGCCGGGTCCCGCCGACACGTACATCGCCTACGGCCTTCCGTGGGCGAACGCTTCGAACACTCCGTTTCGCCGCTACAAGCACTGGGTGCACGAGGGTGGGATCGCGACGCCGCTCGTCGTCCATTGGCCCCGTGGCCTCGCTCGGCGCGGCGAACTCGAGCATCAGCCGGGTCACCTCATCGATCTCATGGCGACCTGCGTCGATGTCGCCGGAGCGGAGTACCCGAAGTCCTACCGCGGGCAGGAAATTCAGCCCTTGGAAGGACGCAGCCTCCGCCCCGCCTTCAGCGGGGAGACGATCGAGCGGGAGGCGCTCTATTGGGAGCACGAAGGGAATCGAGCGGTTCGCGTCGGCGATTGGAAGCTCGTCGCTCGCGGCGAGGCCGGTCCGTGGGAGCTCTACTACCTCGCCGCGGACCGGACGGAATTGATGGATCTCTCCCGCGCTCGTCCGAAACTGGCGGCGGAGCTCGCCGCGCGTTGGGACGCGTGGGCGAAGCGGGCTCACGTCTACCCGCTCGTGCCGTATTACAAGAAGCGGGAGAAGCGCGCTGATTTCAGTCGAAAGCGACGTTTCGAGCTCAAGGCCGGAGAGCGGCTCGCACGGGCGGAGGCGCCCTACGTCGCGGAGCAGAGTGTCCACATCGTCGCCGAGCTCTCGCGACCCGGCGAAGGAGTGATCGTCGCGCAGGGCGGACCGAGTGACGGTTGGGCGCTCTTCGTGCGGAAGGGAAAGCTCGCGTTCGCGACGCGCCACCGCGGAACTCTTGCGGTCGTCGAGGGGCAGACGACACTCGTCGCGAACTCGCGCGTCACCGCCTCGCTTGCGAAGGACGGTGCGATCGCCATCGCGGTGGACGGTCAAACCGTCGCGAAGGGAACCAGTCCGGGAGCGATGGCGCGGATGCCGATCGACGGCCTCGAGGTCGGAAGCGATGAAGGTGGCGCCGTGGGTCCGTACGCTCCGCCGAATCCCTTCACCGGAGCGATCGACCGCGTCGAGATCCGCGTGAAGAAAAACTGAGCCCCAACATCGCTCGGCGTACGGTCGGCTCGCGTTGCAATCGCTCGGTCGATCAGGGATAACTCAAGGATCGGAGCGAACCAGAGCGGCTGAGCGAATGCACGATTCTCCCGAGGACTCCTTGACGACACCGACCGACCGCGAATTGATCGCGAAGTGGCGGGACGAGCCGGCTCCGCTTCTCGGTCTCCTCCACGCGCTCCACGATCGCGACGGCTATCTTTCGGACGATTCGCTCCGCGCCGTCTCGGCCGGGCTTCGCATTCCGCTCGCCGATCTCTTTGGAACGGTGACCTTTTATCACCACTTCGCGCGCGAGCCTGGAGGCATCGCCGCGCCGCGTGTGTGCACGGGATCCGTGTGCGCGCTCCGCGGCGGACCCGAGCTGCTCGCGCGGCTCGCGAACGACGGGGCGAAGGCGATGCCTTGCGCCGGTCGCTGCGACGAGCCGGTCCCCGTCCTCCGCGGCGCCGGCGCGTTCGTAGGAGACGCGGCCGGCGAGCTCGCCGAGCGTCCGACTCCGCTCCCGCCGCCGAATCCTGCGGTCGCGACGGATGACTTCGAAGAGTGTGTCTTCGCGAGAATTCGCGAACCCGATCGTGCGACGCTCGCCGGATATCGGCGAACGGGAGGCTACGACGCGATAGCACGCGTCGGTACCGACCTCACGCCCGAAGGGATCATCGAAACCCTCACCGAGAGCAAGCTGGCCGGAAGAGGCGGCGCGGGCTTCCCAACCGGGACGAAGTGGAAGCTCGTCGCGGAAGCGGAGGGCGATCCGAAGACGATCGTCTGCAACGCCGACGAGGGCGAGCCCGGCTGTTTCAAGGATCGGGCGCTCCTCGATTACGATCCGCACTCGGTCATCGAGGGAATGATGTTGGCTGCGTACGCGACGGGAGCGACGCGCGGATTCATCTATCTTCGCTACGAGTATCCGCAGACGCTGCGCATCCTCGAGCGCGCGATCGCCGAAGCGGAGCACGCCGGACTTCTCGGCGCGAATGCACTCGGCGGCAGAGATGTCCGTCTCTACGTTCGCCGCGGCGCCGGCGCGTACATCTGCGGCGAGGAGGGTTCGCTCCTCAACAGTCTCGAGGGAAAGCACCCCTTCCCGCGGAATCGTCCACCGTTTCCGGTGACCCATGGATTCGAGCAACTGCCGACGGTCGTCAACAACGTCGAGACGCTCGCGTCGGTCGCTCCGATTCTTATCCGCGGCGCGGACTGGTACCGTGGCCTCGGTCTCGGGGAGCACGCCGGGACGAAAGTCATCAGCCTCTCGGGCGATGTCGCGCGGCCAGGCAACTACGAAGTCCCCATCGGGTTTCCGCTGCGCACGCTCCTCTACGAGTGGGCGGGCGGCCCACCGGGGGGGCGGCGTGTTCAGGCCGTGACGATGGCGGGACTTTCCGGCGGCTTTCTCGCGGGCGATGATCTCGAGATCACGCTCGATGAGCCCTCGATCCGCGCGAAGGGCTCGTTCCTCGGCGCCGGAGGCGTGATGGTGTTCGACGATTCGCGCGACATGGTCGACGTCGCGCGCGGTGCGATGGAGTTCTTCGCGGACGAGTCGTGCGGGAAGTGTTTTCCCTGCCGCATCGGAAGTCGACGGCTCACCGAGCGGCTCGAGGGGAGCGCAGGCCCGAATGACGCGAACGAGTGGCTCCAGGAGGTCGCGGATATCGGCGAAACCATGCGCGCGACGAGCGCGTGCGGCTTAGGCGTTGCGGCTCCTCTAGTGACGGACAGCCTCGTTCGGTATTTCCCCGATGAAGTGCGGCGGCACATCGCCGCTGGACCCGCGCGCGGTGTGCGCAGCGGGTGACCTCGACGCGGGCGAGAAGCGATGACGACGGAAACGAAGACGCAGAAGAAGTCGAACGAGATCACTCTCGACGGCGAGCGCATCGCGTTCACGCCGGGGGAGACGATCTACGAGGTCGCCCAGCGCCAGCGCGCGCAGGCGAATGGAGGCGCGAGCTCCGAGATCCCCACGCTCTGCTACGACCCCCGACTCGAGCCGTTCGGCGCGTGCCGTCTCTGCGTCGTCGAGGTCGAAGGTGCGAGGAACCCCGTCGCCTCGTGTACGACTCCGGCCGCGCCGGGGATGGTCGTCCGGACGAGCACGGAGGCGATCGCGAAGTATCGGCGAACGCTTCTCGAGCTCGTCGCATCGGAGAACGGCGAGGTGGACGTGGATCCGCTCCGCGGCTCGGCGTCGCAGGAGCTATCGACACTCGTCGATGAATACGACGCGCGTACGAACCGCTTCGCCGGCGCGCGCTCGGGCGAAAGCCGGATGGACGACGACAACCCGTTCATCCTCCGCGACTACGACCGATGCATCTCCTGCTACCGCTGCGTGCGCGTCTGTGCGGAACAGGAAGGTGACTACGCGATCAGCGTACGAAACCGAGGATTCGAAACGCAGATCACAACGGAGTTCAACGGACTCCTTCGCGACTCCGCCTGCACGTTTTGCGGACAGTGCGTTCAGACTTGTCCGACCGGTGCGCTCGCCGATCGGAAGGCGCTCGCGCAAGCGGACGTTCCCGGCGAGACGGAGAAGACGCGAACCATCTGTCCCTACTGCGGCGTCGGCTGCTCCGTCGACATTCTCACGCGCGACGAGACGATCGTCGGTGTTCAGCCCGCGATGGACGGACCGGCGAACGGCGGCGCGCTCTGCATCAAAGGCCAATTCGCCTACGACTTCGTCCAGCACGAAGAGCGACTCCACACGCCGCTCGTTCGGGGCGATGACGGCGCTCTCCGGCCGGCCTCGTGGGACGAGGCGCTCGATCGCGCCGCCGGCGGATTCCAGGCCGTGCTCGACAAGCACGGCCGCCACGCCGTCTACGGCGTCGCATCCGGACGAGCGCCGAGCGAATGCGCGTACATGATGCAGCGCTGGATCCGCACCGGCTTCGGCACCAACTTCATCGACAACTGCAGTCGTGCTTGACACGCACCGACGGTCGCCGGTCTGGCGGCCACGATCGGCCGAGGCGCGATGTCGAATCCGCTTCGCGACATGGAGAAGCCCGATGTGATCTTCTGCATCGGGACCAATATGACGGAGTGTCACCCCGTCGCGGCGACGCGCCTCAAACGCGCGATCGCGCGCGGGGCGAAGCTCATCGTCGCGGACCCGCGTCGCATTCGACTCGCCGAGATGGCCGATCTCTACCTTCCGATTCGCGTCGGCTCCGACGTTGCCTTGCTCCTCGCGATGGCGCACGTGATCGCGCGCGAAGGACTCGTCGATCGCGAATTCGTCGCCGAACGAACGCAGGGGTGCGACAAATTCCTGAAGCACCTCGAGCCGTTTTCTCCCACCTGGGCCGAATCGATCACCGAGGTGCCCGCTGATGACGTGGAGCGCGCCGCGCGCTGGTACGGTGGAGGAAACCCGTCGGCGATCTACTACACCCTCGGAATCACCGAGCATATCTGCGGCGTCGACAACGTGCAGAGTCTCTGCAATCTCGCCCTGATGACCGGCAACATCGGGAAAGAAGGATCGGGGATCAACCCGATGCGCGGGCAGAACAATATCCAAGGTGCGGGCGACGCCGGTGCGCTGCCGAACAACTATCCGGGATTTCAGTCCGTCACCGACCCGGCTCACCAGGAGAAGTTCGAGAAGGCGTACGGCCGAAAGGTCGACCTCGAGAAGGGAATCACGAAGGTGACCGCGCTCGAGGAATGCGGTCGCTCGATTCACGGGATGTTGATCTGCGGCGAGAACACGCTCGTCAGCGATCCCGACCGGAAGCACTGCGAGCACGCTCTCGAGAGTCTAGAGCATCTCGTCGTGATCGATATCTTCCCGACCGAGACGGCTGCTGTCGCCGACGTCGTTCTTCCGGCGACCTCTTGGGCGGAGACGGACGGCGTGTGCACGAACACCGAGCGGCGGGTGCAGAGGCTTCGTGCTGCCGTTTCGCCTCCCGGCGACGCGCGGCCCGATTGGTGGATCATCACCGAGATCGGACGGCGTATGGGATTTCCCGGATTCGAGTTCGCATCGGCGAAGGAGGTTTTCAACGAGCTCTGCGGAGTTTCGCCGATCTACGCCGGTCTCGATTGGGATCGCATCGAGCGCGGCGAGTACCAGTGGCCCGTTCCTTCGAAGGATCACCCCGGAACGCCGCGTCTTCACGAGGACGGCTTCGTGAACGGCCGCGGAAAGTTCTCGATGATCCGGTACCGCGATCCGGCGGAGACGGTGAGCGAGGAGTATCCCGTCTGGCTTACGACCGGGCGGCGGCTCGAGTCGTACCACACGCGAACTCAAACCGGACGCTCGGCCGGGATCGACTACCTCCTCAGCGAGGAGAGTCTCGAGGTTCACCCGGACGACGTCGCCGCATGGGGGCTCGTCGACGGTGATTGGTGTGAAGTGACTAGTGCCCGCGGGACGGTAAAAGTTCGTGTACGGGCGACCGAGCGGTCTCCCCGAGGAACCGTGTTTTCTAGCTTCAGCTTCAACGACGTTCCCGTGAACGTGCTCACCGGCTCGGGGTATGACCCCATCACGCACACGGCGGAGCTCAAGGTCTGCCCGGTGCGCGTTGAGCGCGCGGGGTAAACTGGAGACGAGTCCGCGCGGCAGAGTACCGCCGCGATCGCCACCGCCTCCGAGACCGTGATCCGGGCTGCCCGTGCGTACCCACCTCGCAAGCTCCATCTTCGTCGCGGTCATCGCGAATGTCCCCGCTTCGCTTCTCGCCGAGTCGAACGAGCTCGGGCGGGGGGTCGCGGTCACGTTCGAACGCTCGAGCGAATCCGGCGCACCGCCCCGACGGGACGCCCGAGCGTCTCGACTTCTCGCGCTCCGCGTTCCGGACGGCGAGGCTCCGACGCCGTTTCTCTCCCCCGGGCGTTTTCGAGCGACGTTCGAAGGCTATCTTCTCGTCGACTTCTTCGACGATTACACCTTCTCGGCCGAAGGTGCCGGAACATTGGAGCTCGAGATCGATGGCGAAAGCGTTCTGCCGCGGACGAGTGGGGATCTGGCGAAGATCGCGTCGAAGGAGGTCGAGCTCGAGGAGGGGCCGCGGCGCTTCGTTGTTCGCTACGAGAGTCCGCCGGAAGGGGACGCATGGTTTCGCATTTTGTGGTCGTCGTTTGATTTCGGCACCGAGCCCGTCCCACCGCGCTTCCTGCGTCACGACCCGTCGCACGAGCTTCTCGCCAATCGGACGCTGGTGCGCCGAGGACGCGAGCTCGTCGCTTCGCGTCGATGCCTGGCGTGCCACCGTCTGTCGTCCAAGGCTCGCGTGCGCGCGATGCCGGAGCTCGGTTATACCGCGCCTCTGCTCGATGGGATCGTCTCCCGCCTCCATGCCGGCTGGATCGCACGCTGGATCAGCTCGCCTCGGTCCATGCTTTCGGATGCGACCATGCCGCGCGTGGTTCACGGCGCGCCGGCCGACTCCGGCATGGACACTGCCGCAAAGGACATCGTCGCGTATCTCGCTACCCGCACCGTCCTCGCTGCTTCATCGGATCCGCCGGTCGTACTGAAACGTCATTCGGGCGATTCAGATCGCGGGGCCGAGCGCTTCGCCGAGCTCGGTTGTGTCGCTTGCCACCGGCTCGAGGCGGCGGACGATCGGGACCTCCACGGGCGTCGATCGCTCGCACATGTGGGGGCGAAGTGGAAGCGAGAAGGGCTGACGCGATTCCTGCTCGATCCGCATCGCTTCTCGCGGTCGTCGCGGATGCCCGACCTCGGACTGTCGGTTCCCGACGCCGAGGATCTGGCCTCGTTTCTCATCGGGACGACGGGAGGCTCGCCCGAGCTGGGTGTCCTCGGGGGCGATTCCGAGCGCGGCGAGAGATTCTTCGCCGAACTAGGATGTCGCGCGTGTCATTCCGAGGAATCGACTCCGCCGGAAGCGGCTCCTCCCCTGACGGCCGTACTCAGCGGCGCCATGACGGCCGGTTGTTTGTCGGCGTCGAACGAGACTCGCGCGTCCGCGCCGGATTTCGGCTTCAACGAGACGGACCGCGCGGCGCTCCGCGCGTTCGCCGCGGACGATGTCGCGTCGCTTCATCGCGTCGCTCCGGTGGAGTTCGCCGAACGGCACATCGCCCGGATGCGCTGCACGTCGTGTCACCGCCGCGACGGCCTTTCCGACGCCTGGTCGACGCTCGAGGACGCGAGCGGAGGCGAAGAGCTCGTCGACGAGGCCGGCGAACCGAAGCTGATTCAGCTTCGCCCTACGCTCACGTGGGCCGGTGAGAAGCTGCACCCCGACTGGCTTGCGACGGTCGTATCGACGGACGTCGAAACTCGTCTCATCCGTCCGTGGCTCGGCTCGAGGATGCCGAAGTTTACGGGGCCCGCGGGCCTTCTCGCGGAGGGGCTCGCGCTCGGACACGGGGTGAGCGTGACTCCGCCCGCCGGCCCCGCGATCGACGCGGAGCTCGCGAGCGTGGGAGATCAACTCATCCAGCCGACCGACGGATTCGCGTGCGCGACGTGTCACGATCTCGGTGGCGTCAAGGCGGAGGGTGTTTTCGACGCGAAGGGACCGGACCTCCGCGATCTTCCCGCCCGTCTGCGCCACGAGTTCTATCACCGCTGGATGCGCGACCCTCTGCGCATCGATCCGGAGACGAAGATGCCCCAGTTTGCGCCGGAAGGTCGATCGTCCCTTCCCGAAGTCCTCGGCGGTGACGCGCATCGACAGTTCGAGTCGATCTGGCACGCGCTTCGCCGGCGCGCGGCGCGCTAGCGACGAAGTTTCGGGCAGCATCGTCCGCGATGGAGAGAGGCCCTGAAGTGAGCGAGTGGCCACGCTCGCTAGGTTTCGTGCGCACCGCCATCGTCGGAAGCTCGAACGATTCAGCTCGCTAGAACCCGAGCACTACACCGACCTCGAACCCGTCGCCCTGCCCACCTCCGCTTCCCGAGCGAAGAAGCCCGACGGTCCCGAGTACGAATCCTTCGGCGTGCTCACCGAAGTGCACGTTGATGCCGGGGCGGAGCCCGAGGTCGAAGCTCGTCGAGCGGATGTCGACCTCCGCTCGGCCGCCGCGGCGGAGATCCTTGAGCCGAAGCTCGCCGCGGAGTCCGAGAAGGAGTGACACGGTTCCATGGCGCTCGGTGTAGACGATCTCGTTCTCCCACCGATCGCCCGGCCGCCTGCCCGCGCTTCGGTCGAGACTCGTCGTGTAGATCGAATCCCACGCGAACGTGCGGTAAGTGTTCCACGTGAATTCGAACCCGGAGCCGAGGTGAGGGCGCCAAACGCCCGTGCCCGCGGCGAAGTCGAACGGTGCGGTGCGATCACTCGCTCCGGTCGGGAGTGAGAGGGCGATGCGTGGAGAGACGCGCAGCCCGTTCCCCGTCGACGGTCGTTCGACGAGGGTGAATGCACGCTCCGCCCCGAGGGTGAGATCGGAGAAGCCGCTGTCGTCCCCGCCGCCCTGGCTCGTTCGCCACGACGAGTCGACGTAGCCGATCCCGGCGTCCAGCCGAACATCGCCGACTGTCGCGACGGACGCGCGCGCGGAGGTCTCCCGGCGTCGGCCCCGGACGCGATGTCCGCCCCGAAGCCCGGTCCGATATCGAAACGCGACCGAGCTCCGCCCAACGTCCGGAACGCCGTCTCC
This sequence comes from Planctomycetota bacterium, assembly GCA_965223845.1. Lineage (GTDB taxonomy): Bacteria > Planctomycetota > UBA8108 > UBA8108 > SXIK01 > CBDCXR01. The sequence continues at coordinate 4,979,882 of CBDCXR010000004.1, read as the reverse complement.
CGTGCGCGCTTCCGGTCGCCTCGTCTGGGGGAGGGTCGGGGACACCGGCGGCGGCTCGTCGCCGAACCCAGCACTGCCGAACGGCTCTTCGGGATCGATCGCGTCGGGATCGAGTTCCCAGAGTGTCTGGATGAGACGCAGTCCCGCGTGGAGGACGTCGCGGCCGTGAGTCGGTCCGTTGAGCGCGACCGTACTCGCCGGGTCGATCTTTCGCTTCGCGTAGTTGACCTGTGTGAGCGCATAGCCCGCGTAGGCGTTCGCGTGTGTCACGAGGAACGTCGGCGAGGCGGGACTGCGCCGGCGAAGCTCGAGCCCGAAGCGCACGGCCATCTCCGATGCCGTCGCGATGATCGCGGCGTCGCCGAGCCGAACGGCTTGCAGCGGCGCGTACCGCGGCCAACGGATCGCGCCGGCGGCGAGCCAGTGAAGCGGAAAGAAGAGATCGGGAACGAGTGCGATCTTGAACGGCGGGAGATCGAAGTGAATCGTCATCGAGCCGAGGACGATCGAATCCTCGGTCGGGATCGACTCGATGGCAGCCGCAACCGTCTCGAACAGGAGCTTTCCCATGTACTCGACGCGTTCGACGCGCGTGAATTTCTGTCCTACCTTCTCGGGCGGAGGTTTCGGTCGCGCATTGATGTCGCCGAGAGCGCCGGCGAAGAAAAGGCCGACGCCGTGGCGCTCGTCGATACGGCGTGCGAGCGCTCCGGGGAAGTCACCGGAGATCTCGCCGGTCTTCGGTGCGATGACGGGATGTGCGGTGTAGTGAACGACGGTCGCCAGCGGCGCACCGGACGCGTCGGTCACCCGTACGATGCCGACTTGCGAGTCGGTCACCGTCCCGATGCGCCGATTGCGATTCATTCGCGGTGCGGTCGCGGATCCAGTGCCGAGTCGAGCCGGCTTCAGCTCGCGGACCGCGCCGGCGATCGACTCCGCGATCCGTTCGACGAGATGATCGAGGATTCTCTCGTCGAACTGGCCGAACATGTAGAGCTCGTAGATCGGGTGATCGATCCAGCCGCCGATGCTCGTGTGGGTGTGCGTCGCCCCGAGGAGAAGGTCGTCGAGCTCGATTCCCAACTCGGCGACACGGACGTCGACCCGCCGGCGCAGCTCCGCGTCGATGATGAGGAGATCACACGACACGAGCGCGATGCGAGTCTCGTCGTTCTCGAGAACGAGTGCGCGCGTGTAGACCGGATCGAGAATCCCCTTCGACGGTCCTGGATACGCACCGTAAGTCGCCATCTGGATCGGACCGTTCCACTCGGAGAGCAGATCGACCTTGAACGCGCCGGCGCGGAGCGTCCCGGTCGTCATCGTCGTCGAACCCGAATGGAGGGGATACTGATCGTAGAACTTGGCCTCGAGCTCCCGGATGCGTTCCTCGTCGTCGAGAAGCGCGGGGTTTTCGACGAACGGGAGAAAGAGCTCCGCGGGGAAGATGTCGATGAACTTGTGCACGTTCGGGTGAGCCGGCGGGATGTGGAGATGCGTGAGGGTCTCATCCTTGAGCGTTTTTCGATCGAGTGCTCCCTGAAACAACATCCGCCACGCTGCCGTCATCATCCCGGTCCGGTCGGCGCCGCCGCGGCAGTGGAAGAGCATCGCGTTCTCCTCTTCCTCCGCGCGCAACGTCAAGCGGATGAGCTCGAGGATTTGACGCGGCTTCGGCGGTCGGCTGGCCGACATGCGGATGTTCGTGTACGTGCCGCCGAGGGACTCGATGTACTCCTTCACGTCGTCGCTGACCTTGCCGCGAAAGTTGACGACGTGGCGAACATTGGCTCGCTCGGCGAGAAACTGGACGAGATCGACCGAAGGAAGGCGCGAGCGGTAGGCGACCCCGGTCTCGACCTCGCCGAGGTTGTCGAGGAAGTAACGAAGGCGCTCGACCGGCGTGAGCGGCAGAATTCCGCCCCGCGTTGCGGGCTCGGTTTCCGCCCGTTCCTCGGCCGGGATCGTCTCCGGTCGGGCGCCGAGCGACACCGCGACTGCGGCTAGGAGGACGGCAAAACGACGGCGCCAGCGAGCGCGAGCGGAGTTGCAGCGTCTAATCACGAGTTCTCTTTCACTTCGAACGATTCTTCGGATTTCGAACGGCCGCAAGTTCAGTACGAGCGGAGTTCGTCGAGCTCGGCGGCGGAGTAGCGCCGAAGCGCGGGCCCCGGCTCGGAGGCGACATGGATTCGGCACGCGAGCTCGAAAAACACCGCGCGCTCGACGCACTGCGGAGGACTGTCGCCACGCACGATCTGACCGTGGTTCCCGAGTTGAACAACGCGAACATCGGGATCGGAGAACGCGTCGCTAACTGCCGTCGCGAGCTGCTCGCTTCCCGGGGGGAGGTACGGCACGGTCGCGAACTTCCGCACGTAGACTGGATACTCGGGGATGAAGTCGAGATCCACGGGCCCACCGCGGCAGGCGAGGAGCGTCGCGAAGGGCGACTGGCAGTGGAGAAGACTACCGACCGACGGATCCGCGGCGTAGACCGCGCGGTGCATCGGCGTCTCGCGCGAAGGCCGAAACGACGATTCCGACGAGGCACCCCGAGGGCGCGGCGATCCGGCGATGTCGACCACCACGAGCTCGTCGGGTTGAAGGTGCGCAAGCCGAGTCCGCGCCGCGCTGATCGCGAACCGTTCGCGATCGAGCCGAACGCTGAAGTTTCCACTCGTCGAGACGACGAGCCCCTCACGGCCCGCCTCGCGCGCTTCCGCCGCGAGCTGTTCGACTCGGCGCTCGGTTTCCGTCTCCTCTGACATCCGGTTTCCTCGGGTACGGTCCTCCGCGAGCGCTCGCCGTCGGCGCCGCGGCGCATACTATACCGCACGCGACCCGAGAAGTCGGTGAGAGTTGCCGATCGGCGGAATCGCCGCCTCTCGAATCCGCGCGCCCATCTAGCGCCCCGTCCGCACGAACGATTGCGGTATACTGATCGGCGTCCTCGACGCTGGTACGCGATCGCGAAGCACGACGCAAGGACGGAGCGAACTCCGAGCCGCCCACGAAAAGAAAGGACTCTCCATGTCGCGTTCATTTGTTCTGGGAGTCGCCTGCGCGTTAGCGGCGTCGATCTGGGTGGTGATCGATACCTCAGCGCGGCCCGCGCCGGCTGCGGCGGTCACCTCGCCCGATGCCGCGAACTTCTCGGTCGATCCCGTTCATTCATCGCTCGTCTTCAAGATCCGCTACTCCGGCGTGTCGACTTTCGTCGGACGATTCAACAAGTTCTCCGGATCGTTCTCGATCGACGACGCGAAGCCCGAGTCGATGCAGTTCGACCTCCGCGTTCAGATGGCGAGTGTCGATACCGGCAACGAACGCCGCGACGGGCACCTTCGGAGCGCCGATTTCTTCAGCGCGAAGGAACATCCAGAAGCGCGCTTCGTGAGCACGGAAGCGAAACTCGTCGAAAAGAAAACGTTCGCTGTGAAGGGAAAACTGACTCTGCGCGGTGTGACAAAGGATGTCACGGCCACCGTCCTCTACGGCGGGCAGGTCGAAGGGCGCGGCGGACTCCGGAGTGGTTTCGACGGAACGATCGAGATCGATCGCAAGGCGTTCGGGATCGAGTTCGGCGCCGGCGCCCTCGGCGATACGGTCACCGTCAGCATGGGGCTGACCGGCGTAAAGGCGGAGTGACACGCTCGGCGGCGGGAGTGAGTGAGGAGCGAGCTCCATCGACACCCGAACTCTCGTTCTCATTCTCGGAGTTCTTCTGTGCGCGTCGGCGCTCGGCGCATTCACGCTCGTACGTACACGTCTGAGCGAGCACCGCTTCGCGGATTTCGCGAGCGCCGTCGCCATCGCGCTCGGCTACTGTTTTCTTCACGCGGGCCTCCTCGGTTGGCCCGGGTGGCGGGGCTGGGAGCACCAGCCGTTCGTCGCCGCGCTCATCGCGCTTCTGCCCGCCGTGTTTCTCGCCTCGGAACGCCGCACTCTCGCGACGCGCATCGGCGTCCTCGTGGCGCTAGCGGTCGGGATATCGGCGCTCGTCCTCGGCCCGACCGCGTCGAGTGAGTGGCCCACGCTCGGCGTACGCATCGTCTGGTGCACGATCATCGCGTTGCTTCTCGCGATCGTTTGCATCTGGACGGACGACTTCTCGCGGCGCATCGCCGGACCGACGTGGTGGGGCGTGCTGATCATCTTTCTCGCCGGAGTCAGCGGTCTCGCGTGGGTTTCCCACTACGCGAAGTTCGCTCTCGCGAGCGGCTCGTTCTTGCTGTTGCTCTCGCCGGCCGGGCTGATTCTCCTCACGAAGCGAGGCGAGAGAGTCGGTCCCGCGCCGAGTGTGCTCGTCGTCGCCATCGGTGAGGTCGTTCTCCTCGGCACCTACATGCAGATGCTCGAGACCGATCGCGCGCCCGCCGTGAGTTTTCTTCTCGTCGGATTCGTGCCCTGTCTCGCCGGACTAGGAGACTGGGGGCCGGTGACCTCGTCCACGCGGCGCCGGGCGATCACTCGCCTCGCGATTGCGATCTGCGCCGTGATCGCCGCGGTGCTCGCGGGCGTGATGGCGACGAACGGAGGGGACGAGGACGAGACCCCGATCGAGTGGCGAACGGACTGAGATCGTTCGTCGGGCGTTGAGCTCGGGACGCTGCGGCGCTTGCATCGCGCTTCCGCCTCAGCGAAAATCGCCGATCGTCCTGATTCGAGCTTCGGCGGAGGGTGGGGAACCGTCCGCATTCCGTGCTCGCGCCTCGAGCCACCGCGGAGCTCGCGCTCGAGGTCTTTACCTTCCCGAGAACCCACCGAGACCGATGACTGCTGAAAGCGCACCCTGGATTACGTTTCGCCCCGAAATCAAGGTTCTCGACTGTACGATTCGCGACGGTGGATTGATCAACAGCCACCGGTTCGACGATTCCTTCGTCAAGTCCGTCTACGACGCCTGTCGGAGCGCCGGGATCGACTACATGGAGGTCGGCTACAAGGCGTCGAAGCGGATCTTCGCGCGCGACGAGTTCGGTGACTGGAAGTTCTGCGACGAAGATCACATCCGCCGCATCGTCGGGGAAAATCCGGGGGACCTGAAGCTCACGGCGATGGCCGACGTCGGGAAGACGGACTACAAGGACGACATCCTGCCGAAGGATCAGAGCGTGCTCGATTGCATTCGAGTCGCGACCTACGTCCACCAGATTCCCGGCGCGGTCGAGATGATCGAGGACGCTCATCAAAAGGGGTACGAGACGACGTGCAACCTGATGGCGATCTCGACGGTTGCCGAATCCGAGATCGATCAGGCGCTCGAGACGCTCGCCGGCACGCCCGTCGGCACGGTCGTCGTCGTCGACAGCTACGGCGCGCTCTACCACGAGCAGATCCGTGCGCTCGTTCAGAAGTACCGAAAGGCTCTCGAGGGCACGGGGAAAGAAGTCGGAATTCACACCCACAACAATCAACAGCTCGCCTTCGCGAACACGATCGAGGCGATCATTCAAGGCGCGAATCGCGTCGACGCGACGATGTACGGACTCGGGCGCGGCGCGGGGAATTGTCCCATGGAGCTGCTCATAGGGTTTCTCCGCAATCCGAAGTTCCGGCTCCGGCCGATCTTGAAGGTGCTCGAGGAGAAGCTCGTTCCATTCCGCGATGAGCTCGAATGGGGAGCGCTCACCCCCTACGGAATCACGGGGCTGCTCAATCAGCACCCACGTGCGGCGATGCGCGTCCGCGCGTGCGACGAGCGCGACGAATTCGTCAAGTTCTACGATAGCTGCGTCTCCGACGTCTGATCGAACCGCGGAAACTGCGCGCGCTCGAGCACGATCCTTCGAAACCAGAGCGAAGAGAACTAGGAGGAGGTCATGGTAAGAACTCTCTCGACGATGGTCCCCTTGGGGACGGAGGCGCCGGACTTTAGTTTGCCGTCTTTCGATGGAGCGGTCGTGACGCGCGGCTCCTTTGCGGGGAAGCCGCTTCTCGTGATGTTCATCTGCAATCACTGCCCGTACGTGAAGCACCTGCGAGATCACATCGCGGCGACGTGCCGGTCGTACTCAGCGAAGGGTCTCGCGATCGTCGGAATCAGCTCGAACGACGTCGAGAACTATCCGGACGACAGCCCCGAGAAGATGGCCGAGGAGGCGGAGGCGGCCGGCTACGACTTTCCGTACCTCTACGACGAGACGCAGGAAGTGGCGAAGGCCTACCGTGCCGCGTGCACGCCCGATTTCTTCCTCTACGACGAGAACCATCGGCTTGTCTATCGCGGACAGTACGACGACAGCCGACCGAAGACCGACACGCCGGTCACGGGGCGAGACCTCATCGCGGCGATGGATGCGGTGCTCGCCGGCGAGGCACCGTCGACCGAGCAGCGAAACAGCGTCGGGTGCAATATCAAGTGGAAGGACGGCTCGGCGCCGGAGTACTTCGTGGGCTAGGGGTGAGTTTCTCGCCTCTTTCTCCCTCCCCCCTAGCCGTACCACCGCGAAAGAACTCCCCACCAATCCTCGGTCGTTCGAACCGCGATAAACGCGCGTTTCACCTCGAGGTCGTTTGGGCGATGCACCTCGGCGAACTTGATCCCGATCTTTCGCATCAGCCGGCACGCGGCCTTGCGGTCGTGGAATCGTTCGGCGAGGCGGTACTGCTCCGCGAGCACGGCGCCTTGCTCGGTGACGTTCGGCGGCGCGACTTCTTCGCCGCGGAGGAGAGCGCGTGCTTCACGGAAGATCCACGGATTCCCGATCGCTCCGCGGGCGACCGATACCGCGCGCACGCCGGTTGCCGCGATCATGTCGAAGATCGCCTGCGCACTGAAGATGTCCCCGGATCCACAAATCGGGAAGCTCGCGTAGCGTTCGACGAGGTCCCGGAGAGACGACCACTCCGCGCCGCCGGCGTACTTCTGCCGAACGGTCCGCGCGTGGACGGTCGCTGACGCGTAACCTAGCTCAACGACTGCGTCGAAGATTCGCAGAAAGCTCGCTTTCGATTCGCTCCCGTCGTCGAAGCCGCGGCGAAGCTTGACCGTCGTCGGGACGGCCCCCGCGACCGCGCCCCGGACGGCGGCGAGAACTTCGCGGGCTTCATCCGGCTGCGAGAGAAGGAGCCCCCCTCGACAGCGACGGCCCATCTTCTTCACGGGACAGGCGAGGTTGACGTCGACGACGTCGTAGCCGAGCTCGACGAGTCTGCGCGCCGCCTCCGCCATCGTCTCGGGCTGGGAACCCATGAGCTGCCCGGCGATCGGATGGTCTTCGGGATCGAGGCGCGCGTTTTCCTCGCTGCGCCCCCGAGTGAGAAGAACCTGATCGACGATGGCCTCGGTCACGCAGTAGGGGCTTCCGAAGCGACGCGCGATGATCCGCATCGCTGCGTCGGAGTAGCCCTGGAGCCCGGCTTGATAAAACGGGGTCTCGCCTGTCCAGGCGAGAGGCGATCGAGCTGGGCTCTCGGCCGCGAGCTCGATCGCGTCCGGCTTTTCGGGGAGGCTTCTAGTGACCGCCGCCGCCTTTCTTTCTCTTGCCGAGGAGCGCTGCATCTAAGGAGAACTTTCCCGCGCCGGTAAAGAGTAGGGCGGTGAACGCGATGAGGTACACGAGCGCGAGCTCCTTAGCCGGTCCCGGCGGACGCGGGATGAACGTCGGATCACTCGCGTGGAAGATGAACGCCGCGACCGCCATCGTGATCACGAGTCCGAGCGCCGAAAGGCGCGTCGCGAGACCGAGCATGATGAGCAAGCTCCCGCCCGCTTCGGCCGCGATCGCGAGCCAGAGGCTCAGTGTGTGCCCGAGTCCAAGCGGATCGGGAAACGAATCGGTGAGATCCGAGTAATTCGCGATCTTTCCCCATCCGTGCCCGAAGAGCATCAAGCTCCCGGCGCCGAGTCGGAGCAGCAGCAAGCCGAGCGATGATGCTGCATCGTGTTTCGATTCGCCCATGATTCCCTCACTTCTTGGTTCAGATTTCGGATCCGTCGCTCAGTCGATCTCGCGAATACGGAGATCGCGGAACGCGGCGAACGCCTTGTCGTATCCCTCGCCACCAGGATGCACTTGAAGGCAGACGAACCCCTCGCTCGGGATTCCCTTCGTCGTCTTCTCGCTGTGCTGGAAATCCGTGATCTGCGTGCCGTTCACCCACACCTGGATGCGAGACGGCTCACCTTCGATGCGGATCTTGACCTTGTTCCACTCGTCCTTCTTGAAGCTCTTGATCCCATCGGGGCAGTGGTGAACGAATCCCTGCGTCCAAGGACAGTAGATGCCGCCGATCTCGCCCCCTTTGCGGTAGTCGAGCGTCACCTGGTGACTTTTTCCGTCGGGACCGACGCGCAGAAACGCTCCGCTGTCGAACGGCCACTCGATCTTCGTCTCGAACGCGAGCTCGTAATTCTTGTACGTGCGCGTCGTCCGGAGGAATCCACCCTTTCCCGGCGGATGCTGCCGGCCGACGATCGCTCGATCCTCGACCGTCCACTTTCCGTCGGACTGCGTTTCGTGCTTCTTCCAGCCGGTGAGCGAGACGCCATCGAAGAGCGGCGAATATCCCTCGGGATCGAGGTTCTTCGCGCGGATGGAGCGGAACCGGATCTTCATCGGCGGTCCGGCGTGGAGCTGAAGGGCGAGCACTCCGCCGTCGGCGCGCTTCGCGACTTCGTCGTCGATGAGCTCCATCGTCGTGACGCCGTTGATCTGCTGAAGGATGTGATTCCCCTTGGCGACGACTCGCGTCTCGTTCCAATCGCCCTGCTTCACCGCCGCCTTGATCGCTTCGACACCGGAGAAGTGACCGACGACCTTTTTCTTTCCATCGGCCGTACGCTGCACCTTTTCGTTCACCTCGGCAAGGATCGCACGCCCGCGTTCCTCGTAGAGGATCCCGGTGTAGCGTCCGCCCGAGTCGATGTCGGCCTGGTAGCCGCCGCAAACCCAATTGCCGAAGTCTCTACTGCGAAACTGAATCCCGGAGTTTCCGCCTTCGATCTTCCATTGGATGCGAAGCTCGAAGTCTCCGAGCAGCTCACGGCGATAGAAGCAGAACGTGTTCCCCTTCGTCGGTCGCTCGTTCGTCGTCGTGCCGACGATCGCGCCGTCCTCGACGCTCCAGAAATCGGGCCGTCCGTCCCAGTGCGTTAGAGTCTTGCCGTCGAAGAGCAGCCGAAATCCTTCGGCTTTCTCTTCCGCGGTGAGAGTGTTGGGCTCGGCGGCGAACGAAACACTCGGCGTGAGTGCGACGAGCGCGCAGAGGGTGATTCCGGCGGGGACGAAACGGTGAACACGGCTGCTCATGGGGAGTTGCTCCAAGTAGTGGCGCGTCCTGGACGGTGGGGCCGGGCGGGCGCGAGACGGCCCCCGGCGATGCCGAACACTGTAACGGCGGCAGGCGCCCCGCGAAAGCGTGATGATCGAGCCGGACTCCGCTCCGCGGCAGTTCGTCGAAAGGAAACCCGACCGAGCGGGTTAGGATGTCCGGGTGATGGGCTCGCTCTCCTTTTTTTCTCGTCCACTCTGCCTTCTCGCCGCGACGTCCGCCGTTGCGCTCGGCAATCCCGTCGTCGTGTTCGCGTCGCCCGACGCGTCGCTTCGCGTTCTCGGCGACCTCGTAGAGGATTTCGATTCGTCGCGCGCGCAGGGTGCCGCAGCGGCGTCCGCTAGCCTCGCCGAGCGCGCTGGCGGGCGTGAGCTTCCGGGGATCTTTCTCCACCCGACGACTAGCACGGAGGCGACGTATACGTCGGCGCGGCTCGAGCTACCCGAGCGACGGCCGCAGGAATCGGTCTATTTCTACTTTCGGATCGGCTTCCGTGACGACGTCCCTTGGGAGACGGGTCGTCCGAATGGCGTTCGATTCGGTGTGCGTGTGAACGGCTCCGCGGCGTTCGCCGAGGAGATCAGCGGAGACGGCTGGCGCGATCGGGCGATCGCGCTCGATGCCTGGGCGGGTGAGGCGATCGAGATCGCTCTCGTTACGGATTCGATCGACGGCAACTCCGCCTACGACTGGAGCGTCTTCGGACAACCGATCGTCCTAGCGCTGTCGAACGGGATCGATTTCCTGGCGCCCGAGCCGGTGCTTCTCGAAGGGGCGGTCGGAGTGGCGTTCGCCCGGGTCGAGTGTTCGGAGCCGTCGCGGCTCACACTAGCGCTCGGCTCGAAGCGCGAGGAGCGTGCTTTCTCGCCGGGCGAACATATCTGGCCGATCGCGTTCGATCATGCGGCGCCGGTGAGCGTGAATGTCGAGAGCGGCGACGCCCGCGTCGAGTCGGTCAGGGGCGCGCCGTTCGCGCCCGAGCTCGTCGTCGATGACGTCGCGCTCAGCTCTCCCCTCGTCACGCGTGATCGTCCGTTCAACGTCGTCGTACATCTTAGGAACGCGGGGCTCGGTCCCACGTCACCGTCGACCTCGATCGAAGTCGCGTGCGAGACGGAGGGGGCGGTGGACCGCCGAAGAATCTCCGTCGGAGCTCTCGACCCCGGGGCGCGGACGATCCGCGCGGTCCGGCGCGTCGTCAGCAGGAAGCGCGGGGAAGGTCGCGTCACGGTGAACGGAAGAGTCCGGACGCGGTTCTTCGTCTTCGAGCGCGATCCGGACCGAGACGTCGAGTCGACGTCCGGCGAAAGCGTTGCGGTGCACTCCGTCGTGACGGCATCGGCCCGCGTTCGTCTTGTCGTGGAACGCGACGGACGCGCCTACGCGTTCGCCGACTGCCGCGACGCCGACGGCCGGTGGCATCGCTCGGCTTCGATCTATCCACTCGCGGAACTCCTCGTCGATGCGAAGGGAACGCGACGGGAATCAGCAACTCCGCTCCAGCCGCCGTTCCGATTGACCAAGGCGCCGGAAGAGATCGGCGCGTCCGGCGCCCTGCGTCTCCGCGGATCGTTTCGCGTAGGGCGGAGTGAGTGGCCCGTCGAGATCGATCTCCGTCCCGACGCGAAGGGGAGCTCGTTTCGTTGGACGACGCGACTCGTCGCGGGGACGAGCGGAGACGTGTACCTGTTCGCGGGGCCGCGAGTGCTCGCGGGGGATCGATCGTTCGGCGCGGAGAAATCGTTCGCCATCTTTCCCGGTCTCGAGTACCTCGCGGCCGGTGAGGCGTCGTCTTCCGAGCGGGACCTCGCGTTTCCGCTGAGCGATCGCCGCGTCCCGGCGACGTACAAGATCGCAACGACGCTCATGGCGATCGAGGCGAACGATCAGCTCGTCGCGCTTCTTTGGCCGCCGAGCTCGGCGTGGATGAAAACTCGAAGCGAGCCGCGTCGCCATCTCGCAGCACGTTTTCATTCGCCGCAGCCGAACGACGGCTACGAGCATCACCATCTCTCCCTCAGTGTTCCTCCGGTCGGCGAGTTTCGGCCGGAGAACGCCTATGTTGCGACGACGCCGGTTGCCATCGCCGCGGGTGCGGAGCTCACGATCGAGGCGGTTCTCGCGCTCGACCACCGATCGCGTCATGCGACGAGCTCCGTTGCGCGCGGACCGCGACGCGGCGGACTCGTGCTCGAGTCGTTCCGTTTTTGGTTCGATCAGTACGGTTTTCCCGCGCCGTCACCTCAGCCTCGTTCGTGGGGCGACGAACGCGCGCTCTCTCGACACGCCTACTTCGACACGCTCTGGGCGGACGATCCGCCGGGTTGGAGCCACTGCCACGGCTGGCCGAAGGGGCCTTTCGTCGGCCACTCGCTTCCGCTTCTGCTCGATCTCCGCGCCGGCGTTCCGAGCGCGGTACGGGGTGAGATCGAGCGGCGCGTCGGCGCGGTGCTCGAGCGCGTCCCGCGCGAGCGACGATGGCGTCGCGACGGTTGTCACATCGCTCTCGGCGAGCTGCCCTACTTCGCGGGCGCTCTTCCCGAGTCCCTCGACGATTTCCGCCGTCACGCCGAAGAGCTCCTTCGCGGTCGAGAGAACGGACTTTGGGTCTGGCGTCCCTCGAGCGAGCGGCACGCGTCGCTCGGGAAGGCCGGAGATCACACGCTCGGTCAAGCGGCGCTGCCGGCGTTCGTCGCGCTTCGCGCTGCGCGTCTCACGGGTGACGCCGCGCTCCTTCGCGAGTCGCTCGCCGCGATCGAGCAGTTCGATCGCTATGACGTTCCCCGCGGTGCGCAGATGTGGGAGTGCCCGCTCTATCAACCGGACATCCTCGCATCGGCTTACGCGATCCGCGCGTACTCGGAGGCCTATCGAATCACCGGCGATCGCGAGTTCCTCCGCCGTGCGCGCTACTGGGCGTGGACCGGACTGCCGTTCCTCTATCTCTGGAATCTCGAGGGGCATCCCACGATGCGCTACAATGTCGTCTCGGTGATCGGGTCGACGTTCTTTCGGCACTCGTGGCTCGGGCTGCCGGTCGTCTGGTGCGGACTCGTCTACGCCTACGCGCTGCAGGATTTAAGCGAGCTGAGCGCGCGCGCGGAGTTCGACGCCGACCTCGACTGGCGCAAGATTGCTCAGGGCATCGTGAACTCCGCGATGTGGCAGCAGTACACCGACGGGCCGCAGAAGGGCTGCTATCCCGATTCGTGGAGTCTCGAGGCGAACGAGCCGCGACCGGCGGATATCAATCCGGAGAATATTCTTCTCAACGAGTTCCGCCTGCGTGGGCGGTCGCCGGAGATCGAAACTCGCGTCGTTGCGCTTCGCGCTTCGCGCGCGTTCTTTAGCGCTCCGGCGCGCGAGTTCGAGGTCCTGGTGGATCGATCCGGTCGGCGTCTCCGCTGCCGACTCGTCGCGGACCGCGAGCACTCGACGTACGCATCGCTCGCGCCCGTCGATCGGCCGGACTCGGTTTCGGGTGCCGGTGCGGAGAAGACATCGAGTGAAGAGCTCGATCGAGGCGGTGACGGTTGGATCTACGATCGAGCAGCGAGAACCGTGATCTTCAAGACGATGGGAGGCGACGATTCGTGCGAATGGACCATCGAGTGGCAGGCTCGGGAATGACGGGCCGTGGACCTCGATCGAGATCTCGGTTGACGGTCGTTCTCGCTGTGTTCGGAGCGCTCCTTGCGGACCGGCACGCACTCTCCGCGGAGGGATCACCGCCCCCGAAGCGGGAGCGGCCGAACTTCGTTCTCATTTTCGTCGACGACCAGGGCTACCAGGACGTCGGGTGCTTTGGATCGGAGACGATCCGGACTCCTCACCTCGATCGCCTTGCCCGTGAGGGCGTGCGGTTCACCGACTTTTACGCGCTCGCACCGGTCTGTTCGGCGTCGCGTGCGGCACTCCTCACCGGCTGCTACCCGCCGCGCGTCGGGATCACGGGTGTCCTCTTTCCCCGCCATCGAATCGGGCTTCATCCGGACGAAGAGACGATCGCCGACGTCTTGAAAACGCGCGGTTACGCGACCGCCTGCGTCGGAAAATGGCATCTCGGTCACCGGAAGGAATTCCTTCCGACGCGTCAGGGCTTCGATTCCTATTTCGGCATCCCGTACTCGAACGACATGGACCGCGTGAAGAGTCCGGGCAAGGGCGTTGCGGGACTCGATCACGCGTACGCGACCGATGACGCGTCGTTCTGGAACGTGCCGCTCCTGCGTGACGAGGCGATCATCGAGCGTCCTGCGAAGCAGGTGACGCTGACGAGTCGTTACACCTCCGAGGCGGTCTCGTTCATCGAGAAGAACCGAGAGAAGCCGTTCTTTCTCTACCTCGCGCACACCATGCCGCACATTCCCCTCTTCTCGCCGCCCGAGTTCAAAGGGAAGTCGAAGGGAGGGCCGTACGGCGATGTCATCGAGGAGATCGACGCATCGGTCGGGACGATCCTCGCGGCGCTAGAGCGAACGGGTCTCGACAAGAAGACGCTCGTTTTCTACACGTCGGACAACGGGCCCTGGCTCGGGATGAAGCATCACGGCGGGTCGGCGCTGCCGCTTCGCGCGGGGAAGTTCAGCACATACGAGGGAGGCATGCGCGTCCCAGCTCTGGCGCGGTGGCCCGGACGGATTCCGGCGGGAACGGTTTGCCGCGAGGTCGCCGCGACGTTCGACCTGCTCCCGACGTTCGCAAACTTCGCCGGAGCTACGCTCTCCGGCAGGCGAAGGATCGACGGTCGAGACATCAGCGGTTTGCTCGTCGGAGCGAGCAACGCTAGGAGTCCACACGAAGCCTTCTATTTTTATCGTGGGGGACGACTCGAAGCCGTGCGCAGCGGACGATGGAAGCTCCGACTCGAGAAGACGCAGCGGCCGAGGAAGAACCGTCCCGACGCGCCGCCCAAGGTGACTCCGGCCGAGCTCTACGACCTCGAAGCCGACATCGCCGAATCGAACAACCTCGCGGCGTCAGAACCCGAGATCGTCGAGATCCTCGATCGCACCGCACGTGCGTTCGACTTTGATCTCCAGCTGCACACGCGGCCTGCGGGAGAAGTCAAGGGTGACACCGAGCCGGAGAAGCCGGCGGGCGGGGAGTAGACGACGTCAATCGGCAGCGCGGAGCGAGTGATGCAGTACCGCAGGTTCGGTCGAACCGAATGGCAGGTGAGCGAGATCGGCTACGGCATGTGGGGAATGGGAGGCTGGACGGGATCCGACGACGACGAATCCCTTCGATCGCTTCAGCGAGCGGTCGAGCTCGGCTGCAACTTCTTCGACACGGCGTGGGGATACGGCGAGGGGCACAGCGAAGGCTTGCTCGGTCGGCTTCTTCGCGCTAACGACGATCGCAAGCTTTATACGGCGACGAAGATCCCGCCGAAGAACTTTCGTTGGCCGAGTCGGCGCGAGTTTTCGGTCGACGACTGTTTTCCGCCGGACCACGTCGAGGAGTATGTAGGCTTGAGTCTGGCGAACGCCGAGCTCGAATCCTTCGATCTGATGCAGCTCCACACCTGGGAGGACAGCTGGCTCGAGGACGCCCGCTGGCTCGACGCGCTCCTTCGGCTGAAGGACGCGGGCAAGATCCACGCGATCGGGATCAGCGTCAATCGGTGGGAGCCGTGGAACGGCGTGCGTGCGGTCGAGCGCGGTGTCGTCGACGCGGTGCAAGTGATCTACAACATCTTCGATCAGAACCCGAAGGACGAGCTGCTCCCCGCGTGCACGGAACACGACGTCGCCGTGATCGCGCGAGTCCCGTTCGACGAAGGAACACTCACGGGAAACCTCACGCTCGAAAGTCGATGGCCCGACGGCGACTGGAGAAACACGTATTTCGTGCCCGAGAATTTGCGCTCGAGCGTCGAGCACGGCGATGCGCTGAAGCCGCTCGTGCCCGCAGGAATGACGATGGCGGAGATGGCGCTCCGCTTCGTCCTGAGCGAGCCGCGCATCGCGACGACGATCCCGGGCATGAGGAAGATTGAGCACGTCGAAGCCAACATCGAAGTGAGCGACGCGGGGCCACTGGCGAAGCCATTGCTCGCCGAGCTAGCGAGTCATCGTTGGGATCGAGAGCCGACGGAGTGGTCGCAGTAGGTCTGGTCGCCGCCCCGAGATCGGCGATTGGCCAACGTGCAGAAGGACGCTTCGCGCAAGGGATTTAGAAAACGGCTCGAAGGAAGAAGCGGCGCCGGGGAACAAGAATCCTCCGCGGGCCGAGTGCTGCTCGCTCGCGTCAAGTGACACGCGACTCCCGGGATGTTCGCCGCCGCGCTAGCCCGATGGATCGAGCTCCCCATCCAGCTCGAGACGAAGCCGCTGCAGAACCCGACTCTTCGCGACTCGAACCGCGCCCGGGTTCATTCCCATCTCGTCGGCGACTTCGGCGGGAGTACGTTCGTCGACGACGACGCGCCAGAACGCCGTCCACGTCCGTTCGCGAAAGTTCTCCCGCACGAGCTCGAGCGCGCGACGAAAGAGAATGGTTTTCGCTTCCGTGTCGTCGATGCGGTCAGCTTCCGCGTCGACCGCTCTTTCCGGCGCGGGAATCGCCTCGAGTCGACGAAGCGCCTCGCTTCCGCCCGCTCCGCGCACTTCGTTGCGAGAGCGCCGGTGGACATCCATCGCCTTGCTTCGAGTGATGACGCGTAGCCAGCCGCGAAACGTGTCGCCCGTCCGCTCCTTTCGAAATCGATCGATGTTTTCGGCGACCGCTCGAAACACTTCTTGAACGACGTCCAAAATGTCGTCGTGCGAGAGATTGTGTCGTTGGCACCAGTGGTAAACGAGCGGAGTGTAGAGTCGCACGAGTCGCATCCACGCTCCGTCGTCCTGACCTTTGAGGCCGACGATGAGGCTCCGCGTCGTCGCGGTGACGTCGCGGAGTTGCGGTTTCGGGGGTGGGCGATCGATCGACATCGGCGCTCAACGAGCTCGCGGTCGGCGGGGACGAAAGAAGAACGACAGCGAGAGCAGCGCGGCACCGATCGTCGCGACGAGACAGAACGCGCCGCGCAGGCCGGACCGCGTCCGCTCGATGTCGCGATCGAGCGGACGCGTGACGGCGAGGATCCCTGCGACGTCGCCGACCTGCCAATCCTTCTTCGGACTGCTCGCGTGCGTGTTGTGACAGTTGACGCAGTTGTCCTTCATGATCTGGGCGCGCGCGTAGCTCACGAGCGGACGGCCGTCGTCCTCCCAAAACTCGAAGTACTCGAGCGGTGCTCCTTCGTGTGTCTTGCCTGCGTGGAGCTCGGTCAGCGCGGTGCGTTCGAAGTCGTTCGCCGGGCCGTCGTGCTGCCGCCACGGATGCCGGCTGTAGAGCTTCACCTGCATGCCGGGAATGTTCGTGTTGATCCGTGCGGCGGCGTCGATGGTGAACGTCTTCGGATACGGAAGCGCATTTTCCACCTTTGCATACTCGTGCGTGATTTGGATCGCGTCTCGACCTTCTGCGGACGCCTCGCCTTTGTCCCAGTGAGCTCGAGGGAGGCGATGGAGATCGAGGACGTCCTCGCTGTAGTACGCGTTGATCCCTTCGAGAAGGTCGACTTCGCGCCGCACGCCGTCGAGCGCCGTCTCCTGCACGAACCAGGTCGAAAGGTGCGACAGGAATCCGAAGCCTGCGATCGAGCCCGTGGCAACGGCGACAATCACGCTCGCGGCGAGCGGATTCCTCCGGCACCAGCGCCAGAGTCGCTCGCTTCGACCGACGGGGCGCGCTGCGATGGCGTCACCTCCGAGGAACCGTCGGAGATCGGCCGCGAACTCGCTGGCCGCCGGGTAACGCCGACTGGGACTTCGAGCCATCGCCTTCAGGCAGATCGTCTCGAGGTCCTTCGGAACGCTAGCGTTCAACACCCGCGGCGGGCGAGGTTCTTCCTCGAGCATTTGGAGGAGCGCGAGTCGATCGCGCCCCTGAAACGGTCGCTCACCCGTGAGCATCTCGTAGAGGACGACTCCGAGGCTGTAGACGTCGCTTCGCGCGTCGACCGCGTGCGATTCGCCGCGCGCTTGCTCGGGAGACATGTACGCCGGCGTGCCGAGGACGAGTCCATTCGCGGTGGGGCTCTGGTCGGCCGCCAGCCGCTTCGCGAGACCGAAGTCGGTGAGGTGCGGACGGTCGTCTTCGTCGAGAAGGATGTTCGACGGCTTGACGTCGCGGTGAACAATGTCGCGGGCGTGGGCGTACTCGAGGGCGTCGGCGAGATCCGCGATGAGTCTCGCGGCGCGATCCGGCGTGAAGACCTCGCGGCGCAGCCGAGCGGCGAGAGTTTCGCCTTCGATATACTCGCTGACGAGAAAGCACACGCCGTCATCGGTTTGACCGCCGTCGTGGATCGCGACGAGGCTCGGGTGGGAAAGCTGCGACGCGGCGCGCGCTTCGCGAAGGAACGCGTGGACGTCCTGTTCACCCCCGAGACAACCGGCTCGACCGATCTTGACTGCGACGTCGCGGTCGAGCTCGAGATCGCGCGCGTGAAAGACGTAGCCGAAGGAGCCGGCGCCGAGCTCGGTCTTGAGCTCGAATCGCCCGAGGCGAACCGGACCGTCGGCCAGACGCTTCGCAAAGGCTCGGCCGGGATCGAACGCGCCGCTCGATCGCGACCGCGATCGAGACGTCGTGCGCGCACCGGTTCCGCGAGTCGCCACGGCGACCTCGACGGCTTCGAGAACGTCACTCGTGATCGATGAGGATCCGCGCGAGGCCGAACCGTCCTTCAACTCCGACACGAGGGCGTCGGCGTAGTCGTCGTAGGCGGCGAGAGACTCTTCGCACGACGGGCAATCCGCTACGTGCTCCGCGACCTCTTCGAGCTGTCGCCCGTCTAGATCGCCGATCGCGAACGCCCGAAGGACGTCGGTCGGGGGGCAGATGTTCGGATCGAAGAACGCGTCCACTTCAGCTCAATGCCTCTGTAACGCCCCGGCGTTAAGTTCTCTAGCGACTTCGTTCGTCCGTATTGTAGCACGGCAGTTCCGAGCAGGACGAAGGATCGAGCGCGGCGAAGCTGTTCCGACGGGAGTGCGAGATCTCTATGAGTTCGGGTTCTGAAAACCGCTCGACGCGCGGACCGGCTGCGGTGGAACCCAAGAGGAAGATTCTCGCGGGGCTCATCGTCGCTACGATCGGCATCGCGGCGGTCGTGACCGCGTTCGCCATCCACGCGAGCCTCGGTTCACCCGATCAACTACTGATTTACTACGTCGTCAAGCGTGCCGATCTCCCGATCACCGTGACCGAACGCGGCAACCTCGAAAGCCAGCACGAAGAGAGGATCATTTGCGATGTCGACGACATCGAGAACGACAACTTGCGGGGGACGCAGGTTCAGTTCGTCGTCCCCAACGGATCGTCCGTCGCCAAGGATCAACTTCTAGTCGAGCTCAATACCGCCGGCCACATCGAGCGGCGCGACCGTCAGATCATCGCCACCGAGAAGGCGAGATCGGAGCAGATCACGGCCAATGTTTGGTTCAACAACCAGCAGACTCAGAACGAAACCTCGGAGCTCGAAGCCGATCGCCTCGTGCAGTTGGCGAAGCTCGACTACGACGAGTTTCTCGACCAGGAAGGAGGAACCTTCCAAATCAATCTCCAGGAAGTCGAGCTCGCGATCCAGGAAGCCCGAGCGAGCAAGCTCATCGAGGAGACGAATCTTGAGGGCGTCGAGCAGCTCTACCGCTTGAGATACCGAACGAGCGGAGAGCTCGCGCAGGCGAGACTGTCCGCACTCAAGGCGGAGCGCGTCCTCGCTTCAGCGGTCTCGAAGCGAAAAAAACTCGTCGGTTATCAGTACCAGAAGACGGAGATCGCGCTGCGCGGCGCCTGGGAATCGGCGCAGCGCGCGCTCGATCAATTGACACTCGACAACCAGGCGCTCCTCGATCAAGCGCGGGCGGCGATGGAAGCTGCGGACGCTTCCCTAAAAAAGGAAGAGGAGCGATTGGCCCGTTACGAGCGGTACATAGAGAACTGCAAGATCTACGCGCCCAAGTCCGGCATGGTGGCGTACCACGTCTGCCGGTGGCACCCCGGGATTCGGGAGGGGTCGACCGTCCAGCTCCGCGATCACCTCCTCTCCATCCCCGATCTCAGTCGGATGCAGGTGAAAGCGAGCATTCACGAATCCGTCCTCGATCAGATTCACCGTGGGCTGCCGGTGACGGTCCGGGTGGAGGCGTTTCCCGAGCGGAGCTACGACGGCACGGTTGACTCGGTCTCCGTGCTTCCCGACGCCGAAGAGAAGGCGAAGATCTATACGACGATCGTCAAGATCACCGAGAGAGTCGACCACCTCAAGCCGGGGATGACTGCGCTCTGCGAAATCCACGTCGATCTCCTCCGCGACGTCATCAGCGTACCCGTCCAAGCGGTCGTTCAGATTCGGCGTGACAACTGGTGCTACGTCGACAACGGAAACGGGATCGAGCGGCGGATTCTGACCCTGGGCGAGACGAACGATAAGTTCATCGAGATTCGTGCCGGTCTCGACGAAGGAGATCGCGTCGTCCTCAACCCGACCGCGCTCATGGAGAACGAAGTCGCAGCGGAGGACGCGATCTCTCCGGACCGGGACATCCCGGACGATCTCGACATCGATCAGATCGACGCGGCGAAGCGACTCGAGCTCGAGGACAAAAAGAAACGCGACGAGACGAACTCGTCGAGCGAGCCGACCTCTGGCGCCGCGGAAACGCTGGAGCCGGCAGCGTCGGGCTCGCCGTGATGCGCTTTTCCACGCTCAAGCTGGCCGTTCGGAGCCTTCTCCTTCACAAGCTGCGAAGCGCGCTCACCATGCTGGGGACGATCCTCGGCGCGGGTTCCGTCATCGCCATGCTCGCCGTCGGCGAGGGAAGCAAGCGCCACGCCCTCGAGCAGATCCGCCGATTGGGGGCCTCGAACGTGATTCTGCGGACGGTCGAGTCGAAGGCGGAGCGGGCGCCCGCGACCGAGAGCGGCACCAACTCCGAGTCGATTGCGCCCGAGCGGCTCGAGTTCGGCCTTCTCGACCGCGACCTCGAGCGCATCCAAGCGACGATTCCGACGATTCGGCGCGCCGTCCCGCTCGCGCTCGTTCGCCAGGATGCACGCTTCGCGCGGCGGCGCATGCTGAACGCCCGCATTCTTGGGACGACTCCGGACTACCTGGAAGTCAAGTCGCTCGCGGTTCACCGCGGGCGGTTTCTGAGCGACTCTGACGTCTCGCGCGCCGCCACCGTCGCCGTCCTCGGCGCGGGTGCCGCCGCTCGACTCTTCGGGCACCGCGACCCGATCGGGAGGAGTCTCCTCCTCGGCGAAGTCGCTGTCGTCGTCGTCGGCATCCTCGATACGCAGGGAAGCGGCAGCGCCGAGTCGGGCGCCCTCAGCTCGGACAACTTCAACAACGATATCTACATTCCGCTCCGGACGTGCCGGCAGCGCTTCGG
Source organism: Planctomycetota bacterium (assembly GCA_965223845.1). Classification (GTDB taxonomy): domain Bacteria; phylum Planctomycetota; class UBA8108; order UBA8108; family SXIK01; genus CBDCXR01. The sequence goes on along the minus strand of CBDCXR010000004.1, from coordinate 4,959,153 downwards.
GGATCTGCTCGAGAAGACCCAACTGACCGAGATCACTCTCGGTGTGCGGGACGAAGATCACGTGAGTCAGACGGCGGCGATGGCGCGGATCCTCCTCGACGCGACGCATCCGCTCAAGGACGACTTCGAGATTCAGGTTCCCCTCGAGCTCCTCGAGCAGGCCGAAGAAGAAAAGAAGCTGTGGAACCTCGTTCTCGGCTCCATCGCCGGCGTCTCGCTCCTCGTCGGCGGAATCGGCATCATGAACATCATGCTCGCGACGATTACGGAGCGCACTCGCGAGATCGGAGTCCGGCGCGCGCTCGGTGCGAAGCGGAAGGACATAACGGTTCAGTTTCTTCTCGAGACGCTCGTCCTCTCTACGACCGGAGCGCTGCTCGGAATTCTCGTCGGAGTCACGGCTCCCTCGATCGTCTCCGCCGCGTCGGAGATCGACACCGTCGTGAAAGTGTGGTCGGTGGCGCTCGCGTTCGCGATTTCGGTCGGAGTCGGAGTCGTCTTCGGTGTCTACCCCGCGCTTCGCGCTGCGCTCATGGATCCGATCGAGGCGCTTCGGCACGAGTAGCGTGGCGACGGCGACGTTCGCGCTGACGCACTCGGGAGCTTCTGCGCGCGCTCACTCTTCACCCTGCGATTCGCCGGGTGGTGGAAAGTCGAGCGACCGCCTGATGTCAGCGGAGAGCTGGACGAATTCGGGCAGCGGGCCATACGTGGGACCCGCGCCGTCGGGAAACACGAGCTCCGGCTCGATATCGAGCGCGTTGTCGTTGACGCCGGTCCAGTATCCGGATTCGTCGAGACGGAGAGTTCCGAGATCGAGGACGAACGTTGCGCGCTCGGTCAGGTAGCCGATGCGCGCGTTCGCCACCGCGATCAGCGCTTCGCGCGACGATTGGAGCGCGTCGATGAGATCCGTTCCGCGGACGCCGGGGACCCCGAGCGCGAGCTGGAGGCGTACGCTCAAAACCTGCTCGGCGGCGAGAGCCGCTCTTCGGACGCTGATGGCGTACTGAATTCGTGTCTCGCGCAGCGTACGCAGTCCGTCGCGCACGTCGGACTTGATCGCATCCTCGAGCGAGTGAAGTGATCGGAGCGCCGAGTGGTAGCTGATCAGCGAGCGTCGATAGGAGTTTCGCTTCTCCCGACGATTGAGCGGGAGATCGACGGAGAGTCCTACCCGCGCCTCACTGTTTTCCGCAGTGAACTTGAGCGCTTGATCTTCTTCGGTGCCGATCCGATAGCTCGCTTCGAAGTTCACGACCGAGCGAAGATCGTCCGCGGCCAGCTTGATTCGGCGCCAGTGATCCGCGAGTCGACCGCGTTCGTTCATCAGGTCGAGTCGCTGAACGAGCGCGGTCGCCATCGCGTCATCGACCTCGATGCCGAGCGCCGGCAAGCCTGCCCCGCTCGGTCCGATCGCCTCGCGTGCGAGCGCAAGCAAACGATCGGTCTCGGCCAAGATGCGCCGAGCGCGCTCAGCGGGCTCGAGACCCTCCGGTCGCGTGTCGAGGATTCGGTCGAGCTCTCGGACGAGCTCGTTGAGGGAGCGAACGAGCTCTGCGGCACGTTCGACGAGGGCGCGTTCCTCGGATGGATCGCGGACGATATCCGTCAGACTTTCCTCCAGGCCCGCCAGTTCGGCTCGCCGTTCCATGAGACGCGTGCGCGCGGCGTCGACGGCGTCCGGATCGCGATCGATCCGACCGGCGAGCTCGAGCTGGCGTTCGACGAGAACGATCGTCGCCTCCGCGACGTCGAGACTCCTCTGGAGGACGAGGATTCGTGGGGGCGGAGCGTTCGCGTCCGCCATCTGTGCGCTCTCCTCGCCCTGGCGTTCGACCGTGAGTCGCGCCTGATCGGCTTCCAAGCGAAGGAGGAGCGTCTCGAGAAGTTCGGGGTCCAGCCCCGTTCCCGCCGGGTCGCGACGGAGGCGCAGCCACTCGAGCAGTCTCTCGACGAGAAAGATGTCGCTGCTCAAGATCTCCTCGACGTCGGGACGAGTCTGCGCGCGTAGATCGGCGATGTGGCCCATCCAGCGTTGAACGCGTTCGGCGGAGACTTCGACTCGATCGCGATCCGTGAGCTCGTCGAGCTCGGTTCGATCGATGTTGAGTGGAGTCTCCGTCGGCAGGCCGAGTGACAGCTTGAGCCCGTCGAGTCGCTCTTCGAGGCGGTTGCACGTCGCGACGAGTCGGCTGCGCCCCGAGAGCATACTCTGCTCGAACTGATCCACCGCGACCGGGTTCGGAGCATTCTTGACGTCGGCACGCACCTCCGCACGCGCCTGCTCGAACGTGCGAACGAGAGAGAAATAGTTCTGAGACTCGATCTCGATGTTCCGGTACGTCTGAAGAAGAAGGTAGTACTCGGTAGCGAGCTCGACGAAAAACTCCCTTCGGAATCGGGCGAACGTTCGCTCTTCGTAGACGAGATCGCGTTCCGATTGCACGAGCGGATCGAAGCGCGCGTCGCGCTGAAAAAGATTCTGGTGGAAGCTGAGAAAGAGCTCTGACGCGATGTCCCGACCGAAGCCATCGGGGCCGTCGTAGGTGAGAAAGAGTTCGTTCGTGAAGCGCGCGAGGAATGTTCCCGCCGAAGCGAACATCGTCTCGAGGCCGAGGCTTCCGCCGACGCTCGATGCTTCGGAGTACGAGCCATCGTCGCGCCTGACGGAATGGCTCGCCGCGAGAGGATTCGACGACGAGAATCTCGCCGAGTAGGCGAAGCGCTCGAGAGTGAGCGGGAGAGCCGCGAGGTAGACCGATTCTTTTTGCGCCTGGTACTCGCGGCTGTTGACGAGACCGATCGCAATGATGTCGCGCAGGGTCAATCGCCGGGCCGTGTCGCCCAGCTCCGCCGGTGGCGCTTCCCCGATCTGCTCCCGGTACGCCGCGCGGACGCTCGGGAACTCGAGCATTCGGCGAAGGCAGCGCACGGGGACCGCCTCCCAGTAACTCCGGGGGATCGGCTGCGCGGGAAGACGGTCGGCGTTCGTCTCGGAGTGGGCGCCCGAATCGCGAGATTCGTTGTCGCCAGACTCTGCGCCGTCGCCGTCGCCGTCGGGTGGAGGCTCCGCGGGACCGAGCGCCTGTTGTTCCGCGGCGCCGATGACGGCAGCGAGTTGCTCGAGGCCGTAGCCGTAGAGCCGTGGTCCCGGTTGAGGAAGGAGCGGGTCGTCGGGATCGCCGGCGACGGCGAAACGGGCGTTCGGATGCGCGTCGATCGTAAAACGAGTCCCGACGTCCCACGGCGTTTCCGCGCCTTTCTCGTCGAGAAGCGCGTACACCTCGTCGTCGGCGTGCTCGCGGTACGCCTGGCGGGAGCAGGAAGTGAGCGACGTGAGAAGCGCGAACGCGGCGGCGCTAGCGAGGCAGCAGCCGCTGCCGTGACGCGAGAAGGACTTCGTCACGCCGAGACGCGCCGCTGCCGGCAAAGGAGACGTGATTCGTTTCGCGTGCCGACAGCGGTATTCGGGAGGAGCTCGGGAAAGAATGGCAGGCGCCCGCCAGAGAAAAGGGTCCTAACAGTGTTCGATAGCCATGAGCCATAGCGATGAACGGACCCGCGTTACACGCCGGGGAACTGGTCCGGTCCGAAGGGACCGAACGGCACCGGGCCGAAGCGTGCCCACCGGCGTTCGGGCGGACTCTACTCGGCGTCGCTCTCGCTCGTTTTCTTCTCCGCGTTCTTCCCCGCGCTTCCCTCCGGCACGCCCTTTCCCTCGGCGAGCGGCAGCGCGGGATCCCCGATCTTGCGCATGTGTTCGAGGATGGTGATCGAGAGCACGGCGCGGGCGCGGCGAGTCCTCGAATCTTCGCGTGAGGCAACGTTCGTGAGTTCTCCGGGGTCGGCACGGAGGTCGTAGAGCTCGACCCGTCCCGGATTCAGAAAGTCGACGATCAGCTTCCACTCGGGCGTGCGCCAGGAGCGCATGTGCGTCTTCGATCCGTGGCGCATGCTGTACTCGGCGTAGAAAGCATTCTCCCAGCCGACCTTCTCGCCGCGGAGAAGCGGGACAAAGCTCCGGCCACGGACCGTCGCCTTCTCGGGCAGCGGGACGCCCGCGATGGCGAGCAGGGTCGGAAACCAATCGAGGTTCGTCACGGTTTCCTCGATCTTCGTTCCCGGTCGAACGACGCCGGGCCAGCGCACGGCCGTCGGTACACGAAGCGCCTGGTCGAAGAGATTCGGCCGCCGTCGCGGCGCGATGTGCTCCCACTTCTTGGGCGGCAGCGGCTTCGTCATCCAGTGGGCGTTTCCTTTGTACCAGAGGCCGTGATGGCCGTGGTGATAGCCGTGGTCACTCGTGAAGATGACGACGGTACGCTCCGAGACGCCGAGGCGATCGAGCGCGTCGAGCACGCGACCGACGTTTCGATCCACGCTCGAGACGCTCGCGTAGTACTCGCGGGTCATGCGCTTCACGCGCTTCACGTCGAGGTTGGGGATGTCGGGGGCGGGAAGCGCCGGATCGAGCTCGGCGTACGGCGCCCAGTCCTCCTCGGCGACGGGGAGCCACGCCGAATGCGGCGCGCGGAAATGGAGTGACAGAGCGAACGCGCGGTCGCGATGACGCTCGAGGAACTCGATTGCGTAGTCGGTGAGAACGTCAGCCGTGAACCCGGTGCACTTCTTCGTCTCTCCCTCGATCTCGAGGACGGGATCGACCGGCTTAGCACCGCCTTCCCGAAAACCCGCGAATTCGTCGTAGCCGTGTTTCGTCGGATGGAATCGATCCGCCGTTCCGAGGTGCCACTTTCCGACGAGACCCGTCCGGTAGCCGGCGGCCTGAAGCGCCTTCGGCCACGTCGCGATCGCCGGATCGAGTCCCAGCTCTTTCTCCGACCTCGGATTGATCCACTCCGTGATCCCGAGCTCCGTTCCGTACCGGCTCGTCATCAGTCCGGCTCGCGACGGGCTGCACACCGGCGTCGTGACGAACGAGTTCAGGAGGTGTGCGCCCTCGCGAAACACGCGGTCCATGTGCGGCGTGCGGATTTCGGAATTCCCCGACGCGCCGACGGCGGTCGGCGCTTGGTCGTCGGTGTAAATGAAGACGATGTTGGGCGGCGATGGCTTTTCGTCGTTCGGGGCTTCGCGGGCCTCGATCGCGGGCGCGCAGCTCGAAACTAGGAAGAACGCGAGGAGAGTTCGAAGCATCGGTCACTCCGGCGAGTGGGAACGATTGCGGGTGAGACAACGGAGCGGGCTTCAGCAGCCCACGAGAGCATCGGGGGTCGGGTCGAATCCCGGAAGCGGAAACGGGGGCTCGGGCGGCGCGGAGTCGAGAAAGAGAAAGAGGAGGAGTCGGAGGGCGTCCGCTATGTTGACCGAGCCGTCGTCGTTGGCGTCCGCTGCGTCGAGACATTCGATTTCGACGGTTCCCGAGAAGAGGTGCTCGAGGATCGCGATCGCATCGGTCAGATTGATCGTTCCATTCGTTTCGACATCGCCACGAAGAAACGCGACGGGTCGAGGGAACTCGCAGAGCGCTCCTCCCGATCGCGCGCCGTCGCGCCGTGCGACGACACGGTAGACCGCTTCGGGGAGTGGGTCGATGTCGGTCCACTCGCGAGCGTTGCCGGCGAGCTCGGCCACTCGCTCGCCGTTTCGACTGATCGCGAGCGCATCGTAGGCGCCGGCGAGCCGCCACGCGAGCGTGAGTGCGTCACCGTCGGGAGCGCACTCGAGATCCTCGACGGGCTCGACCGCATCGAATGCCCGGTGCTCCACCCATTCGATGTTCGAGTCCCCGATTCCTGCGATGACGAATCCCGTTCCGGTCGCGTCGAGGGTGAAGCCGAGCAGTCTCCGGTAGAAACCTTCGTCGCCGACCGGCACGCTCCACCCGCTCAGGCGGCCACTCCGCGTGAGCTCGACGATCGACGTGACGCTCTGGTCGAGGCGATCGCCACTCGTCAGGTAGAGTGCGCCGCGCGCCGCGTCGATGGCGACGCCGTAGTTGTGGACGCGGTCCTGGTGAAACGGCGCGGGGTGCGGAAAGGACGAGATCGGGTCCCCATCCGGCGAGAGCTGAAGGATCACCGCCGCGTTTCTCTCGAGGAGCCACAGCGACTCGGTGTGCTCGTCCCAGGCGAGACCGCTCGGAAAGACGAGGAATGTTTCGCGTGGACGCGGGGGTTCGACGTCGAACTCGTCGACGACTTCCCCCGACGGCGTGACGACGCGCATTCGATACTTCTGCTTCGACGTCGGCGGTAGACCCGGTGTCCAACCGAGTGCGTAGATCCACGATGCGCCAACGCGCGGCCGTACGGCCATCGCAGCGATCTGCACGGGATCCTGAAACGGGCTCGGCGCGCTGCGGCGGTACACGAGGTTCTCGTCGTAGAAGTAGAGCTGCCCCGCCCACTTCCGCGTCGTCGACGCCGCGACGTACTCGCGTGCCTGAGGATCGAACGCGACCTGATGGACTACCATCGGCGCGGGGAACACGAACTCGCGCGAGGCGATCGACCCCGGACCGACGCGCACGGTGCAGCGTCGCTCGTCGCTCGTCGCCCGTCCGCGCTGCGCGGTAATGGCGTATTCGAAGAGACCGGTCGAGTCGACGCGGTCGGTGTAGGACGTGTCGGATTCCGACAGCCTGGCGATCAGCTCGCCATCCCGACGGATCTCGATTCGGTCGACCCCTTCGGGCGCCGCGAACGACAGATAGACGGCGAGCTCGCCCGTCGGCTGCGAACATTCGAACTGTGTCGGTGGTGGAACTTCCGGTCCACTCGCATCGATGCGTGCGATATACGGTCGCGCGGTGAAGGTGTTGATCGCGATCGCGACGTCCTCGCCCTCGGGTCCTCGCGTTCGGTGGTAAACGAGAGCGGGGGGGCGGGAGATCGACGCGAGTCCTGCGAGTGGGATCTCGAATCCGGTCGGCGCGCAATCTGCAGTCCGAATCTGTGCGATTCGATTCACACGGGAGTCGCGGACCGCACCCATCGACGCCTCGAGCAGCTCGAATCCTTTTCCCGGTACCGCGGAGAGACCCCAGGCGAGCGGTAGAAACGGCGATCCATCCGGCGCGATCGCACCCTCGTCGTCCGGATGCGGACAGCTCCGCAGAAGGGCGCCGCGGCGAGTGCGCTCTTCGTAGAGAGCGTTCGACGCGTCGTAGTACCAAAACGAACCCGCTCCCGCGTCGCCGGCGGGATCGAAGAGAAGAGCTGCGATGTAGCGCGGCTCGTCTTCGTTCACGGTGTAGCCGCTCGGCGTGGGCGCACTCGCGAGCACGAACCCGTTTCGATGCATCGGAGCGATTCGATGCGTCGCCGTGTCGTAGACGAAGAGGAGGTCGTTTGCCGAGTCGTACGCGATGCCGGTCGTGAGGGAGTCCTCGTCCGCGAAGGGGCTCGAAAACGTTTCGACGATCTCGAAGTCGCCATCGACCGCGACGACGAGATTGTCCCGCGTCGTAACCCAAAACGTGCCGTGATTGTCTTCGGCGAGATCCTGTGCGTTTCCGTGCTCGAACGTAGCCGACGCGAGAACTCGACCGGCGCCGACGACCGCGAGACAGGAGAGCTCGCTCACGCAAGACTCTGCGTGGGCGCGGACGACGTACTCCGAGACTCCTTCGCTCGGCGCGGGGTCGGTGAACGACCGCGCGCCGGCGTCGAGTAGCGCGATGCGTTTCCCGTCGCGCAGGATTTCCGTCCGGACGTACGGCGCGCTGTGGTCGTTCCACGTGAGCTCGACCGCCGACGCCGAAGCCGTACAAGTGAGCTCGGTGATCGCTGGGGCGAGAGCCGGAATCACGGCGAGAACCTGCAACTCGGCGCTCGATTCTACGGTGACGTAGAACGCATCGACGCTCTCACCGCTCTCGGGGTCGACGACCGTCCCCCGCGCGAACGCGCCCGGCGATCCGCCGATCTCGCGAAGGGGGATGCTGAACGGCTCGAGCTCGCCATCGACCGACAAGCGCCGAACTTGCTCATCTCCCGTCAGGCCGCCGACGAGCTCGAGCTCGACGACCTCCTCGCCGTCGCGGATGAGTCCGACGTCGCGAGCGAACGCAGCTCGACCCGTCCCCGGGCAACCGTCCGGGTCGTCGGGGTGACAGAACGAGCGGAGGATCGCTCCGTCGAGCGCGACTTCGTAGACGGCCGTCATCACGGACTCGACCACCCACAAGGAACCGCGACCGCCGTCGCCGTCGCGGTCGAACGCGATCCCGCGGGGAAACGGCCGCGGAATGATGTTCACCGGAGGCGGCAAGTCGAGGAAAACGACGCGGCCGGTCGGCTCGCCGTCGCGCGCGAGCTGCCAAGCTTCCTGTGTCGTCGGTCGGATGACCCACAGCGCATCGTCGAGTTCGTCGTAGGCGATGCCGGTCGCGCCCGCGGGACTGCCGAGGAACGGGGCGTCGATGCTGCCGACGACATCGAGATCCGCGTCGAGCACGAGGATCTCGTTCGAGAGACCCGACGTAATCCACAGTGTCCCGGTCGCGGGATCGACCGCGATATCCTGCGGTGCCTCGAGCGGGAGCGGAATGGCTGGTCCGAGACTCCGGAGCTCGGGACGACACGGTTCGGGGCGAGCCGTCGCGCTCAACAGAACCGCGAATCCGAGGGCACACGCAGCGACGCAAGTGCGACTTCGGCTCGATCGCCGCGGCAGCGAGGTCGGACAACGAGGTCTCCCGGTGGGCACCGCGAAGCGAACCGCGGGCGATTCTAGATGAATCGTCGAGGACTCGCGACAGCGAGGCTGTCCGAGAGGATCGTTTTCTGGCCGACGCAAGCTTCTTGCGCAGGTGGCTAAGATCGACATGCCGTGATGTCACCACGACCGGCTAGGGTGCGCCAGTAGAATGGCCGCCCATCGGTCCCCCTTTTCGAGCCCTTTCCGAGCGCAGCAACCCGGCTCACCTCCGCTTGGGAGCACGTCGCAAGGAACGACGAGCTCGAGTAGACTGGCGCGCATGTCGGTCGTGGTCGTAGCGGCAGAAGAGTGTGCCGTCGAAGCGTATGTCCGGTGGGGATGGAGGCTGGCGCAGGCGCGCGAGCTTCCGCTGTGCGTCGCCGTCCCGCGGGCGACCGGCGGTGGGGACGACCGCATCGGCGAGGTCGACATCGAATCTCGTAACGGTGCGGACACTCCGGTCGACGCCGCCTGCGCGGTGGTTCGAGAGCTCCTCGCGCAAGTGGACGCCGAGACAGGCGACGATGGGGCCGCGACGGCAACCGAGGCTGCGACACCGGAGGACAAGAACGGTCCTCCGTCCGCCTCTCTCTGCGAGATCGTCTACGGGGATCTCGCTGCCGGCGTATTGAAACTACTTCACGAGAAGAGCTGCGAGCTCCTCGTCCTTCCGTGGTGCGGGAAGGAGAGGATCGAAACTCCCTACGGCGAGCTCCAGCAAGCGCTCTTCCATCGCGCGCCATGTGAGACCTTGCTTCTTCGTGCCGGCGTCGCGGAAGCCGCGAGCGTCGACGATGGCGATAGCGAGTCTTCGGGCGACGGGGAGGTCACCGGCGGGGACGGCGATGGCCGGTGCGAAATCCTCGTCCCGTCGATCCCGTCGAGCCACTGCCGCGCGTCGCTTCAGCTCGGGATCGCACTCGCCGAGCGCGAAGCCGGGCGCGTGACGGCGCTCTTCGTCGAGCCCGAGGTCGGCGCCGACGCACAGCTCGTCGGACTCCGGATCTTGCAGCGAGTGGTGCGCGGCGCGGTCGGTAGCGACAGCGATCGGGTTCGGCTCAAGGTCGCCGTGGCGAACAAGGCGCGGACCGGCATCGCGGAAATGCAGGCGAAGGGCTACGACTTACTCCTTCTCGGTGCGCCTTCCGACCGATTCATCCGTCGCGGCCTGGTCGGATCGACGGCAGAACGGCTCCTCGAGCAGAACGATCCGCCGGCCGTCGGAGTCGTCCGCGCGAGCCTTCCCATCGCAGGGCGGGCGCAGCAGTTCATCGAGCGTTCCTTGACTTCGCTCGTCCCACAGCTCGAGCGCGAGGATCGCATCGCCCTCGTCGAGCGGGTGCAGTCGAACTCGCGGTGGGATTTCGATTTCGTTTCTCTCATGTGCCTCTCGACGCTCATCGCGTCGTTCGGTCTCGTGCAGAACTCGGCCGCGGTGGTGATCGGAGCGATGCTCGTCGCACCGCTGATGACGCCTCTCCTCGGGACGGGCCTCGCGCTCGTCCAGGGAAACCTCCGGCTCATCCGAAATGCCGTGCGCTCGGTCGCCCTCGGGTTCTTGCTCGCGTTTTGCATCGCCTACGTCGTCGGAGCGCTCGTTCCGGATCTGCTTGTGCCAACCGAAGAGATGCTCGCGCGCGGCTCGCCGCGCATGCTCGACCTCGGGGTCGCATTTTTCAGCGGAGTAGCCGCCGCGTACGCGACGTCGCGGCCCGGGCTCTCCGGTGCGCTTCCGGGCGTAGCGATCGCTGCGGCGCTCGTTCCGCCCGTCTCGACGATCGGACTCGCGGTGTCGCTCGGTGCGCGAGAAGTGGCGGGGGGCGCGGCTCTCCTCTTTCTCACGAATATCGTCGCGATCGTCATCGGGGCGTCATTCAGCCTGTGGGCGGTCGGACTCCGCGTCGCCCACCAGCACGGACGTGCCCGTCGGTGGACACTCCGCGTCGCCCTCCTTCTCGTCGTCGCCGCGGGACTTCTCGTCGCCTCGCTCTGGCGGGCTGGAGTTCCGCCTTCTCTCGTCGACGAGATCGAGCAGCTCGCCGTTTCGGCCTGCGCAGCAGAATCCGTCGACGTCCAGCGTGTCGGCGCGCGACCGATCGAGCTTCGGGTGAACGTCGTCGCTCCGCAACCGCCGCCGCCTGCGATGGCGGATCGGTTTGCCGGCGCGGCGGCCGCTCACTTCGGCGAGCTCGTGAGGGTGCGCGTGTCGGTCGAAATCGCTACGACCGCAGCTCGATCGCCGCCATCACCGTGAGGTCCGGCGCGTTCTCGTAGGGCGGAAGACTCGTCATCGCGCCGATGGACAGATGGACATGCCGGCCGAGCTGCCAGCGGAGCCCGCCGCCCGCCGTGTTTCGGTGGCGATCGAAGATCCGCACGTCGCGGAGGAGAGGCGAGTCGACAGTGTACTGCGCGACGAGGGAAAGTTCGTTCGGAACGAGGACGAGCTCGGCTCCGATCGTCAGCTGGTACGTGAACTCTTCGAACTCGATGCCCTCGGTGCGGTGATCGTGGAGATAGGTCGACCCACCGACGCCGTAGAGATAAACGCGTTCGTGAACACGCTTCTGAGCCCCGAGCTGCAGACCGATATCGACTCCGCGCGAGCCGAATCCCGGTGAGAAGCTGGGAAGCTGAACCCAGCTGCCGAGAGAAATCGCGGGAAGCCAGTCGTCCGGAACGTCGTAGATCGTCCAGTGCGCGCGAAACGTCAGTCCCCCGCCGACGCCCGGCCCGCGGTCGAGCTCGCGAACACTGCCGTTTCGATCGGTGACGCGGACCGCGTACGAGTTGTGTCCGCGATCGCTTCGTCCCCGGTCGGCCACGTGGAAAAGCTCCTGCGCGTCTTCGATCGGTGGATCGAGGATCCCTTCGTCTCGCGCGTAGACGGAGCTTTCGAACCCGACGAAGAAGTTTCGCGTAAACGCGAACCAGTGACTGAATCGGAGGGCGTACGTCTCCGCGTCGACGAGAACGCCGGGAGCGGCGGCGTACATGCTCGCGATGTCGAATTGAAGCTTCACCGCGCCGTCCCGCGCCTCTAAGGCGCGCGGGAGACTCGTCGGCAGTCGGAGGTGCAGCGCGGCGAGCGGAGTTGGATCACGATAGTCGAAGAGCCCGAAGCCGTCGCGGTCCCGGGAGAGCGGAAGCGGCGCTCGATCGGCGCCGGCTTCGGGATCCGCAGCGGGGACCACCGGAGAGACGAGGATCGCCGCGAGCGCGAGCATGATTCCTCTCCGGGTGCCGATCCGCGGCCGCGAGCGGCAGGAATCGGGGCAAGCGGTTCGCGTCGAATCGTTCACCGGCGACGGGCGTCAGGAATCTCGGGATTTCTGCCGGCGGGCGAGGGCATCGATCTCTTCGATCCGAACGCGCACGCTCACGATGTAGGGCGCCTCGCCCTTCGTCCAGTGGCCGTAGGTCGTCGTGACGAAAGTGCCATCCGGTAGGAGCTCGAGACCCGGGTACGCGCAGTCGGATCCCTTTGTGTTGTCCATCAGGCGAACGCGGTACTGCCCTTCGCGTCCTTCGACGATGTCTTCGTATTTCCCGACCCACGCCACCCAATCGCCGGGCGTCGGACTCTCGTGCGTTCGGTCGCGAAACGTGATGAAGAGACGCCCGTCCTTCGCGTAGCGACCGATGTGTCGATCGCCCGTGAGCGCACCCGGAAGCTCGCGCGGCTCCGACCAAGTTTCTCCTTCGTCGTTCGACAGTATGACGAAGGAGTTGAGACGCCGGCTGTTCTCGCGGAGAAGAACCGCGATCTGCTTTCCGTCCGGTGATCGGACGAGACCCGGTTCGCAGAGATGGGCGACGGGATGCGTGGCGATCGGTTGCGGATCTCCCCACGTGAGCCCGCCGTCGCGGGAGAGGGTCTTGTAGACGAGGAATTTCCTCGGTGCACCGCCTTTTCGAATGAAGCGGCCGTCATCGTGGAAGAGCGCCAGGTAATCTCCGTTCTTGAGCCGCTCGACGCACCCCATGGCGACGATGCCGCCGAAGTCGCCGATCGGCGCGAGCGGCGTCCATTCGACGCCGTCGTCCTCGGAAACCGACATGCGGATCGGGTACAGTCCCGAGAAGAGGATCAGGCGTTTCGTTCCGGTCTTGTCGATCACACGATGAATCGTCGGGGTCTCCTTGCTCGTCGCCCAGTTCTCGGGCACGGGGAGACGCTCGCCCCAAGAGCGGCCGCCGTCCATGCTCCGCTTCATCACGATGCCGCCGCGGCCGTGACCCTTCGGATAGACGGTGATGATCGTCCGACCGTCCTCGAGGAGCACCGTCGTCGGGTGGCCGAGGTACTGACCCTTCTCGCGGTCGACGATGATCTGGCGGAACGCTTGGGCGGCGAGGTCGATCGTCGGAATCGTATAACCACGCGAGACGGTCGCCGGCTTTGCGTCCTCTGCGGCGATCGAAAGAACGCTCGACGCATGAACGCCGACGAGCAGAGAGGCGTAGAATCCGAGGCGGCGGTACGCCGGGAGAGGAATCGTTGTCATCGCGGCTTCCTGGACTTGCGCGGCGAGAGCGCGGGTTCGAGTGAGCGCGTCATGATACTCGATTCCGTCGGAATCAGCCCGCCCGAGGAATGTGCGATCGCCGGCAGAGATCGCGAAACGAAAGCTCCCTTTGGCCGTCTCTTTTCGCGGCGACACGATCTTGTTAGCGTGTCGGCTGTACGGGCCCGGGAGCACGATCAGGACACCGGTCCCTGGGAGCGTTTGTCCTCCCAGGTTCGGGGCTGGACTGCGCTTGGGCTCCGCTCAGAAACGATTCGCGCCGGAGAGAAGGGAGACTCGAAATGCGGCACCCTCGGAAACTCACCCAGACGTTCGTCGCGATCCTCGCGGCGAGTTCCATCGCTTTCATCGGTTGCACCGGCGGAGGGCGGGGAAAGGCGCCGGCCGTGCCGGCTCCGGTGGAACCGGACTCCGCGGAAGTCCTCGCGTACGTCGCGCTGCCGAGCCTCGATGGAGTGCTCAGCGGCGTGAGCGAACTGGCGAACGCGATCGATCCGAGTCTCGGGAGGCAGGCGCACCCGGATCAACTCAAGGGCCAGATCGGCCAGGCGCTCGGCGACCCTCAGCTCGACCATCTCGACGCATCGAAGCCGATCGCCATCGCGGTGCTCAAGCCGGGACAGACCGGAGGCATGCCCCTCGTCGTCGGTTTTCTTCCGATTCGTCAAGAGAAGCCGATCAGCGAGCGACTCGCGCTCATGGGCGTGAAGACAAAATTCGCCGACGGAGTGCTCACCGTCGCTCAAACTCTGGAAGCCCTGGAAGCTTCCAGCAAGGCGAACTCGGTCTACGCGAGCGCCAGCGGTCTCGACTCCACGGCGCGGATCTACATCGGCGCCGAGCGGTTGATGAGCGTCTACGGCGATCTCATTCGCAATCAGATGAACGGGCTCGTCGGACTCGTGAGCGGCTTTGCCGCCATGGGCGGAAACGCGCCCGAAGGCGCGGCTTCGAATCTCGCCGGCATTCTCCGCGCGGAGCTGAGCGGAATGCTTTCGCTCCTCGGACAGTGCAGTTCGGTTCAGGTCGATCTCACGGCCGGTGCGAAAGGCTTCGACGTTTCGAAGGTCGTCTCGGCGAAGGCTGGCTCCGACATCGCCGCGCTGTTTAGCCAATCGGCGTTGAAGACGGCACCCGCGGAGAGCCCACTCGCTCCCGGCGGCGCTTTGGCGATGACGTATGCGCTCGACAGTACGGCGTTCTCGAATCTGTTCTCGAATCTGTTCCGCCAAGTCGCGAGCGACACGGGGATGAATGCGATCGCCGATCCGAAGCTGCTCTCGCTCTTCGATCAGACGCGCGAAGCATGGGACGGGACTGGCGTGTTCACGATGGATATCGCGGATGGATCGCTCGCCTTCGACTACGTTGTCGGGGTGAAGGACGGGGCGAAGATGCTCGATATGGTGAGCACCGCGGTCGACCTCGCGAAGCCCGAAGGCGCGCTCGGCTCTCTCTACTCGTCCTTCGGATTGGGGATCGACGCCGGTCTCGAAAAGGATGTGCGAAAGCACGGAGAGGTGTCGATCCACCGCTGGAATCAGAAGATCGACATGAAGGGGATCGGAGCGGCGGGACCGGGAATCGCCGCGGGGATGCTCGAGCAGCAAGCGGAAATCGCCGCCGTAGGTGACTACGTCGTGTTCGGAGCCGCGGGGGCGAAGATGGATCAGATGATCGATTCGATCCAGAGCGGATCGACCCCGCCGGCGTTCACCCTCGAAGCGCACCGAGCCTTCGGGCCCGGCCGGCACGGTTACCTCGACTACGATTTAGTCAAGCTCATGCGCGAGGTCATCAGTGGCCTTCCCGATGGGAATCCAGGAGCCGCCCAGATGAAGGAGGCGCTCGGGGGCATGAGCGCATCGAAGGCGCCGCTCGTCGCGGCGACGACGTTCGGTCCGGATCGCGGTCAGTTTCAGCTTCGAGTGCCCGTCGAGCTGATGCGCGCGATCATCGAGCCGCGCCTGCGGACCGCGGGGGAGTAGACTCCCGGCGTCTCGGTGACGGTGGTCGGGGCCGCGACCGTGGTCGGCCCCGTCCTCCGTCGCGCGCGATCGAGAGACGATTCAATCGCGAGAAACCGCGACAATAGACGACGATCTCCGCATTCGAGTCAGGAAGCACCGACCTCGCGCGCGTGGAATCGCCCCGCCTCGACTGCAGCTCTTCGAAGAGAATCGATGGCGCGCTCACTCGAACGGTTTTTGCTTCGGGTAGAACTGCTTGCGGTGCTTTTCGGCGAGCGCTTTCAGCCGGCGAGCGACGTCCGGATAACGCTCGAGAACGCTCTCCTTCTCGTACGGATCCGCCTCCAGATCGAAGAGCTCGAGCTCGATCTTCGCCTGCCGGTACTTGCCCGCCGCACCGTCGTTCGCCGCCCGGACGAGCGTGCGGTAGGCGTGGGGGACGTGGAGTTTCCAGCGGCCGTCACCGCTCAGGATCCCTTCGAACCGTCCGCCAATCGAGAACGGGTAGTACTCATGGGGGTTCTTCGCGTCGGCCGCTCCGCGAACGAGATCCCAGACGTTCTTGCCGTCGATCGGATGCTCGGGGAGTGAGGCGCCGGCGAGATGCGCGATCGTCGGCAGGAAATCGAGCGTCGAGAAGGCGCGGGTCGATGTTGTCCCGGGCGCGATCTTTCCCGGAAACTTCATGACGCACGCGCTCCGGACGCCACCGTCGAAGCTCGTCCCCTTAGCTTCGCGATAAGGAGTCGCACCGGCGTGGTTCCCGTAGGAGATCCACGGCCCGTTGTCGGACGTAAAGATGACGAGCGTTCGCTCGGTGACGCCGGTCTCGGCGAGCGCCTTGACGATCTCGCCGACCGACCAGTCGATCTCCATCATGACGTCGCCGTAGAGACCCGCACCGGACTTTCCAAGGAACTTTTCGCTGCAGAAAAGCGGGACGTGCGGCATCGAGTGGGGGACGTAGACGAAGAAGGGGTGGTCCTTGTTTCGCCGGATGAAGTCGACCGCGTGCTCGGTGTACCAGGTGGTGAGGTGCGTCTGGTCGTCTTTCGTCACACGCTCGATGGTGATCTTCCCGTTCTTCCAGAACTGAAGCGGGTGCTTTCCCCAGAACTTCGGGTTTTCGGGGTGGAACTCCCACATGTCGTTCGAGTACATGAGCCCGCTCGACTCGTCGAACCCGCGCGCGGGCGGACGCGTATCGGGCTGGTCGCCGACGTGCCATTTGCCGAAGACTCCCGTCTTGTATCCCCGCGGCTTCAGCACTTCCGCGATCGTTCGAAAGCTCGGGTCGAGGCCTCTCGCGCGCGGAGCGTGGGCGCCGAAGACCTTCGTCCGTCCCGGGTAGCAACCTGTGAGGAGGGCTGCGCGAGAGGCGGAACATACCGCTTGCGGCACGTAGAAGTTATCGAACCGGCAACCGTCGGCGGCGAGGCGCTCGACGTTCGGAGTCTTGTAAGCCGGCGCTCCGAACGGCTGGAAATCGGACCAACCGGCGTCGTCGAGAAACACGATCACGAAATTCGGCGGTGCGCCGGCGTCCTCGCCGCCGAGCGCGCGGCTTCCCGCCGTCGACACAATCGTCAAGAGAACACAGAGCGCGAATCGCCGAACGTTTGCGTGGAGCATAGTTGAAAGGCCTGTAGGTGGAATGCGACTCTCGCGCGCGGCAGAGGGCATTGCGCGCGTCTCGGACTCGATTAGACTCGCTCCTTGTACGAACCTCAACGCCGGTCGGCGCCGATCGGGCCTCAGCAATGAAACGAGAGGAACTCGCCATGCGAAGGAAGGCGGAGTACGCGCTTCTTTGCGGCCTTTGCGTGCTCGCGCTCGCTTCGTCCGCGCGGCCCCTGGCTCGCGAGGTCGACAAGCCCACCGCGAGCGCCGGCGCGGCGAAGAAGCCGCTCAAGGTTTTCGTCCTTGCCGGCCAGTCGAACATGGAAGGGCAGGCCGTCGTCGATCTCGATCACGAGAAGTACTACAACGGCGGCCGGGGAACCTTGAAGCACCTTTTGAAGGATCCGACGAAGGCGAAGCGTCTCGCGCACTTGCGACAGAGGGACGGTCGTTGGACCGTCCGCGACGATGTTTGGGTGCGCTATCAGCCGACGAAAGGTGCGCTCAAGGCCGGACGTCTATCGATCGGATTCGGCGCCTACGAGGGGAAGCATCACTTCGGCCCGGAGCTCCAATTCGGCCACGTCCTCGGCGACGCGATCGCCGAGCCGATTCTCCTCATCAAGACCGCGTGGGGCGGGAAGAGCCTCCACCGCGACTTTCGTCCGCCGAGCGCGGGCGGCGACGTCGGACCGTTCTACAAGAAGATGATCACGGAGATCCGCCAAACGCTCGAACGACTCGAAGCCGAGCTTCCGGAGTGCGCTGGACGCGAGCACGAGTTCGCCGGTTTCGTCTGGTTCCAAGGATGGAACGATATGGTGACCGAAGGAGCGCTCGACGCCTACGAGGAGAACCTCGCGCATCTCATCCGCGACGTGAGAGACGAGCTCGGTGCGCCCCGGCTTCCCGTAGTGATCGGTGAAACCGGCAACGCGGATCAACTGAAGCTCCGGAACGCGCAGAGAGCGGTTGCGAAGCGAAAGGAGTTCCGCGAATCGGTCGCGTTCGTCGAGACGCGTGCGTTTCTCCGGAAGGCCGAAGACTCGCCGAACGTCGGACACGGTCACCACTGGTTCGGTAACGCCGAGAGCTACTTCCTCATCGGCGACGCTATGGGGCGCGCGATGAAGGATCTGCTCGATCTTCCGCGTTGATCCGCCGAGCGAGAGATCGACGAGATTTGCCCCGACGTTGCGAAAGCCGAAGTGGCTAGGCGCTCTTTGCCGCTCTCCGCAAGGTTCGAGATGAGCTTCGTCTCAATCGCACGGAGTTTCGGCGCAGCCGAGCGCGTCCGCAGTCGGATCGGGCCCGCATGTGTGACGCCCCGGCGCCGCGAACTCGGGCGAGTCTCCGCCGAACAGCTTGTTGAGGATCGTTACGCCGTCCGAAATATTGATCTGTCCGTCGTCGTTGCTGTCGCTCGCGTCGTCGCAGGGGAATGCGGCGCCGTCCCCGAAGAGGTAGATCAGAATGCGAAGCGCGTCGGCGATGTTGACCGCGGTGTCGCCGTTCGCATCGCCTCGGCGGAAACGCTCGGGGGGCGGCGGCTCCGGCGCGCGGAGTGTCGCCGTGCAGGGATAGTGATTGCCGGATCCGACCGTGAGAACGGTGTCGACACTGCGCGCGCTGTTCGGGAGCGTGAGCGAGGGCTCGTAGCGGAGATCTTCCGGCTCGGGATCCACGGTCACGACTCCGATCGTCGCGACGGCGGGGAGCACGACGGCGCCCCCTAACGACGGAACGACGACGAGAACGGCACCGCTTCGTTCGTGATGCGGTGATCGCGCGCCGACTTCCGCTGTCACGAACCCCTCGTCCATGAGGGGCTCGACGTCGGTGCCCTCGATCCCGATGCCGTGAATCGTACCCCCGCCGACGAGACTCACCGCGATGCTGTAACCGAGGACCTCTTCTCTCTCCCCGCTCAGAGTGAGCTCGTACGTCTCGCGTGTACCGTCGCCGCCGGCGACCGGCCCCTGAAATCCGATGCGGTGACCGCACGGAAAGCGTTCGAGCTCGGCGGGGGGTGGAAGGGACAGCAGCGCCACTTGTCCGCTCTCGTCGATGCCGCGCGTGGGCGTTGCCATTCCGCCGTCATTCTCGTACGAACTTGCGATCGTGACCGCCGCGATCGTTTCTTGGCCGCGCTGGGGAATCCGCACGGCGACGACGACGCGCGCGACGAGAGCGGAGCGCGGAAAGACCACGCCTCGGTCATCTCCGGAGAGGCGAACGCGGAGAAGGGCCGTTCCGTCGCCGGTCGTCGAATCGATCGAGCCGACGTGGGCGACGAGCTCGTGCCCGGGAGCGAGAAGCTCCTCCGTGGTGGTCCCCGAGAGATCGATCGCGGCGATCTCTCCCGCGTCCGTCCGGAGCGCGATCGCAACTTCGCGGAGGCGAAGTCCGTCGGGGGCCTCCGTTTCGAGGCCGAGGAGAAACGGAATCTCGATGACCTCTCCCGGCTCGCCGACGACCCGCTCGGGGCCTGAGAGCGCGAGCGAATAAGACGGTGCGATCGCCTGGAGGCGGCCGGCCGGGGCCGAGACTGCGAGGACGACGAGAGCTGCTCGCGCCGCGCTACGAGTTGAGGGCATGCACCGGCTCCATACCGGTTCGGCGGAAGTCGAACTCGCGGCGAGGTGGTGGACCGCGCGCGACGATCGGCTCGAGTGTAGTCGCGTCGCGAACTCGCGGCTACACCCGCCGAGCGGCTCGCCGGCGCCGGAGTTCGCCGGTCGACCGGTGATTCGGTGAAAGTACGCCGGTCCAGTGTCGCGAGAGCGGCACTCACGCCGCACAATCGACCACGAGAGAGGCTCCCGAAGAGAACGAGAAAATGCTGAGACGGCGGCGAGATCGGCGGGCTCTTTTCTCGGAGGCGCTTTCTCCGGGCGACGCTCCACGGCAATGGATCGAGATCGAACAGGAATCGATATATGCAGAGAACGAGCTTTACGGTGGGAGGAAGAAAGACGGTCCGAGCGCGAGCGACAGCGGCTTCGTCGGCGGTGCCGATCGCGCTCGCGATCCTCGTCGCGCTTTCGGCGACGACGGGAGTCAACGGAGCGGATACGGCCCCGTTCCGGGGTGGCGGAGTGACCCTCGACGTTCCTCCGGTGACCGTGGCGAGCGGTGAGCGATTCGATCTCGTCGTCAACGCGACGACCTACGGACCGATCGTCTTCGTCGGATTCCGCGCCGCGACGGCACCGGGGCACGCGGAGTTCCTGTCGTGGTCCCCGGGCGCAGCGCTCCGGGCGTACGTCGAGGAAAACGGCGATCCTCCGGCGTGCGACATCATCATCTATCCGGGAGGACGACGGCTGACTTCGGTGATGGTCCTCGACGATCCGTTCGAGAGCGCGCGCTACGGCACGGAGTGGCTCATCGTTCACTGTCGGGCGATCGCGCCCGACCCGGTACGGACGTGTGTTCTCATGGAGGAAACCGAAGACTACGAGCCGCCCGAAGAGGAGGGCGAGACCGGCGACGATGACGACGACGGCGAAGACGATGCCGAGCAGTCGGACGGACTCTTCAGCTTCGCGGAGCCGACCTGCATCGACGTCGAGATCACCGCTCCCATCGAGCCGCGCTTCGTCCGCGGCGATGCCAACGACGACGGGCGAGTCAGCATCGCCGATGCGATCCGCGTTCTAACGTATCTCTTCGCGGGACAAGGAGACTCGGTGCGCTGTCTCGATGCGGCCGACGCCGACGACGACGGCGGAGTTGCGATCAACGATCCGGTGCTCGTCCTCTCTCGTCTCTTCGAGGGAGCCGGCGCCTTCGTGGTCGTTGGCGAATGCGGCGCCGACGAACGTGCGGACGATCTTCCTTACTGCGACGGAGAGTCCTGCTGACGAGCACGGGATATGAACCGAGGCGACCAGCAAGAGATTCGCACTCTCCTAGAGAACGGAACTTGGGTGCGCCGACTCGCTCGTCGGCTACTCTACGACGAGAGTCTCGCGGACGATGTCGTTCAGGAAGTGTGGATCACCGCACTCCGGCGACCGCCGTCGAAGCCGGCCGCGCTTCAGGCGTGGTTGCGGACGGTCGTTCGATCCTTGGCATTTCGCGCCAACCGATCGGAGCGTCGTCGAACGAGGCGCGAGCGGGCGGCCGGAAAACCGGACTCCGTACGCGCCGGTGACAGCGTCGCCGAGCGCCTCGAGACGCAGAGCCTGCTTGCGGACGCAGTGCGCGAACTCGACGAGCCGTACCGAACCGTTGTCTACTTTCATTACTTCGACGAACGACCGCTCGCCGAGATCGCACGCGAGCTCGGGATTCCCGACTCGACGGTGCGGACGCAGCTCGCGCGCGGCCTCGAGCGGCTGCGGGCCTCGCTTTCGCGGCGCCACGGCCGAGAGAAGTGGATGGCTCGGCTTCTCCCACTCGTCCTCCCGGGCGAGTGCCTTCTGCCGCCGCTCACTCCCTCCGTCGCGCACGGGGATCCGGCATCCTCCCGGAGCGCGCCCTCGTCGAGTTCCGGGCCCAGAACGCCGACCGCAACGATCGGTTCGTTCGTTCTCCTCGGCCTAGCGACCGTCGCGGTCGCCATCGCGGTCGCGCATCATTCGTCGGCGTCGCCGCGCGCGTCGTCAGGAGCCGGCGCGAAGCGCGAAGGATCTCCCAGGCCTCCCGTCGCGTTCGAAACAGCTCGTCCGTCGATACAAGCGGAGGTTGTGAATCGCGGAGACCGCGGGGACACGGCGTTCGTCGATGCCCCGGCGGCTCCGAAGATTCGCGTGGTCGATTCTGAATCGGGAGCTCGGGTCGAGGGTGCCCGCGTGTTCTCGAAAACTCGTCGGCAGCCCCTCGCATCGGAGCTCGGAACGACCGATGCGCGCGGTGAGCTCGAAGTTCCCGCCGAGATCCTCCGCCGCGAAGGGATCCTCGTGCTGGCGCCAGGATTTCGCGAGTACCGCGAAGCCGCGCGCCTCCGAGATCTGCGCCCCGACGATTCCGCTTCCGCCGCGAGCTCTCCGCGCGGTCGTCTCGAGATCGCTCTCGCGCGTACGAACGACGCGCGGGTGCGAGTGGTCGGTCCCGATGGCTCGCCGGTCGCAGGTCTCGATGTGTTTCTGGACGAGCGATTCCCCGCTCGCGTCGCGATCGAACGCTCGCTCTACACGACCGACTCCCGGGGAGAGTTCGTCTACCCCGATCGCCTCGAAACGACGTGGATCGATATCGACACCGAGGGCTACGCTGCCGTTCGCGTTCCCGCACGACCGCCCGCGACGACGATCGCGCTTCGGACCGGCCGCGCCGTCGAGCTGATCGTTCTCGACGAACGCGGGGATCCGATTCCCGATTGTCGAATCAAGGTCACCACGAGCGAGTCGCGTCGAGTCGACTGGACGGCGACGACCGATCGAACCGGTCGATGCTCACTCGGAGGAATGGCTCTCGACGAAGACGCTCGCATTCGGTTCCAGCACGAACTCTTTCCGGCGGTCGTGAGGAGCGGCCGCCCGCCGGAGAGTGGGGTGTGGCGGTTCGTGCTTCCGGATGGCCTTAGCGTTCGCGGACGAGTGACCACGCCGAATGGGGCGGCGGCACGCCGTGCCGTCGTGTTCCTGATGTGTCCCGATGGCCCCGCGCAGGATGCGGATGGACCGATCTCGTCGTTGAATACCGCGGGAATCCCGAAGCAGGGTCGCGGGGAGCGGCGGCTGAAGCCTCTCTCTCGCGCGACGCTCGATGAGGCGGGAGAGTTCGAGCTCGGCCCGGTCGATCCGCGCGGAGACGAGCTCTACTTCTTCGTCTATCACCCTGCGTTCGTAAACCACCTCGAGCGCGTCGATCCGACCGAGGACCGCACGTTTGAAATCGCGCTCGAGCGCGGTGCCGAGCTGACGGGTCTCGCCGTGTCGCCATCCGGTGCTCCCCTTGCCGGCATGACGCTTCACCTCGGCTCCGTGTGGGCAGATGGAATCGAATCCGTCTCCGGACGAACGAAAACCGGTGCCGATGGGGCGTTTCGCTTTCGCGGTGTCCCGTCGATCATCTCTCGCGAGGCGCCGCACGCGGACGGAGCGGACTCGACGGTCTTCGCGCGCGCAGAGGTGTTTCTGACCGCGTTTGCGCCGGATGAGGTGATCGCTCTCGGCGAGCTCGAGTCGGTTGGCCGCGCCGCGTTCGTAGTGGATTCGACCCTCGGCGGCGTCCTCACGATCGATATCGAGCGTGGAGCAGGTGAGGGCTTGACGATCGTCGCCGCCGATCGCGCGGCCGGGATCGATCTCGACCTCGACCTCGTCGATGAGGGCGGGCGAAGTGTGCGCGCTCTGACCGGCGTCGATCTCATATCCTCGGCCGGGGCCGTCCATTCGGGGATGCTCGGGCGAAACACGAGTGGCCGGCGCTTCTTCGCCGACCAGCGCGTGGCTGCACGCGAGTTCGAATCGGGAACGATCGTGATCCGACCGGACGGGTATCGCTGGACGGAACTCGATCTCCCGGCGGGAGTTCGCGAGCGCTCGATCGCCGTCACCCTCGACGCGATCCCCCGCGAGTCGCATCGCCTCCGCGTCTCCGGGCCAGACGGGAGTCCGAGGACGCGATGCGGCGTGTTCGTCGGCTGGCCGTTCAGCGCGCAGGCCGCGCAAGCCGCGCTTCCGGTCGGAGTGACCGATGCGGACGGCGAAATCGACGTTCGCGCGCTGCCACCCGGCGACCACGTGCTCTTTCTCGGAGCGGAGGGCGAACCGCTCGGCACTGCGCGCCTCGTCCTCGATCTGCCGGCGCTCGAACGTGCGCACTGCACGCTTGTAGATGGGATTTGGCGACAGGAAGTCGTCGTTACCGCGATGCGTCGCGAGGAATGATGCGTAGGACTGATCGTGAACACGCTCGAGACTTTTCCTGATCGACGCCGAACTAGGTTGAGACGCTCCGTCTGCCGGCGGGCTCTTCTTCTTAGAATCGCCGAGCACATTTCGGCGCCGGTGCTCGGCAGATCGGTCGGCGCTGCGAGCCGCGCGCCGACGGCGAATGACCAGACTTGTTGAGACCTGCTCCTCGTACCGGAGAGAACGAATATGACAGCACGACGGATCCTCACCGCACTCCTCCTCTGTTGGCCCGCGGTCGCGACGGCTCAGGCTTTTCCCGGTGGACTGGGCGTAATCCCCGGTGGCGTAATCCCCGGTGGACCGGTCGTGATCCCAGCCGACGACTGCTTCGTCGCGTGCGAAGAAGCGTATCGAGTGCAGTTCGAGGCGTGTGTCGACGAGGCAGGCCAGGTCGACGAAGAGTGTCTCGCGAGCGCGGACGAAGCCTTCCTCGAGTGTGTATCGGTGTGTGAACCGATGGAGCCTCCTCCCGAAGTTCGCTGCATGCTCGCGTGCGAGGAAGCGTTCATTCTCGCGTTCGAAGAATGCCACGGTGACGACGGACAACCGGACGAAGAGTGCTTCGTGAGCGCGGAGATGGCCTTCGCCGAGTGCGCTGAGGCGTGCATCCCCGAAGAGATCCGCTGCGTGTCCGAATGTGATCGCGCCTATTTCGAACGGCTACAGCCGTGCATCAGTGCGGCCGGCGTGGTGGATCCCGCGTGTGCAGAAGCCGCACACTCGCAGCTCGAGGATTGTCTCGAGGAGTGCGGGGTCGAGATCCCTCCCGAAGTTCGGTGTGCGTCGGAGTGCGATCTCGTCCTCAGCGTCTCTCTTGCCGCGTGTGAAACGGGCGAGTGCATCGACGCAGCGTTCTCGACCTACGCGGGCTGTCTGGGCGACTGCGGCGTCGCGGTTCCTCCTCTGCCGACGCCGGATTCGTGTGTAACCGAGTGCGATCTACGCTTCTCGCGGACGATCGAGTCGTGCATGGAGGCCGACGCCGACGGGGATGGTCAACCGGACGATCCCGATGGCGAGTGCTTCCGGTTGGCGGAAGAGGATTTCGTTCGCTGTCTCGAAGGTTGCGATGTGGTCGTCGAGATCCCCGACGTGCCCCCGTCTCCTTGCGTAGGGGAGTGCGACGAATCGTTCGCCCTCGCGTTCGAAGAGTGCTTCGACCCCGAAACCGGGGCGGCGGACGACGCGTGCTTCGCTGCGATCGATGGCGCCTATCTCGAGTGTCTCGAAGCTTGTGGAGTGGAGATCCCGGAGTTTCCCGGGCTGCCCGCGTCGAGCGACTGCCTCGCGGGATGCTCGGAAGCGCTCGAGGCGCTCGCGGATTGTGAGATCACCGCTGCCGGCGACGTCGACGAAGAGTGCTTTCGAAGGCTCGAGGACGAATTCGCCGCGTGCATCGCGGACTGTGAGGAAAGCGATGACGCGGGCCAGCGAGCGCTGGTCGCAAAGCTGCGGGCGAGCAGCACCCCGAAGTTCCTCCGTGGCGACGCGAACCAGGACGACTCCGTCAATCTGGCGGACGCGGTCTTCATTCTCAACGAGCTCTTTGTCGACGGTGAACCCACGAGCTGTCGGGACGCCGCGGACGCTAACGACGACGGCGCGATGAACATCGCGGACGCCTCGGCGATCCTCGGCGCTCTCTTCGGCGGAGGGCTGCCGCTTCCGGAGCCTACCGGAGTGCCGGGCGTCGACCCGACGAGCGACGGCTTGTCCTGCGAGCCGCGGTAGCTCGAGAGGGCGAGTGCGGCGACCCTCTCTCACTGATCCTCGTCTGCGAGGACGCGGCGCGATGGCTCGGCTATCGCGCCGCGACTTTATTCCGAAGCTTCCGCGCTCCGGTCACTCCGTCGGCCGCGCGTTGAGGGTGTAGTACGCATCGTCATGGAGGAGCGAGCGGCCGTCGGCTGCGCGCACTCCCGAGGCGCGGAGCTCGTGCACGTATCCGTCGCGGAGTCCGTCCAACTCGAGACGCACGCGTCGGGCATCGTTCGATACCACGGCCGAACGGATCGCGAGGCGGCGCCGATCGATCTCATCGCTTCCGTACTTCTCGTGAAGGAGATAGGTGTAACTCTCGAACGTGTACGACGCGGGAGAGCTCGCCGATTCCGGTTCGACCGGAACCGTGAACTCGAGCTCGAACCCGTCCGGACGCGCGCTCATCGTTCGAATCTCGAACGGCGTCTCGCCGGTCCAGACGAGGCGCTGAAGTCCGTAGGACGCGCCGCCGATCGAGCTCCAGCCGCGGTTCGTCAACCCGGCGTAGAGACTCCCGCTCTTTGTGAATCCGAGGCGAACGACCGCCGACGCGAAGCCGTGACGGAACGGAAACACGGCGCCCTGGTAGTCGCCGTTCACCTTCTCGAGAGAGACGCGATATATGGCGGCGAGCCGAAACTCGCCGACGAAGAGTTGGCCGGCGAACGGGCCGAAGCGTCCGCCCGTCGAGTCGGAAACGACGTCGGTCGCGCTCTGCCCGGCTTTCTTGTAGGGAAACCAGACCGCGGGCGGTCGCAGCTGAGGGACCGCGCGCAGCGCTTTCGGCCAACTGAGTCCGGACGGAAGCTTCCGGATCGGCGCGACCGTCGACTGGCGCTCGCGTGTGGATCGGAGACCGTCCGGATGACCGAAGAACACGCCCGGACGGATGTGGAGAAGCGAGCAGGTCGCGATCCAGTTTCCCTGTTGATCGGTCGCGAAGAGGTCTCCTTCAGCGTTCTGGCCGATGCCGCAGGGAGAGCGAAAACCGGTCGCTACGGGACGGAGCGCTCCGGTGGGATCGATTCGGACCGCCCAGCCGCGCCAGCGGCGCTGATCGCGGATCTGTCCCTTCCCGAGCGTGCTGTTGAGAGTGATCCAGAAGTTGCCGTCGCGGTCGATCTCGGGACCGTACGCGTACTCGTGATAGTTGCCCGTGCAGCCCCAACCCTTTCCGATCGTCGAGTACTCGTCGGCGACGTCATCGCCGTCGAGATCGCGGAGGCGCGTGAGCTCGGTGCGCTGAACGACGAAGTAGTCCGATCCGCGCCGGACAAGGCCCATCGGCTCGTGGAGACCGCTCGCGAAGAGGTGATAGGTCGGCGTGGGCGGTGAGCTCGTGGCGATCGATTCTCGGTCGTCGCCGTCGGCATCGCGAGTGATTCCATCGATGAACCACACCTCCCCCGCGCGAACGGAAACCGCGATGCGTCCGTCGTCGAGGGGAGCGATGCCGCTCACTTCGAGCACCGGGTTTTTCCCCGCCGCGGGCTTCCACTTTTTATCACGCGAGTGCGTCGGGGATGCGCTGACGGCGATCGTCTCGAGTCGGTAGTACTCGTGCTCTCTCGCGCGCGCAGGCGCCAGGAGGCTCGCCACGATCGTGCTGGCGAGCAAGCATCGTGTGCGTGCGCTCACCATCGATACTCGAGCTCGATCGTCGATCGCGCGTCTCGTCCGATCGAGATCCTAAGCTCGCCTCGAACGAGGTGTGCGACAGCGGGCCGTCCGACTCGGATCGTCACGCCCGAGCGGAGGACAAATCTGTCTTCCGTTCCTCCCGTCGCCTCGACGCCCGGACGGAACCACGCTCCGCGCGGATCTCCCGCGGTGCTCAGTCGACGACGAAGCCCCTGTTCGCTGCCCCGCTGATCCTCATTCGGGATCGGCGCGATGCGATCTTCGATGCGCAGTCCTGCCAGTTCGTAGACGAAGGTCGGAACGCGCTCTTCGTCGAGGCGGTAACCGCGGAACGCGATGTCGTGCTGGTCGGGCCAGCTCGCCGTCGCGTTCTCGAGTCGCGCGAACGGCGGACCCGGCGCGAAGCGGACGACGTCCTTTCCGAGCGGTTCAGCCGGCGGCGCGAAGCGATCGTAGCGCGTTCCGTGTGCGTCGAGGAACCGTCCGCGCCACGCGACAGCCGGACGAACCTCAAACGCATCGAACGCGAAGTGCACGCGAGCGGGGAATCCAACCGCGATCGCGTGCGTCCCCGCGTCGCTCATGAACGTGCGAAGAACCACCGGTGCGTCGTTCGGGGCGATCTCGAAGCTCATTGTCCGCGCATTGCGGAGAACATCCGGAAGGGGAAGAGTGTCGCTTCGCGCGAGGTACGCCCATAGCGCACTCGTCTGCTTCGCGAGATCTCCACCGAGGATTCCGGGCAGGGTGCTCTTCCCGTCCGGGAAGAAAGTCGGCATACGGGTTCCGGGCTGCTTCGCCGCCGGGTCGACGACGAACTCGTCGAACCAGCGCCGCTGAAGTCGCTCGTGAATCCCGGTGAGATCGATACCGAGTACACCCGGGAGGCGCGTTCCGCGCACGCCGTGACACTGAACGCAGCCCGCGCTGAGAAGAGTCCGCCCGGCTTCGGCGTCCCCCTCGGGCTCGAGAAGCTCGACCGCGGTCGAGAGCTCACCACCGTCGACTTCGACAAACCTCCGGGCGAGGCCGCGTACGTTGTCCACGCCGAAGCGCGGCATGCGTGCGAGTACGTGCGGGCGAACGTCGCCGGTTCCGGCAAAGACTCGTTCGAGCCACTCCACGCGGAGCTTCTTTCCGGCACCCGTCAGTGAAGGCGGTATGCGACCTTCATCGCCGAGATCGATGTCGCCCGCCGTGCGGAAATACGCCCAGCGTTTTGGGCCGACGCCGCCGACTTCCGTACCGCGGGGACCGTTGCGGGCATGACACGCGAAGCAGTTGAGGGAGAGCATCGTTTGATGGAGGCGCTCGGAGGGCTCGAGAGGTGCGAGCTCACCTTCGATCGTTCGCGCGAGCGCTTCGTGTTGGCGAGCCGAGAGTCCGTACTGAAACCCGAAGCCACCTCGTTCCGTCAGGCAGCCGAGCCCGCTCTTCGTCGAGAGGGACGTCAGCCCCGGCGAATTCAGGTTCGCGGTGACCCCGGTGAGATCGTGGCACTGCGCGCAACCGAGCGCACCGAAGAGCTGGCGGCCTTCTTCGACGCGCGATGCATCGAGCGCTGGTTCGCTCGCCCCGCGTGTAGTCCGTCCGCCGAGAAGATAGTGAGCGACATCCGCCGCTTCGAGCGGTGTGAGCTTCAGGTTCGGCATTCGTCCATGCGGCCGCATGCGGAGCGGTTCGAGAAGGAACCTCGCGAGCGACGCCATCGTGTGCTTCGCACCGAGATCGCCGAGCGGCACACTCGCCACGGGCGCGCGATCGCGCTCCGTCGCGATCTCGACCTCGAGCTCGTCGGTGGTTTCCCGCGGCTTCGCGCTCTCGTCGATTGTGTGGCACGCTACGCATCCCACGTCGTGATAGAGGCGAAAGCCGCGCTGCGCACTGCTCGAACCGAGACCGCTCTCCTTCGACTCCGGAAACGGTGGCCCGAAGATCTCGGTCTGCGTGAGAAGAAACTGCACGAGGGACTCGATCTTGTCTCGGCGCCGCTCGGGTGAGAGTCTCGCGAGCGGCTTCGGCATCGTCGTTCCGGGCTGAGCGGACCGTGGATCGATGAGAAACCGGCGGAGCCACTCCGTGCTCGCGCGCCGGCCGATTCCGTCGAGGCGCGGTCCGCGCTTCGGACGAAGCTCTTCGCGCAGAGTCTCCGGCGGAAGGTGGCACGCCGTGCAGCTCAGTTCCGTGAGGAGGAGCCGTCCGGCGGAGGTCTGCCGCGGCGCGCCCGCCGTCGAGCCCACTTCTCCCGCGAAGAATCGTTCGAAACTCGCGACGAAGGGATGGGGCTCGTTCGCGCGAGCCGAAGTGGTGAGACCCGCGAAGAACGCGACGAGGAGCAATGATCGCTCAGAGCCGAACGAACGCGCCTTCACGCAGCGACCGTTCTCGCCGCTCACGCGGTCTCCTTGAGACAGCGCTCGAGATACTCCCGCGATCTGTTGATCGCCGCGGTGATCTTCGTCGCCGTCGGAAGGATCGGGATTCCGCGTGGAACCGGATGCATGAAGATTTCGACGAAGCCTTGGTAGTCGATCTCCCGCATCGCGCGCACGATCGGTCGGTAGTCGAGCCCGCCGCCGTATCCCGGGAGCTGCTTCATCTCCTCTTCCTTCGGCACTTTTTTCCGCATGCCCTCGTGGTGTTCTTGCGCGTAGAAAAAGGGCGACTGCGCGCCCACGTCGCGAACGAGCTTCGGAATCTCGTCCGCGAAGCGGTGGAGGTGATGCGGCGCGAAGGCGATGCCGAGATGCTTCGAACGATTGAGTTCGACGAAGTAGCGAAGCGAATCCGGATGGTAAAGGAGTTGGCCGCTGTGATTCTCGATTGCGATGATCACCCCCAACTCCTCGGCGCGCGCGACGTGCGGCTTCAGCTTCTCGAGGAAGCTGGACACAGCGGCTTTCGCCTCTTTCCCCTTGGGTCCACGCGGTCCGGACGAGCCCGTGACGATGATCTTGCCGCCGAAGCTGCGGAGTACCTTCATCTCGTCTTGAAGGCGGAACGGCCCGAGCGGATAGCGCGTGAGCACGCCGAGCTCGACTTCGTGCTTCTCGAGCAAGGCACGGAAGGCATCGTGGCCCATTTCCTCGATCTGTTCGCGCTGGTTCCCGTGAACGAGGCACCAGATGTCGATGTGGCGCGCGCCGGTCTTTGCGACTTCGGGAAGGATCGTCGTGAGCGGCATCTTTCCGTACATCGCAGACGATAGGATGTAGCGGAGGCGGAACGGCTTTTTCGCGGCGCTTTCGTCCTCGCTGGCTCGGAAGTCCGCCCGGAGTACCGGCGGAAGCGTTGCGGCCGCTACGGTCGCTCCGACGGTGCGGATAAAGCTCCGTCGCTCGATGGGATCGTGATCGCGCATAGAAAGATGGACCTCGTTGTTCGCGGGCACGGCTCATCGTACTCGCGCGCGGAACGAGTGGCCAGCCGCGCCCGCCGACGAGAGTCGGTGGGCTCGATCAGCGAGCGGCGGGCTCGACGTCTTTGGGAGAAGCTAGATACGCGATGAGATCGCGGATCTCGTCGAGGGACAGCGCAGCGAAGAGGCCCTCCGGCATGATTGAGCGTCGCTCGGTCGAACGTTCGGCGATGTCCTCCTTCGCGATCGGAAACGTTTCCGTCGGAGTTCGGAGCGTGATGCGCCCGGACGTTTCTTCCGCGATGACACCAGAAAGGACGCGTCCGTCGTTCGTGACGATGACGTACTCCTCGTAGTCGCGCCCGACGATCGCGTTCGGATCGACGACGTTTTCGAGAATGTAATCGAGCTGGTGGCGATTCGATCCGGTGAGATCCGGGCCGAGGGTGCCGCCGTGATCGAACATGCGATGACAGTTCCCACACGCCTCGTCGAAGAGAGCGCGACCCCGAGCGAGATCCGCGCGTTCGATGACTTCGCCGGTCAGCTCCGACTTGAGCTCGGCGATCCGCTCCTTCTTCTTGGCTCCGATCGCGTTCAGCTTGCCCCAGATCGATTCGAGGCGACGCGTGAGTCCCTTCGAGCCGAGATGCGCGACGCGCCGTGCGGAGTGTGCAGAGATCGCTTCTCGCTCGACGGCACCGCGCTCGAGCTCTGCGACGAGTCGCTCGGCCCAATCTTCTCGACTCGTGAGCGCAGCGATGGCCTCGCGGCGTTCGGTGGGAGAGAACGACGAGAATCGTCCGAGCAGCGTCTCCGGGACTCGTTCGTCTCGGTACTGAGCGACCCCGCGAATCGCGGCTTCTCGAAGCGCACTCCCAGCCTCCTCGGCGGAAAGAAGACCGAGCGCGAGGGACAGCGTCTCTTCGTCTCGCTGGCGAGCGAGGGCGATGAGAGCCGTCGCGCGTCGCGCGGGACTTTCACTCCGCGACCGAACGAGCGATCGAAGCGCGTCGAGCGCGTCCCGATCTCCGAAGACGAGCGCTAGCGACGCCGTGCGAACTTCGATCTCGGCGTCTCCGGTTGTGGCCAGTCGCCGTCGTGCGGCGGGCCACGACGAGGGCATCGGAAACCGTCGCCGTCCATCGAGTGCATCGCCGATGCCGGTGAGGATCGCACGCACCGCTTCGTCCGCTCGCGGGCGAGTGAGCTGATTCGTGAGCTCCTCGAGCGCGCCTCGATTTCCCTCGACCGCGAGATGAGTCACGCGCCGCGCGACGTGACGGAGAACGAGTGGTATCTTCGCGTCGATGAAAGCGCCCGCGGCGCGCGTCGGATCTTCAGCCACGAGAGGCTCGGCTGCGTACCAGATCATGAGCGGCAGATTTGCATCGTCCGCGTCTTCTGCGTGGCCCGCGAGGGCGATCGCGATCTTCCAGCGCTCGTCGAGCGGAACGCGCTGGAGAAGAGACGCGAGGTGGAGACGAACAAGCGGTGAGGGGTCCGTCCGCGCGAGCTCTTCGAATCGTCGATAGCTGGGCGCGGGGATCGTGTTCCGCTCGCCGCTCAGCCGAACGGCCCACGCACGGAGCCACTCTTCCTTCGAGTCGAGGATCGAACGAAGAAGTCCTTCCGAGACGCCGCCGGTCGTGTGAAGCGCCCAGAGCGCGCGCAGACGATGCTCGACCCGTGCGCTCTCGTCGCGCAGCCGCCCCTCGAGCTTCGGCCGCGTCGCTGCCTCGAGCGACTTCGATTCGGCGCGCTCGGCGAGGACCCGCCGAGCCGTGCGTCCCCACCACACGTTCTTTTGGTCTTGGAGCGCAAGAAGTTCGTCGTCGCTCGCCTTTGCGAGGTCGAAGTGAGCCGCGCTCGTTTCACCGTACGCGATTCGGTAGATCCGGCCCGTCGCGCGATGGGCTTCGTGCCCGTGGCACTCGCCGTCGTCGACCCAATCGCTCAGGTACACGCTACCGTCGGGCGCCGACCGCATGCCGACGCCCCAGAACCACGGATTCCCCGTCGTGAGAAAATCGCGCTCGTGCGTCGCGACGTATCCTGATCCGCGCCGCGTGAGGCGATCGTGGTTGACGCGATTCCCGTGGAGGTTCGCGGTGAAGAGCGAGCCGCGATACTCGTCCGGCCAGTTGTCGCCGAGGTAGACCATCGCGCCCGAGTGCGCGTGACCGCCGCCCGGAGCATCGTGCTTGCCCTTTCCGCCGCGCGAGCTCTGCCACGCTCCACCCGCCCAGTGGATGTGGTCGGCGCAGCTCTCCATGAGGCCGTAGAGGTGCGGGTCGAAGTCGCGCCCGAACATGCGCTCGAAGTGCGCGCCCGGAACGACGTGGAAGACGTGCGGGATGACGCAGTTGGTGATGAAGAGCTGCCCGTAGAGATCGAAGTCGAAGCCCCAAGGATTCGTCGTTCCCCACGCGACGATCTCGTACCGCCGTTCGATCGGGTGGTAGCGCCAAACGCCGCAGTTGAGCGGAGGACGTTCGGACTCGGGCGTACCCGGAACGCCGACCTTCGACGGCGCGAGGATGCCGTTTCCGCCGTACAGCCAGCCGTCCGGTCCCCACGTTAGTCCGTTGACGACGTTGTGGATCCCTTTGTGCGACCAACCGTCGAGGTGCACTTCGGGCGGGCCGTCGGGAACATCGTCGCGGTCGCGATCCGGAATGAAGAGAACGTGCGGGGCCGACGCCACCCAAACGCCTCCGAATCCCACTTCGACGCTCGTCAGATAGTTTCCTTCGTCCCAAAACACCTTTCGCCGATCGAATCGTCCGTCGCCGTCGACGTCCTCGAAGATGAGAACACGATCGTTCCCCGTCGCCTTCCACTTCGGGTAGGAGTAACACTCCGCGGCCCAAAGCCGCCCGCGCTCATCGAATGTGAACGAAATCGGCTGCGCGAGATCGGGCTCGCCGGCAAACACGTTCGCGCGGAAGCCCGGGGGAAGGCGCATGCCGCGCACGGTTTCTTCGGGGGAGAGGGGAGTGGGGGGAGGAGGGTTCGCGGGTTCGGGGTCGTCGTCGGCCGTATGGGCCTGCGAATGAACCGCGAGTGTCGCCGCGATGCCGAACGCCACGATGACCGCGAACGATACGCTCCGGGACGGAGCGCGCGTTGGGTTTCGTCGGAAGTTTTTCATCGAGAATTCGTGATTCGAGCGAGCCATTCGAGAGGACTCACTCTAACACGGACGGCGGCGACGTCCTCGATCGGCTTCCATCCTCACTCGCCGCCGCCTGGAAGCACTATCGCCAAGTGCCTCGCGATCTGGAGGATCGCCGAAGCCGCGGCTTCCGTCGAGAGCAGCGCCGTTCCTGTGTCCGTCGCCGTGTCGAAGTCGACCGTTCCCCATACCGCTCCATCCCCACCGAAGATGGGAGACGCGAGCACGTAGGAGAGCGTTTCGTCGACGTCGCCCGCGAACGACGGTGAACCACTGATCTCGGGTGAACCAGTGCTCGCCATGCTTCCCGAATCGGAAAGCGGTCTCACCTGAGTTCGACACGTGCGCCGGTCGAGGACCGCGCGTACGACCGCGACTTCTTTTGCGGTGTCATCGTTGATGGCGAATCGAGTGTGTCCGACCTTCTCTGAGACCGGATCCGCGGCCCAGTGGTAGCGGCAGACGAGCTCCTCACCCTCGATCCGAAACACGAAGACCCGAATCTTCGGCTGTGACGGCGAACCGGGAAGACTGACCGCTCGGCACAGGGACTCGATCGAAGTATCGACGAGCGCGTCGAGAAACTCGGAGCCTCGGGTGAGCGGCGTCGGCTCGACCATCCGATCGATCGCGCGCGTCAGCTCAACGATCCCGACGCCGTAGCTCCGCTCGAAGTCCGCGTACTTCTTCGCCCGAAGGAGCTGCGGCAACTCGCAGCGATCCACGCGGACCGGCAGCACGCGAACCTGTTGCTCATTCACCTGCTCCCAGTACTTCGATTCCCACTCGTTCTGAAACCACCCCGACTTCAGAGCGTCCTTCGAGAACACGGGGACGAGATAGTCCGATCTCGCGATGGCCTCCGCGATCTTGGCCGGAATCGAATCCCCGACGAGAATCTCGTCCTCATCCACCCAGGCGTCGTGCCCGAGCAGCTTGAGATCACCGGCGAGTCGACGAACGAACTCCTTATCCACCGACGAGTGAGCAAGAAACAACCTGACCATTCACACGACCTCTGAACCCACCATCAACTACGCCATACACCCGATTCCGATTTCCACCCTCACCCGCAACTCTCTCCCTCTTCTCTCTCTTCCTTCGGGTCCTTCGTGCCCTTCGTGGTAAATCACTCTTTCTCTTTCTCTTTCTCTTTCTCTTTCTCTTTTTGTTCCTTCTTCTCCCTCCGCGGTCGACCCCGAGCCCTCCCCGGCGGCCGAGTCTCCCCCCACTTGGCCTGTCGATCTTTCTCGTGCTTCGCCCGATCGGCGAACACCCCCTCCACCGCCGGTTCGTGAGCCTCTTTCGCGTGCTTCTTCAGCTCCTCGAGCACTGCGGCATTCGCCGCCGCGACGTTCGTCGCCTCTGACACATCGCGCGACAAGTCGTAGAGCTCCCATCCGCGATTCCGTCCCGGTCGAATCGCTTTCCACTTGCCTTTCCGCACGGCGACCTGCTGTCCGAGCTCCCAGTAGAAGTACTCGTGTCCCTTCTGCTTCCGTCCCGCGACTTTCGCGCCGAGGAGCTCGGGGACGATGGAGATCCCATCGCTGTCTTTCGGCGCCTTTGCGCCCGCGAGCTCCGCGAGCGTCGGGAGGACGTCGGGGAAGTACCACACGAAGTCACTCACGCGCCCCGGCTCGATCCTCCCTGGCCAGCGGACCAGCATCGGGATGCGCAGGCCGCCTTCGTAGAGATTCCCCTTCTTCCCGCGGAACTGGACGCCCGTTTTCGGATGGACGTTCGGCGCGTGGAATCCGCGCAGACGGTCCGGTGAGCGAAAGTAGTCGTTCCCGCCGTTGTCGCCGCAAAAGAAGACGATGGTTTTCTGCTCGAGCTCGAGATCCGAAAGAAGATCGAGGACTTCGCCGACGTGCCGGTCGAGCATCGTCACCATCGCGGCGTAACGCTTCGCTTCTTCGGGCCACGCCTTGTCTTTGTAGAGAGCCCACGCGGGATCGTCGTCCGGGATGTCGAACATTCCGTGGGGCGGCGTCACCGGCATGTAGCAGAAGAAAGGACGATCCTTGTTCGCGCGGATGAACTTCTTCGCTTCGTCGACGATGACGTAGTGAGAGTAAGTCTTCCCGCTCCGCCCCCCGCGGTTCCCCGGGAGCCTGAGCTCCGCGCTGTTCTTGACGATGTACGCCGGATAAAACGAGTGTGCGTGCACCTGATCGTAGTAACCGATGAACACGTCGAAGCCGTGCTTCTCGGGAACCCCGGTCGATCCCCGCCCGCCGCAGCCCCATTTGCCGAAACCACCCGTTGCGTACCCCGCGCGACGAAGAACGGAAGCCACGGTTTCTTCGCTTTCGCGAAGCGGTGTGCCGCCGCCGTTGGTGCGGACGGACGTGTGACCGGAGTGCTTCCCGGTCATGAGCACGGCGCGCGTCGGCGCGCAGAGAGACGAGCCCGCGAGAGCGTGCGTAAACCGAAGGCCTTCGGCCGCGAACCGATCGAGCCGCGGCGTGCGGATATGGGGGTGGCCCATATGCGAGAGCTCGTAGTACCCGAGCTCGTCCGCCATGATGTAGACGACGTTGGGCTTGGGCGCGACGTCAGCCGCAACCGGAGCGATGAGGACACACGTAGCAATACACAGTGCAAGTGGGTGACGCACGGAATACCTCAGCGATCAACCTCTTCGATGAGAAACCGGGCACGCCAGCCAGCCCCGGCCGAAC
The DNA here is from genome assembly GCA_965223845.1 of Planctomycetota bacterium. Classification (GTDB taxonomy): domain Bacteria; phylum Planctomycetota; class UBA8108; order UBA8108; family SXIK01; genus CBDCXR01. The sequence goes on along the minus strand of CBDCXR010000004.1, from coordinate 4,922,873 downwards.
CCTCGACTCCGACCTCCGCCCCTCCCCTCTCCTCGGTTTTCCTTCGCGTCCTTCGTGTGAAATTCCTTGCGAGAAGCTCACCCGAGCCCGGGAATCGTATCCGCCCCCTCAACCATCCGGGCGATCTCCGGCGGGATTCCGCGCACGAGCCGCAGCTCACCCAGATCGAAGAGCACGTCGAGCACGGTGCCGAGGAGATGCCGGAGCGTGACCGGTTCGGTCGACGGAACATCGGCCTTCGGGCTGGACGCGCCGATCACTTGTCCCATGGGAAGGCCGCCTCCGGCGAGAGCGAGCGTTGAAAGACGCGACCAGTGATCGCGTCCACCGCGCTTGTTCACCTTCGGCGTGCGACCGAAGTCGCCGGTGATGACGAGGAGGATCTTGTCGGAGAGGCCACGCTCCTCGACGTCTTCGAGGAATGCCGACACCGCGTGGTCGAGTGGCGTGCCGAGCATGTTCATGCCCTTAACGATGCCCGGATTGTTCCCGTCGGCGTGCATGTCCCAGCCGCAGTTCTGCACCGTAACGAATCCGCAGCCGGCCTCACAGAGTCGCCGCGCCATGAGCATCTGGCGTCCGAGGGTGCACGCGCGAAACGTCTTGTGGCCGACGCGGTGTCCACTCGTGTCATATCGCTCGAGGACGCGTGGATCTTCGCGTTCGAGATCGAGCGCGTCGTTCGCACCGCGGAGGATGAGATCGATCGCCTGCTCGCGGTACCTGTCGACGACGCCGGGTGCTCCCTTCGCGTCGATCTCGCGCCGAACGCCGTCGAGCGCGCGGAGGAGTCGACGCCGGCCGAGAAGACGCTCCTCGGGAACGTGGAGCCGCATGTTGTCGAGCGACTCACTCCCGCCCGCCGGGTCGAACGGCGCGTACGCCTTCGAAAGCTTTCCCGGGCTCGCGCCGACGGCGATCCGCTGGCGCTCCTTCCGGTACTGACGATCGACTTCCTCCGTCGAAACGAGCGCGCTCGTCGGAAGACCGGTCTCGGGATTCGTCGCGCCGCGAAGGCGCGCGTAGAGAGCACCCATGCCGGCCTCGAGCTCGTTCCCCGCGGTGATCACCTCACGGATCGCGCGGGCATGATCGGTCGTTCGGTGCTGGAACGAGCGGACGATCGCCATTCGATCGGCGAGGCGTGCGAGCTTCGGAAAGTTGCCGCCGAATGTCACACCGGGGATCGTCGTCGGGACCTCTCCCGTGGTGCTCCGCGTCCCGCGTGGAGCGTCGATGTGCGGATCGAAGGTCTCGATGTGGCTCGCGCCGCCGGCGAGGAAGAGGAGGACGACGGACTTCTCCTCCGACCTGTTCTCGAGAGAGCCTCCGAGCGCGGCGGCTTCGGCGCGCGCGCGAAGCAGCCCGGGGAGCGTCCACGCGCCGAGTCCGAGCGCACCGATGCGGAGGACATCGCGGCGCGCGATGCCGCGGCAGTCAAATCGCGGGTCACCGGTCGAGATCGTGAGCATTCGTCACCTCGTCGTCGGTTCGGACGCGTCCCAACGTACTCGATTCACGGGGCGATTCCGAGGGGCAAGCGGCGGAGGTGGAGCGTCGTCTTCCGTTTGCGAATCTCGAAGAGGATATCACCACGAAGGGCACGAAGGACACGAAGGGAAGAGATAAGAATTACGAGATAAGAGATGGCAGAGATAGGGGAATAAGGACGGTTTAGACGATGCGGGGTCGTTCCCGCTCCGCTCCCCTGATCTCCGTGTTCATCCCTATCTTCCCTTCGTGTCCTTCGTGCCCTTCGTGGTTTGCCTCTCTTCTCAGCAGCCGTTCCGCCGACAGAATCCACTCGAAGCGGCGGTGATCCTCCCGCACTCGGGATAGGGTGGCGCTGGCGGCGGACCGTCACCGAAGAGATGATTGAGCACGTAGATCGGATCAACGATCGAGAGGCCGTGATCGTCGTTCGTATCTCCGACCTGGGGACATTCGACGTCCGTTCCAACGAAGAGGAACTGAAGCGTAGCGATCGCGTCGGCGATGGAGAGATTGCCATCGAAATCCATGTCGCCGCGGCGCGCCCGAACGTCGGCGATCGAGAAGCGGTCGATCTCTTCGCCCTCGCGATCGACCGCGCGGAGCTGGAGCATCGCAGGCGAAATCGTCAGCTCGACGGCGTGGTGGACGTCGTAGAACACGGCGTTGATGCGTTCGTCGGCTTTGGAGTGCTTGGGGTAGGTCCATCGGCCTCCGCCACCGGTGACGATGTACACGCGGCCGCCGGGATCGGTGTACCAGGGGCCGTCGTCTTCGCGGACCTCGTAACAAACCGTTGGATCTTCCTCGTCGCACGGCATGTCGATCCACTCGCCGCAGCCGCGTTTCGCGGCCATCGTGATCGGTCGACTGCGCTGGTAGTTGTGATCGTCTCCCATGAGAACGAGATCGACCGCGTGCGCGTCGAAGAGCGGTGCGAGGAGCGTGCGGACCGGGAGTGCGGCCGATGCGGCGCCCACGACGCTCCCTTGCGGTCCGACCGAGAACATCGGCTCGTGCATCGCGACAATGAGCCATCGCGTTCCGGAGGCTCGAGCGGCCTCGAGGTCGGCGCAGAGCCAACGTAGTTGTTCGGTCGCTGAACCGTCTTCCTCGAGCAGGTCGATTGTCGTATTGACGATCGTGAAGTGTGCGCTACCCCAGTCGAACGAGAAGTGACTGTCTTCACTTCCTGCCGCGGGCTCTCCCGGAAGGAAGAACTGGTCTTCGAATGTGTCGTACTCGGTGTCGTGGTTTCCCTTTGCGGGAAAGAAGCACGCGTTCGGAAAGATCTCCGCGTACGGACCGAAGGTCGTATCATCGCGATCGCCTTTCGGACCGCCGTAGTCGACGTCGCCTGTGTGGACGATGCCGTCGATACCGAAGGCGGCGATCACGTCGGCGACGGCTTTCTGGTCGGGCGTTCCGACTCCACTGTCTCCGAGCGCGGCGAGGCGCACGATTCCTTCTCCCCGCGGGGGAGGGGTGCGGAAATGGTAGACGTCTCGCGCTGAGAGAGCTTCGTCACCGCTCAGAATCTCGTAGCGATACTCCGTTGCGCTCGCGAGTCCGCCGATGCGAACGCGACGACAGGTCTCTCCCTCTTCGAGCGGGCGACAGGTGAATTCGGCGTCTTCCGAGATCGTCGTCATCTCTCCGTCGGGGGGAGCGAAGCGGACACCGCCTCGATCGGCGAGCCCGCGGGTAGCCCAAATGATCTCGACCGAGTCTTGGAGGAGAGCTTGTAGGTACGGCCCTCGGACGAGTCCCGTCGTTTCGTTTGGGTCGACTTGGGAGCGGAGGGGTGCAGTGCGGGTGAGAGGAACGACGAGGAAAAGGATGAGTGTGAGGCGTTCGCGGGGCAGGCGGGGAAGTCGTGCTCGTGTGTGTCCCATCGCCTCGGCTTGGTGAAAAGGGGAGAGATTCGTGGGGGAGAGCCGCTATCGATCCGCCTTCTTCTTCAGGTAGCGGAGGACTCCGTCGACCGACATGTACACCGGACTCGCCGTTTTGAAACGATCGACCTCCTCGTCGCTCAGTCCCGATGCGCTCGCTCTCGCGCGATTGAACGTGTCGAACTCTGCGACGATCGCGTCGCGCTCGAGTCCTTCGTCGACCTTCTTCGCGATAAAGTCGACCTCTGCTCGGAGGCCCGAGCGCGCGGCGTCGAGCTGCCCCGCGACGTCCTCGACGCGGTCGAAGTGCGTCGGATAGATCGCACCCAGGTTTTCGCTTTCGAGGCGATCGAGACTCTCGAGCCATAACTCGAGCTTGAACTCGGGCGGAGGCATCGGCAGATCGACGAAGGGCAGCCCGGGAACGCGGATCCCGGTCACGTCGCCGACGAACGCGATGTCACCGACTCGGTACGCGAAGTGATGGCCCGCATGTCCCGGGGTGTCGATCGGAACGATCTCGAGTCCGCCGACCGCGATCGTCTCTCCCGGCGAAACCGCGTGCACGCGCTCGCGCGGAGCGGGTGTGATCCCCTTCCAGAACCGCTCCATATCCTTCCCGTAGATCCGAGAGGCGCTCGCCCAGAGGAGCGACGGATCGATCATGTGCGGTGCGCCGCGGTGGTGCACCCAGACGTCGGCACCCTGCTCCGCCCACCAGCCGAGTGCGCCGGCGTGGTCGAGGTGAATGTGCGTGACGAGGACATTCGGAATGTCCCTTGGCTCGAGCCCGATCTCCTTCAGCCCGCGGGTGAGCGCGGGGAGCGTCGACTCGGGGCCGGTCTCGATGAGAACGGGAGATTCTGGACCTTCGACAAGGTACGCGGCGATGGTCTCCGGGTTGTCGAGGTAGAGCAGATCGATCGTATGGATGCGCGGTGTGCTCACGAGGCGTGAATGTTCGGGCGCGTCTCGAACGCGTTTTCGCATCACACGCGGTCGTTCGCCGTTCGAGACAAGCCGAGCGAGCGCGCGGAGAAGCCTCGGCTACGCGATCAAATCCCAGATCGGCTCGGTGTGTTCGACGCCGACGAGTTTCTTGTCGAGCCCGCCGTGGAAGTAGGTGAGCTGATTCGGATCGATGCCGAGTTGATGGAGCACGGTTGCGTGGAGCCGCTTCACGTGGAAGCGACGCTCGACCGCGCGACTTCCGAGCTCATCCGTCGCGCCGATGCTTTGGCCGCCCTTGATCCCACCGCCGGCCATCCACATCGTAAAGCCGTAGGCGTTGTGGTCGCGGCCCGTCCCCTTCGCGTACTCTGCAGTCGGCTGACGTCCAAACTCGCCACCCCAAATGACGATCGTCTCCTCGAGGAGGCCGCGCTGTTTGAGGTCGTTCAACAGGCCGGCGATGGGCTGGTCGGTGTTCCCCGCGTGGTAATTGTGGTTCTTCTCGAGGTCGCCGTGCGCGTCCCAGTTGTCGTCGTTGTGAGCGCCGCCCGAGTAGATCTGAACGAAGCGCACGCCGCGCTCGACGAGACGTCGGGCGAGGAGACAGCGGCGGCCGAAGCTCTCCGTACGCTTGTGATCGAGCCCGTACATCCGCTTCGTCGCCTCGCTCTCGCTCGCGAGGTCGGTCGCCTCGGGTGCAGCCATCTGCATGTTGTAGGCGAGCTCGTAGCTGGCGATCCGCGCCGAGAGTCGCGTGTTGTCGATCCGCGGCTCGAGGTGCTCGCGGTTGTAGGCGTTCAGGCGGTCGATGAGCTTTCGCTGCGTCTGACGCGTGATTCCTTGGGGCGGCTGGAGGTCGAGGATCGGCGACCCCTCGGAGCGAAAGAGCGTTCCCTGGAAGGTCGCGGGCATGTATCCGCTCGACCAGTTCTTCGCACCGCTGATCGGTCCGCCCTTCGGGTCGAGCATGACGACAAAGCCGGGCAGGTTTTCGTTCTCGCTGCCGAGACCGTATGTGACCCACGAACCGAGGCACGGACTGCCGCTCAGGATCTGACCGCTGTTCATCTGGAGCATCGCCGAGCCATGAAGCGGCGAGTCGGCGGTCATCGATTTGATGAACGCGATGTCGTCGACGCACCTAGCGACGTTCGGGAACAGCTCCGACACCCACTGGCCGGATTCCCCGTAGCGCTGAAAGCTCCACTTCGGGCCGACGATGCGCCCCTTGTTCTTCGAGCCGCCGCGTCCCTTCGTCTTTACGTCGACGGTCTTGCCATCGAGGCGATAGAGGATCGGCTTGTGATCGAAGGTGTCGACGTGACTCGGTCCGCCGTACATGAAAAGAAAAATGACGGCTTTCGCCTTGCCGGGAGTGTGAGCCGTTCTCGGCGCGAGCGGATTCGCATACGGCGTGACCCCGTCTGCGGCGTAGGCCTGTCGCGAAAGAAAACCGTCGACGCCGAGCATTCCCGTGAGCGCGACGGAGGTGAATCCCGCGCCGGTCTGCCAGATGAACTCGCGGCGCGTGCGGCCGCAAAACGCGCCGCCGGGGGCCGAGCTTGCTGATGCGGTTCCGAACGGTGTCATGGCTCTACGAAATCTCTTGGCGTATTAGTCGAGGTAAAGGAACTCGTTCAGGTTGAGAGCGAGGAGCGCGAACATTTCGAGGGCGCGCTCGGGCGTCAGTTTCTCGTTCTCGGTGAGATCGCGAATCAGGTCGACGCCGCGCTCGATCTCTTCCGGACGGGCGTCGCGTGACAGCGTGAGCTCGAGTGCACGGCGAACCTGGTCCGCGACGCGGTTCGGCGCCTCGCGTCGGAGGCGTTCCGCAAACCGCTTCGTCTCGCGCTGCATGAACTCGCTGTTCAGCATCGTGAGTGCTTGCGTCGGCTGCGTCGTCGTGAAGCGCACGGGACAACTGCTGTCGGTGTCCGCGAAATCGTACGTCACGAGAAACGGCGTGATCAGCGAGCGCTTCACGTGAATGTAGACGCTCCGCCGCGACCGCTCTTCGTCCGATGACTTTCCCCAGCCTGAACCCGGGCGCGACTGACCCTGGAGAACTTCGCGGGGGATGATCGTGTAGATGCCCGGTCCGCCCATCTTGAGGTTGAGCGTCCCGTTGATCGCGAGAATCGAGTCGCGGATTTCTTCGGCGGCGAGCCGCCGCATGTTCTGACGCCAAAAGTGCGCGTTGTCGATGTCCGCTGTGAGACCCGCGGCGTGCGCGCGCGAAGACATTCGGTAGGTGCTCGACGTGACGATGGTGCGGATGACGTGCTTCAGGCTCCAGCCCTCCGCGACGAGCTCGCTCGCGAGCCAATCGAGCAGCTTCGGATGCGTCGGCGGCGCGCCGAGTCGTCCGAAGTTGTTCGGCGACGCGACGATGCCCCGGTCGAAGAGGTGCTGCCACAGGCGATTGACGATGACGCGCGCGGTGAGCGGATTCCTATCGCTAGCGATCCATTTGGCGAGGACGCGACGACGTCCGCTCGTCGCCGATCCCTCGCGCGGCGCCGGAATCTCCGCCGGACCGTCACCGCCGAGGACCTTCGGAAAGCCCGGCTCCACCTTCTTCCCGCGCACGTGCGCATTGCCGCGAACGAGAACGAACGTCTCCGGCGCCGACGTTCCCTCCTCGCGCACGGCGAGCGTCTTCGTATCGCTCTTCGTCACCTTTCGCTGCGCGAGTCTCTTCTCTACTTCTTCGAGCTCCCGGTAACGCGCTAGCTCTTCCTTGCAGAGCTGCTTCGACAGATTCTCGGTGATGAGCCGTTTCCGCCTATCCCCGTCCTTCGCGGCCACGCGAAGATCTTTCGGCAGCTTCGAGACGACGACCGACTCGAGGGCCTCGATCTGCCGGCGAACGTCCTCGCGCTGTTCCGCGAGCGCGACTTTTTCTCGCTCGATGGCTTCCCGGTCCATTTCGGATGTGATGTCCGCCTGGATCGAGTCCACGCGTCCGCGGCCCGTCGGTGTCACGTTGTGGAAAAACGCGAGCAGACGGTAGTAGTCTTCCTGCGGAATCGGGTCGAGCTTGTGGTCGTGACAGCGCGCGCAGTTCACGGTGAGCCCGAGAAAGGCCTGACCGGTCGTCGTGATGACGTCGTCGTACTCATCGTAGCGCGCCTGAAGACGATCCGTCGGTTCGTCATCCCACGGTCCGAGCCGGTAGAACGCCGTCGCGGTGATCGAATCAGCGGTCGGTTCGTCGAGCTCATCCCCGGCGAGTTGCTCGAGCACGAACTGGTTGTACGGCTTGTCGTCGTTCAGCGAGCGAATCACGTAGTCGCGATATCGCCAGGCGTTCGGCTTCCGATTGTCGCGCTCGAAGCTGTGGGTCTCGCCGAACCGGACGAGATCGAGCCAGTGCCGCGCCCAGCGTTCGCCGAACTGCGGGGAGTCGAGCAGTCGATCCACCGCGTCTTCGTACGCCGTCGGCCGCTGATCCGCGACGAACTCGCGAGTTTGTTCGGGAGTCGGCGGAAGACCGGTGAGATCGAACGCGACGCGACGGAAGAGCGCGATCTTCTCGGCCGGTTTCGCGGGCTCGATCCCGCGAGCCTCGAGCCCGGCGAGGACAAAGTGATCGATCGGGTTTCGTGGCCACTCCGCGCTCGCGACCTGGGGCGTCGCGGGGCGAGTGATCGGGAGAAACGACCAAAAATTCTTCGCCTCGGGCGTGACCAGCGGTGCGGCGTGCGCCTCCGGGGCCGCCGTCTCCGTCGAGCCGATACCCTCCTTCCAAGGAAGCCCGAGGCGCACCCAGCGCGAGAGGATCGCGATCTTCTCATCGGCGAGCTTTCCGATCGGCGGCATCTCCAAGTTTTCGTCGCGGTAGCTGACCGCGTGGAGGAGGAGACTCGCTTTCGGGTTGTCGGCCGAGACGGCCGGACCGCGCTCGCCGCCGCGCAGGATCGCCGCGCGACTGTCGAGTCGGAGACCGTTCTTCACGCGCTGGCTGCCGTGACACTTCACGCAGCTGTCTTCGAGGATCGGCCAGACGTCCTTGACGAAGAACGCCTCTCGTTCCGCGCGGGTGAGCTCGACCTCTTTCGGCTCGGCGGCCGCGGCGCCGTTCGGACCGGAGCCCACCGTGCCGAGAGCGAGTGCGCACCCGAGGGCCGCGGCTCTGATCTTCCTCAACATCATCCGCAGAGTTCCCGTCATTCTCGCGCTGACTCGAAACTGGGCGTCGATCCGACGATGCGCCCACGAAACCTACAATTATACGGAATCCCCGCATCGGCTGGAAAGTGGATTGCATCCCGGAGGAACGGCGGATCGCCGATGAGCGGGGGCGTTTGTTCGTCACTCACTCGGTCGTGAGCACGGCCGTCCCGTCGAGTTGGCCGCGGCGGAGTCGGTCGAGGGCTTCATTGGCTCGGCCGAGCGGAAACGGCTCGATGGCCATTCGGATCGGCACCTTCGGCGCGAGGGCGAGAAACTCTTCGCCGTCCCTCCGGGTCAGATTCGCGACCGAAGAAAGCGTCCGCTCTTCCCACAGAATCGAATAGGGAAAGGACGGGATGTCGCTCATGTGGATTCCGCCGCAAACGACCGTTCCTCCCGGAGCGACCGCACGGAGGGCGCGCGGCACGAGCTCGCCGGCGGGAGCGAAGAGGATGGCGGCATCGAGCGAATCGGGAGGTGGCGCTTCCGAGTCGCCCGCCCACACCGCCCCGAGCTTCGTCGCAGCGGCCTGCGAATCCGCGTCGCCGCGACGGGTGAACGCGTACACCTCGCGCCCTTGATGGATCGCGATCTGAGAGACGATCCGCGCAGCCGACCCGAAACCGTAGATCCCGAGTCGACGTGCGTCGCCGGTCTTCTTGAGAGATCGGTATCCGATCAACCCCGCGCAGAAGAGCGGTGCGGCTTCTGCCGGGGAGTATTCGGATGGAACCCGGAAGCAGTAGCGTTCGTCGGCCACGGTGTACTCAGCGTAGCCGCCATCGATCGTGTAGCCGGTGAACTCCGCGTTTTCGCAAAGGTTCTCGCGCTCGCTCGCGCAGTAGCGGCACTGAGTACAGGTCGACCCGAGCCACGGCACGCCCACCCGATCGCCGGGCGAGAACCGGGACGCGCTTCGTCCGTTCGCGACGACGACTCCGACGATTTCGTGGCCGAGGATGAGAGGAAGCTTGGGATCGGGGAGCTCGCCGTCGTAGACGTGGAGATCCGTCCGGCAGACCGCACATGCTTCGACGCGGATGAGGAGCTGATGGGAATCCGGCGCGGGGCGCGGAGTCTCGATCTCTCGGAGCGGTCTACGCGCAGCTTCGAGAATCAGGGCGCGCATGGATGTGCCCTCGCAGGTGCTCACTCCCGGCAAACGGCCGGCTCCGGGTACGGTGGGGGTAGGTCCACGCTTCCCGAAAAGAGAAAATTGAGGAGGAAGATCGCATCCGCGATATCAAATGCGCCGTCGTCGTTGACGTCGACCGCGGTCGGGCACTTCGGCGCTCCGCGCGCGTCCTCGGCGGAGAAGAGCGCGCCGAGGATGCGAAGCGCATCGGCGATATCGACGCTCCCGTCCCCGTTTGCATCTCCCCTCAGCCAAAGCACCCCGGCGCTTTCGTAGAAGAATCCCTCGTCGACGGTGATGCAGCCAAGCGCGTTGCAGAGCTCGAGGAGGGCGTAACCGGCGCGCTCGCACGCCGGCGCCGAGACGCGAAGCGTTACCGCATCGAGGCGCTCGACGTTCGCCTCCCTGCCGCAGACGCGCACCCGAACCTCTCCGCCCTCGATGCGACCTCCGACGAGATAGAACTTCGTCCCCGATTCTCCGCGGTTGCCGACGAGCGACGAGACGGACGGTGTGCCGAGGTCCGTGACTTCACTCACGTACGGCGACCCGCGCAGCCGAATCGTCCGACCGTCTGCGAGACCGAGCCGTTCGTCGAGCGGCAACCGACCTCCCCGAGAAACGAACTCGATCGTGATGCCTTGCGCCGCATCCTCTCGGGCGCGAAAGAGAAGCCGCGCGACCTCGAGGTCCGTCGCCGCGGGAAACGGATCGCGCGTCGCGACCGCAACGTACGCGAGGTGACCGTCTCGAGAGACGCTCACGGCATCGACGATTCCGCTCGGTGCGTCCCGGCCGCGTTCGGAGCGGAGAACATCCACGTCGTCCACGGGAAAGGTGATTCTGTAGCTGAGCGAGCGAAACTCTGCCCCCGCGTCGATGACGATCTCGAGGGCGAACTCGTCCCCACGATTCGGTGGGCGCGCCGTGCTGAGCCGGACCTCCGACTCGGGCGTGAGCCCGGTCGGCGGTGGGGCTGGCGATTTTCGGCGCACCGCGCGAAAGCGTGCGTCGAAGAAGAGCGTGCGGTCCGTAGTCGCGCGGCGATGGACTTCGACCGCGAGAAGATTCGTGCCCGAGACGAGCGACTCGGTACAAATCGGCACGACTTCCGGAATCGTCGAAGTGTGGCGGCGCGCGAGCTCGGAGGGAAAAGGCTCGAATCCCGGCGACCCGAGCCCTCGCCTTGCGACCTCGGTGCCGTTCAGATACGCGACGAAGCCATCGTCATAGGCGATATCGAGAAACGCCTCGTCCCACGCTTCCGCGTCGGCGAGCTCGAAGACGCGGCGCGCGTAGAGAGAGATCTCGGCGGTTCTCTCGACCTCCGTTGCGACGCCAGCGACGCCGAAGCCGATGGGAGTCGAGCGGCTCTGCCAGGCCCCGCCGGTGCCGCTCGGCTCGTTCCAATCGTGCGGCGGGGGAGAGCGGGGGTCGGCGACGTCCCACTCGGATCCGAGCTCGACCGGCACCACGCGTTCGCGTTCGTCACAGGGGAGATCGCCGCCGGTCGGGTCGAGGCCGAGATCGGGGAAGGGAAGAGGAATTCGTTCGTCGTTCGCAAGGGCGGCAGTGAGCGCGGCGACGTCGAGCTCGTCGAGGACGTCGTCGTCGTTCGCATCTCCAGCCGCTTCGCAGTCGAGTGTCCGTCCACCGCTGAGCGATTCCGCGAGGCGGGCGAGATCGCCGATGTCGACCACCGATTCGCCGAGAGAATCGGTCGCGACGACGTCTCCGCGTACGAAGAGTCCGCCGAGGCTTTCCTCGGTCGGCTCGGGACACCACGGCTGCGAAATCTTCTCGCGCGCGATGCGGATCGGCGCGGGATTGCCCTCGTTTGTCGTGAGATACGCGGTTTCCGCGTGATCGAAACAAATGGATTCACTCTTCGCCTCGAGACTCGAATCGGGAAGCACGCGGGCGGCTGCGCCGAAGATCGTCGCGAAAGGAGCCGCTTCCCCGGCGACGTACTCGAGTATGCGGTCGTACGTGCGGACGAGAAGGCGACGGCCGTCCGCCGAAACGTCTGCTGCGGTGACGAGTCCTTGCGGGCGAAACGTCGTGACCGCGACGAGCGTCTGAAGCGAGGTCGACCCGGGATCGCCAACGCGGAAGACTTGGCACCGAGCGTCTTCCTTCGTTAGGAGGTAGACGTCTCCGCGCGCCGGATCGACGACGAGCGCTTCGGCGTCGAACCTCTCCGACGGATACCGAACTCTCATGCGGTGTGCGGATTCCGTGTCGAGTCTGCTCTCGACGGCCACGCCCAACGGGAACGACGGCTCGCGGAACCGGTAGATCGCGAGCTCGTCGCGAGCGCGTTCGTTGTTCCCGGTATCGGCGACGTAAAGATGGGACGCTGCCGCCGGAGCGCCGTCCGTCTCCGGACCAGGTCCGCGCGCGATCTCCTCCCAGTCGATCGCATCCGCGCCGGTGACGTTCGCGACGGCGATGATCGATCCCGATTCATGCACGGCGAAGACGCGAGGGCGGCCGTCGGAGTCGTTGTGGATCCAGTAGTGCCCCGGTCGATCCGTGACCGGGACCATTCCCGAGATCTCGATGATGCGCGAATCGACGACACGTCCGGTGAGCGCCGGCTCGCGATAGCAAGCCGGCTCCTGGGCCGAGAGTGAAGCGATCGTCGCCGACTGGATGGCGAGGCAGCCGACGACCACCGCGCCGGTCGGGCGGAGGCGCAATCGGGCTCGGACGAAGCATCGCCAGACCATGAATGACTCCAGATCGACCCACGCTCTTCCTCCGCGCCCGAGAGCGCGGCGAGGAAAGAGCCATCGTGCCAGAGTCTGGAGCGGATTTCTCACCCCATTCAGACATCCGTGCGCGCGGCGGCGCCGATACACCCCGGTCGTCGATCGACAAAGCGGCCGCGGCTCGATCTAGGATCCAGCCGCGGCCGCGAAGCCGGCTCGCCTCACGAGCGGGCTCTCGGGAGAATCGCGCGCGAGCGTCTCACTCGGCGTCGATCGAGATCATTTCGCCCTTCCAGAGAAAGCTCACCTGCGGTCCGACCGACAGCGCTTTGCCGAGCTCCGGCGCTTCACTGAGCAGGGCGAAGTACTCATCCGAGAGGTACTTCACGCGGCGAACCTTTGCGAGCTTCCCGACGTCCCTGTCGGTGAGCGTCGCATCGATCCAGCGATCACCTTGGAGGTAGAACTTCCACGAGCCGACCGAACGCATGAACGCGGACTGCTGCGCTGCATCTTGATCCGGCTCGCCGGCGAGTGACTCCGCTTGAATCCCGCCGGAAACGGCGGACTTGAGGCGCGAGATGCTCTTGCTCGCCCTTACCGCATCGGCGCCGGCGTAGTCTCGGAAGGCCAGGCGGGCGCGCTCGAGCGACCGCCCACGACCGCTTCGGCGAACCGCGCCGTACGGAGCCGCGAAGAATTCGTTCAGGCGAACCGCCGAGCCGTCGGCGGACGCGAGCTCCGCCTCTTCGACCACTAGGTACGAGGTGTACGGGGTGAGGATCCCGTAGTGCTTGCTCAAGCGGACGACTTCGTCCTTCACCTCTTTCGACTCGCCCGAGAGACGCATCTGCTCGAGGAGGTAACCGATCTTTCGCTGCGCCCATAGCGTCGGGATGAAGGGGTGATCGCCGCCCGAGAAATCGAGAGAGTACTCGAACGCGCGCATCTCTCCTTGGAGCTTTCCCTTGAGGACGACGGTCTTCTTTCCGTGCGTCTTGTAGCGGCCGAAGATCTCGAGCTGCTCGCCGTGGAACAGATCGGGGAGGGCCTTCGGATAGACGTCCGCGATGTCCTCGCCGACGATATTCAGCTCGAGATCGGTGAAGACCGGCGAATCGATCTTGTCGTAGAAATTCGAGAGCGGAACCTCGATGTTCTCCGCGGCGGCGATGTACTGCGTGACGCCGCTCGTCTCCTTCGCCAGTCGGTCCATGAGGGTCGTGTTGAGGTCGTCGCCGACGCCGAAGACGAAGACTCGCCGCCGGTGACGGTTCGATTCCTTCACCGAGCGGAGGATCTCCTCCGGCTTCACTGGGCCGATCGTCGGCTCACCGTCGGTGAGGAACACGACGAGCTGGAGCCGGTCTTCGCTGATGAGATCGTCGAGCGCGAACCGAAGGGCCTGCTCGATGTTCGTGCCACCGCGTGCCTTGAGCTGCGCAACGTAGGCGTCTCCGGCCTTTCGCGTCTCGTCCGAGACGGAGACGAGGCTCTCGCGAAAGCGCCTGGCCTCGGTCGAGAAGTCGACGAGATTGAATCGATCGCCGTCGTTCAGGTTGTGAATGCAGTACTTGAGCGCCTTCTGCACCTGCTCGAGCTTCGCTCCGACCATGCTTCCGGACGTGTCGACGACGAAGACGACATCTTTCGGAACGACCTTCGGTTCCGCCGGGCTCGGACGCAGCGAGATGAAAAAGTGCGCGCTCTCCGAGTGTCCGCGATGAGTGAGAATGAACGGCGCGACTTCGTCGGTGCTTACGTTCCACGAGAGCACGAAGTCCTTGTCGGCTTCGAGCTCTTTCGCCTCGAAGGTGATCCGAGCTTCCTTGTCGCCCTTTCGCGTGATGCCGACGCCTCGGTGCGACGGGCAGTGGATCGAGCGGAGCGCCGACGAGGTCGTGAGCTTCACGTCGACGACGACGTTTCGGTACGGCGCACTCGAGTACTTGCCGGTGTCGAGGGGGTAGCGATACGAGGTGAGCCCCTGCGTCCGGCTGAGCGACTCCGTGTACTCGATCGCGACCTCGACGTCACCGCGGGGCGGAATCGGAAACACGCGCGCTTTGAAGAGGCCGCGCTTCACGTACTCGAGAAGACCGGGGTCCTTCGCGCGCCGGACGATGTCCTCGTAGATCTTGCGGGCTTTGTCGCGTTCGAGCACTTCGCCCGCGACTTCCTTTCCGCCGATCTTCATCGAGAAGTTCGAGATCACCCCGCCTTCGGGGAGCGGGAAGAGATACGTGCCCTCGAGCTGGCGGCCGCCGGGATTGTGGAACGTCTCCTCGACGCGAGTCCGAGCGACCGTTTCGGCGATGTCGATGTCGACTTTGTGTCGGGTGATCTGGAGCGGGAAGTGGGGCCGGACCCGTCGGACGCGCCAGTGGCGCGGGCGAGGAATCGTGTGGATCTCGACGACGGGCTCATGCACGTAAATGAACCCGTCCGCCCTCGCCGCGGTGGGCGCGCCGAGCCCGCCGAGTCCGACGAGAAGAAGTCCGAGGAGAAGGACGATGGGGGACGCCGCCTTCGCGTGCGGGCGGTTCGATCGGGGGGTCGACATAGCAGAATCTCCGCGGGAATTCGCATCGGAGTCTCGCGCCGGTCGGCGGGGGCCGTTGGTCCCGATGACCGCCCGGCTGGCTCACTCCATCCTTCGAGACGTCGCCGCCGGGCGTTGTCTTAGGTCGGGAGAGAGAAGAAGTGAGCCGCGGGGCGGTCGAATGGGCGCCAGATTCGGTCGCGAACGACCGAGCGGAACCGGAGGCGCAGCAGCGCCGCGCCGGATTCGCGGAAGCGGTGGTCCGGCCCTCAGGCGCTCGCCGTAGAGCCGGCTGCGGAAGCCCGCTGACGCGAGCGCGGCCCGGTGAGCCCGGCGAGTATGACGCCCGCGATCGCCCACGACGCGACTCGGTCGGCGATCATCACCTTCGTCCAGTCGTCGTGAAAGTACATGTAGTTCCAGAAGCTGCCGTCGGCAGTCACACCGACGAACGCCCCGAGGGCGACGACGAAGAGAAAGCGTCCGAAGAAGTTTCCGATCGATGCCGCCGCGAGGAGACACGCCGCGATCGTGCAGGCGATGACATTGATCGCGATTCCGTAGAGGAACATCGAGGTCGCCATCGGGGGTCGACCCTCCGGGTGGTAAACGAGGAAGCCGATCGGGCCTTCCGTGTGCTTCGCCTCCCACTCCTCCACCGCGGCCTTCTTTTCCTCGTCGGTTTCTTCGCCGTTCCCGTCAGGCGGTGGCGGTATGAAGTACGTGCCGGCGGGAACGTTGGCGACCTTGAGCGCCGTCGTCGCGGCGAGCTGGGCGGGCGCTGCGATCCGGCCGGTCGTCGCCGTGTGCCAATCGAGGACGGTCCACGAAACGAATCCCCAGACGAAGAGCGCGAGGGCGCTCACGATGATCGCGATGATGAATCTGGGCACGTCGAGTCCTCCTTCTGGGACGTGTCGCCGGGACGGGACCCGGCGGAGGCGCTGAGTTGGTTCGTTGCTCGAAGCCGCCGTTCGACTTGCCCCGGGGCTCTCGCCAGATGGTACCTCCCCGCCCCGCTCGCCTCGAGTCCGGCCACGCCCGAGGCCCGCGATCCACCCGATCCCGACATCGCTGCCGGGACTCTGAGGTCGAGAACGTCACGGGCCGGCACGCGCCCTCGTTCAGCCAGATCCGGTCTCGAGCCGGCGATTCGAGGTCAGGCTAGCGACGCCAGGACTTGGCCGGCGCTGACTTGATCTCCGACCGAGACCTGAATCGCCTGCACGCGTCCGCTCGCAGGCGCGGCGACCTTGACCTCCATCTTCATCGCCTCGAGAACGAGGATCGTGTCGCCTTCGGCGACTTCGGCTCCGGCTTCAGCCTGGATCGCGTACACCGTGCCGGGGATCTTCGCCGTGACGCTCGTTGCGTTCGCGGCCGGCGGCGCCGCCGGTGCGACCGCACTCGCGCGCTCCTCGATTCCGATCTCGTACGATCGCCCGTCGACCGTAGCGCGGTTGCCGTCGACCGCAACCTCATACTTCTTGCCGCTCACCGTGAGCGTGTATTCGCGCGGACCGGCCGGTGCCGAGCTCGCCACGGGCGCCGCGGCCGGGGCCACGTTCTTCCGGACACCGGTCTCCGCTTTTCCTTGGAGGAACGCGATCCCTTTCTCCTTGCAGGTCGCCGCGATGAAGACGTTCTCGTCCGTTGCCTCGATTCCCTCCTTGGCGAGAACTTCCCGCGCGGCCGCGACCCCCTTCGACGGATCCTCGTCGTTCATCTCGAGCGGCGAGCGCGTCGTCGGCTCGAGTCCGAGCTGCTCGGACGCGAGCCGAACGATCTCCGGGTCCGGGGGGACGGGAGTCTTTCCGAAATAGCCGAGGACCATCTTGCCGTACGGAGCGGCGATCTTCTCCCACGCTCCGAACATGACGTTGTTGAACGCCTGCTGAAAGTAGAACTGGGAGACCGGCGTCACCGAAGTACCGAAACCGCCGCGCCGGACGACATCGCTCATCGCCTGGATCACTTCGGGATACTTTTCCATGATCCCGTTGTCGCGGAGCATCTGCGTGTTTGCGGTGAGGGCTCCGCCCGGCATCGGGCTCCACGGAATCAGCGGCTCGACCGCGGTCGCCTCGGGCGGGAGGAAGTAGTCCGCCATGCATTCCTTGAAGACTTCCTCGGCCTCGCGCACCTTTTCGACGTCGATGTCGAGATCGTAGTCCGAGCCGCGGAGCGCGTGCCACATGACGAGGATGTCCGGCTGACAAGTCCCTCCCGAGCACGGAGCGAGCGAGAGATCGATCGCGTCGGCGCCGGCGTCGAGCGCGGCCTGGTTCGCGACGACCGCGACACCCGCGGTTTCGTGCGTGTGGAAGTGGATGTACGTTCCTTCGGGGAGCAGCTTCCGAGCGCGGCGGATCGTTTCGTGCACTTTCGACGGCACCGCCGTTCCCGAAGCGTCCTTGAAGCACACGGCGTCGAACGGAATGTCCGCGTCGAGGATCTTCTTCAGCGTCGCAATGTAGAAATCGGCGTCGTGCGCGCCCGAGCATCCCGGCGGAAGCTCCATGAGCGTTACGCAGACCTGGTGCTTCAGGCCAGCGTCAACGATGCACTGGCCGCTGTAGATGAGATTGTCGACGTCGTTCAGCGCATCGAAGTTGCGGATCGTCGTGATGCCGTGCTTCTTAAAGAGGTCGGCGTGCATCTTGACGATGTCGCTCGGCTGCGACTCGAGCCCGACGACGTTTACACCGCGCGCGAGTGTTTGGAGGTTCGCGTCGGGGCCGGCCGCTTCGCGGAACCGGTCCATCATCGTGAACGCGTCTTCGTTGCAGTAGAAGTAGAGCGACTGAAATCTCGCGCCCCCGCCGGCCTCGAAGTACTGGATGCCTGCATCGCGCGCCGCCTCGACCGCCGGGAGAAAATCGTCGGTGAAGACGCGCGCGCCGTAGACGGACTGGAATCCGTCCCGGAACGCAGTGCACATGAAATCGACTTTCTTCGCCACTCTGGGTGCCTCTTCGCTGCCCGGCGTCGTTCGACGGCGCCGTCCGTTCGCATCAATTCGTGACCAGCACGCTCCACAGGATTCCGGCCGCGACCGCCGAGCCGATCACGCCGGCGACGTTCGGAGCCATCGCGTGCATGAGGAGAAAGTTCTGCGGATCTTCCTTCTGCCCGACCATCTGAACGACTCGGGCGGAATCCGGCACCGCCGAGACGCCGGCCGCTCCGACGAGCGGATTGATCTTCTCGTCGAGGAAGAGATTCATGAACTTCGCGAAGAGAACGCCGCCCGCGGTCGCGACGCCGAAGGACAGAGCGCCGAGACCGAAAATGAGGAGCGACTGCTCGGTGAGGAACGTCTGCGCCTGAGTGCTCGCTCCGACGCAGAAGCCGAGGAGGATCGTGACGATGTCGATCATCGCGTGGCGGGCGGTGTTGGCGAGCCGCTCGGTGACGCAGCTCTCCTTGAGCAGGTTTCCGAAGAACAGCATCCCGATGAGAACGAGGGAACCCGGTGCGATCAGCGCGCAGATGAGGAACGCGACGATCGGAAAGATGATCCGCTCTCGCTTCGAGACGTGCCGCGGCGCCTTCATGCGGATGAGTCGCTCTTCGCGGCTCGTGAGCAGCTTCATGATCGGCGGCTGAATCACGGGGACGAGAGCCATGTAGGAATAGGCCGCAATCGCGATCGCACCGAGAAGCTGTGGAGCTAGCTTTGCCGCAAGGAAGATCGCCGTGGGCCCGTCGGCGCCGCCGATGATGCCGATCGCGCCGGACTGATTCGCATCGAAACCGAGGTAAAGCGCGCCGAGGAACGTCGCGAAGACGCCGATCTGCGCCGCGGCGCCGAGCAGGACGAGCTTCGGATTCGAGAGCATCGTCGAGAAATCGGTCATCGCGCCGATGCCGAGGAAGATGAGCGGCGGAAAGATCCCTTGGCTCACCCCGAAGTAGAGGTAAGCGAGAACACTACCTTCGTCGTAGACGCTCAAATTCATCCCGGCGATCGTCGGAATGTTGCCGACGACGGCGCCGAAGCCGATCGGAAGAAGAAGGAGCGGCTCGTAATCCTTGATGATGGCGAGCGCGATGAACACGATCCCGATCGTGATCATGATCGCGTTTCCCCACGTCATCGACGCGAAGCCGGTCGTCTTCAGGAACTCGAAGAGGATGTCCATGTCTCGATCGCGTCGCGCTTGTCGTGCGCGGGCTCAGCTCTTCGGATGCGAGTTTCCACGTTGATGAAGGAGCACCGCGAGCGCGGCGACGAGCTCGGGCTCGGTCGAGTCGGAGCTGGGTTTCGGCGCGGCGGCTGCGGTGGCGGGCGCCGCGGTGCGAACGTCGTTCGCCTCCGGAAAGACGGTCGCCACTTTCTCGAGGATGCGCGGGAGCACCGTGAGGAAAGCGCTGATGAGAACGAGAGCGACGAACACGATGAAGAGTCCCGTCAGCGCGATCGGGATTCCCTCGGCGTCGGCGATGTTCTGAAGGGCAGGCTCGAGGTCGGGCACAGCGGTGTTCGTTCGCTTCCTTGTCGCGCTCGGCGTCGCGCGCGTTCTTTCGGTTTTCCGCGTCCCGGTCCCGCGGTGGGTCCGGGCGTGGCGCTCTCGAGTGTCAGCGCGCGTTCGGCTTCCGCAAGCGATCGCGCTGGAGGTGCGCGAACACGGGAGCGAGGCGGCCGGGATGGGATCAGAGGTCGAGGGCTCGCCGGGTCGACCGACGGCGCGCGGAGGCGGCGCCGAGCGTCGATCCCGAGCGAAACGGGCCGCGCATTATATTCCGAGAACGGAGGCGGGCGCAATTTCGCGGGGCGTGTCGTCTCGCCCTGAATTCCGATAACGTCGCCTCGCCGCGATCGTAAGTGCCGGCGTCACAACCCCGCGCGCCTGCGACCGAACGCCGCAGCCGCCCGCGTTCGAGTGCACCGGCTCTCGCGGCGTCAGCGAACGCGCTCGGTCGCGTTCATCTGGCGGAGCACTTCGGCGACGATCCGCTCCTCGACCGATTCGTCCCACGGCGACGGCAGGCCGTAGTAGACCATCGCGCCGCCTCCCTCGTAACCACCCTCGGCGAGCACGCGGCGCGACGGGATGTACGCCATCACATCGTTCGTGTACGCCGCGATCCAGTGGTGGTTTCCACCGAGCTCTCGTTTGAGGCGAAGAGCGTAGTCGACGACGACCTCGCCGCCGAGAAAGACCAGGCTCGGCCCGTCGCCGAGGCGCCACGTCTGAATCGGATAGGGATAGGACGGGGCGATGCGCCCGCGCCGCTCGATCTCGCGAAGGAGGTAGCGCGCCCGTGCGGCTTCGTAGCGGTTCTCGGCGTCGAGCCGCGCGCGGAGCACTTCGGCGGAAGGAATCTCGGCGAACGCGAGGTCGATCTCCGCATAGCGTGTCCGAAGATCGCCCGCGATGCTGCGCACCGAGCCGTCGAGCGCGGATTTCGTCGCCTCCGCGAGCTCACGTCCGTAGCGACGCGCGAGCTCGACCGACCGGCGCGGGAGCGGATTGATGTCGGCGCCGCATCCAGCCCAAAAGAGGGCGGTCGAGCCGGGGTACATCGTCTCGAGCTCCAGTTGCGCGAATCCCGCGTAATCACCCGACCACTCGTACGAGCTGAGCGTGGTGCAGTGGCAAGCGTAGCCGACGGCGAGCGCGGCGATCTTTCCCTCGCGCTCGACGGCGAGGATCGGGACGTCGTGGTCGACGGGACCCTTGAGCGTCCCCGCCGCGCGCCACTCCGGCACGCGCGACTCCGGCCGGTTCTCGCGCCGGTTGACCGCGAATGTCGCCGTGCCGACGGTCCACTTCACTCGCGCCGTCCCGATGCTCTTGATCGCCTCGTCGACGACCGCTTCGATGTGCTCCGCTAGACTACGTGCGTAGTCCGCGACCCGTTTCTTTCCCTCCTCATCGAGGAAATACATCGCCGTGAGGTTCTCGCCGACGATCGGCCCCGTGTGCGTGTGCGACGTCGCGAGAGCGATCTGCCCGAGGCGGAGCGCGTGGCGCGCAGCGATCCGGCTGCGGATCGCGAGCGAGAGCGCGCGATCGATGCCGATGAGGTCGAGTGTGACGAGCACGGCGCGCCGTCCCGCCGGATCCTCGAGGACGAGGCACTTCGCCCACAGGTCGGTGAGCGTTCCCTCCGATGGCCGATCGCGACTCGCGTAGCCGGAGAGCCACATCGACTCGCGCGGTGTGATCTTGCGCCGCGCGATTCCGACCCGCCAGCTCGGCGGCGTTTCGCCGGTCGCGTCGTTCGCGGCGACCTCTGCGCCCGCACGGACTCGATTTTCGGTCGCTCCTCCGACCGCCGTCCACGCGAGGGCGAGGAGCGCGGTCACGAGAGCTCGGGTCGTCAGCATGTTTCATCTCCTCCCCAAAGGAGGCGCAGGTACACGATCCAGTTGCGGTGGAGAATCGCTTCGATGTCGCTCGTCGAGTAGCCGCGATCCGCGAGGAGGCCGGGAAGCTTCTGCAGATCCGCGATCGATTCGAGATCGCTCGGCGACTGCTCCTTGCCGAATCCGCCGTCGAGATCCGTGCCGATCCCGACGTGACGCGTGCTTCCGGCAAGCTCGCAGATGTGATCGATGTGATCGATGACGTCGGCGATTTTGACGGAGTTCGGATCGCTGTCGCCGATTTTCCAGTCCGGGTCGAGCATCCAGTTGTCGAACGCGACTCCGATCACTCCGCCTCGCTCGATGATCGCGCGCAGTTGGTCGTCACTGAACTGACGCTGGCGCGGGACGAGAGCACGGCAGTTGTTATGGCTCGCGAGCACGGGGCCATCGTAGTGCTCGAGCGCTTCCCAGAACGCGGCGTCGGAGCAGTGCGTGAGATCGAGGGCGATGCCGAGTCGCTTCATTTCCTTCAGGACTTCGCGTCCGAGATCGGTGAGGCCCGACTCTGTTCCCGTTCCGCCCGCGTACCTTCCGGGACCGTAGTGTGTGAGCCCCGCGAGACGGAGTCCGCGTTCGTGCCACTCCGATAGTTCGCCCGGGTCGCGTACGGGATCCAGTCCTTCGGCGCTGAGGACGAATCCGAAAGGAGGTGGACGGGACGCTGAGGGACGACTCTCGTGGACGCTGCGCTCCCAAGCTTGCCACTCGTCGATCAGGCGGTCGAGTTGGGCGCGATCGCGGATGAGAGAGTCCCCGGTCTCGAGCTCGAGCTCTTCGTAGAAACGAAGCTGCGCGCGTGCCGCCGCCGCCGCCTCCTCTTGCGTCGGGTAGTCGAGATTCGGATGCGGCGTGCCGGTCGAGCGTGCAAGGAGCGTCGCGAACGAGAGCACGATGCGACCCTGCTGCATCTCTGGGAACGCCACCGTTCCACCGCCGCGTCCGGGACCGGTGATCCTCTGTTCCGACGCCCGGATTTCGGCGACGGGCCGCCGGAGATCGCGGTTCCACTGAACAGCGTTCCAGGCGAGATCGAGGTGAGAGTCGACGATGAGCATGGTGAATTGGCTTCCTCCGCAGTGGGTCGCCGGGAACGACTTTGTTTCCCAGACGGAACGATGTCAAACGCGGCTTACATGGAGGCGCGGTCGCAATCGAGGCAGGTGGCGCGCGCGGAGGTTGGGCAACTCTCAGTGGTTGATCTAGTTCGGGATCCGGTGCGATGCAACTCGAATCGCCCAAGTGGCTAGTGGAGAAGGATTTGCATCGTCAGTGGGGGGAGAGGATGGGATTCGAAACGGAGCGATCCGGTTGGCACGGATTCGCGCGATCGATGGGAGGTTCGAACATGGTAAAGCGGCGTTCGATGATCACCCTGATTCTCGTTGGGTCGGTAGTCGCGTCGCCCAGCGGTGGCGCCGGGGCGGCCGACTGCAACCGGAACGGGCGAGAAGACTCGCTTGATCTGGCCGAAGGGACAAGTGCGGACTGCAACAACAACCAAGTGCCCGACGAGTGTGACATCGCCTGGGACCTCGCTGCCGAAGTGAGCTCACACCAGCTGTTGCCCGATCTCACGGACTTGGCAGTCGGTGACTTCGACGGCGACGATCGGGCTGATTTCCTGTTCGCCACGCGGCGCTCGGGCAGCGGCGACGACGTGATTCCCGCGGACGTCCAGCTCGCGCTCACAGGGCCGGAAGGTGAGCTCGGCGAGCCGCGCGTTCTCGTCGAGCTCGACGCGGACGTGAGTCTCGTCCCCGCGGGGCCGGTCGCAGCCGACCTCGATGGCGATGGCGATCTGGACTTTGCGTTTGCTCTGAGCGGCGCGGCCGGATCCGACTTGCACGTCGTTCTTCAGAACGGGGGCGAGTTTTCCGCGCTCTCACCCGTCCGCGTCGAAGTCGGATCCCCGCGCACGCTTCGCGCGGCGGATCTGAGCGGCGACGGCGTCGCGGACTTAGTGCTGGTCACGGCGACGGACGTCGCCGTTCTCTTCAATCGTGGCAACGGCGAGTTCGGTTTCTGGACTGCTGTGCCGTCCGTCGTCCGTAATCTACGGGGAGCCGATGTCGACGTTGGAGATTTGGACGGCAACGGTGCTTTGGACCTCGTGTTTTATTGCACCGGTTCTCCGTCTGGCCCTTGCGTCTGGGCTGCGTTCAATCTCGACGGGTTCAACTTCGAATCCGAAGTGATTCTCGACGATACGGGTCCCGAAGTCCCTTCGGGGAGCGTTTCCGCGAGCGATCTCGATGGCGACGGCGACGTCGACTTGGTGCTCTCGCGGAGTGGAACGCTCCTCCTCGCCCTAAACACCGGACGGCGAGCGTACTCGGTGACGTCGGTACTCGACGTCCAGGGAGTCAGCCCGGACGTCGCTGCGCACGATTTCGATGGCGACGGAGACGCCGATCTCGCCGTCGCGATGCCTTCCGCGGAGAATGCGACGCTGGTTCTATACGAGAATGAAGGAGACGCGTTCTTTCGCGAACGGCAGTCGACGACGTTCGAGGCGGCGGACGAGGCGTTTCTGCTCGGTGATCTCGACGGGGACGGTCTCACGGACTTCGTCTTTCAAACGGAGGAGGGACTCCAACCCGTTCTGAACGTCTCGTCGAAAGAGGCGAGCCGCGACGAGAACGCGAACGGAGTCCCGGACGAGTGCGAGCTCGAGCGTCCGATCTTCCACCGCGGAGACGCGAACGCGGACGGCGCGCTGAACCTCGTCGATGCGGTCTTCTTGCTCGAGTTCCTCTTCGGCGGACAGGATACGCTTCCGTGTCGAAACGCCGCGGACTCGAACAACGATGCGAGCCTGAATCTCGCCGACGCGGTTCTCCTCCTCGACTATCTCTTCTCGGATGGAACGCCGCCGGCGGCTCCGGGCCCGCCGGGCGAAACACCGTGCGGGGTCGACCCGGAACCGGTCGGAAGCCCCGGCGATCTCGGGTGCGAGACGCTGCCGCGCTGTTGATGGCGGCGTCGAATCTCGGCGCTTCGAAACGCGGTCGGCAGGGCTAACCCGAGTACGCGGGCGCGAAGAAGACGAGTAGCCGAAGGTCCTCTTCGATCGAGTGGAAGTGATGCTCCACTCCGCGCTCGACGAAGATGCACGATCCTTTCCGGACGCCGCGATCCTCCTCGCCGACGCGAATGCGCGCGCGGCCCGCGAGGACGTAGTACACCTCGTCCTCGCGGTGCGGGGTCTGATCGTCGACGCTTCCCGCGGGGAGCACCCAGAGTCCGGCGCTCAGCGACGACGCGCGGAGAAACTCGTAGTAACCCTGTCCGGACTCTTTGCGCGCCCGTTCAACGTCTTCGAGGTCTGAGAAACGACTCATCGTCAAATCATTGTTCCGAGGACTGGGCGGCACGCGGTTCGGCCCGAGAGCGCTCGGCTTCCGACTCTGCCGGTGCCGGTTCGGGCGGAGGATTCGACTCGAGAACGTGCTGCACGTAGAGGTAGAGCGCGGTGAATCCCGCGACGAGAAGAATCGCTCCCCCGAGCGCCGCGAATCGCCCGGCGCGATACATTCTGCTCGCCACCCCGAACCAGAGCGCGAACGTCTGAGCGAACACTCCGACGACGATGGCGGATTCGTAGCGGCCGAACGCCGCGAGGAGTGCGGGCGCGACGAGGCCTCCGATCAGACAAGCGACCGCGAGGCGCGCCATCGGCGCGCGATTCACGTCGAGCGCGGTTCGTACCATTCGACTTCCTTCGCCGCGAGGTCCCGACTCAGTCCACTGCGCGCCGATGAATCGCGGCCGCGACTCTGAGACGCACGCTCGAGCCGTCGCGGCACGTCCGAAAGCGGTCGAGACTCAATCGCGGATCGCGTAGAGCGCGTCGAACGTCCGCAGATAGAGTGTCCCGTTCGAGATCGCGGGCGAAGCCGACATGTCCTCGCCGAGCGTGTTCTCCGCGAGGATCTCGAACTCCTTTCCGGCCTTGATGACCGAGATCGTTCCGCGCCGCGCGGTGAGGTAGATCTTTCCTCCCGCGTAGACTGGCGACGCGCGGTAGCGGTCGCTCACCGCCCGCTGCTGGTAGTATTCCTCGCCGGTCTTGGCATCGAGGCAGATGAGGACACCGTTCTCGCGACAGAGGTAAACGAGTCCGTCGTGGATCAGCGGCGACGGGACGTCGGGCGTGTTTCGAGTCATGGCCCACGGCCGGGCCTTCTTCGATTCGGTGATGTCCCCCTTCGCGGAGGGATCGATCGCAACCACGCCGCGGTTCTTCGCGGTCGGGACGACGATGAGCCCGGGGACCGCCGCAGGAGAGGCCACGAATCGAAGCGTGTTGTTGTAGCGGTCCTTCGGATTGAGTCCGCCGCAGCGCCAGATCTCCGAGCCGTCCTTTAGATCGTGACCGATCGCCCAGTCCGCCCCGTGCGTGACGAGAAACGCTCGCTCCTTGTCGCGGTAGAGGATCGGCGAGGCGTAGGAGTGCTTGCACTCGTCGACGGCATCCGTATTCCGTTCGCGCTTCCAAACTTCCTTGC
The DNA here is from genome assembly GCA_965223845.1 of Planctomycetota bacterium. Taxonomy (GTDB): domain Bacteria; phylum Planctomycetota; class UBA8108; order UBA8108; family SXIK01; genus CBDCXR01. Next base: position 4,897,082 of record CBDCXR010000004.1, on the reverse strand, counting down.
CGGTCTTCTTGTCGAGCGCGACGACGAGTCCGCGGCTCGGCGTCTTGCTCCACTTACCGTGGATGAGCTGAAAGTACAGTCGATCGCCGTCGAGAACGGGAGTGCTCGAAAGGCCGAACTGAATCTCGAACTTGCCGTAGCGCTTTTGCAGGTCGTCCGCCCACTTCTGATTGCCGTCGTTGTCGTAGCAAGCGAGGAGGCCGTTCGCCATGAACGTCCAGACGTGCTCGCCGTCCGTTACGGGGGAGGGCGACGCGTAGTTCCCTTCGTCGCCGCGAACGGTCTTGTCCCCCGACCCAACGACCTTCGTCCAGCGCTTGTTGCCGTCCGTATCGACGCAGAGAAGAACAAGCCTGCCCGCGTCGTCCGCGGCAGTGAGGAAGATGTTCTTGCCCCACACGACGGGAGTCGCACCCGCGGGGCCCGGAAGCGGTACGCGCCAAGCGACGTTCTTCTCCTTGCCCCACTCCTTCGGGGCGTCCTCCGAGCTGACGCCGTTGTTGTTCGGCCCGCGCCACTGAGGCCAGTTGTCCGCAAGCGCGCTGGACGAGAGAGAAAGCACGATCGAGAGCGTCGCGAAAATGCGCATGGAAACGATCTCCTGGGAAGGCAGCGGACGAACGGCCGTGACTCGGGGAAGCTCGCAGTTGGTCCGGCCAAAATATCCGACCTTGCGGGGTCAGCCAAGCTCGGAACCGCGGTGTGCGTTTAGAGTCGCGTTCGCCCGAGTTCTCATTTAGGAATCCCGATTTACGCGACTTGCAAGATCATCGGGCTTCTTCGACTGTTCGCCTCGCGCTACGATGCCTCTCGCCGTATCCGGCAGCAACCGTCTTCGATGAACTGGCGAAATGAGAGTCATGAGAGATCGATGGAGATGACATCAGCCGCGGTCCGGCGAGTCACGACTGCGATCGTCGCGGCGACGCTCCTCGGCGCAGCGGAATCGAACGCAGAGCCGACTCAGTCGAAACCAAACGTCCTTTTCCTCATCTGCGACGACCTCAATTGCGACCTAGGCGTCTACGGCCATCCGACCGTGCGATCGCCTCATATCGACCGACTCGCCGCGCGTGGAGTTCGCTTCGCAAACGCCCATTGCCAATATCCGCTCTGCGGACCGAGTCGTGCGTCGTTTCTCACCGGACTCTATCCGGACCAGACACTCGTCCACCGAAACGGTGTCTACGTCCGCGAACGTGTTCCGAACGTTCAGACGCTCCCGCAGATGTTCCGGCGGCAGGGCTATTTTGCTACGCGCATCGGAAAGCTCTATCACTACGGCGTCCCGCGTCACATCGGGACGAGCGGACACGACGATCCTTTCTCGTGGGACTATACGATCAATCCGCGCGGCCGAGACAAGGACGATGAGGACCTGATCTTCAGCCTGAGGCCCGGCAGCTTCGGCGGCACTCTGAGCTGGCTCGCCGCGGAGGGGACCGACTCCGAGCAGACCGACGGCATTGCGGCGTCCGACGCCGTTCGACTGCTCGAAGAATACGCCCGCGAGAAGATTCCGTTCTTTCTCGCCGTCGGTCTCTACCGGCCGCACACTCCGTATGTCGCACCGAAAAAGTACTTCGACATGTACCCGCTCGAAACCATCGCCGTCCCGAAGGTGCCGGCGGGCTACCGAGAGACGCTCCCCGAGCCGGCACAGCGCGCCTTGACCCGGAAGCGCGAGCAAGTCGATCTCGCCGCCGACGTCGCCCGAAAGGCGATTCAGGCCTACTACGCGTCGATCACGTTTGCCGACGCACAGCTCGGACGCATACTCGACGCGCTCGAGAGAACGGGTCTCGCCGAGACGACGATCGTCGTCTTCACTTCCGATCACGGCTATCACATGGGAGAGCACGGTCACTATCAAAAGACGACGCTGTTCGAGAACGCGACGCGCGTGCCGCTCATCATCGCGGGCCCCGGCGTCCCGGCCGCCGGAGCCAGCTCGGATGCACCGGTCGAGATGGTCGATCTCTACCCAACTCTCGCCGAGCTCTGTGGGCTAGACGCACCGGAGATTCTCCCCGGCCTCAGCCTTTCGCCGGCGCTGCGCGACCCATCGGTTCGGCTCCGCGGCTCTGCGTTCAGTCAGTACGCTACCGGTTACAGTGTGCGCACACCGCGGTATCGCTACACCGAGTGGGGGAAGGCGGGCGCCGATGGCGTCGAGCTCTACGACCACTCGCGCGATCCCGGGGAGACGAAGAACCTCGCCGATCATTCGGCCTATGCCGCGACGGCGAGAAGTCTCGCCCAACTGCTTCGCGAACGAATCGCCGAGGCCAGCACTCCGCCCGAGGGCATCCAGCAGATCCCGGTCAAGGCGAGGCGCCGCGTGCCGCAGACGCTTCCGCGAACACCGCGGCCGGCGCGCTGAGCGGCGAGTCGATCGACAATCCAGTCCAATCTGATTGTTGTCTACCCCGATACCGACGGACAATGTCCGATCTGGTCAGTTCACAACCACTGGAGGAACCCATGTTCAAGCTCTACACGATGCGAGCCCTCTGTCTCGCCGGCCTGACGGTTGCGATGGGTACATTCGCCCATGCACAAGACGAGAAGGAGAACGCGGATCCCGGGGCGGCTGCGTTCGCCGCCTATCTCGAGCAGACGAAGCCCGGCCCCGAGCACGCGAAGCTCAAAATGCGCGTCGGTCGGTGGAACGTCGCAGGGATGTTCTATATGGCGCCCGGTGCGCCCCCCATGAAGACGCAGGCGACTTCCGTCATCCGTCCAATCCTCGGCGGAAGATTCTTCCGCGAGCAGTACTCGAGCGAAATCATGGGGATGAAATTCACCGGAATCGGCGTGCAGGGATACGACAAGGGTCTCAAGAAGTACGTTTACACGTGGGCGGATTCGATGTCGACCTACCTTACGCGAAGCGAGGGCACGTCCGACGACAGCGGAAACGTCATCACGTTCGTCGGTCAGCATTTCGATCAAATGAAGAACGGCGTCGTGAAGACGAAGGCGACTCTCGAGTTGACGTCGCGGAAAACGCACACCATGCGGATGTTCGAGGTCTCTGCCGACGGCAGCGAACGGAAGGTGATGGAGTTCGTCTACACGCGCGCGAAGGGCGGCGGCAAGAAGGCCGCTGGGAAGGGCGAGAAGAAGCCGGGCGAGAAGAAAAACAAGAAGAACAAAAAGAACAAGAAGAAGGACGAGGACGGCAACGAGTAAGCGTCGAGTCGAGCCCGGTAACCGGCACTACGATGGCGGATTGCCGGGCTCGATGGTCGCGCGTGAGCGGTCGAGTCCGCTATCGTTCCGCTGGGCGATCTCGGCGGCGCGAGCGTGCACCCGTGCAGTGCTCGACTCTTCACCAAGAGATCGAGAGCGGCCTACTGCCTAGACACGAAGGATGGTCGTGTCGTGCGCAAACTACTCCGGTCGAGGGAAGGCGACTACGCGCTCTCCGGTTCCGGAGTGGTCTATGCGATTCGCGACCCTTAACCTGGACGAGCCCACCGCGTCCGAGCCCCGAATTTAGCCTAAGAACCCGTCGCGAGCGGACGTCTAGGGGCTGTGGCCAAGGGCGATGAGCCCTTTTCGCCGAGCCTCGGGCCGTCCCCGCAGCGTTTCGGCGTGGCGGCTAGTGGGGTTCGATCCTCGCAGCTTCTGTTCGAGATGGAGGTGTCTATGAGACTCCGACGAGCGATGTCGCTTTCGGTGATCGGCCTCGCCGCGGTCGGCCTCGCGGCCTGGGCGGGGTTCCTCTATTACACCGAGCACGCGCGGGTCATCTTCTCCGAGAACGTGATCCTCCGCGAGGCGTCGCGTCCCGAATCGGTGTGGCGGATCACCGGTCCGCCGGAGAATTCGCTCATCCGAGTGCGCAACGGGCGCTTCGCCGGGTGGTACCTCGCCGCCGATGAGTCGATCCTCTCGTTCGACGCGATTCCGGTCGAGCAGATGTCGTGGGGCTTCGTTTCGGGGAAGCAGCCGCCGTACGTGAGGAATCTCTACCTGCGACGGACCAGGGGAGAAGACTGCTACTGGCGAATCGTCCCGTCGGCAGAGGGCGGTTCGTACATTCAGGCGAAGTCGACCCGGTACCGAAACTGGTATCTCGACTACTTGACCGAGTTCGTCCCCGAGGAGGAAGGCGAAGCGCGCACCGCCTGGAGTCTCGCGCTCCACGCGAACCCTCAGCCGAGTAGCCGCTGGAGGATCACTCGGACCAAGGACGGCTCCTTGATTCAGGCGGCGAACGAGACCTTCGCCGGCTGGTATCTCGATCATCTCCTCGCTGCGAACGTGCTCGAGAAACGGCGGGCGGAAGCGCCGCGGTTTCGCACGGGGCAGACGCCGCCCCTCGCCTGCCGGGTCCCGATCGAGCGCTGAGGCCCGCTACACCGGACGCTGTCCCCAAGGGATCGGCATCGTGGGGGCCCCGCGATGCCGGTCGCGTCGCTCGTCCTTCGGACGCCCGTGAAACCATTCGACGAACCGCGCGAGCTGCGCGACGGCCTCCTCGTAGGCTTCCTTTCCCTTCTCGGCCGTCGCGAGCTCGGCGTCGCCGAGGACGCCGGTCTCCGAGTAGCTGCTCGTCCACGAGATCACGGTCGCCGGTCCCTGGGCGAAGAGATCGACGTAGCTGAACGGGCTCTCCTCTTCGTTGAACGAGATCGTTCCGCTCTCGATCTTGTCCTTCCGCACATTTTCGGGATCGAGGTGAAGATACATCGACGTCTCGAGCTCACACGCGTGCGCGCAGCCGCCCGGAAACTTGCTCTCGCGCCAGCGCGGGAGGAACTCGGGGTCGACGGTGAGGAGATTCCACCACGCCGCGAGCACGCACTCCGCGTCGGTTTCGAGATTCGTCCGGCGAGCCACGAGATCGAGATTCGGCATGTTCGATCCGTGACCGTTGAGGAGCACGATCTTTTTGAAACCGTGGTAGGCGAGTGATTTCGTGATGTCGAGCACGTGGTGAATGAAGTGCTCGAAGTGGTTGTTGATCGTCCCCGGGAAGTCCATGACGTGACCGGTGTAACCGTACTGGACGCTCGGGAGGACTAGCGCTCGCTCCGGCACGCGTCGCGCAGCTCCGAGGGCGACCTCCGTCGAACAGACGATGTCGACGTCGAGCGGCAAGTGCGGTCCGTGCTGTTCGACGGCGCCGCAGGGGACGATGCAGACCTTGCCGAGCTCGACGGCATCACCGATCTCCGGCCAGGTGAGTTTCTCGTAGCGGTATTCCGTCGCGGCGCGGGAGGTCATGGGGCGGTCCTTTCGTGGAGGGGGAAGTCAACTCGAATGCGAACTCGGGCTCGCGCACCGATCACCAGAGGAGGACGAAGACGAGGGAGGACGCGACGAGGACGAGAATCGTCGCCCAGATCCACGGCTGCAGAAGGAGGGGGACGGCGTCGCGGAACGGGTGCTCGCGCGGCGGAGCCATGTCGCGGCGGCTCCGGGCGAGCCACTCACTCGCAGACGGCGCGGAAGCGTCCTCGGGCGCGCTCTTCGCGAGGATCGTGGCGGCCGCCATCGCGATCCCGGTGAAGAAGAGAGACCACGCGAACGCCGCCCAGCGTTCGGTGAACCAATCCGGGAGAAATGCGAGATTGGCGACTTCGCGGTCCCACAGGGCGACGACGCCGTAGACCGAACCGGCGACGAGCCCCGGGAGGCCGCTTCGTCGGTGTGCCTTCGTGAACATGCCCGCCAGGTAGAGACCGAAGAGTGGCGTCACGAACACGGGAATGAGAGTCAGGTATGCGTCGAGCATCTTCTCCTTCGCCATGATGAACGGCAGATAGAGGAAGCCGAGCGCGAGGATGCCGATCGTGGCGCAGCGACCCACGAACACGTAGTGGGTGTCGCTCCGGTCGCGCACGAAGAGACGCGCGTACACATCGCGGGTAAACACGGCGGAGAGCGCCGAACCCATCGAATCGAACGTGCTCACGGCAGCCGCGATCATGCCGGCGACGACGATTCCGGTGAGCCCGGGACCCAGGTACAGCGACGCGAGGTGCGGGTAGATATCGTCGGGCTTGTCGAACTCGGGAAAGAGCGCGCGACCGAAGAGGCCGAGCGCCGCGCAGCCGATCACGACGGGCATGCTGAGGGCGACTCCGAAGAGCGCGGCCATCTTCATGTCCCAGAGCGATCGGCAACCGGCGAGGCGCATCGTCTGCGTATGGTTCACGGTCCAGTATCCGCCGCCGATCACGATCCACCCGAAAGCGACGAGCAGCGGCGACGTCGTCCCTTCGTCGCCTCGATACCCGCTGACGCGGGGGAGATGCTCTGCATCGATCAGGGCGAGACTCGCGGTCATTTCGCCCCAACCGCCGGCGGCGTTCCACACCGCGGCGACGATGACGCTCGCCGCCGCGAATAGGACGACGGCTTGAAGTGCGTCGGTGCCGACAACCGACCTCAGTCCACCCCACGCCGTATAGACCGCCGCAAGGATGACCATGGCGACGAGGACGCTCCAAGCGGCGCTGCTCTCGAGTCCCACGAGCGGGCTCGTGAGAAGGATGTACACCGACCAGGTCATGAGCCCGAGCATGCTCGATCGGTACTGGATCTGAATGAGCGCGCTGAGGACGCGCACCGACACGCCGAAGCGGGCCTCGAGGTACTCCGCGTTCGTGTACACGCGAAGCCGGTGGATCGCCGGCACGAGAAGGAACGCTGCGAGCACACCGCCGACGACACTCCCGACGGTGTGCACGGTGAGGACGTGCAGGCCTTCGTCGTAGGTGAGCCCAGCGATCGAGACGAGGTCGGCGTTGTCGAGGTTCGTGGCGAACATCGACATCCCGACCGCCCACCACGGGAGCGCCCGCCGTGCGAGAAACCACTCGCTGCTCGTCCGCGTGCCGCGTGCGAGATACCACCCGTAGCCGATGACGAGAAGGTTGACGGCGGCGACGATGAGCCAGTCGATGGCGGACACAGCGGAGCTCCGGCGAGGACGAACGGCGTCAGTTTATCTGAGCGAGTGGTTGACGACCCTCCGCGAGCGACGGAAAATCATCCGCTCGTCGACCAGCAAGCACATCGCTTCTCGTATTTCGAGTCGATTCATCGGCTCCGACGCTTGATTCAAACGAAGAAGCGCTCCTCCTCAGGACGGGGTTCGGTCCGCCGGATCGTCTTGAGGAACAAGGTCTCGAGAAAGAGCGTCTCGAGTATCTCTGCGTCGACGTGCAGGTGGACGGGGCTGTCCCCGGGGGTCTCGACGGCGAACCTAACTCTCGCCCGACGTCGGCGAGCGTCGATCGATCGGCCGGAGGACCTCGAGCGTTCCCGCGGGCGCGAGGGCCTCCGCCACGGCGACCGTCGGACCCATGTTCGGACATGACTAGTTTTCCTGTCTTTCGATCGCGAGCACCGATCTCGCGCGACTCATGACTACAGAATCTCAGAACACTCAAGAAGCTCGGAGCACCCTGTCTTCCTTCGTCCTCGGCTACTTCGGTGTGAATACGCCGAACGATCTCGCCATCACCGAGAGGAGCTATCCTCGACGCATTCGTGCGGATCTTCAGCGTTTTATCGATCGTGTGGTCGAGACGGAGTACGAGGTGTCGTACTTCACGGCGTTTCGCTCCCAGTGGGACCACCGCGAGGTGACGTTCTCGAGTCTTCTCGCTTTCGGCCCAGATGACGAACGGGTGTACGTGATCCCTCCCGAATACGAAGAGATCGACATCGGGGAGGACCAGCCGGTTCGCTGCCTCGAGCGAGGGCTGTGGCTCCTTGAGCACGACGGCGTGTCGTTCGGTCTGCTTCTTCTTTCCAAGCGCGATCATCAGTGCGGACCGGTGAAATTCCAGCTTGTCGCACCGAATAGCGAAGCGGGGGTGCGAATCACCCGGGAGTTCTTCCGGCGCCTCGGACGTGCCGTCGCGAGATCGGATTCCTATCGCGGGAAAGTTCTCTCGCTCGAGCCTAGAACGCCGTACGGAGGCACTTCGACCGGTGTTTCGGTCCATCGGCTGCCTCCCGTCGCGCGCGACGAAGTGGTCTTCCCTCGCCGGACGCTCGAGCTGCTCGAGCGGAACGTCGTTCGGTTCGCTGCGACGCGGCGTCAACTCGCCGAGCGACGTCTGTCGACGAAGAAGGGTCTCCTCTTCTACGGACCTCCCGGCACCGGGAAGACGCACACGGTTCGCTATCTCGCATCGGTGCTCGAGGGTTACACGACGTTCCTCGTCGCGGCCGACGAGATGGGACGTCTTCCCGAGTACATGACGCTGGCTCGGCTGCTCCGGCCGAGCGTCGTCGTCATCGAGGACGTCGACCTCGTCGGCGAGGATCGTGCGTGGAGACGAGATAGAAATTCGGTGTCGGTTCTCCACCAGCTCCTCAACGAAATGGACGGACTCAAGCCCGATTCCGACGTCCTCTTCATCCTGACCACCAATCGTCCCGAGGTTCTCGAGCGAGCGCTCGCGTCGAGGCCGGGGCGGATCGATCAGGCCATCGAGTTTCCGTACCCGGACGAAGAAGGCCGAGCAAGGCTGATTCGCATGTACGCCTCGGGTCTCTCCGTCTCGGACGAGCTCGTTCGCCACACCGCGACGCGAGTCGAGAACGTGAGTGGAGCGTTGATTAAGGAGCTGATGCGCCGTGCCGCCCAGTACCAGCTCGAGAGAGACGCTGAGTCCACTGAGCTGATCGAGAGGGATGTCGAGCTCGCGATCGAAGAGCTCGTCGTCGGTGGCGGGGCGCTCAATCGTGCGATCCTCGGCGCGAGCGAAGCCGCTCAGGCGGATCGTGCTCCCGGAAGGCTCGGGTAGAGACTCTGTGAAGATCCTCCGCGACGCTTGCGTCGGACGATCGAATCGCGCGATTCCGTGGCGCGAGCGACGATCGATAGTGGCCGTCGCGGAGGATCCTCGATTTACCAGTGCGCGAACAGGAATTCGAGGGCGAGCGACACGACCGTCGATGAGACCTCCCCGACGGCGTCGAGAACGCCCGATGGTTCGGAACGCGACACGTTCTCCTCTAACCGCGCGCGGCGGTTCGGGTCCGGGACGAGCCGCGCGAAGCGAGCGCGAGCTTCTCGCTCGCTCTGTGCGCCGGTCGATGCTTCGTGGGCGAGCTGGAGAAGGGCGATTTCGCCCGCGTCGAGCCACACCCGATCGCACGCGAGGCAGACATCGATCTCGATCACGTCCAAGACGTGCTGGCGGTCCATTTGCGAGCAGCACGCGGGACACTGGAGCGGATTCTGCCGCTCCGCGGACGACTCGTGCACGGCCTGCCGCCGAAGCTCGGCTTCGTCGTACCGTCGCTCCTCGCGGATCGAGTCGAGGCGGGCTTCGCAGATGAGATGACCGCGGCAGCGCTCGCAGGCGAACAGCGGCACGGATTCGTAGGTCGTTCGCCGCAACTCGGTGCCGCAGGTGGGGCAGAGAAACATCAGGTGGCTGAGTTCGAGCTAACCACCGGAAGACGCACTCACTCCTCTCAGGTCAGAAGAAAAGCGGGGCCTGGACTCCGATGGCTTCGGGTATGAGAGCGAGACTTCGGTCTCATCATTGTGCCGGCTGGCACCGGTTGCCGCGCGGAAATTGGAGCGTCAGGCTCGGGTGCTCATGGGGAAACAGGGGCGTCTCAGCCGGGCCTTCAGAAAATGAGTAGAGTCCCTCAGGCCGGATCGATCCGGGTGAGAACCGCGCGTCCATCGAATCTCGTACGAGTCTCTCTCTGCGGTCTCAGCCCACCGACAAACGATGGGGGACAAGATGATGTTTCGGCGGTGCTACCAGTGAGTCGCATGACTTGGAGGGGGCCTGGGGTCGGGGATCTTCTCCGGGAACTCGCGGATGAGTCTTACCCCGATCGAGCTCCGGCGGTAGAGAGCGCCGCCGCGAGAGAACACGATCGAGTCACTGGGATCCCGGCTGATCCAGTCCGCACCGTCTTCGGTCGCGGCGGCGGGATTTCGCGGCTGATGCATCGGGGCGTCGCCGTACTCGACCTCGAGGCAGCCGACGGAACCTCGCTGGACGGGACCTTCGGCGTCGACGAGCAGTCGACGATTCGAAGTGAACTTTCCTCCTCCCGTCCACGATCCGCAGTTCTCCCACGCGACGAGAGGGCTGATCCACGGCGGTCGGCTTACGGCCGTCCAGCTTCGTGGCGGCTCCCCCTTACTTCGCCGGAATTTGGTCGCTGCGTAAACGAAGAGTTTGCCGTCGGAGGACAAGTCACAGAGTTGAGGTCGAAGCACCCCACGAAACCATGCCCCCGCTTCGAATTCGTCGCGACGAGTCTTCCACAGAAAGAGCTGCCACCAGTCACTCGGCCCGCGACAAAATACCAATCCAACCGGCGCCTCGCTTGCGAATATGGCCTGTACCCGCGTGGCTGCCATTGCGACCTCGAACCCTTTTGAACCCGTTGGCGTTAGGAATTTCGTGACGCTCAAGTCACCGCTGATGACGACCCTTTCCCGTCGCGGCACATGAACTCCTCCACGTGACGCGCGCTCGCAGTCGCAGCGCGACGTCGATCTTACGCGGTAAGAGCAGGCCGCGGACGGGTGAAACGGGTTGTGTACCGATCGACACCTGGGAGACCCGCTTCTCGAGTCCCGGACGCCCGGTCCGAACTCTCTCGCCATCGGTCGCGGCCTCGACCGACTCGAGAACGGGGTTGATCTCAGCGCACCACGCCGTCGCGTCGGCATCGATCAGCTCATGGTCCTAGTTCCTTCGCACCTGCTCTCCGAACGATCGAAGTAAGCCGCGCGAATGATGTTTGCGTTCATGGCGGCCGAACGTACCGGGCTGCGGATGAATTCTTCGCGATCTCCGTCCGAACGAAACTTGACTCGCGAAACTCAGGCGTTGAAAGTCGAGCCAGGCGAATCCGCGGCCGGAGAGTCGACGTGAGTCGAACGATGCGGCCGCTTCCCGCGCGCGCTTCGATTCGTCTCCCCGAGCGCTCGAGGACAATCTGCGACTAGAGAAGGCGGGATTCCGATGCTCGATGAACCTACGTCTGCTCGTGTCGGGTTTTGCGCAGCACTCTTGATCGGCTGGATCGGAGTACCGAGCCGGGGAACGACCGACGACTGGGTCGATCTGCCGCCCCTCCCGGAGCCGCGCCAGGAAGTCGGCGTCGCCGAGCTCGATGGCGAAATCTACGTGATCGGCGGAATCGCGGAAAACCGAGCTGCGGTAGGTGCGGTCGAACGTTTCAGCGTCCGAACGAACGAATGGGAAGTGATCGCGCCGCTCCCCGACGACGTTCGGCTCCATCACGTCGGGGCCGCGTCGGCGGCGGGGCGGGTGTACGCGATCGGGGGACTGAACAGCACCTTCCGCGGTGTGGATACGGTGTTCGCGTTTTCGCCTGAGTCCGGAGAGTGGGAGCCGGTCGCTTCGCTGAATCGCGCGCGTGGCGCCATGGGGGTTGCTACTGCGGGCGGCAAGATCTACGCCGCCGGAGGACAGAGCGGAGCGCTGAGCTTCGCGGATCTCGAAGTGTACGATCCTGCGGTCGATGCCTGGGAGGTGCTCACCGAGATGCCGACGGCTCGCAATCACCTGGCGGCCGTCGCGATCGGCGGAATCATCTACGCCGCGGGAGGGCGTGCGGGTGCGCTCTCCGGCGGCGCGCTAGAGAGTTTCAATCCCACGACGGGAGAGTGGACGGAGCTCGCTCCGCTTCCGACAAAGCGAGCCGGCATCGCCGCAGCCGCGTTCGCGGGAAAGATGTTCGTGTTCGGCGGGGAGGGCAATCCGGAGAACGCCCGCGGCATCTTCTCCGAAGTCGAGGTGTACGACCCCGCGAAGGACGAATGGGAGGAGCGCGCCCCGATGCCCAACCCGCGCCACGGAATCGGCGCGGCGGTCGTCGGCATCCGCATCCACATTCCGGGCGGCGCTCCGAGCCAGGGTTTCAGTACGACGGACGCCCACGACGCGCTCGTGCCGGCGGAAGCGGCAGATCGCCGAGTTCCCGCGTTGACCCCGGGGGCGCTCACGCTTCTGGTGATCATCGTCGTCGGGTGCGGAATCAGGCTCGTCGCAGGACGTCGACCGGCTGGTTGACGATTCGAGTGGTCTCTTCCGAACCCGTGCGGCTCGTTCGTCTCGCGTGTTCGTCGATCCGGCGCGTGCTACGATGCATTCGGTCGCACTCGAAGCCTAGAGGCGACCCAGTCACCGCCTTCAAGGAGGTGGACGAACTCTGCGGCGCCGGAGAAAGCGACGGGCGACTCGTCTACGCGCGCCCGGCGTCGATCCTTAATCTCCGGTCGCAGGTGCCACTGGCGCTGTTCGCGACTCGCGGACGGGTTCGTCCGAGCCGTGGGTCCTCGATTCAGCCCTGGAACGGATCGATTTTCTCCATGACGACTCGCCGTTGTTTCGCCTCGGTCGCAATCGCGGCTGCGATCGCGTTCGGCCCGGGGCATCGTCTCCCCGCACAGATCGAACGGGCAGCGGACGCTCCTCAGCCTTCGTCGCCCGAGAAGAGCCGAGAGTTCTTCCGGCTCAAGGACGGCTTCGAGATCGATCTCGTCGCTAGCGAGCCCCTCATCGCGGACCCGACGGGCGTTGCGTGGGACGAAAACGGTCGACTCTTCGTGTGCGAGCTCCACGGTTACAACCTCGAGGGGCATCTCGATGTCGAGGAGCTCAATAAGACGGGAGAGCTCGACCGCACCGTACGGCGGATTCAGGCTCCGCCCGAAGCGAAGAAGGCCGCGGCGAAAGATACCTATGGGACGGTGAAGCGACTCGAGGACACCGACGGCGACGGCCGCATGGACCGAGCGCACGTTTGGGCCGATCGACTCCCGCCCTGCTACGGGATTCTTCCGGCCCGCGGCGGACTCATCGTGACTTGCGCGCCGGACATCGTCTTCCTCGCCGATCGCGACGGTGACGATGTCGCCGAGGTGCGCGAGACGATGTTCTCCGGCTTTGGTCTCGGTCCGCTCGAACGCGGAATCAACTCTCCGCGTTGGGGGCTCGACAATTGGATTTACATCGCGCGCGGTCACGGCGGCACCATCCGAGGGCCCGAGCTTGGGACGCCCGTCTCGCTCGGGAGCAGCGACTTCCGCATCCGGCCCGACGGAAGTGCGCTCGAACCGGTAACCGCCGGGAGCGGAACCTTCGGCATCGGGTTCACCGACTTCGGCGACCGATTCCTCATCACGGGAAGCAATCACGCGTACTTCGCTGCGCCGCTTCCGTATCGATCGCTTCTTCGCAACCCCTACGTCCCGTCACCGAAAAGCGACGCCGGCGCGTCGAACTACTCGCGCATCTTCCCGATCAGCGCGCCGCATCCCTGGCGTTCGGCTCGTGAGTCGAAAGAGTCTTGACAATCGGAGATGTTTGCGTAAACTCTCTTCCCACTGAGGAAGGTTGGCGCTCGCCGTCGTCGCTTATCGCGACAGTCTCGCCGGTTATCGCGCAACACACCGGCTAATCTTCCTCCTCCGTTGCGCGCAGCCGGGTTTGCTCGGAATGGTCCGAGGAACTCGTGCACGCGTGCGACCCTTTCGGCCGCCACGGCGGCCCGTTCCTCGGAGCGTCGAGTTCGGAGGAGTAGAGCTATGAAGCGACCCCAACGATCCGGTTCGGCCGTACCTGCGTGGATGCTCGACGAGATCGCTCGAGGTGCGCGACCAGCTGAGGTGAGTTCCGGCAGCGTCCGGGATCTTCTCGACGTAATGTCCCAGCTCAAGGAAGAGGTCGCAGGCCTCCGACGAGTCTTCGGGCACGACCCTTCTGCGTTCGAAGACGCGGACATGTTCGAAGACGATTGATCGGTCGGCTTGTTCGGCTGTGTCTTTCCAAGAGTTTTGAGGTGCTCAGGAGGGCTACGCCTATGTGTCGTGATGCGCGAAGACGGGGGGCTCTGCTGCGTCGCGGTCGGACGAGGAGGCGCGCCCTACGGCGGCGACTGCCTCGTCAAGCCGCTCGGGATGCATTTGTACGTCGAACCAATCGATTCCTCTCGCGTCACTTGCGGAAGGAGGACTAATCGCATTTTCGCGGGCGCTCGTTGTGTTCGAGCGCCCGCGAAAAGAGATCGCCTAATCGATGCGGGATAGCCGCAAGGATCGAGGTCAATGAGAGTCGTCGTTCGGGCTGGATTCCTTCGGTCACTTTCGCCCAAGTTTCCACGCTCGGTGTCTGCCGACGACTCCGCGAGGGACGCTCTCTCCGTGTCGTCTTGTTGGCATCGAGGGATCGTAGCGAATTGATTAAGCGGAATGCGGACCTGCGATTATTAGTCGATCCGTGGGATCATGAGCGCGCTTGGACTTTGCCCTGTTCTTACCGTTCTTCTTGCCCAATAGAGACCGATTTGTCAGGATCGCCCATATCTCCTCAAGGCAGGCTAGCTCTTTCTTCTCGTCTTCATCGAGCGTCAATTGACGAATTGCGCATAGCGGGTCGTCACTTGACTCCCAGTGCTCATGGATTCGAGGACTAAGCGTTGTCACGACCCACATGTTTCGGTTGTACCGCCCGTTGATCCAGTTTTTCCACTCGCTTCGATCTGCTACGTGTGTGAGAAACGGAAGGATGTTCTTCCGCATTTTCTGACTGTCGAGCACGAGAAGGAGATTCTCTGCGAGTTCAAGAATGCGCCTCTTGATATTTCGCGCTTTGGGGTCTCTAGCGCAGGGGCCCTGATCCCAGTGGAATGCAGAAACTGGGAGCAAGCATAGTCCGTGAATGTTCTTGGAGAACCAATCATCTGTTTGTTGGCCAAGAATCGCTCCGGAGCGCGCGCGGACCTTTCCCGGAGCCATACGAATATCTAAGGTCTCGACGTACGATTCGCTCTCTCCGAGTGTCCGGTGAAGCAGAACGTCGCAATTGTTAGTGTAAATAGTAAGAGGCCGTAAATCATTTCGTTTGGTTACGTATTCTTCATAAATTGCTGATGCGCTACTTCCTTCCGGCACTGTCAAGGCTGTGAGTTCAAGCTTTTGCATCAGTTGGGCAGCCGCTGCGGCTACTTGTTTTTTGGCGTTCCAGTGCTCGCAGAACTTCTTGCTGTAGATGAGCTTTTCTGCTCGCTCGCCACCAGTGGTTGTTTTCGATAGCTTTTCATAGAATCCGTGAAGTAAGGACATAATTAAAGCCTCCTTCATCGATCTTGAGAGCGTGTTTCTCGACGCTCGCCGGAATTTGCGACCTCCCCTTAGAGGTAGTGTACGCATGGTTGCCTACAGATAAATGCCGTTTTTCTGGATCGATTGTGTGCGGTGTTTCTCGCTTCCCATATCGGAGATTTTTGGGAGAGGGATTGCCGAGGGCGGCGTCGCGACCCGATCCGTGTTGGGGCCAGAAACGGCGATTTCGCTCGCCGCAAACTTCGATCGGTTTTCTCCATGACTGAGCGGATCTTTCTCGTCTTGGCCGCGATCGCCGTGACGATCGTGTCCGGAGTCTGGCATCGTCTCCCCGCACAGATCGAACGGGCAGCGGACGCTCCTCAGCCTTCGTCGCCCGAGAAGAGCCGAGAGTTCTTCCGGCTCAAGGACGGCTTCGAGATCGATCTCGTCGCTAGCGAGCCCCTCATCGCGGACCCGACGGGCGTTGCGTGGGACGAAAACGGTCGACTCTTCGTGTGCGAGCTCCACGGTTACAACCTCGAGGGGCATCTCGATGTCGAGGAGCTCAATAAGACGGGAGAGCTCGACCGCACCGTACGGCGGATTCAGGCTCCGCCCGAAGCGAAGAAGGCCGCGGCGAAAGATACCTATGGGACGGTGAAGCGACTCGAGGACACCGACGGCGACGGCCGCATGGACCGAGCGCACGTTTGGGCCGATCGACTCCCGCCCTGCTACGGGATTCTTCCGGCCCGCGGCGGACTCATCGTGACTTGCGCGCCGGACATCGTCTTCCTCGCCGATCGCGACGGTGACGATGTCGCCGAGGTGCGCGAGACGATGTTCTCCGGCTTTGGTCTCGGTCCGCTCGAACGCGGAATCAACTCTCCGCGTTGGGGGCTCGACAATTGGATTTACATCGCGCGCGGTCACGGCGGCACCATCCGAGGGCCCAAGCTTGGGACGCCCGTCTCGCTCGGGAGCAGCGACTTCCGCATCCGGCCCGACGGAAGTGCGCTCGAACCGGTAACCGCCGGGAGCGGAACCTTCGGCATCGGGTTCACCGACTTTGGCGACCGATTCCTCATCACGGGAAGCAATCACGCGTACTTCGCTGCGCCGCTTCCGTATCGATCGCTTCTTCGCAACCCCTACGTCCCGTCACCGAAAAGCGACGCCGGCGCGTCGAACTACTCGCGCATCTTCCCGATCAGCGCGCCGCATCCCTGGCGAGCAAAGCGGGGCGCGGATCCGAATTGGGTTCGCTTCTACGGCAGTCACGAAGCGACGCCGAGCGGCCTTTTCACGTCGGCGTGCAGTCCGCTCATCTACAGCGCCGACGGTTTTCCCTCCGAGTATCTCGGCAATCACTTCGCGTGTGAGCCGCAGAACAACATCGTCCACCGCTCGATTCTCGAACGCGACGGAGCCGGCTACCGAGTGCGGCGCGCGCCCGATGAGCGAGACCGCGAGTTCCTCGCCTCGAGCGAGAAGTGGTTTCGGCCGAACAGCCTCGCGATCGGGCCGGACGGCGGGCTCTACGTCGTCGATATGTACCGCGAAATCATCGAAGACTACTCGGCGATCCCGCGGTTCCTGCAGCAACAGTACGGACTTGCGGAGGGGAACACGAAGGGAAGGATCTGGCGCGTTCGACACCGCGATGCTCCCCCAGCTAGGACGCCGAAGCTCGGTTCCGCGAGCGACGACGCGCTCGTCCAGCTGACCGGTGACTCAAACGTTTGGTGGCGGGAAGCCGCACGACGACTTCTCATCGAGCGGCGATCTCTCGGCGCACGCGCACCGCTCGCCGAACGAGCGAGTCGAGGCGAAACGCCGCAGGCACGGCTCGCAGCTCTCGCCACGCTTGCCGGGCTCAGGTCCCTCGAGTCGAGCGACGTCGTGAGTGCGCTCCGCGATGCCCACTGGGGCGTCCGCCGGTACGCCCTCCGACTCGCGAACGAACGAATCGGCGACGATCCGGAGATTCTCGCTCGCGCGCTCGAGCTCGTTCGCGATTCTGATCCGAGTGTCCGCCTCCAGCTCGCGCTCACGCTCGGCGAATCGCGGGACGCGCGTGCGTCCCGGGCGCTCGCCGAGCTCGCCGCGAAGCACGGGAACGAGAATTGGATGGCCGCTGCGATCGCCAGCTCGTCGACCCACGTCGCCCTTCCGCTTCTCCGGCGGCTGATCGAGCGCGACGATCCGGGCGAGTGCGTGCGAGTCGTTTCGCTTCTCGCGCAGACGATCGGTGCCCGTCGAACGCGCGGAGAGGTCGAAGCGGCTCTGAATCTATTCGAGCGCATCCGCGACCCGGCGAAGAGATCTATTCAACTCGAAGGGCTGCGCGGGCTTACCGAGGGATTGAAGCGTGGGGCGAGAGATCTCTTCACGCAGAAGAGCGCGATGAGTGCCCTCAGTTCGCTACTCAAGTCGGTTTCCCCCGATGTTCGCGAGGCGGCGTTCGAGGTTGTCGGCACGCTCGACTTGAGAGACTCCAAGGAGCTGAGCGAGACCTTCTCTCACGCGGAGAGAACGGCGCTCGACTCCGAGCGCAGCCTCGACGAACGGCTCGCATCGGCGAGGCTCCTCGCTCACGCGCCGTTCGCGACCAAGCGCGATGCGTGCGAGAAGCTCCTCGAGCCGCGCGTGCCCGTCGCACTTCAGCTCGCCGCGATCGCCGCGCTTTCGACCGCAGACGACGACGCCGTCGGTTCCGTGCTTGTTCGGCGCTTCGAGTCGTACTCGCCGCAGGTCGCCGAGGCGGCGCTCGAGGCGATTTTCGCGCGAGCGAACCGTCTCCCTGCGCTGCTCGACGCGCTCGAGAACGACGCGGTGCCGCCGATTGCGCTGCGGGAGTTTCGCCGCGTGCAGCTCGTCGAGCACACCGACAAAAAGTTGCGCGCTCGAGCGCGCCGTGTTTTCGAACGCACCGAAAAGACCGGTGAAATCGCCGACGATGTCTATTCGCGCTACGTGAATGCGCTCGAAGGCGAACGCGATGCCGAGCGCGGCGCGGCGCATTTTCGCAAGCACTGCCTACCCTGCCACCGCGTGGGCGAAGAAGGGCACGCGGTCGGACCAGACATCGCCTCGGAGCGAGAGCGGGCGGATCTAACGCTACTCGCGGACATCCTCGCGCCGAGTCGCCAGATCACCGACGGTTACGCCGCGTACACGGTGACCACGGAGGACGGGCGGGTCGCGAGCGGCGTCCTCGCGTCCGAGTCGGCGACGAGCGTTACGATTCGTCTCAAGGACGGGGTCGAGGAGTCCTTTCTCCGGCGGAACATCGAATCGATGAGCGTTTCGCCGATCTCGCTCATGCCGGATAACTTCCGCGATCTCCTCGGTCCGAAGGACATCGCCGACCTCATCGCGCATCTCCGCTCGGCCTTCGGCGACGAGCTTCCCGGCTCGGTCGTCCTCTTCGACGAGGAGGACGAGTTTCCGTCGCTTCTGAAAGACGGTGGTGGTCGTGCGAAGATCGTCGCGGGCGAAGCGCCATCGGGAACGCGTTCTCTCGCCGTGACGCCGCCCCAGCGCTACTCCGCGCAGATTCGCAACTGGAGTTACTCGATCGCGGAGAGACCCGAGCCGGGCGAGTACCGCTACCTTCGCCTCGCGTGGAAGAATCCGACGGGTGACGGCGTCATGGTCGAGCTCGCGGCGAGCGGTCGCTGGCCGGCGGCGGAAAGTCCGCAGCGTCGCTACTACAGCGGGAAGAACACGACGAAGTGGGAGGCGAAGCGCGTCGCGGAAGAATCGCCGAACGACTGGACGGTCGTCACCGTCGACCTGTGGAAGGACAACGGATCGTTCACGCTGACGGGGATCGCACCGACGGCGATGGGGGGGCTCGCTCAGTTCGATCGGATCGAGCTCTTGCGGACGCTCGAGCGGTGACGGATTCCGGGACGACTCGAGGTCCCGCCTACGCCAACAGCTCCCCGATCACCTCCCCGCCGAACTGCGAGAGCTGCTTGTAGCGCCCGGAGTGGAAGTAGGTGAGCCGGTTGTCGTCGAGCCCGAGAAGTTGGAGCAGCGTGACGTGAACGTCGCGGATCGGGCGGACGACGTCGATCGCTTCGGCGCCCGTCTCGTCCGTCGCGCCGATCGTGTGACCGGCGTTCACGCCGCCGCCGGCAAACCACATCGGCATCGCCTTCGGGTTGTGGTCGCGGCCGTACGCGGTCCCGCCGCGGATGCCGTTGTCCGGACTCCGCCCGAACTCGCCGCACCAGACGACCAGCGTGTCGTCGAGGAGGCCGCGCTGCTTGAGGTCGATGAGGAGCGCCGCGATCGGCCGATCGACCGCTCGCATGAGTGCGGCGTGATTCCGCGCGATATAGTCGTGAGAGTCCCACGTCCCCGCGTAGAGCTGAACGAAGCGCACGCCCCGTTCGATGAGGCGACGCGCTAGAAGGCATTTCCGGGCGAACTTGTCCGTCGACGCTTCGCCGACGCCGTAGAGCTCTCGCGTCGCTTCGCTCTCCGCGCCGAGGTCGAGGATCCCCGGCACCTGGAGCTGCATGCGGAACGCCAGCTCGTAGTTCGCGATCCGCGCCGCGAGGTCGTCGCGGTCGGGAGTGCGCGCGAGATGGCGTTCGTTCAGCTTCGCGAGGAAATCGAGATTCCGTCGCTGCACCTCGCGTGTGACTCCCGCCGGCGGTGCGAGATCGAGGATCGGCGATCCTTCCGGTCGCAGCGGCGTTCCCTGGTAAACCGCGGGAAGGAAGCCGTTCGACCAGTTCGCCGGTCCGCCCTGCGGATAGGCGAGCTCGGGAAGAACGATGAACCCCGGAAGATCGGAGTTCTCCGAGCCGAGCCCGTACGTCACCCACGAGCCGATCGCGGGATCGCCGCCGAAGCGGTTCCCGGTGTTCATGTGGTAGAGCGCCGTCGGATGGTTCACCGACTCACCCTGGCATCCGCGATAGAAACAGATGTCGTCGGCGACGTTCGCGAGGTGCACCCAATTCTCTGCGAAATCGGCGCCGCTCTCGCCCGCTTTTCGAAAGCGGAACGGACTCTCGACGAAATAGCGCGTTCCGCTCTCCATCGCCGACTTCGCTTCGCCCTTCCGAACGAAGCGGCGGAGGTGGAGATCGCGGAGCGTCGGCTTCGGGTCGAACGTGTCGATATGACTCGGCCCGCCCTCCATCATGAGGAAGATGCAGGACTTCGCCCGAGCGTTCACGTGTCCGGGATTCGTCGTCGTTGTTCCGCTCGATCCCTCGGGAGCCTTCCCGGCGGCGGACGAGCCGGTTTCCTTCTGAGCCTCCTCAGCGGCGAGCAGGGCCGTCAGTGCGACGCTGCCGAATCCGGCGGCCGTCCCGTAGAGAAACTCTCGGCGGCGAAGATTCGCGCTCCACGCTCGCTCTGCTCGTCGGGTTGAGTCGTTCATGGCACGTAGAGGAATTCGCTCGAATTGAAAAGGACGAGGCACAGCTCGGCGAGCGCTCGGGTCTTCGGGTCGACATCGCCTGGCTGAAGATCGGGGACGTAGTCGTCGTAGACCTCGAGACGCTCGCGGTAGGTGAACGGCTCACCGTTCATCTCTTCGACCGCTTCGCGGACGACCTCGGTCGGAACGCCTTCGCTCGCGGGTTTTCGGCCCGCCGGAGCGGATTCGTGGATCTCGGTCATCGCAATCCAGTGCGCCATAGATTCGCCGAGTTCGTCTTCGCTTGGGGCGCGGCCGAGAGCGAGCGCGAAGGAGCGACGGACCGCGTCCTCGTCGGCGTTCGCCTCGCGACGAACCCGAGCTGCGAACGCGAGCGCACGCGAGTGCACGTAGCGACTGTTGAAGAGCGCGAACACCTGCGGCGTCACGGTCGACGTTTCGCGCTGCTCGCACGAAGTCCGCGGCGTCGGTTGATTGAACACGCTGAGTAGCGGATCGCGGAGACCGCGGATGCGCATCGCGTAGACTCTCCGGCGATTACGCTCGGCCGGTGTCGGCGAGGGTTGGTACGCAGGCGCGTACGTGCCCATGATTTGCCGCGGCTGGAGGGCGACCTCGAGGTGGATGTCCGGGCGCACGGGGATTCCGCCGATCTCGCGGTTGAGCTCGCCACTCGCTGCGATCATCGCATCGCAAAGTTCTTCTGCACTCAAGCGACGCGACGCGAAGAGCGCGTACGCGCTCTCGCCAGCGCTGCGTGCTTCGCTCGTCAGAGTCGTTTCTTGCGGCGCGATCGAGCTTCGACAATAAGCGTCTGATGTGAGGATCAAGCGCTGGAGCCGCTTGATCGACCAGCCCTCTTCGACGAATTTCGCGGCGAGCCAATCGAGCAGCTCCGGATGGCTCGGCTTCTGTCCCATCGCACCGAAGTTGTTCGCGTTCGGTGCGAGTCCGCGACCGAAGCTCCACTGCCAGACTCGATTGACGATCGATCTCGCGGTGAGGGGATGCGACGGATCGGTCAGCCACATCGCCCACGCGAGTCGTCTCCCATCGGGTGAAGTCGGAATGGCGAACGGGGCTGCCGCGGGCGTCGGCGAATTCGCCGCGTGGCTCGCCGCGCTGAGGATTCCCGGCTCGACCGGCTCGCCGGGGCGGAAGAGATCGCCCCCGCCGAGAATGCTCGTCGTCTCGATCGTTCCCTCGTCTAGAGGCTTGTCGGGCATCGAGAGTCGACTGGAGACGTTGTTGAACGACCGCGTTCCACCGTTGTAGACGGCGAGCGCGAGCGGACGAAATCGATCGAGCTCCCAGCGGTGGCGCGTGAGGTTCTTGCGCGAAATGCGTTCGAGACCGAAGTCCTTCGTGTCGAGGCCCACGTGGCGCGGTGCAATCTCGTCTTCGGGGACGCCTCGGCGACGAAGCTCCGCGCGCGGCGCGAACTCCCGCCCGCGTTCCTTGTACCACTCTTTTTCGGCCCGCGCGGACTTCGCGCGAATCTCGCGCTGCTGCTCCTCGTAACGCGCGATGCGCTTTTCCAGGTAACCGCGTTCGCTCTCGAAGCGCGCGCGGTTCTCGCTCGCGAGAAACGGAGCCGGACGCTCGGCGAACTGGGTCGTCGCGAAGACCGCCTGGATGCCGTAGTAGTCCCGCGTCGGGATCGGATCGAACTTGTGGTCGTGGCAGCGCGCGCACTGAAGGGTCTGCGAGAGGAAAACCTGCCCGACACTCTCGGTCACATCGTCGAGGAACTGCTGGCGCGTCACCTTTGCGACGCTCATTCCTGTTTGCTCCCACGGCCCCATGCGGAGAAACCCCGTCGCGACGAGGAGCTCGGGATTTGACGGATCGATCTCGTCGCCCGCGATCTGTTCGCGAACGAACCGGTCGTAGGGCTTGTCTTCGTTGAACGCGCGGACGACGTAGTCGCGATACCGCCAGGCGTTCGGTCGCTCGTAGTCGTTCGCGAATCCCGCGGTGTCGGCGTAGCGGGTGACGTCGAGCCAGCGGCGCGCCGCTTGCTCCCCGTAGTGCGGGCTCGCGAGCAGTCGGTCGACGACGCGGGCGAATGCCTCGCGGTCGGGGGCCGAGTCGGTAACGAACGCCTCGACCTCGGCTGGCGTCGGCGGGAGACCGAGTAGGTTCCAGGTGACGCGCCGAATCAGAGCTCGTCGATCCGCACGCGGAGCGGGCTCGATTTCGCTCGCGCGGAGGCGGCGTGCGACGAACGCGTCGACGGGATGGTGCGCGCCGGGTTCGTCCGGAACTTCCGGCTTCGCGACCGGGTGATACGCCCAGAGATCCTCGGCGCGGTAACGACGATCCGTCCACTCGCTCGCGAGTCCGCCGCTCGTCCGCCAACGCACGCGGCTGTTGTCCTCGAGTTCGATCTCACGCCGGAGCTCGGCGAGCCGCTCCTCCGAAGGCCACGGCGCTCCCGCGTCGATCCACGCGCGAACCGCGACGACGTCTGCGATCGCAAGGCGGTCGTTCTCCTTCGGCGGCATCCGAAGATCGGGCGAGACCCACGTTACGGCCTGGTAGAGCGGGCTCGCGCTCGCGTTCCCGGGAACGATCGCGGGACGCCCGCTCTCGCCGCCGCGGAGCAGAGCCGCGCGCGACGAAAGATCGAGCTCGCCCTTTCGCTCGGGAGCGAAGTGACACGCCGCGCACTTCGCCTGAAGCACCGGCCAAACGGATCGGGCGAACTCCCGTTCGGCGGATGAGACGTCGCCATCGGCGAACGCGGTCACCGCTGAGCCGGCGAAGATCGATACACAGAGAAACGATCGGCAAAACGGCATCGAAAAGACTTCTCGCTGGCGATGTAGACGTCGAACACCAACCAGTATAGATCTCCAGTGCGTCGAGGTGGAGGGTATCCAGACCGGATTCGGCGAGTTCGACCGCGATTCTTCGACTTTCGGACGGCGCCCGAGTTAGCAGAGGGTCGCGCGGAGGTCTCTTTCGCGTCGTGTCATGCTAAAGTGGCGTCCTCGTGCAAGTCGGGCGCGCAGAGCGCGGCGACGGTTCCGTCCACTCCGATCGAATTCACGCTCTTCGTGCTCAACACCGAGTCCCTCGCCGCGGTCGACGACGCGCGCTGGTCGGAGCGCTTTCTCCGGCCGCTCTACGAGTCGTTTTGCTTCTCGCGGATTCCGGGCACGATCGAACACATCCTCACCGGATCATCGCCGCTCTCGACTCTCCCGCCGTCGGTGTTCGGCGACGGCGATCGGCGCGCGCGAACGGTGGTGTTCTTTCTTGTCGATGCGTTCGGCTGGCGTTTCCTCGAGCGATGGCGGTCGTCCGTCGATCTACTCGCCGAGATCGCGGAGTGCGGCGTCGTCTCGAAGCTGACGTCGATGTTCCCGTCGACAACAGCCGTGCACGTTACCTGCGCGCACACCGGGCTCCCGATCAAGCAGTCGGGTGTCTGCGAGTGGCAGTACTACGATCCGCGCGTCGGCGAAGTCATCCTCCCGCTTCTTTATCGCGCGTACTCGAGCAAGCTGCGGGATTCACTTCCCGAAATGGCGGGTTACATCGACGCGCTCCTTCCGCGCGGAGAGCTCTATGATCGGTTGGCGGAGCGGGGAGTGCGGTCCTACGTGTTCCAAAGCGCGCTCTACGCACGGAGCGCGTATTCGCGCCATGTCTGCCGGGGCGCGCGCACGATTCCGTACCGGAATCTCCGCGAAGGCCTCGAGCGTCTCCGCGAGACCGTCGAGGAAGAGAGCGATCCCGCGTACTGTTTCTTCTACATCGACCGATTCGACCTCGCCTGCCACGAGCACGGCCCGGCGTCGACGCGCCTCGATCGCTTCGTCCGCACGCTCTTCGGCTCGATCGAGCGTCACGTCCTGAGCGCGCTCCGCGGCCGACCCGACACGCTCTATCTCCTGTCGGCCGATCACGGCCAGGTGGAGATGGATCCCGGGCGCACCGTCTATCTTGACGTCGAGTGCCCGCGCGTCGCGGGCGAGTTCGCGCGTGACGTCACGGGCGGGCCGATCGCCCCGGCGGGATCGTCGCGCGACTATTTTATCTATTTACGCGATGCCTCCTCTCTCCCCGACGTGCAGGGCGAGCTGCGCGCGGTTCTCGACGGCCGAGCGGAGGTCTACTCACGCGCCGAACTCGAAGACGCCGGGATGTTCGGACCGGGGGAGGCGAGCGCGGGCTTCGACGCCCGAATGCCGGATCTCATCGCTCTTCCCTACGCGAACGAATCGGTGTACTGGCTCGGCAAGCCGGAGCGGCCGCAGCAATTTCGGGGGCACCACGGCGGGCTCACGCCGGAGGAGATGGAGACGGTGCTGGTGGCGTGGCGGACGTGAGTCGAGACCTCGTCCCTCGATGCTCTAGCCGAACACTCGAGCCACCGCCCGCCCCTGGTCCGTGATCGGTACGGGTCGATCGCCTGCGTAGAGCTCCTTCAGCGGATCGATCCCGAGCGCGTGGTAGATCGTCGCGAAGAGATCCGGGACCGAGACCGGGTGCGCGGCGGGTTTCTCGCCGAGCTCGTTCGTTTCGCCGATGACTTGCCCCGTTCGAAGGCCGCCACCGGCGAGAACGACGCTGAACGCGCGCGACTGATGGCCGCGCCCGCCTCGACCGTCGAACTTGGCCGGGCGTCCGAACTCGGTCGAGATCACGACGAGCGTGTCGTCGAGCAGCTTGTGTTTCTCGAGGTCGAGGACGAGCGTCGAGAACGCTTTGTCGAGCTCATCGATGAGAAGGTGCTGCTTCGCTTGTCCCTCGTTGTGCGTGTCCCAGCCGGTTCCGTTGATGAAGTTGAGGTTGTGCGACACCTCGATGAACCGCGCCCCGCGCTCGACGAGGCGCCGCGCGAGGAGGCAGCGCTGACCGAACTCCGCGCCGTATGACTCACGAAGCTCGGCCGGCTCCTTTTCGAGCTCGAACGCGCCCATGAACTCCGGCCCCGCGAGACGGAACGCGGCGGCGGTGACCTCTTCGTAGTCGCGAACCGCCGCGTCCGCCGCTTCGCGGCCGCGTAGGTCGCGGAGGCGGGCGAGCAGCTCGGCGCGCCTCTTCTGCCGACTCTTCGTGACCGCGGGCGGACGCGTAAGCGCCGCGGGTCCCGAGTCGGTGTCGGTGAGGTAGAGATAGCTGTGCTTCGCGCCGAGAAACCCGGGTCCGCGCGTGAGATTCGGATAGCCCATCACGATGTAGGCCGGGACGCCGCGCGCCGCGGCACCTAGCTCGTGCGCGACCACGCTTCCGATCGACGGGTAGACGACCGTCCCGCTCGTCGGGCGACCCGTGTGCATGCGATTCACCGCCGCGGCGTGCTCGTCGATCACGTCGTGGTGAACCGTGCGAAAAAGAACCGCGCGATCGAGGACGTCGGCCGAACGCCCGAGGTGCTCGCAGACCTTCTCGCCCTGGATCGCCGTTGGCACGGCGTCGTAGTCCGAGCCGGCGATCTTCTTCTTCGGATCACCGCGGCGCTTCGGGTCCCAGGTGTCGATTTGACACGCGCCGCCGCCGAGCCAGAGAAAGATGCAGTGCTTCGCCGGCTTCGTTCGCGGCTCGGCACGCTCGGAAGAGTCGAGGAGCGGACCCGCACCAACGGTGGCGAGCGGGGTGAGCGCCGCCGCGGCGGTCCCCGCCAGAAACTCTCGTCTCGTGGTATCGTTCATCGCACGTGTCGTGTCGGATCAAGGGACGAAGAGAAACTCGCTCGAATTGACGAGCGTCCAGACGACGTCTTCGAGGCGTTCGCGCCATTCGGGTCGAAGGCGCGACGTCGGTCGATCGCCCGCGCGCACGCGGCGCTCGAGCTCGATCTTCAGACGATTGGCTTCGGCTGAGAGATGGTTCGACCACGAAACCGCTCGCTGGTCGCTCGCCTCTTTCTCACCACTGTCGACAACCGAGGAGTCGACAACTCGCTCGTCGAAGCCCTCACGGAGTAGATCGGAGAACAGTGCTTCTTCCGGCGGAGTCGGCAACCGACTGAGGACGCGAAGGTAGACGCTGCGAACGAGCGCTCGGGCGTCGCGCGCGTCGATCGCGACCTGCGTGAGTGCGTGATCATCGGAGAGCGTCGTCGCGCGATTCCCGACGACACCATTCGCGACGACTAGCGGCTGGAGCACGGTCGGCTCTTCGTCGCGGACGGTGATCGGATCCTGCCTCGTTTCGCGCCAGCCGAACGTACGGAGGACGTCGATGACGCTCTGCGCAACCGGCATCGCCAGCGACGGTCGATCGCGCTCGTTCGAGAGCGACGTAAACTCCCACGCGCGCCGCGGGACACCGAGGTTGAGGAAGGTCGTGATCGGCCGCCGCCCGTCGACGTCGAGGCAGAGAGGCTCCGAGCCGAGCGCTTTCCCGGCGACGCGGAAGAGCGAATCGACGAGTTGCTCGGCGCTCAGCCGCCGCCTCGCCGGTCCACGGAAGAGTCGTTTTTCGGGCTCCGGGACCTTCGTCGCGTCGCCGTCACACTCGCGCTGGTAAGCACGCGAGCTCAAGATCAGACGTGCGACGTGCTTTAGGTCGTAGCCGCCGAGCAGCAGCTCGCGCTCGAGGAAGTCGAGGAGCTCGGGATGCGACGCCTTCGCGCCGTCCCAATCGCTCACCGGCTCGACGAGAGCGTAGCCGAGATACCGCTTCCACAGCCGATTGACGACGACCCGCGCAAAGCGGCGATTCCGCGGCGAGGTGATGCGCGCTGCGAGCTGGTCGCGCGAGCTCGCGAGATTCGTGCTCGTCTCGCCACCCGCGTACTCGGGCGCGATCTCTTCGAACGGCCAGGCCGGTTCGACGGACGTCCCCGGTGCCAGCGTCACCTCGACGATGAGATCGTCGATCTCTTCCTTCGTCCTCGGCACGCTGCTCGTCAGCGGGACTTTGATCGGCTTCCCTTCGAGCATCGCCGCGATGCTGAAAAGATCGCGCTGCCCGTACGGGTGATACGGTGCGTCGTGGCAACGCGCGCACTTCATGTCGATGCCGAGGAACGCCGTCCCGAGGATGTGGGCTTTCGCCGCCATCGGGACATCGTTCTCCGTCGCGAGCTCGAATCCCGCGGCGCCGCCTTCGTATTTGCTCCCCTTCATGTGGACGAGCTCGGTTACGAAGCGATCGATCGGCTTTGCGTCGAGAAACGATTCGTGGATCCACCAGCGGAAGGGACCCGTGTTGTTGAGCTTCGGCTTCAGGATGCCGGGGTTCTCAGCGAGGACGTCTTGCCAGTACGCGACCCAGTGGTCCGCCCAGCCGGGATCCTCGAGCATGCGATCGATCCACGCCGCTCGCCGCGATTCTTCGGGCTCGGCGAAGAACCATTCGATCTCGGCCGGTGTCGGCACGACTCCGCGCGTGTCGAGGCTGACGCGCCGGAGGAAGGTGTGATCGCTGACGACCGTTCTCGGCTCGGCGCCCGCCTCCCGTAGACGCTCTTCGATGAACGTGTCGATACTCGCTTCGCGCCGAACGGGCATGCGCACGGCGACGAACGCCGCTTCGGCGTGACGCTGTCGCCAGTAGGCGTCACTCGAACGTGAGGCATCGCGCCGGCGTTTGCGGTTGAGCGCCAGAACTCGCTCGCGGTGCGCGAATGCGTACTCGCGCCACCCGTCGTCCGTGAGCGGCGCTCCGAACGGATCGCTCGCGTCAGTCGCTTCGGCGGCGATCGTTCGGGGCTGGAGGAGGTGGTAGACGCGAACGCTTCCGTCCGGTTCGCGCGCGGCGAACGCCACGCCGAGCTCCCCGATCTCCGGCCGGAGGCCCTTCCCACCGACGACGGCTTCGAGCAGGACCTCGTGGCTGCCGGCCGCGAGCTCGAAATCCGTGACGGCTTCGGCGTGTCCCGTTCGCGCAAGTCGCATCTGCGGAAAGAGCTTCGTCGCCTGCGGTGGAACCTCCTCGTGCCCATCGGCGTTTCGGGCTTTGAACCGAGTCGAAAGAACGGTCTCACCGTCGACGACGAGGCGAGCTCCTCCGAACGACCGGAGAAGAAAGGAGTAGGTTCCGCCGCGAAAGGCGACATCGGCGCGCAGGCGAACGAGAAACGGGCTCGAGCGCGAAACGATCTGACCGTCGGACGCCTCGCCTCCTCCCTGGGCGTACTTTCGGGGAACTTCCGAAAGAGCGAAGGCCGGAACGGCGAACGTGTCGGTCGTCCTTCCCGTCGACAGCTCGCTCCACTTGCGAGAGTTCGGAACGCCTTCGACGACCTCGACCGTGACGGCGGCCCGATCGGGGTCGCTTCCGAGTGCGGTCGAGCCGACCAACGCCGTGGCAACAAGGACGATCGTATGTAGCTTCATGGGATCCGACGCGCCGGGAGATCTTCCTCGCCGCCTCGCAAAGATCACACGGCGAGCCGACGACCGTCCCATCATTGTGCCGAGTCGCTCGACACTCGCCCAGCGGAATCGAACGCCGGGAGGGCCTGGAGGTACGCCCTTCGAGCGTCAGATGATGAGACGCACGCCTCCGAGCTCGGCGAGCCCGTACATGAAGTGAGTCCCGGGCGATCCGATGAACATGAGGTTCGTCGGAATCTGCCATCGCCGCGACAGCTCCTGGATGAGTTCCGGCCCGAACGTCCCCTTCTCGACGACGAACTCGATGTCGATCTCCGGATACGCCTCGTCGAGGAATCGAAGGTCCCGCCGTAGCCGTTCGGGAACTTCGCCCTCGTCCTTCACGACGCTCACGATCTTGATTCGATTCGTGTGCTCGTTGTTCGAGACGTAGAGCATCGCCTGATTCAGGTTCGCGACGTTGTCGCCGCGGGTGAAGAAGACGAGCTGCTGGCTGTTGATGTCGTCGATCTTCGCCTGGATCGCGGCTTCGAGCCCGCTCTCCCGTTTCCCCGCGCGCTTCAGGATGCCGCGTGCGATGAAGAGCACTCCCTTCAGAATCGAGATGCGGCTAAGCATGATCGAGACGACGAGGAGAGCGGGAATGAGATAGAAGAGAAAGACGCGGAGATATTCTTCTTTCATGCGCGCGTTGCCGTAGATCGCGACCATCACGGCGGCGATCGCGACGAGAACGAACGCCCACGGCGCTCGAGCCGGACGCGGAAGGCGCGCGCGCTTCACCTTGAGAAGGATGTTCCCGAAGCCGAAGAGTGCCATCACGGAGAGAAAGGATAGCGTGTAGACGACGGCGAGCTTTTTGATCTGATCGTCGCCGCTCGTGACGAAGAGAACCGAAACGCAGAGAATGAAAAACGCGATGACGATGCGGTGCGTGGTGCCGCGGCGGTTCCTCTTGAGGAGGAGCTGAGGGAGGCAGCGATCGAGCGTCATGCGTCCGACGAGGCCATTGACGCCGACGAAGCTCGTGAGCACGGCTCCGCTGAGGACGAGCGCCGCGTCAACGGAGATCACGTACGAGAGCCACTTCCCCGCGGAGACTTCGCCGAGGTGCGCGAGGAGCGCGTGCTCGTTCGCGTGGACATCGTCGATCGAGATGAGTGAGAGCGCGAGAAGTGCCATCACGGGGTTGAAGAAGGTGACGGCGACCCACATGTTGCGGAGCGTCTTTGGGAAGACGCCTTCGGCCTGCTCTTCGACGAAGTTGGACGAGCTCTCGAAGCCGGAAATCCCGAGCATCGCGGCGGAGAAGCCGAACAAGAGCGCAGTACCGAATCCCCCGGGCGGCGCAGCCGCGAAGTTCTCGGCCGCGATGCTGAGCCCGTTGCCGAAGAGAAAGATGACGCCGCAGAAGATGAGGAGGACGAGAGTCGCGATGTGCGTGATGAAGATCACGATCGCGACGATCGCCGATTCCGTGATCCCGACGATCGTGAGCACGGCGAACACCGCGAGCAGACCGGCGGTCGCCCACGCGACGTTCAGTCCGTGCACGAGTGTCTCTACGTAGTGCATGGCTTCGCTCGCCGAAATGACGGCCGTCGCCATGTACGAGAGTATCGTGAGACACGCGGCGATCGACGCGCGAAACTTGCTCGTCGTGTTGAGAAGCGCGTTGTACGCGCCGCCGTTGAGTGGGAGCGCGCCGACGACTTCGGCGTAGATCGAGCGAAAGAGATAGAGGACGCCGCCCACGCAGAGAAGGGCGAGAGGCGCCCACTTCCCGCCGTAGACGATGGCGAGCGCGGAGACGTAGAGGCACGAGGAGGTGATATCGTTCCCGCAGATCGCCGTCGCGGGAAGCTCCTTCAGCCCGCCATGCTTATGTTCGGTGACGTGCTCGGTCATGGCCCGGAGTTTCCACCCGATTCTACTACGCGGCGCTAGGACGAAAACTGAGCACCGGATGCCGCCACCTCGATCCTCACTGCGTTGCGAACTCCATCGAGTCAGCGCGCCGCTGATCTGGCGTCAGTGTTTCGTCCGACGTCGGCTCGCCGCTTCGCTCACCGGATCGGGCGAGGAATCCGGGACCGGCGCGACATGATCGCCAAAAGCGCGAAGCGATTCCAGTTGGATTCGAGGCGCCGCGTTCGCCTCACGGCTCGAGTTTCAGACGTCGATCGAACGCAGATACTGCGCGTGAGCGCGAACGATCGCGGTGTCGAGCTCGCCCGCGCCCGTGAACTCGACGCACCGGAGCGCGATGGTCTCCGCGGCGGTCCGGTACGCCGCGGCGACCCCGGCGTCCGCCGCGATGAGAATCGGCGTGGCTTCGCCCCGGTCGCGCAAATCCCGAAGCTCGTCCCCGATCGCGATCCCGCTCAGGTACGCGGCACACCACGATCTCGGTCGAGACTCGAGCAGGTCGCGGGCGCGCGTCGAGAAGAGCGCGCTCGAGAGCGAACGATCGCGCACGAATCGAGCGCCGATTCGAAACGCATCGCGGAGATCGTCCGAGTCGAGCCCGCGGGAACGCAACGCGTGTGTGTCGACCGAGCCGCGGAGAATGCTCTTCTGCGCGACGATCTCGAAGAGCTCGCCCGTCATGTAGGTCGTGAACTCGACGATCGAGTTTCTCGCCACCCGAACGTGCTTCGAATGCGTACCGGGAAGGATGACGAGGCATCCCGAGCGCAGCGTGGTGCGCGCGGGAGCGCCGAGGAGCCCGGCGATCTGTGTTTCCTCGCCCCGGATCACGTCGAGCGGCCCACAGACACCCGAGACGAGAACGACGGGGCGATTGTCCGTAGCGACGGTCGACGTCTCGATCGACGACGCCGGTGATCGATCCTCCCCGAGTGAAACCGGAAGCGACGCGTAAGGGAGCTCGCGCCAGCCGATGGACGACGTGACCATTCCCGACGCCACGACGGGAACACCCGAAAGCGACGCGCCCGCGGCGTCTTCGAGCTCGGTGACGCGACGCTCGAGGACCGCGGGAAACTCGCGCGCTCGCAACGCGGCGTCTCGATCGCCACCGATGCGGGCCGCGCCGTCGCTCGACGAGAGCTCGGCCCGCACGTCGAGACTCGCGCGCTCACACCAGCGAAGACGCAGATTCGACGTTCCCCAATCGCAGCTGATGAACGTCTCCGTCACGCGCTCCTCTCTTCGACTCGTTCGCGTGGATCTCCTTCGGCGAAAAGCGCGTCCGCATCGAAGGTCCGTTCGATCGCGGGCTGTCCGTAGACGGCGGCGCCGGTGAGCACGCGCAGATTCGGAAGGATCCACGCCTCGCCGCGCGAGTGGGTATGACCGCAGAGGACGATCATCCTACGGTCGGTGCGTTCGGACATCACTCCACGCAATGCGTCGCCGACGGCCCGGCACGAAAAGTGGGGGAGCCAATCCGCTGTCGATTGCTTTCCCTCGTGCCACGCCGCCTGCGCGAACGGCGGAACGTGCGTGAGGACGAGCACGTTCGGATGGCTCTCGAGCGCCGTGCGAACGGAGCCTTCGAGGATGGTTGCCGCTTCGCTTCCGAGTCGCCGCAGGGTTTCGAGGAGATCGGCGCGGGGAAGCCCCGCGAGATCCTCGATGAGCCAGTGATCCGTCATCAACGGCGTGATCGGCGACTCCTCGGCGTTGCCGTTTCTGGCGTCGCCCCAGCCGTCGTGTCCGACGAGTGCGGTCGATTCCGTGAGCGGGACGACGCCCGAGTTGCCCAGCCACGCGAGATGCCGAGAGCGCCGCGACACCTCTCGCGCCGCCCGTCGAACCCCGGCGATGCTGCTCCGGTAGAAATCGTGGTTGCCGAGGACGAAATCGATCGGCCGATCGAGTCGCGATACGAGGGCTTCGAGGAAGCCGCCGAGGGTCGGTGCTTCGGCGATGTCGCCGCCGAGGAGCACGCGCTCGGCGCCGGTCGCGCTGATCTCACGGAGGAAAGACTCGAACCGCGTATCGTCTACAAAGTTGAAGTGGGGATCGGTGATCCAGGCGAGACGCCCGGGTCGAGGCGAGATTTCCAAGGGTGATCCTTGACGCGGGGAGTGGCGGCGGCGGTTCTGATTGTAACCACGAATGATTCGCGAGCGGTGCGGCCGAACGGATTTGGTAAGGTAGATGCGAAAGCCGCCCACCCGAGCCCCACGGAGATTCGATGCCTCGCAACTCGCTCGTTCTCTCTCTCGCGATCGCCTTCGCCGTTCAGACGGATCCGTCGACCGGCGCTCGTGCCGACTGGCCGCAGTACCGGCGCGATGCGGCGCGTTCGGGGTTCACCCCTGATCCCGTACCCGCGAGCGTCGAAGCGCAGTGGCGCTACCGAGCGGTGCAGGCGCCGGTGCGCGCCTGGCCGCGATCGCAGCGTCTCACGTTCGATCGCGTGTACCGTCCGGTCGTCGCCGGCGGCCGCGTGTTCTTCGGGAGCTCGGCCGACGGCGCGATCCGCGCACTCGACGCGGCGACCGGAGAGGAGATTTGGTCGGAGCTCACCGATGGCCCGATCCGCCTCGCCCCGGTCGCTTGGAAGGATCGCGTGATCGTCGGAAGCGACGACGGCTTCGTGTACTCGTTCCACGCCTCGGACGGCACCCTCGCGTGGAAGAGGCGACTCGGCGCGAGTCGCGACTTCGTCCTCGGGAACGAGCGCCTCGTCTCTCGCGCGCCGGTTCGCGGCGGGGCGGTTCTCGTCGGCGACGAGCTCTACATCGCTGCCGGCATTTGGCCCACCGAGGGCGTCACCGTCGCGTGCCTCGACGCCGCGAGCGGCGCGGTGAACTGGGCGAACGATTCCCTTGGGACTCTGTTCATGGCACAGCCGCACGGCGGCGCGAACGCGCGGAGCGGCGTCGCGGCGCAGGGCCATCTCGCCGCGACGGACGACGCGCTCTTCATTCCGACGGGTCGAGCGGTTCCGGCTGCGCTCGCGCGCACAAACGGCGATCTTCGCTACTTTCACCTGCAAAAGTACGGCAATCGCGGCGGCGCCGGGATCACGATCGCGGGACCGTGGTTCTTCAACGGCGGCCGGCCGTACACGATCGACGCCGGGCTCGCCGAGAAAGAGCCAGCGGGTGGGCACGTCGTCGCTCTGCCGGACGGCATCGCGCGCTTCGATCGCGGTCGATTGACGACCTACCGGTGGACGATGCGAGAGCTCGTCGATCGGAAGGGCAATCAGCGCGAAGTGCCGGCGCTCTCGCCGACTCGCGTTGTGGATCCTTCCGAAGCGGCCGAGCCACTCGAGTTGACGGCGCACGAATTCGTCGTCGCAGCCGATACCGCGATCGTGGGCGGCGCCGGGCTCGTCGTCGGCATCGATCTCGCGACCGGGGCGGAGCGGTGGCGGCACGATATCGACGGCGCCGTTGCCGGACTCGCGGTCTCGGCGGGGAGAATCTTCGCGAGCACGGATCGCGGTGAGATCGTTTGCCTCGGTGCGGCCGACTCAGCCCCCGCCGAGGGCGCGACGATCGTCTCGCCGGAGCGCGATGAAGCACCGTACGGAGAAAACGACATCGCGGCGCGAGCGGCGTCCGAGATCCTCGCCGCGACTCAAGTGAAGCGCGGCTATTGCGTCGACCTCGGCTCCGGCGACGGCGCGCTCGCCTACGAGTTCGCGAAGCGAAGCGATCTTCGCATTTACGCGGTCGAGCCCGATCCCGAGCTAGCGGCGACCGCGCGGGACAAGCTCGCGCGAGCGGGTCTCTACGGAACTCGCGTCACCGTGCACGAGCTTCCTCTCGACGCGACTCGCTATCCTTCGATGTTCGCGAATCTCGTGGTGTCGAGGCGCGGCCTCGAGACGACGGTCGCGGATCGCTCGAGCGTATCCGAGCCGCCGGGCGGCGAGTTGCTTCGGCTCGTTCGGCCCTACGGTGGTGCGGTGGTCTCAGGAAGCGTCGGCGCCGTGAAGGTCCATCGTCGTGGGGCGCTCGAGGGCGACGGGGAGTGGACGCATCAATACGCGGACCCCGCGAACACCGTGTGCTCCGACGACACCCTCCTCGAGGGCGATCTCGCGCTCGGGTGGTATCGCGACGTCGATCAAGCCGTGCCGCAGCGCCACGGCCGAGCCCCGGCGCCTCTCGTTTCGGGTGGACGGATCTTCTCGGAGGGACTCGACAGCCTCGTCGCCGTCGATGCCTACAACGGCACGGTCCTCTGGCGTTATCCCCTCCCGGGCATCCTTCGCGCTTACGACGGCGATCACTTGATGGGCGCCGCGGGAAGTGGAAGCAACTTCTGCATCGGCGGTGATAGCGTGTACGTTCGCGAAGGAGACCACTGCCTCCGCATCGACGCCGCGACCGGGCAGCTTCAGAGTCGATTCGCTCTGCGCGCGAGCGGCGAACCGTCCGCTGGCCGAACGTGGGGGTACGTCGCCGCCTCGGGCGACACCCTCTTCGGCTCCGAGGCGAATCCCGAGCACGTCGTCACGTACCGGTATCTCAAGGGCGGCGATCTCCGCGGGCAGCTCACCGAGTCGCGCCGTCTCTTCGCGCTCGATCGCCGGAGCGGCTCCCTCCGGTGGAAGTACGACGCGCGCGAGTCGATTCGTCACAATGCGATCGCGATCGGCGCGGGTCGAGTGCATTTGATCGATCGCGCGCTCGCGATGTTCGATCGCCGGCGCAAATCGACGGGCTCGCAGCCTCCCGGCGATCTCGTCGCGCTCGATGTCGTGACCGGTGCCGAGTTGTGGCGAAAGTCCGGGGCGTTCGGAACCGTTCTCGCCCTCAGCACGGAGCACGATGCGCTCGTCATGAGCTACCAGAATACGCGATTCAAGCTCGCGTCGGAGCTCGACAAGAAAGTTCGCGTCTACCGTGCGTCGACGGGCGATCTTCTCTGGGAGAAGGACGACGCAGCGTACGAGTCGCGTCCGCTCATCGTCGAGCAGACCCTGTACTCGCAGGGAGGCGCGTGGGATCTCCTCACGGGAGAACCGAAGGTGTTTCGTTTTTCGCGTTCCTACGGGTGCGGCCAACTCGCCGCGGGGCGGCATCTTCTCGTCTACCGTTCGGCGACTCTCGGATACTTCGATCTCAAGTACAACACCGAGAACAAGGACTTCGGCGGGATGCGTCCTGGCTGCTGGATCAACGCGATCCCCGCGCACGGAATGGTGCTCGTTCCCGACGCGTCGGCGGGATGCGTCTGCAGCTATCTCAATCGCTCGTGGATCGCGCTTCGTCCGCGGAGGACGCCGTGAGGGCCGACGGGCCGCGGTGGGTCGGTAAGGCGGCGATCGGGGGACTTTCGCTTTCGCTCGTCATCGCCGTCGTCTCCCCGCCGTGGGCCGGATCGACGCGAGATTCGGTCTTCGGATGTCTCGCCGGTCACGATACGGCGTACGCGGAGGGATACACCGAGAGCGGGTTTTGCTCGCTCGAGCTCGGGATGACGCGGGAGGAGGTGGTTCGGATCCTCGGCCGCCCACTGGACTACGAGGAGTCTCTCCGTCGGAGAGAGTGGTCGTACACGAAGAGTCCCTCGAGCACGAGCTATCACGTTCGCGGCGTCGTGTTCGACGCGGCGGGGACGCTCGTTGCGAAGCGGGCGGAGCTCTGGCTCGACTGACGCCCCCGCTCCCTCATGCTCGCCGTCGTCCGCCGCAATCCGAAGTTTCGTCGCATCTGGCTCTCCCAGGTCGTGAGTCAGCTTGGCGATTGGCTGAACCGAGTCGCGCTGCTGGGGCTCATCACCGACGTCGGCGATGTCGCGAAGGGACTCGGCCTGGGTCTCCTCCTCGGGCTCGAGCTCGCGGTTCGGTTTTTGCCGTCGGCGTTCTTTGGTCCGATCGCCGGCCCGCTTGCGGATCGGCTTCCTCGCCGGCGGATTCTCATCGCGTCCGATCTCCTCCGCGCGGTCGTCGTCCTCGGATTCATGCTCGTCGATTCATCGAGTGAGCTGGTATTCGTCTATCTGCTTCTCCTCGCGCAGATGGGGCTCGGGATCTTTTTCGACGCTGCGCGCTCGGCGGCGATTCCGTCGACGGTCGCGAAGGAAGATCTCCACGCCGCGTACGCGCTCTCGGCGGCGACCTGGAGCGCGATGCTGACGATCGGAGCGGCTACGGGGGCAATCGTCGTCGAATCGATCGGCACGCGGTCGACGTTTGCGGTCGATTCGGCCACTTACATCTTGAGCGCGCTCTTCCTCGTCGGCGTTCGGTTGGCGCCGCCCGCACGTTCGCCGGCGCCGCTCGAATGGCGCGACATCGTGTACTTCCGCGATCTCCGTCGAGCGCTCCGTCACGCCCGCGACGTCGGTGTGGCGCCCATCGTGTTCGCGAAGGCGTTCTGGGGCGGCGCGGGAGGGTTTCTGGTCTTTCTTCCGATCGCCGCGGAAGTGCGCTACAGCGGCACGCCGGTCGCGGAGGGCGTCGCGTTCGCGACGGGAGTGCTCTACGCCGCGCGCGGACTCGGTACCGGAGTGGGTCCGCTCGCCTCGCGCCGGCTGTTCGGCAGCACGGACCGAAGTCTTCGGCGGCAGGTGCTCGGTGGCTTCGTGATCGGCGCACTGGGTTACTCCCTCTTCGCGGTCGCGCCCACGCTCGGACTCGGTTTCGCTTGTGTCGTGTTCGCTCACCTCGGCGGTAGCACGCTCTGGGTTGGATCGACGGTGCTCTGGCAAAAGCACGTGGGCGACGAATTTCGCGGGCGCGTGTACGCCCTCGAATCCCTCGGCATGACGATCTCGTTCTCGCTCGGCGGGCTCGCCGGCGGATACGTGTTCGATGTGCTCCGAGATCTAACTCCCGCGGTCCTCGTCGTGTGCGGGGTCGTCGCGGTCTGCGGGGCTTGGTGGGGGTGGTTGTCTCGATCGTGCTTGAACCCTAGGGGAAGAGTACACACGAAGAGCGCGAAGGGGACGCGAAGGAAGACGAATGAGAGATCGTAGTAGAGCTCAGACAGTGACCGCACCGAGTTCGTTTGAATCCGTGTCGTTCGTCCACTCGAATCTCCCCAAGCTGTTTTTCGAACTCGTTTCCTTCGTCTTCCTTCGCGTCCCCATTGCGCTCTTCGTGTAAAACCTCCTCAGCGCCAATCAAATCGCCTGAGTTTCCCGGTGACCCCACCAACCCGACGATCGACCTACTTCGCCACCTGCGCTCCCGGAATCGAGCCGCTCCTTCACCGCGAGGTTCGCGAGCTCCGATTCGCGCGCGTCGAGCGCCAGGTCGGGGGCGTCCGATTCGACGGATCGACGGTCGATGAATGGCGTGCCAACCTCGAGCTGCGGACGGCCATCCGAGTTCTCCGGCGCGTCGACGTCTTCGAGGCGCGCACCGAAGCGCAGCTTTACGAAGGCGTGAGCGCCACCGACTGGAGCGAGTACCTGAAGCCGGACGGCACTCTCGTCGTCAGCGCACAGACGAAGGAATCGACTCTCGACCACTCGCTCTTCGTCGCGCAGATGACGAAGGACGCGGTGTGCGATCAGTTTCTCGATCGCGACGGCGTGCGGCCGAGTGTCGATAAGGACGATCCCGATCTGTCGCTCCACCTCCACCTCTTTCGCGACCGGGCCACACTTTCGATCGACACCTCAGGGGCTTCGCTCCACAAGCGCGGCTGGCGCCGCGAACCGGGAGAGGCTCACCTCGCAGAAACTCTGGCCGCGGCCATCGTGCTTCTCGGCGGCTGGGATCGACGTTCACCGCTCGTCGATCCGTTCTGCGGCTCGGGAACGATTCTCGTCGAGGCGGCCCTCATCGCGAACGGCATTGCACCCGGGCTGTTTCGCGATGGCTTCGGCTTCGAGCGTCTGCCCGGCCACGATGCGGCCCGCTACGCGGCGCTCAAGGAGAGGGTGCGACAGAGCGCTTCCCCCCGGAAGATCATCCTTCGCGGACTCGATCTCGATCCGAAAGCCGCCCGCGCGGCGCGAGCGAACGCCGCCTCCGCGGGTATCGAGAGCGGCGTCGAGATTACCGTGGGCGACGCGCGCGAGTTCGACTTCCGCCGCGGTTGGAATGCGTGGATCGTCACCAACCCACCCTACGGAGAGCGTGTGGGAAACGCCCCGGAGCTCGAGGCGCTCTATCGCGAATTCGGCGCACGCGTTCGATCGCGCTGCGGTGGGTACCACCTCGCGCTTTTGTCGGGAAACCCTCGGCTCACGCGAGCACTCGGAATCGACATCGATCGGCGGACGCAGCTAGCGAACGGCGGCATCCCGTGCGAGCTGCTCCACGCGGAGATTCCGCGGTAGAGAGGTTCGCGAAACCCGATCCGACGCTTCGATTCACGGATCCAACGCGTTTGAGGTGGACCGTGACCGTGCCGCGAATCCGCGTCACCCCAGAATCTCGTGAATCACGCGCCCGTGCACGTCGGTGAGTCGATAGTCACGCCCCGCGTGTCGAAACGTGAGCCGCTCGTGATCGAGTCCGAGGAGGTGGAGGATGGTCGCGTGAAAGTCGTGCACGTGGCAGCGATCGCGGACGACCTCGATTCCGTAGTCGTCCGTCTCGCCGAAGACCATGCCGCCGCGGACTCCACCCCCCGCCATCCACGATGAAAACGCCTGGTGGTGATGCTCCCGCCCTGGGTGATTCTGATCCGCGTGGTACGGCGTGCGGCCGAACTCCGTCGTCCACACGACGAGCGTCTCGTCGAGCAGCCCGCGCTGCTTGAGGTCGGTGAGGAGGCCCGCGATCGGACGATCGACGTTTTTCGCGAGGGCGACGTGATCCCGCATGTTTCCGTGCGAGTCCCAGTTCCCGGCCGAGCCAGTATCGATGAGCTCGATGAACCGGACGCCGCGCTCAGCGAGGCGGCGGGCGACGAGACACTGCCACGCAAACCCAGCTGTGCTCCCGCGCTCGAGTCCGTAGAGCGCGTGGGTCGCGTCGGTTTCCCCGCCGAGATCGAACACCTCCGGCGCTTCGCGCTGCATCCCGAACGCCGTTTCGAACGAGCGGATGCGCGCCTCGAGCGCGTCGTCGACGCCGCGCCGGGCGAGATGCCGGCGATTCGATCGCGCGATGAGCCGGAGCTCGAGCTCCTGCAGCTCGGAGCTCGAGACTCGCGGGCGCACGTCGGCGATCGGCGCAGGGCCGGGGACGATGCGCGTTCCCTGGTGGCAGCCGGGAAGAAAGTCGGAACCCCAAGTCTGCGCGCCCGCGTACGGCGACTTCGGTGCGATGACCATGAACGACGGGAGATTTTCGTTTTCGGTGCCGAGGCCGTAGCTCACCCATGCGCCGATGCTCGGGCGTGCGAACGTCCACGAGCCCGTGTGCATCCCGAGTGTCCCCTCGTAGTGGTTCGTGTGGTTCGACTCCATCGAGCGGATCACGCAGATGTCGTCGACAACTTGGCGCACGTGCGGAAAGAGGTCGTTGACTTCGATCCCGCTCTCGCCTCCGCGAGCGAAGCCCCAGTTGGGACGCCGCAGAAAGAAGTTGTAGTCGCCCTTCTTTCCCTGCCAGTTGTCGATTCGGATCGATTTCCGGTCGTCCCGGAAGAGTTTCGGCTTCGGATCGAAGGACTCGACCTGTGAGACTCCGCCCGTCATGTAGAGGAAGATCACCCGCTTCGCTTTCGGGCGCACGAGCGGAAGCTTCGGCGCAAGTGGATCGAGCGCCGGTCGCTGGCCGAGCGCGGCGTCCTCGAGGAGGCCCGCGAGAGCGATGCCGCCGAGCCCGCCCGCGGCCGTGTTGAGGACTTCGCGGCGAGTCGGGAAGTGACTCGAAGTCGATGAGAGTTCGGCCATGAGGAATCGTTTAGTCGACGAAGAGAAAGTCGTTTCGAGCGAGAAGCGTGCGCGCGACGGCGGCCCACACGAGCTCTTCCCGCTCGGCGGCGGTGGCGCTTACGGCGGCGGTGTAGTCGCGCAAAAACGCCTCCGTTTCCGCGCGTTCATCGTCCTCGGGCTCCCGTCCGAGCGCCAGTAGAAACGCGTAGCTGATCCGAGCTTCGGTTGCGGTTGCGGTGTTGATGAGTCGCCGCGCGAACGCGCGCGACTGCTCGTGAACGAACGGGCTGTTCATGAAAAAGAGCGACTGAGTCGGCACGGTCGTGGCATCGCGATCCGGCGTGCTCGCGTTCGGATCGGGTCCATCGAAGAGCGCGAGGAAGGGATGGCGACGAATGCGCTGCGTCATGAGGTAGACGCTCCGTCGCGTCGTTGCGTAGGCGGCTCGAAACGGATTGTGCTGCGTGAATCCCCACGTGCTCACGTCGGGAAACGGGTGCGCGCCTCCGACCGAGCGATCGAGGTTTCCTGCGAGCTGGAGCATCGTATCGCGGATCTCTTCCGCCGACAGGCGACGGCGCGGCATGCGCCAGAGAAGCTCGTTCGCTGGGTCCATGCGTGCCCTCTCGGCGTCGTACGTACTCGCGAGCCGGTACACCTGCGAGCGCAAGACTCTCCGGTGGAGTGCTTTGATCGACCAGCCATCCTCGACGAACCGGAGCGCGAGGTGGTCGAGGAGCTCGGGGTGGGTCGGACGCGCGCCGCGGAATCCGAAGTCGTTCTCGGTTCGCACCAGCCCGTCGCCGAAGTGGTGTTGCCACACTCGGTTCACGATCACGCGTGCGGTGAGAGGGTTCTCGCGGCCGACGAGCCACTCGGCGAGCTCGGCGCGGCCGCTCGTCTTTCGAGCTTCAGGCGATAGCGGGGTGCCACCGAGCGCGCCCAAGAAACGGCGCGGGACGCGAGGGCCGAGCCGGTCCTTCTCGCCGCGCTTTTGAAACTGAGCGTCGTGCGGTTCACCATCGACGACACCGTAGACGAGCTCGTACGGCCCCGCCTTCTTGAGTGCGTCGAGCTTTGCGCGCACCTTCCCGAGCTCCGCCATGCGGCTCTTCACGAGACCGGTATCTTCTGCGGCGATGGCGAGGAGGAAGAGCACGTCGTCGCCCGAGGCGACCGGGCGATCTTCTCCGGCGCTCGGATCCGCGGCGAAAAGGTTCCAAACCGCAACATTGCCGTAGCGGTCGTCGCGCGGATTCGCTCGGAGCGGTTCGTCGAGAAAATCGCCGGCGAGGTCCCAGACTCGGGCGCGTCCGCCCGCCTCGCGCACCGCGAGTTCGACCAACGTGAGGTCGCACCCGATTCCCCCCTTCTTCTGGATCGCGAGCTGGAGGAGATCGCCCTCGCGGACGTCGATCGTGAGGACGCCGCTCGCCCCCGCTGCGAAGGGTTGTCGTTCGCTCGGATTCACCGCGCCCGCTGCGAGTTCGGTCGTCTCGTCTTCGCGAACGAGATCGAGCCGCCATTCGACACCGTCGCCGCAGTTGTGGGCGTCCGCCACCGATCCGTCGATCTGTACCCGGCCCGAGAGCGGACTCCACCAAGCGATCCCGGCACCGGCGTCGTCCGCGGGGTGTACGGCGACGCGACTCGCCGGAACCGTCCCGGGGATCTTGACGGTCGCGTCACTCGAGTTGACGACGACGGACGGAAGCGCGCCCCGGCGCCACACCGCGACGCCGTCGAGCTGCTGTTCCCGATCGACACGGTCGCGGAGAAGTCTCGGCCAGATGGCCGCGAGCGCCGGCGATCGCGCGACGCGCTCGAGCTGACCAGCCTCGGCGAGCCGATCCGGAACGCCGCTCTTCACGAGGGCATCCGCGGATTCGATTCCCGCCCCTTCGAGACGCGCGAGCTCGGCCTCGAGCTGAGCTATGCGCTCTGCGTGCACCCTTTCGCGCGTCGTGATCTCGGCCGGAGGGACGTCCGGGACGAAGCCCGCGGGCCGCTGCTTCTCCTCGGATCCGGGAAACGAGTACTTCGTGCTCGAGAAGATTCCGTAGAGCGCGTAGTAGTCCTCCGCAGAAACGGGGTCGTACTTGTGGTCGTGACATCGCGCGCAACCGAGAGTGAGCCCGAGAACCGCCTGGCCGAGGGTGTCGATCGTGTCTTGGATCGTGAGGTGGTGGTAGTTCTGGATGTCGAAACCGAAGCGGCGCGAGATCGCGACGAATCCCGTCGCGGTGACGAGCTCCTCGTAGCGTGCGCGCGGTGAGCTTTTCGCGAGAAGATCCCCCGCGATTTGCTCGCGAACGAACCGATCGTACGGCTTGTCGCTCGCGAAGCTCTCGATGACGTAGTTGCGGTACTTGTAGGCTTCGCGCACGGGATAGTCGGCCGTCTCGCCTGCGGTGTCGGCGTAGCGGACGACGTCGAGCCAGTGCCGGCCCCACTTCTCGGCGTAGGCGTTCGTCGCGAGAAGTCGATCGACGACGCGTTCGAACGCGAACGGAGACTCGTCGGCGATGAACGCTTCGAGGTCGGATGGTGTGGGCGGGAGACCCGTGAGATCGTACGTTACGCGTCGAAGCAGCGTTCTTCTGTCGGCCAGCCCGACGGGGGCGATTCCCGCCGACTGGAGACGCGCGTACACGAAGCGGTCGATCTCCGTTGCGGACCAACGCGGGTCGCCGACTTCGGGAACGTCCGTCTCGACGATCGGGCGGAGGGACCAAAGCTCCGACGCCGCGCGCTCCTCGCGCGGTGCCTCCGTGGGAGCGGGCCACGGTGCACCGCGGCGAACCCACTCCTCGAGAGCGCGCACCGCCTCGCCGCTCAAGCGTTCGGGGGGCGGC
Organism: Planctomycetota bacterium; assembly: GCA_965223845.1. GTDB lineage: Bacteria > Planctomycetota > UBA8108 > UBA8108 > SXIK01 > CBDCXR01. The sequence goes on along the minus strand of CBDCXR010000004.1, from coordinate 4,853,720 downwards.
ATCCGGAGATCGCCCTGGCGGCGGACCGCGCGGATGAGAAGGCTCGCGTCGGGGTCTCCGGCGGAAACCGGTGGGCCGCTCTGACCACCGCGGAAGAACGCTTCTCGGCGATCGAAGCGCAGTCCCGACTCCTGCTTCGTTGGGCCGTGGCACTCGAAGCATGCGTCGACGAGGATCGGGCGCACGCGATTCTCGAAGAACGCGATGTCGTCTGCATCTACTGGCCGGGAGTCCGTATCGTCGGCGGCGATCGCGACCGCGAGGGTGCTGCCAGCGACGATGATCGAAACCACGACTCGCGCGCGAAGGGACGTCACAAGATGGAAACCGCCGGAGAATCGAGCCTTCCAACTAAGCTTCAGGATAGATCGGGACTCCGGAGGGACTCAATTCTCTTGTTCCGCGAAGGCGGCGCTCCGGCGGAACGCTCCGATCGCGACTCCACGCTCGGCTGTGGACCTGGTATGAAGGATGGCCGGCGAGCGGCACTTCAGGGCGAGGAGCCGCTCAGGTGAGGGCCAGAGGAGAGTCGCCATGCGTTTCCGAAACGATGCGAATCGAGTGCGCGTCCTCGTTTGGATCGCTGCTCCGCTGACTCTCGGGGCGTGCGCCGCGCCTCGGCCGGACGCTTCGCCCCTCGACGCTTCGCCGCCCAACATCGTGGTGATCATCGCCGATGATCTCAGTTGGGATGACACGAGCGTCTACGGCCATCCGCACATTCAGACGCCACAGCTCGACCGCCTCGCGCGCGCGGGGATGCGATTTACGAACGCGATCCTCACCGCGAGCTCGTGCAGTCCGAGTCGCGCGAGCATCGTCACTGGACTCTACCCGCACGAAACCGATGCCGAGCAGCTCCACTGGCCGCTTCCTGCCGATCGCGTGACCTTCGTCGAACGATTGCGAGCCGTCGGCTATTGGACGGCTGCCGCCGGCAAGTGGCATCTCGGAGACGCGGTGAAGGATCGCTTCGATCTCGTCCGCGAGGCCGATCCACGTGGCTTCAGCTTGCCGACGGGGGCGGACGCTGCCCGTGCCGAGATGAGCGCGAGCGGCGATCCGAGTGGAGCGGGAGACTGGATCAGGACGCTGCGCGACCGACCGCGAGGCCGTCCTTTTTTTCTCTGGCTCGCGGCGTTGGATCCTCACCGCGACTATTCGTCCGGCACGATCCCGGATCCGCACCGTAAATCCGAAGTCGTCGTGCCGCCTTACTTTCCCGACGTCGCTGCCGTGCGTGAAGATCTCGGCCAGTACTACGACGAGATCACACGTCTCGACACGAACATCGGGCGCGTGCTCGACGAGCTCGAAGAGCAAGGTGTCGCCGAGAGCACGCTCGTCCTCTTCCTCAGCGACAACGGGCGACCGTTTCCCCGCGACAAGACGACGCTCTACGACGGCGGGATCAAAACACCGTGGATCATTCGCTGGCCGAGGCACGTCGCGGCGGGTTCGATCTGTCGTCGGCTCGTGAGCGCGATCGACATCGCACCGACGCTGCTCGAGCTCGCGAGTGCGCCCCCGGAGCATCGTTTTCGCGGTAAGAGCTTTCTCCCGCTCCTGCGCGAATCGGGGCGTTCAGTTCGTCGCTACGCGTTCGCCGAGGATCACTGGCACGACTACGAGGATTTCGGTCGCGCGGTACGAGACGAACGCTTCAAGTACATTCGCAATTTCTATCCCGATTTGCCGGGGACTCCGGGCGCGGACGCCGTGCGGAGTCCGACGTACACGGCACTTCGGGCTCTTCGCGCCGAAGGGGCGCTCACGGAACCGCAGCGCGCTTGCTTCGTCGCTCCGAGGCCCGAAGAGGAGCTCTACGACTGCGTCGAGGACCCCTACGAGCTGAACAACCTCGCGGGTGATCCGCGCTATCGCGCAAAGCTCGACGAGCTGCGCACCGCCCTCGCGGAATGGCGCGACGAAACGAGCGACCGAACGCCGAAATTCCGTACGCCGGACGAGTTCGACCGCGAGACGGGCGCGCCGCTGCCGAATCGCGTCCGGCCGAGGCCGTCGAAGCGGGAGATGGCTCCCCCTGAGTGAGCTGACGTCTCGCGTCGGCGTGAAGTCGCCCCTTGGGCGGAGCCTACGACGAACCGACCCCGGCCGCGTGCGGACGATCGGAGACTGCGAGCGGCGAAACAAGCGTTCTCCGTGTGTCGTTCGCACCGCCGGGGTCAGAGTTCTGCGATTCAGCGGTGGTTGCTCGCCCCTCGGGGACGCGCAGTACGTTTCTGTTCGAGCTCGTTTCGGAGCTTCCGGAGGGCCATCATTTCCTTGAGCACGTCGCCGAGCTGCCGCTCGAGTCCGTCCAATCGACGCTCGAGCTGCCGCAGTGGATCGTCGGGCCGGCCGGAGCCGTAGTACGATTCCGCCGGGAAGCGGCGCCGCTCTTCCTGCGTGGACTCATAGGGTGATCCGGTCGAGTACTCCGACTTTCGCTTCGCCTTCGCGGGTCCTCCCGCCGGAGCTTCGGTACTCGGCCCGCGCAATTTCTTGGCTGCGATCGCGAGGATGGCGTCGGGATTCTCCACGGCGCGACGGAAGAAGTCGCGCAGCTCGTCGGAATCGCGCACGTCCTTCGGGGCTTTTTCGGCGAGGCGACGGAGCTCGTTCGCCGCGTCGCGCACCTTGGCTTCGATTCGCGCCCGCATTTCGTCCGTCGCTTCGGCGATCTTTTCGGGGAGCTCGCGCCGCGCCTGGCGGAGCTCCTGGGCGCTAAAGTTCTTCGCCCGGGGGAATTGCTTCAGCGCATCCTTGACGATCTCCTGGAGATCGATTTCCCGCATGACATCGCGCACGTAGCTCGGCGCGTTCCTCAATCGACGTTTGATGAGCTGATCGAGATCCGTCTCGCGTAGAGCTTCGAAAAGCCCCGGATGGTGCTCGGGGGCCCGCCGGAACTCGCGTTCGAGTTCGTGTCTCGTCTGCTCGACGAACGATTCCACGCGCTCCGTCGCTCGCGCCAATTCGTCTTCGAATCGCTGACGCCAACGGAGGACATTGGACTCGCCCGAGTAGCCCTCTCGATGTCGTTTCTGCGAGCGAGCGGCGGTCTGCTCGGCGACCTTCTGCGCCAGCCGACGCGCTTCGTCGAGTTTTCCGACCACCATGAGCTGCCCGATCCGGCGGTACACTTCATCGACGCGACTGTGACCCTCGTCGCGGTCCTCGTGGTCGCGGTGACCCTCCGGCTCCTCGGCATCGTGATCATGCCGAGTGGAGCTAGCGCGCTTACGCTTCGACCTGGACGCCGCGCCGCCCTTCGCCCGGTCTTCCTCGGTCGACGATCGCTTCTTCTTGGCTTTCGTCTCGTCGAGCATCGTTCCGAAGACGTCCGCAGCGGCTTCGTCTGCAAAAACGAGTCCGAACGAGTCCCGTCGAGCCGCCGCGACGGTTTCGGCTTCGTCCGCGGCCGCAGCGGCGTCCGCGGCTTCGGCTCTCGCCGTGCGTTCCGCGGCCTCGGCTTCGGCGTCCGCGGCAACCGCTGCCGCGACGGCCTCGGCATCCGCCGCGGCGGCTGCCGCCTCCTCGAGGATTGTGGCTTCAGCCTCGGCTTCGGTTGCCGCTGTCTCCTCTTGTTCCGCTTCTTCGAAGGTGGATTCCGCCTCTTGGCCCACGGTCACCGACCACGACGGTGTCAAGGGCAGCAGCAAACCACCGATCGCGAGGACGAGCCACGCCGAAAAACGTGGAGCCGCCGGGCGTGAATCCTTCGTTCCTAAGATCATCGTCAGTCTCCTTCGGAGAGAGTGAGCTTGGCCGATCCCGCTCGCAGTGGGAGGGAGCGCGGGGCGAGATCGGGAGAGAAAGCTTGCCGTACGGAGCAGAGCGTCGGCGTACGTGCCGGCTCGCACGCCTTCGGTCTCGAGTACCAGCGCATCGCAAAGCTGCTCCTCCCGTTCGCGCAGCTCGCGTCGCGCCCACGGAACCACGGGGTTCCACCAGTAGATCCATCCGACGATCGTCTCGAGCGCGCGTACCCAATGGTCGCGACGACGCAGATGGGCGAGTTCGTGACAGAGAATCGATTCGAGCTCTCGCAGTTCGAGCGACGCGACGAGTTCTCGCGGTACGAGGACGCGCGCGCGTCTTCCGATCGGCCAGAGCATCGGCGTCGCGATGCCCGGGAGAAGCGCGATCTCCGGAATGCGGCTGACCCCCATCCGGCGGCCGAGCTGCGCGGCCGTGTCTTGAACCGAGTCGGAGGCTCGCTCGGCCATCGCGGCGAGCCGGTGAAACCGCGAGATGCGCCGGATGTCGAGAGCAGCTAGTCCGAGGATCCCTGCGAGCCAGACCCACGCGGCGACCGGGGCGGCGTACGCGAACGCCGCTCGGAGCTCGGTTGCTGCATTCGTCCACGCATTCGCGAGAGACGCCTCGGCGAGGTCGGAGTTTGTCGCCGAAGAGCTGGGCGGTGGTTCGCCGAGAAACTCGTTCGCCCCGCTTTCTACGATCCGACTCGCCCGTTCGCGCCGAGCGTGGGCGCGCGAAATGTCGAAAACCGGGGCGCCGACGGAATCGTCGACCGACCTTTCGGGCATCGCAGTCAGCTCCCCGAACGAAAACTCGGATTCGGTCGCCCTGAGGCTCCGATCGTCGAGCTCCGACCACGGGACGTTGTCGTCGCCACCCCAGCTGTCTTCTTCGGGCGCGAGCGTCGCGCGAATGGCGACACTCTCAGGAAGATGCCCATCGCGGAGTTCGTTCGTTCGGAGGGCGGCGACCGCCGCTTCGTCCTCACCGCGCGGTTCGTAGCGCGTTTCGTCGTGCGCTGCGGTCGGGATCTCCACGCGAGCGAGAGGCGGCGTGACGAGCTTGATCAGAACGAGGAGCCAAAGGGCGTGGACGAGCCGTGGGTGGAGACGCACGAGCCCCGCGGCGGCCGCGACGAGTGCGAGCGCGGCCGCGACTACGCAGTGACTGAGGGCCAGCGAGAGCAGCTCCGCCGTCATTTCGTCTTCCCCCTTCCGCGCCTTGCCGAGCGCTTCTTCTCGCGTTCCACGAATTGCCGGAGCTCGTCGAGCTCGGCTTCGCTCAATTTCTCGTTGCGGAGGAGGTGAAGAAGAATCGGTGTTCGTGAACCACCGCACAGGTGATCGGCGACGGCGCTCAAGCGCTGGCCGATGAGATCGTCTCGCGTGAGCGTCGGTTCGAAGACGTGCGCGAGTTGACCGCGATCACGCCGAACGAAGCCCTTCGCCTCGATGCGCGCGAGCAGCTTCTTCACGGTGGCGTAGTCGGATTCGTCTCCACGCGGGTAAAGGATCTCGGTCAGCCGTCGAATCGTGCTCGGACCCTCGTCCCAAAGCGCTTCGAGGATCGAGAGCTCCGCGTCGGTGACGTCTTTGCGCTTCGGAGTCATCGCGTTCTTCGGCTCGCTGGAGACCTTGGAGAAGCGGGGTGGAGACGAGCTGTCTCACTTGCGTTCGCATCCTGAGACGAGCTGTCTCAGGATGCCAGAAAAAAGCTGCCAGAAAAAAACGGCGGCGCGAAAGCTCGCGATCATCCGGCCCGCGTTCCGGACACCCAGTCGCTCCGTTCGCAACGCGATTTCGGGAAAATCCGATCTCGCGCGAACTCCCGGTGAAACTCCGCGCAGAAGAGGCCGACTTCCGATGGAGCCCCGAGCGGGGCGATCGCGTTGGTCCGATCGAATTCGAGCTCAGCTCGCGTTTTGCTCCCGGTCCGGCTCGAAGTAGAACAGGGGTGTCTCGAAGCGGTGCGTGTGCCGTCGCGTGCGGCGGCACACCGGCGATCGTTTTGCGGAGACATCGAACATCGACTGAACAAGCGCCGCTCGATTCCCGTCAATCGGGACGCGGCCCTAGGAGAGGGGGGAACGCAGATGAATCGCGTCGTCTGGAGTCTCGTGCTGTCGGTTCTTCTGATCGGCGGCCTGATCGCGGTCTTCTTGCTGAATGATTCCGACGGAATCGACGGTGATCCGGGAGCCGGCATGCGGGACGGCCTCCCGGAAGTCGAAGATACCTACGTCGAGGAACTCCCGACGCCGGAGAACGTGACCGCGAACGCGGACGACGCAGCCGTCGAGCCCGCGGAGGAAACCGTGGAGCCCGTCGTTCCGGACGGGCCGGTCTCGATCGCCGGACGGATCATCGATCGAGAGGGCGAAGGCGTTCCGGGTGCTCGCGTCACGGCGGTCGCGCCCGCCGTCTGGGTCGAAGACCTCCGCGACCTCGACGACCGCTTTCGCGATCCCTTCACCGGCATCACCGCGCTCCGGCGTGAGTTCGGCGAGAAGGTGGCGAAGCTCACCTTCGCCGAGACCGACTCCGAGGGACGCTACGCGCTCCACAGCCTTCCGCCGAACGAGTACGAGCTCTTCGTCACGCACGAACAGTACCTTCCCGAGCGAAGCGTCGGGGTGTTCGTCGACGAAGAGGGCGCCGCGGAACGCGACATCGAGCTTCGCGACGGCAAACTGATCGCGGGTCGCGTGGTCGATCCGGACGGGAAGCCCGTCGCCGGCGCCGTGCTGTCCTGCGAGACCGCGGATGCGGCGAGCGTGCGGGGGATGGGGAAGATGATGCAGGTTCTCATGGACGTGGCCGAAGCGAAGGGCCTCCTCCGCAGTGAGGTTCGCTCGGGCGAGGACGGCACGTTCCGCATCGGTGGTCTCACGCCGGAGCTCTTCGATCTCAAAGTGTTCAAGGAGGGCTTCGCTCGCACTCGAATCGGGAATGTCATGGCCGGGCTCGAGGACATCACCGTCGAGCTCGACCGCGGCGTCGAGGTGACGGGAGTCGTGCTCACCGCGGCTGGTGAACCCGCTGGCGGCGCGAAGGTCGTGATCGCTCCTCCCCTTCCCGATCTGAGCCGGATGAATCCCGTGATGATGGCGGGGATGGACATCGATTTTCTCGGTGAGAAGAGAACCGAGACGACGGTGAACTCCGACGGAGCGTTCGTCGCGAGGGGCGTCGCCTCCGGTTTCTATCAGATCACGGTGTCGTTGGAAGGCCATCCGGAGAAGAAGGAGAGCCTCCACGCCGAGACCGGAGCGATCGATCTCGGAGAGATCCGTCTGCCGACCCCGCTCTCGATCAGCGGCGTGGTCCTCGGAGCGGATGGATTCGGTGTCGACGGGGCGAGTGTGTTCGCGAAGGACAGCCGGAAGACTCGGGGATTCGGTCGCGACGACGGTCGCATCGAGGTTACGGCGGACGAAAAAGGACGCTTCGAGATCTCCGGACTCGACGAGGGATCGTACGCCGTCGGAGCCGAGGCCGACGATCTCGTTCCACCGGAGGAGCAGACGCTCGAGGCCGGTGCGACGGGCGTCACGATCCGCATGGCTCGCGGAGTCGATCTGCGCGGAGTCGTACGGGACCGCGAGACGCGTGATCCCATCGTCGGCGCGAAGGTGCAGGTTTGGTCGGGAGTGTCGCGCCGCGCGAGAACCGACGAGAACGGCGAGTTCGTGATCGCGGGGCTCAAGGACGATAAGACCGGGCAGGTTCACGTCAACGTGTCTCACGGCGACTATGAACGCACGTGGACGAACGCGGAGGTGAACTCCGATACTCCGACCGAAATCCTGATGAAGGCGCAGGCGCCCATCCGCGGAGTGGTCGTCGATGTCGATGGCAATCCCGTGAGTCGCGCCAAGGTCGTCGCGGACTTCCCCGGTATTCCGCGGATCATCTACTTGATCGAAGCCGACCAGGAACTCTCTACCTTCACCGACGCCAACGGCGAGTTCAGTCTCACCGTGACGAGTACCGGCGGCCCGCCGATCCCGCCGGAGCTCATCGCGGTGCACCCGAAACTCGGGAGCGGCCGCGCGTCGCTTCCCGCGAAAATGGTCGAGCGGTTCTCGCGGCGTCGCGGTCGACCGACCGCGGGTGCCGAAGATCCGGGTGCCGACGAGGGCGACGAGACCGTACAGATCGTTCTCTCGCCCAGCGCGGCGGTCCACGGACAGATCTCCGACGACGGTGGCGGTGCGATCGCGCTCGCGGCCGTTCGCTTTCACCCGGTCACGTCGACGCAAATCGACGACCCGGAGATGCAGATGATCCTCCAGTTGATGCCGAAGAGCTCGGGTAAGACGGCGTACACCGCACCGGACGGGACCTACCGACTGACGGGAGTGGTCTCGGGCACCTACCGCATCGAGGTCGATGCACTCGGGTTCGCCAAGAAGACGATCGAGACGTTCGACGTGTCCGGCGACGAGGTGCGCGTCGACGTATCGCTCGAGAGCGGCGGTACCGTCGAAGGTGAGGTCGTCGATCACGAAGGGAATCCTCTCGCCGGAGTGCAGATCGCGGCCGTTCCCGCGATGGAGGTCGACGCCGAAGAGGACGAGCGCACGCGAGCGATGCTCGCCGCCAGCTACGAGGTCGCAGCGGCGTCCGGGACCGGTCTGTCGTCGACGCAGAGCGACGAGGAGGGACGTTACACTCTCGATCGCTTGCCGCAGGATACCGACCTCGTGGTGTCGGCCCGTCTCGAGGGCTTCAGTCCGGCCTACCAAACCGGCGTGCGCGCCGGATCGTCGGTGGACGATCTCGAGCTGCGGGCGTTCTCCGGAATCTCAGGCACTGTCGTCGATGCCGCGACCGGGTCGGCGATCCCGAAGTTCCGCGTTCAGCTTCAATCGAAGGAGCCAAATCGGAGGAATACTCCCTGGCGCGACGGTTGGCACTCGAGCGAGTTTCAGAACGTCGCCGGCGAGTTCGAATTCGACTCCGTCCGCGACGGCGAATACGTGGTGAGTGCGATTGTCGAAGGCTACGCTGTCGCTGCACGAACCGTTCGCCTTCACCCGGGGGCCAACGAGCAGGTCCACCTCGCGGTCGACCGCGGAGCGGCCGTCAGCGGGATCGTGACCGCGGTCGATACCGGCCAACCAGTCGAGAACGTCAACGTCTATCTCAGCTTCGCGGACCGCGAAGTCGCGCGCGCCGCGAACCATCAAAACTTCAACGGACGTACCGACGCCGAGGGGCGATTCTCGATCGACGGCTTGGGCGACGCCGAGTACCACGTCCAGCTAAACCACAAGACGTACTTCTTCGAGGATGAGCGACCGAGGATCTCGGTCGTCGACGGCGCGGTCCCCGAGCTGAGTCTACAAATGCGTCTCGGCGGTCGCCTCAAGGGGAGCTTCGTCGCTCCCGAGGAGTTCGATTTCGACAACGGTGGTTTCGCCATCGAGCTCGTTTCTACCCCGGCCGCCGAGGACGGGACTGATCCCGCGGGAACCGATCCCAAACCCGGCGACGTCACGGTCCGGGGCTGGGTCGGGCGCGGTGGACAGTACCGCGTGGATGGCATCCGACCGGGAACGTACCGATTGCGCATCCGCGAGCAGCGCTGGCGCGAGCCCGCCGTCGCCTCGGCGCCGCGAGACTTTGGCGAGGTCGAGATCGAGCCGGGGCGCGAGACGAAGCTCGACGTCGACTTCAACGAGTAGTCGACCTCGATCGCTATCGGCCCACGGTGAAGGAACGCGGTTCCCGTTTCCGAGCTCCCGCAGTCACTCCCAGCGAAAGATTCTGAGTGCGAGGAAGAAGCTGCCCGCGCCCCAGGCGACGAGCACCAACGCCGCGGGAAGCACGGCGGTGACTCCGGCTCCTTCGAGCATGGTCGCGCGCAGGGCGTCGTTGAGAGCGGTGAGCGGGAGCGCCTGAATGAGCGGATGGACGACTTCGGGGAAGCGTTCGTACGAGAAGAATACGCCGGAGAAGAGCCACATCGGCATCATGACGAAGTTCATGAGACCCGACGCGCCCTCCACCGTGCGCGCTCGCGAGGCGACGAGCACTCCGAGGCCGTAAAACGCAGTCGCACCGATGAGAAGAAGCCCGCCGAGGAGGAGAAACGATCCTCGCTGCGGAATCCCGAGCACGAAGATCGCGAAGAGGACTAGGACGGCGACCTCGATGACGAGGAACACCATGCGAAAGAGCATGAACGAAAGCAGGAACGAGCTCCGTCGCATCGGCGTGACGAGGAAGCGACGGAGGAGCTTTCGCTGTCGAGTGTCGGTGAGCCCGAAGCCGATTCCCCAGATTCCCGTGCCGAGGATGTTCATCCCGAGGAGCCCGGGAAACAGCCAGTCGATGTAACGGACGCCGGTGTTCTCCGTCGACTCGACCGCGACCGCCGCGGGAGTGCCTTCGGCAGGCGACTCGCGGAGCGCAGCCTCCACACGAAACCGCGTGAGCTCAGCTTCCGGACGCTCGGGATCGAAGCGCACTGTCGGTGGCGATCCGGGCTCGACGAGCGCCGAAACTCGGCCGAAGCTGAGCGCCCTCTCAGCTTCCTCCGCGGAGTCGAACCGGCGAACCTGCAGGAGCTCCTCCGCGTCGAGCCGGGACGCGATCGCGTCGGCTTCCGGTCCGGGCCCGACCCCGACGTTCTCCGGACTCGAGCCCCGCTCCGCGAACGCCCATCCGAGGATGAGCGCGAGCGCGAGCGGAAAGATCAGCACCCAGAAGCAGACCTCCGGCTCGCGCCAAAAGAGGACGACACGCGCGCGGGTGAGCGCGGCGACCTCGCCCCAGCGGAGTCCGCTTCGACCCGGTAGAGAAGGAGACATGTGGGCGTCAGCCATCGCGGAGCTGTCTCCCGGTGAGGTTGACGAAGACGTCTTCGAGCGTCGGGCGATGCGTTCGAAGGTCCGTCAGCGTCGCCTGTTCTCGTTTCATCGCGTCGAGGAGCGCCGGGAGCGCGATGTGGGTTGATTCGACCTCCATGGAGACTCCGCTCGCGCTCGCACGAACCGACTTGACGGACGGCAGTTCCGCGAGAGAGCTCGTCTCCGCGTCGAGCGGCGGGTCCGCGGAGAACTCGACGATGCTCTCGGCCCCGAGGCTGTCGATGATTTCCTCCGGTCGACCGCTGGCGATCGCTTTGCCGTGGTCGACGATGAGGACCGAATCGCTCAGCCGCTCGGCCTCGTCCATGTAGTGCGTGGTGAGAAGCACCGTTCCGCCGCGCGCCTTGAACTCCTCGACGATCTCCCACACGCGGCGGCGTGCCTGCGGATCGAGGCCCGTCGTCGGCTCGTCGAGAAAGAGGATCCGCGGCTCGCTGACGAGCGCACAGCCGAGCGCGAGGCGCTGTTTCTGTCCACCCGAGAGATGCACGCAGCGAGCGTTCCGCTTCTCTTCGAGCCCGACGAGGCCGAGCACGGCGTCCGGATCTCGGCCCTCCGCGTAGAAGCTGCGGAAGAGCTGAAGAATCTCGAGGGTCGTGAGCTTGTCGTAGAGCTGCGTCTCCTGCAACTGGACCCCGATGTGCTCGCGTACGAGATCTCCGTCGCGGCGCATGTCCCGGTCGAGGATCGTCACATCGCCGGAATGATCGGTGATGAGCCCGACGAGGATGTGGAGCGTGGTCGACTTCCCGGCGCCGTTCGGGCCGAGGAGGCCGAGACAGGTCCCCGTCTGCGCTCGGACATCGAGTCCATCGACGGCGACGACATCGCCGTAGCTCTTCCGAAGGTCGCGCGCGTCGATCGCTGCGCGCGAGTCTGAGGTCGTCGCTTCACTCATGGCCGCACGGTAACGCGGCACGAGCCAAAAGAAAAGACGGACGCGTCGGCGTCCGTCTTCTCGTGTTTCGTTCCGCTCTTCGCGCGTCCGCTCTCAGGATCAGCTCAGTGCGCGCACGTAGTCGCGGGTGATCGCGAGAACTTCCTGAAGGTACTCCGACACTCGCTCGTCTCCTTCGCTCGCTGACGAGTCGCCGTCGGGTGCGTTCTCACCGGGAGGAGAGCTCGGCGTCTCATTTCGCACCGCAGCAGAGTCGGGGCTCGCGGCGGCCCCTTCGGCGCTCGAGACATCGCCGAACTCCTGCGCGAGCTCGACCGCGGATTGGAGCTTGTACGCCGCCATGAACTTTTCTTTTTGCAGCGGCATCCGGTCGCGCTTCTTGAACTCGACGAAGCGCCGAATCTCGCTTTCGAGTCGCTGGAACATCGCGCTCTTCTCGCGGCGGCGGCGCGACTGCCACGAGATCTCCCGGACGATGTCGGCGTTGACCATGTCGAGGGGCGTGAACTTGACCCCGCGGATGCTGTCGTTCGCCATCGCGTAGTCGCCCGCTTCGCCTTCGCTCAAGTGCGCAGAGAACGAGGGGAGCTCGATGTCGGGCCGCACGCCGTCGAGCTGCGTGCTCCGCCCGTTCGGCCGGTAAAACTGCGAGATCGTGATCTTGAGCGCACCGGCCGGAGCTTCGCCGTTGCGTACGTAGAGATCGACGAGGTGCTGAACCGTCCCCTTGCCGTGCGTCGAGGAGTCGCCGACGATGATTCCGCGCCGATGGTCCTGAATCGCGCCGGCGAAGATCTCGCTCGCGCTCGCGCTGAATCGGCTGGTCATCACGACGAGCGGACCGTTCCACAGCATGCCGGGATTGGTGTCGTCCTTCCGATCGATCGCGCCCCGCGGACCCTTGATGAGAACGACCGGACCCTCGTCGATGAAGAGCCCCGTCATGTTGATCGCTTCGGTGAGTGAGCCGCCCGTGTTTCGGCGGAGATCGACGACGACGGCGTCGACCTTCTCTTTGACGAAGCCCTGGATGATCTTTTCGACGTCGCGTGTTGAGCTGCGAAAGTCCTTCGTCTCTTTGCGGCTCGCCGCCTCGAGGTCCATGTAGAAGCTCGGGAGATCGACGACTCCGATCTTCATCGTCGATCCGCCGTCCGACTTCACCTCGTGGATCTCTCCCTGGGCGGCCTTCTCCGCGAGCTCGATCTTCGCGCGGACGAGATCGATCGTCTCGCGCTCCTTGTTCGCGTGGATCACCTTCAGCCGAACGCGCGTCCCGGCCTTCCCGCGGATGCGCTTGACGACATCCGACAGCTTCATGTTGTAGAGATCGACAAACTCGCCCTCATCGCCTTCCGCAACGGCCTCGATCTTGTCTTCGGGCTGGAGACGTTCGTCGCGCGCGGCCGCGCCACCGGGAACGATGCTCTTCACGACGGTGAACCCGTCCTCCGACTGAAGCAGCGCGCCGATCCCTTGAAGTTCGAGGCGCATGCTGATTTCGAAGTCCTCGAGCGTCCGCGGCGAGAGATACGCGGTGTGCGGGTCGTAGGTCGTCGCCGCGGCGTTGAGGAAGAGTTGCAGGAGCTCGTCGTTGTCCGTTTGGTGGAGTCGCCGCGCGAATCCTTCGTAGCGCTTCCGCAACAAATCGCGAGCTTCCTCGAGCGTTTCGCCGTCGGCGATGCGTTCGAGGAGCATGAGCTTGATACGCTTCCGCCAAATCTCTTTCGCGGCGTCGGCGTCCGCGGGAAAGCTCGCGTCCTCGCGGTCGAGCTCGATCGACTCGTCGACCGTGAAATCCGGCTCAGCGGCGAGCAACTCCACAACGGCCTTCGTGCGCTCGTCGACTCGCTCGAGGAACCGCTTGAAGAGCTTGTAGGCGAACTCGAGGTCGCCCGTCTTCAGCATGTCGTCGATGCGCGTCTCGTTCGCGCGGAATTGGTCGACGTCCGACGCGAGGAAGTAGAGGTGGAGAGGATCGAGGTCGGAGAACAGTTTTCGGAACATGTTCTTCGACGCTGCGTCGTCCAGTCGGCGGCCGCGGAGATGGACGCCCTCGAGGTATTGGGCGACGAGCTGAGTGACCTCCCGAGTGTCTTTCGACGGTGGTTCGAGCTGAGCGCGAAGCGACGCGGGCGCAACGAGAGCTAGCGCGAGCGCGGCAATCCACCAACGCGGGCAGGACGTGTGCGATTCAGTGCGGAGTTCGGAGGCCATAGAGTTCCTCGGTTAGGGTCAGCGCGCCGGAGCGCAGAACTTCCATCTTATGCTACACGCAAGCCCGGGTGAGTCGAGCGCGATGCGGATCAGCTCGGGTTCGAAAAAGTCGCCAAGCCGTTCTCGCGAAAGAGCTTAAGCTGGAGACGGGACGCCTCGGCCGCGAGGGCTTCGATCGTCCGGTTCGATTGGGCGAGTCGCGCCTCGGAGTCCTCGAGGGCTCGCCGGAGGGCGTCGAGGTCAGCGGAGTCGCCGCGCGAGACGGGCGTCGCTTCGACGAGTGGCGCCGGCCCGCGGTCAGCCGCGCCCGGCCCGACGCTCCAGCCGCCGGCGAAGCCGAGCGAAACCGCGGCGATGAGCAGAGCGGCCCAGCTCGCGGCCCCGGCGCTCGCCGGACGAGCGGCCGCCGAGGGCCGGGCGACGACAATCGTTCGCAGACGCCGATTTCCGTCGTCGCCGAGCTCCGCGCGGATGCGCGCGAGCGCACGGGACAGCCGCATGCGTGCCGCTCCCGGATTGATGTCGAGTCGCGCCGCGATGCGCGCGGTCGACTCGCCGTCGAAGTAGCGCCAAAGCACGATCGTTCGGTCTGGCTTCGGGAGCGCGAGGAGCGAGGTGAGGATTCGTTCGAGAAGCTCGGCGCGCTCGGCCGCGTCGTCGGGACCGTCGATCGCCTCGCTCGTCGCCGCCACTTCTTCGCGCGCGCGTCGCCGGACGTCCCGCCGCCAGTGGAGTCGCGCGGCGTTCGAAACTACGCGGCGCAGCCACGCCCGAGTGCTCCGGTTGACGGCGCCGGCATCGATCTCCGTCGCGCTTTCGTCCGTTACCGCCGGCGGGGACCGGAGCGCGGCGATCCACGTCTCCTGGACGAGGTCCTCGGCGTCGTGAGCGTCTCGAGCCAGGGCGAGAGCTAGACTGCGCAGCCATTCGGTGTTCTGCAGAAGACGTTCGAGATCCATGGTGCTCCCGGGGGAGAAGTGGAGGTGGGACGAGGGCGAGTGGAATCGCGAGGAGTCCGTCCAAGAATCGGTTTCGAAAACGAGGATCGAGTCATCCTCGAAGCGACGCGAACCGCAGGCGATTTTGGGGGAATCGTCGAGGGTTCGCGACAACTTGCCCGCCCGAGGGGGCCGTTTTCGGCCGGCGGTTCGTCGACGGAGCTCGCCCGGCGGGATCTGGCGAAAAGTCCGCGCTTAGGGGATGAATGCCGCGAGGCTGGGTTTGTCACGGAGAAACTTCGGCCATTCCCGTGTGCCACTCTTCTCCTTTGCCACTCTTGCCACTCCGGAACCCGGTCATCATTCGAAGAAACCGGGTTTATCTGACAAAGAGTAGTTTGAAATGACTATTTTGACGGGAGTTGCGGCGGCCTCGAGCTGCTCCCGCCGCGTCCAATCGTTCCGAATCAACAAAGCTTGCCTTCCGGCGTCAACTTCTCAAGCACCACTCTGTGATTCGTGAGCAGACTCTCCTCGCCAGCGCGACGGATGTTGGCGCGCGCGGAACGCGAACGAGTTCGTTCGGGCGACCTACGGCGCCGCCGGCACGGCTCCGCAGAAGAGCGGTTCACACTTCTGGCGATGAAAGACGCGCATCCAGTAAGTCCCGGCGGGGAAGACTGCGTCCTCTACGCCGTCGCGATACTGTTCGAGCGCCGCTCGATAGCGCTTTCGGAACGCGACGAGCTCCCGGAGCTCCTCGATTCTCGTTTCCGGTCGCTTCGCCTGGATGGTCGGCGAGAGCTTCCACTTCTTTTCGTAGCTCTGGGGTGAGTCGGTTGGGCTCTGACTTCGAACCCGTTTCGCGCCGAGGAACCCCGGACCTTCCCTCTCGACTTCGGCGCGGCACTCGGTTTCACGCTCGGCGACCTGTTCTTCGAGCTCCGCTTTGAACTCTTCGAGATCGCGGCTTGCGAAACAGGGGGGAGGCGTGATCGCGAGTGGAACCTCCTCGGGCATAAAGTCCGAGAAGAACCAGTCCGGCTTCTCAGCGAAGATCGTCGTTCCGAGGTCGCTCGGCGCGCTGCGCGCCCCGGGCCAATCCTTCGCGTCGGAAACGAGCCCCGACGACACCGGGTTACAGATCGTGTAGACGAGCTGGCGCATCACGTCGTTCGGCTCGATCGCCCGCACATAGCTCGGCTTTGAGGAGTCGAAGAGGTTCTCGAATCGCGACCGCATCGCGTTCAGGCATCGAGCGAGAAGAGAGTTGAGGCGAAGAAGAAAACTCGGGAGTCGAACCTCCGTGTCGGTGGCGATCAGGTGGTAATGATTAGATAAAACTACATAACCGTGAATTTCGACGCCGGTTTCCGCCGCTGCATAAGCGATGCAGTAGAGCGCGGCGCGATTCACCTTCTCCTCGGGGCGAAGGAGAAACTGTCGTTGAGTGCAGCGCCGTGTGATGAGATACGTGGCGCCGGGGAGTACCCGTCGAGGTTGCACGGAGGATACCCTCCTTTCGAGGGCGAGTGACGATTGGCGAGTTCGCCACCGGAGAAGGCATTCACCGTTTCTTGAGCGACGCCTCGGCGAACGGACATGTGGACGGCGGGGTTCGCTCGGAGGGTCGGGCATCCGTAGCTTGGAGCCTGCATCGGAGGCCCGCAACCCGAAGCAGCCAATCCCGCGTCCGCGATCGGAACGGTCGTTGCCGACACCGAGACGGCATCCAATCTGGCCGAACGGGAGGAAGTTCTTCTCGGTACGAATATCCTCGGCGCTCGATCCTGCCCGATATCCCCACCGAAGAATTCGCGATGCCGGAGAAGACGACGCTCGTCTGAGCGGCGCTCAGCTTCCGTGCGTACAATGCACGAACTCCGTACTCGTGTCGCTGGACTCCTCCTGCGAACGTCTCGATACTCTAATGAGGATCGAAAGGTACAGCGGTGGCGAGAGTGCGCCCGTGCCGCGTCGTGGCGGCAGAGGAGGGTCGGATATGCGAGTACGAAGGGCGATCGCTGCGCGGACGATCGGTGCGAGCATCACGCTGCTCGCGCTCACACCGCTTACCGCGCAGACACAGTTCATCCGAGGCGACACGAACACCGACGGCGAGGTCAACATCGCAGACGCGGTAAACGTGTTCACCTTCCTCTTTCAGAACATCGGCTCGTTTCGGTGTCTCGATGCGGCGGACGCCAACGACGACGGGGAAACGGACATCTCCGACGGCCTGCGCATCCTGAACGCGCTCTTCGTCGGACTCCAACCGCCCCCGGCACCGTTTCCCGCTTGCGGCACCGACCCGACGGGCGACGCGCTCGACTGCGCCGCCTACGCGCACTGTCTCCCCGATCCACCACCCAGCGTGCGCGTGACGCCGCTCGAGATCGACTTCGGTCCGGTCGGGATCGGCGTGACGAGCCCGCCCCAGTCGATCCAGATCACGAACCGGAGCAACCGCACCCTGAACAACTTCGCCGGTGGGGCGCCTCCGGACGTTCAATTTCAAGGATCGCAGAACTGCGCCGGCGGTGTTCCTCCGGGTGGATCCTGCCAGTACACCTTCACGTTCACACCGGCCGCCGTCGGTGAGTTCGAGACGATCTCGCTCTCGTCGACCAACATGGGTCCCTTCGGGATCCGGATGCGCGGGACCGGCGTCGGACCCTCGCTCTCGGTGAGCCCCCTCTCCATCGACTTCGGAAACGTCTCGGTCGGCCAGAAGAGCTCGTCCCACACGATCACCATCCGCAACACCGGACTCTCAACGTTGACGAACTTCGCGGGTGGGGTGCCTCCGGACACGCAGTTTCAAGGATCGCAGAACTGCGCTGGCGGCGTTCCTCCGGGGGCAAGCTGCCAGTACACGTTTACGTTCGAGCCGGACGCTCGGGGAACCTACGAGACCGTATCGTCGTCGAGTACGAACGCGGGACCATTCGAGATCGCGATGCGGGGCTTCAGCTCGAACCGCGGAGCGATCGTGAGCCAGTCCGTTTCGCCGCTTGTCCTCGACTTCGGCCCGATCGGGGTCGGCTTTACGAGCGCGCCTCAAGTCGTGACCGTCCGCAACACCGGCTTCGAACTCCTCACGGACTTCGCCGGCGGCGGGCCGACGGGAAATCAATTTAGCGCCACGCAAAGCTGCGCCGGCGGTGTCCCCGTCCGCGGGAGCTGCCAGTTCTTTTACCGCTTCGCTCCAACCCGGGTCGGCGAGGCCATCGCGACGTCGACCGTCAGCACGAACGCGGGACGTTTCACCATCGAGCTGCGCGGGACGGGCATCGGTGCCGGCGTATGGGCGACTCCGCTCGCACTCGACTTCGGCCCGGTGCCCGTTGGGGAGACGAGCGCCGCCCAGAGCGTGCGCATCGCGAACACCGGGCTCGCCACGCTCGCGAACTTCGCCGGAGGCGCACCGAACGGCCCCTACTTCAGCGCGTTGCAGAACTGCGCTGGCGGCGTCGCGCCCGGAGCGAACTGCGAGTTCACCTACCGGTTCAACCCGACCCGGACCGGCGTGTTCGAGGCCACCTCACTGATTTCGACAAACGCCGGCAGCGTCGCGATCCGCATGCGCGGCCGCGGGGTGCCCTGACGGCGGTTTCGTCCCCCGGGCTTCTGCCGTCGCAAGGCTCGACCAAGGCGCCTCGTTGAAGTCTCACTAGAGAGGAAGCGCGCTTTTGTTCAGCTACCGCGTCACCTGAACACCGCTGAGGAGCGGCAGGAGCTCGCCGCTACCGGAGGCGGCGAGCCGGATCCGCAGGTAGTCGTCGACGCCGATGCCCGTCCACTCGCGAACGACGGTTCGCCACGTGCCGCCCGATTCGGCGGTGACGTCGAACTCTTCGAGCCGCTTCTCGCCTTGGATCCAGACGTCGAACACCCGCTCGCCAACGGCGACGTCGGCGATTTCGGCGAACACGAGGCGGACGGTGTACTTCGCTTCGCTCTTCGGCTCGGGCGTCATTCGCCAGTACCCGACCGTGGCGTCGGCTCCCCCGACTCCCTCGGCCACCGGATCCGATGAGAGGAGAAATTCGTTCGGCGCGAGCGCCACCGATGAGATGCGAAGCTCGTCGATCGCGCAGCCGCTTTTCTCGGCGTCCTTTCCGATGGCGTAGCTCGGAGCGCTCTTCGCCCACCACAGCGGCCGACGGTCGGGACCGTCGTGGCGTCCGACGTCCTTGCCGTTCAGCCACAGCGTGCCGACCCCCGTGCCGTCGTCGTAGGTGAACGCGATGTGCACCCACTTGTTGTCCGGAATCTTCTCCTTCGATTTGATCTCGACGACGTTCTCAGCGCCGTCTCCGGCCTCGTTGCGAACGTAGTAGCGCGCACGCAGCTCGCGGTTGTCGACAACGAAACCGTGCTTTTTCTTTTCGTCGCTCACTCGCGCGTCGACGAAGTCGAAGTCACTGTCGGCGCGTCCCCACATCTCGACGGTCACGCTCGCGACCGCGAGGCTCTCGTGCCCGGGTAGACTTGCCTCGAGCTTGCCGGCGACGTTCGCTTTGCGGAGGCTGCGTTCATTCGGCTGTCCGGTCTTCGGCACGGCCCCGCCCGGAACATCGAGCCAGACGCTCGCGCGCTTCGCGACGATCGCGGGGCCGCGCGCGAGCTCGTCGGGGACGATCAGCTCGTCGGGCGAGTTCACCTTGATCGCGATCTCGCCTTCAGTCTCGATCGCCGACGCACCGACCCAACTGAGCTCGCGCGTCCGCAGGCGGCTCGAGTGGTGTCGTGAGTACCGCGGCTTCTCGCCCAGAACTTCGACCGAGATGTCGGGCGACGTGCCGCCGACGCTCGGATAGTCGATCCAAAGCGTTCCGTCCGGCCCGCGTCGGTCCCCGGGCGCGCCGAAGTTGAGGCCGACGCGTTCGATCGTGTGCGCATCTTTGGGATACGCGTTGAACGTCCACATTTCGACGTCCGGCATGTGGATGAGAGCGAGCGAGGCTTGGTTCTGGTAGGAGCAGGTGCACGTTCGCGTGTAGTCGGGCGCGTTCAAGATCCCCCCGGCGGGGATCAGGTTCGACGTGCAGCCCGACCGAAACCCGCCGAGGTTGCCGGTTCCGCCGTCATTTAAGAGATCGTAGAAACCCGCCGCCGCCGAGCGGAAGGTGAGGAGATTCGGCGAGCCGATCGCGGTGTTGCAGCCGTAGTTTCGCGTGTACCCCCACGCGACGTCCCGCCCGGTGAGCGGATGCGGACGCTGCGTTCGCTTTCCGGTGAGGAGACCGATCATGAATCCCGGCTTGTCCTTGTCGCCCTGAGTGAAGAGCTGATCGCCGAGAATGACGCACGGCCCGCCGTATTCGTCGTCGGACTGCCAGATCACGTCGCCCGTCGCGCCGCGGTAGGCGACGATCCCCTTCCCGACTTCGTCGTTCGAGCGATCGCGGAATTTACTTCCCGCTTGGATCAAGACATCGTGCTCTTCGGAGTAGCCGAGCCACGTCCCGAAGACGCGCTCCTTCTTCGTCCAGACGACGTCCCCGCTCCGAATGTCGATGGCCCCGACCGTCGCTTCTTCGTCTACGGGCAGTCCGCGTCTCTTGAGGAAGGACGCGCGCTCGTCGGAGAGCCGATCGACGTAAAACACGCTCCCGCCGCCGAGGGCGATCGCGTTGTGTCGCATTTGGTATCGGGCCTCGTGATCCCAGAGCGTTCGCCCCGTATGCCGGTCGAACGCGACGAGCGATTTGCTGCCGACGCCCCGGAGACTGTCGAACTTGCCGGCGGGTTTCTCTTCGTACTTCGCCCCGCCGTAGTAGAGGTGGAGGAGCTTTCGCTTGAGGACGAGAGCCTTCTGCCGTGAGGAGCGTTTCTCGG
The DNA here is from genome assembly GCA_965223845.1 of Planctomycetota bacterium. Classification (GTDB taxonomy): domain Bacteria; phylum Planctomycetota; class UBA8108; order UBA8108; family SXIK01; genus CBDCXR01. Next base: position 4,833,181 of record CBDCXR010000004.1, on the reverse strand, counting down.
GTTCATCCCCGAGGTAGTCGGCGAGCTCTTTCTCGAGCTTTTCGCCGTCGACGCGGTACCGCGTGCGGAGCGGGATCTTCGCGACCATGTCGGCTTCGCGAAGGAGCTTGTTCATGTTCTCGAAGACGTACTTGCGCTGGACTTCCTGCTTCTTCTCGTCACCGTCCATCGGAATCGGCGTGAAGTCGATGAGGCCTCGGACGCGCGCGACGGCCTTCTTGAGAGGGTCATCCTTGAGACCCGAAAAGTCGCCGCTCTCGAAATCCGGCGAGTTGAAATCCGTCGGCTTCGCGCCGGCGACTAGGACGTTGTTCCACGCGCCGAGATAGCCCCATCGCGGCGGGATCTCGAAGTCGAAATCGTCCGGCTGCTCGGCGGGAAGCGCGAGCGTGAGCATCGTTTCGCCCGTCGCTGGATCGAGCCGGAGGCACTTGTCGGCGTGGACGATGTAGACACCGTCGGCAAGGGAGACGTAGTTGCTTCCGAGTGCGTTCGCTCCGGGCTCGTGGGAGGTATAGTCGTAGTTCTTTCCGACATCCTTGAGCGTTCGCTCCCAAAGAAGTCGCCCCGTGTACATGTCCACCGCACGGAGGATGTCGCGACCTTCGATGAAAACTCGTCCGCCGACGACCTGCGGGGCCGGACCGTGCCCGTGGCGCGGGAGGATCGGCGCGTTCGAGGGCCCGCCGAACCAGAGGACACCGAGCGGTAGCCGCACGAGGCTGTCGTCGGAGGCGACGGTGTTCGCCGCGCTTCCGTACTGATGCGTCCAGTCCGCCGCACCGTCGGCGGGGCGAGTACGCCGCAAGATCGAAAGGCGCCCCGCGCGTTCTTCGGTCGCTCCGGCCAGCGCCGCCTTGCCGACGAGTTGCGTGAGGATGTTGTGCTGCGTTCGGCTCGACGGAACGACCAACGCGCCCGAGTACGGCCGCAGAGTCTCGTAGAGACGGCGGAGCGCTTCGACGTCCTCGAAAACGCCCATCGATTCGGACCGCCTGAGCACGATGAGATCCGCCATGTATGCCGGAAGCTGAACGGTGCGCGGGTCGTGGACGATCGCGGCGACGCGCGAGCCGTAGAGTCCGAGCTCGTCGAGCCGCCGCCGGAGCGCCGCGATCGCTTCGGCGTCGCTGTCGATCACGACGACGTGGAGTCGCGACTGGAGAGCGAGCTCCTCCGCGAGCCGCGGCGAGTCGAGTCCGAGGACGACCGCGTACCCTTCGCGGCGTCCCGATTGGCGGATGATGCGGCCCGCGGCGAGCGACCACTCGTCCTTCGGCGGTTTTGCCGGCTTCGATGCGGGTAGCACCGCCTTCGCCTTGAGCTCGAGCGCGAAGCTGAGGTCCGAGCTCGCGGCTTTCGACTGGTGGACCTCCACCGCGATACAGTGGACGCCCGGGGTCAGCAGCGCCGCGTCGAGTGGCACAGATTCGAACTTCTTTTCGTCTCCCGAGTCTTTCTCGGCGAACGTCGAGTACTTCACATCCTTTTCCGGGAGTCGAAGTCGACCGATCGCGGCGCCATCGAAATAGAACACCGCGCCATCATCGACGAGCGCCCTCAGCTCCACGCTCTTCACCTCGACCCCCGCCGGAACTTCGAAGCGATGGCGAAAATAGGTCGTCGGATGCTTTTGTTTTTCGTTCTCTCCGAACGAGACCTCGGTGGCCTCGTCCCCGTCGCCGTAGCCGAGCTGCGCGGGTCCCTTCGCCCACTTCGAGTCGTCGTAAGCCTTGCTCGTCCACGAACCCTCCGGCGCCGCGCCGCGGTCGAAGTAGCTCCAGATCGATTCGCGCGGGATGATCGAGACTTCCGTTTCGAGTGGAGGAATCTCCAGGTCGCGGTCTTCCGCGCCGAAGCAATAGATCCGGCCGCGATCCGTCGTCACGACGAGCCGACCGCCGCCGCTGATCATATTGAGCGGCTTGTCGGGGATGCTCGTCCTCCAGGATACGCCCGCCTCGCGGTCGAGCTGCGGTAGCTCGAGCGCGACGATGTCACCGTTCTTCCCCGTTGCGTAGAGGCGAGTGCCGCTCTTGATGAACACCTCGTCGAGAGCTTCGTCGACCGGGGTCGTCCAGATCTTCTTGACGACGATCGACTTCGTTTCCTTTCCCTTTCGGTCCTTCGTGACCTTCTCTTCCCACCGCGGGCGGTACGCCGCTACGCCTTCCTTGTCCTTTCCGATGATCGCGTTCGGCGAGACGATGAGCGCGTCCATCGCGACGACGAACTTGCCGTTGTCGAGGCGGTACATCGAGCCGCGGTTGAGATAGAAGTTCTCGCCGACGACGACCTCGTAGCCGCCGCCGCCCTTCGAGCCCATCTTTCGACTCGCGACGTTAAAGTGGAGGAATTCGCCCGTGTGGCGATCGTAGACGGCCGGGATCGTGCGGCCGCCGGAAATGACGAGTCGATCACCGCGGACCGCCATGTAGCCCTGCGGTGACACGCCCGAGAAGGCCGGGCTGTTGTGCTGCTGGGTGAGGTAGTCGGTGCCGTTTCCGCTGTTCGTCCAGATCACCGCACCCGACTCGGCATCGAGCGCGTGGATGAAGATCCCCATAAACGGCCAGATGCTGGCTCCGAAGTAGACGGTCCCGTCGTGGACGACCGGTCCGCCGCGCGCGGGCCAGAGGCTCACGAGGCGATCGTTGCCGAGGATGTAGCGGTCCTCGGGACCGCCGCGAAAGCGCCAGCGGAGGCTACCGTCGGCTACCGAGACGCAGTAGAGGTAGCCGTCGTCCGAGACGAAGTACACGCTCTCGCCCCAAGCGGCGGGGGCGAATCGGACCGGCCCTCCCGCGTAGAAGCGCCAGCGCTCCTCGCCCGAGGCGAGATCGTAGGCGGTGACGCGATCGCTCAGCATCGACGGAACGATGAGTGTGTCGCCGACGATGATCGGTTCGTACAGGCGATCGAACTGAAGCTTGTCCTGATTCGACGGCCACGCCGGCTGCGGCGGCGGGAGGGTGAGCGTCCATTGCAGATGGAGCTCCTCGGGGAGCTGCTCGGTCGAATTCCCCGTGCGGGCGGCGTCGGCGCGCCACATCGGCCAGTCGGCGGCGAACGTCGCGACCGATCCGCAGGCGAGGAGCGCGGTCAGCAGAAGTGTGCGATACGGAGTCGTCGAGAGGGGCTTCATTCGGCTAGTTCGGGGTCGAGAGGGAAAGAACCGAGACGGACCGTCGAGCCCCGTCCTACCCCCGGGCGATTCGTGCGCCGCCAGGTGCACGGTCTCGCCGATCCGGTCCGAAGGGAACGGGTCCGAGGAGTCGAGTCGGCGACTCCAGTAGGGCGACGGTACGTCCTTGCGGCGACCCGGAGCCTCGCGGCGGCCTTGCTCCTGCGGTCGTCGGGGGAAACTCGGGATTCGAACGGATCCAGGTCGAGAGGGCCTCACGGGCTCGCTGCGGGATTTTACCCGGAATTGGCGGGTGCCGCGGCGCCGGACGCTTGATCCTACTCAATTGTACCCGGTCGCCACGCGTGAATTTCTCATGGGAAACCCCGCTTCCGCCGGCGCGGGCCGAACCGCCCGTCCGCGTCCCCCTCGCCTGGGTGCCGATCAGCCGCTGGCGGCGCTCGGAAGAAGAACGAGCGCTCCGTCTCCGCGCTCCTCGAGCCGCCACCCGTAGCGGGCGTGCAGGAACTCGAACATCGCCCAGGCAGCGAGCGAATCCGCCTCCGGCAGCTCGATCGTCGCGCTTCGGAGGCGCTCGTCGAGCGAAATCTTCGTCGGGGAGAGGACCGTCTTCAGGATCGCGATCACCTCGCTCGCGCTGATCACCCGCCCCGCGTTTTCCCCGAGCTCGAGCGAGCGTTCGAGGCCGCCGAGACGCACTCGCGACTCGCCGATCGGATCCGTCCACGGAATCTCGACGCTGTTCGTTGCGCGGCGGACGACCTCCACGGCGACGCCGCGCGGGGACACGATCGGTCCGGCGAAGATCGCGTACTTCCCGGGTGGAAGATTCTCGAAGCGGATCGTCTTGGCCGCCGCGAGACCGTGAGTGAGCGCGGCGGCGGTGAGTCGGCCGAGACGCGCCGACTCGGGCGATCGCACCCGGTCATCGCTCCACACCGCGAGCCCGGCGCGCCGACTCAGAAGAATGATCTGCGGGAGCTCGAGCTCGCGACCATCGCGCACGATGCGCGGTAGGTGAACGTCGAGTGCGGTCCCGTGGTCCTCGGCCCGAATCGCGACCTCGCTCGCCTCCCCCGCCGCGGCGGACACCGTGGTGGCGCCGTGAAAGCGGACGCCGCTCGATCCGATCCAAACGCCTCCGCTCGTCCCCGGGAGCTCGCCGGCTTCTCCGAGCGCGACTCGCAGGACGTCGATCGCGTACTCGCCGGCCCGGAGACTGCCGAACGAGGCAACCGGCGTCGACTGCCACTGGGACCACGTCGATCGTCGAAACGCCGAGAGGTGCGGGTCCCGTCCCGGCGGCGTGAACCGGTGACCGTCGAGCGCGCGGAGACGGATGAGCCAAGCGACGTTCGTCGCCGGCGGAAACTCGCCTTCGGCACGGACGCGCAGCGTCGCCGCTGGCGTGAGCCGGATCTCCTCTCGCTCGGGCGCTCGCGCCGCGACGAGTGACGTTCGCGCCGTGACGAAGTCCGGGTGCGAAACGACGATGGGGTGGACGAGCGGGACTTCCTCCCGTCCCCGGATAGCGAGACCGCGGAGCTCGAACTCGCCGTCCGCCCCCGAACGCGTCGAGGCGTGGCGACCGCTCGCGCGGTGGCGCTCGTAGTTGGAGCCGCCGGAGTCGCCGAACTCTCCCGCTCCGACGTAGGCTCCCGCGATCGGCTGGCCGCTCGCGTCGACGACGCGTCCGGCGACAACTCCCGGAAATCTCCCTTTGCCCGCCGCGTCGCCGCCGCCGAGTGAACAAACGGTCACGACGAAGAACGACGCACACGCCACGCTTCTACCTGGCGATCGACGTCTCATCTCAGGATCCTCCCTCGATCCTGCCCACTGCGTGCGCCCTTCCGTCCAACCGTTTTGTCGCACTGCTCCGGTCGATCCGCAAGAACGCCCTCTGCAATCGGGCCTCCCTTTCGTACAACGAACGCACCGTCAGGCGACGGAAGCACTGCGCTCGGCGGCCGGAACAGAGTCGTTCGTTCCCAGAGACGAGTCCCCATTCAGCGAGTGATCGCCATGCGAAGGTTTACCCGCCGTCGGCTTCTTCTCGCCGGCGTCGCCGGAAGCGTCGGTCTCGCCGGGGGCGCGCGGGCGTTCCCGGACGCTCGGCCCGCCCGCGCGAAGCCGGATCCGATCAGGATCGGTCAACTCGGCGTCGCGCACGCCCACGCGGACGGGAAGATGCGCTCCTACCGCGAGTCGCCGGAGTTCGAAGTGGTCGGCGTGGTCGAGCCGAATGCCGATCGTCGCGCGGCCGCGGAGAAGAGCGAGGTCTACCGCGGCCTGCGCTGGATGACGCGAGACCAGCTCCTCGAAACCCCGGGGCTTCAGGCGGTCGCCGTCGAGACCGAGGTGCGCGACCTTCTCGAGAACGCGCAGGTCGCGGTCGACGCGGGTCTCTCGATCCATCTCGACAAGCCTGCCGGATCGAGCCTCTCCGCCTTTCGTCGCGTTCTCGCGACGGCCGAGGCGAAGGAGCGCGTCGTTCAGATGGGGTATATGTACCGTTACAACCCGGCGATCGTACTCTTGCGAGAGTTTCTCGCGAGAGGATGGCTGGGCGAGATCTTCGAACTTCACGCCGTGATGAGCAAGGTCGTCGGACGCGCGAGTCGCCAGGCGCTCAGTGAGTATCCCGGCGGCATACTCTTCGAGCTCGGCTGCCATATCATCGACCTCGCGGTGGGGGTCCTCGGAAAGCCGGGTCGAGTCACCGCGTATCCGCGCCGCTCCTCTCCTATCGACGACGCGCTCGTCGACAATATGCTCGCGGTGCTCGAGTACCCGCGCGCGACCGCGACGGTGAAGTCGAGCGCGCAGGAAGTCGAAGGCTTTTCGCGGCGACATTTCGTCGTCTGCGGGACCGAAGGGACGTTTCACATCCAGCCGCTCGATTCTCCGCGCGCGCGTGTCGCGCTCTCGCGATCTCGAAGCATCGAGGACGGGCGATCGTTTCGTGCGGGCTATCAGGACGTAACGTTCTCGAAGTACGTTCGGTACGTGGACGACGCGCGGGATTTCGCGCAGATCATCCGCGGTGAAAAGGCATCCGACTTTCCGCCCGCTCACGACCTCGCCGTCCAGGAGACGGTCCTCCGCGCGTCGGCGCTCCCTCTCGAGCCGTGATGGCGTGCGATCCGTGAACGAGGCCAAGCGATGAGCGCCCGCGTCCGCTGTCCGAATCCGGAGTGTGAGGCGGAGTTCCATCTCCCGCTCGGGCGACTCGGCCGCAATGTGTACTGCATCGAGTGCGGGCGACGCATGACCGCGAAGCCGGTCGACGTCGCCGAGCGCCTCGCGGAGAAGGCGCGGCGAATCGCCGGTGGGGTGGGGCGCGACGGACCGCGACTGCCACTCGCAGCCGTTCTCGACAACGTGCGGAGCCTCTGGAACGTCGGCTCGATGTTTCGCACCGCGGATCTCTGCGGGGTGGAGCACCTGTTTCTCGCCGGAATCACTGGTTGTCCGCCGCGACCCGAGATCACGAAGACCGCACTCGGTGCGGACGAGGCCGTCGCGTGGTCGTACTCCGCCGACGCCGCGGGAGCCGTGGACACCGCCCTCGCGCGAGGATTCACCCCCGTCGCGGTCGAGCGATCGAGCCGTTCCGTCGCGCTAGCGGACGCGGAGTGGCCGGCGCGTCCCTGTCTCGTGTTCGGGAACGAAGTCGTCGGAGTCGCGGACGCACTCCTCGAGCGTTGTCCGGTCCACGTCGAGATTCCGATGCTCGGCCGCGTGAAGGAATCGTTCAACGTCGCCGTCGCGTTCGGCATCGCGATGCAGCGCGCAGCGGAGACGCTGCGGAAGCCGGAATCCGGGTCAACGCTGCCCGAGGGCGCTTCGGAGTAGCTCCATCGCCTCCGGTTCGGACTCGCGGTAACGGCGTCCGTCGGATTCGAGCCGGGCGAGCGCGTCCTCGATCGATTCCGGAGTGAGACGCACGCCGAACTGCGGATCGAGATCCGGGTGCACGCGGTCCAGCATTCGGGCGACGACGAGCGCACCCAATTCGCTCCGGCAATGGGAGTTTTCCCAGAACCACCGCATCTCCGGAGCGTCGGGTTCGTCGGGCGGGATCGACTCGGTCGCGTAGCGGTGGTAGCCGGTGAAGTCCCAGAGCGGGATTTCGTCGCCTGGCGCAGTCGCACTGACTTCGCTCACGACGCGGACGAGTTCGCGCTTCCACTCCGCGAATTCCTCCGCCCGGCCGGACGCTCGGATGAGCTCGAGATGAAGCGCGTGCACGGGAAGGATTCCCACGAGGATCCGAACGGATGCGCCTCGAGCGGTCTCGAGGATGCTACGAAACGTCGCGATCGGTGCATCGCCTCGCTCGTACTCGGCGAACACCTCGCGGTGAAACTGACCGAGAGTGACGCGAAACATGTGTCGGTGCCGCGGCTTCTCGGCGACGACGCGAAGGTGGCCATCCGGGTTTCGTTTCGTCGGACGACCGAGCGCAGCGCGGGCGACGGAGATCGCCGACCCCTTCGTCGCTCGCCAACCGAGCAGGTTCTCGAGGTGAAACTCGAGCGCGGTTCGCTCGGGAGAGAACAGTGAACGCTCGAACTCGTGGCCGTACCCGCGGCGTGCATCGAACATCAAGAAGTCGATCAAGAGGACGATGGTCTTCGTCCGCGGCTGCTGGACGGCCAGCTCGACGACTCGCGCGAGCTCTAGGATGCTCGTGCTCTCGAGGCCGGCGTTCACGGCACGCTCGGGATTCCACGCCTCATTCGACGGATCGAACGCGACCTCGGTCCGCGAGCTCCCGACGAGGATCACGTCGGCTTCGTTTCGCGCGACGAGTGCGGACTTCGCGATCCGCGAGTTGAGATTCTGCCGGTAGGGCGAGAGTCGGTCGACGCTGACGTCTGGATAGACGTAGTCCGGGTCGATGAGCACGTTCCCCAGGGCCGCCGCGACGAGCATCGCTCCGGCCAGACCGATCCAAACGATCAGGTACCGGTGGAACGGGCGATCGGAGTCGTCGGAGACCGAAGGGGTCGGATCAGAATTGATAGTAGATGAATTCACTGGCGCGAGACATGAGAAGGACTGCCGATAGCGTCAGCGCGGCAGCCACGACGGCCCACCGCAGCGTCGGTTTCCACTCGAGGAGAGTCGGCCGTTCGCCTTCGAGAGAGTACGTCTCGAGGACGGGATTCTGACTGCGCAGTAGCTGCGCCGTATTCGGCAGCCACCACGCGACGATCAAGCCCGCGGTGATCGCGGGGACGGCCGCGTAGAACTTGAGTTCGCTCGGAAACGTCAACCCGTTTGCGCCGATCATGCTCGAGAGCACGCTCACCGCGGTGTCGAAGTCGGCGGCGCGAAAGAAAACCCAGCCGACGACGACCGCGAAGAACGTCAGCGCATGGTAGACCCTGCGCTCGATCCAGCTCACTTCGCGATCCGGCGCCAGGCGCTGCCGCAGGACTCGCCAGACGTGATTCACGCACAAGTAGGACCCGTGGAGTCCACCCCAGATGACGAATGTCCAGCCGGCGCCGTGCCAGAGCCCGCCGAGCAGCATCGTCGCGAACAGATTGACGTAGCGGCGCGCGGGTCCGCGCCGATTTCCACCGAGCGCGATGTACAGATAGTCGCGTAGAAATCGCGAGAGCGTCATGTGCCAGCGTCGCCAGAACTCGACGATGTTCGTCGCCTTGTACGGCGAGAAAAAGTTGAGCGGAAGTCGGATACCGAAGAGGCGCGCGGCTCCGATCGCCATGTCGGAGTAACCGGAGAAGTCGAAATAGAGCTGGAGCGTGTAGGCGAGCGCCGCGACCCAGCCGTCGAAAAAGCTCGCCGTCGCTCCCCCCGCCACGCTGTCGAAAATCGGCGACGCGAACGAGGCGCAGGTGTCGGCGATCACCGTCTTCTTGAATAGGCCGATGAAGAAGATCGTGCCGCCAACTCCGAGATCGCGGGCGTTCAGACGGTACGGACCGCGCTCCGTGAACTGCGGCAGCATCTCTTTGTGATGCACGATCGGGCCCGCGATGAGCTGCGGGAAGAAGGTGACGAAGAGGCTGTAGTCGGCGAATCGATACTCGCGCGCCTTGTGCTGGTACGCGTCGACGAGATAGGCGATCTGCTGAAAGGTGAAGAACGAGATCGCGAGAGGGAGAACGATCGGGGGCGTGCTCCACTCGGTTCCGAGTGCGCGGTTCAGCGTTTCGAGAAAGAACCCCGTGTACTTGAAGTACCCGAGAAGGGCGAGGTTGGCGACGATCCCGACGACGAGCACGGCCCGCCTCGAGGCCGCTCGCTCCCGCCCCAAGTGCACGCCGAGCGCGAAGTTCGCGATGATCGAGCCGAGGATCAATCCGAGGTACTTCGGATCCCACCAGCCGTAGTAGAAGAGCGAGCAAGCGGTGAGCCAGACGATTCCCGCGCTCCGCGAACCTCTCCGCGAGAGGAGGGCGTAGCCGAGGAGGCAGCACGGGAGGAAGGCGAAAATGAAGACGTAGGAATTGAACAGCATGCGAGTGCGTCTTCACCGCCGAGTCAGGATCGACGGCCGTCTCCACGACGACCGCCAGAACGAAGAGTCAAAGCATCGCTCTCTTCGTACGGAGGCTGCTTCGATGCGCGCCATCGTGCCGCCCCGATGGATTCGGAACATCCCCTGCTTCGACGTTCCGGGCGGGCGACCTAAATGAATTTTCGGTCATTCGGCATCCGGGAGCACCGACCCGGGGCGCCGCCCGCTCAATCGCGCGGCACGAACCAGATGTTCCGGTAGCGCACCGGACAGCTGTGGTTCTGGAGGTCGAGCGGCTCCGGATCCGGGCCATCGTTCTTCGCGCGGGCCGCCGTCGTTCTCTTGTCGACGGGTTGATCCTTGTGGATCAGAACTCCGTTGTGCCAAACGGTCAGCAGGGCGTGCTCGACCCGCTTCCCGCTGTCGTCGTACTTCGCCTCGGTGAACTCGACGTCGTACGTCTGCCACTGCATGGGCGGGAGGCACATATTCACGGCTGGATCCGCTTTGGAATAAATCCCGCCGCATTCGTTGTGGAAGCCCGCGAGACCAAACGAGTCGAGCACCTGCACTTCGTATCGCTTCTGAAAGTACACCCCGCTGTTCCCGCGGCCCTGACCCCGGTCGTTCGGCATGAACGGCAAGCGGAACTCGATGTGGAACGTTCCGCTGCGGTGAGGGGTTTTCGTCTCCGTGCCGTGCATGAGGAATCCGTCCGGGGCGAGCCGTCCGCCGTTGAATCCGTCCGTCGAGCTTCCGTCGAAAAATGCGATCGCGCCCGCCGGCGGCTTCTTTCCGAGCGTCGGGCTCTTGCGAATAACGCGACTCAGTCGGCCGATCTTCGCGCCGCCCGGGCCGAGGACGTCCGCAGCTCCGAACTCGATCCTGATCGAGCCGATCGCAGCATCCCGTTCGCCGTGCGTCACCTTGGCTCGCGAGAGACGCCGTTCTTTTTCGTGTTTCGTGGGCTCGGCCGGCTCGAGCACGGTGGTCGCCCGCTTCGTCTTGCCGGCCAGCTTGAGCTCGCGCGAGCGATCCCAACCCGCGCCCGGTAGACCGCCCCAATGCGCCCAAGCCTCGAACGTCCGATTCCCTCGCGCGATCACCTGAAGCCCGAGCTTCTGCTTCTCGCCGACGGTGACGTGTCCGACGTACTCCCCTTGCACGTGGAAGGCGGGGTCCAGCGCGACATGCGAGAGATCGTTCATGAGCTCTCGCTCGGCTTTTTTATCTCTCTGAGCGAGCGACGGCGTCACCGGGACGAGCGTGAGCGCGAAGAGGAACAGTAGAGATCGCATCGAAGACCTCGATTCTTGAGCTTCAGGATCAAACGACGTTGGCGGAGCATTGTAGCCTGCTTGCCTCGGTCGCCAACAGAGCGGGCGATGTTCCGATTCTCTCGGATGCGTTTCGCCCGGCCCTCGTGCCCGGCGCCCGCGCTTCCCCGATGTTATGGTTATGGTAATGGGGGGGCGTAGTTGAGCGCGCACGCCGCGACGGAACTGCGGGCCAGGGGACTCATGGATCTCGATCTTCCCTCCGACATCACCGCTCTTCGTTCGGCGGTGGCTCGCTTCGCCGCGGCGGAAATCGCTCCGCACGCGCGCGATTGGGACGGCCAAAAGGGCTTTCCCGAATCGATGGTGTCCGCGCTCGCCGAGCAGGGACTCCTCGGCATCCTCGTTCCGGAGGAGTTCGGCGGAGCGGGCGGCACGTACCTCGCGTTCCTCGCGGTTCTCGAAGAGCTCGCGCGCCACGACGGCGGTCTCGCGCTGTCGGTCGAAGCACACAACGGACTTTGTCTCGAGCACATCCTCGCGGTCGGTACCGGCGAGCAGAAGGAGAGGTTTCTCCCGCGCCTGACCTCGGGGGAAGGGCTCGGCAGTTGGTGTCTTTCGGAGCCCGATTCGGGAACGGACGCCGCCGCGATGAAGACCCGCGCCGTCCGCGACGGCGGCGAGTGGGTGATCACGGGGGCGAAGCAATTCGTCACGAACGGATCGCGTGCACCGCTTCTTGTCGTCAATGCCGTCACCGACCCCGAGGCGGGCAAGCGGGGAATTAGCGCGTTCGTCGTCGAGCGCGGCGCGGCGGGGCTGAGCTACGGATCGCCCGAGGAAAAGCTCGGCATGCGATCGTCCGACACCGTGACGCTCACGTTCGACGAAGTCCGCGTGCCGGATGGCGATCGACTCGGAAACGTCAACGAGGCGTTCCGCGACGTGAAGAAAGTCCTCGAGCGCGGGCGCTTCATGATTTCGGGCATCTCGCTCGGGCTCGCCCGCGGCGCGCTGGAGGACAGTGTTCGCTACGCCGAAGAACGTTCGACCTTCGGCCGGCCGATCATCCGCCGTCAGCTCATTCAGGGAAAGATCGCCGACATGGCGACTCAGATTCAGGCGGCGCGCCTGATGGCGTACCGCGGCGCACAGCTCCTCGACCGCGGCAGGTCGCTCCCTTACGACTCGGCGATGACAAAGCTGTTCGCGTCCGAAATGGCGACTCGCGTCTGTCTCGACGCGATCCAGATTCACGGTGGCTACGGCTACCTGCGTGACTACAACGTCGAGCGCTATCTTCGCGACGCCAAGCTCTGTGAGATCGGCGAGGGGACGAGCGAGATCCTTCGCCTCATCGTCGCGCAAGGCACGACGCGGCAGTTCGGAGCGGAGGTCGAGACGCGCCCGGAGCCGGCGCGGTGATCCGGATCGCGAGCGGTCAGGCGTTTTGGGGCGATTGGTCCCAGGCGCCTGCGCTCCAGGTGCGCTCCGGGCCGATCGACTATCTAGTTCTCGACTACCTCGCCGAAGTGACGATCGCGATTCTGGACAAGCAGCATCGCCGCGATCCCGAGGCCGGTTACGCGCGCGACTTCGTGCGGGATATCGGTGAGCTTCTCCCCGAGATCTCCGAGCGGGGGATCCGCGTCGTCGCGAGCGCCGGCGGGGTCAACGCGACCGGCTGCGCCCAAGCTCTGCTCGCCGAGGCGAAGCGCCGCGGTGTCGACGGTTTGAAGATCGGTGTCGTCGAGAGCCATGACGTCCTCGATCTTCTCCCGAGCGATCCCGAGCACGACGGCGCGGGCTCGATCGACGTGCGACCGCTCGATGCCGACGAGTTGCCGTGGAGCGAAGTCGCATCGAGGGCGACGAGCGCCCACGTCTACCTCGGCGCGGATCCGATCGTCGAGGCGCTCGAGCGCGGAGCGCAGATCGTCGTCACCGGGCGCTGCACCGACACCGCGCTCGTCGTCGCTCCGCTCCGGCACGAGTTCGGCATCACGGGCGATCAGATCGATGCCCTCGCGCTCGGAACGGTCGTCGGTCACGTGCTCGAATGCGGCGCGCAGGCGAGCGGTGGGAATTTTCTCGGGGACTGGCGCTCGATCGAGGGGGCCGATCGGATCGGTTTTCCCATCGCGGAGATCGAGACTCCGGATCGCGCGGTGATCACGAAGCATCCTTCGCTCGGCGGCAAGGTCTCGGCGGCGACGGTGAAGGAGCAGCTCCTCTACGAAATCGGCGATCCGCGTCACTACATCACGGCCGATTGCGTCGCGGACTTCACGTCGATCGATCTCCGCGAAATCGGTCCGGACCGCGTCGAGATCAGCGGTGTGCGCGGGAGGCCCGCGCCTGAGCGGCTCAAGGTTTCGTGCGTCTACGACGCGGGTTGGAAGGTCACCGCGCAGATGACCTACTGCTGGCCCGACGCTCGCGAGAAGGCGGAGCGCGCGGCCGCCGTGCTTCGCCGGCGCGTCGAGAATCTCGGCGCGAACTCCGTCGACGAGTGGTGCGTCGAGGTGGTCGGCGCGGACGCCTGCTTTCGCGGCGCGAGTGGCCCCACGCCGGAACCGGTGGAGGTCGTCCTTCGAGTCGCCGTGCGCGGTGCGGACAAGGAGGGCCTCGAGCTCGTCGGTCGCGAAATGATCGGTCTCGTCCTCACCGGACCGCCCGGAGCGACGGGCTACGCAGGGGGACGACCGAAGGCATCGGCCGTTCGGGCGATCTGGTCGGGACTCGTTCCGCGCGACGCCGTGCGGTATCGCGTCGACATCGTCGAATGACTTCTTCCATGAAAACGCGCTATCGACTCTTCCTTCTCGCGCACGGCCGCTCGGGTGACAAGGGCGACAAGGCGAACATCGGCATCATCGCGCGCCGGCCCGATTGGTATCCATGGCTCGTGCGAAACCTCACCGCGCAGCGCGTCGCGGGAGTGCTCGCTCCGCTCGAAGTCGGCTCCGTTCTTCGCTACGAACTCGAGAATCTCGGCGCGCTCAATTTCGTCGTCTCCCACGCGCTTGGTGGTGGTGGGGCCGTATCGCTTCGTCTCGACGCACAGGGAAAGACTCTTGCGCCGGCACTCCTGCGCGCGCCGATCTCGCTTCCGCCGGATCTCGAACGCGCGGTCCTCGACCACTGGGGCGCCGAGCTTCCTTCCGATTGCGTGCTCGAGTCGAGCGCCGCTTTCCGCGAGAATCCTGCGGACCTCGGGGCTGAATCCAGCGACTCGTCAGAGGAGGGAAGGCCATCGTGAGCGGAATTCAGTGTCAATCGTCGGACGGCGTAGTGCGCGTGCTTCTCGACCGCGAGAGTAAACGCAACGCGCTCACGCTCGACATGGTCCGCGCGGCGCGCGCCGCGATCGAAGACGCCGGCTCGAATTCCTCGGCCCGAATCCTCATCCTCGGGAGCACCTCGCGGGTGTTTTCTGCCGGCATGGATCTCCGCGACGTTTCGCTCGGAGACCGCGCGGTGGCGGCGCGCTTTGCCGACGAGCTCGCCTCGCTCTACCGCGCCGTTCTTCGCTCGCCGATCCCCGTTCTATCGGCGCTCGACGGTGCGGCGGTCGGCGGTGGACTCGGGCTCGCGCTCGCCGCCGATCTCGTATGGGCGGGACCGGGCGTGTCGCTCGCCCTTCCCGAGACTCGACTGGGTCTCGTTCCGGCGCTCGTATCGGTCGTGCTGAGGCGACGCCTGTCGGCCGCGCGAGTCGCTGCGATCGCTGCGGCTGGGCGTACCTACGACGCCGAGAGCGCGCTCGCGGATGGACTGGTCGACTTCGTGCCGGACATCCCGGCGCTCGCTGCGGCCGAAGAATACGCGCGACTCTTCGTGTACCAGCGATCTCGGGACGCGACCCGTCGCACCCGCGAATTTCTCGCGCAGCTCGATCAACGATCGCTCGACGCCGATCTGAGTGCCGCGTGCGCCGAGTTCGAAAGCGCCGTTGCGAGCGAGGACGCTCGCCGCGGTCTCGATGCGTTCGCGCGCCGCGAGACCGTGAAGTGGGACGATTGACGCCGACGAGAAAGTGGAGCGAATCGGGCGTGTCGACCGGAAGAGAACAGCACGAGCACAGAATCGCGGAGCTAGCGGAGCGACTCCTAGAGTCGACCTCCGTGCGCAGCGAATCGGCGGTCGAACGACAACACTCGAAAGGAAAGCTGACCATCCCCGAGCGGCTCGATCTGCTCTTCGACGAACAGGCAGCTCGATTCGAGATCGGGGCGCTCGCGGCGGCCGGGGTCTACGACGAAGCCGGAACCATCTCGGCGGCGGGCGTTCGGACCATCGCCGGACGCGTGAGCGGGCGCGCAGCGATCGTGATCGCCAACGACTCGATGGTGAAGAGCGGGACGTGGTTTCCACTCACCATCAAAAAGATCCTTCGTGCCCAGGAGATCGGACTCGAGAACCGCGTCCCGATCATCTACCTCGTCGACTCGGGTGGACTTTTCCTCCCGCTCCAGCACGAGTCGTTTCCCGACCGCGATCACGCGGGGCGTATCTTTTACAACAACGCACGCTTGTCAGCGGCGGGCGTCCCGCAGATCGCCGCGGTGATGGGGCCGTGCGTCGCCGGCGGCGCGTACATCCCCGCGCTCTGCGACGAGCTCGTGATGGTGAAGGGAACGAGCGGGATCTTTCTCGGAGGTCCGTATCTCGTCAAAGCCGCCATCGGCGAAGACGCGGACGCAGAATCGCTCGGCGGCGCGTCGACACACATGCGCCTGAGTGGCATGGCGGACTACGAGGACGAGGACGACGCGAGCGCTCTCGAGCGCGTTCGTCGCCTCGCGGCGCAATGGCCCGCGGATCCCTCGGGCGGGTTCTTGCGTGAAGCTCCGATGGCTCCGGCCGAGGAACCCGGTGGAGTTCTCGACGTCCTTCCCGCCGATCACCGCGCGCCCTACGACGCCCGTGATCTCCTTCGCTGCGTGATCGACGACGGTTCTTGGGAGGAATTCAAGGCCGAGTACGGTCGTTCACTCGTCACCGGAACCGCGCGCATCGATGGCTACGTCGTCGGCGTGGTCGCGAGCCAGCGCCTCACGACTCGAACGGGTGCGGGCGAGATGCAAATCGGCGGGGTGATCTATTCCGATTCTGCGGCGAAGGCCGCGCGGTTCGTGCTGAGCTGCACGCAGAAGAAGATCCCGCTCCTTTTCGTGCAGGATGTTACGGGGTTCATGGTCGGAACGCGTGCGGAGCAGGGCGGCATCATCAAGGACGGTGCGAAGCTCGTGAGCGCGGTCAGCAACACGACGGTGCCGAAGATCACTCTCGTCGTCGGGAACAGCTACGGCGCGGGGAACTACGCGCTTTGCGGTCGTGCGTTTGCTCCGCGCTTCATGGTCGCTTGGCCATCGGCGCGCATCGGCGTCATGGGCGGCGAGCAGGCGGCGGAGACGATCCTCAGCATCGAGCGAAAGAAGCTCGGTGCCGAGCTCGAGGCCGAGGGCGAAGCCGAGATCCTCGAACGCATCCGCTCGAAGTACGACGAGACCGTTTCGCCGTACTACGCCGCCGCGCGGCTCTGGGTCGACGCGATCATCGACCCGCGTGAGACGCGTGCCGTGCTCGCGCACCTGCTCGAGCTCGCGACGCGCGCGGCGCCCGCCGAGGCCTCTGGGCTCGGCGTGTTTCAGGTCTGAAGCCCGCACCGATATCCATCGACCCCGAGAAGATCAGCGACCAAGAACGGGGGTCGAAAGACGGTACGAAAGGCGTCACCGACGCCGGCGGCTTTGGTCCGAGATTGCCCCTGTACTCCCCTCGAGGAAACCTGCATGCTGCCCGAAACGCACGACCCATCGGGCGGCGTGCGCGTGAACGAACCGCCTCCGGACGCGCTGGGTACGCCCGAGGAGTCAACGGATCGAACGCGCCCCCTTATGGATGTCGGATCGAAGAGAGTTCAGGATAAACGGGCGCGGCGGTTCGCCCGGTTCATGGCATCTCGGTCACGCCGCGGAGTCTTTCGCCGCTCCGGGCACGAACGATGAACCATCACGCCTGCCATTCCTGCGGTCTCATCCACCGCGTCGGCGACGTCGCACCGAGCGAACGGGCCTACTGCGTTCGCTGCGGCGCCGCGATTCCGCTGCCACGAGATGCGCAGCTTTCGTCGGCGCGAACCGCGGCGTTCGCCGTCGGTGCGTTCGTTCTCTTTTGGCCGGCGATTCTCCTTCCGGTGCTCGAAGTCGAACAGCTCGGGCATCGCACGGCGTCGAGCATCCTCGCCGGCACCGTCGATCTCCTTCGCAGCGGAAGCTGGTTCGTCGGTGGTGTGGTGCTCGTCTTCTCGATCGTATTTCCACTCGGGAAGATCGTGCTTCTCCTCGAGCTCAGTCTTCTCGGTCTACTCAGGAGGAAGCACAAGGCACTCACGTATCACGTCATGGAGACCGTCGGCAAGTGGAGCATGATGGATGTCCTCCTCCTTGCGTTTCTCGTGATGCTCGTCAAGCTCGGAAACCTCGTTCAATTTCGATTCGGCTACGGTGTCGTCGCCTTCGCTTTGTGCGTCGCGATGAGTCTTTTCGCATCGCTCGCGTTCGACCCGCGTTCCATCTGGGAAGAAGAGGAAGCTTGAAATGAGCTCGAACGAGCAAAGCTCAGCACCCGAGTTTCCCGCCGCCGCGGTTCGACCCGCGCCGCGCGGCCTCCGAGTGCTGACGACGCACGCGTGGTGGGTCGCGCTTCTTTGCCTGGTCGCGGCGATCGTGCTCACCGTTCTCGCGCGACCCGAAGCCGGCGTGCCGATTCGAGTCACGTTTCCCGAAGGACACGGCCTCAAGGCAGGCGACGCGGTCGAGTACCGGGGGATCCAGGTCGGCGCCGTCTCCTCGGTCGAGCTCGCCGGCGATGCCGCGACGGTGATCGTCGCGATTTCGCTCGTTCCGAATGCCGAACGACTCGCGCGTGAAGGCTCCCGCTTCTGGATCGAGAGGCCGCAGTTCAGTTTGAAGGGTGTGCGCGCGCTCGAGACGGCGATCGGCGCGAAGTACGTCGGCGTGCTGCCGGGTCCGGCCGGAGGACCGCCGCGCTCGGAGTTCGTGGGTCTCGAGCGTGCGCCGGCTCTCGACGACAGCGGCGTCGTCGACATCGCGATCCGTTTCCGCGAAGCCTACGGACTCGCCGCCGGAGACGAATTGCGCTACCGCGGAATGGTCGTCGGCGAAGTGACCGACGTTCGCCTTGCCGGCGACCTCGGCTCAGTGAGCGTCACGGTGCGCCTCGCCGAGACCGCGACCGCGATCGCGCGGGCCGGGAGTCTGTTCTGGGTGGAGCGTCCTCGCGTCGGCATCACCGAGATTCGCGGACTCGAAACGCTTGTCGGCGGTCGTTTTCTCGCCGTCGCGCCGGGGCCGAGCTCGGCCGAGCCGCGGCGCGAGTTCGAGGGACTCGACGAGGCACCGGCAGAGCTGGATCGGACGGAGGGAGGCCTCGAGGTCATTCTTCGTGCGAAGGACCGGTTCGGGCTCGAGCGAGGTTCTCCGGTCTTGTATCGCGGGATCCGCGTCGGCCGCGTCACGTCCGTGAATCTCGCTTCGGACGCCGCCCGCGTCGAAGCTCGAGCCTACGTCGAGCCGCAGTACCGCGCACTCGTTCGTCCAAACACGCGGTTTTGGGCGGTGAGCGGTATCGATGTCGACGTCGGCATCTCGGGAGTGAAGCTCGACCTCGAGTCGCTCGCGACCGTCATCGCGGGTGGAGTCGCATTCGCGACCCCGAACGTCGACGAAGATTCCGTCGTCACGGGGCATCCGTTCACTCTCGATGCCGGCCCGCCGAAAGACTGGCACGACTGGGAGCCGCCGATCCCCGTCGGCGATCGTCTTCTTCCGGGCGGCGTCGCGCTGCCGCATGCGCGGCGCGCCACCCTTCGCTGGCGCGAGCGAAACTACGTCGGGTGGAAGTCGGCGCGTCAGCGCGAGGCTTGGGTGCTCGTGTTCGATCGCGGGCTTCTCGGTCTCGGCGATTTCTTCGCCCCGGTCGAAGACTCGATCGACGGAGAGATCCGCCTCGCGATCGCGGGGGAGGAGTTTCCCGTCGCGCCGGAGTCGCTCGGCGCCCAAGGTGCCATCGTCTACTATCCGCTCGCGTCGACGCTGCCGGCGATCACGCCGTGGCCGCGAGTGCGCGTCCGCACCCCGGCGAACGCGGAGGACGCGCTCGTCGTCGCCGATCCGCAGGGGATGCCCTTCCCACTCGCGGTCGGACAGATCGCGTCGGTCGAAGCGGATCACTGGCGACTCGAGCCGAGCGTGCCGCTCGACCCATCGTGGCACGGAGGCGTCGTCGTCTCGCGGCGCGACGGTGCCCTGGTCGGGCTCCTACAGTGGACCGACGACGGCGGTCGCGTGCTCCTCTTCGCACCGCCCGAGTAGGCCTGGGCCTGGCTGGCCGTTCTCGGTGCCTCCGTTCTTCGTCCGGATTCGGAGAAAACCGGGAACAGGATGAGCTGACCGGCGGTGGACGTGCAGTTACTGGGGAGGAGCCGGTCTCTCGAGGGCATCCGTGCGCTCTCCCGGCTACGGCGCGGCTCGACCGCGTCATCTCGCAGTGCACTCTCGGGAGAATCCACCGTGCGAAGGTCCATCGATCCGCTGACTCGTGCCGCGAACGTCGCCATCGCCAGTCTCGTCCTCGCGCTCGTATCGCCGGCGCTCCGCGCCGCTGAGGAGCCTTCGAGCCGGAACGGGCTCCGAGATTCGGCGGCCGTGCTCGAGCAGCACGCCTCAGCTCTCGCGGAGCGATTCGATCAGGTCGAAGCCGCACTCATCGAGGCCGCGGAACACCTCGAGAGCGACCCGCGAGCGTCCGGACGGCTGGTGGCCTCGGCAGCATCGCGCCTCGAGCACTTCGAGTTCGAAACGATCCATGACTTCTTCGAGAACGAGGGTCGAGAGCCGCCGGCGAAGCTTGTCGAGCTCGCCGAACGGCTCGATTCGCTTCGCACTCTCGCGGCCGACCTCGAGGCGGAGCTCGTCGCGGCGACGACTCCCTACCGGCCGGGCGACGCGGACGGAGATCTCGATGTCGACTTTGCCGACGCGATCTCGACGCTCGAGTACCTCTACTCTGGCGGACCGACACCGGAGTGTTTCCTCGGAGCCGATGCTACCCGCGACGGTACGCTCGACCTCTCGGACGTCGTGCGCGGACTCCAGATCGCCCGCGGAGTCGGGGATGCCCCGGAGCCTCGGCTCACGATCGAGCTCGAGAGGGCGGAGAACGCCGGCTGCCCGTGGGCCGCGCTCGCGGAGCAGCACGATACCGTCCGCCGGAAGAGCGATGAATGTCCGGATGTTCGGCTCTGTGGACCCCAGGTGCCGACTTGCATTCAAGTTCGGGACGACACGGTGATCCGCGTCTGCTGGTGGGGAATCTGCTGGTGGGTTCCGACGTGCGTGTACAACACCTGCTGCGGCTCGTTCTGCCAGGACACCTGCACGCTCTAGGGACGTCGGTTAAGACCTTCGCTCGGGTGGGAGAGAACGGCGGCGATCAGATCCGTGATCTCCCGCAGAGCCCGACGCCCCGCCTCTCGACGATGCGCATCGAGAGCGTTTCTTCCGAACGAATCCGTGTGCCCAGGAGCAGCTGATCGTCGCACGAAGCGCGCACGCGTATGGTTTGGACGCTCTTGACCGGTAGCACGACGGCCGCCGGCTCCTTGCGTCGACGCGATCTCTCCAAATCTCGCGCGCCTCGGTAGCCGCCGTCCGCTCGCGAGCTGCTTCGAGCGCTCGGGAGTCGATGACACCGGCCGCGATGACCGAGCGGCGCTGCGTTTGGGGGCGCTGTGGACCCGTGCCCAGACTCCTCAAGTCTCCACGCCGCGATACAATGTCCTTCGCGGCCAGCACGCCTCGGGGCGCCGTCGAGCTCGGTCGCGTCGTTTGCGTGTTGTTGTCGAGTGACGATGGAAATGACGCTACGGACGCCGCCTCGCGTTTGCCGGCTCCTCCTCCGCGGGGCGCTCACGGTTCAGTGGATCGTTCTTCCGTTCGCCGTTCTCGCGGAAGAGACTCCGCCGGAGGTGAACGTCCCTCCGGACCACGCCGAGCGCATGGCCGCCGGCGCACGACTCTTCAAGGCGAAGCTCCGCTCGGTTCTCGTCGATCGCTGCCTCGGTTGTCACGGCGGAGGAAAGAAACGAGCGGACTTTGACCTCTCGACGCGGAGCGGCCTCTTGAGCGGCGGCCGATCCGGACCGGCCGTGCGCCCCGGCGATCGTGAGCAGAGTCTTCTCTACCGACTCGTCGCGCGACGAGAAGAGCCATTCATGCCGCACCGGGAGGCGCCGCTTCCGCAGGACACGGTCGAGTGGATCGGTCGGTGGATCGATCTCGGTGCGCCTTACGACTCGCCACTCGTCGGCGAAGGACCGGGCGGCGCGGCGTCGTTCGTCAGCGACCGCGATCGCGACTGGTGGTCGTTCTCTCGATTGCGTGCCGTCGCGCCGCCGCGAGTCGATGGCGCGGGAGACCATCCGATCGATGCCTTCGTTGTCTCTGCGCAGCGAGACCATAGCGTCGGGCGAAGCGATCCGGCCTCGCCGCGCGTACTTCTCCGGCGGCTCTATCTCGACCTCACCGGACTGCCTCCCACTCCCGGTGAGCTCGAGGAGTTCGTGCGCGATCCCTCGGAGCTGCGGTACCGGGAGATCGTCGATCGACTCCTTGCGAGTCCGGCGCACGGTGAACGTTGGGCTCGACACTGGCTCGATGTCGCGCGCTTCGCCGAGAGCCACGGATTCGAGCATGACTACGATCGGAAGCACGCGTATCACTACCGCGACTTCGTGATTCGGGCGCTCTACGAAAACCTTCCCTACGATCAGTTTGTCCGCTGGCAACTCGCCGGGGATGAGTTCGCACCGGGCGAGCCTCTCGCGATGATGGCGACGGGGTTTCTCGGCGCCGGAGTGTTCCCGACGCAGATCACCCAAAAGGAGGTGGAACGGACCCGCTACGACGCACTCGACGACATGCTGTCGACCGCGTCATCGGCCTTCCTCGGGCTCACGGTCGGTTGCGCGCGCTGTCACGATCACAAGTTCGACCCGATCCCGACGCGCGACTACTACCGCATGCTCGCGACGTTTACGACGACGGTTCGCAGCGAGATCGACGTCAACCTCGCACCCGAAGAGTATCGCCGCGAGAAGGAGGAATTCGACGCGAAGCACGCGCCGTTCGTGTCGGCGCTACGCGACTTCGAGGAGAGCGAGCTCCCGGTGCGCTTCGAGCGCTGGCTCGCGGACGACGCGAAGCGCGCGGCCGCCGAGGGCGCGTGGAGCGTTCTTCAGTGGGAAACGGCGGTGTCGAAGGGCGGCGCGACTCTGCGCGCGCTCGAAGACGGGTCGCTTCTCGCCGAGGGGAAGAACCCCGAGTTTGACGTCTACACGCTCGTCGCTCGAACGAATCTTCAGGGAATCCGTGCGCTGCGTCTCGAAGCGCTCTCGCACCCCTCGCTAGTGAAGGGCGGACCGGGAAGAGCCGCCAACGGAAACATCGGTCTCGGATCCATCCGCGTTACCGCCGCGCCCGTCGAGGCGGCAGCGGGAACGCCTCAAGTCGTGACGCTCGTTCGTCCGCGCGCAACGTTCGAGCAGAACGGCGGGAACCTCGCGCTCGCGGCATCGCTCGACGACGATCCGCGGAGCGGCTGGGCCGTCGATCCGCAGTTTGGAAAGAACCACTCGGCGGTGTTCGAGTTCGATCGCCCCGTCGGGTTCGAAAGCGGAACGACGCTGAGCATCGAGCTCGAGTTTACGGTGAACCATCGCCACAACATCGGGCGCCCGCGGATCGCGGTCACGACGCTCTCCGGAACCCTTCCGCTCGAAGGGGACGGCATTCCGGATGCGGTGGCTCGGGGGCTGCGCGAGCTCCGGGACGGAGCCGCGCTCACGTCGCTCGAGAAGGCGACGCGGGACGCGCTCGCGAACTGGTACCGAGAGCGCGACGAGCGTTGGCTCGAGCTGAAGCGCGCGGTCGACGCGCATCTCGAAGGGGCACCTAAGCCATCGACGACGAAGATGATGGTGTGCTCCGAGGGAGTGAAGCCGATGCGTCACCACACGCAAGGCGCCGATTTCTTCGACCAGACGTACTTCCTGAAGCGTGGAGACACGGATCAGAAGGATGGCGTAGCGGAGCCGGGCTTTCTTTCCGTGCTCACCGATCCTGTGGTGCGAGAGGATCGGTGGCGGGAATCCCCTCCCGAGGGCGCGCGAACGTCCTACCGGCGACGATCCTTCGCCAACTGGATCACGGACGTCGAGCACGGCGCCGGCGCGCTTCTCGCGCGAGTCGCGGTGAATCGCGTCTGGCAGCACCACATGGGGAGGGGGCTCGTCGCGACGCCGAACGACTTCGGCCGGCAGGGCGAACGACCGAGTCATCCCGAGCTCCTCGAATGGCTCGCCACGGAGCTCGTGCAAAGCGGCTGGGATCTCCGTCACATTCACCGGATCATCCTTACGAGCCAGACGTTTCGGCAATCGTCGACCTTCGTCGATGAGAACTTCCGGCTCGATCCCGACAATCGGTTCTACTGGCGGTTCTCGCCTCGTCGGCTCGAGGCCGAAGCGATTCGCGATCTCTTCCTCGCCGTATCGGGCCGGCTCGATCGGACGCTCTTCGGACCGGGAACGCTCGACCCGAACCATCGTCGGCGCAGCCTCTACTTCACGGTGAAGCGGAGCCGGCTCGTGGCGATGCTGCAGGTGTTCGACGCGCCGCAGGCGCTCGTCAGTCTTCCGGTTCGCGCGGTGACGACCACGGCGCCTCAGGCGCTTCTCCTCATGAACGGCGACGAGATCCGGCGCTCGGCCGAAGCCTTTGCGAACCGATTGCTCGACGCGAATCCGACCGCGACCGACGCCGAGGTCGTCGCGCGCGCGTACCGGATCGCGCTCTCGCGCGCTCCGACGCCGGCGGAACACGATCGCGCCGTCTCGTTTCTAGCGGCGCAACGAAAGACCTACGCGAGCGAAGCCGAGCGACCGGCTCTCGCCGACTTCTGTCAGGTGCTCATGAGCCTCGGAGAGTTCGTGTATGTCCGCTGATCCCCTGCATCGACCTGGCTCCGCCGGCTGGACTCGCCGAGAGCTGCTCGCGCGCGCCGGCAGCGGCGCCGGTCTTCTCGGTCTCGCCGGACTTCTCGGGGACGAAGGTCTCCTCGGAGCACCGCGCACGGGTCGGTCGAAGTCGGGCCCGCTCGATCCGCTCGCTCCGCGCGCGGCTCCCTCGCGTGCGGGTGCGCGGGCGGTGATCTGGCTCTTCATCAACGGCGGTCCGAGTCAGGTCGACACCTGGGATTACAAGCCTGAACTCGAGCGAAAGAACGGGGTCGAGCTGAAGGGCTTCGACAAGTTCACCGGCTTCTTCTCGGGTGCGGTGGGGCCCCTTATGAAGTCGCCGTTCGAATTCCGCCCCCACGGCGAATGCGGAAAGTACGTCTCGAGCATATTTCCCCGCCTCGCTCATCACGTCGACAAGATGGCGTTCATCCACTCGGGGCACACCGAGTCGAACAACCACAGTCCCGCGCTCTTCATGATGCAGACAGGGATGACTCGAATGGGTTTTCCCTGCGTAGGCTCGTGGGTCACCTACGGTCTCGGCAGCGAGAATCGAAATCTCCCGGCGTTCATCGTCATGAGTGATCCACTCGGGCGCGGGCTTCCGAAGGGACACGCGCTCAACTGGGGCGCGGGCTTCCTGCCGAGCGTGTATCAGGGAACGCATCTCCGTCCGAGGGGGCTGCCGATCGACAACCTCGTCCGTCGCCGCGAACTCACGGACCGTCAGCAGCGAGCGCAGCTCGATTTGCTCGCCGGGCTCAGCGGGACGGAGGACGCGCCCGTGAACGATCCGCTCGAGCGTGAGCTGGCCGCGCGCATCGAGAGCTTCGAGCTCGCGTACCGCATGCAGGTGGCTGCACCCGAAGCACTCGACGTCGATCGCGAGTCGCCGGCGACGAAGAAACTCTACGGGCTCGACGAGAAACCGACCGCGCACTTCGCGCGCCAATGCCTCACGGCGCGCCGACTCGTCGAGCGCGGCGTTCGTTTCGTTCAGATCTACTCGGGCGGGATGGAGAACCAGCGGAGCTGGGACGGCCACCAAGATATCCGCGGCAATCACAGCGGATTCGCGGCGGAAACCGATCGGCCGATCGCGGCCCTTCTCAGCGACCTCGAATCGCGCGGCCTCCTCGACGAGACGCTGGTCGTTTGGGGCGGCGAGTTCGGACGCCTACCGATTGCGCAGAAGGGAGCGAAGCCGGGACGCGATCACAATCCTCACGCGTTCACGACGTGGATGGCGGGCGGCGGCGTCCGCGGTGGGGTGAGTTACGGCGAGACCGACGAAATCGGATTCAAGGCCGCGGTCGACAAGGTCACAGTGAACGATCTCCACGCGACGATCCTGCACCTTCTCGGAATCGACCACACGCAACTCACTTACACCTACAACGGGCGCAAGTTTCGGCTCACGGACGTCGCGGGTGAGGTGATCCATCCGATCGTGGGATAGACGGAGCGCGCATCGGAGGTCGTTGCGGCGTTTTGCGAGCTCTAGAGAGTTTTCACACGAAGGGTTAGGGAAGAGCGCGAAGGAAAGACGAAGGAAGAGTCAATACGGGAGCAAATCGAGTCGGAGGATTCTCGCATGGCAGCTACGCACATGCGCAGCCGAACTCGCGATTCCGCCTAGCCCGTAGCCTCCAACTCTCCATCCTCTTCCGTCTTGCTTCGCGCTCTTCCCTAACCCTTCGTGTGAAAACTCTTCCTCTTAGCCCGTGTGCGAGCGCCGGCGCTTCTTCTCGCCGAGGATCCAGCGCGGCTTGAGCGGCCTCGGTATGAGCCCGAAGCGGCTCTCGACCGTCTCGCGGATGCGCTCCGCCGCTTCGGCGGGATCGTCGGTGAGGATCAGACGATCGACGTCCTCAGGTGAGATCGTCCGCTCGGTGAGCATCGTTCCGCGGAGGAACTCGAGCAGCGGCGCCCAGTAGTCGAGTCCCATGAGAACAAGCGGGAAATCGTGGATCTTTCCCGTCTGAATCAGCGTGGCGGTCTCGAAGATCTCGTCGAGCGTGCCGAATCCTCCGGGAAGGACGACGAACGCCTGCGAGTATTTGACTAGCATGACCTTTCGCACGAAGAAGTACCGGAACTCGACCCACTCGTCTAGGTAGGGATTGTGCGCCTGCTCGTGGGGGAGCTCGATGTTGCACCCGAGCGAAAGTCCCCCCGCTTCCTTCGCGCCGCGATTCGCGGCCTCCATGGTGCCGGGACCGCCGCCCGTGAGCACCGCGAAGCCCGCCTTTGCGAGCTCGGAGCCGACGCTGCGCGAGAGCTCGTAGTAGCGATGTCCCTCGTCGAAGCGTGCCGATCCGAACGTCGTCACGCAGGGGCCGATGAAGTGGAATGCGCGAAAGCCGCGCACGAACTCACCGACGATCCGCATGAGCCGGCGAAATTCTTTTCCCCGGCTCTCGGGTCCTTGAAGGAGGCGCCCTTCGTCGATGGATCGCGTTGCTTTGCCCCAGCGGGAGTCGTCGACCGATTTCGGAGAGTGTTCTTCGTTCATGCGGCTCTTGTACCACGAACGCACGGAACACGAAGAACGCGAAGTCCGCGGGGAAAAGGACGGCAGACGGAGTGCGAACCGTCAGCGCTGCTTCGGCAAAAAAATAAGCGCGGCAGCTCGACGTCGCCGCCGAGCTGCCGCGCTCTACTCCGAGCGTCGGCCGCTCAACACTTGTCGTACGAATCGCACCCGAGCGAATTCGCCGGACTCGGATCCGCGCCGCAGTCCGTGCCCTCGGGTCCGGCGCCACCGACGGGTGGCGGGCCATCGCCGAAGAGACGGTTGAGGCCGAAGATCGCGTCCGCGATGTTGTAGCTGGCATCGCCGTTCAGGTCGGCCGTCTCGAGACACGACGGCGGGCCGCCGTCGCCGAAGAGCCCGTTCAGCATGAAGATCATGTCGGCGATGTTGACGCTGCCGTCGGTGTTGGTGTCGCCGCGACGGATTTCGTCAGTCGGCGGACCTCCCGGGGTGAGATCGATCTCCAGATCTTCGGTGATCGGGACGCCGGCCTCTTCGAAGCGGAGGCGGAATCCGACGCCGCCGTTGCCCTGAAAGACCTTCACCATGACGCGATTGAGGCCTTCCTGGAGGGAGACGTTCGGGACGAAGTCCTGGACTTCACCGTCTCCACCGAACCCGCGCGCCACATTGTTCGTCCAGACGACGTCCTCGTTGATGAGGACCTGGACCGAATCGTCGCTCGATACACCGAGATCGAGCTCGACGTCGCCGAGGTTGTTGTTGATGTACGTCACCGCGTACACCATGTGATCGTCTCCGGGACTCCCGCCGAAGACGACGTTGTAGTCGATCGTCGAGTTCGCGGCCTTGTACGGGAACCACTGACCGGCGCCGGGACCGTTCGGATTTATGTCGGCGCGGGCAGTTGCGAGGACCATCGAGCTCTCGAGCTGGATCTCCATGCCGGCGATCGGCTCGATCGTGACCTCATCGACCGCCTCCCCGCCGACGGTCCCGGCGAGATGATCCTCGGAGATGCGATCTTCGCCGGGTGCGTTGCACTGCTCGAACCCGCCGGTGACGCAGCCCCAATTCAGGGGGCCGAAGATCAGCCACTCGGTGATGAAACCGTCGGGATTCGGCACGCCGCCTCCGCCCGTGCACTCGATGGCGGGGCAGTCGGCGTCGTCGGTCGCGCGCAGCGTGTAGGTAAAGAACCCGCGATCGACATCGGTATCGGTGAAGCTCGTTTGGTCGCCCATCGGGATCTCGGCGATCGTGTCTCCGTCGCGGACGATCTCGTAGGCGTGCGGCTCGCCCGCGTTCCACGTGAGAAGCATCGAACCGTCGGGCTGGCGCTCGCACACGAGTCCCGCCGGACAAGGATTTGCCGCGATCGTCGCGTCGAGGTTCGAGAAGAGCCCGATGCGGAGCTCGAAGATCTGCATGGGATCATCGTGAGGAGCGACGATCTCGATCAGATTGAGACCCTCTTCGAGCGCGAGGCCGGTGTTGTCCGAGTTGACGATCGTCGAGGCGGCACTGTCGAGCGTCGGATCGGCGGGCGGATTCGGCACCTGCTCGAGACCGTCTTCCGCTTCCCCCCGGTCGTCATTGGCGCTGCTGACGCCCGTTCGCGCGAGGTTGAACTCTAGGAAGGACTCGTTCGTCCGGTTGACGATGCGCACCGGATTGTCGTAGCGAGCGCGAACCTCGACGCGGAATCTTCCCTCTTCGATCTCGCCGCTTCCCAGATCCGCGACGTTGACGGCGAAGGAGACGGAGTCGGACTCGGTCTTCGGCGCCGCCGGGAACCATGCGCCCTTCACTCCATCCGATGTCGTGACGATCTCGCTCGCGCCGGACGCGCTGGTCGTGTCCCAGTCGTCACCGATGACTTCGACGGTGCCCGCACCGAAGAGGCGAGCGATGCAGAATGCGTTCGTTTCGCACGCCGCACCTCCCTCGGCCAGCGTCTCGATCTCGTAGGTGTACTCGCCGGGATCCGGATTGTCGGTGAACGTGAGTACGTCGCCGGCGACGTTCCCGACCTCAGCGCCGTCGCGAAGGATGCGAAAACCGGTCGGCGTGACAAACTGCGGCAGGGTCCAGTCGAGCGTCACCGAGCCCGCGGCGCGATCCGTCGAGCACGCGAGGGTCGGACAAACCACCGTTGACACGGTCACCCTAGGTCTCGGGCAGCCGGCTTTCGCCGTACCGTCCTCGATCGCTACGAGCTGATAGGTCGCGTTCGGTCTCGCCGGCGACGTGTCGGTGAACGTGGTCGTCCCAGCCGGAAGCCCTTCGGCGATGGGCGTGTCGTCCCGGAGGACGGTGTAGCTGTCCACCGCTCCTTGCGACCAACTGAGCTCCACGTTTCCGGACTCGGAATCAAACGCGGCGCCGAATCCACCGGGACAAACCGAGTTCGGCACGTGGAGTCCCTCCCGGTAGCCGATGTAGTCGACCTCGAGTCCGCCGACCTGCGGCGTCGAGTGGAAGCCCATGTGGAGGTAGCTTCCGTTGCAGTCGGAGCCCGTGCCGAGATTGACGTTCTCGTACACGGCGGCCGGGTCGATCGAACCGTCGACATAAACGGTGATTTCGTAGCGATTGTTCTCGTCGTCATCGCTGATCGTGACCCAGAAGCTGTGAAACACCGAGTTGTCCCCGACGTTCACGAAATTGTCGGGCGTCGTACCCGCAGGGATCTCGGGAGGAAACTGGTAGCCCTCCGTTCCGAACGGGCTGAACGAGAAGATGCGTCCGACGCCGCCGTCGCGAAATCCGTGACCGCCCTTCCCTCCGTCGCGGAGCGCGTAGCCCGGAGCAGCGCCCTGGCCGGCGTCGTCGTCGACTCCGCCGTCGGGAAGCTGCCATCCCGGCGTGTCCGGATCGACGTCGGGATGGAGACGACTGCGTACGATGAGCGTGATCCCCGACTGCATCGCGCCGTCGGTGTCGACTCCCTCGTGGATGAGCGTTTCGTGGCAGAGGTGGACCTTTCGGTTCGAGGGATCCGAAAACCCTCGGCTCCGAGGGTCGCCGGTGTCGACGATGCTGAGCACTTCGGCATCGCCGCCATCTTCGCCGAGACCTTCGTAGATCACGATTCCCGCGCCGCCGGGGGCGGCATCCGTCACTTCGTCAGGACGGAATTCATCGCCGGGTCCGCTTCCGTCCCACGCGTCCGATCCATTGTTGTGAGTCCAGGTGCCGTCGAGGGAGTCTTCGCCGTCGAGGAGAAACTCCCCGTCGCGATCTTCCTCTTCGAAGGCGTGATACACGTAATCCCAGCCGCCCTCCGGCTCGAGCCAACCGCCCAAGTCCTGCGCCGATGCGCTGGGCGGGAATCCGAAACCGAAAACGAGCATCGCCGCGAACGCGGTCGAGACGCATCGATGCGTGGTGACCATGCGAGCACCCTCTCAATCGAATTGACCGGAACAGGCTCCGATACCGAGGCTGAACCCGTTCGATGAAAGCAGCGCAACCGTGCCGCTGGCGACCCGTGCGCGGCGCAGGTCGGCTGGACCCAACTCACAATTCGTTATCGGCCAGTCTATCTCCGCGGTGCGGAGCCGAACAATCGAGAATCGCGCCCTCGGGAGGGTACCCGCGGGCCGAGCTCGAGTTTCGGCCGGTCTCAGCGGTGAGGCGGGCAGCGTGATCGACTTCGTCTCGACGACCGGACCGCGGGTCCGTCCTCCGCGACCCCCGTGCGTACGTCCTCGCTGCATCGTGATCAATCTCTAGCCGCGAGGTGGATTCTCGGACCCTTCGTGGCCGAAGAAGGGAGAGAGATTCTCTCGTGCGCTCGGATCACGCGTCCTCGCGGCCGAGAGCTGAGGAGCCGCTCTCACTCGGAGACGGGACGATGACGATTCACTACGCGACGCTTTGGCTCGCGGCACTCGCGGGCGCGCTCTTTCTCGCCGCGGCCTCGCTCGCTCATGCCGGAAAGCTCGAGAAGCGCTCGCACCAAATCACCGGTCCCGTGATCGTCGCGACTCTCATCGGCGCGCTCGGTGGGGTGGGGGTCGCCGCGGGTGTGCACTATCACGCGGAGAGCGGTCACGACCAGCTCCTCTACTTCTCGCTCTCTTGGCTCACCGCATTTCTCGTCTCGGTGACGGCGCTCATGGCGTGCGGCCTTCAGCGCGAGCGCCCCGCGGATCTCGATGCCTGCGGCCCGCAGCCCCCGCGGAGTCGGCGGTGGCGAACGGTGATGCTGTTCGTCCTCGCGTTCCTCTTCTGCGGTCTCCAGTTCGCCGCGCTGAGCTCGCTCGATGCCGAAACGAAGCGGCGCAACTCCGAAGCGCTCGCCGGTGTCGCGAGCGTCGTGTCCGTGCTCGCGCCGAAAGCCGAAGAGAACCGCGACGCTGCACCGCACTACCGTCGCGCGTTCGCTCTGCTAGCGGCGGCGGGTCCGGTTCCGAAGTGGATCGCGCGCGTCCGCGACGCGGAGTTCGACGCTTCCGACCCGCGGGTGCCGGAGTTTCTCGCCGCTTCGACCGAGGCGCTCGCCGCGATTCGCCGCGGTGCCGAGCTGCCGGAGTGTCGGTTCGGTCTCGACTACCGAACGCTCGTCCATGCGCAGCACTACGAGGAGCTCTACTGGATGCGCGAGGCCGCGACTCTGCTGGCGCTTCAGGTCCGCGCCGACGTCGCGGCGAACCGAGCGCCGGATGCGCTTCGCACGCTCGCACAGATGGAGCGCCTCATCGCACACGTTCTCGCCGAACCGCTCGTGATCGCGCTCCTCGCCGCCGGCGGAATGGTCGAGGAACGCGCTCAGCTCGTCTCGGTCGTCATCGATGATCTCGCGCGACTCGATCCGTACGCGGAGATTCCTCCGACTCGAGTCGCGCCGCCGGACACGTTCCTCAACCGGATCCCCGACTGCCTTCGCATGGAGGAAGCTCTCCTCACGGAAGGTTTTCTCGCACTCGAGCCGATGCAAAAACTGGGGTCGCGGCTCTTTCTCGTTCCCTTCGAGCTCGACGCCCTGCGCACGGGAATGGCGCGACTACGAACGCGTCTTGCGCGTCCGTACTACGAGCTCGAACCGCTCGACGAGACGGCACTCGCCGCCGAGCTCGCCGACCGCGGAGTGCTCGGACGCGGATGTCTTCAGGCGCTCCCGGTCGTGACCGCGATGGCCGCTCGCGCAGACGCGTGGCGCGCCGTCGAGCGGGTCGCTTGGGCCGCGCTTCGGTTTCGTGCGAAGAACGGACGTCTTCCTGCGAGTCTTGCCGATCTCGTTCCGGGCCGTTTTCCCGACGCGCCGATCGATCCGCACGACGGCGCCCCGATCAGGGTCGTCGCGGAGAGCGACGTTCTCGCGATCTACAGCGTCGGTGAAGATGGAGGCGACGATGGCGGCGCCCCGTCTACGGACGGCGGAGCGACGGGAGATCTCGTCATCCGCATCCGCTAGCGGACGAGCGCGCGGCCGGCCGAGTCCTCGTTCTATTTCTTTCCTCGTCCCCGGCCGCCGCTCTTGGCGGACTTGCGCTTGGCCCCTTCGAACGACTTCGAACGAGACGTCCGTTCGCGCGCCGTGCGCTTCGCGTCCACTCTCTTCTCGGTCCTCGTCTTCGCCTTGGCGCGCGTCTTGTTCGTCTTCGCGTGGACTACGCCACCTCCGTCCCGGACGAGCTTCTTCCTCGCCTTGACGCGCCCGTGGAGCGAGACGATGCCTCCCTTCTCGGCGTGTAGCTGAACGACTTCGTCCGGCGTGCGGCCGTAGCGAATCGAGAGGAACCTCACGTTGACGAGGCTCACCAGATCACTGTCGCTGAGGCGGATGGTCCGCCACTCGCTGCGCTTCCGGTTGCGAAAGTGTCCGAACGCGTTTCCGTAGGGGGGACCGTAGTCCCGCTCGACGTGGACGTGAAACAGACTCGCGGAGAGACCGAAGTGCGTCGAGATTTCGAACCACGAACGACCCTCGAGCCGAAGGGCGACGACGGCACTCGGCTGGACGCGCGCGCGCTTCGCGATAAATAGCGCGACCGGTACGTGGTCGTCGGGAATCCCCCGCTCGCGAACTCGAACGACGACGGCGCGATCGACCTCATAGTGCTTCGCGAGGGCGAGATGGAATTCGCTGTGTCCGGAGCTGACTCCTACCTCGACGCTGGCGCGAACGTCGTCGGCGCGAAGGTCGGCGGCGAGAAACACGATTCCGGTGAGAATGAGGGCGGGTGACGACCTGAGCATGACCTGAGTCTCCGGCGGCAGACGAACGGCGGACCGTAAGAGTTCCGTTCGAAGTCTTCCACGCGCTCGTCTCGGCGACCACCCGCGCCGGCGAGAATCCGCCGCGCGCTGGGCACGCCGTTTGCCGAGCTTTTGCTTCGCGTGCACCGTGATCCCAGCTCTCGGATCGGCGGATTCGCGAGTCGCGGTCGGCGCTCGAGCCTCAGCCGAGTCGCTTCGCTGCTTCGAGCGCGAAATACGTGAGGATCACGTCCGCCCCCGCGCGTTTGATCGCGAGGAGTGACTCGTCGACGACGGTCGACTCGTCGAGCCAGCCGTTCTGCGCGGCGGCTTTCAGCATCGCGTACTCACCGCTCACCTGATACGCGGCGACCGGTACTTCGCTCGACGAGCTCACCTCGGCGATCACGTCGAGGTAGGGCATCGCGGGCTTCACCATCACGAGATCCGCTCCTTCCTCGATGTCGAGAGCGACTTCGAGGAGCGCTTCGCGGCGGTTCGCGGGATCCATTTGATACGTTTTCTTGTCGCCTTCCTTCGGCGCGGAATCGAGCGCATCGCGAAACGGTCCGTAGAACCCCGAGGCGTACTTCGCGGAGTAGGCTAGGATGCCCGTCCGCTCGTGACCAGCCGCGTCGAGCGCGTCGCGCAGATACCCCACACGTCCGTCCATCATGTCGGACGGCGCCACCAAGTCGGCGCCGGCGTCGGCCTGGGAGACCGCCATCGCCGCGAGGATTTCGAGCGTTTCGTCATTGAGGATTTCACCGTCCTCGACGAGGCCATCGTGTCCGTCGCTCGAATAGGGATCCATCGCGACGTCGGTGACGACGAGAATCTCGGGAACTGCGTCCTTGAGTGCACGGACCGTTCGTTGGAGGAGACCGTCGGTGTTCGTCGACTCCGTCGCGTGCTTGTCCTTCAAAAAATCGGGGAGCGCCGGAAACAGGGCGACCGCCGGAATCCCGAGGGACTGCGCTTCGCGCGCGACGGCGACGATTCCGTCCGTCGAGAGGCGAGACACACCCGGCATGGAAGCGACCGGCTCCACGCGCTTCTGCCCGTCGATCACGAAGAGCGGCAAGACGAAGTCCGAAGGAGAAAGCTCCGTCTCGCGGACGAGGGCGCGGATCGCCCGTGAGGATCGATTCCGCCGCGGTCGTCGGACGAGCTGAGGGCGCGACGAGGATCGGTCGCCGGATGGAGAATCGGTCATGCGAAAAACGCGCTCGCGTCGAAAGGAAATGCCGCCACTCAGGCGAAGCTTACTCGAACGGACGCGCGTGAGCCACGCCGTTCGCTTCAGCGATCAGCGCGGCAGCGCTCGAGCGACATGAGAGCGAACGCAGTGCCGTACGGCTGGTGGTAGTCGTAGAAGGGAAAATCCCACCACGAGCCGTCCTTCTCCTGGCGGTCGATGAGGATCCGCGCGAGCTGCGTCTGGTGCCGCGCGCGGCGATCGGCCGGCAGGAGCTCGAGCCCGAGCGCCGCGTAGTAGTGACCGTAGTAATAGAAGTATCCCGCAACCTGGAACCACGATTCGTGGGGGATCGGTCGCTTGCGCCCGATATCGAGCCAGAGGTTGCGCGCGAACAGTCGATCGAGCCACTCTTCGATGACGGCGTCGGTCACGGTTTCGTCGCCCCAGAGACGAAGCGCGAAGTTGCAGGCCTGCGATCGCCCGAGGCTCCCGGCCCGGCGGTTGATTCCCCGCATCGGACGCAGTTTCAGGTACTCGCCGTAGACGTAGCTGAAGTCCGATTTTCTCTGGCGGAGGATCGAGTCGACCGCCCGCTGAACGAGTCGCGCCGGCGCTTCGACCTTCGCCGCCGTCCCGATTTCCTTGAACGCGACGAGGACGGTCGCCGAGGTAAACCCGATCGAGCTCGACGACGGCTTCCGCGTACCGACGCGAAAATCGTAGTACCCCCAGCCGCCGTCGACGCTCTCGTAGCGCTCGAGCAGCTCGACTTGGGATTCGGCGAGCTCGCGGAGCTTTTCCTGCCGCGAGCTGTCGCCGTCGCGGAGAGCGAAGAGCTTCGCGATTGCGGAGAGCGAATACGCGTGCGTCCAGACGTTGTAGATCGCATCGGGCGTAGCGCGGCGAACGCGCGGCAGCTTCGTGAGCAGATAGCGTTCGGCGCGCTCGAGGGCGCTTCGGACTCGAGGGTCGTCAGCGCCGGTTTCGACGAGCGCCGAGACGGCGAGCGATGTAACCGCCGCCCGGAATGCTTGGTGCGCACCCGGAGCGGGCGCGTAGATGTTGAGACCCTTCGTCCGCCGGGCCGATCCCCAGGAGCCGTCCGGGTTCTGGCGTTCCAAGAGAAACGATCGTCCGAGCTCGATGGCCGCGCGGATCTCGTCGCCGCTCGGCGCGTCGACGGGGCGAGGCTTCGGAGAGGCGAGATCGAGGTCTCCCGCGAGCGCTGCCTGGGCTCCGATGAACATGGCGAGTCCGACGCTCACCCGGCGAACCGCGAGCGAGAACTCGGCCGGCGCCGATCGCTTCGATCGGGTCTGCGTCCGGATCATTCCTTCGGGGCCTCGAGAAGGACTTCGTCGCCGGCCTTGAGCCCCCGCCGAATCTCGACGCGATCGCCCGAGGTGTAGCCGCGTTCGATCGACGTCTTCTCCGCGCCACCCTCCGCGCCTTTCTTGTAGACATAAGCATCGCCCGTGGCGGGATCGCTCTGAACCGCCGCCGCCGGAATCGTCACGGCGCTCGGTTGCCAGTAGCCGGTGAACGCGAGTTGGCAGCGCATTCCCGCGACGACGTTCGCGCGCGCCTTCCGCCGTTCCGCATCCAGAATCTCGATCGTCGCGTCGAACGTGCCGGCACCGATCGGGATCGCGGAGACGGAGTCTACGCGTACGGGGAGCGCGCGTAGAGGATCGCTCGCGGGAACGGCTCGGCCCTTGAGGCCCTTTCGCACGTGGGCGAGATCCTTCTCCGGGACGGACGATCGGATACGCAGCGCCGCCGGCTCGACCACGGTCAGCAGCGTCTCGCCCTTTAGAACCGAGCCACCCTTCCGCAACTTCGCCGCGATCGGGGTCGATCCCGACCAAACGCCGCGGACCGCGCGTCCGTAGTAGACGATTCCGGCGGCCGGGGAGCGAACGACGAGGCGCTCGCGATCCTCGCGGAGCCGCGCGAGCTTCTTCTCCGTTTTCTTGAGATCGAGCTGCGTCCGACGCAGCGTGAGCTTCGCCTTGTCGAGCTCGAGCGGGAGCGAACGTTTCGTTTTCTGCCACGTGCGAGCGAGATCGTCGGCGCTCCGCTCGAGCGCGCGTTCGCGCCGAGGTGTGGACACTTTGAGCTCGTAATCGCGATCGATCCGGGATCGTTCGAGGCTGAAGAGCGCGCGCTCGACCGCGTCTCGTTGACGGCGAAGAATGATCTCTTCGGTCTCCTCCGTGATCTCGTCCTCTTTGTACATTCTCTCGAGTTGCTCGAGCTCTTCCTTCGCGTAGTCGAGAAAGTTCTGCGAGCTCCGGAGCGAAAATTCGGCGCTCTTCTCGGCGAGAGGGCGTCCCACCCGGCGGAAGTACTTGAGGTCCTCGGCGGCGTGCTCCTGCGCTTCCTGGGCTCCTTTTTCGCCGGTCTCGAGAGCCGCGGCCGCCGCGCGGGCGGCGATCTCGGCGAGCTCGACATCGATGCGCATCGTCTCGACGGAATCTGCGAGCGCCTCGATCGCCTCATCGAGCTTGTCCGTCTCGAATCGGATCAGGACTTCGCCTTCGCGGACGCGCCGCCCGTGGGACACCGCTTCGACGACCTTCAGTGTTGCCCACTCCTCGGTCGTGACGGCGACTTCATGTTGCACCTCGGCTTCGAACACGCCGCTCAACTCGACGTCGATGCGGAAGGGCCCAGCTTCCGCGCGGGCGGATTTCGCGTTTTCGGACGCCGACGCGGGAGTGGTCTCTGCGGGGGGCTCGACGGTGGCGTTCGAGTGGCCCGGCGATGCGATCACGAGCAAGACGAGGGTGCCTGCGCACAGGATGAACTCACGCTTCATGCGCTTCCTTTCCGGAACGAATCATAAGCTTGAACTTGGCCGTGCCTCAGCGTGCGACCGGCCGAACACTCGACGTTCTCTCGAAGTGTGGGAGTGTCGACGTCCCCGGAAAGACTCCAGGGGCGAAGAATCTCGACAACCAACCCGCCTGAGAACGCGCCGGCCGCCGATACCGCCCTGCGCTCAGTGTATCGGACGTTCTCGCGTCACACCTGTCGATTCCTCGTCCGCCGGGGTTCGATCGACCGGGGCTCTCGGCTCGCCGCGGAGGATCTAGGAGCGTGGTCGAACGCGCCGCATTCTCCTCAGCGGAAAAGTCCGCTACGATGGCATCGATCGTCGGCGCCGCGCCGGCGGAAGACCTCTCTTCGGAGATCGACCCACCGATGCCTCGATGGTTCTACGGCCGGACGCGCCGAGCGATGGCTTTGCGCATGTGGACGTGCGGAACGGCGCTGCTTGCGTGCGTGTTCGCGGGCCTCCTGTGCGCCGAGCCGACTCCGGCCGCCGAGGCCGAGGCCGAGGCGCTGCGCGGACGCGCGGACGATTCCGCGGTGGCTCCCACTGCGGCGCGCCATCCCCGGGCGCTCTGGCTCGATGAAGCCGCGGGTCTCCTCTTCGTCTTGAACGAGCAGAGCGGCACGCTGAGCGCCGTTCGACTCGAGACCGGCGAGGTCGACGCGGAGATCTCGCTCGGTGGGCGCACGCGACCGCAGGCGATCTCGGGCGTCGGCGGACCTCACGGAATCGACACGCTCGCGATCGCCTGCACCTTTACGCACGAGGTCGTGCTCGTCGATGTCGTCTCCGGAGATACCGGAAACTTGCGGCTCGTTCTGCGGGATCGAGCTCGCGTCGGGCGGCTTCCCGTCGATCTCCTCTACTCGGACGAGAGAGAGCGGCTCTTCGTTGCGTGCGAAACCGGTGCGGGCGTTTGGGTCCTCGATATCGGATCGCCCGGGGCGTCGCCGCCGAGCCAACGGTCCGTCCGAATCGACGGCGTCGTCTCGACCATCGACGGTCCGCGACGACTCGCCGTTCTCGAAGGACGCGGCGGCACCGGCGACGCGCTCGTCGTCGCCGGTCGCGATCGCATCGCGGGCTACGACCTCGCGGGCGGCGAGGAGCTCTGGACCCGAATTCCGGCAGACGGCCGCGCGTTCAATCTCGACGGCCTTGCGACGGCGAAGGGGAAGGTCTTCCTCGCGCACCAGGTGCGCTCGACGGACATGGCGATCTCGCCGCAAACGATCGTCTGGGGGCTCATCATCATCAATCGAATCACCGTGATCGATCCGGCGGGACCGCCGGACGTCGAAGAAGTGACCTCGCTCGACTTCCGCCATCGCGCGGCGGGCGATCCCGCGGATCTCGTTCTCCTTCCGCCGGACCGGTCGGCGAAGACGCGCGCGCTCGTCGCGTCGGCGGGAACCGATCGAGTTCTCCTCGTCGACGTCGAGCCGCGGGCCTTCGACGCCTACGCGTCGCCCCTCGATCGCGATGCACCACTCCGCGAGACGCGTCCCGGCCGGCGTCCGGTCGCATTCGCGCTCACGAACGACGGCCGGACGGCGTACGTCGCGTGCTGGCTCGACGATGAGGTGCGCGAGATCGACCTAAAGTCGATGTCCACCAAGCGGCGATTTCGACTCGCCGAGTTGACCGACGTCGCTCGCGCCGAGCGGGTCGGAGCGTCGATTTTCTACAGCTCACGCCGGAGTCGCGGCGGCTGGTACAGCTGTCACAGTTGCCATCCGGACGGCGGGAGCCGCGGGCACAGCTTCGATACGAGCGCCGACGGAGATGGCTTTGCGAAGCGGGCGCCCGATCTGCGCGCCGGGGTCGTGGCGACGGGGCCGTGGGCGTGGAACGGATCTTTCGAGCGGCTCGGCGAGCAGGTCGCCGCCTCGCTCCACCAGACGATGGCGGTCGACGATCCCGCGCCGGCGGAGGACGTTGCGCAGGTCGTCCGATTCCTTTCGATGCTCGAGCGCCCTCTCGCGCGAGTTCCCGAAGAGAATCTCGGAGGAGATGTCGAACGAGGTCGGCGTCTCTTCGAGCGGAGCGGGTGCGCGAGCTGCCACGCGCCGGGTCAGTACACTTCATCGTCGCTCGAGGACGTCGGCGTCGTCGATCTCGACACGGGACGCCGCCGCTTCAATCCACCGTCACTCCTCGGCGTGCGCGACCGCCACCGCTACCTTCACGACGGCCGGGCGTCGTCTCTTCGCAGCGTGTTTCGCGAGCACAACCGCGAAGAGCGGCACGGAAAGGCGCACGAGCTCACGGATGGCGAGCTCGACGACTTGATCGCGTTCTTGCGATCCTTGTGAGCCGATCGTCGGATCGGTACGCGAAGAGGAAAGACGAACCTTCGCGTTCCTCGTCGTCGGGAGCGGGATTCGCCTCCGGGATTTCTCTCGAGGCGGATTCGAACTGCTCGCGAGGCCCGCGATCAGCAGCGGAATTGACCGACCAGTGCGTTCAACTGGTCGGCCGCCGTGGCTAGGTTTTCGGAAGATTCCATGACCGATCGGGAGCTCGATCTCGAGTCTTCGGTCGAGCTCGAGACGGTCGTGAGTGTGGTGTTGATCTCCGAACAGCCCGACGCGACGTTCGCGATGGCGCGCGTGATCTGCTGACTCGCCGCGCGCTGCTCGTCGACGGAGGACGCGATCGAGAGCTCGGTCTGGCCGATGTTCCCGACGATGCTCGCGATTTCCTGGATCGCCTCGGCGACGGTGGTGATGTCGCTCTGGAATCGCGTGACGTTCTCGTGAATCTCGCCGGCGGATCGCGTGGTCTGAGAGGCGAGGTCCTTCACCTCGTTCGCGACGACGGCGAAGCCGCTCCCGGCTTCGCCGGCGCGAGCCGCCTCGATGGTCGCATTCAGGGCGAGCATTTTCGTTTGCTTCGCGATGCGGCTGATCGTCTCGGTGACTTCTTCGATCTGATCGGTGATTTCGTTGAGTCGATCGACGTTTCCGGTCGCGGAGTTCACGAGGGTCACGGCGCTTCGAGAAACGTCGACGGCTTCCTTCGAGCTGCGGGAGATCTCTTCGATGCTCCGGCGGAGCTGGTCGACGCTCGCGGCGGTCTGCTGCATGGTCGCGTCGATTTCCTCGGAGAATCGCGACGCCGACTGCGCCCGATTCGAGGTCGATTCGGCGGTGTGGGTCATGCTGCGGCTCAGCCTGGACATCGTGTCCGACGATTCGGTGATCAGGAGAGTCGAAGCGCGGATGTTCCGCACGATTTCGCTGATACCGTCGAGCGTGTGGTTGAGGGCGCGGCCGATGCGGCCGACTTCGTCTTCCGTGCGAACCGCGAAGCGCTGAGTGAGATCGCCGTCGGCGATGCGTTCGAGAACGGGAACCATCTTCGTGAGCGGAGCGATGCTGCGAACGATCACGAAGCCGAGCAGGACGACGAGCCCGCACACGATCAAGATGCGGGTGTGAAGAGCCGAGATCGGTGCCGAGGTCTTCTCTCCCATCACCGAGAGGATCCGTTCGAGCTCGTCGCTAGTCGCGAGACCTCGTTCGCGGAGGGCCGTGCTCACGTCGCCGTAACGCTCGCTCGCGACGGTCAGTTTTTCCGTCGCACCCTGCTTGTCTCCCGTTCGAAGCGCGTCGAAGACCGCCATCGCAGCGGCGTGCGCGTCGCGGACGAGCTCGAGGACATCGTCCGCCGAGGCGTCGTTCGCGAGCTTCTCTTCGATCTCTCGCAGGAGGTCTCGGTACCTCGTGTCGTAACGCGTCGAGACGCTGACGTCGCCGTCGGCGACGGCCAGACCGATGTCGCGGACGATCGTCCCCGTATTGTCTACGCTGCGGGAGAGATCGATGTAGCGTCGCGTGCCGTCGGAAAGTTGTTCCGCGTCCTGGGCGAGCGTGAGCAGCAGCTCCTCAGCCATGTTTCCGACGTGCACGAGAAGTGCGATGACCGCCGCGGCGACTACGTAGGCTCGCCCGCGGATGGAAAAGATCCGCGTGAGTGTTTTCACATCAACGTTCCTTGACGACGAGGAGGTTTTTGACTTTCGCCGCGTTCGCGAATCTGGCCGTAAGACTACTTCGTTGAGCGGATGCCGGACGGATTACGTACGGAGGACTTCCCGCCGCACTCGCGCGGTGCCGATGCCACGGCGCTCGCCGCGACTTCCATCGTTTCGCGGTCTTCTTCGGGAACTCTTTACCCGATCGCGCTTATCGGCACCGGTGATGGTCGTGGTCGTCCGATAGACGCCGGTGGACTCGCTGCGACGCTCCTTCGTTCCAATCCCTCTCGGGAAGCGCTCAGCTCGAAGTCGAGCCGTCGATCCCGCTCGATGTCCCACCCGGAGCGTAGCGGCCGGAGCTGCGAGAGAGCTCGTTCTCGGCTCGAGGGACTCCTCGAGCACGCGTCGAACGAGAGCGCGGGACAAAAAAAACCGGGCGTCGTACGCG
Organism: Planctomycetota bacterium; assembly: GCA_965223845.1. Lineage (GTDB taxonomy): Bacteria > Planctomycetota > UBA8108 > UBA8108 > SXIK01 > CBDCXR01. Next base: position 4,791,978 of record CBDCXR010000004.1, on the reverse strand, counting down.
AACGCCGACGCCCGATCGTCTGGGGTTTCCGCTGGACCGATTCTTCGGTTCCGCGCGAAGACTAGAGTGCGAGCACAGGACAGGTCCCGACTTCGCACCCCGATGGCGCGGGTCCGATGCCGCAGTCCGGATAGGGTGCGGGCGGCGCCGGACCGTCGTCGAAGAGATGCTGCAGGTGATAGATGGGGTCGGCGATGTTGAGGTCGCCGCTTCCGTTCGCGTCGGCCGCCTCACGGCACGGCGGCTCCTTGCCGTCGACGAAGAGGTAATTGAGTGAGAACATCGGATCGCTCACGTCCGTGCTTCCGTCGCCGTTCGAGTCGCCGCGGATGAATCCGGGGCGAGAGTTCCCGGCGAAGAACACCGAGCCCGGGCTCGTTTCGGGTCGCACCTCGAATCCCTCGACGACGAAGAGGACGTCGACCGCAGGGTCGCCGAGCCGGTTGCAGTAACGGACCGGATACGGCGTGCAGCACTCTGCGTCGGGACCCTTCGCGTAGCGGATGCGAAGAAGGCTGTCATTCGACGCGACCGGCAGCGTCGTTTCGAGCTCGTGGTGAACCATCGCCGCCATCACGACGCCGCGAGTGGACGTTTCGATGTGAAGGAATTGCGGGCCTTCGCCGCCGTTTAGCGCGCCGGCGGTCGTTCCGTCGATCCCGGCCTCGGCGGGAACGAGGACGGACGGGTCTGAGCAGACGCCGAACGACCATCCCTGAAGGGGGCGACCGTGGCTCGCGAGAGCGGTGATCTGACCCGGGATCAGCATCGGCGCGACGGCCGCAAGCTCGTCTTTCGGCTCTTCGTCGACAGGGACGAATACACCGCTCGAGAAGTAGAGGTGATCGGGCGGCGGACCGGGAATGACGACGCGGCACTCCGCCGGCGCACTGCGGCGGTCGCCGACGATCGCCACGACGGCGTAGTGGTGAACGCCCGGCTCGAGACCGAAGTCCTGGAACATCTCGGCGTCGCCCGGAAGCGTGTCGGCGAGCTCGCCGTTGCGGAGGATGAGCAGGCGGTCGTAGTCGCCGGCGTTCGACCAGCGCAGGATCGCGACCGGTCCCGCGATATCGGTAGCGAGCGCGAAGCACTCGAGTTCGGCGACGGGCGGGACGGGGATCGCCGGGACCTCCACCTCGCAGCGCGCGCGCCGACTCCTCCGGCCCTCGGTGTCGATGCCGTAGACCGCGTAGTGGTGCACTCCGGCCGGCGGAGAGATGTCGGTGTACACCATCGCGTCACCGTGGAGCTTCGCGAGTGGTTCGCCGTTGCGTTCCACGACGATCGCCTCGTACTCGACGATGTTCTCCCACTTGAGTCCGACGACGACGGACGGCCGATCGTCGCGCACCGCGACGACGTTGCACACGAGGTTCTGCGGCGGCGGGAGATCGATCGGTGGCAGGTCGACGACGCACGACTCGGGCGCACTCCTTCGATCGCCGATCACGCCCACTACGGAGTACTCGACCTTCGTCGGACCGAGCGGCGGTCGGTCGTGATAGCTGCTCGCGTTACCGGGCAGCGTCGCGATCAGCATCGCTCCCCGCGAGATGAGAATCCGGTCGTACTCGACCTGGCGATCGCCGATCGCCGGAAGATCCCAGCGGATGAAGACCGTCGGTGGCGCGGGAAGAATACCACCGCCGTCCACCGCGTCTTCGTTGGCTACCGCGTCGATCGCGAGCGGAACGTCGACGTGGACGACGAGGACGCAGGCGAGATTCTCGACCGGCGGTACCGTCCCGATCGGAACGTCCGCGGCGCACTCGGCGGCTTCGCTTCGCCGCAGACCGCGTACTCCGAACACGCGATAGCGATTGACTCCGGGAGGTGGCGCCGTGTGATCGAAACGGGCGGCGTCGCCCGGCAGAACGGCGAGCTTCCTCCCGTTGTGAACGATCACGACCGCGTCGTAGCGCGCTCCGTTCTCCCAGTCGAGTCGGACGAAACCCGGTGCGGTCACGTCGGCCGCGTCGACCGGGCGCGTCGAAACGAAGCGGCAGCGCAGATTCACGGGCGGCGGAAGCGGCGGCCGCGGCAAAACGACCGTACACTCGGCGGGCGCGCTGATCCGGTCGCCGACGACGCCGGAGACGGAGTACAGATACTCGCCGGCCGGGACGTTGCGGTCGACGTAGTAGAACTGATCGCCGTCGATGCGGGCGACGATCGCGCCGTTCCGCGCGATGATTACGTGGTCGTAGTCGACCGGTTTCTGCCACACGAGTAGTACGTCGTGTGCGCGAAGAAAATCGACCTCGTCGAGAGCGGGGGAAACGTCGCGAGCTGCGTCGAGGTCGACGCAGGTGAGCTCTTCGGGCGGTGGCACACGGTCGTCCCCGACCGCGACCCTACAATCCCCAACGAGGAACGCGAGCACGCCGTCGTGCGCGAGATTCGCGGGTTCGTCGCTCGTGAGGATCGCCCAGACCGCGTACCGGTGCTCCCCCGGGCCGGGTTCATCGGTGAATGAGTGTTCGCGCGTTCGCGCGATCCGTTCCCCGTTTCGGACGACGAGAAAGAACTCGATCGGGATCTCAGGCAGCGGCACGCGCGACCAATCGACGGTGACCCGCGCACCGTCGACGCGGCAGAGAAACCCGGTTCGCTGGACGCGCACCGTGCAGGCGCCGAGGACGATCGAGTGCGCGTCGTCGATCACCATGCGAACCACGTAGCGGTGGCGGCCGGGAGGGACGTCTCGATCGGCGAACTCGAGCTCGTCGCGATCGACTCGAGCGATGATCTCGCCGTCTCGCGCGATCGAGAAATGCGAAAACGCGATATCGATGAGGATCGGTCCCCATTTCAGGTGAACCGTCGTCTCTTCGACCCGACACCCAATCCCGAAGTCGCCGACGACGGCCGTGCAGCTTCCGATGTCGATCGGCGAGCCGTCGAAGTTGATCGCGGTCACGGTGTAGACGTGTTCGCCGTCGGGGGCGCTTTCGTCCGTCCACGTGAAACTATCCGGCGCGGCCTTCCCGATCGGCTGATTGTCGCGTGCGATCACGTAGCCTTCGATCGGTGCGAAGAAGTGCATCCGCTCCCAGGTCAGTTTCACCTGGGCGCCATCGACGGCACACCGGACCGGTTCTTCGGAGACAGGGTGGGTGGCGTCGACTCGGGTTGTGAGTGCGAGGAGGAGCGCCAACGCGAGCTTGCTGGTCGGTTTCATCGAAGTCCTCGTGACGGAGTCCTGGGGGCACGGCTCAGCGCCGGCAACTCCGTGGAGCGGCGCAACGTCCCGAGGTCCGTTAACGCAAACGCGTGGCCACGGCGGCCCACGGATTCTTTAAGTCCTTTCGTATCTAACCCTTGTGACCGCGTGAGCCATCCGTCGCGGACGGGATGTAAAGCGCGCATTCCAGCGGCGCCTCGCGGATTGACGCGACGCGTCAGCGATCGGGCTCGTCTTCGGGCTCAGCCCCGTTGTGCCTCGCGCCGCAGCGTGCTATCACGACCGCCATGCACTACGGACAAATCGTACTCATCGTTTTCGCATGCATCGTCGAGCTCGGCGGGTTCCTCGGGTTTCGCCTCGCCCGATCGAAGCCGTCCCTCATCGCCGGTACGATCAGCGCGTTTCTGCTCTTCGCTTCGCTCGGCGTGACGTTCCTCGATCTGCGCGCCGGACTCTGGTGCGGCACCGGAGTGAGCGTGCTCCTTTGCATCGTCTTCGCCGGTCGATTCATGAGCTCGCGGAAGTTCATGCCATCGGGCATGCTCCTTGCGCTCAGTGTCGTCGTCGCGGCGACGCTCGCCCACGCCGCCTATCACCTTCCGGCCGACGGTTGAGCTCCTAACCGGAGATTCGGCGTACATCGCCGTGCCGCGGACGAGTCCGCTGAGCGTCGCTCGTTCGTCCGCGCGTTGGCGCACCCCCTGCGCATCTCCCGTGCCGTCGTAGAATCGGCGCCGAACCCGCGGATAGAATGGCGTTCGGGTCGACCCGAGCTCGTGCGAAACGCGGCTCTTTACGCAACATTTTCCTCGAGAGCACGATGATGCATCCGCGAGTCCGCTCAGCGGTGGCTGTGGTGTCGTTCGGTCTGTTTTTCGCCGCCTCGACGGCGCGCGGACAAGAGGTCGTGATCTCGGAGTTCATGGCGATCAACGACGGCGTCGTTCTCGACTCCGATGGCGCTCCGACCGACTGGATCGAAGTTCTGGCGACGTCGTCATCGACGGTCGCTCTCGACGGTTGGTACCTCACCGACGATCCGACCGAGCTCACGAAGTGGCGCTTTCCCTCGATCGATCTCGAGCCGGGCGAGCACCTCGTCGTCTTCGCGAGCGGAAACGATCGCCGCGATCCCTTCGAGGAGCTCCACACGAACTTCAAACTCACGGGAGAGGGCGAGTACCTCGCGCTCGTCGAGCCAGACGGCCTCACGGTGGCGTCCGAGTTCGCGCCGCTCTATCCGCTTCAGTTTGCGGATCTCTCCTACGGCATCGAACGCGGTCGCGAGGTAACCACTCTCGTCGGGGTCGATGCTCCAGCGCGTGCGATCGTGCCGACCGGACCCATCGGCGCGGTGTGGACGACTGCGGGATTCGGCGACGGTGCGTGGACGAGCGGTGTGAGCGGAGTCGGATTCGACCTCGGAACCGACTACGACGACCTCATCGGACTCGATCTCGAAGGCGCGATGCACGATGGGAACGCGTCGGCGTACGTTCGCTTTCCCTTCGCCGTGACGTCGCCCTCGCGCTTCGACGATCTTCGTCTCCGGATTCGTTACGACGACGGCTTCGTCGCTTACCTCAACGGAACGGAGGTCGCGCGGCGGAACGCGCCGTCGACACCGCAGTGGAACTCGGCCGCGACCGCGACGCACGGTCAGCCGGAAACCGGCAGTACGTCGGCGATCTTTAGCGGTGGCGGCGATTCGCCGTACGTCCTGACCGTCCACGGAAGCAACACCGCGCCCCGAGTGCTTGCGGGCGGTCCGACCGGAAGCTATCTCGAGCTGCTCGCAGACGGCGTCGGCAGCCTGACGAACACGATCGGCTTCGCGCGTTCCTTCGGCGAGGCGCGGGCGATCGACGCGAGCTTCGATTTTCGCATGCCGACCGAGGCGAGCCATACGGGTTGCTGCGGCGAACGAGCCGACGGGTTCGGCTTCGCCCTCTGCGATACGGCCGTCTACGGGAACAGCGGGCCGGGACCCGCGAGCGGCAACGTCGTCTGGGAGCGGCCAGTGTTCCCGAGCGTGTTCAGTATCGGGTTCGATATCTTCGACGGTTCGGGAAACGAGAACACGATGACGCTCAATTGGAACGGGGTGACGGTCGCGTCGCGGCTCGTCTCTGCGTTTCAGCTCAACAACGGCGTCTTCAACCGCTGCGAGGTCGAGATCCGGGAAGACGGAGCCGGCTCGCTCGTCACGGTTCGCCTCATCGAGGACAGCCTCGGCACCCCGGAGCCTGCCGTCCTCGTCTTCGACGAGGTGCGCGTCGGCGGAATGACCGCATTCGAGAACCGCGTGGCGTTCGGCGGGCGAACGGGAGGTGCATTCATTTCGCTCGACCTCGACAACATCGACGTGCGGTACTCCTCGGCCGTCAGCACCGAAATCGAGAGCGAGGAGATCTCCCTCGCGGGTGCGCTCGACGAGCTCGTCGACGGCGACAACGTCCTCGCCATCCACGGACTCAATCGCACGGCGGGAGACGGCGATTTCTTGATCGTACCCGAGCTCGAAGGGATCGAGACGGGCTCGATCGATCCGAACGACCGGCGCTACTTCGAGGAGCCGACTCCCGGAGAGCCGAACCACGGCGGGGTGCCGGGCTTCGCCGAACTACCGATCTTCTCCCATCCCGGCGGAGCGTTCACGACGAGCGTCGCGGTCGACATGAGCGTCCTTTCGCCGGACGCGGTGATTCGCTACACGACGAACCGCTCGGAGCCGACCGAGGGCTCGGCGGAGTTCACGTCGCCGCTCACGTTCACGAATTCGACGATCCTCAAGGTGAAGGTGTTCGAGGACGGACTCCTTCCGAGCCCGACGATCACGAAGACGTACCTCCGCGTGTCGAGCACGCTCGGCGGATTCGATTCAGACCTTCCTCTCGTCGTCATCGAGACGTTCGGTCAAGGCATCGGCAGCGGAGCGCAGACCGCCGTCTTCGCCGCGATCATCGACACGGACGAAGTGACGGGGCGCGCGGAAATGCTCGCCGAACCCCACTTTCAAGGCGCCGCGGGAATGAAGCAGCGCGGCTCGAGCTCGTCGGGATTTCCGAAGAAACAATGGACGTTCGAAGTCTGGGACGACGCGAGCAACGATCGCGCCGTCTCGCTCCTCGGCATGCCCCGCGAGTCCGATTGGATCCTCTACGCGCCGTACTCCGACAAGTCGCTCATGCGAAACGTTCTTTCCTACGAGTGGTTCGGAAAGATGGGGCACTACACCGTGCGGACGCGGTTCGTCGAGGCGTACCTGAATACGGGCGGCGGGTCGATTGCGACGGGCGACTATATCGGCGTCTACGTCCTCATGGAGAAGATCAAGCGCGATGACGAACGCGTCGCGATCCAGAGGCTCCTCCCGACGCAAAACAGCAACCCGGAGATCACCGGCGGCTACATCTTCAAGAAGGACCGGCTCGACCCCGGGGACAGCGGCTTCACGACGTCGAGTGGGCAGCGTCTCGCCTACGTCGATCCGAAGGAGCAGGAGATCACCTCGGCTCAGGCCGATTGGCTTCGCAGCCACCTGAACACGTTCGAATCAGCGCTGGGCGGCGGTAACTTTGCCGATCCGAACCTCGGCTACGCGAGGTACATCGACCCGGACTCCTTCATCGACACGCACATCCTCGTCGAGCTCACAAAGAACATCGACGGCTACCGCCTGAGCTCGTTCTACTACAAGGACCGCGACGATCGGATCAAGATGGGACCGGCGTGGGATTACAACCTCTCGCTCGGGAACGCCGACTACAACAACGGCTGGATCACTTCGGGTTGGTACTACTCGCTCCTCGGCGCCGACGCCTACCCGTGGTACCCGCGGCTCTTTCAAGACGCGAACTTCCGCCAACGCTACACCGATCGCTGGGCGGAGCTGCGGCGGGGGCCTTTCCGGACGGACCGTCTTCTCGATGACGTCGACGACCACAACGCCGACATCGCCGAATCGCAAGTGCGAAATTTCGATCGCTGGGCCATTCTCGGTGTCGATGTCTGGCCCAACTGGTACGTCGCGGACACCCACGCCGAAGAGATCGACTGGATGAAGGGTTGGATCGACGGGCGTGTCCGGTGGATCGACAGTAACTTTCTCGGTGCGCCGACGTTCAATCAGGACGGTGGGCTGATCGCGCCTGGGTTCGAGCTCCGCATGAACGCCACCGTGGGCACGATCTACTACACCCTCGATGGATCCGATCCGCGACTTTCCGGGGGCGATGTATCGCCAGCGGCGATCGAGTACGGCTCGGCCGCGGGAACGACGCTCGTTTCCTCGGCCGCTTCGAGCGAGGTTCGCGTTCTAGTTCCCGCGAACGGAACCCTCGGGACGACGTGGACCGAGTTCGCGTTCGACGACTCCGGCTGGGACGTCGGTACAACCGGGGTCGGCGTTGGCTACGAGACGGGTTCCGGATACGAGAGCTACATCGACGTCGACGTCGAGGCGGTCATGGACGACGTCAATCCGACCGTCTATGTCCGGATTCCGTTCGAGGTCGCGGACGCCGACGCCGTCGAGAACCTGACGCTTCGCATGCGCTACGACGACGGCTTCGTTGCGTACATCAACGGCACGCGCGTCGCGTCGGCCAACTCGCCGGCACTGCTCGCCTGGAATTCGTCCGCGACCGGGCTTCACGACGACTCGGCCGCGGTTCAGTTCGAGTCCTTGAACGCTTCCGACGGCGTCGCCGCGCTGCGGGACGGCGGCAACGTCCTCGCGATCCACGGCCTCAACGAGAGCATCGGGAGCAGCGATTTTCTCATCGAGCCAGTCCTCGTCGCGTCGACCGCGTTCGAGGGGGATGCCGTGATCCTCGGCGAAGCCACGCACGTGATCGCGCGCGCGGAGAGCGGCGGCGAGTGGAGCGCACCGACGGACGAAGTCTTCGTCCTCGAGTCCGATCTACCGCTTCGCATCTCGGAGGTTCACTACCATCCGCAGGATCTCCCCGGGGGAAGCCCGTACGCCGGCGGTCAGCTCGAGTTCATCGAGATCGTCAACATCGGCAACGTTCCCGTCGATCTCGCGGGCGTCGAATTCGCCGGGGGGATCTTCTTCGATTTCACGACGGGCGATGTCGACCGCCTCGGCGCGGGCGAGTTCCTCGTGGTGGTGCGCGATCTCGAGGCGTTCTCTTGGTTCTACGACACGTCGACGATCCTCGTCGCGGGGTCGTACACCGGCAGTCTCGACAACGGGGGTGAATCCATCCTCCTCATCGATGGTATCGGCGAGCCCATTCTTCAGTTCGCCTATCGCGACGACTGGTACCCGGAGACGGACGGTGCGGGCAGCTCGCTCGTCATCCGTGATCTCGGTGCTGCGCCCGACTCGTGGAACGACGCGGCGAGCTGGATGATCGGAGGCGTCGTCGACGGAACTCCCGGATCCGGAGAGGGGGACCCGCCGCCGCCTTCCGGCTTCCAGCGGACCGGCGACGCGAATCAGGACGCTCGCCTCGACGTGTCCGACGGACTCGCGCTGCTCCGGCGGCTCTTCGGAAACGTGGGAGTGTTCCCCTGCGAGACGGACGACTTCGCGGGCGAGGGGAACCGCGCCGTCCTCGACGTGAACGGCGACGACGGCGTCGACGTCTCCGACGTCGTCTATCTCCTCAACTACCTGTTCACGAACGGGCCGCCGCCGAACGGCGGGGTGAGCTGTCGTCCCGTCGTCGGGTGTCCCGACGTCTGCGAGTGATCGCAGCTGCCGCTTGAAGGGCGAGTCGCCGCATCTATAATCGCCACGTTCTAATCCGCCGCGTCGGGGGAGCGGCGAACGATGGCCTTCCGGAGCGGCGGTCCGAACGCCGATCCGACCCCACTCCCGGCCGGGACGGTGATTCGAAGCCCGGGGGGCCCGGCGAGCGAGCTTTTGCGAGAGAGTGGTCCTCTAGGATCGACATGGAGAAGACGCGCAACTTCTGCATCATCGCGCACATCGATCACGGCAAGTCGACGCTCGCCGACCGGCTCATCCAGACCTGCGGTGGCGTCGAGGAGCGGCAATTTCGTGATCAGATCCTCGACTCGATGGACATCGAGCGCGAGCGCGGCATCACGATCAAGAGCAATACGATCACCCTCAAGTACCGCGCCAAGAACGGCGAAGAGTACACCCTCAACCTGATCGACACGCCGGGACACGTCGACTTCTCCCACGAGGTCCGCCGCTCCCTCATGTCCTGCGAGGGGGCGATCATCATCGTCGACGCGAGCCAGGGCGTCGAAGCGCAGACGGTCGCGAACCTCTACATCGCGCTCGAGTACGAGCTCGAAATGCTGCCCGTGATCAACAAGATCGATCTCCCGGCGGCGGACGTCGAGCGCGTCCGGGAAGAGATTGATGCCGATCTCGGCCTCGACCCCTTCGAAGCTATCCCGATTTCGGCCAAGAACGGAATCGGGATCGAGGATGTCCTCGAAAGCATCGTCGAGAAGCTGCCGCCCCCGACTGGCGATCCCGAGGCGCCGCTCCAGGCGCTCATATTCGACGCGTACTACGACGCCTACCGCGGCGTCGTGCTGCTCTGTCGCATTCGCAGCGGCCGACTCAAGGCCGGCGACGAGATCCACTTCATGCACACCGAGCGCGACTACCAGGTGGAGGAGGTCGGGCTCAACCAGATCAAGCGGAACAAGACGGCCGAGCTCGTCGCGGGCGACGTCGGCTACGTCATCGCCGGGATCAAGACGATCCGCGACATCAACATCGGCGATACCGTCACGCTCAAGTCAAACCCGGCTGACGCGCCGATCCCCGGCTATCAGGAAGCGAAGCCCGTCGTGTTTTCGTCGATCTATCCGATGGTGACGAACGACTACCAGGATCTCCAGCGCGCGCTCGAAAAGCTCTCGCTCAATGACGCGGCTCTCGTATACGAGAAGGACTCGTCGACGGCTCTCGGCTTCGGTTTTCGCTGCGGCTTTCTCGGGCTCCTCCACCTCGACGTCGTGCAAGAGCGGCTCCAGCGCGAATTCGGGATGTCGCTCATCCTTTCGGCTCCGTCGGTCCACTACAAGCTGAAGCTGAAGGACGGCTCCACGCCGGAGGTCGACAATCCTTACTACTGGCCTGATCCCGGCGACATCGAAGAGGTCGAAGAGCCGTACATCCGGGCGTCGATTCTCGTGCCGGAGAAGTTTCTCGGCGCCGTGATGCAGCTCTGCCGCGAGCATCGCTCGGCGCACGTAAAGATGAACTACCTCGCCGTCGGGCGCTGCGAGGTGATCAGCGAGATGCCGCTCGGCGAGGTTCTCTTCGACTTCTACGACAAGCTGAAGACGGTCACCCGCGGCTACGGATCCTTCGACTACGTCGAGCTCGACTACCGCGTCGGCGATATCGTCAAGGTCGACATCCTCGTCAACAAGGAAAAGGTCGACGCGCTCTCCTACCTCGTCCACGCGGACAAGGCGCGAACGCGAGCTCTTCACTACTGCGAACAGCTCGCGAAGGCGATTCCCCGCCAGCAGTTCAAGATCCCGATCCAGGGCGCGATCGGCGGCAACGTCATCGCGCGGACCACCATCAACGCATTCCGGAAGGATGTCACCGCCAAGTGCTACGGCGGCGACATCACGCGGAAGCGGAAGCTCCTCGAGAAGCAGAAGAAGGGGAAGCACAAGATGAAGATGGTCGGCTCGGTCGAGATCCCGCAGGAGGCCTTCGTCGCCGTGCTCCGCACCGATACGGAGCAATGAGCGACGACGCGGTTCGCCGCGGCGCCGGGCTCTACGTGCACGTGCCCTTCTGCTCGGCGATATGTCCGTACTGCGACTTCGCGGTGACGACCGGGTCACGAGCGGCTCGGGCCGCGTTCGTCGAGGTTCTCATCCGGGAGATCGAGCTCCTCGGGGACGCTGAGCTGTCGCGCGCGCTGGCGTTCGACACGATCTACTTCGGCGGCGGGACGCCGTCGATGCTCGAGGCGGTCGAGCTCGAGCGAGTGCTCGCGGCGCTGCGCCGTCACCTCGCGGTCGACGAGGGCGCGTGGATTTCGTTCGAAATCAATCCGGAGGACGCGCGGCCGGACGCACTCCGGGCGTGGCGCGACCTCGGCGTCCGGACGGTGAGCCTCGGTGTCCAGTCGTTCGTCGACTCCGAGCTCGCGTTCCTCGGCCGGCGGCACTCCGCAGACGAGGCGCGTGCGGCGATCGCGCGCGCACACGAGGCCGCATTCCCGATCGTCTCCGTCGACCTCATCTACGGTCTTCCGGAGCAGGAGATCAGCGCGTGGTCGCGTTCGCTCGGAGACACCGTCGAGACCGAGCCGGATCACGTCTCCGCCTACCAGCTCACGGTGACGGCCGGAACGCCGTTCGGCGTCCGGCGCGAGAAAGGTCGCCTCACCGAGCTCGACGAGGACGAGCAGAACACGTTCTTCGTCGAGACGCACCGCGCCCTCGTGGAGGCCGGCTTCGAGGCCTACGAGGTCTCGAACTTCGCGCGGAGGCCGGAGTCGCGCTCGGTGCACAATCAGAAGTACTGGGCCCACGCCCCGTACCTGGGGATCGGGCCGTCCGCCCACTCGTTCGACGGTGAGAGGCGATGGTGGAATGAGCGTTCCGTGGCCGACTGGGCGGCACGAGTGGAGCGAGGATCGCTTCCCGTCGCGGGCAAGGAAACGCTCACGCGGCGGCAACTAGCGCTCGAGGCGCTCCTTCTCGGGCTTCGGACCTCCCGCGGCGTCGAGCTCCGCGATTTTCAGGCGCGCTTCGGTGTCGACATCGCGGCGCTCAATCGCTCGACGATCGAACGGCTCGTCGCGAGCGGGCTCGCGACGGTGGACACCGAATCCCTGCGTCTCACGCGGCGAGGCTGGGCGGCCGCGGATCGCATCGCGGTCGAGCTCGAGGTCGAGTAGGGCGGGGTCAGACGACCGCAAACCGCGAGTACTGCTCGCGGCGGAGGAGGATGAGACGAGCGCGGTCGCGAAAGGTCTCTTTGGTCGCCGATGGGCATTCGAGTCGGTCGACGTACGCGTTCCATTCCGCAGCTTCGCGTCGCGCTTCGAGCCAATCGTAGAGGGCGGCGATCAACGTCGCGGAGTGAAGCTCGTTGAGTCGCCACTTGCAGGTGCGACAACCGAAACCGGCTGATTCAAGCAGGGCGAGACCTTGGTCGAACTGGCCGAGATTGAAGTAGCAGCACGCAAGGTGAATGCTGGTGAAGGTTGTCGCATCCGGCTTGACTTGGGTGAGCGATCCGAACACTCGAAGCGCACGTTCTGAATCGCCGCGATTGAGCCAGTAGAGACCATCGGCCGACTGTCGCAGCCAAATCGCGAGCTGCACCTCGGGATAGCGATCCGCGAGCTCTTCCGGGAGTACCGGGATGAACGATTCGACGCCCTCGTCGAGCTCAACGAGCTCTTCGCTTTGGATCAGGAGGGTCTCGAACTTGTAGAACTCGAGAATAAACGCCCGAACGAGGTCAGTGACGGTTTCGTTCGGGGGAAGACGCCTCGTCGCCTCGTCGAAGAGATTCCACGCTTCCTCGAAACGGAGCTGCGTCATCCGAATGCGCCCGCGCATCGTAAACGTGTGAAAGTGATTCCGATGTTCGAGAGCCTCGAACGCTCGATTGAGCTCTGCTTCACCTAAATACAGCTGCAGCCAGCCGGGGGGAAGCGCATCGTCGGGGCGGGGCAGGAGGTCGCTAGGAGGATCTGTCACTGGTGCTGATTCCGAGGTTTTCGCAATCATACGAAAACCTCGGAACCGCGACAACCGCGACGGATCCAGCTACTCACAATAGTAGTAGTAGCACCCGAGCCAGGCTGGGGTTGTGTCAGGGTCGCAGTTTGGATTGACTGGGCCCGGTGCGGGCGGAGCTGGTCCGCTCGACAACAGCCAGTTTGACAGGTACGCGGTATCCGCGATGTTTACGCTGCCATCATCGTTTACGTCTGCCTGGACCATGCAGGTTGGGGTCGGACCACCCGACAGATAGTTGAGAAGAAAAACTAGATCGGAAACATTCACTGAATCGTCGTTGTTCGCGTCGCCTCGCTTCCCGATGATCTCTTCCAGATCACCGGTTTGAGCATTCGCTACTGAAGAAGCGAGCACAACCGCTACGATCGCCAATGCGCCACGCATGAAGATCCTCCTGTGGGTGTGAGACGGTCAAACCTTGCCCGGCTCGTCGCGGGGCAAGGTTTGTACCTGACTCAAGGAGGCGTTCAGACGTAGTCAGATCGGACCTATCTTCCTTACTAGGCGGGGGTTGACGCTTGGACTGCGGCGGAGGATTCCAGGTCGAGCCGTCGCAGCGCTGCACCGAAGGTGATCAATTCGTCGTCCGCTGGGACATTTTCTGTGCTCCATCCATTGCATCCGCCGACGAAAGCGAGGTACCATGCCCCCTCGACGGAGATTCACCACGTGGGAAGGTCGGCTGACCCGTTAGGGGCAACCCGTTCATTCGGGGAGTAGAAACCGGTCATTCCGGAGCAGACACATGGTCAATCCGCAGTCAGAAGGGGCGGAACCCCAGGCGACGGCTTCGCGTCGGAGGCTGAACGAGATCCTCCATCGGCTCGTCAAGATCGCCGAGAAGGAGGCTGCTGCCGTGGCCGCCGAGCTCGAGGGGCTGCCGGAGGTCCTCGCGCAAGAAGAGCGCCCAGGCGCCACGTTTTTTCTCGTCCGCGTCGCAGGCGACAACCACAAGTCGCTCACCGACCGCGAGCGCGAGGTGGTTCGTCTCGCCGGAGTCGGCCTCCACAACCACCAGATCGCGCGCGAGCTCGACATCAAGACCGCGACCGTCGCGTCGCATCTGCGCCGCGTCTATCGGAAGCTCGACGTCACGAACCGAGCCGAGCTCGTCCAGAAGAGCTTGACGGTCGTCTTGAGCTCGTAGCTCGACCGCGCGTCGACGAATCCTTGCCCTTTCGGTCTCGCCCGGACTCTCGGCGACTCGATCGAGCGTCGTGGCTGCGAGATGTCGGATCTCGTCTCCCCGTGTGACGAAACGATGACAACCGGCGGGTTCCATCGCATCTCCGGCTCCCTTCCGTGACGTTTGCTCTCCGGAGGTACCTGCCATGAGATTCGATCGCCTAGCGGCACCCGTACTCGTCGTGCTCCTGCTCGCTCCGCTCGTTTCGGCGGATGTGGTCGAGCTGAAAAGCGGCCGCCGCGTCCGCGGATTCGGCCTGACGAAGGTTGGGAGCGACTACCGCATCACGCGAGAGGAAGGCGATGTCGTCTTCATCCGCGGGAAGGACGTCGCCAAGATCACTCGACGGAAGGAGATGGTCGAGTTTCGCGGCGAGACGGTGACTCTTGCGGAGAAAGTGCGCACTCTCCGCAAGGAGACGGAAAAGCGCCGGCGAACCGCCATGCGCCAGCTCGAGACCTGGGTGAAGGGAGGCAAGAAAGCGGAAGACGCCAAGGCAAAGTTTTCGGCGCTCGCACCGGCGTATCGTGTCGATTGCCTCGCGCATACCCTCGCGAAGAGTACGAAGAAGGAGGCGCGCCTCCTCGCCGCGCGCGAGCTCGGCGCGTCGAAATCGAACATCGCGGTCCAGCCGCTCGTCGAGGCCGCGGTCCGCGATCGCTACCGCAGCGTTCGGGACGGCAGCCTATCGGCGCTGCAGAACTTGCCGGCGACGAAGGACTCGATCGCGCAGCGATTCGCACCGTTTCTGCGCAGTTCCTCGTCGCGCCAGCGCACCTACGCGGCCAACGCGCTCTCCGTCTTTCCGAGTCGACGCGTGATGCCCGATCTCATCGGCAGTCTCGAAATGTCTTGGTCGGGATTCGGCCGCGCGGTCATCTTTCGCGGGACCCAGCGCTCTTACATCGGCGACTACGAGCTCGTATCGGGCGGCGCGGGGTTTTCGATCGTCGAAGTCGCGGATCCGGTCATTCGAACGAGCAGTACTGGAGTCGTCGCCGACGTCCACGTACGTCGCGTCGAGCTTCGCGCTCGGCTGCGCGTCATGTTCAAGATCTCGCGGCAGGAGTTCGGGACCGACGTGAAGCGCTGGCGCGAGTGGTGGCGAGAGGACGTCGCGCGCCGTCGAGTCGAGTCGCCGCAAGACCCGTCGGCCGCCCCGAAACCGCGGGGGGCGTAGAGCGGCCGCTAGGTCCGTTCGCGCCGCCGGGCGAACCGGTCTCGGGCTCTCTTTCCGTTCGAGGGAGAGCTGGTAGACTCGTGGGCCCATGCACCCGCGCGCCACGATCGCTCTCGTCATCAACGTCGTCGCGTGGGGAGCCACGCCCGTACTCCTCAAGCTGCTCGTCGATCACGTCGACGCGTGGACGGCGAACGGTCTCCGCTATCCGTTCTCCGCCCTGCTCTTCCTTCCGTTCGTTCTCGCCTCCTGGCGGCGCGGGACCCTTCCCCCCGGGATTTGGAAGCGTGCCCTCGTTCCGGCGGCGTGCTCGCTCGGTGGACAGGTGCTCTGGGCGCTGAGCCCGTACTATCTGCCGGCAGAGCTGATCGGATTCCTCCTCAAAGGGTCGATGGTCTTCGCGCTCGTCGGGGCTATGCTCCTCTTCCCAGACGAGCGGTACCTCCTCCGCTCCGGGAGATTCCGCCTCGGTCTCGCCCTCACCATCGGCGGCTTCGTCGGCCTCTCTTACCTCCAGGGGATCTGGACGGACGCGGCGGACGAGACGACCGCCACCGGGATCGTCATCATGGTGTTCTGCTGTGCGTTTTTTGGACTCTACGCGGTCGCGCTCCGCCGATTCATGACCGATGTCTCCCCGATTCTCGGCTTCGGCGTGATCGCGCAGTACGTCGCCGCCGGGGCGATCGTCCTCATGGCTGCCTGCGGTGACTGGACGGCGACCTCCCGCCTCGACGGCGAGGGTTGGACGTGGATCCTCACATCCTCCCTCGTCGGCATCGCGCTCTCGCACGTCCTCTACATCGCCGCGATTCGAAGCCTCGGCGCGACGATCGCGGCCTCGGCGCACCTCGCCGGTCCGTTCGTCACCGCGCTCCTCGCGAGCTCGGTTCTGGGCGTCACCCTAGCGTTCGACGAGTGGGTCGCGGGCATCGCGATGGTCGCGGGCGGCACGTTTCTCATCTCGGCTCAGCGCCGCTCGTAGCTCGGGTCCGGACAGCTCCCTTCGCCGGCACTCCGCTTGCACTCCGGCCGGAGGAACGAGTACCGATTCCCGCTGGTAGCGAATATCATGCAACTGCTCAATCCAAAACTCATCGCGGCGGAAACGAACAATATGTCTACGGCTTACAACACCGTACTTCTTTTCGGTGCGCCCGGAGCGGGAAAGGGAACGCAGGGAAAGATCCTCGGCCAGATTCCGGGCTTCTTTCACCTCTCGTGCGGTGAAGTATTTCGGACGATCGACGTCTCGTCCGACCTCGGTCGCCTCTTCGCCGAACACTCGTCGAAGGGCGAGCTCGTTCCCGACGAGGTGACGGTCGGCATGTGGAAGCAGAATCTCCACGCTCAGACGGTGCTCAGCCTCTACAAGCCGACCGTGGACCTTCTCATCCTCGACGGCATCCCGCGGAACACGGAGCAAGCGGGGCTCGTCAAGGACACGATCGAGGTGCTGAAGGTCGTGCACCTCATCTGCACGGACAAGGAAGAGATGATTCGGCGGTTGACCCGTCGTGCTCTCAAGGAGAATCGCGCCGACGACGCGCGCGAAGAAACGATTCGCAAGCGCTGGGATGTGTTCGAGCGCGAGACCTTGCCGGTTCTCGAGTTCTACGCCGACCGAGGAACCCCGATCGCGGAAGTCGACGCGGTCGGCAGTCCCGGCGCGATTCTGCAGCAGATCCTCGAGGAAGTGGTTCCCGTACAGGAGAGCCACTTCCAGAATCCCGAAGCCGGGACCGACGAAGACGGCCCGCCGCTGTAGCTTCTCGGGCCGGCGTCGCGCCGCGGCTCAATCGAAGGTCGTCGTGCCCGCGGGACCTTTGGCGTCGTCGATCGAAAAGTCGACGATGGACGCCGCGCCGAATTGAGTTCTCTTCGCGTTTGAAGCCGGGACGCCCTCGAGCGCTTCGAGACTCGTCGCGAGCTGAGCGTTCGAGTCGGCCGCGCTTCTGACGAGGAGCATCGGGACGGGGTCGTACTGGCTCTCCGCGAAGGGAACGACGCGATCCCAGACGTCTTTGCCCGAGACGATGATCTCTTCGATGCGCCTCCGCCGGAGGAGTCCGCGCTTCTCGCTCGGGCGTTCGACGAGAACGAGATCCGTTTTCGGTAGGACCGCGGGCCGATCGATCCGCCAAACGCACAGCGTTTGGGTGCCATCGCCGTGCGCGGCGAGCTGAATCGGGAGGACCTCCAGGCCCTCGGGCTCGAACCGGCGGCGAAGTTCATCCAGTTTGGCGCCGTACGCGTAGAACTCCGCGCAGCGGTCTTCACTCCAGACTTCCACGCGGGCGCGGCCGTCGAGGGTGCGAAAGAGCGCGCGATTCGCGGCGCGCCACGCCGTCTCCACTGCGGCGGCGTCACCGAGCGAGTTGTCCCCGTCCTCCCCGCCTTCGCCGTCGTCGGCGTCGGATACCAGATGGGCGCCGGCCGCTTCGGCGAGGCCTTCGCCGAGCGCGAGGGCCTCTCGGATGAAGAAGGTCGGACGAAAGAGCGGCACTTGCAGGTGAACCGCCGGAATCTCCGGGCCGAGCTCGGCCGGCTCGCCATCGTCGTCGAATTCCTCTTCGTCGTCGTCCGGAGGGTAGGGCTCCGCGTCGTCCTCCTCGTCCGCGCGCGAGCTCGCGGTCCCACCCGACGCTTCGCTGAGGGCGTCGATGCGCTCCGGCATCGACGCCTCCGAGGGGAACGCGGCGCGCAGCACTTCGGGACCGAGAACGATGTTGAAGTGTGTGGTGGTGTCGCGATTGAAGTAGCGGAGGAGCTCGGGTTCGCTCGGCGAGCGGTGGAGGTGCGGAATGCCGCGAAGATGATCGCAAAGCGCCGACCAATTCGCCGGCCCCTCGCTCGGGGCGAGGTAGATGTCGAACGTGTTCATGAACTCCTGCTCTTTCGCCGCGCTCGGTCCAGGCCGACCGGGCGCTCGGGAAGCCCGTCGAAATCGCGGGGCCGATTCCGATGCGATCGGAATCCACGCCCGACCGCGGTAAGTGCTGCTTTACGGCGCGCGGGCACCGGCGTCTCGAGGAATCGCCCGTAACCTATAACGACGAAGCTGGTTGCGTGCAATCGTCTCGCCGCGTTTTCGAGCCGCGGAACACGCTTTGCTCAATCGGGGAAGCGTAGAGGAGTGGGTGTGGGCCCGGGTTGAGGCCGAACCCGGGGAGAACGTGCGGACCGGTGGGAGCGCGGTGCTCCCGCGGTCTTCGAGGCTTGAGAGAGGGGACGAGTGTTCGCCATGAATTCAAAGCAGAACCCGGCACGAGTCGCAACGACGGTCGTCGCCGCGACGGGGCTCCTATTGGTGCTGTTCGCCACGCCGGCGATCCGAGCGCAGACGTTCATCCGCGGCGACGCGAATGGTGATCGCGCCGTGACGATCGCGGATACCTACTTCACGTTGGGCTGGCTCTTTCGGGCGAAGGACGGGCCTTCGTGTCTCTCCTCCGCAGACGTGAACAGCGACAACCAGATCAGCATCGTCGATCCCATCGCGCTCCTCAATCACTTCTACAACGGCGGTCCGGCGCCGTGCGAGCCGTTCCCCACTGAGGGAGAGGATCCGTCCGGATCCGGCTTTCCGTGCGAAGAGTACGGGAACGGGAGTCCGCTCGAGGATCCCGGTGCCGGTCTCGAGGTGGCCGTCGACGGCGTGGACGCAGACGGGAGCGTGACGCTGACCGTTCTCGTCTCGAACTCGGCGCCCATCGCCGGATACTCCATCTCGGTCGAGTTCGACGGGGGCGTCATCGCGGACCAGGAAGTCGTGAGCACCAATCTCGCGTCGGAGAGTGCCGACTTCAATATGACCCGCGTCTACGATGGCGTGCTCACTGCCGGCTTCATCGTGTCGTTCAACGAAGGGTTCTCGATCCCGGCTGGAGAGGACGTGCCCGTCGCGAGCCTCTCCGTGTGTCTCGCGGCGGGGACGGGCGCCGGCGACTACGGTCTCACGGTCGCCTCGGCCGAGCTCGTCGACGCGGAGTCGGCGCGTTCGATCTCGCCCGCAACGTCGGCGGGGACGATCTCGCTCAGCGAGGACCTCGCCCCGGGAGCGGGCTGCGAGTCCAAAGAGCTAGTGAATCTCGAGGGCTGTCTCGACGAATCCGGACCGCCGCCGCCTCCGCCGCCGCCACCTCCTCCGCCACCTCCCCCCGGAGGTAGCGTGCCCTTCGTTCGCGGAGACGCAAATGAGGACGGCATCGTCACACTCTCCGACGCGCTCCTTCTTCGCCGCTTTCTCTTCTTCGGAGATCGGACTCTGGGCTGCAGCGACTCTGGGGACGCCAACGACGACGGAACCGTCAACATCACGGATCCGATTTTTCTGGTCAACGCACTCCTCTTTGGCGGACCCGCGTTCCCCGCGCCGCTCGGCGTTCCTGGCGACGACCCGACGGCGGACGGGCTCCACTGCGCCGTGTACGATCCGGTACCGCCCGCGGTGACTACAGATGTCATCCGCGTCGGCGATGTCGTCGCCGCTCCCGGCGAAGTCGTCGACGTTCCGATCTACGTGTCGAACGACGTCCCGGTCGAGGCATTCCAGTTATTCCTCGAGGTCGGCCCCGAGATCGAACCGGCCGAAGGACTGGTGCACCTCTCCTTCGCAGGATCGTTCTACGATCGCGAGCTCGAGGCGCCGTTCCACGCGGCACGATGGATGGACGAAGGGCTGATCGCCGTCGGATTCATCCCGAGCCTCATCGATCCGACCTTCGAACTGCCGGCGGGAGACGAATGGCACGTTTTCAACATTTCCCTCAAGGTGAAGGAAACGGCTGAGCCGGGGACGATGACGCTCCATCTCACGAACGGCGAAGACGGCGAGGGGGTCGGGCCGTACGAGCTCCGGAACGAGCTCACGCACAACGGCGACGCGCGCTTCGCGTCGATCCGCCCGCAGCTCGAAGACGGATTCATGCAGATCGTCGGCGAGATCATCATCTTCCGTGGCGATGCGAACGACGACCAGAAGCTCAACATCGCGGACCCACTCTACATCCTGAACTTCCTCTTCTCCGACGGGGCCGACCCGTCCTGTCCCGACGCAGCGGATGCCGACGACGACGGTGAGGTGACGCTCGCGGATGCGACCGCGGTTCTCATGACGCTCTTCACGTCGGATCAGATCATCGCTCCTCCCTACCCGAATCTGGGCGTGGATCCGACGGAGGACGAGCTCGACGTGTGCCGTTCCGGGGCGAGCAACGTCGACCGGTAGCTGCAGCTGCCGGAAGTGGCGGACGAGTCTCCGCTGATCTCGAACGCGACGGATCCGCACACTCTCAGAAGGGAAGCGTCGACCTCGGCGCTTCCCTTTCTTTCGTCTCACGAGAACGATTCCGACCCGATCGGAAACCTCGGCGGGGAGAGTAAGCCGGGCTTTACGTTTCCGTCGTTCGAGACGTTGAGCGGGCTCGAATCACGAGTGGCGTTCGCACCGCCGAGATCGGTCCCGCCACCCGATCTTTCGCGCCACTCGCGCGCGTAAGTCGTTCCCGTTTCGAGAGATTGCGTTCAGCCGGTCGATCGGGCGCCGCCGGGGGCGGCGGACGAGCTGCGACGAGCTCCCGCCGGATCGTCTAGAACTCGGCTCGCATTCGGGTTCGGGGAACATCGTTTGCTCGATGCCGGTGGGGGGATTGTACCCTCCGCCGGGCGGGCGAGGTGGGCTCACCCCGCGAGAGGTGAGACTCCGAGGTGCATGGGTTCGCGGGAGGGACGGGAAGTGATCCATCGACGACGCCGGCGCGTTCGACGTGCCGAGGCTGTGCTCGTGGGGCTGGCGGCGATCCTCGCGTTCGGAGCGACGAGCTCGGACGCGCAAACCTTCATCCGCGGTGACACGAACAGTGATCGCGAGGTGACGATCTCCGACACGCAGTACACGCTCAACTGGCTCTTCCGCAGCGGCGACGATCCCGATTGCTGGGCGACCGGTGACGTAAACGACGATGGCAACATCGATCTCTCCGATCCGATCGCTCTCCTCAACCACTTCTACAATGGAGCCGCACCGCCCTGCGCGCCGTTCGCGAACGAGGGGGAAGATCCCACCTCTCCGGAGCTCCCCTGCGAGAGCTACGGTGAGCGCGAGAAGTTCGACGATCCATCGGCGCGACTCGAGGTCGAGGTCGGCGACGTCAGCGACGAAGGGGTCTTGACGCTTCGCGTTCTCCTGTCGAGCTCCGTTCCCGTATCGGCCTACGCCGGAGTCGTCCGTTTCGACGGCGACGTGATCGCGAACGCGGAAGCCGAGACGCGCGATCTCTTCGGCGACCCGGACGCGACGAAATTCGAGATCGCCACGGTGCGCGGCGGGATTCTTCGCTTCGGGTATCTCGCCTCGTTCGTCGAGAACGTCGCGATCGAGCCGGGGGAGAGCCGCCCCGTTCTCGAGATCGACGTATGCCTCGTCGAGGGCACCGCTCCCGGGGAGTACGCGGCGGCGTTCGAGGGGGCCGAGCTCACCGAGCTCGACTCTTCGCGCGCGATCGACGCGGCGACGTCGGCGGGAACGGTCGTCGTACCCGCCGGGCTCCCCGGCGGCGCCGGCTGCCCGTCACCAGAGACGACGGACGCTGAGGCCTGCGATCCGGGAAGCCCGCCAGGTCCGCCGCCCGGGCCACCGCCGCCGCCTCCGGGCGAGTCGGTGGATTTCGTCCGCGGCGACGTCGATGGCGACGGTGTCGTCGGTCTTGCCGACGGCGCGCGCACGCTGGAGTTTCTCTTCCAGGGAGGATCGATTCCCTGTCAGGACGCAGGTGACTTCAATGACGACGGCGCTCTCGACTTGAGCGACGTCATCATGATCTTGATCTCCGACGTCGCCGGCGGCACCCCCTGTCCGCCGTTTCCCGACGTAGGACCCGATCCGACGGACGACCGACTTCACTGCGCGGTCTACGGAGAAGGCACTCCAATCGACGACCCGGCCGCCGAGATCGGGCTTCTCGACGCGACCGCGGACGCGAGCGGTGGGGCGTCGCTCACGCTTTCGCTGACGAACACGGATTCGGTGGCCGGTTACACCGCGACCCTCATCGCCGAAGGAGATGTCATCGCGGATGTCGTCGAGATCACGGATCTCTCCGGATCGTTCGCGAGCGGATTCCAGTACGCCGCGTTCAATGACGACGGGCTCCGCGTTAGCTTTCTCGCTTCGATCTCCGAGCCGAGATCGATTCCCGGTGGTTCGGCCGAGCCCGTGCTCACGCTCGACATCTGCCTCGCCGGCGGGACGGCGGCCGGCGACTACGCCATCGAGCTCGCGGACGCTGCTCTTGTCGACGACGTGACCTCGAGGCGCATTCCGGCGCGGACCGACGGCGGCACTCTCACCGTTCCGGCGGACATCGCAGATGGGTGTCCGCGCGACGCGGACGGCGCTCCGGACGTCGGCGATTGCGGGCCTCCGCCTGCTCCTCCTCCGCCTCCTCCCGTTCCGCCCGAGGGGAGCGTTCCCTTCCTCCGCGGCGACGCGAACGAAGACGGAAAGATCTCGATTTCGGATGCTCTGCTGCTGCGACGCTTTCTCTTTCTCGGAGACCTCGCGCCTCGTTGCTACGACGCGGGCGATGTGAATGACGACGGTACAGTCGATCTTTCCGACGTGATTTTCATCGTAGCGAACGCATTCCTCGACGGTCCGGCGATACCGCCGCCTTACGCCGAGATCGGGGATGATCCGACGGACGATGGTCTCCACTGCGCCGCGTACGACCCGGTTCCGCCCTCGGAAACGGACGATGTCATTCGAGTGGGTGACGTCACCGCCGCGCCCGGGCAGCTCGTCGAAGTGCCGATCTTCGTCTCGAATACGATCGAGGTCGAAGCCTTCCAGCTCTTCGTTCGCATGGGCCCGGAAGTCGACCTCGCCGAGAGTCCGGAGAATCTCGCGTTCACCGGAAGCGTTTACGATCGCGAGCTCGACGCTCCCTTCCATCTCGTCAGCGAGATCGAGGACGGGCTCCTCGCCATCGGGTTCATTCCGAGCCTCGTGAGCCCGAACTTCGAGCTTCCTCCCGGCGACGACTGGCACGTCTTTAGCGTGCCCCTTCGCGTCGCGGGGGACGCAGAACCGGGAACGGTGACTCTCGATCTCACGAACGGCGACGACGGCGAGGGCATCGGCGAACTGAAGCTTCGCAACGAGCTCACTCACCGCGGGAGCGCGCGCTTCGCGTCGATTCTTCCCGTTCTCGAGGACGGCGTCATGCAGATCATCGGCGAGGTGATCATCTTCCGCGGCGATGCGAACGGCGACGACGACCTCAACATCGCTGATCCGCTCTTCGTTCTAAATTATCTCTTTGCCGACGGCGGTCCACCCTCGTGCCCCGATGCCGCGGACGCCGACGACGATGGAGTGCTGACGATCGCGGACGCGATGTCGGTCCTCAACACGCTGTTCACGCCGACGGCGACGATCGCTCCACCCTATCCACAGGAAGGACTCGACCCGACTCCCGATGAGCTCGGGCCCTGCCTCAGATAGGATCGACGCGTGCGTCCGGCATCTCGCTCGCCGGCTCCGGAGCGGGACGCCGGGCGCTACAAGTCTCGCCGCATCGCGCGGATGTCGAGCCCCACGCGGCGGAGCCACGTGTAGAGGTTCGACCGCTTTACGCCGAGCCGGGCCATCAGCTGATCGATGTCGCCGCCCGATTCGCGGAAAGCCTTCAGGATGTAGGCGCGTTCGAGCTCGATCCTGAGCTCCGAGAGCTCCTTTCCCTCGAGCCACGACTCGGGAAGCTCGCAAGCCTCCGACGCAGCGGTCGCGCGCCGATCGCCGAGGTCGATCCATTGCTCGACGTCCGCTTGCGTGACGTGCGCGCCGGGGGAGGCGGCGAAGAGGACGCGGACCGCCGCGGTCTCGAGCTCGCGGACGTTCCCCGGCCAATTGTACTCACGGAGACGATCGATCGCTTCGGACGAGACCGTCGGCGCGTGCTCTCCCGTCTTCCGCGCGTGCTTCTCGAGGAAGTGTCGAAAGAGCGCGCCGATGTCTTCTGCACGCTCTCGGAGAGGGGGCAACTCGACTTCGAAGGCGCCGAGTCGGTAGTAGAGATCCTCGCGCAACCCCGTCTCGAGCATCTCGCGTGAGTCGACGTGCGTCGACGCGAGGAACCGCACGTCGATCGGGTGCGTCTCGACGGCGCCCACCGGGCGCACGACACCGGACTCGAGTACGCGGAGGACCTTGATCTGCGTCTCGGGCGCGAGAAGCGAGACGTCGTCGATGAGGAGCGTTCCGCCGCGGAGGTGATCGAGGAGACCCGGGCGCGATTCGTCCGCGCCGGTGAACGCTCCGCGCTCGTAGCCGAAGAGCTCCGTTTCGAACAGCTCGGCCGGCAGCGCAGCGGCGTGGACCGAGTAGAACGGACCGCCGCGGCGGCCGCTCGTCTCGTGGATGATCCTCGCGATCATCTCCTTTCCCGTCCCCGTCTCCCCGCGGATCAGGATCGGTGAGTCGATGCTCTGCAGGCGGCGGAGCGTCGCGAAGAGCTCGACGATCGGAGCCGCGGTGCCGATGAATCCCGGGAACACTTCGCCCGGTTTTCCCGGCGCGTGAACGGGCTCCTGCGTTGTCTCTAGGCGCTCGCGGAGCTCGTTCAGTCCGGCGAATCGCGGGTGCGCGAGAAAACTCCGGCGCCATTCGGTCGGTAGAGCGCGCACGATGAGGTCCTGCGCCTGCAACCCGCGGTGCAGTCGATGCCGCGCCGCCTCGCGGTCGCCGCGCCGGTCGGCCACCCGCGCCCTCAGATACTCGATGCGCCAGTCGAGCTCGAGGAACGGCTCGCCGACGATGGCCGCCGCCGCTTCGTCGAGCGCCGCGTCCGACCGCTCGAATTCACCGAGGAAGAGACAGGCTTCTCCGCGCGCGAGCGGCTCGAGGACCGCGAGGAGGTGATGGCTCGACGGCTCGTCGCGCTCGATCGAAAGAAGGATCGAGCGAACGCGGGTCGCCCGATTTTCCCGCATCGCCGCGTAGAGGAACGCGACGCGTACGAATCGCTCTCCCGCCTTGACGCCGAGACGGGCGAACGTCCGGAGCGCGCGCTCGGGCTCGATGCGCGTCGCCTCCGACCGCGGCGCGTCGGCGAATGCGAGGAAGAGATCGTTCCACGCCTCGGGAAGCTCGAGATCGGTTCGCGGAAAGGCGTCGAGATCGCTCCGCGCGCGCCGGGCGGCGCGCGGACGACCGAGAAGCGAATCGAGAACGAGGAGCCGAGTCGCCACCATGCGCGCGACGATCGGTGGTGCGTTCGTCTTCGCTTCGCGCGCCGCCCGTGCGAGCGTCCGGCGCGCATCCGCGTACCGCGCGCAACCGATCTGCGCCTCGGCGAGGTAGACCGTCGCGAACTGAACCAGGTAGCGATCGCCGAGCTTCTTGCCGAGCGGGATGGCGTCGCGGAGAGCGTCGAGAGCGGACTCGAACGCGCCGAAGAGGTGATCCTTGAACGCACCCGAGATCGCCGCGGTGAACGCGAGCCGCTCGCCGGGCTTCTCTCGGACGAGCTGCCGCGCTCGTCGCATGTCGGCATCGGCCGCGTCCGCATCGCCGAGCTTCGCCGAAATCAGCGCGAGATTGCACGCCGTCTGAATCAGGTCGCCGCGCTCGCCGGCTGCCGCCTGGAGCTTCTCGGCCGCCCGGAAGCTCCTCTCCGCCGCGGCGAACTCGCTTCGCTGATTGTAGAGAACGCCGAGGTTGTTGAGGATTAGGGCGCGCTGCGTCGTCGTGCTGCCACTCTGGGCGAGTCGGAGCGCAGCGACGAATTCGTCGCGCGCGCGATCGAAGCGCATCCGCCGGAGCTCGAGGTGTCCGAGGCTCGCGCGAAGCGTCACTTCCATGAGCGGGCTCGGTGATCCGGAGCCCGTCGGGGCGGCCGCGAGGAGGCGCAGCCCTTCCTCGCACGCGCGCTCCGCGGCATCGTATTCGCCGCGGAAGGTGTGCAGCTCGGCGAGCTCGGACTGGACGAAGAGGAGCTCTTCGCGATCGCGCTGCGCATCGGCCGCGGCGAGGGCTCTCTGAAACACCTCAACCGCCTGAGCCGGCTGACCGGCGCGGTGGTAGTGAACTCCGAGGCGACGTTCGACGCGCACGCGGTCGCGGCCGGCGAGCTGGTCGTCGACGGCGCGGTACGCGGGCTCGAGGACGGCGAGTCCTTCGACATGATCTCCCGCGAGCGCTCTCATCTCGCTGATCGCCTCGGCGAGCTCGAGTCGCGTCGTCGGCGTCGTCGAATGCTGGAGCACCCGCTCGAGGAGCTGCGCGGCCGCGTCGAGGTGACCGCGCTCGGCGAGGGTTCGTGCGACGACGTCTGCCTCCGCTCGTCCCGCGCGGAGCTCACCCGCCGAGAGAAGCGAGCGCACTCTCGATTCGCGATCGTGGAGACGCGGCTGCTTGAGGTCGCCGAGGTGCCGCGCAACGCGCGCGTGAATCGTGCGGGCTTCGCTCTCCGCCGTCGTCCCTCCGAGGGTCGCGTTCCACTGCGGGTCGTCGAGCGAGAACATCCGGCGGCGGCCGCGCACGGAAGACGAAATCAGCTCTGCGCGCTCGAGCGTGCGCACGACTGCGCGCATCCTCGCGACCGAAAGCTCGCACGCCGCGGCGAGTTCGTCGGCGCGCGCCGGGCGACCGAGGACCGCGAGGACGCGGAGCGCCGCGAGCTCGTCGGGAGCGCTCACGAGCTCGACCGGATCATCGCTCGCCGATGCTGCGCGCAAGCGGAAGCGGGGGAGGACGGCGTCCGATGGGATCGCGCCGGAGTTTCCGTACTCCGCGCGTAGCGCGCGCGCGAGCTGGCGGAGGCGGAGCGGGTTTCCCTCACACTCGTCGACTCCGCGAGCGACGAGAGCGGCGGGAGGATCGAGGGGGCGGAGACACCGAGCGAACAGCTCCCGGGAGACGCGCTTTCCGAGTGGCCTCAGCGCGCGCGCCGCCCCCGTCGAGATCGATGCGAGCTGCGGCGCCTTGGGGTGCTGCCGGCTCGAGACGAAGATCGCGACGCCTCGCGAGCCACTCCCGTTTTCGGTCTCGGCCAGAATCGCGGCCGCCAGGAGATGGCTCTCGCGGTCGGCGTGATCGAGGTCGTCGAGAACGAAGACGACCGGTGCACCGTTCGATCGGACCAGGGCCTGCGCCGCTTTTCGGGCGCGCTCGGGTGTCGAGCCTCCGTGCTCCGTCGACAGCGGCGAGAGCCAGGCGGCGTCCTCGGCGACGCCCCGCGCCGCGTCCGCGAGCGTGCCCGGAGCACCCTGGTGGGAACGAAACCGCACCGTGACGACTTCGAAACCCTGAAGCTGTGACCGCCAGCGCGCCTCGGTGAGGAGGCGGCTCTTCCCGATCCCGTGGCCGCCGATTAGCCAGAGCGCCCGTGGCGAGCCCGCGCGGGCCTTTCGCAGCGCGGAGTCGATCAGGCCGAGCTCGACCTCGCGCCCAAAGAGCGTCTCGCTCGGCTCGACGGAGTCGGCGTTCGCGCTCGCGGGGCCGGCCGCCGACTCCGAGCCGACCGCCCGGCGAAGCGCGTCGCGGAGCTCCTCGGCCGAGCCGAAGCGCTGCATGGGGTCGCGCTGCATCGCCTTGGCGATGATTCGCTCGAGCTCCCGCGTCTGACGATCGGTGCAGCCGGGGATCTCCCGCGGCAGTCGTTCGCCGCCGAGCGATTCGCCCGTCAGACGGTAAACGAGGAGGCGTCCCACCGAATAGATGTCGGAACGGGCGGAGAGCGGCGCGCCGGCGAGCAGCTCCGGCGGAACTCCGATGTGCGAGTTGAAGAGCGCCGAGGAAAATGGCGCGGACGCGGGGCCGACGAGGCCGACGTCGATCAGCACGGCACCGCGGTCCGGTTTCACCGGAACGATCAGATTCCCCGAATGGATGTCGAGGTGGAGAATGTCGTGCGAGTGAAGATACGCGAGCGCGTCGAGAAGCTCATCGATGGGCCGGAGGAACTCCGCGAGATCGACGGAGCGCGGAGGGCCCGGCGGAAGCGGCGTTCCGGGGACGTACTCGCGGGTGTAGTACGGAATGCGGGTCGATCCTGATACGGGCTCGGTGTACCCGAAGTCGTACGCCGCCGCGATCTGCGGGTGGCGGAGCGAAGCGATCGCCTGGAATTCGCTCTTCAGCCGTTCGAGCCCGGCGCTCTCGAGGCGATCGGAGCGAAGAACCTTGAGCGCGACCCGGCGTTTCGCCGAGAGATCCTCGGCGAGATACACCGTACCGAGGCTGCCGGCGCCGAGCTTCTTCACCAGCGTATACCGGCCCGAAAAAAGGAGACCGGCATTCTGCGGGCTGGGGGTGGAGACCATGATGGGGCGCGCTCCGGGACGCGGAGGAGACCCGTTGCGGACTCCGCGTCGACATCATCGAGGATACCAAAGGCGACCGGGTCGTTCGAGAAACGCTCCCGGCTGCGTTCGAGACGACGCGCGTCAGCTCGCGTTATCGAGCGAAAAGAACGCCGCCGCGTTCTCGTGCAGAATGCGCCGGGCGAGCCGTTCGGCTTCTTCCCGGCCGAAGTCGCCCGCGTCGATTCTCTCTCCGAGCACTCGACCGATGAGAGCGCGCGCCCAGCGCATCGACCCGTAGGTCTCCTCGGCGTGCCAATTGTCGCCTCCGAGCATCAGGCGACTTTCGTCGGGGAGAACGTCGATCGCCTCGTGGAGAGCGCGGCGGAAGTGCGCTGGACTGAGGAGGAAGCTCCAAGTGAGATCGAGCCAGATGTTTCGATACACGAACGCGAGGCCGAGGAGGTCGGCACTCCACGGGTACGCGAGGTGCATGAGGAGAAACCGCGTTTGCGGATGTCGCTCGATGAGCGGCGCGACGCGAAGCGGATGGGAGCCTCGAATGATCGCGGTCCCTAAGTGCATCTGGACGGGGATGTCGCGCTCCCCGGCGAGACGGCACAAGCGATCGACGACGAAGTCGCCGAAGGCTTTCTGTTCGGCGGGATTCGCGCGCGGATTCAGCCACGCCTTTCGGGCGAGCGGCTCGTCGGGATCGTCGAAATCGAGGGATCGATCGTAGGCGAGGGCGTTCTTGAGACCGACCTGGTGGCGGGTGTGCATCGTCTCGACGACTCGTTCGAGGAGAGCTTCGTAATCCTCGAAACGCTCGAGGCGCACTCCGGCGCGCTCCGCGATCTCGTGCGCGCAGTTGCCGTTGTGGTCGCGGCGATCGGGGTGCCAGCCGAACGCGAGCGCGTTGATCCTGAGGACCGAGCGGTAGCGCTCACCGAGCGCCGCGTGCGCGTCGAGGAGGGGATCGGTGTAGGGGTCGGTGATCGCGAGCCGGACGCCGGCGCGATCGAGGACCGCGCCCGTCCACGACGGGTCGCGGTGGCGACGGCGTACCTCGGCGTCGATCTCTTTCCAGTTCCCGCGGGTGATGCCGGCGCCGTCGAGCGCGTAGAGATCGTCGATCGCCCCGACGAGGTTCCGGACGAACGCGTTCGTTCCGCTCCCCTCGAGATACGGGACGAGACCGTCCCAGGTCGTATCCGACGAGGCGCTCAGCATCGGATCCGAGTCGCGACTCTCCGACGGAAGAGGGTAGGGCCGGGCCTGAGTCCAGCCGGCGTAGCTCTGCTCGAACAGATCGAGGAGTCCGACCTCTCGGCTCGCGAACACCTCGGGGATGTGGTGCTCGTGGACGTCGATGATGGGAGTGCGATCGAGAAACTCGTCCATTGCTTCGCGGCGCCCCCGGCTACGACTACGCCTCAAGCGACACGCCCCATACCCGTTCCCGCTCCCGTTCCCGACAAACTTCTCTTCTCTCCCCCGATCCCACGAGTCCAAAACGCCGCGCCGACGTCAACCGGCGGGCCTGCTGGCCTGCGGGCAGTCGACGCTGGGGAAGGAACCGGCAACGACCAGAACGCGCCCCTCTACCCGCGACTCATCCCGCGAGCGAATCTCCCGCCGACTCTATTCCGTGACGACTGCGTCGTCCTCTTGGTGACGGATGTCCTCGCCCTTCACCAGATAGACGACCTCTTCCGCGATGTTCGTCGCGTGGTCCGCGATGCGCTCGATCGAGCGCGCCATCAGGACGAGGCCGAGCGCGCGTTTGATATTGGCCGGATCGCTGAGCATGTACGTGAGGAGCTCGCGAAAGATCTGGTCGTAGAGGGCGTCGACCTCGTCATCTCGGTTCACGACCTCGAGCGCGCGATCCGTCGCGCCGTCCTTGTACGCTTGGACGCTGTCCTTCACCATGCCCGAGGCGATGTCGGCCATCCGCGGCAAGTCGACGAGCTTCTTGAGCTCCGGCTCGCCGAGGAGGTTTTCGACGTACTCGCGCATGTTCATCGCTTGGTCGCCGATCCGCTCGAGCTCGGTGTTGATGCGCGCGGTCATGAGGACGAAGCGCATGTCGAGTGCGACGGGCGTGTACACCGCCATGAGCCGAATGACGTCGTTGTCGATCTTGATCTGATAATCGTCGACGCGCTTCTCGAGGTCCTCGAGATTCGCCAGGTCTTCACTCTTTCGGTCGACGAGCGCGCGCACGGCCGTCTGGACCATGGTCTGCGCCACTTCGGCCATGTCGACCAGTTCGTTCTTGAGGGCGGTGAGCTCAGCGTCAAATTTCTTCGGCATGGGGTCCCCTTTCGGTCGGGCGGCGTCCAGGTCGAGGGCCCGGCGTCCCACTCGGTGTTCTCTATCTCTTCGCTTCGTCCTCGCTCCCCGCGAGGCTCCGGCACGCTCGGCCTCCGGCCGATGGAGCGGATTGGAAACGGCCTCTTAACCGTATCGGCCCTCGACGTAGTTTTCCGTGTCTTTCTCTCTCGGGCGCACGAAGAGATCCTGCGTGGGGCCGTGCTCCACCATCTTACCGTGAAGCATGAAGATGCACTCGTCGCTCGCGCGCCGCGCCTGGGCCATATTGTGGGTCACGATCACCATCGTGTACTGCCCGCGGAGCTGGGCCATCAGCTCTTCGATGGCCTCCGTTCCCTCCGCATCGAGCGCCGAGCAGGGCTCATCCATGAGGATGACCTTGGGCTTGAGCGGAAGGAGACGCGCGATGCAGAGCTTCTGCTGCTGCTCGAGCTGGAGGTCGATGCCCGGGTTGTGGAGCTGGTCCTTCACGGCGTCCCACAGGAAGACTTCCCGGAGCGCCTTCTCGACCGCCTCGTCGAGGTCGCGCCGGCGGAGCGATCCTCTCGGTGAGTGGGTCTTGAGCCCGAAGACGACGTTCTCGTAGATCGAGATCGGGAGCGGGTTCGGGCGCTGGAACACCATGCCGACCTGCTTCCGGAGCTCGAACAGGCTCACGTCGTCGTCGTAGATGTTCTTATCGAGAACGCGAATCTCTCCCGTCGTCCGAACTTGATAGCGTTCGTTGATTCGATTGAAGCAGCGGAGAAACGTCGTCTTCCCGCATCCGGACGGCCCGATCAGGGATGTAATGATCCCGTTCTTGATACCGACCGTGACGTCGAAGAGCGCCTGAAAATCGCCGTACCAGAGGCAAAGCTCGCGCGCCTCGAGGCCGAGGTCGGCGACGCGGTCGGTCTCGATCTGAGGGGTCGATGGGTTCATCGTTCTCGCTACCCGAAGTGGCCGTTGACGTATTCCCACGTGAGGCGCTGGGCCGGCTTGTCGGAGAAGATCACCTCGTTCGTGTCCACCTCGACGAGCTTGCTCTTGTTGAAAAACGCCGTCCGATCGCCAAGCCGGCGAGCTTGCTGCACGAGATTCGTGACGAGAATGACCGAGATGTCCTTCTTCAACTCGACGAGCACGTCTTCGATGCGCATCGTCGTCACCGGGTCGACGGCGATCGAAAACTCGTCGAGACAGAGGATCTCGGGATCGTGGGAGAGGGCGCGCGCGATCGTGAGGCGCTGCTGCTGTCCACCCGAGAGTTTCGTCCCGAGGGAATTGAGGCGATCCTTGACCTCGTCCCAAAGGGCGGCCTGACGGAGACAGCGCTCGACGCGCTCGTCGAGATCGGCGCGCTTCCGAATGCCGCCGAGTCGCGGCGCGTAGGCGACGTTGTCGTAGATCGAAAGCGGGAGACCCACGGGGAGCGGGAAGACCATGCCGATCTTCCTCCGGAGCCCGAAGACGTCCTTCATCGAATCGACGTTGACGCCGTCGATCTCGACCGACCCACCGACCTTGGCGCCGATCGCGAACTCGATGGTCCGGTTGATGCACTTGAGAAAGGTGGTTTTTCCCGAGTTTGCCGGACCGATGATCGCGAGGATCTCGGATTTGCGGACATCGAGCGAGATTCCGTCGAGGGCGCGGAGGCCACCGTAGTCGACGGAGAGGTTTTGAACGCGAACTTTGGTGTCGGTGTCGGTCGCTGGCATCGGTGCTACCATTTTTTCTTCGACCTCAATCGAACTCGGAGTGCGACGGCGACGCTGTTGATCGCGAGGACGATGCCGATGAGCACCACGGCCGTCGCGTAGGGGATCGACTCGGGGACGCCGGGCACCTGAGTCGAGATCGTGTGCAGGTGGTAGGAGACCGCCATGCACTGATCGAACGGACCGTAGGCGAAGAGCCCCCCGTCCTCGATCGCTTTGTAAAAGATCGCTCCCGTGAACATGATCGGCGCCGTCTCACCGGCGGCACGGCAAACTTCGAGAATGACGCCGGTCAGGATTCCGCTCATCGAGTTCGGGAGGACGATCGTGCGAATCGTCTGCCAGCGGCTCGCGCCCATATTCCAGCAGGCTTCCCGAAACGACATCGGCACGGCGCGGAGCGCCTCCTTCGTCGCGGTGATGATGACAGGAAGAGTCATGACGCCGAGAGTGAGCGACGCCGCGAGAATGGACTTCCCGAGGCCGAAGAAGACGACGAACGCCCCGACGCCGAACAGCGCATAGACGATGCTCGGCACGCCAGCGAGATTCACGACCGCGAGATTGACCACGCGAGTGAACCAGTTGTCGCGAGCGAACTCGTTCAGGTAGATCCCCGCCAAGATGCCGACCGGCGCGGTGAAGATCAGCGAGAAGAACACGAGGTAAATCGTGCCGAGGATCGCCGCCCAGATTCCGCCTTCCTTCATTCCGCGCCGTGGATTCTCTGAGATGAACTCCCAGGTGAGATGCGGCCAGGCGTGATAGACGACGTAGATGAGGACGAGGATGAGCGGCACGATCATGGAGGCGGCCATGATCATGAACGCCACCCGGACGTGTTTCTCTCGCCGGAGATTCCTCCTCGCTTGGTCGGTTTCGGCGAACGGGTTGTAGCCGGTCTCGGAAGACATCAGTTCGCCCCCTTCTTGCGGATGCCCTTCACGATGATGTCCGCGACGAGGTTGATCGTGAACGTGATCGCGAAGAGGAAGAGTCCGAGGACGAAGAGCACCTGATAGTGCCACGCGTCTTCGGGATACTCGCCGGTCGTCGGGTCGGGAAGGAGACGCGGCGCCTCGCCCAGCTCGGCCGCGATGGTCGCCGTCATCGTTCGCACCGAGTCGAGCATGTGGAAAAATGGAAACTCGCCGTCGAACGGGATGTGGACGGCGTGACCCGTCGCCATGAGAACGGCCATCGTCTCACCGACGGCACGCCCGACTCCGAGGAGGACGGCCGCGAGGATGCCGTTTTTCGCCGCCGGAAAGAGGACGCGGCGAATCATTTGCCAGCGAGTTGCGCCCAGGGCGATCGCGGCTTCTCGATACGAGTCGGGAACCGCTTTGAGCGCGTCCTCGGCGATCGAGACGATGATGGGAACGCTCATGAACGCGACGACGAGCCCGCCGTTCAGAACGTTGAGTCCGATCGGCGCGTTGAAGACCCACTGAATGAGCTCGTTGAACACCATGAGGCCGATGAAGCCCCACACGACCGATGGTACGGCCGCGAGAAGCTCGACGACGATCTTGAGCGTTTCCTTCGTCTTTCCCGAGCAGAACTCGGAGATCAGCACGGCAGTGCCGAGACTGAACGGAACCGCGATGATCATCGCCGAGATCGTGACGCTCGCCGTTCCGATGATGAGCGCCGAAGCTCCGTAGGTCTTCTCTGTCTCGGAGGTCGGGTACCATTCGGAACTGAAGAGAAACTCCGCGAAGTCGAAGCGGCCGAAGAGGAAGGGAGCACCTTCGCGAAAGACGAAAAAGAAAATGCCGAAGACGAAGATGATCGAGCTCATCCCGCAGAGGTAAATGAGTCCGATGATGAACTTCTCTCGAGCGGCCCAGAGGCGCTGCAAGAATTCCATAAGATCCCCGCGGTGAAGCGAGAGAGGAGGAGAGGGCCGCGGGCGTCGGCGGCGAGCGGAAGATTGGCTGCGCCGCCGACGCGCGCGGAGAAACGCTTATGCGAACGAGAGGCGGCGGTTCAGTTCGCCGCGAGCGGGACGTAGCCGTTGTCCTTCACGATGGTCTGACCGGCCGTCGAGTAGATCCAATCGATGTACTCCTTGATCGCGCCGGTCGGGTCGCCGAGCGTGTACATCTGTAGCGGACGCGCGATCGGGTAGTCGCCGCTCAAGACGTTCTCGATCGTGGGCTCGAAGGGCGTGCCATCCGCCACCTTTGAAACCTTCACGAACTTGACCGCGTCGGTCTTGTAGCCCATTCCGCTGTAACCGATCCCACACGCGGTATTGCCGATGGCGTCGACGACGTCCTTCGAGCCGTGCAGATCCCGCGTTCCGAGACGGAAATCGCCCTTCTTGAGAACGGCATCGCGGAAGAACTGGTACGTACCGGAGTTCGATTGACGGCTGAAGCAGACGATCTCGTCGCTCCCGCAAAGGTCCGCGTGATTGACCCCGAGCTGCGACCACTTCGTGATCGTAGCGTTCTTGCCGTAGATCTGGCCGAGCTGCTCGAGCGTGATCGATTCGATCGGGTTGTCCTTGTGGACGTAGATGCCGATGCCGTCGTGGGCGACGACGAACTCCTTGGCTTCCTTCCCGGTGTTCTGCTTCACCTGGACGGCTTCGGTGTCCTTGAGCTTCCGGCTCGCGTTCGCGATGTCGACCGTGCCCTGACGGAGGTTGCTGATGCCGACACCCGAGCCGCCGCCTG
The DNA here is from genome assembly GCA_965223845.1 of Planctomycetota bacterium. GTDB lineage: Bacteria > Planctomycetota > UBA8108 > UBA8108 > SXIK01 > CBDCXR01. The sequence goes on along the minus strand of CBDCXR010000004.1, from coordinate 4,756,646 downwards.
CAACCTCGATCGAGATGTCCGGCTTGACTGTCTTGTATTCCTCCGCCCACGTCTGAGCGAGATTCACCATGGTGTCGGATCCGGTGTTTTGGATCACCACCTTGGCCGCGTCCGGCTCCTTCGAGTCGCCATCCGAATCCGACGGGGAACAACCGACGGACGAGAGAATCAAACCACAAACCGTGAAGGCAAGGACGAAGCGGCCCATGCAATCCTCCGAGTGCTTCGGGAAGGTGTCAGCCGGTTCGGCGATACGCATCGCCGGGGAGAAGGCTCCGAACGGAAGAAACTTCTATGACCACCGGGTAAACCGACCATGGAGGGTTGGTTAATATTCCATGAAGCTCGATTGCCTCTCGAGGCTCGCCCCACGTCGAGCTGGACGGTCGCAGGCGGACCCGATGGCGGCGTTTCCGCGCGCGATGGCGCGCGAACGGCCGGGATCGGCCTCTCGCACCGAATGATCGGAGCCGGTCGAGTCCGGATCCGATAACTCAGAGGAGCTCGAGATCGGGCCGGCCGTCGGCCGCGAATCGGGCGACGTCACCGATACTTGAACGAGTTCAAACGAGCTCGGAAAGGGGGCGAGCGGGGCCGCCGTTCGCCCCGGCTTCGACGAGGTAGCGGGGCCGGCCCGTGTAGTCGTCGACGGTCGCCGTCGCGACATCGATCCCCATGTTGTGATAGAGGGTCGCGAAGACGTCGCTGAAATGAACCGGGCGATCCTTCGCCTCGCCGCCGAGGCGGTCGGTCGAACCGATTGCCTGACCGGTGCGCATCCCTCCTCCCGCAAGGAGCGCGCACGCGACGTTCGGCCAGTGATCCCGCCCGGCGTTCTTGTTGATTCGAGGCGTACGGCCGAACTCGCCCCAGACGACGACCGTGACGTCCTTGTCGAGACCGCGCTGGTGGAGATCCTCGACGAGCGCCGACACCCCTTGATCGAGATCGGGAAAGTTCTGGCGGGCGTGGCGGAAGTTGCTCCCGTGCCAGTCCCAGAAGCTGAAGCTGCACGTGACGAAGCGCGCGCCGGCTTCGACGAGGCGCCGCGCGAGCAGGAAGTGCTCCATGAGTCGCGGCGCGGCGTCTCCCTGCTCCTTCGGCGTTCCCTTCCCGTAGCGCTCGCGGACGCGCGGGTCCTCACGCTCGAGATCGAGCGCATCGACGAGACGGCTCGACGTGAGGACGTCGAGCGCCTGACGCTGAAACGAGTCGACGCCCCGCGCCGTGCTGTCGTCCATGCAGCGCCGAAACCGATCGAAGCTCCCGAGGAGCCGCCGGCGATCACCGAGGCGCTCGAGATCGACCCCGTTCAGCACCATGTCGGCACGCGAGTCGGCTTCGGGACGAAACGCCGCGTGGCCTTGACCGAGAAAGCCGGGGCCCTTCGCGTTGTAGGGGCGGTGTCGCATGACCGGCGACAAATTGATGTAGGGCGGCACCGTCGGATCAGACGAACCCAATCGCTTCGAGATCACCGAGCCGAACTCCGGCCATCCGCCGAGCGGCTGCCGCGGGGTGCGGCGTCCGGTGAGACACTGGAAGGAGTCGTGTCGTCCTTCCGATCCGACAAGCGAGCGAATGACGACGAGGCGATCCATCATCGCGGCGAGTCGGGGAAACCCCTCGGAGATCCGAATGCCGGGGACGTTCGTGTCGATCGGACGAAACTCGCCGCGAAACTCCGACGGCGCCTCGGTCTTGATCTCGAACATGTCCTGGTGGGGCGGTCCACCCGGAAGGTAGATCATGATGACCGACTTCTCGGACGAGCGGATTCCCGATCGCGATTCCGCGCGGAGGAGATCGGGGAGCGAGAGTCCACCGAGGGCGAGGCCACCGATCTTGATGAACGATCGCCGCGACAATCCGTCGCAGAAGGAAGAGCCGGCTGGGCTCGTCTGGGAGCTCGAAATGGTCAGCATGACGGCGGATTCCCCTCGCCACTTCGTTGACGGTCTTTACGACGTGCCCTCACCGCAGACGGTGCGAGGCGCCCGGTGGATTCGAACTTACCGTAACCGAGGAGACCACGCGGCCTCAACGCGCAATCGTCCCGCGGAGCGAGGATTCCCGGACCGTGACCTCGGGGTGCTGAAGGAGTCCTGACCCTGAAGGCCGGGGGCCGCTCTCGCGCGACGGTAATCTCTTCTCTTGTCGAGGGAAGACCGATAGAAGAGATGGCCGCGGCGCAGGGAACTGAATCCGTACGCGCACGCTCCGGGGAGTGCTCCGAGAAGCCATCGACAATCGTTCGTGGCTCAGCGACCCCCGCCGGAGCTCGGCGCGTCGAGTCCTTCACGGACGAGGGGCATCCTGTTTCGTCGCGACGCGACCTCCGCCCGAATGACGACGTGCGCACTCCGCGCGCCGGCGAGCTCGCCGCGTCCGAGTTCCGGCGACATCTAGGGATACAAACTTGAACATTATCGGTATCAGCGGCCACGACCAGAACCTCCGCTTTAAGCGGGAGGAGTTTCCCGGCTTGACGCCGCGCGAGTATCGCATCGCGCAGGGATTCGACTCCGCCGCCGCTCTCGTCTCGAGCGGCGAGGTCGTCGCCGCTTCGGGTGAGGAGCGATTCTCCCGCGAAAAGGCGACGAGCGCATTTCCCGTCGGCGCGCTCCGCTACTGCCTCGATCGCGGCGGGATCACCGCCGCCGACGTCGATGCCGTCGCGCACGGATTCGACTACGAACCGTACGAGGAGTACTTCGGCCGGACGGATTTGACGCGCCGGCAGTACGACGAGGTCCTCTCCGCGGACGTCCAGCGCCGGCTGATCGCCGAGGCATTTCCCGGCACGGGGCTCGAAGAAAAGCTCGTCCCTGTTTCGCACCATCTGGCACACGCCGCGAGCAGCTTCTACCTGAGCGGATTCGACGACGCGCTCGTGATCGTTTCCGACGGTATGGGGGAAGTCCACAGCATGACGGCGTTCGCCGGATCGGGCGATGACCTCGAAGTGATTCGCCAGATTCCCGCGCTTCACTCGCTGGGCGTTCTCTACGGCGTCGTGACCCTCCACCTCGGGTTCTTCATGGGACTCGACGAGTACAAGGTGATGGGACTCGCACCCTACGGGGACCCGCGGCGCTATACTGATCGCGTGCTCGAGCTGATTTCGCTCAAGCCGGACGGGACGTACTCGATTCCGATCCTCGCCGAGAACAAGACCGCAGAAGAAAAAGAGACGCACCGCGGTGTTCTCCGCGCCCTCGCCGATCGATTCGGCCCGCCGCGCGACCCCGAGTCGGAGATCACGCAGGATCACAAAGATCTCGCAGCGGCACTTCAGGGTGCGTTTCAGACCGCGCAGCTCCATCTCCTCCGCACGCTTCGCGCGGAGACCGGCGCGAAGAACCTCTGTCTCGCAGGCGGGTGCGCGCTCAACTGCTCGTGCAACGGGGCCGTTCGTCGGAGCCGTCTCTTCGAAGAGCTGTTCGTCCAGCCGGCGTCCGGCGACGACGGACCGGCGCTCGGTGCCGCGCTCTACGTGTCGCGGCGCAAGGAGCCGCAGCGCGGTCCGCGCGCGCGCATGAGCGTGCCGCTCTGGGGGCCCGAGTTCGACGACGCTGAGATCGAGCGAGCGCTCGAGGATCGGACCGATTGTGCCGCGACCCGCTTCGATTCGTTCTCGGAGCTCGCCGCCGCCGTCGCCGATCGTCTGGCGCACGGGGAGGTCGTCGCTTGGTTTCAGGGCCGCATGGAATTCGGTCCGCGCGCGCTGGGAAGTCGAAGCATTCTCGCGGATCCGACGCATCCCGAGATGCGCGATAAGATCAACGCGCTCGTCAAGAAACGGGAGGGCTTCCGTCCCTTCGCGCCCGCGGTCGCGGCGGAGGCCGCGGGGACGTACTTCGAGATCGACCCCGGCGACGAGTCGACGTACGAGCACATGCTCCTCGTGACCCGCGTCCGCTCCGACTTCCGCGACAAGCTGCCGGCGATCACGCACGTCGACGGATCCGCACGCGCACAGACCGTATTCGCCGAGCACAGCCCTCGCTTCGCGGAGCTGCTCGCGTGCGTCGGGAAGACCTCGGTCGGAATCCCGATGGTGCTCAACACCTCGTTCAATGTGCGCGGTCAGCCGATCGTCTGCACGCCGACGGAAGCGATCGACACGTTCCTCATGGCGGGACTCGACGCTCTTGCGATCGGAGATTGGCTCGTGGTCCCGGCGGGGCCCGAGTGATGGCGGAGTCGATGCGAACGCGAACGTGGAGCGACGAGAAAGTCGCCGGGCTGCACGCGTTTCGTTTGCCGCTCGATTTTCCTCGCCCCCCCGTGCCCGGTTTTCGTCGCGAGGAGGTCGCGCGTTCAATTCCGGGCGAAGTTGCGGCGACGATCTTCGCTCTGTTCGACGCGTGCGACGCTGGGCCAGTAGCCGGCGTGACGGCGCTCGCGCACGCTTTCTTTCAGCGGCTCGCGGATCAGCGGACGGCCGCGATCGCGACGGCGAGCGAGGGCGGTGCGCGCCTTTTCTCCATCGACGCGAGTGACGATCCCAGCGTCCGCGATTTCATCGCGCGCGTCGACGAGGCCCTACGCGCGTCAGGCGCGGAGGAACCGTGTCCGCTCTCGCGGAACGAGGCGGTCGCGGAGATCGCCCGCGTCGCCGTCGCTCCCGAGGGTGATCTCGGCGCCGGAATCGACGCGGGTGAATTGATGGTTCACGCGGCCCGCGCGGATGTGTTCGTCGCCGTGTCCGGGAGTCGAAACGCGCTGACGGTCCGGTTCGATTTCGATGCCGAGCTCCTTACTGCGGAAAGCGCCGAATCCTGGGTCGAGACGTTCGCGACGTTCGCCGGCGAAATGGCGGGCGATGCGGAGCGTCCTCTCTCTCGCGTTCGACTCGCCGGGCGCGGGACTGACGAGGAGAAGCTCTCGAGAATAGCGCCACGCGCATCGTTCGCGGTGACGGACCGTCTCCACGAAGCGTTCGAAGCGCAGGTCGATCGCTCACCCGACGCGGTGGCGCTCGTCGCGAGCGACGGAGCGCGCGAGCTGACCTACCGTGAGCTCGACGAGGAATCGAACCGTCTCGCTCGCGCACTCCGCGAGCGCGGCGTCGGCCGCGGGGAGCTCGTCGGGATTCTGCTCGACCGGACCCCGCGCGTCGTGACGACGATCCTCGGCGTCCTCAAAGCCGGCGCCGCGTATCTTCCCATCGATCGGGCGTATCCGCCGGAGCGCGCTCGCTTCATGGTCGAAGACGCCGGCGCTTCGCTCGTCGTGACCGAGCGAGTCTGCGCGAACGAGGTTCCCAGCGGTGTGTCGGTGTTTTGCCTCGACGACGAGCGCTCGGCGATCGCATCGGCGTCGCGTGAACGTCCTGCGCCGGCCGGTGACCCGGACGATCCCGCGTATGTGAACTACACTTCGGGATCCACCGGTCAGCCGAAGGGAGCGGCGATTTCGCACCGCAACGTTCGGCGTCTCTTTCTCTCGACGGAAGACCAGTTCGCTTTCGACTCGACCGACGTGTGGACGCTCTTTCACTCTTACGCGTTCGATTTTTCGGTGTGGGAGATGTGGGGCGCGCTCCTCTACGGCGGCCGCGTGGTCGTCGTTCCGTACGCGATCAGTCGATCGCCGCGGGAGTTCTACGCGCTCCTCGCCGAGCGGGGTGTGACGGTTCTCAGCCAGACACCGTCGGCGTTTCGCCAGCTCATCCGGGCCGAAGAGTCGCTCGACCCGCGACCGTCGCTCTCCCTTCGCTGCGTCGTGTTCGGCGGCGAGGCGCTCGAGCTCTCGTCGCTCACTCCGTGGCTCGACCGGCACGGCGATGAGGTGCCGAAGCTCGTCAACATGTACGGCATCACCGAGACGACGGTTCACGTCACGTACCGCCCGATTCGGCGCGCCGACGTCGATGCCGCGCGCGGAAGTCGGATCGGTGCTCCTCTCGCCGATCTCTCGCTCGCGGTCGTCGGTCCCGATCTCGACCTCTTGCCGCTCGGATTTCCCGGTGAGTTGATCGTCGGCGGAGCGGGGGTGTGCGGCGGTTATTTGAATCGAGCGTCGCTCACGGCCGAGCGGTTCATCACCGATCCGTTCGCGGACGGGAGCTCGCGCGCGTACCGGACCGGCGACCTCGCGCGGATGCTCCCCGGCGGCGACGTGGAGTATCTGCGGCGGATCGACGACCAGGTGCAGCTGCGCGGATTTCGCGTTGAGCTCGGAGAGATCGAGGCGCGGCTCCGCGAGTGCGAAGGCGTGGGCGACGCGACCGTGGTCTTGCGCGAAGACGACCGCGGCGAGGCGCAAATCGTCGGCTACGTCGTCGCCCGCGGCTCACCCGCACCCACGGCCGGCGGGCTTCGCGCGCAGCTCGAATCGAAGCTTCCCGATTACATGGTGCCCGGGCAGCTCGTCCTCCTCGACACGATTCCGCTCACTCCGCACGGGAAGGTCGATCGGCGCGCTCTCCCGGCCCCCGATGGCGCTCGCCCCGAGCTCGAGTCGACGTTCGAAGCGCCGCACACCGACGTCGAGCGCACCGTCGCCGACATCTACCAGCGCGTCCTCGGCGTCGATCGCGTTGGGCTCGACGACAACTTCTTCGAGCTCGGGGGCGATTCGATGCGCATCACCGACGTCGCGGAGGAACTGCGGGAGGCGTTCTCGCAGGAGATTTCTCTCGTGACCCTCTTCGAGCGCCCGACCGTTCGCTCCCTCGCGAGCCATCTGACTCCCGCGGCGGGAGCGAAGAGCACCTTCGACGACCTCGACGAGCGCGCTCGGCGCCAGCGTGAGTCACGCTCGCGCACGAGAGAGCGGCGCGGCGGCGGAGGTTCGTAGAGGCCAGCGCGGCAAAGAACGGCGAAGAGAGCGTCGTCAGCCGCGTATTCGAACGGTCTCGCCAAGCGGATCGTACTGAACCGTACGTGAGCATCGGCGGAAGGGGTCAGACCCGCTGGCAACGTGGGATTCGCCGAGCGAACGCGTTTTCGTCTTTGCCGCCGGGTCGCAACCTCGGGTCAAAGAGTCCTCGCTAGCCGAAGAACTTTTCGTACGTCTCCGCATTGAATCCGACGATGAGCGTTTTTCCGCGGCGCACCGTCGGCGCACGGAGGTTGCCCGTTGGCCCGAGCATCGCGGCGAGAATGTCCTCGTCGGCCGGCTTGTCGCGCAGCTTGATGTGAGTGATCTTTTTCCCCTTCGCGGAGTAGATCTCGTTCGCTCCAGCGGCGAGCTCGAGCGCCTCCTTTCGACCCATCGGAGTCGCGCGCGCGTTCACTTCGGTTTTGACGTCGACGGTCGTTTCGGCAAGGAACCCTTGCGCTCGCTTGCACGACGTTCAACCGGGGCGGTGATACATCCAGTCGATCTTGGCCATGAGAGCATCCTCGGCGGTTGCTTGGTGGACGAGGTTCGTACTATCGCGAAACCGGCGAGAGTCGTCAATCGATCAGCGCGGCGCCGGAAGCGGTCTTGATTCCGGCTCCGCTCCGGCGACCATCGTGGGACCCGAACCGATCGAACTTCACCCGACGCACCTCGCTGCCGGAGAGCCGCCATGCCCCGCGTTCGCCTCTGTCGTCGTTCCTTACCGATTTCGCCATGGTGCTTCGCTCTCGCGGCTGTTTGCGCCGTGACTTCGATCTCGCTCGCTGCACCGCCGAACATTCTTTTCGTGTTCACCGACGACCAGGCGCCGTGGGCGCTCGGGGCTTCGGGAAACGAGCAGGCGATCACGCCTCACATGGATCGCCTCGCCCGCGAAGGTGCCTACCTCCCGAACTCGTTCACCGTCACGCCCGTTTGCAGTCCTTCGCGGGCGACCCTCATGACGAGTCGCTACGGTTCGGAGCTCGGAATCACCGACTGGATCCATCCGAAGCGCGAGCCCGAGCTCGGCCTCGACCCGGCGCGCGTCACTTGGCCGGAGGTGCTCCAGTCGTCCGGCTACGTCACCGGCCTCGTGGGAAAGTGGCATCTCGGCGTTCCCGATCGCTTCCATCCCACGCGGACCGGATTCGACTACTTCATGGGATTTCGCGAAGGCGGAGCCGCGACGGTGAATCCGACGCTCGAAGTGAGCGGCGAAAAGAAGAAGCTGAAGGGCTTGACCGCAGATCTCCTCACCGACGACGCCCTCCGGTTTCTCGATCGCCATCGGGCCGATCGCTTTCTCCTCTGCGTTCACTACCGCGCACCTCACACGCGGTGGCTGCCCGTTGCGGACGAAGACATGGCGCCCTACCGCGACCGCGAGATGGAGATCCCGAATCCCGATTTTCCGAAGCTCGACGGGCCGCGCGTTCGCCGGATGATGCGTGAGTACCTCGCGAGCGTGCGGAGCGTCGACCGAAACCTCGGTCGCATCCTCGAGAAGCTCGACGCTCTCGAGCTCACCGACAAGACGGTCGTGATCTTTTCGAGCGACCACGGCTACAACATGGGCCACAGCGGGATCTGGCACAAAGGGAACGGCCACTACGTGCTCACCGAGGCGCCGCCCGCAACGAAGAACATCCCGCGCAATCAGAGACCGAACATGTTCGACCGGTCGCTCCGCGTGCCGACCATCGTCCGTTGGCCGGGAGTCGTCGCGGCGGGGGCGAAGGTCGAGCGGACGGTCACGAATCTCGACTGGTATCCCACGCTCGTCGAGATCGCGGAGGCCGAGCTGCCGCCGAAGGAAACGATCCGCGGTCGCAGCTTCGTCCCGCTCCTCAAGGGCCGCGCCCCGGCGAACTGGAGCGACGACGTCTACGCCGAGTACAGCACGCATCACCAATCACGAACGCACATGCGGATGTACCGCACGCCGCGCTGGAAGCTCGTTCGCGACTTTCTCAATCCCGATCGCGACGAGCTCTACGACCTCGTCCGCGATCCCGCGGAGGCACGAAACCTCCTCGGGAGCGATTCGGCGGAAGCCCGCGCGGCGATCGCTTCTCTCGACGCGAGGATTCGCGAGCGAATGAAGGCGATCGGCGATCCCGTGCTCGAGACGCTGAAGGAGCCGAAGCGATAGCGGAACCCGAAGACGACGGTCGTCGTCTTCCACCGATTCCTTGCGAGTGTCGTCAGCTCGTCTTGGCCTCGAGCTCACCGCGGACGAGTTCGAGGACGGCCTTCGTCTTGAGGATGCCCTCGACTTCCGGTCCCTTCCCTTCGAACTCGATTCCGACGAAGCCCTTGTAGCCCGCCGCGACGACGATGCCCATCATGCGCCGGTAATCGATGCTGATCATCGTCTTTCCCTCGTTGTTCTTTCGCTCGGTGACGACATCCGAGACGAACTCGTACGATTTGGCGCTCACCGCCTTCGCGAACGGCATCGTCTCTTCGACGCCTTTGTAGTGGTCGTACCACTGATCGCCGCCGACGTGAAAGTTGCCGAAGTCCGGCAAGGTCCCGCAGCGGGGATGGCCGACTTTCGTGATCGTCTCGGCGAGCCACGCGCCGTTCGAGGAGAGTCCGCCGTGGTTTTCGACGATGACGTTGATGTCGTGACCGGCGGCGAATTCCGTGAGCCGGCGCAGCCCGTCCGCTGCGAGAGTGCTCTGTTCGTCGTAGCTTCCCGCGCTCGCCGCGTTCACCCGGATCGAGTGACAACCGAGAAACTTCGCGGCCGTGACCCATCGGTGGTGGTTCTCGACGGCCTGCGCGCGCTTCGCCTCATCGGGGTCGCCGAGGCGGCCTTCGCCGTCGATCATGATCAGCAGGTTTTCGACCCCGGCGTTCTCTGCGTTCGTCTTCAGCTGACCGAGGTAGGCCTCGTCTTCCGCCTTATCCTTGAAGAACTGGTTGACGTACTCGACGCCGTTGATGCCGAGCTCGGCCGTCTTCGCGGGGAAGTCGAGATGGTCGAGCTTCTTCCCGAAGATCGTTTTGTGGAGCGACCACTGAGCGAGCGAAATCTTGTAGAGGGGCTCGCGTCGGGCGGTCTGAAAGCCGCTGCATCCGGCCAGCGCGACAGCGGCCGTCGTCTGCGCCGAGCGCTTGATGAATTCGCGCCGATCAATCGTTCGCTTCATGCTTGGGGTCACTCCGGGGGACGTGAGCGCGAGCGCCGGGCCTGAGGCCGAGGGCGCCGACGAAGTGATGATTCCGGGGCGATCGATTCGCCCCGACGTCGGGATGCCGGCCGGCGTCTCCCCCGACCGACGGTCGTACACTATAAGGAGCGGGCGGCGATTTCTCATCTGTTTGCGCGCGCTGAATGATCTTTGCGGAACACCGTACGCGGGAGGAGCTTGTGGCTCCGCCGTCCCGGACGTAAGATGCGCCTCCGAGTCAACTACGGGTTGATTCGGGGACCCGACCTCTCGAACCGAGGGTCGCTGAGCTTCACCGACGGCGAACGCCCCGCATGTCTAGATCAACTCCGGAGCGCCGGTGCATCGATTTCTGCAGCGCGAGCCTCGCGCTGATCGCCGTGCTTCTGCAAGCGTGGTCGGTCGTGCACAGCACCGTGCACGAGATCGCCGAGCCCGAGCTCGTCTGCGAAGGTGAGAGCTGCGCCGCTCATCTCGGCGCTGAGCCCGGCCGAGCCGGGCCCCCTGAGGCGGCGCTCGATGCCTCGAGCCGAGGCCCGGCCGTCGAAACGATCCCCGGCCCGTGTCCCGCGGCGCACGAACACGCGTGCGCTTGTGCGTTTTGCTGCACGGGCGTACGAGCGGTCAATCGCAGCGATGGTTCCTTCTCCGTTTCGCTCGCGCTCACGCTCCGCCCCGGAGTTCGCGGCGCCGAGCGGGAGACACGCTGGACGTCCGACGACGCGTTTCGCCGGCCGTTCCCGCGTGGTCCTCCTCCTCCTTCGCCAACTCGGCCCGCCTGACGGGACTCGAGGCTCGTTCCGAGCGACTCTCCGTCGCTTCGCCGTCGACTTGATTCGGATGGCCTGAGCTTCGCCGTCGCGGGTTACGTGTGCTTTTCTCGTCTCGATCGCGTGCTTTCACGCATGTTCGCTTCGAAGGAGTGCTCCTGGCCGCCCTCAGGGAGGTCGTCGTCGGATGCGCTTCCGCCCCCGCCGCGAGACGGCGCGGGCGTCGGCTGCGCAGCGCGAGAGGCGATCGGTTCGGTTTACTCCGGGAACGTCGATCTCGAGCGACGGTGAACCCGTTCTCGCGCTGACCGGAGCCGGACAGTCGCGATAGCCGTTCCGTCGACCCGAGGCCGAGCGCGTCGAATCTTCGCGCGGACCGAGAACGAGGCGATTCCATGAAGCCGCTCGTCGAGCTCCATTCGACGACGCGAAGTTCCGACGACGCCCGCCGAGCCAGGACGCGGAGTCGGACGAGCGGCGCTCCCACCCGAAACGGTGAGGGCAGCGGCGGAGTAGACCAGAACACATCCGGGCCTATCCGGGAGGAATCATGAATCGATGGAACGGCGCGATCCTCATCGCGGCGGTCGCTGTCTGCGGAACCGCAGAAGCGCAGCCGACCGAGTCCGCGGAGGACGAGCGCATCGCTGAAGAAATGGACGCCTTGCGGCGTGAGTTGTTCGAGGCGGCGACGTCGCCGCGCGAGCCCAGGTCCCCGTCACCGCGGCCTCGCGAGGGGCAGGCGCGCGAGAACCGCGGCGATCCCCGGAGTAAGCCGGTTCCCGCCCGCGCGCCGATTCGCGCGGAGGCGGGGGACCCAGACCCCGTCGTCCCGCTCGTCGCCGATTCGGACGAGAGCGCGCTCGATCACGCGCTCGACTCGGCACTCAACGACCTCCAGATCCCCGACGAATCCGCCGATTCGAATCGACGCGACCTCGCCTCGTTTTCGGCCGGCGACGCGACGTTTCGCCTCATCGAACTTTCCGTCGACCTTCTATTCGCGGTCGGCTCCTCGAGTGAGAAGGGAGAAGCGCTCCGCAATCTACAGGGGGGCGGACACGACCCACGGAAGAGGGGATTCACCTTTCAGAATCTCGAACTTTCGGTTCTCGGCGCAGTCGACCCGTATCTCACTGCAGAGGCGCATCTCATCTATTTTCTCGATCCGGATGAGGGCGAATCGGAGTTCGAGCTCGAAGAGGCGTTCTTCACGACCCTTCAGCTCCCGTTCGGACTCCATCAGGCCGGGCTTCAGCTCGAGGCCGGACAGATGATGACCGAGTTCGGCCGGCACAATCCGCAGCATCCCCACGCGTGGGTGTGGCTCGATCAACCCGTGATCCACAATCGAGTGTTCGGTCCCGACGGCATGCGCGGCGTGGGGGCGCGGCTCGGATGGCTGACGCCGCTTCCGTGGTTTTCGGAGGTCCACGTCGGGATTCAGAATGCAAATGGCGAGACCATGGCGAGCTTCCTCGCCAATGACGAGTTCTTCGAGGAGCGCGCGATCGGCGGACGACCGTTCGTCGACCGCTCGGTGAGCAGTCTTCAGGATTTCGCTTACCTCGCTCGATGGGTGAACTCGTGGGATCTCTCCGATGAGGTGACCATCGCTCTCGGTGGTTCCGCGCTCGCCGGTCCGAACTCGACGGGACGCGACGGTCGAACCTTCGTCTACGGCGGCGATCTCATCCTCTCTTGGCGCCCACTTGATGCCGAGCGGGGCTGGCCGTTCGTCGTCTGGCAGACCGAGTACGTTCACCGCCGCTTCCACGCGGACCGCTTTGCGGATACCGGCGATCCGCTCGACCCCGGAGACGATGTCTTCTTCCGCAGCTCGACCCTCGGCGACTACGGCGTCTACACCCAGCTTCTCTGGGGTTTCCTCCGCAACTGGGCGATCGGGGCTCGAGTGGAGCACGCATCCGGATCGGGGGCGAGCGTTGGGATCTACCCCGACCGGGATTCGGACCCGTTCCGCAGCGATCGCCTGCGCGTCGCGCCGCTACTCCTTTGGCAGCCGTCGGAGTACTCGCGAATCCGACTCCAATACAACTTCGATGACGCCGATCACTTGAGCGACGACGCTCACAGCGTGTGGCTCGGGTTTGAAGTTCTCTTCGGTCGCCATCCGGCGCACACGTACTGATGGAGGAGGTTCGTCATGATGTGTGAAACACTCGACTCGCGAAGCGGGAGAGGCCGAATCGAGAATAGCCTCGCCGCATGGATTCTAGTTGCGCTGGTCGCTTCGACGCCAGGGAACGCAGATGAACCGCTCGTCGTCTGCGCGACGACGCCCGATCTGGGCTCGCTGACGCGTGAGGTCGGCGGGGATTCGGTGACGGTCGTCGAGCTCACGAAGGGTCCGCAAGATCCGCACTATGTGGAAGCGCGGCCGTCCCTCATCAAGCAGCTCAGTAAGGCCGACCTCTTCATTCAAACCGGGCTCGAGCTCGAGAGTGGATGGAGTCCCGTCCTCCTCCGAAGCGCGAGAAACGCGAACGTGCTTCCGGGTGCTCCGGGCTTCGTTGACGCGTCGAGCGTCATCGCGCCGCTCGACGTCCCGACGACACCTATCGACCGATCGCTCGGTGATGTACACGCGCGCGGGAATCCTCATTACCTTCTCGACCCCCTCAACGGACTCAAGGTGGCCCGGCTCATCCGCGATCGACTGCGGGTGGCGAGGCCGGAGCACGCGTCGCAGTTCGAAGAGCGCTATCGAGAGTTCCGGAGCCGTCTGCTCCTTCGCGTTTTCGGTCAAAAGCTCCTCGGGGAATACAACGCGGAGCAGATCGAGAAGCTCCTCGTGCTCGCCGATCGGGGCGGGATGCGGAAGCTCCTAGCCTTCATCGAGGCGCAGGGACAGCGGCCTCTGCTCGGGGGATGGCTCGCAGCCATGGCCCCGTACGCCGGACGCAAGATCGTCGCCGATCACGATCTCTGGCCGTACTTCTCGCATCGGTTCGGCCCGGACGTCGTCGGTTTCCTCGAGCCGAAGCCGGGCGTTGCGCCGTCCTCGAAGCATCTCGTAAAACTCATCGGGCGCATGCAAACGGACGCCGTCGGCGTCGTGCTCGCCTCGCCGTACTTCGACGGCCGGCACGCTCGCCTCGTCGCCTCGCGCACTCGCGCTCGCGTCGCTCGAATGGCGCACCAGGTCGGCGCACGGCCGGGCACGGAGAGCTACCTTCGGATGATCGACTACAATGTCCGCGAGTTTTTGCGGGCCGTGGAGGCAACGCGTTGATGCCCGTAGCAGAGTTCGACGACGTCGCGATCGGCTACCGCGCGCGCACGGTGCTCGCGCACGTGCGGTGGACGATCGCGGGCGGCGAGTTCTGGTTTCTCATCGGTGCGAACGGCGCCGGAAAGACATCTCTCGTGCGAACGCTGCTCGGTGACCTCGCGCCCGTGCGGGGGAGTGTTCGTTTGGGGGCGTCGGGTTCGCGTGTCGGCGTCGGATTCGTGCCGCAGCGCTGCGAGGTCGGACGAACTCTTCCGATCACCGTCGGAGGATTCGTCGGCCTCGGGCTCGTCGGTGTGCGCTGCTCGCAGCGCGAGCGGCGCGAGCGTCTCGACTGGGCGCTCGAGCACTCCGGTCTCGGTGGGATGGCGCGACGCGATTACTGGGCTCTCTCCGGCGGGCAGCGCCAGCGCGCGCTCGTTGCGCGCGCACTCGTCCGCCGGCCGACCTTTCTCATCGCCGACGAGCCGACGGCCGGGCTCGATCTCGCGGCCGTCGACGCGCTGCTCGACGGCCTCCGTCGACTCAATCGTGAGCAGGGATTGACGGTCCTCGTCGTTACTCATGACCTTCACAAGGCGGCGCGCTACGGCGCACGCTTCGCGCTCTGCGTCGATGGAACGCTCGTCGCCGGCGCCGCCGAAGATGTGCTTCAACCGGATACCCTCAGGCGCGCCTACGGCGTCGAGGTCGACGCGGGCAGGGTAACTCTCCCCGCGAATCCGGCGCCGGTTTCGAGCGATGGAGAGCCGACGTGATCACCGAGTTCCTCGAATCCTGGGAGCTCCTCGGCTACACCTACATCGTGGGGTGGTTCCTCGCTGTGCTTCTGCCCCTTTCGGGGGTTCTCGTCGTCGCGCGCGATCAAATCTTCGTCGGAGCTGCGCTCTCCCAGGCGTCGACTCTCGGGATCGCGATCGCTCTCGTCGTCGGCGGAGAAGCGCTCGTTCACGATGACGGTTCAACCGGCACCGTGCTCCCGACGTCGCTCGCCGTGATTTGCTCGGTTGTCGCGGCGGTGGTCATCGGTCGTACTCGGCGGGAGACCCTCGCCGCGGTGACCGGATGGACGTTTCTCCTCGGGGCGAGCGGGTCCATCCTCCTCGTCGCCTCGAGTCCGTTCGGTGTCGAGGAGGTCCACAAAACGCTGTTTTCGACGATTCTCGCCGTCGACGAGCGTGACGTGTGGATCTCCGGCCTGTTTGTGATCGCGAGCGTCGTAGCCGCGCTGACCTGGCGCCGGCCGCTCCTTCTGATCGCGATCGATCCGCCGATGGCCTCAGCGGTCGGTCTTCGCGTGCGAGCGTGGAGCCTCGGTCTCTCGGTCGCGCTCGGACTCGTCATCGGGTTCTCGCTGCGGGCGTCGGGGTTGATCTACACCTTCGGGATGCTGGTGCTTCCGGCCCTCGCCGCCAAGAATCTCGTACGGGACGCGTCGTGGATGTTCCTCGTTGCGCCGATCATCGGAGTGATGACGTCCGTAGTGGGATTCGTTCTCGCGCACGGCTACGACTTCCCGCCCGGACAGATGACGGTGGCGATCGCTTCGGGCGTCGTCGTCGTCGCCTGGATCGCGAAGGCCACCCTCGTTCGCAGCGCGTAGTCTCTCGACGTTGAAAGATTGACCCTACGTTGACCCAACTCGTACTCAGCATTCTCGTCCTCGCCGTCGCACCTCTCCTCTACCGGGGGGTGAAGGAGCGAGCGGAGACGATCTCCTTTCTCGATGGCTTCATCGTCGCATCGATCGCGGGACTTACGCTTCTCACGATGCCGGAGCTCGTCGCGCGCGGCGGCGTCCTCGTCATCGCCTGTGCCGTCGCGGGGCTACTCGGCCCGACCTTGCTCGAGCGGTACTTTCAGCGCGCGGGGCGCGGGTCCCACGCAGCCGCACTGTGGCTCGGCATCGCAGGCGTTTGTCTCCACGCACTTCTCGACGGCGCCGGTCTCGCGGGAGACGCGCCGCACCTCGAGGATCGCGGCGCGGCGCATCTCCCCGCGGCGATCATACTCCACCGGTTCCCCGTCGGCTTGACGGTGTGGTGGCTGGTCCGTCCGCCCTACGGTCTCCGGGCGGCGTGGATCGTGCTCGCGTGCATGGCGGCGTCTACGGCGGTCGGATACGCGTGGGGGGACGCGATGCACACCGTGCTCTCGACGCAGGGGACGGCCTGGTTCCAGGGACTCGTGACCGGCTCACTTCTCCACGTCGTGGCGCACCGCCCGCACGTTGGAGGTGCGAGCTGCGGCGGGGAGCACTCGCACTCGCACTCGCACGACCACGCCGCCGCTTCCGTTCCCGCCGGCGCCGTTTCCGTCGATGCCGAGCGAAGGCGATCGAACCGCCTCGAGGGAACGGGCGCGGTCATCGGCCTCATTCTCGTTGCGGGGCTTTGGTGGAGCGAGGCCGGACACGGTGGCCACTCGCACGGTGGACACACCCACGGCGGCGACGTCGATTCCGAGTACGGCGCCGAATTGGCGTCGGCTTTTCTCGATCTCGCGCTCGAAAGCGCACCGGCGCTTCTTCTCGGTTACGTCCTCGCCGGACTCTTCAGCAGCTTCCTGCCGCGCTCGACGGTCGCGTGGATGCAGCGCGGGCGCGCGGCGACGCAGTCGCTTCGCGGGATGGCGGTCGGCTTGCCGTTTCCGGTGTGCTCGTGCGGTGTCGTTCCGCTCTACCGAGCTCTCATCCTTCGCGGTGCGCCCGCCCCCGCGGCGATGGCGTTTCTCATCGCAACGCCCGAGCTCGGTCTCGACGCCGTTCTCCTCTCGTTTCCGCTACTAGGCGCGCCCATGGCGATCCTTCGCGTGGCCGGGGCGGCCGTGCTCGCGTTCGTCGTCGGCTGGCTCGTCGGTCGCCGCGTGCGCGCGAGCGCGTCCGCCGAGGAAGCGTCCCCGTCGTGCTGCGGGAGCGAACCAGCCGGAGACGCGCCGAGCGCGTCGTTCGGAGCGCGTCTCGCGAGTGGCCTCCGCCTCAGCTTCGGTGAGATCCTCGACTCGACCGCCCCCTGGATCTTGCTCGGGCTCGGAGTCGCCGCCGTGGTCGCGCCGTTCGTGGACGACGGTTGGCTCCGCTCGGTTCCGGCCGGGCTCGACATCCCGCTCTTCGCTGTGCTCGGCGTTCCGATGTACGTCTGCGCCGCGGGGGTGACGCCGCTCGTGGCGGTGTTGCTCGCCGGTGGAGTTTCGCCCGGCGCCGCGCTCGTCTTCCTCCTCACCGGACCCGCGACGAACGTCACGACGTTCGGAGTCCTCAGCCAACTGCACGGAAAGAGGATCGCGGTGGCGTTCTCCCTTGCGATGTTTGCGTTTGCGATCGCGCTCGGTTACGCCGTCAATGCGCTTCCGATCGCCATCACGGCGCCCGATTCGGTGCTCGCTCACGAGCACGACGTGGCCTGGTGGCGCTGGGCGTCGCTCGGGGTCCTCGGACTCCTCTATCTCGATTCCCTGCGCCGGCGCGGACCGCGGCTCTTCGCTCGCGGGGTGATGCCGAGCTCGGCACCCGCGACGTCGTCGCCGTCACTCTAACGTCTGCGCGGACGCCGATCGACCGCCCGAAGATGCGGGCCCGACCCGGAACCGGCGCGCTGCGCCCGCTCCGAGTCGGAACCGCGCGTAGTTCTTACTGAGCCGGCATCGCGATGCCGATCACGCCCTGCGAGATGCGGGCGCCGGCGTTTCCGGTGGGCTGCCCGCCGTCATCCTGCTTCGCGTGGATGATCACGCCGCGCCCGATGATCGGATTCTTGTGACCGACGACGGTCACGTTCTTGACGACGATCGAGTAGGTCGCCTTGCCGTTCGCGTCAGCCTGGAGATTGCCGAGGTCGCCCGCGTGGCGGTCCTTCTTCTCCGGCAGTCCGTGATCGTGCCCGTCCGGGTTGAAGTGACCGCCCGTGCCCTTTCCGTTCGGCATGCGGATGTCACCCCACTGATGGATGTGGATCGCGTGCTTCGCATTCGGGTTGAGACCTTCGATGCGAGCGTCGACTTTGACGTGATCCTTCGCCTGCGTAAACGTCACCGTCCCGCGGGCGGTGTTGCCCTCGGTCGGAATCATCACGGCGACTCCCTGCACGATCCCTTTCCACGGTGATTTCTCGTGGTGATCGGCGTTCGCACCGCTCGGGGAGTACTGACACGCCGCGGCGATGAGAGCCGCGATGGAAAGGGTGACGCAGACGATGTGAACGGCGGAGCGCATGAAAGATCTCCTTTGCAGGGAAAGTCAGGAGGAAGGACGTCCCGCGACGCGGGACTCTCGCGAGTGATCGACGAGTATCTTATCAGTCGCTCGGTCGGCCGACGACAAAAACGCGACTAGCGATCGAGTACCGAGGGAGCGAGCTCCCGTAGCTCCGCGCGAATGCGTGCGACGGCGGCGGGAGCGCGGAGCGCCGGCTCGCCGCCCCGCTCGACCTCTTCGAGGGCCGAGCGCTGGATTTCGACGAGCGGTGCGATTTCGCCGGGCCAGCGATTCGATGCATACCCGTGAACGAGTTGCGTCCAGGCGAGACGTCGACCGTAGCGGGAGCGGTCTCCGTGCGCGAGCCAGAAGAGTGACTTGAGAATCAGCGCGCGGGTGATTTCGACCGTGGCGTCGCGCCCGATCGCTTCGAGATCTTCAGCGAGCTTCAGCTTGGCGAACTGATCGAGGCTGCCGCGGTAGCGCGGATCTCCGGGATCAGCGTTGCGGAGACGCGCAACGACTTCCTCGGCGTCGATCGATCGTCCGTCGATCCAGAGGCTGAGCGCAACATCGGCGGTCAACGCTGCGACGATGGTTCGGAAGCCGTCGACGTCCACCGTGGGGAGGCGCTGGGCACGCTTCGCCGCGCTCGCGCGCTCGAGCGAGTCGAGCGCTTCGGCGACGAGGTCGAGGGTCGGCATCACGCGCTGGGAATCGAGAAGCGGGAAGAACGTCAGCCCACCCACTGCATCGTCGCGATCGTCGACGAACACTCGAAACGCGGATCGGAGAATCAAGTAGACGAATCGCGCGACGCTTAGGTCCGGACGAACCTCTTGCCGAACGCGCTCACCGAGCTCCGCCCAGTAGAGGCCGTGCGCGGAAGCGCGGCGCCAATCGATAGGCCCGAGCCGCGTGGCCAGCCGGTGCATCTCGGCCGGATCCATCCCGAGGTTCTCCGCGATGTCGCGGCCGACGCGCCAGAGCTCGATCCGCTCGAGTGCCCTTCGCGTTTCAGCGTTTGCGAGCTCGGCGTTTAGGGCCGCCGTGCGATTCGGGTCGGCTTCGAGAAGCTCGCGGGCCGCGTCGACGAGGGCCTCGGCCTCGAGTCCATCGCGTTTCCGTTCCGCCGCCAATCCTGCGAGCGCGGGTGCCGCGATCAACTCCGCCGGCGTCCGATGGCGCGAACGGATCTCGACGACGTCCGCGAAGCGCGGCCAATTCTCGGGGACGGCGAGACTCCCCAGCGCGTTCTCGACCTGGCGCTTCAGGTGCTCCCGGTAGAGAAAGAAGGCCGCATCGAAGTCCTGTCCGATCTTGTGGTGGAAGATCCACGCTAGTTCCCAGTAGAGGTCCGCGCTTCGTCGATTCTTCGGAATGGCTTCCTTTCGCAGAAGATCGATCCCGCGAAATACCCAGAACACGCGCTCGTCGTGGCTCGGGAGATTCGTGGAGACGTTGTA
The DNA here is from genome assembly GCA_965223845.1 of Planctomycetota bacterium. Taxonomy (GTDB): domain Bacteria; phylum Planctomycetota; class UBA8108; order UBA8108; family SXIK01; genus CBDCXR01. The sequence continues at coordinate 4,736,949 of CBDCXR010000004.1, read as the reverse complement.
CGCAAGATCCCAGGCTTGGTGACGCCACGAGGCGGCCAGCGCCGGCTGGAGCGTCGAGATCATCCGGTACAGATCGACGAGCTCGTAGTACTTCCCCCCGTCCTTGAGGTCCTGCGCTCGCATCCAGAGCGTCGTGAGGAAAACGCCGCGGAATCCGCCGAGAAGCGACGAGGCGAGGATGTACTCGGGCGGAACGGCGTCTCCTTCCCCGCGACTGAAGAGCTTTTTCTCGCGAGCGAGGTCGACGGATCGATCGAGGAACGTGCGACCCGTAACGAGAAGGGCGAGAGCAACGAGAGCCATCACCCAGCGCCGGCGAAGAGTCGCGCGCTCACCGGCGCCGGGCGGCGGCGAGACGCGGGTTCGAGCCGGGTGCTTTGGGGACTTGGCGTTCGTCATCAGTCGAGCACCGGGATTCCGACCTCCCGCCGATAGAAAAAGAAGAGCCCGAGAATCCAGACGCCGCCCGTGCGGAGTCCGATGTCGACACACATCTGCCGCAAGATTCGCCGCCATTCGATCTCTCGCGCGACGAGAAGATCTGGAACGGGATCGGTGTCGACGAAGTCGGGAAGGGCGAGGAAGAAGAGCGGTGCGAGAGAGTCGAGAATGCCGCCGTCAGCCGCTGAACCGTGATCGTGTCCGTGGTCGTGGGCGTGGCCATGAGCGTGGTCGTGACCGTGGCCGTCGTCGTGCGTGTGCTCGTCTTGGCCTTGGTCCCGCGCAGCGAGCCACTCCTCGACGGGGTTCTCGGCTTCGGGCTGCACAACGAGGTCGGAGACGAAGTTGTTGAGGGATCCGGCGACGACGAGCCCGGTGAGGAGAAACGCGGTCACCGACCCGCGGAGGAACGTGCTCGCCGCGACTCCGATTCCGGCGAGCATGCAGAGTCGAATCCAGAAGAGGGCGAGACCGCGCCCGAAGTTCCCCTCGAACTCGCCGGTTGGAACGAGGACTTCGAGTTCCGCCGTGCTCGAGACGAAGAGGCGCGAGGGAATCTCGTCGCCGTCTTCCCCGGTTCGGTTCTCGAGTGCGAACGAGAGCGTGCCGCTCGCGCCGACGGAATCCGTCGGGAACTCGAGCTCAGCTTCGCTTCCCGCGTTCGTCTCCGCGTCGATCGTTGTCGTCGGGCGAGCATTCGACTGCGGCCCGAAGCTCCAGCGATGCGCCACGCGCGCGAGCGATTCGTGCTCGCTACGGGCGTAGAGCCGGTGGCGTACGACCGCGCGAGGAGCGAGCGAGCCCAGAGCGGGGAGACCTCGAGCGACGAATCGGGTCGCCGCCGCGTACGGGATCGGGAGGGGATGGGAGCGGAGCCAGGTCGCAATCGCCGCACGCGCGGCCGGATCGGTCGAGAGCGCACGCAGCTCCGGCTCGGCGCGCATGCGGTCGATCCAGCCGTCGATATCGCTCTCCGTGACGACGACCTCGGGAACGTACGAGCGACGTGAGGAGAAGAACTCTCGCTCCGCGATCGCGGCACCGGCGGAGCGTTCCGTTTCGTCGCCGGCGGACTCGGCCCAGCGGTACTCGACCCAACGGAGGCTCGCGTAGCTCACTCCGCCGAAGAGTAGCGTCAGCACGAGAGAGAGGATCGCGAGTCCGATCCATTTGCCGAGGAGCACTTGCCAGCGGGAGATCGGCTTCACGTCGAGGAGCGTGATTTGACGTCCGACGATCTCTCGGTCGAGAACGGTGGAGGCGAGAAAGACGATGAGGAGCATGGAGAACGCGCTCATCGCACGGAATCCCCAGGCGAGCACGACCCGAAGGTCGCCGACGAGGGTCTGGTCGCCCTCCAAGAACCACGCCGTCAGAGCGCCGACTGCGACGAGCACGACCGCGATCGCGAAACCGACGAAGCGGCGGATGGACATCTGGATCGTGTGGCGAGCGACGGCCCAGAGCGCGGTCACGAGTCGAGCTCCTCCCGTCCCGCGGCAACGTCTTGCGCCGGCGCGCGCTCGGCCTTTGGCTCGATGAGCAAATCGAGGCCGCGTGGCGAGAAGCGTTCTGCGCCGCTCGTTTCAAGCGATCGATCTTGCGCAGCTTCGACGACGCGGAGGAAAACGCGCTCGAGCGACTCACGCGGAGCGGAGACGTCGACGGGGAGAGCTTCGCCGTGACGAGAGCGGATCGTTTCGAGGACCGCGGTGACGGTCTCGGGCGGAAGCTCCGCGACGAGCTGAGTGAGCGACTCGCGGCGAGTGACGGCGTCGAGTGTCCCGCTGAGCTGGACGCGTCCTCCGTAGAGGATGACGACGCGGTCGCAGACCTCCTCGACCTCCGAAAGAACGTGACTACACAACAAGACCGTCTTCCCGCGACTCTTCAGCTCGCCGATGAGGTCTTTAATGTCGGCGGTTCCGATGGGATCCATGCCGCTCGTCGGCTCGTCGAAAATGACGAACTCGGGATCGTTGATGAGCGCTTGCGCGAGAGAGACCCGTCGCTGCATACCCTTCGAAAACTCTCCGACGGGCCGGTCGCTCGTGTGCTGGAGACCGACGAGCTCCATCAGTGCCGCCGTCCGTCGCCGTCTCTCCGAACGAGCTAGGCCGAAGAGTCGTCCGTAGAAGTCGAGCGTCTCCCGCGCAGAGAGGAAGCGGTAGAGGTAGCTGTCTTCGGGGAGGTAGCCGAGCCGCGGCTTCACCGCGAGCGAATTCGGTCGATGGCCGAACACGCGGACGCTTCCGGAAGTCGGGAAGAGGAGACCGAGGATCAGCTTGATCGCCGTACTCTTTCCGCTGCCGTTCGGTCCGAGCAGACCGACGACCTCTCCCCGGTGAATCTCGAGGTCGAGATCGGTCAGAGCGCGGGCGCGTGTCACCCAGTGAAAGAACGGGTGCCGAAAGTGCTTCGTGAGCCGAGACGCGTCGACGACGAGCTCGTTTGCATCGCGGATCGGTTCAAGGGACATCGCGCTTCTCCATCAGGACTCCTCCGAGGAGCAGCATCGCCCCGAGGTAGCAGGCGGCGTACGCCGACGTCGCGGCGACGTAGCTCGCCGGGAGAGGGATCTCCCGGAGGAGCGCGTCGCTCACCCAGAATCGCTCGAGGCTCGGGACCGCCGTGTACATCGCTTCGGCGAACCATCGACCGACTGCGGTCTCGCCACTCGTGCGGAGCGAGCCGAAGAAAAACTCGCTCGTCAAACCGGAGGCGAAGACGGCGCCCGTGAGTGCAGCGTTTCCCACCGTGCCGAGGCGTGTGCTCGCGGCGACGGACACGCCCGTCATCACCAGGATGGCTTCGAGCGTGAGGAGTCCGGCGACGAGGACATCCGGGTCGTTGAACGTTCCGGCAACTCCGGTGGACTCCGGCGAGAAGATGAGCCGACCGGCCTCATCGAAAAGCGAAAACACCCCGAACGTGACGGCGAGTGCGACCATTCCCGCGAGCGTGCACGAGCCGATCCAGCTTCGTCCCGAGCGGTAGTTCCGCCACGTCGCGAAGGCGATCGCCCCGCCGACCGCGACCAGAAGCGCGGCGGCGAGACGGACGTCGGTGAGCTCGGTCGGAACCAGGGCTTCGCCCCGGCGGAGGGTCAAGAGGAGGACGAGCATGCCGGTCGCCGTCGCCGCGACGATACTGAGCGCGACGCCGCAGAACTTCGCGACGACGAATGTGGGTCGCCGGATGTTCTTCGAGAGGACCGTCCCCGCGGTGCGTTCGTCGATCTCGCGGCTGATGACGGATGTCGAGGCGAAGATCGAAAGGAGAAGGCCGGCGAGGAGAAGCGACGCGAGGCCGAGATCCGCAATCATGCGCTCCGCCGCGCGATCGAGTCCGCTCGCGACGCGGAAGGAGTAGATCTGCGCGGCCGTCGCCGGAGTGAGCGCGATGACGCAGACGGTGACGGCGACGACGAGCCCGTAGACGGGCTGACGCACCGTCTCGAGCACTGTGTTGCGGAGAATTGCGAAAAACGGTCCCACGTTCGAACCGCGAATCCGAAGGGTCGAGCTGAATGAGTTCGTGTCGATCGATCCTGGCATCTCACGCGGGAGACGAAAGCGCGACTCGATCGAGGAACGAGTACCGGCAGTCTACACGCGCCGATGGCGAGGGCAAGCGTGTGCGGGAATGCGCGTCCGATCATCGATAAGAAGACGGGCGGCGCCGCGGCGGCGTTTCAGGCGCCGAATACCGGCGCAAGAAAGGGCTCGAAGCGAAAGCGAAGTACTCGGACGGGAGTGGGGAGCGATTCGCCCGCGATACCCGAGGAATCGCCGAAGATTGGCGACCGGGACGTCGTCCGTGAGAACCATTCTCGGCCGAACTCGATCTTTGCGGAGGCGGCTCGATCCGGGCTCGGTCGCGAGTCGTGCGCTCTGGCTGATCTCGAGCCGCCGGAGCGCCCGAATCCTCAGAGATCGAATCGCGCGAGCTCGGCGGGGATGTCCACCGCCGGGAATTCGCGCTTCCGCAGGTGCTCCGCGAACGCCTCGGACTGCTCGAGCTCGCCGTGGACGAGAAAGGTTCGGTGGGGCGGTCGGTCGAGGTGACCCAGGTAGTCGAGGAGGCCGTCGCGGTCCGCGTGCCCGCTGAAACCACTCGTCGAGACGACTTCCGCCTTGAGAGGATACGTGTCGCCGAACAGTTTCACGCGCGGCGCGCGGTCGGCGATGCGCCGGCCGAGAGTGAAGGGCGCCATGTACCCGACGACGAGAATCGTGCTCTTCGGATCCGGTGCGACGCGCTTCAAATGATGAAGAACGCGACCGGCTTCGCACATCCCGGAGGCGGAAATGATCACGCACGGAACGTGGAGCTCGTTCAGAGCCTTCGATGCCTCGACGTCGCGGATGTAAGTGAGACGGTGGAAGCCGAAGAGGTCGTCGTCATTGCGATACCGCGAAAACGCCTCTTCGTCGTAGCACTCGGGATGGTCGCGGAACACGTCCGTCGCGTTACAGGCGAGCGGGCTGTCGACGAACACGGGCATCGGCGGTAGCTTTCCGCTGTTCCAGAGCTCGTTCAGCACGTAGACGATGTGCTGCGTTCTGCCTACGCTAAAGGCGGGAATGAGCACTCGGCCGCCGCGAGCACGGGTGCGCTCGAAAACTTCGAGAAGGTGATTCGCCAGCTTCTCCGGGGGCTCGTGAAGGCGGTCGCCGTAGGTCGACTCGCAGATGAGGTAGTCGGCTTTAGTCGGCGGCACCGGATCGCGGAGGATCGGTCGGCCGCGGACGCCGATGTCGCCCGTAAACACGACGCGGAGCTTGCGGTCGCGCTCTTCGCAGTCGAGGTGGCAGGACGCGCTCCCGAGGATATGGCCGGCATCCTCGAGCCGGAGCGTCACACCCGGAGCGACTTCGACCGGACGCTCGTACTCGATCCCGATGAACCGCTTGAGCGCGAGCTCCGCGTCACGCTTCGTGTAGAGCGGCTCGAACGGAGACTGCCCTTTCTTCCTTCGCTTTCGATTGACGTACTCGACATCCTTTTCCTGGATGTACGCCGAATCTCGAAGCATCCACTCGCATAGGTCGTGCGTCGCCGTCGTCGCGAAGATCTTCCCCTTGAACCCGGACTTGACGAGGTGCGGAATGTTTCCGCTGTGGTCGATGTGCGCGTGGGAAAGGACGAGAGCATCGATCGCCGACGGATCGAAGGCGAAGTTCCGGTTGCGGTGAAACGCTTCCTTACGCCGGCCTTGGTAGAGCCCGCAGTCGAGGAGGATGCGGGATTTGCCTACCTCGAGGAGATGGCAAGAACCGGTCACGGTACGCGCGGCGCCGAAGAACTGTAGTTTCATCGCCGATTAGGTCCTGAGCGAAAATCGGAGCCGGATGGGTCATGAAGCTCGTCGCGCGACGCGGAGGGACGGGGCGCAACCGCGTCGGAGGGTGCTGATTCACGATTCCATCGAGCGAAAGAAGAGTCTGTCGGTCCGTCATTCTCTCTGCGCCGGCCGAGAGACGCAATACGCGCAGGGCGAGTCGAATGCGACGGAGGCGAGTGCGATCTCGATCCGCTCGATGGCACGGCGTTCGCGCACGCGTGCGATGGCGGCAGCCCGTACAATCGAAGAACCGATCGGAATTTTGCCCCGTCGATCGCCGCCGAGCCGTTCCCCTCGCGACCGGAGAGCTTCGTGATCCTCGATCTACGCCAGAGCGAGAACCGCATCGCTCGACTCGAGTGTTGGCACGGCGAGATCGAGCTCGTTCCACTCGAGGGCGGAATGACGAATCGAAACTACGTCGTGCGCGACTCCGGGCGGCGTTACGTCGCGCGCGTCGGCGAGGATCTGCCGCACCTCGGAATCGACCGGCGGAGCGAGGCGGCCTGCCAGGCGGCCGCGCACCGAAACGGAGTCGCGCCCGCGGTGATCTGGCGCGAAGACGGAGTGCTCGTGAGCGAGTTCGTCTCGGGAGCGGCGCTCACTGCGGATTGCGCGCGCGAGCCGGAACGGCTCGAACGCGTCGCGAAGCTCATCCGGCGGCTCCACGAGGGTTGGCGGTCGGTGTCTGGAGAGCTGCTCTTTTTTTCGCCGTTCTTGACGGTCCGTACGTACCTCGAAAATGCTCGCCGGCTCGGGGCCGCGGTTTCGCCGGCCGTCGAGTGCGCGGTCGACGACGCGAGTGAGCTCGAAGCGCGCCTCGTTCCCTATCGCCCGGCGCTGTGTCACAACGATCTCCTTCCGGCAAACGTGATGGACGACGGCGCCCGACTCCAGCTCGTCGACTGGGAGTACGCCGGCGTCGGTCACCCGCTCTTCGACGTCGCCGGTCTCGCGGGAAACTGCGGGCTGGACGCCGATGCCGAAGCCGAGCTCCTTCGCGCCTACCGCGGGAGTGTCGACGAGGAAGATCTCCGCTCGCTCCGCATCCTGAAGGCGGTATCGCTTCTCCGCGAAGCTCTGTGGGGAACGATTCAAACCGTCGCCTCGGAGATCGAATTCGACTACGCGAGCTACGCGGCCGAGAACCTCGACGCGTACCGCAACGCGCGAGAGGAGCTGCGCTGATTCGGGATCGGCTCCGTCGCTCGGCTGCGCGCGCACTCCGCCGCGGCCGGCCCGCGCAGTCTTTCGGCGGAATGCTGCGGTATACTGCGCGAAATGAGGACTCTCGCCGTCACGCCTGCCGATCGCGCCTTCGCCGATGGAGCGAATGACGAGACGGTGTCCCCGGGGCCCGCCGTTCGGCGCGACGGCCCGTTTCCGGGCGGTGTCGCCGTCTTCAGCGTCACCTATGGGGATCGCGCTCCGTTCACGCGGGCGATGGCCGAGGCCGCGTTCGCGTGCGGAGTTGCGCGGGTCTCGGTCGTCGACAACGGGCTCACGTCGAGCTCGCGCCGAGCGCTCGAAGAGTTCGCGGCGGAGTCGAACGGAAGTTTCTCGCTGCTTCGACTAGAGAGTGCAGCCGGCGCGCGCGCGAACGCGGCCCGCGGCTTTCGCGCCGCGCTCGCGGCCGCAGCTTCGCGCGAGAAGCGCCGCGCGAGCGACGAGGAGTACGTCTGGATCCTCGACGACGACAACCTCGCCTCGCCGGACGCGCTCGTCGCACTCGCGCAATCCGCGCGAGCGATCGGGGGGGACTCGGGTTCGGACTCGGATCCATGGATCCTCGCGTCGGTGCGCACGGGGCGCACGGACCATCTCCGCGTGGCCTCCGGCGAGTCTTCTCGACTGGTGTTTCCTCCGCCGTCGAGCTTTCTCGGCTTTCATTGGTCACGGATTCCGCGGAAGGTCTTTCGCGCGGCTCGGTTCGCGCGCGCGCAAACGAGCGGTCGCGCGCAGTTTCACCCCGTTCCGATTCCGTTCGCTCCCTACGGCGGGCTCTTTCTTCCGCGGCGAACGCTGGCTCGGCTCGGAGCGCCGGACGCGCGCTTTTGCCTCTACGGCGACGACGTCGCGCTCACGAGTCGCTTCGTCGCGAGCGGAGGGCGGCTCTTCCTCGCCCCGGCGAGCCGGCTGCATGATGCGCTGCCCTCATGGCACGTCGGTCACGCGCACGGAAACTTCTTCGCTCGTCTGCTCCGCGCCGACTCGGCCGAGCGGGTCTTCTTCACCGTGCGGAATCAGGTGTACACCGAGTCGCGCCGCTGGACGCGGAGCCGCGGATCGTACCGGGTGAATCGCGCGCTGTTCATGAGCCTCCTCGGCGCGTTCGCGCTGGTGTCCAGGAGGTGGAGTCGCTACCGGCTCGTCTGTGCGGCGATCGCCGACGGACTCGCAGGGGAGCTGGGGCCGGCCGATCGGCCGAGCGGAGGCAGCGCGTGAGGATCGTTATCGTCAACAATCTCTACGCGCCGTTTGAACGCGGCGGCGCGGAGCGGAGCGTGCGCTCTCTCGCTGAGGAGCTGGTTCGTCTCGGCGCCGAGATCGTCGTCGTTTGCTTGGCGCCGATCCGTCGACCGCGCGCGGAGGTGATCGGTGGCGTCGAAGTGCGCTACCTTCCACTCCGGAATCTCTACTGGCCGTTCGGCGAGCGGAGTCGATCGCCGGCGCTCCGCTGGCTCTGGCACGCGAAGGATCGCTGGAACGGGGCGGCGGCGCGGGACGTCGCGAAGATTCTCCGCGAGGTTCGACCGGAGATCGTCCATACGAACAATCTCGCCGGTCTGTCCGCTTCGATTTGGAGTGCCGGACGAGCGAGCGGATGTCCGATCGTTCACACGCTTCGGGACTATTATCTCCTGTGCCCGCGTTCGACGATGCGGCGTCGAGGCGCGCGCGGCGAGAGCGAGGACTGCCGCTCGGTGTGTGGAACGTGCCGGTGGGCGTCGGCACCGCGACGGCGCGAAACCGAAACGGTCGATCACGTCGCGAGCATCAGTCGCTTCGTCCTCGAGCGACACCGGACGTTCGGTTGCTTCTGCGACACTCCCGCCAGCGTCATCGTGAACGGAGTGCGCCCGGTCGACGTGCTCGAGTCCGTGGACGCGTGCGGGGGGCCACTTCGACTCGGCTACCTCGGTCGTCTGCACGCAGACAAAGGCGTCGAGCTGCTCCTTCGAGAGTTTCGCGATCATCCCGAGCGGCACCGGATGTCCCTCTCGATTGCGGGGACGGGCACGGAGGACTACCGCCGGCGCATCGAGCGTCTCGCCGAAGAGAGTGGTGCGGCTCTGGTCGGCGAGCTGGACCCGGCGGAGTTTTGGCCGAACATCGACGTCGTTGTCGTGCCATCGCTCTGGGACGAGCCGCTCTCTCGCGTCGCGGCCGAAGCGCAGGGCGCGGGCCGAGTGGTCGTCGCCGCCCGGAGCGGAGGACTCCCGGAGATCGTCGAGCACGGTCGGACGGGATTTTTCTTCGATCCCGGACGTCCGGGAGCTCTCGGAGCGCAGCTCACGGAACTCCTCGACGACCCCTCCAAGCGGCGCGAGGTAGCGATCGAAGCCCGCGCGCGTGCGGCGGCCTTCGCGCCGAGCGCCATCGCGAAGTCGTACGCGCACGTTTACGACTCGGTGGTCGAGTCAGCCCGCGCGCGCGAATCGAGTCGCGTTCACGCGGCGCGACGCGATTCGCCCTCGACGACCGAAGGAGTGGGGTGAGATTTGTGACGAGCGTCGCTCGCATCGCATCGCACCGGTCGTCCGTGCTCTCGCGCGGTTTTCGTTCGCGGTCCTCGCCGGTCTCGGCGAACGGAGCGTCCGCAACCGCACGTGAGCATCGGTCGAGCGGGCGAGGGCCGGCGGACGAAGGGCCGATCGGCGAGCCAGAGCGATTTTTGCCGCCGGGTTCTGCGGCCTTGGGGTAGAGTAGCGCGGGCTCCGCCGCAGCTAGGGATCGGCCGCGGAACGATCGGAGGGGAGAGAGGAATGCGCGAGACGACCGACCGCTCGGAGGCGGAAGACGCACCGCAGACGGCCGACGAGCTTCGACGGCAGCTCATCGCACTAGAATCTGCGTACGCCGAACGAACGAAGAAGTACCGCGAGCTCGAGCAGGCGTACGACCGGCGAAAGCGACTCCACAAGAACGCCGAGTCGGAGTATCGCGCGGTCGTCGAGTCGCGTGCTTGGAAGGTGGCTCGTCTTCTTCGCGCCGCCTACCGCGCGGCCACGCTTCGTCGCTGGCGCCGCTCGGCGCCTCAGCGAGCCGCGGTGCGGCGGCAGATCGCCGCTCAGCGCGAAACCGAAGCCCGAGCGGTCGACGCGCGCGGCGGCGCTTCGAGTGACCGACTTTCCCGCCGCGAAGAATCCGGCCCCGCCTCGCCTCTCGCGTCGATTCCCGACGCGATCGATGTCGCCATTGTCATCTGCGTACACAATGCGCTCGACGATGTGCGCGCGTGTCTCGCGTCCGTAGCCGAGAACACCGAGAGACCCTTCTCGCTCGTTGTCGTCAACGACGGTTCCGACGAGGAGACGTCGCGATACCTGCGTGAATTCTCTGCGCCTCGGCCTCGCGTCTCGCTTCTCGTGAGCGACGAGGCGACGGGCTACACTCGCGCGGTGAATCGCGGAATCGACGCCGCGAGCGGTGACTTCGTCGTTCTCCTCAACAGCGACGTCATCGTCAGCCGGGGCTGGCTCGACGGGCTCCTCGCTTGTGCGTGGAGCGACGAGAAGGTCGGAATCGTCGGACCCGTCTCGAACGCCGCCACGTGGCAGTCGGTTCCCGAACGATTCGATCGCGAGGGCGGTTGGTGCGTCAATCCGCTTCCCGACGGGTTCGACGTCGATCGATTCGCCGATCTCGTCGCGTCGGTTTCACCGCGGCGACTGCCGCGGGTTCCGCTCGCGAACGGCTTCTGTCTCGGGATCAAGCGCGCGGTGATCGACGCGATCGGGCGGATGGATGAAGACGCTTTCCCCCGCGGGTACGGCGAGGAGAACGATTTTTGTATGCGTGCGCGCGCGGCGGGCTTCGAGATCGCGATCGCCGACGATGTCTACGTGTTTCACGCGAAATCGAAGAGCTATACGCCGGAGAGGCGCAGCCAGATCTCGAAGGAGAGCAATCGCGCGCTGAGAAAGAAATACGGTGACGGCGCCATCGAGACGTGCGTCGAAGAGCTGAGAGAGAACGCGGCGCTCGGAGAGTTGCGTCGTGCCGTCGCGGACGCTCTCTCGCGTCCACGGCAAGAGAGCGCCCACTCGCTTCGCGTTCTCTTCGTCCTGCCCGTGAGCGGCGGCGGTGGGGGAGTCCACTCGATCGTTCAGGACGCCGTGGGGATGCGGCGGCTCGGCGGAAGCGCTCAAATCGCGGTTCCGGCGAAGCACCGCGCGAGCTTTCTCGCGCGATATCCGAACGTGGATCCCGATGTCTTCGTCGGATTTCGGTCGAACGATCTTCTCGAGCTTGTCGCGGGATTCGACGTCGTCGTCGCAACGATCTTCACCTCGGTGAAGCTCGTGAAGAACCTCGTCGAAGCTTATCCGGAGATCGTTCCGGCTTACTACATCCAAGACTACGAACCCTGGATCGTCGATCGAGAGTCGTCTCTCTACCCCGAAGCCGTCGCCTCGTACACGCTCGTCCCCGAAATGGTCCCCTTTGCTAAGACTGCGTGGCTCTGCGAGAAGGTGAAAGCCGAGCACGGCGTCCGCGTCGAGCGAGTACGACCCAGCATCGATACGGAGGTCTACTATCCGTCCTTCGCCGACGGCGTCGACGCGCCGGAGCGGCCGGTTCGAGTCGTCGCCATGGTTCGGCCGAGCACGCCGCGACGATCTCCCGCCGAGACGATGGCGGTCCTCGCGAACTGTAAGCGGCGGTTTGGCGACGACGTCGTGATCGAAGTCTTCGGGTGTCGGAACGACGATCCCGGGTTTCTCGCACTCGAACGGAACTTCGCCTTCACGCAGCGAGGTGAGCTCGTGCGCGAGGAGGTCGGAGAGCTCCTCCGTGCGAGCGACGTCTTCGTCGATTTCTCGACCTATCAGGCCTTCGGCCGGACAGCGCTCGAGGCGATGGCCTGCGGCTGCGCGACGATCGTTCCGCGGGACGGGGGAGCTTCGGAGTACGCCGTCGACGGGGAGAACGCTCTCGTCGTCGACACGTCTTCGCTCGAGGCGATGAGCGACGCTCTCGCTCGGCTTCTGGTCGATGCCGATCTGCGGCGGCGGCTCGCCGACCGAGGGGTTGCGACTGCACTCGAGTATCCGCTGCTCGGTTCGGCCGCGTCCGAACTCACCCTGCTGCGCCGCGCCGCGGCGCGGCGGCGGAACCCGGTGTGGGCGAACTGATTCAACTCGCTTCGGGGCCGAGCTCGGCGAGACCCCAGATACCGAACGCGAGTGGATAGAGAAGCGGGATCTCTTCGACGAGGTCGCGGTTCGCCTCTTCTTGCAGGAGCGGGAGGGACGCGCGCACTTCGGCATCCGAGAGCATGGCGAGTTTCTCGCGGAGCTGCCCGCCGAAATCACTCCAGTAGCAGCCGCGCACGCACAGCGGGCGCTCAAGGAGATCGCTCAGGGTGTCGAGGTCGTATCCGACCCGGTGCTGAGCGTGCTGCTTGCGCAGGCGCTCTCTCAGTCGTTCACTCGCGTTCGTCTCGGGGTCCGCGAACGGAGCGAGAATGAACACGTAGCGGCGCGCGATGCGGCGAAGAGCCGCCGCCGCCTCGCGGTCGTTCTCCGCGCGAGCGATTGTCTCGATCGAGCAGACGAGATCGTAGGTTGCGGGCGCGATCGAGTCCAGATCGTGCCGAGCGAAGGAGAGATTGGAAACCCCCCACGTCTCGACCAGCTTTCGGCCCGGGTCCCAGGCCGGCGCATCACCCGGCCCATCCCACTCGAAGCGGAACTGTACCTCCGGAAACTCGAGGGCGAGTGCGAGCTCCGCGTATCCCTGTCCAGAATTGACGGAAAGAGCCGACTTCACGTCCCGAGTGAGGAGAAACGCTTCGCGCAGGTGAAGATACCGGAGGTAAGACCAGCGACGATGGAACATCAATCGCTTGTGGACCTCCGTGAGACGCCGGCGCTGAGGGAGCGACGAGCAGCGAAACTCGAGTCTCGACGGGGCCGGTGCCTCGCCGGATGTCGGGCGGGTTCGCGGCGCGGATGCGACCGCCTTCTTCTTCACTCGAACGCGCTGGACGAGTCGTTCCCAGCCCGGCACGTCGCGCAGCCGAACGCAACAGACGATCTCCCGGTACACGGGATATCTGAATCGCGAAACCGACTTTTCGGGGTGGCGCGCGGGATCGTACTGGTGCTGGTTCCGCGGCGACGCGAGCGGGTGGATCGCCTCGTCTCGCGAGGAAGAAATGAGCGTCGCGAAGTGCATTTGATGCTGATCGAGGCCCAGCTGCTCGAGGATGCGCTCGAGGTCGCTGCTGCGGAGATGGCACGTGTGGCCAGTCCAGTCGGACCAGTAAAGCTTGAGGCCGTCGGCGGCGAGGTCGAGGTCCGCGTCGAAGAACGGCCCCTGGATGAACAAGAAATCGGTCGCGACTCGCGCGGCGTTGGCAATGGCGGCGCGGACGGCACTGAGACCGGGCAAGTGCTCGAGGATGTGGCTCATCATCACGAAGCGTACGGAGTTCTCGGGGAGATCGATCTGCGTGATGTCTCCTTCGATGCAGTCGTACCCGTGCCCACGCATCAACGCGACCTTGTCCGGGTCGAGATCGATACCGATACCGCGGCGTGCGTCGAAGAGGTTTTTCCCGAACTCGATCGACCCGCCTTTCGAAGCGCCGAAATCGATAAAGTCGTAGTCGTCGAGATTGATCTGCATGCTTCTCTCCAATCGCGCGTCGAGCGCGAACTTCTTTCGTGACCCCCGATGCGGGAAATCCAGCCCGCGCCGAAGCGGCCGACGATCCGCTTGCGGCGTGGACTCGTCGGGCTGACAATACCGGTGAACGGCGGTCGGTTGGAAGCGTCGGATCGCCGGATTTTTTTCTGCCCCAGTGCGGGCGCGAAGAGAGCCGGCCGAACTCTTGAGCGAAGCGCTGCGTTCGTCGCGGTGCGCGCGGCGCGGCCGAAGCCGAGGCGGCAGTCCCCGAGTGAGAAGGACGACTCGATGCACCGTTTCTGGACTGCGGTAACTCGACCGGTCGTCGAGATCGTCCGGCCGCGGTCGATCCTCGAGATCGGCTGTGCCGACGGTGCTCACACTCGGCTTCTTCTCGAATACTGCCGTGCCAACGACGCCGTCCTCCACGCCGTGGATCCGAAACCTCGGTTCGACGTGGGCGCGTGGTCGCGCCTCTTTCGCGAGGCACTCGTTTTTCACCGCGCGAAGAGTCTCGATGCTCTGCGCGACATCGGCGCAGTGGACCTCGCGCTCGTCGACGGTGATCACAACTGGTACTCCGTTCTCAGCGAGCTTCAACTCATCGGCGAGGCGGCGGACGCCGCGGGAAAGGAGCTTCCGGTGGTCTTGCTCCACGACGTCGGATGGCCGTACGGGAGGCGAGACCTCTACTACAATCCTGCGCAGATCCCGGAGGAGAGTCGCCAGCCCTACGGGCGAATCGGAATTCGTCGTCCCGGCGCGGGTGCGAACGAGGGCACGCTGAACGCCCATCTCTGCAACGCGCTGTTCGAAGGGGGCGAGCGCAACGGGGTGTTGACCGCCGTTGAGGACTTCGTTCGCACGCGCGATGAGTCGCTCGAGTTTCGCTGCATCCCCGTACTTTACGGACTCGGGATCCTCGCCCCGAGGACGAGGTGGGAGACCATGACCGAGATCGCGGCGCAACTCGACGAGCTGAAGCGGCCCGTGCTTCGAGCGCTCCTCGAGGCGCTCGAAGCGGATCGCCTCGCCGGAGAAGTGAGGCGACAGCGGCTGATGGCGATCGCTCACGAGGGCGCTCGATCGCCGCGAAGCGATTGACTCGCCGCCGCGCGGACCGAACGAAATCCGGCCGGCGACGGCACCTGGGTCAACTGCGCTGAGATTCGCGATACGCGGAGAGTACGTCTCCCACGTCACCTTCCATTCGCGAGACTCCTCCGTCGAGCCAAACCGCTCGATCGCAGAGATCCGTGATCATCTGCGGGCTGTGGGAAACGATCACGACCGTGCGATCCGATTGCACCTTCGCCTTCAGTGCGGCGCGTGATTTCCGTAGGAACTCGGCGTCGCCGACGCCGAGCACTTCGTCGATGAGGAGGACGTCGGGGTCGATTTGAAAGGCCGTCGCAAAGCCGAGTCGCGCCCGCATGCCCGCGGAGTACGTTCGGATGGGTTCGTCGATGAACTCTTCGAGCTCGGCGAACTCGGTGATCGCAGACATCCTCCGTTCGATCTCTTCTCGTCGCATCCCGAGAAGGAGACCGCTCAAGGTGACGTTCTGCCGGCCGGAGAGATCGGGGAGGAAGCCGACCTGGAGAGAGAGCAGGGTGGCGGGGCCGCAGCGACGCGTCAGCTCACCGCGATCGGGACGGAGGATGCCCGCAAGGACCTTGAGGAGGGACGTCTTCCCCGAGCCGTTCCGGCCGATGACCCCCAGCGTCTCGCCGCGTCGGAGCTCGAGCGAGACATCGCGGAGGGCCCAAAAGTCGGCCGCACCCGGACGCGTGAGTCGCCGCTTACGCGAGTAAAAAAGACCTACCGAGCGCAACTCGAGCACCGGTGGAGTCCCGGCGCGGGCGTCGGACGGGCTTGGTTCTTCAGACGAGCTTGGGGTAGGTCCAGTCATACCGGCGAATGATCGCGATGCCGAGAATACAGCCGCCGAGCGAGAGAAGCCCGATCCACAACAGCGCCACCGGAGACGGCCACTCTCCGTAGAGGAGGATCTTTCGGTACGAGTCCACGATCGAAAAGAACGGGTTCAGTCGGACGTATTCGTGGAAGCGTGGATCGATCCGCTCGATCGACCAGAAGATTCCGGAGACGAAGAACAAGAGGCGCATGCCGTAGTCGACGAGAATCTGAATGTCTTCCATGAACGGGACGACGGCCGCGAGGAGGAAGCAAAGCGCTCCGATGAAGAGAAAGTGCGCGAGAAGAACGGCCGGGAGCGCGACGTAGGCAGAGGTCACCGGCGTTCCGTAGATCCAAAGGAAGATGAGAAGTACGACGAAGACGAACGAGAACTTGATCGCGTCCGAGAGGATCGTGACCACCGGGAAGACGACCTTGGGGAGATCGACCTGCTGCATGAGGTGGCGACCGGCGATCAGCGATTTTCCCGCGTGAACCATGCTCGCCGTCTGCCAGCGCCACGGGACGAGACCGAGGAACAGAAAGGGAACGTAGTCCTCGGTACGATTCTGGAGAAGAACGCCGAACGCGACGTAGTACACGCACATGCTGACGATCGGATCGATGACCCACCACAGGAAGCCGATGTACGTGCGGGCGGACTCGACGCGGAGCTCCGCGTAGGTCTTGTAGAGAACGAGCTCGACGTAGTGGCGGCGCGACATAGCGCGCCGAGTGTCGCCGGAACGCCACCGAGGTTCAACACCACAGATGTCGAGCTTCGCGGACGCGAACAACGCGGCCCCCGCGGACTAGACGATCGGCCCACCCATCAACGGCTCGTCCGGCGCGCGGAGACTGCTCGTCGGCAGGCCGCTCGGCCAAGTCTTCCGCACGAGGTCGATTGCCGAGAGCGCGATGTGAATGTGCTTTGCCTGAGTCTCGCGGTAGAAATGGACCGCGGTATCCGGGAGCTTCGGCTTTCCGTGGAGCGGTTTGTCGGAGACGCAGAGGAGCGTTGCCGACGGAATGCGATACCGAAATCCGTTCGCGGCGACGGTCGCCGACTCCATGTCGATCGCTAGGCTCCGACTCGCGCGAAGGTCGCGCAGAGTTCCCTTTAGGGCGAGTTCCCAATTTCGATCGGCCGTCGTGTACACCGTCCCGAGCCGGTACGACAGCCCCTCCTCCTCGAGAATCTGCGCGAGGAAGCGATTGAGGATGTCGTTCGGCGCGATCGGCACTCCCGCCGGCAGGATCTCGTCTAGGACGCGGTCGGCGCGCATGTATCCCGACGCGAGCACGAAGTCGCCGATCCGTTGGTGGTTTCGCATCCCGCCGCAGTGTCCGACCATGACGATCGCATCGGGGCGAAGCACAGCCACGTGGTCGGTGCAGTTCTTCGCGTTCGACGGGCCCACGCCGATGTTGATGATCGTGACGCCCCGATTGTCCGGACGCACGTCGTGATACGCCGGCATCTGAACCCCGTCCCGCTCCGGTTTCGCGCAGTCGGGGTGCCGCTCGAGGAACGCTTCCATGTGCATCTGATAATTCGTGAGCACGATGTAGCGCTGGAAATCTTCAATCCGAGTGCCCGTGTAGTGTTCGAGTCTCTCGAGGGAGAGATCGATCCGCTCCGGCTCGAAGAGGAACAATTTCTTCTGGGTGAAATCCCAGTCGTGCTCGTCGATTCTCTCGAGGAGCGATGGCGACTCGAGCGGCACGCGCGGGCGCGACGGCTCGATGCGGAGGCTAGCCCCACTCTGAAGAAATCGCCGGATCTCCCGCTTGAGGTACCACCGGTACGCGGACGGCCGCGCGAACTCGCCGGAGATCACCGGATTGTGCTTCGACCAAGACCGGCGCACGGTCAGGCGCGCGTAGGATCCGGCGCGATAGATCCTCTCCATCCGGTCGCACGCGTTCGCGATGCGATCGCTCAGATCCTCCTCGCGCTCGTTCGCCTCGGGCGCGAGCTCGAGCTCCGCCGAATTCGCTGCGTCCGCCATCGCCAGTCTCCTCGCTCGGTCTCACCCGAGCGAACTCTCTCCGCGCGGGGCCGAAAACGTTTCGTCACGCGCGCGGGCGCATGATCTCGAGTGCGCGATCTCGCCGGTCCTCCGATTCGACATCGGCTAGCAGGACCGTCCGCCTTCACTCTGCGGCTCGCTTTGGAGCCGCCGACCGAGCGGCGGCAACGAATCTTCGAGCACTCCCTTGGCGCGCGGCCAGAGTGTAGCTGCTTCGACGAGCATCCAGATCTCGAGCGCTAGAGTTGCGATCGCGACGACGACCAGCAGCCAGTTCGTCGCTTCCGCGTTCAGCCAGGTGGGAATCTGCCGGAGCATCGCCCACGCCGGGAGAACGAGCATGAACAGCATCGGAAGCGCAGCGAACCAGACCGGAAGTCGGCGGCGCCAGAGCCAAAACACGAGGACGAGGAACGCGAGCCCGCCGAGAAGCTGATTCGTCGCGCCGAACATGGGCCAGAGGATCAGGCCGCCCTTACCGGCGTTCTCCCAGCTCCAATCTTGTCCCGCCGGCGGAAACGCCGCGAGCAGAGCGGCGAGAACGACCGCGGTGATCGTTGCCGCGTGCGGATTGGAGAGCCACGCAAGCGGCGAAGCCGAGGTTCCTCCGCCGGCTCGCTTGGGGGCGAGCACGCCGGCGAGCTCCTGGATCACGTAGCGCTGCAGTCGGCACGCCGTATCGAGCGTGGTTCCCGCGAATGAGGCGACGAGAACTCCCATGAGTGCGACCGCCGCGCCCCCGGGAATGCCGAACGCCTTCAAGAAGTTCGCTGCCCCATCCACGAATCCTCCCACCTTCGCGCCGAGTGCGTTCGCCGCTCCCCACGAGGAGTACTGTTTCGCCCACGCCGCTTCGCCGACCAGAACCGCCCCGTCGGCAGCGAGGCCGAGGCCGAGACCGGCGCAGCACGAGAGAATCACGATGGTCGCGAGAAACCCTTCCGTGAGCATCGATCCGTACCCGACGAGCTGCGCGTCCGTTTCACAGCGGAGCTGCTTGCTCGACGTCCCGCTGCTCACGAGGCAATGAAATCCGCTGATCGCGCCGCAGGCGATCGTGATGAAGAGAAACGGAAAGATCGCCGGCGCGCCCTCCGGTGCCCACTCGACGAGCGGGGCGACGATTTCGAGCGGCGGGCGGGCCGCCTCCGGAGCCGGCGGCGCACCGCCCACGAACGCGGCCGTGACGAGTCCCGCGACGACCAGTCCGAGCGCGGTGAGGAGCTGGAGACTGTTGATGTAATCTCGCGGCTGGAGCAGCGTCCAAACCGGGAGCACGGACGCGACGTAGGAGTACGCGAGAAGCACGGTGACCCAGGCCATCATGCTCCAGCTCGCGAGCTCGGCGTTGAAGTCGTGAAGCCATCCCCGATCGCCGTAGATCACCGTTGCGTACATGATCGCAAGCGCGATGAGCGACGGCACGATGAGCTTCACCCCGCGACGGTGGAGCCAAATCCCGATCGCGACCGCGATCGGGATCTGCACGACGCACGGAAAGATCGCGGCCGGATACTGACGGAAGACCGCCGCGATCACGAGTCCGAAGATCGCGAGCACGATGGTTAGAGCGAGGAAGAGAATGAAGAGAAAGAGCAGCCGAACGCGTGGAGTGATCACCCGCCCGGCGATGTCGCCGACGGTCTGTCCGCGGTTGCGGAGACTTACGACGAGCGCGCCGAAGTCGTGGACGGCGCCGATGAACACGGAGCCGAGGAGCACCCAGAGGAGCGCCGGAAGCCAGCCCCACATCACTGCGATGGCCGGCCCGACGATCGGCCCGGTACCCGCGATCGACGTGAAGTGGTGCCCGAATACGACGCCCTTCTCCGTTGGGACGTAGTCGCGGTCGTCGCTCAGCTCGACGCTCGGCACTTTCGCGTGCGGATCGAGTCGAAAGATCTTGCGGGCGAGCCACCGTCCGTACGTGTGATAGGCGACGAGGTAGAGGACGAACGCGCCCGCGGCGATGAGGAGGGTCGACATGACTGGGATTCCCGATTCCGCGTCACCAAGGGCGGACGCGGGGGTGACTCGAGGCGGCGAGGTTGGTCGAAGCGCGCCCGATCATAGCAGATCGATCGCGGGAATCCCCTGTTCGCGCACGCGCAACTCGGCACAATGGTCGCTTCCACTCTGCTGCTCGAAGGAGTGTTCATGGTCCGACCGCCGCGCGCCGCTGGTTTGATCCTCGCGATCGTCTGTTCGTCGACGTTCGTTTCCGCTCAAGTCTTCGAGTGGTCGGAGCTCTCTCCGTTGCCGGCGCCGGGGTCCGTCGCGCAGGCGGGGATCGGTGTCGCGGCGCCCTTTGTCGGAGTGAGCGGCGGGGCGCTGATCGTTGCCGGCGGCGCCAACTTTCCCGGCGGGCTCTGGCTCGACGGAGAGCGCAACCCGGACGCGGAGAAAGTTTGGTGGCCGAACACCTTCCTTCTCGAGTCGGCGCGCGCGGAGTGGCGCGAGATCGAGCCGCTGACGCGCCCACTCGCCTACGGCTCGTCGATCTCCGATTCGATCGGCGTCGTTTGCATCGGCGGATCGGATGCCGATCGCCACTACGACGAGGTGTTCGCGCTCCGCTGGGACGAGGGGAAGCTATCGCGGCGTGATCTTCCGCCGCTGCCGTCACCGTGCGCGTTCTCTTCGGCGGTCCTCGTCGGCCGCACGGTGTACGTCGCCGGCGGGCTCACCGCGCCGGATTCAACGGCCGCGCTCCACAACTTCTGGGCGCTCGATCTCGAGGCGCTCGAGGGTCGAGATCCGAACGCCGATCCGCCCGCTTGGCGCAGCCTCGAGCCGTGGCCGGGTCCGCCGCGATTCCTCGCCGTCGCCGGAGTGCAAGCGGGGGCGATCATCGTCGCCAGTGGCGCCGAGCTCGTGCCCGGAGTCGATGGCAAGCCGACGCGCAACTACCTCGCCGATGCCTACCGCTTCGATCCCGATCCCGCGCAGCCGGGCGGCGGAGCGTGGCGCTCGATCGCGAGCCCGCCGCGCCCCGTCGTCGCCGCGCCGTCGCCGATGGCGCCGCTCGGCGCCGATCACCTCCTCGTCGTCGGGGGCGATGACGGAGCGCTCGCGTCGCGGACCGAGGAGCTCGCCGATCGTCATCCCGGATTCTCACGGCGAGTGCTCGCCTACCACCTCGTCACGGACAGGTGGGTCGAGCTCGACGAGGTTCCCGCCGGCCACGTGACGGCGTCGCTCGTTCGGTGGGAGGATCGCCTCGTGATCCCGTCGGGCGAGATCCGTCCCGGCGTGCGGTCCCCAGCGGTTCTCGCCGCTGCGATCGTTCCGCGGGAGGCGGGGTTTCACACGCTCGACTACGTCGCGATCTTCGTCTACCTCGCCGCGCTCGTGGCGCTCGGCGTCTACTTTTCGCGCCGAGAGCACTCGACCGCGGATTTCTTTCTCGCCGGTCGACGGATTCCTTGGTGGGCCGCCGGAGTCAGCGTGTTCGGGACGCAGTTGAGCGCGATCACGTTCATGGCCGCGCCGGCGCTCGTCTACCGCACGGATTGGGTGTACTTCGTCGGCAACATGTGCATCGTTCTCGCCGCGCCGTTCGTGATCTGTTGGTTCCTCCCCTTCTACCGCCGACTCGATGTCACGAGCGTTTACGAATACCTCGAGCGGCGATTCAGTCCGGCGACGCGTTCGGTCGGAAGCGTGTCGTTCGTGCTCCTCCAGCTCGGGCGAATGGGAATCGTTCTCTATCTTCCCGCTCTCGCGCTCGCGTCGGTGACCGGGACCGACGTCACGTGGAGCATTCTCGTGATGGGAATTCTCGCGACGGCGTACACCGTGCTCGGAGGCATCGAAGCCGTCGTCTGGACCGACGTCATTCAGGTCGTAGTGCTTCTCGGCGGCGCGCTTCTCAGCGTCGTAGTCATCGTCGAAGATGTTCCCGGCGGATTCGGTGGGATCGTCGAGGCCGGATCGGCCGCCGGCAAGTTTCATATGGTGAACTGGACGGGCGGTATGGCGACCACCGCGATCTGGGTCGTATTGCTAGGGCGTTTCTTCGAGCAGTTCGTTCCGTACACCGCGGACCAAACGGTCGTGCAGCGGTACCTGACCACGAAGGACGAGCGGGCGGCCGCTCGCGGCATCTGGACGAACGCCGTCCTCACGATTCCCGCGACGATCCTGTTCTTCTTCCTCGGCACGGCGCTCTGGGCGTTCTATCGCACGAACCCGGAGCGGCTCAATCCCGCCGGGGGGGCGAACGACATACTCCCCTGGTTCGTCGCTCAGGAGCTTCCGGCGGGCGTCGCCGGCGTCGTGATCGCAGGACTCTTCGCCGCGTCCATGTCGAGCCTCGACAGCAGCATGAACTCGGTGGCGACGGTCCTCACGACCGATTTCTATCGCCGATGGCGAGTGGCGAGCGAAGAGCACTACCTCCGCGCCGCACGGTGGCTGACGCTCGTGCTCGGCGCGCTCGGAACCGGCTCCGCGATGCTGATGGCCGCCCTCGGCGGCACTTCGATGTGGGATCAGTACACGAAGGTCATCGGACTTTTCGGCGGCGGACTCGCCGGCCTCTTCATCGCCGGGATCTTCGTTCGCCGGGCCAGCGCGGCCGGCGCGCTCGCCGGATTCGGTGTGAGCGGCGCGGTCCTCTATTTCGTTCGGGCGAGTGGCGCCGTGCACTTCTTCCTCTATCCCGTGATCGCGATCGCGAGCTGTGTCGTCACCGCATACGTGGTCGGGCGCGTCGCGCCGGGGGCCGCGGATCGGACTCGCGGTCTCACCGTCTACTCGCTCGATCGCTCCTAACTCCAGCGCTACGCGCGTCGAGGATGCCGGCTTTTCGTCTGCCGGAAGCGGTCACAAGTATTGTTCGCAATTGAGTTTGTGGTTCGGCGGGCGGGCTGAATCCCGGCTCTCACTCAAGGGGGGCGGCGCGATTCAACGCGGCGCCGTCGCTCGATTCGAGGCGCCGAGGGAAGAATCGATTGATCGTTTCAATCATTCGTTTTAAACTACCGTTTGATTGTCTCGATCACTCCCCCCGCCCGTTCAGAGAACCCGATCCTTGTCCAGCCAGCCCGAAGGCCTCGACGCCGGTTTCGCGCCCGCGACGGCGGCCGGAGCGAAAGAGACGCCGGAGAAGCTTCTCGACGCCGCCGAGCACCTGTTCGCGGAACTGGGCGTGCCGGCGACGTCGCTCCGCATGATCACCGCGGCTGCCGGGGCGAATCTCGCGGCGGTCAATTACCACTTCGGGTCGAAGGAGGCGCTCGTCCGCGCGGTGATCCTCCGTCGACTCGAGCCGCTCAACCGCGACCGGCTCGCGCTTCTCGAGCGGGCGCGAGCGAACGCCGAGGAAGGGCCGATTCCCCTCGCCGACATTCTCGACGCGCTCCTACGTCCTCCTCTCGAGCGGTGCGCGGACCCCGATCATCGCGACTTCGTGCGCGTCATGGCGCGCCTTTACAGCGAACCCGACGACGCGAAGGCGTCGATCCTGCGGGATGAATTCGCCGAAGTGATTCGGCGCTTCAGCGACGCGTTTCGCTTCGCACTCGCGAAACTCCCCCCGCGCGAAGTTCAGTGGCGATTCCAATTCTGCGTCGGCGTGCTCGTCCACGCGATCGTGAACCCGGCTCGCCTGCTCCAGACGACCGGCGGGCTCTGCGACACGCGCGATGTGGAGTCGACGCTAGCTCACATGAAGTCCTTCTTGGTCGCCGGACTCGAGGCGCCGTCGACACCGCTCACCCCCCGCCCTACGGATTCGGCACTCGAAACCGGGCGCGACTCCGAGCCGGAGGAGGCGTGATGCGATCTCACCTTGTCGTTCCGAGGGGGCACCGCGAGACGCCGACGCGCCGGGCGTCGCTCGCGACGATTCTCCTCGCGAGCTGCGCCGCGTCGCCTCCCGTCGAGCATCCGTCTCACGACCTTTCCCTTCCGGCGACTTGGACAGCGCTCGGGTCGAGATCGGCTCCGCCGTCGTCGGGTGCGACAGACCGCGACCGTACCGATTCGGACGAACGTCCGGAAACTCCTTCTCGCGCGGCGGCGTCTTCCGAGCACGCGCAGACCTGGTGGAGCGAGTTCGACGACGCTCAGCTCGACGCGCTCGTTCGCGAAGCGCTGGGCGCCAATCGAGATCTTCGCGCCGCCGCCGAGCGGGTTGCGATCGCGGCGGCGCGCGCGCGTATCGATGGCGCCGACGTACTTCCTCAACTGGCGGCGGGCGCCGACGCGTCGCGCCGAAAGCAGAACTTCATCGGTCTCCCGGTCCCCGGCGGTGGCGACGTGCTCACGAGCCGTTCGACGAGTTACGGTCTCTCGCTCAGTGCGAGTTGGGAGATCGATCTCTGGGGACGGCTCCGCGCGCGCGAGTCCGCCGCGCTCGCCGATCTCGACGCGGCCGGCGCGGACGTCGCCGCCGCCGAGCTCTCTCTAGCGGGGCAAGTCGCGAAGACGTGGTTCGCCGCGATCGAATCCCAGCGGCAGGTCGAGCTCGCGGCGGCGACGCTCGAGAGCTTTCGCGAGACGGCCGTCGACGTGGCGCACCGCTACTCGAGCGGCGTCCGGCCGGCGATCGATACTCGCTTCTCGCGGCTCGATGTCGCGAACGCCGAGGCCGATCTCGCCGAGCGCCGTGAGGTGCTCGATCGAACGGCGCGGCAGCTCGAGGTGCTCGTCGGCCGGTATCCGGGCGCCGAGCTCGAACTCTCCGCCGGCGCTCTCCCGACCGTCACCGGCGCGCCGCCGGCGGGGATCCCGTCGGAGCTCGTCACTCGCCGGCCGGACCTCGCGGTCGCCGAGCGCCGCCTCGCCGCGGCTGGAGCCCGGGTCGACGAGGCGCGCGCTGCGCTCTATCCGCGGCTGAGCTTGTCGGCCTCCGGCGGCACGTCGACTGAGGACATCGGCGACCTCTTCGATCGCGCCTTCTCCGTCTGGCAGATCGCCGGCAATCTTCTTCAGCCGATCTTTCAGGGAGGAAGACTCGCCGCTGCGGTCGACCTTGCGAAGGCGGATCAGCGCGTCGCGCTCGAATCGTACGTCCAGCTTGTCCTGCTTGCGTTTGCTGAAGTCGAGACGGCTCTCGCGCGCGAGCGAGAGCTCGCGGCGCGTGAGGCCGCGCTCGTCCGCGCCGCCCGGGAGGCGGCCGCCGCACGCGACGAAGCGGAACGGCGCTACCGCGGTGGTCTCGGTGAATTCATCGTCGTCCGCGAAGCGCAGAGGAGCGAGTACCGCGCGGAGAGCCAGGTCCTTCGCGTTCGTCGCCTGCGCGCTGATGCGCGCGTCGACGTTCATCTCGCGCTCGGTGGCGGGTTCGACTCGACTCCCCGAACGACCGACGAGTCGGACGCAGACGCACCCGACGCGGCGCGCGATTCCGAGGGTGCGAGCGAACGCGCCCCGATTGCTGTCGGAGACGATCCTTCATGAACACAATCCTCCGGGCGTCACTTCCCATCGTCGTCCTCGCGGCCGGAATCGCGCTCGCCGTGCATCTCGTGGCGACTCGGCCCGAGCCGGACGCTCGACCTCCCGAGCGCGCCGTTCCCGTCGTTCGGGCGATCGTCGCGGAGGCGAACGACGTTCGCGCGCGTATCGAGAGCGAAGGGACCGTGAGGCCGGCGACGCAGAGTGCGCTCGTCTCGGAGGTTTCCGGACGCGTCGTCTCGGTCGGTGAGGCGTGGGCCGACGGTGCCTTCTTCGACGCCGGCGAGACTCTGCTCGAGATCGATCGCACCGACTACGAGCTCGCGCTCGCCGAAGCGAAGGCACTCGTCGCCCAGGCGGAGCTCGCGCTCGCGCGCGAGAAGGAGGAGGCGCGCATCGCGCGCGCCGATTGGGAACGGCTCGGCGACGGTGGCGAGCCGCCGCCACTCGTTCTCCGTGTGCCTCAGCGCGCCGAAGCCGAAGCGCTCCTCGAAGCGGCGCGCGCGAAGGTGAAACGAGCGGAGCTCGATCTCGAGCGGACACGCGTGAGTGTGCCGTACGCCGGTCGCGTCCGCGCGATCCGCGTCGATCGCGGCCAGTACGTCGCTCGTGGAAGTGCCGTCGCCGAGGTGTATTCGGTCGAGCGTGCCGAGGTGCGCCTTCCCCTCTCCGACCATCAATTCGCGTTCGTCGACTTTCGGCTCGGCGAGAGCGCGTCCCTGAGCGCTCCGCCGGGAGAAGGCATGCGCACCGAGCCGGAAGTGATCCTGTGGGCCACGATCGCGGGTGAGCGCGTCCGCTGGGCCGGGCGTATCGTCCGCACCGAAGGCGAGATCGATCCTCGGACTCGGCGGATCCATGTGGTCGCCGTCGTCGACGATCCCTACCGGCGATCCGGCGAACCAGGACCGCCGCTGGCCGCGGGTCAATTCGTTCGCGCCGAGATCGCGGGCCGGTCCCTCTCGGGCGTCGTCTCGTTGCCGCGCCGTGCGATTCGCAACCACCGGCAGGTGCTCGTCATCGATGCGGAGTCTCGCCTCCGTTACCGCGATGTCGATGTCGTGCGAGTCGAGGGCGACACCGCCTTCGTGCGCAGCGGAGTTCGCGACGGCGCCGGGGTCGAAGACGGCGAGCGGATCTGCGTCTCGCCGCTCGATGTCGTGGTCGACGGAATGCTCGTCCGAGTGGATGGCGAACCCGCGATCGAGCGGCCCAGCTCTCCCGTGTCGCGCCGCGACTCGCCGACTCCAAGGGAAGCGGGTGACTCATGAACCGGATCGTCACCTGGTTCGCGTCGAACGGGATCGCCTCGAATCTTCTCATGGCGCTCATTCTCGTCGGCGGCGCTGCGACCGTGCCGCGGCTCAAACAGGAAGTGTTCCCGGAGCTGTCGTCGGATCGCATTCAAATCCGCGTCGAGTATCTCGGGGCGGCGCCCGACGAAGTCGAGGAGGGCGTCTGCCAGCGGGTCGAAGAAGCGATCTACGGCCTCGCCGGCATCAAGCGGATCACGTCCACGGCGCGGGAAGGCCTCGGCTCGGTTGATGTCGAGCTTCTTCCCGGTGTCGACGCGGGGCGAATCCTGAACGACGTGAAGACGCGCGTCGACGGAATCGACACGTTTCCGGCCGAGACGGAGAAGCCGATCGTCGAAGAGGTCGTTCTTCGCCGACAAGTGATTGAAGTCGCGGTCTCGGGAAACACCGACGAGCGCTCCCTCCGCGTGGTCGCCGAGCGCGTTCGCGACGATCTCGCGGCGCTGCCCGAAATCAGCGTCGTCGATCTCGCTGGCGCCCGACCCTACGAGATCTCCATCGAAGTCGCGGAGGAGACGCTTCGCCGGCACGGGCTCACCTTCGACGATCTCGCGCGTGCGATTCGGCGTTCCTCGCTCGACTTGCCCGGCGGCTCGGTGAAGACGGACGGCGGCGAGATTTTGATTCGTACGAAGGGACAAGCTTATCGCGAGGATGAGTTCGCGCAGATCACCGTCCTTTCGCGCGCAGACGGCACTCGGCTTCGCATCGGCGAGATCGCGAGAGTGATCGACGGCTTCCGCGACACCGATCAGGCTTCGCGCTTCGATGGGGAGCGGACCGTGCTCGTTCAAGTGTTTCGCGTCGGCGATCAGGGGGCGCTCGACATCGCCGACGCCGTGCACGATTACGTGAAGTCGGCGCAGCACCGCGTCCCCGAAGGGATCTCGCTCACGACGTGGCAGGACGACTCAGCCGTGCTCCGGAGTCGACTCGGGCTCCTCGTCGAGAACGGCCTCGTGGGGCTCGCGCTCGTCTGCCTCTCGCTCGCGCTCTTCCTCCGTCTCTCGCTCGCACTCTGGGTCGCCTGGGGGATTCCTCTCAGCTTCCTCGGGGCGATCTGGCTCCTCCCGAGCCTCGACGTCTCGGTCAATCTGATTTCGCTCTTCGCATTCATCGTCGTCCTCGGTCTCGTGGTCGACGACGCGATCATCGTCGCCGAGAGCATCTACTCGGAGCTCCGCAGCGGGAAGCCGCCGCTTCGCGCCGCCATCGACGGCGCTCGGTCGGTCACGGCCCCGGTCTGTTTTGCGGTCTTGACGAGCGTCGCAGCGTTCTCGCCTCTCCTCGGTGTTCCCGGCAATATGGGGCAAGTGATGGCGGTGATTCCCGCGATCGTCATCGCGACTCTCGCGTTCTCGCTCGTCGAATCGCTCTTGATCCTCCCCGCGCACCTTTCGCACCTTCGCGCCGAAGGCGACGGTGAGCGAGCGGGGATACTTCGCTTGCCGCGGCGCTGGTGGGGGAGTTTTCAAGGCGTGTTCGCGCGCGGGCTCGAGCGCTTCGTCGAACGCGCGTACTCGCCGTTTCTCGACATTTGCCTGCGCTGGCGATATCTCGCTCTCGCGTTCGGTCTCTCGCTCCTCATCGTGACTCTCGCGTTTGTTGCCGGCGGACGAATCGTCTACGTTTTCTTTCCGTCCGCGGATGCGGACAACGTGGTCGCTTTCGTCACGATGCCGCAGGGTACGCCGGCGCGAACGACCCTCGACGTTCTCGCGCGGCTCGAAGCCGCCGCGGAAGACGTTCGGTTCGAGCTCGAGTCCGAAGCTTCCCCCGGCGAGGGCGTCGCGGCGGCGGCGACAGCGCCGGGAGCCGCGCGCCGGCCACTCTTTCGCCACATGTTGAGTTCCGTCGGCAGCCAGCCGTTCCGCGAAGCTCAGTCGCTTCGTCGGGGACGCGGCGTCGTCTTGAGCGGAGGCCATCTCGGTGAGGTGAACGTCGAGCTCGTCCCAGCGGAGGAGCGCGACGTCACCGCGACCGAGATCGCTCGGAGGTGGCGGAAACGTACCGGGCCGATCGCCGATGCGGTCGAGCTCAGCTTTTCGTCGTCCCTCTTTTCGGTGGGCGAGGCGATCAACATCCAGCTCGCCTCCGCCGACGCCGCACAGCTCCGCGCCGCTTCGGCGGAGCTCAAGGAGGCACTCGCGAGTTACGACGGGGTCACGGACATCGCCGATTCGTTCCGCGCGGGTAAGGAAGAAGTGAAGCTCGCCCTCCGACCCGACGCGGAAACGCTCGGCCTCTCGCTCGCCGATCTCGCCCGGCAAGTCCGGCAGGGATTCTACGGCGAGGAAGCGCAGAGGATTCAGCGCGGCCGCGACGATGTCCGGGTCATGGTTCGCTACCCCGACGAAGAACGGCGCTCGCTCGGCGACCTCGAATCGATGCGGATCCGCACCGCGGGAGGCGCGGAGGTGGACTTCGCCGACGTCGCGACCGTCCGATACGGGCGCGGTTACTCCTCCATCGATCGAGTCGATCGTCGGAGGATCATCCAGGTGACGGCGGACGTCGATCTCACGAAGGCGAATTCGACCGAGATCGTGAACAAGGTGCGCGAGGAGGTTCTCCCGCGTCTCGAACGAGAGTATCCCGGACTTTCGTACTCGCTCGAAGGAGAGCAGCGAGAGCAGGCGGAGACCTTCGGTGGTCTCGCCCGGGGACTCGCGGTCGCGCTCGTCCTCATTTACGCTCTCCTCGCGATCCCGTTTCGTTCGTACGCGCAGCCTCTCATCGTCATGAGCGCGATCCCGTTCGGAGTCGTCGGAGTCGTCTGGGGGCATGCGCTCATGGGGCTGCCGCTCACCTTCCTCTCGCTCTTCGGCCTCGTCGCTCTCACCGGAGTTGTGGTCAACGACAGCTTGATCATGGTCGACTTCATCAACCGCGCCCGCGAGAGCGAGAAGAGTCTGCCGCAGGCCGTCCGGCAAGCCGGCGCTCGCCGATTTCGCCCGATTCTCCTCACCTCCGTCACGACGTTCGTCGGCCTCGCACCACTCCTTCTCGAGCGGAGCATGCAGGCGCAGTTCCTGAAGCCGATGGCCGCTTCGCTCGGGTTCGGCGTGCTGTTCGCCACTGGCGTGACCTTGATCCTCGTCCCATCCGGTTATATCGTCCTCGACGATCTGCAGCGGCTGTTGCGCGGCCGAGAGACTTCGCGCGGCGCTTCACCATCGGCCTGAGGAAGACGAGAATGTCGACGAACGATCCGGCGAAGATCGGGATTCTCACGGTTTCCGATCGCGCGAGCCGCGGTGAGTACGAGGATCGCGGCGGCCCCGCGATCGCAGAGTATCTCCGAGCCGTGCTCACCTCTCCCTGGGAGGCCGTCGCGCGGGTCGTTCCGGACGAGCGGAACATCGTGCGACAGACGCTCGAGGAGCTCGCCGATGACCAAGCCTGCGCGCTCGTCATCACGACCGGCGGCACCGGGCCCGCACCGCGCGATATCACGCCCGAAGCGACCGAACGCGTCTGCGACAAGATCCTGCCGGGCTTCGGTGAGTTGATGCGCGCCGTCTCCCTCACGAAGGTGCCGACGGCGATCCTCTCCCGTCAGACGGCCGGCATTCGCGGGCGCTCGCTCATACTCAATCTGCCCGGTCAACCGAAAGCGATCGCCGAGTGCCTCGATGCGGTGTTCCCCGCGATCCCTTACTGCGTCGATCTGATCGAAGGCCCGTACCTGACGACGAACGAAGAGCGGATTCGCGCATTTCGTCCGAAGGGGAAGTGAGTCGACTACGCCGCTCGCATCGATCGACGCCGCGAATGTTGTGGTAGTCCATCTCCCTCTGTGTTAATCACAAGGGATCTCGGGGCTGAGGAGACCGAGACTCGCCGATCGTTGGCTGCCCGTTGCGTTTCGCGATGGCGCAGCGCGGTTCGGCCAAGAGGAAGTGAAGCCTATCGCCCGAGCGGAGATGATGCGGGGAGGACGACGCGGCGCGCGTCGTCGCGCGCGCGGGAGTCGCTGTGGCGCCCACGGTGTGTGTCGACGGCGTCCGTCCGCTGCCAACGCGTCGCTCCGTTCCGTGGCGATGGGAAGGATCACACTGCATGAGGACGTGCCATGACACGCAGTGTTGAACGGAGGAGTGGAGCCCGAACGGCGGGGACGATGGCGCTCCTGTTGATCGCTCTCGCCGCCGCGCTCGTCGAGCTCGGGTGCGGGGGAAGTAGCGGGAGCGGCTCGTCGTCGGAAGCCGCTCGAGCCGGACTTATTTGGGGGAGCTCGGAGTGGGGGAGCGAGCCGTGGTCCGACGAGTCCCAGCCGCCGCCTCCACCTCCGGACCCGGATCCGGGTCCGGTCCCCGAGCCGGAGTTCGGCGACGCGGGTTGATCACGGCGTCGAAGCGTTCGGATGACGGACCCCTCGGCCGAAGGTCGACGAAGGCACACGGGGCGCCGGGTCCCGGTGCGTGCGCCGGGCGAGAACGATCGAAAGAGAAGAGAAGCGAGAGGAGACTTCGATGGCGCGGAGTAGAGGAAACTCCTTGGGGTGGGCGAAAACGGCGATCCTATGTGTCGGCTGCGGCGTGATCGGTGCTGTTCTCAGTTCACCGGCGAGCACGACGGCGAGCAGCGTGTTCGTGCCGCACACCTTCATCAACGGCGAGATCGCCGACGCAAATCAAGTGAACGAGAACTTCACCGTCATCGCGGCGAGCGTGAACGACAACGACCGGCGCGTCGAGGCGCTCGAAGCAACCGTAAAAGCCCTGCAGGACGAGCTGCTCGCGATCACCGGTACGCTCTCGTCGGTCGACGGCCGGCTGACGTCCGGAATTGAAGCCCTCGACGATCGCGTCGATGAAATCGCCGATCGCTTGCCGTCGGTCGAGGAATCTCGCGTCCTCGAACGGTTCTCGCTCGACGAGACGTCCGATGGCGAAGACGGCGTGGTCCGCACGCTCGTTCTCGAGGGAGTGAACCTGCAGATCGTAAACGGCGAAGGTGCGACCGCGACCACGAACGGTCACGGCAATTTGATCGTCGGCTACAACGAGCTCCGTCCCGGAGACGGCAACTCGCGCGTCGGCTCACACAACATCGTGGTCGGCCGCGGGAATAACTTCCGTCTCTACGGTGGAATCGCAGCGGGTCGCGAAAACACGATCTCCGGCGCCTACGCGTCCGTGACGGGCGGAGCGCAAAACGAAGCTCGCGGGGAGGATTCGTCGGTGAGCGGAGGCTGCGGCCGCACGGTGACCGGGCTCTGCGATTGGACGGCCGGACAACTCTTTCAGGAAGAGTAGACGCTCGCGTCAGTTTCCGCCCTCGGAGTCGTCCACCGGTTTGATCTCGAGTCGAATCCGAACCGCTCCGGGGCGGTCGAGCCGGATCGCGTACTCGATTTGGGATTCGCCGTCCGGCGAGTTCGCGAACTGCGTCCGCTCGATGCCATCGGTCAAACGCTGCATTTTCGCGCCCGCGCCGAGCGCGATCGTCGCCTCGACCTCGCCGTTCGCGCGCACGAACTCGAGGTTCACCGTGCCGGTGCCGCGATTTCCGATCGCGATCTCGCCGCTGCTCGGAGGATCGAAGTGGAGCGCAGCCGTTCCTTCCGGCTGCAGTCGAAACCGGTGGAATACGGGCGGCGCGCCGGCGCAGGCGGCGAGGTGAAGCGCGAGGGCGCACGAGACGAATGGCAGCCAAGGTCGGTTCATCGGATCTCCTCAGTTCCGGGACGGGCCTCAGAGTAGCCGACGATCTTCTCGATTCGAACCCTGTGCTTCTCGTCGTTTTCTCTCCCGGCTCGAACACGCTACCGGAGAGCGCGAACTGAGCACTGGATGAGTCGCCGAGCTCCAACTCTCGGGGAGTTCAGTCGAAGTCTTCGATCCGGTACTTGTGCCCCCGGAGGCCGTCTTCGGGAAAGTCATCGAGAACGACGGCCGACGCTGCGTCGTCGAGGACGAGGATGTCTTCGGCGTCGCGAACTCCGACGTGAATCGTGGGGTCTCGATCACTGCTCTCGTCGCAGCCCGGTACCGTGAAGGCGCCAGCGAGCGTGATGCAAACGCAGGCGAGTCCGAGCACTCCGGGCGAGACTCCGCGCCTGCGACGAAGACAAAACCGAATCCCGGAAGCGAGAACGACCAGTGCGAAGGTAAAGAACATCCACGATTCGACGATATCGCTCTTTACCTGCGCCTCGAGAACCAAAATGACGAGGCTCTCGGGCGCGAGCGCGAGTCCCATTCCGTCGAAAACGATGTGATTCTTGTTTACCGACGCGCCGGAGCCGACGAGTACACGCTCTTCTGCACTCGGAGCGGTCGCGCCGGGTGTCGACTCGATGGCGTAGAGCTGGATCTTCTTCAGGTTCTTGAGCGAAGACCGCCCGATTCTCGAGAAGTCGATCCCTTCGAGGCGGAGGTCCGAGACGGATCCGACTTCGAGCGCGAATCGATGCAGCTCGACGTTTCGATTGAATCGGCGGAGCCACGACGTCGCGGTCTCGGCGTCGAGGAGGACGCGCACCGCGACGCCGGAAGTCGCGATCGAGCGAACGATGGTGACGGTCTCCGACGCGGCGGGGCGGTGCGTCGCGGCCGCCGAGTTCATCGGGCGCAGCTGGAAGACGTGTTCCCCGGGGCTCAGAACGTCCGCCGGAATGCTGATCTCGCGCGCGGTCGTCTCGGCGATGATGCCGTCGAGATCCGACTCGAGTCGCCAGCGTCGGTCGGCCCCTCGCCGAGTCGCCGGGTCTCCATCGTCGACGACGACGTGAAGCGTATCGCCGTTCCTCGCGACTCGGGGGTACACCGAGAGCGCGCCGAATGCCTCGCCCGATTCGCCGTGCGCGCGAATCGAGACGGCGATCAGACAGAGTCCGCTGATTCGAAGCAGTGGACGCATCGCCTACCTCCCGCGACTGGATGGTCGCCGTCGCTCGTTCGTTCGAAACCGACGGGCGGCCGCACCACGAAATACGCACCGAAGCGGTGCTCTCCCAATTCGAACCGCTTTCCCTCGGCGAATCCTACGCCCCTCATCGGGTTCTGACCCGCTCCGCCGATGCTGACGTACGGCCAGGTACGCTTCGCCGGTCGAAGCGGCTCGAAAGCGCCGCGTTACGTTCGACGACTCCCCATCGTAAGGGATTCACCGGATTTCGCCCCATTTCACCCCTTATCCGGGAGTTGTTAGCGCGGCGGGGTCACCGCTTCGGCGATGTTTCGCGCGGCCCGCGACGAAGGACGAACGATCGAACTCCCTGTGCGCGTCCGGGCTTCGCCGTGGGGGAGAGATCGGCGATGCTGCCGTTCGGCTCGAGCTCTCCCGCGTCGACGTAGACGGCGTCGTCCGGACTCGGCGTCCAATCCGCTTCCGGTACGAACGACGAGCGCCGGTAGCGCGCGACGCGCGAGATCCGAAGACATTTGAGGAAGCCCGAAGCGTGGCGAATCATCCGGCCCTTTCGGTTCGCGCTGCACCCGATGTGGAGTGAGCGTGCTTTCGTCAGAGGACCCGGCGGCTTCACGTTGTGGCGGCTCGACACCAGCTTCCCGTCGACGTAGAGGCGCGACGTCCGGCGTACGTAGGTGAGTGCGATGTGCTTCCAGCGTGGGGCTTCGCGAGCGCGGGGCTTCTCGGGATGGCCGATGTCGGTGCCGCGTCCCGATTCCCATCCGCCGGTGGCGCGCTTCCCGCGATCATGCCAGAGCCAAAAGCTGTTCTCGGGTTCGCCGTCGCGACCTTGGCTGACGATCGTCGATCCCCAGTCGTACACCCAAGCCTCGATCGTGAACTCGCTGAACGAGTCGAGGGGAACGAAGGGATAAGACACGAGACTCGAGTGTCCGTCGAAGTAGAGTGCGTTGACGCGCTCGCGTTTGCTCAGAGATTTGTCGTCGACGGTGATCTGCAGAAGCACGTTTCGCTGTACTGCATCCTTTCGCTTTCCGGTCGTCGCGTCGTAGCGGGCGTCGATTCGCACCTCGCCGGGTGCTCGACCCGTGACGATCAAATTCTCGCTCCGCCCGCACGGAACGACGCCGACGAGATGGGGCGGATTCGCGTCGACTTGGCGGAGGATCCGTCCCTCGAGCTTCGCTACCGCGGGTATGTCGTCGGGTGAGATGACTGCCGTTTCTCCGACGGCGATCGCGAACGCAAGGAGCGAGCGGTTGCCCACGGAAACCCTCGCCGTGACGCTGAACTTCTCCCGTCCGGTTCGCGCTTCTAGGCGGAGCGTCGCGGAGCCGGCCTTCACGCCGCGGACGACGAGGTTGCGATCGCGAGAGATCTCCGCCGTAAACGCGCTGAACGACCTTCGCGCAACTTTCCAGTCGAGGTGGCGAGCGGGAAGCGAAACCTTCGCGGTTCCTCCCGCTGCGACGCTGATCGACGGGAGCGGAAGAACGTCGATGACGAACATCACCGTTCGCGTTCGCCGCGTCGTGACGAGCTTTCCTTTTTTGTAGACGTCCACCCAAGTGAATCGACGATTGCGGCCCTTCACGTAGCGCTGCAACTTGAGGATCTGGCCGATCTTCGCCGCGTAGATCGTCCCTTGGTTGGCCGCGGTGGGGGCCACGGTGACGCGTGTCGCCGCGCGTTGGAGCGGGAGGCCCTTGGGCTCGGATCCCGCACCGTCGAACTTGATGGGCACCCAGCGTTCCGCGTTCTCTCGCCGCACTCCGGTCCGGATGGTCTTCGGAATGTCGATATTGAATTTCTCGCCGGGGCGGAGTTTCGTCGCGTCGGCCGCGGCGAGCGGCGCCAGGGAAACGGAGAGAACTCCGGCGAGCACGGTAGCGCCGCGGATTCGTGGTGAAGTTCTCCGAACGAACTGCGACATCATCCGCTCCGCGTTGTGAATGCGTGATTGCAACGGACCGGGCTGGACCGGGCGAGCCGCGACGCGGCTGCGCGACGAGCGTTCATTCTGACTCGAGGGTGAGCGGCGAGCAAGGCGGCGCGACCTCGGCCTTAGCCTTGGCGTCGACGCCGTGGAGGAGGCCTCAGTTCTCCTCGACAAGCGACTCGAGACGTTCTCGGTAGTCGCGCCGGCGCGCACGGTCCCCGAACGCGAACGCCGCCGCCTGATCGAACGAGTCGATCCAGGTGGCGAGCATCTCCTCCGGCAATCCTTCGCGGCGCAGAACGGAGCGAAGGTTGTCGATCGCATCGGGCACCTGCCACAGGGTCAGCGTGCCGAAGCCCCACAACTGGGACTCGTTCGGCGTGCGCCGTGACGCCCGACGAGCGAGCGCGATCGCTTCTTCGGGCGGCTCCTCGGGCCAGAGCGCGACCAGAGACGACAGACACTCTTCGAGGAGCTCGATCCGATGTCGGGCTAGGTTCTCGTCGCGGGTCGGTTTCGCGTCGAGGAGATCGCGGAGAACCCCGAGAAGAATCGGTCCGGCCTCGCGACGCCGCGAATGGAAGAGCTCCCTCGGAAACGCGTTCTCGCGAGTCCCGACGGCGTCCGGGTGAGGTTCGACGAGCATGCGCGTGAGTCGCTTCTCGGCGCTCTTCCGGCCGTCCATCGCCAGCGAAAGCAACGCGCGGTAAGCGCCGAGAGAGAATGGATCTTCGTCCGCGAGAACGTTGAGATAGGAGCGGACGCACTCCGAAACGGGAGCAGCCTTCGCGCGGACGAGATGCTCCGCGATCAAACCCGCGATCGCGCGGAAGTTTCCCGGTCGAGCGTCTCCCGACGCTGCGTTCTCGAGCACCTCGCAGACGAGATCATCCTGCGCGAGAAGTTGGAAAATTTCGACGGGGCTGAAGAGTTCGAAGTTCGTCGAGAAGAGATCGATCATTCGCTGCCGAGCACCGGATACGTCCCAGGCGAGGAGCACGGCCGCGGCTCCGATACCAACGCGAATTCGTCTCGTTTCGGAGTCCTCCGCGAAATCGGCCCATTTCTCGAGCTTTCGGACGA
The DNA here is from genome assembly GCA_965223845.1 of Planctomycetota bacterium. Lineage (GTDB taxonomy): Bacteria > Planctomycetota > UBA8108 > UBA8108 > SXIK01 > CBDCXR01. The sequence goes on along the minus strand of CBDCXR010000004.1, from coordinate 4,700,730 downwards.
GCGCGTCGGAGTGATCTCCGCGGGGTCGCGAGGCGAGCGCGAGCAAGAACTCGGGAAGAACGCTCCGGGAGAATCGGTGACCGAGCCGACGATCCCACACGCCCTCTTCGACGGTCCATCTCGACGTGGCGATCGCCGCTTCCGTCGATCCGATCTCCGCGAGTGCCACCAAGAGTCCCTCTCGTACCGACGGCTCCACCTCGTCGAGTAGCGCGACGACGCGACCAGTCTCGCCCGCGACGTGCTCGCGCTTCAGACGCCAGAACGCGGAACGCGCGAACATGACGAGCTGGCGGTACGGTCGGCGGTTCGGCCGCTTCGTCAGCTCGTCTTCCGCCCAATCGAGCGCGGCACGAACGATTTCCGGGGAACTCAATCGTTCGAGGTCGGCGGCGAGGATTGCCCACGATTCGACGCGTTTGTCCAGAAGGTAGAGGAGGGAAGCCCGCGCGATCTCAGCCGATCTCCCCCGAGCGGCCAAGTGACTGTGCGCGGCGATCCGAATCGCGCGATCCTCATCCGTCGTCCGGCTCTGCGCGACCCGGTCCGCTGCCGGTCCCGGTCTAGCCCCCAGAATCTCGACGGCAGTGAGACGCACGCGGGGTTCCGAGTCGGAGCTCAGTCGCTCAATCTCCTCCCAAGTGGCGTGCTCGCGTCCGAGGATCGAGAGCGCACGTGCGCGGACGAGTGGGCTGCGGTGATCGAGGGAGGTTCGCGCGCTTTCGAGCTCACACCCGGAATCCGCAAGAAGTTGGAGCGCCCTGAGAACGCCGCCCGTCGACGGCGACGCAAGCAGATCCTTTACGCGTTCGCGCTTCGCGCCGGTAAGAGGGGACGGTTTCTTCGGCGGCGAATAGCGGGGCGTCGAGTACTCGTCCCACGCGACGGGGCCGAGCTCGACGAATCCCGTGCGGTCGATCGTCGCCAGCACCGGCAAACCGCTCACGACTTGTTCCTCGGGCGAGATCGATATGCAGAGTGCCGACAACTCTTCCCAGTTGTGGGTCTGGTGACCGAGCGATGAGTCGCACTGCAAGAGAAACTTCGAGCGCGGGGATTCCGCGTGCACGAACTTGCGCGGATCGACGAGTCGCCCCCGCGAGTCCAGCAAGCGATGGGAGTCTTGGCTCTCGCTGAGCTCGATGGAACGGGGTCCGATCGGAAGCGTCGCGAGTACGGGGCGCGACAATCGGAAACAAGCCAGGTAGAAGACGTCTCCTTCGATGGAGTGGAAGCGATCGATTCGGCACAGCCGCGAAACCGGAAACTCGGGCTCTTGGAGCCGGACGATCTCGGTGACCGCGGCGCAGAAGCGCTGCCGCTCGCTCTCACGAGCTTTCGCGTCTCCGTTCCTTTCCGCGGCCACGAGATCCCCGAACAACTCGTTCTTCGTGCCCCAGCGTCCGAGCTCCCGCACGTCTCGAAACCGCGCGGGTATCACGAACAGCCGCAGTCGGTTCGTGTAGGCGTGGTACGAAGCGAACGCAGCGAGAGCGAAGGCGCCGAGTGCGAAGACGGATACGGTGATGCGGCGGCGGAGACTCATGACGACGGCGCGAGCTTCGTGGCCGGAAGAGAATTCGTCCGCCGTGCGTCGACGCGCGGCACGCCAAGCGGCTTCGAATGGCGATCTCGTGTCACGGTCGGCGTCGACCGGCGGCGAGGAGTGAGCGAGGCGGTGCAGGGGTCCGCTCCGGGACCGCGCGGGTGCGGTGGAGAATCTGCCACTCCCGAGATAGGATTCGATCGCGGATTGCGACGACGATGGACAAGCGAGGAGTGCACCATGAACGGAATCGATCTCTTTCGTCTCGATGGCAAGGTCGCACTGATCACCGGAGGGTCGAAAGGCCTCGGTCTGAGCATGGCGGAGGGGCTCGCTTCCGCCGGCGCGGACGTCGCCCTCTGTAGTAGAAACTCCGCGGAAGTCGAAGCGGCCGCCGGCGAGATCGTCGAACGCTTCGGGCGCCGCGCGATCGGAATTGAATGCGACGTCACCGACGAGCGGTCGGTCGAGGAGTTCGTAGCGCGGGCCCACCGCGAGCTCGGCCGCGTCGATATCCTCATCAACAACGCCGGGATCAACATCCGCGGGCCGATCGAGGAGCTCGAGCCGAGCGAGTTCGATGCGGTCATGTCGACGAACGTCCGCGGGCCGTGGCTTTGCGCGCGAGCGGTCGCGCCGCACCTCAAACGCGCCGGTGGTGGTCGCGTGATCAACATGTCGAGCACGCTCGGAGCGGTCGGTGTTCCGGGACGCACGCCGTACGCGTCGAGCAAGGGCGCGGTCACGATGATGACGAAAGTCCTCGCGCTCGAGTGGGCCGAAGACAAGATCACCGTGAACGCGATCTGTCCGGGGCCGTTTCTCACGCCGATGAACCTCCCGATCGCGGGGACTCCGGACGCCGAGAAGTTCATCGTCGGCGCCGTGGCCCTCAAGCGCTGGGGCGAGATGCACGAGATTCAGGGCGCCGCGATCTTTCTCGCGAGCGACGCGTCGAGCTACGTGACCGGGACGACGCTCTTCGTCGACGGGGGATGGACCGCGCACTGACCTAGTTACTGTCGCATCATTCGGTCATCGTTCGGTCACCGTCAACGCAAGGTGCACTATGTGCGAAGTAAGTGCACGCGATGGACTGTCCGGGAAACTCCAGCTCGCCGCGAGTTTCTCTCGACGGCGATCGCGGCCTCTCCAGCCGTAGACTTGTTCTCATGGTCGAACGTGCGTGCGCTCGATAGGATGAGCGTGAACCTGCCTGAGGAGTTCGCTTGGACCGCTCACTCGAGCGATCGTCGAGCGAACGCCACTTCGAGAAGAGACGAATTCGTTCGGCTGCTGCGGTGTTTTCACCCGTACGTAGGAGGTCTGTCGCCATGGTCTCGTTTGGCTTCCCCAGCGCGGCGAAAGTGTTCGCCGATGCGAGTTCGTCGATCAAGATCGGCGGATGCGTCTCGCGCCGAAATCGCGCGACGAGAAGTCTTGTCGGCGTCGTACTCGTGGCCGTGCCACTCGTATCTCTCCGGGCGCAAGTCAACGACACCGATCGCGTGACGCGTGCGTACGACATCGAGTTCCTCGTCGCTGAAGTCCCGCAGTTTCCGAGCTTCGACATCGGTTACGCGGGTTCCTTTCGACTCGAGGAGCGAGGAGCGATTCATCTCGATGAAGAGGTCGTGGGAGTCCCGATCTCGTTCGACGAGGAAGAAGAGGCCGTGGGCGTCGAAATCGACGCGGAGTCTCTCGTCGATCTGATCCGGCGGAACGTCGCCGAGGATTCGTGGGCGAACCGGAGGAACTCGATCGTCGCTCGAGGGAGCGACCTCGTCGTCGTCAATGGGGCGTCGGTCCACGCCGAGATCGAAGCGCTCCTCGACCGATTCCGCGCTCGTCGCGCTCGCATGGTGAGTGTCGATGTCGCGCTCGTTCCCACCGCTGCCGTAGCGGGTGTCGGGCCGATCGACGCCTCGTTCGACGCGCTTGTCGGAAACGCCGGTCTGGACGCACACCGTGTGTCCCTCACCGCCTACAACGAGCAGACGGTGAGTGGGTTTACGGGTCGGCGGCGGCGCTACATCGACGACAACGAGCTGAATTCGACGGGAGTCCTGCCCGTGGTCAATCCCGTCGTCGAGACCGTCCCGCTCGGCTTCGGCGTCGAGGTTACGCCGCGGGTGATTCCTCAAACCGGCGGCGGCGTTCAGCTGCAATTGCGCGCCGCGCGAGTTCGCGAGGCCGAGCCCGCGACGAAAACGGAGACGTTCTTCTCCGAAATCGAAGACGTCGTCCTCGAGGAGCGCTCGCTTCGGTCGACTCTGTTCGTTCCGCCAGATCGCACCGTCGTCGCAGGAATCCTGCGCGCCGTTCATGGCGACACCACCCGCGACTTCAGCGTCGTCGTCCGCGTGCGGATCGTCGATCTGCGGAAGCCGACCGACGCGTCGCGAGCGCGAGCACCCGAAGAGTTCTACCGCGCGATGTATGACGTCGGACTGCTCGTCGAGGCCGTCGAAGCGACCGATTTCGGCGGGAGAGTGCCGCCACGCTTCACCCCCAAGCTCCTCGAGGCCCTCATTCGGCATAGCGTCGACACGGACGCCTGGCGGGACGACCGAACCGAGATTTCCTGGGAAGATTCGCTTCTCTCGGTGACGGCGACGAGTTCGACTCACGCGGCGGTCGCCGAGTGGCTCCGCGCGCGGGTGGAAGCGGCATTTCGAGCGACGCAGATCACCGTCCGCGTGCTCACCGGGGCGAAGTCGGCCGTGGACGCTCTTCTAGCAAGTGTCGAAGACGAAGTGTACGTCACGAGTGAAGCCATCGAGGCGGCGATCGCGCGGGACGGCGACGCGTCGCTCGACGAGTTGTTCTACGGCGCGCTCCACGGCGCCCTGGGCAGTCCATTGCGCGCGCGAGGCGGCGTGTCACGCGGGGCAGTCCTCGACCTCGCCTTGGCGTCGGGCGGGACAGGATTTCGGCTCGCGAGCGTGCCCGATCCACGCATCGGCAGTGCGGGAGATGGCTTCGAGTGGCGAGCGACGGTTCGCCCGACCCTCGGGGATCGTCTCGAGGTCGAGCTCGATTGGGAGCTGGTGACGACGCGATTCGAACGGTCCGCCGACGTGCGTGTGAGCGCGGAGATCGTCGACGATTCGAAAGCCGTTACGCCGCCGGCGGCGCCTCCTCCGCCCGAGGGTGACGACAAGGACGCTTCGACGTCAGCATTCACTTCGCCGGGGGGCGGCTACGTCACGCTTCCGTTTACTCTCCAGCAGCCGAGTCAGTCTTGGGTCGCGTGTCGAGCTCGTCTCGCGCTCCGTCCGAATCGCTACGCGATCGTGAAGATTCAGACCGGTGACACTTCTGGATCCGCGGAACGATCGAGCGTCGTGCTCGCTCGAGTCACCGCCGAGACCGCGGTCACCGCCGAAGGAGGTGAACGATGAATCGCCGCCACCTCAGCATTGCCCTCACTGCTCTCGTCGCAGTCGGCGTTTGGTCGCCGCCGGCCCCCGCGCAGCAAGTCGAGCGCAGCATCCGCGTCTATTCGCTCGATTCGCTGTGGCCGCGGACCGACACCAGCGACCTCCATCTTCCGCCGCCCTCTCTCCGCGGGACGAGCATCGAGCCGGAGTGGACGGGAGAGGACAACCGTCCGATCACGTTCGGATTCGACGACGAAGACCGGGAAGAATCGGTGGAGTTCTTCGAACGGTTCGAGGGCGCGATTCGCGAGTTGATCGCGGAGGATTCCTGGTCGAACCGGCGCAACGTCCTTCGCTCCGAAGGTGATCGAATGCTGATCGTTCAGACGCCGGACGTCCTCGCCCGGATCGACGCTCTCCTCCGGCGCTGGGAACATCACGTGTTTCGTCGCTGCCGCGTGGACGTCGCGATCGTTCCGCGGCAGGCGTTCGTCGCGGCAGTACCCGACGCTGCCGCACGCGCCGGACTCTGGCACGACGCGGGCACCTTCGATCGTGCCGTCGCCGCTGCCGGTGCCGATGCTCGCTCGGTGAGCGCAGTCGTGCCGGTAGGCGCGCGAAGCGTTCTCCGTCCCGCGGCGTCGAGGGTGATCCTGAACGATCACGAAGTGAACCAAACGGGCGTCATTCCCGTCGTCAATCCGATCGTGTCGTCGGCTCGCGAGGGGATCGGCTGCGAGCTCGCCCTCTATCCCGCGCCGATGGGCGATTGGTTCCGGATCGACGCGACCATCCTCGCGCGCGAATTCGATGACGAAGCATCGCGGCGAGTCGATCTCACCATCGGCGCCCTCGATCTGCCCGCCGACAGACGCCGTTCCATCTCGACGATGTCGATCGTCCGAGCCGGAGGAGTCGTCGTTCTCGGCGAAATCGAGATTCCGGTCGACTCGGGGGCACTGAGCGCCGTCGTGCTTCTCCGTGCCGGACGCATCGTTTCGGACGAATCGGCACCCGGAAACACGGAAGAAGACGCTGCTGTCCCCAGGATCGTCGACCTCGCGGCGCTGACCGCTCCCTATCGCGCGCTTCGACTCCAGGCGAAGCTGGACTATCGGCCGGCCTACGGCGACGTGGAGGGAGAGCCGCTCGTCGATTTCGACGTACTCTCTCGCGTCCTTTCCGGAGCTCAGCAAAGCGGGGTCGAGTTGGCGGTCGTGGGACGCGCGTTGCTCCTGGGGAAAAGCGAGGAAGCGGAGCGTACGGTTCAGTGGCTCGAGCAGCTCGGCGGACGGAGGACGCGGCCGATTACGATCGAGCTCTGGCAAGGAGACGTACCCGCCGCGGAAGTCGGTCGCGGAGTACTCCTCGACGCGGAAGAGTGGTCCGCGCGGATGCGATCCGAAGGCGTCACCGCGAGACTCGCCGGCATCGAAGGGCAGTCCATGTCCGCCGGCGCCGTGCAATCGCGTGCCTACGTCTCGGATCTCGAGTGGGTCTCGGGCGGCATGCCGCAGCGCATCGTCGTAGCTTCCGATCCCGTCGTTTCGCGTGTGGGGGAAGGGCTCCTTCTGAACGCGACCGCGAGCCTCGTTCCCGGTACGGTGTGGGCGCAGCTTCACGTGATGGGCGAATTCGCTCGCGCGCCGCGCATCGAGCGTTCCGCGCGCGTTCGACTCGATCAGCGTGTTCGGATCGATCGCTCGAGCGACGGACCCGAAGTCGTCGCGACCGGAAAGTGGCTCGCGATCGAGCTGCCGGAGGAGGACACCGATCGGTGGGAGCACACGGTGACCGTGCCGCTCGGGCAGCCGATCCTTCTCAACGTGTTCCCGAGCGAGAACGACGGTGCCGTCCGGGCGCTCGTCGCCGTCGTCCGGGTGCACGCGCTCCCGGAGCGGGGGCCGCAGTAGTCCGGAAGAACCTCGGTACGCGTCAAACGCCGAGATCGACGAGTCGCTGATCCATCTCTCCGAGTCGGTCGTACGTGGTCGAGACGCGGTAGCGGAGTCGCACCATCGCCTCGTAGAGGACGAAGAACGACCCGACTCCAACCCACCGCGTCGCGACCATCTCCGGCGCCGATAGATCGACCTGAAACGGGTGGTGCGACGATCCGAGCCACTGGATGGCGAAGTGGACGATCGGGACGTTGATCCACGCGAGCACCCCGAACACTGCGCCGAAGCGCGCCGCGCGGTCGGGGTCCTCGATCGATTCGCGGAGTGCGAGGTAGGCGAGGTAGGTGAGCCACATGAGCGCGACGGTCATGAGGCGGGGATCCGTCATGTCCCACCAGATTCCCCACGCGGCCTTCGCCCATATGCTGCCGGTGACGAGCGTGACTGTGCACGCGAGCACGCCGACTTGGACGAGCGATTTGCCCAGGTGATCCCACATCGCGTCGCGGTGGAATACGTAGACTCCGCTCGCTGCGCCCGAGATCACAAACAGAGTGAGGCAGCTGAGCGCCGACGGGAAGTGGAAAAAGAAGATGAGATAGCTCGCTCCGATCTTCTCCACGGCGCCAGGGACGTAGTTCCCGACCATCCAAAGCGTAAGGATCAACCCCACGGACCCGAGCGCAAAGTGCGCGGCGATCGGCGCGCAGAGCGCAGCGAGATTGATCGCCGAGAATCCGGCCGCGGCGAGCCCGGCGGTGACTCCGTACTTGATCAGCGCGTAGGCGACGAGCAGCGCATGAGCGCCGACGAGGACAGAGAAGTGTTTCGGTATGCGCATGCGATAGGGGCGAAGGGTGAAAACGCGGAGTTCCGTGGAATAGCTTAGGGCTCACTCGAGTGAAGCCTCTTCCTACGCGAAGAGTACCGCGAGCGCGCGAAAATCGAAATCGTTTTGGACCTCGCGCTTTCGCCCTCGCTGGGGCGTAACGGATTCCAGGCTACGTTCGTTCGGACGACCGAGTCGAAAGTGGAGCCGCGGCGGATTCGCCTTCGTTCGACACGGCCCGGGCCTGGAGGCGCCGCTCGGCACGCCGGCGACGTCTGGCTTCGCGCTCGGCGAAGAGGGCCTGCCGGCGATCCCGACGCTTCTGGTGGAGGCGCACGGCTCGGAGCGTGATCGGATAGGTGGGGATCGCCCACACGATGCCGATGATCACTCCGCCGACCGCCATCGCGACGGCGATTTGTTGGTACTCCTTCACGAAGGTCACGACCGCCGTCCAAAGGCCGAGAGATTCGTAATTCGTCATGAACTGAGCGCACGTCGCCTCGAACTGGGCCCACGTGATGTGTTCCATCCCGAGAACGAAGCAGCCGACGAGGTAGTCGACCCAGTAGATGGGAACGAGGGTGAACGGGTTGGAGATGTAGACCATCGCCACGCCGGCGAGTCGATTCGCGCGGATCACCGTGCCCACGATGATCATGATGATCATCTGGATTCCCACGGTGGGCGTCCACGCGATGAACATCCCCACCGCAGCCCCTAGCGCGATGGACTCGGGTGTGTCGTTGATCTGCAGGATCCGCTCGGTCATGCGGCGGAGAAAACCACGACTCATGCGGACTCCACACCTCGCTCGAAAGACACCGATTGCGTGTGCGCTCGGAACCCGGCGCGTTCCCGATCGTACTGCCTCGGCACCCGGCAGAGAAAGTTCCCTTCGGAATCGGCGTCCCACCTCGCGTACGGGCGTGACAGCACGCAGTCGGGGCGCAGGTGCGAAGGCGAAATCGCAGGGAGATTACCGGACGGTTTCGGATCGACGCACGGATGCGTCGTCCGATCCCTCACTTTGGACGTACTTCAGTACTCTTTTCGGCTCGGCTGGCCACGGCTTGAATCACTCGGGGCGCTCCCCGCGCTCGCGGTGCCGGCGATCGACCGGCGGAGACGGCGCGCGCACTCGAAATCGCCGTGTCGGCAGCGCGACGTTCGCGACGAGAAGCCCCGCGACGAGCGATACGGCGACGAGCGCCATCGAGAACGCGAGGTCGACGCCGGAGATCACGTCGTGCTCCATGAGCGCCGCGAAAGTACGGAATCCGAGACTCCCGGGTACGAGCAAGATCAGGCCGGGCACGAGCACGACGGAGTTCGGGCGCCGGAGCACTCTCGAGTAGAGGTTCGCTCCGAAGCCGAGAGTGAGCGCCCCGACGGAAGCACCGATTTCCGGACCGATGAGGAACGCACCCGCGCGGAGGCCAGCGATGCCCAGAAACCCGCCCGCGATGATCCACGGAAGATCGCGCCGCGGCGCACGGAAGAGAATGGCGAACGCCATCGAAGCCGCGACGAGAGCGACGGCGATCGAAAGTGAGTCGTCGAGCGGCGCGGACTCGGTCGGGTGGATCTCGGGGAGGAGGACCGTGACGCCGCGCCCGAGCGCGACGCCGAATCCGATCGTGAGGAAGCTGACGACGGCGCCCATGAGGCGGGCGGTTCCGGAGGCGAGCTGGCCGTGCGCGAGCTCGCTGAGCGCGACCGTGACGGTGAGTCCCGGGACGAGGGGAAGGAGCGTGGCGAGGATCGTGAGCTCGCTGGCGTGCGTGAAGGCGAACCAGCCGAACAAGTAGGCGATGAGCGTCGCCGCAAACGCTGCGACGGGCTCGAACAGCCGCCGGAGGCCATCGATTCGGCGTGCGCAGACGTCGAGGAGACCGATGGCGATCCCGATTCCACCCGCGGCGCCGATCTCGGCGTAGCCCCCTCCGAGAAAGCGCGCCGCTCCGGCGCCGCTCATCGCAAACGCGAGCGTAGTCCAAAACTCGGCTCGGTGTGTGGGGCGGCCCTCGATCGCGGCGATGCGCCGGAGCCCCTCGTCGACGGAAATGCATTTCCGTTCGGCGACGTCGCGAAACAACTCCTCCGCCCGCGTCAATCGATCGAGATCGACTCCGTGCGGCTCGACGCGGAGTAGACTCGTCCGCTGCTCGGCGCGAGGGCCGAAGGTCGCGAAGATCGCCGTCGGAGTCGAGAAGAATTGCGCCTCGATGTCGAGAGATTCGGCGCAAGCGCTCATCGCCTCCTCGAGGTTGTGGGACGGCGTTCCCGACGCGTGAAGGAGACGCGTGAATTGAAGCAGGAACTCGATGCGGCGATCGGTCATTCGGTTTGAGAAAGACGTTCAAGGGGTCGAACGAACAGAGGTATGAGACGGACCGGGGAGCGCCGCCGGCTCCTCTGCGCCAAACGACGAGGATCAGCGGTCGCGCCACCAGTGGTACCACTCCTCGACGAGAGTCTCTCGAAATCCGAGGCGCTCGTAGAGGCGGAGTGCGGGTGCGTTGTCGCCCTGAGTCACGACCACGAGTCGCGCGAGCCCGATGGCTGTCGCGTGAACGAGCGCGCACTCGAGAAGGCCGGTGCCGACGCCGCGGCGACGGCTCGACGCAGTCACCGCAAGAAGGCCGATGGCGCCTTCCGCCGCACTCGCTCCAGCTTCGCACGTCACGTATCCGATGACCGACGCATTCTCGTCGACGGCGAGGAAAACTCGAGTCGCTTCGTTCCGGAGGGAGCTCGAGATCCACTCGGCGTAGAGGTCATCGCATCGCGCGGGATCGAAGCGACCGTCCCGGCGAAAGCGGGTCTCCCGGTGTGCCGAGCGCGCTAGGTTGCGGAGTGCTTCTTCGTCTTCAGCCGTCGCCCGCCGGATCCCCTGCGGTTCGCAGCGCCGATCGCGCGCCGTCGACGCGAAGTCGAGCACGAGGGTGACGCGAGTGTCGACGCGGCGGAATCCGAGCTCTCGCGCGGCACTTCGGGCGGCCCGCCGCTCGGGCGGCACGAGAAGGTAGACACAATCGAGGTGCTCTTCGTCGCACCAGCGGCGAAACGCGCCCGCGTGCCGCGGCGAGAATGTCTCGCCGGCGATTCGGCCGACGCGCAGGCCGAAATGCGCGCTATCCCACTCGAGGATAGAGCCGGCGATCGGGGCATCGTGCGCCTCGTGAGCGTCGTTCGTCATCTCACCGATCCGGTAGAGACCGCCGGCGCGAGCTCAGTGGTGATCAATCGCGTTCCAAGAGCGTCCGGACACGCTCGGCGTCGGAGTTCGGGAAGTACGCCGAGAGGAGATGCTGCTCGTCCTCCGTCCAGCTCGAGCAGGCGTCCTCGAGAAGCTGAAGGTACATAGCCGCTTCCCGCGGTGAATCGGCGAGCGGGAGAGCTTCGTGAACGATCACCACGCGTCGATCAGACAGCCAGCTCAGATCGCGCAGGCAATCGTTGAGCGCATCCCAATTGCGTCCAAAGTGAGACGGAAACTCGAGTTCCTCGGCGAGCGCGGAGAGGAGATCTTCTTTCGTCTGAGCGTCCGCCGAAACGAGCGCGATGCGATCGGCGTTCCGAGCGAGGAGATCGCCGTCGCTCGGATCGGTCGGCGAGTAGAAGCGAAACGTCTGGGAGAACGGCGAGCTCATGGGACCTCCACTCGCACGAACGACTCGTAGTGATCGACCGTGAAATAGACCTCGCCGTTCTTTCCGATCACGACGCGGCGCGCGCCCGGCCCTCGAACTCCTGGAGTGGGGTGGACGTACTCGCGGTAGTAGCCGCGAGGATGGATCGGCAATCGGCGCTCCCGATTCTGAAAGACCGAGCCGTCGTTCCGGTGTGGGTGAGGGATCTTCTTCTCGATGCGGTAGAGCGTCGGGCCGATGTCGAACTCACCTTCGCTCGTTCGGACGAGGACGGACTTCGGACCGGACGAGTCGACGGTCGGCAGTGGGTCGGCCGGCGGTGTCGTCGCGGACTCCGACGGAGCGTTCGACGACGACGCACCCGAGCTCGTAGCGGGAGCGGGCGAGTCCTTCTCGGAGACAGCGGCCGGTCCCGTGCGCGCGGGAAGATCGGGAGCCGGGCTCGATACCGCGGGGGGCGGCGTGCCCCCGTGGCGACCCGCCTCGCCATCGCCGCTTATCTGCTGGTAGCCGAGGGCAGCGAGCACGATCCCGATCAGCCCGCCGAGGATCTTCTTCCACTGCTGTTTCATTCGTCGGTGTCTCGCGATTGAGTGACGTGTCTCGTGAACGGGAACGATCGTATCGCTCCCGCCGAAGCGATCGCGATCAGGAAACACGCGACCGTTTCGTGGGGGGCCGCGCTCTACCCGAAGATCTCCTCGAGTGCGGCTCGCATCACCGCGGGATCGGGGTCGATCCCCGTCCAGTACTGGATGCCGAGGACGCCTTGATTGACGAGCATCCCGAGGCCGTCGATCACCTCGCAGCCACGCGCTTCCGCCTCGCGAACGAGATGGGTGCGCGGGGGATTCGGGATGACGTCCGCGACCACCATGCCGGGACGAAGGGTGTCGAAATCGATCGGCAACCGCGCGTCCACGTCGGGGTAGAGTCCGATCGACGTCGCGTTGATGAACACATCGGTCTCCGCCGCGATCGCGTGTCGATCGTCGAGCCGCGCGAAGTCCGCCTCGACGGGGAGGCGTTCGGCGAGGAGGCGCGTGAGCTCTTCGCCCCGATTCTTCGAGCGGTTGACGATGCGGACGCGCCTCGCTCCGGCGAGCGCCACCTCGACGCTGATCGCGCGAGCGGCTCCCCCCGCACCCAAGATCGTGACGTCTTTTCCGGCCGGATCCGTCAGCTCGCGGAGCGACGCGACGAATCCCTTTCCGTCGGTGTTCTCGCCGATCCATCGGTCACCGCGCCGGACGACGCAGTTGACGGCGCCCATCAGCTCGGCCGACTCGCCGAGGCCGTCGAGGTGCTCGATCACGGACACCTTGTGGGGAATCGTACAGTTGAACCCGGCGAAGCCCATCGCGCGAGCGCCGCGTACGGCGTCGGCGAGCCCTTCCGGCGCGACCTCGATCGTGAGGTAGCGCCACGGGAGGTCGTGGTGGCGGTAGGCGGCCTCGATCATCGCCTGGGTGGGATTCTCCGCGATCGGCTGGCCGAACGCTCCGGTGAGCTCCTGCTTGAAATTCAGCTCGTTCATGGAAACTGGTTTCTCGGGGAACGAAAAGCGACTTTTCCCGGCGGAAACCGGCCATCTCTCGCGCGAATCGCCGGTCGGTTCAAGAAGATTTCCCGAATCACTCACGCCTCGTTCGGGGGCGATGCTGCGCCGAGTTACCGGCTCATCGGCGCCCTTGAGGGAGGGTTCGCGCAGAGTTCTGCCGATAGAAGACGACGAGTTCCCGATCGACCCCAAACCGCAACGCTCGATCCCCTTACGGGCGCGTCCCCCGGAGGCACGGATGTCAGAGAGTTTCCGTCTTCTCACCCGCAGCGACTTCGATGGCCTGGTCTGCGCGACGCTACTCAAAGACCTCGATCTCATCGACGAGGTTCGTTTCGTCCACCCGAAGGATGTTCAGGACGGAAAGATCGACATTCAGGCGGACGACATCCTCGCCAACCTGCCTTACGTCGCCGGCTGCCACCTCTGCTTCGACCACCATTCGAGCGAGGAGCTCCGCCTCGCCGAGTCGCAGCGAGAGAACCACGTTCTCGAGGCCGACGCGGACTCGACGGCTCGCGTTCTTTACAACTACTACGGCGGAGCCGAGAAGTTCCCGCAGATCAGCAGCGAAATGCTCGAAGCGGTCGACAAAGCGGATTCGGCTCGATTCACTCGCGAGGAGGTCCTCGATCCTCAAGGATGGGCTCTTCTCTCGTTTACGATGGACGCGCGCACCGGGCTCGGACGCTTTCACGAGTTCAGCGTGTCGAACTACCAGCTCATGATGGATCTCATCGAGTACTGTAAAGATCACACGATCGACGAGATCCTAGCGCTGCCGGACGTGAATGAGCGCGTCGCGCTCTACCGTTCCCACCGGGAGCCATTTGAAGAGCAGCTCCGGCGCTGCGCGACCGTACACGGCAGTCTCGTCGAGATCGATCTCCGCTCTGAGGAGACGATCTACGTCGGCAATCGCTTCCTCGTCTACTCGCTCTTCCCGGAGTGCAACATCTCGATGCACGTCCTCTGGGGCCGCGAGAAGCAGAACACCGTGTTTACGATCGGAAAGTCCATTTTCGACCGGAGCTCGGAGGTCGACGTCGGCGCGCTCGCGCTCAAGTACGGCGGTGGCGGGCACGAGGCGGCGGGAACGTGCCAGGTCTCCCACGCGAACGCCGATCGCGTCCGCGAGGAGTTGATCGAGGCGATCTCCGCGTTCGAGACGGCGCCCGCCTAGCCGGTCGATCGGCGCCACTTCCGGCGTCGAGGGGTATCGCTGCGCTCGGATCACGGGATCGGATTCTCCGCTCGTCCACTCCGGTGGTGGAGTCAATCCCGCACTACGCCTCCGTTAAGGACTGGCCGCGCGCCTCGAAGATCCGTACATTCCATTGGCCTCGAGTTCGGCCAGCCATCCGCGAAGAGCGAGCGTTCAGGAATCGCCGAGGACGAGCCGCGAGCCGGAGGCTACCGCCGACTGCACGCGGGGTCGGCATCGGAAGTCCTCGTCCTCACCAGTGGATCGACCGTCGATTCGCTTCGTCCCCGGGGATCGGGTCCGGGGCCGCGAATTCCTCGCCCGACGGGAAACTGTCGAGGACGAGGCCGGTCGCGCGGCTGAGGCGCGGGGCAACTCGAGGTGAAGAGCTAGCTGGAATTGTTCGATACTAACGGAACGAGGCCGACCGTCACTCGTTCCGGCGCGCGGCCTGAACTCGGGCGAATCCGGTGGGGAGCGTCTATCCAGGCCTGCGGTGCCACGTTCATGGAGACAGCGGTCAAGGAGTCAGAATGACCACGATGGCGCGCGATCGAACCCTCACGTGTTTCAAGGCTTACGACGTTCGCGGCCGGATTCCGGACGAGCTCAACGAGGAGATCGCCTACCGAATCGGCGCGGCGTACGCGTCCTTCGTTGGCCCGAAGCGAGTCGCGGTCGGGCGTGATATTCGACTCTCGAGCGAGAGCATTCTCGATGCGGTCGCCGGCGGCCTACTCGATTCGGGTGTCGACGTCGTCGACATCGGGCTCTGCGGCACCGAGATGGTCTACTACGCCACGTTCGCGCATGAGCTCGACGGCGGCATCATGGTGACCGCGTCGCACAATCCGAAGGACTACAACGGGCTCAAGTTCGTTCGCGCCCAAGCGAAGCCAATCAGCGGCGACACCGGACTCGAGGACATCCGGCAGCTCGCCGAAGCGCACGATGGTGGAGGAAAGAGCCCCAAGGGCGAACGGTCGAGTCTCGACGTGTCGAAGGAATACGTCGAGCATCTCCTCTCCTACGTCGATCCGGGTCGGATGCGTCCACTCAAGCTCGTCGTGAATTCGGGAAACGGCGGCTCGGGGCGGTTTGTCGACCTCCTCGCTCCGCATCTACCGTTCGAGTTCGTTCGGCTCCATCATGAACCGGACGGAACCTTCCCGAACGGCGTTCCCAACCCGATGCTCGAAGAGAACCGTGCGTCGACCGTCGCCGCGATCGCCGAGTCGAACGCCGATCTCGGCGTCGCTTGGGACGGCGATTTCGATCGCTGTTTCTTCTTTGACGAGAAGGGGACGTTCATCGAGGGCTACTACATCGTCGGCCTCCTCGCCGAGCACTTGCTCGGGCGGTCATCGAAGACCGAAAAGATCCTCCACGATCCTCGATTGACGTGGAACACGATCGATACCGTGACTGCGCACGGCGGCGTGCCGATTCAGACGAAGTGCGGGCACGCGTTCATCAAGGAGAGGATGCGTTCCGAGGATGCCCTCTACGGCGGCGAGATGAGCGCGCATCACTACTTCCGCGAGTTCGCCTACTGCGACAGCGGCATGATCCCCTGGCTCCTGCTCGGCCAGCTCCTCAGCGAGCGCGGCGCGACACTTTCCGAGCTCGTCGAAGAGCGTATGCGTCTCTTTCCCGCGAGCGGAGAGATCAACGTGCGCGTTCCCGGCCAGGAACGCGTGAAAGAGATCTTCGCCGAGCTGGAAGAGGAGTACTCCGGCGCCCTGAACGTCGACAAATCGGATGGGCTCAGCCTCGAGTTCGCCGATTGGCGCTTCAATGTTCGTGCGTCGAACACGGAGCCGGTCCTCCGTCTCAACGTCGAGAGCCGGGGGGACGAAGAGCTGATGCGAGCGCGAACGGCCGAGATCCGAGGCCGACTCGAGTAGCTCCGGACGCGCAGCCGAACGGGCTCTGAGCCTTCGGGAGGCGCTTTCTACTCGCTCGCTCCGGGCGAACCGAAGCGGTCTCGGCTGGGACGCCAATCCTCGGCCGAATCGGGATCGCCGCGTGCATCCGGGTTGACGAGAACGAGAGAGTGTCCGTCCCCGTCCGTCGTGGGATGCCACTCGTCGTTGTACGTGAAGCTGAGGAGCACCCGGCCCGCGTCGTCGAGCAGTTGGATCTCGTCGCGGTCGTTCGAGAGCCCTCCATCGTACTCGCCGAGAATCCGAACGGAATCGACACCGTACCGGGCTTCGAATCCGGCCCGGTCCCGAACGATCACCGCGCGCTCGCCCGGAGCGAGCGCGGCGTCGGAGAACGCAAACCGGATCCCGCTAGCGATCTCGAATCCATCGAGATTCCGGTCGAGCGCGCTCAGGTTCGCAATCTCGAGGAACTCGAATTCGTCGTCGTCATCGAATCCGGCCGCCTCCTCGGCGCCGTCGGGGTTGGCCGGGTGATACATCACCTCGGTGACGCGGATCCCCGCGTCGACGACGTAGACCGCCTCCGCGAGCGGGCTCCACTCTTCGCTCAGCAGGATCCGCGCCTTCACATGGGTCGTCGCATCGATGGCAACGACCGCTTCGGCGACGTCGCTCGTCGCGACGACTGGGACGATCAGGAAGTCGTTGTTTGTCGTGCGTCGATTGAGACCGTGGATGGCGAGGAGGTTTTCGCCGAGGCGCAGTGAATCGCGGTGCTCGGTGATGTCGATGTTCTCGAATTCCTTCGCCCGTGAGTCCCCGTGCGAGAATGACGCCTCTGAGTTCCACGCGAGGTCGTCGGGCGCGTTCCGCCGGGCGACCTCGACTCCGTTCAGGTAGGCGACGAAGCCATCGTCGTACTTCATGCGGAGCGTGAGGAGATCAAAGTCGTCTACCGATGCGACGTCGAATCGAAGACGGATGTACGCACTGCCGTTCTTTTCGAACATGTCCGGTCCGACGTCGAGAAGAATGAGATCTTCGTAGCCCGATGACTCCTCGTAACCGACGCCGGAGCTTCCGGCGATCCAGTCGCCGTCGTCGAAGCCGAGCTCCGTCCATTCCAATCCGAGGCTGTCGTCGACGGGGACGAAAGCTCGAGCCGGCGCGCCTTCAACGAGAATCGGCGTCAGAACGGAGTCGCCGGCGAGGAGCGCTTCTGAAGCGAGGTCTCCACCCTTCTCTCGCGGATCCGTGCCGTCGATCGTGTAGTAGGTCCGCCCGGTCGTGCCGCGGATGCTCACCTCGGTCCCGGCGTCGACGACGCCTTCGGCCGGATTGATCGACGGAGCGCGGACGTCCGGAAGATACCGCGCCGCTCGAAACTGACCGATCACTCGGTCCGTCCGCGTCGGGAAGTACTCTTCGAGAATCCAGCGCTGGTGCTCGGCGACCTGTTCGTTCCGGGTGAAGAGCGGAAAAGCGTTTCGGGGATCGCGCCGCGAGAACACGTCGCGCCGAAAATCGCCCCACCGCGCCGATTCGCCGACGATCGGCCGGTGGACTTCGTTGGCGCGGCGCATCCAAATCTCTCGAACGCGCTCGGGAGTGAGCACGCCGTTTCCGAAGAAGTGCCTGTGAATGCGATCGGCGAGGAGGACGCGAAATTCTTCGTTCTGGCGGAGACCCTGGAAGATTCCGCTCGGTCCGTTCGCGGTGTTGATGCGCGATCGATCGATCGTGAGGATCGGCGCCCACTGATTTGGCTGCGCTCCCGGGGCGAGGCTGATCGCGAACTCGGCGTCCCAGGAGAGGAACTGAAACGGACTCGGGGGATCGCGGCGGCGCATCGCGACCTGGTTGTTGTGGTCCCAGTCGGTGTTCCCGAAGTAGAACCCTTCGAGAAGGTAATCGATGAGATTTTCGAAATCGCAGAGCTCACTCGCCTCTTCGTAGGCCGCGGGATCGGACGCGTTCGAGGCGAGTGTGACGAGCCGGTTCCAACCCGCGCGCGTCCCCGCGGTGCTCTGACGATTCTTGATGACGTCGTAGTCTTCCTCCGCGCCGCCGTAGTAGGTCGCGCCGAAGTCTTCGTCGGGCCGTTCGGTGACGTTGTAGAGACCCCAATAGAGCCCGTTGATATAGAGGTGGACGTATCGTCCGCGCGGGGAGAGGTGTCCCATCTCGAATTGAAGATCGCGCGCCCACTGATCGCGGACGTACTGCGCGCGGAGGGCTTGCTCGTCGTACCAGTGCGGGAATGTGTTGTTGAACCCCCCGCGGAGAATCAGCTTGTCGAAGGTGCTCGTCGCTCCGCCGCCGTACGGCTCGCCGCGAAAAAGAGAATAGCGCAGCTTCGATGCGCCGTAGCGCCTTCGAAAGAGGAGCCGGAAGGAGTGCTTCGGGAACTCGGGTTGTCGGCCGGCTCCGCCGTGCATTCTCATGCCGGCGTTCTCTTGTAGCTCCTCGGCCCCGTCGGCCGTGAAGTACTCCATCGAAACGGGGCGCTCGGTGGCGATACCTCGCCCCTGTGGATTGTTGTACAGCGAAATGAAGTCTGCCCGACGGAGTACGAGGGAGAGAGTGGGGATCGACTGGAGGTCGCCCGCGATGGTCGCCGCGTAATCGGGATGCTCCACGATTTCGGGATCCATCTCGTAGTCGGCAGGAATTCCCGCCCAGGCCGTCGGATACCCAGGCTGGGTTTGCGCCTGCGAGAGAACTCCGCCCGGGCCCTCGAGAAAAAGATACGATTGAGTGTCCACGTCGGTCGGGAGGAAACCGTCGCGCGCGGCGATCGCGCGAACGACCATCGTTTTCTCGATGGCGAGCGGAGCGCTGTGGAGCTCGCCGCTGCTCTCGGTCGGCGCGCCGCCGTCGGTGGTGAATCGAACCGTCGCTCCGGGTGTCCCCGATGTGATCGCGAGCTCTGCCGGCTCGGAGAAGAATCCCCGATCGATGCTGAACGTAGTGTCGCGGACCCGGCCGAGGTAGCCGGTCGCGTTCGGCTCACCCGGAGTCGGCTCTCGGAGGTAGACCGCGAACGCGCCGCGAACCCGGGCTTCGAGAACGGGCACGACGAGAAAGCGAGCATCGGAAGAGCTCTCGGCGAACGCGTGGACGGCGAGCAGATTTCGACCGGGGACGAGTCGGTCCACGTGGGCTGAGACGTCAAACGGCGCGTAGCTCGTGACCGCGAGACCGTCGGGCCGCGGCGCGGGTGCGGTCGCGTCGTGACTCGGCTCGGCGGGGGCGTTCTCGCGAGCGATCTCGCTTCCGTTCAGATAAGCGATGAATCCGCCACTGTAACGGACCCACAGCGTGAGCTCTTCGATCGCGGTGTCCGCTTCGAGATCGAAGCTCGCGCGGAGAATGAGTGAGCTGCCCTTCTCGTGAAGGAGCGGTTCGACGTCCGCCTCGAACTTTCCGGAGAAGACTCCGCGTTCCTCCGTTTCGTACCCGAATCCGATCTCGCCGAGCGTCCACTCGGAATCGTCGAAGTCGATGTCCACCCAGTTCGCTGCGATCAGCGCTGCCGGGGCGAGGGCCCGTGCCGGGCTGTCTTCCCCGATCAGCTCGCGGAAGATCTCCGTGTCGCCGAGACGTCCGTACGACACGTCTGCGGTCTGCTCGGGGACCCCCGGGCCGATAGACGAGACGATCGTGCTTCCGTCCGGAGCGACGAGAGCGAGAAATTCGCCGCGGCGTCCGAGCTCGAAATTCGTATGGATAAAGCCGCGAGAATCGACGAAGTCGTCGGAGTCTTGGCCGGACGCGAAGATGACGATCGCTTCGTTCGGATCGAGGACGACGCCGGGACCCGCGGGAATCATCCACTTGTCGAGCAAGTCACGATCGTCCGTGACAAAGTGACCCGCGAGATCGAGCGGGCCGTCACCGACATTCGTGATCTCGAACCAGTCGCTGAACTCCGAGCGGCCGTCGCGCAGCGTGCGCGTATTGACGGCCATGAACTCGGTGAGCGCCCCGCGTCCGCCGCTCGGGCGATCACACGGCGGCTGAGCGGTGCAGTCGAGAGCGTCGTCGGTCGGATCGTCGCCGCAATCGGGCGACGGTGGCGGGAGGACGCGATCGCCGACGAAGAGCGAGAAGAGTGTGAACACGGGATCGGCGATGTTCAATCGCCCATCATCGTTCGCGTCGGCGGCGTCCGCGCAGGTCGACCTCTCTCCGTCGGAGAAGAGGTAGAGAAGCGAGAAGAGCGCGTCCGAGACGTTGACCGAGCCATCCGAGTTCGCGTCACCGCGGCGAAACTCGGCGGCCTGCGGTGATGAGACGAACCCCGCAATCACACAGACCGTCGCGACGAGCACTACTCGCCGCAAGCGACATGATGCCACCGACACACCCTCCCTCGAGCAATCGACGCCGCACTTACGAGCAAATGAATGGTTGCTCCAGCATACCGCGTGTGACCGCGATCAGCCGAGGGGAATCGATGGGAGAGCGTGAGAGTCTCAAGCCGCGCGGGGCGGAGTTCGGTCGCGGACGAAAAGCCCCGCTGACCAAAGGCGTGCACGAAGAGCCCAGCGTCGGAGTGTGCGCGGGCGATTCTTCCGCGCCGTGTAGTCCTCGACGAACGAGCGCCAGTTCGTCGCGTTCACGCAGTGCGAACCGACCGAAATCGACGGCTCGTGCTGCCAGCTCTTGTGCCACCAGCCCGCCGGGACCAGCAGCGTTTCTCCCGGTTCGAGGACGAGGCGCATCGGCGTCGCCTTCGGGTAGAGCGGAAACTGCTCGAGGTCGGTTTCCTTCGGATCCATGATCTGGGACAGGTAGCCCTTCTCATCGGGATAGAGAAACGCACCGTCCTCCGGCGGGAAGAACCAAAACTCTTTCCGCCCGCAAATCTGCGTGATGAAGTTGTGGATGTAGTACTCGTCGTAGTGAAGGCGGATATGTGTGCCGGGCCCTCCGACGAAGAGCTCGAGGATCGGGTCCTCCTGCCGGAGCGAAGAAGGCATGCTCGGACTGCGGAACCAGTTCGGCTCCGCGTAGGCGAGGCGAGGCTGAACGTCTTGAACGAGCTCGGGAAACTGCTTTTGGAGGTGCACGTTCTTCAGATAGTGGACCGGGTTGTCCGCGGTTGCAGAGAGAATCCGGTCGACGAGCTCCGCCATCTGCCAATCTTGGCCGCGATGGTGAATCGTCTTCGACTTCCACCGATCGCGCAGGGATTCGAAGCTCCACTCGCGGTGTGCGGTCCACTCGGCGGTCGCGTCGGTGAGGATTACCGGTCGGCGCGGCTGAAGGTATTCGGCGGTGAAGTCTTCGATCGACAGGTCGCTGCGTCGCTCGACTTGCATTCTCGGAGTAGCTCCTTCGGCGAGGGTCGTCGGCTCTCGTCGACGCGGGTTCGTTCCGAATCGAGAGCGTGCTGTGTTCGGCGTCGGCAGATCAGATACCTATCTTTAGTGCAATCGGTGACCCGAGCAATCCGACCATATCCCGAACCACCCGGAGTTACCAGCGCAACCGTTCCACTCCGTCCGCTCCCTGCTCTCGTTCTCGACACCGATGGACGTCGAGCGAGCCGCGCGTCACAATGAACCCCGTCTACCGCGGAGGATCAGGGATGCATCGACTGCGATTTTCACTCGGGCGCGCCGCTCTCGTTTTCGTCAGCGTCGCTGCGGCGATCACCTCGGCCGCTGCCCGACCCCCGGACATCGTGATCGTGATCGCGGACGACCAAACGTGGACCGACGCCGGCTGCTACGGGAACTCCGAGGTCTACACGCCGAACATCGATCGCCTCGCGACCGAGGGGATGCGCTTCACGCACGCGTTCACGGCGACCGCGATGTGTGCGCCGACCCGCCAGCAGCTTTACACCGGTCTCTTTCCGGTGCGGAACGGCGCCTTCCCGAATCACAGCCGGGTGAAGCCGGGGACGAAAAGCATCGTCCACCACCTTCGGGATCTCGGCTACCGCGTGGGCCTCAGCGGGAAACGCCACTTCGGGCCGCCGGCTTCGTTTCCCTTCGAGCGCGTCGAGCGCGACGCGCTCGCGTCCTTCATCGGAAAAACGGAAGCTCCGCCGTATTGCCTTGTGGTCGCGTCGAATAGTCCGCACCTTCCGTGGACTGCCGGTGACGCGTCTCGATACGACGCTAGCGCACTCGAGGTTCCCCCTTGGCTCGTCGATACGCCCGAGACGCGCGAGTGCCTCACGCGCTACTACGCCGAGGTCACGGACTTTGATCGTGAAGTCGGCGAGTGCGCGGCAATCGTCAAGGCGAGCGGCAAGGAACGCGGGACGATCTTCATCTGCACGAGCGAGCAGGGGGCGCAGTTTCCGCGCGCCAAGTGGACGTGCTACGACACGGGATTGCGCGTCGGTCTCATCGTTCGATGGCCGGAACGAGTGCGACCGGGGTCGGTATCGCATGCTCTCGTGCAGTACGTAGACATCGTTCCGACTCTCATCGCAGCTGCTGGAGGCACGCCTGCTCGTGATCTCGATGGCCGGAGTTTTCTCCCCGTCCTGCTCGGTGAATCGCAGGAGCACCGCGATGTCGTCTACGGCGTTCACACGACGCGAGGGATCATCAACGGGTCGGAGTGTTACCCCATTCGCTCGATCCGAACGCGAACGCACAAGCTGATCTGGAATCTCAATCACAAAACCGAGTTTCGCAATATCGTCACGACCAACGCCGACCGGAGCGGCTATTGGGACTCGTGGACGAAGAAGGCGGAGACCGACGCGCGAGCGCGGCGTTTCGTCGAGGGCTACCGGCGCCGTCCCGAGTTCGAGCTTTACGATGTGCGCCGCGACCCGTACGAGCTCGAGAACCTGGCCGCCGATCCCGCGGAGGCGAAGCGACTCGCCGACCTGAAGACGCGAATCGAGGCGTTCATGAAGAGCCAGGGCGACCGCGGGATCGAGACCGAGCTCGAGGCGCCGCGGGGGCGCCAAGGGGTCGGCCGGAAGGCGTCGGGGGCGAATCGAAAGCGTGCGGAGTGATCGCGGTGTCGAGCCACCGCGCCACGGATCACCACGGGCATCGCTCTCGGGCTACTGCACGCAAGCGTCGGGGCATCCCGGGAGATCGACGCAGATCTCGCCGAGAACCGGCGGCGAGCCGCTCGCGAAGAGATAGGTGAGCACCCAAATCGCGTCGGCGATGTTCACACCGTCATCGCCGTTCGCGTCGAGAAGCGGCTTGTTCCCGGAGTCGTCGGCACAAGGAAGAAAGTCGAACCCCTGAAAGAGGACGCCGAGGAGCCCGATCGCATCGGCTAGGTTCACCGTCCCATCCGCGTGAAGGTCGCCGGGTAGGATCGAACCCGTTGGACGATCGAGCTGCGAATCGATCCACGAAGCTCGAAGGGAACTCCACTCCTTGATTCGCTCGACATCCTCCTCCCACTCGGGGGGTGGCGTCGTCTGCCAGCGCGCAGAGTCGCGCGCTTGCGCCTCTCGAATGCTGTCCGCGAGCGCATCGACTCGCGCCGCGAACGCCGCCGTCGAAAGCGAGCCGGCGCGGAGCTCGTGCCAGCGCCTCGCGTATTCTGCCGCGAACGCAGGATCCTCGAAGAGCCGCGACCACCACGGCGCGCCGAAGTAATCGGTCGCACCTTCATCCGACCAGCTCGCCGGATCGTCGTCGCGGCCGTCGGTCGAATCGAGGGATTGATCGAGCTCCCAGAGGGGGCCCATGACGATCTTCTGTCCCCGATCCTTGTGAAAGTACGCCCCGACCCGAAATGCGACCACATTCTTGGCGAAGGTGTTGAGAAGGTGGTAGTCGATCCAGCTCGGTACGTCGATGTATGAGGGGTATCCCGTCTCCGGGTCGGTGTAGGAGTCGGACATCAGCGCGGCATCGAACGCGCGGAAATGCGCTCGGACCCACGCGAGCTGATGCGGGACGATCTCGTCTTCGATCGGATCGCCGAAGAGGAGGGTCTGCTCGCCGATCTGAAGCCCGTCCTCACCGGCGCGCGACTGATCGAAGCGGAACAGATAGCCGCCGGTGATCTCGGGCTCGGCGATGTCGTCGCGGCTCACGCGCGTGATCGGAACGCGGTGCTCGCCGATGGCAGGCATCTCCATGAGGGTGTAGAGCCCGGCGTAGTCGGCGGCTTTGAGGAGCTGGCCGTAGGGCGTGACGTACACCTCGCAGTGGCGAGTGCGCGGCGCGATGAGTCCGACCTCGCGCGCGACGTCGAAGAGGACGGCGCTTCGGAGCTGAGCGCGGTCGAACACCGTTGACCCATGGAGGCGCCAATTCGACCCGGCCGGGAGTCCGAGAAACTCGACCGACGTCGATTCGCCGGAGTCGTCGACGTGCTCGACGCGGTAGCCGCCCTTCCGCCCGGGAGCGGTCGCGGACGCGAGGGCGAGGAGGGCGCGCCGGCGAAGTCCGGGAGTCTCGGTGAGCTTGGTCCGTTCGCCGTCGGGGGCACGCAGCTCGATCGTCTCGACGGGGACCGTGGTCTCCGGATCGGGGGAAACCTGCGCGGCTACGATGACGACGACGGGAAGCGGAGACTCGAAGTCGGTTTCGCGGCCATCGCTCACGACGAATGTGTGCGCGACCTCGGGGCTCTGCTCACCGTCACGCACCACGATGGCCCGCACCGCCGTTGTCTGAGTGATGCGGAGTGCAGTTCGATAGCGAAGAGACGACGGCGTCGGAGCGGAGCCGTTCGTCGTGTAGTGGATTTCCGCGCCGGCCTCCTCGGTTGTGAGAGTGAGACGGAAGGGCTCGGCTGCGACGTGGGTTTCATGGGAATAGACCGGCGGTTCGAGCGCGGACAGTTCACTCGCGGCGATGAGCAGGACCATCGGAATGAACGACGGCGGGATCGGAGCGACTTTCCGCATGAGCTTCGTCATCGCTTGCTCCTCGTTCGAGTACGACCGGAGTTTGTGGTCAGCTTGGCTAAACGAAACTTGGATCGGCTCCTAAGCATCCCGTGTTCGGGGACGACAGATGAGAAAGTAAAGGAGCGCCCCCAACCAGTTGGTGAAGATGATGATGAGGATCCAAACGATCTTCTCGTTCCCTTCGAGGGACTCGTTCGTCGCGCAGTCGACGAGCATCCAAATCCAGAAACCCGTGCCGATGAGAAGCACGAGCAGGATGAGCAGGATCTCCGTGGAACCAGGGAACGAGAATCCCAATGTCATCGGGCTCTACCTCGGTTTGGTGGCTCCGAAGGAATGGGCCAGACGCTGCGTCCGAATCTCTCCGAGCGCCTCCATGATCTTCGATCCTCTCGCAAGCTGCACGCACGGCAAGGAGTGGTGCTTCGTGAGACTCGCCGACTCTCGGGATCCATCGGACGCACGGATTGTAAGATGGGCGCACGCTGCACCGCGAGTTCGGTATCGGCCGCCGACGAACGCACCGGTCCCGAGCCGGCAGAGCGAAAAGCAGTGAGAGCTGCGAGCTGGTCTTCGCACAGACGATTCTAGGCGCCCGTTAGCCCGTAGAGCCGAACCGCGTTGTCGTGGAGGAGCTTTCGCCGATCGTCGACCGAGCGCCGGGCGATCACCGCGTGGAGTGCTTCCACCCAGCGGCCGAGAGAAGCGGTGATGTTGCACACCGGCCAATCGCTCCCGAAGACGACGCGATCCGGTCCGAACGCGTCGAGGCAGACGTCGACGATGGGTGCCAAGTGCTCGGGGCCCCAGCCTTCGGGAGCGCGCGCGACGATCCCGGAGATCTTGCACACCACGTTCTCGAGCGCGGCGAACGCTTCGATGTCGCGTCGCCACTCGTCGGCGTCGTGCCACGGCTCCTCGGTTGCGGTGTTCGATGGAAGGAAGGCCTTCGGGTCCCCGTTCCCACAGTGATCGAGAATGAACTGAGTCTCCGGACAGCGCCGCGCGAGCTCCACGCCGTCGGCGAGTTCCCGTGGACGCATGCAGAGGTCGAAGCTCTTCCCGAGCGTGCCGAGGAGCCGGACGCTCTCGACGTACGCATCCTCCAGGCAGAGTCCGCGCGGCGCGTCGGGAACTTGTAGTACCTGCCGGACTCCTTTGATGTACGGGCTGTCCGCGAAGCGCTGCATGTATCGTCGAAATTCATCCGCTGCCGCGGGGCGCCCGGAGATCACGGCCGCCACCGTCGGGTGATCGGCACTTCTTGAGAGAGCGATGATGTGCTCCGCTTCGTCGACTTGCTGCGCGGGAGAAACGTCGACTTCCATGTACACGGCTTTTACGACGTTGAGCTCGCGGGTCGCGGCGATATAGTCGCGCGTCACGTAACTCCGGCGTAGAACTTCCGGCGCCGCATCGAGCCAGGGCGGCTGAAACTTCGTGAGGTCCCAGAGGTGCTGGTGGGTGTCGACGATCGGCAAGGGTTCTCCTCCGCCGCCTTCAAACAGTTCGCAACCACTGAGCGCGGCGCTCAACGATCCGCCGACACCGAGGGACGCGGCTGCACCGAGAGCGCGGCGATGGAATTGTCGTCGAGTGGTGCGCATCGCACGCCCCCCTTTCATTCTTGAGCTCGCGATTTGACTTCGGCGGTCGCGAACGGATTCCGTTCCCGACACGCTCCTCTTCAAACGGCAAGTGGCGAGGTCATGGTCACCGTACACGTAAGCCATCGAACCCGCATCCTACCTTCGGGCGCGGTCGTGTCGAGATTCACGGCGGGGAAATCACCGGACCTCGATCCACCAGCGATCGTCGCTGCAGTCGTGCCGCAGCGTGTAGAGGCGTTCATCGTCCCCGACGACGAGAAACTTCTCGACGAGCGGTGTTCGTGGATCGACGCCGCTCTCGACCGCGCGCTCGAGGATTCCGTCGACCGCTATGGTCCGGTCGCCCCAATGGATGCGGTAGGGCCGCTCGTCCCCCTTGCGCGCGGCGTAGCATTCCACTCGAATCGGTTCGTTCTGTGGCATTTTGTCGAGTGTCGATCGATACCGTCGAATGCGTGCCTTCGCGTCTCACTCGACGAGCGGAAGCGCGAGGGCCAGTATGGGAATAACGGCGATCATCGCCACCGTCGTGAACAGCCAAAACGATCCCACGAGCTCTTCGTCCAGCTCGTAGAGCGTGGCGCCGACAACGGCCATGAACGCAACGGGCATCGCCGAGCAAATCGCTACGACGCGCAGTGTCGCCGGATCGAACCCCGCGCACCACGCCAGCCCGAATCCCACGGCGGGCATGACGAGAAACTTGACCGCAGAGATGTGCATGCAAGCCCCGAGGTGACGGAGCGGGGCCGCGCTTCGGAGGCTCAGTCCGACGGAGAGACCGAGAAGGACGACGTTCACCCGAACGAGAACGTCCGAGACCCCGTCGAGCACGCCGGGGCGCGGAACGTCGAGCAGATTGAGGGCGCCGCCCGCGATGATGCCGATCGCAGGAGCAGCGTTCGGACCGAAAAGAGCGCGGCGAGCGAGTGTTCCCCAGCGCAATGGTTCGCCGGCGCCGGCGGAATCACTCGCGGAGATCGCGGCGGCCGTCGGCCAGGCGAGCAGGAAGTAATAGGGCGCCTCGAGGAGCCGGTAGATCGCCATACACGCGATGGCCGTTTCGGCGTGTGGGTCATCGGGCGTCCGCAAAAGGAGCAGGACCGTGATGCTCCCGAAGGTGAGCACGTTGCTGCAGCCGCCGCCGAGCAAGTAGGCGCCGCGTGTTCGCCCCGAAGCGTCCCCGAAGCGCGCGATCGCCCAGCCCGCCGCACTTCCGGCGATGTGAACGGAGAGTCCGACGAAGGGGAGGAGCCCGGCGCTCGGCCCGGCTACGTGCGCGACCCAAACGACGAGTAACATGAGTGGAGCCGCGGAGCCGACGAGGGCGATTCGCCCGAGGTGACGCGAGATCCACCCGGCGCGCTCCTCTCCACCGTTTCGCGACCGGAGGCTAGTCGACCACCAGAGATAACCCGCCGCCACGGGGGCGAGCATCCACGCGAGGATCCGTGCGGCGTCGAGGTAAGACGGTTGAGGCATGCGAACGTCGAGCCCCGCCGCGCGCCGCTTCAGCCGGTCGGCGATCGCGGGGAGCGTGGGAATTCAGAGCGAACGGACCGCGATGTGCTCGGCGAGAACACGCCGGAACTCGTCCATATCGACGTCTCGCTCGCAGCAAACGAGCATGAGAGTTCCGTCGTTGCGAAAGTTCCCGTCCCACGCCATCACTTCGGCGTCCGTCCACGCCGGGTCGTACCGGCGGAGGTGCTCGTCGCTCAGTCGCGAAAGGTACGCACGGAGGCTCACATCCGTCTCGTCCATCGCCATCGACTGCGGGTAGCTCTCGTAATCGATCTCTACCGGCGCGCCCGCCGCATCCGGCTCTCGTTGTGAAGAAGACATCAGTGACTCCCTTCCGGTGGGATTTGACAGGTCGAGCTCCAGTCGGTGAGGGCTCGAGCCGCGTCCTCCCCGTCCCGATGGCACATCGTACAGAATTGCGTGCGGGGGAGACGGCGGTGTCGCCGGGTCGATGGCTTGTGGACGTCGTGACAGCTCACACACGTGACCGAGGATGCGCCACTCAGGACCGCCCGGATATTCTCTCGAACGTGACGGTCGACGAGTGACACGGCCCGGAGCTCGTCGGCCGAGAGATCGATCTCGAAGTCGCGAAAGAGATTGTCACCCGCCACGAAATGAGTCGGATACGGCTTGCCCGTAGAGCGTGAGCGTCCGCCTCGGGCGTGACACTGAGCGCAGATCGCCGCGGCCACACGCGGATCGTCCTCCCGCCGAGGCGAGAGATGGACGGATTCGGGCGACGCGGTGTGGTCGGCCGTCACGTTGCCGTGACAGACCGAACACTCGAGGGAGACCGCGACGAACGTCCCCGTCTCCGCGTCGGCTCCGGTCGCGTGGCAGCCGGAGCAACTCGCCGCGAAGGTCTCCGCGTTCCAGTCATCGTCTTCGAGGAGCGCGAGGCGGCCGTAGCCAATCGAGCGGAGGAGACGCGTCCGCTCCCCCGACCCGAGGACGAATTCCGCCTCGGCGGCTCGCGGCGGCGACTCGCGAAGGGCGCGGTACTCCGAATCGTCTTCGGTCAGCTCGCGGAGGCTCCGTGCGTGCGGGTCGTCCGTCCAAGTCGCTCCGACCCTCTCCCGGTGGCAAAAGAGGCACTCATCTCCGCTCGTCATCACCGGAAGCGGGAGTCCGACGTGATCCGACCCCCAGTCGAAGCCCGCGCGACCGTCGACCGGCCGATTGAGACTGCCGCCCGCTTGGGAGTGGCAGCCACCCGCGAGCGCGACGGTGACGAGCAGAACGAAGCGAGGAGCCACCGGTTCAGCCATGCGCACGTACCCAACCGTAGGCTGCGTTCTCGCGGTGGCCGCCGCGGTCGAGGTAAGCCGTCTTCAGCTTGTCGAGCCCGTCGCGGGAGATTCCCTTCCGCGCCGCGTCGACGTCGACACCGTACACCCGCGCCGCGTTGAGGCCGAAGATCTTGGCCTTGTCTTCCTTCGTGAGCTTCTTGTATCCGAATTTAGCGCACAACTCGTCGGAGATCTGAAACCGCTTGAATGCGTCGATCACCCATTGCGGTGATCCCCACCAGAGGCAGTCCGTCCCCCAGATGACGTGGTCGACGCCGTAGTGCTTTATGTTGGCGCCCATGAGGTGCATGCACATCTCGGGATGGGCTATCGCGAGCATTCCGAATGACGAGCCGATCTCGCAGTAGACGTTCGACAGCTTCGGATTGCGTTTCTTGATCGCCATCAAGTCGGCGTGCCATTCGAAATCACCCGTCGTCGGATCGTAGAAGCCGTCACGCCGAAACTGTGGCTCCATCGGTCCGTGCTTGAGTGCCGAGTGGTACACGATGAACGTCAAATCCGGGTGGTCGAGCGCCGCCTTTTCGATGTCGCGCGGATGCGCGAGATGACCGAGACGGCGCGACTGCGACGCGAATCCCTTGTGCACGCTGAAGATCTTGAGACCGAGCGCCTTCGATTTTTCATAGAAGGGATAGGTCATCGTCTCGTCGTCGAGCTTGAATCCGCCCCCGGATCGTCCCGGGTCCGTGTGGCAGTACCACTTCCACGAATCGATGCCGTAGTCCTTGACCTCGCGCTCCATCTGTTCGAAGAGCGCGGTGTGATCCGGCGCGTTCTTCGTCCGATCCCAATAGTGATTGGGGGCGCAGTTGCCCTGGCAAAGCGCGCGTTGTGAGTCGGCGAGACCGTTGATCTCGCCCTTTCGCATCGACATGAGCCAGCTCGGAAGGAGACCGCCGCCGCGGTCCTTTCCTTCGAGAATCGTGCCGTCCACTCCGCGCTGCTCTTCCTTCCCCGGGACACCGGAAATGACGATCATGCTCGTCTCGCTGTCGAAGAACAGCTCTTTCACGAAGTTCGGGAAGCCGTAGGCCTCGGCGTCGTCCTTCAGATCGAATCCCATGTTGCGCATGAACTCCATGTTGCGGAATCCGATCGCGCGTCCGTTCGTGAAGTGGGTCTGTACGTCGAAGATGAAGTACTCTCCCTTCGGCCAGCGCTCGTCGTTCGCCGCGGGCTCGAGAGTTTCCTCGGCGCTGACCTCCCAGTGGGGGCCGTAGACCATATTGCTTGCGAGAAAAGCCGTCGCCATCCCCATCGAGGTGCGCAGAAACGAGCGGCGGTCGAGTCCGAGACGCTTCGCTTTCTCGTCAGCGAGTTCGCCGATCAGTCGCTCCACTTGCTTCTGCTCGCGCGTTTGTGGCCGCGGGATGAACTCTTCGTTCGAAACGACCTGAGTCGGCACGGGCGAGTCGACTCCGTTCTCTCGGTCACGCTCCCACTTCGGGATCCACATCGATCGACCTCACGCTCTCTCTGAGCCTCGGCTAGGCGGCGCCCGGACCGAGCGATCGCCGCAACGCGGGCGTTTCGTCGCCGGCCACGAAGGGACAGCGTAGCGCGGAGGCTCGAAAGACGAAACCGGCGAATCGACCGGGACGCGGCCTCGTCGCAGACGGCGAACAACGACCGGAACGAAGGGCCGGTATCACCGGTGGCCGCCGAGACGGGAACCATCGCGTAGGTCGCGCCATCGGCGAGAGATGCGAGACGAGACCGCACTTCCGACCGCGCACTCGAGCCGCAGCCGCACGTTCTCGGCCCCGGTCTCGGCCGGGGGTGAATTCGACGCGAAGAAGCGCGCGAGAGCTGCCGAAGTCTGATCAAGGATCCGCTTCCCGCACGTTCGGTCTAAGGGCGATCCACTCGCCGATTATGGGACCGAGCAACCGCCGCACGGCGGTTACGTTCGACTCGTTTCACTTCAGATCTACGCCTCCGATCTCGACCGGCTTCGCTGTCCTTCTCGAGAGGACGGGATGGGCAGTTTGAGACGCTGCGGAGTACGTTTTGGATTACATCACCCTTCTCGGCGTTCTCGCTGTCCTCCTCGTGGTGCTCGCGCTTCTCGCCGTGTGGCAGAGGCAGATCGACGAGCATCACCGGAACCAGGCGGCAGAGCATCTGAGCGCGGCACACGCGGGAGGCTCGAGCGTTCCCATCGCGCAGCACCCGCAGATCGATCCGTACGCGTGCATCGGCTGCGGGAGCTGCATCGAAGCCTGCCCCGAGGAAAACGTCCTCGGTCTCGTCGACGGCGTCGCCAAGGTGATCCACGGCGCGCGCTGCATCGGGCACGGGCGCTGCGCCGACGCTTGTCCCGTCGCGGCGGTGACGATCGGGCTCGGCGATACGAGCGGCCGAACCGATCTTCCGGTTCTCAGCGAGCAGTTCGAGACGACCGTCCCCGGCGTCTACATCGCCGGTGAGCTCGGCGGGATGGCGCTCATCCGCATCGCCGTCGAGCAGGGCGCGCGGGCGATCGACGCAATCGCCGAGCGCCTCGCGTCGGCACCCGAACCCGAGAGCGACGCCGTCGACGTTCTCATCGTCGGTGCAGGTCCAGCGGGGTTCGCCGCGAGCCTCCGAGCCATCGAGCGCGGGCTCAGCTACATCACGATCGATCAGGACGACATCGGCGGAACGGTTCGAAAGTACCCGCGGCGAAAGCTCACCCTGACCGGCCCGGTGCAGCTACCGCTCTACGGGAGAGTCGCTCGCGAAGAGTTTCTCAAGGAAGAGCTGATCGAGTTCTGGGAAAAGATCGTCGCCCGCTTCGGCCTGCGCGTCCGTTCGGGCGTGAAGCTCCGCGGCGTCGAGCGGAGCGGAGACTCTCTTCTCGCTGAGACGTCGACGGGAACGATCGCCGCGCGCACCGTGCTTCTCGCACTCGGTCGGCGCGGAACTCCTAGACGTCTCGGAGTGCCGGGAGAGGAGAGCGCGAAGGTTCTCTATCAGCTCATCGACGCTGCGACGTACGAACGAGAACGCGTCCTCGTCGTGGGCGGAGGTGACAGCGCAATCGAAGCGGCGACGGCGCTCGCCGACCACGGAGAGAATGACGTCACCCTGTCCTATCGTCGAGACGCGTTCTTTCGGCTGAAGGCGCGGAACGCCGAGCGCGTCGCGCGCTTCGCTGACGAGGGTCGACTCAAGATCTTGTTTCGCTCGAACGTCGAGCGCATCGACGACGACTCCGTGACGCTCGCAATCGACGAGAACGGTGCGACGAAGTCGACTCTCCTCCCGAACGACTACGTGTTCGTGTTCGCCGGGGGAGAGCCTCCCTATCCGCTCCTTCGAGAGATCGGCGTCTCCTTCGGCGGCGAGGAAGCGGCCGCCGCGGAGTATTTCGTCCGGACGCGATCATGAATGACGACGGGCAGACCTTAGAGCGCGACTCGGCGCCGACTCGGCGCAAGGTGTTCATTCTCGAGCGCGTACCGGTCGTCATCGTTCCCGACGACGTCGATCTGTCTCCCGATCCGCCGGAGGTCAGCGCCGAGAGCGCGCCGGCGGCGGATCCGGCGCCCCGTTTTCCCGCCGACTCTGCAGATACTCCCGCGCGCGAAGAAGCGGTCGACGACGCCGCGGTTCAGCGCGAAGCGCAGGACTTCTTCGTTCGCAGTGACGATCCGAAGCGGACGATCCTCGGCCGCGAGGGCGAGGTCTTCGACCCGGTCTTCGAAGAGTATCTTCGTCGCGCGGACGAGCTCGAAGATCCGGACTTTGACCGATTCCTCGCTCGCGTTGAAGGCGAGATCGACCACGAGATCGACGAGGAACTCGCGCCGCACCCGGACGACGAAGCTCGCAGTGTGCGGTTCACGTGGGCGTGTCGAGCGGCCGGCGCCTTCGTCGTCTCGCTCGCCGTCGTGCTCGCCGTGATCGGTTGGCGTTACTACGTCCTCACTCCGTCTCTGCGGCCGCTTCACTATCTCCACGCACTGCTCCGTCCATCGGGAGTCCTCGGACTCTCACTTGGATTCGCCGGAACGGCGCTCATGGCGGCCTCGATGTACTACTTCGTGCGCAAGCGATCGACGGCGCGCGTTCGCCCGAGCGCGACTCGCGCATGGCTCGAGTTCCACATGCTCGCCGGCGTCATCGGTCCGATTCTCATCGCGTTTCACTCCGCGTTTATCCCGCACAGCGTTCTCGGCATGCTCGCGTTCACGGCGATGGCCATCGTCGTCGTGAGCGGCGTGGCCGGCCGCTTTGTCTACAAGCACGTTCCGCGCTACCTCGAAGGGCGGGAGAACGAGTTCGAGACGATCCGTCTCCGCCTCGCCGTCTACCGGCGGAAGCTGATCCAGCTCGGCTTCGATCCGAAGATCATCGCCCTCGACGACGAGGGTTCACGGCGAGGGCCGCTCGCTTCCATCGCCACGATCGTCAATCTCGTGCGCGGAGATCCCGAAGGGCAGCGCGATCTCGCGCGTCTGAAACGTGCCGCCAAGCGCTGCCAGGACTCGGAGGCGCAGCGCGCGCTCGCCCTCGCGGTGCGGCTTTGGGGCGAGAGGCGTTGGCTCGTCCGCTGCCGCGAGCTGCGCGGTCTCATCGGAGCATGGCGATTCTTCCACCGGTGGCTAGCGATCGTTCTCTTGTTCGGAATCGTGTTTCACGTCGCGATCGCACTCGGATTCGGTGACCTCTTCGGACGACGCTGATGCTTCTCAATCCCAAGACACCGATCGCCGTCGGCACCGTGATCATTCTCGTCCTCGTGGCGATGCTCGCGAAGTATGCACCGATGCCCGGCGGACTTTCGTCTGCCCACGCGAAGGTGAGAAAGCTCACGACCGCCGAGGGGTGCGTTCACTGCCACAGCGAAGGCGGCCTCGCGGAAGGATGCCTCGATTGCCACCAGGAGATCGCCGCTCAGATCTGGGGCGGCAGCGGGATCCACCATTTTCTCCTCGACGATGAGGTGGCGTGTCGATCGTGCCACTCGGAGCACAACGGCGCGTCGTTCGACCTCGTCAGCGAGGCGTCGTGGGGGCCATATGTGAAAGCGGCCTACCGCCATCCTCACACGGAGTTCAAGCTCGCCGGCAAGCACGAGCAGCTCGATTGCTCGGAGTGCCATACGGAAAAACGCGACAGCGAGTTCTCTCTCGGTGGAGAGTTCGGTCATCACAAGCGAGCGGAGTCCTTTCTCGGTCTCACGCAGGAGTGCACCGCCTGCCACGAAGATGTGCACACCGACGGCATCAGCGGAGACTGCAGCTCGTGTCACGGGCAGGAGTGGTTCCGTCCCACGGTCGGGTTCGATCACGGCGCGAAGTTTCCGCTCGAGGGAGGGCATGAGCGCCTCGAGTGCGCCGAGTGTCACGTACTGCCGGAAGCTGACGATCGGCGTCGTCCGCATCCGTTTCCCTTCGACCGGGTGCGGGGCCGAGACTGCGAAAGCTGCCATCGATCGCCTCACCACACGTTCGTGGGCAATTGTCGCGATTGCCACCAGCTTTCGGAGAGTCACTGGCGGGGCGCGATGCTCCACGTCTCGGACGCGCTTCACGCACAGACCGGATTCAAGCTCGGCGTACCGCACGACGGTGTCGCCTGCGCCGGATGCCATCCACACGAGTTGACGCTCGAGGAGCGCTATCACGATCCGGCCGTTCCCGGCTACGCTCGAAACCAGCTCAATTGTGCGGCCTGCCACCGCGACGAGCACCTCGGGCAGTTCGGCGAGAAGGGGGCGAATTGCGTCGGTTGTCACAGTCCGTCGGGATTCCTTCCCGCCGCGTTCGGAGTCGACGACCATTCCTCGGCGTTTGCCCTTTCCGGGGCGCATCGAGCGACCGCGTGTTCGGCGTGTCACACGATTCCCGCCGACGAGAAGACGCGACGCTTCGTCGGGACGAGCAAGAGCTGCAAGGGGTGCCATGCGACTCCTCACGGACCGCAGTTCAGCCGCGAGATCGAAACCGGCGACTGTGACTCCTGCCACCGAAAGGACGCGGTCAGCTTCGAGATCCGGCCGTACGACCACGCAAAGGCGTCGAACTACGCCTTAGAGGGTGGCCACGCGAAGGCGCTTTGCAACGACTGCCACGTGCAGATCGAAAGCCCCGGGGTCGAAGGCGTCGTGCGTCGCTACGAGGGGACGCCGCGGGACTGCGGCGGCTGCCACCGCGACGTACACCGTGGCCAGTTCCGCGACTACGAGAGCTGTTCGTCGTGCCATCGATCCTTCGAGCTCTGGACGATCACGACGTTCGATCACAACACGCAATCGCAGTTCAAGCTCGACGGAGCGCACGAAAAGGTGAAGTGCTCGAAGTGTCACCGCCGCGTCGAGGTCGAAGGCGAAGAGGTCGTTCACTACAAGCCGCTGGGAACGGAGTGTCAGAGCTGCCATGAATTCAGCTCCGAATAGATTCGATTCCATCGAGCCGCGCGCGCATCGCGTCCGCCTCCTTCGGGCGGGGCGGCTACTCGTGTGGTTCGCGACCCTTGCAGCGTTTCTCGGAGTCGTGTGCTGCGAGACCTTCGTGCCCCCGAACAGTTGGAAACAGTCGTGGGGGCCCGTGGTGCCGCACGACAACTTCTCGATGGAATGCTCGACCTGTCACGTCGCGGACTCCTGGCACGAGATTCGCGACGATTTCACCTTCGATCACGAGAAGGAGACCGGTCATCCGCTTCGAGGTGCCCACGCAGAAACGAACTGTCTTCTTTGCCACAACGATCTGGGACCCGTTCAGGCCTACGTTGCGCGGGGATGCGGAGGGTGTCACGTCGATCCGCACCGCGGCAATCTCGGCAACGCGTGCACGGAGTGTCACGGCGAGGAGCATTGGCGTCCCGGCGGGCTGATCGCGGATCACGCGCGCACGCGGTTTCCATTGGTCGGAGCGCACGCGATCACCCCCTGCGAGACCTGCCACGAGCGAGCGACGCTCGGAGAGTATCGGGGCACTCAGCCCGAGTGTGAATTCTGCCATCAGCGAGACGCCGCGCGCGCGTCGCCGCCGCACGTAATCAACGGCTGGCACTACGACTGCCAGAGATGTCACACCCCGCTCGCCTGGACTGCGCGCGGTTTCGACCACAGTGCCTTCCCGCTCGTCGATGGGCACGCCGGTCTCGACTGCACGCAGTGTCACGCGAGCGGGCAGTTCACACCGCTCGATCCAAACTGCTTCGCCTGTCACCAGAACGATTACGTGAACGCGCCGAATCACGTCGCGAATGGCTTTTCGACGAACTGCCTCGACTGTCACAACACGGTCGCTTGGAGGTGAGGAAGGGGCACTTTCGCCCGCGTCCGACCGAATCCCGATGGTTTCCGCGTCCTCGAGAGCACTGAACCACACGCTTCGCGCGGCGCTCGTCGTCGTGCTGTGTGTCACCGCGTCTCGAGCGTTCGGAGACGAATCAGCGATCCCGTGCCGCTATCTCTACGAGACGACCGATGGCGTCTACGTGGAGATCGGCTCCGGAACGAAACTCGTCGAAGGCGGGGAAGGCTGGCTCGAGTTCGAAGGGAATCGCGTCGCGACCGTGCGGATCGGTCTCACGTCGAAGTCGTCGGTGTTTCTCGAGATCGTCGAGGACCGCCGGCAGAACAAGCTCGCAGCGGGAGATGATCTGATTCTCCACGCCGACGCCCTGGCGGTCGCGGAAGAGGGCGAGCGGGAGCGATCGAAAACGCTCAAGGGCGATCGGGACGATTCCTTCGTTCCCTTGATGGGTCGTCTCCAGCTCTACTCGACCGGGACGAGTGAGAAGCGAAATCTCTTTCAAGGTTCGCTCACGCTCCGGCAGGCGTATCAGATGGCGTCCGACGAGCACGACTTCTACGCGACCCGTGCGCGTTCGAGCGGTTCCCTCGAGTACGTCGAAGGCACGCCCTGGACGCTCGAATGGTCGGGAGATGTCGCGTTTCGCGACGGATCCGGCTACGACGGCAGCCGCTACGAGGGACTTCGCTTCGAGCTCTATCGCCTCTCCTTCCACCGCCGGATCGACGAGCGTTGGCTCCGGTTCGGACGATTCGTCCCTCGCGAGCTGCCCGGCGTCGGATTCATCGATGGCATTCAAGCGGAGCAGGTCACCGGCGATGCGACGCGCTTCGGGTCGGTGGTCGGCTTCCGTCCGGGAAGAAACGATCTCGACTTCCGCGCGGACGAGCTCGTCGTCGTCCCGTACCTCACATACGAGTCCGGGGATCCGGGGGCGAAGTACTATTCGATGACGGCCGGACTTCTCGGCTCCCTCTACCGCTGGAGCCCCGACCGACTCGCGCTCCTCGTCGATCAGCGGCTCGATCGCGACGAGTTCACGGCGTACGCTTCGTCGGAGGTGGACGTCGACGTCGGTGCAGCCGAGGCGGACCGCGGACCGGTTCGATTGACACGACTCAACGTTCTCCTCACTCGCGATTTTGGTCCCGCGCTCACACTCCGCGGCGGCGTGGACAAGCACGAGCTCCCCGATACCGAGGGCGAACGCGACGCGCTCGACATCGGCAACCTCGACGAGAACGAGTGGATCGACTCGGGCTTCTGGCGCTACTGGATCGGAGCTTCGCATCAGCTTCCGGGTAGCCTGCGCCTCTCCGAAGAGATCGCGTTCCTCGATTCGAGCGCGGACAACGTTTGGCGCGGCAACGTCTCGCTCACGCGCGTCGGACTGCCGGGTCTCCCCGCGGGAAGTCTGACGCTATCGGCCTTTAATCTTCACGGAATGCGGCACGAGGGCTTCGGCGGCCGCGTCTCGTTTTATCTTCCCTTCGCTGAGCATCGATTCATCGTCGAGCCCGCCGTCGGCTACCGCTACACCGAGTTCACCACCCGCGGGGCGAACTTCTTCGGTCGAGTCCGCGCCGAGCAGCACGTCGTCGACGCTTCGCTCCGCTTCCACTGGCGTCTCTCCCGCGCCTGGCTTCTCGCCGCCGGAGTCGCGTATTCGGATACGAGCGAAGCGAGCCGGATCTTCGCGGACGTCGCGCTCACGTTCCGCTGGTAGCTGCCCCGAAATCGCCCCGGTCAGGTAAATCGTCCTGGTCGATCGCCGCCCTAAGCGCGGCTTTCCGTCCGCGCCGATGAGCGCTCCGCCGATTCGCATCCTACTCTCCTTCCGGGACATCCTCGAGATTCTCGAGCGGATGTCCCGAGGGGCCGAATCCCATCGCGTCTTGGCGTACCGATTGCGATTCCCCCCCGCGGGAACTTTTTGCATCGGGGCGGTTCGTGAGCCGGCGACTGCGATAGCGGGCGCAGAGTTTACGGGCCCGACTGGGCTTGAACGGTGGAATGCGATGGAACGACTCGCGACACTAGCGCTGAGCGCCACGCTGGTCGGCTTCACTCTGTGCGGCTGCTCGGACAATTCCGGTGACGAGGACGAGCGAGTAACGCCGCAGGCGGCTACCGCCGAGTCGTGCATGCGTTGTCACAACGGCGGGCTGCACGACGACTACTCGGGTCCGGGACTCGAGAATCCGCATCCGTTCCCCGGCGCGGCCACGCTGAAGTGCACCGAGTGTCACGGCGGTGACGGCACCGCGCAGACGGAGCTCGGCGCCCACGTTCCGCCGCCACCGGAAATCGGGGACCGAGAGAATCAGCGCTTCAATCGCCATGCGTACTTCAACCGACTCACGCTCACCGGAATCGACAAGTTCGCGGACTACGACGTCGGCGGGACGACGTACTCGGCGCTCGACTACCTCCAATTCGTCAATCCCGGCGATCTCCGCGTCGTCACGGACGGACGCAGCTGCGGTCAGTGCCACAAGCCGCACGTCGACTGCGTAGAGAAGAGTCTTCTCGCGACGGAAGCCGGCGTTCTGTCGGGTGCGATGTACGCGGCGGGCGTCCCGAATCAGGTCCCGGGAAACGTCGGTCTCTACGAGAACACGGCCGCGGATCTCGGGTTCCGCGCGAATCTGGATGCGGCGTTCGCATTCGATCCGAACCGTGTGGGGCCGGTCGCGGAGCTCATGGAGTTTCCGGTGTTCAGTCGATTCGGCGGAACGAACGCCGACGATATTTTCAACAATTCGGGAGTCTACGCGTCGACGGACCTCCCGCTCAGCTTCGAGCCCGACGGACGGCTCCGGACGGGATCGCCGCTAGCGAATCTCTACCACGAGCAGGTGGCGTTCACCTGCGGCGATTGTCATCTCGGGAGCGCGGGGGCGAACAACCGCTACGGCGATTTCCGCTCGTCGGGTTGTACCGCGTGCCATATGCGCTACTCGCTCGACGGGCGCAGCCGGAGTACGGACCCGCGGATCAATAAGTTCGAGCCCCTCGATCCCGACGACATCGATCCGCCGGAGCGAGCGCACGTGCGTCGTCACATGATCGCGAGCATCGCGCAGACTCTCCCGAGCGGTGAGGTCGTCGAGGGAATCGACGACTACACCTGTGCGGGCTGCCATCAGGGATCGAATCGAACGGTGATGCAGTACTGGGGAATCCGTCTCGATCAGAACCGGGACGTCGCCCGGCGAGTGCAATACCCCGCGAACCCCGTGCGCTTTCAGTTCAGCTTCAATGACACGCGTCTCTTCGACCCGGTCGTCGGCAATCGAACCTTCAACGGGCGAAACGGCGCTCAGTACCTCCTCATGGAAGACTACGACGGCGACCTTCGCGACGACACGCCGCCGGACGTCCACTACGAGGCCGGTCTCGGCTGCATCGACTGCCATGGCAGTCACGATCTCCACGGCGGTCGAGTCGGCGATCCGAACGATCTCCAGATTCTGAGTCGGCAGGAGCAGGCGGTCGCCATCCGCTGCGAGAGCTGCCACGGGACGGCAGAGGCCTACGCCCAGACGACGACCGGAACGACGTACGACGGCCGGCTCGCCGTCATGGCGACGGACTCCGACGGTCAGCCGCTCCGTCATGTGACGCGAGACGGGGCCGGGCACTACTTCCTCGTGAGCCGCTTGACCGGACGGCGCCACTACGTCCCGCAGACGCGCGATGTCGTCGTCGACAATGGGCGGACGAACCCGCTCGACGGACAGCCGATCTACAACGAACGCGCGTCGTACGCGATGGGGCGGGCCGACGGTGATCCGTCGACGGGAATCGGTCCGCAGCAAACCGGCGGCGTGACGTCGGGCTTCAGCCACGGCGACAATATGAGCTGCGTCTCCTGCCACGCTTCCTGGACGAACGGCTGCATCGGCTGTCACCTCGAGGGCGAGTACAACACGGGGAATAACTTCAGCAACATCACGGGGGATCGCATCGTCTTCCGCGAGCGCTTCGCCGAGTTCGTTTACCAGACCCCGGTCCCATTTCAGCTCGGCGTGGACGCTCACAACAAGATCAGCCCGATCAGCCCGAACACGGAGACGTTCTTCCGCTACCGCGATCAGAACGACGTCCGCTCGGATGTCTTCGCGTTCAATGACCGCAACGGCTCCGGGAACGATCCGTCGAACCCGTATCCATCGCTAAGCCATAACGCGATGATGCCGCACTCGATCCGCGGTCGGGTGACCGACGACAACGAAGGGCCGCGCTACTGCGTGAGCTGCCATCTGACCGAGAACGCGATCACTCAGTACGGGACCGAGTACGACACGTTTCGCACGGCGATTCAGGCGAACGATTTCGGCGCGCTCGACTTCGCTCTTCTCCAGGAGCACATCGGACGCAATCCCGGCAATCAAATGGATTCGCCCTTCTGGGTGCACATGGTCGCGGGGCTCGGCACCGGACTCTATCTGTTCGACGCGAACGGCTGCGCCGTCAACCCGCTCGACAACGATGTCAATCGGTACGGCTGCGACGACGTCGCACCTGCATCGAAGGTGTTCGACCCGGCGAGCGTCCGATTCAACCTCGATCGCATCGTGAACGAAAACGGCGTCTCGAACGGTTCAAACAATCACGCATTTCTCGAACCGGGCGCGGGTCCGAACCTCCGGGACGGCGCGACGGATCCCGACGTCTGCGGACCGCTCGGTCAGACTCTGATCCGCCGCCTGACGGATCCATCGACGGGAATCGTCCTCGACTCGTGGATCGACGCCGACGGGGGGCTTCGCGGGAACGCGGCGACGTTCTTCGGCGCGCCGGCGACTTCAGGATCGGACTGAGTGCTCGGTGGCGCCTGACGGCCCGAAGACACCCCGATCTCTGAAAAGAGTTTCACACGAAGGTCGCGAAGGGACGCATCCGCCGCTCGCCCCTAGCGACCCGCACGCGCCCAAGCCTTCATCGTCGCGATGTTGCGCCGCAAGATCTCCCCTTGCTCCCCGCGCTTCTCTTTGAGGTACTTCGCCATATCGCTGTCGTACATCGCAGCGGGCTCGGGGCTCTCAGCGCGGTCCTTCGTCGCTCGGATCCAGTCATCGAGCGCCGCTCGCATCCTCTCGAGCTGTGGTCGGTGCTCCACCGACGCGGCTAGATTCTTCCCTTCGTGCGGATCGTCCCGAAGGTCGTAGAGCTCCTCTGGCGGTCGCGACTCCGCCATGATGCGCGCTCGCTCGGCATTCAGCTCGCCGGCCGCGTGAAGACGTCGCATCGCCTTCAGGATCGGCTTGTTGTCCTTGTAGCGATTCGGCTGAAGATACGGTCGCTTCGGGTAGAAGTTGCGAATGTACTTGTAGCGTCCGCTCCGCACCGAGCGGATCCGGTCGACGGTTTCGTCGCAGCGATCGCGAGCCGAGAATGCGAACGTCCGCGGCCGATAGTTCTTCGCGAGCACGTTCCGCGCCTGCATCCACCCGGGGATCGCTACGCCCGCGAGACCGAGCGAGGTCGCGGCGAGGTCGATGTGCTCGACCGGGTCCTCGCGCGTCGTGCCGGGCTCGAGGCCGGGTCCCCGAACCACGAAGGGGATGTGGACGCCTCCGTCGTAGCAGAACTGCTTGTTGCGGACGTGACTGATGCCGTGATCGGTGATGAAGAAGATGTAGGTCCGCTCGAGCTCGCCACTCTCCCGCAGCCGCTCGACGATGCGCCCGACCTCATGGTCCGTGAAGCGCACGGCGTCGAGATACTGCCGCCAGTCCTCGACGATGACGGGATCCGCGGGCAGATACGGGGGTAGGCGCACCGCGCTTGCCGGTGTCGTGCTCCCGAGTGTCTTCTCGACGGTTTTCGGCCAGCGCTTGCCGTCGCCGCCGCCGCGGAGCTTTCCCCCGCGGAGCTGGACCTGCGCAAAGAACGGCTGCCCCTCCGGGCGCGAGGACCAGTGCGTGTGATCGAAATCGTCCGCGTCCCACTCGAAGTTGTAGTCGGTCTTCGCGATTCTCACGCGCGTGCCGTTCTTCCCCTGACCCCGCGTCCGTGCAGCGGCACGGCTTTCGTTCGGGGACGGGCCGGCGAACTCTTGGATCGAGAGATTGAGGACGAGATACCCGGCGTTCTTGAAGAGACGCGGCACCGTCCTCACGTGATCGGGGAGTCGGATCTTCTCCACGCCGCGGCCGCTGCGGTGGTGGTGAGCTCCGATGGACGACTGATACATGCCGGTGATGAGCGCAGAACGCGCGGCCGAGCAGACGGGCGCCGTGACAACCGCGTTCGTAAATCGGATCCCCTCGCGCGCGAGGCGATCAACGTTCGGTGTCGCGATCGTCTTCTCGCCGTAGCAGCCGAAGTTCGCCGACATGTCCTCGACGATGATCCAGACGATGTTGGTTGGCGGACGGCTTTCGGCGGAGAGCGCAGACCCGCTGAGCACCGCGACCAGGAGGGCGAGGAGGCCCGCTCGAAACACTCGCATCGCAGGGAATCCTCGTTCGCGTCGAGTAGGGAGTGGAGGCCACGACGGGCCGCCGCGCGGTCGTCACGGAGAGGCTCCATGCTGCCATCGACGCGATAGGCGCGCCAGGATGAGCAGCGCGCTCGGCGCGAGGATCCCGGTCTCTGCTCGTCTGCGCGTCAGACTTCGACCGGCGTTCGCTTCGGCTTCGCGGCGCGGCGACTCTCAGCGAAAGAGACGAACCGGTCGCGATCCGGATCCCAGAGCTTGAGCCGCAGGCAGCGGATGATGTCGCCCGGGCGCAGCGTGGTCGTACCGGGGGAGCGGAGCTCTTCGATCTCCGCCATCGCTTCGGGGAGACGGTAAAACGGGATGCGAGCGTTCAGGTGGTGAACGTGGTGGTAGCCGATGTTCGCCGTGAACCAGTGCATCAGCGGGTTCGTGTCGAGAAAGCTCGACGAGCGGAGCGCCGCGAAAACGTAATCCCAGTCCTTTCCCGGACGGATCTTCGCGCTCGGGTAGTTGTGCTGCGCGTAGAAGAGATAAGAACCGAGCCCCGCGGCGAGAGCGATCGGGAGGATGAAGGCAACGAGCATCGCCGCCGGACTCCAGAGCGCGAGAAGCGCGGCGATCCCGAAGTGAAGGAGGATCGACACGGCGGCGTCGTAATGTTTCTTCGGATTGGTGAGGAGCGGTTGGATGCAGAAGCCGTAGAGGAACACCGTGAAGTAGCCGAGGGCGATCGTCACCGGGTGGCGAGTGAGAGCGTAGATGAACCGCGCGCCGAAACCGGCTTGTCGATAGCTCTGCGTCGTCATGATCGGAAATGTTCCGACGCTGTCGCTGCCCATTCGACGGGCGTTGTTGCGGTGGTGGTGGTCGTGCGTGTCCTTCCAGATGCTCGGGGGCGCGAGTACGAAGAGCCCGTAGATATGAAAGAACAGCTTCGCGATGATCGATCGCTCGAGGATCG
Organism: Planctomycetota bacterium; assembly: GCA_965223845.1. Taxonomy (GTDB): domain Bacteria; phylum Planctomycetota; class UBA8108; order UBA8108; family SXIK01; genus CBDCXR01. Next base: position 4,656,786 of record CBDCXR010000004.1, on the reverse strand, counting down.
CGCCGTGGAGATAGTCGTGATAGATCACGAAGAGTCGGACGTGGACGAGACCGGCGAGGAGGCAGGCCCCGATCCTAACGATCCACGGGAGGTCGAGGAACGCGACCGTCACCAGCGCGGCGAGGACGCAAGTCGTCGAGATCACGTACCACCAGCTTCGCCCGCGCTTCTCCGAAGCGAATCGCTTCGTCTCTCTAGTCAGCAGTCTGCCGTCACGCATTGCGGTCGTCCTGAGTTCTCATCGTGGTCAAAATTCTGAATCGAGAATCGCGCGTCGTCGGTCTCTCGGCGGTGCTGCCTCCACGAATCGTCCGACGGGTCGCGCCGGCCGGTTTCGTGCGGGCTCGTGAGTTGTTTTGGGTAGAGTCTCGCTAGTGGTCTCGACGGTTTTCCGCGGCCGACCTTCGAGTCGGCGTTTGCGGTTCGTCGATTCTCCCGCGAGCGCGGCACTGGTGGGACGGTCGGTCACAGACGGTCGCGAATCGCGCGCTGCGTGAGTCCGATGTCGCGACCGTGTCCCGCTCGACGTCCATGGACCGGGGCGGAGTCCCGTTCGACGCGCCGCCCTCGGAAGAGAACGCTCCCCCCGCGAAGCGGGACTCGATCCGCGTGCGCTTGCGGATCACCTTTCCGGCTCTCTCCTTTTCCCCCGACTTACCCCGTCACCTCGCCGCGGCGAGCTCCGCCTCCCGGACCGGCATCGAGCGTTTGGTTCGAAGCCCTCGCTCGACGCGAGACTCCGGACCACTCCGCCACCGCGCCCGGGAAGGCGCTGCTCCTCCGTGACCTGAGTGGCGATCCTTCAGATCACCACGAACGTCTACCACCTCCGCCGTCGCCCCCTCCTCTGGGGCTGCGCTCGCGCGCCTCGTTGACTCGCAGGTCGCGACCGCCGAAGTCCGTGCCGTTGAGGCTCGCGATGGCGTTGCTCGCGCCGTTGTCGTCGATCTCGACGAATCCGAACCCGCGCGGTCGGCCGGTCTCCCGATCGGTGATGAGTGTCACCGAGAGAACTTCGCCGTATTGAGCGAAGAGGTCGCGGACCTCATCCTCGGTGGCGCTAAAGGGAAGATTGCCGACGTAAAGCTTCTGAGCCATCGCTCGGTGCTCCGAAAAAAACAGAAGAATCGCTGAAGCCCCGAGATCTAGAAAGGCCCAGAGCCGGATCCCGGCCGCGCGGCCGGTTTGGAGGATCGACAGGATCTTAGACGGAACCCTCCAGACTAACCAGTAGTTCAAGTAATTTTCTCGCCCCATTTATCGGTCGATTGACGGGGGGGCTTGAGCTCATTCGAGAAACCTTCTCGGTCGGCGTCCCTCCGGTGGGCTCGCCGGACCCGGCCCGGCGGCGGAGAATCTCAGCGGTTCCCCCGGGAAATCGAGGTACGATGCCGCCGAATCCTGGGTGCGATCGCGCGGGGGCTCGAGGAGACGCGCGATTTCGGGCCCGGAGGAACTGGGTGCGTGGGTGCAGACCACGCTCGGCGCCGGCCGACGGGCGGATGGAGAGGAGTCGCCGGCTAAGGCGGTCCCTGCCCCTGCGGAATTCTTCGCGCGAGCCTGCGGTGGGGGACTCCCGCGGGCGCGAGATTCCTCGCCGGCGTCGCGCGGCTCGCAGCCGAGACGGAGGGAGCACGCCCGTGAGTCGGCGGCAGTACGGTCTATTCGAGCTCGGGTCGAACTCGCTCAAGTTCTATCGAGTCTCGAAGGAGCTCGACGGCACGCACTCGATCGAGACGACGAAAGTCCCCTGGCGCGTCGCGCACGAGTTCTTCACCGAGCCCGCGCTCCGCGTCGAAATGGTGAACGAGGTCCTGTCGGCAATCCGCACCGCGTCTTCGCACTCCGAGGGATTGCCGCTCGAAAAGTGCCTCTGTCTTGCCACCGGCGTCTTCCGCGAGCTTCCCGAGATGCGCGATTTGGCGGAGCGGGTCCAAAGCGAGACGGGCGTGCGCGTGCGAGTCATCGGCGGGCGCGACGAGGCGAAGCTCATGGCACGCACGTTCACGGCGCCGGCGAGCGAGACTGTTCTCTTAGGGGACCTCGGCGGCGCCACGACCGAGTGGGCGCGCATCGACGCGGGGCGGCTGCGCGATTGCGGCAGCGTGAGGCTCGGCGCGATCCGAAATCACTGTCGGTTCGCTCGGTATCGTCGTTCCCCGGAGGAGTTCGCGCGGCGGAATCGCGAGTACTGCGACGCCGCTCTCGCGGAGCTCCCGATCTCACCTCCCACCCGAGTGCTCGCCACCGGCGGTACGGCCAAGGCGCTCGCGCGCATCTCGGGCTCCGACTCGATCGCGGTCTCGCAGCTCCGCGATTGGATCGATCGGGTCGCACGGCACGGCGCACCCGAGGAGCTCGATCCTTCCCGGCGTGAGGTGCTGCTCCCCGGGCTCTTCATTCTCGAGCGACTGGCGGAGCGCTGCGGCGCGTCTGCGGTCGAGTACGCGCGAACCTCGGTGCGCGAGGGAATGGCGAATCGGCTCGTCAATCTGCTCGACAAGCGAAGGCCGGACGATCTCCACGCGACGCTGCTCCTCCACACGTCGTCCCAGCTCTTTCCGAAGAGCGAGTGAGCTCACACGATTCCGTACGCGAGCATCGCGTCGGCGACCTTGATGAAGCCGGCGAGATTCGCGCCCTTTACGTAGTCGACGGATCCGTCCGGCTCGCTCCCGTGCCGGACGCAGTTCCGATGGATATCTCGCATGATCGTCTTCAACCGCTCGTCGACCTCGTCGCGGCTCCACGACAGCCGGAGCGCGTTCTGGCTCTGCTCGAGGCCTGAAACCGCGACTCCTCCGGCGTTCGCTGCCTTCGCCGGACCGAACAGGATTTTCGCATCGCGGAAGATGTGTACGGCGACGAGCTCCGACGGCATGTTCGCGCCTTCGCAGACGACCTTCACTCCGTTCTCGAGGAGAGTCTTCGCTTCGTCCGAGTTGAGCTCGTTCTGCGTCGCGCACGGGAAGGCGACGTCACACGGCACGCCCCAGGGGCGCTCGCCGGCGTGGAACGAGGCCCGCGGAAACCGTTCCGCGTACTCTCCGACTCGTCCGCGCCGCGCTTCCTTGAGATCCTTGATGTACGCGATCTTCTCCGCGTCGAAGCCGTCGGGGTCGTGGACGAATCCGGAGGAATCGGAGATCGTGACGACCTTGGCGCCGAGCTCCGCCGCTTTCTCGACGGTGTATATGGCGACGTTCCCGGATCCGGACACGACGCACGTCTTGCCGGCGATCGAATCATTGACGTGCTGGAGCATGTTCTCGCAGAAGTAGACGCAGCCATATCCCGTCGCCTCGGTGCGGATGAGGCTCCCGCCGAACGCGAGTCCCTTGCCGGTGAGGATTCCCGTGAAGCGGTTCACGAGCCGCTTGTACTGGCCGAACATGTAGCTGATTTCGCGGCCGCCGACTCCGATGTCTCCCGCCGGAACGTCGGTGTCTTCGCCGACGTGGCGATGGAGCTCGGTGATGAGGGACTGACAAAAACGCATCACCTCGCGATCGCTCTTCCCTTTGGGATTGAAGTTCGCACCACCCTTGGCGCCACCCATCGGGAGACCCGTCAGGCTGTTCTTAAACGTCTGCTCGAAGCCGAGGAATTTGAGGATGCTCAGGTTCACGCTCGGATGGAACCGCATCCCGCCCTTGTACGGGCCGATCGAATTGTTGAACTGCACGCGCCAGGCTCGGTTGACGCGGACGTTGCCGGCGTCGTCTTCCCAAGACACGCGAAAGATCACGACTCGATCCGGCTCCGTCATCCGCTCGAGGATGCGCGCGTCGCGGTAGCGCGGATGCTCGAGAATGTACGGCATGAGCGTTTCCGTGACCTCGCGCACGGCCTGGTGAAACTCTTCTTCTCCCGGGTTTCGCTTCACGAGTCCCTGCATGAAGCAATCGATCTCGGTTCGAGCGTCGAGTTCCATCGTATCGTTCCTGCGTTTTTCTACGGTGAGAGAAGACGGAGGGCTGTATCGACTAGCGAGTCCAGATCAGCCACTTTTCGAAGAGACGCTTCACACCCGGCGTGAGTCGCGTCCGATTGTACGCGTCACCGACCTTTCGAATCGCCTCCGCTTGCGTGGGGTACGGATGGATCGCGCTGGCGATTTTCTTGAGGCCGAGCCCGTGCGTCATGGCGAGGGTCACCTCTCCGATCATGTCGCCGGCGTTCCGGGCGACGATGGTCGCACCGAGAATTCGATCCGCGCCCTTTTTCGTGACGATGCGGACGAATCCGTCCTCCTCGCCTTCGAGAATCGCACGGTCGACGTCCGCGAGCTCCTGAGTGTAGGTGTCGATCGCGATCCCCTGATCGGCGGCATCTTTCTCGTTGAGGCCGACGCGCGCGATTTCGGGAGTCGTGTAGGTGCACCACGGAATCGTAAGCGCGCTCGCTCTCGATCGTCCCATGAAGAGTGCGTTCTGAATGACGATCCGGGCCATGAAGTCGGCGGCGTGCGTGAACTGGTAGCGCGAGCAGACGTCGCCCGCGGCGAAGATGCGCGGGTTCGTCGTCCGAAGTCGGTCGTCGACCTTGACACCCTTCTTGTCGTACTCGACTCCGACCGCCTCGAGATTGAGGCTCTCGACGTTTGGCGCGCGGCCGACCGCGACGAGGAGTTCGTCGATCGGCTGGTCGTAGGCTTTGTCGTGAGATTCGAGAGTGAGCCGGATCGGGTCGCCTCCGACGACTTTCGTGTCGCGTCCGCAGCAGAGGAGACGGACCCCGTCGCGGAGCATCTGTCGCTCCACGAACTCGGCTGCGTCCGGATCTTCGCGCGTTAGAATCCCGTGCGCCGACTCGACGAGGTAGACCTCGGAGCCGAACCGGGCGAACGACTGGGCGAGCTCCGAGCCGATCGGTCCCGCTCCGATGACTCCGAGCCGGTTCGGCCGCTCGGTCAGCGAGAACACCGACTCGTTCGTGAGCGGTCGCTCGACCGTGTCGAGCCCGGGGATCGGGGGTGCTGCCGCGCGGGCGCCGGTGGCGATCACAGCGCGCTTGAACTTGAGCTGAGTTCCGTCGACGTCGATCGTCTCCGAGTCGACAAAGCGCCCGGAGCCGACGAACACGTCGACTCCGAGGTCGCGAAAGCGCGCCGCCGAATCGTTGGGGCTGATGCGCGCGCGGAGACGCCGCATTCGCTCCATCGCCGCGCCGAAATCGACCTCGACTCCCTCGGGTACGCGGATGCCGAACTCGCCCGCGTCCCGCACGGTCGCGGCTACGCGCGCGGCACTGATGACGCCCTTCGAGGGCACGCAGCCGACGTTCAGACAATCGCCACCCAGCAGCTCGCGCTCGATCAGCGCGACCTTAGCGCCGAGTCCGGCTGCGCCGGCCGCGGACACGAGGCCGGCAGTGCCGCCGCCGATGACGACGAGGTTGTACCGGCCCTCGGGCTTCGGATTCACCCAATCGGGCGGGCGGACATTCCGCTCGAGCTCGAGGTTGTGCTCGTCGCGCGGCTGGAGCTGAATCCACTCCTCCGTGGCTCGGTTCTTCGTCGCGGTCTCTGACATGAGTCGACCTTTCTCTCTGCCCGAGGGGAATCTCTTATGGATCGACGGACGCCGCGTCCGGGTTCGGTCTCGAAGGCGGAATCGGACTCGAGGCATCGTCGTTCGGAGCGGGGCGGAAGCGCTCGAAGACTTTCTTGACGACGAGCGGAAACAACCCGAGGACGACGAACGCGAGGATGACATTGGTGGTGAGGATTCCACCGACGCCTTGTTCGGCCAAGGTCGCCGAATCCGGCACGCTCGAGCCTGCGTAGACGAAGACGGCTGTTCCCGCGAGCATACCGACCTGGCTCACCCACCAAAACGTCAGCGCACGAATTCGAGTGAGTCCCATCACGACGTTGATAACAAAGAAGGGGACCGCGGGAATCAAGCGGAGAGTGAAGAGGTAGAACGCGCCCTCACGATCGAGTGCGCGATTGAAGGCCGCGAGGCGTTCGCCGAAACGATTCTGGATCGAATCGCGAAGGAGATAGCGGCTGAGAAGAAACGCGATCGTCGCGCCGGTCGTCGACGCGAAGCTGACGAGGACGAGCGAGCGCCAAAAGCCGAAGAACCATCCGAAGACGAGAGTGAGGGGAGCGGCGCCGGGAATCGAGAGCCCGGTGACGGCGACGTAGATGAGAAACGCTGCTCCGTACACGACGAGAGCCGAGTCCTTCTGGTAATCGCGAACGGCCGCTTCCTTCTCGGCAAGGCTCTCGAGGGTGAGCGCGTCACCAAAGAAGTAATACGCGGCACCGGCGGCGCCGACGAAGAGGCCGAGCACGACGAGCTTCGTCCACGGGCGAGAGGCCGCCTGCGCTTTGGCGGTGGTGTCGGTTTCCGTCATCTGTCGCTCCGATGGGCAGAGAACACCTTGAGTTCGACCTTCCTCCGACGAACGCGGCAGCCGCGCGTGGAGTTCCGCAATTTGTCGAGAGGCTTCGCCCCCTGCGAGCCTCGCGCCGAGAATGTCCGGACGACTGGCGATCGGCCTCCATCGACTTCCCCTGGCTCTTCTCTGACGCGGCGAGATCGGGGCTTCTTACTTCGGCGCGGCGCATTTCCTGGGCCCGACTCTGCGCGGCGAGGGAGCCGCCACTCACGCTCGACTCGTAAGCTTTTACTCGAACGCCGGGTGCTCGCGCGAGCCGCCGGCGAGCAGGAACGCGAGCAGATCGAGGACCTCGTGCGCCTCGAGCGTGTCGAGCGCTCCGGCCGGCATGATCGACTCCGTTGACGCACTCCGATCGACGATCTCGCTCTTCTCGATTCTCGTCGGCTCGGCGAACGATGCCACCGTGCGAAGGACGATTCCGTCCTCGTCTTCGCTGTCGATGCGCCCGGTGTAGACCTCGCCGTCGCTCGTCTGCACGATCGTCGTTGCGTAACCCGGGGCAATGGTTTTCGAAGGCTCGATCAGCGCTTCGAGCAGCTTCTCGGGCGTCATGCGGCTCCCGAGGTTCGTCAGATCGGGTCCGACACCGCCACCTTTCCGGCGGAACCGATGGCACTGCGTACACCCAGTCGACTCGAACGCGGCCTGCCCCGCCGCGAAGGAACGATTTGCCGTAACCTCCCCGACGCGGCCGGAGAAATCCTTCAGGGTCCAGTCTCGAACGATTCGCCTCTCCGGCACCGGGAGACTCTCGATCCAAGCGCGGACGAGCGTGACCGCGCGTTCGTCGACTCGCAGACTGGCGAGCGGCGGCATCTGACCGCTCCCGCGCCGACTCAAGCGCTGGAGGAGGACCGAGCGCTCGGGGTTCCCGGGCGCGACGATCATCGCGTTCGCAATCTCAAATGCATGGTGCTGCGGGCGGTGCGAAATCAAGTTTGTGCCGGCGAGCGCTGTCGAGTGGGCTAGCGAGAGCTTCGCGTTCCCCCCGCCTGCTTCGACGTGACAGCCCGCGCAGTTCGCGTCGAGGTACGAGCGAACTCGGAGTTCGAGACCGGCTGTCTCGTCGTACGGATCGACGAGCTGACTCAGTCCGTCGGGAGCGGAGGCCGGAGCGCCCGCGAGTGCCTCGAGGCGAACGAACGCCCGGAGTTGATTCTCCGGTCCGTGTCCGAAGTCTTGGCTGCGGTTGACCTGCGCGGTGCGAAGGCCGAGGACGAAGTTCGCCGCGCGCGAATGGCACGACAGGCACTCCGTTCGCGAGGGAAATCGCCACGTACGCCCACCGGGTGAAGACTCGTCGGATGCTCCGGCTGTGTGAGCGAGCTCGGTGGTCAGGCCGTTCTTGGGAACGAGCTCGGCATCGCTCCCATCGTTCAGCCAGCGGAACGAGTAGCCGCGCCACTCGTTCCTCTCGCGGTGGAGAAGGCGTGTTTCGACTCTCCGTCCGGCGAGAGAGAGGGTCTGCACGAGCACGGCACCGTTCGGAAAGTTCCAGCCGCGCGAGCCGGCGAACGACGCACGCGCATCGCCCGGGAGCGCAACGAAACGATCGACGTCTGCGCCGTCGTTCCAGCCGGGAGCGTTCACGGAGTAGCGAATGATGCCGGGCGCGACGCGGTGCTCGGCGACCGATTCGTAGATCCCGGTTTCGCTCAGACGACGGGGAAACGGAGAACGATCCTCTCCTTGAGGAGGCCGAGGGACGAGCTTGTAGATGCCCCCGCCATGGTCGACGACGTAGAGATCGCCCGAATGACCTAGGCCGAAACCGGCAATTTGAAGCGAGGTATCCGCGAGCTCGGCTTTCCACGTGACCCGGGCACCGTCGTGACGCGCGCCCCAGATCTTCCCGGTCGCGTAGTCGCCGTAGACATAGACGCCCTCGAGATCTGGAATCTTGGCGCCGTAATAGACAACCCCGCCCGTGAGCGAGCGCGCCTCGTGGTGATGATGCTCGAGGGTGGGCGGGACGAACGGCGTCGGGCCGAGCTCGCGGTGGAGGTAGAAGGGATGGTTTCCTTCGTAGACGCTCCACCCGTAGTTCTCGCCGCGTCCGAGCAAGTGCGCCGTTTCCCAGAGGTCCTGTCCGTTCGTGCCGACCCAGATCCGTCCGGTCTTCCGGTCGATGCTCATCCGCCACGGATTACGGAGGCCGTAGGCCCAGATTTCGCCGCGCGCTCCGGGATGCTCGACGAAGGGATTGTCGGACGGGATCGTGTACGCGGGAGCGTTCGACTCGTCGCCCTCTTCGGCCGCTGATCGGACGTCGATGCGAAGAACGGCGGCCAGGAGATTCGAGAGGTCCTGCCCGGTGACGTCGGAGTCCGAGTCGCCCGTGCCGTCACCCGACGAGATGTAGAGCATTCCGTCGTGACCGAACACCATGTCGCCGCCGTCGTGTCCCGCCGAGGGCCATTCGATGATGGATCTCTCGGAATCCGAATCGCACGCTCGTTCTTCATCCCCGCGGACGAGGTACCGCGAGATGCGATTGAAGCGTTCCCCTGCGCCCGTCGGACCGTTCGAGAACACGTAGACCACGCCGTTCTCTCGGTACCTCGGATCGAACGTCACGCTGTAGACGAGTCGTCCGGGGACCTCGAGAAAGAGTTCGGCTCGGTCCGCTTCCCCGGTGTCGCGGACGCGAAGGATCCGCGACGGACGGTCGCGCTCGCCGCCCTGCTGGACGACGAGAAGGTCCTGCGTTCCCGGTTCCGCGATGATGTAGATCGGCGCTTTCCACGCGACGCGCTGGAACGTCTTTTCGACCGTGTAAGCGAGGGGCGGTTCCGGCGTGCCGCGAACGCGGGACGTCGTCCAGCGCGGTCTGGGCGTCGAGGGACTCGATTCCTGCGCCGGCGCCGGCTCCTCGGCTGCCGCGCTGAGCGCCATCGCGACGAAAACCGCGAGCGCGCTGATCGAGCGCAGCGCGACGGTCGGTCTAGTCGCCGTGCAACGGCTCGTTGTGCCGCCGAACTCTTGCGGCTTTCGAGTCCAGATCACTGCTCGGACCAAGGCCTCATGAAGGGAGGATACGGGGGTTCGCTCCAGCGCCAGACCGGCTGGTAGCGAAGCTCCAAGTGGGGTGTTTCGATGCGACGTTGGCCATTGTGAAGGGAGCTCAGCAGGGCGTCGAGAGTCCCGCTCGTGAGGAGAGTTCGCTCGGCGTTCCAAGCGGGCGTTCCGGTCTCGACCATCGATTCGATCCCGTTCAGAAGGTACGTGAAGTGCATTCCCGGACGGCCCTCTTGCGTCCAAAAGAGCGACGACGCCTTCGATCCGTCGGCGTAGCGCCAGGCCGCGGACCACTCGCCGGCCGCGCCGTTCAACTCGAGGAGGTGGACGCGGAGTCCGTCGGTGTGCTCGAGGCGAAAGAGCCGCGGTTCGGGCACGGCGTCGCGGAGGCGCTCGCGTGGGACCCGTGGTGCCGAGAGTCGCGTCCACGCGGCGCCGAAGAGCTCGAGATCGATCGCCCTTTCGTCGAGCGCATTCCAAACCGCGTCTCCCGCGAGCGATTCGACCGCCCGAATCCCCGTCTCGCCACCGTCTCGCTGTTCGGCGAGCGCTTGGACGAACTCGAGAGCGTGAAAGCCGTAGGCATCCGTCGTGTGATAGGTGATCGCTACGATCTCGCGCAGCTTCGACCCGCGGGGAACATCGACCGCGGGTCGTCGCCAAGTCACGGGGAGCGACGAACCCGCCATGAGAGGGACGTCGAGTTCGCGTGCCGTGTCGTAAATAAACTTCGCATCCTTCCAGTTGTCGGCGATGTGCTTGTCGATGAAAACGGGGACGGCGCGTCCGCTCGCGCGGAACACCTCGAGGATCTGCTCCCAGAGGCGGCGCTTCGGATAGACGATGTTGCCGGTTTCCGATCGCGGGTAGTTGCCGTGCTCGGCGATGAGAAGAACGGCGTCGACGGCGAGCTCGCCGGTTCCGAGGGTGAGGGCGTCCGCCACGGTCTCGCTCACGCGAAACCCGTGCGACGCGGCGAGGAGACGGCTCGTGTCGCCGCTCGGACGTTGATCGGTATAGAGGGACGCGAGCTCGAGCGCAGACGGGTTCCCTTTGCCGTCGAGCGTATCGGTAAGGAGAAGGCGGCTGAGAATCACGTCGGCGTGCGAATTGTGTCGATACTCGGTGACGACGCCCGCCACTCGGGGACGGAGTCTCGCGCTCGACTCGTCGGTAGCTTCGAGATGAATCCGGAGAACACCGTAGACGAGGAAGGACGGAACGACGACGTCCACGCGCGCGTCCGCGCCCGCGCGGAACCGCAGTTCCGTCGGCGCGTCGGTTTCGGGCGTCAGGAACTCGACGCGCCGAGCGACGCAGCCGCGCGGCACGCGAATGCTCGCGGGGATCCTAGGCGTCGCGATCGGCCTTTCATCGCGGATTCCACCGCCGGCGCCGCTCCCATCGGACGGTTCGACGCGGTTGTAGTTCACAAAGTGAATCGTGAGTTCTCCCTGCCGTGCGGGTCGCGACGCCGACACGCGGACGGTCGCCGGTGCCTCGAATCGGCTGAGCGAGTCGGGGAGCGAATCCATCACCGTGTCGGCTCTCGCGACCGGGTCGGTGGGATCGACGACGGCGAGGTACTCCGACGCACTCGCCGCCGGCGAATCGTCCGGAGTGACATCGAAGAGGACGTGCTCATCGAGTAGTCGCCGGCCGATCGTCTTGAAGCGCTCGAGCGGTTTCAAGTCACCGGAGTGAACGGCACGGCGCGGGAAGCGGAGGAGAACGGGCGCGTACGATCGATCCCCGGAATAGAGCGCGTCGTAGCGATGGAGAAAGCGATAGTAGCGGACGATCTCGCGTCGAGCGTCCGCTTCGCGAAATCTCGTGTAGAAGCCCATCGGCGCTCCCCCGTTCGCGGCGAGCTCGGCGATCGCGGTGCGGACCCGAACGTGTTCGTACTTCCCGAGCGTGAACGGTTTCCCGCCCGACGCGCCGCGGATGTAGCGCGCCTGGAGCGTCGCCTCGCCCAAGTTTCCTTCGGCGAGCTTCGTCGAGTTTGCGGCGCCGCCAGTGCTGTACCAGAGGTAGTCTTCGCCTCGAGCCCACGCGTCGCGGGGGAGAAGACAGCGCTCGTCGCCGCTCAATTGCGAGAAGTCACCGAGGTGGTTCCACTGCGCGACGATGAGATCCGGTTTCAGCTCGCGTCCGAACTCGATGAGGACTTCGTCGAACGCCCGCTTGTTCGTGAGCTGCGAGAATCGTAGAGCCTCGCGGCGAAGCAGAGTCGACCGCGACGGATCGTGCCAAGCGCCGATTTCATCGAAGACGTGCTCGGCGAGACTGTCGATGCCGAGCCTTCCGGCGAGCTCTGCGGGGCTGAATCGCTCCCGCAGGTATTTGCGAAATCCGCGGACGCAGTGCTCGCAGTGACAGTCGTGGCGGTAGAAGTAATTGACGATGAAACCGTCGACGCCGCGCGCGATGCCGAATCGAACCCACGCCTTGAGCACGGCGCGCCAGTCGGGATTGCTGAGGCACGCCCAGTATTCTCGCATCCCGCCGATCCGATAGGACTCGCTCGCTCGAGGCTTGCCGTTGCGACCCACTTCGAGAAGCGACATCGGGTCTGCCGTGGGCTTCGGTCCGAGGAGAGATTCATCCCAGTCGCGGTAGAAGCGGAAGAATCCGCGCGGCCCGTCGTCGCTGTCGGGATCGCCGACGAGAAACTTGACGTTTAGGTGACCGACGATCTTCGTTCCCAGGCGATGGATCTCGACGTTCCGTCGTTCGAACCAATCCGCGCACTCCCGGTGCCCGCGCACCGGAAAGTGCGCGGGGTAGCCGCCGCCGTGCGCCGTGTGCGCGAGACTCCAGAAATGGGCACCGTAGAACCCGATCTGGGCGATCTCGGGCTTCGCATCGCCAATGAATCGGAGGTACTCCGGGTCGGCGTACTCCGCCCAGTGGGCGACGAGACGGGTGAAGTCCCGCGGCGGATCGGCTGCGACGCCCGGGGCAAACCCCATCGCGCAGAGTGCCGCGGCGAACCGCAGATCGGCGACGCCGCGCGGCCGCGCGGCGTTCCGCGTCGGGTGCACTGCTCGGTCGCGAGCTCGTCGCCGTCGCATCGCTTTGGCCGCTCGGAGCTCAGAGGCGGCGAACGCGGAGTTTTCGCAACGCGAGTGGGAGCGCGTGATCTTGGAACCCGATCGCGCCGCGCGGCGGTCGACCCTTGAGGCGCGGATCTTCGAGGTCCACCTCGTTGACGACCTCGCCGTTCAGCTTCACCGTTAGCTTTCGCTTCGCGGAACGAATGAAGAAGTGATTCCACTCGCCGGGGGCGCGGACGGCGTTCTTCGTCGGGGGAATCCGCGGGATGATCCCGCCCGAGTCGTGGTCGGTGAGCGTCGCATCGGGCCCTTTTCGACTCGAATCGAAGATTTGGACCTCGATTCCCTTCCGCACCGGACTCTTCCGATCGCCGACGTTGAAGTAGAAGCCGCTGTTTCCCTTCGGCTCGACGCGGTAGTCGAACTCGAACTCGAAGTCGCCGTACTCGCCCTTCAGCCAGAGATAATCCGCGAAGCGCGCCCAGCCGCGATCGTCCGGGCGAGGAGTGAGACTGACGACGCCGTCTTCGAGCTTCCAGTTGCCTTCGGTCTCCCAGTGCTTTGCGAGATCGCCGCCCGCGAGCAGATCGACCCAGCCGCCGGCACCCTCGCCCGAATCGTCGAGCTCGAGCAGCTCGACCTTACGAAACTCGATCGGGTGGCTCTCCGATTGAAGCGAAATCGTTCCCTTGCGGAGCATCTTCGCTTGGCCCGCCTTGAGGAGGCGCTGGGCATCGGGGTCTCGATCGTCGAGCTGGGGGTCGGTGTACGAGAGAACGACGCGCCCTTCTTCGTCGATGTGCTTCACCGTATTGCCGCGGACTTCGACGAGCGCCGTCACCCACTTTTCGCCGTGGTAGGTCTTCGACTTCGAGCTGATGCAGTGGCGGCGAATGAGCTTCCCGTCCATGACGACGTTCGTGCCGGGCGTGCAGAGATTGAGGCTCGTTCGCTCCGCCTTGCCGTTTCCACCGAGAAGCTGAACCTCGATCGAAGCCGGAAACTCTTGGTCCTTCGTCATCGTCTCAGGCGACTGCCCGTGGAGCATGAGTCCGCTGTTTCGAATCGCCCAACCGGGTCCGCCTTTCACCTGTTCGCCGACGAAACGGTACTCGACGCGGAGGCGGTAATTGGAAAACGGCTGGTGATAGAAGATGTGTCCGAATTGCCGGCCGAACTCTTCGTAGCCGTCGTACGACACCTTGAGGAGGCCGTCCTCAACGCGAAAGGTGTCGGCGTAGTTGTCATCGAGGTCGCGGCCGGTGATCTTGACCCGCCAGCCGCTCAGGTCCTTCCCGTTGAAGAGCTGGATCCAGTTTTCCTTACCGGCGTCCTTCTCTTTCTTGGCCGCCTCGTCGGCGACCGTGGGCAGTGAGATCGCGAGCGCTCCAAGACAGAGGACAGAGCGTAGCGAGATCCATGGAAGAGACTGAAACAGCATGTTGATTCTCCAGGAAATTTGAACGTGACCGAGAACGGGCAGTTCGCGGCACCGCAAGGGCGTTTGGGATCTTGCGGGCGAGGTGAGGTTGCTACAAAGGACGCCAACTGAAACGAGCGCGGAGTCAGTCGAACACCGCCGGAGCTACGCTACGAGCTCAGTGACTGATCTGGCATTCGCGAAGCGCCCATTGGAGTCGCGAGACTCCTCGATTCGTGGTTTGTGTACGCGCGAGCGACAGCGAGCGCAACGAGCGCAGTTTGCTTAAGTGCGGGATCGCTTCGTCGGAGATGGGGCAGCTCTGGAGGTCGAGGTGTTCCAAGAATGAGAGACGCGATAGGTGACGAAGACTGTCATCCGTGATTCGTGCTCCACCGAGGTGCAGTATTCTGAGACCTTTCAAGTGGCTGATGCTCGGTATCGCGGCATGGGTCATTCGGTTCTGGCTGGGCGCCGAAAGGACCTGTAGGTCAAACGGGTCAAGGCGAGTGAGCGCAGTGAGTGTTGTATCGTTGTTCGAATCGAGGCTTAGCATGAGCATCTTGTTCGCGGGAATCGAGACTTCGCCCCGCGCCTCGCCGATGTTCTCCCACCGCCCCGGTGTGCGGATGGGCCCCTCCTTCCACGGCCGTGTGTGCAGTGTCCCAAAGCTCACAAGAACCCCACCTCCCAACGAGATCGCATCGGTCGGAAACGTGACGACACGCGCGGTGGGTGCTGGCGGGTAAGCTCGGGCGGCTCGTGGTCTGAAGAAAACCATCGCGATCAACGCGATGAGTACGGCGACCGAGAGCGTGCCGAGTAAGATCGCTGTGGTTTGTCTCTGACTCCGCATCCGAACTGGCTCAGGCACGCGGCGTGCACTTCCTTCGAGATGCGCGGACCGTAAGGAGCCCGCTGGCTTCGCCGAGCAAGCCCTTCCTCGGAGCTCCTCGAGCATCCAGATCGTAACCGACGTGCGTGCAGCGCCGCGAGCTCGACGTCCGGATCTTCGCGAATGGTCGCTCGCGGCACTCTCGTCATCCGGGCCAGATGTCGCGTCGTCGCCGCGCTCCACTCCGAGATTCGCGCGAGCGCGAAACGCTCGCGCGGGTCAGTAGACGTGCATCGTCCCGTCCTCACGCCGGACGAGAGGCATGTAAGCGCGCTGGTACGGGTATTTCGCGGCGGCGCGTTCATCGACGTCGACTCCGAGACCCGGTGTCTCCTGGACGTGTGCGTAGCCGTCGTGGAAGAACGCCCGGCCGGGAAAGACATCGTGCTCCGTCTTCGAAAAGTCGGTCCACTCCTGCACCCCGAAGTTCGGGATCGTGAGCCCCACGTGGACGGATGCCGCCTGGCCGATCGGGCCGATGTCGCGCGCGCCGTGGGACGCGCTTTTCACCTGGTACGGCTCAGCGAGAGCGAAAATCTTTTTGGCTTCCGTGATTCCGCCGACGTGCTGCGGCTTGATCCGGATGTAATCGATCCACTGATTCACGAAGAGCGGGATACAGTCCCATCGCGAGACGAAGAGTTCGCCCATCGCGAGCGGCGTCGTCGACGCTTCGCGGACGAGCTTGAAGCTCTCCTTGTGATCGGGGCGGACGGGATCTTCGAGAAAGAAGAGTCGAAAGTCCTGAAGCTGTCGGGCGAGATGGGCCGCCTGCTGCGGTGTGAGCTGCTCGTGGACGTCGTGGCAGAGCTCGACCTCGTCACCGAGCTGCTTTCGCAAGTGCTCGAACATGCGCGGCGTGTCGAGAAGATAAGGTGTCGGTTCGAACACCGCCGTGCTCGGAATCCCGGGGCGGTGAGCGGGAATTCGGCGGAGAAGTCCTGGACCGCCGTACGCGCCGTGCTGAACGCGAATCACCTTGAACCCGCGCTGCTGATAGCCGCGTACCGACTCGACGATCGCTTCGTGCGACGATCCACCCGCGTGGCCGTACACCATGCATCCCTCGCGGGCCTTGCCGCCGAGGAGCTGGTAGACGGGGAGCTTCGCCACCTTCCCTTTGATGTCCCAGAGCGCCATATCGATCGCGCTGATCGCTGCCATCTGAATCGGCCCGCGGCGCCAGTAGGCGTGATGGTAGAGAAGGTGCCAGATGTCCTCGATGCGGTGGGGGTCGAGTCCGATGAGGAGCTCCGAGGAATGACGGAGAGACTCCGCGACCGCGAGCTCGCTCCCGTTGAGCGTTCCTTCTCCCACGCCGTAGACGCCTTCGTCCGTGAGAACCTTGACGACGACGTAGTTTCGCCCGGGTGAAGTGACGATGACGCGGACTTCGCGGATCTTCATGTCTTTCCTCCGTCGCCTGCCGCCCCAGACGAACATTCTAACCGCGAGTTCCGACGGGCTTCCACGCCAGCGGCGCGATCGACCTCGATCGAGGCCTCGCGCCGAACGCTGTCGACGACGACAATGGAGCGGTCGACGAAGAACGAGATGAGCGATGGCGAAAGAATTGACGAGGACGAGCGCGACGCGCATCGGGCTGCGCGTTTTGATCGTCGCGATTGGGACGGGGGCGCAGCTCGATTCCTACGGAATGGGAGCGGAAGCTCCCGCGCGGGATGCGTGGCTTCGAGCCCCGTTTATCGTCAACTGCGGCGGCGAAGGAATACGACTCGGCGGCACGCGCGTCCTTCCTGATCGTCGCTACCGCGAGGGCGCGACGTACGGTTGCACCGGCGGCGACTCCTTGCGGCCGTGGTTCGTTCCTGCCGTGGGGGTCTGGGGCGACGAACCGGTCGATCTCTACGCGTCGGCACGTGTCGGTGCATCCGCGTATCGCTTCAAGGTGCGTCCCGGAGAATACCTCGTCGAGATCGGGCAGGTCGAGTTGCTCGCTCACACGAGCGAGCTTCGCGAGTTCGACGTCTACGTTCAGAACCAGAAAATCGCGAGTGCGATCGATCCGTTCGCGCTCGCCGGCGTCGGTCAAGCGTTTCGAGTGAGCGGAATCGGAGCCGTCGCACCGGGAGAGCTTCTGACCGTTCGGTTCGTTCCCTCCGATGCCCGGCAGGGAGAATCGATCGTGAGTGCGATTTGGGTCTCGCCGTCTCCCCGCCGCGCCGCGCTTTCGCCGCCGAAGAGATTTCGCGGCGACGCGAGCTTTGGCCAGAACCATCTCTTCTGGAATGGGCCCGGCTGCGCCGGCGTCTCTGAGTTTCGCATCGAACGGCGGACGGATGGTGGAGACTTCCGCGTCGTCTGGGAGTCGGGCGCGCGGGTCTCGCGGTGGATCGATCGCGACGTCGTTCCCGGGCGCGAGTACACGTACCGCATCGCGAGCCTCCAGCGGGGGGCGAACGAAATGCGCGCCGGCGCGTGGAGCGAGACGGTGACGCTCGCGCCGCGAGCTCTCGCCGCGGCCGCGCTTCCCGTGTACGAGCTCGAGATTTCCCCTCCGGGTCTGCGCCGGCTTCTCGTCGAGCCGTTCGACGATCAAGAGTTCGAGGGCCTCCTCCGTTATCGCGGCGAGGCGAGCCGAGTGACGGTTCGTCTTCGCGGCGCCAGCAGCCGGCACGCCGCGAAGAAGAGCTACCGAATCGAGTTTCGCGGCGGCGATGCTCCGCCCGCAACGCACGGTCCCCGCGCGGGGAGGAAGCTCTATCTGAAGGCGGAGCCGATCGACTTTACGTTTCAGCAGGAGAAGCTCGCGACCGATGTCTTCGCTGCGCTCGGTGTCCCAGCGTCGTCGGCCGCGTTCGTCCACCTCGTGCTCAACGGCCGCTACGAAGGCGTCTACCTCGACATATCGCCGGTCGATCGCGCGCTTCGAAAGGATTTGGGACTCCCGAAAGGTTACGTCTACCGCGCGGGATCGTTTCAGGAGGCGAGCGCCGGTTCACTCGGCGGCGACCGCAGCTACCGCCGCCGGCGTTACCTCGACGAGTTCTTTTGGCAGATCAACCGCATCGACCGCGGCGAGTTCCACGCGTTCGTCCGCGCCGCGACGGACTGGCCAGCGGTGCGCGACTTCTGGATCGCGTCGGTTCTCTGCCACCGGTCGGAGATCGAGGCGAACGATTTCTTCTACTCCTACGCGAGCCCGTCACGGCGCTGGAGTTTCCTCCCTTGGGATCACAACAACGGGAGTTTCGGCATCATGGGGCCGTCGCGCCGCCTCGAGAGGCCGCACCTCTCCGTGTTCGGTCAGACGCTTCAGGGGCTCGGGCCATCCCGGCCCTACTGGTTCATGCTCTACTCGCGCGTTTTGAACGACGCCGCGCTGCGCGGAGAGTACCTCGACCGCCTCGGGGATGCCGCGCAGGGGCTAGAGCGACTCGTCACGCCGCTCGTCGAGCGCAATTTCGCGGCGCTCGCGCCGGAAGCCGAGGCGGATCCGAATCACTGGCCGCCGGGAGATCACGACCCGTTTCGCCGATCGCCCGAGATGCTTCGGCGGTTCGTGCGCGAGCACGCCGCGTCGCTTCTCGAGCAGATCGCGACCGAGCGCGCTCGCCTTCGCCCGCCGATCGTAATCAACGAGTTTCAGTTCTCGAGCTCGGGCGGTTGGGTTGAGCTCTACAATCGGGGAGATCGACGCGTCGATCTCCGCGGGTTCGAGCTCGCGGCGGACGACCGTCTCCGGGGGCCGCGGCACGAGCTCGGGAACGGCGTTCTCGATCCACGGGAGTTTCGAGTCGTTCGGTTCGGTCCGCCGCAGGCACCAGATGCCGACGAGGAGGTCGACGCCGAGGAGCTCGAGCGGCGTGAGCGAGCGGAGCTCGAACGTCGTGAGCGTGAGGAACTCGATCGACGCGGACGCGAGGAGCTGGACGAGGAGGAGCTCGAACGTCGTGAGCGTGAGGAACTCGAACGTCGCGAGCGTGAGGAACTCGATCGACGCGGACGCGAGGAGCTGGACGAGGAGGAGCTCGAACGCCGAGAGCGCGAGGAGCTCGAACGTCGCGACAGAGACGAGCGCGAGCGGCGCCGCGATTCTTTTCCGGGGTTCGCCCCCGAGGGCGGGCTGGTCGCGCTTCTCGGCCCCGTTGTCGAGCGTCGAGGCGACGATGGGAAATCGGAGCGAGTCGAACGGGACCGTCGCGATGACGAGCCCACGCGTGACGAGCGCGAGCTCGACGAGGATCGCGAGCGCTCCGGTCGTCATGACGACGACGATCGAGATCGCGCGATCGTTTACGACTGGTACGTCTACGGTCGGCAGTCGCCCGGCTTTTCGTACGGACGAACCAAAGCGGGTTTCGGATTTCTCGAACCGACACCAGGCCGCGACAACGCGCGGAATGCGCAGCTAGCGCCGCCCGTCATGACGAACGGAGAGCTTCGCGGCCGGCGCGGCGAATCCGACGAGCTCGAAGTCCGAGTGAATCTTGAGGACTGGGTTCCCGCTGATCGGATCGCCGCTCTCACGCTTCACTGCCGCGTTTCGGGTCGTGGTGGCGAATCGGAATGGCGCGAGATCGAGATGCCGATTCCGGCGGTGACGCCGACGAAGCCCGGGTCCGGGCGAGTCACGGCGGCAGTCAAACTCCCCCTCGACGATTCCATGCGCGTCGTCGGGTACTACTTCGTTGCTCGTTCACCGCAGGGCGTCGAACGCGTCGCGCCACTCGGGGCGCCGCGGGCGGTCTATCGAGCGAAGATTCGATCGGCGGATTGACCGAACGGCGGATAGAGCAAGCTTCGAGTGACGGCCCGTCGCGAGCGCGAGCGGGAAGCGACGTCCTCCGCTGCCGCTCGGCTGCTTCAGCGCGAGAGAATCAGAACAAGCTCGAGTGCGCTCGCTTCGTCGACGGTCTAGACTTCGAGCCGCTTAAACCGAACGAATTTGTTGGGTTCTGCCGTTCCGACCAACCCTCGAAGTGATCCAGTCCGTTGTTGACGACGATGATCGGATTGAAGTTCGTATCCCCGGAATCCTCACTCGACAATGTTGCCGTGCGGTCGCGGTTTGTCGCGAGGGCCCCGACTTCGGAGCGAGTCACGGAGCTCGGTCGACAGACGTCGACGTGTCGCGGGTTGTCCGCGTTCGCGGTCCTACACCGGTCGGTCGACTTAGGGCTCGGCCGTCCGAGCATGCTTTCGACCGACGCGCCGGCCGGCAGGCTCGGAGACGAGACGGCTGAACGATCGGAGCTGATCAGAGGCTGAGCAAGAACGCTTCGAGCTTCTGCGCTTCCACGATGGGCAAAGCCTCATAGGCGTCGCGTGCCGCCTCTGCTTCACCCCAATGGCCGATGAGGATCGCGTTCCGCAGCGACTCCGCGGACCCATCGTGAAGGTACGGTCCCGTGTCTCGAACCCCCCACAGCGGCGCGGTGCGAAACTCGCGCGGTTCGGCGTCGGTGCTCATGACTTGATACCGGCGCGGGTCGGCGACGTCGTGGAGCAGGAAATCCGAGTACGCGGGGACCGGGCCGTCGGCGCCTTCGAGCGCTGGAACGTGGCACTTGGCGCAGCCGATCTCGGCGAACAGCGATTCGCCCTCGGCGATGAGCGCGAGCGCGTTCGGTGAGTCGGGGAGGAGCCGAGGCGGGGGCGCGAGGTGCGAGCTAAAGAACGCGAGGTCGTCGAGCTGCTCGTCGGAGAGCTCGGGGTCCTCGGCGCCGTCGGTGTCCTCGGCGACGGCGAACGTCGAGCGGTGTGCGCCGACCGTCACGCCGAGCTCGTTGAAGAGCGCATCCGCGGTGAAGTCGAGGAGGGTCGGCACGTCGCATTTGTGCCCGAATCGCGCGACGCGGCCGTTGACGATCTTCGCGCGCCCCGAGATTCCGTCGCCGTCCGAGTCGTCCGGGTCCGCGTTCGCGAGCAAGACATCGTCTGAGAGTCGGTCGACGAGTCCGAGGCCGAGAACGGTCGGCGTCTGTCGCGATTCGATGATGTTGCCGTCCGGGGGAATCTCCTCACGCTGGAGCGTGAGCAGCGCGAAGCGCGACGTGGCGGGACCGCCTTCGACGAAGGTGACCTCACCGCTCTCCGGATCCTCGTTGGCGAAACGAACGACATTGACGTCGAGTCCGCCCGAGCCCCCGATGACGGGATCGAGGTGACATCCGCGGCAGGAGTCGCCGTTGAACATCGGACCGAGCCCCTCGGCGAGGGTCGTCCGACGATCGAAGAGCTGCCGCCCGCGGAGCCACGACTGCATCTCTGCGTCCGTGAGCTCCCGATCCGGACCGCCGAGCTCGCCGACCGCGGGCACGGGCGGCGCCGGCGCCTCACGACACCCGAGATCGAAGGTCGGGTCGCGATCGGGTTCGGGATACGGTGCCGACGGCGGGAATCCATCACCGAAGAGGAAATTGAGGAGAAGGAGTGCGTCCGAGATGTCGATCCGCGCGCTGTCGTTCGCGTCCGACGCCGCGCGGCAGGGAGGGATTTCGCCGCCTCCGAAGAGGAAGCCGAGGATATGGAGCGGGTCGGAGATGTCGACGAAACCATCGTCGTTCGAGTCGCCGCGGATGAACTCGTTGTCCGTTCGGAATCGATCGTCGAATCCGCGCGCTCCGCCGAACGGGATGTGATAGCTGACGAGCGCGATCGCGATGAGAAGGCCAAAATTGGCGGCGCCGATCACCCAGGCGCGAATTCGTCGGCGCGACATCAGAGCGACTCCAGGAAGCGGTGAAGATCGGCGCGATCTCGGTCGTCGAGATCGGCGTACCGATCGCGCGAGGCCTGTCCCTCGCCACCGTGAGCGAGGATCGCCTCGGCGACGGTGTCCGCACGCCCATCGTGGAGAAACGGCGGGTGCGCACAGAGTCCCCAGAGCGGCTGCGTACGGAACTCGCTTCCGCTCGCGGCCCCCATCGCGACTCCGTCGGCGAGCTCTTCTCCCATGTCGTGAAGGAGCAGATCGGTGTAGGGAAAGATCAGTCCCTGCGGAATGCTGAGCGACGGAGTGTGGCAGCCGGTGCATCCGATGTCTTCGAAGACGCGCTCTCCGCGCCGCACGGCCGGAGTGATGCGACCGCGACGAGGCGCAGCGAGCTTCTCTTGGAAGGAGACGAGGTCAAAGAGATCCTGTCGGCTGATTTCCGGATCGGGAATCGGATCCTGATCGGTGATGCGATCGGTCGGAGTTGCGACCTGGGCGTACGCCGTCTCCGTGCCGAGCAAGCGGTCGAGGAGGCCGCGATCATCCGACTCGAACGCGGCGGCGAGCTCGAGCGAGTCGCTCGTGATCCCCATTTGATTGTGGAGCGCGCCGCGGTTGAAGGCCTCGATGCTCGCGGTTTGTGCCTTGTAGCCGAAACGGCCGATCGCGAAGTCTTCGCTCGCCACGAGATTGAAGCGGCCGGAGATGCCGTCGCCATCGAGGTCGAGCGGATCGTTTCGCGAACTGATCTCGTCGTCGGAGACCAGTCGAAAGAGACCGACACCGAAGATTGGGGGCGCGTTCCGGAGCGCGGCGATGGTGCCGTCGTACGGAATCGGCGGGTGAGCCACGCTCGCCGCGACCGGATCGGTGCGGGACTGGATCGGCCCGTAGTGCGGCATCACGATGCTCGGCAGGCAGAGCTCGGTCGATTGCGTTTGCGCGTTCTCGTCGGTGCAATCGCCGTAGACTTTACTCGCCGGCGATTCCGATTGGACGGCGATGTAGAAATCGCGGTAGCGCTGCGAGGAACCACCGGGGGCGGGATCCTCGTGACACGACATACACGACACGGCGTTGAAGTGAGGGCCGAGACCTTCGTCGCGCGGCCAGCGTCTCATGAAGACGTCGCGACCGCGCTGGAACGAGACGAGCTCGAATGGCGCGAGGCCCGGGATCGGATCGCCGAAATCGCCGGTGACGTCCGCGTGGTGTTCGGCCGACGAAAACGGTCCCCACAGCGCGACGCCGCTCACCGCGACGAGGGTCAAGAGGAGGACGCAGAAAATTCGCATAACTTCGGAACTCGGGGAGAGCTTGATTCGTTCTCGACGATACGTGCGATGGTACCAGACAGGGGCCGGTCGGCAACGACGGGTCGTCGAGAGAGGGCCGAGGAATGTTCCCCGGTTTCTTTCCGGAAAGTCGCGGTGCGTCCGCCGAACAGATCCCGTATCTGTCGACCCGACTCGCCTCGAGCGACCTTTCGTGTCGAGTTGCTCAGCCCCGGTACCGCCACTCGACGCGACCGGCGTAAGCCATCGTCTCGTGGACGAGCTCGTAGAGCGGCCGATCGTAGTCTCTGAGTTTCTCGCGGGTGTCGATCGCCGTCTCGCTTCCCTCGGGGGGAAGAGCGCGCCCGACGGCGTCGAAGTAAGCGAGGACGCCTTCGGCCCAGTACGTCTCGGGGCGGTGAACGGCGGGAGTTCCCCGCCAACGCCGCTCCGCCATCGCCGCGGCGTGAAGCTGCGCGACGCGCTCGCCGAATCTTCGATCGAGCCGGGAAACGTTGAGCTCGTACTGCTGCCGCTGCCGGCGGGGACGGTCGTCCCAATTGGGATCTACGGGCCGGCTTGACGTAACGCGGTACGACGCGACGGCGAGCGCGCGGATCACTTCGCTCCGCGACCCGCCCGATTCGGGGCGAACGATGGCCTCTTCTCCGATGACGACGCGCCGCACCCCCGGTGCGTAGTCGAGCGTGCGGCCACCGAGATCGATGGTTCCCGGCGCGCGTTCGCGCAGCTCGGGAAGGTCGGCGAGGCGCTCCGTCCTTCCGAGGATGACGACGCGAACGCCGTCGTTGATGAGCGCCTTCAGAATGTCGTGACGGTACGCGAAGAGCTTTCGGATCGTATCGTTCGCCGCGAGGAGAGCTTCGTCGCTCGCCTCCCGACCGAGAACGATCAGCTCACGCGCCCAGGTGAACTTCTTGTAATAGGGGTCGATTCCGAATCGCTCCGGCGGCGCGCTCACTCGCGGGAGCGACTGACGAAACGAGTACCGCCAGTCCGTCTCGGGCGTCAGGCGAAACGTCGAACGCACGAGCTCGTATCCCGCCGGGTCGTATTCCCTGAGCTCTTCGCGCTTTCCGACCGGCCCGTGGTTCCAGTTGTTGACGCGGTTCGAATCGAAGTACGACTGGACGATCTCGGCCCAGTACTCGCCGGGACTCGTCGCGGCGTAGGCTCCGCGATAGAGCCCTTTGGCGATCGCTTCGTCGTAGACCCCGCGTTTCCGTTCGTTCCACGTCGCATCGAGCGCACGGAGCGCGCCGTCGATCGTGTGCGCGAACTCGTGGACCGCGATGCTCTCGTCGTCGTAGCGATCGACGGGAAGGCTGAGGAGGTTCTCTTCGCCGAAGCTCGTCGGGTTCCCTCCTGTGCCGCGGACGCGCTCGTTCCAGTACTCCTTGTTCGAGCGATGCCGGTACTCCGGCATCTCGGTGTAGACCTGGCCCTTTCCGATGATGATGAGGTAGGTCCGCCGCTCGATCATCGCGCGGCGCACGTCGGGGCGCCCGGCGAGCATGTGGCTCACGATCTCGTGAGTTCGAACGAGCGCGGCGTCGTCGACTTCGGGTGCGGCGGCGACGGATATGCCGTCGACGTCGACGTATTTTCCGTAGAACCCACGCGCGGTCTCGCGGTCGCGCTCGGGAACGAGCTCGAAAAACGACTCCGGCGGCCGGACGACCTGCGGCGAGTCGGGCGCTGGGGGCGCCTCGTCGGCAATCGCCACTGAGACGAGCGGGACGCGCGCGGCGATGAACATCGTCACGGCGAGAATGGCCGGAGAGATGTTCGCCGAGTGACGGCCCGTTAGATCGCGGTTCGGCGCGTTCGCCACGGCAGTTTCCTCACCGAGCGGTCTTAGCGATCGCTTCGTACGCTTCGAGGGCGGAGCGATACTCCGCGAGGGCCGCGTCGTCGAGGACGTTCTTGTTCCGTTCGATTTCGGCGCGCACTCGCTCGACGAGATACGCGGCGACCTCCGGGCGCGGACGGAGCGGCTTTCCTTCGATCTCGACGTGAAACGGAGCGGAGTGAGCGAATCGCTCGCGCCCGCCGGGCTGCGGCTCGAAGCAGCGGACGGCGTACCAAGTGGATTCGCGCGGAGCCACGACGAGGTCGATCCGTGACTCGTAGCTGCCGTTCGTCGTCTTTCGATTCGCGGGCGTCACCTTCAGGATGCCGCCGCGCGCCGACACGATCTCGATGCGCGAGAGGGGCGAGGCGCTCTTCGCCCAGCCGGTGATCTGGCGCGGTCGCACTCCGCGCAGCGTCGCGCCCGGACGCTCGCGATCGATCTGAACGTCGAGGAGAGGGCCGGTTGTGACGAAGCTGCGTCCCGCGTCGAGTCCGTCCATCCACGCGTCGAAGGAGAACTCGCCGGGAAGGTAGACGTACACGCGACCGTAGCCGAGCGGCACCGGGTGGACACCCGAAGCCGTTCCCGCGGTCGGACGAAGGCGAAAGCCGCAGTCGAGGAGCGCGTAGTAGTTCTTTAGCGTGAAGTCGATCCAGCCGCGTTCCGTCCAGTCGTGCGGACCGCGCTCGACTTTCATATAGTCGGCCGCCGCGACTCCGAAGCCCTTGAAATGGAACTCCGTGCGCCAGACGTGGTTGTTGGTCAGTTCGTAGAGATCTACGCCCATCACCGGAATCAGCATCATCGACCACGGCCAGTTGTGCTTGTCGAGCTCGAGGAGACCGCCTTCGCGGTGAACTCGTTCGGCGATAGCGCGAACGGGAGGGACTCCCTCGGTGAGCACCGTGCGGTGGCGAAGCGCGAACACGGCGCCGAGCGTGTGGCGCCGCCCGCGAACAGTGAAAATCTCGTATTCGGTGTTGAGCGGATAGATCACGTGCTCGCGGTCGACGCGAATGAGCTCGGCCGTTGCCGCGCCGGAGTTCTTGTCGCCGGCGCTGGGCGGCGTGTGCGACTTTGTTACCCAGTAGGTAAGCGGGAGCGCGACGTTGAGATCGTCCGCGAGCATCGCGGTCGGAAGCTCGTCGAGCGAGCGGTGAACGTGAGTCTCGCCCGAGTACCAACCGAGCGCGCGGAGATCGATCCAGCGGCGGAGGCGAAGGACGACCTTCGGCGTGCGTTCGCCGCTCGGGGCCGGAAGCACGACCGTCGCCGTCGCGGGGAGGTACTCCTTTCCGCGTTCGGCGGTGAGGGTATACGTCCCCGGAGGGAGATCCGCGACGAAGTCGTGCGCCGACAGCGCCGTGTGCACTTCGATGCTCGTTGCCGATCGACTTCGCTCGTAGGGAACGGCGGACCCTTTCTTCTCGTCCGCCGAACGGGCGAGGAAGAGCTTGCCGCCACCGGAGCGGATGTAGAGCCTCGCCGGGAGCGCGGCTCCCGAATCGGCATCGACGATCGAGCCGCGGAGGGTGAGGGATTCCTCCGCTCGCTCCGTGGTCGCGAGGCTCGTTTCGGCGAAAAGGGCGACGACGATGGTGACGAGAAGAGCAAGCTTGGAGAGCCCCAGCTCCTCTCGACGTGAACGGCTGCGTGATCGAACCAAGGCGATGGCGTCTCTCAATGGTGATCAGATCGGAGAACCGCCGCGCAGCGGCGGTCGGTCGTCAAGTCTCGAGCGTCCGATCGTACCCCAGTCCATCCGACGCCCCAAGTGATTCGCCTCGTCGCGTGATGCGTCCGCGCACTCGTCAGAACGAAAACCGGGCGAGGACGCCGTGAACGCCTCGCCCGTTCCTCGTCGACCAGCCCGCCCAAACCCTTAGGGTCGCGGCTAGCTCGAGTGCGAGCCGCGGCCGCGAGTCCCCACGCTGCATAGATGGACTAACCGCTCACTGGAATGCGCTTTCGGGCCTTCTTCGCGTCCTCCGATTTCGGCAGCGTGATGGTCAACACGCCCTTCTTGTGTCTAGCCTTGGCCTTCCCCGAATCGACGCCGCACGGGAGCGGCACGACGCGCTCGAACTTTCCGTACGACGACTCGCGGACGTGCCAGCCTTCGTCTTCGGTCTCTTTCTCTTCCTTTTTTTCGCCGCGGATCGTGAGCGACGCGTCGTCGAGGAGAAGCTCGACGTCGTTCTCATCCACGCCGGGAATCTCCGCCTTCACCTCGATCGTTCCCTCGGTTTCGGTGATGTCGAGCTTCGGAGCGAAGGTCTTTCCGGCCTCCGTTCCCCAAGGATCGGCGAGGAAATCGTCGAAGAGTCGGTTCATCTCTCGGCGAAACGACGCGAGGGACTCTCCGTTAGCGGGCCGAGCTCCGAGCTCGCGGCTGCGCCAGGGCATCAGATCGGTGAGTTTCATGGCCTTTGACCTCCTTCACTGAAAGGCCGCTCTAAACATCCAGGACCACTCCGCGCCGCCCCGATCGTTGGCGACGCGCCGGTCGCAGAGAGTAACTGCAAAGGGCGTTCCCTCGTTCCTGACGAGATCGGTGAACGTTGTTATCGTGGCGTGGACGCACGTCCCTCGCTGGATGGGGCGTCCTCGGGCCGAGTTCGGCCGGCGAGCGGCTGGGTAATATTCCATAGCGTGTGCGGTAGTTCCCGCGCCGCCCTGGATTCGTTCGCGTGGCCGTAATCCGAATCGCCGTCCGTGGAATAGGATGTGCGCTGCGACCTCCGCGCGTGATTCGGATGCTCGCGCGGGAAGTGACGGTGCGACGCGGAAGGGGACGATCGCGGTGCAGCTTGGAGTCCTGGTCGAGTTCGGTCTCTTCGCCATCGCCATCATCGTGTGCGGCGCCGCGCTCACCTGGTTCGCCGACGGAATCGCGCGCCGGACGGGGTTCGGGCGGCTCTGGGTAGGAAGCGTGTTCCTCGCGGGGGCGACATCGCTTCCCGAGTTGTCCGTCGATATCGCCGCGGCGCGGCAGGGGTTCATCGATGTCGCGGTCGGCGGCCTCGTCGGGAGCAACCTGTTCAACCTTCTCATTTTGGGCGTGCTCGACCTCACGCATCATTCCCGCGGCCGTCTTCTCTCGCGGATATCGGCCGCGCACGCGCTCTCGGGGGTCGTGAGCATCGCGCTCATGAGCATCGCCGCCGGCGCGATCGCGATCGGGCTTCGCGGATACATCGGTCCGATCGGCGCGGGGAGCGTCGGGATCCTCGCCGCGTACGCGTTTGGAGTGCGCATGGTCTACTGCGATCAGCAAGGAACGGATGCGAGTCGGACGGAGCCAGATCCATCGGCTCCTCCGCCGCGCCTCACGCTCGCGCAGGCCGTCGCCGGGTATATCGCGACGGCCGGAGTCATCCTCGTCGCCGGACCGTTTCTGGCGTCGTCTGCCGGGGAACTCGCCGAGACTTCCGGTCTCGGAGAGACGTTCGTCGGATCGACATTCGTCGCAGCCGCGACGTCGCTTCCCGAGCTCGTGACGACGATCACGGCGGTTCGCCTAGGCGCGTTCGATCTCGCGCTCGGGAACATCTTCGGAAGCAACTCGTTCAATATCGTGCTCCTCGCCGTCGTCGAGCTCTCGTCGGGGGCGCCTCTTCTCGGCGCGGCGTCGCCGGTGCAGATCGTCACTTGTCTCGCGGCCATTCTCATCACTGCGGTCGCTGTTCTCGGGCAGCTCTACCACATCGAAGCACGGAAGCGTTTCGTCGAGCCGGACGCGCTTCTCGTCATCGGACTGGTCGTAGCGGCGCTCGTCGTTCTCTACTGGCTGGGCGAGGGGCCGCGATGACGGAGCATGCTCCGAAGATCGGCGCGCGCACCGAGGAGGACGCAGCTTACACTCGACCCGCGACGGACGTTGCGCGCGCAGCGGGTGTCGACCCCGCGGAGGGTCTATCTGGCACGGTCGCGATCGAGCGTCGCGAGCGCGACGGGCCGAACGAAATTCCGGAAGCACCGCCGATTCCGACGTGGCGGCGTTTCTTCCGTCAGTTCTCCGATCTCGTCGTCTGGATCCTCATCGCCGCGGCCATCATCTCGGGAGTGATCGGCGACTGGGCCGACACGGCGGCGATCCTCGCGATCGTGCTCCTCAACGGCATTCTCGGTTTTCTTCAAGAAGAGCGCGCGGAGCGCTCGCTGAGCGCGCTCCGAGAGCTCTCAGCGCCGCTCGCGCACGTGTTCCGCGGCGGAATCCTCGAGACCGTGCCGGCGCGCGACCTCGTCGGCGGGGACGTCATTCAGATCGAAGCGGGCGACGCGGTGCCCGCGGACGCGCGCCTCGTTGAAGCCTACGATCTTCGCGTGCAGGAGGCTTCGCTCACGGGCGAGTCCGTCGCCGAGTCGAAGGCTGCCGACGCCGAGCTCGCCGTCGACACCGCGCTCGGCGACCGCGTGAACATGGTCTATCTCGGGACGGTGGCGGCGGCGGGCAAGGCGCGAGCCATCGTCACCGCGACCGGGATGGAGACGGAGCTCGGGCGGATCGCCGGGATGTTGCGGAGGCACGAGCCCGAGCCGACACCGCTTCAAATTCGGCTGCGTCAGCTGGGTCGCGTGCTCGTCGTCGTCTGTCTCGCACTTGTCGCGGTGATCTTTACGCTCCAGGTACTGCGCGGAGGCGACATCTTCGAAGTCTTCCTCCTCTCGGTGAGCCTCGCGGTCGCAGCCGTACCGGAGGGATTGCCGGCGGTCGTCACGATCGCCCTCGCTCTAGGACTCCGCCGCATGGTCGAACGAAACGCGCTCGTTCGGCGACTTCCGAGCGTCGAGACGCTCGGCTCGGTGACGGTGATCTGCTCCGACAAGACGGGGACACTCACGAAGAACGAGATGACCGTCCGGGAGATCCGGACTCCGGACTCCGCGTTTTCGGTGACGGGAGTCGGCTACGCGCCATCGGGAAAGTTCCTTCGACGCGCGGAGGACTCGAGCTCAAGAAGCGACGAGGCCGGCGAGTCGGAAGTGACACTCGGCGATGCAGGTGACCTCGCGCGCCTCCTCACGGTCGCCGCTCGCTGCAACAATGCGAGCGTCCATCCGACCGCGGGGGCAAAGACCTGGCAGGTGATCGGCGACCCCACCGAGGGGGCGCTCGTCGTCGCGGCGCTTAAGGCGCGACTCGAGGCCGCGCAAGTGCGTCGTCCGACTCTCTTCGAGATTCCGTTCGACTCAGAGCGTCGCGCGATGTCGGTCGTGGTCGAAGAAGAGCCCGGACGCCCCGTTCTCTATACGAAGGGCGCGGTCGAAGCCGTGGTCGCGCGGTGTACGAGCGAACATCGCGGCGGGCGGATCGAGCCACTCGACGACGAGCGGCGTCGCGCGATCCTCGCGGAGGCGTCGGAAATGGCTTCGCGCTCGCTTCGCGTTCTCGGTTTCGCGCTCCGCGACGTCGCTCTCGAGCGTGTACGAGAGGTCGAGGAGCGTGATCTCACGTTCGTCGGCCTCGCGGGAATGATCGATCCCCCGCGGGAAGAGGTGAAGCGCGCGGTCGAGGAGTGCGGAACCGCGGGAATCCGCCCGATTATGATCACGGGAGACCACCCGCAGACGGCGCGTGCGATTGCGAGCGAGCTGCGAATCTTGCGCGAAGGCGACCGTGTCGTCACCGGCGCCGAGCTCGATCGTCTCTCCGACGAGGAGCTGAAGGACGCCGTCGAAACGATCGGGGTGTACGCCCGAGTCTCACCCGAGCACAAGCTTCGCGTCGTGGGCGCCTGGCGCGCCCGCGGCCAAGTGGTCGCGATGACCGGGGATGGCGTGAACGACGCCCCGGCCGTCAGGAGCGCCGACATCGGCGTGGCGATGGGAATCACCGGTACCGACGTGACCAAGGGAGCGTCGGACATGGTGCTCACCGACGACAACTTCGCCTCGATCATCGCCGCGGTCGAAGAAGGGCGCGGGATCTTCGACAACATTCAGAAGTTCGTTCACTACCTCCTCGCGTGCAATGCGGGTGAGGTTGCCTTCATGTTTCTTGCGACGCTCATCGGCTGGCCGATCCCGCTCGTCGCGATTCAGATCCTCTGGATCAATCTCGTGACGGACAGTCTCCCGGCGCTCGCGCTCGCGATGGAGCCGCCGGAGAGGGACGTCATGCGCCGGCCACCTCGACCGCCGAAGGCCCCCGTGATCGACGGGCGACGCGGACGAGCGATGCTCGCGCACGGTCTTCTCCTCGGAGGGACGGCGGCGGTCGGCTTCGGGATCATCTACGGCGGCGACGCGGCGAATCTACCGCGCGCGCGAACCGCGGCGTTTTGCGTCATCGCGTTCTCGCAGCTCCTCTTCGCCGTCAGCTGTCGCAGTCGAACCGAAACCCTGGGCGAGCTCGGGTGGACTTCGAACCTGCACCTCTGGGGTGCGATCGCGATCTCGACGCTGCTCCAGGTCGGTGTGATCGTGATTCCGGTCGCGCAATCGGTGTTTGAGGTAAGCACGCTACGGGCGGGCGAGTGGGGGTGGGTCGGTGCGCTCGCGTTCGTTCCGGTGACCGTCATCGAGCTGGGAAAGACGGTGGTGCGGGTTTGGTTTCCGAGCCCGGACAGGACAGCCCCGAACCGGGTTCCCATTTGAACTAACGGGGTTCATCCAGAAAAGAGTAATCATAAAAGATTGTATTGGGGCGTTTCGCGACGGCCGGGGGACAGGGATCCCGTCCGCCGTCCGCCGAATCAACAGAAGGCTCACGCCGCGCACCAATTCTCAATTCAGACCGTCGGCCGGCAGACATTCGTTCCCCGCCAAAGCACCCGGTCTTGGTGCGTTCGAGACCGGAGCGAACTCGCCCGAGCCTTCTACGGAGCTGCCGGTACCGCTCCAGAGATCAGCGGCTCACACTTCTGGCGGTGAAAGACCCGCATCCAGTAGGTTCCGGCCGGAAAGGGAACGTCGTTCACTCCGTCGCGATACTGCTCGAGTGCCACGCGATAGCGTTTTCGAAAGGTGACGAGCTCTCGGATCTCTTTGATCCGCGCGGCAGGCCGCTTCGCCTGGACGGTTGGCGATAGCTTCCATTTCTTCTCGTAGCTCTGGGGTGAGTCGGTGGGGCTCTGATTTCGCGCCCGCCGCATCCCGAGGAATCCTGTTCCCGAACTCTCGATCTCCGCTTTGCACTTCGCATTGCGCTCGGCGACTTGCGCCTCGAGGTCCGCGATCAACTCCCCGAGATCGCGCTCGGCAAAGCAAGGGGGCGGCGTGATCTCGAGCGGAACCTCGTCCGGCATGAACTCCGAAAAGAACCACTCGGGCCTCTCCGCGTAGAGCGTCGAC
Source organism: Planctomycetota bacterium (assembly GCA_965223845.1). Taxonomy (GTDB): domain Bacteria; phylum Planctomycetota; class UBA8108; order UBA8108; family SXIK01; genus CBDCXR01. The sequence goes on along the minus strand of CBDCXR010000004.1, from coordinate 4,624,855 downwards.
CCGAAGTCGCTCGGGTCGCTCCGCACGCCCGGCCACTCCTTGGCATCGGGAACGAGCCCCGACGACACCGGGTTGCAGTAGGTGTAGACGAGCTGCCCGACCACGTCCCCCGACTCGATCGCCCGCACGCAGCTCGGCCCCGAAGGCTCGAACAGGCTGCCGAATCGCGCTCGCATAGAGTTCACGCAGCGCGCGAGGAGGGAATTGAGTCGGTGCAGAAAGCGCGGGATCCGCCCCGCCGGATCGGTAACCACCAAATGGTAGTGATTCGACAAAGTCGCGAACGCGTGCACCTCCACACCCGTTTCTGCCGCCGCGTACGCGAGGCAGTAGAGCACGGCACGGTTCACTTTCTCTTCGGGGCGAAGGAGAAACCGCCGTTCACTGCAGCGCCGAGTGATGAGATACGTCGCGTCCGGAAGAATACGCCGAGGCTGCACCACGACCCCCTAAGGTAGAAGCAAGGCAGCATCGGGGTTCGAAGCGACAAGCCGGGCATGAGTAGGATGAGGCGGGGCGTGGCCGGTCGCAAGTCCCGGCGAAGAGCATCGTCGACTCTGTCCGCGGGAACGAGGTGCGCACTCGACGCGGACCGGAACGCCGTCTCGCTCCGCTGGGTCGGGATCGATTCCCGACGACGCATCGACGCGGAACAGACGTCTGACCAGAGCTCTGTCGGGAGAACGCGATTCGCAAGCCGAAATTCTCCTCGGGAATCGACGGTAATGACGCTGCTTCTACGGAGCTGAGCTTGGACACCGCAAGATTCTGGATCGCTTACGTCGTCGTCGCGGCCGTCCCCGCGGTTTTCGTGTACTGGCTCTCGATGCACGGCGGGATCGTCTTTTGGCGGAGAGTGAACCGCTCGCTGGCGCTGGCCGTTCACCTCGCATTCGTCGCGACGGTCGGGGCGATCGTGTACTTCGCCCGGGACGTGTTTCTCGCGCTCGAGTTCGGCGCGAACCCGGTCTTGATCGTCGTCTCGGCGCTCCTTCTGATCGTCTCCGTGCTGCTTCGTCGCGCGATCGCGCGCGAGATACCCCTCCGGACGCTCGTCGGCTCGACCGAGCTCGAGCAGCGAGCGAACCCGTCGGAGCTCGTCACGACCGGCATCTATTCGCGAATCCGCCACCCGCGATACGTGCAGCTCATCGTCGTGGTCCTCGCGTTCTCTCTTTTCAGCAACTACGCCGCAGCCTACGTAGCCTTCGCGCTGAGCGTCCCCGCCGTTTTCGTCATCGCGAAGCTCGAAGAGCGCGAGCTTCGTGCTCGTTTCGGGGACGCGTACCGGGAGTACGCGAGCCGGGTACCGCGATTTGTGCCGCGTTCCGGGCTCCGTTCTGGGCCGCCCATCGGGTAATTCCTCGAGTGCAGGGGGATTTTTCGTGGCTCTTCGCGTCGTCGCGAGACGCAGTGAATGAGATCCTCGCGGTTCGATTCGTCGATCACCGCGGACAGGCGTCGATGGAACACCCTTTGCTCTCTCGTTTCTCCCGCCGCAGCCGCGTGGGGCGCTGCGATACACATGGAGGGAGGACCGATGCAAGTTTCCGAACTTATGACGCGCGATGTCTCCTCATGTCACCCGGAGGATTCACTCAACTGTGCCGCCCAGATTCTGTGGGAGCGCGACTGTGGGTGCGTACCGGTCTGCCGGGACGGGACGGAGCTCGTCGGCATGCTCACCGATCGCGATATCTGTATGGCGGCGTACACCCAAGGGAAGCGTCTCGACGAAATCCCCGTCTGGTCAGTCATGGCGACGCAGCTCTCGTGTTGCCACCCCGAGGAGAGTCTTCAAGACGCCGAACAGACGATGAAGGAGGCGCAAGTTCGCCGCCTTCCCGTCACGAGCCGCGATGGCCACCTCGTCGGAATTCTCTCGCTTCGCGATCTCGTTCTCCGAGCAGATCACGATCGGGGGGCGCGGAGGCCGAGCGTTTCCGCCGAGGAAGTTTCGGACACGCTCGTCGCGATCTGTCGGTGCCCCGAACGGGAGTGCACCTGCGAATCGGTCGCGATCGAGCCTGAGAAGGAGCTGGTCTCATGAAGTTCGCACGCGTTTTCTTCGTCCTCTGCGCGGGAGTGACGATCACGTTCGCATTCGCTTCCGGGTGCAGCGGGAAAAAGTCGGCGCGAGGATTTCGACTTCCCGACGGTGACGTCTCGACGGGAGAGGCGACATTCGTCGCCCTCAACTGTCACAGTTGCCACACGGTGTTCGGTCGCGAGCTTCCCGCCGTCGACGGAAGTGTTGAATCCAAGGTTTCTCTCGGTGGCGAAGTGAGCCGAATCAAAACCTACGGTGAGCTTGTGACGGCCGTCATCAATCCTTCGCACACTCTCAAGAGGGGCGAGCCGAAGGAGAAAGTCTCGGAGGACGGCAAATCGAAGATGCCGAACTTCAATCAGGCGATGACCGTCCAGCAGCTCATCGACGTCGTCGCATTCCTCCAAGATCGCTACAAGATCAAGCGACACGACGACCTCTACTATCCGTATCCGTAACGGTTTCGATCGATGCCTGGATCGAGTGCGACCGGAAGGATGTTCACCCGCCGCTTCGAAGAGCTCACGATCGACGACGTCTCGCTGGTGGGCGGGAAGAACGCTTCGCTCGGCGAGATGTACCGCGAGCTCACTCCCCGCGGCGTTCTCGTCCCGGACGGGTTCGCGGTGACGGCGGAGGCGTACCGATGCGCCCTCGAGCGAGCGCGCGCGCTTCCGCGCCTCCGTGATGCGCTCGCAGGCCTCGACCCGAGCGACGTCCAGGATCTCGCCGAACGCGGGAGGGCCGCGCGAGAGATCGTTCTCGCCGTGGAGCTCCCCGAAGAAATCCGCCGGGACATTCTCCGCGCGTACCATCGACTGGAGGAGACCTACGGCTCCGACCTCAGCGTGGCCGTGCGGAGCTCGGCAACCGCGGAAGATCTTCCGAGCGCGAGCTTCGCCGGCCAACAGGACACCTACCTCAACGTGCGCGGCGACACCGCGCTCCTCGACGCGTGCCGCCGATGTTTCGCGAGCCTCTTCACCGATCGCGCGATTCACTACCGCATCGATCAGGGCTTCGACCACTTCGACGTCGCGCTCTCGATCGGAGTCCAGCGCATGGTTCGCTCGGATCTTGCATCGAGCGGCGTCATGTTCTCGATCGACACCGAATCGGGCTACCGGGACGCGGTGTTGATCACGAGCGCGTACGGTCTCGGCGAGAACGTCGTTCAGGGAAGCGTCGACCCCGATGAGTTCTACGTCCACAAGCCGACGTTCCGCGAGGGTTACCGCTGCGTCCTTCGCCGTGTCCTCGGCGAGAAGAAGATCAAAATGATCTACTCGCACGGACGCACACGCGAGCCGACCCGAAACGTGCCGACATCTCGGTACGAGCGCGAACAGTACTCGATTCGCGACGACGAGGTTCTCGCGCTCGCGGACTACGCGATTCGCGTCGAGGAGCACTACTCGGAGAAAGCGGACCGCGATCAACCGATGGACATGGAGTGGGCGAAGGACGGCATCGACGGAAAACTCTACCTCGTCCAGGCCCGTCCCGAGACGGTCGTGTCGCAGCGAGACGCGGCGGTTCTCGAAGAGTACGTCGTACGCGGTTCGGCTCCCGTCATCGTGACGGGCCGCGCCGTCGGCGAGAAAGTCGCGACCGGACCCGTGCGAGCCATCGCGAACGCGCAGAATCTCCATCAGTTCGAGACGGGGGACGTTCTCGTCGCAGACGCGACGACTCCCGACTGGGAGCCGGTCCTCCAGCGCGCGGCGGCGATCGTGACGAACCGCGGGGGGCGTACGTGTCACGCCGCGATCGTTGCGCGCGAGCTCGGCATCCCCGCGGTCGTCGGTGCCGAGGACGCGACCGAGCGCATGCGCCCCGGCGACATAGTGACCGTTTCGTGTGCGGAAGGCGACGTCGGTAAGGTCTATTCGGGTGAAGTGCCGTTCGACGTCGAGCAGATCGACCTCGCGGGTCTCGAGCGACCCGCGACGGAAATCCTCGTCAATCTCGGGAATCCCGCGCTCGCCTTCAGTACGAGTCGCCTCCCTTCGGACGGCGTCGGGCTCGCTCGCGTCGAGTTCATCATCTCGGAATCGATCCGCGCGCATCCGATGGCGCTCGTCCATCCCGAGCGCGTCCTCGACCCCGCTGAACGCGAAGCGGTCGAGGAGCTGACTCGGCTCTACACTACGCCGGCCGAGTTTTTCGTCGAGAAGTTGTCCGAGGGCGTCGGCATGATCGCGGCCGCGTTCTACCCGCGTCCAGTTGTCGTGCGCCTTTCCGACTTCAAAACGAACGAGTACGCCGGGCTTCTCGGCGGAAGCGCTTTCGAGCCGGTCGAAAGCAACCCTATGATCGGATTCCGCGGCGCGTCACGGTACGCACACCCGGCGTATTCCGAAGGCTTCGCGCTCGAATGCGCGGCGCTCCGCCGCGTCCGCGACGACATGGGGCTCAGGAACGTGAAGCTCATGGTTCCCTTCTGCCGGCGGGTCGACGAAGGTAAGAAGGTACTCGAGGAGCTCGCCCGAAACGGTCTCCGCCGGGGAGAAAACGGTCTCGAAGTCTATGTGATGTGCGAGATCCCCAACAATGTCGTCCAGGTCGACGCGTTCGCCGAGATCTTCGACGGTTTCTCGATCGGATCGAACGACCTCACGCAGCTCACTCTCGGCGTCGATCGCGATTCCGAGCAAGTTGCGTTCGACTTCGACGAGCGCGATCCGGGCGTGCTCGCGCTCATTCGCCAAGCGATCGAAGGCGCCCGGCGAAGTGGTCGCCACTGCGGGATCTGCGGGCAGGCGCCGTCCGACTACCCGGAGATCGCCGAGTTCCTCGTCGAGCAGGCGATCGACTCGATGAGTCTCAACCCCGACACCGTGCTGAAAACGACGCTCCGCGTACTCGAAGTGGAGAAGAGGTTACGACGCCGACCTCGAAACTCCGGCGCGGTCGCTCAGTAGCCCCCGTACCCACCGAGCGTCTGCCCGACGAGCCGGACCTGCACGGCGCGTACGAGGTCCGTCTTGCTGATGATCCCCGCGAGACCACCGCGCTCGTCCTCGACGAGGATTCTTCCGATCTCGTTCTGCGCGATCTGGCGGAACGCATCCATGGCGTCGGCGTCCGGCGCGATCGACTCGTATTCCGTCCTCATGATCGCCGTGACGGGAGTCGCTCCGTCCGTCGCAGCGAGTTCGCGATCTCTCTGAAGATCACGCAGCGAGACAATTCCCTGAACGTCTCCGGCGTTTCCGACGACCGGGTACGCGAGCGGGCCGTCGGAAAGCATCTGCTCGATGAGGTCCGCAACCGTGGTGTTTGCGGCGATCGTCTTGACTTCTGTCGTCATGAGGTCTCGCACCCGGATCCCTTGGAGAAGACTCGCCGCTGTCGCCATCTGCGCCTCGGCGGCGCCCGCCATGTAGACGAAGAACGCGATGAGGACGAGAAAGAGGTTCCCCGAGAGAAATCCGAAGAGGCCGAGCGCGAACGCGATGCCTTTGCTGATCGCCGCGGCCGAGAGGGTGGCGCGCAGGTAACTCGTCCGGAGAGCGAGTAGCGACCGGAGTACGCGCCCCCCGTCGAGCGGCAGCGCGGGGAGCAGGTTGAACGTGGCGAGGACGACGTTCATCCACATGAGGTAGGTGAAGATGAACTGCATCGCAGGCGCATCGGGCGGCGTCGTGGCGAGGAGACCCCAGCACACTCCGCCGAGCGCGTAGCTCGTGAGCGGACCAGCGATCGCGATGATCGCTTCGATTCCTCCGTGCCGCGGCATCTGCTTGAACTCGGCGACACCGCCGAGAAGCCAGAGGGTGATGCTCTTGATCTCGAGGCCGTAGAAGCGACCGACTGCCGAGTGCCCGAGCTCGTGGATGAGGACGCTGACAAAGAGCCCGACCGCGCCCCCCAGCCCGATATAAAAGGGGACGCTGCCTCGCTGAAGTGGCTCTAGCGGGATGTCGAGCTTAAACGTCTTTGCGTAGAGCTCGAGATTGCTGCCGATGCTCCAAGCGAGAAGCGGAAGGATGATGACGAGCGATAGATCGAGACGGATCGGAATCCCGAGGAGGCGAAAGGGAAGACGAATCGCGTGACGAAACATGCGAGATCATCCGGTGCAAACCATGTTCCACGCGGTCGCGGATCGGCTCGAAGGCCTCTCGCAAGCCTATCGCGTTTGAGGACGTTCGAGAACAGTCGAACGCATACCGATCTCCCTCCGGCTCCGAAAAGGATTCCTCTTGCGCCGCACGGAAGCGCTAGGAAGGATGGCGAGCGAGTCAACTGCCGTTCGACGGAGCCGTCCATGCGTCGCCGCACGTTTCTCCAAGTCGGCACGATCGGTGCCCTCGGCCTCCATCTTCCGGGCGTCCTGCAGAGTCGAGCTGCCCCGGCCGCGGGTGGTGGCCGTGCGAAGAGCTGCATCCTGCTCTACGGGACGGGCGGGCCGGCGCAGCAGGAGACGTTCGATCCGAAGCCGGAGGCTTCGGATGGTGCGCGGGGCGAGTTCGCGGCGATCGAGACGTCCGTCCCCGGCATTCGCATCTGCGAGCATCTTCCGCGTCTCGCCCGCTCGGCGCATCGCTACGCGATCCTTCGTTCGGTCCATCACGAGAGCTCCCTCCACGGCGTCGGCGTTCACTACAACCTCACGGGGCTGAAGCACGCACCGCGCCCCCGCGGTGAGCCGCAGGCGTCCCGGAAGGATCCCCCGTCGGTCGGCTCGGTGATCCGGCAGGTCCTCGGCGACCGCGGTGATCTCCCGGGTGCGGTCCAGCTCCCAGTGCGGATCGGTGACCAGAACAACTTTCAGTGGGCGGGCCAGCATGCGGGGTATCTCGGTCCGAAGTACGATCCGCTCATGCTGATCGACGAGACCTGGACGCCGGGCACCTTGCTCCCTTCGTTCGAGCCGTCGCCCGAGATCGGAGCCGAGCGGCGCCGCGACCGAGCGCGTCTTCTCCGGGCGCTCGAGTCTCGAGCGATCGATCCACCGGGCGATGCGGTGCGCGATTCGCAGCGGTTCAGACGTCAAGCGCTCGAGATCCTCTCGGCTCGGTCGAATGCGTGGAGCGCGTTCGCCATCGACGATGAGAACGCCACGACGGTCGAGCGCTACGGCGACAACAAATTCGGCCGAAGTTGTCTCGTCGCGAGGAGGCTCATCGAAGCCGGAGTGGGACTCGTCACCGTGCCGTGGACGTTCCTACACTCGACGAAGAACTTCGACACGCACGAGAAGCACTTCACCGTCATGAAGGACCTACTGCTTCCGACCCTCGACCGCGCCTTCTCCGCTCTCCTCGAAGATCTCGACGACCGCGGATTGCTCGACGAAACTCTCGTTGCGTGGACGGGAGAGTTCGGGCGGACGCCGAAGATCAATAAGAAGGCGGGCCGCGACCACTGGGGAAACGTCTACAGCACGGTCCTCGCTGGGGGTGGGGTGCGCGGCGGCCAGGTGTGGGGATCGTCGGATCGGGATGGCGCGGAACCGGTCGACGACCCCGTCTACGTCACGGACTTCGTCGCGACGATCTACCACGCGCTCGGAATGTCATCAGAGACCGTGGTCCACGACATGAACGGACGGCCGCATCGAGTCGTCGAGGGGAAGCCCGTCCTCGGTTTGTTTTGATGCGTGACCGCGCCGCACCCGACGGGAATCGGAGAGTTCCGCGTCGCATCGTTCTGACGACGACCGGCTCGTTCGGCGATCTCCATCCGTACCTCGCTCTCGGGATGGAACTCCGTGCCCGCGGTCACGAAACGGTCGTGGGAACCGCCGAGTGCTACCGAGAGAAAGTCGAGGCGCACGGCCTCGAGTTTCGTCGCGTGCGGCCCGACGCGGACTGGACGACGGATCCCGCGCTCATGAAGCGCATCATGGCGCCGCGAACGGGGACGGTGCGCGTCGTCCGCGAAATCCTACTTCCGAACGTCGGGGCCACCTACGAAGACACTCTAGCTGCGACGGAAAACGCTGACCTGCTCGTCGCGCATGTCCCTTGGGCGGCGCGGCTCGTCGCAGAGAAAACAGGGATCGCGTGGGTGACGGCCGCGCTTCAGCCGCTCGGTTTTTTCTCTGCGTACGATCCATCGATCCTTCCGCTCGCTCCCGGTTTGTCGAAGGGCTTGCGGAGACTCGGTCCGCCGTTTTGGAAACCCTTCGTCGCTACCGCCAAGCGAGCGACGCGGAGTTGGGCCAAACCTTGGGATCGACTCCGAGCGAGCATCGATCTCCCGCCGGTTCGCGCGGAGAGCCCGATCTACGACAGCCTTTCACCGGCGCTTCACCTTGCGCTCTTTTCGCCGCTTCTCGGCGAGAAACAGCGCGACTGGCCGCCGCAGACGAAGCTCACCGGCTTTCCGTGGTACGGCGAGGGGCCGGACGGCGACTTGCCGCGTGAGCTCGAGAGTTTCCTCTCGGACGGTGAGCCGCCGATCGTCTTTACGCTCGGCTCATCGGCGGCGATGGTCGCCGGAAGGTTTTTTCGCGAAAGCGCCTCGGCCGCGGAGATCCTCGGTCGTCGCGCTGTATTGATCGCGGGCCCCGACGAGCGAAATCTCTTTCCGGTCGACTCGAAGCGAATCTTCTGCATCGCCTACGCTCCGTTCGCTCCCCTCTTCGCTCGCGCCGCGGCGGTCGTTCACGCGGGCGGCATAGGAGCTACCGGCATGGCGCTCCGGAGCGCGCGTCCGGCTCTTATCGTGCCGCACGCCCACGACCAGAACGACAACGCGTTTCGCGCGGAACGTCTCGGCGCAGTGCGCGTTCTCGCGCCAGCGAAGTATCGCGCGAGGCGCGTCGCGGCGGAGCTGCGCGCCCTCCTCGAGAACGAATCCTACCTCGAGTCGGCGGAACGCGTCGCGCGCGAGATCGCCGAGGAAGACGGCGCGAAGACAGCCTCCGACGCACTCGAGTTGCTACTCTGAGCCGGACGTCGCCTCCGAGTCGTCGCCGGCGGAAGAGGACGCACTCGCGTCGAGAAGCGAGATCATCCCTTCGCCGAACGCCTTCCCCATCCGGGAGTAGATCTTTGCGCTCCCGAGGTAGTGGTATCCGCGGTCGGAGCCGACGTTGTAGAACTTCACCCAATCGGGACCCTTCCACACGCCCTGGTTCACGAGCTCGGCAACTTCCGGCTCCCAGAACTCACAGGTCTCGACGAACTGGACGTTCCCCGCGAATTCGGGGATCGCCGCAACCGCTTTCTGCGCCGTTTGGAAATCGCCGCGCTTCCCGTTCGCGCCGAGCTCGCCGATGACGACGGGAAGCTTCGGTGCGCCGAGGTCCCGACGCATGTCCCGGATGAGGTGCGCGAGGCGCGTCGTGTAGTTGACGTATTTCTCGCCGCGCTGCGACCCGTCCACCATGTCGTTCCAGCCTTGAAAGAAGACAAAGCCCGCGAGCTCGTGCCCTCGCTCCGCGTCGTAGTCCGGGAAATGCTCCTTTAGATTCCCGAGTACATCCTTCACGTGCGCGATCATGTCGCGGTAGGCCTTCCCGTAGCGAGATTTCACTTCGTCGAGGGTGAGGTTCGGATTGCGCTTTTGTCCGCGTTCGAGCTCCGCCGCGAGCACTTCGTCCGGCGGCATGTCCCCCGAGGGTGGAAGAAAGTCGCGTTTCACGCTGCGCCCGCCCCAGCACGTTTTGATGAGGAGGACCTGCTCGGGAAGATGCTTCCCGAGCTCCCAGCCGAACGCGAGCTCGGGTCCGAGCTTCATCTCGTTCGCACCGTAGCCGGGTTTCAGGTTGCCGCCTCGCTTGCCGTCGGTGGTCCAAATCCACACATCGCGCCGTTCGTGCCACCGTCCGTCGTGGGTCTTCCAGTGTTCGTAGTCCGCCGCGGTCTCTTCGTTGTAGATGAGATACTCGAGCGTGCGGAGCGAGGCGTGCCCCTGCATGTTCGACTGCCCGGCCAGGATGAATACCTTGACGGGACCTTCCTTCACCATCGGCCAAGGGTCGCGATTGAACGCGCTCTCGGGGACTTGCGTCCATCCGAACGAGACGAGCCCGGGAAGAAAGAGTAGGCTGAGAATCCAGCGTGCGTGGGACATGAACGAATCTCCGAGTGAGAGGGCGAGCTACGGCGCAGATCGGTTATCGAGAAGACCGCATTGTCGGGTAGCGGGCGGACGAAATCCACGAGGTGTTCGGCTGACTCCGCGCCTTGTGCCGCCGCGCTTTCGAGGGACGGTGAGCCGGACGTCATCTGCGCCATCGCAAAGGGGGCCGAACAGATGCCAAAGCGATTTGCCGCGAAGCGGTTTCAGCGCGTCGATAAGGACCGCCAGCGACTCGTCGGGCGCAACACGAGGTGGGGGAATCCGTTCCCGGTCGGCAAAGTCGACCTCGAGAAGCCTCCGCGCCTCGTTCGGAAATACTCCGAGAAGTGGGGGATCGCCGTCGCCGATCTTCTGTGCGAGACGAACGCCGAATCGATCGCGCGTTACCGAGAGGCTCTCGAGAGCGGTCGACTCGATTACTCGACGGACACGGTCCGCGAGGAGCTCCGCGGGTTCGACCTCGGTTGTCCGTGCGGTGCGCCGCCGGGACATTGCCATGCGGACGTGCTCGTCGAGATCGCAAACTCCTAGTGCGGTGGGGCGCATGGGGATAAGAACTCACACGAAGAGCGCGAAGGACCGCGAAGGCAGACGAAGAAGAGTGAATGAGAGAGTGCACTCGCAGATGATCGATCTCGATCGCTTAGGCGTTAGAGTGAGACGCGTCTTCTCCACCTCGCGGAACCAGGGGCGTGAGAATCCCGTCGCGGAATTCCACCCTTCGTCTTGTACGCCCAGGCTCCTCCCCATCCATCTCTCTTCTCTTCTCTCCTCCCTTCGTCTGCCTTCGCGGTCCTTCGCGTCCTTCGTGTGAACCTCTTCCCGAGAAACCCAAAAAACCCAAGCGCCGCCGCGGCGAGCCCGAATGACTCAGCGCCACCCCGAAGCCTCCGCCAAAATCGATACCTACATCGCCGCGCTCCCCGCGCCCTGGGATGAGGTGTGCACTCGCCTACGGGCGATCGTCCACCGCGCGGCGCCGGATCTCGAGGAAGACTGGAAGTGGGGTTGTCCCTGCTTCGCCGGCGAGTCGCTCGTGTGCGGGTTCGCGGCGTTCAAGAAGCACCTCACCGTCGACTTCTTTCGCGGCGCGTTCATCGACGACCCGGACGGAGTGTTCAACCACGGCCTCGACAACGCCAAGTCGCGCGGCGTGAAGTTGCTCGAGGGCGACTCGATTCCCGAGGCGTCTCTCGTCGCGCTCGTGCGGCAGGCAGCGCGACTGGACGCGGAAGGAGTAGAGCCTCAGGGGAAGAAGAGGGTGAAACCGCCCGTCGCGGTTCCGGCTGAGTTCGAAGAGGCGTTCGGCCTCAAGAAGAACGCGAAGGCACGAGCTTTTTTCGACTCGCTTCCGCCTTCGGCGCAGCGCGAGTATTGCGAGTGGATCGCCTCAGCGAAGCGAGAGGAGACAAGGAAGCGACGACTCGCGAAGGCGCTCGATCAGCTAGCGCGAGGCGAGCGCATGCACGAGAAGTATCGGTGAGCGCGGTTCCTCGCTCTTTCGGATAGCCAGAGAGGGTGGCCGACTTTTGACGTTTCGCCGATCGGTCGCGTAATTCGCGATTGCAACTCGTCTGGAGTCTCATCTCTTCAGTGAGACTCTTTACAGAAGAGGTCTCGCGTTACTACTCAGGCCATTTTTCTCCGAGTTTCTTCAGGGCCTCCCACGCGTCGCCTCTGACGTCCGTCTTTTCTTTGACGGCCGCTCGCAGCACTGCCCGTGCGGCTTCGCTTTCCTTGCCGAACTCGCCCAATGTGCTCACGGCTAGTTCCCGAAGCTCCCAGTAATCATGCTTCAGCTGCTGTGAAACGATCGGGGTCGTGGATTTCGCTTTCGTCCCTATGAGTTCCAACACCTTGAGGATTTTGTCTTCGCCCTGATACGTCGTGAGGTCACAAGTTTCGAGGAATGCCTGGAGTTCTGAAACAGCGCTCGGCCCCAGAACTACGAGAGCGTTCGCGATAGGCGGTGCTTCCTCGTTCTCGAAGGGGTCCCACGGCTGCGCAAGGAGGGCATCGATAAGTAAGGGGACCGCCTCTGGCCTTTTCACGAACCGCTGGAACGCCTCGTGCTTGGTGCTGTCTTCGAGATCCCCCGTGAGTTCATTCAGAAAACCAGCGTCGGATTCCATTCGGTCAACGTAGTAGACGACGAAGAATTCCTTCGAGAAAACCAGCGAGAGCAGCAGGACACCGATACCGGCGGCGCCCAGCACGATGGTGACGATCCTGCGTCTGCGCTTCGTGGCGCGGCCTTCAGTTTTCATCGAGTCTTTCCAAATCGCGCGATCGTAAGAACGGCGCGTCTACTCCAGCAGCTCCTATGGGAAGACTTCTCGAGAGAGTCACATTGTACTCGAGAGTGTTTCCCGGCGGTGCGAACTGCGACCGTTCTTCGCGCGCCTCGTTTAGGGCGAGCCTTTCCGCACAACCCAAGTCGTCATACAACGCTGATTCTGCACGACCGTCGTCTTGAGCGGATCGACGAGCTCGCCGCCGAGCTTCTCCGTCCAGTCGAGAAGAATCGACTCGTCGACGAGGTAGCGATCCGAACCATCGGGCAGGCGAAATCGTCGCCCTGCGATTCGCTGCATTCGGGATTCCATGCCGATCGTCGAGGCGAGTCGGCAGAAAAAGAGTCCTCCCGGGCGAAGCGTGCGCCAGGATTCGCGGAGGATCGCCGCGAAGTCGTCGTCGTCGCGGGCGAAGTGAAGCACCGCATTGCTGAGCACGACATCGGCGAAGCCTTCGGGAAACGTAACCGCGCTGAGCTTCTCGGGCCGAAAGTTCTCGGCAGGGAGACGCGGCGCGAGTCGGCGCGCCAGCTCGCGGACGCTCGCGATGGCAGACTCATCCTGGTCGGCGGCGAAGACCTCGTACGCTTCGCGAAGGAAGTAGACGAGATTGCGGCCGCCGCCACAGCCGGCGTCGAAGATCCGCATTCCTGGGCGGATCCGTCCGCGCAGGATCTGGTCGAAGAGGTAGATGTCGATCGGGCCGAAGATCTGGGCGAGGTCCATGGGATCGGATCTTGCCCTGCTCGGGGCCGTCTTCCAACACTGAATCGGGTCCGACGGTTGGCCCGCTCACTCGCCCGAGCTCGTTTCCGTCGCAGCGAGCTTTTCGCGGAGATCGCTTAGGGACGACGTAACCGCGCTCACGATGCCTTCGGGCGATAGGATCACGATCGTGATGTTGCCCGCGCGCCCGAAAGCGAGCGCGGTCTCCCCCATGTGAACGCCCGGGACGCTGCGATCGATGCCGACCGCGAGGGAGAGGCGCCGCCCCTCGAGTGCCCACTCTACGTAGCTGGCGTCGTAGCGGCGCGGAAGGAGCGCGACCGGATTCGTCCTCGCTTCCCGGCAGATGGTCTCGAACTCTTGCAGCTCGCTGGCGATTCCCTCGGCATCGGCCATCAGCCGGGGAAACAGGATCACGGTCGGCACGCTGCCGGCACGTGGCACGGACGTGGAAGCGCGCGGGGCGCGAATCCACTCCGCGACGCTCCACTCGGGCGCGGCGCTCCCGATGGCATCCGCGGCGCTCACGATCGCGGGGCGGTGATCGTCTCCGCCGGCCGACCTTGCGGATTCCGAGTCGAGCTCGAGACGAATGTCGGTCGCACCCGGCGCGACTCGGCGTCGAGTTGCATGGTAACCGGCTCGCGTCGCGGTGACTTCGACGGGTTCGCCTGCGATGAGATATTCGATGCGAAACGACCCCGTCGCGTCCGTCGTGGGAAACGCGTCGAGTCGCCGGGCTTTGCTCTCCGACGAGACGATCAATCGGGCACCTTCGAGCGGCTGTCCTTTCGAGTCGACGACGATTCCGGTGATCGTGCTCGTTCCCGCGCGAAGCACGAGGTCGTCGATCGCAGTCGTGTCGTTCGTCTCGACGCTCAGCTGTGGACTCCAGGTCGAGCTCCACTTCGTTCCCGACGCTCGGATCTTGTACGGCTTCTCGGCGATCACTTGCACCGTGTAGACACCTTCGGCGCTCGTCCGCGTGCGCGCCGTCGGGTTGACGAAGAACTTCCGCTTCTTCGCGTCCTCTTCCACGTGGTACTGCCGATGAGCAGCCACTTCGATGCCGGCGAGCGGAGCTCCGTCGGTGTCGACGACGCGACCGTGGACGTTCGCGTAGGTTTCGCCGGGTTCGGGCAAACCGGGGATGCGCTGCGCGCCCGGCCGCAATAAGAAATCGATTCCTTCCTTGGACTCCTCGCCGGGTGCGATGTCGATCCACCGCTGGCTCAAGTTTCGGTCGCGCGCGAATCCGCGGGGGATCATGGCGAGGTAGACCTTCGTTCTGCCGGTGGGCAGGCGAAGCTCCCAGCGTCCGTCGGACTTCGTCGCCGGTGCGTATCCGATGGCCTGTGTGTGCGGTCCCGCGCCGCTGACCGCACCGACCATCGCCGAGGCGACGGTCCTTCCCGTACTCTCGTCGACGATCCGGCCGGAAACGAGCGCGCCCCGCTCGAGCTCGAGATCGACTCCGCGCACGGTTTCTCCTGAATCGATTCGAATCAGCTTTGAGACGGCCATCGTGTACTCACCGCCGTGAAGCGAGCGGTGAAGGTTGATCGTATACGCGTTCACGCCGAGTCCGTCGAACCGGAACGCGCCATCTTCACCGACGACGGCCTCGAAGTTTTCGTCGGCCGGAACGTCTTCGTGCGGATGGGCGACGAGCACGACGCCAGCGGCCGGCTCGCCGCTTTCGGCGAACGCGAGAGTCCCCTCGATCACACCTTCCGCGCGCATTTCGAGAACGATCGCGCGCAGCGCTTCGGGTTCGGCGCTCGCGAACTGGGCTTGGCCGAGCCCCGGCGCTTCGGCGCCAACCGCGACGGTCGCGCCCCACGGCGCTCCGGGGAGCTCGAACTCGCCCGACTCGTTTGGTGCGGCATCGAAGTGATCGGAGAAGAGCGTCCGCCGATCCGAGAGCCGCGAAAATGGCGGCGAGCCCGTGTAGAGGAGTCGCACTCTGGCTTTCGTCGGTGAAAACCCGTCGGGTACGAGAACCGTGCCGGCGACCTTCATGATCGGCTGCAGCACGACTTCGATCGGTTCCACCCGCGGATCATCCTCCCGGGTGAAGAGCTGCGCGAACCCGGATCGAACTTGGGGAATCCGCGCGAAGACCACACGAGATTCGCTTTCTCCGCGAGGAAGGACGGAGATCGTCTCGAACGAAGCCGATCCATCGACGCCCGATTGCACGGGACCGTGTTCTTGAACGGTCTCTTCGCTGGGGTCGATCGGTTTGCCGGCGATCGGGTGGAGAACGCTCGCGACGAAGACCTCCGCGTCGGCCACGGGTGCACCCGTCTCGTCGACGCACCGAACCGTGAGCGCAGGGTCGAGCGGGATTTCCCCAAGTGACTCTCGAGAGTCTTCGGGCGCGAGCTCGAGTCGCCCGGCGACGTAGCCCCGTGCGGTAACGGTGACGACGCGAACGGCCGCGTCGACGAGCCGGAGCGAGACCGCCCCGCGCGCGTCTGTCGCGCCGGAGGTTTCACCCGCGGCGACGAGCGCCGACTCGATCGGATCACCGCTGAGCGCGTCGACGACCGTCGCGCCGAACACGCGCGGCTCGAGGTCGATCTCTGCTGCAAGTTCACCGCCCGCGGCAAGCTCGATGGTCACCGGTGTGAGTGCGCCGGGATGATCGGCGGACACTCGAACGGCCCCAGAGATCGATTCCACCCGTACCGCTCCGCGTCCCGACGCATCGGTCGTCGCACTTGCGGATTCGATCCCTTCGGCCGTCCACTCGAGACGCGCGCCGACGACGGGCTCGCCCGTGTCGTTCCAGCGCACGCTTGCAGCGAAGTCTACGATCGTGCTCCTAGTGTCGTCCGCGGTGGCGAGATCGCTCGCCGCCCCGCCGTCCGGAGTCGGGGACGGCCGAAAGTAGAAGAGGAGAAGAGCCAAAACCAGCGCCAGACCACCAACGACCCACTTCAGCTTCAGGCTCATGACGAACCACCTCACACCGAGCTCGAGTCCGGAAGGAATCCTCCCCGCGTCCGGTTCGATCGACGGTCTCGCGCGAAGGCTGCGGACGAGGGCGAGCTTCCCGAGCGCCTTCGCGAGCGCCGGTGGCGCCGCCTCGACCAGATTCGAACCGAGAACGGACGAGACGAACGCCGCTCCGGCGATCAAGCCTCGCCGCTTAAACTCGCTCCGCATTCGGGCGAGTGCCTTCTCGAGGCGATAGCGCACGGCGGACGGAGCGATGCCGAGCTCCTTCCCGATCGCGGCGTGGGTTCGCCCTTCGAAGAAGCGGAGTACGACGGGAACGCGGAGCGACGAGGGAAGACTCTCGACCACCGCGTCGAGATGGCCGAGTGCCTCATCGAGGTCGGACGTCTCCGTTGCGCCGCCCGCGGAGAGCTCCCGCTTCTTTTGCTCCTCGCGTCGCCGGCGTCGGAGGCGATCGATCGATCGGCGTACGGCAATCGTGTGCAGCCACGCCGGAACGGAACGCACGTCCCGGCGCTCGTCGAGAAGCTCGACGAAACACTCCTGCGTCACGTCGTCCGCGTCCGCCGCGCTTCCGAGCACTCGCCGGCAGGCCGAGTGAACGAGCCCCGAATGGCGCGAGATGATCTCCGTGAACGCGTCGGGATCTTTCTCGTCCCGCCAGCGCTTCCAGAGAACTCTCTCTTCGGCGTGGATGCTCATCGACCGTAGGCCTCGAACTCTCGTCGTTCATCTTCTTGTCGCCCGGACTGGGCGAAAGAGCGAAAAAAAGATCCGACGAAGAGCTCGTGGGGCCGTGTTCGGGTCGATGCTGCGGCTTTCGTGGACCGTGACCGCGGATTCGGTCGCCGGTTTCTCTTCCGCCGTCGCGGTTTACAAGTTGTACCCCGACTCCTCGTGGAGGCTCGTATCGAGTCCGCGACTCTCGGCGTCATCGTTCACGCGGAGTCCGACCGTGGACCTCACGGCGACGAGGATTGCGGCCGTCACGATCACCGTGTAGACGATCGTCACGACGACCGCGAGGAGCTGGACGCCGAACTGAGATCCCATCGCGAGATCGGTTTGGTTTCCTCCGAAATAGGGCGCGGCGAAGATCGCGACGAGCAGGGTGCCGACGATTCCGCCGATGCCGTGGACGCCGAAGACGTCGAGCGAGTCGTCGTAGCCGAGTCGCATCTTGATCGTCGTCGCGAAGAAGTAGCAGAGGACTCCGGAGACGAGCCCGATGACGAGTCCGCCGACCGGGCCGATGAATCCGGACGCCGGCGTCACGGCCGCGAGTCCCGCGATCGCGCCGGTCGCGGCGCCGAGGAGGCTCGGGTTGCCGTTCTTGATCCACTCGATGACGATCCAGACCATCGTCGCCGTCGCCGCCGAGATGTGGGTGACGACGAGTGTCATCGCCGCGCCGCCGTCGGCCTTGAGCCCGCTTCCGGCGTTGAAGCCGAACCAGCCGACCCAGAGCATCGCGGTGCCGGCGAACGTCATCGTGAGGTTGTGCGGCGGCATCGGTTCGTTCGGATAGCCGCGACGCTTCCCGATCATTACGCACGCGACGAGCGCCGCGACTCCCGCCGTGATGTGAACCACGATGCCGCCCGCGTGATCGAAGACGCCCATGTCCGCGAAGAAAGCGCCTGCGCCTCCCCAGGTCATGTGGCAAATCGGACTGTAGACGAGCAGAACCCACAGCACGGAAAAGATGAGCATCGCGGAGAATTTCATCCGCTCGGCAAACGCTCCGACGATCAGTCCGGGCGTGATGACGGCGAAGGTCATCTGAAACGCGAAGTACAGGACTTCCGGGATCGTCCCGGTCACGGAATCGGCGGTAACCTCGTTGAGAAATGCCTTCCCGAAGCCACCGATGAACGAATGGAGCCCCGTCTCGCCCTCGACCATTCCCGTCGAGTCAAACGAAAGCGAGTAGCCGCACACGAGCCACACGATGCTGATCACGGCAGTGAGAGCGAGACACTGCATCAAGACGGAGAGGACGTTCTTCGTGCGAACGAGCCCGCCGTAGAAAAATGCGAGCGCCGGGATGTTCATGAAAAGGACCAGCGTCGTCGCGACGATGATCCACGCGGTGTCCCCGGCGTTGATTTCGCCGTCCGCCGCGTATGCGGGAGACGCGAACGCGAAGAAGGCGACGAGCGCGGCAGCGGTTCCGGCGAGTCGCGAGCGGGAGATTCTCATCGGGCGTGCTCCTATCTCGAAAAGGAGAGACCCCGCGCGATCTCTCCCATCGAGCCGTTGCGTGCAGCGGAACACGCGTCTCTCACGCTCGAAGGGCGAGTCCGGATGGTTCACTACGACATACGCCTAGCGAACGCGGGTACGCCTCGCTTCGCCATCCGAGCGAACGGATGGGCGCGGTTCGGACCCAGCGCGCTTACGCGGTGATGCAGCGGAAGCATCCGGGCCGATCTACGGGCTCACTCGGTCCGGACAAAGATCGAGCCATTGAACTCACTCGCCGTGAGAAAGAAAAGACTCGACCGATCGCGGGCCGAGGATCAGTCGGACTCACCGATACAGAACAGGTTCTTTTCCGAGCGGACAAAGATCTGCCGGCCGTACACCGCGGGTGACGCCTGGCACGGTTCGTCGATCGAGTTCCGAGCGAGGATCTCGAACTTCGGCCCGGCGCGAACGATGACGGTCTCCCCCGTCCGCGAGAGAAAGTAGATCTTGTCACTCGAGAGAATCGGCGAGGGATAGTAGTCGCCGCCGATGCGCTCGCGCCAGACGATGGTGCCGGTCTTAGCCTCCCGGCACACGGCAATCCCGCCCCGATCGGTGATCGAGAAAAGATACGGCTTCTTGTAGATCATCGATGGAATTCGCGACACCGCTTGATTGTCGTCCCATTCGATGTGCGTCGCGGTGACGTTCCCCTTCCCGCCCGTCCGGATCGTTCGAATGCGGTGTTTCATGAATCCGCTGATCGTGAACACGAGGCCGTCGCCGATCACCGGCGACGGAACGACACCTTCGCCCTTGCTGTCAACTGTCCACACGATGGCGCCGTTTCGCGGATCGAACGTCTGCACGACGTCTCCCGCGGCGCTGAGGATAAGGTCGGGGCGTCCTTCCTCGCGCAGCACGGCCGGAGTCAGATGCGCGATCCGCGACGTCCCGCGCGGCGTCTTCCACCGCTCCTTGCCCGTCCGCTTGTCGAGCGCGATCACGTAGGACTTGTCCCACGGGAGCTGCCAACCGATTCGGAGTTCGCCTGTTTCTTGGCTCCCGTCGAACGTCATGATGAGGAGATCGCGATAGAGAATCGGAGACGCTCCGAGGCCGTGCTGGCTGTAGAACTTCGCTTCGCGATTGGTCCATGCGGTCTTCCCCTCGTAGTCCACTGCCGCGAAGCTTCCGTCTCCGAACACCGCGAACACTCGCTCTCCGTCGGTCACCGGGGTGGGCGTCGCGTACGAATTCTCGCGCTCTTTCTTCTTGGGCGACTGCCGAAAGACCTCGCGGTTCCACACGATCGCGCCGCCGGCTCGATCGATGCAAATCACGCGGCAGGACTCGCCGTCGTCCGTCGTCGACGTGAGGAAGATCCGGTCGCCGTAGACGATCGGCGACGACCAGCCGTCGCCCGGTATCGGCGTCTTCCACGCGATGTTCTCTGTCGCAGACCATTTCGTGGGGAGATCGGTCGAGGATGTCTCGCCCTGTCCCGTGGGACCACGAAAGCGCGGCCAGTTCTCCGCGGCGAGACATATCGTGTGAAGCCCGAGATGAGCGAGAACGGTGATCGTCAGCGTGAAGCGGTTCATAGAACTGTGTCTCGGTTGGTGATGGGTTCGCGGCTGGGTCAATCGTGCTCTCGCGAGATCGGTCTACCCTCTCCCGGGGACCCCGCCGAGCCAGGTGAATGCGAGTACCGCCAAGATGTAAACCAAAGTGAGCGGTCCGGCGAGCTCACTTCCGACCACGAACGCACCGAGTGCGGCGACACCGACGATTCCGATCGCCACTGCGCCGATGGCGAGAGTGCGCGAGGAGCCGGAGAAGCCCGAGCTGACGGGAATCGTGTAGGCTGCGACTCCCGCTGCAACGTATGCCCACGTCAGATCCAGCGTCGCCGCCGAGCCGAAGAGGAGACCGATCGCGGACAGTAGGAGCGCACCGACGACCAAGGCCACCGCTCGCTCGCGGCGGCGGAGCGCGAGTCGACCGAATGGATGGACGAGCAGGAAGAAATTCGCGAGCGGATCGGCGATCCACGT
The DNA here is from genome assembly GCA_965223845.1 of Planctomycetota bacterium. Taxonomy (GTDB): domain Bacteria; phylum Planctomycetota; class UBA8108; order UBA8108; family SXIK01; genus CBDCXR01. The sequence goes on along the minus strand of CBDCXR010000004.1, from coordinate 4,604,531 downwards.
GAGAAGTACGAAAGCGACGAGGACGACCCCTAGCGCCATCACTATGAACTGAGGGACACCGGAGAGGTTCTCGGAGATCGAGCGCAGAACTCGTCGCCCAACGATGATTCCGATGACGACGACCCACTGCATCGCCGTTCCGAGATTCGACATCCAGAAGAAGTACTTGAGCATCCCGCGGTAGATCGGACTTCGCGCCTTCAGCGAAGTGATCACCCCTTCGCGCGCCCACTCGAAGTCCGGTTCGAGGCGAAGCGCCTCACGAAAGTGCTTCTCCGCCTGGCGGTGATCGCCGCGCCGGAGACACGCCCAGCCGCTGTTGGCGTGCGCGAACGCACTGCCCGGATCGGAGCGCAGCGCTTGCTTCGCCGCTTCACCCGCTTCTTGGACTCGACCGAGCGATTGAAGGCACAGGCTGCGAAGGTTCGCGCAATCCACGTCCTCCGGATCCACCTCGAGGCCGTTGTTCGCTGCGAGGAGGGCCTCGTCTAGCTTTTCCTGATGGATGAGAATATGCGCTCGCCGAGCCCAGAAGTCGGCATCTTCGGGGTCGATTTCGAGCGCCCGGTCGATCGCGTCGAGCGCCTCGTCGTGCCTCTCGAGTCCGAGGAGGGCGGACGACAAGACGAAGAGCCCGTAGTCCCAATCGGGAGCCGAGCTCACCGCCGTTTTCGCGGTGCGGTATGCCTCATCGTTTTTCTCCTGCCCGAGGAGGGCGAGGCTGAGCATCGCGAGCGCGTACGGACTCTCGGGATCTTCGATGAGAGCCGTACGGGCCTCCTTCTCGGCGAGCTCGGGACGACCACGCTCAAGCAGGAGCTGCGCGCGTTCGATGTTTCGGTTCATCGACTACTTCAGCTTCAAGTACGCGAGGATGTCGTCGTACGCGCCGCCGGTGTTCGAGTAGAGCGCGTAGTTCTTCGCCGTCGCAAACCATTCGCGCGTAGTCGGCTTCACAGATTTCAGCGCCGCTACGAGGTCCTTGGTGCGGATCGGCGAGGCCTTCTTCGACTTGATCGCTTCGCGCAGCTTCGCTTCGACCGTCGCCTCGACGACCGCCTTGAGATCGGCCCCCGAGAAGCCCTCGGTCTTCTTCGCGAGAGTGTCCGCATCGACGCCCTCCTGCGGCTTCCCCTCGAGGAGAATTTGCGCGATCGCGGCGCGGGCGTCGCGGTCGGGCGGCGGTACGAAGAGAACACGGTCAAATCGTCCTGGGCGCCGAAACGCCGCATCGAGATGCCAGGGTGCGTTGGTCGCACCGAGGATGAGCAGGCCGTCGTTTGCCGTTTTGAACCCGTCGAGCTCAGAGAGGAACTGATTGATCAGCTGCCGACCGGCCGATCCGCGCATGTCGGAGCGCGCGGCCGCGAGCGCGTCGACTTCGTCGAAGAAAAGTACGCACGGGGTATGGCGGCGGGCCTGCTCGAACAGCTCGTGCAGTTTCCGTTCGCTCTCCCCGATCCACATATCGAGGACGTCGTGAATCCCGACCGAGATGAACGACGCTTTGACCTCGCCGGCGGTCGCTCGCGCGAGATGCGTTTTCCCGCATCCGGGCGGGCCGTAGAGAAGGATACCGCCGCCGGTTTTCTTTCCGTACGCTTCGAAGAGTTCCGGCTGCGTGAGCGGGAGGATGATCTTCATCGAGATCTCCTCCTTGAGGTCGTCCATTCCCCCGACGTCTTTGAACGTCAGCTCGGACGTCTCGATCTCGAACCCCGAATCCGAGAGCGGGGCCGCGCCACCGTCCACCGCCGCGCGCAGCCGCGTGTCGACGACGCACTCGGGGTCGTCTTCCGCGTAAACACCGAGCTCGAGCGCGAGGGCAGGGTCCGCCAGCTCGGGGTTCTCCTCGACCGCTCGCCGGTACTGACGGGCCGCGCGATCCCCTTCGCCCGTCTCAGCGAGAATCCGAGCGTGCACGATCAGTGCTTTCGGCGACGGCGCCGGACCGTCGACGATCGTTTCGATGAGAACCGTCGCCTCGCCGAGCTTTTGCTGGCGCCGGAAGACGTCGACGAGACACAGCTTGAGATCTTCGTCGTCCGGCGCATCCCCGAGCGCGCGGCGGTACTCAGCTTCCGCCTCGTCGAGGCGACCTCGCTGGACTAGGAGCTGCGCGACGTGCTTCCTGAGCGGTACGTTGCGGGGCGTGGCCGCGAGGGCGTCCCGAAGCGGTTGAAGCGCGTCGTCGTCACTCGGCGTTTCGGCCATCCACGAATCTCCGTGCGTGTCGGACGATTCGCAGCCGAAGTCTCGAAGTCCACGCAGATGCTACGAATCTCACGAATTTGTCGACACGGGGATCGTAGGGAGAACGCGGGGAGAGCGCAAGCCGACGTTGGAGTCGGCCGGGCCCCATCCGTTCTCGAGCCGGTCAGATCTTGAGCTCGACCTGGACCCAAAACTTCTGCGTCTTGGGCAGCTCGGATTCGCTGTGAAAGATCGCGAGCTTCCCGAGGACGGTGACGCGATCCGCAAAGGTCTTGCTCATGACGGCATCGATCTCGCCGCCGAGATCGCGGCTGCGATCCTCGGAGAAGAAGAAGTGGTAGACCGCGAGCGATTGGATTCCGAACGGTAGATCGACACCGGCGAGGATGTAGACGTCCTCGAGTCCGTCCGGCGGTGTCACGAGAAAGAGATCCGTCCAGCCGCTGAACTTGTGGAGCGTGGCGAGAGGCGTGCGGAACGCGAAGTTCCCGTGGTCGCTCCCGAGAACCTCGTAGCCGACGCCGAGTCTTCCGAGTCCCTTCTTCGCGATGACTCCTTCGGCCGAGTAGTAGTGAGCTTCGTAGTCGTTCGGATTGTTCGCCGCGTCGACCTGGTACGCGTACGCGGCGGCGTAACGCAGATCGAAATCGGAGGCGACCTCTTGTGAGCCGGTCAGACGAGCGCCGAAGGAGTTGGACGAGTTGGCGTCGGCGTTCGGGAAATCGAGAAAGTAGGAATACGCCGTGAGCTTCCCAACGGGAAGCCCCGAGTAGGACGCGTTGAGGAGGTGCGAGTCGGACTCAAAGTCGCGACCCGAGTCGGGGCCGAAGATGCGGTTGACGTCGTCGACGTAGCTGTAGAGAAGCGACGTATCGGGAATCCGGGTGGACGACACCGTATAGGCATCGAAGGTCTGTTCGTTTTGTCGCCAGCCGACGTTGCCGACGAAGCGATGGTCGTCGAGCAGGAGCCGCTGACGTCCGGCGACGACGTTGACGTACTCACTCTTGTAGCGAGCGAGGAACTGATTGAGCTCTGTGTCTTCGGGATCGAAAACCATCGCTTTGTTCGGCTCACCGTTTAGTCCGGCGGCGTTGTAGAGGCTCTCGTCGGCCGAGCGAATGTCCTCGAACTCGGCGAGGAGCGAGAATCCGTGAAACGAGCCGGTCTCGTATCCGAGACGCAGGCGCTCCGTGTACGCTTGCGCGGTGTCCGTTCCGTCCTGCTCGACGATCTCGGCGCGGGCGCGGAGATTGAGAAGAACGTCCCCTTCCGAAAGTGCCTCCCAGAGCGAGTCGAGCAGCCCGAGATGCGGTTCTCCCGGCGGTGCGCTCGCCCCGTCGATCGCCGGAGACGGCGCGGCGGGCGCGGCGGCGACCGTATCGATCGACGGCGGGCCGGAGGAACCGAGCGGTTTTTGAGGAGCGTCGACGTCACCGGCGAAGAGAGCTGCGCTAGAAACGAAAAGAAGCGCCGTCGCGCCGGTGAGGCAACGACGATGGAGAGGGAGTCGGCGGGTGTTCAATGGTCTCTTGCTTTCTCCAATCGGGATCGACTCGCCGCACCATCCGCGCTCCTCCTCGAGGAGCCGACACAACGAAAGGCCGCGAGTCAGTGCGGAACGGAACCGTCGAAAGCCGCGCCGCGTGTCGACGTTCCTTCGATCGCCGCTTGGCGCGCCGATCGGCCGAGTCGCTCGTCTCGTCGACGTCGTCGGCTACGAGCACCGCCGTCTTCGCTTGGCGATCGCGGGATTCGAACGGAAGCGATTTCGTTCCATTCGCGTGAGCGAGTCGACGTCGCTCTGAAGTACGTGTCGCGCTTCCGAGGTTCTCGCTTCGACGCGTGAGAGTAGCATCGATCGACATCGATACCAACGCTTCGCCGCGCGGTTGCGAAGCTGGTAAGAGCGGTGCGTTAAAACTCACAGACGATCGGGAGATTTTTCCCGCGCCGACTCGAATATGACCTAAAAACGCGACATATTTCGCTCAATAGATCAACCATCCGAGCGCGGTGTGGTGATCGGGACAGCGAAGGCTTTCGAGTAATGACGTGACCGCGGGTCCGTCTCGCGAACGTGGTTCGCCGGCGCGGTTCGCGAAGCGACAGTCGCTCTTCTGTTGCGACGTCGACCGCGAGACGTCGACTCGGCGCCGCGATCACGCCCGAGCTCAGGCCGAAGCAGTTGGCTCACGATCAAGCGCTGCTCGATTTCGCGGAGTCGCGCGGATCGCGAAGTGAGGTCGACGGGTTGATCGCCGAGATCGATTCGGACGCGGCGGACTGATCGGGGACGGGTAGGGGAACGAGAACGGCGTCAATTCCCCGAAAGATCTTTCTCGTACCAGCGCACGTCCCAGTACCGGCCGAATTTGTGGCCGACCTCGCGAAACGTCCCGACGACCTCGAAGCCTAGTCGCTCGTGAAGCGCGATCGATGCCGGATTCGGGAGCGCGATGCCGGCGAACGCGCGATGCACCGAGCTCTCGCGGCGAAGCTCATCGAGGAGGCGCGAATAGAGCGCGCGGCCGACGCCCCGGCCGCAGTTGTCGGCGTCGAGATAGATCGATGTCTCGACCGAGCGATGGTACGCGGCCTGCGACCGGAGCGAGTGGCTCGAGGCCCAGCCGACGACGCGCTCGTCGATCGCGGCGACGAGCAGACGATGCGGGCCGCTCGGAGAGAACGATTCGAGCCACGCAATACGAGCATCCTCGGAGACCACCTCTGTGTTGAACGTGATGTGCGTCTCTCGAATGTAGTGATTCAAGATCCGAGTGAGGGCGGCGATGTCGGCCCGCTCGGCGGATCGAACGAGAAGCGGTCGGTCTCGGGGCTCGTTCTGCTGCATGCCCCCAGGGTAGTTCCGTGCGCACCGGCTCAGAAGCGAAGTTTCGAATCCGAGTCGGCCGAATCGTCCGAGCGAGACTCGGCCCGCTCGACCGATTCGAGCGTTCTCATTCTCCCCACCGATCCGCCGATGAGCGTCTGGAGACGAAAGGCCCACTCGTAGGCCTCGATCCGCTTCACCGTCGCCGGGGACGTGAGCGTCGGCGACTGATCGCGTTGGAGCTCGCGCAGTCGAGCGATGAATCGGCGCGACGAGTGCGTCTCGACGCGTGCTCCGACGCGGTATTCGAGTCGGGTGTCGTCCCCCAACTTCTTCGAGAGGGCCTCGAACAGCGCTTCGAAGCGCGAGGAGTCGCGGAGCACGAACTCTAAATCGCGCGTGAACGAGTACCCGCTCGGTCGGGTGGGTTCCGTCTTACTGAGGTGGGTCTTCACGCGCGGGGGACCGATCGCGAGCTCGGTTTTTCCGATCGCAAAGGAATCGAGAATCTCACGGAGGCTTCGCTCGCTCTTCTCGTACCACTCCTTCGCACGGAAGAGTTTGTCCGCGGAACCGCGGAGCGTCGTCGACCAGTAGACTGCGTCGGGGTCGGAAACGGGAGAAAGAGTCCACGCTTCTTTCATCACGAACTCGACCTGGAGCCGTACATGCTCCGATGCGAACTGCGCGATCTTCGCGAAGAGCACATCGAACTGAGTTGTGTCTTGCTGGAGGATCCAGAGAGTCTGCCGCTGTTCGTGTCCAAGGATCCTCTCGTCGTCGTTGCGATCTCGCCGACTCGTCATGGTGGGGTCGCTGATGAGAATGTCCGTCGGCGGGATGTCGAACGACTTTGCGACCTGCAGGATCGAACGAAACCTTTTGTCGCCGAACTTTCTCGCGTCGGCGCTCGTCCGCGCGGGGCTCGTGCAGTCGATCCGCCAGACGACCACTCCCGAGCTCGCCGGCGCGGTCGACGGTGTCGGCGTCTCGGGATGTTCCTCGACGGGGCGCGGAGCTTCGGGATCCTCCTTCGGCCGGCTCGCGAGAGGCTCATCTCGATCGTCGGTTCTCACCACGTCGGTCGGCGGTCGTTCGCTCTCGAGACCTCGCGCGACGACGGGAACGGCGAGGAGCGACGCGACGAGAGCGAGGTGCACGCAGAGCGCGGCGCGAGTGAAGCGCTCGTCGACCTCGCGCTCTCCGAGCAGCCGCAGGATCCGGCGCTTGAACTCCGAAGGGCGAGCTCCGGAGGCAGCGAGCGCGATCGCCTCGCTCGGCCACGCCGGTCGAGTGCGTTCGGCGATTCCCAGAAGCGCATCGACGTAGTTCGAACGCTCGCAGCCCGAGGCGATAGCGAGATCGTCGCACACTCGTTCTCGCTCGATCCGAATTCGGCGGCTCACGTACCAGACGGCGGGATGGAAGAACAGGAGCGCCTCGATCAAGCGCAGGAACAGATGAACGAGGACGTCGTGACGGCGCACGTGAGCGAGCTCGTGCGCGAGGATTGCTTCGAGATGGGCCGGAGCGAGTCCCGACGCGAGCGAAAGCGGGAGGAGGATGCTTGGTCGAACGACGCCGACCACGACTGGAACGGTGATCCGCCGGCAGGTCGCGAACGCCGGCGTCGCCCGGAGGCCTGCGCGTCGAGCTTGCCGGCGCAGGATCGCGAGCGCCTCGCCGTCGGTAATGGGCGTGGCGCGGTGCCGCAAACCGCGGCTGCTCCACACCGCCCGCGCGAGTCGGGCGAGCATGAAGAAAACTCCCAAGGCGTAGAGGACGGTGGCGAGCGGCGCGATGTCAGCGAGCTCGAGAGAGCGGTGCCGCGGAGCTGCGGGAACAGGGAGCGGGGCGAGAGCCGGTTCGTCGGCCGATGCGGTGACGTCTCGAGTCGCGGCTTCGGTGGGCGTCGCCGCTTCTGGCGTCACTGACGCGTTCGCGCCTCGCGCCGCCGCCCCGTCCGGAGCGTCTGCGACTCGAGCCGGCACCGAGACGAACGTCACCGGCAACGCGATCGCGAGCAGAAGAATCGCGACGACGTTCACCGAATACCGAGTCTGCGCGGAAGCCCTCCCGAGGCGGCTCACGGAGAATACTACCAGGGCGGCGGCGATCCCCTGCCACACCGAATGGAGGAGCGTCTGCGTCCAGCGGACACACAGTTCGCTATCGAGCGGAACAAATGAGTTCAGGGCTTCGAAGACGTTCACCGTGGGGCCTCCTTTCCGTTTCCGTCAGGACGATTCCCGAATGCGGGAGTTGATCAGCCGCCGCAGCTCCTTTAGCTCGTCCGCGTCGATGTCCGCGCAATCGAACAGGCTGAGCATGACCTGCTTCGCTGAGCCGTCGAACACCCGCCCGACGACGTCGCCGAGCATCCGCCGTGAAGTCTGTTCGCGACTCACCCGCGGCGCGAAGAGAAACGCATTGGCATCCTTCTGCCGCTTGAGGAGACGCTTTTCGAACATCGAATTGAGAGTCGTGATGACCGAGGTGTGCGCGACGTCCCGCCCTTCGTTGGCGAGCGCGAGGCGGATGTCGCGCACGCGCTGGGGGGACTCGTGCCACAGAATCTTGAGGATCTGCAGCTCGAGCTCGGTCGGGTGGGCGGCTGCGGGTCGGGCCATCGGTTCGCACCTCGCTTTCCACTGATCTTCGAGTTTCATAGAAGGTGGTCGAGATCGAGCGCCGGGTCCACTAGAATCTTCTAGTAAATTAGAAGATCGTGCCGGGCCTCGAGCCGGTCCGTGGTTCGTCCGCTCAAACATCCTCCGAATCGTCTCGACTTCCGCCGGTTCGCGGCGGGGAAATGCGCGCGCCCGGATCCTCTGCCCAGCCCGTAGACTTCGCTTCGCCCTTCGAAGAGGATGGAAACTCCGGGGGGTGGGAGACTCAGTGTGACGCTCGTACCCACCGGAGACGGACCCTCTGGACTGCCCGATGAATTCGCGACGAAGACTTCCCTGGCCATCGCTGGTTCTCGCTTGGTTCGTAGCGCTCGCCGTCGGCGGCGGGGCGGACGCTTCCCCGCGCGAAGCCTCGTTCAACCGTGACATTCGGCCTCTGCTCGCGAATCGGTGTTTTTCGTGCCACGGCCCCGACACTCACGGCCGCAATGCGAAGCTCCGGCTCGACCGCGCGACGGGAGACGACGGCGCGTACCGATCGCGCGGCGGCGTGTCGGCGATCGTTCCGGGGTCCGCTGAGAAGAGTGAGGTCTGGCGACGGATCACGACGTCCGATCCGGACGATCGGATGCCGCCGGAGAGCGCCCACAAGAAACCGTTCACCGAGGACGAGCTGGGTGTCATCCGGCGGTGGATCGAAGCGGGTGCGGTCTACGAGGACTACTGGTCGTTCATCACTCCACGGATGCCGCCCCTCCCCGACGTGACCGATCGCGCGTGGAGCGATCGCGCGATCGACCTTTTCGTCCTGCGGCGGCTGGAAGCCGAGGGGCGAAAGCCCTCCCCAGAGGCGGACAAGCGTACCCTCATCCGCCGAGTGACCTTCGACCTCACCGGCTTACCGCCGACCCGCGAAGAGGTGCGAGCGTTTCTCGCCGACGATCGCCCGAACGCCTACGAATCCCTCGTCGATCGTCTGCTGGCGCGTGAGCAGTACGGCGAGCACATGACGCGCTACTGGCTCGACCTCGTTCGCTTCGCCGACACGAACGGGATGCACAAAGATTTCTATCGCAATCTTCACGCCTATCGCGATTGGGTGATCCGCGCGTTCAACGACGGACTCGGCTACGACGACTTCGTCCGCTACCAGCTCGCCGGCGATCTCTTCTCCGATCCGACCGACGACCAGCTCGTCGCCTCCGGATTCAATCGACTCCACCTCATCATCGACCGGGGAACGGCGCTCCCCGAAGAGAGCTTCTTCAAGAACGTCGTCGACCGAGTCACGGCGGTCGGAACGGCGTTTCTCGGAATGACCGTGCACTGCGCTTCGTGCCACGACCACAAGTTCGATCCGCTCACTCAGCGAGATTTCTATTCGCTCTTTGCGTTCTTCAACAACATCGACGCGGCGCCGGAGACGAACGGCGCGCCGCGGAACGGCCTCCAACCCCCGTTCGTGACGATCGGCACGCCGGAGCAGAAGCGAGAGCTGCGCTCGTTGACGGAGCAACTGACCTCACTCGACCCCGAGCTCAAGCGAGCCGAGAAGGCCGCGAAGGAAGCGAGCGGCGACGAAGTCAAGGAGCGGCTCGAGCGCGCGGCGGCCGAACTCACCGAGAAAAAGAACGGGCTCGAAGCGAGACGCACGGAGCTCGATCGTGCGATGCCGCGGGCCATGGTGATGAAGGAGCGGAAGGAGATCCGCTCGACTCATGTCATGAAACGGGGTCAGTACGACGATCCCGGTGAGGAAGTTTCGCGCGATGCTCCCGCATTCCTGCCGCCGATGAAGCGGCGAGGCGCCGTTGCGACGCGCCTCGATCTGGCCGAGTGGTTCGTCGATCGGACAAATCCCCTCACCGCGCGCGTCGCGGTCAACCGGTTCTGGCAGCAGTTTTTCGGCGTCGGGTTGGTGAAGACGTCGGAGGACTTGGGAACTCAGGGCGAGCTCCCGAGCCATCCCGATCTCCTCGACTACCTCTCGGTCTCGTTCATGAATTCGGGCTGGGACGTAAAGGCCCTCGTCAAAGAGATCGTGTTGTCGAAGACCTATCGGCAGAGTTCCGTCGCGTCTCCGGACGAGTTTCGGACGGACCCGGAGAACCGGCTGCTCGCGCGCGGGTCTCGCTTTCGGATGGACGCCGAGATGATTCGTGACCAAATCCTCGCGACGAGCGGCCTCCTCGCCAACCGAATGTTCGGGCGGAGCGTCAAGCCGCCGCAGCCGGACGGCCTTTGGAAGGCGGTCACGATGATCGGCGAGCGCTTCCGGCCGGACGAAGGAGACGCCATCTACCGCCGGAGTGTCTACACGTATTGGAAGCGCGGGATGCCTCCGCCACAGATGACGATCCTCAATGCCCCGATTCGCGACGCCTGCGTCGCGCGCCGCGAACGGACGAACACCCCTTCGCAAGCATTGCTCCTTCTCAACGAGGCGGAATACCTGAAGGCCGCCCGGCATCTCGCGCAGCGCGCCCTCGCGGAGGAAGGCCTGACGCTCGAGGGACGAATCGATCTCGTCTATGAGATCGTGACCTCGAACTTGCCCGACGCGCGGGAACGTAAGGTGCTTTCCGATCTCGTCGAGGAGCTGCACGCTCTCTACCGCGAAAGTCCCGCTCTTGCGGAGGAAATTTGTCGTGGAGTCTCGCCGGAGGAGAGCGAGGACAAGGCGGAGCTCGGCGCGTGGACCATGCTCGTGAACGCAGTGTACAACCTCGACATCACGAAGACTCGCGAGTGAGCGGAGCGGAATGATGACTAGCTTTGAGACCGCGGCCGATCTCCAATCGCGCCGCTCGTTCCTGCTGAACTCGGGGATGGGACTCGGCGTGGCGGCACTGGCGTCGCTCGCACCGCGCGCCGGCCTCGCGGCCCCGACCGGGCTTCACCACCCGGCGAAGGCGAAGCGGGTGATCTTTCTCTTCATGGCGGGCGCGCCGAGTCAGGTCGACCTCTTCGACTACAAACCCGATCTTCACCGACTGTTTCGCGCCGAGCTTCCGAAGTCGGTGAGCCGCGGACAGCGGGTCACGACGATGACGCGGGGACGGGAGCAGCTCATCGCCCCGTCACGGTTCGACTTCATCCGCCGCGGCGAGAGCGGCGTCTGGATGAGCGAGCTCCTCCCGCACCTTTCGGCGGCGGCGGACGAGCTCTGCTTCATTCACACGTTCAATACGAACGCGATCAATCACGACCCGGGAAAGACATCGTTCTGCACGGGAGCCGAGATCCCCGGGAAGCCGAGCATGGGCTCGTGGCTGAGCTACGGCCTCGGGTCGCTCAATCAAGACCTTCCCGACTTCGTCGTTCTTCCCTCGGCGTTTTGGCGGGGTAAGGTCAACGTCCAAGCACTCTACGCGCGCCTCTGGGGGAGCGGCTTTCTTCCCTCAAAGCATCAGGGAACCTCGTTTCAGACGACGGGCGACCCGGTGCTCTTTCTTTCGAATCCAGGCGGCGTCGATGCGCGAGTGCGACGACGGATGCTCGATTCGCTCGCGGCGCTCAACCAGAAGCATCTCGCGGAGATCGGCGATCCCGAGATCCAGACGACGATCGCGCAGCAGGAGATGGCGTTTCGTATGCAAGCGTCCGTCCCCGAGCTGACGAACATCGCGAGCGAGCCGAAGAAGATCCTAGAAAAGTACGGCCCGGAAGTGGAGAAGCCCGGCTCGTACGCGCGGAACTGCCTCCTCGCCCGCCGGATGGTCGAGCGCGACGTGCGCTTCATTCAGCTGTTCCATCGCGGGTGGGACCATCATTCGCGCCTCCCCGACAACATGAGAGGGCAGTGCCTCGACGTCGACCAGCCGACCGCCGCCCTGCTCGATGACCTGAAGTCTCGCGGACTCCTCGACGAGACTCTCGTCGTCTTCGCCGGTGAGTTCGGTCGCACCGTGTTCGGTCAGGGAAACATCACGCGCGACAACTACGGACGCGACCATCATCCGCGCTGCTTCTCCGGTTGGCTCGCCGGCGGAGGGATCCGAGGCGGTATGCACTTCGGGAAAACCGACGATTTCAGCTACAACATCGTCGAGGACCCGGTCCACGTGCGCGATCTTCACGCGACGATGCTGCATCTTCTCGGCATCGATCACCGACGCCTTACGTTCCCGCACCAGGGACTCGATCAGAGACTCACGGGAGTCGAGCCGTCACGAGTCGTCCGAGAGATCCTCGTCTGAGTCGACGTCGGGCTGCAACGAATGCGCGAGATTCGCCTCGCGACGGCTGTTTCTTCTGCGGTGCTCGCCGCGTCTGCGTGTCGAGGGCTCGAGGAACCGATGGAGCAGGTAGACGCGGCCTCGGCCGAGTCCGTGGCGATCGCGTTCAACGAGCGAATCAATCGCCGCGACCTAGACGGGCTCGTCGAGCTCATGACCGAAGGGCACGCCTTCGTCGATGCGACCGGAATCGTCACGCGCGGCCGCCGGGAGATGAAAGCGAGCTGGGCCCGGTTCTTCGAAGCGTTTCCCGACTACCGCAATGTGTTCAGGCGCGTTGAGAGCCGTGGCGATGCGGTGATCATGATCGGTCGCGCGGAGTGCTCGCACGCCGCGTTGAGCGGGCGGTTCATTTGGCGGGCGGTGATCCGCCGCGGCCTGGTCGAGGAGTGGCGAGTGTATCGAGACGACGAGGAGGCGCGGCGAATTCTGCAACTCGAGTAGCGGTCGCGTTCGGTGTCCCCGCGAGCCGCGGTTCGCTCGAAGCTTGCTACTGCGCCGCCGCGAGGCGTCTCTCGATGGCAGCGATCTTTTCCCGCGCCTGGTTCGCTGGTCCACCGGAGCCCGCGGACCGTGCTGCTCTTTCGATCTCGCGGTAAACGGGGAGGGCAGCCTCGTCGCCATCGCGCTGCCCGAACAGATAGGCGCGGTAGAGGAGGCGCCAGAGGCGACTCTCGTCGTTCTTCGCGAGCTCCGCCGCCTCGGTCGCGTGTGCGATCGCTTCGTCGTAGCGATGGAGCTGCTTCTTCATCACGGCTAAGCTGTGGAGCGTGTCGCCGCGACGATCGGGAAACTGGTCGAGCATCTGCTCCTTCAGCCAGATCGCCTTCTCCTCGTATCCGGCCCGACGAAACGCTTCGGCGGCCTTGTCCGTGAGATCGGGGGCGTCGGGATGGTCAGGGTGGGCGTTGAGGAACTCGAGATAGCCGTTCGCCGCAACGGCGAATTTCTTCTGCGAGAGCAGCTCGTCCGCAACCGAGAATCCATCTTCGGCGCGGAACTGCGCCTGGCGCTTCTCGCGCAGCTCCGCGGCGGCCAGCTCATCGTTCACGTCCTTCATCTCGGCGAGGGTCTGCTCGATGAGTGCGAGACGATCGAGCACCGGTGTGAGGTCCGGCGCGGCGGCCGACACGATCGGCTGGGCACCTTCGCCGGAGACCGGCAGGTGTCGATTCGCCAGCGATGACTCCGCCTCGAACGCCGCCTCGAGTCGGTCGAGTTTTGCATCGAGACTCTGGATCGCGGCGACGAGGGATTCGTCGTCGACGCGGTCGATTGATCCGAGCGGCTCGCCGGGGTCGCGCAGCACGAGGAGAGTGACGGAGACGATGTTCCCGACGACGAGGAAGGCGATCAGGGCGACGCTGAGCTTGTTCATCGTTGTGGTCTCGGTCTCAATGGGCACACTCCCTTCCTCTCGGAAGAGCCGTTGATCTCCAGAGACACGAGGCTGCCGTTCCGTTCCCTATGAAAGCGTTTGCCCGAGCAAACGACGAAGCGACGTGTCCTCGCGTCGATCTCGTTTCGATTATAATTGGCGGTGCCGACGAGGCAAAATCACGAAGGACGAGATGGACTTTGAGCCGTGGATCCCGGACCCGAGCGGACCACGGACGGGTCGAGTGATCCACGAGCTTGAGTCTTCGATTCGGGTTTTCTCCGCCCCTTGAAACGCTCGACTCTCCCGACTGCAGTCCCCGCGCGAAGACCCCGCTCAGCCGGGCGAGGCGCAACGCTTCTCGAGATGATCGGGTGCGTCGTCGTCCTCTTCGTTGTTCTCGCGGGAGCCGCTCTCGGAAACCACCTCTACGGCGGCGAAAGTCTTTGGCTTCGCGCTGGAGCGGTCGCTCTCGGCGGCATCGGCGGTGTGGTCGGGCTTGCGCTCGTGATCACGTTGATCACGGCGCCGTTCTATCTCCTCGGCGCGCTTCGTCGGGTACGCGAGCCGGCGGACTTCGTCTGCCGCTGTCCGAAGACGCCGACGGGAAAGCTGGACCGATCACCCGGCGCTGCTTCGATCATTCTCGTCTCGCGGTCTCGCGAGTCCGCTCGCGCACTCGAAGAAGGCTTGCGGGCGGCGGAGTGGCTCGAGCTGGCGCCCCTGCGTCGCCCGCTGGACGGCCTGACGATTCCCGATCTTCGTCGTGAGGTCGCCGCCGGATCGCTGACGGAAGAGCGAGTCGCACTCGCATCTGCACTCGGTGATGCCGCTGCGACCGCTCTCGACGTCGAGCCACGGGAGCCGAGTTTGCGGCGTCCGTCGAGCGCGGTTCCGAAAGAAGTTCAGCTCGCTCTCCGCTCGGGACTGCCGCCGCGATTGTGTTGCGTGTGGGCGCTCTCCTCGGCCGAGCGATTGCTGTCGATCCTCGAGGCCGAGTTTCACCAAGACATGCGTCCCCGTCAGGCCCTGGGTGCGGCCGTGTTGCTTCTTCGGGACGAAGATGCGGACGCCGCCGAGCTCCTTCGCTCGAAGCCGTTCTCGGTGTGGAGAACTCAAGACGCGGGCTGTCGCGTCGTTCACCGGAGCTTCGCCGACCGATTCTGGGGGCGAACGTCGAACGGGGAGCGAGCGGGCCGAGCGCTGTTTCAGTTCGCGCGAGCCGTGGCCGACTACGCGGAGCCTCGCCACCTTTGGATGAGCTTTGCGCGCAGTGATATCGCACACGCTTATGCGACACCTCGCGTTCGATGCGATCTCTCGCAACCCGCCTTTCGATTCGGAAACTTCGCTTACGGAGCCGCGTCTGCATTCCTCGACCCCGAGGCCGAGCGACGGCGCCAGCGCGAGGAGCTCGCGCGCTTGGTCCTCGAGTGGGAGACGTGGGACGAGGATCGCGAGGCGTGGAGGACACGCGTCGAAGACGAGTGGATTCCTCGCGTCGAGCGGACGCTCAGCGAAGTGCCATTCGACGTCGCGGCCTACGTCGAAGAGATTCGAACGAGCCTCGTTCCGTGGAGAGCGAGCGACTCGGCGCAAGCGCCGTGAGGTCGCGCGCCGCCGGCCGCGTCTGGCACCTCGAACCGGAGCGAAGAAGGCCCGCGCGTCGCTCGCCGGCGAAAGCGAGGGCCGGTCACTGCGTGATGTTCGACACCGGCGACCGAGCGCACGCGCCTCGACGTGGAAATCTCTCGCGGGATCTCCGAGAATAGCCCGGATCCGGCCAAGTCGCCGTCACTAGTGTGTTCACGCGAAGTTCGAGTTTTCTCAGAGTACCGTTCCTACCGTGGCGAAGTCCTACCACGTCCCTTGTACTGTCCGTGCCGCGATTGTCGCGACCTTAGCGGCGGTTTCGTCGTCCGTTTCTCTCGGTGAGGATCAGTCCCCTTCAGAGGGGACAGAATCCTCGGCGGACCGGCCGCCCGCGAGCGAGCTCGAGTTCTTCGAGAAGAGGATCCGTCCGGTTCTCGCCGAGAACTGTTACTCGTGCCATTCCGCCGCAGCGGAGAAGCTCCGCGGAGGCCTCCTCCTCGACAGCCGCTGGGGATGGGAAACGGGTGGCGATTCGGGGCCCGCGATCGTTCCGGGGAAGCCCGAGGAGAGCCTTCTCCTCTCCGCACTTCGCTACGAGTCCTTCGAGATGCCTCCGCGCGCGAAGCTTCCGAACGAGGTGATCGCCGACTTCGTGCGCTGGATCGAACGGGGCGCCGCGGATCCTCGCGCAAGGAAGACGCGATCGAACGCGTCGGCGGAAGGATTCGATCTCGAAGCACGACGCGACTGGTGGTCGCTTCGCCCGGTGAAGGAAGTGGAGATCCCGGCGGTCGATCGGACGGACTGGCCGCGCACGGACTACGATCGTTTCGTCCTCGCCGGGCTCGAAGCGAAGGGGTGGTCGCCGGCAGAGCCGGCGAGTCGCGAGTCGTGGCTCCGTCGAGTCACGTACGACCTCACCGGTCTTCCGCCGCGTCCGGAGGATCTCGATCGCTTTCTCACCGACGATTCGCCGGCGGCGTTCGACATCGTCGTCGATCGCCTGCTCGATTCACCGCATTTCGGCGAGCAGTGGGCGCGACATTGGCTCGACTTGACGCGCTTCGCCGAGTCGAAGTCCTTCGAGGCCGACTATCTGATGGCGAACACGCATCGCTATCGCGACTACGTGATCCGCGCGTTCAACGCGGATGTCCCGTACTCGCAGTTCGTTCTCGAAGCCTTCGCGGGAGATCTGCTCGAGAAGCCGCGCCTGCGTCCGGATTCGGGGGACAACGAGTCGGTCGTCGGCCCCGGATTCCTCTATCTCACCGACGGCCAGCACGGCCCACCCGATATTCACGCCGACGAGGCGCGAATCTTCGAGGACATGATCGACGTCGTCGGAAAGACGTTCGTCGGGCTCACCGTTGCCTGCGCCGGGTGCCACGATCACAAGTTCGATCCGATCACGACGAAGGACTACTACTCGCTCTACGGAATCATCGCGAGCTCGCGTCTCGATCACGCCGATACCAACTCGCCGGGGAAGCAGGCGGAAGATCGAGCGAGACTGCGCGCGCTCAAGGAGCCGGTGCGCGCTGCGTTAGTGGATGTTCTCGCGGAGGATGTTCGCAGCGCGCGTGAAGACCTGATCGCCGTGCGAACCAACGAGCCATCGACGCCCATGCAGAAGCGCTGGGCCAAGGCCTTCGAAGAGAAGTCAAACGAGGAGCTGCGTCTACTCGCGCGACTCGTTCGCGCGAGCGACTCCGGCGCGCTCGATTCAGCGTGGAAGGAGATCCGGGGGCGACGCTCGCCGCCGACGCTCCCGTTCATCGGAAATCCTGCCCGTTCGCGCGACTCGTTCGCCGACTGGATTCCTTCCGGTGTTGCCTTCGATCACGCCCCGCGGCCGCCGGGCGACTTCGTCGTCGCGTTTGATGGGGATCGCGCCGTCGCGTCGTTCGCCGGCGGACATCCGGCGTCCGGCCATCTGGCGTCGCGGTTTGCGGGCGCGTTTCGTTCGCCGACCTTTCGACTCGGAAATCGTGTATCGATCCGCGTGAAGGGGAAGAACGCGCGGGTGAGTCTCATCATTCGTCACTACGAGCTGGTCGGACGCGGTCCGACGACGGGCGGCCTGACGAAGATCGTCAAGAGCGACAAGTGGACGACGGTCAGGTTCGACACGAAGCTCTGGACCGGAAACAAGGCGTATCTCGAGGTTCTCCAAAACGGAGGAGAATTCCGCTTCGCGGCGACGACCGGGGATCACGTCGACGGCGCGTACGCGGTCGTCGGAGCGGCCGTCAACGATCACGGCGCGCCACCCGTGCCGCCCGCGGGCCGTGTCTGGGTGGAAGCGAGCACGCCCGCGACGACGCTCGACGAGATCGCGGCGGCGCTTCAATCGCTCCCCGAAAAGTGGCGATCGGGCTCGCTTTCGCTCGCCGAAAGCGATCTTCTCGAGGCGCTCTTCGAAGGAGGGGTACTCGACTTCTCCCTCGAGCGATCCGAAGCTCTCCGGACGGCCGTCTCTGCGTACCGTGCGGCGCAGGCGGAGCTCCGCCGCCCGCAGTACGTTCGCAGCCTAGCTGACGGTCGCGGCGAGGACGAGCCCATCTACATCCGCGGCTCTCACAAGAACCTCAGCAAAGAGCCGACTCCGCGTCATTTTCTCGACGGAATCGACGGCACTCCGTTCCGAACGTCGGGAAGTGGTCGGCTCGAGTGGGCGAAGGGGCTCGTCGATCCGACGAACCCGCTCACGGCGCGAGTGATGACGAACCGCGTCTGGCACCACCTCTTCGGCCGTGGGATCGTCGCCTCGGTCGATGACTTCGGCCGCATGGGCGACACACCGTCGCATCCCGATCTGCTCGATTTCATGGCGGGAAGATTCATGCGCGATGGCTGGTCGGTGAAGCGCCTCATTCGCGAGCTCGTTCTCTCGACCGCGTACCGAATGACGAGCCGCGGATCGGCAGAGGCGATCCGTCTCGACCCCGACAACGTGTGGCTTCAGCGCATGCCGGTTCGTCGCCTCCAGGCCGAGTCGATTCGCGACACGATCCTCGCGCTCGGAGGAACTCTCGAACCGCATCTCTTCGGGCCGAGCGTCCGAGGAAACGATCGCAAGCGGCGCTCGATCTACGTCCAGCTTCGGCGCAAGGCGCTGCCGCCGTTTCTCATGCTCTTCGACATGCCGGACGCGACTCAGCCGTTCGGGCGCCGCAACGTCACGAATAGTCCGGCGCAGTCGCTCGAGCTTCTTAACGGCGAGCTGACTTGGGGTATGGCGGACGAATGGGCGAAACGGATTCTCGCGTCGGGCGTCGATTCATTCGAGGAGCGGGTGCGAACGATTCATCGAACCGCGTTCGCGCGCGAGGCGACCGAGCGGGAGATCGCATGGGCTCGCGAGCTTCTCCGTGATCACGAGCTTCGCGAAGAGGCCGCGCGAGACCATCACGGATTCTGGAAATCGATGTGCCACACGATGCTGAACCGGAAGGAGCTTCTCTATGTTTACTGACGCCTCTACTCGCATGACGCGGCGTCGTCTCCTGCGGGAAGCGTCGGTCGGCTTTGGCTCGGTAGCGCTCGCATCGATCCTCCATCAGAACGCGGTCGCGGAGGCCGCTTCACGCGGGATCTCGACGGTCGCGAAAACGCACCACCGCGCGAAAGCGAAGAGCGTGATCTTCCTCTTCATGGACGGTGGCGTATCACAGGTCGACAGCTTCGATCCGAAGCCGCGACTCGACCGCGAGAACGGCCAGAAGCCGAAGTTCTCCATCGACGCGACGGTCTTCAACAACCTCGGCACGATCTTCGCGAGCCCGTGGGAGTTTCGCCGGTACGGCGAGAGTGGAATTCCGATCAGCGATCTTTTCCCGCACGTCGCGGCGCACGCGGACGATTTGTGCGTGATCCGGTCGATGACGGCCTTCTCGCCGAATCATCCGAACGCGGTCTACGGGCTTCACACCGGCCTCGCGCGCATGGGGCAGCCGAGCATGGGAGCGTGGGTCTCCTACGGTTTAGGAAGTCTCAACGAGAATCTTCCGAGCTTCGTCGTTCTGCACGGAGGAATCACGCCGAACGGCGGAGTCGCGAACTTCGGGAGCGGATTTCTTCCGGCGAATCACCAAGGATCCGTGCTTCGTCCGGGAGCTCCGATGCGGAACATCACGCCGCGCGAATCGGCGAGTGCGCAGGCGCGAAAGCTCGCGCGACTGGCGGAGATCGACGGTCATCTCCTCGGTAGGGTGGGGCACGCACCGCAGATCGAGTCGGCGATCCGCAACCACGAGCTCGCATTTCGTATGCAGCTCGAAGTTCCCGAGGCGATGGATCTCTCGGGCGAGTCGGAAGCGACGAAGCGCATGTACGGGTTCGAAGCGAAGTGGGGGAACACCCGCAAGTTCGCCGCGCAGTGTCTTCTCGCCCGGCGAATGGTCGAGCGTGGAGTGCGCTTCATCGAGCTCACGACGAGCGGCGGCAACGGCGATCGGTGGGATCAGCACGGAAATCTCAAGGACGGGCACCAAAAGAACGCGCTCTCGGTCGATCAACCGATCGGCGCACTCATCCGCGACCTCAAGCAGCGGGGTCTCTTCGATTCCACGCTGCTCGTCTTCAGCGGCGAGTTCGGGCGCACGCCGTTCGCACAGGGGAAGAACGGACGCGATCACAATCCGCAGGGGTTCAGCCTCTGGATGGCCGGGGGTGGCGTCGAGGGGGGGACGATTTACGGGAGCACGGACGAGTACGGCTATCGCGTGATCGAGAACAAACTGACGTTCCACGACATCCACGCGAACATGCTCCATCTCCTCGGCATCGACCACGAACGTCTCGTCTACCGATTCAGCGGACGCGACATGCGACTGACCGACGTGCACGGGCACGTGATTCCGGAGATCGTCGGGACGTAGCGCTCTCGGGCTACCGCTACGACTGCAGCGTTCGTGCGCGCTCACGACGTGAGTCGCCGGGGCTCACCGTGCGCGAGTTCGGGGCCAAGTTTGGAGGGCGACTTTGAACGCGATCACTCTCGACCGAGTGACGAAAACCTTCGGCACGCATCGGGCCGTCGATGATCTGTCCCTCACTGTTCCCCGAGGAAGCGTCTACGGCTTCATCGGACCCAACGGATCGGGAAAGACGACGACGATCCGAATGATCGTTCACATCATTCATCCCGACAGCGGGTCGATCGAAGTCCTCGGAGAGAGCGAGTCCCGCGCCGCCAACGACCGCATCGGCTACCTGCCGGAGGAGCGCGGGCTCTATAAGAAGATGTCGGTCAAGCGCCTCCTCTCCTATTACGCGTCGATCAAGGGGATGAGCTCGCGTGACGCGAGATCCGCGATCGATGATTGGCTCGAGCGTTTCGATTTGAGCGACTGGAAGAACAAAAAGATCGAGGCGCTCTCGAAGGGAATGTCGCAAAAGGTTCAATTCATCTCGTGCGTGATCTCCCGCCCGGACATCGTGATCCTCGACGAGCCGTTCTCGGGCCTCGATCCGGTGAACGCCGACGTCCTCCGCGCGGCGATCTTGAGCCTTCGCGACCAAGGGACGACCGTGATCTTCTCGACGCACGATATGTCGGTCGCCGAGAAGATGTGCGATTCGATCTTCATGATCTTTCGGGGAAAGAAGGTCCTCGACGGCAGCCTCGACGAGATTCAATCGAGGTATGGGGACGACACCGTTCGACTCCGCGTCGAGGACACCAGAGCCTTGTCGGATCTGCCTGGCGTCGAGAGCATGCGAGACCTGGGGCGCTATCAAGAGCTTCGAGTTTCGGGCTCGCCGCGCGATCTTCTTCGCGTTCTCAACGAGAAGACGGAGGTGCGCCTCTTCGAGCTCGCGCAGCCGTCGCTTCACGACATTTTCGTCCGCATCGCCGGACCCGAGGCAGCGGCG
The DNA here is from genome assembly GCA_965223845.1 of Planctomycetota bacterium. GTDB lineage: Bacteria > Planctomycetota > UBA8108 > UBA8108 > SXIK01 > CBDCXR01. The sequence goes on along the minus strand of CBDCXR010000004.1, from coordinate 4,583,765 downwards.
GAGAACGGGCATGCGTAGGTTCGAGCTTGGCGGTAATTCAGCGACCGCGAGGGCGCGAGGATCGGCGAGGACAAGTTCGGTGAAGGAGGCGGTGCTGGGGGCCGCCGTCGACTGAACGGGACGATGGCATCGGCGATCCTCGCGTCTCCCGAAGGGACGGCCGGCGGTTTTCTGGCGATCTGGGGGTATTTCACACATGTCGAAGAAGATCAACGTCCCGGAATCCGCTCGCGTAAGGCCGGTCGCGCCGCTGAAGGGCCGCCGAGCTGGAACTAAAGTTTTCAGCGTCGCTCGCTACGAATATCTGAACGCGGTCCAGTCGAAGGCGTTCATCGTGGGTGTGATCTTGATGCCGGTCATGATGGGCGGCGCTCTCGTCGTTCAGGCCCTCCTCAAGGACGAGGTTGACATCCGCGACCGAAAGTTCGCCGTCGTCGATCGAACCGGCAGCCTCTTCGACGTCGTTGCCGCGGCCGCGGAAGAACGGAACGCGAACGAGATCTACGCGGAAGACGAGTCGAACGAGCAGGTCCAGCCGCGATTCCTGCCGGAGCTCGCCACGGATGCGAGTGGCGAGGAACGCGTTGATCTCGCACTCTCCGAACGGGTGCGGGAAGAGGATCTCTTCGGCTTCGTGATCATCGGCGCGAACGTTTTAGAGGGCGGCGACGACGATCAGATTTCGTACTACACGCAGACTCCGACCTTTCGCGATCTGCCCCGTTGGCTCGACCGAGTTCTCAACGACGAGATCAAGCGCCGCCGGTTCGCCGCGGCGGGCGTCGACCGAGAGCTCGTCGACAGGCTCAATCAGCGCGTGCGCGTCGAGCGGCTCGGGCTCGTCGAGGTCGAGGACGACGGCGAGGTCAAGGAGGCCGAGAGCGAGAACGAGCTCGTCACTTTCGGCGTCCCCGCCGGCGCGATGTTTCTTCTCTTCATGCTGATCATGATGAGTGCGCCCGCGCTCCTCAATTCCGTGCTCGAGGAGAAGATGCAGAAGATCTCGGAGGTGCTTGTCTCCTCGGTCACTCCCTTTCAGTTGATGCTCGGGAAACTCCTCGCGACCGTTTTCGTCGCGTCCACACTGACTGTGCTCTACCTCGGGGCGATCGTCTACCTCCTCTATCACTTCGAACTCCTCGACCTCGTTCCCGTCTCGATCTACTTCTGGTTCCTCCTCTACCAGCTACTCGCGCTCCTCATGTTCGGATCCGTCTTTATCGCGATCGGTGCCGCCTGCTCGGAGATCCGCGACGCGCAGACGTTGATGACGCCCGCGATGCTGATCGTGTGCATTCCGCTATTCTGTTGGTTCGCGGTACTTCAGGCCCCGATGAGCACGTTCTCGCGGACGATTTCGCTCATCCCCTTCGCGACTCCGAAGTTGATGCTGCTCCGCATCGCGATCCCGCCCGGCCCGCCCTGGTGGGAGATCGCGCTCTCAGTGGTCCTGACGACGGCATGCGCGCTTCTCTGTGTCGCCGCGAGCGCGAAGATCTTCCGCATCGGAATCCTCTCGCAGGGGCAGACTCCGAGCGTGCGGAAGCTGGTGTCGTGGGTGCTTTCGAAGTAGGACCGTTCGGGCGATTCCGTTGCTCCGGCTCCTTCGAGGGCTAAGAATAGCGAGGGAATCGAGAAAGCAGATTCGAGCCCAATGAGGTTCGGAGTATGGCGATGCGTTCCCCGAGAGGTCGACGGCTTCTTCTTCTCTCGTTGGCCGGCGTGGCGGTGATGGCAGTTGTGGTCTTGGTCAGGTACGGCTATTCACCCATCCGCGAGCGCTGGTACCTCCACCGACTCAGGAGCCACGACGCCGCCGTTCGTCGGGCGGCATTCGATCGGCTTCGTGAGCTCGATTCCCGTTACGTATCCGTGATCGTGACTGGTCGCGGCGCGGACCTCGATCATGCGCAGAGCGACTACGAGCTAGGGAGGGGCGTGGCGACCCCGCTGCCGGGCCCTGTTGACGTCGATCTCATCGATTTTCCCGCCCGAGTCAAACTCGACGACTGGCTCGGATACTACGATCCGCCTCGCCACGAGATCGAACTCCCGGATTTCGTTCGCGCTCCGGCCGGCGAGCTCACCCTTTGGGCCGACTACAAGAGTGTGCTGAGCGAGCGGATCGCTCTCTATCTTGTGAACCGCACCGCCGTCGCGGTAGCGATCCCTCATCAGGATGGCCATCACCGCGTCAAGCTCGAAGGAGAGCTGACTGAGTCCGGGTGGATACGCGCTCAACCGCACTACTCGAGTAGCTGCGGAAACAGCTATGGTGCGACAAGCTTGGAACCTGGGACGTTCCTACGTCTCCTCGGGTGGGCACCCGAGTCCGGTAAGCGATGCCGCGTCCGGTATCGCGTGTACGGTCACATCTGGTCCAAAGACGAGGACTCCGAAAACGGCAACGGAGCGAAATTGGTTTCGAACGTCGGTTGGGGGAGCGTCCACCACGACTCCATCGTTAGGGCGCGCTTTGACGACCTGGCGGTCCACGGAGCCGATTTCGAGGGGCTCCGGCGGTTCCTCTTGAATCCCGGACCAGGGCCCTCCGATCTCATCGAATCAGCACAGTCTCACGCCGTCGGGAGATTGGAGCACGAGGCCAAGCGCGTACGCGGAGGTCGGCGTCGTTCGATCCGCATCATCGAGAGATTTATCGATTCCGACCGAGCTGGTGCGGCGGCACTCACAAACGCCTACAGCGTAATCCGTGTTCTTGCTCTGAATTCCTGGAGGCGCCGGGCGCAAGAACTCGCGTTAGGAAACGACCTGCTGCGTATTACGGCATTTCTTCACTCCGCACGATCCGACGCCGCGCCGTTCGATTTCGAGCTTTTCGCCCGCTTTACCTCGCATTCGAACGGATCGGTGATCGACCACGCGATCGAGTCGCTCGCTCAGCGATGGGAGTACGAGGAGAAGGACGGTGATTCGTACGACTTACTGCGTCGGGAGCTCGCTCGGATCGCATCCGACCCAGGCTACGCCCCGCGTCATCGGGAGGCTGCGCGCTTGCGTCTCGTTCCCTGGGAGTTCGGCGGACGTCTCAGCGTGAATGTGGACTCCGACTCGCCGGCCCCATCGCCATCCAGCGATCGAGCCATCGTTTCCAAGCGCGTCCGCATCACCCTGACTAACGACAGCAACGAAACCATTTCCTTCGACCTCAGTCGACCGACCGATCGATTTCGATTCTATGTATCGCGGCGCGACGAACTCAACGATTGCGATCATTCATTCTTCGTCCCTCGGCCGAACATCGTCTGGAACACGGCTCCGGGGATCGACGCGACCACCGTGACGATCGCTCCGCGGCGATCGTGGAGTCGCGTGGTGTCGCTCGAGAAGTATTTCGAGCTTCCCGAGCGCATTTCAGACGAGGCATTGAGGCTTCACGTTGTCGCCTCAATACCGGGCGTCACCCAGGGTGCGGTACGCGTTGCGGATATGCTTATCGCGCACACTTACGAATGACGCACGGCGTCAACTCCGATCCACGCTGTGACGACACACACCCCCGCTCCAGACTCGCGCACCGAGCGCGACGAGAGAGCCGAGCCATTGCCGATTTCGCTTCCGGGACCGCCGTTCGTCGACCTCATCTCAGTGAACACACAGGACGGGGCCCGGCGAACGGTTCACCGGGATGCACACTCCTCGTCCGAACGGGAGCGATTTCGCCGTGGCCCGAGACCCTCTTTTGGCCTATGTCGCTCGACCGACGCGGCGGCGTCTGGCGAACTCTCGGTCCGACTTCAGGGTTCGCGCCGAGCGAGCCGGTGGGAGCGGAACAGCGCCGCGACCTCGGAGAGGTGACGGTAGAGCCGTCCCGGACGACGAGAGCGTCGTTTGACGTTCGCGTGGAGTAGGTGGGGCGCCGTCAGGGATGTCCTTCGCGTCGTAACGCTAGAAAAGTTGCTGGAATTCAAGATCGCGAGCGGCGTCTGGGGGCATCGGGCACAGGACCTTGTCGACGTGCAGAAACTGATTCGCTCGAATGGTCTTCAAGAGTCGTTCGCAAACCAGCTCCAGGAACCACTCCGTCCCAAATTCCTCGAGCTGCTCGAAGGATCTCGAGAACTGAGCCTTCACTCGCACCGCACGCGGGCGACAAAGTTCTCACGTGCGGTTCGCCGGCTGGAACCGATGTTTGCCGGCGAGTGTTTTTGACGTTGGGGAAGCGACCTACCTTCGTCTCGACGGAGCTGGGGCGAGCAGTCAAGATCCGGCGGGCGTTGTCTTCTCGCCTAGTGGCTTGCCGCAGTCCTTACAGTACTCGGCGTCAATCGCATGTCCCTCGCTCATGCACTCTGGGCAGCAGCGCGTCGAGACCTTCAGCCCCACGGCCGACTCGACGATCTCGGCGGTGACGATGCCGGTCGGCACGGCGATGATGCCGTAGCCGAGGACCATGACCATCGCGGCGAGCGTCTTGCCGAGCAGCGTCTGTGGCGTGATGTCTCCGTAGCCGACGGTGGTCATGGTGACGATCGCCCAATACACGCCGGCCGGTGCGCTCGTGAAACCGTTCTCCTCACCCTCGATCAGATACATCGCCGTACCCAAGATCGTCACCAGGATCATGACTGCACCGAGGAAGACGATGATCTTGTGGCGGCTCGCCACCAGCGCACGGGTCAGCAAGCTTGCCTCGCCGAGGAATCGTCCCAGCTTGAACACGCGGAAGACTCGCAGCAGCCGGAGGCCACGAATCACGAGCAGCGACTCCGCGCGCGGAACGAACAGGCTCAGGTAGGTCGGCACGATCGCGAGCACGTCGACGATTCCGAAGAAGCTCCTCGCGTACTGGGCGGGCCGTCGAACTGTGAGGAGGCGGAGAACGTACTCCACGGTGAAGAGAATCGTGAAAATCCACTCAGCGACGTCGAGCGCGGTGCCGTAGCTGTCGCGTATCTCCTCGACGCTCTCTGCCATAACGACGCTCACGCTGATCACGATCGACACCAGAAGCGCGACGTCGAAAGCTTTGCCGGCACGCGTGTCGGCCTCGAAGATGATGATCCTCAGCTTCTCGCGCCAAGGTGCTCGCCCGTCGGCTAGTGGGGTGTCTTGCATACGCTTCACTTCCTGAGTGCGAGGAGAGTCGTCAATCGCGAAATCTCTAGGAGCCTCATCGTAGCCATTTCGGGAGATTCTCCAATCTGGTGTCGAGAGATTCCGTGCTCCGCTTCCACCGAGTCTGTTCGGTTGCCGATCGGGCTTACGGCGATCACGGTTGAGCGCTTTGCGGCCGGGACCGCCCCCGGCCGCTGCACCGGGATCACCGAACCGCGTTCGCTTGACTGGCTCGAGTCTCGCCCCCGTTGATCGAAGCCGTCCGATGACTGACAATTGCGGATGGAACGGAGGGAGTCGCGTGATCACGCTGGTCGTCACCCTGTTACTGCTCGAAGCGGGAGCTTCAGGCGAAGAAGAACGTATCGACTCTTCCCAAAGGTCGAACGCTCCACCTGTCACTTCGGCTAATCCGCGGACTCTTGGTTCTCAAGGCCGCATCGAATTCTTCGAAAAGAGAATCCGTCCTCTCTTCGCGGAACACTGCCACGGTTGCCACGGTGCAGAGAAGCAGAAGTCTGGGCTTCGTCTAGACCTTCGCGAGAGCGTCCTTCGCGGCGGCGACCGAGGTCTGGTCGTTGCGCCGGGAGAACCCGATCGGAGTCTTCTTCTTCGCGCGGTTCGCTATCTCGATCCGAAGCTTGCGATGCCCCCGGGCGGGAAGTTGTCGGATCGCGAGATCGCGGATCTCGAACGCTGGGTCGCGCTCGGCGCGCCGTGGCCGGCCGATCGAGGAGCGAAGGCCGCGACGACCGCCGGTCGCGATTCGCCCGCCGAGGATGGCACGCCGGTCGCCGACGATCTCTGGTCCCTTCGGCCGTTGGACTCGGCGGTGATTCCGTCCACGGCCGAGAAGCCCTTCGATTCCGTTGCCTCCGGCGTCGACGCGTTCATTCGGGCGAAGCTCGACGGGGAAGGCCTCGCACGGGCTACGCTCGCGTCGCGTCGGGTGTGGCTTCGACGCGTCTCGTTCGACCTGGTCGGCCTTCCGCCGACTCTTGACGAGATTGCCGCATTCGATCGCGACAGTTCACCGCGCGCCTACGAACGAGTCGTCGATCGCCTCCTCGCGAGCCCGCGATTCGGTGAGCGCTGGGCGCGCCACTGGCTCGACGTCGTCCGCTATACCGAAACGGCCGGGCACGTGCAGGATCGAGTTCGTCCGAATGCGTGGCGTTACCGCGACTACGTGATCGATGCTCTAAACGAAGACTTGCCGTTCGCTCGTTTTGTCGGAGAACACATCGCCGGCGATCTCCTGTCGCCGCGAGCGGGACTCCGCGGCGAGTCGAACATCGCGCCAGTCGCGACCGGTTTTCTTTGGTTTCACGAGATGCACTTTCGTCCGATCGATCCCGTCGGCCAGCGAGCGGATCAAGTCGACGCGCAGATCGACGTCCTTGGAAAAGCATTTCTCGGTCTCACCGTCGCTTGCGCGCGCTGTCACGATCACAAATTCGATCCGATCTCTCAGCGCGATTACTACGCGCTCGCGGGATTCTTTCACAGCACGGAGGAGAGGAATCGCGCGCTCGTCGCCGAGACGGTCGATCGCGAAGGCGGAGTCCCGGACGAACGAGCCGCGCGCATTGCGAAGCTCGGGAGGGAAATCGACGCGCTTCAGAAGAAAGCTCGTGGGCGTGTGCGCGCTCGGCAAGCGAACAAGACGAAGGTCGAAGTTCCGGTTACGGAAATCAACTTCGATGTCGGCCTGCAGAATCAACTCGGCGAGCTCCGAGCGGAGCTCGCGAGCTTGGATCCGAGATCCGCGCTCTGGGCCCCGGCGGCAACGGACGTCGAGGGTCGCGACGTTCGTTTCCACCGTCGCGGTGACCACTCGAACCTAGGCGAAATTGTTCCGCGCCGATTCCTTTCCGCGTTCGATCGTTCCATCGGATCGGTTGGGGCGAAATCGCCGCGGTCCGATGACACTACCCTACGCACCGATTCGGGCGATGCGATTGGGGCGCGCGAAACCGATCTCCGAGGGAGCGGCCGGCGCTACTTGGCGAATCGTCTCGCGTCCCCTGCTAATCCGCTGACTGCGCGCGTCTACGTCAACCGTGTTTGGCAGCATCTCTTCGGCGCGGGAATCGTCCGCACACCGAACAACTTCGGGCACCTCGGAGATCGCCCGACCCATCCCGAGCTCCTCGACTGGCTCGCCCTACGCTTTCATGCGAGCGGGGGATCGACAAAGTCGCTCGTCCGGGCGCTCGTACTCACGCGAACCTACCGCTCGAGCTCACTGGAGAGCGAGCGGGCGCTCGAGATCGATCCCGAGAATCGCCTGCTCCAGCACATGCCGGTCCGGCGCCTCGAAGCTGAGGTGCTTCGAGACGGAATGCTCGCGATCGCAGGCTCGCTGAGCCACTCTCTCGGCGGCGAGAGCGTTGCCCCGTATCTCTCACCAAACGTGACGGCCAACAAGCCTGTTCATATCCCGCGTTCGGGTCCGCTCGATGGTAGCGGTCGACGCAGCGTCTACATTCGTGTGCGGCGCAACTTCGTGAACCCGTTCCTCGGGACCTTCGATTTTCCCGATCAAGGAGCGAGTGTGGCCCGCCGAGATGTCTCGCTCGGTCCGGCGCAGGCCCTCGCGATGATGAACAGTCCCTTCGTGCACGAGATGGCGAGGCGGTGGGGGATTCGCAACGCGCGCGCATCGGAGTCAGTATCGAGCGAAAGCGACGACGCTCGACTCGGGCAGATGTTTCGAGCCGCGTTGACGCGCGATCCGAGCCCGGTGGAGCTCGACATCCTCGGTTCGTTTCTAAGCGATCGACGGCACGTACACGGAACGGGCGCCGAAGCGAGCGCGTGGGCCGACGTCGCGCACGTCCTCTTCAATTCGACAGAATTTCTGATTCTTCGCTGATGGCTCGATCGACGACGACCGACTTCTGCGCCGCACGGCACTATTCGCGCCGGGAGATGCTCCATCGCGCGACGAACGGCTTCGGTTCGCTCGCACTCACGGCTCTCCTCGCCCGCGAGTCGCGGGCGTCGGTGCACGTCGCTCCGCGGGCTCGATCCGTGATCTACCTCTATATGGAAGGGGGGCCGAGCCAGATCGATACCTTCGATCCGAAGCCGCGTCTCGACCGCGATCACGGGAAGCCGATCCCGTTCGATGTGCCGAACACCGTTTTCAATATCGGGAAGAAGATCTTTCGCTCCCCGTTTCGATTCGATCGATACGGGGAGAGCGGTGCATGGGTGAGCGAGATCTTCCCTCACGTCGCGGAGTGCGTTGACGAACTCGCCATCATTCGATCGATGCACCACGGCATCTCGAATCACTCGTCGGCGTGCTTGATCTCGCACACGGGCTACGCGATGGCCGGGAAGCCGAGTATCGGCTCGTGGCTGAGTTACGGCCTTGGGAGTGCGAACGACGACCTCCCGGCCTTCGTCGTCCTCGACTGCGGACAGGGGCCGTCCGCGGGTTCGCCGACCTGGGGGAACGGGTTTCTTCCGACGTCTACCCGCGGCACGCTCTTTACGCGGCACGATGCACCGATCGAGTACATCGAGCCGCTCGAAGCAGCCCCCGGCGCTCAGCGCGGAAAAATCGACGCGATACGAGCGCTCCAGCGAGCGTCCGCCGCAAGCTCGAGCGACTCGCGCGTCGATGCTCTCATCGAGAGCTATGAGCGCGCGTTTCGCATGCAGAGCGCCGTTCCGTCGCTCGTCGATTTGAGCGGAGAGTCTGCGGCGACGAAGCGACTCTACGGCATCGATCGCAAATCGACGGAGCTCTTTGGATCGCGTTGTCTGCTCGCACGGCGGCTCGTCGAGAGTGGAGTTCGCTTCGTCGAGGTTCTCGCGCCTCGCGTGAAGGCGGATCGCTGGGACCAGCACGGAAAGCTCGAGGATGGACACCGGCGCAACGCCCTCGCGACCGACCGCGCCGTCGCCGGTCTTCTTCGCGACCTCGCAAGCCGAGGCCTACTGGATGAGACGATCGTTCTCTGGGGCGGTGAATTCGGTCGCACACCGAACGCTCAAGGCGCGGACGGGCGTGACCACAATCCGTTCGGGTACACCGTTTGGGCTGCGGGTGGTGGATTCAAGCCGGGGATCCGCTACGGGGAGACCGACGAATACGGTTACTTCGCAACGCGCGACAAGGTTCACATTCACGATCTCCACGCGACGATCCTCTACTTGCTCGGTATCGACCACGAGCGTCTCACCTTCCGCCACAGTGGCCGCGATTTCCGTCTCACGGACGTTCACGGTGAGGTGGTTCGGGGCGTGCTCGACTAAAGAAGAATGTCGCGAATCCTCCGCCCTCCTTTCTTCAACCGCCGTCGTACACTCTGACCATGACACACGAACCCTCTTCAAAGCGCCTGGTGTGGGTCGCCGTTTCGAACGCGGTGGTCTCGATTCTCGTACTGACGTTCACCGCCGACGCTGCGGCGAGTCCGAAGAAGCCGACCAACGTTCTCTGGATCTATCTCGAGGACGTGAGTCGTTGGTTCGGCTGCTACGGCGACGAGCGCGCCCATACGCCGAATATCGACCGCCTGGCCAAGTCGGGGGTCCGCTTCGACCGCTTCTACACGCCGGCGGGCGTGTGTTCCGCGACGCGCTCGAGCATCGTGACCGGGATGATGCAGACGTCGATCGGAGCGCATCAGCATCGAAGTCATCGAAACGTTCGTGTCGGTAGTCACGTCGACGCCCACGATCTGCCCGGCGGCATCAAAACGATCCCCGAGTATTTTCGCGCGGCCGGCTTCTATACGTTCAACGATGGCAAAGACGACTACAACTTTCGTTGGTCGAAGGACGCTCTCTACAACAGCTACGGACGAATGAACTTTCAGGGTGACGAGTGGGCGAAGTGCCCGAAGGACAAACCGTTCTTCGGCCAGATCCAGCTTCGCGGCGGCAAGGATCGTCCTCCGTTTCCCGCGAATGAACGCGTCGACCCGAAGTCGGTTTCCGTGCCGCCCTACTACCCTGACATTCCTCTCGTCCGCAAAGAGATCGCCCACCACTACGACTGCATCCGATGGACCGATGAGCAGGTCGGGAGAATCATCGCACAGCTCGAGCGCGACGGATTGCTCGCATCGACCCTCGTCATCTTGCTCTCGGATCACGGGTACAAGCTGCATCGGGACAAGCAGTTCCTCTACGAGGGCGGGATTCGCATGGCGCTCATCGCCGCAGGACCTGGAGTGCCCGTAGATCAGGTGCGCAGCGATCTCATCAGCGGTATCGACATCGGTCCGACCTCGTTGGCGATGGCGGGTGTCGAAGTTCCCGCCCACGTAGAAGGGCGAAATATCTTTGACGAGAGCCACACGCCGCGAGAGTTCGTCGTGGCGGCTCGAGACCGGTGCGACTACACGATCGAGCACATACGCGCGATCGTCACTCCGCGCTACAAGTACCTGCGGAACTTCTTGACCGACCGTCCCTACATGCAGCCCAGCTACAAGGATCCTTGGCCAGTGTCGAAGGAGTTTCGCCGCATGATGGCTGCGGGCGAGATGAAAGGTGCGCAGAAACTCTTCTTCGGTGATGAGAAGCCGGCAGAGGAGTTGTACGACCTTTCGAACGATCCACACGAAATCAACAATCTCGCGAACAACCCGAAGCATCGCGATGCGCTCGAGAGACACCGGAGGCTGCTCGCGAATTGGATGAAAGACACGGACGACAAGGGCCAATACCCGGAATCCGACGCCGCCCTGCTCGCCTGTCTGAAGCGGTGGCGCGACAAGTGCGTAAATCCAGAGTACGACCGCATTCGCGAGCTGCCCGCTTGGAAGGCCGAGGAGGCCGCCAACAAACAGAACGAAAAAAACGCGAAGAAAAGCCGCCGAAACCAGGGCGCGCGGAACGACAAGAAGGCGAACGACGCCCGCTGAGGCCCCGACTCGGTCGCGGCGATCGCTCCGCGCTACGATTTCCCGCTCAACGGTGCTGATCGAAGAGAATCGTGTTTCCGTCCGGATCGGTGATCATGAAGTGCGCCGGCCCCGTCGTAGACTCGTCAGCCTCGGGAGTAGGTTTCAGGCCGCTCTCCTTTAGCTGCTTCTGAATCTCGCGAATGTCCGTGAAAGAACTCGGATGATCGCCGTCTCGGGACCAACCCGGATTGAATGTCATGATGTTGTTTTCGAACATGCCCTCGAAGAGACCGACGATGGCGTGACCGTTGCGAAGGATGATCCAGTTCTGTTCGGGGTCTCCTCCGACCATCGAAAACCCCAGCTTCTCGTAAAACTCACGAGAGCCGGCGAGATCCTTGACGGCCAAGCTGACAGAGAAGTTTCCGAGGTCCATATTCGATGTTCTCCGAACGGTTGAGGGATTGACGGCGTCGACTGCGGATTCGAATCCAGAAATCACTCGAGCACGCTACACCAGCCCGAGTCGGGCTGCTTGACATATCTTGCGATCTACAAGCGACGATTCTGCCGGCGCGAACGGCGACAACCTCTCTCACGATTATCGCGAGCGTGTGAACCGAGTGATCGACCACGTCGTCGCGCACCTCGACGAGCCCATCGACCTCGAGACTGCGGCCGAAATCGCCGTGTTCTCGCCGTTTCACTTCCACCGCATCTTCAAGTCGCTCATGGGCGAAACGCTCAACGAGTTCGTCGGGCGGGTTCGACTCGAGCGCGCACTCGCCATGCGCACCCATCAGCCGAATCGAACGCTGACAGAAATCGCGTTCGCTTGCGGTTTCTCGTCTTCGTCCGATTTCTCGCGCCGTTTCAAAAAGCGCTTCGGTGTTCCGCCGAACGTCTTCGACGGGACCGCGCTACGGGAAACGAGGCGCGCGGAGCTGGCCGCGATCGCCCGTGGCCAGTTCGGCGCCCATCGTTTGGATCGCGTGCCTTTGGGAGAAAACCCCGACGGTTTCGCCGTCGAGTTGCGCCAGGTTCCGGCTCGAACGGTCGCCTACATCCGCGTTTCCGATTCGTACCGACCGGGTGCGGTCGAGAAAGCGACGGAGCGCTTGATCGCTTGGGCCGAGGCGCGCGGCGCTGCCGATAACCAGTGGCTCGGGTACATGTGGGACGATCCGACGATCACGGCGCTCGAAGATTGCCGCTACGATGTCGCCATCGAGGTTTCCGGGCAAACGGCTGAGTGTCGACCCGACGGCGAAATCGGGCGATTTGAGTTCCCCGCGATGTTCGTAGCGGAAGTCCCCGTGCGTGGCGGAATCGATCTCGAACTGCGCGCCCTCGACTGGTTGTACGGAACCTGGCTACCGCGGAGCGGATACGTGCCGGACCGGCATCCGAGTTTCGAAGCATGGATGGGCCGGCCGTTCGCTCACGGGACGGAGAACTTCGAGATCTGGATACAGCTCCCCGTGGTTCGCGCGTGAGAACGCCCGTGCGGAGAACGAAGGAAATGCCAGAGGCCGAAGCGAATACCTGCGCGCGCTCACTTCGACCAACCGAAGCGAGCCGGATTGTACGGCACTCTCGACTGCGGAAACTTCGCGAGAATCGCCTCTGCCCTCCGAATCAACGTGTCGACGCCCGCGGCGAGATCTTTCGCTTGGAACGCAACTTCCTCGTGCGGGAGCACGCCGATCCCTTCGATGCCGCGACCGCGGTTGAACCTCTTCTTGTTCGAGTGGACGGAGACGTAGAGCTCGAACAGTTCGGAAGGAAGCGGAATCGTCGTCTTGCTCGATGACATACCTGCCGTCGGGCTTTCGCCGATCATGTAGCCGCGGCCATCCTCCTTGAAGATCCCTGCGGCTGTTTCGCCCGCGCTCCGAACCGTTGCATCGATAATCACGACGATCGGACCGCCGTAGGGATTCGGACCGGCGCTCCGGTATCGCTTCCCGAACCGGATCGACTTTCCTTCGGGAATGAACCGCCCGAGGAATCCGTCGTGATCGAAGCCACCGCCTGAATTGCCGCGAAAGTCGAGGATGAGGCCGGGTACGTTTCCGAGCGTCGCGAGCGCTTGATCGGTCAACTCGGGGAGGTTGCCGGGGCAACGTCTAACGTGGATGTATCCCCAACCGGCCTTCGTCGTCCCGTAGTAGATGTCGTTCGCGCTCGTCAATCCTTCGGGTGGAAATGCCGGTCCGGACGGCACCGGATTCGCTTTCGCGTACACGATCGTGGCCGCGCCGCGACGACCCTTCGCGTTCCTTACGGTGAGGCGCAGACGCGTTCCGGGTGCATCGGCGAGCCCCCAATGGCACGCGTAAAAGAACGCCTGATGGTCCGTCGAGAAGCTGATCTTGTCGGAGAGGTCCTCGACGCGCTTCGCGAGCCATTTCGCGGCCGGAATACGATTTACCGCGAGGATCTCCATGCCCGGACGGATCCCCGCCTTCTCCGCGGCCGACCAACTGTTCTTGACTAGAATCTTCTTCCCGCTCCGGCACCAGAACATGCCCGGCCCGGTGCGATTGGCCGAGCCATCGTTCGGCCAGCGTACGCGCTTTCCTCTTTCGAGCGGACGTACCGCCGCGTGGCCGTCTTCGAGCCGCGCGAGGAGTCGAACGAGGAGCACGAGATGGTCTTGATCCGATTTGACGCTCTGAACTTCCTTTCGAAACTGCCGCGAGACCTTCTTCCAGTCGATCTTCTTCTCTTTGAAGAAGTGCCCGCATTTTTCCTCGATCTGCGCGAGCGCGTACTCGACGTCGCGCCGGTAGACTTCGTTCTTCGGCGCCGCGAGCGCCCCTTGCGCGACCACGAATACGACGAGAATGCAGCTGAAACTTCGCACGTGAGATCCCTCCGAGTCCTCGGGGCGAACCCCTCTGCGACCTTGTCTCGGATCATTGTAGCGCCGATCCGAGCGCCGATCAGTCGAGTTCGCTCCGCCAGTCGCGGACGGAGTCCGCGCGCGGCTCGACCGGGTGATCAACCGCCGGACATCGCTCCGAGGATGAGGAACGGTTCTTCGCCGTTGACGACCGCGGGCGGGACGCGAGTTTCGGGCGGCGCGTGGGAAACGTCCTCGCCGCACACGAAATAGCGGACGTAGGCGCGGCGCTTCTTCGTCGCGTGGTCGCGGATCGTGCCGCGGAGCGTAGGAAACCGATCCTCGACCGCCGCGACGACCGCCGCGAGCGTCACCGGAGGTGCGACCTCGACCTCGATCTCTCCGGAGACGCGCGCGAGCGTGCGGAGGTGCGCGGGGAGCACGACGCGGATCACGAAAGTGTCTGCACTTCGACCGATAGAATCGCGGGAAAATCTCGCACGATCGACCGCCACGAATCCCCTCCGTCCGGAGAGACGTAGAGCTGTCCGCCGGTCGTTCCGAAGTACACGCCGCATGAGGGCAGCGAGTCGACCGCCATCGACTCGCGAAGCACGTTCACGTAGCAATCGCTCTGTGGGAGCCCGTTCGAGAGCGCCTCCCAGTCGTCCCCGCCGGTTCGACTTCGGTAGACCCTCAGCTTGCCGTCGGGCGGATAGTGCTCGGAGTCGCTCTTGATGGGAACGACGTAGATCGTCTCCGGCTCGTGGGCGTGCACATCGATCGGAAACCCGAAGTCGCTCGGGAGATTTCCGCTCACTTCGCGCCATGAGTCGCCGGCGTTGTCGCTTCGCATCACATCCCAGTGCTTCTGCATGAAAAGGACATTGGGGCGCGTCGGGTGGATGGCGATGCGATGCACGCAGTGTCCGACCTCAGCCGTGGGATCCGGAATCTCACCGGACTTGAGCCCGCGGTTCATCGGGTTCCAGGACTCGCCTCCGTCGTCCGTGCGAAAGACGCCGGCGACCGAGATCGCGACGAACATTCGCTTCGCGTCGGAGGGATCGAGAACGATCGTGTGGAGGCACATACCTCCGGCGCCGGGCTGCCAACACGAACCCGAGCCGTGATTGCGCAGCCCGGCGAGCTCGCGCCACGTCTTACCTCCGTCCTGCGACCGAAAGAGCGCCGCATCCTCGACGCCCGCGAACACCGTGTCCGGATCGTCGAGTGATGGCTCGAGATGCCACACGCGGGCGAACTCCCACGGATGCTGCGTGCCGTCGAACGTCTGGTGCGTTCCGGGTACGCCATCGTAGGTGAACTCGTTTCCGACGGGATCCCAGGTCGCTCCGCCGTCGTCCGACCGCTGAATCACCTGCCCGAACCAGCTACTCGACTGAGACGCGTAGAGGCGGTTCGGATCGGCCGGCGATCCCTTGACGTGATAGATCTCCCAACCCGCGAAGAGGGGGCCGTTGATGTCCCACTGCTCTCGCGTCTCGTCGGACGTCAGAATGAACGCGCCTTTTCGCGTGCCGACGAGAATTCGTACACCGCTCATCTCCGAAGTCCCTCCCGCTCCGTCGGGGCCAGGCGCCGGCAGGTGTGCACGTTGCCGTGAGGGCGGCGTCGCGAGTCGAATCCTGCGCGACGCCGTCTCTGCCGGCGTCCGACGCGCGAGTCAGACTACTCGCGGCGGGCCGCGTCGACCATCGCATTCGCGACGCGTTTCGGCGAAGCGCCGACAGGCGAGCAGAAAGTCTACGCTTCGCTCGTTTCCGCGGCGGGCTCGGCTTTCTTCCACGAAATCCGCGAGTAGAGAGATTCGAGGGACTTGAGGCCGGTAGCGACCGCGTCGACGTCTCCCTCGCGAGCGTAATCCTGGAGTTTCGCTGCGACCTCGCTGAGGACGCTGAAGCCTAGGACGGCACCACTTCCCTTCAGCCAGTGAGCCCCGCGCCCGACGGCCTCGATATCCTCCTCATCGAAGGCCGTTCGCATCGCCTTCAGATTCGTATCGAGCTCATCGAGAAACTCGCCGACGATCTCGCGGATCTCGGGATCATCGATCGGTAGCTCGCAGACGATCGCTTCGTTCGACTCGATGCCCGCCTCTATCTGACGTTTCGACTCGTTCTTGGGATCGGACGACCCGCTGCTCGAGCCCGAGTTGAACGCCTTCGCGATCGCCGCGAGCAGATCTTCCGACTCGACGGGCTTCGTGAGATAGTTCGAGCAGCCGGCGTCGAGGCACCGTTTCTCATCTCCCCGCATGGCGTGCGCGGTGAGCGCAATGATCGGGACGGTGAATCCGTTTTCGCGGAGCGTGCGCGTCGCCGTGTAGCCATCCATGACGGGCATCTGCATGTCCATCACGATGACGTCGAAGTGCTGGTTCGATGCGAGCTCGACTCCGATTTGGCCGTTTTCCGCCGTCACGACGGTGGCTCCCGCCCGCCGCATGATGAGTCCGAGCATTTTTCGGTTCGCCTCGCCGTCTTCGACGAGAAGGACGGACCCCGGAATCCGGATCGTTCCCTTTTTTCGCCGCGCGGAAGAACCGCAGACGGACTCGGTCGTCGGATTGTCGATCATCTCGACGTCATCGATCGCCCCCGGATCGATATCGACCTCGAACGTGCTCCCCTTCCCGACCTCGCTCGTCACGCGGATCGAGCCGCCGAGCGACTCGGCGATGTGCTTCGTGATCGCGAGGCCGAGTCCCGTGCCGCCGAATTGGCGCGTGACCGTGTTGTCGGCCTGGACGAACGGGTCGAAGATCCTCTCGAGCTTCTCCGCGGCGATGCCGACTCCGCTGTCGATGATTCGGATGCGGAGGCGTTGCTTGCCGTCTACGTCGACGAGCTCGGCGCTCATGCGGACACTGCCGGTGTCGGTGAACTTGACCGCATTCCCGACGAGGTTCATGAGGAGCTGGCGGAGCCGCGTCGGATCACTGTGAATCACCTTCGGGAGCGGCGACTCGTAGGAGAGCTCGAGCTGAATCCCCTTTTCTGCCGCGCGGACGCGCAGGATCGAGGCGACGTCGGCGAAGATCTGGTGCGGAGCGCAGGGGATGCGCTCGACCTCGAGCCGGCCCGCTTCGATTTTGGAGAGGTCGAGAATATCGTTGATCAAACTCGAGAGGTGGTGACTGCTCCGCTCGACTGTGCGGAGCCAATCGTCGCGTGTCTCCTTGTCGCCGTCATCGGCTCCTTCTCGGAGGAGGTGGACGAAGCCGAGGATGCTGTTGAGCGGCGTTCGAATCTCGTGGCTCATGTTCGCGAGAAAATTCGACTTGGCTTTGTTCGCCTCTTCCGCCTGGTTCATGCTGTGGCGGAGCTGAACCGTACGTTCGCAAACCTTCGCCTCGACGACGCGATTGGTGATCTCGAGCTCGGCACGCTTTTCCGCGACCGAACGCATGGCCCTGACGCCCCGGACGATGGAGATCGTCAGGAAGGTGTTCTCGAACAGCACCCAGCCGGCGTGCTCGAATGCGCGCCAAGGACTGGACGTGAGGATCCCGAACACAGACTGCGGCCAGAAGACGCCGCGAACGAGGTGGTCGACGGCGATGACGACGGTTGCCGTGATCAAGACCTTGATGTCGAGATAGAACGCGAGGATGGCGAGCGATCCGAACACGTGAAAGTGCGTTTCGATGCGCCCGCCGGTGAGGTGAATGAGGAGCGCTGAGGTCAGCATCTGTCCCACCGCGATCGTGTGGCGGGTGAGCGGCTGCGCGGGCGCGCGGAATGCGAGAATGACCGGGAGCGAGGTGATGAGGCCTCCGCCGAACACGGCGAGGAGAACGTGAACGTGGGTCGAGCTCTCCGTGCCGACCCAGGTCTTCGGAGAGATCAATAGCGCGCAGACGATTCCCGCGGCCCACTGAAAGAGCATCAGGTAGGCGAAGAGACGATCGGTTTGCCGGAAAACGTGAGCGCGATTCTCGCGAAAGATTTCGCGGCCGCGGTTTTCGATTTGCGTGGCGGTATCAGCTTCGTTCATGCTTCGACGCGAACGGTGTCGCGCTGTTCACCTGAGTTGCGAAAGTGCCATCGGTGCCGAGCTCGCAGCCGAAGACCGGCGTCGCCGCGGGACCACCATGGGGACTAAGAACCGCTTGGATCACCTTGTCTCGGCCGCGATTTCCCCCCTCGTGGCCTCGGGACTTGGTGATCCCCCCCGCAAACTCGAGTTCGCCTTCGGCGCTGTAGACGAAGACTTGACCGGACGTTTCGGCGCCAAATCGCCGGGATTCTTGGCCGCCGAGATCGATGTGGACCGTGACGCCTGGAATCGTCGCCGCGAACTCCCAGAGGTCGGTTTTCTCCCAGCCCTTCTCGACGCCATCCGGTTTGAGAAAAAGGACGTGAGGCTCCAGGCGATCTCGGCAGCGCGCGACGATGATCGCGAGCTCGGAGATCGAGGCCCGCGAGCAAGGGCAATGCGGGTGGACGACCATGACAAGGGAGGGGCGTTCATCGGGCGGCGGGAGCTTGGAGCTCTCTGGCCACACTGGAGGAGCTGCCGCACTCACGCCGGGCGAGTGCTCGTAGTCGATGGCGACCGCGAAGACGGCCGCGGTTAGAGCAGCCCATGCGCTAACGACTACCCAAGTGCGAGTCGGTCGCGGCGATTCGGCATTCAGAGCGAGATCGATCATGGGTCGAGCGATCGTTGGGAAGTCGGTTCGGTCGGCTCTGTCGACGACCCGCTTCTTTCCCAAAGGAAACGATCCAGCTCGGGACGAGCTCGCGGCGAGCGATCGATGGGCGTCGCGTAGCTGCTACGCTTAAGCCCCGATCCTGAGTCCGACGCGACGGGAACATCGACGAAGAAGTATTCCGTGCGACGAGGAGCGACGCCAACCCGGTGCGTTTTCTGGAACCGGAGAGAGTCGGCCCGATCGCTCCCCGGCGTGTTTCCGGACGTTGGCTACACGCTCTCCGAGCGCTCGTGTCGAGGTGTGACGATCTACGCGAATCCGCCGCGCCGGCGAATCCGCCGCCAGACGTCGCGCTCGATCGCCTGGCGACGCGTCCTCACCACCTTCGGATCCTGCTTCCCCGCCGTCCGGTGAGCGTCTCGGAACGACATCGAGTTCGATAGCACGGGGCGCCGATAGTCAGCCGCGTCCCATCCGAGATCCGTCGATTCGTCGACGCGGAGTTGAGTCAGCCTTTCGTCGGTGACCAACGTCGTCCACCGTTCTCCCGCTGCAAGGCGGCAGTCGTCCTCGGCGAGGACTCGGTACGTCCCACTGCCTCTCGAGAGAGTGAGGGAGGCTGCGATGCTCAGGACATCGAACGCTTCGCTCGACGCGACATCTCCTGCTTTCGTTCCGATGAGTACCGAATTCTCGATCTTTCCGCTCCCGAGGAGCTGCACATCGAGAAGGACGGAGTCGCGAACGGAGATGTCCGGACTGATCGTAGAGCTGCCGGCGATCACGTTTCCCCATTCGTCGCGTTCGTTCGAGATCCCTGCGAGGGCGCGCGCGATCGTCCCCGCTGTCGACCGCTCGCGAAGCGTCATGAAGAACTCTCGGATTTTCGAGTGCTGACCGACGTCACCCCAGTACGGTTCGCCGAGATCGACGGCGGCGATCTGGAGCGGCCGAGCGATCTCGGCTTCGAACCGCTCGACCACTCGTCGAACGCGCGAGAATAAATCCGGCGAATCTCGATGGAGCCGCGCGACCGCCGCGCTTTCCTCGCGAGCGCGATTCCACGCTCGATCGCGCTCTCGAGCGTCGCCGATCCGCGCGATCGTGAGGGCGGTAAAGAACTGCGGATCGAGATCTGGGCGCACGGCGCGGGCCGCGAAGCGATCGTCGAGCTCCGCGTCGAATTCAGCGACCAAGGCATCGAGGAACCGGCGCGAGATCGCGATCGAGCCGAGATTGACTCCTCCCCAAAGCTCGCCCCCGCGTCGCCGGATCACGCGACGATCGGCGAGCTCGGCCATCCGCTTCAGCGGTCGTCGAGGAATGAACTCAGTGACGGCGCGATCCGGACCGATTCCCATCCAATCCTTGTGCTCGGCCTCGTCGCTTGTCATCGCTCGTTCGGAGACGAAGCGAACGACGTCCGCGTCGCGCAGACGCGGATCCGACCCGGAGAGGTCGAGCGTCGGAATCTGAATCTCGTCTCCCCATTTGACGACGAGTCCGTCGAAACCCGAGCGGTGAAGGTAGCGTTCGATGGGAGCGAAGTGGCGGAGCGCGAGCTCGACGACGGAGAGGTACCGCGGTGCCGCGAGCGTCCGATCCGCCACGAAGGTCGCGATCGCCGCCTTCTGGCCGAGCTCGGTCTCCGTCCACGGACTCGCGCGAGTGCCATCGCCGAACACGAACGCGACCAGTGCACCCTCAGCGCGCGAGAGCCGCTCGCGCAGTCGACGCCAGAGAAGCAGGACGCCGAAGGCCTGGTTGACGGGACGATCTTCGTGAAAGGAGAGTGCCTGTCTCGCGCCGAACCCCCGCGCCGCGAGCCGCGCCTCCCAGTAGCTCTGAGCGGCTTCGGATCCCGCTACGACCCCGATGGTCTCGGGTCCGCTTCCCGCTTGGACGTAGCGCCGGGCAAGATCGATATTGCGGCGGATGGCGCGCGATCGGCGATCTTCGTCCAAGACTCGGATCTCAGTCTCGCCAAAACGTCGACTCCGGTCCGACGGAGTATCGAACCGCCATCTCCGGAGTATCGACCGGTACCTGGCCGCGGTGGAGCGACTCGACCCCCGCGAGCGTCATACCGGACGTGAGCAAAGTGCGCTCGGCCGGGTAGGGGACTTTGCCCGTGATGACGGCGTCCTCGATGTGACGCGTGAGCGGATGGAAGAAATCGGCCGTGGAGGAGCCGTGACCGGGCATCGGGAGATACATCTGGCACGAAACGACTTCCCCCGTGTCGGCGCGCATGCCGGCGTAGTTGAAGTCGCGGATCTCGATGAGGAGCATCGTCGTGCGAAATCCGTCGCGATGATCTATGAAGTACGCGACGGGATTCCGAAATACCTTGCGAGCCCAGTCGAACGTGATGCGACCGGTGTAGTAGCCGCCCTCGACCGGCAAATTGTGACTCCGCGTGAGTGCCGATACGACGAGTCGGCGCGTCGTCTCTCGGTCGGCACCGGCGAGCTTCGTCCACACCGCTTCACCGCGGAGCGCATGAACGCGTGAGATTCCCACCTCGCCGCCTTTTCTTCGCTCGGACATGCACTGCGCGGTCTCGAGCGCGTGGATGTCGTAGCTGTCGACGCCGCCGTACGCAACGCAGACGCTCTCCGTGAGCGGCGCTCCGTGGGGCATGTCGATCGCGGGGAGCCTCCGCGTTACCGGGAGCGACGAGCCGGCGAAAAACGGAAACTCGAGTCGCTTCGCGTCCGCGACCATCTCCGCGCAGCGCTCCCAAGTCGTCGAGAGGTGTTTGTCATTGAAGACCGGGACGGACCGTCCGCTCGCTTCGAAGACCTCGACGCACTCCTTGAACCACTCGTACCGCGGATACAGCCTCTGGCCTTTCTCGTTGCTCGGATAGTTCCCGTGTTCGGCGATGATGACGACGCCGTCGACGGCGAGCTTGCTCGTTCCGAGCGTGAGGGCTTCGGCGATGCTCGGGAAGAGCTTGAGACCGTGCCGAGCGACCCGCCCGCGCCCGAGATCGCCGTCGGGAAACTGATCGATGTAAACCGAGGCGACATCGACTCGAGGGTTCTGCCATGCCCCGCGCCATCCGTAGCCGAGAGTTAACCGGTCGAGGAAGTGTTGCGCATGTGAGTGCGTTCGCACCTCAGTGCCGAGAAACGCGATCTTCTTTCGTGTTGGCAGCGATGCGGCGGCCGCTCGGGGGATCCGACCCGGCCCGACTATCGCGGCACCGGCGAGAGCGGAGACCCGCGTGAGGAAGGATCGTCGCGATGTCATTGTGTCCTCAATCGGTCAACGAACGAGAAGCTGAGACTAAAACGCCACGGTTTCGCCCGGCTTCAGACTGTGCTTCGGAAGTGGGGACGACGCATCGAACACTCGCATCTGTTCCGGTGTCTCGATAACCGTCTTGCTCTCGTCGAAAAGCTCCGTTCCGGTATCGAGGATGCCCTTCGTGTCGAGTCCGAGATGCTTCGCCATGAACGGGTACATCGCCTGACGTTTGAGGAACTGGTAGCCGTGCTTTTGATTCGGGAAATGGGCGTTTTCCGCGTGCCCGGACTTGCCGTAGAGCCGGTAGACGTTTCGGATGTACGGATACTCGACGAGCGGCGTGTTCTTCGTCCAGTCACCTCCGACCGAAACGAGAAGGAGAGGACGTGGCGCCGCGAGTGCGGCGATCTCGGCGTTGTTCGTCTCGAGGTGCTTTGTCTTGTGGATCGGCATTCCGCTTTCGCAGTGGCAGCCGCCGAAGAAGTGCGCCGACACCATGACCACAGGAGCGGCGACTTTCACGCGGTCGTCGATCGCCGTGAGGAGAAAGGTCTGCGTCCCGCCGCCCGAGCAGCCCGTCACTCCGATGCGCGCAGGGTCGACTTCGTCGAGTGAGAGGAGGAAATCGACCGCGCGGATGCTGCTCCAGGTCTGGAGCGTGAGCGCTTGCGGGTGGCTGTGCTTCCACCCGAGGTGTTCGGAGTCGCCGAAGCCGATCATGTCGTACGAGAAGACGACCGCACCCATGCGCGCGAGGGTCGCGCAGCGAAGCTGCTGAGCGGCCCGGAGGCGCCCGCCGGCCGGCCCGCGCGCATGTCCGTGGGGACACAGGATCCCGGCGAACGGTCCCGTTCGGCCCCTCGGCCGGTAGAGAGTTCCGTAGACGAAGAAGCCGGGACGCGCTTCGAACGCCGCGGACTCGACGCTGTATCCTTCGTAGTTTCGCGGATTGCGAATCACCGGGCGAAGTGGGGTGCGTTCCGGGAGCGGATCGAGTTTTGCACCCTTCAGGATCTGCCGCCGCACGCGCTGCGCCCGGTCGTTCCACTCCTCGAGGTTCGAATACGTCGAAGCCATCCGCGCGAGCTGCCGCACGGCTTCTTCTTCGGAATGATAGTCTCCGCGGCAGAGAATCGGCTCGTCATTCGCGAACCCGACCGGTGCGGCAGCGACAAGGGCGAGAGTGAGGATCGGGGCCAAGCTCTGTCGTGCGGACCTCTCCATAGCTCGTCTCCTTCGAGGCAACGAATGGTTGGCTCGCGTGAATCGCGCTACCCGAGACGCGACGCGCGAAGATACGCATCTTACTCGCGGAAGAGACGGGTGGATATGACGAGACGTGCTGGACCATCGATCGACTCGATTCTCAGCAGCGAGGCTGCGCACCGAGATGCGCGAAATCCCTTCCGCGGCCGAAGGCGTCGACCGCAGAAGGGATTCGTGAAATCGGATGGTTTCGAGTGGCTCGCGCTGGGCCGTTCAAGAATCAGCCTTGGACCTTCGTCCAGTGCGCGTCGGCCTTGCGCGTGAAGTCGCCCTCGTCGCCGTCGTTCCAGAGCTCGAGGGCGTCGACATTCGCGTTCTTGAGGAAAACGAAGAGCCTGCCGTCGACGATCTTGAAGTTCCGTGGATCGACGGGGAACTTGTCGCCGATCGCCATCCCGAAGGCGCACCAGCCGCCGTAGGCGGGAAGGTATTTTTCCGGTTCGGCGTCGAATGCCTTCTTCGCGTCGGCCGAGACGAAGTAGTAGGTGACGCCGTTGTGATTCGAAGCGTGCTCGGGAACACCTCGGACCGGCTTGTTCACCGCGAAGTACGCGACCGGGCAGTAGCCCTCGAGCGCGACGCCGTGTGAGGGGAGATTGTGCGAGTGAAGATAGGCTCGGCTCGTCGCCGAACGCGAGACGATCGGACGGTCATCACCTGCGGAAGCGTCGGCCGAGCCGACTTCGGAAGAACAACCGGCGGCGAGCAGCGTGGTGGCGGCGAGAACAGCGGCAGAGAGGGACGACTTCATGACAGAGTCTCCAAGAATCGATCTCGTGAGACGAGATCCGTTGATTGCGGATAGCTCTTCGGCCGTCTCGACTCGGGAGGAGTGGAGGACGGCCGCGACGAGTCGCTGGCCGGCGAACACCGCTTTGACGCACACCACCGCGAGATCTTACCCGATGAATCTTGCCGCCCGGCCGAAGTGCGAATCGGCTCGAACATTCGAGGCACGACGCACTGATCTCCGTCTTCACTCGCCTGATCTTTGCGCCGCCACCTCGAACTCGATCACGGCTCGGCGATCTCGTGTTCGTGGGGCACGTTCAACCAGGATTGCTCGCCGGATCTGCCGCGTCACCGAACATCGCGAGCGAGCGTCGGACGTGTCGCCGTGATCCTCACCGGGCTAGAAGTCCACCTCCGGTCAGTCGGTGGGCCAATGAGGCCGCGCTGCCGGCGGCTCGCCGCCGAGCCCACGGAATCCGGTGAGATCCGGGCTAACTCCGAACCTTTAGGAGGTGTCGAGTTCGACGCCCGTCGCACCGCCGAGACACGGCTGCACTCGAGAACGGGGGTAAGACCCTGCGGGCGCCCGGCGTCGAAGGGCAGAGATCTTTCTCGTTCGTTCCTAATTCGAAAGGAGCCATCCGATGCCCCGCATTCCAACTGTCGATCGATCCACCGCAGATCCCACGACCGCTCGGCTGCTCGACTCCATCGAGCGCTCGATGGGCAAAGTTCCCAATGTTCTCGGGACGATGGCCCAATCGGCTGCCGTCGCGAACGCATACTTGAAGTTCAGCCAGGCCCTCGGCGGAGGCGAGCTGTCACCGCGCCTGCGCGAGCAGATCGCCCTCGCCGTCGCCGAGGCGAACGGATGCGGTTACTGCGTCGCTGCCCACACGACGCTCGGAAAGGGCGTCGGTCTCTCGGAGGAGGAGGCGCTCGCCGCGCGTCGATCGCAGTCGACCGACCCGAAGGAGCGGGCGGCGCTCGAGTTCGCCCTTCAAGTGGTCGTGCGCCGCGGCGCGGTCGACGGCCGCGATCTCGACAGCGTTCGCGACGCTGGTTACAGTGACGGCGAGATTAGTGAGATCGTCGCGCATGTCGCGCTGAGCAGCTTCACGAACTACTTCAACTTGGTCGCTGAGACCGAAGTCGACTTTCCGGCCGCTCCCGATTTGGTCGCGGCGTGACGGTTCATTGGAGCGCTCGAGGGAGACCAGCACTCCGCACCTGACTTGACCGCGGCGATCTCGAAGAGGTCGCCGCGGTCGAGCCGAGCGCGTTCTCGTTGGGGCCTCGATCGGCGGAGCGTGTCGGTGGCTTGAGGGTGTTTGCGAACACCGAACTCGGTCGGAGTCGAAGGGCAGCGTGACGCGCAGCAACGAATCTTGGCTGTCGGACCTCGCCGGCGAGGGCGCTCGACGTGACGCAGCGCTCACGGAGCTTCGCGAGATTCTGCTCCGGGGATTGCGGCGTGCGCTCTCGACCAACGCCCGCGCGGACGACGCCTTTCTCGAAGACGTCGCCCAGGATTCGCTCCTTCGCATCCTCGATCGTCGTTCGCAGTTCGCGGGTCGAAGCCGATTCTCGACGTGGGCGACATCGATTGCGATTCGAGTCGCACTGAGCGAGCTCCGTCGACGGCAGTGGCGGGACGTGTCACTCGACGAGTTGATATCCGGCGATGCCTTCCGTGCGCCGCCAGCGGCGGCAGGCGACTCTCCGGCGGATGATTCCGCCGACCGCGAAGCGATCTTGACCAAGCTGTACGAGCTAATCCGCGACGATCTCACGGAGAAGCAAGGGACGGCGCTGCTCGCCGAGCTCCGCGGAATGCCGCAAGAGGAGATCGCGCGACAACTCGGCAGCAATCGAAACGCAATCTACAAACTGACTCACGACGCGCGGAAGCGCCTGAAGCGCGGATTCGAAACGGCCGGATATCGAGCGGCCGACATCTACGCGGCATTCACCACTTGAGGATTCGAACTTGCCCCTCTCGCGCGAAGAAATCGAAGGACTGCTGCGGCTCGTCGGCTTGACCGCGGAAGATGAGATCAACTGTGAAGCCTGTCTCGCCTTGGTGGCGGAGTTCGCCGAGCGAGCTCTGGCGGGACGATCCGTCCCGGAAGGACTGAAGGTGGTCGAGCAGCATCTCGCGGTCTGTGCCGAGTGCCGTGAGGAGTACGAGGCGCTGAAGAAGGCGATCGAGGGCTTGGACGAGTAAGCCGACCGCGACGAGGTCGTCGCGCCGCTAGAAAAAACGAAGGGGACGACCTCGCGGTCATCCCCTTCGCCGGGCCGACGATTCTCCTCGTTCGAGAGATCAGTCGTTTTCGTCTCCTTCCTCGTCATCTACGTCGTTTCGACCGCCGCTGCCGTCTCGCTTGGAGGCGAGGACGAGCTGTCCGCCTTGGACAAGATCGCTGCTCTGATTCGCCGCGATCGCGAGACCGCCTCCCTGGAGGCTGTGGGCTTGCGTGTTCAGAATCAGCAGCGTCTCGCCGCGGTGAGTGGGGAACAGCTCGGTGACGTCGAGAATGCCCGACGATTCCCAGTTTCCGATGTCAAACGGAACGGGATCTGCCTGACCGATCGGAACCGCCGTCCGATCCATCTCGAGGATGCGGAGAAGCTCGCCCGAGCTCGGATCGAGTCGCCACACCGACGCTTCGACTCCGCTTCCGACGACGACATCGCCGTCTCGCTCCGTGCCGCCGACGCCGAAGAGTCCCGTCGAGCGATCTTCCTGGATGTAGATGAAGCCGTCGTCGGCCCAGTCGAGGTTGTCCGGGCTGCGCAGTCCGAAGTCTGGCCCTGGAACCTGGCCGCCGCCGGCGTCGTCACCGTCGTAGAGGATGGAGATGCGTGCCGGGATGAAGTCGATGTCGGCGAGATTCTCCTCGAGTAGCTCTTCGAGAGCATCGTCGTCGAAGTCGATGATGTACATCGTTCCCCAATCGTCCGCTGGGAAGAGGCTGCCCCGACCCGTCGAAGCGAGGATGATCTGAGTGAAATCATCCGGATTGCCCGAGACGTCTTCGGGGCGTGAGAACTTGAACGCGCCGGCGCCTTCGAGCCGGTAGACGACGTTTCCGTCTTCGTCGGTCTCTTCTGCGCCGAATGAGAGTGCGTCCTGAAGGGCCTGATTGACGAATCCGAGCTCGTCGTACGCGAGACCGAGCTCTTCGTTGAGAGTCGTTCCCGCGAGGCTCGGATCGAAGTGCGCGATCGGCACGAACTTGCCCCCGAGCGAGTTGCCGGTACCGCTGAAGTCTTCGGGCGACCGCATCGCCGGATCGTTCGCTACCCAGGTGAACAGGCGACCCATTCCGAGTCCGTTCTCGACGAGGAAGCCCGGCGGGGCATAGCCGGCGGACGGGGACACTCCCTTCTCACCGACGTAGAGAAGGAGCGGAGCGCCGCCGCGATCGTCTCCGATGATGATCACGACCTTGTTCGAGGCGAAGTTCTCGACCGGGCAGACATTCTCCCACGCCGCGACGCCGAGCATCGGTGCGGCGTACAAGGTCTCGCCGTCGACGTCGAGGACGAACTCCGTTCCCCCGCCGGTTTCTTCGCCGGTAAAGTAGACGTCCGCTTCGAAGCCCCCTCGACCGGCCTCGACCCCGTAGGAGGAGCAGAGACGGTGGATGCCTCCGCCGAGTTGCTCAGGATCGGTCACCATGTCCCCGGCTCGGTCGAAAATCGTGTCGAAGGCGAGTCCCATCCCCGACACCGACCGCGACCGCTTGTCGATGTCGAAGTAGCTTACGCGCGCGCCGGTGAGCTCCGTTCCGTTGGCGAGTCGATACGGATAGCCCTGACTGTCGCGGAGCTCATGGTTCGCGAGAATCCGCACCGAGCGCTCCCTCGGGAACGCCGCCATCCCGTCGAGGATTCCCGGCGGGCGGTAGCCGAAGGTGTTCTCGAGCACGTCGACGACGTTTTCACCGGGCCGGAACCCCTTCCCGTACTGCCACACCTCGCCGATCGTGAGGAGGGCCTCCACCTCCCAACCGACGTTCGTGCTCTCCGTGTCGCCGCGGATCTGAGCGGGTTCGCCGGTCTTGAACCTTCCTTGTGCCACGCTGGCGCTAGCGCCTACGATCAGGATCGAAATGGCAATGAGGCTTGTAAATACCGATTTCATCGTTTCGTGAACTCCTCGTTGGTCTTTCCTCAAACGCAATCGCGAGAAGCTCGCATCGATGTCGTGAAGTGCGTCGTACGGACTCGACCTAGGCCGAGCCGTGAGCGGCGACTCCGTCGGATGATGATTCGCGTGCTGCCGGCGACGCGCACCATCCGGTTTCACCGATACGAACAAATTCTCGGTTGGCTCCGGAGCTCACCAAGTGGGAACGCACGGTAACCGCACGTCGTAAATCTGAAATGGATGCGGAACGAAAAGATCGTAGAGATCCGCGCCGAATCGAGCGCATGTTGCGACGACGGTGACTGAGAATCGAAGCAGTGGTGAATGCGCACACCCGCTCCTCACACGCGTTTCACCTGAGCGAAATCGCGTGGCTGTGATCCTGTCCTTGCGTGAGCGAGCACCGGCGCGCAAGATGCGCGAGACGACGAGACCACGCACCGATGCGTGCTACCGTTTGCGGGCTCGCCTGATCGAAGAGACTAGAGAGCGACTGCGAGGGAACTCATGAATCACCGCCGCGGAATCCTCTCGATCGCACTACTCGCCGCGATCGCCGTCGCGCCTCGAACGTCCGGACAAGTTCTCGACAAATACCAGCAAGTCGAAGCTCAAGAGTTTTGGGACAACCGGGACTGGGACTGGTACTTCGAGCACATCCCGTTCTTCGAGTGCCCCGATCCCGAATTGACGACGACTTACTACTACCGCTGGGAGCTGCTCACGAAGCACCTCACCTACGGCTCCCCGAACAGCGGTTACTCGTTCACGGAGTTCATCGATCGGCCGTTCTGGTCCGGCGCCTACGGCGCGATCAGCTGCCCGGCCGGGCACCAGCTCTACGAAGCGCGCTGGCTCCGGCGCCCGCGGATCGCATTCGACTATTCGCGGTACTGGCTGCGCACGCCCGGGGCTCAGCCTCACCGCTACAGCAACTGGCTCGCCGACTCGGTCTGGGCGATCCACTGCGTCTACGACGCGCCGGAGTTTGCTCGGGACCTCCTCGCGGATCTCGTTCGAAACTACGAAGCATGGGAAGCGAAGCACTTCGTGCCGAGCGTCGGTCTCTTCTGGCAAACCGGACACGACGACGGCATGGAATTCAACATCAACAGCCGCCAGACGAAGGACATCGTCCGGGGCGCCCCGGCGTTTCGTCCGACGATCAACGCCTACATGTGGGCTGACGCGGTCGCGATCGCGAAGATTGCCGACCTCGCCGGCGATTCCGCTCTGGCCCGGAAGTTCCGCGATACGGCGACTGGGTTGAAGGAGCGCCTGCAAACGCTCCTCTGGGACGAGAAGCGGGAGTTCTTCTTCCCGATGTCGCGGGACGAGGAGGAGCGGGACGGAGTCGTCGTCAAAGCGCGAACTCTGACCTACGCGTCGGGAAAGTACGCCGGAAGCCCGCACGGTCGCGAGCTCATCGGTTACGTCCCGTGGCAATTCGGACTACCCGACGCCGGCCAGGGGTACGAGGCCTCGTGGCGTTTCTTGATGGATCCCGAGTTCTTCCACGCCCCTTTTGGGCCGACGACAGTGGAGAGGAACGATCCGCAGTTCGTGCTCAAGAAGACGTGCTGCTGGTGGAGCGGACAGTCCTGGCCCTATGCGACGACGCAGACTTTGAAGGCGATGGCGAATCTCCTTCAAAACTACGACCAGCGCGTCGTGACGCGCGGGGACTACGCCGAGCTCCTCCGCACCTACTCGCGGAGTCACCGGAAGGACGGGCGGCCCTATCTCGCCGAGGCGCTCCACCCGGACACGGGATCGTTCGAAGGACACGACGGCTACAATCACAGCGAGCACTATCTCCACTCGGGTTTTTGCGATCTCGTGATCACCGGTCTGGTCGGGATCGTTCCGCGACCGGACGACACCATCGAAGTCGATCCCCTCGCGCCCGACACGTGGGAGTTCTTTGCGCTCGACGACGTCGTTTACCACGGACGCCGGGTGAGCATCATCTGGGACCGGAACGGCACCCGATACAGCCGGGGGAAGGGGCTCCAGGTCATCGCGGACGGTCGCGTCGTCGCCCGATCTCCGGCGCTCGAGCGCCTCACGGGCACTCTGCCGCCGCGCGCTAAGCCAGCCGCGCCGCGCGCGCTTTCAACGACACCCACCAACTTCGCGGTGAACAACGACGGTGACTATTTTCCCCGGATCGTTGCCACCCACACGGGGCCGCATTCATCACCGAGCAAGCTCGTCGACGGGAACTACTGGTATCACCTCCATCCGCCCAACCGATGGACGGCGGCGGGATCGACGAGCGCAACGGATCGGATCGAGATCGACCTCGGAGTCGCGCGCGCGATCCACACGATCAAGCTCTACTTCCTCGATGACGGCGAGGGGATCGTGCCGCCGCGATCGGTCGCCATCGACACCTGGGCGAAGGATCGCTGGCAGCCACTTCCGAGTGCCGAGCGCTCGCCGGCGACACCGACCGGACGCCGCGCGAACATCGTTCGGATTCCCGCGACCTCGGTGCGAAAGCTTCGCTTCACCTTCCGGCACGCCGATGGCGGGCGGACGGGACTCACGGAAATCGAAGTCTGGGGTGACGCCGAGCTCCCCGTCGCGCCCGCTCCGCCGCCGGCCGGAAATCTCGCGTTCAACCCCGGGGATCGGCCGTACCCGAAGGCGAGCGCTTCCCACACTTCCCGTTTCGATCGGATCGCGACGGTGAACGATGGCCGCGTCGTCTACACGCCGACGCCGGCAAATCGCTGGACGAGCTACGAGTCGAAATCAGATTCCGACTGGCTCGAGATCGATTTTGGTGGAGAGCGGACGGCGAGTCGCGCCGATCTTCACATCTATGACGACCGCGGCGGTGTGCAGCCGCCCGCTTCCTACCGCGTCGAATGGTTTGGCGACGAGGCGTGGAAGCCGGTCGAGGAGCTCGACCGCTCTCCGGCGGCTCCGACCGGAAGCGTCGTCAACTCGGTTCGGTTTCGTCCGGTAAAGACGACGAAGCTGCGGATTGTCTTCGTTCACGCAGAGCGGGCTCGGACCGGTCTCACCGAGATCGAGATTTGGAAGGAATGAGCGAGTGACGTCGTCCTCTGCTCTCACGCGGGTTCTCGTCTGGCTCGTCGTGCTCGCGTTGGTCGCCTGGGTGTTTTTTGCGGCCGGCGAACGGCCGGACGAGGGCGCGGATTCCGGAGTCGACGGCGAAATCTCCTCGGGCTCGGATCTCGATGCCGTCCGCGGCGGCGAGAGCACCGTCGGGGATTCAGAGCCGGGGGCGGCGAGCGGAACGGAGAGCGCTGACCCGCCGCGCACGCGACCTGCGGACGCGGCCGCGCTCACGGCTTCCGTGTTCCACGAGGACGGCTCTCCCGCCGCCGGCGGAAGAGTGACGCTACGGCGGAACGAAGTCAGCCTCGAGAGCCGGTCGAATCGGCGCGGAGTTGCTTCCTTCGGGACGATTCCGCCCGGCGAGTACTCGGTGACGCTCGAGTTTCCTGGGCCTGTCTCTCGGTCGACGCGACGTCCGGTGCGTTTCCTGCCCGGGGAATCTCGCTCGCTTCGGTTCTTCCTCCGGCCGCTCGATCGCGCGATCACGGGACGAGTGCTCGATGGCGCGGGTCGTCCCGTCAACGAGGCCGAAATCAATTGGTCGATGCTCGGTTTGCTCCCGAACGAGCCCGAGCTCGCGACGAGCGGTGCGCTCGAGCGCGTTGTCACCGGCGCAGACGGAGCCTTTGCCATCACGAATCTCGACGCGGTCGAGTACCGGATCCGCGCAACGAGGGGTGAGTACGAAGCTTCGCTGCCGCGCCAAGTGCTTGCGCCCGCGAGCGATCTCGCGCTCGTACTCCACCGGGAGAGCAGATTCATCGTCTCGGGAACCGTAGCGGACGAGAGTGGTTCGCCGATCCCAGGAGTCGGCATCACCGGGACGGGGGGTGAGCGCACGACGACCGACGAATCCGGTCGCTACGAACTAGACGTCCTCTACACGACCGCTCCGGGTTTCCAGATCGCCATCACCGCGAAGAAGGCGGGCTACGGCGATCGCTACAAAAGTGTCGCGCCGGGAGATCGCCCCACGGGATCGCGACTCGATGTCTCGTTCGAGCTTACGAAGGTGAGTGATCTCGGTGTTCTTCGGGGAATCCTCGCCGGCGCCGACGGCACCGTCGTCCCGGGCGAGTCTCTTCACCTCGCGAGCGAATCGCGACAAACGCGATACCAAGCGGTCGCGAACGCGGACGGCAGCTTCCGCTTCGACGAAGTTCGAATCGCGGACGACTACGTTCTCACGGTGTACCCGGCGCACACGTACGCCGATCGCGCGATCGAAGATCTCAGCGTGTCTCTCGGGATGCATCGCGTGGACGTCACGCTCGAGCCGATCGCGATCGGCAATCTGAACGTCACACTCGTCGATGGTGCGGCGCAACCAATTCCCGATTTTGCCCTCTTCATTCGGAGCGCCCGAGCGCGCGCGAATTCCGCCGCGGTGACATCGGGCACCGATGGACGGTTTCGCGCGGAGGGCGTTCCCGCGGGCGAGTTGACGCTCGAGACGCGGACTACGCCGAAGGTCACGGTGCGCGGCCTCCGACTCGAACCGGGGCGCGAGCTGAGCGCAACGGTCCCGATCGGAGTCGGGGATCGTCGCGTCACGGGTCGGGTCAAACTCCCGAACGACTCGCCGGTCGGGGGCGCACGAATCGTCGTCTCGTGGAGCCAGCGCACGGAGTGGATTCAGAGCACGCTCTACGCCCAGACGATCACGGACGCCGCCGGACGGTTTACCGTGTCGGGCTTCGGGCCGGGCGCGTGCACTGTAACCGCGAGCGGAGTCGCGCTCCGACCCGCTCGCGCGACGATCGAGATCCCGCCGGACGGCGACCCTGCGCCGGTCGAGCTCGAAGTGCGCTGAGATTCGCGTCGTCGCGCGCGGAAAAACGCGGCGACGACGCGAATCTCGTCATCACTCGAAGATGATGTAGCCCACTTGCTCCGCGGTGTGCTTCCGTTCGGAGTCCTTGAGCTGATCCTCATCGACAACGAGCTGCAGCTGCGTCGCACGGACCGGGTTCGCCCCGTAGAGAATCGCCCAGGATCCGTTCCCGCCGTCCATCGCCGCTTGCGTCGCAATGCCGACGGACGCAGTGGCGAGACCGGCGATCGAATAGGAATACGGTGGGCTGTTGTCCATCGAGCGGACGCTGTCCGCGCCGAGTCCCGCGACGAAGGAGACGTCGCCGATCCGATCGGCTCCGGCCTCGACCACGACATAGGCGATCTCCTCGGCGACGCGGGTCGTGTCGGAATCTTCGGCTACGTGCTTTCCGACCCACAGCTCCGATGACGACGGCGGGTTCTGCCGCGAGGAGCCGCGGCACCAAAACACCGAGAAGTCGCCATCATTCGCGGTCACCACCTGTCCGAGAACGACCGGATTCGTGTACGCGTTCGCGTAGCCGCGGCTTTCTCCGACCCACGAGCTCGCGTTGTCCGTTACCGCTGACGTCGTCCGGACGGCTTCGAGCTTTACGCCATGAGTGCCGTCAGTGTAAACACCCTCCTCGATCACCATGTAGTGAGCACTGATTCCCGAGAGCGTCGCGGTCGATCCGTCGACGCGAGCGGCCTGCGCTTCGAAGCTGCTTCCCGTCGCGTTGCGAACTCGGATGACGATCGGAGGCGATGAGCTGTCGTAGTTCGGAGTGCAGACGACGACCATCGACGCGTAGGACTCGCTCAGGTTGACGACGGTCCAGCTCGAGCTGCTGAGCCCCGTCACGACGCCCCGCTCGAACGCGATCTGAGGTGCCGGTTGCACCGTCACCGTCGCACTCGCCTCCACCGAGCCCGCCGGGCCCGTCGCGGTCAGCGTGTACTGAGTCGTCTGGGTCGGTGTCACCACGATCGACCCATCGACGCCGACACCGCCGACGCCCTGATCGATGCTGACGTTCGTCGCGTTCGTCGTCTCCCATTCGAGAAGCGTACTCTCACCCTCGAAGATGACCACCGGGCTCGCGGCGAAGAGCTCCACCGTCGGCGGCACGTTGAGCGAGGTACCGCAGACGAGGTAGGCGACTTGCTCGTTCGTGTGCGACCTCTCGGTATCGCCGAGAAGGTCTTCGTCGATCGCGAGGTCGATGTGAGACGCGCTGAACGGCGTAGGTCCGTAGAGAACGGGCCAGCCGCCGTTGTTCCCATCCATTCCGGCGCTGCTCAGAGTTACCGTCGCGGCATTCGTCGGCAGTCCGGAGATCGGATACGTGTAGGGTGGCGAATTGCCCGTACCGAGGATCGAATCCGAGCCGACTCCGGCGATGAACGGGACGTCTCCGATCATTCCCGATCCCGTTTCGAATACGAGATAGCCGATCGTCTCGTTCGCGCGCGTTGTGACGGGATCCTCAGCGACGTGCTTCCCGACCCAGAAGTCGGAGCTCGAAGGAGCGCTCGCCACGCCGCCCCCGCGCGCCCAGAACACCGAGAACCTCGAGTCGTTGGCGGTCATCACTTGCCCGAGGACGACGGGCGCGGTGTAACTGTTCGCGTAGGTGCGCTGCTCGCCGAGCCAGGAGTTGTTCTCATCCGTGCGGACCGAATCGAATCGCACGGCCTCCATCGTCACGCCGTGAACGGCCGTTGTGTAGACGCCCGCCTCGACGACGAAGTAGTGGAAGGAGATTCCGGTGATGGCCGTCGTGGACCCGTCGAGTCTCGCCGCCCGCAGGTCGAACGAGCTTCCCGCCGCATTTTGGACGCGAGCGACGATCGGCGCGAACGAGCCGGGAACGACCGGTGTGCACACGACAACCATCGCGCTGTACAGGCGCGAGAGATTCACCGTCGTCCACGCGTCCGTTCCGACTCCGGTCGCGATTCCGGTCTCGAACGACACTTCGGGACTCGCCGCTTCGACCGTCAAGGTGCCCGATGCCGATCCGGTGTAGTTGATCTCGTTCACGACGGCGCTCACGGCGTAGCTGCCGACCTCGGTTGGAGGCGTCGCGGAGCCGTCGTAGGTGATGTCGACCGCGAGCCCGGCGGGAGCCGTCGTCGCAGTGACGATGCGGGGAGAACCGTCGTAGGCCTGAGTGAGTCCCGAGAGCGTTACGGTGGCGGTGGCCTTCGCGACGACGAGGGTATCGGCGGCGGATCCGGTGTAGTTGGTGTCGTTGACGGTGGCCGAGACGGCGTAGCTACCGGCGTCGGTGGGAGCGGTGCTCGATCCGTCGTAGGTGATGTCGACGGTGAGCCCGGCGGGCGTGGTGGTCGCGGAGACGACGCGCGGGGTCCCATCGAAGGTTTGCGCGAGTCCGCCGAGAGATATGGTCGCCGCGGCCTGACTGACGACGAGCGTGCCGGCGTTCGACCCGGTGTAGTTCGTGTCGTTCACCGTTGCCGAGACGCTGTAGCTACCGGCGTCGGTGGGAGCGGTGCTCGAACCGTCGTAGGTGATGTCGACGGTGAGCCCTGCGGGTGTGGTGGTGGCGGAGACGATGCGCGGGCTTCCGTCATAGGTCTGAGCGAGTCCGCCGAGAGCGACTGTCGCGCTGGCCTGGCTGACGACGAGCGTACCAGCGTTCGATCCGGTGTAGTTGGTGTCGTTGACCGTTGCCGAGACGCTGTAGCTGCCGGCATCGATCGGAGCGGTGGCAGAGCCGTTGTAGGTGATGTCGACTGTGAGCCCCGCGGGTGTCGTTGTAGCGGAGACGACGCGCGGGCTTCCGTCGTAGGTCTGACTGAGACCGGAAAGTGTGACCGTCGCGCCGGCCTGAGTGACGACGAGCGTGTCCGAAGCGGAGCCGACGTAGTTCGGGTCGTTGACCGTCGCTAGGACGGCGTAGCTTCCGGCGTTCGTGGGAGCGACGGCCGAACCGTCGTAGGTGATGTCGACGGCGAGCCCGGCGGGCGTGGTGGTGGCGGAGACGATGCGGGGAGTCCCGTCAAAGGTCTGCGCGAGCCCTCCGAGAGTGACCGTCGCGACGCCGTTTCCGACCTCGAGCGTACCGTTCGCCGAGCCGGTGTAGTTGATCTCGTTCACGACGGCGCTCACGGCGTAGCTGCCGACCTCGGTCGGAGGCGTCGCGGAGCCGTCGTAGGTGATGTCGACGGCGAGCCCGGCGGGCGCCGTCGTCGCAGTGACGATGCGGGGAGAACCGTCGTAGGCCTGGGTGAGTCCCGAGAGGGTGACGGTGGCGGCGGCCTTTGCGACGACGAGGGTATCGGCGGCCGATCCGGTGTAGTTGGTGTCGTTGACCGTTGCCGAGACGGCGTAGCTGCCGGCGTCGGTGGGAGCGGTGCTCGACCCGTCGTAGGTGATGTCGACTGAAAGTCCTGCGGGTGTCGTTGTCGCGGAGACGACGCGCGGGCCCCCGTCGTAGGTCTGCGCAAGTCCGCCGAGAGATATGGTCGCCGCGGCCTGACTGACGACGAGCGTGCCGGCGTTCGACCCGGTGTAGTTCGTGTCGTTCACCGTTGCCGAGACGCTGTAGCTACCGGCGTCGGTCGGAGCGGTGGCAGAGCCGTTGTAGGTGATGTCGACCGTGAGCCCCGTGGGTGTCGTGGTCGCGGTAACGACGCGCGGGCTTCCGTCGTAGGTCTGAGCGAGCCCGCTGAGAGCAACCGTCGCGCTGGCCTGGCTGACGACGAGCGTACCAGCGTTCGATCCGGTGTAGTTCGTGTCGTTCACCGTTGCCGAGACGCTGTAGCTGCCGGCATCGGTGGGAGCGGTGCTCGATCCGTTGTAGGTGATGTCGACCGTGAGCCCCGCGGGTGTCGTGGTCGCGGTAACGACGCGCGGGCCTCCGTCGTAGGTCTGACTGAGACCGGAAAGCGTGACCGTCGCGGCGGCCTGGCTGACGACCAGAGTGTCGGAAGCGGATCCGGTGTAGTTCGAGTCGTTTACGGTTGCGGCCACGCTGTAACTACCGGCGTCGGTCGGTGCGGTGGCGGAGCCGTTGTAGGTAACGTCGACCGCGAGCCCTGCGGGCGTGGTGGTCGCGGGGACAATGCGAGGAGTCCCGTCAAAGGTCTGCGCGAGTCCTCCGAGAGTGACCGTCGCGGCGGCCTGGCTGACGACGAGCGTGCCAGAATTCGAACCGCTGTAGTTCGGATCGTTCACGGTCGCAGCGACGCTGTAGCTCCCCGCGTCGACCGGCGCGGTGGTCGAGCCGTCGTAGGTGATGTCGACGGTGAGCCCGGCGGGAACGGTGGTCGCGGAGACGACGCGCGGCGAGCCGTCGTAGGTCTGCGCGAGATCGGCGAGAGAGACGGTCGCCGTTCCCTGAGAGACGACGAGCGTGCCGGAAGCCGATCCCGCGT
The DNA here is from genome assembly GCA_965223845.1 of Planctomycetota bacterium. GTDB lineage: Bacteria > Planctomycetota > UBA8108 > UBA8108 > SXIK01 > CBDCXR01. The sequence continues at coordinate 4,546,557 of CBDCXR010000004.1, read as the reverse complement.
AGTTTGCGTCGTTCACCACGGCGTCGATCGCGTAGTTACCGGCGTCGGTCGGAGCCGCGGCGGAGCCGTCGTAGGTGATGTCGACGGTGAGCCCGGCGGGAACGGTGGTCGCGGAGACGACGCGCGGCGAACCGTCGTAGGTCTGCGCGAGACCGCTCAGCGAGACGGTCGCGGCAGCGGGACCGATGACGAGGGTGCCGGACGAGGAGCCCGTGTAATTGAGATCGGTGATCGTCGCATCGACGCTGTAGCTGCCTGCGCCCACCGGCGGGGTGGAGGATCCGTCGTAGGTCATCGACACTGCGAGTCCCGGCGGAGTGGTCGTAGCGATCGCGCTCTTCGGCGTACCGTCGTAGGTCTGGCTGAGACCGGAGAGGGAGATCGTCGCGGCGGCCGGCGCGACGGTGAGCGTCCCGTTCGCCGAACCGGTGTGGTTGGCGTCGGTGATCGTGGCTGTGACGGCGTAGCTTCCGGAGTTCGTGGGGGCGGACGCGGAGCCGTCGTACGTCAACGAGACCGCGAGCCCGGCGGGAGTGGTCGTCGCGGTGACGACACGCGGCGTCCCGTCGTACGTCTGAGCGAGACCCGACAGCGCGATCGTTGCCGAGGCGGGATCGACGACGAGCGTGTCGTTCGCCGTTCCCGTGTAGTTCGAGTCTGTGACGACCGCCGACACGCCGTAGCTCCCGGCGTCCGTGGGCGCGGAGGTGGAGCCGTCGTAGGTGATGTCGACGGCGAGTCCGGCGGGCGTGGTGGTCGCGGTGACCGTTCGGGGGGAGCCGTCGTAGGTCTGGTTGAGTCCTGACAGCGCAATCGTTGCCGAGGCGGGATCGATGACGAGGGTGTCCGCCGTCGTTCCGGTGTAGTTGGCGTCGATCACATCGGCGACCACCGCGTAGCCGCCGGCGTCGGTGGGAGCGACTGCGCCGCCGTCGTACGTGATGGAAACGACGAGCCCCGGCGGTGTCGTGGTCGCGGAGATGGGTTTCGGGGTTCCATCGTACGTCGGATTCAAACCTGCGAGCACGATCGTCGCGAGCGCAGGATCGATCGTGAGTGTGGCCGTCGCGCTCCCTTGGTAGTCCGGATCGTTAATCGTTCCGACGACGGAATAGACTCCCGCATCCGTCGGCGCTAACGGCGACCCGTCGTACGTGATGTCGACCGTGAGTCCCGGCGGATTCGTCGTCGCCGTCATGCTGACGGGATTGCCGTCGTAAACAACGGTGAGGTCGGAGAGGTTCACCGTCGCCGGGATCTTCTCGTGGTAGAGCGCGCTGTCGGGAACGAGACTCTTTGCGAGCCCCGGACCCTCGTAGCGAACTTCGAGGACCTCGCCGCCACCCTTCTCGAAGAAGGTGACCGTGATCGCATGAAGTCCCGCCGCGAGCGCGATCTGTCCCGACGTCTCCGCGGGTGCGTGGAGACCGTCGTTGTCGACGACCAGCTGGCTTCCGATGAAGAGCTGACTGCCGTCATCGGAATTCGTGTAGAAGGTGTAGATCCCGGTCTGCGGAATGTCGATGAAGCCGGTGAAGCGGAAGCCGAAGTTGTCGTTCTGAATACGGGGTGAGATGTCGAAGTTGGGGCGAATGCCGACTTCATCCGCGGTCATCGCGTCGAAGTCGGGGAGGAAGTCCCAGGTTCCGAGGTACTGTTCATAGTTGACGCCCGCGGCGACTCCCGTCGGATTTTCCGGCGCGCGGAAATTCGTCACCACGAAGTCGGCCGACGCGACCACGCTTTCCACGAAGCCGGACTGGTAGGCGCGCGCGCGCACGGTCGCGCTCGAGGTCAGCGTGAAGGTGCCCGTGTAAAGAGTCGAACTCGTGTCGGGAGCGCTTCCGTTGAGCGTGTAATAGATGTCGGAGCCCACGGCGGCCGTGATCGTAACGTCGACCATTTCGTCGAAGTTGCCTCCGGCGGGCGACACTACCGGCGGATCGAGCGCTGGCGTTCCGGGGAGGCTGTCGATCCACGCGTCGAGCGTGGCGATCCAGTCCTCATCGATGGTGTTCTTCGCGAGCGGAGGCATCTTCACGAACGGATCGAGGCTGTTGTCGCGGACATAAAGAAGCGACCGGTGTCGATCCTTCGCGCGGATCACCGCGGCGTTGTCGATGCCGAGGTCGTTCCCGACCACGCCGTCGATGAGGCCTTGTTGCGCGAGCGGAGTGTCGAAGCGCGCATCGAAGAACGCCTGAACGTGTCCGGGACGATGGCAGTGGCCGCAATTCGCGTCGATGTAGGAGCGGACGCGGTGCTCGAGCGTCGCGCTCGTGTCGGTTGCCGTCACTAGACTCGCGAACGTGGGGATGTCGAGCTCGTTCACCGGTGGATCGAAGAGACCGATGTGGTTCCACGCGCGAAGTTGATTGTCGGTGACTCCGGAGAGGGGATACGCGAAATCGCGATTGAGCTGGCGCGTCTTGATGCCTAGGACGTGTTCCGCGCTCGTGTTGTGACAGGTGAGGCACTGAGACGAGCTCGGGTAAGACCAAGTCTGAACGCGCGATCCGGAAGCGGTCGCGATCGTGATGTCCTCTTCGAGTCCATTGAGGATCAGATCCGCATCGCTCTCGTCCGGACGCCACTTGTACGTGACACCGTAGACGCCGCCGTCATTTTTTTGAACGACGAGACGCGTTTCGAGTCGACGCCGCGCGAGAGTGACCTCATCGACGACGAGCTCGAAGTGCTTTACAAACACGGTTCCCGTCGGAAAGCTCCATTCACCCGTCGCGCCGAACGCGATCTGCTCGTCGGTCGCGGGGATTGCGCCCGTGTTTGGAACCGAGATCCAGCGCGTCTTGATCGCACTGTCCGACCAAAGCGGTGAACCGACGTCGAAGGGGATCAGCTCGGAAGATGCCGTCAGATTGACGACGTCCGAGAAGGCTCCCGTCTGCGAGAGGAGCGGTGGGACCGGTGGACCGGTCGTCCCCGTGCGTCCGAGCTTGTAGATATAGCCGGGGCCGGTGTGCCCCATCTTGCAGAGATAGAGCTCGTTGTCGGGGCCGACACCGAAGCTCGAGAGCCCGTTGTAATTGCTCCCCGCGGGCATATTGCAAAGGTAGGTGACGGTCGGCGGGTTCGTAGAGAGATCCATCGCCCAGATCCGACCTCTCGTGTTGTCGCCGAAGATGTACTGTCCGTAGAGATCCGGGTGCTCCGTCCCGCGGTAGATATAGCCGCCGACGACGCAATTGCCGTTGAAGGGAAACGTGCTCCCGTGCGGATAATCGTAAATCGGGGGTTTCTCCGTCCCGATGAGGGTCGCCGGTGGAGACCGCGCGCCGTCGTGGAATCCTTCCTTGTACGGCCATTGGTAGTTCCCGGCTTTCTCGATCACGCTCACTTCTTCCCAGCTTCCCTGGCCGACGTCGCCGAGGAAGATGAGATCGTCGATCGCGTCGTGCGTCATTCGGTGCGGGCTTCGCACGCCGAGCGCCCAGAATTCTTCGAGAACTCCGCCTCCCGTGTCCTGCCATGGGTTGTCGTTCGGAATGTAGTAGTTCTGCGTGTACGCGGGCCTGCCCGAGTAGCTTTGCGGTTGCCGGCGGATCGGATGGCTGACCGAGCCGCCCTGCATGTCGACGTCGATCCGGAAGACGCCACCGAAAAGCTTGTCATCGATCTTCTGCGACGAATCGTAGGTGTCGTTCGCGCCACCTTCGTCACCGATCGTGAAGTAGAGGAATCCGTCGACGGGGTGGAAGAACATCGCGCCGCCGTTGTGCCACACGTGGCGGTCGTGCTGATGGATCAGAACGAGCTCGGATGCCGGATCCGCGACGAACATTCCGTCCGGAATCGTGAACCGCGAGAGTCGGTTGTACGCGGGTGTCGTCGCCGGCGGACGATTGGGTCCGGGGACGGGATTGTCGCTGTATTGATAGAGAACGTAGAAGTAGCCGCGGTTCGGGGAACCCGAAACGCCGAACTCCGGGTGAAAGGCCATGCCGAGAAGGCCGCAGTCGTCCCAGCCCTGCGTCTGCGCACTGACGTCGAGAACGAGCGTCTTCGACGACGTCCCGGGATCGTTCGGGAACGAATAGATACGTCCCTCTCGCTCGCAGACGTACATGATGTTCGACGACGGCGCGTGCGTGAGAAAGACGGGGTTTTGAAACGTCAGGTTCGGGAATGCGAGCTCGGTGACGAAATCGCCGCTCGGCGTCGGGAGAGACGCAGGCATGCCGAGGTACGGCTGCGCCGCCGGTCGAGTATCGAGGCCATAGGGCTGCGCTTCGAGTGTCGCACCGGCGGCCGCTTGGAGAGCGACGGATACGACTAGAACGCGCCAAGAACGGACGCCGCGTCGATCGGGCCCGGACATAGTGTTTTCCTCGTTTGCTGATCCCACGCTGAGCGGCCCGCTGGTGTCGGTCGCGACACCGGTCGTCCGGCGGCAGGGAGAGATGTGACCGAGGGGGGAGCGCGCCGAACCGATGGACCCAGACCCTTCCATGGTATCCGATCGGATGGTCGCTTCCGAGTCGCCGATCAGTCGTCGCCGTCGGCTGCGTCGGGAGATCGTCGGTCAACGATCTCCGCGCTCCCGCGGCCGCGTTCGATTCGAACGAAGGTATCGACAGGTGGAGGAGGGAGGCGTTCGACTCCGCCGTCGGGCCAGGTGACGACGAGCGTGTCGATCGGCTTCGAAGAAGGGAGGCCGAAGTGAAGGCGATGGTCGGGTGCTGAAAGGTAACTTCCCCCGCCGATCCGCCAACGCGACTGTCGGGTGCCGGCCGACTCGATGTCGACGCGCGCCCCGATCGCGTCGCGCCCGCCCGGTCCGTCGCCTACGAGCTCGACGACGAGGAATCCGCGGCCGTGTCTCGCCGTTCGATTCCGAAAGAGTAGGAGCGGTTCGTCTAGAGCGGACACCAGAAGGTCGACGCGGCCGTCGGAGTCGAAGTCTCCGGCGGCCACCCCTCGGTGCGAGCGCTCGCCGCGGCACGGCGGTCCGATGGCTCGGCTCGCGTCTACGAACCGTCCGGATCGCTCCGCGGTGTTTGCTGCACCGCCCGGAGCGATCTCTTCACGCTGAAAGCGAAAGAATGCGTTTCGCTGCCGGTACGCGCCCTTGTCGCTCCACGCTTCGAGATTGTCGAAGATATGCCCGTTCGCGACGAAGAGATCCAAGTCGCCGTCGAGATCGAAGTCTTCGAGCGCCGTGCCCCAACCGACGTTCGGATGGCTTTTGGCGCCGACGCCGAATCGATCTGTGGCGTCGACGAAGTGCCGCGAGTCCGCGCGCGAGTAGAGACGATTCGATTCATCCTCGTAATTTGTCACGAAGAGATCGAGACGGCCGTCATCGTCGAAGTCTCCGGCCGCGATGCCCATGCCGCCTTCGTATCCTCCCGCGTCGCTCGCGGCGACGCCGACCCAGAGGGCGTCCTCCTCGAACGTCGCGTCGCCGCGGTTCCTATAGAGTAGGTTTGCCGTCGTGTCGCAGGCGACGAAGACGTCGAGATCACGATCGTCATCGAGGTCGGCGATTACGACGCCGAGGCTCTTCGAGACCGCCCACCCGGGATCACGCAGCCCGGCGCCCGCGGTGGCGTCTCGAAAGGTTCCGTCTCCGTTGCCCAGGAAGATTTGATCGACGGCACCGCGAAAGTGATGCGGCCCGCAGTAGATTCGTACCTTCTCTCCGGTCGTCGACGAAGTTTGAAAACACGGCGACTCGTCCTCGACTTTGCTCACGTAACCCGCGAGGAAAAGATCCAGCCAGCCATCCCCGTCGAGATCGCCGAACGCCGCACTCGCGCTGAATGGCGCCGCGCCTTCAACTCCCGCATCGCGCTTCTCGACGAAGCGGCCGCCCCCTTCATTGAGAAGGAGTGCGTTGTCTCCGTAGCGGATGAGGTAGAGGTCGGAGTCGCCATCGTTGTCGACGTCTCCCACCGCTGCTCCGAGACCGTAGCCGCCGAGGTCGCCGAGCCCCGCGGCGTCGGTCACATCGGTAAAGCGCGCTCCGCCTTCGCTCCGGAAGAGTCGGTGAACACCGGTCTCGGGAAATGACCCGTCTTCGCGCGCCGCCTGTCCTTGGGGAGCGAAGACGTCGAGATCTCCGTCTCGATCGATATCGATGAACGCGACTCCGCCGCCCATCGTTTCGTGGAGCCGTCGGTCCCCGCGCGCCCCACGGCGATGCCGAAAGTCGAGTCCGCGCGCGCTCGCGACGTCGACGAAGTGCGGCTCCGCGCGGTCGTGCTCGACCGATGGATCCGGGCGTGGCGTACACGCCGGACCGATCGCCCCGATCGCGATGACAAGTGCGGCGCAGAGGCGACGCGTCATCTCGCGGCCTCACCGAGAGGGAGAGTGCGAATCTCCACGATCGCTTCGGCGGTGCCGGGTTCGTCGCCCGCGAGCGCGAGAGCCCGGGCGAACAGTGCCTCGGCGGAATCGACCTCTCCGCGGAGCCACTCGACGCGCGCAACGGCGAGGAGCGCGCCCGGCGATTCTTCGACGGCGAGACCCAGCTTCGCGTGACTCTTCGCCAGCTTGAGGAGCTCCGTGCGAAACGGCGAGGGCGTTCGCGACGCGGCGTCGTCGGTGAGCACGGCAGCGAGGCCGAGCTGAGCGTTCGCAGAAGTCTCGTCCACCGAAATCGCAGCGCGAAACGCCTCGGCGGAACGCTGGAGCTCACCGGCCGCGCGGAGTGCTTTCCCGTGATCGCAGTGCGCGGCGGCCGTTCCCCGTTCGCGCGCCCGTCGCGCGAGACTGCGAAGCTCGATCTCGCGCGTCTGAGAGCGTTCGTAGATGTCGATCTCTCGCGCGGCTTCCTCGTCGTTTCCCGATCGGCGTAGAGCCTGAGCGAGCGCATACCGCCAGCGATGGAGGTCGGGGACGTCGAGTCCCGTCTTGGCGCGAAACGCTTCGGCGAGCTCGATCGCCTTGCGGAACCGCGGCACCGCGTCATCGGTTCGGCCGCAGCTCGCTAGAATGCTGCCGAATGCGCGCTGTACCTCTGGATTGTCACCGGCGAGCCGAGCGGCGAGCTCGATTTCGACGAGCGCTTCTGCGGGTCGTCCTTGACCGCTGAGAGAGAGGGCGAGGAGGTGACGAAGGCGCGCGCGAGACGCCGGATTCGTCCTCGGATCGGATCCGCTCGCTCGCTCGATCGCACCGCGGAGCGCCGTCTCGGCCTCGGCGAATCGTCCGAGCTTCACGAGCTCGGGCGCCGGCAATTCGGGCGGCGAGGATTGCGATCGGGCGGGGGACTCAGCCGTGCTCGGCGCGGGGGAACCCGATTCCGTCCGTTCTGCGTCGCAAGCGAGCAGCGCTGCTGCGACGAAGAGCGTCGCGGCAGTTCGAACCTCGGGGCTGCGAAGGAACTCGCGAAAACCTGAACACGCACACATCATCAGCCGATCGGAAACCGCGTGCAGCGCGCCCGAAACAGCTCCAGACGTTCGTGCTATCGAGCATCGCTGCGATGTCGTCGTCGCTCTCCATTGAATCTACTCGGCTCGAGAACACAATCGATTTCACCGCGCCGGCGCGTCGGCGCGCCATCGATCGATGGCGCTCACCGCGCAACGCCCTCACCGGCGTGGGAAGCGGGTTTCGAGAGATCGTCGACCGACCGGCGAAACGGGCGGCAGTACCAATCCGCGACGCGTCGCCACCCTCGCCCGATGTCCTCGGCGACGATCAGAGTGCAGGGGATTAAGTAGAGAGTGATTCCCGTCGCGACGAGGATACCGGATCCGAGGGTCGTCGCCATCGGGATGAGAAACTGCGCCTGGAGCGAGCGGTCGAGGAGGAGAGGCACGAGCCCGACGAACGTCGTGAGCGACGTGAGGACGATCGGCCTGAAGCGTCGACCACCGGCCTCGAGCACGGCGTCGTGCAGGGAGACGCCCGCTTTTCGACGCCGGTTGATGTAATCGACGAGCACGAGCGCGTCGTTGACGACGATGCCCGAGACGGCGAGCATTCCGAACACCGACAGGTAGGACGGTGTGATGCCCATCGCCATGTGGCCGAGAAGCGCGCCGATGATGCCGAACGGAACGGCGACGAGGACGTAGAGCGGCTGAAGGAGCGACTTGAACGGAATCGCAAGGAGCGCGTAGAGCGCGAAGAGGAGCGCGACGAAGCCGATGATCGTTCGCCGTCGCGACTCGTCGTACTCCGCGACGTAACCGCGAAACACGAACGAGAGCCCCTTTCCCTCGCTGACGATCTCCTGAATTTCCGGAACCGCCGCCTTGGCGATTCCGACGATGTCGACCGTCTCGTCCTCCGGCATCGCGCCGATGCGGACGACCTCCGCACGGTCGTTTCGTTCGACGAACGACGGCGCCTTGACGAACGCCACATCGGCGACGGTGGCGAGCGGCACCTCGGCGCCGCCCGGCGTCCGCACGCGGATTCGATCGAGGGTGTCGAGCGACTCTCGCGCCTCGCGCGGAAGGCGCACCATGACGCGAATCTCGCTCGAGTCGCGAAGGAGACGCTGCGCCTCCTCCCCGTAGAACGCCTGACGAATCTGCTGCGCTAGCTGTCGCTGCGTGAGGCCGAGCTCGAGCGCGCGCGGTTTCAGCCTAAACTCGAGCTCGTCTTGACCGTGATTCACCCGCGCCCACGCCGTCCGGATGCCTTCCTTCGATTCGATGAGATCGGCGACGCGCTCGGCGATCGCATTCTTCTCCTCCGACGCGACACCGCGAATCTCGAGCTCGAGCGCCTCCTCCATGTAGTCGCCCCGGCGCGGCTTTCCGCCCATGCTCTCGCTGCGAATCACGAAGGAATTCGCCTCGGGAATTTTGCCGACGACGTCGTTCCAGCGCTTCACGATTTCGCTGTTCCGCGCTCCGCGTCCCGTGCGGAGGCTCGGAGGCATCAACTCGACGGCGACCATGCCGCGCGAGTTGTCGAAGTCAGCGCCGGCGTAGTACGCACATCCCACCTTCATGATGTTGACGATCAGCGATTCCCCCGTTCCGGGATCGACGAATTCGCTCTTGAGACCTTCGATCGCGGCTGCGATCCGGTCCACGTACGCGTGCGTCGTTTCGGTTGGGGTGTCATCCGGAAGGTCGAGCCACGCGGAGACTCGCGGGCGATCGACCTCGGGGAGGGAGATGAATCCCATTCGCCCTCCCTTGCAGTATCCCGCGATCAGAAGGCCCGCGGCCACGAAACCGGCGAGGACCGCGGTGCGGTAGCGCACGGCGATGCGAAGGCTGGGTTGATACACGTTGGCGACGAACCACTCGAGGCTGCTCGCGAATCTCTTTTGAAATCGATCGAAGGCGTTCAGCTGTGTGCGTCGCACCTTCAAGTGCTTGAGGTGCGACGGGAGGATCAGCTTCGACTCGATGAGCGAGAAAAGGAGAACCGGAGCGACGACCGGCGGGATCTGCTTCGCAAAATCTCCCCACCAGCCCTCAAAGTAGAGGAGAGGTAGAAACGCGACGACCGTCGTCAGGGCGCCGAAGGTCACCGGTACGGCGACTTCCTTCGTTCCGCGAACGGAAGCCTCGAGCGGATCCAAGCCGTCGCGCGCGCGAGAGTAGATGTTCTCTCCCGTGACGATCGCGTCGTCGACGACGAGTCCGAGCACGAGCATGAATCCGAAGAGGCTCGTTAGGTTCGCAGTCAGGCCGAACGTCGGCATGAGGAGAACCCCACCCGCGAAGCTCACCGGGATCCCCATCATGACCCAGAACGCGAGACGCGGGCGGAGGAACAGTCCGAGGATGGCGAAGACGAGAAGGCCGCCCTGAACGAGCGACCACGCGAGCGTGCTCAGCCGTCCGCGGATGCGGATCGATTCGTCGTCCCAGATGAAGAGCGCGATGCCCTCGGGGAACCGCGTCGGCGCCGCGTCGACGTAAGCCGCGACTTTCTTCGAGATGTCGATCGCGCTTTCGTTTCCGGCCCGCATGACTTCGAGGAAGATCGCGGGTTGGCCGTTGAACGCGACGCGCTTGTCGCCCTCTTCGAAGCCGTCCTTCACCGTCGCGATTTCGCCGAGAAGAACTTCCGCCCCGCTCGCTGCGCGAACGGGGATCGCCTCGAAGTCCTCGGTCGTGTAGGCCTGGCCCCGAGTCCGGACGACGAGCGTCCCGCTCTCGCTTCGGATCGCGCCCGCCGGAAGGTCGACCGAGGAGCGGCGGATGGCCTCGGCGAGCTCGCGGAAGCCGAGGTCGTAGGCTTCGAGACGATCGATTCCCGCTTCGATCGCGATCTCGTGGTTTCGCGTCCCTTCGAGGTTCACGCGGCTGATGCCGGGAATCTCGAGGAGATCCTCCTGAACTCGGCGCGCGAGCCGGCGGAGGTCGTCGGCCGGAAGCCGCGCGGTCACCGCGACGGTCAGCACCTCCATCCACTCCGACGAATCCGGCACGTGGATCCGCGGGCGCTCCGTCTCGCTCGGAAAGGATGTGATTGCGTCGACGCGCGCTTCGACGACGTCGAGGAGCTCCTTTGGATCGTAGCCGTCCTTCGCCTCGATCCAGATCTGCCCGTAGCCGCGACTGCCGTCGGCGTGGAGCATCTTGATCCCTTCGACTCCCTCGAGGGAGTTCTCGATCGGGATCAGGATGTCACGCTCGACGTCCTTCGCCGTCGCGCCCCGATACGGCATCGCGATCCGAATGCCGTTGTAGCTCTTCGAGGGGGTCACCTCGAGAGGGATGCGAAAGAACGCGGTGTAGAAGCCCGCGAGGAGGATCCCCACCATGAGAAAATTGGCGGCGATCGAGTTGTTGGCGAACCAACGAATCATCGATGAATGGTATCCGAGGCGGTGCGTCCCTCACGCCCGGGCATCGTGCACCATGAGCGGTCGATAAGCAACGAAGACGAACGAGCGGATCTCTCGACGAGCGGGGGAGCGACTTCGAGCCGCGATCTGAATTCCGGTATTGTTCGTAGGAGCACCGGTCTAAGCGTCCGAATCGAGAGCGGCGGGATCGACCTTGTCGCGAACCGTGCGCCAGTCGATTTCGAGGACACGCGCGGCGGCCTTGTAGCTTCCCGTTTTTTTGTAGACGAGGGTGTAGTACTCCCGAACGAGCTCATCCGAAGAGAGTTCGCCGCGCCGGAGCCGTGCGACGTAGGAGTCTGCGTCGGAGTCACCTGGTGCCGAGGGGGCTCGAGTCACCGGGCGATACTCGCGCCGGATGAGGATGTTTCGCACGCACTGCTCGAGCTCGCGGAAGTTGCCGGGCCAGGGATAGTCGCCGGGCAGCTCGGTCTCGATGAACGAGACGACCTCGTTCGCGATGCTCTCGCGCTCCACTTCGTCGACGACGAGATGTTGATCGCTCAAGATGTAGCGCACCATGCTCGGGAGATCGTCCGGCGCATCGTCGAGCTGCTCGCGGAGAGACGGCGTGCGAACGACGTCGCCGCAGAGGCGGTAGTAGAGATCCTCGCGGAATCGTCCTTCCGCCATCTCGATGGCGAGATCGCGGTTCGTGGCCGCGAGAATCTTGGCGTTGAAGGTGCGGTCCTCGCCTTCACCCAGCCGCTGGTAGCGACGCTCCTGGAGGACGCGAAGCAGCTTCACTTGGATGGCGAGATCGAGCTCGCCGATTTCATCGAGGAACACCGACCCGAGCTCGCCGCACTCCGCGAGTCGACCGTCGCGATCGCGCACGGCGCCGGTGAATGCACCCTTGACGTGACCGAAGAGCTCGGACTCGACGAGCGTCGGGGCGAGCGCGGAAAGATTGACCGAGACGAGGCGACCGTTCTCTCGCGCGAACTGCTTCTCGTCGGAATCGAACGGGACGTATCGCGAGAGCGCGATCGCCTTCGCGACGAGCTCTTTTCCCGTGCCGGATTGTCCGGTGATCAGGGTGGGTACGCGGGGAAGCGTTTCGAAGAGCGCTCGCCCGTAGCGACGGAGGTCGTGAGTGAAGATCGATTCCCACACCGCCGCGCGGAGCCGCGCTACGGGCGTGGACGCGCCGACGACGTAATTGAACACATTGCGAAACGCGCGGCGGATCTGGACGGAGCACGCGAGGACGTGCGCGGGGTCGTCCTCCCGCTCGAAGGATCGACCGGGAAGTCGCAGAAAAAAAGCGAAGTCTGCCTCGAACTTCTCCCAGTGCGCGGCGAACGAACGGCCGGACGATTCCTCGCCCGCCCGTACGGCCGCGTGCGAGTAGAGACAGTAGAGGGCGAGGTGCTGGTAGAGATCGAGCTCGCGATCGCTCGCGGCGACGCGCTCGAGGAGCTTCGTTCGCGCAGCGCGCGCGATCGAGAGTGCCTCTTCGCTGAGTCGGGCGAGGTGCGGAAACGCATCCTCGACGGAAAGACCGGCGAGGTTGTGCATCACGGCGTGATCGCCGACCGTGGTCGGTCCGAGGATCTTGCGCTCGAGGTCGATGCGCCTCGCGAGGAACGGGTTGCAGAACGCCAGCTCGACGAAAGCCTCGACTTTCCTCGCGCTTGCCGCCGGGAAGAGAGCCATCGCCGACTCCTCATCGTGCCTGCAGAAGATGTCCCTCACACGACAGCGATTGTAGCGGGCCTTCGATGCTCTCCGATCGACATTCCACGGGGCCCGGCGCTCGGCGGACTTTCGAAGCCGGCGCGCGGTCGAACTCCAAGTACGAGAAGGAGTTCGCGGTACCGATCGCACCGGCCAAGCGCGTCCTCAGCACCCGAGTTACGGGAACGATTCTCGGTCGATTCCGGCGCGCGGTACGGCGTTCGCTGTCGAGGTCTCGGAGGAGGGTCCCGTGTGAGGGAGGAGTTCATGACTGTTGCGACGGCCTCGTCTCGCGGGGCTACGAATCCGATCGAAGCGCGCGAAGCGAGCTCGACTCCCGTGCTCGACGTCGTCTGCAGCGGCGATGCGTTCGAGATGGGTGCGAGGCAAGGCGAGGCACTCAGCGAGAAGATCGCCGGCACGCTTTCCTCTCTCCGCGGACTCGAGGTCTTTCGCCGCGCCAAGCCGATGTGGATCCCGTTCGGGGTGTTTCGGAGGATCGCCGAGCGAAGGATCGGGCGGCTTTGGTCGATCCTCGACCGCATCTCACCGGCACACGCTCACCGTCTCGACGGGATCGCCGCCGGAGCGGGCCTGAGCTCGAAGTCGATCCGGCTCCTGAACGCGCTCGAGCCCTGGATCGCCGATCTCGACGGCAAGGCGATCGTTCCGCCGCCCGGGGCGTGCTGCGCGGTGGCGGTGCGCGGCCGCCGGTCGTCGACCGAGTCGCCGATCGTCGCGCGGAACTTCGACTATCTTCCTCTCATTCAGCCCTACTACGCCGTGCGTGAGTGCCGGCCGCGAGAGGGGTTTCGGTCGCTCGAGTTCACGATCGCGCCGCTCGCGGGTGCCGTCGACGGAATGAACGAGAACGGTCTAACAATCACGTACGACTACGCGTACGTGCGGGACTGCGCCCGCTTTGGGCCGTCGATCTCGATGGCGATTTCGGCCGCGCTCGCGCGATGCCGTACGGTCGCAGAGGCCGTCGACTTTCTCGGTTCTTTTCCGCGGTGGGGCGGCGGCATTCTCATGCTCGCCGACGCGAGCGGAGACATCGCGTCGCTCGAGCTGTCAAACTCCAAGCACGCGGTCCGGTGTCCGACGCGAGGTGCCGATCACCTCTTCCACACGAATCGATTTCGTGCCGGCTTGCTGAGCGACGTCGAAGTGGACGACGACACCGTGTTCGCCGGTCGCTCACCGCGCGCGCTCCGAGGACGACGGGTCCACGATTCGTCCGATCTCCGGGACCGTCGCTTCGCGGATCTGTTCGATGGCGACGAGCGGTTGAGTGCGAACGATCTCGAGCGGATTCTCGCCGACCACGGACCGGAGAACGAGCCGGGTGACGCGACGATCTGCACGCACGGTTCCTACTGGTACACAACCGCGACGCTTCAGTTTTTTCCGCGAGATCGCCGGATGCGCGTAGCGTACGACACGGCGTGCCGGCCGCGGTTCGTCGACTTCGAGCTCTGAGCCCGAATGGTTCACGAGCCACCGACTGCGAGCACGTATGCATCCCGCCCGGACGGTGGTACCGAATCGGATTCGATCCGGGGTGGGTGAACACCTACAGAGTGAAACACTCGCCTCCGGTCGAACCCGATCCGGTGCCTCGCCAGGCGGGCGCCTCCGCGCTCTCGTCACGGTGTTCATGAATGATCCAGGCTGAGAAGCGCAACTTCCTGCCGCCGCTGGCGAACGGCTCTCGGCGAGGTACGATGACGCGATAGTCGGAGACCGAAGCTGGGACGGACGACATGGACGATCGGCGAGCGACGCGGTGCGCGAACCCGAGCCTCGGGGGGAGACGAGCGACCCCGGCCCGTGGCGGGCGCGCCCTGATCGCACTCGCGCTCGCCTTGATGTCGAGCGCCGTTCAAGAGCGAGCTCGCGCGGACACAGTCCGGTTCAGCGAGACGCGCGGCTTCCGAGACGCGCCGTTCCTCCTTACGCTCGCATCGCCGAATCCTACGGACACGATTCGCTACACGACAGACGGAAGCGCGCCGACGGCGAGCTTCGGTGCGCGCTACGCGAAGCCGATCAAGATTACGCGAACGACCGTCGTGCGGGCCGTCGCGTACGGAAGCGATTCGGAGTCGGCGCCCGCACCGACGACGCACACGTTCGTGCTTCCCCGCACCGTCGCCGCGCAGCCCGCGCTTCCGGCTGGTTACATCACGTCGTTCCGGTCGGTGCGGCAGCGCTCGCGCGAATTGACGTTCGACTACGCGATGGACCCCGAGGTCCTCGGTGACCCGGCGAGCGGTGATCTCGCGACTCATCTCACCGAGCTGCCGAGCTTATCGATCGCGCTCGCGCGCGAGGACTTCAACGATCTCTACACGAACCACCGCCGGCGCGGCGCCGATTGGGAACGGAGCGCGTCGGTGGAGCTGATGTACCCTGAGCGAGAGCGCTACGCTCAGTTTCGCGGCTTTCAGGCGGACTGTGGGTTTCGCATGCAGGGTGGTCTCGCCGCGGACCAGGCGCGAAAAAAATCGTTTCGGCTTCTCTTCAAGAAGGAGCACGGGAGCGGCAAGCTCGAGTATCCGCTCTTCGAGAGCGCCGTTCACCACGCTCATTCCGCAGTCGAGCGATTCGACACCGTCGTCCTCCGAGCGGGCGGCAACACGAACTGGTCGAAGGAGCTCGCGTACAAGCACGCGCCGAGCGCGTACCTGCGGGATCAGCTCGTTCGCGACTCGGAGATCGCGATGACCGGGCTCGGCGCGCGTGGGATCTTCGTCCACCTCTATGTGAACGGCCTCTACTTCGGTCTCTACAACATTACGGAGCGACCGGACGCGAAGTTCTTGGCGGCCTACCTCGGCGGCCAGGAAACCGACTACGGCGTCGTCAATCACGGCGGGGTCGTCGCGGGTGACGCCTCGCGGTGGAATCGGCTGCTCGAGACCGTGATGCTTCGCGGGGGAGACCCGGACGCGCGCCGTCGAACGATCGAAGAGCTCCTCGACCTGGACGCGTTTTGCGACTACGTCCTTCTCAACTGGTACTCCGGCACTGGGGACTGGCCGTACAACAATTGGTACGTCGGCGGTCGCACGAAGCCCGCGGGAAAGCTGCGTTTCCACTCCTGGGACGCGGAGCTGGCGTTCTGGACGGTCGACTATCACTATTCGCACCCGGGCGCCTGGGTGCATCCGCTCTTTTCGTCGGGCCGGATCCCGATTTCGCGCATTTGGCTCACGCTCGCGGAGGATCCCGAGTTTCTCCTTCGGTTCGCGGATCGCGTTCAGAAACACTGCTTTCGCGCCGGAGCCCTCAGCGATCGCGCGATGGGGGCGCGCTTCCGCTCGCTCGCCGATGCGATCGAAGGACCGATCGTCGCCGAGTCCGCACGGTGGGGTGATTCCGCCTGGGGACAGGAAGACGACCCCCGAACCCGGGAGCAAAACTGGCGCCCGAGTCGCGACGCGATCGCGAAGATCC
Organism: Planctomycetota bacterium; assembly: GCA_965223845.1. Taxonomy (GTDB): domain Bacteria; phylum Planctomycetota; class UBA8108; order UBA8108; family SXIK01; genus CBDCXR01. The sequence continues at coordinate 4,530,620 of CBDCXR010000004.1, read as the reverse complement.
TGCAGAGAAACGTCGCCCGTTTCGTCCGGGCACTCCGCGAGCGAGGGTACTTCCCTTCGATCGATCCCCCGGCGATCGAAATTTCGTCGCTCGAGAGTGAGAGCGAGACGACGGCGGCAGTGCGCGTCGTCCTTCGCAATCCGAACCGTCGCGGTGCGGTCTCCTACTCGATCGACGGCTCCGATCCGCGCGAGCCGGAGCGAGGACGTCCGTCTCGACGGCGCGGCATCCGCGCGCGACAGGTGAGCTTCGAGCTCAGGGAAACCGCTCGCGTGCGCGCGAGAGTTCGCGTCGGCGAAGAGTGGAGCGCGCTCCTCGATCAGCTCGTTCTCATCGGGACGACGACCTCGCCGCTTCGGTTCAGCGAGATCATGTATCAACCGACGGAAGGCGAGGAGTTCGAGTTCATCGAGATCGAGAATCCGTCCGCGGCATCGATCGAGCTCACCGGCGCGTATCTGAGCGGCGTGGACTATCACTTCCCGCCGGGTAGTGTCATCGCACCGCGTCAGCGTCTCCTGCTCGTCCCGAACGACGACCCTGCCGCGTTTCGTGCGCGGTATCCCGGCGCAGAGATCGCGGGGACGTATCGCGGCCATCTCGCGAACGAAGGCGAGCGCGTTCAGCTCGTCAACCGACGGGGAGTTGCGATGTGTTCCGTCACCTACGGAGCCGACGCCGCCGGGGCAACTCGTGGCGCGGACGGCACGGGTAGGTCTCTCGAGCGTGCCGGCGGTGCGGATGACGCGGCCGAGGCGAATCGCTGGCGGCCGAGCGCGGTCGAGGGGGGAACGCCGGGTCGCTAGATCCCCCCGTCGATCCCTCCACCGCGCGAGGCGGAGATTCTCTTGAATCCATTCGTGATCGAGCGGTGTCTTCTTCATCGAAAGCCTCGTCCTCGGTGTGAGCGGTCAGCCGCGCTCGACGGCCGGAGCTGAAGCCATGCCAAGGAGCCGACGAATCGTTGGGAGCGGATCGACGCCGTAGAGAGTTCACCGAATTGTTCCGCGACCACGGTCGCCGACTCGTGCTCTACGCATCGCAGTGGGTACGCGATCGAGCGGACGCCGAGGACGTGGTCCAGGACGCGTTCGTGAACTGCTACCGCCGGCGTATCGCTCGAGTCGACGAACCGCTGCCGTATCTCTATCGCGCGGTCCGAAACGCCGCGCTGAATCACCGGCGGAGCCTCGCACGACGCGAGCGGGCCGAGCGTGTGCCGACCGATCGGCAGCTCTTCGAGGAGGCGGCGCCTGGCCCCGAAGACGACGAGTTCCGCGCTCGAGTGGAAGCCGCGCTAGACGCGCTTCCGGCCGAGCAGCGCGAAGCGCTCGTGCTCCGAGTGTGGGGAGAGCTCACGTTTGGCGCAATTGGATCTCTTCTCGAAATCCCCGTTGCCACCGCGAAATCGCGTTACCGCTACGCGCTCGATGCGCTGCGTACGCGACTCGCTGCGGAGGTCGAGGAATGAACGATCACACCGACGAGTTCGAGCTCCGTCTCCGATCCCTTTCACCCCGGTCGCTCGGCCGAGAAGCCGAAGTACGACTCGACGCGGCTCTTGTGCGAGCCGAGCAAGTGAGCTCGCCACTCCCTTGGGTCGCGGCGGCGGCGCTCCTCGTCGTCGCACTGCTCGTGTTTCTCGTTTGGCCGCGGACGATCGAGCTCGTGCCGAGCTGGGCGATCCAGCCCGCGCCGGACGCGGAGTTCCGGATCGTCGGGCCGTACGCGGTCGAACTCTCACGCGGCGAGCTCGAGTTTCGTGGATCGGGCCAGAGTGGAGAGATTACGATTCAGACACCCACCGCCCGGATCAGCGCCTCGAAGGCGGTTTTTTTCGTTGGCGCACATTCGGAGAGGGATCGCATGAACGACCTATTCACTCGAGCGCTCGTCGTTACGGGATCGTTGGTGTTCACTACGGCGCAGGGAACCATCGTCGCCGAAGAGGGGGAACTCGTGACCGCGGAAGCGAATTCGCCGGCGGTGAAGACTGCGGTCGCGTCCCAGTCACGCTTTGCCGTGGATCTCTACCGAAAGCTCGCCGCGCGCGATGCGGGAAACTTGTTCTGCTCTCCGTTCTCGATCTCGGTCGTACTGTCGATGATCGCGGAAGGGGCTCGAGGCGAGACCGCCGCCGAGCTCGGACGAGCGCTTCATTTCCCGGAAAGCGCGCGTCGCGTCGGAGACGACGCGCAGCGGATTCCGTGGGAGACGGCGCGAATTCACTCGGGGCTGAAAGAGCTCACCGCGCTTTTGCAGAGGGAGGATTCACCCGAGCTCGCGAAGATTCGCGCGGCGATCGATGCCGAAAAGACGAAGCTCGATCGCATTCGTGCAGCCTTGGTCGCCCTCCGGGGGACTGGCGGGCGGGAGTACTTCGCGAAATCCAGAGAGGAGCGCGAATCCGTGGAGCGATTGAACGAGCTCCTCGTCCGGGTGGATCAGTACCAGCTGCGCGTCGCGAACGGCCTCTTTCTCAACGATCAGTTCCGCCCGAATCCGCAGTTCGTCGACATCATGACGAGCGAATTCGGATCGCGCATGGAAACTCTCGACTTCGGCGGCGCGCCGGCCGCGTCTGCCGATCACATCAACGACTGGGTGAGCGACATTACGGAGGGGGAGATCCGGCGCATCGTCGGCGAGGGACACTTCGGCGAGGCGACCGCGATGGCGCTCGTCAACGCGATCTATTTCGCCGGGCACTGGCAGAAGCCGTTTCCGCGGAAACGTACCGAGCCGCGAGAGTTCACGCTTCCCGGCGGAGACACTGTAGATGTCGCGACGATGTACGCGCGGCGGTTAGAGGGACTCTATGCGGCCGTCAACGCCGATGGCGCGCTCTTCGACACACCGGCGATGATCGCCAAGGGGCGCACGGAGGGCCTCTATCCGGAAGACGACGGAATTCAGTTGCTCGAGATTCCGTACAAGGGTGGCGACGTGTCGATGGTCCTTCTCGTCCCGCGGAGCACCGGCGGCCTCGGGAAGCTCGAAGCTCGGCTGAACGCGGATGATCTCGACCGGTGGATCGGCGCGCTCGCCAAACGCAAGGTGGAGGCGTACGTCCCGCGGTTCGAGCTCGAGTCGTCCTTCGAGCTTCGCTCGACTTTGGAGGCGCTCGGCGTAAGCAAGGCGTTTACGCGAGAGTCGGACCTCTCTGGGATGGCCGCGTCGGGCGGACCGCCGCTCTTTCTCTCCGCGGTCCTCCACCGTGCGGTCGTTCGCGTCGACGAGGAAGGAACTGTGGCCGCTGCGGTGACCGCCGCCGTCCCGACGGGCGCGAAGCTGCCGGTCGAGGAGCTCGTTCCATTCACGCCGATTGTGCGGGCGGATCGTCCGTTTCTCTTCGTGATCCGCGAGCGCACGAGCGGTGCGATTCTCTTCGTCGGACGGGTCGCCGATCCGAGGTGAAGGTCGTCTGCGGTCGGGGTTGAAAGCCTCCTCCGGTCGCTCGACAATGGCGAGTCGATCCGGTCGATCCGGATCTCGCGTCGCCGCTGAGGCGAGTTGCCGCAGACGATCTCTTGGTCCGAGCTCGCCTCGATGTCCCCGACCGGACGCTATCTCGTACTCCTCGCTGCCGTCCTCGGTTGGCTGTGTGCGGGGGTGCAGATGGGGATAACGTCGCTCGCGATGCGCCCGGCGTCGGTCGCTCTCCTCGACAAGGAGGGTGCGCTCGATCTCGAGCGCTACCAGCAGCTTTCGCAGCTGGAGAAGCGAAGTGTCGACGAAGGAGGCGGAAATCTCACGCCAGCGGATCGTGAGCAGCTCGAGAACTGGAACGTTCTCACTCAGCGCTGGTTCGGCTGGATCGTCTGCGCGTTCCTCTTCGGCGCTGCGACGGGCGGTTGGCTGTTCGGCCGGCTCGGTGACCGCGTCGGTCGCGCAAAAGCGCTCGCGGTCAGCATGCTCTGGTTCGGGTCGGTCTCCGCGGCCTGTCACTACGCACCGAGTCTTCCGGCGCTCCTAGCGCTATGGTTCGTATCGTGTCTCGGAATCGGGGGAACGTGGCCGAACGGCGTCTCTTTGCTCGCCGAAGCCTGGTCGGAGCTCTCGCGTCCGATGGTCGCGGGCATCATGGGTGCGGCGGCGAACATCGGCATCTTCCTCATGGGACGCATCGCACTCGAGGTCGCGATCACCCCCGAGGACTGGCGCTGGGTCTTCGTGCTCTCGGCGATCCCCGCCGGACTGTCGATCATCGCGTTCGCGATCGTGCCTGAGTCTCCGCGCTGGCTCGAGGGGCGGATCCGCCCGCGAGAGAACGCGGTCGCCGCGTCGGCCTCGACCGTGTTTCGATTGCCGTATCTGCGAGTCACGATCGTCGGCATCGCGCTCGCCACGGTTCCACTCATCGGCGGGTGGGGGAGCGCGAACTGGATGGTTCCGTGGGCCGACGAAGCGGGTCAGGCAGCCGATCCGCCGAACCCGTATCTCAAGGCGGACGTCAATCAGTACCGTTCGATCGCGGGAATCATCGGCAGCCTCCTGGGCGGTTGGATCGCTTCGCTCGTCGGACGGCGGCGCGCATACGCGCTCGTCAGCTTCGGTGCTCTCTTCTGCGCGCAGTACATCTTTCGATTCACCGTCCCCACGGACGCGTCGTTTCTATACTGGGTCGCCGCGCTCGGATTCTTTAACGGCGTCTACTTCGGCTGGCTTCCGCTCTTCCTCCCCGAGCTTTTTCCGACGCGCATACGCGCGACCGGATCGGGCGTCAGCTTCAACTTCGGCCGGATCCTGACGGCGGCGACGGTGTTTGCGACGGCGGCTCTCACCGCGAAGTTCGATGGCGACTACGCGAAGATCGGACGTGCGACGAGTTTCATCTTCGCACTCGGAATGGTGGTGATTTGTCTCGCACCCGACACGTCGAAGCGGTCGATCGAAGACGAACCGGTGGTGGGATGATGCGGCTCGCGCTCGTAGCCCCGGATGAGGACCGGGAAGGACTCGCGGACCTCGCCGCGAGCATCCGCGACGCAGAGCTCGTCGCGGCCGTTCCGACCCGCGGGATCGCCGAGCTCCTCCGCTTGCGTGCGGGCGACCTCGACGCGGTGCTCGTCCACACCTCGCCGGCCGACCATGCCGCCGCATGCGAAGCGGCGGCTGCGTTCGGAAAGCAGGTGTTCGTCGGCGCGCCGCTGGCTGATTCCCTGGCGAATGCCGAGCGGATCGTCTCGCGTTGTCGCGACGCCGGTGTTCGCTGCGTCGTCGAGCAACCGGCGCGGGGGGTGCCGTCCTCGATCGCGGTCAAGGAGAGCCTCGCTGCGGGCGAGCTCGGCGAGCCGGTGCTCGTTCGCGCGCACCGCTGGGAGAGCGCGGCGTCGGCCGAGATCAGTGCGGACATCGATCTCGTTCACTGGTGGTTCGGTCGGAGCCCGGAGCGCGTCTTCGCCGTGGGCTCGCCTCCGAGCTACCTTCAAGTGCACTTAGCGTTTTCAGGTGGTGGCATGGCGCTTGTCGATGTCAGCGCGAGACTCCCTCGTGGCGACGGCTACCGCTCCGCGTCGGTCATCGGAACGAACGGCTCGGCATACGCTGACGATCACCGCAACACGCAGCTTCTTTATCGCGGTGGCGAACCGCTCGCGCTGAGGACCGACGAACGCCAATCGGGACTCGCGGCGGAGTGGCAGGCCTTCGTCGACACGATCGCGGCGGGTCGAGACAGCGGCGACTCCGTGGACGACGCGGTTGCTGCGCTCGCCGTCGCTGCTGCCGCCGCGGCTTCCGCGACGAGCGGAAAGCCGGCTGTGCTCAGAGGAGGTCGCTATGAGCTCGCCGGGTGAGCCGCGTGTCTACCGGTTCGCAGTTCTGAGCGTCGTGAAGCACGATTACGTGCCGATCGGGATGGCGAACCACCCGCGCTTCGTTCCCGTCGTCGTCGCCGATGACGCGTCCCGCCCCGAATGGGTGCACGAACGAAACGAGAAGTTCGCGCGGGACTACAACATCCCCTACGTCCGCGATGTCGAGCGCGCGCTCGCGGAGTACGACGTCGACGTGGCCGTCGTGAGCTCCGAGGCGGAACGCCACTGCGATCTCAGTCTCCGCGCGGCCGAAGCGGGGATCCACATCGTCCAGGACAAGCCGGTTTCGACAGACCTCGCTGAATGCGATCGTCTCGTCGAAGCCACAAGCCGAAACGGCGTGAAGTTTCTCCTCTGGAATCGGAACTATCTCCCGGCGGTCGAGCACGCACGCGAAATCATCGAAGCCGGGAGGATTGGAACGCCCTACGCGATTCACGTCGATTTCTACTTCGCTAAGGATTCGGGCCCACCGGCCGGCTCGCGCGGCCCGTCCGATCCGCCGATCAATTGGCTAGAGCGTCAGATTGAGGCACACGCCGACGGCTCGGACGGCGGAGTCGGCATCGAGCCGATGGGCGAGCTCGCGATCGAGGGGATCTACCCGCTCGCCTACATTCATCGCCTCACGCGCGCGCGAGTCGAGCGCGTGTTCGCCGTGACGGCGAGCCGATTCCATCAAGTCAACGTCGACAACGACGTCGAGGACCTCGCAACGGTCACGCTCGAAATGGCGAGCGGGCTCACCGGCTCGCTCGCGATCGGCCGCATCGGCGCCGCGAGCCATCCGGACATCGGAGAGATTAAGATCCACGTCCTCGGCTCGGAAGGCGGGCTCGTCGTGAGCGAGGCGCGGCCGGAAGTCAGCGTCTACTACCGCGGTCAGCCGCCCGCCGAGTTTCGCCATCGGCGAGTCGCGAACGAAAACGACTTTTGTCTCGCGGAGAATTTCGCGCGAACGCTCGACGGCGACGAGGACTCCGTGCTCGATGTACACACCGCGCGCGCGATCTGCGCCACCGTCGCGGCCGCGATCGAGTCGGGACGAAGCGGAGCGCCGGTGACGGTGTCATGAAGTTCCGCGTCGGAGTTCTCGGAGCGACCGGCTACATCGGCTCGCCGTATCGAGATGAGATCCGAAGGAGCGGCGCGGCTGCCGAGATCGTGGCGCTCTGCGCTCGGCGAAAATCGCTGCTCGAAGCGGCTCGGAAGGAAGACGGTGCCGCTCTCGCGACGGATGACTGGCGCGCGGTAGTCGATCACCCGGACATCGATCTCGTCGTCGTCGCGACGCCCGACGCTCTCCATCACGAAGCGGTGATGGCCGCCGCCGCGGCCGGGAAGCACCTCGTCTGCGAGAAGCCGATCGGTGTCGACGCACGCGAGGCGGGCGAGATGTGGCGAGCGTACGAAGGCCGCGCGCTCGCGCACTTCGTTCCGTTCTGGACTCGCTACTTTCCGGTGTTCGCTCGCGCGCGCGAGCACTATCTCTCGGGCGCGATCGGCGAGATCAAGGTCGTCGTCTACCGCTGGCAGAATCCGCGTCCGGCGGGGATGCCGCTCACGTGGCGAGACGACGCGCGGCTTTCGTCGGCGGGAAGCATCGCGGATGTCGGCTCTCACGCCTACGACACGATCCGCTGGATGCTGGGCGAAGACGCGGAGCGCGTCCTCGCGCACGCGGGGACCATCTCCGGGCCGAAGCCCGATCTCGGCGAGATCAATCTCGAAGAGGCGATCGACTGGGCGAGCTCGGGCGGGAGCGCGCCACACGCTCTCGCGCGCAGAGGGACGACCTTCGATTACGGGGACGTCGCGTTCACGTTTCCGAGCGGAGCGGTCGGCTCGCTTCTCCTCTCCCACGCAACGTTCTTTCGGAAAGGTCTCGCTCCCGAGCTCGAGCTCCACGGGACCGAGGCGTCGCTCGCGGTCGATCGCATCCACGGCGAGATCACGATCGCGCGTGCGGACAAGGGCCCGGAGCGACTCGAACGCGTCGCGGAAGACATCACCGAAAACCGGTTCGCGGACCACGTCTTCCCCGCGCTCCGAGCTCAACTCGAAAGCGCTGCGAGCGACCACCCGAACCTCTACGACGGCTGGCGGGTCCAGCTCTTCACCGACGCCAGCGCGCGCTCGGCGCGCGAGGGGACGTGGATGGAACTCCCGACCTTCGAAAACGAGTAAACCACGCGCCGCTCACCTTCTCTCCCTCTCTTTCTCTCTTTCTCTCTTTCTACTCTCTACTCTCTCCCTTCGTCTTCCTTCGCGACCCTTCGCGCACTTCGTGTAAACCTCTTACCTGAGCCTACGAGGATCGACCCCGAGCCTCTGAAGCCGCTTATAAAGCCCCCGCAATGTGATCCCCAGCTGGGCCGCCACCGCTTTCATGTCGCCGGCCTTGTCCGCGTGGAGCTGAAGGAGATACTCGCGCTCGAGCTGCACCTGCAGGTCGTCGAGCGAGCGGCTGCGAAGGAGCGCGGAAGAGAACACGCCCGAGCCCGTCTCGACGCCGATGAGCTTTCTCACGTCTTCTTCGTCGATCGTCTCACGCCCAGTGAGCGCGAGGCGCGTGATGACGTTTCGAAGTTCACGGACGTTTCCGGGCCAAGGGTAGGCTCGAAGCGCCGCTCGCGCGTCTGTCGTCATGGCGACCGCGCTGTGTGCGTCGGAGGCGAGCTTTCGAAAGTGCTCGATGAGCGCGTCGAGATCCTCGATCCGCTCGCGCAGCGGCGGCACGGGGATCTCGACGGCACGGACGCGGTAGTAGAAGTCCTCGCGCATTCTTCCGTCTTCGACGAGATCGGACAGTCGGCGGTGCGTCGAGAAGACATAGCGTAGATCGATCGACACTTCCTCGGTTCCCCCGATCGGACGAACGCAGCCCCGGTCGAGGATCTTGAGGAGCTTGCCCTGGAGGTCGAGAGACATCTCACCGATCTCGTCGAAGAAGAATGTGCCACCGTCGGCATCGATAAGCAGACCCGAGCGGTCTTCCTCTGCGCCGGTGTACGCTCCTCGGAGGTGTCCGAACAGCTCCGCTTCGAGGAGGCCCTCCGGAAGCGCCGCGCAGTTGATGCTGAGGAACACTTCGCTTCGACGAGAGCTCTCTTCGTGAAGCGCGCGGGCGACGAGATCCTTCCCCGTTCCCGTTTCTCCCGTGATGAGTACCGGGAGATCGGCTGCGGCGACGCGTCGCACGAGATTCTTGAGCGTCGTCACCGCTGGCGACGATCCGACGATCGCGTCCACGCCGGGAAGATCGGACGCGCTTCTCTCGCGATCATCGACGCGCTGTTCCTGTCGGCGAAGCACTTCCCGCAGGTGATCGGCGTGCCCTCGGAGCTCGCGAACGACTTCGATTCCGGACTCGAGTCCATTTTCGTCCTGCAGACGCCGAAGGAGCGAATCGGTATCTCGGGCGAGTTCGCGCACCGCGCGCACGATGGTCGTCTCCGAGCGTGGCGGCGGCACGATCCGATCGACTCCGCCGCGCTCTAGCCGAAGGAGATTCAGCCGCCGGCGGAGCGTCGAGACGAGATGTTCGAGATCCTGGACGCGCCGTCCGATCAGGTGACTTTCCGCCTCGACGAGAAGTGAGGTCGCGCGATCGAGATCCGGAGGGTCGCGCTCGAGCTCGACGCGAGTCTGGTAGGCACGGAGCCGCGCTGCGAGCGCGGGATGGTCGAGCGGTGTCGCGTTCTTCGCAAAACGCGTCTCGAGACGCTCGAGTCGTCTCGAAGCGCGGCCGTGTTGCTGGCGATCGGCGTCGAGGAGAGCGAGCTCGAGCTCGGCGTGAAGCACGGCCGAGGGAACGGCGGCGCGGGTGAAGAAAACGCGCGCGGAGTCGAGATGCTTCCGCGCTTCACGCCAGCGACCGAGGAGGCGGTTCGCCCACCCGATGTAGAGCGCGTTCCACGCGTCGAGGTACTCGACTCTCGCGCCGGCGTCGCCACTTCGTTGCGTGCGGTCGTCCTCGCCTGCGGACGTTCGCCGCCGCTCGCCGCGAAAAGCAGAGAGGAGTGTCTGGCGCGCGCGAACCATCGCTGCGACCGGCGGTGGGGCATCGACGCCCGGCTCTTCGATCGCGCGCGCAAACGAAGCCGCTGCCGCCGTCGCCTCGCCTCGATAGAGTTGGCATTCGCCGAGATAGACGAGGTCGAACGCGACCATGTGGCGGTCGCCGAGCTCGCCGCCCACGATGATCGCCTCCTTGAACGACGAGATCGCAGTTGCGTAGTGCCCAGAAACGAGCGCGACGAGTCCTGCCGAGTGGAGGTGTAGGAAACGAGCTCGACGCGAGCCGGAACGCGCCGCGCAGAGTGCGGTCCGCTCGAGCGCGGCCTCGGCTGCTTTCCCGTCGCCGATCTTTGCGTGCAGGACCGCGAGGTTCCCTTCGACGCTCACGAGCATGAGATCCTGACCGAGTTGGCGTGCGATCTCGGCGGCGCGGCGGAAGGCCGCGATCGCGTCGCGGTAGCGGTCCTGTTGTACGTGGAGAACGCCGAGGTTGTTGTAGACGAGGCTCTTCTCGGGGACCGCCGCGAGCTCCGCTCCGCTTTCCAAGCTTTGCTCAAAGAACTTCCGTGCGTCGCCGTAGGAGAATCGTCGGAGCGCGACGCAGCCGAGCGTCGCGTGAAGACTCATCGTCGCGCGAGTTAAGGCGCGGTCCTCAGTCGTGGACGCTCGACTCGAGAGCGCTTCGATCGCGTGTCGGCAGATACGCGCGACCCGTTCGTACTCGCCGCGGTGAAGAGCGATCGTTGCGAGCTCAGATTCGATCATGAATCGATCGCGATCGGAGCTGGATTCGCCCTCGCCGTGGAGGAGAGCTCTCGCGGCTTCGAAGTGGACGACCGCCTCCGCGATCTGTCCGGCGAGGTGGTGATAGAACCCGATCCGGCCGCGTACGTGAGCGAGCTCGGCGGTACTCAGCTCGCCGAGCATCGACTCGAGGATCTCGATCCCTCCCGCGTAGTCCCCGGTTTTCGCCAGCAGATCGGCGGTCTCTCTGAGAACTCCACGTCGAAGATCGCGACGATCATCGGGAACGAGCTCCGCGACGCGACGGTAGAAGTCGAGCGCGCGCCCGTCCTCGTGGTTGCGGGCGAGATCGCGCGCGGCTTCGAGTCCGACTTCGAACCCGCGCTCCGGTGTCGTCGAGCGGAGCCAATGATGCGCAAGCTCCGCCCCGCTCTCGTCGGCCCGGTTTGCGAGCGCAAGAGCGATTCGCTCGTGCATCGACGCCATGTCGCCCGATGACAGCGAAGACCGGATGCCTTCCTCCATCGAACCGTGCCGAAAGAAAACCAGGTCGTCCTCGTGGCTCACGAGATCGACGGATGCCAGCGTCGCGACGTGGCGCTTCGTTGCCGTCATCCCTTCGCCGGTGAGCTCGGACAGCAGCTCGACCGGCGCAGGGCGTCCGAGGACCGCTAGGAATTGAACGAATCTTTGCTCGGAGTCGCTGAGTTGCGCGACCCACCAGCCGTGGAGACGCCGGCCGTCGTCGTCCGGTTCGGCGAGGGCGACGGGAGGCGCTCCACAAAGGACCTGGCGGATCGCGAACGGATTCCCTCGAAACGGCGCCGAAAGCGACGTTGCCGCGCGACGAACCCGCGGATCCCTCGACGTCCGCTCGACCCACTCGGTAACCGCGTCGTCCGACAACGCGTCGAGCTCGATCGCGATCAATTCCGCGTCGGACGCAGCGATTCGATCGAGGAGGGGGGCGAGCGCCGGTCGAAACGAGCTCTCGCTCCGGTAGGTCATAGCGAGGGAGAGACGCGGCGAGGAATCCCCGCGCGCGGCTCTCCTCTCCTGCAACGAGATCTCCCGTGTCACCTCGACGAGGAACTCCACCGTCAGAGGGTCGGCGAAGTGAACTTCGTCGACGACGATGAGCGTCGGTCGTCGCCGGACACACGAGGTGAAGTAATCGACCAGCCCGCGCAGGACGGCTCGGCGTGCTCCGGGCTCCGGTTGAAAGTCGCTCTCCTCGAGCAGACGATCGATGCGTGCGCCGAGTGTCGAACGCCGATGCTCGGCGGTCGCCAGTCTTGCGGCGAGCGCTCGGAGAGGCGCGAGCGCCGTCTCGCTCTCGCGGTAGCAGCGTACGCCGACGGTCAGGTAGCCGCGCGTCTTCGCTTCGAGGACGAGGCGGTCGACGAACGCGCTTTTTCCGATCCCCGCCTCGCCGGTGATTGCGATGGCGAAGGCTCGCGAGGGTTCACGCAGGCACTCCGTCGCGCGCGCGAGCTCTCGTTCTCGATGGACGAAGCACCCGGCGGGCGGGAGTTCGGGGCACGACTCCGCGCCCGGAATCCGTCGGAGGTCCTCGGAGAGTTCGGACGCGTCCCGGTATCGCTTAGCCGCCTCGGGGTGAAGGAGCTTGAGCAGCACGCGCTCGAGATCGACGGGAATCGCGGGATTCAGCTTCGCGGGAGCGACGGGAAAGCCGGTGGGTTCGAGCTCGATCTCGTGGCGCGTGAGTATGCGATAGAAGAGTTCGCCGAGAGCGCTCAAGTCTGGTGCGGCATCGAAACGCGTCTTCGCTTCGGCCATCTCGACGAGAGGGTCGGTGAGCACGGCGAGCGGAGTCCCCGCGACTCGTCTCCCAAACAGGCTCGAACGCGGCACAATGACGTTCTCGGCGGAGACGCGCCCGTGTTCGAGCCGGAAGCGATGCAGCGTTTCGAGAGCTTCCGTCGTCGCGACCAGCCACGGGAGGATCTCGCGCGGTGATTTTCCCTCGAGCGCGCTGAGGAGTGGCGCGCCGTCGATGTAGGTCCGTAGCGAGTACGTGCGGCCGGTCGCGTTGTCGAGCCCGAAGTCGCACGGGAGAGCGAGTGCGGCGTGGTCGAGAGTCGCCAGCCGGAGGAGTCGAGCGCGAAGCGAAGCGTCGATCTCGGAGGCGTCGGGCCACCACCGGAGCACCCACCGGGGGCGGCGTCGGCGGCTGCCGACCGCCGAAACGAGGTAGCGCGGCGACGACGACCCCACGCCGGATAGGCTCTCGTTGAGGCTCCCGCAAACCCGAAGGCCTTCGCCGATCGAATCTCCTGTGTTCATGCTGAGAACTGCTCTGATATGGAACCGCCGGGACTCTACGGGCGGCAAGAGGAGTAAAGATCACTTTACAGCATTCCGAGCTGGCGAACCGGCGCCCGCCCGGATCCGCAGCAGAATCGACGCGTTTCAGACGGGGAAAACCGGCGAATTCGTGCGGGAACGTCACGCAAAGCGGGTTCCGTCCGCGCGGAAGGAACGGAGTTTGCGCTCGCCTCTCGATGCCGCGGGACGGGATTTCCGGGTGCTGCAGCCGGAACGAGTGTGTACGGATCTGCCCCGCGCGAATTCAGAGACTGGGAGAGGGAGCTATGAATTCGACGACGATGCCGCGTACGGAGCGGCGCGCTTCAGCTGTGTTGACCGCTCGCCGTGTCTTCCCCACCTTGGCGTACGCGATGGTCGTCGCGGTCGCCAGCGTCCAGCCGAGCTCGGCGTTGCTCGGTGGCGAATTCGTGCGCGGAGATGCGAACGGCGACGGCGAGGTCACTTGGGCGGACGGTCACAAGATGCTCGGGTTTCTCTTCGCCGATCTCAGCGAGGTGTTCTGCGCCGACGCCGGAGATGTGAACGACGACGAACAGTTCAACATCAGCGACCCAGTCCACTTGCTTCGATTTCTTACGTTTGGTGATCGCTCCGCACCGTCCGCGCCCTATCCCGATCCCGGAGAGGATCCGACCGGCGAGCCTTCGACGTGGCTGCCGTGTGATTCTGAGATCGACGGATCGGCGCTCGAGGATGCCGCCGCGTCGCTTCGCATCCTCGACACGGTGGCGGCTGGCGGTGCCGTCAGGAACGCGAAGATCGTTCTCGCAGTGTCCAGTTCCACGAGCATCGCCGGGTACTATGGGCGCATCGATGCTGATAGCATCTTGGGTGATGCCGAGATGAGTGAGGAGCACATTAATTCGCATGTCTTCGACTTGTCGAACACATTCCTCCATGGATACATCGGCACCAAGATCGAGGAAAGCAAGGTGACGTTCGGATACATGGCTTCGATCAGCGCAGTGAGTTTGATTCCGGCTGGAGAGGATCAACTCGCGCTCGAGATCGAAGTCTGCCTTCGGGAAGGTACCCCAGCCGGCGAGTATCCGCTGAACTTGAGCCTCGGCGAGCTCGTGGACTACGAGTCGGGGCGTGCGATCTATCCTGAGCTCGTGGGCGGTACGCTCACCGTCCTAAACGACGTTGCGTCGAACGAGTGCATCATCGAAGAGAGGCCCCCGTTCGCGGCGCCAGAGTTCGATGTCGCATTCGCTCTCGGAACGGGAGACGCCGCTCCGGGGGAAGAGGTCACGATCCCGTTTTTTATCAAGACCGCTGGCCCCACCCAGGGCTATACGTTCTCGGTCGATTTCGACGAGAGGCTTCTCGAGGTCGAGGACATCGAAGCGGTCTTCCGCCGGCCGGACGGCGCGGAATACGAGTCAGCCAAGTGGGCGTGGAGCAATCATAACGACTTCCCCGGAGACGACGGAGTCGACGAGGGGTTTCTCGCCGGGAGGGTGACGATCAGCCTACCTTACGATCAGGACAACGTGATCCCCGAGGGCGAGTTTGAGACGGCACTCAACTTCCGCTTCCGTGTGAAACCAGACGCCACGGCTCAGATCACCGAGCTCCGATTCATTAACGGGGGACGATTCTGTCGGCGGAACACGCCACCGGCGGAATGGCACTGCCCGACCGAGAACACGGTGAATTCCCGTGGATACGCGATTCCCCCCGAGCTATTCGATTCGTTCGTCTTCATCGATGGCTTCCTCGAGATCATCGGTGAAGTGACGACGTTTCGTCGCGGCGATACGAACAGCGACGGGGACGTGAACGTCGCGGACGCGATTCACATTCTCGAGTACTTGTTCGCGGACGCTCGGGCGCCTGAATGCATGAAGGAAGCCGACGTGAGCGATGTCGGCCGCGTCACCATTTCGAGTGGACTCTACCTGCTGAACTACCTGTTCTCGGACGGTGCTCCGCCGAAAGCTCCGTTCGAGGAGTGCGGTGAAGACCCGACCCCCGGCGGTTCGCTGAGCTGCCGTCGCTCGCCGACGTGCGTTACCGCTGAAGAGTAGGCGGTCGCCCGCGACGGACGCGATTTTCATGGGCGCGAGTCTCATTGCGAGAGGAATTTCGATGAAGACCACACTGGCTGCGATTGTTCTGACGGTTTCCTTTGTCTACTCGCCCGCCCTCTACGCCGATTTCATCCGCGGCGACTGGAACGGCGATGGCGAAGCCACGTGGGCGGACGTCCACGCCGGCCTCCGGTTTATCTTTATCGATCTCGGCGAGTCCGAGCTTCTGTGCGGCGACGCTGCGGACGTGAACGACGACGGGGGACTCAACATCCGCGATCCGCTCGGACTCATGAACTACCTCGCGTTCGAGGATGAAGAACCTCCCGCCGCCCCGTTTCCCGCCCCGGGCTCGGACGGGACGGCTGACACGCCGCCTCCCGAGTCGCATCTAGGTCCGCTCGACGCGAACTGGCCGTGCGGAGACGAAACGACGGAACCGATCGATGATCCGGTCGCCTCCATTCGAGTTCTCGACGCTGTCGCCGAGGGCGGTTCCGTCCGTACGGCGACGATCGTCGTCGCGATCACCAACTCTCGATCGTTCGCGGGCTACCAGGCGTCCCTCGACGCCGGGGATCTCTTCGAGTCCGGTCAGACCGCGATCTTCAACCGAGAGGAGCTCGCCGGCCAGGACGGAAACATTCGCGTGTTCGACTTGTCGAATACCTATCTACACGGGTTCATCGGCGCAAAGACCAAAGGGAGCGAGCTCAGGTTTTCGTACCTGAGCTCGCTGGGAGCACAGGTTTTCGGACCAGACGGCGAGGAGCAATTCGTACTCGAGATCGAGCTCTGTCTCCGCGAAGGGACGCCAGCGGGCGAGTATCCGCTCGAGATGATCGTGGGCGAGATCGCCGATTACGAAACCGGGCGGGCGGTCGTCCCCGAGTTGATCGGTGGGACGCTGACCGTCGTGAATGACGTCGGGTCCGAGGAGTGCGCAATCGAGCCGAAGCTCCCCTTCGAGAAGCCCGATTTCGACGTCGAGTTTGCGCTCGGGAGTGGTGAGGCCGCTCCGGGCGAGTCTGTCGTGATACCGTTCACGATCGAGACGACCGGCCTCACGCAAGGCTTCTCGTTCTCGATCGACTTTGACGAAGAAGTGCTCGAAGCCACCGAGGTCGAAATCGTCTACGAGCGGCAAGACGGCGAGGATTTCGTTTGGGAGCACGGAGTCTTAGCGAACAACCTCAACAACATTCCCGGGAACACGGTGAGGGAGGAAGGTTACGCCGTCGGCACCGTGAGGATCAGCGCGCCGTTCGACACCGTCAATGTGATCCCGATCGGAGATCCCCAGACGGTCGTCAACCTTCACTTCCGGGTCCGACCGGGCGCCTCCGAGCAGACGACGGAGATCCGGTTCGTCGACGGGTCGCCTCGCTGTCCTCACCCTGATCCGTCGGAGTGGGGGTGCCACACCGATAACATGATCCGCTCGCGTGGGTTTCACGTGCCGCCGGAGCTGCTCGATTCGTTCATCTTCGTCAACGGCTTCCTCAACATCGTCGGCGAAGTGACGACGTTCCGTCGCGGCGACACGAACGGGGATGCGGAAGTGAACGTCGCCGACGCGATGTTCCTTCTCAATCATCTCTTTTCTTCGGGGCAACGGCCGATCTGCATGAACGCGGCTGACGTCAACGATTCGGGCGCCGTCAATATCTCGAGTGGGATCTACCTCCTCAACTACCTCTTCTCGGACGGTCCGGCGCCGCGACCGCCGTTCGAGTCGTGCGGCGAAGATCCAACGCCTGAGAATTCTCTCGGCTGCTTCGGATCTCCGGAGTGCGCGCCGCCCGTCGAAGAAGACTAGCGTTCTCGGCGTCCTCTGGTTGAGTGATTTGCACGGAGAGCCGAAGCCAAGAAACGAGCGATAGAGAGTCGTCGGCACGATGGTGCGCCGCGGTGGCTGTCGCGCTTGCGTGCGGATAAGCTGGTGCCGTCTGGCGGTTCGGAAGAGCCTCCAGACGGCATTTTTTCGTCTTCAATCCGCTCTCATGCGTAGACGTCTACCATGGAAAGCTTGAACCTCGCGATCGTGGGACTCGGTCGCATCGGAGCGCTTCACGCCCTCCACGCCCGCGAGCTTGCGGCGGAGACGGGATGCTGCTCCGTCACCGCCCTCGTCGACACCGAGGCGGCTCGAGCGGAGCGGCTTCGACGCGAGCTCGATTTGTCGGCGGCGCACGTGTTCGCGAGTGTCGAGGAGCTCGCGAAATCAGGAGCGGCGAACGCGGCGGTCGTCGGCACGCCGACGAGCCTTCACCGCGAGCACGCGGAGATCCTCCTTCGCTCGGGCTGCCGTGTTCTCCTCGAGAAACCGATGACGACTTCGCTCGCGGACGACCGCGAGTTCGCGGCGTGGGTCGATCGGGAGGCGCCCGACGGGGTCATGCTCGCGTTTCAGCGACGATTCGATGAGCCGCTCCGCCACGCGAAGCGCCTCCTCGAGGAAGGCGCTATCGGTCGCCCGTTCAAAATCGTCTCGGTTCTCGAAGACTCGGGGCCGCTTCCCGATGGCTACGTCTCCTCCGGGATCCTGAAGGACATGTCGGTCCACAACGTCGATGAGATCCTCTGGATCATGGAGCGCACTCCCCAGCGCGCGGCGTCGCTAGGTGCGAATCTCTACAGCCATCGCATGTCGACGGCGAATGAGGATTTCGACGACGGGATCATTTCCCTCTGGTTCGACGACGAGCTCGTCGGTCAAGTGCAAGTGAGTCGCAACCACGTTTCCGGGTACCGCGTTGAGACGTGGATCTTTGGCGAGGAAGGAGTGATCCATTCGGGTCACTTCGAGCGAACGCCGTTCGACGTGGTCGTCGAGGCGTACGGGCGGACGAAGACGATCGCGCGGGCGACGTACCCGATGCGGAACTACGGGCGCCCGCTGCCGGAGTTCGTCGATCGATTCGGCCCGGCGTATCGGCGGGAACTGGAGGAGTTCGTCGATCGTTGTTGCTCGGAAGCGCCGTTCTCGGTAACGCATCGCGACGGGGTCGCGGCGATGGAGGTGATCGCTGCGGCCGAACGCGGAGCGCTTGGCCCGAGTGTCGGACAAGTCGTGGGGGAGTGACCGGACGCAAGCCGGCCCGATGATCCCATCGGAGCGTCAGATCGGTCCTCTCGCACGAAAACTACGTGAGAACACTGGAGGCGATCATGTCACTCAGCGATAAGCAGCTCGAGCTGTGCTCCTCGAGCAAGTGGGATTTCTCCGACCTGAAAGCACTCTTTCTCAACTGCACTTTGAAGCGATCACCGGAGCAGTCGCATACGGACGGCCTCGTCGCGATTTCGCGCGCGATCATGGAGAAAAACGGCGTCACCGTCGACGTGCTTCGCCCCGTCGATTACTCGATCGCCTACGGTGTCTATCCGGATATGACCGAACGCGGGTGGAAGACCGACGAGTGGCCCGAGATCTACGAAAAAGTGAAGGCGGCGCAGATTCTCGTCATCACATCGCCCATCTGGCTCGGCGAAAAATCGTCGGTGTGCACGAAGACGATCGAGCGGCTCTACTCGTCGTCGGGTGACCTCAACGAGAACGGGCAATACGCGTACTACGGTCGCGTCGGGGGTTGCTTGATCACCGGGAACGAAGACGGCGCGAAGCACTGCGCCATGAACATCCTCTATTCGCTCCAGCATCTCGGTTATGTGATACCGCCGCAGGCCGACGCGGGCTGGCTCGGTGAAGCGGGCCCGGGACCGTCTTACCTCGATCCGGGATCGGGCGGCCCCGAGAACGATTTCACCAACCGAAACACCACCTTCATGACGTGGAACCTGATGCATTTCGCGCGCATGATCAAGGACGCGGGCGGCGTCCCGGCTCACGGCAACCAGCGATCGCAATGGGACGCCGGGTGTCGCTTCGATCATCCCAATCCGCTCTATCGGTGACGATAGCACCCCGGCAAGGAAAGTCATTCGGCCGAGAACTCAGCGCGGCCACGCTCAGCTGGGGCGCCGAGACCCACCGAGATCGCCTGCGTTTGCCGCTGCTCACCTGAGCGCAAACGAGCCGGTTCTCGACTCGGAGCACTTTTTCAACGCGCTGATCTGGACCCACCAGCCGAGATTTTCGGCCGAAGCCGCCCGATTCGCGGAGAGTACCTTCAGGCTTTGATGGGATTTTCGGTCGCCTGAGCTATACTCCGGACCATACCGATCTGCTGCGGAGCCAGCTGAGCTCTCGCGGCGACGGCGGATTCAGCATCGAGTCCGTCTCTACAATCTGTTGCTCTCTTGTCTCTCTCGGATTTTCGTTCGACTGAGCGTTAGTCGGACCGGCCGTCTTCGTGCCACGTATCTGGGCCTGTACTCGAAGCAACCAATTCAAGGAGCTGAGAGTCATGGCTCAAAAGCTTTACGTCGGGAATCTTCCCTTTTCTGTCACGTCCGACGATCTTCAGGCGCTCTTCGCGGAGTACGGCGAGATCCACTCCGTGAACCTCATCACCGATCGCGACACCGGCCGCCCGCGCGGGTTTGGCTTCGTCGAAATGGAGAACGCCGAGGCGGCGATCTCTGCGTTGAACGGTCACGAGCTTCAAGGTCGGGCGCTCAACGTGAACATCGCGCGCGAACGCCAAGGTGGCGGCGGCGGTGGTGGTGGCGGGCGCTGGTAGAGCCGAGCGTCCACTCCGCGACGTAGAACTGGGACGGGAGGTCGCCTGCGGCTTCCCGTCCTGATTCGAGGCCAGCGTCTTCGCATGACGCGATCTAGTTGACGCCGCTCGCGACGCCGCGATCACGGCGTGAATCCTCGTTGAAAACCCGAAAGGAGAAGCCTCTTGGCGAAATCGAACCCGTCCTTCGAGAAGCGGCGGAGAGAACGAGCGAAGAAGGAGAAGCGCGAGGAAAAAGCACGGCGCAAAGCAGAGCGCAGAGCAGCCGCGGAGAGCGGCTCCTCGCCGGACGCGGAATCGGAAGAAGCGGAGGCGGAAACCGACGGCGAGCCGGAGGTCGTGTCGGAAGCCGACGGACCAGTTGAGAAGGACGCTGACGCGGAAACGGATTCGAATCGCGTGGACGAGGAGAACGGCGCCGCAGAGGCGACCGGGATTCCTGAGCGACCGGCGCAGGCGGAATTGGATTCCGCCAGCAGTCACGGAGTGACGCGGGCCTGACCGGGGACGCGTTTCCGCCCCAGTGAACATCGTGCCGGCTCAGCGGATCCCGATCCGATCTCTCGCGCCCGCGGCGGTGTAGAGCTCAATCGTTCGTGCGAACTCCGTTTCGTTCCCGTCGTGAACGACGAGCGGACGCGGTGCGATGAGTCCGAGGATCTCCGGCACATCGCCGACTCGAAGGGAGTCCAGGAACTGCGGGGCGCCGCTCGCCCGGTGAGAGAGTGGAATGTCGGCGACCACCACGCGGTCGATGGTTCGAGACAGCGCGGCCGCGTAGGCCGCGAGGAGACCGTTCGACCCGCGACCGGCGACGGTGATGGGTGGCTGGATCGGAAGACGGAGCTCGATCGCGTCGATCGCCGCAAAGACGTCGAGGAGTCTGCTCGCGTCGACGGTCGTGCCGACGAGGACGTGAGACCGTTCGACGTAATTCGGTGGGTTGTTCCGCGTCCAGCGCGTCGAGCCGATCCCGCGCGGCTCGACGAGCCAGACTTCGGCGTCGTCACCGACTTCGTCACCCAGCCAGTCGAGGTCCGCGTCCAGGCTCGAGCCGACGACGAGGATGTGACGTTTCTTCTCGGGGGCGACTCTGAGTCGACG
The DNA here is from genome assembly GCA_965223845.1 of Planctomycetota bacterium. Lineage (GTDB taxonomy): Bacteria > Planctomycetota > UBA8108 > UBA8108 > SXIK01 > CBDCXR01. The sequence continues at coordinate 4,509,899 of CBDCXR010000004.1, read as the reverse complement.
AAGAACCACCCCAACCCCCGGCTCCGTCTCGAGTCGCTCGCCCTCGAGTCGGGCGAGCGTTCGACCGGGTTCGCGGCGGCGATCGATGGCGCGAAGCCGTTCGAGTCGCTCGCTTTGCCACCGACGAAACGCGTCGAGACTCTCGGGAAGCGGTTGATCAGGCGACGCGAGCTCGACGAAGTGCGCATCGATCTTTGTATTGAGCTCGTCCGCCGGAATGTCCGCGTCCGTTCGAAAGACCCGCAGGCGCTCGGGCGGGATCGGATGATCGTTCCCGGTGACGAGATCGACCTCCGAATCGGTGACGGGCCGTGAATCGTCCTTCAGGTGGAGATTCAAGAAGCGATACACCGCTCGACGGATGTCCGTTCGGTACGCGTGCCCGCCAATGCTGACCACACTGTCGACGAGGTCGCCGGCGCCGAAGAGCGCGTAGAGGCGCTCGAGACGCGCGATGACGCGTTCGTTCGCGTCCATGGGAAAGATCGGATCGGCGTCGCTGTTCACAAAGAGTAGCGGCCGGGGTGCGATCATCGCGGCGATCCGCGTCCACGGCCAGCGATGGGTGTTGTGGAGGAACATGCAGTCGCAGTGCCCGTTGATCACGCGGTTCCCGACGTACGACTCGAGGTCGGCCATGCCGCTCACCGGTGCGGCGACTTTGACCCGCTCGTCGGCCGCTGCGACCCAAAAGGTAGCTGCGCCACCTCCGCTGATGCCGGTCACGCCGATCCGTTCGGGATCGACATCCGCGCGGCTCACTAGGTAATCGATCCCGCGGATCCCATTGAGGCACTCGACGCCGGCCGACGTGTATCCGCGCGAATGCCACCACCACCGCTCTTCGCGGTATGTCCCATGATGGATCGCCGCGATCTCTCCGAGTTGAAGGGTATCGACCATGAGGCACACGTAGCCGTGTCGAGCGAACCAGATGCCCCACGACTGATACGCCGTCTTGTTCCCGTTCCGTCCGCGCGGCGAATGTCCGCACACGTAGAGGATCGCGGGCAGGCGAGAGCCGGGTTCGACCACCGCGGGGCGGTAGAGGTTGGCCGTAACATAGAGTCGCGGTCGGCTCTGGTAGTGGAGCAGCTCGACGACGTAGCCGTCGCCTTCGACGCGCCCGGTGACGGTCGCATGAAGCGGCGTCGAGACTCGTTCGCGAGGAAGGCCGAGCATCGAGCGGTACTCTTCGAGATACCGCGGGCGCGCCGCCGTCCAATCCGTTGCCGATTCGATCTCGGCGAGGAACTCAGCGTCGATCGCCTTTGCGCGCGCCGCGAGCCATGCCTGGATCATCGCGTCGCCGGGTGAATCCCGATCGGGCTCGCCGTAAGGCTGGGCAGTGAGAGGCGCCGCAACGAGCGCTACGAAGACCGGGACGCAGAGCGCGGCGCGTGATCGTACGACGACATCCATCGGTTCCCCCGAGTTCGGTGTTGAGAGCGCGTGACCCGCGCCCGCTTCACAGTTCGCGGATTTCGACTCTCCGGAACTCGATCCGCTTGTCACGATAAGCCTCGCCGCCGTGGCGCTGAAAGCCGATCGCTCCCCGCTCTGATCGCGCCGGCAGCTCGGCGCCGTCGAGGGCGACCGTTCCGTTGACCGTCGTCCAGATTCTCTGGCCGACGACGCGCACCTCGAGAGTGTTCCACTCATCGTCTCGCTGCAACCCCGGCGTGCCCTTCGCCGTTGCCCAGACCGATCCGGTCGGGTAGTTGGGCTCGTCGCCGTTGATGTTCACCTCGTACCCGGCCTCCCAGGGAGGCGAGCCGCCGTTCGCCGCCGCCAGCCGTTCGGCACGGGAAACCGGGTCACGAAAGAACACGCCGCTGTTTCCACCGGCGGGAATGCGAAACTCGAGAGAGAGCTCGAAGTCCTCGTAGTCCTTCTCCGTGAGGAGCCAGCTCTCGCCGGCGAGACGGCCGCCGGGATCTTGGTCGGACGCGATCGTGCCGTCTGCACTGACCGTCCACTCGGAATCGAGGACGGCGACCCAGCCGTCTGGGATCGTCGCTGGCCGTTCGCCGCCGAAGCGGCAGCCGAATCCGATCGACGCGAAAAGCGCGACAAGAACGGCAATTCGAGCTCGAACGGCGACAGAAAGAAACATCGGCGAGGAGATCATCGATGGCCTCGTTTTCTGAGCTGCGAAGGAAGCGGGCGCGCCGAACAGTCCCATCCGGTTTCTCGCATCGTGCTGCTCGCTTGGAGGAAGGAGTGGGGGGCGCGTCACCGCGACGAACCGACGACCGCGCGATCGAATCATGACGCAAAGCGGGCCGCGCTAGACCGCGACCCGGTTCTTTGTCTCCAGTGATCCTCGCGCACCGGCGTTCCGGGCTGAGAGACTCATTCGCAAGTCGGACTCGCGGCGCAGCCGAGCACGTCGTCGTCTTCGCTCGGGTCGACTCCGCACGCGGACACTCCCGGCGGGGGGAGCTCTGTGACGTCACTCAAGAAGAGGAACCCGATCGTCGCAAGCGCGTCGGAGATATTGACGAGCCCGTCGTTGTTTGCGTCGAGCGCGTCGTCGCACATCGGCTCGCCGAAGTCGGAGAACAAAAAGTTCAGCGTGAAGAGGACGTCGGAGATGTTCACGGCTCCGTCGCTGTTCCCATCCCCGCGGCGGAATGTCGGAGCGGGCGCTCGGTCGGAGCAGCTGATCGCGAAGTTGTCGATCCCGAAGATCCATCCGGCGATCGTCGGGCTCGCTTCGGCGACCCACCGGACGCGCACCTGCGATCCCACGGGGGCGTCGATCTCGACCGAGACACTCTCGACCGACGTGCGGTGGTCTTCGACGTTGCCGCTGAGGTAGTCCCCTTCCGGTGGGAGGAGCGAGGTCCCCGTCGTCACGGTCCCGAGATCCGCGACTTGCGTGTAGTCACCCGCGGTGCCAACGTCGACGAAGACTCGCACGGACGCTTCCCCCGGCGTCATGGCCGTGGAGATCGCATCCCACGCTTCGACGTCGAAAGAGAGATTCGCGTATCGCCCAGCCGAATCCTTGACTTCTGCCTCGAACGCGATCGTCGTGTCTTCACTCGACGACCCGAGAATGGCGACGGTGCGATCGGTGGATCCAGGTTCGCCCGCGTTGAAGACGCCAGTAGCAGCGAAGAAGCTCGCAGGGAAGTTTTGCGTCGTCGAACACGCGAGGAAGTCCCCCGCGGTCACGCTCCAGCCCAGGGGGAGCGAACGATTCAGATTCGCGTCCATTCCGAGCGCCTCGTCGAAGCTCTGCTGGTAGCTCCCGTCCGCACCGGATATCGTCACCATCTCGACCTCGGAGGGTTCGGGAACCGTGAGCTCTTCCGACATCGCGATGACGTGAAGTCCGGCGCCCTTCCCGGGCGTCACGTTGCGAATCCATCGCTCGTCGATCGCCGAGGCTTGTCCGCACCACGCGACCGGGCTGCTCGATCCGAGGTAGTCGACCTCGTCGGCCGTTCCGTCCGCGTTCGAGCCCGTCCAGCTGTCTCCGCCGACCATGCGCCCGTGTTCGTCCGAGTTGAGCGGGTTCTGGAGAGATCCGTCCCAGAGGTCGGCGAACCCCGTAGCAACGAGTTCCAATCGCGTGTTGTACACGGGGACGTTGGCGCCGAGCGACACGCGATCGCGCGCGTGGTGTTGCGGAGCTGTCTCGTCGCCGACGGAGACGAGCGCGGTCCAACCGATGCCGAGCTCGTCGCCGATTCCCGCCGAGTTCGCCGCGGCTAGCACGTGAGCGTCGTAATCGGCCGCGTCGCTCGACCACGCATCTCGATTCGTGCTCGTCGTGAATATGATGTGATAGTGGTCGCCGGGTTCGAGACCGGGAGGAACCGGGTACGGATCGGGATCGACGGCGTGGGCGGTCGCTGAGAGAAGCGTTCCGAGGAGGGCGAGGAGGAGCGTCGACCGAACCGCGCCGGAGCGAACGAGAGACACGAAAACCTCGGTGTGGTGACTGAAGATTCTTCGAACGTTCATGGAGAAACTCCCGCCCTACGCGGATGAGAACCGTGTTCCCGCAGTGTACCGTCCCTCTCCCGCGGTCCCGTGGGTGAATTCTTCCGAATTCTCGCTCCGGGCTAGCGTCGGATCGAGAATCGCTCGTTCCGGCGCTTCGAGATGGGCTCAAGAATCAGCCGCGGCGTTTCCCTCGGTCGGCGCGGCGGAAAGCACGACGCTGGTCTTGCAGACGGTCCTGCCGGCACTCCTCGCCGCCTCGGGCCCGTCCCGGCTCGTCCTCGAAGGGGGCACGCACAACCCTATGGCCCCGCCGTTCGATTTCCTCGCGCGCTCCTATCTGCCTCTCGTTTCGCGCATGGGTCCGAACGTCACGGTCGAGCTCGAGCGTTACGGATTTCATCCCGCCGGCGGCGGACGGATCGTGGCTCAGATCGAGCCGACCGAGCGCCTCGACGGGATCGAGCTCATCGAACGGGGCACGACGAAATCGGTGCGGGCCGTCGCCGTCGTGGCGAACCTCCCCGATCACGTGGCTCGGCGTGAGTTTCAGTTCGTTCGCCGTCGGCTGGGCTGGCCGGAATCGAGCTGCGACCTGGTGGAGGTCGAGAACTCGCGCGGCCCTGGAAACGTCCTCATGCTGGAAGTCGAGAGCGAAAACGTCACGGAGGTATTCACCGCCTTCGGCGAGGTCGCCCGCCCGGCCGAGAGCGTCGCCAAGCACGCTGTGAACGAGTATCAGCGCTACCGGAAATCGACGGCGGTCGCCGCAGAGTTTCTGACCGAGCAGATCCTTCTGCCGCTGGCGATCGCCGGCGGAGGCAGCGTGTCGTCGATGGGGCTCAGCCCGCAGGCGAAGACTCAGATCGACCTCATCGAGAAGTTCCTCAACGCCCGTGTGCGCGCGGAATCCGCGGACGGCGCACAGCACGTCCATGTAGAGACGTGATCGCAGGAGATGGAAAAAAGCGGGCCGCGCAAGCGCGACCCGCTTCATCGTCACCCGGTGATTTTGCGTCACCGGAAACGCGGAGGGAGGGTTTCACTCACAAGTCGGGCTCGAGGTTATCCTCTCCTCGTTCCCATTCTCATTCTCATTCTTATTCCCGTTCCCATTACTCTTCCTTCGTGACCTTCGTGTTCTTCGTGGTAAACCTCTTCCGAACAAGGCTCCAGGCCTCCACCAGCGCACGGAACACTCACCGAGCCGCGGTGCTCGCGTGGGCCTTCCCACTCGCGATCGCGTGGACCTCACTCCACGGCGAAGAACGCACGCCGTCGGAAAAGCTCACGCGCGGAGTCGTCGCCGTGAAGCGCGCCGACGGGAGTGTGTACGTCGGATGGCGACTCTTCGCGACGGATCCTGAGTCGACCGCGTTCCACGTCTACCGGCGGAGCGCGGGCGGCGAGGCGAAGCGGATCACGTCGGAGGCGATCGCAGAGTCGACGAACTTCGTTGATCGAACCGCGGACACTCGAAAGGAACTCGAGTACTTCGTCCGTCCCGTTTCGGGCGGCGTGGAGCTCGAGTCTTCGCGTTCCGCGCGAGCGTGGAGCTCAAGCGCGCTCGAGATTCCCATCGAACCCATTCCCGAGTATCGCCCCGGCGACGCCTCGATCGCCGATCTCGACGGCGACGGTGAGTTCGAGATCGTTCTTCACCAAGTCTCGCGCCCGCGCGACAACGCCCATGGGGGTGTCACCGGAACGCCGATCCTCGATGCCTACGAGCTCGATGGAACGAGGCTCTGGCGCATCGATCTCGGCATCAACATCCGCGAGGGTGAGCACTACACGCAGTTCATGGCCTACGATCTCGACGGCGATGGCCGCGCGGAGGTCGCGTGTAAGACCGCGGACGGAACGATCGACGGTCGAGGAAAGACGATCGGCGAATCGGGGAAGGACTGGCGCACGCTCGACAAGACTTCGAAGTCCTACGGCCGTGTGCTCGCCGGGCCCGAGTTTTTCACGATCTTCGACGGCGTGTCGGGAGCGGCGCTCGCGACCGTCGATTACGAGCCGAGTCGCGACCCGATCGACGGCTGGGGCGGGATCGGAGGAAACGGCGGAAACGATTCGTACGGGAACCGCTGCGACCGCTTTCTCGCGTGTGTCGCGTACCTCGACGGAACGCGGCCGAGCGTCGTGATGTGTCGGGGTGTCTACGGGCGAACGGTCCTCGTCGCGTGGGACTGGCGAGGCGGAAAGCTGAGTCGACGTTGGAAGTTCGATTCCGGAACGAGTTACCCGCCTTACGAAGATGCGTCCCCGTACTCAGGCATGGGAGGCCACTCCCTCGCGGTCGCCGATGTCGACGCGGACGGAAAGGATGAGATCGTCTATCAGGCGATGGTGATCGACGATGACGGGAAGGGGCTCTATTCCTCCGGCCTCCGGCACGGCGATGCGATGCACGTCGGCGATCTCGATCCGGCCCGATCGGGCCTCGAGGTGTTCACGGTGCAAGAAAACGAACGCGACACCGTGCGTTTCCGAACGCCGGGGGCGGCGATGCGCGACGCGCGAAGCGGCGAGATCATTTGGAGTCACAGCCCAGGGGTCGACGTCGGCGCCGGTCTCGCGGCGGACATCGATCCGCGCTACGCGGGCTGCGAAGCGTGGGGTGGTCCGGGCGGACTCAGAAGCGCGAACGGAAACAAGATCGGACCGGCGCCTCGTTCAGCGAGCTGGGCGATCTGGTGGGACGGAGACTTGCTCCGCGAGCTCCTCAACCAAAACCGCATCACGAAGTGGAACTGGACTCGCGGCACCGAGGAGACGATCTTCGAGCTCGACGGTCCGCGTCGTTCGCGAAATCCAAGCCTCGCCGGCGATCTCTTAGGAGATTGGCGCGAGGAAGTGATCGTGGCAGCGCCGGACGGTCGATCCCTCCGGCTGTACACGACAGATCTGCCGACGGAGTACCGCCTGCCGACTCTTCTTCACGACCGGCAGTATCGACTCGCGCTTGTTTGGCAGAACGTCGTGTACAACAAGCCTCCGCATCCTTCGTTCTTTCTCGGACATCCGGCCAAGGAGCCGATGCCCTCTAAGGGGGGAACGCCTCGACCAGAGTGACGGTGCGAAAGCCGAAGACCGCTGGGTCCGGTTGCCTGCCCGGCGGGAGGACGGTACCTCTTGTGGCCCTCGCAGAACAGCTCAGATGCCGAAGTGGAATGTCACCATCCCGGACGAGACCGACCACCTGGTTCGCGTATTCCTTTCCCGCACGGGAATGAAGAAGGGCGACCTCTCGGCCTTCGTGGACGACGCCGTGCAGGGCGAGGTTCTGCGGCGTCTCGTGCAGGAACTGAAGAGCAAGGACGCAGGTGTAGGAGACGACGATGCCGTCGCGCTTGCCGAAAACCTCGTGGCACTCGAGCGCGGCATGGAAGACGTTCGGTCCGGAAACGGGCAGCCTCTCAAGGCCGCGATTCGTCAGATCGCCGGCGAGCTTGGACTCAAGCTGTTGAGGCGCTGAACGGCTGAAGCAGCCGTGGGGTGTCGAAAAACAGACGGGAGCGATCTTCGAGACTCGGAGGTCGCTCCCGTTTTCGTCGAGCTTGGCAGCCCGTTGAAGAAGCAATTCTTCAACGGGCTGTTAGGCCGGTGCCAGACGGGCCTCTCGGCGGATTCTCAAAACTTCTTCGGGCTTGAGCGCGATTGTATGCAGATACGCGAGCGTGTTCTTGTCCGGAGCGTGGCGTCCCTGCTCCCAGTCACGGATCGAGTTCAGTGAGAACCCGAAGGCACCGGCGAACTGCTCCTGCGTCATCTTGAGTCGTCGCCGGATCGCTCGAACGTTTGGGACGCCCTTCCGAATGTGCCGAAGCTGTTCCGGCGTGAGCGGAGGATTCTCGGGGTCGACCACGCTATGGCCAGGGATCCTCTTCGTACGCTTTTCTTTCATACGTCTCGGGTTCTCGAGCGGAGATGATCCAAGTCAGTTCGTTGCCCTTGTCGTCGGTGCGATCAGCAAAGGCGACCACGAGGAGCGTGCCGTCGTGGCTGCGACCGATCGCGCGCATCCGGTCTTCCCCGGTTTTCGGATCGACTCGGTCGAAGACGTAGCGCGTGTGAAAGTCGTCAAAGACGGTGGCGGCGTCGTGAAAGTCGATCCCTCGGTCCTCGCGGGTGCTTTCCCTTTTTCGCGGGTCCCATCCGTAGCCGGGAGGGTGCGCTCACGACCTCTCTATACTACGGGATTCACGTACTTGGCGCAACTCCGGTCGTGATCATCGGCGGCGTTGCGCCCGACCGTCGGGATGAAGTGGGGTATTCGTAAATGTTGATTGCAAAATAGTTTAAGTCGATCCTTGGGCTCACGCGTGGGAGAAATCGTGCGATTTGCGAGCTCGCCGAAGCCGAGGAGTGGGCCGGCCAATCGAGTCGAGCATCGGCCGTGGCCAACCTAGATCGCCCTGACCTCGTCCGACCCGTTTGCAGTCGAGATGTCTCAAGGACTCTTCGGCAACCGAAGCCCGAGCGCCTCCATCTCCCCTCGCGCGATCGCTTCCGTATCCGCATCCCCCTCCACAACCGCCGCCTCCACCGCCTGCGAATACGCCCCCCGCGCCCGCTCACTTCGCCCGAGCACACGCTGAACCCGAGCCCGCTCGAGCCACGCCTGCGCATCTCCCGCATCTCCCGCATCGCCTAGCGAGCCGGGGTCGTCAGCAAAAACGAAACGCAACCGCGGCCCCAACCGCTCGAGAACGCTCGCCGGAAAAACGTCGCTGACGACCTCAAGAGCCCGACTCCGGTCCGCCGCCGCGAGATACGACGCCGGCGTAACGCGCGCGACGACCTCGAGCGAGAACAATGCGCTGCCATCATTGCGATGCAACTCGATCGCGACGACGTTCTCCCCCTTACGTAGCGGCTCCGCGAGTCGCGCGTCCGCGCGCCGTGGCCACGCATGGCCGTGCGCACCGTCGAGAGCGCGAGTTGTCGCATCGATCTCACCCTCCGGTAGTCCGTGCCGAAATAGCTCGACGCCGTTCAGGAAGACTCTCGCGCCCGGTAGACACTTGCTTTGGATCGCGAGTCCGTAGCCCTCTGGCAATCCACCGGGCGAAACCTGAAAGCGGCCCCTGGCGAAGAGTGTCGTTTCGGGTGAGCGAAGCTCGGGGCGTTCGGACGTAGTCGAGAACAAGATCGGCGGATTTACGCTGGGCCAGGCACTGTCGTCGAAGGTGGAGGCGTTCCAATCTGCGCCCACCGTCGTATCTACCGGCGACACTCTCCACGAGGAGCTCGAGGATACGAGCTCGACGGGCTCTCGGCCGGCGTTTGCTCGCTCGACGAGCGTTGAGAGCTCGGGCAACGTATCGAGCCGGGGCGTCTGACGCGCGGCTTCGAGCGCGACGTCGACAAAGACGGCCGCGAGCGCGCGATCGGTCTTCGTGCTCTCTGTCTCTGAATCCCGCGTCGCCTGGCGGACGACGAGGCGCGCGTGTCTTTGAATCTCGTTTGCCCGCCGGCCTTCGTCTACGAAGTTCGGCAGGGCGAGCAGCTTCTCGAACGCATCTTTCGCGCCGTCGACGTCTTCCAGATCAAGGAGTACCGAAACACTCGCGCGCGCGAGACGTCGCGCGATCGAATCGAGCCCGGCTCCCATCGCTCGACCGATGGCGTCGTCGAAGCGATCGATCCCCTCCGCGAGCCGACCGCCCCGGCAAATCGCTTCCGCCGTGCGCTGTTCGAGGAGATACCACTGTTCGCTCTCGTTCCCGACGAGCTCCTGCGCCTCGCTCACGATCCGGACGACTTCGTCCGTCCTCCCGTTTCGACTGAGAACCCCCGCTCGATGAAAGATCGCGTCAGCGATGGCCGGCGAGATCCGGGAGCGGAGCTCGGGCGACAGGCGCGACGTTCCTGACACCGCGGCGTCGAATCCACCCGCGAGCACGAGGTTTTCCATTTCGGCGACCGGATCGCGCTCGGGCGCGCGCGACCTGACAGGAGGATCGGCGTAGAGCACCTTCGAGACCGTCTGCGGCACGATCCGCCGACCGTCGAGCGCAAAGTTCTCGAGTAGGTGCGAGAGCCGGTCACGACGCCGCTCCTCGGGCTCGACCCACCAAAGTGCGATCGTCGAGCCGAAGCTGTCGCCGGCCAGCCAGCGCCCGTCCGGGCTGAAATCCACTCCGTACGGTACGAAATCGTCGTCGAAGTCGGGCCGCGAGTATTCACGGATCTTCTCGCCCGACGAAGACCAGAGACGCGCGACCCCTCCACCGCACACCGCCAATCGACTGCCGTCCTCGTTGATCGCCAGATCGAAGAATTGCGCGCCGGGGCCGACGACGTCGAAGCGTGCCGTTTCGCGCTTCTCCCTCATGTTCAGAATCGACACGGACCTCGGCAACTGGATCGCGAGCGTGCTGCCGTCGCGCGAGAGATGGAATTCCCGAGGCGAATGGGCGACGTTTCGAGACGTCTCACTTAAGACAGAACCGAAAACCTCGCGCTCCTCTCCAGTCGTGGGATCGATGACGCGAACCCTTCCGTCGATCCCGAGCGCGAGAAGCTCGCCCGCCGAGGTCGCCGCGATGTCGACGAGATCGACGCCGCTCCCGATCTTCCGTAACCGGCGAGTCGAGATGTCGAAGTGATCGAGGCGCGGCCCGCGGAGCACAGCAAGCCATCGGCTCTCCGGTCCGAATGTCGCGCGAGTGTTGTACGACGAGTCGTTCGCGAAACGCCGAATCATTTCACCGCTCGCGACATCCCAGAGAGCGGTATGGCTTTGCGCACTAAGCGAAATGAACGGTCCGCCGAACTCGGTTGCCGGTCCAGCGGCGCAGCGAATTCCGGATTGATAGGGCGCGCCGTCGAGGACGCGGCGAACCGTCCCGAGCCTTCGATCGACGATCGCGACCTTGCTCTCCGCGCCGAACGCGACGAGCGTGCTGTCGTCGAGGAACTGGATCTTCCGATGGCGAACTCCCCCGACGACGAGACTGTCTCGGTCGACGTGGTGTCCGAGTTTCCAGTAGCGCACCGTATTGTCGAGACTCGTCGTAGCGAGTGTGCGTCCGTCCGGCGCGAAGCTCGCGTCGAGTGTGTTTCCCGCGTGACCCTCGAGGAGCGCGAGCAGAGTCAAACGGTGGACATCGTAGACGCGCACGAGTCGGTCGCCACCCGATACCGCGAGGAATCGGCCGTCCGGAGAGAACTCTAGCCGCGTGTCATACTCGGCTCCCGAATGGTCGAGACGCCCCACGACAACGGGTGGATCGGCACGGCGCCAGATCGCCAGATGATCTCGAGCGACGCTGGCGATGAGATCCCCACCCGGTTGGAAGACGAGGCCCGCGTTTGAGCCGATCTCGGCCCACTCGGCCGTCTTCGTTCCCCCGATCTCGAAGAGCTCCGTCTTCGCGAGCGACGAGACGACGAGCTGCTTGCCATCCGGAGTGAACGCGAGGCCGACGTAGCGCCCCGAACTGCTGTCGACGACGAGACGTGACACTCCACTCTCCGCGTCCCAGATAAAGACGCCGAACGACGTTCCGTTGTAGGCGAGTTTATCTCCGTCGGGACTCCAGGCGAACCGAAGCCCTTCGATCCGCGCGCGCTCGCTAAACTCGGCGGGCGAGACCGTCTCACCAGGCAGAGGATCGGGCTGAGTCAGGATCGAGTCCGTCACGTCGAAAACGCGAATCCCTCGTCGACCGCCCGCGGCGAGCCGAGTGCCGTCGGGGGAGAAACGGATGAGATCGAGCGCGACATCGGTGCGATGGTTGGCGATGACCGCACCCGTTCGCGAATGCAGCACTCGGATCTCGCCGTTCGCATGGGCCGAGGCGACGAATCGACCGTCCCGCGTGTGATCGACCGACCGAGCGATCTCGACGTCGCCGAGCTTCGAAATTTCGCGGAGCTCCACCAAGTCCCAGAGTCGCATCGGCTCACCGGGAGCTACCGAAATGAGACGCCGGCCGGTCGGATCGACGGCGAGGTCGACGATGAGCCGGCCGTGAGCGTCGAGTACGCCGACGGGCGTGCCATCGGCGATGCGACGAATTTGTAGTCGACCGCCCGACCCCCCGAACACGGCGACGTCTTCACCCGACGGTCGCGCGGCAACGATTCGGCTCAGTCCGAACCAACTGGATGATCGAGCTTCGCTGTGCGGAACGTCCCACTCGTCGACGACCCGCAACTCTCCGTCGTTCGAGACCTCCCAAACTTTGGCGGGCTCGATGGTCGCAGACGAATTGAGCGCTCCGGTGATGATCCGCCGGCCGTCCGGAGAGAACGCCAGTCCACGAGTGACTCCCGCGCCATGAATGGCCGAAGCGACGAGGGTCCCTTCGCGCGTCCGGACGCGGAGCCAGCCGTCCGAGTGGAGTGCCGCGTAACGCTCACCATCGGGAGAGAATGCGACTCCTGTGGCGCCACCGTCGGACTCGCCCAAAACGGCGCCATTCGTTGTGTCTACTCGAACTACCCCGGTCGATCCGGCGACAACGAGCAAGGATCGGTCGGACGAGAGCGCGGCGTGGGAGCTCCGGCCGCGACCGGCGACACTCCATCGTTCGTTCCCCGTCGAGAGGTCGTGGCAGCGAATCGTATCCGCTCGGACCGTTGTCGTGACGACCGCGCTCCCATCGGACGTCGGCCCGACAAACGAAACCTCGGTGTCGTGCGCGGCGAACTCTCCTTCGCGTTCTCCTCTTTCCGGATCGTAGAGAGCGACCCTGCCGCTCGTGGTTCCGACAACCAGCTTGCCATCGGGCGTCCAGCAAACGCATCGCGCATTCGGGGGCGCTACTTGTGGGCTGCGATAGAGTGGTTCGTCGAGCATCGACGCAGACAAGAACGCACGGACGGAATCCGCCTCCTCGCTGTCGGGCCTGAGGAGCGATCGGTCGATGCGCTGGTCGCCGGTTCCGCCCAGTTCGTCCTCGATCGTGTCGACGCCTTCGAAGCCCAAGGTCCGAGCCGCGAGGAGCTCGGCCGCGAAGTGCCTCTCCTCCGCGCGAAGTCGCTGCGCCTGCTCGAACCAAGCGACACCCTGTTCGTGGCGTGCCGTCTCTTCGCTCTCGGAGACGAGCTTCCGGCTCTCCTCGGCGTCGCGCCAAAGGAGTAGTGCCTGGATCGCGAGCGCCAGCGTGGCGACGGCGAGCACGGCAAGTCCGATCGCGAAGCGCCGAAAGTTGCGCGCGGTCCGGGCGACGGCTTCAGCTTCGCGCGACTTCGTTTCGGCGAGCTCACGAGCCTGCGCGAGCTCGCGCTCTCGGGCTCGTTCACGCTCGAGCTCTTCCGCGTCGGCGTTCTCCTGGCTCTCCGTCAGAAACGCGATCGCATTTTCGTAGCCGGGTGCGTAGAGACTCGCCCAGCTCGGATTCGGTCGCGCTTCCCGGCGCCACGACTGCGCGACCTCGAGATCGGGGTGACGGTAGAGCCCCGCACGATCCTCTCGCCAAAGCGCAGCGGATTCCGAGAGGCGGCGGTAGATCGCGGCGGACTGCGCTTCCTCGCCGACCCACGTCCGGAGCCGCGTCCAAACGCGCATCAGACTCTCGTGCGAGATGTCGATCACGGGGTCGTCGGCGAGCGGGGTGGCTTCTCCGGGCATCAAGAACGAGACGCCGGGCGCGCGAAACGCTTCGACGACCGCTTCAACCTGTGTGCGCTCCGCGCGAGTGACCGCTTCGAGTCGAGTCACTCGAGTCGGACGCCGGACACCGCGCTCGCCGCTCTCGGTCACGGTGAGAGTCTTGAAGGTCCGCTCGGCCGTACTTCGAAGTTCGTCGCTCGCGAGCCCGTCGTAGACTTCGTCCGCGTGTTGAGAGAGCGCGTGAGACAATCCGCCGATCGCGCCGTAGTGATCGAGATCGAGATCTTCTTCGTCGCCTCGTGCATCCCACGCTCGCATGAGAGCGTGCTGGAGAACGGGAAGCTGATCCGAATCGTCGCCGAGGTCGCCGAGGAGGCGCTGAACGAAGCGCTTCGTAACTCCGGCTCCTCCGACTCGCGCCGGTCCTTCGATCGCGCGGCGGACCTGGTCTCTCCCGAGGCGTGGAACGAGGTACTCTCCCGAGTTGATCGCTTCGGCGAGTCCGGGAATGCGAGCGCAGTCGCCGAGGTAATCCGATCTCATCGTCACGACGACGTAGATCGGGAGCTCGGCTTGAGCCGCCCCTTCGAGAATCAAGTTCACGAACGCTCGACTGGCGTCGCCAGCCTCTACGTCGTCGCTCGCATAGCGAAAGAGCTCCTCGAATTGATCTACGACGAGGAGAAACTTCGAATCGGCGGCGCGGCCGGATTGACGAACGGCTTCGATGAGTCCCCGCGTGCTCCTTCGGAGCGTCGCGACGACGCGTGGAACGGATTCGACATCGCTCGAGTCGAAGAGGCCGGCTTCGCAGAGTCCCGCGGCGAGACGCCGCAGGGGATTCCCACCGGGACGCGCGACGGCGATCTCCCAGCGCGTGTTCGCCCCGTCGAGCGAACCCTTGACGAGCCCGGGAATGAGGCCGGCGCGCACCAAGGAAGACTTGCCACTCCCGGACGTACCCACGACGGCGAGAAATCGATTCGACCGGAGGAGCTCGAGCAGATCGGCCGTCTGCTCTTCACGGCCGAAGAAGAGATAGTCTTCTTCCGTATCGAACGGACGGAGACCGGGGTAGGGGTTCGGCATGCGCGACGTCATGACCTCCCCTCCCGGAGTCGCTCGGCGAATTCGGTCAAAGCGCTCGGATCAAATTCGCCTTCGGCACGGACGACGTCCGCCGTGAGGCTCCGGAACCGCTCTTTTCGACGGTCGATTGGCGGAGCGACGTACACGACGCAATGCTCGATCGCGCCCCGGTCTCGATAACCGGCCGCCTTCGCGACGTCGCGCAGCATGAACTCGACCCAGTGACGCTCAGCGGCACCGAAGTAAACGAGGACCGCGTCGCATTCGGTGAGACGACGAACGTGAAGCTCACCCTGATCGCGCTCAGTGTCAGCGAACGCGGGGAGCACGACCTCGACGCCTCGATCGAAGAAAAAGTCCTCGATCGGCTCGACGGCACGCTCGTCGTCAGGAACGCAGAGGAGAAAAAGTTGTGGCGGCGCGCCCGTCGACTTCCCGGCCGCGCCGGTTTGACGTCGCTTGCCGGTGAGTAGATCGACGAGCTCGCCGCGGAAAACCTCGAAACTTCCTTCGACGAGCTCGGCACCTTCCTGCTCCCGGGGATCAGCCCGCAAGTTTTCCACCCAGCTCGCCTGACGCGAATCGTCGATCTTTCGTACGTCCGGAGTCCAGATCAATCGCTCGAGCCCGGCTTGTCGAGAACGCTCGGCCGCGAGCCGGTTTTCGAGCTCCGCGACCGATTCGTCTAGTCCTTCGGGAACGACTCCGAGATAACTTCCAACCGGGTGCACGGAAAAGTCGGCCCGTTCGAGGGACAACCGCACCGCACTGAGAAGCTCCGCGCCGATGAGAGGAAGCGGACGATCCGGCAAGACGAGATGTCCGCGCGCGACGAGCTCGCGCCGCAAGCGATCGCGCTCGGAGCGGAGATCCGAAGTCGTCGTTGCGAGATAGACGGTTTTCTGGTTGCCCGACTCGGAAGCGCTGGCGATCTGAGACTCGCGCGCGTCTCGGAGAGCCGAAGAAATCTCTTCGGCGAGATCGTAGATGCGCTCCTGGTAGCGCTCTGCGACCGTCTGCGCCCCGGTCTCCGTGTACTCGCGTACGCGGCCGGTCGCAGGATCGATGTCGAAGAATTCGTGACCTGAGATGCCTTCAAAGATGCGACGGAGGCGCGGTGGAATTTCGGCCGCCGGCACGGGTCGCTTGACGACCTTGAAGAGTCGTGCCGAATCGTCTGAGTTCTCGCTCTCGTCATGACTCTGGACGACCGGCTCCCAGCAGCTCGGAGACTTTATGTACGGGGGCGACACGACCGAGACCACGGTCCTCGCGCGATCGAGCTCCTCCGCGCTCGCTTCTCCGTCCCGGGTCGAATCGAGTGATGACCGCCAAATGCGCACTCGTTCTCCGGTGAGTTGCTCGATGCGCACTTCGAGGTTGCGATGAAAGCCGGTAATCCAGCCGCGCGCGTCGTTCGGCAATGCGTGATCGTCGACGGCGGCGTAGCTGATGAAGACATCGCCGCCGCGCGGTTCGCCGGTTCCCGACGCATCCGCCGAGACGCCGAGATCGGTTGTCTGTTCGACATTCGAGTCGACGAACGAAGGGACGAATTCAGACGGCGTAGCGCGCAGGTCGCCACCGTCCGAGACGCGCTTCAAATCGACGAGCAGATCTCGAGCGGACGGGTATCGCTCCTCGGGATTTTTCGCCATGCAGGTTTCGACGATGCGCTCGACCGAGCGAGGGACCTTGGGTTTCCGCCGAGAAACCGGTTCTGGATCCAAGTGGACGAGCTGAACGGCGACTTCGGCGAACGTATCGCCCGAGAACGGACGCTCTCCCGTGAGCAGTTCGTACATGACGACGCCAGCGCTGAAGAGGTCACTCCGCGCGTCGAGCGGATGGCCGAGCGCCTGCTCGGGACTCATGTAGAGTGGTGTGCCGACGATCGACCCGGGGAGTGAAACATCGCTCGCGAGCGCCTTCCCTTCGAATCGTTTCGCCAAGCCGAAGTCGAGAATCTTGAGCTGTCCGCGCGGCGTGATGTGAAGGTTCGACGGCTTGATGTCGCGGTGAATGAGTCCGACGGAGTGGGCGGCGTCGAGCGCATCGGCGAGCTGCATCGACCAGGCGAGCGCATCCCGAAGGCTCACCCGTCCCTCGCTGAGCCTTGCTTCGAGGTCTCCTCCCTCGAGGTATTCGAGAGCGAGAAAGGGACTGCCGTCTTCGAGCTCGCCGACTTCGTGGAGAATGCAAACGTTCGGATGATTGAGCGCCGATGCGGCTCGTGCCTCGGCGAAAAACCGAGCTCGCAGACGAGGATCTCGAGCGTGCGCCTCGCTTAGAAACTTGAGGGCGATCCGTCGTTCCAAACGACGGTCGCTCGCGAGATACACTTCACCCATCGCTCCTCGACCGAGGAGCTCGACGATCTCGAAGTGCGAAGCGATGATCGAGCCTTTCTCGCGCACGTACTCCTGAGTCGCGGCGGTCGAGCTCGGAGCGGGGTCACTCGCTTCGAGCGACTTTGTGCCGCCTAGCTCGACGTCGATCGCGAGTAGACGCTCGACCTCCGCTCGCACCTCATCGTCGGGGCAGTTCGCGGCGAGGTACGAACGGCGTTCGTTTGGAGGCTGCTTCAGAACGCGGTCGAAGAGGTCTTGGCTGGTTCGTTTGATCTCGGGATTCAAGACTTTGGCTCGAGCTGAACCCTGCGTCGGCGGCGATTCCCGCCACGGTTGAGAGCGTCGGAGACCATCCGAATTCCGGGCGCTGGGCCCCTCAAGAAAGCGAAAAGACGCGGGGGCGGAGCCCACACAGCGGGCGAACGAGGGGATTCACTCGAGCTCTCGATGGAGCCAAGCGCGGGCGAAACGCCATTCCCTCTCGACCGTCGCCTTCGAAACACCGAGATCGTCGGCGATCTCCTGCATCGAGAGGCCCGTGAAGAACTTGAGGAGGACGATCCGCCCCTTGAGCGCGTCATCTTTCTCGAGGCGCTCCATCGCGTCATTGAGCGCGAGTACGTCTTCGCACGGCGCTTCGATGCCGAATTCGTCCGGGTCGGCACCGACTCTCCGGCGGCCGCCCCCTCTCTTGAGGGACGCTTTTCGCCGTGCCTCCTCCACCAGGATGTCGCGCATCGCACGGGCGGCGGCGCCGAAAAAATGACCGCGGCCGTTCCAGCCTGGGTCGGCGGTTCCAACGAGTCTCGCGTAGGCCTCGTGGACGAGCGCCGTCGCCTGCAAAGTCTGACCAGGCGGTTTGCGGCTGAGTAGCGCCCGGCCAAGACCGCGCAGCTCCGCGTAGAGGATCGGAAGGAGCTCGCCGGCCGCTCGACGATCCCCGCGAGTCGCGGCGTCGATCGTTTGGGAGAGTCGCGAAGAATCCGCCGGATCGTGTTGTCGGTCGCCCGGTTCCATGGACGCCATCAAAAGAAATTCGCTAGCGAGGCTCAATCAGAATTCGCTGCCAGAAGCGTGGTTGGGAGATTCCTCCAAAAAATGACGGAGTGCTCGTCGCGTATTCGGATGTCCCCTCGAACACAGTTTCCGTTACGGAGGGAGCGCCCATGCTAAGCGAAGAGCGCGTCGATTCGGTGGGGCAGAATCAATTCGGCGATCAAGGACGAGAGGAAGCAGGGGCTCCGCTGCTCGTCGTCTTTCTTTTCTTCGGGTGCGTCCTCTCTGTCGTGTTCGGCTTCGTCGACCTGGCAATTTCCGATTGGGTCGAGCGGGACGCCTCCTTGTTCCTGGCTCAGCTTCTGAGGAGCTGCGGCTATCCGGGAGAGCTCATTCCGTGGTGAATCGTCGACTCGCCCAAAATCGCGTTCAGGCCCGAACGACAACCGCGCTTCGAGAAGGAAATCCATCGATGAGAATCGCTCTCGTTCTTTGTTGCTTAACGATCGCCGCAAGCACTCTCGCCGACGACTCCACCATCCGACCGGGTCACAATCTTCTCGAAGACAGCGATCATCGGGAATTCGGAGTGGGGCAGGTCGTTCCGCCGATCTCGTTTCACGACCTAAGCGGCCAAACGATTCGACTCGAGAAACGACTCGAGCGTGGGCCCGTCGCGTTTGTGTTTCTTTCGACGACATGTCCCCTCGCGAAACGCTACATCGAGCGACTGAAGAGGCTGCACACGGCCTACGCCGCTCGAGGGGCGACGCTGATCGGTGTCTTTTCGAACGGCGACGAAACCGCTGCTGGAATCCGAGAATTCGCCGTCGCGGCGTGCCTTCCGTTTCCGGTCACGCGGGACGTGAGCGGGTACATCGCAAAGAAGCTCGGCGCGAGCATGACCCCGCAGGTTCTGCTCGTGGGCGAAGGGCGAAGGCTACTCTACCGCGGCGCGATCGACGATCATCGCTACGAGAATCGAGTTCGGAAGCGTTACCTCGACGCTGCGCTGTCGGCGGCTCTCGCTAAGCGAAAAATCGAAACGCCCGAAACCAAAGCACTCGGCTGCAGCATTCACCTCGCGCAGGACATCGAAAGGAAAGATGTCACCTACACCGGACACATCGCTCGCATCCTTCAAGACAACTGCCAGTCTTGCCATCGACCGGGCGAGGTTGGACCGTTTCCTCTCACGAACTACGAGGAGGCGCGTCGCTGGCGGAGGGAGATCAAAGCGTATACGGCGAAACGGCTGATGCCGCCGTGGAAGGCCGCGCCGGGATTCGGGCAGTTTCGAAACGATAGCAGCCTGTCGCGCGAAGAGATTTCCCTGATCGCGAAATGGGTCGACGCGGGCGCGCCGCGTGGCCATCTCGGAGACATGCCGCCGGCTCCGATCTTCTCCGAGGGATGGGCGCTCGGCGAGCCGGACATGGTCGTCGAAATGCCGGAGGAGTACACGATCGGCCCGGAGGGAGAGGACGACTACCGGCACTTCGTTATTCCCTACGAAGCCGATCGCGATCGTTTCGTCCAAGCCGTCGACGTGCGTCCCGGGAATCGTGCCACCGTGCATCATGTCATCGCGTTCATCGACACGAGTGGCAAGGCTCGCGAGCTCGACGCCGCCGACGAAGGACCCGGCTATACGATGTTCGGTGGTACCGGGTTCAAGCCGGCCTCCGTCATCGGAGGTTGGGCACCGGGGAATTTCCCGGTGAAAGCGTTACCGGGGACCGGCCGGTGGCTTCCACGGAAGTGCGACATCGTTCTCCAAGTGCATTACTACCGTACCGGACTCGAGGAACGCGACCAGACGAAACTCGGCATCTACCTCACGCGGGAGGAGCGGCCGGTTCGCGTCCGCTCCGGAATCGTCGCGAATCGTGACTTCACGATTCCCGCAGACGCTTCCGATTACCAGATCCGCGCGAGCTTGAAAGTCGAAGAGCCGGTCTACGCGTTTTCCGTTACGCCGCACATGCATCTCCTCGGAAAGGCGATGAAGGTGACGGCAACGCTACCGGACGGAACGATCTCCCCGCTCGTTCGAATCGACGACTGGGACTTCAACTGGCAAGCGACGTATCACTTCAAGGAACTCATCCACTTCCCGGCGGGAACGCGGATCGATGTCGTCGGAACCTTCGACAACTCCGCCGGGAACCCGCACAACCCGAACGATCCACCGGCCGAGATCAGTTGGGGAGAGAAGACGACCGACGAGATGTGCATCGCGTTCGTCGGTTGGCTCAAGGACGCGGAGTACGATCCAGGGACGGGGGCGCGTCGGGAGGTGACGGCGGCGCCGGGAGACTGAGGCTCCTCGCCAGAATTCAGGCATCGAATGAATCTGAACGGTGCCTCGTCGCGTGCACGATGGATTCGGGGGATCGTTCGATCCTTGGCTATACGGCTGGGCACGTTCCGGATTCGTGGTCGTCGGGAAGCCGCGGCTCGCGCCGGCGAAAATACGCAGGCTCCCTCCGGGAGCAACGAGAGGGCAAGGCGACCGGACAGGCGGCGATTTGAGCCAGGGGGCGTCGGGGCGGCTCGCTCAATTCGCACCAGGTTGCGGGCGACTCACCGTGCGCCGGTTCATACCGAAGTTCGGAAAGGACTCGCGGTCAACTGGGACCCGGGAAGAAAGACCGCGAACGATTCGAACTTGCGGGCGGCGGCTGGCGCCCGATGATACCAATGCCTTGCCCGTCCCCACCGAGCTCCGAATGGCACACCGCCTCCTGTCAAACGAGGAGAACGCGAATGTTGCCACGACGTGTAACTCCGGGCGCGACGTATCTCATTACGCGCCGGTGCACTCAGCGTCAGTTCCTGCTGCGCCCTGAGCGAAAAGTGAACGGCGCCTTTCTCTACTGTCTCGCGTACGCCGCCGAGAAAAACGGAATCGAGATTCACGCGTACGTCGCGCTCTCGAACCATCACCACGTGGTTGCGACGGACCCGGAGGGGCGGATCTGTGAGTTTATCCAGTGTTTCCACCTCCTTCTGACGCGTTCGATGAACGCTCTTCGCGGGAGGTTTGGCAGCATGTTCGACTGCTCGCAGACGATCTGTGTGCGGGCGGTCGAGGCCGAAGACGTGCTCCGGCAGCTCGTCTACACGTTCTGCAATCCCGTGTCCTCGGGTCTCGTTCCGCGAGCGAAGGAATGGCCGGGCGCGCGGAGTCGGCCGAGCCAATTCGGAGAGACCGTCCTCGCGGAGAGACCGGGTTGGTTCTTCTCCGGCAAGATGCCAGACGTCGTGCCGCTCAAGATCGTCCGGCCCGCGAGCTTCGCGAATCGAAGTGACGAGGAATTCCCGCGGGAGGTGGAAGAGGCAGTAGAAGAACGCGAGGCCGGGCGGAGATCGAAGCGTCGGGACGTGGATTTCTCGGTGAGAAGCGGGCGCTCGCGCAGAAGCCAACCGATTCGCCCCGGTCGTACGAAAAGCGATGGAAGCTCTCGCCGGCGATTCAGGCGAAACGGCCGGGTCCGCGGCTGGCGGAGATCCGGGCGCTGGTCAGGTTCCGCTCGCGATACCGGGAGGCGCTCCTCGAGTACCGCCGCGGCGTGAAGAATGTGATCTTCCCGGCCGGGACGAAACCTTATGCGGGTGTTCCATCTTCAGCGGTGCGAGCCGCTCCTGTCGGGAGCGGTGCGGCTGTCCGTAGCGGCGCGCGGATCCGGAGACCGAAGCGCCAAGAGTGGCGCGGGATTGCGGGGAGGGTCTGTTTGTGTTTTCGATCTCTTGATTGAGAATCGTGGGGGAGTTGGCTTTCTGACCAGCGGAGAGGCGAACGACGGACTCCCGACGCGGATCCGACGTCCGCTGCCACGCGCTCCATAGTTTGAATTGACTATGAACTCGGCGATTAACGTCGATCCTTGAGGATGGACGGGGTTAGGGGGGCTGCGTAAAGAGGCGCTCCCCGTGCTCAAGGAGCTGAAGAAGCTCATCGAAGAAGTGCGCGGGAAGTAACTCGCCGGTCATCAGAACGCGCCTTCGCGGAACCTCGACCTCGCTCGTTACCTGACCGGTCGAGCGTCCGCGAATGTCGCGAAACGTACGTCGGCGACGGACCTGGGTTCACCGGACGTTTACAATCAGCGTGCGCGAACGCCGCGACCGCGGGCTCAGACACGGACGAGTCGCTCCGAGCGTAGCAACCTTCGCTGGGCTGTAGACATCGCTCACATCCCCTGCGGACGCGACGGCTGGGCTCACCTCTCGGCAGTCATCGACTGTCACGGCCGCGAAGTGGTGGGGTACGAGTTCTCGCTGAGAGCGAGGGCTCGCGAGGCCGAGCGAGCCCTCGAGGAGGCTTGCCTCAATCGCTTCGGAACCCTCCGCCCGTCAGGGCGGAGGCTAATCCTCCGTAGCGACAACGGGCTCGCATTCCAGTCCAGACGCTTTCGTGAGACCTGCCGCACGTACAACCTCAGCCAGGAGTACATCACGCCGTACACGCCCGAGCAGAACGGCATGATCGAGCGGTCCTTCAGGAGCCTCAAAGAAGAGTGCACCTGGCAGCACAACTTCAAAGACTTCGAGGAGGCGCGACGCGCCGTTCAATCGTGGATCAGCTGGTACGACGAGGTGCGCCCTCACCAGGCGCTCTGCTATCTCAGTCCAGCTCAGTTCCGGTCAAAACAATCCAACCAGGTGGCTTGACCTGAGGGGAGCACTACACTCGCCTTGCGGCTGCGGGAGGATCCCGCCGCGGCATAGCACATATTTCTTTTCGGATATAGGCCGGAGTTCACCAGACTCTCCTCCGCCGGCGTATATTGCGAACCGAGCATCGGATGCGTCAACACCCCGATTCTCACTGCGTCAAAAGCAGAACTCGTCGGTGAGCATCTCTGCTCACGAGGCGCGAGCGCCTCGAGCGACGAGGCGCTCGCGAGTGAGTCGCTCCCCGCGAAGAGAGGGGCGCACTGTGCTGAAGCGGCGGGGATCGACTTCCGAGACCCTGACGCGCTCCGCCGCTGGTTGGGGGACGCCGAACGGCTCCTCGCCTCGCGGCTGCGGGACCGCCCGAACCGGGGCTCCCTTTCGAATCGACGGGGCCCAGCTGGAAAGGTGTGGGTAGAGCTGGGTATTTCCAGGTGAGTTTCGCCTAGTCGCCGAGGCGTCGACCGCACCCCGGTTCGCCCGAATCAACACAACCTGCGTCGACCCACCAACTTCTTCAGCACAATCCGTCGAAACGCAGACAGTCGGTCCGCACCTGCGCGACGTAGGTTCCGGCCGGGAAGACGACGTTCTTGACCCGTTCACGATACTTCTCGAGCGCCGCTCGGTAGCGCTTACAGAAGATGACGGGCTCGCGAATCTCTTGGGTCCTCGGATCTGGTCGCTTCGCCTAGATGGTCGGCGAGAGATTCCACTTCTTCTCGTAGCTTTGGGGGGTGTCGGTCGGGCTTTGATTTCGAATTCGCTTCTCGCCAAGGAACCCCGGTCCTTCCATCTAGACTTCAGATCGGCACGCGGCCTCGCGCTCTTCGACCTCTCGTTCGAGCTCGGCTTCGAATTCCTCGAGATCGCGATGGGCGAAGCAGGGAGGGGGCGTGATCTCGAGCGGAACCTCGGAAATCGCTCCGCCGATCGTACGAAATCTCGAGATGGCACCGGCGTTGGGCTTGACCCATCTAAACGCGAATCATCCGGTTCTCGGCGCGAAGCAATCGTTCACGGGTCTGTTCGTTCGGACGGGCGTTGCGCGCGTACGTCGAGGACGACGATCGAACGAGACACGGCGGAGGTCGGATGAAGTTCATCGATCGCTTTGATCGCGACGTCCGTCCACTCCTTGCGGACGCGTCCCACGTGCGCGAGGGAGATTCGGGGGGATACGGTCGGCTTTCGTGACGGTTCCCATTCCTCTTCTACGCATGACGGTCTGGATTCGCCCGTCGGACTGTTGATGCGCGCGCACGCCCCGCGTGCCCAAAATACCCCGAAGTCGTGATATCGTATCCGCTTCGGAAAACACAGCTGGGGCGCCAAACAACAAATGAACGCCGACCAAAGAAAGAAAGTCGAAGCTCTCTTCCAGGAGCTTGCGAGCCTACCCCCCGCCGAGCAGCAGGCCGAACTCGAACGCTGCCCGGATCCCGAGGTTCGCTCGCGAGTCGAGTCCCTCCTCGACTACGACCGGTCTTTCGAATCGGACGACACCGAGCGAACCCGGCCCGCTCCCCTCGTCCGCGGCGTTCCGTCCGACGCTGATCCGGACGCTACGCCCGCGAATCCTAAAGACTCCGCGTCCGCGCCCACGTCCCGCTCATCGAGCTCCGCCTCGCCGAACCCTACTCCCCCGAACCACCCCCCGGCCCCAACCCCCTCCACCCACTACCGCCTCGAACGCCTCCTCGGCCGAGGCGGAATGGGCGAAGTCTACCTCGCCGTCGACGCCCGGCTTCAGCGACCCGTCGCGCTCAAGTTCCTCATCGCCGAGCTCGCCGGCGATCCCGAGCAGCGACGCCGTTTCCTTCGCGAAGCCCGCGCCGCCTCGGCGCTCAGCCATCCGAACGTCTGCATGATCTTCGAGGTCGGCGAGAGCGAGGATGGCCGGCCGTTCATGGCGATGGAGCTCGTCGAAGGTCAGAGTCTCGATCGGCGCATCGCCGACGGCCCGATCCCGCTCGACGAGTTTCTCGATGTCGCGACGCAAATCGCCGACGCGCTCGACGCCGCTCACGCAAAGGGCATCGTCCACCGCGACATCAAACCCGCGAATATCAGCCTCAGCGAGCGCGGGCAGGTGAAGATCCTCGACTTCGGTCTCGCGAAGCGAGTCGACGTCGATCCTTCGGGGAGTCGCGAGGAATCCGCGGAGAACCTCGTCACCAAACCCGGAACGATTCTCGGCACTCCCGCCTTTATGAGTCCCGAGCAAGTTCTCGGTCGCGACGTCGATCACCGGAGCGATCTCTTCTCGCTCGGCGGCGTCTTCTTTCAGCTTCTCACGACTCGTCTACCTTTTGCCGGCGACACGTACGCCGAGGTTGCCGACAAGGTTCTTCGCGCGCAGCCCGACGCGATCGCTCGGTTCAATTACGAGGTTCCTCCCGAGCTCGATCGCATCGTTCGAAAGCTCCTCGAGAAGGATATCGAGCGACGGTATCAATCGGCGCGCGATCTTCTCATCGACCTCAAGAACTTCGCGCGCGACCAGGCTTCCGGCTCACCCGCGGGTGCGACCGCGTCGATCGCGACCGAAACCTCTGCTCTTCCTGCCGCAGTCGGTGCGTCCATCGAGGTCGAGGCAATGCCGCCACCGATCACGCCCGAAGTCCTCACCGAGAGCGACGTCTTCATCAGCTACGCCCGCGTCGACGATCAGCCGCTCGCCAACGAGAAGGAAGGCTGGATCGCGCAGCTTCACCGGAACCTCGAGATTCGCGTCGAACAGATTTCCGGCGAGCGCGTGAAGATCTGTCGTCTGCCCGGTCCGGCCGAGACCGCCGCGATCGACGAAGGGCTGCTCGAGCAGCTCCCGCGCGTCAAAACGCTCGTCTCGGTACTCTCGCCTCCCTTTGTGAAGTCGACGGGTTGCCGCCGTCACGTCGAATCGTTCTGGGACGCCGTCGCTCTCGATGAGCAAACTCCGCAGTCGAAGTCGCGCCTTTTCAAGGTGGTGAAGCACCCCGTCGCCGAACGCGAGATGCCGGTCCGCCTCGCTGAGCTCTTCGGCTCCCTCATCGACTTCGAGTTCTTCGACGTCGACCCGGCGACCGGACGCGTCCGCGAGCTCGGCGGCTCCTTCGACGCCGCGGCAACGGAACGCTACCACGCTCGCGTCTACGATCTCGCGCGCGAAATCAGTCAGGTTCTCCGCGCGTTTCGCGAAAGCACGTCGAGCTCCACCGATCTCGCCGCGCCGGATTCGGGAAAGCTCGTTTACCTCGCGACGACGACATCCGATCTCAGCTCGGAACGAGACGCGATGCGCCGCGAGCTCCTCGCAAGCGGACACGGAGTCCTCCCCGACCAGCAGCTTCCGCTCGTCAGCTCGGAGCTCGAAGCGGTGCTCAGCAGCTATCTCGAACGCGCCGACTACGCGGTCCACATCGTCGGAAGCCTCCACGGCGTCGTGCCCGAAGGCTCGAGCGAATCGATTCTCGAAGTGCAGAACCGCCTCGCCTCCGAGGCGTCCCGCGCTCGCGGGCTCGAGCGCCTTATCTGGATTCCGGGCGACCTCGAAGTCCGCGATGCGCGTCAGCAGAAGTGGATCGAACGAATCCGCCGCGATCCGGCCGAACACCTCGGCGCCGAGCTCGTCGAAAGTCACATCGAGGCGGCGAAAGAGCTCCTTCTCGAAAAGCTCACTCCGCCTCCCGGGGCGATCGACGAGACGCCCGCAAACGACGATTCGCGCGCGAAAGGACCGGCGCGCGTCTACCTCATCTGCGACGTCAAAGACGCCGAAGCGATCGAGCCGATCGAAGACTTCCTCTTCGATCAGGGTTTCGAAGTGAGCCTCCCCGACTTCGACGCAGAAGAATCCGAAGCCGCCGAGACGCACCGCCAGAACCTCGTCGACTGCGACGCCGCGATCATCTTCTATGGCGCCGCGCGTCACGGCTGGGTCGACATCAAGCTTCGCGGACTCCTCAAAGCCGCCGGTTACGGCCGCACGCGCGAGCTCGTTCAGCAGCTCGTCTACATCGCTCCGCCGTTCGATCGCCGGAAGGAACGTTTCCGCACGCGCCTCGCCGAGGTCGTCCGCGAGGAAGGCGCTTTTGATCCGAGAGTTCTCGCGCCCTTCGTCGAAGCCTTACGTCGATCCGCCCCGAACGATGCGGAGGACTCGCCATGAACGATTCCTCACGACTGAATCCCTTCCCGGGTCTCCGCCCATTCGAGAGCGACGAAGACTACCTCTTCTTCGGACGCGAAGACCAGTCCGCCGAGCTTCTCACGCGGCTTCGCGAGCACCGCTTCATCGCCGTCGTCGGTGCGTCCGGTTCGGGCAAGTCTTCGCTCGTCCGCGCCGGGCTCCTTCCCGAGCTCCACGGCGGCACGATGACCCAGGCGGGCTCGAACTGGGAGATCGCCGTCCTTCGTCCCGGCGGCGATCCCATCGGCAACCTCGCGAAAGCGCTCTGTCGCGCCGAGCTTTACGACCCGGACGACGCCGAGTCCCTCCCGCGCGTCACGTCCACCCTCCGGCACAGCCGCCTCGGCCTCGTCGAAGCTTGCCAGCAGTCCGAGCTCGAACCTGATGTCAAGCTCGCGATCATCGTCGACCAGTTCGAGGAGATCTTCCGGTTCCGCGACAGCGGCTCCGGCCGCCACGACCAGGCGCAAGCCTTCGTCAACCTGCTCCTCGAGGCGGCTCGTTCGGATGCATGTCCGATCTACATCGTTCTCACGATGCGCTCCGACTACCTCGGCGACTGCGCGCGTCTGCGAGGCCTCGCCGAGGCGGTCAACAAGGGCGAGTTTCTCATTCCGCGCCTTAAGCGCACGCAGCTTCGCGCGGCCATCGAAGGTCCGGTGAGAGTCGGCGGCGCGGCGATCTCGAATCGCCTCGTTCAGCATCTTTTGAACGCAGTCGGAGACGATCCCGATCAGCTTCCGATTCTTCAGCACGCGCTCATGCGCACGTGGGACGAGTGGGAACGCACGATCGGTTCGCGGGCGCAGAACGAAGCTGACGACACCGTCGACGCCGACGAGATTGACCTTCCGCACTACGAAGCTTCCGGCGGAATGGAAGAAGCGCTCTCGCGCCACGCCGACGAGGTCTACGACGCGTTCCCGCGCGACGCCGATCGACACATCGCCGCACGCATTTTCAAAGCACTCACCGAACGCGGCCTCGACCACCGCGGGATCCGCCGGCCGACGCGCCTTCGCGACCTCGCCGCGATCGTCGGCGTTCCCGAGGGAGACGTCCGCCCGATCGTCGACGCCTACCGCGCACCCGGCGTTACGTTCCTCATGCCCGCGGCCGCGCAGTCGCTCGAACCGGGAAGCGTCGTCGATCTCTCGCACGAGAGCCTCATGCGCGTCTGGACTCACCTCCGCGGCTGGGTCGAAGAAGAGGCACAGTCCGCGCGGATCTATCGGCGACTCGCCGACACGGCGGCTCTCTGGATCGCCGGCAAGGCTGGCCTCTTTCGCGGCCCCGATCTCCAGATTTCCCGTGCATGGCGCGAGACGGAAAAACCGAACGCCGCCTGGGCCGACCAGTACGGCGGCGAGTTCACGGAGACGATGGACTTCCTCGACGAGAGTCAGGCCGAAGCCGTCGCTCGAGAGCGCGCGGAGGAAGCCGCGCGAGAACGCGAGCTCGCCCAGGCGAACGCGCTCGCCGAGAGTCGAGCCAAGGCTGCGCGCAATCTCCGAGCGTTCGGCGCCGGAGTCAGCGTTCTCGCGGTGATCGCCATCTTGCTCGCGATCTGGGCCTTCGGCCTCAAGCGCAACGCCGACGAGAACGCGCGATTGGCGGAAGAAAACGCGACGGCGGCGGAAAAGGCCCAGGGAGACGCCGAGAAAGCACGCGACGAAGCAACGCGTCTCGCCGAACTCGCACGCCACGAGCAGGGCACGGTCTGGCTCGAGCGCGCGCGCGTTCTCCGCGAGGAGAAGCGGCATTTCGCCGCGCGGCTCT
This sequence comes from Planctomycetota bacterium, assembly GCA_965223845.1. Lineage (GTDB taxonomy): Bacteria > Planctomycetota > UBA8108 > UBA8108 > SXIK01 > CBDCXR01. The sequence goes on along the minus strand of CBDCXR010000004.1, from coordinate 4,481,302 downwards.
TCGCCGGGAAGGCGATCGGCTTCGAAGGCTACGGACGCGCCGAGGCGGACGAGAAGATCGAGGCCGAGCATCCCGTTCTTCTCCGCCCAGATTCCGAGGAATGGCGCGCCGCAAGAAACCTCATCGAAGAAGGATCGACACAGGTCGCGCCCCTCTGGCTCCGAGCGCTCTCCGGCGTCGACGAAGAGATCATCGGGATCGCGTTCACCCCGGACGAGAAGAGCATCGTGACGGTGTCGGACTCGGGGACCTATCTCTGGGACGTCGATAGCGGTGGCCTCACCCGGCGATACGACAGCACGGACTCGAACTCGGTCGTCATGACGGCGGACGGCTCCGCGATCTTTGTCGCGAAGGCGAGCGGAGCCATCGTTTGCTACGAGGTGAACTCGGGCGAGAGGCTGTCGACTCTCTCGCCCGGAATCGGCAGCTTACGCCGAGTCGTCCTCAGCCCGGACGGCGAGCGTTTCGCGGCGAGCAGCGTAAGCGGCGGCGTGGTCCTCGGCTCGGTGGCGGGCGATGCACTCGAAATCACGCACGAGCTGGAGGGACACACGGAGTACATCAACGCACTCTCGTTCAGCCCGGACGGGAAGCTCCTCGCCTCAGCGTGTCACGACACTGGCGAACTCCGCCTCTGGAGCACGGATCGAACCGGGGAAGACGCTCTCGTCCAGCTCACTGGGCGACCGTTCTGTTTGGCGTTTTCTCCGAGTGGCGATGCTCTCGTCGTCGGCCATGGAGACGACGACACTCCCATCACGATCGTCGACGTGAACACGCGGGAGATTCGCGAGGATCTTCCGGGATTCGAGGGACCGACCCTCGCGGTTCTCTTCGCGCCCGATAGCGGGCGTTTCATTTGCGCGGAAGGAAACGACATCTCCGTTTGGGACCTCGAGGCAAAGAAGCGACTCCGGCGCCTCGCGGGGCACACCGAAGTCGTCCGCGCGCTCGCTCTCACCCGAGACGGATCTCTTCTGATCTCGGGAAGCAACGACTACTCGCTCCGTCGCTGGAACTTTCCCGCCGGGGTCGAGCTCGAAGCTCCGAAGGGAGATGGCGGGCGTGGCCTCGTCGTCGACATCGCGTTCAGCCCGACCGGTCGCTGGCTCGCGTCGATCGATTCCCTGAGGAACGTCGAGGTGCACCGGGTGTCGACGCTCGCGCTCGAGCACAAGTTTCAGCCCGATGGGGCGGGACGTTTTTCCCCCTCACAAGCCCGCGTGGCGTTCCATCCGACCGACGAGACGCTCGCAGCCACCATGCGCGACGAGCTCATCCTTTTCGATCTCACGAGCGGAGAGGTGACGGGGAGACTTGGACTCGCGTACCAGAGCTTCGCCTTCAGTCCCGACGGATCGCTGATCGCGGGCCTTCTCGTCGACGCGCTCGAATTTCGCGACGCCAAGACGCTGGAAGTCACGAGATCCTTTCCCGTCGCGAACGCTCGGGTGGGGCGGCTCGCGTTCCATCCCTCGGGTTCGCTGATCGCGTACAGTCGGCGCACGGGACTCAATGAGGGAAGCGTGTCGACGGTTGGCGTGGACGACGGGAGCGAAGTCTTTTCCCACCGCGGCGTGGCGACTCGTCTGGAGTATTCGCCGAGCGGGGAGGTACTGGCCTTTGGCGCACCCGTCACCCAAGAGCTGACGCTTCTCTCCTACGCGAAGGGCCAAGTCGACGTGGCTCACACGATTCGGATGTCGCGAGCGGGTGAGATTGCCTTCTCCCCTGACGGCCAGCGGATCGCCAACACCGACGCGGGTCTCGTCGTCGTTCGGCGCGTCGCGACGAGCGAGGTCGAGCACTCGTTCACCGCCAGCTCGGGAGACGTGCGATCCCTGGCGTTCTCCCCTGACGGTCAGCTCCTCGCAACGGGCGACGAGAGTGGGGCTCTCGGCATTTGGGAGCTCCCCGGACGCGGCCTTAGGTCGGGATATCGGGCTGAGCCACCCCAACGCTACTGGAACTGCCGCTTCGCGAAGGGAGGTGAGCAGCTCCTCGTCGGCGGTGACGGCCTTCGGCTCATGGATCCGTCGACCGGCAAAATCGTGGAGACTCTCGCCGCCGAGCAAGCCACCGGACTCGCGGTGTCGCGCGACGGGAACTGGGTCGCCTCGGCAACGATTCGCGGCGCTCAAGGAGTTTCGATTTGGCAGCTCGACACTCGCGAGCGCTTCCGCGGCCCCGAGACGTCTGGATCCTACAGTCCGGGAATGGGATTCTCGCCCGATGCGAAGCGTCTCGCCGTTCCCACGGCAGAGGGCGTCGTCGTCTGGGACATCGCCCGCGAGACGCGCGAGTCCTTCCTCGAATCGCGGGAACCCTTTTCCGCGAAATACTCGCCGGACGGAACCACGATCGCCGCCGGTCTCGAAAGCGGACACCTAATCCTCTGGCGCGTCGCCGACGGAGAGGAGATCGGTCGCTTGGTGGACGGGGAGCGCAGCGGAATCACGCGAATCGCCTACAGTCCGGACGGAGAGGTTCTTGCCGCAGGCGGAGGCGGACGAGTCTCGTTCTGGAGCGTCCCCGACCGAGAGCTCCGCGTCACGCGGACCCTCGCGACGAGCGGTTGGGTCGATGTGGCGTTTTCCCCGGACGGCCAGTACCTCGCGACCGTGTGTCAGAGCAGCCCGAACGCTCAGATTTGGACCGTGGCCACCGGAGCTCTCCGGGCGGAGGTCGCCATCGACGCGAACGGAAGCTACGTCGATTTCGGCCCCGAGGGACTCGTCGCGATCTGCGAACGCGGCGGGACGATCCACGTTCGCCGCGTCGAAGCTCTCGCCGCCGCGCCGCCGCGCCTCGGCGAGTTTCTCACGCACTTTCGGATCGACGCGCGGGACGTGAACATGCGAACGCAGACGAATTTCATCGGAGTCCCCGCGCTCGTTCGAACGCCGAGCTCGGACCGATCCTTGTTGTCGGTCTGGCGATCGTCCGATTCGGAGAGTGAGCTGCCGCCGGAGGCACTCCGTTCGTTGGCGTCGATCTTGGTGGACGCGCAAAACTGGACGGCGGCCGCGCGAGTTCTGTCGCGCGTCCCGGCGAGCGACGTGTCCGAGGAGCGGACGCTCTTCGCGAAGCGCATCGCCGGGGCGGTGAGAGAGCACATGGAGGCTGAACGACTTGAAATGGCGCGTCGTCTTCTCGAGATTGCCTCCGACGTGGCGCCGCGCGACTTGGTGCTGGCTGGGCTCCACGCCGAGGTCGGGCTGAAGGCCTCGACGGATCTACCCTTCACTCCGCTCGAGAATCTCATCGTTGACGCGGTCAGTCGCAGAGCGAGCGCCGAAGAGATCGCCGAGCTGTTTCGCGAGAAGATCCGAATCCGCCGCGAAGCACGCGATCCGGACGGCGCGCGCACCGACCTCGAGGACCTCGTCGGCACGGTCGGCCTCGATGCGGCGGCAGGCGATCTTCGCGCGCACCTCGGCGAAGCCGTGGCCGCCGTCACGGTGGAGGACGACTCGCGCGCGGCGCAGCTGCGGCTTTTCGCTCTACTCCTCGCGGAGTACTTTGTCGCCCGAGCGCGTGACCCGAAGGTCGCGATCGAATCGCTCGCGTCGGCGCCGACGCTTTACGGTGCGGCGGAGATCGAGCTCCTTCCCGCGGACGCGGAGTGGTCGTACCTCGACGAAGGCGCCGCTCCGAGCGATTGGACGAAACCCGAGTTCGACGACGAAGCCTGGAACGTGGGCCAAGGACCGCTCGGCTTCGGCGATCAGCGAGTCGCGACGACGCTGAGGCGAGGAGGTACGAAGTACGTGGCGCGAACGCGTTTCCGGGTGAATCCGGAAGCTCTATCGGCGGGCACGAAGATCCTCGCCAAGTTCCTCCGCGACGACGGACTCGTGCTCTACTTGAATGGGGAAGAGTTTCTTCGGAGCAATATGCCGGAGGGACCTCTGCTCGAACGCACGGATGTGCGCTCCCTCTCGACGATCAGTGGGCTGCTCGAACAAGAGACCCATGAGCACGTCCTCGACGCGGCACGCCTCCGCGAAGGTGAAAACGTGCTCGCCGCCGCGATCTATCAGGCGAATCCGGCGAGCAGCGACCTCCTCCTTCGGCTCGAGCTTTCGGCGAGTCCCGGTCTCGCGTCACTTCTTCCGGCGGCGGAGGAGCGCCCTGCGGTTCTCGATGAGATTCGCGGCGTCCTGCCGCCGCGCGTCTTTCGCGCGGCGGAGTCATCGATCCGGCTGAGCTTGCTCTCCGAGGAAGAAGCGCGCGACTCGACCGAGAAGGACCCAGACGCGTGGCGCTTCCGCGGCGACCTTTTGCATCGACTGGGAATCGCTGGCGCCTACGTGAACAGCCTCGATCGCGCCACTGCGCTTCTCATCGATCGGAGCGACGAAGAAAGTCGGAAGAAGCTCGACGATCTCTTCTGCCTCGTGGATGACTTCCTCCGTCGTCGAGGTCGCGTCGCCGAGGCCGACGAGCGCGCGCGTCCCTGGATCGCGCGCGAGCTCTCCGAGAAGAAAGCCATCCGCATCAACTCGGGCGGGGACGAATTCACCGATTCGAGCGGCAAGCTCTGGAGAAAGGATCGCTTCGCGAGCCGCGGCCGGCGGAATCGCAAGTTCGCCGAAGCCGCCGCCGGAAGCGACCAGGAAGGTCTCCTCTCGCGACAGCGATACTTCGGAGTCGTGGATTCAGCGGGGAGCTATCGCTTCGCGCTCCCCCGCGGCCGGTACCGCGTCACCCTCACTCTCGGCGAGTTCTTTGCCCTCAGGGCCGGTCAGCGAACGTTCGACGTGCGCATCGAGGGCGAGACCGTGCTCGAAGGATACGACGCGCTCGACCATCTCGAATTCGCCGAGACGGAGACGAAGTCGTTCGAGGTCGACCTCGAAGACGACGCGCTCGACATCGAGTTCGTGCAGGGGGACGCGGATGGCCCGACGGTTTCGGCGATCGAGGTCGAGCCTCTTCTTCCGTAAGAGGTTCACACGAAGGGCGCGAAGAGTCGCGAAGGAAGACGAAGGGGGAGGATTCGTCGGGAGATTTCGAATCTAATGCGTAAGCTCGTCGAATCCATCGAGAACGAGTTCCAGCGCTACCGCGAGATCGGCGCCGGCGTACTCGGGCAGTTGAGTGACGAGGAGCTAGGTTGGCGGTCGGGAGTTGGGCAGAACTCCGTCGAGATCCTCGTTTGCCACATCTCCGGCAATTTGCGGTCGCGGTTCACGGAGTTTCTCACGTCAGACGGGGAGAAGCCCGGGCGCGATCGCGAGTCGGAATTCGCGCCGGACGAGCTCGACCGCGCTGAGCTGTCGGCGCGTTGGGACATGGGGTGGGAGACTCTCTTCGGTTCGCTGTCCGACCTGTCGGACGATCATCTTCTCTCGTGCGTCCGCATCCGCGGTCAGGAGCTTACGGTTCACCACGCTCTCTGTCGTTCGCTCGCGCACGTTAGCTATCACGTCGGGCAGATGGTGATGATCGGAAGGCAGATTCGCGGACCGGGGTGGAAATTCCTCAGCATCCCTCCCGGCGGCTCGGCGGAATACAACCGAAACCCCACGCGAGAACGCGGTCCCTCTCCGGATTCGTGAGCGCATTCACTCCAACGTTGCAAGAAAATGGCGAGCGAAAGCGTTTCTTGCCGTCAGTTTTTTGCAACGTTGGGGTTCACTCCGGCATTCTCCAGCCGGGCACGCTGACGCGGTCGTAAGTGACCGTCGTCGTTACGTTCTCGAGCTGCGAGCAGGCGGGGAGGCCGACATGGATCGTTTCGCTCATGTCGACCTCCGCCGTCGCGAGTGGCGTCCACTCGCGACCATCGGACGAGATGGAGCCTGTGAACACGTTCCCGACTCGAACCAATCGGACCCAGTAAGGCTTCATGAGCCGGTTCTTGTTTACGACGAATGGCTCGTCGATCGACGTTCTTCCCGCAGTTGTCGTCTCACCCCCGGTTTTTGATCGGTAGACGAGCGCGCCGTTCCAGTGGGGGAGGAGGAGCACGGACACCTGCGGCGAGTTCGCGGCGAGACTCTCGCGCATCATGACGCCGGGCGTCGACCACTGGGAGCTCATCGGAGGAACGACGCGCGCGGAGATTTCGCCGTCGCCCGTCATCGACGCGTAGGCGAAGTGGAACTGATCTTCCGCCCCCCCGATCGAGCGTCCTTCCCCCTCGAGCGAAACGACGCGCCCATCGTATCTGGCGTAGCCAGGCACGCCGACGGCACCGACGTCGCGACTCTTCCATTCACCGGGCAGGCCGGCGCTCGCCGGGACGACGGCCGACGCGCCACGGTCGCCTGCTTCGTTGCGCGCAGCGACGACGTAGTAGTAGAGCCGGCCGCGTTCGACGTCCTCGTCCATGTACTGCGTTTCGGTCGTCTCGGACACGATGGTCGTGAACGGTCCGTCTCGACGGTCCGCCCGCTTGAGTGAATAGCTGCGGGCGTCGGTGCAGCTCGCCGGGTCCACCGAGCGAACCCACGTGAGCAGGATCCCTTTCGCCGTTGTCCGCGCGACGATCCCGGCGGGCCGGCCGGGAGGCTGAGTCGGCGATGACGGCGAGACTCGTTCGCGAAAGTGCGCTAGCGTCCCGTGGCTCGAGTGATCGCGGCTCCGGCCTTCGGGACGGAGTTTCGCGGCGACGGCGCCGGTGTAGGGTGCCTCGAGACCCCGCCGATGGGCGTAGTGATGGAACGGTTGCTCGAAGATTGGACGAAAGCGACCGCGGCCGTCCGTGGAGATCTTGTCGTAGTGATTGTGTCGCCCGCCGAACCCGTACTTACCGGTGCGATCGAGGTAGTGACGGTAGGGTACTTCGTGTCCCAGTCCGTACTTTGCGGTGTACTCGAATCCCTTGAGAATGCGATTGTCGTCCCAACCGTAGAGATCGACGCCTTGATTCCACGCGACCTCCGCCGCGGACGAGAGGAGTCCGAGGCCGAGCTGCGCGTAGCCTTGCTTCCTCGTCGTCTCCTGCGCTTGTCCCGAGGGGTAGACGACAGTATGCGAAATGCTGCCGTTTCCGGCTCCGCTTACGGCGTAACGAACCGCTTCTTCGAACAGACGATGATCATTGCAGAAAACGGCGATCGCCATCTTGGTCTGTAGGGCAGCACCCTCCCAGTTTCCGTTGGCGAAGTACGCGTAGTGCTCGATCGTCGGATGCCAAACCTCGAGGAACCAGCGCTCACAGCGCTTCGCCTCGTCGGCCGTCCAACCGGAGTCGGTGTGGCGGAGAAGCTCAGCGGCGTTTGCGAACTTGAACCCCTGAAGACCCGAGGCGAGCACGCCGTCGATTCCGCTCACGCGCTTTAGGGTCGAGACCCAGGCATTCACGATCTCGATCGACTTCTGTGCGTGCGCGCGATCGCCGGTGACCGCCCACATGAGCGCGTTTTGGTACGCGGCGGTCGCATCGCTTTCGGCTTCTCCAACTCGGATGTCCGGCTTTCGTCCCCACTCGGGGAACGGGCCACGGAGTCGGTAGGACGCCTGCGAGGGACCGTCCTTCGAGAACTTGGCGAACGCGTCAAAGAGCACGCGGTGTCGCGCCGCGACTCCCGACCGAATGCGATCGAGGTCGGCCGCGCTGTGAAGAAGGCCCGGGTGGATGAACTCCCGATCGTTCGCGGTCGTCAGAGACGGCGAAGCGCCGAGCACGATGGCAAGTACCGCGCCCGTCGAACGCAACCGATCTCGCTTCATTGAGAGCTCTCCCGGGAGTCGAGTGGGGGGAAGCCGCCGCATCGTGCCCGAGGATCGACTCACCCGCAACGTCGAGATCACTCGAGTGGAATCGCGGATCCCCGTACGGTGATTTTTCGGAAAAGAGCGAAACGTGCGCGGGAGAGCCAACGCAGTCTGCTGAACCGCGCTCCCGAAAGGCCGCGTCGCCGTTCTCTCTCTCTCTCTCTCCGAATCCGCCTCGCTCGGTTCCCTTTTTATCTCCTGATCCCTCTTCCTCCCCTTCGTCTCTCTTCGCGCTCCTTCGCGAACTTCGTGTGAACCTCTTCCCGAGAGCGCTCGAGCTCGTTCCCGTTGATCCGGCGACGTTCCTTGTTCAAAATGAACGCTGAGATCGTCGATTCGTTGACAACGAGGACTCCGAGTGAACGCCGCGCTTCTCACGCTCTCGCTTCTTACCGTTAGTGAAACGGATCCGAAGGGAACGGAGTACTTCGAGCGGCACATTCGTCCGGTACTCGTCGAGCGATGCTTCGACTGTCACTCCGGGACGAAGGCGAAAGGCGGGCTCCGGCTGGACCGCCGCGACACGACCCGTCGCGGCGGGGACTCGGGTCCGGCGATCGTTCCGGGCGACGCGCGGAGGAGCCTTCTCCTGGAGGCGATTTCTTACGCCGACGAATCGCTGCAGATGCCGCCGAAGGGGAAGCTAGCGCCGGAGACGATCGCTCACTTTCGACGCTGGATCGAACTGGGCGCACCGGATCCGCGCGTGGACGCGCGAAGTTCGGTGGACGAGGAATCCGCGGAGACTGCGCCGACGCGCGACTTCTGGGCGTTTCGCCGTCCGGTGCGCTCTCCGCCGCCGCCGGTCAGCGCTAGCTCCTGGCCGATGGGGGACATCGATCGCTTCATTCTCGCGCGACTCGAGCGTGCTGAGCTCGCTCCACGCCGCGAGGCCGACCGCGCGACTTTGCTTCGGCGCGTGAGCTTCGACCTTACTGGATTGCCGCCCGACCCGCGCGAGTTGGATGCGTTCCTCCGTGACCCTTCTCCACGCGCATTCGAGAGCGTCGTCGATCGTCTCCTCGCCTCGCCCGAGTTCGGCGTTCACTGGGCGCGACGCTGGTTCGACCTGTCCTGCTACGCCGATCTCGGCGACATCGACGGGAACGTCGTCCTTCGTGGCGCGTGGCGGTACCGCGACTACGTCGTCTCGGCGTTCAATGAAGATCGAGCCATCGATCGATTCATCGAGGAGCAGATCGCCGGCGATCTCCTGCCGCTGCCGACGGTGAGAGAACGGCGCGAGGCGATCATCGCGACGGGCTTTCTCGCGATCGGTCCGTGGACGCTTCAGAACTACATCAAAGGGCAACTCCACGCGGACGTCGTCGATCATCAGATCGAGAAGATCGGTCGTACGTTTCTCGGTCTCTCGGTGGGATGTGCGCGTTGCCACGATCACAAGTTCGACCCGATCCCGACGCGCGACTACTACGCGCTCGCAGGCATTTTTCACAGCACGCTCACGACTCGGCACGACGGTCCGGGCGTCTGGAGCACCATTGTCCGGAGTTCGCTTCCCGAGACTCCGGAAGAGAAAGCGGAACGCCGACGGCGCGACGAATCGTACGAGGCTTCGGTCGAGAAGACTCGCGGCGCGCGGCTCGATCTTGAGGAGGAGCGAGGGCGGCTTTTCGACGAGATCCTCGACCGATCCGTCGCGTCGTCGATGAACGTTCTCGAGCGCAGGGGGCTTGCCGCGAACCGAGACGGAGAGATGTACGAGGTCTCGTTCGATGTCGGCCCGACGGTTTGGGCGAACGCCGGACAGGCGACGACCGAGCGCGACGGGGTGTGTGTCGAGATCATTCGGGGCGACGGCTCGGTGCTCGCGGCGCACTCCGTGCGTCCCGGAAGGTGGCGGAGCGGCCGCGAAGCTCAGACGTTTTCTCGCGTCTCGTTTAGCTACCGCGGCGACGGCAGCGGGGATGTCGGCATCCGTTTCTCGCCCTCTCTCCGGTACGCCGGCCGGTTCGGGGGCGCCGTCGATCGCCTGCGGGTGACTTCCGGCGGCTCGGTCGTCTTCGCCGACCAGTTCGACGACTATCGCGCGCACAAGATCACCGGCACGCAGGCTCACACTGCTCTTCGCGTATTTGCCTCGGGAGAGTTTCCGGGCTGGACGGGCGGCGGGATCAACCACTCGCACGCAGTCGAGCGAGCGTCTGGCGACTACGCGATTCAGCTCTTCGGCGGCGGTCCGCCGTCGCTCGCCGATCATCCCGCGAAAACGGATGCAGAGAAGCGAACGCACGCTCGTATCAACGAGATCGAGCGTGAGATCCGGTCGATCCCGTCTCGAGTCACTGCGATGGAGTACGGGCGACCGGGAGATCCGCACGCACTCGCCGTGCGCGACGTTGCGGAGCCACGCGACAGTGCGATCTACATCCGCGGAGACTTTCGCAACCGCGGGGAGATCATTCCGCGCGGATTCTTGAGCTCGGTGCTTCCGTCCGGCTCACCGATCGCCGCAGGAACGAGTGGCCGCCGCGAGCTCGCGGCGTGGCTCGTCCATCCCGAGAATCCCCTTACCGCACGTGTGCTCGTCAATCGAGTTTGGCATCACATTTTCGGACAGGGAATCGTCCGCACTGTCGACGACTTCGGCGTTCACGGCGATCGGCCGAGCCACCCCGAGCTCCTCGACACGCTCGCCGTCGAGTTCATCGAGAGCGGATGGTCGCTCAAGACGCTCGTTCGGCGCCTCGTTCTCTCTCGCACTTATCGCACGGCGAGTGAGCGCGACACCGAGGCGGAGCTTCGCGATCCGGACAACCGGCTTCTCTGGCGCATGCCGCGCCGCCGTCTCGAGGCCGAGTCGATCCGCGATGCACTCCTCGCGGTGAGTGGCGAGCTCGATCGCGGACGCGGGGGGCCGTCGCTCGGCCTCGATCTCCCCGGGAATGTTGCCGGGATCGGTGGCAACGTAAATCCGCCGACATACACGAGCCGCCAGTTGCCGAAGTCCGTCGAGTGGCGCCGCTCACTCTACCTCCCGCTTCACCGCCGGCCGCCAGCCGGACCTCTCGAGATCCTCAATATCTTTGATTTTCCGCACCCGAACTCGATCACGGGACGCCGAGCCGAGACGACCGTTGCTACGCAGGCGCTCTTCATGATGAACTCGCCGTTCGTCAAGGATCGGGCACGGGCGGCGGCGCGTCGGATCCTCGCCGAGCCGCTCGCGAGCGATCGCGCACGCGTCGAGCGTCTGTTCCTTCTGGCCTTCGGCCGGAGGCCCGACGAGAATGATCTCGAGTCGTCGCTGAAGTTTCTCGACGAGATCGCCGGAGCGACGCATGCGTCCTCCGAGCGCCGCGAGGAAGCCCGCACCGAGGCGTGGGTCGACCTTTGTCACGCCGTGCTCGCGTCGAATGCGTTTCTGTTTCGTGATTGATCGAGATCGCGACGGAGAGAGCGGTTCATGATCGAACGGGAATCACTTCTCCAGCTTCCGTCGCGGCGCGACGCGCTGCGAACGACCGCGTGCGGCTTCGGATCGCTCGCTCTCTCCGCGATGCTGCATGAAGCCGCGATTGCGGGTGGGTCGGCGCCGATTCTCGCGTCGCATCACCGAGCCCGCGCTCGCCGTGTGATCTTCCTCTTCATGCAGGGCGGCCCGTCCCAGGTCGACATGTTCGACTACAAGCCGAGGCTCGCGAAGGAGAACGGGGCGTCACTTCCGTTCGAGCTGCCGTCGACCGAAGCCACGGTCGGGCTCGACGCGACGAAGCTGCTCGGACCCGTATCGGGATTTCGCCACCGCGGCGAGTGCGGTCTCTATATGACTGATCTCTGGCCGCACGTCGGAAAGCTCGCCGATGAGCTCTGCGTGCTGCGCGGAATGGTCACGGACAGTCCCAACCATCCCGTTGCGACGCAGATGCTCCATACCGGGACGACGAACGCGCATCTGCCGTCGATGGGCGCGTGGATCTCCTACGGACTCGGAACCGAGAACTCTCGCCTCCCGTCCTACCTCACGATTCTCCCCGCCGAGGGCGAGAAAAACTACGGGAGTGCGTTCCTCCCGGCGAAGCATCAGGCGACGCCGATCGAAGAGGTCGCGTCGTCGGGCCGTCCGCCGATTCGGCATCTCACCGACCCGAAGGTGCCGGCAGAGCGGCAGCGGCGACGGATCGATCTGATTCAGACCTTCAATCGCCGACAATTGGAACGAGCCGGAGCGGATCTAAAGCTCGAAGGGGTGATCGAGTCATTCGAGCTCGCGTTTAGGATGCAGACGGAGACGCCGCAGCTCGTCGATCTCGCGGGCGAAACTCCGGCGACGCTCGACCTCTACGGGATCAACCAGAGCCCGACCGATCGCTTTGGGCGGCAGTGTCTCCTCGCGCGCCGCCTCGCCGAAGCGGGCGTTCGCTTCGTCCAAGTTTCGATGGGCGGCTGGGATCACCACGGATCGATCCGGTCGGGGCTGCCGCAGCAGTGCGCGATCTCGGATCGTCCGATCGCCGGTCTCCTCACGGATCTCAAGACGCGCGGTCTCCTCGACGACACCCTCGTCGTGTGGGCGGGAGAGTTCGGCCGGACGCCGTTCAGCCAAGATCTCGGCGGCAGCGGGAAGAACGTCGGGCGAGAGCACAACCCCCGCGGGTTCACCATCTGGATGGCGGGCGGCGGTGTCCGGGGGGGAGTGACTCACGGTGTGACCGATGAGTACGGCTACCGCGCGGTCGATGGCAAGGTTCACATCCACGACCTCCACGCGACGATCCTTCACCTTCTCGGGATCGACCACGAGCGACTCACGTTCCGTCACGGGGGCAGGGATTTCCGCCTGACGGACGTCTACGGGCGCGTCGTCGACGAAGTGCTCGTTTGATTCGTGCGACCTGAGCGTGAGCGGCGCGGGTGGGGCTCCCGACATTCGCTTGTGGCCATCGAGAACCTCTCGCGATGAAATCGATTCTGCTCACACTTGCCGTCCTCGTTCCGGCGATTGCGATTGCCGATACCCCGGCGGTCGATGTTCGCAAAGTGCGCAAGGTTTTCGACGACGGCCAGCACAATGCGTTCACCGATCTCACCGTGTTCGAGGGCGCGTTGTACCTCGCGTTTCGAACCTGTCCCGATGGTCACGGCGTCAGCCCGAACGCGTCGATCATCGTGCTTTCGAGCCCGGACGCTGAATCCTGGCGCCAAGTTCACCGGTTCGGCGTAACGAAGCGAGACACGCGCGACCCTCACTTTCTCGTCTTTAAGAATCGACTCTTCGTCTACACGGGAACGTGGTACAGCGGCGACGCTCCGGCGAAGAGCAACCGCGACCTCGAGCTGAACCTGCATCTCGGCTACGGCGTGTGGTCGGACGACGGGGAGAAGTGGTCGGAACCGACCCTTCTCGACGGGACGTTCGGTCACTACGTGTGGCGGGCGGCTACCCACGGCGGGACGGCTTTTCTCTGCGGCCGGCGCAAAGTCGGCTTCGCGGTGGGGCCGAAAGGCGAGCCGAACGAAATCGAATCGCTCATGCTCGAGAGCGACGACGGTATCGTCTGGCGAAAGCGCGCGACGTTTCAAGAAATCGCCGGCGACGAGACGGCGTTTCTTTTCGATCGCTGGGGAAGTGTTCTCGGGATCGGCCGGCGGCGCGGCACCGCGCAGCTTCTCCGATCGAATCCGCCCTACTCGACGTGGGAACGACGCGATCTCGATCGTCACATCGGTGGACCGCTCCTCGCGAGGTGGGGGGGACGAACGATCGTCGGCGGTCGGCGTTCAACTCCGCGCGGGCCGAAGACGTCGCTTTGCTGGCTCGCCGGAAACGACCTCAAGGAATTCGCCGAGCTCCCGAGCAGCGGGGACAATTCCTATCCGGGCTTCGTCGCGATCACGCCCACCGAAGGAATCGTCTCGTGGTACTCGTCGCACGAGGGCGTCGCTTCGATTTACACGGCGGAGCTCGAGATCCGGACGGAGACCGATGGGTTCACCGCCGAACAGAAGCGAGCGGTTCGTTTCGGCGACACTCTTCTTTCCTACCAGCGCGCCAGGGGCGGATTCGCGAAGGGAAAAGACTTCACGAAGCCTCTCGATCGCGCGGCGCGGATCCAGAACCGGTTCGAGCGGGATCGCGCGGACACGACTCTCGACAACGGTGTCACTCACCGCCAGATCCGCGACCTTGCGCGGGTGTACGCGGAGACCGAGTTGCCGCGATTTCGGCACGGGTGCGAGCTGGGCGTCGAGTTCCTCCTCGAGGCCCAGTACGAGAACGGGGGATGGCCGCAGCGCTATCCATCTCCCCGCGGATACGCGCGGCACATCACGTTCAACGACGGCGCGATGGTGGGTGCGCTGTCGGTTCTCTACGACGTTGCGCGCGGCGCCCCGCCTTTCGCCTGGGCGGACGCGTCGCTCCGGCGGCGTGCGGCCGATGCCGTAGAGCGGGGCGTGGCCTGCATTCTCGCGTGCCAGATCGTCGTCGACGGCGAACGGACCGCTTGGGGCCAGCAGCACGATGAAGGGACGTTCGAGCCGCGACCGGCTAGGTCGTTCGAGCCGGCTTCCCTCTGCTCGAGTGAGAGCGTGGGGGTGATCGAGTTTCTCATGACGCTCGAGTCGCCGAGCTCAGACGTCGTGGCATCGATCGAAGCCGCCGTTCGATGGCTCGGCGGACCGGCGAAGCTCGCGCCCACGGAGCAGAATTCGGATGCGATGCGACGAGTGTTCGGCGACGACGCAGGGACGGCGGTGTGGTCTCGACTCTATGAGATCGGAACGAATCGACCGGTCTTCGGCGATCGCGACGGCAAGGTCTACTACGACATCGCGGAGATCAGCGAAGAGCGCCGTCGCGGCTACAGTTGGTACGGACTGCGTCCGCGGGAGCTCCTCGAATCGACGTATCCGGCGTGGCGAGAGCGACTCGGTCGCTAGCGAGCTCCGTTTACCCGGACTCGTACGTGAGTACTCCGGCGTAACGACAGCTCTAAGTTTGGAGTTTCTGACCCGTGAACGTTCCCGTTCCCGTTCCCGTTCCCGAAGGCGCGCGTCGTAGACCGATTCGACCATCGACGGCTCGACGCGGACAAGGTCGCGAGCGACTTCGTTGCTTTGGCGAACCACGCGGTGGAGTATCTCGCCGATCCACTCATGCGCGCGCGACGCGCCAAAAATCTGGACCGAGTACGAGTTCGCAGCACGGGCCGAAGACTCGCCTGATCACCAACTCGTGAGTCCGGGCCAACCCATCGAATGATCCACTACAACGACAGATCCTCGGAAAGCGCCATGCATCGCCTTCGCCATCGATTGATCCTTCCTTTGCTTTCGCTAGCTCTCTTCAGCGGGGCCGTCCTCACCCGCGCTCAAGGAGCCGCACCGAACTTCGTCGTGATCTTCTGCGACGATCTCGGCTACGGCGACCTCGGGGCCTACGGTTCGACGAAGAATCGGACGCCGCACATCGATCGACTCGCGAAGGAGGGGATGCGGTTCACCGACTTCTATTCGTCGAGCCCTGTCTGCACGCCGTCGCGCGCGAGTCTTCTCACCGGGTGCTATCCGCGGCGAGTCGGGATGCACGAGGACTTCACCGGGCACTGGGTGCTCATTCCACGGAGTCGTCGCGGTCTCGATCCAGGTGAAGCGACCGTGGCCGAGCTCCTCAAGTCGAAGGGCTACGCGACCGCGTGCATCGGGAAATGGCACCTCGGGGATCAGCCGGAGCACCTCCCGACGCGTCACGGCTTCGATGTCTACTACGGAATCCCGTACTCGAACGACATGCAGTCGAAGCGGCGCGGTGATCCTCCGCTTCCGCTCGTTCGCGGCGAGACGGTGATCGAGGCACCGGCCGACCAATCGACGCTCACGAAGCGCTACACCGAAGAGGCGATCGCTTTCATCGAGGCGAACGCGTCGAAGCACTTCTTTCTCTATCTCCCGCACACGTTTCCGCATCTGCCACTCTTCGCCTCGCCGGAATTTCACGGCAAGAGCGCGAACGGGCGCTACGGCGACACCGTCGAGGAGATCGACGCGTCGACCGGGCGCATCCTCGAGTGTCTCGATCGATTGAAGCTCGCGGAGAAGACGCTCGTCATCTTCACCTCGGACAACGGTTCGAACGGCCGAAACGGCGGCTCGAACGCTCCGCTCGCCGGCGCGAAGGGGTCGACGATGGAAGGTGGAATGCGCGTCCCGATGCTCGCCCGCTGGACCGGAAAGATCCCGGCGGGATCGACCGCTTCGGAGCTCGCGACGACGATGGATGTCCTCCCGACGTTCGCCGCACTCTCCGGGGCGTCGCTCCCCGCTCGAAAGATCGACGGCTTCGACATTCGACCGCTCCTCTTCGGTGAGCCGAACGCGAAGAGTTCGTACGAGGCGCTCTACTACTATCGTCGCCGACAGCTCCAAGCAGTGCGCTCGGGTGACTGGAAGTATCACCTTCCCCTCGAAAACACGCATCCCAACTGGACTACGCCGAAGCGAACGGGGAAGGGACGACCGGGGAAGCTCGTCAACTTGAAGGCGGACTTGAAAGAGCGGACGGATGTCTCCGCGGCGAATCCGGATGTGCTCGCGCGGTTCGAGAAGCTCGTCGCGCAGGCGGAGAGAACGCTCGGAAACGGCGAGCGCGAGGGGAGCGAGCAGCGAACGGCGAAGACGCTCGACCGCTCAGCGCCAATGGTGCTCGAGGATGCGCCCGTGCAGGAACGGTGAGGGTTCGAGCCGGTGTTCGCAGCGGCTCGCAGTCTGGATGATTCGGTTTCGCTAGCGGAGCGATTCTCGACCTCCGGCGTTCG
This sequence comes from Planctomycetota bacterium, assembly GCA_965223845.1. Classification (GTDB taxonomy): domain Bacteria; phylum Planctomycetota; class UBA8108; order UBA8108; family SXIK01; genus CBDCXR01. The sequence goes on along the minus strand of CBDCXR010000004.1, from coordinate 4,464,794 downwards.
CCGGCGAGACGCCGAGAGAGCGGTCAGCGCACGCGTGCTTCGAAGATATGCCCGACGGTGTGCGGAAGGGTCGGCTGCGGGTTTCCCGAAAACTTGCGCTCGTACCCTCGCATGAGGTGGTCGAACGCCTCCGGCGAGATCGGCACACCGGATACACGCAATTCGTGTGGCGCGCTCGCCCACGGTCGAATCCACATGTTCGCCACGACGAGTCCGCCCCGCTTCGTGATCCGGTCGGTCTCTCGGAATCCGTGTGTCAGGGACGCGATCGTCGCCTGAGTTGCCTCGGCGCTGTCGAGCGCCGTCGCGCCCAGAAACTCCTCGTAGTCGACGAAGCCGTGGCGACGGGTCGCGGTTCGGTAGCGCTCGAGCGCGATCGTGATCGCGCCGAAGTGAACCGATCCCATCACGAACGGCAGGTGCACGGCGTCGAACTCCTCCGTCGCGAAGGGGAGCGCTTCCCGGTGCGAGCCTTCGGCGATCCGGGCGAAGTGCTCGCGGAGAGCTTCGCCGGGCACAACGGTTCCGTCCGCGCACAGAGCCCCGAGCCGATCGGCTTCGGCCTCCTGAAATCGCGGCTCGAGTCCGGAGTAATCCGCGAGCTCCAGCGAGAGCTTCGCGATCCCCGGGTGGCGAGCGTACTTCTCGCCCACGAGCGAGCAGGCGCGGCGCGCGATGTCGATGACCACGACGCGCCCGACTCGAGGCGACGAGAGGAGCTCGTGTACGGGGGTCTCGTATCCGGTGACGAGGAGAACGGCGGCGTTTTCGACACCGCGGTGATCGAGGTCGGCGAGGATCTCCTTCACACCGTACGAGTTGTAGGCGTACCGGGTGAGGGTGTTCACATTGAGCGGGAGATCCTCCGAGCTCGAAACGGCGGCGCGCTCGTGGAGGAATCCCCACTGCTCGCTCATGGCGGAATCGAGTCTTGCGAGGAGTCGTTCCGGACCCTTCGAGCGAACGCCGACGAAATCGGGCGGCGCGAGTGAACGTTCGTCGGTGCCGAGCGTCAGCGGGAGGGAGACTCTGGGCGGTAATGCTCCCAAGCGACCGGCGCCGAGGAACGCCGGATGGAGAAGGCTCCGCCCAAGAGACTCGGGCGGTGAACGCACGAATTGAAGCGCGGCCTCGGTGACGCGATCGGGGCCGCCGTCGGGCTCGATCGAGTAGAGCGTGGTCACACCGTAGAGAAGCGGAGCGAGCGTCGCGAGCTGAGATCGGTTTCTGTCGACGAGCTCCTTAGCGCGCCTTCGGTCCGACGGAGACTGTCCTTCGAGCTCCCGCGCGACCGCGGCCGACCATTCGCCGACGTCCAGCCCACGCGCGGCGAGTCGGTCGGCAACCCGTCCGGCGAGGTCGTCGATCGTCTCGCGGTCCCAGACCTTTCCGGCGAACACCGAATCCGCGACGACGGCGAGGACGGGATTCGATTCCCCGTCCGCACTGGATCTCGTACCTGTGCTCACCGGTCGTACTGCTCGATCAGAGCTTCGAACTCGGCGACGCGTCGGCCACCGAAAGCTTGGTCGAGATTCCTCCGCTTGAGCTCGTCGAGCCCTTCCTTGAGGTACCGAACCCCTTCACCCGTCTCGCCGAACTCAGTGCAGAGCAGTTCTCCAAGGTTTCCCGACGATCCGGCGATTTCGCGCGCATTCGAGCCGGTGCGACTCACTTCGAGCGCCGCCTCGAATGCACTTCGCGCGACATCGAACTTTCCGAGTCCGCGTTGACTGATGCCCTGATAGTTGAGGGCCCAGGCCTCCGGGACGGCGGCATCGACTTGGCGTGCGATCGTTGCCGCTTCCTCCGCCTTCTCGAGAGCCTCGCCGTAGTTTTCCTCGAGAAGATCGACACCGGCGAGATTCGCGAGGGTCATGCTGAGCAGCCGACCGTGACCGAGACGTTCGTGGATCTGCTTGGCCTTGAGAAGATTCGGTCGAGCGCGTTTTGGATCCTTGAGATAGCGGTACGCCGCGCCCATATCGTTGTAGTCTTCGGCTTGCATGCTTTGATTGCCCACCTCACGGTGGAGTTTCAGCGCCTGCTCGAAGTAGCGGATCGCCTCGCGATGCTCGCCCTTGTTGAAATGGACCGATCCGATCTTATTCAGGATGTCTCCCTCGCCCGACGGATCGTTCGTTCTCTGGTAGATGGCGAGCGCGCGCTGCTGGTATCTGAGCGCGACCTCGAGCTCACCCATCCGCCAGTAGGTCTCTCCGAGTCGCGACAACGTCAATGCCTCGTGGGTTTGATCCGCCAACGATTCCTGGATCTCTAGGGCGGATTCGAAGTTCGCGATCGCGTCGTCTTCGCGTCCGATCGTGCGGAAAAGCTCACCGAGCAGGCTCGAGAACGCGGATTGTTGAGCGCGGTCACCGACTTCGGTCGCTGACCGAATCCCTTCCCGAAGGTAGGCTTCCGCCGTAGATTTGCTGTTCTCCACGCGATCGCGGTTTTGGTACCACGCTCCGAGCGAGCGCATGAAGAGAAGTGCATGTTCGACGTCGTTCAGCGATCGTGCGCAGGCGAGTCCCAACTCGAGCCAATCGCGCCCTTCCTCCGCGAGCTCGCGCCGAAGATCGACGTAGGGTCGGACCGCCGCAGCGAATGCGACGCCGCGCTCCAGCGAAGGCCGGACTTCCGCGCTCGGTTCGGCGATCTGAGTCGGTCGCTGCGGTTGCGAGAGCGATGCGAGGTCTTTCGTTTTCGCCGCGATCGAATCCCGCAGCTCGCTGCCCGCGCGATGAAGGTGCGGCGAATAGACCGCTTCGATGTTCTGCCACTCGGTGGGGGGGCGCGCGAACTCTTCGGTCGCCACCGCAGTGACTTGCTTGACGTAGCGTTCACCCGTTGATTCGAATTCCATGGGGATCTGCTTCAAGAAGCCGCGAGCGTACGAAAGAAGGAGGGGATGATTCCAATACAGATTCCGATCCGGGTCGAATCGGAGAAGCTCCCGCTCTTCGAGGACCCGCAGCGCGCGACGACCCTTTCGTCCGGTGCGGCGATCATCGCCCCACACGCCGAGAACGAGCTCCTCGGATACGTAGCTCCCGCTCGGAAAGATGCCGAGGGCGCGAAATCGACGCACACAGTCGTCACCGCGTCGACGGTCGCGCGCCGCCAATCCCCGCAAGCTCAAGCGAAAGCACACCTGTACGCTCCGGTACTTGTCGCGTTCTTCGCTCGGGATGTCGTCGAGTGAGGAATCGAAGCGCAGATCGGATCCGGGGTCGACATCGACATCGTCGTCACTGATGATCGCCAAATCGCCTTCGCGAAGTGCCTCCTCGAGCTCTTCGACTTGCCGCGGCAGACGGGAATTGTGCCCGCAGAGCCCGGCGATGAGGTCGAGAGACAGTGGGTGCCCGTCCACGAGCTCAATGAGACGCTTGAGGAGTGACTCGTCCGCGACGCCGGGATCGCGATCTCCGTTCCGGCGTTGGATCTGAGCATCCCAGAGTTCTTTTGCATCGCCTGCGCTCAGACGTCCGAGGCGATAGAGACGAGCCCGGATTCCTGGTGCACTCGCGATCGCCCGAGAACGAGTCGTGATGAGAATAACGGCATCATCCGGCAGAGCTCGAAGGAGCGTCGCTGCGCGTTCGAATTCGTGCGCCGCCACATCGTCGAGGAGAACGAGCAGCGCCCCGTACTTTTTTCGAAGGAGATAGCGCAGCTCTTCGGGCTTGATTCCGTTTTCGGGCGGGGGACGACCCAAAGCCGCTCGCGCCCACTGGCGGAGCACGTTCTCCGCCGACGGGGAGTGGCTTCCTCCGCGGTCGACGATGACCCCGCCGGGAAAGTGGACTCTCAACCGACGCACGAGCTCGTCGGCGACCATCGTCTTTCCCTGCCCTCCCATTCCCTGAATGGCGATCGGGGAACGAGTCGTCTTGATCTCGCCCGCGGCGCCAGTCGTATCCCGTCCCTGCTCGGGTCCGTCCCAACGCATCTGTTCGTAGATTCGCCTGAGCTCGCGCTCACGACCGACGAAGTCTTCGCGAATGGGTGTCGGATCGAGGGGCAGTTCCGGTCCATCCCGAAACGAGCGCTTCTCGATCTCGATCAACAGCTCACCAAACGCTCGCTCGCGATCTTCGCGAAAATCGATCGCCTGTTCTTCGAGTCCGAAAAAGAGCTTCGAGGCATCGCCCTCGAACACGAGCGGAATCATGACGCGAAACAATCGGTTCGCTTGCTCTCGCTCATACGGAACCCACGGACGGTCCGGGGCCGGGCGTAGAGATCTCGGCGTGACGATGCTGAGCATGATCCGGTACTTCATGAGCCCGTGGAGGGTGGCATTCCTCCACAGATCTCCGGGCCGGATGTCCGCCCGATCCAGCCAGACGACGCAGTCCGCCTCGACGAGACGGTCGTAAAGCCACGACGCCGTCTCGAGATCCTCCGACGCGAAGTTGATGAAGACGCGAGGTTTTGTTTCGCGCTGCGCGAACCGCCCTTGGTGAGTCACGGCCCCCTCCCAGTCATGCCCGATGCCCTCTTAGCGCCACGGCCCGAGGAACGAACTATCTCGGTGGTTCGACGTCGTCCGTCTGATCGAGGACGTGTCGGTAGCGATCGACCATCAGTGTCCGCCCATCGGCGAGATACGTCGTTGCGTCGTACTCTCGTCCGAACTTCTCTCCGACCCCGTAGGCACCGGTCCGCGCCCAAACGATGTCTCGCCACAGAGGCAGGAGACGTTGCGGATCGCGTTCGATCCACCGCGCCTCCGGTGCCGAGGAGTAGACGTGCCCTTCGCCGATCGGAGCGTCCGTCCCGAAGTCGAAGAGTGGCACGACGTGACGCTCGTAGTATCGCTCGCGCTCGTCCAAAATGTCCAGCTCGGAGCTCGTCACCTTGAACGCGAGCGCGTTGAAGAAGGCGCCCGGTGATACCTCGACATTCATCGCGGCGTTCTCGATCCCCTCACCCGAAAGCTTGAAACTCGACGGGTAGTGCGTCGGACGGAGATTGAACACTCGCCGGTAGTCACGGATCCGCACGGGAAGGATGTCTTTCTCGTCCGCAGCCTCACCGCCGATCGACTGGCCGAGCGATCCTCGGTGGAGGAGAGTTCCGTAACCGACGAGAAGAACGTCCACGGCGTTGCCCTTTCGATTCGTTCCGATTGCGTCGGCTTGAATCATAGCGACGGAGAGAGTCTCTCGCACCGCCCTTCCGGATCCTGGCCGCGGTTTCGTGCGGAGCCTGTGCAGGCCGGACGAACGCGAGTTGAGCCGTCTTACCCCCGAACCTCGGTGGGCTTCTTCGCAACGGGAAAATACGCGGGGCGAAAGGACTCTCGAAACTCCCGCCACCACGCGGGAATGTCCGGAGGCGGAGAATCCCCGATCAACGCCTAGACCATGTTCCAAGCTTGCTCGCGGGTTTCGTGGTCTTCGTTGGTGAACAGTCGAAGGCACTCGATGTGAAGGTCATGAGCCCTCAGCACTTCGAGGCAGCGGACGATGTCGATTTCGTCGTAGAACGGTTCGTCGAGCCAGTTATGTCGAACGCCGATCGTCGAAACCAGGCCGAACTGGTGAAGCTCGAATGGCGCTCCCTCCACCGATGTTCGTGCGGATTCGCCACGTGAGTGTCGACCCATCGTGAAATTGCAGTTTTCTCGTAGCGATCTCGGGGGCTTCGCGCGGAATCGATGTCGCGGACGAGACCGCAGCGAAGACAGATCGAGGTCGATTTGTGGTGCGGGGGCAGCCCGCTCCAGAGGACCTCGAGTGCGGTGATCGCGATTACAGTGAGAAGGCTGATCAACAGAGCCTTGGCGATCGCCGCCAGACACAACTTCGGGACGAATGACGTCGTCGATTTCATGTGGTCTCGGGCGGTTCGATTGGACCGTGATTCTTCGGGAACGGAACAGTCGCTTCGAATCGCCTCTCGCCGCTTCTTGGTGCCGCGCTCTCGAGCTCGACATCACGAAGGACGAGGACGGTGCCGACTCGGTTGCAAGAACCCGCTCGAACCACGGCGGCTTCGATGTCCACGTGAACGCCGCGGAGTCGAATCGCCGCGGCTCTCCTACTCCCCTTCGATAAGCCCCGCAAGATTCTCGAGCAGTTCGCGCTGGCTCAATCGCATTCGCGCCTTGGCGTCGAATGGATGCCCGCCGACGCCCGCCCGCAGCTTCGTGGGGACGCCGGGATCGAGTAGACTGCATCGAACGCGCCGAGCGCGAGGTCTCCCGGGCGCGAACTTCATGGTCCCGATCGCGGAGGATTCTGCGTGCGACTTCCAGGCGCCGAGATTCTCATTTTCGCCGTGACGACGCTTCCTGCCGTCGCTGTGCCCGAGGACGAGTCACCCGAGTCTCGGAAGCTACCCCTCTACGCCGGCGCGGCCGCCGTCGACATCTCCCCGACGACTCTCCCCGCGATCCAGAACGGCGGGTTTCTCGAACGCTCCGCCGATCGCGTTGCGGAACCTCTCTATACGCGCGCGATCTCTCTCCGCCGCGGCGACGAACGCATCGCGATCGCCATCGTCGACACGTGTATGGTTCCGCGGACGCTCTGCGACGACGTCAAGGCGCGCGTCGAACGGGAGATCGGGATGCCGCGGGATCGGATCCTGATTTCAGCGACGCACACGCACACCGCTCCGAGCGCGATGAACTACTGTCTCGGATCGCGCGCCGATCCCGCGTACACGAAGTTCCTGCCGCCGAAGATCGCCGAAGCCATCGTTCTCGCATCGAAGAGGGAGCAGCCGGCGGAGCTCGGCTACACCGTCGCACAGGCACCCGATCACACCGCTTGCCGGCGCTGGATTCGCCGGGTCGACCGGCCGGACGTCGACCCCTTCGGCGAGCGGACGATTCGCGCGATGATGCACCCGGGCTACCAGAATCCCGATTACGTCGGCCCGTCCGGTCCCGAGGATCCGGCGCTCTCGATCCTCGCGGTCCGCAGTCTCGAGGGTGAGCCGATCGCGTTCCTCGGCAATTACTCGATGCACTACTTCGGGTTCGGGGGAGGATTCTCACCCGACTTCTTCGGTCGCTTCGCGCAGAAGGTTGCGGCGGAGCTCGCGCCGGGGGACGACGAGTTCGTCGGGATCTTGTCTCAAGGAACGAGTGGCGATCTTTGGCGCGGCGACTACAGCCGGCCGGCGGATTCGATCGGAATCGACGAATACACGAACCAGCTCGTCCGCATCGCGCTCGATGCGGCGAGTACGATGCGTTACTCGCGCGACGTTCCGCTCGCGATGGCGGAGAAACGTATCACGCTCGGGCGGCGCCTCCCGAGCCCGGAACGGCTCGCGTGGGCAAAGAAGCTCTTCCCCGATCGATCCGCGCGACCGCGGAATCGTCCCGAGGTGTACGCGGAGCAGGCGTTTTTCATCGATGAGAACCCGACGGAGGAAGTCGTCCTCCAGGCGGTCCGGATCGGCGGACTCGGATTCACGGCGATCCCTTGCGAGGTGTACGCACTCACGGGGCTTGAGCTGAAGGCGCGAAGTCCCCTTCAGCCGACGGTCAACTTGTCGCTCTCGAACGGCGCCGCGGGTTACATTCCGCCGCCCGAGCAGCACGCGCTCGGTGGCTACACGACGTGGCCCGCGCGCACCGCTGGCCTCGAGGTGGAAGCCGAACCGAAGATCATCGGGGTGGTGCTCGAACTGCTCGAAGAGGTGAGCGGCGAGAAGCGCCGAGAGCCGCCGCTCGTCCACGGCGCGTATCCAGCTGCGGTTCTCGCGTCAAAGCCACTGGCGTACTGGCGCTTCGAGGAATTCCGCGGCCCCTCGGTCGCGGATTCGAGCGGAAACGGTCGCAACGGAACCGTCGTGCCGCGGGTAGCGTTCCATCTTCCCGGACCGGTTTCGCAAGCGTTCTCGCTCGAGCGCGAGAACCGAGCGCTACACCTCGCCGGCGGGTACCTTCGCGCGGCTGGACTCGAAATCGACACCGACTATTCCGTCGAGCTTTGGTTTTGGAACGGAGTCCGCCGCGATGCGCGTCCCGTTCGCGGGACGATCTTCGCCCGCGGGACGGACGTCTTGACTATGGTCGCGGGCGATGAACCGAACACGACTCGACTCGCGTTCGGGACGCTCGAGGGGAAAACGAGCTTCGGTCGCAACTGGAACCACGTCGCGGTGACGCGCGAGCGGGAACGGGTTCGCGTGTTTCTGAACGGCAAGCTCGAGATCGACGGTGAATTCAGTCTCGGAGTCGTTGCCAATCCTCTGGTCCTCGTCGGAGGCGGGCACTCGGACGCTCCGAGTCTCGAAGGAAAGATCGACGAAGTCGCCGTCTTTGATCGTGCGCTCACGCCGCAAGAAGTCGCACGGCACTACGCGGCGAGTGGGCTCGCGTCCAATGGCTCCTCCGGTCCGGCCGACTCTCCAGCTGTTCCCCGTTCGCCGCCGCGCTCGCCTGAGGAGACACTCCGCGCTGCGCGTATTCGCGAAGGATTTCGTCTCGAGCTCGTCGCGGCCGAGCCGCTCGTCCGCGATCCCGTCGCGATCGATTGGGATGCGGAGGGCCGCGTCTGGGTCGCCGAGATGGCCGACTATCCATCCGGAACGAAGGGCGGAAACGAACTGGGCGGGAGAATCCGCGTGCTCGTCGACCACGATCGCGATGGCCGGTACGACTCGTCCGTGCTCTTCGCCGACGGGCTCAGCTTTCCGAACGGCGTCCACGCGTGGCGCAAGGGCGTGATCGTTACGGCCGCGCCGGAGATCCTCTATCTCGAGGACGCGGACGGCGACGGGCGGGCGGATCGACGCAAGGTCCTCTACACGGGGTTCCTACCGGGGAATCAACAGCTGCGTGTGAACGGGCTCCGGTGGGGCCTCGACAATTGGATCTACTGCGCTAGCGGTGGACATCACGCCGGCTACGGAGCCGACCGGCGCGTCCGATCGAAGACCACCGGCGAGGAGATCCACCTCGGGAGTCGCGATCTGAGAATTCACCCGGCGACGGGCGCGCTCGCGGCCGAGTCTGGTCCATCTCAGTTCGGACGCGTTCGCGACGACTGGGGCGATTGGTTCGGAGTGCAGAACAGCCGGCCGCTCTGGCACTACGTACTTTCCGACCGCTACTCGGGGCGGAATCCCTACTTCGCGGCGCGGGGCGCGAAGAATCACGTTCGCGGGGTGAGCCCGACGCTCTATCCGGCGAAGCTCCCGCAGAAGCGCTATCACAGCTTCGAAGACGCGACGCGGTTTACGTCGGCGTGTGGGCCGGGCATCTACCGTGACGATCTTCTCTTTCCGTTCAGCGACGAGACGCACGCTTTTACGTGCGATCCGTTTCACGGAATCGTGCAGCACGCGGTACTCACAAGGAACGGCACGAGCTTCGACGCGATCGTTGACACGCCGCCGGGGGGACGCGATTTCTTCGCGTCGACGGATCGGTGGTGCCGTCCCGTGATGGCGCGAACGGGTCCGGACGGCGCGCTGTGGATCGTCGACATGTACCGCTACATGATCGAGCATCCCGAGTGGCTACCCCCGGTGGGGCGCGAGGAGCTCCGTCCGTTCTATCGCTCGGGCGACGACCGCGGTCGAATCTACCGCGTCGTGCCGGAGGGCGCGAATCCTCGTCCCGTTCCCATACTCGCGAACGACTCCCCGGCGAAACTCGTCCGTCGACTCGCGAGCTCGAACGGAATCGTGCGCGATCTCGCGCAGCGACTTCTCGTCGAGATCGGAGACGCGACGGTCGCATCGCCGCTCGAGCAGATGGTCCGCGAACACGGAGACGCGCGTGCGAGGATCCACGCGCTCGCGACGCTCGCCGGTATCGGAGCGCTCGATGCCCGAGTCGTGATCGCGGGGCTCCGCGATCGGCACCCGCGCGTGGCTCGAATCGCACTGCATCTCGCCGAACCGCTCGCCGAAGTGCCCGAAGTCATCGCCGCCGCCGCGTCACTCGCGTCGAGCGACGACGCGCCACTCCGGCTGCAACTCGCGCACACCCTCGGCGAATGGAGGGATCCACTCGCGGGAAGGGCACTCGGCGCGCTCGCGCGACGCGACCACTCCGATCCCTGGATCCGCGCGGCGATTCTGAGTTCGGCATTGCCGCACCAAGAGGCGATCGCCGAGGCGATCGTCGCCGACGAAGGGAGCTTCCGCGAGTTCGTCTCACCGCTACTCGCCGGCGCGCTCAAGACAGAGAGCTACACCGTGGTAACGCGCCTCCTCTCGCCGCTCGTTTGCGGAGAGTCGTCGGATGACGACCGCATCGCGACGTGGCGATTCGATGCGTTCGCGCGATTCCTCGACACTCTCGCCGCCGAATCACTCGCCCTCGAACGCCTGAGCGCGGAGCACGCGAGCTTCGGCGAATTGCTCGAAGCGGGTCGCGCGACGCTCGCGCGCGCAGCAGCGGTCGCGCGTGACCGAAGTCGTCCGCACGAAATTCGCGCCGCCGCCGTTTCGCTGCTCGGACGGCGGGAAGCGCATCGGAGCGACGAGCGAAGATTCCTCGAGAAGATCCTCGCGACGTCGGAGCCGACCAACGTGCAGATCGCCGCGATCCGGCGTCTCCGCCGACTCAGCGGTGACGCGACCGCTCTCATCGGGCCGTGGCGTTCCTTCGTTCCTCCCGTTCGCGCGGCGGCGTTTGACGCGCTGCTTTCACGCCCCGATTGGACACGCTCTCTTCTCGAGGCGATCGAGCGAGGAACGGCCCCGCGGATGGGGTTCTCGGCGGCGGAGCGTCAGCGGCTGCTCACCGTTCATGGCGGCAAAGTCGCAGAAGAGGCGAAGCGGATTCTCGCGCTAGAGACGAACCGGCCCCGCGAGGAGGCTGTCCGTTGGCTCGAGCCGGCGGTGCACTTGAGCGGTGACGCTCGTCGCGGAAAGGACGTCTTCTCCGCCAAGTGCGCCTCGTGTCACGCGCTCGGTGATATCGGCACGGCGATCGGGCCCGATCTTCGCGCGCTCACCGATCGATCGGCCGCGGCGCTCCTAACAGCCATCGCCGATCCGAACGCGGCGGTCGAACCACAGTACGTCGCTTACTCTGCGGTTCTCGATTCGGGCGACGTCGTCCACGGACTCGTCGCCGGCGAGACCGGAAACAGTCTTCGCTTTCGACTCGTCGATGGCACTGAACGCGTCCTCCTTCGGAGCTCGATCGAGAGTCTCGAATCGAGTGAGACTTCGTTCATGCCCGAGGGACTCGAGGTAGATCTTTCGCTCGGGGACGTCGCGGATCTGCTGGCTTTTTTGCAAGCGCCGTAACGGGAGCGGGAACGGGAACGAGGCGCATGCTGAACCATCATCTCAGAGTCGCGCTCGCGTTTGCCGTGGTGCTGACTGCCGGTGGCCATCTGTGCGGTCAGGAGGAGAAGCGCTTTGTCTGGCCGAAGGATGCGTGGCCGACCGCGAAGCCGGAGGAAGTCGGTCTCGACGCGAACAAACTGATCAAGGCTCGCGATTACGCGGTCACGAGTGGCGAAAGCGGCGGCTCGGGTTACATCACGCGCCACGGGAAGCTCGTTCTGTCGTGGGGCGACCCGCACCGCCGGTACGATCTCAAGTCGACGACGAAATCGATCGGCGTCACGGCACTCGGACTAGCGATCAGCGACGGCAAGATCCGTCTCGATGACAGGGCGTCCAAGCACCACGCGGAGTTCGCCACGCCGCCGGCCAGCAATCGCGAGACGGGTTGGGTCGACGACGTCACCATTCGACACCTCGCGACGCAAACGGCCGGATTCGAGAAACGGGGCGGGTACGAGAAGCTCGTGTTCGCCCCGGGGACGAAATGGCACTACTCGGACGGCGGCCCGAACTGGCTCGCCGAGTGCGTGACGCTCGCCTACCGGCGCGACGTCGACGACTTGATGTTCGAGCGTGTGTTTACGCCGATCGGAATCTCTCGCGAGGATCTTCGGTGGCGAGCGAACGCCTACCGCCCGAAAGAGATCGCCGGTGTCGCCCGGCGGGAATTCGGATCGGGAATTCACGCGAACGTCGACGCGATGGCGCGCATCGGCTATCTCTACCTCCGCGAGGGCCGGTGGGGCGACCGGCAGATCATTCCGTCGGACTTCGTGGATCGCGCGCGTACGACCGACGACGCAGTGATCGGACTGCCGGAGCACCCCGGAGGCATCGCGAACGAGCTGGGGAACGCGTCGGACCACTACGGCCTCCTCTGGTGGAACAACGCCGACGGCTCGCTTGAGGACGTCCCGCGGAGCGCGTACTGGTCGTGGGGCCTCTTCGATAGTCTCGTCGTCGTTTTTCCCGATCTCGACATCGTCGTTGCGCGAGCCTGCGCCGGGAAGAAGTGGGCGAGGACGAAAGAGTCTGGGCACTACGACGTGCTGCGACCCTTTCTCGCTCCCATCGCCGCGTCGGTTCGAGTTCGCTCGCGCGGCGAGAACGACCGGCACTCGCGCGCACCCTATCCGCAGAGCCCGGTGATCGAGAGACTCACGTGGGCCCCGAAGGGGACGATCGCTCGGAAAGCGAAGGGGAGCGACAATTGGCCGCTCGCATGGGCGGACGACGGGAATCTCTACACCGCCTACGGCGACGGGCACGGCTTCTCGCCGCGCGTCGGTCGGAAGTTGAGTCTCGGATTCGCGAAGGTCTCTGGATCGCCGAGCGAGTTTCGCGGTGAGAACATCCGCTCTCCCGACGAGTCGATCGGCGACGGGGCGAGCGGAACAAAAGCGAGCGGACTCCTCATGGTCGACGGCATCCTCTACCTCTGGGTACGCAACGCCGGGAACGCGCGGCTAGCCTGGTCGACCGACTACGCCCGGACGTGGACGTGGAGCGACTGGAAGTTCACGCAGAGCTTTGGCTGTCCGACCTTCCTCCAGTTCGGGAAGAACTACGCCGGCGCGCGCGACGGATTCGTCTACATCTATTCGCAGGATTCGGACAGCGCGTACGAGCCGGCGGATCGAATGGTCCTCGCGCGCGTCCCCAAGGAGCGGCTCGGCGAACGGCGCGCGTACGAGTTTTTTGTCGCTCTCGCCGCCGACGGTACACCCGAGTGGACCACCGCGATCGAGAACCGCGGAGCGGTGTTCGAGCATCCTCGACGGTGCTACCGAAGCGGGATCTCGTACAACGCCGGGATCCGCCGCTACCTCTGGTGTCAAACCCTTCCCGAAAGCGAGGACTCCAGAGGCCCGCGGTTCCAGGGCGGCTTTGGCGTCTACGACGCGCCCGAGCCCTGGGGACCGTGGACGACCGCCTACTTCACAGAGGAGTGGGACGTCGGACCCGGGGAGACGAGTCGGTTCCCGCCGAAGTGGACGAGTGACGACGGGAGGAAGGTGCACCTCGTCTTTTCGGGGAACGACGCATTCAGCGTCCGGCGGGGGACGATCGAAGTAGCGAGATAGCTCGCGGCAGAAATCCGCGGATTCTTGTCTGCCGCGGCTCCACGACCGCAGTTCTGACTCAGAGGGGATCCGTCCGTGGGTCGGATCGAGTCGATTCCTCGTGTGCAGGAGATTGCGGTCATGTCGATTCAAGTTCAGTTCTCGCGCGCGTTTGTGGTTATGTTCGCCGTAGTCGGTGGCGCCGGGGCGGCGCTCGCCGACGCGACCGTCGACCTCATCCCCACTCTGCCCGGGGGAGGTGTGGCGCCAACTCCGGCCGCCCTCTCGGCCGACGGCCGTGTCGTCGTCGGAGTGAGCCGTTCGACCGAGGGCTGGGAGGCGTTCCGCTGGACCAGAGAGTCGGGACCCGTGGGTCTCGGAGATCTACCCGGCGGGGAGTTCGACAGTCGTGCGACCGCTGCATCGGCCGACGGCTCGGTGATCGTCGGGACGAGTGCGACCGACAAGGGCAACGCCGCGTTTCGCTGGACCGAAGAGGGCGGAATGGAGTCGCTCGGCGAGCTGCCGGGCGGCCTCTACGGCGCGAGCGCGACCGCGGTATCGGCAGATGGCTCCGTGGTCGCGGGAAACAGCTTCTCCTCTCGAACGCGGGTCGGACTGTTCAGTCCGGACTCGACCGAGATGTTTCGGTGGACTCGAGAAACGGGAATGGTCGGGCTCGGCTTTCTCCACGACGAGGATCGGCGCGGCGGAGCGAGTAACGTCTACGACATGACTCCGGACGGGCGCGTCATCGTCGGGTCGAGCGACGCGCGTCCTGGTGAACCGTACCGGTGGTTCGAGGCGGTGCGCTGGACGGAAGAGTCCGGGTTCGAGCCGGTCTCCGATGAAACTTCGAGCTCTGCCGCATACTCGGTCTCCGACGACGGCGACGCGCTCGCGGGCGAGTTCCACTGCATCGACGTCGACGGCACGCCGATGGCCGGCTTCTCCTGGACGGAGTCCGGCGGCCGCGGCGACCCGCGCTGCGGTGAAGCCGAGCCGCTCGTGAGTGTGTCGGGGAACGGGCGCGTTGTCCTCGGACGATCGGGGAGCGTCTTCCTCGACGGCGAGGGTCCCATCGCATTCGAGACGATCGCGGAGATCGGAGGAATCGATCTCGAGGAGTGGAGATTCTTCGGGATTACGGCGATGTCGCGAAACGGTCTCGCGGTGCTCGGAATGGGCATGAAGGACGGAACTCTCGCGGCATGGATCGTCCGTTTTTCGGACTGTAACGGGAACGGCGTTGCCGATTCGATCGAGCGTGCGTTCGATCACTCCGTCGAATGTGGAGTCGCAGAGACGTTTCGACGCGGCGACGCGAACGGCGATGGCTCAGCGTCCGTCGCTGACGCGCTTGCGATCCTTCTCTATCTGTTCGATGGGCAGGATGCGGTGTGCGCGAAGGCTTACGACGTCGACGATCTCGGCACCGTCAACATCGCCGACGCGATCTATCTGCTGAATCATCTCTTCGCGAGCGGTGCGGACGTCCCCGAGCCGTACGAAAACTGCGGCGCAGATCCGACGGACGATCGGCTCACGTGTGAGGATGGATGCGCAGCGTGACGTGGATGGCTCGAGCTTCGTGGGAAGAAGAGCTGCACACGAAGAGCGCGAAGGTCGCGAGGGAAGACGAAGAATGAGGAGAGTGTTGGGAGTGAGCGAGATTGACGTGGAGCGAGAGATTCACCGAGAATGACCGTGAGAGTAGCGGCTGCTCGGGTGATCTCGTCCAACCCGCGGTCGTCAGCTCGGCCGCGGATCGGAGTGACAGCTCGTGCGTTGGATTCTGGCTGCGATCGCCGCGGCGCTCTCGCTCTCTTGTTCACTCGTCGCCGATGAAGCCCGCGAACGCCCGCGCGCGCGAGACCTCGGGGTCGTCGTCGGATCGCTCGACGTCGGAAAGCACAACGCGATCACCGATGTCCCCGGCGTGCGTGTCGGGCACGTGACGATCGTTCGCGGCGAGTCGATTCGGACGGGGATCACCGCCATCCTTCCGCACGGGCGCGATCTCTTCCGCGAGAAGGTGGCCGCCGCATTCGTATCGTTCAACGGATTCGGGAAACCATTCGGTACAGTTCAGATCGACGAGCTCGGCGAGATCGAGACCCCGCTCCTCCTCGGGAGCACGCTCGCCGTGCCGCGCATCGCGGACGCCATCATCGATTACGTCCTCGCAAAGGACGAGAGCGGTCGGATCCGCTCCGTGAATCCAGTTGTAGGCGAGACGAACGACGGGTACTTGAGCGACGGTCGCGCGCGGGCGATTCGAAGCGAGGACGTACGGCGAGCGATCGAATCCGCGACGAACGGTGCGGTCGCGGAGGGAAGCGTCGGTGCGGGCACCGGCACGCGCTGCCTCGGCTACAAGGGCGGCGGCGGAACGTCGTCGCGGCGCGTCGTCGTCGGTGGCGTGAACGGTGCTAGGTACACCGTTGGAGTTCTCGTCCAGACGAACTTTGGGGGCGAGCTCCGTATCCTCGGCCGGCCACTCCCGCCGGCTGCGGCTGCGAACGAGGCCGAGAAGGGTTCTTGCGCGATCGTCGTCGCGACGGATGCGCCGCTCGATGCCCGCCAGCTGAAGCGCGTCGCGCGGCGTACGTTCGCCGGCATGGCGCGCGCGGGCGCGAGCTTCTCGCACGGAAGCGGCGACTACGCGTTCGCGTTTGCGGTCCCAAGCGAGCGCGAGCGAAACGTAAACACGCGCGTTCTCGATCGCAATCTCTCGTCCCTCTTACTCGCGTGCGCCGAGGCGACCGAGGAAGCGATCTACAATTCGATCCTGCGCGCGACGACGGTCCGCGGAAGAGACGGCCACGCGGCCGAAGCCATCGACATCGCTCGAGTCCGGGAAGTGTTCGCCGAGCGAGAGGCTGAGTAGCTCGTTACGCGCCCGACGTTTCGCGCCTGCACGATACCGCTTGCCCGAATCAATAGAGACCGGACTCCGGCGCTGTCTGGTTCAAACGAGCCTTGATCTCCTTCGCGATCTTCTCGCGAATCCGAGTTCGGCCCTTTGTATCTGCCGCCTTCAACTCTTCGGCGTACCTCGCCTCGACCTCCGTCTGGATCGGGCCGATTGCCGCCTCTATGGCCCTCGATCGGCCGTCGGCGACAATTCCGGAGCAATCTTGCTTTGCGGTACGACCATCAACGGCCCTTTCCTGATGTTCGCCCTCCGCACTGCGGCGCTCATCGCACTCCGCGGTGCACGGCGCGCGACCGCCATCGCGCTCGAATCTCGTGACGTTGCCCCGGCGATCGAAATCGACGCGACAGCAGGAGAGCAGGGTCGCTCGGAGCAACTCACGCCCGCGCTGAACGCGTGATTTCGCGCCGGACAGCGACAGTCCGAGCCGCTCCCCAACGGCGCGCTGGGTGAATCCGTCGACCTCCGCCAACTGCATCGCCTCACGGTACTTCTCCGGCAACGACGGAAGCATGGCTCGCAGGCAGCTTCCGACTTGGTCGTTCAGATCGGATTCCTCGTCGCCCGGCGTCGCCGCCGGGTCGTGGTCGAGAGACTCGATGCTACGGCGGCTCCGGTAGTGGTCGGCGACCGTGTTGCGGGCGATGCGGAACACCCAGGCGAAGAGCTTTTGCTCGTTCTCGAGCGTACCGATCCCGCTCTGCACCCGGACGAAAACCTCCTGTACGAGATCGGCCGCCGTCTCGTCGTCGGCAACTCGTCGTCGTATGAACGCGAAGAGACTTCGACTGAGTTGCTCCCAGGCGTGTTCGGTCGCGGCGGGTTCGCTCATGGTGGCAAGAGACCTCAGCAGCACTCGGGACAGCAGCGGGAGGCTGTCTCGCGCGTCCTTTCGGTTGAAGTGCGTCGGGATGATGCAACTTTGGCTTGAAAGAAACGCTCCAGATTCTCAGAGAGCTCGTCTCCGTCCTTTCGCCGACGCTCGACCTCTCCCGAGAAACACTCCGCGAGGATGGCTCGCATGAGCAGGGGGACTGGAGCAACCGTGTGTTTCTCGCCGGCCCAGTCCCACAGCCGGCAGTCGACTTTCGTGGAGCCGGGACAGCAGAGATCGTCGCAACCGCCGCATTCGCTGGCGGTCCAATCGGATTGGATGTCGCGGCCCTCGACGCGAACGGTCGGCGAGATTTCGAGGCCGCGCCGACGAGCTTCTTCCTTGGTTCTCACGTGGATTCTGCGGACGTCCAATTGCACGCCGATCTCATTCAGCGTAGGCGAGAGGCGGTCGATCGCCTCTGTGAGGTTACTGCCCGTGCCGACACAGCGGCCACAATTCGTCAGGTCGAGGTAAAGAAACTCGACGGCAATCGTTCGCTTCTCTTGCACGACGGTCCTCCTGTGAATCTAGGCGGCGATCGGGCCCGGCGAGCTGAGAGTGTCGAATCCCTCGACTTTTCTCGCGGTCTCACCCGCCCGGAGCGACTGGTTCTGCCTCTACAGTCGACCGTTCCACCAAAAGGACGCAAAAAAATGAAGACGCGTTCTAGAGGCCCGTCTACGGACCGCGGCGCTCCTCGGCGGAGGCGGACCTCGCAAGACGGCGACCTTGTCGCTTATCCCGCCCGAGGATTTCCGGCTTCGAAGCGGATGGCTGGCGCGGGAGCGCGCCTGACCGCAGAGATCAGTCCCCGCCTCGCCTCGAACGAGCGTAGCGCGCGATACGACGAGCCCCGGACAGTGCGGTTAGGCCTTGAGCTTCTCTTGCAACCAGTCCGACGAGAGATGCTTCACGACGTCCATCACCTCGCAGCTATTGTCGTCCCCGTAGTCGACGTCGACGGGCCCGATCGCCTTCGCGGCCTTGAGCGTCGCTTTGTTGAGCGCGAGATTGCGTTTTCCGATGCTGAGGAGCGACGTATTCATCGCGTTTCTGACCCAGTTCTCCTCGTCGCGGATCGTCTTTCGGATGCGCTCGACGTACTTCTTGAAGAACGCGTCGGTGAGCTCCTTGTCGCGCTTGTCCTTGCCGAGCTCGTAGAGGAGACCGTACCCGCAGCACCGGCGGACGGGGTCCTTGCTGTCCATCCACTCGACGGCGAGATCGCGCGCGAACGGCGTCTTGGGGAGTGGAGCTCCACACGAGGTGAAGATGTGGGAGAACATCGGGTAACCGAGGTCGTCGGCCTGCTCTTCGACTTGCTCGCGCGTCATCTTCTTCGGTTCGTCGATCAGCATGCCGACGACGCGCGCGTCGTAGATGTCACTTCCTAAGAGCTCTTGCGCGAGCTTGTGATCGCGGCCGACTTCCTTGGCCAGCTTTCGCAGCTTCGTGAGACCGATCCCGAAGCTCTTCAGATCCCTCGCGCCGAGCCGCTTCCAGTGGGCGATGCCGCGATCATCTTTGTTCTTTTTGAGGAGGGCGATGACTTGCGTCTTCGTCATGATCGGATCTCCTTCGTGCTCGCGATCTGGATCCCGATCGTAACCCGGACGTCACCGGGGATTCTACTCGCCGGCGTCCCAAGAAAACGACGCACTTCGAATTTCGCCACGATCCTGCCGGATCGGGCGCGACGGCTAGACGTGATTGCGGAGCGCGAGCTCTTTCGGATGCGGCTCGAGGTAAGTCTGGTGCGCGAGATACTCCACGCCGTGCTGGCGGATGAATAGTCGAAGCAGCGTGATCGGGACGACGAGCGGAACGAGTCCGTGTGCGAAATCTTCGATGTGGCAGCGAAGCGTTGTTTTCTCATCGCGGCCGAGTGTCTTCTTGAAGTATCCGGCGAGATGCTCGAGGACGTTTCGGTGTCGTTTCGGAGTTGCGACGCGCGCGAGGGCGCCCATGAATCGCGTGCCGTACTCGCGAGCGAGCTCGCCTCGCTCTTCGCGTTTGGAGCGAGCTACGAGTCGGCCGAGCTCGCGGTACGCTCCGTTGTCGTGCGCAAGGAGGAGAGTTTTCTCTCGCGAATGAAAGGCGACGAGCCCGCCGCGAGTCCACGCGCTCGCGAAGAAGAGCTTCAGGCGCCGGTACGCGAAGACTCGCTCGAAGAAGTTTTCGCGGAGATGCGGATCCCGGAGTCGCCCTTCCTCCTCGATCGGAAGGAGCGGGCAAGCTTTCGCGAGCTCTTCGGCGAAGACGCCCGTGCCTGTTCGGGAGGGAACGCCATTCGAATCGTAGACGCGTACTCGGTGAACGCCGCACGTAGGTGAGTCCTTCTTGAGCACGAATCCGGACAGGTCGAGCTCGGCGATCTGCCGCGATCTCTCGCGCGCGTAGGCTCGCATCGACTCGGTGTGGTCCTGCCCAGATTTCGTTCCCACGAGAGCGACGTCGCGCTCCACCCGGACGAGGCGCAGCGTCTCACGCGGCACTCCCAAGCCGAGTTCCGCTTCGGGACAAATCGGGACGAACGTCGCGATGGGGCCGAGTGCGTCGACGAGGTACGCGTCGCGCTTGTGTCCGCCGTCGAAGCGAACGTTCTGGCCGAGGAGGCAGGCGGAGGTCCCGATGCGGATCGGCGCGGTCTCGCTCATGTTCATCCTTTGGGTTCGGTCGGCGGGCGGCGCCCGCGGGTCTGACGGCGAGTGCGGTCCCCGTCCGTCAATCTAAGAGTACGTCGCCAGAAGGATTTTGTACAGATAAATTATTGTACAAATGAGCAGGCTGAGGTAGACTGGATCGTGCTTGGAATCTTCAAGTAGAGAACTAGGAACGGATTACGAGATTTGCCGGTGAGTTCCCCATGGATGCCGTCTCGATCGCCGCGGTAGCCGAATCGACCGGGATCGGCGTGGAAACGCTGCGCGCGTGGGAGCGCCGGTACGGCCGTCCACAGCCTGTCCGCCTGCCGTCGGGGCACCGGCGGTTCACGCCCGAACAGGTCGAGTGGTTGCACCGAGTTGCGGATGCCGTCGCTCTCGGTCACCGTCCGGCGAGCGTTCTCACGAAGAGCGCGGCCGAGCTCGACGCGCTCCTCCGCGAGAACGCGGTTGCGATTTCGGCCGCGAGCGCAGAGCTGCAGCCGCTCCTCTCACTCGCTCGCGACTTCGCGGATCGAGAGCTCTTCGCGGCGCTCGAATCGGACGCACGAGAGCGCGGGCTGCGCGCGTTCGTCCTCGACCGTGTCGTTCCGCTCCTCCGTGCCGTCGGCGAAGAGTGGCGCGCGGGGACGTTTCAAGTCCGGCACGAGCACCTTCTTTCCGAGGTCATCGAAGACGTGCTCCGGGCGCGGCTCCGGGACGAGCCGCTTGAGACGCGGGCGCCCACGGTGCTTCTCGCGACGATCTCTGGCGAACGCCACCGCTTTGGGCTGCTCGCTGCCGCGTCGATTCTAACCTCCGCCCGATTGAGGTGCGTGAACCTCGGAATCGAGGTCCCGAACGACGAAGTACTTGCCGCCGCGCGCGAGTTGGACGCCACCGCTCTCGCACTGAGCGTGTCGCTCGCGACGTGCGGAGTCGAAACCGAACGGCAACTCGCGGAACTGCGGGCGGGTCTCCCGCCCGACGTCATTGTGATCGCCGGCGGGCAAGGGGCTAAGCGCCTCCGGCGGGGCGTGCGTGGTGTCGAGTACTTTCCCGATCTCGCCGAGTTCGATGCTTGGCTCAGAGCTGGATCGCTCGCCGCTCGCGGCGGAGAAGACCGGCAGAAAGACCAGAAACTAGAACGATGACTAGGACCGAACGAACTAGACGAACGAGGAGGCGCGCCTCCTCGCCGGCTTTCGTCTGTATGCTGATTCTCGCCGGCTGCTCAACCACGCACCCGCGGCGCGATCCCGTCGGTGATCGTTTCCCGGCAGTCACCGGCGTCACGCTGACCGAGAAGACCATTTCGATTCCGAGCGACTTCGCGGGGGATCGAGTGCTGCTCTTCGTCGGGTACGAGAGGGAATCGCAGTTCGACATCGACCGCTGGCTGCTCGGTCTCCGAGAAACCTCGATTGAGATCCCCGTCTACGAGCTGCCGACGATTCCGGGTCTCGTTCCCGGTCTCTTTGCCCGCGCGATCAACGACGGAATGCGCGCGGGAATTCCGTCCGAGGACTGGGCCATCGTCGTCACGATCTACGGCGACGGCGATCGCGTGGCGGAGTTTCTCGGAAATGAAAATCCGCTCCCGGCGCGCGTCGTCCTTCTCGATGAGACGGGACGCGTCGCGTTTTTCTACGATCGCGGATACTCGACCGCGGCGCTTTCGCGGCTCGAAGCGGCTATTGCCGAGCTCTGATCGTGCGTCCTCTCATCTGGTTCCGCTCGGATCTTCGCGTCCGAGACAACACCGCTCTCTTCGAAGCCTGCCGCGCCGCCACGCGCGGCGTGCTCGCCGTGTTCACGGTCTGTCCGCAGCAGTGGAAAGAGCACGACTGGGCGTCGATCAAGGTCGACTTCCTTCTTCGAAACCTGCGCGATCTTTCGGCGTCGCTCGGGAGACTCGGGATCCCTCTCATCGTCATCGAAGAACCTCGATTCGGGGGAGTCCCGCGCCGATTGCTCGACGTGGCGGAGCGCCACGACTGCGACAGCGTCTGGTTCAATCTCGAGTACGAAGTAAACGAAAAGTCGCGCGACGAAACCGTACGGGAGCGCTTCGAAGCTTCGGGTCGTTCGGTGCACGCGTTCGACGATCAAACGATCGTCGCACCGCACGAGCTCAGGACGAATGACGGCCGCTTCTACACCGTTTTCACTCCCTACCGGAAGAAGTGGATCGCGGCGGTCGAGGAGAGGGGTTCGACTCCCGGGCGCGAGTTGCCGCGGCGACAGAAGCGAGCTGACGTCAAGTCGACGCCGATCTCGACTCGAGTCGAAGGATTCGCACGCGTCAGCAAGGCGGACCTCTGGCCGACCGGCGAGTCGAGCGCGCGCGCGAGGCTCCGCGAATTCCTCGAGCAGCGCGCCGATCAGTACGCAGATGACCGCGATCGCCCCGCGGTAGGAGGAACGAGCGCACTCTCGCCGTATCTCGCGCTCGGGGTCATCTCGCCTCGGGAGTGCCTCGACGTTGCTCGCCGAGCGAACGGAGGTGAGCTGGACGGCGCGGTCGGAGTCGCGAAATGGATCTCCGAGCTGATTTGGCGTGAGTTCTACCGGCACGTCCTCGTCGGGTTCCCGCGCGTCTGTCGCGGCGAGCCGTTTGATCTTCGGACTCGATCGATCTCGTGGCGCGATGACCAAGAAGGATTCGAGCGCTGGAGGAGCGGGACGACAGGCGTACCGATCGTCGATGCGGCGATGCGCGCACTAAGGGACACCGGCTGGATGCACAACCGTCTCCGTATGATCACCGCATCCTTTCTCACGAAAAACCTCTTCGTCGATTGGCGCCGCGGCGAGCGCCACTTCATGCGACACCTCGTCGACGGAGACTTCGCGAACAACAACGGCGGCTGGCAGTGGTCGGCGTCCGTGGGAACCGATGCGGCGCCGTACTTTCGGGTGTTCAATCCGGTCACGCAGAGCGAGCGGTTCGATCCGGACGGCGAGTTCATTCGACGGCATCTTCCCGAGCTCGCGGACATCGAAGATCGCGCGATCCATCTCCCGGGGGAGCGCGCCCCAGCGCTCTGCGACGCGTGTGGGTATCCGCGGCCGATCGTCGATCTCAAGGCGTCCCGCGCGCGAGCGATCGATCGATTCCGGGACGGCATCGCGGGGTGATCGGTCGCGACGCTTCTCGAATCGAGCTTCGCAGGACTTGTGTCCGCGAGCTAGGCGCTACAATGCGGATCGGAGGAACACGCGTGAAGAGCCGGTATCCCATCCGAATGATGATCGCCTGCTGCATCGCCGCGGCGCTCGTCTGCGCTGAGTCCGAGCCTCGAGCGTCGGATCTCCGTCCCGAGGTCCTAGTCGAGAACGTCGTTACGATCTACACCGCGGCGGGCAACGGCGCCGGTCCGCTGTGGTGTTACGGTTCGCCCCTCGTCGTCCGCCGTGACGGCGATGTGTTCGTGAGCGCGATCGAGACCGGAGTCGACGTTCCGCCGCTCTGTAACACGCGCTGGCAAGTCTGGCGGGGCAGCGCCGGCGAGTGGAAGCGCGTCGCGCAAGCGAACGCTTACCGCGAGCGCGAGCCTTGTCCGATCGGTCTTCTCGGCGACGGCACGCTCGTCCTCTCGGTGAATCCCTCCCTCGAGCCGCCGGGAAAGTGGTACGGGCGCTGTCGACCAGAGATCGTACGGTTTCCGCCGAACGGCTCGCTCGGGGCGTTCGCGACGGAGCGACCCGCGTGGCCGAGCTCCCCGGCGCCGACGTTCACGGATCATTCGTACCGAGGCCTCGCCGTCGACGCTCCGCGGGGTGAGGTCCTTCTCCTTCACATCGACGCCCAGACGAGCGCGCAGCACGTCTCGTGGCGGCAGCCGAGCGGGAAGTGGATCTCACGTCCGGCGATCGTGTTTCCGATTCGCGCGGCGTACCCGCAAGTCGTGCTGCGGAACCGCGCGGCACACGTGCTCGCGATCGGCGATATCGTGGAGCCGGTCGAAGCGTGGCGAAAGCTCAAGGCTGAGAACACGGGGCGAAAGTGGGACTACGTGTTTCGCCGGCTGTTCTACACCTCGGCGACGGATGTCGAGAAGACTCGATTCGCAAAGCCGATCGAGATCGCGAACGTCGATGCCACGGGAGGTCATATTGCAAACCTCGATCTCCACGTCGACGCGACGGGCGCGGCGCACGCGCTCTACCTCGAAGACCCCTACGCCGACGCGCATATCCGCGCCGCGCATTTTCCGGCGAAGCGGTCGGTGATCTCGCTTCGTTACGCGTTGATCCGCGACGGCGCAGTTGAGCGCCGGGCGACGCTAGCCGGTGGAGAGCGCGGGGTCGGCGGAATTCGGCCGACATGGGCGCGCTTTCACGTGAGTCCGGGAGAGCGGCTCCATCTCATCGTGGCGGGGACCCGTGAGGGCGATGGTTCCCTTGCGAACTATCATGCCGCACTCGGGGAGGCTGCAGCCGACGCGGAGACGGGCGTCGAGTTCGATCGCATTCCGCTCAAAGATCCGTTCGTGCGCTTCTTCACGGCCGCGCCGCGCGGAGGCTCTTCGCCGTCCACGACCGTGGATCTCTTCGGACGAACGAGTCACGGGGGCTCTCTCCGTTACGCAAGGCTCGAGCTCCGGCCGCAGCCGGCTTCGCCGAGCGCTCCGACCCCGCAGTAGCCCCGACACCGCACGGCTCCGAAGACGTTCCAGCCGGGGCCCCAGTGGGTGCGATCCAGTTTTCTCGTACTCGGCGGAACTTTCGCGGTGGTTCGCACGTTTACCGCGACGAATCTGTCCGAGAACCGCGATTCGACACTTCGCCGCTTTCCGGAGCCTCGACAGATTCGCAGCCTTCGACCTTCCGACTCCCCCTGCTCCCTTCCGCCGAGATTGGGTAGAGGTCCAATCGAGCTATGGCGACTTCGATGCAGGTCGGTGGATTCGGGTTCGTGGTGGGTTTGATCGTCGCCCTTTCGGGGCACACAACGCTTGGGGACGAACGCCAGCGTGTTCCGCGACCGTTCTCTCCTCGATCACCGTACGCCTTCGCAGGTTCGATCGAGTCTGGATTCGTGACGGCAGACTTCGACGGCGACGCAGCCACGGATCTCGTGGCGGTCGACGTCTTCGCCGGGCGAATCGCCGCCGTTTCGTACGAGCTCGGCGAGTACTGTCTCCTCTCCGAGCACAGCGCAGAGTTGACCGCGCCTCCCGCGGTCGCGAGCGCCGACGTCGACGGTGATGGGGACGGCGACATCGTCTTCGTCAGTCGATTCCGCCTTGAGGACGGAACCTCCGAGAACCGCCTCATGGTTCTCGAGAATCGAAACGGAACGTTTCCTGAAGAGCCGCGTTCCGTGATCAGGGGCGAATCGGTTGCGAGCGCCCTCACGCTCACCACGACGGACGTCGATTCGGACGGAATCGCCGACGTCGTGCTCTCGCGCCGGAATCGCGATGGGGTGATCTTCTTCGGGTCCGCCGAGCGGTCGTTCGATCGAACCGGATCCGTTCGATCGCCGGACTGCTGCCCGCGCTCGGTTCGTGCGGCCGACGTGGATCGCGATGGCGACGACGATTTGATCGTCGTGGGCGGAGGCGCAGAGTTCTTCGTCGTGGAAAACGATCGAGGCGTTCTCTCGAGGTTTCGGCGAGTCGCCGTGCCGGAGAGCAGGAGTCTCGTGGGAGGCGCTCTCTTCGCAGGCGACCTCGATCGCGATCTCGCCCCGGACGTCGTGGTCATCGGCGATCGAATCGGAGGAGGACGAGACGTCATTCGCTTCACCAACGTCCGAGGGGAGTTCGTCGTCACGTCGAGAAATCCGATCGACGCCTTCCCTCGAGCAGTGACAGCAGCCGACTTGGACGGCGACGATCGAGCGGAGATCATCGTCGCGGCCACCGACGTGACGTGGGTCTCCTGGGGCGCCGAGGCGGAAGCGGGGGATCCGCTTCGCCGATTCGCCCCGGGCGCGATGGACGTTCACGCGAGCGACATCGATCGAGACGGTGACACCGACGTGTTGCTCGCCGCAGGGACCGTAGAGAGCATCCTCGTGCTCGAAAATCCGGGCGACGGGAGTTTCACCGACGTCGCCGTTCCCGGTCCACTCGATCGCGCGGAGTCGCTCGACTTCGATGCCGACGGCCTCGTCGACGTCGTATCCTCCGGTGATCGAATCGTGCTCTTTCGAAACCTCGGCGACGGCGTTCTCGCACCGATTCTCCTTCGCGATCAGCGAAGCGACGCGCTCGCCGTGGCCGACCTCGACGGAGACGGTCGAGTGGAGATCGTGCTCGAGGACGGCGTTCTCTGGGGCGGCGACGAACCTCCGTTGACTACGTTTACTCCGTTTTCCGACGTCGGCCTGGTAGACGCGATCGCTTCGGCGCGATTCGCCGGCCGAGCGTCTCTCGGCCTCGCGCTCTTGAGCGGTGACGGCGTCGTCATCGTCGACGTGGAGCGCCGCGCGCTGAGAAACGCGGGACGCTTCGCGGCGATTCCGGCTCCGGTAGCGACGGACGCCCGACACTATCCCCGTCCCCGGGACCTCGTCGCGGCGGATTTCGATGGCGATGGGCTAGTCGACCTCGCACTCGGCGGCACGATCGCTCCGTGTTCGGTGAGTCTCCTCTTCGGACAAGGCGACGGGACGTTTTCGCTTCCCCGGTGTCCGGACGTCGATGGGCTTTCGGTACTCGGTCAGAACACCGCGGTAGGCGCCCGCTTGGTCGCCGTCGATGTCGACGGAAACGGTACCGTCGATCTCGGATACGCGGGACCCGGTCCGCATCCGACGGCCGCGTCGAGCGGATTCGTTGCGATCCTGTCGAACGACGGCGGCGGCGAGTTTTCCGTGCGATTCGCCGTCGGAGGAACCGGCCCGGAATCGCAGCCGACGCTCGCGACCGGTGATCTCGATGGGGACGGATCGCTCGATTTGGTCGTCAGTGGCGATCCGCCTCGGTACTCCGCCTCGTTTCGTGCGTACTTGGGAGATGGTACGGGCTGCTTCACCGCTTCTGCGCGTCTCGGCGGCGCGCGGACGAGGAGCTCCGCCCTCGCGGTGGCCGATTTCGACGGCGACGGCCGAGACGAAATCTGGGCGGTCACCGGATCGAACGCGTCGACGTTCGAGATCGATGCGGACACGTTCGCCGCCGGGTTCGGATCCTGTGAAGCGAATTCGTTTCGACGAGGCGATGCGAACGCAGATGCCGCCATCGATCTCGCCGATGCGCTCGCGACGCTCCAGTATCTCTTCGCGGGGGGAGAACGCCCGATCTGCGCGAAGAGCGCAGACGTCGACGACAGCGGCGGGATCGGAATCACCGACCCGATCGTGCTTCTCAATTTTCTCTTCGCCGACGGTCCTGCGCCGGCAGATCCGTTCGAGCGATGCGGAAAGGACCCGACGCCCGATTCGATCGACTGTGCGCAGTCGACTCCGTGCGCGTGAGCGCGGCTGGACGTTCGCCGGCGACGCTCAAAAAGCTCGAGCGAAGACGCTAAACGGGCACGCCCGACCGACGCGTTTTCGCCCGAGTTTCTTTGGCGCTTCGGAGGGGACCGTCGAGTTTCGCCCGCGTCTCGGCTTCGGTATCGTAGGTCGGGTACGGTGGAAGCGTTGGAATCGTCGACTCGATCGTGGAGGTGCCGCAATGCGACGTTCGCTCGTTCTACTGATCGTATGTCTCTGTCCCGGAGTGACCGTCTCTTCTCGCGACCTCACCTGGAACGCAGCCGGGAAGGGAGGTGCGGTCGCCACCGGCGGACACGACGCGGCCCTCGCCGGGCTGAGATTGCTCGAGTCGGATGGCAACGCCGCCGACGCGGCCGCCGCGACCTTGCTCGCTCTCGCCGTCACGGACTACGGCTGGTTCGCCATCGGCGGCGAAATCCCGTTCATGATCTACGACGCGAAGAAACGGGAGGTGAAAGTGCTGTCCGGAGCGGGACGCGCGCCGCTCGACCCGCAGGCGATCGCGTGGTTCTACGAGAATACGATCCCGGCGCGCGGCAGCATGAAGGCGGCTCCGGTCCCCGGCGCGATCGACCTCTGCGTGACCGCGCTCCGTCTCTACGGGACGAAGAGCTTCGCCGAAGCCGTCGCGCCGACTCTCGAGCTCCTCGATCGGGGCGGAAAAGGCTGGTACCCGAATCTCGCGGTGACTCTGCGCAAGCTCGTCGAAGCCGAAGCGAAGGCGACGGGATCCCGGGAAGAAAAGCTCATCGCCGCGCGTGATCGATTCTACAAGGGCGATGTCGCGGACGAGCTCGAGGCTTGGTACATCCGCGAGGGTGCGCTTCTTCGGAAGAAGGACCTCGCAGCGCACGAGACGGTCGTCGAGGATCCGGTCTCGATCGACTACCGCGGCTACACGGTCTACAAGTGCAGCACCTGGACGCAAGGCCCCGTCCTCTGCCAGACGCTCAGGCTCCTCGAGGGATTCGATCTTCGCCGGGCGGGGCATCTATCCGCTGACTACATTCACCTCCTTACCGAATCGCTCAAGCTGGGATTCGCGGATCGCGACGAATACTACGGCGACCCGAAGTTCGTCGACGTTCCGCTCGCCGAGCTCTTTTCCGATGAGTACACGAAGCTCCGGCGCGGCCTGATCGACCCGAAGCGAGCGTCGCTCGAGCGCCGGCCGGGCGACCCGCGGCGCATGAGGGCACTCCTCGTCCGCGAGACGAAGGAGAAGGCGGCGAAGGGGATCCCGGTCGTCGACACGACAACCTGTGTGGTCGCAGATCGCTGGGGAAACGTCGTTGCCGCGACGCCGAGCTGCAACCTCGCGGGCAATCAGCCCGGACCGTCCGGAGTCGTTCAGGGGAACCGCGTGCGCAGCCTGAACACGACGCGGGGGCATCCCAACCGCGTCGAGGCCGGAAAACGTCCGAGGATCACACTGACTCCGACCCTCGTGACGAAACATGGAAAGCCGGTCATCGCCATCAGCGTCGCGGGAGGTGACCTCCAAGACCAAACGACGCTCAACGTCCTCCTCAATCACATCGAGTTCGGCATGGCGCCGAGCGAGGCGGTGACGGCGGCGCGGTTCAGCACGTCGCACCACCAGGATTCGTTCGACCCGAATCCCGACCGGGAGGCGGCCTTCGTCGGAGCGGGTGAGCTGCGGCTTCAGGATTCGATCGATGGCGAAATCGAAACGCAGCTCTCGGGGCGCGGACACATCGTCAGCCGGACGCGCGGCCCGATCGCGCATCCCGTGATGATCTTCATCGATCACGAAACGGGAGTGATCCAGGCGGCCGGAGATCCCCGCGCGCGCCGGCACGCCGCGGCGATCGAGTGAGTTCGCGCCGAGCCCTCTCGATCCTGCTGGAGCGGGACCGCGAACATCGCTCGCAAATTCGAGATCTCTTGCTCGTTGTGCGCCCGACCGGCTTGAAATGCCGCGATTTCACCCCAATCTAATCGAGTCCACTGTGGACGGCAGCCGTGGGGGAGAGCAGGGATGACTGGCCGAAAGTGAATGAACGGGAACAGCCGGCAAAGGCGCGGCGGCACTGAATCCGCTTTGACGTGGTTGGTGATCGCGATCATCGGGGCGGCAGGGTTCGTTCCTAGCTGCGCTGTGCGCCCCCCGCGTCCGTCCGATCCGTACGAATGTCCGACCGTGCCGGAGGGCGAGTTGCCGGCGCCGACGCCCCGGGCGCTGAGCGGCTCGAGCATCCAGAATCTGCTGCAGGTCTCCGGCGGAATTTACTCGGGCGGCGAGCCGCGCGGAGATGCGGACTACTCCGAGCTCGAGCGGCTCGGTGTGAAGACCATCGTGAGCGTCGACGGAGCGCGGCCGGACGTCGAGTCGGCCCGCGCGCGCGGATTACGCTACGTGCACATTCCGATCGGCTACGACGGAATCGATCGCCGAGCGGCGCGGGCGCTCACCCGTCTCGTTCGGGATGCGGAGGCGCCGTTCTACATTCACTGTCACCACGGCACGAATCGCGCGCCGGCCGCCGCGGCGGTGGCGGGCGTCGCCTCGGGCGATCTCGAAACGCACGATACTCTCGACGTTCTCGAGCTCGCGGGTACGAGCCGGGAGTACCTCGGACTGTGGCGCGACGTCGAAGGGTTTCGTCCACTCGATGCCAGCGAAGAGCTTCCCGATCTCGTCGAGGTCGCTCCGGTCGACTCCGTCGCCGCCGCGATGGCCCAGGTGGACCGCGCGTTCGAACACCTGAAGCTCTCCCGCCGGGCGGGATGGGAGCGTCCCTCCGAACATCCCGACATCGCGCCGGCTCACGAAGCACTGCTTCTCCGTGAGGGGTTTCACGAAGCGGTTCGCGCGCTTACCGGGCGGGGCGACGCCGCGCAGCTCCGCGAGTGGCTCGTCGAGGCGGAAGACGCATCTCGCCGTCTTGTTGAGTCGATCGAGAAGGGCGATGGAGCGGCAGCGACGACCGAACTCGAGCGCCTCCGACGAAGCTGCGGTCGATGTCACGACGAGTATCGCGATCGTTCGTGAGTGCCCGGGTTCGGACGATCTCACGGTGAGATGAGATCGAGGTGCCGCCGCGGGGGTTCGAATTCTCGCAAGCTCGAGCTTCGACCTTCGGCAGCTCGCCGCTCCGCCCATCGAACCCGGCGCCGAGTTCGGGCGAAGAAGAAGACCGTTTCCACGTGGGGACGGAATTCCGGGTGAGTGGACCCAAGTGCACGTTACACTGAGCGCCCTGGATCGAGGTCGACGCATTCGTTCGTCGACGGAAGGAGTCGTCTCGTGCTGAGTGCAATCTTGGTGAGCTGCATCTCCGTTGCGTCGCCGGCGGAGAGCACGGTCGGTGTGTCGGCGCGCTGGGCCTCCGATCCGACCACCGTCGGTGAGGCGTACGAGTTTGTCCTCGAGCTCGACGTCCCCGATGACCTCAGCGTCCCCGTCGGCCGGCGCATGAAGCACTCGCCGATCCTCCAGCTCGACGTTCCTCCGTCGGTTGAGCTCGAGGGAAAACACCTTTCGAACTACCGCGAGCTCGCTCGGAACGAGTTCCTCGAAGCTCCGTTCGAGCGTCTCGTCGAGCGAGGGGCGACGACGGTGAAGCTCACGCTCAAGGAGTCGCCGAAGCCGGAGGATGCAATCGGGCTCATCGTCACGGCGTTCTTCAAGTCGAAGGCGAGCGGCGCGGAGTTCTTCTATCGCCGCCGGCTCAGCCTACCGCTGAAAGCCGGCGCCACCGCGGTGGCTGCGGACGCGAAGAATTCGTTCTGGGGTGTCGACGCGAAGCAGCTGAAGATCGGGGACAAGGCTCCGCTCTTCGACCTTCCTCTAGCGGACGGGAGCGGAACGCTCGCGCTCTCTGATTACGTCGGGAAGAAGAAGATCATCATCACGACCTACCGCGCGTCGTGGTGACCGTTTTGTAAGACGCAGCTGGGCCAGCTGCATGAGACCTACAGTGAATTCGAGAAGCGCGATACGCTCGTCGTCGCGGTGTCGCAGGAAGATCGCTCGATCGAGGCTGCCGGAAAGATGGCGCGCCAGTTTCCCGACCGCGCGTTCAAGATCGCCGCAGATATCGAGCGGAAAGGTACGCCGCTCTACGACCGAACCACCGCTTACCTCGTCGACAAGAGCGGTACCATCCGCCAGATCTTCCCGATGGTGATCCACGTCCGCCCGTCGTGGGGCGCGTTTTTGAGTGAGATCGATCGGATCGACGAAGGCGACACCCAGCGGAAGACGGAGCCCGAGGCGCTCGAGCCGACGACCGATGCTCCGCGGTGATGGGGCTAGTCCTCGGCGTCTCCCTCCACCCGAGATCACTGAGCTGCCGGCGACCTCGTACGAATCTGAGACTCGAGCCACGAAAGCGCCGCCGCGGGAAGGATCTCGTGTCCTCCGCGAAAAATCGTGACGCGTGCGTTCCCCGACTCTGCGCGAAAGAGGGGCGGTTTGTCGCGGTAGCTCGCGTCCACCGGCGCAGGACCGAGGCGCGCGGGGATGCTCGCCGTCTTCTCGATCTCACGAATCGCTCCGGCATCGATGCGATCCTCGGGCGCAGCGATCGCGTTGAACGCGCGGAGCGAGTGTCCGACCGGAACGCTCCCCTCGTGGCCATCGCGGATTCCCGCATTGATGTCGAGTGCGACACTTTTCGCGGCCGCGAGCCATGTTAGGGGGGATCGCCGGCGGTACTCGAGATCGACCGCGTCGCTCGCGCCCGGGGGCCCACCGCAGATGAGCTCGAGCTCGCGCGCGTACTTGAGTCCGGACGTGGTGCACTCTCGGTGCCAGGCGGCGAGGTCGGCGATCGGGACCCATGCCGAAACTCCCGACCAGAGATCCGGCCGCCGGCCCGCCATGAGGAGCGCCGCGTGCCCTCCGCCCGAAGCGCCGACGAGATAAACGCGGGCGACGTCGATCGCTGTCCGTTCGTGCATGTAGCTCACCGCGCTTGCGATATCGTCCACGACGAGCTCGGATCCTCCCGCCTCCGGCCGGCGATTCGGGCCGCGAAAGTTCGGATGGATGAACGCCCACGCCTTCTCGATGCACCACTCCGCGTAGACACCGCCTACGGTCGGCCCGGTCTGTCGGTAGTCCGCGCTCCAAGTATGAAGCCCGACGAGGAGCGGCATCGGCTCGGTCGATTCGGGGACGTAGACCATCGCGGGCTGAAGAGAGTCGTCGGCGGAGCTCAAGTACCGCACCTCCTCGACCGCGCTCGGCCATCCGTGCGTTTCCGAATCGGGGCGCGCATCGCCTCGACCGGCGAATCGAGCGAGGAGGGTGATGTTTCGAACGAACGTCCGCGGATCGATGATCTGTCGCGTAGGATCGCCTTTCCCCCAGAAGCGGAGCCGACCGTCTTCGATCCAAGCTCCGCGGTTATCCTGCGCGGAGATGATCTCGCGAATCGATTCCGCGGGGGGAGCTTCTGCCGCGGCTCGTTGTGGGATCTTCGCCTTCCAAGGCGCTCCCGCGAGCTCCTCGTAGCGCTTTCGAATCGCGGGCAGCCGCGAAGCGACCTTGAACCCGTAGTGGGTCGGCATGTCGGCGTCGCTGTACGTGAGCTCATACTTTCGTGTGAAGTAGAGCGGGCGATTCGTCCGGAGCTCGTAGAAGCGCGCGAGCTGCCCATCGGGGAGCAGGGACCGCTCGAAATACCGGAGGGCGCTCGGGAGGGGCTCCAAGTAGCGGCGCTCGCCCGTCTCCTCGTAGAGATCGAGAAGTGCCGCCATGACGCTTTGCGATTCACCACCCGTGATCGCCGGCGGCTCGAACTTGCGCGCCCAGGCCGGGCGCATCTCGAAGTCGTACTGCTGCGCCCAGCCCGGCTGAGGTTTCGGCATCTGCGCGAGGATGAGAAAATCGCCGGCTCTGAGCGCGGCGTCTCGGTAGCGCGACTCGCCGTATACATCGGCGGCGAGTAGCAGTGTCTCGATGCAGTCGCTCACGAGATGGTCGTTCAGAGTATAGAGTTCCCAGTACGCCTTGATCCTCTGGTACTCGCCACTCTCACGGTACGAAGCGGGCTTGACGGGATGTCGATCTCGTTCCGGCGCTCCGCGGTATCCCTGCGGCCAGGCGCCGTTCGGGAACTGCGCCGCGATGAGGCTCGCGAGTCCGAACCGAGCCGCTTCGTGGATCGCGGGATCGCCGAAGCCCGTCGCGCGATCGAAGCGAGCGAGGAATCTCAGCGCCGACTGCGTCATGTCGTCATCGAGCGAGCTCACGTCGCGCGCTTTCCGCGAAGGCTCGCCGTCGACGCGATAAGCGAAGCGCCGCCGGGCTTCGTCGCCGAATTCGATGCGGGCCGTCCATCCGCCCGAGTGAAGCTGACCGCGGACGAGCGCCTGTGCCGCGTCTCGTGCCGCGGCGAGACAACTCTCGTTCCCCGTCAGCTCGAACGCCGTGAGGAAGCCGTCGCCGACGAACGGTGTGCCCGGTGGTTGCACCCACACCGTTGTCGATCCGACCTTGCCTTCGCCTTCTCGCCTCGACAGGTCAGCGCTGTAGCGCCAGACGTAGCCGCCCTCGACGGCGACGCGCTCTCGAAAGAACGCGACGGCTTTCTCGAGCGCGACGAGAGCATCGGCGCGCGTCGGCGGTTCCGCGATCGACGGTGTATTGAAAACGAAGACGAACCACAGCAGCGCGCTGCGCGATGCGATGGAGACGGGTGCGTTCGATGAATGAGGACTCAACTGAAATACTCTGCGCGCCTCGGAAATGGCTCTCGAGGACGAAAACCGCGACTCGGCGTCAGGCCGCCGCGAGCTACAATGGAGGGACGCTGCAGCTCATCGTACTCGCGGAGGATCGTCATGCGTACTTCCGACTCGCACCACCGAGGCGCGACCCTCTGGACGGTCGCTCTACTCCTCTTCGCTCAGCCGGCACTCGTTCGCGGTCAAGTCCTCTTCGAGGATGATTTCGAGTCGGGCGAGATCGACGAAGCAAAGTGGCGCGTCGACCGGCGGCCGTTCGAGACCGGAGACGGCGAGTACGAGGCGATGGTCGTCGATGGCCAGCTCGTCATCGAAGGTGAAGGCACACGGAATTGGTGGGGCGGTTTCGCGCTCGCGACGGTTCCGACGTTTACCGCATCGGTCGATGACCCTCTCGTTCTCGAAGTGGACCGGGTGCTCCACGAGCGCCGCGACAATACCGCGACCGGCGCGGGAGAGAACTCGTCGACGCGCACGTCGCTCTGGATCACCGACGCCAGTCGGGAGAACTACGTCTTCTTCTCGCACAATTCGAACGAAGGCGGTTGGACGTACAACAAGCGAGTGGGTGACCCCGACGACAACGCGACGAACACCGGTATCAGCATCGCTGAGTTCGACGGCCTCGACGGCGACTTCGGCGAGCACACAATGGGCATGGTCGCCGACGGAGAGAACGTTCTCCTCTTGCTTGATGGAATCGAGGGGCCGCTCGTGCGATTTCCGTTCTCCGAGGGGATCGTGATCGAGATCGGCGTGTACGCGAGGCGAGGGCAAGGGGCGCAGCCGACGGACATGGTCCGTGGAGTCTTCGACAACGTGATTGTGACCGGCGCGACCGAGCAGTGCGTCGCGCTCACTCCACCGTTCACCCAAACGCTCGAAGGGGAAACTCCGGAGCTCACGCTTCAGATCCCGCCCGAAGCGCCGCGCCCGACGACGGTGACCATCACCTCGAGTGATCCGGGGGTCGCGGCGATCGCCGGCTCGGCCGACGGCGTGGCGACGATCGAATTCGCTGCCGGCGATCCCGCGTTCCGCACGCTCGAGCTCGCGATCGGCGGACCGGGTTTTGTCGAGCTTACGCTCGGGGGAGACCTCGAGGCTTGTGCGGACGAGCCGATCGACGTGTTTGTTGCGAGCGTCCTCGTCGAAGCCGATTTCGACGACGGGGCGATTCCGTGGAGCGAGGACGACGAGCCGTTCGAGGACGGTGAGGCGGACTTTGCCGCCGAGGCGGTCGACGGGGCCGTCCGTCTAGTCGCCGACGGCTTCGCGTCGTTCTGGGGTGGTGGGGCGCTGATTTCCGATGAGACGTTCCATCCTTCGCTCGAGCAACCCGTGACGTTTCAGGTCGATCAGACCCTGACCTCCGCGAGCGTCGGAGGCTTTCGCGCCGGAGTGTGGGTCCTCGACTGCGAACGCTCGGATTGGATCTTCTTCTCCTTCCTCCGCGGCGGAAACGGCGACTGGGTCGTCAACAGCTCGACCGACGAAGACTGGCCGCCGCTCGGCGAAGGCACTGACCTCGCCGCCTACAACTGCTGCACGTTCGATGCGCTCGACGTCGCGCGTCGCGTCGAGCTCGTCGCGAACGGAGAGACGGTGTCCGTCATCATGGACGGCGTGAAGGGCGGAGAGGCGTCGTTCGAAGTTGACACGGTCCGCTTCGGAATCGGCGTCTACGCGCTCGGGGAATTCGATCGCGCCGATGCGACGTTCGACAATCTGCGTGTCCTCGGCGGCGACGGGGGGCTCGGCGAGGGCTGCTTCCCCGTTGCGACCGAGCTCACGCCCGGCGACGCGAACGCGGACGGTGCATTCAACATCGCCGACGCCATCGCGCAGCTCAACTTTCTCTTCGGCGACGGCGGGCTTCCGGATTGCTACGTCGTCGCGGGTGCGGAACCCGTCGAGTATCGTCCGGAGGGCCTCTCCGTGCTCGATTTCAACGGTGACGGAAATATGAACATCGCGGACGCGATCGGAGCGCTCAATCATCTCTTCGGCGACGGCGCCGCGCACATTCTCGGTGAGGAGTGTTTCCGCGCGGGTGGGGCGTGTCCGCCGAGTTGTAACGGCTAAGGGACGAGCGAAAGCCGGGTCGGACGCGCGCTGATCGCTCGTCTCAGCGCGCCGCCCGCGGCTTTCGATCCCAGTCGTTTGGTGCGCGCTTCCGGTACTTCGGGCGTGCGTCGACCGGAGGGAACTCGCTCACGATGCTCTCGAATTTCTTCACGACTGCTCGAAGAGAGCCCTGGCCGGAATCAACGAGATTTCGTTCCTCGCCCGGATCTTTCTCGAGATCGTAAAGCGCCTGGATCGCCCGCTTCTCGTCGACCCAGACCTTGTAGCGCTCGTCGCGCAGCACGCGCGCGGTGAAGTCGGCCTGACCGCGAACTCCGTCTTGGTCGAGCCGCGCCGGCCCGTGACCCATCGCGAGGATCCATTCGCGGGGGGACGTCTTCGCTTTCCCGGTGAGGAGCGGCGCGATCGACTTTCCGTCGAGGACGAGCCCGTTGGGGATCTTCGCGCCGGCGAGCTCGGCGAACGTGGGGAGGAGATCCGTAAAATCGGTGATCGCGTCGACTCTTGCGCCACTCGGTACGCGACCGGGGCAGCTCACGATGAACGGCGCGCAAACGCCCGCTTCCCACTTCGTTCCCTTCCCCCCGCGCGGCTTCTTGCCGCCGATCGAACCGACGACTCCCTTCGGTGAGCCGTTGTCGGTTGTAAAGAAGACGATCGTTCGCTCGCGGAGCTCGAGTCGCTCGAGGGCGTCGATCAAGCGGCCGACGAGGCGATCGGTGTAGCGAACCATGCTCGCGAACCTGGCGCGGCTGCGCCCCTTCCTCGGCGCGTCGGGACTCGCCTGTGCGCCGGGTGGATCGACGAGCGGCCCGTGCGTGAGGGTCATCGCGTAGTAGAGGAGCATCGGTTTCTCGCGGTGCCGCTCCATCGCGTCGATGAGAAAATCGCAGTAGACGTCGGGACCGAACTTGTCCGCGTG
Source organism: Planctomycetota bacterium (assembly GCA_965223845.1). Taxonomy (GTDB): domain Bacteria; phylum Planctomycetota; class UBA8108; order UBA8108; family SXIK01; genus CBDCXR01. The sequence continues at coordinate 4,427,802 of CBDCXR010000004.1, read as the reverse complement.
CGTGCGACTCCCGTCGCGCGTGTGAATGTACGGATTCCAGTAGCGCTCGCCGCTCGGCGGGTTGCCGGCTTCATAGCCGGTCCACACGCACCAATCATCGAATCCGTGCTTCTCGAGCGCCTTCGGCTCGAGGCGAAAGTCGTTGATCTGCCACTTGCCGGAGATCGCGGTGGAGTAGCCGGCCGACTTGAGGACGCTCGCGAACGTTGTGTAGCGCTCCCAATCGAAGTAGCCGACTCCCCAGCGAGGCACGTCCCAGTGGTTCACCCAGCCGGTACGGAACGGATACTGTCCGGTGAGGAGGGCGACGCGAGTCGGCGTGCACTGGGGCATCGACCAGGCGTTCTGGAATTTCATCCCCGTCGCGGCGAGGCGGTCGACGTGGGGAGTCTCGATTTCGTCGGCCCCGTAGGACGAGATCCAGTCCTTCCCGAGGTCGTCGACCATCACGAAGAGGATGTTCGGGCGGTCGTCCGCGATCGTCGGCGCGACCCAGAGGAGTGAGACAGCGAGTCCGCAAAGTCGACGATTCATCTGTCGTGCCGCTCTGCTCATCGCGCCGCCAACTCCACACACACGCACTCCTCGTCGTTTCGAATATAAGCCCGGCGATTCGCGAACGCCGGGGCGCTCCACACGACGCTTCGACCGGAAGCCGCGCCCGTCGGCTCGATCACCTTGGTTCGGTCGAGCTCTTCGTAGCCGTCGCGTGAGAGGTTCGCGATGATGAGCTCACCCCGCTCGTTGAAGAGCCAGAAGCGGTCGCGCGTCGCCGTCTTCTCCTTCACGATGAAGGCCGTCGCGACCTGTTGGGGGCGCCCGCCGTCGATCGGTCCCGTGCTGTCCCAGAGTCGCTCCCCGCTCGGGATCTCGACCGCGTGCATCGATCCACGCTGATCGAAACCGTAGAAAACGTTGCCCTCGAGGAACGGCTGGACATTGACCGCCGAGAGCGCCTTCTTCTTGAGGTCGCGCCAGACTTCCGTCGCCGCCGGCTTGTCCTTTGCGAGCCCGACGAGCAGGTTCTTGTTCGAGTAACCGCCCATGTAGAGGTACTCGCCCGAAAGGATCGGCGTCATGATGATCGAGCCGCTCGTCGCTTCGTAGGGAATCGTCCAGTAGACGTCTCCCGTCTCCGGGTTCACTCCGGAGACGCCGTCCGAACGAAGGAGGACGAGCTGGCGTACGCCGCCGGCCTTGTAGATGACGGGCGGACAGTACCCCTGCTCCTTCGCCGTGATCGTCCGCCAGATTTCCTTGCCCGTGTCCTTGTCGAACGCGACCGCGTGACTACCCTCGCCACCCACGATGCAGATGAGCTTCTTTCCGTCGACGAGTGGGTGATTCGTATACCCCCAGAGCGCCGGCTTCGTCTTGTACTCGCGCGTGAGCTCTTTCCACCAGAGGATCTTTCGCGTCTTCGCGTCGATGCACGTGAGGCGGCCGTGCGCTCCGAGCGCGTAGACCTTGCCTTCGTGAACCGTCGGAGTGCAGCGCGGTCCGGCCGGATAGGAAATGGAATACGTCACCGGGTATTCGTGATTCCAAATCTCGTCGCCGGTGGCCGCGTCGAGGCATACGATGCGCTCCGTGCCGGGCTTTTCCTGCCGCTTGAAGTTCGGATCCTTCTCGGACTGAGTCGCGTAGTCGAGGATCCAAACCCGCCCGCCCTCGACCGCGGGGCCGGCGTAGCCGCCCTTGATGGGAGCACGCCACACGACCTTCGGCCCGCCCTCGGGAAAGCGCTCGATGATCCCGTCCTCCCGCCAAGTATTGTCCCGTCGCGGTCCCATCCACTGCGGCCAGTCGTCCGCATGGAGTGCGCTTCCGCTGACGAGCAAGAGAACCAGCGTGGCGGTAAAACGACGAATCCTGATTTTGCTGAGCGGCATGAGCTCGATTTCCTTCCTCGAATTTCGACTCGATAGCTTAGAGCACCTTCGTTCGCTCGCGCGCCCGGTGCTCACTCCTCCGTCTCGATCGGGCGTCGACGAAACGGCTGAGATTTCTTTGCGGTTTCGCGTTTCGGTGACGATCTCTGAGCGAACACCGGACGCGGGTGCTCCAGGGAGGAGCCGCGGGACCACGTTCGTTTGGATCGGCTGAAGTGCGATGAACGTACAGGATACAGCACTCTGGGACCGCTGGCGATCACGGCGCGACGCCGACGCGTTCGCCGAATTGGTGGCGCGGCACTCGGGGATGGTCTACGCGGCGAGCAAGCGCGTCCTCGGGAACGCCGCTGACGCGGAGGACGTCGCCCAGGAGTGCTTCATCGAGCTCATGGGCTCGAGGGCCACGGTGCGAGCCTCGCTCGCCCCTTGGCTCCACACGCTCGCCGTCCGGCGCTCGATCGATCGCGTGCGGTCGAATCGTCGTCGCCGGAAGCGAGAAGAGCTCTCCACGGCGGGGCGTGAGACGCGGGACGACGTCCCCGTAGACGGGCTTCTCGAGGAGGTGGACCGCGCCATCGAACGACTGCCGGAGAAGCTGAAGCTCGCGGTTGTGCTCCGCTTTCTCGAGGGGAGATCGCACGACGAGATCGCCGCGACTCTCGACGTGAGCCCAGCGACGGTTCGGTACCGAGTTCACCGCGGCGTCGACCGTATCCGCGACCGGCTCCGTCGGCGCGGCGTGCGCGTCGGGACCGCCGCGCTCGCGACGTGGCTCGGCACTCAGGCCGTCGAAGCGGCACCGTCGAGCCTCAATGCGACGCTCGGAAAGCTCTCTCTTGCGGGCTCGGCGAGCACGGCCGAGGGCGTCGTCGCCGGGGCCATCACCAGGATCGGAGGAGCAGGAGTGCTCGCGATGAAATTGAAGACGAAGGTATCGATCGTCGCCGCGGCTCTTCTCGTTCTCGCGGCTCTCCTTTGGTTCGGAGACCTCTGGACGAGCGACGCTCCTTCTCCGCCCGTCGACACCCGTCTCGCGAGTGAGGTCGCCCCCGCTTCCGCTCCGGTGGCGGAACGATCGCGCGAGTCGGTATCGAGCGCGGTCGCGACCGCTTCGATCGTCGGGGTTGCCCGCGATGCCGATACGGGAACAGCGCTTGTCGGCGTGAACGTCGCCGCCGGCGATCGGCAAGTCGCTACCGACGAAAACGGTTCCTTCGCGCTCGAGATCGCGCCCGGAAGATACCTGCTCTCAGCTTCCAAGTCTGGCTTTCGGACGACCGAGACCGAGCTCGAACTCGCCGCCGGTGCCGACGCGAGCGAAGAGATCCACCTCGAGCGATCCTTCGCTGTTCGCTGCGTCGACGAGGCTGGGTCACCGGTCCCTGACGCGACCGTTCACGTCGTCGAGGTCTCGAGAGAGACGGACCGAAGCGAGCTGCGATCCGCGGTCTTCGGACCGTTCACGACGGACGAGCACGGACGGGCGTACGCGGAGGATGTTCTCCCGCGCGCGCCCGCCGGGAGGAGCGTCTTCCTTGCGGCGTACGCCCGATTCGAGGATCGACTCGCGGGCGTCGGAGACGCGAGCTCCGAAGGCGAGAATCGAATGGATTCCATCGAGATCCTGCTCGTCGAGGTCGCGCGCGTCGAAGGAACCGTCGAAGTCCCCGCGGGCTTTGATCCGCGCGACGTCACCGTCCGTCTCCTCAGCCTTTCGCGAAAGACCGATCCCCGCCAGCCGTCGTTCGAAGGCGCGTCGTTTTCGCGATACGGCGAGACGCGAAGCGTCCTTTCGGAGCAGTTTGATGTCCAGCCGGACGGCAACGGGCGATTCGTCTTTCGGGGTCTGCCGTCGATGTCCACGATCTATCTCGCGGCGGAGGGGGATGGACTCGGGCAGGCTCAGTTCATGGGCGAAGAGCCGAGACGACTCCGCGATATCGTGCTTCGACTCGATGCGGAAGCCGTCATTACGGGGAGGTTCACACATAAGGAAACAGGCGACCCTGTGCGCGGGATCGGTCTCGCGGCAACACCGCAGGATTCGGTTTCCGTCCGCGAAGAGTTCTTCGCCGAGATCGCGGACGACGGAACGTATCGCATCACCGGGTTACCCCCGACCTCGTACAGCGTGACGCTGCCCAATGCGTTCGCTCGGGAGGAGTGGACGATGCCGGTCTACGGCCTCGTTCAGGTGAGTGCCGGAGAAACGACGGAGCTCAACGTCGAGCTCGAGAGCGGCGCGCTCGTGAGCGGCAGCGTTGCGGACGCGAGTACGGGCGAACCGATCCCCGACGTGCTCGTTGCGGTACTCAGCGTCGCGAACCGCTGTGAGCATCTTGTCGGGAGAGCGTCGACCGGCGACGACGGGCGTTACGAGCTGCGAGTGCCGGGAGGGTCGCTCCGGCTCTACTTGATGTCTTGGCCCGAAGAATACGATCGACCGCGGGATTCCGTTCCGCTCGAGATCGCGGCCGACGAGCGTCGCCGGGAAGGCGTGGACTTTCGGCTCGAGCGCAGGACTTCGCCGGCAATTTCCCCCGCGGACGTGCCCTACGGAACGGCACGGGGGAGGATCCTCGGGCCCGACGGGGCTCCCCTCGAGGACGTCCCGGTGATGGCGTGGCGAGAATGGGAAGACGGGGAAACCGACGGGATCCGGCCGTGGGCCTGGAACCCGACCACGCGTGCGATAACGGATGCGGACGGCCAGTACGAGCTCGCCGCCGTGGCGAAGAAGAATTACCACGTTGCCGCCGGCGGAGGAGAGTTCAGCACCGCGCAGAGCGCGCGTTTCCGCGTCGCGAAGGACGATGCGTACGTCGTCGAGGACCTCTACTTGAAGCGCGGGACGAGCTCGATCGCGGGTCGCGTGCTCGACCCGGACGGAAAGCCGCTCGGCGCGGCGGCGATCGTCGCGAGCTCGGAGAACAAGAGCTCCCGGGGCATGAACGAAACGCTCACGGACGGCGAGGGTCGGTTTCGCATTGAACACCTTCTCAGCGACGAGCCGGTCGACCTCCTCGTTCGGAAGACGGGCTACGTCTATCGGGGCTGGAACGGAATCGCTCCGGGATCGTCGAAGCTGACGTTTGTGCTACACCCGGAAAGAGATTCCTCCGACGCCAGCGAGCGCCGCTGGGAGAAAGCCGAGACGATGCTCGGCCAGCCCGCGCCCGAATGGCGGGTCGATCCGTGGCTTCAGGCTCCCGACGTTCCGGGACCGAAGCGAGACGACGGTCGGCGTACGGTCCTCGCATTCGCGTGGGCGAATGCCCGGTGGGACGAGCTCGGCCCGCAGCTTCGCGAGCTCGAGCGAATCTCACGGAACGGTGGAGCCGCCCCCGCCGTGATCCTCAGCTCGAGCGGCCACGAGAGCACGGTGCGTCCCGCCCTCGAAAGGCACGGGCTCGGGACGCTGCCGATAGGATTCGACGAGTACGAACCGCCGACCGACCGGACGGGGATCAACGCGACGATGAACCTCTACGGGCGAGGTCGAACGCCGCTCGTCTTCGTGATCGAGGCCGACGGCACGATCGCGCACGTCCAGAGCGGGATCGACGGACTCGGAGACGTCCTGGCGCGCTGAGTCAGCGAGCGGACGCCGAATCCTTCGCGGGCTCTTTTGATCGATTCCCGAGCTCCTCGCGGAGGATGTCGAGGTAGAGCGTTCCGTAGTCAGCGTAGGCTTCGCCTTCGGTGTAGAAGCGCCCCGACTCGGAATCGTCGCGGCGCGTGATCCCTCCGCGGCCGCTCGTCGCTTCGATCTGCGTGTCCTCGTACCACTCGTTGAACGACGTCACCATCACCATCCGTTGGGCGCGCTCGTCGGCGAGCGGCGTCGCGATCTGGCGAATCATCTCGCGGAACACGTCCCCCTCCTTCGAGTCCGGCCGATCGGTGAACGCTCGGGCGCGGCCGACGTGCCCCTCTCGCACCGCGCGATCGTTGAATCCTGGACCGATCGCGGGAACGAATGCCTTCCCGGCGCCGTTCGCGATCCGTTTCGCGCGCTCGTAGTTCGCTTTCAGGTGGTCGAGAGCGGACTGCGTCGCTCCGAGGCGCTGGAGCGACTGACCGTAGACGTCGTACGCCGTCACGGCGTCCCACTGCTTGACGTCGCGCTCGCGGCAGCGCGGGCCGAACACTTCGTCGCCGACGAGGTAGAGCTTCGGAAAGCGCCGCCGGAGCTCGGCGAGCGACTCGAGGCCGCGGCCGCGAAAGTACGCGCGCGTGAGGTAGATGAAGACCACCGGCCGGTCGTCGATTTTCAAGTACTGGGGGTGCTCGAAGTACGTCTTCGCGAGATACTCGAAGTCGGGAACGAGATGGGAGAAGTCCGGGTCGTCGAACGATCCGAACCGTCCGGTCGACTCGTAGAGGACGGCGTACTTGAGCTTCGCCGCGTCGCGGTGCGGGAGAATGCTCTCGCGGAGTGCCCGATCCTCTCTCCGGCCCGGTCCCCACCAGCTCACCGTCCAAAAATCGATTTCGGCGCGCCGGCTCTGCGCGATGTGATCCTCGATCACCTTCGGATCGCGGCTGTCGTACACGCCGAGCCGCGGGAGCTGTCGCGGCTCGAGTCGCCCGCGAAGAGCCTGCTTCATCCAGCCGCGTTTCTTCTCGTCGGGCTCGCCGCTGTACCACGGGTAGTAGTAGGCGCCGAGAAGTACGGGTGACCGTGAGCTGTCTTCCGCTCTCCCGGCGGGTCCGGTCAGCGACGAGAGAAGGGCGACGAGCGCGAGCCGGAGCGCGAGCGTCCGATATCGGCGCGTGCCGCGGCGCCCGCGGCGATCGCCGGACTCGAGTTTCGGACGGATCCTTGTCTCTTTCATGGCGCCCTCACTCGAGATCGATCACGACCGGATCGTGGCCGCGAACACACGCCATCCGATCGACTTTCGCGGAGAAGGCGGCTTTCGCGAACGTCGTAGGAAACTCCTCTGTGAGCTGGAGCGCCGCCGCGTTTTTTTCCATGTCCCAAACGTCGATTGTTTTCCCCATGAATCGCGGGATCGCGAGTCGGCCGCCGTCGCTCGAGAACGCGAGGGACACCGGGATCTGATCGCTTTCGATCTTCGTCTCGTTCTTCTCTTCGAGAGATTCGACGTCCCAAACAACGAGACGGCGTCCGTCGACTCCCGCGAGCGAACCGCCATCGGGGAAGAACGCCAGTCGAGTCACGCGGCGCACATCCCCGATTTCCCCGCGGGGTTTTCCCTTCTTCGTGTCCCAGAGAGTGATTGCGGTCTTTCCCGTTTCACCGGAGAGCCCGCCGAGCTTCCGATCCACCTTCCAGTGAACCTCCTTCACGTACCCGGCCAGGGTTTTCCCGTCGGGGGAGAGTGCGAGCGCCTTCACGTGAGATTCCTTCACGCGCCACACGATCCTCCGCTTAGCGACGTTCCACACCGTCAACTCACCGCTCGTCCGGATCGTCTGATCGCCGAGCTTCCGTTCGCGTTCGGCGACGCTGACGAGGAGCTTTCCGTCTCGCGAAAAGACGGGTGGCGTATCGAGTGAGAACGGGCCGCGGAGCCGAATCGTTTTCGGGCCGCGCACTCGTTTCGCGGCGGGCCAGAAGAGAACGCGCGGGGTCTCGTTCGTCGCGGCGGCGATCGTCTTCCCGTCGCCTGAGATTTGGACCCAATCGATCGTTTCGCCGACGTTCAGAGACTTTTCGATGCGACCGGTCTTCGCGTTCCAGACGACGACGTCGCCCCCGCGCGCGATCGACCGGCCGCCCGCGCTCGCCGTGACTTTCCCCGTTCCCCCGACGACGAGTTTCCCGTTCGGAAAGAATGCGAAGGAGAAGAATCCGCCGTGGTTCTGGGGCGTCTCGAGCTGGAGCTCGGCGGCGGTGAGGGCCGCGGTGGGTGCCGAAACGACTGCGGCGAGGGCGATTCGGAGAGTTTGTTCGGTGAGGCGCATGGCGTCCCTTCCGTTTCGAGCGATTCGGATTCGGCGAACGCGCATCGTCGTCGACGCACGGACGGCGGGAAACAAATTTGTTTCCGCTTTCCGCCGCGCTCTACGCGGTAGGGAAGGGCGAGGAGGACCGTTGCGAGTGCTTCGAGACTGGCCTACGGTGTGGACTCTTTGGCTCGCGGTCCGACTTCGGCACCGTGCTCGCTTCAACGACTCGTCCGATGGGAGACTCACGTGAAAGCTGGCACCAAACGACTTCTCGGCGATTCCGTCTTCACCCGCCGCGACCTCATGAAGTACGCCGGGCTCCTCGGCGCCTCGGCCGCAGGAATGTCCGCGGCGGGCTGCGCGGGGACCGAGTTTCTCGCGGCGCGCTCGGCGGCGGCGGACTCGACGCCCGAAGGAGCGAACGACGAGTCGCTCCGCCGCTCGGCGAAGCGCTACAGCATGAAGTCGTCCATCAACCTCTGGGCTTTTCCTTATCCCGATCGCATGACGCTCGTCGAGTGCTTCGAGCTCGCGAAGCGAGCCGGATTCGATGCGGTGGAGGTGAACTACAATCTCGAAGGCGATCTTTCACCATCGGCGACCGAAAAAGATTTCGTCGCGATCCGGAAGGAAGCCGAGCGCATCGGCATCGCGATCAGCGGTGTCTGCTCGTTCCTCTTCTGGCCTTACCCGCTTACGGCAAACAGCGCCGCGACGCGCGAGCGCGCCGTCGAGCTCGCGACGAAGATGGCGCACGCCGCGCATCACCTCGGCACGGACAATCTCCTCGTCGTGCCCGGAGCGGTGTACATCCCCTGGCTCAAGGACTCCGAGGAAGTCCCGTACAAGATCTGCGACGAACGCGCGCGCGCGGGGATGCGCCAGCTCATTCCGACGGCGGAGAAGCTCGGCGTCCATCTCAACGTCGAGAACATTTTCTTCAACGCGTTCCTCATGAGTCCGCCGGACATGATCGAGTTCGTCGACAGCTTCGAGAGTCCGAACGTGCACGTCCACTTCGATACGGGGAACATCATGCCGTTTCAGTTTCCGGAACACTGGATTCCGCTTCTCGGCGAGCGCATCCGAAACATCCATTTCAAGGAGTATACGAAGAAGGGCACGGACTTCAGCCTCGAGAGCTTTCGGCCCCTCCTCGACGGGACGACGAACTGGCCGGCGGTGATGGAGACGCTCGATGCGGTCGGATACGACGGCTACCTCACGTTCGAGTACTTTCATCCCTTCACGCACTATCCCGAAGCTCTCGTACATCAGGCGGGCGATGCGCTGGATCGGATACTCGGGCGGTCGGGTCGCGCCGAATCCGTTTGAGCGAAGAGGGATTCGAGAAGCACGAGCTATCGCGGCGAGAAGGTCAGCGGACGACGGATTCCCGGACGCGAACCGGGTGGGCATCCCGTGCTCGCGAACGTGCGCAAAATGTCCCGTGGGATCGAGGAACGTCTCGCTCTCGTTCGTTTGAAATACCGCAAGTCTTGGCGGTGCAACGCGTTCGATTCGGTTCGAGTTCGCGGCACGTGTGTTGCTTTAAGCGTGTTCCGACGACTTTATCTGGAGGCAGCAATCATGATCCGAGGGCGAACGATGCGACTGGCGGCTCTGCTCACTTTGGTGGGTGCGTCGATGGCGACGAACGAACTCGCCGCGGCCGATGCGTACTTCTCGATCCGGCTCACAGACGTTCAGTGGACAGAGGGTGAGCTTCCGGCGGGGACGTCCGGAAACAGTTGGCGGCGCTGGCGAATTCGGCCCGCGATGCGTCCCTACGCGCGAGTGGACGGCGAGGGAGAAGCGTACGTCGAGATCGACTGGACGCGGTGGACGCAGGGAAACGCTTACGGCGATGCGAGTCTCTCCGTGCGCTCGCCGGGCGGTGGCGACGTGACCGGATCTGTCTACATTCCGCGACCGGAGCTCGACGGGATGGACGTTCTTCGCTTTCGGCTGCCCGCCGATCGCGCGTCACCCGCGGCCCGCGTGGAGTTTCTTCGCGCGAAAGAAGACGCCTATCGCGATCAGCTTTCTCGTGACGTGCCCGGCGCGGCTTGGTTCCGTCACCAGTCGCGTAAGGTGCGCGAGGCTCGCGGAGTCAAGACGGCGCATCCGAGCGAGCGCACGCGGCCCGGACGCCTCGAGCGACCGAGTCGGCTCGAAGATACCTTCCTTCTGTTCACGGGCGGCCGGGCGGTGAGCGAGAACCTTCAGCTCGACCGCGCGCTCCCGCCGCACGATGCGAACGCGGAGCTCGTACCGCTCGACTCGATTCCCGGCATAACGGTCGCTGAGATCGATTGGAAGCCGCTCGTCGAGGGACTAGAGCCGAAGCTCGACGCGCTCGCGTCGAACATTCCGGCCGATCAGCACGCTCTCTTCTTCCCCGACTTCCGTGCGATGGTCTCCGTTCTCGACGAAGCGAAGACGTCCGGTACGCCGATCATCGGCCTCCTCGAACCCCGCGCGGAGGACGCGAACACGAAAGAACGCTACGAGACTCAGCTCTGTCTCTCGGTGAGCGCGCTGGCGCGAACCTTCGGCCCGCACGTTGTCGCGAGCGTCGCGATGACGGGATCGGATCCCTATCTTCGCCTCGGAACGGATGTGGCGATTCTCTTCGAGGCGAAGCAGATCGAGCTGATGCAGACGTTTCTCGGTGCCAAGCACGCCGCGGCCGTGCAGTCGACCCCCGGCGCGAAAGCGCTGACCGGCGACGTCGCCGGCGTCCACTACCGCGCGGTGGTGACCGACGATCGCAGGCTCTCATCGTACGTGTTTTCGATCGGAGACGTCGTCGTCGTCACAAACTCGCTTTTCCAAATGGGACGCATCGTCGCCGCGACGAACGATAAGACGCCGGCGCTCGCGAGGCTCGACGAGTACAAGTATTTCCGCGATCGCTACCAGCTCGGCGCTGCTGACGAATCGGCGTTTCTCATGCTGAGCGACGCGACGATCCGTCGCTGGTGCGGCCCTCGTTGGCGAATCGCCGACTCGCGCCGAACGCGTGCGGCGGCGATGCTCGGCGAGCTCCAGGCTAGCCAAATCAATCCGATTGCGCGGCGCAGCGTCGAGACCGGGCCGATCCTCGCGTCGTATCACGTTCCCGGGGCGACGGCGTACGAGTTGACGCCCAGCGGCGTTCGATCGGAAGAGTACGGAAGCGTCGAGTTTCTGACGCCGATCGCGGAGCTCGAGTTTCACGAGGTGACGCGCGCCGAGGCCGACGCTTACGGACGGTGGCGCGATGGGTACCAGCGCAATTGGCGGCGGTACTTCGACCCGATCGCGATTCGACTCACCATGCAGCGGGATCGCTTGGCGGCGGACCTCACCGTCCTCCCGCTGATCGCGGGAAGCGACTACCGTCAGCTCGTCGAGATCGCGCGCGGGATGCGATTCGCCCCTGACGCCGGCGACCCGCACCCGGGGACTCTGTTCCACGCGGTTCTGGCGGTCGACCGGAACTCCGCGCCCGTGCGACAATTTGGAAGTTTCGCCGCGAACATGGCACCCGGACTCGACCGCGCGAATCCTCTCGGCTGGCTCGGAAAGTCAGTCGCGTTCTACGCCGACGTCGACCCGTTTTGGGCGGAGGTATCCGCAGCCGAGAATCCGGAGCGCTTCCTCGAAGGAAATCTCGCCCGACTCCCTCTCGCGCTCCGCGTGGAGGTTTCGAACTCCCTCACCGCGGCCGTGTTCTTGTCATCGCTGCGCGCGTTCGTGGAGCAGTCGGCCCCGGGGATGACTCGGTGGGAGAATCTCGAGCTCGATGGCGTGAAATACGTCAAGGTGAGTCCCACCGAGGAGCCGGGATTCCTCGGAGAGGACTTCGCGATCTTCTACGCGGTTTCGCCGCGAGCGATCACCTTGACGCTGAATGAAAGCCTACTTCATCGCGCGATCCGTCGAGACGCGAAGCCCGAATCGAGCCCGGACGGAAGAGACGCACCGAAGGCGAGTGACCGTGAACCGACGACTCCCGCCGAGCCGTGGCTCGGCGAGAGCCTCGCGCTCCGCGCTTCGCAGGGAGCCGCACGCATGGTCGAGGCCTTGTCGCGAAACGAGTATCAAAACGTTCTCCGCATGCGCTCGTGGTCCAGTCTGCCGATTTTGAACGAGTGGAAGCGGCTCTATCCGAACGAAGATCCTGTCGCTCTCCACGAACGACTCTGGGGCGTTCGACTGGTCTGCCCCGGCGGTGGGCGGTATCAGTGGAACGCGAAGTACGGAACGATGGAGTCGACCGCGTACGGACATCCGGGTGAACCGAAGAGTGCCGGTGACGTGCCCTGGCCGCTTCGCGCGTATCGCTCGGGCGATTTCGGCATCACGTTCGAAGAGCAAGGCGTTCGCGCGCGCGTCTCACTCCAGCGCGGTGCGGATACGAACGCCGACACGGGCACTGCGAACTGATTGTCTCCCGGGCGTCGAGGTGACGACGGCGTGCTCGTCAGGACATTTCGACGAGAACGCCGTCGCCGCGTCGCTCCGTCTCCACGCGAACATCGAGAAACCGCCGCACGAGATCGATGTGCGTCGTCGCATGGGACGAGAGCCCCGTCGAGAGGAACGAGCCGGTGCGAGCGAGCGCGAGGGGAAGAATGAGCTGATCGGTGAGGTATTCGCCGACGGGTTCTTCGCGCTCGAGATACCGCCGGCAGTCCCGAGCGGCGGCGTTCGCGACGCTCTCCGCGGACCGGCGCACCTCGCCGATACTCGTGAATACTTCGCACACCTCTTCGCTTTCGACTTCGAGGAGGACGATGTTTCCGGGAGAATCCGCCGTCGTCTCTTCGACGTGGAGTTCTTGCGAACGCCAGCTCAGCTTCTTCTGAATGGCGCGAAGCTCGCGCTCGGCGATCTGCCGCGGGAGGTTCGCGACGACGGCCCGAGCCGCCCGGCGGATCGTTTTGCCGCGAGTGTGGAGGTCGATCGCTTCGAGCTTGTCGACGGGCTCGATACGCGCGGTGAACCGTCCGCCCCCCGCCGGAAAGAAGCCGGGGCGTTCGAGCTCGACGTCGACTCTCGGTCCCATCCGGCGAAGTAGAGGAAGGAACGCCTTCGCGAGAAAGTCGAACGGCGGCGCCATCGGATTGTGCGTCCCGCCTTCGAGAACGATGCGGCTCGGCCGATCGGCGAGGACGAGTGCCGGGAGAACGGTCTGGAGAACGAGCGTCGTGCTGCCGGCGGTCCCGATGCGGAACGTGTAGTCTCCGCCGCGAATCTCAGCCGGCGAAAACGTGAGCTCGCGCGACTCGATCTCGTCGCCGACGACTTCCGCCGCCGAGACGGCCGCCGCCGCTCGCACGGCCGCGAGGTGCTGTCGCTTGAGCCCGGGCTTCCGGCGATTGGCCCGGATGTTCTCGATCCGGATCGGCGTCCGAGTCAGCATGGAGAGCGCGAGCGAGGAGCGGAGAATCTGCCCCCCGCCTTCGCCGTACGAGCCATCGATCGTCAGCATCGTGCGATCCGGGTTACTCGTGCCGCCCGAGCAGCTCGAGGAGCGCCCACACCGTCGCTTCGACTCCACGCGTCACCGACGGCTCCGGCGCGACCTTGAAGAGCGGCGAGTGGTGCGATGCGACGGGCGGACCGCCGTTCTTCTCGCGTTCCATGTCCGCCTTCGGCGTTCCCCCGACCTGAAAGTAGACGCTCGGAACGGGCGGTTCCGTCGTGAAGTAGGAGAAATCCTCCGCGCCCATTCCTTTCCCGCTCTGATCGAGCAGGGCGTCCGGTCCCATCTTGTCGATCCACACGCGCTTCAGGCGTCGCGCAAGCTCAGTGTCGTTCACCGTCGGAGGAGTCGACTCCTTCAGCTTGACCTCGGGGAGCTTGTCGTCGGGGAGGCCGGCGACGCGGCCCATGTTCTCTGCGATGCGGCGGATTCCGTTGAGGAGGAGCGTGCGCGTCTCTTTGCTCGTGTTTCGCACCGTGAGCTGAAGCTTGGCTCGATCGGAGATGATATTGTGCTTCGTGCCGGCGTGGAACGATCCGACGGTAACGACCCCGGGATCTCGCGGCGGCAGCTCGCGAGCGACGAGCGTCTGGAGGGCGAGTACGATTTGAGCGCCGAGTACGATTGGATCCTTACCTCGGTGGGGTGACGCGCCGTGCGCGCCGACGCCGTGAATCGTAATGTCGACGCTGTCTGACCCGGCGTACGCCGCGCTCTCGGAGACGAAGAGCTTTCCCGCTTCGCGCCGCGCCGAAACGTGAAACGCGAGGGCGTAGTTCGGCGTCCCGAATCGCCGCCAGAGGCCGTCCTCTTTCATCGCCTTCGCCCCGAGGACGCGCTCCTCGGCCGGTTGGCCGATGAGCATCAGGGTTCCAGACCACTCGCCGCGGAGTGCGGCCATTCGCCGAGCCGTTCCGACGAGCGCCGTCATGTGAACGTCGTGGCCGCAGGCGTGCATGACGGGAACCACGTTGCCGGTGATGGGACTCTTCTGCGCCGCCTTCGACGCATTCGGGAGTCCCGACTTCTCTTCCACGGGAAGTCCGTCCATGTCCGCGCGCATCATGACGAGGGGACCGGCGCCGTTCTTCAGGAGAGCGACGACCCCCGTTCCGCCGACGCCCTCGGTGACTTCGTATCCTGCCGCTCTCAGCTCCTTGGCGAGGCGGGCCGCGGTCTTGTGCTCGACGAGCGAGAGCTCGGGGTTGCGGTGAAAGTGATCGAAGAGCGCGGAGAGGTGGCTCTCGTAATCGCTCGCGATAGCGTTGCGGAGCGCGTCCCCGTCCTGCGCTCGAGGTGCGTTCGTGAGCATCACCGCGAGGGCGAGCGTAAGACTATGGATTCGCATCGGCTTTCTCCCGCTGTTTCGATGAAGAGGTCGGCCCCGATCAGGGCGGAGATCCATGATGCCGGAGGATAGAGCTCGAGTCAGCTCTCCAAACCGTCGACGATGCGGATCCGAGAATGATCGATTCTGAGAGAATATCCGTCCCGTTTCGCCGGATTTCGCAGTTAGACGAGTAGCATGCGGATTCGGGCACGGGACGGCTCGACGGCGCACGGACGGATGAGCGAGGGAGAGATGATCGATTCACCAGAGTTCGATTTTGGCCGTGCAACGGTGGCTTCCGCCTACGACGACGTTCTCGTGCCGGTCCTCTTTCGCCCGTGGGCCGAGCGACTGATCGAAGAACACGGGGAGTGGAACGGTCGAGTCGTTCTCGATCTCGCGACCGGAACGGGTGTGGTCGCCCGCCTTCTCGCCGATCGAGTTGGCGCGGAGGGGAGGGTGATCGCAGCGGACATCAACGCCGAAATGCTGTCGATCGCGAAGCAGCGCTGTGCTACCGCGACCGCCCCGGTGCACTTCGTCGAGTCTCCGGCGCATCCGCTCGATCTTCCGGACGATGCGGTCGATGCCGTCGTGTGCCAGCAGGGCTTTCAGTTCTTTCCCGATCGCGGGGCGGCGGCGCGGGAGATCCGGCGAGTCCTGAGTGAGGGGGGGGAGGCGATCGTGACGACATGGAGGCCGGTGGAGGAATGCGAATTCTTTGGCGCGATTTGTCGGGCGCTCGAATCGATCGACGAACCAGAGATCGCTGAGGCGATGCGCATTCCTTTCGACCACATGCCCGCGCCTGAGCTCCGTTCTCATTTCGAGTCGGCTGGATTCGCACGCGTCGAGGCTCGGTCGCAGACTCAGGATCTCGTCGTTCCCGGCGGACCGGAGCATACGATCGAAGTGGCCTGCGCAACACCGATCGGCCCCCAGATCCACGCGCTTTCAGACGATCAGCAGGCGCGCTTTCGGTCGGCGCTCGTCACTGCAACGAGAGAGCTGAGCGAAGACGGAACCACGATCGGGCGTATGGTTTCGAACATGATCGTCGCCGAGGTTTAGATCGAGTTGCGCCCGGCGAACATGCTCTCGAGAACGCTCTTCCGCCGCAGAGGCCGCTCAATCTAGAGGAGCTCGGAGTTCGAAAACTGCGGCCGAGACCGGCGCTACTCCGGGCACGCCGTAGACCGCCTAGGGCAAGCGAAGGGAGAGCGACTGGCGGCGCATTCGGGATAGGGGGTCGGCGGTGGAGGTCCCTCGGCGAACAAGTGGACGAGAGCGAAGACCGCATCCGAGATGTCGCGCCTCCCGTCTCCATTGCAATCTGTTGCGGCGTCGCACGGCGCGTCGAGCTGTCCGAACAGGTCGTTCAAGACGAACACGGCGTCGGCGACATGAAGTCGGCCGTCTAGATTCGGATCACAACGAAGGAACACGGGGCGATTCTCAAACTCGACCGCGAGGGAGAGGGGACAAACCGAAACGATCGATCCGTCTGCGCGTGATACCGTTGTGCCGCCCCAAGGGGCGGCGCCAGCGCGACCGTCAGGGGCACGGAATCGTCTCTCGAACACGTCCTCGATGAACAGAATCCGCGCGGAAGAGCCTAGCTTTCCGAAGAGCGTCATGTGGAGAACGGAAAACGTACCTTCCGGCGGGAGGGTGACGGGGTGCGAAAACGACAGAACGACGACGCTAGTGATCCCTTGCTCGAAGCCGTCCCGCTCGCCGAACTCCCGGATCTGGGCGAAGCCTTCGTGCCGAAGTCCTGGCGGATCCGCGGAGGCCTCAGCGGCGAGCGTGCCGTCGTGGGTTAGGCCGAGGATTTCGGCGCCGCGAACGTCGAAGGACGTGTTCCACCCGACGACTCCCGACAGATCGAGCGAGAGCTTTCCGTATAGATCGATCGATTCCGACGTCGAGATGACTCGCGTCGGCACATCGTCCCCGGCTAGGGGCGGGATCCCTTCGCGCAAGCTTGAAGCGGAGGGGGCTGCGTCGAGAGAAAAATAAGCGAGGGCTCTCGCGTCGGGACAGGGGTCCTCTTGTGCGAGCGCGAGACCCGAAAGCGAAAGGCACCAGGCCGCACTAGCGCATGTCGCGAGAAGAACGTCGCCA
This sequence comes from Planctomycetota bacterium, assembly GCA_965223845.1. Taxonomy (GTDB): domain Bacteria; phylum Planctomycetota; class UBA8108; order UBA8108; family SXIK01; genus CBDCXR01. The sequence goes on along the minus strand of CBDCXR010000004.1, from coordinate 4,411,055 downwards.
CTCGGTAGGCGACGGATTCTCGAGCGAGAGCGGTCCTTCCGTTTGGTCATCGCCGATTCTCAATCCAGGTTCATTCCAGCCTGCCATGCCCGCGCAGTCGAGTCCACGGAAAGTGACACGATCTGCATTCGCATTGAGTCGCGGGCGTTGATCGCCGAAATGAGAAATGGATCACTCGTGACGAAGCGCCTCGATCGGATTCAGATCCGCGGCTTTCCGCGCCGGGTACACGCCGAAGATTAGGCCGACGCCGAGTGAGATCAACACGGAGAGGACGACCGACCACGGTGCGATGCGCGGCTCGAGGGTGTACACGATCGGCGGCAGGAGATCACCCCAGATCGCCGTGACTCCCGCGCGGAGCGCGCGGAACAGCGGTCCGCAGAGGAGACCGAAGAGAACGCCCAGGACTCCGCCGCTCGCCGTGAGCACGAGCGTTTCCGTGAGGAACTGCTCGACGATGTCGCGCTTTCGCGCGCCGAGTGCGCGGCGAACGCCAATCTCTCGCGTCCGTTCGGTGACCGTAGCGAGCATGATGTTCATGATTCCGATTCCACCGACGAGGAGCGATATGGATGCGATGACGACGAGGAGTACGTTGAACATCGCCCGCGTTCGCTTCGCCTGGCTGAGGAGTTCCTTCGGAACGACCACCGCCCAGTCTTCCTGGTCGTGGTAGCGCTCGAGCAGATTCTCGATGATCGCGGCGGTTTCGTCGACTCGATCGAACTGATCGACGCTCACGGTGATCTGACTCAGCTCTACGATCTCGCCCTGCACACCGCCGCCCGGAACGCGGCGGATGACTCGGTCGCCAATCCAGCGCTCGAGTGTCTTGAGGGGAATGTAGGCGTCGAGATTGTAGTCGCGCGAGTCGAGGCTTCCGCCGATCGCCGCAGACGCCATGCGCGCCTTCGTCTGACCGACGACGACATAAAACTCGCTTCCGACCCAGATGGCACGTCCGACCGGGTTCTCGTACGGAAAGAGACGCTTCGCCGTGTCGTGTCCCAGCACGACGACCTTTTCGCCTCGGTCGCGTGGAGTGAGCCACCGGCCGCGTGCGATCTCGAGGCGATTGAGTTGAAGGTACTCCTCGAGGCATCCGACGAGCTTGGCGTCGACGGTTCGATTGCTGAAGCGGAGCTCGAATCTCACCTCGCGCATCGGCACGGCGCGTTCGATGCTCGGAATATTCGAAACGAGGCGATCGTAATCGGCACGCAAGAGTCCGTATCTCTTGATCCTCGTCGTCGCGTTCTGTGCGTCTCCCGGCTCCGTCGGCTCCTTGGTGCGCACGATCACGCTCGTGGCTCCGAGCTCGAGGATCTGTTGCTCGGCCTGGTAGCTCACACCTTCGCCCATCGCGACGAGCCAGATCACCGTCGTCGTTCCCACGAAGATGCCGAGCGCCGCGAGACCGGCGCGCAGCTTCTGAAGCATCAGGCTCTTCAGTCCCGTGCGGACGATCTTCAGAAACGCGATTCTCACGGCGCGCGGTCCGGTCGGTCCGAGCGGGCGGAAGCAGCACGGCCGGACTTCGCATCGGTGGGCGCGAGCTCGGACGAGTCGTCGGGAGACTCATCCCCAAGCGGCTCGAGCGCGGCCGCCTGCGCTTCCGGAACGAATGCGAGCGGGTTGAGCACGACTTCTTCGCCTTCCGCGAGGCCGCCCTCGACGACGACGAACATGTCGTTGGTGTCGCCGAGCCGGAGCGGCCGTTTCTCCGTGATCTCGTCGGACCGAACCCAACAGAATTCGCCGTCCGCAGTTTCGAGCACCGCGGCGACCGGAATCGTGAGCACGTCGTCGTAAGTCGCGAGGACGATCTCGACTTCGGCGCTCATTCCCGGCTTCAGTCCGTCGATCGAAGGGAGCTGCACGATCGTGTCGTACTTGACCGCGTTTCCGGTCCACCAACCCGCCGGGCGTGCGATCGACGACACGGTGGAGACCTCCGCATCGAGAATTCGATCCGGGAGAGCCACCCTCGCGCGCAAACCCGGTCTCACGCGATCGACGATCGACTCGTGGACGCCGAGTCGAACCTGCATCTTCGACAGATCGGGCATGAGAAGGAGCACCTGATCTTTGTGCACGGTCGCTCCTTCCTCGATGTCGGGCGTCCGCTCCCAGGCGGCAGCGGAGGGATAGATCACCATCCCTCCCCGCTTCGCCCGGACGACGCAGTGCTTGAGTTCCTCGAGCGCGCGGTCCCGGCGTGCGGCGTCCGCTTCGGCTCGCTCGTCGCTCGCGGAGAACTCTGCCCGCGCGGAGTTCAAGTTGCCGCGCAGCGTTTCGAGCTCCATAGCTTTCGTGTAGTCCCGAAGGACGGAAATCTCGGTCTCCTTAACCGAAACGTCGAGCTCCGCTTGCTTGACGGCGAACTCTCTCTCCTCGACATCGATCGCGCTCCGGTAGCCGCGCTCGTGCATCATCCGGGCGTGATCGAGCATGTTGCGCGCGGTCGTCAGATTGGACTTCGCGATCGCCAGGTCTTTTTCGAGCGTCATCATCTGTGTGACGTAGCGACCTTCGAGGTACTCCGGAATCGCGAGCTCGGCGCGGGCGACATTCGCTTTCCAGTGCTCGGCGCCCGATCTCGACCAGTGCGCGTATTTCGAACGTTCGTTGATCTGCTCTTCGATAAAGAGCGTATCGAGTCGAACGAGCTCGTCGCCCGGCTCGACGATCGATCCGCTTTCGATCACCCAGGTGACCGTGTTCTGTCCGCGCACCTTGCACTTGATCTCCGTATTGTCGGAGCTCTCGAGAGTGCCCTGTTCCGTGATCGTGACGAGAAGGTCGCCGCGAGTGATCGGGTGAGTGAGAGCCGTGCGGGGATCGATGGTCGGCGGCGCGTCCGAGCGGCCCGAAAGCGCGACGATGACCCCAGCGACGCCGCCGAGAGCGAGAACGGCGACAATCCACCAACGGCGACCCGTCGATCGCTCCTCGCGGGACGGCTTTCGGGCGTCTGCTCGCTCGTTCGTCACCTCAGTCACCGGGCGGGGGCTCCGATACATTCGCGGCGCCGAGTTTGTTCTCGGTACCGCGGGAACGCTCGCGCTTCGATCTCAACGCGTCGTGCTGCGCTTCGGCGATGAAGGCGAGCGGATTGAGGAACACATCGTCCCCGAGCGCGAGTCCTCCCTCGACGACGATGAACCGGTCGTTCGTATCCCCGAGCTGCAGTCGGCGCCGCTCCGGCCCGGTTGTCGTCTTCACCCAGACGAAGTCGCCGTCTTCCGTTGCGACGACGGCGGCGACCGGAACCGCGATCACGTCGTCGTAGCGCGCGATCACGACTTCCACTTCGGCGCTCATTCCCGGCTTCAAGCCGGCGACTGCAGGGAGCTCGATGATGACGTCGTACTTGACGACATTACCCGTCCACCATCCCGCTGCACTCGCGACCGTGGACACCGTCGTTACTTTCGCGTCGAGAGTCCGGTCTGGCAGCGTGATCCGAACCGGCAGTCCTTCTTTGACGCGGTCGACGATGGACTCGTGAACTCCGATCTTGACCTGCATCTTCGAGAGGTCCGGCATGAGGAGTAGCACTTGGTCCTTCCGAACCGTCGCGCCCTCGGTGACGTCCGGCGTATCTTTCCATTCCGCGGCCGACGGATAGATGACGAGCCCACCGCGCTCAGCTTTCACGACACAGGCATCGAGCTCTTCGAGCGCTCGGCTTCGCTGCTTGGTCGTCATCGCCAATTCGGCGGTGTCCGCGGCCATTTTCGACTTGGCGGCACGCAGAGTTCCCTCGAGTCCTTCGAGTTGCATCTTTTTCGTGAACCGCTCGAGGACGTCGATCTGCGTCTCCTTGACCTTGAGCTCGAGTTCCGCCTGCTTGACCGTGAACGTGTGCCCTTTGACCTCGAGATCGGTGACGTAGCCGCGCCGAAAGAGGGACTGGGATTGCCGGAGCATTTTGCCCGCAGTGAGCAGGTTCGACTCGGCGATCACCCGGTCCTTTTCGAGCGTTTTCAACTCCGAGCGAAACTGCCCCTTCAGGTAGGCGTCGATCGCGATCTTCGCTCGCGCGTAGTTCGCCTTTGAACGCTCGAGCTTCGCCCGCGCGAGATCGACGTTCGTCTTCGTTAAGCTGACCGTCTCTTCGATGACACGCGTGTCGAGGCGGACGAGTTCGTCGCCAGGGGCGACGATCGAGCCGCTGTCGACGACCCATGTCACGGTGCTGAACCCACGGACTTTGCACTTGATCTCGGTGTTGTTCGAGCTCTCGAGCGTGCCGCGTTCCGTGACGGAGACGATGAGATTTCCGCGTGCGATCGTGTGGGTCATCGCCGCGGCGGTCTCGTCGGACCTGAACGCACGCTCGACGAGTACGACGGCTCCCGCGGCCACGCTAACGAGCACTACTGCGATGGCGGCTCTAACCACCCAGCGGCTTCCGGGCGTCGCGTTTCCGCTCCCGCGGTTGTTTCCGTCCGCGTGGATTCGCGACGGAGTCTTGAAATCCGCGGAATTGCGAGACGCTTTCGAACTCTCGGGATTGCTCATTCTCTCGCTCGCCGCGTCGGTCCGGTGTTCGTCGAGCGTCCGTCCGTCTCGTCCAGCCACGCGGAGGGAATCGGTGGGGGCAACTCGGCGGCTAATCTCACTCGGGCGCCGGCCCCGCCGGTGGGTCGGGCGGGCGGGATCTCCGTCTCGATCCAACGGCCTTCGCCGTCGAGCTGCATGATTCCGAGCTCGCGGTAGAGGCGGACGCGAGCTGCATAGTAGCTCAACCAGACGGAGAGAAAGTTGTTCTGCGTGTCGCGGAGCGACGAGAGCGCGGACAGCAGATTGATCGCCGCAGTAGGCCCGAACTGCGCCGGTCGTTGTCCCGGCTGTGGCGGTCGCACTGGCGCGTAGAGCTCGGCGCGCGTCAGATCGACGCGGCGAATCGCTATCGCAACGGCGCGGCGCTGAATCTCGAGACTGGAGCGCAGTTCCTCGATGTCGCGGAGCAGCGCCCGGAGACGGAGATGCAGCGCGTCGCGCGATTGGATGAACGCGCGGCGGCTCTGTTGGTAGCTGATCAGTGATTCGCGGTACGCGTTTCGCTCGAGCAAACGGCGGAACGGAGTGTCGAACTCGACGCCGAGGCGTACGGTATGGTCCGGGGAGCGAAAATCGACGGCGCTGTCGTCCGAGGTCCTGAGCTCGCCGCTCGCGATCATATTGAGGCGAGACTGCAGCGCGTCGGCGCTCAGCTGAATTCCGCGCCAACTGTCGACGAGCGCCGAGCGCGCGTTCATGAAGTCGAGACGGTGTTCGAGCGCGATCTCAAACGCTTCCTGCGACTCGAGCTCGACGGGATCGACCGAAATCGCTTCGAGGCGCGCGCGGGCCTGGACGAGAACCGACGCCTGAACCACGCGAAGAAGCTCGCCGAGTCGAACGACAACGCTGCGAATCGTGAGTTCCCTCGTGCCGACTGAGAGCTGCGGCGCGAAGTTTGTGATCGCGCTCGCGGTTTCTTCGAGCTTTGCCACGACGCCTTCGAGTCGTTCACGGAGCTCGGTTCGCTCGATCTCGAAGGCTTCACGCGCTTCCTCGTCCATCGCGTGCTCGCGCGAGGGAACGGCTTCATCCATCGCGTCCATGTCCGCGCGGACTCGATCGACGTGGGCCCGTGCTGGATCGAGGAGTGCCGTCAAGTCATCGAGTATCGGGGTGATGGCTTCGAGCGCCGGATCGCCGGGCAATCCGCCGATTCGAGCCTGCAGTTTTGCGATCGAGTCCTGAATCGCCGACGCCTCGCGGGCGACAAACTGAAACGACCGCACCGGTTCGTCGTCGAGGTGGATCGGCAGATCGGGCGGCAGTCCGAGCGTCCCCGTCTTGTACCCATCGAGCGACTGTTCAAGTCGATTGCGATCGGCGAGGAGACTCACTCGCTCGCGCTCGATGTTCTGCCTGAACTGATCGACTTGAACGAGGTCGATCAGTCCGGCTTCGAGATTCGCTTCGAGCTGCTCGAGCGTGCGCAGTTGAAGGTCGAGATTGTCTTCGGTGTTGCGAACACGCTGGAGTTGCTGAACGAGGCCCAAGTAGCCGCCGACCCCCTCGTCGCCCCGAGAGAATTCGACGCCGACGCCGGGCCCGAATCGCTGCGGGCCGGCGACGCCTAGCTCGCCGATGACGACCTGCGTGTAAAACCCCTGGCGGAACTGACTATACGAGCGCAGGTTTCCGAGGAGTTGTCGTTCGGTCCGGGTCAGTTGCTCGAGCGCGATATCCTTGCCCGCGCCGCGGAGAAGGGGCTGAATGAACGTGAAATTCGCGATCGTCGCGGAGAAATCCGCCGCGCCACCGCTGAGATCGAACACGAACGAGTTCGCGATTCCGACGAGCAGCTCTCCGCCCGCCGCGAACAGCTTTGCCGCTTCGACCGTCGGGCCCTTCTCTCCGGTAGCGAGAATGTCGTCGTCTTTCGTGTTCGTGTACTCGGCGTCGTAACCGCCGAAGAACTGAGTATCGAGACGGTAACGCTCGCGCGTGACGTCGAGCGCGGAGACGTAGAGCGTCTCGAGTTGACGTTGATGGAACGGCGAGTGGAGGTAGGCGAGCTTGAGCGCCGTCTCGACGTCGAGTGTGATCGCGCCGTCTTCGCCGACCTCAGCGTAATCGGCGATCGAGTCTCGCCAGCTCGGGTTCTCGATCGCGTCGCGGATCCCGTTCTTCTCCCAGTGCGGCCAACCGTCGATTCCGTGCGCGATTTGCATGTACCGCCCCGACGCCGGATCGTCGGGGGGCATCGGCGGATGGTCGAGGTCGTACGGATCGAAGAAACGACTCCGCGGGTCGATCTCGATGCTGTAATCGCGGATGGCCCAGCGCGGGTCATCGTTCCGTTCGGCGATGACTTCGTACGCCTCGCGATCTGCGTCGGTGCGGTAGTCCGTCCGCGAACAGGCACCGAGCGAGATGAAGAGGATCGTTCCGGCGGCGAGAGACGCCCGCCGATGGTGAGACACGTAACGCATGCTCCGATAACCGATGCGGGGTGGAGACACTAGGCGTCGGTGATCGCCCAGACCTCTCGTCCGACCCCGTCGATGCGGGAGGCCTGGTCGAAAGCTCTAGGTTAGGGCCAGCGTCTATCGATCCCTCACTCGCCGTACGGCTACGATCGACGCGTCCATTCCGTAGAATGTCCCAAACTACCACGAGTCCAACTGCGGGGTGGAGCGGGTTTTCTCGATCCAGGTCTCGTTAGAGTGCGAGTATGCCACTAAGGCGGTCCCGCAAGATCGCCTTGCGGAGGGAACTCATGTTTTACGACGAGGCGCTGCTTGTTGGCGACGCGCGCCTCGACTCGTGAGGCCGACGCGACTCGTAGCGGATACGCGCCGGCAGCGGTTGCGGTGCTGCGCGCACGATCGATCGCGACGATCTCGCCGCTAGATACCGCGGCGGCCGAGTTCGCATCGACCTAGTCGAAGAGGGTTTCGATCGGACTCGGGGGCAGAGTCTAAATCGCTATCGAGCACTCGTTGAGTGGCGTCCTGGTACGTCATGGTGGTGCGGTTCTTTCTCGACGCGTGGCGAGAGTCGATGACCGGACAGTGACACGTGCCCTCGATGCTGGAGGCATGAATCTCGTCCGCCGCGCAGTTCTCACGAGCATCGCCGTCGCGATCGTGTTCGTCGCTCGAGCACCCGCTCGGACGGACGAGCGTGCCGAGGAATCGCCGGCACTGCGCATCCACCGGTCGAAACACTTTCGAGTTCATCACCGAAACGACGAGCTCGCCGCTCGCGTTGCTGAGTCCGCCGAAGAGCATCTGGCTCGCATCACCGAGCGGATCGCGCCTCGTGATTGGAAGCGGCCGCGGCTCAAAAAGTTTCACGTGCGCGTCTATCGCGATCGTGAGGAGTTTCTCGCCAACGGTGATGCGAGCTCGCGTTTCGCCGTCGCTCAGTGCACCTCGACCACTGAGATATGCTCGTACGAAGTCGCGATTCTCGGCGCGCTCGAGCACGAAATCGTCCATCTCGTCGTGCACGCCTACCTGCCGTCGATGCCGATCTGGATTCAGGAGGGTCTCGCGAGCGGAGGCTATCTCCGCGCGAAGGCGCGTTCCTATGCCGCTGCCCGGCGCTCGGTTCGGAAGCAATCCTTCCTGCCGATGGATCGGCTCGTCGCGATCCATTCTCTCGCCGAGACCGGCATGCCGACCGACCAGTTCTACCTTCAATCCCGCATGGCGCTCGAGTTTCTGATTCGGGCTCGCGGCGGCCTCGCGCGCTTTTACGAATTCGGCGGGGAAGTCCGCCGGAGATTCGAGAACCGACTCGCGCGACTAAAAAAGTCCGTCGGGCGCGGCCGGAAGGTCGTCGTGTCCACAGAGAAGGAAGTCGAGCGGCCCGTACGCGAATCGCTTGCGAGCGTCTACGGATACTCGGATCTCGCCGACCTCGATCGAGACCTCTACAAGTGGATCCGGCACCGCGCTCGCGAGTCGGCGCTTCAGGAAAAACAGGCCAAGCGAAAGCTCGAGGCTCGTTTCGATTACGACGAGAGGATCGAGTCGCCGCACTTTGTCCTCTTCACGACGAGCAACGAAAAACTCTCGCGCGAGCTCCTCGATCTGGCGGAGAAAGTGTACGACAAGTTCGCCGGTCGCTTTTGGGATGCTGGTCTCGTGATGCCCGGGCGGATGAAGATCTACTTCTTCGACACGAAGGAGGAATACGCGGCTTTTCTCGGCACACTCGGCATGAAGCTCGAGTACGGAAAGCACCTCCTTCCTCACTACAATCCCTACGCCGGCGCGGCGTGCACGTATCGGAAGGGCCTCACGAAGGACTACCTCTACCAGACTGTCGCGCATGAAGTGACTCACGGGCTCGCGGCGAGCCTCTACTCCGCACGCAGCGGTCGGTGGGTCCAGGAGGCGATTGCGTACTACGTCGGGAACTCCGTCCATTCGCGAACGAAGGAGATCACTCTCGGGGAGTGCCACGAGACGAAGCTCTCGCGACTCGCGAGCTTCGTGCGACTTCAGGCGCGTCGCGACAAGTTGATCCCGCTCGACCGGCTCGTCGAACCGGGCCGCGCGGAAGACTCGGTCGCGCGGCGATCGCAGAGTTGGGCGCTCTTTCGGTTTCTCGAGGACGAGCAAAATGAGCGCTATCGTCGGCCGTTCCATGCGTACCTCGAAGAGCTCGTTTCGACCGGGAAGGGAGGGGTTGCCGAGTTCGAGAAGCATGTGGAGCCGCTCGAGAAGTTCGAGCCGAAATTCGTTGCCTGGGCGCAGTCTCTAGTCCGCTCTTCTCACCGGATTCGGTGAGCGAAGCGGCGAGTCGCCACAAGGCTTGAATTGACAAGGCGGTGGCGCCGCACCGACCGGAGGTGTGCTTCCGGCACAGTGAGGATCGGGGTGGCGACGCATCCGATGCTCGATTCGCGTCTTGTGGTGGCGCAGTAGAATCCGGTGAGAAGTCCGGGCTAGGCCCGACGTCGAAGAACAGGTGAGCCGCCGTCGGCGCGGCGAGGATCTGCAGCCGTACCTGTCCGCTCGTAGATCGTCTCGAGCTACACGGATCGAGCTTTGGGTAGCGTGCGTCGATTGACGATGAGCGACGCCATGGCGCGTCGCGTCGATCCGCTCGATTCGCGCGCACACCCACCGGCAGCCGCTCGCCGCGTTACAGGCGGATGTTCAAGTCCGCGCGCACTCGCCACTGCCCCTTGTCGCTGTCGGCGGTCGCGCTCGAGAACGTCTCGTCGCGCTGCGAGACCAGGCCCCACACGTGGATCCCGATTTCGTCCACGAATTGGTAGTTGATGCCGAAGAGGTGACTCCGGTGGTTGGTCGCAAACAAGAAGTCGTCCTGCGCGAACGCGGAGAAGACGGCATCCTGTTCGATCACCTGAAACTGGTAGTAGAACCGCCAGTCCCCTTTCGCTCTCGTGCTTCCCACGGCCATGCCGGCCGCCCAACCTTCGTTGTCCTCGGCCCCGGTTTCCGTGTTGAGGACGTACTCCGCGGAGAGCGTCACGGGCAAGTCCCAGCCGCTGTAGGTGAAGGCGAGGATGGGATTCAGGATCCCGAACTCCGAATCGTACTCGTCCGGAGATCCGTCGCCGTCCGTATCCACCACTCCGTTGCCGGCGTTGTCCTCGACGAGGAGCGAAGTGTCGACGTTTGTGTACCAGTAGTATCCGACGGCCGCAGTGGCGCTGACGTCGCCTGAGACCTCGAACCGCCCGGCCGCTTGGACGACCGGCAGGAACGAATCGGACACCGAGGATCGTTCCTCGAGGATGTACCCGCCGGCGGTGAAGCGGAGGCTTGCCATCGGACCGAGCTCCGGGAGTGAGTATCCCGCGACGATTCCCTCGGGCTGAACGTCGGCATCCCACACCAGCTCGCCGTAGACGGGGTTCGCGTAGAACGGGTGTCCGAACTTGCCCCCGGTTAGGTATGCACCTTCGAGTCGAGACGGCCGGTAGTTGATGAACGCCCGGTCGAGGCTGATTTCGAGGTTCTTGAGGCCGTCTCCGAGAGTGACATGCGGAGAATTGGGATCCTCTCGATCTCCGGTGACGAGTCTCGCGCCGATGGCGACTTCGTCGAGAAGCCGATAGGTGGCCCCGAGACGCAAACGAAGCCTTGCGCGGTGGCGGTCCGCCTTGTCGTCGAGCTCGAAACTCGACTCGTAGCGAAAACGAGCATCGCCGTAGAGCGTGAACGCGTCGATGAACTTCTCCCAGAGCGAAGCCTCCTCGGGTGGCTCGTCCCCCGAGACTCGGCCCGTTGCTCGCTCGCCGTCGGCCCGGAGTACGTCCACTAGATCTTCGAGAGCTTTCTTCGTCTTAGGATCGAGGCCCTCGTCCTCGGCGAGGGCGTCTTCGATTCGCTGGAGGGACTCGTCCCGCGACGTCGACTGCGTCTCGCCGGCGGAGAAGTCCTGGAGGGGAAAGAGAATGAGTAGAGGGATCACGGCTCGGCGCATAACGATCGACACTCCGAGAAAAAGAGTTTCCCCCCTCGATTTCGGTTGCCCCGTTGCTCCGCGGTAGAGCGCTCGCTCGATCAGTCCGGAGTCATGGTGAGCGGCGTCGAATCCAGCGAGTCTGGTAGGCGTTCAGGTACTCGACGTATTCGGGATCGTCAGCAACCTCCGCGCCGGGCGGATAGCGCGTCATGTCCTTTCGCGGGAGCGGGAGGATTCGTCCTCCCGATGGGTTGTGGAAGCTTCCTTCCTTCGCCCAGCCGGTGATTCGAACGAAAAACGTGCGGCGCATCGTCGCCGGCGGCTCGTCGACCGCCGGCACGCGGATCTCGACTTTGTCGCCCGCCGGAACGACGACGAGCCGGTCATCGTGTTCGTGAAGAAGCGGCGTGACGTCGCCGTAGCGAGTGGCGCGGCCCACCGCGGGTGCGAACGAGTCGTCCGGAGCCGCGTCGGCGTAGTGGTACGTTTGCTCGTGGCGCGCTCGGCTTCCGCTCGTTCTTGAAAAGCCGTGAAACGACAGCCGGGCATCGGAAACCGCGACGGTCTGGAACCGGATGCTCGATGGCCCCGCGGGTCCTGCGCGCGCGAGATCGATCTCCCCCTCTCGCTTCTCGATCTCGACGCGCTCGATGTCTCGCGCGAAGAGGATGCGGTCCCACAAAAACCGGTGGTGACCGCGAAGCCGGAGCCGCGTACCGGCGGCCACCGATCCCGCGGGAAGCTCCGCTACGATCGTGCGATTCATGCCCGCCGGGAATCCCAGGTTCTCGACCAGCGTCGTCGTCCGGCCGTCTTCCTCGATGCGCTCGAGCCGATAGGGGCCCCATTCGCGACCGTTTTGGGAGAGGGCGTACACGACGGTCGAGTCGTACCACGCGATGCGTCCCGTGAGAAGAAGAGCCCGAGCCGGCGAATCGGTCTCGAGCTCGACATCGAACGGCTCGACCCAACCCGCGAGCTGACTCGGTGCGCGGGGGTATCCGTGCGCGTAGCGCCCGTCGATTCGCGCGACGTCGTCTGTCGTCGCCTTTCCGTACTCGAGCTCGATGCTGGTCGGCGGCGTCAAGTGCTCTTGCCGCACGACAATCAGGCGCAGCGGTTCGTAGACACCCTGGCGAGTGCTTTCGTCGAGATAGAGCTCCCGATCGGCCGGATGGTCGCAGACGATGAGCTCGAATCGATCGAGGTAAGCCGTCTCGCGTAGCTCCTCCGTGAGCGCGAACTCGTAGTGTCCGTCGAACGCGGCAAGGGCGTCGCCGGGCACTCGCACGAACTCCTCCGGGTCGTAGTGCGGTGTGCCGCCCTCCGGGAGCCATTCGTCGAGCGGCGCGATGCCGAGCACGTCGGTGAGGAAGCGAAAACCACTCGGCCCGCGCGCGTAGAGGAACGGGCAGCTCGAGACGAGCCCGGCTTTCTGGTCGAAGCGAAACAGCGGCTGCTTCTCGCCCTTCGTGCCGCGGCGAATGGACTGCGCGGGCTCCGCCTGCACGATTCCCTGCGGCCAGCGGAGCCGAAGGCCGTCAACGCCGTCGAGCCGCTCGCCAGCGAGTCCGAGGTGGAGCCCGCCCGCGCGGCGAATCATTCGGCTCTGGTAGCGGTTGCCGCGAAACTGCTCGACCACCGTTCCCACCGCGTCCGTGTTGTCTCGTCCGCCGACGGGGCTGATCGTCCAACCGGCGGACAGTCCGGGCGTTTCGTTTTCGAGCACGACGAGGCGGCTCGCCGAGTCGGTCGCGACGATCTCGAGTCGACCATCGAGATCGAGATCGACGACTTCGCAGGTACGAGCGGCCATCGATTCGTTTGCGCTCGCGATCGGAACCGCGTTCTCCTCGACGAGCTTTCCTCCCGAGCGATTTCGCAGAATCACGATTCCCGAATCGGTGGCGAGCACGACGTCCGTATCCATGTCGTTGTCGACATCGCCGAGAACGGCATCGTGAATGGCGCCCGAGCGCGGGGCTCGTTCGGAAATGGGAGCGTCCAGTCTGAGCCGGTAAGGATTTCCGTACTGGTCCGAGTTCATCGCGATCGTCCAGCCGGGATCGGCTCCGGTCGCGAAGAAGTCGGGCGCGCCATCGCCGTCGAAGTCCTCGACGAGCACGCGATCATGGCGGCCGAGCTCGGGGAGAGCTACGCGCTCGAAGCCCTCACCTCGCTTGTTGAGGAACGCCTGGACGCCGGGATCTCCGCCCGCGAAGACGAAGTCGATATCGTTCGCCTGATCGACGTCGTGCGCGTCGACCGAGAAGCGCCGCACTTCCGGGTCCGAAACGATCGAGAGACCTTCGAACGGGGTCAGCTCGGTGAACGAGACGCCGTCGTCGACTCCGTTGTTCCGTAGAATCGAAGCGTGCGCGCGTCCGTCTCGGCGCACGATGACGACGAGGTCGAGGTCTCCGTCGTGGTCGGCATCGTAGGGGCGGACGTGTTCGATGGTCCCGGGCGTTCGTTCGATCGCGAGCGCCTCGACGAGCTCGAATCCTCGCGGCTCCGCGCCGCGAAAGACTTGGATTCCCGCCTCAGAGACGAGGACGACGTCATGGCGCCGGTCGCCGTCGAGATCGCACACCGCCGCGTCGTTGATGCCGGCGATCGCCCCGGCGAGCTGGTCGGTCGTGGGGGCGACAGCGAGTCGATCTCCGTCGTGCGTGAGAATCCGTGCACCCGATTCGCGGTCCGCGACGCTCGGGCCGATGAGAAGAAGGGCCGCCTCGAGAGATGCGACGTCCTTCGGCGATCCGAGCCAGAGGGGAAACGCGCGGCTCACTCCCTCGGGTGCTCCGTGGGGAAAGTGCTTTGCGGTGACGTCTGCCCAGCGGAGCTCGGCTCCCGGTAGTTCGTCCCGTTCGCCTCCCGACGGCCGGAGCGTGATCGCGGTCAGGTCGCATTTCTCGTTCTCGGTGTGCTCACTCTTCGGGATCTTTGCGAAGAGATCGAACGCACGCTTCGCTTCGTCCTTTCGCTCGAGCCGCGTGAGAAGCGTGGCGAGACGGTAGACGCCGCTTCGGTGCGTCGCGTCGATCTCGACGAGCCGCGAGTAGCAATTCAAGGCTTCTTCGAGATTCCCCGCTTCTTCGTTCATCCGCCCCCGCTGAAACCAAGCGAAACCGTGTCGCGGCCGTTGCTCGGTCACTCGGCGAAATGCCGCCGCGGCTTCGACGTAGCGCTGTCGGCGCCGCTCGATGAGTCCCTCGACGTAGTCCACGTCCGGCGGGACCTCGTCGCCGAAGAGTCGCCGGGCCGCCTCGAGCTGGCGCTTCGCCTCGTCCGTTCTCGCGGCGGCGCGCGCTCGCGCGCTCTCTTCGCCTTCGGCGTCGGCGCCGGATCGCTGGGGTTCTTCCGCGAAGAGCATCGCTTTCGCGAGACGCAGTCGGTCGGCGGGGTCGTCGGGCTGGAGCTCCACCAGGCGGCGAAAGTACGCGACGGCGTCGAAGTACCCCTCGCCCGAGTCTCGATCGGCGTGGAGCTTTCCGAGGTTGCGCAGACGGTACGGATCGGAGATCGCGGCGGCTTCGAGCTCCGTCGGCGTCTTCGCCGGCTCGCAGGCCGAAAAGGCCATCGACGCCGCGAACATCACGAGTCCGCGCGAAGCCGCGGCGAACCCGCGGGGACGCTTACAGCTGGCCCTCGCGAATGCGCCCTTGAAGGATGCGCTCGATGCGTCCGTCGGCCCCGACGACGATCGAGAGCGGAATGCCCATCCGAGCGACGTCGAAGAGGCGATCCGCATCTTTGTCGCCGATGAGAAACGTGTCGAACGGGAGGGAGAGCTTCGACCAAAGTTCGAGAATCGCATCTCTTTGACTCGGTGGATCCAGGTTCACCGCGATGACTCGGTAGGTCTCGCCGGTGTGAAGTTTCGCCAGTTCGGGGAGTTCCGCCACGCAGGAGGCGCAGGTCGTGGCCCAGAAATTGAGCAGGGTCTTTCGCTTCTCCTGCGTGAGATCGAGCGTCTTGTCTTCGCCCGTCACGGTCTTGAGGGCGAGCGAACCGAGACGGTCTCCGAGTCGTACCTTGACGCCTCTCGGAGCCGGGTCGACGAACCGAAACGTCTTCGCCGCGAAGGGAGACGGCTTTCCCGCGCCTTCGGTGAGGACGTAGCGACCACCGGCCTCGATCTCGCCGAAATCCTCTTCTTCGCGTCCGGGCCAGCGAACCGTGACGCGGGCCTTGTTGACGCCCCCGAGCCCGAAGATGAGCTCGAGCGCGTTTTGCGACTCGAAGCCGGAGCCGCAGGTGAGCACTTGCGCCTGGACGACGCTCCCTCGATGGACGCGCACGATCGCCCCGATCGCGTCCGGATGACCTCGCGCGGCGCGCAGCCGAAACTTCGCGAAGCGGTTCGGTGCGACTCCGTCGAGATTGTTTCGATAAAGCAGGTGCTGCTCGCGCTGGATCGCGTTCACGAAGAGGTCCGCATCGCCGTCGTCATCGAAATCCGCGACCAGAACCGCTCGCGCGTCGGCATCCGTGTCGGCGCCGGACACGTCCGAGAGGTCGACGTACCCGCCGTCCGATCCGCCGAAGAACACTTTGTTCCGTTCGAAACCGCTGAACGAAAGCCCGCGCTGGAAGATGAGAGACATATGGTCCTGCTTGTAGCGATCGCTTCCCGGGCGTTCGGCCTCGATCTTCGCGGTCGTGATCGCGGGATTCGCCGATGCGTCATCCGCGAGACTCGACGCCACCACGTGGCGCCAGTAGACGCTTCATGTGTCCTTGAGCGAGTCGCCGGAGATGAATCCGTTGGCGACGTAGATGTCCAATCGACCGTCGAGGTCGATATCGAGCAGGGCCGCAGACCAGGCCCACGACGCGCCGATCCCGCCCTTCTCGGCCGGCAGCGCTTCGAAGCGCGCACCCGACTGCCGGAAGATCGTGTTTCCGGCAGCGAGCTTCGCGAGTGTGCTCTGTACGCCGCGGCTCGAGTGCCGCGAGCTGGAGCCCTCCGACCGCTCGGAGCCCGGCCCGCCGGAGCGCGGAAGCCGCGAGAGGATGCGGTTGCCGGCGGACGATGACATGTTCGAGACGTAGAGATCGAGGCGCCCGTCGTTGTCGAGGTCGCCCCAAGTCACTCCCATCCCGTTTCCCGTATCGAGGACGCCGAGCTCGGCGGCGACGTCGCGGAAACGAAGACTGCCTTCGTTTCGGTAGAGTGAGTTGTCACCGTAGTCGTTCGCGACGTAGAGGTCCTCGTCACCGTCTTCGTCGAAATCGGCGAAGGATGCCGCGTAGCTCCATCCCGTTCCCGCGACTCCGGCCTCCGCGGCGATGTCGACGAATCGTCCCTCGCGATTGTGAAAGAGCGCGTTGGGGCTGCCGTTCGTCGCCCGGTACCAGGAGTTCGGGTACTCGGCGTCGAGTCGGTTGTAGGCGGAGATGTAGAGGTCGAGCCAACCGTCTCCGTCGACGTCCGACGCGCAGGCGCTGAACGCTTCAAGGTATTGGTTTCCGAGACCGACCGCGTCGGTCACGTCGACGAATCGCTTTCCGCCCTCGTTTCGAAGGAGGCGAAGCGACTGTCCTTGGGGCACGCCGTCGACCCTCCAGCCGACGTAGCCCAGGAAGAGATCGGGATCGCCGTCCCGGTCGTAGTCGAAGAAGAGCGGTCCAGTCGAGTTCGCCGGCGCGTCGATGCCGAATCCGCCGGTCGCATCTTCGAAGGTGCCATCGCCTCGGTTGCGGTAGAGCCACGCGCGCCGACTGGTCGTCGTAAAGATGTCGTAGTACCCGTCGCCGTCGACATCGGCGGTGGCCGCGCCCCGCCAATAGAAGTTAGTGTTGTCGCCCGTTCCCAGTCGCGGGCCGAACGACGCGACTCCGGCCGAAGTCGCCACGTCCGTGAACACGGGTGAATCTCGCCGCGTGACATTCAAGCTCTTGAGTACGAATCGCCGGAGCACCCAGGCTTCGCCGACCTTGAGCGCCTCCGCGGCCGCGGCGCCGTTCAGTGAAAACGGACGGTCGCCCGGCTCGCGGCCGATGATCTGCACGGTCATCCGGAGGACTCCTCGGTTCGCATCCGGGGTGAACTCGGCGCCGCGCGTCTTGAAGAAGACGTACTCGATCGACTCGAGCGGAGAGAGAAACTCGCGAAGCGAGCGGAGAAAAGTCGCTCGGTTCGCCGGCTCGGCGCGTGCCGGCGCGGGATCGAAACGCGTTCTCGTCACGCCGACCGGAAGCGTCTCGGCGGGCTGAGCCGCGCACGCGCCGAATGCAGTGCCGAGAAAATCCTCGCCCAGGTAGACGGCCGCGGCGTCGAAGTCGCGCCTCCGAACCTTGTCCGAGAACTCGATGAATCGGTTGGCAACCGTCTCACTGAGCTCTTCAACGCGTTCCATCTCGGTCACGCCGCCGGCGATCGGAAGAGGATCGAGTCCCGCGCCCGGACCGCTCGAAGATCGCGAGCAGCTCGCTAGGAAGACGAGGAAGGCGAACGTGAGCGCGAGCGCGGCGATGCGTCGGGACCAGCGGCAGAGCGTACCTACCGTGCCGCAACATTCGTGGCGGCACACCGGAACAGATCGAGTCAGCTCGCGCGGGTTTTCGTACACCATCACCGAACACCTTTTCGACGTCAGCCTACCATAGAGAATCGGCTGAGAACGCTCTTCAGCTCGAGGATTGGTGCGGTGGGGAAAATGGCGCGGAGTGAGGAATCTTTCGTACCCCCGCGACCGGTCGTTCGAGTTCTCCCTTTCTCGCGGCGTGAATTCCATCCCGCCCCTTGCGCGTCGCTCGCTTGAGAGCGCGATCGCTAGACTTCCGAGCTACGCCGAAAGATTTCGCTCACTCGAAAGAAAAGTGCGCATGCCGCGACTTCGCGCTTTGAGCGAGACCCTCCGTTCCCTGTCGATCTCGAGCCGTGCGCAGCGGTTTCGAGTGGCCGTAACTCGCGTTTGGCAGAGTGGAGAGGCGCCCCGAGGAGGCGAAACGAGCCTGCGAACGTCACCAGTCTCGTACTGATCGGGTGCACCCAACTGGTCGCTCCGGCCTCGTGGAGCACGGGAATACAATGGGCCAGAGAATCTTCTGAGATTCCGCGACCCTTTGGGCGCTCAGTGGGAATAACGCAGATGGAATGAACAACCTCATGACCAAAGCGAACGACAACCAGGGACTGATCGAAGCCGCAAAGTCCGGCGACCGCGAGGCATTCGAGACTCTCGTCTCGCAAGACCGGAATCGAATACGAGCGCTCGTTGCGTCCCGACTGAGCGCCCGCATCGTGTTTGGTGTCGAGGTGGATGACGTCTACCAGGAGACTCTGCTTCGGGCATATCGTTCCATCGCGAATTTCGAATGGCGGGGAAGGGACTCTCTCCTTCATTGGTTAGGCGGTATCGCGGAAAACGTCACTCTGCAATTGGCACGGAAGCGAGCTCGTGAACGGAGAGCTCCTTTGGACGAGCACATGCCCGTCGAGCTAGTTTCCCCCAGTCGAGCGATGCGCCGCGAAGAGAGGTTCAAGCGACTGGAAGATTCGCTCGATGAGCTCAGCGCCGAACACCGCGAAGTGATCCTGCGAGTTCGGGTGGACGGGCTGACGTTTCAGCAAGCGGCGGAGGAGATGGGGCGGTCTCCAGAGGCGGTGAAACGACTTCTCTATCGTGCACTGGAGAACTTGAAGTCGGCTTTCGGAGACACCGAGAGCTTGCACCTTCCCGACCGCTCCATCCGGGCGTCGGAGGGCGAGCATGAGTGAGAAAACGAACGGCTCTCACGGCGGCTTGCCTTCCGGCGTCGAAGCGTTGTTCGCTCAGTACGTCGAGCGTTTGAATGCCGGAGAGGCGATCGACATCGAAACTATCCGGGCGGACCACCCGGAAGTGGCCCAAGAGCTCATTGATCAACTGCGACTCCTGCGAGACGTATACCGAGATTCCGCGGCTTCGAGAGATCTCGGAACCCTCGGCGATTACACCCTGCGTCGCCAAATCGGGCGCGGCGGCATGGGTGTGGTGTACGAGGCGTGGCAGAACTCCGTCGAGCGACAGGTGGCGCTGAAGGTTCTGCCCGGTGCCGTCGCGGTCGACGACAAGCGCTTTCACCGCTTCATGCGAGAGGCGAGAGCGGCGGCGAAGCTCAACCACCCGAATATCGTTGGCGTTCACGGCATGGGGCAGGAGGAGAACACGCCGTACTACTCGATGGATTTCGTCGAGGGCGAGACGCTGGCGCAGATTCTCGCCAGGACAAAGGACGCCGAGTCTGAGACGGAGACGCCGTTTGGCTCCAAGAACGAGGTCGCGTACTTCCACAACATGGCGAAGGCGTTCGCCCACGTCGCCGACGGCCTCCAACACGCGCACTCGAAGGGCATCACCCATCGCGACATCAAGCCATCGAATCTCATTCTCGACCAGGACGGCCGACTCCGGATCCTCGACTTCGGTTTGGCACTCCTCGAAGGGCAAGAGTCGCTGACGCTTTCGGGAGATTTCGTCGGCACCCCGCTCTACATGTCGCCCGAGCAGGCGCGTCGGAAGAAAGTCCCCGTCGATCACCGTACCGACGTGTACTCGCTGGGTGCGACGATGTACGAGGCGATCTGCGGTCGTCCGCCCTTCCGGGGCAAGGACCACGCCGACACGCTGTCTCAGATCATCGACCGAAATCCGACGGAGCCGCGAAAGACCAACCCTCGCGTGCCGAAGGACTTCGAGACGATCGTTCTGAAGTGCGCTCGGAAGAACGCCGCCGACCGATACGGAACCGCGGAGGCTTTGGCGCAGGACCTGCAGCGGTTCGTGCGCGGCGATCCGATCGAGGCGCGCCCGCAGCCGAAATGGGAGAAGGCGCTCCGTTTCGTCCGGCGCAACGCGTTGAACTCAGCGGTGATCTCCGCCTTGCTCGTGCTCGTTCCCGCTGCTGCTTGGTTTGCCATCAGCGCGCACCAGGAGCGAGCGCGGGTGGCGTTGGTCGAGTACGAACCGCGGGTGCGCTCCGCGTTGACTCGGCTGATGCCAGGCTACCTGACTCTCAGAGCGGAAGGCCGAATCGGCAATCCGGTGACCTCTCGATTCTGGTTCACGCCCGGCGATCTTCAACTCGTCGCGATCGCGAGCGAATCCGATGGGATCGCGAAGGCCGTGCAGGACCTCGCCGCGGCTGCCGAGCGAGTTCCCGCGAGACCGGAGGCCGGTTACCACCGGGCCCAGGCCTTGGCGCTCTTGCGGAAGGATGATGAGGCGATCCAGGCGCTGGACCGCGTGCTCCGCAGCGAGCCGAGCTTCGTTCCCGCTCGAATCCTTCGCGCGAGGCTCTCCGGGGAGACCGTCAACGAGAAGCGCATCGAAGATTGGTCGCGAGCGTCGCAAGGTGTTTCGTGGGCGTCGTCCTGGCTCGACGCTTATCGCGCCGCACGGAGAGCCGAGGAACGCGTGGCGAACCGGGACCTCGAACAGACGAAGAAGCGGTGGCTCGAGGTCGCACGCGCCTTCGACCACCTCGCGCGAATGGAGGGGCCCGGTAACGAGCTCTTCCTCGGCTCGTCGATCGAGACGCGGCTCGCGAAGGGCGCCGCGCTGCTCGCCGCCGGAGCCCTCGACGAAGCCGAGGTCGCGTTCGTCGAGCTCCGCGCCCTGTGGCCGACCCTGCTCGAACCGTGGTTGCTTCTCGGGAAGACGTACTTCCGCGGGGGACGCCCGTCTCGCGCGGAAGCGACCTTCGCGGGCCTTCACGACATGGTCGAGCACAAGGACATCGCCGCCGCGTGGATCGCCATCACGTACGAATCCCTGCGGCAGTACGAGCACGCCCTTCGCTGGAGCCGCAGGATTTCGCGCGAGCAGCTCTCGCGTCGGCTTCGCGCCGTGTTCCTGTGCCGGCTGTGGAGGTCCGCCGAGGCGATCGAGGCAGCTCGTTCGGCGATCGCGCTCAACGAAGCCGACCCCGTAGCCCACGCCGTCTTGGGATGGTCCGTCTACTTCGAAAGGCTTTTCTCGTCGGATGGGCGCGACGAATCCTTGCAAGCCGAAGGGCTCCGTTCTCTCCGCCGCGCCTGTGAGCTGGACTCTGCGAACCCGTTTCCGTTCGCGATTCTGGCGTTGACGCTCCTCAGAGAGAACGACCGCGCCGGAGCCCAGCACGCCGTGGATCGTGCACTCGCACTCGATCCATCCCATCCGATCGCGCACGTCGCCGGAGGCATCCTGGCGTACTCCCGAGGCCGCCTCGACGAGGCCGAGAAGCTCGTACGCCGCGGAGTCTCCATGGCCCCGGACGACAGCTATCTCCAAACCTCGCTCGCAATGGTTTGCTACGAGCGACGGGATCCGACGGCTGCCATCGAGGCCGCGATGCGCGCAACCGAGCTCGATCCGAACTGGGCACTGCCGCGCGTCCTCCTGGGGCTGTGTCGCCTGGACGAGGGCAAGTACGACGAGGCCGGCGAGCACTTCTTCTCGGCGTCGACCCTGCCGCCGGAGAACGGCAAGGGTCTCACCGGGCTCGCGCGGGTTCGCTTTCTGCAGGGCAAGGTGGAGGAGGCGCTCGCCGTAATCGATCGCGCGATCTCGCTGGACGAGCGGAGGGTGGAACGGTGGCTTGCTCGCGCGCGGATCCTGAGACACCTGAATCGAGACGAGGAGTCCGCCGCTTCGATCCGGAAGGCCGAGGAGCTCGGGTCCGTGTTCTCGGTTCGCTCGCAGCTGGGCTGGACGCTCGTCAAGGAGCGACGCTACCGCGAGGCGGAAGAGACGTTTGGCGAGCTCGCGGAGCTCGTCCCGGCTCGATCGGGCGCCTATACCGGTCTCTGCAACGCCCGATTGAAGCTGGGAAAGCACGCGGAGGCGATCGAAGCCGCCGAACGAGCCGTCGAACTGGCGCCTCGGAACGCGTCGGCCCGACGCGAGTTCGGGCACGCCCTGTTTCACGCAGGAGAGTTTCTGAAGGCGCTCGATCCGCTGATGAATCACCTCTCGCGGGTGCGCGGAGCCCACTGGACGCAGCGCCTTCTGGCAAGATCGCTTCGGAGAATCGAGGACTCCGGCCGCTTTCCTCCGGCCGAGGTCGTCGCGAAGTTGACCCGCATCGCGGAGTCCAGTCGGGAGATTCGAGATGATCTCCAAGCCGCAGTAGCCTCGATTCTCTTTCACGCTCCGTACGGAGATCGCGATCAGGCTTACGCGCTCGCGGTCCGCGCCGTCGAGAACTCGGAGTGGCAGGGGGACGCAGCACTTTGCACGCTCGCGGAGATCACGTCGGCGCGTGGCGATGCTCGAGGCGCGGTGCGTCTCTTGGAAAAGGCCGTCCTGCTTCCGGACGTTACCCGAAAGAGTCTCCGGGCGCTCGCCGAGCTCCGTGAGCAGCTCCTTCCCGAGGTCGCCTCCGCCGCTTCCGTCGATGCTGCGCTCGAGAACGTTCAGCCCGGCTCGCGCGCCGAGAAGGAGCTGGCAGCAGCAATGCGCACGGCGGCGAATGCACCGGCGGTCCTCTCCTACCTCGACGCTCGCCTCCTGCAGCGCGGAGACCGACCCGAGCTCGCGCTCGAGACTCTCGAAGGCTTGGCCGGCGTACCCGACGCCGATGTGCTGGTCCATCTCCGACGGATCGAAAGCCTGCGCATTCAGGGAGATTTCGTTCGGGCCGATGCGTATTTGCAAGAGGTTCTGAACCGACACGACGACAGAAGGCTCTGGACACTTTGGCTCGAGACGGCGATCTCCGATCTGCATCGAGGACCGCGAGATCTGCTCGAGAGTTTTCCTTCGAGCTCGACCGACGGCTACGCAGCGGACATGCGTTCCCTACTCGAAGAGCTCGAGCGTGGGACCGTTCGCATCAACTGCGGCGGCGAGCGGTACACGGACAGCGGCGATCGGATCTGGGAGCGGGACCGATTCTTTGAGGGAGGCTCCCGGAGCACGCTCAAATACACGCTCCAAGGGCCGGTCCGGAACACTGGCGATCACCTTCTCTATCGTACGTTTCGCGACTTTGACGACGAGGACTCCCGGCCGGCATACCGGATTCCGCTGCCGGCGGGAACCTACCGGATCACCTTTCATTTCGCCGAGCTCGATCTGCGCGAGCCGGGTGCACGCCGATTCGACGTACGTGTCGAGCGGCGGCCGGCTCTGACGAATTTCGAACCTGCCTCGGAGGGGTTTGCGGTGGCCAACGCTCACCCCTGGACCGCGGTCGTCGACGACGGAACTCTCGACGTCGAGTTCGTGCCGGTCATCGGCGCGCCGAAGATCTCGGCGATCGAAATCGTCGCGACCACTTCCAACTCTCCGCGGGACTGAATCCTCGAAGAGGATCGATGTCCCGAACAGAAACCATTGAGGACACTATGATGAAACCCCAGTGCATCTTGCTGCTGCTTGCTAGCGCAGCGAATCCGTTGGCCGCCGCCGTGCTTCATGTTCCAGACGAGTACGCGACGATCCAGGAGGCGATCGACGAGGCGGAGGCCGAGGATATCGTCGAGGTCGCGCCCGGCGAGTACGTGATCACGGAACCGATCGATTTCAACCGGGAACACAACGCGGGGATCGGGTCGGTGAAGAACATCACCGTCCGGTCCGCTTCCGGCGCAGCGGAGACGGTGATCCGGATGGCGGAGCTGCCCGCCGATCCGGATCGTGCCGGTGTCTTCATCTTCGAGGCCGGCGAGACCGGCGCTTCTGTCCTCCAAGGCTTTACGATCAGCGGCGGACAGGGGTTCTTCTCGACTCGCGGCGACGTGTCCGGAACGCTCGGCGGCGGCATCTACTTTCGGAACGAGTCGTCTCCGACCGTTCTCGAGTGTCATATTCGGGGTAACTCGGCTCGCGGCGGGGGTGGAATCAGTTGCACGTTTGGCGCCGCGCCGACGATCAGGGACTGCGAGATTTCGGAGAACACTGCTCCACGAGGAATCGGCGGTGGTGTCGGCTGTGGCCTCGGAGC
This sequence comes from Planctomycetota bacterium, assembly GCA_965223845.1. Lineage (GTDB taxonomy): Bacteria > Planctomycetota > UBA8108 > UBA8108 > SXIK01 > CBDCXR01. The sequence continues at coordinate 4,387,172 of CBDCXR010000004.1, read as the reverse complement.
CGCCCCTCGCATTTCGGACTGCGTCATCGAACGCAACCACGCGGGACTCGGGGCCGGCGTCTATCTGAACGCGTCGCCGGCGCAGCTGCTTCGGTGCAGGATCGAGAACAACGCGACGACCGAGGCCGGCCAAGGCGGCGGAGTGTTCGTTGTTGATTCGGAGCCGACGATTCGCGAGTGCGACGTTGTGCGCAACTGGGCGTCTCGCGGAGGCGGATTCCTCGTGGTCGGCCGTCGGGGAGGACTGGTAGCGAACTGCTTGATCGAGGGCAACGTCGCCTCGGACGGCCAAGGAGGCGGGATTTGCCAGTACAACGCGGTGTCCCCGACCTTCGATTCGTGCGTCGTCATCGGGAACTACAACTTCGGCGGAGAATTCGGCAGTCAGGGCGGTGGCGTGTACTGCGGGTCGGACTCGTTCCCGTTGTTCTCGAACTGCATCATTGCCGCCAATGTGGCGCGCGATGGCGGGACCAACAAGGGCGGCGTCCACAGCTTTCGGTCCCGGCCCGTACTTCAGAACTGCACCGTAGTCGACAACGTGCCTTCGGCCATGCTGTGCAGCGAAGCGAGCCCTGTCGTCAGGAACTCGATCGTGCTCCCCGGGGCGGTATGCGGCTCGGTGTTCGAAAGCCTGGAAGACGGGGATCCCATGTTTGTCGAGAGGGGCGAGTTCGACTTCTCGAGTTTTGTGACGGTCGAAATCGCCGGTCAGGAATACGAGCTTCCAGACTTTGTGGTCGTGCGACCGGACTATCACCTGCTCGCCGACTCGCCGGCGATCGATGCCGGCGGCAGCGATGGGGCACCGCCGGCTGACTTCGATGGGGAGTCCCGACCGTGTGGCGACGCAGTCGATATCGGCGCGTACGAGTTCGTCGCGGGCGGCTGCGACTCGACTGCGATCGAATTCCTTCGCGGCGATACCAACGACGACGGCCCGGTCAATCTCGCCGACGCCGTGTTCATCCTCGAATGGCTCTTTTCCGGCAGAGTGGAGCCGCAGTGCGTCGCGACGACGAACGTAAACGGCGACTCCGGGACGAACATCGCCGATCCGACCTTCCTGCTGAACTGGCTCTTTGTGGTAGGGCCGCCGCCGGCAGCGCCGTTCCCCGACTGTGGCCCGGGAGCTTTGCCATCCGACGAAGGGGCGTGCGAGATCGCACCGAAGAGCTGCCCGCAGTAGGCGGACCGCAGCGACGGGGTTGCCAGAACGGGCCTGGTTCCGAGCACCAGGCCCGTTTCATTCGGCACCGCGGATCGCCGGCGGTTTCTCGATCCCATCCACGAACCGGACACCGTTCCGGCGATCGTCGCCGCCCTCTCGATCGAGGCGGCTTGAAGATCGGAGAGCGCGCGAAGACCGCCGATTGTTCGGGCGGAGATTCCGAGGTCGCATCTCGTTGCCGTTGATCGTTCTCTTCTGATCGCTGAGAATAGCGGTCGGAACGGAGAGGTTTTCGTGATCCAGCTCGTTGTTGTCGTCAGCCTGCTCGGAGTCGCCGAAGAGATCGATCACGGCGCAGTGCGAGACGAGCGGATCGAGTTCTTCGAGAAGAACGTTCGGCCCGTCTTCGTCGAGCGTTGCCACGGTTGCCATTCGGGGACCGCGAAGCAAATTCGCGGCGAGCTGCGTCTCGATTCCCGCGACGCGTTCCGTCGCGGCGGCCGGTCCGGGCCGGTCGTCGTCCCGGGGAATCCAGGGGCGAGCCGCCTCCTCCGCGCGCTCCGTCACGATTCAGCGAGCGAGCTCAAGATGCCGCCTTCGGGCAGATTGCCGGAGAGCGTCATCCGAGACTTCGAGACGTGGATCGCGGCGGGTGCGGTGTTTCCGTCAGCTCTGAGTACGAGAGCAGAGCGGGGCGCCGGACGTGATTCCGACGGACGGAGCGCGCCGCACTGGGCGTTCGAGCCGCTACGCCGCCCGCGGACACCGGTCGTCCGTCGCATCGATTGGCCGATCAACGAGATCGATCGGTTCATTCTCGCTCGCTTGGAAAACGGAGGCATCGCGCCGTCGCCCGAGGCGGATCCACGCGAGCTAGTCCGACGGGTGTACTCCAGCCTCGTCGGCCTCCCGCCGACGTACGACGAGATCGAGGCGTTCGTTCGCGACGAATCGCCGGAGGCCTACGCGCGACTGGTCGACCGACTCCTCGGCTCTCCGCGCTACGGCGAGCGCTGGGCCCGGCATTGGCTCGACGTCGCGCGCTACTCCGACGCCAAGGGCTACGTCGACGCCGGCGAGCCGCGGTTTCCCTTCGCGTACGCGTATCGCGACTACGTCGTTCGCGCGTTCAACGAAGACCTTCCGTTCGACCGCTTCGTTCTCGAGCAGCTCGCGGCCGACCAACTCGACCGCGGCGGCGCGAGGAGCGACAACCGGTCGCTTGCGGCGCTCGGGTTTCTCACGGTCGGCTCTCGCTTCAATTTCTTTCCCCACGAGGTGATCGACGACCGCATCGACGTCGTCACGCGCGGATTGATGGGGCTGACGGTGAGCTGCGCGCGCTGTCACGACCATAAGTACGACCCGGTCTCGACGGAGGACTACTATGCGCTCTACGGCGTGTTTGCGAGTTCGCGCGAACCGCCGGCGAGCGAGTATCCCGTGCTTCGATCGGGCGATACGACTCGTGCCGAATCGGATGAGCTCCGCGCGGCGCTGGCAAAAGCGAAAAAGGACTACGGGGAAACTCGCGCGAAGCTCCACCGGCAAATCCAGCACGAGCTCCGGGCCTGGATCGGCGACTACCTTCGGTACATCGTCGAGACGACTCCGGCGCACCGCACGCAGGATCAACCCGAGCTCCGGACCGACCGCGGCCTCCTTCGCGAGTTCAGTGCTTACGGGCCGGGCGCAGTGGGGCGTTGGCGCCGCTTTATCGCGGAACGCGGGGAGAACGATCGCGTCTTCGGAGCTTGGAATCGGTTGATGGCGCTCGACCGGAACGAGTTCGAGGCGCAGGCATTGAACGTCATCGCGGCACTCGATTCCGCCGGGCACCTCAACCCGATTTTGCGGCGCGCGATCGAATCGTCCCCGCCCGCGAACATGGCGGACGTCGCGAACGTTTACGGCGAGATCTTGGAAGCGTGCGACGAAGAGTGGCGAGCTCATCTCGAGTCCGCGCCGGCGGCGACCCTGTTTGACGACTTGAGTCGCGAGGAGCTTCGGCTCGTTCTCTACGGGGCGGATTCGCCGGCGTCCGTCTCGGTCGACGAGTCGGAGGATTACTACCATCTCGATGAGCACTCGAACGTCCGCACGAAGTTCGCCAATATCGAACGAGTCTTTCTGAAGCACACAGACGCGTTCGAGCGCGCCATGGTGCTCGTCGACCGCGAGCGTCCCGTTGAGCCGAGGGTGTTCCGCCGCGGGAACGCAGAAGACCCGGGCGAGCCGGTCGAGCGCCGCGTCCCAGATCTCCTCGCTGCATTCAGTCCCGGCGCGTTCCCGTCTGATGCGAGCGGGAGACTCGAGCTCGCCCGCGCGATCGTTCATCCCGAAAACCCACTCACGGCGCGAGTGATCGTGAATCGCGTATGGGCGTGGCACTTCGGACGCGGCCTAGTCGAGACACCGAGCGATTTCGGGACGCGAAGCGCACCCCCGGTGCACTCCGAACTGCTCGACTTTCTCGCGTCTTGGTTCGTCGATCAGAGTTGGTCGATGAAGAAGCTGCACCGATTGATCCTGAACTCGCGAACGTACCGCCAGTCGAGCGTCGATCGCGCCGAGTGCCGCACCGTCGATGCAGAGAACGAGCTCTATTGGCGGATGAATCGTCGCCGGCTCGACTTCGAATCGATGCGCGACGCGATGCTCGCCGTCGCCGGGCGGCTCGACGCACGCGTCGGTGGTCGTGCGGTTACGCGGCGACCGGACGATCCGGAGTCGAGCGTGAGGACGATCTACCTCTTCGTCGATCGCGAAAAGCTGCCCGGTCTTTTCCGCGTCTTCGACTTTCCGAGCCCGAATCTTTCCGCCGCGGAGCGTCCGAGCACAACGGTTCCCCAGCAGGCGCTCTTTCTTCTCAATAGTCCCTTCGTCATCGCGCGCGCGGAAGACCTCGCGCGGAGAATCGAGAGCGTTTCGGCCGATGCGGGAGCGGAGCGGAGGATCCGCCTACTCTACCGAGCCGTCTACGGGCGAGATCCCGATGGCGACGAGCTTGCGCTCACCGAACGGTTCGTGCGGCGGCACGAAACGCGATCGCGCGGGAACGCGGCCGAAATCGCGACGCGACGGCGAAGCGCGGACTGGCGCTACGGCTTCGGCGCGTTCGATCCCGTGCGCGGTCGACTGAAATCGTTCACTCCACTTCCACACTTCACCGGCTCGGCGTGGCAGGGAGCGGAGGACTATCCCGACGGAAGCCTTCACTACCTTCGGCTGGACGCGACGGGCGGACACGTCGGAGTCGACCGCGAGCACGCAGCGGTACGGCGGTGGATCGCGCCGCGGACCGGCGTCGTTGCGGTCTTGGGCACGCTGCGTCACGGCCGAGAAGACTGCGGCGACGGCGTTCGCGCGCGGATCGTGACGGCGCGGGGCGGATCCCTCGGCGAGTGGATCGCGTACAAGAGTGAGGTCGAGACGTCGGCGAAGGAAGTTGCGGTCGTCGCCGGAGAGACCGTCGACTTTGTCGCCGACTGTCGGGAGAATCATCTCTGCGATGAGTTCGAGTGGGCGCCGGTGATTCGGTACGTCGACCGCCCGGCAACCTCCGTGGCCGACGGCGGCGCGGCGGAGCTCGTCTGGGACGCGGCCCGCGACTTCGACGGCATGGCGGCATCGATGGCGATGTCTCCCTGGGCGACGCTCGCCCAGTCGCTTCTCCAGTCGAACGAGTTTCTCTTCGTGGATTGAGCGAGAGATGACGCGACCTGAGCTACCGAATCCGAACCTCGCCGCGATTCCGTCGTCGCGGAGGGACTTTCTCAGTCGGTCGGGGATGGGGTTCGCGGTGCTCGGACTCGGCGGGCTCCTCGCGGAGGACGGACGTCCGCGTGGAACGTCGGGCGCGGGATCGACCGGTCCTCTCGCGTCCCGCGCGCCGCACTTCGCCCCGCGCGCGAAGCGGATCATTCACATCTTCCTCAACGGCGGCGTCTCGCACGTCGATACCTTCGATCCGAAGCCGGAGCTCACCCGCTACGACGGGAAGCCGCTCCCGACTCCGAATCTCGTCACGGAGCGCGAGACGGGCGCTGCGTTCGGTTCACCGTTCGAGTTCAGGCGCTACGGCGAAAGCGGGATCGAGATCAGCGAGCTCTTCTCGCACGTCGGCGAGCACGCGGACGACCTCTGCGTGATTCGATCGATGGTCGCTGACGTGCCGAATCACGAGCCGTCGCTCATGCTCATGAACTGCGGCGACAACACGCTGCCGCGCCCGAGCCTGGGTTCGTGGCTCACCTACGGGCTGGGGAGCGACAACCACAATCTACCGGGGTTCGTCGCCATGTGCCCCGGCGGCCATCCGGTCAAGGGGCCGGACAATTGGCGCTCGGCCTTTCTTCCCGGGATCTACGAAGGCGCTTACGTCGACACGCAGCACAAGAAGATCGAGCAGCTCATCGAGAACATTCGCAATCCGCGATTGAATCTCGATGAGCAGCGCGCACAGGTCGACTTTCTCGCGCGGCTCAATCGTCGGCACTTGGCGAAGCGAGGCCACGATCCCGCGCTCGAGGCGCGGATTCAGTCGTTCGAGCAGGGCTACGGCGTTCAGATCGCCGCCTCGGACGCGTTCGATGTCGACAAGGAACCGGAGCACATCCGAGAGATGTACGGCTCGACGACTCAGGCGCGTCAGACGCTCATCGCGCGGCGACTCATCGAGCGCGGAGTACGGTTCGTCCAGCTCTGGCATGGCAAATGGCAGCCGTGGGACAACCACGACCACATCGAAAAGAACCATCGGCAGCTCGCTGGCGAGTGTTCGCAGGCGATCGGAGCTCTCCTCACTGACCTTAAACAGCGCGGCCTTCTCGACGAGACACTCGTCCTGTGGGGCGGCGAGTTCGGACGGACGCCGACGGTCGAGACGCGAGCGCGAAAAAGCAAGCTCGGCCGCGATCACAACCACTACGGATTCACGATGTGGCTCGCCGGCGGCGGCGTGAAGGGCGGCACGGTGTACGGCGCGACGGACGAGTTCGGCTTCCGCGCGGTCGAGAATCCCGTTCACGTGCACGATCTTCACGCGACGATCCTTCATCTCATGGGGATTGACCACGAGAGGCTGACTTACCGCCACTCCGGCCGGGATTTTCGCCTGACGGACGTCTACGGGAACGTCGTGAGCGAGATCATCGCGTAGTCTTGCCCGCCGAGTTCCCATCGAGTGCGCCGCGCCGCGCTCTTCCTCGTCGCGGCCGCACGCGGACACCCGTCGATCTCGACGATGGTTTCGGCGAGAGTCCACCGGCGACCTACGCTCGAGCCCGTTCGCTCTCGAGTCACGTGAGGTTCGAGCGGCGGAGGCAGCTGGGGCACTGGGAAACACGAAACGAATGCGACACGAGACTCGGCGAAGGAGTCCTCCTATGACCACGCGAAAGATCAGAGTCGTTCGTCCGGATGACAAGGTGAAGACCATTCGCGGAGCGGGCGACGAGTATCGATACCTTGCGACGGGCGACGAAACCGACCGCGGGTACTTCCTTGTCGAAGCCGTCGTGCCGCCGGGAGGTGGCCCTCCGTTCCACGTTCAAACGCGGGAAGAGGAGGCCTTCTACATCCTCGATGGCGAGGTGTCGTTCTACGGAGAAGACGGCGAACTGACCGCCGGCCCGGGCACGTACCTCAACATTCCCAAGGGCGCCAAGCATCGGTTTCGAAACAACGGCGATCGAACGGCGAGAATGCTCTTCTTCTTTACGCCGGCCGGCATCGAAGGGCTCTTCGATGAGTTTGCCGACGGGGAGCTCCCGGCGGGAGATGTCTCGGCCCTGATCCCGTCCCTGAACGCACTCGGCGAACGATACGGGGTCGAGTACTTGAGCGAATGAATCTTCTCGTCAGCGGCGCCCTCGGTTTGGCTAACCTCGTGAGATGAACCACGTCGCGACCGCGCACTGAGTCCGCGAGTTCTTGTGCCGCGGGAGAGCTACTTCCGCGGGTACCGAGGCGCGATGGCCATGGAAGCGTGGCCGTGCCCGGTCTTGATGAAGAACGGAAGGCGTTTGAGGACGAACCCGTCAACATCGAAAGCGATGATGCGGTTGGACGAACTCAATCCCACGAAAAGCTTGTCGCCTTCAGGTGTAAACTCGATCCCCTGGGGCGGACTCTCGACGGGAGTATGGTAGAGCAGGCGGGCCGGGCTGATCGTCAGATCAAGGACGCCCAAACTTGCCGTTCCCCCGACGCCGAGCACTGAATCGTAGTCCAAGCAGGCGACGACGGCCATTTCCCCGGTTGGGTGAAACGTCAGACTCTCCAGACCATCTCCTACCTGAGGCACGACCTCCGTAACCATCGGCTTGTCGAGTGTGAGGTCGATGCTCAGCACCGCATCCAAGGTTCCCTTGCCGGGTATTCCCCAGCCGTTGAGGGTCAAGGCTCGCTTCCCATCGGGGCTGATTCGCGGCGCGAACGGCTGGTCGATTTTCGCTCGCGCACCCGGTTGGACTCTGATCTCACCGACGTAACGAATCTCGTCTCCGGAGTATTTGAAAGCGTGAATACCGTTCGTCACGATCTTTCCCGCGGGGCTCCGATGAAAGCCGTGCGTGATCAACCAATCTCCTTTTGGGCTCAGTGCGAACGAGTCTATGTTGACCGGGGTCGGGTGTGAGCGCAGCAGTTTCGCTTGGCCGTTCTCGATTCCGAATTCCCGAATGGACTTGGTGCAGCCAACCAAGGCTCTCTTCCCGTCGGGATGCGAAACGGCGTGCCACACCTCCTCATCGAGAGCGAATCGCTTCACCACCTTTAGCTCCGGGGACGCCAAGTCAAGCACGGTGACTAGGTTGCTCAGGCGGGCGGACAGAAATTGACGGTCGAGGTCCTCTTGTTTCAAGTCGTCGTTTGAAACCGGTTGACCCTCGGGACTTTCAAGCCGTGCCTGAACCGCGCCGTCGCGATCTCCGTGGTTGGTGACGAAGCCGTACCGGCCGTTTCCGATGATCGCCGTGTAGGGGGCGCCCCAAACGGTACTGGGCGCGATTCCGTACACGGTCAAGACTTCGGGAGGGTGGTCGGGGCCAAGGTGTACGATCGTTACGGAGTCCTTGACGCGCTGCCGCTTAGTGATTTCACCTCCCGCACTTCTCGTCAGTGCGATTTCTCCGTCGTTCGCACTGAGTAGAGTGACGGGAGTCTTGGTCGTAAGGAAGGGACGCTCGTCGGCTGAGGCAGTCATGCTGACGATCAGCCAAGGGACTGAAAACAACAATGCGAGTCGCTCGTTCACGGGATTCCTCCGCACGCTCGTCGCGGCTACCGCCGCTCACAGGTAGCGACGAATCGAGAAAGACTCGAGAGAAGGGCTCATGGACGTAGTGTTCGTGTGGTTTCAACGGGCGCTTTGCTTGGTCTACGCGTTCGGCGCATCCGTACACCTGGGCAACTTGCTTGGGTTCGGCAGGTATACGCTCGCGGAAATGCCGCGCCATTTCCTGATCGCCGACATTTTCTATCTCGTCATGAACGTTGTCACCATCGTGGGCCTCTGGCGCAACTCGTCTTGGGGGCGGATCTGCCTTCTCGTGATGCTCGGATCACAACTGCTGATCTATCTCGGCTTCCCCGGCGCCTTCGCGGTTACCGACGCTGAGAGATCGCAGATCCGCGGGATGGTCTGGTTTCACGTCGGAACGCTCACGGTCTTTTTCGTTCTTTGGTTCCTCGCCTCACGCTCGGCGGCTTGAAGTGACGCTCGTTTCGAAACCGGCGAACCACGCGCGGGAGGTTCCTGGTACGAGCTCTACGGGACGAGCGCGACTCGATCGCGCTCTCTCGAGCGGGTAGGATCGGCGAGCCGTCTCGACGAGCATCCGTTCTCGCTCGGCAGCCCACGAACCGAAGTCGTCACCGACCTGGGTCCGGCGGTCGAGCGGGAGGAACAACCGATGCAGAATCAAGGAGCTCGCGATCGTGATCAAGTTCGTCATGTGCCTCCACCGCCACCCGGACCTGTCTCGAGAAGAGTTTCAGGATTACTGGCTGAATCGGCACGCGCCGCTTTTCCACTCGTTTGCGGAAACTCATCGGGCCAAGCGATACGTGCAAGACCACACGATCGATTCTCCTGCGAACGAGATGCTCCGCGAATCACGGGGAATGGTGCAGGAGTTCGACGGGGTCGCGGAAGTCTGGTTCGAGTCGGAGCAGGCGTTCATCGATGCCATGAGCTCTCCGGAAGGGCAGAAGCTCGGCGCGATCCTCCACGAGGACGAGTCGAAGTTCATCGATCACTCGCGCTCGACCGCGTTCCTCGCCGAAGAGCGTGAAGTGTAATTGAACCTCAGCGTTCGCCGCCCTCGATCGCGAGTGGTTTGGGATCGACGAGAACGACGACGTCGAGATCGTAGTCCGTGTACGTCAAATACTCTCCGCGGAGCCAGAGGAGGATCGTTCGCTCCGGCTTCCAGCGCGGCACGATCGGGCGAATGTTGTCCGCGGTCGAATCCTTGGTGATCGGAGACCATCTCCAAGAAGCGCCACGGTCCGGACTTCGGCCGCGAAAGATCTCGTAGTGCCGTCGACCGTCGGCCTTGCTCACGAGCGGATCGCCCGTGACGGGGTGCACGTCGGCGGCGATGAACACGGTCGCCGGGTCGTCCGGATGGAGCGCGATCAGGCCGCTGTAGTCGGACTCCCTAAGGTAGAGCGCCGATCCGGCGCGGCCCATGGCGTGATCGTTCCAGCGAGAACCATCCCATCGCGCGAAGCGGTAGCGAAGATCACGTGGATCCTCGTTCATCTGCACGGAATACCCGATGCGCGGCCGGCCCTCGGCGTCGAGATGGAGATCGATGGGCCAGGCGACCCGGTCTCTGTCCCCAGCGAAGACACGGGTCGCGTCCGAGGGAACGATCGGACCCTCCGAGAGATTCTTGATCGGCGTTCCGTCCGAGGCGTGCACGACGCCTCGCCGCACGAAGCCGTGGTAGATGCTGTTGTCGTAGTTTCGGGGATGGTGCTCGGTCGTGACGAAGTGGACCTCGTCGCGACCATTGGACGCGTACTTCAGGTACGGGCGTCCGCTGAACTTCACCAGTCGCCCGCCGTAGGTCCACGTCTTCCCGTCATCGTCGGAAATGACGAAGTTCGGGTTCCATCCTTCGCCCCGGTAGAAGTTGTAGATCCGACCCTTCCCATGGTTTTCCGCGGCGAGTCGAAAGAGGTTCGAGTACGTGACGCTCGTCTTTCGATCGAGCTGACGCTCCGGCTCCCACTCGAGCGGATCTCCCGGTCGGGTCGAGATGCGGAATCGGACCAGGTGATCCGTTCCGTGCCGCGCGTAGACGGCGAGGAGTCGTCCGTCCGGCCGAACGAGAAACGCCGGGACGTTGTGGTCGTCGCTTTCGAGTCGTTCGTTCAGAACTGCGACACCGTGCGGCGCGTTCGTCTTCAGGTCGTAGGCGGCCACCTCGATGTTCCCCGCGCGCCGGTCGCCACCGGTTCCGCGTTTCGTGGCGACGGATCCGGTAACGAGAAGATCGCCGACGACGATGACGCGTTCATCCTGAAACCAGCACCAGCCTCCGTTGTCATTCAGAACAACTGGCTCCTGCGGCGCCCCGATGACCGTGGTCGAGATGGGATCGACTAACGATAGGATTGCAGCGACAAAGAGACGAAGCGATCGCATGGTTGAGGATTCCGGCGGGGGCGTGTTCTCAGCGGGTGACGATCGTTCTCCCCGATGGGCGGGCGCTGACGGCTAGAGTGTCCGGCGCAACGGGCGGCGGTCGATCGCACCTCGTGACTTTCTTCTGTGACTGAACGAGAATAACCCACCCAGCGGAAACGGGGTACGTTGCGGGACGAATGGACCTCGAAAACGACGAATCTGAGCCGTCGAACTCGACACGGGAGAGAAACCGCCATGACCACGCTCGCCGTTCTGATTCTGCTCGGACAGACCGCGCTCGAACCGTCGACCAAGCTCGACGATGAGGAATTCGCGAGAATCCACGAGAAGCTGCGTCCCCCCAAGGAAGAGGGCTGGTCCAGCATCGCGTGGAAGACCTCGCTCGCGGAGGCTTGCGTTCAAGCTTCGCGGGAGAAGAAGCCCGTCTTCATGGTCGTGCGCTCCGGTCACCCGCTCGGGTGCGTGTGAAACAACGGCATCACAGACCGCGTGACGGTCTTTGGCGACGCCGAGTTCGTGCGAGAGATCAAGAGCAAGTTCGTCAGCGTCGCGGTGAACCAGCATCACCATCGGCGACGCAAGGACGTGGAGTACGTCCTCTTCGAAAAGCTCGTCCGCCAGACCGGCGAAAAGGTGAGCGGTTACAACCAGGGACTCTACTTCTTTACTCCATCCGCCGAACTGCTCTCCTACTCGAATACCGTGAGGGGGGACGCGGCATGGAAGCTGCTCAAACGCGCGCTCGACGCGCACGAACCGAAGGATGGTCTGCCGAAGATCTTGGAGGGCCACGAGAGCGCCGGGCCGCTGTGGTCCCTACCGAAAGGCAGCCAGGCCGTTCTCGTGACGTCGCGTGTGCTGGGCGGATACGAACCGCCGGACGATCGATTTCGACGGATCCATCAGCAGTCGCTCGCGCGCGATCATCTCTGGATCGCGAAGGAAGAGATCGCGGCACTCGCGGGCGGGCGGATGCCCGACGAGTTGAAGCAGCGGATCTCTCCGCTGCTGAACGACAACACTCGTGGCGAACCGGGCCGCTGGCGAAAGAGCGAGGTGAAGTCGTTCGAGATCACGCTGGACGAGGGACGCCTCACCGGCAAGGTCCACTTCGAGAGCGCTGCCGGCGATCGAGGCTACAAGGCAGAGATTCTCGGATTCGTCCTCGTCGAGAACGGTCGCCTCGCTCGCTTCGACGTCGTCGTCAAGGGTGACTACTGGGGCGAGGGACGCTATACGCGCAATGCGCCCAAGGGCGAGTTTCCGTTCGCGGTGGCGTTTCGGCTTTCAGACGGTATCGCTCCGTACGACCTGCCGCCGCCAGGATCGTGATCGAGCTGACTCGAGCGTCGACACTCTAACCGGTCGAGGTCGTGCGTCGTCGGCGCGGTCAAAAGACGAACTCCTCCGCCGCGGCGCGCGTCGGCGAGGTTGATCGCCCGTCCCGCTGGTCGCTGGATTCCCGGTTGTTGCGATGCACGCACCGCAGTCTAATGCTGGAGGCAGCGAGATACGGCGAACGGCGCGCAAAGAGGTCCGGTCTTGGTTTTCTCGTCTCCTTCTCCGTCGAAGGTCCGAAGACACGCACCGATCGCGTGTCTCTTCGTGGCTGGCGTTTGGACGATCTCTGCGGCGTCTCCGCTCGAGCTCACGGCCAGCAAGCCGGAGCATCGTCTGTCCGCGAGCGCGCGGGAGTTCTTTGAGACGAAGATTCGGCCCGTCCTCGTCGAGAAGTGCTACGGCTGCCACTCCGCGAACGCAAAACGACTGCACGGCGGACTCTATCTCGACTCGAAGGCCGGTCTGCTCGCCGGCGGCGACGGCGGTCCGGTCGTCGTACCCGGTGACCCCGCGGCGAGCCGGTTGATCACCGCACTCCGCTACGACGACGCGGAGTTTCAGATGCCGCCAGCGGGGAAGCTTCCCTCGGCGGTCGTCGCGGATTTTGTGCGGTGGATCGAGCTCGGCGTCCCCGATCCGCGTTCCGGTCCGGCGGGAGCCGCTCCGCGCGATACCGCCGAAGCGCTCGACCTCGAGAGTGCGCGCCAGTTCTGGGCGTTCCGGGCCCACCGCGCGAGCGATCCGCCTGCGGTCCGCGCGGAGACTTGGTGCCGCTCTCCCATCGATCGCTTCGTGATCGCGCGCCTCGAGGAGGCCGGTCTCGCACCCGCACCCGAAGCCGATCCACTCACGCTCCTTCGTCGCGTTACATTCGATCTCACCGGTCTTCCGCCGACGCGCGCGGAGATCGACGCCTATCTCGCGGACGACGATCCGGGAGCGTACGAGCGTGCGATCGATCGTCTTCTCGCGTCGCCTCGTTACGGCGAGCGGTGGGGGAGACACTGGCTCGACGTCGCTCGCTACGCGGACTCGAACGGAGTCGATGAGAACCTCGCCTACGCGAATGCGTTTCGTTACCGCGACTACGTGATCGCCGCGTTCAACGAGGATCTTCCGTACGACGAGTTCGTGCGCGAGCAGATTGCCGGAGATTTGATCCCTCCGATCGAGGCGGCGGACGACGAGGTCGAGCGGGTCGCGTTTCGACGTCGCGTCGCCACGGGGTTTCTTTCGATCGGCCCGAAGATGCTCGCGTGCGACGACGGCCGGAAGATGGAGCTCGATATCGTCGACGAGCAAGTCGACACGCTCTCGCGTGCGTTCATGGGGATCACGATGGGTTGTGCGCGCTGCCACGATCACAAATTCGATCCGATCTCTTCGCGCGACTACTACGCCCTTGCGGGAATCTTCAAATCGACGAAGACGATGGAGAACTTCAAGGTCGTAGCGGAATGGCACGAGCACGAGCTCGCGACCCGCGCCGACCGCGAGAAGCTCGCCGCGATCGAAAAGCGCGTCTCGGAGATCAGAAGGAACGTCGAGGCGCGAGAGAGCGCCGCGAAGGCGAAGCTTCTCCATGGTGCGCGCTCGCGGCTCGCGGAGTACGTGTTCGCGGCGGCGCAGACTGCGCTCCGGACGGGCCCCGCACCGGCGGACGGCTCGGCATCGATCGGCAGTACGATCTCTCCCGCCGATTTCGCCTCGGGCCCACTCCGCGGGCGCGGCGCGCTCTTCGAAGCCGAAGCATTTCAGCGTGGAAGTCTCTCCGTCGATCGCACGAACTGGGGATCGAAGGTCGGCGTTCTTCTCCATGTGGGCTTCGTCGAGTACGACCTCGATCTCCCTCCGGGCCGCTACCAGCTCGAGCTTCGGTACGCTGCCGCCGACTCCCGTCCGGTCGCGATATCGATCGACGGCAAGACCGTTCTCGAAGACGGCGCGAAGGGCGTCACGGGCGGGTGGTACCCGAAGCACCAGCGATGGCATCTCGAAGGCGTCTTCGAGCTTGCGCGTGAGCGAACGATTCTTCGTCTCGAACGCACCGCCGGTCCCGTTCCGCACATCGACAAGGTGCTGCTGGTCCGCGTTGCCGAGTCGCCGCGCGCGAAGGACGATGGTGAAACCGAGGCCGCGCCTCTCGTACCCGCGTTCGTGACCGCCTGGATCGCTCACGTCCGCGCACTCCGCGAAGTCGAACCGTGGCGGTCGTGGGCCGGACTTTCGCCGTCCGACCGGGACGCGAAGCTGACCGAGCTCGCCGAAGCGCTCCGCGGCGGCGGCTCGCCGTCGCTGGCTCCGGTCGTCGAGGCGCTTCGAAAGGCAGCGAGCGACGTGAAGGCTGGACCGTTTCGGCTCGGAAAGGATCCGCGCGCGTTGTTCCCCGCTTCGGAACGTGAGGCGCTGACTCGATTCGATGAAGACAAGAACGAGCTCGAGAAGGCGAAGCCGGTCTTCCCCCGCGCGATGGGTGTTCGCGACGGCAAGGTCGAAGATCTTCGAGTGCACATCCGAGGCAACTACCTCACGCTTGGGGAGGACGCGCCGCGCGGGTTTCCCGAAGTTTTCTCGACGGGCTTGCCCGCGGCGATCGCGAGCGACCGAAGCGGCCGGCTCGAGCTCGCCGAGTGGCTCGCGTCGCCGGAGCATCCACTCACCGCTCGCGTGATGGTGAACCGCGTTTGGCTCTGGCACTTCGGCGAGGGAATCGTCCGCAGTCCGGACAACTTCGGCCGGCTCGGCGAGCGTCCGACGCACCCGGCGCTTCTCGATTGGCTCGCGAATCGATTCGTCGAGCTCGGGTGGTCGATCAAGGATCTCCACCGCGAGATTCTCACGTCGTCGACCTACCGGATGGGAACGCAGTTCGACCCGCGCGCGAACGAGATCGATCCGGAGAATCGGCTCCGCTGGCGTTTCGATCGGCGCCGTCTGTCCGCTGAGGAAATCCGCGACTCGCTCCTCGCGTTCGGGGGTGAGCTCGACGTCGCGATCGGCGGTCAGCTCATGCCCGACAAGAACCGCGCCTACGTCACCGGCACCGGTTCGAAGGAAGGGACGTACGACTTCTCGCGGCGATCCGTCTACCTTCCGATTCTTCGCAGTGCGGTCTATCAGGTATTTCAGACCTTCGATTTCGCCGACCCGAGCGTTCCCGCCGGGGAGCGTGCTTCGACGACGGTGGCGCCGCAAGCGCTCTTCATGATGAACGGGAAGATCGTCCTTGAGCAGACGCTCTCCGCGGCGAAGTCGCTTCTCGCCCGTCGAGAACTCGACGACGGCGCGCGCGTTCGCGCGCTCTACTGGACGCTCTACGGGCGGCCGGCGCGCGCAGACGAAGTCGATCGCGGTCTCGCCTTCGTTCGCGACTACGCGAGCGCGCTAAAGGGCACCGGCGACGCCCGCGACGCGGATGGGATCCGTCGTCGCGCGTGGCAGGGGCTCTGCCGCGTGCTGGTCGCCGCGAGCGAGTTCGTGTACCTTGATTGATCCGTTCTGCGGCGGAGATCCGGACGTCGCCGGATCGATCGACTCTCGCCGCGCCGTGCGCTGACGAAACGGAGGAAACGCCCGTCATGACGACTCGCCGTTCCGCCTGCTTCGATTTCGAGCCGCAGCCCTGCTCGCGGCGCGAAATGCTCGCTCGGTCGGGTGTCGGCTTCGGTGGAATCGCCCTCGCCGGACTCCTCGGGGCGGACGCTGCGGTCGCGGGATTGCCGGGCGGAGCGAAGCTGCGCGAGCGCACGCATGGACCTCTCGAGCCTCGTGAAGGCTTCGTTCGTCCGCGTGCGAAGAATGTCATCTTCATGTTCATGCACGGCGGTCCGTCGCAGGTCGATACCTTCGACTACAAGCCGCTTCTCCAGCGCGACGGCGGCAAACCGTTCCCGGGAACGAAGCCGCGCATCCAGTCGGGAAAGACCGGCAACCTTCTCGCGTCGCCGTGGGAGTTTCGTCGCTACGGCGAGAGCGGACTCCCGATCTCCGATCTCTTCCCGTACGTCGGTGGAGTCGCCGACGACCTCTGCCTCCTCAACTCCGTCCACGGCTCGAATTCGCGTCACGGCGGAGCTCTACTCGAGCTCCACACCGGCTCCGACACGTTCGTGCGCCCGTCGATCGGCTCGTGGATCACGTACGGTCTCGGATCGGAGAGTCAGGATCTTCCCGGGTTCGTCACGATTTGTCCGACGCTCGGGCACGGAGGCGTGAACGCGTGGTCGTCGTCTTTCCTTCCTGCGCACTATCAGGGAACACCCGTCGGTAGCTCGCGCATTCCGGCCGAGAAGGCGAAGATTCCGTTCATTGCGAACTCCGACATCGCGCCGCACGCGCAGCGGATGGAGCTGGACTATCTCGCGGAGCTGAACCGAAATCACCTCGCGCGGAGTGGTCCCGACGACGCGCTCGAGTCGCGCATCGCGTCGTTCGAGCTGGCGTTCCGCATGCAGCGCGAAGTGCCCGTTCTCCAGGACCTCGGACGCGAGAGCGACGCGACGAAGAAGCTCTACGGGATCGACCAGCCGAAGACGCGCAACTTCGGTCTCCAGTGCCTCATGGCGCGGCG
This sequence comes from Planctomycetota bacterium, assembly GCA_965223845.1. Classification (GTDB taxonomy): domain Bacteria; phylum Planctomycetota; class UBA8108; order UBA8108; family SXIK01; genus CBDCXR01. The sequence goes on along the minus strand of CBDCXR010000004.1, from coordinate 4,370,426 downwards.
GTACATCGAGTCGGGAGTCCGCTTCGTTCAGGTCACGCACAGCTACAAGTGGGATCAGCACGGCGGACTTCGGAAAGACCACGCGTCGAATGCCGCCGAAGTCGACAAGCCGATCGCCGGACTCATTCGCGACCTGAAGTCACGCGGACTTCTCGAGGATACGCTCGTCTGGTGGGGGGGCGAGTTCGGTCGCACTCCGACCGAGCAAGGGAACAAAGACGGACGCGACCACAACCCGCACGCGAACTCGATGTTCCTCGCCGGAGGCGGCGTAAAGGGTGGGCTCCGCTACGGGAAGACGGATGACTACGGCTACTACGCCGTCGAGAACAAGATCCACTTCCACGATCTCCACGCGACAATCCTTCACCTTCTCGGCCTCGATCACGAGAAGTTGACCTATCGCTACGCGGGGCGGAATTTTCGACTCACGGACGTTCACGGCCGGGTGGTCGACGACATCTTCGCTTAATCGACGCGATCGATTCCGAACCGAGCACCGCCACCGCGGACTGCTCGACGAGTCGCGGTGGCGGTGCTTCGTTCAGCCTCGATGGAACGTCAGTTCTCGGCGAACGTCGACGAATCGGACGGTACGGCGAGCATGGAGCTCTGCAGGATGACGAAACCGCGTCGTCCGAATTGATCCTGGCAGCCTCGCTGCTGATTCGTCTTTCGCTGGTCGACGTCGTAGATCGCCAAGTGTTTCGTCGGATTCTGAATTTCCGGCGAGGTGCTTTCGCCGTGCTTCTTCCGCACCGGAACGGCGAAGAAGCGCAGCTTGCGTACGGGTCGAGGGTCTTCGAGGTCGTTCTCGACTCCGATCGACGGCAGCTGGTCTACGAGCGTCACCGGGCCAAACTCCGTGTCGGCCGCGTCGAGTACCTCGAAGGCGACGTAATGGTCGAGTCCCGCCGGGAATTGGCTCCCAGTTTCGAATTTTTGGGCGGGAACGAGGAGGAGGCTCTTTCTTCCGAGCCGCGCCGATTGCGGTCCGAATTGGTTCTCGAACTCGACGGTTCTCTCGGGCGTCGACCCGTCCGGGTCGAGATCGAATACCGTGAGATGCGCGTGCCGGTTTGCGAGACCTTCGCCGTTCTTGTCCGTGGCGACGGCGAAGCGAGTCTGGTCGCCGACAAACACGTGCCCATGACTCACGCCGCCCGCGCCCGTGAGATCGACTCGATTGTCGGGGCCGAGATTCGGCGAGACGGGCTCGACGTCGTAGATTTCAAAGTGATCGAGCTTCGGAGGAATCACCGTGACCCTCTTCAGCGTCGGTACGCAGAGAAGCTCACAGGGCGCGAACTCGATCTGACGCACTCCGAACTGATCGACTACCACTCGCGGCCTCGGCGCGACGTCGTAGACGGTGAGATGCTGCGAGGGGCAGTGAATGCGCGTGGGTTTGCCGCTCCCGTGCAGCTTCTCCACCGGAACGCAAAAGAATCGAGGCTTGAGGACCCGCATCTCGTTGTCGCGGCCGAACTGATCCTCGAGCGAAACGACCCGGTCGGGAGCCCGTCCTTCGAGAACTTCGTAGCATTTGAAGTGGTCGAGGCGCTTCGGAAACTCGCTTCCTTCCTCGTGCTTCTCCGCCGGGGACGCGAGAAACTTCGGCTGTCCGATGCGAATGTGCTCGACGCCGAACTGGTTACGAATCTCGAGCGTGCGCTCCGGCTCGGTCGGTCCCTCGATCTCGTACCAGTTGAGATGGGCGTTCCGATCGGGTATTCCCTCGCCGTTCTTGCTCACCGGATTCGCAAAGAGACTCAGGCGAGTGAGCTTCGTCCCGACGAAGTCTTCGTCGAATTGACCCTTGAGCGCCACCTTGTCTTGGATGGGCTGTGCTTCGAGTGGGTAGGCCTTGAAGTGCGGGATTTCACAGATCTGCTTCTTCGACGGAACCGCGAGCCACCGGCAGGGATGGAACTCGATCGGACGGTCCGTCTTGAACTGATCGGTCACTTCGCGATCGGCCGGAGCGACTCGATAGATCGTGAGGTGGTCGTCTTCGTTGGCGATGTCTTCCCGGGTGTCCCCGTGAATCTTCTCCACCGGAACGGCGAACAGGATCGGATTGAGAACGCGAACCTTCTCGCTCGAGCCGAACTGATCCTTGAGCGAAACGACCGCGTTGATCGGCTCGGTCTCGCTGACCGCGTACACCTTGAAGTGGCTGAGCCTGGACGGACGCGTACTTCCTGCTTCCCTCTTCTCTGCGGGCGCGAGGAGGAAGAGCGGTCGCCCGACCGTCAGCAGATCCTCCCCGAACTGGTTTCGCACGATGACCGAGCGCGGTTCCGTGCGCGTGCGCTCGACGATGCTGTACCAGCTCAAGTGAGCGTTCGGGTTGATCAGTCCTTCGCCGTTCTTGTCGACCGGGGTCGCGAAGTAACTGAGCGCACGCACCTGCGCCGGGACGAAATCCTCGTCGAACTGGCCGCGTAGCTGAACGGACGCGGGAGTCGGAATATCCGCGACGTCGTAGATCTTGAAATGATCGATGCTGAACTGCTGTCCGCGGGCGTCGTCCGACGGGACGAGCGCCAACAGAGCAGCGAGCGCGAACACGAGCCGACACAACATGAGATCTCCCTCCAAAACTGCCTACCACAAACTGCGAGACCGCATCCCCGCGGACGAGCGATCGGGGCCGCCGACATCGAGGATGGGGGACCACAACAATCAGCGTCGAATCACCCAGTGACTGCCTCCTCTTCCACAACCTGCGGCCCGTGAGGACCCCTGTCCATCGTTCCCACGCGCGCCATCGTCGAGGCCCCGCGCACGGAGTGCAAGAGAAACTGACGGGACCACGCGCCGTTCGCGGGCGATCGAGCGGCCCTCCGCGTGACGAATTGCGCGGAATCAACTACTTCGCACTCGGAGACCTGCCCCACGCTCCGGCGCTGCCACGTCGGAAGGTGTTGAGACGACTCCCCTTACACCTCGCCGTGCCGAAAGCAGGACCGGACGTGGTCATTCACCATGCCGCAGGCCTGCATGTGCGCATAGACGATCGTCGAGCCGACAAATTTGAATCCGCGCGCCTTGAGATCACGGCTGAACGCGTCGGACTCCTTCGAGGTCGCGGGGATTTCGGAAAGAGTCCGCCAGCGATTCTTCATCGTCTTGCCGCCGACGAATCGCCACGAGTACGAGTCGAAGCTGCCGAACTCTTCGACTACGTCGAGGAAACGTTTCGCGTTGTTGACCGCCGCTTCGACCTTCTGGCGGTTGCGAATGATTCCGGGGTCACGCAGCAGCCGCTCGACGCTGCGGCGGTTGAATCTCGCGACGCGCTCCGGATCGAACTCCGCGAAGAGCCTTCGATAGTTTTCGCGCTTTCGAAGGACGGTGATCCAGCTCAGCCCAGCCTGCGCGCTTTCGAGCGTGAGAAACTCGAAGAGCTTTCGATCGTCGTGAACCGGGACTCCCCATTCCTCGTCGTGGTACGAGACGTAGAGGGGATCGTCCCCGCACCATTCACAGCGAATCGGGCGTTTCATGACACGAGCTAGATCTCTGTTGCGAACAATTCGAGTGACGCTTTCTTCAGTTCCGTTCTCTTCTACCTCATCCGCCGCGCAACGAATAGCGGGAGTGTCGAGCGTCGAGGCGAACTGGACATTCGTCGCCTGTTCGATCACAATTCTGCCTACTCGATGCCGCGTTCGTTGATTGCGGCGCCTTCAACGTGCGAGCTCGGCGATCGCGCGCATGGGCATATGGGGTACGGGTTTAGGCCGCGCGACCCGTCTCCGTCCGCACGCAGTCGGGCGAGAGAGGAAGAGGCAGTCTAGTGACCGACGAGAACCAGGGCGGCGCGCCGGGCTCGGAAGGCGCGTCACCGTCCGGAGTCCAGCGCCCGCCGCATCGGCGTCTGCGCGTCTACGCCTTCGATCCGAGTCTCGCGCGTCGGCTCGACACCGCGATGATCAATTCGGTCGTTCTCTGCGTGCCGTGGGAGCACGATCCTCGCACGGGCCGGTCTTCGCTCGAGCCCGGTCCCGTGGGTGAGTATCTCGAGGTGGTCGACATCGACCCGGCGAGCGACCGCTTCTATCCGCCCGTCGATCTCAACGATCCCCACCTTCTCGCCCAGGACGGACTCGCTCCGTCGGAAGACCACCCTCAGTTCCATCAGCAGATGGTCTACGCCGTCGCGATGAACACCATCGGCTTCTTCGAGGAGGCCCTCGGTCGCGTGGCCATCTGGTCGGGGCGGGAAGAGTTCACCGACGACGGCGGATTCGAACTCAAGTTCGTTCGTCGTCTGCGAGTTTATCCGCACGCTCTTCGTGAGGCGAACGCCTACTACAGTCCCGACAAGAAGGCGCTCCTCTTCGGTTACTTCACGGCGTCGAGCCACTCGACGATTCACGCGCCCGGGAACATCGTCTTCACGTGCCTCTCTCATGACATCATCGCCCACGAGGTTTCCCACGCACTCCTCGACGGAGTTCACCCGCTCTTTGCGGAAGTCTCGAACCCGGATGTCTTCGCGTTTCACGAAGCGTTCTCCGATCTCGTCGCGATCTTCCAGCACTTTTCGCACCGCGAGGTGCTGCGAGATCAGATCGCGAAAACCGGCGGCGACCTCGCGCGTCAGAATCTGCTCGGCGAGCTCGCGCAGGAGTTCGGGCGCGGACTCGGGCACGGGGGGGCGCTTCGCGACGCGCTCGGGGAGATCGATGCGACGAGTGGCGAATGGCGGCCGCGCGAACCCGATCCGACTCGCCTCGGACGCACGAGCGAGCCCCACGCGCGTGGCTCGATTCTCGTTGCCGCGGTGTTCGAGGCGTTCGTCGCGATCTACACGAACCGCGTGAGCGATCTCGTTCGGATCGCGGGCGATGGCGGCTCCGAACGTCGCCTCGCGCCCGAGCTCGTCGACCGGATGGCGGACGAAGCGGTAAAGTCCGCGCACCATGTCCTCAGGATGTGCATCCGCGCGATCGACTATTGCCAGCCGGTCGACATCACGTTCGGTGACTACTTGCGAGCGCTGATCACCGCGGACAGCGATCTCTTCGAAGATGATCCGCATCATTACCGCATCGCGCTCGTCGAGGCCTTTCGGCGCCACGGAATCTATCCTCGCGGCGTACGCAGTCTCTCCGTCGACAGCCTCCGCTGGCGGCCGTTCTTCCGGCTCGAAGGCGTGGACGAGACCGAGCTCCGGCGGGAGCTCGATCGGCTGTTCGACCCCCGAGCCGAAGGAGACGCCGAGTGGTCTCTCGCCTGGGATCTCTCGACCGACCGCGAGGAAGCGTGGCGGGGGATGCGAGAAGGCGCGAAGATCGTGCGCCATCGCCTTCGGGAGCTCGCCGGTCCCGCGACCGCGCGTGCGCTCGGGCTCGTGCTGGGAAGGACGAAGCTCCGCACGATCGTCACCGGAGAGGACGGACTTCCCGAGGTCGAGGTTCACGGCGTCCGAACCGCGCGGCGCTCCGGATTTCGCGGACAGCTGACCACCGAGCTCGTCCTCAGCATTACGCAGTCGCGACGCGGGTATCTCGATCCTGAGAAGCAAAAGCGGGCTGACGCCGGGCGTAAGGTAGGGCCGGAAGACTTTACGTACCGCGCGGGGTGTACGGTGATCCTCGATCCCAAGGCCCGGCGCGTCCGGTACGCGATCGTCACCCACGGCGACATAGCGGACGGCGACCGGCTCGAGCGCCAGCGGCGATTCATTCACGGCGACGAGGGTTCGCTCGCCTCTCTTTACTACGGTGCTTCGAGCTCGCGGCGGGGCGAGCCATTCGCCGCCCTCCATCGGTCCTGCGGCGGATAGATCCGTCGCGCGGTAGATTCAGCCCGGAGTCCATTCCGAATCGGAGTATCGACGATGCCGCGCCTCAACGCGCCCGAATCCGGTGTGACGGTCCGCATGTACCGTGTCGGCCTCGGTGATTGCCTCCTCCTTGCACTTCGCCAAGACGACGGAAACGCGAAGTACATCCTGATCGATTGCGGAATCTTCTACGGCACGTCTGGGGGGAGCGATCATCTGAAGAAGATCGTCGAGGACATCCGCACTTCGACGGGCGGCTTCATCGACATCCTCGTCATCACTCACGAGCACTTCGATCACCTCGGCGGGTTCAGCTACTCGAAACCGCGGAAGATTCTCGAGGATCGAACGAAGATCCAGTTCGGCGAGATCTGGTTCGCGTGGACGGAGAATGAGGACGACGCCGAAGCGCAAGAGCTCGGCGAAGAGAGGTTCGACCGACTGCGCGCGCTCGCTGCGGCGAGTGATGCGCTCGGTGCGGCGGGTCTCGACGCGGGAGCGGAGATCTCGAGCGTGCTCGGATTCTCGGGCGTCGGCGCGGGACTCGACGACGACGGTGAACCGGATCGCGGCGCAGCGGAGGCCTCGCTCTTCGGCTTCCGGTTCAGTCCGAAAACCGAAGGCGCGATCAAGGTCGCGCGCGGAGTCTCCGAGACGCACCACTACTTCGAGCCCGGGGACTGGCTCGAAATCGAGGATGTGCCGGAGGTCGACATCCACGTCCTCGGGCCGCCGCGAGGCGCGCTGCTCGAGAAGTCGGCGCCGAGCTCCGGTGCGCACTCGGAGGTCTACGGCCACCTCGCCGCCTACGGCGCGCGCCAGCGTCGCGACTCGAATCGTGGCTTCGTCGCCGCCGCGCTCAGTGCGCGCCTCGACGATCTCGATGGCGAAGACCGGGAGCTCGAGAAAGAGCAGCGTCCCTTCGCCGGCGTGCACGGCGTGCCACTCGAGCAGGCGAAGACGAACCCGTTCTTTCGCACTCACTACGGGGACGACGCGGACGAGTCGTGGCGCCGCATCGACTACGATTGGCTCGATCGAGCCGCGGATCTCGCGCTGCAGCTCGACGACGACACGAACAATACGAGTCTCGTTCTCGCCTTCGAGCTCCGGAGAAGCGGCAAGGTCCTTCTCTTTCCCGGCGACGCGCAGGTCGGAAACTGGCTGTCTTGGCATCAACTCGAATTCGGCGGACTCGACAGCAACGGGGACTACCTCCCGCGGACGGCCGAGGATCTCCTCCGGCGCGTCGTTTTCTACAAGGTCGGCCATCACGGAAGCCACAACGCGACGCTTCGCGATCTCGGTCTCGAAATGATGACGGATCCCGACCTCGTCGCGATGATCCCCACCGACGAGAAGTGGAGCTGGGAAAAGAAGGGCTGGACGATGCCCTTCCATCCGCTCTACGTTCGCCTTCTGGAGCGGACGCGCGGACGCGTGATCCAGGGCGGTTCCGGATTCGCCGACGCGAAGCCGGACATGACGACGGTCGAGCACTCGACGAAGACCTGGACCTCGTACACCGAGGCGGAATTCCAGGAGCTGCGTGATCGCATTCGCGACGATTTTCAGGCGACGATCGACGAGTTCAAGCAGTCGGTCACCGAGCACGCGCTCTATTTCGAGCTCACCATCCTCGACGAATAGAACGGGTCGACGCGCATCGATCGAGCGAGAATCCGGTCGCCCGCCGCGTTAGACTCTCTCTTTCGACAGACCCATCGTGCGCCGCGCGGTGCGACTCGAATCGCAGGCCACGCTTTCCGGTCGATCGCGCCTGCCGCTTGTCCCGAAGTGGAGTTCGTCGCCGCAATGCTCGCTCGATTGCTCCCGCCTCCTCTCGTCCGATGTTTGGCTGTCGTCGCTTGCTGCGCGACGGCGATTCCCTCTTCCGCGCAAAGCTACTCCAAGCTATCGCCGTTTACCCGAGTGGAGTGCCGCGGGCTTCGCGCTCGCGTCGAGTACGACGGGCGCGCCTACGAGCTTCGCTCGATCGATGGCCTCTCGACACGCAAGATTCTCGAGTTCTGCCGGAAGACCTACGCCGACAACTGGGAGAAGCGCTTCGCGGAAGATCTCGTAGAAGTGATGAGCGAGATAGGGAAACCGCCGGGAACGACCGTTCGCCTCGAGCTCGTCGATCGAAAGACGCGCGACGCCTCGGTTGTTGAGCGCGCCGAGATGACGAACGACAATCGCGAGCGAGTGCGGCGAGCTCGGGCGGGACAACGAGGCGAAAGGCGCGAGGACGACAATGACTTCCCGCGTGCGCTCGATGAATTCTCCCGCGCGCTCCGGAGAAGCTGGTCGTACTACCGGGCGAACGGCGCGGACTTCGACGGAGCCATCGCGGCGCTCCGAAAGCGCGTCGACGAGGGGATCGGTCTCGAGGAATTCAGTCGCGGGCTCACCGAGATTCTCGCCCTCGGCATCGACGGCCACGCGAGTGTCGAGAGCGCGCGTACCCGAGACGACGGCTTCTTGCCGTTTCTCGTCGAACCGGTCGGAGAGAAGTTCGTCGCGTTCTTGCCCGATCGGTCGGCCTTTGTCGACAGCCAGTATCCGTATGTTTCGCGGATCGACGGCCGAACGGTCGAAGAATGGTGTTCCGGGGCGGCGAGCGTCGTTCCGAAAGGTTCTCCGCAGTACGTGCGCCGCCACGCCCTCCGGGAGCTGCGTCGGCTCGCGCACTGGCGCGCGCGGCTGGGCGATTCCTCATCGAGCACCGTTCGCGTCGAGCTGCGATCGGCCCGCGGGAAACGACGCCGGATCGAGCTTCCGATCGCGAGACGGTTTCCCGCCTACGGGACTTGGCCGCGAACGGAGTCGCGCGAGCTCCCAGGAAAGATCGGCTACCTCCGGATTCGAGCGATGGATGAGACCGCGATCGCCGAAATCGAGGAATGGATGCCGCGCTTTCGAAATACGCGTGGGCTCGTCGTCGACGTCCGCGACAACGGCGGCGGTTCGCGGGAGGCACTTCGGCTCTTCTTCTCGTATCTCGTCTCTCCCCGCGACAAGCCGCGCGTTGCGAACTGCGCTGCGTACCGTCTCGACCCGTCGCTCCCCGAAGATCACCTGAAGCACCGTTTCCTCTATCGGGTGAACGACGAACGCTGGAACGCGGCTGAACGAGCGGCGATCAAAACGTTCGCCAGCCGCTTCAAGCCCGACTGGGAGCTACCGACGGGCGAGTTCAGCGAGTTTCATTACCTCGTGCTCGGCCGTCTCGATCGGCCGGGCGTCTACCACTACCGGCGGCCAGTCGTCGTCCTCACGAACGAAAAGTGCTTTAGCGCGACGGATATCTTCCTCGCGGGGCTCAAGGGCTGGCGCGGCGTGACGCTCGTCGGAACTCCGAGCGGCGGTGGGAGCGCGTTTACCACGCGCATTCCGCTGAGCGGTAGTCCACTCGACGTGCGACTCGGAACCATGGCCTCGTTTCAGGTCGACGGGAAGCTCTTCGATGGGAATGGAGTCGCTCCCGATGTTCGCGTCGAGCCGAGCCCGGAGTACTTCCTGGGACGGAATGACCCCGTGCTCGAGCGCGCGATCAGAATCATTCGGAGTGGGCGGTGAAGAGCGGAAGAAGTTCGTCGCGCCCCGTTGCCGACACCGGAGTTCCCACTCATACGACTCGAGCGGACGTGGGCGCGGTGATGCGAACCGGTCTCGCTCGATTCGTCTTGATCGCCGGATTCACCTCGGGGATGGGACTCGAGATCTCCGCCGACGGCACCGCCGCGCAGGTCGCACGCCGACCCGCCGCGGCGGTCGCGCGCGGCAAGACGCTGTTCGTGGCCGAAGGGCGCACGGGGAATCTGTCTGTCATCGACCTCGAGTCGATGGCGACGGTGCGGACGGTCCCGGTCGCCGCGCGACTCGCGGACCTCGTCGCGCTCGACGCAGAGTCACTTCTCGCTCTCGACGACGAAACCGCGGAAGTCGTCGTGATCGACGCTCCGGGTGGCGAAGCACACTCGGCGGACGTCTCGGTACGCCGCCGAATCGCCGTCGCGATGGATTCCCGGCGTGCCGCGGTCGATTCGAGGCGCGATCGCGTGTTCGTCGCGTCGCGGTGGGGGAGACGGGTCGCCGTATATTCGCGCGAGTCTCTACTCGGTTCTTCGAGCTCGGGATCTCCGCTCTTCGAGCTCGAACTCTCGTTTGCTCCGGGCGCTCTACTCGTTCTTCCGGAGTCGGGTCACGCGGTCGTCGCGGGAGCGTTCGGTGGTGAGCTTGCGGTCCTCGAATCGAGTGCGCAGCGCGTTGAGAGCGAACGATCGATCGACGGACACAATATCGGCGGGCTCGGCTTGTCGCCGGACGGCCGCGAGCTTCTCTTCACGCACCAGGTTCTTTCCGCGGAGTCACCGACCACACCGGAGGCGATCGACTCGGGGAAGCTGATTCGGAACGGGCTGAGCTCGATCGCCCTCGCGAGTCTTCTCGATTCGAAGGCGCGGCTCGAGCCCGCGATGCGGACTCTCGACGAACCCGATCGCGGCGCAGGGGACCCCGCGGGAATCACTGTCGACGTCCATCGACGAACTTGGATCGCGCTCGGTGGAGTGGACGAGGTGCTTCTCCTCGACGGCGAGCGTGCGCCGAGGCGAGTTGCCGCTGGGGACCGGCCGACGCGGATCGTCGATGTCGGCGGTGGTCGAGTGGCCGTCGTTGCGACGCATTCGGAATCCATCTACGTCGTCGAGTCGGAGACGGGCGCCGCTCGCGAGATCTCGCTCGGGCCGAGAGCCGAAGACCACCCGCGAGACCGCGGCGAGCGAGATTTCTTCAGCGCGGAGCTCTCTCTCGGCCAACGTATGAGCTGCCACAGCTGCCACTCGGACGGTCACACCGCCGGACTCCTCGCCGACACGCTCGGCGATGGCGGCTACGGCTCGCCGAAGAGTATTCCGACGCTTCTCGGAGTCGGACTCACCGATCCTTGGGGCTGGAACGGAGGCGTGAAGGAACTGCAGGACCAGGTGCACCAAAGCGTCGCGACGACTATGCGCGGACCCGCGATTCGGGATCGGCGCGCGAGCGACATCGTGACGTATCTTCACTCGCTTCGCCCACCGCCCCCGATCGAGCCCGCTTCGGATGCGGTTCGCCGCGGCGCACGCCTCTTCGACGAGCTCGGCTGCGCCGAGTGCCACGCGCCGCGGACGTACACGACGCACGCGACCTACGACGTCGGTTTCGAAGACGAGACCGGCCGAAAGAAGTTCAATCCCCCGTCACTCCGCGGCGCGGGACAGCGGTCGCGGTTCTTGCACGATGGTCGTGCGCGTTCGCTCCGCGACGTCTTCGGCGAGTACCGCCATCGAATCGGGGGGCGACTCGATGCGCCCGAGCGCGAAGACCTACTCGCGTTTCTCCGCAGCCTCTGACGCGGAGTGAGCCCGAAAATCGTAGAGATGGGCGGCCGACCCCGTCGCGCGCACCGAGTCGAGACGGACGCCGAGACGATCGGCGATGTCGAGCACCGACCTCTCGTTGTCGATGCCTCCGCGGAGCCGCATCCCGTGCGCGAAGAAGATCCACACGCGGCGCTCGCCGGCGAGCTCTGTGAGCTCGTGTTCGAACGAGTTCGGGCTCGGGCTTCCTCGGCTCGAGCGAACGTCGACGAGCCCCGCGCGACTTGCGTAGTAGCGAAACGCCGGTTCGCTGCTCACCGCGAGGTAGTAGAGATCTCCCGGCTCGGATCGAGTGGCGACGGCTTCGAGCACCGGGCGGGCCTCTTCCTTCTCCTCTGGCCGAACGCATCGCGCCGCGGCACCGGCGGTGTTTTCTGCCATCGCCGCGACGAATAGGATCGCGGCGAGCAAGCGCGGCCAGCGAGGAGTCCTCGAGCCGATCCACCCGACTCCCACGGCGATGCCGAGTCCCGCGAGGGGGGCGAAGTAGGTGAGGAGGCGACCGCCGAACGGATACTGCCGAAGGGACGCCGCGGCGAGACCGAAGAGAACGGGAGCGACGAGGAAGATAGACCCGAGGCGCTGCGTGCGCGCGAGTGCGCCGACGCCGACGACGAAGAGCGCGAGAGAAATCTCGGGTAGCCCCGTCTTGATCGTCGAACGAAAGATGTCGCGAACGGCGAGCGGAAACCACGCGAGATCGCTCGGCCATTCGAACGGAGCGGGTGGGAAGTGATCGCGCCAGAATTCCTGATTGCCGCCGTTCCCGATCTGGTCGCGTAGAAGTAGCCAGTACTGAAGCGAGAAGCACGCCGCCCACACCGCGCTCGCGAGCGCGAGCTTCGGCCACGTCGTGCTCGGCCGGTCGCGCGTAGCGACGGCGGCGCCCGCGATTCCGGCGGCGAGGATGATCACTGCCGGATGCGAGACGAAGAGCGCGAAGATCCCGCCGGCGACGAGCGCGCCGGTCGCGGTCGCACTGAACCTCAGCTTCACGGCACGGACGAAGAGAAGGACGAGCGCGAACGCGACGACCGCGTCGAGTGCGTACGGCTTCAGCTCGAGCGACCAGTTGAGATGTCTCTTCTCGAACGCGAGGAGCGCGACTGCCATCGCAGCGACACCGCGACCTGCGAGGGGGCTTGCGCCGATGTAGACGAGAGGGAGGAGGACCGACCCCGCGACGAGCGGCACGAGCCGGAGCACGGTCTCGCTCGAACCGAAGGCGACGGTGAGTCCCTTCACGATCCAGAGAAACCCGACGGGCGCGGTCTGGGCGTTCGGTAGCGGCTCGGCGAGCTCCGCGAATCCGCTCGAGAGAATGCTGTTGGCGAGCCATAGCTCGTCGAGCCAGAGTGAGCGGTTCGCGAGGTACTGCCGTACACGCAGCACGACGCCGATCGCGATGATCACGCTCGCCCACGTGGCGGGCGACCGCCAAGCGCTCGCTCGAGCCGTTCTCTCCAATTGCGACATGTGCCTGACTGAGTGCGGCGGACGGCGACCGTGTGAGACGCGAGACGATGTCTCGAGAGATACGGGGCCGCGGCCCAAAACGCAATCCGTGCTCGGTGCGCTCGGGCAGCGGAACTGCTTGACCGTCGCGCGCTCGACCGGAGAATCAGCGTCGGGCGGCGCCTCGGCTCGCACGCTGCGCTGGCTCCCCTTCCCCGCTCGACCCCGAGGTAGATCATGTCTCTCGCGACTTCGGTCCTCTCTCCTCTCCACCACTCGCGCGCGCGAGCATGGATCGCGATCCTCGCATCGACGCTCGTTTACGCGTTGCCGCTCGCCGCCGAGGAGAAGCGCTCGGGGGAAGTTCTCTTCTACCGCATGCTCGATGCGGAGCGAAACGCGCCTCTCTATCCGCGGACGCGGACCGTGTGCATCATCGACGGAACGCCGAAGACGTCGTCGACCGGGATGGCGACGAGCGGCTACACCGAGTATCCCTTTCGCCAGGGACGGATTTCGTACACGTTTGCGGAGACCTACGCGTTCTTTCCGCGGTTCGTTCTCGGAGCCGCCGTCGAGTCGGGAGTGATCAACGCCGGAGACGTTCTCATCGACCACGTCTACGCTCCCGATGCGTGCGTCTGGGGGGCCACCGGACGGGAGTTCGTGCAGACGTTCAGCGCGACTGGTCGCGAGCTCGTCAGCTTCACTTTGCTCGTGGCGACGCGCCCGGGGCGCTTTTTCGCGGAAGTGCGCGCGGGCGGACCTTCGGGGAAGCGCGTCGGCAGCGTGCGCCGGTTTCGCGGCGGGTACTCGACCGAGTGGGGGTGGTGTCGCTGGCGTGCGGGAGATGTGCCTCTCGTTCCCGGAGCCACGTACGCGATAGCTCTTCGCCGCGAAGATGGCGAACCGTGGCGTCCCTACCTGCACGCGACGGGCGACGCCTACGCCCGCGGTGAACTCTTCGTCGATGGCCGACGCGTCGCCGGCAGCGATCTCGGCGCGTGGATCGTCGAAGAGCCGCCCGAGGTGACACGCGCGCTCGTCCTCGACGCCGACGAGGAAGGCTGGGTGCACGGGGCGGCGGGGGTTTCCTTTGTCTCGCGCGCTCCGAGCGTTCGTCTCATCGACGCGAAGCTGTCGCCGGCTCCCGAGAAGTGCCGAGACGTCGTCGCTCGGGTTTGGTCGACCGATCCCGTCCCGAGGCTTCTCGCCGGACCGAAGTGGAACGTTGCGTGCACGACTCCGGGGACGACACGCCGGGCGCAGTTCCTGTTCGGTTCGGGCGAGCTCGATGTCGAGACCGGCGGCGAGTATCGCCTCGAGGTGTTCACGATCCCGCACAAGGGCTCGATCCCCGCACCGAGCGAAACGGAGGTTCAGCGGCACGACGTCCGCGCATGGATCTACGGTGAGATTCCAGACGCGGCCGGACCCGCGATCTACAACTTGCGCGCGAGCTACGAAAAGAAGAGCGATCTCCGGCTTCGTTGGGGAACCACGGCCCCCGCGACCGTCGCCGTCGAGCTCACACGGCTCAGTCCGCGCGAAGTGCGCACCGCCGAGCTACCGATCGGCGAAAGCGAGATCGTCTTCGATGACCTCTGGCGCGGTCACGATCATGATCTTCGGCTCGTCGCCCGTTCAGCGGGCGGTGCCGAGTGGAGGACGCCGGTCTACCGCCTCCGTCCTCCTGGAGGTCCGCATCCACCGCCCCCGCCGCCTCTCTATCCCGATCACCCGGCGATTCTTCTCCCACTCGCGCCGCCGGTGCCGGCGCAGCCGAGCCACCGAAATGTGATTCGTTTCGCGCGCACCGTGCCGATCGAGAACGCGGGCTTCGAGGACGGGCTTGAAGGTTGGATGACTTCCGGCCCGGACGCCATCGCGAGCCTGGTCGAGCAGGGCGAAGGCGCTGAACGCATATCGCAGTGGGAGGGAAAGAAGATGGCCGGCTGGTCGATCGCGGCCGGAAAGAAGCGCGAGCAAGTCTTCGCGGAGAGCTCGCTCTTCCGGCGGATCCCGACCGAGTCCGGTCACGTGTATCTCGTGTCCGTACGCGCGCACACTTCGGTTCGGAACGGTCCGCGAGGAGACACGCGCGTGCGACTCTGGGCCGATCCCCGCGCGGGCGAGGAGAACGGCGACGCGAACGGGACGCAGTGGTACTGGACGGATGGCCGGTGGCTTCGCTTCGAGCACACGTTCCGCGCGGCGGGAGACGAGGCGACGATCGGCGTCGATTTCTTTCGTTGGCGCGATCTCGACCGCGCCAGCGCGTTCGTCGACAACGTTCGCGTCTTCGATCTTGGCGCGTCGGAACGTTCGCCGTCGGCCGGAACGACGCTCGTCGGCCAGCGAACGGGACGCGCTCTCGCGCTGGCGCACGAACGCGCCGATGCGAGCGATCGCGTCGAGGCATCTCTTTCGGCTCCACCCGGATTCGTGATCACCGGAATCGGCGCGCGCGCCGCGAGGGACAACGTGACGACGCTCCGGCTCCGCGTCGCGCCGGTGTCGTCCGACGGGACTCTCGGCGAGAGCGAGTTCCTCGTCGGCGGCTGGGAGACGGATGCCGGGCTCGAAGCGGCGATCGATCTCCCGGACGGCTTCGTCGCGACCGGCTTCGGCGCGCGGATCGCTCCCGAATGGGACGTGAAGACCCTCGCCGTTTGGGGACGACCGCTCAGCGCGGACGGAACGCTCGGCGAGGAGAAGGAGTTTCGCGCCGGAGTCGAGCCGCGCGGCGGGCTCGAGCGAAAGGTCCGCCTTCCGCACGGTCGCGTACTGAGCGCGATCGGCCTGCGCTGCCACCTTAACGATGTCGCCGGTATCTCCGCGCGGTCGCGGGAAGTCGTACCGACCGCGACGGGGAGGCAGTCGGGAAGTACTCCGTCCGTCCGATAAGTACGGGCGGCGGCCGAACTCTACGGTGCCTCCGATCGCTTCGGCACACCGCTTGCGGCAGACCCTTCGGCGAGGGCCGATCGAGCTCCGCCGGGGAACGAAGAGACAGCCGCGCTCCGCGGCGAGCGCGCTTCGATTCCACGGCAACGAGAATCGAAGGGCCCGAGCTGATCGTGGGTGAAGGGGAAAGCTCGAGCGCAACGAGACGGCCCGTCCAGCGACGAATCGTCAACGCCTTGGACACTCGCTTGTTTCGCTTGGGAGCTCGGAGGAGCATCGCGAGCCGAGCAGTTTGTGGAATTCGAGCGGGAGTCGATCGAGTCCGCCGCACCGGTGCGGATCGTTCGATCGCTTCTCGCCCGGGAATGAACGAAGGAGAAAGGAATCATGGGAGACCGGTATCGATTCTTCGGGGAAGTCGCCCTGAAGAGGGAATTCGTCAGCGCGTCGCAACTCGCCGAAGCTCTCATCGAGCAGGCGGCCGAACGAGAAGCCGGCGGGGAGGTGAAGCTCCTCGGTCAGATGCTGCTCGAGAAGGGGTACATCACTGCAGAGCAGATTCAGAACGTGCTCGACGAGCTCTACCCAATCGAAGCCGACGTCGAAATCGGGGCGGTTTGAGCACGGCGTTCGATCCGTCTCGTCGAGCGGGGTGGCGAAGAATCGTCATTTGCTGATGTCGAGCTCGGACTCGAGCCGGGCCTCGATCTCCTTCCAATCGTTCGCCGCGGTGATCAACGTTCCGTCCGTTCCGATCAAGAAGTAGGTTGGCAGTGAGCTGATCGCGAGCTGGCGAGCCATGTCGGATTCGTCGCCGAGATAGTTCTGAGACCAGTTCCAACCGCCTTGTCGGGCGAGTGCCTTCCCGTCGGCAGCATTCTTGTCGAGGTTGAGTCCGACGAACGTGACCGGCCGGCCGGACAGTCGGTCGTGAGTCGCCTTGATGTCCGGCAGACTCGTTAGGCACGGCGCGCACCAACTCGCCCAGGCGTGGAGAACCACGAAACGTCCGGTCATGTCGCCGATCGTCCGCTCGCGACCCGTGGAGTCGTCGAATCGGTACACCCGCATGTCTTCACCCGGTCTCGGGCCGGCGCGGCACGCCACTTCGATGGTCCCGAGTGGCTTCACACCGGCGGCTTCATCTCGTTCGGTCACCTCGACCGCGATCACGCGGGCTCCGACCGACTCCACGAGACATCCCGCGGGTTGTTCGTAAAGCTGAAAGATGAGGTCGTACCGCCCCGGGCGTACACCGCTGATCGTGAACTCACCATCGGGAGTGAGCTTCACGAAGTAGTTCTCGCGCGTCCGGAGCCATTCGTGGTGGTTCGGGTCGAGAAACCACGAGGTCTGGACCGGCTGTGATGGGTCGAAGCTCGTGCGCGGCATCCCCTTCGGCGCGGGGATCTCGCGATCTCGGCTGATCAAGTAATTGAGCGACCAGTTGCGATTGAGGTGGGCCTCACGTCCGGTCGCGACGACCTGGCCGGTGATGGAAACGCCCTCGCCGCCGAGTACCAGCTCTCGATGCTCACCGGGTCGGAGTGAGAGAGGGAGGGACCGACTGGAGGTGAGTGGTGAATCCTGCCACGGTCCGAGGTAGGCGCGGACGTTTCCGCTGATCGGCGGCAACCGCGCGAAGTCGAATCGTCCCTCCGCGTTCGTCGTTGCGGTGTAGGTCTCTTGGAATCGGGGTTCCCCGAGCTCTCCCCGCGGCAGCACGTGAAAGTAGACCATCTGATCTCGGACGGGATGCCCGTCCTGGACGAGACGTCCCGAGACCCTGGCCCAGCTCTGAAGCGCGATGGTCCCGGCGGGGTCACCCGGCTCTCGCCGGACGTCCGCGAACCCCTTCTCGTGGATGACGCGGATTCGAACGGGTTCAGCGGTCGCCGCGAAGGAGAACTTCCCGCCTGGCGAGGAGCGAACGAGCGGTCCACCCCGGTCGACCTGCAGGTTGTTCATCGCCGGCAACATCGTGGGCGATGCCAACACTACCGTCGCGTCGGCTACCGCCTTGCCCTCTTGATCGACGACTCGTCCTTCACGGGCCGGCGCCGGCTCGAGGGCCACGTCGCAGGCCACGTGACCGTCTTGTTCGCCGTAAGAGGTTGGACTCACGAAGGATCGATATCCATCGGCTTCGATGCGAACTCGGTAGCGATAGTTTCGTTGCCCGGGCTGAACGAGCCGAATCCGGTAGCTTCCCTCACTGCCCATGAGGGTGTCCGGGAACCGTGTGTTGAGAAACTTAGGCCGGTACTCGGTCACCGGAATCACCCGGAAGTGCTCGATCGGTTCGCCGGTTTTCGCATCGGTTACCCGCCCGGAGGCGACGAGCTCTGGTGGCAGCGTGACGACATGCCCTTCCTTCGTCGGGATCAACGTGGCCGTGACCGAGGCGTAACCTCTGGCCGAAATCACGTACGTCACGGCGTCCGGCGGAGCCCAGTCCCACCGGTAAACGCCGTCGTCGCCGCCCGATCCGGGCACTCGAGATTGGAGGATGCTCGACCCTCCGCCGCGGAACGGCGGCTCGACCCCTCGCCAGCTCCCCACGAACACCCGAGCCCCCGGCACCGGTTGTCCTTCGGTATCGACGACTTTGATCGCGAGACGCTTCCCGGGCACGAGTTGCATCCGGACGTCTTCCATCGTGCGCGAGACACTTAACGTACGTCGCTCCGGTCGAAACCCGGGGGCGATGATGGTGAAGGGGTGTTCCCCGAGAAGCAGCGGTTTCGTCTGGAATCGACCGGCGTCGTCGAGTTTCGCTTCGAAGCGGCTCGCATCGCCGTGGGGCTCCGTGCCCCAGATGACCGATCCTTTCGTAACGGGGTTCCCCTTCGAATCGACGATCGTCCCGCGAACGGAGACCCCCGACGGAACGACGATCTTGGCTGTGCCGTCACGCAGAGCATCGGAGCCTACTCCCTGCTGTTTCTGAAGTTGACCCCACTCCGAATCGCCCACGTGGTCCGAATGGGTCACCCTGAGCCGGAACGGAAAGTCGTTCGGCGACCGCGGGGCCGGTGCGTTGTCTACGTGCCACCGGCCGGCCTTATCGGTGAGTACACCGCCGGACGAGATCCACGTATCAATCGTCGGTTCGGGATTCACACCCCAGCGCGGCTGGCGAACGTCGACGCGAACCTTCACGTTCGCGCCCGCGATCGGCCGTCCGGTCTCGTCGACAACGACGCCGCTGAGGCGCGTGCCGCGCGCGAGCCTGAATTCGTACTGATCGGGAATGAGGCGCCCCTCTTCGTGAGAGCCCTGAGCGAAGTTGACGAATTCCGAGACGTGACCGGGCCGCTTGGCCCACAGCCGCAGGATGCGCAGACCGCGCGGGCGCTTCACCCGCGCGATCCCGTCGGCGTCGGTGGGGTACTCGGTGGTCGGAAACTTGCCGGTTCGCTCGAGCTCCCAGATCGACACTCGGACCTTGCTACCGGGGAGCGGCTGACCTTCTTCGTCGAGAACTCGAACCTCGATGGTGAGCGGTTCCGGTTCTGCCTGCGTCAACTCGTCGGAGGACGAAGGCGCTTCCGTCTCGGCCGGCGGAGCTGCGTCTTCTTCGGCTTCCACCGCGTCGCTCGCGGCGATCTTGGGAGAGCTCGCGACCGACTCGAACTGAATCGGCGCCACCGTCGTGACGACGACTGCGGCGCAGACGAGCAGTACGCCAGCCATCCCTCGAGAGAGCGCGGCACGACTGCGCGCTCTGTCGAGAACGGCCCTGATCCGGCGCTCCACGTTCGAACACCGCGCCATTCCTACCGCCATATGAAGACTGCGATGCCGGTAGGACTTCGCGACGTCGAGGAGCACCTCGGCGTAGTCCGCCGGTTGACGACTTCGAGCGACGACGAGATCGTCGCAGGCGAGCTCACGCAGTTGCCGCATGCGCGCGAGTCCGTACCAAGCGAGCGGATTGAACCAGTGAAGCGCGCAAACGAGACTCGCTATGGTCTGCGTGAACACGTCACGCCGCTTGGCGTGAGCCGCTTCGTGGAGCAGTACGAGTCGCCGTCGGTCTAGCGACCACTCCGCAGCGTCGCCCGGGAGGAGAATGGTGGGCTGAAGGATTCCGGCCAGCATCGGCGACCGCAGATCCGAAACTCGTCTCAGCCGCAGGGGGCGGTCGAACTCGAGACTTCGCGACACGTCGGCTGCCGTCCTCGTCCAGGACTCTTCGGCGATGGGCTCGCTCCGTCTCAGCAGGCGGCGAAGCAGGACGCGCTGGCGGATCGCGATCCCGAGACACGCGAGGACGCCGCCGAGCCACACCGCGATCGCTGCAAAGGACCACCAATCGTCGTTTGCGCCGGACGCTGGTTCTTCGCGCGGAGGACGGATCTCCGGCGCTGGTGTCGTCGCTCGTTTCGTGAGGCCGGGAGGTTCATATGAGGGCGCCGGCGTCGAAGGTGACGGAAGCGCCGCCTCGAGACCTCCGGCGGCCGCGGGCGGCGAGAGCGGGATCGGGGCCGGAATCGCAGTCGCTATGACGCCAGATCTCGGCGCCACATCCTCGGGCGTCGACTCGGGAAGGATCGGCAGCGACCAAGCCGGAGCGATCAGCGTGACGAGCGGGGTGGCTAGGCAACCGAAGAACGCGAGCACCCAGACGCGATGCACGGTGGCCGCCGTGCGCTTGCGGAGGATCAGCGTCATCAAGCCGGCCAGGACGAGCAGAACCGCAACCTTCGCGGCCGTATCCAGTACAAACGCGGTTGCGGAGAATCCCCGCTCCATCGAGCCGTTGCCGAATAAGATGTCGTGGAGGTTCATGCCTACCGTTCCTTTCTGCGAGCTCGCTCGATCGCTTCTTCGAGTCGGTCGAGGTCCTCGTCCGTGAGCTTTTTCGCCGAATCATCGATGAGCGCGGCGAGTGCGTCGCCGGCCGATTTGGGAAAGAACGTCTCGATCACGCTCCGCAGTGCGGAGCGGCTGGCGGACCGCTTGGACTCCACCGCCGAGTAAAGGTGCTTCACGCCGTCGCGGTCCCGCCGCACTCGGTCTTTTCGTTCGAGCTGCCCGAGCATCGTCCGCACGGCGGAGTAGCTCGGCGGATCGGTGAGGCGCTCGCGCACTTCGGCCACGGACGCCTTCCCGAGCTGGTGGAGCACGTCCATGATCTGCTGCTCCCGGGGTGCCAGCTTGCGCTTGATCTTCTTCGCCATTCCCGCGGCTCCTCTCGAAGTGCCAATGTGTTAACAGGTGTTACTCTATTGACACATCCCGCGCGTGTCAAAAAAAGATCCGCAGATTCTTTGCCGGCAATCGTCGACCGTACGAAGCGCGTCGCGTCGCGCTCATTGGCCGGCGTGAGTGGAATTCTCCGGTGCCGCCTGAGAGAATCGCTCGGTGGAATCCACGGTGTCGTCGGAAAGCGGTTATCGCATGGGCCGCAAGAACTCCGGGGCGGGAGATGAAGTGGCGAGGAACCCGAACTAACTCGCAGGAGTCCGCGTGAATCCGGGTGTTGTTAGTCTGCTGCTAGCGAGCGTCGTCGGAGAAGCCGGCAATGCTTCAGACGAGGCCTTCTTCGAGCGCCGCATCCGTCCCGTGCTCGTCGAGCACTGCGTGTCCTGTCACTCGCCGCCCGAAAACGGTCGCGCGCCCAAGGGCGGACTCCGCCTCGACTTCGCCGGCGGCTGGGAGCGCGGCGGCGATCGCGGTCCTGCGATCCTGCGCGGAGACGCGGACGCGAGTCTCCTCGTTCGAGCGATCCGCTACGACGATCAAGATCTGCAGATGCCGCCTAAAGGAAAGCTCCCGCCGGAGGTGATCGCGGACTTCGAGCGCTGGGTGGCCCGCGGGGCGCACGATCCGCGGAAGGTGGACCCGGCCGGGGACCGCGCTCCACCCGAGAAGACGATCGACCCTGCGGACGCTGCGCGTTTGCGCTGGGCGTTCTCGCCTCCGGTGTCGCCGGCGGTGCCGACTCCGACGCGGCGTGACTGGGCGCGTACCGATGTCGATCGTTTTATTCTCGCTCGATTGGAAGCCGAGTCGATCGAGCCGGTAGGCGACGCCGACCCCGCTGACCTCATCCGGCGCGCGACCGTCGTTCTCACTGGGCTCCCGCCGCTTCCCGAGGACCTCGACGCGTTCGTCTCGGATCCTTCGCCGGTCGCGTGGGAGAAAGTCGTCGATCGATTGCTCGCGTCGCCACGCTTCGGAGAGCGCTGGGGACGTCACTGGCTCGACGTCGCTCGCTTCGCCGAGTCGAGTGGGGGCGGCCGGAGCGTCCTCTTTCACAACGCTTGGCGATATCGCGACTACGTCATCGACGCGTTCTCGTTCGACAAGCCGTTCGACGAGTTCGTTCGCGAGCAGCTCGCCGGCGATCTCATTCACCGGGACGGTGCGGAAGCAGCCGAGGCGCTCATCGCGACCGGTTTCCTCGCGGTCGGACCGAAGAATCTCGACCAGCAGCACAAAGAGCTTCTCCGCATGGAAGTCGTCGACGAGCAGATCGACACGATCGGTCGCGCGTTCATGGGACTCACGCTCGGGTGTGCGCGCTGTCACGATCACAAGTTCGATCCGGTGACAACTCGCGACTACTACGCTCTCGCCGGGATCTTTCGCAGCACGAAGACGCTTCTTCCCGGCAACGTGTCCGGATTTGTGGAGACCGCGCTCCCGAATTCGGACGGCGCGCAGCTCGACGAATTGTGGAGAGCGCACCGCGCAGAGGCCGCGAAGATCGACGGCGCGATCAAGAAGGCCCGATCTGCGCTCGCGAAGACGAAGGCCGACCGAGCGAGCTCCGGTGGGGCACGCGGCGTGCTCGTCGACGATCGCGCTGCTCGTCTCGTCGGCAAGTGGGTGAAGTCGACTCACCACCCCGCATTCGTCGGCGAAGGGTATCTCCACGACGACAACTCGGAGAAAGGGCGAAAGTCGATCTCCTTTCCGTTCGATGTCCGCGCGCCGGGGAACTACGAGATCCGCGTCGCGTACACGCCAGGGTCCAATCGTGCGAAGCGAGTTCCGGTCCTCGTCGAGCAGGGGAATCTGAAGCGCCGAGTTCACATCGACGAGACGCGTCCGCCGCCGCTCGGAAAGTTCGTCTCCATCGGCATGTTCGAGTTCGCCGCGGGTTCGACGGCGACGGTCACGCTGAGCAATTCGGGGACGAGAGCCCACGTCATCGCTGACGCGGTATTGTTCGTTCCGCCGGAGGAAGTGAAGCGGGAAACGCCGTCGCCGCAGCAAGCTGAAGCTGCGGTCGCGCGGGAGCGTCTCGCGGTGGCCGAGCGCGCCGCGCGCACGCGCCTCGAGCAGCTCGAGAAGCGAAAGGCCGAGCACGCGAAACGCGCCCCGCCGCCGATTCCGAAGGCGATGGCCGTCCGCGACGAGGACGAAATCGCCGACGCACGGATCTGCATCCGAGGAAACGTCGACACTCTCGGAGACGTCGTTCCGCGAGGATTCATCGCGAGTGCGACGCGCTCGCCGGTCGCGTTCGAGGTGAAGGAGAGCGGACGGCGCGAGCTCGCCGAGTGGCTCACCGATCGGCGTCACCCGCTCACCGCTCGCGTGATGGCAAATCGCGTCTGGCACATCGTGTTCGGGAATGGGCTCATTCGGACGGCGGACAACTTCGGCCGGATGGGCGAAGCCCCTTCGCACCCGGAGCTTCTCGACTACCTCGCGTGCCGGTTCCTCGAGGACGGCTGGTCGGTGAAGCGTATGATCCGCGAGCTCCTCCTTTCGCGGGCGTGGGGGCTCTCGACCGAAGCTCGAGCGCGCGGCCTCGAAGCGGACCCCGAGAATCGGCTCCTTTGGCGTGCGCCCCGGCGGCGCCTCGACGCCGAGGCGATGCGTGACGCGATCCTCTACGTGAGCGGCCGGCTCGATGAGCGTCAGCGCGGCGGCACGATTCGTCCGGGAACCAGCTCCGAGTTCGGGTACCGCTTCGAGTCGACGCGTCGGAGCGTGTACCTCCCCGTCTTTCGAAACGCGCTTCATCCCGGTCTCGAGGCGTTCGATTTCGCCGATCCGAATCTCGTGATCGGAGCTAGAGTCGAGAGCTCGATTCCCGCGCAGGCCCTTTGGCTGATGAACAGTGATTTCGTCCTCGAAGGCGCGCGCGCGGCGGCGGAGCGCGTCCTCGCGAGTGGGAGCGCGAGCGATCGCGAGCGCGTGAACGATCTCTATCGACGGATTCTCGGGCGAACTCCGCGCCCGGCCGAGCTGGCCGACGCTCTTCGCTTCGTCCGTTCCGAGGTGGACGTTGACGCAGGGGAGGGGGGCGGAGATGCTGAAGCGAGCACCGGAACGTCCCACGATCGTGCGGTGGAGGCGTGGGCCGGTCTCTGTCACGCGCTGCTTGCGTGCGTCGACTTTCGGTACCTGAACTGAGCCCGCCCATGCAGACGACGAGCTCGAACGACGAGACGATGCGTTCCCCCGATCGCGCGATCGATCGCCGACGTGCGCTCACACAGATTTCTTGCGGCTTCGGCTCGCTCGCGTTCTCGGCGCTCGCGGCCGAGTCGGCGTGCGCTGGCGAGAGAACGGCGCGTTCGGCGGGACCGCTCGCCGCTAGTACGACGCATCTCGCACCGCGCGCTAAGCGCGTGATCTTCCTCTTCATGCAAGGCGGGCCGAGCCAGGTCGACACGTTCGACCCGAAGCCGCTCCTTCAGAAGCGCGGCGGCGAGGACGTTCCGTTCTACGTTCCGCGTCATCGCGAGGTGAGCCAGCAGAAGCTCCTTCGTTCGCCGTGGTCGTTCGAGCGCTACGGCGAACGCGGTCAGCCGGTCTCCGAGCTCTTCCCGCGCATCGCCGAGCACGTCGACGATCTCTGCATCATTCGAAGCATGCACACCGAAGGCGTCGCCCACGGCCCGGCGACGCTCTTTCTCCACACCGGCGCGACGAGTCTCATCCGACCGTCGATCGGTTCGTGGATCACCTACGGACTCGGGACGGAGAACGACAGCCTCCCCGGTTTCATCTCGATCAGTCCGTCGGCGCGCATGGGTGGTCCGCGGAACTACGCGAGCGCGTTCCTCCCGGCGTCCTACCAAGGAACGAAGATCGGGCGCGTCGGCGTACCGTCGCGCGAGGCGGGAATCCCGCACCTCACGACTGATCGGATTTCCGCGGACGAACGCCGGCGGCGGTTCGAGCTGCTCCGCGGTCTCAATCGCGACCAGTTCGAGGCTTCAGAACGCGATGCCGCGCTCGGCGGCGTGCTCAACTCGTTCGAGCTCGCCTTCCGCATGCAGACCGAGGCGCCTGAGCTCATGGATCTATCCGGCGAGAGCAAGGCGACGCTTTCGCTCTACGGCGTCGACGATCCGAAGACGGAAGAGTACGGCCGCATGTGCCTTCAAGCGCGGCGCTTCGCCGAGGCGGGAGTTCGTTATATTCAGGTCAACTACTCCGACAACTCGAACAACCCGCGGTGGGACCAGCACTCGAACCTCGAGCGCCACGCGATCCACGCGCGCGCGACGGACAAGCCGGTCGCGGGCCTCCTCGCCGATCTCAAATCGCGCGGTCTCCTCGAAGACACGCTCGTCTGGTGGGGCGCGGAGTTCGGGCGGACGCCGTTTGCGGAGAAGCGCGGTACGGGTCGCGATCACAACCCGAAGGGATTCACGCTCTGGCTCGCGGGTGGGGGAGTCAAGGCGGGCTACACCTACGGCGCGACGGACGAGTGGGGCTTCCAGGCGATCGAGAATAAAGTGCACATGCACGACCTCCACGCGACGATCCTCCACATCCTCGGTGTGGATCACGAGCGGCTCACCTACCGTTACGCCGGCCGGGATTTCCGTCTGACGGACGTGTACGGGAATGTCGTGCATGACATTCTAGGTTGATCTTGAAACACCTAGTCCGCCACGACTCGTCCCCCGTTCCCGCTCCCCTTCCCGACAAGCTTCTCTTTCTTCTCCATCTTCTCCATCTTCTCCAGCTTCTCCGTCCCGTCCGGCGCAGTCCTTCGGCGGACGTGCGGCCAGAGTTCCTCCCGTACGACCGAACGGAAACGGGAACGAGACCCGCGCCGAAAACGTCGAGTTCGTCTCGAACTCACTCGAGCTCTCGGCTCGTCTCATCGGCCATTCGACTCACGCGAGGAATCGCACTCCTCGTCGCCACTCTCGTCCCAACGCTCGTTCGCGCCGCTGAGGGAGTCGAATCGACCGAAGCCTCGGAGGAAACGGCCGTCTTCCTCACCCAAAACGACTCTGTCGCCCTCGGGTTTCTCCTCGCCATTCTCGGCGTCGTCTTCTGGACGATGGCGAGCGAACATCGGTTCTGGCGGAAGTTCTACTCATTCATTCCGGGCCTACTCCTCTGCTACTTTCTCCCGTCGCTCCTCCGCGTCTTCCACATCGTCGATCCCGAGGAGTCGAACCTCTATTTCGTCGCGTCCCGGTATCTGCTGCCGACGAGCCTCGTCTTCTTGACGCTGAGCACGGACTTTGCCGGCGTTCTGTCGCTCGGACCGAAGGCGATCGTCATGTTTCTCACTGGGACGCTCGGCGTCGTGGCCGGTGGACCGCTCGTACTTTTCGCCTTCGGCATGATCCACCCCGAAGCCGTCGACGAGGGCGTCTGGCGAGGCATGACCACGGTCGCCGGGAGCTGGATCGGCGGGGGGGCGAATCAGGCGGCGATGAAGGAGATCTTCAACGTCGGAGACGACGTGTTTTCCGTCTTGATCGCCGTGGACGTCCTCATCGCGAACGTCTGGATGGGCTGTCTCCTCATCATGGCAGCTCGGTCGGAGGCGATCGATCGTTTCAACGGGGCGGACGCGTCGGCAATCGTTCGCCTCCGCGATCAAGTTGTGGAGTTCCAGAAGAGCGTTATGAAGATTCCGCGGCTCGCCGATTCAATGATTCTCCTCGCGGTCGGATTCGGAGCGACGGGAATCGCGCATCTCGCGGCGGACTTCATCGTTCCTTGGATCGAAACGAACGCGCCCGGGCTGGCGAGGCTCAGTCTCACGAGCTCCTTCTTTTGGATCGTCGTCACCGCGACGACGATCGGCCTCGGGCTTTCGTTCACCCGCGCGCGAAGGCTCGAGGGGACCGGCGCTTCGCGACTCGGATCCGTCTTCATCTACGTGCTGGTCGGGACGATCGGAATGAACATGGACATCCTCGCCATCGCTGACCCGCGATATCGATGGCTCTTTGCGGTCGGCGGCGCATGGATGTGCCTCCACGCCGCGCTGATGATCGTCGTCGCTCGGCTGATCCGTGCACCGGTCTTTCTCATGGCCGTCGGCAGCCAGGCGAACATCGGCGGAGCGGCATCCGCTCCGGTCGTTGCGAGCGCGTTTCACCCTTCACTCGCTCCCGTAGGTGTCCTTCTGGCCGTCGTCGGCTACGCCCTCGGCACCTATGCCGCGTGGCTTTGCGGACTGCTGCTAGAGAGTGCAGCTCCGGGATAGAGGCCCCGGGCCCGACTGAAGAACCGATCTCGTTCCCTCGTCCAACGTGCGGGACGGCGCGCGCGCCGAAGCGCGGAAACATCCCCCGATCAACCGCTCGCCGTTCCTTGTCCTCGGGGCGCGAGCAGGGAATAATCGGGGCCTGTCTCCACTTCCGTCCGGGGTCGTCCACTCGGATTCCTCCCGCCCTCAGAGAGAAGATCGCATGCGATTCCTCGCCCCGATTCTGTTTGCCCTAGTCTCCTTTTGCTGTCTGCCGAGCGCGGCTGCCGACGCTCTTCTCAAGCTCGAAAAGGGTGATCGCATCGTCATCGTCGGGAACACTCTCGCCGAGCGAATGCAGCACTTCGGCCATTTCGAAACGCTTCTCCACAGCCGATTTCCGAACCACGACCTCGTCGTTCGGAACTTGGGCTGGTCCGCCGACGAGCTGACCCTCCGCCCGCGCTCGAAGGACTTTCAAGATCACGGACACAACCTCGAGGATCACCGGCCCGACGTGATTCTCGCCTGCTTCGGATTCAACGAATCTTTCGCGGGGAAAGCGGGACTCGCAAAGTTCTCCGCGGATCTCGCGAAGTACGTCTCCGAAACGAAGGCGGCGAAGTTTGGCGGCGAATCGGCGGCGAGACTCGTTCTCCTCTCTCCGATCGCACACGAGAACCTCGGCCGGCGAACGCTTCCCGACGGGGAGAAGAACAACGCCAACATCGCGCTCTACACCGAGGCGATGAAAAAGGTTGCGGGGGAGCACGACGTGCCCTTCGTCGACCTCTTCACGCCGACGAAGACTGTGATGCGCGAGGCGCCGGAGCCGCTGAGCATCAACGGCATTCACCTGAACGACGCCGGGTACCGAGCCCTCGCTCCGGTTCTCGACCGAGCGCTTTTCGGCGATCGCCCGGCGAACGAGGCGACCGACCTCGAGCGGCTCCGAGCGGAGATTCTCGAGAAGAATCTCCAGTTCTGGTACGACTACCGCGCGACGAACGGCTTTTACATCTACGGCGGACGAAAGAAGCCGTTCGGGGTCGTCAACTTCCCGAAGGAGTTCGAGAAGCTCCGCCGCATGGTGGAGAACCGCGACCGGAGGGTATGGGCGGCTGCACGCGGCGAGGATCTCCCCGCGACGATCGACGACTCGAAGACGGGCGACTTCGTCGAGATCAAGACAAACATCAAGTTCGAGGTGGAGGACTCACCGCCCGAGGAGGCTCTGAAGAAATTCACGCTTCCTGAGGGCTATAAGATCGAGCTCTTCGCCTCCGAGATCGAGTTTCCCGATCTCGAGAATCCGGTTCAGTTCGCGTTCGACGCGCGCGGCCGTCTCTTCGTCTGCACAATGGCGTCGTACCCGATGTACCTCCCGGGCAGACCGGTCGATGACAAAGTTCTCATCTTCGAGGATCTCGACGGCGACGGCCGCGCCGACAAGCAGACGGTATTTGCGGACGGGCTCCACATCCCGACCGGGATCGAGCTCGGCGACGGCGGCGTCTACGTCGCGCAGCAGCCGGACGTCCTCTTCCTCAAGGACACGGATGGCGACGGCATCGCCGACGTGCGAACGCGGATTCTCCACGGCTTTGACTCAGCGGACTCACATCATTCCATCAGTGCGTTCACTTGGGGCCCGGGCGGTGCACTCTACTTCCAAGAGGGGACCTTCCACCGCACGCAGGTCGAGACTCCCTACGGTCCGCAGCGACTCGCCGATGCCGGAGTGTTCCGCTACGAGCCGCTCACCGAGAAGTTCGAGGTCTTTGTTTCGTATCGCTTCGCCAATCCCTGGGGACACGTATTCGACCGCTGGGGCCAGAACTTCGTCGCCGACGCCTCGGGTGGCGCGAACTACTACGGTACGGCGTTCTCGGGGCAGGTCGATTACCCGCAAAAACACCGCGGGCTCAAGCAGTTCCTCAAGAAGCAGTGGCGCCCGACGGCGGGCTGCGAGATCGTCGCGACGCGCCACTTTCCCGAAGAGGCGCAGGGGAATTATCTCCTCAATAACTGCATCGGATTTCACGGCGTCCTTCAGTACCGCATGAAGGACGAAGGCTCCGGTTTCTTCGCCGAGCCGGTCGAGCCGCTCCTTCGTTCGTCCGATCGCAATTTTCGTCCGGTCGATCTCCAGTTCGGTCCGGACGGCGCGCTCTACATCGTCGACTGGTACAACCCGCTCGTCGGGCATATGCAGCACTCGCTGCGCGACCCGAATCGCGACCACACGCACGGTCGCATCTGGCGCATCACCTACACGAAGAATCCGCTCGACAAGCCGGTCGACCTGACGAAGAAGTCGATTGTCGAGCTCCTCGATCTCCTCAAGGACTACAACGACCGGCTGCGCTATCGCGTCCGGCGCGAGCTCCGCGTCCGCGGCACGCAGAAGGTCATGGCGGCGATCAAGAAGTGGATCGCGGAACTCGACGAGAAGGACGCCGAGCACCAGCACCACCTTCTCGAGGCTCTCTGGGTGAAGCAGCACCACGACGTCTTCGACACGAATCTTCTCGGCAAGCTCCTACGGTCGCCCGACTACCGAGCCCGCGCGGCGGCGACGCGCGTTCTTTGCTACTGGCGCGACCGCGTCGACGATCCGCTGAGGCTCCTTCAGGCACAGGTGAATGACGAACATCCCCGCGTGCGCCTCGAGGCGATCCGCGCGCTCAGCTTCTTTCACGAAACGCGCGCGCTCGATATCGCCACCGAGTCGCTCATCCATGCGCAGGACGATTACCTGAAGTACACGCTCGAAGAGACGACGAAGACTCTCGAGCGGAGGATCGAAGCCGCGAAGAACGCCAAAGGAGATTGAAGCGGTGAGGGGAACTCTTCGAGCAACATTCGCTCTGGTGGCGATTCTCGCATCCGGCTTCGGTTCGAACGCGTTCGCGGCTCCGGTCGAGCCGGTGACCGAAGAAGAAGAGAGCGCCGTCGGGTCCTACCTTCGTCTCCTCAAGAGCGGTCGAATTCCTCCCGGTCGCGTTGGCACCGTGGTCGGCATGGTCTGCCAGCGCGGCAACGCGTCAGACCTGACGTACGTCTTCGACACGGCACTTTCGGAGAAAGGCTACACCGGAACGGTCTTGCTGGCGGCCCTCCGCGGTCTCGAAACCGCTGCCCGAGAGCGAAAAGTACGGCCGAAGGGGGATCTCGGGAGAATCAGCGCCCTCTTAGCCTCGACGAACGACGACGCCACGCGACTCGTCGTCGCGAAGCTCGCGGGGCTCTGGAGAGTCGAAACTCTCGCGGAGCCGCTCGGTGCACTCAGCCTCGACCGAACGGCGAAGCTCGAGCTGCGCCGTGCTGCGCTCGACAGTCTGGTCGCGATCGGTGGGGAGTCGGCCGCGAAGATCGCCGCCGCGCTCGCCGACAAGGATCGATCACCGGAAGACCGATTCCTCGGTGCGGCGGCCATGGTCGGCGTCGATCTCGAGCGCGCGGCCGCGTTCGCCGCCGACGCGCTCGCATCGAGCCCGGAGGGTGCCGATCCGACGCGGCTCGTTCGCGCATTTCTCCATGCGTCGGGCGGATCAGACCGGCTCGCGTCCGCGCTCGCGGGCAAGAATCTCTCGCGTGCCGTAGCGAGGCGGGCGCTCGGCGCCGTCGTCAGTTCCGGTCGGAGCGATCCCGCGCTCGTCGAGTCCCTGGCGGCCGCGGCCGGAATCGAAGGGATGGCCGCGGAGATTTCTCCCGAGGAAGCGAAGCGCATCGAAGCCGACGTCATCGCGCGCGGCAATCCGGCGCGCGGCGAAGTGATCTTTCGCCGGAGCGACCTCGGCTGCATGGCGTGCCACGCCGTCAGCAAGGCGGGCGGCGACATCGGCCCCGACCTGAGTGCGGTGGGCGGCAGCTCGCCGGTCGAGTATCTGATTCAATCGATCCTCGCTCCCGAGCAGGCAGTGAAAGAGGAATATCGCGTCGTGAACCTCGTGACGGCTGACGGCGGGGTCGTCAGCGGAATCGTCGTCGATCGGAGCGACGACGCGATCATCCTGAAGAACGGCGCGGGGGAGCGGCAGACGATTCCGGCCGACGACGTGATCGACGAAGACGAATCGGGAACGCTGATGCCGAGCGGGCTCACGCGTTTCTTGGCGCGGGATGAATTCGTCGATCTCGTCGCGTTTCTCTCGCGACTCGGGAAGGACGGCGAATACGCCGTGCGCTCGACGGAGACGGTTCAGCGCTGGAGCGCGCTGCGGGCGGACGATCCCCGTCTCGCGGCGACGCCGCCCGATGGCGAAGCGCTGAAGACGATCGTCTTCGGTGCCGACTCGTCCGCGTGGAAGCGTGCGTACGGGCGCGTTGCCGGCGCGCTCCCTCTCGACGAGATCTCGGAGGCGGACTCGACGCTCTTCCTCCGGGCGGAGGTGAACGTTGTGATCGGGGGCAAGGTCGAGCTTCGCGTCGATTCCTCGGACGGGCTCGCCTTCTGGCTCGACGGCGAACCGATCGACGCATCGGGGGAGTGGAGCGTGGAGCTCGCCGAAGGGAAGCGTTCGCTCGTCGTTCGTGTGCTCCGGTCGAAGCGACCGAGTGCTGAGCTTCGCGTCGAGCTCGTCCGCGCGGAGGATTCCGCGGCGCAGTTTACCGTCGTCGGTGGGCCTTGATTCGGCGATTCGACTCGCCGAACGTCCGTCCGCTGCGCTATCGAGCTTGACCCACCATTCCGCCGCCCGGAGAATTCCATCTTCGGACGGTAGAGGATCGACGGACAGGGACGGAAGGATCGGCCACGAGATGAGCGAGAGACCTATGGGTGAAGGTGGTGCTTCCCACGGTGTGAGTGAAATGTTCCCGTGCGGAGACCGGATTCGCGTTCGCGGTTTCGCGCTCGTCGTCGCGTTCGCCGGCAGTCTTGCGGGCGCCTCCCTCCGCGGCGACATCGTCATCAACGAGATTCACTACGAGCCCATCGACAAGACCGCGCCCGAGGAGTTCATCGAGCTCTACAACACCGGCGACGAGCCGGTCGACCTTTCGGGCTGGTTCTTCTCGAGCGGGATTCGGTTCGTCTTCGACGAAGGAACGACGCTCGCGCCCGGCGACTATCTCGTCGTCGCCGAGGATCCGGAGCATATCGTTCGGCTGTTCGGTGCGCCGAACGTCGCCGGTCCGTTCGAGGGTCGTCTCGAGAACGACGGCGAGCGCGTCGTTCTGCGAAACGCGGTCGGCGATATCGAGGACACGGTCGACTATCAGCTTCAGTTCCCGTGGCCGCTCGACTCCGGTGGACGCGGAAGCTCGATGGAGCTCATTCATCCGTCGCTCGATAACGATCTCGCAGGAAGTTGGCGCGCCTCCGGGTTCCTCAGCACGGCGCCGACCGAGCGCAGTGTCGTCCTCGAACCGGCCGGTCAGTGGAGATATCGGAAAGGAACTTCGGAAGCATCCGATCCCGTCGATGCGTGGAGAAACTCCGACTTCGTCGAGGACGACACTTGGGAGACGGGTCAGACCCCGATCGGATTCAACGACGATGACGACAACACGCTGCTCGAGGACATGCGGAACAACTACAGCTCCGTATTCCTCCGCAGAACGTTTCAGTTCGACGGAGAGTCGTTGCCCGAGTTCATGATGGCCGGTCTTTGGGTCGACGACGGCTGCGTCGTGTGGATCAACGGGGTCGAAGTCGCGCGGTTTCGCTTCGAAGGCGACCCCGCTTTCGACGACACCGCACCGTTCAGCTTCGAGGCGCGCGAGTTTCAGGACATCCTCCTCCCCGCGCCGAGCGCGTACCTGAAGCGCGGCGAAAACACGATCGCCGTCCAGGCATTCAACCAGTCGCTCCGCAGCAACGATTTTTCGATCGACGTCATGCTGTTCCTTCCGAACGGAGACGATCTGCGCGACGTCCCGCCGTTTCCGACCCCGGGTTCGCGGAACACGGCGTTCGCGGAGACGGCGCCGCCGCAGATTCGGCAGGTGGATCACTCGCCGCAGCAACCGGCCGAGGACGAGCCGATCTCGATCAGCGCAAAGGTCACGGACTCCGATGGCGTCGGTTCCGTCGAGCTCCTCTACCAGATCGTGCTCCCCGGCGAGTTCATCCCGGCGTTTCTTCCGCTCCCGCACGCGCAGCTGATGGCGAACGGCGACCAGCCGAAC
Source organism: Planctomycetota bacterium (assembly GCA_965223845.1). Lineage (GTDB taxonomy): Bacteria > Planctomycetota > UBA8108 > UBA8108 > SXIK01 > CBDCXR01. The sequence goes on along the minus strand of CBDCXR010000004.1, from coordinate 4,337,287 downwards.
CCACCGAACCCCGCGTTCGAGGATCCGGAGAACTGGACGACCGTGACGATGCTCGACGACGGCGGGGAAGGGGACGAGCTCGCGGGCGATTCGACGTACAGCGCGCAGATTCCGGCGCAGTCCCATCGCACGCTGGTTCGCTACCGGATTCGCGCCACTGACGCGCTCGGGAGCTCGGTTCGCGTTCCGTTTCCGGACGACACCTCGCTCAATTTCGCGTGCTTCGTCTACAACGGCGTGCCGGAGTACGTCGCCGATCACCAGAGCGTCCATCCGGACGGCCCGGGGCACGTTTATCCCGCGGAAGTGATGACGGCGATTCCGGTTCACCACGTGATCACGCGGGCAGAGGAGATGACGCACTGCGTTTCGTACAGCGGATCGACGCAGATCCCGAAGAGTAACGAGCGCGCACGGGACAAGTTCAACTGGGAGTGCGCGTTCGTCTACGATGGCGTCGTCTACGACCACGTTCGTTACCGACTTCGCCAAGCGAACGATCGGTACGGCGGGTCGGGAAAGCGCTCGATGCGCTTTCGGTTCAACAAGGGGCACTACTTCGCCCCCCGAGACCAGTACGGCCAGCGCTACGAATCCAAGTGGCGGACCCTCAACACCGGGAAGGGCTTCGACAACAAGGACGTGGGCAACTTCGGGCTCACGGAGGCGATGAATGCGAACCTCTGGAATTTGGTGGGCGTGCCGGCGCCGTGGTTCTACACCTACCACATGCGCGTCATCGACGACGCCGAAGAAGTCCCCGAACGGAGCGGTCAGTACCTGGGGGATTTCTGGGGTTTCTTCAGTGGGATCGAAGACTACTCGCCGCAGTTTCTCGACGAGCACGATCTCGAGGACGGAAATCTCTACAAGCTGAAGGACGGCGTCTTCAATGGCAACGATCTCCGCCGAAACCAGGGACGCAACGCGGTAACGACGGACGCCGACTTTCAGAACATCCGTCGCAGTCTCCGGCCGGAGCGCGACGACGAGTGGCTCCACCAACACGTCAACTACGACCGCGCGTACTACTATCACGCGGTGATCGAAGGTATCCGCCACTACGACTTCGTCCCGGCGGACTCGCATTCGAAGAATCGAGCGTGGTACTTCGAGCCGCACGAGGGAAGCGAGTTCGGTCGGCTCTGGACCTTGCCGTGGGATTCCGACGCGAGCTGGGGGCCCAATTGGAACAGCGGCATCGACTACACGCTGAACGCCATCACCGCGCGCGGCGGGAAGCTGCCGTTCCTCATCGAGTACCGAAACGCCCTGCGGGACTTCGTCGATCTCGTCTGGAAGAAAGACGTGATCGAGCCGATGATCGACGACCTCGCGGAGTTCATCATCGAGTTCAGCTCGGCCGACCGAGACCGCTGGCGGACGGGACCGTCCCAGGCGGGACGGCAAGATTTCGGCCCGATCGAGCGCAAGATCGTCGACATGAAGCGCTTCGCGTTCGTCGGCTGGAGCGGCGGGAGCGGACCCACGGTGCCGGCCGGCGGGCGGGAGCGTCATCTAGAGAACCTCGCCAACTCGGGACGCGACCGCGACAACATTCCCGCGACGCCGGAAGTCGCGTCCCAGTCGCCGGAGGGCTTTCCCATCGATCAGCTCTCGTTCTCGGTGAGTGAGTTCTCCGATCCGAACGAAGAGGACGAGTTCGGCGGCATCCACTGGCGGATCGGCGAGGTTTCGCCGCCGGACACGCCGCTCGATCGAGAACGCCCCCGTCCGTACGAGTTTCCGGCGGTTTGGCAGACGGAGAGCGCGGCGCTCTTGAATCCCGTCACTATTCCGAGCACGGAGCTCGAGCCCGGCCGCACGTATCGCGTGCGCGCTCGAATGAAGGACTCCACCGGCCGGTTCAGCCATTGGTCGGCGCCGATCGAGTTCGTCGCGGGCGAACCGACCGGGCCCTCGGCGCCCGAACTGGCGCTCCGGATCACCGAGCTGATGTACAACCCCGAGGGCGACGAAGACTACGAGTTCATCGAGCTCCAGAACATAAGCGGTGCGGCCATCGAGCTCGCCGGCGTCGAGTTCGCCGACGGAATCGATTTCGAGTTCTCGGGCGGTGAGATTCCGACTCTCGACGCGGGCGCGTACGTGGTGGTCGTAAGGAACCGTACCGTTTTCGAGAAGCGTTACGGCACGGACGTTCCGATTGCGGGCGAGTACTCGGGGCGCCTCAGCAACGGGGGAGAGAGCGTTCTCCTTCGTTTCGGTCGGGCATCGACGGTGATCGAGTTCGTGTATTCGGATACCTGGATCGCGTCGACGGACGGTGGTGGTCGATCGCTCGTCATCCGCGACCCATCGCTCGATCCCGCCACCTGGAACGATCCGGCGAGCTGGGTCGAGAGCGCGCAGCGCCACGGCTCTCCCGGACGAGCGGAGGGCGAGGTCGAGAGCGGGCTACAGCGTCCAGGGAACATCGATCAAGACGGGATTCTTTCCGTCTCCGACGCGATCGCGATCCTACGGATCCTGTTCCACGGCGTCTCCGCGCCGTGTGGGTCCGGGGACGCGAGCGAACCCGCAAACCAGATCGTCCTCGACATCGACGGCTCGGGAGGAGCGAACGTCGCAGATGCGCTCGCGCTCGTTCAGTATCTTTTCCGTCGAGGCGACGCGCCGGCGCTCGGGCGCGAATGCGTGCCGATCGAGGGTTGTCCGGATGCTTGCGTGCGTTGAGTCGGCGTCTCGGCGAGACGAAGCTCACCGACCGACTTGAGCCTGTGTCGTGGACGGGGTGCGTTCACGACGACGAGGGAAGTGAATGAGACACCGGCGGTTCGGTTCGTGGGGGCTCGGTATCGGCATCGTCGCTCTGCTCGCGATGGCCGCGACGAGTATCGCGGACGCGCAGGGCGAGAGCGGAGCCGCCGAGTCGCTCGGCGGACCGGAGTTCGGCGCGTGGTCGCTACTCCCGGCGGCGCTCACGCTCATCGTCGCGTTTTGGACGAGGCAGGTTCTCGTCGCACTCGCGCTCGGCGTCGCGAGCGGCGCGGTTGTTCTCGCCCTTCACACCGGCGAACCGAGTGATCTCAACGTCCTCCAGCGCTTCTTGCTGCCGGCGCTCGGATCGGAGACGTACGCAAAGATCCTCCTCGTCTATCTCTGGTTTCTCGGCGGGATCCTCGGTGTCTGGGAGCGGACGGGCGGCGCACGCTATTTCGCCGAGCGTGTGGGCGTGCGGCTCGCGCGCGGTCCCCGCGGCGCATCGGTCTTCGCGTGGATCATAGGCTGTGTCTTTCACCAAGGCGGAACCGTGAGCACGGTTCTCGCCGGTACGACCGTCCGGCCGGTGAGCGATCGCCACCGCGTGAGCCACGAGGAGCTCTCGTACATCGTCGACTCGACGGCATCTCCCGTCGCGACGATCCTTCCGTTCAACGCGTGGCCGATCTACATCGGGGGGCTCGTCGCCGGCGTCTCGGTTGGAGGATTCGTGCTCATCGAAACGGAGAGCGACGGAATCGCATGGTTCTGGGGCGCGATCCGCTTCAACTTCTACGCTCTCTTCGCCGTCGGCTCGACTCTGCTCTTCAGCCTCGGCGCGCTGCCATGGACGGGGCGACGGATGCGCGCGGCGCGCGAGCGCAGCCGAGCCACCGGCGCGCTCGATTCACCCACGGCCGAGCCGCTTCTCCTCGCGGAGTCGGCTCAGAAACGCTCCGAGTCGTACCGAACGGGCCTCGAAGACTTTTTCGTGCCGCTCGGAATCCTTCTCGGGGTGGCGATCGGACCGTATGTTCTCTCGAAGGAGATCTGGATCAGCGAAGCGTTCATGGCGTGCACCCTGAGCGCGATGCTGCTCGCGCGCTTCAAGGGGATGCCTCTCCGTGAAGTCCTCGAAGGATTCGTCGACGGCTGCCGCTCGATGACGTTCGGAGCGCTGATCCTCGGTCTGGCGGTCACGCTCTCATTCGTTTCGAAGGAACTTCGCGCCGCGGACTTCCTCGTCGAGAACGCGGGCGGCGTCGTCCCGGCGTGGTCGCTTCCGGCCGTGCTCACGGGTCTCTGCATGCTGGTCTCGTTTTCGATCGGGTCTTCGTTCGGAACCTACGCCGTGATCTTTCCGATCGCGATCCCGCTCGCGCTCACGGTCGCGATCGGGGCGCGAGATCTCGGCGGCGTCCCGGTCGAAACGCTCTCGGAAGTGCATCCGGCCGAGTGGTCGAGCATCCTCACGTACGTGAGCGTTTGCTTCGGTGCGGTGCTCGGGGGAGCGGTGTTCGGAGATCAGTGTTCTCCGATCTCCGACACGACGATCCTCTCCGCCATGTTCACGGGTTGTGATCTCCTCGATCACGTTCGGACACAGCTTCCGCTCGCACTAGCGGCCGCCGGGCTGGGCGCGATCTGTTCGACAATCGCGGCGCTCGTCGTGTGATGCTTCGCGCGCAGGGTCGGTGATGGATCGACCCTTCTCGCGAAAGTGCTCGAGCCACTCCCGCGTTATGGCGTCCCCGAGGGTCGGCTGCTCCTTCGCTCGATACTCCGCGATCGTGGTTCCCCAGTAGAAGCTGAACCAGCCGTCGGTGAACGAGCGAGAGCCGTCGATGAATCGTAGAAGCTCGCCGGAGCTGCATCGCAGCGGAAACATCTCTTCGATGACGAGCGGTTTGCCGATCTCGTACGCGCGGAGCGCGGTGAGCGCGTCGTCCACCTTACCTTTCTCCGGGTAGAAGTGAACGCTGACGAAATCGAGATCCTCGGAGACGCGCGGTGAGTAGAAGATGGGGTGCGACTTTGGAAACACGTGGACCCAAGGGATGACGCCGACGGTGATCAGGTGGCGGCGATCGCGCTTTCGAATCGCGGCGGTGAGCCGATTCACCCACGCTCTCGCGACGTTTTCTCGTGAGCGCTCGCCGAGATCGAGAGAGATGCGCTGGACAAAGTGCTTCCCGCCGAACTCCCCGGTGAGCCACTCGGTCTCCTGCTCTCCCGCGCCCGGGAGGATGGGCTCGTTCATGAGGTCGTAGCAAAAGATCGCGGGGCTGTCCTTCGAGACGTCGGCGATCGCGTCCCAAAACCTCGCCTGCACATCCCATCGCGCGGACTCGCCGAGCTCCCGGTACCACGCAGGATGTTCGTGGTAGCAGCCGAGGCCGGTGAGATTCAAATAGAGGTGGAGCTCCTCGGCGAGGCGAACGAGCTTGCTTAGCCTATCGAGCGACGACGGCACGACTTCGCTCGGCCCCTTCATGAAGCTCGCGACCTGGAGATGGATCCGTACGACGTTTGCGCCCAGCGCACGGATCTCGCGGAGATCCTCAACGACCGTCGGCCACTCCTCGCCCCAATACTCCTCGAGCAATCGTCCCGGCCCGTCGTGGTCGTAGTTGACTCCCCACGCTCGAAACGGCTCACTCGACTCGCCGACGACGAAGCCTTCGCCGTCTTGGCTCACTCGAATCCAGCCGAGCTTGGCACGGGCCGATCGGGCCTTCGGGGGCGTCCTTGGCTTCTTGACGGACTCCTCGATCGGAAGAGCAGCGAACGGCTCCTCGGCTGAAATCGGAGGCGCCGGGCTAAGGGACACTCCGAGCCACGCGAGGAGAACGGTCCGGCTGATTCTCGTTTGCATTCCGCCTCCTCTTCCCGTACCGAGAGTTTCCCCCTCCCCTCACTATCCTATCGCCGAGACGATCCGATCCGGGGCGGAGAATGGTTCGGCGGCACCTCGATTGGGGTTCAGAATCTCCAGACAACCGTCGTCGATTTCCCCGGCGATCAGATAGCGCTTACAATCTTCGAGGAAAGTGCGGCGCGAACGACCCGGCTGAATTCTCCGAGGGAACATTTCGCCGATGTCAACGCGCTCGAGTTTTCTCCCGACGGAAACACGATGGCATCAGCGAGCTTCGATCGCTCGGTCCATCTGTGGCGAACGACGGCTCTACCCGTACCGAGCTCGCGGTGATTGCCGCGAGAGACGAACCACCTGCACAACGAATGCGATTCTGACCATGGCGACCACTCCGCTTCGACAACTATCGTTCATCTTGAGCTTGGTTTGCCCCTGCGTTTTCGCCGTGGCGAGCGACGCAGCTAGCACCGGCAGTACGAGAGGAATCATCGACATCAAGTCGAACAAGCGTCCGGCTGGTGCCGTTCAGCTTGTAGGCCCGAAGGGTCACCAGCTCGTTCCCGAGAAGGGAAAGAAGAGCAATTGGGTCTTCGAGGACGGCGTGCTCACCGCGCCGAAGGCCTGGGACAGTCTCGTGACGAAGAAGGCGTACCGAGATTTTCGTCTGCACGTCGAGTTCAACGTGAACGAGGTCGAGACCACCGACCCGGAGAAGAACGGCAACTCGGGCGTCTACATCCAGCAGCGCTACGAGGTGCAGATCTTGAACTCCTACGGCATCGCTCCCGATGACTACAAGGCGAGCTACTGCGGAAGCCTCTACCGGCTCAAGAAACCGGATCGCATCGTCGGCAAGAAGCCTGGCGAGTGGCAGACCTACGACATCGTTTTTCGTGCGGCGCGTTTCGACGGCGACAAGAAGACGGAGAACGCACGCATCACCGTCTATCACAACGGCGAGTTGATCCACGATGACTTCTCGATTCCACGAAAGACGGGAGCGGGCCGAAAGGAAGGTCCCGATCCGAGACCGGTGAAGCTGCAGGGTCACAACAACCCGGTTCGTTTCCGCGACATCTGGATCGAGGAGCTCGACCTCTCTCGTCGCGAGAACGGCTCCGAGCGATCCGGGGCGGAGAGCGAAGCGAGCCAACCGGAGTGCGAAGTCGTCGAAAACTACCGGCGCTACATCGCCGGAAGCGGGAAGGCCGTCATCTGGTACGGTCGTCGAACGGCTCTCGTCCTCGACGAGGATTCGTCCGCCGGCGCGCGAAAGCCTGAGACGATGGGACGGATTCTGCGGGCTCTCGACTCGATCTTCGATGCCTTCGAGCGCGTCTCGGGGCGGACGCCGAAGCTGACCGCACCGCTGAACGGTCGGGCGCGCATCGAGGTGTCGAAGGCCGTCGGCGGCGGACTCGCTCACCATGGGAGGCTCGGCGTGGGGATCGGCGATGGTTTCTTCGAAGGCCTCTACGATCGGTTCGAGAAGGGGGTGAAGACCGTCGACCAAGTCTTCTTCTACGAGATCGCACGCAACTACTGGATGCCCGATATGAATCCGGCGATCGATTACCACACTTCGAAGGGGCCGCGCGACTACGGGTGGTGGACGGTCGGATTCAACAATGCGATGTCGATCTTTCTGCCGCCTGAGATCGAAGGGATCGACGACATGTACTACTTCGGATCCGGCGGCAAGGATTTCGCAGACGGAATGGAAGCGAACCTCAAGGCGTATCTCGCTCACCCCGAGAAATACAACTGGGAGAACTCTTGGAACGTGCCGCTCGTCCCCTGGAAGGAACGGACGAGCGTCAACGATCTGATGACCGGCCTCCTGATCCACCTCCATCGCGAGCACGGTGGGATCGAGTTCATCCGCCGGCTCTACGCGGAGATCCCGAAGCGGAAGTCGCTGGCTTCGCGTGCTGACCGGCAGGGCGCACGGGATAATTTCTACGAAGCTTGTTCGCTCGCGGCGAAGAAGGATCTCTACGACTTTTTCACGAAAGACCTTCGCTGGGAGCTTTCGGCCGACCGCCGTGAAGTCGTACGGGCAGGCGTAGCCAGCGTCCGCTGAACGGGATCCTAGTCCGAATGCCGCCGAAGTCTCTGCGGGCGAGACTGCCGTCCAACTCCCTCGAGGTACGATCGGCAGAACGATTCGACATGAATGGAAAACTCACTGTCTTGCGGGCCCGGTGGTGCCGGCGCCTTCCGCTGATCGCGATCTCCCTTCTCGGGCTAGCGTCCCCCGTGCGAGGAGGCGAGCGTCCCAACGTGATCCTCTTCGCGGTCGACGACCTGTGCGATTGGGTCGGTGCGATGGGCTACAAACAGGCGATCACCCCGAACATGGATGCGCTGGCGAGTCGAGGAGTCGTCTTCACCAACGCCCACTCGGCGGGGACGTTTTGCGCGCCGTCTCGAAGCGCGATCTTCACGGGTCGGTTTGCTTCGAGCACGGGCTGCTACACGACGCAGGTGTACTTTCACGAACGTCCGGATCTGCGCCCGCTCCAGGCCAGTTTCCGCGAAGGAGGATACGCCACGTTCGGAGCGGGCAAGCTGTTTCATCACCCGGCCGGATACCTCGATCGGCGTGGTTGGGACGAGTTCTACCTCCGCAACGCGGCCGCCAAGCGCGAGGGTTGGCCGCTCGATTCGTGGGGTGCGGATGCACCGTTTCCCAAGCCCTTTCCGAACAGCGTTTACAACCGCGGGCGAGAAGTCACGGGAGGTCTATTCCTCGAATGGGGCCCGATCCCGAACGAACGCGAACCCGAAATGGCGGACTCGAGGCGAGTCCATTGGGCCTGCGAGATTCTAGCGCGAGATCACCAGAAGCCGTTCTTTCTCGCCGTCGGCCTCTATGCTCCGCACTTCCCGAACTACGCGCCTCAGAAGTACTTTGACCTCTACGATGCAGCGAAGATCGAGGCGCCGGCTTACAAGGACGACGATCTCGACGATCTTCCACCGAAAGTAAGGCGCAACAAGACGAATCGGAAGCGTCGCCACCATGCTCGCCTCGTCGCGCTCGGAGCCGTCGAGAAGGCGATTCACGGATATCTCGCGTGCGTTTCCTACGCGGACGCGATGCTCGGCAGGGTACTGGCGGCCCTTCGCGACAGTCGTTATGCCGACAATACGATCGTCGTTCTGTGGAGCGATCACGGCTATCATCACGGCGAAAAGGGCGACTGGGGAAAGCACACGCTTTGGGAGCGGACCTCGAACGTTCCGTTCATTTGGTCGGGTCCGGGAATCTCATCCGGGGCGACGGTCGAGAGCACCGTGAGTCTGATCGACATGTACCCGACGTTCGTCGAGCGGTGTGGTCTACCGCCGGTTTCTGGTCTCGAAGGGGTATCGCTAGCGACCGCGCTGCGGGATCCGACCAAGACCGTCGACCGGGACGTGTTCCTCCCTTATCTCGACCCAGGGGGCTACGCGATCATCAACCAGCGCTGGCGCTACATTCGCTACTCGGACGAGACGGAAGAACTCTACGACGTCCAGCGCGACCCGCACGAGTGGACGAACCTCGCCGCGGACGATGCGTTCGCCGCGGTGAAGAAGAAGCTGCGCGCCAGCGCACCAAAATCGTTCGCGCCGCCCGGGACTCCGAAGAACCGGCTCCGGCTGGTGACGGACGGGGAGGCGTTTCACTGGGAGCTCAAGAGAAGGCCCGCTAGAGAGAAGCGAGCGAGGAAGGATTTGTGAGTCGATATCTATTCTGCGTGTGGATCCCGACGCTGCTTCTCATCGCTGCGGAATCGCCCGCGGCTGCGGCCCAAAGCGCGAAACCACACATCGTCGTCATCCTCGTCGACGACATGGGCTACGGTGATCCCGGGTGCTTCAATCCCGAGTCGAAGATCCCGACGCCCGAGATCGACAAGCTCGCCTTCGAAGGAATGCGGTTCACGGACGCGCACGCGTCCGGCCCGCTGTGCCACGTCTCGCGCTACGGTCTCCTCACGGGGCGGTATCCGTTTCGAACGAGAGTGGGTTCTTGGCGCCGCCGCCCGGTCATCGAACCCGACCAGACGACGATCGCATCGCTCGCGAAAGCGAATGGGTACCGTACCGCGATGGTCGGGAAGTGGCATCTCGGCTTCGAGGAGCGCGGTTACGACAAGCCGCTCTCGGGAGGCCCAGTCGACCGCGGATTCGAGAGTTTCTTCGGGATCCGCGCTTCGACGGACATTCCGCCGTACTTCTACATTCGAGGCGATCGCGCGGTCGAGCCGCCATCGCTCCGCATCGAGGCCAATCGGAGCGAAGGTTGGTCACCGATTCAGGGAGCGTTCTGGCGAGCGGGCGGCATCGCACCCGATCTGAAGCTCGCCGACGTCTTGCCGCGCTTCACCAACGAAGCCATCGGAGTGATCGAGCGACACGCCGAACGGGGCGCGGACGCGCGCCCGCTCCTGCTCTACCTCGCGTACCCCGCCCCTCATACTCCGTGGCTCCCAACCGAGGAATTCAGCGGGAAGAGCGGCGCCGGAATGTACGGCGATTTTCTCATGATGGTCGACGCCGAGATCGGCCGCGTACTGTCGGCGCTGCGAACGGCCGACATGGAGAAGAACACGCTCGTCGTCTTTTCCTCCGACAACGGACCGGTTTGGTACGAAACCGACACCGAGCGATTCGGACACGATTCGTCCGGCGGCCTGCGCGGGATGAAGGCCGACGCATGGGAGGCGGGGCATCGTATGCCCTTCGTCGTGCGTTGGCCCGGACGAGTGAAAGCGAGCACCGTGAGCACTCAGCTCGTCTGCTTCACGGATCTATTGGCGACGTTCGCCGAGATCTTCGGAGTTCCTCTGCCGGACGATGCGGGGCCCGACAGCTTCAGCTTTCTTCCCGCGCTCACGGGAGAGGCGCCAAAAGCGACAGCCGTTCGCACGCGATTCGTGATGCAAGCAGGAAGCGCGCCGTCGATGATGACGATTCGTTCCGGCGATTGGAAACTCATCACGGGGCTCGGCTCCGGCGGCTTCTCGAAGCCGAAGCGCGTCGACGCAACGCCGGGCACGCCGGAAGGACAGCTCTACAAGCTCGCGGACGATCGCGGCGAGACGAGAAACCTCTACTCGGATCGCCCGGATGTCGTCGCGCGACTCGCGGCAGAGCTGAAGAAGATCGTCGACGACGGTCGCAGCCGTCCCCGGACCGGGAGCGCCGGCCCGAAGTTGCCGCTCGAAGAAGGATCGGAGACTCCGGCGAACTCGGGAGCGCCGAACGGTCAGAGCGCGCCGTCGAAAGAGAACTCCGAGGCACCGCTTCGAGATGCCGAGACTCCCCGCGGACGGACGTCGCGCAGTCCCGCTCCGACGACCAAATCGCGGCCGAACGTGCTCCTGATCGTTTGCGATGACCTGAACACTCACGTTTCGACGTCCGGCTACCCCCACATCGAGACGCCGTCCTTCGATCGACTGGCCGCCCAAGGAATGACGTTTCGCCGCGCGTACTGTCAGTACCCGGTGTGCGGTCCGTCTCGGGCGTCGTTTCTTCACGGACTCTACCCGCAGTCGACGAGAGTTCTCGACAATCGATCCGACATCCGCGACACCCGTCCCGGCTCGGTTTCCATGCCTCAGCGATTCAAGGAGGCCGGGTACTGGACGGGTGCGGTCGGAAAGGTGTTTCACAACGTCAAAAACGATCCCGGCGAAACCGCTTGGCATCGCATGGAGCGATTCGAGAACGATGAGATGCCGTTCGTTGTGCCCATTCGCGAACGATTCGAAGCCGAGCACGGATCCGTCGCTCGCGGTAAGGCCCGCCGCAAATGGCGCGAGTTCTATCCGACGATCGCGAAGCAAACGCGAGGTCAGCAGCCCGGGTACGGACCGTCCGGACTTTTCGACTGGCAGCACAAAGACGGAAAGAACGCCCGTCAGATCGCGAAGTGGCTCGAGGACAAAGCTCACGGGGACAAGCCGTTCTTCATGGCCTGCGGCATCCAGAAGCCTCACGTCCCGTTTCTTGCGCCGGACAAGTACTTCGAGATGTACCCGCTCGCCGATATCGAGTTCGAACCGGCTTCGATCGAATTCTGGGACGGCGTCCCGAAGCTAGCTCGAACCAAGCGCTACACGGGCTTCGGATTCGAGTTCGGAGTCGAGAACGACCGGCTGCGACGCGAGTACATCCAGGCCTACCACGCGTGCATCTCCTTTATCGACGCGCAGATCGGCATCGTCTTCGACGCGCTCGAGCGGAGTGGCCACTGGGATGACACGATCGTCATTCTCACATCGGATCACGGCTACATGCTCGGCGAGAAGTTCATGTGGGGAAAGGTCATGCTGTTCGAGAAGTGCGATCGAGTTCCGCTCGTCATCCGAGTTCCGGATCGAACGACTCCGGGATCGCGCTCGGACGGTCTCGTCGAGCTCGTCGATTTGTTTCCGACTCTGACCGAGCTCTGCGAGCTCGAGGCGCCGAAGCATCTCCAGGGCCGAAGTCTCGTTCCGATGCTCGACGATCCGGCCACCGGAGGAAAAGAACTCGCGTACACGGTCGTCGCGCGTGGGCAGGAGCTCGGGAAGGCAATCCGGACGGACCGCTGGCGCTACACGAAGTGGCCCGTCGGCGAGGAGCTCTACGACTTGATGCGCGATCAGCGGGAAGACAGGAATCTCGCGCAATCGAGAGACCACGAGGAGACGCTACGATCGCTGCGCGCTCTCCTCGCGAGAAAAGACGCGGAGGCAGCCGCGTTGGCACCGCGCGGATAGATCGCAGCTCTCGCGCCGGATTCGCTGGGAAGACTCTCGATCGCCAGACCATCCTCGAGGGCGCTCTCTCCGAGGGCACTCGGGCGCGAACGAGCGAACGCTCGCTAAAGCGTCCCACTCAGCTCGCCTGTCTTCGGGGGCGGAAGTATACTGGCAGGATCGTGACACGCCTCGTCCTTTAAGGAGACCTCCTCAGTGCCCGATTCGAACCGTTCCGATCGATCCTCGCGGCGTGAGTTCCTCGCCGGCGCAGCCGGCCTCTCCACCTACTCTCTCTTCGTCCTGGGTGGGGGCTCCACGCAGGCCGACGCCGCGGAGCGGACGGTCCCCGAGATTCGCGACTCTTTCGAGAGCATCGCTCCGCCCGATCCGAAGGCGGCGGCACGCCGATTCGAGGGTGAGCCGAACATGACGCTCGTCGACCTCGAGTGCGACCTCTTCATCGCGGGCGGCGGGCCTTCCGGTGTCTGCGCCGCGCTGGCGGCCGCGCGTCACGGTGCGAAGGTCATCCTGGCTCAAGACCGTTCTCGTCTCGGCGGGAACTCGTCGAGTGAGGTCAAGATGCACATCGTCGGCGCGAACATGCACCGCGGCCGGCCCGGATGGCGCGAGGGTGGCATCCTCGAGGAGCTCCGACTCGACGATGCGGCGAACAATCCGCAGCGTTCGTGGGAGCTCTGGGACCTTCTCCTCTACGACAAGATCATCAGCGAGCCGAACTGTACGCTCCTCCTCGACACGACGTGCTACGCCGCCGAGGTAAAGGACGGAAAGATCGTTCGCACGCTCGCTCGCTGCGACAAGACGGAACACATCTACCGCGTCACGAGCCGGTTCTTCGCCGATTGCACGGGAGACAGCCGACTCGCTGTCGAAGCGGGAGCGACCGTTCGTTGGGGGCACGAATCGCGCGCTGAGTTTAACGAGCCTCTCGCATGGGATAAGCCGAGTCGGGAAACGCTCGGCTCGAGCATCCTCTTCACGGCGCGCGACTTCGGAAAGCCGATGCCGTACACCGCCCCGAAGTGGGCGCGCAAGATCGAGAAAAAGCACTTGCGCTACAGGGGGATTCACTCGTGGGAGTACGGTTTCTGGTGGATCGAGTGGGGGGGCATCACAGATACGATCCGGGACAACGAACGCATTCGTTTCGAGCTCCTCGCGATCGTCACGGGGGTTTGGGACTACATCAAAAACAGCGGCAAGTTTCCGAGCGCCGAGAACTGGGCGATGGACTGGGTCGGGATGATGCCCGGAAAGCGCGAAAGCCGACGCATCGAGGGCGACGTGATCCTGACTCAACAGGATCTCATGGGCCTGAACGGAGATTTCGAGGATGCCGTATCGATCGGCGGCTGGGGGCTCGACGAACATCCTCCCGGAGGCTTCGACGACACCGACAAGCGTCCCTTCGTGTCGACCACGTTACCCGAGGTCTACAACATCCCTCTGAGGGCGCTCTACTCGAAAGACGTTTCGAACCTTTTCATGGCGGGCCGAAACGCCAGCTGCAGTCACGTAGCTTTCACTTCTACGCGGGTGATGGCTACCTGCGCCTGCATGGGACAGGCCGTCGGGACGGCCGCCGCTCTGTGCACCAAGTACAATCTCACGCCTCGCGCGCTCTACCGGGACAAGCCGAAGCTGAACGAGCTCCAGCAGACGCTCCTCCGTGACGACCAATCGATCAAGAACCTGCGGAACGAGGACCCGAAGGACATCGCGCGCTCGGCGAAGGCTAGCGCGTCGGGCGTGTGGAAGACCGCGAAGCCGGAGAACGTCCTCGACGGTCGGGTGCGCAACATGTACGGCGAAGTGAACCATCGCTGGATCGGTCCGATGGAAGGCGACGGCGCGTGGGTCGAGTTGACGTGGGACGAGCCGAAAACTCTCCGCCACGTTCAGTTGACTCTCGACTCGGGTTTTCACCGCGAGCTCACGCTCACGGCTGGTGACGGCCACAATCAGCACATGATTCGTGCGCCGCAGCCTGAAACAGTTCGCGACTACTCGATTGTCGTCACGAGGGCGGACGGGGACACCGTCGAGGTCGCGAAAGTGTCCGGGAATCACCAGCGTCTCCGGCGGCACGATTTCGCTCCCATCGCGGCGAAGTCCGTTCGGATCGCGGCCTCGGCGACAAACGGATCCGACACGGCTCGCATCTACGAAGTTCGATGCTATGGATGAGCTCCTCGCGCGCGACGTCGCGACCGTGATCTGTCGCCAGCCGGCGATGGCGACGGAATTCGAGCTCGTTCTCGTCGGCGATGATCCCGAGCACCTCCGTTCGGTGGGCACGTCCGCAGCCACCGAGATTCTTCGGCTCGAGGACACGCTTTCGTTCTTCGAGCCCACCTCGGAGATCTCGCGCATCAATCGAGAGGCCCCGCGAGGAGCGACGCTCGTGGACGTCGAGGTGTTCGAGATCCTCGACGACTGCCGGCGATGGTTCGATTCCACCGATGGTTTCTTCGATGTCCTTCGGACTGTGGGTGAGCTCGAAGAGTACCGAGGCGCGAGATTCGCGGAGGAAGTCGACCTCGACGCATCGGCACGCACGGTACGGTTTCGGCGGCCGAGTGTGGCCCTCGATCTCGGCGGATACGGAAAGGGATACGCCGTCGATCGAGCGCGGGAGATCGTCCGCGGTTTCGGCATCGAGAATGCACTTCTGAGCGGCGGGACGAGCTCCGTGTTTGGAATCGGCCGCCGGGCCGACGGCAGGGCGTGGAAGGTTCGCATTCGAAATCCGTTCGCGGACGGAAATCGAGACCACCTGCTCGAGCTCCCCCTGGAAGACCGGGGTTTCTCGGTGTCGTCGGGCGGAGGTGCGACCTGCGCGGTCTTGGCGTCCACGGCCCTCGAAGCGGAAGTCAGCTCGACCGCGTTCGTGGCGATGGGGAGGGAGCGGGCGACGCGTCACCTGCGCGATCGAGCGATGACAACATCGAGTGTGTGCTGGATCGAACGCACCGACGCAGGCGTCACTACGGAGTGGCTCGTGCGCGATGAGTGAGCAACGAAGGCTTGGACGCCGACGCTTTCTCGCCGAAGCGGCCGGGGGAGTCGTCGCCGGAACCGCGCTCCACGGCGCGCCGACGCCGATTCCGGATCGCGTGCGCATCGCGGTCGTCGGAGCCGGAGCGCGTGGATCCGATCTCATCCGGAAACTGACGACCATCGATTCCGCGCGCATCGTAGCGGTGTGCGACGACTACGCTCCGCACCTCGAGCGTGGAGTCAAGTACGCCGGCGCGAAAGCGAAAGCGTACTCGAGCTTCGACCAGATGCTCCGCGAGGCGCGTCCGCAGGCGGTCGTCGTTGCGACGCCGCTTCACCGCCACGCGGAGATGTGTCTCGCGGCGATCGACGCGGGGTGCGATGTCTTCTGCGAGAAGACGATGTGCTACTCGGTGGAAGAAGCCGAGGAGATCGTCCGGTCGGTCGAGAAGAACGGTTCGGTGTTCCAAGTCGGGCTGCAGAGGAGAGCCAACGCGATCTACCGTCAGGCGAAGGCGATGATCGAGTCCGGATTTCTCGGACGAATCGCAGCGATCAAGTGCCAGTGGCACCGAAACAACGACTGGAGACGTCCCGTTCCCGTCGGGCGGGACCATTCCGACTGGCCGGGCCTCGAGCGGCGCCTCAACTGGAGGCTCTATCGGTCGTCCTCCCGCGGACTCCTCACCGAGTTGGCGAGCCATCAGCTCGACGTCGCTACTTGGCTGTTGGGAGCGGCCCCCACGCGAGTTCAGGGAACCGGTGGAATCGATTGGTGGCGCGATGGCCGCGAAGTCGAAGACAACTTGTTCTGTACGTGGGAGTACGAGCTGCCTCCCGAGGCGGGCGAAAGGAACTTGTCTCCGGCGTCCTCGTCCGAGCCGTACAGGGTGCGTGTCACTTGGTCCTCGATTCAAAACAACGCCTACGAAGGGGCTTCGGAGCTCATCCTCGGGACGAAGGGCACGCTTTTCCTCACGCAAAAGAAAGGCCTCTTCTACCGCGAGACCGGTGTCGATGATCCTGGGTGGAGCAAGGACGGTCGTGTTCGTCACGACGCCGATGTGATCACGTCCGGCAAGACGCTCAAGATGGCAAACGACCCGTGGGCACACCGCGGTAAGCCGTTCGAGATCGACACCGAGTCGGACGATACCCGCGACGAGCTCATCGCCTTTCTGGACTGCGTCGGAGGCCGCGATGTCGACACGATCTCGACCGCGCGGAACGGGCTCGTCAACAGCGCGACGGTCATCACTGCGTACAAGGCCGTCAGATCGGGGCAGCGACTGGAGCTTCCGGTCTAGCCCGAGTCAACTACCCCGGAGCAACTCACGACCGTCTTCAGAAGAGGTGGTACACCTCGGCCGGGGACGGAACGTCACTCGCCCCCGTCGCAGCCGTACGCCTCGCTCACCGTGTGGGGTCCGTCGTGGCCGGGGTTCTCGACGCAGCACTGCTTCGGCGTCTGCGCCGCCATCTCGCGCGTGTAGCAAGGAACCATCTCGGCGAGATCGCTCTCGACGAGACTGAGATACGACTCGGTCGCGCTCTCATTGAAGTGCGCCTCGGCTTCGATGGCGTCACCACCAGCTAAGGGCTCGACGAGAATCGTGCGCCGAATGCTCCCCTGAAACTCGGGCGGCCCCTTCGGGTCGTACTCTTCCTCGCGATCGAGCCGGCGGAGTTGGTCCGCGTTCACCTCGAAGAGGTCACCTTCGACGCGATGTCCTTCCCCCGCGATATTGAGGAGCCCGCAGACGCGGTGCTCGAAGCCGCAGTCCTCGTTGTAGCACTTCGCTTCAAAGGGGACGACGAGCGGGAAACGCTCGACGGTACGAAATCGCCCCACGGGCGGGTCGAGGAACTTCGCGTACGTCTCTGCCAACGGGTATCCGTACTGCAGGGTATGGTGAACGAAGACGAGTTTCTGTTTCATCCGTCGATCTGCATCTGAATCTCAACGACGTGACGGTTCTCCGCCCAGTCGTAGGCGTGGTAGAGCTCGCGATAGAGTCCCGAGTACACAAGGCCTTTCTCTTTCGCGCGACGCTCCCATTGAATCTCGCCCCAGCCGCTCTTCGGCTGGTGAGGAAACGGCCCCTCGTAGGCGATGCTCGCGACTCGGAGCGGCTTCTCTTCTCGCAGGACGAATCCAGCCGACGAGATTTGAGAGGCCTTTTCGCGCGCAACGCTAGGATCGATCGCCCACCCCACGTCGAAGATCATCTTGCCCTGCGGTTCGGCGACCCAACGGAACGTGTAGATTTCGAGCGGGGAGTTCTCGAGGTGCGAGATGTCCTGCTCCTCCACAAATTCACGGAGTCGCTCCGTATTCAGGTAACGTAGCGTCGGACGGCCGAGCGAGATCGGCTTGCCGCTCGTCTGAACGAGAAGCGTCCACGCCGGGTACTCCTTCACGGTGCAGTCGAAGATCCGGTAGTGAGGGTTGTCGTCGACGACGGTGAGCTTCGCGCTGCGAACGGCCGAGATCACTTCGCTGGAGTCCATGCGGGGAATGATACCCGGGACGGCCACCGACTAGGGAGGCTGTATCGTCGAACTCTACTTGCCGCCTCTCTCGAGCTCTGGCCCTGTCGCCAAGAATCGATTCCCGGATAGGGTTTTTTTGCAACGGTTGGCGTTTCCTTCCCAGGTCGCTCGGTTCTTCTCGTCGGTGACGAATCGGCCCCACTTCCCAAAACGGCGCGGTTCACCTTGGTAGCCATCGACGATGGCTATCGATCATCTCCTTCAATCACGCGGCGTCCGCAAGATCGTACCGCTCCTTCGGACCTCGCCGCCTCGCCGCAACGCGTGACGTCATGCCAAGCTAAGCAAGAACGTAACCTGCTCTTCCTCGATAACTTCAGTGCGGTTGAAGAGTCGTACGGGGAACGGTTTGTCGGTGTTCATAGCTTCCCATCGCTCTGATAGTTCTTTGAGAGCTGCAGCAGTGATAAGTGCTACATCACAATTTGTGCGAGCTTTGTAGCGATGGGCGAGCCTGATCGAGTCTGAAGAAAATGTGGGCCCTATAACGATAAATGCAAGAGGATGAAAACCTTTCTCTCGTTCTGTCCTTACGTAAAAATCGAATTGACTTTCCAGATAGTCTTGAAGATTCACCGGTCCTTCGGACGATTTGCAGTCCCAAAGAATTACATCCTTTCCCGCAAGGAGAATTCTTCCGTCTGCTTTGGTGACTTTTCGTGAAACATCTATCCTAACGTTAAGTATTTCTTGGAAGAGAAAATTTGTGGCTTGTTCGAACTTGTGTTCGATCTCGATATCCTTGGAGATCAGTTTTTTAGCGCGTAAGTCAGAATATCTCCGCGAGGCGAGAAGTTCGTAGTCGTGATACCACTCTTCTCTAGCGTCCTTGGTTTCTCTTTCCTCAAACGAGAGGTCGTCGTAGAAGTCAATCAATCTGGAGATCAATTCTGGTTTGTTTCCAGATGACTTCAATCGGACGTGGCGACACATGTCTGAGAGTTTCGATCGGTCGAGAGAGGAGAGGACTTCGCTCGGCTGAATGTCCGAACTCGCCACGCGTTCGATTAAAACGTCCTTGTTCCCATACCGATCCATGCCGCGATTCTGGAGGATGGTCCGCAAGTCAGCTAGCAGAACGAAATCATGGCTAAGCATGCGGCGAAAATTTACACGTTGAAGTTCCTGCCGAGCGACAGAGCTCCGAATTACGGTGACTACTTCGTGAGGAATCACGTCAAAGGTATGGCTTTCGTCGCGATAGCTCCAGAGTATGGATTCTCTCTGCAACTCTTTGCGCGCCTCGTTTACGTCGTCTGGTGTGTGTAACGCGCAATTCGACCTTGGGAAGCGTTTCAAGTATGCTCCTATCAGCCAGTGCTCCTCGAGCGATATGTTTAGTCGATTGCGAAGCACAGCGAGAAGCGCAGCCTCGTCGGCCGAAATGTCGTCATCGCTGCGCCACGCAGCTTCGAGAACGATTCGATAAGTGTCGTAGTGGTGGCAGCGAACAGAATCGTGTTTTTTCTCGTCAAAAAAATCGAGTGATCTCGCACGAGTGACGATGTTCTTCTCGAATTCCAAGACTTTTTGATCGAGACGTCTTTCATCCAGACTGTGGGCTTCTTCTTGCAGAAGTACGCCGTAGATTATGATCGACTTCAAATTCCTCCGATCGACATCGGGATCGAGCTTGTTCAAAGCCTCAAGCAGCCTCTCTTTTCGGGCAATTTTCTGAGCATCGTTTACGAGGACCTCCGTTAGGGCCGCATCATCGAGTCCTCTTGTGGACTCCAAATACCGCCCCAATACGCGGAGTTTTACGGTCTTCAACATGTGGGGGGCAATCTCCGCGATGCTCTTACACATCGCGCGACGACCTTGAAGGCGAATCTCTGCGGCATCCCCGCGGCTGCGCCTTTTTCGTTTCCGCGGCCGCGGTGATGAGGAAACTCCGGTTTTGTCTTCGTCGGAACGTTCCGATCCCGCGTCGGATATCGTTGCGGCTGTCGCGTCCGAATCGGGTGTGGCCGTTTCTTCGTCGTCACAGGTCGGGGGCGATCGTTCGTCGCGGGACTCACGTCTTACTTCAGAATCGGGACTCTCTTGGTTATCTGATCCCGCCGAGGAGCTCCCCGGTTTTTCTTGTGAGTCAGTCTTGCCCGACGACGCCGGGGATCCATGCACGTGGTCACTCGACATTTGATTATCACTCTCCCGACGCCACATCACTGCGATGCCCAATCACAGAGGTTTGCGGTAGCCCCGAACACTGGGAGCGTCACCGAACCTCGTCGATTCGGCTGACTTCTTCGCACAGAGAACGTAGTTAGAGTAATCAGAGCGGTGCGAATCGGTCAACGGGAAAGGTTTCAGGCAGCCATGGTTTAGACGACAGCCGACGTTGTGCTCGGTTGTTCCGAATTCGCGTCGAAACCTCACTCAGAGTGGAAGCGTTGACGAATAGCAACGACGACGATTTGAATCGCATCCAGGATGGCGGATGTTCAACACAAGAGATTGTTGCGTTAGTGCGTCAACGGAGTCATCGTGAATCATCGGCATAGCCCGACCGCCGACCGTCCGGGGAAGCAAAGGGATCTGCACGAGGATAGCATCGTTCTTGGGTTAGAAAGCCGGAACGACTGAACCCGATCTCGAGTTGCCAACGGCCACCCTCCTACGCCATGATTCATAGTTGTCTCCACGCCGCTTCGTTTGCGGTCGCGATCGGAGTTTCGTGCCTAGTCCTCGCGCGCTCGAGTTCACCGAACCACTCGGCACAGCTCGACACACCCGTCGTCACGATCTACCCGCCGCCTCCCGGCGCTACGGCGTCATCGCAATACGAGGCGCAGGTCCTCGTCGACGGTGCGTGGCGCCCGACGTTCGTGAACTTCGATACCGCGCGAGAAACCGGGAGCGGATCTCGCGACGAGGCCGGGAAGACTTTCAGCTGGACGACGTTCGCCGCGACCGGTCCGGTAAGAGTGCGAGTCCGCCGGCTCGAGGGCGGATTCGCTTCGGTCATGCTTCGGCCGGCGCGCCACGGGATCGCGGGGGATCGCGTAGGCAACGAGACCGTCGAGTTCACGGCGAGTCCCGGGCAGAAGATCTCCGTCGAATTCGATACCGAGATCAAGAGCTCGTGCTACACCGGTCCGCCTCACGGCATTCCGTGCGTCAAGGACGCGATGCTCGTGTTCGTGGACCTTCGAAAGTCGACGAGTGCGATCGCTGGTGTGCCAGCGGACGAGATCTACACGGTGTCGCCGGGCCGCCACGAGGAAATCGTTTCCGTTAGCGGCGGAGCGGGCCTCCGTGCGGGAAGAAGTACACTCGGTGCCTGCGACGGTAAGCGCGTCATCGTCTTTCCCCCGGGAGTCTACGACATCGGCTACTGGCAAGTGCCGAACAACATCGAGCACATCCACCTCGAAGGCGGAGCACTGCTCTACGGCGCGATCGATGTCATCCCGGAGGACCGGTCACCCTTCTACGATCGAACGACGATCGATCACGTCTACCGCGATGACTGGGGGGGAGAGACGCTCAGACCGAAGTTCGCCTTCACCGGACCCGGAATCATTTCGGGGGCGAAGCTTCCGTGGCACCTCACGAAGGACTTCTCGTACACAGCGGGCGACGACTGGTGGGCGCACGTGAAGGTGGTTCAGCTCGCCGTCGAGGAAGTCACTCTCGAGGATGTGACGATCGCGAACTCTCCGCACTGGGTTCTCTCTTTCATCAACGACGCCGACCGTCGTACGCGCGGCACCTTCGATAATTTCAAGATGGTCGGCGCGTGGACCTACAACAACGACGGACTGCCGAATCCGACCGGCGACGAGAGTCGCATCGCGAACGCGTTCATTCACGCCGATGACGACGCCTTCAAGATCTACAACAGCGGTTCGACCATCGACAACTGTGTGGTGTGGCAGAGCAACAACGGCGCCGTGTTTCAGTTCGGCTGGTTTCCGAAGACGGTGAACGACGTCCGCGTGAGCCGAATCGACGTCATTCACTTCGACAACTGGTACGGCGTCGGTCAGGTCAATCGGGCCCTCTTCAACTACGCGAACTCCGGGGGCCCGGGGATGATCAGCCGCATCGAGTTTCGCGACATCCGAGTGGAGGGTCCGGTCCTCCGCCTGTTTGGATTCCAGTGCTTCGGCGGGCAAGTGATCAGAGACGTCACATTCACAAATCTGCGTGTGCCCGGCGGGATGGGGGTTGGGAACCTCGGTGCTCCTGGAGCGAACTACTTCTCCGGTCAGATCACCGACTTTAAGTTCCACAACTTCACGTTCGGCGAGACGAGAGTCGTCTCCGCCGATCAGGCGAGCTTCGAATTCGGCGCCGGAGCCGGGGATGGCTTCGTCTTCACGGCGTCCGGCCCTCCGGTGGTGGACGCCGGTGCCGACAAGGAGATCGCTCGGCCGCGATCGTTTGTCGTCCTCGACGGATCGGCCGTCGACTTCGACGGAACGATTCGGGACTACGCCTGGACTCAACGGTCGGGTCCGACGACGGCGGTGCTGTCGGGCGAGCGCACGGAAGATCTGAGAGCCTCGGACCTCGTCGTGGGGATCTATGCCTTCCGCCTCTCCGTCACCGACGACGAAGAAAACGTTGCTCACGACGACGTCATCGTTCGTGTGGTCCCGGAACCGCCACCGGCTCCGCCCGTTGCCGACGCCGGCCCCGATCAGGTCGTCGTACTACCGAAGTCGTCCGTCACGCTGACCGGATCGGCCACCGACGCCGGCGGAGCGATCGCCGCGTACGACTGGAAGCAGGTCGCCGGGCCGACGCGAGCGACGCTTCGCTCGGTCGCTGGGGGTGAGGCGGCCGCCGCGGATCTGAATGCCGGCGACTACGTCTTTCGCCTGACGGTTACGGATGACGACGGTATGACGGGCTACGATGAAACGACCGTCTCGGTTCTTCCGAAAGGAAGCGTAGTGAGTCGAGAGGTGATCTGGGATCGCGGAGCCGAGACGAGCCGTCTGTCGGACCCGGCCAATTGGGACGGCGATGCAACGCCCGGTCCGAGCGACATCGCGGTGCTTCGAGCCCGGAACCTCACGGACAACAACTACGACATCGGTTCGGATCGCGTAACCTGGGCTGCGCTCAAGATCGATGGGAACCAAAACGGGTTTTGGAACGTCCATGCACGAGCCGGGGCGAGTGCTGGCGCGATGGTCCTACGGGGCGGGGACGTGGGGGTCTTCGAGCATGCGGCAATCGTGAATCACTCGGGTCACGGCGGCGGCATTCGTTCGGACGTCACGCTGAGCGGCGGGGGCACTTTCGTCATGGCACACAATTCGGGGAGCGGACTCGAGATCGACGGTGCGCTTCGAGAAGAGGGCGGGTCGGCGTCTCTTCTCATCGACGGCAACGGAATCCGCGGAGTCGGACAAAGCCGCGTTCATGTTCGCGGACAGAATACGAGCGAGCGAGCCTACCAGCTCACCGGGAGCATCGTGCTTCGGAACGGAGCCAACCTGCGCGTCGAGGGCGGTTTCGATGTCTCCTCGACGGGCGGGACGATCACCGTCGATCGAACCAGCCGATGGAACCTCGGCCCCCGCACGACTTACACGGTCGCGGGGCTCACCGTGAACGGCTTGCAGTTCTCACCGGGAACCTACACGAAGTCGGACTTCGACGCCGCGGGAGTCGGGACGAACTTCGAAAACTCGGGCGGCACGATCGTGGTCGCCGAGCGCGCGAGAAAGAACGAATAGCATGCACGAGAGAATCGGACTGCTGCGCGCGCTCGCCGTCCCGGCTGCGGTGCTCCTACTCACGACGTCCTCGGCGGCGAACGATCGACCGAACGTGATCTTCATCCTCGTCGACGACCAAGGGTACTACGATCTCGGCTGCTACGGCGCGACCGAGGTGAAGACTCCGCGCATCGACGGCCTCGCGGCGAGCGGGATCCGATTCACCGACTACTACGCGGCGGCGCCGATCTGCAGTCCGTCCCGCGCGGGACTTCTCACGGGCTGTTACCCGCGCCGGATCGGAAACGCGACCTGGGTCCATCGCGCCGACTCGGTGACGGGCATCCACCCGGACGAGCTCACTCTCGCCGAGCTCTTTCGGGCGAACGGCTACGCGACCGCGTGCATCGGGAAGTGGCACCTCGGTTTCCGCGAACCGTTCCTTCCGCGAAGTCAGGGATTCGACCACTACTTCGGACTTCTCCACAATCTCGACGACGTCGAGACCGTTTACTTCAAGGATGAAGGTGGTGTGCCGCTGATCCGAAACGGCGACGTGGTCAAGCGGCCCGCCGATCCGGCTGAGCTGACGCGTCGCTACACGGACGAAGCGATTGCCTTCATCGAAGAAAAGAAGGAGCGGCGTTTCTTTCTTTACCTCGCGCACACCATGCTCCACAACCCGCTTGGTGTAAGCGGTGAGTTTAAGGGATCGTCCGAGTGGGGTGAGTACGGCGATGCGATTCAGGAGCTCGATCACCACACCGGTCGCCTCTTGGATCGACTCGGAGAGCTGAATCTCGCGGAGAACACGGTCGTCGTCTACGCCTCCGACAACGGGCGCGGTCCGGGCCGGAACGCGAAGCAGCCGCTCAGAGGGCGAAAGCTGTCGACGTTCGAGGGCGGCATCCGCGTTCCGGCCATCGCTTGGGGACCCGGCCGAGGAATCCGCGCGGGACACGAAAGCGACGCGGTGGTCAACGCGATGGATTGGTACCCGACGCTCGCCACGCTCGCCGGAATCGAGGTGCCGTCCGGTCCAATCCTCGATGGTCGTGATCTAAGCGATCTTCTCACGGGAAAGACCGACACGATTCCTCTCCCCGCGGCCGGTTCGCTGAATTCGAGCTTGCCGCTACGCCGTCCGTGGAATCCGCCCGGGGAGTGGGCGAGGATCGTCGACCGCGTCGAGTACCAGAACGCGTTCTTCTATCACGGGAGCCACGGTGCGCTCGCCGCCGTTCGGTCCGGGCCGTGGAAGCTCTTCCTCAACCCGGCGCCAACGCTCTACCACTTGAAGAACGACCCCGGCGAGCGGAAACCCGTCTTCGATCGCCAAGTCGTTCGCAAGCTCCGCGGGATGGCGGTTCTCTTCCAGGAAGAGATGCGACGGCACACACGTCCGGCCGGCGAGACCCGGCTCAGAGACATTCAGGAGAGGTGAACGCGGTCGGGTCGCCGGAGTCGAGACGCCTGATTCTCGGAGTGCTCGATTTCCCCTTCACCGCTCGCTCTGTAGGATGAGCGTGCCCAGAGCGGTGCAATTCGCATCCTAACGGCGAGACGCAGAGGCGCGAGGGATCCCCACATGGCGAACTATCTGTCTCAGAACTGGCTCCTCGATCGGCGCCATTTTCTGCGTGGGCTCGGTGTGTCACTGGCCCTCCCGTTCCTCGATTGCATGCGCCCACTGCGCGCGGCTGCGAGCGTCGCTCGGCCGCGCCGCAGCGTATTCATCTACCTGCCGAACGGCGTCAATACGAATGACTACGAGATGCCGAAGGCGGGATCCGACTACGAGCTTTCGCGCATCCTCTCGCCGCTTCAGAAGCACCGCGCGAGAATCAGCCCGATTTCCGGGCTCTTTCACCCGAATGCGTTCGGCATCGCGCACAGTGCGACTCAGACCTGGCTCACCGGGGCGAAGCACGGCCCAACGGATCGCAATTCGATCTCGGTTGATCAGCTCATCGCGGCGGTCACGGCGCCGGAAACTCGGTATCCGTCGCTCGAAGTCAGCAATCAGGGACACACCTTGGCGGTGAGCGCTGACGGCATTTCGCTTCCCGCTCGGAAGAGTCCGGCGGTGGTGTTCCAGGATCTATTCGCCGAGCCGCGCGGGGGAGTCGAGAGCCAGCGCCGGGGGCTCCGTCGAAAGAAGAGCGTGCTCGACCTCGTTCTGGGCGATGCGAAGTCTCTCGCTCGGAGGCTCGGAACGGACGATCGGGGGCGGCTCGAGCAGTATCTGGTCTCGGTTCGCGAAGTCGAGATCCGCGCGAAGAGGGCCGAAGCCTGGCTCGATACTCCGAGGCCGAAGATCGACCCGGGCGTCGGCGCGAAGCTCAATCGCGACGTCCCGCTCGAGCGGCTGGGCGAGTACCTGCGAACAGTCTACGACATCATCGTGCTCGCGTTCGAGACCGACGTGACTCGCGTCGTTACCTTTAACACGGGAAACGAAGGCACGGGACCGTCCGTACCGGAAATCGGAATCAATCGCGACCGGCACTCGCTTTCGCATCACAACGGCAATCGGGACACGCTCGAGCAGCTTACGCGCAGCGATGTCTTCAACGTACAGCAGTTCGCGTACTTTCTCGATCGACTGTCCGACGTTCGCGATGGCGACGAAGCTCTGATCGAGACGACGGTGTCTCTCTACGGGAGCGGCCTCTCGTACGGAAACAGCCACGGAACCACCAGTCTACCGCTCGTGCTCGCGGGCGGTGCTAGTCTCGGTCTCAAGCACGGGGCTCACGTCGATTTCAATCAGACGGTCCGCGGATTCAAGGGCTACGGCGAAGGAGTGAGCGTCTACCACAGCCCGGTGAACACCGAGGCTCACTTCAGCAATCTCCTGCTCACCATCGCACAGAGGATGGGCGTAGCGACCGAGAGGTTTGCCGATTCGAACGGTGTGATCTCGGAGATCCTCGCGTGAACGGGTCGACGTCCGCGGCGGAGCTTGCCGAGCGCATCCACGCGCTCGCGGCGACGATCCTCTTCTCCTTGATCGTTGTCGGGTCGAGCGGAGTCGCCGGCGAGGCGGATTCACTGCCCGGTGCGCTTTCGACCGAGGCGCTCCGCGACTACGTCCCGAAGCGTGGGATCTTTCCTCCCGCCGGAGCGGGGGTCCACCTCGCCGGCGATCTCGTCGTCAGCGATCCGATGAATCGACGCGGAGGGATTCGGCAGGGTGACAACGCACAGCGGCACTATTTCGCCATGCTTCCCTACGGGGTGGTGCGGTACCACGGAGCCCCCGCCGATGTGCGTGATCTGCCGCTCGGCACGCACGTGCACGGGCAGTTTCTGCTCCCGCTCGAAGGGGAAGAGGACACGATTCCGCGAATTTCGGACGAACAGCTCAAGCGGAATCCCTCGGCGAAGTACAACCACGCGATCCTGCTCGAAGATGCCGTCAGCTTTTATTCCCGTCGGGGACGGTCGTGGAAGGTCGTCGGCATCGAGCAGGGCACGGGACCGGCCAAACTCCTCAAGCTCTCGGTCGAGCCCCTCGGTCCGGAGATCGAAGGAGGGATCAACAAGCCGACGCGGTTCAACATCGACGCGTCCACTCGGATCTGGAAGAGCCGCGCGCTCGTCGGAATGGAGGAGCTCGAATCCGGTCGAGAGATTCAGCTCAATCTGACATGGGGCCCGTTCGGGAGTCACGCCGCAACCGACATCTGGCTCGACGAGGCGAGCCTCGCAGCTTTCACCGAAATTCAGCGCCAGCGACACCTCCGCCTCATTCGTTCGCGGTTCTTGCCCGGTTGGGTCGACTCGGTGAAGAACTACGACATCGGTGGTGGTGAGGTCACGGTCACTCTCTTCGGCGGCATGGACCCCTCGCTCTATGAAGATATCCGTCGCATGAAGAAGAGGACGATCAAGATCTGCAATGCAGAGACCACCTTGCGCACTTGGAGCTACCACCAGGAGTACTCTGCGCCGAGCGACTTGCTCGAGTGGAGAGAATCGGAGAACCCGCCGCCCGGGAGCAGCGGATTTCAGGTGCGACTGAACGTCGGGCGGATGCTCGATGGGTTTCGTCCCGGCCGCATCGTCCGAATCAAGGGCCCCTGGACCTACGTTCTGCTCGCACACGATGAGTGGATCATGTCTCCCGAAGACCTCGAGCGTTCGAAGAAGATGATTCTGCCGTGAGGGGTCCCGGATCGAAGAGCCTGGCGATGGTGTTCTCGCTGCGAGCGTCACTCCGGTCCGCCGCGCCGGTGTCCGCTTTGCGCACCGCTCTCGTCCTCGCATCCTTCTGTGCCTCGGCGAGGATCGCGACCGGCGAAGTGATGGCGGATCAAACGCTCGGTCCCTTCTTCGAATCTCACTGCGTCCGTTGCCACGGGCGTACCACCCAGAAGGGTAGGTTTCGCCTCGACACCCTTGCGGTCGATTTCGCGGATGCGCAGGTGGCGGAGAAATGGAACGAGGTCGTGTTTCGCATCAACGCCGGCGAGATGCCACCGCCCAAGGAGCCTCAGCCGAGCGCAGAGGAGATCGGGCGGATCGTCGAGGTTCTCACGACGAGGATTCGCGAAGGGGCGGCAGCCCTTATGGCGAAGCGCGGTCCGGTGGAGCACTATCGTCTCAGCCGCGCGGAGTACGCCCATACGATCTACGACCTTCTCGGCGTCGTGTACGACGTCGACGCGCCGGGGGCGTTCAGCGAAGACCCTCGTTGGCGAGGCTTCGACCGCATCGGCGCTCTTCTCTCCGTCGCTCCGTCGCACATCGAACGCTACCTAGACGCCGCGGATGCTGTCGTCGAGCTCGCCTTTCCGGAAACGGAGCCGACTTCGAAAACCGTCCGGCGGGATCACGGCGAAGGAAAGCGTCTTCTCCTTCAGCTCGGTGAAGGGTGGAACTTCGCTCACCTCGACCGACCGGGGCGCTATCGAATCAGGATCCGCGCGTGCGGTCTTCGGGCGTTCTCCGGTCGGGTACCGCGCTTGTCGCTGTGGCACACGCATCACAAGAGATCGTTCTTCGGGGTCGACTTGACGACTTCCGATGATGCTCCCGAAACGATCGTGTTCGAAGGGCTGTTTCCGGCTGGTGGCTACGCGATTCGCAATCACGCTCGATCACAGAAGCATCCCAACGGGGCCTACAAGCTGTTCAGAAACGAACGGATCGACGCCGGGAGCCCCGTATCGTCCCTTCGAGGAGGCTACAACTCCTTTCGGACGAAGATCGTCGATGAGGAAGGCAGGCCCGTGATGCCCTTGTTGCTCGTCGATTGGGCCGAGATCGAAGGGCCGCTCACCACCGAAGCCGATCGCGCGAAACGGCGAGGACTGTTCCCTTCGAACGGGGAGGATCCGAACGACGTACTGGCCTCCCTCCGTCGATTCGGCGAACGGGCGTGGCGCAGACCGGTGTCTGACGATGAGATCGAGCGCTACGTTCGGTTCGTGGCCGCCGAGCGGGACGCGGGAGAGGGATTTCGCTCGGCGTATCGGTCGGCTCTCTCGAGCATGCTCGTCGCTCGCAGCTTCTTTCATCTCGCGGAGGGATCTCCGGGCGAAGACCGTGAACGCGTGAGCGACTTCGAGCTCGCCAGTCGGCTCTCGTTCTTTCTCTGGAGCTCCATGCCGGACGAGCCGCTCTTCGCTGCGGCGCGAAAGGGGGCGCTCGTTTCTTCCGAGAGCCTCGCGGCCGAATTCGACCGAATGATCGCGGACCGGAAGATCGAGCGGTTCCTCGACTCTTTCCCGAAACAGTGGCTCCAGCTCCATCGCGTGGGCATGTTTCAGCCCGATCCGAGCCTCTACCCGAAGTACGACCCTTGGCTCGAAGAGAGCATGGTGATGGAGACTACGGCCTACTTCGCCGAAATGTTCAGGAAGAATCTACCGCTCAGCGAGATCGCACACTCGAACTGGACGATGCTCAATTCGAGACTCGCTCTTCACTATCGTCTCCCAGCTCCGAAAGAGTCGAAACTCTCGCGGGTGGAGCTCGGCCCGGAGTCTCGCCGCGGCGGCATACTGACTCATGGATCCATCCTGTCGTTGACCTCGGATGGAACTCGCCATCGGCCGGTCCACCGAGGCGCCTGGCTTTCCGAAGCGATCCTCGCTCGCTCACCACCTCCGCCCCCGCCGAACGTCGAACCGTTGGAACCCGTCAAAACCGATCAGCCGAAGACGACGATCCGCTCTCAGCTCGAGGCGCACGCGACGACTCCCAATTGCGTTTCCTGTCACGCGAAGATCGATCCGCTCGGACTCGCGTTCGAGAACTTCGACGCGATCGGTCGCTGGCGAGAAACGGAGCGCGTTCAAGGAGGCGTTGGCGAGAATCCGCGTGTCGACGCGTCGGGCAAGCTGCCCGATGGACGCAGCTTCTCCGGCCCGGAAGAATTCAAACAGCTTCTCTCAGAAGATGACGGTCGTTTGGCCGAAGCGTTCTTGGAGCAGCTCGCTACTTACGCTCTGAGGCGAGTGATGACGGTCGACGACCGAGAGCGTCTCCGTTCGATCGCCGCCGCGGCAGAGGCGGACGACTATCGCCTGCGGAGCCTCGTTCGCGAGCTCGTGCTATCGAATCTGTTTCGGAGGCGCTGACGAATTCGGGTTCGCTCCCCGAGCCGCCTCAAAGCTGCCGGCGCCGTGCTCGGCTGCCAAATGGAACACGATTCTCGAGGGGAAACGAAGCACGCTCACGAGACAGGAGAGTCGGCGCCTCCGCCGGACCGACGCCCTGTGTTCAGCCTCGCTCGACTGAACAGCGGTGTCGCTGCTCCCGGAGCTGAGAGGGGGGAGTGAGAGTCATTTTGCCGAGACTCGGCATCTTGGGTGCGCAAACGTGACCGGACCCAGCTCTCGACGAACGAGCTGGGAGACACTAGCTTCAAGAAACGCTCGAACTTCCCACCGCCCTGCGGCGCAGCTAGAGTCGCAGCCCGAATCGACGGGTTCGGTCATCGCCACACGAAGTCACCCGCAGATACGCTCCAGTCGTTCCCCCAGAAGCCGACGCACTTGAGGGCCTGCGCTCCGTACGTGAGGAACCTGTCGTCGAAGATCATGACATCCGCGAAGTTCGTTCCGTTCACTAGGTAGTGGTTGGCGTAGGCCGCCTTCATTCCCTCTGCGCCGGAGGCCGTGACAACGCCGATGGTCGCGGTGTCCGAATCGGGTCGCGGGTACACGAAGTACGCACCCCATGAAGTACCGTCCAAGCGAATCTCGCCGAGATGGAGTGCGCCCTCTCTCACCTGGAGCGGGCAGTCCTTGAGCAGCTTCTCCCACGTGCGATTGTTCGTCGCGTTCCCGTAGAGAACGACATTGCGGTTCGGATGCTCGCTCGGGTCGAACTCGTTGTCGGCGATGAGGTCCACACTGCCGTTCCCTCGGTACCAGAACTTCTCGGCGTCGAACCGGGCTCGATTGTAGTACCACTCGTTCTCGAGCGGCGTGCCGTTCGTCGCGTAGATCAACACGACGCGATTGCGAAACGCGTCCTTGAAACCACCGTTTCGATGCGGTCCCTTCTCGCGCAGCCGTGGAGCCCCTTCGAGGCGCGTCCATTTCTCGTCCTTTTTCGAGACGTAGAGCTTCGTGTCCTCCGTCGAGAACTCCATCGACTGGCCGTCGACCTCCAGGCTCTGTTCGGAATCGAGCCCCATGTCCTCGATGTCGAGAGCTAGGACACTCACGTTTTCGGTAGTAACGGTCGCCCCATCTTTTTCTCGTTCGAAATCGACCGAGCTGATCTCCGAAAGCGTCTCCTGCTGGACGACGGTGAGGAATCGGTTCCGAGCGGAAACGCCCGGCGACGCAGTGCGAAACGCGAGGCGGCCGATCTCCCGCGAGGCTTGCAGCGTTCTCGCTTCAAAGAAATCGAAGATCGGTCCCCAATCGACGCTGTGATTCCCGTACCAGTGCGAGCCGCCGGGGTACTCGTAGTACGCGAAATCGCGGTGGAACTCCCCGAGCCGCTTTCGCATGTCGCGGGCGATGTCCGTCGGAACGACCGTGTCCTTCTCGCCGTGGAGAACGTAGACGCCGAGCTGAGCGTAGTTGTCGATCAACTTCAGCGTTCGACTCGAGTTGCCGGCTCGCGCGACGATCTCGTCGAAGGGAGTCGAGGCCTCGTTCGCCCTGCGGAGGCGCGCGATGAGTCGGTCCGTCACCCCGAATCGCTTCCGCTGCTCGGCGGAGAGCGTTTCGATCCGCTTGAGGAAACCACCGCGATATTCGAGCAGGTCGGGGTAGCCGGCGCACGGGGCGATCGCGGCGAAGCGACCGGGGTACGTCGCGCCCAGATACCAGGTCCCGTGTCCGCCCATAGAGTGACCCGTGAGGTACGTTCGGCTGCGGTCCGTTCGGTAGATCTTCTCGGCCTCAGCCAGCACCTCGAGAGCGTCGAGTCGGCCCCAGTCCTCCCAAGCGAACCCGAAGGGTCGACGATTGGTGGGCGCGACGAGGTGCCCCCACGTCTTCTGCTTGTACGCAGCCGCCTGGTTGGTCGCTTCGACCGAGGCACCGTGGACCGAGAGGAAAAGAGCGGGTTGTTCGAGCTCGCGATCCGTCGCCGGCGCGACGCTGAAGTACTGCACGCTCCCGTCGATGTCACTCACGAAGGTTCGTTTGTGATGGCGAAACTTCGAACGCACCGCGAGCTCGATGCGCGCGGTCGAGACGGTCTTTCCGGAGCCGTCGACCAAGCTCAAGTCGTACTCGACTGTGCCATCGGATTCCTTCAAGTCTTCTGGGTACGGAATGCGAAACGGCACCTTTCGAACGTGCAGCCGTGCGATCGATGGAAGTGTGCTCTCGGCGAGTTTCCCTCGAGCCTCGCAGAGGATCTTGCCGCCGCGCCAATCTTGAGTCGTGGCGTTGATCACTCGCACGGCGCCCAAGTGCTCAACTCGATCCTCGAACCGGACGTCCGGCAGAGTCGGATCCCGCAGGGTAAACCGGACCGGTGTCGACGGCTCGAGCAGGCGCGCCCGCATCCGGCCGAATCGTCCGCCGCGCAAGACGAACTCGTGGCGCCCCGCTTGAAGCCGCAACGGGATCAAGGTCCACCCGTAGTCATAATGGTCGCCTTCGCGGGGTCGACCGTCGATCAAGACTCGCGTGTGGCCGGACGCCTCGAACAAGACCGTTCGATCCACCTCGCTCGTGTAGCTCAAGTGCAAGACCCCGCCGCGTAGACGGCGATCTTCGAACGTGCTTCTCTCTCCCGCGCTGATGGTCTGCCAGACGATCGGACTGCCGAACGCGTCCGCATCGAACGGCTCCCCGGCGGCGATCCGTTCTTTGGGCGGTGGATCGAACAAGAAACGGGAGAACACCGCATCGACGGGAGTCGTGCCTTGGCGCGATCCGCGCATTCCAGTTCCGGGGAGCAAGAGGCCTTCACGAAACACGTGAACGACCTCGCCCTCTTCAGCGACATCGACGCGGTCCCGGCCGAAGTACTCGACGATGTTGCCGGTTCGCCCCTGCTCCTCCTCGGTGCCGGCCGAGACTACGGAGGAGTGCGCGGCCACAAGGCAGGCGCACACGATAAACCCAGCTCTTAATCCTGACATGAGAATGGTCCGTTCGGCTCTCCCCGACGGCAGCCGCGCAGAGTGCAGTCGGCTACATCGTGACACTCGATAACCCCACGACGTCGCCGCCGACTATTCCGCGTCTTTCCGTACGAGGACGAACGCGAAATGCCCGCTGCCGGCGTCGGCCTCGAATTCGGTCGGTCGATCCCCGCCCCGGGGATGATAGCAGACAGTCAGTCGTCCTCGCGCGATGCGGAGTATCCCCGGAGCGGTCGACCCCTTCCCGAACGGCCCCTCGTCGATCCTGAACTCGATCGCGGCGGGGTCTTGTCGAGCGTCGAGCTCGTAGCTCATGACGAAGGTCACCGAGGTCTTGAGCGTGAAGGTCTCTTTCGTGATTTGGACGCTCCAATCGGGAAGACGTTTGTCGTCGACCTTCCTGCCGTCGCGAACGCCCTTCTCGAACGTCCACGTCCCCACGAGATCATCGGCGGTCAGCTTCGTCGTCTCTCGCTTCGACTCGAGCTTCACTCCCGACCAGTCACCGAGGATCAAGCGATCGATGTCGAAGCCGTAGCGCGCGCCGATGGCCTTGAGTCTCTTGAGGGGCCTTCGGCCGACGGGAACCTCACGCGCGAGGATCCAAAGGGATTTGCGATCCGGGGTGCCAACGAGGGCATGGCGGTATTCTTTGTCGACGTGAAGCACGCAGTAGTTGGGCTTCGTTGGGAAAGTCGGACCGAA
Source organism: Planctomycetota bacterium (assembly GCA_965223845.1). Taxonomy (GTDB): domain Bacteria; phylum Planctomycetota; class UBA8108; order UBA8108; family SXIK01; genus CBDCXR01. The sequence continues at coordinate 4,303,411 of CBDCXR010000004.1, read as the reverse complement.
TGTGACCGCGAATCGTCCCGGCGGCCCGTCGCCGATCTGTCGGGCCTTGCCGTCGATCGTTCCCAAGACCTCACCTTGCGCGCTGAGCGCGGTATTCCGAACTCGCACCTCCCCAGGCTTCTTTGTGGCTGAGTATTCGGCCGTCGCCAGCGACCCTTTGCTCTGGGCCGGGGTCGGCATTCGTGCCGCTTCAAACCACTTTCCGAGATAGCGAGCTGGCTCGAACTTCTTTGGATGCGGGAGCGGCGCGGCGCGACTCCAATCGGCGATGATCAGCTTTCCGGTCTCGAAACCCGCCTTCTTCGCGATCGCCACTAGACGATTGAGTTTCCCCGCGCGAACGGGCACCTCCCGCGCGAGCACCCAGAGTGAGCTACGATCGGCCGCTCCGACTACCGCGTGTCGATACCTCCGGTCGACGAAGAGCACGTGGTAGTTCGGCTCCTCAGGAATTTCGCCGCCAAAGCTGACTGCCAGTCGGCCGGGAGCACCACCTTCCACGAGGCGGGCTTTGCCCTGGAGTGCTCCCACGACCGAGCCATCTCGACGGAACGCCGTGTTCTTGACGGCCACGTAGTCGCCGTCCTCCGGACGGGAGTATTCGGCGGTCGCAAGCGAATCCGCCGGCTGACCCTCGGCCGGCAATCGCGCCGCTTCGTACCACTTGCCGAGGTATTTTGTGGGATCGAATTTCTTCGGATGCGGGAGCGGGTCCGAGTCGCCGTTTTCGCCGCGAACGAGCTGAGCATTGAACAGAACGACGATCCATAAACTCTGGATCACGAGAATGCGAGACATGGACACCGAAGAACTCCCTTCCGTACGAAGAATCATGGACGCCGAGGTAAGAGTATGGAGGCGCGCGTATGGCGAGGCACCGACCCGAGCCGGAGCTGTTCGATCCGCTCGAAAAACCCGCCGCGCGTACAGGCGAAGCGTTCTCGGCGCGTCGGAGCGACCCTGAGCCGGGCCGCATGATACGGAAGGCGACTCTCGAGTGGAAACGTGACGACAAGAACCGACAATCTCCGGCTCATCGCCGCGAGGTCGGGAGCGACACGCCTCCAAGCCGAGTTGCCGGTGCGGACCGCCTGCGGTTCGCTTCGCGATGCCGACCGCACGGGCTCCTAGCTGATCTGCGACGAATCACCCGGGGGAGCCGAGCAGGTGACCCGCGCAAGGCGCAGCGATGCGGGCGGGCTCCGGTCGCTGCGTCCGGGGGCGAGATGGTGCGAACCCCCAGCCGAGCGCCGCCGTCGTCGCATCCGTTCGGGTCGCGATTTCGACCGGAAACGGCCCGCGCAACGGCTCTGCGACGAGCTCGTCCCGGAAATCCGGGGTGGGTGAGGCGATGGCGCCGAAGACTCACGGAACACGCGCTGAGGTGTCGGCGCCCTCGGACCGTCGACTTTTCCCGTGCGATGGTTACTCACCGCTTCAACGTGCCTTGATCGCGACCTTGCGGTTTGCGAATCGGCCAGATGGGGCGGAACCCGCGTCCGGAGCCCTTGATCCCGGGGTCGTCAACCTCCCCGCGATACGCAGAGCGGCAACCCCGCGCAGCGTCGTAGTAGGCGCCGCCGCGCAAGACGCGTAGGTCGGATCCCCTCGTGCTTTGAGCATCCAGCTCGCGCGACTCGGGCTTCGAGTAGAACCTCGCATCGTACACGTCGACGCACCACTCGGAGACGTTGCCGTGCATATCGTGGAGACCGAAACGGTTCGCCGGTTTTTGACCCACTGGGCGCGGGCGCGATCCGGAGTTTTCTCGGTACCAACCGACTTCGGCGAGATCCGACTCGTCGTCCCCAGACGAGTATCTCGTCGTCGTTCCTCCCCGGCACGCGTACTCCCATTGTGCTTCCGTCGGAAGCAAGAGCCCCGACTTGCTACAGAATTCCTCGATGTGCCCTCTCCAGACCCTCTCGACGGGAAGAGTGTCGCCGCGGAATCGCGATGGCTGGAGGCCGGGGCGATGGTTTCCCAGGACGGCGCGCCACTGCTCTTGCGTGATCTCGAATTTCGCGATCAGAAACGGACTCAAGGTGACTTCGTGTTGAGGGCGCTCCTCGTCGTAAGCCAACTCATCGGTTTCTGGGCTGCCCATCGGGAATTCCCCCCCGGGGAGTGACACGAACACGATCCCGGTCTGCCGATGCCGGTACTCCGAGTAGCCCTGCTCGTTCCTCCCGAGGCTTGCAAAGACCTGGCGGAACTCGTACCAGGCACGAATCTCACCGCGGCGAACAACACCGGTCACCACCGCCAACGCGAGCACGCCGAGCCCCGCGGCAAGAGCGATTTGCGTTCGTCTTCTCTTGGAGGATCTCATTCGACGGAGAACATCAGCTTCGAGAACGCCGTCTTGACACTCACCGCGCGGCCATCGAAACGAACGAGCGAGCCATGAAGCCCTCCTAACATCCTGCTCGCTTCTGAATCGATTCGAGATCGTAGCGAGTCCCTCGAAGTCTCAGTAGAGCGAACCGGGTCGCGGACTAGCGGTTTTTCGTATTTCCGAAGGCGATGACGTCGCATGTCGCCGGACGAGTAGGGGACGCGTGACGTGCTGTGCGCTCCGAGTCGAGTTGCGACGAGATCGCGCGGCCGCGCTCAAGCCGCGTCCGACGCGGGCGGGGTCGCAGAGTTCGCACGAATCGTCGCGTGGCGGGAGCCGAGTTCCTCGAAGGCGCCAGTACCTCGTGCGCGACCGTGACTCGAAGCACTGCGCGACGATCGCCACGTCTCTCGAGGCGAGCGGCGTGGACTCGGAGAAGCGGGCGGACCGGATCCGAACTCGAGTTCGTCTACACAGACGAGCGAGGACGGCGAAAGAAGTGTGTCGTTCGAGGGGGGAGGGGCGACACAATCCGAGCCGATGACTTCGCAGCGCTTTCTTCCTTCGCGTGAGGCTTCAGCGCCGCCGTTTCTTTGCCGTCTTTCGCTTCATTTCCTCGATCGTGCGTTTCACGTCGAGGTGACCGGTGATTTCGATCCGACCGACGGAGGCGGCTATCCCGCCACCCCAGATGATTCCCACCCGGCCCGAGGGAAACTTCTTCGCTGAGTACTTGAAGCTGTGGTTTTTCTTGTTCTCGAGTGACACTTCGAAGACACCATCCTTGACTCGGAGCTTGTTCGTGCGCTTGATCGCGCAGCACCCTTTCATGAGCTCCAAGCTCCCTTTGACGCCGCGCGCGCCGAGGAGCTTTCCGCGACGGAAGAAGGCGCATTGCTTCCCGTAGTTGCTTCCGATCGACTCTCCGGTCTTGTTGGTGAAAACGACGGCGAGAGCCGGGTTCTCCCCCTGACTGACGGGCTGAAAGAAATCGATTTCCGCCTCGACATCATCGCGAAACCAGCATTTGAGGTGCGCTGCCCCCTTGTTGGAAACGCGCAACCCCGGAGACGCTCGGAGCGCCTCTTCTGGTAACGCCCACCGAAACGTGCTCCTCGACTTGGGCGAGGAAACTGCCGGCAAGAAGAGAGCCGCCACTTTCTCGTTCGGTCCGCTGTCCTTCTTAAACTTGAGAGACAGTCTGACGCGGCCATCGTCGAGGAACTTGACGTCCGCAGGCGCAAGAAATTCCTTCAGGTGCTCACGAACGTACTTCTCAGATTCGTCGCCACCGCTGACATTTGTGTCCTCCGTGCGGATGAGTTCGTTTCCGCACAGAACGATCAGCGTCGTGGTGATGATGGCGACGACGCGCGTGCCGCCGAGATCGCGAGAGAACTGGAGAATCGAGCGCATGACGAGATCACTCCTGATGGACGGTACGGTACGTCACGGTCACGCCGACTACGCCGTGGAATGTACGTCGGCATTGTCATAGATCGGTCACGGGTCGATCAGCACGGCGGTCCATCCGGCGAGCGGCTCTTCGTTTTCGAGGAAACGCGCGAGAAGAGTTAAGTTATCTGCGCGAGACACCTCACCCGCATTCTCGAAGCGCACCCGGACGGCGACCCGCGCGCCCCCGACGAACACCCCGATCTGGCGATCGACAGCCTTCCCCGGCCTCAGCCTCGAGGAGGCCACACGGAGCGTTCAAAATCGGGAGAAAACGATAGTGCCCGGCTCAGCTCGGCCTACTAAGACCCCGAGATTCCAGCGCGATGGCATTCGGGAGAGTCTTATGGCGAAAACGAACGCAACGAACAATCCGGCTCGCGGAGTCCTGCTCGTCCTTTTTTTGGGGCAACTGCTGAGCGGTGACGTTCAGGGGGCAGAGGGCGCCGAAGATCCGTACGACACGCTCTATGACGTGCTCATGACGCGCTACACGCGAGACGGCAAGTCGTACGCCGAGAACGAGACTTCCCCGGTGATCTTCTTCCACTCGAGGTTTCCGTTCGGTGACGAGACCTACGAGAAGTTCAGCGCGGCGCTGCATGCGTTCGCAGCGCTTCCGCAGGAGAAGGTCGACGCGTACAGCGATGTGAAGCGCGCGTTGTTGCAGCGCCATCTCTGGAAAGTGTTCGACGCGACTCTTCCGGACCGCTGGAAAACGACATCCATCACCGGCGAGGTTCGGAGCGGCATCCGGCACCGCAGACACGGAGATCGGCGTGCCGAGCTCCGGCCGACGATCGCGTCGCTCATTCGGAGACTCGCGCTAACGCGGGAGGAGATTTTGGCGCTACCGAACACCTTGACGGCGACGATCAAGTCCGGTGCCTATTCGCAGCATCCGGACCCTGAGGATCTGCGAAAGCCGTTGTTTCCGGCCGATCTCGACACCGGGGAGAGCTACTCAAAGGACAGCGCATGGATCTGCTTGGGGGCGGTTCTTCGTCCCATTCCAGCGGACGTTCACTCGACGAAGTTCAAGTGGCGCTCAGCATTTCTTTCCTTCCTGCGAGTTCCTGGCGGTCGCACCGAGGCTCTCGAGAGCATCGCGAGGTTCAATCGTCGGGAGGAGCAGCCCGTCGGAACGCAACTCGCTCTGATCGAGCAGGCGTTCCTGATCAGCGACGCCGGCGAGCTGGTCCTCAGTCCGCTCACCGTCAGCGTCAGTTTGCGCGCCTTCGTCGGCGTAGTACCGCGCGAGCGAAAGGAAACCGGGCGTCCCCGCGCGAGGCAATCCGTGGCCGAGTTCGTCATGCAGCCACGCCGACTCATGGAGGGCGATGCCTCCATGAAAGCGCTGGGTCCGCACGAGCCTCGCTTTGAAGCCGGTGACAACGAGAGCATCGAGGGCGGCTCCGATGATCCATTCGAGCTGGCGAGGGGATCCCCGGGGGGGCCGCGCCTCGAGCTCTGCAGCGGCTGTCACTCTGGGACGCCTAGCCGGCTGGGCATCAAGACGTCTCTCCCTCACTACGGACGTCCCCGGTTTCTCAAGGAGGGCGATCCCGACGCGATCATCCGGGCGACATCCTCGCGGAAACGAGACGACCACACATGGAAGGCGCTCCACCGACTCTGGCAAAAGCACTCTGCGAAGACAGACCTGCTTTCCCGCGCAGAGGATGCGTACGACGAGCTCTTCGATTCCATCGTGCTCCGGCGATCGGTCAACGGAGAAGTGCTCGGGCACGATGAATTCACACCGGTGCTCTACGGCCGCTCGAAGTTCCCTTTCGATCCAGCTTCCTTCGCGAGGTTCGACGCGGCGCTGAAGACCTTCGAATCGCTGCCCCAGGAAACGATCGAGAACTACAGCGACATTCAAAGAGCGCTCCTCCAGCATCGGCTCTGGGCGGTTCTCGATGCTACGCGAGTGCGCAATCCAGCCCCTGCCGAATCTACGCCGCGCATCGCGTCGCTGATCAGACGTTTGGCCTTGCCGAAAAAGAAGATCCTGGCGCTTCCTTCGACGGGACTCGCCACCGTGGACTCGGGAGAATTCCCCGAGACCCCCGACCCGAGCGATCCGTTCGCGCCGTTCCTACCCGCCGACCTGTTCGAGGAAGGCGGCTCTTGGGTAGGCTTCGGGCGATCTGAGCACCCGCGGACGCAGCACGCAGAATCCAAGCACCGGCGTTCAGCGTTCTTTCAATCCGTACGAACACCGGGCGGGCGCGAGAAAACGATCGCAAGCATCGATGGGTTCCAACGAGGCGAGGTGTTTCCGGTGGGGACTCAGTTCGCACTCATCGAGCGGGCGTTCCTCGTCAGCGACGAAGGACGGTTGGTCCTCAGCCCCTTGGTCTTTTCGATTCAATTACGAGCCTATCTCGACGTCGAAAGGAGCTACGACGAGGCGAGTCCGAGTCCGACTCAGTCTGTGACGGAATTCGTCCTGCAACCGAGGGAGCTGATGAAAGGGAATGCCGTGATGAGAGCGTTCGGAAGGGACGAAACGGTCTGGAAGTCCCTCATCTCAAGTGACGGCGAACATTCAGATCCCGTTGCGCGACGCGAAACGAATCTCAAGCCTCGAATGCGGGAATGTATGGATTGTCACGGCAGAGCTGGACTTCGTTCACTGGGCGGTTTCTTGGATCACGATTCTCCCAACCTGACCCCGCTTCGAAGGGCGGACATCATCGAGGCTGCGCGCACGGACAAGGGTAGGGATATACGGTGGGCCACACTCCAGAAGTTCTGGCACGCCGTCATACGCGGTTGAGAGGGGAGAGTGAGACATCCCGGTTCGATTCTGCTGATCGCGGGATCATGCAGCCGCGTTCGGCGTTCGTCCGTCTGGGATAGCCATCGCGCATCAGCGGCTCCTTGGAACGCATAGCTTCGATCGGACTGAAGTTGCCGACAGCCTCGCCATCTAGCGGGATGGCTCAGCCGACGATCTCGTTCCGGACGATGTGACTGCCGGAGAGTCTCTGGCGAGACTCACCACGACTCACGCCGTCCAAAAGTCCCAACCCGCGCGATACGTGCGCCGTACGAATTGCTGCGCCTTCGCGGAGGATGTTGCGATGAGCTTCTTCGCGTCCCACTCGATCTTCTCGCCGCTCCGAATCGCGAGGTTCCCCAAGAGGACGAGCTCGGTGAGCGGGCCGCTGTAGTCGACGAAGTTCGACGAGGCGGGCTCGCCGCCCTTTATGGCATCGAGCCATTCCTTGTAGTGCCCCGGTGAACGCCGGATGAATGCGCTGGGCGGACGAAACCTTCGCGCCCGCGACTTCGGCACGATCTCCGTGATCGGCGGATGCTTCGCGAGAAGCGTCTCCTTACTGCCGTAGTAGACGATGCCGCCGGATGGCAGCTTGCGTCCCTCTTCGAGGGCTTTGGGCCGCGGGACTTTCGTCTTTCCTTCGAACCACTTCACCGTGACGGGCGGGAGCTTCACCCGCGCGGGAAATTCGTACGTCACAACGGCCGAGGTCGGTCCGCTCTCATCGGTATTGCCGACCTGCTCGGCCCAAACCGCATCGGGTTGCCCGAGCTCGAGTGCCCAGAACACGGGATCGAACTGATGGCATCCCATATCTCCGAGCGCCCCGGTGCCGAAATCCCACCAGCCTCTCCACGCGAAGTGGTGCAATCCCTTGTGATAGTCACGGTAGGGAGCAGGACCGATCCAGAGATCCCAATCGGTATGGGGCGGCGCCTTCTCGCTGGGCGGGCGCTTCTTCATTCCCTGTGGCCAAATCGGTCGGTTGGAAAAAATGTGCACCTCGCGCACTTCGCCGATGGCACCGGACTGTACCCATTCAACTTGTTGGCGAAGCGCGTCTTTCGCGTGATGCTCGTTTTCCATCTGCGTCGCGACGCCGTACTTCTTGGCCGCGATCGCCAGTTGGCGCGCCTCCCAAACGGTGTGCGCCATCGGCTTTTCGGTCGCTACGCCCTTGCCGAGCTGCATGGCGAGAATCGACGCAGGGAAATGGCTGTGGTCGGGAGTCGAAACGACGACGGCGTCGATCCCCTTCTGCTCTTCGAGCATCTTTCGGTAGTCTCGGTGCGACTTGGCGCCCTCATGCTGCGCTAACGCAGCCGCCAAGTTCTTCTCGTCGACATCGCACAGGGCGACGATGTTTGCGTCCGACGCCAAGCGCTTCATGCGCGCACGATTGCCGCGAGCGACTCCACCCACACCGATGAAGGCGACATCGACCTTCTCGTTCGCGGAATAGCCGCGAGCAAGTCGGGCAGGCAAAAGAAGCAAGCCGAGGCCGCCAGCGGCGGAACCGCGAAGAAACGAACGGCGCGAGTGAGTGGTCATTTCGAGCTCGAAGAATTCCTTGCTGCGCTTCGTGTGAAGTGCCCCGAGTTTACCGCGGCCTCCGATGACTGCGCCGTCAAGTTCGAGCAGATCCATCCGGCATCGGAACTCGGGCGGCCTTCCTATCATCGCTGAACTCGACGCGGATGGCGACGCCTGCCTGGCCCTCTCGTCTCTTGACCGAGACGGTCCGGGGCGTCGATTCGAGGGGTGCGCTCTCCTCACCCGGCCCGTCAACACTCGCGTGAACGCGAAGTGTTTCCGCCTTCTCTCAGTCGTCCGTCCTCCGTGGGTCACGGCGTCTGGTAGGATGCGCGGCATGGTCGGGAGCCTGAAATCCACGGCCGCGGTGCATCCGATAGAAGGCAGGTTGCAGCGTGAGCCCAAACGAGAAAACACCGTGAACCGCCTCACGAAAACGACCGCGATTCTGCTCATTTTGATGCCTCTGTCGTCGTCGGGATGGGCGAACGAGAGAACCCAGGAGTTGCCCAAGGCCGTGTCCATCCGCGCCGGCGATCTGAGGTACAGGAACGTCGACGGCGTCGGCGCGAAGAATCCCAGCGCAGACCAAAACGGCAGGCCTAGCGCACGGGGTCAGCCAACGGGAAACGAAGACCGCATCGCCGATGTCATCGTCTATGGCTCGACGCCTGGCGGTTTCTGCGCCGCGATCGCCGCGGCTCGCGAAGGTCCTTCGGTCATTCTGCTCGAACCGACCGACCACGTTGGCGGGCTGAGTACCGGAGGACTCAGCCACTGCGATTCCAACCAAATGGTGCGGTCTACGCTGCGGGGCCTATTCGAGGAGTGGCACAGGCGCGTCGTCGAGGACTACACCGACCGCGGGCTGAATCCCCCTTACGACCCGACGAAGAAGGATCAGTCGAGGTGGACCTTCGAGCCGCACGTCGCGATGCGTGTGACGCTGAGGATGCTCGACGAGGCCGGAGTCACGGTGCTGACCGAACGTTACTTGCAGTCGGTCGTGAAGGATGGGCCGCGGATATCGTCGTTAGAAACCAAGAACGGGTTGTTCAAAGCCAAGGTCTTCGTGGACGGGACTTACGAGGGCGATTTGATGGCGGCCGCGGGTGTTGAGTGGTCCATCGGCCGCGAGGGCCGCGCCGAGTACGACGAGTCGCTGGCCGGCAAGCAGTATCCGAAGCGCAAGATGGATATCAACGGCTTCGACGATGAAGACGACACGTTGCCGCTAGTCACAGCCGAAGATGCCGGCGACGAAGACGCCGGCGACAGAAACGTGATGACCTACAGCTTTCGGCTTTGCCTGACGAAAGATCCGGACATACGCGTCCCGATGCCGAAGCCGGCGCACTACGATCCGGGCCGGTTCGAGATCGTTCGCCGCGCTCTCAAGGCAGGGGAGAAGCGAGTCGGCTTCGACCTCTATCCGCTTCCCAGCAGGAAGTTCGATGGCAACAACTCGATCGGGGGACAGTTTTCGATCGGTCTAGTGGGCGGTGGGAGTGGCTGGCACTCGGCTGGTGAAGCGGGACGGAAGAAGATTTGGGAGGCACATAAACAGTACACGCTCGAGTTCTTTCATTTTTTGACCACCGACTCGGCGGTGCCCGCAGAGATGCGCGATCGATACGTCGGACTCGGCCTATGCAAGGACGAGTTCGCGCGCTATGAGCATTTCTCCCCGGCTCTCTACGTCCGCGAGTCGCGACGAATGAAGGGCATGTATGTCATCAGCCAAAAGGACATTCTCGAAACGCCCGAGAAGGAAGATCCGATCGCCGTCTCGTCGTTTCCGATCGACTCGCACGACTGCCAGCGCATCGCGCTCAGAGGCGGAGGGGTGATCAATGAGGGCACGATCTTTCCCGTAAGGAGGATTCCCGGGCAGGGCTACGCTTACCATGTGCCGTACCGTTCGATCCTCCCGAGATCCGAACAGTGTGAGAACTTGCTCGTTCCGGTCGCACTGTCGTGCACGCACGTGGGCATCTCGTCGCTGCGAATCGAAGGGGCGTGGATGGTCATCGGCCAGGGAGCGGGAGTCGCCGCGGCGCTCGCGGCGAAACAGGGTCTCGCAGTACAGGAGCTGAAGTACGCGCAGCTCCGCGAGCGGCTTCTGGCTCAAGACCAGGCCCTGGATCTGCCGGAGACCGATGTGCCCTCGGAGAATCGCTCCATCGCCGCGAAGACGCTTCCGGGGATCGTGCTCGACGATGCGGACGCGAAGCTCGCCGGCGACTGGTCGCGCTCGACGAGATTCAAACCACACATCGAACGCGGCTACGTTTTCAGTGGGGAGAGCGATGCCAAGGTGAAAGGCGACGGGAGTGCGACCGCGACCTTCCGATTCAAGGCGCCCGAGTCCGGTCGATACCAGATCCTCATGGCTTACTCGCCTCATCCAAGCCGAGCGAAGAATGTCCCCGTGGCTGTTTCTTCGGGGGCATTCAAGAAGTCGTTCGTTGTGGATCAGACGCGAGCGATACCCACTGGCAGGTACTTCCGCCTTTTCGGCACGGTCGATCTACTGGCAGATGTCGAAACGGAGATTCGAATCACGAACGCGGACACGACCGGCTTTGTCATCCTTGACGCCCTTCAACTGCTGCGCATCGGCACAAAGACAAACTCCGATGGATAGACTGCTCGCTGCGGGACCGATGACGGCGCTCGCGTTTTCGTCAACGTTTCGTCGGCGTTACGTTGAAGTGGTGGAGGACGTTTTGCACCAGCCGACTCAACGATTCGTCGTGGTACAGGCCCCACGCGGTCGCGATCGACCCGGTGTGAAACACCCGACCGCCCTGCGGGCGATTCCAGTAGATGATCTCCGCGATCGTCTGTTCCCCGCCCCGTCGCGGTTTGTGCCCCTCGGCGTTGAAGTCGAGGACGTTTCGCTTGTCGTGGCTGCGTGCCAAGGTGGTGATTCCCTCGGGTTCGACCAGCCCCGTGAAGACGGGGTTCTCGGTCGTGCGCAGAATCGTCGACAGCCGAACGTCGTACTCGTGGCCGACCGCTCCGCTGGTGCGGTTGACGAACCCGAACGCATCGCCTTTCTTCAGTCCGGTCTTGTGAGGTTCGTTGAAGAGGAAATGATCCGGTAGATCGACCTGGTACGGCTTGAAGTTGCCGCCTCCCCATCCTATGCACGTAAGACCGATCGACTTCCAAGCAGGGTAGCCGCAGAAACGCATCAGACTGCCGCGCTTGAAGTCGTGACTGTGATAGAGCTCGCCCACCTTCGCGTGTGCCCGCCCGCCGATCTGCGTGCCAAACTTGCGGCACTCCATCACCTCGCCGCCGTCGTCGAAGCTCACTCGCCAAAACATGGTGTTGCCGGACATCACCACGGCCGCTCCGCCGGCCTCGAGGTAGCGATCGAGTCCGTTGTAGGCGCGAATCGACCAGTATTCGCTGTGTCCGTTGAGGCAGACCGCTCTGTAGCCGTCCAAGACTTCCGGGTGGCGATCCAAGTCGTGGTCGGCGATGACGTCGTAGTCGTATCCGTGGCGATCCAGCCAGAGGTGGAGGAAACGTTCGCCGCGCAGAAGATGGCTGTAGGACTGGTTGATGTAGGTCTTGTTGGGGCCGGCGGCCGGCCACGGCACTTTCAATCCGACTTTGTACGTGGGCTGGCCGTTTCGGTGATCGCTGTAGAAGCTGTACGTCGGCGCCGAGGGGTGACTCGTGCGCAGCCCCCCGGTTCCCATCTGGAGGAGCCCCGGTCCGTGATTGACCGGGAACGGAACCGAGTTGTACGCCAGCCAGGTGTTCGAGCTCACGAGCACCAGCAAGGGCGCCTTGGGCCTCGACTCGGGGCGCCGCACGATGAACGTCGTGAAATACCGCATGGGCTTCCCGTTCATCTGAAAATCGAATCGTCCCGCGTACACTCCAGACTTGGCGTCCGCGGGAACGCGGAACCGGTGACTGACGTCCCAGCGGGCGTCGTAGAGCTCGTCCGCTGCGAGTCGGAGGCCGTGGCCGCGCTTTTCGTCGCGGGTGGGATCGTAGCTCGAATCGTGTCGACCGACTTTCGTAGCGTCGAAGCCCGGGCCACCGATCATCCACGTTCCCCGGTTGATGATCCGGCCGTCTCGCCGGTCGGCGCTTGCGTCGGCGACTCGCGTGCCGCGTTCTTCGCTGAACGGCCAGCATGCGAGCACGGAATCGCCCTTCGGAATCGTCAACCCACGATCAGCGAAGCGCTTCTTGATCTGATCCCTCCCGAGCGCTCGTTCATGCACGGCGCACATGGCGATGTCGCCGCCATAGAAGTTCGACGCCAGTCCGTCGCTCCCGTACGCCCCGATCCGAAGCGAGGTCTGCGCGGGACGCACCACGCCGGCGAAAGGGAACTCGGTCCTGAGCTCGCCGTCGACGTAGATTCTCTTCACCCTTCCGTCCCAGGATCCTACGACGTGGTGCCAGCGCCGGGCCGTGATGGAACCTGGATCGGTCGCGTGAAGCGAACCCGGATCGAAAGCACCGCCGGCGCCGGTGATGAATGCGACTCGCCCTTGATTCAGAAACAAACCGAATCCGCATCGGTCCGGGTAGTCGTGCTGGGTGATCAAGCCTTGCCAGCCGGACAAGTGGAACGGGCGAATCCAGGCTTCCAAGGTCAGCTCCGTCAGTCGCCTCTCGGCGGGGAGGCCTTTGCTCACGTGTACGTAGGAACCGGGATGAATCGGCTGAGATCGAGGCGCTTCGACACGGAACGTCTCGAGCGTCGGATCCTCGTCCCGGTTTTCGGGATCGGGCCCGAGTCGCACGACGGACAAGTCGTACGGAACGCTGCTACTCACCCGAAACTCGATCTCCTCGCCCGCGGCGATGCTCTTTTGCGCGTACGCGTGTAATCCGGGCAGGACCACCGGTTGATGGGCGGGGATGTCAGGTCGCTCGGTTGCGGTAGCACGTTGTCCCTGCGAACAGAGAAGCACGGCAGCGAGGATCGCGCTGGTCGACGACGCGAAACGAGAGGATCTCATGAGCATGTTTTGTTCACTCCGGACGTTGCGCGTTAACTGCCGAATGGTCACGGAATCTCGAGGGCTCCGTCAGTCGCCGAGTAGACCTCTCAGCTTCTCGAAGTCGCCGTCGATCCGTCCGGGATCGAAGTCGAACGAGCGTTCGTACTCGAGGAGCTGGCCGAGCCGCCTCTTCAATCGCTCGCGCTCGCCCCGATTCGGCGCAGCGACCCAGATCCCGACGTTCGACACTCGGTCGGTGACGCGAACCTGTGAGCCGCTCACCTCGTGCTCGACGTCGTGCGTCCCTTCTGCATCGACTCGGAACACGTCTTTAGGATCGCGGAGATAACTCGGAAGGCGGAACTCGAGCGTCAACTTTCGGTGCTCCGGGAAACGGAACACTTTTTCTTCGGGATCGGGCTCGTACTCGAGGTCGAGAAAAAAGAGCAGCGCTCCGCGCGGCGCGGCGATGACAGCGAGGTCGGCGCTCGGTGTCGAGTCGCTGAGAACGCGTCGATACGAGTGGGCGCAACCTTCCAGGTAGTAGTCGTCGAGCAGGCGGATTTCGCGTCCGATCCTCTGAAGCTCGGGCAGCGTGTCGCGAAACTTGAGAAGTGAACGGAGGCTGAGATTGAACCAATAGAGCGAAGTGATGCGACTCGAGAGCCCGTGGTAGGCCTGTGCCCTTAGTTCTTCGACGGTCGGCGAACTTCTCTGCCTGCCGTCGTAGCCGCGCCATCCCTCGTGCGGCCCTTGTGACCAGTACGCGATCGACGCCGGTCGGCTGTTTTCCCGGAGCGACCGGGTCATGTCGCCGATCGTTTCGAGCGGCGCTCCCCAGCCGATGCGCACTCCGCCCCATCGGTCGTAGCTCCGCCAAGAGTCGGCCATCGGCGCCGTGACGCGGTAAGCGTCGTAGTGCGGGTAGTCCGAGAGCCCGGCCCAGAGGTGCCAGGTCGATGCATCGCTGAGTGTGACCGATGTCGCCAAGCGCGTCGGCGCGTACGGGCGAAAGGCCTCGAGAACGGCCGGCGGCATCTTTCCCTTCGTGCGCGCGCGGTACTGCGGCTCGCCGAGGAACTCGACGGCGTGAATGCGCGGCAGAACATCGTCGCGATCGAAGCGCTCGACGGGCTGGAGCCGGTTCATCATCTTGATCGGGTAGCGCGCGTACAAGCTGTCCGGCCCAGTCTGGTCCGTGTAACCGGGGACCGAATCGTGCATGCCCGAGCTGATGTGAAGCGCGCGGAGAGTCTTCAAGTAGGGTTCGGCCCGGAGCGAGCCGCCTGGCACTCGGTTCGAGCTCACCCAGCCGCCGCCGATATCGAAGACTTCTTTCTTGATGCGGAGATGGGACCAGAGGGTGAGAGGTTTCTTGCTCGCGTTCTCGGCGAGGAGCTCGACCGCGGCGTAGGTGAGCGGCAGGTCCTTCACGCGGGCGACGAGACATCCCGTATCCCCCGAATCGATCACGCCGCTCGCGGGGAAGAGCTGCGCGTCCTTTACGGGTGCGGTCGGATAGAGATGGCGGAACGTCGCGTTCGATTTCGGCAACCAGAGGCGCAGAGATCGCATCGAGATCGGGCCCGTCGACGTATTCCGAACATGGACCACGATGCGATTCGGGTAGAGGGCATCGCCGGTCCCGAGAAACGTCACTGCCTCGAGCCAGACCCGCGGGCGGCGAAGCTCGACCTCGAGTGTCTCACCCGCGACCGTCACGCGCCGTTTGCCGTCGTCGAAGCCCTCGACCTGGTTGTACGTCCAGCAGGACAGGGCACCCGGCGGAATCGGGCGTGTACCTTCGGCCCATATCGCCGGAGTGTCATGCCAGGACCAGTCGCCCGATTTCATGTGGCCAGCCGGCGCGAGTCCGTCGATCTCCAGCTCGTCCACTCGGACGGGCTCGGCAGTCTCGTTGATCACGAAGAGCTGAATACGCGCGCCGGCTCGGAAGTCGATCGGGCGTCGGAATTGCATTTCCCGCACGGGAGCGTGCGGGATCACCGCTGCGCCTCGGATCTCGAGGGCGAGTGCGTTCGCGCCGAGCGAGAGGAGCACGGCGATAACGGACGAGCGTAGTACGCAGAGATTCATGAGCTTCTGTTCGATTCGAGGGGTGCGTCGTCCAATGTCTTTTCGACGTTCGCACTTGGTGGCTCGGCGCTTCAAACCAGCGTTTCCCGCGCCGTAGCGGTCGCAGGTATTGCTTCAATGGTAACGTCTGCTCACAACTGTAAAATGTCTACATTCTCTCGTATATCCAGATCTCACCCAGCTTCACGGCGGTAGGTGCCGCGGAGCGAACGAGTCGTTTTCGACTCTGGACGTCCTCCGCTCACAGCTCCAAACTCTTCATCCACGTATTCTCTCCGAGAAGAGGACAGCCCACATGGCCCGGCGCACCCGACGCTCCGTACTCCGTGCCGCTGCGCACGCCCTGGCCTGCATTTCCTGCCCTGGCATCCTCCGCGCGCGCGGGAGCGCCGAGCGCCTCCGTTACGCGGCATTCGGTGTCGGTGGGAAGGGCGCTGTCGATCTCGCCGAGACGGCTAAGGACCCGCTCGTCGAGGTCGCCGCACTCTGCGACGTTGACGGGAAGTCGCTCGCGAAGGCGCAGGCGCTCCACCCGCACGCGAGAGCGTATTCCGATTGGCGGAAGCTGCTCGACCGCGAGGCCATCGACATCGCCACCGTCACGACCCCGGATCACATGCACGCGCCGATCGCGTTTTCCGCGATGCAGCGAGGCGTGCACATCTACTGCCAAAAGCCACTGACGCGAACGATCGCTGAAGCGCGAGCACTCCAGAGGCTCGCCGCGGAGAAGAAGCTCGTCACTCAGATGGGCATACAAGTACGGAACTACGGTTCGCAAAAGGCGGCGGTGGAGCTCTTCCGGAGCGGCGTCATCGGCAAGGTCAAAGAGATCTGGTGCTGGACGGATCGTCCGCGCGGCCGTTGGGAGCAGGGGATTCCTCGGCCTTCGAGCAACGGGGCGGCGCCGGCGCACGTCGCGTGGGATCTCTGGCTCGGGGTTGCGCCCGGACGGCCCTGGGTCAAAGACATCTACCACCCGTTTCGCTGGCGGGGCTGGGAAGACTTCGGTACGGGGTCCATCGGCGACATGGGTTGCCACATGTTCGACCCGGTGTTTCAGGCTCTCGAGCTCGACCCTCCGATCGCCGTACGATCGCACGGCTCGGAGCGCCCGAACGGCGAGACCTACCCGCTCCATGCGGACGTCGAGTACGTCTTCGCGAAAAACGTCCACACGGCCGGAGAGCGACTTTCTCTTCGCTGGCTCGACAACGCGGTGAAGCCTCCCTTCGAACGTCTTGGATTTGCCCAGGAGAGTGATGTTCCGGACAACGGATCCGTCCTCGTGGGGGAGCACGGATCGCTCCTCATGGGCTACAAGTCGCGCGCGCGTCTCCTCGGTTTGGAGGGTAAGATTCCGCGGCGCCAGACGACGAGCCACTACCTCGAATGGACGGACGCCGTCCGCGGCAAGGGGGAAACATCGACGCCGTTCGCCTATTCAGCGCCTCTCACCGAGACCGTTCTTCTCGGAAACATCGCCGTCCGTTATCCAGGGCGTGAACTCCGCTGGGACAGCGAATCGCTCCGTTTCGACGGCGCACCCGAGGCGGACCGCTGGATCAAAGCCTCGTACCGACCTGGATGGAAGATCAACGAGCTCGGGTGAGGCGCCGGGTTCCGCAAGACGTGGTTGAACTTCCACCACGGGACGAGTCTTCGACCCGGTCAGGTTGAGAACACCGACCCTCAGCGAGGCGATTCCGCAACTCCGCGTCGTTGCTCTCGGTGGGAGCACCAAGGGAGGAGGCGCAGGCGAGAATCAGAGCCGCGATTGTCATCCCAGTGCACACGCGTGACATCGACTAGCGAGAGCAGCAGCTCGTGCCGGCGACGACGACACAGATCGCGCCGGTTTCACGTCGAGTCGGCCCTCCGCGTCGTGGATAGGCTAAAATGTCGAATCGTTCGCTCGGCTCGAGCGCCCGGATGAAACGATAGCGTCTCTCTTCGTTAGAAAGAGTCCAGCATGTTTCGATCGATGACCTTCTTAACCGGGACTTCGTCCGAGCGTTGCGAAGACCCAGCGGCAAAGCACGCTCTCGCTCGGCGAGTATCCCACCCGCGGCGGATTTTGACCCGCTCCGCGAATGCTCGCGTACGGCTCAGTACGCTCCGCTTGGCGAAACGGATCGAAAACGCCACCGAGAGCGCGCGCTCCGCCGTTCATGCTCGCCGTTCTTTCCCACGTTGGAGCTTGCTATCGATCGGTTCGTTGATCGCAATCGCGAGCTCGACCGCTTGCTTCGCCGCGACGCTGCGAGTGCCTCGAGACTACGCGACCGTCCAGGCCGCGATCGACGCCGGTACGCCGGGTGACACCGTCCTTGTAGATCCGGGTGTCTACCGCGAGCGGCTCCGTCTGCGAGAAGGAATCGTGGTCAAGAGCTCCGGCGACGACCGGAAGGGCGAGCTCGGACTCGCGCGCGCGGAGGCGACGGTGCTCGACGGCGGCGGACGCGTCGACCAACCCGGGGTCGTCATGGCCGAGGGAGCCGTTCTCGATGGCTTCACCATCACCGGGATCGGTCGATACGACGACGAAGAATGGAATCGCCACCGTGACACTCGCGGAGAGGAGCAGTCGCATGAGCGCATTGGAGATCCCCGTACGCCGGGAATCGCCATCGTCGGCGTGACCTGTGTCGTTCGAGACAACATCGTCCACCACGTCGGCGACAACGGAATCGCGATTCGGGGCGTTGAAGGAAAGCGCTGCTCGCCGCGCGTGTTTCGAAACTTCTGCTATCGCAACATGGGCGGTGGTATCGGTTCCACACACGGAGCTGCGGCAGTCATCGAGGGGAACACTTGCTTCGAGAACTTCTACGCCGGCATCGGGCAGGAGCGAGCATCGCCGATCGTCATCGGCAATTCGTGCTACGAGAACATCCGGGCCGGAATCGGCATCGGTTCGGGCGCCGAGCCGATCGTCCGCGGGAACAAGTGCTATCGCAATCGACGGGCGGGGATCGGAATCCGCAGCGGTCCGGGACATCGTCCGATCGTCCAGTCGAACGAGTGCTACGAAAACGGTATGGCGGGGATCGGTGTACGCGATGGCTCGAGCCCACTCGTGGTGGACAATCGCTGCGACCGGAACCGGCTCGCGGGAATCGGCTCGCGAGGAAAATCACGGCCGGTGATCGTCGGCAATTCGTGTGTGGAGAACGAGCGGACGGGGATCGGCCAGCGCGAGGATGCCGAGACTCTTCTCGTCGACAACGATTGTCGTAGCAACAAGGCCGCGGGCTTAGGCTTCGAAGCGTGCGAGTCCGGTCGTTCTACCGCTTTGCGCAATCGTGTGATCGACAACGGGCTCGTCGCCGCTGGTGTGCAGAGCGGATGGCGCGTCGAGTTTTCGCAGAACGAGCTGGCGCGTGACGGTGGCCTGCCGCCGATCGTGATGGTCTTCGAAGGGGCCGAGGCTGATCTCCGCGACAACTTGATCCGCGGGAGCGGAGTCGCCGGTGTGCGGGCGGGCGGAGTCGTGCGGGCCGTCGGCAATCGATTCGAGGGGAAGGGGCCCCGAAAGGGCGGGCCACCCAATTTCGCGGTGTGGGCGCTTCCCGGTTCCGAGGTGACGCTCGAGTCAAATGCGATCAGTGGCTGGCGGCACGCGATCTCGGCGGACGGAGCGAGCGTGATCGCGATCGACAATCGAGTCTCGAACTACTGGGAGGCAGCGCTACGCATAGCAAACGCATCGCCTGCGCCGATCGTCCTGCGTAACGTTTTCGAGAGCCCGGAGGGCCACACCGGTGTCGACATCCGCGGGGCCGCGGGCGCCGGGGAGAACGGAGTCGTGCGCGACAATCGAGAGATCGAGTCGAAGTCGGAAACGACTCCGAAGTAAGGCCACGGGCCATGACCGAACCGCTCAACCGAGATCGATCGGCTCGTCGGTTTCCGCGAAGTGCTTTGCTTTCACCCCGAGGCGCTGCAGCATGCTCAAGTGGAGTCGCGACAACGAAGTGTCGCGCTCGAACTTGAGCAGTCGGCCGCTTTTGATCGTGCCTCCACCGCGGCCCGCGAGAAGAACGGGAAGATCCTTGGCTCCGTGTTCGTGACCGTCCGCGAGGTTCGACCCGTAGAGGATCATGGAATTGTCCAGCAGCGTCGCGTCGCCATCGCGGATCTCCTTCATGCGACCGAGCAGATAGTCGAGCTGTTCGTGGTGCCAGCGGGTGACCATCCGGTACATGTCGCGTTTTTCGTCGACGGAGCCCCAGGATGTGACGCCATCGTCATCCTCGGTCTTGCCGCTGGCGTCTTTCCAATGGGAGAGAGCGTGCCACGTACCTTGAACGCCATCGATGAAGTTGAAGTAGCGATTGCTTTGGCCGTGATCGAGCATGAAGGTAGAGACGCGCGTCGCGTCGGCCCAAAACGCGTGGAGCATCAAGTCGAGCATCAGCCGGACGTACTCGCGGTGATCCGCTGGAATGCCCGGTTCCGGCCGGCGGAGTGAATCGGTGAGCGCCTTGTCTTCGGCGAACTTCTTCGATTGCTTCTCGGCAAACTCCAATCGTCGCTCCACGGATCGCAGCGACTCGAGGTACTCGTCGATCTTGCGCCGGTCGGCGTCGCTGACCTTGCCGCGCAGCGATTTGGCGTGGGCGAGGACAAGATCGAGCACGTTGCGGTCCGTCGCACCTTCGTCGGCTTTGCGGAACATGCGGTCGTAGATCGCGCGGGGGATCGTCTCCCGCGGCGCCGGTGTACGGCTCGTCGTCCACGAGATCGTATTGCGCGTCAAATCGTTCGAGAAAAAGCCCTCGCCACGGAGTGAGAGCTCGAGCGACGGAAGCAGCGTGTTCTTGCCGATCTCCTTTGCCGCGATCTGATCGACGGAGACACCGCCGGCATCGTAACGGCGGCGATCGTAGCCTCCGCCGGTGAGCCAGGTCGCCGTGCCGGGTCCGTGACCGTTGCCGCGCGGAGTCCAGACGCGCTCCGTGATGATGATGTCATTCTTGTGGGCCTCGAGCGGCGCCATCCATTCGTTGAGCTCGAGCAACTCGCCCGCCTCGCCCGTCCGCTTCGGTTTCCACGCACCCTCCGAAACCCCGTTCGGAAAGTAGAGATAGCCCACGCGAACCGCGGGTGGCGCGGCTTTCGCTCGGGCTGCGCTCACTGGCCCCATCACGTCGAGGAGGGGCAGCGCGATGGCGGCGCCGAGCCCGCGAAGCATCGTGCGTCGCGAGATCTTCCACTGATCCGAAAGGATGCCGGGCGGCTGAACCTGGGTTCGTGACTCCACGGTCATTCTCCTGAGTCGGGCGCTCCGGGATTCTTGCGGTACCGGAATGGGTAGCTCATGACGACTTCACGAATCAGCGTCTGAAAACGATACCCGTCCTCCTCGAGCGCGGCGATGATCTTTCGCACCGCCGGTTCGTCGTAGTACTCGAGCTGACGCCCGAGCGCGTAGGACAGCATCTTGCGCGTGACCTGTCGAACGAGGTCGCCGCGCTTCTTCTCGAGGATGACACGGCGCAGGCCGTCCGGCCCGACGAATTCCGTACCGTCCGAAAGCTGTCCGGTCGCGTCGACCTTCCGACCGCGAGAGCGTTCCCGCCAGCGACCGAACCAGTCGAAGTTCTCTAGGCTCAGACCGAGCGGGTCCATCTCGTCGTGGCAGGACGCGCACTTCGGGTTCTGGCGATGGAGCGCCAACTTCTGCCGCTGCGTCAGGCGTCGGTTCTCGCGGATCTCTTCGGAGATTTCGTCCGCGTTCGGCGGAGGCGGTGGTGGCGGCGTTCCGAGCAGATCATCGAGGATCCAGCGCCCGCGGACGACGGGACTGGTACGCCCCGGAAAGGCTGTGATCGCGAGAATGCTGCCGTGGCCGAGCACGCCGTGGCGCCTCGAGTCCTCCAGTTGAACGCGCCGCATCGTTTCGCCTTCGATGCCGTCCAACCGGTAGTGTTTCGCCAACTCCTCATTGAGAAATGTGTAGTTCGCATCGATCAAGCGTGTGATCGGCGCGTTGTCGTGGATCAGCGAAGCGACGAGCATTTCGGTCTCATGGCGCATCGACGCCATCAGGGTGTCGGTGCACCAGGGATTGTCGATCGGATCCATCCGCACGCGAGTCCCGAGAATGCCAAAGCCGAGCCACTGCGCGGCAAAGATGCTGCCAAGTGTCTCCGCACGAGGATCGGCGAGCAAGCGCGCGACCTGCTTCTCGATGACCTCGGGATCGCGTAGCTTCCGCGCTCGGGCGAGCTCGAAGAGCTCGTCGTCCGGCATGGACGCCCAAAGGAAGTAGGCGAGACGATTCGCCATCTCGTACTCGCCGACCGCGTACGGCTCGGCACCGTCCTTCGAGTCCTCGAGCCGAAGCAAAAACTTCGGTGACACCAGGATCGCTGCGAGCGTCTTCCGGATCGAAGTGTCGAAGTCGTCGCCTCCGGTTCGGATCTTCGAGAAGAGTGCCCGTATCTCCTCGATCTCGGCCGAGTCGACCGGTCGCCGGTACGCCCGCGGTAGAAAGCGGTCGATGATCTCGGCGGCGGCCTCGACGTCACTCCTCTCGGCACCCTTCCCGAGGCCGGGCTCCGCGATGAGGATCCTCTTCCGGACTCGCTTCTCGACGTCCGTTTTCGCCTCCGACGGCAACGCGCGCGCGACCGCGAGATCCGCGGCACTCATGTACCGCTCCATCAAGAGAGGTTGAATGAAGAGCGTGTTGGCGCTGTTGTCGAATCCGCTCGTACCGCTGAGATCTTCCGGGAAGAGGTGTTCGACGTCGACGTCGACACCGAAGAGATCGCCTAGCGTATTCGAGTACTCCGCATGCGTGAGGCGACGAGCGGGCTCGAAACCCGGGTTGTCGATCTGACTGTAGTCGAACTCGTTGATCTCTCGGTCGAGCCAGCGAACGAGCATCGCGCGCTCGATGCGGGACGGCTGATCTTCGTCCTCGGGCGGCATCTCACCGTGCTCGATCCGATGGAGCACGTTCTTCCAGAGGTCGAGGTTGCGGACGAGGGGCTGCTGCTCGAGCGCGCTCTCGACGTCGAGCTCGCCGCGGGATCGGCGCTTCCCGTGACAGCGGATGCAGTGCTCTTTGAGAAGAGGGTGGACCTCGTCGAGCGTATAGACGTCTTTCGGCAGCTCGACCGGCTCCGGCTTCTTTCGCTCGACCTTCGGGATGATCTCGAGCACCGGCTCCGGCTCCGCTCGCTTGACGCTTGCGAAATGGCCCCGTCCCGCCGAGTCGGCGACCTCTCCGTCGATCGAGCTCTGCGTCTTCCACTCGCCCCGCAAGCCGCGCTTCGGCGGCCGGCCGCTCCGAACGGCATCGAGCTCGGCGTTCGACAGCGAACGCTGATAGAAACGCACGACCTCGATGTCGCCGGCAAACGCGCCGACCTCCTCCGGGAAGTCGGGACGCGCGTACCCGATGCGAACAACGTGACCGCGGACCTCGCGTCGCGGCCGAAGATAGCCGGGTCGCTCTTCCTCTTCCTCTTCCTCTTCTTCGTCTTCGTCTTCGTCTTCTTCGCTCGGCTCCTCGTCCTCTTCGAAGTTCTCGATATGCGCCCAGTCTCCGTCGATCCAGAAGCGCACGCGCCCGTCCTCGCTGCGCCACGTGAGCGCGACATCGTGCCAGCCTTCCTCCTCCGCGACGGGCCGCGCAGTGGCGGTCATGCCCACCCAGCCGACGTCGTAGGCGAGGTGCCCATTCTGAAGAAAGAAGCACTTGCTGTTCGGCGACCAGTCTCCACGACGTCTCGCCTTCGAGAAGATGGCCCCGCCATCATCCGTGCGGATCCTCGCGTAGATCGTGAAGTCTTCGTCGTGGAGATTGAGGTCATCCGACTCGGCGATTTCGAGCCAGGTGTCGCCGTCGAAGCGTACCTGCTCCTCGGCCGCTCCCGGCTCGGGCTCCGCGGCGTACGAGCCGAAGCCGCCAGCAAGCAACGAGGCGATGAGCCCGGATAGAAGAGTACGGGGTGTTCGATTCATGACTCTCGACTGAGAAGGCTCGCGATTGGGAACGATCCCTCAGGAGTCCGCGCACCGGAACAACGGGCGGACTCAATCTTCCACGCCGGATGATAACAAGTCCGCGGCCCACCTCGCGCTTCGGAAAAGGCGCGAGGGGCTAGCTTTGCGGCTCGGGCTCCGCGGCGGTCGTGCGCTTTCGGCTACGCGATCGCTCGCGAGCGGTTGGTCGTAGATCTGGTGCCCGGCGCGAGGACGTCGCTTCGAAACGCCGCAATCCGATCACAACATCGACATGATGACACGGTCGAACAGCCGGTCGCTGAGCCAGCGCCGCAGAAACAGGGTCATGAAGCTGTACTTGCCCGCCGCGTAGCGTGTCTTGGGCCGAGGAGCCCGAACCGCTTTCGAGATGACCTCGGCGATGACGGATGGCGGCGAGCCTCTTCTGCCCTCGTACGCTTTCTTGGTCATTTCGGCCACGCGCTTCGCGAGTGGTGCATAGACGGTGTCGCCGGAGCGCTCGAGCATGGGAGCGGTCATGACGTCCCCGAACTCGGTAATGACGGCTCCAGGCTCCACGATCACGACGTGAATCCCGAACCGCTTCAGCTCGAGGCGCAGGCAATCGCTCCAGCCTTCGAGCGCGTGCTTGGTGGCGTGGTACCAGGAGCCCAACGGCGTGTAGATCTTTCCGCCGACCGACGAGATGTTGATGATCGTGCCAGAGCGTTGCTCGCGCATGTGGGGGAGAAGGAGCTGCGTCAGGCGCGATAGACCGAACAGATTCACCTCAAACTGATAACGGGCGTCTTTCGTGGACGTATCCTCCATCGCCCCGTAGGTGGCGAATCCCGCGTTGTTGACGAGGACATCCACTCCGCCGTGACCGGACGCGATCCGATCAACAGCAGCGACGATGTCCTCGTCCTTGCTGATGTCCATCCGAATCGGGATGGCGCCCAGCTCCTCGATGTCCTGCATTCGCTCGAGTCGCCGCGCCGCAGCGTAGACGGTGTATCCCTCGCCCAGCAGCTGTTTCGCGATTTCTTTTCCGATACCCGACGAAGCTCCGGTGACAAGGACGACCTTATTGTTCCTGACTGACATCGCGCTGCTCCTACGGTTTAGTTGCTAAACTATGACTCGAAAAAAAGAGAGAGCGGCTCTCAGCTCGTCTTCTGGGCTGGCAGCACCATACCTGCCAAGTGGTTCAAGAAGTCGTGACGCGATCCATGGCCCATCATCTCGGCGAGCATCTCCGCGTCGGCACCGACCGGGTTATGCACGGGCGTTTCCGTCGTCGCGCATTCGTAGATCTTGTCGGCAACCTCCTGCGGATCCGCTTCCTTTCCGCCTTGAGCCGACATGCCCTGCACAACGCCCTGCAAATGGGCGTAGAGACTCTTCGCGTAGGAGGCGAGTTCTTCACCGCCAGCGTTCAGGTCGTCGTCAGTGTTCACGGTGAATCGAGTCGTTGGGTAGGCGCCCGGTGCAACCGTCTTCACCGAGATGTTCAGAGGCTGGTATTCGAGAGCCATCGCTTCCGACAGCCCTTCGACGGCGAATTTCGTCGAGGTGTAGACGGAAATTGTGGGCGCGCCCATCAGCCCGACCATCGATGTGACGTTGATGACGGTTCCTTCGTTCTGCCGTCGCATGGCGGGCAGCACCGCCCGGGTCACGTTCATCACGCCGAGGACGTTCGTGTCGTACATTCGGCGAATCGCGTCGTCGCTCATTTGCTCGAAGAGAGCGTGACCGCCGTATCCTGCGTTATTGACCAAAACGTCGATCGAGCCGAAGCGTTCGATCACAGCGTCGACGGCTTCGCGGATGCTCTCGACGTCCGTCACGTCGAGTCTGGTGACGAGCAGCCCTTCAAGTCGCGTGAGTTCCGTTTCCTTCCCCGGGTTCCGCATGGTCGCCACGACATTCCAGCCCCTGTCCCAAAACGTCCTCGCAGCAAGCTTCCCGAAGCCGCTCGAGCAGCCCGTGATCAGGACGGTCTTGTTGGCCTTCTGCATGTGGTCGTTCCTCTCTTAGGTTTAGCTACTAAACAAATGGTCCAAAAAAAAATCTACCGGTCGGTTCCCGTCAACTGCTGGCGAAAGAACCCCTCGACCTTGCTCACGAACTCGAGCATGAAGTCCACGTGACTCGGGTCTGCCTCCTTGAGCAGGGCATCGAACGCGCGAATGTCCTTCTCGTAACTCTGGGAATGCTTGTCGTAAATCCGCGCGCCTTTTTTGGTCAGTCGCGTGAAGGTGTTGCGCTCGTCGTCAGATTCTCGGTAGCGCTCGAGCAGGCCTCGGTCGACGAGCTTGCTGATGGCCTGAGAGATCGCCCCTTTCGTGACACCGAGCTCTTCGGCGAGCTCGGTGGTGTTCAGCTCGGGGAATTCCGCCGCTACCTTGATCGTTTGCATCTCGCCGGCCGTCAGGTGTTCGCCCGCCACCTCGTGTCCGAGGCGGTCGTAGGCTTTCCAGACATTTACGAGCCGGGTGAGCTGCATCACGACTGGGCGAGTTCTCGGTGTGAGCGACATGCCAAAAGTTTAGCAGCTAAACCAATGCGCGCCACAAGAAAAAGTGGATCGCGCCGGGTTTTTTTTGGGGGCGCGAAGCAGATTCTGACGTCGCGGCGATCCCGCCCCGCGCCCAGCGCCCCCGCCGATCCTACCCACACCGCGCGATCGCTTGATCGAAGTCGGCGATCAAGTCTGCCGTTTCTTCCAATCCGATCGAAACGCGTGTGAATCGCGCGGGTATCCCGCGGGACGTCTCCTCGTCGCGCCGCGTGATCCTGGTGACCGGGTCGCCCAAGCTCGTGGCATTGAGGATCAGCTCGACGTGCTTGCCCAAGTCTCGATGGACGACGTCCTTTTTCCATTCGACGCCCAGCATGCCGCCGAACGCCTTCGGAGAGCCGGACTCAGCACGCGGGTTCCAAGCCGGCAGGCCGCCATAGCGCACGCGGGCAACCGCCGGATGCGACTGGAGAAACTCGGCAACCATTTGTGCGGAACGGGAATGCTGGCGCATCCGCAAGGGAAGCGTTTTCACTCCCTGCGTGACGAGAAAGGCGTCCATGGGCCTCAACAAGCCGCCCATCCAGTTTTGCGCCGCTTCGATCCTTTTCACGAGAGCGCTCCGGCCGGAGACCACGCCGCCCATGGCATTGCCGTGACCGCCCATGTACTTCGTTAGGCTGTGAATCACCAGGTCGGCGCCCATGCGAAAGGGCTGCAGCAGGTAGGGAGTCAGCCAGGTGTTGTCTACGATCACCGTAGCGCCAGCCGCCTTGGCGATCTTGATCAGGGAGGGCGTGTCCAACACCTCCATCGTCGGGTTCACGTAGGGTTCCCAGTGGACGAACTCGGCGGGCTTGGCCTTCAGAGACCTCACCAGGTTCTCGGGATCGGTCAGATCCACGAACTGAACGTCGACGTTCCAAGCCGGTAAGAAATCGCGGAACAGGGTCATCACCCAGTCGTAGTTGCAGCGGTGAACCACCACGCGATCCCCTGGCCTCAGCAGCGCCGTGTAGGTCTGCGAGATGACGCTCATGCCGCAGGCTCCTCCCACTGCCGCTTCGGAACCCTCCGTTTCCAGTACTTTGCGCAACAAGGCGGCAACGGTCGGATTGTGCAGATTGCCGGGCCGTTGGTAGCTCGGGGACGCCTTGTCCTGGCTGATCGGTGTGACTTGGTAACCGTCCGCCTCGCCGTGATGGATCACCTGAGATCCGAACTGACGACCCGTGGTGGATGCGAATCGCTCGTCAACGATGTCCGTCGAGGGCGGACTGCTCGCCGGAGCAGGCGCGTCCTCGGCCGCGGACGCTGGGACGACTGCTCCCGCCCCGAGCAGCGTCGCCCGCTTGAGGAACTCGCGTTTGTTGATCTTGTCCATCGTCCGCTCGTCCCGTTCCGACCGAAGATGATCGAATCGGGAAGTCCTACTCAGTCGCCTCTAGCGGCTTCCGCCGCCTCGAGAACAGCGGGGGAAAGTCTCGCCTCCTCCATCCACAGGTCGACGTGGCCATTGGGAGGCACGGGCTTGGCGTAGTAATCGGGATGGGGCCCGAAGTAGGTGGTCTTGTTTCTGAAGTGCGTATAGCGCAGGAAGTTGATGATCGAGATCGTCACCCTGCCGCTCTCGAATTCCGGCCGGATGTCTTCGAAGAGATATGCACCTCGAATGCCGGAATAGCGAAAGAAGCCGCCGTTCACCTGGGTTAGCAACTTCCCGTTGACGTAGATGGCAAAGCCCTCACCCGAGCGATCGCATCCCGCCCCGCCCAGGATCAAACGATAGACGTGTCCTTTCTTGATCGGCGGGAGGTCGAAGGTTTTCCGCATGAGCAGGACCTCCTTTTCCCAGAGCGTGACCGGCATCTCACTGCAACCGCAGAGAGATCCGTTGCACCGGGGACGCCGTCTGTCGAGCTTGCCGCCCATCTGCCCGAAAGGAGCTCTGCCGGTCTTCCAACCGGCCTTGTCCGGATCGAAGTTCTTCTCGAACCAGCTCTCCGTTCCCTTCGGGAAGGTGATCTCGCGGTAGCGATCGCTCTTGGTAAGTTCCTGCTTTTCCGGTGGATCGAAACTGAAGTACGACCAGCGAGCCTTGCGCATTTCGCCGAAAGGCTTCCACCCGTAGCCCGGAACTCCCGCCATATCGTAGTAATCGATGAGAGTGTCGAGCTCGGTGCGAATGTCGGCCGGCATTCGCTTCGGCTTTTCGCCGGACACGATCCCCTTGAGTGCGCCGCGGCTCTTGGGACCGAGCGCTGACTCCAGGAATCCCGGGACCATCTCGTCCATGATGATCGGCTTCAGCGCCTGACCCATCGCCCGGTAGTACTCGGGGCCGTAGTGAGGACCTCTCTTGTTGAAGCGACCCGTTACCGCATCCGAATAGATCGTCGCGACGTCCGGGTGCTGCTTCGGCTCCGCCGGAACGATCAGCTTCTCCGCCGTGCCGCCGAGCAACCGCACCATGGCGCGCCCGAGCGCGTCGCCGATGAGAACGTAGGTCTCTGCATTGTGGTTGTAGTGGTAGCCAGTGCCCGTCGGTGACTCTCCCCGAGACCTCCAGAATCCACGGGTGTCCACGGTGGCCACTTTGCCGGCGAACTCGGGATGCTGCTCCGGATCGCCGACCGCCATCTGGGCCTCCCAAGTCATGAAGTGGCCGGGATCCATGTCCATTCCGCCGAAGCCGACCGTGGCCACTACCGCCGGCATTTCCGGAGTCTTGAATTCCTTGCGCAGGTCCTGAATGAGATTCACGAGGTGTTTCTCGTAGACCGCCTTGGGAACGTTCTTGTCCTTGTGCCCCTGGAACCAGACGAAGCCGGCGATCTCGTAGCCTTGCCCCTCGTAGCTCGGCACCACCTTCTCGATGTTCTCGAGCGTGGTGTGTACGCCCCGAACCATGGCGTCGTACTCGTAACCGCAATATTCGTTGGCTTTTTCTTCCTCGGTCTTCCCGCTGGAAGGCGGACGAAAGTCGAAGCTGAGCGCCCGGTTGCCCATCGATGATTCGATCAGCAGCACCGGCTCGTCGTGGTAGGTTCCCATCACGTAGCCGAAGGGAACTTCGGGACCGATGAACCTGCCGTTGGAGGTCGTCGAGAGCGGTCCTCCGCTGCCGCCTTCTTTTTTGGAGATGCGCGTCTCCCAGTAGGTCACGTCGTTGCGGACGGTCCACTTGCCCTCGGCGTCGGCGAACCAGGTGTACTTGCCGTCCTCGATCAGAGTGATGAGATCGCCCTTGCCCTTGAGATCGATCTGCTTGAGCCAGAAGGCCGCAGATCCCCCCTTCATGTACGTGATGGCGATCGGGTATCGCTTGCCTCGTTCCAGGGAGACCGGCGTCACCACCGCGTCTTTGCCGGGATCCTTGCGGTAGACCTCCCGGCCCTCGAGGGAAACGACGGCCTGAGTGCTCTCCTCGAAGCCGGGGTGAAGCTCGTGAGTTCCGCTCATGGGGACATCGATGAACGCTCTCGCGACCACCGTGTGAGGCGCATCGATCGCGGGTAACCGAGCGGCCACCGTGCCGAGGGCAACGGTCGTCTCTTTGACGGGCGTCAACGCGCTGTAGTCCGCGCCCTCCTTGTACGCCCCCGGATAGATGGCAACCTTGGCGCCCATGGCATCGCTGTCGGCCGCCTGATAGATCCCGTGCCGCAACAGTGCCGATGGGCCAACCGGCATGCGACCGATCTTGATGTTCGGATCTGCCGAGAGGTAGATGCTCGGATAGACGGGGCGGGCTCCCTGGAGATATCCGAAGCCGACCATGTTGGATTGCCCCGCCAGGACGTAGACCTTGACCTTACCCTTCGAGGGCGGAGTCTGGTCGGGCCGCGGCAAGACCGCGGGCACGTCGGCTGCCACGCTCGCGGCGCTGACAAGAGAGATGCAAAGCAACAGCGTTCCCTTGAGTCGGTTCCCAAAGGCAGGGGAGCTTTTTCTCGTCGTTCTCATCGTTTCACTCTCTGGTTTACACTCCGAGTCGTCCCGCTTCTCCGCCCCCGATCACTCGGCTGAGCTTTGATCGGGGCCGCGACCAGCTCTTCGGCCTCCATCCGGTAGGCGGTCAGACGCCTACCGGAGCAACGAAGCGATGGTCATTCAGCGAGCAACTTCGCCATCGCCTCACCCATCGCGAGCCCGACGTCCATGTAGGTCTGGGCGTTGCCGTTGTAGTGGCTGTTCGATGCGCCGCCCTGGCTGAGCGGGTGAGTATAGACGGTGGCGACGTTGCCCTTGAATTCCGGATACTTGCCGGCCGCGCCATCCACCGCGAGCTGGGCCTCGAGGATCAGCTTCTCGTTTCTCTGCTGATCGTTGGCCGGCGTGATGTCCTTCGCGGTTTGTCCGAGGGTGGCGATGACGAACTTGGCCTTCGGAGCTTCGAACTCCTCGCGGAGCGTCTTGATGAGGTGGACGAGGTTCTTCTCGTATCGGGACGCGTGTCCCGCGTTGTAGCGGTCCTTGTCGCCCTGCCACCAGCCGAAGCCCACGATCTCGTAGCCACGTCCTTTCCAGTGGGGGAACTGCTCGTCGAAGTTCTTGAGCACTTCGCGGGCGGATCCGAAACAATCGTCGTATTGCTTGCCGGCGTACCAATTGATCGGCTTCGGTTCGCTCCCCTTGTCCCATGACGACGGCGATTGCTTGTACCCGGCGTAGACCTTGTCCCCGTATTCGTAGGACTCGCTGCCGGGAGGGAGAAAGTCCCAGCCGAGGGAACGGTTTCCCTGCGAGGTCTTCAGAACGAGCACCGGCTCGTCGATCTCGTTGCCGACAACGTGCCCGAAGCCCAGCTCCGGTCCGATCCTGCCGGAGCGGACGCCTAGCCAGTGGCTTCCGCCGGCCGCGATCACGCCCTTGTACCAGACATCATCGCGCGCCACCCACTGACCCTCGTCGTTCTTCAGGTAGGGATACATTCCCTTGTGATTCACCAACGTCGAGAGCGCGCCGGGAACATCCATCCGGTCGATCCAACCGAGACCATCCGCGTTCTTCGTCACGTACGTGATCTTGAACGGGACTCTCTCTCCGCCGGTCAACCGGACTTCGGCTCGCACCGCCTCCTCGCCGGGCTTCTTTCGGTGCACCACCTTGCCGTCGACCTCCATGATGTTGTCCATGGAGCCGCCGTAGCCGGGCCGGAACTGATAGCTCCCGGTCTCCTTCACTGTGACGAAGCCGCGCGTCACTCGCGTGCCACCTTTCGGGTAGGGCGTCGGTCGGACACCACCGAACTTCTCGAGCTTCAGCGTCTCGATCGGCTTCAACTGGTCGTAGTCGACCTTCGAATCGTAGTCGCCCTCGTAAACGGACACCACCGGATCGGAAATCTCCGATCCCCAGCGGCGCCCGCCTCCGGTCACCTTGCCGGCTCCGACCATGTTGGACTGGCCGGAAAGGATGAAGACCTTGATCGGCTTGCCTTCGGCACGCGCGTCGCCGGCCGTTCCAATGCACAGACTGGTGACGAGGCCAACTACTCGAATGACTTGGTTGATTCTCACTGCGACGTCCTATCGTAGTGTTGACTCAAGACGCTTCTGATTCAGCGAGACGGAGTGAGGGCTGCCGCGCTCGCATCCGTCGTTCGCCAGCAGTTCGCGAATGTTGTCCCTGGCGACGGTCCGCCGTTCAACGCACCGGCTCCAACGCGAACGACTTGACGGCCACCCCGTACTGCGGGGGCTTGTTGCGCGAAAACCGCAGGACGGTCTCGCCCTTCTCGAGGGAGAGCGTGACCGGTTCAGAGCTTTGCCACGTTCCGAGTGTGAAGGGTAGTTCCAGCGTAGTTTCAGGACCGGCATCACCGACGGACACGTTCAGCCGCTGGTCGTAGTTGGCCGTCACCACGACCGCCGTCAACGCGTACTTCCCAGTCCGCGGAACGGTGACCTTGTACTCGAAACGGGACTTCACCCCTTGGCTCGGCCCGGTCGGGTCGACCTTGGGACTGATCGAGTAGTAGCTTCGAGAGTATTTGTCCGAGATCCGCTCGCAGACGTTGCCGTAGATGTCGTAGAGCCCCCAAGGATTGGGCTTCTTTTGACCGACAGGATGGGACTTGGCGCCCGCGTTGCCCTTGAACCAGGCGTACTCCCCGAGTTGCGAGGGATCGTCACCAAAGAACCATTTCGTATCGCGGCCCGCGCGAGAGGCGTATTCCCACTCCGCTTCCGTCGGGAGTCGCACGTCGAGCCCGGTCTTCTGGGCGAGCTTTCCACAGAATGAGA
Organism: Planctomycetota bacterium; assembly: GCA_965223845.1. Taxonomy (GTDB): domain Bacteria; phylum Planctomycetota; class UBA8108; order UBA8108; family SXIK01; genus CBDCXR01. The sequence continues at coordinate 4,271,478 of CBDCXR010000004.1, read as the reverse complement.
GGGCGTCCGCCTCGCCAACATTGTCCACCGGACAGTCAGGGCCTTTGGTGGACCGGCTGGGGTTCGAGCCCATGATGGCCTGGTACTGCGCCTGCGTTACCTCGTACTTGCCCAGATAGAAGCCCTTGGTGAGCTGCACCTCGTGCTTCGGCAATTCGACGCACTGGAACCTTCCGTCGGTCTTGCTTTCGCCACCCATCACAAAAGTTCCGGGCTTGATGTAGACGAGCTCCATCATCATGCCGTCACCCAAATCGAGCGTCAGCTCACGCGGAGTGTCGCTACCGGTGGATGACACGGCTGCTCGGAGGCCCCAGTTTTCGTATTTGCCGTAGCCGCCGCTGAGGAGACGCTTCCCGGACGTGCATGCGTCAGGTTCGCCCTTCCACGTACCACCGCGTAAAACCGTCTTGCCCTGCGGGAAGAATCGTGGGAGGAAGATCTGCAAGCCGCCGCCGAAGCTCTTCATGGCGAACACATCCCGCGTGTTCCCCGACGGCTTGCTGTACGCGGCGGCCGGAATCGAGATGACGCCGTCCTCGCCGTAGGTGATCTTCCTGTCCTCACCCGAAGTCGGTGAAGCGAGGACCGCCTCCGCCACCGTGGATTCGTTGGCCTCGCCGAGGTCCTCGCCGAGTGCGTCGAGCGTAACGGCCTCGGCCTCGTCAATGATTGCGCGCTGCGTTCGGAGCGCCACGCCGTTCCAAAACGCGGGGGTGCCTTCACCTTCTCCGAAGGTTCGCTTCTCTCCGAGGACGTCACCGATCCACCGCGCTCGCTTGACGGTCAGATAGGCCTCTCGGCTGTTTCGCGCCTGTGTGGTTGCGAGGAAATCGAGATCCTTCCTGTAAGGAGTGTTGGTCCAGCCGCAACCCCAGTCTCCGCCGAGATTGACGACCCAGCCCCGGGGCGTCGAGTGCGCCAAGGCTCCGTGACCGCGACTGGGACGAGCGATGGTCGGGACTCCGAAGGCGCGCAGAATGAAACGCCCGATGAACGCCCGACGACCGCACACGCCGCCGTTCATGAGGATATTCTGATACTTCTGAAGCTCGGGTCTGTCGTGTTTGACGTTCTCTGACCCGTACTTGACGTCGGACCTGACGATGCTCACGTAACGCCAGCCCTCGTCCGTGTCGAAGATGTGATCGGGTCGGAAGTTTCGAAGCATCTCGCGTCCCCAAGCGAGGGTCTCGTCCGGTTCGTCTCCGTTGATGACCATGCGGAGCTCCCAGGTGCTCAGGCGTTCGAACGCCGGGTCTAGTTCTCCGCCCCCGTATGCCTTCTCGTAGTGGAGATAGCGATGAACCGGGTCGATGGTTTCGGGCGCGTCGGTCCGGGCCGCAGGGTTCGCTTGTCTGATCGGAACCGCGTGCTCGAGGCCGATGGCGAGTGCCAGTCGCTGAAGAACACCGGCGGAGGCTTTCTCGCTCACTCTCTGGATGTCGGAATAGATTTTCATCGCCTGCCCGTACTGCGCCGGGCCGTAGCCGCGCCCTTCGCGTTTGGCCTTCGCGCCGTCGGCCACCAGCATCTGCTTCATGAGTCCGGTGTCCGCCAGCAGTCTCTCGATAAGCGCTTCCTGTTCTTTTCCCTGCCGGGCAAACTCGGCTAGGCCTTGCGGCGTGGCCTCGAGCAAGACGACGAACTTGACGAGCTTGGCGTCCCGGACATCGCTCGCCAAGAGCTGATTCAGCGTGTCGGCGTTCGCCCGATCGCCCTGAGGTAGTTCGGCGGTGAGTTCCGTGCGCAGACTCTCGAGTTGATCTGTGTACCAGGCCTCGAGCTTTCGAGCCCTCGTGAGCGCGGTCTCTGGCGTGTCCTTTTGCCCGGTCGCCCAAACACTCGAGATCCCAGTCGCCAGGGCGATCAGCGCCCCGCAGGCAACGGTCATCGAATTCGTTCTCATAGCTTCGCGTTCTCTTTCTCGTTCTCCGCGCACCGGCTGGCATTTTGGGGATGCAGCAATCCTTCTCGCCCTGCGGGAGCAAGCCCGCGGGCTCCGTTGACCGACAAACGCTCCATTGTCGCAGATCGAAGGTCCGTTTTTGGCAAAAACACAGCCGCTTGCAGGATGGATCGATGTGCCTCCGGAGCCGCGTCGCGTACCTCGGCGCTGCACCTCGAACGATTGGAGGCTCGCCGAAGCGAACCGTCCGTGAAGAAGGTCATTCGGCAAAGTCGCTCACTTTCGATCGAGAGCACGAGTCGCTCGGCGGAGGCGTTCAGGTTCGGCGATCGTGCAGGCAAGCGCACGACGCGCTCTCCAGCACCAGTCGGGCGGTATCGACTAGGCGTTCGATCGCGCGCAGCGTGAGGGAGCGGTCGCGACCCGGGGCGAAACGGTCGCTCGTTGACTCGCGCCCATTCTGCCCGATGTCCATCGGGCGAGCTGCCCTGAGAGCAATCCCGCTTAGAGGGCACGGACTCGTATGAATCCTTGGGCACGATGCGGACGAGTGTTCGCGACCTATGGCCCGCCGATCTACTTGTGTCGATGCGCCTACTCCCCAGCCTCGCTTAGCGCGCGAGCGCGCGACGCAGCGGGTTGGAAGTCAGGATTCAGACGGAGGCTGTTTTCGTAGAGCGTCCGAGCGTCCTCGGACCTCCCCTCCGCCTCGGCTACTAAGCCTTTGTGATAAGCCACTCGCCAACCAGGCGCGCCGAGGCTCAAAGCCCGCTGCAGTTCCTCCCAAGCGGCTCGGTATTCGCCCCGAAAGTAGTACACCGATCCACGGGTCTCGCGTAAGCCAGGATGATCGGGGACGAGACGAATCTGTTCGTCGAGTACTCGCAACGCGAGCGGGAGGTTTCCTTCCTTCATCGCAAGCTCAGCTCGAAGGAGTGCAGCCTCTGGATGAACGGAAACGATGCGAAAGAGCGCGTCGAGATGGAACCTCGCACCGGCGGGATCCGCGTCCTGCGCTGCGTACACTGCATTCGCTAGATGGATGTCGACGTCGCGCGGATACTTGGCCGAGAGCCTGGCGAGCCTTCGCCTTGCGTCCTCTCCATGGTTGCCCTCGTCTGTGCGGGACTCGAGCTCGTCGAGCAGCGATCTCAGCTCGCTAGCCGGATCGTCTGGCCCTTCGAGCGTCATCGTGGCGCAACCGGAGGCGACGCTATACGCCCCGAGAACGGCCGCCGTGCATGCTCGCAAGAGCAGAGACTTGAAGTAGGAGCCTGATTCGTTCATTCGTTCCCCGCTCAGCGAGCCAGATAAGTTTCGAGCATCTGAAAGATCTCGAAGAACGTAGGGCCCAGAACCGCAATGACGATCGCCGGGAAAAAACAGAGGACTAGCGGCACGGTGAGCTTGACCGGCAACGCCTGCGCAACGCGAAGAGCCCGCTCGCGTCGACGGTTTCTCAAGTCGTCAGCTTCGTTCCGGAGCACGCTCGCGAGCCCTGCTCCTACCTGCTCCGCCTGCACGAGAGCCGAAACGACTGTCGATACAGCCGGAAGATCAACGCGAACCGCAAGCCGGCGAAGAGCTTGGATGCGAGGAAGTCCTGCCAAAAGATCTCGCCGAAACGCACCGAGCTCGGATGCCAATGCGCGGTGCTTCTGTTTTGAGGCGAGGATTCGGTCGACGGCCGAGTCGAACCCGAGCCCCGCCTCGCCGAGGGTTGCGAGGAGCTCCGCCGTTATGGGCAGATCTTGCTCGATTTCGTTCACAATTCGCCGGCGTGACGCTCTCACGTGGAGCCATGGGATCGACGACACGATCGCGAAGACAATCCAAGGCGCCAGAACGATCGCCGGAAGGAAGAGCTCGCCAAGTCCTCCAGGAACTTCGGCGAGCCACTGCGCACCCAGATCGAGGAACCCCGAACTCTGTAGCGCGTAGCCGGCCATCCCACCGACGAACGCCGCAAACGCGGCCCAGAGGAGAAAAACGGTGGTCGATCGTCTGTGTCTGAACCCGGCAACGTAAAGCCACCGGCTGATCCACGAATCCAATGGCGCTGAAGAGGCTACGTCGACAGGGGGAGGCAGCGAGGGGGCGGAATCGTCCTCGAAAAGCCTTGCTCGGATCGGTTGTCGCCCTCGCGAGCGCCATATCCCGATCAAGAGCAGCGCTACGCCCGCGGAGGCTGTCAGCCATACGACGGCGTCGTTCACAAGAGCGTTTCCTGTCAGTATCGAATGCGGCTTAGCTTGAACATCCAGAACAGCCCCAATGCTTGAAGCATGAGAGCTACCGACGTCAGCCAAGTCCCCACGGTTGTCGTAAGAAACGCAGCCATGGCGTCGGGCCGTGACCGCCAAACGATGATGGCAATAAAGTACGCGACGAGAGTCACGCCGATCACTGACGCCCGAACCTGCGCGCCCTGCGTGGAGACGCTGCGTTGAGCCTCGACGCGGTCCCTGATGAAGCGTCCGACGCTAGAGAGGCTCGACGCAAGGCTGCCGCCGACTTCCCAGTGAACAGACAAGGAGAGAGAGAAGAGTCGTACTGATTCGAGCGAGATCGACTCCGCGAACTCGCTGAATACCCGGTGCGGTGAATCTCCATAGCGTAGTCGTGTGAGAGTCGCCTCCAGGACTCCCCGCAGCGGTCTTCTCGATTCCCGCACGGCATCCTCTAGTGCGTCCATGATCCCTGCTCCGGCTCGAAGAGATGCGACGAGCAGATCGACCGTGTCCGCCAGTTGCCTTTCGAGACGTAGTAGTTTTCTTTCACGAACTGACTCGACGACAACGAACGCACTTATGCCGACGATCAAGGAGAGTGTAATCGCGAAGACGATCGGCAAATCAGCGACGAGATACAACACCGCTCCGCTCGAAAGCGACAGGGCGACTGCCACCCAGTGCTTGGGAGGCGATAGGGCAGGTCGTGGGGCGGTCTCTTGCTCGTCTTGAAACCGGTCTTCCTCGACCTCGTCCCGCGTCAGCTGAGTTAGGGCAGTTCTGTAGGTGCTCCGGCGGCGAACGGCCACCACGATCAAGCTGATTCCGGCAAGTCCGGTCAACCAGAGGGCGGGGTGCGTCATGTTCTCTCCTGCGGAGGTTGGAACATGTCCACGGGAATCTTGACGCCGCGGCGGCCCAACTCGTCGACGAGCCTCGGAACGATACCCGTGGGTCGGTACGCGCCCATCACGCGATTGCGTTCGAAGCCGCGCCGCTCAAAACGAAACACCTCGTTGAGGAGGGGCGTTGCGCCCTCCAAGCCAACGATCTCAGATACGTTCTCGACTCGTCGCACTCCGTCTTCGAAACGACGAACGTGCACCACAAATCGCAGGGCCGCGACAATTTGCTCGCGGATGGCCCTAGACGGCAGATCGAGCCCCGACATCAACACCATGGTCTCGAGACGAGACAAGGCATCCCGCGGGGAGTTCGCGTGGATCGTAGAGAGACCACCGTCATGGCCCGTGTTGAGAGCCTGAAGCATATCTAGAGCTTCGCCGCCCCTGACCTCTCCGACGATGATGCGATCCGGACGCATCCGGAGCGAATTGATGACAAGATCTCGCGTCGTGATGCGGCCTCGCCCTTCGGTGTTGGAGGGCCTACTCTCCATGCGCACCACGTGTTCTTGGTCAAGCAGCAACTCGGCCGTATCCTCGATCGTTACGATTCGTTCGAGATCCGGAATAGACTCGCAGAGAGCTCCGAGCAGTGTGGACTTTCCGGCGCCGGTCCCGCCCGAGACCAGGACACTCATTCGAGCTCTCACGGCATGCGCGAGAAACTCGATCATGTCGACCGAGTACATCCCCAGTTGAAGAAGGTCCTGCGAGCGGAGGCGACGCTGACCGAAACGGCGGATCGAGATCGTCGGACTATCGATGGAAATCGGGGGGATCGTCGCGTTGACACGACTACCATCGGGCAAGCGCGCATCCAAGAGCGGTGCGCTCGCATCGATACGCCGCCCGATCCGAGCCGCGATTCGCTCGATCACCCGAACGATGTGCTCGGCATCTCTAAACTGCACACCGGCTCGCTCGAGGAGCCCGAATCTCTCGACGTACACCTTACGCGGACCGTTTACGAGGATGTCCGTCACCGCCGGATCTGCCATGAGCGGAGCCAGCGGTCCCGCACCGGTCGTTTCCTCGCGCAGTTCGTCGGCAAGACGGTCCCGTTCGCTTCGGTTGAGCGGGATTTTCTCTGTCTCGAGCACCCGAGAGACGAACTCGTCGACCGCCCCCGCAAGCGCATCATCGGATTCGTTCAGAACGTTGCGCTCGGAGATCTCCTCGAGAAGACGTCGCTGGAGTCCGGCTTTGATCGCCACGTAGTCCGTCGCCGAGGCGGGCACTGTCGACCGCACGTTCGTTCGGGAGCGATCCGAGAGCGACTCATCGGATCTTTTCTTTCGAAGCCGAACCGGCTTTTCTCGTCCTTGAGACCGTATCCGGTCCCGGATCGACGCCTCCGTGTCACTCGTGTCGTTCGCGCCGCTCATTGATTAACCTCCGATGAGCGAGTCGAACCCTGCTGCTGTGGAGCTCTGAAATCTGGTTCACGCACTCGGACAGAATCTCCTTCGGCGTGATCCGCGGGGGAGGATTCGGATGAGTGCGCGTTCTTCTGATCTCCGTTAATGCTTTGAGCCTCCCGCTCCTGAACAATTTCGTGAACAAGATTCCGCACTGCGCGTCCGAACCCGAATAATCCTCGGTGTCGCAGCACGTAGGGTTCACCAGTGTTCATGGAGCTCAGTATGCGCCGTTGGTACGGAATGACGTGATCGATGTCGCGACCGAGTTTGCGGACGATATCGCTGAGCGACAGATCACCAGAAAACCGCGCGTGGTTTCGACTCAACACGAGACGTTGTCGATTCACATCAATTCCGACGTTCTCAAGCGCCCGAAGATATCCGACATGGCCAAGGACGCAGGGAACCGTGCCTTGAAAGACGAGGTAGGCGAGGTCGCTGAGATCGAGCACGGCAAGCACCACCGATTCCAGAAGTGGGAAGGTGTCGACCACGACATACTCGTAGGCTTGACGCGCAGTCGCCAAGACACGGGCGATAGCCTCGTCGTTCACCTCCGTCGAGCCGACTGGATCCTTGGGCGCCGCAAGGAGATGCAGCCCGCTGTCGTGGTGGAGCGCCAACTCACGCAGTAGCGTGGGATCCAGCCGATCGAGTTCCTGCGTCGCGTCGGTGATGGTCGTCTTCGTTTCGAGGTCGAGCATTCGTGCGCACACGCCGAGCTGAAGGGATGCATCGACAAGCAGCACTCGCCCGGGCGCGCGGCGCGCGAGAAGGCATGCACTGTTGACTGCGAGCGTCGACTTTCCAACCCCTCCTTTCGTGCTGGAAACCGACACGATGAGGCCTCGGGCGACCGGGGCCTGGCGCGCGTTTCGGTGCCGCGCGCGAATGAGCAACTGCTCGATTTCCACACTGGAAAGAGGGCGGCGAAGAAAGTCGCTCACGCCGGCTCGAACGCCCGAGATGATTGCGGTTTCCGAGCTTCCTGACCCGAGCACGTCTGCGCGATACACCGCGCCGATGAGAGTGCGAGGTGCGTGGGCCGAGATTTCCGACGCGAACCGGTCGAGCCGTCCTCCGTTCGCGTCCATTTCGATGAGGACGAGGTTTGGGCGTCGAATCCGTGCGACCTCGACCCCCTGTCGTGGGCTGTCGGCCGTGAGGACGGAGGGACTGAATTCCTTTAGGTTTTCGAGTGCGGCCTCGAATTCCTCGCGGAGCGATGGATCAGAGCTAACCAACAGAATCTGCATCGGCGATTCCTACTCGTCCCGCTCACCTTGCGTTCCGCTTTCCGTGGTGTCGAGCGAACCCGCAGCAGGGACGACGCGAATCTGGCCGTCCCACCGTTCCTGGTTCTGACGATCTACGAAACCGGGAACGGTCACGAGCTGACGTCGGCCGTCTTCTACGCGTTCGACGAGTCGGAACGAACCTGCGACCGCTGGCCTAAACGTCCCGTTCGAAGACGCCGTGTCGGCGGGGATCAAAGCCGACATCAGGTCGTTGAGAGGATTGCGTGGTTGAAGATCCGAGACGCCTATGTTCGCAGGCACGGTAGCATGACCCGATCGAATCACCGCTCTCACGTCGGCACCAACCGCCATTGCCTCGCTCAACGGCGCCGCTTCCTCGGGAGCAACCGCGATATAAATCTCTTGGATCGGCACGGAACGGGCAACGGCTCCTCTGGTGAGGCTCTGACTCGAGGTCGGCTTGGCTCTCGTCTTCACCGGAGTCACCACTACGCCGTCTCGAACCACAACGCGGACCTCAGCCTGCTTGTCCCAGTTGGACAACTTCATGGCGAGCGAGATCTGATCCCCGTAGGGCCCGGCAGTCTCTCGGGACACCGCGCCGCCCTTCGAATCGACGGGGATCGTGCGGACTATGTCGAACCGATCTCCCGGCCTGAGTCCGAAGAGCCCCTTCACCTTGTTCGCCTCGACCAACAACATCATCTTGTTCGGCGGGATCCCTGCGACCAGCCCTTCTCGCGTTCCCTTCGGATAGAAATCGTCCTCGGTGAACACGTAGCCTGCTGGTTTGTCATGGTCGAGAACACGCCCCACGATCTCGGAAAAATCTCGGAGTACGGCCGCCGGGACGTCGTCTTCGTCCAACAGAATGGTGGTAAACCTGCCCCGCTTGGAATCCCACATGTGCTCTCGGCGAAGCTTTGTGTAGGCAGGAATATCTGCTGCAGACATCGGCACCGCGATTTTTCCACGCGCGTTCGACTGTGCGTCGACCGCTCCCTCGGAAGTAGCCCTCTGAAATTGGGAAACGAGCGGCAGCTCGAACGGCAATCGCAGATAGCCCTCGACCTGAAGGTAGACCGCGAGCCCGTACACGCCGATCAAGAGAAGAGTCACGACGACCCAGGGAGTCGAGCTTCTGCGCGGTCTTGCCATGTGCTTTCTCCGAGATGCAAACAATGCCCAAGGAGTCGCCCTGGGCTGAGGGCAACTCCTTGAGCGTTTCGAATTCGAGTCTAAGACTGGTCGCCGCGGGGCTATTCGGCCTCGACGATCAGCTGCGTGATGCTCGATGCCGTACCTAGGCGGTTCCCGAGACGCTCGACCGTGCCGTCGGAGTTGGTAACGATTGTGTCGATATCGAGCGCGATGGCGTCAGGCGTTCCAGCGTCCCCGTCGTGGTCCTGGGGCGCCGTCTCGATGATTTTGCCGCTGACGATCGGGGCGTTGTCGTCTGCGTGAGCACCCGGAAGGACAGCGGCTACGCCAGAGATCAAGTCGTTCGTCTTGTGCCCGAAGACTGCCGTGGCAGCGGCGGCCACGAGGACGACGCCCGCGACGAGCAGGGCGTACTCGATCATTGCAGCTCCGCGCCTCCTTTGTTGGATGTTCTGTCGCATGTCTTGAAACCTCCTTGTGGATCGTTGTGACGGGGCTAGGAGCACTTCACTCCTTTCGAGTGTGATGTGCCGCTCGCCGGAAGGAAGTTCCCGGTATTTCCGAGACTCTCCTTCTTTGAGTCTTCCGTCGTGCTGTCGAAACCTCTGTACCCTGCTCGCGGGTGGGGACCGAATCTCTCACCAACGGACCCGCTCGGCCGAAAGCTGCGCTGTCGCGCCCACGGATGTCACTGCTCACACGATCGCTCACGTGCTTTTCCGCAGTTCCGGCAGCAACGGAGATTCCCGAAGTGCGCGGCGACCAAGGCGATCCCACCGATCAAGCTGACGAAACTCGCCGGAGGGATGCGAAGTGACCAGGAATCAGCCCCCGCCCCGATGTCTATCGATGGGCAGCAATCCGTGCACCGGCTCAAATTCGTTTCGTCCGGCGGTCGTTCGGCCGCAGTCGCCACGGGCAACAACACACCGAGTACGACGCACGCGACGCCGAGCGCGCCTGCTGCTGCGATCCACCGTCGGCCGTGCACGGCGTATCCCCGCCGTAGTGAGAACGCCGCCACTGGCAGAGCGAACGCAGCGATTACCGCATGCGAAGCCGGGTGCACCCACAGGCCGCCGAGTAGGGGCGCGGCAAGCAGGAGCACCGGCGCGGAAATGAAGTGAGCCGCGCAGGCGAGCGAGACGACGATGCCGACACGGTCGAGTCGGCGACTAAACGAGCGGTCAACGAGAAACGGGCTGGTCATCAGCGTCGAAGTGCCGCCGGACCGTCTCTAGTTCCCAAGGACTCGACAAAAAGACCAACGTCTCCGTCAACGAGTTGCTCTCACCCGTGCTGGGGCTCTGACCGCAGCCCCCTGGAGCTGAAAGCAGTTCGTGATCAAGGAGTCGAAACAGTCCGCGGAGAGCTGGCAGTTTCGAACGAAGGTGCTGGAGCCGTTCGCAAGGACCAGATCGCCGGCGGGGACGACAGATTGGTCGATGATTCTGACGTTCGCGAAGCCTACGACAACATCTGCCGCCGCCGCCGGGCAAACACTCGAATCGTAGATGGCCACCACGAACGACTCCGAAGGGAGTGGAGGTGCCGCAGGGACGAGGGACGCCACCGAGTCACCAAGGACGACGGCTCCTCCCGCTCCCGACGGACAGGGGAGCACGGGTGGCCCCAGAGGATCGAGGGGTACCTCCAGTTCGTCGATGAGAATCGTCGGATTGGAACAGTCGAAGACCGAGCGGTCGACAAAGTAGCGAACTCCAGGTCGGTCCGTGTTCGATGAATACCCGACGGAGACCGCGGGTTTCAGATCGGCAATGGACGTCGCCCGAACGCGAACCCCAGTCGCGCGACGCTGAAGTAGCGCCTGGGGATTGCCTTCCTCGGCGCGCGCGATGGCCGCCCTGCCGAATAGGGAGGGGATCGGTGGACCCGACGTGCTGGCGTCCGGAGCCGAGGAAAGATCTTCGTCTGTCCGCCGGAGGCGTACGAGAAAGGCATCCGGCGGATCGTTCACGTCGAGGAAGTCCTCATAATCGTCGCGCGAACCGTCCACCAGATAGCCGCCGGAAACCATGTCTCCGGAGACAGAATTACCGAGATTCAGCGCGAGAGCTGGTTTGTACGCCCTCGGATTCTGTTGGCGAATCAAGCTGGAAGCTCTGAGTCCGCCACCGATATCGATCCCGCCTTCGAATCCGATCATCGGGCCGGCCCCGAGAACGGCCGTCGACGGATCGGGGCTTCCTACGTCGTAGTCGACATCGAAGCTGGCGTGGACGAATTGCCTCGCCATTTTGCGGCGAATCTCGTCCTTTCGAGTTTCGAGCTCTGCCGGGTTACTCGGATCCTCACCGATAGCGACCAAGTCGTCGACAGGCGGTAGTCGATCGCGCCAGCGCAGACCCTCGACCGAGGCGGAGTTGACGGCCGCTTGCATCTGACGGCGAGCCAGTAGCACGAATCCGGTATCGATAGACAAAGCCAGGAGCGCAACGAGCCCGAAGAGAAGAATCGCGAAGAGCGCGAGTACGGATCCGGCCTCTCGGCTGCGCAGTGGTTTCGGTAGCGAAATCATGGTGTGGATCCGAGGCCGAAATCGAAGACCTCGCGGCGGTAGATCGCCTGCACGGACAGGATCCGCCGGTAGGGTCGAACTCCAAACGTGCGAATCGAGTCTCGATCGAATGGCAATGCGATCTGGCGGCCAAGACCATAGCGACCTCCGTGGATGTTCGGCTCACCGTCCGCGTAGGAGTTCGCGGCGACCTGAAGCGCGTAGACTCCTGTTGCACCCGCGGTCAGCGACGCGTCGTCCGCAGTTACGACACGATCGAGGTTCGGCTCGAGGGCACCTTCCGGGCTCGGCGTGAAATCGGACATCGCCGCGCTTTGGAATGGGTAGTTGATCCGAAGGGCCACCACTCCGGGGACGAAGCCAGGAGGAGTCGGTTCCGGGGGGAGCACCGAAAAGGGCCCGACCGGAGCTGTAGCCGAATCTCCGTCGTGATCGACTCGAACTTCTTCCACTGGCGCGACCCAACGGATTTCGCCATTCCTGACGATCGGAACGAGCACGGTTTCTTCGGGCTCTGGCGTCACGGTATTCAACACTACGGCTCCGGGATAGCGCCAGGATCCGCCGCTATGCTGGCGATCGAAAATCATTACCGGGATCAGCAATCGATTGATCAACGGCAGCGTCTCGGCGTACTCGAGAAGCGCGGTGGGGGAGTCGGGATCGATATTCGAATTCGAGATATCTTGGCGAGTTATGACGAGGTACTGTTTGTCGTAGATCTCGTCCAGGACGCGACCGTCGCACGCTGCGAAGTCCTCCACATCCTCCGGGGCAGCACAGCCCTGCTGGAGATCGCCCCAGCCCAGATCGATGTCCGGATCAAGCGGCAGCCGTGCCAGCTCCTGCGCTCCGACATCGACGGCCTGCTGCAGATTCTGGCCGATCCAGATCGCCGAGCCGAAGGTAAGGATCGCAGCGAGGATTAGGTACAGAGCGAGAGAGACGATCGCAAACTCGATCAGCGCGGCCCCCGACTCTCGCGCGCCGCGACGGTGAAGCTGGATCACGACCCGCTCCGATCTTTAGCGAGGTGCGGCGGCGATTCCGACGGATCGCCGTCGGCTCTGGGTCTTCGAAGTCCGGCTGATTCGAGAAGTTCGCTCGGTTTCGCAAACGACCAGAGGCCGATTTCGGGGATAGGTTCTCTGACGATCGTCGGGTTGACGAGGATCACCAGCTCGCGGTCGTCGTCGGTTTCGCCGAAGTTGCGAAACAACCAGCCCAGAAGCGGGATATCACCGATCAAAGGCGGCTGGGAAATGTCACGCGCGTCGCCTCGCGATACGAGTCCGCCGAGCATCAGGGACTGCCCGTCTCTCAACCGACTGCTCGTAACCATCGATCGACTCTGAAAGGCGGTCGTCGGTTGCTCGGCTCCAGTCGTATCAACAAGCACCGAAGTCAGCTGCTGATCCGGTTGACTCACGGTAGGAGCGAGCTCCAGCGTGATCATGTCCCGTTCGTCGATCTGGGGTCTCATATTGAGTGAGATCCCGAAACTCCGAAAGCGCACAGAGCCGAACACGCCCGGGGAATCATCACCGCTGAAAGCCGGTGAAAAGATCTCCTGGATCGGAATTTCACCTCCTACGGAGAGCGCGGCTTGCTCACCGGAGAGTACCGTCAATGACGGAGCGGAGAGCCGTCGTGCCAGACCCTTCGCTTCAAGCAGAGAAAACGCCGTATCGACCGCGAGATGGTCGTCGACTAATTGGAACTGATTGCCGAGGTTGCCGCCGATCGAGGAGAGCACATTCTGGATATCCGTAGCGGCAAAGGTCCCCACACTCGCCGGCGCCGACTGAAATCCCGGTGCCAACCCAGCTCCTAACAGCGCAGGTTGTTCGAAACTCGAGACGAACGCGGCCCAGTCCGACGAATAGTTGAGGATCTCTGCTCGATTTACCTCGTAGAACTGAACATTGACCCGGACGAGCGGGAGATCGGAAACCTCTAGGAAAGAGAGGATGCGCCCGTCGGCGACATCGAGCGCCTTGGCGCGCGCGATATTCGTCTCGATATCGCTCTGAAAAAAACTAGCACTCCTTCCGGATCCCGAACCACCTCGTCCAGCACCGCCAGAGTTCTGGCGGTTTCGATTGCCCTGGCCGGACTGTCCGCCTCCCTCGAAAAGGCCGCCGCCTTCCTCGGCGAGAACCCGAATGAGGCTTTCGCCGCGCACTCCGCGGAGAGATCTTCCGGTGATGATTCTCGCTGCGAGTGACAAGACGCGTACGAGCGCGACCTGGTTGGCGACTTTTCCCTCGAGCACGAACACGTCGCGCTCATCGTCGGGTACCGCCCCTTTCAGGACTCGTCGGACGGCGACGTCGGAACCTGCGATAGGCTGAATCGCACGGAGTATTTTTTCTTCGGTCGTCTCTGGGGGCTGTTCCACTCGAAGCAGGTTGATTACAGTTCCCGATGCCGTCGGCGAGGGAGTGGACGATGCTACGACGGTCTCTGTTTCTCCCGCAGGCCGATCGGTCGTCTCGATCGCATCGGCCATGAGTCGCAGCGATTGAGCCAGGTCCTCCGGGCCCGTCGTGCCCGCGCCGCGCCCTCGACGGCGGGTGCGTCCCGAGCGTGAGCCCAAGTAGTCCTCCGCGACCCGAACGGCACGCTCCATGACGATCGCATTGGGCACAACCCCGCGCAGTACGATTGCGGCACGATTGGAGGCCATTTCCGCAGCGATCCGAGGGTCGAGATCACGCAAGGCCTCTTTCAAGACGGAAAGATCTTCTTCGATGGAGAATCGATGATCGGAGATCGCGCCGCTCGAGTACCACACGACTACGTTCGTTCGTCCGACACCCTTACCGAGAACAAGAGCTTCACGCGTGTTCAACAGCTCGAACGACAGGAGGCCTTTGTCACCTACCGCGATTCGGGTGACGTCTTCGGGAAAAAAAACTCGTTCGTAGGTGCCGCGGATGAGTGACCTCGCGACGCTTTGACCCGGATCCTGCGCCTGCAAAGGAGCTGGGAAGATCGATGCGACGAGGAGAGCGACTCCGGTAGCAAGCGCATCTCCGGTGAGCTTCTTCACGCCAGACATGCGACCGGTCTCCCTCCTGCGCCCGAACGCCGGCCTTGTCGAAGTGCCGGGCGGAGTGCCGCGCGCACCTGATCACGGGCGCGGCTGAGTCTCGAGCGGATCGTACCGACGGGAACGCCAAGCTCTAATGCAATGGACGCGTAGTCCATGTCGAGCCAGTCACGCATTTCGACGACACTGCGATATGCTGGGGGCAATCGTTCGATAGCCTTCACCGCCAGATTCAAAAGCTCGCGGTTCTCCATTCGACGAGCCGGATCATCGTAGGCGACCAGGCAGCAAAGGCAGGCGCACGCGGCTTCGTGCTGGCGACGTCGTCGCTCGGACCGAAGCAAATGGAAAGCGCGGAGGCGAACCGCTCGGAGCAGCCAACCGCGTAGAGGCGTGTTGATGGCTCCTTCCTTCCAGAGCGCTTGGAGGGATTCTTGCACTGCGTCCCAGGCAAGATCATCGCTAGGAAGTACGCGTCGTGCGGCTGCGAGCATTACGTCTAGGTGGTCACGTACGGCTCGCGAGACTAGGTCGTCGCGGATCCGTCCGCTGGAACGGCTCGACGTGCCTCGCGATGGCACCGTCGTCCGCTGTTCGCGAATCGAGGGCATTTTGAAGTCTCCAGTGAATCTTGAACGCATGCGCTTTCAACTCGCGCCGTCGACACGCGGGCAAACCGCGCTCGGTCAGCGAGTCGAGCTCAACTACAAGCGATCAGATTCAGGCTGGAGGGGCCCGAGGCGCCGCAAGGTTTAGATCGATCGAGCTGCAGACCCAGAGGTCTGGTGACGTGATCAATCTCCTTGCGGAGATAGAGGCGAGGGGGGTGTGGGTTCGCGAGCCACTCGGAGCAACAATGGAGTGGCGGACTGTGCTGAGCGCCAGGCAAATCTGACAGTCGGATTCCATCCGTGTCTCGGACGGCGGGGTGTCCGCAAGCGATACGGACTCCGTCAGAGATTCGGAAGAAGTGCAAGGCCAGTCGTGCGAGTGAGCCAGCGCCGATTCGACATGGCTGTGCGCCGTCACTTCGTGCAGAAGCGGCAAGACAGCCTGCCCCAAGATCGCGAGAGCGGATACCAGCGCGATCAGACGGTATCGCGAGTGTTGCGACTGAGGCTTGGTCGAGAAAAACAGCGCAGCCATGCTCGCATTCTCGCTCGTCGAGCGAGGCGGGTCAAGCCCGCCCTGTTTTGAGTTCGCGCCGCAGCCAAGTTCTCGTCGAACGCCGGAGTCTTCTCGTCTGGCTGTTTTGAACGCGGTCGACGAGCTCAGACGTCGAAGGACTGTCGGGGTGGGTCGAGCAGCTCGTCGACGAAGGAAGCCAGTCGGTTCGTGGGCGGTATCGAGTCCGGGAGGGCGGGAAGAGGTTGCGAGGTGTTCGGCTCCGCGGCTTCGCGGTCGTAGTAGCGACGCAAGCCATGGAATACCGCGACGCGCAGCACCGTGACCTGCACGCGTCGGCTCCAGTCCGGGTTCTGAGCCTGCGGCAGAAAAAACTGAGCTCGTCCCCCCGCAGTTGTCGTTTCCCCCCTGTGAACGGGCCGGGTGCGCCAGAATCCGAAGGCCGTCGAGTTCCCGTATGCCAGGACACGCCTCGACATACGCGCGATCACGGTGGTTCGGGCGGCGGGATTAGGGTTTTGGTTTCCACAGTCACAACGGTCCACCCGCGCGAAGGGCGGCTGCCCACTCTCTGTCGGGAGTTTGGAAAACCCACTGTCTCATTCCGTTCAGATCATGGAAAAGGAGCAACACCATGACACGACGACGATGGATCTACTCACTGGCTGCGGTCCTGTCGCTAGCACTCCCGCTTGGGGTCTCCCACTCCGCGCCCGACGAGGGCGCCACCGTCTTCAAGTTCAGGTCCTCTTCGGCGTACGCCCAGGTTCAGGCCGATGGCCTGAGACTGTTCTTCGACGAAACTGAAGTGTACAACTTCATCACCGGGGAGACATTCATCGCCGGATTCCTTCAGGTCGAAATCATGGACTTTGAGACGGGGTTCTTCGGCTTCGGATTTGCACTGCTCTTAGATCGGGAAAGCTACATCGCGACAGACTCCCTTGTGTTCATACCGGGAGAAGTCGAGGTACTATTCCCCGAGTTCGATCCCACGACGGGCGAGCTCCTGTTTAAGACGGCGATCTTGTCCGACCTGGTTGTCGAGGGTGACGGGCCGGTCACGGTTCGAACCGAAGCCTGGGCGCCGTCGGATCCTCCCGACCAACTGACTAGCAATGTCTCCACCGTACGCTCTCGGGAGGCGGTAGCCTCGGGACATCTGTTGGGTATTGACCTCGATGTCGATCTCAACGTCGATCTCTCGGAGATCGACCACGAAGCCGAGACCGGGTTCTACCGGAACGTGGTGAACTCCGTAATCGTTCCCGCGGATAACTGACGTCTGGTACCCAGGAGTAGCGATCGACGACCAGGGCTAAGGAGTCGCACAAATAGGATCGAGTCGACTCCGAATGCTCTGGTCGTCGTAGACCTGGTCGTCGTAGGCGAATCCGGCTCGAGGGCACGGGCATTTCGAATCGCGCAACGACGAGCAGACGTCGAGAGAGACATTGACTTCGTCCGAGCCGCAGCGGAGCATCGATACAGGCGGGTTTCGTCGCCGTGCGACGTTCGTCGGTCTCGGGTCCGCAGAAGCGCCGTGGACCGTTCTCAAGCTCTCGGGCTTGAGGCGGCCTCCCGGCTGGGCGCGCGTTGCCTGCGGCATGGACGACTTCTCCTCGGCCTCACAAATCACGGCACTGCTCGAACTCGCCCGTCGCGGCGACTCTTCTGCGCGGGATCGGCTTCTCACGTCGATCTACGACGAGCTGAGAGAGCTGGCGCGCGCGTATCTGAGCGACAGAAGAACTCCCGGGCACACTCTGCAGGCGACCGCACTCGTCAACGAGGTGTGTCTTAGACTCTTGCGTCGTGACGCGATTCCCGGTGAGAACCGCGTGCAGTTCCGCGCCTTCGTCGCCAAAGCCATGCGAAACCTGCTCATCGATCACGCTCGCGAGCGGAATCGTCTCAAGAGAGGCGGCAGCGCGGGACGAAGAGTCCCTCTCGACGAGGAGCTCATCGTGAACGAAGAGCCGACGATCGACTTTCTGGCTCTCGACGAATCTCTCGAGCGACTCGCGGCGATCGGCCCGCGCAAGGCTCGTGTTGTGGAGCTTCGCTACTTCGGGGGGATGAGCGTGGAGGATGTGGCGACAGCGTTGAATACATCCCCCGCGACCGTCAAGCGTGAATGGAGCGTCGCCAAGACCTGGTTATTCAATGACCTGAACGGGGGGCGGTCGGGTGTCGACTGAGAGGTCGCGCAGCGCTCTCGAGATCTTCGAGGACGCGCTCGATCTCGAACCCGACGAGCGCGCGGCGTTTGTCGCCGACGCTTGTCAAGGAGACGTCGACCTGCGTGCGGAGGTCGAGTCGCTTCTCGGTGCGCATCCGCTGGCAGAGGAGTTCCTCGAGGCCGTCTCCAATGTCGCGCCGCCACATCCCTCGCAGCACGGTAGCGATCCTCTCGCCGAGCTCCTCGCGGCGCGACCCGAGCTCGCGCGCGCGCTCGAGGAGCTTGCTCCTGCGTCCCTCGGTGCCGACGCGGTCGACGATGAGTCCGCGATCCTCTGGCTCGAAGCTCTGAGGCGCCTGACTTCTCCCGGTGAGCGCTTCGTGCGACGCGAGGAGGTCGGTCGCGGTGGCATGGGCGTCGTGTTTCGTATCTGGGACCAGGCGCTCCGTCGCCAGCTGGCGATGAAGGTCGTGCGGGCGAGAGAGGACTCATCGTCGGAGGGCGGCGAAGCGGATGTCGCGTCGCCAAGACGGAATGGCCTTCACACCGATGCGCGTCTTCTGAGCCGTTTCATCCACGAAGCTCGACTGACGGGGCAGCTTGATCATCCCGGCGTCGTGCCGCTTCACGACGTCGGCGTCGACCGCGATGGCAAGTTGTTCTTCACGATGCGCCTGGTCGACGGCCGCGACCTCGGAAAGGTGATCGATTTGGCGCTCGCCGGCGCGGAGGGCTGGACCGAAGCCCGCGTCCTCGACGTGATCGCTCGGGTTTGCGAGACGTTGGCTTATGCCCATTCCAAGGGTGTCATCCATCGCGACTTGAAACCCTCGAACGTCATGGTCGGGAACTTCGGCGAAACCTACGTTATGGACTGGGGGCTCGCGAAGTTGCTGGAGAACGACGGCTCCCTCGATTCTGCCGACACGCAGCAAAATGAAAGTTCCGAGGGAGGCCACGCCGCCTCCGCTCTTCGCTGGGGACCCGACGGCGAAGACTCGCGGCTCCAGACACTCGAGGGAACGATCGTCGGAACCCCCTCGTTCATGCCACCCGAGCAGGCCGAAGGACGCGTCGATCAGCTCGACGCGCGCTCGGATGTCTACTCGGTCGGCGCGATGTTGTACACGCTCCTAGCCGGCCGCGCGCCGTACACGGATCCCGGTTCGCAGACGACTCCTGACCGAATCTTGTCGGCGGTCCGGCGCGGGCCTCCTCAGGAACTCACTCGGTGGAGACCAGACAGCCCGCCCGAGCTTGTCGCGATCTGCGAGAGGGCGATGGCGCGATCGAGGGACGACCGATACGCCGACATGGCGGAGATGGCGGCAGACTTGCGGGCGTTTCAGGAGAATCGAGTTGTCCGGGCTTACCGCACCGGAGCCGTCGTCGAGTTCAAGAAGTGGGTCGCTCGGAATCGCGGCGTCGCAGCTTCGGTGGCGGGAGTCGTGGTCGTGCTGGTCGCGGCGCTGGTGATGTCTCTGGTCCTTCTACGGCACGTCGAGAACGAACGCGAGGCGAAGCAAACGGCGCTCGGCCGTTTGCAGAGCGAAAGCGACGCGAAGCAGGTCGCTCTCGGGCGCCTCGAGCGGGAATCCGCGGAAAAGAGCGCGGCTCTCGTTCAGGTCGAGGCGCACCGCCTCCTGGCGCTCTCGGCCGCGGAGCTCCCGACGGATCCAACCCTGGCTCTCCTGCTCGCTCTCGAGGGTGCGGCACTCGAACCGGGCCGTGCCTCGAACAACGCGCTTCTCGCTAGCCTCGCAGAGTTACGCGAGGTGAGGACGCTGCGAGGCCATGAGCTGTGGGCCTACTGCGCCGACTTCAGTCCGGACGGAAAGAGAGTCGTCACCTCCAGTCGCGATGGGACGGCGCGCATCTGGGATCTCGGCAGCGGCGAGGAGCTGTCTCGATTCGTGGCGAATGACCCGCTTAACGATGTCCTATTCAGCGAGGACGGAAAACACCTCTTCTTCTGTGGCTGGACGAACGTTTTCATCTTCGAGACGGAGTCGGGCCGCGAGCTCAGGAGGAGGGCATTCTCGGTCCGGCTCCGAGAGATCCACTTCTCATCGCTCGATGGTCAGCTCTGGTTGAGTGACAACAACAACCGCATCACGCGCCTGGATCCGGAGACGCTCGAACCGGGTGAGGGTTTCACCCTGCGTCACGGCGCTTCCTACGATCTCGACGTCGGCGTTGAAGGCTCCGTCCGTCTCGTCGTGAAAGACGGAGTCGCCGTGCTCTGGGACGCCGCGAAGCACAGGGTGTGGCGTTTCGTTCAATTCAGTCACGATCGGAGTCTCATCGCCGCGTGTGCTCACAATTCGGTCTACCTCGTAGACGCCGGCAGCGGCGAAGTCGTCAGGACTCTCACGGGGCACAGAGCCGCCGTCGTCTCCGCCGTATTCGCCCCCGATGATCGACTCGTCGTCACGGTTTCGCGAGACCAAACCACACGTATCTGGGACGCCCACACTGGTGCGGAGCTCGTCGTATTGCGGGCCCATCACAGCGACGTCCGGGGATGTGCTTTCAGTCGGGACGGTCGCCATCTCGCTACGGTTTCGGAGGACACAACGGCGCGGATCTGGCGCTTGGCTCCGGCGCTGTCTGTGCGGTCGAGTCCCGACTCGAGCCGAGAGATCCGTCGAGTCCTTCCGTGTTCTCCACTCAGTCGCGACCGCGCGCTGTCGCGGAAACGAGATCAGCTTTTAGTGTGGCGAACGACGACGGCGCCGCTCGGTCGCGACGGCGGGGGGGAGCCCATGCTGAGGATCGAGGGTCACGCGGGTCACGTCTGGTTCGCCTGCTTCAGCCCCGATGGGAATCGCATCGCCTCTGCCGCTTATGACAAGACCGCGCGAATCTGGGACGCGTCGAGCGGAAGGCCGATCGCAATTCTGCGAGGTCACCGTGAAGCGGTGATTCACGCAACGTTCTCCTCGGATGGCAAAAGGGTCGCGACATCCGCAGCCGACGGCTCTGCCCAGATCTGGGACGCGGAGACCGGCGAGCGCCTCGTCGTCCTCGGCGGACGTGACGGCCACAAGAACTTCGTCAATCAGGCCGCGTTCAGCAGCGACGGCGAGAGGGTCGTCACCGGCTCGCACGACTGGACCGTCAAGCTCTGGGAGGCGTCTACGGGCAAGCTGATCTGGTCACGGACGAACCATCGAGGCTGGGTGACCTTCGTCGGCTTCTTCGACGATGATCGGAAAATCGTCACCGGTGCTCACGACAACACGGCCGCGATCGTCGACGCACTCACCGGAAGTGTGCTCCAGCATCTCGTCGGGCACGAGGGTCGAGTCACTCATGCGGACCTGCACGCCGCGAAGGGGCTCGTGGTCACGCTCTCCCGCGACGGCACGGCGCGCGTCTGGAGTGAAACGAGCGGCGAGGAGCGATTGACGATCGAGGCACCGGAGGGCGAGTTCCGCTACGCCGCTTTCAGCGCTGACGGCGAGTCGCTGTACACGCTGTCGGGAGACCGGAACATTCGGAAGTGGCCTCTCGACCCGTTGCCGGTCGCGCGGGCCAACAAGCCGCGCGAGCTCACGTCCGAGGAGCGAGACCGCTATGGGATCGGCACGCCTGAGGATAGAGCCCTTCGACGCACGAGGCAGCGCCTGATTCTGCATCGGCGGAATTGCGACGTGGCTCGGCGAACCTGGCGGCGATTGCCGGAGGACTGGCGCACACGGGCGCACTACTCCTCATGCCTGCGAGCGTGGGCCCGAGAGCTGAAGAAGCATCCGGAGGAGAGCGTGCGCGAGGAGCTCGAGGAGCTGCGTCGCCACCTGAGCGCGGAGCCGCTCGAGGATCGGGCCAAGGCGTTCGAGCTCGTCGCGCTCGCCGAGATTCACCGGACGCTCGGTGCGGAGGGCCAAGTGCTCAGGTGTCTCGAGCGCGCGATACGCTTGCCCGGTGCGACCGAGAAAACGCGGCGCGAACTCGACGAGCAATGGGAGCGGTTCCCGTCAGGGCTGGCATCGTTCGCCTCGATCGACGCTGCCCTCGAGGCGAGAAGGAAGCCCGGCGTCTTCAACTTCATCAAGGACATCGTCGGGCGGGTCGGCACGGACCACATGGAGAGTCGCATCGCCTATTTGGAAGGACGCAGTCTTCAGCTCGCCGGTGAGAGCGATCGAGCCGCCCTCCGTTTCGCGCAGAGCATCGCGACAGGAGGAGCGTCACGTCCGGAGCCCTTCGAGCGACTCGCCGAGTGCCTGGTCGCGAGCGAGAAGGCCGAGGACGCGGAGAAGCGACTCCGCGTCGCGCTCGGCAGCGGCGTGGAGGACAGCAGCTCTCTCTGGAGCGCTTGGCTCCGCGTCTGCCTCGTCGATCTCGATCGCACGCCCGAGGAAACGCTGGCGGCGTTTCCGCACGTGGATGAGACCACCGACGACACGGGCCGCGGAGCGAGACTGCGAGAGGCTCTCGAACGATTGATTCAGGACGGAGCGGTCCGAGTCAACTGCGGGGGAGAGAGGCACGTCGGCGCGGATGGAAAAACGTGGCTCTCGGACGGGTTCTTCACCTCGGGCAGTCGCTACTTCGAGTACGGGCTCACCGGCGTCAAGCGGCCGTTCACCGGAGAAGTGTTGGGCACCGATGAGGACCTCCTCTATCAGAGCCATCGCTGGTTCGCAGCGCAAGCGCTGTCTCCACCGGGTTACCGCATTCCGCTACCGGCGGGGCGCTACCGGGTCGTGCTTCACTTCGCCGAGATTTTCGACGAGGGAGAAAGTCCACCGGAGCCGCAGCGAGCGTTCGACGTGCGCCTCGAGGATCGCGTCGTCCTGCACGAATACGAGCCGGCCGCCGCGGGTTTGGCAACGGCGACTCAGCAGGTTTTCGACGTCGAAGTTCGCGACGGATGGCTCGACGTGCAGTTCGTGCATCGAGTCGCAGCGCCTGCAGTGGCGGCGATCGAGGTCGAGAGGCGGAACTAGCGACGCCTCGGTGAACCGGATCATCCGGTCGAGACACTCGCTCTTGATCGAGAGCACGAATCGCTCGTCAAAAGGCCCAGTTTCCGGTGAACGGTCGATGGGTCGAACTCGCGAAAGTGACGGATCAGGTTCGCGAGGGCGATCTCGTCTTGCGGGACGACGAACACGTCGCCGCCGAGCAGACGCAGCCCTCGCGGTCGGAGATCTCTGTAGGTCTTAGCGCTGGCACGCGGCGGCAATCGGCGTGTCGTTCAAGTGCCCGTCGTCGAGTCAGAGGAAGCCGCCGGGGCGAAATCGTCTCTGGCCAATGGACGCTCGCTCGCCTACCGCAGCGAGCTCGTCAATCCCGAACATGGCCCCGTGACTGTCTCGCGGTGGGGGCCTTCATTCCAAGTCCCGTTGCAAACCGCGTTCGAGTTTCATCCACGCGGGGTGTTCGAACGTGCCGAACTAGCGCCGCGGTGGTACCTCTACTCGCCCTCGCGCTTGTACTCGTAGCTCTGGAGGCGGCCTTTTGCGAAGCCGATCGATGCCGTCAGGGCGCCATCTCTCGAAACTTCGTAGACGATGCGCTGCGGGTAGTCGTGGCGGGGATTCACGAATACGGCGCGCTTCTTGTCCAGCTCGGTGAGCACGAACTCGGTCGGCGGACGTCCGCCGGGCTGCGCGACGTAGACCAGCCCACCGTCGCGCTCGACGATGCGCAGGTACTCGAATCCGACCATCTTGTCTCCTCTGACCGTGCGTGAGATGCCGAGCATCGCGCCGCCCTTCGGCGGGCTCCAACGCTCCTCGATCGACGACTTGCGCCGCGTTCCGACCCACGCGTCGGCCAACCACGCGATGTCGGCAATCGCGGCCTTGGCTGGCTCGGCTAGCGCGATGTCCTCCGGATGGCGGTAGAGCGCCACCTGTTTCGACTTCTCATCGAGAATGACGTCGACTAGCAGGCCGTCGTCTGTGACGCGAAACACTCTCCGCAACACGAAGACGCGCTTGTTGTCCGACAGGCGCACCGTCTCTTGCGTGTACTCGAGTGCGCCATCCTTCCACTCGCCGTGGTAGCGCTTGATCGAACCGTTGTCCTTCTTCTCGATGATCGAGCCGTCGAGCGTGATGCGCTCATCGCCTCGAGGACGCGGGTAAACGACCGCGTCTTTCTCAACGCGCAACTTGAACCTGACGCTCATGGGGGCACCCTGCTTCTCGACGGCGCGACCCTCGGTGCGGTCCTCGACGAATACCCACGTACCACCCAACTTGCGCAGTTCCTCGTCCTGCGGGGCGCGTGCGTTCGAGGCCCTCGTGGCACCGCGAACTGCGAGGAGTGCGAGCGCTGTTACCAGCCAAGTGCGTAAGGACATTGCGGAGCTTCCTTTCGACTCGTGATCAACGAAGATTGCGGCGCTTCCAATGTCCGTCAGCTCGAACATTTGTAGTCGCGGCCCGCACGCGCTTGTTCATCTCCCGACTGACAGACGCGCTCGTCAGGTTAGCGAATCAGTCCGACGCCGGATTGGATGAATGCGACATGTCCGTTCCCGAAAGATGAGTCGCGAGGGGATGCTCTCCGGCGAAGTAAGCCGCGGGAGATTCGTTGGCAAACTTTCGAAACTCACGAATCATGTGTGATTGATCGAAGTAGCCACCGCGCAGTGCGAGTGAGGACCAGTGCTTCGGTCCTTCGACCTCGACCAGGTCGAGCAAGCTCTGAAAGCGGACGATCCGGGCGAATTGCTTAGGGCGCAGGCCTACTACGACGAGAAAGCGCCGCTCCAGCTGCCTGCGACTCATCTCGCAGCGCCGCGCTACGAGTTCGAGAGGAAGATCGCCCTTGGAGGCCTCGATCAGGTCTACGGCGTGTTCCACTGCCCCGGTCGAGCCGCTGCGCGAACGGACGAATCGTCTCAGGGTTTTCTCGACCTGAGCCACGGCCTGGCGCGGCGTGAGACTCTCGAGGTCGCCCATCGCTCGCTCGATCGGTCGGAGGACATCGCTGAGTTCTACCTGCAGTCCGCGGATCTCCGCGACGGCCAAGCCGGTAAGCAAATGGAGACCAGTCGGCTGAAAGCGCACCGAGAAAAGATCGATCACGCCGGACGGCATGACCTCGAGGACCTTCTCTAGCTGTCCGGCAACCAGGACGCGCGGCTGTTCGTGCCAGACACCATCCGCCGCTCGCTTGCGAAAGACATCGGCGCGGTTGAAAACGATCTCGCAACAACCATCGGGGAGAATCTTCTCTCGAGGCTGTGTCGGTCGGTCGCCCGCTTGCCGCAGTGTCCAGTAGCACCGCACGATACGCGCAAGATCGGAAGACGGGCGTAACTCCTGGTACTCCATAGAGATCTCCAGCGCCGGATGCACGATGACCGCCAGCTTCAACCGAATCCTTCAAAACCCAGAACCGATGAAGGGGCCAGCCTGATTCAGGAAGCAGCCGTAGAGCGAGTCAACGTGCGCCGTTTCGAAAGACGACCTTCCAGCGGAGTTCCCCGGTGCGTCGCGGTGTGATCATGACGCGAGCACCTCGATGGTTCGCTTCGCCCGCTTTGATGGTTGCCCCATCGCTCACGGACAACTCGGTTATCTTCCACGTGCCCGCCGGCGGGAAAGTGATTCGCAATTCATACGGATCGGCCGCGACGACAGCACTGCGCCCAGACAGTGTGCGCGAATCGGTGTCCCAACTCTCCTCGAGAACGTCGATGACTCCCTGGGTGATGTGGCGTGACGTGCTGAGCAGCTGCGGGTGATTCGCTTCCGGACGAACCGCAAGCACGCGGCACGTTCCTGCCGGGAGGGTTTGGTGGAGGTTTCCCTTGAAGGGCTCGACGAACTCGTTCGCCCAGTAGTCGAACGCGACGAAACTGCGGTCCTCGTCCAAGCCGATGCGGCTCATTGAACAGACGATGGTTTCCGCTTCCTTCTCCTTCCAATTGAAAAGACCGATGACGTCCCGGCGGACGCTCTTTCTCGTATCCGTCAGCAGCCAGATTCGTGGAGTCTCGGAACGAAACAGATCGACGGGACGTGCGATGAGAGTGTCACTGCTGCGCGAGCTGCGGAAGACGCTGGGCATCGCACGCTTCAAAAGATCGAGTCGTTCTGGCGGGAGCTCCGAAAACTGCTCGCTGGTCGTCAGCATACTGCCCGTGACGGCGACCCAGGAGACCATCCAACGGGCCGATTCGAGAGGATTGGATGCACGGACGTAAACCGGGTCCGGGTCGTTGTGCCACACACGGGCGTTGAGAAAATAGAGGTTTGATCCATGCAGCGCTCCCTTGGTCACATGATCCCACCGGCCGCTGCCGCCTCGGCCGTTGTCGGGGCCGATCCGCATGGCGTCGATCTTGTCGAAGGCCGCCCCCATGCTTCGCATGTTTTGCGAGACGTTGCAGCCCAGAAGGAACGCGTCCGGTGCCGCTCTCCGGAGAGTGTCCAGTCCGATGCGATAGGCCTCGATGTGCGTCTTGGTTGCGTCATGGAGAGCTGCCGACGGCTCATTGGAATCGATCTTCGCCGGCGAGCTCTGGGAGCCGACGAAGTTCCGGGAGTTCGTCAGCCCCCGTGTTCGCCAGTCCGTGTTGACGTAGACGTTGTAAGTCACAGTGCCGGTGTGAAGGCCGTCCAGCTTGAAGTAGCGATAGCCCCAGTCGTAGATCCGCTTCGTTCGCTGATGAACGAAAGCCTGGGTTCTGGGATTCGTCAGATCGAGCAGAGTTCCCGACCACCGTGGGTCCTCGATCGGCGTCCCGTCGGGCCAGTGCGCAAACAGGTCCTGCTTGTCAGCGAAGTAGGAGGTTCGATACCCACCAGCAAAGGGCATGAACCACAGTCCCGCCGTGAACTGGTGACCGGTGATATTGGTCGCGGTTGCAGCCATTCCGCTGGAATAGTTCTCCTTCGATTCGACAAACGTTTTCACGGGACCCTTGCCACGCTTCCGCGTTTCCGGTTTCGAGAAACTGGGCGTCAGCTTCTGCCAGTCGTCGTCGATCTGGATGACATCCAGCCCGAAGGGAGCCAAATGCTTCGCCGCGAACTCCGTATTCTCGGCGAGCTTCTTCTCATCCGAGGCTCGGGCGTGATACCAGGTGCAGTAATCAACCGCCTGTGTCTTCAACTGGATGCCGTGATGGCGAGCGATGGCGTCGGCATAGGACTCCAGTCCCACGCGAGCGTCGTCGAAGTGACCGACCAAGATCGTGTCGGTGTCGCGGGACTCGCCGGCCTCGACCTGAAACCGCCCGAAATCGAGACGCCCACCGATCGAAACCGCCTCGCCTTCGGCACGAGTCGTGAACACGCCGCTGGATCGCTGGTGAGTCAACTGAGAAACGACCAGCCCGCGACGAGATTCGGGTTCGACGAGCGCAGTGAACGAGAAGCTCGTTGCGGGTACGTCCAGTGACTTGAGAAACCCGGTGCCAAAGCTCCGGAGTTGTGTTACTGGCGCGCCGAGATGAGCTTTCACCTCGAACAGTTCCAGACTCGCCGCGACCAGCGGCTTGTCCGTCGTGTTGTGAATCGTCGAATGAACGAACAGGAACGGCGACGACTCATAGAGCGTGAACGTCGTTGTTCGTCGCCTGGAGACCGCCTCGATGCGCGCGCCTGTTCCCCAGACGCGGCTGTTCGCAACGGACGACCTGAACTCGCTGTCTCCCGGTAGGTCGGAGTACCGGGCAACAGCCTGGCCCGACGCCTTGTCCGTCAGCGTGACGGCGGCGATCGAGGAACCGTCCAGCTTCAGCCATCGGTTCTCGATCGACCCAGCCGCATCGACCTGGCCGTACGCGAACAAGAGAACGCTGGAGAACGCCAAGGCGATGGTCTTCATTACGGCTGTGTGTCCTGCTAGCACGGGAGGAATCGACCGATTCGCTACTGCCAGGAAGCCGGACGTTTTACCGAACAAGCCCCGCACTCTTGGCATTCGCGGCCAAGTGGTCCACTAGTCCGCCACGCGCATTCTCTGTCAAGTCGTGGCCGGGAAATGATCGAGCAAGGCCAAACGGTGTGGCGATCCGCCAAGTACAGATGGGCGACTCGCGTCGCGAGTGAGCCAGATGAAGCGGAAGAGACATTGGCCAGCACGATCACCGTAAATCGCTCGTCTGGAAAGCGAAGCAATTCGGCACGATTGCCGCCGAATGCGCCACCATGACGAACCGTTCGAAGCCCCTTGTACTCACCCGCGATCAAACCGGCCGCGTAACCCGCAGGCTCGCCGTTGTTGAGCTTGCCAACCTCATGCATACGCGCAAGAAAGGCCTTTCCTCCGACTTTTCCGCTATAGAAATCCTGGTCCCAGTAGAAGAGATCCTCGACGGTCGAAAAGACGCCACCCGAGCCGACGAGATCAAACATGCTGATGAAGTATCGTCTCTGTCCCGCGAGGGGCTCCATGCTGGATACAGCAACTCGGCCAATGGTCTTCCCCGATAAACTCCGGAATGACGTGGACGCAGAGATCTCTATAAATTTCCGACTATGCAAACCACAATGCGGATCTCAGCTCGCCGCAGCAAGACCCCTTTGTCTCGCAGGGAAGCTAGCAGCCCCCCGCGGCCAGGCGACCAAGAACAGACTATGGATAATGCTGTTTCGCCCGGCACCGCATCATCCAAAACGACAGGGAAATCGATCAGTTTTTCGAGTCGGCGACAGAACGATACAGCACTACCATGATAACTTAATAATTGTGTCAATTCCCGCTTCGACCGAAGAGAGAACACTTCAATCTTCGCGGCATCTGAATCTATTAATGATGGAGCCACGCAAATCTCGTTATCTTCCGAGAACGATAATACTAGAACTTCCCGCTCCTTGTGGGCGGTCCGAAGACTCACGCCGAAGGAGTGTGCGAGTTCGGCAGATACCAAGTCATGCAAACTTGCAGTTGAAGAATCGATTACTGCACGACACCACAATCCGAACGGTGGAAGGCACGCCCTCAGCTCAATCGCATCCACGGCCGACTTGCTTGCCACACGAACCAAGTCCTCGGCGTCCCCGAGCATCTCGAAATGACCGTGATTCGTAATTAACACCTCCGCGCAAAATCGAGACGCCACAGAAACTTGATTCGACCCTTTCCAGTTAAATCGCCGCTCACCACGAGATCTGCGTCTGTTGTCTTCAACAGCTATTGAGACAAGAGTTGTGACCGCAGTCGATCCTAGCGCGACTAGAACCGTTACCAGAAAGAACTTCGATCTCATTCGAAAAACGCCGTCACCGAGACTCAAACTAAATACAATTCGGCGGCCGCCGAATCGACGAAGAGGGCTCGCCTGCTCCGGATTTGAAAGAGACACCGAAAAATACGCCGCGCTCTTCGATTGGAACGGCGTCCACGGGCCGCCCACCCGTCCCGGGGCGATCGATCTCCGAACTTCGAATCGCACCCAATTCCTCTGCCGTCGTTCATGGGCTGGATCTGAAGTCGTTGTCACGGATTGCCCCCTGTAACACAAGTGTTTCCAACTCTTGATACACCGGTGAAAGGACAAACCCCCGACGAGCGAGCGCCTCCTTCAGGCCGCCTTGTCGCTCACGCCATTTTAGTGTCAGCTTATACCTTCCGAACAGGGATGACCTGTCGACCACAGGCCGTGAAAACAGAAGGGTCAGCACCAGGCATATTTCCCGCATGTTGCCGCAAATGGTAATCGCAGATCGAGCCGAAGTAATGTCTTCGCCGTATCGCGAACAAATCACTTCGTCGTAACTCCAACGAAATTCTGAATCGCGAAGCTCTTCCAACGACACAGAGCTTGGGTCTGGGCAGATCAGTTCGATTGACTCTCTTTTCATGACATGCGATTTGCCATCGAGCGAGAACGCCTCCAAGGCCCTTAAGTATGCGTGGGGGTTAGGCAAGCCATCCGACTCGCGCGGAGCCACCTTCGCTCGAAAAGTACCCGTCGGCATTGGGTCCAGGCAGATCACGCCCCCTTCCTGAGCACCGCCAAGAATCCAGAGAATATCCTGAGCCTCCAAGCCCGAGAGTACGACCGTCTCTCGCGACGGTGAACGGTAAATCTGTGGAAGAGACGCGACAGCCTCTATGTCGATCGACTCTCCGGAAGCGACTGTGTCTCCATAGAATGTTCGAAGTGGCAAACGCTCGTTCTGGTGCCGCGATAGCGAGTGCAGGAACAATCCTCCGACCACGCCGGAAAAAACGGCCAGAAGGACAGACAAGATCTTCTTTATTCTAATGGCTCGATCGCCTCGAACGGTCGATACGCTCAAATCTCGGCCCACTTTCGAATACATGTCATTTCGAGCAGTCGAGAATCTCAGATCTTCTCGTCCACGGTGGCGGCTCTCCCGTCCTGTCCAAAAACTCGTCGACTCGGTTAGGCACGTGGCTTACGACACCGTTGAGTTTTTGGACACGACGCCACTGGGGGCCCAAGTCCCTTTCCGTTTCGTGCAGCGCTCGTGCCGTGGCGGGTCCCACTGGTTCCGAGCGGAGTTCCCAACCTGCGGAACAGGCTCGGTTTGTTCCCCGCCTCGGCCGGGCATCCGCCGACGTGCCGAGCTGTTCCTCTTTCGTCCCAGGAACGCCCTGCCAAGGGCTGCAAGGCATTTCTGGGCAATGAGTTAGAGTGGTGGAGCAGTCGCGACCCGGAGCGAAATAGTCTCTGATCGCGGGACGGATTCCGGCCTCAGTGGGAGACGGCTCCGTCCGATTCGGGGCGAGCGGCCTTGGCAATATTTGCCAGTCGGTTGCCATGCGGCTATCCTATCGGTGTGGACCAGCAAGAAAAGCTCACATCGATGAACGTGTCTCTGCCCGCCTCTCTTCGCGCGTTCGCCGAAGAGCGGGCGAGCCATGGATTCAGCTCGGCAAGCGAGTACATCCGCGAGCTCATCCGACGTGACCAAAAGGAGGCCGCGCGCGAAAGGCTCGAGACGCTGCTGGTCGAAGGGCTCGAATCCGGCGAGCCTATCGTCGTCACGGAGGAGTACTGGGAGCGCAAACGCCAGGAGCTAACCGCGCGCCCAGGCAAGAAGACGCCGTAGTGCGAGTACTTCGTATCCTTCCTCGCGCGGACTTGGATATCGACGAGGCGACCGGCTACTACGCGACAGAGGCCGGAGTCGAAACCGCACTTCGCTTCCTCGACGCGACCGAGCGGGCCTTCGAGTTCATTCTCGATAACTCCGCTGCCGGTTCGCCAGGACGTTATCGAAGCGACAAGCTCGAGGGTATCAGGCGCTGGCCTGTTCCCGGGTACAAGGACTACCTGGTTTTCTACCGCGTCACTGAAGCCGCCGTCGAAATTGTTCGTGTCCTCCACGGCGCTCGCGACGTCGAGCGGATCTTCGAAGCCGAAGAGTAGCGAGGGGGCGCGACCTTGAATCTGATCTCCCAGCGCTTCGATTCAGGACACCTGACCCGGTCACGCCGTCGGACGACGGTGTTCCGTGAGGTCAAATCCGGAGTGTCTTGACGCGGAGCACGGCCACAGTGTACCGGCGGGGAGTTGTCGCGCTCGTCGAGATACACTTTACTGCGTAGTCGTTTCAAACTGTCCCGGTCGTTTCGGACAGGGACGGGGTTCGGGGGCTATACGAATGAACCCGGTCAATTCGGACGGGCACCGAGTTCCGGGACTCTTGGGGACTCTTCGGACTCTTCCTATCGTAGGCGCTCCTAACCCAATACCAGTTGCCACAGACGAAACGCCTCCAACACCTCGGACCGTTCGCACCCAGCTTCGGAGGCGATTTCCGACACTCGAACACTACCGATACGCTCGAGGCCCCTCCGTTCTGGCCTCGTCAGCGCACTTAGAATCCGTCTTCCTAGTTGCGACGCATCTCGACACGCCTTTCGCAAATCCGCAACGTCGTCAAAACCCGATGCTGAAAGAAACGATTCAAGTTCCTGTTCAGATAGAACGCTAAATGCAGCGTCGAGGTTCCGCTCCAGCTGCTGAACGCACGTCTTCAAATCCACTCCGCGCCTCCACGCCGACACCAAATCGCTCGCTGCCTCGCGAACTCAACAAAGGACGTCTTCGGGGCGAACACGCCGGCCGCCGAGTTGCCGCTTGAGGACTCGGTTCTCCTCCACGAGGTAGCCGATGATGCCTTGCTGGTGGCGATTGATCCAGCCGTTCATACTTCCGATGCTAATCGGGCGAACGGCCCGAAAGCAAACTCGGTTAGGTACGTGGCTTACGGCACCGTTGAGTTTTTGGACACGACGGCGAAGCGCGCAAGTCCTTCCACAGAACGCCCCTCGAACCGCCCCCTCCGCCGAGCAGGGCGCGGACGCCCGTCCCGGCGAGAGAGAGTTCGTTTTACCGCAGAGTGGTGGAGCGGTCGCGACCCGGTTCGAAATCGTCTCTGATCTACGGGCGATTGCTCGCCTACCGCAGCGAGCTCCTCACAGTCCCGAATCCGACGTTCTCCCGGTGAGGGACTCGGCTCAGAAGCCCTGTCTACAAACCGCGTTCGAGTTTTTTGACCCGACGGGCTCGATGAGTTTATTTGCTCTGCGGGACGTCGGAATCTTCGCGGCGCGGATCAAAGGCTGGCGAAAAGAAGGTCCGATTGCAGATTCCTTGCAACATTCGGCCGCGCGCAGGAACTGGGAGCATACGATGGTCAAACTCAACTCCTTGCTCTCAGATGCCAAGTTGGTTCGCAGGGTTCTGAGCTCCGACGGGAGCCCGGCCTTCGAGGTTCTCGTACACAGGTATCAGAAGAAGGCCTTCGCGGTCGCGCACGCCGTCGGGGTGAAGGAGGGCGAGCGAGAAGACCTCGTTCAGGACGCCTTCCTTCAGGCGCTCCGCTCCCTGAGGAGCCTCAGGGACTTTGGGGCGTTTGGCCCCTGGTTCCTCGCAATAGTACGAAATCTCTCTCGCAAGAGGCTGCTATCGTACCCGCGAGAGGCGTGGGCAATCCTGACTCCCGACACGCCGTCGGCGACGCTGTCTGAGTCCAGCTCAGAGGACCTCCACGATATTCGAGCCGAGTTGCAGCGTGCTCTGGCGTCTCTCTCGGAGACGTTGAGAGAGACGGTTCTCCTTTACTACTACGAAGGCAAATCAAGCCGCGAAGTGGCACGAGCCCTCGGTGTGTCCCACAGCGCGGTGCGCTCTAGGTTGAAGCGAGCGCGCGACGAACTGCGTGATCGTCTCTGGCGGGAGTTTGAGGCGAAGATCAAGGAGCAGTTCCCTAGTACGCGCGAGTGGCGCCGACGCGCAGGCCGGCTTTCCTTGCTTGCCGCTGCCACAAGTGGGATTTTCGCGTCAGGTTGCGCGGCGAAGGCGAGGAATCTCGGCCTGAGCGAAGCGCTGATATTACGAGTGATTAGTGTAGGAGGGGGATTCTTGAGTAAGAAACTCGGCTTCAGTATCGTCATTGCTGTGGCGCTATGTTCCCTACTTCTCCTATTTATTGAACTAAATGACAGAGAGGAGGATCGGTTAGCGTCGAGCCCAGAAGTTGTTGTGCAGCCAGCCTCTGAGCAGCAGCCTCCCCCAGTCAGCGAAGAGCCAAAACCGGCCAAGGTCGTCGCCATCACGGAAGTCTCGGAACCTGAAAGGAACGAGGTCCAGACTATTCATCATGCGATTCGCGGACAGGTGGTGTCGCTGGATGGCTCCGGAGTGCCTTTCACACGGTTGCTGCTGCGCTGCAAAGGCTGCCCAGCGAAAGAGTGGACACCGGACAGCGAGCTTGAGGTGTATTCCGAGGATGATGGTAGTTTTGTGTTCGAGAACCTAACTGCTGGCCACTACGAACTCGAAGCAAGACCCGGGCGGCACCAGCGGGAACGGGTCAACGTGGCCGTACCTTGCAAGAACGATGTCGTCATTGAAGTCGAGCAGAGCCCATTTGTGCGAGTGCGTTGTCTGCTAGCTCGGAACGGGGCTCCGTTGACGCTGACAGACGTGAACTTCGGCGCGCTGGTGCTTCCAAGACGAACGCGATCACACTGGGGACGAGCCTTGACTGATAGCGAAGGGGTTATCGCGATTACGCTTGCGCCTGGCTCTCATGAGCTGACTCTGTGGAGAGAGGGCTTGTTCTCGACAGCGCAGAAAGTGGAGCTGCCAGAAGACGGTCCTTCTCCGGAATTGACAGTGCATTTCGAAGAAGGCGTCGTTGTGCAAGGGCTCGTCATGAGCGAGCAAGGTAGTTTGCTGTCAAACGCACAGCTACGCTGGCAAGCGAAGAGGACTCATCTCTATTCTTCGCGCCTATGCGTTAGCGATGCCGACGGTCGCTATCGCATTAGCGGCCTCGAGCCAGGCGAGTACTGGGTTCGACTTGATGAACACGCAACTCCTGCGCTTCGAGGAAAACTCGTGGCCGTCGAGAGCATAGCTGTGCAAGAGAAGTCGCTGATACTAGACGTTCCGGGTGACCAAGAGATTGTTCTTCTGGATGCCTCGGGCTCGCCAATCGAGGACTATCCGTTGTTTTTCAAAGCGGCGACAGCAACAAAGGGTTTTAGTCGTCACGCCACGGCCGTCAGCACTAGCACAGACAAAGACGGCCGCTGCTACCTGCAACGTATCGGGGTGCACTCAAAGCTTGAGGTGGACATCAACGAGCCGGAGCTGGGGTGGCTGCAGGCTTCGTTTCGAGTCACTGATCCGCCAACTCCTCTGACCCTACAATTCGAGAAGTGGGCACAGGTCGAAGGTCAAGTGCTGAGTCGAGGACGCGTAACTGGCTCCTCAGTTCAGATCCGAGCAATCTCATTGTCAACACCTCGTGTTGTTGACACCGATGTCGGAGAGGACGGGTCATTCTCCCTGCAACTGCGACCAGGACCTTACAGGCTGGAAGCTCTGGCAGAGGACCGCATTCGTGGTTACGTCCAGACGCTGCATGTGACTGTCGGAGAAGTCACGGACGTCGAAGTCCTGCTCGAAGATCTTGTCACCATGCGGATCACGGTGCTCGAACAAGGCGGTGGGCCCGTCCAGGGCGTTCAAGTGAAGCTCCGCGCCGAGACGGACAGGCTGCTGTCCTACGTGGCGGAATCCGATGAAAACGGGATAGCGATCATAGACGGACTTCGGGCTGAGTATTCGATTGACAGCGCTGAAGGAAGTGAGCAGTACGACCTCGTCCAGCCAGTTCCCTTGTTGTCATCCAGGAATTCAGAGGCAGTTCTGGTTGTCGTACCTCAGGAAGAGCCGGGATCGGTGAAGATCTCTGGCATTGTGCGCCACGACGGAGCTTTGGTCGAAGGGGCACTGGTGCGGGTAGTGCGCCACAAAGAAACGGGGGGATACGCCAGCCCCAGTGCCAGTAGCGCCTTCGTGACGACAGACAAGCGCGGAAGATTCGTGTTCGAAAGAGCGCGGGCGGGGAAGCTGTGGGTTGTAGCGCAAGGGCCGGGGTTTGCCTTCGCTCATTCAAGATTACTGGGAGTTTCTCCTAATGACGTTCTGGAGAACGTCGAAGTGGATTCGCTGCGCGGCAAAGACCTGGGGGTGACTGTCGTCGATGGTAAAGGTGTTGGGCTTGTCAAGGAGCAGGTGGTATTGACAGCTGTAGACGCCGGAGCGCCGCGAGGGGCCTGGGGCTGGACCGACGATTGGGGGCACTGCACCTTCGGATGGCTTCCTCCAGGAAGATACCAGGTGAGCACTAAGAGCATGGACGGTCGCAGCGAAGAGCAAACGGTTGAGCTCTCGTGGCCGTCGGAGGACGGCGATGTGGTCCTTACTCTGCGGTAGAGAGCAACGTTGTTAGGAGACCTTATAGCGCAGCTACACGGACGGCGCGACCATCGCCGTAGGGTCAACTTATTCGAGACTCGTGAGGTCAAAATACTCACCCGGCCTCGCGGTAGTACCACTTGAGCACGCCTCCGAGCCGTTCGCGGCAGCGAATCGGCCCGTCTCGTAACCGGGGCGGCGTCTCGGGAAACAGCACGAGGTTCCGCTTGCCCTGGTGAGGCCTTTCGGCGTGATAGTGGATCTGGAACTCGGTGAGCGCTCGACGAATCGATCACTCGTCGAAAAAGATCATCAGGTTCTACCATCGTGAGGCCGGATGAGTTTCTTGACCTCACGGCCACGACGACGGTTGTCCGCCACCTGAAGTCCCGAATTCGTGACGCGGAGCAAAGGTGATTCGTCCCTCAACTCTCAACCGTCGTCAGGCCAGCAATCTCACCTGTTCACCCTCCGACCTGCCCAGTTATCGCTCGCGCGAGCTCGACGAAGAGCCGAAACTCGCTTGTGTCGCTCTTTCCGCATCGCTTCGAAAGGGAGCGCTCGAACGTAAACCCCCCACTCCCCGCCGTCCTGCTCAACGGCGAGAACAGTCTCGTTCCAGCCCTGCTTCAGGTTGCAGCGTACGGTGTGCTCCTGCGGAAGCAAAACACCTTCTTCTGCATCCTGGGCCACGATCTCCCCATTGCACCAAACCGTACCCCTCTGGTCCGAATACTCGAACTCCCTCCAGTCGGCCCGCCTCGGAAGTCGCCTCCCTGCTCTGGATCGCTTGACCAGCGGCCCTCAATCCATCAGCATCGCTCGCAAGCAGGCTGATGGCGAGATTGAGATGGAATGGAAGCAGTTCCTTGCGGACGTGACCGGGTCGGTCGACGAAGAGCTGCTCCTCCGAAACGAATACCTCGCGGCGGAGAATCGAACCTAAACGCGTTTGCCGAGCGATGGGTGAAGACGGTCAAGGACGAGTGTCTTTCAAGGATGATCTTTTTCGGCGAGGGATCGCTTCGTCGGGCGCTCACCGAGTTCCAGAACCACTATCAGGCCGAGAGGCCGCATCAGGGCAAGCGAAACCTCGTGCTGTTTCGTGATACGGCGTCCCGGTTACGAGACGGGCCGATTCGCTGCCGCGAACGGCTCGGAGGCGTGCTCAAGTGGTACTACCGCGAGGCCGGGTGAGTTTTTTTGACCACACGGGCTCGGAAGACACGCAGGAAGGCCGAGCAGGCTTTTCGGCGCGCATTTCGTCGAGATTTCACCGGAGCGAAAGAGTTCCTCATGAGCGAGATCAAACGAAGAGAGTTCCTCCGAAACGGAGGCTTGCTGATTCCCGGACTGGCCGCAATGGGCTGTGTGAGTCCGTCCTCCACGGTTGAGCCCCCTAAAGAGGGAAAGAAGTCATACAAGCGAATCGGCACCGAGGAGCACTTCGTGATTCCGGAGTACACCTTGGCGGTGACCAGGTACATGAAAGAGAACCCGGGGGCGGAGCCGAGCGAACCGTGGCTTCGCAACGGTTTTCCTCCCCTCGAGAGAATGTCCTGCGGCGAGCGGATCCAGGATTTCGCGATTCGGGTCGCGGAGATGGATAAAGACGGCATCGACCATCAGGTGCTGTCGCTCTGTCAGCCGGGAGTCCAGGTCTTCGACCCGGACACGGCGGTTGAAGTCGCCCGGCTGGTCAATGACCGCGTCACCGCGATCGCACAAAAGTACCCAGGGAGGTTTTCGAATCTGGCGACGATTCCGCCGCAGGCTCCGAGAGCCGCAACAGAAGAGCTTGAGCGCGCGGTGAGTAAGCTCGGCATGAAGGGCGCGGTGGTCAACTCGCACACGAAGGGAGTCTACGTCGACGACGAGAGCTTGTGGCCTGTCTACGAAGCTGCCGAGTCACTAGGAGTACCCATCTACATCCATCCGAGGAACCCGTCTCCTCAGATGGTCGCCCCCTTTCAAAGGGGAGGGCTCCACATGATTTGGGGCTTCCAAGCCGAAGCGAGCCTAAACGCGCTGCGCTTGATTTTCTCCGGTGTGTTTGACGATTTCCCGAAGCTGCAGTTCGTTCTCGGGCACCTCGGGGAGGGCATTCCTTTCTGCCTGGATCGCATCGACAACCGCTACGAGTACATGCCAGCGAGATACAAGGCGGAGTCCAGAAGGCTCAAGCGAAACCCTGGGGAGTACTTCCGGAACAATTTCTCGGTCACGTCGAGCGGGCAGAACTGGGCACCGGCGGTTCGGTTCTGCCAGGACGTGCTGGGCGCGGACCGAGTCCTTTTCGGCGTCGATTATCCTTTCGAGGATCAGAACGCCGCTGTAAAGCGAGGAGAGGAGATTGCGATGTCGCAGGACGATCGTCACAAGTTCTTTGAGGCAAACGCCCGGCGCGTCTTCAATTTGGAACAGACCGGATAAGGGACGGCCGATGTCGATCCTGAGTGACTGTTCGTCCGACACGGACATAGGATCTACTTTGACGTTGCGCCCCACACGCAACGCACGCCGTCGAGGTCCTGAGCCCGGTGGTGATGCGATGGGCGTCAGAGATTTTTCGCTCGTGCAGGTAGCGTCACTACTCTCGTGGTCTCGATCAGTACTCTGGCCTGTGCCGGCTTTTCTGCTGGCCGTGCTCGCGTCGCCGACCGGATCCTACGCCAGGGAGCTCGACGCCGAAGCTTTCTCGCGTCTTGATGCGTACGTAACGAGCCAACTTGAGGGCGCCAGCATCCCCGGAGCTGCGATTGCGATCGTTCAAAACAGTCGGATTGTTCATGCGAGAGGATTCGGAGTTACTGATCCGAGCGGGCGAGCGGTTACGCCACAAACCCCGTTTGTCATTGGCTCGGTGTCGAAGTCCATGACGGCATTGGCCGTCATGAAACTGGTCGAATCTGGGAACATTGAGCTGGACGCTCCGGTTCGACGCTACCTTCCGACCTTTCGGACTGCCGACGAACGAGCCGCGGAACGGATCACCGTACGCCACCTACTTGCCCATCGAAGCGGACTCTCCTTATTCGAGGGAAGAAAGTTCTTCGGTGTGGCGAACACTTCCGAGGAGGCCTTGGCCGATGGCGTCGAGAGCTTCTCGAGTGCGACTCTTGGCGCGGAGCCGGGGAAGGCGTTCTGCTACTCGAACGCGAACTACGTCATTCTCGGCGCGATAATCGAGGCTGTCACGGGGCGGAGCTACGAGGACTTCATGGAGCGGGAGCTGTTTGCCCCGCTCGGAATGAGGAATAGCCTCGCTTCGGTCTCGGCGGCTCAACCGCGTGACTTGGCGACCGGCCATCGGTACTGGTTCGGGCAGCCCGTTGCAGTCGAGGACGTTCCACACTCAAGGGTCCTCGTTCCGGCTGGTTGGCTCGTCTCGACTGCCGAGGACATGGGCAAGTACCTGTTAGCCTTATTGCGCGGTCGCAGCCCTGACGGCACTGAGAACGCCGTGTCAGACGAGATCGTCAGTGAACTGTTTCGTCCTCAATTCAGTGAGGACGGTGAGGAGGGCTATGCGTTGGGATGGTCCGTCCGGCGGGTGCATGGGGTGAGATTCATCTCACATTCCGGAGCGGTGGAGTCGTTCCACGCCTTCGCCGCTCTCGTCCCCTCGGAGAACTGGGGGGTCGCCATCTTGATCAATGCCGAGGACTACGTGTCAGGGCATCGCCCCGCTCAGCTGGCGCGTGGCGTTGTGGACTTGCTCTTCGGTGAGGAGCCCCCCCCCGTTCAGGGGAGCGTCATGCCGTTGCCGATCCTGCTGCTCACCTTACTCTTGGTCGCGCAGTTGGCGGCGGCGGCAAGAACATTCTATATGCTACTCAAGTGGAAAAGATTGCCGAAGAGGCGTCCCGCCAATCGCTGGAAACGATGGGGATGGCACCTCGCATTGCCGACGGTTGCCTGCGTGGGTATTGCCACCGGTCTGCTCGTGGTCCTCCCGCGGATCTTCGATATGACGCTGACCGGACTCTTTCTCTTCGTCCCCGACGCTGGAAGCCTCGCCGTCGCCAGTGGAGCCTTTGCGATCGGCTGGGGGCTGGTGCGCACGTACCTGCTGGCCAGTGCATTCAGATCGATGCCGCCGTCTGAATCAGCGAGTCGGTCCGCGTCCTCCCTTGGCGTTTGATGCTGTTTGGTTTTTTTGGATCGAGTCGAGCTCAATACAGCGAAGAAGCTCGGGATGTGGAATCCGAGATCGAGAATCTTCAACGCGTTCGAAATCGCGATTCGCGCGTTCGTCTCGAGGAAGCGAAACGCGAGCTACGGGGCCTTGAAGCGATGCGTTTCAACGAACGCCACATCGCGACCGCTCTCGCGAAACTGGATCCCGTCTGAGACGAGCTCTTCCCGGCGGAACGATCGCGCATCGCGGTGCTCCGTGTCACGACATCCGACCAGACGGGGGCTGGCGCCGCCCCGCAATCCATCGTCAGGGCGTGTAGTACGTTGGAGTACCGGGACCCACCGGGAGACCGAGCGCGAAGACCCAGACGTAGAAGAGGATGATCCAGCCGACCAGGTACGCGATCGAGTAGGGAATCATCATCGAGACGAGCGTGCCTATCCCGATCTTCTTGTCGTAGCGCATGGCAAAGGCCAAGATCAGTCCGAAGTAGCTCATCATCGGCGTGATGATGTTCGTCGTCGAATCTCCGATGCGATAGGCGGACTGGATGACTTGAGGGCTGTAGCCGATGCTCATCAGCATCGGAACGAAAATCGGTGCCGTGACCGCCCATTGAGCCGAGGCGCTGCCCAACATCAAGTTGACACAACAGCAAATCAAGATGAACGGGATGAAGACCGCGGGGCCGGTGAGGTTCCACTCCTTGAGGAAGTCAGCGCCGACGACCGCCGTGATGGCGCCGAGGTTCGTCCAGTTGAAAAAGGCGACAAATTGGGCGGCGAAGAAGACTAGGACGAGGTAGAGACCCAACGAGCTCATCGACTTGGCCATGCCGTCGATCACGTCCCGATCGGTCTTCATCGAACCGGTGATGCGCCCGTAGATCACGCCCGGGACCGCGAAGAGCACGAAGATCAGGGCTACGACGCTCTTCAGCATCGGGCGCAGATCCTGGACGACGGTCTCGTTCTCACCGGGGTCCCGGAGCCAGCCGTTCTCGGGCAGCGTCATCGCTAAGAGGCCGAGCACCATGACCAGCACAGTCAAGCCGGCCAACTTGAGCCCGCGCTTCTCCTTCGCCGACAGCGCTCCCATCTCTTTGGTCGCATCGCCAGCTCCTTCCTCCGCACGGCTGGGATCGTACTTGCCGAGCTTGGGCTCGACGATTCGTGTCGTCACCAGAGTGCCGAGGATCGTGATCAGGATCGTACTGACGGCCATGAAGTAGTAGTTCGCAGTCGGGAGGACCTCGTTTCCCGCACCCTGCGCGTAGGAGGGATCGATCAAGCTCGCCGCCTCGGTCGTGATGCCGGACAGGAGCGGATCCACCGTCCCGATCAAGATGTTCGCCGAGTAGCCCCCGGACACACCGGCGAACGCGGCGGCCAAGCCGACGAGCGGGTTGCGACCGACCGACTGAAAGATGACGGCGGCGAGTGGAATGAGCAAGACGTAGCCCATTTCGGACGCGGTGTTGGAAACCACGGCCGCAAATACGATGACCATCGTGAGCAAATTGCGCGGGGCGCCGAGCACGAGAGCGCGAATCACCGCGCCGAGCAATCCCGAACGCTCGGCCACCCCCACCCCGAGAATTGCGACCAGTACCGTGCCCAGGGGAGCGAAGCCGGTGAAGTTCGTCACCAGGCCCATGCCGATGCGTCGCAGACCTTCGGGATTCAGGAGACTGACGGCTCGAATGACGCCGTCCGGCGCGCGCCCCTTGGCACCCTCGGGACGCGGATCGGCCACCTGCCATTCGAAATAGCCGGCCACACCGGACAAGAGCAGGATGCCCACACAGATCACTGCGAACAGCGTGACCGGATGGGGTAGGAGATTGCCTAGCCACTCGACGATATCGAGGAAGCGGGCGAACAATCCGCGTCGTGGCCGGTCGTTGTCGGGATATGGGGAGTGAGCAGACATGGCCTTCTACAGTAGATGGTCAGCGCCCATGTGTCCCTGGTTAGACAAGGTTTTTCGGAGGTGGGGTGGTCCGGCCTTGCCGCACCGCGCGTCGCCACCCGTGCTCCGTGTCACGACATCCCGAACTTCAGCGCACGGAACGCCGTCATCTTACCGCGTGACGGGGAGTTGCAGAACCTCACGGTCGCCAGCCGGGACTTTGACACGTCGCAAAGCACTTGGTCGTGAGTCGGCGTTTCGGATCATCGGGGCATGCAAACGCGAAGAGCGCGCCGCCGCTACGATCGCCGATTCCGTGAAGTCATTCGTGAATCTCGTGACATCGAACTCGCCGTGAGGAACGGCGTTCCACGTTCCACCGCTCGGGACCGGTCACGCCTCGCGTCGCCGAAGGTCATCTCGCTCGACGTCACGTCCATGACCGATCACGAGCTCCGTCAGGAGGTGCTCGATCTCCGAGCGAGTCAAGAGAGGCTTCTCGCGATCCTGCGGCTACTCGTCGTGCTCGTGAAGGTCTGCGAGGTGACACTCCGCGGTAGACGTGTCCCGGGAGAACAAAAAAAGCGCCTCCTCCTGCGTGCCGTCGATCGATCGAAGACGGCGCTGTCGCTCCGGTCGACCCTTAGGGTCTTGGGCCTATCGAAAACGCGGTATCGTGACTGGAGGCGCGAGGAGAAGTATGAACTCGAGGATGCTTCGTCCTGCCCGCAGTCGCATCCTCAGCAGCTCACGCCAGAGGAACGCGAGGTGGTGAAGGACATGGTGACGTCCAGTGAGTATCGCCACGTCTCCACAGGAGCTCTGGCCATCCTCGCCCAACGGATCGGACGTGTCTTCGCCTCGCCGTCGACCTGGCACCGACTCGTACGGAAAAACGGCTGGCGGCGACCTCGGAAGCGTATCCATCCCGCGAAACCGAGACTTGGAATCCGCGCGTCGTCACCAAATGAGATCTGGCACGTCGACACCAGCGTCGTCCGGCTTCTCGACGGGACTCGTGCGTATCTCTACGCCGTGATCGACAACTTCTCCCGACGATGATCGAATCGTGGTGGAGGTCGCTGAAGCACCAATGGCTCTTCCTGAACCCTCTCGACTCAGTCGATTCGGTCGTTCGACTCGTAGAATTCTACGTCAACGAGTACAACTCCCGGCTTCCGCACTCCGCATTTCGCGGGCAGACGCCGGACGAGATGTACTTTGGGACGGGCGACCACGTTCCCGAGCGCCTCGAAGCCGAACGAACGGCGGCTCGCGTTGTCCGGATGGCCGAGAACCGGTCGAGGTCGTGCCGTGTGTGCCGGAAAGCGGTGGGGGAGTAGAAGGTCCGTCGGAGTCCGGACCGCGGAGCAGCGAAGAGAATTTCCTGTCATTCAGCATTCGGGGAGAACCTGCACGTTGACCCGTTGACGGGCCGGCCGTCGGCACTTGTCTCGATCGCCTCGCATAGTCGGACACCGATCAGCTTACGCCGTCGGGCGACGGTGTTCCGTGCGATGAAGTCCGGAATGTCGTGACGCGGAGCACGTCGGTCAATTTCGGCCGCCCGGAGATTTGGTCTCTGAGAATCCGGTTCTCCGTCACCAGGTACTCGTTCCGAAGCCGCAGCTCCTCGTCAACCGAGCCGGTCGCGTACACTGGCAGCTTCTTCCAGTCCATCGCACCCTCGACACCGCCGTCTGAAACCCGCGATCTTGATCGACGCGCTGGTAGAATCAAGCGGACAGCGGGAGCTCTAAGTCCTTCCGATCGGCGGCGTTCGAGTATTTTGACCGTACGCCATGTCGGCGTCGGCGTTTGAATCAATCGATAGGATACGCCGCCTTTTCATCTCCCGTCAGGACACAAGATTCGAAAATATTCCCAAGACGAGAGGCGGGCACGAACTTATTGGAATCAACATGGGACACCGAGCGAACTATGCGATCCGCGACCAAGGCGTGGTACGCGTCTTCTACTCGCACTGGGGTGCGCTCACCGTGCCGCAAGACCTCTTCTGGGGTCCTCAGTATGCCCGCGCGTTTATCGAGCAAACCGAGGAGACCGGAGATTGGCTCGATGACGTTTGGGCCGAGGGGGGAGCTGCGCTCGACATGGACACCCGCACGCTTGCCTTCTACGGGGGTGACGATCTAGACGAGTCGGACCTTCGTGTGGTCATCGTGAAGCTCATGAACCACCTGTGGAGACCCCACGGTTGGACGGTGCAGTGGGTGGAGGGTCTTCCCGAAGTCGCCGCACAGGTCGGTGTCGATCCCAACTCGGTGTGCAGTGCTCCATCTCCACCTCATGCTATCAGTCCGGACGACTTCGGAGACAACTTCGAGGAGAACATCTACGGCGGCCTACTGTCGGTGAAGGCCACGGACGGTTGGAACGACCGGGTATCAGATTTCTACTTGATCGGCATCCTCATGAACGGGCCGCCTCTGCTGGACTCCCTTGATCGCCTGCCCGCCCTCGAGGAAGCGCGAACGCGCCACGCGGAGCGTCCCTTGGAGGCCGACGAGGACGCAAAGGGCGTACTCGGAGATCACCTC
Source organism: Planctomycetota bacterium (assembly GCA_965223845.1). GTDB lineage: Bacteria > Planctomycetota > UBA8108 > UBA8108 > SXIK01 > CBDCXR01. The sequence continues at coordinate 4,227,410 of CBDCXR010000004.1, read as the reverse complement.
GACGACTGCGCGGTTATCGACGCCGAGGCCAAGACAATCCATTTCTCTGTCGCCGCGCGCGATCAGGAGGACTTGCCGGAGGACCTCCCGTACCTGCGAGAACAGTGGCCCGGCTGGGTAGTCGAACCGCACATTGAAGGCTTGGCTGGCCACTTTAATCTCACGGGACGCGAGCTTCCGTCCGACCTTATCCCGATTCTGCCCCCAGACCCAGAAGACGAAACACGTTCGTTCGAGGAATGCCTGAAGATCATCGAGCAAGCGCTGACGAAGCACACAAGTGGGCTGGTTGGGCGCGATCCGGTATCAATGTTCCAGCGAATCCTCGACTCATTTGTGAGCAGAGACGAGGGGCCGGTGAAAGTCGCCCCCGGAGCATTGGACCCGCTGCCGCCCGTCGGCGTTGACGAAGAAACGGCACGACAACTCCTCGCGGACGCACTGGCGGCGGTACGAGCGGAAGCAACCGAGCCGTAGAATGGTAACCCGTATAGTCAAAAAACTCATCCGGCCTCTCGGTGATAGAAGTTCAGCAGCCCTCCGAGCCGCTTTCGCCGCCGAACTGGCCCGTCGACTTCGAACTCCTCGGCCGGGAACAAGATGACGTTGTCCCTTCCCTGGTGGTTTCGCTCGCCGTGATAGTGCTCGAGGTACTCGGACAGAACTCGACGAAGCGATGCCTCGCCGAAGAGGATCAGCTTCGAGAGGCACTCTTCTTTCACGCTGCGCACCCAGCGTTCGGCGTACGCGTTCAGATTCGGGCTACGCGCCGGTAACTTGACCGGTTCGACGTCGGCGGCCCTGAGCGTCTCGATGAACTTCGGGCTGAACTTCCCGTCGCGATCGTGGATGAGGTAGTCGCCGGCCCGAAGGAATCCGAACTCGACCATGCTGACGTTCCGAGCGACCTGGACCATCCAGTCCTCGTGCGGATTCGGCGTCATGCCGGCGATGTGAACGCGACGCGTCGACAACCGGACGAAGAACAGCACGTAGTACGTAACGAGCCCAGCCTTCGTCCACACCTCCGCGGTGAAAAAGTCGGTCGCGGTGAGGACGTCCATGTGAGAGCGCACGAACTCGCTCCACGTCGTCGTCTTAGCGCGCCTCGGCGTCGGCGGATGGCCGTGCATCTTCAGAACGTTGCCGACCGTTTGGTCGCTGACGTTGTGTCCGAGGTTCGCGAGCGTTCCGGCGATTCGGTCGTAGCCCCAGCTCCGATTCTCCTTGGCTAGATCGACAATCAACTTCTCGATCTCAGCGTCGATCGGTGGACGGCCTGGCGACCGTCGTTTCTTCGAGCCGTCGAACTTCTTCGCGATCAGACGCCGGTGCCACGCAAGAGTCGTGTCCGGCTTGACGATCGTCGCGATCTCCTCGAGAGCACGACGGCCCATTCTCTTGCCGATTTCGGCGAGCGCGCGACGTTCCCCGTTGGTCAACTTCGGACGCCCGGAGATTTGGTCTCGGAGGATCCGGTTCTCCGTTACGAGGTACTCGTTCCGAAGCAGCAGCTCCTCGTCAACCGAGCCGGCTACGTACGCCAAGAGCTTTTTCCAGTCCATCGCTTCCTCGACACCGCCGTCTGAAACCCGCGATCATGATCGACGCGTGCGGGTAGAATCAAGCGGTCAGCGGGAGCTCTAAGTCCTTCCGGTCGATGGCGTTCGAGTATTTTGACCATACGGGATTTGGAATATTAATTACACTAACACGATATGGTTAGATGAGATTTAGTGAGACACCACAGGGGCGGCTGGCGAAGAAAGCGATTGAACTCAGCTCCAAAGGATTCCATTCGGAAGCGGCAGATCTTCTTGAACGAGCGCTGACGTTCAAGCCCGAGGATCCGCTGGTTCTCGTCTACCAGGGGCGGGTGCTTCGCTGCTTGGGTGCGTACGACGACGCGGAGCAATCGCTCCGTAAAGCAATAGCCGTCGATGAAGGTCTCTCTTACGCTTGGAACGAACTTGGAATGCTCATGGAGTCCAGGGGAGCTTTTGAGAAAGCAGCGTTCTGCTACGAGCGGTCAGCTGACATCTCTACGAATGCAGAGATACTGACGATGCTCGCCAATATGCAACTTTCTTTTGATCCCCAACGATCGGCTGAGAATGCTGAGCGGGCTTTGTCGATCGATCCTGAGTGGATCGAGGCACGATCCGTCCTCGAGGCCGCGAAGAGCGAGATACAACGGCGTAGGTCGGAGTGATTGTTCGGTCGGCATTGGTCTCAAAAGCGGACGCGGACAAGTTCGGTCGCGACCAGCGAGGTCGACCCGAGGGCGTCAGGTACGCCGAGTATCGGAAGAATGGCGTTCGGGTGTCGTGGACTGAGAGCTCGTAGGGTCAAAAGTCATGCCGGCGATGTGAACGCGACGCGTCGACAACCGGACGAAAAACAGCACGTAGTACGTAACGAGGCCGGCCTTCGTCCACACCTCCGCGGTGAAGAAGTCAGTCGCAGTGAGGACGTCCATGTGAGGCCGCACGAACTCGCTCCACGTCGTCGTCTTAGAGCGCGTCGGCGCCGGCGGAAGGCCGTGCAGCTTCAGAACGTTGCCGACCGTTTGGTCGCTGACGTTGTGTCCGAGGTTCGCGAGCGTTCCGGCGATTCGGTCGTAGCCCCAGCTCCGATTCTCCTTGGCGAGATCGACAATCAGCTTCTCGATCTCAGCCTCGATCGGTGGACGGCCTGGCGACCGTCGTTTCTTCGAGCCGTCGAACTTCTTCGCGATCAGACGCCGGTGCCACGCAAGAATCGTGTCGGGCTTGACGATCGTCGCGATCTCCTCGAGAGCACGACGGCCCAGTCTCTTGCCGATTTCGGCGAGCGCGCGACGTTCGCCGTCGGTCAATTTCGGCCGCCCGGAGATTTGGTCTCTGAGAATCCGGTTCTCCGTCACCAGGTACTCGTTCCGAAGCAGCAGCTCCTCGTCAACCGAGCCGGTCGCGTACGCCAAGAGCTTTTTCCAGTCCATCGCTTCCTCGACATCGCAGTCTCAATCCCGCGATCGTGATCGACGAGTGAGGATAGAATCAAGCGGTCTGCGGGAGCCTTAAGTCCTTCCGATCGGTGGTGTTCGAGTATTTTGACCATACGGCGACAGTCACGCGGACTTTTTGTGAAGCTCGTCGAGTTCCTCGCTGTGCCTTGCGATAAGAATCTCAAGCGCGTCGAATCTTCGTGTGATTGTCCGCCGGTGTCCGGCAAGTTCGTCGCGAACGGACTGAATTTCGAGACTCAATTCCTTCCGAACAGCTTCAACTTCGTCTCGAACCACGGCGCGAATGTTCTCGAGGTCGGTTTCACTAAGTGCCATGGGCGAAGCGTAGCACGCTTCCGGTCTCTTGCACCAGCTGCGCGGTACGCGAGCGATTTCGGTGACCTACGACTGCCTGGGAGTGGCTCAAAAGAAAAGCCCGCGAGGCTCTCCACCTCGCGGGCCAAAACTTCACTACCCGACTGCGTCACTCTTCTCGCCTTTCGTCTTCTTCCGAAAGGGCAGTGACATTATTGCGAACATTCTTTTTCTTCGCGAGAAAAAACCGGAGCAAGAAATCCGCAAGAGCGCAAACGGCGACTTTGGCTCGACTGTCGAAAAATAAAACGCTCGAAAAAAGCTGCCTCGCCCCCAACCAGCGCGAACGCGCCCGCCGTGTGCTTCACTCAATTATTCTTGCCACGGGTATGCCTCGACCTCCTCCGGGCAATCGGCCGCGTAAGCTTGAAACTCTTCCTTTGTGAACGGATACCAAGCGTTCAGAGCGTACCGGCGAAAGAAGTGTCCGAGAGCTTCCCGAAAGTGCTCTCTGGCCACGGCGTTTAAACGTCCGACGCGGCGGTCTCGCATGTCCTCAAGGTCGAGTCTTGAGACGCGAAGAAGAACACGGAAGTCAGCAGCCGAGCGGTCCTCTAACTCGAACTCTGGAGCTTCTGGCAAATAAAACAGGCGGGGATTCGTATCGGAAATCCTACGGAGCTGGTTGACCCACTTGGCAGGCTTGGACGGTAGGTTCTTGAGGTTGGCGGCCGTCTCCAGTTTCGTAACTTCGGCCAGGTAGATATACTCACCTCGCGTTGCGTCGCAGTCCTGAGTGACAACGACCCCAGTGACGGGTTTTATGGGGAGGACCGCGACGACACCCTGCCTCGACGAATCCTGCCGAAGTAGTTCCTGCCAAGTCGTTCGGGTCGTGCGAGTGTCTTCGAGAACGGCCAATTGCGACAGCGAGACCTCGACTCGAGGAACTGCACGAAAAATATCTCCTTGGCGAATCGGTTTCCGACCTACCTGTTCGTAAATCATTCTGTTCGTCTACCCCCCGTCGTCTTCCCACGGGCCAAGAAGGAAGGCCGACTCGCGAGCTCGTTCTTCCTCAAGCCTCTGGTCAGCTTCCGCCAACACTCGGAGTGCGAGTGCGCGAGCTTCAGCCAGAGATATCGACACCGAACTCGACTGCCTACGCATGACAGTCGGTGTCGTCAGCGACTGGTAGATATCCGACGTCGCGTCAAGCTGAGTGGGAGAAGTGAACGCCGTGAGCGCAATAAAGAGGCGCGTCAGGTTGCCGGGCCTAAGCAAGGGTGCTGCTGGCGGTATCTCATAATCAGGGCGCTGGTTGCCGCCATGTTCAACCAGTCCAGTCCTGGTCCAAGCAGTTCTCTGTTCGAAGTCGACGGTTCGTTCTAAGGTGTCGGTGCTCATTCCGGTTTCCGTCGAAAGGACTCTAACAGTGGGCCGTCGCAGAGCGTGAAGAACCACTTCTCGATAAGTCCGTGAGCGGCGCTGAGCCACGGCTCGAACTCCTCGGCGGACTTTGGCGCGTGTTCTTTGAGCGACCGGACCTGTATTTGCCAGATTAGCGCGGGCTTGCCCTCACTTGTCCCAGTCGCAAAAAGTAGAGTGCCCACTCCTTTCGGTTGGTCGAGCTCATACCCAAGATTCAGATTGAGACTTCCAGCCGCTTTGGACGCGTTGGGGTTCTCAAACAGGTCAGCCTGAATCGAAAGGTCAATGTGAAGCTTCTCCCTCAGATAGTCGAGAAGAATGACAGCCGAAGCGTCTTCAATAGGTATAGCATTCACATACCGCAACTCGGCGTGTGCAGGAGTAAACTTGCGTATGTCGGACGGGTACGATTCAAAAGTTGCCGATATGGACTCGAGTAGTAGTGGTTGGAATTTGTCCCACTCGTACGCGTGAGTCTCGTTAACTGTGAGAATACCAGGTCCGAGCTGCGTAACTGGCCATGCCTCCTTACCGGCGCGAAACTGGTGACGGACAGCGTAGGCGGCAAGGTCCTCAGGGACTTGTGACACAGCCAAGTCTTGAGCAAAGGGATACCGCTCCCTTATCCGGTCGTAGTATCGCCCCAGGAGCAGTCGAAATCCCGGGTCGTGTTGAATGCCGGGCGGCCTCGGCTCGAGCTCCCAGCGGAGTTCAAAAATCGCCTCCGCGAGCGGCGCATTCGGAAGGTGAGAGGGGTACTCCGATTCTGGCATTGTATTAGGCTATCTGAATCGAAGTTTGCGTGCAAGCCAGCCACAAGCACGAGCTAACCACCAGGTTCGCGGGCGGGGCGTCCGGCGTTCCATGGAATCCAAGTTCTCGAGTCCAGAGACGAAACGTCTCAGATACGGCATACAAGCGAATTCCCACGTGTCTCCGTTCAAGCGGAAGCCGTTTTCTTCGAGTTCCCCTGTCGCTCCAATGCAAACCAACAGTCCGCGCGACTCTCGAAGGAGGAAGTAGCTGTGCGCAAGGCTGCACCGGACACCGCTGTAGAACTTCTTTGCGAATCGCTTGGAACAGTCGCAACCGGCGCACTCGCGAAGGAAGGCGGCAAAGCCCTTCTGGTATTTTGCGCCCTCTGGTTCCTCTCCTTCGACCTTCTCAAGATAGAGTCGTCCGCAAGCTTCAGTGAAACAAAGAAGGGAGAGTGCGGCGGCGAAGTTGCAGCCATTTTCGACCATGGTGCGAGCGTCGTTCACCATGAAGCGGAAGAGAATCTTGTCGTCGCCGCTCAGAATGTTCCCGGCGGCGATACCGTTCAACTTCTCTTCGAATCCTTCCCAGAGGCCTCGTTCGGCCAAAAATCTCTGCGCCATTCCTTGGCGGAGTTCTCGCCTGGGTCGGTGTATCTCGAGACGAGAGGTGAAGTGTGCTCGTCAGTCGTTTCCATACCTACCTAATCGGCTCGTCCACTTCCGTCGCCGTCGGGATTCGCGGCAAGAATCCCTCGAAGCATTCCGACGATTCCGGCGCGGACTTCCCGAGGAAGAGTCGGCCAACGCTGGTAGAGCTCCTCGACTATCGGGTCGAGCTCGTCAGTGGGGCCCACGGGGGGCCCAAATCCGCTTCCAGCTTGTTCCCCTCTCGTGCCGGATTCGTCCGCCCTCGTTCCGCTCGCCACATCTGTAAGTGGCGGCGAGAGAGGGGTTTGTTCCCCGCCGGTGCCGGAGCGTTCCGGCTCCGTTCCGCCCGAATTCCCGTCGGTTCCAGAATCACCACCGCCAGGGATGCAAGTGGTTATTGTGTAGGGTTTTATAGTGGTGGAGGCGGGGGGAATCGAACGCCCGTCCACCCTCGCCCCGCTACTCACAAGGCGAATACGCCTCACAACTCAGATCGTCCCGATACTGAGGATCAAACCCGCACGAGACCGAAACTCCGTGAACACCCATCGGACTCGGCGCGGGCGGCGGCTTGCCGTCGCCGAAGAGCCAGTTGAGGAGGTGCACGGCATCGCTCAAGTTGACCGGGAACTGGCGATCGCCGACTTCCGCGCTGTCGTTCACATCGGCCGCATCGAAGCAAGTGGGGGGAGGTCCTTTGCCGAAGAGGTAGTTGAGGATGCCGAACGCGTCGTTGATGTTGATCCGTGCGTCCGCGTTGTAGTCCCCGCGGACAAATCGTGGACGCGCCTCGTACGGCTCCATGCGCACCGCATTTGCGAGGACGCGCGCGGCATCGAACGAGTAGTCGCGGTAGTCGAATCCCACGAGGACGACGCGACCATCGCCAACTCGCCGACCGGTGACGACCGGCGCGCCGTCAGCGGTAACGTAGACTTCGTGATCGGGATCCGCGATGTCGTACCACGCCGTCGCCGTCCCCGGCGTGAACTTGGGCGCCACCTGATTCGCCACCGGATGGTCGGCCCACGCGACTTCGCACGGGACATCGAACTCGGATCCGATCTCCGTGGGATGGAAGAGCCCGGTCGCCGGAAGGAAGTCATTCGCCGAGCCGCGCTGCTTGAGGACGACGACCGTCCCGCCGCGAACGACGAAGGTCTCGAGGACTTCGCCGAGCGCGCGCCCGAGCGCGGCGAAATTCACCTCGGTCGCAGGGTCCTGCTGCACCATGACGAAACTCTCCTTGCCGACGAGCTCGCTCGCGAGCTGCTCGGGGGTTCGCGCGGTGGAGAGTCCCCATGCGAGATCGTTTTCATACACAGTGATCGCGGCGATGGCGCCGCGAACTTCGAGACGACTGAGATCCGTAAACGGCGTCCACACGAGCGCGCGCATCGGCGTACGGAGTCGAATGGCGAACGGCGCGTCGGAGACGTCTCGGAGACTGCCGTCGGTCGTCGACGTCACGCGGACGCGCGAGGACTCGGAAGGTGATCGGGGCACGAGCCACTCGTAGGAGCCGGTATCGGGAGCGTCCTCCGAGATCAGCGTGTCGAACGCATCGCCGCCCATACTGAGCTCGATGCGGACGCGCTCACTCGGGTTTCCGAGCGAGCGCCAGCGGATCGTGCGGACCGTTTCGCTTTCGTAGGCTTCGGCGCCGTTCGGTGCGAGACACGTAATCCCGGGACCCGAAATCGCGAAGGTCCGCCGTGTAACGCTCTGGTGTCCGCGATCGGAAACGATGCGAAGCCGGCAGATCTCGCTCTCGACCTCCGGCACCGTCCATTCGATGGTGCTCGACGTCGTCTCGACGCTTTCGGCGACCATCAACCGGTTCGATTCGCCATCGTCGATGAACTCGAGCTCGATGTCGAGCGCGTCGCCAACGTATCCGTTCACGATCCATTCGATCTGGTGTCGGTCTCCGGCGAGCAGGTACTCGCCGCCTGCGGGCGTGAGGATCTCCATCTGACTCGGGAGGACGTCGAGCTGAAACTCTCGCGCGATTGTCGTTCCGAGGTCATCGCGAAGCGTCACGATGACTTCCTGCCCAGTTTTCGTCTCGATCGGCGTTCCGGTGAGGAACGCCTCGGTTTCTCCTTCGTCGGGGGCGAGGAGAAAGAGGCCGGCGGGAAGCTCCGACACCGTGAACGAGTACGGCGGCGCGCCTCCGCTCGCACCGAGCGGCACATGGTACGGAGCATCGAGGAACCCATCGGGAAGATCGCTGACGAGGAGTTCGAGCGGCTCTCGGACGATGAAGAACTCGGGAGAGACGCTACGGAGTCCACCCTCGTCGCCCCAGCGCGCCTCGATGCGGATTCGATATCGTTCGCCGTCGGGGGGAGTCGGCGCGACCCACTCGTAGACCGTCTCCGGCGGATCGACAGACGTGAGTTCGTGCGGGAACTCTTCGGTCGATCCGTCTGTCGAATAGCGAAGTCTCACCGGACCTGCTCTCTCGCCGCGCGTCACCCATTCGACGGGAATGGTTTCGCCAGCGACGTACACCGATCCCGTCCGCGGAGATGAAATCCGAAGACCGTCCTCGACGGCGCGGACGCGGAGGCTATCGAAGAGGACCCGCGAGCTTTCTGTCGATGTCGCGTCGAACGTGAATCCGAGGCTCACCCAGCGCCCGAGTCCGCGATCGAGCGCAGCGACGACGGCGGCATCGCCACTCGCGACGAGCGGGACGAGCTCGCTTTCGATGTAGCGATACGCGGACGTCGACAGCGGTCCCGCGAACTCGAGGGGTACGCCCCGCACGATCGGATGAAGCGGCGCCTCGACCACGCACGGAAGGCCGGCGCGTGAAGCGACGAAGCGTAGTCGCTCGAGAAGTCCGAGCCCGGCGAGCAGCCGCGATGTGCGCGTCGTGACACCGGTGAAGACGACCGCTCCGCCCGACTCGACGAACGGCTCGAGCACCGCCCTTGCCGCCCTCCCGAGCTCGTCGTAGTCGAGTGTGTTGCAGATCGCATTCAACGGAATGACGAGAGCATCGCGATTGAAGAGGAGCTCGCTCAGCCGATCGGGACGGCGCGTCCCGGTCGTGTCGAGCCGACCGTCGGGGTCGAGCGATCGAATCGCCTCCTCGATCGTTTCGATCGATCGTTCCGCGCCCGGACAAGGACTCCACACGACGACGTCCCTGCTGCAGTCATCCCCGATGCGAAACGGACCGTCCGACGCGTCCGCGAGTCCTTCGTCATCGATGACCTCGACGAGGATGCGAACATCATCCGCGAACTCGTCGGGCACGATCCACGAGAGTTCACCCGAGTTCTCCTCGTCGTCGGCGATGACGTGAGGGAGCTCCGTTTCGGGTCCGAATCCGTAGCGAACGCGCACGCGCGCGTCGCCGATGCCGGCGCTCGACCACCGGATCGTCCGTTGTCGTCCGGGCGTCCAGCACTCGCCGCCGTTCGGAACATCGAGGCGGATGGTCGGTCCCGTGATGAGGAAACGGTCGCTCGTATCGAGGATGGATTCGCGCTCATTCGATTGAACGCGAATGCGCGGCGTGCCGTTGATCGGGGGGACCCGCCACGTGAATCCACCGTCCGCGATCGGCACTGACGCCACCGCCTCGAACGGGAACTCGTTCGGGTCGCCATCGTCGTTGTAAGTAATCCGCGCCGTTGTACCGACGTCTCCCGTCGCCGACCACTGAACGCGGTACTGACTTCCTGCGAGGATGATCTCGTCCCGGCGCGGCCGCTCGATTTCGATCCGGCTCACGACGACGGGGAGGGGGAAACTGCGCTGCGTGACGAGACCGGTTGAATCTTCGACTCCGATTGTGACTTCGCAACCCGCGCAGGCGGACTGCGGCACGCCGACGATCTCGAAGTCCGTGTCCCCGCTACTCCGCGCGACGAGACCGGAGGGAAAATCCGAGTGCGTAAACGAGTACGGCGGGATGCCGCCGCGAACGACGATCGGCGCGAGGTAAGGACTCCCGACCGAAGCTTCCGGCAGCGACTCCGTTTCGATGGAGAGCGGAAGGGCGACGAACAAGGGCTCCTCGAACTCGGCGGCGAGCTCGGGCGCGGCGATCGGCCGGATTTGAAGGAAGGCACGCGTGAACGAGCTGCCGAAGGGCGGGGGCGGGGCCGGCCAGAATACGCTCCCGAGTCCGTCGTCTTCCGGCGCGGCGATCGCGATCTCGTGCGGAAACACGTCCTCCGTTCCCGTCGTGCTGTACGCGATGCGCACCTCGCCGCCGCCCCGACCGAGCCCGACCCAGCGAATCGGAACGCGGTCTCCCTGGAGGAAGGTCTGACCCGGCGCCGGCTCGATAATGCGGAGACCATCGCGAGGGAGCGGAAGCCGAATCGCGTTCCCGAGAATGCGAGCCGTGCTCTCGTTGAAGTTGTAATAGTCGAACCCGAGCATCGTGATCTGCCCGAATCCGATCGAACGAGCCGCGGCGACCGTTCCGCGCCGCGAGCGCGCAAGCTCGATCACGCCGGCGCCGTCGACTTCGAACCACGCCGTGCTGATCGGACCGGCGAAGTTCGGCCGCACGCCGAGGACGACCGGGTGGAGCGGCGCGACCACCTCGCAGAGCTCGGCTCCCGCGCCGATGCGCGTCGCACTCATGAAGCCCGTCGCCTGAAGGAAACGCTGCGAGTGAAATCGCTGGCCACAAATGACGACGGCGCCACCCGCCGTCATGAAGCTTCGAAGAACTGGCGAGAGATCGCGTCCGAGCGTCTGGTAGATCGATTCGCTCGCCCCCTTCTGCAGGGGAACGAGGAAGGCGTCCTTTCCCGCGAGCTCGGCGCGGAGCGCCTCGGGCGTCGTCTGAGTCGAGAACTGAACGTCGAGATCGGGCTCGTAAAGAAGCGCCGCCTGAATGAGCTCCGTCACCTGCTCGTCCGTGCGCGGGATGTACGGCACCCAAACGAGCGCGCGAATCTCGCAGCGTCGATCCGTTCGGAACGGAGCGTCCGAGACGTCGAAAATTTCCGGCTCGATGAGAGATCGCACGCGAATTCGGCCCGCGTCGAAGACGTCCGCCGGTACCTCCCAAGCGAAGCTGCCCGAGTTCGCGATCGGGCCGCCGGACAAGGAGAGCGGAAACCTGGTGGCGTCGCCGTCTGTGTTGTATTCGATCACGACGTCGTCGCCCGTCTCGCCGCTCTGACTCCACGTGACGAGGACGATGTCGCCCGCGCGCAGGCACTCCCCGCCGTTGGGGCTGAGCACTTCGAGTGAAGGCGGACGAATCGCGAAGACGTCGCTCACCGCGCGCATCGCCGGAAGCTGAACGCTTCGGATCTCGAGCCGGCACGTCTCCCCCGGAGTGTCCGGAACGGTGACGCGGAGCGTTCCCGTATTCGGCGCGGCCGGGTCGAGCTCGAGCGGAAAGCTGCTCGTCCCGCCGCTCGTATTGTACGAGACGCGAACTTCACTCCCCGTGTCGCCGAAAGACTCCCAGCGAACGAGCACTTCTTCTCCGATGGTCCAGCGTTCTCCGCTCGCCGGTTCGAGCAAGGCGAGGCTCGGCTCGACGATCGCGAACGTCGGGCTCACGGTGAAGAATTCGGGACGATCTTCGCTCCGGATGCGAAGGCGCGCGGTCGGGCTGCTGACCAGCGGGAGCGTCCACGGAAGCTCGAGATCGGCGAACGGGACGCCGGTCGCGACGACCCGGGAGAAGTCGGTTCCACCGGGATCCGTCGCGAGATCGATGCGCGCCGTCGATCCGATGTTCCCGGAGAAGCGCCAGCGGATGGTTTGTTGACTGCCGCGGAGCCACTTCGTTCCGTCGTCGGGAGACGTCATCTCGACGCCGTCCGGAGCGATCTCGAGGCGACAGATCTTTGCGGTCTTCGTTCCTCGGCTGTCGCGCGCGAGAAGGGAAACCGATCCGTCGTAGACCTCCTGCGGGATTCCGGCGATGGCGCCGGTCGCCGGATCGATCGTGAGACCGTTCGGGAGGCGGGTGTTCACGAACACCGGCGACGGCGCTTCGCTGAGAAGGTTTCTTCCGCTCAGCTCCGAGATGACGAAACGGATGCCGTCTCCCGCCGAGATTCCGATCGTCGGTGCGATGAGCAGCTCTCCGTTCCCGGCTCCGAAACGGCCGTAGCCGAATCGAATCTGCCCGTCGCGAAACAGCTCGACTTCGAAGTTCGTGGCGACGCCGGTGTGATAGCCGTCTCCGGCCCAGCGGATCGTCACCGAGTCGACCTTCTCGTTGATGTAAATGTCGCCGCCTCGCGTGTCGATGTCGAGCCAGAGTGGGGCGATGCGCCGGGACGCGATGAGCGCTTCCTCCGAATTGGCGAAGTCGCGCCCGCCGTTCTCCTCGAACTGGAGAAATCCGTTCGTGCTGACGAAGACGACCTCTTCGTCTTCGCCGTAAAACGGAAAGTTGAAAGGGAGCGCGTAGCTGAAAACGCCGTCGTCTTCCTTCCAGCCGCGCGGACCGCCGATTCCTTCGAAGTTGGGCGGTCCCGATGCCTCGACGTATCCGCCTTGAGTTTCGAAACGATAGGGCGGAACTCCGCCGCGGACATCGATCGCGGCACGATACGGAACTCCGATGGATCCGGACGGCGGACAGGGATCGGCGATCGCGAGCGGACGGACAGCGTCGGCAGTCGCTCGAGTCGTTCTCGGAGCGCCATCGCCTCCGTCGGCGTCGTCGTATCTCGCTCCGAGAGATTCGGGCGGGCTGATTTCGAGCGTGTCGGCCGGTGCGTTTTCGCCCGCGATGCGGAGCTCGACCGTCGCGGAAAACACTCCCGACGATGGGCCACTCTCGACGAGCTCCACCGTGCGCCGTGCGCCGGACTCAGCGGTGATCTCGACCGACGCGCGGTCGGCGGCCGAGGGATCGGTGTCGAGGTCGGCGTCGATCAGCGTCACGTTCGCGGGCGTCGCTGCTCCCGTTCGCACCGTGTACGTCGGGCGATCCCAGACTAGCGTTCCACGTCGACTCGCCAGTCGGATGCGTAGTGCCGGATCGCCGAGCGTATTGAGCTCGTACGCGCACCACCTAGCCCGCTCGTTCACAAGGATGTCGCCGACGCTCTCCTCCTTCGATCGGTCGTTCGCCGCGCCCCAGCCGAATTCGGAGTCGCGGAGGACCGCGTTCCAAAACCGTCGATTGAATCGCTGCGACGGACCGTCGGCCGTGAGTGTGCTCGCCCAGCCGCGGCGGGAGTTGGCGATGAACGCGACCGCGCCCGACGGTCCGGTGAGAAAGTGCTCGACGACGCTGTCCGTGCCGTAACCGCCGTGCGTTCGCTTGTTGTCGAATGCACCGGCGTAGCAGCTCTGACTGTAAGCGACGAACGGTGGTCCATCGGCGAGCGCGTCGATTTCACGATTCGTGAGCTTCATGACGCTCGAGATGTCGGCGTGTCCGACGTGATTGACGATGTGGACGCCGCGTTCGAGACGCTCGACGAGATCCTCGGGATCCCAACGACCCCCGACGGCATCGCGATCGCTCAGCGTCTCCACTCGAAAGAAGTCCGCGTGAACGGAGTCCTCGAAGCCGGTCGACGGAAAGAAGATCGTCGTTCCCAGTTGAATCTGATCGTTCAGATTCGCGCCGAAATCGTACTGGCGCCCGAAACCGAGGTATTCGCCGACGAGGAGAACGCGGGGGAGGTGGGCGCCGTCCACCGAATCGTAGGCGACGGTCTTCTCGACGAAGCGCTCCGCCTCCTCGACGGAGTCGACCGGCGCGCGCCCGACGTGAACTTCGAAGAGAAAGTCGACGTCTTCGCCGTTCTCGCCGTCATTCGGCTCGCCGTAGATTCCATCGGCGTCACTGTCGAAAGACCCGTCGAGACAGCCGTAGTAGAGATCGGACGGAATCGCGTCGGCAAAGAGTGCCTGGGAGCGGAGGAGACGGGCGGGGACGATCGGCGCTTCGCACTCCTCGCAGTCGACGTCGCCGTCCGCATCCCCGCCGAGGAGAACGTAGCGGAGTCCGCGCGCGTACTCATCGGCGATGAACGCACGGATCTTTGTCGCGAGATCTTCGCCGCCGCTCGGACGGGTGCCGTCGTAGTTTTCGGCGATCCACTCCGTCGTGACGACGCGCGCCGTAAGGCCGCTCTTTCGCCTCCAATCGGCGAGGGGCTCGAACGCTGGGGCGAGAGATTCGCTCGTGACGATGACGTACCCGGGTGAAGCCGGCACGCCCTTTCGCGTTGTCTTCCGCGTAGCGAGCGAGGAATCGATGCGTGTCGATTCCTCGAGCAAAGGTGCGTTGTCCGCAAGTCGAGCGAGCGAGTATCGATCGAACGAAGCGATCGCAGTAGAGATCGTGTGTGTGGTTCGAGCGGGATCCGGTACGGACGTCACGCGAACGCGAGCCCACGGGAGGTACGCGATCGTTTCGTCCGCCGGGATGTAGCGGATGGGACAAACTTCGACGAGCACGATGTCGCGTCCGTGCTTTCGCCCCGTGCCGAGGTGCCGCCACGACGTCGCCGGGTACGTCTCGTGCGACGAGTAGATCGACGCGTCGGCGGTCACCGGATCCGGCGCGTCGTCGTCGATCGGCGAATGCTCGGCGCGGCCCGCTTCGACTACGGTTTCGCGAAACACCTCGATCGGTGCGGGCGTTTCGACGGAGACTTCGAGAAGGCGATGGCCCGCCGGAAGAAGCAGGCGAACCGTGCGGCGCGGAAGAATCGGTTCGCCGGGAGCGCCGTACGAGGTGAGACCTGCGATCGCGATGCGATACGCGCCGGACTTCGTCGGCACCCGTTCTGGCGCTTCGAATTCAAACGCGCGGACGATCGAAGACCCGACACTCAGAACGTCCTCGGCGCGCCCTTCCTCAGCGCCGACCGCCCCGAGCGCGCAAACGAGGAGAAACGGACTGAACCGTAAGGCTAGAGTCCGGCCCGGCCTCGCCCCCGCGCGCTCACCCCGCGATGGAGATTGTTTTCTACCCAACTCGTCCCACCGGTCGCTCTAGCTTCGCGCTCTGTGATCCACGGTGGACGGCGAAAC
Organism: Planctomycetota bacterium; assembly: GCA_965223845.1. Lineage (GTDB taxonomy): Bacteria > Planctomycetota > UBA8108 > UBA8108 > SXIK01 > CBDCXR01. Next base: position 4,212,272 of record CBDCXR010000004.1, on the reverse strand, counting down.
GCGTCAGTCGCTCTCACAGCTCGAGTCGCCGCACCTCTAATCCGACTCTCCCCTCCTCTTCGTCTTCCATCACGGTCGACTCTCCACGCCCTCTTCTCCGTCTCTCTCTCCCCTCCCCCCTCTTCTCTCTTCTCTCTCCCCTCTTCCCCACTGTTTCCTCATCTCTCTCTCCCCTCTCCCTTCGTGTCCTTCGTGGTCGAACCTCTTCTCTGCCTCTCTGCCTCTCTGCCTCTCTGCCTCTCTCGCTTCGTCTCCCTTCGAACTCTTCGCGCCCTTCGTGTGAACTCTCTTTCTCCGAGGAGTCAATGTGCCCTAGAGTCCGCGATCACACCCAAGCGCCGTCTCCGGGCTCAAATCCCGCCCCGCGTTCGGGAACGGCGGCGGAGGTGGCGGTCCGTTGACGAAGAGGTAATTGAGAAGATAAATCGCGTCGGCGATATCGACCCGCGCGACATCGTTGCCGTCCGCCGCGTCCATGCAGGCCGGCGCCGGCCCGTCGCTGAAGAGATAGACGAGGATCATCACCGGGTCGGCGATGTTCACGCGCCCGCTCAGGTCGGCGTCGCCGCGGATGAAGCGAGCCGTCAGGCCACCCGTCACGAGTCGGGCGCCCGTACGCGTACGCGGCTTGTAGTCGACGCTGTCGATCGTCACCGAATTCTCGAACGTTACGCTACCGACGTGATCGCAGAACTTGAGCGAGTCGTCGGCGTGGACGTCATAACGGAGGTCGACGAGCGCGAGGCCGTCCGGGAATGGACCGAGCTCGCGGGGGTGGAGTTCAGTCCCGAGAATCACCGTATGGCGAACGGCTTCAAACGGCTCGACGGTTACGATCTCGTTCTTGATGAACCGGGGCGGCTCGCCGCGGTCGATGGTGCCGAGCTCGGGCGATGTCTGCACCTCGAGTAAGTCGGCATTCGCCCGCGTATGGCAAAACGCGACCGACCACGCTTCGACCGGCGCTTCCTCGCTGTAGAGCTTCAGAGTGACGACCTCGTCGCTCAGCTCGGGCTCCGCTCGGAACGCGAGCGTGTCGGCGTAGGGATCGACGATGAGCGTTGTCCGCGCCTGCTGCATGGGAAGGCGAGCGCTGAAACCCGCGATCGTCGCAACGAGCTCGACGGGGCGGCCGGTACCCTCGACTCCGGGACAGAATGTAACCGTCGTTTCCTCGAGCACCTCGTACTCGACGAGGAGACAGGGAAAGCCGCCCTCGACGTGCGTCGGAACGGAATCGATATCACCGAAGGTCGGGACCGCCGCCTGGATGATGCCCGCTCCGGTTTCGTTGTCGGCTTCCTCGCTCCAGTAAAAGTCCGGCGAGTTACCGCCGTTCTGCGTCCAAAGCTCACGCGTCGGGCCGAATCGCTTGATGATCGCCTTCTCGGGATCGTGACACAACGTGAACGACCAACCTTGAACGCTTTCCGTGCGCGAGTTGATGAACACGGTGACCGACCCGTTGCTCACTTCTGGGGTGATTCCAAACCACGCCTCCGGTTTTGGAATCACGGTGGTCGACGGGCGGAAAGCCGGAGTGTAGGAAGCCCCGTCGATCGACGTGACCACTTGAACCGCTTCCCCCGTGCCGCGGAGGCCCGAGCAGATCGAGAGCTCGGCGTCGTCGGTCGCGTTGAACTCGAGGTCGAGAATCGGGAAACCGCCGTTCTCCGCCGCCGGAAGACTCACGGGCTCCCCAAAGTCGAGGACGACGGCCTGAATGTAGCCCGATCGTCCGAGTGTCGTTCCGACTTCGTTCACCATGTATGCGGGCGGATTCCCCGAACGCACCGTGCGCAGCTCGATCGTCGGCTCCGCACGGACGAGCTCGGCCGCGTTCGGATCGAAACAGATCCCGAAGGACCAGCCTTGGATGCCGGATCCGTCCGAATGGATCGAAACCTGGACCGGGCCGTCGCTGAGATCAGGCGTCAGATTGATCCACGCGGGATCGGTGACCGTCGCCACTCCCGGCGCGGAGACGCCGAGGACGGAGACGAGAGCGACGAGGAAGGTAAGCCGGCGCGGAGTGAGGGTAAACGGCGACATATCCATCTCCGGTGGGGGCCTCGCGGACGCTCGGGCCTGCGGCCGGACGTCATCCAGCGCCTTCCGTCGAGGAAGTCCGCCCGAGCTGAACCAGCATCTTAGGCGCTGCGGACGGTATGTCTCAGCGATTTTCGTGGCTCTCCGTCGGCGGCAGGGAGGTCAGCTAGAGACGAAGGAGCTTTCTGCGGAGACCCTAACGGTCGTTCCGGCGCGAACGGCCGGGACTACTCGATCGGAACGGCGACCGCTCCCGGAAAAACCTCACGAAGCGCCTCGGTACGAAAGTCGAAGATACGCTCGAGGTCCCGGCGGACGAGCAGACGGTGGACCCACTCGCCGAACGGTACCGCGTACTCGACCTCGTCGATCATTCTCGTGCCGGCGCCCGTCTCCTCGAAGCGATGCGCGTGCACCCACTCGCGGTACGGCCCCTTGATCTGCGTGTCGACGAAGCCGTGAGGTGGGTTCCACTCGGTGATCTCGGAGATCCAGCCGAGCGGAATTCCGTGGACGCGGAGTCGGTACTCGATCTTCGTCCCGACGGCGAGGCGGATCGGGCCTCGCTCGCGCAGACGAAACTTGAGCCACGGCGGCGTGATCTGTTCGAGATTGCGCGCGTCGGCGAAGAATTCGAACACTCGATCACGCGGGTGGGGAATCTCGGCGACTCGCTTGAGCGTGTGAGTTCGCATCCGTGCGTCGCTCAATCCGTGGAGCTCGCTCCCGACAATTCCGTTCCCGTTCCCGGCAAACTTCATCTTCATCTTCATCTTCATCTTCTCTTGCTTCCCCCCGCCGGCACACGATCTCGGGAAGGGCCGCGCGAACGAAGAACCGACGAGTCGCGCCGCCTGCGCAATCTAGTCCGCCGCCTCTTCGCCGCCCGGATCATCCGCCGCTGGAGTCGCCGATCGACTCGACCGTTCACCGGCGGAGCTGGGCGTCCAGCGGAACGCGAGAAGCTCATTTTCCGATCGGATGAAGAGAGAGTCGCCGGCGACGGCCAGATGCGCCCAGGTCGAGCTATCACTCACCGATTCGGAATCCAGGATTTCGAGGCGATCGTCCCGCGCGCGAATCAGGAACAGCTTCCCTTCCTGATCGAGCGCGAGGATGCGATCTCCGGCCGCGACGAGACTCATATACTTGCCGAATCGTTCGGTGCTGGTCCACTTGCGATCCCCGCTCGCGAGATCGAAGCACGTCATTCGTTGATTGCGGAGATGTAGATAAACGCGACCGCCGATAACGACCGGAGAGGACATGTAGCCCTGAACGGGATTCTTCCACACCTCGGATACGCGAAAGTCGCCCGTTTGCTTCGTCCCGGCCGCGCTCGGCGGATCGCGAGAAACTTCGAGAGCCACGGAACCGCCGCCGTAGGTCGACGTGAAGAGCCGATCCCCGACCACGGTCGGCGTTAGGATGTTCATTCCCCGAAAAGCCGGAATCTCCCGGCTCCAGAGCTCGCGCCCGCTGCCGGTGTCGATGCCCGCGAGCTTCGTTCTCGTTTGGACGAGAACCTGACGCTCGCCCGCGATTGTCGCCAGGACGGGCGACGAAAAGGCGCTCCCATACATGCCGCCGCCGTCAGCGAGCGTGGTCCAGATCTTCTCGCCCGTTCTTTTGTCGAGCTTCACGAACGCGCCGCCGGCCTGCACGTAGACGTAGCGATCGGTGACGAGCGGAGAGCAAACGAATCCGAACGCAGGGAGCGGCGACTTGTTCTCCTCGACGAAATCTACGCGCCAGCGCTCGTCGCCGGTCTCGGCGTCGAGTGCGACGAGCACGTCGCGGATTCCTCCCACGTACACGGTGTTTTCGTCGACGGTGGGTGTCGATCGAATCCACGATCCGTTCGAGCGGGCGAAGAACGGGACTTTTAACGCGCCCTTCCAAGTAACGCGCCAACGTTCGTCACCCGTGCGGCGAGAAACGGCGCGAACGGTCTCGTACGTCGCGTCCTGCGTTTCCGTCGTGTAGACGAGATCGCCGCGGACGACCGGACCGCTGTAGCTCGGTCCGAGCTCGTCGACGCTCCAGAGAGACTCGAGCTCGAGCGTCTCGGGCCATGGTCGAGCGGGCTCGACGACGGCGTCTCGCGTCGGCCCGCGCCACTGCGGCCAGTCGTGTTGTGGCGATACGGCTTCGTTCGCCGGCGCGACGGCCGCGCTGACGAGAACGGTGGCGACGGCGGCGGCCATCGCACGAGCGGAACGGAGCGCGGAAGAGGCAAGTCGGGCTTGCGAACGGACGGCGCGAATCACGCGGCTTCTCCTGTCTTCGGTGGTACACCGCCAGACTGCAGCGCTTCCACGAAGTGGCGCAGCTCGGCGAAATAGTGAATTCCCTGCGGACCCCGGCAAACGCGGCGAGCGCCCGCACCGCCGACGATCAGCGCGGTGGACGCGGGTAGTCCGCGCCGGAGGGAGTTGACGCGGCGATCCATGCGGGAACCGCCGTTTGCGGGCGAGATGCTCACCGCGACGCCCGTCGCACCGATTTCGCGGGCTGCTGCGATGAGTTCATCCTCGGGCACGTCGACGCCCAGATGCTTCACGTTCACGCCGTGGAGGGAGTACAGGTACGAGACGACGAGAAGGCCGAGTCCGTGTCGCTCTCCACTGAGTGTTGCGGCCACAACGCGAGGCGCGTCGCGCGGGACGTCGATCGCCACGATCGCAGATGCGAGCGACCGTTCGACGAGCGACGAGATGGTGTGCTCGTGACGGATCCCGAGAGATCCTTCGCACCACGCCTTTCCCACGGCCGTAAGGAGCGGAGCGATTCCGTCGACCACGACGTCCTCGGGTGGACGATCGGCCCACCAAGATGAAAGAACCGCTGCCGCACCGTCGATGTCGCCCGCTACGGTCGCGGTGAGAATCTGCGCGATGTCGTCCCGGAGCGCGGGAGCGGCCCGTGAGGCCGAGATCAGCATCGAGCGAAGACTCTCTTCGCTTTCGGGGACCACTTTCGACGCGCGGTGACCGGCGGCGATCGCCTCGGCGACCACACGAAGCCAGCGGACTTGATCTTCGGTGTAGCGGCGGTGACCCGAGGGGAGTCGCACGGGGACCGGGCGCCCGTAGCGTCGTTCCCACACGCGCAGAGTGTCGGGGGAGATTCCGGAGAGTGCGGCCGCTCGGCCGACGGAGACGAGTCGGGTATCCGGTTGAACGTGATCTTCTGCCATGACGCTGCGGGGCCTCGGGAGGGGGAGCTCCAGCGACGACTCCGGGAGCGTACCGGTCCGGCGGCATTATGTCTAAGAAAAAATCTAGACAAATAATCCCGGTCACGCCGGGTTCGGAGATCCCGCCCGCGCCGGCAGGGCGTCGATTCGCCGGGGGTGACGGCGGAGTCGCGGTTAGTTAGCCGACGGTCCCGACTCTCTGGGCGGCTCCGAGGCCGAGTCGTCGGCCGGGGCCCCTCGAGCCGCCTCGATCGTGCGCGCGACCGACAGCCAAAAGTGAATCGCGGGAGCCAAAGCGACCGGAATGAGGATCGGAATCGCGGCGAGATAATGAACTAGCGCCAGCGGTTCCCTTGCGGGCCAGGTCGACACTGCGAATACGACTGCGACCACGCCGGGAACCGCATACACCGGGAGGTAGAGCCACTCGGTCGTCCTCCAGCTTCTCTCGGCCATCGTTTGCGCGTGCCAAGCGGTGAGCAGACGCATCGAGCGGATGAACGCGAGTGCGGCAGCCAGTTCCGCCACGAGAACGAAGAGCGGAACCGCGTGGAACGGTCGAGGAAACTCCACCCCGAGGGTCACTCGGACCGCGTCGAGAAACGAGAAGATGCAAACCGCGACGACGAGCTTCAGCAGGATCGTGTAGCGCGGAGTCGACGCCATCTGGATGAGCGGGACTACGCCGCTCGCGATGAATCCGATCCCGACAGTGTCGTGCCAGATATCGACACGCTCGTTGGGGATGTCGATCGCGCACACAAACGCGCCGCAAACCAGGCGAAGGAGGGGTGAATCGCGTCCGCGAGCGGACCCGTGAGTTCGGGATCGAACGCTTCCTCGACGTGGTTCGGAGTCGTCATTCCGTCTCCCGACGCTTGTTAGGACAGCGAACTGGGCGTGCTGCGTTTATCTCGCGCAGCGCGCTCGCCGGCTCGACGCTCGGCTCCGAGTGCACAGCCCCTCAGCGCGCCGACGAACTCGCATCATCGAGTTTATCGGGACGTGGTTCCTCCGGCGGCCTCTCATCCGCCGCCTCGATCATTCGGGAGACCGACAGTAGGAAGTGGACGGCCGGGGCCAGCGCGACGAGAACGAGGAGCGGTGCAAAAACGATGAGGCCCGGCGGCGGCGAGCTCTGCGTGAGGAGCGCGAGCGCGAGAGCTGCGAGCGGCAACACGGCGTAGATCCAGAACGCGAGCCGCCCCGTTTTTTCCCAACTTTGCGCCGCTTCGGTTTCGCCGTGCCAGCCCGCGAGTAGGCGCATCGCACGTAGGAAAGCGAGAGCGGCAGCGACCTCGGCGACGGCGACGAGCAGCGCGAAGGTGCCCGCGCCGGGACGAGCAGACGTTGCCGACGGATACAAGCTTTCGAGAAATGACAACACGCAGACCGCGGCGACGGCTCGCATCGGGATCTTGTAGCGTGGGGTGTCAGCGAAAGCGGCGAGGGGGAATACCGCGCTCGCAATCAGGATGACGCCGACCGCGTCGTGGAGGAGGTCGAAGCGGTCGACCGACAGGTCGATCGCACAGATCACTGCGCCCCACCGCAAGCGACGCAGGGGACGAGCGATTTCTCCGAGCGGTCGTCTGAGCTCGGGATCGAATTCTTCGCCCGGGGGCTCCACAGTCGGCATCCCCAATCTTCCCCGAGTGAGCGACGGATCGGTCCTCCCCGTGGATTCCAACGATATTCTACCGGGGCCGCGACCGCGCGGATTCGGGTCCCCGCGATCTTTCCGCCGGAGTAGAAGCCGCCCCACCAGGCCGGTTAGAATCTCGGTTTGGCCTCGGCGGTTCCCGCCGCGCAGCGACGGTGGGTCGATCTACCGAACTCGAGAATCCAGGAAGAGATGGTGACATGAACCCGCGAGACGCGGACCGCATCCTCGACGAGGAATTCCTCACCCTACGCGCGAAGATCCTGGAGGTGGGCGCGGCTCTCGACCGTGTCGAACGCGGCGACGGGGACATCGGATCCGATTCCCGCATGGCGAACCTGAAGGCCGCTCTCGATCTTCTCCTGACCGGGGGGCCGGATCGGGCCGAAAAGATCCAGCTTCTCTTTTCCCGGCCGTACGACGAGAGCTGGCGCAAGATCCTCGACTAAACGATCTCGAACGACTCCCGCGCAGCGCGCCACGGACGCAAACGTCCCGCGCGCGCCCGCGCGGCGGCGAGAGGACAATGTACTACATCGATCCCCACATCCACATGGTGTCTCGCATCACCGACGACTACGAGACGCTCGCCCGCATGGGCTGCGTCGCGGTGAGCGAGCCCGCGTTTTGGGCCGGCTTCGACCGCGGCAGCGCCGACGGCTTCCGCGATTACTTTCGCCAGCTCACCGAGGTCGAGCCGAAGCGCGCGGCGCAGTACGGCATCCAGCACTACTCGTGGATGTGCATCAACGCGAAGGAGGCCGAGAACGTCGAGCTGTCTCGCGAGGTCATGAAGATGATCCCCGAGTTTCTCGACCAGCCGGGTGTCCTCGGAATCGGCGAAATCGGTCTCAACAAGAACACGCGCAACGAATCCGTCGTATTCATGGAGCACGTCGAGCTCGCGCTGAAGTACGACCAACCGATTTTGATCCACACACCGCACCTCGAGGACAAGTACCTCGGGACGCGTATGATCATCGACATGCTCGCCGATTTTAGCTCCCTCGATCGAACGCGCGTTCTGATCGACCATGTCGAAGAGCATACCGTGCGCGCAGCACTCGACGCGGGATACTGGGCGGGGATGACGCTCTATCCCGTAACGAAATGCACTCCCGATCGCGCGTGTGACATCGTCGAGCAGTACGGTACGGATCGTCTCCTCGTGAATTCGGCCGGCGACTGGGGTCCGTCCAAGCCGTCGGCGGTGCCGGATTTCATCATGGCTCTCCGGCGACGCGGGGCGACCGAGGCGTTCATCCGCGAAATGGTTTACGACAACCCGCGCGCGTTCTTCGCGAAGAGCCGGAATTTCTCGTTCCGGGAGCCGGAGTGACCGCCGCGGGAGCGTCGCGGTGGTGAGTGCGGGGGAAGACGGCCTCCGGCGGGGTGTGTTCGAGCGAGTCGGAAAGGGCGGCGGATTCCTTCGCGCGAGCGATCTCCGGAGCCGACCCGAGGATCGGGACATTCGCGTCGACCCGAACGCGTGTCGCGATCTCGGGCTGCGCGGCGGTGAGACCCTCGAGACCTCGAGCCGTTCCGGCGCGGTGACGGCGACGGCGATCGTTCGCGTGGACGGCCTTCCTCCTGCGGAACGAGCCGCGTGCGAGGACTTTCGCGAGCTCACCGCGATCGATCCGCATCGACCGATGCGCTTCGAGACTCCGGGCGGTCCGCTCTCGATGCGTGTCATCGATCTCCTCACGCCGGTCGGTTTCGGGCAGCGCGGTCTCATCGTCGCGCCTCCGAGATGCGGCAAGACCGTCCTCCTCCAGGAGTTCGCGCACGGCGCGGCCGAGAACCATCCCGAGCTCGAGATCCTGCTTCTTCTCGTCGACGAACGACCCGAGGAAGTCACCGACATGCGGCGAAACGTTCCCGGCGAGGTGATCGCGAGCAGCAACGACCGCCGCGCCGAGGATCACACGCGGGCGGCGCGGTTCGTGATCGAACGCGCGAAGCGGCTCGTCGAGGTTGGCCGCGACGTGCTCATCCTCCTCGACTCGATCACGCGTCTCGGTCGCGCGTTCAATCAGGAGACTCGCTCGAGTGGTCGATCACTGAGTGGGGGACTCGACATCAAAGCGCTCAGCGAGCCGAAATCGATCTTCGGCGCTGCGCGCGAGACGGAGGGCGGCGGTTCGCTGACGATTCTCGCGACCGGACTCGTCGAGACCGGAAGCCGGATGGACGACGTGATCTTCAGCGAGTTCAAGGGGACGGGGAATCTCGAGATCGTCCTCTCGCGCGAGCTGTCCGACCGTCGCATTTGGCCGGCAATCGACCTTCGCGAGTCGGGGACGCGCCGAGAGGAGCTGCTTCTCGACGAACGCTCGCGAGCCGTCGCTGGGTACCTTCGCCGAGTGATCGGCGAGGAAACGCCGCCGCGAGCGATGCAGCTCGTCACCGAGATCCTCCGGGAAACGGCGAGCAATCAGGCCCTTCTCGATCTCGGCGCGTGAGCCGCGGGCGGAGCGGATTGGACGGCGCGCGGCTCCGTGGGCGACAATGCGCGCTTCGCTCGGGCATTCACTTCCTCTCGACGGAGAACACCGTGCGCTCCATCAGTCGCTGCGCTTTCATCGTCGCGTTTTTCTTGAGTTCACTCGGGACCTCGGATCCGATCCGAGCCGCCGAACCGATCGCCGAGAACTGGCCTCAGTGGCGTGGCACGTCGGGGGTCGGAGTCAGTCGGGAAGCCGGGATCGCGTCGCGTTGGTCGACGTCGGAGAACGTGACGTGGCGCTGGACGGATCCGGGCTTCGGACATTCCTCGCCAATTGTGTGGAACGACGCCCTCTTTCTCACGTCGAACGTCGACGAGTCGCGCATGCTCTTTCGCCTCGACGCGAAGACCGGCGCCGAAGTTTGGCGCCGCGAGGTCGTCCGCTCGAGTCTCGAAAAGAAGCACCGCAAGAACAGCCACGCGTCGTCGACTCCGGCGACCGACGGCGAGCTCGTCTACGTGACGTTTTTCGACCGGCCGAACGTCGTCATCGCTGCGTACGATTTCCGCGGCGATCTCCAGTGGCGGAAGGTCCCTGGCGAGTTTCACTCGATGCACGGCTTCTGCGGGACGCCCGTTCTCTTCGAGGATCTCGTCATCGTCAACTGCGACCAGGATCACGAGAAGGCATTCATCGTCGCTCTTTCGCGGAAGAATGGCGACGAGCGATGGCGCATCGAGCGCGAGAACAAGGTGCGGAGCTATTGTCCGCCGACGTTCTTCGAGATCGATGGCACGCCGCAGATGATCCTCGCCGGCAGCAAGACCGTCTGTTCGTACGACCCGCGCACCGGTGAGCGAAACTGGTTTTGCTGGGGCCCGACCGAGCAGTGCGTCGCGTCCGTTGTCTACGACGGGAGTCGGCACGTGTTCGTCACCGGAGGATACCCGGACCGCGAGTTTCTCGCGATTGATCCACGCGGAAAGGGCGACGTCACCGAAACGCACATCAAATGGCGCCGCCGGAACTACGTGTCGTACGTTCCTTCGCCTCTCTATTTGGAGGGGCACTTCTACTGCGTTTCCGATACCGGGATCCTCAGCGTGCTCGACGCCGAGTCGGGCGAGTACAAGAACAAGATCCGACTCGACGGTGACTACAGCGCGTCTCTTCTCTACGCGTCCGGGCACATTTACTGCGCGAGCGAGGACGGGCTCGTGACCGTCGTTCGCGCGTCGCCCGAGCTCGAGGTCACGGCGAAGATCGACATGGCGGATCCGATCTACGCGTCACCGGCGGTCTCGCGTGGAACGCTGTACCTCCGGACCTGGAAACACCTCTACGCGATCGGGGGCTCGTCGCCGCCGCAGCCGGGCGAGTAGGCTCGAGTCGCGTTCGGCCGCGCGACGGACCCGGGCGCGTCAGCTGGCGTTTGGGCGCGGCGAGATCACCTCGCCCGCGAGCTCATTCATTCTTGACGGCCGCGCCGTTTTGGATAAAATTCAACCGAAAGGTTGAATAATGGCATCGCCCGCCCGGAGGCCCACGCCGGCCGACAGACTCGATCACGCTCTCGTGGCACTCGCCGACCCCAAGCGACGCGCGATCCTGCGCCGTCTCGCTCGTGGAGAGGCGCGGGTCACCGAGCTCGCCGCGCCGTTTGATGTTTCGCTGAACGCGATCTCGAAGCACATCAAGTTGCTCGAGCGCGGGGGGCTCGTCGCGCGACGGAGGAGCGGCCGAGAACACGTGATTCGGTTCAAGCCGGGATCGCTGCGGCGAGTGCAGGATTGGATTGCGAAGCAGGAGGCCTACTGGCGGTCGGGACTCGAAGCCCTCGACGAGTTCCTTCAGCAGGACGACGAATCGAGGTGAGGTCCGTTTGCACGGGAGGATCGACCGTGGGTGAGAAGATCGAAGTGCGGGTTACGTATCGTTTCCGCGTGCCGGCCGAACGCGTCTACGACGCGTGGCTCGACCCGGACAAGCTCCGGGTCTGGCAGTCGGCAGCGCTGAAGAAGATGGGGCTCTCCGGTGAGATCGGAGAGGTCACGATCGATGCGAAGGTCGGCGGGACCTTTCTCTATTCGGACTTTCGGGACGGATCCGAAATGTGCCATCGAGGGACATACCTCGAGCTCGACCGACCGCGAAGGATCGTATTCACGTGGATCGCTCACAACCGCGACGAGCCGGATCCCGCGCAAGAGGCCGATCCCGACAAAGTCACGCTGACGATCGAGCCCGACGGTGACGGCTGCGTCGCGACGATCGTTCACCACCTCAATGAGCGCTGGAAGGAATTCCTCGATCCCACTCGGAACGGATGGAGCGCCATCCTCGAGGCGACCGAGGCGGTGCTCGTCGATTGACGCCGGGAATTGGCGCTCCACGATCTTCTGTACGAAGAGTTGCGCAAAGTCCGAGGCGCAGAGGAAGCTACTTGGAGCTCCTACAAGCGCTTCTCCATACGAAGGCAAGGAACGTCGACGCCACTTGGGAGGGTGTTTGTTGTCTCGCCGAGTGACGAGAATCCTCGAACTTTGTAGAAAGAAACGGAGTTCAAGGTCGCGTTCAACGTGATCGTCGAAAGATCGCAGAGCCGCGCTTCTTCTTCAAGCGCGGCGAGGAGTGCTGTGCCGACACCCCGCCGGACGAAGTCCGGGTGCACGTAGACGGCGTGAACTTCCCCACTGTCACGGTCCAAAAACGAAAGACCCACAACTTCCCCCGCTTCCTCGGCAACGTAGAACGCTGCGTTCTCAACAGCGTTTTCGTAGTCTTGCGGCTGTCTTGCCCCAGCCCAGACCTCAATGTGTTCGGGAGCGTAGTGACTGCTGCAGATCCTGGTGATCGACGCTCGGTGCACGCGGCAGATAGCAGCGGTGTCCTTCCGCGTCGCCTTGCGTATCTCCATACCTGCGAACCTTTCGTCGGCTTCCGAGCTCCGATTCCCCTCGGAGGGCGTGGATCACCTCCTTAGATTTGCTCGTCAGCGGCGGCGAGCACCCTCAGCGTAACTCTTCGTACGGAAGATCGTCCGACCCGGAATCCGGACGGTTGGTTACCGAAGCCCATTCGCCCGCGTTTAGGCGCATGGGAGAGGCTTCGGCTCGGGCAGGAACTCGTTCCCGTTCCCGAATCTTCGTCGCTTCGCCTCGCGCGAAGCGAGTGAGCATCGATACGCTTCCTCGGGAACGGAAACGAAGACGGAGCGAATCCGATATCAGCTCGGCGCGCCGGCTTTCGTGCCGATCCCTTCCCAGAGTGGGACGAGATCGTCGACCTTGAGATCGACGTTTGCGCGCTTGTAGCGTCCGACCGCCTGCGGGCGAACCGGAACCTTCGCGAGGTCGATCCCGAGGAACGGGGAGAGGGCCTCGAGGCTCTCGTCCTGGCGAAGTACGAAGTCTTCGAAGCGGACAGAAATGAAGTGTTCCGGTTCGGGGGTCGACCGGACGACGTCGTAGTGATATTTCCACGACGCGGCGCGGCGCCGGTAGAGATCGTCGATCGCATCGAGCGGAACATCGTACGTGCGAATGTCATCCGTGCCGTGCTGACCGAGGATGCTGTCGCGCGGATCGCGGATCCAATAGATGTACTTCGCCCGCGGCAGGAGTTTCACAACCCAGGGATAGGCGAGCGTCGTCTCGGGAATCTTCCAGCCCCGGTATTCCGCCGTCGACGGAAAGAGCGACGACAAATAGATCTTGAGCAGCCGCTCGAAGCCAGGATCGACCTCGGCGCGGTGAACGCCGTCGAAGTCCCACTCGAGACCGCCTCGGTACTTGACGTGGCGACCGATGTATTTGCACGCCTCGTACATGAAGAGCGACGGCACGAGGTCTTCGTGCGGATTGAGCGGCGCACCCATGAACACACCGCTCTTCTGCAGCGTCGACGAGATCGCCCGGGTGCCCGAGTGGCCGCGACCGATCACGATGATCGTCCGCTCGTTGTTGAGATCTTCGAGCGAGTACTCATCGTGTGGCTTCGTCAGCGCGATGATCGTCCGCTCGAGTTCGCGCTGAGTCTCGGCCGTGCGGCGCGTGCGGGCTTCGTAGTACTGACGTGCTCGCGAGAGCGCAAGGAGCGCGAGCCCGGCGGCGAAGACGATTCCCATCCAGGCGGCGACTTCTCGGTTCCAAAGGAACACTGTCGCGATGGCGACGGCGGCGGCGATGGCGATGATTCGAGGTTGATTGAGATGCATGCGCGGGGTCTCGAGGAGGCGCGGAAAGGCGGGTAGCGGGATCTGAGAACGAGTGGATGGGGCTAGAGTCCCGCCGGATGATTCGGCGATTCTGGCGAACGAGCTTTTGAATGTCGATCCCTGCGGGCATCGCGCGGCCGATAATCGCCGTGCGATCCCGAGTCGCCGCCGCGAATCTCCGGTTCGGGAATCGAGGTTGAAATGTCGAGACTTCCCGATATATTGGCGATATGGCGCAGACGAGGAAGCGCGAGTTCCTTTCGTGGGAAGCTCTCGGACAAGCAGCGGAATGCCTGAAAGCGCTCGCGCACCCGGCGCGACTCCGCATGCTCCAGCTACTCTTCACGGGACGATACACGGTGGGGGAGCTCGCCGAAGAGTGCGGAATTCAGAGCCATATGGCGTCGGAGCATCTCCGTTTGCTTCAGCGCTGCGGCTTCCTCGCGAGCGAGCGTGAAGGCCGGCGCATCTACTACGAGATCGCCGAGCCGCATCTCGAGAGCCTGCTCGCGTGTGTGGAGAGCCGGTTCGGGGGAGCTGAAACCGCCGCAAGCGATTGACGACTCTCTATGAGATCTGGGAGAGCGCCTCCCGTGGGTCGACCGTCGAGTGTGGATATCCGGGGTATCCACTTCGTCCGTACGGGCGCTTCGGTCGATCCGCTGGGGGCGCTCGTTTCTTTCGCGGGGCTCCGTCGGCCGGGCCTATTCAGCCCGGCACGGAGGAAACGACGCGCACTCGAGGCGATCGGCGACGGGATCGACGTCGCACTGGGTGTCGGGTGCCGGAAGCGATTCCCACCCCGTGCCGAAGAGATGGAGGAGCAGGGCGATCGCGTCGGAGATCTGCACCCCTCCGTCGTCGTTCACGTCATCGGCGTCGCGACACGAGCCGGGGCTAGCGTCGCCGAAGAGTCGATTGAGGATCGCGATGGCATCGGCGACGTTGCGCCTACCGTCGGCATTCGCATCCCCTCGGACGAAGGGGTCGCCACTGCATTCGTCAGGTACGCCATCGCCGTTCACGTCGCGGCTGAGCGGCGGCGATACGTTCTCGATGAGGACGAGGGAGGACGAAGAGCTTTCGGCTCCGACGATGTCGAGGTCCCCGTCGAGATCCACATCGAGTGCATCGATCCAGTAGATGCTGTGGGGGATTCGGTACTCGCGGGCGGGGACGAAAGTCATTCCGCCCGAGTTTGTGTGAACGGCGAGTCGTCCCGGGTAGAGAAACGCGAAATCGTTGCGTCCGTCACCGTCGAGGTCTCGGACGACGGTCGATCGCTGCCGCCGGTCGCCGATCCGGAACGGGTCGGCGAGCCGCCCGTCGCCGAGTCCGCGAAAGACGACGGCGAACTCTTGGCCTCCGACGACGACGTCTTCATTCCCATCGGAGTCGACGTCGCTCGCGATGGCTGCGTACCCCTCGGTTTCTAAGAAGTATTGATGGACGCGATCGAAGGAGCCGTCGCCCCGGCCCAGAATGATCGCGATCGCATGCGCCTGCACCTCCCCGGCGATTTCGTATGTGTAGACGACGAGGTCCTGCAGTCCGTCGCGGTCAAAGTCTGCTGACCGGATGAGCAACGGAAAGGCCCCGAGCACGAGCACCGGACCGGGGGTGAACTCCGGCACTACGCCGTCTTCGACGAAGAACGTGTGAAGCGAACGAGTGTTGAACGAACCCGCCACGATTTCCTCCGAGTCGTCTCCGTCCAGATCGACGGCGACGGCACAGATCGGATTCACGCTTTCCGACACCACCTCCGGATCGCGAAAGCCGCTCGGCGCGGCTCGGTCTCCGATTCGAAGCACCATTCCTTCGCCGATTCGGGCGACGAGATCGGAGCGCTGATCTCCGGCCAGGTTTCCGACCGCGAGTGTGTCGGGGCTGAGCTCGGGCTGCTCGAGAGGCTCGAACCTTCCCGCGCGATTGAAGAGAACTTGACTGGGTCCGCGCGAGCCGAGAAACGGCCGGATCGCGACGATGTCTTGATCCCGGTCGCCGTCGAGGTCGACCGCTTCGAACGGTCGCACCACCGTGTACTCCCCGATTCTCTCGATGGCGGGTTCGTCTCCGGCGTTCGACGACTCGAGGATGGAGATTCCCTCCTCGGAGCCGATCACGATTTCTTGTGTTCCGTCACGGTCGACATCGAACACCAGCGGGCGTCCCACCATCACTCCGGGCGCGAAGTAGCGCGGTCCGGCCGCGACGATCCTTCGATCGATGAGTCTCGCCATCGCCCCTGACGTGGACCGAGAGATCAGCTGCGGACTGAAGAGCTGAAACCGTGCCCCCTCGCCGAATGAACGAAAGACCGGTATGCCCGCGAAATCGGTCTCTTCGAGCGGCAACACTTCGAACTCGGCGCGACCGTCGTTGCGGTAGAGGAATCCGGCGCGGTCGGTGGACGGGAACATGCCGAGGGCGTCGAGATCGCCGTCACCGTCCACGTCACCGTAGTCGATTTCGATCCGCTCGCGAGACTCGACGGGCGGTGTCGCCCAAACCTCTCGGGAAGGATCACTGCTGTAGACGATCCAGACGTGTCGGTCGCCGAACCCAGAGACGGCGAGATCCGGGTTTCCGTCCCCGTCCAGGTCCGGAGTCCGAATCGATGGACTCCGGACGTCGCACTCGAACTCTAGACCGGAGACGAATCGCCCGGATCCGTCGTTCATCCAGAGCGAGATTCGCGCCGGGTCGAGCTCGAGGCCTTCGATCGCCGCCGCGACGTCGAGGTCACCGTCGCCGTCAAAATCCGCGATCGCGGTATCCACCAAGCCGGGGGGAAGCGGGAGCGCGAGGCGGCGGCCGAAGAAGGACCCGCGGCCGGAGTTGTAGAGGAACTCGAGTGATGAATCTCCGCCGTCGTCGCTGGAGCTGCCGACGACAAGATCCACGCTCCCGTCCCCGTTCAAGTCACCGGCGTTCACGGACCGCACGAGGGAACCGGCCTGCGCGACGCCGCGACGCACGACAAACCGTCCCCGGAGATTCGAATACACGTCTACCCGTCCCGGCCAACGTGGACAGCGCGACCCGCTCGAGGCAAAGACGACGTCGGTCCAGCCGTCGCCATCCACGTCCGCGGCAGTGAAGGCTACGGATTGAATCGCCGGCGCCACCTCGGCGATTGCGGGAGCGTCGACGGTGTTCAGGCGAAACCGCATCGTGGAGATAAGGTCGGCGGAGTCGGGGACACCGTTCGCATTGCAATCCTCCGCTTCGCCGTCGCGGAGCTGACACCCGTCGAGGCGTCCGTCCGAATCTCGATCTGCGAAGGCGAGCTCGCAGCGATCTGGGATCCCGTTGTCGTTGCAGTCTTCCGCGGTGCCTCGATCGATTTCCTGCGCGTCCGCGATGCCGTTTGCGTCGCAGTCGCTCTCGCAGCCGTCCGGGATCGCGTCGGCATCGGCGTCCGGCTCGCAAGCGTCGGGAATCAGGTCCTGGTCGCAGTCGAGATCGCTGCATTCATCGGGCACTCCGTCGTCGTCGCAGTCGCGACTTCCGGCGGCCATTCGACCGAAGTAGACGCAGAGCTCGTCACTCCGACTGTCGATGACGCCGTCGAACGCACCGCGACTCGAGCTGACGATCGGAGCGTTCAGTCGTTCGCGCGCCGGTTCTCCGCTCGAGACCGGACGCGCGATCGGATCGATGTCTCGAGTCGATCGCTGGATCGCGATCCACAAGAGAACGTCGTCCCGCCGGCAGCGTCCTCGGTAGGCACCGCCCACATCGAGATCCCCATCGCCGTCGACATCAGCTGCGAAGACGGCGAGGCCTTCAAACGGAATCGAGACGCTCGATACGTTCTCAGCCGAGAATCCACCCGCTCCGTCGTTCCACGCGACGATGACCTCGAACCGATCCACGGCGAGGGCGAGATCGGTCGACCCATCGCCGTCGATATCCGCTGCCGCCTTGTAGAAGGCGGCGAACGGTAGCGCGAGGGGATCGGAATAATCGCCCCCCGGTCTTCGCGTCGCGAGGTAGATCTGATGCTTCTGATCAGACCAGGCGAGATCGAGCCGGCCGTCGCCATCGAAGTCGCTCCAGACCATTCCCCGCACTCTTCCGGGGAACTCTGGACCCGACTCGACACGCACGCCGTCTTCGTCGGACTCGATCCACTGAAGCACGCTGCTCGATCCGTCCGGTGCACGGGCAGACCACACAAACTCGAGCGAACCGTCGCGGTCGAGATCTTGAAAGGTTCCGGGCGCTTCCAAGGTCGTCCCGTTCCCGCCGAGCGTGTACGCGAATTCGAACTCTGAATCTGAACCGCCCAATCCCAAAACGAGCGACCAGTCGTCTTGATTCTCCGTTTCGCCCTGGATCGCGATGTCCGGGCGTCCGTCTCCGTTGATGTCACCGTTCGCCAGACTGAGCCCGCGGACCGATCTCCAATCGCCTTGGATCGGGGAGGTTCGACTCTCGCGCTCGAAGCGGTCCTGGTCGTCCCCATACCTCGTCACGATCGAGAACCGGCCGTCTTCTTCTTCGACATAAACGAGATCGCGCTTCCCGTCCCCGTCGACGTCGAGGAGGAGCGCGCTCGACGGCGTGTTGGCCTCGACGCAGGCCTTCGGGTCGAGGGTAAGCATCTCCGTGGAGATGTCGCACCGGTCGGGAATCCCGTTCTCGTTGCAGTCGATTTCTCCGGCGGCTTCGAGCTCCTCGGCGGAGCGCGGTTGGTCGGTGCAGTCGACATCCTGGGCGAACGCGACGCTGCCGACGAGCAGGATTCCGCAGACTCCGACGACGATCGAATTCAGATCGATCTGGGGTCGCATTGGCTTCTCGCTCAGCGCGGAACACAAGGAGAGAACACGAAACAACCGAGCTCGTCATTCGTCGGGTCGAGCCCGCACTCCGCGGTGCTATCCCCGCCGACTTCGATCGGGTGCGTGCCATCGTACGGTGGCGTCGACTCCTCGAAAAGCCTCCGTCCTCATTCCAAGGCACTCGGGATCGCTCGAAGCAATTCGCCCAAATCGACCGTCGCCGTCCGACGGTCAATCGACGTTGATACGAACGAGAACGGATCCTACGTGCTCGTCGAACGAGGTGCGACTAGGGCCAAGCGAGCGCTTGATCGAGATAGAGAGCAGGCGAACTCCCGTGGGAGCGGCTCATATGCACGGTGAGAAGCTGTCGCAGCGGATGTCGTCGTCCGAAGTGAGATCAATCCCGCAATCAGACACCGGATAAGTGCCCGACGTGCTGGGTGTCGGAGGTGGTGGTGGAGGGCCCCCGAAGAAAAGCCAATTCGTAAGGTACACGCAGTCGGTCGCATCAAACGAATTGCTGTCGTTAGTGTCGGCCGCGTCTCTGCAAGTTGGGGGCTGTCCCCCGTTGAATAGCCACGTACAGATAAAGCTGGCGTCAGTGACATTAATCTCACCGTCACTGTTCGCATCCCCCCGAACGAATAGAGCGCATGCCTCACGATCGATCCCCGCCCGTGGCTCCCACAAAGTCCCAACAATTCCGGGGACGAGAGAGCCTTCGATCACGAACGGCGCAGGACGCCGGTCCATGGAAATCGTTGACGAGCTCAGCTGTGCGACTGACGCGCTACAGCTTTCCGCACCGCCCACGCCCGAGCCGTCGCTGCCGAGCCGCATCAAGAGGGACTGTCGCAGCGGCTCGCCGTTCGTCGTCGAGCGCACGACCGCGACTTCCCCATTCGCAGTGTCTACAAAGCCACTCCCATATTCCTGTCCGGTCAGGTCGATAGGAAGATCTCGCACCCAGTCGACAACGCCGTTGGCTAAGAGGCGTCCGACCACCGCTCTGCCGTTGGCGCCGCTACCGCCAAAGATAACGGCCGGTGGATTCTGTGGGGTGTCGAGCCGCATCGTATTAAAGACGACTTCGTCATCCAGTTCGCGCGACCAGACGATCGTGGTCAAGTCCGTGAAATCCACCCTGGCGATGAACGAGCCAATGATGAAGCCGTTATCCGTCTGCCTTCCCGCGACGATGGTGTCCCCGTTGGGCAGTGCCACCAATTCGAATCCTTCGGTCTCGGTATTGCTTGCCTCGCCGAAGTCGATCAGTGAGCCGGCAGTATCGTCACCTGTGAGCGTTACCTCGAAGAGCGAATTCTGAGTGAAGGGCGCCGTGCTGGCGATGCCTACAATTAGCACTTCATCTGTCAGTGGCCTGTAGTCGACTCCACCGACTTGGAGGCTGTCGAATGTCGCGTTCGCGCCCGGTCGAATCGACCGGGCGCTTTCGATAAATCCTCCCGTGTTGACTCGTACAAGGAAAGGTTCTTGTTGAAATGTATTAAAGTCTAATGTGTTTGTACCCACCACCTCAATTGTCCCATCGGCTCTGATGATCATATCGACACCAGCAGAGTGAGCGACATCTGAGAACCGGAGGCATGTGTGTGCGAAGACTTCTCCGGTGACAGCATTCACTTGAGTCAGGGAAGGCCGAAAAGCAGTTTCTGAATCCGGCATGTCGTTGTTCCCGATCGGATCGAATTCGATTTCATGCTGACTCAATAGAAGGATTTCCGTTTCATCCGCCGTGGCGCGGAGTGCGACCGGCTTCGTGAAGATGTCGATCACATCTTCTTCTGAGAGAACGCACCCATCAAAGACCCGAACCCAATCTAGATTGCCCTCAGGGTCACGGCGGTACAAGGCTCCATTTCCGAGCCCGTGGGCGGCGACGACCGCGCTGCCATCTGAAAGTTGAAGCGCAGTTGTCGCTCTCACGCTCCCGTCCGCAAACCCGTGTGTTCGCTCGTAGAGCGTTTGCGCGGCTAAGCGGTTTTCGGAGATCGGCAGCGACAGAGCGAGGAACGAGACAACGTGTGCGATGGCGATCGGACGACCTGACATGAGTGTCTCCTTTCGGCCTGATCCGCGAGGCCCTCGTCGAGTGCGCTCCGGGATGATCGACGACACCGAGACGCTCCGAATCGGAGACGCCTATCGCGGGACCTTGCTCTCTCGGGGCGACATAGACGTACGCCGCTCCCATTGCAAAGATTGGACGCCGTGCGTCAAGTCGAGTCAAGTAGTCAGTTCGGCCTCGAGCAACGCGATAACCACGAATGCTGGATCTGGGAATCGCGCGTCAGGGCGCAGCGTGTAGAGCACTCCGGCTAAGGTCGAGTTTGTCCGCAGCTTCGAGCTTATTTCGTCTAGCCAGCTCCGAGGACATTGCGAAAACGCAGAACGATCGAAATCGTCGTGAGTGGAGTCGACGCCACATTCCTCGTAAGGCGGAGGAAGCCGCAGCCACTCCCCTGTGAGGAGATGGCTGAGGAGCGCGGTCACGTCGGCGATACTCGTTAGTCCGCCGCTGTGCGAACGGGTCGTCGACCTCGGAGTCGACGACGAGACTCAGGGCGTTCCCTCGCCGCCGAGGACTCCCGACTATTGGATCTCGCACCCCGGAAACGCTCGACAATCGAGTTCGTCGTCCGTCGAGTCTACACCGCAGGCGTCGAAGGGCGGAGGCAACCTCGGCCAGTCGTGGCCGAAGAGGTGACTCAAGAGAGCGATCGGGTCGGCTACATCGACCGATCCATCGTCGTTGACGTCGGCCGCGTCGAGGCAGGGGCTGGTTCCTCCGTCACCGAACAGTCGATTGAGTAGCGCGATCGCGTCGGAGATGTTGCGACCGCTCGACTGGTTGGTGTCGCCGCGGAGGAAGCGTGGGCGACCGTCGTCGCACTCATCGGGTACTCCGTCTGCGTTCGTATCGACGCTCGATCCTCGCGTCGCGTTCTCGACAAGGACGATCGACGCGGTGAAGTTGTCCGTCGCGACGAGATCGGCGTCGCCGTCGCGATCTACATCCGCCGCCACCATGGATGCGAAACCCGTCGAGGTTCGATAGCTCGCGGCCGGCTCGAAGTTCCACGCGCTCGCGTGACGAAGGATTCTCAACCGACCGCGACGGAGCACGCCGAGATCGACGAGTTCGTCGCCATCGAAATCGGCGGCCACGGTGGCCGCGGAACGCTCCCCGGGGATTCGCAGCGCAGCCGCGAGTCGTCCGTTCCCGAGTCCGGGAAAGATCGTCGTGAAATCGGTACCTCCGACGACGACGTCCACTTTTCCGTCCGCGTCGAGGTCCTCGGCGATCAGCGAGTGAGCCGGCGTCTGAACCACGTACTGTCGAAACTCTCCGAACGAACCGTCGCTGCGACCCGAGACGATGGAGACCGTCTGGCCGATGAGCTGACCGGGGGTGAACGAGTAAACCGCGAGGTCGGGAACGCTGTCGGCGTTAAAGTCGGCCGTTCGAACGTAGGTCGCAACCGTTCCGAGCGCGAAGCTGGGCCCCGCGGTGAATTGGATCTCGTCCCTTCCTTCTCTCACGAGATACGTTTGGATCCTGCGAGTGCGATCGGAGGCTGCGACGATTTCGGTTTGCCCGTCGCCGTCGAAATCGACGACGGCCGCTGCCGAAGGCAAAAAGTCCTCGGACACGACGATCGGCTCGCGAAAACGGAGCGGTTCCGCCCCATCGCCGACTCGGAGTACGAGCCTCTCGCGGTCGCGTGCGACGAGGTCGAGGCGCGCATCGCCGGCGACGTTTCCGGCCGCGAGCGTGTACAAACCGCGATCGAAGGGGTCGGTTTGGGAAAACGTGCCGTTCTCGTTGAACAGCACGTCCGTACCTCTCGACGCAGCGCGGGCGTTTTCGCCGTGATAGATGGCAGCGAGGTCGAGATCGCCGTCCGCATCGAGATCGATCGACTCGAATTGGAGCTGAACCGACCGCACAGAAGCGAGCCACCTTCCGCCGTCCCAATCCCCGAACCTCGGGGAGTCGACGATCGCTAAGCCTTCGTTGGACCCGACGACGTATTCGGTCTGACCGTCGCGATCGACATCGAGGACGATCGGGCGGCCGATCAGGCCGCCCGGAATTTCGTAGAGAGGTCCGGTAGAGCGCACGTCCAGGCCGGAGAGAACGGCCGGCGTCAGACGTGTCGACGAGGAGCGCGAAACGAAGATCGCAAGCTGGTGCTCGCCGTCGGCGTTGACCGGACCGAGAACCGGAATCCCGGCGGGGGAGGCGATCGCGAGTGGAGACGCATCGAACGTTCCGTCTCCGTTGTTGCGGAGGAGCCCGCCTTCGTTCGGAGTCGTGGCGGACACCGCGATCGCATCGGTATCACCGTCGCCGTCGACGTCCCCGAACGCGTGCGCGGGGAAACGCGAGGCCTGAAGGACCGGGGCGGCGTTCAGTGACCGAAACTTTTCGCTGCTGAGAGACACCCAAAACGGTTGCTCCGCCCGGCCGGTGACGGCGAGGTCGAGGATGCCATCCCCGTCGAACTCTGCGGCCCGTAGCAGCGGCGCTCCTAGCGTGGAGAGTTCATGGCCGAACTGGAAACGACCACCACCGTCGTTCCACCAGAACGATATGCGAGTGTCGGTCGTCCGTCGAACCGCGGCCGCGATGTCGAGGTCGCCGTCTCCGTCGAGATCATCGAGAACCGTGCCGATCACTTCGGCCGGCGCGGGAACTTCGCGGCGTTCCCCGAAGAAGGTTCCACCCTCAGATCCGAGGAGAATCTCGAGCGGCCGCCACGCGCTCGTCGAGCACGGGGTGCTTCCCACCAGAACGTCGACCCGCCCGTCGCCATCGACATCGCCGGCACTCAAGCTGTTGATGGATGGGCGTGTCCGCGCGACGACGCCCTGGTTCACGAAGCTGCCCTCTACGTTCGAGAGTAGCTCGATCTGTCCCGGCTTCTCCGGGCAGCACGAACCCCGGCGAGCGACGAGGACATCCGCCCAACCGTCTTCCTCGATATCGGCCGACGCGAACGCCATGATCCTCGCCGACGTCTCGAGATCGATCGTGGGCGTGAGTCGAAACCGTACCGAGGGCGCCAGATCCGCCGAGTCCGGAACGCCGTTCGCGTTGCAGTCGCGGTCGTCACCGTCCGCGATCTCGCATTCGTCGAGGCGCCCGTCTCGGTCTCGATCCGCGGCGTCGAGCTCGCAAGCATCGGGAACGCCGTTGTCGTTGCAATCCTCCGCCTCTCCGTTCGCGAGCTCGAACGCGTCGACGACGCCGTTCCCGTCGCAGTCGTGTCCGCAGTCGTCGGGAATACCGTCCCCATTCGAGTCGAGTTCGCACTCATCGGGGATCAGGTCCGCGTCGCAGTCGCGGTCGTCGCACTCGTCCGGAACGCCGTCCCCGTTGCAGTCGAGACTCACGGGGCCGATCCGTCCCAGATAGACGCCGAGCTCCCGCGATCCCGTTGCCACGACGTCGGGAATCGCGTCGTGGTTGACGTCGCCGACCGCGATGTGGAGTGGAGCCGGACGGAGCGGATCCGGCGGCCCCATCGCCCGCGCGATCGCGGCGAAGTCTCGGTCCGAGTGGTTCGTCGCGAGCCACATCTGACGGGAACCCAGTCCGCACGAATGGCGAATCCCGGCGCCGATGTCGACATCTCCATCGCGATCGACGTCGAACGCGAACGGTTGTGACTGGGACACGTCGCCGACCGGGATCGAAATGTCCGTCCGCTCGCGCTCGGTGAAACCGCCCTGGCCATCGTTCCACGCCACGGTGACGACGCGCAAGGCGGAACGAGCGAACACGAGGTCCGTCGCCCCGTCCGCGTCCACATCCGCCGCCGTCGCACTTTGGAAGGCGAAGGGCAGACTCGTCGCCGTCCGAAACGATCCGTCGGGTTCGCGGACGGAAACGAAGCTCGCTCCGATTTCGGTCCACACGAGATCAGATCGTTGGTCGCCGTCGACATCGATCCATGCCGCCCCCCGCACGTCGGCGGAGAAATCAGAAACTGCTTCGACTCGGGGAACACCGTCGTCGTAGTGCAGCCACTCGATTCTTGATCTCGGTCCACCGCTAAAGTCGCGCACGAACCAAGCGAAGTCGAGGTCGCCGTCGCCGTCAAAGTCGACGAAGCTCCCGTGAGAGAGCGACGTCGCCGGCGATCCGTCGTGGGTGTGTGCGATCTCGAAGCCCCGCTCCGAATCCCCGAGCGCGAACGCGATCGACCAACCGCTGAGAGTCCGACCGAAGATCGCGAGATCTGGCTCACCGTCGTCGTCGATATCGCCGGTAGAGAGAGCGAGACCGTCGGCCGCGAGCCACGACCCGGTGACCAACTTCTCCGCCGACCTTTCGAACGCTCCCTCGCCGTCGCCAAAGCGAGTGACCAGCGCGAGCGCCCCGCTCGCGAGATTTCGCAGGTAGACGATGTCCAAATGTTCGTCGGCATTCGCGTCGAGAAGAAGGGCGCGTGACGTTCGATCGAGGGGGGCGACGAACGCGGTACTCAGCGTGTAGAGCTCGCCGCTCAGATCACAACGGTCCGGAATCCCGTTTCGGTTGCAGTCGCTCTCACCGGCGTTCTCGATCTCCGAAAGGACCCGCGGGCGGTCGGCGCAGTCGGGGACTTGCGCGACCGAGGAAGAACCAGCGAGTGATGCGACGAAGGCCAAGATCGCGCGAGAGCGAGCTCCGAACTTCGGCCCAGCTCGCCGTTCCATCGACGCCACTACTCGGGACATGATGGAGACTCCAAACAATCGAGTTCGTCTTGCGTCGCGTCGAATCCGCACGTCGCCGCGGGCGCCGGGAGCTGCGGCCACTCCGTGCCGAAGAGGTGGCTGAGAAGCGCGATCGGGTCGGCGATGTTGACGCCTCCGTCGTCGTTCACGTCCGCGGCGTCGAGGCACGCGATCGGCCTGCCATCGCCGAAGAGGCGATTGAGGATCGCGATGGCGTCCGAAATATCTCGACCGCTCGTCGCGTTGACCTCGCCGCGGATGAAGCGGGGGACGTCCTGGCATTCGTCTGGGACGCCATTTCGATCCGTGTCGAGACTCGTGACCGATTCGGTCGTCTCGAAGACGCTGATCATCCTCGCGGCGAGATCCATCGCGGCGAGATCGTGGTCTCCGTCTCCATCGATGTCGATAGGAGCCAGCGCGTGGAGTTCATCGGTCACAGCGTAGCGCCTCGGTGGACCGAACGTCATCGCGCCAAGACCGCGCGAAACGTCGATGCGACCCGGATAGCCGATGGCCAGCTCGGCGAGGCCGTCACCGCTAAAGTCCGCGACAGCGAGTCCGGTCTGCGGTCCGTCCCGACATTCGACGGACTCGATGAGTCGTCCATCGCCGACGCCCGCGAAGACGAGCGTGCGTTCGGGACCGCCCACGGCGACATCTGCGTTCCCGTCGCCGTCGAAGTCATCGACGACGAAGGCGTGCGCATTGGTCCGTACGGCGTACCGTCGCGGTCCTTCGAACGAACCGTCGCCACGTCCGAGGAGGATTCCCACTGAGGCGCTCACTGGATCGGTAGTCTCTCGCGCGATGACGGCGATGTCGGAGAACCCGTCCGCGTTGAAATCCGCCGATCGGAGAAAGGTCGCGAAGTTTCCGAGCCGAATCGTGGGACCCGGCTCGAACGCGAGGTTCGCGTCCCCGTCCGGACGCACGAAGAAAGTGTGAAGTGCGCGCGTCAGCTCGGATGCGGCGACGATTTCGGCGCGTTCATCACCGGTTAGATCCGCGACCACGGCGGCCGATGGCCGAAACTCCGGTGCGAAGATCTGGGCTCTGGCGGCCCGTCGATCTCCGGCGGCGCGACCCGCCGCGTATCCGAGATCCAAGAATGATCGCACCACGAAATCGAGTGATCGATCGCGGTCGACTGCGCCGATCGCCAGGATCTCCGACCCCGCAGCGGCGGAGTTCGCGCGTACGAGTCCGTCCGGAGTGTTCCAAATCACCTGACTTCCCGTACGAAGAATGTTGAGCGGCGATCCCTGCCGCACGGAGGCGAGGTCGAGGTCGCCATCGCCGTCGAGATCTCGGGCGACGATGGGGTAGGTCGTAGCCCAATCGACGTCGTGTTGCCTCGGAGCGCTCCACGCACCGTTGGAAGTGCGCCCGACGACGGAGAGGGAATCGGCCGTCGCGATGAGGAGCTCGTCGCGTCCGTCCCGGTCGAGGTCCACCGGAATCGGATCTTCGACGAGCGGCCCCCTCAGGCCGTAGATCGATCCTCCCTCGAGGTGCCCGGCGCGCGAGAAACTTCCAACCGTCAACAACACGGCGGAGCGTTGGCTCGAAAAAAACGCGACGTCCGGGATCCGATCTTCTTCGCGAGGGAGAGCGAGTGGGATGCCCTCGACACCCTCGACTCCGATCTCGGTCGTGATCCAAGTCCCGTCGTCGTTTCGCTCGTGGATCCAGCCGCGATCGGGGTCTCGAACGGGGATCGCGAGCACGTCCGTCTTCTGGTCGCGGTTGAAGTCCGCAAACGCGAGCCCGACTTGCGCCATCGAGGAGACGGACGGCGTTTGTCGTCCCGAGTCGAACTCCTGCGTGCTGAGAAGGATCCAGGCGTGGCGGTCGCCGCTCGTGCCGACGACGATGTCGGCGATGCCGTCGTCGTCGAGATCCGGAGTGTCGATCCCAGAACACTCCTCCGTCAGAAGATGGTCGATTCCCGGCGAGAACACTCCCGATCCGCCGTTCCACCAGATCTGAACGATCGTCGCCGAATCCATCGTCGCCGTCGTGACCAGATCCGCGTCGCCATCCCCGTCGAAATCTTCGAGCACGGATTCGGTCACCGTCCCGAGCGAAGCGTGAGAATCGCGCTCGACGAAGGTCTCTCCGTTCCCGGTGTTGACGAGCGACTCGATGCGCGAGCTCCCCGTTCCGAGGCAAGGAGTGATGCCGACGACGACATCGAGATCGCCGTCCGCATCGAGATCACCCGCGGCGAAGCTCGTCATCAGCGCCTCCCTGCGAACGACGACGCCGCGAGCGACGAGCCGGCCTTCCAGGTTCGAGAGAATCTCGATCGTTCCCGAGCTGGGAGGACAGCAGTTTCCCGTCCGAGCGACGAGAACGTCGGTCCATTCGTCGCCGTCGACGTCGCCCGCGGCGATCGCACCGACGGACGCTTCGGTGCGGCTCAGGTTCTCTCCCAAAAGCTCGATGGCGAGCGGGGACCCGAAACGAGTCCTCGTGTGGAGGTCGATCGGATCGGGGATGCCGTTCGAGTTGCAATCGGGAGAGCCGTGTTCCCCTATCTGGCACGCGTCGAGCGTTCCGTCGCGATTGCGGTCGCCGAGCTCGAGCTCGCACTCGTCCGGGACGCCGTTCTCGTCGCAGTCGGCTGCGTGACCCGCCGCGATGTCCTGCTCGTCTCGGATTCCGTTTTCGTTGCAGTCGAATCCGCAGCCGTCGGGAAAGCCGTCTCCGTCCGCATCCGGTTCGCAGTCGTCCGGAATCGTGTCGCCATCACAATCGTCGAGCTCGGATTCGTCCGGGACGCCGTTCCCATTGCAATCGCGGCTGATCGGTCCCAGCGTTCCGAGGTAAGCGCCGATTCCATCCTCGTCCGCTTGGACGACGTCGACGATGCCGTCGCCGTTGACGTCGCCGAAAGCCGAGTGTCGCGCGCTCCGCGCCGCGCGTCCCGCGGCCGTCACGAGACGGGCGCCGGCGGAGATGTCGCCCTCGCCGTGGTTTTTCGCGAACCAGGCTCGGCCATCCGTCGCAGCACAGTGCCGGCGGACGCCGCCGCAGACATCGACACGACCGTCGCCGTCGACGTCGATCGCGGAAACCGCGAGTTCCGGTGCGACGCCCTCCGGGAGGGCGATGCGTGAAAACGCCGGTTGGTCGCGGAAGCCGTCGCCGTCGTTCCACGCCACCGAATAGGCGCGGCTGCTTCCGACGGCGTAGGCCAGATCGAGATCACCGTCGCCGTCCAGATCGGCGGCCGTCGCGGTTGAAAAATAGATGCGCGGAAGGACGCGCGGCGTCCTGAAGCCGCCGCGCGAATCCCGGGTCCAAATCATGTTCGTGCGCGAATTGAGCGCGACCAGGTCGACGAGACCATCGCCGTCGAAGTCCCCCCACACCGGACTCATCACCTCCGCCGTCGCACCGAGGAACGCTTCTTCACGGGCGACTCCCTCGACGTTTCGCAGCAGGAATCCAACCCCCGTGCTCCCGCCGAACGGAGAGCCGGCGGCGCGCGCGAGGAACTGAGCGAAGTCGAGATCACCGTCGCCGTCGATGTCGACGAAGCTGCCGGAATCGCGGATCAACGATCCTGCGACGACGTGTCGGCTTGCGACGTTAAACCGCTCGCGATCCCCGAGCGCGAGAACGACGGTCGCTCCGGCGAGCGTTCTTCCCGCGACGGCGAGATCCGGAACGCGGTCGCCATCGAAATCGCCGGCGCTGAGATCGAGGGTCGCGGCCGAGATCCAGCCTCCCGCGATACTGGTCGTAGTGCGGCGCTCGAGCGTCGCGCTTTCGTCGCCGAAAACGGCGACGATGACGATCTCTCCCGGGGAGTTTTCCGCGTCGCGAGCGGCGACGATGTCGAGATATGCGTCGGAGTCGAGATCGACGACGATCGGCGCGGACGGGTGTTCAAGCTCGACGCGAGAGCCCGGTCGTAGCGTGTAGAACGCGCCGGCGAGGTCGCAGCGATCGGGGATCCCGTTTCCATTCAAGTCGGATTCGCCCGCGCGATCGAGTTCGTCGCGGCCGACCGGGCGATCGTCGCACTCTTCCAGCTGCGCCGGGAGCGGCACGGACTGGAGGCAGAGCAAAAGCCCCAGCAACGCGTAGCGGAGAACGTCACGCATATCACACTCCATCGAGTCTTCCGACGGGGATCACGCCAGTCGGTCGATCGCGGTGGTGCATCGCCGAAATAAAAAAGCCCTCCGACATCGGTCCGACCGATCCCGGAGGGCTTCTGCAAGCTCGGAGCCGCGCCTGAGCGCGTCGAGTTACTTCGAGTTTGTCGGAAAGTCTCTCAAAGCGGCGGACAGGCGGATTCTTGGTCGCAGGTGAGCGATCGCATCTCTGCGCGCCCACACTCGCGCTCCGGTGGGGCGAGTCCCGGTCCTCCGCGGAAGAGGTGATTGAGGAAGTAGATGATGTCGGTCATGTTGAGCGAATCATCGTCGTTCACATCCCCGGCCGCGACGCAGCACAGCGGCGCCGAGTTGCCGCTCGGAGCCATCGGTCCCCCGAGGAAGAGCGCGTTCAGCATCGAGATCCCGTCGCTCAGATTGGCGAACCCATCGCAGTTCGCATCGCCGCGGACGAAGATCGCGGTCGCCGGCCCGTCGACGGAAAGCGCGCGTCCGACGACCTCGATCTCGGACGCGGCCGCGACACTCATATCGAGTAGCTCGCCGGTAACGGATTCTCTCCCGAAGCGGATCACGACTTCGTCGATCGTCCGGAGTGCCTCGAACTGAATTCGAGTCCCTTCGGGTGCGGGCTGGATCTTTTGGTTCTCACGCCACGCGTCGACCCTCTCGCCGTCGAGAAGCAGCTCGACGTCGAAGGAGTTCACCGTCGTCGTGCGGCGGCCGAAGTCGCGGGTGGACCCGGTCTGAATCCCGTAGAGAACGAGCTCCTTCGCTTCGACGGGACGCTGCCACCTGAGGCGGAACCACGGCTCTGCGTCGTTTTCAAACGGCTGTGCCGCCCACTCCGACGCGATCGGTAGCGTCTTTCGGTCGACGAGTGAGGCCGGGCTGAACACCGCGAAGAATCGCGTGCCGGGCACGCGACCGCTCAAGACGGAACTCGCCGTGACCGTCGCACTCGAAGCGATGTTCGTCCAGCTCGGATCGGCGGGAACTTCGAGGCGGCTGTGACCGGCGTGGCAGCCGACGCACTTCGCTTCGGTCCCCGCGTTGCCGAAATTCATCCCGCCGACATGAAACACCTGGCCGTCGCGTCCGAGCGCAATGCGACCGTCCGTTCGTCGGAGAACCTCGAACAGCGGTACTCCCGCCGGAAGCTCCATCTCGACGCGACCGTCGGGACCGATCTCCTGGCTTTCGATGAGGATCGGATTCGGCGCGTCGCTGTCACCCTGCGGATGCATGTAGAACTCGATCGTGAGATTTTGTCCGACCGGCGGAGCGTTCGGAATCGCCAAGTCGACGGCTCCGTTCGTGTGGATGTTCTCGCACACGAACTTGAACGTGCCGTGCATCGCGATCGCCTCTTCGACGGTCTGCGGTACATCCTCGCGGAACTCGGGCCGGAACTCGTCCTCGATGATCGGAGGCACATCTCTCGGGTAAACCGGAACCGCATCGAGCAACATCCGGTTCGAGTTGACGAGGGGGGCGCCGACTGGAGAGTTGCTCCTCCTGGTTTGAACGTAGACGTCGAAGTCCGCCGGGCTGCCATCGCCGTTTCCCCACGGGTGACCGGTAACGAGGAGGTTTCCGTCGGCGAGCGGCTCCGCGCTGCCGTACGCGAATCTCGGCTCGGTGAACGAGGCGAATACGAGGGGATTCGGGTCGGCCGGGACCGCGCTCCCGAAGAACGACTGAGGACCGGCGACCGCTTCCGGGTAGCCGATGCCGCGCGAGTACATCCGGATTCCGTGCGATCCCGGGTAGCCGAGGAACGGACTCTGGCGAATGAAGAGACCGGTGACGCGTCCGTCCTCGAAGAACGCCGGCCGGTACGCCATCGTCAGCTCGCTCAACAGTCCCGATCCACTGAACTGCTGGAGGCCGGTCCCGTCAGGGTTCACCGAGGAGAGCGACCAATTGTTCACGCCGACGAAGTCGGGGTCCGCGAGACCGCGCAGCGGAATCGTGCTGAGTGCGGTATTCGTGACCGGGCCGTAGTAGGGCGGAGCGCTCGTCGGACTGAGTCCTCCGGTCGGGGGCGCGTTCCCCTCTTCCGTGAGCCACCAGCGGGAGTAGACGATCTGCCCCGTCATCGGATCGACCGCGGGCGTGTCGGCGCCGAATCGTTCGGTAGTGATTCGGTGGACGTCTGTTCCATCGGCGTTCGCTACGTATAGATTCGTCGCGCGAACACGTCCGCCCGGTGCGCTCCCGGGGTAGCGGGTCGAGACGAAGCAGATTCTTCCGTCGGGGAGGTAGCACGGATCGAGGTCGTCGTAGGTCGCGAACTCACCGCCGAGCTCCTCACCGTAACGAGTGAGGTCGATCTCTTCTCGATCGCTCGTCGTGAGCTGGCGGAGCCCGCTTCCGTCCACGCCGACTTCGTAGATTCGCCACGCCTCTTCGACGGGCGAATAGCCAGCGAAGACGATGCGCTGCGCGTCGTAGGAGACGCTCGGGTCGGAGACGTCGAGCGGAGCTGTTCCCGTCACCGGTTCAGAATCCTCGTTGACGAGGACGACCGGCTGCTCGCCGTCTCGCTTGATGTACAAAATGCCGTCGGTGGCGCGCTCGACCGCGCTCGCCCTCCTGTCGGCCTGCGGTACGCTTTCGAACGAACGCGAAACGTAAACGATCGGCTCGATCGCCCAGGTGGACGAGACGAATCCCGACGAGACGGTGACGAGGATCGCTACGGCGATCCGGAGAGCCCCAGGGCTACGCGTAAACATCGATATCCCCCAATGACGCGTGTGAATTGGCTGAACGTTCTTTCTACGACACCTTCCTACGACACATCCGATCGAGACGGTACGCCGCCGCGACTTCACAATCTCGAGAGATTGGACCGGCGGACGACTGCTCAGCCGAAGCCGATTCTCGTCGCGAACTCGGCGTGAGGAAAGAACTTCCCGCGGGCACGAGCGACGCCCACGCCGATGAAAGACGCATCCACGCGCGAATCTAATCCAATTCGCCGTCAGGGTTTTCGCATTCGTTGCTGCCGGCGATCCGGCCGCCGGGTCGCCGGCAGCAACGTGAGCGCCGCGAAGGCTCGAGAGCGCGCGGTGGATCGGCGTTAACTCTTTTGAAGAAAATGAGTTAGCGGTTGCCCGCGACGCGCGACCCGCCCCGTCCGCCGGCCTCAGAGAATAGAAAGGACGTTCTCCGGTGGGCGCCTGATGACCCCGCGCCTCCCGATGAGGACGAGAGGACGCTCGATGAGGACGGGATTCGCCGCCAAGGTTTCGAGCCATTCCTCGTCGCTGAGGTCGCGCGAATCGAGTCCGAGCTCGCCGAAACGGGGCTCCTTTCTGCGCACGAGATCCCGAGGCGACAGGCCGATTCGAGCGCAGATCTCGCGCAGCTCACCGACCTCCGGCGGGTGCTCGAGGTACCGCACGACCTCGACGTCGACGCCGCGCTCCTCGAGGAGCAGGAGCGCTCCTCGGCTCTTGCTGCAGCGTGGATTGTGATAGATCCGAGCTCGAACGGGTGCCGTCATCGCGCGATTCTCTCGTTCGGGGCGAACGTTTGCTCGACCGGAGCAAGATCTACTTCGCCGCACTGCTCGTCGGCGTCGGGTCGAGCTCGAGCCCGAGTCCGTTCGCAAGAGCTTCGGCGACGGCTCGCGCGAGGACTCGCGATCCGTCGCCCGTGAAGTGGACGTCGCTCTTCTTCTGCAACTCGCCGAGACGTGGAAGCACGAGCGAGTAGAGGTCGTTCGTTGGGATTCCGAATCGATCCATCACTCGCTGGGCGACCGCGTTGTAGCGCGCCGCGTCGCCGTGAAACCGTCCGGCCTCTCCTTCCGGAACGGGGGTCGTCGTCGCCCAGATGAGCTTCGCGCCAGTCGAGCTCAGCCGAGCGGCGAGCGTACTCAGGTTTCGCTCGTACTCGAGGAGAGTCGTCGTGAGGACACCGCTCTGCTTATCGCGGTTACCGTACGCGGGCGCGCCGTCGCGTCGATAGCAGAGATCGTGGAGACCCCAATTGAAGTGGATCGCATCCCACTCTCCATTCCCCACCCAGGCCTCGAGCCGTTCGAGCCCGCGACTCGTCGCACCGCCGTTCATCGGGATCGTGTGGACGTCGGCCTTTCCCTTGAGGAGTGTCTTCACTCCTGGCGCGTAGCCTTGCGCGATGGAATCGCCGATGAGGAGAACACGCGGCACCGGCGGCCGGTACTCCGGATTCGGTGTCGGCATCTTCGCATCGACCGATTTCCGCCAGTTTCGGAGAAGATCGAGCATCTCCCGCGCGCGCGCCGGTTGATTCGCCGCGAGGTCGCGGCTTTCGCCGATGTCGTAGCGAAGGTTGTAGAGCTCGGCGCGACCCGTTTCGAAGAACTCGATCAGCTTGTAGTCGCCGAGACGAACCGCACCGCTCGGAGATCCACCTTGATTCCCGTAGTGCGGGTAGTGCCAAAACAGCGCGCGCGGCTCGACGGCTTCGCCCCCGCGAAGCACTCCGGCGAAGCTTCGACCGTCGACGTGCTGATCCGGACGCGGCGGGAGGCCCGCGAGGTCGAGAATCGTGGGGTAGTAGTCCGTGCTCGTCACCGGGACCGGCGACACGCTTCCCGCGCGAATCGTTCCCGGCCAGCGGACGAGCAGCGGCTCGCGGATCCCGCCCTCGTAGATCCACCCCTTGCCGGCGCGAAGGGGCACGTTCGCCGTCGGCGATCCCTCCGAGGTCGAGAGTCCGCCGTTGTCCGACGTGAAGAAGACGGCAGTCTTGTCGGCGAGACCGAGATCATCGAGACGCGTGAGAACGCGACCGACGTTCTCGTCGAGGCTTTGCACCATCCCCGCGTACACGGCGTGATCCTGCACTTGTCGCGCTTCACGTCGTCCTTCCGGAACGAACTTCGCAAGCGAGGAGGAGCGCACTTTGGCCGCCTTCTTTCGGTACTTCGCCGCGTACTCCGGCTTCGACTGAAGCGGGGTGTGGACGGAGTAGAAAGAGAGGTAGAGGAGAAACGGCTCGTCGCGATGGCGATCGATGAGCCGGAGCGCCTCGCTCGTCAGGCGATCCGTGAGGTACTCGCCTTCCGCCGCCCCTTCGAGACCGGGAACGTCGAAGTACGAGCGGTTCTTTCGACGGTACGGCGCGAAGTAGGACGCCGGCATCCCGGCTCCGTGTCCGGCGACGTTGACGTCGAATCCCTGTGCCTCCGGAAGAAACGGCGCGCTTCCAAGGTGCCATTTCCCTAGGAAGAGCGTCTTGTATCCCGCGTCCCGAAGGGCTTCGGCGAGGGTGACCTCTTCGAGCGGGAGCTGCCGGTGGTAGGGCGCAGGCAGCAGTTTCCCTCGCCTCGCACCGCCGAAGTAATCGGTCGTGTCGAGGCGAGCCGGATACTTTCCCGAGAGGATGCTCGCGCGGGTGGGCGAGCAGACCTGGCAGGCGGCGTACGCGTCGGTGAAGCGCATTCCCTCGGCGGCGATCCGATCGAGGTTCGGTGTCTCGTAGAACGTGCTTCCGTAGCAGCCGAGATCCGTCCAGCCGAGATCGTCGGCGAGGAAAAACACGATGTTCGGCTGTCGCGCCTCGCCTCGTTCACGCGCGCTCGAAGGCACACTCAAGACGGATGCGGCGAGCAGAATCGCCAAAGTGAAGGAGGATCGGATCATCGCTGGTCTCACAAGAAAAACCGAGGAATCGCGCGGGCGGTGGAGGAGAGCCTCCCGACCGTAACAGACTCTTGCCGCGGAGCGAAGGTCTCGTCGCGCCGGAATCGTCGCGCGGCATGATTTGCTCTGGACGCGCGAGCGGCATCGGAGACACTGTCCGCCACCCGTCAAGCGGGCTCCCCCGTGCTCGTTCCGGTCCGCAACGCTCGGTCGAGTCGGATTCGTTCGTCAGCAAGAGGACGTACTCGTATGAACTCGCCACTGCGCGCGTGTCTCGTTTCCGCCGGCGGCACTGCCGTCGCATCTTTCTTGCTCGCAGGTTGTCAGCTCCTCTCTTCGGCGTCGCCGGAGAGTGAACGCGAGCGGCTCGCCGCCTTTTTCGAAACGTCGTTCGAGCAGCGACTCGCTCGGAGTCCGATGTTCCAGACTCGGCTCGGCATCAAAACGAACTACGACAAGTGGGACGACTTGTCCGACGAGTTCAAGAACGAGACCGTGGCGCTGAGGCGTCGAGAGCTCGAACGGCTCCGAACGGAGTTCGCATTCGAGTCCTTGCACCCGCGCGATCAGCTCAGCTACCGCCTCTTCGAGTACGCGGCGGAGCGCCAGCTCGCGAGTCACGAGTGGCGGTTTCACAGCTATCCCGTGAATCAGATGTTCGGGCTTCACGCGGAGGTGCCGGCCTTTCTCATCAATCAGCATCGCGTCGAGACGACGGAGGATCTCGCGGCGTACATCACGCGCCTTCGGGGGATCGAATCGCTGTTCGACCAGCTCGTCGTCGGCCTCGAGAAGCGTGCGGAGCTCGGCGTGCGTCCGCCGCAGTTCGTCTTCCCGATGGTGCTCGACGATTGCCGCAACGTACTCCGCGGTTCGCCGTTCGATGGCTCCGGTTCGCCGTCGCCGATCTTCGCGGACGTCACGAAGAAGATCGCAGCCCTCGAGTTCGACGAGGCGGAGCAGGAAGAGTGGACGGATCGCGCGCGCGGAGCTCTCGTCGAATCCGTGGGACCCGCGTACGAGCGACTGATCGGAGTTCTCGAGCGCGAGCAGGCGCTCGCGACGACCGACGACGGTGTTTGGAAACTGCCCCGCGGGGCGGAGTACTACGAACATCGCTTGGCGGGCGCGACGACACTCGAGATCGGCGCCGAGCGCGTGCACGAGATTGGGCTTCAGGAGGTCCGGCGGATTCACGACGAGATGCGCGCGATCATGAAGCGCGTCGAGTTCGAGGGGAAGCTCAAGGATTTCTTCCGCTACACCCGCGAAGACGAGCGTTTCTACTTTTCGAACGACGCCGCGGGCCGCCAGGCGTACCTCGACCTCGCGCAGAGGTACATCGATGGAATCGCGGAGCGGCTCGACGAGCTGTTCGTCACGAAGCCGACGGCCGCTCTCGTCGTGAAGCCCGTCGAGGCCTACCGCGAAAAGTCGGCGGGAAAGGCGTTCTATGAGACCGGCTCGCCCGACGGGAAGAGGCCCGGGGTCTATTACGCCAATCTCTACGCGATGAGCGAGATGCCGATTTACCAAGCCGAGGCGCTCGCCTACCACGAAGCGATTCCCGGACACCACATGCAGCTCTCGATCGCACAGGAGCAGGAGACGCTGCCGCGATTTCGACGCTACGGCGGCTACACCGCGTACGTCGAAGGCTGGGCGCTCTACACCGAGCTCGTGCCGAAAGAGATGGGCTTTTACGAGGATCCGTACTCCGACTTCGGCCGGCTCGCGATGGAGCTTTGGCGAGCGTGTCGGCTCGTCGTCGATACCGGAATTCACGAGTTCAAATGGACGCGGGGTCGAGCGATCGATTATCTCCTCGAGAACACTCCGAACCCGAAAGGCGACTGCGTCAAGGCGATCGAGCGCTACATCGTGATGCCCGGGCAAGCGACGGCGTACAAGATCGGAATGCTCGAGATCCAGAAGCTTCGGCGCGAGGCGGAAGCGGCGCTCGGGGAGGCGTTCGATCTGCGCGCGTTCCACGATCTCGTTCTGACGACCGGACCCGTTCCGCTCGAGATTCTGGGAGACGTGGTCCGCGAGTGGATCGCGAAATCGAAGCCGATGACTCCGGGCACCTAGGGGCGCCCGCTCAGTCGGTCGGTATCCGAAGACGAGCGCGCGTGCCTTCGCCGGGAGCCGAACGGACCGAGAAATCGATGTTCAGCTCGTCGAGCCGTTCACGGAGATATGTGAGGCCGAACCCGCGGGTGTCGCGGTTCTCGAGGCGGGAAGGACGAAAGCCGACGCCGTCGTCTCTCACACAGATTTCGATCGTCCCCGCGCTTACGGCAACCTCGACCGCAGCGCGGCGCGCTTCCGAGTGTTTCGTCGCGTTGAACAGTAGCTCGCGGACGGCCTGGTAGACGAGGATTCGGATCTCTTCGGTCGGTTCGGGGATCTCCCCGGGAGCATGGAACGTCACGGAGAACGGGCCGCGCTCGTCCACATCTGCGGCCAGCTTCGCCAGCCCAGCTCGAAGACCGGCGTCCCGAACGAGTGGCGAGCCGAGTTCGAACGTGAGACTGCGGGTGTGCCGGATGACACTCGAGAGTAGATCCGCGACCTCCTCGGCGAGAGACCGCACTCGCTCCTCGGACGCGCGTTCCCGGAGGAGCGACACCTTCATCCGCGTCGCCGCGAGAAGCTGACCGACGTCGTCGTGGAGACCGACCGCGATTCGCCGTCGCTCCGCCTCCTCGGCTCGAGCGAGGTCGAGCGCGAGGCGCCGGAGACGGCGTTCGTACGCGAGGAGCTCGGAGTCGGAATCGTCCGGGCTCTCCACTGGCGCGCTTCCACTTTCGCGATCGAACTCTCGCCCCGGCGAACGCGCGTCCGACCCGGCGCCGACCTCGTCGACCGAGCGCGAATCGAGCTCCGCGGAGAGTCGGCGCAGCTTCGCGCGCGCGAGCGCGAGGTCGTGCTGCTCCTGCTGGATCGCGCGCCGGCGCTGCGCCTCCGTGGACGAGTCGATGAGGACGATCCAGTCGTCTCGCACATCCGGGACCAGATGGATGTCGACGATCGCTCCGGGGTGAAGCTCGACGAGCGGCAGGCACCCGGGCTCGCCGCCGAGCGGAACGGAGCCGAGGAGCGCGGCGACTCGCGACTGAACCGGTGTGCCGACCTCGAGATCGGCGAGACCGTACCGCTCGACGTCTCCTCGCTTCTCGCGGAGACGTCCTTCGCGATCGGTGCGGAGGTAGACGACCGAGCGATCACGTTCCGCGAGGTGCGAGAGAAACTGAGCGAGGGGTTCGTGCGACTGGATCACGACCTCATCCCTTCGATCATGAGCTCCGCGAGACGTTCGAACGCTCTCTCGACGCCCTCGCCCGTCTTCGCGCTCACGCGAACGAAGTCCTCGACGCCTTTTGCTGCGAGCGAGTCGCGATCGATCGCCCAGTCATCGTCGAGATCGCTCTTGTTCACGCACACGATGTGGGGGAGCGCACCCACCGTGTCGGCGGACCGCTCGAGGATTTCGAGCGCGACATCGACCGTCTCGGGGCGGGTACCGTCGACGACGACGAGGTATCCGCTCGCTCCGCGCAGGTAAGCGAGGTTGATCTGGTGAACGTCATCTTCACCGGCGATGTCCCAAATGACGAGCTGGACCTCCATGCCGCGGACTACGAGAAGGCGCGTATCGACCTTGACGCCGACCGTCGTCAGGTAGTCTTCGGAAAACAGGCTCTCCACGTACCGGCTGACGAGGCTCGTCTTGCCGACGGCGAAGGCCCCGAGCATGCAGATCTTCTTCTTGATCATGGCCGGGATGCGTCGCCCGTCGCTCCACGCGTCGACACCTCGAAAGAAACCCGTCGTCGCCGACTCGCGTCGGCGTCCGCCGAAGCCGCGTGGCGCGCGCCGGCGTCGAGCAGATTCAGCCGATCGCGCGGGACACCCGTCTCGACGAGGAGATCGATCACCTTCGCCGCCCGGGCGCGGCTGAGCTCCGATCGCACGGGGCGCTGGTCCACGTTGTCGAGATGGCCGATGACGGCGATCTCGAACTCGAGCGCGAGGCGTTCCGCCGCGGGCACGATCTCCGCGATGCGCGCGGCGACCGCCGGAATCCCTGCTTCGCTTCCCTCGGCGAGGCGGATCGTGTTCGCCTCGAAGTAGATCTCCACCGATTCGATGGCGGCTTTGATCGCGGCGAACTCCTCGGCGTCGATGTCGATGAGAGCACCATCGTCGTAACTCTCGACCCGTGCAACGAAGGGCGCGAGACGCCGGCTCTCGAGAATCCATTGGTGCGCGGCGCGACCACGAGCGAAGAGGACGCCCCCGGAGAACGAGAGCGTCACGCTCGCGGGTGCGCGCAGCGCGAGTCGAGCCTCGCGCACGACGCGCGAGCTGCGGTCGGTGCTCCTCAACCGTTCGCCGCGAAACGACCTGACGCCCTCGATCGAACGCGCGAGCCACGGCGCCCGTTCGATCCAGGCGTCCTCGGCCTCACCCGACGCCACGACGACGTCACCCTCGAGCGTGAGCGTGACACTCGGGGGAGGCTGGAGCACGGTGTGAACGCGCGCGAGGATGCGTTCGGCGCGATCGGCCGGCTCGACCCCCGTCGCGTCGATCGCGCCGACGCCGTCGATCGCGCGCGCGAGAATGCTCGCTTCGGCGATCCATGCTTCGGGCGCGCGTCCGGCGAGAACGAGCGTGTTCTCTCGGAGTTGCAAGTCGACCGACGCGGGAGGATCGAGCACGTTTCGCGCTCGCGCGAGAGTGCGCGCGTGAGCGTCGCTTTCCGCGACTCCGCTCAAGTCGACGCTGAGTGCGCCGGCGGCGAGTGCGCGGTCGCGCGCCGCGCGAATCCAGTCCGATGTCGCCGAGCCGCTGCCGGTGACGGCTCCGTCGACGATCGAGATCTCGACCGAGGGGGGCAACTCGAGCGCCGCGCGGATGCGCGTCTCGTCGAACTCCTTCGCGGCGTGATCGATCCACCGCCAGTGAATCTCATCCGGATCGAGCCCGACGGCCGCCGCGAGCTCGGCTGGGTCGCGCGCGAGCGGGTCGCGGAGTCCGGCGATGGAGCGTGATCCGTCTTCGCTTCCGCTTTCGGTGACGAGGATCCCCGGCTCTCGATCGAGTGCGGCGAGGAGCTCTGACCAGCGTCCGGATTCGCGCCAGGAGAAGAAACCCCAGAGAAGAAACGGCAAGACGACGATCGCGATGAGCGCGAGCGCGTATTTCATCTTTCCCTTCTTCGCGGTGGCGCCGACCTGCTTCTGCTCCTCGAGACACGCCGCCAGCTCGTGGCGCGAGACTTCGAAGCTCGAGGTGTCGCCGTCGAACTCCGCGAGTGCGGCACCGTGCTCGATTTCGAGGGTTTCGAGCGTCGCCGTGGTCTTGCTTCGAAACGAGAGCGGTGGATTGCCTCGGATCACCGTCGCGAGAACGGTTTGGGAGCCACCGTCGACCCACACCGTGAGATCGCCGACGCGAAGCGACTGAAGCGTGTCGCCTTGCTCGACGTCGAAGGAATCCTCGATGAACTTCTGGATCGCCGACAGCATTCCCGAGACGAGATCGCCGCTCTGCGCGCGTACGGAAGGAGCGACGAGGTGCTGAAGGAGGACGCCGCTCGCCCTCTCGATCCAAAAGATCTGCTCGACGCGATAGACGAGAGTGTGGAGCAGCACGACTTCGGCGAACGGGCGCCCGGTTCGCCACGCCTCGATGCGCCAGCGGATGCCTTGCGGGCTCACGCTGTGCTCGAGTGCCTCGTTGAGCGACTGAATCATCCCGGCGAGTGTCTCGGTGATCGATTTCCGAATCGCCGGACCGAGCGCCGGGTAGATCGCCGTCGCGATCTGCTGCGGATCGCGTCGAACGGACGCTTGAATCGCCTCCTCGATCGTCGGCGTCAGCGCGCGATTCAACTTCGCATCGCGCTTCGATCGGAGGTGGACGGCTTCGGGGAGAACGCGGCTGACCTCTTCGGCTTCGAGCGGGCGTTCGTCGGGAGCTAGGAGCTCTCTCAGTTGCTCGAACGCGGCGTCCGTCTCCGCGGACCCGCGAGCGTCCGGCGTCGACCCACGCGCGCCCGAGTCGACGCCGCGCGGCGGCGGCGTGGAGCCCTCGGCGCGCGGGGAGGTCGGTCGTTTCGGCTGGAGCGGTTTCACGGTGTCGTCCTCATTCCGCTCCACCCTCTGGCTCCTCCGCGCGGGCGACCTCTTCCGCGACCCGCTGGAGAAGCGTCCCGAGGGAAGCTCGATCGACCTTAGCCGCGCGGATCTTCTCGCAATCACGCGCGAGATCGCTTCGGAGTGCGTTCAGGTTCTCCTCGACCGTTCTCCCGAGCGCAGTCAGACGATCGCCGAGATCCGCGTCGTCCCGCTTTGCGCGTTCGCTCAGCTCCTCGACGGCGCGGCGCAGCTCCATCTCGATCGCGTTCGCCCGGGCTTCCGCTTCGCGCCGTAGCTCAGAGATCCCATCTTCGAGACGGTCGAATCGGCGCTCGACCGAGTCGATCAGCGGACCGAGGAGGATGTCCCGGACTTGGTCGAGCTTCCCGGGATCCGATTCGGAATCGGGCCGCGACGCGGCGGGTACGCCATTTTGGTCTGAGCTGGAATCGGGGAGTCGCATGACGTTTCGTTCGCTTGAGTCTTGTCTACGAGGGGAACGATAGGACGTACATCGTACGTCAGGAACTCGGGATGGGAGCCTGTCCAAGTCGCCGGGATCGGCCGTCGGTGCGGACCACGGGCGATCCTTTCGGCCGGCTTCTCGGTCGCGAATCATCGACGATTCGTCCAGAATCTCCGTTGGTCCGCTTCGCGATGTCGTCCGCGAGGCCGTGGGTTGGGACTTCGAGCGGCCGTCGCCTAACCGCCGAGAGAGGGCGGAGAGAACAGCGCCGAACGCCCGCCGGCGATGTTGTTGTTCGGGAAATCGATGGGGTGCGCCGACTCCGATTCGCTCTGCAAATAACGGACCAGTCGCCTATAATCGGCGTGCTCTTCGCGTGGGCACGAGATCGCGCGGATCCGTGATGGAGAGCCACCGAGAGATGACGGAGCGGCGCAGTGACGACTCGAGTCCTGCTGGTGGATGACCATGCAATTGTTCGCGACGGGCTGAAGAGCTGGTTCGAGGATCGCGACGAGTACGCTATCGTCGGCGAAGCTGCCGACGGCCGTACGGCCGTCGAATTGACAGGTAGGCTCTCGCCCGACGTCGCCATCATGGACGTCGCCATGAAGGGCCTCAACGGCGTCGAGGCGACGACGCAGATCCGAGGCGCCTGCGAACACGTCAAGATCATCGCCCTCTCGATGCATGCCGAAGAGCGGATGATCCATCGCATGATGGAGGCGGGGGCGCGCGG
Source organism: Planctomycetota bacterium (assembly GCA_965223845.1). Lineage (GTDB taxonomy): Bacteria > Planctomycetota > UBA8108 > UBA8108 > SXIK01 > CBDCXR01. The sequence continues at coordinate 4,170,020 of CBDCXR010000004.1, read as the reverse complement.
GTATGTCCTCAAGGAATGCGCCATCGAAGAGCTTGCCGAGGCCATCGCGACCGTTCTCTCGGGTCGAATCTATCTGAGTCCGCTCATCACGGAAGATGGGGCTGAGGCGTACGTCGAGAAGCTGGCGGCGCGGTTCGCCACGGCCGGCGCCGGACTGACCGATCGTCAGCGCGAAGTACTCCAGCTCCTCGCCGAAGGGAAGACGACGAAGCAGATCGCCCTGGTGCTCGACATCAGCGTGAAGACCGTCGAGACGCACCGCCAACACATCATGGAGCGGCTTCAGATCGACAGCCTCCCCGAGCTCACGAAGTTCGCTGTGCGTGAGGGGCTGACGTTCCTCGACTCCTAGCGGAGCTCGGGAGCACGGTCCATCGAAGCACCGTCTCTATTTGGCCGCCCGCCGCGCCGCGCCGCTATAGGGGATCTCCGCATCCTCGCGCGATTCCGGGACGGGTTCCCGGGCCTCAGCGGAGCGGCAGCACGCCGAACCAGCGGCGGCTCCCCGTGCTGGATCCGGTGACGCGGAGCGTCGCGGGGGAGCCCGGTTCGAGCCAACCGATCGGCACGGTGACGGTCAAGATCCCGGTCGAATCTTCGCTGTTTCGCGCACGGACTGAGTAGTCGAGTCGCGCGGCGCCTCCGGGCGACTTCCACGTCGCGCTTTCGAGCGTGACGTTGAATTCGAGCACACGCCGCTCGCCGACGTGGAGGGTGAAGGATCCGCTCGGCTGGCTGACGTAGCCCATCGCGACCGGCAAGTGAAACGAGTACGTCGCAGATTCGAGCGAGTCGGGGACCACATCCGTTTTCCACGCGACGGCGTGCTTCCCGTCGAGCTGGCGTGCGAGCGACATCCGAATGCGACCGACCCAGCTCGCCTGATCCGCGATCTCCGTCGCCTCGAGCACCTCCGCGAGGCCGTTGTGAGCGTTCGCCTCGACGATCGCACTCGCGGCCCGAGTCGCCTCCGGGTCGAGTGCGTCGAGGTTCGCGGGTCGCTGCGCGACGAAGGCGAGAAGATCCGCCATCGCCTGCGGCGAGATCGCTGCCGCGAGATCGGATGGCATCAGCGAACCTTCGTCGGCGGTGAGTGATTCGAGATCGCTCCGGAGGATCGTTTCGGTGACGCCGCCCGGACGGACGAGCCGGACGCTCGTCGCGGTCTCTTCTGCGATGAGACCCGTGGCGACCTGTCCGCTGGAACTCTCGACAATGTAGGGCGTGTAGCGCGGCGGGACGAATTCGGCCGGTGCCAAGATCGCTTCGAGGACGCTCTCGATTCCTTTGACGGCGGCGTCTTCGATCCGCGGACCGACGTCGAAGCCGAGGCCGTCGAGACGATGGCAGTTCGAGCAGTGCTCTTCGAACACCGCGCGCCCGCTCTCCGCTTCTCCGCGGAGAGAGCGAACTTGCGCGCGATACTCCGCGTGTGCTTCGGGGGACGATGCTCGCGGCGGCGCGAATGCACGTGCGAGGCGAGCGCGCACTTCCGGCGAGGCGCTCGCGCGCAAACGGGAGCGAAGCGGTGAGCTCACGTGGCGGGGATCGAGTCGCTGCGCGTCGATCGCCGCCGCGATTCGGTCGGCCCCGCTCGGAGTGGAGACGAGCAGCTCGAGCGTTTCACCGCGGATCCGCGGACCGAGCGCATCCCACCGCGCGAGAAGGAACTCGGCCGCGGTGGCGCGACGGTCTTCGGACGCCGACTTGACTAGCCGGAGAGCTTCGATCTGGAGATCGCTCGGCGTTCGTGGCGCGACGAGCGCTTCGAGTACGACGAGATCGGCAGCCTCTCCGCCGAGCGCTCGGACCGCTTCGACCCGGAGCGCGAGGGCGGCCGAGGGATCGATGGCCTTCTCGCGCGCCGCTCGCCGCGTTCCGGCGATGGCGGCGCTCACGTCCGCATTCGCGCTCGCGATTCTCTCGAGTCGTGCTCCGGCGGCGGTCGCGAGCGTGCCGAGGAGCGAGAAATGTCCGCGGCGAACGTCGCCCGGATCGAGCCGAGCGAGGAGATGCCGAAGCGCGTCGTCGCTCGACTCGCGCGCCACGGTCGCGACGAGGGCGTTGAACACCGCGCGATCGCCGCTCGTCTCGAGAGTCCAGGGCCCGTCTTCGCTCCCGGCGAGCTCCGCGAGGATCCCGCCGGCGTGAGTTCGGCTCGAGCTCAAGACGGCCGCGCGAAGCCACGGATCCTGCTCGTGGCGACGGAGAAGATCGGCGAGAGCGACGCCGGCGAGCGGGTGCGAAGACGCGCCGAGCGTGAACGCGACCTGCACGCGAACGCGCGCCGCCGAATCTCGAGTGAGGGCGACGACATCGGTGAAGACGGGTTCCGCATCGATGCGCGATTCGGCGAGCCGCGCGGCGTGCTCGCGGACGTCGGCGCTCGGGTCGGAGAAGCTGGCCCGTAGAATCGACTCGTCCAGCGCACCGAGCGCGTCGAGCGTCCAGAGCGCGTGGATGCGAGTCGCCGCTCGCTCGCTCGCGCGAGCGAGCGAGCGCAGCGCGGTCGCGATCCCCGCGGGACGATGTTCAACGATGAGACGCTGCGCGGTGTCGCGGATCCATCCGTTCGGGGACGCGAGCGCCGCGGCGAGATCCGACTCCGCGTCGAGAGATGGCGCGACCGGAATTCGCGCGACCTCCGATCTCGGATCGGCGCTCGCGTAGACGACCCGGTAGATTCGGCCGCGGTCCCGGCCGGCTGCGAAGTCGAGAATCTGCTGCAAGTCCTCCGGGATGTACTCCGGATGCTCGATGATGTAGCGGTGCATGTCGACCACGTAGAGCGCGCCGTCGGGTCCGGTCGTCGTGTAAACGGGGCGAAACCAGGCGTCCGTCGACGCGAGGAACTCCGAGTCCGTTTCGTTCTCGCTCCGGCGTGCAACCACCGAGGCTCCGTCCGGCACGAGGACGTCGCGGTGGACGAGGTTCGCGACGGGATCCGCGACGAACGCCGAGCCGCGGTAGGACGGAGGGAATCGCTCGCCGCGGTAGATCGAGATTCCGCACGCAGAGCTGAAGTGACCCGGAACGTGAATCGAGTTGAGCGAGATCAGCTGTTTCGAGATCGGATAAATCCGCGCCATGGCGCCGTGCTCCGCGATGTCGAGGACGGCGTTCGGTGGTGCGACGTGCGGATTTCGACCGAGATAGCGATCGGGAAGGACCGCGTAGAGGATGTGACGCGAGTTGCTCGTACCGTAGCGCCGCCCGAAATCGTCCATCGCGAGTCCGAACTGCGTGCGACCGGTCGCGGCTTCGAAGGTGGTGAGGTCTTTGCGAAAGCGGAAGTCGCGTCCACCGAGGTGAAGCGCGGGACGGTCGGGGGCACGCGCCGAGCGGATCGTGCCGCCGCTGTCGCCGTTCGCACCGTAAATCCAGTTGTCGATTCCGTAGTGGAGGCCGTTGACCCGGTGCTGCTGGTTGCCTTCGCCGAAGCCCGAGAAGATGATCTCGCGCGAGTCCGCTCGATCGTCGCCGTTTCGATCTTCGAAGTAGTAGATGTTCGGCGCGCACGTGACGAGAACACCTCCGCGAAACGGAAGCGCTCCGGCGGGGAAGCTGAGACCGTGTGCGAAGACAGTGCTCTGGTCGAGACGGCCGTCGCCGTCCGTATCGCGGAGAACGCGGATCCGGCCGTCCGCCTCTTCGCCGCGACCGAGCGGGTACGAGCCCATCTCCGCAACCCAGACGCGCCCGTCGGCACCGAACTCGACGGAAACCGGATCCGCGATGAGAGGCTCCGAGGCGACGAGCTCGACTCGGAATCCATCGGGAACGCGGAGAGTTGCGCGCGCCTCCTCGGGCGACTTGGGTGGAGTCGCGCGGTGCTCTAGGAGCTGTGCGAAGTCTCGAGTCTCGACGAGATTCGGCCGACCGGCCGTCGCGGTGTTGGCGACGTAGAGCGTCGTGTCCTTGAACCAAGCGCCGCGGTCTTCGCCACGACTCGTGATCTTCGGTAGCGCGCCGGGAGCGCCGGAGCTCCCGTGGAGAACTCGCGTCGACCAGGTTTTCGTCGCATCCTCGTAGAGATAGACGAAGTACTCGCGATCGTTCGATAGCACGAGATCGTCATCGCCGTCTCGATCGACGTCCCAAAAGCGAAGTCCGCCGTCGCGTCCCTCGGCGTCCACGACGGCAGCGAGCGCCGGGAGCACACTCGCGAGACGTTCGAATTCGCGTTCCCGCGGGTTCCAACGAAAAATCAAGTTTTGCGAGTCGTTGTTGACGATCGCATCGGAGTACCCGTCGCCGTCGACATCGCGTAGGCGGAGCCCGCGGTCACGGCCGTCGTCTCTGCCGACGACCTGCTTTCCGTCGACGACGAGCCCGAGGGCCGGCTGACGGGTCCACTGCTCCCCGTCGAAGTGTGCGAAGGTCGAGCCGTTCTTCGTCGCGAGCAGAGCCGAGATCTTTCCGTCGGCGCGAAAAACCCCGAACTCGACGCCCGTCGCCCGCTTTGCCGACCCTTGTCCGCGGACGATCGAAAACGGAAACGGCACGGTTCGCCAAGTGCGGGACTCCGAATGCCAAACCCGCGTCTCGCGGCGGGCATCGTTTCCGACGACGACGTCCATCCTCCCGTCGCCATCGATGTCGACGAGGCGGACGCCGCCATCGGAGCCATCGGCGTCGCGGAGCGCGACTCCACCGAGCATGTGTTCCGTCAGTCGTTCGAGCGTCTCCTGGATATTGAGGAACTTCACCCGCGCGCCGTAGCGGGATCGTACGTGGTCGATCACCTCGATGATCTGCGTATTGCGGATCCAGCCGTGCGGGTGAAAGCACCACGTGTAGAGACCCTTCGCTTCGATCACGATGTCGAACGCGCGCTTGACCTCGGCGACCGTCTGGGGGTGATTCACTCCGCGGCGATGCTGTGCCTGCCAGTCCGTAGGCACGACGATCGGGAGCTCCCAGATGTTCCCTCCGACGACGTACGGATACGGATACTCGCTGATCGTCGCGGCGTAATTGAGGAACGGCGCGTAGGCTTCGTAGGAAGAGTCCGGGAACATCGACACGGAGCTGTCGACTTCGAGAAATCGTCCGTCGTTCGTGCGCTGCGGGAGAATCTCGCGAAAGAAGAGCGGAGTCGACGAGTTGATCGAGTCCGTGCACGGCATCCGAAACGCATTCGCGAAGTGATTCGGCACGGCGTTCAAGTTCGAGAGACAGTCGAACACCTCGCTCGTAGCGGCGGGAATCTCGTGGCGCATCAAGGGACAGGGGTGAGTGCGCGTGTGGACGTCGAGCCGAACGCCTTGATCGATCCAGCGCTGGACCTGCGGATCGCTCGGATCGATGCGGTTGGTGAAGATATTGAGGGGGCTGTAACCCTGGATCTCGTCTAGTCGAGCGAGAATCGGAGCGAGAAAATCACGGTAGTGGTCGACGCGAGCCTCCGTGAGGTCGTCGATCGAGAGGATCACCGCCGCGTCGACGTTCTCTTCGCCGATCCACATCGGCGTGGTCACGCGCGGGAGCGATGGACCGGCGTAGAACGGCGACGGATCGTGGAGATAGGTGCAGCGGTTGCCCGGCGACGCGATGGGTTGCGCGCGGAGGCTCGCGAACGAAGAGGCGAAGGCGATGAGGACAAAAGCGAATCGCATGGCGACGGCTCGATGTCGGTTCAGGCACTCGACTCTGCGAACGCCGCGCTCGATTCTACCTTGATGCACCCTTCGATCGACTTGTACGCGGGGCAACGATCGGCGTACGTTGCGAGCGCACGCTCCGCGGCGTCTTTCGTTCCCGGCGGGATCTCGAGTTCGTAGTGCATGCGAATCGTGCTGATGCGAATCACTCCGTCGACGTCCTCGATATCGCCCTCGACGCGGGCGGAGAGCTTGTCGGTGGTGGGGATCTGTCGCGCCTCCAGCGCGGCGGCAAGCGTGCCACACAGTCACCCGCCGACCGCAGCGACCATGTGATCGAGCGTTGCGGGGTACTCTCGCTCGACTTCGATCCCGTACTTCGAGCGGTAGAGTTCGAGGATGCCACCGTGCATGCCGTAGTGGACCGGTTCCTCGAGCGCCTCGAGTTGCGCCGTTCGGTGGGGACCGGTGTGCTTTCGAATCGTCGAGCGGCTCGTGTGGATGAGAGTTCCCATGGGGCTGAGGATTCTCCGGTAGTGGTCCAAAGGCACGGCGAACGTCGTTCTTTGATCGCCGGAGTAGAAAATCGTACGCGAGCGATGCGGGCTTCTCCAGATAAAGCCGAGCTTGGGTGGACACAGCGCAAACTCGTCGTTCAGAATGGCTCTTCCGATCGGGTCTTCCGTCCCGACCGATTCTGATCTGAAGGCGATTCCGACTTTGATGCGAACTCGAACGAGAATCGATATGTGGGTGCGAATCAAGCGATCGAATCTCGCCTGGCGAGCCGTCGTCGCGCTGTGCGTGTCGCCGATCTTTGGACTAGAGGCCGGGCAACCGGCGCCTCCTACGGAGGCTTCGAAACCTGAGAGCGAGAGAAAGAATCGGCGTGAAGAGCTGCGGCGGAGGAAGGAGCAGCTCCGCATGACGACGGAGGAGCACGTCGCGAACGTGCTCGAAAATCGAAACTCGCACTCTCTCTGGCTACTCTGCTCACGAAGCGCCGTTCGAGCGGTCTCGCTTTCGCACGTCGAAGAGCTCCTGAAGGACGCGTTTCTGCGCAAGAAGAAGTCCGAGAAAGAAAGGTCTAAGGACGGCGAGAGGAAGAGTGGATCGACCAAGTCGAAGCGGCGGAAAAAGAAGCCGACTCGGCGAACGAAGCTTCGCGCGCTCGACCTGCGAACCGCAGGCAAGCTGATCGACTACTGCGGAAGAACGAAGAAGTACGAGCCTGCGATGCGTCTCCTTCTCGAGTACCTCGGCGTCCCCAAGGATTGGGCGGCGATCAATCGAGCGACCATAGACGCCTTCACGGAGCGATGGGGGAAGCGGGGCCATCATATCGAGACCAAGTACTACCACGTGCTCTCGACGGCCGAACGGAAACTCGCGGCCCGCCTCGGTCGCAGCATGGACATCATGACTGCGCGCGCCTATCACCCGACCTTCGAGTTCGAGGACAAGATCGAGACCAAATACATCGTCTACTTCTGGCGCAATCAGAACGAATTCATCGAGCACGGCGGCGGCTCGCCGGGGGCTGGAGCGTACTACGATCCTCAATCGAAGCACCTCGTCGGATTCCACCAGACGAATCCGCGCTTCAAACGTGAAGGCGACATCTTCCGCAGCTTCTACCACGAAGGTTGGCACCAGTATTTCGACTACTACATTCCGAACGCCCCCCGCTGGTTCGACGAAGGCTTCGCTGAAATCGTCGCGCCGAGCGTTGTTCGCGGATCGGGCGTCCAGCGGCTTTTCAACGAGTCGCGGGAACGCGTCGTTCAGTGGGCGCTCCGCGAGGGGCGATTGATCGACCTGAGAGATCTCATCAAGATGTCGCAAGCGGATTTCTATCATCCGTCTCGAGTGAGCATTGCCTACGCGCAGGCCTGGTCGTTCGTCTACTTTCTCTTGAACTACAAGAACACCGACTTGACGCTCCAGCGCCGCGTCCGCCGGTTTTACGTGGACTATTTCTGGGAGCTGCAGTCGGGGACCGACCCGGTGAAGGCCGTCGACGTCGTCTTTCGCGACGTTCGGTTCGATGCGCTCGAAACCGCGTGGCGGGCTTCACTCAGGAAACGTTCGTAGCGCTCGCGAAGGAGGTACGACGATGATTCGCGCGCGGTTCGCGGAGGGCGGGTGGCGGCTATGGCTCTGCGTTCTGCTTCTCTGGTGGAGTTCGCCGGACGCCTCGACGGCGGAGATCCCGGCGCCGGAGCCGTCGGAAATCGTCCCCGCGGGGGCGAAGCTCGAGCGCTTGTTCACGCGGACCGCGCCGGTCGCGGGAGGATTGACCGAGGGTCCCACCGCCGCGCCGGACGGAACGATCTTCTTTTCCGATATCGCCGCGGGTGAAGATCGCGGGACGATCTACCGCTTCGATCCGCGCACCGGTCGAACGAGTGTCTTCGCCGCCGACAGCCGGAAGAGCAACGGGCTCGCGTTCGACCTCGACGGGCGCCTCCTCGCTTGCGAAGGGGCGGACTACGGCGGTCGCTGTATCGCCCGCTACGACGTCGCGACCGGTGCGCGCGAAGTGATCGCGGAGGGCATCGACTCCAAGCGATTCAACTCGCCGAACGATCTCTGCTTGGACGCCGCCGGCCGCGTCTACTTCACGGACCCGCGCTACGTCGGACCGGAGACGCGCGAGCTCGAGCATCGCGCCGTCTACCGGGTCGATGTCGACGGGAGCGTTGCCCAAGTGACCCGCGAAGTCGAGAAACCGAACGGGATCGCTCTCAGCCCGGACGGCCGCACGCTCTACGTCGCCGATACAAACAACGGCACGGATCGCATCCTCGAGGACGGCCCCCCCGTCGAGCCCGGGGCGATGAAGGTGTACGCGTTCCCTCTCGGGGTCGACGGTCTCGTCGGCGGACCGAGAAGGACGATCGTCGATTTCGGCGGAGACTTCGGTTGCGATGGAATGACGATCGACGTCCGCGGGAATCTCTACCTCGCCGTCCGCGATCCCAAGCGTCCCGGGATCCGCGTCGTCCGCCCGGACGGCTCGACGCTCGCATTTGTGCCGACCGGTTCGGGGCGTGAGGATGCGACCCAGGGGGGGCTCCCGAGCAACTGCACCTTCGGAATCGGCGTGGAGAGCAATCGGCTCTACGTCACCGCAGCTCTCGGTCTCTATCGCATTCGGCTTCACGCCGACGGCTTTCGCCGGCCGAATCGAGCGCAAACGAGGATTCTGCGTCGATTCGTAGACGAGTTCGTCGCGATCGAGCCGGGGACGGCGCCCTTCCCGCGCCGGTTTCGGATGGGAGCCGAAGGCGACGGTCCGTTCGCGCCCGCTCGCGAAGTGACGATGCCTCGGAGATTCGAGATCGCCGCCTACGAAGTTCCCCAGAATCTATGGGAGGCCGCGATGGGAGTGAACCCGAGTCGATGGAAGGGCCCGCGCAACTCGGTCGAGCGTCTTTCGTTTGACGATGCCGTGTCCTTCAGCCGAAACGCGACGCACCTCCTGCGCGCCGCCGGGTTCATCGGCGGACTAGACCGAGTCCGACTTCCGACGGAAGCGGAGTGGGAGTACTGCGCGCGAGCGGGAACCCCGACCGCCTACTCGTTCGGCAACGCGCCGGACGATCTCGGAGACTACGCGTGGTTCTCGGGCAACGCGAAGGGAAACGATCCGCCCGTCGGCGCCAAGCGGCCGAATCCGTGGAAGCTCTACGACGTCCACGGCTACCTCTGGGAATGGTGCGCCGACTCTTGGCACCCGAGCTACGACGGCGCGCCCCGCGACGGTTCGGCCCGAGACGGCGACGGGGCGAAACGCGTCATTCGCGGTGGAAGCTGGAAGGACCCCGCCGCGGAGCTGACGAGCTTCGCGCGGCGAGGAATCGCCCCCGAGACACTGGACGACGCCGTCGGTCTCCGCTGTGTTCTCGAGCGCTCGCCCTGAGCGAGGCCAGATCATCAAGTCCGCTCCGCGCCTCCGCGCGGTACTATGGTCGACTCGTTTCGTCGGTCATCCGAACTTTTCGAAGCAAACCGTTGAGAAAGAACCTGCGACGTGAATTCACCAGTCACCGAGCGTTCTCGTGAACGCCCCCGTCGCGAGAGAGTGACGCCTGCGTTGGTGTGGGCGCTATCGATCGCCTGTAGCCTCGTCACCGGCCCGACGATCGCCGCTCCCCCGCCACCGAACTTCGTTGTGATTTTCGCCGACGATCTCGGCTACGGCGATCTCGCGTGCTTCGGCCATCCGACGATTCGTACGCCGCATCTCGATCGGATGGCGCGCGAAGGGATGAAGCTGACGCAGTTCTATTCCGCCTCGTCGGTGTGCACTCCGAGTCGAGCCGCGCTTCTCACTGGGCGGCTTCCAATCCGAAGTGGCATGTGCAGCGATCGTCGACGCGTGCTCTTTCCCGACTCGGCGGGGGGATTGCCGGCCGCCGAGATCACCATCGCCGAGGCCTTGAAGCCCCTCGGCTACGCGACCGCGGCGATCGGAAAGTGGCACCTCGGTCATCTCCCCGAACATCTGCCGCCGCGGCACGGATTCGATCGCTACTTCGGGATTCCGTACTCGAATGACATGGACCGCGTTGCAAGCGCACCGAAGGGACGCGCGGCGTTCTTAAAGCCCAAATCTGAATACTGGAACGTCCCGCTCATCCGCGACGAGAAGATCGTCGAGCGTCCCGCCGACCAAACGACGATCACGCGGCGATTCGCTGAAGAGGCCGTGCAGTTCATTCGCGCGAGCAAGGAGAAGCCGTTCTTTCTCTACCTCGCGCACAATCTCCCGCACGTTCCGCTCTTCCGGTCGGATGCGTTTGCCGGAAAGAGTCTCCGCGGGCTCTACGGCGACGTGATCGAGGAGATCGACTGGACGGTCGGTGAGGTCCTGTCGACCCTCCGAACCGAGGGACTCGCGGAGAGGACTCTCGTTCTATTTACGAGCGACAACGGGCCGTGGCTCATCTTCGGCGACCAGGGCGGATCGGCCGGACTCCTACGCGAAGGGAAGGGCTGCACGTTTGAAGGTGGAATGCGCGAGCCGTGCATCGCGTGGTGGCCGGGAAGGATTCCGGCGGGCAGCGTCGCGACCGGCATCGCGAGCACGCTCGATTTGTTGCCGACGTTCGTCTCGCTTGCCGGTGGAGCGCCTCCCGCGGATCGTGTTCTCGATGGCGTCGATCTCACTCCCCTTCTGACCGCAAAGGGACCGAACCCACGGCAGGATATGTTCTTCTACCGCGGACAGCAGCTCTACGCCGTGCGAAGCGGTCCCTTCAAGGCTCACTTCAAAACGCAGCCAGCCTACGGTCGCGACCGTACGGTGACCGAGCACGATCCGCCGCTGCTCTACAATCTCGAGCACGACCCGTCGGAGAAGTACGATGTCGCTGCGTCCCACGCCGACGTGATCGAGTCGCTGCGTGATCTCGTCGCGAAACACAAGAAGACGCTGAATCCTCGCCCCACGCAGCTCGAGCGCCGAATCTCCCGCTGAGGCCGATCCTCGATGCTCGACCACTTCGACCTTTTCTCACCTCAAAAGGAGTTCCCGGATGTCCCGACGAGTCTTTCGCCGAGAGTTTCTTCAGCAGTCTGCCGCGGCGTTGACGATCGCCGCTCCATTTGGTTTCGGCGCGCGCGCGGCGTTCGCCGCCGACGAGTCGACGGGCGAGCACCGCGGAACGATCTATAAATCCGTCAAGTTCGGGATGTTCGGCGAGAAGATTTCGATCAAGGAGAAGTTTCAGATCCTCAAGGATCTCGGCTACGACGGCGTCGAGATGAATAGTCCCGGCGGCGCGGACAAGAAGAAGGCGCGGGCGGCGAGCACGGAAGTCGGACTTCCGATCCACGGCGTCGTCGACAGCATCCACTGGGGAACGCGACTTTCGGATCCGAGCGAGGAAGTGCGCGCCAAGGGGCTCGCCGGGCTCAAGACCGCGATCGAGGAGACGAGCTTCCTCGGAGGTTCGGCCGTTCTCCTCGTACCGGGAGCGGTGCGAAACCCGGAACGGGAAAACCACCAGCACGTCTGGGATCGATCGATCGTGGAGATTCGTAAGGCGCTTCCACTCGCGTCGCGGCTGGGCATTCACATCCTGATAGAAAATGTCTGGAACGGATTCTGCTACGATCCGAACGGACCGGACAACCAGACGGCAAAGCAGCTCGCGCGCTACATCGACGAGATCGACAGTCCCTGGGTCGGCGTCTACTTCGACATCGGGAATCACCAGCGCTTCGGGAAGCCCGCGGAGTGGATTCGCACCCTCGGCCGGCGCATCGTGAAGCTCGATGTGAAGGACTGGAAGAAGAGTGATCGGCCGAGCGGGAGCTGGACGAAGATCGGCGACGGCGACGTCGACTGGGCCGATGTCCGGCGAGCGCTCAAGGACATTCGCTTCAGCGGATGGTCGACGGCGGAGGTCGGTGGCGGAGACCGAAATCGCATGAAGGAGATCGCCGGGCGGATGGATCGTGCGCTGGGTCTCTGAGTCGGCGGGAGTTCGGCCGTCGGCACGATGAATCTCACGATCACGGATCTCACCGTGCGGGACATTCGTTTCCCGACCTCGCGAACGCTCGCGGGCTCGGACGCGATGAATCCCGATCCCGATTATTCGGCGGCCTATCTGACGCTCGACACCGATCGCAGCGAACTCTACGGGAACGGCCTCGCGTTCACGATCGGACGCGGAACCGAGCTCTGTGCGGCCGCGATCGAGTCGCTGCGACCGTTCGTGGTCGGGCGTTCGCTCGACGACATTCGGGACGACATGGCCGGCTTCTGGCGATCCGTGACCGGCGACAGCCAACTCCGCTGGCTCGGACCGGAGAAGGGCGTCGTCCATCTCGCGTCGGCGGCCGTCGTCAACGCCGTGTGGGATCTCTACGCGAAGAGCGAAGGAAAGCCGCTTTGGAAGCTCCTCAGCGATCTGAGCCCCGAGGAGTGGGTGCGCGCGATCGATTTTCGCCACATTTCGGACGCGCTCACTCCCGACGAGGCCTATTCCATGCTCCGCGAGTGGGAGCCGACGCGTGCGCAGCGCGAAGCGGAGATGCGGCGGGACGGGTACCCGGCGTACACGACGTCGACGGGTTGGCTCGGGTACTCCGACGATGAGCTCCGCCGCCTCTGCCGCGAAGCCCTCGCCGCGGGGTGGTCGAAGTTCAAGATCAAGGTCGGCCGCGATCTCGAAGAGGACGTGAGGCGCGCGAGAATCATCCGCGAGGAGATCGGCCCCGATCGCAAGCTGATGATGGACGCGAACCAGATTTGGGACGTTCCTGAGGCCATCGAGCACATGCGCGTGCTCGCCGAGTTCGACCCCTGGTGGATCGAAGAGCCGACGAGTCCCGATGACATTCTCGGCCACGCGGCGATCGCGCGTGCGCTCCATCCGATCGGCGTAGCGACGGGCGAGTGCTGTCACAATCGGGTCATGTTCAAACAGTTCTTCCAGGCTGACGCGATCCAGTTTTGTCAGATCGACAGTTGTCGACTCGGTGGAGTGAACGAGATCCTAGCCGTTCTCCTCATGGCGGCGAAGTTCGGTGTCCCCGTCTGCCCTCACGCTGGCGGCGTCGGGCTCTGTGAGCACGTCCAGCATCTCGTGCTGGCGGACTACATCTGCGTGAGCGGTTCACTCGAGAACCGCGTCGCCGAATTCGTCGACCACTTGCATGAGCACTTCGTCCATCGGGTCCGGACGCGCGGCGAGCGCTATCTACCGCCGGAGGACGCCGGCTACAGTACCGAGATGCACGCGGCTTCTCTCGACGAGTACGAGTACCCCAGCGGACCCGCGTGGTGCGCTTCTCGACCTTCGGTCTAGCTCACTCGGAGTGACTCGGTGCGTCTTCCCCGCGGATCCTTGCGAGCGCGTCGCGCACGGCTCGATCCACCTGCGGGAAGAGCTCGATCATCTCCTCGCGAGTGACGGCTTCGAGGGCAGGGATCGCCACCCTCGCCCGCGCTCCCAACTCACCGAGCAGGTTCGCGGCGTCGATGCGATGCGTTACGTAGGAATCGCCGAGGAGCTCGACCAGCTTGGGAATCCGCGAGGCCCCGACCCGGCGGACGTGGCAAACCCAAACTCCGTCCGGAAGGCGAGTCGAGATCTCTCGCCGAAGCGGTGCCGCGCTCGCCTCGAACGCCGCATCGCGGGAGAGAATCGCAAACGAGAGCTCCGGGTACTCGGGGAGCTCGAACCGGAGGCCGGCGACCGTGTCGAATCCGGAGAGCAGCCGCCGTCGTCGCGCGGCGAGATCGTGTGGGCTATTGATCGAGCCCGCGCCGTTCGATCCACCGAGGTCGCCGTAGCGGCCGATCGAAGTCGATCCCCACTGAAAGAACGAGACGTAGTCGCCGGTCGTCCACACGAAGGCTTCGAAGAGTGCGTCTGTGCCGCCGGGAGGGAGTACGGTCGCGAGCACGACGTCGCGAAACTCCGAAAAAAAGACCGCACCGCCTGCTTTGCCGCGGAGGAAAGTTCGCACGGCCCGTCCCCGCGCGGTTTCGGCCGGCGCGTCCAGCCAAGCGAAAACCGTTTCCGGCTCGGAACGGAACTCGCGGAGGTAGTACCCGCTCAGGATGGGCTTCCAAAGAAGAGCGGTCGCAGCGGCGACGGCGAGGACGAGTCCGCCGGCGGCGATCGCGGCTTTCGTTCCGCGAGAAGTAGCCATGCGCCCGAGCGTACTCTCGTCGGAGCGGTCAAACAACGACTAGGCTGGAGGGTGGTCGAGCCGCCACTTCGTTCGCGTGTACGCGATGCGGAAGCCGTTGCGTTCCGCGTTTCGCTGGGACGTGCTCCCGGGTTCCGCGACCATCATGACGAGATCGCTGCCGCGCTCTCGTGCAAACTCGAGTCGATGCTCGAGGAGTGCTCGCTGCGCTCCGCGGCGGCGGAAGCTCGGGACGGTGCTCGCACCGGCGAGGAGGATCGTTCCGTCCGCGTCGAGAAAAAGTGCGCCCGCGGCGATCGCCTCGCCGTCGATTTCGACGAGGAACGAGTGGGCGCCCTCGCGGCGAGTGTTGACCGTCGCTGCGAAACGGAGGAGCTCGAGACAGTCGCCGAACTCGCTCCAGCCGCGGGCTGCGGTCTCGGCCCAGAGGTTTGCTTCATCGTGATCGGCTGCACGCACCCGCAGCGCTTCGTCGCGCGAGCCTTCGATCTCGATCCTCGCCGTCAAGTCGCGATAGAGGACGCTGCTCATCTCTATGGGCGCGTAGCCACGCCCGACGAGCCGCGCCGTGAGCTCGACTCCGGCGAGAGGACAGACTTCGAGTTGGACGGGCGTCGAACGCTCGCGGTAGAACGCCTCGATCGCGTCCAGATCCGAGTCGCCGACGGGATCGAACACTCCGAGCCCGAAGGTCTGAGTGAGCGGCGACTCCGGTCCGTCGAACATCGCGAGCGCCCCCGCTTGCCGGAAGACCGCGGCGCCGCTCCTCGGCTCGATCTCGCGGCGCGTTTCGACGAAGCCGGCGCAGCTGGAGCCTTCGGCGCGCTCGAGACGACGCGCCAAGCTGAGATCGGCGAAGGGGAGCTCGGCCACCCTGTCAGCGTCCCCCGAGGGTGACGAATCCTTCGAACGTGCGCGCCCAGTCACCTCGTTCGATGGCCGTCACGACCGACCGGGCGAAGTCACGCTTCGGGCGGTCGATTCGTTTCGTCTTCCCGTTCCACACGACTCGGATCGGCTCGTCGAGGTCGAGGAGCTCGCGCGAGAGGGCGAGGGTCATCCTCTTGACCCCTTCCGATTGCACAAGGATTCGCTGTCCCTCGATCTCCGCTTTCAGTGAGGCGGTCGGTCGGCTGGCGGCTTTGCCATCGCCGACCTTGTCGAGCTTGTCGACGCGGACCCAATAGCACCAAGGTGTCTTCGTCGTCTGAACGTTCTTCTCGATCTTTTTCGGGTAGAGAGTCCGCGGAGTTTCGGACAGCTTCCCCAGAACACCGCCGAGACGACCCCATACGCGGCCGTCGTGTGCCGCGCCGCTCACCTCCTCGTAGGTCACGGGAAACTCGAGCTTTTCGAGCAGCTCGAACGTTCGCCGCGACTGCGAAGCCGGGCACACGCGGTCGAGCTCGCCGTGGAGAATAGAGACGGGAACGTGGCGCAGATTGGGTAGATAGCGATTCACCTGCCACGTGACGGACGACATGGGGGCGGCACCGGCGAAGCGATCCGGCAGACTCTTCGCGAGGTACCAAGCCCAAAACCCGGTTTGCGATAGACCGGCGACGTAGATGCGATCGAGATCGACGTGAAAGCGGACTGCGATGTCGTGAAGAAAGGCGTCGAAGACGCGAGCGACCGCATCCTCGGGGAGCGCACCTTGCGGCCCGATCCCGTCCGCACCGATTTGTTCGACGATCTCCGTGCGGGCGATCAGCCAGCGTTCACCGCTCGGCGCCCGCGTCGCCATGTTGCGGTAGAAGGGGAGGAAGTCGGCCTTTCCCTTCTGATCTTTCTTCGCGCCCGTCCCGTGCCCCGGATCGATGAGCAGCGGGACCGGCTCCTCGCCCGTGTAACTTTCGGGAACGTCGACCGCGTAGCGGTAGCTAGCGCCGTCCACCGCGAACGCGAATCCCGTGACGACGCTCCCGTAGCGAGTGAGCTTCTCGGGCCGTCCACTCGCGGTGCGCCTCGGCTTCGGGACTCCGTTCGGACGCACCGGTCCGGCGCGCAAGGCGCGAATGAGACTTTCGAAGGAGTATTTCTTTTCGAGCTTCTTCGCCGTCGCGCTCAACTTCTTCGCGGCGCGGCCGCGGGCCTCGGCCGGAGCGACCAGAGCGCGAGTGAGCTCCTGGCGAAAGCGTTTCTCCGCGCTAGGCGAGATGTCGCGTTTCTTCGTCTGTGCCGAGACGGCCGCCGAGAGCGAGAGCGACACGGAGAGCATCGTGATCGCGGCAGCGCGGCTCGGACGATGCTGGTGGCTCGATTGTCTCATGCAGGGATTCTAACCCGTTCCGTTCGCGCCGCTCATCTCGGCTGCGCCGTTCACTGGGCGATTCGACTGATCCGAGACAGTCGCTCCGTCGCTTCGCGACGGGCGCGCTCGATCACGCTCTTCAGCTCCACCGACTCGCCGCCGCGCCGCTTGCTCTCGTCGGCGGCTTCCATAAACGCGTAGATCTCGATGGTCTCCCGATCCGAGATCGGCTTCGTGCCGGTGCGAAAGAACTGCGCGATCTCGATGACGAGTGGGCGATAACCCCCGTAGGGGCCGATGCCGCGATTTCCCTTCGCGCCGAACGCGATCCCGCCGTACCCCGTCTTTCCGCTTCGGAGTCCGCGAAACGTCCCGATGCGTCCGTTCGCCCAGTGCCCGACGACGACATCCGCGCCTGGAGTCGTCGTACGGGTGACGGAAACGCATCCCGTACCCATCACGGTGAAGAGCGTCTCGACGCCGTGGATTCCGTACCAAAAGAGATCCGGATGAGTCTTCTCGAGCCAGGCGGGACTGTAGACGTCGGCGCCCAATACGTCGCCGATCGCGCCCCCGCGGATCTCCTGGGCGCTCTTCATGTAGCGAAGTGACGAGGAGCTGAACACCGGGACCTTCTTTGCCGAGGCGAGCTCATAGATCGCGATCGCGTCGGCGAGCGAGCCCGCCACGGGTTTGTCGACGAAGACGGGCTTTCCCGCTTCCAGCACGGGAACGATCTGATCGAGGTGCGGGCGGCCGTCGTTCGTTTCGAGGAGGACCGCGTCGACGCGCTCGACGAGCGCAGCGATCGAATCGACGATGTCGACTCCGAGCTCACGCAGTTCCGCCGTGTACTTGGGGACGCGAGAGACGCTCGACTCGATATCGGGGCTCCCCTTCGGATACGCTGCGACGACGCGGCACGCCGCGAGATCCTTCGAATCCTGAGGATCGAGAAATGCCTTCGTGAACGCCGGCGCGTGTGAAGTGTCGAGTCCGATGATCCCGACGCGAATCTCGGGGGGCGCCTTCGAAGCGTCCTCGTCGCTTCGGGTCGAGGTCGGTGCGAGCACCGCCGCGCACGCGACCGCGAGAACGACGTGAATGCGACGCACGAGATTGGGGTAGGGGCACGGCGAGTTCTCTCGACGTCGTGCTTCGCTACCGCCCATCGTCTCTCCGAGCGGGGGCTCGCGCTCGGACCGCGGATCCATTCTTCTTCGTCGTGCTTCGTCCACGTCGTGTACCACGTCTTCCTAGAAAGATCCGGTCAACCGAGGTCTACTCCGGCGGGTCGAACGGCACGCGATCCGGCGTCACGCGCACCGCCGTCGTCAGCTTGAGCTTGGCATCTTCGCCCGCCGCGAACGTCAGCTCGACAAAATACGCCGTCCATCCCGACCCAGGCTCGTCCACCCTGCCGACGTAGCTGCCGTCTTCGTCGGGCGCGAGAACCGTGCTCGTCCAGACGTTTCCGATCGTCTCCTGGCGAAAGTCGCGCGCCTCCGGATTCGTCGCCTGCCAGAGGCGAGCTTCGGCGACCTCGCCCTCGGCGCGAGCGCGGATCGAGCCGTCGCGCTCGAACGTCCACGAGTACTCGGGACGCGGAGTGTCCGTGATTACGGCGCGAAAGAACGCGGCGATGCTTTCGAGCGCGTCGGTTTCGTCGAGCGAATGATCCGAGTTCGGGACGTAGCGGAGATGCTTCTCGCCGACCAGGTCGTCGTAATAGAACTGAGACGAGTCGGGGAGAAAGAACTGATCGCCCGCCGAATTGAGGACGAACTTCGGCATCGTGAGCCGATGCCGGTAGTAGTACGGATCGACCAGCTCGACGAGCTTTTGGTAGGCCGGTTCATCCTTTCGGTCGGTGATCCCGTTCCGTACGTAATCGCCCACCGCGGGGGCCCAGAACCCGTAGGCGGAGTAGTGGTGGTTCATCGACGGCACCATGTTGACGACATCGATCACGATCGGAATGATCGCCTTCACGCGCGGCTCGACGGCTCCGGTGAGCCACGTCGTCCACCCGCGCTTCGAACCGCCCGCGACGACGAAATCGTCAATCGCGTGCTGCCCTCCCTGCTCGCTCGCAAGAAGCGCGGTGATCGCGTCCATCGCGCGCACGGCGCCCTTTACCATCGGCATTCTTGCGACCCACGTCGGATCGCCCGTATCCATGAACTTGTTCCACGTGTGGGCGATCAGATCATCTTCGAATCGCGGATGGTCGCCGTCCGAGAAGAGGAGCGGCTGATTCGGGATCATGCCGAGCTCGGCTACGACGGCTCTCGAAGCCGCCGCAAGCGCGATGGTCCGTTCGTTCGGCGCGCTTGGGGCGCCGCCGCGATTGCTGCCGCCGCCGATGATGAGAAGCGCCGTGTTCGATGAGACCTCGTCGGGCTTCACGACCCGCAGCCAGTGCTTCCACAGCGTACGATCCACTTCATCGGCAGTGCGCCAGGTCTGCGACGTCAACTCGACGACGAACGCGGTGTAACCGCGGTCTCGATGCGTGTTCACGATACTCCAGGCGAAGCTCGGATCTTCGCGCTGCACGTAGTCGTCGAGTGCCGTCTTCGCCGGTAGGTGCGCGAGGGCGCTGTTCGGATGGTTCTCCCACGCTCGCTCCGAATGGAGACAACCGCCGAGGCCGAAGGCGACGACGAACAGGCAGCCGAGGAATCCGAGCGCACGCGAGCCGGAGAGGAGCATCGATCACCTCGCGATTGGAGTAGGTTGTGGAGAGGACAGACGAATCGCCGTCCGGAGTTCGACCATCGTTCACCTCTCCCCGGA
This sequence comes from Planctomycetota bacterium, assembly GCA_965223845.1. GTDB lineage: Bacteria > Planctomycetota > UBA8108 > UBA8108 > SXIK01 > CBDCXR01. Next base: position 4,150,688 of record CBDCXR010000004.1, on the reverse strand, counting down.
GATTGCAAGCGGGTGAGCCGAAGGATCGAGCGACCGAGACGACGCCGTCGTCCTACCGCACCTCGCCGGCGTCGAGCTTCGCCCAAAACTCGGCCGGGCGCATCCGCCCCTCGAACGTCGATCCGACTTCGGTGAGCGTCGTTAGCGAGCGGACCTCCTCGAGCCCTCGTTCGATGCGACTCGGAGAGAAGATCAGTCGCGAGAGACGGAGCTGACCGAGCGGCGATAGATCGCGCACCGGCGTGTCCCCGATATGGAGCCGCTGAATCGAGTTGCCGATGAGCGGCTCGAGGTCGCGCACCTGAGTGCGGTGGAGCGTCAGACTGACGAGCGGCGCCTTCGAGATCGGAGTGATGTCTTGAACCGGCGTTTCGTTCAGCCACAGCATTCGCAGGGGAGCGTCTCGGAGCGGGCTGAGGTCGTGAACGAGAGTGCCGAACAGGTTGAGCTCGGTGAGCGGCGCGTCGGCGAGCGGGGCGAGAGATTTGATGCGAGTGTTATTGAGATAGAGTTTCTCGAGCGGAGCGCCCTTGAGCGGCGAGATGTCATCGACCGGAGTCTCGTCGAGAAAAAGCTCGCGGAGCGGCATTCCGGCGAGTGGCGAGAGGTCGCGCACGCGAGTCTGAAGGAGGTCGAGCGAGACGATCTTCATCCCGCGGAGGGGCGAAAGGTCCGAGACGCCGGTGCCGGCAGCGGCGAGGCGCTCGAGCGGCATTCCGGTGAGCGCAGACAGATCGACGACTCGCGTCGCGGTCAGATCGATGGCGACGATCGGGAATCCGCGAAGCGGCGAGAGGTCGGAGACGGGAAGCCGCGCGAACGAGGCCGCGACGAGTCGGCCGCCCTCGAAGTGGAGCTGTCCTTGACTCTCGTAGCCCGTGTTCCGCGCCTTGAGGAGCTGGTGAAGCTTTTGCTCGACGACTTCGGGAGGGTCGGTCTCCGCGCTGAGTGCAGGCGTCCCCTCGACCGCGCCAGTGTCGGCGCGGGAAGTCCGCTCGGTCGCAGGCGGCGCCGGCTCCGTTTCCGCCGCTGAGCTCGCCGCGTCTTCGACTTCACGAGGCTCGGGCTCCCGTGTGCAGCCGATGACCGCCAGGGCTACGGCCGCACACGCGAAGACGCGCAGGGAGTGTCGGCTGAGCGAAGTCCGCTCCATCGTCCGTCGCCTCTCTTCGCAGAGATGGATCAACGAACGCAAACGTCCGGGCATCCTTCGACGCGTACGCAGTCCGTGCCGAGAGCGGGCGGCGCTCCGTCCGCGAAGAGGTAGAGAAGGACGTGTATCCCGTCCGTCACGTTGAACCGCGCGTCACCGTTTACGTCGTAGAGAGCGGCGTTCCCGCCGTCGAGCGCAGATCGTCCGTCGCAGGGCAGCTCGGCGGGAATGCCGCGGAAGAGCCGACTGAGAACGGTCGTTGCATCGGCGATCGAGAGTGCGCCATCTTGGTCGGCGTCTCCGGGAGTCTGAAGCCCGCCGCGTTCCTCTTGCGACTCATCCGGCGCGCCCGGCGAGCCGTCGATCGCGGTGCTCGGCATCCACCCGTCGCGGGTGAGCCAGCTCTCGACGGACGCCGCGGGATCGACCACCGTCAGCGATCGGCCTCCGCCGTCCGTCTCCGCGTGCCAGGCGTCCGAATAGGAGAACTCGAGGATCGTCTCCCCGATCGAGCCGATGAGCTCGATCGCCTCGCCGCGGTTGCTGAGCTGACCGGAGTACTGGCCGGCGACTGGGATTCCGCCCCCGTAACGCTCTTCGAACGCCGCGCGGTTCTCGACGACGACGGCGAACGCGCCAGGCGCGAGCGCGGGGATGTCCCCGTTCGCGAATTCGAACTCGATCCCGCCGGCGAGCCGGACGCCGTCGAGTGAGACTTCTTCCGCGCCGACGTTTTGGATCTCGAGGAACTCGAAGTCGTCGTCCGAGAATGAGCTTCCTTCCTCCGGGCGGCGAGGATGGTACATGAGCTCGCTGACGCGGAGCGCGTTCGACTCGTCGACGATGAACGTCGCTTCGTTGAGCGCACTCCAGACGCCGTTGAGGAGAGCGCGGCTCTTCACGCGCATCGTGTTCTCGATCGGAATTCCGCCGCCGAGCGACACACTGATTTCGAGCCGCGGGAGAACGACCATGTCGTCGCTGGTCGGGCGCACGTTCATCCCGTGGATGGCGAGGACGTTGGGACCTTCCCGGAGGGCGTCGATCGAGTTCGAGATGTCGTACTCCGACGCTCGACTCGCCGAGTGCGACCCTGCCGCACGCGAGTCCCAGGTGGGCTCGTCGGGGGCTCGCTCCCGCGCTACTTCGCGACCGTTAATGTAGGCGACGAACCCGTCGTCGAACTGCATCGACAGCGTGAGGAAGGCGACGTTGCGCGCGTTTTCGACGTTGAACGGCACGCGCACGTACACGGTGGTCTGTCGGTCGAGCATCGCCTCGCCGACATCGGTTCCGATGAGATCCTCGATGCCGGTTCCCGCTTCGAACCCGACGCCGGTCGTCCCTGCGACCCAGTCCGCATCGTCGAATTCGAACTCGGTCCACGAGCGGCCGAAGCTGTCGTCGGTCGGGACGAACGCCTTGGCTGCGGCACCCTCGGAGATGACGGTCGAGTTCTCTACTGCCTCACTGCGGGTCGCCGTCCCATTCAGGGAGCCGCCGCGGAGACGCGGGTCCGATCCGTCGAGCGTGTAGTAGACATCGCCGCGGGGGGCGTGGATCGTCAGCGAGAACCCCTTTTCCACGCGACCGCCGTGCTGATTGAAGCGCGGCGCCTCGAGGTTCGGGTAGAGGCCGATCCCGCGAAACTGACTGAGTACGATCGCCGATCGCGTCGGAAAGTATCCGCGGACGATCGCATCGCGCTCGCGCTGCCAGTGCTCGTCGCGAGTGTAGGGCGTTCCGGAGTGCTGATCACCCCAGCGCGCCGATTCGGCGACGACCGCGCGTTCGATGCTGTCTGCGATGCGCATGAAGCGCTCGGCGGGCCGATTTCGTTCCGGATGCTCGGGATTCCAAGTCGGATTCTGCGGATCGACGTAGAGTGGGCCGCCGTTGAAGAAGTAGTGGTGCAGCCGATCGGCGAACTGAATCTGAAACTCCGGGTTCGTTCGCGCCGCTCCGTACGGAATCGCGACCCCATTGTTCACTGTGGTGCGGTTCGTGTTGAGTGGTGAGCGCAAGAGGAGCGACCACTCCGAATCCCACATGTAGAACTTGAATCCCGTGCTCTCCGGGCCTCGACGCCGGCCGATCCAATAGTTCTTGTGCGGCCAGTCGGAGTTCCCGACGTAGAGATTGACGATCATGTAGTCGATCGTGTTCGCGGCGTCGAAGTAGGTCTCGAGAGTGGGGTCGTCCGTGCCGTCGGGGCGATTCCCGCGCGCGGCCTCGTACGACTCCTCGGCCCGGAATCCGCCGCGGCTGAGCGCGACGAGCTGCTGCCAAGCCGCGAGAGAGCCGTTCGAGGCGGTGTCGTTCGAGATCGAGTCCCACTCTTCCTTCTGACCGCCGAAGTAGCTGGCGCTGAAGGAGGCGTCCGGGCGCTCGACGAAGTTGTAGAGTCCCCAGTACACGCCGTTTAAGTAGACGTGAACGAATCGCTCGTGCGATGCGACGAGCCCGCCATCGAGCGCCGTCTCGCGGCCGAACGAGTCGCGGATGTAGACGGGCTGGGCGTTCGCCGCCGCCCACTGCCAGCCGTCGTTCGAGTTCGCGCGAAGGACGAGCGAGTCGAAGGCCTCGATCGGGGTCCCGCGAAAGAGCGGGTAGCGGAGCTTCGTCGGGCCGTGGACACCCTTGAACAAAAGACGCAGCGAGTGCTTCTTCGTGAGCCCGTGGCTCCGGAATGCGCCACCGTGGATGCGGAGGCCGCAGTTGACCTGAAAGCCCTCCTCGCTCCCACTCGGATCGATGAGCTCGACCGACGCCGAACGCTCCCACTGAACGCCGCGCGCGTTCGAGTTCGTGTAGATTCCCTGAGCCCCGAACAGATCGTCGGTCGGGAGACTGACCGAGAGAGTCGGAATCGAGAGCAGATCGGCTCGGATCGTTTCGGCGTATTTACCGCCGTAGCGATCGTCCCCGTCCTGCCCGATCACCCGTGGGTCCATGCCGTAGTCGGCCGTCGTCCCACCCCAGCGGGCCGGGAAGCCGCGCGCGAGCGTCGCTTGACGATCCTGGCGGACGATCTCGTCGAGGAAGATGTAGGTCTGCGTATCGATGTTCGTCGAGTCGAGCCCATCCTTGTAGGCGATCGCGCGGAGCGGCGTCGTTCGCTCGATCCGGACCGGGCCGTCGTAGACCGTCCCCTCCGTCGGCGACGGCGGTGAACCGTCCGTGGTGTAGCGGATCGTCGCGTCCGGCGTCTCCGTCGTGATTTCGACTTCGAACGGCTCGTCGTAGAACCCTCGATCGATCGAGAAGCGTGTGTCGGCAACGATCATCGGCGAGTCGCTCGTCTGTCCCGTGTTCGGAGCCGACGGCGACGGCACGCGGAAGTACGCGAACGCGCCGGTGCCGTCCGTCAGTCTCCCGAACGATTGATCGCGCACCTGCGGCGGCAGCTCGACCTGGTCGACGATCGTTCCGTCGGGCGCCGAGAGAAACACCGTTTCGCCTTCGCTCGCGATATTGAAATTCGTATGGAGCGGGGCCTCGATCGTGCCGAGCTCCGGAATCAGCGAAAGGTCGCTGCTCGTCGAGCGCTGATTGAGGAGGACCATCGCGAGAAGATTGGGTCCCGGCTCGAGAACGTCCCTGAACGCAGTGATGTCGACGCGATTGTGTCGTCTCGCCTCTTGCGAGCGCGTGGCCCGGCTGCCGAACTCCGGCGTCTCGTTCGGATCGAAGTTGAAGCTGGCGACGCGAACTCCGTTCAGGTACGCGACGAAGCCGTCGTCCACCTTCGCTTGGATGACGAGGTTCGGGAGCGAGCTCGGATCGTCGATCTCGAATCTGTGCCGGAGAAACACCGCGCCGATATCCTCGGGGAGGATCGTCACGTCGTCGTCGTCCCCGAAACCGAATCCGGGCTTCCCCGTCGGCCACGCCGCGTCGTCGAACTCGAGAGTGTTCCAACCGTCTGGCGGTGGTCCGTCTTCCGGGCTTCCCGTGAGATAACTCCATTCCGCATCGAGGCCGACGACCTCGGGGCGGAACATCACCGAATCGCTCGAGATCGTGTCGGCCGCGGGGACGATCCGATCCTTTCCGGAGCACCAGAGAGTCGCGAACTCACCCGGCTCGAGCACGAGCTCGGGGATCTGCCACTTCAGAGTCTCCGCCTCGTCGTCGCTGACGCCGAACCCAGCGAGCGAGACCGCCGCGTCGCCGGCGTTGTAGAGCTCGAGCCAGTCGCCCGAATCGCCGTCCTCGTCGAAATTCGTTAGGCGATTGGACGCGAGCACCTCGTTGATGACGACTTGAGCCGCGGCGGTCGATGAAACGACGAGAGAGGTCGCGAGCGCGAACGCGAACGTTCGGAGACTTCGCCCGCCTCGGGGAGCGAGAGCGGCGTCGGCGGAAACGGGGGCTGAGGACATGAAGGGTGTTCCAGCTCGGTGGGTCGGGGGTCGGATCGAAGCGACGCGGCGTCGGTCCGCCGGACGTCGGAAGCCTCTATGGTACCTCAGCCGTCCGTCCGGGTGAAAAACTCGAGCGGCGAATCCTGAGGCCTGGACTCGGCTTGTTCGGGCGCTGGGGTTCGAGTCCAATGCGTCGATTCGGCGGTGGAGAGAGGCGGTAAGCCGACACGGAGCGAACGATGAATCGAGCGAGCCAAGGCCGGGGGGGGTGGCTGCGGGTGATCGGCCCAGGTCTTCTCGTCGCGGCGACGGGAGTGGGCGCCGGCGACCTCGCCGCGGCGAGCCTCGCGGGGAGCAAGGTCGGCCTCTCCGTCCTCTGGGCGGTCGTCGTGGGGGCTTTCCTCAAGTGGATGGTCAACGAGGGGCTCGCTCGCTGGCAGCTCGCCACGGGAACGACGTTTCTCGAGGGCGCGGTGGAGCGCTTCGGCCTCGTCGCGGTCGTCGTGTTTCTGCCCTACCTCACGGTGTGGAGCTTCTTCGTCGCCACCGCGCTCATGGGCGCATGCGGCGTGACGGCGCACGCCGCGATCCCGCTCTTCGAATCCGCGGCGACGGCGAAGATCGTGTTCGGGATCGTCCACAGCCTCCTCGGCCTCGCGCTCGTCTTTCTCGGCGGCTTCGCTCTCTTCGAGAAAACGATGAGCGTCTTCATCGGGGTGATGTTCGTCGTCGTCGTCGCCACGGCGGCGCTCTTGGTTCCCGATGCGGGCGCGCTGGTTCGCGGTGCGGTCGTCCCCGACCCCGCGACGCTCCGAGCACCGAACCTCTCCTGGACGGTGGCTCTCATGGGGGGCGTCGGGGGGAGCGTGACGGTCCTCTGCTACGGCTACTGGATCCGGGAGAAGGGACGCAACTCGATCGACCATCTCGCCGTTTGCCGGATCGATCTCGCCGTCGGATACACCGTGACCGCCATCTTCGGCCTCGCGATGGTCGTCATCGGGAGCACTGTCGAAATCTCGGGCGGAGGAGCGACGCTCGTCGTCGACCTCGCCCAGCGACTCGAGGGACCCGTCGGGCCGGTGGGGCGGTGGGCGTTTCTCGTCGGCGCGTGGGGAGCCGTCTTCAGCAGTCTTCTCGGCGTGTGGCAGGCAGTGCCCTACCTGTTCGCTGACTTTTGTCGGCGCGCGTTCGTCGACCGGAACCGGAGCGGCGGTGAGGCTCGCGCCGAGCGCCCCCTCGAAGAGACGCGGCCGTACCGCGGCTTTCTCTTCTTCCTCGCCACGGTTCCGGCGCTCGGGCTCACCGTGTCGTTCGCCGAGATGCAGAAGCTCTACGCTATTCTCAGCGCCGCCGTGATCCCGCTTCTCGCACTCGCCCTTCTCGTCATGAATTCGCGTCGCGATTGGGTGGGCGGTAAAGCGCGGAACGGGCCGGTAGTCGTCATCGTTCTCGTCTTCGCGCTCGCCTTCTTCGGCTGGCTTCTCGTGAGGAAGGTTCTGAGCGAGTGACCCGGTTCGGGACCGGGGTCAATCCACGTACGCGAACTCGTTCGTGTTGAGAAGCGTGAGGCAGATCGACGTCAGCGCCGCGGCGTCCGCGCGCGCGATTCCGTCGCGCGTCCCGGCGGGCAGTGGCTCGGCGATGGTTTCAGCCGCGTCGATGCGTTCCCGCAGATGCGCTGCGATCTGGGCGAGGCTCTCCCGGCAGTCCGCACGCTCGGATTCCCGCGGCGGTCGGCCGAGAACGAGCTCGAATGCGGCGTCGATCTGTGCGCTTCGATCGCTTCCGGCGCGCGCGAGCACCCGTCCCGCGGTGAACTGAGCCGCTTCGAGACTCAGCTCCGAGTTGAGCAGGGCGAGCGACTGCGGCGCGATCGTCGTTCGCTCGCGTCGAGCACAGCTGACGAGGCGATCGGGGGCATCGAAGACCTCGAAGAACGGGTAACGAAGATTGCGCCGCACGAAGAGGTAGATGCTGCGCCGGCGGTGCTCGTTCTCGTCCGGGGTCACTTTCCAGTGATCCTTCCGGATGCTCCGGCGGACCTCGGGCGGAAGCGGCGGCATCACGCCGGGGCCCTCCCGCTTCTCGCTCAGTCTCCCGGCGATCTGGAGGAGTGCATCGCGGAGGGCTTCGCCGCTCAGTCGCCGGCGGTTCTGACGCGCGAGAAGCCGATTCTCGGGGTCCACGTCGAGCGAACGACGATAGCGCGCGCGATCTTCGATCGTCGCTGGGCGACTCGCTCGGCGGTACGCGTTGGAGGTCACGATCAAGCGATGGAGTTCCTTCAGGCTGCCGCCCTGGTGAACGAACTCGCGCGCGAGCCAATCGAGAAGGTCTCGATGCGTGGGCGGCGTGCCGTCCCGCCCGAAGAGGCTCGGAGTGCGGACGAGGCCTTCCCCGAAGTGATGGAGCCAAACGCGATTCACGATCACGCGGTAGGAGAGCGCGTTCGTCGATCGCGTGATCCAGCGCGCGAGCGCAAGGCGACGAGGCAGAGAGGCCGAGACATCGCCCGGGTGCGACGGACTCGCAGCTTGGGGAAGGCTGGAGGCGAGAACGCGAGGAACCGCCGGCTCGAGCTCGGGGCCCGGCCGCCGAAAGTCGCCGCGGATCATCAGTCGGCTAGGCGCGATTTTCGTTTTCTCGCGGAGGACGCGTCCGTGGACGGGCTTCGCCCCTTCGGGCGCGAGTTCGAGCGGGTGATCGCGAAAGATGTCGACGCCATCGAAGTACGCGCGGAGACGGTAGAAGTCCGCCTGGTTGATCGGATCGGATTTGTGATCGTGACACTGCGCGCACCCGATGTTGAGGCCGAGGAAGACCTCGCCGACCGTCGCCGTGATATCGTTGAGCACCATGTGGCGCCGCTCGGCCTGCAGATTGATGTCCGGCATGTCGGGTCCGGCGAGCGTGAATCCGGTTGCGATCGCGGCCGCGGGGTCGTTCGGTCGCAACTGGTCGCCGGCGAGCTGGAGGGCGACGAACTCCCGGTACGGAAGGTCGCTCGCGAGCGCGCCGATCACCCAGTCGCGATAGCGCCAGGCGTTCGGCCGGAGTTTGTCGTGCTCGTAGCCGTCGGATTCCGCGAAGCGCGCGAGATCGAGCCAGTGTTGTCCCCAGCGTTCGCCGTAGCGCGGCGAGGCGAGCAGGCGGTCGACGAGTCGCCGGTACGCCTCCGGGTGATCGTCCTCAAGGAACGCCTCCACCTCGAGCGGAGTCGGTGGAAGTCCGACCAGGTCGTAGCTGACGCGACGAATCAGCGTTCGCCGGTCGGCCGAGGGAAGAGGTTCGAGCACGCGCGCACGGAGCTCAGCGAGAATGAACCGGTCGATCGGGTTCGCATCGCCCTCGACATCTTCGCGCGCGGGCGGTGACCCGTCACCGAGCGGACGAAATGCCCAGTGCTCGAGATCTCGTTTCTTGAGTGGGCGTTCGACGAATGCCGCCGCTGCGTCGTCCGCTCGGAGCGGAGAGGTCGCCAAGATCGCGATCCACATCGCGACCGTGACTGTCGACAGCAGGTAGTCCGGGAACCGGGAAGGAGGCCGGGAGCGGCTTCGCCGGTGATTCATCGTGGCGTCCTTCCTTCCCCTCACGCGAGGATTTCGCGGACGACTCGCCCGGCGACATCGGTGAGGCGCTGCTCCCGACCCGCGTGCGGGAAGGTGAGGCGCTCGTGGTCGATCCCGAGGAGATGGAGGACCGTCGCGTGGAGATCGTGAACGTGGACGGGATTCTCCGTCGCGCGGAGACCGACGGCATCCGTCTCACCGTAGGCGATTCCTCCGCTCACACCGCCGCCCGCCATCCAAATCGTGTATCCCCACGGATTGTGGTCGCGCCCCGTTCCTTGTTCGCTCATCGGCATGCGGCCGAACTCACCTCCCCATATCACGAGCGTGTCGGCGAGAAGACCGCGCGAGGCGAGGTCGCGGAGGAGTCCCGCGACGGGCCGGTCCGTGCGGCGACAGTAGAGCGAGTGGTTCTTCTCGATGCTCTTGTGTGCGTCCCAGCCGCCGGTGTCGCCGGAGTACACCTGGACGAAGCGAACGCCGCGTTCGACGAGCCTTCGCGCGAGGAGACAGCGCACTCCGAATTCGTGCGTTTCCTTTTCGTCGATCCCGTAGAGCCGCTTCGTCGCGGCGCTCTCGCGATCGATCGCGACGAGCTCGGGCGCGGCGCTCTGCATTCGATAGGCGAGCTCGTACGCCTCGATGCGAGCGACGAGATCGCGGTCGAACTCGCGCTCGGCGAGGTGGCGCTTGTTGAGACGGCGGGCGAGATCGAGCGCGGCGCGCTGCTCCACGCGCGAGAGCGCCGGCGGCGGGCGGAGATGCGCGAGCGGCTCGGGACCGGGACGAAGGAGCGTTCCCTGGTGTTCGGCCGGAAGGAATCCACTTCCCCAAGCCGGCGGTCCGCCCTTTGGTGCACCGCCCGGATCGGGGAGAACGACGTACGCCGGCATGTCGCGGTTCTCCGTACCCAGCCCGTAGCTGAGCCAGCTCCCGAGGCTCGGCTTCCCCATCAGAGTGCTTCCCGTGTTCATCTGGTACACGGACTGCGGATGGTTGACGCTGTCGCCGTGACAGCTGCGGAGAAGGGCGATTTCGTCGGCGCACGACGCGATGTGCGGAAGAAAATCGCTGATCTCTAGGCCTGACTCGCCGCGCGGCCGGAAGGGTCGAGCGGAGGGAAGAAGCGGATTGCTCGCGACCTTCCGTCGCGTCATCACTTCGCCGAAGCTCTCCGGCAGCGGCTTTCCCGCGTACCGTTCGAGTGCGGGCTTCGGATCGAAGAGATCGACGTGGCTCGGACCACCGTGCATGAAGAGATGGATCACACGCTTCGCCCGTGGCGCGTGGTGGAGTGAGGCGCCCGCTCGTCCGCTCAGCGGCGACGAATCGTCCGGAGCGGCTCGGCCGTCGTCATGGAGGAGCCACGCGAGAGCGACGGCACCGAAGCCGCCGCCCGACCGCGTGAAGAACTCGCGCCGAGTCGCCGGACGCAGTAAGGGCGCTGTGGGGTGCTCGCCGTCGAGGGAAGGTAGGTGTTCGCTAACCCGCATTTCTCACCCCATCCTCACTACGTCGCCGTAAGACGAGAGTTGCGCATCGGATGCGTCGCGGCGCCGATCCTCGGAACGCTGCGAACACGGCCCGGAGCGGGCTCCTTCGTGAAGACGGCCCGGTACGGCGTCTCGCCACTTCGCTCACCGAATCCGGGGAGACTTCCGGGCTGACCGCGCTCGACCGCCCTAGCTTCGATGATCGAGTGATCCGCGGGGGGAGTCAACCCGGCAACGTCGCGAGCGTCAGCGAATTCCCTGCGCTTCGAGCTCGCGGAGCTCACGCTCCCACTCAGAGCGAGCGTCGTCATCGATGTCGGGGTCGGGGAGGAGCGACCGCCGCGTGCAGTTGCTGAGCGCTTGGAGAGTCTGGTAGCGCCGGGTGAGCTCGATCGGGGGAAGGAGGTGGTCGGCGATGACGGCGCGGACGTCGTCGAACGTGAGCGTCCCCTCGGCGGCTTTCGCCTTGAGCTGCGATCGGAGCGAAGCGAACGCGGCCGCCGAATATCCTTCGGTGAGCGAATCGAGGTCGTCGATCGCATCGTCCGTGACGTCTTCGGAGAGGACGCTCGAGAGCACCCAGCGCAGAAAGTCGCGGCGATCCTCGCCGGCCGGATCGAGCACGGGAATGATCAAGTCACCGACGCGCCCCGGTCGGCGAATGTCCGGCGAGAGGAGATGGATCCGCGCGGTCATGAGAAGCCAGATCATCCGTCCGCGGAGGGTCGGATCGGACATCATCTGTTGAATGCGCGCCGTGAGTCGGCGTTCCGTTGCATGGACCTCCGGTCCGATGCCACCGAACTGCGTGTCCGCTTCGTCGACGAAGATCACCGCCTTGACGAGTGCCTCGAGCACGCGCCGGAGTCGCTCGAAGATCACGTCCGTCTGGCCGAACCACTGACTGCGAATGTTCTTGAGCACGAGCACCGGAAGGTCGAGCGACGCGGCGACGGCCTCGAAGATAAACGTCTTTCCGCCGCCGATCGGTCCGGCGACTGCCGCGCCGGGGAGCGCGCGCGCGTCACTCGCCTTGAAGCGCGGTAAGAGCTCGCCCGAGATGAACTCCTTCAGTCGCCGAAATCCCACGACATCGTCGAGCGTGTGCTCCGGTTTCTTGAACTCGACGACGTCGTCGCCGATCTGCCGGCGGATGAAATCTTCGACTTTCTCGATCACATCGTTCGGCTCGAGTCGCGTTCCCGCGTAAGCCGCGCCGATGAGGAGCTGGCGAAGCGCATGAATGCTGAGACCGGCTGCGAAGCGGGCTAGATCCGCGACCGTTCCCCACAGCTTCGGCTCCGCTGCGGCGGATTCGTCCCCCGCGCGGGTTCGCTCGAGGAACCATTCGATGTAGTGCTGCCGGCAGGCGAGATCCGGCGCGGGCGCCTCGACGGAGAGCACCTGCGGGAGACGGGCGACGCGCGGATGGATGCTGCTCGACGACTCGGCGAGGAGGACGACCGTGTCGTGTGCGTCCATGAAGCCCGGGTCCGAGAACCAGTCGTGGACGATGCTCACCCGCTGTCGGTCGACCGGCGATAGGCTCGAGATGTCGCCGCTTCCGACGGGAAGGAGGAGATCCGCCGCTTCGATGATGACGAGAAGATTCCCGTCGATATGAGGTTTCCCTTTCGGGCTCCGCGACCGAGAGCAGAGCGCGAGCTGCCGGAGAAACTCGAGCGCGAGCGTCGGCTTCCCCACCGAGCGGTGGAAGTTCCGATCGAACTCTTCTTCGAGACTGTTCCGTTCGTTGCGGAGCTTCTGGCTGCCGAGGCTGTGAAACGCGATCTCCTCGGCTTCCATCCCACTCTTCCACGAGACCCAACCGTCGCGAAGCTGCCGCCGATCGCTCTCGCTGACGACGCGCACGGGACCGTTGATCTCGTAGACGAGGAGAACGATGCCGTCGACGCGGCACTTCTCGCAGAGAAACTCGACGAGAGGCGCGTATCGCCCACCCGTGCGGGCGGCGACAACCGTCTCGGATTCGCGCGTCTCGTCGCTCGGCTCGGAGACGGGATCCGGGATGTGATAGAGGTCCTGGACGTTGCCCTGGAGGATGACTCCGCGCGACTGTCCCGAATTGATGATGCGCGCGAGCTGCTTGAAGAATTCGTAGCTCGGTGGTGCCGACACGGTGGTGCGATTCCTCTTCCGGATGTCTCACCCGATTCGGTGAGGGAAGCGGCGAGTCGTGACGTCTAGCTCGCGCAGGCGGCGCGGCCGCGTGCCAGTGCTCGCTTCGACGCCGCCCGACGTTCGCTACTCCTCGGGGAGCTGTGTCTGCCGCTTCGCCTCTTCGGCCGGTTCGCTCGTCTCGCTTTCCGCTTCGTCGGCGAGTCCGATCAGGCGATCGAACTCGTCGGACGCCGCGCTCTTCCGAGCGTACTCGAGAAACTCCGACTCCTGCTGCTTCGTGTCCGTTCCGGCGATTTCGCGAGAGATTCTGGCCTTCGCCTTCTGCTGGTCGCGAAGCTCGCGGAGCTCCTGGAGCTCCTTCGAGTAGCGGTCTTCGCTGATCCCCGAAATCATGTCGGCGATCTTCTGCTCCTCCTTCGCCGTGATGACGTCGGCGACGGTCTGGTGAGCCTCTTCCTTCAGCTTCTCGATGTCGCGGAGAAGTTGCTGGAGCTGAACCTTGTGCCCGCCGATGTTCTCTCCGAGCTCGTTGATGTCCCCTTCGAACTCGGAGGCGTGGGCTGTCTTTTCCTCGATGGAGTGCGAAAAGTCATTGAACGCGCTCAAGCAGCGCATGTACTCCTCGTTCGCCTTGATGTCCTCCATCGAGACGCCCTTCGCCTTGAGCTCGGCGACGACGGATTTCGCCTTTGCGGCCGCTCCTTCGCGCAGCTGGTTCAGATTCTCGATCTCGCTCGTGAGCGTCTTCACGCGACTGATCTTCTTCTCCTGTTGAGCGATCATCCCCGCGACGGCTTCTTTGTACTGTCCGATCTGTTTCGTTTTTTCTTCGATGACGCGGTCGTACGTCGCACGGATGACGTGGGGACTCTGCGCGAGCGTGCGGCGCGCGGCGTCGATGCGTCCAGTGATCAGATACCCGAAGGCGCGGAGGTAGCGACCGATGGCTGCGAACACGGCGGGACCCTCGAAGAGAAGCGGAAGTCAGAGGGAAGTACGACAAGCGCCTATGCTTGACGCCAAGAGCGGATTCTCGTTGAGCGCCGGCCGCGAGTCAACCGACGCGCGTGGGGCGGACGCCACCAGCGAGTTCTCGGACGGATGGACGCGCGAGTCGACGTGCGGTTTCACCGCTTTTTTCGGAAGAAGACGTCTCCGCCGGCCGAGATTGGATCCCGATGGTACTCTTCGCTAAGAGAGCCGGTTCGTTCGCGTGCGAACGGCCGGATGACGCCGGGAACTCCGGTGCGAGACCGGGATCGATTCGCGGCGCTGTGCCGGCGGTGAGAGAGCCGCGATCGGTCGGCGCGCGGTCCGAGAGCCGAACGGGGTCGAATTGCTATGGCAAAGTTGGTCGTGATCGGAAATGCCGGCGTCGAGCTGCATGTGCCGCACTACGAGTCGTCCGGCGCGGGCGGACTCTCCGTCGTCGAAGATCTCTTCCACCTCGTCGTGGGCGGTGCGGCCGTGCACACGAGCACGGTCGCTTCTCGACTCGGCATTTCGACGGCCGTCGTTGGTGTCCTCGGCGACGACTTCATGGGGCAGAACATCAAGAGTTCCCTCCAGGCGGAGAAGGTCGACACGAAGCGACTCCGGCTCGTCGCGGGCGAGTCGACCCCCGTCGGGCTCACCCAGATCGACGCGGACGGGAACGAGCGCCGCATCTTTCAACCGGGTGTGAACCGCAACTATCAGTTCCCGCCGAATATTCACCGGATTCCGTGCGAGATGTTCCACCTCGCAGCGCCGGAGAGGCTCACGGGGATCTGGCCCGTCAAGGCGGCTGAGCTCGTCCGCCTCCTCAAGACGTCGAAGCGCAAGGTGACACTCGACATCTGCGCGTCCGGGAACGGGCGCGCGGCCACGGCTCAGCACGTCAAGGAGCACCGCCCTCTCCTCGAGCTCGTCGAGATCGCGTTCATGAACGAGCACGAGGCGTGCCTCATCAGCGGCCGCGCCGAGCGCGATTCCGTGCTCAATTACTTTCACGAGCGCGGCGTCCAGGAAGTCGTCGTCAAGCAGGGCGAGAAGGGCGCGCTCGTCTCCTGGCAGGGCGGGATACAGTCGCTTCCCGCGCCGCGCGTCAACGCCGTCGACACGACGGGCGCGGGCGACAGCTTTGTCGCGGGATACCTCGCCGGTCGACTCCAGGGCTTGGGGCCGGCCGAGGCGGTATCGCTCGGCTGCACGCTGGGCGGCCTTTGCGTCCGCGCGCACGGACCACTCAACGGCACCGCCGATCCGACGCTGCTGCGGAAAGCGCTCGCGCAGTACCGGCTTCGCCCGGCGCCGGCGCGATAGAGCTCCACGCTTCAACACCGCGGCGGGGATTCGAGCATCGCACCGTCGACCGACGTGTGGGACACTATCGCTGCCGGTAGCGATTTCCGCCGATCGCCGCCGGTCGTGACCGCGTCGTTCGCGCGAGAGCGCACACGCGAACCGACGTGTCCGTCTCCGGTGCGGACGGTTCTCGGACGATCCTCGCTCGACCAGCTCGAAACGTGAACTCACGCCGTACCGCGTCTCTCAGCATCGCCATCCTTGCGCTCGTCGCGGCCGGCGCCGCCGTCGTCTACTACAACGCACCGAGCGCGCACGACGGACGATCGCCGGCGCCAGCGGATCCGACCTCGCACACCCGGACTCCGGGAACTCAGTGGATGGTCGAGGAGCTCGCGCGCATCGCGCGCACCGCGCGGCCGCAGGAGAACATCTACCTGAACGGTGCCCGGGCGGCTCTTCTACGCTCTCGCATCGCGCCGGAAGTGCGGAGTCGCGAAGATCTCGACGATCGCATCGCACTCGGCCTAGAGCTTCTCCGCGCGGGCGACACTGCGGGCGCCATCGAATCCCTCACGATGGCGAACTCCGCTCTCCCGTCGATTCCGCATCCGGGCGAGCCGCTCGAGTGGCTGCTCCAGCACCTTCTCGCCGTCGCGCACCTGCGTCTCGCCGAGCAGGAGAACTGTATCGCGCACCACACCGCCGAGTCGTGTCTCGTCCCGATTCGCGGCGGCGGCGTTCATCGAGAATCCCGCGGATCGCGCGGTGCGATCGTGCACCTCGAAGCGGCGCTCCGCCACCACGCGAAGGATCTCGCGTCCATGTGGCTCCTCAACCTCGCGTTCATGACTCTCGGTGAATACCCGGACCGCGTCCCGGAGAAGTGGCGGATTCCGCCGCGCATTTGGGAATCCGAGGGCAAGTGCGAACGCTTTGTCGACGTCGCCCCGGCCGCGGGTGTCGCGGTCGCCGGGCTGTCGGGTGGGAGCGCGATGGACGACTTCGACGGCGACGGGCTCCTCGACATCGTCTGCTCGTCGTGGGGGCTTCGTGATCCGCTGAAGTTCTTTCGCAATCGCGGCGACGGTGCCTTCGCCGACGATTCCTCGCGCGCCGGTTTCGACGGTATCAACGGCGGACTTAACTTCGTGCACGCCGACTACGATGGCGACGGCGATCTCGACCTCTTCATTCTCCGCGGAGCGTGGATGGGCGAAGACGGTCGCCACCCCAACTCGCTTCTCCGCAACCGGGGGAACGGTAGTTTCGATGACGTCACGCGCGAGGCCGGAGTCCTCTCGTACCATCCGACGCAAACAGCGACGTGGGTTGACTACGACGGGGACGGCTGGCTCGATCTGTTCATCGGAAACGAGTCGCAAAACGGCGAGCGACACCCCTGCGAGCTCTTTCACAATAACGGCGACGGCACGTTCACCGAGTGTGCGTCGCTCGCAGGTGTCGATTACGTCGGTTTCGTGAAGGGCGTCGCCTCGGGCGACATCGACAACGATGGCCGTCCCGACCTCTTCCTCTCCGTTCTCGACGCGCCCAACGTTCTCTTTCGAAACGGTGGTCCGGCCGACGCGGAAGAGTCCGAACCAGCGACGCGCGCTCGCGGAGTCGCCGGCGCCGCGGGATCCGTTCGGCGCTGGCAGTTTGTCGATGTGACGAAATCGGCCGGTGTCGCCGAGCCGCTCGCGAGCTTTCCCACGTGGTTCTGGGACTACGACGCCGACGGAAATCTCGATCTCCTCGTCGCTTCCTACGGCTGGAAGGACTCGGTGGCGGATGTCGCCGCCGATGCTCTCGGCCGTGCGAATCCGGGCGCGAAGCCGCGCCTCTACCGAGGTGGAGGCGACGGGACTTTTGAGGACGTCACCGCGGAAGCGCGTCTCGACCGCGTCCTCATCGCGATGGGCGCGAACTACGGCGATCTCGATGGCGACGGCTACCTCGACGCCTACTTTGGGACCGGCGAGCCGACGCTCTCGGCTCTGATGCCGAACCGAATGTTTCGAAACCGCGATGGCGAAACCTTCGACGACGTGACCACCGCAGGCGGCTTCGGACACCTTCAGAAGGGGCACGGGATCGCCTTCGGCGACATCGATGGCGACGGCGATCAAGACGTGTACGCAGTTTTCGGCGGAGCGTACGAGGGCGACGCGTTTCAAAACGCGCTCTTCGAAAACCCCGGACACGAGAACCACTGGGTGACGCTACGCCTCGAAGGCGTGCGCGCGAATCGCGACGGAATCGGTGCGCGCATCGAGCTGGTCGTCCCGGCGATCGGTGGGCGCCGGACGATTCACTCGCTCGTCTCGGCTGGGGGTAGCTTCGGTGCGTCGAGTCTCCAGCAGGAGATCGGACTCGGTCGCGCGGCGCGCATCCGTTCGCTCACGGTGCGCTGGCCGGGGAGCGGCACTGTCGACGAGTGGAAAGACGTCGCCGCGGATCGCGTGTACCGCGTTCGCGAAGGAGCTTCGGCGCTCGAGGAGATCGACGTCCGCCGGTTCGAGTTCTCGCGCTCCGGCCGGTAAGCGATGTTTTTCTCGAGCCGCGGGATCATTCCGCTGCGCTCACTCGTTCACTCAACGACGCGGGGCGGAGTAGAACGGGCCGACGAATCGGGGTTACAATCACGGACAGCCCCATCGCGGAGAAACCGATCACGGAGAACATCCACGAGATCGATGCGACGTGGAAGGAGATACGCGGAGACGACTGATGGCGAAGGGAACGAACGATCCGGCGACCTCCCAGCGGGTGCTCACGCACGCCGTTCTGTTCTTCGCTCTTCTCGGCGTTTCGGTCGGATGTTCGCAGTCCGAACGCGCCGAGGAGTCGCCGCCCCCGTCGACGGCGTCCGCTTCCGGTGAGGAAGCGCCGTCTCCGCCCGAGGTCGCCCCATCTCCGCGCTCGAGCGCGCTCGACCGCGCCCCGCCGTCTCGAGGGGCTCATCCACCGGAGGACAAGATCATGCTGAGCGACGAGGAATGGCGAGCGAGGCTCACACCCGAGCAGTATCGCGTGTGCCGCAAGCAGGGCACGGAGCGCGCGTTCACGGGGGAGTACTGGAACACGAAAACACCGGGCGTCTACGAGTGCGTCGCCTGCGGCAATGAGCTCTTCGATTCCGAGACGAAGTTCGACTCGGGAACCGGCTGGCCCAGCTTCTATCAGCCGATCGACGCGCGTGCGATCGGTACGGAGATCGATCGCAGCTTCTTCAGTGTGCGGACCGAAGTGCATTGCCGCCGCTGCGAGTCCCATCTCGGGCACGTGTTCGACGATGGACCAGCGCCGACCGGGCTTCGCTACTGTATCAATTCGGTCGCACTCGCGCACGAGCCGTCCGCGGACGCGCCCGGGGCCGCCGATTCGGAGCCTGCCGCTGACGCTCCCTGAGGCGTCGCTAGTCCAGGGCCTCCTTCTCGACCGTAACTCGAAGTTGCCGTTCGAGCTCGGCGGACCCGAGTCCCGCGAGCTCGAGCGTTGGATTGCGAACGAGAACGAGGCGCCGCGCCTGCAGCTCCGCGCCGGCCGACCCCTCGAGACGAAGCGCAATCGGCCCCGAGCGCTCGCCGCCGGGATCGAGGACGATCGCGGCGAGGCGTCCGTCGACAGCCGTCCAGAGGCGGTTTCCCACGGCGAGAATCTCGATGCGGCTCCAGCCGCTTCCGCGGACGCCGGTCGAGGACGCCACTTCGCGACTGCTGTGGCTCAACGCGCCCCGACGCGCCTCGCCGAGCTCGACGAGGTAACCGCGTAGCTCGCCGGTGCTCGTCGGCCGGGTGCGGAAGTAGATCGCACCGCGCGCACTGGCCGGCGTGAGGCGCATCTCCGCGGCGAAGTAAAAATCGCGGACCTCGATCGGACCGACGATCGTCTGTGGCGCGTTCGATCCGGGCGCGATCCGGCCGGTGATCGTAGTGTTTCCGCCGGTCGCGCCGCCGACCGACCACTGCTCGAAGTCGCCGTGCCACCCGGAGAGCTCGGGTGTTACGAGCTGCGCCGTCTCATCGATCGGTGCGTCGAACGCGCGACAGCCCGCGAGCGTCGCAACGATCGCCACCGCCATCCACGCCGCCGAAACCAAGTCCCCGCCTCGCGGCGAGCAGGACTTGGAATCGCGCCTCCCCTTCGATCCAGCGGCGAGCATCAATTCGAGCCCTCCACTTTCGAGTCATCGGCGATGCGGCCGTCCCGAAGGAGAATCGCACGCTGAGCGCGCTCCGCTACGTCCTTCTCGTGAGTGACGAGCACGAGAGTGTGGCCGCGAGCGTGCAGCGCTTCGAAGAGGCCGAGAGTCTCCTCCGTCGTCGCCGAATCGAGATTCCCGGTCGGCTCGTCGGCGAGAAGGAGCCGCGGTTCCGTGACGAGCGCGCGTGCGATGGCGACGCGCTGACACTGTCCACCGGAAAGCTCGGACGGCCGGTGACGGACGCGGTCGGAGAGTCCCACCGTCTCGAGCGCGGCGCGCGCCCGTTCGCGCCGCTCGCCTCGAGCGACACCGCGGTAGACGAGCGGCAGCTCGACGTTTGCGAGCGCGCTCGCGCGCGGAAGCAGATTGAAGCTCTGGAACACGAAGCCGACGTCGGCGTTGCGGACCCTCGCGAGCTCGGTCTCATCGAGTCCGCTCACTTCCCGTCCGGCGATGCGGTACGAGCCGCGCGTCGGCACGTCGAGGCACCCGATGAGATTCATCAGCGTCGACTTGCCCGATCCGGACGGACCCATGATCGCGATCCACTCGCCCGACTCGATCGTGAGATCGATCTCGTGGAGGGCTGCGATCGTCTCGTTTCCCATCGGATAGTCTTTGGCGACGCCGCGCAGCTCGATGAGAGGAACCGGATGCTCCGTCGAATCGTGAGACGCTTCGTTCATTCCCACCTCAGCGCGTCGACGGGTTCGAGGCGCGCACATCGCCTCGCAGGAAGAAACGAAAACGCCCAACCGACGGCGGTCAAAAAGCCGATGGCGATAGCGGACGGCATCGTGCCGACCTCGATGCTCGCCGAGTACCTCTCCGTCATCGGGACGTCGCCGATCGCGCGACAGATCGCGACGGCGCCGCCGACACCGAGAACTGCGCCCACCGCGATGACGAACGAGGATTCGGCGAGAACCTGAGCGAACAGATCACGCGGCCGCGCTCCGAGTGCCTTGCGAAGTCCGATCTCACGCGTTCGTTCGGTGACGCCAATCGCGATCATGTTCGCCATCCCAGCGCCCCCGAGGACGAGGCTCACGCCGGCGATGGTGAGAACGAGGAGGTGGAGCGCTCCGGTGAGCGTGCGCACTTCACGCGTGAATTCGTGATTGCTCTCGATCTCGAGCGCGTTCTCGTCGCGCCAATCGAATCCGCCGACGCCCGCGAGGGCGCGTCTGAGCTCGGTCGTCGCCGCGTTCCAGTCGACGCTCGGCCGCGGACGCGCGATGACCCCGGAGATGTAGCGGGCGTCCGCCATCTGGGTGACGGTCTCGTACGGAATGAAAAAGAGGTACGGAAACACGGCCTCGTCACGGACGACGCCGACGACCTGCATTCGGCGTCCCCGCCACTCGATCCACTGCCCGACGGCGTCCTCGTCGCGGAAGAGCATCTCACGAAGACCGAAGTTGAGCACGGTGACCCAGGCGCCGCCTTCCTCCTCCGCCGCCGAGAACCACCGTCCTTCGGCGAGCGGGATTCCGCGGATATCCCGGTATCCGGCCGCGACGGCACGCGTCGGCGACCACGGAATCGAGTAGCGGTAGGACGAAGCGCCGCCGCCGCGGAGATCGTAGTAGGCGGCGACTCCGTCAAACGATGGAAAGCTTCGGGCGAGAGCCGCGAGATCCCGGTAGCGGATGCGGATCGGCCGTCCGGAACGGCGAACACCGCCGACGCCGGTCGTTCGGCCGGGCGTGGCGGAGATCTGTCCCTCGCCGAGATCGCGTAGCATATCGCTCACCGCGGAATGGAGTCCCGTTCCCGCGGCGATGAGGACGATCGCGACGATGAGGCTCGTCGCGAAGGTCGCCGTGGTGAGGATCGTACGAAGGGGGCGCGCACTCAAGTCGGCGCACGCCATCGCCGCGAGGTCGAGAGCCCGGAGGCTCTTCGGCTCGACATGCGAACCGGTAGGCATCGACGGACGGAATCCTTCGCTCGAGCTCGCTTCCCGCATCATCCCCGCGCTCGCAGAGCCTCTACGGGCGGAAGGGCGGCCGCGCGTCGCGCCGGCGCGACACCGACGACGATCGCCACTCCGGTGAGAAGTAAGAACGCCGTTCCGGCCGTCTCGAGATCGAGGATCGGGCGCGAGAAACCGTCGGGGAGAGGAACGGCGTTGAGTAGAGCGATTCCGCTCGCGCCGAGGGCGAATCCGACTGCACCGCTCGCGAAGCACCCGGCGACGGTCTCGACGAAGAATTGAATCGAGATCGCGAGAGGCGTCGCGCCGAGTGCTTTCCGGAGGCCGATCTCGTACGTGCGAGCGGTGACGGTGACGAGAACCGCGTTCATGACGCCGATCGCACCGATGCCCAGAATGAGGACTCCGACGAGGGCGAGGAAGATCCGCAGTGAGCCGAAGATCGCTTCGATGCTCTGCGCGCGCGAAATCGCGTCGAAGTAAACGAGCACCGCGTTGCGGTCGTCGGACTCGAACCCGTAGCGGGCGCCGACGACCTCGCGGAACTGCTCGATCGCGAGATCGCGCTCCGCCGTCGATCGGGGCTCGATGAAGATCGTGTTGAAGTCGTCGTCGAACACGACGCACGCAGTCACATACGGAACGAACGCGAGGCGCGCGACGGAGACGTAGGATTCGCGCTGAATCTCGACATCGGCGAGAACACCGATCACCTCGAACAGCTCGCCGGTGATCTGCACGTCACGCGCCGTCTCGGGTGCGACCGGAACGATGCTCGAGGGCGAGCCGGACGCCGCCGAACCGCGAGACGCGGCGCCGCGGAGTCCGGCGATCTCCGGCGAGGGCGGAGCGGAGCGCTGGGGAATCTCCGCCGTCGCGAATCCCGCGACGCGAACCTTCTCGCCGATCGCGGGTCGAGTGCCGAAGAGCTGCTTTCGGGCTGTCGGCCCGAGCACGATGACTCGCCGGCGTTCGGCGTTCTCGATCTCGTTGTAGAACCGACCCTCGGCGAGAGGAAGATGGCGAAGCTGTGCGATCTCGGGCAGCGCTCCGGCGACGAAGACTCCCGTTCCCGCCCCACTCTCTGCGGTGATGCGCGCGCGGTAGGCCATCACCATGGGACTCAGTCGGCGAATCGCTGGAGCGCCGCGGCGGAGCCGCTCGACGTCCCGCGTGTCCATGCGCAGCCGCGGCATTCGCCGAGCACCCGCGCGATCGAGCTCGGCCCGATTGACCCGGAGGAGAACGAAGCGATCGCCGTACGCGCTGAGCGCTCGCTTCTGACTCCGTTCGAAACCGGTCGCGACGGCGAGAAGTACCATGATCGACGCCATCCCCCAGACGATCCCGAGCGACATCGGAAGAAGGCGGCGCCATTCGCGGCCGAGGCTCGCGATGGCTTCGCTCACGGAGTGGCTAAGGAGCACCGCTGGTCGCATGGTTTGTCCTGAGGTCGGGGCTTCGCGCTAGCCTGCGATCCTGTCCCGAAGCCGTACCCGTACCCGACACACTTCTTCTTCTTCTTCTTCTTCTTCTTCTTCTTCTTCTGGTGCACGTTCTTCAAGAAACAGGAAGAAGAACCGGAACGAACCGATCGCCCCCGATCAACGCGTCGACTACGGCAGCACGATCCTCTCCCCCTTCGCGATCCCGCTTTCGACTTCCACCTGAGCGCCGTCGGTGATGCCGATCTTCACCTCGCGTCGTACGGCCTCCGCCTTCGCCGGATCGTAGACTTCGAGGAACCGCTTCTTTCCCTCGGTGAGAAGCGCTCCCTGAGAGACGAGCAGAGCGTTCTCTTTCTCCTCGATGATGATCTGCGAGTTCGCCGTCATATTGGCGAGGAGGAGGCGCTCCGGATTGTCGAACACGATCCGCACTTCAAACGTCACGATGCCGTTCTCGTCTTCGAGACCGAGTGGAGTGACCCGCGTCACTCGCCCGAAAAACTCTCGGCTCTTGTAGCTCTCGATCGTGACGCGGGCCGAGAGGGCTTCCTTCGCCCGTTGGCCATCGATGATGCGCCCGACGTCGATCTCGTCGACTTCGCCGTCGACGTAGAGCTCGCTCAGGTCACCGAGAGTCATGATGACGGTCGCGTTGCCCCCGGCGACGCGGATCGAGGACACTGCATCGCCTTCCTCGAGATAGCGGTAGAGGACAACCCCGTCGATCGGGCTCACGATCTTTGCTTCGGCAAGCTCTTGGCGCGCGCGGGCGGCCAGCGCTTCGCTCTCGGCCAGAGCACCTTTGGCCGCCGCTACCGTCGCGAGCGCGCCCTCGTAGCGGGATTCGACGATGCGGTAGCGGTACTCGGCCTTCGTCTTCCGCTCGAGCCCCGTCTCGAGCTCCTCTTCCGAAGCGATCTCATCTTCCGCGAGCTTCTGCAGCCGCTCCCAGTTCTTCTTCGCGAAGAGAAACTCCGGATCGTCCTTCTCGAGCTCGAGCTGCTTCAGATCGGCGTTCGCCAGATCGACGCTTGCCCGGGCCTGGGCGAGCTTCCCTTCCGCCTCCGCGACGCGAGATTCGAGAATCTCCCGGTCGAGCTCAGCGAGCACTTGCCCGGCGGTGACGGTGTCGCTGACGTCGACGTGCAGTTTCTGCAGGATCCCATTCGCCTTCGACTTCAGTTCGACCCGCGTGCGCGGCTCGACGCGGCCGACGGCGATCACACCACGGGTGATTCGTCCCTCTCGAACCTCGACGATGCGCTCTTTCGGGATCGACGGCTTCGGCGTGCAGCCCACGGCTGTTACGACCGCGAGGGCAAAGCACGCGACGGAGAGCGCCCATCGCGCACGCCCGTTGTGAAGAGCGTCTCCGCTCCGTCCGCGACCTTGCCGAACCCAAACGACCGTCACCACTCGGTTCTCTCCTGCTGAATCGTCGAGCTCGAGGAAGGATGCGCGGGAGCGGGCGCGAAATCAATCGTCATCGCGACCGAGTCCCGTCACGCATCGGTCGAGCCCGCGACGCCAAATTCGGCTGCGAGTCGGCGGAAGTCGGCGAGGTAGACATCTCGCCCGCGATCGCTCAAGTAGTCTCGTGCTCCGAAAAGATCGGCGTAGAGAGGTTCAAGGTGGGGGAACTCCTCGGCGAGCCAGGGGAGAAAGCGCCGGCGCGCCGCCGGGCGGAGGAAGAGCAGATTCGCGTGGACGCCGTCGACGCCTTCGACCGATTCGAAGAGCGGGCGCAGCGAGTCCTCGCGGTGATTGATTCCGGGAAGAATCGGCATGCAGAAGATGTTCGTTCGCACTCCGGCCTCGAGGAGCTTTCGCACCGTGCGAATTCGTGCGGCCGGGTCCGGAGCGTAAGGCTCCAGTCGCCGGGCCAGGGCGCGATCGAGAGTGGTCACGGTGACGTTGACACTGAGTCGGTGCTTCTCCTTCAGATCGGCGAGGAGATCGATGTCACGAATGACGATCGGCGATTTCGTCGTGATCGAGAAATCGAGTCCCTCGAACTCGCGAAACACCTCGAGGAGACCCCTCGTGATGCGGTAGCGATGCTCGGCCGGCTGGTAGGGATCAGTCGCGGTTCCGATCGCGATTCCCTCGCCGCGCCGGGCGGCACGCCCGAGTTGGCGCCGGAGCGCGATGGCCGCCGCGGACTTGATGAAGACCTTCGTCTCGAAATCCTCCCAACGCTCGAGCTCGAGAAACTCGTGCGTGTAGCGCGCATAGCAGTAAGTGCAGCCGAACTCGCAGCCGCGGTAGGGATTGATCGACCACGCGAAGGGGAGGCGATGGTTCGTCGTCCGGCAGAGGACGTCGCGGATCGCGAGCTCGTGGTACTCGACGCCGGCGCGGCAGCGGAGCGCGTCCGCATCGGGATCGGGTCGGCCGATCGGCGGGAGCTCGGGGAAGAGCTCGAGCTGACGGTGGACGTTCATGAGAATTCGTTCGCCGGTCGTCCGGCGACACTTCGTTCAGGGGGCGTCCACCCTAGTCGATCGAAACGATTCCCACGGGGCCCCGAGCGGAGTGAGAGAGCGCCTACCCTTCCTCTTCGCTCTCTTCTTCTCTCGCCGTCAGCTCGACACCATCGGGCCAAGCGGCTCCGGAGTCAATCCAAACTCCGATGCGCGCGATCTCTTCCGCGCTGAGCGGCGGCGCGCGGCCTTCCGGCGGCATGCGTTCATCTTCGTCTTCGGCGGTGATGAGCTGGTAGAGATAGCTCGCAGCCTTCTTGCCCGGGACGATCGGCGGCTCGCCGAAATCGCCGGCGGTGAACGCGAGATCCTTCGTCGTCAGGTTGTACTCACCTTTCGGCTTTCGCTTGCTGCCGCCGTGACACTTCGCGCAGCTCCGCTCGAGGACGGGCTGAACGTCCCGCGCGAATTCGACGGTCCGAGTGGAGTCGGCGCCCGCCGAAGCGTCGACGGAGTCGTCTTCGCTGGCCTCGGCGCCTGCGCCCGCGTCCTCATTCGCCGTCCCGTCCGCGTCGTTCCCGTCGGCTTCGTTCTCATCGGTGCCGTTCTCTTGGGGATCGACATTCGCGCCGCCTTCGTCATTCGCGGGCGCGGGGGAGCCATCGCCCGCGTCGACGGGAGGGGATGCGGCTCCATCTTCACCGTCGCCGGTCGCGCCTTCAGCTTCCGGCGGCTCCCACGGCTCTTCGCCGAGCACGAACCATTCGCCGCGCAGCCAATCGACGATGAGCTCGATCGACCGGTGATCGGGAATCGGCTGATTCGCGAAGCTCGGCATCCGGTCGTTGTTCTCGCCGTAGAACCGCTCGTGCGCCGGATCGGCGATGAAGTCGAGCAGCCACTCGCGCGAACCGTAGCCCGTGAGATCCGGGCCGCGCTGGCGGCCTTCGTCGCCGATCGTGTGGCAACGTGTGCAATTGAGGCCGCGCTCCCCGCTTTCGTTCCGGCGCAAGAGATAGCCGCGTCCGCGCGCGATCTCGTCGCGATCGGAAACGTCCGCCTGTCGCTGAGACTTCAGCCGAGCTTCGGCCGAGAGAGCCTTGATGACGGCGGCGAGTTTTTCCTTCTCCTCGTCGTCGAACTCCGAAACATTGTCCTTCACCCACTCGGACATCGTGCCGTCTGCGAACGATGTGCCCCCGAAGTAATGCGACGTATCGATCCGCGCGGGATCGAAGAAGCCGGTGAGCCATTCGCGGCTCGCGAATCCGCGAAGATCGGCGCCGCTCGCTGGATCCTTGGGCTGCTTGCCGGTGCCGTCGTGCCCGTCGTAGCGGTGACAGCTCGCGCAGTACATCTTGAACAGCTTCGGCCCCTGGGTGTACGGGTCGTTCCGGAGGAGGCCGGCTGCCCCCGTCGGTGGAATCTTCGTCGGCGACTGCGCGAGCTCGCGGATGCGCTCGGCGTTTCGCTCCGCGTCCGCGAGCGCCTCGTGGAATTCGTCTTTCTTCGAGTCTTCGATGATCGCGGCCGCGGTGAGCACGCCCGCACCCGCGAGGAGCGCGAACACGAACACCACGTTGAACCGGTGGCCGAGTCGCCAGCGGCCGAGGATCGGCATGAGTGCCATCACGCCGAGCACCATTCCGGGGATGTAGATCGCGCCCCAGACTTCCGCCTCACCCGGAAAGAATTTGAGGAACTGAAAGAGGAAGAGGAAATACCACTCCGGGCGGGCCGAAGCGAATGGCTCCGCCGGCTCCGCGGGCGCGAAGAGCGGAGCGCCGAGCTCGCCGCCTTGAGGATCGGCGATTCGATGCTGCACGACGAGGATCAACACGACCGCGAGCACGGCGAGACAAGCGACCGCGTCCTTGAGAACTTGGTTCGGCCAAAACTTGTCGTCGCGGGCGGCGCGAGGGGACGCGGCGTGGATTCCCTTTCGCCGAAAGAAGTAAATGTGGACTCCGATGAAGAGGATCATCATGCCGGGGAGCACTCCGGCGTGAAGCGCGAAGAATCGGGTGAGCGTGTGGTGGCCGTATTCACTTCCGCCGACGACGAGTCGCTGCAGCTCGGTACCTACGCCCGGGGTGAGTCCGACGATGCTCGTTGCGACCTTCGTCGCCCAGTAGCCCTTCTGATCCCACGGAAGGAGATATCCGGTGAGACCGAGTCCCATGACGATTTGAAGGAGGATGAGCCCGGTCCAGAAGTTGAACTCGCGTGGGGCGCGGTAGGCGCCGTCGATGACGACCTGCAGGAGATGCAGCGCGAGGAGCACGATCATCACCTGCGCGGTGTAGTGGTGGATTCCGCGGAGCAGCCAGCCGCCCGGCATCTCGTACTGAATGTAGTAGACACTCTCCCACGCCGTGATCGCGCTCGGGCTGTATGCCATCCAAAGAAAGATCCCCGTCACGATCTGCACGACGAACGTGAACACGAGCGTGCTTCCCCACACGTAGCGCCAGCGCGAACCGCCGGGAATGTGCTCGTAAAGCGCTGCGCGCAGCCACCCGCGGTACCCAGTCCGATCGTCCAGCCAGTTGAAGAGCGCCTTCATGAGACCGGGACCTTGTCCTTGCGGCCGGTGAGGAAGTTCTGGAACTGAACGAGGATCCGCTCGTCCTCGATCTTCGTAGCGAGTCGGTCGAGTCCGCGCGCGGCGGCGCAGTCCTTGTCGCGCTCACCGTTCGCTTTGAACCGGCTGTTGTGGCAGGGACAGAGATAGCTGTTGTCCTCGACCGTATCGACGAAACAACCGAGGTGCGGGCAGACGGTGTTGAACGCGATGACTTCGTCCGGGCGCTCCGCCAGCCGGATCAAGTACACAGCGCCCACGGGAACGTCCACGAAACGGTTCCATGCGTCCTGCTTGTCGGCGCGAATGGGAAACACTCGCGGGCGGCCGTCGGCCGGCACCGAATCGAGGCTCGCCGCGGGGATGAACGGAGCACCGCTTTCGCCCTTCCGGCGCATCGGGTCCGCGGCGAAAAAGAGTCCGGCGAGCAAAGGGACGAGGCCCGCGACGGTTCCGGTGATGACGGCCAAAAGGCCGGCGAGGAATCCGCGCCGCGGTGGCTCACCGGACACGGATGCTTCGGCCTGCTCGTTCATGGGAGTTCACTCAGGCTGGACACGAAGTCTGAGCCGGACGGCTCGGGTGGGTCTCTTCACTCGCTCGCGTCGGCATCGCCATGACGCCCGTCGCGCCGAGCTCCATTGTACTACGGTCGTGAGCGGCGACGGGAGGACTCTCGGCGTCGCGACGTGCGGCTCGACGTCGCACCGAGGCGCGCGAAAAACTGCGCGGTTCTCTGGAGCTTCGCCCGAACATCGGACGACGCCGCTCGTCTAGCCACCGTTTCTCACCGGATTCGGTGAGCGAAGGGGCGAGCGCCGCGAGCCGAAAACCGAAACGGAGGTGGCGCCGCACGCAGCGGAAGCGTGCTAACGAGAGGCGGGCTCCATGTTTCCGCCGATGCCGTTCGGATCCTGCATCGCCTGAACGTTCAACTTGACCTCGAGGCGCCGTCCGCCGCGATCTACCATCAGCGTCGACTCGGAACCCTTCGACATTGCGGTCACGAAGAGCGTCTGCATCTGAAGCATCGACTCAAACTCCGTGCCGTCGATTCCGACGACGAGATCACCGTCTTCGAGACCGGCCTGGGCTAGCTTTCCCTCGGCGCTCGTGATCTTGACCTCGAGTGCATTGATCTCTTCCGGTTCGAACGTGACCTCGAGGGTTTCGGGGACGCGAACCGTCATCTGGCCGCCGTTCGGACCTCCCCACGAAGTCAGCTTGTACTCGCCGGCTCCGAGCGTCTCGAAGACGAGCGTTCCCGACTCGTCGGGGGTCCCGTTGTCGTACATCCCTCCGCCGGACTTCTGGATCTGGATCCGCATCTTCTCGCGACCCTCCGGCATCCGCACGGTGAGTGTGTAGACCGCAGGAAGCGGAACGGTCACTGCGTTTTCGCCCGTGCCGACTTGGACCCTTTCCTCATGAATCACCCGATGCTGGTGGCGCTTGTGGCGCACTTGCAGATGAAGCATGTACTCGCCGGGCTCGACCGGCCCGAAGCGTTTCCGTCCGTCACCGTCGAAGCCTTGGCCGGACTGCTGCGTGACGTAACGAGTGTGCCGCGCTCCATTGTTCTCTTCGGTGAGCGCGAGGACTCCCTCGAGGCGACCCTCGAGATCGCTCCCGGCGAGTCCTCGAACCGTGACGTCGAGGAACGCGGGATCGACGAACTGAACTTCGATCGTGTCGGCCGACTGATAGTCGAACGCGGCCGTTTTGCTTCCGTACTTCGGGGATTGAATGCGGAGCTCCGCCCGCTCGATTTCGTCTATGGTCAGATCATCGGCCGCCGGTTCGCGGAGAACCCACGTCGAGCCGTCGTCTTTCTTGAGCGTCGCCGGCGAAGTGCCGTGCGATCCGTTCCCGTGGTAGTACGTGATCCCGGTACTGAAATCGCGGACGATCTCTCCGGCGGGGTCGCGTACCCAGAGAACGAAATATTCGTCGGGGCCGAGCGCGGGGACCTCGATCTCGACGCGCTCGAGCTTGTCCGTGACTTCAACGAACGTCGACGCCACGACTCCGGTGTTGTGCTGGCGGCTCATTCCAACGACGTACCCGCCGGGCTCTAGATCCTTGAACGAGAACTGAAACTTGTTGTGGTGGGAGAGCCAGTCGGATCGGTCGCTCTGGAGGAGCACTTGCGGATCGACATCTGCGCTCGAGGAAGAAACGAGGAAGACGCGCACGTTCTCCGGCCGCTCTCCCGGCGGAAACACCACCTGTCCGATGATTCCTGGCCTCGTCTTGAGCGTCAGGCGGAGCGGACTCGCGGCCGAGTCGATGCTGAGGGTCGTCTCCGCCCACTCCGATGCGTACTCGTTGTCGTCACCCGCGCGAGCGCGGAGCGAGTACTGGCCGGGTTCGAGTCGGAGCGACCGATCCGTCGGCGACCAAGAGCTCGAGGAGGTGCGACGACTCGCCATATCGGTGCGGCGGTATTCGATTCGCGCCTTGTGCGGTTCGCCTCCGGCGGCGAACAGAACGTCGACGCGAAGTTCGGACTGCGGCGTTGCGACGAAGTCGACCGTGATTCCGGGAAGCTCGTCGTGGCGGTGCTGTCCGGGAGCCGTCTCGAACTTCCAGTTGGTTTTCCGCGCGCTCACGTCGTAGCGTGCCGTTTCGAACGCGCCCGCGATGGTGTACGCCCCGCTCGCGTCCGTGACCGCCTCGAGGGTTGTGCTCTCGCGAAACCGATGTTGATCGACGAGCTCGAGCACGCGCTCCTCGAGGTTCGCTTCGGTTCCCGATCCAGAGCCTTTCGCGCGTTTTCGCACGGCGCGGATCCGAACGCCTTCGACCGGTTTGCCGTCCTCGGTGCGTACGTGTCCGACGAACTGCCCGCTCCCGGACTCGTACTGAGTCGCGGGAATCGCATCGAGCGCGGCGCGCAGGGTCGAGCGCTGCTCGACGCTCGGCTCCGGGCGCGGGGGTTCGGGGGTCGCCGCGAGCTTCGCAGGCGCGGGCTGGGTGACGTCTGCCGCGGGCGCGGGAGTACTGTCGGCGGGCTCCGGCGTCGGCGGATCGAGCAGCCTCGGTCCGACCGCGATCCCGATGGCGATCCCGGCAAAAAACACGATCGAAATCGCGAGTGCAGTCTTCATCGTCGTCTCCCGGTCTCCCGCTCAGAGAGTCTCAACTGTCGGCGGCGTTCGCGTGTCCCCCAATTCGTTGAGCATGCCGTGCTCGGTCGGATGTCTCAACGCGAATCCCGACGTGGCAGCGCGTGTCCCGATTCCTTCGCGCCTCGAGGGTAGACGGGGGCCGCGCCCGCGTGTTTCACGATTCCTCGGCGTCGTGCACCACGATCGGTCGAAAACACTGCCCTCGTCGTCCGGTTCCCGAGTTCCGCTGTCGACATCCACGCCACGGTTCTCGGTCGCCATTTTCTCACGACGTTCGGGTAGAATCCTCACGTTCCCGGGTCAAAGTCGCATTCCACGATGGATCCTTCGCGTGTTTTCCAACGGGAGTTGTTCATGACGTCGAACGTTCGAATCATTGCCGTGGTTCTCGTAGCGGCCGGTCCTCTACTCGGCTGCGCCGTTCCCAAGGTGTCGGTCGAGCCCGGGGCGGAAGGGAAGATTCGCGTCGAGATCGATGGCGAGCTCTTCACCGAATACCTCTACGCCGGAAACAACAAACCGATCCTCTATCCGGTGATCGGGCCGAACGGCGTCCCGATGACGCGGAACCACCCGATGAAGGAGGTCGAGGGCGAAGCGAAGGATCATCCGCATCATCGCTCGCTCTGGTTCACGCACGGCGAGGTGAACGGAATCTCGTTTTGGCACGAGAACGAAGGCGCCGGGAAGACGGAGCACGAGAACCTCATCGGAGTCGAAAGCGGCGACAAAGGGGTGATCCGAACCACGAACCGGTGGGTCGGGCCGGACGGAAACACGGTGTGCACCGATCGGCGAACGATCACGTTCTTCCCACTCGGTGAAGCGAGGGCGATCGACTACGAGGTGACCTTGGTCGCATCGGAGGGCAAGGTCGTTCTCGGCGACACGAAGGAAGGGACGATGGGGATTCGAACGCACCCGAATCTCCGGCTCTCGAACAGCGAGCGGCACGGTGTCACGACGGCGAACGGGAAGGCTCTGAACAGCGCGGGGCAGCGAGACGGTGAGCTGTGGGGGAAGCGCGCCGCTTGGGTCGATTACTGGGGAACGGTCGGCGAGCACACGGTGGGCGTCGCGATTTTCGACCATCCATCGAATCCGCGGCACCCGACCTGGTGGCACGCTCGCGACTACGGTCTCGTCGCGGCGAACGCCTTCGGCGTCCACAACTTCGAGCGAAAGGAAAAGGGCACGGGCGACATGACGATCGAGGCGGACCAATCGGTTACGTTCCGCTACCGGTTCGTGTTTCACCCGGGCGATGCCGAGGAGGGGCGCGTCGCCGAGCGCTTCGACGAATTCGCGAAAACAGAACCGAACCCGTAGGCTTCGCTCCGAGAGCTTCGGTCAAGTTTGGCGCGCGGGAACCCACGCGGTCGTCCGGCCAGCGACGGTGATGAACTCGATGCGCTCGCCCGCGGGAGTCTTCGCTTGTTCCGCCTTTCCCCAGCGGCGATGAAAGAGCCAAGTACGGGGAAATCGGCTCTTGTCTGCATCGACCGAAGTGGCACGGCGCACGATGCTCCGGAGCGCGCTCCGCACGCGTGTGGCATCGTCGTCGGCGAGATCGGCGGCTCGACGGCGAGGATCGACGCGCGCCTGGTAGAGCACTTCGTCGGCGATCCAGTTGCCGACACCGGCGGCGAATGACTGATCGAGGAGAACCGCCTTCACCGGGCTTCGGCGTGACCTGAGCGCGCGGCGAAACTCTCTCACCGAGGGAAGGTCGAGCAGAGGGTCGAAACCGAGCTCAGAGATCGGCGGTTCAGCGGCCGGGTCGTCGCGCAGTCGGATCCGACCCAGTCGTCGCGCATTCGTCATCGCGAGCTCGCCGCCGCCCTCGAAGCCGAAACGGATCTTCGTGAACTTCGGTGGCCAGGATCGGTCCGGCGTTTTCGCGCTCGAGGCGAGGGGGAGTGCTTCCTCGTCGGGTACGCGAAACGCGCCGGTCATCCCGAAATGAAAGAGCGGCCAGGGGCGCGCGTCGAGCTCGAACCAGAGGTGTTTCCCCCGGCGATGCACCGCGAGGACACGACGACCGAGGAGGGCGGCGCGAATGCGCCGGCGCGAGACTTTCTCGAACACGATCGGATCGTCTGCACAGTCGAGCCTGAGGATGCGGCGTCCGACCGCCGCCCCTTCGGCAAGCTTTCGTCCCCATTCGACCTCGGGAAGTTCCGGCATCGACTCACGAGCTCGGCGGCGGATCGGTGTCGTAACCGATGCCGACACTCGCCCACACGGGCCAGAGCGCGACGTAGAAGACGAGGCCGACGGCGTCGACGGCGACGGCCGGTGGCGTCGCGGCGGTCGCGAGCACGTACTGGAACGGCGAGGGAGGAACGGCGATCGTCTCGGCGGTTTCGAAACGAGACACGAGGACACGGCGCGCGGCGGTTTCGTCCCATGCGTAGACGGACGCGACGCCGTCCCGATTGACGAAGTACGAAAGCGGATGCCGCGCCCCGGGGTCGAAGACGGCACTCTCGAGCCGGTAGACGTCGGCGTCGAACGGCGCTTCCGGTTCCGCGTCTACCGTGTAAGGCGTCCGAAGCGGCGAGCATCGCGCGCCGCCGGAGCGCTCGCCGACGACGATGATTCGATCCCATTCGATGGGGACGTCGACGCGGAGCAGCGCGGATTCGGGTGGACGTCCACGCGACACTTCGAAATCGACCTGAGCGATCCCCGCTTCCTCGAGCACACGCGCACCGAGGCAGTTCACGGTGGACGCTGTCACCTCAAAGCGAGTCCGCGTTGCCCAGCTCCAGACGCTCTTCGTTGCGCAGCCGAAAGTCGTCGCGACGAAAACGACTGCAAGTGAGCCCGCGGCAAGGTGGTGGACAAATGCCATGTTCGGTGCGAGTAAGCTCGTGCGCGGTGCGCTGCGGCTAATCGGTATAGCCCTTCTTCGACGTTTCGAAGATAATCTGCCGTTCGGAACCCATCTACCCGAATGTTTAGCCTCGAAACACCCGCCGACCGATTCGCCGAGGATTGATCTTCATGTTTCGCACTTCCGGACGATTCGCGTGCTCGCTTCCGCTCCTCTTCGCGTGCGCAGTTTCCGTACTGGCTTCCCCCGAGCCGGCAGCGCCGACGCCGGCGACGTTTCGTGCGGTAGACACGAGTCGACTTCTCGGCTCACCCGATCCCCTCCCTCCCCTAGAAGTCGTACGCGCATTTCCCAAGCTCAAGTTCGATCGTCCGGTCGCGATCGCCAACGCCGGCGACGGATCGAACCGTCTGTTCGTTTGTGAGCAGCGCGGGATCATTCGCGCGTTCGAAAATCGCGACGATGTCGACAGCTCGAGCGTGTTTCTCGATCTCCGCGACCGCGCGGTGTACGAGCACTTCGAGGAGGGGCTCCTCGGTCTCGCCTTCGATCCGAAGTTTCCCGAAGTGGCCGAATTCTACGTCTACTACTCGACACGCACGCCGGGCGAGGACGGCAACAAGAAGAAGACTTCGGTCGTGGCTCGGTTTCGTCTTCTCGATGGCGATGCGTCGCGCGGCGATCCCGCCTCTGAGGAGCGCCTCCTCGAGATCGACGAGCCGTTCGGGAACCACAACGGCGGCGCGATCGAGTTCGGCCCCGACGGCATGCTCTACATCGGCCTCGGCGACGGCGGGAAGCGCGACGATCCGTTCGGCCACGGGCAAAACCTCTCGACTCTCCTCGGAACGGTTCTCCGGATCGACGTCCACCAGAAGAGTGGCGGGAAGGAGTACAGCGTTCCCGCCGATAACCCGTTCGTCGCGACCGAGGGCGCGCGGCCGGAGA
Source organism: Planctomycetota bacterium (assembly GCA_965223845.1). Lineage (GTDB taxonomy): Bacteria > Planctomycetota > UBA8108 > UBA8108 > SXIK01 > CBDCXR01. Next base: position 4,116,150 of record CBDCXR010000004.1, on the reverse strand, counting down.
TCTGGGCGTACGGAATCCGCAATCCGTGGCGCATTTCGTTCGACCGACTCACGGGCGACCTGTGGCTCGCTGACGTAGGCCAAGACAAGTGGGAAGAGATCAACCTCATCCGTCCCGGGGGCAACTACGGCTGGAAGATCCGCGAAGGGCGCCACGATTGGAAGCCCGACGCACCGCGGACGGGCACGGAGTTCGTCGAGCCGATATGGGAATATCCCCGAGACGAAGGGAAATCGATCACCGGCGGGTACGTCTACCGCGGGGAGCTCCTGCCGGAGCTCTACGGTGCCTACATCTACGGCGACTTTGTCACGTTCAATTTGTGGGCGCTTCGCTACGACGGCGAGAAGGTGTCGTCGAATCATCTCATCGCTCGCAGCAATCTTCCGATCACCGCGTTCGGCGAGGACGAGGCCGGCGAGGTGTATCTCGCTGCGCTCGAAAGCGATCGCGACACGACGAAGCTCGACCTCGGCACGGTGTTTCGACTCGACCAGGGCGGACTCTACCGCTTCCGGCGTCGACAGAGTGAAGACGTTCGAACGGAAGACTTCCCGCGGCTTCTCTCCGAGACGGGTCTCTTCTCCGATCTGAAGTCGATGACTCCCGCGCCGGGGCTGATTCCGTACGACGTCGCCGTGCCGCTTTGGTCGGACGGCACCGACAAGATTCGCTACCTGGCACTCCCCGCGGGGGGGACGATCGACTTCGACGCGAAGGGCGCGTGGAGCTTCCCCGTTGGCACGGTCTTCGTGAAGACGTTTACGCTCGACTCGGGCAAGCGTCGTCGCCGCGCCCCGCGAGACCATCGCCTCGAGACTCGGCTTCTCGTTCACGCCGCGCGCGGCTGGGAGGGCTACACGTACCTCTGGAACGACGAGCGGACGGACGCCCGGCTGCTGGACGCGGCGCTCACGCGCTCCTACCCCGTCTCCCACGGGGGACGCGACGCCGAGGCGGAGTGGTATTTCCCGAGCCGTTCCGACTGCCGTGCGTGCCACACGCAATCGGCGGGATTCGTCCTCGGCGTAACTACCCGCCAGCTCAACTTTACGACGAGCTTTGCTGACTTTCAGGCGAACCAGCTCGCCGCGCTCGAGCGGCTCGGGGTCTTCTCCGAGGCACTCCCCGATCCCGGCCATCTCGACGCGTATCCGGTGTGGGGTGATCGGTCCGCACCGGTGGAGAAGCGTGCGCGAGCGTATCTCGACGCGAACTGCGCGATGTGTCATGCTCCGGGTGGAACCGGCCTCTCGAAGGCCGATCTCCGCTTCAACACGCCGCTCGATCGCGCGGCGCTCATCGACGCCCCGCCGGGTCAAGGACGCATCGGATCGGCGGAATCCCGACTGATCGTTCCGGGGAGTCCGCAAGAGTCGGAGCTCCTCCATCGGATGCTCAAGCGTGGCGCGGGACAGATGCCGACGCTGGCGTCGTCGAAGATCGATTGGGAGGCAGCGCGCGTCATCGGCGAGTGGATCGAGTCGCTCCGATGACGAAGGTGCGCTAGGCGGCACCGCCATCGTCTCCCGACATCAAACTGGCGAGGAGTCGGCGATTCGTCGAACTCGTCCGATCCGATCGGGAGCTCGTCGAACGTAGAGAGCCGGCCCGGACGAATCTAGGTCTCGCTCGAGTAACACGCGAGCGCCGTGTCGCACCACTCGATGAGGGTCGCGATGCAGCGTTTGAGACACTCGTCGTCGCCGTTGACCGTGGCTTCGAGAGCGTGCTCGGCCGCGACTTGGATGTCGCTGCAGCCGACGACTCCGGCGATCCCGACGAGCGAATGCGCAACCGGCTCGATCGCGGCTCGGTCGAGTGTGTCCACCGCGCCGCGGAGCGTATCGAGCTGTTCCGGCAGCCACTGGAGAAAATCGTCGACGAACGCGGCGCTATCGGAAGCGCCGTCGTTTTCGCCCACGACGCGGCCGCCGGCGGACTGGAGCTCTCCTGCCGAGTCGGGCAGACCGTCCACGTAATCGACTACGGTCTGGATCAGTTCGCGGTGGTGGAACGGTTTGCGAACGCAGCCGACACAGCCGGCGCGGAGACACTCGATCTCTGCCTCGGCCGACCCCATCGCCGTCAGCGCGACGATCCGACTCTCCGGTCGGCGGCGAAGCAACTCTTCCGTGGCGGAGAACCCATCGAGACCGGGCATCTGGATATCCATGAGGATGAGGTCGAACGGCTCTCCGTCTTCGTCGGCACGCAGCGTCGATTCGATGCCCTGTTCGCCCGACGCCGCGGTAGCGGTCGCGGCACCCGCTCGTTCGAGCACTCGGCTGACGAGGAGTCGATTCGCCTCCACGTCGTCGACGACGAGGACGCGGGCTCCGTCCAGCACTTTTCGCACGGAGCTCTCGGTCCTCTGTTCCGTTGCGCGGCGGCGGCTCCATTCAGCCGCAGGATCTTCGACGCGACGAACGCCTTTGATCGAACCCGGATCGATACTCACGAGGAACGAGCTTCCGGAGCCCGGCTGACTCTGGCAGACGATGCCGCCCCCGAGCAGGATCGAGAGCTCTTTCGAAATCGAGAGGCCGAGTCCCGTTCCGCCGTACTTGCGCGCCGCGTCGCCGTTAGCTTGCGAGAACGGTTCGAACAGCGCGTTGAGATCATCCGGCTCGATGCCGATTCCCGAGTCGCGGACTTCGACGCAGAAGAAGTCACTCAGCGATTCCAAGATGCTGACCCGCACCTCGACGCGGCCTTCGTCCGTAAACTTGACGGCGTTGCCGATCAGATTCGTGAGGATCTGCCGGAAGCGGATCGGGTCCGTCTCGATGGTCTCGGGGACGGAATCGAGGTACTTGACGATGATCTGGAGCCCCTTCTCCGCGGCCGGCACGCGCAAGAGGTCGACGACTTCCTCGACGAGTTGGATGGGCGAGCACGGCTCGCGCGTCACCTCGAGGTGACCCGATCGGATCTTCGATAGATCGAGGAGGTCGTTGATCAGCGTGAGAAGATACTCTCCCGTATTCCGAATCGTACTGACGTGGTCTCGAGCCTCGCCCGAGGGTGCGTCCGATGACTCGGGCGCTTCGAGAAGGAGGTCCGAGTACCCGATGATCGCGGTGAGAGGCGTGCGAATCTCGTGGCTCACGTTGGCGATGAACGTCGACTTCAGCTCGTTCGCGTACTCGGCGGCGAGCCTCGCTTCGTTCAGGCTTCGCTCCGCTTGCTTGCGTTTTTCTACGGATCGTTCGAGATCTGCGTTCGCGTAGGACAGCTGAACGATGAGCCGCTCCATCTCCCACGCACGGCTGAGACTCGCGAGGAGAGTCCACGCGATCGACATGACGAGAATGACGGCTACGACCGAAACCACGGGGAAGATCGCGCGCGCGCGGTGTCGCGAGAATGCTGGGGTCGTGCGAAAACGAAAGCTCCAGCGGCGGTCACCGATCGAGATCGTGTCGGTCCTCTCGCGCTGGGCGGCGGCAATCGTGCGGGAGGCGGAGTCGCCGAGCTGGTCCTCGCCGATCTCGAGGAGCGGAACGTTGATCCCATCGGTGACGTCGCGGACTCCGAGGGAAAGGTTCGCGGCCGCCAGACGGTGTCGCGTCGGGCCGAGTACGTCGTCCACGCGAAGGACGCCCAGGGCGAATCCGAGAAGGTGTCGGCGACGCTCCTCGACCGTCTCGGGAACGGACGCGGTGCGGTAGGCCGGTTGAAAGAGAAGGACCCCCGCCGACTCGCGCTGCTCCTCGACGAGAGTGATGCGCGCCGTGGCGACGGCGCGACCCGAGTCACGCGCGGACTCTAGAGCCGCCCGACGTGTTGAGTCGGAGGCGAGATCGAGACCGAACGCGCGTGCGTTCTCCGCGCCGGGTACGGCAAAGAGTACGGGGAAGTACTCGTCGCGTACGTCCGCCGGCAGGAGCTCGCGGTTTTCCGTCAGATCGCGGATTTCGTAGTCCGGCCGTCCGTCGACTCGGACGGCAGCGACGAACTCGTCCCGTTCGGATCCGTCGACGCGCGCAATCCACTCGAGCGCCTGTACGCAGCCGCCGACCTTGCTGCGGGCGAACGCCGCGAACTGTTCGCTCGTCGGCCGCGAGGTCTCGCAGAATCGGCGCACGATATCGACGAGCTCCGAGCACCATTCGAGATCCTTCTGAGCTGAGTTGAGGATCGCGTCCGAACTTCGGTCGAAGTCGACGGCTAGGCGACGATCGTCGATCTCTTCGGCAAAGTACGACGCGGCTTTGGCCGTTGCAAAGAGGACGAGGAGACATGCCGTCACTGCGATCCGCCGTCCACGTGAGACGCGCTGCGGACGGCGCTCCCACAAGAGAAATACCGGCGCGAACACTGCGATCCCGACGACGTTGCCGATCCACCAGACCGACGCGCTCGCGAAGATTTCCTCGCGCGGGAGACACTCGAAGAACCAGAGCCCGACGGTGCCGAGAGCGGGGGCGAGTGATCCCCCGATGGGACCACCCAGAACTACGACGGAAGCGAGATCGTCCTGCGACCGGCGTTCGCGCCGCTCGGTCCACCAGCGGATGACTCGTTCCGAAACGAGGATCTGGATCCAGACGGCCGACGACACGATCGGAGCGAGGATCCCCGTCGGAGCCCAGTCGAGGTCCGCACCCGTGACGAGCGCGACCAGCGATCCGAACCAAACCCCGATCGCGACGCGAGGCCCGAGCGAAATGACGCAGGCGAGCGCGAGTCCCGCCGGTCCCCAGGCCGAAGCCGTGTAGCCGGTCGACGAGTCGACGAAGAGACAGAGACGTGTCGCAAGGAACGACGCGGTGGCGACGACGACGATCTGCCCGATCTGGCCGGATTCGGTCGTCGGGACTCGGGACGGGAGGTCACGTCGAACGGCGATTGGATCGGCGCCCATGCTTGCGATGTCGTCGTGGCGGAGGAGTCTGCGCGAGAATTGGATTCGGACCCACTTTGGAGCAGAGTCGCGGAGAATCCGGCGTTCGATTCACGTCATCCCGATTCGGCGAGATCGAGTGAGAACGGCGGACGATTGGTGTTGCGGGAACGATGCGCGCGCGGCCCGCGGACGAGGGGACATCCGACGAGCGAACCCTTCCTCCGTCGGAGTGATCCGCGCGGAAGAGGCGGCCGCGCATCGATGAGTTACTCGGCCCCGTTCTTTCTTCGGCTCGCTTCCCGCTTAGCGCGTCGATTCGCGAGTTATCAGAGGATGGCGGAGTTTCTCGGATCCGCCGCGAGCCGCGATCACCAGAGTGTGTGTGGGATCGATTCAGCGCGATGCTTCTCGGTGGTCGCTCGCGTCTTCTCGTGCGGTGCTCGGGCGAGGGCCGGGCGAGAGATGCGTCGTCAGAAACTGCGTGAGCAGCGAGCGCAGATGGATCGTCGTATTGACGCCCTCTCGAATCGAGTGCCGTCGATTGGGATACGCCATCATCGTGAACGGCCGATTGTGCCGCACCAGCTCGTTCACGAGGGCTTCGGTACCCTGGTAGTGGCAGTTGTCATCGCCGGTCCCGTGGACGAGCAGCAGATCGCCCTCCAAGTGCTGCGCGAAGTGAATCGCAGATCCTTCGCGGTAGCCATCCACGTTGTCGGCCGGCAGGCCCATGTACCGCTCCTGATAGATCGTGTCGTAGAACCGCTGATTCGGAACGGGAGCGACTGACATTCCGACGCGGTAGAGATCGGGAAACTTGAACATCGCGTTCAGCGTCATCGAGCCGCCGCCGCTCCATCCCCAGACGGCGACGCGCTCGGGATCGATGAACGGTCGCGTCGCGAGGAGTTTTCGCACCGCAGCCGCCTGATCTTTCGGAGCGAGAATCCCCACCTGGCGGTACACGCTCTTTCGCCACGCGCGCCCGCGCGGTGCCGGTGTACCGCGGTTGTCGATGCTCACGACGACGTAGCCACGCTGGGCGAGCATGCGGTGCCACAGCATTCCGCTCCCCGACCACCGGTCGAGGACCGTTTGGCCGGCCGGCTCACCGTAGACGTAGACGAGCAGAGGGTAACGCGATTCCGGTTGGTATTCAGGCGGGTGGATGCACCAGGCGTCGAGCTCGACGCCGTCCTGGATCTCGATTCGGAACAACTCGGTGGGAGTTTTCGTCAGCGCGTCGAGTTTCTCACGCAGTTCGGTGTTCCCTTCGAGCGTGCGGACGCGCTCGTGGCTTGGAAGGCGAACGAGATCCGTCACCGGAGGCTCGTCGAACGACGAGCGGACGTGAATCGCCCAGCGTCCATTCGGCGAAAGCTCGTAGTGGTGGGTCCCGGATTGATCGACCGGCGTGATGCGTTTCGCCGGCGTTCCGTCGAGTCCGGCGCGATAGAGATACGCCTGGGTCGGATTGTCCGGCGAGGCGAGAAAGTAGACCGACTCGGTCGCCTCGTCGACGCCGACGAAGCGGATCACGTCGTAGGCCCCTCGCGTGACCAGCTCGACCTCGCCGGCCCTCCGCGTCACCGTGTAGACGTGCTGCCAACCGTCCCGTTCGCTCAGCCAAGTGAACGCTGCGCCGCCGCGAATCCAGTGCACGTCGTCGACGACTTCGACCCAGCATTCGTCGCGATCGACGAACACTTCGCGCGCCGAACCGGAGTCGCGCCGGGCGAGGTACACGCGGTTGGCGTTCTGGAGTCGATTGAGCTGTTGGAGAATGATCTCGTCGGGACCGGCCCAATCCATGCGCGCGATGTAGTGGTTGCGGGGATCGCCGGGGATCTCGAGCCAGCGCGTATCCGCGGTCCTCACGTCCGCGACGCCGACGCGCACCGAGGAGTTCACTTCGCCCGTTTTCGGATACGGAATCCACTGAATCGAGGGATAGAGCGCGTCGGTCGTGTTGACCAGTGGGTACCGTCGCACTCCGTCCGGGTCACTTTCCCAAAACGCAATCGCGGAGCCGTCCGGACTCCAGCGGAACCCGTCGCGGAGTCCCAGCTCCTCCTCGTAGACCCAGTCGAACGTCCCGTTGATCCGGCCCCCGGCCCCCGACGTCGTCAGCCGGAGGATCGACCCCTCACGGAACTCTTCAACGTAAATGTCGTTCTCTCTCACGTACGCGACTCGATCGCCATCGGGAGAGAACTTCGCGAACATGAGCGTCGATGGATTCGCATCCCCACCGAGCTGCTTCAGCTCGCGGCTCGAACGATCCAGTACCCAGTAATCGCCCCGGGTGTTGCGTCGCCAAACTCGCTTCGAGTTCGTGTAGATCAGTACGCGCGAGCCGCTCTTCGACCACGAGTACGCTTCGACGTCGAGCGGAGCACTCGCTCCCGTCGGAACGAGTTCTTCGGCGGAGACGAGAACCGTCTTTTCGCCCGTCTCGGCGTCGTGCCGCACGATGTCTCGTCCCCCCGATGGACCCGTCGCCTTCTCGAGGGTCGTGTAGCCGTCGCCCTCCGCGAGCCAGCGAGCGTTCACGCTCCGCGACGAAAACTCACGCGTACCGTAGATGCGTTCGAGGGTGAGGAGTGCGTTCTCGTCCTCAGCGCGCACGAATCGACCGGCTCCCGCGCCGGGGGCGAAGGCCGAGACGAGCGGGAGCAGAATTGTGAGAGGGACGAAGCGACCGGCGCTCCGGCGACGCGGACGGTGAACGGGGGCGAAGTCACGGTGAGGCATGGTGTCGATCTCCGGGGCTCGGGCGTCGTTCCGATGCACCTACATCGGATCCCTCCCTTCGTTTCCTCTGCTTCCTTCGGCCTGAATTCTCGGCTCGGTATCGTCGTCGTCGGGGACGCTTCCGCGCCTATCGACGACCGAGACCGAGAACATCCTTCGCGTACCGGAGGCTCCGCGCGAGCTCGCTCTGTTGGTACTTGCGCGTCGCCACCTGCCGGTCGGTGTTCTCCGGGACGCGGAACGGCTCGATGCGGCGACCACGCTTCGCGAGCGCAAGGAACGCGGCGAACTCGTCGGGTCGAGCGCCCCGGTAGGGCGGCCAAAAATCGCGGCGAAGATAGGGAAATGCCCGCGCGAACCCGCTGATGATCTCGAGCTGAACCGGAGCGTCCGGACAGAGCTGCGCGAAGCGTTCGAAGTACGCCTTGAGATCGACGCAGCCCTCGCCGATCGCGGTCCACTGCACCATCGCGCCTTCGTCGTATTCCCAGACCATCGAGTCCCGGATCCCGCTGCTCACCGCGTAAGGGCCGAGGGTCTCGAGGTTTCGCACGGGGTCTTCGAGCGTCCACGTCGCGTTGCCGGAATCGACGGTCGCGCCGACGTACTCGGACCCCGCCTCTTCGATGAGGCGCTTCAGCTCCCAGGCCTGCAGATCGCCCGCGTGGTTCTCGATCGCGATCTTTACGCGGGCGTCGAGCGCGGCGCCTCTGACTTTCTTGCACACTGCGATCGTCGATTCGATGTGCTTCTCGATTCCGCCCGGCGTCTTTCGATCGTCGGCGGCGCCGAGATAGCATCGCGCGACGGGAGAGCCGACATCCTTCGCGACGCGGATCGCGAGCCGCAGGTGCTCCTCGGCCGTTCCGTACTTCTCGCGGAAGCGCGTGTAGCGCGTCGATGTCGGACAGATGCCGCCCGTACCTGCCTGAATCTCGATTCCGAGGTCGTCCGCGCGCGCTTTGATTTCGCGGAGCGCGTTCGATTCGAGCGACTCAAACACTTCGAGATCGGAGAGAAGGATCGCATCGAGCGCATTCTCGGCTGCGAAATCGAGAAGCCGCGGCGCCTTCCACCCGAGCGCGCGGATGGAAAAGTTGTCGAACCCGAGCTTGAGCTTCCGGGCCGATGTTGGCCGGGGTGCTGCCGCGTCGGCCGGTTGAGCGCCGCCGTAGACTTCGAGGCCGCCGGTGATCGCGGCTGCGCCGCCGACGAGAGTGCGAAGTGCGCTGCGTCGGGACTGGTGAAATGACGATGTCGAGGGGAGATTCATGGCCGCGCTCGAACCTCGCTGGTGGAGTAGAAACGACGGGGGGAAGAGCCGAAACGCTATCAGATCCGGCGCGCGCGAGCCAGCGGATCCGAAGGTGATCACAGCCGCTCAGAGTCGACTCGACCGCCCGGCGGAATCACGCTTGACGCACCCGGCGACGACCGTCAGCCTAACGTCGCGCTGTCCGACCGAATCCGATTTCGCCCTGGAGTTTCTCGAATGAACTCATCGCGCGCATTGTGTCGTGGTCTGCCCATTCTTGTGATTCTCATCACGAGTTGCGGGACTCCGGTGACCGGTGAGGAACTCGGGGGGCCCGCTCAGCACGCGGCTGGTGCGCTCGCGTCGGCGCGATCGGCGATCGACTCCGTCAGCGACGATGTCGATCCATCGCCCGACGAGACCGCCGTCCCCGATCGACCGTCGCCGCGCCACTATCTCATCTTCATCGCGGACGACCAGGGTGAGGGCGATCTCGGCTGCTACGGCCACCCGGTAATCCGCACTCCGAACATCGATCGGCTCGCGGCCGGTGGAGTTCGGTTTCGCTCCGCCTTTCTCGCGACATCCTCTTGCAGTCCTAGTCGCTCGAGCACACTGACCGGCCGCTACCCGCACCGAACCGGCGCGGAAGATCTTCACGTTCCGTTGCCTCGCGACCAGCACACGGTCGCGCGCTACCTCCACGACAACGGCTACCACACCGCCGCGGTCGGCAAGTGGCACCTCGGTGCCGCCGAGCGCGATCATTGGGATCGCGTCGTCGAATGCCGGGGGCGGGACACCGGCCCGCGCGCGGTCGAGCTGCTGCGGGATCGACCGGCGGATCGGCCGTTCTTCTTTTGGGTCGCGTCGGTCGATCCGCATCGACCGTTCGATGAAGATGCCGTGGACACTCCCTACGATCCGTCGACGGTCGTCGTGCCTCCGTTCCTCCCCGATCACCCGCTGATCCGGCGCGACATCGCGGACTACTACGGAGAGATCACCCGCTTCGACGAACATGTGGGGCTCGTTCTCGCGGAACTCGAACGGCAGGGGATCCTCGACGAGACGTTCATCGTGTACCTCTCCGACAACGGGATGCCGTTTCCGCGCGCCAAAACGACGCTTTACGACTCTGGGATTCGAACGCCGCTCATCATTCGATATCCGCCTCTCGCGCCGGCTGGACGCATCCGGGACGGTCTCGTGAGCACGATCGACATCGCGCCCACGATTCTCGATCTCGCCGGCATCGAGGCGCAGACCATGGACGGCCGGAGCTTCGTTCCGCTTCTCACGAGTCTCGAAGCGCCGGCGCGCTCCGCGATCTTCGCCGAGGCGAACTGGCACGACTTCGAGAAGTTTACGCGTGCGGTGAGAACCGAGCGGTTCCTCCTCATCCGAAACTACTACTGGGACGCACCGCTCTGGAGCAGTGTCGACTCCGTGAACTCGCCGACGTGGCGCGCGATTCTAGAAGAGCGACGCCGCGGGACGCTCACCCCCGCTCAGGAGCTTCTCTTCCGCGAGCCGCGAGAGTACGAAGAACTCTACGATCTCCAGCGCGATCCGAGCTCGCTTCGGAACGTCGCCGGCGACTCAGGCTACGAGGCAGCGCTGCACGCGCTTCGCATTCGTCTCGACAACTGGCGGGTGAACACGCAGGACACGATGCCCGCCGAGCGGCGACGCGACGGCTGGACGCGCGACGGTCGTCCGCTCCCGCACAATCAGCCTTGGTACGACCGGTGGAAAAAGCGCGGTCGGAACGACTTCGAGTCGTTTTGAGGGCTCGAGAATCTCGCGCGGCGATCGGTGTCGCCCCCTTTCGCGTTTCGTCCGCGCGAAGCTTCGGTGGGTTCACCGCCGCTCCGATTCGCCATCGAAGCCGAGAAGTAGATACGACCGTTCCGAATCGCGGATGAATCGGAGCGACGACGCCAGCTCTCCCGACGGATCGCGCGCGACGAGGAGCTCGCGAACGCGACGAACCTCGGAATCATCGAGCGATCGAGGACGGAAACTCGTCCGCAGATTGTCGCTCAGAATTGGATCGAGACGCAGCGCGAGATTGAAGCCGTCGGCGGTGCTCGAGACGACGAGCCGGGCGATCAGCGAGTAGGGGACCGCTTCATGTTTCGCATACCGTCCAGGAGAAAGGAAAACGAAGTTCCCGAGTCCGTAGACGATCCAGCGACCGCGGCGACGCTCGATCTCTTGGAGCTGGTGTGCGCCGTGGCCGAGGACGAGGTCCGCGCCGCCGCGAAGGAGAGCATCGGCGAGTTCGCGCTGCGCTTCGGTTCGCCACCGATAGTTTTTGCCCCAGTGAGGAAACGCTACGACGAACGCCCGCGGATGCGCGCGACGGACTCGTTTGACGTGGCGCTCCGCGCGCTTCGGCGACCAAGGATGGACTCCGGCGCGATCGCTTGTCGCGTAGTAGCGATACTTCGTCTCGTAGGCTTCTCGGTATTCGAATCCGGCGACCACGGCGAGCTCGAATTCCTTCGCTCCCACGCGCCACCGACGAACGAATGCGGTCTCGGTCTCGCGAATCGACGACCCGGCGCCGAAAGCGGCGATTCCGTGTCCAGCCAGGGCGTTCAACGTTTCCGCGAGACCCTCTGAGCCGTAGTCGACGCTGTGATTGTTCGCGAGCGAGACCGCCGAGATCCCGCTCGAGTGCAGTGCCGCGGCAGTCGACGCGATGTCGCCCCGATGGAGGTACGGCTTCCTGCCGGCGAACGGCGACGACGTGCGTGCGGTGAGCGACGTCTCGAGGTTTCCGACGACGAGGGAAGAGCGGGCCACGAGTCGCTCGAGCGCCCGGAATGCGGGAGCGAATGGAGGAGGACCGCGCGGATGGTAGCTCTCACCGAGGTAGGTGTCGCCGACGAATGCAATTCGGATTTCACCGGTCGGTGGCGCCTCCGCCTCCCGCCCGGCTCCGAGCAGGGCCGTCGCAACGAGAAGCGCGAGGGTCGCGCTCGCCGCCGCGCAGAATGGACTCGGTGCTCCGGACTCCGTTCGCATCGCGTTTCTCCTCGGCCGCAAGACACCGTAGGAGAGGGGACCGAAGAGCGCAATCGCCCGAATCCCTTCGCGCGAAATGTTCGGGTCGCGGCCGCGCGGCGGCGAGCTCCTTCTCCTGCTGCGCGCGAGCGCCTACGAAGCGCTGAATTTCGTGTACGCCATCACGGCCGTCGCGATTCCCGCGATCAGCATGCCGAGCGCAGAGATCCAGAGGAGACTATCCCAGAGTCGCCCCGGCGCGAGCTTCGCGTCGGAGCGGCGGTACCGAAAGTAGAGCGCCGCGCCCGCGAGCATCGGCAGCATCATCGCCTGCATCACGCCGCTCGCGAGAACGAGGGCTTTCGGCTTCGGGAGGAACAAGTAGGCCGTGAGACAGATGAATGGAAACAGCGCACTGAATCGCCGCGTCCAGGCTCGCTTCTCTTCGCTCGAGTGAACTCCGAAACCGAAGACGCGCAGCGCATCGGAGCAAACGTACGCGTGGCCGGCGTTCGCGACGAAGAACGTCGAGTAGAGAACGGCGATCGATCCGAAGAGAAACAGCACTTCGGCCGCGCGACCGAACACGGGCTCGTACATGACCGCGAGCGCGCGGATCAGCTCGGAGCCTTCGACTTTGAGTCCCGTGCGTCCGAGAATCGCCGCCCCGAGAAGGTAGAACGCGACCGTCGCGAACGTGTACACGGCCATCGAGCACCACGCGTCCCAGCGGAGGACGCGAAGCCAGCCGCGAGCGCGTTCCGTCCACGCGGGAGTTCCGTCCCGCCGGCCAGTGAAGCGTGCGTAGCCCTTCTCGAGGCACCAGTAGGGATAGGCGACGAGCTCCGAGGCGCCGACTCCGATGATCCCGAAGGCCGCGAGCGCGGTGAAGAGCGGCGTCTTGCTGCTTTCGGGGTCGGCAGGCGGGAAGCTGAAGCGAAGTCCGCTCCAGAGCTCCGATCCAGTGATGGCCCAAGTTCCACTCGACTGAAGAAAGAACAGGTTCGCGATCGTGACGAGAGTGAACAGCGCGACGAGAGCCGTCGCAAATGATTGGATCAGTCCGTAGCGCCCCACCACGAGAAGAATGGCCGTGAGGACGGTGACGATGGTCGCCCAGATCTTGTCGTCGTTTCCGACCTCCGGCGGTTCTTCGAACGACGCTAGCTTTACCCGCGCGCGTTCGAGCTCACTCGCGATCTGCGCCGCTTCTTCGGGTTCTGCGCGCCGGGTGGCCTGCTCGAGAGCCCGCTCGCTCACGTGCGCGGACGTCTTGGCATCGACGTACTCGTTGTACGACCGACCTGCCTCTGTGATCGGCGCGCTGATCGCTAGCGCCTGCCCGACGCTGCCGACGATGCCACCGAGCTGCCCGAGGCTCGCCAGGAACATCGCGAGCCAGTACCAGACAAGCCAGTTGCCGCGCCGTCCGATCCGCGGTCCGGGCACTTGATTGAGGCCCTCCATCGCGGTCTGGCCCGCGACGATCGTGAATCGGCCGAGCTCGACCTGCGTGAACACCTTGATCACGCAGCCGATGACGATGAGCCAAAGGAGGGAGAACCCCGCCTCGCCGCCGGTCACCGTCGTCGCGATGAGCTCTCCGGAGCCGACGATCGAGCCGGCGATGATGAGTCCGGGACCGAGTGAACGAAAGATTCCACCGAGCGTCCTCGGGGGATCTGCGATTCCCGCCGCGTTCGGTTCTCGATCGTCCGCGTTCCCCGGAGACGGGTGAGACGGCGTCGCTGCGTCTTCGCTCATGTTTCGTTCCCGGCTGACGAGTGAGCCGCCACGCTAATCGACCGGCGCGGCGATGGAAAGAGCGTAGCCAACGCGAGCCCGTCTCGAAAACTCTTGCATGAGTTTCTGAGCTCAGAGAGACTCGAGCGCGGTCGTGTCCGCGACCGAAACGGCACTAGGGATCGGTGCCTTCTCATCGACTGCGCGTGATCGCCCGCCTCGCTTTTTCCCCGGAGCCCAGATGCACTTCAGAGCTACACACCACGTTCTCCTGGTCGGATTTTCATGCCTTGCTAGCGGCATCGCGAGCTCGCGATTGAACGCCGCTGACGAACACGCGAACAACGTTCCCCCCGACGGGTTTCACGCGTTGTTTAACGGGCGTGACCTCTCGGGTTGGAACGCCGGCCTCGGAAATCCGCGCAAGTATCTCGCACTCTCGCCGGACGAGCGGGCCGCGCAGCAAGTCGCCGCCGACAAGAAGCTCCTCGAGCATTGGCGAGTCGAAGACGGGGAGCTCGTCTGTAACGGCGCGGGGCCTTACCTCTCGACGGCTCGAGAGTACGCCGATTTCGATCTCGTCATGGATTGGAAGATCGCGGCCGCCGCCGACAGCGGGATCTATCTCCGCGCGACGCCGCAGGTGCAGATCTGGGACCCGGTGAACGGGATTCCGGCGGCGAAGGTGGGATCCGGGGGTCTCTACAACAATCAAAAGAACCCGAGCGTGCCTCTCGTCTGCGCCGATCGGCCGGCCGGGGAGTGGAATACGTTTCGCATCCGTCTCGTTGGGAACACGACGACCGTCTGGCTGAACGATCAACTCGTCGTGAACGAGGTGCCGCTCGAGAACTATTGGGATCGGAGCGTACCGCTTTATCCGTCGGGGCCGATTCAGCTCCAAACGCACGGGGGCGAGCTCCGATTTCGGAACGTGTTCCTGCGGGAGCTGCCTCGGCGTCCGCCGGAATCCGGCGTCCGCGATCGCTACGGCAATCCTGTCGGCGACGATTGGATTCCGCTCGTCGAGGCGAACGGACTCCCGGGATGGAAGTTCGAGCGTGCACACTGGTCGATCGACGAAGGTGTGCTCACCGGCCGAGCGAAGGAGGGCGATCGCCAGTGCGTCGCGTACACCGAACGGGAGTTCGGCGACTTTGAACTCCACGCGCTCGTAAGAAACTCCGGGGCGGAGGTCAAGTCTAGCCTCTGCGTTCGGTCGAAGCCGGCGAGCTTCGACGATGTTCCGGGCTGGCGGCTCGACGTGGGCGAACGGATGTGGGGGAGTCGCCTACGGAGCGAAGGTCGCGATGGAGCGGTCCTGGCCATCTCGCCTGAGCGAGTGAACGCTTTCGTCAAACCGGGCGGGTGGAATCACTACTACGTGATCGTGCGAGGCGAGACTCTCCAGATGTGGCGAAACGGCACGCAGACCCTCTCGGCGTTTCGGCCGGGAGGATTCGCGAAGGGCGCGATCGGCATCGAGCTCGGTCGTGGGAACGGCCGCGACTCCGAGGTTGAGCTGCGAGACCTCTACGTTCGTCCTCTCGGGAGAAATCCGGCCTTCTCTCTCGAGCCGCCGCGAAACGACGACGCCGACGGCTTCGTGAGCCTCTTCAACGGGAAGGATCTGACCGGCTGGATCGGTCCCCGGCGTGCGGTCGAGGGTGGATACATCGCCGAGAACGGCAAGCTCGTTTGCCGCAAACGAGGCGGAGGGAACCTCTACGCCGCGCGGAAGTTCGGTGATTTCATCGCCCGCTTCGAATTCAAACTGGAGTCGGGCGGAAACAACGGGGTCGGGATCCGTGCGCGCTACGAGCCGGAAGTGAATCCGGAGAAGACGTTCGACGGCGCCTACTGGGGCATGGAGCTCCAAGTCCTCGACAACACTGCGCCGATGTACGCGCGGCTCGCGAACTGGCAGTATCACGGGTCGCCGTACAATCTCGCGGCCGCGAAGCGCGGCTATCAGCGGCCGCTCGGCGAGTGGAACTACGAGGAGATCGAAGTGCGCGGGAATCGCGTCAAGGTCACACTGAACGGCAAGGTCATCGCTGACGCCGACATCGGAGCCATCATGGCCCGCCTCGAGGCCGCGGAGCCCCGGCGATTCGCGGCGCACCACGACATTCATAAGGTCACCGAAGGCTACTTCGGATTCTTGGGGCACGGTCACCGCGTTGAATTTCGCAACATCCGCGTCAAGGATCTGACGCCGAAGGATTGACTCCCCCTCACACCGGCGGGCCATGGCCTTGGAAGCGAAGTATCAAATCGGACAGTTAGTCTCTCACCGCCGCTACGGGTATCGCGGCGCGGTGGCCGGATTCGATGACGGGTGTCGCGCGTCCGAGGAATGGTACGTGTCGAATCTGACGCAGCCGCGTCGCGATCAAACTTGGTATCACGTGCTGGTTCACGGGGCCGAGCACACGACCTACGTCGCGGAGGAGAACCTCGAGATCGACGCCGGAATGGAGCAAGTCGTCCATCCGCTCGCGCGAGTGCTCTTCGAGTCCTTTGCGAACGGCAGCTACGTTGCGCGGCCCGACATCGCGATCAGCGATCTCCTCGCTTGATGCGAGCTGCGACCGTATGGAAGCCGGCTCGTACGAACACGCGGCGAGACTGACGGAATGGACTGGATCGCGACCCTCTCGGGTTGGCTCTACTTCGCGCTGATCGCGGGGCTCCTCGCGCTCGTGTTCCTCCGGAAGCGAGAGGCCTCGGCGGCCCTCGCCTGGTCGCTCGCGATCGTTTTCGTTCCGATCGTCGGCGCGCTGTTCTTCGTCTTGTTCGGCATCAATCAGGTCCCGCGTCGTCTGCGCCTTCGCATCGCGCGCCGCGAAGAGTTCGAAACGAAGGAGCCGCTGCCGAACGAGTTCCACGAGTTCGGTTGCGAGGAGCGCGAGAACGATCGCTGGGGGGCGCTCTCTCGAATGATCGTCGATCTCGGTGAAGGGCCGCGGCGCGCGGGAAACGCGGCGCGGATCTTCCACTCCGGGAGCGAGCTCATCGACGACGTCACGGGGGTGATCGAGACCGCGAAAAGTCATATCCACATCGAGTCGTACATCCTGAGGAACGACCGCCTCGGCCGCCAGATCGTCGACCAACTCATCGCCAGAGTGAACGCCGGCGTCGAGATACGCCTCATCGTCGACGGCTTCGGATCCTTCGCCGCACGACATCTCCTTCGCGCCATCCGACGCGGTGGTGGGGAGGCGGTCGCGTTCACTCCGCTTCTTACGGTGGGGCGCATGAGCCCGAACCTCCGCAATCACCGCAAGATCGTGATCGTCGACGGCCGCGTGGCGTTTTTCGGAGGGATGAACGTCGGCGAGGAGTATCTCGGACGATTCGGTCAGCACGAGCGCGAATGGTACGATCTCCACGCGCGACTCGAAGGACCCGCCGTGTGGGATCTTCAGCGGATCTTCGTCGAGGACTGGAGCGTCGCGACGGGGTCGACGCTCGAAGGGGAACAGTACTTTCCTCCCGTCGAGCGGCGCGGTGACGCGACCGTGCAGATCATCTCGGGTGGACCCGATCTCGAGCCGAATCCGATCCGACAGACGATCCTCGGCGCGCTCACGCGCGCCCGCCGCTCCATCTTCGTGGCGACTCCCTATCTGGTTCCCGACTTCGCCCTTCGGCAAGCGCTCGCGCTCGCTGCGCGATGCGGAGTTGACGTGCACGTCGCGACGCAGGGATGGCCGCCGGACAACCACCTGGTCTATTTCGCCAGTCGCTACTACGCCGAGGAACTCCTCGAATCCGGCGTCCACATTCACGCGTTCACAACCGGAATGATGCACGCCAAGGCGGTGTGCATCGACGGCGAATGGGCGGCGCTCGGTTCCGCGAACCTCGACTACCGCAGCATGTACCTCAACTTCGAGCAGATGGCGGTGTTCGATCGGCCGGAGGACGTCGAGACGATCACCGCGAACCTACGCGCCGTCGTCGATCGATCGATCGAGATCACCGCCGAAACACTCGCGGCGCGCAGTGCGTCGTCGCGGTTTGCGTCCGCGTTTGCGCGCCTGTTCGCGCCGCTTCTCTGACGCGGATCGATCCGCCGATCCTGCCTCCTCACCGACGACACCAACGGTCTCCGGACCAGCCGGCCGCGCCGACGCTCGCTCTAAGTCTACGGGGCTGCGCGATCCTTCGACCGCGCGTCGTCGACGACTTCACCGCTGTTCAGCTTCCCGTGGATCGCGCCTTCGCGATAGGGACGGCTCGCGTCGTAGTAGCGCTTTCGAGTGTCGACGAGATTCACCATCACGCCCGGCTCGTCGCGCCGGAGGCGCCGTGCGATGAGTCCGTCGGGCGTGACGAAGAGGCTTTCCCAGCTATGGCGGGCGCTCGAGTTCGTGACGGAGAGAAAGAGATAGTTGGTCGCCGCGCGCGCTTGAGCCGTCGGCGGCATGATCTTCGGGTGAATCGCTCCCGGCTTCTGGCGCGCATTGTAGAACGAGTGAAGGACGAGCTGCGCGCCGAGCAGGTGGTACTGGCGAAAGAGTTCGGGGAAGCGAATGTCGTAGCAAATGAGAAGTCCGCACTTCACTCCGTTCACATCGAAGGTGACGAAGTGATCGCCGGGCGAATAGTGCCGAAGATCACCGCCTGTACAGAAGCGCTTGTCGTATCGGTCGACGATCGCGCTGTTCGGGTCGATCACGTAGAGCGAATTGTGCGGCTTGTGCTTCTCAAGTCGGTGCGCGGCGCCTACGACCACCCAAACTCCGAGCTCTTTCGCGAGTGCACGAATGGACGCCAACTCTCGCTCGTGGAGATCCCAATCGAACTCCTCCAGCGTCTTGTGGTCGACTCCCGCGTACCCCGAGAGCGCACACTCCGAGAAGTGCACCAGCTGCGCGTGGCGAGCGGCCGCATCGCGCGTCTGGCGGCGGATCCATTCGGCATTCTCCGCGACGTTCGCAGAGACGGGGAACTGGCATGACGCGACGCGGAGCTGGCCACGCTCGACGGGGAGCTCAAGATGCGGCAACACGAGCGCCGCCCAGAGGTCGTAGCCCTTCGTGCTCAGATGGAGTCCGTCGCTTACGAAAAGCTCGGGGCGCGGCTTTCCATCGTCTCCTATCATGGGCGTATCGATGTCGACGTACGCGAGACGATCGTCGCTCTCGACGCGTGTTCGAATGAGCTCGTTCGCACGACGCATTTCTCCTACGAGCCGCCATCGCGAGATGCTCGGCTTGATCGCGATAAAGACGATCCGCGTCGTCGGTAGCTCCTCGTGCACGACGCCGACGAATCGGTCGAAGTCGCGTGCGACGACCTCGGCGCTCTTTCCCTTCGCGACATCATTGTCTCCCGCGTAGAGCACGATGATCCGCGGCCGGTAGGGGAGGACGATCCGCGGCGCGAACTCGATGCTGTCGGAGATCTCCGACCCGCCGAAGCCGCGATGGATCACCGGGAAGTCGGCGAAGTAGCGGTCGAGATTCCACATGCGGATGCTCGACGATCCGATGAAGAGGATCCCTCCGGCGGGTGGCGGATTCTCTCGGTCGGCGGCCTCGAACGTCGCGATCGCTTTCTCCCAGCGGCTCTCTGCCGCGACCGCTGGCGCGACGGCGTGCATCGCTAGGACGAGGACGGAAACACTCAAAGTCTTCCGCCCGTCGGCTCGTCGGACCACGGCGCTTAGTTACCGACGCCGGGATCCTGTCCCGGGATTCGGTAGGACCCGAGAAGGATGATCATCTCATCTTCCGAGGTCGGACCCCAGCGCAGCGCCGGCGCCGTCGGGCTCGGCGGATCGTCATACGTGTACGTCGCGACGTACCGAAGGCCATCGCCCGGTTCGAGAACGAGTGGTGGGTCGAACTCTTTGTAGAGCGGATCGTCCCAACTGTCGTTGTCGTACACCTTCGCAAGGTTCTCCCCGTCACGGTGGACCCAGACCTCGAAGCGATCGCCGTGGCGGTGCATGTGCGAAGTGAGAGCCAGGATGTGCGTCTCCTCCGCAACCTCGCCGTTCTGGTTGGCGATCGACGGATCGAGCTGCCGCGTGCGCTGCATCGTCGGGAACGTTCCCCGCGCCGTCGTCGTCTGATTGGGTGGAACGAAAATCGTGCCTCCGAAATCGAAGATCGGCTTCACCTCCGAGCGCACTTCGTCGGGATCGGCGAAGAAAATGTTGACGTAGACCTCGCCGAGCAGAGTCTCCTCGCCGTTCAAGTTGATGTAATGCGAATTGAGATCGAAGCGCGTGTCCTTCGTGAAACGAATGCTCGCCCCATCGGGAAACGTCTGGCTGAAAAACGACTGCTGTGAGACGAGCACGAGACGAAGCTCGTCCGGATCGGTGAACGATCCTTCGCGAGTCCCGGGCGGCGGATTCGCCCCTGCGACCCACTCGTAGAGAATGAAATGGTGACTCTGCTCGAGCATGTGCACGTCTATCCGCTTCACCCAGACC
Source organism: Planctomycetota bacterium (assembly GCA_965223845.1). GTDB lineage: Bacteria > Planctomycetota > UBA8108 > UBA8108 > SXIK01 > CBDCXR01. The sequence continues at coordinate 4,096,074 of CBDCXR010000004.1, read as the reverse complement.
TCCTCGAGCCCGAGATCGGCAAACGGTGCGCCCACGAAGTAGTGGAGCTGTCGCTCGCGACCCGCGCCGACGACGTAGGGCGGGAGGTGGAGCTGGACGCCGTTCTCGGGCACGGGTGGCTGAGACAGTCGCTCGACGGGCGGAGGCGCGTCGTCCCGGATGTCCGGAACGCCTTCGATCGTTCCTTCGCGCGGCGCGCCGGCGAGGATCCACTCGCGGATCGCGGCGAGCGTCGTTTCGGGGAGCGGCAGCGGCGAGTTCGCCGGCATTCGATTCCCTTCGCCTTCGCCTGGCTCCGTGAGCTTCTTGAGGAGGAAGCTGTTTTCGGGCCGGCCGGGATCGACGCGGAGCATGCCTGCGTCTCGCGCGACGTCATTCGCGGCCTCAACTCCAACGAGGCTCGCAAACGCGGCATCCGCGCTCGAGAGATCGAGTTCGCCCTTGGGGCGCTCGGCGTCGTGACATGAGCTGAACCCGCACGACGTCTGAATCACTTTCTCGTAGATGCTGTCGTACGACAGCTCGGTCGCATCTTCACACTCCTCGTTCTCCTCGCTCGTCAGTTCGGTGGGAGTACCGCCGCTTCCGAAGAGAAAATTGAGGAGAAAAAGAACGTCGGCGATGTTGAGCGCACCGTCGGAGTTGACGTCCGACGGGGGGAAGCAATCGGGAGCCTCTCCGGTTCCGAAGAGAAAATTGATGATGCGGAACGCATCGGTGATCGTCCGAGCGTCGTCGCCGTCGAGATCACCCCGCTGGCGAAAATGTCGACTGCGGGCCCCGGCATCGATCCATTCGCGCAGCTCTTCGATCTCGCTCGATCGGAGCCGAGTTCCGCCGAGAGGCATCCGGCTGCCGTGCTGAGGCGAGCTGTTGCTCACCTTGTCGATGAGTGGACTCGCGTCGGCGTCGCCGGCGATGATGATGGGACCGCGGTACTGAGCACCGACGCTCGCCATCATCGTCTCGTAGGAAGTGAGCTCGACTCCGCTCGTCTCTTGTCCGAGGTGACAGCCGGAGCCGCCGCAGTTTTTGACGATGATCGGTTGAATTTCCCGAAAGTCGATCGTCTCGTGCGCGACCGCACGGGCGGGAACGACTGCCGCGACGACGAAGAGCGAGAGCAGGACGCTCGAACGCGACATGTTTGGCCTCCTACTGGTACGGACGCGCATCGAGACCGCCGCGATCCGGAATCGCTCGCTGCGGTGCGCACGGCGATTTTATGCGCCGTGCTCGGCGAGGGCACGGCCTTTTCCGAGGGCGGCGAGCTCGATCAATCCGCGCTCATGCGTTCGCCGAGGAGTTCGACGAGGTCCGGGAGGTCGTAGAACTCGAGTGCGCCCGGGACGACGGTGCCCATGAGATTTGGGGCGAGAGGTCGAGCGACGACGTCGTCGATCCAGGACGAGATCGACTCTCGCGCGCTGACCCGCTCGATGCGTTCGTCGAGGACGGCCGCGTGGAGTGCGATCGCGCCCGCATGGCCTGCACCGATCACGTGGAGAACCGTTCCTTCAGCACGATGCTCCCGCGTCACGTGGTCGACGACGTCGAGCAGATCCTCGACGCGCTGACCGAAGAGTGGACGACCGATGTGCATCGCGAGCATCGCCGTGCGGAATTCCGGGTTGTGGTATTTGGGCGGGCTCCCACGATCACGGGTCTCCCCGTACCCGCGAAGATCGACGGCGAAGACGTCGGCGCCCTCGCGCGCGAGCGATTCGATTTCTCCTCCGGGACGCGCAGCGTACGCGAATCCGCGATCGTCGACGTACACGACGGTCGTCTTCGGCGCGTGGTCGCGCGACCGGATGCGAACGAGCGGGAGCGGGACTTCGCCCGTGTCGACGAGCCGCTTCTCCATTCGAATTCCGTCGCGATCGATCGAACCCTGCCCCGTGATGTCCGTCTTCGGCCGCGCCTTTCGCGTGATCCCGAGAAGCGAGCGAATCCGCGCGCGAATCTCGGCGAGCGGTCGCGCGAGGAATCGACGTCGTTCGTCGGCGAGTGCCCTTGCGCGAGCGAGGTTGAGCGACTGAACGGTGACTTCGCTTTCGCGCTCGGCCACTTGTCCGGTCTCCGTGACCTGGAGCGCTTCGTCCGACTGGAGATCGAGCGTCGGCTCGTGTACCGGACGCAGATCATCCGCGAGCCATCGCCGCATCCAAGCGACGGCAGCTTGGCGTCGGGGGCGACTGAATCCATGATTGTCGTCGAACGTGAAGAGATCGACGTTGCCCGCGCTTCCGAGTGTCCCGTAAAACGCCTTCGCCTCGACGAATCCCTCGCGCGTCCCGCGGATGTCGAAGAAGTCTCGCTCCGCCGCGCAGATGAGCGTCGGGCGCGGCGCGCGCATCATCAGAAAGTCGCTGTGCTCGATCCCGAGCAACCCGAGACGGGGAAAGAGTTGCTCGCAGTCCTGGGAGCCGAGCGTAGCGAAGACACGCTCGATCGACGTGATGAAACAGGAGGGCGCCGCTGCGGCGATCCGAGGGTCGACCGCCATCAGCCAGGTCGTCATCGTCCCGCCGCCCGAGTTCCCCGTGCAGCCGAGTCGCCGCGAGTCGACCTCGGGGCGGCTCGCGAGGTAGTCGAGGCTCCGAATGCCATCCCACGTACGGTAGTGGCCGGTGTTGAGTCCGACGAGGAGCGCACCGATTCCGAGCAGCGAGTGTGTCGTCGTCCCGTGACGAGGAGAATCGAGGAGCTGGTGGCGTTCTCCTTGGCTGATCGGGTCGTAGATGAGAGCGACGATCTCATTCTTCGCGAGGAGGACGCAAGCACTTTGGTACGCTCGCTCGGCTTTTCCGTTCGTGCTGTGCCCGCAGGGGACGAGGACACCGGGGAAGGGGCCGCGCGAGGTGGTCGGAACGTACAGGTTCGCGGTAACGCGGTGACCAGGACGGCTTTCGTAGATGATCTTCTCGATTCGATAGCCATCGCACTCGATTGTTCCCGTGGTGCGCGGCTGGAGCGGCGTCCGCGGTGGGAACGGGCCGAGGAGCTCGCGAAACTCTGCGAGCAGGGCATCGCGCCGCGCGAGCGCGTCGGCCGGCGAGCGTACGGCGCGCGCGAGCGCTGCACGGCGCGCGTCGTACTGCTCGCGCATCGTGCGCATCAGGAAAGAGTGAAGGGCATCGGCGCCGGATTCGCCGAGGATTGCGAGCGAATCTGCCGCGTCGTCCTTCTCCGCGCTGAGCGGACCGGCGGTCGCGACGAGGCCGGCGACGAGCGCAACGAGCGTCGAGCACCGCATCATTCCCGCTCTAGACATCGCAGACCGCGACGGCCTCGCGCAATCCCTCGAACGGATCGCGCGTCGGGATGAATTCCTGTCCGACGAAGCCGTCGTACTTCATCGCGACGAGCGCCTCGAGGATCGGTTTGTAGTTGATCTCTTGCTCGTCGTCGAGCTCGCGGCGGCCCGGATTCCCGGCGGTGTGCACGTGGCCGACGGCCTCTCCACATTCACGGAGCCGGACGATCACGTCGCCGTCCATGATCTGCACATGATAGATATCGAAGAGCAGCTTGAGTCGCGGCGAGCCGACTTTGCGGATGATCTCCATGCAGTAGTCGGTGTGATCTCCTTGGTACCCGGGGTGACCTTTCATCTGCTCGTCGACGCGACTGTTGAGCACCTCGAGACAGAGAGTGACTTTCTTCTCTTCTGCGTAACCGACGATCTCTTTGAAGCCCTCGACACAGTTCTTGATGCCGGTCTCACGATCGATTCCGTTGGCGAAGCCCGTAAACGTGATCACGCTCCGAACTCCGTGCTCGGCGCTCGCATCGATCGACTTGCGGAGACTCTCCGTGACCATCGGCCACTCGCCGCGGTTGTTCATCCCGGTGCGGAATCCGTGTGAGCCGGCGATCGCGCAGGTGAGGCCGTGCTTCTTGAGCGTCGGCCAATCCTTCGGCGGGAGGAGCTCGATACTCTGGCAGCCGAGGGACTTTGCGACGCCGCAGAAATCGTCGAGCTTCGGCCAGAACTTGCGGTAACACCAATTGACGAGCGACTGCTTCACGCGACCCTTTCGGGCGACCGGTTCGCTGTCGTCCGCCGTGGCGGGTGATCCGAGGGTCCACGCGGCGGCTCCGAGCGCCGTCGCACCGGCCGAACGCAGGAGGGCTTGTCGGCGAGAGAGCGTTCGGGGGGCTTGTGGTTTTTCTTTCATGGAGGGTGCCTCTGGTTGTTCGTGCCCTTCGTGGTGAATACTTCTTCCCCGCAAACCGAGCCGCGCGCGAGGCTACGCCAGAACGTCGCGAACGACCCGCCCGTGCACATCCGTCAAGCGGTAGTCGCGCCCGCTGTAGCGATACGTGAGTCGCTCGTGGTCGAGCCCCATGAGGTGGAGGATCGTCGCGTGGAGGTCGTGCACGTGAACGCGATTCTCGACCGCGGTGAGACCGAACTCGTCGGTCGCACCGTAGGAGTAACCGCCCCGCACGCCGCCACCGGCGAGGAACACCGTGAAGCCGTAGTGATCGTGATCGCGACCCTTTTTGCCCTCTGACGTCGGCGCGCGCCCGAACTCACCTCCCCAGACGACGAGGGTGTCGTCGAAGAGGCCTCGAGCCTTGAGATCTTTGATGAGCGCCGCGATTCCCTGATCGCACGCGTGCGCGAGGCGAGCGTGTCCACCTTCGATGTCGCCGTGGCCCGTGTCCCAGGCGATGTCGTAGCCATCGATCGAGTGGGAGAGCTGAACCATGCGCACTCCACGCTCGACGAGTCGCCGCGCGATGAGACAGCCTTTCGCGAACTCGCTCTCGCCGTACATCGCGAGCGTGGCGGGCGATTCGTTTTGGGTGTCGAACACGTCCGGGACGGCGAACTGCATGCGAAACGCGAGCTCCATCGCCTGGATGTTCGCCTCGAGCTGACGATCCTGCTCGCGGCGCGCGAGGGTGAGCTCGTTCACGCGGCGGAGGAGATCGACTTGGCGGCGCTGCTCCGCGGTCGAAAGGTTCGCGCTTCGGAGGTGGCGGAGTGCCGCTTCGGGTTTCATCTCGGCGATGTTGACGTATGTGCCCGCGTAGGCGCCCGGAAGGAACGCATTCCCCCAATTCGCGAGCTTTCCTCGCGGTTGGGCGCGCGGCGACATCGCGACGAATCCGGGGAGGTCGTCGCTCTCCGAGCCGAGACCGTAGACGAGCCAAGACCCGAGGCTCGGCCGGTTCGGTTGGATGTTGCCGAGGTTCATCATCAAGATCGCCCCGGCGTGCTCGGGAATGTCCGTGTGCATCGAATGAATGAAGCACAGATCGTCGACGACCTCACCGACGTGCGGGAAGATGTCGCTTACCCACTTGCCGCACTCGCCGTAGCGGCGAAAGCCGAACGGCGATGGCATGAGGCCGTTCTTCGTGTTCCGGAGTGAGCGCCGATCGACGAGCTTGGGTCGCTCCCCCGCGTGCTTCGCGATCGCGGGCTTGTAGTCGAAGGTGTCGACCTGCGACGGGCCACCCGGCATGAAGAGCTGGATGACGCGCTTGGCTCGCGGTGCGAAATGTGGCTGGCGCGGAGAGAGGGCCGTGCCGGCGGCGGTTCCCGGCGGTGCCGCGGACCCCGCCTCGTGAAGCGCCGCTGCGAGTCCCAGCGTGCCGAAACCGGCGCCGGCTCGCCGGAGCATCTCGCGCCGCGACATCGTTCCCGGCACGTAGTGCGCCCTACTTTCGTGCGCAGCGAAGCTCATCCGGATCTCCTCTCGTTCGTCCGTCGAGTGGTGGGGTCATTCTACGTGCCAGAATTCATGCGAGCTCAACAAAACCTGAGCGTATTGCGACCAGCGCCGTGCGTTGTCGGTGGGGTCGACCGCGTCTTCAGCATCGCGATTCGTCTCGGCGTGGCCGCCGCCGATAAACTCGAACGCGAGAGCGAGCTCGGAGGGTTCGGGTTCCCGTCCGAACAGAATGCGGAATGCCTTCCGAACGCGGTCTTCGTCACTCGCTTCGTCACTCGTGATTCGTTCGGCGAGCTTCTGTGCGCGAGCGAACATGAACGGACTGTTGAGGAGAAAGAGATACTGCTGCGGAACCGTGCTGATGACGCGCTGTGGACTCGTGATGCGTGCCGCCGGGAAGTCGAAGAGCCGGAGGAAGCGATCCGATTCGAAGCGGTCTCCGTTTCGGCTGATCACCGTGTAGAGCGTCCGTCGCGGGCTCCCGAGCAGATCGCGCGTCGGCGTTCCATAGAGCGAGCGTTCGAGCTCGCCCGTCGCGGCGAGCACCGCGTCGCGCCAGGCCTCGACCTCGAGGCGCCGGGGATTCATGCGCCAGAGGAGTCGGTTGTCGCCGTCGAGGGCGAACGCTTCCTCGCGGTAGGTGCTGCTCATCGCGTATGTCGCCGAGAGGAGAATCGTCCGATGGAGCTCCTTCACGGACCAGCCGCTCGCAACGAGGCGCGACGCGAGCCAGTCGAGAAGCTGCGGGTGAGTCGGCGTTTCGCCGAGGGTTCCGAAGTTGCTCGGGCTGCGGACGATGCCGCGGCCGAAATGATGGATCCAGATGCGATTCGCGATGACGCGCGCGGTCAGCGGGTTGTTCGGATCGGCGATCGCGCGACCGAGCTCCAAGCGGCCGCTGCCCGTTTTCCACTCTTCGCGCTCACGGGCGGTGAGAATTCGGAGGAACCGTCTCGGGACGAGCTCGCCGCGCTTCCGCAGATCGCCCCGGAGCGCGATATGCATGTCTTTGTCGCCGCTGTCCGCGGCACCGTGGACGACCGGATACTTCGGCGGTGCGGATTTCTTGAGCTCTTCGTGTTTTCGCCGAAGCTCGTCGAGCTCCCGTTTCACGTCGTCCGGAACCGCGTCCTTGTGCTTTTCCTTCGCCTCTTTCGTGCGCGTCTTCAGAGTCTGGTCGGACTCGCGAATTCGACTCTGATGGTCTTCGTAGCGCGCGACGACCGCGGGCGCCGCCGCCGGGTGGTCCGTCGTTTTCGTGTTTCGAAACACCGCCGCAACCGAATAGTAATCCGCGGTCGGAATCGGATCGAACTTGTGATCGTGGCAGCGCGCGCAGGCGACGGTGAGACCGAGAAAGCCGCGGAGCGTCGTGTCGACCCTGTCCTCGAGCGTGTCCGCCTCCGCCTTCGCCCGGCTCTCTGCGTCTCCGCCGTCGGACTGGTAGGTCGGCCCGAGGACGAGGAAGCCCGTCGCCACCGGCTCTCCCACGAGATCCCCAGCGATCTGCTCGACGACGAATCGGTCGTACGGAAGGTCACGATTGAGGGCACCGACCACCCAATCGCGATAACGAAATCCCGCCGGGTGATCCTTGCCATCGAATCCGCTTCCGAAGCCGTCGGAGTAGCGGGCGACATCGAGCCAGTGCCGCGCCCAGCGCTCGCCGTAGTGGGGCGATGCGAGCAGCCGATCGACGACGCGCGCGAGAGCGTCGTCTCGATCGTCGCCGAGAAACGCGGTCACCTCGTCGCCCGGCGGGGGAAGGCCGACGAGATCGAAGTAGACGCGCCGGAGAAGTGTGCGGCGGTCGGTCCGCGGAGAGGGCCGGAGCCCCGCGGATTCGAGCCGCGCGAGAATGAACGTGTCGAGATCGTTCGCAGGCCAATCGCTCGCCGTCACGGCCCGGGCGGGCGGATCTTCGATCGGCCGAAACGCCCAGTGATCGCGAGCGCGCTGCCAATCGTAGGCTTCGCTTCGCGGCGCCGCCGCGTGCGTTCGTTCATCGGGCCACGGTGCGCCGATCTCGACCCACGTGCGGAAGTCGCGAACGACATCGTCGTCGAGCTTTCCGTCGGGCGGCATCTCGAGGTCCGAGCTCAAGTACGCGAGCGCACGGACGAGCAAGCTTTCGTCCGGCTTTCCCGGCGCGATTGCTGGGCCTTGATCCCCGCCGCGTAGAATGCCGGCGCGCGAGTCGAGGTAGAGCCCGGCTTCGAGTCGTTTCGCCTTCGCGCTGTGGCACTGGTGACACTCGTCGACGAGAACGGGGCGGATTCTGCGCTCGAAGAACGCGATACCTTCGGGAGTGACGCCCGACTTCGCCGGCGAAGCGTCGGGCGTCGCAAGAACTTGAAGGGATACGCAGCAGAACAGAGTCGCCGCGATCACCCCGCGGATCTGGATTCGAATCATGCGCGCGCCTCGTCGATCCTTCTCGAAGCGCCGCCGCGAGTCTGCGGTGCGCTCGGGAGCTTGCGAGTCGCATCCTTTTACCACGGCGCGCGTTTCGGGGACAAACGGATCGTCCGCTCGGACCGATCAGCGCACGAACTGCTCGACGAAATCCGACCCGAGTCCCACGTCCGCGAAGTGACGCCGGCACATCTCGATCTTCGTGTGCACGTCGTCATGACCGCAGGGGGAGCCGTCTTCGGCGTAGTAGACGAGAGCACCGCAGACATGGAAGAGCGTAATCATCTCTTCGACGTCATCGTCGACGACGAGCGTATGCACCTCGCCCGGCGGCTCGAAGACGTAGTCGCCCTCGCGCGCCTCCCAGTCGTGCTCGAGGTAGCGCCAGCGCCCCTTGATCACGTAGCCGTGAACCGGCGCGGGGTGACGGTGGCGACTGAGGACACCCGATCGACGGACGCGAAGTAGGTTCACCCACTCTCCGCCGACGCAATTGAGGAGGAGCGGGCGAAACCAGACGTTGTCCGCTTGCAGGACCCAGAGTCGTTCGTCGTCAGGAATCGCCTTCGTGACGAGATCACTCACGGCGCTCTGGGGAGTTGAGTCGCGGTTCATCGAGCGTGTGGTTCCACTTTGTCGTGCGCGCCGAGCCGCCAAAAACGACGGTACTCGTTCCCGTTCCCGACACTCTTCATCTTCATTCTCTCTCTCTCCCTCTCCCTCTCTCTCCACCCCCTCCCGCCGATTCCGAACGACCGCTCCTCAGTGCTCTTCATCTCTCGTGTCGTTCGCGACGGCGGCCGGTATGCCCGCGACTGTTCGGGATCCAACGAGTTTCGAACAACGGGAACTTCCAGCCACCCTATCGAACGGAATACCCCCCGTCGACCGGTAGAACCACTCCGGTGACGAACGACGCTCCGGGGGACGCGAGGAAGAGCGCAGCGCCCGCCACGTCCTCGGGCTGACCCCACCGCCCGAGCGGAGTTCGCGCGACGAGCTCTTCGCTCTTCTCCGGATCCGAGACGAGAGGCGCCGTGAGCGCGGTGTCGATCCAGCCCGGGGCGATCGCGTTCACGCGAATTCCATCACTCGCCCACGCGATCGCGAGCGATTTCGTGAGCTGAACGACTCCGCCCTTGCTCGCGCTGTACGCCGGTGCGGCACCGCTTCCAAAGAAGCTGAGCATCGACGCGACCGTGATCACCGTCCCACGGCTCTCGCAGAGAAGCGGGCGCGCGGCCTGGCAGGCTCTCAGCGTACCGCTTAGGTTGACGTCGATGACCCGCTCGAAGTGTGCCGGTTCGAGTTCTCGTCCGCCTCGCAGAATGATCCCCGCACAAGTGACGAGAACATCGAGTCCGGGTTGTGCCGCGAACAGCTCGGCAACGCGCGACTCGTCGGTGACGTCGACCGCCTCCGCTTCGATCGCCGGAGACTCTCCTTTGCGCGACGCGCGAAACCGATCGACCTCCGCGTCCGTCCGCCCCGTGACGACGACTCGATCTCCGCTTCGCGCAAACGCGAGCGCGATCGCGCGGCCGATTCCACTCGTTCCGCCAGTGACGACGACGCGCCGGCAGTCCGGCGACTCTCGTTCGTTCGCGTGTTGCGTCACGCGTCTCGTCCCGGGTCCATTCGCTACGCGGATCTCACCTTCACGGCGCGGTCAATGAGACTGCGTCGACCGCGCGCAACCACACGCGGATTCCACGCCGAAACTCGGACTCGAGTCCGCGCCCGTCTCGAAGTAGAACGGCTTCCGCTTCCGGCCGTTGGGTCCGATCTCGTCCATCGTGCGCGCTTCGTACACGCGACCGCCGACGATCGTGTAGAAAATCTTCTCCGAGTCGCGGATGTTGTCGAGAGGGTTTCCGTCTACAACGATCAGATCGGCGAGCTTCCCCGGTGCGATCGACCCGATATCGCCGTCGAGTCCGAGATACTCGGCCCCACTGAGCGTCGCCGAGCGGAGCGCTTCGTGCGGCGTCATTCCGCCCTGGGCGAACATCCAGAGTTCCCAGTGGGCCGCGAGCCCCTCCCGCTGGCCGTGAGCACCGAGCTGAACGCCGATTCCAGCGTCGACGAACTGTTTGCAGATCTTCGCCGCGTCGATGTGGTTGTACTCCTCCAGCGGAGCTTTCGTTCGTCGCCGCGCGAGCGGATCGACGCGGCGGCGCGGGACGAACTGGAGCAGCCGCTCGTTCTTCCACACGTCGGTCGTGTCGTACCAGTAGCGCTCGCCGGAGATTCCGCCGTACGCCACACCGAGCGTTGGCGTGTATCCGGTCTTCGTCTGTGACCAGAGCTGAACGACGTCCGAGTAGACCTTGGCGACCGGAAGACAGTGCTCGACGCCGGTGTGACCATCGACCACCATCGTCATGTTGTGCTGGAAAAGCGATCCACCCTCGGGCACGACCATCATTCCCAGCTCGCGGGCTGCGGTCATGACCTGCTGCCGCTGATCGCGGCGCGGCTGGTTGTAGCTCTTCACGGTGAACGCGCCGACTGCTTGCATCCGCCGGAGATGGAAACGCGCGTCGTCGAGGCTGTCGACCTCGGCTTTGAACGATCCCGCCGCGCCGTAGAGGATCGTTCCGGTGGAGAAAACTCGCGGCGATACGATTCGCCCCGCCTTTGCGAGCTCGCTCGCGGCGAAGATCGCTTCGGTGTTGTTCGACGGATCGTGAATCGTCGTTACGCCAAAGGAGAGTTCCGAGTACGAGATGTAATTTTGCTCGGGGACGATTCCGCTCGACGCCTGTGCGCCGTGGGCGTGGACGTCGACGAGGCCGGGGAGGATCGTTTTCCCCGCGCAATCAACGACGCGCGCGCCATCCGGAATCGCGACTTCTCCGCGCGGCCCGATCGCCGTAATTCGATCTCTCTCGAACACGACCGCTCCATCCGCGATGACCTCGTCGCCGCGCATGGTGATGACGCGAGCACCGACGAGCGCGACGATTCCTTCCGGCCGATACGCCGGTTGGCGAAAACCGATCTCGACGCTCTCTTTCTGCGCACCCGGAAGGGGGTCGGGCGCTCCCTCGAGAAACGCGAACGCGTGCGCGAGGGGCTGCGAGTAGAACTTTCCGCCGAGCGTCCAGTGGAGCATCTGCGAGTCGGCGGACCAATGGACGTACACGCCGGCGTCGTGGCTCACGCGCGCAACCGGGATCGACTTCGTCTTCGGACCGACGGCGAGCGGCTTTCCGGTCGAGATGAACGGGAGAACGTACACGTTGAACCGCTCGATGAACGCGACCCATCGGCCGTCGGGTGAGACACGAAACTCGGTGCCGTTCTCGCTCGTGAGGTGCGTGCGCTCTTCCGTGCGGTCGAGCCGGATGCTCTTCAGCGCGGCTTTTCCTCCGCTTGAGCCCGTGAAATACACGCGATCTGACGCGGCGCCGAAGTGCGGGCGGCGACCGGACGTAACCAGTCGCACGGGAGTCGCATCCTCCGAATGTTCGCCGATGCGGAGCGCGTAGACTCCCGGCTCGATCGACCAGAGCGGGTTGAGGAGGCCGCCTCCCGTCATCTTCCGGTAGACGACCGTGCCGCCGTCGGGACTCAGCACGGGATCAGTGTAGTGGCCGCGCGCGTCGACGAGAACCATCGCTTCCCCACCCGCGACCGGGGCCAGACGGATCGAACCCAGCTCCTCGTCGTCCCAGGTCGCAAAGACGACGCTCTTCCCGTCGCGGGACGCGGTGGGGGCGTGCTCGAAGTGCTCGTCCGCGGTCGTGAGCGGTCGCGTTGTTCCGTCACCGAGATCGCGGACGTAGACGCGTCCGAGCGCCTGGAAAACGATGGACGTCCCGTCGCCGCCCGTGCTCGCCCAGCGGATCAGCTTGACGTCGAACTCGTCCGGGCTCACTTCGATCGGAACCCGCAGCGTCTCCGCGACGGTTCGCGTATCTCGAACGCGGAACGGAATCGTCGTCGCCTCTCCCGATGCAATGTCGATCCGCCGAATCTTGCCGCCGGCCCAGAGGACGATCGAGCTGCTGTCCGGCGTCCACGCCATCTGCGCGTACACGCCGTGGATCGCCCACGTCTCTTGCATGTCGCGGTCGAGGTCGTCGAACACCGCACGTTCGGCGCCCGAGGCGAGATCGCGGACGAAGAGAACGCTCCGAAAACGCACGCGGCGAATGAACGCGAGAGACTTGCCGTCGGGCGACGGGGTCGGTCGGATCGCACCTCCCGGTCCGCCGGTCACTCGCTCGATTTCACCGGTCTCGCGGTCGAGACGGAGAATCGCGTAGATCTCTCCGTTCGAGTCCTTGTTGTACTCGAACGTAGATCCCGGAGTGACGTCGCGACTGTAGTAGACGTAACGTCCGTCGGGAGACGCTGCGGGCTCGCCGAGATCCTTCTGATCGTTCGGCCGCGCGACGAGCTGGATCCCGGATCCGCCACCGCTCCGGTGATAGAGCCAAATCTCGCCTGCGCCGAGCGAGCGGCGCGACGTGAAGTGCTTTCGCGCGAGAATGTAATCACCGTCGGGCGTCCACGCGGGGCTGTTCAGCAGGCGAAACGATTCGTTCGTGATCGCACGGGGCTCGGAACCGTCGCTCTTCATCACCCAGATATTGTCGCCGCCGCCGCGATCGCTCGTGAACGCGATGAGCGAACCGTCCGGACTGAAGCGCGGCTGCATGTCCCAGGCCACACCGCTCGTCAGGCGTTCCGTGCTGCCGGCGACGTTCACCGTATAGATGTCGCCGAGAAGGTCGAACGCGATCCGCGCACCGTTCGGGCTGACGTCGACGTTCAGCCACGTTCCCTCGTCGGTGTCGATCGCGATCTCCTTCGACGGACCGGGCGGCGCGTCGACGTCCCATTTCTCGCTCTTCGTCTCATCCGCACTCTGCTTCGCTTCGGCCGGCGTCGCGGGAGCAAAGTCGCCCGGGGGGGATTCGCCGTCTTCGGGAGCGCCCGAACCTTCGCTGAACATACCGACCAAGAGCAAGAGAGCGAACGGGGGCACGAAGACGCGGACGCGAGAATCGGAAGGAGTCATGACGGGCTCGGCTGCACGGGGAATACGAAAAGGATGGAGCGCCGACGCGATCAGCGCGCCGGCGCTCCGTGCAGAGTAACACTAGCCCGTAGTCCTCACCAGACTCGGTGAGCTGACTCTTCTTGCGATTTCATCGGTCTGTCCTTCGCAACGCGAGGTCTGTCGTCGTCTTCGTCGCCCACACCGTTCGTTCGCGCTCTTCGTGCGAACCTGTTCGTGGAAGACGCGAATACGAAATCAGTCGGCGCGCGGCTTCTCCGCTTGCGGGCGCTTCCGATTCTTCGGGGCGTAGGGTCTAAGTCCGTAGGAATCGATGAACGCGCTCAGCGCCGTCGTCGGTCGAACTCGCTCCTCCTCGACGATGAGCGCGTTTCGAAAGCGACCGAGGCCGAGGTACCGCTGGTAGTGAGCGGGAATTTCGACCCCGAGATCGCCGAAGTCCATGCGTCCGGCGAGGAATCGCTCGCGCGCCTTCGTCCTCGGGATCTTGCGCACCCACGACGCGTCGGGAGCCGGCGCCGTCGCGATCTCCCGGAGGAGGCGACGCTGCTCGCTCGTCACGAGCTCGATGCGCCCGATCATGACACGCTCGACCTCGGCGGCGGACTCGATTTCGATCGGGAGATAGTGGTCGGTCCACTCGCGCGGGACGACGAAGAAGAGACGACGGCCCGGGCTTTCGAAGTAGGCGCGGTTCCACGTCTCGAGCATGGCGGTCGCTTCGTCTGGATAGAGCCCGTCGTCGCGGATCGCGATCCACATGAGCTTCTTCAGCACTTTGAGATTGAACGCGTGGTAGTCCTCCTCACCAAAACGCGCGTCGAGCGTCGCGAGAAGCGTTTCCTCGTCGCTCGTCACGTTCACCCCGTCGAACTCGCGAAATGCGAGCTTGCCGTCCGCGCGCACGTCGACGAGCCACATCGCCGGCACGCGAGTTCCCTTGCCGCACTTCACGTCGCCGAAGTTCGCGCGGAGCTCGAGCGAGCTTTCGTCTTCGCCGGCGGTGACTCGAAGCGGCGACCGAAGATTCGCCACTCCGCGATAGAACACGTACTGCTCGCTTTCACCCTTCGCGGTCGAGATCGGCTCCGAATCGACCGCGCGCGGCGTCGTCCAGACGTGATCTTTCGTCGCGGGGAACTTTCCTCGGACGCCGACACGGAGATCCTTCCACTCGAGCGAGCTCACGGTCGTCGGCTGGAGATCCGCAAAGACGAAGTTGTCGCGGATGCCCGGGGCCTTGGCCGCCGCGGCGGGAAAGAACTCCGTGAGCCAGCCCCCGCGAAACTTCACCCGCACGTCGATTTCGGACGGCTGCTTGCCGCCGCTCGGCCGGTAAAAATAGATGACCGGTGTCTCGAGTCGCATGGTGACGCGCGGGTGGTGCCGCGGCGCGCCTTTCATGCGCCGGATCCAGTGCCGGTTGGTGAGAAAGGTCGGCTGAAGCACGAACCGACTGAGGTTGTGGACGAAGCTCGGCACCGGCTCATCGTCGATGTTGATTCCGGTCAGCTCCTCTCCACTCTCGTTCTGAAGCGTCGTGAATGTTCCCCACTCGTGAGCGATGAGCTTGTCCTCGGCGCGAACCGGTTGCGCCACGAGAACGAGCGCCGCCACGAGGCACGAGAATGTCCAAAGGGTAGGTCTGCTGCGCATCGTGCACCTCCCGTCTGAGTTTGGGCGGACGCCGCACGTACGACGCCATCGGCGACTCAGTCGCCTTCGCCTCGAGAGGCACTGGAGAAAAAGCCGATTTTTTCGTATTGGATCTCGCGTCGGGCACGACTTAGACGCGTAAGGCAACAGACGGACTCGCGGGAGAACGACTTGACGTCCGAAGGCAAGCTGGTTCGACGCGCGATCCAGGGTCGGCGCGACGCCTTTGCGGCGCTCGTGAGGCTTTGGTCGCACCGCGTGCTCGCGCTCTGCCACGCGCTCGTGCGCAATCGCACGGCCGCTGAGGACCTCTCGCAGGAAACGTTCGTTCGCGCGTACGCGGCGCTCGGATCGCTCCGCCACGCGGAGAAGTTCGGACCGTGGCTCCGCGGGATCGCCCGGCGCGCGTGCTTCGACTGGATCAGATCACAGCAGCGACCGATGGTACTCTTCAGTCAGCTCGGCGACGATTGGAGCCCGGACCGGGATCCGTCGTCCACCGGCGCCCGCGAGACGGAGGCGGTGCCCGACCCTCTCGAGCGCGACGAGGAAACGTCGCGCCTCCTCGAGGAGCTCGACAAGCTCCCGGAGGAGTACCGCACCGCGTTGATGCTCTACTACTACGGTGATCACACCTACGCGCAGCTCGCGGAGCTTCTCGAAGTGTCGGTCGCGACTGTGAATTCGAGGCTCACGAAGGGACGAGCTACGCTCCGAACTCGAATGGAGTCGATGCGGAGATGACGACGATCGATTGCGAACGCATGGAGGCGCTGATCTCGGCGTCCATCGACCGAGAGATTTCGGTCGCGGACGCGCGCGATCTCGCCGCCCATCTCGATGCGTGCGAGTCCTGCCGCGAGTTGGCGGAGCGCTGTCGCGCGCACGACCGCCAGCTACGAGAGGCCTTCGCCGATCGCGAGCGCGCGGCCGAGGCCTTCGGCGAGCGCCTCGCGGCTTCGTTCGCGTCCGCGCCGACTCCACGTGCTTGGAGCGATTGGGTTCTTCCGGTGGCGGCGTCTCTCGCGATCGGGTTCTTTCTCGGTTGGATCGTCGTCTCAGCCGCTCGTCCCGATCAGCCGCCTTCCCTGGCCGATCCTTCCGGCATCGAGCCTAGCCCATCTCAGCCCGGCGCATCCGGGCCCTCGGTGCCGCCCTCGGCGCCGACTCCCGAGCCGGCCGCCGTGGAGCCGACGCCTCGAGTCGCGATCTCGGTCGATGATCCCCGCATCGCGAGTCTGGCGTTCGCCACGGGGCCGGTCGAGATTCACGCTGGCGATGACGGCGAGTGGAGAGCGCTCGAGCTCGGCGCCGCCGTCCCGGCGGGGGCGCGGATTCGCTCGGCGCCCGAGACTCTCTGTGAGATCCGGAACGCGGAGGGTTCCCTCGTCCGCTTAGATCGCGGGACGGAGGTTCGCCTCGTTTCGGCGCGAAGCTGGGAGCTCACGCGCGGCCGCATCGCTTCGACCGTCGTCCGCGGATCGACTCCCTTCGACGTCCGCGCCGCGGACGCGCTCGTGACTGCGCTCGGCACGCGCTTCCAAGTCGCGCGTTCGCGCGGCGCGAGCGTTCAAGTCGCGGTGTTCGAGGGCTCGACGAGGATCGAATCGAACCGCGCCGCACGCGTTCTTCGCCGCGGAGAGCGCGCGGTCGTCGGGGAAACCATCCGGGTCTCCGCCATGGATCGTCAGCAACTCGCGCTTGCCGCGTCGTGGACGAACGCGCTCCTCGCTCTCGAGGAGCGAGATGGCGCGGAGCTCGAAGAACGCCTCGACGAGCTGCTTGCCGGCGTCGGGAAGAGCAAGATGAACTTGCTGCTCGAGCAGGAGATCCGGGAGCTCGGTTCGAGCTGCGTCGTGCCGCTCCTCCGGTACATCGAGTCGTCGCGATCGCTCGAGAATCCGGTGAAGCGCGTCAAGGCCGCGCGGATCGTTTCCGACTTTGCGACCGAGGCATCGATCGACGACCTCATTCACTTGCTCGCCGATCGTGACGAGGGGGTGCGCGTGCCGGTTGCGCGTGCTCTCGAGCGACTCACCGGGACCAATCAAGGTCTCGAGGCGAAGCGCTGGGGGTCGAGGAACTGGGAGGAGCTCGAGCCGGCGTACCTGCGTTGGCTCGAGTGGGCGAGACAGCGAGCCGCGCGCTCGCCGGACTCGAGCGATGGCGAAGGACCAGCCGCACCGACGGGAGACGGAGACGGATGAACCGAGGCGTTCGGGTCGTGTCGCTGTCTACTCCGCCTCTTCCGCCTCTCCTCCCTTCCGCTTTCGAATGATCGGCCGGAGCTCGGGCTGTGCGAGTAAGAATTCGCGACGTTCGCGGAGGTGTCGACGAAGCGATTTGAGGTTGTGCTGAAACTCCGTGAGCGCGCGCTCTTCGTCCTCTCCGGTCGCTCTCGCGCGGATCGCGACTTCGTCCTCGAGACGCTCCTCGAGTCCGTCGATGATCGGTCCGAAGATGCCTTCGGTGTAGACGACGCTGGTGAATCCGACGAGTCGCTGGAGGAACCGGAGTCGAAACGTCGGATTCGCGAGCAGCGGACCCGAGAAGTAGCCCGGACCGCGCCACCACGGCGTCCGTCCGCCGAATCCGAACCCGCGCGGTGCCTCGCTGCGACCCGGCGGAACGTCGCCTGTCATGCCGAATGTGATCGGCATGTCGACGAACACGTGGTCACGACCGATGCCGTCGTAGAAGCCCCAGGTCTTGTCTTCGTCCCACGGATACATCTCCCACTTTCCGGTCCCGCCCGTGTCGTGATACGTGAAGTAGTTGTTGAAGAATCCGTCCCAGTTGGACGTGCACATGCTCGCGACGAAGTAGCCGCTCATCTCGGGGACGTTGAACTTCTCGGCGATCAACTCCCACTGCTCGTCGCCCTTCGTCGACTCGAGCGCCTCGATGAGCTCGATCAGTTCCTTGTGTCCGGTCGACGGATTCGTCTTCTTCTCGTGCTTGTTCTCGACGCCGCGCTCGTACCAGAGAATCTTGAAGAGATCGCCGTTGTCGTCCCTTCCGTGGCGCCGGAGAAACGCGCGGTTCACCTGCTCGACGACGAGGTAGTAGCCGACCGTATCGCCGTCGAAGATCACCCGCACGTGATCGGAAAAAGGCGATGGCGCACCGGCGCGTTCGTAGACCGCATAGCCGAGATGTTCGGCGAGCACGAAGCGGGGGTTCTCCTCGAAGAGGAGGTTGATCGTCCGGAGATCGACCGGTGCGGGGCGTTCGCTCGCCGGGAACGACAGCTCGCGGTCCTTGTGGAAGCGCACCTTGTATCCGCCGCGTCGCGGCTGAAGGTGGACGTAGTCATAAGTTTCGTGGCTCCGGCGGTCCGGCGAGACGAGAACGAACGCGCTCGAACCGCGCGAGGGTGGGGGCGGCGCCGGTGGACCACCGAACGGACTCCTCGAGCCGCCTCCGCTGGTCATCGAATGCGTGGCGAGCCATTCGTCGACTTGCTCGAGCTGCGTGGAGCTCAACGTTTCTTTGAGCGTGGATCGAATCTCCTCTTCGTAGGCGGCGGCTCGATCCGGATCGATTCTCCTCCCGCGTCCGCGCCCCCCGAGGAAGCGCCCGACAAGACCGGCCGGGCCGCCGGAGCCGAGCTTCCTCCATCCCTCCGCAGCGGTTTCGTGGACGCTGCGCAGAGCCTGCAACTGGGAGTACTCGAGATCGACGTCGACCTCGAGGAAGTAGCGGAGCCCGTCGGGAGTGAACGCATCGTCTGCGCCGCCGCGGAATCCCTGGCGGCCGTCGCCGCGAGGAGGCGCACCCTCCACCGTCTTCGCTCGCTCCTCGCCGATCGCGCCTCGCACTCTCTCGAGGTGTGAGCTGAAAACCGCGTCGATTTCTTTGCGGTAGCCGTCGCCGAAGCGCTCCCGGAAGTTGCCGGCAACGACGATGGTCTCGATGGTTTCCGAAAGCTCGCGGCCTGACTCGCGGTAGGCGCTTCGAAGCGCGCGATACTCGTTCTCTGAGAGCGCCTTCGCTCCTTCGGCGAAGTGACGCTTCCAGTGCTCGGTCAGATTGACGTTCGACCGGATCATCCCCCCGATCATCGCTCCGATCGGCCCGCCGCCCCGCCGGCCCGCTCGCTTGCGCTCCGAGCGAGCCCGCAGGTACGCGCGTCGATCGGAATGAAGGATGTGCGCGGCCGGAATCCTTCCGGCGTCGGACACGGCGAAGTGGACGTACGAGTACGTGGGACGGAGTGCGTGCTCGGACGGATGGCGGTGCGTCGCGCCTGCCGCATCCCGCACTTCGACAAAGAAGCGCACGAGTTCCCCCTCGGGCTGCGGCGGAATCGTTCCCGTCCACTCGCGATCGGTCGTCTTCTCGAGTGCGACCTCGCCGCGAGACCGAACTTTTCCTTCGGCGATCGTCTGATGTCGAAGCGTGATTCCGACGAGTGAAGCCTCGGCGGATGGAAGCTGGACGCGCACCGAGACCGGCTTCCCCGGCCGCGGCGAGCTCGGCTCTATCTCCACCGCTGCGATGCCGATGGCAAGCGTCGCGCGTGAGACCGAGTTTGCCTTGCCCGGCGAACCCGATGGTCGACGCTCGCGACCTGGCGCTGGCGACGGCCCCCATGCCGAGGGCTCATTGCCGTCGGCAGCGAAGACGATTCGCTCGAGGGACGCACCGTAGCCATCGGCGATCGTCGGCCACGGCGCGCGGTCGTTGTACTCGACCCTGTCGACGACGTTCCCCTCGGCGTCGGCGAGCTCGAGGAGCTCCCCGCCGTTAGCGAGCGTGCCGTCGTACTCGCCGAGCGGCTCGACGTTCGGAAAGTGCTCGCCCAGCGCCGCGGCGTCCGCGCAGATTACCACGAACGCTCCCGGGGCGACCTCGGTCTCGGGCGGGAACCGGTACGCGACGCCCTGCGAGAACTTCCAACCGGAGAGATCGACCGGACCGTCGCCGTAGTTGTGGATCTCGACGAACTCAACCGTGTCGAGGTCGTTCGGTGCGTTGTACAAGATTTCGCTGATGGCGACGCGACCTTCGGCGAACCCGAGCGAGCGCGCGGAAACGAGTACGCACACAAGGACGACAGCAAACTCGATGCGCCCGGTCCACGCGCGACCGCGGCTCAGATGACGAACTGCCATGCGGGGGATCCTCCTACCTCTCGGGCGCGGCGGCCACGCACTCGCGAAGCGCACCGCGCGCGATGAGGTATTAGAGGACCGCCGCGGGGCTCTCGCTACCGGATTTCCGCCGCGCTTCGCTCGAGCGCGTCTCGGCTCGAGCTCAGCTCCCCGCGAAGATCGACCATCCCGTCCACGCCGCGAAGAAACCGAAGAAGAGGAACGACCACGCGAGGATCAGCGTGCGCACGCCGCTCATGCGGATCGGCTTCGGCAGTCGGAATCGGTTCAGGTAGAGCAGCGTCCCCGAGTAGACGAACATCACCGCGCCGTTGAGAGAGGCGGTGAACTTGAAGAGTCCGAACGCGCCGACGCGATCCGTACCGACGAGCAAGATCGCCGTGCCGACGAGGATCGTTCCCCACAGGAAGGCGTAATAGAGCCGATTCTCGCTCCAGCGTTCGCTCTTCCGGAGCCAGTTGACCTTGACGACGTCGGTCGAGACGCGCGACGCCGCGTCGAGGACGCCGAACTCCGTCGTGAGGAGCACCGCTCCGCCCATCACGAGAAACAGAATCTGCACGCTCGGGCCGAGGAGCTCCCTCAGCTTCACGGCTTCGCCCCAGACGAAGTCCATCCCCTTTCCGTACTGGGTCGCGCCCGATACGGCGTTTCCGCTCGCGTCGAAGAAGAGGGAATAGCTGACCAGGGTGAGGAGAACGAGGCAGACGAGACAGGTGATGAAGAACGTAAGAAAGTGCTCGAGGCTCGCTGCGCGCCACCAGCGGCGCCAGCGCGCGAGGTTGTCCGGCGTCGGTGGAAACTGGTAGCCGATTTCGGAAATCGCCTCGACCTGACCCGTGATCGGGCTCGTGATGCGGCCGATGTACTTCCCCATCCCGTAGCCCTTGTCCTTCACGTAGTTGCTCTGACCGAGGTTGAGCGTCCCGCCTGCGCCCGCGAACGCGATCGCACCGAGAAGAACGGCGGGAGTGAGTTGCTCGGTGAACTCGGGAAATGATCCGAAGCTGACCGAACCCGCGGCGAGCGCCACCACCGCGTCGCCCCGAACGAGGAGGCACGCGAGGACGACGACGAGAATCAGGATCAGCGAGACGAGAACGATCTGAATCCGCTCGACGGTCTCGTAGACGACTCTTCCCGCGGTGAGAACGATTCCGCATCCGAAGAGCCCCGCGATCGAGAGTTCGGTGACGTAGGGGCTCGCGAACGTATCGGGGGACGATGGCCCCCAGACGAGCCAACTCACGACTTGCGCGGCACCTTTCGACCAGGCGGGCACGAGCCACGGAACGATATTCAAAACGAGGAACACCCACGCCCAGTGGCGGCTCAGCCGGGCGAACCCGGTGATCGCGCTCTCGCCCGTTGCGAGGCTCCAGCGGGTGATCTCCATGTTGAGGAAGTACTGCGTCGTAATCCCGAGGAGACAGGCCCAGAAAAACACGAACCCGCTCTCGTAGGTTATGTAGGGCCAGAGGACGAATTCCCCGCTCCCGAGTGCGAGTCCGGCGAGCATCACGCTCGGACCGATCATTCGGCGCAGCGGAATCGGCTCGGGGAGGTCGCGAACCTCGAGCGGGGGAAGCGCTCCGGGGGGGATCGCAGCCGTGGAGTCGAGCGCGGGATCGGAAGGTTCTACGGGCATCGGGCTCTCGGAGGGATGCGGAAAGCTTGGGAAAAGTGCGGGTGGACGACGCGTCCGGCGCCGCATGATACTTCCCGCTCCATCGCGGCCGAAAGAGTTCTCGCGCCGAGGACCGTACGGCCGGAACGGGATAGCGCTTGCCCAAGGCCGCTCCGTCCCAACACAATCTGGGTCTTCGGAACGAACTTCACGCGCGGCGCTGTCGCGGTCGACGCGGATCCACGACCACTCAGAGGACGCTTCCATGGCGCACCGGACCCGACGGGAATTCTTGCAGACGATCTCGACCACTGCCGCCGGACTCGTGATCGGCAGCGCCGGCAGCCGCGGCTGGGCCCGTTCGCCGAACGAGAAGCTGAACATCGGAATCATCGGCGTGAACCACCGCGGGCGCGCGAACTTCGACGCGGTTCTGAGTCAGAATATCGCGGCGCTCTGCGACGTCGACGCGCGTTACCTGGGCGAGGCGGCGAAGCGGCATCCGAACGCGAAGACGTACCGCGATTTCAGGAAGCTCCTCGATCAGAAGGATCTCGACGCCGTCACCGTCAGCACGCCGGACCACTGCCACGCGCCGGCGAGCGCAATGGCGCTCCGCGCGGGAAAACACGTCTACTGCGAGAAGCCGCTCTCGCACTCGGTGTACGAAGCGCGCAAGGTTGCGGAGCTCGCGCTCGAGACGGGACTCGCAACGCAGATGGGCACGCAGATCCACGCGAACGACAACTATCGTCGCGTCGTCGAAGCGATCAACACGGGTGTACTCGGCGCCGTCGGCGAGGTGCACGTCTGGGTCGGAAAGACTTGGTCGGGCGGAGAACGTCCGCAGAAAGGACGGCCCGTCCCCGAGTACCTCGACTGGGATCTCTGGCTCGGCCCCGCGCCCGAGCGTCCGTACCACCCGACGTACTGCCCGGCGAACTGGCGCCGCTGGTGGGACTTCGGCGGCGGGACGCTCGGCGACATGGGCTGCCACTTCATGGACTTGCCCTTCTGGGCGCTCCATCTTCGCCACCCGCTCACCGTCGAGGCGAAGGGGCCGGAGGTGCACCCGGAGACCGCGCCGAAGAACCTGATCGTGAACTACCGCTTCCCGCGGCGCGGCTCGCTCCCGCCGGTCGACTTCACGTGGTACGACACCGACATGCGGCCGCCCCACCTCAAGGAGCACGACCTTCCCCAGTGGGGGAGCGGCGTCCTCTTCGTCGGCGAGAAGGGGATGATGCTCGCCGATTACGGGCGCCACATTCTCTATCCGCGCGACGACTTCGAGGACTACGAGCCGCCGCGGCCGTACATCCCGAAGTCGATCGGACACCACAACGAGTGGATCCACGCGTGTAGGACGGGCGCACCGACGACGTGCAACTTCGATTACAGCGGCTCGCTGACCGAAGCCGTTCTGCTCGGGAACGTCGCGTTCCGCACGGGTAAGAAGCTCGAGTGGAACGGCCAGAAGCTCGAGGCGACGAACTGCCCGGAGGCGAGTCGGTATTTGAAGCGGGAGTACCGGAAGGGCTGGAGCTTGTAGCTCGGGTTTACGGCTGGTCGAGGCTCTTTGCCGTCTTTGGCTGTACACGTGCCCGCACGCGTTCCCGTTCGGGCAACGGGAGACGGCGGGCTCGTGGGGTCAGGGCGGATCGGTCACGCGCGAGAGCGGGGCCGTCCCGTGCGTCGGTGCCAACCGACGTCACATCGCATGGGCGCTCGATGCATCCCGTTAAGTTCTCATCTTCTGCGCTTTTCGGGCGCGCCTTGCGGTTTGCCCCGTTCGATCACGCAGTTTCACTTGCTCGAATTGAACGTCAACCGATGCAACTACCACTCCGATCAGTCAGATTTTCGTGCGAACAAAAAACTAGGAGATTCTTTTTGACACTTAGCCCGTGCGGTCTTCTCGGATGAATACACAAGGGAGACGAGGGCGCGAAGACGACACGGGCATTCTTGTTTTCGAGTTTCGCAACCATCCGGGATTCGTTTTTCGGATGAGCGAGACGCGAGGGGAAAAACAGAACGCCGGATCGGGGTTGCGTCGAAATCCGGACGGTGATCCGTCTGGGAGGGGGCTCGATCTCGACCGCGAAAGATAGAGTGTCTTTCGGACCAAGTCGAATTCGTGCGAGGCGGGGCGGCGACGCTCGCTGAGGGTCTCGGCGGCGTCTGAGCGATCGATACGATCGACTCACTCGCACTTGGATCACGTACTCGTGGGGAGTTCACGATGAGTCCAAGAGCTAAGCGCGGCATCAGTGCCGCCGCATCGGGGGTTCTGGTATTGGCGATCGGGGCGGTGATCTTCCTCGGCAGTGGAGATCGGGAGACCGGGGCGACTCCGATTCTCGCCGCGGCCGAGCCGGAGTCGGCGAACGACGCCGACCCGAAGAAGGCGAAGGCGACGGCCGCGGAGCCAGAACCGGCGAAGGTCGCGAAAGCGGATCCGGCGAAAGCGGCCGCGCCGGCAACGCCCGGCAAGGCAAAGGCGGCACCGGAGCCGCAGGAAGCCGAAGCACCCGCGGACGCCGCGGGCGAGGGAGAGGAGCTCCTTCTGCCGTTTCAGTGGGGAGCCGCGCTCGGCGCCGAGCGCTGTGCTTTCTCGGGTCGTCCCCTCGTTCAGATGTTCGTCGACGAGGACATCAACCAGCGCGAGCTCGAGGCTTGTCTGTCGACGTTCGAAGTTGAGGATCAAATGGCAGGCTTCTTCGTCGGAGCGCTCATCAGCCCCGAGGACGAAGCCGCACAGCCGTCGACGCTCCGCCGCCGCACCGACCTCAAGGTCATCGTGCGGGGCGCGAACGGAAAGTTCCTCGGTGCGCTCGGAGACACGTTTACGTGTGACGATCTCGTCGCGCTCCTCGGGCGGCTGAGGCGAAATCATCGACTGAAGGGGCCGCCGAGTCCCGTCTACTCGGTGCTCTTACGGGATCCGAAACCCGTCGAGGACCTCGTGGCCAAGGGAGACGTCGCGCGAGCGGCGCAGTGGGTCCGGTTCCTCAAAGAATTCGAAGGTGCCGCGAGCGGGGCAGCCGTCGCGGCCGAGGCAGTGCTCCCACGTTGAGCTCGGTCCGTAGTGTGGTGACGCGGGAGGGTTCCCCGTCGCCACGGTGTTCGAGGTGTGCCCTGGGGACCATTCGGTCTGAGAACCGGGCTCGTCCAAAGACGCGGCCGACTCGACCGACCGGGCACTGGTATCGCAGCCGTTCTGTGATCCACACAGTTTTGGGGGATGGACATGAGCTCTACGCGCACTTACCGCCGCAACTTCCTGTTCATTGTTGCTCTCTTCGCTGCACCGCTGTCAGCCCTCGCTCAAGAGGACGATTACGAATTCATGCCGCTCCACGCGTGGCGGATCCTGGGGGAGACCGGAGGAGACGATCTCACCACCACGCTCATGGAGGGCTTCCCGGGACTCGACGCCGAGCCGTCGAAGGACCGCTGGACGGAGCCCGTCGACGGGAGCGGCGGGTTCGACAACGTCGCGCCGCGTCTCGGCGGGCAGGAGGGGCCGGGAGGGCTTGAGTGGGATCCGTCGCCGACGTACCGGACTCGGTACAAGAACGGGACGGATTACACGAACAACGGGACGACGCGGATGATCGGGAACAACTGGTTTCCGAAGATTCCGTATGTAATGGACGACTCCTACCAGAACCAGCAGTGGATCGTCCGCTTCGACGCGAATACGTACCGGGTCTACGATCAGGATCAGTCGGACTCGTACACGTTTTGGGGGCGGAACGGGAATGCGAAGTCGAAGCTCTACGTGAGCGGGAACTGGGTTTACGTCTACGACATCGGCGGAAAGACCTACACGTTCAACGAGACTGGGTCGACGAAGCGCTGCACGAAGATCGAGGGTATCGGTTCCGCCGAGATTACGATCTCCTACACCTCGTCGGCGATCACGGTGATCCAGAAATCGGACTCGAGTACCGAGGTCCGAAAGTGGACCTACACCCTCACCGACCACGGGAGCGGCAAGCGAGTCGACAAAATCGAGGTCGCACACAAGCCGAGCACGAGCTGGGTCGTCTACCGAACGATCGAATTCACCTATCACGAGCAGGTGACGAGTGCCGCGGGGAGCTCGACCGGCGACCTCATCGGCATCGAGGACACGCGCGATCTCTCCGACTCGGGAGAGGACTACACCCGGAAGTGGGTCTTCAAGTACTACACGGGGACCTACAACTCGACCACGAACCCGGGCAATCCGTACCAAATCGCGGCGGTGATCGAGCCGGGCGACGTCAAGGCGTTCGACGACGACAATCCGACGCTCGACATCTACACGCGGACCGTGTCCCAGCTCTCGGGTTACCTCACTCGCGAGTACGAATACAACTCGGACCGCCGGCTTCGGGATCTCACGCTCAACGACGATTGCGGCTGCGGGAGTGGGTCCGGAGCGTTCGCGTACTCTTGGGCGCAGAACGGCTCGACGCCGTCCGATCTCAACACGTGGTACCGAAAGGTCGAGATCGTCCTCCCAAACGACGCGCGGAGGATCATCGACTACAACAAGTACGGGCAGACCCTGAACTCGATTCTCCAGGAAGACGAATCGAACTCGAGCTCCCGGCGGTGGATCACGACGTTCCGTCACGACACGACCGGCCGCCTCACCGACAGCTACTCGGTGGCGGCGTGTGACAGCTACAACTCGTCGACTCACGTGGTGACGACGAACACGACGGACGGGATGCGCTACCAGTACACCTACGACTCGGACAATGCGCTGAGCACGGTCAAGCTTCGCGATCCCGGGAACGGGAACTGGAACTATCAGCGAAAGAAGGCGTTCACCTTCAAGACCTCCGGGAGCCGGCGGCGGTACGTGAAGACGTCGGACAAGGTCTATCCGACGGAGACGACGACGGACACGGGATCGAACGAGACGACTTTCGCGTACACGTATCACACCGATGCGCTTGCGGTGAAGAAACGGACGACGACGCTTCCGACCGTGACGACGGCTCAGAACGGGCCGAACTCGGCCGTCTCGCTGTACGCGTATTTGGAGGACGACGGCCTCCAGACGTGGACGAAGGATGGCGAAGGCTACGTCACTTACACCGGCTACGACGCGGATCTCCGGGTGGCTACCACTCGCGTCGTCGATCTCGACAACTCGAATCGCCCGACCGGGGTCCCCGCTGCACCTGACACGGTGTTCGCGACGACGAGCGGCCTCAATCTCGTTGACGAGTGGGAGTACGACGAGCTCGCTCGGCGGACGAAGCACATCGCGCCGGCGTTCGACGCCTACAACGGGACGTCGATCGTGTCCTACGAGACGACAAAGCGATGGTACTACTCGAAGCTCTCCGGAGATGAGCTTGTTCTCATGGAGTACCCGCACGTCGGTTCTGCGTACTACCACGCTGCGATCGACCTTACCGTTCTGGATCACCACGGCGATGTCGTGACCCAGGCGAAGGGCGAGCTTGCGTCGGCCACGCGCGGAACGTATCTCCCGAACGACTTCGACGAGACCGAGGCGACTCTCGAAGACGGGTTCAACGGGGACATCGTCCAGCGTACAGAGTTCGAGTACACGGGCGGTCGCCAGACGAAGGCGTCTGTCTGGAGCGACGCCGATCTCTCGACGGCAGACAAGCACGAGACGATTTCGACGTACGACTCCTCCGGACGCCTCGAGACGACGAAAACGCCGGCTGGGACGATCACGCGGTACTCGTACGACGTGCTCGGGCGCATGAAAACCCGCAAGGTCGGCACGATCGACGGCGGCGGGAGCGACAACATGACGCTCGTCGAGGAGCTCTTCTACGATGACGAAGAAGACACTTCGACAAACGTCGGCGATGGGTTTCTCACTCGCCGGAAGCTCGACACGAACCACTCGACGAGCGATGACCGCGAGACGGACACGACCTACGACTATCGCGGGCGCGCGACGGACATCTACGAACCCGAGGATGTGAAGGTCGAGCGGGATTACGACAACCTCGGCCGCGTCACCGAAGACCGGCGTTACGACGACAGTGGAGGATCGCCGACTCTTCTTGCGAAGACAAAGAGCTATTACGACGCGTGGGGACAGGCGTACGAGACGCGCACGTACGGCATCGTGAGCGGTAGCGGTACCGACTACACGAACGTCGAGACCTGGCGCGACAAGCGGGGGTTGGAGGTCAAGTCGCTCAGCCAGGGCAAAGTCTTCAACAAGACGGAGTATGACGGCGCCGGAAGAGCGACGCGGAAGTCCGTCGGCTACGACACGGATGAATCCTCGTACGCGGACGCTCTGACGATCTCCGGCGACACCGTAGTGACGGAGACTCGCACCGAGTACGACGACGGGGGCACGCCGGTTCTCATCGGCACCTACGAACGCAACCACGACGCCACGGGTACCGGCGCGCTCACGGTCGGATCAAGTGGAAACGGACGCGCCCAGTACACCGGCATTTGGTACGATGAGCTGCATCGCCGAGTAGCTACGATCAACTACGGTACAAACGGCGGCACGGATCTCACGACCCGTCCGAGTGGTGTCCCCTCTTCGTCGAGCACGAAGCTCCTCACCGAGTGGGCGTACACGATCAAGAGCCAGGCCGAGACGATGACCGACCCCGCGGGCATCGATCAGCGCACCGAGTACAAGGACTGGGGTGCTGTCCACAAGACGATCGACAATTACGTCGACGGCACGCCCGGGACGGACAACGACCGCACGGTCGAGCGCACCTACAACGCCGACGGGCAGCTTCACAAGATCACGCTGAAGGCTCCGGCCGGTAGCTCGGATCAAGTGACCGAGTACGTCTACGGCGTTGTCATCGGCTCGACTCCCGACTCGCGGCTCGCGTCAAATGATCTCGTGAAGACGGTGAAGCATCCGGCGGGGGTGGGTGATACTGACGAGACGGACTATGCGTACAACGCGCAGGGTGACGTGATCTGGACGGAGGATCAGAACGACACAGTTCACGCTTACCGCTACGATGGACGCGGGCGCATGGAGCACGACATCGCGGGGGTGCTCGGAACTGGGATCGACGGGGCGGTGCGGCGGGTCGCGATCGTCTACGATAAGCTCGATCGGCCGACGCACATCACGACGTACGACAGCCACTTGGTTGGGTTCGGGAACGTGGTCAACGAGGTCGAGTACGAGTACGGGAAGTTCGGTGTCGTTGAGGAGATCTTCCAGGAGTGGGATGGGGCGGTCACCGGTAGTTCGGAGTCCGTCGACTACGCGTACAGCTTTCCGACCGACGGGACGACAGGGCTTCGGCGGACGTCGTTCACTTACCCCGGGGGGACGGTCGTTACGGAGGTTTACGACTCCGGCACGGACGACACGATCAGCCGGTTGAGCGGACGGAAGCAGGGGACGAATTGGATCTTTCAGGACGAGTATCTGGGGATGGGGCGGCTTGTCGAGCGGGAGTATGGGTCGTCGGACGTGATCTGGACGCTCGTTGGTACGGATTCGGACAACAACGACGATTATCTGGGGCTGGATCGGTTTGGGCGGATCGATGATTTGAAGGTTAAGGACACTTCGACGAATCCGGATACTCTGATTAATCACTATGTGTATACATACAATGCCCGGGGGCAAGTGACGCTTCGTGAGGATGAGGTCGGGAATGTTAGTGGCTATTACATATTCAACGAATCCTATGATTACGATGACCTGGGCAGGCTCACGGATCGGAAGCGGGGTCGGTACGGCACCTACATGTACGACTACGAGCACACCGAGTGCTGGACGCTCAGTCACGCGGGGAATTGGGACCTTTACGAGGATGGTACGCATCTGACGAGTGTGTGTCCTGACAGTGTGGATCCCGCGCCGAACGTCTCGAACGAGTACGCGACGATCGACAGCGTGACTCAAGGATATGGTGCCAACGGGTCGCTCACTCAGCGGGATGTGGGTGACGTCAAGAATCTCACCTACGACGCGTGGGGGCGCCTTGTTGAGGTCGAGGATGCGACGGGTACCCCCGTCGTTATTGCGACGATCGAGTACAACGGGCTCGGGCAGAAGGTTCGGCGCACGGATTCTCCGACTCTTGCGGATACCAAGTACTACTTCTCACTCGAGAGTCAGGTGGTCGAGGAAGTTGACGATTCGGATGATTCTCTTATTGCATGGACCACTTGGGGAACTCAGTATGTCGATGAAGTCACGATGCGTGGCACAGGCACGGGGACGAGCTACTGGGAGTTCCAGGCGGCGGATCGTAACTTTAACGTGGTCACTCGGTTCGACTCGAGCAACTCGGTGAATGCGCGGCAGGTGTACGACGGTTACGGTGAACCGCAGCAGTTTGACCTGAATTGGAGCTCGGCCACGCTGAGCACAGATCGGCATTTGTTCAGTGGTCGCCAATTTCACAACGACGTTGGGTTTTTCGATTTCCGGGCGCGGTGGCAAGATCCGGAGTTCGGGCGGTTCTTGACTCGAGATTCGATCGGCCAGGGCGATGCGGGCAATCTTGATGCGGGCAATCTTTACGTCTACCGAGCGGGCGATCCGAGGTCAGTTGTCGAACCGGAAAGTTCGCCAATACTTGCAGCCTACGAAGGTGAGGGCTACACCGGTCCTCGGATAGAGCCAGTCCCGTGGGATTTCGAAACGAATTCAACATTTTACAGATTCCACCGCTGTTGCGAGGTCGCGACGAATTCAGCCATTGGCAACTGTTGCAATTGTACCGAATCTGTCGTTCAAATCGTGACGGAAGACTCTGAAATCGTCGACCTTTTTCCATATGAATGTAGAGATTGCGACGCATTCTACGACGTCGGATATTCCCCGCCGGAACCAAAGCAATGGTACAAAGTACGAGGTGGTTGTACGGGTTGTCTCGAAAGCGACGAGATTTCCTATGACTGCATTACGTTTCAGGGGGACGTAGGCATGATTTGGGGGGGGCAGTGGGTAGATCCGTGGACACTACGGCCTAAATCGGAGGAGGAAGTGGACGAGGACGAGGGGCCGACTTGGTGGTGCACGCCAGAATGCCAAGCTGAGGGCTCTGGAGAGCACTTTCCGGGCTGTCAAGCAGGCTGCCGATGACGGTTATTGTTGCGCAACAGTCGAACGCTGAACTTGCCGTAAGAAAATCGTTCCGAGTCGTTCGGCAGAAGTGCTCCCCACGCTTGTGGGATCCCGGCGGACGCCACAAGCGGCCAACGAAATTGCTATGGACAGAAATAACAAAACGTTTCGGCGGACAATACTTCGAGTTCTAGTTCTAGTTGTCGTGACTGCGATAATGTTCAGCGCTCTTTTGCGATCTCGCAACCCTGGAGGGCTCTCAGAATCCTTCCAGATTTTCGTTTTCGGTGAGGACACAGTCTACGCGTCGGGATATTCCAACTACGATTTCTTGCGCGTGCGAATCGGAATGTCGAAAGCCGAAGTGCGAGCATTGCTCGGTTCGCCCCTGAATGAACGAGTTGATCCGTACGCGTTGCGCCACGGAGGCAATTCCGCGTGGGCGTACACGCGACCTGCAGGGTACACCAGTAATTATAGGTTGCGTTTGATCGTTTTCGGACCGGATGGAAGAGTCTGGGGCAAGGAGGCGAGCTTCTGGGGTGACTGACTGCGGAGTCCCGGAACCCGGTGCCCGTCCGAATTGACCGGGTTCATTTGAAAATGCGTACGCAATAAAACTTATATTCACGAAGGCGGCGCCGTCCCGTCGTCGCCTCCATCGCACCCCGTCACGACCGAATCAATAGAAGTTCACCGGGGACGCCAAGTTCTCAATCCGGAACCGTCGCACCCAAGGCAGTCGTTCCCCACCCAGCCGCCCGATCTTGGCGCGCGCGAGACCTGAACGAGCTGGCTTGGCCGTCCTACGGGGCGGCCGGAACCGCCCCTGAGAGCATCGGCTCACACTTCTGGCGGTGGCCGCCTCGCGCTCGGCGACTTTCTGTTCGAGCTCTCCGGCGAGCTCTTCGCGATCCCGCTCGGCAAAGCAGGGCGGCGGCGTGATCTCGAGCGGAAGTTCCTCCGGCATCTCGTCGGAGAAGAACCAGCCCGGCTTTTCTGCGTAGATCGTGGTCCCGAACTGGCTCGGCTCGCTTCGCACCCCCGGCCACTCTTTCGCCTCGGGTACGAGGCCGGACGACACCGGATTACAGTAGGTGTAGACGAGCTGGTGGACGACGTCGACGGGCTCGATCGCCCGGACATAGCTGGGCTTTGAGCCGTCGAAGAAGTATCCGAACCGAGCCCGCATCGCGTTCAGGCACCGCGCGAGAAGAGAATTGAGGCGGTGCGCAAACCGCGGGATGTCATCCTCCGGATCCGTCACCACGACGTGGTAATGATTTGAGAGGCATGTAAACGCATGCACAGCGAGGCCGGTCTCTCTCGCCGCGTAGGCGAGACAGTAGAGCACGGCCTTGTTCACCCTCTCCTCCGGGCGAAGGAGAAACTGGCGGAGAATGCAGCGACGCGTGACGAGATAGGTCGAGCCGGTGAGAATCCTTCGTGGATTCACGATGAGTACCTAGCCAAAAGAGGCGAGGCCACGTCGGTCGCGGCCGGTCGGGCGACCGGTAGCATGAGGGTGTCGCCCGAGTCTCGCAAGCCGCGAAGACGATGCATGGACTGAGATGCCGGGATCCCGGCCGGCAGAGCTTTGTCGACTGGCGCCGAAAGGACCAAACTGTCGACGGTGGTCGAGCGTTAGCGTTCGGAGGCACTGTCGAAGGCGAGCGCTCGGTACCAGCACACTCAGGCACTCACGCGAGGCTCTTTACCGTCTCCGCACAGGTTTCTTCTCCCGCTCTGGTTCCCGATCGGGCAGCGGGAGACGGGGACTCGCGGGGTCAGGCCGAATCGGCCACGCGCAAGAGCGGGGCCGTTCTGTGAGCCGGTGCCGCCCCGGTGCCAAATCGCCAGCGCGATTCGACTCAGCCCATCGGGAAGAAACGGTACCACTGCCATCGTCGCGAATGACGCAGACCGCGATCGGTGACCGCCTTGTGAGGCCCGGTCCAATCCCGACTCAATTTCGTATCTGGCATCCGGGAAGCGCAGATCGAAGTCGCGCGACTCCGTGTCTCGTCATTCGTGTTCGAGAGAGCCAGAGCGATCGCAAAGAGCGGAGCTTGCCTAGGTGAGGAATCGCGTTGTCGGAAATCGGGCAGTTCTGGATGTCGAGGTGCTCCAAATACGAGAGACCGGACAGGTGGGCGAGACTGTCATCGGTGATTTGGGCCCCCCCGAGGTGCAGTACTCTCAGTCCGGCCAATCGACCGATACTCGGCATCGCGGTATGCGTGATTCGGTTTTGTGCCGGCGCCGAGAGGACCTGAACGTCGAATGGGGCGAGGCCAGCGAGCGCCGATAGGTCTGTGTTGTTGTTCGAGTCGAGGCTCAACTGGAGCAGTGTGTCTGCGGGCACCGAGATGTCCCCCCACGCTGTCCCGATTTCCTGCCACCGTCCGACCGTGGCGACAGGACCCTCCTTCCACGGCCGCGTGTGCAGGGTCCCGAGGCTTCCAAGGACACCGCCGCCGAGTGGGATTGGGTCGGTCGGGAAAGAGACGACGCGTGCGCTAGGCGCTGGCGGGTAAGCTCGGACAGGATCCGGTCTGAAGAATACCTGTGCTGCGAGCGTGATCAGCACCGCGACGGATATCGCGGCGAATAGGGTCGTTACGGCTTGTCTGCGAATCCGCATCTGAACGCACTCGAGGCGCGCGGCGAAGAGTCCCTACGAAGTACGCGTGCGTTCCGAATCAGGGGCGGAATCGGGACGCCGCTGCGGTAACGGAGGCGGCGAGATTCGGGTCCCGTACTTGCGTTCCATCTCCTCGGCGCGCTTTCTCGCGGCCGCATCCGCGGACCGAATGCGCAGCGTGCCGTCTGGGTCGCGGACCACGAAGTGCCACCCCTTCTCGAAATCGAGAAAGTGGTGCCCGGTCGGCTCGCTCATCGCGACCACCGTCTGCAGTTCGGCGCTCTCCCGGTCCGGCCGGGCGTAAAGGAATGTATTGCCGATTCCGTCGACGAGCTGAGCACGCGCGAGCGGCAACTCCTCGAGGCTCGCGGGAAACTCGCCCGTGCGCTTCTCGTGATCTTTGAGCGCTTTCACGACCACGCCCAGGTTAGCGACGGTCTGGCCTCGATTCGACGGAAGCGAAACCACCCCGCAACAAGACGCCGACAAGGCGCAGACGACGAATAAAGAGGCGCCGCGGACGTAGTTCGAACGGGTCATTGAGAGAACCTCCAATGCTCAGTCTCCGCGAGTCTTCCGTCGAGCGATCTCGACCGCGACTCGGCGCGTCAGCGCTGTCCCTCTTTTCGCTCAGATGATCTCGGAGCTCGGGTGGAACGACCTCGGGCCCTTGCGGGCGACCCGACTGATCCTAGCGGATAGACGCCGACGTAGCTGGAGTATTCAAATCCGTGCTTCTTGGCCAATGCAGCCGCACGAGACTGAATCTCTTTCAGTCTCGCGACGGCGAGCGCCTCGGTCGAGATGGCAAACTCCAACACGGTCGAAGCGCGATGCGGCGTTCTTGCCAAGGCGGTCGGCAGCGCTTGCCACGTCGTCGCGCGCCCCTCGAGCGTCAACTGGTCGTCCGGCCCAACCACAAGGCGGACGTATCGGCGCAAACTCACAGGAGTAGATTCAAGTCGCACCGCATCGGGGAAGTCTTTCAGGAACCGCGCGATCTCGCGCTGCAGAGACTCGTCGCTCTCGAAGTCGACGTCGCGGAGTCGCCAAGACATCGCGACTTCAACCGGGTCGTCAGCGTTTCCATCTGATCCTATATCGTTCTCGTCTCTGCGGGTTGCTCGGTGTCTCCAGGTGAGCACGAGACGCCCGACCCGTTTCCCACCCGCGTCGCCTACCGACAAGGGGGACGTGATGGCAAGCGCGTCCCCAGAATCGACATACAGTTGACTCACCGTGAGCTTGTCTGCCGAAATCCGCTTCAACTCGTAGAGCTCACCGCGGAGAAACTCAGGCCCCGCCAGATTCTCTGCTTCGGCGTGTTTGCCGGAACTCACTGCGTCGAGAAACGCGCTGACGTGTCTGATGACCCCTGGCGCCTTTCGTTCAGACGTTGCTCTCCTCGCGGCGGTTGGATCGACCCCGAGCATTTTTACCCGAATCCGCAATCCTCTGGGCCGACTCTCGAGCCTCACGAACTGTAAGATCCCCGTGCCCCCTTCACGTGTGCGAATGAAGTAAGTCGCGGGTAAGGCTTGAGGCGCCATCACTACGGGTGATTCGGGATCCCCGCCAGAGAGGTCTCTCGTTATGTGCGAGAACTTTGCATCCCACTCATGGTCACCACGAATGCGGGCGACCATGTCGAAGCCGATCAGGCCGCCCGGCGTCTTGCCGTTCGTGTCTCTGACCGCGTCGTAACCGTTCGCCGCCATCCATTTGACGAAGGCAGCTTCGTCTCCTTCTCGCTTCAGCTCCGCTGGTGCCGTGCCGACCTTTCCGCGGTCGAAATCGATCACGGGCGTTTCGCCGGTTTCGTCGCTCATAACGAGTTCGATGGTATCGCCGAATCTCGGGCGGTCTTCCGCCTTGTTCACACCTTTTTGTGGGCTCTGAGCCCGCAGAGTCGCGATGGCGATGACGCCCATAAAGCCGGCGACGAGCACAGTGGTGAAGAAGCCTCTTGTCGCAGGTTTTCGGTTCAGGCGTTCATCGAGGATTGCCACGACGCGTCCTTCCAGTTGGGAGGTTTTTGCCATCGCCACGGCCAAGCACGGCGCGGCCCGGTGATGGCGGCGCTTACCGACGACGCGCAGCAAATGCTCTGCATAGTCGGATGCTTTAATGCTGTCGCAGACGACGAGGTCGTCGCAGGCGCGTTCCCGTTCGACGTGAATTCGCCACGCCGCCAGCCACACCAACGGGTTGACCCAGTACAGGGAACAAGCGACCTGCCCAGCGACGTGGGTGATCGTGTCACGTCGTTTGACGTGCGCAAGCTCATGCAGAAGGACGGCATCGAGCCGGCCGGCGGGCCAATCGGCTGCACCTGCCGGGAGCAAGGTGTGTGTGCGAAAGAGTCCCCACGTCATGGGCAGTGCACGCGTGCCGCTCAGATAGGCGTGAACCTCGCCGTGGATGCCGTATCGTCGCCGGATATCCGCGATCTGGTTATGGATCCGTCCATCCTCGATGCGCGAAGCGGTGTTGGCGACTCGCGCCAAGACGATCCGGCTCAACGCGATTCGCAGGAGGAGTGCCGCGGCCACGACGGCCCAAATCCATACACCGGTCTTGAGCCAAGCGTCCGCAGAAGCAGAGCGCACCTCGTCCGGAGGGACCCTCGGGGACGCTTCGCTAGCGGCGACGATTGCGTGCTGCAGCGAGGGGGCGCGTTCTACGGATTCGGTGACTACCGGCGCTCGCACCGGCGACCCCGCCGGATCGCGGTCCGAATGAGTCGCTCGTTGACCGAAATCGGCATCGAGCCCACTCACGATGGATTCAGCCCGCAGCCACTCCGGCAACACCTTCCAGCTCGGTAAGGCGAGCGAAACAAGCGGCAACAACAGAACGCTCAACAGACCAACCGTCCAAACAAGGTGCCGCTTGGCGGCCGAGGAGTGGCGCATAGCGAGCACGACCGTTCCTGCACCAAGCAAGACGACAACGCCCTTAATCAACGCAACCAGAAGCGACGCTGCGCCAGAAACCGTGATCGTGTCCGACGCAAGAGCGAGGACGGGATGGGCCATGGGTCATCTTCCTTTTTGACGTGCTTCTTCGATGAGTCGAAGGAGCCGATCGAGCTGCTCCTCGCTCAGCTCCGACTCTTTCGAACGGAGGTGAACGGCGAACGCCTGATCGAGCGCGCCCTCAAAGAAGGTCTGCAGAACGTGCCGGAGCGCCTTTTCGCCGGCCCGCTTTTTGGACTGCGTTGGGCGATAGACGTATCCGCGCCCCTCCTTGCGGCGTTTGACGTGGCCTTTCTCTTCGAGGATCTCGAGCATGCGGCGCACGGCCTTGTCCGTCGGAGGGTCGGGCAGGTCGACGCGGACCTCGTTCACCGTCGCCTTGCGGCGGGCGAAGAGACTGTCCATGATCTGCCGCTCTCGCCGGCTGAGTTCGGAGGAGTCGTTCATGCGACCGGTTGCTGCCTACGTGTTCAGAATCGTGTCGACGAGTCCAGACACTATGATTTTAGTGCTTCTGGCCGGCGGCAGTCAAGGTTTTGGCACTAAAAAATTAGTCAAGCAAATCGGTTGGGACCTCTCTCCGGTCCGTATCGCACCGCGTCGTTGTCAGTTTTCACCCTCCAGCGGCGCGTCGATCGGCTCAGCGAATCTGGTGAGAAACGCGCGGGATCGCCGGATAGTGTCTTTCTCTGTGTTTCCGACCATTCTTGACCGCGCGCGGACCGGCCTGCGAGACGCGGCCGTACCGCAGCGTGCGCCGCCTTGGTGCGGAGCGCGACGAGGCCATCCGGGCCACCCACGGTCCATGAGCTCCGACACTGACGCCAGGCCAACCGAGAACAAATGAACAAGTAGCGATGACCGACCGCCCCGGACGCCGTCCCCCGGCTCCGCCTGCCCTCTACGAGTACGACCTCCCCGGCGGCTGGCAGGTCCTCGCCGGCCGGACGGACGCGGACAACGATCGCCTGAGCCTCAAGATCGCCCGCGCGAACGATTGGTGGTTTCACGTCCGCGGAATGCCCGGGAGCCACGTCGTCCTCGTCGCCCGCGACGACGCGGACCCCGACCGCGCGACCCTCGAGGCGGCGGCTGCGATCGCTGCTCATCACAGCAAAGCGCGCTCGGGCGGGGTTGTCGCCGTATCGTGCACGCGCGCGAAGTACGTCTCGAAGCCCCGCGGCGCGAAGCCGGGCACGGTCTCGATCCGGAAGGAGACCGTTCTCAAGGTCCGTCCCGGACTACCGGATTCGGGCGAGTAACGGCCGATAAACTCGCGAGAATTTCGTGGTTTCGGCGCGAAACGGCTCCCCTTCCTCGGGAAAATCGGGCTAAACTGAGCCCCCGAGACAACGAGTCAACGCGGCTGGGAGAGAATCTCGATGCTTTCGATCCTCGGGGGGCCGGTCAGGGAACGATTCTGTGACGGCGTCTCGCGACGCAATTTCTTACGGATCGGAGGACTGACCTTCGGCGGGCTCAGCCTGCCGCAGCTTCTCCACGCCGAGGCGTCCCAAGCGGCCGCCGACGGCGAGGCTCGCGTCGCACCGGGCCGGCGGAAGTCGATCATCATGATCTTCTTGCCGGGCGGGCCGCCGCATCAGGACATGTTCGATCTCAAGATGGACGCGCCGTCGGAGATCCGCGGCGAGTTCCGTCCCATCGGGACGAACGTCCCTGGGATCGAGATCTGTGAGCTCTTTCCGCGTCTCGCAGCGATGATGGATCGCCTCGCTGTCATCCGCTCGGTCGTCGGCGCGAGCGGCGCGCACGACGCGTTCGAGTGCATGACCGGTCGCCGAAAAAACCAGATGCCGGCGGGCGGGTGGCCGTCCATCGGCTCGGTGATGTCGAAGCTCCACGGTCCTACGACCGCGGCGATGCCACCCTTCGTCGGACTAGCGCCGCCGATGGGCGAGATGCGCTGGGCCGACGCCGGTCAGCCCGGATTCCTCGGACCCGCGCACGCGCCGTTCAAGCCGGAGGGCGAGGGGCGCGAGGACATGGTCCTGAACGGCGTCTCCCTCGACCGCCTCGGCGACCGGCGAGCGCTCCTCGCGGGCTTCGACCGTTTCCGCCGCGAGGCGGACGCGAGCGGGATGATGGACGGGATGGACTCGTTCACGCGTCAGGCGTTCGGCGTCCTCACGTCGAGCCGACTCGCCGATGCCCTCGATCTCGAGCGCGAGGATTCTCGAGTTCGCGATCGCTACGGCCGCGGCTCGGCGAAGAAGGTCGCGGACGGAGGTCCCCGCCTCATGGACGACTTCCTCCTCGCTCGCCGACTCGTCGAAGCCGGAGTGCGTTGCGTAACGCTCGCCTTCAGCCGGTGGGACTGGCATGGCGGCAACTTTCGCCGCGCCCGACAGGACTTCCCGATGATCGACCAGGGAGTCTCCGCGCTCGTCGAGGACCTCCACCAGCGGGGCCTCGAGAAGGACGTCACCGTCTGCGTCTGGGGCGAGTTCGGCCGTACGCCGAAGATCAACAAGGACGCCGGGCGCGATCACTGGCCGCGCGTGAGCTGCGCGCTTCTCGCCGGCGGCGGAATGAAGACCGGCCAGGTCATCGGATCGACGGATCGCCTCGGCGGCGAGGCGGTCGACCGTCCGGTCCACATCCAGGAAGTTCTGGCGACGCTCTACGCGAACGTCGGGATCGACGTCAACCTGGCGACCGTCCGAGACCTGCGCGGCCGACCGACGTTCCTCGTCGACGACGGGCGCCAGCCGATTCACGAACTGATCTGATCTGATTCGATCGTGTCCGAAGGGGGACTCACGATGCTCAGCATCTACGGCGACGCTACGCGTGACCGGTTCTGCGACGGATTCTCCCGGCGGTCGTTTCTCCGGATCGGGGGGCTGGCGGTAGGTGGACTCTCGATGGCCGACGTCCTTCGCGCCGAAGCGAAGACGAGCTCGGCAGCCCCGGGCGAGCGCCGTCACAAGTCGATCATCATGATCTTCCTTCCGGGCGGCCCGCCGCATCAGGACATGTTCGATCTGAAGATGGACGCGCCGTCGGAAACTCGCGGCGAGTTCCGCCCGATCGAGGCGAACGTCCCCGGCATGCAGATGTGCGAGCTCTTCCCGCGGCTCGCCGGCATCGCCGACAAGCTGGCCGTGATCCGTTCGATCGTCGGCGCGACGGGAGGGCACTACTCGGTTCAGTGCTACAGCGGGCGCACCGGACGCGCGCCTCAGCCGCAGGGCGGCTGGCCGTGCTACGGTTCGACCATCGCCAAGCTCGAGGGCGCGGCGCATCCGTCGATGCCGCCCTTCGTTGGGCTCGCACCGCCGATGGGACACAAGCCCTGGAGTGACAATGGCCAGCCCGGGTTTCTCGGGCCGGCGTTCGCGCCCTTCCGACCGGAAGGCGACGGCCGCGAGGACATGGTCCTCAACGGCGTCTCGCTGGATCGGCTCACGAATCGTCGATCCCTTCTGACGAGCTTCGATCGGTTCCGCCGTGAGGCCGACGCGTCCGGGCTCGTGCGCGGACTCGACGAGTTCCAGTCGCAGGCGTTCGGTGTCCTCACGTCGAGCCGTCTCGCCGATGCGATGGATCTCGACCGCGAAGACCCGCGCCTCCGTGATCGTTACGGCCGCGGCTCGGCGAAGAAGATGGCCGACGGCGGACCGCGCCTTCTCGATCAGTTTCTGCTCGCGCGCCGTCTCGTCGAGGCCGGAGTACGCTGCGTTTCACTCGCGTTCAGCCGATGGGATTGGCACGGCGGGAACTTCAACCGCGCACGTCAGGATTTCCCGATGCTCGACCAGGGCGTCTCCGCTCTCGTCGAGGATCTCCACCAGCGCGGACTCGACAAGGACGTCTCGGTCTGCGTCTGGGGCGAGTTCGGCCGGACGCCGAAGATCAACAAGAGCGCCGGACGGGATCACTGGCCGCGCGTGAGCTGCGCGCTGCTCGCGTGCGGGGGAATGCGAACCGGTCAAGTCATCGGCGCGACGGATCGTCTCGGCGGCGAGGCGGTCGATCGTCCGGTCCACTTCCAAGAAGTACTAGCGACGCTCTACAAGAACGTCGGGATCGACGTGAACACGACGACGATCACCGATCTCTCGGGTCGCCCGCAGTACCTCGTCGACGACAATCGGCAGCCGCTACCCGAGCTGGGGTAGTAGAACTCCTCCCGGCCCGGCGAGAACGCCCTAGGCGCCTGCGCACGAACTGGTTCGCCGCCGAGAACGGGGCATCTCGGACGGCATCGCGAGGCGAACCGCAGGCGATTCCGGCGGGATCGTTTAGGATTCGCGAGGAAGAGGCCGTTCGAGAGGACCGTTTTCTGGCTGAATCCAACTCTTGCGGGGGCTCTCTAACCCCCGGAGAGGATCCGTCCCACCACCCGCGGACCCTCGTACACGAACCCCGTGTACAGCTCGACGAGCGACGCACCCGCCTCGAGCTTCTCCCGGTAGTCTGCGGCGGTGAAGACTCCGCCGACGCCGACGATCGGGAGCTCTCCGTCGCTCTGCTCGCGGATCGTGCGGATGACGTCCGTGCTTTTCGCAGTCAGGGGGCGCCCGCTCAGCCCGCCTTTTTCGTCGAGACTCACGGCGCTGTGATCGATGGTCGTGTTCGTCGCGACGACGCCGTCGAGACCGACCTCGCGGACCAGCGCGACGATCTCTTTGATTTGAGCGTCCGTTAGGTCGGGCGCGATCTTGACGAGGAGCGGTTTCGCGTCCCGTTCCGCGTTGGCATCGCGAAGCGAGCGGAGAATCGGGCCGAGGAGCTCGGGCGACTGCAGATCGCGGAGGCCCGGCGTGTTCGGCGAGCTGACGTTGACGACGAAGAAGTCGGCGCCCTCGTACAGCGTGCGCAAGGAGAAGAGGTAATCCTCTTCGGCGGCGTCGTTCGGCGTGACCTTCGACTTTCCGATATTCGCGCCTACGGGAAACTCCTCGGGGCCGCTCTCGCGAAAGCGAAGGAGGCGGTTGGCGATCACTTGAGCCCCGTCGTTCGGAAACCCGAGACGATTGATGAGACCGCGCTCGGTCGGGCACCGAAAGACTCGCGGCTTCGGATTACCGGGCTGCGGGTGGCGCGTGACCG
Organism: Planctomycetota bacterium; assembly: GCA_965223845.1. Classification (GTDB taxonomy): domain Bacteria; phylum Planctomycetota; class UBA8108; order UBA8108; family SXIK01; genus CBDCXR01. Next base: position 4,054,769 of record CBDCXR010000004.1, on the reverse strand, counting down.
TGCCGATCTCGACGAAGCCGAATCCCAGCGCCCTCCACGCGGGGAGAGCGGCCGCGTTCTTGTCGAATCCCGCCGCCAGTCCGAGGCGATTGCCGAACACGAGCCCCCACTGGCGGAACGGATCGCGGGTCTCCGAGCCGCGGCCGCGGACGAGCGACGAGAGCGGGGTCCGCGCCAGGAGGCCGAGAACGAGGTGGTGGGCTCGCTCCGCGTCCAGGCGAAAGAGCACACGGCGAAGCAGTTTTTCGTAGAGCAAACTCGACGTCCTCTTCTCGGCGAACGAACTTGCCGAACCGGCGGTTCTTCGGCGATTCCGCGAGGGGTAGGCGCCCCCGGAAGGAGGCTCCGCAACGGGAATCCGGCGCGTAGTCCTACCGAAAACCGAACCCTCCCGTCCAGCCCGCGACCGAGGTGGTGCGGGCGCCCCGCCCCGATGCGGCCCCGGAATCGGGGCTGCGCCGGCGCCGGGGACGAAAACCGGCGCATTTTTTGCGAGTTTTTCAGGATCTCGGGGATCCAATTCCGAGGAGTCTTCGTTGGCCGAAAAAAGTCTTCTCGAACTGCTCTCTCGGAAGGGCCGGGTGGGCCACGGCCCGAACAGGAATCTTCTTCGAGCGGCGACGCTCGCCGGATACTCTTTACGGGGTTTGTGTCCGTTGGGTGCTCCGCGGGGCAGTGAGATTCTCGGCGGTCGTTTCCGATTTCGCCCGCCCTACGGGGTACTCTTCTCGAGGAAGTCCGACAAACTCGGTCGAATCACGATTTCGAGCCGTTGCCGGGTACGTCGGAGGTTGCAGGAAGTTTGGGTTTTTGAACGTGAGTTGAATTCGGCCATCTTTCCGCGGCGCGAATCCTCCGGAGTGGATCTCCGGATACCAGATGCCTCGGTCGCAGTTCGGTCGCATTCGCGAGTTCGTTTCTCGTCTCGGAGGTCACATGCGCTTCTCAGTGCTCAGTGCTCTTTTGCTTTCGTTGGCCTTGGCGCCGGTCGCGCGCGCCGATGGTCCTTGTTGCGCCAAGCTCAGCTCGACTCAGGAAGCGCTCTCTGCCCTCATCGGCAAGTGGGACGCGGCGATTCAATCGCTGGGGAGTCTCTCGGCTGAAGAAAAGACGAAGCTCGCCGCCTCTGTGAAGGAAACGGCGGCTGGGTGCCCGATCGGTTCCCGCCTCGGCGGGACCCTCGCTGCGGTCGAGAAAGCGCTCGCGTCGGCGATCGCGACCGAAGCCGAGTGCAAGGCGAAGGGGATCGAGCTCAGCGACGCCAAGCTCGCCGAAGCGATGCAGGCGCGCTCGAAGCTCCTCTCGTCGCTCCACAAGCTCGCCTCCTACAGCGCGACCGCGATGAGCGGTGATTGCGCGAAGGCGTGTGACTCGAAGAAGAGTCTCGCGGCAGCGAAGTCGAGCCTGTGCGAGAAGGGTGCCGCCGAGCTGGCGGTTGCCGTCCGCAAGGAAGGCTGCGCGAAGAGCGCTGCGAAGCTCGTGGCATCGAAGGCTGGCATCGCTTGCGAGAAGACGGCCGCGTCTCTCGTCGCGAAGGTGAAGTCGGCAGGCTGCGAGAAGAGCGCTGCGAAGCTGATCAGCGCAGCTGTCGCCGCGAGCGCGAAGCCGGCTGCGGCTTCGAAGGAAGCGTGCGAGAAGGCCTGCGCGTCGAAGAAGCAGACGGTCGCCACGGCGAAGAAGTCGAGCCTGTGCGAGAAGGGTGCCGCCGAGCTGGCGGTTGCCGTCCGCAAGGAAGGCTGCGCGAAGAGCGCTGCGAAGCTCGTGGCATCGAAGGCTGGCATCGCTTGCGAGAAGACGGCCGCGTCTCTCGTCGCGAAGGTGAAGTCGGCAGGCTGCGAGAAGAGCGCTGCGAAGCTGATCAGCGCAGCTGTCGCCGCGAGCGCGAAGCCGGCTGCGGCTTCGAAGGAAGCGTGCGAGAAGGCCTGCGCGTCGAAGAAGCAGACGGTCGCCACGGCGAAGAAGTCGAGCCTGTGCGAGAAGGGTGCCGCCGAGCTGGCGGTTGCCGTCCGCAAGGAAGGCTGCGCGAAGAGCGCTGCGAAGCTCGTGGCATCGAAGGCTGGCATCGCTTGCGAGAAGACGGCCGCGTCTCTCGTCGCGAAGGTGAAGTCGGCAGGCTGCGAGAAGAGCGCTGCGAAGCTGATCAGCGCAGCTGTCGCCGCGAGCGCGAAGCCGGCTGCGGCTTCGAAGGAAGCGTGCGAGAAGGCCTGCGCGTCGAAGAAGCAGACGGTCGCCACGGCGAAGAAGTCGAGCCTGTGCGAGAAGGGTGCCGCCGAGCTGGCGGTTGCCGTCCGCAAGGAAGGCTGCGCGAAGAGCGCTGCGAAGCTCGTGGCATCGAAGGCTGGCATCGCTTGCGAGAAGACGGCCGCGTCTCTCGTCGCGAAGGTGAAGTCGGCAGGCTGCGAGAAGAGCGCTGCGAAGCTGATCAGCGCAGCTGTCGCCGCGAGCGCGAAGCCGGCTGCGGCTTCGAAGGAAGCGTGCGAGAAGGCCTGCGCGTCGAAGAAGCAGACGGTCGCCACGGCGAAGAAGTCGAGCCTGTGCGAGAAGGGTGCCGCCGAGCTGGCGGTTGCCGTCCGCAAGGAAGGCTGCGCGAAGAGCGCTGCGAAGCTCGTGGCATCGAAGGCTGGCATCGCTTGCGAGAAGACGGCCGCGTCTCTCGTCGCGAAGGTGAAGTCGGCAGGCTGCGAGAAGAGTGCTGCGAAGCTGATCAGCGCAGCTGTCGCCGCGAGCGCGAAGCCGGCTGCGGCTTCGAAGGAAGCGTGCGAGAAGGCCTGCGCGTCGAAGAAGCAGACGGTCGCCACGGCGAAGAAGTCGAGCCTGTGCGAGAAGGGTGCCGCCGAGCTGGCGGTTGCTGTCCGCAAGGAAGGCTGCGCGAAGAGCGCTGCGAAGCTCGTGGCATCGAAGACTGGCATCGCTTGCGAGAAGACGGCCGCGTCTCTCGTCGCGAAGGTGAAGTCGGCGGGCTGCGAGAAGAGCGCTGCGAAGCTGATCAGCGCAGCGGTCGCCGCGAGCGCGAAGCCGGCTGCTCCCGCGAAGAAGGGCGTCTGCCTCCAGTCGCTCTGCGCGGAAATGCAGAAGATCTCGGCGTCGTGGGATAAGGCGCCGGCCGAGTACGCCGCGCTTTCCGAGAAGGACCGCGGTGCTCTTCAGAAGCGCGTCGGTGAGCTCCTTGCGAGCAACCAGGCGATCGCGCTCATTCCGAAGACGGCGATCGCTCTCGCGGACGGCCTTAACGTCCTCGTCGAGCTCGATGCTCACCTCTTCAAGCTCGTCAGCGCCGACCCGGCCTTTGCGAAGGGCGTCGATGTGGGCGAGGCGAAGAAGCGAGCCGAAGCGCAGTTCGCGGTGATGCGCGAGGCCGCCGCAGCGCTCGGCAAGGCTCGCGGCCTGCTCGAAGCTGGTCCGAACGGGCCGGCTGCGAAGAAGTAGTCCGCGCGCCGTAACGGCGACTACGAGTACCGGGTCTCGGTCGAGTCCTTCGATCGAGGCCCGGTTCTTTTTTGCCTCGGCCGAGGATTTGAGCGGCGGCGGATGCGAGGGTGACTTCGACGTCCCGCCGCTCTCCACATCGTGTCGCGAGACGTCTACAATGCGCTGTGTACGCTCCGATGTTCGACCGATCGGGACGGTCCCGATCGTCGTCGGCCGCGAGCCCCCCGACGAAGTCCGGGAGAGGAGACGACGGAATGGAATGGAAGCGTCGCGAGACGATCGGAGTTGACGTCGGCGGCGTCCGAGTCGGTGGGGGAGCGCCGGTGGTCGTCCAGTCGATGTCGAACACCGACACCGCGGACATCGAGTCCACCGTCAAACAGGCGCGCGAGCTTTGGGAGGCGGGATCGGAGCTCGTCCGCATCACCGTCAACCACGTCGAGGCCGCTCGCGCCGTGCCGGAGATTCAGCGCCGGCTCGCGGACGGCGGCTGCGACGTCCCCCTCGTCGGAGACTTCCACTACAACGGCCATCAGCTCCTCCGACAGCACCCGGAGTGTGCTCGCGCGCTCGCGAAGTACCGGATCAACCCGGGGAACGTCGGCAAAGGCGACCGCCGCGATCAGCAGTTCTCCGAAATCTGCTCGGTCGCCATCGAAAACGAGAAGCCGGTTCGAATCGGCGTCAACGCAGGAAGCCTCGACCAGGACTTGGTCGTCGCGAAGATGGAAGAGAACACCGCGAAGGACCTCGGACTCGACTCCGAGCAAATCCTCGCGGAGTGCATGGTTGAATCGGCGCTCCGCTCGACCGAGCTCGCGCTCGAATGCGGTCTGAGACCCGACCAGATCATCATTTCGTGCAAGATCTCTCGCCCGACTCTTCTCGTCGATCTCTACCGGGAGCTGTCTCGAAAGACCGACCAGCCGCTCCACCTCGGCCTCACGGAAGCAGGGATGGGAATGAAGGGCGGGATTTGGTCCGCGACCTGCATGGGGATCCTGCTCGCGGAGGGAATCGGCGATACGATCCGCGTCTCGCTCACGCCCAAGCCCGACGGTGACCGCCGCGAGGAGGTGTACGCCGCGCAGGAGATCCTCCAGTCGCTCGGCGTGCGCGCGTTCGCGCCGAGCGTGACTGCTTGCCCCGGCTGCGGCCGGACGACGAGCACCGTGTTTCAGGAACTCGCCGAGGAGATCCAAGCTTACGTCCGCGACAAGATGCCCGAGTGGAAACGCATCTACGAGGGCGTCGAGGAGCTGACGCTCGCCGTCATGGGCTGCATCGTGAACGGCCCGGGCGAGTCGAAGGCGGCGAACATCGGGATCAGCCTCCCCGGAACGGGCGAGGAGCCGACTTGTCCCGTCTACATCGACGGAAAGCGGGTGAAAAACTTGAAGGGCTCACCCGAGTTCCTCGGCGGAGAGTTCCGTCGCATCGTCGACGAGTACGTCGACGCGAAGTACCCCCGTCGCGAGGCGGCGTCGATCGGCTAGGGCTAGGACTCGGAGTCGGTCCAAGTATCGGATCTGCACGAACTGGGCGTGTGAAGGGCTCCGAGGACCGGCCGCTCGCCGGGTCGCGGACGCTCTAGAGAGCACGCGTTGCGTCGAACGTGACACACACGGAAGGAGCCGGATGGAGCGCACCGCGGAACAATTCAAAGAGAACGCAATGTCGTTCTACGACTTGATGTTCAATCAGTGCCGGCCGCGTGAGGCGGTCGAGAAATTCGTCGGCGACGACTACATCCAACACAACCCGGAGGTCGCCGACGGGAAACAAGCGTTTATCGACTACTTCGAGAAGATGGCCGCGGAATACCCGGGCAAGCGTGTCGAATTCAAGCGGGCTGTCGCCGAAGCCGACTTGGTCGTCCTGCACTGCCACCAGCGATGGCCCGGCGACCACGACTATGCCGGCATCGACATCTTTCGCTTCGACGACGCGGGTAAGATCGTGGAGCACTGGGACGTCTTGCAGGTCGTTCCCGACGAAGCCGCGAACGACAATGGCATGTTCTGACTCATTCACTTTGTCGACGCGCGTCGTTCGTCGAAAGTCGTGTTGGCTCTACCATCACTCCTCGGGCGAATCGTCTGCTTCGAGTCTCGCGCGAAGCGATTCGACACTGAGCCCCGCTTCCCCTAGCCACGCGTAGAGTGTCGCGCGCGCGATGCCGAGTCGACGTGTCATTTCGGTGACGCTTCCTCGCGTCGCACGAAAGAGCTCGGTGAGATAATCTCGCCGCAAGTCTCTCTCCCACTCTTTCAGGTCGCGAGAAAGAAGATTCGCGGTCGGACGCGCAGGGCGTTGCTCGACGCGCTCTCCGCCATGCGTGGCCAGCGCGACGTCCGATGCGCGGATCGCGAGCGCACCGGGACGCTGGATGAGCGTCCGGATGATCACGCTCTCGAGCTCGCGAATGTTGCCGGGCCAGTCGTGCCGCTGGAGAAGCTCGACCGCGTCTCCGCTCAGCTCGACTCGTTCGCGGTCGAGCGATGCACGGTGCTTTTCTACGAAGTGATTCGCGAGCACGCGAATGTCCTCGCGGCGCTCGCGGAGGGGGGGCACCGGAATCTCGAGAGCGCGCACGCGGTAGTAGAGATTCGAGCGAAGACGTCCGGTTTCGACGAGCGCCTCGAGATCGCGACTCGAGCTGAACAGAAATCGGATGTCGAGCGGATGGACGCGCCCACTTCCGAGTCGCTTGACCGCGCTCGAGTCGACGACGCGAACGAGTTTCCCTTGCGACACCGGCGAAAGGTCGCCGATTTCGTCGAAGAGGATGGTCCCTCCGCGCAAGTTTTCGAGCAGGCCGGGTCGGTCTTCCTCGGCTCCAGTAAACGCACCGCGCCGATAGCCGAAGAGTTCCGCTTCGAACAGCTCTTCCGGAATCGAGCCGCAGTGAATCACTTGAAAGCCGCCGTCACGACGCCAGCTTCGTCGGTAGAGCGCGCGCGCGACGGCCTCCTTGCCGACCCCCGTCTCGCCGGTGATGAGGACCGGTAAATCGCTGTCCTCCATCGTCTCGATCCGTCCGACGATTTCCTTGAGTGCGTTCGAAACTCCGACGAGGCCCTCGTACGCCTCGGATCGACCGCGTCCCGCAGAGCTGTGGAGGCGAGGCGTCCGTTGGAGCCTGGAAAGGAGCTCGTCGAGCGGCGCGAACCGGCGCTGCGCGAGGAATCGATCGCGAAATCGTTCGGGCACGAGCTGCGCCAAGACATCGCGTGTGTGCACGCTGCGCAGCACGTGACGCCGCGCGTCGACGACGCTGCTCCGCCCGGACGCGACGCGGGCATGGAGGAGCTCGAGAAACCAGTCGAGCTCGGCGAACGGCGCTCCGACGATCGCACCGCTCGCGTGCGAGAGAGAAACCGCCGCCGACTCGAGTTGTCCGAGCGCGAGAAACGCCGCTCCTCGCGCGAGGGGCTCCGCTACGGAAAGAAACGCGTGAGGTGAGCTCTCGCCTCCACCGCAGGCCGCCGCGTGCTCCGAGATTTTCGACTCGTCCCCGGCGAGGAGGCTCTGAACGAGACGCGCCAGGTGCACGTATCGCGTTCCGTACGGAATCGACAGCTGCGCAAAGACGCGCTCCGCGCTCTCGAGGAGATCGTCCGCTGGGTGCTTCGCGAGTACCGAGCCCACCGCCGCGAAGAGGTCGATCCACGCTTCGGCGAGCTCGACGCCCGAGCGGGGGGTCTCCTCGAGTGCTCGGTAAGCGTTCCGTGCCGCTCGCTCACGTCCGAGGAGCGTCTCGAGGAGAACAAGGCGGCTGTCCACCATTCGCCGAAGCAGAGTCGACTCCGCCGCCTCGGCCGCGCGCCGAGTGGCGTGAAGCTGCGCGCGAGCCTGCGCGTACCGACCGCGGAGGAGCGCGGCCTCGGCGAGATACACCTCGCCGAAGCGAACGAGAAACTCGTCCGCGAGCTTGCGTCCGAGGGGAAGTGCCTTGTCGAACGCCGCGATCGACGCGTCCGCCTCTCCGAGGAGAAGCGCCGCGAGCCCCTTCGAATAGAAGCAGAAAAACTCGAGGCGATGCCCGGGGTAACGCCGAACGAGCCGTTCGGCGCGCTCGATCTGCGCGCGGGATTCCTCGCGGTCTCCGAGCTTGGACGCGATTACCGCAAGGTTCGTCGCGATCTTGACCTCGTTCCGCGTGTCTCCGGCGTGCGCGAGGAGTCGCTGCGCTTCGGCGAAGTACTCACGGGCGCGCTCGAGCTCGTTCAGTTGATTCGAGCACACGGCCAAGTTGTGAAGAATGGCCGCCTGGTCGGCGGTCGAGCTGTAGCGGCGCGAAAGGCGGCGGCCGGTCTCTAGCTCGGCCTTGGCTCGATCGGGACGGAGTCGTCGGAGCTCGATGTGTCCGAGACTCGCACGGAGCGTCACTTCCATCCGACCGCGAAACTCGGGGTCGCCCGTTCCCGTCCCGATGCGGGCGAGGCCTCGCCGGCACGCGGCCTCGGCGTCGTCGAGCGACCCGTCGAAGATCTGGATCTCCGCGAGCTCCGAGTCGATGAGGATCAGGTCCTCGAGATTCCGCTTGGACGCGCGCCCGATCGCGCGTTTGAACGCGACCTGCGCTCGATCAGGGAATCCCGCGCGGTGAAGGTGGATCCCGAGGCGTCTCTGGAGGCGTACGATCTCGGTCGATCGCAGTTTCTTGCCGCCCTGCTGGAGGAACGGCTCGATGAGCGCGATCCCGCGTTCGTGATCGCCGAGATCATCGAGGATCGGGCTCAAGCCCTCGATGAGCTGAAAGATGTTTCGAGGCGAGTTTTCCGAACCGACGAATTCTTCGAGGAGGCGTGTCGCGCGCTCGAGATCGCCGGCGTCGTGAAGCTCGCGCGCCGCGTCGAGCGCGATCTTCCGCCCGTCGCCGCGACGGCCGGAAGCGGCGACGTGGCGGGCGAGGTGCTCCCGTTCTCGCGCGTCGCGGCATCCGCGGGCTTCCATCCAAGAAGCGAGGCGCCGGTGCATCGCGCGCAGCTCGCGCTTCGGAGTCGACGCCGCGGGCGAGGGAGCGACGGATGAAAGGAGTCGGAAACGGATAGGGCGCCCCGAACCGGCTACGAGCTCTCGTTTCGTCAGTCGCCGAAGCGTCGCGCGCATCGCGCTCGGCTCGATCTCGACCGCGCATGCGAGCTCGTCGCGAGTGAGGGAACGGTCGAGCGCGGCGAGGGCATCGAGAACGCGGCGATCGGTCTCCGCGAGTGATTTTCGTGCTTCGACGCTCGCCTCGGGACCTAGTTCGAGCGGAGGGATATCGCGCACGTGACTCAGAGTGCCAGCTCGCTGCCATTCCGCGCGGAGCTGGACACCGATGTGACGCAGTCGAAGCGGCGATCCGCCCCCGTCAGCGACCGCAGCGCGGACGAGCCGGCCCGGTAGTTCCGCGGGGGCGGCGACCTGGGCGAGAAGAGCCCTCGCCTCTCCGGGGCGGAGGCCGCGGAGCGTCGACGTGTACTTCGAAAACTCGCGACTCGGCTGTGCGGTCGCGACCAAGATCGCAACTCCGCGACCGGACATCGGCGAGCGCTCGCGCCGGATGGCTTCTGCGAGCAAGGCCTCGCCGATCAGGCGACTTTCCCGGTCGGCGTGCTCGAAGTCGTCGAGGAGGACGACGAGGGGCGCGTTCGGCTCGGCGAGGCAAGCCTCCGCGGCGCGCTGCGCTCGTTGCGCGGGCGTTCCCCCGTGGCGGGGATCGAGCGGCTCCAGCCATCGGCTACGGCCGGCGGGTTCCGAGCTTCGAAACGCTTCGACGAGGACCGCATTGCCGTCTCTGCGCTTCGCGAACGCCGCCTCGACCACCGCGAGGCCGCGAAGCTGAGCGCGAAGACGCGACTCGGCGAGCAGGCGCGTCTTTCCCGCGCCGTGCTTCCCGGCGATCCACACGACCGCGGGGAGTCCCGCCGCCGCGCGCTCGAGCGATTCCTCGATCTTCCGCCGCGGCTTCTCTCGGCCGACGAAATCACTCGCTTTCGTGTCGTCGCCCGATCGACGCCGGACACTCATGCGCTCGATTCCGAGCGCGGAGTGGATCGCATCGCGAAACGCGGCGGCGGAGACGAAACGCTGCTCCGGCCGGAGCTGGAGCGCTTTTGAGAGGATCCGTTCGAGGTCGAGCGTCCGGCGAATTCCCCAGCCCGGAATCTCCTTCGGCAGACGCGGACGACCTTCCACTTCGCCCGACAGTCGATAGGCGAGCAGTCGTCCCGCCAGGTAGACGTCTGTGAGCGGAGTGACAGCCTCTCCGTCGAAGAGCTCGGGTGGCAGAGAGCCGAGAGTCGCGCTCGACGACGAGAGCCGCTCGAGACCAGCGGGCTGAACGAGACCGAAGTCGATCAGGATCGCCCCGCGCGAGGATGCGTCGGCGACGATCAGGTTTCCGGCGTGAAGATCCATGTGGAGGATCCCGCGCCGGTGTACGTGATCGAGTGCGTCGAGCGCGTCGAGGATGGGCGCGAGGAAGTCTTCCGGACGCTGGCTCTCGTCGGCGGGTGGACCGGGAGTCAGCGGCGAGCCTGCGATGTACTCGCGCGTGTAAAAGGGAACCGCGCCATTCTCGGTGTATCCGAAGTCGTACGCGCGAGCGATTTGCGGGTGCCGGAGGGAAACGAGCGCGAGGAACTCCTCCTGCATCTGCTTCGTGAGACTCGCTTCGATACGTTCCGACTGAAGCAGCTTGAGGGCGACGTCGCGACCGGCGACGGTGTCCGCCGCGAGGTAGACGCTTCCCGTGCTTCCCGACCCCAGCTTGCGGCGGAGGGCGTAGCGACCGGCGATGAGCTTCGGGCGGAGTTGTGGTGACGGCATCGACGCGACTCCGGAGGACTCAGATGGGATGTGAATCCTAACCTGGAATCGGGCGGCACAGAACGAATGGCGGAGACCGTCGATCGCCTTGCCTTCGGGTGTCCGATCTTTCAGACAGGCGCGAAAGTTCGGTGTTACGGCAGCTTTACAATCCGAGCGGGGGCGCGAGTTCCTCTCCGTGGTCGCGTAACTCGCAAGAGCCGTGAGGGGGCGCAGTTGCGGCGGAATCTGCCGGGCGTGCGCGGCGATCCGGCTCGGTCGTGGTCCTCGGTTTGCTCAGGACAGCAAGCAGGAATCGTTCGACGTGCCGCAGTGGCGGCTGCAACCTGTACGGGAACGGAAGGAGGACACGATGACCACGACGACGACTTCGAGCGCCCCCTGGGGACGAGGGAGTTTCGCTCTACTCGTCTTGGCAGGATCGCTCAGCTTGACCGCCGCGCCGGACGAGGTTTCGGCGCAAACCGAGTTTCTGCGCGGGGACGCCAACTCCGACGGTGTCGTTTCGATCTCCGACGCGATCATGATTCGTCGGTTTCTCTTCAGTGCGGCCCGACCCCCAGCCTGCATGGACGCGGGCGACGTGAACGACGATGGCACCCTGAACATCGCGGACCAAATCACCGTTCTCGTTCAGTTCTTTCCCAACAATCCGTCCGAGGGATGGAACCAGTTGATCGCCGCTCCCTATCCCGCTCCGGGTACGGATACGACCGACGACAATCTCGACTGCGCGAGTGGCGACATCGAGCCGCCCGCTGCGACGGATGACTTGATCGACCTCGGCGACATCGTCGCAGCACCCGGTCAGGAAGTGGAGATTCCCGTCTTTCTCTCTTCCTCGGTCGACGTCGATGCCGTGCAGATCGTCGTCGACTTCGACCCGGATCAGTTCACTCCGGGGAACAAGATCAACTACGACGGGACGTTTTACGACGGCGTTCGCGTCGGATTCAGCGCCGTTCAGACGTGGAGCGATGAAGGCTCGTTCACGGTCGGCATCGTCGGCGACATCGGGCAGGAAGGCCTGGAAATTCCCGCCGGAAACAATCGACTCATCGCCAAGATCCCCGGCAAGATCGCCGACTCGGTCGCAGCGGGGACGACGATCGAGCTCAGCGCGCGCATCGAGCCCTTCGGGCCGTTTGAGATGCGATCCGAGCTCACGCACCGCGGCGAAGCGCGCTTCATCACCACGCTTCCGAAATTGGACGGCGCGGTGATGCAGATCGTGGGGGATCAGATTTTCTTTCGCGGCGATTCGAATAGCGACGGCGCGGTGAATCTCGCGGACGCGCAGTTCTCGCTCAATTACCTGTTCTTGAGCGGCGCAGAGCCGACGTGTCGAGACGCCGCGGACGCGAACGACGACGGGAAGCTCAACATCTCCGATCCGATCGCGACTCTCGTCCATCTTTTCGACGAGGAGCGAACTCTCCCCGCGCCCTATCCGAACGCCGGGGTCGATCCGACTCCCGACACCCTCAAGTGCGCGTCGGTGTCGATGCCCTAGCCCGAGTTTCGGGCTGCTCCCTGATTCGGTGATCGAAGCGGCGGCGGGTTTGTCCCGGCGGGTTTCTAAGGAGCGCAACGCTCCGCCGCGCGGACGAATCGCGCCGCTGCTTCGTCGAGGTCGTCCTCGGGAAGGTACCCGAAGCTCAGCCGCACCTTGTCCCGCCGAGCGTCGCCGCCGAAGCAGAGATCGCCGGGGACGTAGAGAACCCGCTCTTCGAGGCAGCGCTCGAAGAGCCGTGACCCGCCGGTCGTGTCGAGGTCGTCGGGCGACGTGAGCCAGAGGTAGAGTCCACCGGGCGGACGTGTCCAGCGCCATCCGAGCCGGCGGAGTCCCTCGCGATCGAGGGCCGCGTCGAGGCGATCACACTTTCGCGCGTAGATCTTTCGCAGCGTTTGTAGGTAGGAATCGCAAACGCCCGACACGAGCGCGCGTTCCACGATCGCCTGATTGAAGTTCGCCGTACCGAAGTCCTGTGCGCGCTTCTGCGACAGCATCGTTCGCCGGAGCGGCTCATGCGGCACGTACGCGTAGCCGACCTTGATGCCGGTCGAGAACGTCTTCGTGAACGTTCCGAACACGGCGATCGGGATGTCGTCGTCGTGCTTCGCGAGAAGCGACGGAGCCGGCCAGGGTTCGTCGAAATAGAGATCGCGGTAGGCGATGTCCTCGAGTACCGGCACATGGATCCGCTGCGCCTTCATCTCCGCTAGCAGTCGCTGTTTGCGATCGGCATCGAGAGAGAGTCCCGTCGGATTCGAGAAGTAGCTGACCACGTAGACGGCGCGAACCCGCTCGAGGATTCCGTCGCCGCGGAGCCTCTCGAAGTACTCGGGGAGGGCGTCTGCATCGAGCAGATCGCCGGACGATGGAAGGGGGACGGCTTCGATTCCGAGGACGGCGAGAACGTCGAGGAACACGAAATAGGTCGGAGAGTCGACGAGGACGACGTCGCCCGGCTTACAGAGAGCGCTCGTCGCGAGAAAAAGCGCCTGCTGCGAACCGTTGGCGACGATGACATCGGCGGCGTCGACCTTCGGAAGCGAGTTTCGCTCGGCGTCAGCCTCGGCGATGCGAGCCGCGAGGCGATCGCGCAGCTCGGGACGCCCGCGCGCGGAGCCGTACTGAAGCACCTCGATCGTTTCCGGCGACGCGAGGAGATCGGTGACGATGCGCTGCACCTCGGAACGCGGAAGCGCGCTGTTGTCCGTAAATCCGGCGGCGAGGGAGAGGAGCCCGGGGACCTCGAGCGCTCGCTGCATCAGGGTGTCGATCGTGACTGTGGATGGGTTGGACGGCATCGGATCTTCGCCGGGGGGAGGAACGCTGGGAGTATCGCGGAAGCGGCTGTTCTACCACACTCGGCCGGCGATCGGGGAGCCCGACCCGAATGTCGAATTCGTCGCTCGCCGACCGGGCGTGCGTGACGAGCCTCGCTCCGCCGAGCGGCCGAGTCCGGCCCGGTTTCGGATCCGGGTTAGAATGGTGCCGATCGCCCCTTCTCGGAGACCCCTCATGAAGACTTCGCGCCTGCTCCTCTTCTCGCTGATCTCGCTCGTGTCGGGAGACGCCCTCCTTGCCCAACCCGTCGTCTACATCGTGAGGCACGCCGAGAAGGAGACGCGTGGCCGTCCGACCGACCCGCCTCTCACCCGCGCCGGGCGCGACCGCGCGGCGACGCTGCGGAAGGCGTTTCGATCCGTGCCGTTCGCGGCGGTGTACGCGACGGAGTACAAGCGGACGCAGGAAACGGCCGCCGAGATCGTCGCCGGGCGGAAGGACCTCAAACGCGCGCGAAAGCCGGAGCTGCTCCGGGCACGCGACCTCGACGCGATCGTCCGCAAGCTGCGCGGGCACGCCGCGGGAGAAGCCGTTCTCGTCGTAGGGCACTCGGACACGATCCCACCGCTCCTTCGCCGGCTCGGTGTAAAAGAGCGCGTCGCGATCAAGTCGAACGACTACGACAACGTATTCGTCGTCGTCCCGTGCGGAGACGCAGCGACTCTCGTGCGCCTTCACGTGCCGGCGATTCGGAGCGCCGAGACAACTCCTAAGGGAGCGTCCGCGCCGCCTCGAAGCGAGAAGAGCCGCCGCTGAGCTCCGTCGCGTGCGACTGCGATCGCGATGCGAAGCCGTCGGTGGGAGGGAACGCGCGGCGACCGCTCTACTTGTCGACGCTCGTCGTCGTCGCCGGGGAGAATGCGGCGCGCCGCGAGCCGAGCGCCTTCACCAGCTTTTCGAGCGCGAGGTAGTAGGCCTGCTTCGATTGCTTCGCGACGTCGGTCCCCGTCCCCATCCGGGTCACCGTCTCCCGGACCGCAAAGCTCGTTCGCTGAACCGGCGTCTCAGTCGTGACGTCGAGAATCTGCGCCCGGATCGTGCACTCGAACTTCATACCCATGCGCCGACCGTAGAATTGCACTCCACCGGATGGTCCGGCCGTCACCTGAAGTGCGAGGCGGTACGCGGCGCGACCCGAAGGCGGGCCCTCGCGCGGCGCGCCCTTCGGCTCGGGATACTTCGGGGAGGGAATGGGCTTTCCGTCTGGCCCGCGCCGCCCGCGCTGAATCACCGGCACGGAACCGTTCGGGTACTCGACATAGAACTTTGGTCGAAACTCGTGCTGGAGGTAGTAGCCGATCCGGCCGTGCGTGTAGGAGTCGTCGCGAGCGAGGCGAGTGCCGCCGACGGAACCGGTGATGGAGAGACTCATCGACCGGTACGAGATTCCGCCGGATCCTGCGCCGCCGCGCCCACTCGCCACCACACCGTCGCTCACCTCCCCGACGGAGCGATTCTTGCGATCGAGAAACACCGCGTCCGGATCGGCTTCGGGAACGCGGTCGGAATTCGCGGTCGAAAACTCGGCGCGACTCCGATCGAACGCGCCGGAACGACCCGCCTGTGCGAAGAGGCGTTCGCGGAGCGCGTCTATGTCGTCGTCATCGTCGGCGTCGGCCTTCGCCGTCGAGCCGTCGTCCCCATCTCGCCGCTCGGGACCGGTATCTTCGGCGTCGATCTCCACGTCTAGGTCCGCGGTGAACGTGCCGTTCTCGTCCCAGGGATCCTGGTTCTCGCCGTCGGCGTCGGTCCGCGCATCCGCGGCCGTTTCGTCGTCCTCGTAGCGAGTCGTGTCGGAGCTCGCCCCTCCACTCCCGAACACGAACATTGCGACGACCACGACCAGTCCGATGCCGCCGACGAGGGCGATGATCGTCGAGGTATCCGGGCCGCGGCTCCGCGAGCGGTAGCGATCAGCCGTCCTACGACGCGGGTGACGTCGAGTCATCGGAGACACTCTTTCCGTTTCGGTTCGTGCGAGGACCGCTGGGAACGCCGCGTTCTCGATCGCGCGAGAGCGCGGCGGCGCGCGGCCTGCCCTCAGGTTTCCCTGCCGTGTAGAGGAGCGCGGGGATCGACGCCGCTCTTCTGGTTCTACCCGCAGTTTCGAGGCATCGCAAAGAACGAGTCCGCGCGTCGGACAAACCGAGGTTCACTCCGCGTGAGCTCCAGGCCGTTCGAAGGTGCCCGTAGTCCGTGCCCGTGGGCTAGCGGCCGGCGGTTCCGTCCCCAATCAAAGTCCGATCGGCCGAATCCGCACTACCGCGGCGGCGCGATCAAGACCCGTTGCCCATCGATCTCGATCTCTTGAAACCGAAAGCGTTCGATGGCGCCGGGGAGTCGTTCTCCGTTCTCGTGCACAGAGGAACGCGTGCCCTCTAGGCTCGAGCGTGCGAGCTCTCGAAATGCCGCCCCGCGCACTCGCGCGAAGGTCCGCATATCGTTGACGTTCCGCTGCCAAGTCGAGTAGGCGGACTCGACCCAGCCTTCGATCGCCTGGAGCCGCGCCCGTTCCTCCGCGAGACGAGCTCGTTCGAATTCCCGGCTGGAACCGAACCGCGAAGAGCGCCTCGGAGCGCGACCCTTGAACACGTTTTTCGCGAGCGTCGCGAGCTCGTGGCGCATCGCAGGGTCGATAGCGTCCGCCTCCGCTTCGATGCGCGCCACGACCGCATCCGGCGCGAGCGGACCGGCGAGTGCGCGTTCGAGCGCCGCTTCAAACTCTGTCCGGTATCCGGCATTTTGAAAGAGCGCGCGGAAGAGATCGGTGAGCACGCCGCCTCGCTGGAGAGCGAACGAAAGCGAGTCCTCGGAGTATCCGGACGGATTCAAGCCCAGTCCCCATTCGGCATCCCAACAGAGGAATCGCCACTTCCCGCCGAGCTCGGTCGAGCGTACTGCGTACCAGTTGTTGTGCGGCCAGTCGTGGTTCTGGGCCCAGGTATTCAAGATGAGATAGCGCGTGACGTCATCGAGATCGATGACGCTCGCGAGCTCGGCAAACTCGCTGTCGTTCGAAAAGTCGCCGGATCGGATCAGGTTCTTGAGCTGGATCCAATGCTCGTCCGAGCCGGCGAGCACCTCTTCGCCGGTCTTGATGACGTCCCAGTCCGTACCGCCCACGTGGCTCTCGAGAAACTCCTCGTCGAGTCGCTCGACGATGTTGTAGAGGCCGCGCCGCGCGCCGTTCACGTAGAGGAGACACCACGTACCGTGCCCGGCGATGCCGCCGAGATCGCGGTGGAGGTCGCGCACCACCTCGTCACGGATGTAGCCGAAGCGTCCGTTGTAGCTGCCGCGTCGGGGACGGAGCCGATCATTGAAGCCCGAGCGGAGAACGAGCTTGTCGAACTCGTCGATCTCCGAGTCCGGAAACAGCCGAAGCTTGAGTCGCTTCATGCCGTAGGTGCCGCGGAAGTACACCTTGTAGGCTTTCTTCGTCTCGAGGTTGCCGTTCCGCCCCGCCCCGCCGTGGAGACGGATGCCGAGTCCTCCCGCGGCACGTACGGTCCCGTCCGGTGTGAGGATCTCGAAGTGTGCGGGTCGCTCGAAAGCTCGACCTCGCGCGTTCGAGTTGCCGTGCACGAGGGCGAAGTCCGGTGGTTCCATCACAATCGAGACGATATCGAGCGGTGGTCGCGCGCCGAGGAAATACGTCTTTGCGAAGACCGGGGTCGCCCGTTCACCGCGTTCGAACACCGCCGCCCGGATCACCGTCGTTCGATCGATCTCGAACGGGGCGGAGAACCTGGGGCTCCGCAGGGTGGGAGTCGTCCCGTCGGTCGTGAAGTGGATCCGCGCGGCCGGTCGATCGATGGCGATCGACAGCTCGACCGTAGCTCGGACGAGAGCGGTTCCGTCGGCGGCGGGTTCGATCGGCGAAAATACGACCTCATTCGCCACCGTGTCCGCGAAGGGTTCGTGGCGATTCGCCTTTGCTGGACTCGGCGTGACGAACGACACCCAGCCGCCGGAGCCGTTCGGCGACCGGCCGAAGGTATGGTCGGGGACCTGCTCGGGATACTCGACGCTGTCGACCTGTTCGCCCGCGGGATCGGTGAGGAGAAGTGCGCCGCCTTCTTTCGCGAGGGAAAAGTTGGTGTGGAAGATCGACTGCAGTCGACCGAGCTCCGGGCGAAGGCTCATGTCGGAGCTGTCGGTGTCGTTGAGGCCGACGATCGCGAGCACGTTCTTGCCGGGGCGCAGGAGCCCGCGGTGTTTCGTCAGATCGAATCGCTCGGCTTCGCCGGCTTCGTGCTTCCGGGTCGCGATGGTTCCCGCGGTCGGGTGATCGACCGGAGAGTTCGCCGCCGCGACGCGCGTTCCGTTGAGGTACGCTACGAAACCGTCGTCGTAGTCGATCTGAAGAACGAGACTGTGCACGGCGCTCGGCTCGTCGACCGTGAACTCCGTGCGCGCGAACACGTTGAGTGTGTCGCTCGACACGGGGGTCCGATCGTCGTTGTCTCCGTAGCCGAAACCAGATCGACCGGTCTGAAATCCCGATCGCGGGTCGAACTCGAGAGTCGTCCACTCCGGGGGAAGTTCGCGCGTCCGTCGATCGGTCGTGTAGTGCCACCGCGCGCCCGAGCGAACCCAGGCCGGCTCAAACGCGTTACGGCCGGAGTCGGTCACGATGGCTTCCGCGGGCGGAGCGTAGCGGTCCTTCCCGGACAGCCAGACGACTTCGTAGCCGCCCGGCTCGATCACGTGCGAAGGAAACACCCACTTTTTTGGGTTTTCCGGCTCGTCGGAGAGCGCGTAGCCGCCGAGATCGATCGGCTCATCGCCGGCGTTGAAGAGCTCGACCCAGTCCTCCGCCTTCCCCTCCTCGTCGACGCTCGCGCGCCGGTTGGCGGCGAGAAACTCGTTGATCACGAGTCCCGGCTTTCGTTCCGCGGCGGGACCGCGGGCTTCGCCGAACGCGGCGTCGTCGTCTCCTCCGAGCGAAACGTGGATCGGCAGACGTTCCTCCGCGATCGGGAGGGCCTGCTCGCGGTCACGAAGGAGACTACCGGCGCCCAGGAAGAGCCAGACGGCGAAAGCAGCGGTCAGCACGCCCAAAAGCGCCGATGCTGCGGCTCGCCGTTCGCCCATGACTCTTCCCTCTCGATCCGCTCGCTGTCCGGCCACCTCTTCCTTTATGTAAGGGGAGGTCGTGGGCTGCAACGGCGGATTTCAGGATATTCTCGCCCCCCGAAGGGGGACCGGACTCGTTCACACGACCCGTCCCACAGAATCGCGGACGGCGCCGCGCCGATCCTCGATACGATTGGCGATCGTCCGAGCGGGCGTGCGGCCCCGCTCTCCTGCGGACCGGGACGAAATCGCGGGACGACAGCCGGAGAGAGGCAAGGTGATCGAGATCGAAACGCGAGATGAGGTCGCTCGTCGCGTCGCACGCGACGGGTCGCTAGTCGGGTGCGCGATTCAGGGAGTCGACCTCGGAGGGATCGAGCTCGAGTCGACGAACGTAACCGGGACTTTGTTCCTTGGCTGCCGGTTCTCGGACACGGGGGAGGAGGACGACGTTCGGCGCCGCGGGGCCGTGGTCTTTCCGACCTTCGAGGGTCTTCCCTACGAGCCCTACCGGAGTCGACTGTACTCGGTCGACGAGTTGATGGCGGGGTACGACGACGCCGGGTACACGGGGACGGTGGACTACCGCATCTACGAGCACTTCTCGCACGCCCGCGAGCGCGGGTTCGACGTGACGATCGACGAGGCACTCGCCCAGCGGATTCACGATCACGGGATCGACGACGCCCTCGCGGAAGTCGTCCGCGAGTCCGCCGGTCGCGGTGTCGTCGGGATCATGGGCGGCCACGGTACGGCGCGCTCCGATCCCGATTTCGCGCGCGTCGCTCGCGTCGCTTGGGGGCTCACGCGGCGGGGCTACCTCGTCGCGACCGGTGGGGGGCCCGGAATCATGGAGGCCGGGAATCTCGGTGCCTACTTCGCGAACTTCTCCGATCCTTCGATCCTCGATGCTGCGATCGCGATCTTGAGCGAGGCGGACTCCTACGGCGGCGGGCACGAGGTCGGCACCGCGGAGTTCGAGACCGCAGTTCGCGCGTACGTGGCGGCGGCGCGGCGCGTCATCGAACGGTTCCAAACCGGAGTGACTGCCGAGGACGCGGCGCGAGAGTACGGGAGAGAGCGCGTGGAACCCGGAGGAAGTCTAGCGATCCCGACGTGGTTCTACGGACACGAGCCGAGCAATCTCTTCAGCCCCTGGATCGCGAAGTACTTCGCGAACAGCATTCGGGAAGACGGACTCCTCGCGATCTCGACGGCGGGCGTCGTCTACGCGCCGGGGAGCGCCGGGACACTCCAGGAGGTCTTCATGGACCTCGCCCAAAACCACTACGCGACGTTCCACCTAAGGAGCCCGATGGTGTTTCTCGGGAGCGAATCCTATCGGAACGTCGCTTCGCTCATCCGCGAGTTCGTGCACGAGCGCGGCATGGAAACGATCTACGGCGATCTCATCGAGCTCGTCGACGAGCCGGAGGACGTCGTCCGATTCATCGCCGAGCATCCGGCTCGTCGACCGTAGTCGGTCGGCCGCAGCGCGTCGTGGTCGGCGTGCGCCGCCGTCTCGGCTAGCTCGGTGACTCGAGGCGTCGAACCACCTCCACGGCTCGCTTCTTCCGAGAACGGCGAGAGGCGGATCCTCCGGGCCCGAGACGGCCCCGAGCCCAGCGTCGAGACGGCGGCGCGGATTTCGGCCGCGAGCGATTTCGGCTGTCTCCAAACCGAGACTGTTCGCAGTAGAGGATGGAGACAAGTGTGGCCGGTGCGAACTAAGTCGAGGGCGGCGTGGCCCTCGATCTGCACACGTGCCCGTAGTACCGAATCTGGAGGGCGACTCGTGAAGAACGGTTTACAACTCATCGCGGTCGGTGTTCTCGGCGCCTCGTCGTTTGGGACTCTGTCGTGCTCGAGCTCGACGGAGCGAGACGCGACGGTCCGCGCAGCATGGGCGATCCAAGGGACCTGGACGGACGCCTGTTGCTGCCGCGTCTCTTGTCCTTGCCTCTTCGGATCCAAGCCGACGGAGGGCTACTGCGAGGGCTCTTCGCTCGTCGAGATCGACCGCGGCCATTTCGGCGACGTTCGTCTCGACGGTACGGCGGTGATCGCCGCGTACCACGTCAAGAGCTGGGCGAAGATCTACATCCGCGACGACGCCACTCCGGATCAGGTCGCCGCTCTCACGGAGATCTTGCCTCAGGCGATGCCTTTCCTTGCCAAGGGGCCGATCGACAAGATTGAGACGGTCCCGTTGAGCGTGCGCCGAAGCGAGAGGCTCGTCGCCTACTCGGCGCCGGAAATCGAAGTCGAGATCGAGCTCGTCGAAAACGCGGACGGAAAGCCGATTCGGCTGGTCAACGTGCCGGCCAAGGGCACTCCCTTTCCGCAGATTCGCGATCACATGCAGTTCGTCTCGAAGAGACTCGTTCATGAGTCGCCAGAGGAAGGGTTCGAGTGGAGCGGCCGGAATGGGTTCGTATCGAAGGTCGATCTGAGCAGCTCCGACCTCGGAATCCTCAAGTAGCTCCGCCGCAGAGCTCGAGCGATCGCGGGCGCGCATGGGCGCAATCGTCCCGTCGGCAGAACCGGGACGGTTCACGCTGCGCGTTCACTATGACTCGCGCGAGCTCATTCTTGCGAAAGCTGAAAGACGCTTCATGCTACCTCTGCCTGCTCGTCCGCGAGAGACCAGCGGCTTGCCGGCGGCGATCCATTGTGATGGACAGTGACAGAGGGGCAGTTTTGGATCCACGGCGAATTCTTCCCGGCGCGACGTATCTCATCACGCGCCGCTGCATGCAGCGTCAGTTTCTTCTCCGGCCTGAACCGAAGGTGAACGGCGCTTTTCTCTATTGCCTGGCTTATGCGGCGGAAAAAACCGGGCTCGAGGTTCACGCGTACGTGGCGCTCTCGAACCACCACCACTTGGTGGCGACGGATCCGCACGGGAGGATCGCGGAATTCCTTCAGTGCTTTCACCTGCTTCTCGCGCGCTCGACGAACGCCCTTCGGGGGCGGTTCGGGAGCGTTTTCGACTGCGCGCAGACGAGCTGCGTGCGGGCGGTCGAGGCGGAGGACGTCCTCCGGCAGCTCGTCTACACGTACTGTAATCCGGTGTCGTCGGGACTCGTTCCGCGGGCGAGCGAGTGGCCGGGGGCGCGGAGTACTCCGAGTCAGCTCGGGGAGACCGTCTCGGCGGAGAAACCAAATTGGTTTTTCTCGGGCGAGATGCCGGACGTGGTGCCGCTCAGGATCGTGGCGCCGGCGTGCTTCCCGAATTGGAGCATCGAGGAGCTCCGGCAGGAGGTCGAGCGAGCGACCCGGGAGCGGGAAGAAGAATGCCGAGCGGAGGTCGAAGAGTCGGGTACCGGGTTTCTCGGGGCGCCGCGAGCGCTCTCGCAGAAGCCGACCGATTCGGCACAGAGCTACGAGAGACGATGGAAGCTCTCGCCGTCGATTGGGGCGAAGAGACCGGGCGTGCGGATCGAGGAGCTCCGAGCGCTGGTCAGGTTTCGCAAGCGATACCGCGAGGCGCTCGTCGAATATCGAAACGCCGCCGAGGCAGTGATCTTCCCGGCCGGGACTTATCTTATGCGAGTGTTTCACCTGCAGCGGTGCGAGCCGCTCTTTTCGGGGGCTGCTGTGCCGGCCGCTCCGTAGAACCGCGCGGCGAACGGCCGCGGGCGCTTCGCGCGCCAAACGACGTTCGGGTCCGCGGAGGGAGTATGCTCACGCTCTCTCGCTTCTGCTTGGAAACAGGCTCAAAGCTGACTTTTTGATTGATCGAGGGGCGGTGAACGAACTCTTCGGTCGCTCCGGCTGTGTGTTGACCGCAATCCAATAGTCAAAACTGTCTATCCTCCTGGAGATTAACGTCGATAGTCAAAATCCAACAGGGTTTGGGGGTACCAAAATCCGCCTCGTGAAATCCAACAGGGTTTGGGGGTACCTCCCGGCGGCCGATATACGGAGAGAGTTAGACCCGCACCCGTGGCTTGGTTCCAGCCGCCCATGAGCGCCCCGCCGAAGATCGCGATCATCTACGTCTCCTACCACGCCGAGCCGTACCTCGAGGACGTCGCGACGGCGCTCGAGAGCCTGACCTACGACCGGCGGCGACTCGAGCTCGTCGTCGTCGACAACCCGCATCCCGAGCACGGCGACTCCCTCGCCGCGATCGAGCGCGTTCTGCGTTCGCGTTCGGCCACGTCGCTCCCGCACGTGACGGTGCTCCCGCAAGGGGCGAACGGCGGGTTCTCGCGCGGCGTGAACGCCGGGGTCGAGTGGGCGCTTCGCGAGGGGTTCGACTACGTCTACCTTCACAACGACGACGGAGTGCTCGCTCCCGACGCGCTCGAGCCTCTCGTCGAGGAGCTCGAGCGAAATCCCGAGGTCGGAATCGCGCAGTCGCTCATTCTCCTCCATCCGGAAACCCACCTCATCAACACTGCGGGTAACGAGCTCCACTACTGCTTCGTCGGATACTGCGGCGACTACCGTCGTCCTTCGAGTGAGGTCTCCAGCGGCAGCGTGCGCGACGTCCCGTTCGCGAGCGGAGCGGGGTGCCTCATCCGCTCTGACACTCTGCGTGAGTGCGGCGCCTTCGACGAGGATTTGTTTCTCTACTGCGAAGACCTCGAGTTCTGTTGCCGAGTACGACTCGCCGGACAGCGAGTCGTGACCGTCGCAGCCTCGAAGTTCTATCACCGCTACGAATTCGCGCGCGCCTTCGAGAAGTTCTACTGGCTCGAGCGCAATCGCTACGCCGTCATGCTCAAGCTTCTCCGCCTCCCGACGCTCGCTCTTCTCTTCCCGGCGGCTCTCTTCCTCGAGATCGGACTCTTCTTCTTCGCGTGGCGGTCCGGATGGCTCCGCGAGCGGCTCCGCGTCTATCGCTACTGGACGCGAGCGGAGAGCTGGCGCACATGGTGGGGAAAACGACGATCCGTGCGATCGCTGCGTCGGCGCCCCGATCGTGAGCTTCTAGCGGTGACTTCCGGTCGACTCGAGCTCGCAGACGCGGGGATCGCCCACCCGCTTCTTCGCTGGATCGGGAATCCGATCCTCTCGCTCTACTACCGCGCGGTCGTCCGTCCGCTCGTCCGGTGGTGAGGGTGGCGATTCCTTCCCTCTCGATCGATCCCGCGCGCGCGGGCGGAGGACGAGGTCTTGCGCGACCGACTTCCATCCGAGCGAGTAACGCCCGTAACGGAGGCGCATAGCCTCACTGAGGATCAGCGGCAGGCGCCACTCTCTGCGAATCTCCGCGCGCGCGATCAGGTGCCGCACCTTCGCTTCGAGCGCGCCGATCCAGCCCGGATCCCGTAGCCGACCGGACAGCTTGCGCGCGCGCCGGAGAGCGGCCGCGTAGTCGCGCGCCAGGCGACGGAAATGCTCGCTTCCCTGGGATCGCGCAATCTCGATCTTCTCGCAGAGCGTGGACCGCCGCCCGCCGAGCTGCTGCGCGGCGTGCTGACGGTATCGAATGAGAGGAGCCGAGATTGGGACGCACGGCGCGAGGAGCGAAAGAACGAGCGCGATCCAGCCGTCGTGGACCCAACCGCGCGGAATCGGCAGCAACGCATTGCGATACTCGGAGCGAAACGCGAGCGTCGCGCCGGTCACCACGTTGTAGCGGAGAAGCACGTCCGGCGCGCGACCGTTCTCGAACTGCCGCTGCTCCGCCCCGCCGAAGTGAACGGCTTCCCAGAGATCGTGGCCGAGCGGCGAGAGATCGTCACCGACGACTTCGGCGTTCGAGAACGCGAACGCCGCGTCGGGACGGGAGCGCAGGGCGTCTTCGAGTCGCGCGACTTTGTCCTCACGCCACACGTCGTCTTGGTCGGCGAGCACGATGACGTCGCCCTTCGCGCGGCGGACCGCAGCTTCGAAGTTCTTCGTGGAGCCTACGTTTTCGGATTGCCGATGGATCTGAACCGGAATCTCCGCGGACTGAGCGAATTCTCGCGCGATTCGAAGCGTCTCGTCGGTCGAGCCGTCGTCCGAGATCACGATCTCGTCGGGAGCGCGATCCTGGCGCGCGATGCTCGCGAGCTGCTCGGCGAGAAAGCGCTCGCCGTTGTAAGTGCACAGAGCGACCGAGATCTTCACCTTGCGCTTCCTGACTCGCCCCTCTTTCCGTACCCGTTCCCGCTTCTTCGATCGATCGGACCTCCCAAACGCGGATCCGACACCCATTCAAACTCCGGCCGATAACGGAGCGCGGGTGCGCCGTCTCCGAGCGCCCGAGCCGATCACTCGAATGCAGCTCGCCGCAACTCCGAGCGACGCACTCGGCCGCCTACGGATGAGATCGGCTGTTTTCCGCGCGAACAGCCGAAACATCGAGGAACGTCTTTCGCAACTCAGTCTGAGATGATTTCGGAACCCGGCACCGTGAAGAATCTGGTCGTCGTCCCGGCCTACAACGAGGAAGAGACGCTCCCTGGGTCGGTCGAAGCGCTCGATCAGCTCCCGCCCGGCTACGACGTTCTCATCGTCGACGACGGCTCCACCGACGCAACGGGAGTCGTCGCCGAGAAGATCGCCGCCACGCCCGGTCGAAGATCGATCCGCGTCGTTCATCTCGCCGAGAACTGCGGCATCGGCGTCGCGGTACAGACGGGCTACCTCTTCGCGCGCGAGGAGCGAGATTATCGCTACGTCGTCCAGTTCGACGCCGATGGGCAGCACGATGCGACGAGCATCCCCGAGCTCGTCGCGTGTTGCGAGCGGGAGCAGCTCGACCTCTGCGTCGGCTCGCGCTTTCTCGGCACGGATGGATTCCGATCGACGGCGGCGCGGCGAGTCGGCATCCGTTTCCTCTCGACGCTCGTTCGGGCGCTCTCCGGACGCCGCGTCACCGATCCGACGAGCGGACTCCGCTGCGCGGGACCGCGCGCGTGGTCTGCGTTCGCGCGCCGCTACCCGGACGACTACCCCGAGCCCGAGTCGCTCTTTTGGTGCCTGCGAAACGGCCTCCGCACCGGCGAGGTGCCGGTGAGCATGGAACGTCGCCGCGCCGGCGAATCGTCGATCGGCTCGCTCCGCGCAGCGTATTACATGGTGAAGGTCACGACCGCGATCCTCGTCGATCGACTCCGCCGCCGGGAGGGCTTCGCGGGATGAACGCCGAGACGTGCATGCTCGCCGGGGGAATCGTCAGCTTCCTCGTGACGCTCCACTGGGTCCGGAGTCGCGATCTCCGCGAGAAATACGCCGTCGCGTGGCTTGGCGTCGCGGTGCTCCTCCTTCTCTGCGGGCTCTTCCCCAAGGCGATCATGGCGATCGCGGACGCGTCGCGTCTCAGCTACCCAGCGGCGGTGCTCTTCTTCGCGCTTTCCCTCATTTACGTGTTCGCACTTTCGGTTTCGGTGACGCTCACACGCCACGCACGCGCTCGTGCGCGCGCTCTTCAGAACATAGCTCTTCTCGAGGAGCGCGTGCGTCGACTCGAACGCGAACGAGATGGCTCGCGTGCCCGAGAGGAGGATCCGATCTCCGTCGAGTACGAACACTCGGACTCGCCTGCACACCGAATCGTCAACGAGGCTCCGTCGCGCTGAGCTTTCCGATCCACTCCGATTCGCCGATCGATTCCAGCGCGGCGCGGGCTTCGTCACGAATTGATCGTGCGATCGCGTCGCTTCCGGCGCGGCGAACGTCGCGAAGAATCGCGTTCCACTCCTCGACGGCTTCCGCCGTTTGCCCTTGTGCGAGGAGTGCGAGAGCGAGCCGGCGACGAACGCCCGGCACGCGGGGCGTGCCGCTCACGGCATCGCGGAATCTCGCGACGGCGAGCTCGTGCTCACCCTGGGCGGCGTAGGCGATAGCCATGTTGTTGAGTGCGGGGCCGTGGCGCGGACGGAGCTTGAGAAGCTTGGTGTACGCGTCGATTGCTCCCGCGAGATCGCCGGTCGCGCTGAGGGCCGCACCGAGGTTGAGAAGAACGCGAGTCGACCGCGGCTGAAGCCGAAGCGCACGGCGGTAGTGGTGGATCGCTTCGCGGAGCTGATCGAGATCGTGGAGAGCCGAGCCGAGGTTGTAGTGAAAGGGTGCGAGGGGTCGGTGGGGGAGCCGATCACTGATCGCGACCGCTTCGCGGTAGTGAAGCAGCGCCTCGTCGTCGCGTCCGAGCTCGCGCATGCGATTGCCGAGCTCGTTGTGCGCTCGCGGGTTCTCGGGATTCATTTGGAGAACGGATCGCCACATCCGTTCCGGGTCGCTGTAGTCCTCGTTTCGCCGGAGCGTGAGGCCGATCGAGACCGCGATCGCGACGCCGCAGATCGCGAAGGCGATGCGACGCGTGTGAATCCCAAGCCTTCCGGGCTCTCCACTCCGGCTCGCGTTCCATCTACCGACTGCGCGATCGAGGCCGACGACGGCGAGCACGATGACGCACGCGGATGGCAGATACATGCGGTGCTCGACAGCGAGATCGGCGATCGGGACGATGCTCGACGTCGGCGCGAGGATGAGAAACGCCGTGAACGCGGTCCAGCCCACCGCGGGGCGGAACCAGAGCGAAGTGAAGCTCCACGCGACGAGCGCGAGAATGATTCCGCCTTGCCACGCGATCGTTCCCGCGTCCCGCGCGATCGTCCAGTAGTGATCGAGGGAGAGGGCCTCGGGCCAGACGACGAGTCGAAGGTAGTGAAGGAGAACCCCCGGCTGGGAGAGGAGATATTCGATGGGAGTCACGCTGGCGCGCGCGAACCCGACCGACGCGCGGCTCGAGTGGAGCGCGGGGGCGACGTTCGCCGCGAGCCATGCCCACGACGAGAAGAGACCCACGTAGAGCGCCCAGCGCTTCCGGATGATCTCGCGCCAACTCTCCGCGAGCACGGCGCGATCGTAGAGGAGAAGCGCAATCGGGGCGGTGACGAGCGTTTCTTTGACTCCCAGCCCGACCCAGCAAGTTGCGATCGCGACGGAGTACCAGACGGCGGGGCGGCGAGAGTCGCGGCTGCGCGAGAGGGCGTAGAGCGCAGAGATGTAGAAGAGACCCGCGAGCGATTCGGAGCGCTGGACGACGTAGGTGACGCTCTGGGTCTGGAGCGGATGCGTGAGCCAGAGCGCACTCGCGACTAGCGCGAGACCATCGACGTGACGCGGCGATCGATCGCTGCTTTTCGCACGGAGAGTGCGACGCACGAGAGCGAAGAGAATGAGACCGACTGCGATGTGGATTGCGACATTGAGCCCACGGAACGCGGCAGGTTCGGTGGCACCGAACGCACGCTGAAGAGCGAACGTGAGATTTAGAATGGGGCGGTTGGTCGCGAGCGGCCAGATGCGTGCGCTCGATTCGCTGAAGACCCAGTCGAGATCATCGAAGATCAGCGGGGCCGAGAGACTGTTCGCGTACGCGGCGATCCCGCACGCGGCGAGGACGGCGCCGGCGACGATTGGAGCGGGTACGGCGGGTGCGAAGGCGAATCGATGCGAAGGCGCGTTCATGCCGGCGTCGAGGAGAGTGATCCGGGGCTGCCCGCACGCGCGGCCCCCTGAAGATGGCGAGCGGGTTTCTTCCTCCTTCGGCAGTTGTCGCGCCCGTTCCGTGTGTGAGAGTCGTTTCTGCGGACTTTTTCGGACTCTTCCGGTCGGCTATGCTGACCGCCCGCTCGGGAAACTCGGTGGGCCGAGAACGCAGCGCCTTCACGCTCAGCTCGGCCGCATGGATGCTCGATCACTACGGTGTGTCCGCGCCTGGCGCGGCTCATCGGAGCGCCATCGATCCGGTTCCGCTCGGATTGCTTTTCTAACGAGCTCTTGAGCACTAGATTTCCCCCATCCGGAGAGCCAATCATGAAACTACGTCCGAGTTGGACCCTCGCGGTCGTTTGGATCGCGACCGTAGCCCGAGCCGATGCTCCGCTGCAAATCCTCTGGTGCGACGTCGAAGGCGGCGCGGCGACGCTGATCGTGACGCCGGCCGGGGAGTCCGTCCTCGTCGACACCGGCATGCCCGGCGAACGCGATCCCGCGCGCATCGAGCGCATTGTGAAGGAGACCGCCGGCCTTGAGCGAATCGACCACCTCGTCGTCACGCACTTCGACATCGACCACTACGGCGGCGCGGCGGATCTCTCCCGGCGCGTCGAGATCGGCCGGTTCTACGATCCCGGAATTCCGGAAGGGAATGAGCGACTCGCACGCCGAATCGCTCCTTACCGGAACGCCGCGGAGGGAAAGCGCACGGTGCTCGAGCCGGGCAGCGAGATCTCGCTCCGTCAGACGGACGGTCCTCCGCTCAGACTTCAGTGCTTGGGGGCGGCGCAAAAGTTCGTGTCCGGAGGAGTGGGAAGCTCGTCCAACCCGATCTGCAGCGAGCACGAAGAGAAGGCGAAGGACGAATCCCAGAACGCGAACAGCACGGTTCTCCTCCTTTCGTACGGCGAGTTTCGCTTTCTCGATGCCGCGGACCTCACGTGGAATCTCGAGAAAGAGCTTGTCTGTCCGATCAACGTCGTCGGTGAGGTCGACGTCTACCAGGTCGATCACCACGGTCTTTCGAGCAGCAACAACCCCGTGCTCGTAAAGAGCGTGAAACCGCGGGTCGCGATCATGAACAACGGGGCCCGAAAAGGGACGGCGCCCGCGACGGTCTCGACTCTTCGTTCGACCCCGAGCATCGAGGCGATCTACCAGCTCCACCGGAACGTTCGCGATCCCGGCGGGAACACCTTCCCCGACCACATCGCCAATTGGGACGAGGATTGTTCGGCGGAACCGGTGCTGCTCACGGTCGCTCGGGACGGGAAGAGCTACACCGTGAGCGTGCCGTCGCGCGACCACTCCCGCACGTTCCCCACTCAGTCGAGGAGCAAGCCGTGAGATCGCGCGCGTTCACCGGTCGGGCGAGCCATCGCGCCGCGATGGCACTGTGGGCGTTCTCGCTCTGTTCCGTCGGCGCTCTCGTCGACGCGGACGTCACCGTCGAGCGGGTGCTCGGTCCGGAAGATCCGGGCGGGAAGTACAAGCACCCCGCTTCGTTCACAGCGCTCGCGAGCGGTGATCTCTTCCTCGTCTTCTACGGCGGGGCGGCCGAGTACGCCGACGATACCGCCGTCTACGCGTCCCGGCTCGCTCGGGGGACGAAACAGTGGTCGGCTCCCGTCGTCGTCGCGGACACTCCGCATCGGTCCGAGGGGAACGGAGTCGTCTGGCAGGCGCCGGACGGACGCGTTTGGCTCTTCTTCATCACGCGCTACGGCGCGACGTGGTCGACATCGAGGATCAAGGCGAAGTTCAGCGACGACGACGCGGTGACGTGGTCGGATCCGTTTCTCATCAGTCTCGAGCAAGGACTGATGGTGCGAAGCCGTCCCATCGTCCTCGCGAGCGGCGAGTACCTGCTCCCGGTCTACCACGAAACCGGGCACGACACGGAGAACGTCGGCCCCGACAGCACCTCGCTCTTCTTTCGATTTAGTCCGGATGGGGCGCGCTGGACGGAAAGTGCGCGCATCCGCTCGCGCATCGGCAACATTCAGCCCGCCGTTGTCGAGCTGTCGCCCGGCCATCTCGTGGCCTATTGCCGTCGCGGAGGCGGATACGACGGTCGACCGGACGGTCGCATCGTGCGATCGGAGTCGAAGGACGGCGGCCGGACGTGGTCCCGCGGCGTCGACTCCTCCTTCCCGAATCCGAATGCGGCAGTGGAATTCATCCGGCTCAGTTCCGGACGGCTTCTCCTCATCTACAACGCGAGCCTCAGCGACCGGACTCCACTCAGAGTCGCGATGTCCTCCGACGGCGACCGGAGCTACCCGCACCGGCTCGATGTCGCGACCGGACCCGGATCGTTCGCGTACCCGACGGCCGTGCAGACGAGCGACGGACGGGTTCACCTCGTCTACACTTCCGACGAGCGAACCGTTCTCCGGCGGGCGGTGTTCACGGAGGCCGATATCGTGGCGGCGGGAACTCGCACGGATCGGCAGGAGTAGGCCTTTCTCCCGGTGCGCTCGAGCCGGCCGCCCCGGGGTCGGCGATCTTGGCCTCAGAGTCTGGTGGACGAGTCGCTCCGCTCGCGAAGTCGTCGGCACCGACTGAAGACCGCGTCGACGCTGGTGCCTCGGCTCCGTCGCGACGAAGTCCGGGTGGAAACGAGCCGAGGTTCGTCGCCCCACTCGAGGATTCGCCTCGCGTGTTATCGCTACCCGCGAGGCGGGAGACAGCGTCGCTCGAAGCGAAAGCTGCGTCGATGCTTCGCCGATTGGAATAGAGCGCCCGCCCGCCCACCCGCGACACCGCTCTCTCCGCCGTGACGACTCCTCTCATCGAAACCGCCGCACCGGCAGTCGGTCCTGCGCCCTCCGCCCTCGAGGTGATCAACGATCGCTACGCCGTCGAGCGTTGCCTCGGCCAGGGCGGAATGGGAGCGGTCTACCTCGTACGCGACCTCGCGCGGTCCGAGCATCGTGTGGCCCTCAAGCGCGTTCGGCGCGACCGCATCGACTCGAACACCGTGCGGACGCTGCGGAACGAGTTCGTCGCGATGAGCTGTCTCAAGCACCCGAACGTCCCGGCGGCGTACGATTTCGGGACGGACGCGGCCTCGGGGGACCTCTTCTTCACGACCGAGTTCGTCGACGGAATCGACTGGAAGGAAACGACGGACGCCCTCAATCTGACCCGCTCCGAGGATTTCCAGTCGTTCCTTCGCATCCTGCTGCAAGTCCTCCGCGGGCTCGCCTTCGTTCATTCCCGAGACGTCGTCCACGGCGACATCAAGCCCGAGAACATTCTCGTCACCGGCGACCCGCGGCGTCCGGAACGGGATCCCGCGATCGCGAAGCTGATCGACTTCGGGCTGGCCAAGCGCGCGAAGTCTTACGGCGGGAAGAAGATCATCGGGACGCCCTACTACGTCGCACCGGAGACGATCCTCGGATCCACGACGGATCAGCGTACGGACCTCTATTCTCTCGGGATCGTTCTCTACCAGCTCGTCACCGGGCGCGCCCCGTTCGTCGGCGGCTCGAACCTCGAGATCTTGAAGAGTCATGTCGAGGTGCCGCCGATTCCTCCGATCGAGATTGCGCCCCATCTCCCGCTCGATCTCTCGCGCGGCATCCTGCGGTTGATCGAAAAGACTCCGGAGAAGCGATTTCAAAATGCCCTCGAGTTCTTTCAGTTTGTGATCTCGAGCTTCGGAATCGACGAGCCGCTCGAGACCGAATCGACGCTGTCGAGCTATCTCGACACGGTCTGGATCACGGGACGCACGCGGGCGCTCGACGACATGAAGCAGGTCTTCTCCTGCACGGTTCAGCCCGAACGCGTCCAGGGTGGCGTCAGCGACGAGCAAACCCTCGAGACGATCGTCGCCCCCGACGAAGATGACGTCGGCGAGCAGAGCGTCGGGTTGCCCCTCGGCCGATTCCTCCTTCTTCGCGGAGAACGCGGATCGGGAAAGCGATTCCTCGTCGACCGTCTGAGGATGCACGTCCAAACTTGTGGGATACCATTCCTTCGGTTCTCTTGCTCGGAGAAGCCCCACTCGGATGAAGCCGCCCTCGGTCGGATCGTCAGCGATGTTTCGCGACTCGTCTGGCCGTCTCTGCGGGCTCGGCTCTCGACGTTTTACCGCGGCGGAAAACACTTCGAAGTCGCCGCTCCGGACCGCGGTGGCAAGTGGAGTCGGGGAGTGCAGCGGGCGATTCTCGACATCGTGCGCGGACTCGTCGAGGTGAGCCGCGACCTTCCGCTTGTCATCTGCTTCTCTCGCCTCGAGCTCGCCGGAGCGACGTTCACGCGCTTCGTCGAGACGCTGGTGGCGACTCAGGCCTCGGAGCAGATTCAGGGGGGACGTCTTTTTGTCGTGGGATCGCTCGGCGAGCGCGAGGGGGTCGAGCGAGGTCCCTTCGAGCGCCTCAGCAACAAGCGAAGGCTGAAGGCTCAGGTGTTCGAGGTCGTTCTCCGCCGGCACGACGAGAGCACCGTCGGGCGGCTCCTCCGGCAGGCGTTTCCGGGCGGACGGTTCCCGAGCGTGTTCGCGCGACGGCTCTACGAGGAGAGCGACGGGAACATCGTCGCGGTCCAGGAGATCCTCTCGTTTCTACTCCGGCGCGGACTCCTCTCGCGAGTCCCTTCGGGATGGGTTCTAGACCCCGAGTTCGAATCCGTCGAGTTGCCGGGAAAGATCCGGCGCGAGCTCCAAGAGCGTCTCTCGCGACTCTCCACCGACGCGCTTCACCTCGCGATCGCGCTCTCGTGCATGCAGCACGTATGCGTACCCGAAGTCGCCGGGCAGGTCGCCGGACTTCGAGCCGCTTCAATCGACGGACTCAAGAAGACTCTCCTCAGGGAGGGAGTCCTGCGTGAAGCGGCCGGGCGGACCGCGGAGGAGGAGCTGGGATTCGTCCACGAGACGGCGAAGTCGATGCTTTACGGCAGGATCCAACCGGAGAAGCGAGCCGCGCTCCACCGCCGACTCGGAGCGCTGCTCGAGGAGCACTTCCTCGCCCAAGGACGGGTGCACCACAAGGAGCTCGCGCGGCACTTCCTCTTGTGCGAGCAGCGCGAGAAGGGGATGACCTACGGACTCGAGGCGGCCCGCGCCTACGCGTCCGAGTTCGCGGTTTCAGAAGCGATCGAGACGTACGCTCGCGTGCTCGACGTCGCCAAGGGGCGACAGGATCTCGAAACGCAGGTGAGGCGGGAGATGGCGAGACTCTACCTCCACGTCGGCGACTACGCTGGTGTGCTCCAGCTCTCGCGCACGGCCGGCGGGGAGGCGACCGAGCGCGAGCTCGACCTCCACGCGCTCCGCGCGCGAACGCGGCTCGGCAGATTCGCCGACGCCGACGCGATTCTGGCCGCGCGAACGCGGCGGAGCGAAACGGAAGCGATCGTGGGGGACGAGAGCGAGTTCGAAGCCGAGCGGGCGTGGCTCGAGCTCGCCCGCGGACGCAACGTCACGAGTCTCCGCGCGTGTCGAGCGGCTTTCTCAGGCGATATGATCGAGGGAGACGCGACGCGCCGGGCGGAGCTCGAGCTCGTCGCGGCGGAGAATTACGACCGGCTCGGCGATCGAGACAGCAGCGCCGCGAGCTGTCAACGCGCCGTCCGGCTTCTCGACGCTCAGCGCGACGATCAACTCCTCGCGGAAAGTCTCTTCTGCCGCGGACGGTACTACCGCTATCGCGGAAACTTGCGGCAGGCGCTGAAGCAGTTTCAACTCAGCTTGCTCCTCCGCAGGGAGCAGAGAGCGTACGACGCTCAGGCGGACTGCCTTCTCGAGCTCGCACGGGTCGAGGCGGAACTCGACTGTCCTCAACGTGCTCGTCCTCACGTCGAGAAGGCCCTCGCCGTGTACGAGCGGACGGGAAATCTGCGCGGACGCGTCGCGGCGCTCTCGTTGCTCGGCGAAGTCGAGCGTTGGCTGGGCGACTACGAAGCTTCACGCCACACGATCGATCGACTCCTCGACGCTTGCCGCCGGCTCGGTGATCTCGAGTACATCGAGGCCGCGTACTCGACTCTCGGAGCGGCCTCCGCCGATCGCGGCGACACCGGGACGGCCGAGCGCTACGTGCGCAAGGCACAGCGCGCGCTTCGGCGTCGCCGGCCTCTATCCGCCGCCCGGAGCTGGTCGGTCTATCTCCAAGGGGAGTGGTCGTATCAGCAGGGATACTTTGATCGTGCGCTCGAAAAGTGCAATCAGGCGCTCAGGAACGCGCTCACGAGCAAGCAGCCTCGCCTCGTCGGTGCGGTCCTTCTCCTCCGCGGCCAGATCTTCGACGCTCTCGATGACCAGGGCGAGGTCCGTCGCAATCTGACCTGGCTCGTCGACGTAGCAACGCGAAACGGGCTTCGCGTCGTCGAAGGGCGAGCGCGGATGCTCGAAGGAGCACTCTTCGCGAAGAAGGGTCAAGTCGACGCCGCCGCAAGGACGTTCGAAACGGCGACGAATCTTTTCAGCGACGAGGGCAGCGAGCGCGACCTCGCCTGGCTCTATCTCGAGTACGGCCTCTTCGCGCTCCGGAACCGCGACGAGGAGCAGGCGTTCCTCAATTTGACGGAGGGGGCCTTCCTCGCGAAGAAGCTCGATCTCGCCTATCTTCGCTGCCGGTTCCAAGTCGCGCGCGGGCTGTTCGAAGCGGCGCTTGAAGAGAGCGAGAAC
Organism: Planctomycetota bacterium; assembly: GCA_965223845.1. Taxonomy (GTDB): domain Bacteria; phylum Planctomycetota; class UBA8108; order UBA8108; family SXIK01; genus CBDCXR01. Next base: position 4,020,498 of record CBDCXR010000004.1, on the reverse strand, counting down.
GCGGAGAGGAGCCTTCGCGTCGCGACCAAGATGGCGAAGCGATTCGGTTACCGCCCCCTCGAGCTACGTTCCCACATGTTTCTGCGCGCTCTGCTCCGGAACTGGGGCCGGCTCGAGGAGGCGGAGGTCGAACAGGCGAGCTGTGGCCGCCTGCTCGAGGAGCTGCGCGTCGACGTTCCGCGGCGGTACCGGGAGCGGTTCTCGGGCGACGGTGGGCGTCGCGAGTTGCGCCAGGGTTAGATCCGAGCTCGGATCGGCGCCGTGTCAGCGGTCCTTCTCGAGGAGATCTTCGAGATCGTCGATGAGCTCGCGGCTCGCCGCGGCGTCATGGCCGTCGGGAGCGAACGCGCTCGTGTCTCCGAGAAGCCCCGTATGCGCGAACTCGTCGCCGGTCGACGGCGAAGATTCGCTCGGGAGCGGAAGATCGATTGCGTCCATCACCTGCGTCTCGGTCAGGACATCGTCGACGAGAGGAGCGAATTCATCGAGAAGCGACGTGTCCGACCGAGTGGCGGCCTCGTCGCTCACCTGATCGTCGAGGACCTGCGTCGATTGAAACTCGTCGAGAAGCGGTGGCGACCCTTCGCGGTGCTCGGAGTCGGCGTCGACCACTCCGGTGGGCGACGGCACGGCGTCCACGTCGGGGAGCTCGTCGGACGACCACGGCGACGCATCATCCGTCGCGTCGTCGAGGAGGCGAACGGAGTATTCTTCGCCGTCGTCCTCTGGCTCGTCGACCGCGACGACCGTTTCGCCTTCTCCCTCGACCGGTGTTCCCGGCTCCTCGCCGGCGATGAGAACGATGTCGTTCGCATCGGTCTTCGTCTGACTCAGCTCGTCGAGCTCGAATGTCTCCGCGGTCGCGTCCGCTGCTTCGCTCGTTTCGCGATCGTCCATGCGAGTGTCTGCCTCTGTCGTCACTGCCACCGGTGTGGCTCCGTCGCCGGGTGCCCTCGGCACCGCTTCGCGATCGGGAGCCGTCGCATAGCCCGGCGAAATTCCGGGCAACTCTTGCGTACTCGAGAAATCTTCCGGGCGTTCGTCGCTAGCGCTCGCCTCGAGTTGGTCCGACTCGAGCGTCGCGGCCACGATTTCCGGCAAGACTTGCGTCGACGCGAACTCTTCGTCGTCGGGGTTCACGTCGCCACTGAAGACGTTCGAGTCGACGTCGGGAAGGAGTTGCGTCGACGAGAACTCAGGGTCGTCGGGATCCGCCGGCGTCGCGGGAACTTCCGGCAACACTTGAGTGTGGGAGAATTCGGCGTCGCTCTCGTCGATCTCGCGTGCCGGTGGAATCGGTGCGGCCCCGATCCCCATCGCCGCTTCGTGCTCTTCGGGGTCCGGGAGAAGCTGCGTCGCGCCGCGAGCCTCGAGCGGAGGTGCGGAGACGGGTCGCATCTCGACGGTGCCGTCGTCCTCCGACCAGTCGAGTGTCGACATCAGCGCGGTCTCCTGGAGGCTGGTGTCGACGAGCGCGTCGGCGAAGCTCCGTGCGGCGCCGCCGTCGGACGCGGTCGCTTCTGCTTCCGCTTCCGCGGCCGGATTTGTATCGACCATGTCGAACGACCGGCGACCGTCACTCGTCTCGTTGAGCGCCGCGTCTTCGTTCGGAGAATCGTCGCTCGGCGAAGAGCTAGGCTCGGGCGCATCGCTTCGTTCACCCGTTTCGCTCTCCGTCGCCGATTCGTTCGGAACGATGCTCTCCCAGCTCGACTCGAGCGCGCTTTCGACTTCCTCCTTGCTCGCGACCCCTCCGCTGATTCCGGTCGACCCGCCACCGCCGCTCGCTCCGACCGAGTCGTCGCTGCGCAGTGGACTCACGTTGATGAACTCCGAGTCCTGCGCCGGTTGAGCGTCCGTCGACGGGGCGACGGCAAGGCCGGTGCCGTCGTCGTTTCCGCCGAACGCGTCTTCGAAGGCGGCGTCGAATTCGGCGGCGGTTGCCTCGGTATCGACCGTAGGAAGGTCGATCGGGGGCTCTGGAGCGAGGTCGGGCTCCGCGGCGCTCTCGCCGGGCGTTTCCACGGCGATCGTCTCGACCGAGCTCCGCCCTTCGACGACCACGGGAGTTTGTCGCCGGAGGGCGACGATCAGAACCACGGAGAATAGAGCGACGAACGCGAGACCGAGTCCACCGATCGCGATCACCGGCCAGAGCCAGGACGGGGTCGACGATGGCGCTCTCGTCACCGCTACGAGGGAGGAGTCACCTCTCGCGACGGGCGACGCCGCGAGTCGCGTCAGTGTCTCGACGGAGTCGGTCCCGGCCGCGCTGTCGAGGGCGGCCGGCGCGCGCTTGCGCTCGCGGAGGAGCTGCGCGCGGAGCTCGTTCAGTTGCGCGCGGAGACGACCGATCTCCCAGGGTTCACCCTCGCCGAGCGAGGCTCCGAGAGATGGGCGCGCGATCTGCTTCACCGTCGAATTGAGAACCTTCTTCAGATCGTCGTGGCTCTGCCGCAGTCGCTCCTGAGTCAATTCCGCTTCGCGAAGCTTCCCCCGCAGACGGGTGTTCTCCCCGTCGAGCCGGTCCGCCGTCTGCCGCTGGAACTCGACGGACGTATTGAGGCTGGCCACCTCTCGCTGCAGCTCTCGCCGTTCGTACTCGAGCGTATCCACTTGATCGCGGAGAGACTCCGCGGTCTTCAGGCTCCGTACGAGCGCCTCCTGCTTCCGTCCGTTTTGAAGCCGAAGCTCACGAATGTCCCGATCTTTGACAGCGAGCAAGTGCTGACTCGCGCAGCCGGCAAGAAGAAGTGCCGATATCGCGAGGCAGAACGAAGTTCCGAGGCGGATCATCGCTGGTCCGTTGGACGGGAGATGTCGCGGCGAGACGCAAAGATGGGCTCGGAAGTATACCTTCGCCGGGGAACGCGGCAACTGAGCCGGAACCTATCCGGGGTCCTTATCGGAAAGCGTCGTCGGTGCTTTTGCTCGCAGACACCGGCGGATCGAGAGGAAACCGGCCGAGATAGAAAGAAGGTGCAGTGAGCAGCCCGTTGAAAGTTGCTTCGCATCGAGAACTTGCTCGTACGCGTTTCGCCTGGCTGCGGCGAACGCAGTCCATCTCCACAGTTCTCGAAGATCGACGCAGCCGGCTGGGCGAGAACGAGTCGAGTTCTCGGCCGAAAGATCTTCAACGGACGGCTAGTTCCGAAACGCGGCAACAAGCGGAGACGAAGCGGAATGAAGCTCGGGTCTGGCGTCGGTGGAGGGCCTCTGCTCGGGTTGAGCGTCGGCCCCGCGCTCGCGCTAGTGCTCTGCCTGCTCGGAGTCGCCGGCGTGTTCGATGCGCCGGACGGCATCCTCTACGACGCGTTGATGAAGCTGCGCAGTCGAGCGCGAGACGTCGAGTCGCGGGTGCTGATCGTGGAGCTCGACCAGCACGGCGCCGCGAATTCGGAAGAGCGCGTTCTCGATGTGGTCAATCGGCTGCGAGAGCTCGGCGCGCGGCAGATCGTCTTCAATTTCGTGCCGCCGGCGGACTGGCTAGAGCTTTACAGCACCGCACGTGAGTCGCCGATCGTGTTCGGGCGTGCCGTTTACCCGGACGCTGTCGAGCCGGCCATCCTCGTCGCCGAGGACCTACCCGAAGTCATCGCGCGCTACGAGCTCGAGGAGAGAGTCGGCGTCGTGCGTCTTCCGCCCGCAGTGGGCGGGATTCACCGCGAGCAGTGGGGCGAGGCCTCCGTCGCGGGAAGAGCGCTTCCCGCGCTCGAGTGGGTCGTCGCGCGCCGGGAGGGTCGTCTAGCGGAGAGCGAGCCGGAGAGCGTCTACCGGGTCGACTTCGTCGGTGGAGTCAACAGCCTCCCGACGATCACCGCAACGCGCATTCTCGCCGGCGATCTCGTCGAGCCACTCGTCCGAGGACGGATCGCACTCGTCGGCGCGACCTACCGGCAGACGGACGCTCGACTGTTCACGTCGACGACATCCGATTCGCGTCGGATGACGATGCTCGAATACCAAGGACATGCGCTGACGACTCTCCTCGGCGATCGCCGTCTCGTTCTGATCTCCCCCCTCTCACGGATCCTCCTCGTCATCGTGCTGGGAATGGTCCCGTTTCTCCTCGTACGTCAAGCGACGCGTCGCGTCCCCCTCGTGCCGAGTCTGATCGCGGCCGGCGGTGAAATCGCCCTCGTCGTCGTCGCGTTTCTCGGGTGGGACCTGTGGATTCCCACGACGGAAATCGTACTCTGCCAAGGCGGCGCGCTCCTCTGCCTCCTCGTGGTCCGAGTCGGTGAATCCGCGAGAGAGCTGCGCTCGATCACTTCCGACTCACGGAGCCAACTCCGCGACAAGTATTGGCCGGCGCATCTCTACGAGTCGTCCACCCCGTGGGACCTCGTGATGCACATGATCCACCAGACGCTCGATCTCAATCGGATGATCGTTTTCGAGCTCGGAACGCGGCGCGCTCGCGTTCGAGCGACCTGTTCGTTCCACTGCACTGAGGATGACCTCGCCGAGGAGCGCCGCGACATCCAGCGCTCCCCGTACACCGACGCGATCGCCGCCAAAGAGCCGATTCGAGTCGAGCGCTTCTTTCGACGAGGCGGAGCCGAAGAGGAACAGTACATCTGCGCCCTGAGCTTCTGCGGTCAGTTGCTCGGATTCTGGGCGTTTTCCGTCGACACCGCTAAGGCAGCCTCGGTTCAGCGTTTCCACCGCATCGTCGTCGACTTTGGGCGACGTTTGAGCGAGCTGCTCTACCACATCCAGCGGCGCCAGAGCGACAGCGAGGACGACGGTCGGCGAGGGAGCATCGCCCACACGAGAGGGTCGGATTTTCGCTCGCTGCGGGCGACCCTGAGTCTCCTCCATCACCGCTTGTCCGTGCTCGAGGCGGTTCTCAACCGCGTGACGACCGGGATCGTGATCTACGATGTGTTCGGTCGCGTGCTTCAGGTAAACGACTTCCTCGTCGCGACGCTCAAGAAAGAACGTCTGTCTCCTCACGAGATGACGGCGCTCGATTTGGTTCTCGCGCTGAGCGATCACGACATCGCCGGGTCGCGCCGAATCCTCCGCCACGTGATTCTCGACAACCACTCGGTGTCGTTTCCCGTGACCCTCCAGTCGACGCCGGATCACTGTTGGATGCTCCATCTGAAGCCGCTCATCGCGGATCGACGCGAGTCGGGGCAGGCGGCGGACACCATCGTTTCGAAAACCGTTCTGTGCGAGCTGGTCGACGTGACGTCGATGACTCGCCTGACCGAAATGCGCTCCCGTCTGGCCGACCGCTTGAGTCTTCGGATCCGCGACGATCTTTCGGCCATCGAGATGGCGTCGTCGATCCTGGGCACGGGCGAAGTCTCCGGCCGGAAGTGCCAACCGATCGCGGACGTCATTCACTCGAAGGTCGAGCACTCCGTCCAGGCGCTCGCAGAGTGCAAGCAGTATCTCCATTGGGACGCAGAGCTCGCCGACGTGGAACGGTTTCCCGTCGATCCCCAGCGGGTGATGGCGAACGTCGTCGAGTCGACCGCGGAAATGCTCCTTCAGAAGGGAGTTTCGCTGCAGCTTCGACAGCCGTACGTCGTCAGCTACGTCCTCGCCGCGACCGATCGTCTCGAACAGATGCTGACTGCGGTTGTATACACACTCTACGCCGACGCCGCCGAGGGGTCCCAGATTGAAGCCGTCATCGGAGAGTCCGAGCACGAGGTCGAGCTTCAGTTTCGCAATCACGGATTTGGAATCCCGGCGGACGTGCTCCGCGGCTACCTCTTCGGCGATGCGCACGGATCGGAGGAGTTTCAGGCTCTCCGCGATGCGGCGCGGTGGCTCGAGAGCTGGGGCGGTTCGATCGACGGGGACAGCGAAGTGGGATCCGGCATTCGGCTGACGATCCGCCTCGCGAGATTTATCTGAACTCGGGCAGAGTCCGGACTCGGGTTCCGGGGCGCTTCGCGAAGCGAGGTGAAGCACGTTTCGCGGATTGGATCGGGAGGTCCGTCGGCGGAGTTCCGAGATGGCACCAACGCGCTTCGCTGTCTGCGTCCTTTGTGCCGACGAAGAGAGAGTCCGCGCACTCTCGGTTCACTCGGATCGGGCCTTCGCGAACGATCCCCACCCAGACTCTGAAGCGGCCGCGCCGGGTCGTCGAGCGAGCTGACTCTCGGGTCTCTCATCGGACTCGGTCGTGTCGCCGTGGCGCGCGAGCTCCGCGCCGGTTTCGCTGGCCTGTTGGCCGCGTCGGAGCCGTACGCGCTGAGCGTCGCATCGCCTGCCGGCTCCGTGCACGGCGACCGGTGGTGATCCGAGCGAGCGGCCGCCGGTATGTCCCGAAGCGGCGCGTTTCTCCACCGCGAAAGCCCCCCCGAACTCGGACAATTCATGTCTGATTCTCTTCCGGTTCGCGTCCAAGTCGTCGCGGACGATCTGGAGTACCGACAACTCGTCACGTACGGCCTCGAGCTCCAGGGGTTCGAGGTGCTGAGCGGCGCCGACCTCGACGCCGCGCAGCGCCTCGCCCGCGAGGAGGAGCTCGACGCGGTCGTTGTCGATCTGCTGATGCCGGTGCTCGACGGCCTCTCCTTCATCGAGTGGATGCGCAAGGAGGCGAACTTACCCACGCCGGCCATCCTGCTCGCCGCCGAAGACGACGCTCAGTTTCAAACCCGGGCGCTTCTCGTCGGCGCGACGGAAGTCGTCGTCAAACCGGTCAGTTTGACCGTGCTCTGCGAGCGGATTCAGGCGGTGGCGGAACGCTCGGTGGCGGCGCGCGCGAGCCGTTCTCAGGAAGAGAGAGCGAACGACGATCGCTCCGCCGGCGAGAGATCCACCGGCGACGACGAGGAGGTCGCGGCTACCGCGGAGGGCGCTGCGAGCGCTCGATCATCCTCGCGCGGAGTCAGCTGAGCGATGTGGGAGCTGCCGATCTTTCCCGAGGGGAGCCTGAAGGAATCCGTCGTGACGACGGTTTGGGTCGGCGTGTGGATCATCTCTCTGTTCAACCTGCGACTCGGTTGGACGTACTCCGGACTGGTCGTCCCCGGCTACCTGGTGCCGCTGATGATCGCGCGGCCGTGGGGAGCCGCGGTCGTGCTCGTCGAGGGGATCCTGACGTACGGGATCGTCTGGTTTCTCTCCGAACGCTGCTCGCGCTTCGGCTGGTGGTCGGCGCTCTTCGGGCGGGATCGGTTCTTCGCGCTCGTTCTCTGCAGCACGGTCGTCCGCGTCGGGCTCGACGGCTATCTCCTCCCTCGAATCGGAGACTACGTCACGAACGACCTCGGCATCGAATTCGACGCGGTCAATCGCCTCCACAGCTTCGGACTCATCGTCGTCTCCCTCATCGCGAACCAACTGTGGAAGCCGGGGCTCCGGCGCGGAATCGGTCCCTTGGCCTTCACGCTCGCGCTCACCTACGTTGTCGTCCGGTTTGTGCTCATGCGCGTGACGAACTTCGGAGTCGCGAGCCTCGAGTACATGTACGAGGACATCTCGGCGTCGATCCTCGCGAGCCCCAAGGCCTATATCGTCCTCATCACCGCGGCTTACCTCGCATCGTGGATGAACCTACTCTACGCGTGGGACTTCAACGGCATTCTGATACCGTCGCTGCTCGCGCTCCAGTGGTACGACCCCATCAAGATTCTGACGTCGTTCACGGAGGCTTGGGTGATCCTTTTTGCCGCGATCCTCGTCCTCAAACTGCCGGCTCTCCGGGAAGCGAATATCGAAGGAGCGCGGAAGCTCCTCCTCTTTTTCAACCTGTCCTTTCTCTACAAACTCACGCTCGGACACCTCGCGAACGGTCTCGATCTCGCGGTCCAGCCGACCGATCTTTTCGGCTTCGGCTACCTTCTTCCGACGCTGATGGCCGTGAAGATGCACGACAAGGGGATCGCCGCGCGTCTCAGCCGGACGACACTGCAGGTGTCGATCATGGCCGCCGCGCTGTCCGGGTGCGTCGGCTTCGCGCTCACGTTCATTCCGACGTACTCGAGTAGTCGTGAGGTGCACGCCTGGTCCGATCTGGACGAGAGCGAGAAGAGCACTCTCGTCGAGCGTCTCCGCGACGACAAGATCGTGATCTATCGCCAGCGTTCGGCGGAGACGCGCTCGCGACCCGGACCACCGCCCGCGAGTGAGCTGACGATCGCCGTCGACCTTCTCCGGTCCGCGCTCCAATCCGAGGACGACTCTGCTCTCGCGCGAACACGAGAGCAGTTTCACCGCATCGGGTTCGAGACACGCCGTGTCGAGGATCGATATCTCTACGTACGAGAACGCGGCGCGGGCCAGGGCTGGGGCATCTTCGTGATCGATTTGTTCGCGACGAACGAGCTCACGATTCAGGTCCCGCGGCCTCTCGTCGAGGGCTGGACGCTCGAAGCCGGAGCATTCCTCTTCCGCGCGCTGGGTGCTCGCGTCCTGCTCGTGTCTACGGCGATCGGTAGGGGAGAGACGCTTCATCCGAACGATGTGATGCGTGCCCGGAGCAGTTCGTTTCGCGTCTTTCAGAGCGTGCTCGGTCGTGGAAACGTCCTGCAGGTCCGCGGGTCTCGCTCGGCAGAGCTGAACGATCCGGACGCGACTGCCGTGTCTAGCCTCTGGGTGAAGAAGCGAATCCCCCGCGATCTGAAGCTCCGCGAACTCGATGGGCACCTCGATCATCTCGACGTCGTCTGGTCGGGCTACGCGGGAGACAACATCGTGCGCCGAGACGCGGCCGCGGGCTTCGCGGAGCTCTTCGTGTCTCGCCTCGATCAGAAGCGGCTTCTGGCTCGCTTCCGCTTGGGGCTGGAAGGCTTCGAGACGACCGACCGCTACCAGCGAATCGACGGCTTTCTCCGCGAGCAGATTCTCGAGCGAAAAGGCAGCATCGCCGGAGCCGGGTCCGAGCTCTATCAGCTACCTCCGGACGAGGCGCTTCTCTTTTTCGATGAAGAAGTGGTCGCGCCCCTCGTTCAGGTCGTCGAGTCGACGCGACACGCGGCGGACGGTTCGGATCCAGTCGACGCGGCCCCATCGAACCATGCCGATCAGGACGACCTGAGGGCCGTGCACGCTTCGGCTGCTGCGCTCGGCTACGGCGTCGCCCGCTACCGTGATCGCGATTCCGGGCGGGAGTACGTCGTGCTCGACGAGGCGAAAAGCGCCGCGAGCGAGCGCAAGTACTGGGGCACGTACGTATTTCGCCTCGGGCCGTCGCGTCCGTTCATCATCGAGATTCCGCACCCGCTCGCGGAACGGAATACCTTCGAATACGGCGTCGCTCTCTTTGAGAAGCTCGAGGCGCGCATGCTACTCGTCGCCGGTGCGCACCCCCACGCGAACGCGGATGGCTCGTCTAACGTCAACTCTCCGCGATTCCCGAAGAGCCTCTACAACCTCGTCCACCAAGTCGCGCTGCGCGAATTGGCCGCGGAGAGTCTGCTCGTCGTGCAGGTCCGCGCGTTCGGTTTTCGCCTCGACGGTCCCTCGCCGCAGGCCGACGCCCTGCTCGCGTTCGCCGACGGAACGGCGAATGAATCGCAGGTGAGTCCGCTCGGGAACGAGCTCCTCAGCGTTCTCTACAACGACCGCACTCACGTCGAGTTCGTCGCGGGTGAGCCCTCTACGGAAGGGTACGAGCTTCGAGCTTCCGCGCAGGCGCGGTACCTCTCGAGCACGCAGTGGAAGGAATTCGTCGGCCTCTGGCTCTCGCCTTTCGTTCGACTGAGCTATCGACAGGTCGCGGACGGCAACTCCCAGTCAGCCCACTGTTTCGCGCTCGGGATCGAGACGCGCGAGGAGCTGCTTCACGACCTCCTCCGCGTGGAAGACATTCACGAGCAGCCCGACGCCCTCCCCGACCGCCTCGTCAATCTTCTCCGTCTCTATCAGAGTACGCAGGACATCAATGCCCTCCGGGCGATCCAGCAGCTGTGGCCCCACTACCGGATTCGCCGGATCGTCGACCGGAACTCGCGGCGAGCGTTTCTGCTCGTCGAGGACCGAGGCAAGCTGCTCCCGATCGTCACGAATCTCGCGTACAGCCCGACCGGCCAGTTCTTCAGTCGCGCCGCGATTCCGATCGAGGCGAATCGTGTGCGCCAGTTCGTCGACTCGAACGCCGTCTTCCTCTTTCTGGGAGAGTCGCATGAGGATTAGACGGTCCCGTCGCGCCATGCTGTGCCGACTCTTGCTCGTGATGCTCGTCGCGTGGTGGGCCGTACCGGATGACATCCTCACGCGCCTCCTCGGGACGGGGCGCTTCGTCAACGTCCGGCGATCGCGAGTGAGCACGACGTACGTCCTCCGCGACGACCATTGGACGACGTTCGACATCCCGAACGACCGCACATCGGTCCTCGTCACGACCTACGCGTGCGAGGAACCGTCGCGTCCCCACGACGTCACGCAGAACGTGTCGTACGCGGTCGAGTACGAGATCGTCGACGACGAGCAGCGCCGTCTCCGTCGCTCGACGTACCACTTCCGCACTCGACAGGAGTGGCTCACCGACCCGACCACGAAGGAACAGCTGTCGGCGCGGTACTTCGTCGGCCACGAGTCGCGACCGCTCTCCAGTCGAGCCATCACTCTCAAGCTCGACGGCCTTGCGGCGGGGCCTAAGCGGCTCCGATTGCGTGCCGCGCCCGGGCGGGAGGATGTCCGCGACGTCGTCGTCAAGGTGTACGTGCGCGATCGGCCGCCGCACTACAAGCTTCGATTTCTATGGCAGCGGATGTCCAACGAGAGCCGGCGCCATCTCGCTCGCGCGCACGTCCACTCGATGGCCCTCGCTCGCCCGCACGAGAAGAACGCGCTCATTCGCAATCGCTGGACGCCGCTCGCGCCGCTCGGGATCGAGGGGCGGGGCTATCACTTGAGAAAGCTGTACTCGCTTCGCCGCGACGAGTTCGAGACCGAGGTCCGAACGACGGTGTTTCCGGACGGCCTCGTCGTTTCGCCGGGTCTCGTCGGTGTCGTACCGATCCCGCGGGACGGCGGAGACGTCCGGTTTCGCATCGATCGGGTCGGCGAGTCGGCGAACGCCGATCCGGAGACCGCGAGTGTGCACTTCCTGTGGCGTTCGGGTTGGTCGAAGCGGGACAGCTCGACCGTTCTCGTCGGCGCCGAGGGCACGGTCGTCGATAAGCAATTCCGGGGAGGAATCCTCGAGATCGAGGCGTCGGCGACGGTAGCGGTGCGGGCGTGGCTCCTCTCCGATCCAGTCGTTCCCGAGATTACACCCGAGCCGGTCTTCGTGCCGGCTTACCTCACGGGGCGAGGCGAAACTCTCGATCTCGCCGTCATCCCGGTCTGGAACCACGGTACGACCTACCGCGTCGATCTCCGGCGTTGGGTCGAAGATTCGGTTGCGTTCGAAGGCACGGCGACGGCCGCGGTGATGTACCAGTTCCTCGACGCGGAGGAAGCCGTGCTCACCGAGGGGGCCATCCTCCACCGCGGAACGCTCTCACGCTACGAAACGCTCAGCGGTGCGCGCACAGGGGAGCGCGTCACGGAAGTCTCGTCTCGCTTCGTGTCGGCACCCGCCGGAGCGCAGACGTTGCGAATCCGGTCGGCGTCGGACGGCGTTCTCGTCAGCGTCTACACGCGAGCGCACGGTCTTCCCCGTCGTCAGCGGATCCCCGAGGACTCGAACGCATTCGAACGCCAACACGCCGTCGACGGAGAAGGGGCTCTCGCTCGGAGCTGGCACGTGGTCCGCGCGCTCGACGGAGGTCGGCTCGTGCGCGAGAGGCGCGAGCTCTTCGTTCAGCGCCAGAGCGGCGTCAATCGGTGGGCGAGCGATCGTCCGGAGCTCAAGTGGGAGGATCGGTCCGAATTGCCCGTGAGCGAGACGACGACGCTGCCGATCCTGACGAAAACGGTGATCGGGTTTCCGGACGGTCCTTCGGCGACACGATTTCAGCGGCTCACTCTCGGCGTTCCGCATCTCATCCGAATCGCCGGCGACCCGGGAGACGCGTTCGTTCGACCGAAGCTAACGTGGATCAAGCCCGACGGCGAAAGCGCGTTCGTGCGCGTCCTTCTCGACGGGAGCGTCCTTCGAGAGGGCGTTCTCCGAGGAAGATTCGTCGATTGGGTTCTGCCGCCCGTTGCTAGCGGACACCACGAGATTCGAGTGACATCGCCGCGCGCACTTCAGTGCTTTGGGAGTCGCATGGCGGGGTCGCATGAGACGGCTTGGGTCAAGCGCCTCATCCATCGGGTCGACGGCGAGCCGGCGAAGTTCCGTCTTGTCAAGCACACCGCGGGAGCGGAGCGAGTCAAGATCCTCATGTACGTTCCCGTGGAATCGACGGAGCGACTCGTTCTCGGCGCACACCTCGATCTTCCCGCTAGCCGAGGACTCGCCGATCGCGGCGGCTGGACCTTCTCTCGGCACGAGCTCGACATCAATACCGTGGAGGGCACGCCGGTCACCGTGCTCGAGCCGGACGTCTCGCCGCTGAAGAGTCTGCCCTATGCGGTCATCACGCTCGACGAGGATTTCGAGCCGGGCGACTACGAGTTGGAGCTCACGCATAGGAGCGGCCCCGACTGCTACGTGCACATGATCCGTCAAGTCCCGGAGTCGGATGAACGACGGGAGTCGAAGGTGCGGAAGATTCTCGAAGGCGAGAGCGACGACAGGGCACCGCTCGAGGAGGACGCGTGAGGATTCTCGCGGAACGAAAGCGGACGAACACGGGCTGGGTGCTTTGCGCCGCGTTGTGTGCCGGTGTGCTCGTTCTCGCTTCTCCGAGCGCGCACTCGACGGAAGATGCGCTCGAGACTCTACGGCGATCCAGTCGAACTTTCACGTACGAGGATCCTACGGACGAAGAGCTCGTCGCCGCGCGTCAGATCTTCTCGGCGCTACTTCGTCAGGTACGAGATCTGAACGAGACCATCGCCGCGTGCGAGCGTCTCCATCTGGAGCTGCGTCGAGTCCGGCGCGGGAAAGAGGAGTTTCTCGTTCTCTCGGAAGGACCCGGGCGACGCATCGGGCGCGGCTTTTACGTCTTTCGCCGTACATCTGCGCGAGCGGTCTTGCTTCAAGCTCCGCACGCCTTCTACGACCGCAACACGGGGGAGATCGCCGCCGCGTTCTTTCGGGAAGGAAACGCGCTCTCCGCCGGGTGGAACGTCGCTCAGAGAAAGACACCGGTCGAAGGCGATGGCACACGGAACGATGCCGACCTCGCCCATCGCCGGCGGAGCTACTACCAGGAGTACACCCGGGCATTTGCGACGCACTACCCGCGCGGAGTCGTCGTCCAGTTCCACGGCTACGACAAATCGAAGCGCGCGACACCGGAGGCTTCGATCTCCGACGTGATCTTGAGTGCCGGACGCGGCGAGCCCTCGCGGTTCCATTTGAGCGTCAGCGCCTGCTGGGACGAGAGCGCCGGCTCGGTGGTCTCGCTCTATCCGCGCGACGTCCGTGAGCTCGGAGGAACGAAAAACGCGCAGGCGGAGCTGCTCAGTCGGTTTCGCGGCGCGACGTTTCTTCACGTAGAACTGAGTCGCGCGGCGCGTCGAGCTCTCCACCGCAGCCATGAAGTTCGCACACGTCTTTGGACCTGCATCGTGGACTCGTCGCCGTGACACGCCCTCGAGCGTCCACCTACCTCGTCTGGCTCCCCTGCCTGATCTGCATGTCGGCGGCTTCGGGCGGAGATGCGACGAGCTCGGACGAGCGCCCCGTCATCTTCGCGGAGTCGACGTTCGACTCGACCGGAGCGCGTCTCCGGTGGGACAACATCGAGGGGGCTCCCCTCCTCGTCGCGGGGAAGCTCCCCGAGTGGAACGGTTCGACCACGCGCCACGAGTGGGAGCTCGAGACCGGAGACGCGATCCTTCTTCACGTGGGCGAGAACGCCGTCGTGCGCGTCGTCGCAAACGAGGTCGCCGATCTGTCGCGATCGTTCTCGTTCGAGCGATCGGGACCCGACGGACTGTTCGTCCCCGTCCCGGCGCGAGCTCTGCCCGGCGGGGAATCGCTCCTCGTCGCCACCGAGGTGAACGTCCCGCAAGTCCTTCGCATCCGCGTCGGCGGGAACGAAGGGAGAAAGACACGCTTCGCTGTATTCCTAGCGCGCATCGATCGAGACTCGGTCGCATCGGAGTATCACCGCCGAGTTCCGCTTCCCGGTTTCGACGAGGTGACGCTTCGCCGTAGTCGATTCCACTACGGGAGAGCGTACTCTCGCGTGCCCGCGGGGCGCCCGATCGACGTGGTCGTGCGCGGCCCCGTCGATCTCCTGTTTGGTTCGCGACTTCTCTATCCACACGGGACGACTCGCTCGATCGAAGGTTACCGCGTCCGCTTCGTCGTCGACGGCGTCGAGGAGGTGAAGCAGATCGAAACGACCATCGATCGATCACGGGTCGGCTCGTCCGCGACGCGTCGGGGTCACGGTTACGAACGCTACGTGTCGTTTCGCCTGGACGAGGGACGCCACTCTCTACGCATCGTCTCGGAGTCGTCGCTCCTCTGCCGTTTGCTCGCGTGGCGAGCCGACGACTTTCTTCTCCACCCGCCGCTACCGCCGTCGCCGGACGCCGCGAGTGGCGTACAGACGGTGTTCGATGCTCTCGCGGGAGAACAGCACCTGAGCGATCTCGGGATGTTCGATCACGCGGATCGCTGGAGCGAACGGATCGAGCGATCCCCTGCGATCGCGGTCTTCGATTCCGTGTACGCTCGGGGACACCCCGACGCGGGACTTGTCGCGTCGTGGCTGCTCAGAGAGGAAGCGAAGCGACTTGGCGCGGCGCCGGTCGATGATCGCGCGGCGAACGTGATGTCGAACCGGCACGATCGCTACGTGAATCTCCTTCCCGTCGCCGTTCCGTCCGGCAGCAGCCTCCGCCGTCGAGCGCGCGTGACTCACCGATTTCGCGATCCCTACGCGTTGGCCGAGGACGTTTTTGTGCGCGAGCGCGATCTGATCCGGTTCGCGCCACCCGTCCCGTTCGGTACGTTTGCAGCGCTGCCGTCGAACCGAGATCACGAGCTTCGGTTCCGTCTGCCAGAGCGAGGAGCTCCGTCGAGGCTCCGTCTTGTCGTGTTGCGCCAACACGATGACTCCGAACGCAAGATCTGGCTTCGGCTAGGCAACCGCGGCGAGCGCGAGCTCACGCTCAGCTCGCTCCCATCCGAGCTCGCCGAGCGAGTCGTCCCCGCGGACCTCGAGATCGCCCGCTCGGTCGTTTGGGCGACGACGGGTCGGAACGATGAGTACGAGCTTCTCCGCCATCTCAGCGGACGCGCGACGCCGCGGGAGATCGTTCCGGCGGCGAGCGCGGTGATCGATCTCCCCCGCGGTGTCGAGGAGATCGGCCTCTGGGCGGACGGAGGAGGAGAGCCGATCCATGTCGCTCTCGACTATCTGGACTCTGAACCGTACCGAATGACGGAGCGCGAGTACCTCGCTGCTCTCGACGCGCTCGATGACGGATCACCGGCGGAGTTGTTCGCGAATTCATACCGGCGATGGCGTCGAGAGCGCGCTTGGATCTCGGAGACGCGGAGACGGCTGGTCGCGCAGTGGTCCGGAGTGTTCCGCTGGCTGGAGCGAGGACTTGAGGCCCTCGAGAGATCAGCAGGTAGCGGCGCGTCGATCGAGATTCGGCGTCCGGACGCACTCGACGCGGAGTACGCGGACGAACTTCTCGAACGCGCGCGTCGGCTGACGGTCGAAGGGCGATGGGTCCCCGCGCTCGAGACTTGGAGCGAGCTCGCGCGCGTCGGCGACCGCCGGCAGCGCCGCGCGGCGCACCTCGAACGTTGCCGGGCTCTCTGGAGCGTCGGCGAGCACTACCTCTTCCACCTCGAGGTCCGCAGGCTGTTCCTCCGCGCGGAGGAACCCGCACTCCGGCGTGCCGCGTTTGATCTTCTCGCCGAGCGGTGCCGGGAGAGCGGAGAGATGATCCCGGCGGGGATTTGGGCGCAGAACCTGATTGTCGACGACACGCCGGGAGCAGCGGTTCGCGCCGTAGTGATCGCGCTCGCCGAACGCGGCGAGTGGCGGAGTGCTCTTGCGGTGGGGCTTCTCCTCGAGGACTGGGAGCTCCCGCTGGAGACGCTACTCACCGCCGCCGTGAAGGCGCGATGGTGGATCACGATGGACCGCTTGCTCGAGCGTCTCACCGATTCAGAGGCTCTCGAGTACTGGTCGGGTGTTCGCGCGGCGCACCGCGGGGAAATCGACGCCGCGCGCGCGACGCTCACGCGTGCCGGCGAACGTGGTCGCGCGGCCCTCGCGCGAATCGACGAGGCCCTCGCGATCGCCCAGCGACTGCGGAGCGGATCCTTCGCCGAGCGAGCCGAAGCGATCTTCGCATGGGAGCGGTGGCGCGAATCGCTACCGGGACCGAGAACTTGGGTCGCCCTCGACGACTGCGTTATTCGCTACGGGTTCTCCGATTGGGTCCGCGAGTCCCGCGCGGAGACCCGTCGCCAGCTCGTCGGCGCCGAGGACGGCGGGCAGGTTCGGATGAAGATCCTCGGACCGAGAACGGTCCGGCTCCGACTGCGGCCACTCGTCGACTCCGACTACCGCGCCGGCGACCGAGCTTGGATCGACGTCCGCATCGACGGTGAGCTTCATCCCATGCCTGTCACCTCCAGCGAGGTGGTCGCGAGCCTATCGCTCATGCAGCGGCGCCGATACCGCTCGCTCAACCGGATCGAGGAAGAGTTCGACCTAGGTCCCGGACTGCACGAGCTGGTCGTCGAGCCGCGCGGAGTCGCCGTGCTCGTGCGGACGTTCGAGCATCGTCCCGCGCTCTGGGAGGGGCTGCTCGCCCGGTGGTCGCCGGCGGTCGTTGCCAGCGTTCTCCGCGATCGAGATCGCAACACGCCGCGTGCGATGGGACCGAGCTACCCGGCGCGACTCGAGCTCGAGCGGGACACGATTACGGCGGCGAGGCTTCCGTACCGGATCCCTGTCTACCCGATCCGAGCCTCTCTCGCGGGAACGATTCGCGAGTTGCCGGGCGGGATCGATCCCGCACTGCTCGCACGTCTCGCGCTCCGACTCGAAGCGAGGTCCTTGGTGGGACAGCGACCCCCGTCGGTAGACGACCTCCCGGCCGATTCCGCGATCGTCGATCCACGGGAGCTCGATCTCGCGTCATATCGCTTCCTGAGTGGTTCCCGCACTCACGCCGGCTCGACCGGGCGGGCGCTGATCGCGACGCTGCTCGAGCGCGGCGACCTCACGTCGATCACCGAGCTGTCCGTTCCCGAAGATCCGGAGACGGCGGTGGTCTACTTGCGCGCGCTCCTTCTCGCCGTCGAATCCGGCCATCGCGCCGAGAAGACGGCCGCGGCCAAAGCGCTGATCGCGCTGCGATCGTTTCCCGAGCGCCGAGAGGTCGCGGGCATCGCGCGACGCCTCTCACAGCGCTACCACTGGCGTCTCGTCTCGTCCATCGTTTCGCGGGCCGGACTCCGAAGCATCCGAACGTCGCCGTCAGAGTCGGAGAGCCCGCGCACGCGTGTTCGCCAGGCACTCGCGGGTCCGTCGCCGCTCGGCACGAGCGCTCGGCAGCTCGGTCGGCGCGAACAATTCGTCCACGTGATCGATCGACCTCGTCCGAGTCGCTGGATCGTACACGTCGCGAGCGAATCGGCGACGTCACGCGCAATCCGGCCGGTCGAAGTCGTCTGCGAGCTCGACGACTGGGATCGACGAACCATCGATCTCAGCGTCGACCGACCGCGCGCGGCGCTGAGCTGGATCGTGCCGAGTGGATTCCATCGCTTGCGACTCCGCGTGGTGGACGGAGCGCCCAATCAATTCCTCTCCGTCGCCGTTGAAGACATCGACGGCACCGTGTCGGAGGACGACGACGCCGGTGGAGAGTCGCCGGTGGCGTCGCGCATCTACCAGGTCTCGCGGAACGATCGCCGACTCCGCGTCGCCGTCGAAGGCCCGACTGTCGTACGCGTCGACGAGCTCCGGGACGACGAAGTCCACTCGGAGTACCATCTCGTTGAAGAGGGTTGGCAAGAGCTCGAGATTCCCCCGTCCGAAGGGCGGGACCGCGGGCTTTTCCGCGCGTTCGAGTACGTGCCGAGAGAGGAGAGACTCGAGCCGCCGGAGATCCTGACTCCGGACGTGGAGCCACCGCCGAAAGCGGAACCTCCGTGGCGGATCGATGACGAGCGGCAAGCCGGGACGGTCGTCGCGAAGGACGGGGTCGAGCTCTCCGGCCAGGAGGACGGCACGCGAAGCTTCGCGGCCGTGTTCCGTCGGCGGCGGGCGTCCGAAGAGGATGGCGACGAGCGGATCATCGCCGAACAGTTCCTCGAGCTGAGAGCGATCCACCGTTGGCGCTCGGAGTGGTGGCGGGCCTACTTCGAGACCGGTGCGCTCGCACGAGTGCGCGAGGAGGGAGGCCCCGTAGTGGGGGCTTGGCACCGATTCGAGCGGGCGCTCGACTCGCTTCCACTGAGCGCGATCGCATCGGCTCGAGTGTACGCGCAGGCGCCGGACGGAGATGCCGTCGCTCCACGCGGCGATGTCGAATGGTCCCTTCTAGGCCGCGCGTCGCTCGAGCACCGAGCGCCGCTGGGGGATCTGACGGACGCCATCCTCACAGCTTCGCTTCTCGGTCGTGTCCTCAGCCTCGATTCCCGGCGAGACTTCGAGCCCGGCGACGTCGATCAGGACATATTCACGCCGTACAAGCTCGACCACCGCGGCGGCGCGTCCCTGGCGGCTCGAGTGGTCCACCGACCGTGGGTGGACACGCGCTGGTGGGCGGGCAGCGGCCTCCTGACGAACGAAGATCTGAACCCGGTGGCCCCGGATCGCCTCTGGGGAGAAGTCGGCTGGGCCCAGCTTCTCTTTCAGTGGGAGATCGCTCTCGCCTATCGGGCGAGCTTCTTTCCGTCCGACGATGACCGGCGCTCGAGCCGTTCGCGGCATTCCCTCATCGCGGAAGTGACGCAGGAGCTCTGGTCGCGAAACGCGACGCGGTGGGAGATGGCGTTCACGTTCCGTCACGATCTCCCCGACAACCGAAGTACGGGATTCCTCGCCTTCGTCGTCCACTTCGGACGGGGTCGCGGGTACCGCGACTTCTCGGAGGTGCGCTTCCGCCGGCTGCGCCGGGCCGCGATCCCGAGCGAGTTTACGAATCGAATCTCGGAGGAGCAACCGTGATTCGCGAGCGCATCGTCCGCCTCATCGCCGACGGCTTGAACGACTACGAGCGAAGGCTCGAAGGTCGAATCGTCGAAGAGTTTGCCGACGACTACGTCCGTGCGGTAGCGGTGCACACCGAGGGGAACGCGAGCGAACAGGAAGAGAGGGTCGCTCTACTCGCATTTTTGAAGGAAGAGATCGACGGCATCCACTCGCGCATCACCGGCCTGCGGGGAGTCTACACGCAGTTCACGAAACGCCTGGCGCGGGCGAGCTCGGGCGAGGAAAGGAATCGAAACGTCCTCGAATTCGCGCGCGAGCTCGGTCAGTCGAAGAAGGGTCTCCGAGAGGATCGACGAGCCCTCACTCGCTACTTCGACAGCGACGCGGTGACGGATCGCTATCAGATTCTCATCGGCGAGCTCGAGCGGCGCCTTGCCGTGGCGCTCGGGCGACTCGGTGGTCTCGCGTGCGCCGTACTGAGAAACGAGGCGAAGGTGGAAGAGCGCGATGCGCTCTGGAAACGTCTCGACCTCGGACGGGTCTTCAGGCGGTTCTTCCACTACGACGGTGAGGAGCGAGTCGTCGTCGCGTGCTTCAAAGCGCTCGCCCTAGCCGTGCGCGCGGCGCAGAGCACGGACCAGGGACGGACCCTCGATCAAGCGACGCTACAGATCATCTACCGGAGCTCGATGCAGCGCGAGCTCAACGTCTGGATCCAGTGCGAGGCGATCCGGCTCCTCGAGACGCTTTCGCCGCAGTCGTTCGGAAAAGTCCTCACCCGTCGGCTCGAACACTCCGCCGAGGGCGACGATCTCTTCGTCCGCCACTGCGCGGCGTCGCTCCTTCCTCGAGCGGTCGAGCGCGACCGCTCGCTCGCGGGCTCGCTCGTTGCGATCCAGGGAGATCCGAGTCCGTACGTCCGACAGGGATTCTGCGATCATCTCCACGAGCTTCCCCGCGACTTGCGGACGATGTGGATCGAGGAGCTCGCGCTCCGCGACGCCGTTCCTCAGGTTCGGGCAGCTGCGCTTCTCGCCGTACCGCGCAGTCTCGATCCATCGACGGCCGGACAACTGGTCGAGGTTCTCATCGCGTCGCTCCGGAGCGATGCGAGTGAGTTCGTGCTGAGGACGACGATGCACGTTCTCGGCGGGCTCGTGCGCGACGAGTCGGCGTCGGAGCTAGTCGTCTCCGATGCGACTCTACTCCGCTTCGAACAGGTTCTCGACCGCCTCCACCTTGAAGCCGAATCGTATTCGGTTCGGCGCTGGGCCGCGCAGACGCGAGAGATCGTCTGGTGTTACTCGAGTCCCGAAGCGCGCTCCATCGTAAACGTCGTCGCGCCGCGGATGGACTCGATCGGCTGCGGCGAAAGCGTCTCGATCCCCCTCACGTCACTCGCGTCGTTCGAAGGCGACGCAATCGGACGGACTCTCTCCGTGCTCGCGCTCGAGGATTTCGGAATCTCGGCGGCGCGCGATTGGCGGAGGGTCCGACTCACGCGGGTTCCGGTGTTCGGTTTCCGGGCCTGGAGATTCCTCTACGAATGGCGCAATCCCGCTCCCGACAAACGACAGGCGCACCCGCACACGATCGGCCGCCTCTTTCCCGGCAACGTCCACGCGCCGTCGGCGATCCTCGCGGAGCTCGCGCAGACGAAGATTCCCGGCGAGCCTCTCTTCATGGCGAGCGAAGGGGGCTATCGACCGTATTTGCCACTCCTCGATCAGATCCTCTCCACGATCGGCGGCGGCCTGTTCGCGCGCCCGTCCCGGCTCTACACGAGCGAAGGAATTACCGAGATCACGCCGCCTCCGTGGATCTGGAACCGCTGGGCGGCGTGGGCTCGCCTGTCGCTGCGTTACGAGCGCTACGCTCGCCTCCGAAACTGGAAGGAAGGGAGTCAGGAACCGCCGGAAGGGTTTCTGAAGAGCCTCGAGAGATGCGGCATCCGCGTCACGCTGACACCGTACGCGAACGCCCCCGGCCGCGAGCCGATGCGGATCGATCCCGCCGTCGCCAGGTTCTTTCCCAGCGTGGCGGTGATTCCGATCGGCGATCTCTGGCGTCAACTCCGGCAGTACTTCGTTTCGGTCTATGACAACTCTCTCCTCGAGCTGATGATCTTCACGGCCGCGGTTTCGGGTGTGTTCATCGGGCGCCATCTCTATGCGAACCGGGCCATTCGAAAAGCGCGGTGCTCCATCCCGCTGATGATCGGCGGCTGGGGAACGCGAGGGAAGTCGGGCACCGAGCGATTGAAGGCGGCGCTCTTCAGCGCACTCGGTTACGGCTTCGTTTCAAAAACGACCGGCTGCGAGGCGATGTTCCTCTATTCGCCGACGTTTGGATCGACTCGCGAGCTCTTCCTCTTTCGCCCCTACGACAAGGCGACGATCTGGGAACAGAGCACGGTGCTCAAGTTCGCCGAGAAGGTCGGTGCCGACGTCTTCCTCTGGGAATGCATGGCGCTCACGCCATCGTACGTCCACGTTCTCCAGCGAGACTGGGTGAAGGACGACATCGCGACGATCACCAATACGTATCCCGATCACGAAGACCTGCAGGGACCGGCGGGCTACAACATTCCCGACGTGATGACGAACTTCATCCCGAAGCGGAGTCGACTCATCACGACCGAGGAGGTGATGCTGCCGATCCTCGCCGAGGCGGCGAGAGAGCTCGAGACCTCCGTGGAGCCCGTGACCTGGCTCGATGCCGGTATCCTCACGGACGACATCCTCGAGCGTTTTCCGTACGAAGAGCATCCGAACAACATCGCGCTCGTGCAGAAGATGGCGGCCGAGATCGGCATCGACCGGAGCGTGGCTCTCAAGGCGATGGCCGACTGCGTCGTCGCGGATTTGGGCGTGCTGAAGACGTATCCGACCGCCGAGATCGACGGGCGGTATCTGCGCTTCACGAACGGAATGTCGGCGAACGAGCGCCACGGCTGTCTCGGCAACTGGACTCGGATGGGTTTCGACACGCAATGCCCCTACGAAGAGCCGAACGTGTGGGTGACGACGGTCGTCAACAACCGTGCGGACCGAGTCCCGCGCTCACGTGTGTTCGCTCGCATCCTCGTCGAAGACATCTCGGCCGATCGTCACGTGCTAATCGGGAGCAATCTCAACGGCTTCGTCGGCTACTTGTCCCAGAGCTGGGAGGAATATTCGCAGGGCCTGACGCTCTTCAGCGCCGGTGAATCTCCGAGCGAGGTGCTCGAGAGCAAGGCGCGCAGCGCACGCGTCCCGCTCAGCATTCAGCACGTGGTCGACCGCCTGCGGGCGATGCTCCCGATCGAGGGCGTCCCCGAAGATGTCATCAGCAACCTCAGCCGCTACGTCGAACGCCCGGACGACCTCGAGCGCCGTCTGACCGATTTCCTCTCGGGCGACGAGGCGCAGACGATCGTCGAGCAGCTTCGGCGCGACAAGGCCGCATTCGAGCAATACTGGCGGTTCTCGCAGAAGGTGCGGCGGGCGTCGCCAGGCGCAAGCGAGCTCGATCGTGAGTTCAAGGATCTCCTCTGGGCGTGGTTCGAGGCCAAGCTTGTCGTCGTCTCCGACTATTTCATCACCGGCGAAAACGTCGTGAAGCTCATCGCCCAGCACACTCCGCCGCGGTACACGAATCGAGTGCTCGGCATGCAGAACATCAAGGGAACGGGGCTCGACTTCGTCTACCGGTGGGAAGCGTGGGACAAGTGTCACCGCGCCTGCGAGCAACTTCTCAACCGAGACGACAGTGAACGCGACCGCGGGCTGAGCACACTCACGTCGTTCCAGGAATTCGGCTTTCTCTCCGAGAAGCACGTGAGAACGACGGTCGAGGCGGTTAAGAGTGAGCAAGCGCGGCGCAGCGAGAGCTTCGAGGCGGGGCTCGCGATGGTTCTCTCCAATCTCGACGCGGCGATGCGAGGGCTCCGCGAGGGTGGCTCGAGCGAGAGCTGGACATCGCACCCGCTCCTCCAGAAGGTATTCTCCGGAATCGAGGCGTTCGTCGACGCGGGGGACGCCGTCCGGCGCCGGAAGCAGTCCGACCGGATCTACCGAGACCTCGCGACGCGTAGGATCAGTCTCGACCGCGCGGCGAAGGAGCTGCAGAAGCTCGTGAAGAGGCAGAAGGGCGGCTGGGTCGCGAAGACATTCGAGGAGTACGTCCGGCGGTGGCGTCGAAGTTGGGGACGGGCCATGCGGATGCTCAAGGTCCGCTGATCGAATCCCTTCGTCCTAGCGACCGCGCGTGACTTCGAGCCAAGCCGCTCCACGGTCGTCGGGGCTCGGCCGGAGGAGCGGAATCGCCTCCGCGTTCGTTTCGGTGGGGGAGCGAAACTCGAGGCGCGCGCGCCAGGAGTCACCGAAGCGAACGGCGACCGCATCGGCGACGAGGCGGGCGACGAGTCCGAACGTCCAGCGAACGTTCAGCTCGCCGAAGACGTGGAGCGCCTCGCGCTCTCGGGAACGGTAGCGCCACGCGTCGATGCCGAACGGGCCGCGATGTCCCGCGCGCGCGACGCGATTCCCGATGCGAGCCGCCGCCCCGACGAGTCGCTCGCAGTCGTCGGGCGAAGCGCCGGGAGCACGGAGCGGGTCGTCCGTCACTTCGATCGCGCGAATGCGACCCTGCCCATCGACGCGCTGGGTGTGGACGCTCCGGATCGAGACCTCGCCGGACGCATCGATCACCCCCGCGACGCCAAAATCCGCCGTCCGCGAGAGCCACGGCTCGAGGAGGAGTGGGCCGCAGCGCTCGAACAGGCGGTCGACCGCGCGTTCGAACGGCTGCGCGCGGACGGTGGCGCCCGATCCGATGACTCGGTCGCGACCGGCGGCACTCCGCATCGCCTTGAGAACCCAGCCCTCGCAGAGACGCGCGGACGAATCTGCGGGCGGCGCGCGAAGTCTCGCGTCGAGTTCGTCGCGGTCGCGGACGATCGCGGCGTCCGGAAGCGCGAGATCGAGCTCCCGCGCGATTTCGAGGGCACGAGCTCGGTGCTGCAGCTCGCTCGCAACCGCGAACGAGGAGTGTGCGGCCCAAAGTTCGCCGCCCGCACCGGAGAGCCGATTCACTGCCGCCGGCGGGATCCGCCCGCGAAGCTTCTCTGTCGCGGCCGTCTCGCCCCAGGCGAGGATGTCCACCGGCGGAGGCGTCGCCGCGTTCCCGATCGGTCCCGCTTCGAGTGCAGGCGAGGCGAGTCCTTCGACGGTTGCGATTCGCGCCGCGTCGACGGCGGCGGGAAGCCACAGCCGATCGTTGTCCGCTGCCGCGACGCGGAGCAGCGTCCCCAGAGCGGCGATCGTCCGCGTTACGGGATCGGGAAGCGCACGGCCGTCGAGCTCGGTCTCGAATCCGAGGTTCGCGATGAGAAGGCGCGACGCTCGCTCCCGCACGGCCGCGACGGACTCGCTCACGGCGCGTCGGCCGAATCGGCGGAGGACGTGCGCGAGCTTCGGGCGAGCTTCTCGATGAAGTCGGGATCGAGCTCGGCCGATTCGCGGCCCTCGCGGTGGAATCGCTCGCCGCGCGCGAGGGCGGGGCGGAGCGGCCAAGTGACACTCCGGCGGTACGCGTCCCACGGATCCTCGTCCGCGCCCTTGAAGCGCTGAAGCCACCGCCATCCGAAGCGGACGTGCTCGATCTCGTCGCGATGGATCTGATCGATGACGGCGGCCGTTTTCGGGTCGCTCCACCGGCGCGCCGCGTCGGCGTACTCGATCGTGTGATCGAGGTTCGCATTCTCAAATGTGAGCGACATCGCACAGATGAACTCGAGCGGAGTCGCGAGCGACCGGATCTTATTCCAGAAGTATCCGGTGACCGGGTAGGAGCCGAACGGAACGCTCCAGCTCTCGAGGCGCGCGAGGTACATCTTCGTGTGCCGCTGCTCGTCGGCGAGAACGTGCGCGAGTCCGCGCCGAAACTCGCGCGGAGCGTCGGCGAACGCGAGGAGAGCCCAGGCGAAGAGCTCGGTCGCCTGCAGCTCGTGATTCGCGAGGCTGTGGACGATTCGGCTTCGCTGGACGGGGTCGTGCATCCCTCCGATCGCGGGCACCTTGGCCTCGCGCGCGTCCGCGATCGCGAGCTCGGGCGGTCGCGCGGGCGCGTCGATTCGGAGGGGCGCACCGGGGTCGTCGTCCGTCCAGTCGTCCCCGATCGGCTCGAGCTTCGCCGCGAGCCGAGGTGTCGTGACGATCTGGTGAGCGATCTCTCGGAGCTCCATGCGGGATCCGGTGGCGTCTACGTCTCTTGAGTCGATTCGCGGCGGGGCGAAACTTCCGGGAACGAGGGATCGTCGCAGACGCCGAGGGCTTCGTCCACGCTTCGCTCCGACGAGGCGGTGTCCGAGTCCGTTCCGCCGGCTTTTCTCCGGACGGAGAAAGGGGTCTCCAGTAGAGTGAGCGGAGTCCCGAATCGCGTTCGATGGAGCGATCCAACATGACCACGCGCCTCTCGATCCTCGCTCTCCTCGTCCTCGTGTTCGTCGCGATCCTCGGCCGCGGATTCGACCCGGTGGCGCCCGACGTCCGATCGCGCATCGAGTCGAGCTCCGCCGGCGCCCGGTCGCCGCTTGCCTACGCGGAGAAACCCGCGGCGACGGAGAAGAAAGCCGCGCGCGAGCTCGCGATCGCGGTCAAGCTCCTCAACGCGAAACGCTACGATCAGGGAATCGAGCGACTTCAGTCGCTGATTGCGAAGTACCCGGCCGGAAAAGCGGCCGTGAAGGCGAAGGAGCTTCTCGTCGACTTCGGTGTCGGAACGGAGATGCGCGTTCGACTCCTCGACCGTGCGACGTTTCGAAAACGGCTGAAGCTGAGCGACCCCGAGTTTCTGAAGCAGGGCGAGGCGGTCCTCACCGAGCTGCGGAAATACTATCGCGCTCTCCCCGCGTTCTACTCCGAGCACGCCGTGGTGATGGACATCTACGACAGCCAGCGTCGCTACCGGAAGGCGACGGGTCTCATCCAGTACGCCGGGCACTTCGAGATCGAGTCCTCGGACTTTCGGAAGCGCACGATGAAGGGAAAGGTCGCCTGGTACCTCCCTCCTTACGCGAACACGCTCAAGGATCGGACTCTGGCGATTCGGTCGCTTCTCTACCACGAGCTCACTCACTATCTGAACGCGATCCACTTCGCGCGCGTGATGCCGTATTCGCTGAATGAGGGCATCGCGAGCTATCTCACGAGTCGACTGCAAACGGAGCACTATCAGTACTACCGGCAGACCGAACGCCAGCGAATCGAACGGAACGCGCGCAACGGGACGCACCTCATTCAGTCCTTCGCCTCGTTCGAGAAGCTGCTCAAAAACTATCGCGGCTTCGCCAAAGCCGACGAAACGCTCTCCCGCTGGTACGGGATCTGTTACGCGATGGTCGATCTCTTCGTCGCCGAGGGCTCGTCGAACTCGCTCGCATCCTTTCTCCGCACGCTCCACGAGATCTGCGGGAAGGACCTCGACCCGAACCCCGGCGCGGCGCGGAAGCAGCCACCGCGGCCGCGCACGGACCGCGAGGTGCTCGAGGAACTGACGCAAAAGCTGCTCGGCGTCGACCTCAAGACGGCTCACGGCCGCCTCGTGAAGCACATTCTCAAGAACTACCGCCAGGGCTGATCTCCCCGCGGTCACTGCGATCAGGCCGGATTATCGGGTTGGAGGGTCGGCGAGCCGCGGTTCTCGGATGCTGCTTGCGGAATCGGCTTCGCTTCTGCCGACGAAAACAATGTGCGCGCTCTTTCGCGAGCGCGCCGTTCTTTCGCCGGGGCGGGAGCACCGCGCCGAGCTTCCGAGTCGCTGAGCTAGCCTATGTGTCCGCACTGTGGGGAACCTCTGGTCGCGTTTGAGCTGAGCGGGGTTGAGATCGACCACTGCATGTCTTGTCGCGGTACGTGGCTCGACTCGGGCGAGCTCGAGCTCATCGGTGAGTTGAGCGGAGCCGCGCCCGGCGCTTTACGCTCCGCACTCGCCGAAGCGAAGCACCGTCGCGGAGGGCGGCGTCGCTGCCCGCGCTGCACGGCGCGCATGGAGCCGATCGAAGTCGGCTGCGACGCCCCGATCGAGCTCGACCGCTGCCCCCGGGGCGACGGGCTGTGGTTCGATCAGGGCGAGCTGTTCGCCGTCATGCGCAACGCGGAAGACGACGAGGAGCGAGCGGTAGGCGAATTCTTTCGCGACCTCTACCGCTCCGAGCTCACACACGCTGAGTGAGCCCTCCCTCCCCGGTAGATTCAGAGAATCAACAATCGAAAAGAGGAGAGAACGATGGATGGATTCTTTTTGGCGTTTCTCGTGTTCGCCGGCTTGTTCGGAGTCATCTGCCTCTGGTTCGTCGGCAGCTACAACGGGATCATTCGCCTCCGCAACCAATTGAAGAACGCGTGGTCGCAGATCGACGTTCAGCTCAAGCGGCGGCACGACCTGATCCCGAATCTGGTCGAGACCGTGAAGGGGTACGCCGCCCACGAGAAGGAAACGCTCGAGGGAGTCATCGAAGCGCGGGCGAAAGCGACCTCGGCGCAGGGAGTCGAGCAGCAGGCTGCGGCTGAAAACGCGCTCAGCTCGGCGCTCGGGCGGCTGATGATGGTCGTCGAGCAGTACCCGGATCTCCAGGCGAACCAGAACTTTCTCTCGCTCCAGGAAGAGTTGACTTCGACCGAGAACAAGCTCGCGTTCTCGCGCCAGCACTTCAACGACTCCGTGATGACGTTCAACACGAAGATCGAGAGCATCCCCGCGAACATCATCGCTGGCATGTTCGGCTTCAAGAACGAATCGTTCTTCGAGATCGAAGACAAGAAGGAACGCGCGACGCCGCAAGTGGCGTTCTGATTCGCGGACTCGCTGCGGCGGCGCGCACCGATTCACGGTCGCGGTCCGCGGATTCGTCCGCGCACCGACCCGCGATTCACCGCTCCGCCGCCGCGATCGGAGACTCGCTCGCATGTGGGAAGCAATCGCCCGAAACCGGCGGCGCTCGGTTCTACTCGTCGGCGCGATGGGGTTCATCCTCATCGGCCTCGGGATGCTCGCTGGACTCGTGTTCGGAGTGGGCGCCTGGTGGGGAGCGTTCGGCGCGCTCGTTCTCTGGGGAGTGCTTCAGGGCGTCGCCGCGTATCAAGGCGATCAACTGCTTCTTCTCGCTGCGGGCGCGCACGAGATCTCGCGGGACGACAGTCCTCGACTGTGGAACGTCGTCGAGGAGATGACGATCGCGGCCGGGCTCGCGGGAAGCCAACCGCGAATCTTCGTGATCGACAGTGACATCCCGAACGCGTTCGCAGCCGGTGGTGCCGCTGGCCGCGCGTCGATCGCCGTCACGACGGGAATCCTTCGGACTCTCAGTCGCGACGAGCTCCAGGGCGTCGTCGCGCACGAGATGGCGCACATCAAGAACGAGGACGTCCGCTTCCTCACGCGCGCGTCGGTGCTGCTCGGTGCGATCGTGCTGCTATCGGACGTACTGCTCCGCGCGACGATCCTCGGCGGAGGACGGCGCCGCTTGGCCGCTCGCTCCGGCTTCAAGGCGCAGGCCGCGTTGATGATTGCGGCGATCGTCGCCGCCGTACTCGCGCCCATCTGCGCGCGGCTCTTCTACTTCGCCTGCTCGCGCGAGCGAGAGTATCTCGCCGACGCGTGCGCCGCTCGCTTCACTCGCTATCCGCCCGGCCTCGCCGGGGCGCTCGAGAAGATTTCGCGCCGGGCGTCGGCGGCGAAGGACGTCGGTGCGGTCGTCGCGCCGCTGTTCATCGTGAATCCGCTCGATCGCGGAACGCGCCCGGGATCGCCTCTCCTCTCGACCCATCCTCCGACGTCGGAGCGCATCCGAATTCTGCGCGCGATGGGGACGGGCGCGGGGTACGGGGAGTACGAGGCCGCGTACCAAAGCGTGCGCGGCAAAAGCTCCGGCGATCTGATCGATACGAAGAGTCTAGCCGAGTGTCCGGCGCTCCCCACGCGACTGCCGCGTCCGGACCCGGAGCCGCGGGAGCAGGTGATCGAGCGCGCGCGCGAAGTGGCGGACCTCATCGACCGGATCGCCGAGTACGTGATTCTCTCGTGCGCTTGCGGCATCCGGATCAAGCTTCCGCCCGAGTGGAACCGTCCGACGATTTCCTGTCCTCGCTGCGGCGTCGAGAACTCGGTTCCGGCGAGCGAAGACGTCCCGGAGGACGACGAGAGCGCCGCGAGCGCGTCGTCCGTTCCGGTCGAAGCAGCGGAACCATCCGACGAGTCGAAGTCGACCGAATCGCCTGTGAACGAGCACGCGAAGGAGGCGGCCGAATCACCGCAGCAGTATCAGCGTCGGGGCGAGTCGTGGGAGTCGTTTCGTTGCCGCTGTGGTCGCACTCTCCAGTTGAGTCCGACGTTTCACTTACCGTCGGTCCGCTGCGTGCGCTGCAAACGCTCGGTTGCGATTCTCCCGGCCGAGCCGGTCGAGGCGGAAACGACCTCATCGTAGCGGGAGATCTGACTCGCGCGACGCGGGGTCGACGCCGCAGACTTCGGCGCCCTCACTCGACCGCGAGCTCGGGTTCCGCGTCGAAGTGGTAAAACTCCGGACGATCGTCCGGCTGCCGGGTGTAGATCGCTTGGAAGCACGACTTGATCTTCGTCGCCAAACCGTCGTCGCGATAGAAGAAGCCGGTGATCGCGTAGGCATCCGCGCCGCTCTCCCGGCGGAACGCCTCCTCGAGAAACACCTCGCCCGCTGTGATCCAGACGAGCTGTCCCGCGCCCGTCGCAATCCCGACGTGCGGCCGGCGCGCCCGCACCTCGTCGAGGTTTTGGTCCGCGACGTGAACGACGTAGCCGAGGATGTAGTCCGCGTCCGCGCGCTCGAGATCGGAGGTGGCGATGAGGTTGATCCCGTAGCCGTCGCCGATCCACGCGTATTGATAGCTGCGGATCCACACCGGCGGTCCCGCTTCGATCTCGACGCGCCGCGGCGGCTCGAGATCGATCGCGGGGCCCCAGTGGTGATCGACCCTCGAGCGATCCCATCGCCCGTACCAGCGACCCTCGAAACCGCCGAAGGCCGCACCGCCGTCGAGGCGGGAGGCGCCGCGAACGGCGCGCTCGAGCTCGGGGGCGTCGAGGAGGAACCGATCCACTCCGCGTCGATCGGCGAGCCATAGAGCGGCTGATTCCTTGAACTTGACGGTCGTTTCGAGCACCCGAGTTCCCGAGTCGGCGAGAAAGCGCCGGCGAAAACGTTCGCTCTCGCGCGAGGCCAAGTCGAGGAACGCCTCGAAATCGGCGCCCTCCGGCCCCGCCTCGAGAGCCGCGAGGCCGAACGGGCTATCGTCGGCTCGCGAACCTGGACTGCGCCCGTCTCCGCCGTCACTCGAGCGCGCTGCCGCGACGGCGCGACCGTACGCAAACAGGTGCTCGGCTCCGCGCTGCAGGAACTCCCCGCGGTGGACCGCCATCGACGCGAGCACACGTTCACCCGCGTCGTTCTCGGCGAGGATTTCAAAGTCGCGCCCCGCGCGAACGACGAACGTTCGTCCGTCTTCGTTTGTGAAGTAGATCTGAGTGCCGTTGGCGATCGGTGACGCGGAGAATCGCCCCCGAAGACGCTGCTGGTACACCGTGCGGCCGCTCCGCGCCTCGAGGCACGTTAGGATTCCCGTGTCGTTCGCCATGTAGAGCAGCTCACCGACGAGGATCGGCGAGGGGACGTGTGGGCTCCCCCGGCGCGTGCTCCACGCGAGGTGGGACGCGGTGACGTTGCCGCGTCCCGTCGGCCGGACCGCGAGGGTCGGCCCACTCCTTCCCGATGCGGAAAAAACGAGTCCGTGTCCGGCGACGGGAGTGGGGATCACTTCGGGGGTCGCACCGTCGCAGCGCCAAAGCTCTTCACCACTCGACGGATCGATGCCGACGAGCGCGCGCTTCGTGCCGTAGATGAGCTGATCGACTCCACCGACGCGAACGGCGAGCGGCGTGCACCAGCCGAGCGCGCGTCCGCGCTCGACGCTCCAGCGCTCTTCCCCCGTCGCGCGATCGACGGCGATCGCTACGGACGGCTTCCCGCTCTGCTCCTGAAGAAGGACGACGAGATCACGCCAGAGCACCGGCGACGCACCGGTTCCGTGCATCGCGTCGAACGGAGCGAGCGGTGCGCGCCACAAGACGTCGCCCGCAAAGTTGAACGCCACGATCCCCGTGTTCCCGAAAAACGCGTACACCCGCTCGCCATCGACGGCTGGCGTCGCAGAGGCGTAGCCGCTCTTCGCGATCACGCGTCCCTCCGGAGGAACCGCCGGCGCGTCGCGGACGAATCGGATCGATCCGCTCGCGCGATCGATTCCGACGAGGCTCCGCCGGTTTCCGCGATCGAATGCCGTCGTGAGAAACACATGATCTCCCCAAACGACCGGCGACGAATTGCCCGCACCGGGGATCGGAGTCTTCCAGAGAAGACCCCGTCCCGACGGAACGTCCCACTCGGTCGGGACGTCGTCGTCGGAGAAGTTTCCTTGTCCGCTCGGACCGCGCCACCGCGGCCACTCCGACGCGTAACCGTCCGCGGGATAAGTGGTCTCGACGACGAGTTCGGGAGTTTCGGTGCCGTTCTTCAGGTCGACGGCGCCCGGCGCTGCGATTGTGAGGTCTTCGGGGAGAAGATCGCCGAGCTCGCGCCGCGCTGCCTCCGCGCGAACGAGGGCGACGAACGCGTCGCAGATGCGCCGGCGCCTCTCGTACGCATCGCGGAGGGCCGGATCGGAGTCGAGGGGGTTCGACTCCGCGTAGCGGGCCGCGAACTCCACCGGATTGTCCGGTATCTCGACGCGGTAGATCTCCTCGCGAAGATCGTTTCGATGCATCCCGCGAAGAACCGCGAGGTAGTCCGGATCGGCCGTATCGGCGGCGAGCTGTCGCATCTCGGGGCTGAGCGGAAACTCCTCGGTCGGAGCTCCGTCCGGATCGAGCGGGCCGCGGCAGCCGAGCGCGAGCAGAAGAACGACACCGATTGCGAGTCCGCGTTCCGCACGTGCGTTTGAGATCGGAGAGGACAAGGACATGGACGACCTCCGGCAGAGTCGAATCGATCCGCGCATGTCACCGAGCGGAGTCGCGAGAGTCAGGTGTGGACGTGCGCCTACTGAACCGAACGAAAAAGAGGGCGGCGAGCACCCCGAAGACGAGTCCGCTCGCGTGGGCCTGGATGCTCACCTGCGGCGTCACGTAGTCGAACGTGAGCTGGAGAACGATGACGATCGCGAAGAGCACGAGCCGTCGCCGCGCGATGCGCGAGCGCTCTTCCTTCCACCCGCGGCGAAGCAGAACGGCCGACGCACCGACGAGGCCCATGATCGCGCCCGAAGCGCCCACGAGCAAGCTCGGCGAATCGGCCACGGTATGCATGTACCAGAGGCAGAATCCCATCGAGGCGAGAATGGTCGCAAAGTAAAAGACGAAGAAGCGCGTTCGGCCGAGAGAGAGCTCGACGAACGGCCCGAGGAGGTAGAGCGCCAGCATGTTCCCAACGATGTGGAGAGGTCCGGCGTGAAGAAACGCGGCGCTGATGAGTCGCCAGTATTCGCCGTCGAAAACCGCTTCGGGGTGGAGCGCTCCAAGTCGAAAGAGCACCTCGTTGTCCGTGCTGCCGCCGAGTGCGATCTCGAGGGCATAGAGGACGACGTTCGCGACCAGAAGTGTCTTCGTTCCCCGTGCACGCTGCCTGGCCCGCGTCGAAGGAAGGCCGTAGCGCTGCTCTTCGGAGAACCGCGCGCGGACGCGCTCGAGAACGCCGACTTGGTCGGCCCCGAGGATCGAGTCGACGTGACTCGTCGGCGGCGATTCCAGCCGGTACTGCGCCGCCGATCGGGCGAGCGCATCGGAAGACGTCGCCAGTCGCTCGAACGTCCTCCGTGCGGAATCGACGCGACCCGCGGCGTGCTCCGCCGTCGCCGTCCAAAACTCCGTGATCTCACGTGGATAGTGCCGCAGAGATTCGCCGAGGATCGCGCGGACACTCGCAGTGTCCCCCGTGAACGCGAAGAGAATCATCCGGCAGGTGTGCCGGAGGATTTCCGGTACGTACGCGTCCTCGATGCGACTCCAAAGCACGGAGTAAGCGTCGACGAGACTCTCGACGCGCCGCGTCTCGCCGAGCGCGCGTAGGTAGAGAGCGGCGCTGTTGAGATCGATGCGCGACGCATCGCCACGCTCCAGCTCCTCGGCGATCACGGACCATTCGTGCGCGAGCCGCAGCCTCTGGAGGCGCGCCGTTTCGCTGAGTGCGCTCTTCTCGGAGCAGAGATCCTCGAAGATCGACTCGGCCTTCTCCAGCTCACCCGCTTGGGCGCGCTCGAGACCTTCGATGAACCGGGTCTGATCACCCCAGCGATGGAGCGGAAGAAGGTACTCGAGCCGCTTCGACGTGCGCCGCGCGCGGGAGTACTCTTGCCGGAGCATCTGGACGGACAGGCGTCTCAGCGTCCACTGCGGAAACGCGATGAGAAGAAGCCAGAGACCCGTGCCGACGAAGCCGGCGTAGTCCGGGAGAAGGAGCACGGCTCCCGTCATCGCGACGATGATGATGAGGGACGCCAGGAGCCAGGTGCGTTGCCGCGTCACGTAGCTCGCGATGAACGTCGCGCAGCTCGCGATGCCGACCATCCAAATGAGCAGGTGATTGCTGTTCATCCGGCGCGGTGACCTCCCGAGCGAGGTCGGCCGTGCGCGTCGGACACGCCCTTCGCCTCGCCGCGCCGCCCCTCGGCGGGAAGCGGTCGTTCGTGGGCGTCGCCGTCTCGCCCGGTCGGCGCCGAAATCGCGTCACTCACCGCCGCGCGTCCGGTGGGCGGAGATCGACGCAGACGAGCTCGCGTTCGTCCCGCGCGTAGAGACGCCCGCGCGCAAGCGCCGGGAGAGCGCGCACGGTGGTCGTGAGAATGCGCGCGGACTGATTCCTTCGAAACGCCTTCGCCGTCGCCTCGAAGCGGCTCAATTCACCGGATTCGGACACGAAGAGCACATGCTTCGCGACCGCGATGAGCGCGCCTGTGCCGAACGCGCGCTCCGTCCACGCCTCGCTCGCATCGTCGACTCTGATGCAGCGAAGGCTGGGTCCGTACTCCTGCCGGCCGTCGATGCCGTAGAGGTACCCGTCGACGTGAACGCTCGACGCGAAGTGGTTCGAAAGAAGGCGATCGCGGGTCCAGATTTCGTGCAGTCTCTTTCCGTCGAACCGAAAGAGGCCGGCGCCAGGTCCGTAGCACTCCGAGATAAAGATGCGATCACCGAGGACGAGCGGGGTCGCGGCATTGACCGACGCGCGGATGCGCGCCCGCCACGGGCGCTCGGCGAGCAGCGCTCCGCTCTTTGCGTCGACGATCGCGAGTCCGGAGCGGGTAAAGGCGACGACGCAGCGCCGCTCCGCGATCGTCGCGGCGACGGGCGAGGAGTAACTCGCCCCGTGATCGGTTGCCTGCCAGCGCGTCGCGCCGGTCCGGCGATCGAATGCAACGAGCCCCGCGCCCTCCTTGCCGCCGATCTCGAGGACGACGACGTCTCCTTCGACGAGCGGTGAGCACGCCGCGCCGAAGAAGCTCCTCGGAACCTCGAATCGCTCCTGCGTTTTCACGACCCAGCGCGGAGATCCGTCGTCGAGGGCGAGCGCGTGAAGGACTCCCTCTGCCCCGAACGTGTACACGGTGTCTCCGGCGATCGCCGGCACGGCGCGCGGACCGTCGTCGTGACCGAACTGGTCGCGGTACGCGGTGGGGGACTCGTGCTCCCAGCGCGGCGCTCCCGTCACTGCGTCGAAGCACTCGACGCGCTCCGCCGCACCGATCCGATGAAAGACGATCAGTCGACCCTTCGCGATCGCCGGACCAGCGAAGCCGCCGCCGACCTTTTTTCGCCAAAGGATCGCCGGGCCGGCCTCCGGCCACGCGGAGGCGACGTCATCGCCCGCGTAGACTCCGTTTCGAGTCGGTCCGAGGTGGCCGGGCCAGTCCGGACCCTCCTCGCCGCGCGCTCCGTTCGCGAGCGATGCCGCGGCCAGGCATACGAGAACGGCGATCGGCCGGCGCACGTTCCAGCCGTCCGACGGACTTCGATCCGTCACGCGGTCGGCTCATTGGGGTTGAGGGAGCGCATACCGGCATTGTAGTCGAGTGCGAGCGTGGTTCAACTCCACCCGGGCCGGTGACGAAGGTCCGGCTCGCGACTCCACCGCGACGGAGCGATTCCCGGTTCGGATCGACTCTGACCGTTATTCGAACGGAACGTCCGCTCCACCGACCTCCAGCCAGTCGTACGTGCCGCCGGTCACCTGCTGCGCGAGCTTGTACGCCGGGACGTCGCGATTGCGGCGGGCGTTTCGGAAGTTGCGCTCGACGCGTTCGCGTGCGTAGTCGCAGAACGTCGACGCGAGCTCGACGACACCGGCGTGGGCGTCGCGATCCTTCTGTGCGAGCGCATCGGCTCGCGCGCAGGTCGCTGCCATCGCGAAGAGCTCGGTGCCGATCTCGACGAGGCGCCCGAGGAGTGCCTGCTTCCGCTCGAGCGCCGCCTGGTGGATGTTCATCGCGTGGAAGAGCGCGCGCGCCAAGCGGCGCGATGCTTTTTCGACGTACTTGACGTGACGCGCGAGCGGGCGCTCGATCTGATAGCCGCGAGTGATCGGATTCCACAGGCCCGGATACCAGCCGGCGTAGTGGAGACCCGCCTTGAATCCGCTGGCCGCGCGCTTCCCGAGGGGAGCTCGCGGATTGAGCAGATCGCCGGCCCGCCGGAGGTGAGGATCGAGCGCTTCCCGTGCGATGAAGAGTCGCATGATCTCGCTCGTCCCCTCGAAGATGAGATTGATCCGGCAATCGCGGAGGAATCGCTCGATCGGGACTCCGACCTCGCCGCGAGCGCGAAGGGATTGCGCCGTCTCGTAACCGCGGCCGCTCCGGATCTGAAGCGTCTCGTTGATGATGTTCCACGTCACTTCGGAGCAGAACATCTTGCACATCGCCGCTTCGAGCCGAATGTCGGCGCCGCCGCGGTCGACGAGAGCCGAGCTGTAGAGTGCGATCGCCTCTTGTGCGAACGTGTGCGACGCGATGTAGGCGACCTTTTGAGCGACGGCTTCGTGCTTTCCGATGCGGGCTCCCCACTGCGAACGGTCGCGCGCGAATTCCTTCGCCATGCGAAGGCAAACCTTGCTCGCACCCGTGCACGCGGCCGGAAGCGTGAGCCGGCCGGTGTTGAGTGTCGTGAGGGCGACGCGGAGTCCCTTGCCCTCGGCGAGGATGATGTTCTCCTTCGGGACCTTCACGTCGGTGAACCGAATGACGCCGTTGTAGAGCGCTCGGAGCCCCATGAAGTGGCAACGCGTGACGATCTCGACGCCAGGCATGTCGCGCTCGACGATGAAGGCGGTGATCTGGCGCCGCTCCTTCCCGCGGACGATCTTCGGCGGGGTCTGCGCCATCACGACGAAGAGACCGGCCTTGACGCCGTTCGTACACCAGAGCTTTTCGCCGTTCAGAATGAAGTGCTCGCCGTCTTCGCTGAGCACGGCGTGAGTCGACATCTTCGCGGGATCGGATCCGACGTCATCTTCGGTGAGCGCGAAGGCCGAGATCTCGCCGGCTGCGAGCCGGGGGAAGAATCGTTTCTTCTGGTCGTCCGTGCCGAAAAGCTTGAGCGGCTGGGGCACTCCGATACTCTGGTGCGCCGAGAGAAGCGCGCCGGTATTCCCGCAGTGACTCGCGACGTACATCGCGGCGCGGCTGTAGTTCGTCTGCGACATCCCGAGTCCGCCGTACTCGGTCGGAATCTTGATGCCGAACGCACCGGCCTTCGCGAACGCCTCGATCGCCTCGTCCGGAATCTCGCCCGTCGCGTCGATTTCGTCGGCGTCGACTTTGTCCGCGCAGATCTGCCGGAGCTCTGCGATGTACTCGTCACCCTTCGCCGCATCGTCCGCATCCTGGAGCGGGTACGGAAAGACGAGATCGTGACGGAATCGCCCCTGAAACAGCTCGAGGGCGAAGCTCGGATGCTTCCACTCCGACTCGCGCGCCGCCTCCGTGACTTCGAGCGCCTGGCGCTTGCCCTCCGACATTTTGGAGGTGTCGATTTTGAGTTCTTCTTCGGCCGGGGCCTCGGTCACTTCGGTGCTCATGATCGCCTCTTCTCTGTGCCGTGTCTCGATCTTGCGAGGAGCTCGCCGCGCGGGCAGGGTCGTCGTCGATTCGGATCCGCCACCGGTAGACGCGAAAACGTCTCTCGAAACGAGTCACCGCGGCGCGAGCTCTGAACCTTCGCGCACCCGACCCCGGAAGGTCGGCGCGCGAACGAGAGTCGCGTGATCGCGGTCTCTAGCCACGGTTAGCATACCGCTTCGGCGCGGAGGGAACGACCCGCTCGGGAGCGAAAGCAGGGCCCCGTTGCCAGATCGGATACGTCCCTTTTCTCCTCTTCGAGCCGCGGGCGGATCCGACTTGAGCCGACCGCGCGAAAATGGCTTTCGGGGGCACGCCTCTCGTTCTCGGAACTCTAGGCTCCGCGACTGGGACACTTCTCCGCTTCGGCCGTGCCTGCTCGGCCGAAGCCTGGGCCGGGCGCCGGCTTGGCGCGCCGCGTGGGATCGGGTACACCATGTCTCATGAGCGACGCCGCGCGCGACGATCCGGTATTTCGCAACTCCCGTCGCGAGGCGATCGCAACGCTGATCATCTGGGCGCTCTTCGGCATCTACACGCTCGGGTACTGCTACTCGCACGGCTACGATGTCGACCCCGGTACACTCGAGACCCACTGGGGAATTCCCGCGTGGGTCTTCTGGGGTGTGATCGCGCCGTGGTGCGTCGCAAACGTCGTCGCGGGCTGGTTCGCTTTCGCGTTCGTGAAGAACGATGAGCTCGGTGTCGATGCCGACGCCGATCCGCCGGCGGAGAGCGTCGATGCCTGACGCCTCCCCGTCCTTCTCGTCGGAAGCGGCCGTCAGCTTCGTCGTCTACACCGGCGCGGTGTTCGTCCTCGCGTTCTTCTCGCACCGGCTCCTCCGCGGTCGCTCCTTCCTCAAGGAGTATTTCCTCGGGAGCCGCGGGCTCGGGTTTTGGGCGCTCGCGATGACCTACGCCGCGACGAGCGCGAGCGGCGGCAGCTTCACCGGATTCCCCGCGCTGATCTACACGCACGGCTGGGTGCTCGCGCTCTGGATCGCGAGCTACATGGTGGTGCCGATCTGCGCGCTCGGCATGCTCGGGAAGCGACTCAATCAGGTCGCGCGAAAGAGCGGTGCGATCACGATCCCGGATGTGTTCCGCGATCGCTTCCGGAGCGATGGAGTCGGCGTGCTCGCGAGCGTTCTCCTCGTCGTCTTCCTCGTGTTCAATCTGTGCGCGCAGTTCAAGGCCGGGGCGAAGATCATCGAGCGCCTGCTCGATGGATCGCCGATCTTGACGAGCATCGAGCCGCTCGTCGCCTGGATGCCCGAAACGTTTTCCTTTCTCTCCGCCTCGCAGCCCACGGCGAGCTACTGCGCTGCGCTCGTCATCTTCGGCGCGGCGGTGATCGCCTACACGATGTACGGGGGCTTTCGCGCGGTCGTGTGGACGGACGTCCTCCAGGGCATCGTGATGTTCTTCGGCGTTCTTCTCCTTCTCGGATTCACTCTCGCGAAGATTCCCGGAGGGCTCGAGACGGCGACGCGCGGTCTCGCGGAAGTGCGGCTCGTGACTCTCGACGTCGAGAGTTCGTCGGCATCATCCGTCCGGATTCCGGCGCGAGCGACTGTCGCGATGTCGCTCGCCGGCGCCGAATGGGAGCTTTCTACCGAGCGCGGGCGAACCCTCGACGAGGGCGGGAGCCTCCGGGTCGCGACGCGAGTCCTCACCGGCGGCGAGCTTCCGAGCGATCTGTCCGCCGCGGAGTTTTCATCCTTCTTCGCCCCGCCGGCGGAAGAGAGCGGCGAACGTGCGCGCATCGCCGCGGTGCGCGTGAGCCGTGCGACGCACGACCCGAAGCACAATCTCGTGAGCGCGCCCGGCTACAGCGCCTCGTCCGAGCTGGGATTCCTCCCGCTTTCGTTAGCATTCTCGTTCTTTGCGATGTGGGCGCTCTCGGGGACGGGACAGCCGACAACGATGGTTCGCCTCATGGCGTTCTCGAGCTCGAGCGTGCTCCGGCGCTCCATCTTCTGCGTGTCGCTCTACTACACGCTGATCTACGTTCCGCTCGTTGTGATCTTCGTGTGCGCACGCTACGTCCTGCCGCCCCTCGACGATCCGGACTCCGCCATGCCGCGGATGGTGCTCGCCATGGCGCCGGGATGGATCGCGGGGATCATCCTCGCGGCGCCGTTCGCGGCGGTCATGTCGACCGTCGACAGCTTTCTTCTCGCGATCTCGTCGGGTGTCGTGCGGGACATCTACCAGCGATCGATCCGGCCAAACGCGTCGGCGACCACCATTCGACGACTCAGCTACCTCGCGACACTCGTCGTCGGCCTCGTCGCGATGTTCGGTGCGCTCAATCCACCGGAGTATCTGCAGAACATCATCGTCCTGACGGGAGCGGGGCTGAGCAGCACGTTTCTCGCGCCGATGTTCTTCTCCCTCTACTGGAAGCGAATGACCGCTTACGGAGTCTACGCGGGGATGCTCGGCGGGTTCCTCGCGTGCTCCGTCCTCTACGTCCTCGGGTGGTCGGGAGTCGGCGGCGAAGCCGGTGGAACGAGTCCGTATCGCCTGCTCAACTTCGAGCCGCTCGTGTGGGGGATTCTCGCCTCGGCCCTAGGGAGCGCGTACGGCAGTCTCGCCGGTCCGCGGCCACCGCGCGACTTGGTCGATAAGTACTTCGCCGCACCGTCGAGCGGAGATGCGTCATGAATCTCTCTCCGATCGACTGGCTCATCGTCGTCGCCTACTTCTTCGGGATCGTCGTACTCGGGGTCTGGCTCGGCCGACGCGTGAAGAGTCAGCGCGATCTCTTCCTCGGGGGCCGGTCGCTTCCGTTTTGGGCGATTGGACTCTCGATCGTCGGGAGCGATATCGGCGCGAGCGATTTCGTCGGGCTCGTCGGCGCGACCTACGAGAACGGGCTCGTGATGGCGAACATGGACTGGATCGGCAGCATGCCGGCCCTGATCCTCGCGGGGTTCGTCTTCGTTCCGTACTACTGGCGGGCGGGCGTGTACTCCGTCCCCGAGTTCCTCGGTCTCCGCTACGGTCAGACGGTCCGCGCGATTCAGACGCTGGTCTGGACGGTGTACCTCGCGACGAATCTCGGCGTCATGCTTTGGTCGACAGGGATCATCGTCGACGAGCTCGCGGGAATCGGCCGGTGGAACGTCATCCTTCTCGCGGCCGCGCTCACGGGTGGCTACACGATCACCGGCGGGCTCGCCGCCGTGGTCTACAGCGACGCGATTCAGGTGACGCTCATGCTTCTCGGCGGCGCGCTCGTCGTCTGGCTGGGTCTCTCGGAGCTCGCCGAGCGAGCGGGGACAGATGCCTTTACGGCTCTCTACGAGGGAGTCACGTCGCGCGGGCCCGAATTCGCGAATCACTTCACGCTCTACCTCTCGCCCGATTCGGGGAGCGGGTACGCGTGGCCGTCGATCCTCTTCGGACTCACGTTCGTGCTCGCACCGGCGTACTTCATCGCCAATCAAGCGATCGTCCAGCGTACTCTCGGCGCCAAGGACGAATGGAACGCGAAAGCGGGCGCGCTCTTCGGCTGCTTCTTCAAGTTTCTGGTTCCCTTCGTCGTCGTCGGGCCGGGTCTCATCGCCGCCGCGCTCTACACGGACGTTGCCGATGGCGAGGCCGATGCCGTATTCGCGCGCCTCGTTGCAGATCTCCTCCCGGTCGGAGTTCGCGGCGTCGTGGTCGCCGCGTTTCTCGCCGGGCTCATGTCGAGTGTCGACAGCGCCCTCAATTCATCCGCGACGCTGTTCACGCGCGATTTTCTCGTCGGGTTCGGCAAGATCCGCGGAGACGACCGCTCGCTGCTCGTCACGGGGAGAATGGTCACTCTCGGAATCCTCGTTCTCGCGGTCGCGACCGCTCCTCTGACCGAGTTGTTCGCCGGCGTCTACGCCGCACTCCAGAGCTTGCTCTCGATCGTTCAGGGGCCGAGCCTCGGCCTCCTCCTCCCCGGGATGTTCTCACGGCGCGTAACGGGACGGGGCGGTCTCGCGGCGCTCGTGGCCGGTCTCAGCGTTTCACTCGGACTCACGGTGCACCACAAGCTGGCCGTGGACAGCCGTTTCTTCCACGCCGACGAACCGTTCTTCGCGATCGCGGGCATCTCGTTCCTCGTGACGGTGGCGGTCAACTTCGTCGTGAGCTGGTTTCAATCGCCGCCCTCGGCGGAGAGTCTCCGCGGGCTCGTCTTTCGCTGGGCCGAGACGGACGACGACGTGCAGGCGGCTCTCCGTCGGCGGGCGGAGGGAGCGGGCGGGGAGGAAGCCTGACGGCGCCGTGGATCGGCGTTGAACCCCGCGTTCGTCGCTTCGATTCGCTCCGTGCCGCTCAGCGTTGCGCGACGAGATATGCGATCAAGTCGCGCAGTTCTTCGTCCGTGAGCAGCGCGGTGAGATCTGCGGGCATCACGGAGCCCTCGCCCGCGTGGCGCTCGAGGATCTCCTCCCTCCCGATGCGCTCGACTTCACCGTTCGCCTGGCCGAGGAGGATGGTTCCGTCGACTCCTTCGCCGAGCACGGTTCCGCTCTTCGTTCCCGACGGCGTAACGAAGACCCACGGAGCGAACTGTGGCGCGACGTCCTTTGCGGGCTCTAGAACGCTGTCGACGATGGTCTCGCGCGGACGCGTCCCGATCGTCGTGAGATCGGGACCCGCTGATCCTCCGCGCCCGGCGATCGTGTGACACGACGCGCAGCGCGGTCCGATCGGGTAGTCGAAAAGGAATCTTCCCTCGGCCGCGTTCCCGCCGGAGAGAGCCCCGGCGCGGCGCTCGGCTGAGCTCTCGTTCGTCGCGGGCGCGCGCGCGAATCGGCGCGCCCGGTCGATCTCGGTTCGAAGTCGATCGGGAGCGTCCATGCGGAGTCGGTCGAGCTCCGAGTCGACGTCCGGCAGGAACGCCGCGAGGCCGACGACCGCGGCGCGGCGTTCGGCGATGCCGGCGTCCGCGTCTCCGGCGATGGCGACGAGGACGGACTTCGAGTCCCCGCGCGTCGCGAGCGCGCGGACGATCTCGAGCCGGAGCGATTCCGAAACACCGTCACCGCGAAGAAGCTCGGCGAGCCTCTTGCTGTAGATCACGCCGCTCGCGGGCGACAGGCATCGAACCGCGACCTCCCGAAGCTCGGAAGGTTGGTTCGAATCGAGGAGAAGGGCGGCGAGCATCGCGTCGCGCCCGTCCTGATCGTGTCGCTCGGGCGAGTCGCCGGCGAGGAGAGTCTTCGCGGCGAGGTACGCGTCGACCACCTCGCGCGTCAGCGGTCTCCGCCGGACCGCCCGGTCGAGTGCCGCGGCGAACGACTCCAGTTTTTCTTCACCGACCCACTGGATCGCGGCGCGCCGAATCGCGGGCGACTCGTGCTCGAGGAGTCCGGGAAGAACCGTTCGCGCCGATTCCGCCTTGGAACGCCGGAGCGCGCCGATCCATGCGTCCAGTTCTTCGAGCGGTGCTCCGGACGCCGACTGCACGAGCGCGTCGGGATCGAGTAGCCGCAGGAGCACATCGGCCGCGGCGGAGCGGAGAAACGGGTCCGCGCTCGCAAGGAACGGACGGACGCGTGCGAGCGCGTCCGCCGCGGACGGATGGCTCGGGGCGAGCGAGCGGTGGTGCGCAAGAACGAGAAGGGCGTCGAGCTGAACCCGCGGCGACGCGTCGGTGAGCGCCGCGAACAGGCGCGGAAGCGGTACGACGAAGGTCGAGCTCGCGAGCCGAATCGTCGCCGCGCGGATGTCGGGATCCGCGTCGGTGAGCCCGCGCGTCAGCCGGTCGAGGGTCCAGTCTCCGCGCTTCGCGAACACTTCGGCCGCGTGGTAGCGAGCACCCGGAGAGTCGACCGCGCGGCGAAAGATCGTGTCCGCGATCGCCGAACCGCCGTCTTCGCGCGCGACGGCGCGCACCGCCTCCGCACGCGTCCGCCGCACCTCGCTTGCGAAGGCGATTCGCGCATCGTCGACGTCGAGCGATCCTCCCTCGGCGGTTCCGTCGTCCTTCGTCGTCGCCGTCTCCGATGCCGCGGCGACGCGCCAGATGCGACCCTTTGCGTGAACGTGGTAGTCCTTCGAGACCCAGTCGGAGATGAACACCGCTCCGTCGGGCGCGACCGCGATCCCGACCGGACGAAACCGATCGTCGCCCTCGACGACGATCGATCGACGCGCGCGAAACGAAGCGCCTTCCGGCTCGAGCCGGTAGCTTTCGAGACGATAGTCGCCCCACGACGTGACGAGGAGCTGACCGTAGAGCTCGCTCGGGAGCGCGGTGTGCGAGTACGTGACGATCCCCGACGGAGCCTCGCCGGTTCCGGCGACCATCGGGAGGGTCCCCGGAAGGCCGCCGTTCCAGGAAGTGAACGGGTGGAGGCCCTTTCGTCCGAGCCAGCGCCGATAGCCGTAGTCGCCGCCGCGAACGATGTGGAGGAGGCGGCACGGCGGTCGAGAGTCGGGATCGTTGTCGACGGCGAAGAGGCGTCCGCGATCGTCGAACGCGAGGTGAAACGTATTCCAAAAGCCGACGGCCCAGCGCTCGAGCTCGGTCCCGTCGGGCCGGATGCGGAAGATGCTGCCGCCATCCGGTCCTCCCTCCTGCGTGCGTCCGTCCGTCCCGACGAGTCGGTACGGCACTCCCATGTTTTCGCCGATCGCGAAGTAGACGTATCCGAGCGAGTCGACGGCGAATCCCGTGAGTCCGTTGTGCGGATACACCTCCTTCGTCTCGAGTCTAGCGAGGTAGGTCCGCTTGTCGGCGCGGCCGTTTTCGTCCGTGTCGCGAAGCACCATCACATCGCGCCGGGTGGCGAGGAGGATCTCGCCGGGACCGATCACGCGGAGGGCCATCGCCTGCTCGAGCCCGTCGGTGAACGTCGACACGCGTTCGAAACGACCCGCCGCCGTTCTTCCTTCGAACACGAGGACGCGGTCCGTGGGGTGTCGCTCGTACTCGGGCGGCTGGAAGTGCGTGTTGCTTTCGATGACCCAGACGCGACCGGCGTCGTCGACATCGAGAGCGACGGGAGTCGCGAGATCGGGCTCACGCGCGTAGAGCGTAATCGCGACGCCGGGCTGTACGGCCCGGGGAACGGGAACGTCTCGTGCGGTGTCCGCCGATGCGACCGGTACGACGCTGGCCGCGGTCGCGA
Organism: Planctomycetota bacterium; assembly: GCA_965223845.1. Classification (GTDB taxonomy): domain Bacteria; phylum Planctomycetota; class UBA8108; order UBA8108; family SXIK01; genus CBDCXR01. Next base: position 3,976,080 of record CBDCXR010000004.1, on the reverse strand, counting down.
CGATCGCGACGGTGAAGCGGACTGCCAAGGTCAGATCGGGAAGGTACGGGCAGGCTCGCGAGCCCCGGTGCGAGAGAGGATCGATCATGAGCACCCTACGAGGGAGACCGACAGCGAAGGCGAAGGAGGAAACGAACTAGCGGGTGCGAGGGATCGAAGTTCGAACCGGCAACAACCCCGGCGTCGCAAAAAAGCGCAGAGCGAAACGTTCTCTCGCGCTGCGCCAGGCAACCGATGGAAGCACTGCTCTCGATTGCGACTTCGCGCGCCCGCGAGTCGCCTTCGGGCGCCGCCATCATCCGAAATGCTCGGTGCGGATCCCAGAACAATCTACGGCCTGCGCGGCTCAGCGCGCGCGGTTCTGATCGATGTCCGGATCGCATTCGTCGATTCTACGACTCGTGTCCGTGCGCGGGGCGGGTGCGGATTTCGCTCGATCCGGGTGATTCGTTCCGGATTCTTTCTCGTTGCTCGCCCGGCGTTGGTTGAACTCCTCCTCCGACGGTCCGAAGATAGGGGCGCGCTTCGGACGTCGATCGCCGGTTCCGCGATCGAGCGGATTCGAGAGCGCCGTCCGGTGGAGGATTGCGACGATGAGCGAACCGATCGCGAGACGGAGACGCGTAGAGTTCGGTTCGGCCATCACCTGGCAGATGGCCGTCACCGCGGCGCTCCTTTTCTCCCTATTCGGACAGGTGCGCCTGTCCGGCGGAGAGATCGAGCGCGGAGAGGATCCGCCGCCGGAGGAGGGTCCTCGGGAACCGAAAGGACCACCGGCGGGCGACGGCGACGCGCCCGCCGACCAGTCGCGCGACGGCCCCTCGCCAGCGGCCGGCATCGATCTCGCGCGCGGGGCGGAGCGTGCGAGCTTCGAGGTCCGATTTTCGCGGGGCTGGGTCCATCCGCCCGCGCGGCGCCGGTTCGTCCGCCGAACGCGAACGAGGATTCCGCAGGACGATCCGCTTAGCGACGCGCTCGATCGCGCCCAGGGCGCAGGCGTGGCGGGGGATCCGGTGCAGGTCGGGCTCGTCCTCGAGCTCGATCTTGCGGACGCGCGCCGACCGCGGGTGCGGATCCTGCGATTTCAGTCGCGCTACGTCGACGATGCGAATCGAGACCGCGAGTGGGCCCTCGATCCGCGCACACCCGAGCTCCGGCGGACAGCGACCAACATCGTCGCCCGCCTCGCCGGCGCGTGGCGCCTCCCGCTCGTCTCATCCCACGCGCGGAGTATGATCGAATCGCAGCTCGTCGCGGCGAGCCTCCCGTTTCTCGTCGGCGAGGACATCGAGGTGCGCTTTTCCTCGCGCGGATTGCAGGCCGAGCTGCCGAGGTTTCGTCGCACGCTCGAGGAGAGGCTCCCGGCGGCATTCCCGCTCGCGATCTTCCCGGAGGTGGAATGGCTTCTTCGCGGAGCGGTCGAGCGGATCGTCACCCCCGGACTCGAGCGACCGCGCCGCGATGGAACGGTCGATCTGCGCGGAATTCGCTACAAGATCGAGAAGGCGCGGAAGGTCGACGGCGTCACTCAGGTCATAGCTCGGGGCGAACTTTGGCGGCGGCCGGACGGCTGGGCGGCGGAAGAGTCGCTCTCGTTCGAACTGCCATCGGGATGGCTGATCGAATCCCGCGCACTCGCGGTGCACGTCCCGTTCGTCGGCGAGACGGACCGCTTCGGCTCGACGCGGTGGCACGTGAAGCGAGTTGCGCTCGATCGCGTCGAGGAGCCCCGAGGAGACCCGCCCGAGCCGGAGTGAGGAGACGCCTTCCGGCTACCGGCCTCGAGCCGAGCGAGTGTCGATCTGATCGTCGCGCGCTTAGGGCGTCGACGGCGCTGCGGCATCGCTCTTGATGCCGTCCAGGAACATCGCGCGAAGCTCCGCCCAGCGCATTCGCGGGCCGTCGCCCTTCGATGAGATTTGCGCCTCGATTTTCTCGAGCGGCTTTCGCTGCCAGAGGCGGTTCGGCTTCTTGCCGTAAAACTTGTCCGCGACGCAGATGATCTTCTCTTCGAGGGAGAGCGGAAGGTAGTCCTTCGGCTCGAGGGGGAGTTCCTGCTCGACCACGTCGGCGGCCGAAATCCCGCTTCCAGTGTGCCGCTCGCAAATGAGGGCGTGTCGCGGCAGCCCTTCGGCCTCGAGAATGCGACGTCCCTCGACGCCGTGCCGAATGTAGGGCTCCGTCCCTTGGCAGCCGATCTCGGGTGCGTGACACCGCACGACGCCGATGTCGTGAAGGAGCGACGCCTCGCGCAGGAAATCGAGATCGATCTCCGCATCGGGGTGACGGTCGAGATAGCGTTCGGCGATGGTCCGCGCTTCGTTCGCCACCAGCACACTGTGGATCGTGAGAATCTCGAACCGGCGAGACGCCGGTTCGGCGTGGCGCGAGAGAATCGCGAACGCGCGCGAGTACGGATCGAGGATCTTCTTCATTCCCATGGAGAACTCTTCTTCTCTTCTTCTCTTCTTCGGTTCGTGATCGGCGGTGAGCTCCCGGCGACTCGGCGAGATTCCGGCGCGCTCAGCCGGCCTGGTCGCTGTCGTCAGTATCCGTCGGCACGCGGGAAAAGAACGGATCGGGGAGGGGGACGTGCCGCGGCGGATCGAGGAGCTCGATTTCGTTCCACGAGGCGATGACGTGCTCCGGCTTGGCGCTCTCGGCGATGTAGTAGCCGCGGACGCGAGCCCGAGTATCGGGCGGGGGAGTGTCTTCGGCGCGAAGCACGGTCTCGTCGTCAGTCATGCGATCGATCAAGCCCGCGTCCTCGAGTTGACGCTGATAGCCTTCGGACGCGCCGAGCTCGTGGAAGCGAAGGTCGATGTTCTGGGCCTGGAAATAGAGATCGCGGTAGGCGGTGAACTCCCCGCGCTCGAGGTCTTGCGAGTCGAGAAGCCGGCGGGCTCTCCGCCGTCGGTACCACGGCGCGAGCCGAAGAAGCTCGCTCGCGCTTCGCGCGGACGCGGCGCACTCCGACCCGGCGGCGCGCAGGACTCGTCCCCACGCGAAGAATGTCTTCCAGTTTCCCACCGCGAGGACGGCCTGGTCGAGGAGCGATTTCTTCGCCACCCAATCGAGAGTGTCGGCGAGCAGTTGAGGCCGGTCCGCGAGACGATCGAGCGTCTCTTCCCAGAGGCGCAGGATCTCGTCGTGACCCGACTTGTCGTCGGCTCGATCCGCGAAGAACGCCTGCGCTCGACGGAGGTAGGCCCGCTGGAGCTCGATCGCCGAGAGCTGCTCGCCGCGGGCGAGGCGTACCTGCTTCCACGGTCCCCCGCGGGAGATTTCGCGCAGCGCTCGGATCGGTCGTCGGAGGCGCAGGTCGCGAAACGACTCGCCGCGCTCGAGCATTTCGACGAGGAGGGCAGTCGTTCCGACCTTGAGGAAGAGCGGCACGTCCGAGAGATTCGAATCGCCGACGCTCACCGTGAGCTTCTTCGTTCGTCGAAAGAGCTGCCACGGATCGAAGAGAAACCCCTTCAAGTCGAACACTGTCTTCTTCCGCCCGAGAAGCGTGATCGTGGCTAGGGAGCGCGTGAGGAAGGGGCGCTGAGAAAGCTCGAAGACCCCTTCGCGAAAGTTGACGTAGCCGGTTCCCGCGAAGACTTGTCGCGTGACGAGGAACGGAGTGAGCTCCGCGAGGAGCGGCACGAACGCGACCCGGCGGAGGATCCACGTGTAGAGTTTCACCGGGAGGAGAAGCAGGAGGGTGAGAAACAAGATGAGACCGCCGCGCACGTTCTCGGTGATCCACGGGCGCGTCTCGATCGCGCGCTCGTAGAGCCACCGGAAGAAGCGTCCGACCGGCGCGATCAAGAATCCGATCGTCAGCGGAACGTAGACGAGGAGGAGACCGCAGACGATGCTGATGACGATGGGGATCAGGGAGAGGAGAAGGAGCGGCGTAGCGAGGAGGAAGAGCCAGAGCGCGGACGGGGGCGGGCGGTAGTAGGTGAGATAGTTTTCGTGACAGCCGTAACCGATCTGGCGCGAATCCATATTGTTCTTCGCGAAGACGATCTTTCCGTCGTACCCGAGTGCTTCGAGCGCCACCTGCGATCGCGTGCTCGTCTCCTCGAGGATGTTGTCGAATGCGCGCGAGTAGACGGTGAGATCCATCGCGCTCCGACACTCGGGCGTGGCCAGCTCGAGTATTCGGGTATCGGCCTGGCGGCGGATGTACGCCTCGAGGTGGAGCATGCCGCCGTTCGCGAGGAAGTATCCGCCCTTCAGCCCTCCGGACTGAGCGGCCTTACGTCCGCTGAGGAGTGCCTCGAAGAGGACTTTTTCGATCGTCTCGAACGGCGGCTCGTCGTCGCCGTCGTAGAGGATCGCGTACTCCGTCTCGAGACCGAAGATCCCGGGACGCGGCCCTCCGGCGGGGAGGGCGCCTTCGCCTCGGGCGGCGGCGTCGCCGGGCGGCGATTCGTGCTCGAAGCTGGTCATGGTCGCGGCCGCCGTCGTTCGAATCTTCGAGAGGAAGCGGACCGCGGAAGTAGCTCCCGCTCGACCGACGCCGGCGTTCTTGCGCGCGAGCCAAAATCAAGTCGACCCGGCCGTTCCCGGGCAGAACACGAGAGGGTGACGGTTCCGAGCCTCGAGCGCCCTGGCCTCGAGTTCCGGTCCCGCTCTCGTCGCCACCGCCGCGCGGAGGCGTGTGTCCTATTCGGCGCCGCTACCGACCTGAAACCGGGCCGGATAGTCACTCGCTCGATCTTTGGCGTCGCTCAAAAGAAGCGCGTACAAGTCGCGACGAATAAGCGCCTGCCGGGCTCTCTTCGCCGTTCTCTCCGCGTCGAACGGAGTCGAAGGAGTCGAGGCCTGATTCGCTTCGGCGTCAGCTTTCATCGGTGCTCCCCGTGCGTTCCCATGCCGTGAATCCACACGCACCACGCTCGGGTTCGCTTCGGCGGCCCGATTTCGGTGCTTTCACAGCCCTCTCCCATCACTGCCGGGGTCCACTCGCGGTCGGCGTCAAGTTGCCTTCCGACAGTGAATAAAGGGATTATCTCGCTGTCGGGGCGGAGCTCGCAAGGAATTTTCCGGTCCAAACGCGTTTTGTAGATGTTGAGCAGTTGACTTAAGTTCTTTTTTTATAGAGTCTTGCAGCGGTGCGACCGACTTCGGTCGCCCGTGTAGGACGTTCGGTCGAGACTCGAGATTTCGCGCGAGTCGACCGTGCGAGGAGCGGTGGCTTCGCCGATGGGGCGAGACTCGGAGCGCCACGGAGTAGGGAGGCGAGAGCTTGCGCGAGACCTGCCGCCAGTTTGTCTACGAGCTTCAGGACACCATCACCGAGCGCCTATCGGCGCTCGATGGGTGTCCGTTTCGGGAGGACCTCTGGACGCGTCCCGGCGGCGGCGGCGGGCGTACGCGGGTGATTCGTGACGGCGGCGTGTTCGAGAAGGGTGGGGTGAACGTCTCCGAGGTGCACGGCGAAGTCGACGCGAAGCTCTCCGATCAGCTCGCCGGTGAAGGAAGCTCATTCTACGCGACCGGGATTTCGCTCGTCCTCCACCCGCGACATCCTCGAGTCCCGACCGTGCACGCGAACTTTCGCTACCTCGAGCGCGGCGAACGCTGGTGGTTCGGCGGCGGAGCCGACCTCACTCCGTACGTTCTCTTTCCCGAGGACGCCCGTGGTTTTCACCGCGTGTGGAAGGACGTCTGCGACCGCTACGATCCCGGCTACTACGCGCGCTTCAAGAAGTGGTGCGACGAGTACTTCTACCTCCCGCACCGGGGCGAAGGCCGGGGGATCGGCGGAATTTTTTTCGACCACCTTTCGGCCGACGATGCGGCTGGACGAGAGCGACTGCTGGCGTGGTGGAAGGACCTCGGCGGAGCGTTTCTCGACGCCTACGTCCCCATTGTCGAGCGTCGCAAGAACGAGCCGTGGAACGACTCCGAGCGCGAGTTTCAGCTTCTCCGCCGCGGGAGGTACGTCGAGTTCAATCTTCTCTACGACCGAGGCACCGTATTCGGATTGCGCTCGAAGGGGCGGATCGAATCGATCCTCATGTCTCTTCCACCCGCGGTGCACTGGGATTACGATCCCGCGTTTCCCGACGAGGGCCCGGAGGCCGAGCTTCTCGCCGCACTTCGCTCTCCGCGCGACTGGCTCGCGGAAGAGGGCGATGAAGAGCGCGACGCCTGAGGCGCCGGCCAACCGCCGATTCGATCGGGAATCAGAGCGCGTCGATCGAGCGACGGACGAGATTTTTGGGAGACGCTTCGTTTCATGCGTTACCTATCGGGTATCCAACCCTCCGGAATCCTCCACCTCGGGAATTACTTCGGCGCGATGCGCCAGCACGTCGCACGCCAGGACGCGCACGAGTGCTTCTATTTCATCGCGGACTACCACGCGCTCACGACGATCCGCGACGCGGAGACGCTGCGCGAAAACGTTTACGACGTAGCGCTCGATTATCTCGCCGCCGGACTCGATCCGTCGCGCGCCGTTCTCTTTCGACAGTCGGACGTCCCGCAGGTCGTCGAGCTCGCGTGGGTGCTGTCTACGATTACGTCGATGGGGCTCCTCGAGCGCTGTCACAGCTACAAGGACAAGCTCGCCAAGGGGATCGAAGCGAGCCACGGGCTCTTCTCGTACCCGGTCCTCATGGCGGCCGACATCCTCCTCTACGACTCGGAGCGCGTCCCGGTCGGAAAGGACCAGGTGCAGCACCTCGAAGTCACGCGTGATGTCGCGCAGCGGTTCAACCATCTCTACGGAGAGACGCTCGTTCTACCCGACGCCGAGGTCGAGAAGGGCGCTGAGGCGGTTCCCGGGACGGACGGGCAGAAGATGTCGAAGAGCTACGGGAACACGATCGAGATGTTTGCGTCGAAGAAACGGCTGAAGAGCTCGATCATGAAGATCGTGACGGACTCGAAGGGAGTCGAGGAACCCAAGGACCCCGAGACGAATACCGTCTACCAGCTCTACCAGCTCGTCGCGCCTGCCGGTGACGTCGCGGCGATGGCGGAACGGTTCCGAGCGGGTGGATACGGCTACGGCGACGCGAAGAAGGAGCTGCTCGCGAAGGTCCTCGACTACTTCGGCCCGTTTCGCGAGCGCCGCGAGGAGCTCGCCCGGGATCCGGATCGCGTCCGCGACATCCTCGACGACGGGGCGAAGCGAGCTCGCGTCGTCGGAGATGCGACACTCGCGCGGGTCTACCGCGCGGTGGGGCTCCGGTGAGGCGTCCCGGTCGCGAGCGAAACGAAATGCACCGCATCGCCCAAGATCGGGGCACATTCTCTCGCGCGGCGCGTTTCTCGACCGGCCCCGGCGCGTCGCAAGTTCGCTCGGCATCGAGTCGTCGGTCGCGCACTGCGGCGGTGGCATGGAGCTTTCAACGCGGTTGCGTGGGAACGCACGTCCCGATTCCGAACCGAGATCGGACGATGAGGATCGTCGAAGCGCACGGCGCTCCGGCGTCCACGACGCGTCCGCGATGTGAAAGGACCTCTCGATGCTCTCGCGAATGAACCTCCCCCGTCCGCTGCGCGCGGCGTCTGTCGTCGCCCTTGCGGTCGTCCTCACGGCCGGAGCCTCCGGTTGTCGTACGCTGCGAAATCGCGAGCACAATGTTCGCTACCTGACGCGAGCGGATTACCGGCTCGAAGTCGAGCAGGCGGAACGACTCGAGCGATTCCTCGCGGACTACGCGCTCGTCGAGATGGAGACCGTTCGAACGGACGGAACGCTTACGGTGACCACCGACGAGAAGAGTCAGCAGACACTGCTCCAATTCATCCGGCTCGTCGTCCCGAAGGGGCGCGACGCGACCGTGGAGGTCGACGAAGCACCAGCCGAGCCGGCGCCGGAAGCGGAAACCGATTCCGAGCCACCGCCGAAGGCCGATCCGCCTCCGCGCTCGAAGGATCTGTAGACGCTCGCGACGAAACGTGCGAACGCGCGGGGTCATCCCGGGATCCGCGCGGTAGAATGCTCGCCGATCGATCGGTCGATCGCGACCGAGCCTTCCCCCGTTCGCTGATTCCCGTCGCCAGGAGACGATTCCATGCGTCGTGTGCCTTCGCTCGTCGTTACGACCTCGTGTGTTCTCGTCGCGCTTCGTCTGGCTTCCGCAGAGCCGCATCCTCTCGAAACTTCGCTCGCCGATCTCGTCTCACCGGACGCCCAGGTACGCCGCGTCGTCGACGCTTGTCGTTTCACGGAAGGGCCGGCCTACAGTCCGCGCGGCTACCTCCTCTTCAGCGACATTCCGAACAGCCGCGTCCTGCGCGTGAACCACGACGGGACGAGTAGCGAGTTTCTGAAGCCGTCGGGACGTGCGAACGGCCTCGCGTTCGACGCGAGCGGCGTCCTCTACGCGTGTCAGGGAGGCGAGCACCGCGTCGTCAAACTCGATCCCGACAAGAAAGGCGAGGTGACCGTCCTCGCCGAGGAGTACGGCGGGAAGAAGCTCAACAGTCCGAACGACCTCGCCCTCGACGATCACGGCGGCCTGTACTTCACCGATCCCCACTACGGGAAGCCCGAAGACCGCCAGCAGGACGTGATGGGGGTCTACTACATCAATGCCGCGGGGAAGCTCACGCGTGTCATCGCTGATCTCACCCGTCCGAACGGGATCCTCGTGTCGAATGATGGCCGCTTCCTTTACGTCGCCGAGATCGATCATCGGCAGCTCTTTCGCTACGCCATCAAGTCGCCCGGCGTTCTCGGCGAGCGAACGCTTCTCTTCACCGGCGACGAAGAAGAGGACGGGCGCGGCCCGGACGGCATGACGCTGGATGCGTCGGGAAACATCTACGCGACCTACAAGAAGCTCGTCGTTCTCGACCCGGCGGGAAAGCTCATCGGAAGGATCGACATTCCCGAGAAACCGGCGAACTGCATCTTCGGCGGACCGAAGGGACGAACGCTCTACGTCACCGCGCGAACGAGCCTTTACTCCTTGGAGACGAACGTGTTCGCGGCTCCGCTCCGCGGTGCGGCGGCAAGAAGCATTCAAGCGGGCGACCTGCGTCTGGCGCTGCCGGCGAACTGGAAGACCGCTCCGCCGCGCAATCAGTTCCGCAAGGCGCAGGCGACGGTACCTGCAGCGGGCGGGGACGCGAACGATGCCGAGTTCGTCGTCTTCTTCTTCGGCGCAGGGGGCGGCGGGGGAGTCGCCATGAATCTCGATCGCTGGATCAAACAGTTCGAACCCGAAGGACGTAAGGTCGAGCTCCGACAGGGAAAGTGCGCGCAAGGAAACTACGTCGTCGCGGACATCCGCGGGACTTACAACATGCCGATCGGCCCCCCGATTCGGGGGCAGACGAAGCGCGTGCCGAACGCGCGCGTCCTCGCGGCGATCATCGAAACGAAGGGCGGTGCGTACTTCCTCAAGCTCTCTGGACCCGGGAAGACCGTCGGCGGCGCGGCAGGCGGATTTCGCCGAGCGTTCGGTGCCGATCCGGCGAACGAGCAGCCGCTCGAGCTCGAGTAGTCTCTCCGCTTTGAGCTATCGCCCGACTGCCTCTTCCGTCGAGGCTGGGTCCGTCGCGCCTTCGGCGGACGAGTCGGCCCCCGCCGAGCCTTCCGCGATGACGCCGACCGCTTCGGTCGTCTCCGCCGCGCCCGAGTTGGCGTCGTCGCTCCGCCGCGCTGCCTCGAGGAGGCGTGCCTCCTCTTCCGCGAGTTCGCGTTGCTCGGCCTCGAAAAGCGCCTCCTCTTGTCGGAGGAGCTCCTTCTCGTAGGCCGCCTGTTCGTGGGCCCGGAGATAGAAGAAGAATCCCGCGGCGGCGCCTCCGACGACGAGCAGGAGAACGAGAACGATCGCACCGATCAGGCGGGGTTCGTTGTCGGACACGATCAACTCTCCTCTCGATTCGTTGGTGGCTTGTCCGGTGACGTGAGTACGGGTCGGTCCCGTCCGGTCGATTGGCGCGTTAGCCTTCCGGCGAGCGGCGCCTTATCCTAGCGAGTTTCTCACACTGATTCTTCCGCAAACCGGGCGGAAGCGCATTTAGCGCACGTCCCCGCGTAAGCGACGACTCCGAACGAGGCTTGTTTCATGATTCGACGGCGAGATGATCGATGGCGACCTGCGCCCCGCGGCCTCCTCGCGATTCTTCTCCTTGGCCTCACCCTCGGGAGTCCGAGCGCGTCGGCTGCGATTTCGTTCATTCGGGGGGATTCGGACGCGAGCGGCGGGCTTCAGATCACCGATCCGATCCGGACTCTCCTCTATCTCTTCGCCGACGGCGAGCCTCTCGACTGCGAGCGTGCGGCGGACGTCGACGCCAATGGCTCGCTCACGATCGTCGACCCCATCTACACCCTCAATTACCTCTTCGGGGACGGACCGCCGCCGGTCGATCCGTTTCCCGACTGCGGCGTCGGCGAGGAGAGCGAAGCTCTACCGTGCGAGCGGTTCGATGCCTGCGCGACCGAGCTCGAAGAGATCGACCGCATTCGCGCGAGCTTCGGGATGATCGAGACGATCGCCGGGAAGGGCGAAAACCCGGGGGCGGTGAACGCCTGGGAGTCCGACTTTGAGGGAGGCGCGGCGACCGAAGCCGAGCTCTCTCGGCCCCACATCGCACTCAGCGATGACGAGGGCAACATCTTCATCGCGGATAAAGACGCTCACGCGATTCGTCGCGTCACCCCGAGCGGCAGCATCACGACGGTCGCCGGAACAGGAGAGGCGGGCGACGATGGCGACGAGGCCGGCCCCGCGGTCGAGCGACGTCTCGCAGAGCCGAACGGGCTCTGGGTGCGTGGCGACGGAACGTTCTACATTCTCGACAAGGACAACGAGAAGATCCGGCGCGTATCGGTCGAAGGGACGATGACGACACTCTTCTCGGTGGGCGGACTGCGGACCGGGCGCGGTCTTTGGGTGAGCGACGATGAGACCTTGGCGTACGTCGCATCGCGTACTGCGATCGTACGCTGGACGCCCGACGACGGTGCGGTCGCCTTCGCGACGGGCTTTTCGCAGCTCGGGAACTTCGTCGTCGAGCCGTCGACAGGCGATTTGCTCGCGACCGATCGCAACGCCCACCGCGTATACCGCGTCGACGGCGCGGGGACGCGAACGGCGATCGCCGGAAACGGCGCGACGGGCGACGGCATCGACGGTGCGAACGCGCTCGAAACCGCACTCGACGAAGTGCGCGGAATTTGGCTCCCGCGTGGTCTCGTCGAGGAGTCGTCCGGGTACTTCCTCGCGACGCAGGCGGGGAGTCAAGTGTGGTACGTCGATTCCGAGGGCGTGATCCACCTCTTCATCGACGGCGGGCCCGACGGCGAGCATTCGGGCGACGGAGAAGCGTTCGACGCGCCCGGGAAGAAGATCAGCCGGGTGCGAAGCGTCACGGCGGATCGATTCGGCAATCTCCTCATCACCGAGCACGACGCGGGCTTCGTCCGGCGAGTCGTGCGCATCGAGCCATCGATTCCGTAGCGGGTGCGTTCGCGGTTCAGACGAGCGGGTTCGGTTCGACACCGAGTCCGGGTCGGTGGAGCGGCATCGGACGGCCGTCGATGTATTCGAGCCCGCGGTAGGGATCGTTCTTGATGAGGAGAGGACCGTCGAGATCGAGGTAGTCGGCGAGAGCGCCGATCTGCGCGGCCGCGGTCGCGCTGAGTGAGCTGTCGACCATGCAGCCGATCATCACCCTGAGATCGAGGGCGCGCGCGATATGGATCATCTCGAGGGCCGGCTTGATCCCGCCGCACTTGACGAGCTTGATGTTGATTCCGTGAAACTTGCCGCGAAGACTCGGTACGTCCCGAGGAACGACGGAGTTTTCGTCGGCGATCACGGGTAGCGCGCTCTTCGCGAACACCTCGTCCATCCCGTCGAGATCCTCCGGCGGGAGGGGCTGCTCGATGAACTCGACGCCGAGTGCGGCGAGCTCCGTCGACTTTTCGATCGTCTCGTGCGGCGTCCACGCGCAGTTCGCGTCGACGCGGAAGATCGCCTCCGTCTCGGCGCGAAGCGTTCGGACGAGCTCGATGTCGTTCGGCATTCCCAGCTTGATCTTGATGATCGGGTGGTCCTTCGCTTCGCGCAGCTTTTCGACCATCACGTCTAAGTCGTCGATGCCGATCGTGAACGACGTTCGCGGAATGCGCCCGATGTCGAGGCCGAGGAGTCGATAGAGAGGCTGTTCGACGCGCCGGCCGAACCAGTCGTGGACGGCGAGATCGAGCGCGGAGAGTGCCGCGCGTTCGGGGCCGAGGCGCTCCGCCGCTTCCTCGAGGAAATGCGTGTACTCGACGGGAGACTCGGTCTCGATCCAGGGCGAGAGGCGTTCGAGCGCCGCGATCACCGTCTCGGCCGTTTCGGAGTAGAAGTCGCTCGGGCAAGCTTCGCCGCGCCCGCTCACGCCGCCGTGGGCGATGGTCGCGACGGCGACGCGCGAGACGTCCTGTGAGCTCCGCGCGATCGTGAACGTGTGCGCGAGCTCGAGGTCGTGGGTGATCGTTCGGATTTGCATCTTCGATCGGGCTCCGACGAAAAGATTCACACGAACGGCGCGAAGCGCACGAAGAGAGAGAAAAACCGCTCGAGGTGTGAGAGGGCTACGTTCGCTACTACTGGTCGGCCGTACCCCGAAGCTCGCGATCGCGTTCGAGAACGGCGTCGCGAAGTCGTTCGGTCCCGTCGCGGATGACGTCGACGACCGGAAGTCCGAGCTCGTCTTCCGTGCGCGCCATCGTCCGCCGCGCGTCGTCGGCGTCGAGGGTCGAGGTGTTCGCCGCGAGACCGACGATTTTCGAAGGACAGAGGAACCCGGCGGCGGCTTCATAGACCGAGATCAGCTCGCCGAGCGGCCGGATGGGCATCGTCGTACTCTTGATCGTCGTTCGCGTGGGATCGAAGGCTAGGATGAGCGTCTGCGGCGCGCAGCCATGAAGAAGCCCGAGCGTGACGCCCGAGTAGAGCGGGTGCGAGATGCTGCCCTGACCTTCGATGACGAGGAATTCGGCCTCGTCCCGCGCGAGAATCTCGGCCTCGATGGCACCGGCGACAAAATCGCTGACGACCCGGTCGATCGGCACGCCGCTCCCCGTGATCATGATGCCGGTCTGACCCGTCGCGATGAACTCGCTCCGGCGCCCCGCTTCTCGGAGCGCCCGATCGAGCTCGATCGCGATCAGCATCTTGCCGACGCCGCAGTCGTGACCGACCGTGTGCACACGGTGAGGTCGGCTCGACCGAACGAGATCCCGCGCGACACTGATCTCGGGATCGGGTCGCCGAACGTCGTCGAGTCGAACGCCCTGTTTCGCGGCGAGCGAGGCGAACTCGTCGTCGTCGCTAAGGAACGTGTGAAGTCCGCTGATCACGTCCATCCCGCGGCCGATCGCCGTCCGGATCACCTCGCGCCAGGATTCGGGAAGCGCCCCGCCGGCCGGCGCGATCCCGATGAGGAGCGCGTCTGCCTCTACGTCGTCGAGCGAGCCGACGATCGGAGTTTCGCCGCCGACCCCGAGAACCGCACCGCACGTCTTCCCGGCATTCGTCGAATCGAGAAGAGCGACGACGTCCTCGCCGCGGTAGCGAAGAACGCCGGTCGCGGTCTTCGCGGCCATGGGGTTCGACTGACCTTCGGTGAGGATGACGAGGGTTGGCATCGGGGGTGAAGTTCGATCTCTAAGGGATGGGACCGCGCGAACACGAGACGAGGACGAACGGGCGATTATGAATACGGGGGGCGTTTTCGCCAGCAGCTACTGGGCGAGGGATAGGGCCTCGGAAGTGTGCTTCAATGCCGCCGACCCCACTTCTCGAGCAAATCGTCGACCGTCGTCTCGCGAGTGGGATCCGCATCTCGCTCGTTTCTTCGCTCGTTTCTTCGCTCGTGCTTTCGCCGGTCGTCGCGCGATGCTCCCGGAGACTTCGATTGCTCTCTCCGCGCGCGTGGGCTGGCCGACGTCGATTTCGTCGAGCTCTCCCTTCCCGCTCGATCCGGCCCCCGATCTCGTTTTGTGCGGCCACCCGCTCGCGGTCCGTCCCTCCCCGCCGAAGCGGGCGTGAGCGCCTTCATCGATAAGCCGACGCGCCCGCGCTCCCGATCGACTTCGAGCACCTTCACCTTGACGACTTGTCCGACCCGGACGACGTCGCGCGGGTCGTCGACCCACTCGTGGGAGAGCTCGGAGAGATGGACGAGGCCGTCGCGCTTGACGCCTAGGTCGACGAACGCGCCGAAGTTCGTCACGTTCGAGACCCGTCCTTCGAGCGTCATTCCCGTTTCGATGCTTTCGATGTCGACGACGTCGTCCCGCCACGCCGGCGCTTCGAACTCCGGTCTCGGATCGCGTCCGGGTCGCTCGAGCTCACGGCGGATGTCCTCCAGCGTGAACTCTCCGAGTCCCTCCTCGTCGCTCGCGAAGCGCTTCCAATCGAGTCTCGCGACCTGGTTCGCGTCGCCGACGAGACTCCGGAGCTCGACGCCGAGCTCGCGCGCCATACCTTCGACGACCTTGTAGCGCTCGGGATGAACCGCGGTTCGATCGAGCGGATGCTCCCCGGTTCGGAGCCGGAGGAACCCCGCGGCGAGCTCGAAGGTCCTCGGTCCGAATCCGTCGACGGCGAGAAGATCTCCCCGAGTCTTGAACGGTCCGTTCGCCTCGCGGTGCGCGACGATCGACTTCGCGATTCGCTCGGAGAGTCCCGAGGTCCGCCGGAGGAGAGACGCCGACGCGCTGTTGAGCTCGATTCCCACTCGGTTCACGACTTTCTCGACCGCAATGTCGAGCTCGCGCGCGAGCTTTCGCTGGTCGACATCGTGCTGATACTGCCCGACTCCGAGGGAACGCGGCTCGATCTTGACGAGCTCGGCGAGCGGATCTTGGAGCCGTCGCGCGATCGAGACGGCTCCGCGCACCGCGACATCGAGATCGGGGAGCTCCGCTCGTGCCGTCTCGGACGCGGAGTACACCGACGCTCCGGTCTCTGGAACGATCACGACGGTGACCGCGATCCCCTCCGACTTGAAGAGCTGCCTCACGAATCTCTCGGTCTCCCGGCTTCCCGTGCCGTTTCCGACGGCGACCGCTTTCACCGCGTGCGTCTTCACGAGATCGAGCAGCTTCGCCGCCGCTTCCTTCTCGCGCGCGTTTGGGGCGACCGGATGGACGACTCCCGTTGCGACGACTCGACCGGTCGGGTCGCAGACCGCGAGCTTGGAACCCGTTCGATACGCCGGGTCGAGCCCGAGCACGGGAAGCTCGCCGAGCGGGGACTGCAGAAGGAGAGCCTCGAGATTGTCGCGAAAGACGGCGATCGCTTCCGTCTCGGCGCGTTCCTTTACCGACTGGCGAACCTCGGTCGAGATCGACGGACGGAGAAGGCGGCGGTACCCGTCCGCAGTGGCGTCAGCGATTTCGCGGCCGCACGGTGTCGTCAGCGGAACGCCCCAGCGCGCCCCGATCTGCGCGATCTCCGCGTCGTCGTCGAGCTCGAGTGTCGAGACGAGGACGCCCTCGCGTTCGCCGCGCGCGATCGCGAGCATGCGGTGCGAAGGGAGTCCGCGGGCGGGTTCCGTATGGTCGAAGTAGTCGCGAAAGACGGCCGCCCCTTCCTTCTCCTCGTCGACGACGCGCACGCGGAGCGCGCCGCTCTCTTCCATTCGTTCGCGGAGACGGGCTCGGTTCGTCGCGTCCTCGGCGATCCGCTCGGCGAGGATATCTCGGGCACCCGCGAGCGCGGCGTCGGCGTCGGCGATGTCGCGTTCGGATGAAACGAACTCCTCGGCGAGTTCCGCGGGCGCTCGTTCGGTCCCCGCGAGCTCGACGATCCGATCGGCGAGCGGCTCGAGCCCTCGCTCCCGAGCGATCTGTGCGCGCGTTCGGCGCTTCGGCTTGTAGGGAAGGTAGAGATCCTCGAGTTGCTGCTTCGTGAGAGCCGAGCGGACCGACTGGGCGAGCTCGTCCGTCAGGCGCCCTTGTTCTTCGATGCTCGCGAGGATGGCGTCGCGTCGTTCCGTGAGCTCGAGGAAATACTCCCTTCGCTTCGCGAGGGTCTCGAGCTGCTCGTCGAGTAGCCCACCCGTCGCTTCCTTTCGGTAGCGCGCGATGAAGGGGACGGTCGCGCCCTCAGCGAGAAGCGCCGCGGCGGACTCGACCTGCGCGCGGCGGCTGCCGATCTCGGTCGCGATGAGATCGGCGAAGCGGCTTTCGAGAGCGGGTGAAGTTTTCGTGCTCATGGGACGTGAAACTCGGGTGGACGGCGTGAGCGTCGGCGGATCGATCGCGACGCGCGTGCAATGATGTCCGCGGCATCACGCCATCGTCAACCGCGCACTCACCGCCGTTGAAAAGGTCGATCGAGACCGCGAGAATGAGTCCTCGTCTGGATCCGAAGCACCGCCCTTTCGCGGTGCGAAATGATTGCAGGCGACCGCTCGACGGGAGACGCCAGATCTCGATGTCCGACTCCGAATCTCATGTTCGCACCGTCTGTTCGCACGACTGCCCCGACGCGTGCTCCGTGCTCGTCACGATCCGGGACGGCCGCGCGATCCGCTTCGAGGGCGACCCCGATCATCCCATCACGCGCGGTTTCCTTTGCGGCAAAGTCGGCGCGTACGAGGAGACGATCAACTCGCCCGACCGCTTGCTCCATCCGCTTCGCCGCGACGGCGCGAAGGGCTCCGGTTCGTTTCGGCCGATTTCTTGGGACGAAGCGCTCGATACGATCGCGAACGAGTTCAGCGCCGCCCGCCGCGAGCACGGCGGCGAATCGATCCTGAACTACTACTACGCCGGGACGATGGGGACGGTGAACCGCAACGCTCCCGACGCGGTCTTCCACTGGCTCGGCGCGACGGAGATCCGTCCGAACATCTGCTACTACGGCGCCGACGCCGGGTACGAGGCGGTGCTCGGCGGCGGCTACGGAGTCGATCTCGAGGACGTCGTCCACTCGGATTTCATCACCGTGTGGGGAGCGAACATCGCGACGACGCAGGTGCACCTCGTTCCGTTCGTGAACGAAGCGCGCGATGCTGGCGCGCCGCTCTGGGTGATCGATGTTTACCGCAATCGGACCGCGAAGATGGCCGATCGGTGGCTTCGAGTGCGCCCGGGAACGGATACTGCGCTCGCGCTGTCGCTGATGCACGTCCTCGAGAGGTCGGATCGCGTCGACCGCGGGTTCATCGCCGAGTGGACCGTCGGCTACGAGCGCTTAGCGGCAGAGATCCTGCCGAAGTATTCGCCCGAGCGCGTCGCAGCGATCACGGGAATCGACGCCGAGACGATCGAGGCGTTCGCCCACCGACTCGCCGACGCGAAGACGCCGCTCTTCAAGGTCGGGATCGGGCTCGGGCGGAGCTCCCACGGAGCGTCTGCGATGCGTGCGATCTGCTGCCTCGCCGGTGCTCTCGGCGCCGTGCGCAAGGTCGGTGGGGGAGTGCTCTACGACTCGGGGTGCGAGTTCAAGCTGAACCTAGATCCCGTTCGTCGTCCCGACTGGCGCGCCGAGTCCGTTCGCGAGATGAACATGACCGATCTCGGGATCGCGCTCACCGAGTGGAACGATCCGCCGATTCGGGCGCTCTACGTTCACGGCACGAACCCGGCGACAACGGCGCCGCTCCAAGCCCGCGTCCACGCGGGACTCGAGCGCGACGATCTCTTCACCGTCGTCCACGAGCGCTTTCTTACGGATACCGCGCGATTCGCCGACATCGTCCTACCGGCCGTGGCCTTCCCCGAGGTCGACGATCTCTACAAGAGCTACGGTAGTCTCTACACTCAGTATGCGCAGGCCGCGATCCCGCCGCCCGGAGAAGCGCGCTCGAACCTCGCGGTTGCGCAGGCGCTCGCCGAGAAACTCGGCATCGAGGATGCGTGGACACGGATGAGGACGGAAGAGTTCGTCCGCGCCATGTTCGCCGCGACGTCCCATTCGAACTTCGACGGAATCGACGTCGACGATGTTCTCGCGGGAAGGACTACGCGGCTCAGCATCCCGCGCGGGCGAAGCGGATACGAAGACGGGTTCCCTACGCCGAGCGGCAAGCTCGAGTTCTACGCGAAGCAACTCGAGTCCGAGGGGCACGCACTCGTCGACTACCGCGGTGACCCGTTCGACGAACGTCCGGACGAATTTCCGCTGCGGTTGATTACGCCGCCCGCCCACGCGTTCCTCAACAGCTCGTTCGGCTGGGGAGAGCGCGCGCGACGGCGCGAAGGTGTCGAACCCTGCTGCGTCGTCCACCCGGCCGATGCCGACGGCGCGCGGTCCGGCGACTGGATCGAGCTCTCGAACGAGCACGGCACCGCCCGTCTCCGGGCGCAAGTGACGGAGGAAGCGCAGCGCGGGGTCGTCATCGCGGAAGGCACCTGGTGGCCGAGCCACTCGCCGTGCGGCCGCGGTATCAACACCCTCGCGAGTGCACGCCTCACGGAGCTCGGCGGTGGCTCGACGTTTCACGACAACCGTGTCGCGCTCCGGCGGGTCGGCTCGGCTGCGTCATGACGAATGCGAAACGGCGCGACGCGGATCGCATCGCGCATCTCGAAGCCGAGATCCGGCGTCACCGCGGGCTCTACTACGGTGGCACGCCGGAGATCTCCGACCTCGAGTTCGATCGACTCGAGGACGAGCTCCGAGACCTCGCGCCGGAGAGTCCGGTGCTCGGCGAGATCGGCGCCGCGCCGGAAGGCGCCGGGCTTCCGCGGAAGACGCACAAGATCCCGATGGGATCGCTCGAGAAGATCACGGAGGACAAGCTCGACGCGTGGACGGGGAAGATGGGGCCGCTCTTTCTCGTCCAGGAAAAGCTCGACGGCATCAGCCTCGAGCTCGAGTACGAGAACGGCGAGCTCGTCGACGCGATCACGCGCGGCGACGGAATCGTCGGTGAAGTCGTCACGCACAACGCCGTTTACTTCAAAAACGTGCGCACGCGAATCGGCACGAGCTTCACGGGAAGCGTTCGCGGGGAAGTCATCCTTCGCCTCAGCGATTTCGAGCGCCACTTCGTGGGGCGGGATTTCGCCAATCCTCGGAATACCGTGAGCGGAACCGTGCGGAAAAAGCACGGCGACCGCTCGCTCAACCGTCACTTCGAGATGCGGTACTTCGATGTCGTCATCGGCGAGGCCGGTGATGCGGAGCAGCCGTTCGCGACCGAGCGCGAAAAGATGCACTACCTCGAAAAGGAGCTCGGGTTTTCGCTCGCGAAGACATATGTCGACTGCGAAGTCGACGAGATTCGCTCCATCTACACGCGGTACCAAGGCGAGGAGGGGCGCGCTGGCGAGAGGTTCAAGCTCGACTACGAGATCGACGGCCTCGTCGTGCGCGAGAACGAGCTCGCGAAGCAGCGCGAGCTCGGCTCGCGGGGAAATCGCCCCCGCTTCGCGATGGCGTACAAGTTCCCGTCCGAGGGACGCGAGACGATCCTCCGCGAGGTCGATTGGTCACTCGGACTCACGGCGCGAGTGACGCCGGTCGCGCGGCTGGAGCCCGTCGAGATCGCCGGCGTCACCGTCTCGAACGCATCGCTACACAACGCCGACTACGTCCGCGGGCTCGACGTTCGTCTCGGCGACGTCGTCCTCGTCGAGCGAAAGGGCGACGTGATCCCGAAGGTGATGCGCGTCGTGCGATCGCAGGGGACGAAGCGACCGAAGATCCCGAAGAAGTGTCCGACCTGCCGCGCAGAGCTCGAGTTCGTCGGCAAGCATCTCATCTGTCCGAATGCCGAGTGCTCGGGAAAGGCTTACGGCGACATCTTCAAGTGGATCCAGGAGCTCGAGATCGACGCCCTCGGCGAAAAGTGGGTGCAGATCCTCATTGAGCGGGGGCTCGTCACGGAACCGGCCGATCTCTACCGCCTTCGCGCCGAAGACCTCACACCGCTCGAGCGCATGGGGGAGACTCTCGCCGCGAAGTTCGTGAGCAACATTCAAGCGACGCGGAAGCCGCCGCTCGCGCGCTTCATCGCCGCGCTCAACATCCCCGAGTTTTCGCGGCAACGGGCTCAGATGCTGATCGACGCCGAGTACGACACGCTCGCGAAGATGGTCGCCGCTTCACCCGAGGACCTCGCGTCCGTGAAGGGCTTCGCGGAGATCCTCGCGGAGAAGGCGGCGGAAGGTCTCGCCGGGCGCGCCGAACGCATCTCGCGCCTGCGCGCGGTCGGCGTCGAGCCGCAGAAAGGGGAGCCGACGCCGATCTCGACCGACGGACCGTTTGCCGGCATGAGCTTCTGCTTCACGGGCGCGATCCAGCGCGAGAACCCGGAGACCGGCAAGCGCTACACGCGAAAAGAGATGCAGGACCTCGTCAAGCAGCTCGGGGGCACGGCGGCGGCGAGCGTGAGCCGCGGCCTCACGTACCTCGTTCTAGTCGATCAGAACTCGACGACCTCGAAAGCCAAGAAGGCGCGCGACCTCGACGTCGGGCTTCTTTCGGAAGAGGAGTTCTTCGGGAAGGTCGAGGCCGCAGCGGATTGAATCGCGCAGCGCGAATCGAACTAGTCTCGAGTCCTTTCCGAGATGGTTCCGTCAGCCCCGGCACATTCCGCTCGCCTGGTTGTTGAGCTCGTCCGATTCTGCGACGACGTCGTCGACATCGACGGTGATCCGGAACTCGCAGTCGGGATCGTGACAACCGAGCGGGATCGGGACGAGAACGTCGACGCGAGTTCCGCTCACGATCGGAGGGGTCGGGACGCGCTGCACCACGCCGGTCCCGACGAAATCGACCTCGACGAATGATGATCTCGCGTCAGTGCCTCCCGCGTTCTCGACGACGACGATCAGATCCTGGCCGTCTCGGCGGCAGTACGCGCCGGCGATGTCGTCGTCTTCGACCGGGAGCGGGCGCAGATCCGGCGGCGTGCGACACGGCGGATAGGAGGCGCAGCGGAGGTTGTCGGCGGTCGGATCGACACCGCACGCCGGGTACGGCGGAGGAGGCGCCGGTCCGCTCGCGAACTGGAAGTTGAGCGAATAGAGAGCGTCCGCGATGTTGATGCTCCCGTCGTCGTTCGCGTCCGCGGCGTCGTCGCAAGGAAGCGGAGGCGCTGCGGCCTGGAACAGAGCGTTCAGGGTGAAGATGGGATCCGCGATGTTGAGCGATCCGTCGGTGTTCGCATCCGCCCGCCGGAACTTTCGATCGGGCTGAGTGCGCGTCGGATCTTCGCCGTCGGGGATTCCGTCGTTGTCGGAGTCGGGATCGAGGTAGTCGGGAATGCCGTCGCCGTCCGAGTCGACGTCACCCTCGTGGACGTCGGGAACGTCGTCGCCGTCGGCGTCGTCGTCGCGATCATTCGGGAGGCCATCGCCGTCTCGATCGTCCTCGGTCTCGGTTTCGTTCGGGATCCCGTCGCCGTCGCAATCGGGACTCCGGCACGGGGGAAACGTGCTTACGTCGAGAAAGAAGCTCGTCCTCGCGGCGCGAGCGAACGGCTCGACGTGGATATCGGGTACCGCCGGGCCGGGAAAAATCGGCTCGCCGGGCGCGACGTGCGTCCGCGGGCCGGCGAGCGCGGTGACGATCACGTCGTACGTTCCCCGTCCGACGTAGGCGTTGAAAGGTGCTTCCAGAGTGCCCGAGACCGGGTGTCGCGAGAACACCAGCGGAACGACGCTCTCGTCCGGTCGCCTCACCCAGCCCTCGTAGATCACCGTGTCATCGAGATCGGCGACGTACGCCGCCGCCGCCGAGATCGAAACCGTGTCCGCGGCGGTCGCTCGACGGGGTACCGCGCTCACGAAGAGATCCGGTGCGGGGTTTTCGGCGTGGGCCGCGACGAAGGACAATTGATTCACTCCGCCACTGCTCGAGACGATGAGAGCCCACGTTCCCGGAGTCGGGTCGGGAATACGAATGAGCCGATAGTAGGGGTCGGTCGTTACGAACTCCGTGTCGTGCTCCCGGATGCTCTCGCCCCCGGGGCCGACGAGCTCGAACTCGGGGGTCCACGTCGCGAGGAGTGAGTTGCGGGTCGAGAGGATCACGTTGAGATGCGTCGTTCCGATCTCGACCGGGAACTCGAAGCCCTCGCTCCGCGGCGGCTCGCCGTCTCCTCCGTCGCCCACTGCCGACGCGGTTCGAGGGAGGACGAGCGAGTGACCCAGAATGCGAGCGGCGAGCTCGAAGTAGATCGCGGGCAGCTCGTCGCCAGTGGGTGCGTCGAGCATTTCGCCGGCGCTCTCGGCGGCGATGTCTTCGAGCAGGTCGCGATCGGCACCGGAGCCGACGGGAACCGTGAAGATCCGGACGCCTTCCGCGCGAAGCCGCTCCGCGGCGTCGTCCGGATCCTCGCCGCGGTTGTTCTCGCCGTCGGAGAGGAGGAACGCAGTCCGAATGCGGCCGTCCGCGGCAACGCGTTGAAACTCGAACGTCGCGGCGTTCAGCGCCGTACCGATCCCGGTGTTTCCTCCCGCGGCGAGATTGCTGATCGTCGTCTTCAAGGGTTCGATTTCTGTGTCGTTGAGAACGCCGAGTCCGCGGTCGAGTCGCGGCGACTCTTCGAACGAGACGAGTCCGACGACCGTGCCTCGCCCTCGCTGAAGATCGACGAAAGCTCGCGCGGCCGCCTGCGCGAAATCGAGCCGGGTCGAATCGGAACCGCTCTCGACGGGAGTGTCCATGCTTCCGGAGCGATCGATGAAGAGCATCACCTGGTCGGAGCCCTCGACTTCCTCCACGAAGGAGAGCTTCTCGCGGCAGTTCCCCGGCATCGCCGCGATAGGAAGGCCGGTCGGAGGAGTCACGAAGGGATAGTTGCGAACCAACGTTTCCCAGTCGGAGTCGCCCTGAAAGAGCGTTTGGTCACTCGTCTCGAAGCGTGTTCTCGTCGAGTGCCAACGCTGGGCGCAATCGGAGTCCGAGCAAAGAGGAAATCCGTCCCCTGCTGACATCAGGACCGCCGACGTCCCCGCACCTTCCCGCACTCCGTCCATCGCGCCGAGTGTCCCGAGGTCGAGGGCGATCTCGAGGTCCGCCGCTCCGTTCGTGAGGTTTTCGATCTTGAACGTTGGCGACGCGGGCAATATCCCCGCGAGTGCTCCGGTCGCGTCGAAGGTGAGGCCAATCGTCGCCAGAATGCGCAGATCCCCGGCGGTTCCACCGGTGATGTCGCCGTCGTCGATCCCGACGTGAAGCGACCAAGCGGACGAGCCCGTACGTTCGAAAAAGAAGAGAACCGCATGCTCGTTCGCGGCTCCGATGGAATCGACGACTTCAACTTCGCCGACGATGTCGCTCGTCGCCCTCGCCGTGTCGAAATCTGTTGAATCAAAGGCGACGATGGTCGCCGAACTATTCAGTCGAGCGTCGATCTCGATCATCGAAGTTTCGACGATGGCCGGACAGACGACGTTGTCGCCGCGGACGAGGTCGTGGTTGGCGGCAACCGAGAGTTCGGACGCTCCCGGGGATTGCTGCATGATCGAGTTGTTGCGGTCGTCGATCGCCGTTAGCTCGAAGCCGCGCCCGATGCCGCACGCTCCGCCGAAGCGGCGCTGTTCGTCGTATTGCTCACCGAGGCCGAACGCGTGATGCCCGATCTCGTGTGCGATGATGCCCGCATCGACATCGTCGTTGTGGAGGCGAATGTGCGCGCCGTTCCGGCCGAGGCCGCTTCCGTCGGAGTAAGTGGTGACACCGGACCGTCCGTTCTGCGGCAGAATCCAAATATCCGCTTCGTCCTCCGCTACGGCGCCTCCCGTGATCCGAATCTCGCCGAAGCGAATCTCTCCGTCGGTCGCATCGCAAATGATGTCCGCCGCACCGCGGAGAGCGTCTTTCAGTCGAGTCAGATCGGCCGGTGTCGGTACGAAACGATAGTTGATGACGAAATCCATCGTTCCATCGGGGTGGATCTTCCCCGAGCCCGCCCGCAGGGTGCCGCAAGCGAGGACGATCGACGCGAACCCGCACGAAAATGCTAAGAACGAAACTCCGGCGCGAAACATGGTCGTACTTCCTCCGACGGGGACCACAACTGAAGGAGACTTACACCATCGAAGAGTGACAGAACGCGATCGATCCTAGCGCAACGCGCGTTCTCGCGCCCAGCGCGGCGGCGCGATTCCGGTGGGTCTCGCCCCCCGGCGACCGGCGGCGAGTTGGCGATCGTCCCCGAAGAGGTTAGGCTAGACTGGCCATCGACTCAGGCGAACGTAGCCCGCGATCCGTCGCGGCGACGAAGAGATGGGGAAGAGATCCGACTCCGAGGTTCGCTTCATGTCCAGCCAAGAGCCGCGTCTCGTGCTGATCAGCGGAGACGAAGACGGGAACGAGGAGCTCGTTCACGTTCTCACCGAGGGGAGAACCG
Organism: Planctomycetota bacterium; assembly: GCA_965223845.1. Classification (GTDB taxonomy): domain Bacteria; phylum Planctomycetota; class UBA8108; order UBA8108; family SXIK01; genus CBDCXR01. Next base: position 3,951,795 of record CBDCXR010000004.1, on the reverse strand, counting down.
TCGTCGGTCGGTCTCCGGAGTGCGACCTCGAGCTCGCCGACACGACCGTCTCGCGCCGGCATTGCGTGCTCATTCGCGACGGCAACGTGGTCGTGGTGGAGGCGGGGGACAGCCACAATCCGACGCGCGTCAACGGCGCGCGTTCCGAGGGCCAGCGTCTTCGCGACGGCGACGTCGTCCGGTTCGGGCGACTCCAGTTTCGGTTCAAGGCGGGGGGAGCGAGCGCGAGAGCCGCCGCCGGGCGTTCCCCGAGACGCGCGGGCAGTCGGGTGAGTTCGGAGTCTTCGGGGGCGCTCGCGACGATCGGAGTCGTCGCGGGAGCCGTGACCGTCGTCGGCCTCATCGCCTGGTCGATCGTCTCGCGGAATCGCGACCCCGGTCTGACGGAGGACCGCTCTTCTGCGTCGTCGCTCTCGCCGGAGTCGGCACGTCAACTCGAAGCCGAGAGGCGAGCGCTCAACGACGAAGCGCGCTTCGCGGCGCTCCAGGGCAAGCTTCAGGAACGCGAGCGCTCGCTTCGAGATCTCGAGCGAAAGTATCAAAATGAGCTCGCACTTCTCCGGCAGACGCTCGAGGCCGGCCGTGAAGGCGAGATCGAAACAATTCGCGCGCAGCTCGATGAGATGAAGGCGAGCCTCACGGCCGCGCACGTCGAGCGGGAAGAGCTCGCCGAAGAGCTCGCGGCCGCACGGAGCTCGGCCGAGAGGCGGGCGACGACGACGATCGTCCCGGGCGTGAGCAGCGCCGATTCTCGCGCTCCGGACGACGACGCAGCGACCGCGATGGTTCAGCGCAAGACGCCGGGGCCCGTGCTGTCGGCGAGCGAAGTGCGCGATCTCGTCGCCGCGCTCTCGGAGAAGATCGACGACTACGCTTCCCCGGAAGCCGTCCCGGAGTCGCTCGAGCCCGAGCTTGCGCAACTGAGCGGCTCGCGCGGAAAGCGCGCGGCCGACGGACTGCTCGATGTCCATCGCCACGGTCGCGATCTCCTCGTCGACCTCGATCGCACCGTCGCTTTCCTCAAGCGCCGAGCGAAGACGCTCGTCGCTCAGGCCGACAAGCTGCGCGGCGGGGAAAACGGAGAGGGATCGAGCAAGCGCGAAGGATCGCGCTACGCACCGAGCCCCGAGATCGAGAAGCTGCAGCGGAACCTCGAGCTCTCGGAGAAGAAGGTCGAGATCAAGGAAAGGCAGCGCGAACGCCTCGTCGCACTTCTCGCCGCGGTGGCGGGCGGAATCGCCCAGTTCCGCGATGAGGATGCGGTGCGCCAACTCGTCCTCCGGTTTTCCTCCGATAGGGACGTCGACCAGCGGCTCGCGCTCGCCGCCGCGTTCGAAACGAGCCGGAGCCGTCTCGCGGTCCCCGCTCTCATCCAGCGTCTCGGGGTCTCCGAAGGGCGACTGAGGAACGCGGTTCACCAGGCCCTTATCGCTATCGCCGGCAAAGACTTAGGGGAAAAAGCGAGCGATTGGAAGGCGTGGTGGGCAGAGGAAAACGCCCGCTGAGCCCGCGATCGTCGTTGGAGTGGGCAGTTCTCTCCCTTAGGCTGAGAGGATCCGGATGGGAATCTTTCGCACTGCGGACGCCCTCGGTCGCCGCTTGCGGATCTGACCAGTGGAGCCCAACTTATGAAGACTCTCGCGCTGATGTCCGCGCTCGTCCTCTCCGGGGGAACGCTCGCGGCGCAAAACGTGGAACGCCACGTCAGCGGCAGCGACGTCTCCAAGCGGACGACGATCGTCGTCGAGAAGGAGGCGTGGCAGAAAGATCTCGACGCCCTCAAGAAGCGAGCGACGGACGAGAAGAAGCTGATTTTCTGGCTTCAGATCGTCGGTGAGCTCGGCGGCGGCTTGTGAAGCGCCGGGCACTCCCTGAGGGCCGTGACGCTCTCTCACGAAAAGGTCGACGCACTCCTCGATAAGTATTTCGTCCGCGGCTGGACGAACATCGAGGGGAAGCTCCCGTACGCGGGAAAGTCGAACAAACACCTCCCGCATTACCCGGCGATGAACGTCAACAACTCGTCGGGACATCACAACGTCCAGATGTTCTTCATGACGCCGGACGGACGCATCCTCAACGCGCTCCCGGGCTACTGGAATCCGGTTCACTTCCTCGAGGAGGCCAAGCTCGCCGTGAAGCTTGGGAGGCTCTACGTCTCGAAGAAGTTTTCGCGCGCGGAGAAGAACGAGAAGTTCCTCGACTTCCATCTCCAGCAGGCGTACGTGAACGCGGAGTCCATGAGTCGCGTGAGCAAGCTGCAGGGATTCGATTACAGCAATATCGCGAAGCGGAAAGAGAGCGACTTCAAGCGCGAGAAAGGCTTTGTCACGGGGTCGCTCAAGACCGCGGACCAAGTCCTCCACGAGCGGCTCGCCGAGCAACCGTTCGCACCGTTTGAATCCTTCGATGTGGCGAAGTTCATCGACATGGGGATCAAGCAGTACAAGTACAACTACGGCGTGCCCGAGCACGCTCGCGGATACAAGAAGAAGAAAAAAGACGAGCCCCAGAAGGGCGACTGACCGTCGTCCGCCTTCGCGCAACGAGGCGCGGAGCTGCGGCCGGTTGACAAGCGAGGGCGGAGGCGTTGGCCTCCGCCCTTTTCTTTTGAAGAGGGGAGAGTCCTCATCTCTCCCCGAACGAGCGTAGCCGAGCGATGGGATTGCGGAGTTGGCTGGCGAAACGACGCCGGAGACGAGAGGTCGAACGTCTCGTCGTTCGCACGCTCGACGAGGCGCTCCGCGATCCGAAGTCGCTCGCGGGCACATCCCTCAAGCCCCGACACGCTCCGCGCTGCGTAGTCCAGGGCTGGGAGCTCGGCGAGGGCGACACCGTTGAACGCATCGAGTTCGGCATCGTTCGCCATCCGCGCCCGTACCGGTTTTCGCCGCGCCAGCATCACAAAGTGCTCGAGTTTTACGCGCTCGAAGTCGCGAAGCGGCGCGTGGTGCGGATCGCCGGCCTCAACTTGACGCGGACGTCGGGCCGCGACGACGACTGAACGGCGTCTCAGTCGGGAGCCGCTCGTTCGGAGTCTGTTCGGTTTCGCTCCGGGAACAATCTCTTCAAGGAGCGAGAAACGCAGTGTAAAGACAGCCTGACGCTGCGACGGGATCGCCGGAATCGAACTTCCTGATACCATTGACGTTGCGACGGGAAACGACGCCGTGGTCTCGTGTTTGCTACAAGAGTATGTGGGTGATGACGTCCCAGCGGCGTCGATTGACGGCGCGCCCAGGCGCGCCGGGGCGTACGACGAGCGAGCACAAAGCGAACGGAATGAACCGTCGGGAACGACCCGAGGAGGAATCCATGAGAATCTCGATCCCTGCTGCGCTCTGCAGTGCAGTCTTGATTGTTGGCTTCAGCGCGACCGCGCTCGAGGCCCAGTTCGTGATCGACTGCGACGAGGCAGCCGACGCGCTCCAGGCGCAGTGTGAGCGCCGCGGCGGAACGCCGGAAGAATGTGCCGCGGCGGCCGATGCCCTGCGCGAGCGGTGCGACGGGGGTGACCCGGTCGATCCGGGAGTCCACTGCGCGTCGACTTGCGAAGCGCTCGGCGAGCGCGTCGCGACGATGTGCGAGCGTCTCGGCGGCACGGAAGAAGAATGCGCCGCGAAGGTCGAGGAGGCCGTGGGCGCGTGCCTCGCGTTCTGCGATCGACCGATTCCACCGGACTGTCCGTCGACGTGCGCCGCGAATGCGGCTGCGATGCGCGAAGCCTGCGTGGGCGAAGGCGGCGATCCGGCCGAGTGCGAAGCGAACGCGGCGGCGCACCTCGAGATGTGTCTCGCTGAATGCGTCGGGACTCCACCCTCGTGTGAGGATCGTTGTGACCGCGCGGCGGCAGCAGTCGCGGCCGCTTGCGAGCTCACCGGACGCGATGGTGAAGAGTGCGAGGCGATCGCAGCGCGAGTCCGCGAGAGCTGCCACCGCGGTTGCGAGGGGCTCCACGCGCCGTCGTGCGCGGGTCTCTGCGGTCAGGAGAGCAAGGCCGGTCTGGCCGAGTGTCTCGAGGCGGGCGGTGATCCGGCGGAATGCGCCGCGGCGGCCGAGGAAGCGCTGCGCGGCTGTCTCGACGCTTGCGATGATCGTGGGGATCGCGATCGTCCCGAGCCGCCGACTTGCGAAGACCGCTGCGCCAGGGTGCGGGATCACATCGTGACCGCATGCATGGACGCCGGCGGAGACGCGGAAGAGTGCGCGGCACGAGCCGACACCGCACTCGAGGCTTGCCTCGGGCGGTGCGACGGACCGCCGGCGCCTCCCTCGTGCGGACGCGAATGCAGCGATCTCGCGGCCGACGCGGTCGAGCAGTGCATCGCGGACGGCGGAGAAGCTGAGGTCTGTGAGGTCGAAGGGCGCGCTCTTCGCGACGAGTGCGTGCGGCAGTGCCGTCGTTCGTTCCCACCGGACTGCGGGAGTCGCTGCGATCGCGCAGTGCCGGCTCTCGGTCGGCTCTGCAGTGCACTCGGGTTGAGCGAGGAAGAGTGCGAAGCGCGCATCGCGAAGTTCCTCGCCGCGTGCAACCGAGGCTGCGCAGAGCCGCCGCCGATGCCGCCGACCTGCGAAGATCGCTGCGCGCGGCGCGCCGACGCGGTACGTGAGGCCTGTCTCGCCGACGGCGGTGATCCGGGCGAATGCGATGCGAAGGCCGCCGAGTTCGCTGAGGAGTGCGCGGCCGCTTGTGAGCGACCCGAGCCGCCCCAACCGCCGAGCTGCGACGATCGCTGCGGCGACGTCTCGGAGCGCATGTTCGCTTCCTGCGTGGACGATGGTGGCGACGCCGAAGAGTGTCGCGCCAAGGCTGACGCATTCCTCGACGTGTGCCTCGCTCGCTGTGCCGGCGAGGATCCTCTTCCCTGCGAAGAGCGATGTGCGCAAATCGCCCGCGAGGCGATGGCGCGCTGCGCCGAGTCCGGCGGTTCCGAGGAGGAGTGCGCCGAGCTCGGGAATCGGATTCTCGAAGGCTGCTCGTCCGCTTGTGACGGTGAGCCGCCCGCGCCGCCTCCGTGCGTCGACCGCTGCGAAGCCGCGGCCGCTCGCCTCGCCGACGCCTGCGCTTCGCGCGGTGGGAGCGAGGAGGACTGCGCGGCTCTCGTCGACGGTTTCCTCGCGCGCTGCGGCGCGGTTTGCGACGACGATGGCGACGATGGTGGAGACGGCGGCGACGGGGACGGAATGGCCGGAGGTCTCGACGTCGGGCTGCTGCCCGCCGACGCCCTCTGCGCCGAGCGCGGTGCGGACCTCCGCGCGATTTGTCTCGCCCAGGGCGGGACGGCCGAGGAGTGCGACCTCTTCGTCCTCGATTTCACCGCGCGCTGCACGGTCGGCCTCGGCGAGCTCGAAGACTGGGTCGAGATGGCCCGCTTCGCTCCGCCGCGACCGTTCCGTCGCGGCGATTCGAACCTCGACGGTGGAGTCGACGTCGCCGACGCGATCAACACCTTGAACGGGCTCTTCTCGCGCGGCGGCGGGCCGCTCGGCCTTCGCTGCCTCGATCGGCTCGATTCGAACGACGACGGTTCGGTGGACGTATCGGATCCGGTCCACTCCCTCCTCTGGCTCTTCGCCGACGGTGACGAGCCGCCGGCACCGGGCCCGGTGGCCGCGGGTCAAGATCCGACCTTCGATCCGCACGTCTGCTGGGAGTGATCTCGAGCAGAGGCTCACTTTCGGCCGCCACGTGACGGAAACGGGCTCGAGTCGAGCGATCGACTCGGGCCCGTTTCTCTTTCGCGTCGGCTCGGTGGCATTCGCGTCGCGATTCGAAGAGAATGCGGCTCGCTGGAGCCGTACGATCAGACGCCGACGATCGCCGCGATGAAGACGTCCGTCATCCTCAACACCTACAACCGCGGGTATCTGCTCGATCTCGCCCTCGAGAGCTACACGCGTCAGACCGATTCTCGGTTCGAGATCGTCGTCGCCGACGACGGCTCGACGGATGACACGCCGGAGGTCGTCGAGGCCTTTCGCGTGCGAGCGCCCGCGATCGATCTCAAGTACGTTCGGCAGGAGCACGCGGGGCATCGCCGGGCTGCGATTCTCAATCGAGGGATCGCCGCGAGCGACGGGGACTGGATCCTCTTCAGCGACTGCGATTCGCTCGCCTTTCCCGATCTGGTCGAGCAGCATCATCGTCATGCCGCGGCCGATCGCCTCCTCTGCGGCGGGTACTTCCGGCTCGAAGAGGACGAGACCGAACGCCTGACGCGCGAGTCCGTCGCGACCGGCGAGTTCCTCCGGCTTTACACGCGAGCCCGGAAGATCGAAGTGTTTCGCAAGCGCACCAAGGCCGCGTGGGAGATCTTCCGCCGGAAGCCACGTCGCCCGCACAACATGGGCCTCAACTACTCGTGCTCGCGCGAGCGGCTCTACGAGATCAACGGCTACGACGAGCAATTCACGGGCTGGGGTTCGGCGGACGGCGACGTGCGAGAGCGTCTCCGCCGCGTCGGCGTCCGGCCGTACTCGCTCTACGGCACCGCGCTCGTCATGCACATGTGGCATCCCGTGGAGCCGACGAAGACGAAGGACATCGCCAAGCGCAACCGCGCCTACGCGACGCGAGACGACATCCCGGTCGTGTGCGAGCAGGGGCTTCGACAGTTGTCCGAGGCGGAGCGGCCGGCCTGAGTCGGGCAGAACGTCGCGGGTCGAGCCGATGGTAGAAACGACACGCCGCTCGCTGCGAATCGCCCTCAACCACACGCGCCTTGCCGAATCGGGCGGCGTCGAGGGCTACGTGCGCGTCCTCGTGCGCTACCTCCTCGATCACGGTCATTCCGTCGATTTCTTCGCCGGTCGCTTCCCGTACGCGCCGCAGCACCCGCGCCTCCGTCTCGTGCGCGTTCCCTTCGTTCGCTCGCCGCGGCCGCTTCGCGTGTGGTCGTTCGCTCGGTTCAGTCGACGGTGCATCGAACGCGAGCACCGATCGAACGCGTACGACGTCGTACACGGGTTCTCCCGGACCTACACCCACAACCTCTACCGCGACGGATCGGGCTGCTGGGACGACTACTGCGAGCAGTTCCTTTCGCGTGTCAACCGTCGCGGGGCGCGATCGCTCTATTATCGATTCAATCCGATCGATCGTGTGATCCGCCGCATCGAGCGCTTGCGATACGTCGAGCGCCGACCTCGGCTCGTCGTCGCGATCAGCGAGTTCGTTCGCGAGCAGATCATCCGGCGGTACGCGTTTCCGCCGGAGCGGATTCGCGTCGTCTACAGCGGTGTCGACTGCGAGCGATTCCGGCCGGATTTGCGCGAGGAGGGGCGAAGGCTGCTCGCCGAGTGGACGGGCGCGCCACCCCAGTCGGCCGACGAGCGGCGCTATCTCGGCTTCGTCGCGAATGATTTCGAACGGAAAGGACTCGATCTCGTTCTCGACGCACTCGTCGATCTGAAGGACGCCGGAGACCTGCCGGAGACCGCGCTCGTCGTCGCCGGTCGCGACTCGCGCCTCGACGTCTACCGCGAACGCGTCCGCGCTCGCGGCCTCGAGTCGCTCGTGTTCTTCGTCGGCCCGAGGAGTGACATCCCGGAGCTGCTGGCCGGCGCGGATGCCCTTCTCCTTCCGAGCTACTTCGACGCATTCGGAAACATCGCCGGCGAGGCCCTGGCCTCTGGGACGCCGGTGATCGTCTCGCCCACGACCGGGGCCGCCGAGTGGATCGAGGACGGCGTGAACGGCTGGAGGCTCGCGCGGACGGACGCCGGTGCACTCGCCGAGTCGCTCCGCCGATTCTTCGCGACACCGGATCTCGAGTCGATCCGAGTCGCAGCGCGTAGACGAGCGGAGGAATTCCGCTGGGAGCGACACTTTCTCACGCTCGAGCAGATCTACGAGGAAGTGGCCGGATCGAGGGAGGGGCTGTGAGCGCGCTTGGCGATCGCTTCTCGATTCACCGCGTACGCGTTCGAAGCGCCGGACTCTTCATCGCATCGGTTCCCATCGGGGCCGACGCCCTCGCCGCACTCCTCGCGGCCCACGCCGCGGCGATCGGATCGGACGCCACGCTCAAGCGGGACGAAAAGACGGCGGTCACGCGACACGACGTGCGGGCGGAGTCCTGGAGCGAGGCGACGCGAGTGGAGAGCGTCGCGGTCAAGCGGACTCGGGTGCCTCTTCGCTGGCGCATCGGCTATCGCTTCGGGCTTCTCTCTCCGCTCGCGAGCGAGCTCGGGAACGCGGTGCGACTCAGCGCCGCCGGGTTCGAGACGCCGCGCGTCGTTGCCGCCTCCCTCCGGCCGCGCGGGAGATTCGAGTACCTGGTGACGCAGCTCCTCGAGGGGGGGCGTACACTGCGCGAGTACACGTGGCTGGGCGAGCGCGTTCTCGAATCCGCCGCGGAACGACGAGCGCTCCACGCCGCCGCCGGCGCGTGGCTGCGTTCGGTGCACGACGCGGGCGTCTGGCACCGCGATCTGAAACCGAACAACATCTACGCGTGGTGGGGCGCCGACGAAGGTCGATTCGCGCTGCTCGATACAGCGGGGATGCGCTTCGTCGGCGAACTCGACGTCGCCCGCCGGGCGCGCAATCTCGGGCAGCTCATCGATCTTCCGCGCGGTCTCGACGAAGAGGCCGCTGACGCGGTGATCACGGCGTACGCCGGCGCGGATTCACCCGAGCCACTGCGAACTCTCGCCTGGCAGCACGTCGAGGAACGCCGCGCCGGCCGACGGGCTCGACGCGGGTGCACGTACGTCGACGAAGAGCACGCGGGGGCACCTTGAGCCGCTCGACGTCGCGGCTACTTCGTCAGGTCCATTCCGGTCTGCTGCATCGTGAATGCCCAACGATCTGCGACGTCACGAATTCGGAGGTGGAGCGGCTTTCCCGCGCCGTGACCGGCGTCGCGGTCGACCCAGAGGAGGATCGGGTCCTTCTCGGGATCGTTGCCGGCTAGCGCCTGCATGGCCGCCGCCATCTTGCGCGCGTGGAGCGGGTGAACGCGATTGTCGTTCTCGCCCGCGGTGAAGAAGAGCGCCGGGTAGCGCCGTCCCTTCTCGATGTTGTGGTAAGGCGAGTACTCTCGGAGCCAGCGGAACTGCTTCGGGTCTTCGGACGACCCGTACTCCGGAACCCAGAACTTCGCCATCAGGAACTTGTGATAGCGAAGCATGTCGAGAAGCGGCACGGCGGAGATCGCCGCCGCGAATAGATCCGGCCGCTGAGTCACCGCGGCTCCGGTGAGGAGACCGCCGTTCGAGCCGCCCCAGCAGGCGAGTTGCCCCGCGTTCGTGTAGCCCTCGCGAATGAGGGTCTCGGCTGCGGCGTAGAAATCGTCGAAGACGTTCTGCTTGTTCTCGAGCATCCCCGCGCGATGCCACGCCTCACCGTACTCACCACCCCCGCGCAGGTTCGCGATCGCAAACACGCCGCCGTGCTCGAACCACGGAAAGCGCGTCGCGCTGAAGCTCGGCGTGAGCGAGATGTTGAATCCGCCGTATCCGTAAAGGACGCAGGGGTTCTTGCCGTCGAGCGCGAGGCCTTTTCGGTGGATGACGAACATCGGGACGCGCGTCCCGTCCTTCGAAGCGTAGTGGATCTGCTTGACCTCGATACTCTCCGGATCGACCGGGATCTCCGGGCGCGCCCACAGCGAGCGCTCTCCGGTCGCGAGGTCGACGCGGTAGATGCTCTGCGACTCGTTGAAGCTGGTGTAGCTGAGGAACGCCTCCGTGCGCTCCGGGTGCGTGCGGAGGTTCGCGGAGCCGAGACCCGGGAGCTCGAGCGGGCCGACCGGGCTTCCGTCGAGACGAAAGCGCTCGAACTTCGACACGGCGTCTTCGGTGTAGGCGCACACGACGTAGCCGCGTGCGATCTGCACCGACTCGAGGACGGCTTTCTCGCGTTCGGCCACGAGAGGCTTCCAGTTCTCTCGTTCGGGCCGATTGAGCGGAATCGCGAAGAGCTGGCCGTTCGGGGCGTCGAGCGTCGTCGAGAGGTAGAGCGTGTCGCCGAGCACGTCCTCGCCGGAGAACCGAGCGTCGAAGCCGACGGCGACAGGTACCTGCTCGAACTGACCGGTCCGCAGCCAGCGATCGACGTCGACAGCGTAGACGTCTTGCCTCGACCAGCCCTTGAAGATCTCCGTGATGATCCAGCGGCCGTTCTCGCTGAGGAACGCGCCCGGGATCTCGCTCGGGACGGTCTGCCGGAGAAGGATGGGATCGTGCCGGAAATGTCGTCCGATGCGATGGAATCTCACCGAGCGCGAGTAGGCATCCTCGGGATCTTCGAGGCGGCTGTAGAGAAAGCTCTCGCCGTCGGGTGACCAACCGCCGAAGCGAGTCTTTCCCGGGATCTCGTCCGCGAGCCACTCTCCGCTGTCGACGTCGAGGACGTGGAGCACCGTCATCTCGTCGCCCGCGTAGCTGAGCCCGAAGGCGACGCGCGAGCCGTCGCGGCTCGGCACGTACCAGTCGAGGCTGTAGAGACCCTTCTCGTCGAGTCCGTTCGTGTCGAGGAGGAGGCGCGGGGGACCATCGTGACTCTCGCGGACGTAGAGCGAGGCCTGGTTCTCGTTTCCCTTTCTCTCGCTGTAGAAGTACCGGCCGAGACGCATGCGCGGAGTTCCGATCGCACCGATCTGCATGAGGTCGGCCATCCGCTTCTCGAGCTTCTCGCGCCCGGGAAACTGATCGAGGATTTCGCGCGTGTAGTCGTTCTGTCGAGTCGTCCAGGCGCGCACTTCCTCGCTGTCGTCCTCGAGCGCTTCGAGCCAGCGGTACGGGTCGACGATGGTCTCGCCGTGAATCTCTTCTCGGACCGGCTCGGTTCGAGTTTCCGGAACGTCAGCGGCGATGGGAGCGGTCAAGAGGATCACCGAAAGAATGGGGAAGCGGCGTGGAGCTCTCACGAGACTGACTCGAATGGGGGTCGAAACGGCTGTACATGACGGATGGGTCCCGCGTCCGATCGCATCGGGTTCGGCTATTGTGAAGTCTCACCTCGGGTTTGGCCATGCCCCAGCGGTGGCGGTCTCCGCCTACGGGGTATTTCGACACCGCGGACGGGATCTCGAGAGGCGAAGAAAGCGGTCGACCGGCCCGTTCAGGTGTGCGAAGACCGCCGAGGTCGTCGCGGTGTTCCGTCCTCGACGACCTCGAGCGCCGCACTAGGTCTCGCGGCTCGTCCTCGTCGGTTCTGGGGACCCTCTGCTCGCGTGCATGTTCAGCCGAGTTCGCTGTCACCGCACTCGCTGAAAGTCCGATCTTGGTCCCTGGCACGTGAACGCATTCACCCAGAATGATGGATCGGCGGAACCGGGCGATTTCTGGCCGCGTTTGCGGCAGATTCGCTCCCGCGCGGGCTCGAGTCGAAGTTCGGCGAACGGGAGATTGAGAAGGGACGGCGCCCCGTTCATCATGGACGGTTCCCGTTTCCGCGCGCTGACGCGCGACTCCGAGGTGCACCTTCGATGTCGACGTGGCCCCTTCGCCCCGAGCGCCTGACCGATCTGATCCCCGCGGGTGAGCTGAAGCTTCTCCTACGAGCGGGCGCCGGAGGCCCAGTGGGCGAACGATTGAGCGGCCTCGCTGCGTGTGAGGTGGACGTCGGCGACCCGGCGAGCGGAGCGCGGGAGCGGGATGATCGATCCGTCCCACCGGAGTTTCGCGCCCTGTGCGCGGACGAACTGGAAGGCGACCCGCCCGATCCGTTCTGCACGTATTTTCGCCGGGGAACGATCCATGCGGCGGCCGGCGACGCGATCGCGTTTCGCGGCGCGGATGCGGCTTGCGCGCGTTGCGAGGCACTCGCTGTTCGTAAGACACTCGTCGCACTCGGTGACGCTCGTCGAGAGGATTCTCGCCCCGTGGATCGAGTCGAGCGGCGGCGGTGCCACATGGGGCTCACGGACTCGATCGCGCCGATCATCGTCGAGGGACGAGCGCTCGGCGCTCTCGTCGCCGGACGCCGCGTCGAGTCGGACGACGACCGCGTGCGCATCCGAAAGAGCGTCGGGAAGCTCGGGAAGCTCACGCGGGCCGAGCAGGCGAATCCCGCGCGCTCGGCGACGATCGAGCCGCGCGACGACAATGCGCGCGAGCGACTCGTACGGGAGATCGGAGAGATCCCGGCGTGCTCGATCGAGCTCGACGATAAGCTCGCGGCATTCGCGGCGCGCCTCGCGGAGATCGCTGAACGCCGCTGGGCTGACTTTCAGCGGCGCGAGATCGAGGCGCTCCTCGATTCCCTCGAGAGTGCGCAGCGCGAGCTCGATCTCGAACGAGTCCGCGCGCGCCTCGGGCTTTCCTTCATCGCGCTCTTCGCGTCACCGGCCCATCGCCCGAGCGGCGGCGACGAGGTTCCGATCGCAGCGGCAGTCGGACTCGGGCGCGTCGAGCCCGGGATGCTCTCGTTCGCTTGGTCGCGTCTACCGGAGGCGCCGAGCGAGGGACTCGAGGTCACGGAGTCGGTTCGACTGGGCCGCGGCGCGATCTCGGCGACGATCAGCGGAGTGCGCGCCAACGAGCGCGCCGCCGATGCGAAGACCCTCCTCACGAAAAGCGCGTTCTTTCTTCCCCTCGTCGCGCGCGGTCGCCGCGCCGTCGTCGCGTTCGGCTCGCCCGATCCCGGCCGCGAGCTCAGCTCGACTGATCTCGACGAATCCGACTTCGTGCCGCTCGTCCGGCTCGCCTCGGCTCTGGTACAGAGCTACCGGCTCGGCGAGCTGGATCGCTTCGCGGCGGAATCGGAATCGAGGCTGGGGGCGGTCACGAGCGAGCTGGCGACGCTTCGCGAGACCGTCCGTCAAAACGAGGAGATTCCGGGGCAGCGCTTCGATCTTCGCAAGCTGCTCGACGAGTGCCTCGTTCGCGCGCGCGCGGCCGCGGAAGCGAAGGCGCTCGGCTTCGATACGCGCGGGCTCGCCGACCGTGCGATCGTCGTCGCGGAGCGGAAGCACGTCCGGGACATCGTCGATCGACTCGTTGCGTACGCGATCGACCGGAGCGAGGGCGACGGCGACGGAGAGCCGCTCGCCCCGGTACGTCTCGTGCTCCGGCGCCGCCGGGGTGGAGTGCTCGTCGGGATCGAGGCGGTGGGAAAGAGCTTCGGGGTCGGGGACCGCCGGCGTCTCTTTCGCTCCGCGAAAACGCCGGCAGCCGAGCGATCGGAATCTTCCCGCGAGATCGCGGAACCTCCGGAGGGAGACGCCGGGCTGCTCCGCTGGGCGCGCGACGTGCTCCGCCGGTATCGCGGGCGGCTGAACGTGAGCGGAGAGCGTCTCCGCCGCACGAAGAACGACGAATCGAAGTGGCTCGGTTCCATCGCGATCGAGCTCGAGCTTCCTCTCGCGCCACCGGCTCGAGAGAAAGCACGCGTCGCCCCGCCGCCGGCCAGTGGCAGCGCTTCGGCGCGAAAGGAGGCCGGCGGCAAGGCGCGTCCGTCGCGGCGGCGACGCCGGGGCGGCGCGCCGCCGCGCTGAACCGGCGGCGTTCCGTTCAGCACTCAGAGCGCCTCGGAACCCGCGCTTCTCGGGCGGTACCTCCCGGCGAACCCGTCCATGCTGACACCCACCCGGCCGGGAAGAATCCTCTCGGCAAGTTCGACCATCGCATCCAGGTAGTCGAGCGAGATCGATCCCGGCGCGATTCTCTCCATGGCGAGCGGGAGCGGCGTTCGACGCGTCCGGCTTCCGTCCGGCGAGCCGTCGCCGCGGACGAAGTGGTCGAGGACGACTGCGTCCGCGGTTTCTGCTATGCGTTTGAAGAACCGTTCGGGGTCATCGATGGGTAGGAGCGGAGAGACCGTGATGATCGTCCGCAGTCCCGCCGCGCGAACTCTGGCGGCGGCTTCGAATCGATTCTCAACGGAGCACGCATGCGGGGGTAGTCCGGGCACCGACTCTCGATCGGTCTCGATCGAGAGATGGACGCGGAGGTCGGTGAGGCGCGAAAGTCCGGTCAGCTCGTCGATTGCGTCGGAGATGCTCGTCGAGTGGGTCTGCACGATCAGGCGATCGGGCGGAGACGCGCGCATCGCGTCGAGAAGAGCGCGAGTGATGCCGAGCCGCGACTCCTGGGGAAGGAACGGCTCGGTCGAGCTCGAGAGGAAGATCCCAAACGGCGTCCCGCGGCGATGCGCCCAGCGGCGTTCGCGCTCGACGTTCTCGCGGTAAGAAGAAGCGGCGTTTTCGCGCGCCTCGAGGAACCGTCCCCACTCGCGTCCCTGCGTGACGTAGTGGTTGTGGCGGACGTAGCACCCGACGCCACAGAGCGAAGCGCCGAACGCACAGCCGCGATACGGCTGCGCGGAGTGCGAGGTCACGGTTCTGAGGTATCCGGTCGTCCGCGTGAGAATGTTCCGAACCGTGGTGAGCTGAGTGTCCATCGGAGCGGTACGCGGAAACGGCTGCGAAGATCCCGGGATGCCCTATCGTCGGATTCTGCGCCGGAGCTCGACGCGTCGCTCGGTGAGGTTTTCGTTGCCTCCGGTCGGTCGATCGGCGAGCGGGGTTACAGAACGATGACCGAATCGCGGTACATCTTGCGGCAGTCCTCTCTCCTTTCCCGGCGCCGCGACTCTCTCGCGCCGCTCATCCCAGACCATACCTCGCGATGCCTCCTTCTCGGCTGAGATTCTCGTTCGTCCTTCTCGCACTCTTCGGCAGCGTCGCTCCGGTCGCCGCTTCGGACGCCGCCGATCCGATCGCGCCGTCGCGCGCGACGCAGGGCCGCTGGCTTCCCGAGGGACCGGTGGCGTCGTGGGGTGCGCTCGAGGGCAAGCTCGTCTTCGTCCAGCGGTACTCGACCTGGAACTGGCTGTGCCGGCCGGTCGTTCCCTGGTTGAACGAGCTTCAATCGGCGTACAGCGAGCTCGGATTCGTCGCGGTCGGTGTCACCGATGAACCCGCGCACAAGGTGATGGACTTTCGCGAGCGGGTCGATGCCGAGTACGGGCTAGTCTCGGAAGTCGGATCCGAATTCGGCACGAACGAGCTGCCGTGGTCGTGGCTGTTCGCGCCCGACGGACGCGTCGTGTGGTCCGGGCACCCATGGCATCTGTCGACGACGGTGATCGAGGCGCACCTCCCTCGATATCGTCTGCCGAAGAAGAGTGGCGCGCCGGACGAGTACGGGCGCGCGCGAGCTGCGGTCGAACGGGGCTCCTACGGCGAAGCGCACGCGATCCTCCATTCGCTCGCGCGGGAGCATCGCTCCGCGGCCAAGCTGGCGCGAGCTCTCGAAGAGTTCGGCGAGCGCCGACTGCGCCAGCTCTCCGCACTCACTCGGCGCGGGTGCTACGGACCGGCGCAGCGCCTCGCGCGACGCCTCGAGCGCAGCTTCAAGGGTCATCCGATCGCCGCTCGAGCCCGGGCGACCGCGACCGAGTGGAAGTCGAGCGCGCTCGCGCGAGCCGAAATCGTCGCCGACGAAAAGCTCGGGCGCGCGCGGGACCTCCTCGCGCGAGGCCGGGCGCGCGAGGCGCGCCCGCTCCTCGAGTCCGCCGCGAAGATCGCGGATCCGAAGACGAAGGCGCCGATCCGCTCCGCGGTCATCGCTCGGCGGGTCATCGCGAATCGACTCGATCCGCGCTGAGCGAGGGGAGCTCGCCGAGCGAGTCTACGAAACGCATCCGCAGAGATGCGGTGCAGTTCTTTCCAAGCGCCGTCACGGGCGGTATGGTCGGAACTTCGGGATGGGTCGCTGAATCTCGCGCGACGTTCGAGCGCGGCGGCTACTCCCCTAGTTTCCGATCGAGACCCGTCGAATGCATACGCGACAGTTCGCTACGGTACGTTGGTTGTTCGGCGCCGCGCTTTGGCTCGCGCTGGGAGGAGATTTCCGCGCGCATGAGACGGTCGAGTACGAGCACGACGTTCGACCGATTCTCGACCGGTCCTGCGGCGGCGGAGCGTGTCACATCGGCCAAGTAACGAGCGGCGTCGATCTGTCGAGCTACGAGGCGATCCTTGCGAGCGTGGGGAGTCAGTACGGCGGTCCGATCGTCGTCTCCGGCGAGCCGGACGAGAGCCCGCTCTTCGACAAGATCGCGAACGAAACTCCCGCGCACGGTGCTCGCATGCCGTTCGGGCTGGATCCGCTCAGTGAGGGCGACATCCATACGATCGAGGAGTGGATCGAGGGGGGACTCATTCTTCGCAATCTCCCGCTCCGAGGCGACGTGAACGAGGATGGAAACCGAACGATCACCGACCCGATCTTCGTCCTCAACTTTCTCTTCTCTGCCGACGGCGTTGAACCCGAATGCCTGCCTCTCGCCGACGTCAATGCGAGTGGTCGCGTCGACATCGTCGATCCGATCCGGCTCCTCAATTTCCTCTTCGGGGATGCTCCGCCTCCTCCCGCGATGACGGAGGACGAGTACGCGCCGTGCCGCGCCGAGGGTGAGCTCTCGTTCGACAGCATCTACGAGAAGGTCTTCGCTCGGACGTGTGCGTTCTCGTCTTGTCACAGCGCCGAAACCGAGCGAGCGGGACTCTCTCTCGCCACGGCCGACGATGCTTACGAGGATCTCGTCGGGGTCGCGGTCTTCAACGTCGCCGCCCAGGAGCAAGGTCTCGTCCGCGTCGCCCCTGGCGATCCCGATCGAAGTTTTCTCCTCAAGAAGCTCATCGCTCCGGGACCGGGTGAGGGGAACCGCATGCCGGCGAACTCACCGGACCCGCTCTCGGGCGCTACGATCGATGCCATCCGCGAATGGATCCGCGCCGGTGCGCCGCGCGAGGGAACGATCGCCGGAGTTCCCGACATCAGCGAGGAGCCGCCGCCCGAAATCGAGCGGATGCCGCAGCCGCCGGTGCCGGAGTTCGGTCTCCAGATTCACCTCGAACCGTTCTCGATCGCACCGGGCTCCGAGCGCGAGATCTTTTCGTTCGTCGACGAGCCGTTCCAGGACCTCGAAGCGGAAGAGATCTACATCAAGCGAGTCGACATTCACATGATGGAGCAGAGCCACCACTTCATTATCTACGAGTGGATCGGCGACTCGAAACCGAGCGCGGGGCTTCGCCCGATCGGGAGCACCGTCGACATCGTGACGAACCGGCGCTTCCAAATCGGTTCTCAGCAGTCGTTCTTCTCGCTCGCATTTCCACCGGGCGTCGGGATCAAGTTCTCGCGCGACACGAGCTTCGATTTCAATTCGCACTACCTCAACTTGAACGGCGAGGAGGTCCTCCGCGGCGAGGTCTACGTGAATTTCTTCTTCGCCGAGCCGGGAGAGATCACGACCGAGGTTCAGCCGCTCTTCGAGATCGATCCGTCCATCAACGTTCCGCCGAATACGACGAGGACGACCGAGTGGACGTTTCCGAACTTGACGACCGCGGCGATCACGCCCGGGATCGGACTGGCGGGCCGAGTTGTGCGCGAGACTCACGTCTACGCGCTCAGCTCCCACATGCACCGGCACGGCGATCGCTTCAGCGCTTTTCTGATCGACGGCGGCGGCGACGTCGACCCGCCCCGAATGGTTTACGACTCCCACGACTGGGACGATCCCGTCTACAAGGTCTTCGATCCGCCGCTCGTCCTTGTGCCGGGGCAGGGGCTGCGCTTCGAGACGACGCACACCTACCACGATCCACCGAGTCCAAACTCGCCGCCACTCACCTTCGGGTTGACGTCAGAAGACGAGATGGCGATCCTGCTCGGCTACTTCGCCGTGCCGTAGCTCGCCGTCCTTACTTGCTGACGCGGCTGACGAACTTCCCCGTCGTCGTATCGACGCGCACGCGTTCGCCCGGGCTCAAGTGCTCGGGGACCTGAACGACGAGGCCGGTCGCGAGCGTCGCGTTCTTCGCTCGACTGGTCGCCGAGTTCCCGCGTGCGGCGGGATCGCACTCGACGATGTCGATCTCAACGGCGAGCGGGAGCTCGATGCCGATCACTTCGTCGTCGACGACGAGGGCCCGGATTCCCTCCATGTTCTCGTACATGTAGAGGATCTCTTCCTTGAGATCCTCCTTCGCGAGCTCGAACTGCTCGTAGCTCTCCATGTCCATGAAGAAGCAGTGGTTCGGATCCGAGTAGAGGTACTGGACGTCGCGGCGCTCGAAGCTCGGCTCGGGAATCTGCTCTCCGCCCTTGAAGGTCGCGTCGACCTTCTGCTTTGTTCGCACATCGCGCGCTCGAACCTTGTAGAGCGTCGTCGACCCGCGCGAGGACGGCGTCTGCACCGCGACCTTCTCGACGATGCACGCCGCACCGTTCACACTGATCACTGCACCGCGTTTGAGTTCACCCGAGTTCATCGATCGCGCACTTTCGCTCTGTCTCGTATCAAATGGGCCCCTCCACCTGCGGGAGGACGCGCCCGAGAGGCGCTGATTCTACCCTACGAGGAGGGCGAGTTACGCCAGCGTGTGGAGCGATGGGCGGAGCCACTCCGCTCGTGCGCCGCGGTTCGCGGCGCCGGCCACGGTGACGTCTTCGGGGCGCAGTGGCAGTCGATCCTGGAGCTCGCGAGCGACGGCTTCGGCGCGCCCGGGGTCGTCGGTGATCCCGAACGCGGCCGGGCCCCAGGAGCTCTGTCCCGCGCCGCAGATGCCGCGCGCGCGCAGGAACTCGACGATCGCCGCGACTTCTTCGCTCGCAAACGCACTGCCTTGGACCGGAGAAAAGAGTTCCCCGGCGCGTTTTCCGTACGCGTAAAGCGCCTCGCCAAACGCCTGCGCGTCGGCGTCGACGAGTCCCGGAACGACTCCGAGGAGAAGGAGGCGCGACAGCTCTTCTGCCGCGCGCGCGGGCGGGGCGAGCTGGCGAAACGCCGCTTCTTCGGCGACGCCGGAGACACCCGCACTTCCGCGCGGAATCGCGACGAGGATCCGCCAGCTCTCGGGAACCGCGTAGTGGCCGATCAGCGACCCGATGTCCTCGTCGCCCCGCTTTCCTCCGTCGAGGATGAACCCGCCGCGATCGAAGCCGTGGATTCCGACCGCTGATCGCGCACCGCGACCGAGTCGCCGCGCGGCGTCGAGCGCGTTCCACGACCGGCCCGCGAGGAGGTCGACGGCGCGAGCGACGGCGAGACTGAGCTGAGTCCCCGTCCCGAGTCCGACGTGACCTTCGTAGGCGCAGTGTACGGTCAAATCGAGCGGAGTACTTCCGCGCGAGTAGCGCCGCGCGCACGCGAGAGCCCGTTCGGCGAGCGCGCCCTCGGCGCGCCACTCGTCGCTCGTTCGCGCCGTGACCTCGACGCCGAGCTCGGTGAGCATCAGCCCCGCGCCGCCGTAGGCGCGCGCTCGATCGCCGGTCGGCGGCGCGGGAGCGATGAGCCCGAAGTGGAGGCGTGCACCGGCCGCGACTCGCACTGCGTCCCTCGGCGATTCTTCGCTGCGCGAGTCGATCGCTGCGACGTGCTCGCGAAGGATCGCCATCGCTCGCCGCTCGGCTGCTTCGCCCGTTTTTTCAACCAGAACGTCGAGGCTCGCGAACCGCGCGTCGATCTCGTCGCGCGGAAGGAGATGCGCGCGCGTCGCGAGGATCGCCGCTTCGATGACGGCGTGACGCGCTCGATTCCAACCACAGAACGGGCGCAGGTCGACGGTGCGGACGACCTCGGCGCGCATGACCGTTCGCTCGTCGCTCTCGTCGATCGCGATCACCCGAAACTCGAAGGCCCGACACGCATCCTCGAGAACGTAGCCGTCGACGTCGACCGCCGGCCGAACGGGAGGATCGACCGCGCCGACGGCCGCCCGGGCGAGGAGCTCCGCGTCGTCGACGACGTGGAACACGCCGGCGCGCCGCCGGCGAAGATGCTCGAAGGTCCGACCGCCGCGGTACGGGCGGAGGATCAGCTCGTGCGGCGATCGGACGTCTCCGCGGACGATCGGACCGAGGGGCGACGTGTGGACGCGCCCGGACGGGTCGCGCGTCGTCACGAGTCCCTCTAGAATCACGACTGCCTCGCGAGGGCGTTGAGCGGATGAACGCCTTCTTCCTCGACGGGAGGCCAGACCGTTCGGACGGCTTCGGGTCCCGCAGAGAGGGCTCGAGCTCGCGCGAGCGTGTCGCCGGGGCGGGCGAATTGGTGGAGGAAATTGCCGAGAACCCGGTAGCCGTGCTCGGTGAGGACGCTCTCGGGGTGGAATTGCATGCCGACCACCGGATGCTCGCGGTGACGGATTCCCATCACCGTACCGTCCGCGAGGCGAGCCGAGACTTCGAGCTCGCTCGGGAGCGACGGGCCATCGACGACGAGCGAATGATAGCGCGCCGCGAGAAAGGGGCTCGGGACGCCGCGGAATACGCCCCGACCATCGTGGAGCACGCGACTCGCGCGGCCGTGCATCGGCTCGCCGCGGATCACCTTTCCGCCGTACGCCTCCGCGATCGCTTGGTGCCCGAGACAAACGCCGAGAATCGGAATCGCCGGTCCGAGCTCGCGAACGATGTCGATCGAAACGCCGGCATCGACGGGCTGGCCGGGACCCGGAGAGAGGACGATCGCGCGCGGAGAGAGCGTGCGGATCTCCGCGGTCGTGATCGCGTCGTTTCGGTCGACCCGCGTCGGCACGCCGAGCTCCTCGGCGTAGCGGGCGAGGTTGTAGACAAAACTGTCGTAGTTGTCGATGAGGAGGAGCATCGATCGACACCGTGCGAAGGTGCCTGCGGACGCGGGCATTGCGGAGAACAGTCCGGCCATTGAATCACGCTCGAGGGGCCGGCTGCATCTCCTTTTCCTTGCGCCCCGGAGCTTTCTCCGCCGGAACTCCTCAGCGAGAATGACTCACGCGCGTGCGCTGCGTCGGTGTCCGCTCGAGATGGACCGGCTCGCTGACGCCATCGTCTTTACGTTCCCGCGGATGAATCCCTCCGATGCGCCCTTCGTACGCTCTGTTCGTTCTCGTTTCGTTGCACGGGACGATCGCGCCGCCGCGAGTCGGCGCGCAGTACCCCGACGTCGACCCCGCCGAGCTGCGCCGGGAACTCCCGCGGATCGCGCCGCTCGAGCCGGAGGCGGCACTCGCGTCGTTCTCGCTCTCCGAGGGCTACCGCGTCGAGCTCGTCGCCGCCGAGCCCGACGTCGTCGATCCCGTCGCGCTCGCCTTCGACGCGCGCGGCCGGCTGTTCGTCGCGGAGATGCGAGACTATCCGTTCCTTCCGGGGCGGGGTCAGTCGAGCGAGCAGGACGCGCGCGCCCAGAAGGGATCGATCCGGCTACTCGAGGATCTCGACGCCGACGGCGCGGTCGATCGAAGTCGCATTTTCGCGACGGGCATTCAGTGGCCGACGGGCCTCCTCTGTTGGCGCGGCGGCGTCTTCGTGACGGCGGCGCCCGATCTCCTCTTCCTTCGCGACTCGGACGGCGACGGTGTCGCCGACGAGCGGCGCGTGGTCTGGACGGGCTTCGGAACTCAGAACGTCCAGGGACTCCTCAACAGCCTCGTCTACGCGCCCGACGGGAGGATCTACTTCGCCGGAGGTCCGAACGGCGGGCGCGTCGAAGGTCGAGAAGGCGCGGTGTCAGGGACGATCGCGCTGTCCGGACACGACGCGCGCTTCTCCCCCTCTCGCGTCCCGTGGGCGCTCGAGCTACTTCCCCGCGGAGGCCAGCACGGCCTTACGCTCAACGAGTTGGGTGAGCGGTTCGTCTGCAGCAACTCGAATCACATCCGTCACGTGGTCCTCGACGGTCCCTACGTCGATCGCAATCCCGATCTCTCGGGAGCGAGAGTCGTCGCCGACATCGCGGTCGAGGGAAACGCCGCACCGGTCTTTCGACGGAGCGCTGCCGAGCCGTGGCGGATCGTGCGGACGCGTTGGCGGGCGTCTTCGGATCACTTTCGCCGCCGTCTGCCCAAGACCGAGCTCGTCCCGATCGGATTCTTCACCTCGGCTACGGGTGTCCACGTTTACCGCGGCACCGCGCTCGGGACCGAATGCAGGGCGGGCGACGAAAACGGCGGGACGGTCTTCATCGGCGACGTCGGCGGGAACCTCGTCCATCGCAAGCGACTCGTTCCCCGCGGCGTGACCTACCGGGCGGAACGCTTTCCGAGCGAGAAGCGACGCGAGTTTCTGACGTCGTCGGACAATTGGTTTCGGCCGACCGGATTTGCGGACGGGCCCGACGGTGCTCTCTACATCGCCGACATGTATCGCGAGACGATCGAACACCCCGCGTCGATCCCGGAGTCGATCAAGCAGTTCCTCAATCTGAAGAGCGGCGACGACCGCGGACGGATCTACCGGATCGTCGCCGAAAGTGCCGATCTCAATTCGGGAATCGATGCGCGGAAGCGCGCGGCAGAGTGGCCTCGCGACGCCGACGCCGTCGAGCTCCTCGGTCACGCCGACGGCTGGTGGCGAACGACGGCGCAGAAGTGGATCGCGGAGCGACTCGCCGCCGACGCCCCGAACGCGCGCGGCGGGTGGGTCGCGCGATTGCGCGATGCGATCCGGGCGAAGTCCCCGTTCTCTCGTCGAGCCGCGCTTTGGCTTCTCGAACACTCCGGCGAACTGGATGAGGCGACGCTGCGACTCGCACTCGGCGATTCTTCGGCGATGGTCCGTGCGAGCGCGATTCGTCTCGCCGAGAACGCGCGGTCGTTTCCCGCGGCGGCGGCGCTTGCGACCGAAGAAGACCCGCGCGTTCGGCTGCAGCTCGCGCTCAGCCTCGGGGAGGCCGCTCCCGCTCTCGGCGCGGAGGGCGTCGCCGATCGACTCGCCGCGCTCTTTCGCGGCAGCGGCGCGCGCGACGAGTGGCTCCGGAGCGCCATCGCGTCGGCCGCACGAGTCGACGTCGCGACGCTCCTCCTCGAACGCATCGTCTCGGGGCCGGACTTCGACGGCGCGGCGGAATTCGCCGAAGAGCTCGCGCGCCTCAGCGGCGCGCGGCGCGACGCGGCCGTCGTCCCGCGCGCGCTCGACCTCGTCCTTGCCGCGCAGACGAACGATCGAATCGAGCTCGCTCAGGCGGTTCTCCTCGGACTCCAATCCGGGCTCCGGCGTCGAGCCGGTTCATTCGATGGCGAGTGGACCCGCGAGGCGTCGCCTCTGAGCGCGCACAAGTTCCGCCTCGAGAAGGTGTTCGCGAATGCGGCGAACACCGCGCGTGATCGCGACCGTTCGCCGCGGGCGCGCGCGCGCTCGATCGAGCTCCTCGGCGTCTCGCCGCCATCGCGTTCGATGGAGATCCTCGCGGGGCTTCTCGAAGCGCGCGAGCCGCGCGAGATTCAGCTCCGCGCGCTGACCTCGCTCCGCGGCTACGGGAGCGACTCTCGCGTCGCCGAGATCCTCTGTGAGAGCTGGACTCGACTCAGTCCCGAGGTGCGCCGCGAGGCGGCGGAGATCTTGCTCGCGAATTCGGCGCGGGCGTCGGCGTTCCTCGACGCGGTCGAGCGCGGAGACATCGCGCCGAGCGATCTAGATCCTGCGCGTCGAAAGCAGCTTCTCGAGCATTCTGAACCCTCACTTCGCGAGCGCGCGGCGCGGATTCTACCTGCGAGCACCACCGGCGATCGGGCGGCCGTTGTCGCTCGTTACCGCGCCGCTCTCGCGCGGGAAGGGCGGAAGGAAGCGGGATCTCAAGTCTTCCGTCGCGTGTGCGCGACTTGTCACCGTCTCGGGGGTGAGGGAAAGAGCGTCGGCCCCGATCTCGAGACGGCGGCGCATCGCACTCCCGACGAGCTGATCCTTCACATCCTCGACCCGAACCGCGAAGTCGCGGCGCCGTACGCGAGCTACGTTGCGGTGACGGATGCGGGAGACACCCTGAGCGGAGTCATCGTTCGCGAAACGGCAGCGAGCGTGACGCTGCGGCGTGCCGAGGGAATCGAGGAGACGGTCCTCCGCTCGAGCCTGGAGAGTCTGACGAGCTCGGGCCTGTCGCTGATGCCGGACGGTCTCGAAAAAGACATCGCGCTTCAGGACATGGCCGATCTCATCGCGGCAATTCGATCGCTCGGGGCGGCGAAACCGAAGGCGGAGCACTGAGCTTCTTTCGCGGGTGGTGGTCTGACCGCGGACTCGCCGGTTTGAGTCCTCGAACGTGTTTTTGGATCGCGCGCCTAGTGCGTATCTCTCCCGCAGTCTAGCTCTACGCGCGTTCCCGGATCGGAGCGGAGGTCGGTCCAGAGGACCCGCGTCAGCGAGTGAGCAGCGAGCGGGAAGTGCTCGTCGACGAGTCCGCGTTCGGCGGCTTCGGCCGATGACGTGCCCGGCGGGATGCCCGTCGACTTGAGGAGGATGAGCTCGCGTGCCGAGAAGAGCTCGGCGATGCGCGCCGCGATCGAATCACTCGTGACGCGCCATCGCCGCGGAAGCGGTGTACGGCTTGTTTCGTCGATTTCGGCGATGAAGCGGTGCGAATCGTAGACCGGAATCGCGCCGCGCGTCCAGATCGCTTCGAACTCGTCCGGTCGACCCGCGTACTCGAGGCGATCGACGGCTTCGCCCAGCGCGTGCGAATTGAAGGAGAGAGCGCGGAGCGCGAGCCAGTGGGAAGGCTCCTCGCCGATCGTGAACGATCGATCCCACGTGCGCACGAGATTCGCCGTCGGGCCGCCGCCGCAGATGAGGAGCGATCGACTCGGTGAATCTCCGAGCACCGTTTCGAGTCGATCCGGTAGATCGGCGAGATCGAAGAGGCTGCCGCCGCACTTGATGACGGAGGCCACACGGACGGTAGAGGGCGTCGGATTCAACGGAGAGGTTCAGTTTGTACGAGTGGGGAGAGGCGCGATTCTATCGAAACCGCCGTCCCTCGCGGCAGCGATTCTGTCGGTCGACGGCGCGTCGGTGCGGCCCGTAGCCGCGGTGACCGGTCCGCAGTTTCGGGTTTCCATCCACCGTACTTTTGGGTTGGATAGCCCCTCGATCCGCTGTTCGCGACCGTTCCACTCGCCGTCGAGGCTCGAACTCCTCCACCCATGCCCAAACCCATCTCCAGGCGATCGTTCGGGCCCGGCGGAGTCGGATGCCTGCTCGTTTTTTTCCTCGTTTTCGCGCTCGCGGGTGGCGGTGTGGGCGCCATTCTCTTCGGGGTGCCGTACTTCCAGGGTCGAGCGGCGCAATCGTGGGTCGAGCGGTCGTGTGAGATCCTGCGCAGCGGCCTCGCGACGAGCCACGACGGGGAAGGGACGTCCTACTCGATCGAGCTCGAATACGAGTACACCTACGACGGGACGACCTACCAGTCGACGCGCTATTCGTTCGAGCAGGGGTCGAGCTCGCTTCGCGATTGGCGCGAAGAGGTCGTGCGTTCGCTTCCGGTCGGATCGAAGACGGTTTGCTACGTCAATCCGGCGTCCCCGGCCGAGGCTGTGATTCGGCGTGAGCTCAGCCCGGACGCGTGGTTCGCCCTCATCCCGCTCGTCTTCGTCGTCATCGGCATCGGCGGGATGGTGTTCGCCGTGCGGGCGCACCGCCGGCGGACCCATCGCCTCGAGCGCGTCGCCGAGCTCGAGGGCGAAGGCCGGCGAGACCTCGCCTCGCTCGGACTTCCGGCCTATTCGAAGCCCGGCGAGTCGATCACGCTCACTCCGACGAGTCGACCGCTTCAGCGGCTCTTCGTCCTCTTCCTCGTCGCCGGAGGTCTCAATACATTCGTCGCGTTTGTCGTCATCAGCGAAGGGGGCTGGTTCGTCCGCCTCTTCATGGTGCCGTTTGGATTGGTCGGTCTCGTTCTGATCGTTTTTTTCCTTCACGAGCTGCTCGGGTTCTTCAATCCGAGGGTGACGATCATGGTGAACAGCGGAGCCGTCGAGCCGGGCGATCGGCTCGATGTCGGCTGGGAGTTCCGCGGGCGGACCGAGCGCATCGCCCGGTTGTGGATTCGGATCGAAGGCGAGGAGGAGGCGACGTACCGTCAAGGCACGAACACGGCGCGAGACCGAGATCTGTTCTCGGTGATCGACATCGTCGATTCGACGGATCCGAACGTGATTCCGATCGGTGCCGACTCGATCGAAATCCCCGCCGACGCGATGCACAGTTTCAGCGCGCGGTCGAACAAGATTCGCTGGCGGCTGCATCTCACCGCGGAAATCCGTCGCTGGCCGGACATCGACGAGAAGTTCGAGTTCGTCGTGCTTCCGCCGGGGCTTCCTGCGTCGAAAGCGGCGCCGGGTGCGGTGACCGACGGCCTGTCTTCCGAGGAGATGCTGTGAGGACTCTCGATATTTCGCTGCGCGAGTCGCGCGACTTTTGGCGTCCGGGCGAGGTCCTCGGCGGCGAGGCGAGCTGGTCGCTCGATGCGGAGCCTCGCGGCGTCGAGGTGCGACTCTTTTGGTTCACCGAAGGACGCGGGAATCGCGACGTCGGACTCGTCGAGGCGAAACGCTTCGAGACCACCGAACGGGTCGGTAGCTGCGAGTTCGAGTTCGAGCTCCCGCCTTGCCCCTACAGCTACTCCGGCCGGCTGATTTCAATCGTGTGGGCGATCGAGCTCATCGTGCTCCCGGCGGAGGACGCGGCGATCGAGAGATTCGTTCTCGGGCCGAACGGGGAGGTCGAGCTGCCGTCCGTTGCGGTGTCGGATTCGACGTGAGGGCTCGCGACAATCCCTTTCGCATCTCAGAGGTGGGGGCGATCGAGTTTCTGACGCCGGTGGGGGATTCGTGGCCGGAGATTCTCGCGCGGCTCGACCGGTTCGGACTTCGCGCGGAGATCGCAGGCCCTCACGGAAGCGGAAAGTCGACGCTCCTCCGCCGCATCACCGGTGAGCTCGAACGCCGCGGCTTCGCGACGCACGCGATGCGGCTCTGCGCGGACGAGCCTCGCCCCGGCGTCCGCGAGTGTCGAGCGTGGCTCCGTTCGGCGCCGCGCGACGCGGTCATCGTTGTCGACGGGGCGGATCTGCTTTCGCGATTCGCCTGGCAAACGATCTCGCGACGCTCGCGAGCGAACTCCGGCCTCGTCATCACGACACACCGCCGAGGCCTACTTCCGACTCTGATCGAGCCCGAGACTTCCGTGGAACTTCTCGAGGCACTGGTCGCGCGTCTCCTCGGGGGGTCGGATTCCCTCCCCCGGCGCGAGCTCGTCGCTCTCTACCGCGCGCACGGCGGTGACCTGCGCGAATGTCTCTTCGCGCTCTACGACCGCTGGGCGGGTCGGCGTTCCGACACCGCATCGCCCGCGAGCATCGCCAACGCGAACGCGCAGGCAGCCTCGGCGGCCGGTTCGCCGTAGCGTTCACCGATCGAGATGACCCGAAGTCCAGCTTCCTCCGCGATCCTTCGGGCGAGAAACTCGCCGCTTCCCGCCGTCACCGCGATCTGCGCCGGCTTCGCCGAGCCGGCTTGGACCACTTCGAGCGCTCGAGCGATCTCCGCGCGTTGTGCGCCGTAGATCACGTTCGCGGCTCGCATCGCATCGTCGGCAGAGAACGTCGTCTCGTCGGCGCAAACCATTCGAGCGAGCCGCACGCGCGCTGCCGCCTTTGTCGCTGCGTGTCCGTCCGCGGTCGAGGACGACACCGCTTGCTCTCGCGTCAAACCGAGAACGAGGTAGGCGTCGATCGTCGTCGCGAAGACTTCGCGAGCCACCGGACAATCGCGGCCGCGGTAGGGGAGAGCTCGGACCGTCATCGCGATAGGAGTTCGCTCTACCCCGGAATAGACGAGCTCGCGCGCGAGTAGGCGTTCAGGGTCCGTTTTCCCGCGGGGAGTTGCCTTGCCACCTCCGAAGGGAACGAGGTCGGTGGTGGTCGATCCGACGTCGATGAGAATTCCGGGCCGAGAGTCCGCGATCTGCGCCGCAAACTCGGCGAGCGCGAGCCAATTCGCGGCCGCGGCGAGCTCGGGTGACGCGAGTACCGAATCCGGTGTTTCGAGTGTCGCGTCGACCGTCCACACGCGAATCGTCGGCGTTCGTCGCCATACCTTCATCGCGTTGACGGCGGCCTTGACGATCGCGCGGACGCCCTCGGCTTTCGACGGGTAGCAGTCGCAGAGCTCGCCCGTCATCGTGATCGCGAGGGTCTCGGACGGTGGTTTTGTTCGTAGGATCGAGCGCAGCGTTTCCTCGAGCGCTTCGGGTTTCTTCCACAGCGCGAACGCCCGCGTTTCCGTCGTCCCATCTCCGCCGGCGTACTTGATGTTCGCTCCACCGATATCGAGCGCCGAGACGTGCACGACTACCTCGGATTGCCGACTTGCCACCGGGACGAATCGAGCCGAGTGCCCGGGGTCGCGAGGAGCTCGGTGCGCTCGCGCTCGGGTCCGAATTCGAATTCGATCTCGCCTTCGTGAGTGAAGCGGATGCGATCATCACGCCAGTCGAGGTCCGGCGATTCGCCGCGGTCCAGCGCGAGCCAAGCCGCCGCGAGGTTCGCGTGCGCAAGCTCGCGGAGAGCGACGTAAGACGTCGTGACGCGCGGGTTCACTTCGATGACGCGGTCCTCGTCGCCGAGAACGAGATCGACGCCGATGAATCCGCGGAGCCCGGCGATGCTCGCCGCAGCGGAGCACGCGAGATCGGAGGCGCGGCGCGCGAGAGGAGGCGGAAGCGGAAGCCGGCCGCCCGCGTAGGTGAGCTCCCGCTCACCGCGAATGAATTGCTCACCGGGAACGAGTGGGACCGTCGCCGCGCTTCCACAGAGGACGGAGACGCTCGCGGAGACGCCGGGTACGAACGGCGTCAACACGAGCCCTCGTCCTCGAGCGATCGACCTTAACTCTCGCGCGGTGCGGACGACTCGCGTCGAGACGCAGCCCGCGCCGTCCCTCGGCTTGACGATCCACGGCGGCGGAAATGGCGGTATCTGTCGACCGAGCGGCACGCTCGGAACGGACGGAATCCCCGCGGCGGCGAGGCGTTCGTGTGTTGCGATCTTGTCGCTCGCGAGCGCGATCGCCGCGCGCGAGCTGCCGAGGTTCCGGGTGCCAAGGGCGTCGAGTCGCCCGATCCACGATTCGAGGGTTCCGTCCGTCTCGGGGGCGATGACGATCGAGGCATCGCTCTCAGCAGCTAGCTCGTCGAATCTCGAGCGAGCCTCCGCCGCATCGGCGACCGGGTGGACGGCGACAGACGGGGCCGCGGTCTCGAACGAGGAACTGAGCTCGCGCCTATCCATCGTCGTCGCGACCGCCGCGCCGGGGACGCGGGCGAAATCACGAATGATCGCCGTGAGCATCGCTCGTCCTTCCGCGGCGAGCGAGACGGGGCGACTCTCGCGTGCCATTCCGCCGCCGCAGACGTGCTCGAAGATATGAACGCGCATGGCCGAGAGGATACGAGCTTTCGCCGCTCTCGGCCAATGCCGCGCGAGGCACGGGAGGGAGACTCACCCGGAACTCCGGATTCGCACGGCGCGAAGTAGAACGAGTTAGGCCTACGGGTTACTCTCGCGGCTCGATGCTCAGAGTGTACCCCGTCCTCGATCTTCGCGGCGGAATCGCCGTCCATGCGGTTCGCGGCGAACGCGAACGCTACCAGCCGCTCGCGAGCGAGCTCGTCGCGAGCTCGCGTCCTCTCGACGTCGCGCTCGCGATTCGCGATCGCTACCGCCTCGATTCCCTGTACGTAGCCGATCTCGATGCGCTCACCGGCGGCGCCGATCCGAGCGCGGCGATCGACGAGCTCATCGACAACGGCTTCCAGCTGATGGTCGACGCCGGCGTGCGGACGGCGGCGTGCGCCCGGCGGCAACTCGACGCGGGTGTGACGGCGGTGATCGTAGCGCTCGAGACGGCTCGCGGGCCGGACGAACTCGCGAGCGTCGTCGAGGCGATCGGCCGCGAGCGCGCGATCTTCAGTCTCGATCTTCGCGCGGGCCGGGCGCTCGCTCAGGGATCGAGCTGGCCGACGACCGATCCGGCCGAGCTCGTGGCCGTTGCCGAGAGCGTGGGTTACCGGAGGATCATCGTCTTGGATCTCGCCGCGGTCGGAACTCGGTCTGGGCCCGCGAGTCTCGATCTCGTCGAAGCGCTCTCGATCCGGCATCCCGAGATAGAGATCTCTACCGGTGGGGGAGTTCGCTCCCCGCGCGACCTCGATCTTCTCGAGCGCGCCGGCGCGAAGGGAGCTCTGATCGGCACTGCGCTCCACGATGGCTCGCTCTTGCCCAAGGATCTGGCGAGGACGAGCTCGCACTGATTTTCCGCCACCTGGTGCGACGCTCCCGCCGCGGATACACTCGTCGGCTCGTTCCTCACCGCACTACGAGACCGGAGGCTTCGATGCCCGACTGGTTATCCCGCATCGCGACGAACCCCTACATCATCGCGATGTTCCTCTACCTCTTCGTTCTCGTCGGTGTCGGCGCCTACAAAGCCAAGTCCGTGAAGGGGAGCGACGACTTCATGGTCGCGGGGCGCCGACTTCCCTGGTTCGTGCTCGTCGGAACGTTGCTCGCGACGTGGATGGGGACGGGTTCGCTCTTCAGCGGGGCGGGGCTCGGCTTTCGGAACGGTCTGTCCGGACTCTGGATGAACGCGGGTGCGTGGGTCGGCATCGTTTTTATTTTCTTCATCGCGAAACGCATACGGAATCTCGGCGGCGTAACTGTTCCGGATATTTTCCGTGCACGCTACGGCAACCTCGCGGCGTCGCTCGCGACGGTGACGACCGTGATCGCGTACCTGACGATCGTCTCCTATCAGTTCAAGGGCGGCGGTCGGATCCTCAACATCATCACGGACGGCGACATCTCGGTCGCGAACGGGATCGTGATCACGGCGGTGTTCGCGACGCTCTATACGGTTCTCGCGGGTATGCTCTCGGTCGTCTATACGGACGTCGTGAACGGTGTCATCATGATGATCGGCGTCTTTCTCGGCCTCGGATTCTTGCTCGCGGAGGTCGGCGGAGCGGAGACCGTGGTTCAGTCCGCCGAAGCCGCCGGGAAATGGACGCTGTTCGGGCACTGGCACGCCGAAGTGGACGGCGCGACTCCGGGCGAAGCACCGGCGATCGCGTTCGCATTTCTCATTCCAACGATGCTGCTCCTCCTCGGCGACGCCAATATGTATCAGCGAATCTTCAGCGCGAAAGACGGCGGATCCGCGCGGAAGGCGGTGTTCTTCTGGGTGATCGGTGTCGTTCTGCTCGAGGGCGCGATCAATGTCTTCGGTCTCGTCGGCAGCGTTGCGGTCGAGCAGGAGAAGATCGTTCTGGCACCAGATGCAACTGAGAACATCATCCCCGTCGTCGCGACGGCGACGTTCATGCCCAAGGTCATCGGTCTCGTTCTCGTGGCGACGATGATGGCGATCGCCGTGTCGACGGCGGACTCGTTCCTCTTGATTCCCGCGACGAATCTCACGCGAGACGTGTACCAGGTTCTTCGTCCGGGCGCTTCGGAGCGCTTCCTCGTCGGTCTCACGCGTGTGCTCATCCTGGTGCTCGCGGGGATCGCGTATCTGCTCGTCCAAGAGTTCGAGACCGTGCTCGAAGCCGCGGTGACGGCGTACACCGTGTACGGGGCGGCGATCGCGCCCGCGTTGCTTGCCGCGTTCTTGTGGAAGCGAGCCACGGCCGCGGGGGCGGTCGCGTCCATCCTCGCCGGGACGATCGTGACGCTCGTCTGGGCGTTCGTTCTCCCGCGGATCGAGGGGATCAAGGTGTCGGAGTGGGGACCGTTCCTCTCGGAGCCCACCTATCCAGCCGCCGGACTCTCGATCGCGGCGCTCATCTTTGTAAGCCTCGCTACCGCAGCGCCGTCCTCAGAGGTGTACGGACGATTCTTCGCCGCCCGCGAGTCGAGTTGACGACCTTCCCTTGAGGCTTTCGCGAAGCCCCGACCGCGAAACTTCGGCACGGGCACGGCGGAGCGACGGCGGCTTCACCCGGGCGAGCCGGTCTTCCGCACGGCTTCGAATCTGAGCGAGGGCGTTTCCGGTGCGACGCGCTTTCTCGGCGCTCGAGCGCGCTCTCAGTCCGCGTGCTTCGTGTCCGGCAGCTCCTTGATCCAGATGTTCGAGAAGTGCACCTGGCCGTGGTCGCCTTGGATCTTGAATGGCGCGCGGTGGAACGCCGTCGTCGGTTTTCCGCTGTCCGTGCGCCGGGGACAGATCCTCCCGTCGTGAATCAACTTCCCGTTCTGCCAGACCCAGATCTTCATGTTGTTCAGCTTCACGAACACGTGATTCCACTGTTCCTCGCCGTGGCGAGCGAGTGCGACCGGGGGATAGATCGAGTAGAGCGCGCCGTCGCGGTGCTTGTCCGTGAGGCTGCTGTCCTTGAAGATCTGGATCTCCCACTGGTCTCGCAGGTAGAACCCGCTGTTTCCGCCTTCCGTCTTCGAGTTGCTCTTGTAGGCGTAGTAGGCGATGAAGTTCCCGAAGTTCTCTTTGGTCCAGATGTCGAAGCCGTGACCGCCCTTTTCACCGCCCCACTTCGCGTTGTAGAACGCGCGATCGGCGACCTTCCAGCCTTCGGCGAGGCGCTGATCGTTTCCTTTGGCGGTGAACGCGGAAAGGTCCGCGTTGTCGTCGGCGCCGTTCCAGATCGCGCGCCAGCCAGCGCCGGGGCTGCACACGGGGCGGACGCGAATGTTCCGGTACCAGACGTGTTCGTGGTCGCCCTGGAGCATGAGAGGACCGCGGTCCGTCTCGAGCTTTCGCCCGCCCGGCGTTTCCGTCATCGCCCCGCCCGTCTTCGAGTCAGCGTAGACGTTGTCCTGGATGAGAACTCCGTTGTGCCAGACAGTGATGCGATGGCCCACGTGGAGAACGCGGTACTGATTCCACTCGCCGACCGGCTTCTGCGCGTTCTTGAGCGCGACGAAGTTGCCGCCGTAGATCGCGCCAGCGTCTACGGATTTCAGCTCTTCGTCCTTCTTTTTCCAACTGTCGAAGATCTGGATCTCGATCTGGCCGCGGAGGTAGACACCGCTGTTTCCGCGTTCGTTGATCTTGTACTCGATCTCGAGCTCGTAGTTGTCGAACTCCGCGGTCGTGCAAAGATCGTTTTGCCCTTTGGCGCCGTTCGTGAGCGTGCCAGCGTCGACCTTCCACGTGTTCTTCTTCTGATTCTCCGCTCTCGATCGCGGCTTCGCGGCCGTCCACCCGGTCAGATCCGTTCCATTGAAAAGCGAGACCCACTCGCCGGGACCGTGATCGTTCGCGTTCGACGGCGGCGTGGTGACGAAGAATAAAGCGGCAAGAGGAGCGATGAAGAGAGAGGCTCGGCGCATGGTTCTTCTCCTTGGCGAATCGGCTGGTGAGGAAGGAGCCTATTCTCTTCTCTGCCCACGCGACCTTCAAGCGAACGTCTCGGAGCTTGGACGCGATGTTCGGTGACGATCCCCCGCGCGTCGTGGTGAACGGCCGGTTCCTCGCGCAGCGTCGAACGGGCGTCCAGCGTTATGCGTTCGAGCTCTCGTGTGAGCTCTCAGAGCGCGTGCGAGGCGTGCGGGTCTGGATACCTCGGCGCGCCGCCGCGAAGCTCGACGCGCGTGCGAGACCCTTACCGCTCGACGCCGTCGGCGGGGGAGCGGGCCACGTTTGGGAGCAATGCGCGATTCCTCGAGCGCTCGGGCGCGCGGGGAATCCGCTCCTCGTCGGCCTCGGGAACACCGGGCCCTTACGGTATCCGCACCAAGTTCTCACGCTTCATGACGTATCGTTTCTCCGCCACCCCGAGTGGTTCTCGCGCCGCTTCGTCGCCGTGTACCGCCGCCTCGTCCCGCGTGTCGCGCGCCGGGCGCTCGCTGTCGTCACGGACAGCGAGTTTTCGCGCCGTGAGATCTCCGCGCTCGCTGGCGTCGACTCATCACGGCTTCACGTGATTCCCTGTGGAGTGTCGGCACTATTTCGTCGAGCGGCCGAGAGCTCATCGCCGGCCGAGAACGGGTCATATCTACTTGCGGTGGGCTCCCTCGATCCGAGGAAGAATCTCGCGCGGCTGATCCGCGCCTACGCTCGGCTCGATCACACGCAGACGGAGCTCTGGATCGTCGGTTCGGAACTCGACTGCCACCGCCGCTCGGAGACGAGACGTCTAGCCGAGACGACGCCCGGCGTTCGTCTTCTCGGATCCCAGAGCGACGAGGAGCTCGCCGCGCTCTATCGTCGCGCGCTCGCGTTCGTGTTCCCGAGCCTCTACGAAGGGTTCGGGCTTCCGGTCATCGAAGCGATGGCGAGCGGCTGCCCGGTCGTCGCCTCGTCGGCGGCGAGTCTCCCCGAAGTCTGCGGAGAAGCCGCACTCTCGGTCGACCCGTGCGACGTCTCCGGACTCACTGGCGCCATCGACCGAATCATCCGGGACGCGGATCTCCGCCGGGAGCTGCGTGATCGCGGACTCGAACGGAGCCGAAGCTACACGTGGGAGCGAGCCGGCGAGCGGTACGCCGCACTCGTCGACGAACTCCTCGGGGGGAGAGAGTCTCCCGAGTGAGCGCGGTCGTTCTTCCGCTCGGGGCTGCATTGCCGAGCGAATCGCCGAGCCGAGAATCGCTCGGTCCTATTCGAGCTCGCGCTCCTCGCGCATTTTCGAGAAGAGCTTTCGCCGGAGCGACTCGAGCTCGAGGTCGAAGTCGATTCCGTCGACGCTCCCTTCGAGCGCCTGAACGTGCTCCTGTGCGCGGCGATACTCACCGAGATCGTAGAGAACGGTCGCGAGATGGAAGCGGAAGACGGGGCGGTCGTCGAACTCGAGGAGTCGCTCGTACTCGCGCTCCGAGTCTTCGAGGCGGCCGACCTTGTAGAGTGACCAGGCGTAGGTGTCGTGCACGGTGCCGCGGGAACGGAGCTCGGCGGAAAGATCGAGTGCCGTCTTCGCTATGTTCACCGCGAGTTCGCGGCGCTCGGTCGACGGGTCGGCGGAGAGTTCCCACGCGTAGTTGTTGAGGAGTCCGATCGGAACCGGGCCCCGAGATTCGAATGCGGCGACGGCGCGCTCGAAGTACCCGAAGATGCGATTGCGGAGATCCTCGCGGGGAGTCGACCGGTTCTCTTCGACGTAGACCTGCGCGAGGAGAGCGAGGCGCGACGGTTCGAACCACGGATGCGGCGAGAATTTCCCGCGGAGGATCGTCGGGAAGACCCCGGCCCACTCGGAGCTCGCCTCCGCCTCGGCGACGAGCGCGAGAACGGCGCGCCACGATTCCTCGAAGCGACTCGACTCGGTTGCGGCGCCTACCCGCTGAACGAGCGATTCCTGGGCCTCCTTGAGGGGAGCCGTCGCCGCGCGATCGAACTCGTCGGCGAGGAGTCGTCTCACCTCCGGTGCGCGACCCGTGCGGACGGAGAGCTCGACGATGCTCCGCAGCAGCGCCTCCGTCGGGTGGATCGTTCCGAGGGCGACGAGATACCGGCGCGCCGATTCGGAGTCTCCGATCCGATCGGCGTAGCGCGCGAGGCGAGTGACCGCGACCGGGGTGAGCAGCGGTGCCGAGCGAACGATCGCCGACGCCCGCGCGTAGAGTGCACGGTCCTCACCGGTGAGAAGCGCGGCGCGCTTCTGTTCCGCGCCCCGCACGAGAGCGCTCGCGAGGAGGGGGTACCCCGCGCTGAAGCTCGGGCGCGCCTGGATCGTCGCGCGGGCGGTGGTCACGAGCTCGTCGAGAATCGCCGTCCCCTCCGGAGTCCCCACGCGGCCTTCTCGGACGAGAGTGTTCGAGTACGCATCGAGGGTCTGCGCGAGCAGCCAGTTCGATTGGAACGGAATCGCGATCTCCTTCAGCTCCCGGCGAAGATCGCTGACGAGCTCCGCCGTCACCTGATTGCTCGCCACGGCGGCGGCGAGACGCAGTTGAACGAGCTCGAGGCGACTCGCGGCAAGCGCGCGGGTCGCTTCGAATTTCTGCTTCGCTCTCTCGGTGAGACTCGCACGTTGATCGCCGTTCGCCGTCCGGCGTGCGGTTTGAAGCAGGCTCGACGCCTCGATGAATCCGAGCATCGGGTCGAAGGGCGTACGGTCACCGATGCGTTCGACGAGCGCGAGCGCAGCCGAAAAATCCTGCTCGAGGAACGCGCTTACGACGAGACCGAAGGAGGCGAGCGAAGCGGCCTCCGCCGCCGGGTATCGGTCCTTCAGGACTTCTTCGAGGGCGAGGCCCGGAATCGTCAGCCGCGCGTAGCGGAGGACATCCTGCAGATGCGGGAGCAGCGCGGCCGATCGACCGGGTCGCTCGAGGAACAGCCGGAGATACCCTTTGAGCACGCGCACGGTCTCGTCGCGCCCGGCGGTCCTCGCGCGGAACTTCTCTCCGAGAAGCTCACCGAGGAGGAGAGCGAGCGAAGGATTGTCCGGCGACGCGTTCTGTGCGCGTTCGACCAGCGCGATCGCGTCGTCCGTGCGGCCGATGTTGCGAAGCACTTGTACGAGACTTCGCACCTCCGAGAGCGACTTCGCCGCCGCAGACGCGCTTGCGATCGTTCGTTTGAGTCGTGGTCGTGCTTCACCGGAGAGAACGGCGTCGTTCGCGGCCGCGACGAGGAGGCGAAGCCGGCGGTCGAGAAACGCGAGGGGATCGGCGATCGCCGTGTCGAATGCATCGAGGAAGCGCAGGACGCGACCTTCGGAGGGGAAGACGTGTGCGGTCTGTTCGGCGAGGAGAACGTATCCGAGCGGCCGTTCATCCGGTTCGCGGACGTCGATGTAGCGCTGGAAAAGCGCATCCGCCTCATCCCCGCGACCTGCCTTCAAGAACCCGAATGCGCGAACGAGAGTGAAGATGTCGGCGACCTCTCGGTCCGTCGCTTCTCCGGCATCCGCGACCCGATCGGCGAGCGCGAGCGCCGAGTCGTCCGCGAGCAGCCGCTCGTGATCGGGCGAGAGGAGAAACAGCTTCGAGATCGCGATCATGCTGAGGACGTAGTTTCGCCACTTCTCGTGGCGCTCGCTTTCTCGGATGTCCGTCGATTCGAGGTTCTCGCGGAATTCGTCGCTCGGGTCGAAGCGGACGAGCTCGGCGCCTTCGGATGCGGGTAAGCCGTCGATCGCCCCGAGGAGACTGCGGACGCCCCTCTCCTCGAGGCTCGACTTCGTGTAACCCTCGGTCTCCGGCGCTGAATCAACTTCCTTCCACGCGGCCTTGAGGAGTAGAGATCCCAGCCGAAGCTGAAACGACTTCGAGGCGGCGAACTCGTTCGGCTTGTCGCTCGCGGCAACCTCGACCAGCCGAAGAGTGTCGAGGAGAGGTGTCTCGCCCGGTGCCGCCCACTCCGACTGCGACTCTGCGAGCGTCGCGAGCCAGAAGTAGTGGTCCGGTTGACTGAATGTCTCCGCGACGTTTCGAGCATGCCGGCGAGCGGACGCGTAGGCGGCGCGGACTTCACCGCGAACGCGCTCGCGCTCCTCGTCCGACGTCATGGCCTCGATCTCGAGACGCTGCGCGTGAGCTTTGGCGATCCAACTGTCGACGAGAGCGCGGTGGGCGTCGGTCTTCGCAAACTGCGACTTGGCGCGGCGAAAGAAGACGAGTGCGCTCTGCGGAGAAAGAGCGCTGAGGCTCGTCAGCCCCATGTCGAGCGTGGCTTCGAACGGCGCGTGATCGATCACGCTCACGGCTGCTCCCTGAGCGCGGTAGTAGTCGCCCAGCTTCCGGTAGATCCGCGCCTGATGGAGCCGAATCGTCGGCGTGCCGCCTCCTCCGGGCTGCGCGAGCTCCTCGAAGAGGGCGAGGGACTGGCGTAGATCGTTCGTCGTCCCTCGGCGCTCGAGGATCAGAGCGCGGATGTAACGGTCGATCGACGACTTCGGGAGGAGCTCGAGCACGCGCCGATTGAGCTCGTCCGCGATGCGGAGATCGCCGAGGTCCTGGAAGAAGAAGCGCGAGGCTTCTCGCCAGCGCCGCAGCCGAGCCTCGTGAGTGTCGCGAAGGATGTAGAGAGGAACCGCAGCGATCGCTGCGATGAACAGAACGAGAACGATGATGCGCGCCTTCATGGGGCGGTTCCCTCGCGAGTCTAGAGGTCGATCCACCGAACCTTATCGGCAGCCCCTCGTCCTCGACCGACAGGCGTCGTGGCTCACCCGCGGTGGACGATCGGGCGTACCATCTCCGACCCGGTAGTCGAGTGGCCGTATTGGTTGTCTTCGGACGGCGGCGCTGTCGTCCTAAGCCGCATTCGGCTCGCGCGTAGTAGAACGCGATGCGAATCGCAGTCCGAATCGGGATTCCCCTGAGGCAACCTCGGGGCTCGGGAACCGGCGACGCGACTCGGGCGAGTCCGCCGGCGCTGGCGGAATCCGTGCGTCGGAAACAAAAAAAGGGGCGGTGCGACACTCGAGCGTGTCGCACCGCCCCTCGCGATCTTCAGCGCCGCGCGGCGGCGCCCGACCGGGGAACCGGTGGAGATTATCGGGCCCCGACCAGCGCTAGTTCGCGACGGCGCCGATAAGCGAAGACTCCGCCGATCGCGAGCGCCACTAGGGCGAGTGCCACGGTGGCGGGTTCCGGCGTCGCGATGAGGCTCTCACTGAATCCGCCGGCGAACCCCTGCACGTGAACTCCCACGAGGAGCGAGCCGTTCCCGATCGCCATCACGACGTCGTTGAGAGACATGCCGGGAGCGAGATCGAAGAGCACTCCGACGGACTCGCCCGGGTTGACGCCGTGAGTCGCCGAAGGATTACTCGCGTGAACATCGTAGTCGGAAGCGAACCCGACCGTGTTCCCGGAGGGCAGATTCGGTGGCGCACCTGTTGTGGTGAAGTTGACGCCGGGATCCGAATTGTCGATGCCGACGAGCGAATCGAGGACACCTGCATTGTCGTCGAAGTAGATGTCCGCGATGAACATCGCTTCGGGACCGTTGTTCTGGAACGTGAAGAGAACCTGACCCGCCGGTGTCTCGGTGACGATCAGCTTGAGCTGCGCTTCGGCGGCTGCCTGCGCGTTTCCCGAAGGGTCGTTGGCGGTGATCGCCGAGAAATCGAACTCGGCCGAATGGGCGAGCGTCGCACTGAGCGCGACCAAGAGCCCTGAAAGGGCGATACGCTTCATGCCTCTACCTGCTTTCTTTGCGCCGTGGAGCGCCGTCTCTGTGAATCAACCGCCGGTCGTCCCGTCCGGCTCGACCGGGCCGATGCACTGCCTCGGACTACAACGCCCAACCCCGCAACCGTTGCCTCGAATCAGAGCGAGCAACCCGTTGACTTGGTCACCGCTCTTGGTAGTGAGCTCCCTTGAGTGTCAGAATCCGACCGCAACTAGCCACCGTCCCGCAATGGGAATCGACGTATGACGAACATACGCCTGGCCGATAGCGACCGCTGGTCCTGAAACTGCACCCGGGAATCCCACCTCCTCGGAGGCGAAGATTAAGTACAAATCTACCGGACCGCTCCCTGCACGTTCAAGGTTCAGTCGTCGCTTTTTTCTAGCCAGACCCGGACATCGCACTTCGTTCGGGCTAGCCGGGTGTGAGTGAGCGCAGCATTCCCTTCGCCTTGTTCAGTGTTTCTTCGTACTCCTCTCGGGGCCGAGAGGGGGCGACGATCCCTCCGCCCACCGGAATCTGAAGCCAGCCGCCTGCGATCGTCACCGTACGAATGAGGATGTTCGTGCTCAGATCGCCGTTGAACCCGATCCAGCCGAGGCTGCCGCAGTAGGGGCCGCGTGCGGTGGGCTCGAGCTCCGAGATGATCTCCATCGCCCGCACTTTCGGTGCGCCGGTGATCGATCCCCCGGGAAAGGTGGCGGCCACGAGGTCGAACGGATCGACGTCCGGCCGGAGCTCGCCTTCGACTTCCGAGACGAGGTGGTAGACCGTCGGATGACGCTCGATGTCGAAGAGGCGCGGGACGCGAACGCTTCCCGGGGAGCACACCTTCGAGAGATCGTTTCTCAGGAGGTCGACGATCATGACGTTTTCGGCGCGATCCTTCTCGCTTTCGAACAGGGCCGGACCCTGAAACGAATCCGCCATCGCGGTGTGGCCGCGCGGACGCGTTCCCTTGATCGGTCGTGTGACCACGCGCCGACCGTTCACGGCCAGAAACTGCTCCGGTGACGAGCTGGCGATCGCCGCGGTGCCGGCGTGAAAGTAGGCGGCAAACGGCGCCGGATTCTCCTCGCGGAGCCGGCGGTAGTGTTCGATCGGCGGCCACCGCTCCGGCGCGAGCAGGCGCTGCGAGAGATTCACCTGGAATACCTCACCCGCGCAGATCTCTTCGATCGCCCGCTCGACGGCGGCGAGGTAGCCATCGCGCGAGAAATCGCTGCGGATGCCATCCCATCCCGTAAGCGCGTGACCCGGGGCGAGGTCGGACTCCGCGATGCGCTTTGACGTGACGGGAAGCGGATCACGTCGCCGATCGTCGGCGAGAGCGCGAACGACCGCGTCGATGCGCGCGTTGGCGCAACGGGAACGCTCGTCACCCGTCGCCGGATGACCGTTTGCGATCACGAAGGCCCGCCCCTCGTCGTGATCCCAGGCGACGGTCCAATCGTAGAAGCCGAGCACGATGTCGTCCGTGCCGAACTCATCCCAGCGTGCGCGCGGAAGGGTCTCGAGCGAATGCGCGA
This sequence comes from Planctomycetota bacterium, assembly GCA_965223845.1. Taxonomy (GTDB): domain Bacteria; phylum Planctomycetota; class UBA8108; order UBA8108; family SXIK01; genus CBDCXR01. Next base: position 3,911,444 of record CBDCXR010000004.1, on the reverse strand, counting down.
GATCGTACGAGAAGTAGCCGGCCGCGCCGCCTTGAAACGGTGGGGCTCCAACAGCGGTTTGGGATCGAAAGCGGCGGAAGCGATCGCGAACCGCTTCGAGCGGCGAGCCTTGGCCGCGATCAGTCACCTCGTACTGGACGCTCCGGAACGCGTCGGACGGCAGCCTCGCTTCGCCCCGCGGAGCCTCCGCGAGCTCCCATTCATCGCGACGCGCCCGGAACACAGCGAACGGAGCGGCAGAGAGGTAGGAGTAACGTCCCCGCTCCGGCTCACGGGCGGCGCTGTCGAGAAAGAGCACGAACGGGAGGTCGCAGCAGCGCTCGAGGGCCGTCCACGGCGTCGGAGGCTGCACGAGCTCGCGTACGACGGGCGGCCCTGCTTCCTCGGTCATCGTTCCTCCGCCTCGCCTCGGCCGGATCGATTTCGGTCGAGATGGCTCTCCTCCGGGCGTGTGAGGAAGCCCCAGCTTAGGGCTTCGTCTTGGACGTAGTTCTTCCCGAGGGTGAGCGCCGTCGTCGCCTTCGCGAGCTCGTAACCGAGATAAAACGCGTGCGACGGATCCGAGACGTCCAGTCTACGGAAGAGCTCGAACGCATCCGCGTCGTGCAGGTGGCGCCCCGCGCTCAGAGCGTGGAGCTCGCCTCCGGCGACGTAGAGGCGAAAGTTACGATCGCGAATGCGCTGCGCGAGCTCACTGAGTTCCGCCGGATCGGGTTCGCGGTGGGTCGCGTCGCGAACGAGATGGAGGCGCGGCTCGACGTGTTTCGGCAGCGCGGAATTCTCTACGGCGTAGCGCACGAGCCGACGAGCGAGATCGATCTCGCGGACGCTGTCGGTCGCCCAGTGGATGACCCCGGTCGTGAGAACGCTCGCGATCTGGAGCTCTTCGCAGAACCCGGCGAGCAGCAGATTGATCGGTGCGCTGTCGGCATCGGTGAGCTCGGTGAGATTCCCGATCCCCATCATCACGGCCGCGGTGGGGAAGCGCTCGCGTACGGCGACGTAGCGTCCGAGCGATGCCGCAAAGCCGAAACCGATCGGCTCGAGCACGGGATCGAGTCGATACTCGACTCCCCAGGCGTCTAGCGACGAGGCAGTTTCCGCGATCTGATCGAGCGCGTCCGGAGCCGACGGACGATCCGGTATGATGACGACTTCCGCGCCGAGATCCCGCGCCACCTCGAGGTTCGATCGGTTGACGCTCAGGACGAGCTCCGCTCCGCCGGCGACCGCGGCGCGGATCTCATCTTCGTGTAGGCTGTCGATCGAAACGCGCAGGCCTTCCGCTCGAAGGAGCTCGACACGCGAGCGAATCTCTGCGAACGGCTCACCCGGATTGCAGCCAAGGTCGATCACGTCCGCGCCCTGCTCGGCGAAACGCCGCGCCTCGGCGAGGAGCTCACGCTCCGACAAATCGGGAACGTGATTGATTTCGGCTAGGATCTCGATCGAGTACGACCCGTAGCCTCCGGTCCGCGCCGTCCCCCGGCCGAAGTGCTCGGGAAGCGCGCGGAGATCCTTTGGTCCGCGCTCGACCGGCCTTCCGATCCGGTGGGTCAGTCGTTCGACATCCCCGCGCACATACCCCGGGATGAGGACGCGCTCGACGCGTTCGGAGAGCTCGAGACGCCGTGCGATCCACTCGGTCGTCATCAGCGCGGCGACATCGATGCGGAGACGAACGATCTCGTACTCGAAGCCCACCTCCTCCGAGAGGTCGCCGAGAATCGATTCGAGGAGCGGGGCGGCGAGCGTGCCGGTGACGAACGCGATGCAGCCCCCCTCGCCGCCCTCTAACGTACCCACTTCTTGGGAAAACCCTCGAGAGCGCTCTCGTCGGCGGGGAGCCACGTCGCGATGGCCTCGATCTCGCGTGCGAGCGCGAAGTCTTTGGCGGTCACGCCGCCGGCGCTGTGCGTCTGGAGCTTGACGACGACCTGAGCCCAACCGACGTTCAGATCGGGGTGATGGAATCCGGCCTCCGCGCGGTAGCCGATCGCGCCGACGAGCATGAGCGTGTGCGGCCATCCCGGCGTCGCGAACGTGCGTCGAATCCAGCCGTCGCGAAACTCCCACTGGGGGAGGTCGCCGAGCTCGCGGGAGATCTCTTCTTCGGAGTACACTTCGTCCTTGGCCACGGCCGTCTCCTTCGGTCGCTAAGCGGCGAGTCCGTTCGTCGAAACCCGCTCGGATGCCTCAGCTTCGCGGATCCTCCGAACGGGGGCAAGGGCGATCCGCGCCCGGGGAGCGCTCGGCGGATCGCGGGCTTGAAGAGAGATGGCCCACGAATGGATCGGGAAGAGCACTTCGGAGGATGACGGCTTCACCGCGGCGCCGAGCTCGGGCCACCGCCGTCAGAGCATCGCCTCTCTTCTCTCTCGCCTTCCCGCCCGTCTTCGTCGCCTAGGTACATCCGCCGTTCACCCGCACGATTTGTCCCGTGATATAGCTCGCGTCGGGCGACGCGAGAAAGCGCGCGGCCGAGGCGACATCGTTTGGTGTTCCCCAGCGCGCGAGCGGAGTTTCCTCGACGACGCGCTTCTGCCAATAGTCGTCGGCCGATTCCCCCCAAGCCGTCCGAATCCATCCCGGGGCGAGACAGTTGATGCGCACTTCCGGTGCGAACGAGAGCGCAGCGCTTCTCGTAAAACACATGATTGCGCCCTTCGTCGCGCCGAAGAGCTCCCCGCTCTCGCCTTCCATTCCGCGTTCGGCCTGGTCCCAGCCCATGTTCAGGATGACGCCGCTCCCCCGCGCGCGCATGCGTTCGGCCACGGCGCGCGTGAGGGCGATCGTCGCGCGGACGTCCACGTCCCAAAGGCGCTCGAGCTTCGCTGAGAACTCGGCCTTAGCGAGGTCCGTCGTGAGGACGTCCGCCCCGGCGTTGTTCACCCAAACATCGATGTCTGGCGCGATCGCGTAGGCTTCCTCGACGAGACAGGTCGTCGCCGCCGAGTCCGAGAGGTCGGCTTGAATCACGGGCGCCGTGGTTCCGGTGGTTCGCACGAGCTCGCGGGCGAGCTCGTGCGCCGCGGCGACCGAGCGATTCGCGTGCAGGATGACGCGCGCGCCCGCCGCGGCGAACTCGGCGGCGATCGCGCGACCGATCCCACTCGACGAACCGGTGACGAGAGCGGTGAGGTTTTCGAGCGAAGCGTGGCGAGCGGCTCCGTCGGATTCACTCATGGAAGCGCTCTCGATCTGCCGCTGCGCTCGCCGCCAATGCGCTCAGCGCTCTTCGGCGTCGAGCCAGTTCTCGAGCCGAAACTCGGCCGACTGCCCGGGCGACTCGAAGAGCTCGACGCGGAGGAACCCGAAGGATTGCTTCCCAACCTTCCCTTGCAACCGCGATTTCAAAGCGTCCCGCAGTCGGCGGGCGAACCAGCGCGCGAGCAGCTCGGCAGTCGTGTTTTCGATCGGGAGGAGGGCGCAGTCGCCGCGCGGGAAGACCCACTCGCGGTCCTCGTAGCGCATCGCAACGCGGGCCTCGCCGACATCGACGTCGAGCGTCCGGCTTTCAACCGGAACGAGCACGCGGTGGTCGAGCTCTTCGCAGATCGACTTTAGGATCAGCTTCAGCTCGATGAAATCGAAGACGAGTAGATCTTGATCCAGCGTGCCTTCGAGCTCGGCCTCCACGCGATAGTTGTGGCCGTGGAGACGTTCGCACTGCGTCTCGTTGAAGATGATGAAGTGCGCCGAGCAGAAGGACAGGTAGTCTTTGCTGACGCGGATGCGGTAACGGTCCATCCCGAACTCAGCGATTGAAGGGCGGTGCGAACGCTGCGCATCCCACTCGCGCGTCGAGCGGAGTGAGTGTACGAGAGCGAACGGCTCGTCTCAGGCGGATTTGGAAGCCGCGGGCGAGTTGTGATGGCGGTCTCTCGGAGGAGAGACTCCGGCGACGGAACTCGGGCTCGCAGCCCGCCCAAGAAAACTCGTTTCGGCCGAGAGCGCAGCGCGTCTACGCCGAGATGAGCCGCGTCAACTCTCGAGAATCACGGAGATTGCCGGCGTTTGCCGCGGCCGACCCGAACGCGAACGAGCCGGTTCTCGACTCGAAGCACTTTTCAGCAGGCGGCTAGAGTATGCCCGTCCACATCGCGAGAAACAAGGAGGCCGCGGTCAGGTCGGCCGTCGCGCCGGGATTGCGAGCGTGACCGTCTTCGCGCAGCCAAGCGTCGGTTTCGCTCCACTCGTGTCTGGCGGCTGCGGACATCGGCCAGCCGGCGGCGATGACGCCCGCCGCGCGTCGCGACGCCTCGGCGGCGACGTCCGCGCCGCGCTTTCGCGCGATGAGAGAATCCGGGAACGCGGCGAGAAGCCGAGTGTGAGAGTAGGCGACGGCGAGTTCGCGCGACCAGCCGCGCCCGAGCGCCTCTTGGATTGCTCGATATCCGGGATCGAGCACTTCTTCGAAGGAGTTCGTGTACTGCTGCGCCACGAGATCGCGATCGGCAGCGAGGACCATCGCTTCCCGAAGCGTCGAGGTGGGCGCCGAACGAACGTCTCCTTCTTCCACGCGACCGAGCCCGCCCGGTCGCGCGAGACGGATCGCCTCGTAGACGAGTTCGGCGTCCTCCAGCGTCGTCGCCGCGAGAAGGTCTCGCAGCCGGCCGCGCTCGGCCTCGATTCCTCGGCTATCGGCAGAGAGCCGTTCGCTTCCGCCGAGCGCCCATTTCGCGAGGGGAGCCAAGAGGAGAATCATGCCGAGGTTCGTATTCGTTTGGACGACCTCGGCGGTCGCTCGGGCCGCGGAGAGAACGATGCGGCCGATGGACGATTCCTCGGCGCGCTCGAACGCCGGCCGGATCGCGCGAGCGCTCGCGACGAAATCGTCGAAGGAGACATCGCGGAACGAAGCGCCGGGGTGAACGTTTCCGAGCTTCGGAACACTCACTTCGAGGATGCAGGCCGCTTCGACCCACGCGGCAACTTGTTCTGCCCGGTCGGTCGGAGCGGTGTTCATCGACTCGCCCGTTCCTCCGCCGGCGCTGGTCTGAGCTCGACGGAGTCGAGGGGGCCCCGGTCGCGCGGGCTCGAGCGCCCGGCGCGCGACCCCCGGCCACGCGCGAGCGCGTAGCGAACGATTTCGCGCGCGACGTCGAGCTTGCACACCGCCGCGAGCGCGCGCCACCCGGGCACGCCGTTCACTTCGAGAATCCAAGGATGGCCGTCCTCGTCTTCGATGATGTCGACGCCGGCGATCTCCGTGCCGACGGAGCGCGCCGCGGCGAGGGCGAGCTCGGCCAGTTCCCTTGAGATCGACGCGGGTTCCGCGTTGCCGCCGCAGGCGACGTTGGTGCGCCACGAGTCACGCGTCGAACGGCGCATCGCGCCGATCACCGCACCGTCGCAGACGAAGATGCGGAGATCGCTCCCGCCGTGGTCGATGAAACGCTGGAGATAGACGACCGCACCGGTCGACTCGATTTCGCGCGCGACGCGCTCCGCCTCACCTTCGTCGGTCACCCGCACCTGGCCCCGACCCTCCGAGCCGAAGAGCGGCTTGAAGACGACGTCGCGTCCGAGCTCCACGAACCAGCGCGCCGTCGCCGCGCTGTTTTGCGCGATCCGCGTCGGCGGCAGCGGGAGCCCAGCCGCGTCGAGGCGGGCGAGCGCGAGGTATTTGTCGATCGCGGTCTCGAGCGCACGCGGACGGTTGATGATCGCGATTCCGCGCGCCTCGAGCTGGTGGAGAACGTCCATGCGAAAAATGATCTGCTCGAGCGAGCCTCGCGGCATCGTTCGGACGATGAGGGCATCGAGCTCGCCCAGATCGAGGTCGCCCGCCGAGGACCCGGCGGAGCTCTCCCCGAAAGCACCCGAGCCGACCCGGGCCGTCAGCTCTTCGAAGCTCGCGAAGCAAAGCTCGACTCCCGCCTCGCGTGCCGCGCGCGCGAGATCGGCGACGTGCCATCCGGGCTCCAAGTTCGAGCCGCCGAACACCACGCCGAGTCTCGGTAGAGGAGGCCTGTTCTGGCGAGAGAAGTCCATGCGCCTGAGATCGCACGGGGGCGGGATCGAAAGCGAGTCGCCCCCCGCCGGGGCGATTCAGCTCGAAAACGACTGGGCGAGGATGTCGTCGGCGAGCTCTCCCGCCGTGAGATCGCTGCCCGTCTCTACGTTCCGAAACGTGATGCGCGCCGGGCTAAAGAGCATCGGGTCGATGTCGTAGAAGTTCTCGTAGCGTGCGAGGATCGTCTCGAACCGCGTGCCGTAGTCGCGCGACGCCGACGACGGCACACGCGGGGCGATTTCCTCGATCGACGCGTCGTCGCCGCGAACGGACAAGGTGACCGACGAGCCGTAGAGGATCGCGTCGTTCGTCCGGCCGATCGCCTCGGAGCGATTCCGTGCCACCGGCGGGATCGGAGCCGAACCCCGTCCGCTGACGACGCGTTCGAGATCGAATCCCAATGTGTGGAGTTTGTGAAGAGCCGTCTCGACTGATCGAGCCACCACTTGGATGATGCCCGCGAGGCTGTTCGTTCGAGCGACGACGAGACGCACATTCTCCGGGGTCACTCTCGTCTGCTCAGCGATCCACTCGACCGTGTCGACGCTCGGCAGCTCCTGCGCTTCGAGGACTCCGACGACACGCGAGGCCGACTCGCGATGACCGATAACGTCGAAGAGCTTCTCGCGCCCGTAAGCTGCCCGCATCGGTCCCGAGCCCATCGCGAAGTACTCGCCGTGCTCGATTTGCCAGCCCGCGTATTGCGACGCGAGACACGCGGCGATCGGGTGTTCGGTCTCGACCACGACCCGGTCCCGTTGAGCGCTCGAGTCGACGCTGAGAGTCGCGAGGCCGGCGAGACTGATCTGCGCTAGGAGGAGGCCGCACTCCGTGCTGCCCTTCGCGTGGATGCCGGCGTCGATGACCTGGGCACCGCCGATTGTGTGAAGCGAAACTCCGAGCTCACCCGCGCGGGGCGAAAGCTGATCGAATACCTCGACCGCGGATTCGTTCAGGCTGGAATTTACGCGCATAACGACCGAGCGGGAACCTGCGAACCCTTAGGCGGCAGCGAAGACGACGCGGTGGAGAGCAGTGGAGATCTGACGGCGGACGCCTCGGGGTGACCCGACGGCTCGACCTTGCGTCGTCGCGGCTTTCCTCTTCCTCAATCTCCGCTGACTGCGTGCAGCGGTTGATGATCCTTCGATGCGACGCACCCCGGTGAGAGGTTTCTCGTATCGGAAGAAACCCCCCGGACGCCGAGAAGTCGCGGCGCCACGAGGTTCGACGTTGCCTGCGTTCCCTCGCGAGTCTGCGGGAGGACCATAACCGAGTATTTCCCTCTCGCAGCCCGCCTGCCGCCCGACGAAGCGTGACAGTTTAGGGATCCCCCAACCCACCCGCCAGTAGAAAAAAAGCGGATCGCGGCCGTGCGTAGGCGGCTCGTCCCAGCCGTCGCCTTCCCGCCGTTCCGGTCCGAACCGTCGCAAGTTTCGGCGGCTTTCCGTAGTCTTGTCCCCCTGCCGGCGACCGGGTTCACACTCGCCGCCTCGCCAACGGAACTCGATCGCCGCCAAGAACAGGGTGAGCGCGGCTGCGTCGAACCAAGCGAAAGGACGAGACGTGCGACGAACGGGAGCGGGTGGGGCCGGCGGAGCCGGCGCGATCCTAGTTCGCGGGTGGGGGAGGCTCCGGGAAGCCTCCTCGAATGAGATCTCTAGAGCCCTGAGGGTGTCATGACATTCGTCGTTCTCGCGGTAGGCGTCGCGTTCATCGTGCTCGCGATCGGATGGCTGAAGATCCATCCCTTTCTCGCTCTGATTCTCGCGGCGCTCCTCGTCGGCGTGCTCTCGCCGAATCCCCTTCTGACGGGAAAGCGGCAGGAACTGTCGGCGGAGATGGACGCCGCCCGCGCCGAGCTCGTCGCGCTCCAGGCGGAACGCGGCTGGACGGACGAAGAGCTCGCGGCCGAGATCGAGAATCGTGCCTGGGAGATTCAGCGGCGCTCCCTCGGTGACGGCGAGATCAAGCGCCGGATCGCTGCTCGCGAGGCCGCGATCCGTGCGCGCGCAGAGAACGGCGAGATCGACGCCGAAGAGCGCGATCGACTCCTCGCACCGCTCGCTGCTGAGGTCGAGGCGGAGTGGATGGAGGAGACGAAGGACGATCGCGGTCAGGCTCTGCTCTCCGTCGAGCTCGCAACGAAGGAGTTCGGCGGGACCGCCGGAAAGATCGCGATCGTCATCGTGCTCGCGGCGATCATCGGGCAGTGTCTCCTCGAGAGCGGTGCGGCCGATGTCATCGTTCGGCGGCTCATGGCGCTGCTCGGGCAGGGGCTCGCGTCGATCGCCCTCCTGGCGAACGGGTATATCCTCTCCGTCCCCGTATTCTTCGATACCGTCTTCTACCTGCTCGTTCCTCTCGCTCGCGCACTCCGAATGCGCGTCGGGAAGAACTATCTCCTCTATGTCCTCGCGCCCTGCGCGGGCGGCGTCATCACGCACTCTCTCGTTCCTCCGACGCCCGGGCCGTACGTGATGGTCGCCGACTACTTCGAGCCCCTCGGCCTCGATCTCGGTACCGCGATCGGGCTCGGATTCCTTCTCGGCCTCATCCCCGCGGCCGCAGGGCTCGCTTTTGCGATGATCGCCAACCGGAAGCTCGATCTCCCCATGCGCGACGTGCCGGGATCATCGTCGGAGGCGCTCAAGGAAATCGTCGAGCGCGATGACAGTCAGCTTCCCGGCTTCTTCGTCGCGATTTTGCCGGTCCTTCTGCCTGTCGTCCTCATCACTGGGCACGCCGTGCTGAAGACGCTCGTCGAGAGCTACGAGTACGACATTTCGCCGTCGATCCTCCGCACGAGCGCGTTTCTCGGGAACGCCAATGTGGCGCTCCTCATTTCGACGTTCGCCGCCGTGTGGGTGCTCGTCCGGCAGAGCGGACTCTCACTCGGGGCGCTCAAGGAGAAGCTCGAGCCGGCCGTGACGAGCGCGGGACTGATCATCCTCATCACGAGTGCGGGAGGATCGTTCGGCAAGATGCTCTCGCGCACGGGAATCGGTGAGGCGCTCGAGCAGCTCGCGGGCGGCGAGTCGATGGGGGCGATGACGCTCGTCCTCGTCGCGTGGTCGATCGCTGCGGTCATGAAGGTCGCGCAAGGCTCGGGCACCGTCGCGATGATCACGACGTCGGGAATCGTCGCGCAGATGATCACCGGAGCGCCGCCCTGTCACATGATCTACGTCTTCGCCGCCGTCGGATTCGGCTCGATCTTCCTCTCGTGGATGAACGACAGCGGCTTCTGGGTGGTGTGCAAGATGAGCGGATTCACCGAGAAGGAGACCCTGTGCACCTGGACTCCGCTCCTCTTCATCATCAGCGTCATCGGACTCATCGAGATCGTCATCCTTCTCATGCTCTTCCCAGGAGCGTAGGTTCCTCGAGCCCGCTCCCTCTTCTCAAACCTCCGGGGGGAGATTCATGCTGAGTTTCATTGGCCGCCTCTCGTGTTGCGTCGCCTTCGTCGTCGTCGGCGGTGGATGTCAACCGTTCGCAAGTTTCGGAGGAACGACTCCGGAGCTTCGTATCGAATGGGCCGACGACAAGCTCTGGATCTCGGGAGAAGGAGTGCCGGGCGGTCGCGTCGAGATTTGGTATCTCGAGGCGTACTGCCGCGGAGGATCGACCGACCGGGATTGGTCGGGAACGACGCTGGGACACTCGACCGAGCTCGTCGAGGCGACGGCCGACGGGAGTTCGATTCGGCTTCGGTGCAGCGTGACCGGAGGCGTCGAGGTCGAGCACGAGATCCGCGTCGTCAACGACGGCGTCGCGTTCGACGTCCGGGCGCGAAACCCCGGCGGCGAGTACGTCGAAGCCGTCTGGGTCCAGCCTTGCATGCGGGTGGGGGAGTTCACCGGGCGGGACCAAGCGACCTACATCGAACGAAGCTTCATCTTCCTCGACGGCGCGCCGGTGTTTCTCCACTCGACGCGCCGCACCGAGGAGGCTCGCTACCGCGGCGGGCAGGTCTACGTGCCCCCGGGGATCGATCACGCGGACGTCAACCCGCGGCCGATCAGCCCCGAGGTGCCGTCGAATGGCCTCATCGGCTGCGTCTCGGAAGACGGCGAATGGATGCTCGCGATGGCTTGGGAGCCCTATCAGGAGCTGTTTCAGGGCGTGATCGTCTGCCTTCACTCGGACTTCCGTCTCGGCGGGCTCGCGCCGGGCGAAGAGAAGCGCGCGCGTGGACGCGTCTACCTTCTTCGCGGGTCCGTCGACGATCTCACCGCCCGCTACGAACGCGACTTTCCGCGTCAAGCGACCGAGCAGGCGCGCGCCGCGCTGCGAATTCGTACCTCGGTCGATCGATGAAGCGACTCAGCTCCAATCCGGACTCTCAGCCGCTCTCCCGACGCCAGTGAACGACGTCGATCCGTGCGCCGGACGTGTCGCCCCATCGTTCCCAACTGTGCTACAAGCAGACCTCGGAACGGTGAGCCGTCCCGTCCTTCTGCCTTGTCGACCGCTCCCTCACCGAACGCTGTGAGCGGCCGAGTCCGGGCCGACATTGGCGCGTGTTCACGTCCGCGGTATCGTAAGAAGTAAGCTCACTCCGGGAGGTCCAATCATGTCTGAACTCAATTGTCCGCGCTGTAAGCTTCCCCTCCGCAACGTCGACTACGAAGGCGTCGAGGTCGACGTGTGCGACGCATGCTGGGGATTCTGGCTCGATACGGGAGAGCTCGAAGAGATCCTCGCGAATCGGACGTTCGAGTTTTCCGACGAGGAACGCGAGCAGATCCTCAACCTGCGCGATGCGTCGTCGACGGGCACACAGGAACCCGCGCCCTGTCCAAAGTGCGGCACGGAGATGGCACGCGCGCACTACGACGAAAGCGTGCACGTCGTGATCGACCAGTGCTCCAGCCACGGCGTCTGGCTCGATACCGGCGAGATCAAGAAGGTTCAGGCGCTCGCGGAGAAGTCCGCCGGCGTGCACCGAATGCTCGTTCGGAAGCTCAACCTCAAGACGAGCCGCTGAGTCGTCCCGAGATCGGACGCGCAATTCTCGGGGACTCGCGGTCGCGCTTGCTGCGCTCGCGGTGGTACCGGTCGCGTCGGGTGTCGTCGGCGGAAGTCTTGCGCACGGAGATCGTTGTCCCGGAGTCCAGCACGGGGCGGACTCGACTCCAGCCGATGCAGAGGAGCGGGGTGAGATCCGAATTTCGGTCGCACGCCGCTTCCGTAGCGAACTCGATCCGGGTGGTGACGGTTCGTGACCGAGCCGAGGCCGGTGCGAGTGCACGTTCCGCTCTCACCGTGAGCTTCTCTACGGTGAGCACGCGGTCGGGCTCTTGCGGCTCGACGGGCTGACTCGGAGCCGAGCTCAGCGCCTCTCCGCTCGAGGTGCCGATCGACTGTTTCGCCGTCGTGTCGCCGCGCTCCGGCGTATCCGTACACCAAATGGCCGCGACGAGCGCTCCGATGACGAGCAGTGCGGCGGCCGCCGCCCCGGCGAAACGGCGCGAAGCTCTCCACGCCGGGCGCACGATGCGCTCCGCAGTCAAGACGCTCGCGCTTCGAGCGAGGCTGCGTGCGGCGGGAAGGATCGCTGCGGCAGAGCGCTCTCTCCGCCGCGCGCATCGACGGAGGTCGGCGGCGAACGCGTCGAGGTTCGAATAGCGGTCCTCCGGGCGCCGCGCCATCGCGCGCTCGCAAATTCGAGTGAGATCCCGCGGTGCTTTCGCGTGGATTTCGCGGACGGGGGTCGGTGGGGCAGCTCGGAGTCGGTCCGCGACGTCGTTCGGCGAATCACCCTGGGAATCGGAGTACGGTGTCCGGCCGGTGAGCAGAGTGTACAGAATAGCGCCGAGCGAATAGATGTCGGCGGCTCGAGTGACATCCGCGCTCGCGGCCTGCTCGGGCGCCATGAACGGTGCCGTTCCGACGACACTGCCGGCGCGGGTGAGGCCACTCGCGGCCCCGTTCGATTCGTTGGCTTCGTTAGCGATCGACCGAGGCGTGGGAATCGGACTCTCTCCCTCCACCCATTCCGTGTCGTCGCGGCTCAGGTCTTTCGCGAGGCCCCAATCGATGACGAACGTCCGATCCCCCGGCAGTTCGAACGCGCCCGAGATCTGCGCCCGAGCCCGACCGTCCGAACCCTCGATCATGATGTTCGAAGGCTTCAGATCGCGGTGGATGATTCCGCAGGAGTGAGCTCGACCAACCGTCCGTGCGACGTTCTCGAGAGCGCGAAGAACGCGGGCGACCGACCAACCGGGGGTGTCGTTCCACACGTGACGAAACGCGTCGTCGAGACGAATCCCGCTGACGAGTCGCATCGTGTAGTAGGAGCGTCCGCGCGCGTCCCGACCGAAGTCGAATACGGGGACGACACCCGAGTCGTCGATGCGGCCCGTGAGCTGGGCTTCGAGGAAGAACCGCGCGGGCTCCATCTCGCCGCTCAGCAGCATCTTGAGCGCGACCGCCCGGAGGAGTCTCCGATCCCAAGCCTCGTAGACGATTCCCATTCCGCCGCGCGCAAGCTCGCGACGAATCTCGTACCGCTCGGTGATCGGTGGGGACACCGCGGAAGACTCGGTCGTCGATCCCTGCTCTCCGAGCGTGGACGCGCTCGCGAGCGCAGAGACGATTCCTACCGCCGTCGTCGAACCACCGATCGCGGTCTCGAGCGGAACGCGTTCGAGCGGGTTCGGTTGAGGGGCGGGGAAAAGAGGCATCGATCGAACTCCGGCGAGTCGTGAGGAGCGGCTCTCCGGCCGCTTTCCTACTGTTTAGTACGATCGCTACCGCCCGATCGTTTGAAAAAAATGCGAAAACTTTTTCCTCGCGCGGAGACTTCCTTCCCGGCAGCAGCGTGATCGCTGCCGGCAACTCTACGGACGCCGGCCGAGCCTCCCCGTTTCGACCCAACCGAATCGTTCGGCCGGAGGATCGATCTCCGGCGCCTCCGCCGAAATCGAATTTAGGTCGGAGTTCGCCGAATCGACGGCTCGACGTGGATCAGTAGCCGAGCGAGGAGAGGGCGCGCTCGGTGTCGTCGAGAAGCGGAGCGGCGGAGACGGGCGACCCGACGGCCGCCTTCATCCACGAGTCGGGATAAATCCTTCCGAGCGAGCAGAGGCGCTCCATTTCCTCGGCGAGCTCGGGCTGTCCCGCGCCCGATCGTCCGGCGAGATGGCGGCGAACCTGATGGGCGACGATGTAACCGAGGGGATAGTCGGCGAGGTAGAAATCACCCGTGAGGATGTGACTGTAGACCGCGAGCAAGCCGAGATCGGATGGCCCGAGGACTCGAGCGTAGAACTCCTCCCACACCGCATCGGCGATTCTGCGAATCGCCCGCATCATCTGATCGGCACTCGCGCGCGGGTGATCGTACAGCCAATGGTAGAAGCGGATCTCGGTCAGCGCCGAGCCGGCGATCTCGAACGGCTCCCAGAATCTGAGGAGCATCGCTTCGTCGCTCGCCGCGCGCGGAGCGCGGCCCAAAATGAAATCGGTGCGATCTTGAAACGTGAACGCGAAGCCTTCCGTGAATGCGGTGTTCGGAACTCCCCAAAGCGAGCGGTAGTCCATCTCGTAGCTCGAAAGGACGCCCTCGACACAGTGTCCGAGCTCGTGCATGAAGACCTCGAAGTTCAGATCATCGACTCCCGTCGGACCGACGCGTACGCGAAGAAGCTGAGTATCGGTGTCCGTGTACGGTGGCCAGGCGTGTCCGGCGCTCCGTCCGTTGTCGACCCGGATGCGATCACGGATCCACTCCGCGCGGCGCTTCGTCCAGCCGAAACGCCGGAGGATCGGAACGATCGCTCGATGGAGCGAACCGGCGTCGGCGTAGCGCGTACGCTTCGTGGCCGGGCCGCTCGTCGTTCGCTTTCGCCGCCGCTGCGTCGACGCGAACTTCCGGCAGTAGATGTCGAAGGGCTCGAGTTCGCGGCCGAGGGCATCCCGGAGGAAGCGTCCGACGCGTTCGGCGAGCGGCGACGAAACGATGTCCTCGAGCATCCCCACGACTCGATCTTCGGTCATCTCGCGTTCGACGAGAAACTTGTTCGCGACGACGCTTCCGAACTCGCGGTGAGGATCGATCCTCCGGTGCGCCTCCCAGACTTTGCGGAAGCACTCCCAGCGGAGCGGTCCGTGTCCGACAGCGCGTGTGGTGCGTCTTCCCTCTCGGATTCGCCCCCGGACGAGATCCCAGTGCGCGCTAGTTCCTCCGAGCACTTCCCGCGGCACGTCTCCGTCGACGACGCGCCGAAGGAGGTCGGCGAGAGCACGCTGGGTCGGCAGCGCGGTGGGTTCGCCGTAGAGAGAAGCCAGGTGGTCGCGAAGGCCCCAATGCGAGACGAGAAGCGTATTCTTCGGAAATCGCACGCGCGAGTCCCCGAAATCGAACTGGTCGACCCGGAGGTTGTACTCCGAGACGAACGCGTTTGCCGCGCTTTCCGCGCGGGAGTAGTCGGCGAGGAGGCGCGGGGGGATCGCCTCTCGACCGATTTGTCCCACACGACGCGCAGCCCACGCGGCGCGCGATCTCGGCGGCCGCCGATCGTCGGTACCGAAGTTGAGCTGCGCGAGCGCGGCGATCTTCTCCCGCCGGTAGTCCTCGTCGAGATGGCTCGCGGGAGCGTACGCACTCAGCACTCGCTCCGCGGCGAGATCCGGACGATCTGCGATGTCGAGTCCGGCGCGGGCGACCTTGAGGCTGGCGCCGAGATTGCCGCTGACGGCGTGATGGAATTCGTCCAAGCGCCGAAGGAGCGGCGTCCTCGGTCGACCGGGCGGCACGTACTGCTCGCCGCAGAATTCCCGGAAGCCCGGATCTCCCTTCGGCCAGACGCGTGCGCAGGCGCGGACTCCGCGTTCGGCGTCGGGTCGGACGCGCGCGCCGTGGCGCCGGACGATCTCGCGGATCGTCGCGCTGACGGTTTTCTCGCTCGGGATCGTCGCGGGCGTGGTTCGGGGCATCGATCTTCGCCGACTCGCGGTCGGGAGTTCCGGGTTCCGTGGTCGCAGCGCGCGGAGTGCGAACGCGCCCCGGCAGCCGCGGGGAGCATACCACGCGATCGATTCCACCGTCAGTTCTCGCGGACGCGCCCGCGCCGTCGTTCGATCGCTATCGCCGCGCGGACTTGCGCGTTCTCGGCGGTGGCGTTCTCATGGGAGAGGGCCGGATTCACCGGCGCGAGGCGACGGTCCAAAATCTGGTTCGGAGACGAAGAACGAGTTCTCCGCGGCATCACGAGGCGAACTGCGGGCGATCCTGAAGGAATCGTCGGCGATTCGCGACAAGGAAGCGGCCCGAGGGGATCGCTTCGGAGAAGAAGCCCGGACGGGCGAATTCGGATTCTTGGAGCGGCTCGCGAAAGTCGGGACCCGCCTCGAAAGGAGCAGCAATGGTTTCGTGGTTTCTAGCGCAGGAGCTGAGCTGGCAGAGGAACATTCTCCGACCGGAGGTCCTCGTCTTCATCGTCGCCGCGGTTTCGATCGTCGTCTTCGGCGTCCGTGGCTGCTTTGCCCAGTACTACCGTCATCGCGAGCGGCTCGCGAAGATCGAGGCCGGCATGGATCCCGATGCTTCGCGTGAGGGCGACGACGCCTGATCTCGCACGAAGCGCGGATTCACGGTTCGCTCGCGGAAGCGATGGACGTCCTCTACCTCGACAACCATCTTCTCGTCGTGAATAAGCCGGCGGGAGTTCTCACCCAGGCCGACTCGACCCGCGACCGCGATCTCCTCAGCTGGGGGAAATCGTTCTTGAAGGAGCGCTTCGCGAAGCCGGGAAACGTCTTTCTCGGCTTGGTGCATCGGCTCGATCGTCCCGTCTCCGGAGTCGTCGTCTTTGCGCGGACGTCGAAAGCGGCGGCTCGACTCTCCGCGCAGTTCCGCACGCGCGCGCCGGCGAAGCGCTATGTCGCCGTCGTCGAAGGCGAGCTGAAAGGGAGTGGCCGCTGCGTCGACTTTCTCGTGAAGCGAGATCGTCACGTGCGCGTCGTCGATCCCGACGCGCCCGGCGCGCGCGAAGCGCGGCTTCGCTGGCGCGCCCTCGGGTCGCGCGACGGGGAAACGGTCGTCGACGTCGAGCTCGAGACCGGTCGCCCTCACCAAGTCCGCGTCCAGCTCGCCCACCGGGGGACACCGATCGTCGGCGATTTTCGCTACGGAGCGAAGAGCGAGTTCGACGGGCGCAATCTCGCGCTCCACGCCTACTCCCTCACGGTGGAACACCCGGTGCGGCGAGAGCCGCTCACGTGGACCGCGCCGCCCCCGAAGACCTGGGCCGAACCGCTCCGGAGAATCGCCGCGAAGGCGACGTCCGAGTAGAGTCTCAGCCGCGACGGATCGACTGATCGTCCGGTGCGTTCGGCGGGGGCTGTTCGGCGACGTCCCAGGCTTCGGCGCGAAGGTACGCCCGGCCGCCGAGACGCGCCACCGCGCTCAGGCGGCGCGGGTCGGGGAGGCCATCGTCGCCGGCGACGGCGTCGGCGACGTGCGCGTGAACGATCTCGAGCACGCAGAGCGTCGCCCCGGGAGAGCCGATGTGCACCTCTTGCTGCAGCCGGCATTCGAGCGCGACCTCGGCGATCGCGAGGCGCGGCGGCGCAACGACGACCGAAGCGAGCGTGTCGAGTCCGAGCGCGTCGATCTCGCTCACGTCGCTCGCGTACTCAGCTCCAGTTTGATTCACGGTCTCGAGATGCTCCGCCGGCGTGAGGTGAACGACTGCCTCTCCACTCGCGCGAAGATTCGCCAGCGTATCCTTGAC
Source organism: Planctomycetota bacterium (assembly GCA_965223845.1). Taxonomy (GTDB): domain Bacteria; phylum Planctomycetota; class UBA8108; order UBA8108; family SXIK01; genus CBDCXR01. The sequence goes on along the minus strand of CBDCXR010000004.1, from coordinate 3,894,677 downwards.
GGGCGAACGGGATCCAATGCTGACTGCGATCGTCGGCGGCGACGATGTGACCCCCATGAAGAAGCTGAACGGAGCGAGGTTGACGATCGGCGGTTCGCCGCCGTCGGAGATCGACTGCGTCGTGATCCAAGCGATCGGTCGCGGGACGACGCTTCCGATGACGAGGCGGTGGCGATCGGGCTTCGAGAGTTGGCTCGGATCGAGACTGGGCATGGCGCGTTCTCCACGGGTGTCGTCGTGCCCCGCGAGTAGACCGAAACGCGCGCAGATCCGGAAGGGGCGAGTCGGCGGGTCGCGTCCGCGTCGCATGAATCCGGGCGCGCCGGTACAATCTTCACCGGCGGACGATCGGCTCCGCCGCGCATCGAGGACTCGCGTATGAAAGTTCTGACCGCGGTCGGGAGCGTCGCTCTCGCGTTGCTTGGCCTGACGATGACGAACGCCGAGATCGAGTCACCCATCCGCTCCGACGAGGTCGTCGAGTGGTTTCCGACGTACGCCTTCCGCGATGCGGAGAGCGGGAGCTGGCAGGTCCCGCTTCACGGCTGGATCTACGAGCCGGAAGACGACGGCCGCGTCCGTCGGGCCCTCCTCAGCGGCGTGCGCCGCGCACTCGGTCTCGAGAAGTCGGGCGAGGACACGGAGCTCTTTCGCGCTCGTGCGCGGCGATTCCTCGTCGACAACGAACGAGGAAAGCGCGTTCCGGTGCGCATCGCGGGCCGCGTCGTGCGCCTTCCGCCGTCCGGGACGAACGGACACCTCCAGTCGACGGTGGCGCTGCCCGCGGACGCGCTCGAGACGCTCGGAGAGGGCGGAGGCTGGATCAGGGTGGAAGCCGTGCCGCCGCCGAGCGACTCGCGTTCCTTTGCCGGTCGCGTCCGCGCAGTGGGGCCAAAGGGGATCTCGGTGATCAGCGACGTCGACGACACGATCAAGATCACCGAGGTGCACGACGAAAAGAAGATGCTCGAGAACACCTTTCTCCGCCCGTACGCGCCGGTCGAAGCGCTCGACCGCTTCTATCGCGAGCTCGAGGCGTCCGGCGCCGCGTTCCACTTCGTCTCGAATTCGCCGTGGCAGCTTTGCGCCCCGCTCCGCGAGTTTGCTGAGCGCGCGGGCTTCCCCGCCGGGAGCTGGCATCTGCGGCGATTTCGGCTGAAGGATCGCAGCTTCATCGAGTTTGTGCGATCGAAAGGCACGCACAAGCGCGACACGATTCGCGCGCTCTTCGAGAGGTTTCCCGAGCGATCGTTCGTGCTCATCGGCGACACCGGCGAGCACGACCCGGAGATCTACGGCGAGTTCGTGCGCGAGTTCGGCGAGCGCGTCGAGTTCGTTATCCTGCGCGATCCGGTCGGTACGGCGGACATCGAAGCCCGCGTCGCCAAGGCACTCGATGGTCTTCCCCGAAACCGCTGGCGCGTGTTCCGGGACGCGACGACGCTCCGCTGGCCGCTTCGCTGACGCCGCGATTGCGGCCGTCTCCGCGCTACTTGATCCAGCGGCCCTCGGGTCGTTTCCAGCCGCGCAGTCGAGCACCGATCGGCCGACGACGACTCGCGACGGGCGTCGCGCGAGTCAGTGCCTTCCCCGGGACGGGAGACGTTCGCACCCCGGCCACCCAGGGGTCGACGACCGCGGCTCCGTCGCCGCGGACAAACTGAAGATCCGCGGGGTCGGGTCGCTCTCCGCTCGGGCGGGTCCGTCTCGGGTATACCGCGCGGCTCGGATCGCGTGATTCGAGTGTGCCGCCCCGTTCTCGCTGGAACTCGACCTGCGGGAGCGCAGACCACGTCCCACTCGAGAGATTCGACCAGAGGAGTCCGAAGCGATCCCCATCGGCGGAGAATTTGACGATGAGCGTGTCATTCGGAACCGATCCCGTGAGCCAGCTCCTGTGATCGGTGCGGTCTCGCTCGACGTGCGAGATCTCTTCGAGAACGAGAACCCAATCCTCGTTGTTGACGGTCCGCGGCGCATAGAGGAAATACGTGCCCGTGCTCCAAGTCGAACCGCGGTAGGGACCGCGTTCGCGCCAGCTCTCGAGAACGAAGGACCCGAACTCGGTCGCGTCTTCGGTATACGTCCCGGGCTTGTGAGATTCGCTGTAGAAGCGGAACCGCCACGTCGTCCAGCGATCTTGCTTGCCGCTGAAGCTCCCCGAGAGCACATCGCTCTTCCGGACGGGCTGCTTCGCGCCGATGCGAATTGCCGGCGCGACGGGATCGCGCTCGAGATACTCGCCGCGGAGGACCGTCCGCACGTGGGATCGGGGGATCGCCGCGCGTCCCCACACTCGATCGCCCTCTTTTTCGTAGTAGACGAAGCGGTCACCGTACGCCTGGAGGAAATACGCCTCGACGCGCCGGCCGTCCTCGAGAACGAGGACATCGGGTACGGGCGTCTCTTCGTAGAGGCCGCGACGGACGCGCGAGCGATACGTATTCGGAATCTCGTACGGCGAGACTCCGGCGCTCGTTCGCGGCGCGGGACGCACGGTGCGCTCGATCCGTCCCTTGGGAGCGCTCGAGTCGCTCGCGCGGAGTTCCGTCGGCGAGAGGCCGGGCCGCTCGTCCTGGGCATCGAGCGCCGCGCCGGAGAACAAAACGAGAGAGAGTGAGAAGACCGAGTGCGTGGATCGCATCGTCGCCGCCTCCGTTCGTCCGATGGCTCGGGGTGCCGACGTCGAGAATCCTCCCCCTCGGCCGCGAGGCCGAGAACCGGCGCGTCGACTCGCCGGTTTCCGCAAGGATGCGGGTTATACTGAGGGCTTGGACGCGCGCCCTCGGAGGCGTATTCATCGCGGTTCGTTCGATTCTTCCTTTCGCGCCCTCACGGGCGTCGAATCGCGGCTTGCCGCCGCCCGAGCTTTGTCTGAATCACCGACCGATCTCCTGCCGCCGGGCGGAGTTCCGAAAGCGCTCGCTCGATTCGCCGCCGCGTTTCCCGCTGTCTCGGACGCGCGGGGCACGGACCGAATCGAGGTCGTCGCGCGGGAGTTCGCCCGCTTGCCGTACGAGAACCTCTCGAAGATCGTCCGCAGCGACGAGTGCGGGCCCGGGGCGAAGCGGTCACCCGGGCGCGTGATCGACGAGCATGTTCGATTCGGATCGGGCGGGACGTGCTTCGCGCTCACCGCGGCGCTCACCGGCCTCCTCCGCGCCCTCGGCTGGCGTGCCGAGCCGATCCTCGCCGATCGACACTACGGAGAGGACACCCACTGCGCGCTCCTCGTCTGGATCGACGAGCGGCCCCATCTCCTCGATCCGGGCTATCTCGTGCTCCGGCCCGTGCCGCTCGCGGACGACGAGGTTCGCCTTGCCGGGACGTTCACCGACGTCATTCTCAGACCACAACTCGGCGGCGACCGGCTCGAGCTCCACACGGAGCGAGGCTCGAATCGAAGCCATCGCCTGACCTTCAAGACCCAGCCGGTAGACGCGGACGAGTTCGTCTGCGCGTGGGATCGGTCGTTTACCTGGGACATGATGCGTTACCCCGTGCTCACGACGGTTCAGAACGGGGAGCACGTCTACCTGCAAGGCTGCCGCGCCCAGGTCCGATCGCGCGAGCGCACTCGCCGTGAGGAGATCGATCCCGCCGCGCTCGCGGCTACCATCGCCGCAACGTTCGGCATCGACCGCCGTCTCGTCGAGCGCGCGCTCTCGGTGCTGCGATCGCAAGGAGAGCGACTCGATGGCTGCCCGCGCGCCTGAGCCGGTCAAGGTGTTCGCCGCCGTTCTCGCAGCACCCGGCGTCGATCTCGGAGCGGTGCTAGACGAATGCGTCGTGCGTTGGGGGGCGGTCGATCACGCCGGTGAGCTCGTCCCGTTCAAGGTGACAAATTACTACGAACCGGAGATGGGCGCGGGACTCGCGCGCGCCATCGTCTCGTTCGAGCGCCTCGACGCGCCCGAAGCGCTGGTCGCGCGCAAGCACGAGGCCGTCGCCATCGAGGACGCGTTCCGCGCGGGCGGCGCGCGTCGCGCGAACATCGACGTCGGGTACTTCGACATCCACAAGATCGTCCTCGGTTCGCTCAAGTACGACGCGCAGAAGATTCACCTCGGGCGCGGCGTCTACGCGGACATCGTCGCCCGCTACTACGAGGGCGAGTACCGTCCCTACGACTGGACGTTTCCCGATTTTCGCGCGCGGCTCTACGACGGCGATTTCGCCGCGGTGCGGGCGATCTACAAGCGGCAGCTTCGCGCGCTCAGTGCGGGTCGTTGACCGACGCCGCCGTCGCGGGGGCTTCGAGTGTGACCTTCTTTGGAATCGGAGCGCTCGTCGCCCAGAGGACGGCGTTGAGAAGGAGCCGCTGGAACATCGGCTCGGCGAAGTCGTCTGGGTTGCCCAGCGAGGTGTAGAAGACGCGCTGCGTCGCTTCGTTCGTCCACGCGACCGGCTCGACGCCGGGTCGGTCTTCGAGCTTGCCGACGAGGAGCGTCGACGTCGTGCGGGCGAGGTCCCGATTGCGGTAGAGGTGTGACGTCACGCGGATTCGTTTCGGCTCGATGCCCGTAAGGATCGGGTGGCGTTCGGCGCCGGCGGCCGGCCAGACCACCGTGTGCGCTCCACCCTTCCCCGGCTTGTTCCCGAAGTGTCCTTGGTAATGTCCGCCGAAGATGGCGCGATCGAAGTCCTCCCATCGTCCGTGGTGCTCGTCGGGAAGCTTTCGATCGAAGGCGTGACTCGCCGTCCGGATTCCGAGAATCGCCTTCCCCGACGCGATGAAAGCGCGAATCGCCTCGAGCTGCGCCGTCGGAGGAGTTCGGCGGCGGACGCTGATGAAGAGCGCGTCCGCGTCTTCGAGCGCCGTCTCGAGCCCGGGAAAGTGATTCGGATCGTCGTCGCTTACGTGCACGACCGCCGGGCGGATACCGTTCGGAACGAGGACCGTTTCGATGAAGCGCGGGAGCGTCGTCTTCGTGTCGTACTCTCGCTCTCCGATGAGAAAAACAACCTTCGGGCGCACGTCGTTTCGGAATCGGAACGGTTCGCCGCCGAGAAAATCGGCGCTCGTCACGGTCGGGCACCAGAACTTCTCGATGTGCTCGACGACGAGGTCCGTCCCGAGAAAGTGGTTCACGTACGGACGCATCCGCGGGTTGTACATCGTGTCGGTGAGATCTCGCACGAGTGCGACGTTCTTGTCTTGGTACACCATCTGCCGAATCGAGAACGGTCGGCCGAGAACGCACATGTTCGTGTGGACTCCCATGACGATGACGTTGTCGATGCCGCGCTCTTCGAGAAGGTTGTACGCTTCCGCGCTGTCCGTGATCGCGTCGCCTTCGGCGATTTCGAGCGTGTCGATCTGCTTCGACCACGCCGAGCGAGACGCGCACTGCGGTACGCAGTCGCAGCCGCCATCGGAATCGTCGATCGGCAGCTCGCCCTCGCGATCCTTGTCGAGCGAGCACCAGCCTCGAAGCGGAACCTTCGGTGTGGCCGCCGGCGCCGACTGAGCGAGCTTTCGCTGCGGCGTGTCTTTGTACGCCTCGAGCACGCCGCTCGGGGCGTGAATAATGAGCATGCCGGCCGCGCGCGCTTTTTGGATTACGGCGTTCATGCGCGGAGCCATCTCCGCGACTCTTCGCGTCGCGCCTCGGCACCAGTGCTCGTTCCACATATCGCAGATGATCACCGCGGTGTCTTTGCCGCCCCAGCGTGCCTTCTTTTCGACGACGCGAACCGCACCGGAGTCGTCGACCACTCGGCCGCGGAAGCGAAGGTCGATACCGTCGTTCGGCTCTTCGTCCGCCGACGCCGGCAACGCCGCGAGCGCGAGGAAGAGGCCGGTGCGGGCGACGAGGCGGAGCGAAGTGTGGGGGAGCATGGACGAGTACCTAGTATTCTTGCGAAGAAGTCGAGGCGAGACGGGCGTCATCTTCGACGATCACCCGTCGGGTGTGAAGGCTTAGAATCCCGCCGGACTAGACTCGGAGACTTCTTAGCCTGCACTTCGAACGACTCGTCCGTAGATCGGACGTGCGTCGCTTGCCGATTCGTCGAGAGCCGTTCGAGCTCGAACAACCGTTCTAGGGTCGAACGAGAATCTCGCCCTTGCCCAGCTCGAGGTGGTCACCGCTCCAGGAGCTCATGACGGGAGGCAGGAAGGAAGGGTGGGACGCATCGGGGAAGTGGAGCTCGCGCAGCCGTCCTGCGAGGAGGCGCAGCCAGACCGGCTCGACGAGCCCGTCGCGAGCGAAGCCGGGAAGCTGCGGCGGCCCCGACGCGAGCGCGATGATGCTCCCGCGTCGCATTCCGACGCCGGGTGCGACGAGCTCTCCCGTCGCAACGAGGATCGTCCCCGCGCGCAGATGACGACCGACGCACTCCCCGGCGGTTCCGGCGACCGCGATGAGCCCGCGGCGCATGCACGCTCCGAGGTCGTCGCCGACCGAAGCGTGGATCACGATCTCGCCCCCGCGCATGCCGTGAGTTCCCCCGGGGAGCGGTCCCCCGACGCGATGGCCCGCATCTCCGCGCACGCGAAGAAGTCCGCTCGTCATCGCCGCCCCGACGTCGTTGCCGGCGGAGCCTTCGATGACGATCTCGCCTCCGCGGAGACCAGCACCGACAAATTCACCGCCGCTTCCGCGGACGACGAGTCGACCCGACGCGCACTCCGCGCCGAGACGAACGAATCGCGGCGACCCATCGACCGTCAGCGTCTCGGGATCGCTCGGAGTCACATCGAACAACTCGTCGACGGTTCGGCGCCGCCGACCGACGCGGATCGGCAGTCGGCGAACGTCGGCGAGCGAAAGCGACGCGAGGGCGTCGGGGCGGAGCGAGCGACCATCGATGATCCCGTCCGGGCCGTTCGGCGCGAGGCGCTCCTTCCACGCGAGCGTCCAACCGCCGCTCATTCGAGCACCTCGCGAAGCGGGTAGAGGAACTTCCCGAGCTTACCGCCGTAGTTCCCCGCGGAGATCATCGGGACGTCACGAGAGGTGGCTGCCGCCCGAATCGCCGTCGCCATCGCGCGGCGTACGCTCGGGTCGTCGACTCCGTCGATCACGATTTCGTACGCGCAAGTCGCGTCGGGATGAAGTCGAGAGTTCACTCGGCTCCGGACGGACGGGCAAAACTCGTCGTTCGTCGAGGCCTTGAGCGCGCGGTAGCGCGAGCCGACTTTGCTCCCGCTTCGCACCACACCACCCGGAAACGGCGTGATGACTCCGGGCAGCAGGGCGATCGCCTCGACCGCCGCCCGCGCGGCTTCGAGCGCTGCTGCCTGCGAAGTTCCTTGAACGATGATGTTCCCACCGGCGATCCCCTTCTCGACTCCCGCCGACTCTTCGCAGAGGAACTCGCCGTCCATCACCGGCACCCGCCAAAATCGCCGCCCGGCGATCACCTTGCTTCGCTGATAACCGTCTCCGAAGAAGCGCAGATGCTTCCCGAGCGGCACCCGCGTGTCGCCCGTCGGGAGGCCGTCGTAGCCGGCCGACGTCGGGCAGGTCATCAAGCACTGACCCACGCGGCGGACGAGAGCGTTCCCGAGCGCTTCCGCCGAGAACCCGAAGAAGAGAAGTGCCGCGCCGGGCCGCCCGTCGGGAGAAGCATCCGCCGCGATCGGATGCTCGATTCCCGCTTCGGCGTCGCACGCGATGATGGAGGTCCCGTAACCGGTCAGCTCGCGCGACGCGCAGTCGACCCAGTGCGGGTCGACCGCGGTGATTATGAGCCGGATGTAGCGCATCCGAAACGCTTCGGCGAACGTGTCGTCGATCGTCGTGCCGTCGATCTTCATGGCGCGATCGCTCGAGCGGCTTCGAGCTCGGGGCGTCGAGGTCCGAGCTGATCGAGCGGATACGATCCGTAGGCATCGAACCAGCGGCGGAGCGGTGCCTCGTCGACTCCGTCGTCACCGATCACGGCTCGAAGAACGCGTCCCGTTCCGCGGGTGATCGGTTCTCCGTTCTCGGCGATCACTCGGCCGCTGCGAAGTACGTAGCGAGGGGTACGAAACATTTTTTCGCGGTCGGACAGGTCATCGTAAACGACGACATCCGCGTCGGCGCCGACCCCGAGGTGCCCTTTTCGCTCGAGGCCGAGAATGCGCGCGGGACCCGCTCGAGTGACGACGGCGATCTCGGCGAGCGAATATTCGCGGCTGAGATCCGGGAGATTCGTACCCGCGATCGCATCTGCATTCGCCTGGAGCATCGCCTCGCGACGAACGTCTCGGCTCATGAGCTGCGCGATCAGTTTCGGGTATTTGAGAAAGGATCCGCCGTTCGGGTGATCCGTCGTGAGTGCGATCTGCCACGGATCGCGAACGAGAAGAAGAAGCTCGAGACCGACCGCCCATTGAAGAGCGTGAAGGCGGGAGCGCGGGAGGTAACGAAACTCGACCATCCCGCATCCCGTTTCGAGCTCGACGTCGTGATTGACGTAGCGCTTCCCGGTGAGACGCCACAGGCGATGCTCGAGCGCTTCGTCTGCGCTCAGCGTCAAGGCTTCGTCGAGCATGACTTGGCCGATGTCCACCGTGACCGTCGGTGTTTGATTCAAGTATTCGGCGAGTCTCGAGGCGGCGCTCGCGAGGGCGCCGCTCGAGCTCGCGCCGTACGCGTGGAACTGAACGTGCGCGAGGTGATGCCGGCGCCCGGCGAGACGAACCGACGTCGCGAGCGTCGTCTCGATGTTCATCGGCGTGCCGAGGCGGTTGCAGTGGATGTGAAGCGGGTGGGGGAGTCGAGATTCCTCCGCCACGTCCGCCAGAAGCTCGAGGATGTGGCCCGGAGTCACATCCGTGCTGCCGATTCGGTCGTCGAGTGTCGTGACGGGGTCGGCGCCGTGCTTCCAGCGTGCGACACCGCCTGGATTGACGGCCTTGATGCCGAACGCGCCGGTTCGGACGAGAAGGCTGCGAGCCATCTCCACCGCGGCGGTCCGCTCGCCGCGTGCGAGTCGGTCGATTAGGCCCTCGTGGTTCGCGAGGAGAAGAAGAAAGCCGCAATCGAGGTGGTCGGTCGCGGCGATCTCGCGGTAGCACTGTCGCGCGCCGGTGGGCGCAACGGCGGCATCGATCGCCGTCGTGTAGCCGAGCGCCGCGTAGAGACGTCCCGTCAAGGACGACGACGGCACGAGCGGCGGCGCGGCGCGCGCGCCCGGAGACGTCTCCGCGAGGAGGCGTCGAGCACGGTTCACCATCGGTCCGGCGATGTGGGAGTGCATGTCGACACCGCCGGCCATCACGATGCCGCCGGTCGCATCGATCACGCGCTCGGGCTCGAAGCCATCGCTCGAGACGATGCGGTCGCCGTCGATCGCGATGTCGGCAACGTCGCCGGCACGTCGGTTCGTCGGGTCGTAGACGCGGCCGCCGCGAACGCAGACCTTCACGCGTCGCTCCCCGTGCTCAGGCGATCGTTCCAGCGCTCGAGAAACGTCGCGACGGGATCTCGCACGCCGTCGGGGCTCGCTCCGGAGAGCTCGAGAAACACACCGTCCGAGCGGACGACCGAGGCCGTGAGCCGCGGGTCGAGTCCGGGCGAGCGGAGAGCGACGTCCGCGCTCGGGTCCGGCGCCGGACCGATCGCGATGGCGCGCATCGATGGGCACCGGCGACACCGGGCGAAGACGTCGGTCGAGCCGAGCGCGATGACGAGATCCGCTCGGCGCTCGGCGATGACGTCATCGGCCCGCCACGGCCCCAGATTCTCCGGTTCGTTCGGACTCGCCCCGGAACCGTCGAGCACGCTGAAGTCGAGCGCGCCTACGGAGCCCGTAGTCCACGTGAGCACCTCGACGAGGCCGCGAAGGTTCCCCCGTTCGGGACGCGTGCTCACGGTGATGCGATGGCGCTCGCGAACTTCCGCGGCGACGCGCTGGAGAGTGTCGCGCACCGCACGAAACGCTTTCACCGCGGGATCGAGAACGAAGTGCGTGTAGCGTGAGCCGGCGACCGCTTGCTCGAGTGCCGCACCCGCCGACGAAACCGACGGAGACGCGTCGCCCGACCGTCGATTCGCGGCGGGGCGAATCGCGAGCGCGAATGCGCGGGCCACCTGGAGATCACCGAGGTGGACGTCGGGCGGAAGCGCGATCGTCTCGCTCGGATCGCTCGAGCCGGCGCCGCTTCCGATCGTCAGGAACCGTCGTTCGCCGCCGCGGCGAAGCGGACGAGCCGCGAGGCGTCTCACGACTTCGCAATCTCGTCCCCAGAGAACGATGCAGTCCGCATCGGCGGCAACTTCACCTTGGGACACCGACGAGTCCGGGACATCGATCCCCGCACGGGTGAGCGCGTCTCCGATCGGCGGGTCCGGAATGAGAACCGCACCGAGTTTGCGCGCGAGCTCGACGGCACGCTCGAGCGACTCCAAGGTGAGATCACGAAGGCCGCAGACGACCGGTGCGTTTGCGGCCCGCGAGAGCTCACCCGCGCGCGTGAGCGCATCGTCAACGGTCGCGGCTTCGCCGCCGATGCGCGCGGAGAGTCCTCGATCGGGGAGTGGGGCGAGCGCTCGCAGAAAGTCCTCGCACGCGCCGCACGCGCGCTCGACGCCCACGCACTCGCCGGCGTCGAACCGAACCGACACGTCCGGACAGAAGTCGCCGCAGCCGACCGCGACTCCGTGGGGAATCTCGATGGATCCCGACGCGGCGTCGGTCATCCCGCTCTCCCTTCCTGCGATGCTACTCCCCTCGCACCGCTCTCGTCACTCCGCCGAACTCGAATTCCGCGTCCGAACCGAGCCCCGCGGAGAGTGAACCCAAAATCGATCTTCATAGCAAGCGCAACCGAGCTCGCTCTTCGAGTCCGCTCGAGTCTCCGGCGCGAGGTTCGTCCCCCGAGCTCTCGAGTCTCGAGACGCAGCGAGCGGCGGTGCGTCGCAGACGTGCCACGCAGGACTCTGGGCTCGAGCCGCTCGCATAGAGGCTGAAGATCGGCTCGCCGGCAGCGATGCGTCGATCGGGAGCGGGGATGTCGGCCCACCGCGGGAACGCGAAGCGATCGCTTCGCGTCCGGGGTCGAACGATCGGGAAGCTCGCGATGTCACGACGCGCGTAGAGAACTCCCCGCGCAAACAAGCGGCGCGCGGCGATGGGCTCGAGGGCCGGGAGCGTCGCGTCGGGTCTCGACGCCGCGGCGATGTGAAGGCCGATCAGCGGTCGGCGGGCGGCGAACTCGAACAGTTCGAGCGAAGCCGGGTAGCGCGGATTGCACTCGAGGATCGAGATGCGAGGCGCGTGCGGCTCCCCGGAACGGATGTAGTCGATTCCGAATACGCCGGTGAGGCCCATCTCCGAGGTGATCGTCCACGCGATGGCGCAGAGCTCGCGTCGTTCGGCGGAGGAGACGGAGAGCGGGGCGACGTTCCCGCACCACAGGTAATCGGCGGCACCGAGCCACGGTACGCCGGCGAGCTGGAGAGTCGCGCCGACGAATCGGGCGCCGCGTCGAGTCGCGACGAAGAGGGCCGAGCGCGATTCGCCGTCGACTCGACGCTGCCAGTACGCAGACGCGGTCGAGCGAACGTTCGCGCGATCGTCGCGCACGCAGGCAGCCGCGAGGCGAACCCCGGCCCCTCCGGCGCTCCGATACGGCTTGAGGAGCCACTCGCCGCCGCCCTTCGGCGGAGGCGCTCGCGACAACTCCGGCATCGGAACCGCGCGCGCGAGACGGAACGGATCGCGAACCCGCGCGAGCACTTCCGCCGGGCAGCCGAGAAGCGGCCGGCGACGCTCCATTCGGCTGACGAGCTCCGGATGATTCTCGAGCGCTCCCGAGTAGATCCACGGCTGCCCGCGTGGCGTCGCTTCGATCGCGTCGCAAAGCCTCTCGGGCCAATTGCCGCTCGCGGAGACGACCCGAGCGGACGCGCTGAGATCCGCGTCGTCGAACCGATCCGCGGCCCACGCCTCGATTCCGGCGCGCCGGAGCGAGGCGCAAGCGGCGCGTGCGCTCGCGCCGAAGACCGAAACCCGCGGCACTCGTTCACTCGACGACGCGATCACGGCGAGATCGGAGCCGCGAGCGATCGAAGGCCGCCGCCCGGCCGGTCCCTTCGCACGTCGAGTAGGAGGCGCACCGGCCGATCGGTCCGAGATTCGCCTGCCGTCCGCCGGGCGGGCCTCATCCCCAACTCCGGGCGCGATTTGGATTTGCCATCGAGAGCGCGCTTTTGGTATACGACTGGGCTTGTCAGCCTGCTGTTCAAGGATTCTTCGGTTGAGCGATGTTCCGATCGTGCCGTACTCCGTGGGGAGTTCCCACGTCGGAATGTCGTCGCGATCCGCTGGATTTCCTTGCGCCAGCGTGCTGTCGATCGCCGCCGGGGGGTTGCACGTCCACTCGGTCGGTAACGAGTGGCTCTCATCTCGCCGACCGAGGCGAGCGGCCCGTTGATAACGTCCGGCGACAATCTCCGACTGGCCCAAAGCGGCCCTCGGCGTCGCATGTACGCGTCGACGCACCGAGCGCGATCCACCGCTTCCGATCGCGTCGCGTGTTGTCGCTCGGGACCGTATTGTGAGCGAAGTCGGAAATCGGCGCTGATCCGTTCGGCGTCCGCATGAATTTCTCTGGGAGGAATCCTATGTCGATGTACATCGGAGAAGCGTTGGTCGGCGACGGGAACGAGGTCGCACACATCGATCTGTTGATCGGCTCGAAGGACGGACCCGTCGGCGTCGCGTTCGCGAACGCACTCGCGTCCCAGCGCCAAGGGCATTCGAATCTTCTCGCCGTCCTCGAACCGAACCTCGCGGTGAAGCCCTCTACGGTGCTCATCACGAAGGTGACGATCAAGGGCGCCAAGCAGGCCGTTCAAATGTTCGGTCCGGCTCAGGCGGCGGTCGCCGAGGCGGTCTCCGACGCGGTGCAAGAGGGCATCATCCCGAAGGATCAGTGCGAAGATCTCGTCATCGTCTGTGGCGTGTTTATCCACTGGGAAGCCGAAGACGACAAGAAGATCCACGATTACAACTACGAGGCGACGAAGCTCTCGATCGCCCGCGCGATGAAGAGCGATCCGTCGGCCGACGCGATGCTCTCCGGACGCGCGAGCGCGAATCACCCGTTCCGCGGCTGCTAAATCCGCCGAACGTCGTGCGGGAACGGGCGCCGCGGCGACCAGTCGCGTCGCCCGTTCCCGGGCTCTAGACGTTCGCGGTCGAGTGCGCGCCGTCCTCGATCGTGTGCGCTCTTGCTCCGCGAGCCAGCGGTGCGGTGTCTCCGCGCCGCGATGTCCGGATCGACTTGCGTAAATCGAACGCGCTTCGGCTCTCGTTCCGATCGCGCATGCCCGTTGGATCGCGTCTGCCCGGAGGCGTTGCGTGGCCGAGAAGAAGCGCATTCTCATTCAGCTCGATTCGGATGCCCATCCGAGCGTCTTCGACCGCGTCGTCGCGGTCGACGCCGGTGTCGACGAGCTCTTCAGCTACGGCGGGGTCACTCCGGCTGACGTTCGGGATCTCGTCCACGGGGCGATCTTTACCCGCGGCCCGAAGGACCTGAAGTCGACCGCGATCTTCATCGGCGGAAGCGATGTCGCGCGCGGAGAAGAGCTCTTTCGCGAGGCGAAAAAGGCGTTTTTCGGCCCGCTTCGGGTTTCTCTCCTCCTCGACTGCGGTGGGGCGAACACGACCGCCGCGGCGGCGGTGCTCGCGGCGCACGCGCATCTCGATCTCGCCGAGACGACCGCGGTCGTTCTCGGAGCGACCGGCCCGGTCGGCCGGCGGGTTTCGCTCTTGCTCGCGCGCGCCGGGGCGCGGGTGCGCGCTGGATCTCGTCGCCTCGAGCGGGCCGACGACGTCGCGTCGGCCGTGCGCGACGCCCTTCCCGGCGCGGCGGTCGAGCCGATCGCACCGGCGGGAAGTGCGGAGTTCGCCGAGGCTCTCGACGGCGCGCAGCTCGTCGTCGCGGCGGGTGGCGCGGGCGTCGAGTTGCTGCCGCTCGCGACGCGTCGCGCCGCCGCCGATCTGCGTGTCGCGATCGATCTCAACGCCGTACCGCCCGTCGGGATCGAGGGAGTCGACTCCATGGACGCAGGGGCGGATCGCGACGGCGTCCTCGCTTATGGAGCGATCGGAGTCGGTGGAAAGAAGATGAAGATCCACAAGGCCGCCGTCGCGCGGCTCTTCGAATCGAACGATCAAGCGCTCGATGCCGCCGAGGTGTTCGATCTGGGTGCGGAGACCGTCGGGACGTAGCCCGTCGCGACGCCCTCCGACGCGACGAGCATTCCCTGACCGCCCCGATTGCTCCCGACTGCTGAATGATCCGGCGAGCCCTCTACTTTCTGGTCTGCCTCTACCTCTTCATCTTCTCGCTCGAGTTGATCAAGCTGGGAGCGGCTCCGCTTGAGGGAGCAGCGAGCGCGTGGATCGCGAACGGTCCGCTCTCTTGTTTCGGATTCGGCTGGTTGCTCGCCTGTGTGATCTTGAGCGGCTCGCCCGTCGCCGCGATCGCGCTCGCCCTCCTCGCGAGCGGAACGATCGGCGTCGAGGATTGTTTCGCGATGATCGTCGGCTCGCGACTCGGTGCTTCGTTCGTCGTGCTCGTCGTCGGCTTCATCTACGACCTGCGCTCGGATTCGCGCCGGGGCGGTGTCTACGTCGGGATCCTCGCGTTTCTTACGACGGCGAGCGTCTACCTGCCTGCGCTCGGGGTGGGCTATTGGCTCGTCCGCTCGGACTTGCTCGGCGGAGTGCGTCTCGAGTCACCGGGCGTGATGGTGTCGATCGTCGACGTCGCGTTTCGGCCCCTCGCCGACGGGGTCGGCGAGGCGTGCGCGGCGATCGGGGTGCCGATCGCATTCGTCGCCGTCCTCGGAGTCGCGACGATGGTCGCCTCGTTCAAGCTGTTCGATAAGACTCTGCCCGAGGTCGATCCGCTCGGAGGCCGACTCGGCCAAATGGCGAACACGATCTTTCGTCCGTCGATCGGGCTCCTCTTCGGCATGCTCGTCACCTGCCTCACCTTGTCGGTATCGGTCTCGCTCACGCTTCTCGTTCCGCTCACGGTCCGCGGGGTGGTGCGCCGCGAGAATCTGATTCCGTATATTCTCGGCGCCAATGTCACCACCTTTGTCGACACGCTTCTGTTCAGCCTCGTCGTCGACCACGCGGCCGCGTTTCCGATCGTTCTCACCGCCTCACTGGTCGTGACGCTGATCACGCTGCCGATCGTTTTCTTCGGACTCTACCGGCACTACGAGCGGGCGCTCGACGGAGCGGCGACGGCGATCAGCCAGCGTCGGTCGCGCGTCGCGGCGTTCGTGGTCGTCGTGTTTCTCATCCCGCTCGTATTATTGTTTGTACGATGAGGAAGCCCTATCTTTGCCATTGGAGCCCTGAGGTTGCCGACGGCGTGCCCTTCGCCGAGCGGGCGCGATGTTCGGTGCTGCGTGTGCGCAGGGTCGGGGCTGGGAACCGACGCGGGTCCTCGGCGGCGGCGGGGGCTGCGCGAGTGAACGCCGCTGTCGCCGGCGCTCGCTGGCGTCTTCCGGGGCGAGTGGCGAAAGATTCTCTGTAGAGGTTGTCGTGCGCGGACTCAAGATCCTGACGTTTCTCGATGTGAAGTCGCGGGGCCGGTGGGCCCTCTCCTTGACGAAGGAGCTCGCGGCGGCGCTCCGTGCCGACACGATCCTGCTCACGACGGAACGCAATGTTCGCCGCGACCCCGAGCTGCTGGAGCGGGCGAAGGCCGAACTGGCCGAGGCGGCCGGGGGGGAGGTGACCCTCAAGGTGCGGCCGGGGTCAGCCCGCGAAGCCATCGTCGCCGAGGCGCTCGAGTCATCTCCCGCCGTCTCGATCTTTCCGCCCGCCGGTCGGCGCGGAATCTCCCGCATCTTCCGCGGCTCGCGCGTTCGTTCGGTCGTCCAGCAATCGCCGTCGACGGTCGCGGTCGCGCGTCGTCCGGCTTCCGACCACATCCGTCGCGTGCTCGTGACGGTAAGTGGAGGTCCGATGAGCGAGACTACTCTCCTCAGCGCGCATGAGATAGCGCGCGCGCTGAGCGCGAAGCTCACTCTGCTTCACGTTCGTTCGAGCGTCTCGCTTCCCGCCGCCGGTGGAGCGGCGGAGCCGGAGCGGCGGGATGCAGTAGAGATCCCCGACGTAACCCCCGTTCTTGCGGACCTCGATCGCGGCGGGGACAAGCCCGAGGTCGTCATCCGCCGCGGCATGGTCGTCCGGGAGATCCTGGCGGAGTGTCGCCGCGGTGGTCACGATCTCCTCGTCCTCGGCCAACACCTCGCGGTCAAGGAAGCGGGCGGACCGTTGTCGGCGAACATCGCGGAGCTTCTCGCCGTCGAGTGTCCGATTCCCGTCCTCATCGTTCGTCCCCGCCGGTGGGCCGCGGGGGCGAGGGTGCGCGAAGTGGCGGACTGAGGTTTTCGTGTGGGCGCGAGAACGATCCGCGCGCCATCGATCGATCGCGCGTCGCCGCTTCGACTCTCAGTGAGTCATCGGACGACGATGTCGCCGCGATCTTCGTGAGCCTGCCAGATCGGCGTCAGCGTCTTCGCGTCGACGACCCACACCGAGGTGTCGTTCTCGGCGTGCCGAGTGAGAACGATCGTACCTCGCACGAAGTAACCTTCGTCCCACTCCGAAAGCGTTCGGCTCGCGATCGGTGATCCGTCGAGCGCGAACAGAGCCGTGAGGTCGCCCTCGCGAATGAGGATGCGATCGGGACCGATGGCGAGACTCTCCGTCTCGCGTGGAACGCGCCAACCGACGTCGGATCCGGCGGGGGCCGTGATCGAGAACACGCGGACTTCGCCGCCGGGCTTCCACCGGCACGCCGCCCGTCCGCGGAATCCGAAGGCCCAGAGAGTGTTCGGCTCGCCGCCAAACTCCGCGACGATTTCTCCGGTCGAGTTTTGGATGTAGGCGGTGCAGCCGTCGGCGTAGGTCGCGGCGAGGGTGGACGTGAGGGGGCGTGAGCGGTAGTTCGCGATGTCGTGACACGGCGAGTCACTGGTCTCGGCGGACGCTACTTGGCTCGAGTCGTCCGGATGGTCTCGATCGCGGGACGCATCGGTGCCGGCATCGAGCGAGCCGGAGGAGTCCGACGCGGTTTCGCCGACGTAAGCGCTCGCCGAGTCGCGCGGAACTGGATCGGCGCTCGAGACGAGTGGCGATTCGGTGTCGAGTGTCAGCGGGCGTCCGTTTGAGGAGTCGACCTCGGGGCCGCCGAGGCTCGACTCAGAGCCCGGATCCGGGCCGCGATCGATGGTTCCGCTGCCGACCGTCTCAGTGACGAGCGGAGCGACGTCTGCCGGAGCGACTCCCCCCGACGGCCGCGCCGTGATCGTTCCCGAACCAGCTTCCGGCGTCTGGGGAGCTGTGCCGGTCGATGATCCTGACGCTGCGACGAAAGAGGACGTTGTCGACGGCGGGTGCTTGCTCTCCGCCTCGGTAATTCCTGGCTTCAGCCAGCGGTCGAGAAGCCCGGCGTAGTAGAGCCCGGCTCCGATCCCCGCCAGAACTAGGATCGCCGCGACCGCGCGGAGGGCGCCGCCTCGCTGGCCCGACGTCCGGGACTCCGAGCTAGGCTCCGACGTTCCGGCCCCCGGAGTCGTGCTCACCTTCTTCTTGACTCG
Source organism: Planctomycetota bacterium (assembly GCA_965223845.1). Classification (GTDB taxonomy): domain Bacteria; phylum Planctomycetota; class UBA8108; order UBA8108; family SXIK01; genus CBDCXR01. The sequence goes on along the minus strand of CBDCXR010000004.1, from coordinate 3,877,101 downwards.
CTTCTTCGGTCGCTTCCCCTTCTTGCGCTCCGGCTGCTCGCGCTCCCTCTCCTTTGCGCGTTGCGCCTTCTGGTCCTGACCGAGCGCCTGCTTCAGGTAGTACGTCGACTGATCGGACCGCCCTTGATCGTCGCACATCTTCGCGAGGCGAAGGAACTCCGCCGACGCTTCCCTTGTCTTGTCCCGGGCGGCGAGGAGATTTGCGCGGTACTCGATCGCCTCCATGCTGAGGCCGCAGACACGCTCGAGGACGTCGCCGCATTTCTCGGCGATCTCGAACTCCTGGGTGCGGATGAGGCGCTGAAGGTGCTTGAGGACGATCGCGCGCAGCTCGCGGGTGTCACCCGATTCGTGGATGATCGCGATCAGCTTCTCAAACACGCTCGCGCGATTCGGTGAGACGGAGAGCGCGTCCTTGAAGTGCTGCGCCGCGCGCTCCGTTTCGTTCACGTCATCGCGAAGGAGGGCATCGCCGAGGAACTCGAGCTGCTCGGCGGCTTTCTCCGGCTGATTGTTCTTTCGGTAGAGGTAGGCGAGCCGTTCGCGCGCGAGGTCTTTCGCGATGAGCGTGCGAACACTCGCTTCGAGCACCTCGATCTCTTCCGCGACGGGAAGCCGCGTCGAAGACGGTACGGGCGTCAGCTCCGCCATTTTCTTTTCGACGAGATAGCTCGCGCCGTGGCAGACGTCGTTGAGCGGGAGGGCCGAGCTCATCCATAGGTCGCGAATGCTGATCGGCTCGCTGCAAAACTCGAGCAGCCGCTTCACGTCCGAGGGTTCGGCTCCGCTCGCTTTCCGCCCGTTGTAGTTCACGCAGATGGTCGACAGTTCCGAGTGAAGAGTCGCACGCAACTCTTTCCACTCCTTGAGCCACCGCAGAGTGTCGCGCGCCAGCTGCGCGCCGTCGATCGTCGCCTGGATCCCACCTCGCTCTGATTGAAACAGCTCCGCCGGCGGCTTGTGGCTGTGCGAGATGCAGAAGGCGTTGTTCCAGAACACCATCTCGTAGAGCGAGTCGCGGACGATCGACTGGACGATCTTCTCGCAGGTGTCCTTATCGACGAGTTTCTTTCGCGCAAGGATTCGGCGCAGATCTTCGCGCTCCGTTTTCGCGTCCTCGATGGCTGAGTGAAGCGAGTCGACGTCCGTCGCCCCGGACGCGAGGAGAATCTCGCAGAGTCCCGGTCCTTTGTGCGGGCCGGTCGAGAGAACCCGGATTCCCCCGTTCACGAAGTAAAAGACGCGCTCGCTCTTTCCATCGGTCACGTGAAACGTGAGCGAGGTCTTGAGCCGGTTGAGGCTGCTGAGCACGGCGCGGAGCCGGTCGAGCGTGAACCGACTGCCGCCTAGTTCTGTCGTCGTATCCATTCCCGCCCTCGGATCTTCGTGGCAAGTGGTGCTGAGAGTGCGTCCGCTTGAAGGCGGTTTCGAAGGGTCGTACTTCGGGCGCCCGCGCGACGGAAACGCGCAGCAGCTGGCCAATACACCGGCTCAGCTCCGTCGACCGCGGCGAGTCGACAACGCGGTCGACACCCACAACCTCGACTCGACACATCACCGGCGTGGTCGCGCGGACCGTGTCGAATCGATGGATTCCCGCGATGGGAAGGTAGAGAAGAATACCGCGGGATTCCCCATGGGCAATCCGCTCGCGACGCCGCGGCTGATAACCACGGCCGGGTTCGCGATGGCGCTCGCGTCGACGTGGAGCGAGCCGGATCGCCGGCCTGCGGACGAGCGTCCGCTAAGCCCCTAAGGAGCGCCGAGCCTGCGCCGGGTTCTACTGAGGCGGCGGCTCAACGACTGGACAATCGGGAGCGACGCAATAGCGGAGCTTCACCGACTCCGCGTCGCGTCCGGGACGGAAGCTGACGACCCAAACGTTATCGTACTGGTTCGTCGGGACCGAGAACGAGTCCTCCACCGCCCCGAGGTCCTTCAGGATCCTTCCGATCGTGTAGCTGTGATGCGCGACGACGACCCGGCTTCCGACGGGAAGCGCGCGGAGGGCTTCAGCCGCTGCCGCTCCGGTGTCATCGGTGATGATCAGCTCGCCGAGGTTCGGCTTCGCAGCGAGGAGCGGGTCGAGGGTCTGTTGCGTCCGCACTTTGTCGCTCGCGATGAGCGCGTCCAGGTGAAAGCTCTCAAACAGCTCGGCGAGGTGTGCGGCGCGGGCGTGACCTTCTTCGTTCAGCTCGAGGCCGTCTCGTTCGCCGTGGCGGACGATGAACGCGACCGTGGCGTCGCAGGAGATCGGCGGAGCACCGTCACCGAAGAGGAATTGGAGCGAGTAGATCGGATCGGCGACGTTGAAACGGCCGTCGCCGTTCGAGTCCCCGGGAACACAATCCTGCGGGAGGTCGTCGACACCGGCCCACACTGGAGACTCGTCGTCGAGCACGAATCGACCGACGGCGATCCCCAAGACGAAGACGGCGAGCGTCGTCGCGATGGGACGCTTCATCGTTTGGCCTCCGAAACTACGCGGGGAGAAGCAATGGACTGCTACCGAAAGAACCGATTCTACCCGTCGAAGACCGGGCCGAGCGCGAAGATTCGCACGGACGACGCGCTCGCGTCGCTCCGACTCCGGCGCCGGGCTTCCGGCTAACAACGGTCGAAACTCGTTTTTCGCGCTGCGTCGATTCGACGACCGGCGAGCGATCCTTTCGGCCGAAGAGGATCTTCGCGGCTAAGGCTCGAGCATGCGCACGATCGTATCGGCTGCCGGAGACAGCGTCGCCGCCCGACGTGAGACGAGAACGAGAGGGCGCTGGAGCTTCGCTGATCGAAGCGGTATCTCGACGAGCTCGGCGCGCGCGAGGTGGCTCCGAACGACGAGACGGGAGAGAAACGCCGCGCCCGAATCGGCGAGGACGGACTCGAGTACCGCCGAGTTTGCGCCGAGCTCGAGAACGATCGAGAGCGCGTCCACGTCGAGGCCTCGCTCGCTCAGCGCGTCGAGGCCCGCAGCTCGCGTCGCGGAGCCTTCCTCCCGAAGGACGAGCGGCAGGGCGGCGAGGCGCGCGGGCGTCGGCCTCCTCCTTCCGCCGAGCTCGAACCGACGCGCGGTCTCGGCCGTGCACACGAGCACTACGTCGTCCTCGGCGACGATGCGCTGTCGAAGGCGCGGATCGACCGTCTTGCGGCCGACCACCGCGAACTCGGCTTCGCCGAGCACGACGAGGCGCCGAGCCTCACGCGTATCGCCGAGCCGAACTCGCACTCGGACTCCCGGATGCAGTCGGCGAAATTCCGCGAGGACGCCGGGTAGAAGATAGGAGCCCGGGACGGACGAGGCGGCGATGTCGACCTCGGCCGACTCGAGACCGAGAAAGCGGTCTACGCTCGCCGTCGCGCGCTTGCGCTGCCGGAGGAGGCGTCTCGCTTCCGGAAGAAAGACGCTCCCGGCGGGGCTCAATGCCACGCCGCGACGCGAGCGCTCGAAGACGGCCGTGCCCAGGCTGAGCTCGAGAGCTCGGATGCGGGCGCTGATCGTCGGCTGAGTGAGGAGAAGCTCGCTCGCCGCGCGGGTGAACGAGCCCGTCTCGGCGATGCGGACGAACGCTTCGAGCTCACGAAACTCGATCTCGCGCGATGCTCGAGCGCCTCCGTGCGACGGCGAGAGGGGCGGTGGAGTCCTCCGCGGACTCGGAGAATCCCGTTTCGATGCCGCGGACGCGTCCGGCTTTCGGCGGCGGGGTCGAGTCATAGAAGGATTCTATCAGACATAAAGTTTCTATCGATAGAATCCCTTGGGATGGAATCGCGGGGGGCAGTACAAACAGCGGGCAAGGTCGAGCGGTTCGGGTTCCGGTGGTCTCCCCAGCAGGAAGTTTGCTCATGATGTCGATCGATTCCGCGCGCGGCGCGGGTCCTCTCGTCGCTGTCGTCTCTGTGATGGTCTCCTCGTCGTGCCAGCACGCCGAAACGGGCCCGGCTTCCGGCAAGTCGCGGGCGTTCGCCTTCGAGTATTCGGCGACGGTGACGGTCCCTCCGGGTGCCGAGGAGGTCCGCATCTGGGTGCCGGTCCCGCAAGACGATGCGACGCAGGAGATTCGGAATCTCCACATCGAGTCGACTCTGCCGCTCCGGCGTACGCGGGAAGCGAAGTACGGCAACGCGCTCGTGTACCTCGACGCAAAGGCGGCCGACGGGCCGCTTCCGCGGGAGATTCCCGTGTCGCTCACGTTCGACGTGTATCGGCGAGAGGCCACCCGCATCGCGGCGGCCGAGGTGCCGGTGAACGCGACCGCCATACTCGGCTCCAATCGATTGGCGCCGATCACCGCGGAGGTGCGGCGTCGAGCCGGTGAAGCGACGTCCGGTGCGGGATCCACCGTGCAGGCGGCGGAGGGAATCTATCGACGCGTTCTCGCCGACGTCGACTACGACAAGACCGTAGCCGGTTGGGGGCGGGGCGACATCCGCCGCGCCTGTGAAGTCGGAAAGGGGAACTGCTCCGACTTCCACTCGCTCTTCATCGGGATGGCACGGGCGCGCGAGATCCCCGCAGTGTTCGAGATCGGATTCCCGATTCCGCCGACCGACGCCGGCACCGTCGGCGGATACCACTGCTGGGCTTGGTACGCCGAGGAGAACGGCGACTGGCGACCGGTCGACGTCTCCGAGGCGGACAAGGACCCGACCCGTGCCGACTATTTTTTCGGCACGCTCTGCGAGAATCGCGTCGCGTTCTCGCGCGGGCGCGACCTCGAGCTCGAGCCGCGACAAAGCGGCGACCCGATCAACTTCTTCGTGTACCCGTACGTCGAGGTCTATGGCGCGAGCGAGGAAGCGAACGTTTCGACGGAGTTCCGATTCCGGAACCTCTAACGCGGGTGGACTGGGCGCTCGCGTGGACCCCGAGACGAGTCGCCGGCCGCGTCTAGCGGTCAGGGCTGTCGTTCTGGCATGGGCCTTCCGAGAAGCCGCGAAATCGAGGCCAGGGCAGCGCTTGCGGCTGCCATAATGGCTGATGGGCTTCGCCGAGGCGAGGTCTTTAGAAAAGTCTTAACTCTTTGATTGATAATAGGTTGTGTCTTCTGCTCGACCTTTGGCACGCGCTTAGCTCTTCTCCGACTGACCCCGCGACCTGTGGGAGGCGCCTGGGGATCCCGAACCAGCCACAGTATTCGGAGGAACTAGCATGAGCCTCAAGTTTGCATCGGGTACCGATTTTTTCGACCAGCTTCAGAACGAGATGGACCAGCTCTTCGGCGGTCTCTTCTCGCATCGCGTGCCGAGCTCCCGGAACGCGTTCCTGTCCGTCAACCTCTGGGAAGACGACGAGAACGTCTACGTCGAAGCCGAGATTCCGGGCGTCCCGAAGGACGCGCTCCGCGTCGAGGTCCTCGGCGACGAGCTGACCCTGGCCGGCGAACGCGATTCCGCGCCCAAGGAGGGCGACACGCCCGTCCGGCTCGAACGAGCGCGCGGCAAATTCTCTCGTACGATCCACCTCTCGAGCGAGATCGACGCCGACCGCGTGACGGCGGAGCTGAAGGACGGCGTTCTTCGACTGACGCTCCCGCGTGTCGCGGCCGCGAAGCCGCTTCGCATCGAGATTCGTTGATCGCGCGCGGCGCGACGGTATCTCAGCCCCTGCGCATCAAAAGGAGAACACTCCCATGACGGACAAGCCTGCTTCTGCGACCGAACGGACCGCCCTCGCTACTGGGCGCGAGCCGCTGCGAGAGTTCATCCCGGACGTCGACATCTACGAATCCCAAACCGAGCTGACGGCGGTGCTCGATCTGCCGGGTGTGAACGAGGATGGTCTCGAGGTCGCATTCGACGACGATCACCTCACCGTGAGAGGCCGAGCCGCCGAGCGCTCGTTCGACGAGGCGCGGCCCGTCTGGCGCGAGCACTGCACGGGCGAGTTTCGGCGGACATTTCGCGTGCGGGAGAAAGTCGATCTCGACGCCATTTCGGCGTCGTTCGTCGACGGCGTGCTGACCGTTCGTCTCCCGAAGGCGGAGGCGAAGAAGGCACGCGCGATCCCGATTTCGACGAAGTAAGGACCGAGTCGACTCACCTTCTCTCAAACAACGCGCGGCGGTCTCCGGGAAGGAGACCGCCGCGCGTGTTTTCGTCGTCGCCCCGCTCGCCGCCCTACCGCGCCATTTTCCGGTAGCTCGTCTTCCGCAGCTTCCCCGCGGCGCCGGTCCCTCCGCCCGATTCGATCTCCTTTCGACGGAGCTCGAAGTACGTCTCGAAGTTTCCGCCCACGTACCGAACGTTCCCGTCCTCGAAGACGAGGAGCGAGTTGACGATTCGGTCGAGGAAGAAACGATCGTGGGAGACGACGAGCGCTGATCCTGCGAAATCGAGGAGGGCCTCTTCGAGCACCCGCAGCGTCTCGAGGTCGAGGTCGTTCGTCGGCTCGTCGAGGAGGACGAGATTCGCGCCGCGGCGTAGCGTCTTCGCAAGGAGCACGCGATTGCGCTCACCGCCCGAGAGCATTCCTACGGGTGTCTGCTGCTGGCTTCCCTTGAACTGAAACCCCGAGAGGTACTCGCGGATGCGGTACTCGCGGCCGCCCACATCAATCACGTCGCGACCCTCGGAGATCGTCTCGAACACGGTCAGGTTCGGGTCGAGCTCGTCGCGCGACTGGTCGACGTAGGTGAGCTCGACGGTCGAGCCGAGCTCGATGCGTCCGGCGTCCGGCTCTTCTTCACCGAGAATCATCCGAAAGAGCGTCGTTTTTCCGACGCCGTTCGGGCCGGTGATCCCCATGATCTCGCCCGGCTTGATCTCGAAGCTGAGATCGCGGAACAGCGTGCGGTCCCCGAAACCCTTCTCGAGCTTGTGGACGCGGAGCACCTGATCGCCGAGCCGAGGTCCGCGCGGAATCTGAAGCTGAATCTTGCCGCGGCGTTCCTCGGGCGCCTCCTCGAGTAGCTTGTAGTAGTTCTTCGCGCGCGCCTTGCTCTTCGCCATGCGGCCCTGCGGCGACGTGTTCAGCCAGTCGAGCTCCTGGCGAAGTCGGCGTTGCCGCCGATCCTCCTGTCGCTTTTCTTGCTCGACGAGCTCGGCCTTTCGCTCCAGGTATCTCGAGTAGTTCCCCTTGAAGATGCGGAGCCGCGCATTTTCGATTTCGACCATGTAATTGACGACGTTGTCGAGGAAGTAGCGGTCGTGGGTCACCATGACCACTGTTCCCGGATAGCGGTCGAGGAAGACCTCGAGCCACTCGACTGTCGCTCCGTCGAGATGGTTCGTCGGCTCGTCGAGGAAAAGAAGATCCGGCTGCGCAATGAGCTCGCGGCAGAGCGCGACGCGGCGCTTCTCGCCCCCGGAGAGCTTCGCGACCGCGACGTCGGGCGGCGGAACGCGAAGCGCCTCCATGGCGACGTCGACCTGACGGTCGAGTTCCCACCCGTCCACCGCGTCGATCGCGTCCTGGAGGCGGCCCATCTTCTCCATGAGCTTCTCCATCGCGTCGGCGTCGGTCTCCGATCCGAGCTGCTCGCTCACGGCATTGAAATCGTCGATGAGCGCCTGGACCGGGGCCGTTCCGACGGCGATGTTCTCGCGCACCGTTTTCGAAGCGTCGAGGGGCGGCTCCTGCGACACGTAGCCGACGCGGATGTTCGGACTGTGCTGAACCGAGCCGGCGAAGTCGGGATCGAGGCCGGCCAGGATGCGCAGAAATGTCGATTTTCCCGCACCGTTCTGACCGACGACTCCGATGCGGGCGTCGCGATGGATCGTGAACGTAAGACCCTTCAATATGTCTCGATCGCCGACGGTCTTCGTCAATTCGTCGACGGTGAGGAGGGTCTCGCCTAAGAGCTCACTCATGCTCAATCTCCCGAGGAGGTGACGAAAGATAGAAGAGCGGAGCGTCTTTGCAAGAGAATTCGTCGACTCGGCATCGGCTTGCGAAAAGCGGGTACGCGATTTGCACGAGTTTGTAGCGAATCGTCGCGAGGAACCTCCGAACCGCCTCGATCGGATTTGAGCGCTCCATCGATTGGAGCCGGGCCCGGCATTGCTTGCGCTTCGATCCACAGTGGCGAAGAATCATGCCGCGCCGCGCGGGCGGACGGACGGAGATTGAACCCGCCGGGCCGGTCGGTCGCGAGGCGGTGGAGCGGAGACACGGACGGATGGACAACTGGGAAGCTTGGTACACGCTCGGCGTGCTCGGCGTGATCCTCGTCGGGCTCGTGCGCGAAGCGTTCAGCCCAGAGGTCGTCTTCGCCGGCGGGCTCGTCTTGCTTCTCGTCGCGGGTGTTCTCGAACCTGCTGAAGCGGTGGCCGGGTTCGCGAACGAGCAGCTGCTCACGATCGCCGCGCTCTTCGTCCTCGCCGCGGCAGTACGTGATTCCGGCGGTCTCGACTACCTCGGTCGGCGTTTGCTCACGAAACCGTCCCGGCCGCGGATCGCCGTTCTGCGTCTGATCCTCCCGACCTCCTTCCTGAGCGCGTTCATCAACAACACGCCGCTCGTCGCGATGATGACGCCCGCCGTCCGGGACTGGGCGCACCGCGAGGGCGTCGCGCCCTCGAAGTTCCTCATTCCACTTTCCTACGCCGCGATCATCGGCGGTGCATGTACGCTCATCGGAACGTCGACGCATCTTCTCGTGAGCGGCCTTCTCGTCGAAAACGGCTACGAGCCGTTCGGCATGTTCCGCGAGTTGGCTCCGGTCGGTGTCGTACTCACCATCGTGGGGACGCTCTACCTCGTCGCCTTCAGCCAGCGGCTCCTCCCCGATCGGCGTGAGCCCTACCAATCGGCGGGAGCCGAGGGAAAGCAGTACCTCGCGGAGCTCGAGGTTGGACCGCAGTGCGAGCTCGTCGGAAAGACGGTCGAGGAAGCGGAGCTCCGCCATCTCTCCGGACTCTTCCTCATGCGCATCACGCGCGGCGATCGTGCGATCGTTCCCGTACGGCCATACGAACGGATCGCCGCGGGCGACCACCTCGTGTTCACCGGAATCGCGGACACTGTGGTCGAGCTGCAGAAGATACCGGGGCTCACACCCGTCACGGCGGATCCGGAGGACATCCTCGGCGATCGATCGGATTCGCGGCTCTACGAGGTCGTCGTCTCGGGATCGTCCCCCCTCGTCGGCACGACTCTCCGCGACGCGCAATTCCGCCGGCGCTACGACGCCGTGGTCGTCGCGGTTCACCGGCGCGGCGGGCGGATTCGTTCGAAGCTCGGCGACATCCGCTTCCGACCCGGGGACGTTCTCATCGTCGAGGCATCGGCGGGCTTCGGTTCGGCGTGGCGGGACGCGCCGGACTTCTATCTCGTGTCCGCACGCGGATGGGCGAAGAGAGCGCAGCCGCGACGAGCGCTCCCGGTGATCGGATTGGTCTTCTCTATGGTCCTGGTCGCGGCGCTCGGCTGGGTACCCCTCATGGTCGCGGCGTTCGCCGCGGTGTTCATCCTCCTCCTGGCGCGAGTGATTACCCCCGCCCGCGCTCGGCGCTCGGTCGATCTGTCTGTCGTTCTCCTCATCGCGTCGGCCATCGGGATTTCGAAGGCCGTCGACAAAACCGGGCTCGGCGAAGGGCTCGCGACCGGCGTCCTCAACGTCTCCGAGAGCTTCGGAGTCGTCGGCGTTCTCGCCGCGCTGTTTCTCCTCACGAACCTCTTCACCGAGCTCGTGACGAACGCCGCCGCGGCGGCGATGCTCTTCCCCGTCGCCCTCGCGGCCGCCGAACGCATGAACGAAGACCCGCGTGGGTTCGCCGTCGTCGTGGCGATCGCGGCGTGCGCGAGCTTTTCGACCCCGATCGGATACCAGACGAATCTCATCGTGTACGGTCCCGGCGGCTATCGCTTCCGCGACTTTCTTCGGATCGGAATCCCGCTCAATCTGATCGCCGCCGTGATCACCGTCGCCATGGTGAAGTGGCTGTGGTGTTGAGATCGAGACCGCCGCGCCGGCCCGGCTCACGCGGGGACGAATTCCATTGCGCGGTCCGGGGCCCGACGTACGATAACAGCCCGCCGTTTGCGCCGTCGCGCGCGACGCTCGTCGACGCGAGCGCGAGACTAGACCGAATCGTGGCCGTGCCGGGGGACTTCGGTCCGTTCCGCGCGCCTTCTCGAAAGCTTAGAGTCTGATGGAAGTGGAAACCGACGCCTCCACTGAAGAAGCACCCGACCTCGCCAGCGAATCGTCCGAGCCGTCCTTGGACGCGGCGATCGTCGGTCTCGCCTACGTCCCGGATCTACTCGCCCGTGACTTCCGTTTTTGGTTTGCGCCGAGTCGAGCCGAAGCGCGAGAGGTCTATATCGAGCTCGTCGGCGACGCCGCCGACACCTGGCCCGGATACTACTCGAAGAAAGGGTGGGCCTTCATCCAGTCGGGCTGCGCGGGCGCCGAGGGGCCGTTCGCCGTTCCCGAGGACGCGCTCCGCTTCGAGATCCTCGAATCGGGGCGCTTCTTCGTCGCGAAGCCGACGTTCCGCTTTCGCGCGGACGGTCCCGCGCTGCCGCTCGTCGGCATGGAGAAGCGCCGGGCGGTCAACCCGTGGAAGCCGAATCACATCAAGGCAACGCAGTTCATCAAGCGGTACGAGTGGAAGGAGACGGTTCCGCTCGGCGTCCACTACGCGGTGTTCGACATCGAGGAGTGTGGCGAGATCGCCGGGAGCACATCGTGGATCAACGCCGAGAAGATTCTCCGCGATTCCATGTCGGATGCGGTACGGCGGGCGCTCGCCGACATTTTCTACAATCGCATGGAGGACTATCCGCTCGGCTCGGAAGTGTACTTGCGGGTTCTCGGGCAGTCCGGTGACGAGGGTTTCGATCATCTGATCGAGTTGAGTTCTCACCCGATCGCGCGGAAGCGTGCTTCGGTCGCGGATGCGCTCGGGCGTCTAGAGGATCGACGGGGACTGCCGCCGCTCCTCCGGCTCCTCGACGACGAGGATCCGGCCGTCCGGACGACGGCGCTGCGCGGTGTCGGCCGTGTGGGAATCGATCGCGACGTCGACGGCGTCGAGAAGGTCGACGCCTACCTCGAGTCGAGCGAGGTCTCGGAGCGCGTCTGGGCGGCGCAGGCTTTCTACCGGGGCGGTGACGACTCGATGCGGAAGTTCTTCGTTAATCTCATCAAGGAAGAGCCGCGTCTTCTCACCGACATGGGCGACATGGGAGTGGTCCTCCGCGACCTCGAGTTGTTCGAGACCGTTCCGTACATCGTCAGCCGGCTCAAGCATTCCGAGTCGCAGTTCCGCGAGGATGCCTCCGACGCGCTCGAGAAAATCACCGGACTCGAGATCGGCTACCAGCTCGACACTCAGGAGGAGCGGCGGCGCGCGATCAAGCTCGCGAACTCCTGGTGGGAAGAGCGGAAGCGCGCGCGCGGAAAACGCCGCTGATCCGCATCCGATTCGAGCGCTCCGCGGAGCCGCGCGGGCTCCACCGGAGCGAGGGCGCGTTCCGTTCGAGCTCACTCGCCCGTCGCACGGAGCTCGACCGTTCGGTTGCCCGCCACGCTTAGGTGAAGCGGCGTGACCGGCGGCCCGTTCCGATTCGGGCAGAGGATGCGATACGACCCCGCGGCGAGTCCGGCAAAGCGGAAGCCGCCTTCGCCGTTCGTCGCCGCGGTCTTCCGGATGTGGGCGTTCTCCGCGTCCACGCCGCGGAGAAAGAGGAACCGACCGGAGATACCGTCGTCTCCTGCATCGAGGACGCGTCCGTCGACCGTGTAGCCCCGCCGGAGCTGAATCTGGAGCGTCGTGTCTTCTCCGCGCGCGACTACGAGCGGCGAGACGACCTGCGGCACGAACTCTGAATGGACGACCGTCGCGGCGGCGACATCGAGCGGCACGTCGCGGATCTGAAACTCCCCGCGCGAGTTGCTGTCGTCGCTCCACTCGCTCTCGTCGCTGCGGCTCCACAGGCGCCGCAGCGCGCGCTCGTCGTCCGCGGCGACTTCTTCGGGCGTCGCCTCCCTCGGGTCGGGGCCGGCGGGGAATTCGGGTGTTCGCGAGGTGAGAAGGACCTCGGCGTCATCGATCGGCTGCTGTGTCGCCGCGTCGACAATCGTCCCCAAAACGGAGATTCCGCGCGCGAGATCGAAATCGATGGTCGCGGTCTCGCCCGACGCGAGCTCGAGCGTCTGGCTCGCCGAGACGTACCCGGCGAGGCCGACGGTCGCGCGGTACTCGCCCGGGGCGAGGTTTCGGGACGATTGAGTGCCGTCGGCGTTCCCGGCGGAACGAGCCCGATTCCAAGGTCCGCTGAAGTCGACGTCGTCGTCGTCCGTCTCGCTGTCGAGAGACTGGAGACTGAGCGTGAATCCACCGAGCGGCGCGCCGTCGACCGCATCGCGAACGCGCACGACGAGCGCCGCGGCTGCAGCGAGCGTGAACTCGAGCTCCCGCCCTCCCGCTTCGACGCCGCGCTGTTCGGCGTCGGCGAAACCGTCGGCCGAGGCGATCACCGTGTAGCTCCCGGCGCGGAGACCCGGGAATTCGAACCGCCCTTCGACGTCCACGTTCGTCCGTTTGAGTGCGCCGCCGAACGCCTTCTCGAACTGAAACTGGTCGCGGTCGCTTCGCGTCCCGACCTCGGGTTCGCGGAGGATGCGGACGCGCGCCCCCGCCACCGGCCCGCCCCCGGCGTCGACCACGGCGCCGGAGATCATCTCCCCGACGTCGACGACGATGTCGAGATCGAGTTCGGCATCGACATCGACGCGAATGGGCTGCTCCGGCGATTCGACAAAATGAGGCATCGCCGCGGAGATCAGGTAGTCGCCGCTCTCGACTTGCGCATAGACAAACCTTCCGTTTTTGTCTGTGTAGGCTTCCTCGCCGCCCTTCGGGAGGCCGAGGAAACCGAACACCCTCTCCATCTCCTCGACCTCCTCGTCACCCTCGACGACTCGCCGCAGCTGCACCGTCGCGCCGCTCAGGGGAGAGCTGCCGTCGCTCACCCTTCCGGAAATCGTCCCGCCACGGACGAGACGGATTTCGACGTCGACATCGTCGCCACCGAGATCGATTCCCTCCGATCGGGTGTTCGTGAACTCCGGGTGGGTCGCGAGAACCTCGATCGCGTCGATATCGCCGAACGAGCGATACGACTGAAAATCGAACTTTCCGTCGGCGTCGGCCACGGTGACCCCGAAGAAGATCATCCCGGCGTCGATCCCGAACCGCGGAAGCACACCGGCCCGAAACTCCTCCGGCAGCTCGGGCGTCAATCGGAGAATCGTGCCCGGCACGGGCTCGCCGGCGGAATCGACGACCGTACCCCGGATCCTCGGAGCGCGTTCGAGCGTGAGCTCGACCTCGTCGAGACGATCCTCCTCGGCGAGTCGGACACTCGCGGGGCGAAAGCCGTCCTGTGACGCTTCGATGCGAATCTCTCTCCTCTCGCGCAGCCGGCCGTTCCAAAACGGGCCGCTGTTTCCGTTCGAGACGACGACGCCGTCGATCTCGAACGCGCCTTCGCCGTCCGTGGTCGTCGATTCGCGGTTCGCGCGGACGCGGGCCCCGGCGATCGGCTCGCCCGCAGTGTCGCGTACGCGCCCGGATACCCGGAGACCAACCTCGAGAATGAACTCGACCGGCTCGGCGTTCGGCGCACGAATGCGATGGCGGTCCGACGCGTGATGGTCGTGTGTCGCGGTGACTTCGTAGGTGCCTCCCACGAGACCCGAGAGACGGAAGACCCCATCCGGTCCCGTCTTCGCGGTGACGCGGCGACTGATCACGTCCTTCATGACGAGTCCCATATTCATGAAGTTGACGTCCTTCGGAATCGCGAATACGGCGGCGCCTTCGAGCGACGCTCCGTGCGGGTTCCGAACGACGCCCGTGATCGTAGCGCCGCGACCTAGCGTGATCGGCTCGACCTCTTTGCGCTCGCCCCAATCGACGTCGACCGACTGCTGGTGGGGGAGAAAGCCCGCGCTTTGGCACGAGAGTCGATAGCGGCCCGGCTCAAGGCGCTGGAAGCGAAATCTCCCCGCGCCGGACGTCTCCGCCGCGCGCGGGCCTTCGCCTAGCGCGGCGAAGACGGTATTCGCCGCGTCGCCGAAGGAAGCGAACGCGAGAGGGAGCTGAACCCGTTCGGCCTCTGCCTCCACGCGCAGCTCGACGTGCGACACGGGGATGCCGTTCTCGTCGATGACGACGCCGGTGATCTGAGCCGGCTCACCGAGCGTGACGATGACTCCGCTCCGACCGGTCTCGACGCCGCGTGTGACCCCGAGAACGCCATCGACGATCTCGGCGGAGATGTCGTAGACGCCCGGGAGGAGGCCCCCGATCTCGAACTCCCCGTCCGCCCCGGTCGTCGCCACGAACGGGCCGCGAAGGAGCTCGCCGTTCAGGTACTGGAGCCCGCGGTGAATGATTCGACTGAGCCCTGCCATCCCGGGAGGCCGGAACGCGGCGGTGACGGTCGCTCCCGCTCGCGGAAGACCGTCGGTCCCGACGACGCGACCCGAGATCGACTCGCCGCGGGCGAGTGCGAGATCGAGCCGACGTTCTTCGCCGCGGGCGATACTGACGACGTCCCCGTACTTGAATCTCCATTCGGGCGAGACGGCGAGGACGATGTGGCCCCCCTCGTCGAGATCGTGGAACTCGTAGTAGCCGCTCGCGTCCGTCGCCGCGGTCGCTGCTCGTCGCCGGAGGCCGAGGATCTCATCGCGGAGCGCGCTGAGGATCGGTTCGATGGCCGGGATCGAATCGGATCGCGGCACGAAGCGCTCGAGCCGGCGCAGGCTCGACTCGATAGCATCGACCGAGAGGAGAATCACGGATGCGTCGGGAACCGCGGCGCCGTCGCCGGTGATCGTGCCGTTGAGGAGCGGCGTCGGAGGCTCGACGTCTTCGACCACCGTCGTCGCCGAGCTGCCGCCCGGATTCGGAGCCGCGTCCGGCCGCTCCCCGCTCGCGAGCGGAGGGGCCGCGTCCTCGAGGCCCGCGAGCGGCTCCCCGTCGGGTTCCTCACCGGGGTCGAGTGCGGGCGGTCGAAGCAGGTAGAAAACTGCGGCGGCGAGAATCGCGAAAATCGCGACCGTCCATGCTGCACTCGATCGCCAGCGGCGAGTCGTCGAGGAATTCATGAAGGCGTTCCGCGGTGAAGAATGGTGGAACTCCGCGCCGGGGTGAGTCGAACCCCGCCCGGCGGGAGGACTCCTTCTTCATAACTCCGATTCCCGGCCGGGGGAAAACTCGACTTCGAATCGCGACAAGATCTGACGATCCTCGAGTCGGCATCGGCTCATCCTTGTTTTGCTCGATGCCGCCGCCGAGAGCCGGGGACTCGCCTTCCCGCGGGCGTGCTCAAGCCTCGTCGGGCCTTCCTCGCCGCGTCCGTCCGAGAAGTCGCGCGCGCGTAATGCGTCCCGCGCCGAGCTTCGCCCGGACGGCGTCTTCGACGCGCGCAAGATCACTGGCGCGCGTGCGATCCCGGTCGCGTTCGCCGGTGAAGAGCTCGAGCTGGCGGAGAGCCTCCGTCGAGAGCTGCGTCACGCCGACGCCGAGGAGTCGCACGCGACGATGGAGCTCGACCCGCTCTCGGTAGAGGGTCGAGGCCGCGCCGAAGATGTCTTCGACGGTCTGGACGGGAGCGTCCCGCCGACTCGTTCGCGTCAGAGTTCGAAACGCCGCGTCGCGGACTTTGAGGACGACGGTCTGACCCCAGAGTCCCGAGCGCCGGAGACGCCGCGCGACATCGTGCGAAAGGGCAAAGAGGACGTCGAACAGGCGCTCTTCGTCTCGGGCGGGGATGAATTCGGCGAACGTGACCTCACTGCTCACGGACTTCGCCTCCCGGTCCGGACGGACCTTCCGTCGATCGATTCCTCGCGCGAGCGCGAATAGATGCGCCCCGTGCTCTCGACCGACCACCGCTTCGAGGCGTTCGATCCCGGCGCGCTGAAGATCGCCGATGCGAAACCAGCCTTCGCGTTCGAGGCGCTCCGCCGTCTTCGGTCCGACGCCCCAGAGTCTTCCAATCGAGAGCGGTGCGAGAAACTCCTCCGCCTCGCCCCGCGGCACGAGGACGAGTCCGTTCGGTTTCTCGAGGTCACTCGCGAGCTTGGCGAGGAACTTGTTCTCGGCGATGCCCACCGAACAAGTGAGGCCGCCGGTCTCAGAGCGGACTCGTTCCTGGAGCTCACGTGCGATCGCGACCGCGGCTGGTTCGTCGCCACGCACGATCGGCGAGCAACCCGTGATATCCAGGAACGCCTCGTCGATCGAGAGCGGCTCCACGACGGGGGTGATGGCGCGAAAGAGTCCGAATACGCGACGCGATTCTTCGCGATACCGCTCGGGGCGGGGCGGGAGGAAGACTCCGTGCGGACAGAGTCGAACGGCGCGGGCCGCGGGGAGAGCGCTGTGGATTCCGTAGCGGCGCGCGATGTAGTTCGCGGTCGACACCACTCCGTGGCCTTCGGGGGTCCCGCCGACGATCACCGGACGCTCGGCGAGCTCGGGGCGATCGAGGATTTCGATCGCCGCGTAGAACGCGTCCATATCGACGTGCAGAATCCAGCGCTGAGCGGTGGGGCGGTCGGACATGACTCGGGATGCATCAGCCGAAACGAAGCGTCGATCTTTGGTTCGATCCTCCCACCGAGCGGAGGTGCCCCGATCATAACCCCGAGTGCTCCGGACGCGGAATCGAGACCCGGAGGGACTCGCGAACGCGCTCGCCCGCACCGACGAAATTCGGGTTAGACAGCCGATGGGCTTTTTTCTACACTCGCTGGCCTTAGCTCGATCTTGGCCATGCCCCGGCGGCGCACTCGGCTTGTGAGATGACGTTTTCTTGAGCTCTTCGGATCCGGCCGGACTCGAGCTGCGTTCAGTTTTGCGTTTCCACTCGTCACGACGATCAGGGAGTCTTCGGGATGCCACTCAACGGGAACTTGAATCGTAAGCTGCGCATGGCGCTCGTAGGCGGCGGGCGCGGATCGTTCATCGGACGAGTTCACGTCACCGCGGCAGTCCTCGACAACCGGGCCGAGCTCGTGGCGGGAGCGCTGTCGTCCGATCCGCAGGTGAGCAAGGAATCCGCTCCGGAGTACGGCATTTCCCCGGAGCGCGCGTACGGTTCGTTCGAGGAGATGCTCGAATCGGAGCGCAAGCTTCCGGAGGGCGAGCGCATCGATTTCGTGACGATCGCGACGCCGAATCACACGCATTTCCCTATCGCCAAGGCCGCGGTCGAAGCCGGCTTCAACGTGCTCTGCGACAAGCCGATGACGTTCGATCTCGCGCAGGCGAACGAGCTCGTCGAAATCGTCGAAAACTCCGGCGTCGTTTTCGCGGTGACGCACAACTACACGGGCTACCCGCTCGTACGTCAGGCGCGCGAGATGATTCAATCGGATGAGCTCGGTGAGATCCAAGCGATTCGATCGAGCTACATCCAGGGTTGGCTGCGAACCCGACTCGAATCGGACGGGCAGAAGCAGGCGACGTGGCGCACCGATCCGAAGAAGTCCGGTGCCGCGGGCTGCTTCGGAGACATCGGAACCCACGCCTACAATCTCGGCCGCTATATGTCGGGCGTCCTTCCGTCGCGAATCTCCTGCAATCTCCGCGTCCTCGTCGAGGGTCGCGCGCTCGACGATTACGGCCACGCGGTGCTCGAGCTCGAAAACGGCGGTCTCGGTACGGTGACGGCGTCACAGATTTCGCACGGGCGTGAGAACGACCTCTTCATCGAGGTGGACGGCACCAAAGGAGCGCTCCAGTGGCGACAGGAGGAGCCGAACGTGCTCGTCGTGCGGAAGAACGGCGAACCGCACAAGCTCTACACGCGAGACCCGAACGCGCCCTTCATGAACGCGAGCGGGCAGGCGGCGTGTCGGCTTCCGAGTGGACATCCCGAAGCGTTTTTCGAAGCATTCGCAAACGTTTACCGCAGCGCATACGATGCGATGGCCGATCGCGCGGAAGGGAAGTCCTTCGAAACTCGCGACACGGTGTATCCGAACGTCTACGACGGCGCCGAGGGAATGTTCTTCATCGAGCAGTGCGTCGCGAGCTCGAAGGACGGCGGTGCTTGGCTCGACGCTCGGTCGGCCCACGCGCGGCGATAGAGCGATCGAACCGACGAATCACGGGAGGGCGATGCGCGTCCCTGCGGGAACGTCCTCCGAAATCAGAATGAACACCGGACGCAACCGATGAGCGAATCTCCGACCGGCGCGGCCGCGCTTCCGCGCGACCTCCTCGATATTCTCGTTTGTCCGCTGGGAAAGGCGCCCCTCCGCGTCGAGGGTGACCTCCTCGTCTGCACGCGCTGCGGCGCCGGCTACCGCGTCGAGGACGGCGTGCCCAACATGCTCGTCGACGACGCGGTGCTCCCGGACGGGGTGAGCTCGACCGCGGAGCTCGAGTGCAGCCGCGCGACCGACGCGGGAGATTCCGAGCGCGAGAGCGCAGCGGAAACTCCGGGCGCCTGAGAAAGGCAGCCGCGGTTGACGCCGCATCACGGCCCGGCATGAGCAAACCCCTTGCGGGAAAGATCGCCCTCGTCACCGGCGGCGGCCGGGGAATCGGTCGGGCCATCGCGCTCGCGCTCGCTGAAGCCGGCGCGCGGGTCGGCGTGGCCGCGCGCAGCGAAGATGACGTTCGTCGCGTGGCGGACGAGATTCGCGCGGGCGGAGGAGAGGCGATCTCGCTCGCGTGCGACATCGCCGATCCGAATCGCGTCGAGCTCGCGTTCGCGCAGGTCGAAAACGAGCTCGGCCCGCTCGATATCCTCATCGCGAACGCTGGAGTCGGCGCGTTCGGTGCGCTACTCGATCTCTCACCCGAGGATCTCGACAACGCACTCGCCGTCAACGTCCGCGGCACGTTTCTCTGCTGCCGCCGGGCGCTACGCGCGATGCGCTCGCGCGGCGGTGCGATCATTACGATCGGCAGCGTCGTCGGCTTTCGCGGCTACCCGGATCAAGGTGCCTACGTCGCGAGCAAGCACGCCGTTCACGGGCTCACGAAGACCCTCGCGGTCGAGGCCGCGGAGTACGGCGTTCGAGTGAGCACCGTCCTCCCCGGCGGCGTCGACACGCCGATGATCGCCGCCGCCCGCCCCGACCTCGACCGCTCGACCCTGCTCGCGCCGGAGGATGTCGCCCGGACCGTGTTGTTTCTGCTCACGCTTCCGGAGCGAGCGGCGATCGACGAGATCTATCTTCGCCGGCGGGACAGCCGACCGTTCTAGCGACCGTGGAGCGACCTTCCCGCGGTCGCTAGACAAACGGCGCGAGGCTCGGGCGCAGAGCTTCGCGCCGTTTGCGTCGTCTCGATCGGCGTCCCGACTATTGATCGGTCGCCGCGTACGCGAAGTCGACCAACTCGATTCCGCCGCCGGACTGGGCGACGTACTGCTCGACCGTCAGGTCTGGATTCTTTACGAACGGCTGTTCGAGCAGGCAGAGGGACGCGATGAACTTGTCCATCTTGCCCTCGATGATCTTCTTCAAGATCTCTTCGGGCTTCTTCGCGTTCTTCGGATCGGCCTTCATCTGTGCGAGCTGAATTTCGCGCTCGTTCTCGATCACCGCTGGATCGAGGCGATCGCGACGAAGTGCCGCGGGGCGCTGAGAGACGATGTGCATGCACACGTCCTTTCCGACCTCCGCGACCTTCGCGTCGGCGGCCGATCCTCCCTTAAAGGCGACCATGCCCGCCTTCTTGAGGTCGAAGTGGAGGTACTGCACGACCGCGTCGCTCTCGAAGCGCTCGAATGAGCCGAGATTGATGTTCTCTCGAATCTGATTGACGAGTTCGGTACGGGCTTCTTCGACGGTTTCGCCAGAGGCGAGTTTGAGCGCCCCCAGCGCCTCCGAATCCGCTGGCGCCTTCTCGACGACGAGCGCCGTGACCTGTTCGAGGATCTCGACGAACTTCTCGTTCTTCGCGACGGGTTCCGTCTCGCAGCGGAGAACGACGAGCGCGCCCACGCGTCCGTCGTCGCTGACGGCGGCTCCGACGCGCCCGTCGTCCGCCGCTCGATCGGAGAGCTTCTCGACCGCTTTGAGGCCTGCCTTGCGCAGGTTCTCGTAGGCCTTATCGCCGTCGCCGTCGGCTTCGACGAGCGCGCGTTTGCAGTCCATCATCGGAAGACCCGTTTTCTTCCGCAGCTCCATGACACTCTTAGCATCGACGCTCATTGATCCGCTCCGTCAGTTTGGCTTGCGGTTTCGATCCTTCGCACGGCGCGCGCGACTCTTGTCGCTGAGCGCCGCGTTCCCTCCCGCCCCGCCCGCTGGACGTCCCGCCCCGTTCAGATTCTGAATTCTGCACCCCTCACGTTTTCGGCCGGACCGGCCGTCTATCCGCAGGAGGATCCGGGCGGCCGGAAGTGCAGCGGGATCGACCGCAAGTCGGGGATCCCGCTCGCGTCGGCGCGAGCCGGGCGCACGAGAGGCCCGCCGGCGTCGACTCGCGCCCCGGGGCTGCGGACGTCTGGCGGAGGCCCGCCCGCGGGCGACCGAGTCCGGTGTGAAACCCGCAGAGAGGGGACACGATGAAGCCGCTGCTGCGAGTGGTTGTCAAGGTCTTTGCGCGGTGTGCAATCGCCGGCGGGGCGGACCCTCGAAGCGCCCAGCTCTCCGTCCGTCGGGTTCCGAAAACGCCGTGCCGGGGGAGCTCCAGCGCGGCGCGTGTGACGGCCACGCCATCCTGTCGTACTCTTCGGTGAGAAGTCCTCGTCGAGTGGGCGAAACGACACCCGAGCCAGCGGAGAGGGCAGAGCGATTCTGCCGCCTCGATATGACTGAAGCGACCGACCGAGACACGCGACCCGAAGTCGATCCCGACGAATCCGCGGACGCCGACGGCGTGGACGTGGAGAGCCTCGAACCGGCCGACTCGGTCGAGTGGGTGGATTCGGCGGACGCCGCCGAACGCGCCCGCCTCCGAATGGATCGCTACGGCCAATCCACCGCGATGCTCGGCGTCACGACGATGCTCGTGTCGGTCGGAGTCGCCGGCTCTGTCTTCTTCGTCCTTCAGTCCGGCTCGGTCCTCGCGCTGAGCTCCGTGGCGCTCGCCACCGCCTCGACGGTGCTTCTCGGGCTTGTCGTCTATCTCCTCTGCCGCAGCTGGTTCCAGCAGGCGTGGGAGGAACGGAGCAAGGTCCTCGACGCGGCTGCGGCCGATGTGCTCGTCGAGTCGGTTCAATCGGGCCGCGGCGCGAGTCTAGACGGAGACACGGCGCGAGAGCTCGTCGAAGACGTCGTCGCCTCGTTTCGCGACGAGTTCGCCGAGCGCCAAGATCTCCGCGACGAGGCGATCCGCAACGAGACCCTGCGCGAGCTCGGTCGCGTTCGCGTGTTCTTCGAGTCGATGCTCGAGAAGCACGTCTTTCGGATCAACCGCGACCTCCGCGAACGCGAGGCTGAAGTGGAGCAGCTTCGGCTGGTGAAAGAATCCTCTCCGGGATCGAATCTCGAGGAGCTCGAAGCCGCGCGTGGGGAAATCGAGACGCTGCGGGGTCAGGTCGCAGAGCTCGAGGAAGAGCTGGATCTCGTCGACCGAGATCGGCGCGACAAGGAGAAGGCGCTCGAGGAGCTGCGCGCGCGAAAGGGCTCGAACGAGGAGTCGTCGGAAGTCGACCGCACCGAGGACTCTCCCGAGCTCGAGCTCGCCGACTCGTAATCACGAGCACGCGCGGCCGGCCAGGGTCCCCGGCTGCGATCGATCCGGAGCGCGGTTTTGATCCTCGACGGACCGCGAGATTCCGCTGGAACTCGATGCGCGGCTGATGCCAGATGGCGCGGGCGAGTCCGGCCGCTGCCGGCGACTTCGCGACCTCCTTGGGCGTTTCTGCCGAAACACGGGCTGCGGTCGCGCGTCTCTTTCTTTCGGGCGAGCGCGCAATCGAGCGGCGACTCCGTCCTCGCGACTACTGAACGAACCTTGAAACTAGGAGAGAGCCGTGGGCCTCTTTGACAAGCTCCGTGGCGAACTCGTCGACATCGTCGAGTGGGTGGACGACACGCGCCACACGATCTGCTGGCGTTTCCCTCGCTACAACAACGAGATCAAGAACGGCGCGCGGCTCATCGTCCGTCCCGGGCAAGTGGCGATCTTCGTCCACGAGGGCAAGCTCGCCGACATCTTCCAGCCCGGGCACTACGAGCTGAAGACGAACAACCTGCCGATTCTCAGCACGCTTCAGGGCTGGAAGTACGGCTTCGAGAGTCCGTTCAAGTGCGAGGTCTACTTCGTCAGCACGCGGCAGATCACGGACCTCAAGTGGGGGACGCCGAATCCGATCATCCTTCGCGACCCCGATTTCGGTCCGGTTCGCGTGCGTGCCTTTGGGACGTATACGCTCCGCGCGCAGGATCCGAAGGCGCTCCTTCGCGAGCTCGTCGGGACGGACGGTGTCTTCGAAGCCGACGAAGTGACCGAGTTGATGCGCTCGACGGTAAATACGACCTTTGCCGATCTGCTCGGCGAGTCGAAGATCGGCGTGCTCGATCTCGCGAGTAATTACTCCGATCTTTCGAACGCGCTTCGAGACGCGGTCTCCGAGCGAGTCGACGATGAGTACGGGCTCGAAGTCCCCACTCTCTTCATCGTGAACGTGTCGCTTCCGGAATCGGTCGAGAAGGCGCTCGACACCAGGAGTAGCATGGGAGTGATCGGCGACATGGGCCGGTACCAGCAGTTTCAGATGGGGCAGGCGATGATCGCCGCCGCCGAGAACCCGAGCGGGGGCGGCGCCGCGGAGGGGATGGGGCTCGGAATGGGATTCGCGATGGCGAATCAGATGGCGCGAAGCGGAGCAGGGGCGGCGCCCGGTACTCCTCCTCCGCCGCCTCCGGCCGTCCAGTGGCACGTCTCCGCCGGGGGAGCGACGAGCGGGCCGTTCACGCCTCAGCAGATCGCCGCGGCGATCGGACAGGGCCAGGTGGGGAGGGACACCTACGTCTGGCACGCCGGGCTTTCCGGGTGGACGAAGGCGGGGCAGGTCGCCGAGCTCGCGACGTACTTCGGGCCCGCACCGCCGCCACCTCCGCCGCCGCCTTCGGCGTGAACGGAGCGATGGAGCCGCGCCGGATCGCGCGGCTTCATGCCTCGGGTGAACTGGAACTCGGCTGAGGATTGGCGATGACGGAAGCATCTCCTCCGGCGCCGGAATGGGGCGTCACGACCGGCGACGTCGGACCGCACCGCGCGGAAGAAGACGGGCGAATGTTCCCGTGCGAGCGCTGCGGCGCCGACCTGCGCTTTCACATCGGCCAACAGCGGCTCAAGTGTCCGTACTGCGGATTCGAGAAGAAGCTCGAAGTCGAAGAGGACGCCGAAGTCGCCGAGCAGGACTTCGAAGACGCGCTCGAGCAGCTCGCGGCGAAACGGCGAGAAGACGCACCGCGTACCGCGACCGAGCAGTCCGAAGTCTCGTGTAAGTCCTGCGGCGCGACGGTCGTCTTCACCGGGCCGCTGACGAGCTCGGAGTGCGCGTACTGTGGTTCTCCGATCCAGCGGGAGAATGTTCACCGCGCCGAGGATCGAATCCCGGTCGACGGAGTCCTTCCGTTTCAAGTCTCGCGCGAGCGCGCGCGAGACAACCTCGGAAAGTGGGTGAGTTCGCGATGGTTCGCGCCGAACGAGTTCGTCCGGCGCGGCGTGAAGGGTAAGTTCAGCGGGGTTTACATCCCGTACTGGACTTACGACACCATGACCGCGAACCGGTATTCAGGCATGCGCGGCGAGTACTACTGGGTCACGGTGGGCTCCGGCAAGAATCGGCGAACGGAGAGGCGTACGCGCTGGTATCCGGCGAGCGGTTCGTTTCAGCGGTTTTTCGACGACGTCCTCGTGTGCGCTGCGCGTGCGCTGCCTTCGAAGCGCGTTCTCGCACTCGAGCCCTGGCCGCTCCCCAAGTGCATTCCGTTTACCGAGGACGCCCTGGCCGGCTATCTGGCCGAGACCTACGAAGTCCCGCTCGACCGCGGGTTCAAGCTCGCGCGGGACCGCATCGATCAGGCGATTCGAAGCGAGGTGCGCCGACGGATTGGCGGCGACACGCAGCGGATCCATCAAATCCAGACGAAGTGCGACGCGATTACGTACAAGCACCTCCTTCTTCCGCTCTGGCTTCTCACCTACCGCTACCGCGACAAGCCCTACCGCGTGCTCGTCAATGCCGCGACGGGTGAAGTGCAGGGGGATCGACCGTACAGTTGGGTCAAGATCACGTTCGCGGTCCTGCTCGGACTCGCGGCGGCGCTCGGAATCTTCGCGGCGGTGAATGCCTGACGACGGCGCCTTTGCCCCGAAGCACGGCGCTGCCGGTCCGCCGCCTCACGCGTTAGTGCTGAACCGCGCAACTCCTCGAGCGGGATACTCGGAAGAACGTCGGCTCAGCGCCGTCAAAGATCGACTTCGAGCGGGAGCGGTCGGTCTCCGGTCGTCGTCACTCGGAACGACATTCCCCAGTCGCCGTCGACGTTGTTCACCTTGAGAAGAATGGAGTTCTTCCCGCGCTTGAGATGTGCCTCGACGCGATCTTCGTCGATCTTGAGCGATCGCGTTCCCGGTTTGAAATGGATGCGCTCGTCGTTCAGCCAGCACGCGACGCCGTCGTTGCTTCCGATGCGAAAGATGACGTCCTGCTCGCTGGACGAGACGAGCTCCGTGTACGCGTAGGCGATTCGCTTCGAGCTGCGGCGGAAGCGCGGAAGAAAGTCGATCGCGCCCGTGCGCGTGAGAAGACGCGGTCGCTGCCAGCGGTACCGTCGCGGTCCGATGCGGTGCTCGCCTTCGAACTCGCGCGCCTTCTCCGGGAAGAACTCCTCGGCGAGGCCGTTCCCCGTTTCGTCGGCGATCGGCCCGATGAGCCACCAGTCGAGAACGAACCCCTTCGTCCGAAGGGGCTTCTGCGGATCGCGCCCGAGTGCGGCGAGTCGTTCCATCGCTTCGACGCGGAGCGTCCGGGGAAACCGCCCCTCGAGGACGGCAAGGAGCGCCTTCTCGGCGGCATCAATCTGGATCGGATCGCGAACTGCCGACTCCGCCAGGCGGGTCGCGAGCGCGGCGAAGACGCGCGATGCCGCACCGCCGACCACCGGGTGGTCGAGGAACGGACGGAGAGAATTCACTGCGCTCGGATCCCCGACGCGCTCGATGCCTTCGATAGCGGCGACGCGCTGATCGTCGCTCGCAGCGAGGTCGATCGCTCGGACGTACATCGCGCCGGCGTCGCGAACGCGCTTTCGCGCGGCGAGGAGATCGGCTCGAGCTCGATCGATAAACTCTCCGAGCTCCGCATCCGGGATGTCGATCGCGCCGGCAAATCTTCCGGCCGCCTCCTTTCGCGCCGCTTCACCCGCCGCGTGCTTGCGATCGGCGACGAGGAGATAGCCGCGGACGGCGACCGGCCGAATCGAGGCGGAGCCTTTCGTCGCGAGGTCGAGGTAAGTCGCCACCATCTCCGGCTGCGCGAGCGATTCACGAAGGTCGAGAGCGGTTACCCGCAGCTCGACATCGGAGCTCTCGGCCGCCAGAGTGACGAGCGGAGCCGCCGCCTCGGGATCGCGTTCGGCGAGCGCGCGAAGGACGAGAATGCGAGCCTCGCCTTCACTCGAGGAGAACGATTCGGCGAGCGCCGCGTTGACGTCGTCACCGGGCAGGGCGGAGATCGCGTCGAGCGCGGTCGAGCGAACGCGTGCAGCCGGATCGGCGAGTCCGCTGAGAAGAGTTTCGAGCGGGGCGTCCTTCTTCATATCCGCTAGACGGACGAGCGCGCGTTCGCGCTGATAGTCTTCCGGCGCCGCCTTGAGCGCCTCGCCGAACAGGTGGCGTGCGACGCCCGAGCGACCCGCGTCTGCGAGCTCGTCGGCGAGACGGAGCAGTTCTCCGAACAGCTGAGCGCGCTCGTGAGACTCCGAGCGCTGGATCTCGTCTCGAAACGCCGGCTGAGCCTCCGGCGCACCGGCGTGCGCGAGCGCGCGGAGTGCGGCGAGGCGGACCTCTTCGTCTCTGTCGTACGCCTGACTGAGGAGAAACGATGTCAGCGCGGGGTCACGCTTCTTCCCGAGCGAGAACAGAAACGCGACGCGATCTGCGCCGGTCGATTCGCGCACCGCGCGAATGAGAGCTCCGCTCGCCGCGCGCGTTGGGATGCGCTCGAGGGCGAGGCGCGCCGTCTCGCGGACGTGCGGATCGGGGTCGTGGAGGAAGCCGCTCACGCGGGGAACGATCGCGTCCCCGCCAATGTGCGCGACGAGACTGAGAAGCTCGAGCTTCACCCACTGCGGGGAGTCCGAGCGGACGACCCGAGCCAACGACCGGCTCGCCGCGAGCGCCTCTCGAGCCGCACCAGGTCGACCGGCGTGATGCACGATCTGCTCGAGCGCTCGGAGCGCCGTGATCCGAACTTCGCGGCTCTCGTGCTCGAGCAGCCGGCCGAGCGGGTTGATCGCCCGCGCCCCGAGCGTACGCGCCGCCGATCGAGCGGCGTAGCGGACGTCCTTGTCGTCCGATGTGACCTGTTCGACGAGCTTCGCGACGGCGCGGTCGGCCGCCGGATCGGGGACGGTTTCGGTGGCGGGAGTCTCCGCGCGGATCGGGGAGGCAGCGGCGAGGAGCAGCGAGGTGGCGATCGCGATCGCGAGTGCGTGGTATCTCATGGTCCGTCCCTCCTCAAATCCGCCACGGCGTGCGATTTGGCCGAGCGAGCATCCGGTTCGCCTCCGCGTCACCGATCACACGATTCGTCTCGGCATCCCACCGGAGCTCGCGTCCGAGGATGTACGAAATGTTCCCCAGAATGCACAGATTGGCGACCGCGAGACCCGCGTCGATGTGCATGATCGGCTTCTCCCGCGTCTTCATGCAATTCAGCCAATCGCGTTCGTGACCAGGACTCTTGTACGGCTGAACTCCATCGGAGGGCGGAGTGTACTGCATCGCTTTTTCCTCGGTGCCGCAGCCGCCGTCTCCTCCGGTGACGATGAGGTTTCCCTTCTCCCCGAGGTACGTCGCGCCGTAGCCCGCACCGCGCTGCGGCTCGCCGGGCTGGAGCCAGTACATCGTCCAGTCCGGGTCCTTGAACTCGTACTTCACCTCCATGTCGACGGGACAATCCCAGATGCCCTCCTTGGGAGCCGTTCCCGTTGCTTCGACCGAGTGAAGCGGCTGCGTGTCGGCGCCGAGCAGCCACAGCGCAACGGACATGACGTGCGCGCCGCGGTCGCGGATCTGTCCGCCACCGAACTCGAGGAACCAACGAAAATTGAAGTGACAGCGGTCGACGTTGTAGGGCACGTAGCGAACCGGACCGAGCCAGAGATCCCAGTCGAGGTGCGGAGGCGGCGGCTCGTCGGGTTTGAAGCCCCCGACGGGATTGGCGTAGTGCCAGCAGCGCACTTCCTTCACGCGGCCGATCTGTCCGTTCCGAACGTAACCGCAGGCCTTGTACGCGGCGCGCGTCGAGCGTCCCTGCGAGCCGACTTGGATGATGCGCCCGCAGCGATCCGCGGCGGCTTTCATCTTGAGCCCTTCTTCGACGGTGAGGCTGAGGGGCTTCTGACAGTAGACGTCCTTTCCCGCTTCGCACGCGTAGACAGTCTGCACTGCGTGCCAGTGATCGGGCGTCGCGACGACGACGCCGTCGATGTCACGCTGGTCGAGGAGCTCGCGAAAGTCGCGGTAGAGCGGGACGTACCGACCGACGAGACGAGCGGCGCGGCGGAGGTGGTTTTCGTCGACATCGCAAATCGCCCCCGCGTTCTGAAGAAACGAGCCGCGGAGCTGTCCCGTGCCCATGCCGCCGACGCCGATATGACCGGTGACGATGCGCTCGTTCGGCGATGCCGCACCGAGCATTCCGTGCGGAAAAATCGCCGGTGCGCTCGCGGCCGCTCCGATCTGCGCCGCGCGCTTTAGAAACCGCCGTCGGGTCGAGCGTTCTGCCATCTTGATACCTCGCTCAGTGGATTCTCGTTGCGCGTCATTCTACCGGCCTCGGAGCGCGATCGAGCTAAGAGTTCGGTCGCCTGAACACGAGTCGTGAGCTGGGGGTCCGCGCGCGAATCGGTTCGCCGTCAGAAAACGAGGGACATCGGTCGGCATCGCGAACCGAACGGCACGTGTTTCCAGACGATCGTCGCGGATTCACGACAGAGCATCCGTGGGCGAAAGCGGTATCGATCCCGTCTCACGGCTCGCCCGATCGGGAGTCGTCCCGTTCGCGCCTCGCGTCTCGAGCCGGGGAGGATTCGTCCGTTGTTTGTCGGAGGAGAGCGAACGCGCTAGTTCCCGGCTAAATCGAATCGCCCCGTGCCGAGTCTCGTCGAACACAAGCGCAGCGCCCGTCTCAGCACGCCGGAATCGACAAATCGAACGGACGAGAGAGCTGTCATCGCGCGCACGGTGGACTATCCTTTCCTGGGATTACGTTCTCGATTTACCGCTGTTGCTGCCTTCGCGGTCGTTCGGTTCCTCCGCGCGCGGGGCTCGCTTCAGCTCGATGGCGATGTGACGCGACGCGGGCGCGGCTCATCTCGACCGAAACCAGCTCGGAGGATCGCGATGTCTCGGCGCGTCAGTCGTCGCTCGTTCCTAGGCGCGCTCGGAGCCGGACTCGTCGCTCCGGCGATCGCTCGTCCAGGGGCCATCGGGACGGCGTTTCGTCCCGATGCGAACGAGCGCGTCGGAATCGGACACATCGGTGTCGGCGGCATGGGAAACGGACACCTCGGCCGATATGCGACGAGCAAGTCCCACCCGTCGGTCGCGGTCTGCGACGTCGACGCGTCGAAGCGTGACGCCGCCGCCGCCCGCGTTGGCTCGGCGTGTTTCAAGACGAACGACTATCGCGCGCTCCTCGACCGGGAGGACGTCGACGCGGTCGTCATCGCGACGCCCGATCACTGGCACGCGCTTCCGGCGATCCACTCGTGTGAAGCGGGGAAGGACGTCTACTGCGAAAAGCCGCTCAGCCTCACCGTCGTCGAGGCACGAAAGATGGTCGACGCCGCGCGTCGCTACGCTCGCGTCGTTCAAGTCGGGAGTCAGCAGCGCTCGGGCGCGGAGTTCCATCGCGCCTGCGAGCTCGTTCGAAATGGTCGAATTGGAGCGGTCAAGGAAGTCCTCGTGAGCGTATGGGGATCGTCGCGACCCTGTCGCCTCCCCGCCGAGCCGGTACCATCGGGACTCGATTGGGACCGCTGGATCGGACCCGCGCCGTGGCGTGACTACAATCGGAAGCTCCACCCCGGGAGCTGGCGGGCGTACCGCGAGTTTTCCGGCGGCACGATGACCGATTGGGGAGCTCACCATCTCGACATCGCGCAATGGGGTCTCGGGTACGAGCGCAGCGGACCGGTAGAGGTTCGCCCGCCCGAATCTGGAAAAGAGTACGTGACGATCGTTTACGAGAACGGTGTCACGGTGCGCTGCGGCAAGGTAGCGGCCGACGGGGTCAAGTTCGTCGGGTCGGCCGGCTCGATCACCGTGAACCGCGGCAAATTCGCGGCGGATCCCGCGGAGCTCGGAGCCGAGCTCGCGAGTCCGGCGGTGAAACTCTACCGGAGCCCCGGACACCATCGCGATTGGTGGAACTGCATGACCACGCGCGACGAGCCGGTCGCCGACGTCGAAATCGGCGCGCGCTCGGTCACGGTGTGTCATCTCTCGAACATCGCGATCTGGCTCGGTCGCACGATCCGCTGGGATCCGGCCAAGGAAGAAATCGTCGACGACGAAGCGGCCTCGCGTTGGCTCGACCGTCCGATGCGGGCTCCGTACCAGATATAGTCGTCGATCGCTCTCGCCACTAGAAGCTCGTCACCATGAATTCGAACGCCTGTTTCCTTGTCGTCGCGCTGGCGCGCCGGTCGAGACCGTTCGCGCCGTCGCGTGCGCTGCCGATCTTCTTGTCGATCATCCCGTTCGCGCTTGCATTCCTCGCCGACGGAGCTCGCGCCCAGGATCCGCCGCCGTTCGCTGCGATCGTCTCGCAGCTTGCGAGCGAAGAGCCGAGCGAGTTTGCGCGCGGTGCGGACCGGCTGGAACGTGCGAGTGCGGAGAGCGGACGCCCCGGTGCGGATGGCGCGAGGCGTGAGTTCGTCAAGTCCGCCCTCGCCGCCCTCGAGGCGGAGCTTCCGCTCCGGGCTCGCGTCGCGCTCATCGAGGAGATCGGACGACTGGGAAAGTACGAATCCGTGCGGCCGCTCGCGTCGATCCTCGGCGGGCACGGCGAGGCGGCCGTCCGCGAAGCCGCGCGGCGTGCGCTCGAACGGATCCCTGTCGTCACCGTGAAGAAGGCGCTCCGCGATGCGCTCTCGGGCGCGACGGGGAATCTGCGACTCGGCGTCCTCCGAGCGATGGGACTGCGCAAGGACGCGCTGGCCGTTCAGCACCTGCTCGAAGCTGCGCGCGACGAGGATCGGGAAGTTCGCCTCGTCGCGATCGAATCGCTCGCACTCATCGGTGAGATTTCGTCCGTTAGCGTCCTCGAGGAGGCGCTCCGCACGACCGAGGGGATCGATCACCTGCGCGTTCGCCGGGCGTATCTTCGGCTCGCCGACAGTCTCGTGGCGAACTCCGAGCGCGGGACGGCGCGTCGCATCTACGATCGAGCGACGAGCCTCGGGATCGCCGAGCACTGCGCGGCGCTCATCGGGTTCGCGCGCGCGGGTCTCCAGAGTGAGATCGCGCGCATCGCGGCGGCGACGGGCGATGCGAATCGCCAGATCCGCGGCGCCGCGCTCGAGGCGGCGGTGCTGCTCCCCGGACCGCGAATGACCGCGGCGCTCGTCGCGCGCTCTCGCGAGGCGAAGGATGCGGACGAGCGCCGGCGGATCCTCTGGGTCCTCGCTCGGCGCGGCGACGATCCCGCGATCGCTCGGCTCCTCGAGCTGGCCGGCGCGAGTGAATCGGACGACGAAGTCGCGTACGTCGTCCGTCTCCTCGGCGGTATCGAGCCGAGGACGAAGGGCGTCGACCGAGCGGACGTCGTCGCGCTCTTTCGTGCGGAGTCGGCGCGAGGCGGAGCTCGAGCCGCCGCGGCCGCGCGTGCGCTGGCGCTGCTCCGCCCCAAGGACTGAGAGGGCCCGTTCGTCGGGATTTCGGACAGTTTCTCCGCCGCGCCCCCGTCCGGCTGAAGCGCGGGCGGCCGGACGAGTGGAGCTCGTTCCGAAAACCCCGTCCCGGCGCTTTGGACGTTCCCGCGCCGAAGATCGCGCCCGCTGATGCCGACGCTAGGAATCGGTTGACCCGGAAGAAGCGCGCGGTCATCGTGACCGTGGGTCTCGAAATCCGATGGTCTTCGTGCGCCGGAACCCGACCTCCGATGCGGGCGGCGCCTCCGATCTTGCGCGCACCAGCAACCAGAGCGGGAGTTTTGTCCGCCGCTCTGCGGGTGTGCTTGTCTTTCGACGGAAACGAATCGTCATGAACGAACGTACTGTGCTTGTTGCGTCCGCCGCGCTCTTCGCCAGCATCGCCACTCTCGCCGTCGCCGCGGACGACTCGGACACTCCGGTCGCGAACGACTCCGCCGGCGAGGTGTTCACTCCCGAGCACGTGGCGAAGCTCCGCATGGTCTCGTCCGCGCGGATCGCGCCGGACGGGCAGCGCATCGCGTACGTTCTCCGCGTCCCGAGAACGCCGGTCGCCGAGCCGTCCGGCTCGTCGTGGGCCGAGCTTCACGTGATCGGCGCGGACGGCACTTCGCGACCGTACGTGAGCGGTGAAGTGAGCGTCGGTCAAGTCGAGTGGACGCCCGACGGAACCGGAATTTCGTTTCTCGCGAAACGCGGGAAAGACGCTCACCGAAGTCTTTACGTCATCCCGATCGACGGTGGTGAGGCGAGCAAGGTTCTCTCTCATAAGAGTGACATAGCGTCCTACTCGTGGAGTCCGGACGGGAAGCGCGTCGCGTTCATCGCGACCGACCCGGTCGCCGACGATCGAAAGTCTCTCGTCGAGAAGGGTTTCAATCAGCAGATCTACGAAGAAGAGTTTCGCCCGACGCGCGTCCTCGTCGGCTCGATCAACAGCGACGATGAGCCGCGAGCGCTCGAGATCGAGGGATTCCCGTCCGATCTTCACTGGTCGCCGCGCGGCGACCGCCTCGCGCTCACGATCGCGCCGACCCCGCTCATCGACGACTGGTTCATGAAGCGAAAGATCCACGTGGTCGACGTCGAGTCGGCGCAAGTCTTCGCCGTCTTCGACACGCCGGGGAAGCTCGGGCCCCTCGCCTGGAATCCGAGCGGAACGAAGCTCGCGTTTCTCTCGGCCGAGGACATCCACGATCCGAACGCCGGGCGACTCATGGTCGTACCCGCCGTCGGCGGCGCGCCGAAGCAGCTTCCGTTTCCGGGAGAGGGCGACTTTGACGCGATCGTTTGGAAGGACGACTTCACCGTGAGCTACATCGCCTCGGTCGGGGCGACGTGCTCGATCGGCGAGTATCACATCGACGCCGAGAAGCCGCGTGTGCTCGTCGAGAAGGGATCGCTCGTCGCGTCCGATCTCTCGATCTCGCGCGACGGCTCGCGCATCGCGTTCCTCTCGAGTCATCCCGAGTACCCGAATGAGGTCTTTGCGCTCCGGACATCGGAAGAATCGCCGCGTCGTTTGACGACGAGCAACGACTGGCTCGACGCGATGCGCTTTGCGAAGCAGGAGATCGTCCGCTACAAAGCGCGCGACGGTCTCGAGCTCGAGGGGATCCTGATTCGACCGCTCGACGAGAAAGAGGGCGAACGGTACCCGCTGATCCTTCGCGTTCACGGTGGACCCGAGGCTCACGATCGAAACGGGTGGACATCGTTCTACTCGGGACCGGGTCAGGTCGCCTCGGCACGCGGCTTTGCGGTGTTCCACCCCAACTACCGCGGCAGTACGGGACGCGGAGTCGCGTTCTCGAAGCTCGGCCAGAGTGACTACGCGGGGAAGGAGTTCGACGACCTCGTCGACACCGTCGATCACCTCGTTTCGATCGGACTCGTCGACAAGGATAAAGTCGGTGTCACGGGCGGGTCCTACGGCGGCTTCGCGACGGCGTGGTGCTCGACCTATCACTCCGAGCGCTTCGCGGCTGGCGTGATGTTCGTCGGTATCAGCGATCAAATCTCGAAGTTCGGTACGACGGACATCCCGAACGAGATGTTCCTCGTCCACGCGCGAAAGAAACTCTACGGCAATTGGGAATGGTTCCTCGAACGAAGTCCCATCTACCACGTCGAGAAGTCGCGCACGCCACTCCTCATTCTCCACGGTAAAGAGGACACCCGCGTCCATCCGAGCCAGTCGATGGAGCTCTACCGTCACCTTCGCCATCTCGGGAAGACACCCGTGCGCCTCGTCCTCTATCCGGGAGAAGGCCACGGCAACCGGAAGTCGGCGGCGCGCTTCGATTACCACCTGCGGATGCTGCGGTGGTTCGAGCACTACTTGAAAGGCGACGGCGGTGAACCGCCGGCTCCGGAGCTCGAGTACGCTCCGGAGAAGGAGAAGGACGAGGACTCCGAGTCGTCCGAAGAGGGAAGCGAAGACAAAGCGGGCGAGTGACAGCGGTGCGCACGAGCTGAGAACCCGTCCAAGAAACCGCGAGCGGAAACCATCTCGGGCGGTCTCCTCTTCGCGACTCTGCGACGACTCTTCCCGTACCTCGCGATGCCGCCGGAGATGGTTCGTTCCGCGTCGTCGAACCGGTTCTCCGACCGGCTCGTTGGCCCCAAAGTAGGCTAGCGAGACTCGAGAGTTCTCCGGTGGGACAGCAGGTTGGCGTAGATCCTGAACGCACCGGGAACTCCCGCGGGAAGCTGGCGGTACCATGCGTACGCGCTGTAGATGTATGCGCCCTTTCCGGAGCGTGCGTAGAGCATCCCGCCGCGTTGTGGTTCCTGGTCTTCGTCGTGGCATTCGAGAAGCGGTGTGTATCGCTCATCCCAGGTCGCCCAGAACTTCGAGCCGCGCTGCTCAACCCAGTCGTCGAAGTCGGCGGCGGCGATCGCATTCGGCTGTGTGAAAAGCGGATGTTCCGGGGCGAGGATGCGGACCGCGGCGTCTTCCTCGCTCACTTCTTCGGCGCGTCCCATCGAATACGGATACGGGCCGAAGTTTCGATCGAACTCGGGCGTCTGGTACTGAACGACGAGGACGCCGCCGCGTTCGACGTAGCCGAGGAGGCGCGAGTTGACGCGGCGGACGTCTTCTCGGACCGCGTAGGCCCGAACGCCGACGACGATCGCGTCGAAGCGATCGAGGTCACCGCTCTGGAGCGTCTCGGAATCGAGAAGCGTCGGCGCGATTCCGAGGAAACGGAGGCTCTGCGGAATGTCGTCTCCGGAACCCGTCACGTAAGCGATGGCGAGGTCGTTCGCGAGGTTGACGTCGACGACGCGCACTCGGTGAATCGCGGGTAGATAGTAATCGTAGCGGCCGACGTCGCGTGCTTCGATCGTCCGGTAGCCTTCGGAGTACTCACGGTCCGCGTGGCGTGCGATCGCGCGGATTTCGTACCGTTCGCCGGCGGGCTCCGTCGGCGCCGAGAGCGTGAAGCGGAGCGTCGACTCGGCGCCCTCGCGATCGAATCGAAACGGCGCACTCGCCGGTTCGACGGACCAGCCGGCGGGGACCTGGAGGCGCACGTCGCCCGATGCGCCGCCCGCGACGTCGCCGCGGACGGTCACGGTGAGCTCGTAGCGCGTCCTGCCGCGCGGCAGGATCCCCGCGCCCTCGGCGAATCGAACGCTGACCGGTGGCGCGACGGCGAGCGGCGGATAGCGAGTCCCGAGCCCCGGATCGCGAAGGACGAGGCGGACCGGAGTGTCGACCGAGACCTCGACGCCGGCGACGCGAATCGTCGCGCGGCAGGACGCCGGCGGCGGGGCGAACGGCAGCGTCGCGAGCGAATCGACGACGTCGTAAAACGCGTCGGAAATCGATGCGCGTCGCCAGTACGGTCGGGTGGGCGATGCTGCGGAAGGTACCGCGACGCTGAACTTCGCCCGGGCTTCGCCGTTGTAAGCGAGATTCGAGTCGGGCGGAGTCGCGTCTCGAAGCATCGAGCTCCAACCCGGAGGTAGGCTCAGCGTCGCCTTCAGAAACTCGACCGGGACGCGGCTGCGATGCACGAGGCGTACACCGACGTCGAACATCTGTCCCGGGGTCGCGTGGGCGAACGTGCTCGAGCGTGAGAAGGGCGACGAACCGGTGAGCGAGTCTCTCCCCGCGGCCGCCTCGAGATCGATTCCGAGCGCGAGGCTGAGCGCGCGCTCGAGTTCGTGTTCCTTCCGCGCGAGGTGCCGTGCGATCTCGCGATGGCTTTCGGGCGTGCCGGAGCTCGTGTCGAAGAGTTGACTCGAGAGCGAGCGCACCGAGCGCAGCGCGTTCGCGAGCGGGGGAACGATACGCGGCGGATCGTCCGCGCGGAATTCTGAACGGGCGGAGGCGATCCAGTCCGCAGTCCGATCGAGTCCGTCGACGAGCCAAGCCGGAGTCTCGCCACTCCAGTATTCGGTGAGACCGCGAAGGGTCGTATCGAGGCCGTCGAACAGGCTTTCCTCTACGACGCGCTCGTCCGAGTCGGCCGGAATGAGCTGGTAGTGGCTGACGCGGCTGCCGGCGCGACCGTCGTGATGGAGGATCCCCTGGGAGCGATGGAAACCGTAGCCCCGGCGCGCGATCTGGTAGTACGACGCCCCGAGGAGGGGATCGTACTCGCCCGCATCGACCTTCACCGTCCACGCCTCCGCGTCCTCCGCGCGGCGCTCGGGGCGGATGTTCCCGCGGTAGAGCTTCTTCACTCGCCAGGGAAAGAGCCCTTCGCGCAGTTGATCGGGGAAGCGTTCCGGATCCGCGGCGGCGGCGCAGGCCTCCGGCGTGAGGACACCCGCGAGGGTGTGGTGACCGTGACCGTCTCTCCGCCCGCCCCAGAAGCGCGAGATCACGACGTCCGGGCGCTCGCGGCGGATCACGCGAACCATGTCCTCGAGCAGGATCTCGGATCCCTTCCACTTGCGCTGGGCTTCGGAGAGCTGTTTCGAGTACCCGTAGTCTGCGGCGCGGGTGAAGAACTGTTCGACGCCGTAGTAGCGATTCGCCTCGAGGTATTCGAGCGTGCGAAGGACGCCGAGCTCATCGAAGAAATACGGTGCGATGAGATTTGCGCCGCCTTCACCGCGTGTGAGCGAGAGGGCCATCGTACGCACACCGCGCCCGCGCGCGAGGTAGGTGAGGAGCGGGCCGTCTTCGTCGTCGGGGTGGGCGACGACGTGGAGAACGCTCGCCGTCGTCGAGAGCTGCTTCAGCGCGCGCTCGAGTCCCGCGGCGCCGCGGTCCAGAGGGAGGGCGGTCGGGTCTCCGAACGCGAGTTTCGCGACCAGCACGCCGGCGACGAGTGGAAACGCGATCGAGGAGGGAGACATCGTGTATGCGTGCGGCGTTCGATCTCTGCGCACACGTTCGTCGGGTCGACGTCGAGGGAGAAACGGCATCGTGGGAGCTCGTCGATTTCGAGTGGGTGGGGCCTATGATCGGTCGGAAATCGACCGCGAGCGCATCGTATCGCGGCGCGCTGCCCGGGGCGCGCGCGAAACCGAGCCGGCCCAGCCCGCGTCCGCCGAGAAACGTGCGGCGGAGTAGAAACTCCCGCGCGGTCCGGGATAGAATTAGAGCATGAACACTCCCGCGCGCATGTTCGTCATCGTCGCCCTCTCCTTTGCAGCGTTCGCACCGGAGCTCACCGCCCAGTGTGCGATGTGCGGCGAGGCCGTCGAGGACAGCGCTCGATCGGACGGCGGCGATTCGCAGGGGAGTCTGGCGGCGGGCCTCTACTGGAGCATCCTCTTTATGCTCGGTGTCGTTCTCAGCATCGGCGCAGGGCTCGCGGTATTCATCGCCCGCGTCGCGCGCGCCGAGAGCCTCTCCGGAGTCGCGGCGGTCGCCCAGGGGAGCGCGGCTGCAGGAGATCCGCCGCCCGCCCGCCCTTGAACGCACGCCGCTCTGTCTGCGTTGCCGCTCGCCTTCGGCGTAGGGTCTCCGCGGTTGGTGTGGGTGCATCTCTCATCTGCGCCTCCGTAGTACCGGCGCAGGGGCAGTTCGAACCGGCGATCCCGGCGAGAGCTGCCCCGGCGACGGAGTTGACGGCCGGCGCTCTGCGGCTGCGAGCGGCGCTCGGCGAAGCGTGGCGCTGGAACAGCTACTCGCGCGAGGACGGACTCAACTCGAACTCGGTGACGGCTCTCCTTCAAGCGAGCACGAACGAGGTCTACGCCGCGACGAATCTCGGTGTGTGCCGCTACGACCTGTGGCAGTGGGACGTGTTTCCGTTCCCGGCGGGGAATCCGGCGCCGGACATCACGACGATCGCCGAGTCGCTCAAGGAGATCTACGCGCTCGGCGCGGGCGTGCTCTGGCGTCTCCTCGGCGAGGGCGTCCTCGAACCGGTGTACCGAGGCCAGAGTCTCTTTCTCGCGCGCGGACGTTTCGGCGAGCTCTTTCTTCTCGACGGCGGGGAGCGCCGTCACTTCAAGATTCGCCGCGAGGCTCTCTCTCCTCTCGACCCGGAGGATCAGCCTCTTCTCAACGTGACCGGCGAGATCCGCGCGTACGCAGTCGCCGGAGACGGCCGCCACTGGATCGCGACGACGTTCGATCTCTTCACGCGCGATCTCAGTCGAAAGCGGTGGAAACGGGTCGAACGCCGGGAGGTCGATCCGCGGCTCGGCGACCAGGTTTGCGTGCGGTTTTTCCGCGTCGAGCACGAAGCGTCGCCGCGGCGAGCAGCGGGCGATCCGATCGGCGGGGAAGAGAGCGCCGAGCTGTGGGGATGGTTCGTCCCGCGCGACGATGCGAGCACCGAGACCGGGGCGTCGGGCATTCTCGCTCGACTCGACGGCGAGGTTTGGCGTCCGGCGAGTGCGCCGGATCGAAGCGTGACGAGGATCCTCCGCCTCCACGACGGCATCTACGTCGCGACGACCGAGGACGGCCGAGTCATCGTCTCGCCGGACGGTCGCGATTGGGAGACGGCGGCGGAGCTGGGCATCGGGTCGGTCGCGCTCGCGGCGGAGATCGTCGACACCTCGGGCGTCGTCTGGTTCCGCGTGGGACCGGGAGGAATCGCCGTCTTCGATCCCGAGTCGCGTCGCTGGTCGCACGTCGAGACCGGGCACGAGGGAGTCCATCCGAGTGTTCTCAGTCTCATCGAAACCAGCGGCGGGGACGTCTTCGCCGGCATGGACAGTGCCGTCGTGCTCCACGAACGCAGCGGACGGATTCAGTCGTTTCCGTTTCCGCGCGTCACCGGCCTCGCCGAAGACGGCGAAGGACGAGTCTGGATCACTTCGAACGCGTTCTTGGGTGCGCACGTCTACGACGGGATCAATTGGCACCGCGTCACCGCGCCGGGCCTTCGCGATCACCGCATCGCCCGGATTGTGAAGGATTGGCGCGGCGAGCTGTGGTTTCTCCCGCACCGCGACGTCGACGGCCCGAGCTCGGCGATCTTTCGTCATTCGGTGCTCACCGGATCCCAATTCGAGACGGTGAGCCTCGAGGGCGGCCGGTACGCGGTCAACGACCTCCTTCGCCTCCGGACGGGTGAGCTCTGGCTCGCTACCGATCGCGGCGTCTTTCGTGGCCGGTTTCTCTCCGGCGAGGAAGTCGGCGAGCCGCGATTCGTCCCGGAGCAGCAGTGGGATCTCGACGACGGGCTGCTCTCGTCCGCGACGTGGTCGGTCGCGGAAGGTTCCGACGGATCGATCTGGGTCTGCTACCCGGACTCCGCCACCGGGGTGAGCCGCATCCGTGGCGACGAGGTCGAGAGCTTTCGCGAGATTTCGAGCGCGGTGTGGTCGATCAGGACTCTCGGGGACGATCTCTGGTTCGGGACGGATCGAGGGCTTACCCGCTTCGACGGCGAATGTTTCTACGACGTCCCCGTCGGCTCGGCCGGCGATCGTTGGAGCGGCGTTTGGCCGGTCTTTCCATCGGTTTCGGAGCCGGGAACTCTCCTCATCGGAACTCATGGACAAGGCGTGTGGCGCTACCGACCGCTCGAGGGGCGGCGCCCGCCTCGCTTCACGCACCGCGACCTGCCGAACGAGATCGATGAGGACGGCGTCGGCACGTTTTCGTGGGGAGCGAACGATCACCGGGGTGATACGCCGCCCGGGGAGCTTCTCTACCGCACTCGCGTCGACAACGAGCCGTGGTCCGTGTTCTCGCACGAGAGCTCGCTTCGTGTGGGGCCGCTGGCCGCGGGGGATCACGTCCTCGAAGTCGAGGTGCGCGATCGCGACGGCAACAGTTGCCGGGAGCCGATCGTGCACCGGTTTTCCGTCGCAGGCTTCGCGCCGTCGCGGGACTGGGTCACGAGCGCGCTCCTCGCCGTGGCGGCGATCGTCGGGCTCGCTGCGCTGGCGATCGTGCTTCGGTGGTCGCTCGCGCACCGCCGGCGACAGACGCGGTACCGCGCGCTGTTCGCGAGTTATCCCCATCCGCTTTTCGTCCTCGACGCCGGCGGCCGCGTCATCGACTTCAACGGGAATGCCGCCGAGAGCCTCGGAATCGATCCGGCGCGACTCGACGATGTCGTCGGACGGCCCCTCACGCTCCTCCCCTTCTTCGCGCATCGCGACCTCGACGCTCCTCTTCGCATGCTCGCGGCGGGAGAACCGTTTTCGATTCAGGGGTTCCGCCCGAACGACGCCGACGAGCGGATCTTTCGTTTGCGCGGATTCACGATCGGGGGTGGGCAACGAACCCGTGTCGTCGTCGTCGTCGAAGAGACTCGGGAGGCGCGCGTCGCGGCGCTTCGCGAGCGCGATCGTCGTCTCGAGAGTCTCCAAGGACTCTCGCGCCGACTCTCTCGCGACTTGCGCGGGATCCTCGACCACCTGGACGCGTTTCTCGGCTCCGAGGAACATCCTCCCAGCGTCGACGACCGTCTGCTCGAACGTCTTACCGAGGCCCAGGAGCTCACCGATCGGCTGGCTCTCTTCTGCGGCAGCGCGAACGATTCGTCGGAGCCGGAAGAGGAGATCGATCTCAACGCTCTTCTCCAGTCGCTCGTCGATGCCGAGACGGCGAGC
This sequence comes from Planctomycetota bacterium, assembly GCA_965223845.1. Classification (GTDB taxonomy): domain Bacteria; phylum Planctomycetota; class UBA8108; order UBA8108; family SXIK01; genus CBDCXR01. The sequence continues at coordinate 3,837,064 of CBDCXR010000004.1, read as the reverse complement.
CGGGGCGGCGTGCGAGTCGATTTTCGCGCGCAAGTCGGACTGTGGCCGGTTCGCGCGCAGCGGAATCGACTGTCCGCCGCCTTCGAGGCGATCCTTCGGAACGCGCGAGAAGCGATGGCGACGACGGGTACGCTGACCGTTCGCACGTCGAACACTCGTCTCGTGGACGATCCCGGGGGGCTTCTCGACGGAGCGTACGTTGAAGTGCGCATCCGAGACAGCGGCCCCGGGATGAACGAGCCCGAGCGCGAGCGCGCTCTCGAGCCGTTCTTCACGACCAAGCTGTCCGACGGCAATTCAGGGATCGGGCTCTCGATCGCATACGGCGCGGTGCGAGGACACGGAGGGGACCTCCGCCTCAAGGCCGCCACGGGCGCTGGAACCGAAGTTGTGATCTACCTCGCGAAGGCGTGAGTCATCGGTCCGTGATCTCGCGTTCGGACGAGGAGCCTACTCCGATTTCGGCTCGGCGCGTTCTGCGTCTTTCGCGTCCTTCGCGTCCGCTGCGGCGCGTTCGACGCGGCCGCTCATGAGTCCGCCGTGACCGGGACCGAACCAGGTTCCGGTGTAGAGTCCGCGGTAGACCATGACGCGAGCGGTGTACGGACCGTACGTGAGAAAGCGCACGTCGGTGACAGAGATGATCGGTGTATCGCCGGCCCACACGACGTCGACCGGGAACGGAAACTCGACGTCGAGCGTGCCGTACTTGACGCGAGCGGTGATGATCCAGCGATCGCCCGCGAGCTTCTTCGCCGACCGAATCTCGTAGCGCTCGGGCTTCTCGTCGCCGATCTCGTCGTTCGAGATCAGCCGAAATTTGCCGACGAGGACGGCGTTTTCGAGCGTCTTGGCGAACTCTGCTTCGAGCGCGGCGCGGTCGACGGTCGCGGTCTCGGGTTTCTTCGGGCCGTCGTCACCCGCGTCCCCCGACTGGGAACGAGCGCGGCCGTCGGGCGAGATGAGAAGCGTGAGGGCGAGCACAGAGAGCACACCGCCGAGCCACGTTTTTCGGCGCATGGTCAACTCCTCGGAGAATGAACTTGGTTGAAGTCGCGTGACGCACCGCGAGCAGGCGGACTCTCCGGGTCGAATCGCGGCGGAGTTCTGCTCGCTTACTCTTTCAGATCCTACCCGAGATCCGTGTCACTGCGGATTCTGCTCGGCGTCCCGGTGGATTCGAGCTCTGCGATCGCCAGCGACCGTTACGGAGCGGCGCCCTGGACGATCCAGCTCCGGACCGTGTGGATGGCAGCCTCACTCAAGTACGGCGGACCGTCCGCCGGCATGCGTTCGCCGCTGCCGCGGACGGGCTCGTCGAGGTGCGTGCCCTCGAGCTTGTGAAAGAGGTAGCTCCGGCGCGGAAAGAACGGGCGGACGTGAACCGGCGCGACCGATTCGATCGACGGCCCCGCAGCGAACACGTTGACGAAGGAGCGCCGAATTTCCTCCGGGTCTTCTCCGGGCGCGACGAGCTCGAGTCCGCGCGCCGCGTTCGGCCCCTCGTGGCAGCCGGAGCAGTTGGCGTTCCAAATCGACTGGACGTCGCGGGCGTACGACACCTCGAGCTCGATCGTGAAGAGGACGCTGCTCGCCGCGGCGTCATTCGCCGACCGAAGCGAAACCGTGATCGTCGTGTTCCCGGGCGTGAGCTCGCGCACGGGGACGCGGCCCCGCCATCGGCAGAGAGTCGGTGCGACGCGCTCGAATCGTTCCGTGAGATCGGCCGCGCCGTCCACCGGCGGCGAGGACGAGACGTGTAGACTCTCCGCGTCGATGGGCGCGTCCTCAACGGCGGCGTTCGGGGTGGCATCGATCTCGAGGAGGATGTCGTCCGCTCCGGGCGAAACGCGAAGGTTGCCGCTCCCCGCGTGGTGGGGGTGCGGAGCTCCGGTCTCGTCGATCGCGGCGATGGAGATCCGCGGGGCGAGCGACGGTACGATCTCGATCGCGATCGCAGCAGGAGACGCACGAGCGCAAGCGGTGTCGACCGCTTCCGCTGTGAACACGTGGCGACCCGGATCGATCGGTCCTACCGAGGTGAGGCGATCGACCCGGAGCGCGACCTCCTGGGTGAGGTAGATCGGGTCGATCCAGCCCTCGGTCTCGCGTGAGAACCACGGGGCGAGATTGGTGCCGGCCGGGACGATCCCCTCGGGCGAGAGGAGATCGCGATCGCAGCGTACGGCGAGGACTTCCGGATCGACAGTGTGAGGGTCGAGCAGAATCTCGACGGGCGCGCGGCCGTCCGGATGTGCCGAAGCCTCGAGAAGCAGGGAAAACGCGACGCCGAGGTCGGCGCGGACCGTGTCGTCGCTTTCCGTCGAAAGAGGGAGCCGAGTTCGCTGCTCCAGTCCCCGTGCCGGCGCGTACGTCGCCGTCCAGCGGAGCCTCGGTGGTCCGCTCGCGAGCGGCGGTTCGAGCGGCTCCGAACACGCGAGCTCGTCGAGCGTCGGGTCGACGCCTCCGCATGGGCCGTCACCCGGCGGCGGCGGGGCGGTCCCGTCGCCGAAGAGATAGTTGAGGAGATAGGCGACGTCCGCGACGTCGACAGCGCCGTCGTCGTTGGCGTCCGCCGCGTCGGCGCAGGGTAGAGGACCTTCGCTGCCGAAGAGGGCGAGAAAGACGAAAACCGGATCGGCGATGTCGACCGCCGCGTCGCCGTTCCCATCACCGCGAACGAAGTCTTCGGCTCGCGCGATGGACGAGAACGCGACGACCAGAGTTAGAGCGCAGAACGCGAGGGTGAAGCGCATTGTCGATGGAACTCGGAGCCGTTTCGTTCTCGCCATCGTCTCACGAGTTCCGACCCGAGCCAAGGTCGCGCGCGGTTCGGAGGCGCACGAGAGATCGTTCTCGGGTACAAGAAAGACGGAGGATGCGCGGTTAGATCACCGGTGCCATCGGCCGGCGAAGCGAGAGACGAAACTCGAATGCGCGAGCAGCGACAGAGGATGTTCGGGGGAGGGTTGGCGGTCGCGGCGCGCGTCACCTGCTTGACGCTCCTTCCGTTGGTCGCGACGCTCGGAGATTCCTTCGTTCGCCGGGTTCAGTTTCGCCGCGGCGACGCCAACGCAGACGGTGCGGTCAACGTCGCCGATCCGATCTTCGTGTTGAACGCACTCTTCGCGGAGAGCCGTCGCGGGACGTGCGTCGAAGCCGCCAACGCGAACGACGACGATGGCGTCGACATTTCCGATGCGCTCTATCTCCTCGGCCATCTCTTCGGCGACCTGCCACCGCCCGCTCCTCCGGGGCCGGTCGCCTGCGGCGTCGATCGCAACTCTGGGTACCTAGGCTGCTCGAAGTACGAGCTGTGCCCGGACGACACCGCGCTCATCGCTCATGCACTGAGAAGAATCACGTTCGGCCCAAACGAGGAGTTGCTCGCCCGGATTCAAACGCGCGCCGATCTCGAGCGGTATATCGAGGATCAGCTGCGCCCCCCGGTCGACTACGATCCGGTCGGCCACGAACCCGAGCTCGCGCAGCGCATCGATCGTCTCCGCATCGGCTTTCGCGATCCGGTGTCGGGCGCGCCCATCGAGCGCCTCGAAGCGATGCTGATCGAAAACGCGCGTTCGAGCCGGTGGCAGCTGCTCCACGTCCTCGCGCTGTTTTGGAACAACCACTTTCACACTCAGATCACGACCCTCCGCGACCTCTTTTTTGGACGGATGCGACGCGGGGGGGTCGCCGCGCGCGGTTCGGCGGAGCTGTTTCGGCACGTCGATGGCGACGGCTCCGGCACGATCGACGCCGGCGAGTGGAGTGAGTTTCGCGCGGCGCATCCCGGTGTGCGTAGCTTCGCGGAGTTCGGTCGCTCGACGGCCGACGGCACGCTGAGTCCCGCCGAGTTCGAGTTCGCTCCGGTCGCGTACTGGAAGTACGGAACCGGCGCCGCTCAGCTCGCTGTCGCCGCGGACATGGAGCGCCGAGAGTACGAGTACTTTCGGCGTCACGCGCTCGGGAGCTTTGCGGATCTCGTCGAAGGTTCGGCGAAGAGCGTTGCGATGCTCATCTACTTGAACGGCTTCGAGAATACCGCCGCAGCCCCGAATGAGAACTACGCGCGCGAAGTGCTTGAGCTGTCGACGCTCGGCGTGGACCATCTGTACACTCAGCGCGACATCGAGGAGCTCTCGCGCATCCTTACGGGCTGGACGGTCGCGTGGGTCGAGCGGCGGCATTTTTTTCCGCACGACATCGGCTTTCACGACCAGCCCGACCTCCCGCGATTCCCGATCGATGGGCGCGAGCCTCGGCCGTTTGCCTTCCCGGCGCGGGCGAATTGGGACGACGGGACGTACGTGTGGGCCTTCGCGTTCGGCCATCCCGGACTCCGAGACGGCGGCCACGATTGGGGGCGAAAAGATCTGTTCCTCCCGCGCTACGGGGGCGTCGACTCGCTCGGGAACCCCGTTCCGCCGCGGGCGGCGCTCACGATTCCCGCCAACGAAGATCAGCGGACGCCGGAGCGGGCGGTCGAGGAGTTCGACCTCGTCTTGCGACGAATCGCGCATTTCCGCGACACGGCGAAGTTCGTCGGAACGAAGCTGATCCAGCTCTTCGTGACGGACGATCTTTCCGCTCTTCCTCGCACATACCCTCTCCGCGCCGAGCTCGCTGCGCACTTCGAGAGCGTCGATTCCGATGGTGACGGATTGCTCGATCTCGACGAGTGGGAGATGCCGATCCCGCTCGTTCTTCCGAATGGGAGACCGCTCGCGGTCTTTCGCCGACTCGACACGAACGCGGACGAGCGAATCTCTCCGCGCGAGTACCAAGAGCCGGATCTTCTCGTCGACGTCATCGACGCGTGGGCGCACTCGAACGGAGACTTGCGCGAGGTCGTGCGGACGATCCTTCGCTCGGACGAGTTCCTGAGCCTCGAGTACGCCTGCGCCAAGGTAAAGACACCGCTCGAGACGATTGTGAGCGCGGTACGGGCGCTAGACGGAGGCTTGAGCGTCAACGACGGAATTCGCGCGTCGCGAGAGCTCACTCTCGCGGGAATGGAGCTCTTCGAGTTCGCCGATCCGACGGGGGAGTCGGAGCTCGGCTTCGACTGGATGCACACGATCGGACTCCTCGAGCGGCTCAAGTATCTCAGCCGCGGAATCCACCCCGGGTCTCCGGCCGATCGGCGGTTCGTGTGGAATCCGCTCTCGTTTCAGCGGCAGTGGGCGCTCGACAGCGGGGAGCGAGTGGTCGAGTTTTTCGCGCTCCTCCTCCACGGCCAAGCCCTCCCCGTCGAGCATCGCGAGCTCGCGCTCGAGATCTACCGCGAAGCGGGAGCCGTCGATCGCGTCCGCGCCGTGACCGCATTCCTCGCTAGTTTGCCTCAATTTCAGCTCCAATGAATTCATCTGAAGAACGAATCTGGAATCCGCTTCGTCGATTCGGTCGGCGCAGATTCTGCCGCTGGAGTGCGGCGTCTCTCGCCGCGTTGGGCTTCGGCGTTCCGGCGCCTTTTCACCGGACGATCGGTACGGCTCTTGCGGGCGAGCCAGCGGCGGTCGATCCCGCCGGGAGGCGGAAGAAGATCCTCTTCATCTTCCTTCGCGGAGGACTCGACGGCGTCCAGGCGGTGATTCCTTACGGCGACCCCGGGATCTCCGGGCGTGCGCCGACGTTCGAGGAGGCACGTCCACAGCTCCGTCCGGACCGGGCGCGGACGCACGATCTCAACGGATTCGCTCACTTCTACCCGACGGTCGATGAGTCGGGCGACGGCGCACCGCGGCTCGCTGATATCTTTCATGGTCGGCTCGACGAACGCGGGCCGCAGCTCGCTGTTCTTCACCGCGTCGGCTACGCCGAGCAGAACCGCTCGCACTTTTCGAGCCAGCAGTTTTGGGAGAATGGCCTCCCGGGCGAGACGACACGCGAGGACGGCGTGTTCAACCGCTACCTGACGGCGTATCCTGATCCTGCGAACCCGATGCGCGCCGCGACACTCAGCGGCAACCAAGTCGTTCTCATGAAGGGACCGACCCTCGTTCCGGTCTTGCGCTCCGTCGCCGACTACGCCCTCCCCGCCGGAGTGCCGCTCGGCGAGTTTCCGAACGCTGCGCCGCCGATCGGATCCGGCCTCAAGGGCGCGTACGGTCGAAGTCTTACGCGGACGATCCCATACGAGACGCTCGCCTACTCGACCGGGCGTACCCTGCTCGAGAGTCTCGAGTTCTTCGAGACTCACGTCCGCGAGGCGCCGTACGATCCGGAGCCGAACGCCGTGCCGCACTACGCTGCCATCAGCGACCGAGCGTTTGCGGGATTCGTAGCGGACTGCGCGCGGCTCCTCAAGCAGGTCGACGGACTGCAGATCACGGGCTGCAACCAAGGGAACTACGATACGCACGGGAATCAGGTCACCGCGTTTCCTCGACTTCTTCGCGATCTCGGCGCGGCGCTCACGGCGCTCTACTTCGACTTGAAGCCGATCTGGAACGACGTCCTGATCGTCACCCTGACGGAATTCGGCCGCACATCGCTCCAGAACGCGAACGGGGGGACCGATCACGGCGAGGCCGCCTGTCTGTTCGCCCTCGGAGGCGGAGTGCGCGGGGGCGTCTACAACTGTTCTCCGGACCGCTGGGAGAACGGCGATCTCTTCTCCACCGCAAACGGCCGGTATCTGGCGCACCGCACGGATTTTCGCGCGGTCTACCACGAGATCCTCACGCAACATCTCGGGGATCCGGCGTCCAGGATCGGCGAGATCATTCCCGGCTACGGGCGTCTCGCGGCCGACGATCGCGACGGGTACTTCGCTCCTCTCGGCTTCCTCGCTTGATCGGGTGCGGTTCGAAGCGGTGAGACCCGACGATCGGTTCAAGCGAGCAGATGGCGGCCGCCGAAGAAGGAGGGTGGGACTCCCGTGCTCGGGTCCGGCGTGAGCCGAGGGCGCTTGACAGGGTTTGGGACGTCTCCTACCGTCTCTGTTCCGAAAACGTGACGGGCCACGTGTACCCGAGCCCTCGCTCGCTCCCGCCGGGCGACGAGAGCCGACCGTTCGGGAACCCGCCGCCGAGTCCGAGCACCGACCGTGCGCATTCGTAGCCCATGAATATCGTCATCGCTGGAGACGACGAGATCGCCTTCCGCATCGCGGAGGCGACGATGACCGACCACGGCGTCGTCCTCGTCACGTCGAAGGAAAGCGGCGGGAGATTCGATCGACTCGATGTCGAGACGGTCCCGGGGCTGATCTCGTCGACGGAGACTCTCCACCGCGCGAGGATCGCGAGCGCGGACGTCTTCATCGCGTGTTCGGCTCACGACGAGCAGAATCTCGTCGCCTGCGTGGTCGCGAAGCGGCTCGGCGTGGAGAAAACGATCTGCCTCCTCTTCCGATCGGACTTTCACGGCGCGGTCGGGAGCGCGGCCGCGCTCGCAGAATCGCTCGGCATCGATCACGTGCTCCGGCCGGCGGAGCAACTCGCGAAGGAGATCCTGCGGATCGTCGCGGTCCCGGGTGCACTCGACGTCGAGGCGTTCGTCGGCGGAAAGGTCAAGTTGTTCCGGCACGCCGTCGAGGAGGGCGCTCCGGTCACGCGCGGACGGCTCATGGAAGTCGGAGTGCCGAGCGGAGTCGTCCTCGTGATGGCTCGTCGGGGCGACGAGATCTTCATCCCGAAGGGCAACACGGAGTTCCAGCCCGGCGACAAGATCACCGCGATGGGAAACCCCGGTGACATGAACCGGCTCCTCTTCAAATACTTGAAATCGGAGAACGGCTCGCGCGATGCGCGCCGGGCGACCGTCGTCGGCGGGGGCGAGGTCGGATTGGCGGTCGCGCTGGGAATGGAAGACGCCGGCTGGCAGGTGAAGTTGATCGAGTCGGATCGCACGCGCTGCGAAGAAGTGGCTCGCGTGCTCAATTCTCTCGTCCTCCACGGCGACGGGGCCGACATCGATCTCCTCGAAGAGGAGCGCATCGCGGACGCCAGCGTCCTCATCGCGGTGATGTCGAACGACGAGAAGAATCTCCTCGTCTCGTTGCTCGCGAAGCAGCTCAACGTGCCTCGAATCGTCACGCGCGCGGGTTCGCAAGCGAACGAGCGCCTGTTCGAGCGCGTCGGCATCGACGTCGTGCGTTCGGCGGGCGGCGCGGCGATCCGGAGTGTGCTCAAGTGCATCTCCGATTCCGGCACGGAGCTTCTCGCCGAGCTCGAGCACGGCGACGCGATGGTGCTCGAGGTGCGACTCCCGAGCGACTATCCGGGGACCCCGCTCTTTTCGCTGAAGGTCCCGGAGTTCGTGATCGTCGGCGCGATCCTTCGCGGTGCCGACGTCATCATTCCGAAGGGAAGCGACGAGATCCTCGCGGACGATCGAGTTCTTCTCTTTTGCACGCGCGAGTTCGAGGAAGAAGCGCGGAATTTCTTCCTGAGTCGGACGGTGTGAGGAGTCGTGAGCACGGTGAGCCCATCGATTCGCATTGAACGACGGTCGGTCCCCTCCACGTCGAGCTCGCTCCGTCTCGCGAGTCGTCGCGATGGCGCGCGCGCGCAGCGACGACCGTCGCGGCGGATCCACCGGCGTCCGGCCCGGGGCGCCCGTGGAGCGAGCTTCTAGCCGTGCGCATCCTCCTCGTTCTCGGCGTCATCGGTCACCTTCTTCGCTACTTCAGCGTCGCCTTCGTCCTTCCGATGCTACTCGCGGCGTACGATCGCGAGTGGGCGTCGGTCGGTCAGTTTGCCATCGCACTCGCCGCGGCGTTGACGATCGGCGTTCTGTTCAGTCTCGGCTACCGTAGAGTCTCCGTCTTTCGCCGCAGCGAGGCGATGGGAGTCGTCTCGGGGACCTGGCTCGTCGTCGCTCTCATCGGCTCTCTGCCCTTCATCTTTTCCGGTCTCCCGATCGTCGATGCGTTCTTCGAGTCGATGTCGGGATTCACGACGACGGGCGCGACGATCCTGCGGGATTTCGATGATCCGCGCTACGGGCGCGCGTTTTTTCTCTGGCGTGCGATGACGCAGTGGTTCGGCGGCTTGGGTGTCATCGCGCTCTTCGTCGTGGTTCTCCCGCGCCTCGGGATCGCCGGGCGCCAGCTCTTTTTCGCCGAGGCGTCGGGCGCTGCTTCGGAGCCGCTCACGCCGCAGATTCGCTCGACCGCTCAGCGGCTCTGGGCGCTCTACTCGATCCTCACCGGCATCGAGACGGTTGCGCTCATCATCGCGGGGATGTCGCCCTACGACGCGTTCGTCCACAGCCTGACGACGCTCGCGGCCGGCGGATTCTCTCCGAACGGGCAGTCGATCGCGGGATACCAGAATCCCGCCGCAGAGTGGATTATCATCGTCTTTATGTTGCTGGCGGGAGCGAGCTTTACACTCCAGTACCGAGCGTTCACGCAGCGCCCGAGCGTCGTCTTTCGCGATGGCGAGTTTCTCTTCTACATCGGTGTCGCGGTCTTTGGCGGTCTCGGTGTCGCCGCACTCGTCGATGGCGGGTCGATGGCGGAGCGCGTGCGCCTAGGGCTCTTTCAGTCGGCGAGCTTGATCTCAAGCACCGGCTACGCGAGCGCGGATTACGCTCTCTGGGGCGACTCGGCGAAGGTGCTGCTCGTGCTCGTGATGCTCGTGGGAGGCTGCGCTGGATCTGCGGCGGGCGGTGCGAAAGCGATTCGACTCCTTCTCGTGCTCAAGCTTTTTTGGAGCGAGCTCACGCGAGTGCTGCACCCTCGTGCGGTGTTGCCGATCCGCTACGGCGAGCGGACGATTCCCACGGAGATTCTGCGCGCGGTGGTCACACTCTGGGGACTCTACCTCCTCGGCTATCTTCTCGTTGGATCGGTCCTCGTCCTCTTCGGGAGCGATCTCGTCACCGGGTTTTCCGCATCGCTCGCGTGTCTCGGGAACATCGGACCGGGGTTTCAGAGCGTCGGACCGATGGGGAACTTTGCCGACCTGCCCACGGCGAGCAAGCTCGTCCTCACCGGCGCGATGTGGGTCGGACGTCTCGAAATCGTCGCCGTGCTGGCGCTTCTTCATCCGGACGTGTGGCGGAAGCTCCAGCTCCGCGGATCGTTGAGCGAGACTTCGCATGCCCGCGCCTGAGCGAGAGGACGAGAAGTTCCATCTGGGATCGTCGACTCCGCCGCCCGTTCCCGGCCGCGAGAGTCACGAGATCCATTCGCCGCGCGCGTCGGGACCGCTCGGAACCGATCGCTCGCCGCCGACGAGCGAGGACGGCTCGGCCGACACGTTCTCCGAGGAGGCGTCGCCGCGTCGCGACGTGCAGAGGCCTCGCCGGCGCGGCCGCGCGCCGGTCACGATGGCGATCATCCTCGCGAACGTGATCGTCTACGGGCTCCAAGCGCGCAGTCCGGCGATCGAGCAGCTCGGGGCGCAGTTCCAGATCAGCGTTTGGGACGGCGAATACTGGCGGATCCTCACCGCGACGTTTCTGCACGGGTTCTTCGGGCACATCGCCCTCAACATGCTCGGCGTCTACCTGTTCGGAATCCGTCTCGAGCCTCGGCTCGGACGCGCGCGATTCCTCACGCTCTACCTCGCGAGTGCCCTCGGCGGCGGATTCGCGTTCCAGGCGTTTTCCTCGGGGTTGGGAGTCGGAGCGTCGGGTGCGCTCTACGGTCTCGTCGGCGCGTTGCTCGTCGCCATGTTCGGATACGTCCGGAACGGTCGACTCCGCGTTCGTGGCCGGTACTTCCTGATCGTCCCGACGATTCTCATCGCCGACCACTTCATCACCGGCGCACTCATACGTTCGTTCGCGGGCGATGAGGTTCGGATTGCGACGAGCGCGCACCTCGGGGGATTCGTCACGGGATCCGTCCTCGGATTCCTCGCGTTCGCTCGCGCGATCCCGAGCGTTCGACCCGTACGCGCCGCGGCGACGGTCGCCGTTTGGGCGGCGTTTGTGCTCTTCGGAACCTACTCCGTCTTTCCCGTCCATCATCCGGTTTGGCGCGAGTGGCGTCCTCTCCGGGCCGCGCTCCACCGGGGCGACGCGGATCTCGAGTCGGTGCGGCGTCTCGTCGATGTGACCGAAGTTCCCGAGTACGTCGAATACTTCGTCCGCGACTCCCTCTACCGGGCCATTCGAGCCCGAAAGGAGCTGCGCGATGCGCTCGCAGAGAACGCGGCGCCGGAAGAGGTCGAGGCGCTCGAAGGCACGGTCGAACGAATGCTCGACCAAGCGATCAGAATCTGGGACGCCTTCGGGAGCACGGCAAAAGCGGAAGTCGGATTCGTGCTTCACGACATGCTTCGCGCGGTTCGGTTCGAGACGCGCGCAGCCAAAGTGCGCGCGACCATCGTAGAGATCTACCGCCACCGATACGAGGCCGGAAAAAAGGCGCAGGCACAGTGGCTCGCTCGCGCGCACGACGCGAACAACCTCGCTTGGTTCATGGCGATGGACGACGATGAACTCGTCACTGCCGAGAGGATTGCGACCGAAGCTCTGCGCCTCGTTCGAGGGCGCCGTCCGGAGTTTTGGGAGAGTTTCGGTGGATCCATCGATCCCGCCGAACTCGAAGGCATCGTCCTCAACACCCTCGGTTGGATTCAGTTCCGCCTCGGTGCGGACGAGGAAGAGGCGATCGCAAATCTCACGCGCGCCGCCGAGCTCTTTCCCGCCGGTGCGAACCTCCTCTATCTCGCGATCGCTCACCAACAGCTTCGGAACATCGACGAAGCGCTCGAGGCGGCGAGAGCGGCGAGTTCAGATGCGACGAGCATGACGGAGTACGAGCGCGTCCTCCTCGAGCGGCTTCAGATCGAGCTCGGGATCGATTGAGCGCTGCTCGTGGATCAATCGATCGCGATCGACTTGAACGCTTCCGTCTGCCGTGTGATCGCGGGCTCCGTCGCGAGCCGCTCGATCGACGAGGCGCCGAAGAACCCGTCCACGCCTCGCGTCCTTTTGAGTATGAACTCCGCGTCGGCCGGCTCGCTGATCGGTCCCCCGTGGCAGAGGATGATGACGTCGTCTCGTACTGCTTTGGCGGCGTCTGCCATCTCTTGAATGACGGCCGGACACTCCTCGAGAGAGCGAGCGCTCTGCGCTCCGATCGCCCCTTTCGTCGTGAGGCCCATGTGAGGGACGAGGACGTCCGCGCCGGCGTCGGCCATCGCGACCGCATCTTCGGGAGAGAATACGTACGGAGCGGTGAAGAGATCGAGGGCGCGCGCCTTCCGGACGAGCTCGACCTCGAGTCGGTATCCCATCCCCGTCTCTTCGAGATTCGTGCGTAGATTGCCGTCGTAGAGTCCGACCGTGGGAAAGTTCTGCACGCCGGAGAATCCGATGCGCTGGAGCTCCGGCAGAAAGACGTCCATGACACGAAAGGGATCCGTCCCGCAGACGCCGGCGAGCACGGGAACGTCGTCGACGACGGGAAGGACCTCGCGCGCCATGTCGACGACGATCGCGTTCGCGTCGCCGTAGGGAAGAAGGCCGGCGAGCGAGCCGCGCCCGGCCATCCGGTATCGCCCCGAATTGTAGATGATGATGAGATCGACGCCGCCCTTCTCGGCGAACTTCGCGGTGATTCCCGTCCCCGCTCCGGCGCCGATGATCGGTCGCCGACGGTCGATCTGATCGCGGAGTCGCCGGAGGATTTCGGAACGCGGAATCGCCATGGGATTTCCTCAGATGGGTTGCCGATACTCGAATGCGATGGCTCGCTCGACGTCACGAGGGTCGTTCGTGCGTTTCGTCGAGCAGCTCGAGGAGTGCGTCAGCGCACGCGAGCGCGAATGCGGGTGCATTGATGTCCTCGTCCAGCTCGACGCAGGGGATGCCGTCCGGGAGCTCGCGCCTCAAGGCGTCGATGCACGCCGCGTCCGCGTGTGGATCGTGAAACGGCTGCCCCGCCGTCGAGATTGCGGAAACACCTCGTCGCGGCACGACGACGCGGCAGGAACCGCGCGAGCGTCCGACGCGCGCGGCGATGCGTCGTCCGATCTCCGCGTTTTCCTCGGCGGTGGTGCGCATCAGCGTCACCGTCGGATTGTGCTCGTAAAACGTTCGCGCGGCAAACTCGTTCGGCACGCTGTCTCGCGGGCCGAAGTTGCACATGTCGACCGCTCCGATGGAGACGATCTGCGGAACGCCGTGCCGCGCGGCCGCCGTGAGGCGGTCGGGACCCGCGCTCAGGATTCCGCCGACGAGCTCGTCGGCGAGCTCGGTGGTCGTGATGTCGAGTACACCGCGGATGAATCCGTCGGCGATCAGTCCTTCCATCGCCCGTCCGCCGCTTCCGGTCGCGTGGAACACTAAGACTTCATACCCGCGCGCTTCGAGGTGCTCTTTCGCCGCGGTGACGCACGGAGTCGTGACGCCGAACATCGTCGCGGCGATGAGCGGACGGTCTGTTTCCTCCGGCTCCGGCGCGGACGCCGCGCGAGTCATCGCCGCGATGGCGCGTGCAGCGTTGTCGAGGATCCGCCGGGAGATGCGATTGATTCCGGCGATGTCGACAACCGAGTACATCATCGTGATGTCCTTCGTGTCGACGTACGGCGAGACGTCGCCGGAGGCCAGAGTCGACACCATGAGTTTCGGAACGCCGACGGGAAGCGTCTGCATCGCGCGCGTGGCGATCGTCGTGTTGGCGGACCCACCCGCACCGATGATGCCGTCGATCCGTCCGTCCGCGTACAGCTCGCGGACCACTTCCGCTGCTCCGCGAGCCATGTGCGCGACCGCGTGACCGCGGTCGCCGCGCGCGCGGAGCTCGCCCAGAGTCGTGCCACCGGCGGTCGCGACTTGCTCCCGCGTCGTCTCCGCGGGGAACGCCGGCTCTCCCTGAATCCCGACGTCGACGACGTGAACGTCGCAGCCCTCGGCGCGCAGTCGATCCGCGAGAAAGCCCGTTTCGCGCCCTTTCGTATCGAGGCAGGCCACTACGGCGACGCGCGGCTTCATCGTGGTCTCCAGTTCGGATCGCATGGGGTCTGACGAGGAACGACCAGAATACGGGATGCGTCGTCCGCCGCCAACGAACGCGCCGCGCATCGCGAATCGCATCGAAACGCAAACCGGCCCCGCTCGTCCTGACTCGTGCGCCGGGCTTGAATCCTCGAACGCCCCTCCGGTAGGCTCTCTCGGTCACTTGTCGCGCTCGACCGAAGGCGGGAGTTCATCGTTGGTTTACGACTTCCTATGGTTGGTGACCGGACTGGTCGTGCTGGTCATCGGCGGAGAGTGGCTCGTTCGCGGTGCGGCGGGAATCGCACGATCCTTCGGAGTCTCCCCACTCGTCGTCGGCCTCACCGTCGTTTCCTTCGGGACCAGCGCGCCCGAACTCGCCGTCAACGTGAGCGCCATTCTCCAGGGGCGAGCCGAGCTTCCGTTTGGGAATGTCGTCGGCTCCAACATCGCGAACGTCGGTCTCGTGCTCGCGTGCGGAGCGCTCGTCCGTCCGCTCATGGTCACCGGTTCGGTCGTACCGCGGGAAATCCCGACGATGCTCCTCGCCACGGCGGCGGCGTTCGTGATGGCGCTCGACACGATCCTCCGCGGTCAGGTCTCCGAGTTCGATCGCACCGACGGCGTCCTTCTTCTTCTCCTCTTCTGCATCTTCCTCTACAACGCCGCGCGGGACGCACTCAGTCAGCGGGCAGCGGGTGGGTTTCGCGACGACGTCGAGCGCAGCACCGCGTCGGTCGAGCCGCGATCGCTCGTCAAGAATCTCTTCCTCGTCGTCGGTGGAGCCTTTGGTCTCGCCGGCGGCGCCACGCTGACCGTCGATTCCGCCGCTTCCATCGCACGGGCGCTCGACGTTCCCGAAGCGATCATCGGACTCACGCTCGTCGCCTTCGGTACGAGCCTCCCGGAGCTCGTCGCCACCATCGTCGCTGCCCGACGCGGCGAGACCGATATCGCGGTCGGGAACGTCGTCGGATCGAATATTTTCAATCTTCTCTTCGTGCTCGGCGTGACGGCGTCCATCGGCTCCGTGCAGGTTCCGGCCGGTGGGGTGTGGGACTTCGCGGCCGCGTCTCTCTTCTCGGTGCTCGTCCTCTGCTTCTCGGTCGTCGGACCGCGGCGGATCAGTCGTCCCGAGGGCGGCGTGCTCCTCGTCGGCTACTGCGCGTTCATGCTCTGGCGATGTCTTTGAGCGACGGCCCGCTGTGTTCGCTTCGAGGAGTGGAGAAGTCGTACTCCGGCGTTCCGGCGCTGCATCCGATCGACCTCGATGTCCACCGCGCCGAAGTCCTCGCGCTCGTCGGTGAGAACGGCGCGGGAAAATCGACGCTGATCAAGATCCTGAGCGGCGTTCACGCTCCCGACGCCGGAGAGATCACGCTCGCCGGCGCCCGCGTCGACTTCGCTGATCCCCGCGCCGCGCACGCGGCCGGGATCGCGACGATCCACCAGGAGCTCACGTACTTCGATCGGCTGAGCGTCAGCGAGAATCTGCTCCTCGGCGAGCCGTGGCCGCGGCGGAAGTGGGGCGCCGTCGACTGGGAGGCTCTCCACGCGCTCGCTCTCGCCCGCCTGACGCGATCGGGCGTCGCCGTCGAGCCGCGAACGGCGTTCGGCCGGCTGAGCGCGGCGGAGAAGCAGGAGGTAGCGATCGCGAGGGAAGTCGCACGAGACGCCCGCTTGCTCGTTCTCGACGAGCCGACCGCGAGTCTGAGCGGCCCCGATGTCGATCGTCTTTTCGACCAGCTCCGGCGCATCCGCGCGAGCGGTCGTTCGGCTCTCTACGTCTCGCACCGCCTCGAGGAAGTTCTCGCGATCGCCGATCGCATCGCCGTTCTTCGCGACGGCGCGCTCGTCGCGGTGCATGTTGCACGGGAAGTGGATGCCTCGACCATCGTGCGGGCGATGGTCGGACGTACGCTCGCGGAGAAAACCCCTCGTCCGCGATCGGAGCCGGGGCCGCCCGTCCTCGAGGTAAGCGGGATCTCTCGCTCCGGAGAGTTCGAGGACATTTCGTTCTCACTTCACCGCGGTGAGATCGTCGCGCTCGCGGGTCTCGTCGGCGCCGGTCGATCGGAGATCGCGCGCGCTCTCTTCGGTCTCGTGCCTCTCCGTGCCGGAGCACTGAGTCTTCACGGCAAAGCCTGGTCGCCGAAGAGCGCCTACGATGCCCTCGCTCGCGGGGTGGTGCTCGTACCCGAGGAGCGGGCGGGTCAGGCGCTCGTCCTCGATCATTCGCTCGCGGACAACCTGAGCGTGGGGTTTAGCGATCTCATCACGCGCTGGGGGGTTGCGCCGCCGCGTCGCGTCGCGGAAACGGTGAGTCGACTCGTCCGCGACTACCGCATCGTCACGGCGGACGTGACTCAGCCGATCGCCACGCTCAGCGGGGGAAACCAGCAGAAGGCAGTACTCGCGCGCGCGCTCGAGCGCGAGCCGAGCGTCCTCATCCTCGACGAGCCGACGCGAGGCGTCGACGTCGGAGCGAAGGCGGAGATCCACGCGATGGTGCGCGACCTCGCGGCGCGCGGGGTCGCGGTGCTCGTCGTGTCGA
Source organism: Planctomycetota bacterium (assembly GCA_965223845.1). Classification (GTDB taxonomy): domain Bacteria; phylum Planctomycetota; class UBA8108; order UBA8108; family SXIK01; genus CBDCXR01. The sequence continues at coordinate 3,820,602 of CBDCXR010000004.1, read as the reverse complement.
GCGACTTGCCGGAGGTCGTCGCTCTCGGCGATCGAGTCCTCGTCGTGCGGGAGGGACGCATCGTCGACGAGCTCACGGGAGCGCGGCGGACTCCGGCGGACGCGCTGCTGGCTGCGATCGGGGCCGGCGACGAGGACGACGAGCGATGACGAAAGAGTTGTGGTCTCGACTCTCCGCACCGCTTCGCTTGCGGGTGTGGGTTCTCCTCGGCGGAAACGCGCTCCTCCTCGTCTGGATCGCGGCGCAGCTTCGAGAGGGGGCTTCGTTTCGAGCCGTCCTTGCGCAAGCCGGACCGGATTGCGCGCCGGTCCTGCTCGCGTCACTCGGGATGACCGGGATCGTCTGCTCCGGTGCGATCGATCTCTCGGTCGGAAGCGTGATCGCGTTCGCCGGAACGCTCTTCGGCGTCTGCGTCCACCTCGGAGCGTCGCCCGCGACGTGCTACGCCGTTCTCTTCCTCACCGCCGGCGGACTTTCGTTCGTCAACGGTGCGCTCGTCCGCGCGCTGGGGATTCCCGCGATCATCGTGACCCTCGGCGCGCTCCCGCTCTACCGTGGCCTCGCTCTCATCGTCGCCGACCTCACGATCGACGGGTTCAGCGGCAACGTGTCCGTTCCCGACGACGCGTTCCATCTCCCGGGAAAGTTTTACGCCGGCTCGATCGCGCTCGTCGCGGTGGTGGTGGCGATCGTGTGGGAGGCGAGTGCGGAGACTCCGCGCCGCTGGCTCGCGCGCGGCAACTCGCCCGCGGCGTGCCGACTCCAAGGCCTCGATTCCGGCCGCATACTTCTGAGTGCGTTCGCGGTCGGTGGCGTGTTCCTCGGTGCCGCGGCGCTCGTCGCCGTCACTCAGATCCAGGCGATCGAGCCGGCTCGCATGATGCGCGGCTTCGAATTGACGGTCGTCGGCGCGGTGGTTCTCGGCGGAACGAATATCTTCGGCGGAGAGGGCAGCTATCTCGGGACGATTCTGGGCGCGTTCTTCCTCTATTTCGCGCAGCAGGCGCTGATCTACTCCGGCGTAAATCCCTACGCGCGGGAGGTCGTCATCGGCGGTGCGATCGTGCTCGTCATCGGGGCGGATTGCTTGATCGGCCGCCGCGCGAAGCTCGAAGAGGAGCTGCGATGAGCGCGAAGCGCCACTGGATTCTCGCCGGAGTGCTCGTTCTCGAGGTTGTGCTCTTTACGGCCATCAGCGGCGCTCGTTTCGCATCCGTCGGCGATGTCGCGAGCTACCTCGCTTCGTACTCGTCGGATCTCATCGTCCAATCGGCGCCGCTCCTCTTCCTCGCGTTCGGAATGACGCTCGTCCTCGAGACCGGTGGCATCGACCTCTCCGTCGGTTCGATGGTGGCGCTCGTCGCCGCAGCGATGGCCTGCATCGACGGTGGGATGGGGTTCTGGATGACCGCGCTTCCGCTCGGGCTTGCCGTCGGGTTCACCGCGGGCCTGGCGAACGGAGTGCTCGTCGCCCGGCTCCACATGCCGCCGCTGATCGCGACCCTCGGAACGATGATTCTCTTCCGTGGACTGTGCTTCGTGCTTCTCGGTGACGCCGAGCGGGCTCCGTTCGTCTCGGTCCCGGGATACGGGGCACTCGGTGAGCTCGGATTCGTCGGCGTGTTCACGCTCGTCCTCTTTCTCGGCGGCGGGGCTTGGCTCCGCGCGGCGCGATGGCAGCGAGAGCTCCTCGTCATCGGAGGGAACCGTGTCGCCGCGCGCTACGCCGGGATTCGCGTCGAGCGAAGGCTCGTCGAAACCTACGCCCTCATGGGTGGTCTCGCCTTCTTTGCCGCGATTGCGTTCACGGCGAGAAACAGCTCGGTGAGTGCGAGTGCGCTCGGGGGGCTCGAGCTCCGCGTCATCGTCGCCGTCGTCCTCGGAGGCACGAGGGTCGACGGCGGCTTCGGCTCCCTCCGCGGTTCGATTCTCGGAGTTTTGGTGATCGCGGCACTCGAGGAGGGCCTTCGCAGTGCGGCGCTCTGGGGCGACGCGAACCTTCCGTTCAAGATCAGTCACCTCGATCCTGTGCTTCTCGGCCTGCTTCTGATCAGCGGAGTGTGGCTTCACCGCGAACGCTAGGAGTCCGCGCAAGCTTCGTTTCCGACGGGAGACCAGAAGAGAGAGTTTGAGGTGTGAGGGCCAGGAGTGTGAAATCGTTCGCCTATCGGAGCAGGGGACAGGTACGGGAACCAAACCTCTGGATGCGGAGTATCGAAAGGAGTTTGGAATGCGCAGATCGACGCGGGCGGAGGCGGGTGTGAGGTCGGTGCTCGTCGCTATCTTGGGCGTGGTGCTTTCGGCCTGCGATTCGGGGGCGTCGAGCGATCGGGTCGTGATCGCCATGATGCCGAAGCTCATCAACATCGATTATTTCGACGCCTGCGAGCGAGGGGCGCGAAAGGCGGCGGAAGAGCTCGGAGTTCAGTTGATCTACGACGGTCCGACGACGGCGAGCGCCGCGGAGCAAACGCGCTTTGTCGACACCTGGATCCGTCAGCGGGTCGATGCGATCTGCGTCGCTCCGAATCAGCCGAAATCGATGGCGAAGTTCATCTCGAAAGCTCAGGCCGCCGGGATCAAGGTTCTCACGTGGGACACGGACGCCGCCGAGAGCACGCGCGAGATCATGGTGAATCAGATCGACGACCAAGTTCTCGGCGAGCGCCTCATCGACGATCTGGCGCGCCAGATGGGCGAGAAGGGTAAGTGGGCCGTCGTCATCGGCAGCCTCGACGCAGCGAACCTGAACACGTGGCGTCGCATCGCGGAGGCGCGGGCTGCGGAGCGTTACCCCGAGCTCGTTCTCGCGGAGACCGTCGTCACGAACGAGAACGAGAACGAAGCACGACAGAAGGTGGCGACCCTTCTCAACGCCGTTCCCGATCTCCGCGGGATCATCGCGTTCGACTCGAACTCCGTGCCGGGTGCGGCGGAGGCCTTGAAGCGTACGGGGCGCGCTGGGGCGGTAGCTCTCGTGGGCAATTCGACGCCGAACAAGATGCGCTCCTACGTGAAGGAGGGCGTCCTCGAGAGCTTTTACCTCTGGGACCCGCGCGCTCTCGGCTCGCTCACGGTCCGGCTCGCGGCGCGGCTCGTCGGCGGCGAGCCGGTGGCGCCCGGCGTAAGCGTTCCCGGTCACGGCGAGCTAGTCTTCAGTCCGCGCGACGATCGCGTGGTCATCCTTTCGGAGCCGATCCGGTTCACGCGCGAGAACATCGATCAGTACGACTTCGGGATCTAGCGTCGGACTCGGTTGCTCTCGCTCGCTCGAGAAGGCGATTCACGCGGGAGCGCAGAGCACGGCAGAGGAGCGAGGTGAGAGGGGGCCAGGAGAGAGCCGCAGGTGGGGGAAGGACGGCGAGACGAGCTCCGAAACCCGACCTCGGGAGGGAACCAGAGAAGGTGTGGACGCAGCGTCCCGGCGCGCCCCGGACGGAGTGGAAGCCCGCCCGGCATCCACGTTAGAATCCTCGATTCGCGATCTCCTCGGGACTCTCAGCGCACCCGTCCGCGTTCCCCGGGACGAAAAAAAGGATCCTTTTTCGGGCGATTTCGACGTGCGAGCTTCATCCAGCTTGATGCGCGACCCGCAGCGCGGGCCAGACGCCAGCACCGATCCCGACCGGCCCGACCCCGAACGGGTTGAGCCGCCCGGGACGATCTCCGACGCAGGGGAGACGGTCCGGCGTGTGCTCGACGGCGACCGCGATGCGTTTCGCGAGTTGGTTGAACACTACGAGCCGTCCGTGTTCGGGCTCTGTTTCAGACTGCTCGGGTCGAATCGATCCGACGCCGAAGAGATCGCGCAGGAGACGTTCATCCGTGCGTACACGCACCTTGCGCAGCTGGACGATGCGCGGCGATTCGCGCCGTGGCTCTACCAGATCGCGCGATCGCTCTGTCGCGATCGCCGGCGGCGTTATCGGTCCGAGCGAAAGGCGCTGGCCGCGCGAGCCGAGGAGCTCCAGCAGGGATGGTCGCAGCCGAAGAACGAATGCGCAGATCTGAACGGACTCCTCGACGAGTTGCCGGCGGCGGAGCGCGACATCCTGATCCTGCGCTACTTCGACGGGCTGTCGTACCGCGAGCTGGCGACGCGCTTGAACGTGAGCTTTTCCAAGGTCGACCACTTGATTCGAACGGCGCGCGCCCGGCTCGAGCGGCGCGCGCGAGTGAGGTTGAGCCATGAAGGACGTCTGTAGCCAACTGCGCGACGACCTCTGGCTCTACTGCGAAGGCGAGCTGGCTGATCCTTTCGCGCTTCAACTCGTGCGGCGGCACCTCCGACGCTGCGCCGACTGCTCGAGGTGGGTGGACGAGTTCGACGAGGATGTGCGTTCGCTCTTTGAGTCGGCGGCGCCAGAGATCGAGCGAACCGGTTCTCGCGTTGCCGAGATGCGGCGAAAGCGTGCCGGGGCGATCGTCGCCCGCGTCGAGGCTCTCTCGATGCTTCCCGGTAGGCGCTGCGAACGGACGGTCGAGCGAAGTCGTCCACCGCGCACCTCGGTCGTGGGACTGGCCGAAAGGGCGGAGCGCACCGAACGGCGCCTCGTGCGACGCGAAGGCGAGACCGCCGACGATCCGAGCCATCGCGCGACGGCTACTGTGCAGCGCATGCCCGCGCGCCGAGTTCGGCACCGCGAAGCAGTCGCGGCCGCGGTCTTGATCGCCGGCGTGGCCGGAGTTTTCGCGGGCGCTCTTTGGGTAGACGGGAACGCCACGCGCCTCGCCGAGTCCCCCGCGCCGCAGGATCGGAGTCGTCCTCAGGCCGCCGATGCCTATCGATCGTCGACGGCTCATTCGACGCGATGGAACGGCGAGCGGGAGATCTCGACGGAGCTTCAGTGGCACCTCGAGCCGGCTTCCCGCGAGCGGCCCCATCCGCGCCTTGTCGGGATTCGCCACCGGTTGGGCGAGTCGCTGGACGGACGCGCCGAGACTCTCGATTTGGATCTCGAGCGTTCCCGCGCTACCACGGCCTCGCTCGAGCCGGAGTGGCTCGTCGAAGTCGAGCTCGATCCCGACGCGGTTCGTTCGCGCGGCGATACGCGATACATCCTCGTGCCGGTCGAGGGCGTGACGGCGCGGGGAGGGCGATGGTTCATCCCGCTTCGCGCGATTCGCGGCCGCGAGCGCGAGCGCGATGAGCCGCTGCGCGTCTCGGGCGCCCGTCTCTATCACGTCTTCGTCGACGAAGGCGCCGAGACCCGCGGCTGGCCTCGCGGGATCGTTCCGGCTTTCGAGCTCCGGCCGGCCGCTCTCCCCGGTGAGCGAAGGGTGTTTTCGCCGGGACGCGACGCCTGGACCTACTGATCTCGCCGCGCGGTCGATCTCGTTTAGGCGGGAGAGGCGGCGGGCTTGCGCCGTGCCCGCCCATCGGCCACAATGCGCGCGACCATTGGGGGTCCATACAGTTTCAAGATAGGACTTGCTCGCTCGCTCGCGTCGCTCCTGGACTGCCGGCGAACGAAACGCGAGATCGGACGGTACCGTCTCGAGCTCTCGTGCGTTTGCCGAGCCCCTCCGGATCGCCGAAGCGGCAGATCTCGACTCGGCGGAGCTCCGCCTGGGTCGATGGACTTGTATGGCCCGAATGAATTCAGAGAGCCCGGCGCTAGATTCCGGCGACTCGTCCCGGTCGGGCGGGCCGAGACTCGACTCCGGCGAGCGAATGCGCGGATCGTCGCCGCGCGCCTCGGAGGGACTCGACGCGAAGCGCGCCTCGGTCGACTCCGCGCTCGCTCAACTCCGCCGCGAGATTCAGTCCGGCCGCGACGCGTTCGAAGCCTGTCGCTCGTTTTCGACCGCGATCGATCGCGTCGTCGTCGAGCGCGCTCTGGCCGCGGAGCTCGAGCCCGCGAGCGTTTGCTTGGCCGCGGTGGGCGGATTCGGTCGCGCGGAGCAATGCCCGCATTCCGATGTCGATCTCCTGGTGCTCATTCGCCGGGGCGCCGCGACGGATCGCGTGGAGCGACTCGTCCCTCTTCTCTGGGACGCGGGGCTCGAACTCGGTCACTCGGTGCGATCGCCGCGGGAGTGCTTCGGGTGGATGCACGACGATCTGAGCACGGCGACGGCTCTTCTCGACGCCCGCCACCTCTGGGGAAGCGACGAAGTCTACTCGACGTTCCGCGAGAAAGCGCTCTGGCGGTATCGGCGACGTCGGGGAGCGAGATTCTGCTCGGAGCAGGTGCGACTTCTCCGCGAGTCTCTCGAGGATCCGCGCCGCACTCTGTACGTCATCGAACCCGACACGAAAGACGGCATCTGCGGACTCCGTGATCTTCAGCGCGTTCGGTGGATCGAGAATCTCCGCCACGCCGGACGAGGCATGCGCAGCCTCTCCCAGACGGGCGACTTCTCCGTGGATCACGTCACCGCTTGGCGCGCGGCGTATCGCTTTCTTCTCCGCGTTCGCTGTGCCCTCCACTTGGAGAGCGAGAGTCGCCTCGACGTGCTCGAGCGCGATACCCAGTTCGCCGTCGCTCGACACCTCGGCTACGGATCCGATGCCGATCCGCGTGCCGCGGTCGAGGAGCTCATGGGCGACTACTACCGTCACACCCGCGCCGTCGATTGCTTTCTTCGCTACTACGTGGAAAGCGAAACGCGCGGGCGTCGTTCGTTCAGTTGGGTCACGCGGACATTCGTCGCCGATCGCGTCCACCCGGTCCTCAATTCGTACCGGGGACGTCTTTACCTCGCGGGTGATCCGCCGAACGGAGGGACGCCCGAGGAGATCCTCGACTTCCTTCGCGTCGCACAGAAGAAAGACATTCGACCGAGCGAAACGCTGCGCGAATGGATTCGCCAGCGCGTCGCGCGCGAGCCGGGCGACTTGACGCACTCGGCTCCGGTGATGCGCAAGTTCGTCTCGATTCTGCGGCACGAGCAACGCGTCGGGGAAGCGTTGACCGCGATGCACGAGACCGGGCTCCTCGCACGGATTCTACCGGAGTTCCGGAAGCTCGATTGTCTCGTCAGCTTCGATGGACACCACCATTTCACCGTCGATGCCCACACGCTTCGTGCCCTCCGTGAGCTCGACCGCATCGCCGAGGGCGACGACTCGACCGAGCGCGAGTTCCGCCGCGTCTACGACGAGCTCAGCGATCCTTTGCCGCTCCGCCTCGCGCTTCTTCTCCACGACGTCGGAAAGGCATTCGAAGGCGATCATTCGGTGAGCGGCTGGACGATTTCGGCCATCGTTTGTGAGCGATTGGGGCTAACGAGCGAGATCGCATCCGCGGTCGAATTCCTCGTCTACCGGCATCTTCGACTCTTCCGAGTCTCCGAGCGGCGGAACTACTCGGACCCCGACGTCATCGCGGGGCTCGCGACAGCGTGCGAAACCGCGGAACGGCTCAAGATGCTCTACCTACTGACTCACCTCGACATCAAATCTGTCGGCCCGGGCACTTGGACGGGGTGGAAGGGCGCACAGCTCAAGGAAGTGTACGAGAACACACTCGAGCGGCTGCGCACGGGAGAGCCAGCGGGGACCGAGCTGCGGTCCCTCGTCGAGGACGCCGACCTCGACGACGCGCAGCGCGCGAGACTGCGGGAGCATTGCCGTTCGATGGAGGGCTCCGACTACGGGCGCGAAGTGCGCCCGGAGACGATGCTCCGTCACGTCGAGTTGCTAGACGGGGTCCGCGAGCACGGATCGGTCGGGGTGAGCGCGGAGGCGTTCGGCGACTACCACGAGGTGAGCATCTGCGCTCCCGATCGCCCCGGACTATTTGCCGAGTTGACCGGGCTTCTCTTTTGTCAGGGGTTCAGCGTTCTCGGGGCGCGCATCTACTCGCACGCCGATGGCTTCGCGATCGATCAGTTCATCGTCGAGGTCGACGACGGCGTGAGGATCCCCGTCTCGACGCGAATCGAGCGCCTGCGCGGCTCCTTCGCGTCTTTAGAATCGTCAGCGATCGAAGTTTCGAGCGTCGTGGAGGAGCACCGCGCGAGACTCGGGCGCCATCGAGCTCCCCGTCCGTTGTACGGGCCGCGGGTGACGATCAACAACGTGAGCTCGGAACGGTTTACGGTGATCGAGGTGAATGCGGGAGACCGGCCCGGCCTCCTGTTCGATGTGGCGTCGGGTCTCCACGAGCGCGGCCTCGGCGTCCACACGGCAAAACTTTCCACCTTCGGCGCTCGAGTTCGAGACGTCTTCTACGTGCTCGGAGCCGACGGGTTGAAGGTGAGTGACCCGGAGATTCAACGTCGTGTCGAGAGAGAGCTGCTCCTTCGGGCGCGCGGCCGCGACGCGGCGGAGCCCGAGGAGAGTGGTGCGGAGACTACAGGCGTGGGGTAAAAGCTTTCGGCGCCGGTCGTCGAGGGCGATCGGCTCAAACTAGAGAGGATGAACGAATCTCGCGGTGCGGCGAGGAGGGTTGTTTCTGATCCGATTCGCGCCGAATCGGCCCGAGCTCCACCGTCGAGAGAACAGCCCATCGGAGAGGTTCCTATGAAGTACATCATCGCTGTCGTGCAGCCGTCTCGACTTGAGGCGGTGAAAGAAGCGCTCAGCTCGGTCGAGGTCTTTCGCCTCACCGTTAGCGACGCGCAGGGGCTCGGACGCCAGAAGGGACACACCGAGATTTACCGCGGTCACGAGTACCAGGTGAATCTCATCCCGAAAGTTCGGCTCGAGATTGCGGTCAACGACGAATTCGTCGAGGCGACGATCGAGGCGATCATCCGCGGCGGTCGCACCGGCGAGGAAGGGAAGATCGGAGACGGCAAGATCTTCGTCCTTCCGCTCGAAGACTGCGTGCGCATCCGCACGGGCGAACGCGGCAACGAGGCGATCTAACGCACTCGCGGTCGAGGCAGCTTCCGGAGGACGATTCCTCGCGTTTGTTCGCGCGTGCGACTCCGTGGTGGAGGGGTCCCCACCGACGTCGCGTTCCGCAAGCAAACTTCGTTTGAGGTCATTCGAGATGTTTTCCTTCTCAAAACGCCGGCGATCTTGGGTCGCCGGCCTGCTCAGTGCCGGGATGCCGGCGATCGCTTTCGGCCAGGGTGAAGGTGCCGAGGGCGCCGAAGTCGTCGAGGCTGCCACCGAAGCCGCTGCCGAAGCCGCCGCCGAGGTGGCGTCGGCGCTCGATTCGGGATCGATCGCGTGGATTCTCGCCTCGTGCGCATTAGTACTCCTCATGACGCCGGGCCTCGCCCTCTTCTACGCGGGCATGGTGCGCTCGAAGAACGTCCTCGGGACGATGATGCACAGCGTGTTCTGCATGGGACTCGTGAGCGTGCAGTGGGTGGTGATCGGCTACAGTCTCGCCTTCGGGACCGATGTGGGCGGATTCATCGGCGGCATGGACTACTTCATGCTGAGCGGAGTCGCTTGGGATGCGCCCCAACCGAACTCGGGACACGTCATCCCGCACATGCTCTTCATGACCTTCCAGATGATGTTCGCGATCATCACGCCGGCCCTCATCGCCGGAGCGTTCGCGGAACGCGTGCGGTTCGGACCCTACGTCCTCTTCACGCTCCTCTGGGCGACGCTCGTCTACGATCCGATCTGCCACTGGGTCTGGGGTGGTGGCCTGCTCGGTGGTGACGGGTGGCTCGAAGGCGTGACCGGCTACGGCGCGATCGACTTCGCCGGTGGAACCGTCGTCCACATCTCGTCGGGTGTGTCCGCGCTCGTTCTCGCGATCCTCATCGGGAAGCGCCGCGGCTACCCGCAGCAGAAAATGGCGCCGAATAACCTGACCCTCACCGTGCTCGGAGCCGGTCTCCTCTGGTTCGGCTGGTTCGGATTCAACGGCGGGAGCGGTCTCGCGAGCGACGGGACCGCCGTTCTCGCGTTCACCGTCACTCACGTTTGCGCGGCATCGGCCGCTCTCGCGTGGGCGGTGATCGAGCGGGTCCACCACGGAAAGGCCACCGTGCTCGGCGTCGCCACGGGACTCGTTGCGGGCCTCGTCTGCATCACCCCGGCGGCGGGATACGTCCAGCCCGGAGCCGCTCTCATCATGGGCGTCATCGTCGCGGCGGTGTGCTACTTCTGCGTCGCCGTCCTCAAGGCGCGCCTCGGATTCGATGACTCGCTCGACGCGTTCGGCGTCCACGGAGTCGGTGGAACCGTCGGCGCGATCCTCACGGGCGTCTTCGTCTCTGTAGGCGGAGTGCCGAGCGGCGGGTTGATCCTCACGCAGATTCTCGCCGTCGTCATCACCATGGTGTACTCCGCCGTCGTGACGGCGATCCTCTACGCAATCGTGAACGCGGTCACGAAGGGATTCCGCGCGAGCGAGGACGAGGAGCTCCAGGGCCTCGACCTCTCGCAGCACGGCGAAGTCGGCTACGACGTGTAACTCGCTTCAGTCGGTAATAGCGAAACGCCCGGCGACCGGTTCCCCGTTCGCCGGGCGTTTTCCTTCCCACCCGGGCGCGCTTCCTTTTATTCTCGCTCTCATTCCTACTCTTATTCTTACTTCTTCTCTCCCTTCGCGATCCTTCGCGCACTTCGTGTGAATCTCCTCCCCGAGAACGTCCGTACACCTCGAACTCCGATCCGCTACGACGACGCCACGCGAACGCAAGAGCGTCTCGTCAAACGCCGTGCAGCGGACGAGATTCCGGATCTTCTGTGGCTCCTCGAGCACCCGCCTACGGTGACGTGGGGCACGAGAGGTGGCGATGAGCATCTCCGCCTCCCGCGAGCCGAGTACGCCTCGCGCGGCATCGCGATCGTCCCGTCGCGCCGCGGCGGCGACGTGACGTTTCACCGTCCGGGGCAACTCGTCGGATATCCGATCGTCCAGCTCTCGGGCGACGAGCGGGACCTCCACGCCTATCTTCGGCGCGTCGAGGAGGCTCTGCTCGGAGTACTCGCGGATTACGAGATCGTCGGGCGACGCGTCGACGGGCGCACGGGAGTGTGGGTCGGTCCGGACGCGGCTCCGCGCAAGATCGCGGCGATCGGCATCCGCGCGCAGCAGTGGGTGACGTCACACGGCTTCGCTCTCAACGTCGAGAGAGATCTCGACGGCTTCGATACGATCGTTCCCTGCGGGATCTCGGACGCCGAAGTAACGAGCCTCGAGCGCGAGTTGCCGGCCGGGTCTCTTCCCGAGTGGACGGCGCTCTGCGGCGCGGTTCACCGGTCGTTCACGAGCGTGTTCGATCGGAATCTCCGGCTACTCGTCGCGGCGGAGGCCGAAGCGCTCGCGAACGGTTGACTCGAACCGACGCCTCGAGGCGTCGATCCCCCGCGAGTTTTACAACCGATCCGGCTCTTCGAGCAGCGAACGCAGACGACTGAGGAATCGAGCGGCGAGCACGCCATCGATCGCGCGGTGGTCCGCAGAAAGCGTGAGCGTCATCACCGCTCGCGGCGCGAAGCCGCCGGCCCAGGGCCGGAGCTCGGGTCGAGCGGCGCCGACGGCGAGGATCGCGCCTTCCGGCGGATTGATGATCGCGCTGAAGCTCTCGATGCCGAACATGCCGAGATTCGAGATCGTGAAGGTGCCCGTTCCCATTCCGATCAACTTCCCGGAGCGCGCGGCTTCGATGATGCGCTTCGACTCGGCGGAGAGTCCGACGAGATCGAGCGTCGCGGCGTTCTGCACGACGGGGACGACGAGCCCGTCTTCCGTTCCGACGGCGATGCCGATGTTGACCGCCGAAGGATATTCGATGCGATCGTCCGCAACGCGACAGTTGACGCGAGGTTCATCGGCTAGTGCGATCGCGACGGCCCGGACGACGAAGTCGTTCACGGAAACGCGGGCACCTTCTTGCTCGAGCCCACTCCTCCGCTCGAGAAGCGCCGTCACATCCGCGGTGATCGCCTCGTAGAAATGGGGGAGCGTCTGCTTCGACTGCTGGAGAGCCGACGCGATCGCGCCCCGCATGCCGGTCAGCGGAACCTCGGCCGGCGGGCGCGCGGCCGGTTCGGGGTACGGGCGGCTCGCACCGAGCGCGGAGAGATCGATCCCCGCGCCATTCGCAGCTGCGTGACCGCCGCCGGCCGGCGCCGCCTCGACGTCGCGCCGGAGGATGCGCCCGTTCGGTCCGGTGCCGCGGACGGCGGAGAGCGTGACGCCGCGCTCCTTCGCGACCCTCCGCGCTAGCGGCGAGGCGGCGAGACGGCGCGACGCGGCGGCGGTCACCGTCGGGCTCGCCACCGCGGGCGCCGGGCGCCGCGGATTCGTCGCCGCCGCCGGCTCGGCGGGCGAGCGGGCGGGGGCCGGACTCGCCGTGGGCGCGGCGGGCGGCGGCGCGGTCCCTTGCGCCCGCGCCGCCTCGGCGCGCCGCGCGTGCTCGTCGAAGTCGATGTCCGCGTCTCTCGGTCCGATCACCGCGACCGCGGCGAGCACGGGGACGAGCTCTCCTTCGTTCGCGAAGATCTTGCGCAGATGTCCCGCGGCGAGAGCCTCGATCTCGAGATTCGCCTTGTCCGTTTCGATCTCTACGAGCGGCTCGCCGCGCTCGACCGCGTCCCCTTCGTTCTTCAGCCACGAGAGGATTCGGCCTTCCGTCATGCTCTGTCCCGCCTGGGGCATGAGCACCGTGTGGCCGACGAGCTCCGCGTCAGCCGGCGGCGTCGCCGCTTCCGTCGAGGGTTCCGTCGCCGCGTCGGTGGTCGGCTTAGACTCCTCCGCCGCTTCGGCGGCGGCAGATACGAGAGCATCGTAGTCGATCGCTTCGTCCGCCGCGCCGATCACGCCGACCACGGACAGCACGGGGACGACGTCGCCTTCTTTCGCCAGCACCTTGCGGAGGATGCCCGCCTCGAGTGCTTCGACTTCGAGATTCGCCTTGTCGGTCTCGATCTCGAGCAGAGGCTCGCCGCGCTCGACGGCCTCGCCTTCCTTCTTGAGCCACGCGACGACCCGGCCCTCGATCATGCTCTGTCCCGCTCGGGGCATCTGGATTGCGTGTGCCATCGTAGACTTCTGGGGATTCCTCTCGGTCGTTCGGTGTCGTTGCTCGTCCGTCCGCTGCGTCCACCCGCGTCGCGCGCGGAGCCGGCCGGCCATTCTCTCAAATTCACCGTTCCGTGGCAGCCCTTCGCTCGCGATCGAGCCCGGGCGCCGGCGGCGTCGAGCGGGACGGTGGGAGACCGCCGCGTGGCCCCGCTCACCGGACGGGCGGCGCGGTCCCGCTACTCGACCGAGGGAAATGTTCGGCTCGCCGAGCTCCGCCACCGGAGAAACGCCCCCGTTGCGTCGCGAACGAGATCGAGGATCGCCTCGACTTCGCCGGCGGGCGCGCTCGCGGGCCAGAGGTTTCGGAGGAACGTCTCGGCTTCGGACCAGCTCGAGAGGAGCGCCGGGGAATTCGCATCGAGAGCCGCGACCGTCCCGAGCGCGTAGCGCCGTGCGGGCACCCCGGCTGCGCGCGCCCGTCGCACCACGCCGACGAGTCGATCATCCCAGCCGAGCTTGCGCTCGGGATCGCGGGTGATGCGGGCGACCGGATCGCCGAGGAACGGATTGAGCATCCGGTCGATGAGCTCGTCGCCGTAGCGCGCGTAGCCGGACGTGGTGAAGAGCGGATCGACGTCCGCCCAACGAGCTGCGAGCGCGGGCCAAGACTCCGTGGTGAACGCGTCGCGAAGAAACTCGATTGCCCCCGGAACGCTTGCGATTTCCGCCATCCGACCGATTCCGAGCGCCGCCGCAAGGTAGCCGGCGAGCGCGTGCGTCGCGTTGTGACCGAAGAGCTTCGCTTCCTCGAAAGGCGTGAGGTCGACCTTCTCCTCGAAGATGTCGAGGCAGCGATCGATGCGCGTTCCGTCGGCGCGCTCTACCCGCGAGACGAGAATGTGGCGAAACGCTTCGACGAGGAACGCGCGGTCGATCCCTGGAGCGATCGGAGCGAGCGTTTCCGCCGCGATACGGCGAGGATCACTCACGACCGCGCTCATTTTCCCGATCACCGTATCGAGAAAGCAGGCGCCGGAGAGAACCGCGTCGCGGTGCGGTGTCCCCGCGAGTGCGCTCGCGACTTTTCCGCGGAGGATCGCTGCGGCTTCGAGCTGGTTTTCCGCGGCGTAGACGACGAGTGGCGGCGCGGAGCGATCCGACCCGTGTCGCGCGGCGAGTCCGTCCGCGAGCAGCCGGTCGATGCTCGAGGGTTCGCCGGTCGAGTAGGCGCCGACGCTCGGAACGGCCGTGGCGAGCTCGGCGGCCTCGCCGATCGCGCGAACGATCCGGCTGCGATCGCTCGCGTCGGCGGGATCGTAGATCTCGACGGGACCGACGCCGACGTCCTCGACCCGGTCGAGGTGGGCGACGTTGACGCGAAAGCGTCCTTCGGCCGCTCGAACGGCGTGGACCAGCTCCGGGATGACCTCGACCAGCACGATCCGCTCGAAGCGTCCGGAGCGCTGGGCCTCGAGCGCGAAGAGCCCGGCCTGAATTGCACCGAAGCCGAATCCCACGAAGGTGTTGTGCGTCGAGCTCACGCGGTGTTCGCCTTGCGGTAGTGGACTCGCGGCGGGCTCCTCATCGTAGATGGCTCTCGCCCGCGGGCTGGGAATGTTGACCGATTCGTCGCCGAGCGGCAAGTGAAGTCGGCGTCGACACGTCGCCGTTCTTTACAGGGGAGGCGAGCGCTCATTAAATGGAAGGCGCTCGGACGCTTGCCTGCGGCGGATCTCCAGGGGTCTCGGAGGCGCCGCTCGGTCGGAGCCGCTCGCTGAGCGGCGCGACTGTGGTCTCGCAAAGCCGTCCGGTTTGAGATTCGATTCGCTACGATCCGGCGGCCGATGCGTCGCGAACGTTCGTGAGGGAGGGTGTGATGCGCGCTGTTCATCCGAAGAGGCTTGTGGGAGCGAAGCGCTTCGCTCGGTCTGCGGTCCCGTTCGTCGTCGCGTTCGTGTTCGCGGCCCCGGCGAAGACGGAAGAAGTCCAGCTGATCCAATCCGGTGACCTCTGGACGTACTTTCCCGGCGTGGAAGAGCCCGATCCCGATTGGTTCACCGCCGAGTACGACGATCGGCGCTGGGATCTCGGTCCGAGTGCGCTCGGGTACGGCGAGGCCTGGATCAACACCATGATCGACGGGATGCAGGGCGGTGGAGGCAACACCGGGTTCTGGAGCCTCTACATCCGCAGCATCTTTACTATCGACGATCCGAGTGCGGTCTCGAAGCTGAGGCTCTTCATTCGCTACGACGACGGCTTCGTGGCGTACATCAACGGAATCGAGGCCGCGCGCGTCGGTCTCCCGGGGAACCCCGGCGATCCAGTTCCGTTCGACGCCACGGCGACGAATCGGGCGAGCGAGAATCAGTTTCAGAGCATAGTGATCAGCAACTGCGAGGCGATCGCTTCGCTTCAAGCGGGCGAAAACGTCATCGCGATTCAGGGACACAATACGTCGCTCGACAGCTCGGATTTCGTTCTCGAGCCGGAGCTTTTCGTCGACGATGCGGATCCCTGCCCGACCGAGATCACCTGCGAAGTCCGCGACAACGGCTCGGTTCGCGTTCGCTGGACGCGTCCGGCGGGGACCGCGTACACGAGCATCGAGCTCTCGCGAAACGGAGTGCCGCTCGAGAACCAACCGCGCGTCACGTCGACGGGGTACACCGATTCCGAGCCGGTTGCCGGAGAGAATGTCTACACGCTCGTCGCGTCCGTCTGCGACATCGCTTGCGGCGAGGACGGTAGCCTCACCTGTACGGCGATCATCGGCGACGCACCGGCCGTCGACTTTCGCCGCGGCGACTTCGACACCGACGGATCGGTCAATATTTCGGATGCGATTTCTCTCCTGAACCACCTCTTCAAGAGCGCGGATCCATCCCCCTGTCCCGATGCCTCCGATGTGAACGACGACGGCGGGATCAATCTGAACGACCCGCTCCATCTTCTCGGGAGCCTCTTTCAGGGTGAGGCGCCTCCGGCTCCGCCGGGTCTCGAGACTTGCGGCCCGGACCCGACCGTCGACGACGAGCACACGGAGTGTGTCTACGGCTCTTGTTGACCCCGACGTCGACACGCCCGCGAAGGCGTTTTCGCGCGGTGAATTAGCTCTGTTCCCGCCCCGGTCCATCGGGTACATCCTGGCTCCGAGCTGTCGCCCGCGATCCGTTCGGCGCGGCGAGGTCCGTGCCGGAGGTCGGGATGCCGAGAGTACTCATCATCGGGGCGGGCGGAGTGGGAAACGTCGTCGCGCGGAAGTGCGCGGCGGTGCCGGAGGTGTTCGAGGAGATCTGTCTCGCGAGCCGTACGCTCGAGAAGTGTGATCGCATCGCAGCGGCGATCGACCGCCCGATCCGTACGGCCCAGGTGAACGCGGATCACGTCGACGAGACCGTGAGCCTGATCGAAGACTTCGGTCCCGACCTCGTCGTCAACGTCGCACTTCCCTATCAAGATCTCGCGATCATGGACGCGTGCCTCGCGACTGGCGTCCACTACCTCGACACGGCGAACTACGAGCCGCCGGACGAGGCGAAGTTCTGCTATCGCTGGCAATGGGAGTATCACGATCGCTTTCGCGAGCGCGGCATCATGGCGCTCCTCGGCTGCGGATTCGATCCCGGCGTGACGAGCATCTTCTGTGCTCACCTCGCGAAGGAGCGCTTCGACTCCATTCGAACCATCGATATCCTCGACTGCAACGGCGGCGACCACGGCCACCCGTTCGCGACGAATTTCAATCCGGAGATCAACGTCCGGGAGATCACGCAGCGAGGGAAGTACTACGAGAACGGCGCCTGGGTCGAGACGGAGCCGCTGTCCGTCTCAGAGACGTTCGACTTTCCGGAGATCGGACCGCGGCGGATGTATCTCCTCTACCACGAGGAGCTGGAGTCGCTCGCGAAGTTCATTCCGGGGGTCGAACGCATCCGCTTTTGGATGACGTTCGGCGACGAGTACCTCACGCATCTTCGCGTCCTTCAGAACGTCGGCATGACGCGCATCGACCCAGTCGAGTACGAGGGCCACTCGATCGTTCCGCTGCAGTTTCTGAAGGCCGTCCTCCCCGATCCGGGGCGTCTGGGTGAGACTTACGCCGGGAAGACGTGCATCGGGTGCATCGTCGAGGGAGATTCGGGCGGGCGTCCGCGGAAGATGTACATCTACAACGTGTGCGACCACGCGGAGTGCTACCGCGAGGTCGGCGCGCAGGCGGTTTCGTACACGACGGGAGTGCCGGCGATGATCGGGGCCCAGCTTCTGCTCCGCGGAATCTGGCGCGGCGAGGGCGTGTTCAATGTCGAGCAACTCGACCCGTCTCCGTTCATGGAGCTTCTCCCGACGTACGGGCTCCCCTGGGTGGAGCGAGATCTTTGACCTTCGATCCCGCTCGGGCGCCCTCGCCCTGCTTCGTCTGCAACGAGAAGCGCCTCGAGCGAAACCTACGCGTCTTGCGCGGAGTCAGCGAGTCCAGCGGAGCGCGAGTGCTTCTCGCGCTCAAGGGATTCGCGCTCCACGCCGCGGCTCCGCTCTGCGCGCGCTATCTCGCGGGCACGGCGGCGAGCAGCCTCCACGAGGCGCGCCTCGGGGCCGAGGAGTTCGGCGGTGAGCTCCACGTCTACGCCCCGGCCTACTCGGACGCGGAGTTTCCGGCGATCCTCGAGATCGCCGATCACGTGAGCTTCAACTCGTTCGCGCAGTGGCGGCGGTTTCGCGGGGCCGTAGAGGCGACCGATGGTCGCGTGTCTCCCGGCCTCCGCGTCAATCCCGAGCACTCCGAGGTCGAGGTCGCGCTCTACGATCCGTGCGCGCCGCAGTCGCGGCTCGGAATTCCGCGCCGCGAGTTCGACTTCTCGGCGGACGCTCTCGGGCCGATTCGGGGACTCCACTTCCACGCGCTTTGCGGTCAGGGCGCCGACGTTCTCGAGCGCGCTCTGGTCGCAGTCGAGGAAGGGTTCGGCCCGGCGCTCGAGCGGGTCGAGTGGGTGAACTTCGGCGGCGGTCACCACATTACCCGCGCGGGGTACGACGTCGAGCGACTCTGCGCACTGATCTCCCGCTTTCGCGAGCGGTACGGAGTCGACGTCTACCTCGAGCCGGGGGAGGCCATCGGGTGGGAGACCGGCGTTCTCGTCGCGTCGGTTCTCGACGTCGTTCGAAACGTCATCGACATCGCGATTCTCGATACTTCTGCGACGGCGCACATGCCGGACGTGCTCGAGATGCCCTACCGACCGGAGGTTCGCGGCGCGGGACGCCCGGGCGAGAAACCGTACTCGTATCGTCTCGGCGGACTGACTTGTCTCGCGGGAGACGTGATCGGCGACTATTCGTTCGACGAGCCGCTCGGGGTGGGAGATCGGGTCGTCTTCGAGGACATGATCCACTACACGATGGTGAAGACGACGACGTTCAATGGCGTTCGGCTCCCCTCGATCGCGCTCTTCGATCCCGAGACCGATCGTCTCCGCGTCGTCCGAGAATTCGACTACGACGACTATCGACGTCGACTTTCTTGAGTCGAGTCGCCGTGTTTCTCGCTCCGCTCTCCGAGTTCGCGGGCGGTTCAGCCGCGATGTTCGGGGCCCGTGAGGCTCGGCGGAAAGTCTTCCCCTCGGTGGTTTTTTTCGCGTGCCATTTGCACTGTTCTGAGGCATGGTAGAGCGCGAGTCTAGACAGGCTCATCGGTTCGGAAGGGGTTTGACGAGACGCGGACAGAAGAACCTCGGACTGCCCGCGCGCTCTCGTGGTCACCGGCCTCCGGGGACCGTTTGGACCGCGGACGTGGGGGTGTTCCAAGTGTGCACCCCGAGAGTGAAGTCGCGCTCGACGCGACCAGGTCGACCCCTTCCGATTCCCTTTTGCCCTCCCGGGCGCGACGTCGTTCAGCCGGAGCTGCGAGTCCCGCGGACGAGGGCACACCCGCACGAAAGTTGCGGGGCGCGTGCCATCCGCGGAGAATACGCCGTCGCGTGATCGCGGGCGAGGTGCGCGCGCGATGACCTCGCTGCGAGCGCGTCTCGTCGCCGGTGGTGGATCGCGCTCGGGGGAAAGGCAGAGATCGATGCGTCGAAACCTTCGATGGGACGGGCGTTGGCTCGCAGTGCTGGCGGCGATCGTCGGAACCGCGCTCCCTTCGCGCGTGAGCGCGACCGATTGGGCCCTTTGGCTCGGCCCTCGGCAAGATGCTACGTTCGATGAGACGGGCTGGCTGAAGGACTGGCCCGAGACCGGTCCGCCCGAGCTCTTCCGCATCCCTGGCGGCGAGGGATACAGCTCGGTGATCGTCGTCGGCGAGCATCTGATCTTCTTCCATCGCGTCCGCGGTCAGATGCACGTGGACGACCTCGACCCGGAGACCGGCGATCGTCGCTGGAGGTTTAGCTACGACACCGACTACGTCGACGCGTGGGGGTATAGCGGGGGGCCGCGTTGCTGCCCCCAGGTCGACGTCACAGCGGAGAAGAAGCTCGTTTACACACTGGGCCCGAACGGAATCCTCCACGCGATCGAGCTCGAGAGCGGGCGAAAAGCGTGGAGGCGCGATCTCCTCGGCGAGTACTCGCTGACGCAAAATTTTTTCGGCGTCGGCGCCGCCCCGGCGCTTCACGGTGGGCGCCTTTACGTCAACTTGGGCGGGACGATGGGAGTCTCGGGTCTCACTCTCGCGCTGGAGGCGCGGACGGGGGAGACGGTGTGGAAGGAGAAGACCGCAGGCGGAAGCTACGCCGCCGCGCGCGTGGTCCCCGTCGCTGGCGTCGATCGACTCTTCGTCTTTCACCGCGGGGGAATGGCGTGCTTCGACCCGGTCGCTGGGCGACGAAAATGGGACTTTCCCTGGCGTTCGAGGAAGCACGAATCCGTCAATGCTTCGACGCCGCTCGTCGTCGGCGACAAGCTGCTGTTCTCGGCGACCTACGGTACCGGCGCGGTCGCGCTTCGGCTTCGAGCAGACGACTACGACGTCTTGTGGAAAGACGACCTCCTCTCGCGCGAGAAGATCCTCGACAGCCACTGGTCGACGATCGTTTGCGTGGACGATCACGTGTACGGATTCGCCGGGCGGCACGAAGGTCAAGCTCAGCTCCACTGCGTCGAGCTCGCGACGGGCCGCGTGAAGTGGCGGTGGCGGAGCCCGCTCGGCCGGGGAACGTTCATCTACGGCGACGGCCATTTCATCGCTCTCGGCGAGCGCGGTCAGCTCTATCTCCTTCGCTTGACTCCCGAGGGACACAAGATCGTCGCGGAGGTTCCGGACGTCCTCGATTGGCCGGCGTGGGCGGTCCCCACGTTTTCCGGCGGTCGCCTCTACGTCCGCGACGAGCGGAAGCTGATCGCGTTCGATCTGCGGACGAAGCGGGGTGAGGCCAAGCCGTCCCGCTCCGAGCGCGAATCGGGCACGGACGGAGGGCAGCGTTGAGCGGGACACCGCGTCGGGGGGAGATCGTCGCGATCGGCGAGGTTCTCTGGGACTCGCTGCCGGCCGGCCTCTTCCCCGGAGGAGCGGTCTTCAACGTCTGTTACCACCTGACCGCACTCGGGCACGGAGCGACGCTCGTCTCGTCGGTCGGCGACGACGTGCTCGGCGAGGAGCTGCGCTCCCGCATGGAAGCGTTCGGCATGTCGACCGCGGGGATCGCGGTTCACCCCGAGCTGCCGACCGGGCGCGTCCTCGTCCGGACGGACGAGGACGGCATCCCCGCCTACGACATCTTGGCGCCCGCGGCGTGGGATCGGATGGCCGTCCCCGACCTCCCCGCCGCGGATCTCGTTCTCTACGGTTCGCTCGCCCAGAGATCCGAGCGCTCGCGGCTCGCGGTGCGGGAGCTTTGGGCGCGCGATGCGATCCGATGTTTCGACGTCAATCTCCGCCCCCCGTACGACGATGCGGCGATCGTGAAGGACTCGCTAGCCGTCGCGGATTTCGTGAAGATGAACGACGACGAGTTTGCGCGGGTGTACGAATGGACGACCGGCGAGGCCGGGCCGAAGGATCTCGCGGATCCGGACGCCGCTCGGTCGGCTCTTGCGCGCCTCGCCGATCAGCTCGAGCTCGCTGCGCTCTGCGTGACTCGGGGAGCGCACGGGGCCGTCCTTCTCAATGCCGGGTCATTTTTCGCGCACCCGGGGTTTCGCGTTCGAGTCGGAGATACGGTCGGCGCCGGCGACGCGTTTCTCGCTGGGTTCCTCGACGCGTACTTCCGGGGCGTCCCTCCCGCCGAGTGGCTCGAATGGAGCTGTCGCTGCGGCGCCTACGTGGCCGCTCGAGCCGGCGCGACGCCTCCCACGTCGCGCGAGAGCGTCGCCGCCGAGAGTATCCTTGAAAACTGACCTCCAACCGGGCGAATGCCCGCGCTTGCGGCGGCGATCGATCGCCTCGACGTTGGGGCTTGATGGCGCGGATGCGAAGACTACAGTATCTGGGTTCTTCCCGCGGCGTTCGCCCGTATGCCGCTCCCCACGCGCGCTTCGGCAGCAACGCTCTTGTTCGGCGTCTACCCCGAATCGGTGACGATGAGAGAGGTTCGATCACCTTCATGACCTGGATGTTTCGGACGCTCTGTTCGTCCATCGGCAAGAAGCAGTGCGTCGCGGTGAGCGGCCTTCTCTTGTGCGGCTTCTTGGTTCTCCATCTCCTCGGGAACTTTCTTCTCTTCTTCGGGAAGGACGCCTTCGACGCCTACGCCGAGGCGATGACGTCGAACCTCCTCTTCTACTACCCGGCGGAAGCGATCCTCGCCGCGCTCTTTCTCGTCCACATCGTCTTCGCCGTGTGGGTGACGATCGAAAACCGTCGTGCGCGCCCCGTACGCTACGTCGCTCGGGCCTCGGCCGGAGAGCGAACGATCGCGAGCTCGACCATGATCTATTCGGGGATCATCGTCCTCGTTTTCCTCGTTCTCCACCTCAAGGACTTCCGGTTCGCGAAGGCAGAAGGCGCGTCGCTGTACGATCTCGTGATCGACAAGTTCCACGGGTCCTACTACGTGATTTGGTACGTCTTCGCATCCTGCGTCGTCGCGCTCCACGTGAGCCACGGGTTTCAAAGCGCGTTTCGAAGTCTCGGCCTGTCGCAGCCGAAGTGCGTTGCGCTCGTCCGCATCGCGGGTCGTCTGTTCGCG
Organism: Planctomycetota bacterium; assembly: GCA_965223845.1. Lineage (GTDB taxonomy): Bacteria > Planctomycetota > UBA8108 > UBA8108 > SXIK01 > CBDCXR01. Next base: position 3,798,581 of record CBDCXR010000004.1, on the reverse strand, counting down.
ATCTTCGTGGCGGTCGGGTACGCGTCTCTTCCTCTCTACGCGTACTTCTTCGCGGAGGGCGCGCAATGAAGCTCGAGAGCAAGATTCCGTCGGGACCGCTCGCCGAGAAGTGGGACCGGCACCGCTTCGAGCTCGGGCTCGTCAATCCCGCGAATAAGCGGAAATTCAGCGTGATCGTCGTCGGCACTGGATTGGCGGGCGCGTCGGCGGCCGCGTCGCTCTCCGAGCTCGGGTATCGGGTGAAGGCGTTCTACATCCAAGATAGCCCGCGTCGCGCTCACAGCATCGCCGCACAGGGTGGGATCAACGCGGCGAAGAACTATCCGAACGACGGCGACAGCGTCTATCGCCTCTTTTACGACACGATCAAGGGCGGCGACTACCGGTCGCGTGAAGCGAATGTCTACCGGCTCGCGCAGGTGAGCTCGAGCATCATCGATCAGTGCGTGGCCCAGGGAGTGCCGTTCGCGCGCGAGTACGGCGGTCTCCTCGCCAATCGTTCGTTTGGCGGAGCGCAGGTGTCCCGGACGTTCTACGCGCGTGGACAGACCGGACAGCAGCTTCTCCTCGGTGCGTACGGCGCGTTGATGAAGCAGGTCGCCGCGGGGGGCGTCGAGCTGTTTCCCCGCACCGAGATGCTCGACGTCGTCGTCGTCGAGGGGCGGGCCCGCGGGATCGTCGTCCGGAATCTCGTGAGCGGCGAGATTTCGTCGCACGCCGCCGATGCGGTGGTGCTCGCGACGGGCGGATACGGAAACGTCTTCTATCTGTCGACGAACGCAAAGGCGTGCAACGTCACCGCGACGTGGCGCGCGCATCGTCGCGGGGCGCTCTTTGCGAATCCTTGCTTCACGCAGATCCATCCGACGTGCATTCCGGTTCACGGAGATTACCAGTCGAAGCTCACTCTCATGAGCGAGAGCCTGCGGAACGACGGCCGCGTCTGGGTGCCGCGGAACCGCGATGACGCGCGCGTTCCGCACGAGATCCCCGATGCGGATCGTGACTACTATCTCGAGCGTCGCTACCCGAGCTTCGGAAACCTCGTTCCCCGCGATGTCGCCTCACGCGCGGCGAAGGCGGTGTGCGACGAGGGGCTCGGCGTCGGCTCGACGAAAATGGCGGTCTATCTCGACTTCGGGGACGCCGTTCGGCGGCTTGGCGAGTCGACCATCCGCGAGCGGTACGGAAATCTCTTCGAGATGTACGAGCGAATCACCGGCGAGGATCCCTACCGAACTCCGATGCGCATCTACCCCGCCGTCCACTACACGATGGGCGGGCTGTGGGTCGACTACAACTTGATGAGCAACGTCCCGGGACTCTACGTGATCGGAGAGGCGAACTTCTCCGATCACGGCGCCAATCGACTGGGGGCGAGCGCGCTCATGCAGGGGCTCGCCGACGGGTACTTCGTGCTCCCCTACACGATCGGCGACGAGTTCTCCGCCGGTCCGCTCGACCCCGTTTCGACCGAGCAAGCCGAATTCGCCGCGGTCGAGAAGGATGTGCGCGAGCGGATCTCGCGACTCCTCGCCGTCGAAGGAAAGCGCACGGTGGACGACTTCCATCGGGAGCTCGGCCTTCTCCTATGGGATCAGTGCGGCATGGCCCGGAATCGGAGCGGACTAGAGGACGCGAAGAAGCGAATTCCCGAGATTCGAGCGGAGTTTTGGGAGAACGTCACCGTCACCGGAACGGAAGGGGAGTTCAATCAAGTCCTCGAGCGCGCGGGGCGCGTCGCGGATTTCCTCGAGTTCGGCGAACTGATGGTGGATGACGCGCTCGCGCGGGAGGAGTCCTGCGGCGGTCACTTTCGCGAGGAATACCAGACGGAAGAGGGGGAGGCGCTGCGGAACGACGCCGAGTTTACGCACGTCGCGGCGTGGGAGTATCGTGGCGTCGGCGAGCCTTCGACTCGCCACGTCGAGCCGCTCGAGTTCGAGAACGTCGAGGTCAAGCAAAGGAGCTACAAGTGACGAGCGGCGCGATGGAGTTGACGCTCAAGATCTGGCGGCAGAAGAACGCGCAAGATCCCGGTCGTATGGTCACGTACGAGGTGAGCGGGATCTCGGAAGAGGCGTCGTTCCTCGAAATGCTGGACGTCCTCAACGAAGATCTCGAGCGTCGCGGCGAGGATCCGGTCGCATTCGACCACGATTGCCGCGAAGGAATCTGTGGAATGTGCAGCCTCGTCATCGACGGGCGCGCCCACGGACCCGAGCGCGGGACGACGGTCTGTCAGCTCCACATGCGGCACTTTCGGAGCGGCGACACGATCGAGATCGAGCCGTGGCGCGCGGGCGCGTTCCCGGTGGTGAAGGATCTCGTTGTCGACCGTTCGAGCTTCGACCGAATCATCCGCGCCGGTGGCTACGTGTCGGTGCGGACGGGGGCGGCTCCCGACGCGAACGCGATCGCGATTCCGAAGGAAAACGCCGACCTCGCGATGGACGCAGCGGCGTGCATCGGTTGCGGCGCCTGCGTGGCCTCGTGCAAGAACGCCTCTGCGATGCTGTTCGTTTCCGCGAAGGTCTCGCAGCTCGCGCTTCTCCCGCAGGGACAGCCGGAGCGAGCTCGCCGTGCACGCGCGATGATCGAAGCGATGGACGATGAAGGCTTCGGCAACTGCACGAACGAGAGCGAGTGCGAGGCCGCGTGCCCGAAGTCGATCCGCGTCGAAAACATCGCGCGACTCAATCGCGAGTTCGTTCGTTCGAATCTGCGGCGGCGAGACTAGGGGCGACGCACTCGAGCTTGAGAGCCGTCGCCTCGTTTTCCCGTGCAGGACTAGGGCAATTCGCGCACGCGGACGTTCCGGTACTGAACCACGCTACCGTCGTGATGCTGCTGGAACGCGAAGTGGCCTCGTTCGAGCTTGCGAAAGCTGTCGATCTGCTGTGCGAGCCGGCCGAGCTGACGCTTCTTTCTCGCGTCCGTCTCCGCGGCGAGCTGAGTCTGAACTCGGGCGAGCTTCTCGTCCATATCGACGTCGACGACGGGAGCACCGTTGATCGAAATGGTGATCCGGTTTCCGGCGGCGACGATGCGCTGCGTGAACCACTCGTCGTTTTTCGTATATTTCTCGAACACCTTCTCGAAGTGATAGAGGCTGCCGGAGCGTACGGGATCGCCGTGCGAGGCGTTCACCTGCGCTTCGTAGCCATTCGGCCACGAGTCGCCGAGCTCCGCACGAAAGTACATGCCGCTGTTCGAATCGTTGCTGATCTTCACCTCGGCCTCGTACTCGAAGTTGGCGTAGTCGCCGCGCGGGCTGAAGACGTGACCGACCGGCCCCGTTCCGGTGAGCACTCCGTCTTCGAGCTTCCAGTTCGCCTTACCTTTCTGCGTCCACCGCGGAAAGGATTCGGCCGTGAGGATGTTCACCCACTCCGCGTCGCCTCCCGCCCGGTCCAGCGGAAGGAGCTTTCCCGCGGGGGGGCGACCAGCCGGTGCCTTCCGGCGCGGCGGAACGAGCCACGCGGGATCGAAGTCGACCTTCGCCCCTCCTTCGGGAAGCTCGACTTTCGCCGACCAGAGAATCCCGTTTACGAGGTGGCGCCGGAAACTCTCCGCTTCGAAGGTCTTGTGGAAGTGCGCTCCCGTGTAGCCGAACGAGCGCCCGCCGTCGGGACGTTCGTAACACCACGAGACCCAGCGATCGAAGTCGCCGTCGCGATCCTTGATTCGTCCGACGAGGACCGGACGCGTGTACGGCATGAACCGCAGGTTGAAGTAGATCTCGTCGTGCTGCGTCAGCTCGCTCACGCCGCTCAGAATCGGATGCCCGACGTTCGCCGGACGAAGAGTGACCGTATTGTGCGGGTTGCGCGAGAACCCGGTGTCGTAAAACGCCCCGAGCGCCTCCATGTAGACGTCGCCGAGTCCCTTGTCTTCGAGGTCGGGGGTGATATCGCACGCAAAGTGAAGCGTCGAGAAGCCCATGCCGCGGCGAATGTTTGCGAGGAAGATTGCCCGGCGGTCCGCATCCTTTAGCACGAAGTCGCCGCCCCAGGAGCAGAAGAGGTGGAAGTGCGCCGCCTCATTGATCTCCTCCGCCGGAGGAAAGCCGTTGTAGGACACGGCGTCGACGCCGTTCTGCCGCAGGCAGTGCGCGAGAATGCGATTCCCGTGGAGGTATTCGTGCTGGTTGTACCCGTGACTCGGATGCGTGCCGACGAGAAGAATCTTCTTCGGCGCGGACATCGCCTGAGGGGTACACGCAAGCGCTAGGAGCAGCAGGGAGATCTTGGCGATTGGTCTCATCTCATTCCTCGGATGTACTCTCGGGAGCGGGCTGCGGACACCGGAGCGAAGAAGACGCGCCGGCGTTTCCTTCGGAAGTTCCCAGATGTACTGGGTTCCTCGGGGATCTCAAAGCGAGAACATCGAGGCATCGAGGGAACGGACTTCTCCGCGCGGCGGCGCTCGCCGGACTTGGGTCGACGTTCCTCGAGGTGAACGCTTGAGATCCCGCTCGAGCACGCCACAATCATCTTCAGACGAGAACGGCGGGCGCGGGACTTTGGCTCGAAGCGGTCCGTGCCGCAGAGAGGAAGACTCGATGCCGAACGATCCACCCGAGTCGCGGGGCGACTCGAAGCCGCCACGCGGAGCGTTTGTCTTTCGGTTGGGGGGAGCGGCTCGCATCGCGGCGGCGTTCGTCTCGGTTCTGCTCGCTTGCGCCGGGGCAGGAGCTCAGGAAACGAAGCCGAAAGCCCCGCCCCGCCCGGCGAACCGCGCGAACTCGGATCGCTGCGCTGATCGCCTCGTACTCGATCTTCGCATCGAGCGTGTTCCGGACGAGGAGAGGTACCGCGTCGTCGACATCCGCGGTGCCCGAGTCGTCGCCGCGGGCAGCTGGGACGAGTGTGCCGCCGCCCGAAGCCGTGAGCTCGTGCGCCGTCACGGAGTCGGGAGACCGAATCTTCCGATCCGCACACTCGGGGGAGCTCAGCTCTGGGCGGATCGCTTTGTGCGTCGCGGCTGGCGCATTCAGGAGCACGTTCACTTCGGTCACTTTCGTCTTCTCGACGCGGGCAACGTGCGGCGCGCGTGGGGCTCGTTCGCTGCGTGCCGAACGAGCTTCGAACGCGAGGCGCGCGAACGCGATCTCTGTCCTCGGAGCGACCATCTCGTCGTCCTCGTTCACGGCCTCGGGAGAACGAGGGGAATGTTCCGGCAGTTTGAGGAAGCACTCGCCGCCGCCGGTTACGAAACTGCTGCGGTCGGATACCCGAGCACGCGGCGCTCGATCGACGACCACGCCGACGGGATCGAGAGAGTGCTCGACGCCGCGTCCGAGATTCGGGAAGTCTCCTTCGTCACGCACAGTCTCGGCGGCATCGTCGTTCGTGAGCTGCTCGCGCGGCCAGCGGCTTGGCGGCAGCGAATCCAGACTCATCGTCTCGTGATGCTCGGGCCGCCCAACCAGGGGAGCGTCATCGCGAATCGGCTCGAGTCGTTCCCGATCTTTCGGGCGCTCGCGGGCCCGTCGGGACCGGAGCTGACCCCGGATGAAGTCGACGCACGTCCCGTTCCCGACTGCGAATTCGGGATCATCGCGGGGGGAACCGGGGGCCGAGGCTACAACCCGTTTCTTCTCGGCGACAACGACGGAGTCGTCCGCGTCGACAACACGCGGCTTCCCGGTGCGCGCGACTTTTGCGTCCTTCCGGTGGGCCACACATTCATGGCGTCGGAGCCGGAGGTGATCCGCCGCACGCTTCATTTCCTGCAGAACGGCCGGTTCCCCCGAAAGACGAAGGAATCGGCGGCGGCCGAGTCGGCTCCCGATGCTCCCGCGGACGGTGGCTCGTCCCCGCCAACGGAGCCGAGCACGAACGAGACTCCGTGAGGATCGCCGAGAGGTTTGGGACCACGTTCTCGGTTCGGGGCCATCGGGCGCTGCGTTAACGTCGAGCCGAAGGCGCGGCATGTTCTCGAGCTCGCGTCTCGGTTAGAGTCTTCTCTATGATCGACGCGCGAACTCGACGGCTCGGTGCATCCACGGAACGTGCGCGCGGGCGCTGGTGGCGGGGCGCGCTCGCCGGTCTCGCGCTCGCGGCGGGCGTCGCTTGCTCCCCCGGGGCGGAACGCATCGGTCCGGTTGTCGTCGCGACGACGGGAATGATCGCAGAGATCGCCGAGCGTCTCGCACCGGACGGGGTCGAGGTGGTCGGCTTGATGCGCCCGGGGATCGATCCTCACCTCTACAATCCGACGGAGAGCGACGTGCGCCGGCTCGGCGCCGCGGATCTCGTTCTCTACAACGGCTTCCATCTCGAGGGGAAGATGGGCTCGGTGCTCGAGCGCATCGCCGGCGCCGGCCGGCGTGTCGTCGCGGTTGCCGAGACGCTGCCGGAGGATCGCGTCCGCCGAGAGGACGGGGCGGTCGATCCGCACGTGTGGTTCGACGTCTCCCTGTGGACGATCGTCTGCGGTGCGGTCGCTACGGAGTTGAAAGCCCTGTCGCCGGAGGACGCGGAAGCGATCGACGAGCGCTACCGCGCGGTCGCGGCCGAGTTGCTGGCTCTCGACGCGTGGGTGAAGGAGGAAATCGGGAAGATCCCCGAATCCTCGCGCGTTCTCGTCACGGCGCACGACGCATTCGGCTACTTCGGAGACCGTTACGGCGTCGAGGTCGTCGGACTCCAGGGCATCAACACGGCGGCGGAGGCCGGTCTACGCGACATCGCGCGCGTCACCGAGGTGATCATCGATCGACAATTGAAAGCGATCTTCGTCGAAAGCAGCGTGCCGCGAAAGAGCATCGAGGCCGTACAGGCCGCGTGCCGCGACCGCGGCCACGAGGTCGCCGTCGGGGGCGAGCTCTACTCGGACTCCTTGGGGCCGGCCGAGAGCGGCGCCGACACCTACGCGACGATGGTTCGCCACAACGTGACGACGCTCGTGGAGTCGCTGCGATGAGCGGCGCGGAGCGCGAGGAGAATCGCCCCAACGCAGAAGCTCGCTTGGTGCGCGCGGAGCCTAGCGCCGATGAGGCGCCGACCGCAGCGGCGTCCTCGTCCTCCGACGAGAACGCACCGGCAGCGGTGGAAGTGCACGACATGACCGTCGCGTACGGCGTGCACCCCGTCCTCTGGGACGTCGACGTCACCTTTCCTCCCGGGCGGCTCATCGCCATCGTCGGACCGAACGGAGCAGGAAAGAGTACGCTGCTCAAGGGAATCCTCGGACTCGTGCGTCCGCTGACCGGTTGGGTCAAGGTGTTCGGCGCGCCGTACGCCGAGCGGCGATCGTGGGTCGCGTACGTGCCGCAGCGAGAGACCGTCGACTGGGATTTTCCGACCACGGCGCTCGACGTCGTTACGATGGGACTCTACGGCGAGCTGGGATGGATTCGGTGGCCGACTCGCCGGCATCGTGACCGTGCGATGCGCTGCCTCGCCGAGGTCGGCATGGAGGAGTTCGCCCGGCGGCAGATCAACCAGCTCTCCGGCGGCCAGCAGCAGCGCGTGTTCCTCGCTCGCGCGCTTGCGCAGGACGCGCGGCTCTATCTGATGGACGAGCCGTTCGCGGGCGTCGACGCCGCGACCGAGGAGGCGGTTCTCGGCCTGCTGAAGAAGCTGCGCGCGGAGGGTCGGACGGTCGTCGCCGTCCACCACGACCTACAAACCGTCGCGGCGTACTTCGACGACGTGATCTTTCTCAACATGCGACTCGTCGCGGCGGGACCCGTGCCGACGACGTTCAACGAAGAGAACATCCAAATGACGTACGGCGGCCGATTGACCGCGCTGTCGAAGGCGGCGGAATCTCTTCTTCGCGCGCGGCCGCCGCGAAGCTCGGGTTAACCGTCCGCCCAAAAACTCGTTCGGCCGAACGACCGGCGCGTTCACGCTCCAATCGGCCGCGCCCATTCTCGAAAACCCGTAAGATCGTCCGCATTTGCCGCGGCCGATCGGAACGCACACGAGCCGGCTGTCGACTCGAAGCACTTTCTCAACGGGCTGTTGATCCGTCGCTCGGACGATGCGGGAGCGACGGGGCGAAGGCGATGGACTGGCTGACATCTTCCACTTTCCGAAACGTGCTCATCGGGACGTCCCTCCTCGGGACGATCGGTGGTGCGACGGGCGTTTTCGCCGTGCTTCGGCGGCAGAGCCTCCTCGGCGATGCTCTGGCTCACGCGGCGCTCCCCGGGGTCTGCCTCGCGTATCTGCTCGTCGGCGCGAAGAGCTCTCCGGCGATTCTCGCGGGTGCGGCGGCCACGGGACTTCTGGGGGCGCTCGTCATGCTCGCGGTCGCTCGCGGGAGCCGGGTCAAGGAAGACTCCGCGATGGGCATCGTGCTCTCGGTGTTCTTCGGCGTGGGAATTGTTCTTCTCACGTACATTCAAAAGACGGCGCACGGAAATCAGGCGGGACTCGATCGATTCCTGTTCGGACAGGCCGTCACCTTGCTCGGGAGCGACCTCGTACTCTTCGCGGTCGTCGGCGCCGCCGTCCTCGCCTGCATCCTCCTTTTCTACAAGGAACTCAAGCTCCTCTGCTTCGATCGCGAGTTCGCCGCGAGCATCGGTCTGCCGACGCGTTTTCTCGAGGTCCTCCTCACGGTGGTCCTCGTCGCAGTCGTCGTCGTCGGACTGCAAACCGTCGGCGTCGTCCTCACCGTCGCCGCCCTCGTCACGCCGGCGGCGGCCGCGCGGCAGTGGACGGACCGTTTCAGCATCATGCTTCTTCTCGCCGCTACCATCGGCGCGTTTTCGAGCGCTGCCGGCGCGACGCTGAGCGGAACGATCGATCGCATGCCGACGGGACCCACGATCGTTGTCGTCGCGAGCGCGATTCTCGCGCTTTCGACCGCGCTCGCGCCGCGGCGCGGGGTGGTTTGGGCGTTCGTGCGCCACCGTCGCCTCGCCCGGCGCATCCGCCGCGAAAACCTGCTCAACGACCTCTACCGCTGCGGTGAGAGCACCGGCAGTTGGGAGGAAGCCGTACCTCGTTCCGTTCTGATGGGATTTCGCGGACAGAGAGGCGGCGTCGTCGATCGAACCGCGCAGGCGCTCGCAGCGCGGAGGCTCGTCGAAACCGTTGCCGATGGACTGCGCCTAACTCCTTCCGGGCTCGTTGCCGCGCAGCGCGTCGTCCGCAAGCACCGGCTCTGGGAGCTCTATCTCACGCGAAGACTCGACCTTCCCGCCGATCACGTCCACCGCGACGCCGAGGAGATGGAGCACGCGCTCAGCGACGAAGCCGTGCGTGAGTTCGCGCGCATTCTGGGGCATCCGACGCACGACCCGCACGGCCGAGCGATCCCGAACCCCGACGGGGAGGGAAACGACGCCGAGACGACGAGTGGACGAGGTGCAAGGTGAGCTTCGTTCTCGGACTCAGCTCGTTCCTCGGCCTCGACTCCGATCGCTGGGTGATCCTCATCGTCGGGAGCGCCGTCGCGTCGAGTTGCGCGCTGGTCGGTTCGTTCCTGGTTCTCCGCCGCATGGCGCTTCTCGGGGACGCGATCAGCCACTCCGTGCTGCCGGGGATCGCGATCGCGTATCTCGTCGCTGGAGCCCACGCACCGATTCTGACGCTCATCGGAGCCGGCGCGTGCGGCGTCTTGACGGTCTTTCTCGTCGGGCTCCTCGTTCGGACCCGCCGTCTCAAGGAGGATGCCTCGATCGGAGTCGTTTTTCCGGCCCTCTTCTCGATCGGCGTCATTCTTCTCAGTCGCTATCTGTCGTCGGTTCACATCGATGTCGACTGCGTTCTCTACGGCGAGATCGGTCTCGCACCGATCGATCCCTTGATCCCCGGGCGACCCGAGTTCGGCCCGAAGGCGATCTGGGTTTCGCTCGCCATCCTCATCCTCGATCTGCTCGTCGTCATCGTGTTCTACAAGGAGCTCAAGGTCGCCAGCTTCGATCCGCAGCTCGCCGCCGCGCTCGGAATCTCACCCGTCGTCGTTCACTACCTCCTCATGTCCGCCGTGTCGGTGACCGTCGTCGGCTCGTTCGAATCGGTCGGTGCGATCCTCGTCGTCGCGATGCTCGTCGTTCCTCCGGCGACCGCGTACCTCCTCACCGATCGACTGCGCTCCATGATCGCGCTCGCGGTCGCGTTCGGAATCGCATCCACGGCGACCGGATACGCACTCGCCTACGCGATCGACTGCTCGATCGCAGCTGCGATGGCGACGATGGCGGGCGTGTTCTTCCTTCTCGCCCTCGTCCTCTCGCCGCGGTACGGGCTCGTGGCGCGAGCGCTGTTTCGACTCCGGCTGGCGCGGCGTCTCCGCGAACAACTGTTTCTGCTGCATTTGAGCGGCGGAAGCGAAGCGGTCGACCCCGCCTCGCTCGCGGCGCGCTTCAACTGGAGCCCGAAGCGCGTCGAGCGCGTCGTGCGTCGCCTCGCGGCGCGGAATCTCGTCGAGCGTGTGAGGACCGCCGTTCGACTGACGCCCGCCGGTGCGCACTCGATCGAAGGCGCGGGTGCGGGCCCACTCGTTCACGGGCCCGACGCTGCCCAATCCCGATAACGGATCGAACCGCGCGAGCTCTTTTCCGACCCCTGAGCGCTCCGAGCCCGCTACTTCGCGGCTTTCACCAGCGCGCGGATGAGTCCCGTGGGGATCTCGAACCGCGTGAGCATCCCGTCGCCGTTCAGGCTGGATTCCATGAACAGACGGTCCGTCGGCCGAACCGCCGACTTCATGCTTTCGACGCGTCGATCGAGCGGACCGAAAATATCGAGCCACGGGCGGACGCGCGTCGTGAACAACGCCGGCGCGTAGAGATGCTTGCTGCGTCGGGGAGTTGACTTCCTCTCGAGGCTCCATTTGAGAGCCTCGAGACTCTTCGCTCCGTACGCGAAGAGCACGGCGTCCTTCGTCGTCGTCCAGTGGACGGCGGCTCCACGCCCGAAGATTCGCTCGACCTTGGGATCCTCGTTTCCGAACTGAACGCGATGGACGGGTCGATCCCGGAAGCGAGTCACGGTGGACGAGAACGAGCCGGCGCCATACTTCTTGGCGGACTCGAACAGGTCGACGAGCGCCTGCTCGACGCGACTGGGTTCGGCGACGCCCCAGGCGAGTACGGCGCTCAGGGGGCCGGGAGGCATGCCGCGGATACTGAAAGCGCCTTCGAGCTCGCCGCGCTCCACCTCCGCCCGAAGGGTGTCGAGGAGACGCTGCTGCGGCGACGGAAGCGCGTCGCCGCTAGCGAGTACGTTCGGCTTCGAGCCGCCAACGCTCGTCGGAATAATGGCGAGCAGATTCGCCCGAGCTTCCGTCGTGAGGCGCGAGTGGACGAGAAGCGAACCGATCGCGGCCGAGTCGACGAGGCCGGCGAATTTCGCCGGGGAGCGTCCGAGCGTTCGGAGGACCGTCGCTTCTTCGGTGTGTGCCCGCGGCGCGTAGAACATTTCGAAGACGATGTTTCGCTCGCCCGCGTCGAATCGCACTCCGAGCTCGAATCGCTTGGCGACGCGGAGGGAATCCATGAGCGCCTCCGGCCCCGAGCCCGGGATTCGCGCGGCGGGTTTCATGAGCGGCCGGAGCATCCGCTCGATCGAAGTGAGGGCCGACTCGGGGATGCGGTCGGCGTGGAGAACCGCACTCACGAGATCGGATCGCGCGCGCGAGTTTAGAAGTCGACCCTCGGCCGGGAGATCGGTCTCGCGGAGGAACTGAAGCGCTGGACCGATGAAGAAGAAGTCATTCTTGAGCTTGAACGGAACTCGGCCGAAGCGCTGCTGGATCGCCGGCGCAACGCTTTGGAAGAAGGCGCCGAACTTTCGCTTGTCGGAGACTCGCACAAACACCGCGGGCTGAACGCTTCCGCCCGCGGCGAAGAAGGCGATCCCGAGGGGGGAACGCGCGTCGATGCCCTGAATCTCGCGGCCGCCCGTCGCCTGCGACAGGAGACCGGCCGCGAGCGTGCCGAGCTGGGGCTGACCGGCGAGCTCTCCGAATTTCTGCGCGGCCTTCGTGTAGTCCGCGAGGCTCCGCACGGTGACTGCCGCGACGAGAGCCGGCGGTTCGGTGGTCTGCGCGGTGGCGGTCGAAACCGGAGCGGCCGCGGCGAGCGCGGCGAAGAGTGCGAGCTGAAGTCGGGGAATGCGCACGGCTGCTTCCTCGTCGGTTGTGGGGAGGTTCCGTGATGCCGTCGACGCTTCGAAGCCGGGGAAACGTCGTCGATGGGGCGGCACCCATCTCGTCCTTCGCACCGGGCCGCCGTGCGCGTTCAGAAATTCGGCGAAGAGCGGATTCCCGGCCTACTGCCGGCGGTTTTCGGACCGCGATCGTCCGGGCGGTGTCTCTCGCTTGGGCATTCGCGCGGCGCTTTGGACCAGCCTCCGGGCGGTGGAACGAGAGGGCCGAATCGTCGCGCGAGCGCCCGCGTGCGCCCGGAGCCCGCGTCGTGCGCGGCGCCGCGCGGCTCGCCCGCAGCTCCTGAAATCGGCGCCATCTACGCGTCTCCGCGAGGTCGGAGCGTGCGCCCGCCCGAGAGAATTCGTCCACCCGTCCCGCGCTTCCCTGTCGCCTCGGAGGCGACGCGCGAGACCACTCTCGACGCGCTCCGGCACAGGTGTTGCGCGTGCACGATCATTCGCCTATCGGCGTTCGTCGTCCTCCCCCCCGATCGCATCGCAATCACGAAAGTAAGAGAGACGTCCCTATGGCCCACGCACTGAGCTCTCTCGCCGAACACCTCCGCGTGCGAACTGCAGCGCTGAATTCGTCGTCGGATCTCGCTCGCGTCCTCACCTCGCTGGCTGACGCGGGGATCGAGATCGCGTCGGAGGTTCGCCGCGCTGGTCTCGTCGGGCTTCTCGGTACGGCCGGGGGGACGAACGTGCAGGGCGAAGAAGTGAAGAAGCTGGACGTCCATGCCCACGACGTCCTCGTCGAGACGTTGAGCGGGATCTCCTGCGTCGCCGGTTTGGCGTCGGAAGAGGAGGAGCACGTCATCGCGACGCCTCACGCCGACTCCGGCGAGTTTCTCGTCCTCTTCGATCCTCTCGACGGCTCCTCGAACATCGACGCCAACGTGAGCGTCGGAACGATCTTCAGCATCCTTCGCCGGACCGAGAGCGGTGCGCTCGAAGAGCGCGAGTTCCTCCAGGCGGGAGTCGAGCAGGTCGCCGCCGGCTATATCCTCTACGGCTCTTCGACGATGTTCGTCTACACGGTCGGGAGCGGTGTCGACGGCTTCACGCTCGACCCCGGCCGGGGTGAGTTCTTCCTTTCGCACGCCGATATCCGGACGCCGCAGCGCGGCAAGGTCTTCAGTGTCAATGTCGGCAACTATCACCGCTTCCCGCTTGCAGTGAGGACGTACGTCGATCGTCTCACCGGTGCGGACGGCGCGATGCCGTACAGCCTCCGCTACGTCGGCTCACTCGTTGCGGACTTCCATCGCAACCTCCTCTACGGCGGTGTGTTCCTCTATCCGGCCGACGACAAGAACGAGCGCGGCAAGCTGCGCCTTCTCTACGAAGGAAACCCTCTAGGCTTCTTGGTCGAGCAGGCCGGCGGTCGAGCGTCGACCGGCACGAGCCGTGTTCTCGATGCTGAGCCGGACGCCCTGCACGAGCGGACTCCGCTCTTCATCGGAAGCGCGGTGGACGTCGGCGAGGCGGAACAGGTCATCGCCCAGGCGGACGGTCGACGCCGAGCGGCGAGCGCCGTGTAGATCGCGCAGATCACCGCGAGCGATGCCGACGTCGTCTCGACCGGTTTCCAAGGGCTGACTCCGCCGCTATGATACGCGGCCGATGAAGCTCCTCCTCTTTCAGGCGAAGCGGTTCACTTGGCGCGCCTTCAGTAAGACTCTCGACGAGGTCGATGACGTTCCCGGCGACGAACGGCGTGTCGAGGACGCCGTCGTCGTCTTTTTTCACGCCGAGGAGCGCGACGAAGACCCTGAGAGATCCGCCAGCGTTTTCCGTAAAACGCTCAAGCAAATCAAGTGGATCGCGGGAAAGCGCGAGCTGAAGCGCGTCGTGCTCCATTCCTTCACGCATCTCGGGGGCACGAACTCGTCGCCCGAGTTCGCGAGCTCATTCATGAGCGATCTCGCGGAACGACTTCGCTCGACCGGGTACGAGGTCGAGAACACTCCCTTCGGGTACTTTTGCGAGTGGGACCTCGGCGTCTACGGTGAGAGCCTCGCGAAGGTCTGGAAGGAGATCTGATGCCCGAAGCGATGTCGGGTCGCGGATCGAACCCGCTAGAGCGGTTTTTTCGGATCCGCGAGCGCGATTCTACGATCGGGCGGGAGTGTCTCGGCGGATTCACCACGTTTCTCACGATGGCGTACATCCTCGTCGTGAATCCCGTCATCCTCTCCGAGGCTGGCGTGCCGACGGGTGGTGCGTTTCTCGCGACGGCGCTCGCGAGCGCGTTTGCGACGGTGCTCATGGGGCTCGTCGCCGGACTCCCGGTCGCGCTTGCGCCCGGCATGGGGCTGAACGCGTTCTTCGCGTTCACGATCGGCGCCGTTCTTCCCTGGGAGGCCGGACTCGGACTCGTCGTCCTCGTCTCCATCGTGTTTGTCGCGCTCACGATCGGGCGCGTGCGCGCGGCGCTCACGCGGGCCGTTCCCACGTCTCTCCGATTCGCCGCCGCGGTTGGGATCGGTCTCTTCATCGCGTTCATCGGGCTCAAGGACGGCGGAATCGTCGTCGAGCATCCCGTGACGCTCGTCACGATCGGCGATCTGAGCTCGACGCACGCGCGCGTCGCCCTCGGCGGAATCGCCGTCACGCTCGTCCTCATCGCCCGACGCGTTCAAACCGCGATCTTTTGGGGCGTCGCGGTCACGGTCGCCGCGGGATGGATGTCCGGGCTCGTCTCGTTCGGGGAGTCATGGGTCCGTTCGCCGACGTGGGAGCTGCCCGGAGCGGAGCTCGACATCGCCAGCGCGTTGCGTCCCGAATCGATCGTCCTCGGATTGACGCTTCTCTTCTTCGCCCTGTTCGACGCGATGGGAACGCTGTATGCCGTAGGCGCCGAAGCGAAGCTGCTCGACGACCGCGGAAACTTTCCTCAGCTCGGACGGGCCCTCCTCGTCGACGCGACCGGCTCACTCGCCGGCGGTTTGCTCGGGACGTCGTCCGTGACTTGCTATATCGAGAGCGCCACCGGAGTGAACGTCGGGGCTCGGACGGGTCTCGCCAGCGTCGTCACCGGTGTCCTCTTCGCCCTTGCGATCGCGTTCTCTCCGCTCGTCGAGGCGATCGGCGCTGGGGTCGAGATCGGGGGGACCGTGTTCCATCCGCTGACCGCGCCCGCGCTCGTCGCGGTCGGGCTTCTCATGTCGCGGAGTATCGAGCGCATCGCGTGGGGTGACATCACCGAGGCCTTCCCGGCGTTCGTCACCATCGTGGTGATGCCGTTCACATTCAGCATCGCGAACGGCCTCGCAGCGGGATTCGTCACCTACACGGTCATGAAGGTCGCTGCCGGACGGGCGCGCGAAGTGCACTGGATCGTGTACGCGCTGGCGGCCTGGTTCGCGATCCACTTTGCCGTGCTCGGCACCGGCCATTGATCCGCATGCGCCCTCGGCGGCACCAGCGGGTTGAGCCGGCGGAGACGCGGGCCGAGGTTTGGCTTCCGTTCGGTGGTCGATCTCGACGCTCGAACACGAGGAATCGACCGGGTTTTTCCTCTCCGACCCGCTTTCTTCTCGACCGCGGCGGCGAGGCTCGGCGTCGCCGTTCGAACGTAGTTCGGTCGTTCGAGGTGACTTGCGTCGATCGGGATACGTCGGGTGCGTGACTTGCGTTGCCCACGTCGGCAGAACTTGCGGCGCGGTGCGGATTTCTCACCAGATGCGGCGGCCGCGAGCGGAGGGGCGGTGGAAGCTGGTGAGGGTCTCGGCTCAGTCGAGGAGAATTCCATGACCCATCGTAGATCGACGGAATGCGCGCACGGGGAACGGGGCGACCGACTCTTGATCTGGACGGTCGTCGCGGCGCTGGTGTTGAGCAGCTCGATTCGAGCCGAGCGCGGAGGAAACAAGAACAAGGACCCCGCCCCGACCGAGCCACCGACGGAACCCGCTCCCGAGCCGGACGACGACGGCGGAGTCCTCTCGGCGATCGTCGTCGACTTCGAGCGCGCTCCGAGCGATCTCCCCGAAGGTTTTTCGCACTCGAAGGCGATCGCGCACGCGTATTCCGGGCGCGGATCGCTCAAGGTATCGGTCGCCGCGAGATCCCTCTTCGACGCCGTCGTGGCACTCGCGGCTCCGATCGTCGCGCCGTTTGCCGAATCGAGCACGATCGGCGCGCGGTGGTACCAAAAGTGGAACGCGCCGGTCTCGTTCGATTTCTCGCTCCTGCGCAGCTACGTCGAAGCGGAGATCTACGAGCACGCCGACGAGCTCTCGCCCGAGCAGATCGTCCGGATCCGCGGGATCGTGGCGGCGCTCGAAGGGAACGCCGAGAGCTTTCGTGGGTTCGAGGCCGGAAGCTGGTACTGCTTTACGGTCGCCCACCGTCGAGACGATCTCGGGAGTTCGACCGAGCTGCGCGTCGACGGGACGCTCCTCGTCTCGGTCGAAGGCCTCTCGCTTCCCGAGGATTTCGCGGTCATCGACGCTGTCGCGCGCGTCTTCGTCGACGGTCCCGTCGCGACTACGGAAGCTACGCAAGGCTGGTTCGACGAGCTGCGCGTGCAAGTCGGAACCGTTTCCTGCCAGTAGGTCGATTCGGCGAGGGGAACGTCGACTACAGCTCTCGCGCGATCGCGAGCTCGAAGTCGCGGATGAGATCGTCCGGGTCTTCGAGTCCGACCGAGATCCGGAGCAGCCCGGCATCGACCCCCGCGGCCGCGCGTTCCTCCGCTGACATCGTCGCGTGCGTCATCGATGCGGGGTGCTCGACGAGCGTCTCGGGTCCCCCGAGGCTCACCGCGAGCGTAGCGACCTCGAGAGACTCGACGAACCTCGCCGTCCGTTCCTCGTCGGCGTCGACTTCGACTGCGAGCATCCCCCCGAAGCCCGCCATCTGTTCGCACGCGATCGCGTGCTGCGGGTGGGATTCCAACCCGGGAAAGTGGACGCGCTTTACCTTTGGCGAGCTCTCGAGCGCACGCGCGAGCGCGAGCGCGGTCGTGCTCTGACGCTCGATGCGGAGAGGTAGAGTCTTGAGTCCACGCCGAATGAGCCACGCTTCGAATGGGCTCAGACAGTTTCCGAACAATTTCATGAGGTACCAGGCGCGCTGGATCCGTTCGTCGTCGGAGCAGATGACGCCTCCCGTGGCGTCGGAGTGGCCGCTGATCCCCTTCGTCGCCGAGTGAATCACGATGTCGAAACCCAGCTCGTAGGGGCGCTGGAGGATCGGCGTCGCGAACGTGTTGTCGATCGCCGTCGTGACGCCGCGCTCGCGGCCGAGCTCTGCGACGCGGCGGAGGTCACAGAGCTCGAGCCTCGGGTTGGTGGGGGATTCGATGAGGATGAGGCGCGTCGACTCGGTGAGCGCCGCCCGCACCGCGTCGAGGTTCGTCGCGTCGACTAGGTCGCCATCGATCCCGAATTCGGGAAGTACGCTGTTCACCAGCTCGACGCTCCCCGAGTAGACCGAGCGCCCCGCCACGATGTGATCGCCCGCCTTGAGCTCGGTCAGCATCGCGAGACTGACCGCCGCCATGCCCGAGGACACCGCGAGTGCGGCCGGTGTGCCCTCGAGCGAGGCCACGGCAGCCTCGAGCTGCTTGACGTTCGGGCTGCCCCAGCGCGTGTAGAACTCGGCCGGCGCGCTCGCCTGCGCGAATTCCGCGCCGCGTGCGGCGGACTCGAGTCGGTAGGTCGACGATTGCCAGATCGGGCTCGAAACGGCGTTCGTTCGGTTGTGCTCGGCGCCGGCGTGCACCGCGCGTGTACTCGCGCCGAGGGGAGCTCCCTCGCGCGAGACCCGAGGTCGTTGCGTCATCGGTTTCCGTCCGTGAATGAATGAAGGTAAGGGCATTGTCGGCGGAGGGACGAGACGCATCCACCGTGTCGGCGCGAGGAGAGCGAAAGTTTGCGACGACGAACGCGGCGGTGCGTGACAGAATGTCGCTCGGGGATGGAGCTCGATGTCGAGCGTCTACGCGCCAGGTATTCATGGACGACCTCGTCGCAGATCTGATCTTCGTCGACGCGCCGGCGTCGGCCGTTCACGCAGCGCTCTGTAGCCCGCACGAGATCCTCGAGTGGTTCGACGCGATCGAGGCGGTCATCGGCGCGTGGCCCGACGGCGAGTTCACGGCGCTCCGAGAAGACGGCAGCCGGGTCACGGCTGTCGTCGACTCCGTCACTCCCGAGGGGCTCCGCCTCCGCGAGTGCGTGTGGGAGATCGGCGGCGAGCAGCACGGTCCATCTCGCGTCGAGTTTTCGCTGCGGGAGGCCGACGGCGGTGTCTGGCTCTCGGTCCGGCATTCGGAGATCGGGACCGGCGCGGCGGCCGACCAGTTCGCTGCGTACGCGCGCCGGGTGTGGGTCGGCGCCACCGTCGCGATCAAGCGGCGAGTCGAAGGGATCTGACATGTTCGACGTTCCCGAGAACATCCGCGAGCTCGCGCGGACGATCGCGAAGAAGGGCGGACGTGCACTCCTCGTCGGAGGCTGGGTGCGGGACCAGCTCCTCGGAAACGCGAGCAAAGACTTCGACTTCGAGGTGTACGGCCTCGAGCTCGACGCGCTCGAGCGAGTTCTCGCCGAGTTCGGGGAAGTCATCGCGGTCGGGCGCGCGTTCGGTGTCCTCAAGGTGAAGGGACTCGAGGTCGACTTTTCGCTGCCGCGCCGCGATTCGAAAACGGGGCGCGGACACCGCGGCTTCATGGTCGAGCTCGACCCGGGTCTCGAATTCGCTGAGGCCGCGAAACGTCGCGACCTGACGATCAACAGCCTCGCGTACGATCCGATTTCGGCGGAAGTCCTCGACTCGTGTGGTGGTCGACGCGATCTCGAGGACGGAGTCTTGCGCGCTGCAGACGCCGAGAAATTCGCCGAGGACTCGCTGCGTGGCCTCCGCGTCGCTCAGTTTCACGCGCGCTTCGAAATGGCGCCGGACGCGGAGTTGCGCGAGATCTGCGCCGGCCTCGATCTCTCGGACCTGCCCGGCGAGCGGCTCTTCGAGGAGCTGAAGAAACTCCTCCTCAAGGCTCGGCGTCCGTCGCTCGGATTCGAGTTTCTGCGCGAAACGGGCCTTCTCCGGTTCTTCCCGGAGCTCGAATCGATGGTGGGCGTCCCGCAGGATGCGATCTGGCATCCGGAGGGCACGGTCTGGGAGCACACGATGCTCGTCGTCGACGAGGCGGCGAAGCTCCGGGGTGAAGAAGACGAGGAACAGCGACAGCTCGCACTACTGTTCGGCGCGCTCTGCCACGATCTCGGTAAGCCCGTGACCACGATCGAAGTGGACGGACGCATCCGTTCGCCGGAGCACGAGGAACGCGGCGTCCCGATCGCTGAGTCGTTCCTCGGTCGACTGCGCATCGGGCACGACCTATCGACTCAAGTCTGCGGGCTCGTTCGACACCACCTCGCGCCGGCGAACTTTATTCGGAGTGGCGCGACCGGGCGCGGCTACCGTCGTCTCGCGCGTCGCCTTGCGGCGGCAGGGCTCGATGCGCATCTCTTGCATCGTGTCGCGACCGCCGATCATTTTGGGCGAACGACGCCGGACGCTCTGCGCCGCGAGTTTCCCGCGGGAGACGAGTTCCTCGCGCGGATGGAGGAACTCGAGGTCGCGGACGAGGCGCCGCGAGATGTCGTCCTCGGACGCCATCTCATCGCGCGCGGATTCGAGCCGTCACCGTGGTTCGGTCGCGTGCTCACTGCCTGTCGCGACCTTCAAGACGAGACGGGCTGGGACGATCCCGACCGCATCCTCGATACCGTGCTCGCGGACCCGAGCGGCGATTCGACGCCCGGAGACGCTCCTAGCCGCGCCGGAGGAGCCGAGCGTCCCTGAGGCTCGCTCAAGCCTTGGTTGCGGCCGCCGGCTCGGATCGAACGACGATGAGGTGAGTGTCGCGCTTCAGTCGGGCCGCGCTGCACTCGAGCATCTCGCGCAGTGCGCCGAACGGTGTTCCCGCGCTAGGCTCGTTTCCGAGGAGACCGGAAGACGGGGTGTGCCAGGTCGTCGACAGCGCGTCGGCGACCTGCTGGAGGCCAAACGTCTCGTCTCTTCCCGTCCAGTTCAGCTCTCCGTCGATGAGGACGTGCCAGTTCGCCGCCGCGGCGGCGGTGCGGAGGCACTCGCAGACGGGTCGATTTCGCAGGAACACGTCGATCTCGATCGCGCTCGCCGCGTTGCTCTGGATCGCGAAGTCCGCGTCGGCGATGCGCGCGAGATCCGCTATGACCTCCGTGAGGGGCTTTCCCCGTGCGGCGAACTGGGGCACGAGCTGGCGGAGCGGATGGCGCACGCAGATGCGTTGAATGGTCTCGAAATCGAGCTCTTCGAGATCCGGCGGGGCCACCGAGACCGAGCGCTCCGATTCCTCTTCCTCGACGTGAATCGCGAGGGCGCGGCGGTGCGCATCGGACTCACTCGCGTCCGTCTTTAGTCTCCAGCGCGTGTGCCCGTCCCCCGAGATCGTGTCCGAGTCCGTCGAGACGAGAACATCGAGAAACGACGCCGTGTCGATGTCGATCTGGAGGTCCCAGCCGCGCGCGAGCCCCTGAAGCTCGCGCTGGACGCGATCGGGGCGTAGATCCATCGCGGCCTGAAACATCGGCGACCGGCGCACAACGCCGAGGAATGTGTCCGTCGCGATCGCAGCGGGAGTTCCGAACGATTCGTCGCGTAGCCGGTCGGCTCGCCCTCCGGACGGCAGCTTCTTCACGGTAGGTCTCCTTCTCCGCTCCGTGCGATTTCAGCTCGCCCCGTCCGGACGGCTCCCCTTCCGTACTGTGGAAGGAGGCGCGGGTGCCGCACCGCCCGGATCCTCGTTCGAATCCGTTCCTATAGTCCGCGGTCGAGCGGCCGTCAAATGCCCTGCCTCTCGCGTGCGTGCGGTGCTTCGTAAGTGACGGTGGCATCAGACGTCGCGGCGTTTTTGTCCCCGCGTGTTACCGGATGCTTCGGCGCCGCGATGTTCAGATAACCTTGTCCGGTGCATCATTTCGAAACCAGGTAGGCCGCGCTGTGAGCCGCTGCCGAACCTGGTGAGCGATCCCGGCTCGGCGGTATGATCGACGAGGCGCGGGTTCGTCGTAGAGGCTTCGCTCGACCCGCCGCCCGTTCTCGTTTCTCTGGAGTCGTTCATGGAATTTGCCCTCGTCGCCCTCGCCGGTGTGATCGTCGGCGCCGCGATCGCGATGGTGATCTCGAGCTCCGTCTACCGGCGCCGGGGGGACCGCGATATCGTCGAGCGGCGGCTCCGCGCTTGCGCCGAGTATCGCGAGTGCCTCGGCGATCTCGACCGCGAGCTCCGCCGGGCTCCGGGGGACCCCGCCGTTCTCGCGCAGGCGTGGCGGCAGATGGACGCGTTCTGCCGTGAGTACCGAATCTCGCACTGGCTTTTCGACGAACGGA
Source organism: Planctomycetota bacterium (assembly GCA_965223845.1). Taxonomy (GTDB): domain Bacteria; phylum Planctomycetota; class UBA8108; order UBA8108; family SXIK01; genus CBDCXR01. The sequence continues at coordinate 3,777,078 of CBDCXR010000004.1, read as the reverse complement.
TTCGCCGTGAGCTGGGCGCGATCGTCGCGGAGGTCGAGCGCGAGCGCGAACGAAGTGCGAACGATGCGGACGCGAACGTCGGCCGCCTCTCGCAAGTGCTCTGCGAGCTCTACTGTCGCCTCGATCGCGTGCTCCGGCGCGAGGCGGACCGTCAGGCTCGAGCGTTCGTCCGCTACGGCGCGTTCTCGGCGCCGGGAGACGATTCCGTAGAAACCGGCGACCCACTCGATGCCTCGCCACTCGACGAACGAGCTCGGCGCGCGAACGTCGAGCCGCCGAGTGTCGCCGCCGCCGAACCTGTGAACTGAGACCAGCGTGACCCGAATCCATCGTCCGGCGGCAGCACCCGCTCGCGCCCCCCGGAGCTTCAGCCGCGTTCTCGTGCGAATCGCCGCGTTGGCGATGTTCGCGATCGGTCCCCTCGCGGCGTTGCCGAACGAAAGCGCCGCGCAGGAGCCGTCATCGTCGGTGGGAGACCCGCTCGCTCCCGAGGAACTCGCCCGCCGCCGCGCGCAGCTCGACAAGTGGGCGTTCGAACCCGTCGCGCTCGAGGCGTCCGCTGCTCGCTTCTTGCTGGATCGGCGCACGAGCCGTTTCTTCATCCGCGATCGCGAATCCGCTGTCCGGTGGTACTCCTCTTGGGCTCACAAGGGCTTCGCCGCCGTTCGCGTCGACGACGAGGAGACGCCTCGCGGGCGCTGGGTCGCGCTCGATCAGGTGACGCGTCTCGTCGCCGACAGCCATCGAATCCGGCTTTCCGTCGGCACGCCGACCGCGCCGGAGCTCGCTCTCGATCTCGTCGTCGAAATCCGCGGCGAGCGCGGGTTCCGTATCCGCTACGACGTCCCGGAGCGCGCGCGCTCTCGCACCGCCGCCGTGCGTGTGCTCGACGGCTGCTTCTGGCTCGCCGATGCGGGCGGCGGCGGGGTCGTCGTGCCGAGCGGCGCGGGCCGTTGGTTCGATGCCGCGGACGTGGCACCGTCGGGAACGGTGCGGCTACGCGCGTACGGCGAGGAAGGCGCGACGGGTGCCGACGCGCATCTCAGCTTGCCGTGCCTCGGCGTCCTCCGTCGAGAGACACTGATCAGCGGCGAGATGGTCGAGTGTCCTCTCCTCATTTCGTGGGAGGATCCCGCGATCGTGGTCGAAGTGGCGCGGGAACGTCCCGGGGGAGACGCGTTTCCGGGTCGTCGAGCACTCTCGGTACGACTCGAATCGTCGGCGACCTCGGGTCACGTCGACGTATCGACGCTCGGACGATCGAACCTGCACGTCGTCGATGTCGCGCGCGCCCACCGCGAGGCTCTCGAAGCTCCGCTCGCGTCCCTCCGCTACAAGACCGGCGTCGAGCCTCGTCATCGATCGCTGATCGGGGCCGCTTGGTTTCGAGCGGCGCCGAAGACCGCCGAGGAACACGGGCGCCTCTCGGAGTACGCGGGTCGGCTTTCCGGCGAGCTCGGAATCGATCGCGCGATCTTCGTGTTCGATGGCGCGGCGGCCACCCTCGGGGACGAAGAGACCGCGCCGCCGCCCTCGGACGCGCGCGCCGAGCTTCTCGCATCGCTCCGAGACCGCGGTTACCTCACCGGCGCTCGTATTCCCCTCGCGAGGGTCGACACGCTTCTCGATGTCGCCGGCGCGCCCGACGGAGAAGTCGCCTGGGAACGGCGAGCCGCCGCCCTCCGCGGTCGCGAGGCCGTCGCCTTGTCGGCCGACGAGGGCGCCGACTACGATCTCCCGATCTTTGTCCTCCCGCCCGGAGTCGACGCTTCCCCGTTGAATGCCCAGACGTCGGCGGCCCGAGCGGGGTTCTTCGCGGCCGCGAAGGAGCGCTTCCGCATCATCGGAGTCACTCCGGCCCTCGCGGCAGATCTCCCGCATGTCGTCTTCGCCGGCGGGATGGGAACGAGAATCGCGACTCCTCCGGGAGCGACCTTCGTCCCTTTCGTTCACGCGACGTTCGGTCACACCGCACGGATCGACGCCGCCGGCGGGGTGCCGCTCCGCCCGAACGATCCGGCGGCTTTCCTCGTGCATCTTCTCGTCGGCGAGATGCCGCGCTACGCCCTTCCCGCCGGTGACGCGCGCCCCGCTCCTCCCGCGAGCGAAACGAATCGCGAGTGGGTGTTCGCGCGCGACGACGGGTGGGCCGGAGGGCGAGGCTGGTCGGCCGATGACGTCTTCCTACGCAATACCTACGAGGTCCTCTCGCACGTCGCGCGCCACCGCAGCCGAACGGTGATGCTCTTCACGCAGAAGCTCAATCCGGCCGGAACGGCGTTCGAAACCTACTTCGGCCCTGACATGCGCATCGTCGTCAACTTCGGTCCGGGCGACTACGAAGACGAGGCGGAGGGCCTCGTTCTCCCTCCCTACGGCTTCTACGTCCGCTATCCCTTTCTTCTCGCCTTCCACGCGCTTCGAGCGAACGACGTGTCGTATGACTCCCCGGCGTTTTTCGTCATCCGCTCGCTCGAAGGAAAGATGGTGTTTCGCGCCGAGCGCGTGAACGTCTACCGCGGCTTCGGTCCGAAGACGCTCGAGCTCGGCGGACGTCGCTACGAGGTCGAGCGCGAAATCGTCACGAAGTTTCACTGAGGTCCGTCCGCGGCGAACGGCGGTGCTTTCCGCGGGATTGGAGCGAGCTTGAAGCGGTCCTCGGGTTGGTCGTACCATGATCAGCCTCGCTGAGCAGCGGGCGCGATTCGGTCGGCCCGCAGGCTCCACGCTCGATAGATTCTCAGCTAGAACGACGCGCGACCGGCGGCGCGATCCGATCCGCGGATCGACCGACGGACGCTGCCGACCACTCTCGTTCGCGCGGAGAGCGACGCGACGGTCTCCGTCTCGCGATCGCCTCGGTCTGCGCAATTCCAAGGAGGAATCATGACCGTTCCGAGCACGATGAAGGCGCAAGTCTTCTACGAACCCGAAGTGATGAAGTTAGAGGAAATCGCGGTTCCCGAGATCGCCCCGGAGGAAGTGCTCGTCAAGGTGCACGCGACCGGGATCTGCGGTTCGGACGTCGCGTACTATTTCGGAAAGAGCTCGCTCGGAACCGAAAGCGGCAAGGGACCTCTCGTCCTCGGCCACGAACTGTCGGGCACGATCGCACGGGTGGGCCCCGTCGCCGCGGAGAAGGGCGGATTCAAGGAGGGTGACCCCGTTGTCGTCAATCCGGTGCAGTCGAGCGTGGACTCGCCCTGGACGCAGCGCGGCCTCTCGAACGTCGATCTCGGATCGGTCACCGGTGTATCGGTGAACGGCGGCTTCGCCGAGTACGTCTCCTCGCATTGGTACTGGACCGTCAAGTGTCCAGCCGACATGGACCTCGACGTCGCCGCGTCGACCGAGCCGCTCGCTTGTGGACTCTACGCCGTGAAGAACCTCAACATCGAGGACGGCAACTTCGTCAGCATCTTCGGGCCGGGGCCGATCGGGCTGATGATGGTTCAGATGGCGAAGATCTACGGCGCCGGGAAGGTGTGCCTCGTCGGAACGCGCGATTCGCGCCTCGAGACGGGGAAGGAGCTCGGCGCGGACCTCGTCGTGAACACGAAGGACTCGAGCTCGCCCTTCTACTCCGCTGATCTCGCGCAGACGATTCGCGACGCGAACGGCGGCGAGCTGGCGGATCGGTCCATCGCGGCGACCAGTGCGCTCCCCGCGATCGAGCAGGCGGTCTCGACGACGGGACGTGCGTCAACGGTCGTGATCTTCGGACTCCCGGGCGACAACGACGTGCACTCGTTCAACGCGCTCGACTGTATGCTCAACGATCGCACGATCCGCTACTCGTGGCTCGCGCCGACGACGTGGCCGGAGGCCGTCGAGCTCCTGCACAGCGGGAAGGTGCGTGTCGAGCCGATTCAGAGCTACCGCTTTCCGCTCACGGACCTCGCGGAATCGATCCGCAAAGTCCGCGATCGCGAAGGGAACGCGATCAAGCCGCTCATGCGGCTCGACGCGTAGTCGAGGACCCGTCGCTGTGCCGTCCGGCGGAGACGGCACGGCGGTGGCCTTCCCGCGCCGCCCGTGCCTCGGGCGATTTCCGGGGGTAGAATCGTGGGATACGATTCGTTCTTCCCCCCGGAGCTCGCGGAGACAGGCGATGCGGAGACTGGCTCGATGGTGCGGTCCTGGCGGAGCGGTGCCTGCGGCCGTGTTCCTGCTCTCGCTCGCGGGCTGCGCCGGCGTCGAGACCGAGGTCGAGGAACCCGCTCGAGATCACCGCGTATCGGCCGCACCCGCGCAGCCGCCGCCGATCAGCGACACGCACCCGTATCAGATCAACGAGTATCTGATCTATCCGGTGCAGCACGGGCCCGTCGAAGATCTCGCACTCACGCTCGAGCCGCTGTTCCAGTCCCGCTACGGTTCGGGTGTGCGCGTGATTCCGCACGTCCCGAGCAACAAGCTTCTCATCTACGTCCCGCCGCTGCACGAGCGAGGTCAGCGAGGAGGTGCGGAACGCTCGCCGGGGGCGCCGCGCTCGACCAACCCTCGAGGAACGAATCCGCGCGGACGGTGAGCCGGTGGGGCTCGTCGGGATCACACGCTCGTCGATCCGCGGTGGCGGAGATGGAGCTCCGCTCGCGCCTCGGCGAGCGTTGCCGCGCTAGAGCGATGCGGACTCGATCCAAGCGTCCGCGTCTTTCCCGGGCTGCCAGGCCGGCGCCTCGTCCTTCGCTCGCTGCGCGAAGGCGCGGAGAAACTCGATCGTCTTCTTCTCGACGATTCCGTCGAAGAGGGACGGTAGAGACTGACCCGCGAAGAATGACGCCAAGTGGACGCGGGAGCCGTCGCCCTCGCTCGTGATGCGAAACTGCCCCGACGAGAGATGGATCGGCGCGTGGGAATCGTCGCCCGTGTTCTCCCACAGCTCGTAGCTAAGGACGAACGCCTCGCCTTCGCGTCGCGCGTCGAAGACGTAGTACGCCGCTGTGGGAAGTGCGAGAGGCTCGGGTCGCACGAGGCGCTCGTAGCAGAGCACTTCGTTTGGAGCGAGCTCGGGGCGCGTTTCGAGTGGCGGACTCGTCGCGTCGGTCGCGCGCAGCTCCAGCTTCCGCTCGAGTGTGCCAACCCCTTCGATCCGGCTGCGAAAGTCGCTGAACAGGAGGAAGAGCAGCGCCTGCTCCGGCGGGACCGTCGGAATCGCGAACGTCACGTGGGACTCGATCGCCTGGGTTTCGATCCGTTCGCGCGCTGCGCGCGCCTCCGTGCTCAGTTGAAGGCGGGCTTCCTCCTGACTGAACGGCTCGCGGTGGATGGTGACGACCGGATCGCCGGCGACGCCCGGGGCGCCGATCCGTGCGGCGAGGATTTCGTTCAGGTAGCGAGAGATCCAGCGCCCCAGTCCGGTTGAGTCCGCTCGACTCGCTTGAATGGTTTGTGCGCCCGACGCGTCCAAACGAGGAGACGGCACGGAGTCCCCGCCGCGCGTCGTTCCGTCCCGCCACGCGATTACCGCCGCTCCCCCGAGCGCGCTTGCCGTCAGCAATGCCATCCAGCGCTTCTTCATGCGAAATTGAGAACGTTTCCGCCGGTCTCCCCGACCGCTCCGTCGCGTTCGTCTCGACTCAGCGTTCGGGTTCTGCACCTCGTCTAGCGTCTCACGGAACCCGTGCGATTGCACGCTCGCCATCCAGACGTCGCGCGGCGGGCGTGCGAGTTTCACCGTCTCTCGGCCGCGCGCGAACGTACGGCCCGGCGATGCTCTGCGCTTTTTGCGGATTTCGGCTGTGGGGCAGGTGGCGATTGAGTTGAAATGACACTTCGAACGGGGAGCGGGGCTTCCGATCGCTCGCCGTCGCCGCCGGCCTTCTCTGGGCGCTCATTCTAGAGGTGATCCATCATGACGCGACCGAATCCTCTTCCCCGCCGCGAATTCGTCAAGAGAGCCGGGGCCGGGTTTGCTGCTCTGGGAGCTCCCGGTGTTCTCGGCGCGCCGACCGTCCTCGGTCCGGGCTCGCCCAACGAAAAGCTGCGCTTCGCCGTCATCGGCGTCGGCGGACGCGGGCGTGGACACGTGGGCGATATTCTCAAAATGTCAGACGAGCACGACCTCGAGCTGACCGGCGTTTGCGACATCTACCGCCCGCGTCGCGAGGCCGCCGCGAAGCGATCCGGGGCGGTCGGATACCACGACTACCGGAAGCTCCTCGAGAGCAAGACGGCCGACTGCGTCATCATCGCGACCCCCGACCATTGGCACGCGAAGATGTGTCTCGACTCGATGGCCGCCGGCTGCGACGTCTACTGCGAGAAGCCTTGGACGCGCTACGCGCACGAAGCGAAGGAGGTCTACCACGCGATTCGCGAGCACAAGAAGATCCTCCAGATCGGCACTCAGCACACTTCGGATGGACGGTTTTGGGCCGCGAAAGAGGCGGTTGCGAACGGACTCCTCGGAAAGCTCGTCTGGAGCCAGACGAGCTACTCGCGAAACAGCGTTCGCGGAGAGTGGAACTACCGCATCGAGTCGAGCGCGAGCCCGGAGAATCTCGACTGGGAAGCGTTTCTCGGCTCCGCGTCCAAGAAGTCTTTCAACCGTGAGCACTTCTTCCGCTTCCGCAAGTATTGGGACTACTCCGGGGGTATCGCCACCGATCTCCACTACCACAAGCTCGCGCCGATCCTGCTCGCTCTCGGCGCGGACTTTCCCCACCGCGTGACGAGCGGTGGTGGAATCTGGGTCCATGCCGACGACGGACACCAGAGCCCGAGAGAAGTCCCAGACACGTTCATGACCCTGATCGACATGCCGAAGCGACATTCGATCGTTCTCGCCTCGAGCATGGCAAACTCTTCGGGCCTGCCCGACCTCATCCGCGGACACGAGGCGAGCCTCCACTTCGTCGGTGGGGGAGTCGAGATTCGGCCGGACGAGCGAACCTACGGCAAGAAGTTCCGCGATCGACACGGAGGCAAAGACCTCCTGAAGCTCCCGGCGCTGCCTCGCGACCACCACATGGTCAACTTCATCCGCTGTGTGCGCTCTCGCCGCGAGGAGGATCTCAATTGCGGCCCCGACCTCGGCTACCGCACGATGGTCTGCATCGCGATGAGCGTGAAGGCGTACCGCGAGAACAAGGTGCTCTTCTGGGATCGCGAGAAGGAAGAGATCGTCGAGAAGGAGCCGGCCTGATCGAAAGCTCGCTCTGAACCGGCGGAGCGTTGTCGGCTCGGGCGCTCGCCTCAGCCGCGGAAGCGCGCCGCGAATTCGTCGACGAAGAGGTCGAGGTAGTTCGGGGCGATCGCGGAGGCGTGGGGGAGTCGCAGGAGGCGTGGGCAACGTCGAAGCCGCGAATCGGCGGGGAGAGGCTCGACTTCGTAGACATCGAGCGCGGCCCCGGCGAGACGCTCACCCTCGAGGGCATCGGCGAGCGCGGACTCGTCGATCGCCGTCCCGCGCCCCACATTGTAGACGTAGGCGCTCGACCGCAGCCGAGCGAGGCGCGTCGCGTCGAGGATCCGGCGCGTCGACGGGGCGTCTGGAAGCGCGAGGACGAGGTGGTCCGCATCCGGTAGCACGGCGTCGACCTCCTCCGGTGGTCGCTGCCGGTCGTCCCCGTCGAAGTAGTCGGGGGGCGGAGAATCGCTCCGGCGCCGGATTCCCGTGATGCGGGCGCCGAACGGCTTGACGAGTTTCCCGATCCAGCGGCCGATCGAGCCGAATCCGAGGATGACCACGTGGTCGCCGCGGAGCGTCCCCATCCTCCGGCTGAGCTCTCCGCGCGGCCACTCCGCCTCGGCGAGAGCGATCGCGTCGAAGAGGCCGCGCCGAAATCCGAGCATCGCTCCGACGACGGTCTCGGCGATGAGCTCGCCCTGAAACGCGCCGTAGTAGACGTCGACCCCGGCGGGGGGCGTCACACGGAAGTAATCCCGACCCGCGGCGGGTGTGGCGATCCAGCGGAGCGAGGGCGCCGCGTCGAGCCACCCTTGCTCGAATCGCCAAGCGATGCCGCCGTCTGCCTCCGTGAGTGCCGCGGCGAACGCGTCGGCGGACGCGCAGCGCGTCACCACCGCTTCGGGGAACGCGGCACGGAGCCGGTCCGCGTGCGCCGGGGTGAAGTTCCAGGCCTCGACCCGGGGGTGCGTCAGATGAACCGCGATTCGCACCCTCGCGACGACGTCAGCTCCGTCGCTTCCCACGGGCCCGGCGCTTGTCTTCCTCTTCCTGCTGCCAGGTGCGGATCGCGCGTACTTGGCTCGAGCGCGTGGCCGGATCGCCGTTCGGGTCGAACGGCGGTGGGAACTCGACGTAGAACGCGCGCAGATTTGTGTACGCCGCGAGGCGCACCACCGGGTCTTCGTGCGCGAGGTCCTTGAGGAGTAGCGGGATCGATTCGCGCGCCTTCACGCGAGTGAGCGCCCACATGACCGTCTTTCGGAGGGGCACGCTGCGACTCGTGCTCTCGTAATACGTCATGAGCTGCTTGCGGTAGGCCGAGTCGCCGGACTCCGCCATCTTGACGACACGGCTCCAGCGCCGGAACCAGGTCATGTATTTTTCCGGGTCCTCGTAGTGGAAACCGGTGATGTCCGTCAGGTACTCGTCGATGATCCCGCGCGCGGCTCGGTTCGTCACTTCGTCGCGGATGCGCGCGAGTCCGGGAATGAGCTCGCCTTTCCACTCGTCCGCGTAGTTGTCGATGATGTTGCGCAGGAACTTGATCAGTTTGGGCGAGGGTCGGAGACGGATCGCCCGAAGCAGGGACGGGTAATGGAGTGTCGTGTCGAGGACGGGAACGTACACCCAGCTGCGATCGCTCAGGTCGCCTTTGGGCGCGGTGCGTCCCGAGACGATGATGCGCGTCGCGGGACTCTGGCTGAGCAGGCTCGTTGCGCGGTTGAGAATGAGGAGTGCGTACGCCGAGCCCAGCCCGGGGTGCTCGCCCTTCGCGTGCGTGTCGATGTCGAACGAGCCGTTCCCGCGTTGGCGGCCGAGGATGTGCTTCTCGAGTTGACTGTACCAATCGTTTCCGGCGAACAGCTTGACGCGGCCGATGTCGCCCACCTTTTCGAGACTGTACATCTGGTAGCCGTTCCCGCCGCCGTTGAAGTGATCCATCATCCAGCCGTAGCCGTCGCGGATCGACTTGTCGAGTTCGGCCTTCGCGCTCCCCTTGAGCGGAAGATTGGCGCGGACGAGGAGCATCGACGAGACGCCGGCACACGTCATCGCCCACTTCGCGCGGTTGTGTCCTTCTTTTCCCCCGCTCGCGGAGAGATACGCCCATCCGCGCGAGTGCACGTCGACATCCTCCGTGCCGACGATCGGATCGGGGACGTCGATCACGCGCCGCTGCTTGCTGGTCGTCTTTCCGCGGCGATCGGATTTCCGTTTTTCCTTGGATTCCTTTTCTTCTTCCTCGACTGGACTTCCGTCCCTGGAGACCACGTTGACGCGATTGCGTCGGTCTTCGTCCGTCTCCTCGAGCTCGAGGCGCTTCGAGGTCTTCGGGCCTTTCTTCTCTTGGGTGCGGAGGAAGTGATCCATCGTCTTTTGCCACACCGCGCGGCGGATCGGAATGCTTCGCTTCGCGCCGATCCCGAGGGCGAGTACCGCAAACTGAACGTTCGAGTTGTCGAAGTCCTGGGCGCCGTAGTCGTAGCGCCATGAGCCGCGGCCGTTCTGCGACGCCGAGAGAGCGTCGACCGCCGCCTTCAGTCGACCGCGGAACTGACGGCCGATCCGCGGGTCGTCCTTGAAGCGTTTTCCCGCGAGCTTGGGATTCAGCATCATCATGTCGTTCTCGAGCTGCGCGATCGCGGCATCGAGAAGGAACACGTAGACCGCCGTGACATAGGTGGCGCGGTGCCCGCGAAAGGACAGTCGTTCGAGGAACTTGAGTCCGGAACGGACGAGAGGATCATCCACCGAGACACCGGCCACGACGAGCCCGTAGAGCTGCATCGCGAACGCTCCGACGTCGATCTGCGGCGGGACCTTGCGCGATCCGTACTTCCCGCGGAGCTTTTGAAACTCGGCCTTCGATTCCGCGAGGAGATAGTCGATGCCGCGATCGATGGCTTTGGAGACCGGGTCATCGGCCCGGAGCGTACCGCCGGCGATGAGCACGGCCGTCACGAAGCAAACGGTGATTCGTCTCATGGATCTCGTCGAGTGACTCTGGGGAACCGAGCGTCGAGCACGAGAGTCGGGCGGGACGGAGAGGACGTTGACGAGACACCGTCTCGCCGAGCTGCGGAGCCGGTGACCCCGCCCTGCCCTACGTCCTTGTCAGCTTGAGGTCACATTGTAGACAGGCGCATCGACGATTTCCCAGCAAATCCGTCCGTCCCGGGTGCTGGCGACGCGCGGGTGTGCGGCGGTCTCCAGCCGCTCGCAACCGTGCTAACTTTTCGTTAAGCTGCGCGATCTTTCTTCGACGATTTCGTCGTCGACTCGTACGAGTGCAGGCCCGGGGTCCGCGCGCGGTGTCAGAGAATCGGACAGCGCTCTTCGGTCGACGTTACTGATCCGTGCTCATCATCGCGGATCGCTATTCGACGCCTCGCACGCGGTGGCCGTTCGCCGCCCGCGCGAGCTCCGGCGGAGAGACTCGCCATGCAGTGCTCACTCGGGAGTGTTCCAAGTTCCGATACCGTCTCGTCCGGATACGCACGCGCGGTCGCGGCGTGCGGCGTGCTCCTGCTCGGAGCCGTGGTCGTCGCGAGCCTGCTCACCGGCTGCTCGCCCAAAGCCTCCGGCGGCGCCCTCCGCATCGCCGTCGTTCCGAAGGGGACGACGCACGAGTTCTGGAAGATGGTTCACGCCGGCGTGATCAAGGCCGAGCGTGAGATCAACGCGGCCGGCGGACCGGCGATCGAAGCCATCTGGAAGGGACCCCAGAAGGAAGACGATCGCGCGCAGCAGATCCAGGTCGTCGACAATTTCATCTCGCTCGAGGTCGCCGGGATGTGCCTCGCGCCTCTCGACGACGCCGCCCTTCTCCGGCCCGTACAGGACGCGATGAAGGCAAAGATCCCCGTCGTCGTTTTCGACAGCGGGCTCCAGGGGACCGTCGGCGAGGATTACCTCGCGTATGTAGCCACCGACAACTATCACGGCGGCGTGCTCGGCGCGCGGCGGCTCGGCGAGCTTCTCGGCGGCAAGGGAAATGTGATCCTGCTCCGCTACCAGGAAGGATCGGAGAGCACGATGCAGCGCGAGAAGGGGTTCGTCGACACGCTCGCGAAGGAGTTCGCCGACATCCAGCTCATCAGCTCCGACCTCTACGCCGGCGCGACCGCCGAATCGGCCTACCAGAAGGCGCAGAATCTCCTCACGCGGCTCGCGGCGGAAACGAACGGGATCTTCTGCCCGAACGAATCGGTCACGTTCGGGATGCTGCGCGCCCTCGAAGATCACGGTGCCGCGGGAAAGATTCAGTTCGTCGGGTTCGACGCAAGCGAGACCCTCGTTCAGGCGATTCGCGACGGAAAGATCCACGGTCTCGTCCTGCAGAACCCGATCAAGATGGGCTACACCGCGCTCAAGACGGTGTACGCGGCGATCCAGGGCACTCCGTTCGAGACGAGGATCGACACCGGCGTCACCGTCGTCACGAAGGCGAACATGGACGAGCCCGATATGAAGCTCCTCCACTCGCCGGATCTCTCGCCCTGGCTCGGGGAGTGACGGCGTGGAGGACGCCGCCCGGGCGAGCGAGGTGCCGATCCTCGAAATGCGGGGAATCCGCCGCAGCTTCGGTCCGACCCACGCGCTTCGAGGCGTCGATCTGTCGGTGCGCGCCGGGGAAGTGCACGCCCTGATCGGCGAGAACGGCGCCGGGAAAAGCACGCTCATGAAGGTTCTCTCCGGGGCGGTCGACCCGGACGGTGGAACCATGCGGCTCGATGGCGAGGTCTACGCGCCGAGCGGGCCGCAGAGCTCGCTCGCGCGCGGGGTGAGCATGATCTACCAGGAGCTCAATCTCGCGCCGGATCTGAGCGCGGAGGAGAACATCTTCCTCGGCGTCGAGCGGGCGCGCTGGGGATTTGTGCGGCGCGCGGAGCACGAGGAGCGCGTCCGGGACGCTCTCGCGACGCTCGGTCACTCGCGAGTGGATCCACGGACGCCGGTGGGACGGCTCGCCGTCGCCGAGCAGCAGATCGTCGAAATCGCGCGCGCGATCGTCGCGGATGCGCGACTGATCGTCCTCGACGAACCGACGAGCTCCCTCACTGCCGTAGACACCGAGCGGCTCTTCGACGTGATCGCGCGACTCAAGGAGCGCGGCGTGAGCATCGTCTACATCAGCCACTTCCTCGAGGAGGTGAAGCGCAGCTGTGATCGCTTCACCGTCCTTCGCGAAGGTCGTACGGTCGGAACGGGCGTCGTCGCGGACACGCCGATCGATTCGATCATCGAGCTCATGGTCGGTCGCTCACTCGACGAGTTTTTTCCGCGCGTTCCCCACGAGCGCGGCGAGGTCGTCCTCGAGCTCGACCAACTCGCCGGCGAGACGCGACTCCTCGGAGTCGATCTCGATCTTCACCGCGGCGAGATTCTCGGGATCGCCGGCCTCGTCGGCGCGGGTCGCACCGAGCTCGTGCGCGCAGTGTACGGGCTCGATCCCGTCGTGAGCGGCCTTGTGCGCATTTCTGGCTCCGATGCGGGAGTCGGAACTCCGCGACGCCGCGTGCGCCAAGGCGTCGGTCTTCTCAGCGAGAATCGGAAAGACGAAGGGCTCGCGCTCGGCATGTCGATCGCCGACAACGTGACGCTCTCGCGCTTCTCGACGGTGGCGACCGCGGGCTGGGTGTCGCCACGCCGCCACCGGAGCCGCGTGGCGAACTGCGCGGGCGCGCTCGGTGTCGTCTGCCGCGCGGTGACGCAGCCCGTGGAAGATCTCTCGGGCGGAAACCAGCAGAAGGTCGCACTCGCACGGCTCACGCACCAGGAGGCAGACGTCGTCCTCCTCGACGAGCCGACGCGCGGCATCGACGTCGGGAGCAAGGTCGAAGTCTATCGCCAGATCGGTTTGCTTGCGCAGCAGGGCAAAGCCGTGCTCTTCGTCAGCTCCTACTTGCCGGAGCTCCTCGGCGTTTGCGACCGCGTCGCGGTGATGGCTCGGGGTCGCCTCAGCGCGATCCGCCCGGCGGCCGAGTGGGACGAGAAGAGCATCATGGCCTACGCGACGATGGGGCCGCAGGACGGAGTCACATGACGCAGGGAGCAGCAACCGATCACGAATCGCCGCCGCCGAGGCTCTGGACGAGCTACCTCTCGGTGCTCGCGCCGTTTCTCGGGATCGCGATCATCTACACGTTTTTTGCCGTCTACGATCTCTCGCGCGACGGCTCGTTCGACGACTTCGCGCTCCTCTTCACGAAGGACAATCTAAAGCTCGTCGCCGCGCAGACCGCGATCGTCGCGATCGCGGCACTCGGGATGACGCTCGTCATCATCAGCGGGGGAATCGACCTCAGCCCCGGTTCGTCGATCGCGCTCACGACGGTGGTGATCGCCGTCGTCGTCCGCGCGGGAGCGCCTCCTGTCGTGGCGCTCGCCGCGGGGCTCGCGTGCGGCGCCTTCGTCGGCTTCCTGAACGGCCTCGCGATCACGGCGCTTCGCATCGTTCCGTTCATCGTGACGCTCGGAATGATGGGCGTCGCGCGCGGCGTCGCGAAGTATCTCGGCGACGAGCAGCGCGTGACCGTTCCCGTCACGTGGTTGAACGACCTTCTCCGTCTGGAGCGCGGGGCTCACGTTCCGGTGTGGAAGCTCCCGATCGGCGTCGTGCTCCTCGTCGTCCTCGCTGTCGGCGTGCACTGCATCCTTCGTTACAGCGTGTTCGGCCGGTACGTGTTCGCGATCGGATCGAACGAGGCGACAGCGCGGCTCTGCGGCGTCAACGTCGCGCGTCAGAAGGTCATCATCTACTCCGCCGCGGGATTCTTTACCGGCGTCGCGGGACTTCTTCAGTTCTCTCAGCTCACCGTCGGTGATCCCACGGTCGCCGTCGGACGCGAGCTCGACATCATCGCGGGCGTCGTGATCGGAGGGGCGAGCCTGAGCGGCGGTAAGGGGAGCATCCTCGGGACGATCATCGGCGCCTTTGTGATGGGGATCCTCCGCAACGGCTGCGACATCTATCAGATCCCGACGTTCGTCCAGGAGATCTTCATCGGCGTCATCATCATCGCCGCCGTCGCCGCGGATCAGCTCCGCCGCCGCTCGCGGTGAAGTCGCCCGATCAGGGCGGTGCGATGCGGGAGAGACCGGGTACCGGCCGCGTGGTCTCTTCGTAGCGAACCTCGGTGAGCGTGTCGGCGGCTTGGGCGTTCTCGGCGATCCAGTCGAACGCTTTGACATCGTCGATGACGAGGTCTCCGGTCAGCTCGCAGCCGCCGAAGCTCGCGCGGAGAAGACCGCCCGTCGGGAGCGTGCGATCCGCCGCCGGCGCGCGCGGGAACACGAGAGCGCGGAATGTCGCGTCCTTCCGCGCGGCGATCTCGACGTTGTAGGCGGCGCCGATCTCGTGGACCGAATCGACGAGTGACCAGAGCGCGCGCGCGGCCGCGTCGACCGATCGAGCGTCGCCGTCGACGAACGCGTGGTGAGCCCGCCAGTCGGGTACGCGACCGGCGGTGACCCCCGGGGCGATGGTCACCGCCGCCGAGGTGTCGTCGAAGATCGGGCCCGACGCCCCGACGTCCTCCGCGAAGCACTGAAAGTGCCAGTGATTCACGCTCGAACCGCTCACCGAGCCATCGCTCGCCGGGTTCGAGTTGAAGAAAAAGCGGAGCGGTGGACCGATCGCGACGAGGAGGAGAATCATGTCTGCGAGCTCGTCCGGCCCGTAGAGGCGTTGACTGAGCTCGGCTTCATTCGCACCGCGATCGCGCGCGATGAGAAAATGCCGGGAGACGACGGGGTAGCGATTCGCGGTCAACCCGTAAGCCCGGCCTCGTCGCTCGACGGTGAGGAAGATTCGGCGGAGGAAGTCGTCCTCGTCGAACGCGCACGCGGAGTGCTCGAGGAAGAGATCGCCCGGCTGTCCGCGGGCACGAGACCGCGGCCGCGCGGCGCGTCCGGGCAGGTATCGGTACCGGAATGCGCCCCTCACAACGACGCGGGAGTCGGCGGGATCGTACTCGAGACCTTCCGCCGACCGGGCGTTCGCGCGGGCCTTTTCCCAGCCGACGTCGAGCGCATTCCGGAACTGGCTCCGACGCACGGACGCAGAGGGCGACTGCGGAAGCTCGAACGTCATTCGGCCGAGAGGCGGTGTCGTCACTTACGTTCGATCGCAGTGTTCGCGGCGGAGCGACCTGCCCCGCTGCGCTGAGGAGTCGCGCGATCTACGAGAGTCTCTCTCGTGCGGCCCCTCGCGCTCCGCGGGCGAAGGGACGCCGCGACAACTCTACTTCTTCATGCGCCGCTTCTTCCGAGCGCGGCGTTTCTTCTGGCCCATCTTGCGACGGCCTCGGTGCTTCTTGCGCATTCTGCGTCTGCTCCTCGACGGGGCGGCGGGACAAAGGGCCGGATTGTACCGTCGTTTCGGTCTCTCCCGCAACCGTGGCCGTCCGTCGGCAGCCTCGCGACCGGCCGACCCGGCGGCCGTCGGGCGCCGTCAGCGCGGCGGATTCCTTCCGGTAAGGACCGATCGACCCGCGGAGTGGTCGCGATCAGGCGGTTTCCGCCTGCCGCAGCGTCGCGAGCGCCGTGCGCGCGACCGTCGCGGGATCCGGCTCGTAGATGAACGGCTCCGACGAGACCCATCCCTCGTAGCCGCTCCGAGAAAGAGCGGACATGACGGGGCCGAACTGGAGCTCGCCCATTCCGGGCCCGGCGCCGCTCGGATCGTTCGTGTGGAAGTGGCCGGCATCGCGTCCGTGCTTTTCGATCGTGCCGACGACGCCGTCGGGCATTCCCGACATCGCTTTACAGTCGAGCATGTATCCGATCGCGGGGTGGCCGTGCTCCGCGTTCAGCGCGAGCACCTCCTCGATCGTCTGAAGGAAGTTCGTCTCGGCTGGGTGAAGCGCCTCGACGAGGAGGCGGACCTCACGCTCCGCGCAGGCCTCTCCCGCGGTAGCGAGCACGTCGGCCGCGCGCTTGACGGCGCTCGGGCGGTCGTCCGCCGGCGAGAGGTTTCGCTGCTGCGGCGACCCGAGGATCATGACCCTCCCGCCGAGATCCGCGCAGAAGTGAGCGAGGGCGCTCAAATACTCGGCGGTCCGCTCGCGGATCGAAGCATCCGCCGACGTGAGGTGGAGGCCTTTCGGCGAGACGAGAAGCCAGTGGAGCCCGACGATCTCGATTCCCTCGCCGTCAGCGATGCTGCGAATTTCGCGCCGCCGCGAGGCGGAGACCTCGCGCACGTCTTCGGCGATGTTGAAGGGCGCGATCTCGATGCCCGCGAACCCGAGCGCCGCGACTGTCCGGATGGTTTCGTCGATCGGAGTCGAGAAAAGCTCGCTGCAGATGGCGAAGGGATAGCCCAAGGGAAACCTCGATAGAGATATCGGGAGAAGTGATCGTACGTAGGCGTGACCGGTTCTCGGCTCGCAGCGTCACCCCCGCGAGCCGGCTCCGATCCTACCCCCTGGCGATTCCCGCGCGCAATCGCGCCGCGCGCAAGGCGGAATGGCGGTAGACTCTCTCCTTCGTTTTCGTCTCCGCGCTTGCTCGAGATCTCCGATGTCCGCCGATCCGACTCCGACTCCGTTCGACCCGAGCTCACCCGAAACTACGTGGAGCGTCGAAGCGCTCCTCAGTCGATTGTCGTCGGACGGGAAGCCCGCGGAGGCGCCCAAGCCTCCGGCCGATCCACCGAAGGAGCTCTGCTGGACGGCTCGCTACGACGTCCAGCGCCTTCTCGGGAGCGGCGGCCAAGGCGTCGTCTACCTCGCCCGGCGCGAAGGTGTCGACGGTTACGACACCATGGTCGCGCTCAAGATGTTCTTCCGTCCGAAGAGCATGTCGGAGGATGAGTACCGCCGCGAGATGGAGCGCATCGCCCGTCAGGCTCAGCTCGTCAGCCGGATTCAGCACGACAACATCATCTCGATCCGCGACTTTGTCTCGATTTCCGACACGCGAGTGATGGTGGCCGAGTGGGTCGACGGGCTCGATCTGTCACAGCTTCTCGATCGCGACCGCTACCGGCGATTCTGCGAGAAGGCGCCGCGGGACCTCTGGGAGCGCCTGAACGATGTCATCGTGACCGAGGGCAAGGATCACTGCCGACTCAAGTCCGGCGTCGCCGTCGACATCCTCCGCGGCTGCCTTGCCGGCCTCGCTTCGCTTCACCACTTTGGAATCGCCCACTGCGACCTGAAGCCATCGAACATCATGGTCAAGCGTACCGGGACGAAGAAGATCATCGACATGGACAGCTCGTGCCACGTGGACGAAGTCCCGGCCGGACTCCGCGGGACGCCTTACTACATGGCCCCGGAGCAGCACCGCGGTCGATCGGTCCGCCTCCGCTCGGACGTCGCGAGCCTCGGGTACATCCTCATCGAGATGCTCACCGGACAGAAGCTGTTCCGCTCGGCGACGACGTTCGACGAGCTTCTCGCGCAAAAGAAGCGTCTTCCCGAGCGGCTCGATGCGCTTCTTCCGCGGGAGGTGCGCGACGACGCTCTCCTTCACGGCCTGATCGACCGGATGATCGCGCCGGACGCCGACAAGCGGTTTGCCGACGCGGACGCGGCGGAGTTCGGACGCGTCGGCGCGGTGAGCTTCCACCGCCATCTCGTCAAGCAGGATCTCGATACCGAGTACGACCGCGAGCTCGCGTGGTGGCTCGATCGGCTGGCGGATCACGACGAGCTCCACTGACGAACGAGCGAGGGCGCCGCTTCGAGCGAAGCGGCTCGGCAAACTCCTTCGCGACTAGAACCGGCCGTCGACGTTTTCGAAGTGCGTCGGCTTTCCGAGATCGCTTCCGCCACTCGCGATCCAATGAGCAGTCCAGCGAATCAGGCGGGCCGCCGGTACGCGCGGCTCGCCGAACTGATCGCGAGCGCGCCGGCCATCGCTGAGGAGCGCCGTCTCGCCTTCGACTCCTTCGAAGGCGACTTTTTTTTCGAACCGCTCGCCGAACGCGAGTGCCGTGTCGTGGACCCGCAGGATCTCCGGGCCGGCGAGATTGAGCACGCAGGGCGGCGACGATGCCGATGCCAGCGCCGCGATCGCGGCGGCGGACGCATCGCCTTGCCAGATCACGTTCACGGCCGGAACGGTGATCTCGACGGGACGATTCGCCCAAACGCGACGCGCGATGTCGACGAGGACTCCGTAGCGGAGCTCGACCGCGTAGTTGAGCCGAAGAATCGACGTCCTCGTTCCTAGGTGGCGTGAGTTGAACTCGAGCACGCGCTCGCGGCCGACGCAGCTCATCGCGTACTCGCCGACGGGGCGGAGCGGGTCGTCCTCGCGCGATCCGGTGCCCGCGATCGACACGGGTCCGTAGACGTTTCCCGTAGAGAACGCGACCACGCGACTCCCGGAATAGCGCTCGCCGACGCGAGCGGCGAGGACCGCATTCGTCGCCCACGTCGCGGCTTCGTCTCCGGTCGAGCCGAATTTTCGGCCGAGCGCGGAGAGGACACCACCGGCATCGGGAAGTCGGTCCCAAGCCTCGAGATTGAGAAGATCCGCGGCGATGGTCTCGACGCCCGAGGACTCGAGGGCGCGCCGCGCCTCGGCGTCGCCGAAGCGCGACACCGCGATCACGCGTCTCGAGATCCCGGCGGCGTCGCTCGCGCGGCGCGCCATTCGCGCGAGTGAGGGTCCCATTTTTCCCCCGGCGCCGAGAACGACGATATCGCCGGGCACTTCACGGAGAGCGTCGACGGCGGCGGCGGTCGGCTCGCTGAGGAGATCCTCGAGCTGCTCCGTCGAATCGACGAGCTCGGGCAGGGGCGTCGTTTCCATCGGGCTACTCCGGCGCATCGATCGCCGTCGGATCCGCCTCGGTCCGGTTGCTCCGGCCGCGGCCGCGGCCGGAGCAACCGAAGCGAACGATCAGTCCCGCCAGGATGAGGGCCGCCCCGACGTAGGTCCAGGGTGCGGGCGCTTCTCCGACGGCGAGAAACACCCACACGGGGAGGAGGACGGGTTCGAGAAGGGCGATGAGCGATCCCTCCTGAGACGAGACTTCGCGGAGCCCGCGAGCGAAGAGTACGTACGGAAGACCCATTTGGAGAAGGCCGAACACCGCGAGCAGACCGAGTTGGCCTGCGGATGGGACCACGCCGGAAGTGAGTGCAAACGGCGCGACGATGACCGCGGTCGCGATGAGGTTGAGGGCTATCAGCCACGACGCGTCGAGCGTGCGGAGCGCGCGCAGAAAGACGATGACGCACGCGTAGGTAAATCCCGAGGCGAGTGCGCACTGCGTGCCCACGGCTTCGGCGCCGCGGAGCTCGTAAGCGAGGATGGTCGCGATTCCCGTCGCCCCGAGCATGAGTGCGGCGACGTGTCGCCCGGTGACCCTCTCCCCGAGAAACGCGACCCCGAGGAAGAACACCCACAGTGGCGCGGTGTTTTGCAGCCAGATCGCGTTCGCCCCGGTCGTCCGCGTGAGCGCGGTGAGGTAGGTCACGTTCATCACGGCGAAGATGGCGACGAGCGGAACGAGCCGGTAGTCCCAGCGTGGTTTCCGAACGATCGGGAGGAGGAGCGCGCCCGCGAACAGGGCGCGCCAGAACGCGAGGACCATTCCGCGGGACTCGATGGGCCAGTCCGCGAACGTCGGCGCCTTGGCGAACAGTCCGGCGCTGCTCCAGAGAACGGCCGCGGCGACGAGAAAACACCGGCCGCGCGCCGGGGACGAGATCGGTGAAGAGTCGGGAGTCATCGCGGGCGAGATTGTACGCAAATCGGACGCTTCGCGAGCCCCTGGAGCGAACTCGAGTCCCGCCGGCTCCCCGCGCGTCTCCTCCGGCTCGCGTTCATTTGAAGCGGGAGCGCGATTCCGCTATCCTGTCTTTCGGTGTCCTCGGTGGGATGTGCGTGTCGCAGCTCGGGAGTGAGGAATATGCGCAGCAGGGTGCGTTCCCCGTGGGAGGTTTGGACCGTCGTCGCGCTCGGATTCTGCGGGCTCGGCTTCGGCGCCGGTTGCTCGGGCGTTCAGCCGAAGGTGAACCTCGACGACGAAGCGACCGACGGTGCGGGAACTTCCACGGAGTCGTCCGGGGATGCGAGCGGACAGCCGGCCGTCGGCTCCGGGCAGACTTCACCGGAGCACGGTCCCTCGGGGACGAACTCGGGAGTGACGACGAGCCCGCCGAATGGTGAGCCGCCCGAGATCCCGGAGTCGCTGCGCGATCACCATCCGAATCTTCTTCAGCCGGCGACGCTGAAAGAGGAGGCGCCGGAGACGTTCGACGTCAAGTTCGATACGACACGCGGAGACTTCGTCGTTCGCGTGCATCGCAAGTGGGCCGCCGAAGGCGCCGATCGGTTCTACAACCTCGTCCGCGTTGGCTACTACGACAACGTCGCGTTTTTCCGCGTTCTCAAGGGTTTCGTCGTCCAGTTCGGAATTCACGGCGAACCCGTCGTGAACGCCGCCTGGCGCGAGGCCACGATCGAGGACGATCCGGTGGTCGAATCGAACAAGCGCGGCTACGTATCGTTTGCCAAGTCGTCCACGCCCGCATCGCGCACGACGCAAGTGTTCGTCAATCTCGCGAACACGAACGCGTTCCTCGATAGAGATGGATTCGCTCCGTTCGGAGAGGTTGTCGACGGTATGGACGTCGTCGACGCGCTCTATTCCGGATACGAGGACGGTCCACCGCGAGGAAGCGGACCTGAGCAGTCGAAGATCCAGTCGCAGGGAAATGCGTACCTCGAGTCGCAGTTTCCCGAGCTCGATTACGTCCGGCGCGCGGTCGTCCTGCCGTAGCAAGAAACCTCGCGAGCTTCGGCCGTTCGCTGAGGCGCCGTTCGAACGCTAGGTCCGCGCGGTGAGCCGGACAAGCGGCGAATCCGGAGAAGGCGGTACCTCGAGCGGCATCGCCGCGACGGGTCGGATCCGGTTTCCTCCGCCGTCGCCTAGCCCTGGCTCCGCCAGTGCTTCACCCAGTCCTCGAGCGTCGGACGTTCCGCGTCCGGTCGCCCGATGCTTCGCTCGAGCAGCAGTGCGAGGAGCTGGCGGACTCGTAGGCCCGGCTCGCCCGGGCGAGCCGCCACGGCGCTCAGCGACCCCGTCGAGGAGCTCCGTACCTTGCGGATGACGGTCGTTCGGCTGTCCCCGAGCGATTGGAGTACGGCGGGGATGTCGGTCTCGAGGTGCTTCTCGAGATAGCGAAGCGCAGCTCTCGCGACCTCGAACTCGGGGCATCCGAGCTGTGCGATCGCCCGACCGATCGGATTCGGCGCCCCGGCCGCGGCTTCGGTCGACGGCGCTTCCGGCCGCTCACGCGCTGGTCGCCGCTCGGGACGGCGTGGCGAGGCGGCCGCCCGTCGTCCTTCCGCGGCTCGCCGTCCGGCGGCCGCTCGGGCTCCCGGCGCGGCGCGGGCGCGCTCCGCCTGAGCGGGCGCGCGCTCGGAGCTGCGCGTCCGCCGCGAACGGACCACGATGACGATCTGAACCGCGATCAAGACCGCGATGACGAAGACGACGATCCGCATCGTCGGCGAGCCGGACGAAGGCGCGGCCGGCTCGAGTGGACCGGGCTTCTGCGCCGAGGGAACATCGGTCGGCGGAGTCGCGTCCGGCTCGAGTCGCGACACGGCGGGCGCGAGTTCGCTACCGCCCCGGCGGCGAGGCTGGTCCCCGAGCGGCGAGCGCGACTCGAGTCGGGCATCGCGCGCGGGCCGCGAGCTCGCTGTCGCCGGGCTCTCTCCGTCGTCGTCGACCTCGTGGTTGAGACCTTCCCGCGGACCCCGCGCCGTCGCGATCGTTGTCCGACGGGCACCGCTATTCGGCTGCGTTGACGAGTCCACGGATTCCGTGTTCGCGTCCGTATCGCTCGATGTCTTCGCCGCGATGGTCGTCGCCGGCGACTCGATTTCCGCCGCGCGCCGCGCCTCTTCGAGCGCGTGGACTTTCGCGATCGCCGCCCGGAGCTCCGGTGTGACGGTGGGTGCCTCGCGCACCGGATCCTGCAGCTCCGGCGCGCCTCGGCGCGCGGCGATGGAAATTTCCGCTGCCGCGATGACGTTGCCGCCGAAGTCGAGCGCCTCGAGCTTTCGCCGGCCGCCCTCGGGTCCGATGTCGAAGGTGGCCTGCCACGCGGACTCGCCCGCGAGCTCGACTTCGCCCTCGCGTCCGTCGAGGCGGAATCGCATCACGATCGCCGGTGCGGTGCCTTGAATCTCCGCCGCATCCGGGAGGTCTCTGCGCTTGACGCGCCGAGCCTTGCCTACCGCGAAGCGAAGGCCGAAGGAGTTCGCGCTGGCCTTTGCCCGGAACCGTCGTCCGGCGTCGGCGAAGTTCCCCGTGGAAATGCGTGCGTGCTGCTCGATGTCGTCGAGGACGTCCGCGAAGAACTGCGGATCGAGGAGTCGCGCGCCGAGGTACTCCTGGTAACCGCGGAAGAGACGCGAGTTTCGGGGCGTGCCGACGAGCCGTGCGATCGCCGGGAACTTCCTCATGTCGATCCGATCGCGTCCGCCCCAAGCGAGATCGGCGTCCCAGGGGAGGAGGTGCCAGCGGTTGTCCGCGGTCGAACGAAAGAGGAACGAGTTCTTTCCGCGGGAGCCGCCCATGGTGTCCCAGTCGTTGACGAGATTGCGAACCGCTAGTACGCGCATCCAACCATCGACGTCGAGCATCGAGTCGAGGTCCCGCGCGAACGCGCGGTCGGTGGTGTGATTGGGGTCGAGGAACTGAACGAGCTCGACGAGCGGAGCGTAGTTCTCGTCGGTGCTGTTCGCGCGCGCAGGAAAGTTCCAGCGGTAATCTTCGATGTCGGATGAAGTGTACTGAAAGAACGACTCCTGATAGTGGCGTCCGCCGAAGAGCGAGAGCTCCCAGTAGTCGTCGATCTTGTGCAGATGGCCGAGGGGGTCGAGGTCGCCGAGTTTGCGCCGGCGAAACGAGCGTCTCCGCGACGTCGTTCTCGATCCTTGCGGGGAGGGTCTGTCGACGCCCGTCTCTCCCGCCAGACGGGAAGGCGGATCCGAATCGGGGCCGAACCAATTGTCGAGGTAGGACCGGTCGATCTTTTCGACGTCCTCGAACGTCCCGGCTTCACCCCGCCCCTCGATGCGAAAGTCGACGTACTGCATCCGGGAGTTCGGCGCGTCGAGCGCGTCGATCAGCCAGAACGTCAGGCGCTCGGACAGATTCGACGCGCCGCCACCGGGTTGCGCGTCGAGCGTGAGCGTCCGGCGTCCATCGATCGAGTCCGCACCCATCACCACGCGCCAGTTGTTCCGTCCCCGTCGGGTAAAGGGGCTGCCGCGAGGGCGGAATCCCACTCCGTGGTAGATGCGCAGGTCGCCGAAGACGAGCGACGCCCGCGCGAGGCGATTTGACAGGGTTTGGCGCCCTTGGAGCGCGCCCCATTCGTCGTCGCTCACGAGAAGCGTGATCGTCGGCAGACGGGAGCTCGGAATGAGGCCGACCGCGTAGAGTGCGGTGTCGTGCGGAGTGCCGTCGAGCGCGCGCTCCGACTCGCTGCTCGCGGGAAACGTGCCCACCGCGCCGCGCGAGTCCGTCGCGCCGATCCAAAACTCGACCTTGCCGGCGGGGAGACGCGGAAGCGATCCGGACCAGATGCCGCTTCCCCGTCGAACTTCCGCGAGCGGCCGCGCGTTCCAGTTCGCCTCGCCTTCGGGACGAAAGTGGAGCGCGGCGCTCGTCACGCGATCGCGCGCCGAAATCGCTACGTCGAACGTCGCTTCCTGTTCCGTTGTCGGTACGATCGGGAACTGCCGGGGGATTCCGACGACCGGCATCGGTCGCTCCGAAAAGCGACTGTTCGGCTTCCCCGGGGTACCGAGCCGTTCGGGAACCTTCAGCCGGTGAACCTGCGCGACGCTCTGACCGGCGATGCGCGTGAGCAGAAGAGGGCTCCCGCTCTGCCAGCGAGCGGAGAACGCCATCTGGTACTTCGCACCGTGCTTGAGCGTGGGGTCGAGCGCGAGCGTGACGTAGTTGTAGCGCGGGTTCCCCCGGCCGTCGGCGATGAGGTGGAAATACGTGTCTCGGCTCTTTCTGCCGGCGTCGACGGGGCGTGAGCGGCCGTGAGTGCCGAGCGCCTGCCAATCGTCACCTCCCCGCTTGAAATCGCCATCGGAGAGAATGTTTCCGCGTGCGCCGAAGCGCACTCCGTCGATGAAACACTCTCCCTCCGCTAGGAGCATGAGCTGCAGCTCCTGGCTTCGGATCCCGGTGTTCACCGGAGAGTGAGGCTTCGCGTACCGAAACGTCTGCCACGGAGCCTTGTCGCCCTCCGTGCTCGCTGCCCACGCTGCGGGGAGCGCATTGTCCAACTCCGGATGGATGAGCTCGAGACTGCTCCCCATCCCGTCCGCGGCGCGCGGCCAAGGAGAGCGATCGGCGTACGCGACGCGGTCGATGACGAACCCGCGGGAGTCGCGGAGCCGCACTTCCTCCCGACGATCACCGAGTTTCCCCTTGTACGGCCCGAGGACCGCGGACCGCGAGAGTCCGTACACCCGAGCGATCTCCTCGGGCTTCTTCGCGACGAGGAGATACTCCCCAGGCTTCGCAACCACGTCGGAAGCGAACTCGAACTTGACGGCGCCGCTCAATCGAAACCCAGCGAGTGGCAGCGCGGATCGACCGCGGCAGTAGATCTCGATGTACTCTCGCTCGTCCCCGCCGTGGAGTGGAGCGTACATGATCTCGTTGATGACCAGCGCGTCCGTCACCTCGGCGCGATTGCGCTCGCCGGGAGACGGCTTCTCGAGGGTGTAAATCGATCCGTCGCCGTCCGGAAAGCGTCCGGCCGACTGCCGCTCCCCCTCCGGTCGATCGAAGCGAAAGACATCGGTAACGACGCCGTCGGCCGGGCGCGTGAGGGCGAGAGAGAGCCGATTCTTCGGCTCTCCGCCGTCTTTCTCGGGCGCGAATAAGCCGCCGATCTCGTCGACGCGGATCCAAGTGCCCGGAGGAACGCGCTTTTCGATCTCGAGCGGCAGCTTCGCCGGCGCGAACGGATCGTCGGTGAGCGCGTAGCCGGCGAGAGAGAGTGGGACGTGCGAGGGGTTGTAAATCTCGACGAACCCCGGGTCGCCGCCTGCGCGCGGGAGGCGAACCTCGTTGATACGCGGTGGGAGCACCGGGCGGACGCGCGACTCGACCTCACGGCTCTCCAGCTCGACGATGAGTGTGAGGTCGGTCGAGTAGAGATCGTCGTTGTGAGCCTGCACGGCGAGGACATTCGTCCCGTCCTTTAAAACGTCGGTCGCCGCACCGATGAGAAACTCACCGGGCGACCCTGCTTCGTGCGCGCTGTCGGCGAAACGGTCGAAGTCGATCGTCTCGCCTGGAACACCGAGATTCGCCCGCGCGACTTCCTTACCGTTGAGATACGCGACGAACCCGTCGTCGTAGTCGACCCGAAGGATGAGGCTCGCGAAGCTCTCCGGGGAGTCGACCTCGAACGAGTGCCGAGTGAAGAGCGACGCGTAGTTCCCGCGCATCGCCGGGAGCTCGGTCGCGTCGTCTCCATCGCCGTAGCCGAGGCCCGAGGGGCCTTCGGACCAACGGGAGTCGTCGAAGTCCGAACGGAACCAAGTCGGACGCGGCGCGACGTCGCCGTGCGAGTAGCGCCACGTATCTCCCGCGCGGACGATGAGCTCCCCGGTGGATTCGTCCGAGAAGCCGTTCGGTGCGCCGGGCGTGCCTCCGATGCGAGAGCTGCTCTGCCAGTTTTCCGCGAGCGTGGGATCGAGGTACGGACTCTCGAGGCTGAGGGTGTGGCCGAATCCGTCCGGCGCGCTCGGCCACCGCCCGCCCCGACGGTAGCGCGCTTCGCTCATCTTCGCGCCGGTGCGGTTGCGAAGGACGAGCCGGCCGCCGTTGTTGTCCAGCTTCCCGCGGTAGGGGCCGTAGACCTTGCGAGCACCGGGGTAGCGGAGGCGGAACGCCGCGGGATTGCGCGCGACGACGATGCGCTCGCCCGGAAGGACGAGAGTGTCGTCCGGAAAGAGAAACGTCACCTCTCCGTCCAGACTCCAACCGCCGAGCCGCACCCGCGGCGGCTCGCGATTGAGGATCTCGACGAACTCGAGAGCGTCGCCTTCGGCCGGATGGTAGTGAATCTCCGTGACGACGACCCACGGCGCGGCGTTGAGGGACGGCAAACCCGCGGCCAAGGCGACGAACACGAGCCACGACGCCGCGCTAGGCAACCGCCGGTGCGAGCGGTCCCGAGCTGAGCCGCTCGGGACGATCCCGGCGGCGAGGGAAGACGACGCGATTCGGGCCTGCACGAACCGGGCTCCGTGGTCGAGTACGAGCAGTTTTTCGAGGTTCGATGTTCAGTCTGAGGGGCTCTCGTCGCGCTTGCAACGGCGGACTTTCGGGACGCTCCGCTTTCGCCGCTCGCGACCGGGAGACGTTCGTTCAGAGTCTGCCTCGCATTCGGCCGCGCCGTGGAATCTCGAGCGATCCGACCGGGTCGCCGGCTTCGGGGCCGCGGGGACGAGCTCGCTCGACCTCGGTCCGGCGCCGCCTTTGAATCCGGCTCGCGACTCGCCATAATGCAGCGCCATGAACACCGTCCATCGCGATGTGATCGAGGTGCGAGCGCCGCGCCGCGGCCTCCACGAGATCACGTCATCGGTCAGCGCCGTCGTCGGAGCGAGCGGAGTGTCCGACGGGATGTGCAACGTCTTCGTCCAACACACCTCCGCGAGTCTCATCATCAACGAGAACGCGGATCCGAGCGCGAGAGGCGATCTCGAGCGGTTCTTCGACCGCATCGCGCCGGAGAACGAGCCGTACTATCGTCACACGGCCGAGGGGCCGGATGACATGCCGTCGCACATTAAGTCGGTGTTGACGGACGTGAGTCTCTCCGTGCCCGTCGCGCGCGGTCGACTCGCGCTAGGGACGTGGCAGGGCATCTATCTGTGGGAGCACCGCGACCATCCTTCGGCGCGGCGGATCCTTGTATCGGTGTTCTGAATCGTCGCCTCGAATGCGCTCGGCCGACGTCGCTTCCTCAAGATCGTTTGCGCTTTCGCGCGCGAGGAAACGCCGGGCCGGTCGGACCGTCGGCGAATACCGCGATGCGAATCAGGTCATCCCCGAATTGATGGTTTTGGCGAGAGTCGTAGTGAGTGTCGGGAACGGCATCGGAAACGAGTTTGCGCTCGCGACTCCCCCTCGTTCTTCGCGTTCTGATCCGCGGAGTCGCACTCGGGGGCTCGCGCGGTGAACGACGACGTCCCGTGGAAAGTCGACGAAGCGCTCCGCGTGCTCCAGGCGAGGCTCGATCCCTACATATGGGACCAAGGCCAGGAGCTCTTCCGGCGCGGTGCCGTGCAGGACATCGCCATGGGGCAGGATTCGACGGTTCGCGTGATCGTTCTCGATCCGCGCGATGCGCGGAAGTTCTTCGTGAACGTGAGGAAGGAATTCGACGGGCGCGTCCAGTCCCGCTGCGCTTGCCCGTACCGCTTGGACGGCTTCTGTCGCCATCAAGTCGTCGCCCTCGAGTACTTGAAGCGCATCGCCGCGGGAGAGTCGGTGCCCGATGCCGACGAACCGCGCAGCGCGAGATCGAACGATGCGAGGCGGGAGAGCGCGCAGCCGAGCGAAGCGAGCGGAAGCTCTCGCGAGACGGCCTCCCTCGATCTCGGAGCGCTCGACCTCGGGGAGGGGCCGATCCTCGAGCGTCTCTTCGGCGGCGCAAGCGAGATCGCGACGGCGCCGGACGGATCCGTTCTCCGCGTCCTCCTCTTGTCGCTCGGGTCGCTCTCGACTCCGAGTCGCGTCGCGCTTCAGCTTCGCAGCGAAAACGGTTGGGGCGAAGTGCGAACGCCCGATCTAGAACGCTGGATCGGACGCGGACGAGTCGGCGTGCACCCGCGCGACGCAGCGCTTCGAGGCGTGATCGCCGGCGCGGGAGAGCTTCGGAGCGAGCTCGACGCCGAGACGCTCGGATACTTGCTTCAGCTTTGCGCCGGGACGGAGGCGCTCGTCGACCGCGCCGGACGAGCGCTTCGTGTCGAGCGCGAGCCGTGGCGCCTTCGCACGCGGGTAGAGCGGGCGGGGGACGATGCGGACGACGACGCCGTGATCCGCGTCCGCTGGGCCTGCGTGTCGCCGTCCGAGCGAGAAGTCCCCTTCGATGAAGTGATCCTCGTGCCTTCGATTGCGCCGTGGCTACAGCTCGAGGACGGCGCGTTTCGCCCCCTCGCCGCGGGTGCGGCCGGACCGTACCTCGCCGAGATTCAGGAGAGCGAGTTCGTCGTCACGGACGGCGAGGAGCTCGATCGTTTTCTCGTCTCGGGGATGGAAACACTCGAGCGTCTCACTCCGAGCGAGCTCGTCGTCGAGGACGGGCTCATCGAAGAGGTGGAGGGCGTCGACGAAGTTCGACTCGTCGTCGTCGGGCGCCCCCCCGGAGAGCTCAGCGGCACGCTTCAGTTCGCCTACGCGGGGGAGTGGGTCGACGCGCCCGAAAGTCCGACTCCGTGGACGCTGCGACGCGACGGGACGGTGCGCCGCTTCCCTGCGGCGGGTCAGTCGCTCGCCCGCGCGCGCCGAGAGCTCGAAAGCGCCGGCTTCGAGAAAGCCGGCGCCGCGTGGACGCTCCGGGGTGAGGACGCGTTCGCGCGTGCGCTCACGTTTCGCGGTCAAACGCGCATCGAGTGGCCCGACGAGGTGCGAGCCTTCGATCTCGTGCACCGTGCACCGCGAGTCGCGTTGCGCATCGATGGCGAGCCTCCCGAATCGGGTGGAGCGGGGTGGCTCGAGGTTTCGTTCGAGCTCTCCGACGGAGGCCGCCGCCTCGACGTCGATGGGGGCGAGCTCGTCGACGCGTTCGAGCGATCGGGATCGAACGGCGTGCTCCGCCTCGCCGACGAAACCGTTCTCTCGCTCGATCACACGGCGCTTCGGGACGTGATCGAGATCCTCCGCTCGGCCCGGGCCGCGGGAAACGAAATCTCTCACGACGGCCCGGTTCGAGTTCCGGCCTACTCGATCGGAGCCGTGCTCGATTCGGGCGAGGATGTCGAGATCGAAGCGACCGCGAGCGTAGAGTCGCTCTTCGCGCGGCTTCGTCGCTCGACTCCCGGCGGCGGTGAACGAGTGCAGACTCTCGAGGGCGCGACCGAGTCTCTTCTCCGTCCGTACCAACGGGCGGCGGTCGAGTGGTTCGGTGACCTCGCCGCTTGGGGCCTCGGTGGAATCCTCGCCGACGAGATGGGTCTCGGGAAGACCGTGATGGCGCTCGCGCATTTCTTCGGGCGCGCGGATGCGGATCTGCGCGCGCCCATCCTCGTCGTCTGTCCGACGAGCCTCGCGTTCAACTGGCTGGATGAATGCAATCGGTTCTTTCCCCGTGTGCGTGCCGCGGGCGTTCAGGGACTGCGCGCCCGCGAACGCGAGGAGAGGATCGCGGGAGGAGAGTACGATCTCCTCGTCACTTCCTACGCGCTCCTGCGTCGCGACCGCGAGTGTTACGAAGCGCGTTCGTTTCGCGGCGTCGTGCTCGACGAGGCTCACCACATAAAAAACCCGGAGAGCCAGACCGCTAAGGCGGCGTACTCGCTCTCGGCCGACGAGCGCTGGGCGCTCACCGGCACTCCAGTCGAGAACCATCTCGGCGAGCTGTGGAGTGTCTTTCGTTTCGTGTCGCCGGAGGTTCTCGGTTCGCGACGCGAGTTTCAGGACGAGTTTCGCGATCCGGCCGACCGCGGCGACACCGGCGCCGTCGAGCGCCTGCGCCGGCGCGTGCGGCCCTTCGTCCTTCGGCGAACGAAGGATCAGGTCCTCGCCGAGTTGCCGCCTCGAATCGAGCAGACCGAGCGAGTTCCGATGCTCGATCTGCAGCGGGGGCTTTACGAGGCGCAGCTGGTCGAAGCGCGCGCCGCGGCCGAACAGGCCGACGGTCAGCGGGGCCGGTTTGCGATCCTCGCGGCGCTGACTCGACTCCGTCAGGTCTGCTGTCACCCGCGTCTCGTCGCCGACGAAGGGACTCTCGGCGAGCTCGCCGCGTCCGTCGGCGACGGCGCTGCGGCGTCGAGCGGAAAATTCGAGCTCCTCTTCGAGCTCCTCGAAGAGTGCGTCGAGGAAGAGCATCGTGCGCTCGTTTTCAGTCAGTTCACCTCGATGCTCGATCTGATCGAAGAACGCCTCGATGAGATCGGCATGCCGCGTTGTCGACTCGACGGCTCGACGCGAGACCGGGAAGCGGAGGTGCGGCGGTTCGAGTCGGACGCGTCGATCCCGGTGTTTCTCATCAGCCTCAAGGCGGGCGGACACGGGCTCAATCTCACCGGCGCGGACACGGTGATTCTCTACGATCCGTGGTGGAATCCGCAGACCGAGGAGCAGGCGGTCGCCCGCGCGCACCGGATGGGCCAAGAGCTGCCGGTTCACGTGCACCGCTTGATCGTGCGCGACAGCATCGAGGAGCGTATCCAAGACCTCCAGGACGCGAAGCGCGACCTCGCCGATCGGCTCCTCGCGAAGGATGGGGAGGACCCGCTCGCGGGAATCGGGCTCGACGACCTGAAGGCGCTCCTCCTCGATTGAATCGACGCGAAGGGGCCGAACCTCAAGTCGGGCTGTCGCCCTACTCGGACTCGCGCTCTCCCAGTTCCGACTTCAAGCGGACTCGCATCGCATCGAGTTCGGCCTGGTCCTCGGGATCGACGTCGGGATAGTCGAGCGGGAGGCTCTCGAGCGTCTCGTCGATGATGCGCGCCACGGTGAGACGCATGAAGGGCTTGTTGTCTGCGGGAATCGCGTACCACGGTGCCCACGGACGCGAGGTCGCGTTGAGCGCCTCCTCGTAGGCTTCCATGTACGATTCCCAGCGCTCGCTCTCCCGTACGTCTCGCGCGGAGAACTTCCAGTTCTTCTCCGGATTCTCGATGCGCGCGAGGAAGCGTCGACGCTGCTCGTCGCGCGATACGTTGAGCCAAAACTTGAGGATGATCGTTCCGTTTCGTGCGAGGTGCTTTTCGTGATCGCGAATCGACTCGAAGCGCTCGTTCCACAGCGCGCCGAGCGGAGGCGTCTCGGGGAGTCGCTGCGCCTCGAGAAACTCGGGGTGCACACGAACGACCAGCACCTCCTCGTAGTAGCTCCGGTTGAAGATCCCGATGCGCCCACGTTCGGGGAGGCAGAGGCTCGAACGCCAGAGGAAATCGTGATCGAGCTCCTTCGTCGACGGCTTCTTGAACGAGAAGACCTGACAGCCGGCGGGATTGACGCCGCTCATGACGGCGCGGATGGTCCCGTCTTTTCCCGCTGCGTCCATCGCCTGAAACACGAGGAGGAGCGAGTACTTGTCCTGCGCGTAGAGCCGTCGCTGAGCCTCTCGCAGTCGTCCGATGATCTCGTCGAGGAGCTTACGGCTCTTCTTCTTCGACGGGGCGTCGTCGTCCGGTGCGGTCGGCGCGTCGGCGACGCGAAACGAGCCGCTCGACGGGACGAGATACGGGCTGTCGAGAGCTTCGAACAAGATTGGCTACTGCTCGTGGAGGCGCGGCGTGTCGGACAGAGTCTCGAGGAGGTGCTCCTGCGCGCTGAACGGAGCCACATCGGGCTTCGGCCGGACGCGACGATAGCTGCCGTCGCTTTGAAGTTCCCACGTACTGCGCGTATCGCGGAGGTACGCGGAGAGCGTCTCGTCGACGACGCGCCGGCGGAGGCTCTTGTCCTCAATCGGGAAACAGATTTCGACCCGGCTGAAGAAATTTCGCGGCATCCAGTCAGCGCTGCCGCAGTAGGTCACGTCGCGACCGCCGTGGTGAAAGTAGACCACCCGCGGATGTTCGAGGAATCGACCGAGAACCGATCGAACCCGGATCGTCTCCGAGAGACCCGGGACTCCCGGGCGGAGACTGCAGATACCGCGGACGATCAGGTCGATGCGGACGCCGGCCTGCGACGCGCGATAGAGAGCGCGGATGATTTCCGGCTCGACGAGCGAATTCATCTTCGCGATGATTCGCGCTTTCTTCCCGGCTCGGGCCTGGTCGATTTCGAAGTCGATGAGCTCGAGAAACGTCGTGTGGAGCGTGAACGGTGCCTGGAGGAGCTTGTCGAGACCTTTGACCTTGCCGAGCCCGGTGAGCTGCTGAAAGACGTGGTGCACGTCTTCGGTCATCTTCGGGTCGTGCGTGATAATCCCGAGGTCTGTGTACGCCCGGGCCGTACCGCTATGGTAGTTGCCCGTGCCGAGGTGAGCGTAGCGCCGAAGCCGGTTCCCTTCGCGGCGGACGACGAGGAGGAGCTTGCAGTGTGTCTTGTAGCCGACGACGCCGTAGACGACCTTGGCGCCGGCCTCCTGAAGCCGCGTCGCGAGATCGATGTTCGCGGCCTCGTCGAAGCGAGCGCGCAGCTCGACGACCGCGGTCACTTCCTTGCCCGCACGCGCAGCGTCGATGAGCGCCTCGACGAGCGGCGAATCCGCCTCGGTGCGGTAGACCGTCTGCTTGATCGCAAGTACATCCGGGTCCTGTGCGGCGGCGCGGAGAAACTCGACGACGGTCGCGAACGTTTGAAACGGATGGTGGAGCAGCACGTCGCCTTGTCGCAATCGATCGAAGATTCCCACGTCCGAACGCGGCGGGCTGACCCGACCGGGGAGGAACGGTCGATACTTGAGGTCGGGGCGATCCACTTGATCGTAGAGTGCGCTCAGCCGATGGAGATTGACCGGACCGCGCACCTGATAGAGATCGTCCCGCGCGAGGTCGAACTCCGTGAGGAGAAACTCGCACATACTCTCGCTGCAGTTCTCGGCGACCTCGAGACGCGAGGCCCCGCCGAATCGCCGGCCCGGAAGCTCGTCCTTGAGGGCCCGGAGGAGGTCTTCCACCTCCTCTTCGTCGATCCAGAGATCGCTGTTTCGTGTCACGCGAAACTGGTAGCAGCCCCGGACTTTCATCCCCGGGAACAGCTTCTGCACGTTCATGTGGATCACGGAGGAGAGCATCAAGAACTCGTAGGGGAGCTCCGAAATCTCCGCCGGAAGGCGAGTGAGACGCGGGAGCATTCGCGGCGCCTGGACGATCGCCGCGCGGCTGCTCCGCCCGAACGCGTCTTTTCCCTCGAGGGAGACGACGAAATTGAGGCTCTTGTTCGTGATGCGCGGAAACGGGTGCGCCGGGTCGAGCCCGATCGGCGTGAGAACGGGAAGTACTTCCTTCTTGAAGTAGCTCTGCACCCAGTCTGCCTGTGCCGACGTCCATTCGGTGCGCTTGAGCAGGCGGACGCCCTCCCGCTCGAGCGCCGGCAGGATCTCCTCCTGGAGCGTCTCGTACTGCGAGGCGACGAGATCGTGAGCTCTCGCACTGATCCGCCGGAACACTTCCTGGCGCGGCAGGCCGGGCGTCTGCGGGATGGCGGAGTCGAACGCGATCCGCTGCTTGAGCCCGAACACCCGGACCTCGAAGAACTCGTCCATGTTCGACGACGAGATGCAGAGGAAGCGCAGTCGTTCGAGGAGCGGCACGGACGGATCGCGCGCAAGCTCGAGGACGCGCGCGTTGAACTCGAGCAGGCTCAACTCCCGATCGAGGTAGTTTTCGGGGGCATCGATGTCGACCCCGATCTCTTGCGCGTCGCGAGGATCAAATCGAGAGCCTCGTTCGCCGCCAGCCGCGTCCGTCTTCTTCGAAGACGATTCTGTTGGAAACAGCATCGCCGCGATTCTCTAAAGCTCGATGGAGTAGGATGGGCACCGCAGTTCGCGCGGCGAGTCTCGAGTGGCCGCCGACGCGAAACGAGACCCATCGTAGCAGGAAGCATGAAGGGTTTCATGAGCGTCTTTGAACGCACGGAGAAACGCGAGAATTCGCGGGATTTGGCGCAGTCTTGCTTCATAAAACGTTCATGATTCGTCTCATGATCCGTCGCCGTCGACTCCCACGCCCGAACTGAGATGGCCAGTATCGATCTCATCGGAGTGACTAAGCGTTTTGGGCAGCATACGGCCCTGCGGTCTCTCGACTTGAGTGCGCGCGACGGCGAGTTGCTCGCGCTCCTCGGTGCTTCGGGATCGGGAAAGACGACGCTCCTCTGCATCGCTGCCGGACTCGAGCGGCCGGACGAAGGTCGCGTGAGGCTCGGCGGCGTCGACGTGACCGACCATCCACCCGCCGCCCGCGACGTGGCGATGGTCTTTCAGTCGCTCGCGCTCTATCCGCACCTCACTGTGCGCGGCAACTTGATGTTCGGCGCGCGGCTGCGCCGTGAACCACGCGCCGAGTCCGCCGCGCGGCTCGAAGAGGTCGCGCGTTCGCTCCAGATCGAGCCCTTCCTCGATCGTCGCCCGGACTCGCTCTCCGGCGGGGAGCGTCAGCGCGTGGCGCTCGCCAAAGCGATGATGCGCTCGCCGTGCGCGTGGCTCTTCGACGAGCCGTTCAGCAGTCTCGACCCGGCACTGCGGCTCGACCTCCGCCGACGTCTTCGCGCGGTGCAGTGCGAATCCCCGACGACGACGATCTACGTCACCCACGACGAGGACGAAGCGCGGAGCCTCGGCGATCGCGTCGCGATTCTCCACGGCGGGAAGATCGTTCAGGTCGGAACGTCTTCCGATCTCTACGCGAGGCCCAAGTTCCGCGCAGTGGCGGCCGCGCTCGGTGCACCGGCGATCAATTTCGCTTCGGGATCGATCGAGGATCGCGGAGGCGACCGGGCTTTCGTGGCGCCGGGTTGGTCCTGTACGCTCGATCCGTCCACGCCGCTCAGCGGATCCGCGCGCGCGGTGACGCTGGGCGTGAGACCCGAAGACGCTTCTCTCACAGTCGACGAGTCGAGGGCACTCTTTCGCGGAGAAGTGACCTCGACGCGCCGCCTCGGGGCCCAAGAGTTCGTCGAGATCGAAGGGCCGTCCGGTCTAGTGTGGACGGTCTCGCTCGAGCCGGATCAGGCCGCGGGCCGCGGGGACCACGTCGGGGTCGCGGTGGATCGGTCCTCGGTGTATCTCTTCGACGAAGAGGGCGAGCAGAGATCGATCCTCGACCGGGGTGAACCGAAATGACGTACGACGGAGGAGATTTGCAGTGAACGAGTTTGCGCGGATCGCGTGGCGCGCGGCGGTGATCGCAGCGATCACCATGACAGCCGGTTTCGGCTGCGGGGATTCGACGAAGCGGGAGGTCGTCGTCTACACTGCGCTCGACCGGGCCTTCTCCGCTCCCATTTTCGCCGAGTTCGAGCGCGCGACCGGGATTCGCGTCCGTGCGACGTACGATCCGGAGTCGACGAAGACCATCGGGCTCGTCAATCGAATCCGCGCGGAGAAGGAACGGCCGCGATGCGACGTCTTTTGGAACAACGAAATCATCAATACGCTCAATCTGAAGCGCGAGGGCTTGCTCGCGCCGTCCACGCCGGCTGGAGCCGAAGGCATCCCCCCTCAGTACCGCGATTCGGCCGGGTACTGGTACGGGTTCGCCGCGCGAGCTCGGGTGCTCATCGTAAATCGGGAGATGGTTCCGAACGAAGACGAGCCGCGTTCGGTGCGCGATCTCCTCGATCCGCGTTGGCGCGGGAAGATCGCAGTCGCTAAGCCGCTCTTCGGGACGACTGCATCGCACGTCGCGGTCCTCTTCTCGCTCTGGGGCGAGGCGGAGGCGACAGCGTTTCTCGATGCTTTGAAAGCGAACGAGGTTCAGATCCACGGCGGGAACAAGGGCTGCGCGATCGCCGTCGCCGAGGGACGTGCCGCGATCGGGCTCACCGATACCGACGACGCACTCATCGAACTCGAGCGGGGGCGCCCGGTGCGCATCGTCTATCCCGACCAAGGTGAGAACGAGCCGGGTACGCTCTTTCTCCCCAACACGCTCGCGATGGTCGCGGGAGCGCCGCATCCGGACGAAGCGCTTCGGTTCATCGAGTTCCTCCTCTCGGCCGAGACCGAGCGACGACTCGCGGCCGGACCGTCGGCGCAGATTCCTCTTCGCGAAGGACTGAAACCCTCACCGCGCGTGCGAGGACCCGACTCCGTTCGGGCGATGCAGGTTGACCTCGATACCGCGGCGGAGAGCTTCGACGCCGCGAGTCGTGTCGTCGAGGAGCGGTTCCTACGGTGACGGAGCGGCGTGCGCGGCCGACGATTTGGCGACGTCTTTTCGCCGCCGTCGCCATCGCGATCCACCTGGCGCCCCTGGCGCTCGGTGGAAGCATCCTTGCCATCCTCGTCGCTTCGACCGTCTACGCGAACGGTGAGATCGATTTTTCTCCGTGGGTGGCGGCGTACGGCGACCTCGACCGGTGGGCCTCCCTTGCCGGCACCTCCGCGCTCTCCGCGGCGGTCGCCATCGTCGTGTGCGCAACGATCGGCAGCGGACTCGCGGTCGTCGTCTTCAAGACCGATGTTCACGCGCGTTTCGTCTGTATCTCACTCCTGGTTTTCGGTTCCGCGCTTCCCCTCTTCGTCGTCAATGCGGCCGTGATCCGAACGATCGGCGCAGCCAGCCTCGACGGGAGCGCGATCGGGCTCGGGGTGGTTCACGGCATCAGTCACGTTCCCATCTGGGCGCTCCTCGTGGGACTCGGCCTCCGTGCCGTGCCACCGCTTTGGGAGGAGGCGGCGCTCGTCGACGGTGCGAGCTCGTGGCGAGTCCTCACGCGCGTGAGCGCGCCCGCGGCGCGCGCATCGCTCGCCGCCGCGTCGACTCTCGTCGTCCTCTGGCTTCTCACCGACTATTCGGCGTCCGATGTCATTCGAGTCCGAACCCTGCCGGAAGAGATCTACACGCTGTACGCGCTCAATCGGCCGCGCGAAGCCGTTCTCATCGCGCTGCCGCAGATCCTATTGCTCGGTCCGCTCATCTGGGTCGCGAGGGGCGCGTTCATCGTCCGTCCGCTCGAGTTGCCTCCGGGAGCGCGACCGTGGCGCGTCGCGCTCGGCGGGGCGCGAATGCCGGTATCGATTTTCGCCGTCGTGGTTTGTGCACTCTGGGTGACCGTTCCCCTCGCGACCGTCGCGAATCCGTTCCCGGGGCAGCAGACTCTCGGCTACTACTTCCGTCTGTTCGCCCCGGAGATCCGAACGTCGCTATGGACGGCGGCGACCGGTGCTGCCATCTGCGCCGCGCTCGCGGCGGGCTGCGCGTGGATGTGGGTTCGCCAACCCGGCTGGCGTCGCGCGGTCGCGATCACGTCGGTCGTCCTCCTCGCGATGCCGGCGCCGCTCGTCGGTGTCGGTCTCGTTCGTATGTTCAGTAGCTCCGAGTTCCTCGGCGTCGTTTACGACAGTCCGTTCATCTTGAGCCTCGCGTACGCCGTACGGTTCTTTCCGCTCGCGATCCTTCTGCTTCTGCCCGCGATGCGAACCTTCCCCGTCGAGCTCGAATCCGTCGCAGCGATCGACGGTTGTCGCGATCGCGTCGAGATCGGCTCGCGCCTCGTGCATCCGCTCTTCGCGCGGTGGACGGCCGTCGTGTTTCTCGCCATCACGATCCTCGCCGTGGGCGAGCTCCCGGCGTCGATTCTGGTGGCTCCTCCGGACTTCACCACGATGGGGATGCGATTCTTCAGCTTGATCCACTACGGTATGACGGCGGAAGCCGGCGCCTTGTGTTCGATCGTCGCGCTACTCCTCGCCGTACCGACGGTCGCGCTTCTCCTGCTCGGTCGACGGTTCTAGAGCCGCTGCTTTGAGCTTTCGGGTCCTCCCACCAAGCGTTTCACCTCGATGGCAAGAATGAATCGAAACCGAATCGAGCTGAGCTGGACGAAGAGCCCAGGAAACGTCTACGAGCCCTTCGGTCGCGCCGTTCGAGTGCTCGCGCTTGCGTTCGGTCTCACCGCGTGCACGCCGAAGGCCGACGACGATTCCGGCACGCCGGGATCGCCGGTTGTTCCGGCTGTGGATTCGGAAGCGGCGATCAGAGAGTTTTGCTCCGTGTGCCATCGCTTCCCCGCGCCGGAGATCCTTCCGCGCGAGCGGTGGCCCGCCGAGATCCGCCTCATGTACGAGCTCTAC
This sequence comes from Planctomycetota bacterium, assembly GCA_965223845.1. Classification (GTDB taxonomy): domain Bacteria; phylum Planctomycetota; class UBA8108; order UBA8108; family SXIK01; genus CBDCXR01. The sequence goes on along the minus strand of CBDCXR010000004.1, from coordinate 3,738,990 downwards.
GCGGAGAAGATCGGTGGCGACGTCGAGTCTGCGCCTCCGATGGAGGCGGCGATCGCACACTACACGGAACGGGCTCCCGATCGGCTCCCGCCCTGCCCGAGCTCTGCCGGCGCGCCGGCGGGATCGGTATCGTTTCGGCGCACGCCGATCCGTCTCGGCGGCCTTCCGCCTTATCCCGCGATCGCTGACGTTCAGATTGTCCACCTCCTCGACGAGACGCGGCCGGAGGTTCTCTTCTGCGAGATGCGTTTCAACAAGGTGTACCTCGCGCGGCCGACCGCGCAGACCGATCGCATCGTCGTTCTCGGGAAAGTTCGCCAGCCGTGCCGCGCCGAGGTCGTCGATCTCGACCGCGATGGCCGCCGCGACGTCCTCGTGTCTTCGCTGGGAACGGTGACGCCGTCGGACGTGACGACGGGGTCGGTCGTTCTACTTCGCGCGACCGAGACCCAGAGCTTTCGGGCGATCCCGCTCGCGACTGGCCTCGGACGCGTCGCCGACGCACGCGCCGCCGACTTCGACGGGGACGGCGACCTCGATGTCGTCGTCGCCGTGTTCGGTTGGCGAAAGATCGGACGTGTGATCTGGCTCGAGAACCGCGGAGTCGGCCGCGAGCTTCAGTTCGAGGTCCGCGAGATCGATCGTCGTTCCGGATCGATTCAGGTTCCGGTGGCGGACCTCGACGGCGATGGGCGGCCGGATTTCGTCGCTCTCTTCGGGCAGCAGCACGAGGCCGTCGTTGCGTTTCTCAACCGCGGCGGAGTGTTCGAAGCACGCACGCTGTTTACCGCTCCGCATCCGAACTGGGGATGCTCGGGACTCTCGCTCGACGATCTCGACGGGGATGGCGACCTCGACGCGATCGTCTCGAACGGTGACACGCTCGACGATCTCGTGCTCAAGCCGTATCACGGCGTCGAGTGGCTGGAGAATCTGGGGAACCTCTCGTTCCGCGCGCGCCGCCTCGCCGATGTCTCCGGGGCCCACGCCGCGAAGGCCGTCGACCTCGACGGCGATGGCGATCGCGATGTCGTCGTCTCCACCTTCATCCCGTTCCTGCGCGCGGGCCGGCCGGGAGTCGAGCTTGCGGAGTCGCTCCTCTGGCTCGAGCAGATCGCGCCCGGGAAGTTCGAGCGACGGCCGCTCGAGTCGGTGACCTGCTTTCATCCGGCGTTCGCCGCCGGCGATCTCGATCTCGACGGAGATGCCGATCTCGTGGTCGGAAATATGAGCATGGCGAAGAAGGACGGTGACGATCTGGCGGACTCGATCACGATCTGGGAGAACCTATCGCGATGAGGAGCACCGGCGCGATCCGAGCGTCTGACGACCCTAACTGGCTGGAGCTCAATCGCTTGGGGAGGTCGAGCGCGGCGTCGTGCGCGGCGGGGGCAGTTCCCCATACGAAGGGGAGACCGGGGAGTGAACCGCGCCCGTCGCTCCGGCGTTCTCTTCTTAGAGCGCTCGAGCGGACCGTTTCGAGGTACGTCTCCGGGCGCGATTCTCGGTACTCCATCGCCCAGGACGCGAACGTTCGTGGCTTCGACTGAGGTGGACCGCGAGCGGGAGGAACCCGATGGGATTCCGGGCGACGATGAGCTCTTGGTGCGACTACGGAGTGGCGATGCGAGCGCCTTCGACCGCGTGGTCGATCGGTGGGAGCGGGATCTCATTCGATTCGTGCGACTCCTCGGCGCGCGAGAGAACGAAGCGGAGGACATGGTGCAGGAGACGTTCCTCAAGCTCTGGAAGTCGCGGCATCGGTATCGCGACCTAACCGGGGGAACGTTTCGGCCGCTCCTCCTTCGCATCGCGCGAAACGTGTGGGTCGACAACGTGCGCCGGTCGCTGCGGCGCGTCTCGACCGTTCCGATCGACGGCGCGGACGAGTCGGCCACCGGCGTCGCCGAGCCCGTCGCGCACGAACCGGGCGCGCGTCTCGATCTTCTCGATGCGCTCGATCGTCTCGGCGAGAAGCACCGAATGATCGTCGTTCTCGCCGTGTTCGAAGGACTCGACTACCGCACGGTCGGAGAGATCCTCGAGATCCCGCTCGGGACGGTGAAGAGTCGCATGCACAACGCGCTCCTCAAGCTAAGGGAGATGCTCGATGGCGACGATTGACGGGAGCGAGTCGAGGCTGTGTCCTTCGCCGGAGGATCTCTCCGCATTTGCGAGCGAGAGGCTCGATGCACCCGAGCGCGAAGGAATCGCGAATCACCTCCGAGGCTGCACGTCTTGCGAGAACGAGGTCGAGCGCTTCAAGAAGACGATCGCGTGGCTCGAGCGCGCGTCTGAGCGTGCGCGTCCCCGTCTCGAGAGCTCGTTGTCCGCTACCGCTCGTGCCGCCCTTCGCCGTAGCGTGCGCGCGCCGCGAGTCGCCCGGATTCTGGCGAGCGCGGCGGCCGCCGCGGTGATCGTCGTCGGCGTGGGGTGGATCGCGCTCCGGGACCGAGGCGATGGCCCTGAGGGGAAACTCGTCACCGTCGAGTCGGCTCTCCTTCGCGCACACGCGTGGCTGGTCGCGGCCCAAGATCCGGACGGCGGCTGGGATCCCTCCCATTGGGAGGGCGATCCGGAGTATCGGGTCGGGCTGTCCGCTCTCGCGGTGCTCGCACTCGAGTCCGGCGGAGCTCGCGACGAAGCAGCGAAGCTGTCGATCGCGCGCGGCGTCGAGTTTCTCTCTCGTAAGCAGACCGAGAGCGGTCTCTTCGGCCGGGAGTTTCGCGGTGCGATGTACAACCACGGTCTCGCGACACTCGCGCTGACGCGAGTCGCCGCGCGTGGAGAGCCGGTGCCCCCGGACGTTCTCGAGCGAGGGCTCGCCCGCCTTGTCGCACTCCAGCGCGGTGGGTGGTGGGGATACGCAGCGGAGACTTCCGAGGATCCACCGATCCCGAACGGACCGATCACCTACTGGGCGGCGCGTGCCGCCGGGGAAGCTCTGGCTCTACTCGAAAGTCGAAGCGAGCCGGGAGACTCGACGGCGACGCTCGTCCGAGAACTCCGCCGGTGCGCGACGGACGCCGGTGAATGGCTCGAGGATTCTCACCGCCACACGGGAGACGCGGCGCTTCGCTACCGCGGTCGCGGAGGTCACCTGTGCAATCGTGAGCTCATTCCTGCGTTCGCGACGTCCCCCCGCGGAATCCGGCGTGCGGCCGACGCCGTGCTGCGAAAGCCGCTTCCGGGCGCGGCCGGTGGGGTCGACTTCTACGAAGTGTACGTCGATGCCGACGTCCTCCGTCACGCCACTCCGTCCGATGCCGCGCGTTCGCGCCAGAGCGCAGCCGCGACGGTCCTCCTCGGCGCGCAGATTCCCAACGGGCAGCTTCGCGGGAGCTGGCACCCATCGGATCGGTGGGGGCCGGTCGGGGGGCGTATCTACGCGACGGCACTCGCGACGCTCGTCCTGAGTGCGGGCATCTGACCGAGAATCGCTACAGCTCTCGCGAGGACGTCTCGGATGCGTGCCCGCCCGCTGAGTCTCCTCGCGTCGCGTCGACTAGACCTGATCGACGGAAGACTCTTCCCTCGGAAGCCAACGTCTCAAGCGTCTGCCTGAGCTCGTCGGCGGAGATCGAAAGACTCGCCCCGCCGAGGCTCGGCAGCGATCCGCCGTGGGTCGTTGTCGATTTCGGTTTGCTTCACACGAACGCCGCGACGGCCACGATCGACCAGATCGCAAGTCCGGCGAAGAGTTTGATCACGACGCCGACGAGCCGCCCGACCGCCGCGCCTCGTCCCGTCTCGAGACTTCCCGCGAGCGGTCGACCGGAGACGAACTCGAGCGCGCTCGCGCCGGCGAACGCGCCGATGCAGACGCCGAGGATCGATCCGACGATCGGAACGGGGATCCACACGGTCCCGAGTAAGCCCCCGGCGATCGCGCCGACGATCGCGCCGACGGAGCCCCAGCGCGATCCCCCCGCCTTCTTCGCCCCGGCCATCGCCGAGAGAAACTCGACGACCTCGGCCGCCGCCGCGATGCCGGCGATCGTGATGAGGACGGACGTGCCCACGATTTCGTCGTCCGAACGGAGCCACGCGACCGCCGCGGTGGCTCCGACCATCAGCCACGTACCCGGCAGCCCGATCGGGACGAGGGCGAGCGCGAGCGTGTTGACGATGAGAAGTGACGCGATCGCTACGTATGTCATGGGGCGGAGGCGGAGCTCGATTCGTCGCGCGCCGGAGTCGCGGCGACCAAGCTGCGAAAGTCGACGTTTCCTCCCGAGAGGATCACACCGATCTTTCGCCCGCGCCAATTCCAGTCGATGGTGCCGCGAAGAAGCGCCGCGAGCGGGACGGCGGCCGACGGTTCGACGACGATCTTCGCGCGCTCGATGAGGAGCCACGTCGCCTCGATGATCGCTTCTTCGCTCGCGAGCGCGATTTCGTCGACATGCTCACGCAGAACGGCGAACGTGATCTCGCCGAGATTCGTGCGGAGCCCGTCGGCGATCGTGTACCCATCGCCGACGACTTCGATCTTGCCACTCGCGAGCGAGCGGAAGGCATCATCGACCGCTGCTGGCTCGCAGCCGATCACGGTGACCGGCTTCGGACGATCCTTGGCTGCGATGCAGGTGCCGCTCAAGAGGCCGCCGCCTCCGATCGGGGCGAGGATTGCCTCGAGGTCGGGCACTTCATCGAGCAGCTCGAGCGCCGCCGTTCCCTGGCCCGAGATGATCCGCTCGTCGTTGAACGGATGGATCAGCGTCGCTCCCGTCTCTCCGATGATCTGAGCGGTCGTCTGCTCGCGCGCCGCGAGAGTCGGCGCGCACGGTCGAACGTTCGCGCCGTATCCCTCGACCGCGGCGCGCTTCACGTCCGGGGCGGTCTCCGGCATGACGACCGTCGCCGGGATCCCGCGGTTCCTCGCTGCACGCGCGAGCGCCGCGCCGTGGTTTCCGGACGAGTGGGTGACCACACCTCGGCTCGCCTCGCTTTCGCTGAGGGAAAACACGGCGTTCGTCGCGCCGCGGAATTTGAACGCGCCGACGCGCTGGAAGTTTTCGCACTTGAAGAAGAGCTCGGCGCCGGTGATCCGATCGAGGCTCGCGCAGCGGAGAACCGGCGTGCGATGGATGTAAGGCTGAATGCGTTCGTGCGCGACGCGCAGCGCGTCGGAGTGAATCGATGTCATGACCGAGTCGCCGGTCTGTCGAGAGGATTCGAACCGGCGCGGCACGCGGCGCGCCCTTCGACGATCAGCGAGCGTTCACTCGAGCTCCCCCAGCTCTTCGGGGAGCTGGTCGGGGACGGCCGGCTCCTCGGGATCGCGGAGGAGGACGACGATCGCGTGCTGCGGGACGACGAGGTAGTTCGTTCGCTCGAGTGTGACCTCGATCGCCGCCTTGCGAAAGAACGTGACGTAGTCGCCGGCAGCGACTTGCATGGGCAGGTGGCGGGGGAGCTCGCGCGGCTCCTGCCACTCTTCTTCGAGATCGCCGTTCGGAGGAGGAAGGGGCGTCCCGGGACCGACCGCGCGCACGATTCCGGATTGCACGGCTTCCTTCGCTACGGCGTTCGCCGGAAGGATGAGGCCGGCATCGGTCGTGTTTTCTCCCGTGTCGGGCTCGACGAGCACCCGGTCGCCGACGACGAAGAGGTTCTTCTTACCGATGGGAAATGGATCCATGCGGGGCATGGTACCACGGACATCGCCGGTGACGTTAGGGCACTCTGCCCCTCCTGCACGGGCGAGAAAACTCCCCGGTGTAGCGGGCGATCCAATCTCGACTCACGAACGCCGCGCGCGCCGGACGAGGACGGCGCGGGTGACCGCGCCCGCGAGGAGCACGACGAGCACCGCGACCGCGGCGAGCTGTGCTCGAGTTCCCGGTCGCCGCTGCGCGAGCTCGACCGTCGCGTCCCCGCCCACGCGATGGAAGGTAAGGGTCGTTTCCCGGCCGCGAGCGGGTCGCGCCTCGAGTCCGGGCACGGAGCCGAGGTGGGCGGATGCGTCGAGCTGCGGAAGACCGCCGGCGAGCCCGAGGACAGACTCGTTCACCGTCGCTTCCGGTCCATCGAGTGAGGAGAAACCGTAGCCGTGAACGCCGCGGTACACCTCCCCGTCCGCGCCCGCACCTCTCGCGGGGTCGACTTGGCGCGTCGATTGCGGCACCGCGGCGCGGGCCGCTTCGTTCATCTTTCCTCCGCGCCAGTTTCCGCGCTGGAGAAAGTTCGAAACGTCACGGAACGACTGCTCGACCGCGCTCTCGTCCTCGTCTGCCGCGCCGTCTTGGGTCGCGCGCGCTTCGAGCTGTGCCGCTTGAGCCTTGCGGATCAGTCGGCTTTGGTCGACGCGCTGCTGCTGAAACTCGCGTTCGTCGACCACGGGTGCGCCGGCTTCATTTTCGAACGAAGTTTGCAGCTCGGCGATGTTGTCGCCCAGCTCTTGATCGAGGCGAGCGAGTTCGCGCCGCGCTTGTGACCGCAGCTTGCGGGAACGAGACTCGCGCGCGACTTTGAGGATCTTCGACTGCTGGTCGAGCAGGTTCTCGACTTTCTTTGCGTACTGGACGCTCTCGTTCACCTGGCGCACGTTGCCACCCGTCTGCCAGACCTCCGTGCCTTCCGGGAAGTGGATCTTCCAGAGAGTCTCGTTCACCTGCACGTTGCGGACGCTCGGGGCATCGAGCGAGAGTGAGCTGTGGGGCAGCTCCCCGAGAGTGAGCTGGGGCTCCTCGTAGCGGACACCGATTTCTAGGTCGAGGTCGGCACTGCCCACGTACTCGAGTGGGATCTCGATCGTTAAGCCGGGCGTCGTGCTCGAAGCGCTTTGCCCGACCGACACTGGCGAGCCATCGAGCGTCACTCCCCACAGCGTCGCCTCCGGGGGGAGATCGACCACGAGAAACTGCAGCCGCCGATTGCTGAGCACGTACGTCGCCTCCGATCGGCGAATCCCGTCGGTACCGATGGCAGTGTGCACTTCCGCGAGCTTGACGATTGCGGCCAGACCCTCCGACTGCTCGATCTCCTGTTCCTGGAGGACGAGATTCCAATTGACTCCCGTAGCGCGGTACGCCGGGCGGAGACTTTGCGGCGAGACGCCCTGCGGAACGAACGGAAACGCCTCGGCGTCGACGGGTGAAAGCCCGACCGCGCTGCGGTCGCCGACGAGCGAGCTCGCGGTTTGGACGACGCCGACGAACGCGTCGACGGCCTCGAGCACGGTATCACCGTCGAGGATCTCGATCGGTGCGATCGACGGATACTGCACTCCGGTTCGCGCGATGCGAAGCGTCAGATCGACGGTGTGCTCGCCCGCGCTCGTCGACTGAATCGAGAAGCGGACATCGCGGTCCGCGATCGCTCGCGAGCGCTGATTGCGGACGTCGAGACTGACGAGCTCCGCGCCGACCGGTAGCCGGAGGTGGAACATCTCACGCGGGGCGAACCGAACGCGAAGCACGAGCCGAGCGTTCACGTAGATGTAGTCCTCGGCGATGCGGACGAAGCTGACGCTCGTCGCGCTCAGGCGGCTCGCGCGCCGCACGGCTCCGAGCGTGGGCGGCGGCACGGCGCGCCGCGTTCGATAGCCGAACCGATACGAGACCGCGGAGGGCAGCTCGATCCACGGCGCCGAACCGTCGACGCGGGTCGATTCCCACTCGTCCGTTCCCGTCGCGGAGAGCTGCCACGCGTCGTCGGCAGCGAACGTCCACTCGACGACGTCCTTCGTCCCCGCCGGAGTCGTGCCGGTGATCGAGGTCCGCAGATCGGGGAGCGGCGCGGCGGCGTCGAGCGAGGCGAAGCGCTGCTCGGCGACCCAGGTCACCTCGGTACCGGCGACCGCGCGCCGAGTGAAGTGAACGGTGAGACGCTGCACGCCGTCGGCCGCGGGACGGACTTCCCAGCGGCGAAGCGCGGGTGAGCGCGCGGACCGAATCCACCAACCCGCCGGGACGTCGACCTCGTAGCGGAGCGGACCGGGGCGGGCTGTCGAGTAGCGTGCGCGTACAAAGGCGGTCAGCCGATCGGAGTGGACGATCGCGATGCCTTGGCTCGAGACGGCGAGTTCGGTCGAAGCGGCGCCGATCGCGAGCGTCGCGCCCGCACCGCTTCCGTATCCGTGGTACGCGCGCACCGGAAGCGATGCCTCCTCGACTCCGAACACGCGACCGGGTTCGTTGGCCGAGATTTGCTCCAGCTCGCTCAGGCTTTCGGGGAGGAACCGACTGCGTGATGAGTGAGTGAGCCCGACGTAGATCTCCTGCCGAGTCGCATCGCGGAGCTCGAGGGTCGGGAGCGTCGTCGATGCCTCCGCTGTCGCGTGCCCCTCGACGGTGAATCGAATCGCTTCGAGCGGCGTCGCGAAGTAAAGACGCAGGCGGCGGGGCTCAGCGCCTTCGCCGGCGTCGACGCTCCACTCGGAGAGACCGTCCGCGGTGAGATCGGTGATCCGCCAGTCGCCGTGGATCTCGTACTCGAGCTCGGTCACCCCCTGGCCGGTGACCGAAACGGTTTCGTGCCGGTGAACATCGATCCCGGCGACGCCGAGAGTGAGGCGCGAATAGGAGGCGGACTCGATGCGGGAGCCCGCAGCGGATTTTTGTCCGGGAAACCACCAATCGAGGTCGACGCGGCCGTTGCGTCCGAGATCGAGCTCGAGGCGAGTCTCGGTCTCGAGCGAGTCGACGATTCCTTGGTGAGAGATGCCCCCCGTACGGACCGACGCGCCGGGTGGGAGATGCGCGGTGAGGAGCGCGACCGGAAGCGCCGCTACGCCGCAGCGAAGGCGGAACGAGCCGAGCTGCTGCTCGACGGAGCCAGTGAGCTCGAGCTCGAGGCTGTGTTTTCCGCGGCCGCGGACGAGCAGGCGGGGAGAACCCGAGCTCCAGATCACACCCGTCGGATCGCCGTCGACGGCCACTCGCTCGATCTGAAGTCCGGAGAGGGCGAGGGGAATCGATACCCATTCGTCCGTGAGGACGAGAAGTGACGATCGACCGACGATGCGAACGCGTCGATCCGCGACCGTGAGATCGTACTGCACGCCTCCGGCAACGAAGGGGACGGGCGTCGCGTTCGGATCGTCCGGGCGGAGCGCCTCTTCGGGGTGAGCCATGCGCCAGAGCTCGCGGAATCGTTCTTCCGGAACGAACGCGTTCAGCGCGGACTCGCCCGGGATCGCGTCGCCCGAGTACGGAATGAGGACGCCGTCCCACGGCGCCGGCTGGACCCCGTCCTGCGCAGTCGCCGGCGTGCCGGCCGAAAACCCGAGCGCGGTGAGGACGAACAGCGAGCTCAGCGACGCACCCGATCCGCGCAAACGCCGTGCGAACCCGACGACCAGGTTCCGGGCGACGTCGAGTGCGAGGACTGCGAGCGCGAGCGCGAGGAGAAGCGCGATCCCCTCGGCGATCGGCAATGCGAGAAGGGGAGAGGACCAGCGGAGAGCGACGGGGAGAGCCGTCGCGACGACCAGCGCCGCGCCGAGGAAGACGAATCGGCGCCCGGATCCGCGAACGCGTCGCAGAAGAACGAGTCCGATCGCGATCGTGAAGAGCGTGACCGCGCGACGGACCGCGTTTTCCCAGCGTCGACTCCAGAACTCGAGCGCGATGCGCGGTTCCCCGCCGAGCTTTTCCGCTTCGATCACGTAGCCTCCGCTCCGGACGTCGAGGACGGCGGTCTGCCGCTCGCTCGAGTCGTTGAGTGCGCGGACTGCTGCGAGCGCGACCTCGCCCGCATCGTCGAACCGCCGGCGATCGGTCGGGAGCGATCCGAGAGGCCAGACGACGCGCCGGCCCATCGCGAGCGGAAGGACGAAGCTGTCCCAGAAACTCCCCGGCACGCCGCGCGCGTGTCGGTCGGCCTTCGCGAGCAAGTTCGTGTCACCGATCGCGAAGCGGAAGTCCGGCGGCACGAAGAGACGCCATTCGGTTCGTCCGACGGGCGTGTCGACGAGGCGAGGCCCGAGCTCCTCCCACGCTCGGTGTCCCCAGCGGGCGACCGAGCTCGCGTCGACCGCCGGTGCGAGTCGCTCGTAGACGAGCTTGATCGCCGAGTGGCTGCGCGACGGGAGCGGGATCGAAACGATCGACTCCGACGCGGTCGCGTCGGGCTGGCGGACCGACCGGACCGGACGGCCGTCGACCTCGACCGAGAGTGCGCGGCTGCCCGGCGGGAGCTCGATATCGAGATACTGCGTCCCGGGAGAGCCGAGGAGGATCTCAGCGATTGTTCGCGAAACCCCGTCTCGACCGATCACCGTGCTCAGCTTGAGCGTCGACGCGATCCGCGAGAGAACGGGCGCCTGAGGGTGGACGATCGTCGCGAACGTGCCCGGGTCGCCCTGCGGCCGAAGGCGAAACGCGCGGAGGAGACGTCCGACCTTCCATGCCGCGCTGAATTCCGGAATGTCCTCGAACGAGATCGACTCGAGTCCGCTGCCGGGCGACGGTTGCACCTCGACTGCGCCGTGACTCTGAAGGACGAGAAAGCCCTGGCGGCCGAAGTCCTCGCGGAGTGCGACGACGGGGATCGGTACCGCGGAGCCCGAGGTCGACTCCGTCTCGTATTCGACGCGGAGGTGTCGCGTGCCGAGCCACGGTCGGCGAAAGCGAACGGAGCGAACGCCGTCGGCATCGGCGGGAGTGATCTCACGAATATCGTTCGCGAGGATGACGGGGTTCGCCCCGCCGCCGTTCGGAAGGACGAGCCCGAGCTCCTCGATCGCGCGGTCGACGACGACGACACGGAGGTCAGCGCGCACGCGAAGCGTCCGCTCGAGCGCGAGAACGTGCGTGACGACTTGGTACTCGCCGCGGCTGCTGCGCTGCCGGATCGCGATGGTGGCGCGTGGATCCGGCGAGTCGGTCGAGACCGCGAGAGCGAGAGTGCGCGCGGCGAGCTTCTCTCCTAAACCGCGCGCGCTAAATCCGAGCTCGTCGAGCTCGTCGCTCGTGAGTGCTCGCCAGCCCGGGAGCGCCGTCGTCTCGGTATCCATCGAGCCGGGGAGAAGGAGCGCGAAGTCGGTTCGCTGATGCGCGAGACCGCGCGGCGAAGGGAGGGCGAATTCGACCTCCCGACGCTCGAAGGGTTCGTCGGAGGCGAAGCCCGCGTGCTCGATCTGAATCTCGAGGTCGATCCACTCGCCGCGGCCGAGGCCGGAGGCGAGCTCGATCGTGACGCCTCGCTCGGCGCCGGCTCCCGTCGTTTCGTGGGGTAGAGCGGTGCTCGCGGCGCCGCCGGACGCGCGACGCGCGATGCGCCGAACGACCCAAGGTTCGGCGAGCGAGAGGCGAATCTCGTAGAGCTTCCCTTCGCGGACGAGAATTCGCGTTCGGCCGTCGATCCGCACCGATCCGATTGCGATCTGCGCGACGAAGGACGAGTGCGCCGAGACGATCGCCGGCGCGACGTTCGCGGTCGCACGAAGCGAAGCGTCGGGCGAACCGAACGCGAAGACGCGCTCGAGCGCGGGCGGAGACGTACCGCTGATCGCTGCGAGCGTGGTCGAGTTGAGCTCGAAATCGTCGACGGCGAGCTCGACGAGATCCGTCGTGTCGATGCTGAGCGCGTCGCGCGCGGACGCGAGTACGCCGATCACTCCGTGATTCGCGTACGCCTCCTCGAGCTGCGGCGGTCGCACCTCGGCGCTCCCCCCTGGAGCGTCGGCGAGAGCGTCGAATGCGATCCTTACGTCGCCGAGGACCGGTTCCTTGAGAAAGACGCGCGCGCCGGTGTCGAGAGGCTCCCACGAGTCGACGAGGCTTCCCGTCACGCGGAAGATCGACGCCGCTCCCGGGTTTCGAAAGACGAGGGTGTCGAGCGGACGCCGGTGAACGGTCACCCTCGAGTTCCAGTGGATGCGGAGCTGTCCGCGATGCGGGAACGCGGCGACGCGATGCTCCGCGGCGGCGAGACTACCGAGCTCGCTAGCCGATTGGCGCACTTCCCACTGAAGCGTGAACGCGCTCGACGTGCCGACGCCGAGGACGACGCGGGTCGAATCTCCCGTCGTTTCCGCGGAGAGTGGACCGGTGGGGGACGTCACCGCGGCGCGACCCGGGATCTCTAGCTCGATGCGTCCACTCGCGGCGCGCACGAGCTCTCCGTCGACGCGAGAACCGGCGTCGGACTCGACGGTGGGGAGTGAATGCGTCAGCTCGACGAGGTGCTCGCCGACGCCGCGGAGAAGGAGAAACGGGCCGCTGCGCGAAGTCGCTTGCCGCTTCGCCGCTTTCTCGCTCGGCCGCTCGTAGACGAGCCATCCGGGTTCGCCGTCGACGACGACGCTTCCGATCGGCGTATTGGGAATTCCGAGGTCGCACCAGACCCAGCCCGGGTGGAGAACACGTACGCTCAGCCGAGTACGGAGGCGCACGGTGCGCCCGGTGACGATGCCTTGAGTATCGGCCGAGAGAACGGCCGTCGCGAGCGGAGGAAGCTCGGGCTCGTCGCCCGGCCGGGCTGCCGTCGCGGCAGCCACGAGTGCACGGTACTCGTCGAGCGGCATGAGAACGCCGTCCTTGCGATCGCGCGCGAGCGCTCGGAAGACTTCGTGCGGGACGTAGATCTCGCGGACGAGGCGTGGTGCGGACGCGTCGTCACTCGCGCCCGCCTCCTGATCTGCTCGGACGGAGAGCGGAGCCGCGAACGCCGCGACCAGAACGCACAGGATTCTCCCTGAGCGAATCACGAGAGTCCCTCCTCGCCCGGCTTCGGGAGGCGTTCCGTTGGATCGTCCTTGGCGTCTGTCGCCGGCTTGGCGGGCGCATCGGGCGTTTCCGCGCTGGGAGATGCGGGCTCGCCGCCGGCAGGAGTGTCGCGCGGGTCGCTATCGGGCGTCGTTTCGTCTGCCCCGCCCTCGTCCTCGACATCCTCGAGGAACGGATCGGGTGCGAGCGCGCGCCGACGTTCGCGGAAGGCGCGAACGCCGCTCGCCATGCTCTGAACGATTACGACGAACGCGAGAAGGACGCCTCCGGCGAACACCGACGTGTAGACCTCCGCGACGGCGCTCGTCGTGAACCAGCCAGCGACTAGCGGAATCAAGATCAGTGCGGCGCAGGTCTTCGTGGCGGAGCAGCGAGCTTTGCGAATGAAGAAGAGGCCGATCCCGAACGCGAGCACGAACGCGGCGAGTTCGGCGAACGTGAAGAGGCGGCGCCCGACAAACGCGAAGCGAAGCTTGCCCTGGGGCGAAAGCGTCTCGAAGCGAATCGGTTCGAGGTCGCGCACGGGGAGCTCCAGCGCGACAGCGTCGGGCGGAGTCGCGCCGACCGGTGGGGGCGTCGGCGTGGCTGGGCGGCCGACGGCGTGGGCCGTGTCGGTGAACTGTGCGACGAATCCCTTGAAGCTCGGCCAGAGGCCCGGCATCGCGTAGCGACCGAGGTTGCCGCGCCACCAGAGATACGCGTAGTCCGGCGGAAGGTAGAGGTCGACCTCGACACGCGCGACCGGCACGTCACCGAGGATCTCGAGCGTCGATAGCTCGAGCTCTCCGAACGCGCCGAGGGCTTCGCTGCCGAGCGGCTCGGAGTAGGAGAGAACGACCGGGAAACTCGCGCCGGTTCCCGTTCCGTGGGGAAGAGGAATGAGGCGGTGGTCCGTGTCCTTCCGCCGTTTGTTCGGCGGCTGCGTCTTTCCCGCGACGCGAAGCGAGAAGATCTCCGCGCCCGGTGCGAGACGCATTTCGAGGTATTGGCGATCCGTGTTTTGGACGACGAGAGTGGCCTGCGTTTTCAGCTCCCGCTCGGGCGTGAGCACGCTCCGGATGTGAATGAGGTTGACCACCGTCGTCGCGAGCGTCTCGTATTCGTACTGAGTGAGCCGCAGGCTGATCGTCGGATTCTCGGCGAGATAGCGAAACGCGCTGTAGATCGAGCCGCGCCGGAGCTTCTCCGGGAGATCCGTCGGATCGATCGACTCCATCTCCGCGGTCGTCGCGACGATCTCGAGCGTGCCACTCTTTTGAATCGCGACGAAGCCGCGCTCCGCGCGCACGTCGGTCGCGTGAACGAGCGGAATCGAGTTCTCGACCGGACGGCCCGACTCGAGCGCGTTGAGGTCGATTTCGTGCGTGAGAGTCACGCTGACCCCGCCGAGCGTCGGCGATTGGAGCGTGAGCTCCCAGGTGGTGATGCCGCCCTCGGTCGACACCGATCGGAGTTCCTTCAAGTGTTCCGATTGCACCTTCTCCGAAACGTTCTCGAGCGTCGCCGGTGCAGTGAATCGAAGCGTGTCGACGGCAGCGTAGAGGATGTTGTAGTCGAGAACGTGCGTGGTCGTGATCGCGCTGTCGGCGACCTCGACGAGGTGCTGCGCGAGGACGTCGATCTCGGTGTTCTTCGCTGTTACGGAGACCGTCGCCGCGGCGGGCTGAGCGCGGTAGCGGTACGCCCGCGGGACGCCAGTCTCCGAACCGAGCTGACTCATGATTCCCGAGCGGAAGAGATCGTCGACGTCGGCGTCGAGCGTTCCGGCCTTGCTCACCGTGACGAGATCGTAGGCGCGCGGCGTGCTCACGCCGAGGAGGCCGCGGTCCTGCTCGACGCCGAGGATTTCCGGAGGCGACACGGAGCGTTCGCCGCTCTGGCGCACGGAACCTTCTGCGGTAAAACGAAACGGCAGACGAAACGCGCCGAGCGCCTTTGCGCGGAGACTGACGGTGATCGTCTTCTTCCCATCGGTCGGATCGCCGACTTGGAAGTCCTCGTCGACCGTATTCGGCGCGCCGATGCTCGCGACGCTCCACCGCTCGGGGACGCGCATCTCGAGACGGAAGAGTCCGGCTTTCGTGATGGTGTAGTCGACCCAACCCATCCACGTGTCCTCTTCCGTTCCGAGCGAAATCACCGATACGGTATTCGCGCGGACGACCGGAAGGATGCGCTCTACGGCGAGCTCGAGCGCGAGCGGATGGGCGAGGTACTCGAAGCCGACGCCTTTGTGATTCCGAAGAGACGGTGGAATCTCGCCGGGGTCGAGCTGACTGAGCCCCGTCGTGTTGGTGACGCGAACGTGGAGATCGCTCTCGTGTCCAAGGACGACGTGCCCCGACTCCCGGAGCACTCGCTCGGCGCGGGGAAACGGAATCGCGAGCGTCTCCGGCGTTTCGGCGAGGATGCGCGTGAAGCGAAGCTCGAGCGCGTAAGCTCCTTGAACGGGGCCGTGCAACTCCACGTCGACGAACGATGCGCCGTCCTCGTCGACCGGCGACCACTCGCGGATGTTCTCTCCGCGCACGGAGAGGAGTCGCATTCCCTCGGGGATGCGCACGCGAAACGTGCTTTCTTCGCCGCGGATGATCGAGTACGTGATCGTCGACGACGTCGTGAGGACCCGCTCACCGAGGTGGGTGTGGATCGCTTGCTCCGCGACGAGGACCGCGCCCTCTTCGCGCGAGGCACCCGCGGGAGGCAGCCATTCGACCGCGACGGTCGGCGAGTTGCCGAGGAAGGTGACGAGCTTCGTGGTTTCGGCTTCGTGCGTCACTTGGTGAACGGCCGCGGCGGGATCGACACTCACGCGAGCGCCCGCCTCGGCGATCGTTAGCTCGAGGCGCGACAGTGCCGTCGGCGGGATTCCGAAAGCGACCGACTTCTTGCCGGGCTCTTTGGTGACCCGAGCGGAGATCTCGAGCTTCGCTTCGTACCGTCCCGGACCCGGGAGGATCGCCGCGTATCCTCCGCCGGTCGCAACGAGGAGGGCGCGATCATCCGAAAGGGTGATCGACTCGACGGCGACGCGATCGAGCGGAAGCGCGATCTCGCTGAATCCCTCCGCGAGGGCTTCGAGCTGATACGTCGCGGTGAGACGAGCCGCTTCACCCTCGACGGTTCCGACGTACGCGGCGGAACGGATGACCGCCGCGGCCGGAAGCGTCGGCTTCTCGGGCGTCGGCGGCTTCGGAAGCGAGCTCGCCCAGAGCTTCAGGAACTCTTCGTAAGGAAGAAAGATCCCGCGCCCCTCCTTCTCAAAGACCTCCTCGAGCTTTTCGTAGGGAACGTAGATCGTCTTTTCGCGGAGACGATCGATGGCGGTAGCGTCCGGTACTTCGGAAGTTTCGGTAGTGCCTTCCTCGGCCGCTGGTGTGGGTTCCGGCGGCGCATCGGAAGGAGGCTCTTGCGCCTGCGCCGGGAGCGCAAAGAGGAGGGCAGCAATCGCCATCGCGATCGCCGCGGGAACGGTAGGCTTCGACGCAGCGGAGAGACGCATGGTGGGACTCCTCTGAGTTCGCTCTCGGTGTATCTTGATTCGTGGTTCTGGTGCAGTGCTTGACGGTGCGGCGATCGATTCGCTGTGCGCGGCCGCGGTACGGGACGAGCGTCCGGCCCTCATCGGATGAGACAACGAGATTCGGTCGTCGTGTGTAACGGACGCGTCACGAACAACGACGCGGCGCAGAACGCCGCTGGGATGGTCGCTCCGTTCCACTTGCCGCCGGATCATCGGCCGACCTCGCTGAGGATGCCCCGCACCGTGAGGTTGTGCGCGAGGACGAGGAGCTCGATGAGCTCGTGCCACTCCCTCCGGGTCCGGAAGGATTCATCGAGCCCGCCGAGCACTTGGAGGACGTCCGCGAAAGATCCGTTCTGCGCCCAGTAGCTCTGTCGGAGCAGCTCTGCCGTTTCCGCCGCGCAGGCGATGAAGAGAAGCGACGGATCGATGTCGCCCGCCGCCGCTGCGAGCACGCCGGGTGGAAGCGGCGTCGACTGCTCGTCGATCTGACGGGTCGCGGCGTCGCGGTAGCGAATGAAAACGCGACCGAGCGCGCCGTGACCTCCCGGACGACGCTCGATTTCGTAGAGCGCGGTCACCGTCGTCCCGGGTCCAACCTCCGCCGCGTCGACGCGGTCATTGCGGAAATCCCGGTCGGCGATGTCGCGGTTCTCGTAGCCGAGAAGGCGATAGCGCCGGACGACGTCTTCGTCGAACTCAACCTGGATCTTCGCGTCTTCGGCGAGCACGTGGAGCGTCGCCGGCAGATCGCGGACGAAGACCTGCTCGGCTTCGTCCGGGGTGGAGACGTACGAGTAGTTGCCGTTCCCTTCGCCTGAGATGCGCTCGAGGAAGCGGTCGTTGTACTTCTTCCCGCCGAAACCGACGACGGAGAGATAGATTCCGCGCTTTGCGTAGACTTTCACCTTGGCGAGAACTTCCTCCGGCTCGCGCGCGCCGACGTTCGAGACTCCGTCCGAGCAGAGAATGACGCGGTTGATCGCGCGCGGCCGCCGGACCTCGTCCGCGAGGCGGTAGGCGAGGCTGAGACCGTTTTCGAGATTGGTGCCGCCACGCGGGACGAGGGCGTCGAGCGCTCCTGCGATGCGCTTCGCTTCGCGCACCGGTGTGTGCGGGAGAACGACGTAGGCGCTCGTGTTGTAGGCGACGATTCCGATCTGATCGTCCGGTTCGAGCGCTTCGACGAGCGATGCGAGCGCGGTGCGAGCGAGATCGAAGCTTCGCTCCGAGTGCATCGATCCCGAGGTGTCCACCGCTAGCGTGAGGACGACACGCGGTCGCTCGTCGGGCCGGAGCTCGCGGGCCTTGATCGTCACGCGGAGGAGGTCGAGGCCCTCGCCGAACGGCGCTGGTCCACCCGAGACGCAGATCGCGAACGGACGCTCACTGTCGCCGCCGCAAGCGCTCGGGAAGTAGTTGACGAACTCTTCGACGCGAACGGTCGAAGGATCGGGAAGCGTCCCGGCGCGAAGACGCTCTCGAGCTCGCGTAAACGACGCGGTGTCGACGTCCATCGAGAAGGTGGACTGGCGATCGCGAGTTGTTTCTACGAACGGGTTCACGCCGTAGCGCACGCGGAAGCCATCGCGCCCGAGACCCTCGTCGCCGATCGACGGGGCGGGGACGACGAGCGCGCGTCCGCCCTCGAGCTGCGTGGCGTAGTTCCCGAACGTGAGCTGCTGGTCGAGCGATCGGTAGTAGCGGAAGCCGCGGAGGAGGCGTTCGCTCTCAGCAGAGCGCTTCCCTTCGTAGCGCGGCCACAGGTGGCGCCCGTCGTCGATCGGCCGGTACGCCCAGGAACCGTGAACACCGGTGAACTGGCGTCCGAGCTCGGGAAGGTCTGCGAGCTCCGCCGCTCGAACGACGAGGGTCGACGCGTCCGGCGCCTCGCGTCCGCCGGCCCGGCTCTGGGCGGAAATCGCGAGTGCGTCGTTTTTCGCGCGGGCTTCGCCGGAGGACGGACTCGAGTCGTAGAGTCCGTCATTCGCCTTCGAAGGCTCCGCTTCGGCCTTTTCCTCGTTGGTGGCCGCTAAGCGATCGTCAAACCGAGTTACATCTTCTTCCGTCTCGCTCCGGAGCGCAGGCTTCTTCGCGCGGAGCTCTTTGAGCTGCGCGATGTCTCGTGCGTTCGGAACCTGCCGGAGCTGCTCTTCGAGCTGCTTCTCCACCCCGAAACGCTCGAGCTCTCGCTCGGCAACGCCACGCCCCCGGATCCGATCGACCCTGGCCCCGGCGGCGCCGCCGTCCACACCGGATTCGTCCGTGACTTCGGCGGCGCCCTGCTTCGTGACCCCGAGGTCGGCGACGAGCGCTTCGCCGCCGAGAGAACGTTCGACCTGACGCGGCGTCGAGAAGTTCCGCACGCCGCCGCCACCGCCCTCACCACCGCCGAGTCGACGACCGGCTCCGGCGCCGCGAGTGCCCCAACGGGAACTCGCTTCGTTGGGATCGCGCTCGACGCGGTTGTTGGAGAGCGAGTCGAAGTCCGTTCCGAGGGGAACTTCGGCCGAAACCTCGTCCGGCGGGGGCCGGACGACCATGTACTGGCGGGCGCTCTCTCGGCCTTCCAGTTCCGGCGCCTTCTCCGTGGTCCTCGTCCGCGACTCGAGCTCGAGTGTGCTTTGGCCTCGCTGGCCTCCTGCGGCCCGACCTTGCTGATCCGCCCCGGCCAGCTCGTCCTTCAACGGAGCGTGCTGCTCCCGTTTGCGTTTCTGTACGGGCACGTGAATCCCGGTAGGAGGAGGCGGCGCCACGGACGATTCCGGCGCGCTATCGCGCCGGTAGTAGCTGAGGTCGCTCGCGGCGCCAGCCGCGAAGTCGTCGTCCGCGTCGTCGGCCTCGCGCTCGAACCAGTCGTCTTTCGCGTCGGGGCGAGGCTCTCGGCTCAGCGGCGCGCGGGCGGACGATCGCTTGCCGTCGTCGGCGGTGATTCGCGAGTTCCGGTCTCCGTCCGCCGGCGCGGAGTTCTTCTTCGACTCGCGCAGGCCGACCGCGCCGGAGAGTTCCGTGCCGGCGGCGAGCTCGATTCCTTTCTCGTCGAACTCTTGGAGCTTCGGCGCGGCGCGTGAGACATTCGAGATGGCGGGGGTTTCGACATCGTAGAACTCGACGTCCTCGACTTCGCCGAGTCCACGATTGTCCGATCCCGCGACGGCCTGGAAGCCAGTCGCGCGGTTGACCCCGACGGCACCCTCGCCGCGGGCCCGTTTCGATTTTCCCGGCTTGCCGCCAGCTCTCGCCGGTGCCACTAGATACTCGTCGACGTCCGCGCTTGCGACCGTCGCGGGAGTGGACGCCGCCGGCTCCGTCTGAAGATAGCGGTAGCTCTCGTCCCGCCCGCTCTGGAGGGTCGGAAAGAGCAATCCCGCGACGACGATCGTCGCGGCGACACTCGCGACGCTCGCGAGCGTGACTTGGCGAGCACGGCGCCGCTTCGCGCGGCGCTGAGTCGCGAGAACTTGAAAGCGCTCGGCGGCGAACGATGGCGGATCGCCCTTCCCGGCGGATTCTCCGGTCCCGTCGTCGGCCGATCCGTCGTCCTCACACTCTTCCGGTGCGAGCAGCGCATCGCGGACGAGGTCGCGCGTCGCGGCGAGAGCTTCGTACTCGGCTTGAAGCTCATCCGAAGATGCGAGCTCGCGCTCGACCTCCGCGCGGCCGGCGCGCGAAATGTCGCCGAAGAGGTAAGCGGTGAGGAGGTACTCCGAGTGGCGGAGCGAGCCCCTTCCCCCCTGGCGTGTCCGTCCGCCCGCGGTCTCGTCTCGCCGAGTTCGTCTGTTCATTCGAGGTCCTCCCGCCGGCGTTGGAGTCTCTCCGTGAGGATCTTCATCGCCTTGTGGAGCAGATAGCCGACGTTCGTGGCCGTGAGTCCAGTGATCTCTGCGATCTCCTTGTAGGATTTTTCTTCGACGACCTTGAGGAGCAGAAGCTCTCGGTAGCGCGGCTTGAGCCGATCGATTTCCGCGCGCACTTCGCGGCGGATTTCACTCCGTTCGATCGCCGCGGTGGGCCGGTCGCTCTCGTCGGCTCCGGTGCGGACACCCGCCGTGTGAGCGGCGACACGCGACTGGTGCTCGCGCCGGGTCCGCTTTCGGCGCAAGTGATCGATTCCGATGTTGCGCGCGACGCGGAGTAACCAGTTGTGACAGCTCTCGACGCCGAAGAGTTTTGCCGGTCGCTCGGCGACCTGAAGGAACGTCTCCTGCACGACATCGAACGCCGCGTCCCGATCGCCCAGGAACTTGGTCGCGAAGCGAAGGAGCGGAGTTTGATAGCGCTGGATGAACAGATCGAGAGACTGCACGTCCGCCCGATCGGCGAACGATCTCAGGAGATCCTGATCCGTCATGTCGTTCCTCGAGGTCACCGTCGCTATCGTGAGGTCGTCGAGTGGGGGCGGGCTCTTAGGCGAATTCGCGCGCGGAAGGGCGATGTCGCGAACTTGGACGGCGTCGACCGCAGCGGGGCCGACCGAGATTCAGCGGGGCGCCAAGACGGCCCTTATCTCTTTGTCGGGTCATTCCCCGGGGATGATTTCGGCCCTCGAGCACACTGGCGATTGACGTAAGTTCCTTTTCCGATAATATTTACGATGATGTCCACGCCGCCCACGAAACAGCCGGAGCCCGAGCGCGTCTCTAAGGACGCAATGGAAAACTCGACTCACAGCTTGAGCGTGCCGGCCCCGTTCTCCGGCGCGTCGGGGATGACCCCAGAGAGTTCCCCGGGAGGAAGGACGTTCAAACCGCGCTCCGCGTCACCGGCGTCGAGCGATCGCGACCGACTGGGTGGAGGCCGGATAGACGAGGCCGCGCTCGAATCCCTCGTCCACGACAACGTGGGCTGGCTCCG
This sequence comes from Planctomycetota bacterium, assembly GCA_965223845.1. Lineage (GTDB taxonomy): Bacteria > Planctomycetota > UBA8108 > UBA8108 > SXIK01 > CBDCXR01. Next base: position 3,717,936 of record CBDCXR010000004.1, on the reverse strand, counting down.
CGGCTGGTTTCGCGGGCGAATCCGCGACCCGGAGATCGTCGACGATCTCTGCCAGGAGTCGCTTCTTCGAGCGCTCCGGGGTTTTTCGCGACTCCGCAATCCGGCGCGGTTCTCTGCGTGGCTTTACCGCACGGCGGAGAATCTGCTTCGCGATCACTTCCGAAAAAAGCGCCGCCGCGGCGACAAGGTCGTCTTCACGGACGAGCTGGAGGGGGAGGACTCAGGATTGAAACCGGACGAACGACTCGTGCAGAGAGAGGAGGCCGAGGCTCTTCTCGAGCAGATCGAGGCGCTCCCGCCTCTCTATCGCGAGCCGCTTCTCTTACGCCATGCCCAGGACCTTCCGTACTCGGAGATCAGCGAGTTGCTCGGGATCAGCGAAAACTCCGTACGAGTCCGCATCTTCAGAGCCCGTCAATTGCTACGAGCCAAGTGCTGCAATGCCTAACGATCGAGATCATTCCGCCACCGACTGTAACGAAGTGCAGCTCGTTCTTTCTTCCCGTGTCGACGACGAAGCTGCGTCCGCCGATGTCGAGCGCGCCGATGCGCATCTCACCGAATGCGGTGATTGCCGACAGTGGTTTGATGAGGAGCGCGCGCGCACCGAGCGACTTCGAGGTATTCTTCAAGGCGGGGCTCCTCCCGCGGAGCTCGGTGACGCTATCGTCACGGCGGCTCGCGCCGGTCGGCGCGAGTCCGAGTGGTGGCGATTTCGCTCGGGAGCCAACCCGTTTCTCCTAGCGGCCGCGGCGGTCGTCGTTTGCTCGCTCATCGGGCTGAGCGTGCTCGACCCTGTCGGTGAGGGACGGGACGATCCGCGTTCGACGAATACCGGTGCGGCGGTCGCCGCGTCCGATCTCTTGCCCGGCGGCTCGAGCGCAGGTGATCCGCTCGATCCCGAGGCCGAAGCGCGCCGTGCGATCTCCGTCGATGAGATTCGCGTTCTTCCCGGTGCCGACGGACCGGTCGGCGTGTGGCTGAATCGCGCGTGGGTTTCCTACGATCTCACGCCGACGTCGGGCGGTGACGGCGCCGGCGATGGCCGATCGGAGGTGGAGAACTCGACCGGGCCTCCGATTCGGCTCGAGCTCGAGCGCGTCGAGCCGCAGTTCATTCGGCTCGAATCGTGGCCCTATCACTGAGCGCGGAATGCGCTTACGACCATTTCAACCGAGTCCCGAATCGCCCCCTATCCGGCCCCGCGGACGAGCGGCGCGTTCCGATTCCGCCCTCGCCTCCGACGGCTGGCCACGGCCGGCGAGTGCTGAGATCGCTCCGACCGGTCGACGCGGCAAACGTCCTTCCGCCGAGCGGTTTCCGACCCGAACCCGGGTTTCCGTTTTTTTTCTGAAACGCGCGCCCGCGCGCCGCGTCTCGTCGGTCGTCTCGGTTGTTTCGATGCAGCTCTCGCCGGAGAGCTGGCGCCGAGACGTCGGTCCATCGATCGGACGCCGTCCGCTTCGGATCCCGCCGCTCGGTCTCGCGGGTCCGCACGGGGAACGACGGCCGGTTGAAGCGCGACAATCACCCTCACGGGACAGCCGCGTAGGACCCGATGTCGTTCTTTGTCCGCTGTCTTGGCTCGCCCATTCAGTCCACCGGCTGAGGCGGCAGTTCCCGCGCCCCGAATCGGGGCCAACCGATACGGATGCGATGCCCGTCGCTCGAGGGTCCAGCAGGTCGAGCCGGGGCCGTCGCCGCCGTTCTTGACGTCAGAGGAGTTTTGAACCATGAGACTCGCACACCTGCTGACCCTTGCCGTCGCGGCCGGAATCGTCGTCTCGTCGCCGGCGTGGATTGCCTCCGCCTCCCCGGCGGCGGAGGGAGCGTACCTCGGTGCCTTCCTGGCCGGAGTCGACGACGGCGAGACCAAGGGCGTCTCTGTTCGACGGGTGGTGAAGGGAGCCCCTGCGGAAAGCGCCGGCCTCCGCGTCGGTGACATCATTCGCAAGATCGGCGACGCGACGATTACCGATCCGAGGGAAGTCGTGTCGATGATCCGCTCGGCGAGGCCGGGGGAGAAGCTGTCGCTCAGCATCGAACGGAGCGGTGAATCCTCCACCATCGAAGTGACCCTCGGCGAGCGGCCCGATGACTTTCCGATCCTCACGGATCCGCGCCGATCGGGCGAATCCGAGAAGGCATCCCCCCCGGAGCGGCCAGCGTTCCTCGGCGTAGGATTCGGGGAAGTCCCGTCGCTCCTCGCCTATCACCTCGACCTCGAGCCCGGCGTCGGGATCGTCGTCGGCGACGTGCGCGCGGGATCGGCGGCGGCCGCGGCTGGGATCCGTGCGAACGACGTGATCGTGAGCGTCGGTGGAAACGAGATTCGAGGCGGCGCCGGATTCGTCACCGCCATCCGGGATCGCCGCGCCGGCGATGAAGTGGCGATCGAGCTGATCCAGAAGGGCGAGAGAAAGAAGATCAACGTGACGCTCGACGCTCTCCCCGACGAGCTCCAATTCTCCCCGCGCAACCGTTCGTGGCGGGAGTTTCTCCCCCGTCCCGGCGATCGGCGGGGCGACCTCGATCTCTTTTGGAAGCCGTTCGATGGGTTCCGCGGTCGCCTCCATCTCGACGGGGAGCTCTTTCCGTTCAAGATTCCGCCCAAGGGTTGGAAGGACGGCGAGCTGCCGGAGGAGCTCCGGAAGCGGCTCGACGGCATTCTCGGCGAGGACGAGTTCCGCGATCAGATCGAGCGCGCGCTGCGTGACTTCGACCGGAACTTCGATTCTCACCCGGGATTCTCGCGGTCGTCTCGCTCATCGGTTCGAGTCGTCGAGGACGGCTACGATATCGAGCTCGAGACCGAGAACGGAGTGACGAGAATCACGGTCGAGAAGAACGGCGAGCGCGTCGCGGACGGAATCGACGAGAGCGAGCTCGAGACGCTCCCGGAGGACGTCCAGGCACGGGTGAAGCGTGTCTTCGAACGGGCCCGCCCCGTACCCAAGGTTCCGCAGAAAGCACCCGCCAAACCGGACGAGGCGCCGGACAAGATCGACGTCGACAACTCCGCGACGAGCGTCTGAATGCGGTAAGACCCGTTGATGGGGCGGAGCCGCGGGGAGAATGCGAGCTCTCCGCGGCTCCGTCGTTTCCTCGCTGAGCGATTTCGCGGCGAGTCGCGGGGCCTCCGGAGCGGCTGCCACCTAAGACCACGCGAGTCTGGCGTCTCGCGCGCTCCGCGATAGACTGCCCGTTGCTGATCCACCCACTCGACCGGAGTTTTGCGTGCTCCTCAAGGCTCACTACGTACTCATCTTCACGGTGATCGTCTTTTCGTTCGGCTACGGCGGCTACCGCTTCTTCGAGTGGCGCCGGAGTCCGAGCCCGGAGGACCTTCCGCTCCTTGCGATCCTCGGTGTCGGCGGTGTCGCGACCGCGGCGTACTTCGTGCACCTGCTGCGCGAGCGAGCGCGTTCGCGGGGTTGAACGCGACCGTCAGCGATCGCCGAAGAGCCAGCGAGACGCGCTGACGGCACCGATCATCGCGAAGACGAGAATCGCCGCGAGGCTGAGCATGCAGCCGTAGGCGATGAAGGTGTCGGTGCGCGAGGGCTCGTGTCTCCCGCTCGCGATGTCGATGCGGTCCGTGCTTCGTGCTTCGGCGGCGAGCTCGGAGAGCCGCTCACGCGCGTACGGCTCGTCGATGCGGTCGAACGGAGCGCGCACCTTGAGCCGGCGCGCGATTTCGGCCGCGCGCGATCCGCAGGCGGCTTCAAAGACGGCGACCGCCGCGTCGAGATCCGCCGAGCGGTCGGGGACGAGGTACGCCCACCGTCCAGCGGCGCAGGGATCCTGGAGATCGAGGTGGATCTCGGCGAGCTTACGCCGGAGCGCGATCTTCTCGGGGTAGGTGCTGAGGAGGCCGTTCAGTCGATCGCGCGCCTTGCCGAGGTCTCCGGCTTGGATGTCGGCTTCGATTTTTTGAAGGGTCTCAGCGAGGGGCATATCGCGTATCCGATTTCAGATGAGAGTATTGAACACGAAGAGCGCGAAGAGCGCGAAGGGAAGAAAAATGGATGTTGAGGGTAGGGAATCCGGGCATTCGCTGATCGCCGAGAACTTTTCTCGCATGCTGATGTTCGATTTGCGCCAAGCCGGGCGAATCTGAACTCGTCGAATCTTCCGCGGCTCATCTCGTAGACTCTCTCCGATTCCAATTCTTCCGGTCTCTCCAGTTCCGATTCTTCCCTTCGCGCTCTTCGTGTGAAATATTCTCTCCGATCCACCCGTTTCGCGTGAGCCCCCGAATGAAGACCCTGATCATCCTCCGCCACGGCAAGTCCGACTGGGACACCGCCGAATCCGACCACGAGCGCCCCCTCGCGCCGCGCGGTGTCCGCGCGGCGGAGCTCGTCGGCCGTCTGCTCCGGCTCGCCGATCAGGTGCCGAGCTCCGTGATCACGTCGTCCGCCGTGCGGGCGCGAACGACCGCCGAGCTGGCTGCTTCAGCGGGGGAATGGAACGCGCCCGTGCGCGTGACTCGCGCGCTCTACGAAGCGACGCCGTTCGCCGTCTTGAACGAGGTCCGTGCGGAACCCGACGCGTCCGAGAGTCTCCTCGTCGCCGGCCACGAGCCGACGTCGAGCGAGCTCGTCGGGCAGCTGACCGGCGGGGGCGTCTGCCGGTTTCCGACCGCAGCGATGGCGCGCATCGACCTTCCGATCACGAGCTGGGCCGATGCCGGCCGCGGGATCGGCGAGCTCGTGTGGTTCTTCCCGCCGAAGTTCTTCACGAAGGGGACGTTTCCCTTCCGCGACGACTGACTCGCCTCAAAGAAAGAACGCGGTCAGACCGAGGAGCACGAGTCCCGCGATGAAACAGACGAGGAGCCACGCGAAAAGAATGTAGGGCGTCTTGTCGTCCGGTGGGCCGGGAGGGGGCTCGGGTGGAGGGACCGCGCCCATCCGCGAGTCAGGCTCGTCGGTCCGGCCGTCGATCGATCAGCCCAGCGCGATGTCGGGAATGAGCCCGATGACGAGGACGACGGCTAGGATCAGCGGGAAGCAGACGATGCAGATGAACGCCGTCTTCTCCGAGATCAGGTGCATGAAGTAGAGGCCGACGCAGCCCGCTTTGACGAATGCGAGCACGACGAGGAATACCATGACGGCGACCCATCGCGTGCTACCGCGATCCCCTTGGTACAAGGCGACGACGACCTCGATGATGGTCATGACCGCCAGCGCGGCCATCACCAGCCAGTACCGCGGATGCTTTTCTCCTTCGGCGCTCACTTCCGCGCTTCCTCCGCTCGGGTCCCTAAATGATCAGGTACACGATCGTGAAGATCACGATCCAGACGAGGTCGACGAAGTGCCAGTAGAGGCCGACGATCTCGATGCGGTTCACCGTCCAGCGATTCCGGAGTACGCCGATGAGTACGACCGTGAGGTAGATCACTCCGGAGAGAACGTGACACCCGTGGAAGCAGGTGAGCACGTAAAACGTCGACGTGAACATCCCATGCGAGGAGAGCGGACTCAACAGGCTCGGATCGGCGTACAGTTCGGACGCCTGATTGGCGGCGATGTACTCGGGAGTGAACCCCGCGATATGGAATCCGATGTGAATCTGATGCGTGTACTCGTAGACCTGGATTCCGAGAAAGATACAACCGCCGATGATCGTAAAGAGGAGATAGCGCGCGAGCTTCTTCTTGTCCCCGGACTGCGCACCGAGGAAGGCCTGCACCATCGTGTAGCTGCTCACGATCAGTACGAAAGTGTTGATCGTGGTGAGGCCGATCGCGAGGTGCTTCGTCGGATCCGGCCACGTGTCGAGATTTCCCGCCCGCAGCGTGATGTACGCCGCGATGAGGCCCATGAACGACATGCCGTCCGAGCCGAGGAAGATCCACATCCCGAGCTTGCCATCCGTGACGCCGAGCGTCTCGGTCTTGCCCGGGTGCGCAGGGTCCACGCCGGCGGGGACGACGGCGGCTTGACTCATGAGACTCGCGTCTCCTTCTGAGGTCGCGTCGGTTGAGTACGCAAGCGACGAGCGGAACGCTCGGCACGCTCGCGAGGAGGTCAAGCCGGGCCCGATCGGACTCCGCCTCGCTCCACGAGAGGCCGTAGTTTGCGATTTTCGTGCGAGGGGGTCAATAGCGCTGCCGGCGGCGCTCCCTGCGTCGAAATGCCGCACAGCTCAGCGCGCGGAATCGGCCCGCGCTGACAGCCGCAGTGACCGCGTGGTACGCTCTCCGCTGCGAAAGAGTCGATCGAGTTTCCCACCCGGAAAGAATCCGACATACCGATGGAGAACGTTCAGCTCGGAACGAGTGACATCGCAGTATCGCGCGTCGTTCTCGGCGCGTGGGCGATCGGCGGCACCATGTGGGGCGGCCAGGACGAGAGCGAGTCGATCCGAGCCATTCAGGCGAGCATCGACGCCGGAGTGACGACGATCGACACGGCGCCGGCGTACGGTCTCGGTCGCAGCGAGGAGATCGTCGGCCGGGCGATCGCCGGACGCCGCGACGATCTCGTCATCGCGACGAAGTGCGGGCTTCGCTGGGATCGCGAAGACGGCGAGCTCAAGATGCAGTATCCGATTCCCGGCGGGAAGGAAGCGCGCATCCACTACAACCTAATGCCAGCTAGCGTGCGCGAGGAGTGCGAGAACAGCCTCCGCCGGCTCGGAGTCGACTCGATCGATCTCTACCAGATCCACTGGCCCGATCCGCGGCACGGAATCGACGACGCCCTCGACGAGCTCGTTCGCCTGCGAGACGAAGGCAAGATCCGGGCGATCGGGGTCAGCAATTTCTCGGTCGACCTCCTCGATCGCGCTCACGAGCGAACGGGAATCGCGAGCTCGCAGCCGCAGTTCAATCTTCTCGACCGGGGGATCGAGGAAAACGTCCTCCCCTGGTGCCGCGAGAACGCGGTGGGGGTGATCTGCTACAGCCCGATGGCGCGGGGGCTCCTGACGGGAAAGATCGAGGCCGCGCGTGAGTTTCCGGACACCGACCACCGCGCGAAGCACCCTTGGTTTCAGGCGGACGTCCGGGCGCGCGTCGCGCGCGCGCTCGAGCGCATCGCTCCGATCGCGTCGGACTTCGGCACCTCGCTCGCGAACCTCGCGGTCGCCTGGGTGCTCGCGCAGCCCGGAATCACCGCGGCGCTAGTCGGCGCGCGGAGTGAAGCGCAGGCGCGCGAGAACGCTCGCGCGGCGGAGATCCGCCTGGGTCCGGCCGAGCTCGGAATGATCGAGGAGGCGTTCGTCGACGTGGACGCACCCGAACTCTGAGCCCGTCGAGACGAGATCGCGACGATTCTTTCGAGCGCGAATGTACGGCTCAACTCGACCGATAACGCGGTCGCTCTCGGCAGGTGGAAGCCCCTTGTCGCCCTCTGGCCGAAGTGGTATAGGAAACGTGGGTTGCGCGGGAGCCAACCCGATTCTTAGCCCGGACTTAAACACACCAGCACGCCCCGCGGAGGGGAGCCAACATGCCTCACGTAGTCACCGGTCGCTGCGTCGATTGCCGTTACACGGACTGCTGTACGGTTTGTCCTGTCGATTGCTTCTACGAGATCGAGGAGCCGGCGATGCTGGTGATCGATCCGGATACCTGCATCGACTGCGAGCTGTGCGTGCCCGAGTGTCCGATCAACGCGATCTGGCCGGAGTCCGAGCTCCCCGAGTGTTATCAGGAATGGACCGCGAAGAACGCGGAGCTCTTCGAGGACGGCGAGAACGTCACCGAGAAGAAGGATGCGCTCGACGGAGCTCTCCCGCTCGACCAGATCCAGGCGAAAGAGAAGGAAGCCGGATTCGACGTCGACGAGCCATCGAAGGCGGGTTGAGCCGCTCCACTTCGGGTAGCTGCGGACGGCGCCCGGCGCGTCGCTAGATAGAGAGCCGGGTTAGATAGAGAACGGGCCGAGGGAGGCGTCGCGCGTCCCTCGGCCCGTTTGCTTGCCCAAGGCGGGGCCGAGCGCTCGGAAGCGCCGGTTCACCGCAGCCTCGTTTCAAGGAACTGGCGCGGTTGCGTCGATCGTTGGAGAGTCGAGGGTCGCTGAATCTCGAACCCCGCAACGCCTTGAGCCGACGCCATGCTGAACCACCTGAACAGTTTCTGCTCGCCCGTCGCCGCGCTCTTCCTCGCGCTCGCCGTCGTCGCGGAGCGCGGACCGATTCCTGCTGAGCAGGCCGGCGATCCGTCGGACGCGCGGCGCTCTCCACCAGCTGCCTCCGACGAGAAGAGGGGCACGGAAGAATCGGATTCGAAAACAAAGGACAAAGACGGGCCGGCGAAGAAGGAGACCTTCAAAGCCCAGCACGAGCTCTGGACGCGCGTCTTGCGTGAGCACGTGACCCCCGAAGGCTGGATCGACTACCGAAAGCTCAGACGAGAGACTCGCTCGCAGCTCGACGCGTACCTGCGTCAGATCGCGGGCACGGACCTCCGCAGCTTGAGCTCGCGCGACGAGCGGGTGGCGTTTTGGATCAACGCCTACAACGCAATTTGCGTGCGGACTCTCATCGCGCACGATCTACCGAAGGAAGTGCCGCACGCGGTGCTGTTCGGGAAGAACATCTTCACGGAAGAAACCTACCGGGTCGCGGGTAAGGTCCGATCGCTCGACGAAATCGAGCACCAAATCCTCCGGAAGAAATACAAGGACCCGCGAGTCCACGCCGCGCTCGTCTGCGGCGCGAGCAGTTGCCCCCGGCTTCGCCCCGAGGCGTACGAAGCCCCGATCCTCTCGAAGCAACTCGACGAAGAGACGCGGCGCTGGGTGCAGAGCGGGAAGGACCTCAAGGGGAAGCGAAAGAACTACCTCGATCGCAGCAGGAAGACGATGTACGTCTCAAAGATCTTCGACTGGTTCGAGGAAGACTTCGGCGGGAACGACCGGGGCGTCCTCGCGTTCGTGCGGCGGTACGCGAGCGACGAAGACCGGAAGTTCCTCGAGTCGAATCGCGTCCGCGTGCGGTATCTGGCCTACGACTGGTCGCTCAATCAGCGACCCTGAGGCACGTGCCCTTCGTGGTGAACACTTCTTCAAGAATCACCGACCGCATCAACCCTCACCCCCGAGCCGAGCACCGCCGATCGAACACCTCGATCACGTGCCCGTCCGGATCGTAAAACCAGACTTGCGTCGGGCCGTCCGGTCGCGGCACCGGCCCGCCATTGATGCGGACGCCGTGATTTCGAAGCGTCTCAGCGGCCTTCGCCGCGTCGTCGACCTCAAACGCGAAGTGGTGGAGGACGCCCTTCATCGTCTTCTCCGTCTCGTTCGCGTACCCGGGAGTCGCCGAGCCGTCGAATTCTAGGATCAGGTGGACCTGAGTGCCATCGGCCTCGAACCAGAGGCCCGGGAACTGAAACCCCGGCCGTTCGATCTCGCGCATCCCGAGGAGATCGCAGTAAAAACTGCGACTTCGTTCGAGATCGCTCACCACGATCGTCACGTGGTCGATCGCCTTGACGCGGATCGAACGGGTCACGGGCGTTTCGGTGGGGCGGCTCTCCGTCGCGCTCACCTTCGTTTTGGCGGATGGGTTCATGTCGCTTCCTCCGCACTCAAAGTACCGAATTCAGCGCCATCGATCCATGTCGCGGCCCCGCGCCTGCCTAACGATCGCCGCAATCGTTCGCGTCGGCCGTCGGATCGAGACCCGGGTTCGGGAACGGCGCGGCGGGTGGCGCTCCGCGCTGAAAGAGGTAGGTGAGCAGCCGAATCGCGTCGTTGATCGCGAGCGAGCCATCGTCGTCGATGTCGCCGTGATCGGCGCAGGCGACGCTCCCTTTGCCGGCGAAGAGGTGGAGCAGAATCGCGATCGCGTCGGTGACGTTGATCCTCTCGTCCGCATTCACGTCACCGCGAACGAACGTAGCTGCTTCTCCTCCCGTCGGCACCTGCTGCGATTCGTCGGGGCCTAATCCTTCCGGCACGAAGGTCTCGTCCTGCGTGAGGACGACCTTGTCGAGACTGAACCCGCTCTCTCGTATCCATATGGACAGCATCTCGAGACCGGGTTCCGCGACGACTACGGTCTGCGGATTCTCGTCACGATCGATCCCCGACCAGATGTAGTTTTCCTCGTCGACCTCGAAGTCGGTGGCCGCGCGCGAGCTGCGCTCGACTCCGCCGAGGTTCAGGTTGACCGTATCGGTGCGCGTGCTCGGCACGAATCCGCGGACCCAGACGAAATACGTTCCCGCAGTCGTGAACTCGATCGCGTAGCGAAGCTCGGGTGCGGTCGTCGAGTACCCGGAGGAAAATGTTCTCCGGCGCTCCTCGAACGCGTGAACGTAGCCGTTCCCGGAGAACCCTTCGACCTCCGTCGAGTCGACCCACCACGTGTCCTCGCGATCGCGACGGAGAATCTGGAAGTAGCTCTCGCCTTCGATGACGACCGATGCGTCGCGTTCCGCGAACGCCGTCGGCGGAACGGCGAGGACCTCGATCGTCACGGAGTCTGTGAACGGAATGTTCCCCTTCGTGATCGTGAGCTCGATCTCGTACGTTCCCGCCTCCTCGAAGACGAAAGTCGGCGTCGCGCCGACCATGCCATTCGACCAGGTGTAATCGATTTCGGGTCCCGGCGCCGGCTCCGACTCCGACGCATCGAACTGCACCGTCTCGCCGACGAACACGGTTTGGTCGCGTCCCGCCTCGACGTCGACTCCGGCGAGGCGCGAATTGATCAAGTTGTGGCGCGTGATCGCAAACGAGTTGAATGTCGCCGCTCGACTCGCGAAGGTCCCGCACTGAAGGCGAGCCGGTGATTGATTGGCCTCTTCCTGACTCGCCTCCGCGGTGACCTGTGCGACGAGCTCGGCGATGCGGTCGGGGTGGAGGATCGTATTGTTCAGGAAGAGAAGCCGCTCGTGGTACTCGTCCTCGAACGCGCGGAGGAAGGTGTCCTTCAGACGGTGCCACCAGCCTGAGCGGTTGGATGGATCGCCCTGCCTTCCCATGAGAAACGACGAGTTCGCGCCCTGCCACTCACCGAAGTTGCGATCGAGGTCCCAGGGCATCAACAGCCACTTTCCGTCGCTCGTGCGCTGGTAGATGAAGTGATTCTGAAACATGTCGTCGAAGGGCACCGAGTAGTTGATGATCGCGATGTAGTCCATGAGGAGCTCGAAGTCGAAGTTCGCGAGGATGAAGTCGCGCATCGCATCGATTCCCTCGGCGCGAGCTCGGTGCATGCCTTCGATGAGCTCGATGAGCTCGGCGTTGTCCGCCCAGCCGTGCGTCTTTCGATCGTAGGTCGCAGCGTAGCGGACCTCGCGCGGATGCTGGCAGAACACGCCCAGTCTGCGCCAGTCGCCCCAGCCGTACGGTCCTTCGTCACAGGTGCAGCCGACCGACTTGAAGAGGTGCCCGACGTCCTCGTCGGGGCGGTCGGGATACTTCTCGGCCATCTCGCGGTTGTGCCGGCGTATCATTTCTTCGCCGGGGCGCTCGTACTCCATCGCGTAATGGTAGTACCCGCCGTTGATGTGGAGCCTCGCGTAGCGCGTTCGCGGCGAAGGAATATCGGCGGCCGCAAAGAGGCGGTATCCGACGCCCGCGTTGTGCCCGGGGCATCCTTGCGTGAGTTTGTTGAAGACCATCACCCCGCGACCGTCGATCTCCGCGTACCGCGGGACCTGGACGCGCCAACTGAGAGCTCGCACTCCGCCGGACGGACCGGGGTGTCGCCAGGAGATTTGCGGTCCGTTCCCTCGGTTCCAGCGGCTCCCCTGGTAGCGAACGAGCGCGTCGGACACCTGTCGCCCCTGAACGACGATCGCACGCTCGCGCGCGTTCCACCGAGGATTGAGCGCGCACCCCGAGACGCGCGAGTGCGGTGAGATGTTGCGATTGAGCTGCGTCCAGTTCGCGGGCGAGATGAACACGTGATACGTACGCGTTTCGGTCTCGATCACCGGCATGACGAAGTATGCGTACCACCCGTTCGGATCCGTCGGACGCGGCGAGACGAGCTCGAGGCCGCCGCCGGTATCGGCGCGCACGCGGTAGCGGATGATCGTGTTGTCGAGATGGCCCGGAATCTCCGCGACCCACCGCTCGCCGTCGACGACGAGCGGAACTTCGTTCACCCTCTCGTCGTCCGCCGCGACGTCTTCGACGAAGTAGTCGAGCACCGCTGCGCTCGGGGCTCTCGGGGCGAATTCGACCTCGACGCGTACCACTTCGTTTGCGCGGATAAAACGATCCTCCGAGCCGACGACGACGAGATCGATATCGTCGACGATCGGCAGAAGCTCGGTGCGCGCGGACGCGTTCGCGCGGCCGGGCGTCATGCCATCGAGCGGCGACGGCGCCCAGTTCGCGACGACTCCCGACGGGACGTCGAAGCTCACACGCTCGAGAGAGTGACCTTTGTGACGATGCGACTCGAGCGGGAGAAGCTCTTCGCGGAGCCACGACGCCCCCGCACCGAGTGCGTCGGCCCCGACGGGCCACGGCGCTTCGTCGTCGTAGTTGACGGAATCGATGCCCTGACCCGCTGCGCTGACGAGCGCGATCTTTTCGCCGCCGTTGTCGAGCGTGCGCTCGTACGGGCCGAAGAGCGGCGCGTCGGCGAGGTGCTCGAAGCCTTCGACGGCCGCGAGCTTTTCGGGGTCTTTCGCAATCACAGCGTACGCGCCGGCGGCGAGTGTCGCGCCGTCCGGAAACGAAAACTCGACTCCGGCCGCGATGCGCCAGCCGGCAAGGTCGACCGGCACGTCGCCGGCGTTGTGGACCTCGAGGAACTCGTGGGCGTCTTCGAGCGATTCCTCGAGCACTGCGTGATAGTGGATTTCCGAGAAGAACACGCGCGGCTTCGCTGCGAACACGGGAGGGCAGATTTCCTCGGCGCGAGATCGACCAGGGGTTCCGCCGAAAGTGACCTCGGGGTCGGCGGGGACCTCGGTTGCGCGCCAGTTTTCGGGCGCGTCCGCGGCGCTGTCGAAGCACAGTCGCTCGAGCGACGCACCGAATCCGTCCGCGAGGAAGTCCCAGGGTGGGTTGTCGTCGTAGCGAAGCGTGTCTTCGATCGTTCCCTCGGCGTTCGAGAGGGTGACTCGTTCGCCGCCGTTTGCGAGGCGTCCCTCGTAGCCTTCGAGAACGATCTCGCCCGGAACGTCCGGATACGCCGCAATGAAATCGTCCCGCGACGCGGGCACGACGACGATCGCACCTGCGTCGAGAGTGAGTCCTTCGGGAAACGTAAACGCGACGCCGTTCGTGAACGCCCAGCCACCGATCGCCGCCGGCGTCTCACCGGCGTTCTCGATCTCGATGTACTCGAGCACCTCGCCTTGCGCGGGGTTGTACATGATCTCCGCGATTCGTACCTGCGCCATCGCGATCGAAGGGGCTGCGAATCCAAGGAGAATCGCGGCGCTCGTCCAAGCACTCTTCATCCGTCTGTGTCTCCCGGTGTCGCGTGTTCGCGAGCCCTCGTGCGAAAGGATTTGGAACGGCGGCGATTCGCCGCGTCCGAGGGCGACCATCCCCGCTCGCCGACAACCCTATCCGGTACCCAAAAAGTAAACGTCCATTGTAGCACCGGGCCTGCCTCGGCTGCGGTCGGAATCGACCGCGTGGAGCGCTCGACGGGCCGTCGCGGGTGTCCGCGCGCGACGGGAGATCGGGGTGCGAAGGTGTGCGCGAGTTGACCGAGGCCGATTTGGTTCCCATACTCCCATCAGTCCCGCCCGGGTTCAGGGGAGACCGGCGGCCGTCCGAGTAAGGAGTCGTCGAGAACACTCGTTTCCCGCTCCCGACAGAGTCTCATCGCTCCTCTTCATCCTGCCCAGGCGAGCTTGCGAGTATCCGGCGCCGCTTCGGGCCCGCGAAGCGCGGGAGCCGTACGGGGCGCGGGAGCGCGCGACGTGCGCGTAGGAAACGGCACCGGCGGAAACCGACGCACGAGAACATGCCCATCTACGAATACGAACCCGAAGCCGACACTTGCCCCTTTTGCCTCGGGGGATTCGAGATGCTGCAGAAGGTCGGCGACGCGCCACTCGAGAGCTGCCCCGAATGCGGGAATCCGTGTCGTCAGATTCTGTCGTCCTTTCAGTACGGCGGCTCACCGAAGACGACGCTCAGTCCACAGAACCTCGATCGGAAGGGGTTCACGCAGTACGTGAAGCGCGGCGACGGATACTACGAGAAGACGGCGGGGAAGGGTCCCGGCGCGATCGTCGACGGCGATCGGTAGAGATTCTCGTTCGCCCGTTCTCGATTCGCGCCGAACGTACTCTCGACTCGGAGCATGCGCCGGCTCGGCCGCCGCGTTAGGCTACTGGGGATTTCGTAGTACCCTCCTCCCCGGAGCTCTTTCGCATGCTCTTCCCCCGCCCCGCCTCACGCGCGATGCCCCTCGTCGCGCTCGTTGTCGCGAGTTCGTTCAGCACCCCCGCCGCCGCGAGCAGTTGGAGCGCTCTCCACAAAGAGATCCTGAGCGCGATCGACGGGATCCGTACGATCGTCGCGACCCTTCCCCCAGAGGCGCCCGAGCGCCAGGCGGCGATCGATCGTCTGGGCAAGATGATCGACCGAGCTCTCGATCCCGCTCCGCGTCGACCGCGCCTCTCTCGGAGACTCGCTACTCTCCTTCCGCTCCTCGATCAGTACGAGCCGGAGATCCATCACGTACTCTACGGCGTACTCGAACGGAGATTCGGGGAGGCGATCGGACAGCTTCCGCCCGCTGAGCACAAAGACTTCTTTCGCTACGTGAAGAGCCTCTGGCCGCGGCGCTTGTCCTCGCGGAACCCGGCGACGATTCAGCGGATGGTCGTCGGCACCTATCTCGCCAAGCTCGTCCGCTCGACCGACAACAAGGCCGACGTGGTCGAACTCGTCCTCGCGATCCTCCAGCGCGAGGTGTCGTGGGTGAAGCCGATGGCTGCCGATCCCGTCGACATCAAGAAAGCCGTTCGACTCTTCGGTCGCCCGGCGGAAGAAGCGACGATCTACGGTGTTCTCGATGCCGTCGATGCGGTCTACGACATCGCGTTCGAAGCCGATCCCTACGTCGTGCTCGCACCGTTTGTCACCGAGCTCGTCCATTTCCTCGCGCGACTCGAGGTGCGCGTGAAAGGCGAGGCGAAGGGGTCGGTCGTCCCGGCCGACCACGACGCCAGTCCGTCACAGCTTCGTCTGTGGTTTCACATCACATCGATCCTGCAGAAGTGGACGGGCGAGGTACAGCACGTCTGGTTCGAAGACTGGCTGAAGTTCTGGGCGCTCTATTTCAGCGAGGATCGAACGCAGCAGCAGTTCGACTTCCGCAAGGTGAAGGGAGGCCCGGGACTCGCGGAGCGTGGTACACGGGTCGTGCGCAAGCAGGCGGACCTGTTCGGCATCGAGATGAAGTCATCTCGCTTTCTGATCATCGTCGACATCTCGGGGAGCATGAAGCAGAACACGCATCAGATCGATCGGATGGCCGCACTCAAGAAGGAAGCCGTTCGCTTCATCTCGATGCTGAAACCGGGCGTTCACTACAACATCCTGCCGTTCAGCCGCGGCGCGGCGATCGAGGCGAGTCTCACGAAGAGTCACAAGCTCAAGGCGAAGACTCGGCCGCGCGGGGAAATCTCTCCCGAGACGAAGAGGTGGATCGAGTCCCTCGAAGCGCACGGGCAAACACGAGTAGACCTGGCGTTTCGAACGGCATTCCAGGCGGAAGAATCGCCCGACCCGAAGAAAGTCCGGCGGGTGCGAAAGCCGAAGCCGCCTGCGTTCACCGAGATCTATTTCATCACGGACGGCTCGCCCACGAACCACAAGGGCGATGTTCTTTCGGGGGCCCGTCAGCTCGATCTCCTCAGCTTCATCCGCGGGCTGAACGCGCGTCACCGCGTGCGGATCCACACCCTTGGGTTTTGGGGGATGGACCGGCGATTCATCTTCTCGCTCGCACAGCAAAACGGCGGCGAGATGCGCATGATCAACTTGCTCCCCAAAACGACGCCGTGAGCGAGGCGATCGACTTCGCGCGCAATCACGGTTCGGACGTAGCCTGAGTCCGCTGCGCGAGCTCTCGACTCTCGGGGAATCTCTCGAGGCCGCGGGACCACGTCGCCTTCGCTTTCTCCTCGTTCCCCTGCTGCTGATAAAGATTGCCGAGGAAGACGTAGGTCTGCTCGTACTCGGGGCGAGGCTCGTCCGCCTCTTGCTGCGTAGCGAGCGTCTCGAAGTTCTCGATCGCCTCGGCCTGCTTGCCGAAGACCGGGGGCCAGAAGGACAGTGCGACCGCCTTCTGAAAGCGCGACTCCCAGTGGTTTTCGTCGAGCTCGAGCGCGCGGTTGAACGCCCCGTCGGCCTTCATCGCCCACTTTCCCTTCTCGAGGTCGCTCACGGTAAAGAGTTTTTGGAGGCAGGCTTTTCCGACGTCGAGATGGTTCTCCGGGTCGTCCGGATTCTCGTCCGCGAGCGCTTCGAGCTCCGCGATCGCTCGATCGAGCAAGCCGGCCTTCTTGATCCGTTCCCACTGCGCCTGCGCCGCCTGGTCGTTCTCGGCGGCGAGGATTTCGTCGAGCGCGGACGCGAGGTCGAACTCGTCGCCTGACAGTTCGGTTTCGGCACTCGAACTCGCGGCGGAAGCGGCGATCTCTTCGTCACGCGGCGTCGGCCTCGCGTTGGCGAGTTCTTTCATTTGCGCGCTGATGCGCTCGAGCTCCGCCACGAAGCGCGCGTCGCGATCCTCGATCGCGCGGCTCAGCTGCATCACGCTCTTCTCGGATTCCGCGAGCCGTTCTTCGATGCGACCGACCTCACCCCGGTAGGTTTCGCCGGAACGTTGACTGCCGAGACGATCGCCGACGACGAGAAACACGACGGCCGTCACTACGAAGACTCCGGCGACCGTCGCCGCGACCGTACGCTGGGACATGATAGAGTTCCTCCGCTCCCGGACTAGATTCTAGGGCCGCCGTTCGGTTTCGGTTCGCGCAGTACGAGTTCCGGCCCCTCGAACATACGTCGAGGGTTGGCCCGCAATCTTGCGAAAAAAACTCCCCTTTGGCCGCCTACCTTGACACTCCGGGGAGTCAACCGGTCTCATCGGTCTTGTTCGGCCGTCGCGCGCGGGGCGTAGACGGCGCGCGACCGATACCTCGTCACCAGCGTGTTCTCCGCGAGACCGGGCATCCCATGCTCAAGAAACTCTGGGGTCTAGCCTGGGCCGATACCAGCACCGGATTCTCGATTCGGGTCCTGGTCTTGCTCGGGCTGATCATGGGGATCTCCGTCCTCCCGGGATTCCGCGCCGTTTGCGAGCAGCCGATGATCGATCTGGCCGCGGCGACGACGCACGGAATTCTCGACCTCATCGGCATCGCCGTCACTCGAAACGGTGCGTTCCTCACCGTCGGTATGTTTACCGCGGAGGTCGTCATCGGCTGCACGGGCCTCTACGTCTTCTTGATCCTGCTCGCGGCCGTCCTCGCTTTTCCGGCCTCGGTGCGCGCTAAGGTCGTCGGCCTCGGGTGCGGAGCCGCTCTCCTCTTCGTTCTCAATCAAGTGCGGATGGTGACGCTGATGCTGGTCGGAGACGCCTATCCATCGCTCTTCGACGAAGCGCACCACTACGTGTGGCAGGGAGTGACCATTGTCGTCACCGCAGTCTTCTGGTACCTCTGGGCGGCCCGATCCGCCCCCGTCCCGCCCGAAGGGGCCGTCTCGACCGAAGGCGTGGCTGCCGACGCCTGACGTTCGGTTTCTCGTTCGGGTCGTGATCGCGCTCTTCCTCGCGATCGCGCTCTGGTACGGAGTGCGCGGCGGGTACAGCGCCTTTGTCGCCGGCCGCGGGGCGGTCGTACTTTCTTGGGTGGCGGCTGTCCCGCCGGAGGAGATCGTCCGCGAGCGCGACGGCGCGTTCTTCGTCGATACCGGTCTCGTTCAGCAGAACGGCGAACCCTTTCCCTATCAGCGGATCCCGGTTCACGAGGTTCACTGGAACGCGATCCTTTTCTTCTGGGCGCTCAGCCTCCTTCCGAAGCGAGGGTGGCGCCGCGCGTGGTGGGCCGTTCTCGTGGGAGCCGGTGCGCTCGCGCTCACTCACATCGGTTTCTTCGCGATCGCGGTCTACGGGCAGGTCGCCGCTCTCTATAACGAGGCGGGGATGGGGTTCACGTCCGAGGGCACGGTCCGCGCGATCGGGTACGCCGTGCAGATCTACAGCGTCGCGTTCGACAAGATCGTTCCGTTTCTCGTGCTCGTGCCGGCGTTCGTTATCGGACGAAAGCCGGCGCGGCCGCCGCGAGCAACGCGGCCCGGGCGAGTGCCAAAGGTCGGACGGAACGAGCCGTGCCCCTGCGGCAGCGGGCGAAAGTTCAAGCGCTGCTGTGGCGTGGAGGCTTGATCGGAACGGTGCCGGCGGCTCGGGGAGACGGCCGGCGCGGCCCGCAGCGGAACGAGAATCCGACAAACAAAAAAAGAGGCCGGCGTTTGCGCAAGCGCATCGCCGACCTCCGGGGCAGTTGTGGGCTTGTTGATGCGATCCCTTAGGATCTGGAGCTTTTTTAACACGCACTTCGCGGGCGCGTCAACTACAATCTGCTGAACTTGTGTGCACGCGGCGGTGTGCGTAAGTGCCTACTGCGGCTCTTTTTGCAGCGTTGAGGCGCGGTTTCCGCGCGAGATGTCCGCCGATTCCAAGGTCGCGCCCTCGATCTCGAGCGCCGCCAGTCGGCCATCGGGAGAAACGCGGACTACGGTCGCGATCGCGGCGCCGCCGTCGTCCGTCTCGATCGTGAGTCGGTGCCCCGCGCGAAGGGTATCGCCCCCCTTGGTCAAGGAGACGACGATCGTCCCGTCGTCCGCGCTGACCGCGGCGACCGTCCCCGTCACGGACCCGGGGAGGAGCGGGGCGGGAGCCGGGTCCCGTTGTGGCGCTTCGCGCGAAACTAAGAGCATCTCGCCGAGGATCCGAATGCGCTCGCTGAGGGTCGCGAGCTCGCTCTCCCCGCGGGCGATTCGCTCCGTGAGGGCGGCGAGGTCGGAGTTCGTCTCGTTTGGCACGCTCTCGGCGAGGGTCTCTCCCACCTTCTTCGCCAAGACTTCCGATAAGGCTGCCCGCTCTCCCTCGAGCCCCGAAGTCAGCTCGGCCTTCGTGAGCGCTCCCGCGAGGCGCTCGTCGAGCTTGAGGATCGCGTCTCGAACGTTCGCCGCATCGGTCCGGAGCGATTCGAGCTCGCTCGCGATCTTCCGCTCGAACTCGACTGCCGCGCCGACCTTCCCGCCGAGAGCAGCCAGTCGCTCGTTCACGCTCGCGAGTGCGTCGTCGTCACTCGAGGCGTCGAGGGCGCGCTCGATCGCTGCCCACCGCTCTGCGTTCGCGGCGTGCTGCGCAGTCTCGGCGGTACGCGCGGCCGCCGCTGCCGTAGCGATTCCATCGATCGCGAGTCGGATCGCGCGCGTTTCTTCCGCAAGCGACGCGAGGCGCGGTTCGAGCTTCGGCCATTCTTCGCGCGACGCCCTTTCGATGCCTTCGACCCGTGAGTCGAGCTGCGTGAGCTCTTGCCGCTGAAGAAAAAGAAGAATCGCGCCGGCCGCGAGGGCAACGACCCCTGCGACGGCGATGGTGCGCTCCCACATGGACGGCCGGGCTCCCGGTTTCGGGTCGGATCTCACCTTGCCTCGACGTCGGCTCCGATCAGTGCTCGTCCACTCGCGTCCGGATGGCGGGCGAGAGACCAACGCCGGTCGCCATCAAGATACTCAAACCGCGCCGGCGATGCTGCGCGTACATCCGAACGGTCTCGAGTGCTCATTCGTCTGCTTCGTGCTCTGTTCGGGCGCTGCCGTCGAGGGCGAAGAGCGCGGCGCCTCCGAGAGCGCCCGACTCCTCGCCGAGCTGGGAAGCGGCGAAGCGGACCGACTCGGCGACGGCGGTGGCGACGCAGTCGCGAAAGCGGCGCTCCATGCTCGGGCGGAAGTGGTCGATTGCGGTACTCACCGAGCCGCCGAGGACGAAGACGTTCGGGTCGACGACGGCGGCGACGATCCCGAGCCCTTCGCCCACGACTTCTCCGAAGCGCTCGAACGCCGCGAGCGCGGCGCGGTCGCCGTCGCGCGCTCGACGGCTGATTTCCGGTGCGGCGAGTCCGCGCTCCCGATCAAACGTGAGCTCGAGCCCGCGCCCCGAGAGCCATTCGTCGAAATTGCGACCGCGGAGGGGGGCGCGAAAGAGCTCTCCGGCGTTCGCCGTCGCGCCTTCGTGGATGCGACCGTCGACGACGATCCCGCACCCGCAGCCGGTTCCGAGCGTGATGCCGACGACCGTAGACGCTCCGCGCGCCGCGCCGAACGTCGCCTCTGCGAGGGCGAAGGCGTTGCCGTCGTTCGTGATCCGTACCGGGAGAGCGAATCGCTCGCTGAGACGAGGCACGAGCGGGAATCCGAACATCGACGGCAGCGTCTCCGGCTCGTGGTAGATGCCGCGAACGGGGTCGAGCGGGCCGGTGCTGCCGATTCCGATGCCGCCGATCGGGACGTCCGTGAGATCGCGCGCGCCTTTCATGGCGCGCTCGATCGCGAGCGCGATGGCCGTAAACGTCGTCTCCGCCGCGCGGTCGGCCTGCGTCGGGCGGCTCTCGAGCGAGCCGAGAAGGCGCCCGTCCGAGTGGAAGACTCCCGCCCGCACGTTCGTACCGCCGATGTCGACGCCGACGATCGGCGGACGCTCGACGTCGCTCCGATCGTTCGTCATCGGACCTTCAGTTCATCTGAATCACGAGCCACAGGAAGATAAACGACGCGGAGAGATCGCACAGCATAGTGACGAACGGGCCCGAGGCGATCGCGGGGTCGATGCGCCCGCTCATTCGGCACAAGACGGGAACCATGGCCCCGACGAACGAGGCCCAAAGAATCGAGCAAAGTAGACCGAGCGCGACGGACAGAAACATCCGAGAGCTATTCGCGCCGACGGCGAGCGAGCTCATCGGAAGAAGCAGCACCGCCGTAGCGGCCGCTCCGGCGAGCACGATTCCGACCACGAGTCCGATCGAAGTTTCCTGGCTGAGCGCTTTCCACGCTCGCAGTTGATTGATCTCTCCGGTCGCGAGGCCGCGAACCATCACCGTCGACGCGACGATCGCTACGTTCCCTGCGAGCGCGCACACGAGGGGGAGCGCCGCGACCGCCCAGAGCGCGACGCGCTCCGGAAGTCGTCCCTCGAAGAAATGGACGAGGCCCATGACCGTCACGCCACCCGTCATCGTCACGAACAGAAACGGCAGGCGCTTGAGCGCGCCGGCGACGATCGACTCGTGATACGGGTGAACCGCGACCGTACCGGCCATTCGGAGCATGTCTTCGGAGTGCTCCTCCTCGACGGCATCGAGGATATCGTCGGCGGTGACGATCCCGCGGAGGCGCCGGTTGCCGTCGACCACCGGAACGACGTGCAGGTTGTACGTGTTCGCGACGCGTGCGACCTCTTCCTGGTCGGTGTCGAGATCGACGGTGATCAGATCCGTCACCATGTAGTCCGCGATCGGAGTGCGTGGCTTCGCACGGAGGAGGTCGCGGATGGACACCACGCCTTGGAGAGCCTGGTCGCCCTCGATCGCGTACACATAAGAAATCGTCTCGGCGTCGAGGTTGCCCTGGACCTGCTGGAGTGCTTCCTGGCTGGTCGACGTCGACGCCACGGCGAGAAACTCCGTCGTCATCAATCCGCCGGCCGAATCGGGAGCGAACTGCGCCAACTCTTCGACGTCACGGGCTTCCTCGGGCTCGAGGTTCGCGAGCACCTGCGCCCGCTCCTCCGCCGGGATTTCCTCGAGATGGTCGACGAGATCGTCGACGGGCATTTCGCCGAGCACTGCGATGCGCTCGCGGCTCGATATTTCTTCCAGGAGCTGGTCGTGACTCTCCTGATCGGTCTCCTCGATGACGACGCCGCGGGATTCGTCAGTCGGAAGCGCGCGAAAGATTCGGATCTTGTCGTCGGTCGGAAAGTCCTCGAGGATCGCCGCGACGTCCTCGGGTACGACTTTGGCGAGGATCGCGCTTAGATCCTCGGGCGAGGGCGTACCGAGGCCGAAGAGAGCCTGAAGGTTCTCGCGGAGGGCGTCGGCTCGTTCGAATCGTTCGGGCGCCACGGCGGCAGCTCCTCGGAGTTTCTTCCGCGATATCGGCGACGGTGAGGAAGATGCTGCGGACACCACCCGTCCGCCACGGGGTCGCGCGAGGTTCGCGAGCGACGCGTTCGCACGGAGCACGAAAGAGTGCCTTCATCGCGAAAAGCGCGCGGCGAGTCAACCCGATCTCCGCGACGATCTCTCTCGGCGGGCCGTGGACTCCAGCTCCTTGCGTGAAGTTCGGGTGATGAGCCGATGCGCGAATCTCTCTCGCGCGCCCTAGTCGCTCCACTTCGCGTAGAGGTCCCGGCGTCGATGGCGCCGGAGCGGGAGCTCGCGTCGGACTCGGGCGAGCTCTTCGGGGTCGAGTACCGCGGTGATCGTCTCCTCGCCGACGCCGGCCTCCGCCAAGACGTTTCCCCACGGACCGGCGACGAGCGAATGACCGTATGCGACGTACGCGGCGCCGGCCTGCGGCGCGGGGCAGGCGGCGGCGAGGAAAATCTGGTAGTCGATCGCCCGTGAGCGCAGGAGAACATGCCAATGCGCGGCGCCGGTCGTCTCCGAGAACGCCGCGGGGATCGCTGCGACCTCGACACCGCGGCGCTCGAAGTGCGCGAACACCTCGGGGAAGCGCGCGTCGTAACAGACGGCGACGCCGAGTCGCGCGAACGGTAGCTCGACGACGAGCGGCGATCGACCGGGAGAGAGGACGGAGGATTCCTTCACCTTCACGCTCGCGAGATCGACGTCGAAGAGATGGATCTTCCGATGGTGCCCCAAGATCTCGCCACGGTCGTCGATGACGAACGCGGTGTTGTAGAGCTTGCGCTCTCCCGCATCGACGCTCTCTTCGGCGATCGATCCGGCGACGACGAAGAGACCGAGCTCACGCGCGAGCTCACGAACGTGGGTGATGCTCCGCCCGCTCGCCGGCTCGGCGGAACGTGCGATACGCGCCATTTCGTACGGCGTTTGAAACATCTCCGGCAGGACGCAAAGCTGCGCACCGCGATCCGCTGCGGTTCGGAGAAAGGCAGCCGCGCGGCGGAGATTCACCGATACATCGTCATCGACGGCCCACTGGCCCACGGCAATCGAGAACTGTTCCACCCTGGCCTCCGCGTCCTGCTCGCCACCTCAGGCTCTTCACGCCGCTCGCTGAAGGAAGTGCGCCGCGACGCCGATCAATCCGCCGAAGACGTTTCCCCACACGATGAGCCAGCCGAGGTGCTTCCGCATCACATCCTCCATCATCTTCTTCACGTCTTCGGCGTGAAGTTGCTGGAGCTTCTGCTCGAGCAGCGGCTCGACCTGCACTTGCAGGTCCGCGATTATGCGGTCGTGATCGAGTTCGAGCGGCAGGGTCTTTCCGCCGACGTCCTTCGCCGCCGCGACGACCTTTTCCTGCATCGATCCGACGAAGGACGTCACGAACTGATTCACCGCGGGGCGAACGTTGTCGAGTCCTACCATGAGAAGCATCCCGCCGATCGAAGACTGCGTCAGCTTGTCGATCTGGGCATCGATGAGTGGCTGCATCACGTCGGCGGAGGTCAGCTTCTGCCACTGTTCCATGACGAGATCGGCGGCTGGGTTCGCGCCTTCTCGCTTCTTGAGGTAGCGGCTCCACTCGACGTCCTTCGCGTTCGTCTCGAAGAACTCTCGGAGATCCTTTTCACTGAAGAAGTGAGTGACGATGAGATCCTTGATCTCCGCGCGGATTTCGCGAAAACGGGCGGGGATGATCCCGCTTCCGACGAGGCCCGGGATGCGATCGAAGAGCATCTTCACCGCGAGCCAGTTGGTCACTCCGCCGCTGAGGGCGAAGAGACCGGCGGAGAGAATGACGGCGCGGGCCGCCCCTTCCGGGAGGAAGAACGACAGGCCGAGTATCGCGGCGGAGATGCAGTTCGAAACCGTTCCTTTGTCCATACTCGCTCAAATCTCAACCGGGCCCTCGGAAAGGGCGGATAGTTTAGCGAACTTGGCCCCAAATTCTACTGCGTCCGGGTGCGACGCCGTCTGCGCGCGAGCGTGCTTTCGCGTCGATTCGCGGCGGGAACTTGCTATCCTTGTGCCCCGGATTCGCGCGAGCGTTCGCACGAAACTCCCCACCTCTCGAGCGGCCTGCGACCGTCTGTAGCGAGATGAACACCATTCGCGAACCCATCGATCTCCTCGTCGTCGGCGCCGGCCCGATCGGAATCTCGTGCGGAGTCGCGGCCCAACGCGCCGGACTGTCCACGCTGCTGATCGACAAGGGCACGGTCGCGGACGCCCTCTGTCACTACCCGCCGAATCTCGTTTGGTTCTCGACTCCCGAACTCCTCGAAATCGCGGACGTGCCGCTCGTCTGCTCGGGGGCGAAGCCGACCGGTCCCGAGCTCATCCGCTACTACCGGCGAGTCGCGGAGCACCACGCGCTCCCCATGCGCCTCTACGAAAAGGTCAACGCGATCGAGCGCGCCCCTCCTTCGGCCGGAGACGATCCCGATGCCGCAAGGTTCGTCGTCGTGACGACGAAGTCGCGCTACCGCGTGCGGAGCGTCGTTCTCGCGACCGGATTCTTCGACTTCCCCAATCGTTTGCACGTAGAAGGGGAAGAGCTTCCGAAGGTCACTCACTACTACCGCGGGCCGCTACCGTACTACGGTCAGCGAGTCCTCGTCATCGGCGGCGGCAACTCGGCGGTCGAAGCCGCCCTCGAGCTCTACCGGAACGGGGCGGCGGACGTGACGCTCGTTCATCGAGGCACCGAGCTGAAGCGCGGGATCAAGTACTGGGTTCGACCGGATATCGACAACCGCATCCGCGAGGGGAGCATCCGCGCTCACTTCGAGACGCGCGTCGTCCGCATCGAGGAGGAGCGAGTCCATCTCGAGTCGAGCGGACGCGCATTCGCGATCGAGAATGATTTCGTCCTCGCCCTCACCGGCTACCACGCGGACTTCGGGCTCCTCGAGCGGGCGGGGGTCGAGCTCGTGGGGGCGGAGAGTCGGCCGCGGCTCGACCCCGAGACGATGGAGACGAACGTTCCCGGGCTCTACTGCGCGGGAGTGGTCATCGGCGGTCGCGATACGGGGAGCATCTTCATCGAGAACAGCCGCGAGCACGGCGAACGCATCGCGAGTCACGTGAAGGCGCACCTCGGAGACTGAGCGGCTCTCGGAAGCTCATCCGCGCCGGACTATGCGGCCGACGGCGGGTCGGCGACTTCGTCTTCCGTGTGTGCGATGACGAGAGCGATCGACGAGTCGCTCGCGACGTTAGTCGCGGTCCGGCACATGTCGAGGACGCGGTCGACGCTCCAGATCACCGCCGTGTACTCGACCGGAAGTCCGACCGCATTCAGGATGATCACCATCATCACTAGGCCCGCGTGTGGGATCCCGGCGGCGCCGACGCTCACGGTGAGTCCGAGGAAAACGATCAGGAGCTGCTGCTGAAACGTGAGCACGAAGCCTGGATCGACCCCCTCGTGAATCTGCGCGATGAAGAGAACACTCACGATTTCGTAGAGTGCAGTGCCGTCCATGTTGATGGTCGCCCCGAGCGGAAGGACGAAGCTCGCGACGCGGTTCGAAATCCCCGCGCCTTTTTCGGCACGCTCCATCGTCACGCCGAGTGTCCCGCTCGAGCTCGCCGTCGAGAATGCGGTGAGAATCGCGGGACTCATCGTTCGGAGATAGCGGTAGGGGTTCCTCCTCGTGACGAGGAGGATGAGAAGCGGAAGCGTGACGAAGACGTGAATTCCGAGCGCGGTGAGGACCGTCACGATGTACCAGATCATCTCGAGGAACACCCCGGGGCCGGTCGTCGAGATGAGGCGGGCGATCAGCGCTCCGATGCCGACGGGCGCGAGCGCGAGGATCGCCTTCGTCATTCGAGTCATCACCTCGGCGCCGACCTCGACCACGCTCGTCAGCGGAGCGCGCTGCTCGGGGCCGATGGAGAGGAGCACCGCGCCGAAGAAGATCGTGAAGACGATGACGCCGAGCAGGTCGAAATTCGATGCCGAGGCGAACACGTTCGGGGGCACCATGTTCACGAGGACATCCCAAAACGAATCGGGGACCTCGTGCGCACCTTTCGTCGCTTCGGGCGGAAGGGGGACGGCGAGCCCGGCGCCCGGCTGAATCACGTTGACGACGGCGAGGCCCGTCAGAATGGCAACGAAACTCGTGAACGTGTAGAGAAGGAAGGTCTTGATCCCGATGCGTCCGAGTCGTCCGGTATCGCCCATGCCGAGGATGCCGCTCGTGAGGGAGAAGAAAACGAGCGGGATCACGATCATTTTGAGGAGATTGAGGAAAATTCGCGCGAGCCCGTGAAACGCTCGGTAGGGGGCGGTCGTCTCGACCGACGCCCGCAGCTGCGCATCGAATGCACCGGATTCCGCGCCGAGGATTTCGTCGCGGAGAGCGGGTGCGACGGCGTCGAGAGCGTCGGCGCGGAGATCGTCGGCCTGCGCGGCGAGTTCGTCCTCGGTCGCATTCGGACCGAGGAGGCCGCGTGCTCGTTCGAGAACCGCGGCGCGCTCCGCCGCGTCGATCTCCGCGATCTTGGCGGCGAGCTCGTCGGCGTCGGGGACGAACTCTGCGTTCTGCGGCAGGCCTCGCGCGGCGCGCAGATCGTCGACGGCCTGCCGCTCGAGGAGAGCATCGCGGAGAACGGCGCGCTCCGCGCTAGGTCGCTCGACGAAGTACACCGCCGAGCCGAGAGCCGCGCCCGATACCATCCCGAGGAGAATCCACCAGTGGAGTCGACTCTTCTTGCGTGCGGGCTCGTCCACGGCGCTCTCTCCTCGCGTTCCTTTCGTTCGCTCCCACGCGGAGACGATCGAACTCCACGCGAGGAACATCGAGTCGGCCGTTGTACCGCGCGCGTCGCATCCTGACAATGACGATCATTCTGAATGCAGACCCAGCGCGGCGCTCGACCCCCACGCGCCCGCGTCGCCGTGTGGTCCGGCGGGGATCGAGTCAACTTGTGAGTGAACTGCGATGGAAATCATCAGCGAGACCGTCGGACTCTTCGCCGAAAACAGCTACTTCGTCGTCGACGAAGCGTCGAACGAGGCGGTCGCCATCGACCCTGGTGACGAGGCACCGCGTCTCCTCGAGATGATTTCGAATCGCGGCTGGAACGTTCGTTGGATCCTCAACACCCACGCGCATCTCGATCACGTCGGAGCGGTCGCGGCGATCAAAGACGCCACCGGCGCCCCGTTCCACCTCCACGAGCGCGAAAATGAGCTCCTCGAGCAGCTTCCCCTGCAGGCGGCGATGTTCGGCGTCTCCCCGCCGCCGGTTCCGGCGGTCGACGCGCCTCTCACCGAGGGCGATGTGTTCTCGTTCGGCAAAGAACCGATCGAGATTCGCGTGTTCGAAACGCCGGGCCACTCGCCGGGAGGAGTCAGCTTCGATATCGGCGGCGTGTTGATCGTCGGCGATACTCTCTTCGCCGGTTCCATCGGACGGACGGATCTCCCGGGTGGAGACGGACCGACGCTGATGCGATCGATTCGCGAGCGCCTCCTCGTCTACCCGGACGAAACCCGCGTTTACGCGGGGCACGGACCGCCGACGACGATCGGAGCCGAGCGACGATCGAACCCCTTCCTCATCGGGGAGTGACGATCCCGGGGACGGGTTCGATTCTCTAGATGCGTGCAGGCCCCGCGCGGGCTCGTACACCGCCGCATCGCTCTCCCGGGCAAACCTCGGGCTCTAGGTTCGCCGCGTCGCGTCGAGTGGGGGACGCGTCGACATTCGGCTCGTTTTCTTCGAGGCGCTCCCGGCACTCCCCGACGCCGCCCCGCTCATCGAGCTCGATCGCGTCTTCGCCGCGAGAACGGTCGGCGACACTTGAGGATCTTCCCGCAGGGCGAGAATCAGCTGCGCGCAATCGTCCGCGATGCTCGGGAAAACCGCGTCCGTCGCGTGCTTCTTCACACGACGGATCTGGGGCACGGTTCGGTTGTAGTCGCCGCCGAGGAGGTCGGCCGCGGCACGGATGAATTCGGCGCGCATCTTTTGCTCCGACGTTCCGTGCTTCTCGAGATCCGTTTCGATCGATTCGATCGCCTCGTGCGCGACGATCCCTTCACCGGCGCCGAGTGCGCTGCGTGCGCGAAGAAGAACGGCGGCGATCCGCTCGCGCGCCGGCGGAGCATCTCCGAGAAGTGAGTTCAGGTCGTGGAAACCGTCGGGCGCGATGCGGCCGGTCTGCCGGAGCTCGATTTCGAGCGAAAGTGACGCGTGGCGAACGAGGATCCAGCGGAGCCCGTGCTTCTGCGCGACCTCGAGAGCTTGGTCGGCGTGCGACTTCGCGAGATCGAACGCCTCCGCGAAGAGGTGAGCGCGCGCGAGCTCGAGACGCGTGAACGGAGCTCCGTGGCAATCATTGTGCCCGCGATGGAGCGCGGCCGCTCGCTTGAGCACGCTCACTGCTTCGTCGATCTGCCCGGCGCGACCGTGGATCCGGCCGAGCAAGCGCAGCAGACTCGCTGAAGCGACCGCATGGCCGATCGACTCGGCGTCCTCGAGACCGACCTGCGTCACCTGCAGCGCGGTCTTCAGCTTCCCGTAGAGAAAGTGATACTCCCCGAGCCGTTCGCGAGTGCGACAGAGCGTGCGCCGGTCGCCGATCGACTTCGCGGTGGCGAGGGCGCTCTCGAGTGCCTCCACGGCGTCTCCGGGGCGACTTTGGTCGAGGAGCACACCGCCGAGCGAGCAGAGGCACGAGGCCTCCGCCTGGGCCATGTCGAGACCTTCGAGCGCGGCCAAATTCTCGCGGTGAAGAGACTCCGCCTCTTCGAGATCCCACCACTGGTGGTGGAGGCTGGCGATCCAGTTCCTGCCCGAGATCGCGAGCCCTTTCTCCTTCGGGTTCGTCGGTGCGCACGCAGCGAGGAGATCGCGCGCGATCTCGAGGCCTTCGCGCGCGCGTGCCGAATCACCCTGAAGCCAACGCACCCAGGCTTCGGGTGCGCGAATCGCGAGTCGTTCGAGCGGCGGTTGATCGTCCGTCAAGCCCTTCTTCACGGCGCGAAGATACTTCCGCGCGACCGCGAGATCGTTGCGGCCGAGAGCGAGCTGGAGGAGTCGTCGCCGGAGCGCGTGTTTGTCGCTCGGGCGAAGGAGCTCCTTTCCGAGCGTGAGGACGACGCCGAGATCGGCTTCGCTCGCTTCGAGCTTCCACAGGAACTCGTGCATCTCCGAGAGCTTGACGAAGCTCTGAATCTTCTTCGCGGCGGCTTCATCGGGGAGTGATTCCGCGATCCGCTGGTGGTACGCGACCGCCTTCGCGAAGTTCCCCCCCCGGTGGAGGTGAGCCGCGGCTTCCGGCGCGAAGCGGAGAAACGCGGGATGGTTTCCCGAGGCGAGCCAGTGGTGCGCGAGGAACTCGGCGCGCTCGCCGGGTGATCGCACGAGGACCGCTCCAATCGACTCCGCGGCCTGCCCGAGTCTCTGGTGAAGAAACGCGCGGCGCTTCTCATCGACGCCATCGACGAGGCCCGCCCGGAGATCCGGATAGGCGATCTCGTAGAACGTCGTGTCGTCCTCGTCGACCGCCGAGACGAATCCCGCCTGGACGAGCTTGTCGACGACGAGTTCGATCTTCCGCTCCTCGAATTGGGTGCAGTGTCGGAGGCCGACGAGCCCGAGCGGCGCGCTCGCGGCGCCGAGCCATTCGAGAACGGACCGCGCGTCGTTTCCGAGGAGGCCGATGCGGTGGTCCATCGAGTCGCGGATCGACCGCGGGAGCGGCACGGTTTCGAGCGAGTCGGGAAACGCCCAGCTGGTACCGGTAGTCGAGACGTGGCCGTTTTCGACGAGCGTGCGCGAGAGCTCGAGAAGGAATCGAGCGTTCCCGCTCGACGCGGAGACGAGAGCGTCGAGAACGCGGGTGGGGATATCGTCTTGACCGAACGCGCGGCAAACGAATTGACGGGCATCGTCCGACTCGAACGGAGAGAGGGAGATCGTGTCGACTCCCTCGAGCTCGAGGTCGGCGCCGTCGCACTCCGAGCGGCGCGACACGACGAGGAGAAGTCGCGGGAGCGACTGGTCTGCCGCGGTGTCGCGATCGAGGTCGAGGACCGCGTTCGCTAGACCCACCGCGAAGAGACGGACCGTCTTCGAGGCGTTCTGAAAGTCGTCGAGATGAAGAATCAACGGCCGCTGGCGCGCGTGGTGGAGAAGCAACCGCTCGAGGCCGTCGGCGATCTCGGCGCCGGGACGGCGAGTGTCGAGCGTCCCGATCGCCTGCTCGACGCTCGCGTCGACATCTTCTGCGCCGCACATCCGGAGCCCTGCGACTACGGCGTCGAGAAGTGGGCCCAGATGGCGCTCGACCGCGCTTCCCGCCACCTCGACGAACGCGCCGCTCCGAACCTGGATCTTGCCCTTGATCTCTTCGACGAGACGAGACTTCCCCACTCCGGCGCGACCGGTTACGCGAACGCATCGACATGCGCCGCGCAACGAGAAGACTTCAGCCAGGCGCGCTTCGAGCTTCTCGAGCTCCTCGCCGCGGGCGAAGAGCGCTCCGACCTCGATTTCCGGTCGGGCGGCGCGAACTTCGACCGGCGCACTCTGGCCGAATGCTGCTTCGAGGCTCTTGAGCGCGGCGGCGGAGTCGGGAAACCGGTCTTCCGGCTTCTTCTCGAGAAGACGCGCGACGAAGTGAGCATACCCCTGAGGAATTGACGGCTGCGCGGCGCTTAGAAGCGGCGGCGGGCAGTGCAGATGCTGCTTGAGGAGCTCGCGCGTGTCCTTCTCTTGGAACGGCGGCTGGCGAGCGGCGAGGAGAAAAAGCATGCAGCCGAGAGAATAGAGATCGGCGCGCCCGTCCGCGGGATGGCAGAGGATGCGCTCCGGTGACATGTACCGGGGCGTACCACGCGGTCGCTCCCACGCGAGATTCATTCCGCTGACGAGGCCGAAGTCGATGATCTTCACCTCGCCCGCCCGTCCGTAGACCGTCGATTCGAGGCGGCTGAGATTTCCGCGGCCGCGGCCTCGTCGCTCTTCGCCGTTTCCGAGGAGCACGTTCGCGGGCTTGAGGTCGTTGTGAAGTAGGCCGCTGCGGTGAAGAAAATCGAGCCCCTTGAGAAGCTGCGCGGTGACGTCGAGAAGGAGATCGAAGCTGACGCCGCGCGTGCCGCGCATCAGATCGACGCCGTCGATGAACTCCGTCGTGAAGAAGTGCTCGCCCGTGCTGGCGATCTTTCCGAAGTCGTACGCGGCCGCGACGTTTCGGTGCCGCAGCTTCGCGAGCTCGGCGAACTCTAGCCGAAACGCCTCGAGGAAGGTCTCGTCGACGTCCTTCGAGAGCATCGTCTTCAGCGCCATGAGCTGGCCGTCGCGCCCCTGGTCCTCGACCAGGTAGACCTTGCCCATTCCGCCTTGACCCAACTCCCGCGTGATGCGGAATCGCTCGTTCAGAATCCCTTCGGTCATGGTCGCGCTTTCTGCCCGGCGGCGGCCGGGAACCTCGTCGATCAAATCACGGCGAGGTACTCGTCGAGCTCGAGCTGAACCTCTTCCTGCTGGTAGAGCTTCAGGATCGAGCGCCGGAAGTTCCCGGCCGCGTCGCGGTCCATCAGGTTGTAGACGGAGTCTCCCGACTGGCCGAGCTCGTCACAAACGAGGCGAACGGTGGGGCGGTCGAGGTAGCGAGGATGGGACGGCGGAGCGACGACGGTGGCGACCTCGTTCGTGTCGAGGCGCACCATGCAGCCGACGGGATAGAGGCCCATCAGGTTGACGAACGCCTTCACGACGAGCGGGTCGAACTCCGTGCCGCCGCGGCCGAGGAGGTCGCGGAGCACGACCTCCGGCGTGTCCGGATCGCCGCCGAAGCGACCCGCGGTGAGTCGGTTGTCGTAGTGGTCCGCGATGCTCACGATACGCGTGAAGAGATTCTGCTCCTTCGCGCTCATGAGCTGGGGATAGCCGGTCCGGTCGTAGCGGTAGTGATGGAGAAAGGCCACGTTCATCGATTTCACGATCTGGTGGACCATGCTCTGCCGGAGCAGATGCTCGGTCCCGGTGTAGACGTGGCTGAAGTACTCCTCGAATCGGTCCCCCTCGAGAGTGTCGAGGCGGCTTGCGCGCAGATCGTCTTCGAAGCCGACCTTGCCGAGATCGTGGAGCAGCGCTGCGATTCCGAGGTCACCGAGGATGCGCTTCGAGAGACCGAGGCGAGCCCCGGTGGCGATCGAGAGCACGGCGACGTTGACGGCGTGGTTCGCACCGGGCGTGCCGTGATCGCGAACGTTCGTCAGCCCCAGGAGAAGGTGCTCGGCGTTCAGCGTCAGATCGACCATGGCGTGGACGGCCGTCTTGATCGACTTCAGGTTGATCCGACGTCCCGACTCGACGGATTTGAATGCCTTCCCGGTCGTCGCGATCGCCTTGAAGAACGTCTGGATGATCGTCACGCGGTCGTCTTGGACGTCCTCGTCGTAGTGATCGAAGCGCTTTTCGTGCTTCGAGAAGCAAACGTTCGGCAGAGTGTGACGGGAGAGGATCTCGCAAAACTCGTCCCAGGGCTGATCGCACTCCGGCGGGGACTCGTTCAGCATGAGGACGAGTTTTTCGAGCTCCGTCGCCGTGAGACCGGTCGCGAAGCTGATCTCGCCGATCTCGCGTTCCTTGAAGAGCTCGACGATGTGACAGTAGATTTCGTATCCGCCGGCGTCGACCTGGATGCGAACGTCATTGAGGAAGAGAAAATCGTCGATGCGTGTGAGGTTGACGTGCCCCTGGACGCGGAGGAAGCCCTGGAGGAGCTCGAGGAGCTCATTCAGCGCATTGCGGACGTTCTGGTGCGAAGGGTCGTAGAGCTTCGTCACCTTGAGCGCGACGGAGAGATTCGTGAGGATCGTCTTTCCGTGCTTTCGCACTCCCGTATTGAGGACTTTCGCGAGTGAGATGCTGGCTTCGTCAGACATGCGCGGCCTCCTTCTCGGTCGTGGCGCAGTCGGTGTCGGCTTCGGTGACCATCAGGCGGAGCGCGTGCTTGGCTGTCGAGGAGAGTGCGCTTCGCTCCTTCGCGGCGAAGCGCTGAAGCGTCTTGATCGATCGGTCGTCGCTGCTCGCCGAGAGAGCGAGCAGCGCGGCAGCCTTACGCCTTCGGGCCTTAGCGCCGAATGTAAGGACGCCCTTCAGCAGCTTCGTCGTGAGGTACTCGAGCGCGCGATTCGAATCCGACTTGAGGAGCGCTTTGAAGCACAGCGTCTGGCGGGACTTGTCGAGCGTGAAGAACCGCTTAGATTCACTCAACGCGAGAAGTCGCGAGTACGCCTCCGGACACTCGGCCTGGGCGAAGAATTGAAGGCCGAAGTGAAGGAGCTGCTTTTGATCCTCGTCGAGAAGCGCGAGCAGATGGGACGCAGCGTCCTCATCGTCGAGCTCGAGGATCAGCTTCGCCGCGTAGTGGCGAACCTTCTCGTCGGGATGCTTGAGCGCCGACGCGATGCGCTGTGGCCGCTTTTCGTCCTCGATCTGTGCGACGATTCTCAAGACACCTTGGGCGATCTCCGGGCTCGGGCTGTCGAGGAGCTGCGCGAACACGCGGCCGGAGTCGCGGCCGATTTCGAGGAGCACGTTCGTCATCGCCTCGTGGTGCGCTCGATGTTCGAGGAACTGGCAGAACGACTTCACCGCGTTCCGATCGAAGACCCGGAGGAAGAGAAAGATCCCGTGGTCCGGGCTCAGGTGGGCGTGTTCTTTCAGGTAGGAGCTGAGGATCTCGAGCGTCTGGCGATCGCAGAAGCTGCCGATCATTTCGCGGATCTGTCGCTTGTGATCGGCGGTGAGGCCGGGGTGCGCTTCAGTCGACAGCTTGCGAAGGAGGCCCGCGGCGTGATGAAAGTCGAGGTTCTCGACGAGGGCGAAGGCGATCGCCCGGATCATCTTCGCGGACTCGTTAAACGCCTCCGGATCCCCGTTCTTTACCATCAGCTCGATGAGAACGTCGACGAAGTCGTAGACGGGGAAGTACTCCTCCTCCTTTTTCGCGAGCTCGTCGATGCGCTCGGCTTCCTCAGCCGAGAGCTCGAAGGTCGCGTCGCCCTCGTCGGTCTGCAGCCGTTCGCTGAGCTCGGCCTTGAGTCGCTCCTCTTCCTCGTGGCTGATGTCGAGGCGCTCGAGCTGGAAGCCCATCGACAAGAGGCCGGATTTCGGGACGTCCGGAATCTCGTCGTCCGCCGTGATATCCGTGTCGTCGACGATCTGGAGCTGAATGTGGGTGGAGTCTTTTTCCCAGAAGACGGTACCGAAGTCGTTCTCGTCGTCGCCGCAGTTCCGGAGCTCCCGGAAGCAGAGAACGAAGTCGTTCAGCTCTTCGGCCGTCGTCTCCTCATTGAACGTGATCGAGCGAATGCCGTCGGTGTAGAGGCGGTACGCGAGACTCTTCCCGGTGTGTTCCTCGTGGTAGACGACGGCGTCCTCGTAGAGGAAGTCTTTCTGGCTCACCCAAAGCTGAAGCGGTGTCGAAGACGCTTCGTTGAACGCCTCGAGCGAGTCGTGAAGCTTCTCCGCGGAGAGCCTGACGATCTTCGAGAAGGGCGGGTACAGCTGGAGATTTTTCTCCGCGACGACGACGTTCTGGACGAACGTCTTCACCTCTTCGAGGCAGGGCACTGGCTTCTTCTCTTGTGCGCCGCCACCGGCCGTACCGCCAGTCGCGGCCCCTCCGGTCGATGTCGCACCGCCAGGCGATGAGCCGGACGCGGAGCCCGCGTCGACTCCCGGCACGTTGAGGATCTTTCCGCTGGATTGCGATGACACGTTTCACACTGCTCCGTGGGCAAGCGGGGACACGGCGAAGCGAGAATGCCGTAGTTACTGGAGAAGAGTAGAACTCGTTCTCCGCGGCGGCAAAGCCGCCGGCCGATAAGCTCACGTTCGGCCGTGCCTCGGCGTCGAAGGCGCGGATCGTGAGTGCGAAACTCGGCCCCCTCCGCGTCTCTCGACGGCGCGACCGCTGAGGGGTTTCGCTCCTCGTGGACGCGGCGCAGGAGTCGAGTACGGGAGGCGCTCGGCTCGGGTGCGTCGTTCGATCGAGCTACGGTTGAGCTCGCGATCGCGCGGCGCTAGCGTACGGAACGGGCTTCTCCACCGGAGTTTTCCGCGCGGGGAAGTCCCGATACGCTCCGCGGATCAGTGCCCGCGGTATCGATCGTGGCAGTTCTGGCACGAGTAGGAGATCTCACTCCGCGCGTCCCAGAGTTCCGCCGCGTCGAACGCCTTCGCGCGGTGCTGTATGGACCGGACCGCGTCGACCGTCTCGGCGAGGAGTGATTGGAACTCGGTCTCGTCGGCGAAGGCGTTCGCGCGGATAATCCGCTCGTCGAGGAGGGCTCGCTCGAGACTGCGCCCCAGCTCTCGAATCTCGAAGTTCGCCGGCTCGCGCAGCCCGCGCTCCTGCGCTTCCGAAAGCGCGGTAAACCGCGTCTGGACGATCGTCATCGCACGCCGGAGCTCCATCTTCCGGCAGGACGAGGTCAGAGCGGCTAGGACGATCGTCGCCGCCGCGAGCAAGGCCGCGGGACCGGCTCGGCGCCGCTCGGGCGGGTTTCGGTCGCGCGGGAGAGTCACGCGATCGCCCGCGCGAAGCAGAATTCGAGGAGCAGATCGATCTCGATCGCCTGCGCCTCCTCGAGCGAAGATCTGAGCTCGGACCCCTCACTTCTCTCGCACTCCTCGCAGAGGTCGACAAAGTGGTACGGATCCCAGCGCGACCCGGAAAGAAGGCGACCGCCAGAGCTCTCGTCGAGCTCGCGGACGCGCTCCGAGGACGCGAGCTCGGTAAAGAGCGGATGCTCGCCTACGCGACGGAACCAGTACTTCGCGTTCGAATAATCGGGCTCGCGGCGGTGCATGATCCCGTGCCAGTAGCTTCCCTCGCTGGCGGAGATGCTCTGCGAAATCGTGTGCGATTCGTCGGTGAGATCGGCGCGAAGGAGTAGGCCCGAGCGCACCGCCTGAACCATGTCGCGGCGGGCGATGTTCGCGCCGAGTAGCTCCTCGTCCGAGATGCCTTCGAGCCGCGAGTAAGTCTCACTCACTTCGCTCGCCGGGTCGTGGCGGAGTGGAAGCGTTTCGAGCTGCTGGCAGATCTCGCCGTAGAGCTGCGCAGCGGGAACGGAGCGGCGGAGAAAACTCAATCGTCTGGCCTCACTGCTTTGGGTCGGTGCCGTCGACCGGTCGGTCTTCGATTACGCACCGAGTCGAACGACTTCCTTTCGCTCGGCGCTCAACGCGGCGGCATCGACGATCTGTTGGCCGACGCGACAGGTTTCCGGCGAGAGCGGACCTTCGATGGGAACGTCGCGCTCGAGACAATCGACCACGTACTGGATGGGATTTTGCCGCGGGTTCGCGATCGCGTCCACCGGCAGGTCTTGTCCTTCTGGGCAGTCGCGCGTCTGGACTCGGATCGTCGATTCGTAGTCGTAGCTGCTGATCGTTCCGTCGGTACCGCAGATCACGAAGCCGCACTTCGGCTGCGGTTGGTGCGTCCAGGGGTCGCTGAACGTTCCCCAACGCGTCTCGAAGCGGGACAAGCCGTACTCGTAGCGAGCGACGGTGATGCTGTGCTCGTCCACTTCGAGTCCCGCGGGCTGATCGACGACGCACGCCACTTCGATCGGCGCCGCGCCGCCGTGGTACCAGGTCCCGAGCGTCGTTCCGTAGCCGAGATAGTCGAGGAGCGATCCGCCGCCGTGCGCGCGCTTATAAAACCAACTCTGTGGCTTCTGCGCGGCGACGTACGCGTCGGTCGTCTCCACTTTGTCGGCCACGTGGTAGAGGGGACCGCGGTTGCCATCGTAGTAGTGGACTTCGCGCACGTCGCCGATTCTACCTTCGTCGATCAGCCGCTTCGCGGTGAGATGCGGTGGGTACCAAGCCAGCGGCCAGTTGATCGCGAGACGCCCGCCGCCCTTCGCCATCGCTGCGACCATCGCGTCGGCCTCGGCGACCGTCGCCGCGAAGGGCTTCTCCATGATGACGTGGACACCAAACGGCGCGATCCTTTCCGTCCACTCACCGTGCATCGCGGTCGCGGGGCAGAGGAGCACGAGATCCGGCTCGGTCGCTTCGAGACAGCGCCGGTAGTCCGTGTAGCAGTTCTCCTCGGAGATCTTGAACTCGCGCGCGGCGTCGACCATGCGCTCCGGGTCCTCGTCGCTCAGGGCGACGATGTCGACGCGAGGATGTTCGAACGCCATGCGGAGGTTGTCTCCCATGTGCATGTGGTCGAAGTTGATCCCGGCGATTTTCCAGCGCTTCATGACTACGCTCCCGTATCTCAGCCGCGATCGCAGACGCGATCGTCGCCTTCGCTTCAGCCGAAATGGCGTTCCATCCGCTCGATCGCTTCCGCGAGCTGCGCGCGCGAAGCCGCGTACGAGAGGCGAAGATGTCCCTCGCCGTGGTCGCCGAACGCTGTCCCCGGGAGAACCGCGACGCCTGCGTCTTCGAGAAGATCGTGGGCGATGTCCGCCGCGCTCCTGCCGGTCTCCTTGATCGAAGGGAAAGCGTAGAACGCCCCGCGAGGGACGCGGCAGCTCACGCCACGGATTCGATTGAGTCCGGCGACGAGGAGGTCGCGGCGGGCGCGAAACTCGTCCACCATCGCCTCCACCGGATCCTGCGGTCCCTCCAGCGCCGCTAGCGCACCCCACTGATTGAACGTCGCTGCGCAAGAGACGACGTTGACGTTGTAGCGTTCGAACGCCTGCACCAACGCCGGCGGCACGATCGCGTACCCGACCCTCCACCCGGTCATGGAATAACTCTTCGAAAAGCCGTCGAGGATGATCGTTCGATCGTCCATCCCCGGAAGCGCGGCGATCGTCGCAAATGCGCCGTCGTAAACGAAGCGGATGTAGATTTCGTCGGAGAGAACGACGGCCCCGGTCGCGGCGCTCGCTTCCGCGACGACGTTCAAGTCGTCGCGTGTCAGTGAGCCGCCGGTCGGATTGTGCGGCGAATTGAGGATGATGAGTCGGGTGCGATCACTGACGAGCGCGCGAAACTCGTCCGCGTCGAAGCGAAACTCGTGCTCTTCACGAAGCGGAAGCGGAACGCCGGTCGCGCCGGAGTGGGCGACGATCGAGCGGTACATCGGAAAGCCGGGATCGGGATAGATGACCTCGTCGCCCTCGCCACACAGCGATTCGATCGCGTAGTACATGACGGGCTTTGCACCGGGAGTCACGATCACCTGCTCGGGACTCACGCTGACCCCTCGCCGCGCACGGGAGTCCTCGGCGATCGCCTCGCGCAGCTCCGGGATCCCCGGCGTCGGACCGTACCCCGTCTTGCCGTCGCGGATCGCCGCGATCGCCGCGTCCGCGATGTGGCGCGGCGTCGGAAAGTCGGGCTGCCCGATTTCGAGGTGCACGATGCTGCGTCCGCTCCGTTCGAGCTCCTTCGCGCGCGCGAGGACCTCGAACGCCGATTCGGTCTCCAGTCGTTGGCTTCGCGGATGCAGTTTCATGCCGCCCGAGAATACCAGGCTCGCGCGCGGATTTCGCATCCGGTTCTCCGCGTCGGCGGCGGCGATCGACGGCGCGTGAGTGCGCCGCGGGGGCGCACCGTTTCGTTCGTTGTCCGGTGCCCTCGGCGTACCCACCGGCTGGACCTCGTCGCGCCGCGCGCGGTACGATGGCTGTTTCGAAAACGCGTCGCGAGTGGAGACATGACGAGTCAAGAGAGCACCTTGCGCATCGCCCTCTGGTGGATGACGGAGACCGTCTGCATCTCGGTCTGCGGCGTGATCTTGGTGATGTTCTCGCATTTCTCGAGCGCGTTGAGCGGCGTCCTTATTGTGTGCCTCATTTGGTTTTCGCTCACCCAAATGCACACGGGACTCGATCTCGAGGAACGCGTCCGCCGCCGCGCAAACGCTTCCGCGCTCTTTGCCGAAAGGCGCCACTTCGTCGGACGCTTGATGCTATTCTACTTCGCCGTCCTCAGCGTCGGCGCCGCCGCGATCGCCTGGCAGATCTACCTCAGGCCGCGCGATCTGCACGGCGATTTCGCCCCGACGGTGACGCTCATGGGCCTCGCCGTATTCCGTGTTCTCTGTCTCCAGCGCCGGTACCTGCGCCTCCGCAGCGACGAGCTCTCCCTCGAGTGATGACTCCACTCACCGCCGGATCGCCGGCCGAACAGCGCGATGCCGCCCCGCTCGGACTCGGCGACAAGATTTCGATCTGGCCGCCCGTCGTGCTCGCGCCGATGGCCGGAGTGACGAACTATCCCTATCGCCGAATTTGCTCGGAGCACGGTGCGGGTCTGTGCGTCGCGGAGATGGTCAGCTCTCGCGGTATTCTCGAGGGGAGCCGGAAGACCTGGCATCTCGCGCACTTCGGTGAGGAGGAACGACCGCGATCGATTCAAATCTTCGGCTGCGATCCCGGTGCGATGGGGGATTCGGCGAGAAAGCTCCGCGAGGAACTCGACGTCGACCACATCGACATCAACTTCGGTTGCCCGGTACAGAAACTCGTCCGCAAGGGCATGGGCGCCGCCGCGGTTCTCGACGCGAAGAATTTTCGTCGCGTCGTCGCCGAGGTTGTGCGAGGTGCGGGCGACGTCCCGGTGACGATCAAAGTTCGCATCGGACTCGACGAAGAGCGGCACACCTATCTCGAAGCGGGGCGAGTCGCCGAGGGCGAAGGATGCGCGTGGATCGCTCTCCACGCGCGCACGGCCGCGCAGATGTACTCCGGCGCGGCCCGCTGGGAACACATCGCTCGCCTCAAGTCGGCGGTTTCGATTCCGGTGCTCGGAAACGGCGATATATTCGAGGCTCCCGACGCTCTCGAGATGATGGCCGAGACGGGATGCGACGGCGTCGTGATCGGGCGAGGCTGCCTCGGCAATCCGTGGCTCTTTCGCAATTTGGAGCGAGTGTTCACTCGTTCTTCTCTCCCCGAGCGGCCGAAGGTTCCCGAGATCGTTCGCGTGATCCGCGAACATTTCGATCTCCTCACGGAGCACAACCACGATTGTCCGAAGATCGCGGCGCTTCAAATGCGCAAGTTCGGGACGTGGTACATCAAAGGAATCCAGGGCGCCGCGTCATTGCGGACGGAGTTCCAGCGGATTCAGACGAAGACGGAGCTCGAAGGCATCCTCGAGCGAGTCGTCGAGCTCGACTACGAACACAGTGTCCGCAGCCCGGCTGAGCCGACGCGTGTCGCGGCGCGGTAGGAGGCGATGCGTCGAGCGCTGCGCCTCGAAGCCGGGTCGTCCTGCTTACCGATGCGCCTCATCGAACACCGGCGCTCGCCCGGTCCTCGAGAATCGGCCCGGCCGCCGTGCACGCGCGGAGTCCTCGGCGGAGTGTGAGTGGAGCGCGGCGGCTAGGCTTCGAGGTAGTCGAGGACGGCCTCGCCTTCCCCGAGGTCGGAAGCGATGAGCTGCGCGCCCGCGCGGACGAGGCGCTCGCGCTTGTTCTCGTTCATGTGGTAGCGGTTCCGCTCTTCCGTGACGAGCCCGAGGCGCACGGCGCCGACGTCGCGTCCGTTTTCGATCTCGACGTAACCGTCACCGACCACCATCAACTCGGGGCCGTGGAGGTCGTTCGCCGTGATGATGTCGCGGATCACCTTCGCTTTCGAGAAGTCCTCGTAGTTCGGCAGGGCGCCGTGGATCCCGCCGTCGAACTCCTGCTCGAGCCCGACGAGACGCGCCTCCTCCGCGATGTATTCGACGTCGGTTCCGCTCGCCAAGTAGCAGCGGATATCGCGCGCGCGCGCCAGCTCGAGAAACCGTCGCGCGCCGTCGACCAGGAACTCGTCCGCCGCGCGCTCACCCGCGCGAATCCGATCGTAGCGCTCGAGGATGTGCTCGTTCAGTCGACGGTAGTATTCGTCTTTGTACTCGATCGGGGGTCGAGGCGTTCCGCCGCGCCGCTCCACCTCTTCGGCGAGTCGGATCATCTGATAGATGGTCTGCTTCCCGGTGAGATGATCGACGAAGTCGATGACGAGCCGCTCGAGAGTCTCCCGCGCCTCGGCGCGCGGACACTCTTCGAGCACTTCGACCATCATCGGCACCATGAAGTCCTGCCACCCGTCGCGCATGTAGCTCAGAGTTCCGTCCCAATCGAAGATCGCGTGGCGGACGGACCCGCGCGGGGGAGGATCGACGATTTCGACCGAGGTGCCGGAGATAAAACGCGGCGTAGCGGGCAAGGTTCGGCGCGGCGCGGCGGCGTCGAGGTTATCCAGCGGCGGCTCGAGCGGCTTCGAGCGCTTTCTCGTAATCGGGTTCCGACGTGACCTCGGGGACGATTTCGACGTAGGCGAGCTTATCGTTCGCATCGACGACGAAAATCGCGCGCGAGAGGAGGCGGAGCTCCTTGATCAGCACGCCGTACGCCTCGCCGAACGAGAGCGAGCGGTGATCGGAGAGCGTCGTCGCGGTCACGTCTTCCGCCCCGCACCAACGCGCCTGCGCGAACGGTAGATCCGCGCTCACGGTGACGACGTCGACGATGTCGGGAAGGTTCCCGATCGCCTCGGCGAAGCGCTTCGTCTGGATGGAGCACACCGGCGTGTCGAGAGACGGAACGACGGAGAAGAGTCTCACTCGCCCCTTCGACGATGCGAGCGTCACCGGCTCGAGACCTTGGTTGATCGCCTCGAAGTCGGGTGCGTCGTCGCCCGCGGAAAGGCCGGGGCCGATCAGAGTGAGAGGGCCGCCCTTGAAGGTGATCACACCGGTTCGTTCTTGGCTCATGGTTTTCGCCTTTCGTGAATGGCCTCGGTTCGACCGAGGCGCGCAGACTCCGCTCCTGATTCGACCGGCACCGCGAGCGGACGAACCGTCGGGTGGGGTCGAAGCGAGTAGGAAACTAAGCTAAGCGCGTGATCCTACCCTAACTTTCGCGGGGGAATCCAGGCTCAGCGATCTCGGCGCACGGTGCCGCTCGGCCGCGCGCGGGACGGGGACGCCGGCGTCGTCTCTCGCCGGGCACGCGTGCGGTGGAATCGAGCGAGACGTCCGGGTTAGACTCGAGGTTTCCCGCGCTACGCGGAGCCGGCGGCGATCCCCGGACCGCACGTTTCGATCTCTCCCTTGCGTCCCTCCGACCATGACCACTCCCATCGAGGACATCGCCCGCCGCGCGCGCGCCGCCGCGCTCCAGCTCGCCGCGACAGACACGGCGACGCGAAACCGCGCGCTCGAGGCGGTCGGTGAACGCCTGCTGGCGGCGCGCGCTGCGATCTCGGCGGCGAACGATGCCGATCGCGACGAGGGCGCTGCGCTCGTCGAGCGCGGCGAAATGACTCCGCCGCTGCTGAAGCGCCTCGATTTCACCGGCGCGAAGTTCGACGGCGGTCTCGCCGGTCTCGATGACCTCCGGGCGCTCCCCGATCCGGTCGGGCTCGAAACGTTCGCGATCTCGCTCGACGATGGTCTCGAGCTCCGGCGCGTGACCTGTCCGATCGGGGTGATCGGCGTCATCTTCGAGTCGCGCCCCGACGCGGCACTTCAGATCGCGGCCCTCAGCCTCAAGTCTGCGAACGCCGTGATCCTGAAGGGCGGCAGCGAGGCCGATCGAACGAACCGCGCGATCGTCGAGGCGATCCGCGCCGGTCTCGCGGACGTGCCGGGAGTGCCGGAAGACGCGGTGCAGCTCATCGCGACGCGCGAGGAGGTGCGCGACATGCTCGCGCTCGACGAGTGGATCGACCTCGTGATCCCGCGCGGGTCGAACGAGCTCGTGCGATCGATCCAAAACTCGACACGCATCCCCGTCCTCGGGCACGCCGACGGAATCTGTTCCGTCTATCTCGATGCCGCCGCCGATCCCGACACCGCCGTCCGCGTCGTTCTCGATGCGAAGACGAACTATCCCGCCGTGTGCAACGCCGCAGAAACCCTTCTCGTCCACCGCGACGCGCGCGCCCGGGTGCTTCCCGCGGTGGCGGCCGCGCTGAGGGACGCAGGCGTGCAGATTCGGGCGGACGCGGACTCCCGCGAGTATTTTCCGGGATCCGTCGCCGCTGCGCCGGAGGACTTCGACACCGAGTTTCTCGATCTCGTCCTCGCCGTTCGCACGGTCGAGAGCATCGACGATGCGATCGAGCACATTAACTCGCACGGATCTCACCACACGGACGCGATCGTGACCGAAGACGAGAGCGCGGCCGATGCGTTCCTCGCGCGGGTCGATTCCGCTGGCGTCTACCACAATGCTTCGACGAGATTCGCCGACGGCTTCCGCTACGGTTTCGGCGCGGAAGTCGGCGTGAGCACCAACAAGACGCATGCGCGCGGCCCCGTGGGACTCGAGGGACTCGTGATTTACAAGTACCACTTGCGCGGCCGCGGGCACGTGGCGGGAGACTACGGCGCGGGAAAGCGTGCGTTTCGTCACGAGCCGCGGTGAAGAGCCTGCACTGAGTCTCTGGGAAGCGCCTCCGTCGCGGCCCCGCGCTTCGCGTCGATCTTGGTTGAATCTGGTCCGAGCCGCGGGTATCACAACGTGAACGCGAGCGGCTGGCCGAACTAATACCGGAGAGGAGCGGATGCGGGCCGCACTTCGACGATCGCGGGGATTCGTCACCGCGTGAGTCATTCGCGGAAACGAGCGGCGATGGACGGGGGCTGGTGGAAGCGTCGGCCGGTGAAACCGAGCCAGTTCCCTGGGACCGGCTCCAACGGAGAGACTCTTGGCTGTACCCGCATCCCAAGCTTGGGCCGTGACCTCCTACGTCCTCAAGCAGAAGCTCCTCAGGCGAAAGCGCTACCCGCTCGTCCTCATGCTCGAGCCGCTCTTTCGCTGTAACCTCGCGTGCGCCGGCTGCGGGAAGATCCAGTACCCCGCACACGTCCTCAAGAAGGAGCTCACTCCCGACGAGTGCTTCGCGGCCGTCGAAGAGTGCGGCGCGCCGATCGTCAGCATCCCCGGCGGCGAGCCACTGATGCATCCGCGGATCGTCGAGATCGTCGAGGGCCTCGTCGAACGGAAGAAGTACATCTACCTGTGTACGAACGCGCTCCTCCTCCGCGAGCGCCTGGGCGAGTTCACGCCGACGAAATTCCTGACTTTTAGCGTGCACATGGACGGGCTGCGGGATGAGCACGACTTCGCGGTTTGCCGCGAGGGAACCTACGACGTCGCGATCGATGCGATGCGCGAGGCGATCGCGCGCGGATTTCGCGTGACGACGAATACGACGCTCTTCGAAGGGGCTGAGCCCGCGCGGGTGCGCGAGTTTTTCGATGAAATGACGGCTCTC
Source organism: Planctomycetota bacterium (assembly GCA_965223845.1). Classification (GTDB taxonomy): domain Bacteria; phylum Planctomycetota; class UBA8108; order UBA8108; family SXIK01; genus CBDCXR01. The sequence goes on along the minus strand of CBDCXR010000004.1, from coordinate 3,673,573 downwards.
GGCGTCGAGGGCATGATGATGTCGCCGGGCTACAGCTATTCGAAGGCTCCGGACCAGGGAAGCTTCCTCCAGCGGCGGCGGACGCGAGAGATGTTCGCGAAAATCCTCGAGCGGCCCAAACGATCGTGGGATTTCAACCAGTCGCCGCTCTTCCTCGAGTTTCTCACCGGAAGGCGGGACTACGCTTGCACTCCGTGGGGGAATCCGACTTACAACGTGTTCGGGTGGCAGAAACCGTGCTACCTGCTTCAAGACGGCTACGCGGAGTCGTTCGACGAGCTCATGAACGAGACCGACTGGGATCGCTACGGCACCGGTCGAGACGAGCGCTGTGCGGACTGCATGGTCCATTGCGGGTACGAGGCGACGGCCGTCGATGACACCTTCGGCTCGGTGCGCGGATTCCTCGCGACGGTGCGGGCCACTCTGTTCGGTATCGCGCGGCCGCCGCGAGAGTATCTCGAGGGGGAGAGCCTACCCCTGAAGCCCGCTGCCGGTGCTGCGGCCGCGACCTGTGCGGGGTCGGGCGCGAGTGACACCGCGTGCGGCTCGAGCTCGAGCTGTGAATCCGAGACCGAGCCGGTCGTCGAGCGACAGGTCTCCTAACCGTGGTCGAGAACGAACCTCCGTCCGAGTACACGCAAGGGTACGTGTGGACGCGCGAGGACGGCAGCGACGTCTCGCCCGTCATCGCTGCCGCGTTCGACTATCGGGGAAACGTCACCTTGAGACTTCGCAGCGGCGACGATCTCGAGGGTTATCTCTACAATCGCGGCGGCGAAGGAGCGTCGGCGCACGCCGATGTCTTCCCGCTCGACGGACCGTCTAGACGTGTCGGGTACGACGAGATCGTCGGGATCGCGTTCACGGGAAAGGACACCGCGGCGGGCAAGTCCTGGGAAACTTGGCTCGCCAAGTGGAACGCGAAGAAGGCCGCGGAGGCCGCCGGCGAAGAGGTCGGATCGATCGACCTCTATCCCGAATCGCTCGATTGAAGCGGCGGGCGGATCCGGTGATCCGCACGAGCGCGCCTCCTCCTCGCAGTGGATCCTTGACCTCCCTTCGGGCCACTGCGCACAATGCCGCGCGTTGTTTCCCCGGGGGCGGTCTCCGTACCGCGTCGAGGGTGAGCAGCCGGGGCCGTTCGTCGTTGGGCCGGGGTGACCGATCCACGCAGCGCGAGATGCGCGGATCGGGGGGAGTCGGCTCGCAGGAGTGTCGCGCGACACCACGCCGTCCGGGCGTGCGTGCGACCGAATCCACGGACTCGTCGAGGGGGACGAAGCCAAATGAACTTGGGACGATGTTTTGCGGCCGAGCTGGTGGGGACGTTTACGCTCACCTTCATCGGCGCCGGGGCCATCATCAACGGTCAGGCGGGGCTCGTCGGCGTGGCGCTCGCGCACGGGCTGGCGCTTGCGATGGCGGTCTACGCGACGGGACACATATCGGGCGGGCACATCAATCCCGCGGTGACGATCGCGATGCTCACGCGCGGGCGGATCGCGCCTCCGGCCGCGGTGGCGTACATCGTGGCGCAGCTCTTGGGTGCGCTTCTCGCGGCGGCGGCGCTGAGCGCGCTTTTTCCGGGTGCCAACGAGGCTGCGGCGGACGGACCGGGCCCCCGACTCGGCGCGACGCTCGGCTCGCTCTCGAGCGGAGACAACGCCATCACGGTGCTCGTCATCGAGGCGATCCTCACTTTCCTCCTCGTGACGACGATCTTCGGCGTCGCGGTGGACGACCGGAAGCCGAGTAACGTCTATGGGTTCGCGATCGGGCTCACCGTGGCCTTCGACATCCTCTGCGCGGGGCCGCTCACCGGCGCGAGCATGAATCCGGCGCGGTCCTTTGGGCCGGCGCTCGTCGGAGGGCACTGGGACATCCACTGGGTGTACTGGGTCGGTCCCATCGTGGGGGCGATCGTGGCGGCCCAGGTCTACGATCTCGTCCACATCGGGAAGAAGAACGGGAGCTGACGCCCCGTTACATCTTCCCAGATCGAACCGCTCGCGGGCGGGCGCCGGACTCCGGCGTCCGCCCGTTTGCGTGAGAGTCGGGGCGCGGACGAAATTCGCGTGACGCATTCGCCTCGGCGGAATCTGAGATGGGTGTTTTCTCGTCGCTCCCGTTCCCGTTCTCTGAGGCGCTAGCGACGTCGACGGCCAGGGGATGGAAGAGCGTTCAGAACGAGACCTCCTCGAAACTAGTGGAACCTTTCCGGAGACCGTCCGCCCATGATCCTCCGCACCCGATCCTTTGCGCTCGCGTTTCTCGCTCTCGCGATGGCGAACGAGTCCGCCGCCGAAGTCAGCTTCAGCACCGCGCGCGCGGACGAGATCGAGCGACTCCTTCGCGATCATTTCACCGAGAGCGACGCCGCGATGGTCATCGGACTCGTGGACGCGAACGGCCGGCGAATCTACTCGGCGGGCAAGCTCGACAACGGTACGGATCGCGAAGTGGATGGCGACACCGTGTTCGAGATCGGCTCCGTAACGAAGGTGTTCACGTCGCTTCTCCTTCTCGAAATGGCTCGCCGGGGAGAGGTATCGGTCGATGACCCCGTCGACCGGTATCTTCCCGGCGACGTCAGCGCGCCCGCCTTTGGCGAGAACGAGATCACGCTTCTCCATCTCGCCGCGCAGGATTCCGGGCTGCCGTGGTTTCCGGACAACCTGGCCGTCGAGAACCACCTCGGTCTCGGTGCCGCTTGGCGGAAAGCGCAAAAGCTAGCCTGCGAGGCGTATACCTTCGACGATCTCTACACGTTTCTCTCGGCTCACCGATTGACCGAAGAACCGGGAAAACGATTTCAGTACTCGAACGTGGGGATGGGACTCCTCGGCCACGCTCTGGGGCGGAAAGCCGGTGAGGGATACGAAGCCGCGCTCGTCGCGCGCATCTGCGAACCTCTCGGAATGACGAGCACGCGAATCGCGTTGTCCGGCGAGCAGCGTCGCCGACTTGCGCACGGTCACTGGACCGACGGCGCGGTCGCGCCGAGCTTCAACCCGAAGGTGTTCCGCGGCGCCGGAGCTCTTCGATCGACGGCGAACGATCTCCTCCGGTTTCTCGCGGCGAACCTCGGGTTCGAGGAGACACCTCTCCGTTCCGTCATGGAGAAGACCCATCGGATCCGCCACGAAGGCTCACCGCGCTTCGGTCGGACGGCCCTCCCTTGGCTCGACGAGCGCGTCTACCAGCCACCGGGCTCGAATCTTCTCGGTCACGGAGGCGGCGGATACGGTTACCTCGCCTTCGTCGGGTTCGACACGAAGAAGCGCCGGGGCGTCGTCGTCCTCTCGAGCCAGATGGCGCTCTCTCCGACGGGCATCGGCTGGGCTCTCCTTCAGGAGATGCCGCTCAGCTCCGACAACATCCGGCTTCTCGTGCGAGAGATCGTGGGCCTCGGTGTGGCGCTCGAACCGGGCCCGGCGTCCGGGTTCGCTCGCATCCGCCGGGTCTTTCCCGAGTCGCCCGCGGGCCGCGCGGGGATCGCGGATGGCTTACTCCTGCGCGAGATCGACGGCGTCTCGACCGAGGGAAAGAGTCTCGAAGACTGCCTCCGGATGCTGAAGGGACCGGAAGGGAAGAGCGTGAGACTGCGTCTCTCGCGTTCGAACGACGACCCGGGGCGCGAAGTCAAACTCGAGCGGGGCAAGTTCTTGACGTCGACCGACTCTCCCGCGTCACCGTAGCGTCCGCGAAAGAATCACCGCGAAGATCACGATCTCTCCATCTCTCTAGAAAAACGACCCTTCGACCCGGCCGAAGCCGAAAGCCGAAGGGTCGTTCCACTACGAGCCCCGGTCGAGCGGTCGACCGGTTCTCAACCGACGCGCACTAGCACTTGTCGTAGAGCGCGCAACCGAGTGCGTTCGCGGGGTCCGGATCCTCTCCGCAGTCGAATCCCTGGGGACCGAATCCGTCGATCGGAGGCGGACCGTCACCGAAGAGGTTGTTGAGGAGGAAGATCGCGTCGGCGATGTTGTACGCCTCGTCGGAGTTCACGTCGGCAGTCTCCGCACACGTCGGCACGGGGCCGTCGCCGAAGAGATTGTTCAGCTTGTAGATCGCATCCGCGATGTTGACCGCGCCGTCGTTGTTGACGTCGCCGTAGCGGATCTGAGCGCCACCGACGCCCGCCGCGCGGATCGAGATTCCCTTGATCGACGCGTTCTCCGGCGGGTTGCCGCCGCCGAGATCCTGGATGCGGACTTCGATCTCACTCGAGTCCTCGACGAGGTAGGGGCCCTTGACGAGCGCGATACCCCAGTTCGCGTTCGGAAGATCCTCGCCCAGCTCCCGCTGAGCCTCGACGTGCTGCGAGAACTGATCTTCGACGACATCGCCGTTGATCAAGATGTCGAAGACGCGGCAATTTCCGAGCGATTCCGCCGGGTCGTCGAGGTCCTCACAGCCATCGCTGCAGCAACCTTCGGCGAACAGGAGGAACACCTCGTAGTCGCCGTTCGCCACCGGGAAGTTGTAGACGACGTCGCCGTCCGCCCAGCGCTCCGTCGCGAAGAGGCGGCTGCGTTCCGGATCGTCGACGAACTCCGGCTCGGTGAGCTGCGTGTCCGCGACGCCGATCGGCGGGCTGAAGCCGTTGCTGAAATCGGCCGTGTTTCCACCGGCGACGAGGAACGGACTCGGGTTCGTGTTGGTATCGCTCCCCCAGTTTCGGCCATCGACGAATCCGTTCAGCGCCGGACCGCCGCAGTTGATGTTGACCGAGGTTCCACCGACGGTCGCGCAGCACGCGGCGCCTTCGCTGTTCTCGACGCAGACCTCCACGACCCCATCGGGAAGCGAGGCGGACGGGACGGTCGCGCTGAGAGCGTCACCCGCTGCCGTTCCGACTTGCTCACCGTTCGCGGTGATCCGGAACTCTCCGAGCTTCGAGCCGATGTGCTCCCAAGTGAGCGCGAGGTTGCCGTCGTCATCGCGTGCGCAGGCTGCGTTTCCGGGCGGGAGCACGGCGTCTTCGACCGATAGGACGCGCATGTCGCCGAACACACCGTGGTCGCAGCCGATGCCGTTTCCGGCGTCGCCCGCAGCGAAGGTCATATACGTCGCCTCTTCAGGAATGATGAGCGCGACGAACTCGCCGGTGTTCGAGGTCGCCGACTGGATGAAGAGCGGCTCCTCGAGCACTTCGTCGTCATTGCTGAAGATGATGTAGTTGTTGACCGACCCTCCGCACGTGTCCATGCCGACGATGCCGGTCACCACACCGATCTGACCGGGATACGCGTCCCGCATTCCGGCGAGATCGAACGTCACTCCCGCCGACGCGTGGACGCCGACACCGGTCGCGATGCCACCTTCGCCACCGACGAAGATGTTTCCGACTCCCTTGTCTCGGTCGTGCGTGACGTTGCTCAGGATTCCGTTCCAGCTCACCGGATGAGCGTCGCCCTCGATGAACTGGTACTCGACGCCACCCGAGTTGATGATCTGAATGTCGGTGTTTTCGTCGTCGATGAAGAACACAGAGTCGATGACGTCACTCTCGTCGACCGGCGCGGGATTGATCCCGTCGTTGTCGGACGTGTTGCCGTCGCTCCCGTTCACCTCGTCTTGGGTCATGAAGAGCCCAGTGTCGATGTTGATCGCAGCGAACGGAGGCGGATCGGAATCCCCGAGCCCCTCACCACCGCCGACGAGGTCGCCGAGGAGGATTCCCTGGAGATCGAGGGCGAGAATCGTTCCGCTGCCCGTCCCGCAAGCCGGTGCGGTTCCGACCGTGACGCGACCGACGAGGTCGTACTCACCCTTCTCCGTGATCTCGATCGTGTAGGAGATCCCGTCCGCGACGAGCGCGCCCACCGTCGTATTCCAGCGCGCGATTCCATCGGCGTTCGACGTCGGATCCGGCGTCGCCGACGTAATCGTGAGGCCGTCGGCGAGAACTTCCTCGACGACGACTTCGACATCGTCAGCCAGAGTCGGGAGCGTCTTTTCGAACGCGACACTGACGTCGACTACGTTGTCCTGCGAAATGCGCGGGAGAACGTCGGGAGTGACCGTTCGCTGGAGCGAAAGCCCCACGGGGTCGAGCGACTCGAGGCCGAAATCATCCGGGTCGATTCCGACCGAGATGCGCTCGTCGACGGTAAGCGACACGCCTTCCGCATCCGTGAGCCGCAGGCGATAGCAGAAGCCGCCGCCGCCCTGGAACACCTTGATCATGACGCGGTGAGGTCCCGGGGCGAGCGTGACGGCCGCGCGATCCTGGACGACGCCTGCGCCGCCGCACCCGCGAGCGATATTGCGGACGAAGGCCTCACAGTCGTCGATCTTCACCTGCACGGAGTCGTCGCTTCCGAGCTCGACGAAGCCCTCGATGGGCTGGTCGCCTTCGACGTTGATGTAGACGATTCCGTAGAAGACCGAGTCGGGCGATTCGCCGAAGCGCGCGGCGATGTCCATCGTGTCGAGCTGTGGATCGATCTCGGCATTGTCCCATACGGTGAAGATGCTCTCCGCGGCCGGATCGGCGAGGCCGACCGAGGGTGAGTCGGGATCGAAGAAGTCCGGCTCGACCTCGGTGTCCTCCGTCGGCAGCATCGTCGCCTCGAAGGTTTCATCGCCATCGGCGATGTAATCTACGCGAAGGAGATCGATTCCGGGCGAGTTGCCCCCGATGACACGCGTGATCGGGGGGAACGCGAGCCATTGATTGATGAAACCTTCGTCGGTCGTCTGAGCCGAAGCGGGCCCAGCGAGTGAAACGAGAGTAGCGGCGGCTACAGCTAGCCCGACAGTACGGCGGGACATGGCAACCCTCCTATCCGTGAAGAAGAGTACAGCAGGGAGTCCGTTGGATCCTCGCCGGAACGAGCCGAGCGCTTTGCGAGAGATGGACCTTCCGCAGCGATGGGCTGCCGTCCCATCGATGAAGAATTCAAGCGTCGGCGATGCCGACGGCCATCCGCGCCGTCGTCTCCAGCCGAGGACTTCCGAACCCTATTCCTTTACACCGATTTCGAGTGTACCGCTTGAGCGTGGCGACGCTCAACGACGAAAACGCTAACGAACGGCGAAATCGGCGCCGGTGTTTTCTCCGAGGATCCGCGATTCGAACGGAGGGCGAACCCGCACGGAGCTGTGGCCACCCGCCGCCGAGCTAGCGCGGCGGCGTGGGTCGCGGGGGTTCCGCGACCGCGTGGACCTCGCCGAGCGACGGTCGTTCGAGAGTGTGAGCCGCTCCCGACGGCCAAAGGATCTCGACGCGCTCGACCGTGACCGGTTCCGCTCCCAGCCCGAAGCGCACGCGCGGATCCGAGGACGCGGCGTAGCTTCGCGCCGCGCGGCATTCGGCGACGCGGACGAACGGGCTCCCGTCTCGCGTCCTCCGCGCGTGGACGGTCACTCGCGCCCCGTACCCGTTCCGCGAACGAGCGCGCGCGGTGAGATCGAACGCGATCCACGCGCCGCGAGCGCTGTCGTTCCTGAGGAGTGCAGGCGGCGCATCGATGTGAACGACGACGATGTCGAGATCGCCGTCCCCGTCGTAGTCGCCCGCCGCCGCTCCGCGACTCACGTAGCGCCGCGCGAACGGCGAGCCCGCTTCCGCCGACACGTCGCGGAGCCGACCGCGTCCGTCGTTCAGCAGGATCTGGTCGCTCTGCTCGAAGGTCCGGCCGGGGCGAACACTGCCCGGATCGTCCTGCACGTGTCCGTTCGCGACGTAGAGATCGAGATCCGAATCGAGATCGACATCGACGAAGAGAACGCCGAATCCGAGCGGAACCAACGACGGTCCTCCCAGCCCGAGCGCCGCGCTCGCTTCGGTGAAGAACCCCGCCTCGTCTGCGAGGTAGAGCGCGTTCGGCTCGTCGGCGAAGTTGGTGACGACGATGTCGAGATCGCCATCGGAGTCGACATCGCCGGCATCGACTCCCATGCCCGCCTGCGACCGGCCCTCCCGCGAGTACGCGACGTTCGCGACGAGTCCCACCTCGTCGAAGCGCCCGTCGCCGCGATTCGCGAAGAGGAGATTCCGCACTTGGTCGCACGCGACGTAGATGTCCTCGTCGCCGTCGCGATCGTAGTCGAGGACGACGACGCCGAGGGATTTTCCGTCCATCCGTCCCGCGATCGCGACGCCGGCGAGCTCGCTCACGTCTTCGAAGGTACCGTCCCCGCGGTTTCGAAACAGCCGATCGGGGACGCCGTCGAACTCCTTAGGGCTGCAGTAGGCGGGGTGCCCATCGCGAGTGCAGTGATGGTTGGGATCGTAGTCGACGTACTGGCAGACGTAGAGATCGAGCCAGCCATCGTCGTCGTAATCGAGGAACGCCGCGCTCGTGCTCCACTCCGGCGCGCCGACTCCCGCGACCTCGGTCACATCGGTGAACCTGCCGCCTTCGTTTCGGTAGAGCGTGTTCCGTCCGTAATTGGTGACGTAGATGTCGTCCTTCCCGTCGCCGTTGTAGTCGCCGACAGCGACACCCATCCCGTAGCCGCGGTCCCCGACTCCGGCGGCCTCCGTCACGTCCTCGAACCTGCCGTCGCCGCGTCCGCGATAGAGGCGGTTTCCGGCGTCGCCCGGGGCGCCGGAAGTCGGCTGCGAGTGGCCGCTCACGAAATAGAGATCGAGCGTCCCGTCGTCGTCGAAGTCGATCCACGCGACACCGCCGCCGATCGTCTCGGGCATGGCCCGCGCCCCAGCGCGTCCACTCACGTGGACGAAGTCGATTCCGGCGGAGAGCGTCACGTCGGTGAAGCGGATGCCGTCTCCGGCGGGCGACTCGGCGGCCCGCTCACAGGCTCCGGACGTGAGCGCGAGGACGAGGGCGGTCACGGGCGCGAGGATACGGAACGCCGCAGGTCCCCCTCGTCGCGGTGGGTACCGATTGGAAGCCGTCGCCATCGCAGTCCCTTTCGCCGGCTTCACCGCCCGGGCTCACCGACCGGCGAGGCAGCGAGCGCGGGAAGAGCCTTGAGCTCCGTTACGTCGACGCCGAGTGCTGCGAGCTCGGTCGCTGTCGACCGAGTATCGACTGGGGAGAGAAGCCAGACGCGGACGAAGGCATCGCTCGGCGCGGAGAAGTGCCGCGTCGCCCAGCGCCGGAGCGCCGTGTCGCCCGGCTGGAGTCGCACGGTGAGGAGCGCAATCCCCCGAGCCTCGAAGTCTCGGCTGGCTACCGCGTACGCGTCCGCGAGCCGCCGGAGCTCCGGAGTCGTCGTCGAGAGCGACTTGCCGGCGGTAGCGTCGCGGACGGCGCGGCGCGTCCCATCCAGCGCAGATGCTGTGGACGGTGATTCGAGGCGAGAGAGCCCGTCGGCCGCTTCGGTGAGTTGGTCGTCCAGCTCCGCCGCCTCCTCGTATGCGTGCTTCGCGCGCTCGCGATCGTCGTTCGCTTCGTAGGCTTTTCCGAGAGCGAGCCACTTGCGCGCGTGGGGCGGAAGTCGCTCGAGTACGCGGATCGCATCCGCGGGTCGCGCGAGCTGAGTCGAGAGTTCCGCGAGGTGAACGTACGCCGCGCCGGCGTTCCGGTCGAGCTCGAGGGCGTCGTTCGCGAGCTTCATGCTCTCGAACCAGCGTCCTCTCGCGTGTTCGGCTTTCGCCCGCTGAAGGCGCGCGGCCACATCCCGGCCGTGGAACTCGAGCTCGACCGCGAGATCGAGCGCGTTCCGGAACGATTCCCCGCGGCGATACCGTTCGAGAAAGGCCCCTGCGGCCTCCTTCTGACCGCAGCGCGCGAGAGCGCGTCCAAACACTAGGGTCGTCTCGTCGAGCCACGGATCGCGGGCGAGCTCGGTCGCGGCGAGCGCCGCGGCGAGGCGAGGCCGTCCGCCTTGAAGCGCCGTGTCGGCGAATGCGCCGGGGCTGCGGAGCCGATCCGAGTCCGGCAGCCGTGCGAACCATCGAAGCGCCTCGTCGTAGCGCCCGCACGCGGACGCGACGCGTGCGCGGAGGTCACGGCGCTCGAGGCGAGCCGTCGCGGCGATCCGGGCGAGGGCGCGCGCGGCGTCGTCTGGACGGGAGGCGCGAAGGAGGAGGTCGGCCCAGCGTTCGTAGAGCGCGCGCTCCGCGTCCGAACTCAGTGGTCCCGAGCGGTCCTGCGCGTACGCCTCGATCGTCGCGATGGCCTCGCTCACCCGGTGGCGGCTCGCGAGCGCTTCCGCGCGTGTGTAAACCGCCGCCGGGTCGTCCGCGCTCCCGCCGGAGGCTCCCTGCGGAGCCGGGTCGCAGCCGACCGAGAGAGCGGCGACGGAGGCGAGCAGGGCGACGGCGGAACGGGTCGAACCGGCGAAGCGAACGGTCGGACGAGTGCGCATGCGCTTATCATCCGTCTTCGTCTGGAACCGCGTCAATCGCGGAGAAAGAGCTCGGGAGACGAGTCGAACTGGTCGCCGCGCGGGCGGAGTGGTAGGTTGGGTCCAAACCACCGGGTGGGTCGATTCCCTGCCCGGGATCGATGTCGTCGCTCGTTCTCGAGCGATTCCGCGCATCTCGAGGAAGATCCATGAATCGCGTTTGGATTCTGCTGGTCGGTCTGCTCGTTCCGCTCTCTAGCCTCCGCGGCGAAGAGGTCACTCCGCAAAAGGCACGCGAGTACAAGCGTACCCTCACGCTGCTCGTCAAAGGTGACCGCCGCGGCGAGATCGAATCCCTCATCGAAGAGCTGGCGGCGACGGGATCGCCGGAGATCGCGGAGGTGTTCCTCGTGGCCGGGACGGCGATCCCCTCGCAGCGACTCTACCGTGCGGCGGGGAAGGCGCTCGCAAAGGTCGAGTCGGATGCTCTCATCGACAAGGTCGCGGAGCTCCTCGCCGACGAGAAGCGCGCGTATCGGCAGCGCGTGCTCGCGCTCGAGGCGTTCGGACGTCGCGACGACGACGCGAGCTACGAAGCGGTGCTCGCGCGACTGAAGAGTCCTGTCGTCCACGTCCAGCTCGCCGCCATCGACGCCGCGCGCCGTCGTCTGCGAAAGGAAGCGATCCCCGTACTGATCGATCTCTTCGAAGAGTTCGCCGAGTTCCGCGATCGAACTTGGTACGAGGCTCGCGTCGCACTCGGATACCTCACCGGTCAGGATTACGACACGGTCGAAGACTGGCGGAAGTTCTGGGCGAACGTCGGCGCGAAGTTCGATCCGAAGAATCTCGGGAAGAAGAGCAAGGGGAAGGGGGCGACGGAGATCAAGATCCGGCCGCGGAAGGAATCCGTCGATTTTTTCGGTGAGGAGATCTTCAGCCGGAATCTCCTCTTCGTCGTCGACGTGAGCGGCAGTATGGACATGTACGACGAGGGAGACTACGACGGCGATGACGTCGAAACCGACCGGCAGCGGCTCTTCCGCGCCAAGGAGCAACTCTCCCGGGCGATTCGCTCTCTTCCGAAGAGCGCGAATTTCAACATCGTCGCCTACTCGAACCGGGTCTTCACCTGGCAGAAGACGCTCCAGCCGACGACGCGAGGGAGCGTTCAGTCGGCGCTCAAATTCGTGCGCAACTTGAAGCCGATCGAGGCGACCCACACCGACGACGCGCTGAAAACCGCTTTTCGGGATCTCCGGGTGGACACGATCGTCCTCCTTTCGGACGGTGCTCCGACGAAGCGCGGGAAGGGGACGCGCGACGATCTGAGCTCGGGGCTGATTCGTGAGATCCTCGCTTGGGTGCGGGACGCGAATGCCGGCCGGCGGATTCGCATCGATACGTTCGGGTTCCGCGGAGTGGGTGAGTGGCCGCAGAAACTGCGAAATCGTCGCTATCCGACGCCGAAGCCCGAACAGATCCGCGCGTTCACGAAGTTCATGAAGGACCTCGCGAAGATCGGCGGCGGCCGCTATCGGGCGATCGATTGATCGCCGCCCGGCGCGAGCAAACTGGCACGAGAGTTTCCGTATCGACGGGGTAGGAGTTCTTTGACTGCCCGCCGGACTGCCGGCCGGCACTTCACTGGCACGGGCAGGTGGTATCGTAGAAGTCTGCGTACGAACTGGTCCGAGAGGGCCGTTCACCGGCCGAAACCAGTGCGTGCGCCGGCTTCTACTTGCTTCTCTCCGTGCCCCGACGCACCTCCTTCCTTCGCTGGAGATTCCCGATGTCCGCACGCCGCGAACAGGGCGACCGCTCCTTCGTGAACCGATGTCTCGTTTTCGGATCGTTTTCTGTGCTCGTATTGGCCCTCGCGAGCCCGACGGGCGCGCTCGGCGTCGACCGGATGTACGTCGAAGATGTCAACGCGAGCGCGGATCAGACGAGCGTTTCGGTCTTCGTTCGCGCCGAGCACGATTTCGACGTCTACGCCTTCTCGTCGAGCGTGCAGTACGATCCGGCGGATCTCCAGCTCGTCGACGTGACGATCGACGGGACCGACGCTTCGGCGTGGAACTTCTTCAACGGCGTTCAGAGTCCCGGCGTGGTCGCCTACGGTGGCGTGCACGATCTCGGAGGGGATACGTCGAACGTCCTTCCGGCGGGCGATCACTCGCTCATGCGCATGGATTTCGACATCCTGATGCCGGCCGGCCGAGCTACGCGCGTCGGGCTCGTCGACGGCCTCGCCGGCGTGACGCCGATCAACAACGTGCTCACGAACTCGGCGGGCCTCAGCGTCGTCCCGGCGCTGTTCGACGGCCGAGTCGTTCGCGGTGTGATCGTGAGCCCGTTCGCCGACGCGGGCCCCGATCAGATCGCCCGCGGCGGCGCGACGGTGATGCTCGACGGTAGCCGGAGCCTCGGCGAAAACCTCGAGTTCTCCTGGGAGCAGATCTCCGGCCCTCCCGCGACTCTGAGCGGCGAGATGACGAGCCTGCTGACGGTCGAGCTGCCGCCGGTGTTCTTCGACTCCGATCTCGTCTTCGCCCTCACGGCGACCAACGACTCCGGCTCCGACACCGACGAAGTGCTCGTCGTCGCATCGACGTGTCCGCCGCCACTCGCCGATGCGGGCGGGGACGCCTTCGCCGCCGAGCTCGATGCGGTAGCGCTCAAGGGGGTCGCGACGAGCGGAATCCGAACCTACTCGTGGCGGCAGATCGCCGGTCCGGAGGTCGAGAGCTTCACCGGAACGGACGAGATCGAGGCGACGGTCATTCTCCCGCCCGTGAATTCCGACACCGACTTCGAGTTCGAGTTTTCGGTCGACGACGACTGTGGAGATGATTCCGACCGCGTCGTGATCACGGCGGTCGATATCGATCGTCGCCGGAGCGATCTCACCGCGAGACCGGGATTCGCGCCGAAGCTCATGAACGGCGGGAATCGAGCGCTTCTCTTCGCCGGTCGCATCGAGTGGAGGACCGACCTCGAGCCCGGCGAGTGGAGCGGGATGCGCTTCACGGCAAGTGGAGCCGGCAACGAATCGAGGCTGCTCGGCGACGTGACCCTCTACCTCGACGAGAACGAGAACGGAATGCTCGACGCGGGAGAGGAAGAGCTGGCGTTCCCGCAGCGCTTCAGCCGGAACGACGGTGCGATCGACATCGCGATCGAGGAGCGGACGCTCACGCGCGGCTCCGCGACGCACTTCGTCCTTGTGGCGGACGTCGTCGATCCGGCACCACCGGCGGAATCGGGCGACGCGTGGTTCCTTCTCTTCGGAGTGAGCTTCGTTGCGGCCTGGCGGCTCCGGCGTTCGCGCCGATTCTCGACCCTGATGGCGACCGGTGCGGTCGTCGCGATTGCGATCATCCCCGTCGCGTGCGGCGGCGGTGGCGGTGGCGGCTCCGGCGGCGTCGTCTCGCGCGAAGTCGAGGTCGGCATCGTCGACGGCTCGGACATCATCGTCCACGGCGAGGTCACCGGGGTGCGAGGAATCGTCGGCGGGCTCCCCATTCTCGGTGGGAAGATCGACGTCTGAGGCGCCCCCGGAGTTCTCGCCAAGTTCTTCGTCGACGCCATCGCGGGAGTCTCGAGCAGCGGAAGCCTCGCGGGCCGGTTGCTCGGTGGGGCACCGACACGTTTCGCGTCCGTGCCGCGGCATCGCCGCGTCCGCTCCCGCGGTGCGAGGCCTCTGCCGCTGCGGTCGCCGAATTCCGTGAGAGCTGCGGGAGAGGCGGTCGTCCGTCGCGAGCGGCGGGCCTCGCTCTGCGCGAAGGACGCCGGCTACTCCGCAGCGGCATCGTCGGCCGTCCGGGCGAGCCGTGGACAGTCGGGGCGCCCTGGGTAGAATACCCGGATTCGACCGGGGGCAGGTGGACGCGCTCAGCCGGAGGATCTTTTGCCGAAAGATGACATGATCACGCTCGAAGGGACTGTGGTGCAGGCCCTTCCAAACACGACGTTCAAAGTGAAGCTCGAGAACGGGCACCAGATTCTCGCGCACGTCGCGGGGCGGCTGCGCAAGCACTACATCCGCATTCTTCCGGGCGACCGCGTACGGGTCGACATGTCCCCGTACGACCTCAACAAGGGGCGCATCACCTACCGCCTGCAGTAGCTCCCCGAACTGTCGAACGACGCGTCCCCCTCCGTCGAATCTCGGTTACGATAGGTGTTTCGCGCGATTCTTGCGCCCGACCCATCGGAGCATTGAGATATGAATGATTCGGCGGATTCGCCGCACGCTTATCGCGGCATTCCCGTTCTCGCGGGCGTCTGCTCGCTTGAGGAAGCGGCCGGACCAGGCCTCAGCGTCGAAGCCTGCGTCGATCGTCTGAAGCGATTCCACTACGCACTCAAGCGTCTCCACGGGATCCTCACCGCGCGCCTCACGGCGGAGCCGATCTACGAGCTGAAGACGGCGTTCAGTCACCACTCGTATCTGTGCGCCGAGCACGTCGCCGCGCTTCGGGGGCGCGTCGGTGAAATGCGCGAGCCACCGCTTCACCTCGACAAGGTCCCTCACCCGGCACTCGAGGTGCTTTTCGACGAGATCCTCGGCGCGCCGACGACGGAAGAACTGCTTCTCGGCGTCTACGAGATCGGGCTACCCGAGGTTCGAGCGGGAATGTCGGAGTACGTTCGTGCGACGCACCCGATGACGGACCGCCCCTCCGTCCGCGTGCTCCGATTCGCCCTCCTCGAGATCGACGACATGCTCGCGTTCGGAGGCGAGGCGGTCGCCGGCATCGTCGACTCGGAGGCGCGGACGCGCGCGAAGCCGTGGCTCGATCGTCTGTCCGCGTGCCTCGAAGCGGCCGGCGGACTCGACGGGACGAGCGATACGGCGGATTCATCGCCCGAGAGAATGCACTCCGCGACGCCCTACGAGTTCGATCCCGTGCCGGCCCGGGACGAGCGGTTCTCCGATCCGTACAACGGTGGAGTGAACGCGGAGGCGTTCATCTACAGCGACGACTATCCCGCGAAAGCGAAGATGCTCCTTCTCCTCTTCAAGCGCCTCCGCGAGATCGACGTCCCCGAGATGATGGCGAGCATCATCCACCGGACGACCGGAAAGGATTGGGACTACTACCTCGCGATGTCGCGCCAGCTCTGGGACGAAGCGCGCCACGCGATGCTCGGCGAAGTCGGTTTCGCCGCGCTCGGGGTCGACTGGCGGAGGGCGCGCGTCAATCACACCTGGTCACTCAATCTGAACACCGTGTGCAATCCGCTCGAGAGTCATTCGGTGCTCTACTACATCGAGCAGGGGCTCATGACGAAGACCGGGAAGCGCTACGAGTGGGAGCTCGCCACCGAGTCCGGACTTCCTCTCATGGCGACGATTCAGGACTTCGACTGGGCGGACGAGGTGCTCCACGCGCAGATCGGCCGTCAGTTTCTCGTTCCCGAGTTCGCGAACCGGAAGGAAGCGGTCGAGTTCGGCGATCGAACCTGGAGCCGCATCCTCAACCGCTGGGAGGAGTATCGGGAGAAGGGACTTACGGCGCACGAGAACTGGTGGCCGGAGTTCTACCGGCACGCGTGCGAACAGTGGGGGGAGGAGCCCGATCCCGCGGTGCTCGCGTTTAGCGAGAACTACTCGGAGCAGCGAGCGGACCTGAAGTCGGTGACGGGCTCGGGTTAACTGGCCCCGGGACGATAATCCTTCATTCGAGCACGCAAGCCGCCGCGTCGAAATCCCGAGCGCGCCTAGGTCTACATCCGTTCGAGCGCCCGGATTCCAAGAACACCGAGGCCACTCTTCAGCACTCGCTGAACGACGGTGAAGAGAGCGAGGCGCGCCTTCGCGGTCGTTTCCGCTTCTCCCTTCACGCGAAGGACGCCGTACCCCGAGTGGAGCGAGCGCGCGAGCTCGAGGAGATAGCCCGCGAGCACGGACGGCTCGTAGCGTCGCGCGGCATCGAGGAGGACGTCGGGGTAGCGCGCGACGTTCCGGACGAGCTGGTGCGCCTCGGGCTCGGTGAGCGGTGACAGATCGGCCTCGGGATCGAACTCGACGCCGCACTTGCGGATGATCCCCGCGATGCGTGCGTACGCGCTCATGAGATAAGGACCTGTGTCACCCTCGAAGGAAATCGCCTGATCCCAGTCGAATTGGTAGTCCTTGATCCGCTGTTTCGAAAGATCGGAGAAGAAGATCGCCGCGATCCCCACGGCTTCGGCCACCTCCTCTTCGTTCTCGAGGCCGCTCCTCTTCTCGGTGTGCTCGCGCATGTAGGCGAGAGCGCGGTCGCGCGCCTCGTCGAGAAGCTGCTCCAAGTAGACGACGTTTCCCGTTCGGCTCGACATCCCGCGGACGAGCCCGAAGTTGACGTGCTCGATGGAGTCGAACCACTCGTAGCCGAGCTTTTTGAGAACGAGCTTCAACTGCTGGAAGTGGAGCGTCTGCGCGGTGCCGACGACGTAGACGATTCGCTCGGGAGAGTACTGCTCCACTCGGTACTTCGCGGCGGCGATGTCTCGAGTGAGGTAGAGCGTCGTTCCGTCGGCTTTTCGCAGCAGTGCCGGCGTGTCGATGCCATCATCCGAGAGGTCGACGATGAGCGCTCCGTCCGACTCTTCGGCGATGCCCTTCGCCTCTGCCTCTTCGATGACGGGATCCATCTTGTCGTTGAAGAACGATTCGCCGTCGTGGGAGTCGAAGCGCGCGCCGAGTCGGTCGCAGACGCGCTGGAGGTAATCGAGACTCGTCTTTCGAATTGCGCGCCAGAGCTCGAGCGCCTCCGCGTCGCCCGCTTCCTGCCGTCGAAACCAGTCGCGTGCTTCGTCGGCGAGCTCGGGTTGAGTCTTCTCTGCCTGGTGGTACTCGACGTAGAGACGATTGAGCGCCATCAGGTCGCCGACGTCCGCGGCGGATCCAAAGCGCTTGATCCCGACGATCTGCTTACCGAACTGAGTTCCCCAGTCGCCGAGATGATTGATCCCGACGACCCGGTAGCCGAGCGCCTCGAAGAGACGATAGAGTGCGCCGCCGATGATCGTCGTGCGCAGATGGCCGACGTGGAACGGTTTCGCGATGTTCGGCGAGCAGTAGTCGATCGCGATCGTCTTTCCCTCACCGACCGCCGAGCGGCCGTACGAGTCCCCCTCGGCGATGGCGGATCGGAGCACGGCATCGGCGTAGCGCGTCGCGTCGACCCGAAAGTTGAGGTAGGGACCGAGCGCGGTCGCCTCGCTCAGGGCGTCCAGATCGGCGGCGACGGCCTCGGCGAGCTCGCCGGCGATCGCGGGCGGCGCCTTCTTCAGCTTCTTGGCGAGGACGAAGCAGGGAAACGCGAAGTCGCCCATCTCGGGCTTCGGAGGCGTGGTGAGCGCGGCGTCGACTTCGTCGGGCGAGAGGCCCGAGTGCTTCGCAACGACGCGGACGGCCTCCTCGCGAAAGTCACTCGTCTTCACGGGGCGGTCTTTCACTCGGGGTTTTCTTACAGCGAATCCACCACCATGTCGCCGACTTCCGTCGTCGAGTAGCCCATCCGGCCCGCGCTCAGGCTGTCGAGCTTCTTCACGACCGCCATGACGGCGTTCTCGACATCGTCGGCCGCTGCGTCCTGTCCGGCGCTGTAGCGAAGGAGCATCGCGAGCGCGCCGATCGCGGCGAGCGGATTGATGACGTTCTGCCCGGTGTACTTCGGCGCCGAGCCACCGATCGGCTCGTACATGCTCACGCCGCCCGGGTTGATGTTCCCGCCCGCGGCGATGCCCATCCCACCTTGGATCATCGCGCCGAGGTCCGTAATGATGTCGCCGAACATGTTTGTCGTGACGATGACGTCGTAGTACTCCGGATTCTTGACCATCCACATACAGCACGCATCTACGTGGTTGTAGTCGGTCTCGATTTCCGGGTAGTCCTTCGCGACCTCGTTGAACACCCGCCACCACAAATCGTGGGCGTAGGTGAGCACGTTCGTCTTGGCGACGAGCGTGAGACGCTTCGTGCGATTCCGCTTCTTCGTGAGCTCGAACGCGTAGCGGCAGCAACGCTCGACGCCCTGGCGGGTCGCGACCATGAGCTGCGTCGCGACTTCATTCGCGGTGCCCTTATGGGTGAAGCCGCCGGATCCGACGTAGAGATCCTCGGTGTTTTCCCGAACGATCACGAAATCGATGTCGTCCGGGCCCTTGTCCTTGAGCGGGCAGTCGACGCCCTCGTACAGCTTCACGGGGCGCAGATTGATGTACTGGTCGAGCTGGAAACGAAGCTCGAGGAGGAGTCCCTTTTCGAGAATCCCGGGCGCAACATCGGGATGGCCGATCGCACCGAGGAAGATCGCATCGTACTTCCGGAGCTCGTCGGCGCCACCCTCCGGCAGGACTTCGCCCGTCTTCAGGTAACGGTCGCCACCGAAGTCGAACGACTCGGTCGAATACTGAAAACCGTGCTTCTTGGCCGCGGCCTCGAGCACTTTGAGACCCTCGTCGACGACTTCGGGTCCGGTGCCGTCGCCGGGTAGGACTGCGATCTTAAGCACGCGGGGCTCTCCTTTCCGGTCGATGTCTTCGCGCGCGGCCCGGAGCCTGCTGCGCGCCGCGCGGCGCTCTCTCGCGGTGCGTTCACCGACGCTCCGGAGACTCTGGGCACAAGGGCGCCGAGGATAGCAGAGCCTCCGGAGGCAGGCAAGGCGGGGGGAGGCTCAGAGCTCGCGGATGTGAAATCCGCCGTCGAGATCGACGACGCTTCCGGTCGCGAAGTCGAAATCGCCCCGGACGAGCGCGCGCACGGCTCGGGCGACGTCTTCCGGCTGGCCCCAGCGTCGGAGTGGCGTGAGTCCCTCTGCGATGCGCTGGTCGTACTTCGCTTTCACAGGGCCAGTCATATCGGTGTCGATGATCCCCGGACGAACGGCGTTCACCGGAATGTTCGCCGCCGCGAGGCGGACGGCGAACAGCTTGGTCATCATGCCGAGACCCGCCTTGGCTACGCAGTACGCGGCGCGATTCACGGTCGGTGCGTACTCCGACACGCTCGAAATGTTGACGATCGAGAGGCGGCGCTCCGGCTCCGCGTCTCGCGTCTCGAGCATCCAGTTCGCGATGTCCCGCGTGAGAAAGAACGCGCCGCGAAAATTGGTGTCGAAGGTGTCGTCGAACTCGTCTTCTTCGAGATCGAGAAGGTCGGCGCGCACCTTCGGCGCGGCGCCAGCATTGTTCACGAGCACGTCGAGCGTCGGGAACGCGGCCTTCACCTTCTCGACGAGCTCACTCCGCGCTGCCGGCGACGCGAGATCGGCGGCGAACACCTCGCTCCTCCGGCCGGCGGCGTGGATCTCGTCGGCGGTCGTTTTCGCCCCTTCCCGATTCGCGCGACAGTGTACGGCGATGTCATAACCCGCTCGAGCGAGCTCGACCGCGATGGCGCGGCCGATGCCTCGCGACGAACCCGTGACGAGGGCAACCGGCGTTTGGCTCACTCTCGCGTCCCTTTCGTGCGTACGACTGGTCCATCCCCACCGCGAACTTCGCCTGCGATGCGGTCGATCACCGCGCTACGACAAACGCAGGCCGCCCGCGCGTCAACCTCGAACTCGTCCATGAGATTCGTTCGAGCGGGAGAGGTCGCCGCCGTTGCGCCGCGCGAGAACGAGACCCCGCAGAACGAGAGCGGCGATGACGATCGCCGGCAGCTCGAAGCCGGGCGGGCGCCCGCTTCCGGGGGGGAGCACCGCACCGCAGCCTCCTCCTCCCCCGCCGCCACCCGATTCGTGAACGATCGTGAGCCGAGCGCCTCCCGTGGTGCCGCGCGTGTTCTCGAGCTCGATCGCGTAGTCGCCCTCGGGCACTCTCGCCGGCACGCTCGCGACGACGGAACGGAGCGTCGTCGACCTTAAGGTGAGGGGAACATCGCCGTCGCTGCCGACGAGCACGACCGAGTGGGTGCCGGCGAGGTGGCGGCCAAAGATTTCGATCTCGCGTTCACGTGCGTTCCCGATCGCGCCCGGGTCGACGACGCCCGAGAGCTCGGGGAGCTGCTCGGTGACACTCAGTCGCGCGAAGCCGGTCTCGCTCGTTCCGGCGGTGTTGTGCACGACGACCTCGTAGTCGCGCGGCAGCACTCCGGCCGGAATGTGCGCGATGATTTTGTACGGTCCGACGCCGCTCGGTGCGGTCGGACTCTGGTCGAAGGCGACGATCACGTCGTCGAGCTCGACCACGGGAGACCCGGTCGCCACGAGGTCGACACGTCTTGCTCCGAGGAGGTGGGAGCCGAAGACTTCGACGACCGAGGTCGCGTCGTTCGGCACCGACGATGGAGCGATCACCGTAACGATCGCGCGCGGCTCGACGGAGCGGTAGAGCGCGAGCTCACTCGTCCCGCGGCCCTTTGTCGTCCGGACGGTGACGTGGTACGAGCCGGGCACCACGAACGGCGGCACGTCCGCTTCGAGAGTCGCGCCGTCGATCACGACGGGATTGGCGAGCGCGACCGGCCCGGGGCCGACCAGCCGAATCTCGATCAGCCGATCGAGATTGGCTCCGGTGATCGTCACGCGCCCGCCGTCCTCGTACCCGAGCGCCGACGGGACGATCCCCTGAACTCGCGGGGCAATCCCGTTGAAGACGACATCGACGCCCGATCGACTCTCCCCCTGAGCCAGAGTGATTTCGCTGGCATCGCCGACGTCGTCGGGCGGCGCGGTGGCCGCTTCGGCGTCATTCCAGAACTCGAGGAGTGCATTCGAGCTCGAAGGGTCGACGTCGAGGGGCGGATCGAGCGGGCCGAGGCTCGAGCCTTCGGCGAAGGAGCCGACGATCTCTTCGACGTAGAGCTTGTAGCTCGCTCCCGGCACGAGACCGCGGAGTGCGAACTCGCCCCGCTTCTCCGCGGGCTCGAAGTCGTGCTCCTCCCGGATGAGCTGACCGGTCACCGCAGAGTAAGCGTCGTTCAGTGGCGAGTCGACGTTTCGCGCGACCACGTTGACGCCGTGAAGAGGAGTCACTCCGTCGAAGTCGTACACGTTTCCCGTGATGGCCGCCGTTCGGGACGCGAAATCGCCCGTCGGGTACAGGGCGGAGAGCGCCGCGCGATCGTCGCTGTGAAGCGACGCCATCGGGTGCGGGCCGACCTCGCGGTGCTGAATCAGCACCGGATACATCGTTGCTACGCTGGCCGAAGTCGGCGTCACACCAAACTCAGGCAGTGGTCGAAAGAGACGGCGACCGTTGATCTGAGTGTGGTCGAGGTTGAGAAGGTGCCCGATCTCGTGAGTGAACACCGCCTCGATCGTCGTGCGGTCGGCGATGGATACCTCCTCACCATTGAAGAGCGCGTAGCCCTTGATGATGCGGCGCTCCGACGGACGGATCAGGCTCGGACCGGCGATGCCGAGGACCCCGCTGTCGGGTCCGTAGAGGTCGGAGAAGAGGTCGCCGTCCGAGTCGAACAGGATCGGATTCGTGCGATCGTTCGTACCGATCAGATCCTCGAAGGAGTCCACATCGAGGTCGCTCGTGTCGATCGCAACCGGATCTCCGATCTCGATGCGGAGCCGTGACGTGTCGACGCCATCCCACTCGCTCACGGCCGCCTCGAGAAGATCGATCGGACTCGCGATGGCTCCCAATCGCGAGGTCGTCGGATGGAGGACGAGAGACTGCGAGCTGTCCCAGCGATACGGTTCCCCGCGTGGAGCCGCGAGGAGTGGACCGCCCGCCTGCGCCTCGCGCGCGGCGAGTACCACTCCGAGGCCGACCGCGACGAGCGTCGCCGACGAAATGAGCGCTCGAGCGGAGGTCATCGCGCGACGCCTCGACAGAGTTCGAGGAGCAGTCCGAGCTCGAGGCGTGCGCCTTCGAGCTTCGCCGTCGCGAGCGCGCCCGCCGCGGACTTTCGAAATGCACTCTCGCGCACATCGCGAAAGAGGTGCCGATTCTCGACGCCGTTCTGTGCGTAGCGGCGGTTCCCCCGACGCGTGACGCGGAAGCAGCCCTGCCGGAGCCCGACGGGAGCGCACAGTCCGAGCCGCGATTCGCGGGTGAGAAAGAGAACGAGCTCGTCGCCGATCGCGTAGGTCGGGATGCCGAGCTTCGGCGGAACGAAGCGCGTTCCGTCCGGGAGAGTACGGGGACGGAGCTGCGCGTGTCGAAAGACGACGCGGCGCAGGCGTCGACCCTTCGAGTCTCGACAGCCTTTTACCCCGTCGAGGATCTCGAACTGGTACTCGACGTACGAAATCCGTGCGCCTTCGTCCACGGTGCGGCGAGCGATGCACTTTCCGTAGAAGACCGTCGCCGCACGCTTTTCCAGCGCGACGAAGTCGATGTCGCGCGTTGTCGTCGCGGGGGCGTGCGGTGTCCACGCGATCGCCGCTGCGATCGCGATCGCAGCGGTCGCGGGACGCAAAGATCCAAGGCTCCGAACCTGCACGCTTCGCCGGAAGTGCCTGTGTTCAGAGCGTGAAACGAGCGCGAGGCGCGCTCGTGGGCGTGAAGTCGGTGCGGCTCTGCCGTGCCGGCGAGGGGACTTTTTGCAAGCCCGCTCGAGAGGATCGTGTTCCGGCCGAATCCGCATTCTTGCGTAGGCGCCTAGCCCCCGCGTCGCCGAAGCTCGACTCCGCATGGCTGGACCTCCTTCTTCTTCCGCTACGGTGGGCGTTCGAGGGGGAATCAGAGCCGCCCGTCGCGCGCGTTCGCGGCGAACGGGGTGACGGCGCGGTCGGCTCTGCTTTCTGAGAGACAGACGTCCCCGGTCCGCCGCGAATTCAGGGCGGATGGAGAACGAGCGTGGGAGCGGGAGAAGCTGCGACTGCGATTGTAGCGCAAGGCGCCGAACCTGTCTCGAACGGCACCGGCGCGGTAGGGCGAATCGACGCCTCGAGCCGGGACGCCGAATCCCCTTGCGCGTGCCGACGCAGAACGATAGCGTTCCGGATCCATTCCCGACGTTCGGGATATCGTTTTCCGGCGGTCGCCAGAGGATCGTCGCGCCCGTACGCCTTCCCACTCGAACTCGAAGCGAGATGAACGACCTCCCCTCCGGCGACGTCCGCGTGCGGTTTGCGCCGTCTCCGACTGGATATCTTCACATCGGGGGAGCGCGCACCGCTCTCTTCAACTACCTCTACGCGCGGCAGCGCGGCGGCGTGCTCGTCCTCCGCGTCGAGGATACCGATCGCGAGAGGTCGACTCCCGAAGCGGTTCAGGCCATCTTCGACGGCCTCCGCTACCTCGGTCTCCATTGGGATGAAGGCCCCGAGGTCGGAGGCGATCACGGCCCGTACTTCCAGTCGGAGCGGTCGGACACCTACGGCGAGTGGATCGCGCGTCTCCTCGACGAACGGAAGATCTATCCCTGCTTCTGCTCGAAGGAGCGCCTCGCCTCGCTGCGCGACGCGCAGCGGGCGGCGAAGGCGCGGATTCTCTACGATCGCCGCTGCCTCGAGCTCGATGCGAGCGAGGTCGCGCGCCGAATGGAGCACGAGCCGTACGTCCTCCGCTTTCGTGTGCCGCCCGGTGAGGCGCGCTGCGAGGATCTCATCCGTGGTGAAGTGGTCGTTCGCAACGAGGAGATCGAGGACTTCATCGTCCGCCGGTCGGACGGCAGCGTCGTCTACAACTTCGCGGTCGTCGGGGACGATTACGGAATGGGAATCACGCACGTCATCCGCGGCGAGGATCACCTTTCGAACACGTCGAAGCAGCTCCTTCTCTACGAAGCGCTCGGACTTCCCGTTCCCCGCTACGCCCACATTCCGCTCATCCTCGCGCCGGGCGGAGGCAAGCTCTCCAAGCGCCACGGCGCCGTTTCGGTCACCGAGTACGAGGAGAAGGGGTACCTGCCGGAAGCGATGCTGAATTTCCTCGTTCGGATGGGTTGGTCCTTCGATGATCAGCAGGAGATCTTCTCGCTCGCGGAGCTCGTCGAGAAGTTCTCGTTCGGCGGTGTCTCGAAGTCGGGCGCGGTCTACGATCTGAAGAAGCTCGAGCACCTCGGCGGTCACTACATGCGCGAACGTCCGCTCGAAAGCGTCGTCGAGCTCGTCATCCCGCGACTCGTCGCGCGCGGTTTCGTGAGCGAGGAAGAGGCGAGCGCCGATTGCGCGCGTCTCACCGGGATGATCGCCCTCGAGCGCGAGCGAAACGATTGTCTCGCGGCGATTGTCGACAAGCTCGAGTTCTACTTCGCGCCCGTCGAGCTCGATGACAGCGGGCGAAAGGTCCTACGGAAGAAGCGCGACACTCTGCCCCTCGTCGAGCGTTACGTCGAGTCTCTCGCCGCGCTCGAAGAGAGCGCGTGGGTGCCCGACGACCCGAGCGCGCTCGACGCCCACGCGCGCGAATTCGTCGAGCGCGAAGACGCGCGGCTCGGTGATCTCGCGCAGCCGGTCCGCGCGCTCATCAGCGGACGAAATGCGACTCCCGGGCTTTTCGAGGTGATCGCGCTTCTCGGTCGCGACGCGACTCTTGAGCGACTGGGTCGAGCTGCGGAGCTCTACGCTTCGGCCGCACCCGCAGAGGGGAAAGGCGCGACGAAGGGCTAAGGAGAGAAACGAGATGCGATCGGCAGATCAGCCTCGCGATCCATTTTTTCTTCTTCTTCAACAAGCACCGATCAGTGCCAGACGGTGAGCCCGCCGTTTACGCACACGTTCTGCCCGGTGACGAAGCTCGCTTCTTCGCTCGCGAAGTACACCGTACACTCCGCGACGTCCTCGGGCGTGCCCCAGCGCCCCATCGGTACCGTGGCGAGGTACCCGTCCTTCATTTCCTGTGGATCTTTCTCGTGCCGCTCGACGGGGATCCACCCGGGCGACACCATGTTGACGGTGATCCCGAACGGTGCGAGCTCGGTCGCCATGCTGCGCGTGAAGCCGAGCTGCCCGCCCTTCGCCGACACGTAGGCGCTGAAGTTCCCCATGCCACGCTGGAAGACTTCGCTCCCGATATTGATGACGCGACCCCAGCGCTGCTTCTTCATGTGCGCGACGCAGCGGCGCGTGAGCAGGTACGGGCTCTTGATGAAGAAGTCGAGCATCGCCTCGTAGTGCTTCCACGTGTACTCTTCGATCGGCATCTGCGGCTGATCGGGAGTCGCGTTGACGACGAGGATGTCGATCGGACCGAGCTCGTTCTCGACTTCGCCGTACACCGATTCGACGCCGGCTTCGGTCGAGACGTCGCCGCGGACGAGCATGCCGTCGAGTCCCTCCGCCTGAAACTCGGCGAACATCGCCTCGGCGCGCGCTGAGTTGTTGAAGTAATTCACCGCGACCTTCGCACCGGCGCGAGCGAGTGCGAACGCCATCCCCTTACCGAGACCGGTCGAGCTTCCCGTGACGAGCGCCACGCGCCCTTTGATCTGAATCGTCATGGCGGAGGTTTCCGAGAGTCGAGATCAGCAATCGAAAAACATGAGGGCATCGCACGGAACGGGGAGCCTGGCGCTCCCAACCGCGTCTCGCCGACGCCTGCAAAGCGCCTCAAGATAGGGGCGAGCCCAGTCGATGACAAGGCGTGCAGCGCGGCTTCGGCCGGCGATGGGTTTTCCGTTGCGCCCTGTGCGGTCGGTGCTTATAAAATCGCGATCGCGTTGCCGGATCGTCTAATTGGTAGGACGCCAGGCTCTGAACCTGGTTGTCGGGGTTCGAGTCCCTGTCCGGCAACCATCTTTTTTCCCCGGCGGTGTTACGCTCCGTCTCCCGCCGGTCTCGGTCTTCGTAGTGTAGGCCCGAGTCCGGCTCGCGCTCATCGGCGCCCCGATTCTCCGTCGCGCGCGCCCGTCAGATCCGAACTCGTGTTCGGGCGCGATTCGCGCTCGGGAAAGCCCACCGCCGAACGATCGTACGATCCGCGGACCATTCTCGCTTCGCTTCGCCGAAAGAAAGATCGATGCCCCCTGACACCGACTCGGCGCGCGCTCGCGTTTCAGAGAGTGATCCCCGTCCGCTGCGTGGTGCATCGCCGGTCGTCCGGGAGCTCCCCGTCTTGTCCAGCGCGCGCGCGGTTCCGAAGCATCCGCCGTGGATCAAAACGCGATTCGCAGCGAACGAGCGCTTCCGGTTCTTGTCCCGCGTCTTGCGCGAGAAGGGGCTCCACACGGTGTGCGAGGAGGCGCAGTGTCCGAACATCGGAGAGTGCTGGGCCCACGGCACCGCGACGTTCATGCTCATGGGAGATACCTGCACCCGCGGTTGTAGGTTTTGTTCGGTCGCGAAGGGGAAGCCGCTCGCCCTCGATCACGCCGAACCCGAGCACGTGGCCGACGTGATCGAGTCCCTCGGGCTCGACTACGCAGTGCTCACGTCGGTGAATCGCGATGATCTCCCCGACGAAGGCGCGGATCACGTCGCCAGCACCATCGAAGCGATCGCCCGGCGATTGCCGACTTGTCGGACCGAGGCGCTCGTTCCCGATTTTCACGCGCGTCCGGAGCTCATCCGTCGCGTAGTCGAGACTCCGCTCTTTGTGTTCGCGCACAACGTCGAGACGGTGCCGCGGCTCTATCGCCGCGTGCGGCCGGGTTCCGACTACGAGCGTTCGCTCGAGACGCTTCGCATCGCGAAGGAACTGCGTCCGAGTGTCCTCACAAAGTCGAGTCTGATGGTCGGGCTGGGAGAAACTCGCGAGGAGTTGCTCGCGGTCTTAGAGGATCTCCGGCGAACGGACGTCGACGCACTCACCGTCGGGCAGTACCTCCAGCCGACGGCGGGGCAGCACACCGTGTTTCGGTACGTGCCGCCCGAAGAGTTCGCAGAGCTCGAGCGCGCCGCGCAGCGGCTCGGATTTCGCCACGTGGTCAGCAGTCCACTCACACGCAGCTCCTACCACGCGTGGGAGATCACCGACGAGCCCCTCGGACGGAGCTGAGCACCCGGGGTCCCGGGCTCCGATTCGCAATTGCCCGCGGTGCGCGGGCGATTGCGCGGGGGGCTGCTTAAGTCATGAATTTGAAGTGATTTATGGCTGAGGTGATCCGAGCTCTTTTCGTGAAATCGAAGCCGGGCTCCCGCGACTTTCTCTGTGAGCGCGAGGTGGAGTAAGGGTGCGAGTCGCCCCCTGGCTCACGCGCCTCGCCCCGGCGGTCTTCGCGACGCGTAAGATGGACTCCGATCGCGTCGCTCGAGCACGAAGCCGACACCCCTGGTGAGATGCCGATGTTCAACCGGATGGTCCTCTTTCAAAAAGCGAAGGCGGCGCTCCGCGCCGGACGGCTCGACGAGGCCTACGAAGTGGCCGCGCAATCGGAGCTGAAGGACCACCGTCAGGGCCAGGAAATCCGCGAGCAGCTCGTCGACCCGCTTCTCGACCGCGCGGAAGATCATCTCGCCGCCGGACGAAAGCGGGATGCGCTCGCCGACGTCGAACGGGCGCAGGAGCTCGGGGGGAACCGCCCGCGAACCGCGGACCTCCGCGAACGCATCCTCTCTACACTCCGCGATGCCCGCCGGGACGAGCTGCGCGAGCGTGCCGTCCTCGAATCCGTGCGAAATCATATCGGTGCAGGTCGGGTCGACGCCGCGGAGAGTCGACTCGCGACGCTTCCGACTTCGCGCACGGCGCGGAAGAGTCTCGAGAACGAAGTGCACGCGGTGCGGGAAGCTGGAGCGGCCGCGCGCAGCAAGGTGCGGAGCCATCTCGAGCACAAGGAAGTCCTCGCCGCGATCGAGGGCGCGACGCGCGACCTCCTCGCGCTCGCGAGCGACGCGGAAACGCGCGATCTCATTCTCGAAGCGACGCGAGCGGGCGAGACCGAGGCGCTCGCCGCGCTTTCGGCCGGACGACTGGAGCGTGTCGAGCAGCTCGGCGCCGCCCTCGGGCCGCTCCGTGCCGCCGGCTTCGGCGAGGGAGCCTGGGAGGAGCCGCTTCGCCTGTCCCGCGCGGCCGCGGACGCTATATCGACCGCGCGCTGGGAGTTGGCGCGGATCGCGATCGGGAAGATGAGTTCGATTCTTCCTCGAGCGAAGTGGCTCGCGGAGACCGCGAAGCAGGTGGACGCTGTCGAGCGCGCCGTTGTGTCGCTCCGAAGCGGTCCGCTCGGTCTACTGGCGAGCGCGCCCCGGCGCGGAGCCGACCCCGCCGCGACGCTGGCCGTCGGCGCCGGGACGAACGATGTCGGTCGCGGGTTCGACCCGCAGCGCACGACGCCGGTCGCCGCCCCGGGCGCGGCGCCCCTCGCGAAGGGGCCGCCGGGGAAGGGGCCCGCCGTGCTCTGGGTAGACGGAGTCGGTAGTTTTCTCGTGATGCCGGCCGAACGTGTCACCATCGGACGCGCCGGCTCGTCTGCCCGCCCCGACATCGCGCTCAGCGCCGATCTCGAGGGAGTTCACGCTGAGATCTTGCGCGTGGACGGCGATCACTTCATCGTGGCCCGTGGCCCGGTGAGCGTCGCGGGCCGGCGCGTCGACAAGCACCTGCTCGCCGATGGCGACGAGGTCGTTCTCGGGAAGCGCGCGAAGATCACGTTTCGCGCGCCGTCCGCCCTCACGACGACGGGTGTGCTCGAGCTCGGCTCGGGTCTTCGCGTCCACGGCGACGTGCGGCAGATCGTGCTCGTCGATGAGCACCTCCTCATCGGAAATAAGTCGTCGTGTCACGTCGTCGCGCGCGACGCGACGGAGCGTCTCGTTCTCAGCGCCGCTGGGGGCGCGTACCGACTGAAGGCCTCGGAACCGATCGTGATCGACAACCGCGTGCGCGGCGAGGAAGAGCCGCTCGCATTCGGTGCCACCGTCGAGGCGAGTGGCGTGACGTTTACCATCACTGCCGCCGCGAAGGGGGGACGAGAGGCGTGAACTTTCGATACAACCACGGCGATCGGCCGCTCGAGGGTTACACGATTCAGCGCGGGGTCGGCCGCGGCGGCTTCGGCGAAGTCTATTACGCCGTAAGCGACGGCGGTCGCGACGTCGCGCTGAAGACGATCTTCCAAAACGAGGAGATCGAGCTCCGCGGCGTGCGCAGCTGCATCAATCTGAAGAGCCCGCAGCTCGTCTCGATCTTCGACGTCCGGACGGGCGAGTCGGGGATGCCGATCGTGATCATGGAGTACGTGACCGGACCGTCGCTCCGCGATCTCCTCCGCGATAATCCGCAGGGACTCGGTACACAAAAGACGGGCTATCTCGTGCGCGAGATCACAAAGGGGCTCGCGTACCTCCACGATCAGGGCATCGTTCACCGCGATCTCAAGCCGGAGAACATCTTCTACGAAGACGGCTTCGTGAAGATCGGGGACTACGGGCTCTCGAAGTTCATCAGTGCTTCGCATCAGAGCGGGCAGACGATGAGCGTCGGCACGGTTCACTACATGGCGCCGGAGATCGGATCGGGACACTACCATCGCTCGATCGATATCTACGCCTTCGGCGTGATCATGTACGAGCTCATCACCGGCGTCGTCCCGTTCACGGGAGACAGCTTCGGCGAGATTCTCATGAAGCACCTGACGGCGGAGCCGGATCTCGAGTCGATCGACGAGCCGTTTCGCGCCGTCCTCAAGAAGACTTTGGCGAAGCGGCCGGAGGATCGGTACCAAAGTGCCGAGGAAGTCGCGGAGGCGCTCTTTCTCAGCCCCGAGCTCACGACCAGCGTCTCGGTGTTCAATCCCGCGAGCTTGTCGCACGCAGCGCGGCGAGTGCAGATGGCGGACGGTGATCCTGCCGTTACGTTCGGCGCCCCGGTCGAGGCGACGCAGGTCGTCACGCCGCCGCCGGTCGTCGGGACTCCGCCGAGAGCTCCGTCGCCACCTCCACCTCCGCCGCCTCCACCTCCACCTCCGCCGCCGACAGCCGAGCCCGTCGCGGGCGCAGCGGGATCCAGCGCGAAGTGGAATCCTTCACACGCGGAGGCGGAGTCGCTCGACTCGATCCCCTTCGGTGCGCGGCTCACTCGGCTTGCGCTCGTGCTTCTCGGGGCGACGGCGGTCTACGGTTTTTTCGACGCGACCCATCGCGCTTTCGCGATGGCACTCGCGGCGGCGGGGGTCGCCGCCGGCGCTCTCGTCACGCACTACTTTCTCGCGCCGCGGCTCGGGGTGGGGAAGGGAATGGGCTGGAATCTCCTCGCTCTCGCCGTCGCGGCGCTCCCGATTACGATCGGGCTCGACGCGTTCAGGGCGTGGCCGCTGCCCGCGTTCATCGCGATGGTCGTGATCGATTGGTCGATCCGCTTGCGACCGCTTCGCCAGGAGCGGGTGTCGGTCAGCTCGGCCTTTGGCGCGGCACTCGGCGCGTTCGCAATCGCACTCTTTCTCCGCGGGAACCCGATCGCGTGTGCGGCGATCTTCTTCACGGGCTCGCTCCTCGTGAACTCGCTCGTTCCGTTCGTTCCGAGTGAGGTGCGTGCCCGCCGTCGCGGAACCCACCGCGAAGACCGTGGAAGCGAGGACGATCCGGATGCGCCCGGCGGTCGAGGCCCGACTCCGGCGCACCGACCGCCGGCGGACGACCGCCGCGCGGCTGCCGCGCCGAGCCCCGCGGGCGCGTCGCCCGCAGCGGCCGCCGCCGGCCCGGCCGCTCCGTCTCGCGAACCACCTGCCTTCGGCACCCGAGTCGTATGGCTTGCGATCGCTGCCGCGCTTCTCTCGGGTGCGATCTCGTGTCTCGTCGCGCCGGCAGTGCTCGAATTCTCTCCGCGGGACAACGAGGAGATGCTCGCCTGCATCGCCTGCGGCTTCGGGCTCTTCGTCTACGCGGGCTTCGCGGTGTACCGGGGAGTCTTCGCGCGGCGACCGTCGTTTTGGGGACGGACGCTGCGCCCGTTCCTCATCGCCACCGGAGGGGTCATAGCCGCTGTTTCGGCAGCCGTGTTCCTCTTGGCGCCGCCGATGAATCTGTGGTCCTTCGGAAGCGAAGAGTCGTTCGTGGCGCTCATGATGCAGCTCGGCGGGCTCTTCGTCCTCGGGTTCTTCATCGTGATCGAGCCGGTTCTCCGGCGGCTCGCACCCGTCGGCGACGAGACCGGCCTCCCGAACCATCTCCGCTCGGTGCGCGTGTTCTTTCGACTGATCTACTTCGTCGCGGCGTTTGCTCTCTTCCTCGGCGCGCTCGGTTGCGTGACTGTCGGAATCATGGTGATGCACCGCTACCCGTACCACCAGTTCGCCGCGATCGCGACGGGTTGGTCGCTCTTCGTCTTCGGAGTCTTCTTTCTCCGCCAGGCGCTCCGCCGTCGCCGCGGTCACCTCTGGGGGGGGACGCTTCGTCCGTTCTTTCTCTCCGTCGTGTGCGCGGCGCTCGGCGTCTGTGTCGTCCCGTACGCCATCTCCTTACCGATCCGCTCGGAGGAGATGCTCGTTTTCGTCGTGATCGCGATCACGAGTACGGCGTTCGGGGTGTTCACCTTCTTCCTCCGGGGGCCCGACGAGGTGCCCGAGTCGCCTCTCCTCGAGCGCGTTCGGGGGCTCTTTGTCTCGGCGCCCGGCACGAAGGGATCGAACTGGCTCGGCGTGGGGACGATGCTCTGGATCATCGGTGTCGCGCTCGGGATCGCCGTCGCGGCCGCTCGGACGGGTCTCGCGACCGAGGTGCTGCGGACGGACCTCGGCGGCTCGGCATTCCACGAGTTCGCCGAGACTCGCGGCTGGATCGCCGCTGGACTCGCCATCGTCGGGGGGGCGGTCTGCATCACGATTTCGCGCTTCTCCGCGGGGCTCTCGCACGTCGCACGCGGCGCGATCGGGCAGACGTTCGTGTTCATCTCGCTTCTCCTTCTCGCGACCGTGAGCGATCTCGTTCGCGTCGCCTCGGATCTCAACGTCCACGCGCTCGGAGATGATGAGTCCTTGGCGGTATTCCTCGTCGGAAGTCTGCTCTCGGCCGGTCTCGGAGCCGTGCTCCTTTCGTGGCCGCGAGTCGACGTCCGCCGAGAATCCGTCCCGCGCGAGACGCTTCCGGGTGAGGTGAACGCGTAATGGACATCCCGCTTGTGTACTTCGTCCTCGCCCTCGTCGGGATCGGGGTCTTCGTTCTCGTCCGCGCGAAGCCGTCGACGCGCTCGACGATCTTGAAGATCGCGGGAGGAGTCGGCGTCGTTCTTGCGATCGGGATCTTCTACCTCCGATCGGCCACCGACGTGCCGGCGGAAGCCGCTGGGCGGCAATCGCTTCCCGTGCCGGGCATGACCCTAGTCTTCGTCGTCATCGTCGCCATCGGGGTCGTCGCATGGGCGTGCTTTCGATTTCGGCCGGGCCCATACTCCGTCGCCGCATTCGTCGCGATCGGAGTCGCTGCGCTCTTCTTCGTCGATCGTCCACCGGGTGGCGCCGAGGTGCTCGAGTACCGCGCGGGTCCGCGTCCACGGCTCGTGCTCGACGCCGCTTCGGCCGACATCGAGACCGAAATCGATCGGCGACCGGGCGCCAAAGTGTTCCGCGCGAGCGTGAGCGGCGACTCTTCGGCGATGTGGGACGCGCGCGCCTGGGCGGCGTCGTCGCGGCTCAACTTCCGTCCCCCGGAGGAAACTTCCATCCCGCCCTGGCTTCCCACCGCGCTCGAGCAGGGCGAGGAAACGATCGACGTCGCGGGAACCCGATTTTGCACGGTGGCGGAGCCCGACGGCTTCGTCTACGGATTCTCCGATCCTGCGCGCAGCGTTGCGGCCGCCGAATACGAAGCCCGACAGCGTGCGGCGTACAAGCTCGCGGTTCGATGCCTTCTCGAGCTCAAGCGCGCTCAACCGGAGCGCGATGTCATCTCGCTGGTGCCGATCGCCGAGTCGATTGCGAGATACGACTACGAGGGGCCGATGAAGGTCCACCTCGAGTGGTCTGGATCGGGCGGCGGAAGGCTCTACCGCGCGGCGGTGGGGCTCCCGGCGGAGAGCGCGGATCTCGGCCGAACGGCCGGAGACATCCTCGAACGGCATGAGCGCATCTCTCGGCGACGAGAGAGCCCGCTCGGCTTCGCGATCGCCGGTCTCGCCGTGCTCGCCCTCTTCGGGGCCTTCCTCGTCGCTGTCTTCATCGGCGCCAGCCGGACCGGCCGCTGGGCGATACCGCTCCGTCTTGTCTCGGGAGCTTTGGTCGGAGTTCTCTGCTGGGGCGTGATCTACGCCGTGGTCCAAATCGCAGGAGTGACATGAGCGGAGACAGCGTCAAGGGAGAAGGGGATCGGTTTCTCCTCGACGAGATCCGGCGCGGATCGTCCGATGCGTTTCGGCAGCTCGTCGATCGCTTCGGAGGGAGACTGAAGGCGTTCGCGGCGCGGAAACTGCAGGGAAGCGGTCTCGATCCGGAGGACGCTGTCCAGGAGACGTTTCTCTCGCTCCTCCGCAATATGGACCGTCTGGCCGGCGTGCGCTCGCTCCAGGCGTATCTCTTCACGATCCTGCGCTGTCGCATCGCCGATCTCGCGCGCGCGAGGGGGCCGATGCGCGGGGCGGTATCGCTCGACGCGCATGAATCGGGCGGCGGTCTACCCGTGGCGTCGCCGGAAAGTACGCCCAGCTCGTACGCGCGGCGCGAGGAGTCGAAAGACGCCCGAGCGATCGTCCTAGCGAGTGCGCTCGACGAAGTCCTCGCGCGGCTAAAGAGCGAGAAGCGGTTTCGCGACCTCAAGATCCTCGAGGTGATCTTCTCCCTCGGCCGCAGCAATCAGGAGGCCGCGGCGATCGCCGATACCAGCGAGCCGACGGTGTCGCGCACGCGAAAGTCGCTCATCGAGCAGCTCCATCGCTCGGTCCGGCGTCACGCGAAAAGCGATGCGATCGGCGAGCTCGCCGATGGCGAGGCGGGCGCGCTCGTCACGCGAGTCTGGCGCGAGAACATGTTCAGCTGCATCAAGCGAACGACCCTCGGATCCTACGCGCTCGGCGTGCTCGACGCCGATTGGACGGACTACGTCGCATTCCACCTCGAGACCGCCGAGTGCGAGTACTGTGCCGCTCACCTCTCGGAGATCGAGAGTCGCGAAGAGATCAGCGCGCCGGCGCGGGAGCGCCTCTTCATGTCGAGCGCCGGCTTCCTCAAGTAGGGGCGTCGGCGTCGCGGTAGAGAGAATGCTCACGCTCCACGGGAGCGGGAGCGAAAGGGCGTTTCGGACTAGGCGGCACCTTCGGAACGTCAACGCTCGACGGTGATTCCGTCGACACCTTCGACATCGGCCAGTTGCCGAAGGACGATACGGTGCTCGCGGTGTGAGTGGCAGACTCGCGCGGAGACGCAGCCCTCGATCCGATCGCTCGTCGGGAGCTCGATCTTCCGCGGCGCGATGGCGTGGGCGTTGAGCACGTCCTCGATCCGGGTGAGGACGATCCCGGTCGAGTCGCGGTAGCGGACTTCGACGTCCCAGTGCTCGCACTTCCCGACGGCGACCCAGGTGAACCTCTCGAGCACCGTGAGGGTGAGAAAGATCACGATCGTGAACACGATCCCGATGAACGCGTGACCGCTCCCGACGGTCATTCCGACGGCTGCGACCGTCCAAATCGCGGC
Source organism: Planctomycetota bacterium (assembly GCA_965223845.1). Lineage (GTDB taxonomy): Bacteria > Planctomycetota > UBA8108 > UBA8108 > SXIK01 > CBDCXR01. Next base: position 3,638,889 of record CBDCXR010000004.1, on the reverse strand, counting down.
GCCGGTCGTCAGGCCGACGACCGTGCCGTTGTAGCGGAGGATGGCCCCGGCGCCGAGAAAGCCGATCCCGGAGACGATCTGCGCGGAGATCCGCGCCGGATCGGACATCGGTCCCGTCGCCATGAGCTGCGACACGAACGTAAAGATCGTCGAGCCGACGCAGATGAGAACGAGCGTTCGGAGTCCCGCCGGCTTTTCGGCGTGCTCGCGCTCGAGTCCGACGAGCGCCCCGCAGCCCATCGAGACGAACGTGCAGATGATCCAGGCCGCCGGGCGGGGCAGACCGGACACTTCGAAAAGATTCCCGAACCAAGCTGGATCCATGGTGAGCTCCGTCGTGGTCTTCGTTCGAGATATCGGACGATCGTCGCCGAAGGTTGAGCGGAGTTCGGAAACTGAGTCGCCGCGGGTATTCTGAGTCTCCCATTCCACCAACCGCGCGGAGAAGTCGCACATGGTTCCTCGATTCTCTCTTCCGGCGAGAGGGCGGTGGCTCGTCCTAGCGCTCGGACTTTTCGTTGTCGTTCCGGCCTGTCAGACCACAAGCTCGACGCCGCTCGATCCCGCGGCCCGCGCGCGGGACTTCAGCCGAGTTCGCTTGGCGCCCGACCTGAGCTCGCTCTCCGCCTCCGAGCGGAACATGATTCCGCTTCTCATCGCGGCGGCTGAGGCGATGGATGCGATCTTCTGGCAACAGGCCTACGGCGACCGGAGCGAGCTGATCCGCTCGACGCCGGCCTCGGCGCTGCCGATCTGCGAGATCTACTACGGACCGTGGGATCGGCTCGATGGCAATCGCCCGTTGGTAGACGGCGTGGGGGAGAAGCCCCTTGGCGCAAACTTCTACCCGCGCGATATGACGGCCGAAGAGTTCGAAGCGCATCTCGCGAAGAATCCAAACGACGACGAAGCCTTTCGTTCGCTGTACACCGTGATCCGCCGCCGACCGGACGGCCGTCTCCTTGCGATCCCTTACCACGAGATCTACGCCGACGAGATGGCGCGCGCGGCAACGAATCTCCGCGCGGCGGCCGAGCTCGCCGAGGACGACGGACTCAAGCGCTATCTGAAGCTTCGGGCGGACGCGCTTCTCTCGGGCGACTACCTCGAGAGCGATCTCGCGTGGATGGACATGAAGACGAATCGCCTCGACGTCGTCGTGGGTCCGATCGAAACCTACGAGGATCGTCTCTTCGGAATGAAGGCGGCCGCCGAGTGCTTCGTCCTCGTGAAGGATGTCGAGTGGAGCGAACGCCTTGCGGTCTACGCGCAGCATCTCCCCGGTCTCCAGCAAGGGCTTCCGGTGCCGCCCGAATTCAAGACGGAGACGCCGGGCCGCGACTCCGATCTCAATGCGTACGACGTCGTCTACGTCGGTGGCGACGCGAACGCGGGCTCGAAGACGATCGCGATCAATCTTCCGAACGACGAACGCGTCCAGCTCGAGAAGGGGACGCGACGGCTCCAGCTCAAGAACTCCATGCGCGCGAAGTTCGATCGCATCCTCGTCCCGCTCGCGGACATGCTCATCGCGCCCGACCAGCGAAAGCACATCTCCTTCGAGGCGTTCTTCGGGAACACTATGTTCCACGAAGTCGCCCACGGTCTCGGAATCAAGAACACGATCAACGGGAAGGGAACCGTGCGCGAAGCCCTGGGGGCCGAGGCCTCGGCGCTCGAGGAAGGAAAGGCGGATGTTCTCGGGCTTTACATGGTCGAGCGTCTCCGCGGCGATGGGGTGATCACGGACGGCGACCTGATGGACAATTACGTCACTTTTCTCGCGGGGATCTTCCGCTCGATCCGCTTCGGCGCGTCGAGCGCACACGGGCGCGCGAACCTTCTCCGCTTCAACTTCTTCCGGCGCATGAACGCGTTCTCACGCGACGACGCGAGCGGGACGTACCGCGTCGAGCCCGAGGCGATGCGCGCCGCGATCGAAAGCTTGTCCCGGAAGATCCTCATTCTTCAGGGACGCGGCGACGGCGATGGCGTTCGGGCCTGGATGGAGGAGGACGGCGCGATGACCGAGACGCTCGCGGGAGACCTCGGGCGGCTCGCGGAGGCGGGGATTCCCGTCGACATCGTCTACGAGCAGGGACTGTCGGTATTGGATCTAGGGCAGGATGGATCTCCGCGTCGTCCGTAACCCTTCCGTTCGCCGACGTTGTCGTCATCCGACGGGGATCGGGGAAGACAGTTCACCGAGAATCTCGTCGGCCGTGACCGTGGAACGGGAAGAACGACTCTACCGAGCCGTCTCGATCCCCGCGGCGACGAACGTCCACTGAAGCCGCATTTGGTCCCGGATCGGCATCGCGCGAAGACCGTCGCGCGCGGCTTCCTCGTTCACTCGATCACTCTCGTCCTCCCTCGCGGCGTCGCGCCGCCACGCGTCGATCTTAGCGCGCCATTCCTCCGCGACAGGATCGGGCGGGCCGAGCGTCTCGCCCACACCGGGGAGAAGAAAGAGCGGCATCTCCGACACGAGTGTGAGGGGATCCCCGCCGAGCGAGCGAATCGTTTCCATAGAGCTCGGCCGAAAGAGCCCCGCGGTCGCCGGATCATCGAGCGCGAGAAAGTGCTCGCGCATCCGCGCGGAGTCCGGTCGCGTGCAGAATCCGCGACCCAGACGCACGAATCCCTTCTCCCCGTGGCGTTCGACGTCGTGAAGGGAGTAGCCGAGCTCCCGTACGGCCTCTCGGCAGCGCTCCTTGAGCAACTCGACACGATCCGCCCAGGCCGGCTCGATGAGAAACCAGGGCCCTGCGGCGACGGACATCCCGTGGAGTGACGCGTGGAGGGCGAACGGTCCGCCCGCCGACTCCCACCAGCGCCGAACCGCCGCGTTTTCCGGGCGAGCGCTGGGATCGTTCTCGCCGGGGCGCGGGAAGCCGAACTCGATGTCGTCGCCCGGGAGCTCGCGGACTACGTGCTTGAGATAGCGGGCGAAGTTGTAGCGCTCGTCCTCGTCGGCGTACCATTCGCGATTCCGCGCTTCGCCGTCGGGGTTGATGTGGGGGACGATCCACCATGAATAACGCGAGAGCAGCTCGTCGCGAGAAGAGAGCGAGCCGAAGTACGAACAGGCGTGTCGAAGAAGACGCGGGCCGACCGGCTCGTCGGCGTGCGCGCCGCCGAGGAGACTGACGCGCATCGAGCCCGACCCGAAGCGAAACCCGCGCAAGGTTCGGCCCTCGCGCGAAGATCCGAGCGCTTCGCCCTCCTGCTCACCGATGGGGCGAGCCGACAGAATGTCCTCGATGCGTCCGGCGATGTTCATCGGCCCTCGGCGGAAGCGGGCTTGGTGCCGTCGGCGCGCTCACGAACCCAATCTGCCATCGCGTCGAGCAGGGAGTCGACTTCGCTCCGCGGGAGAACGAGATCGCGGTTTGCCGCGCTCACGAAGCCTTCCCGGTGGGCGTGGTCGAGAAACGCGAGCAAGCGATCGTAGTAGCCGCCGATATTGAGGACGCCGATCGGGTGATCGTGAATGCGAAGCTGCAGCCAGGTGAGCATCTCAAAGAACTCGTCGAGCGTGCCGTAGCCACCGGGGAGGACGACGAACCCGTCGGAGAGCTCGTACATCGTCCGCTTCCGCTCGTGCATGCTCGCGACGATGATGTTCTCGCTCAGCCCTTCGTGCCCGAGCTCTTTCTCCCAGAGCTCTTCGGTGATGACGCCCGTCACCCGAACTCCGCGCGCGAGCGCGACGTCGGCGGCGACTCCCATGAGCCCGATGCTTCCGCCGCCGTACACGAGCTCCCAGCCGCGGCGCGCGAGCTCCGCCGCGAGCGCCTTCGCGGCAGCGGTGTAACGCTCATCGTGTCCGGTGCTCGATCCGCAGTAGAGGCAGACGCGGTGGAAAGGCATGAAGAACTCGCTCCTCAGAGCCGTACTATGTTCGAGGCCGACATGATACCGAGCGGAAACCTGCGCGCGGTCGCGATTCCGTCTCGCACTGCCGGAGGATACGTCGGGCGTCGCCTCGGCGAGCCAGAGGGGGAGAGTCGAACGTGCTACGAGCAAGGAGGCGTCGCCCGGTCCGCGCCGGGTGGGTGGTCGTGGGCGTCCTTTTCTTTGCGCGCGTCTTCTCTTTCGAGTCGTCGCCGGTCCCGGCCGCCGTCGAGCCACCGCTCGAGTTCGAGTTCGCCGCGCCCGGGTTCGTCATCCATCGCGTGGCCGGAAACGAGCTCGCGCACGACATTCAGTGCATGACTCTCGACGCGAAGGGACGGATCGTCGTTTCGGGGCCGGGATACATCCGGACGCTCGTCGACGACGACGGCGACGGGCGCGCCGACCGAGCGATCGAGACCCTCACCGGTGTGTCGGAGGGTGCCCAAGGTCTCCTCGCCGATGCCTCCGGTCTCTACTTCGTCGGCGGCGGAGGGCTCCAGCGCATCGAGGATCGGGACGGCGACGGACGCGCCGACGGACCGCCGCGCAGCGTCTATCGCCTGAAGACGGGCGGCGAGCACCACTCTCACGCCGTTCGACGCGGGCCGGACGGATTCCTCTACTGGATCGTCGGCAATCACGCGGGATTCGGGCGCGATCGAACGCTCCTCGATTCATCGCCGGTGATGCTGCCTTACGCCGGGCTTCTGCTTCGCCTGAATCCGGAGAGCGGCGATGTCGAAGTGATCGCGCAGGGGATGCGGAACGCCTACGATTTCGCGTTCGATCGCCGCAACGAGATCTTCGCCTGGGACTCGGACGGCGAGCGCGACGAGGGCCTACCGTGGTATCGCCCCTGTCGGCTCTACCATCTCACTCCCGGCGCCGACTGCGGCTGGCGATCATCTGGATCGGGCAAGCTGCCGATCGAGTCCGTCGACACCGTCCCTCCCGTCGCGGAGGTCGGACGCGGATCGCCGACGGGCGTCGCGGTGTACGCGCATCGCGCATTTCCCGAGCGCTACCGAGGCGGGTTGTTCGCGCTCGATTGGACGTTCGGGCGCGTGCTCTTTTTTCCGCTCGAGGAGCGCGAGGGGACGTTCTCATCGAAGTGGGAAACCTTCGCCTCGAGCTCAGCGGCGACGCCGTTCGGACCGACCGACATCGAGATCGCACCCGACGGCAGCCTCGTCGTTTCGTCGGGCGGACGGGGGCTCGTTGGGTCGGTGTACCGGATCGCGTATCGCTCGAGCAGAGCCGAACCGAAGGTCGGTGCCGCGAGCCCGACCGCGGCGCCGGACGACACGTCGAGTCGCTCTCCGATCGATCTCGTTCTTCGTGCACCGGCGCCCGAGTCCGCGTGGTCGCGCGCGCGGTGGGTGCCGCTCGCTCGCGAACTCTCTCCCGAGGTGTACGTCGCGGCGATCGAGGACCGCGGGCGACCCGAGACCGAGCGGCTCCGGGCTCTCGACCTACTCTCTGCGCGGCACCGGGACGCGGCGAGACGACTCCTCGAAAAGATCGAGCGCGCAGCGGATTCTCAGCCTCGCGCTCTCCGCGCGCAAGCCGCCTGGTGGAGTGGTCGCCTCGGCCGACCGCTCGCCCGCATCGCTCCGGCGGGCGAGGACGATGCGCGCGTCCTTCGACTTCGACTCGAAGCGGTCGTTCACCGCCCCGTGGGGCACGCGAAGGAGATCCTCGCGCTGGCGAACCACAGTTCACGGCGAGTTCGCTACGCGGCGACCGTCGCACTCTCTCACATACCGTCCGCCGACCGACCGGACGCGAGACGCGACCGGGAGCTTATCGCATCGGGACTCGCTGAGCTCTGGCGGAGCCCGTGGGGACGCTTCCCCCGAGGCGCCTACGCTTTCGCTCGGCGCGCGCTCGACGCCTCCTTGTCTCGGGAGGCCGCGCGCGACGCGCTCCGGCTCGTCGAGCTCTGCTTCGAGCGACTGCAAGCCGGACCGAATCCGAGCGCGACGTTCTACGAGAGTTGGGACCGCGTCAACCTCGCTCCCTTTGCGGCGGAGATCGAATCGATCGCGCCCATGATCACGGGGGGCAAGCGCCGGCCGGCGCCGAGCGCGCAGGCCGTTCGTCTTCTCGGCCTCCTCCAAATCTCCGGAGAGGCTGCCGCTCACACCTTGCTCGATCGAATCGACGCCGAGTCGTCGCCGGGAGAAGACCTCCTCACGCTGTCGTACCTCGCGCGCCTCCCGGGTGCGGCGGCGGTCGCTCCTCGCGCCGCCGCCGCCCTCGTCGGTCTCGCCGAGAAGGTCGCCGCGTCGAGGGTCGCCCGCGACCAGCGTTGGCATCGCTACGTCGCGGCCGTCGCGTCTTCGCTCTTCGCGGGCCGACCGGAGATCGAGGAGCTCGTCGTCGACGACCCGCGCTTCGGCGTCGCGGACCACGCTGCGATCGCAGCGAGCCTGAGTGATTCGACTCAGGCTCGCGCGGCGAAGCGCTTTCTTGCGCGACCGCTTCCCGATGACCCGGCCTCGCGGGGGCAGATCGTCTCGTTTCTCAGCGCGCATCCGTCGGTGTCGCGCACTTTGCTTCTTGAAGTCGTCGACGACCCGGCGGTGCGGGCCGTGGCGCTTCGCGGACTCGCGCGCGATCCCACGAGCGAAGATCGCGGTGTGTTTCGAGACGCGCTCGAATCGAGCGATCGACTTCTCGCCGATCCCGCGGTCTCGGGATTGATTCGGCTCGGGGGAACCGCTCCCGGGGACGAAGAAGAGGCTCTCGTCCTCTTCGGTTGGATCGTGAGCCTCGCCGCCGACGCCACACAAAAGCCGCTCCTCCTCAAGATCGAGCAGCGACTCGGGCAGATCGTCGGCGGGAGTTCGCCCGAGTCCGGGAACGTGGAGGACTGGACGCAACGCCTGATCGATCGACTTCCGGCGCGGGAACGGGACATCGCGCGCGCGCTCCGCGAATTTCGCTCGGCGGAGGAGCGAGTGCGAGAGGTGATGCGCTCGGCGCCGTGGGCGAACGGCGACGCCGCGCGCGGGATGGCCGTTTTCGTCGCGAAGTCCTGTCAGAGTTGCCACCACGTCGGCGGGCGAGGAGTCCGGCTCGGCCCGGACCTCAAGGGAATCGGGAAGAGGTTCACGCGGGAGGATCTCGTCGTCGCGATCGGACTGCCGAATCGCCAGGTCGCCGATCGGTACCGCAGTGAGCGACTGACGCTCACGACCGGTGAGGTCGTCGAAGGACGAGACATCTACGACTCGGCGGCGGCGCTTCTCTTTCTCACCCGCGACGGTCGGTTCCTCCGGCTGTCGGCGGACGAGATCGAAACGCGCGAGAGGCTTTCGACGTCCCTGATGCCGACCGGGCTCCTCGATTCGATGACGCCCGCGGAGGTGAGCGACATCGTCGCCTATCTCCGGTCGATCTGAGCCGGACCGCCCGGAGCCCAGGACGTCTCGAGAGCAACCTTCCCGATCCGACCTAAGCTCGGCGAGAGCTTTTCGGGCGGACTGTTGACCCGCGGGACGCGAGGCCTATCATCGGCTCTCCCTCGAGGCGCGCGTCAGCGACTCGCGCGTCGGGACGAGGCCTGGGGCCCCATCGTCTAGCCTGGCCCAGGACACAAGGTTCTCATCCTTGTAACAGGGGTTCAAATCCCCTTGGGGTCACCATCGAAACCGCCGGCGCTCAGCGCCGGCGGTTTTTGTTTTGGCGTCGTGTGACGGCGATCGCTGCCGGAACGAAGATCGACGATCGCGCGTCGAGCGCGGCCGCCGATCCTCGTTTCGAGCGACTGGAACTCTCGCTCAGCCTTCGGTCGAGGCGCGGCGCGCCCGGAGTGCAGCGGCTCCGGCGGCCGTGAGAGCGGCCACGAGAAGGAGCGTTCCCCAGTTCGAGAGGAGCGGCACTTGCGCGGCCGGAATCGCCGATACGCTCACGTGGTCGATGTCGATCGCGCCGGACTGCGGTGTCGCTCCCGCGCCGATCGCGAGGTAGCTGATTCCGTCGAAGTCGGATCCGGTTCCGGCCGTGACGTCGAACGTTCCCGCCGGTGCGCCATCGACCGAGATCGACGCCTGGTGCGTACCGGTGCCGCCCGCCCGGATCACGACGACGAAGTCGTGCCACTCGGAGGGGTTGAGTGCGACGAGGTTGATCTCGCCCGGGTCACCGCCCTGCTGATCGACATCGCCCGATACGGCGCTCCCATTCAGATTGTTCATGATGAGGCCGTCGCCGAGCCCCGCATCGCCGTCGGTGATGAGGCAGAAGGAGATCACGCCACCCGCGGCCTGCTTGAGGCTGATGTTCCCCTTCCCCCCGTCGTGCACCATATAACCGTCGGCGCCCGGAAACGCGACGACGCCGCCGCCTCCATCGGGACGGAGATCATCCGCCTCGGGCGAAAGGCGCGCTCGGAAGCGCAGCACGACGCCGTCGTCGAGCATCGTGTCCGACGCGCCGTCTGCCGAGAGATCGTGACCGAGGTAGACCTTCCGATTGCTGCCCGGATCGGCGTTGCCGTGATCGCGGGGATCACCGGGATCTTGGATCCGGAGGAAGCCGTCGATGCTCTCGACGCCGCCGGGGTTGCCGGCGCCGAACCCCTCGCCGTCCCACTCGTCCGATCCGTTGTCGTGACTGAAAGTCCCGTCGAGCGCGTCGAACGCTCCGCCGCCTGCGGCGTCGCTGCTCCCGTCGTACTCGTAGATGGGCTGAGCCCACGCGGGGACGCTCAGCGAAATCAGCAAGAGAGCTGCCGTAGCTCCGAATCGGTATCTCCGCGGCATAGAATCACCCTCCGATGCGCGTTTGAGCACAGACCCGCACGAATGACCGCGGCCCTCTCCGGCGCGAGCCAGCGATACGGGCAGAACGACGAGAGGTATCTCGACCCAGACCTAAATCTTACGTTCCCCCGTCTCCGCCCGACAAGCTTCGACGCGCTTCCGCCGGGCGATTCCCGCTTGCGCGGGGCGGATTCATCAGTAGTCTTGGTGCGCCGACTTGCGGGGCCTCCCGCGTCCGGCGGAGTCGCCGGCGCGGCGGGGTGAATCGACGCCGGCCCGAGTGGGTCCAATGCGCCCCGGAGAGCATCGCCTGAATGGACATCGCAGTCACGGGGGTTGGTTGCATAACCCCCTGCGGTAATGAAGTTTCCGACGTCTGGGACGCCCTGCTGGCCGGGCGGTCGGGCATCGAGCACATCCGGGGGTTCTCGACCGACGGTTTCCCGGTAGACATCGCCGGAGAGGTGAAGGGGTTCGACCCCGAGCGCGAGGTCGGGATCACCGCGAAGGAGGCGCGACGCCTCGCGTCGTATGTTCTCTTCGCGATGGCGTCGGCGAAGCAGGCGGTCGAGTCGGCGGGACTCGATCGAAGCGATGTCGACCCGGAGCGAGTGGGAACGGTGTTCGGAACGGGCATCGGAGCGCTCCGCCCGATCGAGGAGGAGACCTGTGTGCTCAAGAGTCGCGGACCGCGTCGCGTGTCTCCGCTTCTCGTTCCGAGCGGCACCCCCGACGTCTCCCCGAGCGAGGTGAGTCGCCTCTACGGGTTCAAGGGACCCTCGACCTCGGTCTCGACGGCGTGCTCGTCCGGGAGCGACGCATTGATCTTCGCCGCGCGCTCGATCCTTCTCGGCGAGACGGATGTCATGGTCGCCGGCGGAACCGAGGACGCGGTGTCGGAGCTCGGAGTGGCCACGTTCACCAACCTCGGTGCGCTCGCGCGCTCGAACGGCGATCCGACGCGCGTGTCGCGTCCGTTCGATCGCCGGCGGAGTGGATTCGTCATGGGGCAGGGCGCCGGGGCACTCGTCCTCGAGTCGATGGCTCACGCCCGCCGGCGAGACGCGCCGATTCTCGGGATTCTCAGCGGGTTTGGCCAGACGACCGACGCCTTCCACAAGACGGCGCCGGATCCGAGCGGTGAGCAGGCCGCTCGGGCCGTACGACTCGCGATGAATATGGCGGAAGTCGAGCCGGCGGACATCGACTATGTGAACGCGCACGGAACGTCCACGCAGCAGAACGATCCCGTCGAGACGAAAGTGCTGAAGAGTGCGCTCGGGGAATGCGCGTTTCGCGTTCCGGTCAGCTCGACCAAGTCGATGCTGGGGCACATGATCGGTGCCGCGGGCGCGGTCGAGGCGATCGTCGCCATCCAGTCGATTCGCACTGGACGCATTCCGCCGACGATCAACTACGAGGAACCGGATCCCGAGTGCGATCTCTACTACGTTCCGAATGAAGCGATCGAGCGACCGGTGCAGGTCGCGATCTCGAACAGCTTCGGCTTCGGCGGCCACAACTCGTGCCTGGTGTTTCGAGCAGCTCCGTGACCGGCGGCTCGAGCCAGCGAATCCTCGTCACTGGCGGCCAGGGGTTCATCGGCGCGTGGATCGCTCGACGTCTCCTGGCGCGCGGGGATGCGGTCGCGCTTCTCGATCTCGAGCCGAGTAACCATTTCCTGGGTCAAATCCTCGCGCGCGACGAGATCGAGCGACTCGGCCGCTACTTCGGTGACGTTTCCGACGGCTCGTCGGTGAACGACGCCGTTCGTGACTTCGCGCCGTCCGCCGTCATCCATCTCGCCGGCGTGCAGGTGCCGACCTGTCGGCGCGACCCGATTCTCGGTTCGCGCGTCAACCTGCGCGGGACCCTCGAGGTGTTCGAGGCTGCCCGCACGGCGGGCGGCTTGCCGATCGTCTACGCGTCGAGCGCCGCGGTCGTCGGGCCGATCGAGGACTACGAAGGCCGCGTTCCGGACGAGGCCTGCCACCGGCCGCGCACGCACTACGGCGTGTTCAAGGCCGCGGGGGAAGGCTGCGCCCGAGTGTACTGGCACGACCACGGGATCCCGAGCGTCGGACTTCGACCGTACACGGTCTACGGCGTCGGGCGAGAGATCGGGGCGACGAGCGGACCGACGAAGGCGATCAAGGCGGCGATGCTCGAGCGGGAGTACACGATTCCGTTTTCGGGCCCGACTTCCTTCGACTTCGTCGAGGACGTCGCGGCGCGCTTCGTCGAATGCGTCGATGCACTCGAGGACGGAGCGTTCGCGTTCAATCTCCGCGGAGCCGTCACGGAGGTCGAGAGTTTCATCGACGCGCTGGACGAGATCGTGCCTGGCGCGCGCAGCCGCATCCGGGTCGAAGGTCCGCCGCTGCCGCTCGCCTTCGATCTCGACGACAGCGGCCTCAGGAGTCTCCTCGGCGAGATCGCTCTCACTCCTCTCGAGGACGGGATCCGCCGCACCGTCGAGCACTTCGCTCGGCTTCGTGAGGAGGGGCTCCTCCACGACCGCGATCTCGATTCGTGATCTACACGAAGGTCGGCTGAGCGAACCACGAACGACAAAGGGCTTCTCCGGGTGTCCGATTCAGCTCGCGTTCAACCTCAACCGAACCGCACGGCGTTGACCGCGTGGATGCGCGTAGCGATCGTGACGTTCACGAAGGAATGTCGGTGCCTCGTTCGCGATCAGCACACGCTGATCTACTCCGTATTCGTCCCCGTCTTTCTCTATCCGTTTCTCGTCTGGGTCGCCATCCAGTCCGTCGCGTACTTGCGCGGAGTGGAAGAGAACGAAATCTCGCGCGTTCGCCTCGTGGGAGACGGCATCCCGGCCGTGGATCGGCTGCGTGAGCGGCTCGGCGCGAATGAAAGGGTCACGCTTCTCGAAACGGACTCTGCCGCCGACGCGGCCGCCGCGACGTCGGAGACCGAAGCCCGCGCGGAGATCGCGCGTGACCGCGCCGACGCCTGGGTGCTCGCGACGCCCGCGCCCGCCGCGATCGGCGACATCGCCCTCACCGTTCTCTTCGCCAGCGTTCGGGATCGGAGCGTGCGCGCAAAGGATCGTCTCTCGGAAGTGGTCGAAGAGTGGAAGACGGAGGAGCTCCGAGCGCTCGCCGCGAAGGTCGGTGCGCCGACTCGTCTCGTCGACTCGGTCGATGTGTCGGGACAGGATCGTTCGACGACGGCGGATCGGTCGCAGCACCTCATCTCGCGCATTCTGCCGCTTCTCATGCTCGTCATGACGGCTCTCGGTGCACTCTACCCTGCGCTCGACGTCACCGTCGGCGAGCGCGAGCGCGGCAGCCTCGAGACGACTCTCCTATCACCGGTCGCGCGCGGATCGATCGTCGCGGGCAAGTTCCTCGCCGTCGTTCTCCTCTCGTTTGTCGCGTTTATCCTCAACGCGGCGAGCCTCTCGTTCACTCTCGTCCACCAAGCTTCTCTCCTCAAGCTCTCCGCGGTCTCGATGAGTGTGGGAGTTCTCCTCGTCGTCCTCCTCGCGGCGGTTCTTCTCAGCGTGACCTTCAGCGCGCTGATGATGTTCCTTGCTTTTCAGGCACAGACGTTCAAAGAGGGACAATCGTACGTGATGCCCGTCTACGTGCTCGCCGCCGTGCCGGCGCTCTTTCTAACCGCGCCCGAGATCAGCGCGACTCCGGCCCTCGCGTGCGTTCCTCTCGTGAACATCGCGCTCCTTTTTCGCGAAGCGATCGACGGCGAGCCTTCGGCGGCGGTCGTCGCGATCACCTTCGGAACTTCTCTTTTTTACGTCGGAATCGTGCTCGCGCTCGCCGCGGCGCGCCTCCGCCGGAGTGAGGTCGTCGCGGGCGGCGTAGGTTGGGGACGTTGGCGCCGGCGCGCGGGTCGCGCGAACGCATTCGGGACCGGCGATCCGGGAGGCGCGAGATGACGGACGCGCGCATCGAGACGCACGAGCTGACGAAAGTCTTCCGCGATCCTCGCCGAGGCGATGTGACCGCGGTGGATCGCGTGAGCTTCTCCTGCGCGGGGGGCGAGATCTTCGGCCTCCTCGGACCGAACGGAGCCGGCAAAACGACGACGCTGCGGATGCTCTCGACCGTCCTCAGGCCGACCTCGGGCTGGGCACGCGTGGCCGGAAACGACGTCGCGAGCGATCCCCTCGCCGTGCGCCGGGCCATCGGTTTTCTCTCCGCGTCGACGGGACTGTACGGGCGGCTCACTCCCGTCGAGACGCTCCAGTATTTCGGTACGCTGCACGGCCTGTCGCGCGCCCAGCTCGCTCACCGGGTGGAAGAGCTCATAGATCTCTTCGGCATCGCCGAGTTCGCGCGCGTTCGCTGCGAGAAGCTCTCGACCGGCATGAAGCAGAAGGTCTCGATCGCACGGACGATCGTGCACGATCCCGACGTCCTCATCCTCGACGAGCCGACGCTCGGGCTCGATATCCTCGTCGCGAGCACGATGATCGATTTCATTCGAACGAGTCGTGAGCGCGGAAAATGCATTGTCTTCTCGACTCACATCATGAGTGAGGTCGAGCGGCTTTGCGACCGCGTCGCCATCGTCCATGAGGGGCGCATTCGCGCGAATGGCACGCTCGACGAGCTCCGAGAAGAGACGGGCCACGCGTATCTCGAAGACATCTTCAAGTCCGTCGTGGGGGCGTCGCCGGAGACGACGAGCGGGGAGCCGGCCTCTCCCGAGTCGGCGGAGCCCACGTGAGCGCTCCGCGCGGGCGCAGCGTCCCGGGCGTCGCGTTCGTCGTCTTTCGCAAGGAGGTGCGCGAGATTCTGCGGGATCGCCGGGCGCTCCTCGTCGCATTCGTGCTTCCGGTCCTCCTCTACCCCGTGCTCAGCTTTGCGTGGCGGTTCGCGGGAGAGAAGCGGGGCGAGCTCGCCTCGCGCCCGTTGCCGATCGCGGTGATCGGTCTCCCGCACGATCTCCCCTCGCTTCTTCAAGAGCACGCACTGGTGCTCCACGTTTGGGAGACCGACGAGGACTGGTCGACCGCCGGCGACGTGTACGCGCTCCTCGAAGTCACGGCGCCACCGAGTGAAGCCGAGGACGAGGGACACCGAGTACCACCCGAGAGCCGATTCGTGCCCGACGGTGCGTACCGACTCGAGTACCGCTCGACGTCCGAGGCGAGCCGCGAGGCACGACGACGCGTAAGAGCGGCGATCGCCGATCTACGCCACCGTCGCATCGAGCGCGGCCTCAGAGAACGCGGAGCCGAGATTCGCTACGACGAGTATTTACGCGCGAACCCCCGAGATCTCGCTTCGCCGACCGAGCGGCGAAACTCGAACAGCGCGCGACTGCTTCCGCTTCTTCTCGTCCTTCTGCTGCTCACCGGAGGCTCGTTCGCGGCGATCGACCTCGTCGCGGGAGAGAAGGAGCGCGGCACCCTCGAGACGCTCCATGTTCATCCCGTGGACGGCGCCAGTGTCGTCCGCGGCAAGTTCGCGGTCGTTCTCGCCGTGTCGCTCGTCGCGGTCGTTCTCAACTGCGTCGCGATCTACGTCGGCGCGAGCTGGACGACTCCCGCAGACGGGGACGCGAACCCGCTTCTCGTCCCGCCGACCGCCGGAGCGCTTCTCGCGGTCGCGGCGCTCGCCATCCCGTTCGCGGTGCTGACGAGCGCTTCGATGCTCGCGCTCTCCGCTTACGCTCGTTCGTACCGCGAAGCACAGACGTATCTCTTTCCGGTCACACTCGTCGCAGTGCTGCTCGCCGGCCTCGGCGTCGCCCCGGGAGTTCAGCTCGGCGGGGTGGTCGCCGTCGTTCCCATCGCGAACGTGACGGCGGGGATGCGCCACGCTCTCGCGGGGACGATCGAGCCGACTCCATTCGCGATTGCGCTCGTCTCCACCGTCCTCTACGCGGCTCTCGCCCTGCGCGGGACGCGGATCTTGCTCGCCCGGGAGGACATCGTCCTCGGCCTCGCCGCACCGGCGCGGCGCGAAGATTTCGTCGCGGAGACCCGCGGTCGGCGCGCGCTCGTCTTCGGCGGGCTTTTGATTCTCCTCGGCGTCTACTACGGCGGCGCGTGGCTGCAGAGTCGCGATCTCGTGTGGGGACTCGTCCTCACGCTGTGGGGAATCGTCCTTCTCCCGGCGCTCCTCTATCCGCTCGTGTTTCGATTGAACTGGCGGGAGGCGCTCGCCCTGCGTGCGCCGTCGATCCGCCATCTCGGGCTCGCCGCCTCCGCGGCGCTCGCGCTCGCGGTGGTCGCGCTCGGCTACCTGAGTCTTCAGGAGAAGTTCCTTCCCTCGCCCCAGCTTCTCGGTGACTTCGGGCGAGAGCTAGCGGAGATCCCGCTCGGTCTTCGTGTCTTCCTGATCGTGATCTCGCCCGCGATCTGCGAGGAGATTCTCTGGCGCGGAGCGGTTCAGGGCGAGCTCGAGCTCGCGCGCCGACCGGTCCGAACGGCGCTTTGGATCGGCGTTCTGTTCGGCGCGTTCCACCTCAGCATCCATCGCTTCGTCGTGACCTTCGCGCTCGGAGTCGCGCTCGCGACGTTGCGGCACCGGTCGCGGTCGATCGTTCCGTGCATGGTGTTCCACGGTGTGTACAACGGGGTCCTTCTCGCGGTCGTCTCCAGCGCGAGGGGTGAAGAATGGCAGAGCACCGCCACTCGACCGGGCGTATGGCTCCCGGCGATCGCGGTCGCCGTTCTATGCCTGTCCGCCGTTCGTCGCGGCGACGCGCGAGGCGGCGCGTAGCGTCGATCGTGCGGTCGGACGCGACCGACCGAAAGGCTCGGTAGTTGTTCGGGGCCCGTCGCCGTCCCGCTACCGAACCGCACACAAACGAGGTGGTTCACCGTCCGGTAACTTTCTTCGATCGATCGACCGTTTCGCCACCGTCCCGCGCAGAAAAAACGAGTGAATAGAGAGCCGGGATCGAGCGTCTCATGCGTGGATCACGGGAGATGCGTCCGCTCGGAGCGGGGGCGCGAAGGATTCGACATAGGAGCCCGCCGGGGTGAGACTGGACCTCGACCGTCGCGATGCGGTAGGTTCAACCGTCTTGCGGCCGGGGCATCTCCTTCCGGCAACGCAAGAAACACCGACACGAGCACGATTTATGATTCGATCGCCCCGGCTTGAAACTCTCTCCTCACGACCGACTCGAACGGGCGCTTTTGCGATGAACGACGACTGGAACGAGAGCGACGGCCCCTTCGAGCCCGTGCGTCTCGAGATCGAGTACTGCGAGTTCGGTCACCTCCGCGGGCACGCCGAGAGCATCGCGAGCGCCGCGCGCAGCGAGTCGAGCGTCGTCGAGCGGCTCCGCCCGTCTCGCGGTGGGGTGTTTGAAGTTCGCGTCGACGGCCGGCTGATTTACTCGAAGCGGGCGACGTCTCGCGTCCCCGACGTCGACGAAGTCCTCTATCACGTTCGCGCTGCGGCCAGGTCGCGCGAACGCCGCGCCTGCGCCGTTAGCGCCTGAGCGTCGCGCTCCTCTAGTTGAGAGAGCTCCGGTAGGAGTCTCGCTCTCTTCTCCACTTGCGCGGGCCTCTCTGCTCCTATTTCGACGCCTCGCATTCGCGTTCGAGGCGTCGGCTCGGATCCGGGATGTGTTCGTAGCGGCGGCTCGGTGCCAGGTATAAGATGGCGCGAGTCGGTCGTCGCACGCGTTTCACGGTGCCTCGCCCGTGGGGGAGTCCGTCACTTTTTCGGGTGTTTCGGAGGAGGCTTCCGTGAACTCAGTTCGAGTTCGGCGATCCCGATCGTTCGAAGGACGCGAAGACCGTCTCGACCAGTCCACGGTGGCCGCCAGCACCGCCTCCGTCACCGGAATCGTCCTCGACGACCCCGTCGCGCCATCTGAGTCACCGCCGAGTTCGAACCCCTTCGCGCGCTCGACCGATGTCCTCGTTTGGTTCGCGCTTTGCTTCGCGTTCACGGTCGGAGCGACGCCGAGTTTGCGCGCTCTCACGATCACCGAGGTCTACTATCATCCGACGCGCGCCGAGGGGCGATCGGTCGAGTACATCGAGCTCACCGAGTCGGGACCGCTCGCGGTCGACGTGTCGGGATTCGAGCTCACCGGGGGCGTTCGGTTTCGCTTTCCGGACGGGGCGATGGTCCCCGCCGGCGGATCGCTCATCGTCGCGGCGGATCGCGATGCACTTCTCGACGCGTTCGCCATCGATTCGCGGCGTGTCTACGGAGACTTCGCCGGTTTTCTCGACAACGGGCGCGAGAGCGTCGTTCTCGTCGATGCGAATCACGCGTACGTCGATCGAGTGCTCTACGACGACGAGGCGCCTTGGCCGGCGTCGGCGGACGGTGACGGGGACGCTCTCCACCGCGTGTGTCTCGAATCCGATGGGATGCTCTCCGGGAGCTGGGTCGGCGCGGCTCCTAGCCCCCTCGCTCCGGGGCCCGCGCCGCAATGTCCGCCGCCGGAGCCGTCTCTCGGCGCGGTCGTCTTCACCGAGATCCACTACCACCCGCCGCGCGCAGAGGGCGTGATTCTGCCAGTCGGGGACGACGGCGAAGCGGAGGAGTTTCTGGAGCTCCACAATCGTCTGGACGCGCCGGTCGACGTCTCGGGATGGTCGATCTCGACGGGAGTCGACTACACATTCCCCGACGGACTCGTGCTCGCGCCCGGCGATCATGCCGTCCTGACTCGCGACGCCGGGGCGCTCCGCGCGCATCCCGATGTGAGCGAGGCGACTTTCGTTGGCGAGTACGAGGGTCGTTTGTCGAACGGCGGGGAGCGCGTCACGCTCGTCGACGCCGACGGGAACCGCGTCGACAGTGTCCGCTACGACGATTTCGGTGATTGGCCGTACGCGGCCGACGGCGAGCGGCGGAGTCTCGAGCGAGTCCACGTGGATCTCCCGAGCGAGGATCCCGCCAACTGGCGTTCGAGTCGCGTCGTTCCCGGCGAGTTTCGGACGATCGTTGCCGAAGGGTTCCGCAGTACCGGGCTCGCGCAGACTTTCGTCCTCTCCCTGGACGGGGTGGGCGAAGTGATCGTCGATGACATCGTGTTTCGCGAACTCGACGAAGATGGCGTGGAGATCGGCCCCAATCTTCTCTTCAATCCCGACTTCGACAGCGGCAGAAGCACCTGGACAACGAGGGGGAACGCGGCGGATTCGACGTGGGACGAAACGGCCGGCGTCGGCGGAACCGGGGCGATCCGTCTCGTGAGCAGCGGTCCGTGTCCCCTCGGAGAGTGCGGGACCGGGAATGGAATGTCGACCAGTCCGCTCGCCGCGCTGCGAGACGAAGTCCGGTATCGAATCTCGGTCGCGGTCAAACCGGTCTCGGGGAGCTTTCGTTTCTCCGCCGGAATCCATCTCGGAGTCACGGCGGTCGCGACAGAGCAAATCATTTCGCCCGGTCGATCGAACACGGTGAGCGCGGCGGGTCTCGCGCCGTTTGTCGATCACGTCGGTCGATTCCCCCTCGAGCCGACGAGCGCCGACGAGACGTGGATCAGTGCGCACGTGCGCGGGGAAGCGGACGACGTCGTCCTGCGGTTCGCCTCGGGCGAGAGCGGTGACTTCACTCCGGTCGCCATGGCGGACGACGGGCGTCACCGCGACGGGGGCGCGGGCGACGGTGTTTACGGAGCGATGCTTCCGGCCTTTCCGCACGGAACGCAGGTGCGCTGGTGGATCGAAGCGACGAACGCGTTTGGATCGCGGGACTACCCGCCGCTTCTCGACGGGGGCGCGCCGGATTCGCGCGAGCTTCGCGGCTACTACGTCTTCGATCCGAGTGAGACGGATCTAGCGAGTGGTCTTCCCGCCTACCATGTCCTTCTCGAAGGGATCGACGGATCGAACGCCGAATCGGTGAACGACCATCTCGACTGCGCGGTCCTCAAGCGCGGCTCGTTTGCGTACCGCGGGGAACTCTATCCGGACGTCGGCGTGCGTTGGCGGGGCAACACTGCGTGCCGGGTGCTCAAGCGAAACTTCAAGATCCGTTTCAACAAGGCCTACCGCTTCGACGGACGAAGAAAGCTCAACCTAAACGGACTCTGGACGGACAAGGCGCTCGTCCGCGAGTTTCTCGCGTGGGAGTTCGTCGACCAGATCGGTCTTCCGGCCGTCGCGACGGAGTACATCCGGCTGAACGTGAGCGGGAGCTACTACGGCCTGTTCCTTTCGCTCGAGCATCCCGACGAAGAGTACCTCGATCGCACCGGGCTCGACTCGCGCGGGAGCCTCTACAAGGCGAAGCAACCGGACACCGGGGACATTCCCGGCGTTCCGCGGCTTCCGCCCGGCGGATTCTCTGAACGCTGGGAAGAAGAGACGAACGAGGGGAGCGACTATTCCGACATCGAGGAGTTTGTCACCGCGATGCACGATGACGCGAGCACGCCGGAGGGCCCGACGCTCGAGTTTTGGGAGACGAGCTCTCTGCCCGAGCAGATCATCGGATTCCAACTCACGCAGGTGGTGCTCAACAACTTCGACGCCTCGCTGAAGAATCACTTTCTCTATCACGACCTCGGCGCGGACCGGTGGGGATTCCTCCCGTGGGATCTCGACCTCGTGATGGGGAAGTTCTTCACGTTCCAGGCCGTCGGACCCGGCCGCCCCGTCGGAACGCTCAACGACATTCTCGCCGGTGATCTAGGCCCACTCGCACAGATGGGGCCCTTCTACTTCACGTCGATCGGTTCGAACAATCGGTCGAACTGGCTCCTCGACCTCTTCTTTCGCGCCGGGGATGGCCACTACCAGCGTTCGTATCTCGTGCGACTCTGGAACATACTCGAGGAGAAGTTCCGCGCGAGTGCGTATCTCGTCCGTATGGGCGAGCTCGCCGAGTGGCTCGTGGACGAGCAAGCGGAGGATTTCGATCGGTGGGGGCGGTATCCCTCGAACGTGGAGGGGTATCCCGCAGACATGCTGAGCAACATCGATATCGCGATCGAGCAGGTCGATCTCCACGCTCGGTTCCTCCGCCAGACGATCTCGGACGAGTACCCCGATGTATTGAGAACGGGTCGGCTCATATTCACCGAGCTCATGTACCTCCCGGCCGGCGGAGACTCCGATCTCGAGTTCTTGGAACTCGTCAACGTCTTCGGGCGCGAGATCGACATCGGTGGGTGGTCGATCGACGGAGTGGGGTTCACCTTCGACGACGGTACCGTGATTCCGGACGGAGGGGTGGTTGTCGTCGCGCGCTCTCCGGACGACTTGACGGCGGCGCTCGGGGGCGTCCCGCCGGAGCTCCTCTTCGGCCCTTACGACGGCCGACTCGCGAATGAAGGAGAAGAACTCCGGCTCCTCGATGCCGGCGCCGGGTACCGCGCTACGATCGACCGCGTCGAGTACGACTCGAGCGGTGCGTGGCCGGATTTGCGCCCGGGATCGAGCCTCTCGCTCGGACAGATCAACGCCTCGGTCGACAATGACGACCCGCGCGCGTGGAAGGTCTCCGTCGGAGGAAGCCCGGGACTTTCCTCGCTCTTTCTGCGCGGCGACACCGATGCCGACTTCAATGTCAATCTCGCCGACGCGGTCTACCTCCTCCAGTATCTGTTTGTCGACGGGGAACCACCGCTGTGCCCGGACGCGGCCGACAGTGATGACGACGGGCGAATGGCGATCAACGACGCGATCTTCACGTTGAACTTTCTCTTCGCCGACGGTGACCCGATCCCGGCGCCATATCCTCTGCCGGGCGGCGATCCGACGCCGGATTCGCTCGGGTGCTTTTAGCTAGCGGGACCCGGGTCGAACGGTTCAAAGACCGAGACTCGCCTCACGGCGCGGAGGGATCGACGCGCTGACCGGCCGAGTTCGAGCTCGCACCGAGCGCCTTCAACGCCGCGTCCACGACTTCCGGGTCGAACTGCCGTCCTCTCTCCCGCGCGAGGACGCCGATCACATCGTCGAGACTTCGAGGAGTGCGGTACGGGCGGTTCGTCAGCATCGCGTCGATGCAGTCGGCGACGGCGATGACCCGGCTCGCGAGAGGAATCGCTTTGCCCTCGAGGCGGTCGGGGTAGCCCGCGCCGTCCCATCGTTCGTGGTGGTGCCTCACCCAGTTGGCGACCTCGCGCATCGACTCGAGGTGAAGGACGATGTCCTCGCCGATCGTGACGTGGCGCTGAATGATCTCGATCTCCTCGGCGGTGAGCTTCCCGCGCTTGAGGAGCACTCGATCCGGCACTCCGATCTTGCCGATGTCGTGGAGGAGCGCCGCGGTCTCGATTTGAAACCGCTTCTCGGACGGGAAGCTCGGCAGGGCGTCGAGGATCCTCGAGGAGTAATCCCGAACGCGCACGCAGTGCCCCTGGGTGTAGGCGTCCTTCGCCTCGACCGTTCGGATCATCGCCTCGATGGCACGAAGATGGCTCCGCGCGTTTTCGAGACGCGCTTCGGCGAGCCGCTTCACCATGCGATTGAAGCTCTGACAGAATGCCGCCATCTCATCGCGACCCTCGACCGGCACACGGGTGGAGAGATCGCCGTCGCCGATCCGCTCCGCGACGTTCGCCAGGCGGCGGAGCGCGTGGAACGGGCTGTGAAGAGCGGCGAAGCCGAGGAGGACCGTCGAGAGAAGCCCGAGCGCGAGAATCGGATAGACGAACTCGTTCGACTCGTGAACGCGCGTCTCGAGAGCGCCACGATTGAAGCGCGCACTCACGGTACCGCGCTGGCGACCGCCGAAGCGTACCGGCTTGGTGACGACGAACCAACCCGACTCGCGATCGGGCTCGCGCAGTCGGACATCGCGCGACGCCGCAGCGGCGGCCGGGTAGAGCTCGTCCCCGGATTGATTCTCGACTCGGACGCTGGAGACGCCGGCGCGCGCGAGGGCCTCGGCCTGCACGTGAACTTGGAGCCGGTCGTTGGCGGCGACCGCCTCCGCGATAGAGTCGGCGAAGTAACTGGTGAGCTCGTCCGCACGGCGGAGGGCTTCGTCCCGCGCGACCGCGTCGGCCGTGCGGGTCAGCATCCAAAACGTCGCGACGATGATGACGAGCGACATCGCGGCGCAGAGGAGCGTGAGGCGATACTTGATCGTGCGAATTCGCGGAAGGCGAGTGAAGGCGCGGACTCCGCTCCGCTCGCGAGCGTCGTCGGCGCTCGCCCGAGGGGAGTCGGACTGCGGTTCACTCCGGTGCCGAGCAAACGCCGTCCCGCGTTCCCACAGCGCTCTTCCGAGGCTGCGCATCCGTTCAGCGAGAGATCCCATCGTCCCAGTGCGGTTTCCGAAAAGATCGATGTCGACTCGCATTTCATGCGGGTCACCGAGAGACCGAAACACGGAAGAAGAATACCCCGCTCGGCGTTATTCGGCCGATCGGAGGGGGCGAAGGGCGGCCCCTCAACCTGCCGATATCGAACCATGAGCTCGCGTGCGCGAGTGTTCCGTCAAATCGCCGTTATCGGCCCGGGACGGATCTGCCGAAACGATCGCCCCTCGACCATTCATGATCCGAACTCTGCTCCTCTGTCTGCTCCTCGCATCGTGTGCGGTCCCGCGGCGCTCTGCGCTTCCCGGGACGCGGAGTGCGCTCCGTCCCGAAGACGCGAGTGTGCTCGCATCGGCGGAGCGCGTGCTCGATCTCATCGAGGCGGACTCGCTCGCTGAGGCCGAAAGCGCGCTCGCGTCGATTCCGCGTGCGCATCCGGCCGGCGCGGTGCTGCGGGAATTGCTCAGCCGCCGGCTCCTCGGGGCCGCTCCGCCGTCACCGCCGCGAGTTGCCGCTGCGGTGATCGAGGAGGCGCGGCCGGACGAAGCCACGCTCGCGCGGGCGCGGAAGGTATTCGAGGTCGAGGGCCTCGACGCGCTCATCGCCGAACTCGACGAGCCGGACGACGCGGGTGGAGGTGTTCAGCGGGCGGCGGCCGTCCTGAAGACGCTCGGCCTGGAGATCTACGGGAGGGGAGAGATCGACGCTGCGATCGTCGTGTGGGAGAAGGCCGAGGAGACGTACGGCAGCGACGCCGAGCTGCGCGCCTTCCTCCGCCGCGCTCGGAGTGTCCACTCCGAATAGACCCGAGGCTCCGATTCCCGGATTCTCGGAACCGCTCTTTTCGCGGCCCGCGTGACGGGCGACACTGGAGCTGTCGAGGCTCGGCCGTGCCGTCGGCCCCGACTATCGGAAGTGTTGGGCGGGCACGGTACACGTTGTTGCTGCCGGCAGACGCCTCCGAGTCGGACTTTCTCCGTTGTTCGCCGGCGTCGATCCCCCTTTGATGGGGGGGGCTTTTCGATCGATCGTGAGGGAGGGAGAAACATGCACGAGATCGTTCGTCGCGGCCGCGTCGCGCTCGCCGCCGTGCTCGCTTTCTTGACGACGTCCGTCGCCGCCTTCGATTGCAATCGCAACGGCATCGACGACGTGCTCGATATCGCGAGTGGGCGAAGCGTCGACTGCAACGCGAACTCCGTTCCCGACGAGTGCGATATCGCGCCCGTGAATCTGGAGTTCTCTCCCGTCGATATCGGTGACCTCTCTTGTTCCGGCACGGATCAAGTGGCGGTGGCCGATCTCGATCGGGACGGTCACGCCGATCTCGCCGGCGTCTGCCGTCGCGGTCTGATTCAGTTCGCTTGGGGCACGTCGAGAGGATTCGACATCGACTGGGTGGCGACGGAAATCAGTCCGCGAGCGGTCGCGGTCGCCGACTTCGACAACGACGGTTCCGTCGAGGTGGTCGCCGGTGGCGAAGGGATTGCGCTCTTTCGGCTCTCCGGCGTTCGCACTTGGACCGAACGGCGCGTCTCGCAAGTAGTCGTCGCCGCAGTGGAAGCCGGCGACTTCGATGGCGACGGCGACTCGGACATCGCCGTCGTCGACAACCAGTCGCTGCTTCGGGTGTTTTACAACCAGGGCGAAGAATCGTTCGAGGCGAAGACGATCGTCGTCGGCGCACGTCCAGTGGACGTCGCCGCGGCTGATTTCAACGGTGACGGCTTGCTCGATCTCGCGACCGGCAATTCCCAGGAATCGGTGAGCATCCTCCTCAGCGAGGGAGCCGCCGGATTCGCTCCGCCTCGGAGCTACTTCTCGGGATCCGTGCAGCGAATCCTCGCGCACGACTTCGACGCGGACGGCCGTCCGGACCTCGCGGCGGCGCTCCAGCGGGAGATCGCCGTCCTCCGCAACTCGGGTGAAGGAGAGTTTTTCGATCGCCTCACGATGCCGACGTCCCCGGGGACGACGATGATGCTCGCCGGTGATGCGGACGAGGACGGCGATGTCGACCTTCTCGTGGGAGGCTCGCGTCGAGCTCCGCTCACGTCCTACTGGAATCGCGGAGACGGGTCGTTTGCCTCGCCGGTCGACCACCCGAGGATCGCAGGCGTCACCGGACTCGCGGCGATCTCGAACCCCGGCGACGTCGCGCCGCGCTGGGTGGCGATTGATCTCGCGGGCGACATCCTCCACCTCATCCCGGGTTCACGCGCGCTCAGTCCGGACTGCAACGAGTCTCTCGTGCCCGACGAGTGCGAACTCGATGGGAACGACTGCAACGAGAACGGCGTCCCGGATGAATGCGACCTCGCCACGGGAGCGAGCCGCGATTGCGATTTCAACGCCGTTCCCGACGAGTGTGACACGGATTGCGACGAAAACGGGATTCCAGACGCGTGCGAAATCGCCGATGGCTCGGCATCGGACTGTAACGGAAACGGCGCCCTCGACGCATGCGATGAAGCGGCGACACCGCGCTTCGGCGAGGCCGATCGATTTCAGGAGGGCGGCGAGTTCATCTTTGCCGAAGCCGGAGCGTTCGACGATTTGGACGGCGATGGCCGAGACGATTTCATCGTGGTGGTCTCGGACGCTCAGCGGCGGATTCGCACGGCGCGCAGTGACGGCGAGCGGCTCGTGTTTGACGCGGAGTTTTCGCCGGCGTGGACTCGCAGCGACCCTCTCCGCATCGCGGATTTCGACGGCGACGGCGACCTGGATGTCGTCGTGATGTCGCTCCGCGAAGAAGCCGTCATCGAAGTGGCGGTCAACGATCGTGGCGTGTTCGAATCGATCGTCTCACTGGAGGGATCCGAAACGGGCCGATTCGTCGCCAGCGGTGATCTCGATGGTGACGGGGATCTCGACTTCCTTCGGTTCGACGAGCAGAGACGACTCCGGGTCGACATGAATGATGGCGACAAGCTCGTTCCGGGTCCCTTCTCGCGTCGCAATCCCTTTGCCGAAGTGGAGCTCGTCGATCTCGACGGCGATGGGACTCTCGATCTCTTAGTCACCACCGAAGATCGCGAGACTCGTTGGCTCGCAGGGAACGGAGCCGGCGACTTCGAGCTCATCGCCGGGAGCATCGAGTTCGGCGCTCGGAGCGACCGATTCGTCGTCGGAGACTTTCGACCGGGCGGCGGAGACGAGGTCGTGGTGATCCGGTCCGACGGTATCGGAACGCTCGTCGGGCTCGAGGACGGCGTCCTCAAGGAGATTTCGTCGGCTCCCGTCCCGAGCTTCGGGCCTGTGGCCGCAATGGACTACGACGACGATGGCGACGACGATCTTGTCGTCGCTGAGTTTGATTGGCAAAACTCGACGGCGGTCGTCCGTTTTTTTTCGAGCAGTGGCGATGGACGCTTCGTTCCGCGGCGCGGCCCGGAATTCGGCGAGTTCGAAGAGCCCGCGGGAATCGCCGCGGGCGACATCGACGGCGACGGTCAGCTCGATCTCGTTGTCGGAGCGCAGATGATCTGCCTGGCTTGCGACTTCGACATCGGCTGGCTCGGATTCGGTTCGACGCTCTTTCAGTTCTCGAACTCCACGGAGATGACGGGCGAGGTGGATCACAATCGCAACGGGATCCTCGATTCCTGCGAAGACGGGACCTTCCACCGCGGCGACGCGGACGCCGACGGGCGGCTGGCGATTACGGATGCGATCCGCGTTTTGGGCTGGCTCTTCTCGAGCGGCGAGATCCCGAGCTGTCGCGAGACGGCCGACTTCGACAACGACGGCCGAGTCGCCCTCGACGACCCGGTCGGGTTGCTCTACTTTCTCTTCTCGAACGGCCGGCCACCGGCTGCTCCGGGTGCGCCGGATCGGCCCTGCGGCGCCGACCCCGATCCGAAGGACTCGCCCGGACACCTCGGGTGCGAGTCGTATTCCGCTTGCTGATCGGGCGGGGACGCGCCGGTGTCGTCGACGTGAGGATCGCCGGCTAGCGCGAGAGGATCCGATGGATGCGCCGGCAGTTCGACTCGAAGCGTTGAGCCTCGGACGGCGCTATCTCGTGATCGGCGTAGAGGACGAGGTAGAACACGCGATGGACCTCGTCGAACCATCGCTCGAGTTCCGGGGAGCGGGAGTAGAGAGACCGCGCATGCTCGACCGGAGTTTGGTGCGCGCGGCGGTGGTCGCGCGTCGCGGCGAGTTGTCCCTGCAGGCGGTAGTAGGCGCCGAGTACGCGGTCGCGCGCTGACGACGTGAACAGCGGAACGGACATCGGTTCTCCGACGAGAAAATCGTCGGGGATTCCGTCTTCGTCATCTGCATCGTCCTCGTCGTCTGCCGCCGGTTTCAGGTACGACAGGATCACGAGGGCGATCAAGCCGCCGATCACGCCGACGAAGAGGACGCGGACGGCGAATCCCCAGCGTTTCGAGAGTCGGAGGCGACTCGAGCTCGGGTCATTCGGGGCATCGCCGGCGGGAGACGTCGTCGAGGCGCGGCTGGTTTCGCCGCCGGACGCGGCGGTGCTGTCGGCGTTTGCCGTGGTGGCATCGTCCTCCGGTAGCGGCGGCGCGCTCCGCTCGATCGAAACGAAGGAGCGCAGCCGAGTCTTCGGCGGTGGGGGGCGCGCGGGGAGGAGGCGCCGCGGAGGGCGCCGCGCTTCACGGGCTCCCAGTCGCCGGTGTGCGTCCGACGTCGTCGAGCTACCGTCGTTCGCGACCTCGGGCTCTTCGGTCGGCTCGCTCGGGTCGCGTTCTTGATGCGGGTCGGGTGGGAGTGGCTCGAATCCGTCGGAGACCGACGGCAGCACGGACGTGGAGTCGGCCTTCACCCACCGCGTCGGGTCGAGCGGATACCAACCGGATCCGGGAACGTGCACTTCCACCCACGCGTGTGCGGTTTGATTTCGGATGACCACTTCGTGTCGCTCGGGATCCCACTCTCCGCCGAGGAAACCCGCCGCGAGTCGGGTCGGGACGCCGGCGGAACGGAGGAGGAGCGCGGCCGCAGTCGCGAAGTACGTGCAGTCGCCGCGCCGCTCGCGGAAGAAGTTCTCGAGCGGTGATGCGCCGAGGCTTTCCCACGCCTTCGCGTTCGAATAGACGTAGCCGTCCTCTCGGAACCTCGTCTTGAGAACGTCGACCTTCTCTGCGACGGTGCCGATGAGCGGGAGGCGGAAGCCGCGGGCGGTCGCGGCGAAGTCGAATCCGAGCGCACTCGTCGTCGGCAGCTCGCTATACAGTGGGTCGATGCTTGCCGAGTCCGCGGTCTGGTGGATGGGAAGGCGAAAGATGTCGTCCGTCGCCAGCGTCGACGTCGCGTAGACCGCACCCGTTTCGAGTTGCGGTTCCGAATACAGATCGCGGCCCGGGAGAGTGAGGACGACGCTCTCGAGTGTGGGTGCGAACTCACCGGTGGTGCGGACTTCGCGCGTGAAGTAGGGCGTGGCGATATGGGCGAACACCGGCTGAACAACGTGATAGAGGAGCTCGATCGACTCGGTTTCTCTGGTCTCGGCGACGTCGGCCGGTATCTCGCGTTCGATGCGACCCTCTGCGTCGACCTCGACGAGCGCGGCGGGATCTGACCACGAGTGGCTCGGCGGATCGAACGTCGAGAAGGACATCGCTTTCCAAAGCGAACTCTGCGCGGGACGCCAGCGGCGTGCGGCGGGGGAGTTCGGCACCGCGCGAACCCGGAGAACTTCCCCCGCGTCCAGATTCGGCTTCGCGAGATCGTGAAGAGCGACGCTCGTCGTCAGTGCGGTTCGTCGCGCCGTTCCGGGCATCGCGTCGCCCGGGGCTCCGTGAGCGCGGGGAGCGAGCGAAGAGTCGCCCAGACTCGAGCTCGACCCCCCACGCGCGCTCGCGTCCCGGCGCTCGAGTCGGCGCGCTTCTCGCTCGTGGAGCTCTGCGGTCGCGACGACTCGCGAGTTCTCGGGCATCGTGCCGCCGCCGAAGACGAAGCTGAGCGCGAGGAAGATACACGCCCCACCGATTCCCACCGCCGCCGCGATGACGCGCGCGTTCTGAAGATTGAGCGGAGGCGTCCTCGTCTCGGAGAAGACGTTGTGGAGAAGATGCCGTACCGCGGAGGACGCCGCGATGGCGCCGAAGAACAACGGCAACCAGAGCGCCCAGTCGGGAAGACCATCCTTGAGACCGGACGCGATCGTCGCGGCGAGGAAGAAGTCGGCGAGCCGGTACGTCCGCGATTGGAGGACGAGGAACCCCGCGCCCCACGCACAGAACATCAGCCCCAGTGTCAGCGGCGTTGGACTGCAGCCCGGCGAGGCTCCGCTCACGGATTGAACGAGATCCCAGCCCGTGACGAGGAGGACGACGATCCCTGTCGTGAGGAGGAGCGACGCGGCGAGCGCTCGGTGAAACGCGGCGGGGCGGTCGAAGCGCGCGATCGCCTTCGCGACGCATCGCGGCGTTCCCGCCCAGAGGAAGAGAAGGCCGATCTCGACTCCCGGAGCGCGCGAACCCAAAACTCCCGTCGCGAACGCAACGACCGTGCTGACGCAAGCGATGTCCGCGGCGGTGAGGAGCAGGTCGGCACGCCGGCGCGTGCTGTAGATCTCGTAGAAGAATCTCATCGCGCGAGCGCAGCTCCCTCGCGAAACGCCGCGGCGAGGTCGGCCGCGCAGGGAATGACGAACACGTCGATTCCGCGCGCGCGGAGTCCGTGGGCGAAGGCCTCGGCCGACTCTCCCGGGCGGGCGTCGTCGTAGACGCGCCGGTACGTCGCATCGTCGTAGACGACGGCGACGACACGGCAGCCCGAGCGGCGGAGGGCGACGAGGCGACGCTCGAATGCCTTCGACGTGCGAAGGTACGGCGAGATCGGGACGACGACGGTCCCGCCGGTCGGAATCTCGGCTCGGGTGCGCTCGAGCACTTCGTCGAGCGGGACCTCGCCATTCGGCTTCACCGTGACCAGGAGGTCGAGAAGAACCTGGAGCTGACCGGCGCCCCGCACGAGCGGCAACGAGCGCCGCGTCGGACCCCAGGCGATCGTGGCGACGCGGTATCCGCGTCGAAGCGCGCTCGCGCCGAGCGCGGCCGTGATCTTCACGCTCTGTTCCAAGCTCGACCCGCGTCCGATGCCGAGAACGCTTCGCTGGTAGAGATCGAGGTAGAGAGTGAGGTCGCCGCGCGAGGTCCGCGCAAACTCGCGCACGACGGGAAACCCCCGGTGCGCCGTGAGCGGCCAGTGGACGTGTCGCAGCGGATCGCCGGGACGGTAGTCCCGAACGGTGGCAAACTCGAGGCTCTCGCCGATCGCCGCGCGATGGATCATGTCGGAGAGTAGCGACGTCGTGTCACCGCAGCGTTCGTCGACGCCGTAGTCTCCGAAGCGCGGGTACACCTTGAGCTCTTGCTCGATCGCGACGGTCTTTCGCAGTCGAAACCAGCCGAGTGGATCGGACACGACGATGGTCGTCGGACCGAGACGGTAGACTCCGCGCGGAAGAAGGCAGCGTCCCGTGTAACGACCGGAAAGCGACTCCCCCGGGCGAATCCGAAACGGGAAGAGGACGCGATGATGCGTGTGAAATTCGGGCGTAAAGCAGTC
Organism: Planctomycetota bacterium; assembly: GCA_965223845.1. Lineage (GTDB taxonomy): Bacteria > Planctomycetota > UBA8108 > UBA8108 > SXIK01 > CBDCXR01. Next base: position 3,609,481 of record CBDCXR010000004.1, on the reverse strand, counting down.
GTAGATCAGCGGGAGGAACACCGACCAGCGCGATTGGCTCTCGAGGTGGAGGACGACTTCGACTTCGTCTCCTTCGACCGCACTCTCACGGACCGTGCGCGAGATGCGGATCCCGCGGAGCCCGGAGCGCGCGATCGCGTAGACGACGCCGATCACCGCGAGGGCCGCCACTCCGAACGCCGCTGCGGTCGGATGGGCGAAGACCAAGCCGTAAACGAGAGCGACCGCCGCGACAAGGCCCATCGGCGCCGCCGAGCTGCAGTTATCTCGGAGTGCTGGAGTGGACCTGGTCATGAGGGAGCGTCGGCACCGGGACTTCCTTGAGAACCCGTCCGAGAACGCCGAGCTTTGTGAGGCCGGTGTATTCGACGTGCGGATCGAGCACCAGGCGATGGGCGAGTACGTACGGCGCGAGTCGCTTGACCGAATCGGGCGGGACGTACTCGCGGCCGCGCAGAAACGCGTGCGCCTGGCTCGCACGCATGAGCGCGACCGCGCCGCGAGGACTGGACCCGAGGCGGGTCTCCGGTGCCGCGCGAGTCGCCCGTACGAGATCGACCAAGTAGCGCTGGACCGTCGGAGCGAGGCGCACGCGCCGGACATCTTCGCGGAGCCGCAGGAGATCACCGACCGATAGGACCGGACGCAGGCGCTCGATCGGGTGGCTGTCGATCTGCTCGGCGAGGACGCGGATCTCGTCCTCAGCGCTCGGGTACCCGAGGCTGACTTGCATCAAGAAGCGATCGAGCTGCGCCTCCGGAAGCGGATACGTACCCTCGAGCTCGATCGGGTTCTGCGTTGCGATGACGAAGAACGGATCGGGGAGTCGATGCGTTTCGCCGTCGAGCGAGACTTGTCCCTCCTCCATGCTCTCGAGGAGGCTCGACTGCGTTCGCGGAGACGTTCGATTGATCTCGTCGGCGAGGAGGACGTGCGTGAAGATCGGACCCGCGCGGAACTCGAACTCCTGTCGCTGCGGCGAAAACACCGAGACGCCGGTTACGTCGGACGGGAGGAGGTCGGGAGTGAACTGAATGCGCTTGAACTCCGCGTCGAGCGACTGGGCGATCGCGCGGGCGAGCATCGTCTTCCCGAGACCAGGGGCGTCCTCGATGAGGAGATGGCCGCCAGCGAGGAGGCTCGTGAGCGCGAGCTCGACGACGTCATCCTTGCCGAAGATGACGCTGCGGACATTCTTGTAGAGTGATCGAACGCGCGGTTCCAAAGCGGGGTTCCACGGGCCAGAAGAGCGGAGTTCACCAATCGCAGATCGGAACCGCGAGCCCGAACGGGTGCTCGACCGGCGGCCAAGGGGCCGCGTGAGCACTCGCGCTCGGTTACCGAATCAGACCTCTAGGTTGGCGCTATCGAATCGAGTGACCCATCCGGAGAGGAATCTCCCGCTCGTTATACTGCGGGCCGTGAGGCCCCGCCAGCGCGATTCACATCGCGCATCCGTACGAAAGACGAAGTTCCCGGCGGCTCGTGAATCGAGCGGCGAGAGGTGCGCGCATCAAACCGTGACCGTCGACCTCGAGCTGCGGAAAGACGTGGATTTCGTTGGACGGGATCGATCGGTGTGGCGCTTCCTCGGGCACCGAGCCCCGTCGACGCGCGCTAAGCTTCGACGTCGAAGCGGACTCCCTGCGCGAGCGGCAGTTCGCTCCCGTAGTTGATCGTACAGGTCTGTCGGCGCATATAGGCCTTCCACGAGTCTGAGCCCGCCTCGCGTCCGCCACCGGTTTCCTTTTCGCCGCCGAACGCCCCGCCGATCTCCGCGCCGCTCGTGCCGAGATTGACGTTCGCGATGCCGCAGTCGCTCCCCGCGGCCGAGAGAAAACGCTCCGCGCTCCGCTGCGACGTCGTGAAGATCGCCGAAGAGAGTCCCTGGCGCACGCGGTTGTGGACGGCGATCGCTTCGTCGAGGTCGTTCACGTGGAGCACGTAGAGGATCGGGGCGAAGGTCTCTTCGCCGACGATCGGCATGTCTGGACGCGCGCGGACGATGGTCGGCTGGACGAAGTGACCCGGTCGATCGATGGCTTCGCCGCCGCACAGAATCTCACCGCCTTCGGCGCGAATGGCGTCGATCGCGGAGCGGTACTGCTCGACGGCACGCGAATCGATGAGCGGGCCGAGGAGAACATCCGGCTCCGCCGGATCGCCGATGCGCACGCTGCCGAACGCTCGCACGAGCTTGCGCTCGAATTCGGCGGCGATCCCCTTCTCGATGATGAGCCTCCGTGTCGTGGTGCAGCGCTGCCCGGCCGTGCCGACGGCCCCGAAGGCGACGGCGCGGAGCGCGAGGGAGACGTCGGCGTCGTCGAGGACGACGAGGCCGTTGTTTCCGCCTAGCTCGAGAAGGGTGCGGCCGAGTCGGCGACCGACGATCTCGGCCACCTGCTTTCCCATCCCGCAGCTCCCGGTCGCGCTGATCAGCGGGAGGCGAGGATCCTCCGCGAGGCGAGAGCCGAGAGCGCGATCGCCGCTCACGAGCTGAAACACACCGCCCCAGCCGTCGGGTGCGACGACCCGGTGAACGATCTCCGTCACTGCGACCGCCGTGAGCGGGGTTTTCTCAGAGGGCTTCCAGATCACCGTGTCCCCACAGACGGCGGCGATCATCGCGTTCCACGCCCACACCGCGACGGGAAAATTGAACGCGGTGATGACGCCGACCGGACCGAGAGGATGCCACTGCTCGAACATGCGGTGGTCGGGCCGCTCGCTCGGAAGCGTGAGACCGCCGAAGCTGCGCGAGAGGCCGACGGCGAAGTCCGCGATGTCGATCATCTCCTGAACTTCGCCTTCCGCCTCGCTGAGGATCTTGCCGCATTCGGAGGTCACGAGACGGGCGAGCTCGTGCTTCTTCGCGCGGAGGGCCTCGCCGATGCGCCGCACGTACTCGCCTCGGCGCGGCGCGGGAAGCGCGCGCCACCTCTCGAATGTCGCTCGCGCGGCCTCGACGACCTGGTCGAGCTGTTCGGGCGACGTCAATCGGACGCTTCCGATTCGCCGCTCCGTCGCTGGATTCCACGACTCGATCGACGTCTCCCCATCGAGCCAGCTTCCGTTCGCGTACGTACCGGGACTCTCTCCCGTGATCTCCAGCGCGGCGAGTATCGAATCGCTCATGCGAAGCTCCGTTCCTGCCTGACGGCTCACCCGGCGTCGCGCCGCCGAGTCATCCTCTTCGATCGGGCGGGAGCGGTCGTTCTCCCCACCCCCGATCTGCGGTCTCACAATCAGTAGTCTCACGGCCGATCGCTTGTCGGCCGATCCCGACCCCGGTAGCATCGCACCGTTCGCCCGTTCTCCCCGAGACTGTTCTGTGATCGTGCTCCGCCTTCTCTTCTTTGCAATCCTGCTCGTCCCGATTCTCGAGTTCGCGCTCCTGTGGCGGATCACGACCGAGATCGGGCTCGTCTGGAGCCTCGTGTGGAACGGCGGCACCTTTCTTCTCGGGCTGGTCTGCGCCCGTGGGCTCCGCGGGAGGATGCTCGAGCGCCTCCGCGATGCCGCACTCGAGCGGCGCGACGGCAGCCGGGAGGGCGTCTCGGAATTCCGGCGCCTGACTCAAGCCGCTGCGTACGGCTTCGGCGGGCTCCTCCTCATTCTTCCGGGGCCGATTACGGACGTCTTGGGTGTCGTCGTGATCCTCCCCATCGCGCGCCACGCCGTGCTCGGTCTCGTTCAGCGATGGTCGCTCGCGGCGGCGGAGCGAGTTGTAACCGTCCAAACACAAAACTTTTACGAGTCGACGGGCGAACCGCCCCCCGAACCCGTCGAACCTCGCGACACCCGCCCTCGGCCGTCGGTCGCCCCCGGACGGATTCGAGACGTCGACTTCGAGATCAGCGAAGAATGAGCGTCGAGAGCACCGTGGGAGCCGGCGTCGTCCGGGTCTCCCGTGCTCCGCGTGCGTGCACAGCCTAACGCCTTAAAAGGCAAGAGCTTACGGCTCGCATCCGGCGTCTCTCGACGATTTCGCTATGGATTTTCGCGCCCCTGCGTTATTTTGTCGGGCGTGTATGACCACCGACGGTGGACCTTCGTGGGCCCGATCCGAGAGCTCGGTCTCCGGGCGGGGCCGCAAAGACACTAACGTTGGCGCGCGAAAGGGTTTAACCGTCTCGGGCGCGGTGGCAGCTCCCGGGGGGCACGCCGAACCGGGCGGGCGGCAGCGAGACGGTTGAGACTCCATAGGGATCCCCTTCCGGGCTGCGTTGACCGTCACGGTGGACGTCGTCGCGCGAACACGAGCGCGATTCGACCGAGAGACCGCCCCCGATTCGATCCGGCCGATCGCGGATCGATGGCCCGATTCGCCCGCCGGGATCGACTGTAGACTTTCCCGTATATGAACCCAAGCACTGTCATCAAGCGGCTGACGCAGCTCCTCGACCACGAGGATCCCGATCTGCGTCGCGCGACGCTCCGCGTGGTTTCCGAGGTGGGGCTCGACTCGAGGCCCGTCGTCGTCGCCCTGAGTCGTGGCCTCTCCGATCCCGACGAGCAGCTTCAGCTCCTCGCCTTAAACGGGCTCGCGAAGCTCAAGGTGAACGGAGCCGCGGCGAACGTAGCTCCTCTGATCCTCGCCGACGGTCCGCTTCGAGAGCCGGCGACACGCGTACTCGAATCCATGGGGTCCGCGGCGCTCTCGGCGCTGAAAAAGCTCTACGATACGGCGGATTTCTCGGGCAAGCGCTCCGTCGTGACCGCGCTCCGGCGGATCGGCGGGACGGACGCGGTCGCCTACCTGACGACCGTTCTCGCGGACGAGTCGTTCGATCTGCAGAAGTTCATTACCGTTCAAGTCGGTGAGATCCTCGATCGGCTCGATCCGAAGGAGCACCGCGCCTGTCTTCCGGCGCTCGGGCGACTCGTCAAGGCGGGCGAGGGGAAGGCTTCCCCGCAGGCTCTCGTCAGCGCGGCCATCCTCTACGGCCACCTTCGCGGCGAGTTTCCGACGACGAAGGCTCGCGCCGCCCTGCGGCTCCTGGCGTCCGAGACGTACCCGCCGGAGGTGCGGCTGCACGCGATGGTCTCGTTCGCTCGAGTTGCCGACGAAGACGCGCTCACGAGCGCCGACCACCGGTTCATCGAGAAGATGCTCTGCGACGAAGATTGGTACAACGTCGCGCAGCACGCACTCCGGACGTTCGAGCGGCTGGAGGCTCCCGACTCCCGTCAGAGCCAGCTCGTCCGTCTCCTCGCCGATTCACCTCACTTCTCGGTCCAGATTCACGTTTTCGAACGACTGGAGAAGTCGCGAAGTCCAGACGCAGCGAAGGCGATCCTCCCCTTCCTCGGTGACGCGCGTTTCCGCGTGCGCGAGGCCGCGCAGGACTCGCTCCGAAAGATGCCCGGGGCGGTCGATTCGCTCTTCGGCCTTCTGATGGAGACGACCGACCTCGAGGTCACCCAGCGGGTGAACGCGATTCTGCGCGAGTTCCCGCAGTCGGCGCGCGTTCGCTACCTCGACCGAGCGTGCAAGAGGCTTCTCGCGCTCTACGAGCAGAACGACGCTCACTACGAGGCGTTTCTCGAGTTCGTCCGCGCCGTCGACACGACTCCGCTGCGGAAAATGGTGTACGACCGTGCCTGGGCACTCAAGCGCCGCCGGACGAGTGACAAATGGGAGAAGATGGCGACCGTGCTCCAGCTTCTCTGGGACAACCATCTGATCAACGCCGAAGGGCGTTACCTCCTCGGAGTCGCGCACCTCAAGCTGAGTGCGCAAGAGCTGGCCCCGTCGGCGCGTCGCTCGAACCACGGTCTCCGCGTTCTCCGCGCACTCGTCTGCGACAGTCGCGATGCCCTCGTGCGAAAGCTTCGCGGCGACTCCGATCTGAAGCCGGAGGATTTCTTCTTCCTCGGGTTCCATTTTATCGAGGAGGGCGAGGAGTTCCGGCCGTTCGGCGAGACGATGCTCAAGTACGTCGTGCGGAAGTTCCCCCGAGCGAAGATTGCGGCGTCGGCGAAGCGAAAGCTCGAGCAGGCGGCCGCGCGCACCGAAGCCGAGGCGCCGAAGAAGTCGGGGAAGGCTGCCTCGGGAAAGAAGGCGGCCGCGGGAAAGAAGGCGGCGGCGAAGAGCGAGTCCGCAAAGGCTCCGGGGACGTCCGCGCGCACGAAATCATCGAAGGCCCCCGCCAAGGAATCCGCGGCGGGAAAGAAGCGCGCCCCGGCGTCGAGCGCCGCGACCGCGAAGAAGAAGGCCGCGGCCGAGAAATCCTCGGCGAAGAAGTCTCCGGCGAAGAAGAAGGCCACGGTGAAGCAGAGCGGGGCGAAAAAGTCCGCGCCGAAGAAGAGCGCGAAATCGACTGGGAAATCGAAGAAGGCGCCGGCGAAGAGCTCGAAGACGAAGCGGCCGGCCAAGTCGAAGAGCTCGGGCGGGTCGAAGCGCCCCGCGGCGGCACGGAAGAGCGGAAAGAAGCCGGCCGCGCCGAAGGCGAAGAAGAAGCCCAGTCGGTCGAAGGCGCCGAGCCGGTCGACGAAAAAGAAGTCGAAGAAGCCGGCGCGCAGCGGACGATCGCGGAAGAAGAAGAGCGCTTGATCCGCTACGCCGTGGCGGCCAGCCGCGCATCGCCTCCGCTGAGGAGCTGTCGCTGCCCTCTCGTCTCCGGCCACGTTTCGAGCGTTACTTGACTACTGTCAAGTATTCGACTATCGTCACGCTATCGTTCGCCGCCGCGACCGGGGGAGATGTCCGCACGGGACGATCACTCGGCGCGCTTCGGTGAGACCGAGCTCCGTCCGCATCGCGAGGCGAGAGGTACGAGAGGATGAAGGCGCGCTCTTCGACGAATGGCGTGGCGCTGCGCGCGGCCGCCCGAGTGGCGAATGCCCCCGTGTTCGGCTTCACGCTCGCCGCACTCCTCGCAGGCGCGAGCATCGCGCCGTTGCAGTCGACCTTCGGCGGCGAAGACGTCGCGCCGTTTGTGGAATTGCGCGTCTCTCCGAATGGGGACGACGAATCCGCCGACGGCTCCGTGGGGAGTCCGTTCGGTTCGATTCAGCGAGCGCTCTACTTCGCTGAAGAAACGGGATCGAGACCCGTGCGCGTGCTCGTCGCCGAGGGGGAGTTTCGCGACGCCGCGCCGATCCTCGTTCCGCCCGAGCTTCTCGAAGTCGAGATTGTCGGGGCGGCGATCGATCGAACGGCGATCGTCGGCGAACGAAGTCCGGGCTCCGGCCCGGCCGTGTTCGCCGTCGTCGCGGAAACTCAACATCCCGCCCTCGTTCTACGCCTGAGAGATTTGACGCTCCGGGACGGGCTCTCCGGTGTCCTCCTGTGGGGAGAGCAGCACCTGAACGTCGAGCTCGAGAGTTGCGCCTTCAGCGATCTCGCCGGCCCGGCGGTCCGAGTTGCGCCGGGCCTTCGGAGCGAATCGAGTGTCAGCGTACGCAACTGCCGTTTCGCGCGTGTGTACGGCGGCGTGGTCGTCGACGCGGCGCGCGGGTCGCGTGTCGACCTCGACGTCGAGCGGTCACTCTTCGAGGAGCTGATCCCCTATGGCTACGCGGGGCGACTCGGAGCCGGAGTCGCGCTCCATATCGACGCCCACGCGAGCGTGAGCGCGCGCATCGCTCAGAACGAGTTCGACCGCGCGCCGAGCGCCGTACAGATGACGGCGTCCGAACGATTCGGGGGAATCGACGCTGCCGGGACGCTCGACGTGCAAGTCAGCGGCAACGTGATTCGGCGGACGGTGAACGCGTGTTACTTGTCACTGTGGCCGCACCATGAAGTCTCGATCTCGATCGTGAACAACACGATCGTTCAAACCGAGGGCTTCGTCGTCTACCACGACAATCTCGACGCACTCGGCGCGGCGGCGAGCGATCTTCGCTGGAGCTTCGTCAACAACCTCTGCTGGGAGACCGGTGGCGAGTCGGAGTTCGACTTGGAGGTGGCGGCGGGCCTGGATTGGAACGAGAGGTTTCCCAAGATCCGCGCCGTCCACAATTTTCTTACGCGAAGCCGGCTGAGCCGCGACGGCGTGGGGAACAATGTCGCGCCGGCCGATGCGGCGATTCCACCGTTTCGAGAGTTCGCGGCCGGCGCCGATGAGGCCGACTTTCACCTCCGCGAGAGCTCGAACGCGGTCGATCGCGGCGAGAACGCGGCCGTTCTCGACGTGACGAGTTTCGACGGCGAGTGTCGCTTCAGTCGTACCTCGTGCACCTGGATACCGAACGACCCCTTGCCGCCGGCGACTGTCGACATCGGCGCTTTCGAAGCGGGAGCCTACTGCGGCATCGGGGTGCGCCCGTTCCTCCGCGGCGATTGCAATTCGAGCGGTCGAGTCGAGATCTCGGACGGGGTTGCGGTGTTCGAGTATCTCTTCAGCGCGACCGGGTTCGAGCCCACCTGTCCGGACGCTTGCGACGCGGACGACAACAGTGTGCTCGTGATCAGCGACGGGATTCGGATTCTCCTCTACCTCTTCTCCGACGGAATCGAGCTCGCGGCGCCGGGCGCGCTCGAGCTTGCCGTCGACCAAACGAGCGACTGCTTTCAGGCTTGTCGGTAGTCGCGGTAGGCGTGGAAGATCTCTAAGCCGTCCGGGACGAAGGGCCACTGCGAGATCTTCGCGAGGAGCTCGTCCCAATCGAGATACGCACCCCACGCCACCTCCGATTCCTGGTGTCGAATCGAGCCGTCCCAAGTGACGCGGTAGACCGAGACCCAACTGCGATTGTGGTCGCCCCAGTAGAGGTGGCGAAAGAGAGGCTCCGGCGTCGGGCCGCGGATTCCGAGCTCCTCGGCGATTTCGCGTCGTGCCGCGTCGTCGTAGCTCTCGCCCGCGCCCACGACGCCCCCCACGAACATGTCGTAGAGTCCGGGGAAGACGTCTTTCGTGTGCGTACGGCGATGGACGTAGATCTGTCCCGTGGAGTTGAGACAGAGAATGCCGACGCCGCGGTGGAGCAGGTTTTGAGTTCGTACTTCTCCGCGCGTCGCCCGCCCGATGATGCGGTCCTCGCGATCGATGAGGTCGACGAGCTCGTCTCCGGGGTCGGCACTGCGCATCGCGGAATCCGTCATCGGGCTTCGAGCGGACAGGGTCGATCGACTCACGACGAGGACGTCGCGATGCTCGTCGTCGCCTGAACCGTCGTGTCCGTCTGCTCCGGGGGCGCCGCGAGAACGGGAACGACCAGTCGAAACGTGCTGCCTTCGTCCGGGGCGCTCTCGACGGTGATCGTTCCTTGGACCGCTCGGAGCGCCGAGCGCGCGAGCGTGAGGCCCAGGCCGGCGCCACCGTAAGCGCGCGTGTCGCTCGAGTCTACCTGAAAGAACGGCTCGAAGATGCGGCGGTGGTCTTCCTCGGGGATGCCGATGCCGGAATCCGCGATCTCGACGTGCAGCTCGGCGTCGCCGTTGTCGGTGGATTCGACCACGGCCGCCGCGATGGAGACATCTTGTCCCTTCCCGAAACGAACCGCGTTTTCGACGACGTGATCGAGAGCGACCCGAATGGTGGATTCGGGAAGCCAATACGATCGTCGGCTCGCGGGGGAGAGTCGTATCTGTACGCCGACTTCGGAGGACTTCGCTCGTTCAGCATGCTCCTCGGCGATGGTTCGCAACAGCCGGATCGGGCAAGCTTCGACGTAGCGGACGTCGAGGCCGCGGGATTCGATGCGACTGACGTCGAGGATCATCTCGATGAGGTCGAGGAGATCCGCCGCCGACCGGGTCAGCTCATGCAAGTACTGCGCTTGGTCCGGCGAGAGCTCGGTCGATTCGAGAAGCTGCGCGAATCCGACGATGCCGTTCAGCGGAGTGCGGATCTCGTGGCTCATGTTGTCGAGGAACTGCGACTTCACGGCGCAGGCGTGCTGCGCGACTTCGAGCGCCGAGTTTCGCTGCTCGATCTCGCGCGCGAGGCGGTCGCGCTGTTCGAGAAACGTCACCTGCGTCTCGACTCTAGCGATCAGCTCTTTTGGCCGGACCGGCTTGTGAACGTAGTCGGCGGCGCCGGACTGGAGGGCGCGCACGGCCGAGTCGACCGAGCCCTTCGCGCTCACGACGATGATGCGCGTATCCAAGAGGTCGCCGTCGGCTCGAATCCGGTCGATGACGTCGAAGCCGGAGAGCCCGGGCATCATCAGATCGAGCAGAAGAACGTCGACGGGGCGGGAGTGAAGGACGCGGAGAGCTTCCTCGCCGCTCTCGACGGACTTGACCGAGTATTTCCCGCGCAGAATTCTCTCGAGCACGTGCCGATTGACCGCCTCGTCGTCGACGACGAGGACGGCGCGCCGGGGACGGGGAAACTCGTGGGAGGGATTCGCTTCGGCGGCTTGGGGCGCGCGGTCTTCTCGCCCAGGCTCCGGTGCCGGCTCTTCTCCGTCGGTCGTCGCAAATGACGGTCGGCCAGGCCAGGGAACTCTGGCGGCGGAAACGGTTTCGAGTACGGACGCGGGACTTTCACCCTCGCGGAGCTCGGGAACGAGCAGCGTGCAACACGTCCCCTCGCCCACTTCGCTCTCGAGTTCGAGCAGCGCCGGCATGGTCGCGGCGGTCTTCGTGGCGATGCTGAGCCCGAGACCGATTCCGCCGCCCGATCGACGATGGTCGCTCTGGCCGCGGATAAACGGTTCGAAGACCCGGTGACGTCGTTCGGCCGGAATTCCGACTCCGGTGTCTCGCACGGCGAGCTGAAACCCGGGACGATCGGGACCGGGCCAACGCACCGCGAGGACCTCGACGCCACCTTCCTCCGTGTACTTGAGCGCGTTGTCAACGAGGATGCGCACGATCGTCTCGAGCTCGCTCCGGCGGTACTGGGCGGTGAAGTCGTCCGGTACGTCGACGCGAAGCACTACGCCGCGAATCTGCGCGACCGCCGCCAAGTCGACGAGGCACTCGCGCAGGTGGTCGCCGAGATTGTGCTCGCGCGTCCTCGATTCGCTGCGGGGCGATTGCTTCAGCCGGCTAAACGTGAGGATCGAGAGCGTCATGTCGAGCAGGCGCTCGCCGCAGGCGCGGATGTCCTCGATCGCCTCACGCTGGTCCGGGCGCTGATCGTAGTCTTCCTCGAGGAGGATCTCGGTGAGCCCGAGGATTCCGTTGAGCGGAGTTTTGAGCTCGTGTGACGTGTTGGCGAGCAGCTCGTCCTTGAGCACATCGAGGTGACGGAGCTCCTCGCACTGGGCCTGGATCCGGTCGTACGACTGCTTGAGCTGAACGCGCATCGTGTTCACCGTCGCCGCTAGACGACTGAGCTCATCGTCGCCTTCGAGCTCGACGGCGTGCTCGAGTCCGTCATCGGAGTACTCGCTGACTTGGCGATCGAGGATCTGGATCCGGCGGAGGACCCTCTGCTTGAGCACGATCGACAGAACGAGGGCGAGGAGCACAAAGGAGATGGCGCCGCCGACGAGGAGGCGCTCGAGGCTAGCTTGAGTGAGACGCTCGTAACGGCCGGAGTCGACCGCGATTCGGACGCTGCCAATGGCTTCTTCGGAGCCGTCGTCGAGCGTGACCGAAACCGGGCGAGTGTAGACCCGCTTCGACAACTCGTCCTCGCGGACGAGGTCGCCGTACGAAGTGAGGGTCTCGCCGTCGGCGGCGATGACCTCGATCGAGCGGATCTGTCGATTGGTGTCGACGACGGTTCGGATGTGCGTATCGATGACCGAGGCGTCCGCCGTGAGAATCGGTTCGATGCACATCCCCGCGATGGTGCTGGCGAGCGCGACCCCGTCGTGCTTGAGGTCTTGCTCGAGCATCTCGCGTTCGCTTCGGAGGACGAGCGCTCCGGTCCCGATGTAGCCGGCCAACAGGGTGACCAGCACGTACGAGATCAGCTTGGGGCCGAGGCTTTTCATCGCGCCAGACCAACTACAACTGCACAATTCCCCACTGTCCGGCGCACTCGACGCTCGGTAGAGATCGCGTCGCCAGGCCAGCGTGATGCGATCGGATCCGGTGCGGCGAGTTGGAGATCCTGCGAGGTTCGGTCACCGGTTCGACGCGACCGTCTCGTCCCCGAAGAGCAGAGAAGCCTTCATCGCTTTTCGAATCGAATCGTAGGTGGAGTCGTCGGCGGCGCGAAACCCCGTCGCCTTCTTCCCGAGGGCGCGTAGCGCATCTTTCTCTTTGAGCTCGAGGAGGGATTCGCGAAGGCTCTGCTTCCAGTCGGCCGAGAGCTTCGGACTGGCGACCCACGGCTTCGTGACGTTCTTGACTCTTGCCAGCTCGACAAGTCCCGCGGCCTTCTGCTTCTTGAACGTACTTTCTTTCGCCGACCCAGCGTGGAACTTTCGCGCGGCGACTGCTGCGGTCACTCGGTCGTGTCGTCCCAGATAGTCGAAACTTTCGAGATCGCGCGCAAAGATCCCCTTCTCCGCGAGAAACGCCTGCGGGAGGTAGCGTCCGATCGTCGAGGTTTGTTCTCCGAACGCGAACTTCTTCCCTTCAATGTCTTCGACGCGCGAGAGGCCACTTCCTTCGTACGTGAAGATGATTCCGTCAAACGATGTCTCCCCTCCGCGCTCTTCGATTGCGAGGATCGATGTTTCGGGGGCGGAGTCCTTCACGAGAACGTACGAGGCTGGACCGAGGCGCGCGAAATCGACTTGCCCTTTGACGAGGCCTTCTCGTCCGGCCTCGTAAGATTTGAAGATCCGCAGGTGAATCTTCACCGGAGTCCCGCGCTTCTCGGACAATCGCTTCTCGAGCGTGTGGAGGATCGGGCGAAATTTTCGGAACATCACCGTCGGTTTGTCCGAGGTGTAGACACCGAAACGGAGATTGTTCCCCTTGGCGCCGTTGTCGGCCGCGAGATGCGGCGTCACCAGGAGGCTGATGGCGAAAAGGACGGAGGCTGTAATACATACTCTCATATGCGTACTCTCAGTCTGGAGCCTCGGTTGTCTGCCCTATTCAGAGGGGTGTTCAGGCGGCCGGCATGCGCTCCGTTCGTCCGTACGGACGCCGGTCGAATCCGGGGCCGCCGATGTATCGGAGTTCGATGGGCGGTTCTTCGGCGCGAGGGGGATAATCCCCCCTCGGTTTCCGAAAACGATGAGCGCAGTTCCGTATCGGAGCCGGCCGCTCGAACTTCAGCAAGCGAGCTCGAGCGCGTGGTAACGATGCGCCGGCACTGCGCCCACCGCGCGTCGATAGAACGCCTCGGGGCCGACCCAACTGATGAGGCCGGTGGAGACTCCTTGCCGCGCCAACTCGCCGCAGACGCTCTGGGCGAGAGCCGTTCCGACGCTCCGTCCGGACCAGTCCGGATGGACAGCGAGCGGACCGAAAGCGTTCCGCGCCCAAAGCGCACCTACGGCGAAACCGACCACTCGATCGGAGTCGACCGCGATGTCGACGAACGCTCCGGGTTCCGCCGCCGCGTGTCGGATCTCGTACTCCCAGTCCTCGTTCGCGTAGTCACGGACGTCCGCGATCCAGCCGTCGACGGCCGACCCCGCCGCTCGGCGGAGCTCGACACCGCTCGCGGCGAGTCGTCGTATGAGCTCGCTCGCGTCCGGAACCGCGGCGAGGTCGACCGTCATGCTGACCCGCTCCGTCTGCTCAAACGAGCGAAATCCACGAGCGCGCAGGAATTCGACCCACTCGACATCCCTCGCGGGGGCGCCCGGACGCAGGTAGACGGGCGCGGCGCCGTCGGTACGAACGACGCGCATTCCCACTCCGGCGATGCGTCCGAAGAGTTCGTCGAAGACTTGACCGCGGTCGGCGATTCCGGCGCTCGCTTCGAGGATCTTGAGGTGCGCACGACCGCCGGGCCGTTCGACTGCGACGGCGGCGGCTTCGAGTCGTGCGCCTCCGAACCGTCCGAGGCACCACTCCGGACGGAATCCGGGATCATCGAACAGGTTTCGGCGAAGGTCGTCCGCCGTGAGCTCGAGTTCGCCGAAGCGCGATGCGGCGAATTCGAAGATTTCCCGGGCCGCCTCGACGGGAAGCTCGATCACGCGACCGGCCGTCCCGCAACCGGCGAGTGCCCTCTCCCGACGCCGGGCGGCTGTCGCCACACCGCAGTCCTCTCGGCGACGCGCGCGGTGGCGCTCACTTCGCTGCTCGCTCGAGTCGTTCGATGCGGCGGAACTCTACGTGCATGTCTTGTCCGCCGTGGAGTTGTAGGCCGAGGTGCCCGCGCAGGCGTCCCTTCGGGTCACGAATTTCTGCGGTGCGAACTCCGTTGAGGTGGACGACGACGCGGTTACCGTGAGCGCTCACGGTGAGGTCGGCCCATTCACCCGCCTTGTACCTCGATCGTTTCTTCGCGGCCTCGTCCGGCTGGACAACCCAGCCGCGCCCGCCGGTCTCGTAGAGCCCACCCGTCTCCGGAGTGAGGTCGAGCTCCGCCTGAAACCCGTGCACTCCTACCGAGCCCGCCACGCGCTCCGAGCGAAAGTAGAAGCCACTGTCACCCTTGAGCACTCGAAACGTGCATCGCACCGTGAAGTCGCCCGTCGGCTCGGTCGAAAGCAGGATCCCGTGCTTCGATTCGGTCGCCGAGCTGCGCCCGACGAGAACGCCGTCTTCCACGGTCCACGTGCCGCCCGGGGTCGCTTTCCATCCCGAGAGATCCTTGCGGTTGAAGAGCGGCGTCCACTCGTGCCGGCCGAAATCCTGCAGGCGGAGCTTTCGCCACGCCACGGTAAACGGCCCCCCCTTCCGATTCCCGATCCCGTGCACCTGCAGCGCGATGAATCCGTTCAGCGTCATCGAATCGACGAGATCGGCGGCGGGGACGCCGTTCAGCCACGTCTTGATCGAGTCGCCGATCGCCGTCACGCGCACGCGATTCCATTCTCCGGGGCGGAACGCCCGGCGCGCGGCTTCGTTTTCCGCGAGATCGTTGAGCCAACCCCGGCGGGCTTCGTCGTAGATTCCTGCGGTCCACATCCGGTTCCGCTTCGTATCGGGATCGATCTCGACTTGGTAGCCGTGAACGCGGCCGTCCCGATAGTCGGGAAGGCTGTTGCTGCGGATCTGCACGCCGGAGTTGAGCTCCTCGTCGACTTTGAATTCGTACTCGAGAACGAAATCGCCGTAGTGTTTTTCGGTGCACAAGAAGCTGTTCGGCGTCCGCGGGACGGTCGTCCCGGCGATGGCATCACCGTCGGCGCGGTAGTTTGCCTTTCCGCCTAGTTGGCGCCAGCCGCTCAGGTCCTTCCCGTTGTAGAGCTCCTTCCACCCCGGATGCGATCGCGGCGCTTCCGGGCGGTTCGGTTCAGCTCCGAGTGCGCTCACCGCGGCGACGAGGACGATCGGAATCGAGCGCGAGAACACGGCGCGGACTTGGTGCGGGCTGGTCATGTGAGATTGAGGTCCGGCGGAGGATGAGTCGAAGCGACCGCGGAACGCTACGGCGGCTCGCTCTTCGAAAGCCCGATGATCGCCGCGCTGGCGGCGGGCGTCAACTCTGCCCGGAAGCGCCGTCGAGCTCCGCGGGGCTGGTCGTGTGAGCTGCGCTCCGGCTACTTCGCCTCGAGCCAGTTCGAGCCTTCACCGACGTCGACGCGGAGGCGAACATCCAGCTCGACCGCGTTCTCCATGGCGTCGCGGAGGACCGCGCGGCACCGTTCGGTTTCGGATCGCGGGCACTCGACGAGCAGCTCGTCGTGCACCTGGATGAGCAGCGAGATCGGGAGCTTCTCGTCTCGGACTCGACGATGCAATCGCACCATCGCGACCTTGATGATGTCGGCCGCACTTCCCTGAACGACCGTGTTGATCGCGAGGCGCTCGCCCTGGTTCCGGCGCATGCGATTCTTCGAGTGAATCTCGGGAATCACGCGCTGCCTTCCGAGCAGGGTCGAGACTCGTCCTTCGGCTTCCGCCTCCGCGACGCACTGCTCCATGAACCGGACGATTCCGGGGTAGCGGCCTTTGTACTCGGCGATGAAGCTCGCTGCGTCCGCGCGCGAGATGCCGAGGTTCTTTGCGAGGCCGAACGCGCTCTGCCCGTAAATGATGCCGAAGTTGACCGCCTTCGCGCGCGTCCGCTGCTCATCCGTCACGTCCTCGATCGGAATTCCGTCGATCTGTGCGGCGACGAAGGCGTGGATGTCGCGATCTCGAGCGAACGCATCGAGGAGCTGTTCGTCGCGGGAAAAATGGGCGAGCACCCGGAGCTCGATCTGCGAGTAGTCGGCGACCACCAAACGGTGATCTTCGTCCCGCGCGACGAACGCGCGGCGAATCTGACGGCCTTGCTCGGTCCGGACGGGGATGTTCTGGAGGTTCGGGCTCGACGAGCTCAGGCGTCCGGTCGCGGCAACCGCTTGGTGGAAGCTCGCGTGGAGGCGACCCGAGTGTGGCGAAACCATTCCGGGCAGCGGCTCGACGTACGTGCTGAGAAGCTTCGTGAGCTCGCGGTAGTCGAGGACGAGGCCGGGCAGCGGGTGGGCCGTTTCAGCGCTGAGGACGCCGAGCACCTCGGCATCGGTCGAGCGACTGGTCTTCGTCTTTTTGACCACGCGAAACCCGAGCTCGTCGAAGAGGATCACGCCGAGCTGCTTCGGCGAATCGATCGCGAACTCCCGGCCGGCCGCGTCGTAAATCGAACGGCGAAGCTCTTCGATCCGTTCGCGAAGATCCGTGCTGATCTCTTCGAGGAGCTTCGTGTCGAGCGCGACGCCGCTGTACTCCATGTCGGCGAGGACCTCGACGAGCGGCAGCTCGACATCGCGATAGAGATCCGCCATCGGCGACGCCCCGATCTGCTCGCCGAGACGATCGCAGAGCTGCCACGCCACATCGGCATCCTCGGCGGCGTACTCGGTGAGCTGCTCGAGGTCGACGTCGAGCATCGAGACCTCCTCTTTCCCCGAACCGATGAGCTTCGAGATCGGGATGGTTTCGTGATCGAGGAGATCCTTCGCGAGGGCGTCGAGAGAATGACCGCTTCGTTCCGGATGGAGCAAGTACGATGCGACCATCGAGTCGTCCTCTACGCCGCGGAGCTCGATCCCGGCCGCGCGGAGAACCTGCATGTCGTACTTGAGGTTCTGACCGCACTTCCCCACTGCGGCGTCTTCGAGGATCGGGCGGAGGCGCTCGATCGTCGACTCCGGCGGAAGCGTTTCGCCCCAGTGCGAGCGAAGGGGGAGGTAGAATCCCGTCCCGGTGCTCCACGAGAACGCGAGTCCGACGATGAGCGCATCGCGCGGACGGAGCGACGTCGTCTCCGCGTCGAGCGCGAAGCGACTCTGCTTCTCCAGGTCGGCGATGAACCGATCGAGCTTCTCCTCCGTATCGACGATCTCGTACTCGCCCTTTGGGCGGCTCGGCGTCGAATCTCCCTCGTCGCTCGCGTCGTTCGTCGGCTCGCCGCGACCCGCATCCTCGCCACCGCCGTGCTCTTCGTCGATCTCGTCGAGCTGCGCGAGCAGGCGCCGCAGCTGGAGCGAGCGAAAGATCGGGCGCAGCGCGTCCGTCGGGACGGTGTGCGTCTGGCACGCGTCGAGATCGAACTCGATGGGGACATCGGTCCGCAGCGTCACGAGTTGCCGCGTGCGGTCGAGCTGATCCGCGAACGCGCGTACGTTTTCGCTCATCTTCGGCGTGAGTTCACTCGCATGGGCGAGGACGTTCTCCGCCGAGCCGAATCGATCGAGGAGCGCGACCGCCTTCTTGACGCCGATCCCCTTGACGCCGGGAACATTGTCCGTCGAGTCGCCGGTCAGCGTCTGTACCTCCACCGCGAGATCCGGTCCGAAGCCGTGCGCGGCGCGCAGGTCTTCGACCGTGAAGGCTCTCTTGTCCACCGGGTCCCAAAGGTGGACCTGATCACCCATGATCTGGTAAAGGTCCTTGTCTTTGCTGACGACGAAGAGCTCGACCTCGGGTCCGAGCCGCTCAGCGACGGTCGCGATGATGTCATCCGCTTCGTAGCCTGCGAGCCGAAAGATCGGGATCGACATCGTCTCGATGATTTCGACGATGCGATCGATCTGTTCCGGCAGGTCTTCCGGCGTTTCCTCTCGCGTCGCCTTGTACTCCGGATCAATCTCTCGCCGAAGCGTCGTCGAGTCGCTGACATCCATCGCGATCGCCAGATAGTCCGGCTGCTGTTCCCGCAAGATCGCGAGGATCATCTGCGTGAACGTGTGCGTCGCTTTGACGGATTCTCCGGTGGGGGAGGAGAGTCGTTGAAACGGGGCGTAGTAGGCACGAAAGATTTGGGCGTGGCCGTCCACGAGAAAAAAGCGCTTCACGAGTTTCCTCGAGCTGAGTGAGTCGGGACCGCTGGCGCTCGAGCGGAGCGCGAGAGCGAACCCGAGCTGATATACGCCGGTGCGGTCGGGCGGTAAAGTCCTATATCTCGGGCGCGTCCGACCGGCGGGGGGAGCCATCGAAAACCGAAGGCTCGAGACGGTTCTTTCACCTTGACCGCGTGCGCGCGGCGGCGGAGGGTGATCGAGGCCGGCGTTGATGCGAGTGAGGGATCGGAGAGGGAAGAGCACGGGGAATGATGGTTGAGCTCGAGCGCTTCTGGCCGGAGACCGTGCGGACACGATTCTCGCTGCTCGTCGATCGATCGCTCCGCGCCGCGGTCGCTGCCGCGTCGCTCGCGTTCGTCGCCGGCTGTAATGAGTCGCCGCCCGAGACGACGACTGCCTACCGCACCGGCCTCGAGGTCCTCGCTGCGAGCGAGTTCGCTCCACTTCGCGGGAAGCGGGTCGGGGTCGTCGCCAATCCGACGGCGGTCGACGGGGAGCTCCGCGGAATCGTGGAGCGACTCGAGGGGGCGCCGGGAGTCACGCTCGTGTGTCTCTTTGCGCCCGAGCACGGTGCGCACGGCGCCGAGGCGGCGGGGAAGACGATCGGCGACGACGCTCATTCTTCCCGCGCGGCACTGCCGATCTACAGTCTCTACGGCGAGACGCGACGCCCGAGCGCGGAGATGCTGCGAGGCATCGATATCGTCCTCTTCGACATTCAGGACATCGGCGTCCGTACGTACACCTACCTCGCGACGCTCAAGGAGGTCCTCGCGGCCGCCGCGGAGAATGATGTCGAAGTCTGCGTGCTCGATCGACCCGTTCCACTCGGAGGACGCGCGGAGGGACCCGTCCTCGAGCCGAGCTTCACGTCGTTCGTCGGACCGCACTCGCTCCCGCTGCGTCACGGCCTGACGGCGGGTGAATTCGCGCGACTCGTCAACGCGGAGGCCGGGCTCGGTGCTCCTCTCCGAGTGATCGCGATGACCGGATACGAACGCTCGGCGTGGAGTGTGGGCCGAGGCGAGCGCCCGTGGATCGCGCCGTCGCCGAATATCCCCGATCGCGAGACCGCACTCGTCTACGCGGGAATGGTTCTCGTCGAAGGGACGAACGTGAGCGAGGGGCGGGGGACCACGCGTCCGTTCCGGCTCGTCGGTGCGCCTTGGATCGACGCCGACGAACTCGCGCATGAGATCCGCAGCCTCCGTCCATTGGGTTGTCGGGTGCGACCGGCGCTCTTTCGACCGTGGTTCTCGAAGTACGAGGGCGAGTCGTGTCAGGGCATCGAGGTCTACGTTCTCGATCCATTCCGGTATCGACCGGTCGAGTTCGCCGTAGCGCTGCTCGTCGCTCTTCAGCGACTCTACCCCGGCGATTTTGCGATCGATGCGCCGAGGTTCGATCGTCTCGCCGGCACGGCGTCGCTCCGGGAGTCGATCGAGCGCGGGGACTCGGTCGAGACGATCGCGGCGGACTGGCGGACGGCTCTGGCCGAGTACGAGCGGCGCCGGCGCCCGCACCTCCTCTATCCGCTCGAGGACGAAGAGCGGCGATGAAGTTCCCGCCTGCGGCTCCATCCACTCGCTAGCTCCCACCGCGCCGCATGTCCCGAGCGCGCTGTGCTGCTTTAGCGCGAGGGCGCGGCGTGGACTACGATGTTGTCGCGGTGAATGAACTCCGCGGGACGTTCCCCGGTCTTCGCGGCGATCTCGTCGGATCGGCGCCCGACGAGAGAAGCTGCCGTCCCCGAACCGTAGTTCACGCGGCCGCGTCCGATTTCCTCCCCGGTTTCGGAGAGGAGCGCGACGACGTCCCCCTTCTGAAACTCGCCGTCGACGGCCGTCACTCCGGCGAAGAGGAGGCTCGATTTTCCGCTCCGGAGAGCGGACACGGCGCCCGCGTTGAGCCTCACTCGTCCGCGAGCGTTCGTCGCGTGCGCGAGCCACCGCTTGCGGCTCGCTTTTCGTTCGCGCGGTAGAAAGAGAGTCCCGACCGACTCGCCGGCCAGGATCCGGCTCAAGATCCCTGGCTCGGTTCCGCTCGCGATGACCGCCATGCCCCCGGCCTCGAGGGCGACTTCGATCGAGCGCAGCTTGCTCATCATCCCGCCACGGCCGCGTCCCGTAGTCGTTTCCGCCATGGCCGTAATCTCGGACGTGAGCTCTTCGACGACGGAGAGAGGCTCGGTTGGCTGTCGACCGGACGCGTATTCGGGATAGAGCCCTCCGACATCGCTGAGAAGGATGAGCAGCCCCGCCTCGAGCTTCGACATGACGAGCGCCGACAGACGGTCGTTGTCCCCGAAAACTCGTCGCCGCGCGCCTTCCTCGACGTGAGGTTCGATCTCGCTCGTCGAAACGGTGTCGTTTTCGTTCACGATCGGAATCACGCCGTGTTCGAGCAGTCGCTCGAGCGTGTTGCGCAAATTGAGATAGCGCTCGCGATCGGAGAAATCCTCTTCGGTGAGGAGAACCTGCGCCGAATGGAGGCCGAAGTGCCGGAACGCGTGCTCGTAGACCGCCATCAAACGGATCTGGCCGATGGCCGCGCACGCCTGCAAGGTCGGAAGATTGTCGGGTCGCGCGTCGAGACCTAGACGGTGCATGCCGAGGCTGATCGCGCCCGAGGAGACGACGATCACCTGGCGGCCCTCGCGGCGCAGATCGGCGATCTCCTCGATGAGCGAGTGTGCGTGTCCGATCGCCATCTCGCCGCTCGCGCGCGTGAGAACGTTGGTTCCGATCTTGATCACGAGGCGCCGCGCTCCGCTGAGCGCGCGGCGCGCCTCACGCGCGCGTTCCGCGCGGGCGGCGGTTTCCTGTGAGGCAGACTCGTCGTTCGGAGGCATCGGAGCGCCCGGCGAAGCGGACGCGACGCGTTCGCCGCTCCAGCCTCGGTCGCCGGTCCAAGGTTCGACAGGGTTTAGCGCGCGCTTTCGGGAACTTCTTCGCGCTCGGATTTCGATTCCGCGCGGCGGGCGACCGCCGGCCGGCCGATACCAGCGTAATCGAATCCGAGTGAGACGACGTCTTCCGGATTGTAGATGTTCCGGCAATCGACGAGGACCGGCTCGCGCATGATCGACCGAACCTTGTCGAGGTCGAGGTTGCGAAACACATCCCATTCGGTCATGACGACCACCGCCGACGCGCCCTCGACCGCTTCGTACGGCGTCGCGACGTACTCGATTTGCGGGTAGACCCGCCGCGTGTTCTCCGTCGCTTCCGGATCGTAGGCGACGACCTCGCATCCTCGCTCGAGAAGCTGGTCGATGAGAGTGAGCGAGGCGGACTCGCGAATGTCGTCGGTGCGCGGCTTGAACGCGAGACCCCACACCGCGACGCGCTTTCCGTTCAGGTCGGGTAGGAACTGCGAAATGCGCGCGACGTGCGACTTCTTGTGCTGCTCGTTCACCTGGTCAATCGCACGGAAGAGGTTCGCGTTTACCTGATGGCTCTCGAGCGTGTCGATCAGCGAACGCACATCCTTCGGAAAACACGATCCGCCGTAGCCGGGCGAGGCTTGCAGAAAGCGCGATCCGATGCGCGTGTCGAGCCCGATGCCCTTCGCGATGTCCTTGATGTCCGCGCCGATCTTTTCGCAGAGACCGGTGAGGGCGTTCATGAACGAGATGCGGGCCGCGAGCATACCGTTCGCGGCGTACTTGATGAGCTCTGCCGTCTCACAGTTCATGAACAAGATCGGGCGATTCACGCGCGCGTGAGGAGCGTAGAGGCGCTCCATCGTGTTTCGTGCGCGCTCCGAGTTCGCCCCGATCACGATCCGGTCCGGATTCTGAAAGTCCTTGATCGCCGCGCCTTCGCGAAGGAACTCCGGATTCGAGACGAACTCGAACCCATGTTCCGATCGACCGCTGAACTCGCGCGTGAGGCGCTGAGCCGTCCCGACGGGAACGGTGCTCTTGTCGACGATGACCGTGTACTGATCGATGTTCGTGACGATCGCCTCGGCCGCTGAGAGCACGTACGTGAGGTCGGCTTTGCCCGACGCGGACTGGGGCGTTCCGACGCAAATGAAGGCGACGTCTCGCCCGGGAACGGCGTCGCTCGTCTTCGTCGTGAACGAGAGTCGTCCTTCTGCGATGTTGCGCCGGAGCAACTCCTCGAGACCGGGCTCGTAGATCGGTACCTTGCCGTTCTTGAGCGCCTCGATTTTCGCCTCGTCGATGTCGACGCAGGTCACGTCGTTTCCGAGGTCAGCAAAGCAGGCGCCGGTGACCAGGCCGACGTATCCCGTTCCGATAACAGCGAGTCTCATCTCTCGGGCTCCTCTAAACCGTCCGCTCGCGCGCCGTCGATCTCAGCGGTGAAGTTCCGGTACTTGATTTCCAATCCTCTCCCGCGGCGGCGGAAGGCTGTAGACGATAGGTCGGTGCACACTCTCCGGCGTCCGCACGTCACCGCCGGGCCGGAGCTCGGTCGCCGAGCCTGACCCCGTCACGGAGCCGACTCGGTATCGTCCCCGAGCGTCCGTCAAGCTACCTCGATGCTCGCACCGGTTTCTACCGCAACCGCGGTCGTTGAAACGGGTGAAGCCAGTTCGGTGTGCTCCGCGTCGGGAGCTGCGGGCGCAGGGACGATCCGGTATCGCCAGCGGCGGCCGGGATCGCGGCGGGTGACACCCCGTCTCCCCGCTACATCGGCCCGAACGCTGGTTCCTGTCCACGCCGGCCGATGAAAAAAAGCCTTCGACGGTCCGAAATCCGGACCCCGTCGTGAGCCGCAACGCGCCTCACGTGAGGGGAGGTTGGGTGGGGTCCGTGGGGCCGCCCCGCGGAAGGTGGGAACATCCGCGATTGGGGGAGGCGGTCGTGAATCGGATCGAGGGCCGCCCGCTCGACCACCGAACAAGACGGTGAGTTCGGCAGCGCGTCGACCGTCGAAGGCTCGTTTTTGCTTCAGATCGTCCGGAAGGGCCGCTGGATCGCTGCTCTCCCAAAGCTCGGCCTTTTTATCGGGCCAATGTCACCGTTGTGTCACTGGATGTGAGAATTCGATGGCCGCTCCGTGAACGAAGGCCGTGGCGTCGTCTCGCCCGACGGAGAGCCTAACTCCATTTCTACGAGCCGCTTAGGGGGGCAACGGCGGGGCGTTTTCGCCCTCTCCACCGGTCAATCGGAACGCGGCGGTGCGGTCGGGAGCGGGTCTTTTTTGTCGACGATCACCGGGAGCCCCGGGGAGAGCTTTGCGTTGAGCTCGATGTATCGAATCCACTCCTCGGGGACTTCGTAGTCCGGGAAGATCGCCTCGACCGGACATTCCGGCACGCAGACCCCGCAGTCGATGCAGACGTCCGGGTCGATGTAGAGCATCGTCTCGGCTTCGTGAAAGCACTCGACCGGACACACGGCGACACAGTCCGTGTACCGACAGTTCTCGCAAGGTTCGCAAACGACGTACGCCACTCTCGTCTTCCCGTTCCGCTGGAGCTCGAGGCCGACCCGCGACCCCATCGTCGAAGGCTCGGTTGGAGACGAGATTCTACCCGAACGCGGGAAGCGGCGGGCGGCGAGAAACTCTCGGCGTCAGAGGTGCGGGATCGGACTCTCGACCTCCCCGCTGAGGCGCCGACCGGCGGGCGCGGACGCCCTAAACCTTCAGAACGTCGGTAGCCGCTGCGTGTTCAGCGGCTCACGCGAGCGAGACTGCGCGGTCCAGTTCGCCGCTGCCAGACTGCGCAGAACTTCGACGACATTCGCGATTTCCTGACCCGGTTCACCCCGAAGGCGCCACGTGCCGTCGGTCGGGTCTTGGAGGACGACGTCCTCGCAGCGTCCGCACAGGTAGAACGCGTACTCGTTGCCGTCGCTCATCACGCGGGCACAAACGCGAATCGACTTCGCGCAGCCGGGGCAGACGACGGTCTTCTGTGGTGTGGTCATGAGGGGCTACCTGCTGGGTGAGTCGACTGCGGTCTTCCTTCGGTGGCGCACGGTCGACGCCGGAAACGGACGGCAAAGCGCAGCCACCGACTCTTAAGAATACGATGCGCGTCGCCCGCCGACCGGGAGCGGATTCCCCTTGTTTCAGTGATCGATTCCTCTACAATCGCGGGTTCGATCAGATTCCGGGTCAGCTTCCGAATACGATCGTTCCGGCGCGGGAATCGCCGACTCGACGATCGAACTCGCGCCGCTGCCGACCGTTCCGAGCCCTGCCGGTTGCTCGGATGTGCGCCGGTCGCCTGGGCGAGCGCGACGGCTGCGCGGACGGCTTCCGAGTTGTGGTCTGCGGAATCGGCACGTGCGATTCGCGCCACGCTGCGTTCGGAAGCCGGGAGCTAAGCCGCGATCCGTCAGGACTCAGAAAACCTTCAGATAAAGAGAGCTTCTCATGGCCAAGTACGTTTACGCGTTCGGTGGTGGCAAGGCGGAAGGCAGCGGCGAACTGCGCAACCTTCTCGGCGGTAAGGGCGCGAACTTGGCCGACATGGCGGGCCATCCGAAGCTCCGCCTCCCGGTGCCGCCCGGATTCACCATCACGACGGACGTCTGCACGTACTACTACGCCAATCGCCGCCGCTACCCGAAGGAGCTCGCCGGCCAAGTCGCGACCGCGATTCGCAAGGTCGAGCGCTTGATGGGAAAGAAGTTCGGCGATCCGAAGAACCCGCTCCTCTGGTCCGTTCGTTCGGGTGCGCGCGTCTCGATGCCGGGAATGATGGAGACGGTGCTCAACATCGGTCTCACGTCGAAGACGATCCCGGGCGTCATCCGGCAGTCCGGCGGGAACGAGCGCTTCGTCTACGACTCGTACCGACGCCTCATCACGATGTACTCGGACGTCGTGATGGAGAAGGCGGGTGGGATCGAGCCCGAAGACGGCCAAGGGATTCGCCGGAAGCTCGACGAACTCCTCGAGTCGCGGAAGCGCGAGCGAGGCGTCGAGCTCGACACCGACCTCTCGACCGAAGATCTGAAATCGCTCTGTGAGCAGTACAAGGTTCTCATCCGCGAGGTGCTGGGAAAGCCCTTCCCGGACAACGCGGAAAAGCAGATCTGGGGATCCATCGGCGCGGTGTTCGCATCGTGGAACGGCGCGCGCGCGATCGCGTACCGCAACATCGAAGGCATCCCGCACGAATGGGGAACCGCGGTCAACGTGCAGTCGATGGCCTTCGGGAACATGGGCGACGACTGCGCTACCGGGGTCGCGTTCACGCGCGATCCGGGAAACGGCCAAAAGATTTTCTACGGCGAGTATCTGATCAACGCGCAGGGCGAGGACGTCGTTGCGGGTATTCGTACGCCGGCACCGATCAACAAGGAGTCGGCGACGGATCACAACGCCGGGCAGCAGACCCTCCAGCGCACGATGCCGAAGGCCTACCGCGAACTCGACGCGATTCAGAAGCGCCTCGAGAAGCACTACCGCGACATGCAGGACATCGAGTTTACGATCGAGAACGGTCGTCTGTTCATGCTGCAGTGTCGCGTCGGCAAGCGGAACGGCCCGGCCGCGGTCAAGATGGCCGTCGACATGGTCCGGGAGAAGCTGATCACGAAGGAAGAAGCGGTCGGTCGCGTGTCCGCTTCGCAGCTCGACGAGCTACTCCATCCGATTCTCGATCCGGCGGCGGAGCGCGAATCGAACCCCGTACTCAAGGGACTCCCCGCGGGCCCCGGTGGAGCCATCGGCAAGATCGAGTTCACCGCGGCGGCGGCGGTCGCGTCCGCGGCGAAGGGGAACAAGGTGATCCTCGTTCGCGACGAGACGAACCCGGAGGACGTCGAGGGAATGCGCGCCGCGGAAGCGATCCTCACCTCGCGCGGCGGAATGACCTCGCACGCGGCGCTCGTCGCTCGCGGCTGGGGAAAGTGCTGTATCGTCGGTGCGGGTGATGCGGAGGTCGACGTCGAAGCCGGCACGATGAAGATCGGCGCCAAGACGTACCGAAGCGGCGATACTCTCAGTCTCAACGGCAGCCGCGGCACGGTGTACGAGGGCGCGCTCGCGCTCGTCGACGGTTCGACGAACAACAAGACGCTCGACACTTTCCTCCGCTTGTGCGATCAGCTCCGCCGCCTCAAGGTGCGAGCGAATGCGGACACCCCGGACGACGCCATCCGCGCGCGCAACTTCGGGGCGCAGGGCATCGGTCTCTTCCGGACGGAGCACATGTTCTACGGGAAGGGCGCGGACGAGCCTCTCCAGAAGCTCCGTAAGATGATCTTCGCGGAGGACACCGATTCGCGCCGCCGCGCTCTCGCGGAGCTCGCGCCGTTCGTCAAGAAGGACGTCAAGGCGACGCTCCAGGCGATGGCGGGTCTGCCGGTCACGATCCGACTCCTCGATCCGCCACTCCACGAGTTCGTGCCGCACGACGCCGGCAAGCTACGCGCGCTCGCGAACGATCTCGGGATTTCCGTTGAGCAGGCGAAGAAGCGCGCCGACGGGCTGCGCGAGTCGAACCCGATGATGGGGCACCGCGGAGTTCGCCTCGGGATCACTTTCCCCGAGGTGACCGAAATGCAGGTGCGTGCGATCTTCGAGGCCGCGGCCGATCTTCAGGCGAAGAAGGTGAAGACGATCCCGGAGATCATGGTTCCCGTCGTCGTGGCGCCGAAGGAGCTCGAGAATAAGTACGAGCTCATCGCTCGAGTTCACAAAGAGGTCTGCGCGTCGAAGGGTATCCGGAAGATCGCGCATCTCGTCGGAACGATGATCGAGATCCCGCGCGCCGCGCTCGCGGCAAACGAGCTCGCCGAGCACGCCGAGTTCTTCTCGTTCGGGACGAACGATCTCACCCAGATGACGTTCGGTTTTTCGCGCGATGACACCGGCGCGTTCCTTCCGGAATACATCTCGCGCGGAATTCTGCCGGACGATCCGTTCGCGACGCTCGACCAGGAGCGTGTCGGCGAGCTCGTCCGCATCGGAATCGAGCGTGGCCGGAGCACGCGCCCGGGCCTCAAGGTCGGGATCTGCGGCGAGCACGGCGGCGACGCGGAGTCGGTCTACTTCTGCCACGAGGTCGGCATGGACTATGTGTCCTGCTCGCCGTTCCGCGTTCCGATCGCACGCCTCGCGGCGGCGCAGGCGGCGGCCAACGAAAAGGCCGCGGCGAAGGCGAAGCCGGCGTCGAAGCGCACCGCGGGTCGCAAGTCGAAGACGACTTCGAGCGCACGGAAGACCGCTCGTCGCGTCGCCACGCGGAGCAAGAACGGCGGAGCGAAGACAAAGCCGAAGGCCGCGAAGAAGAAAACGAAGGCTCGGGCGAAGGCTCGCGCGCGCTGACGCAAAGATTCGCGAAACTGTCGACGCCCGTCGGGGCCCCGTCATTCTTCCGGGGGCTCCGACGGGCGTTTTTCTTGCGCAGCCGCTCCGACTCCCGTTCGTCAGGCGAAGACGACCCAGAGCGCCGTAACGACGGCGAAGATCACGGCCGCCCACAGGCGGTCGTCGCTCAGGATTCCTCCGCCCGCGGGCCGAGCGAGCGCGCGTTCACCGTCAAAGTGAAATGCGCCCTCGACGATCTCCTTTGACGGTGGGGCGGTGAGGAGACTCACCGCGATCATCGCCGCGGCCGTGAGAGAGGCGCAGAGCGCGTGGCGATGGAGGAACGAAGCGAGGTATGGACTCGTGATCCACTGGAGCTCGAGCTGCGAATCGAGGAGGCAAATCGCACCGGCCACGACCGCGACGACGATTCCCGCGAGAGCGCCTTGGCGGTTGACCCTTCGCGAGAACACTCCGAGGAGACCCGCGACCGCGAACGGCACGGAGAGGTAGCCGGTGACGGTCTGAAGGTACGACCAGATCGTCTCGAAACTGTCGACGATCGGTGAGACGAGGATACCGCAGACCATGACGACGACGAGTCCGATCTGCCCGATCCGAATCTGACGGGGAACGGGCGTCTCCGGGCGAAACCGCGCCACGAAATCGCGGGAGATGATGGTCGCGGCAGAGTTGAACGAAGAGCTGAGCGAAGACATCAGCGCGGCGATGAGCGCCGCGATCACGAAACCGCGCACGCCAACCGGCAGAAGATTGCGGACGAGCACAGAGTACGTTCTCTTCGTCTCGCCTCCGATCTCGTCGGCGTAGAGGACGCTCGCGACGACACCGGGCAGCACCATGATGAAAACCGGAATGATCTTGAGTGCCGAAGCGAACAGCGCGCCGCGTCGCGCCTGGTAGACGTCGCGGGCTCCGAGCACGCGCTGCACGTTCACCTGATCCATGCACCAATAGAACATTCCGCCGATGAGAAAATTCCCGAGAAGGAACCCGGTGAACGGGAGGTGCGCGGAGTCTGGAGGCTCGACCATGGAGAGCAGCGCCGTTTGACCCTGAGAGTCGAGCGTTTCGACGAGCGCACCCCAGCCGCCGACTTCGCTGAGCGCACCGATCGTCAGGACGATGGATCCGAGGATCAGGATCACCGCCTGAATGCAGTCTGTGTAGACGACCGCCCGGAGCCCGCCGACCATGGTGTAGATCGCCGTCGCGATGCCGATCGTCCACATCACCGCCGGAAGGGGGTAGCCCGTGAACTCTTTGATGACGATCGCCCCGGTGTAAATGGCGAGCGTCACCTTCGTGAGCACGATCATGAGCAGGAAGTACCCGCTCAGCAGCATCCGCGTCTCGACGCCGAAGCGCTTCTCGAAGAACTCCGGGATCGTGAACACTTTGTGCTTCAGGTACTGCGGCGCGAACACTACGGCGAGGCAGATGAGGCAGTAGCTCGCGATCCACTCGTATCCGCCGACGACGAGACCGTGCGTGAAACCGCCTTCGGCGAGCCCGACGAAGTGCTCGGTCGAAATGTTCGTCGCGAAGAGCGAGAGGCCGATCAGCGGCCAGGTGAGGTTCCGACCCGCGAGGAAGTAACCCTCGCTCCCCTTCCATCGCCGGGAGAACCAAAGACCGACGCTTACGATGAGCGCCAAGCTGCCGGCGATGATCGTGTAGTCGAGCCAGTGCATAGCCGTCGTCTCCGCTCGCCTGGTTTGCGCCGTCTTTCCGCGGGATCACGAGCGGCGCATTGTCGACGACGCGAAGCGGTTTGGGTACGTGTTTCCGCGGCCAGCGAAGGCGCTCGCGCTCGAACGTCGCCAGCCGATCGAGTTCTCGGAACATGCACTGCGCGTGTGTGCGGTCCGGTTGCTCCCCTCCGACCCGGTGGCTATTCTATAGACGGTTACGTTTCTTCCGGCCGCGGCGAGACGAAATCGTGGGAGCCATCGAACGACTCAGAGTTGATGGGTCGGGATTCGGTGGACGTACCTCCACGCTCCTCACTGTCTAGTGTTCGCTGAGACACCATGACCGACGGACCTTCGCGCGAGCTCTCCTCCGAAGCGACCGACTCGAGCGTTCCGCTCCTGCCGTCGCGAGTTGACGGTCCCGCCGCCGGCGAATCGAGTGGATCACAAACGAACCGGCGGAAGACACTGCTCGAGCGTTTGCCGTGGGAGAAAGCCCTCATCTGGGGGCTGATCTTCGGACTCGTCTACGTGCTCCGAAGTTTCTTCTTCACTCTCTTCATGACGTTTCTCCTCTGCTACATCGTGCGGAGCATCGTCGTGAAGACGCAGTCGTTGATCTCGCCGTATCAAGAGCGCGTCTGGCTCGAGCGAACTCTCACGCTCGCCTGTTTCTCGCTCATCATCCTCGGTCTCCTTCAGGTCGGTAAGTTCGTCGGTCCCGAGCTTCAGGACCAGGCGAAGGAGCTCTACGACCGCGTGAGCAAGATCGACTACGAGAAGGAGTTTCACGGTGTCCTCAACAACACCGTGGGTCGCATGCTCTTTGAGAGCACCTACGGGGATGAGGAGAGCGACGAGTATCAAGTCGCCTTCACCGAGTTTCGCGAGAAGGGCCTCCGCGTCGTCGACTACGACAAGTTCCATCGACTCCGCCGCGCGCTCCGTGACCCGTTCGACGTGAAGACCCGCGCGGAGGCGCGGAAAAGAATCGACGAGAGCCTTCGCGACGGCACCCTCTCGGATGCCGAATTCGACGCTTGGTTCCGGGTCAACAAGGCGGCAGAGATTCTCGACGCGCAGCAGGATCAGTGGATCAGCCGCTGGGAGGCACGCTACGAGAAGGACTCGAAGCTCTACCCGCAGCTGATTCCGCTCGAAGAGCTTCGCCTACAACCGGATTTCGCGGAGAAGCGGCGGGACGGAATGCTTCAGATGGTCGTCGACGATTGGCGAGGCGACGAAGCAAAACGTGCGACCGACCGCGAGGAATGGCGCGCTGATCTCGTCGCCGAGTCCGAAGAGCGGCTCCTCGCCGATCCGAAGCGAGAGGAGGAGTTCGAGATCTACTACGAGGAGCAGCGAAAGCTGAACGAAAGCGAGATCGTCTACGACTACCCGACCTACCGTCGCCTCGAGCTTGCGAGCGCAGACGGGCGCGAGGCGTTCTCTCGACTCCTCCAAGAGATCGACAACCTCACCGAAACGGTCGACGAGGAGGAGCTCGTTCGCAAGCAACACCTCGACTTCCGCGCCGAAGAATACAAACGCCTCACGGCCGAATGGCGCCAGGGCGATCTCTACAAGTCGATCCAGGGATACGTGCGCGAGAACGCCGCGACTTGGGTCGCACCGCTCGAGCAAGCCGGAAAGCGTACCCTCGATCAGTTCATCGCGCTTCCGCCTCAGATCGCTCTCGTGTTTCTGCTCAGTCTCTTCATCACGCTCGACATGGCGAAGCTGCGACGCGGGATCGAGAAGCTGAAGCGAAGCCGCGTCCGAAACTTCTATGACGAGATCGCGCCTGGACTCATCAACTTCGGTCGCTTGATCGGGCGGTCGTTCCTCGCGCAGGGAGTGATCGCGATCTGCAACACCGTGCTGACGTACCTGGTCATCAAGATGCTTGGGATCGGGCAGGAGAACGAGTACTTCCTCTGCGCGATCGTATTCCTCTGCAGTTTCATCCCCGTGCTCGGCGTTGTGATCTCGAGTGTGCCGATCGCGATCGTAGCGATCGTTCAGCCCGGGGGATCGGTCTGGCTTGCGCTCCAAGCGATCATCGGCATCCTCGTCATCCACTTCATCGAGACGAGCCTCCTCAATCCGAAGATTATCGGCGACATGCTCCATCTCCACCCCGTGATGGTGCTCGTCTGCCTCGCGATCGGAGAGCACTTCTTCGGGGTGTGGGGCCTTCTCCTCGCGGTTCCGGTCGCGGTGTACATTTATCGGTTCGTCATCCTGAACGAGGGGATTCCGGGACTCATCGAGCCCGTTCCCGCGGCGGGCGCCGCGGTGATCGACGTGCACGAGACGGCCGCGACGGCGGCGAAGCGCGAGCTCGACTCGGGCGTTCGGCGCCCGGCGGCATCGGGCGAGTCCGACGCCGCGAAGGAGCGATCGAGCGCGCTGCCGCCCACGGCGGTCGCGGCGACGGCCGGAAGCGATGCGGGGGGCGATAGTTCCGAAAAAGACGGACCGCCCGCGCCGGCATCGTCAAAATGATCGTCTCGCGCGGATCCGGTCGTCCCGCCGCAGTCCGGACCACTCGGATCAGGCGCCGGGAACGCCTCGATCCTCAAGGTGAGGGCGAATCCGGTCGACGCAGAGAGAGGCGAACGCCCTCACGGAGCGCGCTCGGCCATCAGGCAGGGTCTCGCTCCCCGTAGACCGGCCACTCCGGCGTGAGAGCGCCCTCGCGGGTGACATCACCGCGAGGGAAGGCTCGCGCGCCCGTTCGGCGGTCGCCCGCGCTCACTCTCTCGGTGGATCGACCCCACCTCGTCGGAACTCCAGCCCACTGAAGACGATATCTCCGCGACCGACTGATGACTCTCGAACACGAAGGCTCGCACGACGCCGAGGCCTGCACCGTCGCCGAGCTGCGCAAAGCGGCGAAGACGCTCGGCATCAAGGGGCGGTGGCGCATGCGGAAAGCGCAGCTTCTGAACGCCCTTCGGCGCCTGCCGGGATTTCGTGAGCTCCTTCGTGCCGGCGACGACATTCTGAGCGAGGCAGAGAAAACGGTCGCTGTAGAGACCGAGCGTACGGCACGGCTTCTCGCAGACGATGCCGATCGAGTCTCGGTTTCCGCCGCATCGACGGACGACGGTGACGTTCCCAGCGCCGGGAGCAGCGGCAACCACCCGCGCATTCCGGCCGGACTTCGTGCGGAAGTCGGACGCGCGCGCGCGCCGTCGCCGTGCCCGAGTCCACCGCCTCGCGCGAGCGCGATCCCGCGCGGGAGTCACGTCGGTTTGGTCGCGGTCGATCCGCGCCAAGCGTTCGTGTTCTGGCGGCTCGAGCCGGCCGATCTCGAGCGGGCGCGAACGTTCGTCCGCGACGCGTCGGCGCCGCTCGTCCTTCGGATCCACGTCGCCGGTCCGGGAAGCAAGTCGGAGCCGGACGGCGGCAGTTACATCGATGTCGGAGTCGACGGCAGCGAGAGTTCGCAGTACGTGCAGGTGGGATTCCCCGGCCGGACGATCTTCTGCGAGCTCGGTGCTCGCGGCGCGGATCGTTTCGTCGCGGTTGCATGGTCGAGCCTCGTGGAGCTGCCCGCGGGGAGGGAAGCCGCTCGGTTCGAGTACCACACCGGCTCGGTGCTTCCGTCGCGCGCGCGCGGTTCGCGCCCGCGCGCGGAGGCACCCCTAGCCGGCCCGGGGATCCCGGTCGCCGACGCGGCGCTCGCGTCGGAGATCGATGACCCGAGCTCGTTTCGTGCGTCGCCTTCTGATCGGAACGCCAAACCCTCGGCACCGGCGATCCCGTCGATGGAGTCGGAAGTCGAGCACATTCAGTTCAGCTCGGGGGAGCTCCAGCGACGTCGCTCGCGGACGATCCCGACCGCACCCGCCCTCGATCTTCCGAGCTCGGGCTCGCTTCCGACGTCTAGCGCGTTCTCGAGCTCAACCGTCGGCGGGCGGCGCCGCCGAGAGTCGACGACGGCGGAAGCGCAGCACGTCGAGGCGAACGTCGTCGTCCGCGGTCGCGGTACACCGGGAGCGCACGTTGTCGTTCACGGCGTCCGCGTTCCCGTTCGCGCCGACGGCACGTTCGAGCTCACGGTCCCGCTGCGGTTCGCGACGGACGATCGTTCCGCGGAGATCGAGCTCCGCGACTGCCCGTCGTTCTTCGGCGCCATCGATCGCGGCTAGTCCGGACCCGCAGGTCGGGTGGTCGGGGCGAGGTCGATGGATCGCATGCCGAATTCCGTCGACTCGTTCCCGTTGCCGACGCGCTCAGGCGATGGTGAACGACCCGAGTTCGCCCGGAAGCCAGGTGCAGCAGCAGCTCACATTCGGCCGAGAGAGCCCGTCCTCGACGCAGTTGAGGCGTCCGACGCGTCGCCGTCTCTCCGCGGCCTTCGCCACGAATCCCTCGCTCAGTCTCGAGCCGTTTCCGGCCGAAGAAGAGGGAGCGAGCGAGGCGGATCGCGGTTGCGTCGTCTCGTCCTTGCGTCCTCTCGTCTTCGGTGACGATCGACCCGTGGCGCCCGCGCCGTCGCCCGGATAGGATCGCGCCTCCGCCGGGGCGCCCGGGGGAGGGAAGCGAGAGCGTGGTGGAGTACCGGATCGGGGCCGGACGGTTCCCCCGGACGAGGAACGAAGGAGAGGACGCGGATGGCTTCGAACGCGCAGGGCTATTTCACGATGGTGCTGCACGCCCACCTGCCGTTCATTCGCGAGCCCGAGCACGATCGCTTCCTCGAGGAGTACTGGCTCTACGAAGCGGTCGTCGAAACCTATCTCCCTCTCCTCGTCAGCCTCGAAAACCTCGTCCGGGACGGCGTCGACTTCCGACTGACGTTCACTCTGACGCCGACGCTCATCGCGATGCTCGACGACGAGCTTCTCCGTGATCGGTGCGAGCGTCGCCTGGGAGAACTCATCGAGCTCGCCGAGAAGGAGACGCGGCGACTCCGGAGCGAGCCCGAGCTCGCCGAGGTCGCGCAGTTCTACGTCGATCGCTTTCGCGCACTCGACGAGTTCTATCGCGTGCGCTGTCAGCGTGATCTCGTCGGGGCGTTCGCGCGGCTCCAGGAGATGGGGCGCATCGAAATTCTCACGTCCGCCGCGACACACGGCTATCTGCCGCTCCTTCGCCACGAGCCGTCGAGTGTCGGAGCGCAGATTCGAGTCGCCGTCGATGCTTACCGTGAGCGATTCGGGCGCGCGCCGGAGGGGATCTGGCTTCCGGAGTGCGGGTACTACCCCGGACTCGACGACGTACTCGCTGAGCACGGGCTCCGGTTTTTCTTTCTCGAGAGCCACGGCGTCCTCCACGGGAGTGACCGGCCGCACTACGGTGTCTACGCCCCGATTGTCTGTCCATCCGGCGTCGCGGCGTTCGCCCGCGATCCGGAGTGCGCCAAACAGGTCTGGAGCGTCGAGGAGGGATTTCCCGGCGCGCCGGATTACCGCGAGTTTTACCGAGACATCGGCTTCGATCTCCCGCTCGAAACGGTCGGTCCGTATCTCTGTCCCGACGGGATGCGAATCCAGACGGGGATCAAGTATCACCGCGTGACGGGATCCGATGAAAAAGAGGTCTACGTTCGCGCGCGTGCCATGCAGCAAGCGGCCGAGCACGCCGACACCTTTCTTCGGTGGCGACGAGAGCAGCTCGCGTGGCTCACCGAGCACATGGAGCGCCGGCCGATCATCCTCGCTCCCTACGACGCAGAGCTCTTCGGGCACTGGTGGTTCGAGGGGCCGGATTGGATCAACTTCTTATTGCGGAAGATCGCGTTCGATCAAGGCGAGCTCAAGACGGCGACGCCGTCCGAGTATCTCGCCGAGTACTCGGATGCCCAAGTGACGACTCCGTCCGCTTCGAGTTGGGGCGACGGCGGCTACAATCAAGTCTGGCTCAACGAAACGAACGACTGGATCGTGCCGGAGCTGCTCGCCGCGGGCAGCGAGATGACGCGACTCGCGCGCGCTGGACACGCGGGGGACGACCTCAGGCGGCGAGTCCTCGCCCAAGCCGGCCGCGAGTTGATGCTCGCGCAATCGAGCGACTGGGCGTTCATTCTCCGAAACGAAACCGCGACGGAATTCGCCCGGAGTCGGGTCACGCAACACCTCGATGCGTTCCGGCAGCTCACCGCCGGTGTTCGCGGCGCCGGCGCAGGCTCTTCGGGGACCGACCTCGAGCTGCTCGAGCGGCTCGAGCGAAAGAACAATCTGTTTCCGCGCCTCGACTCGGACGTCTTCGCCGGAGATCACTCGCGCGGAGCCGACATTCTCGTTAGCGCACCGCGTCACGTCGCGTTCCTGAGTGCTGAGGCCGCCCCCTACGTCAAGGTGGGCGGGCTCGCCGATGTCGTCGCTGCGCTGCCTCCGGCTCTCGGCGAGTGGGGACTGCGGACGACCGTCCTCATACCGGGTTTTCGTACAATCGACCGCGGCAAGTTTGGCGTCCAACCGCTCCTCGACGGGCTGTGGACGCAGGTGGGCGCGCGGTCGGTCGCCTTCCGACTCTCCGAGGCGCGGAGTCCCGCGACGGGCGTCCGCGTCTTGCTCGTCGAAAACGACGAGTACTTCGATCGCGACGGCGTCTACGTCGATCCCGAAACGGGCGAGGAGTATCCGGATTCCGGCGAGCGTTTCGTGTTCTTCACGCGCGCTTGCCTCGAGGCCTTGCGTGCACTCGGCGAGCGGGTCGACGTCGTCCACAGTCACGATCACCAGACCGCGCTAGCGTCCGCCTACGTAAAGCTCCACTATCCCGATGATCCGATCCTCGGCGGCGCGGCGACCGTCTACACGCTGCACAACCTCGGCTATCAAGGCGTCTACCCACCCGAGATTCTCGATGTGTGCGGGTTCGGGCGGTCCCAGTTCGCTCCCGGTCAACCGTTCGAGCACTACGGTTCCGTCAACTTCATGAAGGTCGGAATCAGCTTCGCCGACAAGGTGAACACGGTGAGCGAGAACTACGCGCGCGAGATCTGCGAAGACGAGGATCTCGGAGCCGGACTCGGAGGCGTGCTGCGATCGCGCACGCGCGACTTCAGTGGAATCCTGAACGGAATCGACATCGACGAGTGGAATCCCGGTGGCGATGAGCACCTTCCGGCGCCGTTCACCGCAGACGATCTCGCCGGTAAGCTCCTCGCGAAAAAGCGACTGTTCGAGCTCGGCGATCTCGATCCCGCGCGACTCGATGCGCCGCTCATCGGAATCATCTCGCGGCTCGTCGACCAGAAAGGCTTCGATCTCGTTCACGAAGAGCTCGAGCGGATCCTCGAGCTCGGACCGTCGGTGATCGTCCTCGGCACGGGGCTCCGCAAGTACGAGGACTTCTTTCGCGACGCGGCCACTCGCTACGCGGGTCAGGTGGCGGCCCTGATCAAGTTCGACAACGGCCTCGCCCACTTGATCGAAGGGGGCTCGGATCTCTTTCTCATGCCGTCCCTCTACGAACCGTGCGGGCTCAATCAAATGTACAGCTTACGCTACGGGACGATCCCGATCGTCCGAGCGACCGGCGGGCTCGCCGACACCGTCGACGACGACGACGTCCACGCGGGATCGGGAGTCGGATTCGCGTTCAGCGATTACAGCGCGGATGCGCTCTTCGACGCCGTGGAGCGCGCCATCCGCGCTTACGCGAATCGCGAACGGTGGGGCGGGATCGTCACGCGCGCCATGACGCGGGACCACTCGTGGGGCGGTTCCGCGCTCCGGTACCGGGATCTCTATCGCGCCGCGCTGCGCGCGGGGACCGTTCAGCGCTAGCGCTTGCATCCCGATCCGGCTCTTCACAGAATGGGCGCTTCAGAAAGCTGCCCCGGCGGGGGCGGTGCACGATATTCGACGGCGTTTTCCGGACGATGATCATGATGAAGAAGCGATCCACCCCGTCTCCATCCGGTACTTGGTGTCTACTCACCGCGCTCCTCGGTAGCGTGCTGGCGTTCGGCTGCCAGCCGTCGAATAGTCCCGTCGCGCCGACCGGCGAGACTCCACCCGAGCCGAGTGGAGACGCCTCGGTGACGGCGTCGACGTCAGCCGATCCGGCGAAGGACACCGCGACGGCAGCGGAGAGCTCCGCGGGCGAAAGCATCGCGGCGGCCGCGGATGCGTCGAACGCCGCGAAGGAAGGTGCCGCTACGACCCCGGACGCTGTGAAGGAAGACGTAGCCGGCGCCGCGGATGCGGCGAAGGAGGAGGTCGCCGGTGCCGCGGACGCGGCCAAGGAAGCAGTCGACGGGGCGGCAGACGCGGCGAAGGAGGAGGTCGCGGGCGCCGCGGACGAAGCCAAGGAAGCGGTGGACGCGAATCTACCCAAGACGCTCGAGGTGAACCGCGCGGGTCTCCTCGACCCGTCGAAAGCGAAGGAGAAGGCGCCCGACACCTTCAAGGCCCGGTTCGACACCTCGAAGGGCGCCTTTGTCGTCGACGTGCGTCGCGATTGGTCTCCGAACGGAGCCGACCGGTTCTACAACCTCGTGCGGAGTGGCTTCTATGACGAGACTCGCTTCTTTCGAGTGATCAGCGGGTTCATGGCGCAAATCGGAATCAATGGCGACCCGAAAGTGATGGCGAGCTGGCGTGAAGCCAATATTCCGGATGATCCCGTGAAGAAGTCCAATCTGCGTGGATTCGTTACGTTCGCGAAGACCGGACTTCCCAACTCGCGTTCGACGCAGATCTTCATCAACTTCGGGAACAACTCGAATCTCGATCGGATGGGGTTCGCTCCGATCGGCACGGTCGACGCCGAAGGAATGAAGGTCGTCGACGCGCTCTACAGCGGCTACGGCGAAGGAGCGCCACGCGGACGCGGGCCGAACCAGGGGCGGATTCAAATGCAGGGGAACGACTACCTGAAGCAAGATTTCCCGCGACTCGACTACGTGAAGTCGGCTCGCATCCTCGCCGAGTAATCCCGATCGAGAGAAAGACGACCGCATGACCGACTCCGCCGTCGCGGCTCTGTCCGAATTCATCGAAAAATCTGGCATCGACAAAAGCAAGACCGGCTGGAAGACCCTGCTCGATCGGCCGCCCGAGGTCGAATTCGACGCGAGCAAGACCTACTACTGGAACATCGAGACGAACAAGGGGGCGATCAAGGTCCGTCTCCGGCCGGATGTCGCCCCGATGCACGTGTCGAGTACGATCTACCTCACGCTGCTCGGCTTCTACGACGGACTGAGTTTCCATCGCGTCATTCCGGGCTTCATGGCGCAGGGCGGGTGCCCGCGCGGAAACGGGACGGGCGGCCCGGGATATCAGTACGACGGTGAGTTCAGCCCGAGCGTCCGTCACGATCGCCCGGGACTTCTCAGTATGGCGAACGCGGGACCCGGGACGGACGGAAGTCAGTTCTTCCTCACGTTCGTTCCGACGGACTGGCTCGACGGAAAGCACAGCATTTTCGGCGAAGTCGTCGACGGCGAAGAGACGCTGAAGGCGCTCGAGAAAGTCGGCAGTCCGAGCGGCGCGACGAGCGAGCCGCTCGCGATGGCAGAGTGCACCATCTCCGTCGAGTGATGCGGCCCCGAAGCTCGAAGTTGGCCGGTCGCTGACTCGGACATCGCGCCATGGAATCCCTGGAACCGGTCGAGAGTCCGGCGGAACGCTTCGGTCGCGAGCGCGTGCCGCCGCGCTCGCGGTTTTGGGCGGCGCTGCGGGTGCGGTGCCCCGTCTGCACGGAGGGTCGACCGTTTCGCGGCTGGTTTCGGATGCGTGAACGCTGTCCGGCGTGCGGGTTTCGCTACCAGCGCGAGTACGGCTACTTCACCGGGTCGCTCTACTTTCACTACGGCGCTACGGCCGGGCTGCTGACGGCGATCTTCCTCGTGCGCGCCGATGGGTTCGGCGTCCCCCTGAGTGAGCAATGGCCGTGGCTCGTCGCGGTTGCCGTTCTGTTCCCCGCGTGGTTCTTCCGGTACGCGCGGCTCTTCTGGGTGGCGTTCGATCTTTCGTTTTGTCCGCCGCGGGTGGGGGAGTTCGGGGCGGAAGAGGGAGAGAAAGAGGAAGAGGAGAATCGCACACGAAGTGCGCGAAGGGTCGCGAAGGGAGACGAAGTGAAGAGAATGGAGTGAGAAGGGAAGAAATTGATTGAAGAGGGCGCGGTTGTAAGGGGGAGTGACGATCCTACTCGCGGATCGGAATGATCAGGGTTCGACCCTTGCGGATGACTCGCAATTCTCTTCGCTCCTGAGCCCGTCTCGGGGCGTTGAGTCGATCGACGAGGCTCGTCGGGCCTTTGATCTGGGTGGATCCGACGGTGGTGACGATGTCGTAGGGTTCGAGGGCACGCGCTAGGCGGGCGCGCTGATCGTCGTCGATCGCATCGACCACTGCGCCGGCTCCCGCACGAAGTCTCAGATGGGCCGCGAGCGCGGGCGGGACGGAAGTCCATCGAATGCCGAAGGCTTTGACGACGTCGGACGGCGCATCCGGCGCGGCGCCCAAGCCGGCGGTGGGGCGGCGACTCGGGCGCGGCGGCCGCCCGGTCTCTTCGACGACGGGCAGCGGTTCGAGCGCGCGAGCCGAGTCCGTCGCGCGGGCGTCGGCGAGCACGACGCTGCGCCGCCCGTTCGGGAGCACCTTCGTCCTCAGGCGAAAGCCGTTCGCCTCGAGAAGATGGCGGATGATTTCCGCGTCCGCGTCGGGCATCGGAGCGGGGATGCGGATCTCGGCCGCGCGCCGACGCTCAGGGTCGAGCTCGCTGAGGAGAGGAAGCCCCCGAAGCGACGCGTAGGCGCGCGCGAGCTCCGTGACGCTCGTCGTCCCCGCGGCGATCGCGAGCGTGCTCGTCGGGAGCTCTCGAGGTGGAAAGCGCACGCGGAGATGGAGCGCGGGCTCGTCCGTAATGATTCCCTCGACACCGTGGGCTTCGAGACGGCGCATGTCCTTGGGATCGTTCACCGTGTACACCCAGAGCGCCATGCCGCGCCGCCGGATCGCCCACGCAAAGTCGCGGTCGACGTGCTTGTGGCTGCACACGACTGCGCTCGCTCCGGCCTCGCGCGCGCGACGAACGAAGTCCCGCGCGCGCTCCGTCGAGCTCCCTTCCGGCTCGCCGCCGATGAGGAGCCCCGTCGGAACTCCTGCGAGCTCCGCTCGTACGTCCCGGATGGCTTTGTCTTCGAAGCTTTGAACGAACACCTCGCCCGCGGCGTTCTCCTCTGAGATCACGCGTGCGACGTCGCGTCCGATGTCGGCGGGTTTGATTTCGATCACCGGGGTAATTGCACCCCGCATCGCCCGGAGCGCTTCGGCGAGCGTCGGGATGCGCTCCCCGGCGAAGCGCGCGTCTTTCCACGAACCGACGTCGAGCCGCCGGAGCTCGGCGAGTGTGAACTCCTCGATCTTCGTGCGCGTTTCCCCCGCGCCGCCGAATACGGTTGCGAAATCGCTCGTTCGCTCGAGTTCCTCGTCGTGAAAAAGGACGAGCTCTCCGTCTGCCGTGCGGTAGACGTCGAACTCGCAGGCTTCCGCTCCGTCGGCTACGGCGAGGCGAATCGCGGCGAGCGTATTCTCCGGCGCCTCGGCGGAGGAGCCGCGGTGTGCGATGGTGATCACCTCGCTGCGAAGTGCGAGCGGAACGAAAGCGAGGAAGCAGGCGAGTTGCAGCGCGAGCATCGCCTGAGAGTTCGTCCATCGCGTTGTCGATCGATTCATGGAATCTCGTCTCGGTGGTGCTTCGGAAGGGCGATCGCACGCATCGATCTGCGTAACGGCTCGCAGGGCGTCGCGGGAGGTCGAGACGAGAGATCTCATCTCAATCGCGCATTCTACTCCTCGCTGGGCTCGAACATGGCGTCGAGCCCGGATCGAATTCGTCCGGTCGCCTTCTCCCGCGCGGCGAGGATCTCCTCGCGTCTTTCGGAAGACGCCCCCGCGATCCGTATCAGCGCGTGCCCCGCCGCTTCGCGAACGTCGGTATCCGCATCGTCGAGAGCGGCGACGAGCCGCGGCACGACGGAGCTCGAGACCTCGGCGAATCGCTCGAGACTCGAAGCCGCCGCGACCCGCACCTCGGCGTGCTCGTCGGTGAGGCAATCGCTCAGCGCGTCGCCGAGATCCCCGCTCGGATCGCTCCAGTAGACGAGTTGATCCGCGGCGCGCCGCCTCACTCGAACGTCGGAGTCGGAGAGCGCGCGCAGGAACGCATCCTTTACGCCGGTGATCGCCGGGTCGACGTGAATCAGCGCGTCGAGGACTCCGCTCCGGACGATGGGATTCTCACTCTCGAACCCACGGAGAACGCTCGCCACGCCGCGTCCGCGTCCCTTCATCTCATCGAGGTCAGCGATCGCGATGAGGCCGAGCGAGTTGCGCGCGGCCGGCGGAATGCTCGGTTCGTCGTCGAGGAGCGCGCGAAAGAGGACGTCGACGAGATCGTCGCGGGCGATCGCAATGTGTCCGAGCGCGAACGTCGCTTGTTCCCGGACGAGGGTCGAAGCGTCGTCCGTCGCGGCGCGCGCGATGAGATCGACGAAGGGCGCGGCGGTCGAGCCCATATGACCGCACGCGAGGGCGACGCCGATGCGCTGCCGCTCCGAGCCGGATTCAAAGACGTTCCGGAGACTCGCGATCGAGCCCTCCCATTGCGGCGTGAGCGCGGCGAGTGCCTCCGCGGCCGCCGTGCGGACATCGCTCTCTTCATCGTCCAGTCGGGCGAGTACTGCGGCGAAGATCTTATCGTCGATCGACTCTTCGCTCTTCAAGCTCAGGAGAGCCATCAAACGAACACGGGGAGAGGCATCGCCGAGCGCCGCGACCAGCCACTCGGCCGAACCGTCGATCCCCGCGATCGCGGAGACGTAGATCTCCCGAATCCTCTCGTTCTCGGACTCGAGGATTTGGTGCTCGCGGAGGACGATGTCGCCGAATCGGTGGCTGAGCGTTCGAAACGCACCGAGAATGTCGAGGTCGATGTCCTCGTCGGAGAGCTTACGCGCGAGAGCCGGAACGGCGCGCTTCGCGTGTTCCGGACTCTGGATCATGCCGAGGCCCTGAACTGCAGCCGTTTTGACGCGAGAGTCCGCGTCGTCGAGTCCGCGGATGAGTGCGTCGGTCGCATCGTCGCTCGCCGGTGCGACGGCAGGGAATGCGTCCATCGCGGTTTGGCGAACGCTCGGATCGGAGTCTCGCGCGGCGGCGACGATGTCCGGAAGCGCCGCTTTGGCCTTTTCGCCCAGATAGGAGAGCGAAAGTACAGCCTGCCGGCGGACGACCGCACGCGGCGCACTCAGTCGCTCCCGAATCGCGTCGAGCAAGCTT
Source organism: Planctomycetota bacterium (assembly GCA_965223845.1). Lineage (GTDB taxonomy): Bacteria > Planctomycetota > UBA8108 > UBA8108 > SXIK01 > CBDCXR01. The sequence continues at coordinate 3,567,055 of CBDCXR010000004.1, read as the reverse complement.
TCGTTCTGTTGGGTGAGAAACGCTGCGACCTTCGCGGCCTGATCTCTCACGCCGCTGTCGACATCCGCGAAGCGCGCAAGAATCTTCGGGACGCTGTCGACAGCGAGCTCGCGCATCGACGCGATCGCGGTGAGCGCGGCCGATCGCAGTCGCGGCGACGCGTCCTCCAGCGCAGCTTCCAGCTTGGGGATCGCTGCCGCGGCGGCGCTTCCGATCGACCCGACGATCTGGACGATGCGATAGCGCATGGTCTCCGAAGGGTGTTCGATCGAGCTCAAGAGCGGACCGATCAGCTCCGGGGATTCGTTCGCCGCGTAGAAGAGGATGTACTGAATCGTGTTCGCCGCGATCTCGTCGTGATCACGCAGAGCATCGATGATGTCCGTGAGCACATCGGGCTGCGCGACGACCGCTTGACTGAGGACGTTGACCGCGCGAACTCTCTCGTTCGCCGAGAGGCTCGCGCTGCGTTTCGCAACCCGAACGACCGCCTCCGACGCCGCTCCGCCCAGGGCCTCCAAGACGGAGAGCGCCCGCGAGCGCGTGACTTCCTCGGGTGAATCGAGGGCGCCGACGACATCGGGGAGGACGCGCGACGCGATCTCGCGGAGCGGTTCCACCCCGAAGGCACCGAGGCAGTCCGTCCACTCGACGTCTCGTTCCGCGGGTAGGCGGATGAGCTCTCTCAGCCCTCGCCCGGAGCGCAGGCGACCGAGCTCGGCCGACGCCGCGATGGCCTCTTCGGCGTTTCCCCGCTTCAGCCGGTGGATGTGCCACCGCTCGAAGATGAGATCCCGTCCGAGGACGGCGCCAACGATGAGGACAACCAGCGAGCCGGTGGCCAGCCAGCCGACGACGCGTCCGCGCCTCTTCTGCGCCATCGTGTCTCCTTGTCGAGTGCTTCTCCCGGTCGCCGGCGAGAGTGTGTCGTCCTCGGCATTCTCGAACGAGTCGAACGCTCCGGCAAGTTCGCGGTCGGAAGCGATCGACTCGAAGACGGCACGGCTCCCCGTCGAGCCGGCGGGCTCGTCCGCTCGAAGTCGGAAGTCATTCCGATAACTCGACTTGGGAGATGGAGAATTGCGTTGACCGGTTTTCTACCCGCAGTTAAGGTCTCAGTTCGGTAAATTCCGGACCGGTCATCGCTGGTCATCTTTGCTTCCGGGGCGAACGCCCACGGGCGTGGCGGCGCTGTTCCTTCGCTCGCGGTTTCGTGTTGTTCACGTACCGCGAAGGGCGCGCATTCGCTGCGCTCACGCCCGTTCGAGAGAAACGAGCCCGACGAGACGAGTTCTCCGACGCAGACCGGCGACCTGAACCGATTCGCCCTCCACTCGCGAGCGCGACGGAGCCGGGGTACGTCTGTAGACCTCGTTCGTGCGAACTCTCGTCCTCCGATCGGCAGCACACGGCGATCGCCGGGTCGACAGCAGTCGACGGCACTCCGCTCGATACAAGGACTCTCCGCTTTCCTCGGGGGAAGGTGACGGCGCGCCAGGCTTCCGCTCGCGGGCGCCGATTGCGAGAGTTCGACGGGAGTGCCGTCGGTGCACGGGAAGTGCGGTCGAGGAACGAGACGAATCGCTATGTCAGATCAAAACGATTCCGCTGCGAATGGCAGCGGCTCCCAAGTGCTGTTTTGGGGATGCTTCATCGCGCTCATCACGACCGCGTTCGGGTTCGTGGGGCGGATGTTTCTAGTCGATACCTGGAGTGAGGAATTCGACCTCGATGCGCAGCAGGGAGGCATGCTCCTTGGAATCGGTATCTGGCCGTTCGCCGTCAGCATCATCCTCTTCAGTCTCGTCATCGACTACGTGGGGTACAAACGCTCGATGGTTTTCGCGTTTGTGTGCCACCTGATTTGGGCGGTGATGGGAGTTTCGGCGTACTTTGTGACGCACGGAGGCGAGGGGTTCGTTCCGACTGCGGACGACAAGGCGTTCGCGTACAATCTCCTCTTCTGGGGAAGCCTGATTCTCGCGCTCGGGAACGGAACGGTCGAAGCGTTCATCAACCCGGTCGTGGCGACGATGTTCAGCAAGGAAAAGACCAAGTGGCTGAACATCCTTCATGCCGGCTGGCCCGGTGGGCTCGTGGTCACGGGGATCATCGTGATCTTCATGGCCGAAACTCCATGGGCGTACAAGGTCGGCATCATCGCGATCCCCACTCTAATCTACGGCGTGATGTTGATCGGAGCGAAGTTCCCCGTCCAAGAGCGAGTTTCGGCGGGCGTGAGCTACCGCGAGATGCTTCAGGAGTTCGGGATTCTCGGTGCGATCATCGTCGCCGTCCTCTTCGTGCTCCAGCTCATGGCGTACTTCCCGGGCGTGAACCAGTGGGTGTTCATCGGTCTCGGCATCGCGATGGTCGTCGCGTTCGGCGCGTACACGCAGGCGCTCGGCCGGCCATTCATGTTTTTCATGACGGTCATCATGATGCCGCTCGCTGTCACGGAGATCGGGACGGACGGATGGATCGAGAACATCCTCAAGGGTATCGCAGCCGACAATAAGTTTGACTCGGGCTGGGTGCTCGTCTACACCGCCGCGATCATGCTGGTACTGAGGTTCTTCGCTGGTCCGATCGTTCACAGCCTCTCGCCGCTCGGTCTTCTCGCCGTCAGTGCGGTCCTCGCGATCGCTGGGCTCTACTGGCTTTCGTTCGCTACCGGCATGGTCATCTTCGGGGCGGCAACTCTGTACGGAATCGGAAAGACCTTCTTCTGGCCGACGATGCTCGGAGTTGTCACCGAGCAGAGTCCGAAGGGCGGAGCGCTTACGCTGAACGCAATCAGCGGCATCGGAATGCTCGCCGTCGGCACGATCGGTTTTCCGTTCATTGGCCTTCTCCAAGTCGAGAAGGAAAATGCAGCGATCGTAGCGAACGAGGAGATTCAGGCGGAGATCCCAGGGCTCGTCGTGAACGGGGAGATCTCCGTTCTCGCAGATCAAACGAGTATCGTCGGGAGCTATAAGGCGATCGATGACGCTCGGCTGGAGGAGGTAATCGACCAGCTTCCCGAAGCGCAGCGCGAAGGCGTTGGCGCGAAGATCAAAGACATCCGAGGTCGCAGTTCCCAAGGCGCGCTCGCGACGATGGCGCTCTTCCCGACCTTCATGCTGGTCTGCTACTTGATCCTGATCTTCTACTTCAAGTCGCGCGGCGGGTACAAACCGATCGACCTGTCGCAGTCGGAAGGCTAGCGAAACACGCGCCAGCCTTCGGCGAGAAGCGCGGCGGATCGTTCCTCGAGGAGCGTTCCGCCGCGCTCTTTTTTTTGATGGAGCGAGATTGAAGCCGTCCTTCGATCAATCGCCCGCGCGAGACTCCGCGTCCCGGAGTTGCTCGCGCCGCTCCCGATCCTTCTCGGCGCGACGTCGAAGCTTCGCGAGCACTCGCTCGAGCTCGGGCGGTGTCGGCGCGTCGAATCGCATCGTCTCTCCGGTCGCCGGGTGAGGCAGCTCGAGGCGCCACGCGTGAAGAAGAAGGTGCTCGAGGCCGTAGTCCTCGCGGAAGCGGCGGTTCGTGAGTCGCTTTCCGTAGTCGCCGTCTCCGGCGAGTGGGTGACCGATCGCGGTCATGTGCGCCCGGATCTGATGCGTCCGTCCGGTCTCGGTCTCCACTTCGACGAGGCTCGCGCCCGGAAATCGCTCGCGCACGCGATAGCGGGTGAGCGCGGCCTGCATGCGACCGGCGAGCTGTCGCTTCCGCCCTCTCGCCTTCACCGCGGTGAAACGGTTCTTCCCCGACGGCGTCCGCTCGTGCTCGATCGGGTAGTCGATCTTTCCTCCGCCCTTCTTGGGGATACCCGCGACAAGAGTGATGTACGTCTTGCGCGCGAGGTGGGATCGAAACGCGACCTCGAGCGCCTGCGCCGCCGCGCGCGTCTTCGCTGCAACGATGACTCCGCTCGTCCCGCGGTCGAGCCGGTGGGCGAAACCGGGCGCGTAGTCCGAGTCGTCCGCGTAGAGCTCGGGAAGATGCGCCTTCAGAAGGTCGAGAAGAGTGTCGCCGGTATGATGCCTCGGACCGGGGTGGACGACGATTCCCGCCGGCTTGTCGAGCACGATGATCGCAGTGTCTTCGTGAAGGACGCGAAACTGCTTCTGAAAGTGTCCGCCGTCGCGGACGCGCGCAGCTCGCCGGAGATGCTCGCCGGGAGGCAAGGTGTATCCGTCGAGATTCTCGAACACCTCGACGACCTGATCCGCCTCGAGGCGCGAGCTCGCCGAGGTGCGCTTTCGATCGACCGTGATCTTGCGCTTTCGGAGGAGCTTGAAGACGACGCCGATCGGGAGCTTCGGGTAGATCCGCTTGATGTACCGGTCGACGCGCGTCCCGGCATCGGCCGCCGCCACGCGGTGGCGAACGGGAAGCGTAGGACGCGGGGCGTCGGCGGAAGCGGGCTCGCCGGGCGATTCGACGTTCATGGGAATCTCGCAGGGGTGAAACGGTCCGTCCCCGCCCCTTGTAGCGGAGCGCGACGGCTGCCGCAACCCGAACGCGACGAGCCGGTGCCCGTGCTGCGCGATTCAGCTGCGCCGGAACGAAATCGGCAGGAACCAGAGGAGGCGGATCTCGACGCCGCCGCGGTGGCTCGCGTAGTGGACCAGATTGAGGAGGGCGCCCCAGCGCGTCGAGCTCTTGTGAACGGGTCGGTTGTGCTCCGACTCGACCGCGTGACAGCGCTCGGCGTTGAAGAGTAGCTCCCACACGAGAGAGAACTCGCGGTGCTCGGGGCGGCGACGGTACTTGACGAGACTGATCAAGTTGAATCCACCATCCGCAGTCGCTTCATCGGCGAGCTCGATGGTCGTTTCGTGTTCGACGCCATCGCGGATCACGACGCACGGGACGTCGTCTCCGACCGTAGAGTCCGCAAGCGCGCGCAGGTAGTCGTCGACCGAAGCGACGGGAACGTCGGCGACGCGAACGAGGAGGTCGCGGACGCGAACGTCGCCGAAGAACGCCGGACCGCCCGGTAGCACGTTCGTCACGATGAGGGCTCCGCGCGCCTCGTTCGCGACCGCCGGCGCGGCGCTGACGAGCGGAACGAGCCGCGGCGTCAGCTCCGCGAGGGAGAGCCCGGCGCGATCCTGGTCGTTCACGAACGGCAGCTCCACTCGCGTTCGCTTCGCACTCTCGAGCCTAGATTCTGCGCCGAGAGTGACGTCGACCTCGAACTCGTCACGGTAGCGCCCGTAGCCGACCGTCACGACGTCACCCGGGCTCTTCTCTTCGAGGAGATGGAGGAGTTGATCTCGATGCGAGACGGGTTTCCCGTCGAACGAGCGGATCACGTCACCAGCGTGGAGACCGGCGGCCGCGGCGGCGCCGTCCCGCTCGACACCTCGAACGAGCACGGCCGAAAACGGCTCGTGACCCTCGACCTCGGCTGCGTTCTCGTCGATGGAAGAGATCGCCGCGTGGAGCGAGGCGACCTCGGTCTCGACCGTCCGGTGGAGGACGAAGGTGCCGCCCTCCTCGATCGAATAGTGCTGCCGGAGGACGGTTTCGCCCGGGGCGACATCGAACTCGGCGAGACTCCCCTCGACCGTCGCGGTCGGGGGAATCGCGATCCGGGAGAGGAGCAATGCGGAGTCGTTGTCCGTGTCGCAGAAGTTGACGCAGCCGACGAGCGAGAGAGAGAGCACCACTCCGGTGGATCTAGCAGCGAGTCTCATTGGAATCCCTTTTCGTGATGTTTCGTGAACGAACGTTTCTCGTCCGGTGACGAGAAGGACGTACTTCGTGTCGCGTGACGCGCGGCCCTCATGGGCCACCCGTTCAGAGTACGTGCGCGGAAGCGCGAGGTTCCGCCGGCGGCGCGATTATCGCCTCTGCTTCAACTCCCAGGCGGCGAGGCAGCGCTCGAGACGAACCTCTCGCGTCAGCGGCGTCGCCGCCACGGGAGTGGCGTCCCGGCCGATTTGCCGTCCGAACCAGGAGGCGAGGTCGGGGTGCTGCGGGCGCACTCGCCCGCGTCGAGCGGTGGGAGCCTCGACGAGGAGTGATTCTTCGAGCGTGACGAGCGCGGCGTCGACGAGCTCGGGGTCATCGCCTTCGCGTGCGAGGCGAAGGAGCTCGGGAACGTAGTCCGACTCCGAACCCGCGACTTGAAGCTCGACCGTCGACCCACGCCGCACGACGCGAGTGCGCGGCAGTCGAGCTGCCGGCGTTCGGTCCGATGCGGTCCACTCCGTTTGTTCGCGGTGATCCGCCCGTGCGATGAGGACCGACTCGTCAGCGTCGGTCTGCTCCCCGACGGCCGGCGCTTCGTTCGCCGCGGTGGCATCGGCGGCCCGACGCGCCTCCGCGAGCTCGGTTCGCAGTCGGTACGACTCCGATTCCACTTCGCGATGCCGCGAACGCATCTCGGCGACGAGCGCGGTCAAGGCTTCGATCTGTGCCGTCGTCGCCTCGAGCTCGCGCGCGAGCTCGTCCGCGCGGGCACGAGCCGCGTCGGCCGAATCCCCTTCGGTCCGGTTCCGCTGCTCCAGTCGTGCGAACATCGCCTCGCGCTCGCGCCGGCTGCGCTCGATCTCGCCTTCGAGCTGCCGAACCGACTCGCCGAGCCGCGTGACATCACTTTCGCTCGCCGTCGCGCGACTCCGCCAAGCGTCGCGTTCCGCGCGCAACAGCGACCGGCCGATGAGAAACGCGCTGATCGTAACAAGCACGAGCGCAGCGATCCCGGCCCACGGTCGCCAGCGCCGCGCACTGGGGACGCGCACCGGTGCGGCTTCAGCTCGATCGGCGGCCAGCGTCTCGCAGATGCGATCGGCGAGATCCGGCGGCGGAGACGGAGGGGCGACGTCGCGCAATCGGGCGAGGACGGAGCGAAGTTCCGCGAAGCCGCGGCGACATTCCGTGCAGCCATCGAGGTGCCGCTCGAACTCCCGTCGGCGCGACGGGGTGAGGGCGGACTCGTACGCGTCGGAGAAATGAGCTTCGCAGGTCGAGCAGTTCATCGCGGGTGCACCGAGTGGACCGGAAGTGTTGACTGATCTGAGCCGTACCGGAGCGGTCGATCCATCGCGTTATCCTTTGTCGATGGAGAGGAACGCATGCGGATTGTGACGAAGGAGAACTCGCTTGAGCTCGAGGCGCGCGCGATTGAGTCTCGACTTGATCGTTCCCGTTCGACAGTCGAAGAGCTCCGCGAGCTCTCCGTACGACATCCCTTCGAATTCGCGGAGCGAGAGCAGAACGCGGTGCGTGGGCCGCAGCTCGAGGAGACCCGCCTGGATCCAGTCGCGGCGCTCTCGCCGCGCGAGCGCGTCGAGCGCCGATTCAGCCTGCGCGTCGACGATCTCCGACGGGGCGAACGTGGACGCTCCCGCGCGACGCGAGGCTTCGAGTTCCCGGCGGGTCCGTCGCCTTCGCAACTGGTCGCGGGCGATGTTCCAGGCGATCGTGCAGAGCCATGCGCGAAAGCTCCGTCGGGCGTCGTAGGAGTCGAGAGCGCGAAACGCGCGCAGAAAAGTCTCCTGCGCGGCGTCCGAAGCGCTCTCGCGATCGCCCAGAACGCGAAGCTGGAGGCGATAGAGAATCGGAGTGTAGCGGTGGACGAGCTCCTCGCTCGCACCCGCGTGTCCGCTCCGTGCTAGAACGACGCAATCTGAGTCGTCGAGGTGCGCGAGGGTCATCGTCGAGTCGTCGGCCCCGCCTCGAGGCGCTTCGCTCGACGGCGCGCGGCGCACTCGGCTTGGTCCCGGATGGCGGTTCGGAAATCCCATTCTTCGGCGTTTCTTTCCTTCGATGCGTCGTCTCGATTCGCTTCGGATGGGGTCTCTCGGATCGGGCTCCCACGTTCGGCCCGTACGTCGACCGAACGGGGCGGCGCCGAGTTTCAGTCTCCGGCTCGGGGATCCCATCCGATCGAAACGCCTCTCATCTAATACGGGCGTCGCCGGACGCGGTTCCGGAGATTTCGCGGTTTTTCCCATCGGGCGCGGATGCGAATCGCACGGAGTCGTCAGAACCGGAGATTCCAGTCATCCCGCCCGTACTTCTCTGCGACGAGGGCGTCCACCGCGGGGATCGCTTGCGACCGGTCGCTCGCGCACGCGCGCCACTCCTCGGCGATCCGTCCGCGGAGTTCGGTCGCTCCCAGCGATAGATTTCGGCAGAAGTCTCTGTGGGATCTTCCCTTACGGTATTCTGGCTCGCGCGGGGGATGCGCGAGGTAGCGGTCGAGGAGCGAGAGGTCGAAGTCGTAGAGAACGGTCCCGTGGTGAAGGACTACGTCTCGCGACCGCTTCTGCGCGTTGCCGGAGATCTTGATCCCGTCGATCGCCAGATCGGAAGTCCCCGCGAGGGCGGCGCCCTCCGGCCCGAGCGCGCGGGCGACGCGATCGATGATGTGGCGGTAACTCCCGTGAACGTCGCGGAGCTCGGGGCGAAGGCCGATCGAGAGAACCAGGGAGAAGTTGAGGCAGCCCCGTCCCTGGACGACCGTTCCACCGCCCGACGCCCGCCGAAGAATCGGAATGGAATCGGCGGCGCAGGCTTCTTCGCGGATCTCCTCGCGCCATTTCCCCGAGACACCGAGGACGACGAACGGAACCCCGCTCTCCCAGAAGCGCAGCCATTCGTTCTCTGCCGCCGGCGATCCGCCCCCGATCGCTTCGCCGGCCGAACGAAGAAGCGCCTCGTCGAGCGCGAGATTCTCGGCGGGCGAGGACGCAGAGTAGTCGAGAAGGCGAGGGTGAGCGGAGGCCATCGGCCCCATATTGGACTCGCTCCGTTGCGCGCCCGCAACGGCGGACACGCGCGATCGAGTATCGTCGCGTCATCGCGACCCAGTCGTCGCGCGTGCTTGCACTGACGCGAGCCGCTGTGGTACCACGCGACCGTTCTGCGCGTCGGTGCGCCGCGCGGCGAGAGGAGCGAGCGCCGACCGCGGAGGCGCCGAGCGCGATGGTGCGGTCGACGAGCGAGCAGGTGAGGAGAGCCCCGGTGACGATCGCGAACGCCCTTCGATCGACGTCCCGAGCGCGACGCGGCTGCGCGCGCGTCGTCGCGATCGTGATCGTGGGACTCGTTTTCCCGGAGTTTGCGCGTCTCGCGGGCGACGAGTCGACCGCGCTTGCTCTCGCCCTCTCGGAACCCGCGCCGACCGAATCTGACGAATCCGTGGACGAGCGCGGGAATTCCGAGGACGAGCTGGAGAGCGGACCGGCGACCGGCGCACGTCGCGAACTGCCCCGCAGCGTCGGACCGTTTCCCGTCCGATCGCTGGGTGGACTCTCACTCATCTTTTACCACCCGGTGGCCGACCGAGCCGCGACCCTCGCCCCGGGCGAGCTGCGGGCTCGGACGTCGCTTCAGTACGCGTCCATTTCCGACGGCTCGCGAAGCGCGAAAGCCGACGCGATGTTTGACGGTGAGATCCTCCGCTGGGACCTCGCCGTTACGTACGCGATCGCCGAGGGCCTCGAGCTCACGATCGGCGTGCCGTTTCACTATACGACGAGCGGGTTTCTCGACGATGGGATCGATGGTTTTCACCGCACGACCGGACTCCCCCGGAGCGATACGGCGGAGGACGACCAGTTCCACCACGTAGTGACCGCCGGCGGCCGGACGGTGTACAAGCTCGCGGAAGATCGCTTCGCCCTCGTCGATCTGCCGATCGAACTCAAGTACCGCCTTTTCGAGCAGGGGGTGTCTCCGTTCACGATCGCGGCGCGCGCCGGTATCGAGCTCCCCACCGGAGATCGGCGAAGCGGGTTCGGGAGCGGAGGCGTCGACGGAAGCGTCGGCTTCATCGTGCAGCGCGACTTCGAAGACGTATCGCTCTACTGGAACGCCGACGCGCTCTTCTACGATCGTCCGCGGCGCCTCCGCCGCGCAGGGCTCGACTTCGCCGACTTCGTGTTCTCGACCGCCGGAGCGATCGAGTGGCGCGTCGCCGACCCGGTTGCGATCCTCGTTCAGATCGATGCGATCAGCAATGTATTCGAGGATACCGACGTCGAGGAGCTCGATCTCATCCAGGTCATCGGCACGCTCGGTGTCGCGGTCGACCTCGGGGAACGAGGTCTCATCCGCGTTGGATTCTCGGAGGATTTGAGCAGCGCGGCCTCGCCGGACGTAGCGTTCCACCTCGCGCTCGAATGGCGATTCGATTGAGGACAGGGGAGCGTGAGGACCCGCTAGCCCTCGCCGAGAAGATGCGCGAGCGCCGAGCGAATCTCTCCGCCGGTCTCGATCGCGAGAATCGAGTCGCGCGCTTCCTCCACCGGCGTGATGTCGGTCTCGCTGAGGAGACGCTTCAGCTCGGGAATCGCCCCGGGAGCGAGGCTGAGTGCATCGATCCCGAGCGCGATCAGTAACGCCGCGAATCGCCGCTCGGAGGCCATCTCACCGCACAGCGTCACCGGCTTCTCGTGTTCGTGGCTTCCCGCGATGACCTGAGCGATGGCGTTCAGCACCGCGGGGTGGTACGGATCGTCCTCGCTCGCGGCGCGTTCGTTTTCGCGGTCTACGGCGAGCGTGTACTGGACGAGGTCGTTCGAGCCGATCGCGAGGAAATCGCACTCGCGCGCGAATGCGCCGGCGAGAGTGACCGCCGCGGGAACCTCGATCATCGCGCCGATGCTCACCGAACCCGCGGGTGCGTCCGCGGCGGCGTCTCGGATGAGCGCGATCGCCTCACGGAGGTGGGGGAGCGTCGTCACCATGGGAATGAGGATCTCGACCGGCCGACCGGCCGCGGCCCGGACGAACGCGGCGACTTGCTCGCGCAAGATCTCCGGGTGACTGAGGAGAAGGCGCAGGGACCGGAACCCGCGGAAGGGATCGCGGTCGGCCTCGATCCCTTCGACGGGAACGAGTTTGTCTCCGCCGAGGTCGAGAAGGCGAAAGCGGGCCGGGCCGCGCGGAAAGTGCTCGAACACCTTCTCGTAGATGCGAACCTGCTCCTGGAGCGTCGGGAAGCGCTCGCGGATGAGAAACGGAAACTCGGTCCGGTAGAGGCCGACGCCGTCCGCTCCCACCTCGCTCGCGGTGCGGAGATCCGCGGTGACGCTGACGTTCGCCCGAAGGGAGACGCTCCGGCCGTCGGCGGTCTTTCCCGGGAGCGAGAAGAATCTTCGCGTCGAGCGCGCGCGTTCCGACAGCTCGTGCGCGCGCGCTTCGTAGCGAGCGAGGGTCTCCGCCGACGGCGAGCGGACGAGCTTCCCGGCCCCGCCATCGAGGACGACGAGCTCGCCCGGAGCGATGCGCCGCGCGGCGGCGCCGACTCCGGTCACCGCGGGGATTCCCATCGATCGAGCGAGAAGCGCCCCGTGCGAGGTCGCGCCGCCGTGAAGACTGACGATCCCGCGTGCACCTTCGGCCTTGAGCTCGATCACGAGCGACGGGGCGATCGTCGGCGCGACGACGACCTTCTCGCCGAGGTTTCTTTCGAAGTGCTCACTCCCGGTGTGGGAGAGCAATCGTTGGCGGAGATCGTAGAGATCTTCGACGCGGTCACGGATGTACGCGTCGGAAACACTCGCGAGTTTCTCGACGAAGCGCTCGACCGTGTCCCACACCGCTCGTTCGGCGGGGTGCCCTTCCCGCAACCGGCCTCGAATTTGGTCGTGGACGACCGGGTCGTTGATGACGAGGAGGTGCGACGAAAAGATGAGCGCGTGCTCCTCGTCCGTCTCCTTCTCCGCGGCTTCCTGGATGCGCGCGATGTCGCGGCGAGTGAGCGAGATCGCCGTTTCGACGCGTGACCACTCCGCCTCGTAGCCTTCGCTCGATCGCTCGAGATTGTCGACGGAGACGTCGGTCATGCCGCGACGCACGACCGGCCCGATCGCGATTCCCGCCGAGACCGCGGTACCGCGCAGAGTCTCGTCGGGAAGATCCGTTCGTCCCGTGCCTTCCGACCACGTCGCTAGGCCGTCGAGGTACCGATCGGCGTGTTGCCGCTCGAGTGCCTCCACGAGACGCGCGTTCTCGACGACGCCGACGAGCTGCGCGGCGATCGTCGTGAGGGTCTGAATCTCGTCCTCGCGGTAGGATCGTGTCGTGCTCGTCTGGACGACGATGGCGCCGACGGGACGCGTCTGAATCGACAATGGAACGGCGAGGAAAGAGTGGAATCGCTCTTCTTCGGTCTCGGGGAAGTACCGGTACCCGGGGTGCGACGACGCGTCTTCGACCGCGAGCGCGCGCATCTCTTGGACGGCGCGACCGGTCAAGCCTTCGCCCAGCTCGAGACGAACCTTCCCGACCGCACTGGGCGAGAGTCCTTCCGTCGCGGTGAGAACGAGCGATCTCGTCCCCGGCTCGAGGAGGTAGATCGAGCACACGTCCGTCCCCATCTCCTCCGTGATCAGCCGGACGGTGTGCTGGAGAATCTCCGCGAGCGAGTGTGCGCGTTGAATGAAGAGCGAGAGGGCGTGGGGTAGGTTCGACATCGCGCACCAGTGTACCCCAAGCGCACGGAAGAAGGGTGCGCGGGGGAGCAGCCGGAGCGCCGATCGTCGTCGCGAGGCGCGCGGTCAGAGTTGCGCGAGGAACGTGTCGATTTTCTCGCGGCGTGCGTCGACCGGCGCCCACGGCAGCTCGACGACGCGCGGGTGGCGCTCGCGATAGACATCGAGAATGGCGTCGTGGACCGCGATCGCTTCCGCGAGGGATTCTCGGCGATACGTCGCTGGTGGATAGTCGGGGTGGAGGGCGAGCACGAAGACGACATCGTAGCTCGCACGTCGGTCCTTCCACGCGCGTTCGATCTCGGGAAGCGGTTCGAGGCCGCGAATGCGGAGGTACGCGAGCCCGTCTGCGATCGATCGATCGAAGAACACCGCCCCCGACGGCGAGGGGGAAGCCAAGGCCTCGGACTCGCGCGCCATCTGGACGCGAAATACTTCCCGCTGAAACGCGACCGGATCCGGCAGCTCCGCCGTCGACTCGATGATGTCGCGCGCCGCCTCGCGTACGACGCGATGGCCGCACGCTTCGAGCTCGTTCACCAGGGTCGTCTTGCCGCTGCAGGGACCGCCGGTCAAAACGACTCCGAGCTGCCTTTTCTCGCGACGGGCCACGCTCTCCTCGAGTCGCGTTCGACGACTATCGATCAGGACTCCGGTATCGGCCCGAGTTCTCGCGGAGGAATTCGAGCTCTTCTTCCGTCAGGCTGTCTTGACCGTCGGCGGAGATCTTGGCGAGAAGGATGTCGATCCGCTCCGAAACTTCCCGCGTTTCGTGCGAGGCGTCGCGGGGCGCTTCGCCTCGGAACGGAACGATCTTGCCCTCGGCCGCAGCGCGTGCGCGCACGCGCTGGCGCTTCGGCCGCCTCGGTCCCCGCCCGAAGCGACGACTGAGCTGTGACCAACGTAAGTCGAACTGTTTGAAGAAGACGGCGTACACCGCGCCCATGAGGTGAGCGAAGTTCGCGACTCCGTTCGAGTTCATGCTGAGCGCAGAGGAGAGGTCGCCGAGTACGAAGAGCGCGCAGAGAAGCCAGATCGGGACGGGAACGACGAAATAGATCAGGACCGTCCGCGTCGGATAGAACAACGTCAGGAGGACGAACACCGCCATGACGGACCCCGACGCTCCGAGCACCGCTCCCGCGCTTCCGGTGAGCTGCATCACGATGATTTCGGCGAGGACCGAGAGCACGCCCGCGGTGAGGTAGAAGATCCAGAATTCCTTCGTCCCGAGCATCGACTCGATCTCTCGACCGACGAAGAAAAGGACGAGCATGTTGAAGGCGATGTGCCACAGACCGTCTGGGTCGTGGGCGAACACGGCGGTGACGACGCGCCACACCTGGAAGCTCGAAAACACCTCGCCGGGGCTCGCCACGAGAAACGAAGTGATCGGGCCGGGATCGAGCCCCTTCTTCGTGAACACCTGAAGCAGCCACACGACGACATTGATCAGAATGATCGTGCCGATGGCGGTGCTGGTGATCCGGGCGAGCGCGTTTCCGTTCTTCGTCGCTCGATAGTACTCGCGGTCGTGGATTCCCATGGTCTCTCTGATTTATCGACCGCTCCGCGGGGTTTTTCAACCGGCAGTCGACGCTCCCGCCCACGTCTCCCGGAACCCGCACACCGGGCCGAGCTCGTCTCGCGGCGGGCGGCCCGTAGAAACCGCATGCTCGTTCGACGACGAAACGCGGGCGTACGGTTCGGACGGCGCCTCGGATATAATATCGCCCCATGGAGACGGAATTCGCGTTTACGCTCCCGCGTGGTTATCTGCACTCCGGCGACGGAGCCGGAGGGGGCGAGCTCTTCCGCGACGGGCGCATGCGTCTCGCGCGCGCCGGCGACGAAATCCTGCCTCTCGAGGATCCGCGCGTACGGGGAAACCGCGCGTATTTGGTCATCTTGCTGCTCGCGCGAGTCGTCGTCCGACTCGGTCCCCTCGAGGGGGACGCCGTCTCGCCCGACGTGATCGAGAATCTGTTCGCGGCCGACCTCGCGTATCTCCAGCGCTTCTACCGGGAGATCAACGGCCTCGACGGTGACGTCGAGTGCCCCCACTGTGGGAAGGCCGTCGCCCTCGCGGGTGAGACCGCCGTGGCGGAGACCGAGGGAAGCTGACTTCGGCGACCGGCCTTCAGCGAGTCGAGGTCCGGCCCGAGCGGGTGGCGTCCATTTCGCCGCGGAGCCGGCGGAGCGAACGTCCGGTGTTGTCGTAGAAGTACTCCACCCACGACCAGGCCGGTGAGTTTGCCGGTTCGGGGAGGGCGGCGGCGCCGGTCGTCGACGGAAACTCGGCGAACCGCCGGAGCAGGGAGCCGAGACCGGGCGCTCGCGGAAGCAGCTCGCCCACGGCGGCGAGAGCTTCGTCGGCGACAGCGTCGAAGCTGCGTCCGAAGCTCGCGTTCGACTCGGTCCCGAGATACGCCGAGAAGAGATCGAGATCCCGTTCCAGCCTCGTCGAGCCGCGTGCGAGCTCGCGGAGCGATTGGAGCCCTACGGCGCTGAGGCTCTCGGTCTCTTCCTCCGCCGCGTCGGTCCAAAGTCGACGCGCCGACCCGAGTGTGCGGCGCCATTCTGCGATGTCCGCCGAGCCGCGGGATCCGTCTCGCAGCTGGGACCAGATCGTGCGGTAGTGATCCACCGCGGTGTGGACTCCGCCCGCCCACTCCGTCGCGAGCTGTGCTGTCAGCTCGAACGCCTCTCGCGCGAGCCCGACGCGAACGTTCGATGGCCCGTAGAGCCACTCGATCGATCGCCCCATCGCCGTCGCGGGGTCGTACGTCCCCGGAGACGATGCGTATACGAGCGCGGATGCGATCGCGGGCGCGAATGCGGCGAACGGTCGCGGGGCATTCAAGTAGTAGCCGGCGTAGTGATCCGCGAAGTCTCGCGGTCGCGCAACGAGCGGTACGGGCAGCAACGCGCCCGAGCGGTAGTCATTGATGAGCTGGTTGTCGAAGTAGATCGGCTTTCTGCCCACTCGCGCCGTAAATTCGCGATCGAGCGCCGATTCGTAGCCCGGAGGGTGTCCTCCCCAGTAGTTCGCAATGTAGATCCGCACGTTCGGCGGGAGTCGTCTTCCGTACGTCTCGAGGTACCGAGCTTGTCGTTCGATTTCGGCCGCGTCCGCTCGCCCGGTCCAAGCGGAGTTCATCTCACCGGGGTTCCAGTAGAATTGGGGGCAGCAGTAGAGCTCGGGCGGTTCGCCGAGGTGCTCGGTCAGTCTCGCGTCGATCGCCGCGATGAGACCGCACTCGTCGTCCGCGGTTTCCCACGGCACATCGTCGAAAAGGAAACCGAAGACCCGGAATCCGCTTGCGACGGCGTCGTCGAAGACGCTGAGGATCGCGCCCGGCTCGCGTATGTCGAATCGCGTGCCGAAGCTCATGCGCCTCAGCTCGAAGACGAGCTCGACGCCTCGCGCTCGCGCGTACTCGGTCAGCTCCGCGTCGCCGGGACGGACGCGCTCGTTCGGCGTCCAGCCCCAACCGTTGTAGAGGACACGATTCGCTCCCGCCGCACTCGCGAGGTCGATCGCGTCACGGAGTCCGTCGCCGCGGTGAAGGGCCCAGCCACCGAGAAAGCGGATGGGAACGGGACGTTCGTCGGCCGTCTGAACGTCTGTCGGCACGAGAGACGCGTCGGCAGACGCCGCGCACCGCGCGGGGGCGATATGGGGCGCGTCGGTGCGACCGTAGAACGGAGTGTCGCGGGGAAGCATCGGCAACGGGGCGACGAGAAGACGGCCGGTGCCGGACGAGGATCAGTCGGCGGATTCGCCGGCGGATGACGCGTCGGCCGCGGTCGGGCTCACGTCCTTTCCCTTCTTTTTCCAGTACGTATGGAGCCCGCATTCGGTCTTCGCCTTCCCGGCCCAACGCCCCGCGCGCTCGTTTGCGGCATCCGCGTTCGGCCGCGTGCACGGCGCGCAACCGATGCTCGTATACCCCTGAGAGAACAGCGGATGGAGGGGGATCTTGTGACGTGCGATGTAGTCGTCGACATCATCCCGGGTCCAGAACGCGAGCGGCTGCAGCTTCAGTTTGCCGCCTTCGAGGATCTCGATCGGCTCGGCCGTCGCGCGCGTCGACGATTGATCGCGCCGGACACCGGTGATCCAGCCGCGGTAGCGCTGAAGGAGATTCGAGAAGGGCTCGACTTTGTTCTTCTGGCAGCAGAAGTCGGGATCCGTCTCGTACATCTTGTCACCGAACTTCTTCACGAACTCGACGCCGTAGATCTTCGGCCGCTCGAGAATGAGCTCGAGGCCCCAATCGCGGCGGAGCTGATCGGCGTATTCGATGGTCTCGGGGAAGTGGTAGGCGGTGTCGATGAAGTAGATCGGAATCGGAAGCTGGAGCTCGTGCACGAGGTGGAGGATGCACATTCCGCTCTTGCCGAAGGCCGTGCTCATCATGAGCCCGTCGCCGAGGAGGGCGTGCGCCCAGGGAATCAGTTCGGACGGCCGGCGATCGGTCCCGGCCGCGCGGGCAGCCGCGACGGCATCGCGCAGAGACTCACCCGCCGCGAGCGGCGCGGGCGCTCGAGCGTCGGGTTCGTTCGTCGGTCGCTCGGGGTTCGCGGCACCGCTCATGGGGTCCTCGCCTGTGGAGATCGCGACTTCGCCGACGACGTCGTCACCGGAACCTCGGCGACGGTTCGAAGATCGCCTTCGAATAGACGCAGCTCGCGGAAGAGGACGACGTCGCCGACGACGACCAGCGCGGGGGCGCCGATCTGCTCTCGCCGTGCGGCCGCCGGGAGATCGACGAGATCCGCCGCCACCTGTCGCTGCCGTTCGCCCAAAGTGCCGTGCTCGATGATCGCCGACGGAGTCGACCCGGCGACGCCTTCGCGGCGGAGCTCGGCGACGACGCGGTCGAGCCGCGAGACCGCCATGAAGTAAACGTAGGTGCGCTCGACCGTGTCGTTCGTGTCCGCGGGAGCCTCGTCCCGGAGGCGATGGCCGCTCCGCACGACGAGCTCGCTCGCCACGCCGCGAAACGTCACCGGAATGTGCGCGGCCGCCGGCACCGCGCTGATGGAGGAGACCCCGGGCACGATCTCGTAAGGGATCCCCGCGCGGCGAAGGTGGAGCATCTCTTCTCCCCCGCGGCCGAACACCATCGGATCGCCACCCTTGAGACGCACGACGGCGCGCCCGGCGCCGGCCGCCTCGGCGAGCAATCGGTCGATGTTCTCGCGGTGCGCGTCGCCGACTTCCTTTCCGACGTAGACGAGCTTCGTGTCTGCGGGAACGAGGTCGAGGATTTCGCGGCTGACGAGTCGATCGTGGAAGACGATGTCGGCGGAACGAAGGAGGTCGCGCGCGCGGACGGTGACGAGCTCAGCACTTCCGGGACCGGCGCCGACGAGGTAGACCCACCCCGGCTGCGCACTCTCGGGTCGCTCCGCACGGCGGCACGAGCGAAACTCCGGCGCGTTCGAGCGGAGCCAGGCATCGAGCTCACGTCGGATGTTTCGAGCAAGCGACGGGTTCCGCCCGCCGGCCGAGATTGCGATCTGAACTTCGCGTTCGCGCGCGACAGCGGGGACGTGGAAATCGCAAAGCGACTCGTCCTCCGCGGCATTGAATAGCGCGCCGGTCGCTGCGGCCGCGCGGCGGGCCGCGTCGACGACCGACTCATCTCCGCTCGCCACGAGGACGAGCGTCGTTTGCGGGGTCACGTCGCGGGGCTCGAATCGCCGCCGAATCCACTCGAGGCGTCCCGCTCGCGACGACTCCTCGACCGACGAGCTCGCCTCCGGGCTCACGACGCGAACGCGAGCTCCCGTCTCGATGAGGCGCTCGATGCGCCGCGAGGCGACGCGACCGCCGCCGACGACGAGGACGTCGCGTCCTTCGAGCTTGAGGAAGATCGGATAGAGGTAATTCATCGCATTTGAGAAAGAATGGACGCCGGATCCGACGCACCGCGCGGTGCCGCCTGAGGCCGCTACCCTCGGGGGAGACAGTCCGTCGGGCTTTGCCGCAGCCTCCCGAGTCCGTGCGCTCGATACGAGCCGTGCTGACGAGCGATCTCGGGTGCGCGCGCGGCGAGAGCTTCCGATCGTCGACGACGACGGTCTCTCGTCGTCGCTCGGCGCGAGACCGGGCCGAGCCCTCAGGCAGAGCCAGTTCGGAGGAGCTGGGAGCGCGGCCGCGCTCCCCTGGTACAGGTACACCGGTCGGTCCGTCGGGCGCCGGCACCCAGGCGACGTTCGCGCGACCGAAGGGTGCCCGATGCGACCCCGCCGCTTGTTACCAGTTCAATGCCGCGATGTTTCATGCGATCCGCGCGGTGAAGCTCGCTCGAGTCGAGCGTGTGGTGCGGTGAAGACGGTGGTCCCCGCCGCGACGCGAACATCCGGGGCGACCCCGTCTCTGCGATTCGACGGTGCGGAGGGATTCCTCCGCTCCTCGCTTCACTTTCGCGCCGTTCTCCTTGAGAATCGTCCATCCTAGCCTCGTGGGGTGGTATTTCAAGCCTTCGCTTCTCTGCCCAGGGCCGGTGCAGGCCGGACTCGTTCGGGACCCTCGATGCCGCTGCGCGGCAATCGAGCCGCCGGACGGATCGCCCATCCCCGACCTCGAACAAGTTCCCGCCGTGAGGCGAACTTCGGGCACGCGAGCCTCGTGCCAAAGCGCCGGAATCCGGGAGTGAGCGTCCGAGGCGGAGCTGGAATGCGGGACGCCGCCGTCCCGAGCGCACGTACGTCTTCGAGCCCGAAAGTCGCATCTGCAAATGACGAACTCTACGCCGGTCGCCGCCAAGAGTGCGGCGCTCTTCCTCGCGGTGGGACTTCTGTTCGCTTTCCCGCCGCTCCTCGCCGATACGGCGGCTCCCGCTGCCGCACCGGCCGCGGCGGCTCCGAGCCCCTCGCTCGCGCCCGAGTTCCACCCCGGGTTCTACGACCTGGGCGAACCTGAGATTCGGGCGTGGCTCGAGTTCCTCGCATCCGCCGAGGTCGAGGGGCGCGGTACGGGGCAGCGCGGCTACGCGGTCGCCGCGCGGTACATCGCGTCGATGCTTCAGTCGTGGGGGATCGAGCCGGGTGCGGCCGACGGCACGTATCTGCAAAAATTCGAGCTCGTCCAGCGTCGCGGCCTTCAGAAGGCGCGGCTGAAGATCGTCTCCGCGAGCGGGGAGGCCGAAGAGATCGACCCTCTCTCGGTCGGGACGCGCGGCATCGGCTCGATCGAGTGGCGTCGTCCGTGGGTCTTCGCCGGGTTCGGTGAGGGCGCGAGCGACGACGCGATCGACGATTTCAGCGGATTCGATCTCGCCGAGAGCGTCGTTCTCATCGTTCCGCGAGCCGAGCGAACTCGGGATGAGCACGTCGAGGCGATTCGCCGGGGGGCGACCCGTCTGGTGATCGTCTCCGATACGCGAGCCGAGCGAGGGCGCGGTCTCCGCACGGGACTCCAGTCGATCGAGCTCGCGCTCGAGCGAGACGGGATTCCACACGGCGTGCGCGTCGTTTACATCGCACGCGCGGTCGCGGATCGGATCCTCGCTCGAGCTGGTCGCGATCTGAGCGCGATGCTCGCGAATGGGCGGCGCCCGGAGGCGATCCCCCTGAGCGGGCTCGAGATCGAGCTCGACGTCGGCGTCGACGAACGGCGACTCGAGTCGAGCAACGTCGTCGGCGTTCTCCGCGGCTCCGATGCGGCTCGCCGCGACGAGTACGTCGGCGTCGGCGCGCACCTCGACCACATGGGACGACGGAACGATCAGATTTTCTACGGCGCCGACGACGACGCCTCCGGAGTGAGCGCGGTACTCGCGGTCGCGCGCGCGCTGACACAGAACGAGCGGCGCCCGCGTCGGAGCTTCGTCTTCATGTTTTTCGGCGCCGAAGAGCTGGGTCTCCACGGCTCGCGTTACTTCGCCGATCACCCGCCGTTTCCGATCGAACGGATGGTCGTCGAGATTCAGCTCGACATGGTCGGGCGGAACGAGGAGCTGAAGGACGAGAAGGCCGAGGACAACGAATCGACGATTCACGTCGTCGGGTCGCGGCGTCACAGCCTCGAGCTCGATCCGTGGGTGCAGCGCCTGGCGGGCGCGGTCGGACTCGAGCTCGAGTACGACATGGAGTCGGTGTACCGCCGGAGTGATCACTACAATTTCGCGCGGCTCGGTGTGCCCGTCGCGTTCTTCTTCGCGGGTTTCCATCCCGACTATCACAAAGTCACCGACACGCCGGACAAGATCAACTACGGCAAGATTCTACGCGTGAGTCGGCTCGTCTATCAGCTCGGGGTCGAGATCGCCGATCGAGAGCGGCGGCTCGTCAACAACCGCCTCTGATCGATCTGCCGCGCCGACGCGAGGCGCAGTAGAATCTGGCGAGAGATCCGGGTTAGAATCCTCGCTCGCTGCGCCGAACGTACCGGCGGTGCAGCCGACCTACGCGGACTGCGGCGACGGCCGCAGCGCGAATGATTCGGAAGACTCAACCCGATCTGCGGAGTCTGTCATGGCGTACGAATTGCCGCCGCTGCCCTATGCGTACGACGCGCTCGAGCCTCATATCGATGCGCGGACGATGGAAATCCATCACACGAAGCACCATCAGGCCTACATCGACAAGGTGAACGCCGCCCTCGACGGGCACGCGGACCTCGCCGCGAAGTCGATCGACGACCTCGTGGCCGGACTCGCCGACGTTCCGGACGCGATCCGGGGTGCCGTTCAGAACAACGGCGGCGGCCACGCGAACCATTCGCTCTTCTGGCAAGTGATGGGACCGGGAGCGGGAGGCGCGCCGAGTGGCGATCTCGCGGCGGCGATCGACGCGGCCTTCGGAAGCTTCGACGACTTCAAGGCGCAGTTCGCGAACGCCGCGGCAACGCGTTTTGGCTCCGGTTGGGCGTGGCTCGTCGTCGACGGTGGCAAGCTCGCCGTGACGAGCACGGCGAACCAGGACAACCCCCGGACGAACGGTCAGACTCCGATCCTCGGACTCGACGTCTGGGAACACGCGTACTACCTCAACTACCAGAACCGCCGCCCCGATTACATCGAGGCGTTTTGGAACGTGGTGAATTGGGACGAGGTCGGGAGACGCTACGCGGACGCGAGCTGACGGACGTGGGAAGTTCGCACGGTCCGTCCGGCCGCGCGTGACGAGCCGGACGAAGGACGGCGACGGCCTCTACGTGGGGGCCGTCGCCGTCCTTCGTTTTCGCGCGCGAGCTCGGTCCCGAAACAGGGCGGCGGCACATCCGATGCTCGGTTCGCGACATGCGGTGGCGCCGTAGAATCTGGGGAGAATCCCGGGTTAGGGCGTTCGCGCCGCCGCACGATCACCCGCGGCCGATTCCGACGAGTCGGGTCCGGATGACGGCGAACTCTCGTCCGCCTTTTTTCGCACCCCGCTCGCCTCGCTCGACGAGTAGCTCGCTTCGCGCTCGTCGTGCTCGTCCTCGATCTCGCCGACGAGCTCTTCGAGGACATCCTCGAGGGTCACGACGCCGCTCGTCCCGCCGTATTCGTCGACGACGACGAAGAGGTGCTGACGCGTCCGCTGGAATTCGCGAAGGAGCCGGTGCGCCGGCATTCCTTCGTAGACGAACTGCACTTTCTCGCGAAATGAGTCGACGACGCGGCCAGTCTGTCCTTCCGCGAGCGCGAGGAGCAAATCGCGCAGGTAGGCCACGCCGTTGATCTTGTCGAGGTCGCCCTCATCGGCGACCAAGATGCGACTGTAGTCGGAGTGGAGCTCCGCCGGATTCAAATCGCCGAGCTTCGTATCCGCGGCGAGGTAGGAGAGCTCCAGACGATGGGTCATGAGGTCCTTGGCGGTGCGGTCATTGAGCGTGAACGCGTTTTGAATGAGCTCGCCTTCGTCGACGGTGATGCTTCCCGATGTGTTGGCGACTCGCGCCATCGCACTGATTTCCTCTTCGCTGACGGGCGGGGCTTCCTTCCGCGCGAAGGGGCTCGAGATCTGTTCGATGAGAACGACGAGTGGGAACATCGCGGCCGTCAGGAACCGAACCGGGCCCGAGGCGACGAGTGAAATGGGCTCCGCGAAGCGCTCGCCGATCGTCTTCGGGATGATCTCGGCAAACACGATGACGAGTAGAGTGAGAAGAGCGGTGAACGCGCCGACGGCGGTTTCGAGGGCGGTCGAGCGATCGCCGAAACTCTCGATCCAGGTGCTCGCGCGAAGCACTTCGACCGACGCGCGTCCGATGTAGGACGAGCCGACGATATTGATCGCGTTGTTCAGGATGACGATGGTCGCGATCGGCCGCTGGAGATTCTCTTGGATCGCGAGGAGTCGACGCGCGCCGCGACGCTTCTGTTCCACGGCGACGTGGACCCTAGAGATGGGCACACTAAAGAGCGCCGCTTCGATCATGGACGTGAGTCCAGAGAAGACGAGCAGCGGCAATACGTAGAAGAGCAGTAAGGTCGTCATCGAGTGTGCTGACCAGCCCGTCCCACCAGAGGAGTCGACCCGACGCGGCTCGCGGGCCGCAGCGCGCTTCGTCGCCGCTTCGACGCGGCGCCATCGCGGATCGGTCCCGTCGCGAAACAAAACTGCGTTCGCGTTGGGCCGACCGAGATTCGACTCCCAGCTGGGGGGCGGCGGCCTGCGGGCGACGCCGACGGCGAAGCGCGCGTGGGGGAGAACCTCTCCCCTCGAGTCCCCACGAGCGAGCGCGAACGCCCTCCGCGGGCTTCGCTTGCGCGAGGTCTACGCGCGCACGGGCGCGGATCCTCACCGCAGACCGCTCAGAGTGTAGCACCGCCTGCCGAACGGGCGCAACCGACGCGGCGGGAGCACCGATCCGGCGAGCGCGAATCGGCGTCCCAAGGAGCGATTCTGGGCGCGCTAGCTCAAGGCTTCGACGCTCGCCCGCTGTTGCAGGAATCGGGGCTTCTTGTTAGCGTTTACCGCTCGCGGACCCGTTTCCCCGCCCGGTCAACGAGGTCTCGACGAATTCGATGGACTGAATTGATCGATGGGCCGCAGCGACGGTCAGGTGACGAACGGAGGTCGACCCGTGGGCTTCAAGCAAACTACTCAACATCGACGAGGGAAGCACTCCTACCATCAGATCGGACTCGTCCGCGGTCAGTTCGGCGATATTGATTACGACGAATGGATCGGTTTCATCTCCGAGCTCGGCTACGATGGCTGGGAAGAGGCGGCGTGGGAGCTCGATCTCGACCGCTGCGATGACGATGCCGGCGCCGAGGCCTACGCGAAGGAGCGAGTCGGGAAGGCCAAGGCCCACGGACTCGAGATCTTCACCGTCGCAGTTCATCTTCAGGGGCAAGCTTTGGGTGACGAGCCGAGTGCGAAAACGCTTCAGTTCGTCGGCGGCGAGGCGGTCGAAGCCTACCGGTCCTGGCGCGCCGCCGGCAACGAGCCGCCCCGCGAGGATCCGTACTTCGTTCCGAGCGAGGTCGGCGCCTTGATCCACCAAACGTCACAGCGTCACCTGGTGAACGCCGTTCGGCTCGCCCACTTCCTCGGGAAGGAGCAGGACCGCATCGTCGTCGTCCCGGGCTTCGTCGGTTCGCCCGCAAACTGCTGGGCGAGCTTCTTTCAGTTCCCGCCTCCCCCGAGCAACATCGGTGGATACGACATCCGCGACGTTCGGGACGTGAGCTTCGAGCTCCTCGCCGAGCGGTTCGGCCCCGTGTTCGAGGCGTGCAAGAAGTACGGAACGAAGTTCGGCCTCGAGTGCCATCCCACCGAGCGCGCGATGGGCGACATCGAATCGGCCGGCGATTTTCTCGAGGCGATGGCCGGCGCCGGTTACGGCGATGTCGCCGGGTTCAATTTCGACGCCTCGCACATGGAGTGGCAAAACGTCTCGGGGGTCGAGTTCATCCGTGCGCACGGCGAGCACATCTACTCGGCGCACATCAAAGGCGTGCAGGTCGTGCGCGACCATTGCCGCGGCGGCCTCCTCGGTGGGCACCGCGACATGGGAACGAAGCACAACGGGTGGAATTTCGTGACCGCCGGGACGGCGCGCGACGCGGTTTCGGTCGAGGAGATCATCATCGAGCTCAACCGGGCCGGCTTCGACGGCGCGGTGAACATCGAGTGGGAAGACAACGACGTCGACAAGCGTGACGGCGCGCGACTCGCTCTCGCGAACGTGCACCGCGGCGACGCGGCGCCGAGTTTCAGCCGGCACGACGATACGCTGAAGGCGTAACGGTAAGGGCGTGAGCGGGACGGGGCGGCCTCGGCGAGCCGTCGAGCGGAGCTCGGCACTCAGACTGCGGCCGCGCGTCCCCGGAGCGCATGGTTCGAGCGGAGAAGGAAGAGGATGCGCATAGCAGCCCGGATTCTACTGGTCCTCTACGGTTTGTTCCTCATGATCGGCGGGGGGATCGGCTACGCGCAGACCGGGAGCCTCCCCTCGATCATCGCCGGCGGAATCGGAGGCGCTCTCAGCCTCTACGCGTGCTTTCTTTCGCTCAAGCGTCCGCGGACGGGATTCCTTGTCGGTGCGGTCGTCGCCGGCGCGAACGCCGGGATGATGGGCTTCCGATACTACAACCAGGGCGGTGCCAACTCGATCGCGCTCGCAGTCGCGGTCGTCAGCACGCTCATGGTAGTGGCGCTCGTGATCGCCCTGTTCGGCGGAATGAAGAAGCGCCGCTAGCGCAGCCGGAGAACGTTTCGTCGCGGCTTCGCGTTTCCGTCGTCCGAGCTCGACGCTTTTTCGACGCGCGGCTCGAGCCCCGAGCGGATCACGCGCTCGACCGTCTCGTCGAAGGAGCGATCCTTGCGCGCGGACGGGTTGAGCGAGATGTGGTTGCCGAATCCGGTCGTCGAGCGCACTCTGGACGTCGCCGAGCTAGACTGGGAGAACATCGCGAGGATCCCGCCGAAGCAGAGGGCGCCCAGGGCGAGGGTGGCGAAGAAGGGGCGAGTCTTCATGGGGTCTCCTGTTCCTGCGGTGCGGGAAAGAGAGGGGTTTCCATCGCTATCGATCGGCTGTGAACGAGCGCTGACTCCAGTCGATCCGTTCATTTCCGTGGCTGGGGCCGCGTTTTCGGAAGGACTCGAACGTGAGAGCGGTGATCTGCAGCGAAGTGGGCGACCCCGACGTTCTCGAGATCGTCGAGCGTCCGCGTCCGGAACTCTGGCCGGGTGAGGTACTCGTCCGGGTGTTCGCGACGGCGCTCAACCGCGCGGATCTCCTCCAGCGCCGCGGCCTCTACCCGCCGCCCGAAGGGGTGACCGACGTTCTCGGGCTTGAGTTCGCGGGCGAGGTCGCCGACGCCGGCGACGGATCGGGCGGGTTCGAAGTCGGCGATTCGGTTTGCGGGCTCGTCCCGGGCGGCGGCTACGCGGACTTCGTCGGCGTACCGGCGACCGAAGTGCTGCGGATCCCCGAGACGCTGTCGTACGACGCCGCGGCGGCGATCCCCGAGGCCTACTCGACCGCGCTCGAGAGCTTGATCCGAGTGGGAGGGCTCGCCTACGGCGAGTCGGTGCTCGTCCACGCCGGTGCGAGCGGAGTCGGCAGCGCGGCGATCCAGCTCGCGCGGGCCACCGGTGCGCGCGTGTTCACCACGGTGAGTTCGAAGGAGAAGGCGAAGCTGTGTCGTAAGCTCGGAGCTGAGCGCGCGGTTCTCTACCGCGAAGAAAGTTTCGCCGACGTCGTTCGTGCGGAGGTTCCCGGAGGTGTCGATGTCGTCCTCGATCTCGTCGGCGCGAAGCACTGGGAGGAGAACGCGCGTGCACTGCGCGAAGGCGGTCGGCACGTCCTCATCGGTCTCGTCGGCGGTGCGCGCGTCGAGGTGAACCTCGGCGTTCTCATCCGGAAGCGGCTTCGTCTCCTCGCGACGAATCTCCGCCATCGGTCTGCGGACGATCGCGCGGCCATCGCCGCCGACATCCGGGAGCTCGTCCTCCCTCGCGTCGAGACCGGCGAGCTGGTTCCGGTCATGGACCGCGTGTTTCCGTTCGACGAGGTTCGCGCCGCGCACGAGTACATGGAGACGAACGCGAACCGCGGCAAAATCGTCTTGAGGCTCTGATCCGCGCGTCGGTAGCATCGTCCCAGCACCATCCGCGCGCGGCCGCGGGCGGGTGAGGTCGACCGACTCCGAGAATCTTCCGAGCACGAGGTCCCGCGATGAAGCAGCGTCCCTACAGCCGGCGTACGTTCCTGCGTGAAACGACTCTCGGCACGGCGGCCGCCGCCGTGGTTCCCGTCGCCGGGGCCCGCGCCGAATCGGTGGAGGTCGCGGATCTTCCGCCGATCGAGCTCGCGAAGGATCTCTCGGCGTCCGCGCCCGCGCTTCCGGTCGGGGTCGCGCGCTGCCGCGCGTTCGAAGTTCCGAAGCTCGCGGCGACGCTGGAGGATCTGTTCGATCGCACCGGAGGACTCCGCCCCGTCGTCGGCGGGAAGACCGTCACGGTGAAACTGAACACGACGGGCGACGGGCGACGGCGGCTCGGCGGTCGTCCGGCGGAGCGCACCTATCAGGTGCACCCGAATATGATCGAGGCGCTGTGCGGTCTCCTCGCGAAGCACGGCGCGAAGCGGATCTATCTCGTCGAGAGCTACTACCGAAACCTCGACCCGGCCGAGATTCTGAAGCGCCAAGGTTGGAAGATCGAGCGGCTGATGTCCGCCGGCGACCAGAAGGTCCTGTTCGAGGACACTCGAAACCGCGGCTCGTTCGACGACTACGTAAAGCTGAGCGTTCCGTGGGGCGGATACATCTACCCGGCCTATCACCTGAATCGCCGGTATCAGGACACGGACGTCGTGATCTCGATCGCGAAGCTGAAGAATCACGCGAACGCGGGGTTCACCGGAGCGGTGAAGAACCTCTTCGGAATCGCGCCGACGTCTCTCTACGGCAACGACTCGTACAACGAACGCTCGACGGAAAACCGCGGGCTCAACTTTCATTTCGGTCGCCGGAAACCGCCCGCCGGCATCACGGCGGAGCGCTACGACGGCTGGGGGGCGCTCGAGAAGAGTTTCTGCGCGTTTCATCGCGTCCCGCGCGTCACGGCCGATCTCTTCGGCGCCCGTCCCGCCGATCTTTCGATCGTCGAGGGAATCGAGTCGTGTAAGGGCGGCGAGGGCCCCTGGATCCCGGGCGTGAAGCCGGTCGAGCCCGGTCTCGTCGTCGCGGGACGAAACGGGGTCAACGTCGACGCCGTTTGCGTGGCCGCGATGGGCTACGATCCTCTGGCGGGCCGCGGCGAGGATGTTTGGCGCGGCGACAACCACCTCGAGCTTCTCGCGAAGGCGGGGATCGGAGCGCACGACCCCGGTCGCATCGACGTCACGGGGCTTTCGCTCAAGGACGCGCTCTACGAGTACTCGCCCGGGAACGAGGGTTGGGTGAAGAAGCACCTCGCGGGTTGAGCGGCGGGACGCCCGCGAGCTCGATCCTCTCGAGGGACGTGTGGGGAGTGCTATTCGGCGAGCGCGTCGCCGACCGCGTCCGCGTCGTGCGCCGGCAGGTCGAGTCCGTCGACGAACTCGACGAGCCCGCGGTCGTACTCGCCGCCGACGAGGTCGTTGTGACCGCGCGTGTCGATCTCCAGCCAGATCTTCGGTTCTGCTGCGGCATGGAAGAGCGCGCGTCCGCTGTCGATCGGGATGATGCGGTCGCGCGCACCGTGGACGTGGAGCTTTGGGACTCGAATCTCCGGGATCTTCGTCACGCTCTCGAAGCGGTCCTTGAGAAGCCACCGCGCCGGCACAAACGGATAGTGGCGGCTCGCGACGTCCGGAAGAGATGAATACGCAGCCTGAAGAATCAGCGCGGCCGGCGGGTCGCGGCGCGCCATCTCGACCGCGACGCCGGAGCCGAGGGACTCACCCAGATAGATCCGTGGCGACGCGCTGCGCGCCTTCAGCGCGGCGAGAAACGCTTCGGCGTCGAGGTAGAGGCCCTCTTCCGTCGGCGATCCGGGGTTTCCGCCGAATCCGCGGTAGTCGAGGACCGCGACTCCCGGATCATCGAGGAGTCGTTTGAGGAGGCGCATCCATTCGTAGCGGTGTCCGCGGTGCCCCGCGTTTCCGTGAAAGATCACGACGGTGAGCGGTCGTTCGCCCGGCCAGTACCATCCCGTGAGTCGTAGGCCGTCGTCCGTGTCGACTTCGATCTCTTCGATTTCCGCGCGCGGGACGGGAGGGCGGTCCGTGTGCGGGAGGTAGATCATCGCCCGCTGGCGGAAGTAGAGGAGTGCGAGAACCGCGATGTACCCGATCGCAATCAGTCGCCCGACGCGAAAGGCGAGACCGCGAAACGAGCTGGTGCGCTTTTCTCGCTTGTGGCTCGTCGAGTCGGGGACGGGCCGGTCTCCGCTCGCAGCCGAACCACCGTCATTCATCGGTCGTGACCAGCGGCACCCGGACGGGCTTCGCGAGTGAGTCGGCGAAGAACTCGAGGCGCGGCGGGGAGTCGTTGATCGATACGACGAAGGCGTCTCCCTGTGGCGAGACGGCGTATCCGTGCACCGCGTCATTGCCGGCGCCCACCGCGAGCTCTTCGATCACCTTCCGCGTTTCGAGGGCGATGCGAACGAGTCGCGTCGGCTTCTTCGTGAGCGAGTCTTTCGCGAGGGCCGCCCAGACGTCGCCTCCGCGCACTTCCGGCTTGCCGGCGACTCCCGTTCCCTGGGCGACCGTTTTCAACGCTCCGGACTTCGCGTCGAGCTGGACGTAGTAGGATCGAATCCCGTCCTTCCAGCCGACGTCGCTGAAGATCATCGTCACGCCCACCCAATCCGCCGCCGCGCCGGATTTCCCCGTTCGCGGGAGGTGCGACGTCGATGCCTCGTTGAAAATGACCTCGACCGGCTTCCTGCCGAGGCGCTGCGCGATCGACGAGCGGAGATCCGCGAACGACTGGCGCCACCGCTCTTCGAGCTGCGCGTCGAGTGACACAATTTCGAATCCGCCGGTGTCGGAGTTCTTTTCGGGACGGTAGAGAAGTAGGCCGCCCGCCGGTCCGGGACCGATCAGCTCAGCCGGCTCGTATTCAGCGATCGTCTCTCCGCTCGCGAGGGAGACGAGCGCGACCGCTTCGTCTCGAACCGGGTACGCGACGGCTCGTCCGGTGGAGGTCGTGACGACGACTGGGAGCCGGCGTGTTCCCCGCGCCTCGTTCGGCGTGGGAAACGCGAGCGCCTGCCACTTTCCACCGCGATGGCGCCAGACTTTTTCCGATCCCGGGACGACGGAATCTTCGTCCCACGTTCCGGTGAGGGCGAAGATGTCGTCGTCGTCCGCGAGCCACGTCGCGGAGAGGAAGCGGCAGCCTGGCTCCGGGACCGCGATCCGCGATCTTCTCGGCTTTGCCTTGTCCGTGACGTCGACGATCCAGAGCTGCGAGGCCGCCTTGTCGACGTCCTCACCCTTCTCGCCGGCGAGGACGAGGATCCGTTGACCGTTCGGCGACCACGTCGGGGACCGGTGAGGGCAGCCGACCGTGACGAGGAGAACGGCGACGCAGAGAAGAGAGGCGATCGCGCGGCGGGTGTGGCGAAGAACGGAGTCGAGGGTCATGACAGGGTCGCTCGTATGAAGGAAGGAGGAACGCGCGTCCGGAGAGATCCAGTTCACCGGATGATCGGTCCCGTCTTCGCGAGAATCAACCTTCGCGGCCTCTCCGCTGGTGTCGAGCTCGGAGGTGCTCCACCGCGAATCGTCCGGATTCCGCGGCGCTTTCCCCAAGCTCGGCTTTGGCGCGGCGCGCAGTGCTCGTTACCATGGGGATTCGTCGACGCGGTTACCGGCGCGCAGTACGACCTGTGCTCGCCCGCTCCGCGTATCCCGAAGCACGCACTCGGAGCCACCGGTCAAAAGGGAGCCTCGCCATGAAGAACGAAACGTCACGCACTTCGTCTTGTCCCGATTGCGACGCAGTCAGCCGACGACGCTTCCTCCGCACGGTCGGCGGCGGGCTCGCCCTCGGCGCCGTGGCCCCGACGATCCCCGCGGTTGCCGCCGCGCGACCGGCGATCGCGAACGCGGCGAAGAAGCCGGCCGAAACCTGGGTGAAGGCGCTCTACGACAGTTTGAACGACGAGCAGCGCAAAGTGATGCACTTCTCGTTCGACCACGAGCTCCGCAGCCACGTCGCGAACAACTGGGATGTGGTCGACCCCAAGGTCGGAGCGATCGGGAAGCTGTACTCGAAAGAGCAGCAGGAGATCATTCACAACATTTTCCGCGGCATCGTCACGGAGGATGGCTACGAGCGCTTCTCAAAGCAGATGAAGGACGACGCGGGCGGCTTCGATAAGTACACCTGCGCGATCTTCGGTAAGCCGGGCGAGGCGAAGTTCGAGTGGGTGTTCACCGGACGCCACACGACGCTTCGCTGCGACGGAAACTCCGTCGATGGCGCGGCGTTCGGTGGGCCGCTCTTCTACGGCCACGCGGTCGAGTTCAATGAGAAGCCCGACCATCCCGGCAACGTGTGGTGGCATCAGTCGCGCGCGGCGAACAAGGTGTTCCAGGCGCTCGACGGAAAGCAGCGCGAAAAGGCACTCCTCGGCAAGGTTCCTCCGGACAACCAGAAGGCGATGCGGCTTCTCGGCTCGAAGGCGGAGATCCCCGGACTCATCGGCTCGGAGCTCTCCGGCGATCAGAAAGAGCTCCTCGAAGTGACACTGAAGAGTCTGATGGGGATGTTTCGGCCGAAGGATGTCGAGGAAGCGATGTCGTACCTCGCGCGGAACGGCGGCATCGACACGCTCCGGCTCCAGTACTTTACGGCGGGCGATGCGGACATCGGGAAGGACGGCATCTGGGATTGCTGGCGCGTCGAGGGACCGGCGTTTGTCTGGCACTTCCGCGGTGCGCCGCACGTCCATGTGTGGGTGAATGTTGCGCAGCGCGGCGCGAGTGATCCGGCCCGGTCGGTTCGTTTGTGATCTCGGCGACGAGCGCGAGCGTCGCGATCGGAATGCGTAGCTCGGCCGAGTCGGGCCGGTGAATCGCCGCGTAATCATCGCTGCGGTGGTGGCCCTCGCCGCGTTTCTCGCGGCGAGCTGGCTCCCGTATTGGCTCGCGGACGACGCGACGCGGATCCGGATGCTCGTCGAAGAATGCGCCGCTGCGTTCAACGATGGGAGCCGCTCGGGCTGCCTCGAGGGGTTCGCGGAGGACTTCGTCGATGAGACGTCGAAGATCGATCGCGAACTTCTCGGCCGCGCGCTCGCGTACCTATTTCTCAAAGAGAAGCACGCCGAGACGGGACAGCTACGCTACCGAATCGAGATCGATCCGAAGGAGTTTCCCGTCACCGTTGAATCCGACGGCGACGCGGCGAAGATCCCGAGCGTCGCCGTCCGCTTTTTGCGGCTTCGCGCCGGTTCCTACGAGCCGGCGTGGACGATCGACGTCGAGTGCGAGCTCGCGAAGATCGACGGACGCTGGAGAATCCGGCGGACGCGCCACGACACGCAGGACGGCCGGCGGCCGTTCTAAGTCCGCGGCTCGACCGCGCTCCCCGTCGTCGCGGCGGAATCCCTTTCGTCTCGTTCGAGCCCGCGGTATTCTTCCGAAGGAGGCGCGGATCCGCCGGCGATACCCGCGCGCCTCGTCGAATTCCGAGGTTTCGAATCCTGCACCGTATGGACTCTCTCAAGGGTCACCTTCTCATCGCGTCCCCGCAGCTCTCCGACCCGAACTTTACTCGGACCGTCGTTCTGATCGCCGAGCACAATGACGAGGGGGCGTTCGGGGTCGTGCTCAATCGCCCCGGCGAGCTTCGCGTGGGGCAGATCCTCGACTCGATTCCCGGAGAGGAGCTCTCGACGTCCGACGAAATGGAGGCCCAGCGCTCCTTCGTCGGTGGGCCCGTTCAGGGGAACTCGGTGATCCTCGTTCATTCGTTCGACGATCTCGCCGAGGGCAGCATCGAGGTCGTCCCGGGAGTCCACATCGCGAGCGAGCTCCCGATCCTCCAGCAGCTCCTACGGCGGGGAGTGGAGAACAGCGCGATCGTGAGCGATCGCGTTCGACTGTTCTGCGGTTACTCCGGATGGGGCGCGGGACAACTCGAAGGCGAGATGGAGGTCGGTGGGTGGTTGACGATCCCCGCGAGGTCGGAGCTCGTCTTCGGGACGCCGGCGGATCGACTGTGGTCGGCCGCAATCGGCGAGGTGGGGGGGCCGTACCGTCTCTTTTCGCTCATGCCGCCCCATCCCGATCGCAATTGACCGGCGACCTCGGAGCGGCTCGGGCGCGCTCGGGAGCTCGACGCTTCCGATGCGCGCTCTGCAGTTCTCTGCGGGTCCTCGTTCCGCGCGCCGGCTCCGCTAACCGGTTGTGGGCGCGTCCTTCCGCGGGACGATCAGCTTCACGGTGAGCGCGAGCGGAATCAGGAGAATCGCGGCTCCTCCGACGTACGCGAACGTCGCGGTGAACGTCCAGTACGCCACGGCCGCGGCGATCGGTCCGCCGACGCGCGCGAGGGCGCCGAGCGAGTTGAAGATCCCGAGCACCTCACCCTGCCGCTCGGCGGGCGTGTAGAGGGAAACGAGCGCGCGCAGGCAGGGAATGACGATCGCAGCGCCTACGGCGAGGAGAAAGACCGCGACGTAGAGCATGAACTCGCTCGTCGCGAACGCGATGAGGACGAGTCCCGGGAGGATCGTCGCGAGCCCGACGCGCGCGAGCCGAACTTCGCCGTGCTTCGGTGCGAGCCGCCGGATCAGCCCACCCTGGACGAAGGCCATCGTGAGTCCCGCGAAGCTGAGGAGGAGCGCATTCTTGCCGGCGCCGTAGTCGAACCGGTCGGCGGCGAGGAACGTGAGCGAGAACTCCATTCCACTGAACGAGAAGATGAAGAAGAAGTTGATGAGACTCGTCAGGTTCGTCCCCGGAAGGTCTACGGGACGGAAGAGCCGGAGCGGATTCGACGAACGCTCCGCGGAGGTTTCCTCGCCTCGCTTCTCGGGCGGAAGAGTCTCGTCGAAGCGGCGGTAGACCCAGATCCAGTTGAGGACGCTCAAAAGAAGAGCCCCGCCGGCAGCCGCGGAGAACGGATTCGCACCGAACGCCGCGAGAGACGGAGACGCTGCGCTCAGGTCGACCAAGCTCAGCGCCCCTCCGATCGCGGGGCCGGCGATGAAGCCGAGGCCGAACGCCGCCCCGACCATTCCCATTCCCTTCGCGCGGTTTTCGGCCGTCGTCGAGTCGGCGATCGCAGCGGTCGCGGCGCCGATGTTTCCGCTCATGAGCCCTCCGACAACTCGAGCGGCGACGAGAACTTCGAAGCTGCCGCTGAAGAACCAGAGAACGTAGCTGATCGCGATCCCGGTGATCGTCACGATCAGCACGGGTCGGCGACCGATGCGGTCGGAGAGGCTTCCCCAGAACGGAGCGGAGATGAACTGAAGGAGCGAGTAGAGGGAGCCGAGAATGCCGCCGAACAGTGCGACGACTTGGGGATGCGGCAGGCCGTCGACGGGCGCCGTCCCGGAGAGCGAGTGGAGCGCCTCGAGGAGTGGGCCGAGCAGGGCGTTCGTGCCGTCCCCGCTGTCGAGGTAATACTCGAGCATCGACGGAAAGAGCGGGAAGATGATCGAGAATCCGACGAGGTCGAGGAAGAGGGTGAGAAAGATGACGCCCATCGGGCTTCGGCGTTTGGATTCGTTCACGTTCGGTACGTCTTTTTCGAATGGATCGGGCGATGGCCAGCCCGCCTCAAGGATCGACCTGACCGCGGCTTCGCGCGAGCAGACCTGACCGATTCACGTCGCTACCGGGCGGACGCGCACTTCTCGCGCACCGGCGTCGAGGGCGATGATGGTGGCGCGGACGATGGCTCCGACCGACGCGTCCGGTTCGAGGTGGCCCAGCTCTTCCGGTGGGATCGCAGCCTCGAGGCCGTCGTCGATCTTGATGCGCGCGCCGGCTGCGCTGCGCTCGGAGAGCCACCCGACGACGAGGTCGCCGACCGCAAAGTTCGCGAGCACGCGGTCCCACGAGTCGCCCTCGACGTGGTGAAAATCGAGTCCGATACGCGCCCGAGAACGGTCGATCGTGCGAACCTCGACTGCGATGCGCTTCCCGACGTGGACGCGCTCACCGTCCTCGTCTTCCTGAATCGCTGCGCGGATCTTGCTCGCGTGGAGGAGTCCGTCGACGCCGCCGAGATCGATGAACGCGCCGTGATCGTTGATTCGAACGACGGTGCCGGTCACGACGGCGCCGACGTCGAGCTTCGCGAGCGCCTCTTCTCGCGCCGCGGCGGCTTCTTCTTCGAGGAGCTCACGCCGGCTGACGACGAGATTCTGATCCGCGCGGTCGACTTGAGTCACGCGGCATTGAAGCGTCTGCCCGACGTAGGGGTCGAGGTCTTCGACGCGGGAGAGCTCGATCTGCGAGATCGGGAGGAATGCGCGGATCCCTTTGATGTCGAGCGTGAGCCCACCACGGTTCTTGTCGGTGACGCGACCGGCGACGAGCGTCCCGACACGAAGTTCTTCCCACGCGACTTCCGTTCGGACTTCACTCGTCGAAAGAATGGCGATTTCCTTCTCTGCGTCGTATCGGACGAGCTCGGCGTGGAGCTCGTCGCCGGATGAAGGAACTTCGCCCGCGTCGAACTCCGAGAGGTCGACGACGCCGAGGCTCTTCCCGTCGAGCTCGACGAGGAGCTCGTCACCGCGCGCCTCGAGCACGGTTCCCTGAAGTCGCGTTCCGGGCTCGATCTGGGCGACGTCGATGTCGCCTTCGTTCGCCGCGACTCCGCCGCCCATCAGCGCTTCGAGGTCGGCGTCACTCATCTCGCTCAACCGACGGAGGGCTTCGTCGTCGTCCGGGATTTCCGTCGGGAGGTTCACGTCGATCGCTTCAGCACGGGACGGCAACTCAACGAGTCAGGCTCCGATGGATGGTCTCGATCCAGCGCTCGGTCTTGATGAAACCGGAACCCCAGGCGTCGAATTTCGCCGGGAGTCCGGCCTTCTTGAGCTCGTCGAGCGAGCGATCGGCATCGATCCCCTTGCGTACGATTGAAATCGTTTCGTCGAGTGTCGTGATGAACGCGTCGAGCTCCTTCGTTGTCGAGAGCGGGCCGTGTCCCGGGATGATCTTCACGCCTTCGGGTAGCTTCGCGCGGATCGACCGGACGTTCTTCAGGTAGCCCTCGACATCGCCGCCGCTGCCGAGATCAACGAACGGAAAGCGACCGGCGAAAAAGAGATCGCCCATATGGACGACGCTCGATTCGGTAAAGTGAACGACGCTGTCGCCGTCGGTGTGGCCGCTCGGGAGATGGAAGATGCGGATCTCTTCGCCGTTCAAGTGGAGGCTGAGCCCGTCGGCGTACGTGACGACGGGAAGGGCCTCGGCCGGCTGCGGGCCGCCTCGCCCGCCTCCGCTCGCGAGACGCTTTCGGACATTTTCGTGCGCGACGATCGTGGCTTTCTTTCCGAAGACCGGGTTCCCGCCCGTGTGGTCGCCGTGCCAGTGCGTGTTGACGACGAATCGAAGCGGGGCTTCGCCGAGTCCCGCAACCGCGGACTCGATGTCGGCGGCCAAACGTTGGAACTGAGTATCGACGATCAGCTTTCCGTCCTCGCCCGCGCTGATGCCGATGTTCCCTCCCTGCCCGACGAGCATGTGGACGTTCCCGGCGACGTGTTCGACGCGAACCTTGCTTCCGGACTGAAGCGCCGCCGCCGTGCCGCCCGCCGCGAGACTCGCCGCGGCGAGAAGGATCGCGATCACTTTGGTTTTCGCATTCATCGTTGTTCTCCCGAACTAGCAACGAAACGCGCGGCGCCCGTGCGTCGCCGACCGGCGCGCACTTCGTGCGTGCTCCCGCGTCCCGAGCGCACCAGGATAAGAGATCCCCTCGGCGTTTGCGACCTCCGGCGTTACGCGAGCTCGACGTTCAGCTCGCGCCCGAGCGATCTCAGTTCGTTCCAGACCTCGGGAGCGATCTCGATGCCGCGAGCGCGTCGGTCGCGCTCCCTGGCGCGTTCGACGTCTCCGGGAAGAAGCACTTCCTCGACCTCGGGCGACGTCTGCGCACGTTTCAAGTACGCGCGGTAGGCGTCGACACGCTCGTCGAACTCGGCGCGGTCCCCGAAGGCCGCGGGGTCGACGACGTTGAGGAGGAGCCCGTTCCCGTATCCCTCCGCGAGCAGGGCGCAACCCGCAGCGGGAAGAACTCCGCCGAGGAGATCGATCGCAACGCAAAGCGCGTAACCCTTGTGTCCTTGATCGCCGCCGAGTGGGGCGATCGCACCATCTTCGTACGCGACGTTCGGGTCGTCCGAGAACTTGCCGTCGGCGTCGATGACCCAGCCGTGGGGGACTCGTTTGCCGGCGGTCTTCGCGAGTCGAACCTTGCCTTCGGCGACCGCGCTCGTCGCGAAATCGGTGATGATCGTTCCGTGCTTCGACGGGACGGCGATCGCGATCGGATTCGTCGTGAGTAGCCGATCGACGCTTCCCCAGGGGGCGACCCGAGCGACTCCGCGAACGTTACAGAAGGCGATGCCGACGAGACCCTCCGCCGCGGCGCGTGCGGGATAAACTCCCACGCGGCCGACATGATGAGCGCCGCGCACGGCAACGGCGGCCACGCCGTTCACCTTCGCCTTTTCGATCGCGACGTTCGTGGCAAATCCCGCGGCGACCGGTCCCCAGGCCGAGCGCCCGTCGACGAGCGCGGTCGATCCGCGTTCACTGACGACCACGGGTTCAGCCGTGGGATCGACCTTCCCGTCGCGCGCGTGCTCGCAGTACTGCGGGAGGCGCATGACGCCGTGAGAATCGTGGCCAGCCAAATTCGAGTCGACGAGATGCTGTGCGACGATTCGCGCCGTCGGCGGTTGCGTTCCGACGGCTTCGAGAACGGCAGAGCCGAAGCGCAAAAGAGTGTTGTGGTCGATTCGAGGCATGGCGAACTCTCGCGCGGCGCACCGTCCGCTCGGGCGACCGCGGCTCGACACTATACCCGTGCGCGGTCTGCGCCGGTTCAAAAACTGGGTCGAGCTCGCCAGTTCGGGCGCGTGCGCGCCGCACGCGTGTCCCGACGGTCGAGGTGAGTCCAGCTTCTGGATGCTCCGAACGCCCGCTGATCGCTCGCCGACCTCCATGGGGCATAGATTCGGCGATCTCACTCGACGCCGGCCGGCGACCGCCGCCGGCGCGGGGATTGGCACGCCGCTTGAATCGTCTCCTCGTGCAGACGTTTCGAGATTCCGCGTTGGAGAGACGACATGGTGTTCCAAGTTCTCGCGCGAGGCGCTCTCGTCGCCGCGCTGGCGCTCGTTCCCACGAGTGCCGCCGTCAGAGCCGACGTCTTCGGATTCATCGGCATCACCGCGAACGATCCTTCCCTCGCTTCGATCGCGGCGGGGGAGGCCCAGCTCTCCGTCGAGGTGATCGACGCGGGCGGCGGGCAGGTCCTCTTCACGCTCCGGAACGATGGGCCTCACGCGAGCTTCATTCGGAACATCTACTTCGACGACAGCGAAGGGACGCTCGGCAGTCTCGCCGCGATCGACAACTCCGACCCCGGCGTCGAGTTCGCACCCGGTGGCAGTCCGTCGGACGTTCCCGGCGCCGTCGACATCGGGTTCACGTCCGACTTCCACGCCACCGCGACCCAGCCGGGATCGCAGAACGGCGTGAATGAAACCGGTGAATCAGTCGGGATCCTCTTTCACATCGCGCCGGGTTCGACCTTCGACGACGTCTTGGACTCGATGTACTTCGGGCAGCTCCGCGTCGGTCTCCACGTGCAGGGCTTCGAAGGCGGCTTCAGCGAGGGATTCGTCTCCGGGCTCGTCGCGACTCCCGAACCGGCGACGCTCGCGCTCGCGCTCATCGCGCTCGCGATCCTTACCGGCGCGGCGTACCGCCGGCGCGCCGCGATCTGAGCGATCGCGTCGACGGTGATTCTCGGAATCATCACTCGCCAACTTGGACGAATGCTCCCGATTCAGCTCGCGTCTCGCGCACGCAGTCTCCCTCCCGCGCGAAGATCGCGCAGCGGATAGAACCGATCGCGCCATTCGATCCCACCGCGGCGCGTCGTTTCGATCGCGGACAACCATCCGGCGATCTGGAGCGTGAGCGACGTGAACGGGTGAAAGACGAATATCCATCGCGGTGCGCCGGCGAGTGGTGCGACGAGGAAAAACGATAGTGCGAGACTCGCCCAGAGCGAGGCTGCCCACGGCCAAAGTCCCGGGACGAAGAGGATCGCGAGTGGGGCGACGGTCGAGAGAACGGTCTGGAGTAGCGTGAGCCCGATGAGCGCCGGCCAAAAGTAGCCGACGGTGGCGAACGCGTTCTTGCGCGTGACCGCGAGGAACTCACGAAACGTCGTCGCCCAGGGGACGCGGCACCAATCGAGGCCGGAGCGAATCTCGCAGCGTACGCCGCGCCGGGACGCGAGGACGCCGAGCGCCATGTCGTCGACGACTGCGAGCCGCAGGGATTCGTGTCCGCCGAGTGAGCGGTAGGTCGCCGTTCGCATCACGATGAACGCTCCTGTCCCGCCGGTGATCCAACCCTGCTCCTTCCGCCACCGCGTCCAGAGCCCGAAGAGGATGATGATCGATATGTACGCAAACACCATCGCACCCTGGACGAAGATGCTCGCCGTCTCGTTGTGAGGGAGGAGCGTAAGATAGTCGAGGCGACGTTCCGCGGTGTGAGCGATCGCGTGGCGGAGTAGTTCGGGGTCGTGAACGACGTCCCCGTCGGAAAAGAGGATCCATTCGCCGCGGGCTTCGAGGCTGCCGGCGTGAAGCGCGTGCGGTTTTCCGAGCCAGCCGTCGGGAAGCTCGGTGAGATGGAGGACACGGAGCCGCGCGTCACGCGCGGCGAGCGCATCGAGCACCTCCCCGGTGCCGTCGTCGCTCCGGTCGTCGACCGCGATGATCTCGAGCGCGGGATAGTTCTGCGCTAGCAGTGAGTCGATCGAGTCGTTCACCCCGGCGATCTCGTTCCGGCACGGGACGACGATCGAAACGAGCGGCCAGCCATCGCTCGGCTCCGGCGGGGAGCTCGTCCGCCGAAACGGCCGGAGCGACCGCGCGCCTAAAAGCGTGAGGATCGCGCACAGGATCCAACTGCACGCGATCGCGATGAGAACTGCGCTGAGGATGTCGGTCACGGGAGGGCGACGATCGAAGCCTAACGAAAACGGCGAGGACGGACCGAGGCACTTGTCGCACGGTCTCCCGGCTGCGTCAACCGAGGCGCGGTCGGTCAGACCGAGAGACGCGGGCGTCGCCGAGCCCGTTCTCCACCTTCGATCGAAGCCCGAGATGGCACCGCGACCCGGAGCCGGAGTAGATCACGCGCCCTGGGATCCGAGGCACCGCCGGCATGCGACGTCACATCAGGAAACGATCGATGGGGGAAAGAAGCGCGCGGACGGCGGACGGTCGCCGCCGAACCACTGCTTGTTCTCCGATCGCGTGTTCGCAGTGCCGCGCCGCTCGAGTGTTCCCATTCGATCGCCTGCGCGACCGGCGATCGCCGGCTCGGTGGGTTTTCTCGCGAGCGCGATATACTCTTCGCGTTGTACGGTCGGGCCGGCGCGCTCCGCTGGCCCGCGCTGATCACGGCGCCCGCTGGGTCGGGGAGAGGGGAAGCCGACTGGGCCGCCTGTCTCGGGAGCGGCGCACCGGCGGCTCATCGATCTCATCGGGAACGGATCGCGAGCCTTGGACGTTGTTGCTCCTGCGGCTGTGCAGCACCTCCGACGGCAGCGCTTGCGTGAGGTTTGCGATGATGATTTCTCGAAACGTCTTTCTCGCCGTCGCCGTGAGTTTTGCGGCGGTCGGCTGCGCGTGGAATCCGAACGCCGCGCCCCGCTCCACTCGCTTCGCCTCGGATCGGCTCGCGGTGGACGTCTCGTGGGAAGGAAACCTACCGTTCGTCTCCGTGGAGTTCGGCGCGAGCGGTCCTTACCGATTCCTTCTCGATACGGGTGCCGAATCGACGTTTATCTCAGCGGGAGTCGCCCGCGAGTTGGAGCTCGATGTGTCCGTGGCGGATTTGCGAATCGATGCGGCGGGCGCCGCTGGAGACCATCGCGTCGGGACGACGACGATCCCGGAGATGACGATCGGCGGAGCTCGATTCACCGGGATCCCGGCGGTGGTCGCGGAAAAGACTCCCGGAATCGATGGCGTTCTCGGGTTTCCCGTGTTCGCCGATGTCCTTCTCACGCTCGATGGTCCCGGGCGAAGAATCGTTCTCGAGCGGGGGAGTCTACCGCGCGCGGACTCATCCGGTGTCGTCG
Source organism: Planctomycetota bacterium (assembly GCA_965223845.1). Classification (GTDB taxonomy): domain Bacteria; phylum Planctomycetota; class UBA8108; order UBA8108; family SXIK01; genus CBDCXR01. The sequence goes on along the minus strand of CBDCXR010000004.1, from coordinate 3,526,347 downwards.
AGCTGGTCGAAGGCGATCAAGTGCATGAGAGTCCGGAGGTGTTCGGGCGCGTCGCGGGGAGACGCGCACTCATCCTCATCGACAGCGGCTTCGACGGATTCCTCTATCTCGCGCGATCGATTCCCGGCGAGCTCGATCTCGACTTCGCGCCCAATTCCGGTGGCGCAAGGACCGTGCTGACGCACTCCGGGCCGCGGGAGGTCATCGTGGGAACGCTGCGCGAGAAGGTGGAGCTGGGGTCGGTCGAGTTCGAGGATCTCGAGACGATGGTCGGAATGGGGCCGCCGGTGATCCTCGGTGGAGGGGTGCTCCGCGAACTCGTGTCGACGTTCGATCAGAAGACCCGGCGCGCTCGGTTCACCCGGGCCTCGCGCTGACCGCAGCGGCGGGGCGAATCGAGCGCCCGATCTTGAGTTTGGCGAAGGAAAAAACTGACCAGTCGGTTCTTGTAGGAACCCAAACCTTGTAATAAAAGGTTCTTGTGGTGAGTCTGTAGCTCGACCAGTCGGTATCCGACGTGTGCGCCCTCGATCGATCTCAGAAACGGAGAGCCCTCATCGAGGGTGCGACTCGCGCGTTCCTCGAGAACGGCTTCACGGGGACGACGATGCAGGACATCGCTGACACGTGTCGCGTTGGGAAGGGGACGCTCTACCAGTACTTCAGCTCGAAAGAGAATCTCTTCATCGAGCTTTGCCTCGCGGGCCATGACGTCGATCCGAGCGCGGTCGACGCGGCGTTCCTGGCGTCGGATGATCCCGGCGCGACCCTCGGCGAGCTCCTCGACGCCATGCTCGGCGAGGTGCCGACCTTTCTCGAGCGGATGCCGCTCTACTTTACCCTTTGGGCCCGACTCTCGTACGACGAGCGCTACCGTGACCAGTGCCATCACGGATTTCGCGAGCTCTACCGCGAATTCCGCGAGGCGCTCGCGCGAGGTCTCGTTCGTGGGCAGGAGCGTGGGGTGGTGCGGCGTGACGTCGATCCGGGCCATGTCGCCACGCTCCTCATGTGCGCGCTCGATGGGTACACCTACGCACGGGTGTTCGCGTCGACGGACATCGATCCCGAAGCGTTCGAGCCCGTCTTCAAGCGACTCCTCTTGAGCGCGCTGGCGCCTCCGAGAGAGGGTGGCGACCCGTGATGACGACGATCGGGCGAGCTCTCGCCGCCGTATCGATGGTCGTGGGGATCGCCGCTTGCGCGGTATCGCGCGCCCCGATCGTCCCGCCGCGTCTTCCGCGGCTCGAACCGGCGCCGATCGTCGCGATTTCCGTTTCGAGCAGCGAGAGCGCTGTCGCGCAGGTGGAGGCACGGGATTCGAGCGGCGACTACGGCTACGCGGGACCGCTCTCCCTCCGTCAGCTCCAAGAGGAAGCCCGAGCGCGGAGTCCTTCGGTCGAGCAGTGGGAGGCGCGTGTGCGTGCGCTGCGAAATCGCGTTCGCCAGGCACGCGCGTCGTACTTCCCGCGCCTCGCCACGGAGTCGCGGTTCGTACGCCGCGACGAAGAACTGTCCTTCCGCGACCCGGGGGGAAACGACATCGTGTTCGTCGATCGAGACCTCTTCACGCAGCGGACGACTCTCGCCTACAACGTGCTCGATTGGGGCCGAGCGCACTTCGCTCACCGCGGGGCTCAACAAGAGTGGTTGAGCGTGCGAGCGCGAAAGGACCGAGCCGATCAGGATCTCGACCTCGAGGTGGCCCGCGTCTACTACTCGATCCTCGGTCTCGACCAGGAGCGTCTCGCGCTCGCCGCGTCCGTCGAGAGCCTCGAAGGAAGCGCGAAGCTCGCTCGGGATCTCCGCTCCGTCGGACGGGCGACACAGGCCGACGTCCTCATCGTCGAAGCTCGCGTCGCGCAGCGAAGGTTCGATCTTCGGAGCCTCGACGACTTGATCGTGAGCGAAACCGAGGAGCTCGCCCGCCTTCTCGACCAACCTCCCGGCGCGCGCATCGAGCTCGCCGCGCCGGACGACGTTTCCGTCGAGCGAGCGCTGCGTCTTCCCTGGGAGGCGCTCGCGCTCACTCACCGTCCCGAGTTGCGCGCATTCGACTCGGAGCACCGCGCCATCCTCGACGCGCGCCGATCGGAGCTCGCGACCTTCCTTCCCTCGGTCGATCTCTTTGCGCAGCACGAGTACAGCTCAACGGAGAGCGATTTCGGCGACCCGAGCTTCTTCTCGGGCGGAGTGAACGCGACGTGGGAAGTGTTCGCGGGCGGGCGCCGTCGCTTCCGTGCCTCCGAGCTCCAGGCGAACGCCGACGCCGTTCGCGCCGAGCAGCGCGCGTTTCAGCGACGTGTCGTAGCCGACGTGCGGCGTATCGAGCGGGCTCTCGTTCGCTCGCAGGATCGTATCGAGGTCGCGGCCGTCGTCGTCGCGCAGGCCGAAGAGCATCTCGGGCGAGTGCGCGACCTCTTTCGCGAAGGGCGCGCCAACGGACAGGAGGTTCTCGAGGCCGAATCGCTGCTCGACACCGAACGCTCGATTCGCATCCGCGCGCGATTCGAGCTTCTGCTCACCTACGCGCGACTCCTTCACGCCTGCGGTGTGGGCGGAGAGGACGGGGCGATCGAGGAATTCGAGTCGGAAGAGCTCGGTGATGCGCCGCTCGACGGCGACCCTTCTGATCCGAAGTCGAGCCCCGAGCCCGAATCCGAAGTCGAGGGCGAACCTGAAGGCGAATCCCATCGAGATCCTGCCGAGGACCGCTAAGCGATGCACCAGTCCGACACCGCGCCGCCTCCGGCCGAACCCCTCCCCCGAGTACCGAAGCCCGTTTATTTGAGCGTGACGGTGCTCGTCATCGCGGTGGCTCTCTTTCTTGCCTGGATCGGACTCGACCTCATGGCGGAGTTCTCCGATCGCATGCGAGACATCGAGCCGCCCGAGACGGATGTCGCGATCGAGGTTCGCGTGCTCGAGCTTCAGGCGACCGAGAAGGAGGTCATCTACGAGTCGACCGGATTCCTCGAGTCGCCATCGACGATCACCCTCGCCGCGGAGACCGACGGCAAGCTCGAAGCGATCGGGAAGAACGAAGGAGAGTTGGTCGAGGCCGGGGAAGAGATCGCTAGGCTCGAGAATGTCTTCTACTCGGCGCGCGTCGAAAGTGCGCGAGCGCGGGGTGTCGGACTCGAAGCGCGGGCGGCGTTTCTCCGCACGGAGCTCGACCGCGTGAAGAAGCTCGTCGCGGAGGGGTCGCTCGGAGTCGCCGAAGAGGACCGACTCCGCTCGGAGCTGCTCGCGATCGAGGCCGAGCGAACGGCCAGTGCCGCGGCCGAACGCGAAGCGGAGCTCTATCTCTCGCGCTGTCGCGTTTCGGCTCCGCGCGCGGGTGTCTGGTTTCGGGATCACGCCCAGGTCGGCGAGTACCTGCGCACCGGCGCACCGATCGGGGAGCTGCGCGTCCTCGATCCGCTCGAGCTCGCCGTCGAGGTTCCGGCCGAAGTGAGGCTCTCGCTTCGCGTCGGCGACTCCGCTCGCGTCGAGATCGTCGACGTCGATCCCGCGCTCCACTCGATCCCCTCGGATCGCGAGGGCTGCGTGATCAGCGAGCTCCCCGCCGGCGCTCGCTCCGAATCGCGGCGTTTTCCCGTGATCGTTCGTCTCCCGAACGAGAACCGAGATCTCGTTCCGGGACTTTTCGCCCGGGCTCGGTTTCGGGTCGGACGTACGAAGACGCTCCTTCTCGTTCCTAAGGAAATCGTCTTCGACCGATTCGGTCAGCGCTCGGTGTACGTCGTCGTCCCGGACGGTGAGGAGCTTCGCGCCGCGGTGAGAACCGTCGAAGTTCGCTCCGTCGCCGACGAGCCTGGTTTTTGGCACGTAGAAGCCGGAGTCAGCGCCGGCGATCGATTGATCGCCTCACCGATCGATCAACTCTCGCCGGGGGCGGAAGTGCGATCTTCCGGTTCGCCATGAAGCCGCTCATCTCGCTCGCCCTCGATCAGCGCGTGCTGATCAATCTTCTCTTCGTGCTCCTCATCGGAGTCGGCGTCGGGGTCTTTCGACGTCTCCCCGTCGATCCGTGGCCGGAGGTGACCCTGGCCGAGGCTTGGATCACGACGATCTGGGACGGTGCGAGCCCCGAAGACGTCGAGCGCCTCGTCACGAATGAGCTCGAGGATGAGATCGAAGACATCTCGGGAGTGAAGCGGATCGTCAGTGATTCTCTCCCCGGGATGAGCTTCATCGACGTCAAGTTCGATGAGGGGCTCACCGACGCCGAGTTCGAGATCGCGTTCAACGATCTCCGCGCCGCGCTCGACCGCGCGACGGATCTTCCCGAGGACGCGGAGACTCCGTTCCTTCAGAAGCTGACGACGAGCGAAGTCTGGCCGCTATTCTCGATCGTTCTCTTCAGCGAGGACGAATCTGCGACCGAGCTGATGCTGCGCGAGGTTGGACGCGAGCTCCGGCAGCGGCTGACCGCCGTTCCGGGGGTGACGAAGGTCACTTACGGAGGATACCGAAAACGCGAGTATCGCGTCCTCATCGACCGCTTGGCCGCGCGACGTGCGGACGTATCGGTTCTCGATGTTCTCACGGCGCTCCAGCGCTCGAGTCGTTCGCATTCCGCGGGAGCGATTCGGCGCGAGGGTCTCGCGCCGCCGCCCGGAGCTCTAGGCGGCGGAGAAGAAGAGATCCGCCTCCGCTTCGACGCCGAGCATCTCGATCGCGAAGACATCGAGCGCGCCGTTGTGCGTCTCGTTCCGGGCGCCTCGCCGATCCGAGTGCGCGACGTGGCTCGCGTCGAGGAGGGCTTCGAGCCCGAGCGCGAAATCACCCGCATGAACGGGAAGCGGGCGATCGTTCTCAACATCGCGAAGGAAGAGGACAGCGACACGATCTCGATCCGCGAAGACTGCGGTCGGGTGATCGATGCCTTCATGGAGCAGGCGCCGGCCGGCTTCGTGTGGGAGATCGTCGGCGATCAGTCGGATGTCGTGCGGAGTCGGTTCTCCGTGCTTCTCGACAATCTCTCGCGGGGGATCTGTCTCGTCGCGGTGATCCTCTTTTTCGCGGTGGGCCTTCGAAACGCACTCATCGCTCTCGTCGGCGTTCCGTTCGCATACCTCTGCGCGTTCATCCTCTTTCCCTCCGCGGACATGAGCATCAATAACCTCACGCTCTTCGGCATGGTGCTCGTCGGAGGGATGCTCGTCGACGACGCGATCGTGACGCTCGAGAACATCTACCGGCACGTGGAGCTGGGAAAGCCGATTCGCGAGGCGGTTCTCGAGGGCGCATCCGAGGTGGCTTGGCCCGTCTTCAACGCCTGTCTCACGACGGTCGCCGCGATGTCGCCTCTCCTTCTTCAAACGGGTGTGTCCGGCAAGTTTTTCAGTTTCATCCCGAAGGTCGTCATTCTCGCGCTCATCTTCTCCGTCGTTCAGTGCGTGACCGTCCTTCCCGTTCACTATCTCGACTTCGGCGCGCGCACGAAGGGACGAAAACCGGGACCGGTCGGAAGGTTTTTCAGTGGAATGCGGGGAGCGGTCTTTGACGGGGGGCGAAAAGTCTATCTCGCCGCGCTCCGGCTCGTGCTTCGCTTCCGCCTCGCGTTCCTCGCGCTCGTACTCGGTGGCTCCGTGCTTCTCGTCGGGCTCGTGCTCAACATTCCGCAGGATCCGTGGGTGAGCGACTTCAACGCCGTGTTCGTGACGTTCAAGGGCGATCCGTCCTACAGTCTCGAGCAGAGCGACGATGCGGCGCGTCTCATCGAGGAGGAGCTCGACAAGCTTCACCGGAAGGGCCTTCTCGTCAACTATTACACGATCGTCGGCTTTCGCATGACGGTCGACGGGGTGATCCTTCGCCGTCCGGACGTCGCGTTCTTCATGGGCACACTCGCCGATATTCCCGAGCTGATGGCCGATCCCGAGCAACTCATCCGGGAGCTGCGGGCAGGAATCGATGCGAGCGTGAAGGCGCAGAGCGAACATCGCTTCGACCTGGTCGAGGTGTTCGCGCCGCGTGACGGGCCGCCGCTCGGACGACCGGTGGCCGTGCGGGTCGAGTCGAACGACTACCAAGCCGCGCAGCGCGTCGCCGAGGAGATCAAGCGAGAGCTCAGGACGATCGAGGGCGTCGACTCGATCTCCGACAACTTCGACCTCGGTCCGAAGGAGTATCGATTCTCCCTCGAGACGGAACGCGCTTCGGCGCTCGGGTTCTTTCCCGAGGACGCCGCACTCGCGCTCCGTGCCGCGAACGACGGTCTCATCCACGGCAGTGTGAAGGACCGCCGGCTCGACGAGGACGTCGACGTGCGCGTTCAGTACGCGGCGGCGGATCGTTTGACGCCGAAAGATCTCCTCGATGTCGATGTGCGGGGTACCGGTGCCGGGCTCGTTCCGCTCGGGGAGATCGCAGAGGTCGACGTCTGGCGTCCGAACTCGAGCTACTACCACTACGACACGAAGCGGACCGTGCTCGTCACGGCGGATGTGGACGGAGTCATCGCGACCGGGCCACAGGTCAACGAGCGCCTCCAGCGCGTGTTTGCGGACGCCGAGACTCGCTACCCGGGCGTCCGACTCACGTTTGGCGGGGAATTCGAAGAGACGACCGAGAGCATGGACGATCAGCGGCGGAGTTTTTGGGTCGCGCTCGTCCTCATCTACGTCGTCCTCGCCTCGCAGTTCCGCAGCTTCTCCCAGCCCTTCGTCGTGATGGCTGTCGTACCGTTCAGCGTTCTCGGCGTCTTGCTCGGACTCCTCGTCCGCCAGCAGCCGTTCACGATCCCGACTTTCATCGCGATCATCGGGCTCGCGGGCGTCGTCGTGAACGAAAGCCTGATGCTCGTCGACTTCATGAACCGGCGGCGCCGCGAAGGACTCGCGTTCGCGCCGGCGATCCTTCAGGCGAGCGGCGAGCGCTTCCGTCCGATCGTTCTCACGGCGTGCACCACGATCTGCAATCTACTTCCGCTCGCGCTCGGATTCGGCGGCGTGAGTCGAGTCTGGACACCGTTCGCGGTGAGTATCGTCTTCGGGATCGGCGTCTCGGCGGTGATGACGCTGTTTATGGTGCCGGTGCTTTACTCGATGGTGTCTGGACGGGGAGCGGCAGAGACGCGAGCGGACGCGTAAGTCTTCCGCTGTTCCCGTTCCCGTTCCCGAATCGGTTGAAATCGGGAGCGGAGCGCGTCGCTAACCCAGCACCAACTTCTCCGGAAACCCGTGCTGCTCCCGGTGGTACTTGCTGTCGAAGCGGTGAGTCGTTTTCGACCATTCGTAGCGACCGTCGCTCGCGATGCCGCGCGTTCGCTCGACGAGCGCCGATTGGTCCTCGTCCGACATCGGCGTGAACTTGCGCGCGATCGCGACGTTCTGATCGACGATCTTCGTCGAGTCCATGCCGGAGACGAGACTCGAAATCGGCTGCGATAGAGCAAACCGAATGCAGTCGTCCGGCGAGAGGCCCGCACTCGTGACGAGCTGCCCTTCGCCGCCGAGGCTCTTCATTCCGAGTGGACCGATTCCCCGTTTCGTGAGCTCCGGTACGACGCGGCCGACGAAGCTTCGGAAACTCGCGTCGAGGATGTTGATCGGGAGCTGGCACGTCGTCCACGGGTAGTCGTACTCGAGCATCGAGAGCAGAAACTCCGGATCCTTGTGCCCGGTGAAACCGAGGTATCTCACTTTGCCCGACTTCACGGCCTCGAGTCCCGCCTCGGCGGCGCCGCCGGGGGCGAAGATCCATTCGTGGTCGTTCGCGTAGTTCACTTCGTGGAACTGCCAGAGGTCGATGCGATCCGTGCCGAAGCGCCGGAGGCTGTCCTCGAGCTGCTCGAGCGCTCCTCCGCGCTCGCGCGAGCAGACCTTCGTCATGAGAAACACGTCGTCGCGCCGGCCGCGAATCGCCTGTCCGATCAGCGCCTCCGATCGGCCGTTGTGGTACTCCCACGCCGAGTCGATGAAGGTGATCCCGTTCTCGATGGCGTGCTCGACGATGCGAATCGCCTCGGACGACGCCATGCCGGTGAAGCCGATGTGCCCGCCACCGAGACAGAGCGCGGAGACGGACTCGCCGGAGTTGCCGAGCGGGCGAAGGGGAATGTCGGCCACGGGTGATCTCCTGGTTTGCGGGTAGCGTCGAATTCAGATCGACTGGCCAGGCTACTCGATTCGCTCGCGACCGAAAAGCGCCGGCGGGAGTGACGCGCCGTACGCTGTCCGGATCTTCCGCGCGCCGAACGCGAACGCGATCTTTCATCGCGGCCATGCGGAGGCGAAGATGTGCGCTTCCCACTCGGGGAACCCGTCCCGCCCGGGGAAGCCTCACCCACGTTCCGAAGATGTGCCGCTCCGCGCCTTGTCGGCGCGCTGCGTGCCCTTCCATCGAGCCGGTTCGCGTTCGAGCCGACGATGGTTTCGTGGGGGCGATCGCTCAGATTCGCTTTCTTTCACGTCACAAAACCGAAGCGACATCCTATGCAGACCCGACGTCCGACCCTCTTTGTTCTCTTCTTGCTCGCCCTTTTCGTTGCCCGCTCCGACCTGAGAGCCGACCGCCTCTCGCCCGAGCTTCTGTGGAAACTCGGGCGCCTCGGTGCGTCCGCCGTTTCACCGGACGGCATGCACGTCGCGTACACGGTTCGGCGCTACGATCTCGCTGAGAACAGCGGCAAATCGAGTCTCGAGATCGTACCGACGGCCGGCGGCTCTCCGAGGACGCTCGCAGCGGATCTTCCGAGCGCGGGGGACATCGCGTGGGTCGCGACGACGAACGGCACGGCGATCTACCTGCTTGCGAAGCGCGACGCCGAGGAGAAGCCGCAAGTCTGGCGCGTCGACCCACGGTCGGGCGCGTTTGCGGCGGTGACCGAGGTCGAGGGTGGCGTGAGTGGGTTCAAGATGTCGTCGAACGGAGCGCGCATCGCCTACAGCGCTTCGGTCTCGATGGATCCTTCCCTCGCCGACCTGCACCCCGATCTGCCGAAAGCCGACGCTCGTATCATCGACGGCCTCCTGTATCGCCACTGGGACCACTGGGCCGACGGGAGCTACCGGCACCTTCATGTCGCGAAGATCGGCGAAGACGGTAAGGCGGTGGACGCCGTCGACGTGATGGCGGGGCTTCGCTACGACTGTCCCGTGCCGCCGTTCGCAGGAAGCGAGCACTTCAACTGGTCGCCCGACGGAACGGAGCTCGCATTCACATCGAAGATGGTCGCGCGACCGGCCGAGTCGACCGACACCGATCTCTACCTCGTGGACGTGACGAAGCCGCCGCGCCTACGCTGCTTCACCGCAGGGCGCGACGGTTACGACGTCGAGCCGAGCTACTCCCCGGACGGGAGCGTGATCGCATTCCACTCGATGGCGCGCGCCGGCTTCGAATCGGATCGGAATCGCATCCTTCTCTACAATCGCCAGCACGGAACGATCACCGAGCTCACGACCGGCCTCGATCGGACGACCCACGAGGCGACGTGGTCCCCGGACGGCAAGCGCGTCTACTTCAGCTCGGAAGATCGCGGGACGCACCAGATCTTCTCCCTCGACGTGCGCTCGGCGCGCCTCAAGCAAGTCACGACCGGGCGCTTCAACTGGAGTCTCCGCGGCGTGACGCCCGACGGCTCGGCACTCGTCGCCGCTCGCCAGAGCATGCTCCGTCCGTCCGAGCTCTATCACGTGCCCGTCGACGGCAGCGAGCCGGTGAAGCTGACGGCGATCAACGATTCGGTCTACGCCTCCCTCGAGCTCCCGAAGATCGAGGAGCGCTTCGTGCGCTCGAGCGACGGCGCGAAGGTGCACAACTGGGTGATCTACCCGCCCGACTTCGATCCCGCGAAGAAATGGCCGCTGCTCACCTATTGCCAAGGTGGACCACAGGGGCAGATCGGTCAGTGGTTTTCGTATCGGTGGAACTTCCACCTGATGGCCGCGAAGGGATACGTCGTCCTCGCGGTCAACCGTCGCGGCATGCCCGGCTTCGGTCGCGCGTGGAACGACCAAATCAGCGGCGATTGGGGCGGGCAGGCGATGCAGGACATCCTCGCTGCGACCGACAGCATGCTCACCGAGCCGTACGTCGACGCGCGCCGCGTCGGGGCCGTCGGCGCGAGCTTCGGCGGTTACACCGTGTACTGGCTCATGGGTCACGACGAGGGCCGGTTCGCCGCGATGATCGCCCACTGCGGCGTCTTCAACCTCGAGTCGATGTACGGTTCGACCGAAGAGCTGTTTTTCGTCAACTGGGACCTCGGTGGGCCCTACTGGAAAAGCGCGGCACTGCGAGAGCGCTACGATCGATTCTCGCCTCACCGCTTCGTCGGTCGCTGGAAGACGCCGCTTCTCGTCATCCACGGCGAGAACGATTTCCGCGTTCCGGTCACGCAGGGGATCGAGGCGTTCACCGCAGCCCAGGTGGAAGGCGTTCCGTCGCGGTTCCTCCACTTCCCCAACGAGGGACACTGGGTCCTGTCGCCGCAGAACGCGGTCCTCTGGCAACGAGTCTTCTTCGATTGGCTCGCCCGCTACTGCAAGTGATGCGAAGAGGCGATGCACGAACGCGCGCGAGACGTTCGGCATTCGTTGACAGCCTCCAGTCCATCTCGTAGGGTTCACGTCCGCTCGCCGCCGTCGGGTGATCGCAGAGCCGAGCGGATAAGCGTGCAGCTGAGCCATGTCTTCGACACGATCCCTTCTCGACGCTACTCCCGGCATTCGGCCCGAGCTCGACCCGAAGTTCTGCCCGGCGGTCCGCGCGGTGCGAGGATATCAGGAAGCCCTGCGCGCGACCGGCGAGTCCGAGACCGTGATTCTCGCGCTCGAAAGAAACGCCGGACTCGTCGCGCGCCGCGAGCTCGCGGTGTTCCCGTGGGGGAGCGAGCACGACGACGATACGTACCGTTACGTCGAGCGCACGGTGAAGTTCATGCTGTGGGCGATCGGCGGCTGGCGCCTCTTCGTCTCGGGACCCGAGCCGATCGCGGAGCTCCTCAGGCGCGCGTACGCGGCCGAAGGCGCGCGAGCCTTCGACGCCGATCTCATCGCCCGCCGCGTCTACGGCCACGAGTTCGAGGTCGTGCACCGTCCGCCAGAGGAGATTCCGGAGGAGCGCGGGGCATCGTCTGCGCTCGGAGGCCATCTCGATGGCTGCCGCGTCGGGTTCGATCTCGGAGCGAGTGACTACAAGCTCGCTGCCGTGCGCGATGGAAACCCGGTGTTCAGCACCGAAATCCCGTGGGACCCGACCACGCAATCCGACATCGAGTACCATCACTCGAGGATTTCACGCGGCCTCAAGGAGGCGGCGGCGCATCTTCCGCGCGTCGATGCGATCGGTGGCAGCTCCGCCGGAATCTACGTCGACAATCAAGTGATGGTCGCGTCTCTCTTTCGCGGGCTGTCGGCGGATGACTTCGAGCGCCAAGCGAAGCCGCTCTTTCTCCGGCTCCAGCGGGAGTGGAACGTTCCGCTCGAGGTCGCGAACGACGGCGACGTGACGGCCCTCGCCGGAGCGATGTCGCTCGAGGCGACCGGCGTCCTCGGAATCGCGATGGGGTCGAGTGAGGCGGTCGGATACATCGACCGCGACGGCGCGATTACCGGGTGGCTCAACGAGCTCGCGTTTGCGCCGGTCGATTTTGCGCCGGACGCGGCGGCGGACGAGTGGTCCGGCGACCCGGGCGTGGGTGCGATGGCATTCTCGCAGCAAGCGGTGAACAAGCTGGCGCCGGCGGCCGGATTCGAATTCCCCGCCGATGTTCCGCTGCCCGAGCGCTTGAAGCTCGTCCAGGAGAAAGCGGCCGCGGGCGATCCCGGTGCGATGCGGATCTTCGAGACGATCGGCGTTTACCTCGGGTACACGATTCCGTACTACGCGGAGTTCTACGACTTCTCCCATCTCTTGATCCTCGGTCGAGTCACCTCCGGCGTCGGCGGTGAAACGCTCGTCGCCAAGGCGCGCGAGGTGCTTTCTCTCGAGTTCCCCGATCTCGCCGAGGCCGTCGAGCTTCACGTCCCCGACGAGCGGAGTCGACGCGTCGGACAGGCGGTGGCCGCCGCGAGCCTGCCGGCTCTCCGGCGCTGAGGCCCGAAGGGAGCGCACTGATCATGGCGCAACGTGAACTCGCACTCGGGAACCCGACGGCCGACATCTTCATTCCCGACGGTTCCTCGCTAGCCGATGCGCTCGCACGCACGACGCACCTCGGCGTCGGTGCGCACCAGGACGACCTCGAGATCATGGCGTATCACGGGATCGCCGAGTGCTACGGCCGGCGGGATCGTTGGTTCTCGGGCGTCACGTGTACCAACGGTGCCGGTAGCTCGCGCACCGGGATCTACGCCGAGCTCACCGACGACGAGATGACGGGTGTCCGCCGCGCCGAACAGCGCAAGGCGGCCTACGTTGGTGAGTACGCCGTGATGGCGCAGCTCGACTACCCGAGCTCGGTCGTCAAGGACCCGAGGAGTAAGGCCCTCGAAGACGATCTTCGCGCGATCTTGAACGCCGTGCGTCCGGACGTGGTCTACACTCACAACCCGGCGGACAAGCATCCCTCGCACATCGCCGTCCTCGTCCCTCTCGTCGCGGCGATCCGATCGCTCCCCGCGAACGACCGTCCCCGCGCCGTCTACGGATGCGAAGTGTGGCGGAACCTCGATTGGCTGCCGGACGAGGACAAGGTCGGGCTCGACGTGTCCGCGCGCGGAAACGTCGCGGCCTCGCTCGTCTCGCTGTTCGATTCGCAGATCTCGGGCGGAAAACGCTACGATCTCGCGACGCTCGGGCGGTGGCGGGCGAATGCGACCTATTTCGACTCCCACGGAGTCGACTCGTCCGACGGAGTGACTTACGCGATCGATCTGACGCCGGTCTGCGATCCGGACGGTCCCGATCTCGTCGACTACACTCTCGCGTTCGTCGATCGATTTCGCGATGACGTTCGTGCGAATCTCCGGCGGCAGCTCGGATTCGATATCGACTGACCCATGGAAATCATTCTTCAAGACACACCCGCGGCGGCGAGTCGCATCGCCGCTCGTTACGTCGCGCAGAAGATCCGCGAGAACCCAGGCTGCGTCCTCGGACTCGCGACCGGAAGCACTCCGCTTCTCCTCTACAGCGAGCTGATTCGGCTCTACGACGCGGGGGAGATCGACTTCGCGGATGTGCAGACGTTTAACCTCGACGAGTACGTCGGACTCGCGGGCGACCATCCGGCGTCCTACCGGCACTTCATGGATGAGAATCTGTTTCGCCGGATCAACATCCCTCGCGAGAAGACTCACGTGCCGGACGGTCTCGCGAAAGACATCCCGCGGAGTTGCGAGGAGTACGAGTGGGCGATCGCCGAGGCGGGAGGGATCGAGGTGCAGATCCTCGGGATCGGATCGGACGGCCACATCGGGTTCAACGAGCCGTCGTCGTCGCTCCGGTCGCGTACACGGATCAAGACGCTCACGGAGAACACGATCCGCGACAACGCGCGTTTTTTCGATTCCCCCGACGAGGTGCCCAGGCACTGCATCACCATGGGCGTCGGGACCATCATGGAGTCGCGAGAGGTGGTCCTCCTCGCCTTCGGCGAGCACAAGGCCCGGGCGATCGCCGAGGCGTTCGAGGGGCCCGTGAGCGCCATGAACCCGGCCTCGGTCCTCCAGCTCCACCCCGTCGTCAAGGTCTTCCTCGACGAGGGCGCCGCCCGCGAGCTCAAGCGGAAGGAGTACTACCGCTTCGTGTTCGAGAACAAGCCGGAGTGGCAGCGGTTCTGAACCGTGGGTGGGCTGCGACGCCCCGCGGCCGCACGGCATCGACCGGCGGAGCCTTAAGCGGCTAATCTGCTGAGGGTTATGGCGATGCGCCGGAGGCATTGACCGAGCCGACGTCGCTCGCTGATCCCCGGTCGCCCGAACATCAGCCGCTCCCCTCGTGACGACGAAACCGAGGCCCCCCGGCGCCCGGGCGTTATCTCTCGGGGTTCAAGAAGTGCTCGGGCCCCGAGTCGGAGGGCCGAGCGCCGATCGCCGGCGAGAAATCCGCGCCCAGAACCCGGATTCCTGCGCGGTACACTGGAAGCCGGGCCCACGCGTTCCGTGGGAAGAGCGGCCGAGCCGCTCGCAATGGGAGTCCGCGCGGTGAGCGTCACCGGGCGGAGCGGTGATCGTTTGGACGTGCGTCGGGTACTTCGCGCAGTCCGGAATCGGACTCGGACGCGGAGGTCCGTCGCCGGCGGGGCTTTCGAAGAGCCACCGCCGGTCGTCGCGCGCGGAAAGGAGTATCCATGTCGCAGCGACTGCGTTGCGCTCGCGCCCTCGGTGGGCTGGTGCTTACGGCGGGGCTGTTGGCGGGCGTTCTCGCCGGAGGCTCCGTCGCCTCCGCGCAAGAGACACTGCTCTCCTACGATTTCGAAGACGGCGATCTCGGCGACTTCTACCTCCCGATCGGAGTTGAGCTCTGCGGCGACCAACTCCCGACCGGAACGGCGATGGTCGATGACGGCGAAGTGGTGCTCACGACCGACAACGCGTTCGGGATCGGCATGTTCATGCTCCGCGCCGAGGTCGTCGAAGACATGCTCACCGAGCGCGACTACAAGATGCGAGCCCGGATCGTCCTCGAGACGGTCACCCAGCTCAGCGCGTCGGTGCGCTCGCGGATCGGATTCCTCGAAGACCAAGACGCGATCGACTCGAGCCTCGAGCGGAGCTACCAGGTTTCAGTGGTCCTCGAGCAGGTCGATCCGCTCTTTCCCGATGGCTTCCTCGCGATCTCGGAGTTCACTGCGTGCCACGACCAGGTCGACCACCCCGAGTGGCCGGGAGGGGATGCGGGCGGGTTCGCGTTCGCCGTTCCCGACTTCCCGCTCGTCGCGGGCGAAGAGTATTGGCTCGAGATCGGGACGCTGGGTGACGACGACGGCGGCCCCGTCACCATCACGGCGGCGATTTGGCCCGACGGCGACGACCCGCCGGACACACCTCAGCTCGCGGTAGTCGACGAGGACGGACTTCAGCACACCGAAGAGACGCTCGCGCCGGAAGCGAATGCCGGTCTCTTCTTCGGGCTCAATTTCGATATCGAGCCGCGGCCGTTCGAGGGGATGGCGTTCATCGATGACGTGACCATCGTCGCCGGGGAGGGCTGCTCGGTGGCGCCGGCGACTCTGACGCGGACGCTCTGGGGCGATGCGATCGCGATCGAAGGCGCGCCGACCGCGTTTTACGAAGACGGTGGAACCTACGAAGTCACGCTCGAGCTCTCGGACCCGCGAGCCGCCGGCGACGGGTGCGACGCGGCCGGGACGGTTCTAGTGACCGAGCGTGTCCCCGATGGCTGGGAGAGCGTCGAGATCGTGAGCGGAAACGCGACGGTCGACGGCGGCGCGATCGCGTGGACCGTCGATCTCACGGGCGACGAACGAAGCCTCAGTTACCGGGTGACGGCCGGCGGAACCGGGCTCGCGCGCTTCGAGGGGGCCGTGAGCGAGGAAGGGAGCGACTTCGTCTTCTCGGCGAACGGCCCCGCCCGCGCGGTCGACGCCGCCGCGTCCGCACCGATTAGCGACTTCGGGTCGATCCAGCACTGGCTCGTTCTCGGGCCGTTTACGCGCGTGGTCGGGGGGGCGAACCCCGGCGAGGAAGAGATCGTGAAGGACTACCTCGCCGACGGGGAGATCGTCGAGTCGGAGATCCAGCCGTCCGCCGGCGAGACCATTTTTCCCGACTATGCCGGAGAGGCGGCGAGCAGCGGGCTCGCCGCGGACGCGTTCGGGCGCAATCCCGACGACACGCCGACGTGGATCGAATGGCGCGATCTCGACGACGACGATGATCGCATCGACTTCGAAGCCGTCTACGGCGACGTCGACGAAGTGATGTGCTACGCCGTGACGTACCTCGAGGTCTCCGACGACATCGTCGTCAACTTCGGGGTTTCGAGTGACGACGCGGTGCACGTGCTCCTCGACGGCGAGACTCTCCACCTAAACGCGGTTGCGCGCGGCGCGCAGGGCCGGAGCTATCAAGATACGCCGGACGCGTTCGAAAACCTGCGCGACGTCGACCTTTCGGCGGGGTTCCATACGATCGTCGTCAAGGTGTTCGAGGGCGGCGGCGATCACAACTTCCGGCTCGGATTCGTCGACGAGTTCGGGGCGGAGATTCCCGGCGGGCCGGAAGAAGTGACGGTTCAGCTCGCATCGACTCACGTCGACCTGAGATTCCTTCGCGGAGACTCCAATTCCGACACGCAATTCAATATTGCCGACCCGATCTTCACGCTGAACGGCCTCTTCGGCGACGGCGCCCCGTCCGGCTGCCGTGACGCCGAGGACGCGAACGACGACGCGGCCGTGAACATCGCCGACCCCATCTATCTCCTCAACCGATTGTTCGGGACCGGTCCGCCTCCGCCTCCCCCGTTCCCGAGCTGCGATTTCGGGGTCGCGGATCTCGGGTGCGAAGCCTCGCCGTGCCAGTAGCGCCGAGCGGGCGTCTCGCACGGCGGCTCGCGCGCGCACGGATTTCACTGAAAGTCCGACATTGAGAAGCGACTCGAACACTGTAAGGATGAGTCCGCGCGCGAGTCGCCGAGTTTCCCCGTGGGCGTGAGGAATCTGTGAAGAACGCAGTCTCGAGCGGGACCCGCTCCCGCCAATGTGGCTCCGCCCGACGGGGGAGAGGTCTTCCGGTGCGGCGTGCGTCGACACGTGCGATCGCGACGAGTCTCGCGCTGCTCGTTACCGCGGCGCCTCTCGGCGGGTCGAGCTCAGCTTCGGCCCGCGACGGACTCGTTCCTCGCACGGAGGGCCCGAAGGTCGTTTCCCCGGCGGTCGAGCGATCGATCGACCGCGGCATCCGCTACCTCCTCGGGGTGCGCGACGGGAGCGGAGTGTGGCGCAACCGCTCGCGTCCGCGACGCGGCCGGTACCCGTGTGCAAACACCGCACTCGTCGGGCTCGTTCTCCTTGCCAACGGCAGCACACCGACGCGTGGTCCGCACGCGAAGGTCCTCAGCGAGATTACCGAGTACCTCGTGAGTTCGTCGCAGTCGAACGGGCTCATCACCGACTCCGATACGCGCGAGGAGCGAACGATGTACTCGCACGCGTTCGGAATGACGTTTCTGAGCACCGTGTACGGGCAGGAAGGGCGTCCGGATCGCCGGCGTCGTATCGAGCGGACTCTCGAGCGGGGAGTGCGTCTCCTCGAGAGGAGTCAGACGCCGGAGGGCGGATGGGGCTACGTGCCGAATCATTACGAAGACGAAGGCACGCTCGTCGTGACGGAGCTCACCGGACTCCGGGCGTGTCGCGACGTCGGGCTTCACGTCCAACGCGGGATGATCGACCGTGGTGTCCAGTACATCCGCGACTCGACCCGCTCGGACGGCCGCGTGATGTATCGCGTTCGCAGCAACCGGTTCCGCGCCGGAGTCACCTGTGCCGCGGTCGTCGCGCTCTGGCACGCCGGGCAGTACGACTCGCTCGAGATGCGGGCGATCCGCAGCTTTGTCGAGAACAACATCGCTCCCGACACCGGACACATTTGGAGCAACGAGAACCACGGTGAGTACATCGAGTACTATCTCGCGCAAGCCATTTGGCTCCGCGGTGGTCCGCGCTGGGAACGGCACTACCGCGACATCTCGCGGTATCTCACGGCGGTTCAGAACTCCGACGGGAGCTTTTACGGTGATGACACGAGCGATTACGGCGTGATCTATTCGACGGCGATCGCGCTCCTCATCCTTCAGATCCCCTACCAGCGCCTGCCCGCGTTCCAGCGTTGACGACTGCGCCGCCCGCGCGCGTCGCGCTCCCGCCCGCGCCGATGACCCGAACCTTGTCCCTCCGACTCAGCCCCCGCGTGATGCGATGACCGACCGCCCCGCCCGCAAACTCCCGCTCTCGAGCCGCGCGCCGTCCGCGCCCGGGATATCGAGCGAGTTCATCGCGGAGCAATTCGAGGACAAGGCGAAGCGCATTCGGACGGAAGTCGCGAAGCTGATCGTCGGCCAAGATCGCGTGATCGACGAAATCTTGATCACTCTCCTCGCGGGGGGACACTGCATCCTCGAGGGCGTTCCGGGACTCGCGAAAACGCTTCTCATCCACGCGCTCTCGTCGTCGCTCTCGCTCGAGTTCGGGCGAATTCAATTCACGCCCGATCTCATGCCGGCGGACATCACGGGCACGCAGGTGATCAGTGAGAACCGGTCGACGGGACACCGGCAGTTTCAGTTTCAAAAGGGTCCGGTGTTCGTCAACGTCCTCCTCGCGGACGAGATCAATCGAACCCCACCGAAGACGCAGGCGGCGCTTCTCGAAGCGACGGCGGAGCGCCGCGTAACCGTCGCGGGTCACGCCTACGAGCTACCCGATCCGTTTTTTGTGCTCGCGACGCAGAATCCGATCGAGCAAGAGGGGACGTACACGCTCCCCGAAGCGCAGCTCGACCGTTTTCTCCTCAAGATCCTCGTCGACTACCCCGGCCACGACGAAGAGGTCGAGATCGTTCGCCGAACGACGACGGGTCGACCGGAGACGCCGAACCCGGTGATTTCGCAGGGCGATATTCTGGGTATGCAGCGCGTCGTTCGTGCACTCCGGGTTTCGCGACACGTCACCGAGTACGCCGTGCGACTCGTGCGCGCGTCGCGTCCGGAGGAGAGCGCGAGCCGTTGGGTCACGGAGAAGATCGCCTGGGGCGCGGGACCGCGCGCCGTGCAGTCGCTTCTTCTCGCCGCGAAGGCGAAAACTCTTCTCGCTGGCCGGTACGCGGTGACTCGCGGGGATGTGCGCGACGTCGCCCTGCCCGCGCTTCGCCATCGCATCATTCCGAGCTTTCACGCCGAGGGCGAAGGACTCACGGCGGACGACATCGTCTGCCGCCTTCTCCTCGATACTCCCGCTTTCTCCCACCCCGTGACATACGATGGCGCGACGAGCCGGATTCTTCGACGCTGATTTGATCGCCCGCATCAGTCGGCACGAGCTGATGGCTCGCCGTCTGGTGAACGGGTTTCTCGCCGGCCGCAACCGCAGCAACCGGCACGGGTACAGCGTGGAGTTCACGGAGCACCGCGAATACGTCGCCGGCGACGACCTCCGTCATCTCGACTGGAAGGTGCTCGGACGGATGGATCGCTACTACATCAAGCGGTACGAGGAGGAGACCAACATCACCGCGGTTCTCATGGTCGATGTGAGTGCCTCGATGACCTACGGGTCCGGCGCCCAGACGAAGTTCGAGCTCGCGGCGTACACCGCATCGGCGCTCGGTTATCTGCTCAGCCGGCAGCGCGATTCGATCGCGTGCGCACTCTTCGATACCGAAGTGCGCGCGTTCGTCCCCCCGAGCGCGAAGCGCGTGACGATCGCGAACGTCGCGCGCCAGCTCGTCGGTGCCGAGCCCCAGGGGAAGACGAATCTGACCCCGATCCTCGAGAAGATCGCGCACGACGTCCCGCGCCGCTGTCTCTTCCTCCTGATTTCGGACTTCTTCGTCTCGCTCGATGAGCTGAGCGCCGCGATCGATTTTCTTCACGTCCGCGGCCACGATGCGATGGTGATCCAGACGCTGGATGCGGCCGAGAGAACGTTTCCCTTCGGCGCCAACGTACTGTTTCGCGGACTCGAGACGAGCGACGAGCTCCTCACCGAGCCGCGCCGTCTGCGCGATCGCTACCTCGAGCTTCTCGAAGCGCACTGCGAGGGGCTCCGGAAGAAGACCGAGGCCGTCGCGTACGATTTCGTTCCGCTCTCGACGGACGAACCCATCGCACCGATCCTCGCGTCGGCGCTCGCCGCGCGCGCGAGGAGCAAATCGATCGTCCGACGGGGGTCGACGTCCTGATGGCCGAGCTCTTCGTCAACCCGTGGATGCTCGGCGGTCTCGCCGCCCTGTCGGCGCCGATCATCATCCATCTCCTCAACAAACGACGGTTTCAGATCGTCGATTGGGCGGCGATGGACTTCCTGCTTCAGGCGGAGTCGAAGAACCGCCGGCGCATCCAGGTCGAGGATTTGCTTCTCCTCTTCCTGCGTATGCTGCTCCTCGCGCTCCTCGTGTTCGCCGTCGCGCGCCCCGTTCTTCAGGGGTTCGTCGGCCACCGGGAGGACGAGCGACACGTCGTCGTCGACGATTCCTTCAGCATGGAGGCGAGCGGCGGCGCGGGAATCCCGTTCGTTGCGGCGCAGGCGTCGGCGCAGAGCTACGTCGAGGAAGCGATCGGCCGCGGCATGGGTCTCACCGTCTGGCAGGGCACTCGCGGTGAGCAGCTCCACCGACTGGAGCGCGCGGCAGACGAGACGGACGCGAACGGTTCGACCGGCGACGCGGGCGAGCCGTCACCCCCGAGCGAGAGCGCACTCGCCGTGTATGCCGCGCGCGCCTCGGAAGTCCTCACCGGGCTCCGGCGGATGCGATCTCTCGACGCGAGCCTGAGCGTGGGGCGACTCTTCGAGCGCTTGCGGGAGCGATTCACGGGACGCGAGAAGCCGCTTCT
Source organism: Planctomycetota bacterium (assembly GCA_965223845.1). Taxonomy (GTDB): domain Bacteria; phylum Planctomycetota; class UBA8108; order UBA8108; family SXIK01; genus CBDCXR01. Next base: position 3,505,872 of record CBDCXR010000004.1, on the reverse strand, counting down.
CCGATCCGTCGTCTTGATCAGTGACTTCCGGTCGAGCGACTGGCGCGACTCCGCGGGAGCTCTCCGTCCCGAGATCGCGGCATCGATCGCTAACTTCGAGAACGACGAGATCCTCGAGCGCATCGACTGGCGCCTCGTCGACGTGGGCAGACCGTCGAGCGAGAACCTCGCGGTGACCGCCGTCCGCGTCGCGACCGATCTCCCGGCCGTCGGCGCGCCGGTGCGGATTCTCGTCGAGGTCGTGAATCACGGCCCGGACGAACGTCGAAACCTGCGTGGCGCGGTCGAGATCGGCTCTCCCGAGCCAACGAGTCGGGGTGTACAGGCGGCAACACCGCCGCGTCGCGTGGCGCTGAACGAGATCCCGCTCCTCGCCGCCGGGAGCTCGGTGACGACCGAAGCCGTCGTCGAGTTCGATGCGTCTGGTGAATACCCGCTCACCGCGATGATCGAGGGAGCCGTGGATCGACTCCCGATCGACGACCGGAGCTTCGGCGTAGTTCGCGTGCGGAAGGGGATTCGCGTGCTTCTCGTCGATGGCGACGCGCGCGGCGATCGTTTCGAGAGCGACTCGGGCCATCTCGCCGCCGCCCTCGCGCCGCGGGGACCGTTTCCGTCCGGTGTACTCGTCGAGCGGACGACGGGTGAGATCACCGCCGAGCTCACCCGCGACCGCGACGTCGTCCTCGTGCTCAACCGGTCCGGGATCAGCACGGACGAGGTCGGAGTCCTCCGGCGTTTCGTGCGGCAGGGCGGCGGCCTCGGGTATTTCGTCGGCAACCGGGTCGAGCCGGAGCGCTACGCCGCGCTCGCGGGTCTGCGATCGGAGGCGTCGGCCCCGGCGTCGAGCGACGCCGAGCTTCGCCTTTTCCCCGCGAAGATCCTCTCGGCAACTTCGCCGAAGGAGCGGGCTCATCTGCGCATTTCGGATGTTCGACACGCGGCGTTCGAAGCGTTTCGCGGAGTCGAGGGCTCGTCGATCGAGCAGGTCGGCTTCGACCGATTGTTCACGCTCGAGCCGGTGGACGGAGCTCTCGTCGTCGCGCGCTTCGACGACCCGGCGAATACGCCCGCGATCGTGGAGCTGCAGTCGATCGCCGGCGAGGACGAAGCGACGACGGATGCCGCTCCGAGCGAAACGCCGGACCCCGTGCGGCGCCGGGCGGCGGGGAAGGTGGTCCTCTTCAACCTCACCGCGGACCGCGACTGGAACGACTGGCCCGCCGATCCGAGCTTTCCGATCGTGATGCAGGAGTGGGCAAGGTATCTCGCACCGCGCATGGGAGACGAGCGGACGGTCACGGCGGGCGGCGTTCTCGCGTGGCCGTGGGCGCCGGGGCTCGCGTACACCGTGCGCACGCCGGACGGCGAGGCGTTCCGCTTCGATCCGACCGCGCCCGACTCGCAGTCTGCGATCTCCGTGAATGGACGCTATCTCTACTTTCGCGAGACGTATCGCGCGGGGATCTACTGGATCGTCCCATCGCGGAGCGTCGAAGGTGCCGTAGTCGACGAGAGCGCGCTCGCGCCGATTGCGTTCGCCTGTACGCGAGACCCGGACGAGAGCAGACTCGACCCCGATCCTCTCGACTCACTGCGCCCAGAGCTCGAGAGCCTCGGCATGCGCGTTTCGGTGACCGAGTCGGAAGGTGGTGGTCTCAGGGTCGGAGAGTCCGGTGGCGAGGTGTGGCGGTGGCTCGCGACGGCCGCGGGAATCGTGCTCCTCGCCGAGCTTCTCTTCGCATGGTGGCTCGGGAGGCGAGGCGCATGAGCGGGTGGCTTCAGTGGCTTTTCGGGCTCGATTCGACCGAGGTTCCCGACGGGGCGACGACCCGTCTCGACTTCCCCGGCATTCCGTTCGGGAACGCCGCGTGGACGGCGGGAACGATCGCGCTCGCCGCGATCGCGCTCATCGTCGTTCTCTATCGGGCGGAGCGCGATCTACCCGTTCGCCGGCGCGTGCTGCTCGGGGCGATCCGTATCGCCGCGCTGGCCGTCGTTCTCCTCATGCTCCTCAATCCCCAGCTCTTCACCGAGATTCGATTGGAGCGCCGGGGACAGACGTTCGTCCTCTTCGACGCGTCGCGCAGCATGGGGGAGAAGGACGCCCTCGACGGCGACACCCGATACGAGATCGAGGAGGTCACGGGAGTCAGTCTCTTTCGACCCAAATCGCGGATCGAGCTCGTCGGCGCCGCGGTCGAAAACACGGGGCTCATCGAAGAGCTCGAGCAGAGCAACCGAGTGCGCCCCTTCGCGTTCGACCGCGAGTTGCGAGCGGCTCCCGATCTCAACGCGTTGGAGAAGCCGTCCGCGACCGCCGACGGAACGCACATCGGCGACGCGCTCCTAGGCGTCCTCGGTGAAACCGGCCACGACCCGGTCGCCGGAGTCGTCGTCGTTTCCGACGGCCGTCCGACCGGAGGCGCGCCGTGGGAGCAAGCGACCGCCGATCTCGTCGCGCGGGGGATCCCCGTGCACACCGTCGCGATCGGCAAGCGCCGTGTTCCGAAGAACATCGCCGTCAAGAAGCTCGTTGCTCCCGAGACCGCGGCCGAGGGATTTCCGATCCGAATCGATGCGCGCGTCGAAGCAAACGGTCTCGGCAAGCAGCGCCGGATCAAGGTGGTCCTCAAGCGAATCGCCGCTGGAGAACGCCGGTCCTCGACGGTGGAGACGCGGCTCCTCTCTCTCGTAGACGGGGCGACCGACGAAGCACTCACCTTCTACGACAACCTCGAGCGAAAAGGCGCGTACTACTACACGGTGGAGACTACGCGGCATCGCGATGAGACGAGCGTGCGGGACAATCACCGTACGGTGCGAGTCGTCGTGACCGACGAGTCGAGCCGCGTGCTCCTCGTCGCGGGGAGTCCCACGAACGAGTACCGCTTTCTCCGGAATTTCCTTCTCCGCGACGAAGGTTTGCAGACCTCCATCTGGCTCGATTCAGCGTCCCCGAACGTCGAGCAGGACGGCGACATAGTCGTCGAACGCTTGCCGCAGACGGTGAACGAGCTGCGCGGCTACGATGTGGTGATCCTTCTGGATCCGCCGTCGTCCGTGCTCACGCCGGCGTTCGCAAAAGCCCTCCGGAAACTCGTTGTCGAGCGTGGGACTGGACTCGCGTACGTCGCCGGCGAGAACAACACGGCGCCCGGAGAGCTCGCGGAGTTCGCCGCGCTTCTTCCGGTCGACTTTCGTTCGTCGCGCGGTGGCTGGCATCGCCAGACCTATTACGAGCGCGCTTGGCGACCGACGATGACTCCGCAGGGCGCCGCGCATCCGCTCTGTCAGCTCGTCGACGACGTCGAAGAAAACACAGAACTTTGGCAGCGACTTCCCGGCTTCTACTACTTCGCGGGAGCGACGAAGCTGCGGCCGGCCGCGATTTCCCTCCTCGACGGACCGGAGGGGACGATCGCCCTCGCCGTGCAGAGGGCGGGCACCGGTTACTCGATCTTCATCGGCACGGACGATCTCTGGCGCTGGCAGGCCGGTCGTCGCGACGATCTCCACGAGAGGTTCTGGGCGGGCGTGGCGCGTTTCCTCGCGCTCGGTCGAAAGCTCGCCGGAAATCAGGACGGAACGCTTCACGTCGACCGCGATCGCTACGATCTCGGCGATGACGTTATCGTCGAAGCGAGCTTGCTCGATCATCAGCGCAAGCCGGTCGTCAAGTCGTCTCTCGCCCTCGAGATCGAGTTCGAGCCGCTCGTGGTCGGCACTCCGCCGGGGGGCGCGCTCGAAGCGACGACGGCAGCGAGCGCCGAAACGCGCTCCGCCCGTGAGCGTCCTCCTCCCGATCGCATCGAGCTCGCGCCGGTCGATGGCCGCGCGGGCTGGTACCGCGGTGTGCTGGCGGCGAGCGCCGCAGGTGAGTACTCCCTGCGGACGGAAGCGGGAGCGGAGGCCGCGATCCGGGTCGTTCGGATGACCGCGGAAATGGAGGATCCGTCGCCGGACCTCTATACTTTGAGGGAGATCGCGGAGCGGACCGGCGGGCGCTTCCTGGGGTTACAGGACATCGACGAGCTCAGTCGGGTGATCCCGGAGCGCACGGTCACCGAAGTGGTCGGAAAGGCAGCGTCGACCCTGTGGGACTCGCCGCTCGTGTTGGGACTCTTCTGCGTGCTCCTCATCGTGGAATGGGTCCTCCGCAAGTACTGGAGGCTCCACTGATGCCAGCTCCCGGGACGCCCTCTTCGCGAAAACGTGCTGCCTCGCGCCTCTCCTCCGGACCGCGGGTCGATCAGCTCGAGGAGGCCGCGCTCCTGCGCTCCATTCGCGCGCTTGCGCCGCGACTCGAGAGCGCGCTCAAGCTTCAGGCCATCGCCGAGCTCGGTGCGCTCTTGCTCGCCGCCGCGTTGTTCTCGTTCTTCGTCGATCGGTGGCTGCACATCCCGTGGCCGCTCCGATTGTTTGCGCTCGTTGCGCTCGTCTTCGGAGGGTGGCGACTCGTCCAGCGCGCGAAGACGCGAGTGCGGGAGTATTCAACCGACGAGCTCGCTGCCGCCGTCGAGCGGTACGATTCCGACCTCGACGGTCACTTGATGAACGCACTTCATCTCTCGGAGGAGCGAGATCGTCTCGACTCCGAGCCCGCCACCGGTCCGCTCGAGCGCCAACTGCTCGAGCACGCGATCTACGAATCGCGCCGGGCGACGAGGGGGACGTCGGTCGGTCGTTCTCTCGATCTCAACCGTGTGCGGCTGTGGGTGCTGACCAGTGTCGTTCTTCTCGGTCTGGCGGCGGTTACCGCGCAGGCCTTCCGCCACGATGTGGGAACTTGGTTTCAGCGGAACGTCCTCCTTTTTCCGACCGAGTGGCCGCGGCGAACGCGGATCGTTCTTGAAGACGACCGGGACACCTGGCACGTAGCGCGCGCCGAGTCTCTGGAGCTTCGCGCGTGGGTCGTCGGTGATGTTCCGGAGGATCTCACGCTGATCCGAGAGGCGGCGGGTGAGGAGCGCAGCCGGCGCCTCATTCCCGAGCCGATCGCGCCGCTCCCGGGGAGCGTTCTCGCTGCGATCGAGACTCACGAGGCCGACTCGGGCGAGTCCCATCTCGCGCGTGACGTGCGCGCAGCGCTCGCGCAAGATCCTTCCGGTTCTCGCGTCCGCGTTCAGACCGAATCGCTGACCGATTCGTTCTCGTTCGTCTTTCGGGGGGGAGACGCGGAGACGAGCCCGGTGCGCGTCGAAGTTCATGATCGTCCGCAGATCGTGTCGGTCGCGTTCGCGCTCGAGTATCCGGAGTACCTTCGTCGAACCGCCGATCGCATCGTCGATCCGGCCGGAGAGGTGATCGTTCCGCTCGGGACCCAGATCACGGTCGAGGTCGAGGCGGACATGCCGATCGGAAGCGGCGTAGTCGCGTTTGAAGAAGCGCCGCTCGAGACCGTATCCGTCGAGGGCAGCAAGGTCACGGCGCGGTTTTCCCCGGTGACAAGCAGTACGCTCGAGCTCTCCGTGCGCAGCGCGGAGTGGGATCTCGAGTCGCGCCCCACGCGACTCGTTCCCGTGGTCGTCTTGCCGGACGAGCCGCCTGTCGTGACGCTTCACATCGATGAGGCTAGTCGCGTCGCGACGCCGAACGGGCGAATCGTTCTCAGCATGACTGCGGAAGATGATCACGGATTCTCGACGGGCGTGCTGCGGCGGTGGACTCGCTACGCGGGAGAAACGCTCCCCGACGAGGAGCTGCCTCTCGTCGAGACTCCGATTCGATGGACGCCGGATGAACTTGTCCGCCGGGAAGGGGGAATCAGCCTCGAGAAGGAGTGGACGATCGATGTCGCGTCGATGCAGCTCATTCCGGGAAGCCGAATCCTCTTTCAGGTCGCGATCGCTGACAACGACGCTCTTCACGCGAGCGGACCCAAATCGGCCGAGTCGCAGCTCGAAAGTGTGCTCGTCGTCGACCCGGACAAGCTTCGCGAGGAAGCCGAGAAGGCACGCGTCGAAATGCGAGAGAAGATCGGTGAGCTAGCGGCTCGCGAAATGGCCGCGGCCGACCTCGTCGGAGAGATCGCCGGTACGACGGGCGAGGTGCGGGACGACGGCAATCGAGCGACCGGCGCCAATTCCAATCGGACAAATCAGACAGGCGAGCAGCAGTCTGGCGAGCAGCAGTCGGGTCAGCAGCAGTCCGGCGAGCAGCAGTCGGGTCAGCAGCAATCCGGCGAGCAGCAATCCGGTCAGCAGCAATCCGGCGAGCAGCAGTCGGGTCAGCAGCAGTCCGGTCAGCAGCAGTCCGGCGAGCAGCAGTCCGGCGAGCAGCAATCCGGCGAGCAGCAATCCGGCGAGCAGCAATCCGGCGAGCAGCAGTCCGGCGAGCAGCAGTCCGGTCAGCAGCAGTCCGGTCAGCAGCAGTCCGGTCAGCAGCAGTCCGGTCAGCAGCAGTCCGGTCAGCAGCAGTCCGGGGAGCAGCAGTCTGGCGAGCAGCAATCCGGTCAGCAGCAGTCTGGTCAGCAGCAGTCCGGTCAGCAGCAGTCCGGTCAGCAGCAGTCCGGTCAGCAGCAGTCCGGTCAGCAGCAGTCAGGTCAGCAGCAGTCTGGCGAGCAGCAGTCTGGTCAGCAGCAGTCCGGTCAGCAGCAGTCCGGTCAGCAGCAGTCCGGTCAGCAGCAGTCAGGTCAGCAGCAGTCTGGCGAGCAGCAGTCGGGTCAGCAGCAGTCGGGTCAGCAGCAGTCGGGTCAGCAGCAGTCAGGTCAGCAGCAGTCAGGTCAGCAGCAGTCAGGTCAGCAGCAGTCAGGTCAGCAGCAGTCCGGTCAGCAGCAGTCAGGTCAGCAGCAGTCAGGTCAGCAGCAGTCGGGTCAGCAGCAGTCCGGTCAGCAGCAGTCCGGTCAGCAGCAGTCAGGTCAGCAGCAGTCAGGTCAGCAGCAGTCGGGTCAGCAGCAGTCCGGTCAGCAGCAGTCCGGTCAGCAGCAGTCCGGTCAGCAGCAGTCCGGTCAGCAGCAGTCTGGCGAGCAGCAGTCAGGTCAGCAGCAGTCGGGTCAGCAACAGTCCGGGCAGCAGCAATCTGGCGAACAGCAAACGCAGGATCCGTCGGCCACCATTCGTCGAATCGCCGATAGCCTCCTCGCCGAACAACAGGCGATTCAAGAAGAGGCGGAGAGTCTGTCCACCCGGCACGACCGGATGGTCCGAATGCTGCGGAACAACCGGCTCATGGATGAGGGAGAAGAGGAGCGAATCCAGGACGAGGTCGCGGAGCCGCTGAAGGAAATCATCGACGATCGACTGCCGCAGATCGCCGAGGACATTTCCAAGCTGCCGGAATCGGCGAGCCCCTCGGCCGACGCGTTCGCGATCGAGGGCGATTTGCGCAGCGTGGCCGACGACCTCAAGACCGTTGCCGAGAATCTGGCGGGAACCGGGGATCTCGACGAGATCATTCAGCGCATGGAGCTCCTTCTCCAGCTCCAGCGGCAGGCGATCGAGAAAACGGAAGGATCGACGAAACGATGAAGCGAACGGAGAGTCCGTCATCGAGGCCGGCCGCGCCTCGCCGAGCTCGGAACGCGCTCGTTGCGGCCATCGTCGTCGCCGCGGGCGTTGCGTTCGACCTGCTCCCGTTGAGCTTTGCCCAGGAGCAATCCGCCGACTCGCGGCTCGAGATCGCGGATCCCGCCCTTCGCATCCAAGGAGAGGTGCGGCGCCGTTACCTCCGGATCAAGTCCGCGATGGGGCGGCTGCTCGCGAACATCGAGAGCGTCGAGGACGAGGACGTCGGCGCGCGGATCACCACGGCACTGCGACGTTCGCAAGACCTCCGGCTGATCGAACGGTTGCGAGAGGTGCAGCGCTTGCTCGCCGAACGCGAGCTCGAAGCGGCTCTCGAGAAAGAGGTCGTCCTCGAGCGCGACCTCGATGGAATCCTGCGCATCCTTCGCGGCGAGGACGACGCGACGGAGGCGAAGCGGCGGCGAAACGAGCTGAATTCGCTGCGCGATCAGCTCCAGAGCCTCCAGCGCATTTCCGACGATCAGGAGGAACAGGCCGAAGAGACGGAATCCGCGATGTCGAAGGCGGAGCGCGACGAGGCGTCGGAATCGCTCTCGAAGAAGCAACGTGAGCTTCAGAGGCGAACCGAAAAGCTGCGACGCGATCTCGAGCGGAAGCTCCGGCGGGACGAGCGCGAACGCCGCGGAGCTCAAAGCGGGGCGCAGTCCGGGGAGAATCAAAGCGGCGAGCAGAACCAAGGCGGTGAGCAGGACCAAAGCGGAGAGCAAGATCAGGGCGGCGAACAGGATCAAAGCGGAGAGCAGAACCAGGGCGGCGAACAGGATCAAAGCGGAGAGCAAGGCTCCCAGCGCAATCAGCAGGCATCGCGTTCGCTTCAGCGTGCGTCGCAGAGTATGCAAGGCGCGACGTCACGGCTTCGCTCCGGTAACCTCGAAGGCGCGCTCGAAGACGAAGAGGATGCGCTCGAGCAGCTCCGCCGAGCGGAAGACGAGCTGGCGGAGGAGCTCACCGAGGAAGAGCTCGATCTGGCGGAGGAGCTGCTGCGGAAGCTGTCGGCGAAGTTGCACGCAATCCTCGCCGAGCATGAGGTGATCCAGCTCGAGACGATCGAGCTCGATGATCGAAAGGGCGAGCGCGCGAGCTCCGGCGATACGTCGGATGAGGATGCGGCCGAGGAGCAGCGCGCGGCGCGTTCACTCGCTCGTCGCGAGCGACTCGTTCGTGCAGATACCGAGGACCTGTTGCGATTCCTCGAGGAGGCTCAGGCTTCGGTGATCGCTCCGCGCTTGATCGACCGAGCGCAGCGCGATCTCGACTCCGCGGCGACGCTCCTCGCCGACGGCGATACCGGCGAGATCGTGCAGCTCCTTCAGGCGGATGTCACGGATTCGCTCCGCGGAGTCCTCTCCGCCGTCGAGCGCATGAAGGAGCGTCTCAATCGGGCGCGTGAGCGCGGCGATCAGCAGGCTGGCGGACCGCAAGGCTCACCCTCGGGTGGCATGCCGGGCGGGATGCCGCCGGGCGGCGACGAGGACAAGCTCCCTCCGGCGAGCGAAGTGCGCATGCTTCTCTCCGAGCAGCGACGTCTCCGCGCGCGGACTCGTCGCATCGAGAGGATTTCCGACGCCGCCCGCGCCGAGATCGACCCCGAGTCGTACCGTCGCCTTTCGGACGCCGAGCGCGAGCTCTCCGAGCTGACAACCGCGTTTCTCGAAGAGTACCCCGAGGTCGATCCGTTCCTCCTCGGCATGCAGCCCGAGCGCGACGACGCGACGGACTCCGACGCCGAAGGCGGCGAGACCGCCGAACCGGACGGCGCGGCAGACTCCGAAGACCCGCTCGGTCTCGATGACTTCGACAACCCGTTTCGCCCCGAGGACTCCCCCGAGCGCGAAGAACTCGACGTGGAGGAGGCCGAAGGCGATCGCGATGACGACGATCGGATCGACCTCGAAGTCGAATCTGTTCCGGACGACGAGGACCTCGAGGCGCCGCCCGACGACGAAGCGCCCGAACCCGAGGAGGATCGCTCATGACCTCGCTGCTCAGCTCGACCGATCTTCCCGCGCGTTTCGAGTGGCGTCCGATCGGTCTCTGCTTCCTATGGTTCTTCGCGAGTGGAATCGCCGCGGCGCAGGATGCCTCGGGCGAGGAATCGGCCGAGCAGGAATCCCCCGCGGCGACCGCGGACGGCGAATCGAAGGACGGTGCCCGTCCGCCTCTTAGCCGCAAGCTGATCGAGGCGCCTCAAGCGGAAGCGCCCGGTGCGGAGGACTCCGCAGATGCGGCGGGCGGTCAGCCGGAAGCTCCCCAGGACGATCCGTCCGATTTCATCGAGGAGGGGATCGATCCTTCCGAGGTTTTGCATCCGCTCGCCGGCCTCGACCCGGACGAGGAGGAGGATCTTTGGGAGATGCTCGATGAGCTCGACCCGAAGATTCTCGATCCGTGGGAACGGTTCCTCCTCCACATGTACAAGAGCGGACACGAGGAGCTTCTCGTCGAGTTCGGTTTCGACGATCCCGAGTACCGGATCGACTTCGGTCAGGGCGACCCCGTGCGCGGCGTCCTCGTCCGCGTCTCGCGCGATCTTCTTCGCGTCGACACCATTCTCCGTCGCACCGCGGGCGCGTCGCTGTCGGACGAGGATCGAACGCTCGTTACCGAAGCGGTCGAGGCCCTGAAGGCGGAGGAAGACTCTTACCTCCAGCGCTACGGCGAGTTTTACGGCGCGCGCCTCGGCATCGATGCCGCGGAGGGGCTCATCGCCGAGGGAGCGTCCCCGTGGTCGGAGGCCGCGCGTGCGCTCCTCGATGAGTCGAAGGAGGCGCTCGAGGATCTAACGCGGTCGGAAGATTTTTTTCCCCAGGATGAAGCGCGCCGCTCGCTCGCACACCTCCAGCGAATCCGCGGGGACGCGACTCTCGAGATCCTCGATCTTCAGCTTCTTCTCACTGAACTGCCGCCGGAGAGGCAGGTCGAACGCCAACAGGTGGAGGATCAAATCCGTGAGATCCGGGAGCGGACGGGGCATCCGGGTCCGGTGAAGGAGTCTGCCGACAAGATGTTCGCGCTCGCGACTGCGCTCGGGGACGGTGCCGTCGGCGCGGAGCCTCAACGCGAGCAGGAGCGCCTCGAGGAGGTGCTCGACAAGGTCGCAGAGCTACTCGAGCGCGCGGAGGACTCGGACAGCATGCAGGCGAGCATGCAGGGGATGAGCAGCATGCGATCTCGAATGCAGCGACGGCAGAGTGCACGTCAAGCACAGATGCAGAGCATGCGGCAGATGGCGCAGGCGCGGCGGCAGGGACAGCAGCAGGGGCAACAACAGGGACAACAGCAGAACCAGAACGCGCAAGCCAACCGCCAGCCGCCGCGGGATAAGACGAACAAGGGGGGCGGTGCTGGTGACGACAAGCTGCGCGATGACGTCGCGCGCGATCGTGATCGCTGGGGGCAGATCAACGAGCGTGAGGTCGCTCGGTCGCTCAAGGGAGTCTGGGACAAGATCCCGGAGAGCTATCGCCACCTCGTGACGCAGTACTTCCAGGACATTTCGGATTTGGTTCCGGAAGACTAGCCGGCGCCTCGAATCCGCTTCCGAATCGTCTCACGCTCGCCGCGCGAAAACAGCGCTGAGACAAAGAAAACCGGGGAGGCGCGCCCTTCGAGCCGCGCCTCCCCGGTTTTGTCTTGCCCCGGTTTCGTCGAGTGACGTGCGTCTAAACCGAATCGGCCCTCAAAGCGGGCAGTTCGGATTCGGCGTAGCGCACGCGGCGATCGGCGCCGAGAGGCAGCGCGGTTCGCCGTCGACCCAGCCCGCCGGCGCGGGAGCGCCGTCGACGAAGAGGAAATTGAGAATCGAGATCATGTCGTTGATCGCTACGCCGCCGTCCCCATCGTGATCACAGGCAGCCAAGCAGGGCGGCGTGTCACCGTCGGCGAACAGCCAGTTGAGACCGAAGATCGCGCTCGTGATCTGGGGCGCGACACCGATGCCGTTACAGTTGCCGGGGATATAAAGGTTTCCGGGGGGCTCGCAGGCGATCTGGTCCGAACCGTAGCACCCGCCTTGAGTCCGCGCGAAGAACTGAATGAAGATCACGTCGTCCGGGGCCGTGTTCGAAACGCTGACGGCGTTCGTCGTCCCGGGGATGGATCCGAGGTATCCTCCGTTTCCGTTCACGTCGACGATGAAGAGGTCGGCGAAGACCGAGGGATCCTGGATCTCCCACGAGACGGCGGTCGACGAGATGCCATCGCCGCGGTCCGCCGTCCACTCGCATAGGATGCCGTCCGCGATGGGGGTCGCGTGCGGGGTCGCCGCGAGGACGGTCACCGTCGTTTCGGCGACATCGGTCGGGACGCCGTTACAGACTCCCTGAAGGCCGACCGTGTGTTGTCCGACGGTGACGTTGGAGACGGCTCCGAGTTGAGCGGCCCCGTCGAACGCGCCTCGCTGTTCGCCGTCGATCGTGAGGTTGATCGACTCGTAGTCACCGAGATTGGTCCATTGGAGCCTCAGGGCGTTCGCGCCCGCGTCGTCTCCGAAGCCGAACTGACAGACCTGGATTCCGCCCGGAGGCGCGCAGGGGTTGTCGTCGCAGTTGAGCTCGCACTCCGTCGTCATGAATCCGCCGCGGTAGATGCCGTCCGCGGTCTCGAGAAACCCGATGTTGATGATCGAGTAGAGATCGGGGAACTGACCCGGCACGGCGAAGAGCTCGTCGAGGCCCGTCACGGTCGTTCCGAGCGACTGGTCATTCGCGACCATGAGGTGAAAGCTCGGGAGCGGTTCGACCGCGTTCCATTCGATGACGAGCGTGCAAGTTCCGTTCAGAGCCGTCGCTCCTTCCGAGCAGCTCAGGTCTTCGACATCGGCGAAGGGCTGCTCTTCGAGCATCAGTTGGTCGACCTCGAGCGCGTCGTCCGGCACTCCGCCCTCTTCTACGCGGAAGGTGAGCGGCCCCGCCGGCAGCTGGTCGATGAACACCGAGTTGGTGACGTCGCCCGTGTCGCGCTGCTCCGGAGGGACCGGATCCACCTCGCCCATGATGATCGTGTCCTCGCCGCTGAGGACGGTGATCACCACGGCGGCGTTCTCCTCGGGTTCCGTCCAGATGAGAAACGCGACGTTGCCGAACTCCGGGTCGGTGAAGTTCGTCTGAATCACCGTGAGACCGCTGACCGTCCCGGCCGCCCCGTCGCCCAGGGAGCGACGCGCTGCCTCGAGGTAGAGCGCGTGGTCGCGAGCACTCGGCTCGTAAATCGTGCGGTCGTTCTCGGTGTGGGCCGGGACCCCGAGGCTGGGCCGAATGTCGAGATCGTGGATCGAGTCGGCCGGCTCAGCGGGGGTGAGAATCGGCTCCTGCGCCCGGAGGGTCACTGCCGTCATGCCGCAGAGAATGAGGATCGAGATTCGCATAGAGGCTCCCTGATTGCCTTTCTCCGTCCGCGGGCGGTCTTTGGATAGCGGAGACAGCGCCCCGGTTTTCGGCCGAGACGTGCACGGAACGCGATCCCCGCGCGAACGTTGCCCGCGCGAAAGTTGACTGCCGCGATGGACGCGATGAATGCCGCGATTGAGAGTTGTTCGGAGCAGCGGGGCGGGCGCGTCGGACGAACACGCCAATCAGGACGAAATGCCGACGCTCGAACCCACGGATCCGCCGTTGGACAGCTCTCCCAAATCGGAAAGAATCCCCGCAAACGGCCACCACGCGAGCGCGAACAACCCCGTCCCTGAGGGCAATTCTCTACCCTGTCCGGAGGGAGGTCAACTTCGCGAGGTCGGTAGTTTTTCGCGATTCGCCGTTCGCGAAGATTTCGTCTGTTTCCATAGCGGTCGAGCGTAGATGGCAAGCACGACGGAAACCCGCCACGCCGAAGCGTTGCCACCGAGAGCGACCACGCGTGAGTTGCCGGAGACTTCCCCGCGAACCGGAGAACGGCGGACCGGTGCCGTCCGAATCGAAGCGCGGCCGCCCGCCGGGTGCAGCTCGCCGATCCTCGAGCGGCCCGGAGCGCACTCGAGTCTCGCGCGGGGGCTGAACTCGGCTCCGTGCGGAGGGCTACGCCCGCGCTCGCCGATTTGGCTGAGGAATGGTCACGTTAGCTCGGCTCTCACGCGATGGGGGCGCATTGTGTGGGTGAATTGAGCCTATTTCCCCGCAAGGTCGGCCAGACGAGGGCCAGATGTCCAAAACGACCGCCATTTTGGGCGCTCCGATGTAGAAGGGAGGCTCATTTGTCGCTATTCTTTTTCGATTGCCCTGCGGTTTGCGTGGGATTTGCGGGATTCTCCCCCTTTATCGCCTCAGGGCGAAGGGTGGGGGATCGTTCGTTGCTGATTTCGAATCGAAATCTAAGCCTACGAACTTTTTTCATCGCTCGTTCGGGCGATTTGTCTCTCAGATCCTGTCCGTCGACGAGCCGATCTCTCTTGAAGGGGCTGTTTCGAGCCGAATTGTCTAACCCGTGCCCGGCGGAGGCCGGAGGGAGAGGATAGCGACCATGACTGGAGCCGACGTCATCATCGAGGCGCTTCGCCGCGAGAACGTCGAGTACGTCTTCGGATTGCCGGGCGGCGCCGTGATGCCGGTGTTCGACGCGATTCTCGACGCCAAGATTAACCTCATCCTCACGCGTCACGAACAGGGCGCGACCCACATGGCGGATGGGTACGCACGCGCGACGGGGAAACCGGGAGTCGTCCTCGTGACGAGCGGCCCGGGGGCGACGAACACCGTCACGGGCCTCCTCACCGCGCACATGGACTCGGTTCCGCTCGTCGTCATCTGCGGGCAGCAGATCACCCCGATGCTCGGGAAGGACGCATTCCAAGAGGCCGACATCTTCGGCGTCACGATCCCGGTCGTGAAGCACTCCTACCTCGTCAAGGATCCGAACGATCTACCGCGGGTGATGAAGGAGGCGTTTCACATCTGCAACTCGGGGCGGCCGGGGCCGGTGCTCATCGACGTGCCGAAGGATGTCGCTTCGGCCGAGTGCACGGCGACGTTCCCCGAATCGTCGGATCTCCCCGGGTACGTCATCCCGGGAAGCTGCGATATCGAGAACATCTACGCGGCCGCCGATCTTCTGCACAACGCGCGCCGACCGCTCCTCTACGTCGGTCACGGCGTCCTGATTTCGCGCGCGTCTGAAGTCGTGAAGGAGTTTGCGGAGAAGCTCCGCGCTCCCGTCGTGACGACGCTCCTCGGGAAGGGCGGCTTTCCGGAGACCCACGAGCTCTCGCTCGGAATGATGGGAATGCACGGAACTGCCTACGCCAACAAGGCGGTCGTCGATTGCGATCTCATCATGTGCATCGGAGGGCGCTGGGACGATCGCATCACCGGGAAGTTGAGCGAGTTCTGTCCGACGGCGAAGAAGATCCACGTCGACATCGACCGGGCGGAATTCGGCAAGGTCATCCAGCCGGACGTGTCGCTCGTGGGCGATGCGAGGGAGATCATCACCGAGCTCAACAAGCACGTGCACGCACTCGACACGGACGAGTGGATCGAAACCGTCAACGGGTGGAAGAAGCGCTATCCGCTCAAGTACCCGAAAAAGGGTGGGCTCAAGGCGCAGTACGTTCTCGATCGGCTTTACGAGCTCACCGACGGCAAAGCGATCGTCACGACGGACGTCGGGCAGCATCAGATGTGGTGCGCGCAGTTCTACCGCACTTCGCTCGACTACCAGTGGGTGTCGAGCGGCGGCGCGGGAACGATGGGCTTCGGCTTTCCGGCGGCCATCGGAGCGCAGTTCGGTCGCCCCGATCATCCCGTGTGGGCCGTGGTCGGCGATGGCGGCTTCCAAATGACGCTCGCCGAACTCTCGACCGCGGTCATCCACCGCCTTCCGGTCAAGGTCCTCATCGTCAACAACGCGTATCTGGGCATGGTGCGCCAGTGGCAGCAGCTCTTCTTCGACAACCGGCTCTCCGGGGTAGACCTCCACGGGAACCCGGACTTCGTCCGCCTGGCCGAGTCCTACGGAGCACGCGGACTCCGAATCCGGCGGAGCGGAGACGTTCGCCGAATTCTCACGCAGGCGATCGAGTACAACGATGGACCCTGCGTGATCGACGCCGTCGTCGAGAAGGAAGACAACGTCTTCCCGATGATTCCGGCGGGCGCCGCGGTGAGCGAAATGCTGATCGAGCCTCCGAAGACGAAACTCGCGAAGCCGGAAGGGAGCACGTGAGATGACGAAGCACACGATCAGCGTCCGCGTTCACGACCGTCCGGGCGTCCTGTCGCGCATCGCACAAGTGTTTGCTCGGCGCGGCTACAATATTGATTCTCTCGTCGTCAGCAAGGGCCACACGAAGGGGTTCTCGCGCATGACGATCGACTCGCACGGCGACCCGGCCGTGCTCGATCAGATCATCAAGCAGCTCGGCAAGCTCGTCGACGTCGTCCGCGCCGCCGAGCACGAAACCGAGTCGTCGGTGACCCGCGAGCTGGCTCTCTTCAAGGTCAAGGTCTCGAGGGAGCTCCGGAGCGAAGTCCTGCAGATCGCCGAGGTATTCCGTGCGAAGACGGTCGATATGGGGAACGAGAGTCTCATCCTCGAGCTCACGGGTTCCTCGGAGAAGGTCGACGCGTTCGAGAATGCGATGAGCGAGTACGAGATCATCGAGATGATTCGATCGGGAAGTGTCGCGATCGCGCGCGGGAGCGACCTCACCTAGGACGCGATCCGCGCGGACCCTTAGCGCGCGACCGCGACGGATCACGGTAGCAAGGTGCGAGCGATGGGATTCGATCAGCTCGGAGTGATTCTCGTGAGCGCGATGCTGGTGTTCGGCACGGTGTGGGTCATCGTGCGCGACGAACGCCGTTGAGCCCGCGGAAGCGACGACGGTACGCCGGAAGTTCGGTGCACGTCGGTCCGGAGACCGCCGGATGTCCACGCCGGCCGTCGTCGGCGTGGTCACGGTGAGGGGCGCCGCATAGAATTGCGGCTACCTTCCCTGCTCCGTTCGATTCGCGCCGACAACGGGTGGCGACGATCGCGGCCGTGCGCCGCGCGCGGAGCGGCTCCCTCATCGATTTGCGTTTCGGGGATCGCGATATGGCGTGCGTCGGGCTTGGATCGATCGCTCCGTGTTTCTCATCCACTTTCGGTCTCGCGTTGCGGCGCGTGGGATGGCTCGCGCTCCTCGTGGCGAGCGGGGTTGCGGCCTCGCCGTCTGCGCGCGCGGGGACCGAACGGGAGTTCTTCATCGTCGAGAACGCCCGCGTGCTCGTCGGAGATCCGAGCGACGCGAATTGGATCGAAGGAGCAACGATCGTCGTTCGCGACGGGCTCATCTTCGGGGTCGGCGTCGGCGTGGACCTCCCACCCGATCACGCGCGCGCCGAGCGCGTCGATGCGACCGGCGCGTTCGTCTATCCGTCGTGGATCGACGCGCTCAGCTACGAAGGAATCTCATCTAGAACGCGCGACTCGCGAAACTCCGATGCTCCGCCCGATTACCGTGCCGGACCCGCGCCCGCGACGCGGAGCGCGCGTCGAATCGGCACGACGCCCGAGCGCGACGTCCTCGACGTCTGGGAACCGGAGAGCGGCGCGCTGGACGCCGCGCGGCGTCTCGCACTCGGAGCTGCGCACGTCGGCGAGCGCGGCGGGCTCTTCGCCGGCAAGACGGCCGTCGTCTCGCTGGGAGCAGGGTCGCTCCGCGAGAACGTCATCGCTTCGGCCGCGGGGATGCGGGGCGGGCTGTCGAGCTCGGGATCGGGATATCCGCGGTCTCTCATGGGACGGATCGCCCATGTGCGTCAGACCCTCCTCGATGCGCGCCATTACCGCGAGGTGCACGCGGTCTACCGGCGCAGTCCGCGCGGCCTTCCTCGTCCGCCTCTCGACACTTCGCTCGAGTCTCTCGGCCCCGTCGTCGACGGGACTCAGACGCTATATTTCCTCGCGCGATCGGTCAACGACATCGCCCGCGCCCTCCGCCTCGCGAGTGAGTTCGACCTGCGGCTCACGATCACGGGCGCGACTTCAGCCCACGAGCTGGTCGAGCCGCTTCGGGATGCCGGCGTCGCCATCGTGCTCGTGCCCGAGTTTGATCCCAAAGAGCCGGAACTCCGCAGAGGAGTCGACGCGCTTCCGCTTCGCGTTCAAGAAGATCGACGGCGGACCTGGCGCGAGAGCGTCGGCACCGCGCAGCGCCTCGCCGAGGGCGGAGTGTCCTTCGCGTTCGGGAGCGCGTCGTCCGGCGATTTCGCTGCTCTGTTCGGTCGAGTGCGCACCGCACTCAAGCACGGTCTCGACGAGGGCGCGGCGGTTCGCGCGCTTACTCTGAGCGCGGCGGAAATCTTGGGCGTCGACGAGACGATCGGTTCGATCGAGGTCGGAAAGACCGCGAGCTTCGCTCTTTGGACTGCGCGCATCACCGACGAGAAGGCGCGCGTGCGCGAGCTCTTCGTCGACGGCGCGCGGTTCGAGTTCGCCGAGCCGGACGAAAACCAAGCGAAAGACGAAGAGAAGAGCGCGGAGACGAAAGCCGAAGGCGAGCCGAAGCCGCCCGAAGCGAAGGACGCGCCGCCGAAGGAGGGCGACGAACCAGCCGCAGAAAAGAAAGAGGGTGAGAAGTCGAAGCCGGAGGAGCCTCCGCCGACCTACGCGACCGAGCTCGACGAGGACCGAATCGCGAAAGTGCGGACGGGCGGCGACGTTCTTCTCCGCGGCGGCACCGTGATTACGATGGCGAGCCGCGACGCTCCCTCGGTCGCCGACGTTCTCATCCGCGGCGGAAAGATCGCCGGGATCGGCGCGACTCTCGAAGCTACCGACGGAGTCGAGATCGTGGATTGCGCGGGCTGGTTCGTCATGCCCGGCATCGTTGACTGTCACTCGCACCTCGCGATCGAAGGCGGCGTGAACGAATCTTCGCTCTCGATCACCTGCGAAGTCCGCATCGAAGACGTGCTCAACTCGCGCGATCTCGGAATCTACCGTGCCGCCGCGGGCGGCGTGACGACGTCGAATCTCCTCCACGGAAGTGCGAACACGATCGGTGGACAGAACGCCGTCGTCCGAAGCCGCTACCGCGCGGCGCGCGACCGGTTCCTCTTTCCGGACGCTCCACCCGGCGTGAAATTCGCGCTCGGGGAGAACGTCCGCCACTCGAACTTTTCGACTCGCCGCGGAACGCGATATCCGATCAGCCGCATGGGTGTGGAGACGGTGATCCGCCGCGCGTTTGCCGAGGCCGACGCGTACCGTTCTCGGTGGGGCGCCCACGCGGAAGCGACCGCTCGCGGCGAGCGGCGTCTGCCGCCGCGGCGAGATCTCCGACTCGAGACGCTCAGCGAGATTCGCAGTGGAACGCGCTGGATCCACGCGCACTGTTACCGCGCCGACGAGATCGAGATGCTCCTCCGCGCGGCGCGCGAGCTCGATCTTCCGCTGGCGACCCTCCAGCACGTCCTCGAAGGATACAAGGTCGCACCGGAAATCGCGGCGGCGGGAGTCGGGGCGTCGACATTCAGCGACTGGTGGGCCTACAAGCTCGAGGCCTACGACGCGATCCCGCACAATGCCGCGCTCCTTGCGCGCGCGGGGGTCGTTTCGTCGGTCAACTCGGACGACCGCGAGATGGTGCGTCGACTGAACCACGAAGCCGCGAAATCCGTACGTGCTGGCGGCCTCGACCACCACGCTGCCCTCGAGCTCATCACGACCGGTCCCGCGCGCCAACTCGGAATCTTCGACCGCGTCGGCTCGCTCGAAGTCGGAAAGGACGGAGATGTCGCTGTTTTCGACGCGCATCCGCTAAGCGTCTACGCGCGATGTCGCTACACGTTCGTCGAGGGCGAGATCGAGTTTGCGCGCCCGCGCGCCGAAGGGGACGCGCCGAAAACCGTCACCTTCGCTCCGGTGACGGCGGAGCTCCCGCCTGCACCGGACCGAAATGGCCGTCACGTCTATCTCCTCAAGGGGGCGCGCGTTCATCCCGTGAGCTCGCCGCCGATCGAAGGCGGCGATGTCTTGATCGAGTCGGGAAAGATCACTGCCGTCGGCGTCGGCCTCGAGGCGCCATCCGGCGCGATGATCGTCGACCTAGAAGGACGTTTCGTGTTCCCCGGCTGGATCGACGCGGGGACCTATCTCGGGCTCGCCGAGATCAACTCGGTGTACGGCTCGGTGGATCGGCGGGAAGTCGGTGAGTTTCAGCCGGATCTTCTCGCGACGACCGCGGTCAACGCTCATTCGGAGCTCATTCCAGTCGCGCGGTTCGCCGGTACCACGAGTGCTCTCGTCTCGGCGAGCGGGCCGGTTGTCGCCGGACAGACGGGCCTCATTCAGCTCGCCGGCTCGAGCACTGGAGAGGCCGTGCTCGAGACGCGCGTCGGGCTTCGCGTGCGACTTCCGTCGAGGAATCGCGACGATAAGAAGGATCCTGAGGGCGTCGAACGGCTCGAAGAGTTTTTCGCGTCCGCTCGCCGCTACCACGCGGGTCACGCGAGCGCACGTGAGGCGGGCAGCGCCCTGCCGCCGATCGATCCGCGCTTCGACTCCCTGCGCCCGTATCTCGACAAGACGCTTCCCGTTCTCTTCGATGCGAATCGCGAGATCGACATCCGGCTCGCGATCAAGGTCGCCGAGCGACTCGACGTCCGCCCGGTGATCTGCGGCGGACGCGAAGGATGGAAGATCGTCGATCTTTTGGCCGAGCGGAAGATCCCCATGATCCTCGGCCCCGTTCACGCGCTTCCGATGGAGTCGTTCGATCCGTACGACGCCCCCTACGAAAACCCCGGGATCCTCGTCCGCGCGGGCATTCCGATCGCATTTCAGTCCAGCGACGCGTCGAACGCGGGCAATCTTCCCTATCAGATCGGAACCGCGGTCGCGTTCGGTTTGCCGTGGGAGAAGGGACTCGAGGCGCTCACCCTCGGCGCGGCGAAGATCCTCGGCGCGGACGATGAGCTCGGGAGCATCGAGCCCGGGAAGCGCGCCGATCTCATCGTCACCGACGGTGATCCGTTCGAGATGACGACGCACGTCCTGCGCATGTTCATCGCCGGTCGTCCCGTCGATCTCGAGAGCCGGCACACGCGGCTTTACCGCGAGTTCCGCGATCGGCGCGAGCTTCCGGCGGGGAAAACGCGACGGTTTTAGTGGGGCGTCCGGGCGTTCTTCCGAGAGGAAGATTCGCGCGGTGAATCCGACTAGAGACTTCGCGAGAGATGGAGGAGGGAAAACCGTCTATCGCACGCCGCACGCCGCGCGAAGTCGCTCTCGGAGTCCCGTAAGCCGTTCGCCGCCGTCCGTCCGGTCGACGGCGATCTGCAGTGCACGACGCGATCCGACGAGGACGACGAGACGCTTCCCGCGTGTCACCGCGGTGTAGAGCACGTTCCGCTGCAGCAGGACAAAGTGCTGCGTGTGAAGCGGAATGACGACGGCCGGGTATTCGGAGCCTTGGCTCTTGTGGATGGAGCACGCGTAGGCGAGCGTCAGCTGGTCGAGCTCGCCGAAGCGGTAGGAAACGACGCGTCCGAAGTCGACCGAGAGCTGCTTCTCCTCGTGATCGATGCTGATCACGCGACCGACGTCACCGTTGAAAACGTCTTTATCGTAGTTGTTCTCCGTCTGCATCACCTTGTCGCCGGCGCGGAGCTCGATCCCGCGGCGCGCGATGCGTTGGCGCGCCGTAGGATTGAGCGCGGCCTGGAGACGGGAGTTGAGGGCTTCCGTACCGAGCACCGAGCGCTTCATCGGTGTGAGCACCTGGATGCCTCCGATCGAATCGAGCTCGAATCGCCGCGGGATGCGATCTTTGACGAGCGTGACGACCTTTGAAGCGATGTCTTCGGGAAGGTCCGACTCGATGAAATAGAAGTCATTCATCTCATCGGGCGATCCGTCGCTGATCGGAATCTCCCCGCGGCGGATGCGATGCGCGTTCTCGACGATGCGGCTCGAGTCTTTCTGACGAAAAATCTCGGTGAGGCGAACGACCGGAACCGCTTCCGACGCGATCACGTCGCGAAGAACCTGCCCCGGTCCGACCGACGGGAGCTGGTCGACATCGCCGACGACCACGAACGCGGCATTCGCAGGAATCGCTCGAACGAGGCTCTGCATCAGACGGACGTCGACCATCGACGCTTCGTCGAGAATGACGACGTCGCCCGCGAGCGGGTGATCGTCGTTGCGTACAAAGCCGCCGGCGCGCGGGTTGAACTCGAGGAGGCGATGGATCGTCGCCGCGTCCGCACCGGTGGTTTCCGCAAGGCGCCGCGCCGCCCGTCCCGTCGGAGCGCAGAGAACGCATCTCAGCTTCTTCGCGCGAAAGATCTCGAGGAGACTTCGGACGAGCGTCGTCTTTCCGACGCCCGGCCCACCCGTGACGACGACGACCTTCGCGCCGAGAGCCGTCGCGAGCGCCGCGCGCTGGCTCTCGGAGAGGCGGATGCGGTTTCGCTCTTCGACCCAGTCGATCGCCGGTTCAGTGCGAATCGCTTCGAGCGGGCGAGGTCCGGCCTGGAGTCGCGCGAGCCCGCGCGCGAGTCGCACCTCCGCTCGGTGAAGATGACTCAGATACACGCGCGGCTCGTTCGGCTCGCGCGTCTCGCGATCGGCCTGGATCGGTTGTTCCTCGACCACCTCTCCGGAAGCGATCACCTCGTCCGCCGCTGCGCGGACGACGTCGTCACCGATCTCGAGGAGGGCGATCGCCTGCCGGAGCCAGTCTTCCCGAAGAAGTGCGCAGTGACCCGCGGTCGACGCCTCCTTGAGAACGAAAAGAAGGCCGGCGGCGGCTCGGAGGGGCGAATCGGCTCGCATCCCGAGGTTCTTCGCGATCGAGTCCGCCGAATGGAAGCCGATCCCCGTGATGTCCGTCGCGAGCCGGAACGGGTTCCGGCGGACGACCGAGAGGGCGTCGCTCCCGTAAGTCTTGAACACCTTGGCCGCGCGCGCCGTTCCGAGGCCGTGCGAGTGGAGAAACACCATGATGTCGCGAATCGCGGCGTGCTCCTCCCAAGCGTCGACCAGTCGCTGTTGACGGCTCTTTCCGATGCCGTGGATCGTCAGCAGTCGATCGGGATCGTTTTCGATGACCTCGAAGAGCTGATCGCCGAACGCCTCAACGAGCTGGCGAGCGAAGTGTGGTCCGACTCCGTCGACGAGACCCGACGCGAGGTACTTTTCGATGCCCTCCCGAGTTCGCGGAGGTGCGACGCGAAGCTCGGCGGCGCGAAACTGACGGCCGTGCTGAGCGTCGTCCACCCACTGGCCGGTCGCATCGACGTACTCGTGTGCGTGCACACGTGGGGTCGTGCCGACCACCGTCGACGGCGGCTGATCGTCGCTCGTGCGTACGAGGAGGACCGAGAATCCGGTCTCTTCGCTCCGAAATATGACGCGCTCGACGACGCCGGCGAGCGTCTGCTGCATGATGGCTCCCGCGAAGCTCTCTTCTCCCGACGGCTTGCTCGGCTCGGATTCTGCACCGAGCGGTGGTTCGAGCGCCATTGTCGAGTCGGATTCGCGGCGTTCGTCGATCCAACCCGCGGGTCGACTGGACTCGCGGGATCGGCTGGCTACCCGTCCGTCTCGCGCGTTGCGACGGCCTCCGACCGCTCCCCGACCCACTCGGCGATCGGCGTGAACACGTCGCGGTGGGCGTCGTCGCCGAGGGTGATGTCCGAGTGTCCGTAGCCCGGCACGACGATCATGCGCCGGTCCTCGCTCCCGACCGCGTCGAAAAACGCCGCGCGCACGATCTCGGACGCGGCGACGCGATCCCGTTCGCCGACCGCTACGAAGACGGGGGCGGTGACGTTTCCGTAGTGATCGGAGTAATCGATCCTCGCCTCCTCGGAACCGCGGTAGCTCGGCCAGGTTCCTTCGCGCGCTCCCTCCGCGAGCTGGAGGAGGAGGTCTTCCGACGTGTCCGAGAGGACGCCGCCGCGCAGTTTCTTGAGGAGTCGCTGCGCCTTCGCCGCGTTTCGCTCGCCGAACGCGAGCAAGGCCCAGTCGGTCTTTCCGAACATCTTCTCGAGCAGAGTCTCGACCTTGTTTCCCGCGCGTTCGAGGAGGTTCGGATCGGGGTCGTCGTCCTCCGATCCGTTCAGGCTCGAGACGCGGAGGCGAGCCGGCAGGAAAAATCGCGCCGACTTCCGGCCGACGGCCGCGAGCCGTCCGAGCGCAACCGGGCGGCGGCCTTCCGGCCATGCGATGCGCGCGGGTGCGCCGAGGAAGAGCGCGCCGCGGATCTCGCCGTTTCGTTTTCGAGCGGCATCGGGGTCGACGCGAATTCCCGCGTCGATGTTTGCCGGAGCGACTTTCACCGCGCCGGCCAGGTAGGCGGCGATCGACATTCCACCGAGACTGTGACCGAGAAGAAACGGTCGCTCGCCGGTCGTCTCCCGCACGCGATCGACGATCGCCGGCAGATCCTCGACGATGTACTCGTCCGCGCACCAGCGCCGCCGCTTCGGTGGAAGCGTGCTCGCCTCCGCGCCGCGCCCCGCTCCGCGAAGGTTGACGAGCCAGACGTCGTGTCCCCCGCGCGCGAGAAACTGCGCGAGCGCGGGTGCGTCTTCGCTGTCGAGATCGAACTGATGGAGATTCGCGACCAGCCCGTGAACGAGGATGATCGGCGGCGCACTTCCGACGAAGCGCCGGCCCTTGAGCACGGCGCCGTCGGCGGTGGAAACGTTCACCGATTCGACAGTGAGGAGGGGGGAAGGTGACTCGTCTGGGCCCCCGACGAGGACGAGGGGGAGGAGAAGGGTGAACGTCCTCACGGTACTCTCCCGTTTTTCTTTCGGTTCGAGCTCCGCACGCCTTCGCCGTCGCTCGACGACGACGAACGCTCCGAGTATACCGTCTTTCGGCGGGCGGTCGCGGGCGGCGCTTCGATTCCGCAGCCGATCTTCGACGCTCGAGTCGAGACTGCTCTCTCAGGCCTCGTTCGGCAGGATGGGTCGAGTGAAACGTCGAATGCGAATCGACCCGGAACGAATCACCCCTCAGGCGTTGGCCGTAGCGATCACAGTGGGGGTCGCTCTCGGACTCGTCGCCCTCTTCGGGTCGTCGCTCTCGAATGATCCTTGGTGGAAGAGAGTCTTCGTCGCTACGATCGCGGCTCTATCGGTTACCGTCCTCGCATTGTTCGCCCTCCGAATCCTCGCGTGGGCGAGGCTGGAGCGCTCTCGATACAAGTCACCCGCGCTGATTCGGCGGCGCGCGTTGGTCTGGTGCGGAATCGTGCTCCTCGGCTTTCATATGTACCTCGCGCTGACCTGCCTCTTCGTCTCGACGGGACAAGTCCTCCCGGTGGTCGTTCCTGCGCTGCTCGCGATCCAGTTCGGCTGCTTTTCGATTCCCGCCCTTCGGACCTTCCGCCGCGCGCACCGGCTAGTCGCGCGTGCCCGGGCAAGACCCGGCCGTAGGCGCGCGCATCAGTCCTCGGCACCGACTCGATGAGCACCTGCACCCTCCATCTCGGCACTTCCGGCTGGTCCTACAAGGACTGGGTTTCGGTGTTCTATCCCGAGGGCACTGCCGCGCGGGACTACCTCGCTCACTACACGCGATCGTTCGGCGTCGTCGAAATCGACTCGACGTTCTACGGAATTCCTCGGCCGTCGACGGTGAGCGGGTGGGCGGAGCGAAGCCCCACCGGGTTCATTTTCTGTCCCAAGGTTCCCGGCCTCATCACGCACGGCGCGCAGGGTGAGCGGCCGCGGGTCGATCGCGTTCTTCGAGACGACGAGGGCGAGCTCGAGGAGTTTCTCGAAACGATGCAGCCACTCGGCGCGAAGCTCGGACCGATCCTCTTTCAGTTTCCCTACTTCCGCGTGAAGGAGCTCTCGCTCGCCGAGTTTCTTCCGCGACTCGAAGCGACACTCGACCGCGTTCCGCCGGGCGTCCGCTGCGCGGTCGAGGTGCGCAACAAGGGGTGGCTCGTCGACGATCTCCTCAGCGCCCTCGAGGCGCGGGGCGCCGCGCTCGCCTTCATCGAGCATCCGTATCTCCCTCGTGCCCGCGAGCAGTCGATTCCCGAGCGGAGCACGGCCGATTTCGCCTATCTCCGCTTCCTCGGCGACCGGTACGCGATCGAGAAGGTGACCGAGACGTGGGATCGCGTCGTCCTCGACAAGTCGCGGGCGATCGCCGGCTGGGCGGATGCCCTCGCCCGGCTCGCGAAGCACGGCCGAGTTCGGGAAATCTTTGCGTTCGCGAACAACCACTTCGCCGGCCACGCGCCCGCGACGTGCGCCCAGTTCCGCGCGGCCTGGGACGACGCGGTCGAGCGGGAGAAGGATCCGTTCTGAGCGGGCGGATGATCGCTCGCCTCGCGCTTGCCCGGTCGAGCCCCCCGACCGGGTGATCTCGTTCCGGGGTGGCGTTTTCTCGCACGGGTCGTCGGACGAAGATCGGCGGTATCGCGTCGAAACGCCCCGGCGAGAAATTCGTCCGCGGAGGAGTGAGCCGGGCAGTCGATAAGCGTAGAAGCCCCGCGCTGTTACCATGTAAAAAGTTGTCGGTGCCCCCTCCGCGAGACGGGGCGCCCGTTAGACTCTCTCCGCGGCAAAGTTCTCGGAACTTCGATCGATCGGGGATCGCCCGATCGCCGGGGGCCGGCCGCGGAAGGGCGATGTCGCGGCGACCGCCGCAGGTTGTTGGTGAAAGTTGCGAGTCCGCATATGAACTGCATGAACCGCGGCCCCGAGGGGTTCGCTCCGCGGGCGACGATCGTCGGCGCCGCCCTCGTCACGCTCGTCGTCTTCGCGTGTCCGCCGACCTCGGCCAACGACCCGGGAGACCCGTTCGGATTTCGCGCGCTCGAGATCTTCAAAGCCACCGAGAGCGCCTCGGTCCTCGTTTCGAGGGATCTCAACGGGGACGGCCGCCTCGATCTCGTCTATGCCGATAACGACGACGCCGCGTTCAAGCTTCTCGTCCAGCGCGGGCCGACCGACGCGGTGGAACAAGACAGCGAGAGCGCCGTCACCGCCGGCCTCATCAAACGCTCGCCGAACGAGATCGACTCCGATCACCGGTTCAAGGTCGAGACCGTACACACCGGGAAGCACGTGCAGTCGTTTGCCGTCGGAGATCTCAACGCGGACGACCGACCGGACATCGCCTACTACGCCGATCCGCCGGAGTTTCACGTCGTCTACAACGTGCAGCCGTGGGGATCGAAGACCGAGGACTACCCGATTCGGGACGGCAGCGAGAGTCCGTACGGCATCGAGATCACCGATCTGAACGGCGATGGTCGATCGGATCTCATCCTTCTGGGGAAGGGGAAGTCCTACCTCTTCACGCAGAAGGAGGGTGGCGGGCTCGCCCAGCCCGTGGAGCTCGCGCTTCCGGTCGATGAGGCCTACGACGTCGAGGTGGCGGACCTCAACTCGGACGATCGCGCCGATCTCATCTACGTCGTTCCGGACAAGGAAGATTCATTGGTCGTCCAGCTTCAAGGACCGGGCGGATTCGGGCCGTCGCGCGCGATGGACGTGAAGCCGCTTCGCTCCTGGCTGCGGACCGAGTTTCGTCTTCCGGGCGAGGACGCGCCGCGTCCGACGATGTTCGGCGTCGAGCGCGCGAGCGATCGCCTCAAGGCCTACCGCTGGAGCGAGAGCCCGTCGTCGACGGGCTGGTCGCGTCCGCTGGTGACGGCGCTCGGCTCCCAAGGTGAAATTCAGAAGCGGCGCCGCGTCCTCGCAGATGTAGACGGCGACGGACGCCGCGATCTCGTCGTGAGTCGACCCGGCGTCGCGCAGATCGCGGTGAGTTTTCAGGACGACAGCGGCACCTGGGCTCGCCGTACCGAGTACTCGACTCTCTCCGCGGTGAGCGAGGTCGCCGCCGCGGATGTCGACGGTGACGGTCGCGCGGAGATCATCGTCGTCAGCCGAGACGAGAAGACGCTCGGCGTCAGCTCTTGGAGCGACGGTCGGCTGCAGTACCCGGCGACCGTGACCCTCGACGCCGAGCCCCTCCACCTCGCGGCGGGACCGGCGGTCCGCGGGGAGCCCGGCGACCGCCTCTTCATCGTGTACAAGCGAGAGAAGCTTCCGAACGAAGACGCGAGCACGGCGGCCAACCATCGGCTCGAGAGGCTGCGAGTCTCGACAACGGGCGAATCGACGCTCGAGGTCGGCACTGATCTCAGGTTGAAGAGCACGCCTTCCGCCCTGCGCATCCTCGATGCGAACGGCGATGCGAGCACCGACGTGCTTCTCACGATCCCGTACGCGGCGCCGCGTCTCTTCGTGCAGAAGAAACAGGACGACGGCAGCGAAGCGTTCGCGGATCTCGCGGAGACCGGCGCGGCCGGACTCGGTCAGCTCGCGCGACTCGAGCCGTCGGCGCTCCGCGTTCTGACTGGCCGCCACGCGGCTTTCGCCAACGCGAACTCGAAGCGCGACGTCCTTCTCGTCGTTCGCGCGACCTACGTCCGTGCGCTCCAGCTCGACGACGGCGGGGCTCTCCGCGTCATCGAGCAGTTCGCTGGACGTGGTGCGACCACGAAGCTCGTCGCGGCGGCGACCGTGCGGGTCCGGGACGACGAGGAGCCTCGCGTCGTTCTCTTCGACTCGAACTCTCGTCAGTGCGACTTGCTCGCGCGAGGGGAAGACGGCGGATACACGCGCGTTGAATCATTCGACGCGCCGAGCGTCGCCGTCCTTCGGATCGAGGCGGTCGACGTGACCGGCGACGATGCCGACGACCTCGTTTTCGTCGGCTCGCGGCGGATCGCGGTCGTCCGCGCGACCAAGACGGACGAAGGCCTGAAAGAGGTCCTCAGCTACTCGATCGAGAAAAAGGAGGACCTCGGCTCGCCACAGGATCTGACGGTCGGTGACCTGAACGGCGACGGCCGCGAGGACGTCGTCGTGAACACGGCGCCCCGGTACAATCTCCTCTGCTTGGCACCGTCGACCTCCGAGCAAGGAACGAGCCTCAAGACGCGCCTCGCGTTTCCGATCTTCGAGGAGAAATCGTACATGCGCCGGAGCCGGGGGCTGGGACCGCGGCATATGGATGTCGCCGACGTCGATGGGGACGGGCTCAAGGATTTGATCCTGATGGTCCATGACCGCATTCTGATCTACCTTCAAGATCTGATTCCGGCCGCGCCAGGGGGGAATTAGGGATGATACCGAAACAGGAAGGAGCTCCCGTGGCTCAGAGAGCAGAATCGACTCGCGCACCAACGACCCGCGCCCGCCAGCGGGCGGCGGAAGGGATCGCCGCGGCGTTCGTGTTCGCGGTGCTCGCGCTCGGTCCAACGTCCCTTCAGGCCGACGGCAAGAGCGTGGTCGTCCTCACGTCGGGAAATCGTCTCGAAGGGGAAGTCGTCAAGCGAACGACGTCGACGGTGTTTCTCGACGTCGGTCACACGATCTTGAGCCTCCCGACGTCGGCGATCCGCTCCGTCGACGAGCCCGAGGCCGACCCGGCGCCCGAGACGGAGATTCCTGATCCGGGAAAGCCCGCCGTCCGAACGGACGCGATTTTCTTCAGCGCCGACCTCGAGCCGGGAACCGTCGAAGACAAAGCGAGTGAGGTCGGCCCGGGAGTCGTCCAGGTGCAGTGCCTCTCGAAGCTCGGATCGGGATTCATCATCAACGCCGAGAAGGGCTACGTCGTCACGAACTTTCACGTCGTCGAGGGTGAGCAGGACATCTTCATCATCATCTACGTCCGCGAAGAGAACGGAAGCCTACGCAAGCTGAAGCTTCCCGACATTCAGATCGTCGCGCTGAATCCGTTCTTCGACCTCGCGCTTCTCGAGATCACCGATCGGCAGGGAGCCGAGCTCCAGACTGCGTACCTCGGTGACTACTCGCGCGTGCGCGCGGGCGACCCGGTGTTCGCGATCGGCAGCCCGCTCGGCTTCGAACGCTCGGTGTCCGAAGGCATCGTGAGCAATCGAAATCGTGCGCTACAGGGCTACCTGCTGATCCAGACGACGACTGCGATCAACCCGGGAAACAGTGGCGGCCCCCTCTTTAACGAGAGGGGTGAAGTCATCGGGGTGACGAGTCTCAAGATTTTGGGTGGGGAGTCGCTCGGGTTCGCGATTCCGGTCCATTACGTGAAGGATTTCTTGCGCAATCACGAGGCCTACGCCTTCGACAAGGACAATCCCAACACCGGCGTGCGTTACCTCTTGCCGCCGCCGAAGCGGAAACCGGACGCGGTCGAATCCGGCGCGGATCGCTCGGATTGACAGGGCCGTCGCGTCACAGCATTTGAGAGAAATAGGGGGGACGTGAAAGTCGGTGGGTCGAAGGACGACTCATCGGAGTCGCGGGTGGCAGGGCGAACCTTCGGCCGACGCTCGGGACACGGCGTCGCGGTGGACGTCACCGCCCTCGCGCCGGATCTGGTTACGAAACTACGTACGCGAAGTACCGTTCGGCGGACGAGCACCCTCGGTGCCTCCGCCTCGAATCGAGAAAGGTTGAAGAACGATGTCGCAGTTTCCCGCGCTTCGCCGCTCCGCGATCGCCGGTGTCTTGGTCGCGCTCCTGGGCGCCAGCGGTCTTTACGCACAGAAAACCGTGGTCCGTGGTCCGTCCATCCTCGGGGCGCTTCCGAGCGACTCGTGCTTGGTCATCCAGATTCCGAGCATTTCCGGCCTCTCGGCGAAGCTCAAGGCCTCGCCGCTCGGTGAGATCGGCACGCTCGCGGAAGTGAAGGCCGCGATGAAGGACCTCGAGACCGCTCTCGAGAAACCACGCGCCGAAGCGAAGCGCGAGCTCGGATTCGATCCGTTCGACGTGCTCATGTCCGCCGAAGGTGAGGTGGTGGTGACGGTCGGCTCGATCAAGGCCCTGCAGAAAGCGATCACCGAGCAGCTCAGCGGTCTCGAGCCGACGGTGACGTCCGAGGACGTCTCGGCGCTCGTGTACGTGGATGCCGGCGGGGCGAAGGCGAAGTTCGAGGAGGCGTTCTCGACTCTCTTCGCGAAGGGTCGCGAGCAAGGGGTCAACGTGGAATCGTCGGATTTCCACGGCGGCACGATCACGAAGATCAGCCCGCCGAAAGAGGCCGGCGAGCAAGAGCTGAAGTCGGTCCACTTCGGTCAGCTCGGTTCTCGTTTCTTTCTCAGCCTCAGCCCGAAGTCTCTCCAGGAGGTGATGGCAAACGTCGCGGGCGGCAAGTCGGGTGGACTCGTCGAGGAATCGCGGTTTCAGACGACGCACAGCCTCGCCGGAGTGGGTGGGGACCTGTTTTTCTTCCTCAACGTCCGTGCGATCACGGAGACGGTCGGCGGGGCTCTCAACGCGACGTTTTACGGATTCTTTTGGCAGAAGTTTCAGTCTCTCGTCCTCGGGAAGAGCCTGAACAACCTCGGGATGGCGATCCAAGTGTCACCGTCTCAGGGCATCTCGCAGAAGATGTTCGTCCACAACGGCGGCGCCGCCGACGGCATGCTCGGCTGGTTCAAGACTCCGCCGCTCAGCACCGAGCTCCCGGCCTATATTCCGCAGGGCGTCCACATGCTCATGGCAGTGGGAGTCGATTTTTCGAAGATCCTCGGCGCGCTCCAGGAGATCGGGGGCGTGGCCCTCTCGTTCCAGGGCGGCGGGAACTTCGAGGCGATGTTCGAGCAACAGACCGGCGTTAAGTTCGCAGACCTCAAGCGATCTCTCGGAAAGCGGCTCGATCTCTTCAGCACGCGTCTCGCCACGCAGAGCGACCCGGTAGGCGACATGACGCTCCTCCTCGGGCTCGACAGCCCGAAGCCGCTTCGTGACCTCCTCGCGCGGGCGACTCAGTTGGCTCCGGGATCCGTCGTTCCCTCGAACTACCAGGGCTACGAGGTTCTCTCGTTTCCGGATGCAGGGCTGCCGATCGCGCTCTCGATCACCGACAAGAGCCTCGTGTTCGGCATGGAGAAGGAGAGCGTGCAGAAGGTTCTCGTGAGACTCAAGCAGAGCGCGGGAGAGGCGCAGACCGAGCAGCGCGTGAAGGACGCGCTCAAGCGGTCGCCGGGTCAGGTCAATCTCTACCAGTACCAGAGAACCATCGACGAGAGTCAGGCGGAGACCTTTGCGAACGACCTGATCTCACAGATCACGATGGCCGTCGCGGCAACGGGCGAACCATCGCTTCCGCCGTCCGTCACCGCTGCGATCAAGGCGGGGCTGAAGGGTCTCGCCGGGGCGTTCGAGGACGGAGTGGGCTGGGGACTCTGGAAAGAGCAGGGCTTTTACCTCGAATCCATCTCGCCGTTCGCGAAGAAGGCGAAGGCGACCTCGACGACGCCCAAATAGAGTTCGAGCGAGCACGGAAATCAAGCGGGCGGAATCGGTTCCGAAGGGAGTCGATTCCGCCCGCTTCCGTTTCCGCGCCGGCTAATCGATCCCCTGCACCTCGACGTACACCTTGATCGCCATCTTGTCCGTCGTGAGCTGGTGCATCATCGAGCCGTAAGCTTCGAGTCCGGGGATCGGATTCGTCAGGAGCTTTTCGAGCCAGCCCGGGTACTGCGCTTCGGAGTGTGCGAAGTCCTTCGCCCCCATCTCGAAGTACTCTCGGTGAGCGTTCACCGTACCGAACATCACCTTGTTGTTGAGGACGAAGTCGAGGTTGATCGCGTCGGCGGGAATGTCGAGCGTGTTCTTTCCGCCGGTGATGCTCGTGAGAATGAGGACGCCGTTTTTCGCGAGAATCTCCATGCTCTGGAACGCGACCCGCGACGATCCGGTGGCCTCGAAGACGATGTCGAAGGGGCCCAGCTCCTTGGCCGCGTCGAGGTAGTCGTGCTCGGCGGTGCTGACGTAGCGGGCGCCGATCTCTTCGACGCGCTTCGCCTTCGGATTGTCTGCGGCGGGAGAGCGGGCGAACACCGTCACGTCCATTCCGCGAAGACGACAGACGAGAGCGGTGAGCTGGCCGATCGCGCCCGCCCCCGTGACGGCGACGCGTCGCGGCCTCCAGACCCGGAGGCGCCGCTGGATCTCGAAGGCCTGGTACATCCCCTTTTGAACGACGCTCATCGGCTCCATCAGCACACCGACGCTGCGGAGCTCGTCGGGAACGCGCACGATGTACTCGGGATCGTCGACGAAGTACTCCGTGAGAAACCCGTGGAGGAGGTTGATGCCGCGCTCGTAGTACGTGTCGTCGGTCGTCATGTCGTAGTGACCGATGACGTCGTAGAGGCTCTTTCCCGGCCGGCGGACGGTCGGGGAGACGTAGTCACCTACCGCGAGCTCCGTTACGTTCGACCCGACTTCGACCACGCGCCCAAACGCCTCGTGCCCGATGACCAGAAACTCGTACCCCGGCGGAGCGTCGCCGTATTCCGCGGCGTTGATTTCCTTATCGGTGCCGTCGACTCCGACTCGGAGAACTTCGACGAGCACGCCGCGATCGTTCGGTACATCGGCGAGGGACGGCTTCTCGAGCTCGGCCATGTGTACCGAATTCGCTTGTCCCGGGAGGACGGCGATGGCTTTCAAGACAAGTCTCCTGCATGAAGATTCGGTCGCTCCGCCGGTTCCAACGTCCCTGCGAAGCGATCCGACCCGAGCGGTATTCTCGCCGGAGCTTCCGTGAGAAATCAAGCTAACCGAGTTCGTCCCGCCAAACGCGCGTCGCCGATCCCGACGCAGATCGAAGGCCGGAGTTGGCTATGAGTTAAGTCCCGATCGGTCGCGCCTCAGCCGGCCGGCGCCGACACTATCGGACGGTCCGGAGTCCGGTAGCTGGGGGATCGGCCCCATCCTATACTTCTGCGCGCGACTCCCAGCGAAGTCGACGCCGGTCGTTCTTCCTTCTCCGGCTCGAGACCACGAAATGAGCTTTCAGGGCGATATTGCGTCGCTACCGATCTCCGACGTTTTTCAGAACCTGCTCGCCAACAAGAAGACGGGCACGCTGACCGTCCGTCTCGAGGACAGTCGTGAGATCTACGTCCAGTTCGTGGACGGAAGCATCGTTTCCTATCACGACAGCGATGGCTTCTCGATCGCGCGTTGGCTACTGGACAAAGCCATCGTCGACGCCGACAGCACCGAGAACGCGCTCAAGCGCTATCGCCGAGCGAAGAAGAAGACCTTCGGCCAGATCCTCCACGATCTCGGCGCGCTCGAGTTCGAGGCGTACGAGAAGTACGTCCGCTACCTAGTCAGCGAGTGTCTCTACGAGCTCCTGTCGCTCCGGGAGGGCGCCCTCACGTTCAAGGAGGGTGACCTCGACTCCGAGCTGGGCAGCCGTGAAGTCCGGGCGCTCGGACTTCAAATCGCGCCGTCGAGCCTCGTCATGGAGGCCGCCCGACGGGCGGACGATTGGGAGCAGATCCGGCGGCACCTGCCGTCGGAGAGCGAGCTCTACGTGATCCCGCCTGCGCGGCGAACCGAGCTTGCAGGAAACGCAGAGGACGAAGTTCTCGCGCACGTCGCTCCGCTTCTCGACGGGACGCTCACGCTCGGCCAAGTGATCGCGCGAGTTCCTTATTCGCGCTTCGAAGCCTGCCGCACGATCGCCGAGTTGATTGCAGAAAAGCGTGCGCGTCCGCTCGACAGCGCGAAGGCGGTCGAGCAAACGGACTCGCATCTCCAGCCCGCCGACGCGATCGCTTGCCTGCGGAGTGTTCTCGAGAGAGAGCCGAACAACCGCGAGGTGATCGCAAAGCTCGCCTACCTCTACGAGAAAGAGGGAAACGCGGAAGAGGCGGCCAAGAGCCACAAGCTGCTCGCCGTCTCTTACCTCGAGAGCGGGGAGAACGAGGAGGCGGTGCGCCATCTCGAGCGCTCGCTCGAGCTCAATCCCAAGGATCTCGTCACGTGGGGCAAGCTTTGGTCGAGCATCCTCCAGCGCGCCGATCACGATGAGATCCTTGCGCTCGGGCGGCGCATCGTCGCCCACTTCGGCGAGCTCGGTCTGACGGAGGTGGTCCGCGACTATCTTCTTCAGCTCGTTAAGATCTTTCCGAACCGGCCCCAGTTTCGCCTGCAGCTCGCCGACGCGCTCTACGCGCTCGGAACGCACGACGAGGCCGTCGCTGTTCTCGAAGAGTTCGGGCAGGCGGCGCTCCGGCGCGAGCGCTACGACGTCGCGGAGACCGCGTTCAAGAAGATCGTCCAGTTCGATCGCGACAACGCGAAGGCACAGGAGATCGTGGAGAATCTGCAGTCCGGAAGGCTCGAGCGCACGCGCGAGATCCGGCACCGCATCCTGCGCTCGATCGTCGCTGCCGCGCTGGTGATCGTCGGAACCGCAGCCATCGGGTGGGAGATGTGGGTCCGCGGAGAGCTGTTCGGCGCGACGCGCTCGGTGTTTGCGGACTCGCTTCTCGAGAACCGCCGCTACGACGAAGCGATCGAGCGGATTCGCGAGGTCGAGGAGCGTTATCCGTACTCGCTCACCTCGCTCCTCGAAGTCCCCGCACTCATCGAGACGCTCGAGGAAAAAGCTGCCGCCGCTCGGACCGAGCAGAGGGCGCGCAACGCCCCGCGGGAGCGTTGACCGAGGAACTGTCCGCCCGGTCGTCCCGTTCTCCTTGTTACCGCGCTGTTACGTCGCGATTCCGTCTCTTCGCCTACACTCGAATGAGGGGCGAAGCTCCGGCCTCGCCGCAGGGAAGGCTCGTGGACGCTGCCCGACGGTTTCGATCAGCCGGTGACGATGGTAAGACGAATGTTCCTCTTTCCGGGAGTGTCGTCCATGGCGAAAGCCAGCGTGAGAGTGCTCGTCGTAGAAGATGACGCGGCCATTCGGCAGGGCGTCGTCGACGCGCTCGAGTTCGAAGGCTACGCGGTCATCGAGGCGGCGAACGGTCGCCAGGCGCTCGAGACAGCGGTCGGCGTCGACTGCGAGCTCGTACTGCTCGATCTTTCGCTGCCCGAGGTGGACGGACTCGACATCTTGCGCGAAGTTCGCGCGACGCGACCGACGCTTCCCGTGATCGTGCTCACCGCCCGCGGCGACGAGTCCGATCGTGTCCGCGGGCTCAAGCTCGGGGCGGACGACTACGTCGTCAAGCCGTTCAGCCTGACCGAGCTCCTCGCTCGTATCGAGGCGGTGCTCCGCCGCTCGGCCGAGCGACCGGTCGGCGTGGAGGAGCTCCGCATCCCTTCCGGACGCGTCGACATCGAGCGCGGCGAGGTACGGTTTGCCGATGGCGAGAGCGAGCTCCTCTCCGAGCGCGAGCGAGATCTTCTCGCGTACCTCGCGCGGAACCCGTCGCGTGCGGTCTCGCGCGAGGAGCTCCTCGAGAAGGTTTGGCGCATCGCCGCGCGCGGAGTCACCACGCGGACGATCGATATGCACGTCGCTCGACTGCGCGAGAAGCTGCGCGACGACGCCCAGAGCCCGAAGGTCCTCGTCACGGTGCGCGGACGCGGCTACATGCTCGCCGATGAGGTCGCGGTGTGAGTCGGCTCGCGTGGACGTGGACGCTCTTCGGCCTCGTCCTCGCGGTCGCGATCGTTCCCATGGCGTGGATGACGCAGCGCTCTCTCGAGGCTGAGCGCGCGCGCCGCGAAATGGCGGAGCAGGCCGCGGCGGAGGAAGCGATCCGTCTCGCGCTGTGGCGCATGGACTCCGAGATGGGTCCCCTCTTTCTCCGCGAGAGCTCGCGGCCCTACTTCGTCTACCGTTCGTTCTACGCGGCGCCTCGCGCGTATTCGAACTCGAACGAGATTCTCGAGTCCGATAGCGTACGCCTTCCCTCGCCGCTACTCGCGAGCCCACCTAAGTTCGTGCGTCTTCACTTCGACGTCGATCTCCGCGGCAACTGGTCGTCGCCGCGTGTACTCGAGGAAGACTTGCGTGGCCTCGCGGGGCAGAACGGGATCTTCGCCGAGGAGATCGAGGACGCCGATCGCGACCTCGCCGAGCTGCAGAGTCGCGTCACGGTCGAATGGCTCGATGCGTCGCTCCCGCGACTCGAGGCCGACGAGCTCGTGCAGCAGGACGCTCAGTCACAGCGCTGGGCGCCGTTCCTCCTCGACAACTTTCCGTCGTCCTCGGCGCCGGCGCCGTCGCGGCCTCCGACGCGGGCCGCCCCGCCACCTGAGTGGCAGGCGCAGCAGCGGTTGAAACAGAGTGCTCGGAGCAGCGTCGAGAGCATCTCGCGCCGTCTCTACGCCAACCGAGTGAACGATGTGACGAATCTCGTCGCGAGCCAGCTCGTTCCCGGACCGCGGCGCGATGCGATCGAGGGGCCGCTCCACGGTCTCTGGATCGAGGACGATCTGCTGCTCGTCCGGCGTGTCTCCGTCGCTGGTGCGGAGTGGTTTCAGGGCTGCTGGGTCGATTGGCCGTCGCTCTCGGCAAACCTCCTTGCTCGCGTCGTCGACCTCGTTCCCGAGGCGCGGCTCGAGCCGGTCGATCCGCTCGCGGCCGACCGACTCGACCGGCAGCTCATGGCCGTTCCCGCGGTGCTCGTCCCCGGGGAGATTCCGACGGACCCCGACGCCCCGAGCTTATCGACCGG
Source organism: Planctomycetota bacterium (assembly GCA_965223845.1). Taxonomy (GTDB): domain Bacteria; phylum Planctomycetota; class UBA8108; order UBA8108; family SXIK01; genus CBDCXR01. Next base: position 3,468,951 of record CBDCXR010000004.1, on the reverse strand, counting down.
GCCGTCGCTCGCCGCCGCGTGGGGCTGTTTCGCGCTGGCGGCGATCGCGTGTGCCGTCCTCCTCAAAGCGGTGCTCGCCCTGAGCGAACGCCGCGCGGCTTTCGTCTCCGCGGTCACACACGAGCTGCGCACTCCGCTCACGACGCTCCGGATGTATTCCGAGATGCTCGCGCGCGGAATGGTTCGCGATCCCGCAAAAAAGCAGCAGTACGTCGAGAAGATGCAGACGGAATCCGACCGCTTGGCGCAGCTCGTCGAAAACGTTCTCTCGTACGCGCGTCTCGAGCGCGGAACCCATCCGCGCGGAATCGAAATCCACTCGCTGGCGTCTCTCGTCGAGCGCGTCGCCGAGCGTCTGCGCGATCGCGCCGCGGAAGCCGACCTCGAGCTCGAGCTCGACCTCGGCGCGGATGATGTCCGCGTTTGGGCGGACGCGGTGGGGGTCGAACAGATTCTCTTCAACCTCGTCGACAACGCCGCGAAGTACGCGCGAGCAAGCGAGGATCCCCGAATCCACATCGAGATCGCCGCCGGTGGCGTGCGCGTGCGCGATCACGGTCCCGGCATCGCGACCGCGGTGCGGTCGCGGCTGTTCCGGCCGTTCACCGAAGCAGACCGCGATCGGACCTCGACGGCGGCGGGAGTCGGACTCGGGCTCAGCCTCTGCCGAAAGATCGCTCGCAGCCTCGGCGGCGATCTCGTCCTCGAGGACACCGCCGAGGGCACGTCGTTCTTCCTGCGACTAAAACGCGCTCGCGCGAGCTGAGCGCGTCATTCGCCTCCACTCGCGAGATCGAGCACTCGGACCCCGTAGAACCCGGTGGGCAGATAGGCCTTGCCGTCGTGGACGACGATGCTCTCCGACCACTCCGTGCGGAAGAAGCCGCGAAAGTCCGGCATCTCGATGTCGCTCACGTCGTACGTGAGGATTCCCGACTGGATGCCGATGAACGCGTGATCGCCGACGACGTCACGCAAGAACGCCCAGTAGGCCGGCAGCTCCACGGTCGCGGCGATCTCGGGCCGTGACGGGTCGCCCAGGTCGACGGTGTTCAGTTCCGCGATTCCGCGCCACCGGCCGTCGATCTGAGAGTTGCGTGTCGTCGCGACGAACGCGGCCTCGTCGCGGACGACGACGCCGGTCGACGTCCCGGGGAGAACGACGGACCCGAGGAGCACCGCGTTCTCGCCTTCGAGCCGGAGGCTGTGGAGTCGCTCCTCATTCCGCGCCTCGATGGACAGCCAGCGCGACTCGAGCGTGTGGATCGTCCGCCCATCCGAATCGATGCCGACGAGTTGCCCGGGAATGTTGACGGGAGCGTGCTCCACCGGATCGGAAGGATCGGTCAAGTCGAAGCGGTGGAGGAGAAAGCGATCGAACCAGAGATCGACCCGCGCAAAGGAGACGGAGCTCGTGAGGAAGATCTCGTTTCCATTCGCGCGGAGTCCCCACGCCCAGTGGACGTCGTCGAGGCGGATCGTCGACGCCACTTCGGGTGCGTCCGGGTCGCTGAGATCGACGACGTGCATCCGGTGGCTCGTCGTCGACGGTGCGACGGGACCGATGAAATCGCACGCGAAGCACGGTCCCCACCACGCGTATTCGAAGCGATGGAAGACGAGCGTCGACTCACCGGCGAGGACGACCTCGTCGCCGCCGCCCCAATACCAATCGCGGAACCCGAGCCAGATCGATTCGGGAAGCGTGACGCCGCCGCGGAGCCGCGGCGCGAGCGGATCGCTCACGTCGACCACCTGCACGTGTGTGCGCGGCTCGTGACCGTCGCCGACGAGGTCGTTGCGCACGCTTGCGACGTACACGAAGTCGCCCGAGACGAACAGACGACCGTACGGGGCGGGGAGCTTCAAGGAGGCGAGCGGCTCGGTAGCGTTCGGCTCGTCGACCGTCGTCACGATCAGCCGTGTGTCGCCGAGGTACCAGTTGCCGACGAGCTGCACTGTGTGCTCGCCGTCAGCGAGCACGTAGAGCTCCTGGACGTTGCGCGCGAGCTCGACGCTGCCGAGGAGTTCCGGTTCGTCGCGGTCGGTGATGTCGACGACCTGGAACATTTCGTGCGAAAGGGTAAAGACGGTCGTCTCCTCGTGCGGGATGGCCCGCTGGACGTCGCCTCCCCCGGTGATCAGACCGCGCTTCGTGAGCTCGTCGCGACCGAGGTCGATGAGCTGGACGCCACCGGAGTGCGAGTAGGTCTCGCGGTTCCAGCCGCGGAACGGAAAGAGGATCAGGCCCTGAGCCGCGAGCGTCTTAAAGACCTTCGCGAAGTCGTCGCGGTCGCCCGGTACCCACGCCCAGAGCTCGTCGAGCGTGACCCGCGACAGCAGGGTGGGCTTCGTGAGATCGGACACGTCGACGAGCGAGACCGCGAGCGAGATCTCGCGGCGCCCCGTCTCTTCGTCGACGAGATCCTCGTGGCCGAGTGCGACGATCCGGTCGCCGAGCGGGACCATGAAGTCGAGCCAACCGGTCATCTCGAGCTCGCCGAGGAGACGCGGTTCCGATGCGTCGGTCAGGTCGAAGACGAAGAGCGGATCGATGTTTCGGTAGGTGACGAGATAGCCGCGCGAGCCGTCGAAACGAGCCGCCGTGAGGCGCTCGTTGATCTTGAGCGTGTAGCCTCCGAGGTGGGTCGGTCGGTCCCGATCCGACACCGCGTAGGTGTTCAGGTAGACGTCGCCGTTCCCCCAGGACTCGGTCGAGGCGACGCGGAGGACGCCGTCGTACTCGTTCATCGACCAGCGATCCGGGACCAGTCCGGGAACGTCGACCTCTCCGCCGACGTGAATGATCCCACTCGCGTCGCGGATGTCGATCAGACGGACCGTCGAGCGATAGCGCCGACTCGTCTGATCCCACTGCGACGCCGCGAGGTAGATCGTGTCGGCGGTGACCTCGATGTGGTGAGCCCAGCCGTTGCGGGGGAAGTCCTGCGTGTCGATGACGGCGATGCTCGACGGGTCACCGATGCTGACAGAGATGATCTCCGTCTTGTCCTCGGTGTCGTCCGTGCCGTAGCCGCCGTACCACGGGAAGCGATTCGAAACCAGGTACATGACGTCGCCGACGATGCGCGAGTCGCTGAGATCGCCGCGCAGATCGATCGCGCCGATGACCTCGGGCGCCGTGACGTCCGAGACGTCGACGACGCGAAGTTGGCTGCCGTAAAAGCCGCGGGGCGTGGTGAGGGCATCCTCCGCGCGCCAGTAGTCGAAGTAGTCGCTCACGATCACGTACGCGGTCGTACCGCGGACGTACATCTCGCGGGGATGGCCGTAGATCGGCGCGCTGCCGAGCAGCTGCGGGTCGTCGCGGTCGGAGATGTCGAGGATCTGAAGCCCGCGGTAGCGATTGAGCGCGTAGAGGTGTTCGCCGTCGATCCGGTAGAGGTCGGCCTCTTCGATCGTCCGCTCCGGCTCGGACTCTGTCGTGTCCGCCTCGGCCGGCGCCGGCGCGGGTGGGGGGGCTCCGCCGGCCGCGGGTGCATCGACCGCGTCGTCGGCGCCGAAAAACCCGCCGCGGAAGAACGCGCCGCCAGCGCTCGGCGTCTCGAAGTAGATCTGACCGGGCTCGGGGGGCTGGGTCGCGATGCACGGCGCGTAGATCACGCAGCCGAGCTTTCCCGGAGTCGGATCGAAATCGCAGCTCTCCGGCGGCGGAATCGGCCGGCCGTCGGCGAAGAGAAAGTTCAGCTCGTAGACCGCGTCGGAGACGTCGACGCGATCGTCGTCGTTGGCGTCGGCAGCGACGTTACAGGAGATCGATCTTCCGCTTTCGAACAGCGCACCTAACACGTAGAGCGGGTCGGCGATATTGACGCTTCCGTCGGCGTTGGCATCGCCCCGCTGGAACGGTCCGACCTGCGCTTCGGCAATGGAGCCGAGGGCGAGCGCGGCGAGAAGCGCGAGACTCGCGGCGGCGTGAGTTGATCTAGGCATGGAATCCCCCTTTCCGTAGACCTCAGCCGGATCCTCTCGCGCGCGAGAAGACCCGAGGAATTGCGTCTAATTTGGATGCTACGGCTCGCGATTCACTGCCGTCAACGATGGTCTCGCGGCTAGTGTTCGGTCGTCCGGCTCGTGCGTCTCGTGGTCGACGTGTCCGAAACGGGCTCACCTTCCCCGAGGGGCGACGGTAGAATCTGGACGCCCACCGCGATCCTAGTTCACGGATTGCCCCGAGGGGACGTGCCGACCGAAGCGTCGCGGACGACGGCGGCTAAGCACTTCATCGTACGATTTTCTAAGGCGGGCTTTCAGTCGATGCGGACCGAGCGGAGGGGCGATCGTCGGCAACTCGGCGGAGGGCGTAAGGCGCGATTCGCGGCGGCGATCGGGGTGCTGGTGTGGACTTGTCTCGCCCTCGCGCCGCTCCGAGCGGACATCTCGTTCGAGATCCAGCACGGCTTCAACCGCATCGCGCGAGGCGAGGCGCTGACGCCCGTCAAGATTACGCTCGAAGGGGACGGGACGGACCGCGAGGTCGAGCTTCGGATCATCGGCACACCGAGTGTGCGCCGGCGCGTCGAGCTGCCGCGGCAAACGAAAAAGCAGGTGTTTCTCTACACCGAGCCGTTCACCGATGTGCTCCCCAGTCGGTTTCCGCGGCTCGAGATTTACGCCGGCGGCGAACAGATTCACACCGGCGATCTGATGACGTACGAGACGCCGCGGCGCTTTTTCGTTCCGGTGGTCGGCGGGCCGTCGCTCGAGTTCCCCCAGGCGACCATGCCGAGCCTCGGATTCATGGATGTTCCGGACTCACCGCTCGGATTCGACGGGCTCGATGGGATCGTCATCTACCCGAGAGCGTGGGAGCAACTCCAAGGACGTTCGCTCCGTGCGCTCGCAACTTGGGTGCGACGGGGAGGCGCGCTCTTCATTCCGGCGCTCGAGGGCAGCGCACCCGCGATCCTTCCGCCCGATCACCCCCTCGGTCCGCTCCGCGTGAGCGGATCTCGACAGGAGCCGCGTCTCCTCGCGTATCTCACCGAAGCCCTCGACGGACCGAAGGTGGATCTGTCGAAGCCCGCGAGGAGCGAAGATGGACTCACGGTGGCGGCGCCCCCAGCCGGCTTCGAGCGAGTGTTTCCGCCCGCGGGAGGCGGCGGCGAAGGCGAGGACGAATTCCCGGCGCTTCTTTTCCGCCGACCGGAGGGAGCCGGCGAGGTGTTCGTGTTCGGATTCGATCCGGCGTCTCTGCCGCGAGACAAGCGGTGGCCGCAGCGGACGCGCGTGCTCACCGAGCTCCTCGCGCCCCGTGATTTCGGTTCCGTGTTCCGGGCGCACGCGCCGTCGTCCTCTGCCGACCCGACGCGTTACGTCACGTCGGGGGAAAAACAACGTACCTCCGTCGGATGGTTCATGGTGTTCCTTGCGGTGTATCTCTTCGTGATCGCGCCATTCGACCTTTGGCTCGTCCGGCGCCTGGGGCGGCCGCGTCTCACTTGGGTGACGTTCCCCGCGGCGGTGATTCTCTTCAGCGTCGCGGCGTGGGCTCTCGGGCGCGGGCGTATCGGCGCGGTGGAGTACCGCGAGGCGACGTGGATCGACCACGTCTCGACCGCCCCCGGCGGCGTCCTCGGTACGAGCATCGCCGCGGTCTACTCGGATGCGAATCACGAGTGGACGCTTTTTCCCGAAGTCGAATCGGGATTCGTCTGGCCGCCGTCGCGGGAAACGGGAACCGTCACCTACGACGACGATGTCGCTCCCGGCGCGCTGCGGCAGAAGATGTACATTTGGTCGCACCATCGTTATCGCGTCGAGTGGCGTCCCGAGCGCATGTTGACGAACGCTCGCATCGTCCCCGACGCGAGCGGAGCGCTCGCGCGGGTCCAGGTCGCGGCGAATCTCTCGCGTGACCCGATCCTCTGGTTCGTCGTCGTGGACGGCGACGTCTACGAATTCCCACCCGACGACGTTCGCCAGCTCGCCGGTGGAGTCCTCGAGCTTTCGCTCGCGGGCGAGCCGACGCGGCTCGAGGCCGGTGCGTGGAGCGCCGCGGGAGGGGTCCGCGCACGAAGCGTGGCGCGATGGGATGCGAGTCGCTACTACGAAGACCCGCGTTCGCGTGGCTCTCGAGCGCGCTACGTAGCGGCGGTGATCGCCGAGCCGTGGCCTACGCTCCGGGTGCGCGAGCGCTCGCCCGTGCCGCAAGGCATCACGGTCGTCAGGAGCTCTCTCGAAATCGGCGCCGCGTTGGTGGAGGAACCCTAGAAACGGCACCGGGAACCACGGTGCTCGCCGCCGCGGCCGCGAGCTCGACCTCCGTGGTCTGCGCGTCGACAAGTGAACGAGAGAGCTAGCGGATAGGACCTACGAACTCGAATTGCCATGGCGGAACAAACAGCGCGAAGGCGCGACAACGAAGAGCCCATCGTCTCGATCGACGGCGTCACCAAGCGCTTCGGCGACCTCGTCGCCGTCGACAACATCGACTTCGAGATCTACCCCGGCGAGATTTTTGGCTTCATCGGGCCGAACGGCGCGGGGAAGACGACGACGCTGAAGCTCATCGCGACGCTTCTGCGTCCCGATGCGGGGCGAATCCGGGTCGGGGGGCACGCCGCGGCGGTCCATCCGCGAGCGGTCCGGCGCACGATCGGCTACATGCCCGATTTTCTCGGCGTCTACCACGGTCTCACCACCGAGGAGTACCTCGACTTCTTCGGCGCGACGTATCGCATAGCGCCCGAAAAGCGCCGCACGCTGATCGACGATCTGCTCGCGCTCACGGATCTCGGAGACAAGCGGCGCACGCTCGTCACTTCGCTCTCCCGGGGAATGCAGCAGCGGCTCGGGCTCGCGCGCTCGCTCATTCACGACCCGAAGGTCCTTCTGCTCGACGAGCCCGCCTCGGGGCTCGATCCGCGTGCTCGCGTAGAGATCCGTGAGCTCCTCCGCGAGCTCGCGAACATGGGCAAAACGATCATCGTCTCTTCCCACATCCTCGCCGACCTCGAGCAGCTCTGCGATCAGATCGGGATCATCGAGCAGGGAAAGCTCCTCTACGCGGGCGACATGGCGACGGCTCTCGACCAGCTCCAGAGCACGGTGCCGTACGAGGTGCGGGTATCGCGACGCCACGAGGAAGCGGCCGAGGTCCTCCGCGGCTCCGATGACATCGAGTCCGCGGACGTCGAAGGCGAGTCGATCTTCGTCCACCTCCGGGCCGGAGTCGACGAAGGAGTCATCGCGCGTCTCCTCGTGGCCGAGGATCACACGCTGACGTACCTCGCGCGACAGAACGTCCGACTCGAGGATGCGTTTCTCTCGATCACGGAAGGTAGAGTTCAGTGAGGCGAGGCATGACCGACGGTAAGCGTGTACGAATTGACGAGAGCGGAGCGGTGAAGATTCCGCAGGCGATGCTCGATCAACTCGATTGGGGAGAGGGGACGTATCTCGAGCTTCGTCTGGAGGACGGCAGTGTGCACGCGTCGAAGATCGAGTTCGATCCGTTCGCCGAGGCGCTGCGCGCCCCCGACACGGACGCGTTCGACCGGCGCGTGGCGGAAGAATCGAGCGAAAAGACCGACGCGCTCGCGGACTTCGAGCGCCGGCTGCGCGAGAGTCCGGAGGCTCGTCCGGAGGATCGACCCGATCACTGGCGGTAGCGAGAAGAAGCGCCGCCGTGACGGCCGGGCGGCCCGCCGGAATGGCGTTCGACGAAGATCGATTCGGTCTTAGCCTTCCGCCGGCGCGGCTCGCCTTCGACGCCACGCGGAGACGATCGCGATGAGGACGACGACGGCCGCGCCTCCGCGGACGGCGGCCTCGAGCGTCGCGCCGTGCCGCGTGTAAAAGCTCGTGCTCGATCGGAACGCGATGGTTTCGACCGCGGCGCTGTCGAAGCCGTAGGGGAGATCGAGCGCCACGTTTCCGTACGCGTCGACGACTCCACCTCCCGTCGGACTCACGAAGCTGAGCCAACGCCGGTTCTCGATCGCGCGATACGAGAGCGCGTTCGTCCACTGGCGATGGCCGCGACGTCCCCACGCGGGGGACGTCGGGCCCGCGCCGACGAGGAGCTGCGCCCCGCGCTTCGTTCGCTCGCGCGCGCTCTTCGCCGTGCAGAACTCCGTGCCGTCGCCGAGCGAAAACGTGCCGTTCGCCGCGGCGTAGACGTCGGCGTCTTGCGGCGCGGACGAAGCGTCCGGCGGCGCCGGATCGGAATCCCCTGCCGGGGGAGAACGATAGCTCGCGATCAGGCGGCCGTCTCCCGTGAGAAGCACTCGACCGGGGCGATCGCCGCGTTCGGGAGCTTCGTTCGTCCACGCCGAAGCGAGCTGCGCGAGGAATCCCTCGACATCGATGCGTACTCTCGCGTCACCGCCCGCGACCGGGTCGACATTCGCGGACTCGAGATCCTCGAGAACGACCTGTGGCCAGAGGATCAGCTCGGGGGTGCTCGCTGCGACTGCGTTCGCGAACTCGAGGAGAAAGGCCGCGGTCGTCGACGTCTGCGACACGATGCCCACATCGGCTCGGATCGCCGTGTTTTCCTCGGCCCGCATGAGGGAGACGCGGCCCCCGACTTCGACTCCGACGGCGACGCTGAGCGCGACGGCGCAGTAGAGGGCCTGAGTCATCGCCCGCCGCGAGCGGAGCGCAAGGAGAAGCGCCGTCGAGCACAGGACGAGCGCGGCACTGAGGCCGTGAACGCCGACGACTGCGGCGATCTGCGCCCCGCCGTGTCCTCGACCGATCGCGTACCCGAGCGAGACCCAGTCGGCGATCGCAGACATACCGGACGAGACGATCTCCGCACGTGCGACCTCGAGGCCCCACCAAAGCGTCGGGATGGAGACGAGAACGGCGACGGTGCTCCGCCAGCGAAGGATCGGGCCGACCGCGAGTCCGAGCGCACCGTAGAACGCGCTGGCTGCGCTCCAGTAGAGCGCGGCGCCCAGCGCGGCCTCGACCTGTGAGGATGCCGCGGGATCGGAGCTCCCGCCGGAGAGCGCCCGGAAGAACCAACCTTGGTGCCAGAGCGCGAGGAAGAGTCCGAAGCTCGCCCCGTGAAGGAAGCGTCGCGCCGGTCGGTGAACGTTTCGGTCGAGCGAGACGAGAAGCGGAAGGAGCGCCGCCCACGCAACGGCGTCGTACTGATCGAGGTCGAAGACGAGCGCGCAGAGGAGCGCGGAGATCAGTCCGCCGAGGAAGACCGGGCGAGGGACCGCGCCGCGGCGCACCGCCGAGGGCGGCCTCGGATCGTGCGGCGCATGAAGAGTAGAGGAGGAGAATTCAGAGGGCATCGCGAAGCGGTCGGCTGAACAGGGCGCTACCCTCGAGCGGACGAGTTTCGTCTCGTCCGCGACACCGGATTCGGTCGCCGGGAAGCTTTCCCTCGCGGGAGTCTCTCGCTCGGACGTCGGCCGAGTGGAGCACGTTGACACAGCCTCTTAGGAGAAAGGCAGGGAAAAAGCGAGCGAATTCGGTTCGAGCCGAGAACACGGTGTTCGACTCGACGCATCACGTCCGCCGTTCGTGTGCCGCCGCTCCGCTTTGGTGCTTTGTCGCGACGCTCGGCTTCGACGTTTTGCTTGCCCGGCTCGCGAGCGAAAGCAAGAATAACCAGGTACGCGTAGCGTCTGACTGCCTCGCCAAGGTGGTTCGTTCCGCTCTGCCATCGAAGACCTTCCGTCGGAGTTGGAACGAGAACCGGACGGGTACGAGACGCTCGTAAGAGTGTAGCGCCTCCGAACGCGGTGCGCCCATTCGGCACGGTTCGACGGCTCCGTCGACCTCGCAGCCGGACTGGTCCTCGCCTCAGCTCAGATCGGGCGCAATCCGAACAAACCGCTTCGGAGGCCGATCGGGTGGCTACGCTGCGCGTCGAGAGGTCGCACCATCGCGTTCGTGTCGCGAAGAGCCCCGAGGGCGCGCTCGCGCCGCGAAGAGTCCGGAGGGCGGCTCGTATCGACCGATACGTGCCGATTCCCCTCGGTGGCGGTGGTGTGCCACGGAGAATACCGTTCAGTGGACCGCCCAAGAATCATCGATTGTTCGGTGCTCAGCGAGCCGACCCTCGTGCTCAATCGTAGCTGGCTCCCGGTGCGCGTGTGCAGCGTTCGCCGCGCGCTCGTGCTCGTCTACAAGGATCTAGCCCGCTGCATCGGTGACGACTTCGCGACGTACGACTTCGCGGCGTGGGCGCGACTCGCCATCGATCGCCCGCGATTCGTGCAGACGGTCTCGAAGCCGCTCCGTGTTCCCGAGATCATTCTTCTCAAGAGCGGCCATCGCTACGCCCGACCCCGCGTCGCGTTCTCGCGACGGAATCTGTTCCGTCGCGATCGCCACACGTGCCAATACTGCGGGAAGCGATTCCCGAGCCACAAGCTCTCCGTCGATCACGTGATTCCGCGATCGCACGGCGGCCCTTCGTCGTGGACGAATTGCGTCGCCGCGTGCACGCGGTGCAATGCCCGCAAGGCAGATCGCCGGCTCGAGCAGACGGGGATGCGAACCCTGCGTCCTCCGGCCGAGCCCCCGGCAGATCTCGCGCTCACCTACCACGTCGGGCGTCCGAAGTCGAGCTGGCTCAGTTTCGTGCGTGGACACTCGGATCTCAGTGCGCCGGGATCGTCCGCCGATCGCGTTTAGCGGCCTCGGCCGGCGTGCGCCCTCTCCGACCGCGGAGCGGCGGCGGGCCCGAGCGAGCGACTGCGGATCGAGATCGAGCGAGAGTGGTGCGCGTTCGCGTCGTCTTCGTGAACGCGGATCGTCGAGAACGGCCATCGAGACTTCGACTGAGCCCGCTTGATCTCGGTGGGAGAAGGCGCTGCTCGAGCGGGATTCAATCGGCCCTCTTCGCGCGCGAGATCGAGCCGCCTGGTATACTCTGCCTTCTGTCTGGCGGCGGCGGGTCACGCGTGTCTCCTCGCCGCTCGTGTCTTCTACGTACGGAACGGCCGAACCTCGGGCCGGCTGACTCGCTGCCGATTGCTCACTGCGCATGAAGTCGCTCATTCCGATCGTCCTCTTGGCCACGTTCGCGGGACCCGTCGCCGCGGCGGCGCCGGCGATCTCCCTTCCCGTCGTGATCGATGCGGGCCGGACCGCGGCCGCGTCGGGCGCTCCGGAGTTGCTCGACAGTTTTGTCGGCGCGCGGCGTCTGGCGGACCTCCCGTTTTCCGCGGAGCGCGGCTACGGGTTCGTCGGCGGGTGGGTCGGCCGGCGAGAAGGTGCGGCGGTGTTCGGTCGCACCGAGGAGCTTGCCGGACCGCTCTACTGGCGCGAGGGAATCCAGAAATACGTCGTCCGTGTTCCGCGCGGGAAGTACCGACTCGTGCTCGGATTTGCCGAAACCGAGGTCGCGGTCGCCGGTCGTCGCGTGTTCGAGGTCCGCGTCGAGGGGAAGCCGCTCGAATCACCGATCGACATCGCGGGCGCGGTCGGCGACTTCGCGTGGTACAGCCGGAGCGCCGAGGTGGCGGTCTACGACGGCTGGCTCGACGTCGAGTTTCGCCGCGTGGGGAAGGGGCGACCGCCGCGGATTTCGCGCTTTGCGCTCGCGAGCACCGAGAGCACGGCGGAACCCGTACCGCCCGTTCCGGTCCTCAGCGCTGCGGCTGGGCCCGACTGCGCCGTTCTTCGCTGGCCGCTCGCACCGGAGGCGACCGGGTGGGAGATCGAGCGCGCGACGTCGACCGGAACGTTTCAGCCGATCGCACGTGAAGTTCCCCCGGGGGAGTTCCTCGATCTCGAAGCCGAAGCCTTCACGGAGTATCGGTATCGCATCCGCGCCATCGGGCGCGCCGGCGCGCCGAGTGCTTGGTGCGAGCCGGTCGCCGTCCAGCCGCGGGCGCCCCACGAGTTCGGCCTTCCGGTGTACGCGCTCGAGATCGACCCGGAGGAGCTCGCGCGCATCTCGGAGCGTCGCGTCGAGGCGCATCGCGCGCGCGCGGTCCTCCGCCACCTCGGCGTCGACTATCACGTCTTCGTCGAGCTCGACGCCGGCGGTTCGAATTGGCAGCGGAAGAAGAGCTTCAAGATCGCTCTCGACCCCGAGTTCAATCGGTTCTTCTACGGGCGAAGACGGCGATTCACGCTCAGTGCCGAGGCCGGCGACGAGACGCTCCTCCGCGAGCTTCTCTCCCGAGCGGCAAGCGAAGCCGTAGGGCTCGCGACTCCGCGAGCGAGTCCCGTCGTGCTCATGGTGAACGGTGCGTTCCGCGGGGTGTACCTCGACCTCGAAAAAGTCGGGACTCGGTTTCGGAAACGCACGTCCCTAGAAGATCGAAGCGGCCTCCTCACGCAGCCGCGCCGGGGTGACTCGCTCCACCTCGACTGGGAGCCGTACGGGAAGAAGGTCGGCAGCCCGGGGAATTTGTTTTCTTGGACGCTGTTCGTCCACGAGCTGAACTCGATCGCGACGGGAGAACTCGCCGCCTTCCTTCGCCACCGTCTCTATTTCGATCGGTTCGTCGAGCGCTGGGCGCTCGCCGCACTTCTCGGCGGAGAGCCGCGCGCGATCGGCGATCGCCTGTTCCTCGAGGATTCGCGGAATCGCCGCTGGGAGTGGCTCGTCGAGCATCACCGCACGGGCGAGTGGGGAATCTCTGATTTCGCGCCGCTTCGCGAGCTGACGGAGGCCGAGGCGCGCCGGAGTCTCTTTCGTCGCACGGTCCAGTCGCACGCGCCGGACGAGCCGTGGTCGGTGCTCGAGACGCGATTCCTCAACCGCGCGGACCGGCGGGCCCTCCTCGCCGAGCGCATCGACGCCCGGGTGAGCGGCGAGCTCTCGCCGGAGGCGGTCGACGAGATGGTCGATCGGATCTGGGCTCGGATCGGGCCGGTCGTCGATGTCGATGTCGGCCGGCCGCGCTTCTCCGCAGCGAAGGCGATCCCCGCGCGGCTCAAGGCGCGCTACCGGCGCTGGACGCAGCTCGTGAAGCTCGCGGCGCGCGAGCTGCGGGCGGACGAGTCAGCCGTCCTCCTCAACGAAATCGTCGCGGCGCCGAGCTCGGGTGCGCCGTGGGTCGAGCTGTCGAACCGCGGCGAGGGCACGACGCTCGAAGGTTTTTTCCTCACGAATGATCCGGCGGATCCAGCGCGCGTGCCGCTGGTCGGTGCGATCCCTCCCGCAGGCTTGTTCCGATTGGACATCGATCCAGCTCGACTCGAGCTCTCTCGGGACGGCGGAGCTTTGTTCCTTTTTCGCCGCGCCGGAGACTCCGCGTTCCGCCTCGTCGACGCCGTGTACTACGGCCGTTCGACGGCGCGTCGATCGTACGGCCGCAGTCGCACGACCGGAGACTGGCTCGACTTCGACCGAGTCACTCCCGGCGAGCCGAACGCCGAGGTCGGGCTGCTCCCGCCACCGCTCTCTTTCCGTCACAGTGTCGAGAAGGCAAAGGAGGGCGCGCTGACTTTGTCGATTCTGCCGCGAACGGAGCCGAGTGGTGCCGGAGTCGTCGAGCGCGTCGAGGTGCTCTATCGTCCGTCCGGAGACGGAGCGTTCGAGTCCGCGCCGCTCGCGTGGGACGAAAAGCTCCATCGCTACGTGACCCATCTCGCCGGCGCGCCGAACCGGCCACGAACGGACTACTACTATCGCTTGACCACGGACGACGGCCTCGAGAGAACCTTTCCGCTCGTCGCCCCGCGCCTCACCTTCGCGCTTCCCGTCGTGCCGGACGTCCGCATCAACGAAGTCTTGCCTCGCCCGCGCCGGGACACCGGGCAGCGCGAGTTCATCGAACTTTACAACCGCTCCGAACAACCCGTCGACGTGGGCGGGATGTTCCTCTCCGATCGGAAGCGTTTACCGTCGAAGTGGCGGATTCCCACCGGGACGATCGTCCCGGCGAACGGCTACACGATCTTTTACGCCGACGATCGCGACGGGGAGCGTCACACGAGCTTTTCGCTGAGCAACTCGGGCGAGTTCCTCGGACTCTTTACGCGCATGGAGGAGGGGCTCCTCCCGGTGGACTCGGTTGCGTTCCGTGGTGCGCGGGCCGGACAGTCGTGGGGACGAACTCAGGACGGTACGAAGAGTTTTCGCGTTTGGAAGCACCCCACACCCGGCGCAAAGAATGTCCCCAAGGTCACGGACGAGGAGCTCGAACGGTTCCGGCGTAAACAGGAACGAGCGAAGTCGGCGTCGGGGCGTGGACCCCGGGGCGAGGAACCGAAGGCGGGCGACGGGTCCGATCCGGGCCGCGACGAGAGGATCGAATCCCCCGATGGAAACTGAGGCGACCGCGACGGACCGGAGCGAGCGGCGAACCGGCCCGCTCCGCATAGCGATGTGGTCTGGACCGCGCAACGTGTCGACGGCGCTCCTCCGCGCCTGGGAGAACCGTGGAGATACCGCCGTTTGCGACGAGCCGCTCTACTCGCACTACCTCCGTGCGACCGGTTTGCCTCACCCCGGCGCCGAGGAAGTCATCGCGAGCCAGGAGAGCGACTGGCGGCGGGTCGTCGCGGCCCTGACGGGAGACGTTCCCGCCGGTCAGCCGATCTACTATCAGAAGCACATGGCGCACCATCTGCTCCCGGAGATGGGGCGCGAGTGGCTCGATTCGCTGACGCACTGTTTTCTGATTCGTTCGCCGTTCGAGATGCTCCTATCGCTCGACAAGATCACGCCGGAGCCGCGGCTCGAGGACACGGGCCTGCCGCAGCAGGTTGAGATCTTCGAGGGTGAGCGCAGGCGCAGCGGTCGCATTCCGCCCGTCGTCGACGCGCGAGATCTCCTCGAGGACCCTCCCGGCGTACTCGCGGCGCTGTGCCGGGAGCTCGGCGTCGAGTTCACCGAGAAGATGCTGTCCTGGCCCCCCGGCTCACGTCCGAGCGATGGCGTTTGGGCGAAGCACTGGTACGATTCGGTGGAGAAGACGACGGGATTTCAGCCGTATCGACGGCGCACCGGCGAGCTGTCCGCTCACCTCCATTCCCTTCTCGAGGAGTCGGAGCCATACTACCGCTCCCTCTACGCGCACCGCATCCGCGCCGCTTGACGAGCGGGGCGATCGGTTCGAGTTGGGGTCGATAGGCTCTCGGGCCCGGTCGACCGAGCTTCGCTGCTGCCGTCTGGGTCGCGGTCTCGCCTCGGACGCGCGACAAGGATCACTTCATGCTTCAACAATTCAGCGAAAAGAACCGCGACCTTCTCATCAACATCAACGGCAAGCTCGTCCACCGCGACGAAGCCGGAGTGAGTCCTTTCGACTCGCTCGTCCAGGGCGGCGACGGCGTGTGGGAAGGCCTCCGGGTCTACGAGGGGAGGATCTTCAAGCTTCGCGAGCATCTCGATCGACTTCGGCACTCGGCTCTCGCCCTCGCGTTTGCGGAGATTCCATCACACGAGCAAATCACCGAAGAGATTCGACGGACGCTCGCCGCGAATCAGATGCGCGACGGCGTCCACATCCGCCTCACGCTTTCGCGCGGGGTCAAGCTGACGTCGGGAATGGATCCGCGACTCAATCAGTCCGGTCCGACCTTGATCGTTCTCGCCGAATTCAAGCCGCCGGTCTACGAGAAGGGCGGACTCTCCCTCGTCACGAGCAGTGTTCGGCGGTTTCCCCCGGATGCCCTCGATCCCAAGATCCATCACAACAATCTCATCCAGTCGATCCTCGCGAAGATCGAAGCCAACGTCGCCGGCGCCGACGATGCGCTCATGCTCGATCAGCGCGGATTCGTCGCCGAGACGAATGCGACCCACGTGTTCATCGTTCAGCAGGGACGCGTCGAGACGAGTCGACTCGTGGCTTGCCCCGAGGGGATCACCCGTGCGACGGTGCTCGACCTGTGCGCGGAACACTCGATTCCGAGCGCCGAGCGGGACCTCACTCTCGCCGAGGTCTACCGCGCCGACGAGATGTTCTGCACGGGAACCATGGGCGAGCTCGCCGCGGTGACGCAGGTTGACGGTCGAGCGATCGGAGACGGCGAAGTGGGGCCGATGACGAAACGTCTCTCCGCACTCTTCTCCGAGTTGACCGCGCGGGAAGGAGAGGTCGTCGTCCCCTGAACGGACACTCGGCCGCCGAGCACGTGCGCGAAAAGGAAATCGTCGTCTTTCGTTATCGAAAAGGGCTTCGCGTCGGGTTCTTTCTCGGTACGTCGTCGGGGAAGGCGAAGGTCGCGACGGTTAAGGATCGCGCGTTCACCGTGCCGGTGGAGAACATCCTCCTCGCCACCGGAGAGATCGCGAACACGCAGGCGGAGCTCAACCGCTACGCCGCGCTCGTGACCGAGCGCGCGGCGACTCTCGATCTCGAGGAGCTCTGGGAGCTCGTGAGCGGCGAGTGGGGCGAGTCTTCCTTCGCGTCGCTCGCCGAGCTGTACGAGGCGCCCGATACATCGTCGACGAGTCGAGCCGCGCTCCTCTGGCACCTCGAGTCGGACGATTGCGTTCACTTCGATGTGAAGGACGGCCAGTACGCAGTACGAACGCCCGAGGAGGTTGCCGCCGCGAAGGAACGGCGCGAGCGTCAGCTCGAAGCCGCACGCGAGGAAGAGGCGTTCGAGGCGTGGTTGACCGAGGGGACGGAACCCGAGTGGACGTCGCGCCAGGCATCGTGGCGCGAGCGGCTCGTCGCGTTCACGGCGGAAGCGGACGAGTGCGTGCACGCGACGTGGGCGAAGACGCTGCTCAAACGAGTCGGGGTGAGCGGTGACGCGCGTCGCTCCGCCTTCGATCTCTTGGTGAGGCGCAGGGTGCTCGATCGGGATGAAGACCTCGAGCTCCGCCGCGTCGAAGTCCCCATCGAATTCAGCGCCGACGTCCTCGCGACCGCGAGCGAAGTGATCGCCCGCCCGGAATCGGGACCGCTCGAGCGGCGCGACCTCACCGCGCTCGAGGTGTTTACCGTCGACAGTGCCGAGACCACGGATATCGACGATGCGATTTCCCTCGAAAGAGAGTCCGACGGCTACCGCATTGGAATCCACGTCACCGATCTTTCCGCGCTCGTCAAGAAGGGGGATCCGCTCGATCGCGTCGCGCGCGAGCGGCTGCTCTCCCTCTACTTTCCGGATCGACGCGTCCCGATGCTTCCGCCGGAGATTTCGGCCGGAGCCGGGAGCCTTCTCGAAGGCGAGGTGCGGCCCGCGCTCAGCCTGCTCGTTCGCGTGGGGCCGGAAGGGGAACGACGCTCGAGCGAGCTCGTTCCGAGTCGGATCGCGAGCCGGAGTCGCCTCACGTACGATGAGGTGGACGCCGCACTCGAAGGCCGCGATGTCCCGCTCGCTGAGTCGATTCGTACACTCGCGCGCCTCCTCGGCGCGTTTCGCCGCGCTCGCCAAGATGCGGGCGCGGTCCACATCGATCGACCCGAGCTCGACATCGTCGTAGACGAGAGCGGCGGGGTCGACATTCGGACTCGCCCGACAGCGACCGCGGCAAACCATCTCGTCAGCGAGGCGATGGTCCTCTACAACGCGGCCGTGGCAGAGCACTCGCGGACGCATGGACTGCCGTCCATCTATCGCCACCAGGAAGTCGGGGATCTTCCGCCGGTGACCGCCGTGGCGTCGGCCCACGAGCGCTACACGCTCTTCCGCCACATTCGACCGTCCCAGTTCGGCACGACGCCGCTCCGTCACGCCCTACTCGGCGTAGAGGCCTACTCGCAGGTCTCCTCACCGATCCGGCGGTACATCGACCTCGTCGTTCAGCGCCAAGTGATGCACGCGTTCCGCTTCGGCGGCGCGCTCTACAGCGAGTCGGAGCTCGCCCGGCTCCTCGTCGAGGTTCAGGCGCGTGCGAAGGAGCTGTCGCGCCTCGAGCCGCAGCGCATCCGCTACTGGCTCACGAAGTACTTCGCGAACCGACGCGGCGACCGATTTGCCGCCTGCGTGCTCGAAGTCCGCGAGCGCGACGCGATCGTCGAGCTCGTCGAGTTCGGTTTTCGCGCACCGGCGCTTCTCTCGGGATCCCCGGCCGAAGGGGAGGAAGTCGAGGTCGAGGTCGCCCACACGGATGTCTGGGATGCGACGATCCGCTTTCGTTCACCGAAGGGGTGACCTGCTGCGCCTCCCGCTCGGCTTCGACGCCCGCTCAGAAGTCGCCCTTCGGGAGGAGTTCGCTCAGCTTCCGACGAAACTCCGCGTAGCCGCCCGACGCCCGCAGCTTGCTGAAATCGCCGTCGATCTCGATGTGCGCGTAGTGCGTCGCGTCGAGCTGGACGCACTCGCGCAGCGATGACTTCGCCCGCTCGAGATCGCCGCTCAGAGTCTGGGAGCAGGCGGCGTTGTAGTACTGAAGCGCGAACTCGGAGGCCAGCGCTCGCTTCTGCTCCTCGCTCACACGCGGATTCTTCGTCGCCTGCGTGTAGTACTCGAGATAGACCTCGAGGATGCGGTCGTACGCCGCGACGGCACTGGGGTAGCGTCGCATCTGGTAAAAAAGCTCGGCGAGACGGAGATTCGTCGGAATGTAGAAGCGATCGGTCTTGTCGATCGCGGCGAGCTGGCCCTGAAGCCGGTCGAGCTCTCGATCGACCGCGTAGGTGTCGCCGAGGATCGCGAGCAGCATGCCGACGCGATCACGCAGATACGGCGGGAAGAGCGGGTCGCGAACGAGTCGGCGGAGCCGGTCGACGTCTTCGCGCTTCCCCACATCGGCGAGAGCCTGGCAGCTCGCGATGCGGAGCGCCGGTGGAGTCGACTCGTCATCGAGGAGGGCGAGCAAGGTGTCGCGAATTTCCGGGCCTTCCTTCGCGAGTGCGGCGTACTGGCCGTCGAAGCGGAGATTGCTCTCGATGCCCGCGGCGAGAGCGGGGCGGATCTTCTCGGCGAGTTGCCAGCGGACGATCTCGGTGAGAGCGCGCCGGTGGGCCGGGTTGGTCGCCCGCTCGAGCGCCGCCCGCGAAGCCGGGAGGGCGTCCGGGCCGAGGTCGAGCAGTTGCTTCACCGCGCGCCGCTTCGCCGCTCCCGTCGAGCGCTGGAGCGTCTCGATCAGGGTATTGGGGTCAGATTCGCGCGACGCTGCGGCGGACCCGCTGGCGATGGCGAAAACGACGACGCCGGCGACGGTGAGGAAGCTTAGAGGGGCGAAACTGCGATGGCTCATTCGAAGCTCGTTGGACGAGAGGAGGATTTCGGTGATTGAACCGCTGCGGCGCGCCGGACGTTCCGATGCTCGGGGCGCCTATCCATCTTTCGGCGATTTGGGCGGAGTTCCGCGCGACCGGGCGGCGGCTGAGTCATCATAAGGTTTGGGCGGGTCGAGCGACTCCGAGAACTCGAAGAATGGAATCTGATTTCACCCCTCCCCCGCTGATCGAGAACGGGACGATCCGGCGACGTTCGCGCCGCCGCTGGACTCTCGCGGCAGCGACCATCGTGATCGGCGTCGTCGGTGCGGCCGCGCTTCTCTTTCGCTCCGAGCTGGCGCTCGCGCTGGAGCTCGCTCGGCTGCGGGCGGATGAGAGCCGCGCGTTTCGGTGTGCCGAGGCGGCTTCTGGCTCGGTCGCTCGGCGCGCGCTCGAGCGGTTCGTCGCCTCCCCCGAGGGCCGAGCCAAGGTCGCTCGGTTACTCGTTCATCGCGTGTACGAGCGATTTGGCGATCGGACGAGCGACTCGTCCGATGACGACCTCAGCTTGGTGCGCCTCGCGCACGAAACCCCGGGGGAAGCTGAGTGGACGGGGCTCATCGACGGCGGACATCTTCAGACTAGGCTCGAGGGCGGAGACGCCGTCCTCGCCCACTTGGTGACGTTCGGACCGAGTCCTCCGGAAGATGAGCGCCTGCTTTCGTTCGATCGACTCAGTATCTTCGTCAGCGACGGGGACGAAGTCCGGTTCAGCGACACGCCGGGCGATGAATGAGCACGCCGGCGGGGGCAACACGCGAAACCGAGAGTGCACCGATCGAAGGCGCTCGTTACGATGAGCGTCGGTGTCGAGTTCGACCGTTCGGCCGTACACGGTGGATCGGGGGAGGAGGGGAATGAAACACTTCGAGAAACGGCTCGGCCCGGCGCTGGCCGCGGTGTTCTTCGTTTTCTTCGCGAGCCTTGCCTTCGCCGACGCCGAGTTTCGCCGCGGCGACACGAACGACGACGGTGAAGTCAACATCGCCGATCCCCTCGCCGTCCTCGGCTACCTCTTCGTCGGGGAGCCGAGCGAGCTCGCGTGCCTCGACGCTGCCGATGCGAACGACGATGGAAGCATCAACATCGTCGACGCGACCGCGACGCTCAATTTCCTCTTCGGCGACGGTTTCGAGCCGCCGACTCCGGGGGTTACGCACTGCGGACCCGATCCATCGGACGACGAACTCTCGTGCGCGAACTCCGCGGCGTGCGGGACGGATCCGATCGTTCAAGCCGTCGTCCTCGAGGTCACCACGACCGGCTCACCCGGCGAGTATCGATTCTCCGTGCGGCTCGAAAGTCCCGATACCGGCTGCGATCAGTACGCCGATTGGTGGGAAGTGGTGACGCCGGAGGGCGAGCTCCTCTACCGGCGGATTCTCACCCACAGCCACGTCACCGAACAGCCGTTCACCCGCAGCGGAGGACCCGTCGCGATCGACGAGACCACCGAGGTGATCGTCCGCGGGCACATGAATACGAGCGACTACGGAACGAGTGCGTTCGGCGGAAGCGTCGCGACGGGATTCGCCCCGGTCGCGATCGACCGGGCGTTCGCCGCGGATCTTGCTGAAGCCGAGCCGCTCCCGGACGGCTGCGCGTTTTGAGTTTCGCTTGAGAAGAGAGTTACACGAAGATCGCGAAGGGGACGCGAAGGAAGACGAAGGAGAAGAAAGAAGAGATGTTGGGTGTACGGGATCGAGGTGACCGGACGCCGTAGGACGTGTGTCGAGCAGGGCGGATCCGTCGAATGCGAATCCGCGTCTGAACTAGATCTGCTCGAAGCGGACCCGCAGCCGATGTCATAGTCCGAGCATGCTCACCTCAATCCCTATATTTCTTCTCCTCCTTCGCGTCCCCTTCGCGATCTTCGTGTGAAAAACTCCCTCAGCGGACCGGAAAGCCCGAGCGCCACACTAACGAGCGAGGTACTCCGTCGCCGCGTCCGCGACCGCTTCCGGCGTGAAGCCGAACTTCTCCTTGAGGTCCTTGATCGGAGCGGATGCGCCGAAGCGATTGAGGCCGTAGGTGAGTCCCTCCGTCCCCGTGAATCGTTCCCATCCGAGAGTGACTCCGGCCTCGACGCTCATGCGCTTCGTCACGCTCCGCGGGAGAATCGAGGCGCGGTAGTCTTCCGGCTGCGCGTCGAAGATCTCCCAGCTCGGGATGCTGACCACGCGCGCCGAGTGACCGCGCTCTTCGAGTAGCTCGGCGGCGCCGAGGCACGTGTCGACCTCCGACCCGGTCGCCATCAAGATGATGTCGGGCGTGCGACCGGACTCTTGGCGAACGACATAAGCGCCGCGTTCTGCACCGTGACCGAGGCCGGTGTTGTCGTGGTGGGGGAGGCCCTGACGAGAGAGTACGAGAGCGGTCGGGCCGTCCGTTCGCTCCAGGGCCGACGCCCACGCCGCGGACGTTTCGTTCGCATCGGCGGGACGGATGACCGTCAAATTCGGAATGGCCCGAAGCGCCGCGGTGTGCTCGACGGGCTGGTGCGTCGGGCCGTCCTCGCCGAGAAAGATGCTGTCGTGCGTGAACACGTAGATCACCGGCTGTCCCATCAGCGCGGCGAGACGAACGGACGGACGGACGTAGTCGCTGAACGTGAGGAACGTCGCTCCGTAGGGACGAATCCCGCCGTAGAGACTCATTCCGTTCAGGATCGCGCCCATGCCGTGCTCGCGAACGCCGAACCACAGATTGCGCGCGCCGAAGTCGTCCCGCGACACCGGGCCTTCGGCTTTGACTTCGGTGTTGTTCGAGCAAGCGAGGTCCGCGGAGCCGCCGATCAGCTCGGGGATCGCTTCGGCGATGGCGTTGATGGCCGCGCCGGATGCCGCGCGCGTCGCGATCGCCTTGTCGCTGCTCGCGTACCGCGGCAGGAGATCCTTCCACCCGCTCGGAAGTTGGCGGTCACTTGCGCGTTTCGCGCGCTCGGCGAGCTCGGGATTCGCCTGCGTCCACGCGGCAAACGTCGACTCCCACTCCGCTCGTGCCTCGGCTCCACGTCTCCCGGGCTCGCGAAAGAGCGGTCGCACCGCTTCGGGGACTTCGAACGGCTCGTGCGCCCAGCCGATGTTTTCCTTCGTCAGCTCGAGCTCGTCCTTCCCGAGCGGCGCGCCGTGCGAGGCGCTCTTTCCCTCTTTGTTCGGGCTGCCCTTCCCGATCGTCGTCTTGCAGAGAACGAGCGAGGGGCGCGCGTCGTCCTTGGCGGCCGCGATCGCCTGTGCGATCGCAGCGCGATCGTGGCCGTCGACACGCGAGGTGTGCCAGCCGTACGACGCGAAACGGCCGGCGATGTCTTCACTGAACGTGAGCTCGGTCGGACCGTCGAGACAGATGTCGTTATCGTCGTAGAGCGCGATCAGCTTCCCGAGGCGAAGGTGACCGGCGAGCGATGCCGCTTCGTGGCTGATGCCCTCCATGAGATCGCCGTCGCTCACGAGGACGTAGGTGTGATGGTCGACGATCGCGTGACCGGGCGTGTTGTAACGGGCGGCGCTCAGGCGTTCGGCCAGTGCCAGTCCGACCGCGTTCCCGAGCCCCTGCCCGAGCGGCCCGGTCGTCGTTTCTACTCCGACGGTATCGCCGTACTCCGGATGACCCGGGGTCTCCGAGCCGAGCTGGCGAAAGTTCTTGAGCTCCTCGATCGAGAGGTCGTAGCCGCAGAGATGGAGCATCGAGTAAAGGAGCATCGAGCCGTGTCCAGCGGAGAGCACGAAACGATCGCGGTTCTGCCACGCGGGATGCTCGGGATCGAACCGAAGAAACTGGGTGAAGAGAACGTAGGCGATGTCGGCGCTCCCCATCGGGAGACCGGGATGGCCGGAGTTCGCCTTCTCGACGGCTTCGGCCGAGAGCATGCGGATCGTATGGACAGCGAGTTCTTCGGTAGAGGGAGCGGTAGTCGTCATCGTCGTGTTCGTGCTCTTCTGGCTTCGATGGTTCGCGATCGCCTCCCTCGGTGGCGAAGCAATCGTCGATTCGCACGGCGCGTCTCTCAGCGGAAACTCCGCTCCGCACCCGTCGCAAGCGCCCCCGTCGCAGGAGGTCCGCCGCGAGTTCCCCTCCCGTCGCATCGTGCGGAGACGGGTGACGCATCTCGCGCGAACGTGCGACCTCCAGAGATCCCCGCTTGGGGATCCGTTCCCGCGCGGAAGCGTCGCTGCCGCGCAACCGGAGACCGGGGGACGGGATACCGGGGCGGGCGGCGCTCGGTGGCTCCAGCGAGCGGGTTTCGTCGAACACCCCCTCGGTGGACCGTCGGGCGAGAAATGGTAGATTCCGGCCCGGGGGAAGGCAACTACAATCGCTGCGCGTGAGCCAGCCGCGACTCCGCTTCACGGCTCGGTCAACCGCGCCGCGACTTCGCCTTCGTCGTCCGTCTCGCGGTGGTCGCGCGGGAACTCGCGTCCCTCGTCGCGTCGTTGAAGTCGTCGAGCCAGATCGCGACGCGATCGATGAACACGCTTCCTCGGGTCAACTTCTGCGGCGAGCTCCAGGTCATGCCAGAGCGATAGTCCCACCCGAGGACGCCGCTGTCCGCCCGGTCACCGTCGCCGCGAAGGAGCGTGAGGTAGCTCCACGGGATCCGTCCGAAGTGGCGGTAAAAATCACCGCCGGCGATGT
This sequence comes from Planctomycetota bacterium, assembly GCA_965223845.1. GTDB lineage: Bacteria > Planctomycetota > UBA8108 > UBA8108 > SXIK01 > CBDCXR01. The sequence goes on along the minus strand of CBDCXR010000004.1, from coordinate 3,445,240 downwards.
TGCGATCGCCCTGGGTCGGGTCGATCGGAAACCAGCCGACGCGGGGAAGGTACACTTCCACCCAGCGGTGGAAAACGCGATCGGCGTGCGGCGGCGGGCTCACGTCCTCGCCGAGCCACGTTCCTCCGGCGTAGCGCGCCGGGATACCGTTCAGTCGGCAGAGAGCGATCATCACGTACGTGTACTCGGAGCACGACCCCGTCCCGCGTCGTAGAACGGCGTCCGCCGAGTCCCAGCGATCGTCGCGGACGTATTCGAGCTGGTCGGTCACGAAGTCGTGAATGCGACGCACTTGCTCGAGCGGGCCGCCTTCGCTCACTCGCACTGCCCGCGCCGACGACTCGACGATGTCTTCGGTGAGCCCGTACGCCGTCGCGTTGCGGAGGTACTGCCGCTGGATCGATTCGGGGATTTCCTCGAACGAACCGACGTCGTCCTCGGTAATCTGCCACTCGGTGCTTCGGAGCGTCGCACGGATCGTCGAGCGGATCTCGACCTTGGCGTTCGGGGCCAGCTCGTCGAGGACGAAGAGCGCCGTCTTCTGTCGCCAGCGATTTTCGATGACGCGTTCGGGTTTCGGATCGAACTCGACGGAGTGAATCTTTTGGTGGGCGTCGTCGGTCGGGATCGCGACACCGATCTCGATCCCGCGAACGATGTCCGGGGAGAGGTTCCACGCGCTGTGCGCGAAGTGAATCTGAACGCGACGGGAGGCCGTACTCTCGCGGAGCGTGTCGCCGATCGTCGGCGCGCGACGATTTCGTGGTGGTCGCTCAGCGGCGCCGCGCTTCGCATCGACGATCGACCCGCCGCGAAGCGCGCCCGGCGTCGTGCGGATTCGACGAATGTCGCTCCCGGCCGGGCGGCGCGGGGCGGCGCTCGCGCCGGAGGCCTCGCCACGAGGCTCGGCCGGTGTCGTTTCGTCGGCGAAGGCCGACGGGAGCAGGAGCGGCATGAGGATCACGCCGACCGCGAGCGCGCTCGACCACGCGACCACCGACCGCTTCGCGGCGTGAGTCGCCGGAACCGACGGCGCGGAGCGGCGTAGATCGAGATCGCGGAGGCGAAGCGGCGAAATCGCGTGCGACATGGAACGCCCGTGTGCCGAGACCTGGGGCCCGAATCGCGGACTCCAGCGCGCTCGATCAGACCGAGCGCGGCGCGCGCGAGACCCGTACGGACGCCATTTTACCGGCCGTTCAGCGGCGCGCCAACGACTCGTGTGGTCGCCCGGCGAGAAGGTGCTTGTTCGGCCGGAAGCGGTGTGCGATGCTCCCGGCCATCATGGACAGCGAGAGATTGCGCGAATTTATCCGGGAGATTCCCGACTTTCCGAAGCCCGGAATCAGCTTCAAGGACATCACACCGCTCCTCGCGGACGGCCCGGCCTTTCGCGAGGTGGTCGATCAAATCGCGGCGCGATACGCGGGGGGCGCGGACGTCGAGGCGGTCGCCGGACCGGAAGCCCGCGGGTTCATTCTCGGGCCCGCCCTCGCCTATCGACTGGGGGTCGGATTCGTCCCGATTCGAAAGCCGGGGAAGCTGCCGCACGAGACGCGCAGCGTCACCTATGACCTCGAGTACGGTTCGGACAGCGTCGAGATGCACATCGATGCGATCGAGCCCGGACAGCGCGTCCTCCTCGTCGACGACCTTCTCGCGACGGGTGGGACGATCAGCGCCTGCGCGGAGCTCGTGGCGTCCGCGGGTGCGGTCGTGATCGCGTGCTCGTTTCTCGTCGAGCTCTCGTTCCTCGACGGACGGAGCCGGCTACCGGGAATCCAGGTGCACTCGCTCGTGACTTATTGAGCGGCACCGCCGCGAGTTCGTTTCCGTACCCGGGTGGGGACCGGGAAGCGCACCGCCTACGGTCACCGTCGACCGTGACCCGGGCCAGCTACCGCCGGCTCAGACCTCTTCGAGAGCCCCTTGCTTCTCGTGCGTGAGCACGAAGTAGAGCTTCTTCAGCGCCTCGTTCTCGATCTGTCGCACGCGCTCCCGCGAGAGGCTGACGCGTTCGCCGATCTCCTTGAGGGTCATCGGATCGCCGTTGTCGAGACCGTAGCGCATCCGGAGGATCCGCGTCTCGCGGTCGTCGAGAGTCGCGAGGAGCTCCTCGATCATCTCCATCTCCGCGTCGTCGAAGAGGATGTCGACCGGTTGGCGAGCGTTCTTGTCCTCGAGGATTTCGCTCAGCGTCCACATGTTCTCGAGGCTGATCGTCTGGCTGGACGAGCTCGACGCTCGGAGCGCCGTCTTGATGATCCCGAGGTTCTCCGGAGGGATCCCGAGCTCCTGGGCGATCTCGTGAAACATCGGCGGGCGACCGAGCTTGACGTTCAGATTCGAGGCGACGTTCTTCCACTTCGAGATCAGCTCGACCATGTAGGACGGAATTCGAACCGTCTTCACCGTATCGATGAGCGCACGCTTGATGGACTGCTTGATCCACCACGTCGCATAGGTGCTGAAGCGACACTCGGCGTCGGGATCGAAGCGCTCGACCGCTTTGAGGAGGCCGAGGTTCCCTTCTTCGATGAGATCGAGGAGGGACAGCCCGCGATCGACGTAATTCTTTGCGATGCTGACGACCAGTCGCAGATTCGACTTCGCCATCTTTTCGCGCGCTTCGACGTCGCCCTTGCGGACCTCGATCGCGAGAGCTTTCTCCTCCTCGGGAGTGAGAAGTGGAATGCGATTGATTTCTTTGAAGTAAGTTTCGAGTCCGGCCTCTTTCACGATGTAGTGCTCGTCGTCGGTGGTGGTGTGAGACCTGCGAAGTGAATGCAGGGGTTCCCCGAGGAGGCGACACGCGTTTGTTTCGCGTGCGTCCGAGCGGGGGACCGCGGCAGCGAGAGAGGAGACGCAGGAGGGGGAAGGTGGAGCACAGGCTCCAGCGGGACTCTCGTCCGGCCCCTTAGCTATCGACAATTCCCGCGGCGCTCTTTCGTTCGCGACGGACGTCGTCGGTTTCTCGCCAGTTGCTCGACGGGAGGCAGCGCAACTGTACAGAACGTATATGCTTAGGCCGCGTGTCCGGACGCGGCGCATCGTCCAAAATCGAGTGCCTCGCGCGCACCGGGGGACGCCGTCGCCGAGCTCCGTCGTAGTGCGATCGACCCGGCGGATGAGCCGTCGAAACGGTGGAGCGACCGCCTAGTTCCCGGCGTGCTCCTTCCACCACGAAGTCGCCGCGGCGATAGCTGCTTCGACGGCGCGCTGTCGTTCACTTCGATCATTGAGCGTTCGCGCGCTCGAGTAGCCGAAGTCTTTACCGGACTCGCGCTCGAGGGAGGAGAAGATCTCTCGGAGGACGTAGCTCGACGTCCGATTCCGTCCGAGCTGGCTGACGATGTAGTCGAGAATCTCTCGCCGTTCGCCCGGAAGCGGCTCCGCGGACTCGAGATACCGGTCGAGCGCCGCGACCGTCCGCGCGACGAGAGTTCCTCGGACCGGTGTCGGCTCGGCGCGAGTGAGCTGGAGGACGGCCGTCACGCCCGTCGATTCTCCCGCTTCGATGAGAAACTGCGCCGCCTGGAGGCGCGCGATGGGTTCGAGCTCGTCGATCGTTTCTCGGTAGTGCTCGACGCCGTCGTCGAGTCCCCGGGCGAGGAGATCGCGTGCGAGAGCGGGACTCGGCTCGCGCCGAAAGCGTTCGCGCACGTAGCGGTCACCACCATCGACGGCGATCGTCCGGAGAAGCTGAAGGATGGCACCCTGGGCCCGTCGTCGCGTCGCGCTCGGCGTCTCGTCGTCGTTCTCGCTCGGCGCGCGGAGTACGTGTCGTTCGAGAAAGAACTTCCAGAGCGCGTCCGCGTCGTCGGGAGGCGTCTCGTCGCCTCCTGCCGGTGTTTGCGGATCTTCCGCGCTCGCGAGACAGAGCAGGCTGCGATAGCTCTCGAGTCCCGCGCCGTAGAGCGGACGAGAGCCGAGATAGGCTGGCGAGCTTTCGTACCATCCAGCCGACACCTTTCGCCCACTGACTCGCTGGAGAACCGGAACGCCCACTTCGACGTGCGCGTTCGCGCTCGGAATTCGAAAGCGCCGCGCCGCGGGCGGGCTCGTTGACCGGCGGAGCGCGTTCGTCATGTTCAAGGATTCCGTGAGGCGCCGCTCGACGATGTTGTCCCAGCGATCTCGGTAGGAAAACGGCTCGCCGACACTCACTTCGAGCCGGCGTCCGTCGAGGACGACGGCCGGGCGGGGCGGCTTGCGCACGCCGCGTGTCGTATCTTCGCTCGCCTCGAGCTGAAGAACGAACTCGTAGAAGACGAAGCGGTCGCCCGGCCCGGAACCACCGCTTTCGCTCGAACTCCGGAGCTCCGCCTCGCGGGCGCGGACGTTCTCGGAAATCGCGAGCCACTTCTCCCAATCGGTCCACGGCGACGTGGAGGAGCCGACTCCGGAGAAGAGCGCGAGGCGGCGGCGAATCTGGCTCAAGTATCCGTCTCGGTGGGAGGCGAGGAGCGAGCTGTCGGCTTCGGCCCGGCGACCGAGCGCGAGAAGCCGCTCGAGGAGTGGAGCGAGTTGCCCGTCCGCGATGCGGAGCGAACCGACGACACGGAGGAACGCCGGATACGACGAAGGGCGCTCGCCGACGCGCTCGGTCTGGCGGAGGAAGGTCTCGAACTCGCTCTCGCTCAGCGGTCCGGCGCGCAACTCGGACTCGACGCGGTTGCTGAGCCGGTAGTCCGGAATATCGCCGAAGAGGGCGCCGAGGAGGCCGAGAAGAACGGGCCGCAGGGGCGGTGGCGTGTCGCTTTGGGCGAGCGCGATCCGGCGCCAGAGGTCGAGACCCTCATCGAGAAGGATGCGGCGGCCGGCAAGCTGACCGCGGAGGAGGCGATTCGTGAGCTCGAGCCCCCGCTCGAGTACGGGCCCGTGGCGGTCGCGGTCACTCGCCTTGAGCGCGACGGCGAGGAGGTACTGGATCTCGCGGTCCTCCCAGATCGCCCGCGCGAAGAAGTCCGCGCTGAAGATCGTCTCGAGAGTCGCGTCGGCGAGCTCGGGCGTGAGTCCGCGACGCGTGCGGTCCGCGACTGCCGCGGCGACTTCGTGGATCGCGTCGAGTGGACTGTGGCGAAGCTGGTAGAGGAGTCGGCGGTACGCGGCATCGTCGCCGAGCTCGACCAGCCGGACGAGCGCGCGCCGTGAGCGATCGTCGAGGCTGAGATCCGAGTCGTCCGTCTCCGGCGCGGCCGCAGCCGCCTCGGCGAGGAGATCCATGCGGTCGAGCCCGAGGGCCGCCGCGGACCGGAGGTCGGGATGACGGAGCGCGAACTCGAAGGCGGTCTCGTTTCTTCCGCGCGCGAGCGAGGCGAGAATGTCGAGCGCGGCGCTTCGCTCTGCGATGGTTCGCGCGAGCGCCTGTTCACGGACGGAGTCGAGAAGATCCTCAAGCGTCGGGGCACCGATCGTCGCCCCGCCGGTCTGATCGGAGGTCCGGCCGTGGTGAATGCGTACGAGCGTGAGGTAGCGGCGCCGCTCCCGATCGACGTGGAGCCCGAGCGTGCGGTAATACGTTTCCTCCGTGCGAACGAGGAGGCGCGTCGTCTGGGCACCGACAAACTCGAACGAGAAACGGAGCGGGCTCGGGCGATCCGATCGCGATCGCGACGCGGTGACGCGGCGACTGCCGTCCGCGCCCGGCTGAACCTTGACGGTGTAGACGAACGGAACGCGCTCGCCGGGCGCGCCGTCGACCGCGGCCGGTTCGACGGTGGCCTCCTCGTCCGTGTGCGCGCGGGCTTCGCCGAAGGAGATGAGCTCCGGATCGGGGCCGGTCACATCGACCTTGAGCACCTGGAACACGGCGAGCTCGGGGTCGATTCGGTCGAGGAGGTACCGGGCGCGGTAGTTCTGCTCGAGATTGTCGGACTCTAGCGCGCGTTTGAGCGCCGGCACGACGACGACGCCCTGCTCGATCAGCCGCTCCTGAGCCCGTTCGCGGCTCTCCCAGGACGGGGCGCCGAGTTCCTCGACGAGCTCGGCGAGCTGCGACTCCGGCGTCTCGAGAGGAGTTTCGCCGCGCGAACCGTCCGCGAACACCCATCCGGCGAGCCAGACGGCGAGGACTCGAGAGAGAGTGGAACGCGCTCGGCGAGCGCGCAGGTTCTTCGGCATGAGAAGCAGTACCCGGGGCGACAGAGCTATGAATCGCGGCGCGTTCCGCCGGCCGCGAGGCCGTGACTGGGTCGGGAAGCCGGCGGGCAGATCCGGATCGGGTGCAGTGGGAGACGGCGCGAGAGCCGGTTCGAGCCCGGAGACGAGGCTCCGCGGCGGTAACGCGAAGCGAAGCGGAAGCGATTCTGAGAGAATCGTCCCCGATTCGCGACGACGAGGCCGTTCGTGCGGACCGTTCTCCGGCCGAACCCGATCCCGGCGCGGGCTCCGAGCCCCGGAGCGGATTCGCGTCGAATGATCTGCGGTCCCGCCCGTCGGATATGTTCGAGGCCGCCTGCCGGTCGACCCGTCTATTGTATCCCGCTCCTCCCACCGAAGAGAGACGAGACATGAACGAGCTGACTCTGCCGGGCGCGACGGACCGCTCCGCTCTCGCTCGGACTCCGACGGCGGCGCCGCGACGCCCGCGCATCGTGGCCGCTGGGCTGATCGCCGGATCCGTCGTGGCCGCCGTCTGGACCGGGGCGGCGAACGACGAGAACCAGGCGGCGGTGGCGGAGAGACCGACCGTCCGATCGAGCGAGCTCTACGCGCTCGACTACCGCCGGCAGCTCTTCGATTTCGAGCGCGCCGGATACGGCAAGAGTCAGCAGGTCGACGAAGACTGGCGCGAGATCGTCGGCGACGTCCATTTCGACGGTTCTCGCCTCGCGCTCATCGAGACGTTTGAGTCGAGCGGTCGCATTCTCGATCTCGGACGCGATGTTCAACCCGACAACGAGTTTTCGGTCTTCTTCGGTCTCCGGTGGGTGCGCCGTCGATTCGTGACGCGCGAGTTTCCCTATCAGGATCGGTTCGTTCCGTTCAACTCGATCGACCGCGATCTCGTGTTCTCCCTCCCGGACGAATCCAACCGCGTAGTGGCGTTGAAGGCCGGACACACGTATCTCCTCCGCTTCGCCCGCCGCGCAAAAGTCGAGGACGGTCGAATCTATCTCGTCCGGGTCGTCGGCCTCCAGCCGGGCCAACGCGTCGAGTTCATCTGGCGCGAGCTCAAGCATTTCGACGCGTGATTCTCGTCTTCCCGATCCCCTTCCCGACAAATCTCCTCTTCTCTCCCTCTTCCCACGACGTCCCGGATCCCCGCGCCGCCGTTAGCGCCTCGATGAGCGCTGTCTCGTCCGTCGTCGCTCGGCCGATGGCGCGAAGGGGCAAGAAGAACACGGACGGGTTCGAACGAACGAGTCCGTATCGATCCGACGCGCATTCCCGGAACCCACGTGTTCTCGGTCGCTCGCCGGGTTGATAACCGAGCTTCGAGCGCAGGCATTCAACCCGCGTCGATCCCTGCGTCGATAGACCGTCTGAGTGGCGACTCCATCCGCTCCCCCCGGCGCGCCTCCCGGCGCCGTGCGAGCGGTGGGTCAGTCCACGCCCAGTCTTTCTCCGGCCGGTCATTCTTGGGTGCCCGCTCCGATCGCGCTCTCTCCCTGTCCCGAGTTGAGCGTGATCGTATTGGTGCGCGCGGTTCGTCCCCGGAGAAACAGCGGCAGTGGCCGGCAATTCGATCCGCCGGCGGCCACTCGCTTCTTCTCCCACGCTTAGGCGGCGATTCGACGTCATGGACGAGACCAAAGAGCTCGCGCTCGAAAAGCTCGACGTTTCTCCCGATTTGGGCCATCGGCTCGAGGTGGAGCGACAACGACTATCGACCGCCGCGCGAGAACTCCTCGGGACGGGTGACCGCACCGAGCGAGCCGCGGCGTTCGCCATCGAGACGATCCTCCCGCTCACTCGATTCGAGCGTGGCTTCATCCTCGTTACGTCGGTCGACGCAAACGGCACTGTCAGCGCGCTCCGGCCTCTCGCGGCCCGGGAACTTCGCGACCAGCGCTGGACGGACGTCCCCAATCCGGAGTTCGCGGTCATTTACACCGTCGTCGCGCGCGCTCTCGCGTCGGGGTCTCTCCTCACGATCGGCGACGCACTTCTCCAGCCGACGAGAGACGGGGAGAGCACGCCGCGGACGGTTCTCTGCTTTCCGTTCGAGCTGACGTCGAATGAAACCGGCGTCCTCTACCTCGACCGCGCACTCGGCGGCGGCGATGTGAGTTCCGAAGAGCTCTTTCTCTTCCGCGAGTTCGTCGAGCGTTGCCTCTTGCTGGTCGCACGTTCGTACGCGCTCCGCGAGCTTGGGCGCGCGCGAGCATCCGCTTCGGCAGGGACGGAATCGGGCGCGACGTCGGAACCGGGGACCGCGAGCGTCGCAGACGAGGACGGTGCGGAAGCGCCCGCAGGCGACGCGGAAGACGACATTCCCGACTTCTACGGAATCGTCGGACGGGATCCGAAGCTGACGAAGCTCATCGACGTCGTCGGCAAGGTCAAGGACAACGATCTCAGCCTGTGCATCATCGGCGAGAGTGGGACGGGGAAGGAGCTCCTCGCCCGCGCCATCCATCGGGCCGGCGCTCGCTCGGAAGCGAACTTCGTCGGCGAGAACTGCGGGGCGATAACGGAGTCGCTCCTCGAGAGCGAGCTCTTCGGCCACGTGAAGGGAGCGTTCACCGGTGCCGACGAGGATCGACAGGGCCTCTTCGAAGTGGCGAACGGCGGCACGCTCTTCCTCGACGAAATCGGTGATATGTCGGAGGGGATGCAGCGAAAGCTCCTCCGCGTCCTCCAGGAAGGCGTGATCCGTCCGATCGGCGGCAAGGACAGCGTCAAGGTCGACGTGCGAGTGATTTCGGCGTCGAACCGCGATCTCAAGGCACTCGTCGATAAGGGGACGTTTCGCGCCGATCTCTTCTACCGATTGAACGTGATCACACTCGAGCTGCCGCCGCTCCGCGAGCGAGCGGGGGACATTCCTCTCCTCATTCGGAAATTCACGAGCGAGGTGTGCCGCGAGGAGGGGGTGCGACGTCAATTCAGCGAGAGCGCGCTGACGGCGCTCGAGCAGTATTCGTGGCCCGGGAACGTGAGGGAGCTCCGCAATCTCGTGCGGCGAGTGGTGCTCACCTCGAAGCGGCGCGTGATCGCGCGCAAGGAAGTCGCCGAGTTCCTTCAGCTCGAGGGCCCGGTCGCGCACTCGGGCGAGAATATCTATCGCGACGACTCGCACGTCGTCCTGCGGATCCCCGCTCGCGATACCTTCAACGGCCTCATCGACGAGTGCGAACGCTTGATCCTCGAACACGCGCTCGGCGAGTGCTCTTGGAACAAATCGAAGGTCACGAAGGTCCTGAAGATCCCGCGGCAGAGCCTCTACAACAAGATCGCGAAGTACGATCTCCAGAGGAAGTGGGGCGACGAGTAGGGAAGAGCGCCGCGCGGCCTTCCCCTCGCAGTGCGCGAGTCGGCGAGGGGCTGTCAAACTGACAGCCTGGGGTCGCCGCTCCGCCGTCGGGTGTCACTTTGACAGTGGCGCCAGTGAGTCCGCTGCCGCGAGACGATCGTAATCCTCTTTGCTCGAGGGACTTACGTCGGGGTGCTTCCTGGCACGCGCTTTGCTCGACGGCGATCGCGCGCGATCCCGTTCTACGGGTCGTGCCGGTGGTCATCGCGCGAGACGGTGCTCCACGTTGAGTGGGCTCGTCTCAGCACGCGTGTCTTCGGGCTCGGTTTTCTCTCGGATCTCGATGCGACCCTTCGAGCTGAACATCCTACTCGTCGACGATGACGAGCGCAGCCTCGAGTCGATGGCGCATTTTCTCGGGGACGACGGACACCGAACGTACACCGCGACGGCGGGCAGTGCGGCGATCGACCTCGTCAGGGAGCTGAAACGCGAGAACCTTCGACTCGATCTATCGATCCTCGACTACCACATGCCGGATTTGACCGGGATCGACGTCTACGGAAAGCTCACCGCGGAGCTGCCGGGACTCGAGGCGGTGTTCGTCAGCGGGGAGGCATCGGCGAAGATTCGCTTCGATATCTCGACGGTCGGCGGTCGCGCTTTGGTGCCGAAGCCGATCGACATCCAGCTCATGCGAAGCGTGCTCGAGGAGTTTTGGCGAGAGCGGAGAGAGAAAGGGTTTGTTTAGGTCGCCTCGGTGAAACGAGCACCGGAGCGGGACACCTGGGAGTTCCGGTGAGTGCCGGGTGACAACGGAAAGCGGGACATACCGCAAGAGTTCGAATTCGCCGAGAGCGACTGAGAAAGCGCTCGACGCGAGTGATTTAGGTCCAGTCCTTCGCCGCGGCGCATCCGCCCGCGGGGAGATGAGAGTAGTAAGGAGCTTACGGCATGGCGAAGTTCAACCTCCGCCCCCTGAACGACAAGATCGTGGTGAAGCGGCTCGAGGCCGAGGAAAAGACGAGCGGCGGCATCGTGCTTCCCGATACCGCGAAGGAAAAGCCGAAGGAGGGCGTGGTCGTCGCCACCGGTTCCGGGAAGCTTCTCGACTCGGGTGAACGCGCGCAGTTCCAGGTGAACGAGAAGGACCGCGTGCTCTTCAGCTCGTACGCGGGGACCGAGGTCAAGGTCGACGGCGAAGAGTATCTGATCATGAACGAGGACGACGTCCTCGCGATCGTCGACTAGAGCTCGCCCCGGATTTCGTCCCTGACGTGGCGACAAGCCGCCGTCGGGCGAGAACAAGAAGTCAAACCAAAGGGAGTCAAGATTGCGTCATGAGTGCGAAGAAGATCGCATTTGAGCAAGAAGCTCGCGAGTCGATCCGCAAGGGAGTCAAGAAGCTCGCGCGCGCCGTCAAGGTGACCCTCGGCCCGCGCGGCCGGAACGTCATCCTCGAGAAGAGCTTCGGTGCTCCGACCGTCACGAAGGACGGCGTCTCGGTCGCGAAGGAGATCGAGCTCGAAGATTCCTACGAGAACATCGGCGCCCAGATGGTGAAGGAAGTCGCCTCGAAGACGAGCGACACCGCCGGCGACGGTACGACGACGGCAACCGTGCTGGCGGAAGCCATCTACGACGAGGGCCTGAAGAACGTCACCGCTGGCGCCAGCCCGATCGCGCTTCAGCGCGGGATCCAGAAGGGCGTGAAGGGCGTCGTCGACGAGCTGGCGAAGCTCGCAAAGAAGGTGAAGGACCGCACGGAGATCGCCCAGGTCGCCACCATCGCGAGCAACAGCGACTCCGAGATCGGCGAGATGATCGCCGAAGCGATGGAGAAGGTCGGGAAGGACGGCGTGATCACGGTCGAAGAGGGGAAGAGCCTCGAGACGACCGTCGAGTGGGTCGAGGGAATGCAGTTCGACAAGGGCTACATCTCGCCGCACTTCGTCACGAAGCCGGAAGATATGGTCTGCGAGCTCGAGGATCCGTACATCCTGATCCACGAGAAGAAGATCAGCTCGATCAAGGATCTCGTCCCGCTGCTCGAGAAGGTCGCGCAGGCCGGAAAGCCGATCCTGATCGTCGCCGAAGACATCGAGGGCGAAGCGCTCGCGACGCTCGTCATCAATAAGCTTCGCGGGACGTTCTCGTGCTGCGCCGTGAAGGCGCCGGGATTCGGCGATCGGCGTAAGGCGATGCTCGAAGACATCGCGATCCTCACCGGCGGTCGCGCGATCTTCGAGGACCTCGGGATCGAGGTGAAGAACATCCAGACCACGGACCTCGGCCGAGCCAAGAAGGTCGTCATCGACAAAGACTCGTGCACGATCATCGAGGGCGCAGGCTCGTCGAACGACATCAAGGGTCGGATCGGCCAGATCCGGCGCGAGATCGAGAACTCGACGTCCGACTACGATCGCGAGAAGCTCCAAGAGCGGCTCGCGAAGCTCTCCGGTGGCGTCGCGCAGGTGAATGTCGGCGCGGCGACCGAAGTCGAGATGAAGGAGAAGAAGGCGCGCGTCGAGGATGCTCTCCACGCGACCCGCGCGGCCGTCGAGGAAGGCATCGTCGCGGGTGGCGGCGTCGCTCTCGTCCGTTGCCTCAAGGCGCTCGACAAGGTCGAGGCCGAAGGCGATGAGGCGATCGGAGTCGATATCGTCCGCCGCTCGCTCGAGTCCCCGGTTCGCCAGATCGCGGAGAACGCCGGCATCGACGGTGCGATCGTCTGCGAGAAGGTGAAGAACTCCTCCGGAAACGAAGGCTTCAACGCGTTCAAGAACGAGTTCAGCGACATGGTCAAGTCGGGAATCATCGACCCGGCGAAGGTCACGCGCACGGCGCTCGAGAACGCCGCGAGCATCGCCGGATTGCTCCTCACGACGGAAGCGGTGATCAGCGAGATCCCCGAAGAGAACAAGGGCGGCGGAGGAGCTCCTCCCGGAGGCGGCATGGGCGGAATGTACTGATCTTTGAGCAAGCGCTTGCGCTTGCTCAAAGATCAGGCGTTCTTTTGAGGGGGCTTTCGCGAAGCCCCCTCGCCGCTGCGGCTTTGCCGCCGCGTCTCACCCCAACGAGGCTCGCCTTTGGCTCGCTGGGCAGGAGTGCGGGCGCATGCGGAACTTTTGAGGGGGCTTTCGCGAAGCCCCCTCGCCGCTGCGGCTTTGCCGCGCGTCTCACCCCAACGAGGCTCGCCTTTGGCTCGCTGGGCAGGAGTGCGGGCGCATGCGGAACTTTTGAGGGGGCTTTCGCGAAGCCCCCTCGCCGCTGCGGCTTTGCCGCCGCGTCTCACCCCAACGAGGCTCGCCTTTGGCTCGCTGGCGGGAGTGCGGGGCACATGCGGATCTTTTGAGGGGGCTTTCGCAAACCCCCTCGCCTTCGGCTCACGCCTCCGCGAAGTTTCAAGCTCGGGTCGCGGAGCTCGAGCGCTCTCCGTGCGATCGACGACTCACCTCGACGATCGCGCGTTCAGGGTGCGCGGGCTTCGCGGCCCGTTTTCGATGCGGACGCGCGCGCTCTCGCGAACGCCAAGCGGCGCGATCGTCGACGCGCGCAGGCTTTGTCGGCCCCCCTTGGCTCCCGTCGAAGCTAAATCGTGACTTCGAAGCACCACAAGGCGAGCTCGTCGATATCGGGACACGACACGTACTTCTTTGCGGCGGCGCGAGTGCGATCTGCCGTGAGCGTCTGACGCGCCCCCCCGGTGCTGGCCGGGTGATCGCCGGGGATCCGTACCGCGTGATCCGGAACCGTGAGCCGCTTGCCCGACGCGTCGATCATCTCGTTTACGAACGCCTCTCGATCTCCCCGCTCGAATCCGGCGAGATCGAACTTCATCCAGTGGACGTAAAACCCCGAAGGCAGCCCCCGGGCCGCCGTCGGTCGCTCGACACGAATGATCCCGACGCGGAGCCCTTGAGCGAGCTCCTTAGGTTGAATGTCGGAGAGCGGACGCACGAGGGCGTGCGCGACGTATCCACCACCGGGCAACAACACGATGTCGACGTTCTTCTCGTCGAACGTCTGCCCAGCTCGCACGGCGTCGAGCTTGAGCTCCGAGGCCGCTTGTTGCCGCAAGCGCACGGCCTGTTCCGCCGCAGGAGCCTCTCCGGATCCATCGCACACGATCGGCACGGGAGCCGGTCCGTCGCTGAAGAGCCAATTGAGCAGATAGATGGCGTCGCCGATCTCGATCGCGCCGTTCCCGTTGGTGTCCCCGTTTCCGGACGGCTCCGAATCCGCGTTTTGGGCGCTCGCCGGAATTCCGAGCGACCACTGGAACGCGAGGACGGCTGCGCAAGAGAGACCTGAGATTGCGTAGAGGGTGCGTCGCATGTTGCCTCCTTTGACCTGAGCGATCGGCTTTCCGCTCTCGACGCCGCGCGATCCCCGCGCTGATGCGCGCGGACGGATTCGCTCGAAGGACACCGGCGCGAGCGTGCGCTTTTGGCCGGCGGTTGAATACGGAATCGGCACGGAGCGGCTCGAGACGCCCGAGGCTCGATCGGCGTGCGCGGGTACGGCGGAACCACTTCATGCCTGTCCCTACTTCCGACGGGCAAGCTCCGGCGACGTCAGCTTTCTTAGCGACTTCTGAACTCGGGCGAACAACCGTCCGAAGGAAGCCCACGCGCGGGGAGACTCGGCGGTTCGCCGCCGACGTGTTGCCACGCTGAGGAGAAGCGAAGCGGACCGACGACTCCGACCGAGTCGCGATCTCTCGCGCGGGGCGGGCGCAGATCGAATCGGGAGACGACGAACCGAGGGCTGCCGGCTAGCCGAGCAGATCCTTGAAGAAGGCGATCGTCTTCTCGAGACCGTCTCGGAGCGACGTCGTCGGCTCCCACTCGAGGAGCGAGCGGGCGAGCTTGATGTCCGGTTTTCGCTGGCGGGGATCGTCGCTCGGAAGCGGCTCGTCGACGATCTGCGACGAAGAACCCGTCAGCTCGATGATCGTCTCGGCGAGCTCGCGGATCGTGATCTCGTGTGGATTCCCGACGTTCACCGGACCGATGTGGTCGTTCTGATCCATGAGGCGGATCATGCCCTCGACGAGATCATCGACGTAGCAGAACGACCGCGTCTGTGCGCCTCCGCCGTAGACGGTGATGTCATCTCCGCGCAGCGCCTGGACGATGAAGTTCGACACGACGCGACCGTCCTCGGGATCCATGCGAGGTCCGTACGTGTTGAAGATTCGGATGATCCTCACGTCGACGCCGTTGCTCCGGTGGTAGTCCATGCAGAGCGTCTCGGCGACGCGCTTCCCTTCGTCGTAACAGCTTCTCGGGCCGATCGGGTTGACGTTTCCCCAGTATGACTCCTCCTGCGGATGAATCTCCGGGTCGCCGTAGATCTCCGAGGTGGATGCCTGCAGGATCCGCGCGCGCGTGCGCTGCGCGAGGCCGAGCATGTTCACCATCCCGACCGTCGAGCACTTGATCGTCTTGATCGGATTGAACTGGTAATGGATGGGCGAGGCCGGGCAGGCGAGGTTGTAGATGCGGTCGACTTCGACCACGAGCGGCTGAACGATGTCGTGACGAAGGAGCTCGAAGCGCGGGTGTCCGCTGAGATGCGCGACGTTTCGCCGGCGTCCGGTGAAGAAGTTGTCGGCGCAGAGAACGTCTTCGTCGCGATCGAGCAGGCGTTCACAGAGGTGGCTGCCGAGGAATCCGGCGCCGCCGGTAACGAGCGTGGTGGTCATGAGGGGTTCCGTCGTGAGCGCCGAGCGGGCGCGGTGGTTGGATCGGCTCTCGTCGCCTGCGGTCGACTCGAGTCACTCGGAGTCCGCGGCCGTCGGCGAAGGAGATTCTGCGTCGCCGTCCTCAGCTGTGCTCGCCGCCGCGGTCTCGCCGGCGTCGCTGGGCGGTGGCTTCTTCTCGCGGGAAGCCGTAGACGCGAGCACCGGAAGGAGGATGCGTGACGGCCGAGCCGCCGAATGATGCACTCGATTCGTCGCGACGCGCTTTTGGTCGCCTCGGCGGAGCGGCGCGCCGGTGTTCGGGTTCGGATCAAAGCGCGGATCGTTGCTGCTCGAGATGTGCACGCCGATGCGATGGCCCGCCGCGAACGAGATCGCCGTCGACCAGAGGTGGATACGGACCGCGGTGACTTCACCCGGGCGGAGCGGCGTTTCCGTCTCGAGGCCGGCCCGGTACCTCGCACGGATGATGCCGTCGAGAATCAATGCCTCGTATCCGTCCGGATAGACGTCGACGAGCTTCGCGACGAAGTCGGTATCCGGCGCGTCCGATTCGACGAAGAGGTCGACGTACACCGCGCCAGCAATCTCGATCGGGGTCGCAAGCGGTTCCGAATGAAAGCGGAAGTAGTCCTCGCGATCCTTGATCTCGCGTTGATCGACCGGTCCCTTCCGGCCGAGGATCAAGTTTCCTCCGCCCGCTGTCGGTACCGGATGGTTCGGATCGTAGCGATAGACGATGCTCCCGCCGTCCTCCGGCGGGACGTCTCTCGCGAGGCGTCCCTTCGGCCAGAGGAAGAACGACGTCGGCCGAGACGGCGGCGGCCAGGACGGAGAAGTACGCCACTCGCAGCTTCCCGGAGCGGGTCGATCGGGGTCGCCGAGCATGTAGTACTCGACGGAATCCTCGGCGGCGAGGCCGGTGTCCTCGCCCTTCAACCAGTGGCTAAACCAGCGGTAGACCTCTTTGCCGGCAAGGAAATCGCCGACGCGGTCGTCGTTCGGAAACTTGAGCCGGCCGTTCAACGGGCCGTGCGCCCACGGGCCCATCACGAGACGTTGATTTCCGGCCGCCCGCCCCGCACCGAGTCGCTGGAGGCCGGAGAAATTCTCGATCGCCCCTTCGGAGAAAATGTCGAACCAACCTCCGACTTGGCAAACCGGGATGTTCATCCGCGCGTGGAAGTCCGGAATCTCGCGCCAGTTCCAGTAGGAGTCTCCCGGCGGATGGGCGACGTTGTCGCGGATCGCGTACAGTGCTCCCTGAGAAGCGAGCCAGCCGTCGTTGAGCTCCTTGCGGTAGACTCCGCCCGCGTACACGGTGTGGCGACGTGCGCTCGCCGGGGCGACGACGACGTAGGCGCAGACGAGGCTCGGCGGCGCCTGAGTTGCCGCGAGCTGGGCCGTCATGCCGAGAGCGGAGCCGCCGTAGAGGCCGATCCTGCCGTTCGACCACGGTTGCTTCGCGGCCCACTCGACCGTGTCGTACCCGTCCTCGGGATCGGTCTTGAACGGCAGCCAACGTCCCGGGGAATCGTGTCGGCCGCGGCAGTCCTGCGCGACGAACGCGAACCCGCGCCGCACGAAGCTCTCGCCGACTCCGCGGAGCCCCTTCTTCCCGTACGGCGTTCGTGACACGACGCACGGCCACGGGCCCTCGCCGTCCGGGACGTAGACGGTCGTCGCGAGCTCGGCGCCGTCGCGTGCCTCGACCATCACGTCGGTGGTCGACGAGGCGTTCGCCGGGCGTGAAGCGAGAATCGCGAAACTCGACGCCGGGGCGATTAGGGCGGCGACGAGCAGAGCGCGGCGGACCATCGATCGAGTCATGAATCGGCGCGGGCCTCGGCGACGAAGAATCTCTCTCGCGTTGCGATGGCCGGAGCTTGCGTCCGGCAAAGTGTTGAGCGTACTGGTCGCTCGATCCTCGCTCCAGCGAGAAGTTCGCCCGACGAGGATTCACGCGGTGGAGCTCGCGCGACGATTGGACACGTCGTGATGGATCGCGTATCTCTATCTCTGGTTTGCCGCCGCGATGTCATCTCCGAGACCATCTTGCGGGCGGCTGCGTACGGGGAACTCGGGACGAAGAGGCCGGCACGGACCGACGCCTGCGATGACAGAAACCGTTTACCTCGGAATCGATCACGGCAGCACGAAGACGGCCGTGAGTCTCTGGTCGCGTGCTGACGGCGGCCGTCCGGTCCGCGTCGCGCAGGCGGCTCCGTGGACTTCGGCTGGGCTGATGCCCGAGACCGCGCTCCCGCGCATGTTCGAGTGCGCTCGCACGCTCCTTCGCGATTCTCGAGCGGACGGAGGCGGCGCGGAGCTCGCCGCGATCGGGGTGAGCGCGGGCGGACCGGTCGACGTCGAGACCGGGACGCTGCTCTCGGTTCCGAACTCGCCGGGTTGGGAGGACGTCCCCATCGCGTCGGAGTTTGCCGGCGCATTCGGCGTGCCGGTCCACGTCGAGAACGACGCCAACGCCTGCGCGCTCGCCGAGTGGCGCTACGGTGCGGGACGCGGCAGCGATCACCTCGCGTTCCTCACGTTCTCGACGGGGATCGGGGCTGGACTCGTCTTGGGCGGTCGACTCTATCGGGGCGCGCGCAATCTCGCCGGCGAGGTCGGTCACGTCGAGATCGTGCCAGACGGGCTACCCTGCGGTTGCGGTCAGCGCGGCTGCCTCGAAGCGTACGCGTCCGGCGCGGGAATCGTCCAGCGACTCGAAGCGGCGTTCGACGAGAATCCGTCCCCGCCCCGGAACGCGCGCGAGCTCGTCCGCGCGGCGAAAGGGGGCGACGCCTTCAGCATCGACTTCCTCGCCGAGACCGCCGATTTCCTAGCGAGAGGTCTCGCTCAGCTCGCGTTCATCTTGAACGTCGACCGCATCGTTCTCGGCACGATCGCCGCGGCCGCGGGCGACATTCTCCTTGAGCCACTGCGTGCGAGCCTCGAGCGACGCGTCTGGCCCGAGTTCGCGCGCGACCTCGAGGTTGTTCCGTCCGAGCTCTGGCCCGATCTCGGCGACATCTCCGCCTTCGCGGTGGCTGTCGGAGACTAGCGGGGACTCCCGCTCGAATTGTCCAGGACGTGGACGACTTTCCACTCGGCCACCACGCCTCCGGCTTGCGTCCTAAGACGTTCGAAACCCCTAAGTTGTGAGACGAGTTCGCGCTGTGGCGTGTGGTTTGATTCCCCTCGGGTATGACCACCGCTCCCTTCGTCGAACGCCGCGAGGTGCCGGACCGCCGCGCGGAGCCGACCTCTATGCTCGCCGTCCTCAATCCACGCGGCCGGAGATGTCGTCACCGAAGAAGCGGCGAGGGCGAGGGCGCCTACGTCGATCGGCTCTCCGTTCGCATCCTTCTCCTCACGATCCTCATCCTTGGTCTCTCGACGACGGACGCCGCGCTGACCCTCCTTCACGTGGCCGGGGGGCACGGCGAAGCGAATCCGCTCATGAACCTCGCGCTGCTGAACGGCACCGCGGCCTTTCTCTTCACGAAGGGCCTCCTCACGGTGCTCGGGACGGTGTTCCTCGCCGTCCACCAGAACTTTCGCGTGGCCCTGGCGGCTCTTCACGCCATCGCGGTGGGATACATTTTGCTCACGTGCTACCACGGCGCGATTCTCGCCGGCCTCGTATGATTGGTCGCGCCGTTTTGCTACCCTGACCGGCCGGGCGGAAGCGCGGCACGCGAGACGCGGGAGCTGGTACGGTGCGACTGATCGGGAACAAGACGAGGCTCCTCGACGAGATCGAGGCGTTTCTCCGAGACGAGGGTGTGCTCTCGGGAACTCTCATCGACATCTTCGCCGGAACCTCGAGCGTGGGCGCGCGCTGCAAGGAGCGCGGGATGCGCGTCATCGCGAACGATCAACTCGCCAACTGCTACGCGCAGGCCGTCGCGCGCATCGAGGTGAATCGGTATCCGTCGTTCCGCCGATTCCGCGCCGCGATCGCCGGCGTCCTCGCATCCGCTGAGTTCCGCGAGAGTTTCGCCGCTGCGCGGGAGTACCAGGCGACCTTGCCGTTCGGCGACGCCGGCGGCGCGAACGAAGAGGATCCCTCCCGCGCCGCCGAACCCGGCTCGAGCCCGCGGCGATCGGAGGCGGCGCTTCACCTCGCTGAGGTGATCCACTATCTGAACCAGTGTCTCGAGCCGCGCGAGGGATTGATCTTCCGCGCGTTTTGTCCGGGAGGCGAAGCGGGACGGCGCTACTTCACCGACGCCAACGGCCGCCGCATCGACGCGATCCTCGAGTGTCTGCGAAACGCCTACCGCGATCGCTGCCTGAATCGCGCAGAGTTCTATCTCCTCCTTCGGTCGCTCCTCGACGCGGTCGACCGTGTCGCGAACATCTCCGGTACGTACGGCGCGTATCTGAAGGCATTCCAGGCGAACGCGCGGTCGCCGATTCGCCTTCAAGTACCGGATGTGATCTCGAGCGAGCTCCGGCATCGCGCGTACCAAGAGGACGCGCAGAGTCTCATCCGGCGTATCCGCGGCGACGTGCTCTACATCGATCCACCGTACAACCAGCGGCAGTACGCGGCGAACTACCACGTCCTTCAGATCATCGCGGAATACCACGAGATCGAGAACCTCACCGAGTTCGAGTCGCGCCTCTACGGAAAGACCGGCCTCCGTCCGTACGCGGAGCTGCGGTCGCGGTTCTGCGTTCGTCCGTCGCGCCGAGCTCCCGTCGACAACGTGTATTCGGCGATGTCGGAGCTCGTCCACTCCGCGCGCGTGTCTCACGTCCTCGTCAGCTACAGCGAAGAGGGACTCCTCTCGAAGGAAGAGATCGGAGCGATCCTCGCGCGCTTCTCCGGCGCGACGCGATTCGATTTCGACTCTCAGCTTCGAGAGATCCCGTACCGCCGCTTCCGCAGCGACTCCGACCGGAACGATGTGAGTAGCGGCGCTGCCAAGGGCTCGCGTGCGTACCGAGTCCTCCCCGGCCGCGGCCGCGACGAGCTGTGCGAGTGGCTGTTCTTCGCATCGCGAGTGCAGCGAAGCGAGCGTCGGCGCGAACCTTCGCGAATCGCCCGATGAGCGCTTCGATCGGTGCCGTGATGGTTTTGGCCGATCCGACGAACCGGCCGTGCGCGGAAGCCGGCGAACGCCTCGCCCGGGATCTCGCGACCGTCGCGTCTCGCGTCGACACCGCCGTCGAATCGTTCGCAGACGATGTCGAGTCCGTCGTCGTCCTCGGCGGCGATGGCTTTCTCATGGAGGCGCTGAGCTCGCTCGAGTACCCGCCGACTCCGATCTTCGGCGTCAATTTTGGATCGGTCGGGTTCTTGATGAACGCGCGGAACACGCTCGAATCCGTGCCGGAGCTTCTCGCCGGTGGTCGCTGCCGAGTCGACGAGCACGCCGTGCTCGAAGCTCGTGTGGAGACCGACGAGTCCGCCGGCGCGCGCCTCCTCGCCTTCAACGATTTCGTCGTCGAGCGCATGAGCCGCCAGAGCATTCGGCTCACGGTCTCGGTCGACGGCGAGCCGTTCAACAACTACGCCGGGGACGGCTTCGTGCTCGCGAGTCCCGCTGGGTCTACCGCGTACAACCTCGCGGCGCGCGGACCGGTCGTCCATCCCGGAATCGAAGCGATTCTCCTCACCCCGCTCTACCCGCACCGAGCGGCGCCGTTCACGTCGGTACAGTTCCCGCTGGTCGTCCCGATCGCCGCGAAGATCGAGATACGTTCCGACGACCCCGACAAGCGACCGATGCGCGTCGTCGCCGACGGTCTTTCGTCGATTCGGGCGCAGTCGGTCACCGTAGCGGATTCGGGTCGACGGATTCGACTGCTCCGCTCGCCCCAGCACAACTTCATCCGAACTCTCACCCGCAAAATCATCGGAGAGGGCGACGGGAGCTGATCACTGGTCCTTCGCTCCTACGGCGGCACCGCGCCGGCTCGAGCGGCGCGAACGACCCTCGAGTCCCTGCTCGCTCGTAGAAGGCGGTGCTGACGAAACGCCTTCGTCGAAGACCCGGACGCCCTCCGCGCTCGCCCGGGCGAAGGCGCCTCGGGCGATGCATGCCGGGGAAGAGCCCAGATTTCTCCCCAACCTGCGGCGACTCCGCGCCAGTCGCCCGCGGATTCGGCACGGTTTTCGTTTCTCAAAGTGGGGCGGGCGAGCGAAGTCGATGGGCTACGACAGCTGGTACAATCGAATACCGGGCTTGTCGTCACGGCGCCATCGCCGCTTTGCCGTCTCAGAGTGGCGTTCACTTCGCGCGCAGCATCGGGTCTCGATCTCCCTCCGGTTCGGTGCGACGTCGACGGCGGTTCACGCGAGAAATGAAGCCAGGGGTGCGCGATGAGCGATCGAGAAGGGGTCTCCGTGCCGAGCTCGCACCGCGACGAGCATGCTTCCGTCGCGGCCGAGTCGGGGCCGGACGGCGCGCTCGCGCTTCGAAGGCTCGCGCGGGCTCTCGAAACGATCGCGACACGAGGAACGGGGGCGACCGCCACGCGGTGTGTGCTTCAAGCGATTGCCGAGCAACTCGGAGGGGAGCGCGTCGCGCTCTTTCGTCTGCGCGAGTCCGGAGGATTCGAAGTCTTGGCGGCGGCGTACCGCGACGGTGAGCCGCTTCCCGCACCCGCCTCGCGCGTGAGCCACTACGCCATCAAACGCGCCATGACGGCGGGGGAGCCGCTGTTCGTTTCGGAGGCGCGCTCCGATCGCCGATACCGAGCGGAAGAATCGCTCGACGGGAAGCGCCCAGCGAGGTCGATCCTCGTCCTTCCCATCCGCTACCGCGGTGAGCTCTACGGCGGAGTGTACGTCGACCATCGTTTTCAAACGGTGACGCTCGCGCCGGACGACCTTCTCGCGCTGTGGAGGACCGCGTTCGAGCTTCTCGTCGTGAGGAGAAACGACGGGCGTGCGGCCGACATGAGTCGCGAGACGACGAGTGCCAGCGAGGAGTCACCGGTCGCGCGCGACCTCGAACAGTACCTCCGTCCCGCCGAGACGGAGGACTTTCACGGCTTCGTCTCGGCAAATCCCGATCTGCGCGACGCGTTCGAGACACTGCGTCGCGTCGCAGAGTCCGATCTTCCGGTCGTTCTCCACGGGGAGACCGGGACCGGGAAATCGCTTCTCGCGCGCGGGGTGCACGCTTCCTCCGCTCGGTCGAGCGGTGCGTTCGCAACCGTTCAGTGCGCGTCGATTCCCGACACGCTCGTCGAGTCCGAGCTCTTCGGTCACGTTCGCGGTGCGTTCACCGGCGCGGACGCCGATCGCGTCGGAGTCGTCACGCAGGCGGACGGCGGAACCGTCGTGCTCGACGGCGTGGGCGATGCAGGCCCTGAGTTTCAGACGAAGGTTCTCCGAGTCCTCGAGCACGGGCTAGTGCGGCCGATCGGAGCCAAGGACGCCGTTCGCGTCGACGTTCGGGTCGTCAGTGTCGCGCGTCGCCATCTCTCCGATCTCGTCGAGCTCGGGAGCTTCCGTCGGGATCTCTACTACCGGCTGAAGGGGATCGAGTTCGAGATCCCGCCGCTCCGCGACCGACGCGAGGATATCCGCGCTCTGGGCGAGTTCTTCTTGCGACGAGAGAGCGCGTCGCTCGGGCGGGAAGCCCCGCGGATCACACGCGAAGCTTGGCTCGCTCTCGTTCGTCACGACTGGCCGGGAAATGTGCGCGAGCTCGAGAACGAAGTGCGCCGGCTCGTCGCGCTGGGCGTGGATCCGATTGCGCCGGAGAGCCTCGTCCTACGGTCTGCCGTCGGCGAGCGAGACGGCGAATTGACGCTCGACGGCGCGGTCAGCGCGGCCGAACGGCGAGTCGTTGCGGCGGCGCTCCAAGCTGCGGGGGGAAACAAGTCGCGCGCGGCGCAGCAGCTTCAGATCACACGCAAGTCGCTCTACCGCCGAATGAAGAAGTACGGTCTAAGCTGAACGAACAGCGACGGATAACCGATGAGCTCACCTTGTTTGCCCCATTCTCCCCTCGAAGAATCACTGCCGACGATGGTGCACGGCACGGCGGCGGCCGCGTTCGGGTGGCGTTTCGTGGATCCCGACGCGATCGCGGTCTCGAACGGAACTCTGCGTCGCGTCCCCCTCTCGCTCGCCCTCACCAAGCGGTGCGTTCCGCTCGTCGTCACGAAGCGGCGATGCGTCGTCCTCGTCGACGATCCGCTGAACGGAATCTTCATCGAAGCGAATCCGCAGCTCTTCGGCCCCCCGTACGAGCGGGAGATCGAGATCGTGCTGACGACCGCACGGCACGTCGACGCGCTGCTCGAGAAGCGTCGCTCGAACGTGCGGA
This sequence comes from Planctomycetota bacterium, assembly GCA_965223845.1. GTDB lineage: Bacteria > Planctomycetota > UBA8108 > UBA8108 > SXIK01 > CBDCXR01. The sequence goes on along the minus strand of CBDCXR010000004.1, from coordinate 3,421,815 downwards.
CTTGATCCGCTAAGGGGGCGCGATCTGCCCTCGCGGAATCGGCGTGCCGCCGCCGTCGGCGGGCGCCGTCGAGGAGGCGGTTTCGCGCGGGAGGCTCGCGCCGAGCGCGCACGTTCCGTTCCGGACGCGACCGCCGCCGCGACCGCAGGGCGCGCGCCCGCGGACGAGAGAGCGGCCGAAGGAGTCGCCCGCGCCGGACGAGATTCCTCGGCCGGCCGAAGGCTCGAGCTGCTGCGCGCGCGATTTAGTTACGTTCGCGCGCGTACCCCGGCGCGACTTGCGTCGCGGTGCGGTTACTTCGGCTGACGGATTTCGACGGGAACGACCGAGACGATCGAGTTCGATTCGGTGCAGTACACGAGATCGGTTCCGGTCAGCGTGAGAATGAAGATCCGGCTCGATTCGCGGTGATTGGAGTCAGACATGAGCGATGTCTCCGAAAGGGTTATGACATCGTTGTTCCAACCTCCGTGCCGGATCGACCGGCACCGCGCGTCGAGCCGATGCGAGGATGCGCGAGCGAGAGCGCGGCCGAGCGCGAGTCGAATCGACCTAAATCGTTGCTGAAAATGCGGTTGCGTCGCGGCGGCTCGGCGCGCACGACCTCGCTGCACCGAGCCGCCAGGCGCCCGACGGTTCTCGCGCGACGCCCTCGTGCGCATTTTTCGCGCCGCGCTCGTGCGAGGAATCGTCTCCCTCGTGGACAGATTCCCAGCGCGGAGCGATTCCCGCGCGTGACGGCCTCACCGCCCGCGAGCGAGCTCCTTGAAGCGCCGTCCGCGCGCTTCGAAGTTCACGAACATGTCGTAGCTCGCCGCCGCCGGCGAGAGAACGATGGCGTCACCCGGGCGAGCGGCCGCGTTCGCGGCGCGCACCGCGGTCTCGAGATTCTCGGCTCGCGCGATCATCGGTCCACCCGGTCGGCGTGGAATCTCGCGCTCGATCTCGTCTGCGGTTTCACCGATCAGAATCGTCGCGCGCGTTCGCCGAGCGATCGCTAGTCCGAGTCGTCGATACGATCGCTCCCCTCCCGCGGCTCCACCACAAATGAGCACGATACCGCCCGGGAGAGCCTCGAGCGCCGCGACCGTCGATTCCGGCGTCGTCGCGATCGAATCGTTGAGATAGCGCACTCCGCCGGCCGAGTGAAACGGCTCGAGTCGGTGTTCGACCGTTTCGAACGATCGAATCGAACTGCAAATGCGTTCCGCCGAAACTCCGATGCTCGCTGCAGCCGCGGCGGCCGCGGCCGCGTTCAGAAGATTGAAGGTCCCGGGAAGCACGAGGTCGTCGCGAACGAAGAGCGGCGTCTCGTCGCCCCCGCGGTCTCGCAGGCGCACTTCGCCGGTCTCGCTGTCCGCCCAAACGCCGGACGCACGCGGACGTACACTCCCCGTGCGGCCGAAGTAGACGACGTCGCGCGACGTTTCCCAGGAGCGGACGGCAGCGTCCTCGGCGTTCAAGACCGCGACATTCGGATGCGGCCCCGGACGAAGGATCTCGCGCTTCGAAAGGCAGTAAGCGGAGTAGGTGCCGTGTCGGTCGAGATGGTTCCGCGACACGTTCGTCACGACGCTGACCTCGGGACGGCGTGCGAGCGGGGCGAGATCCTCGAGCTGGAAGCTCGAGAGCTCGAGCACGATCCAGTCCTCCGGGCGGATTGTCGTTACCCGAGGGAGAAGCGAGCACCCGAGGTTTCCGCCGACCCGAGTGCTCGGCCACTCGGCCGAGAGAATCCGTCCGAGGAGGCTCGTCGTCGTCGTCTTCCCGTTCGTTCCCGTCACTCCGCAAATGCGACCGCGACAGTACTTGAAGAAGAGATTCATCTCGGTGTCGAGTGGGACTCCCCGGCGCCGGCAGCCGGCGAGGAGCTGGGCGTCGCGCGGCACGGCGGGACTCGGCACGACGAGATCGGCGTCCCGAAAGTCGGCCTCCTCGTGTCGTCCGAGCCGCCAGCGGATCGGGAGATGCTCGAGGGCGGCCACGGCCTCGGCGAGGTCTTCGGGGGGGCGGCGATCCGTCACGGTGACGACCGCACCTCGCTCGCAGAGAAACTCGGTGACGCCTCGCCCGCCGCCGAAAAGACCTAGTCCCATCACCGTGACCTTGCGGCCGCGGAAGGACTCGAGGGGGTCGATCTCCCGGTGGAACATGGCGGTTCGGAGTCTCGAGAAGAGCTCGTTCGTCCGGACCCGCGCGATCCCCGGACCTACGAGTCGTCGCTGCTCAGGCTCTCGCGGAGCGCGCGGATCCGGTCTCCGATCGCGGCGCGTTCGTCGCGATCGAGAACTGTCTGCTCGGCGCCTCGATCGGGGGGGTATCGTTCCAGTTCGACCGCGAGCTCGTGCTCATCGTGAATCGGCCACGGGACGAGAAACTCGCTCACGAAGTCGAGCGGAAAGTGCTCGTACCACGGAATCGGAAGGCGCTTCTCGACGTGAGCCGCGCGGTAGCCCGGTTTGCGAAGCTCGACGTCCAGCGTGCCGTAGGTGTGGAACTCGTGGTCGTACGGAGTGACTCCGACTTCCTCTCCTCCGATGTAGACCGCGGCGCCCGGGGGCGTGGAGCGGACCTGGAGAGTCCGTGTGAGGCAGCCGCTCGCCGACGCACAGACCATCGCGGCGAGTGCCGTCAGGAGTCCGCGGTTCACCAGTGCTTTCGCCGGCAGTGGAGCCATGGCCTGAGATTCTATGAGCGCTCGAGAAAACGTCAACGAGTTGGTCCGGGACCGTGCTTCGTTGCATTCGCGCGCGCGTTCCGGCATATCGAGAGGACGTGCGGCCTCGCTCCGTGAACCGCCCCCTCGGACGTATGAGTCGATATGTCGAAGCCCGATTGCCGTGATCCCCGCTCGCACGACTCGGTGGACGATCGGCGCTGGTACCGAGGCGGCCTCCACTTCGAGTGTACCCAGTGCGGTCGCTGCTGCACTGGCGCGCCCGGCTACGTGTGGGTGGGGGAGGACGAGGTGCGCGCGCTCGCATCCCATCTCGGTCTCGAGCTCGACGCTTTCGGGAGGAAGTATCTGCGAAAGGTCGGGCGGCGCTACTCGCTCGTCGAGAAGCCGAACTTCGACTGCGTGTTCTACGACCACGGCTGCACGGTCTACGCGGCGCGCCCCGCGCAGTGCAGGACCTATCCGTTCTGGCCCGAGAACCTCCAGTCGGAATCCGCGTGGAACGAGGTCGGCGCCGAGTGTCCGGGAGTCGGTAGCGGCCGATTTTACTCGGCGGACGCGATCGAGAAGCTCGTTGGGGGTGAGGGGAGCGCGGACGGGAAGAAGAGAGCGTGATGGCCCGACGTGATCGAACGCGTTCGTCGACGATCGGACTCGTCGGCCTCGTTCTCCTGTCCGCATGCCGCGAGTCGCCCACGACGCCCGATGGCCCGACGATCGGCGAGGAGGAGGCGAGCTTTCGCGAAGTCGAGCTCCGCGAGTGGGGCGCGATCGGCGGCGCCGATGTCGTCTCCTACCTCGACGACCCGAGCGCCGCGGTGCGCGCCCGTGCGGCGCAAGCGCTCGGCGAGCTCGCCTGCGACGTCCAGACCGCGATCGGTGGCGTGCTCGTGCGCGAGACGGATGCGAACGTACGCGCGGCGATCGTTCGCGCGCTGCGCGACTGCACCGAGCCGGCGGCGCGGAGAGCCATCGACCGGGCGGCCACGGACGAGGACGTCGTCGTCCGAGCGGCGGCCGCGGAGGCGCGGCAAACGATCGAAGACCTCGCGTCGCACCTCGACGATGCCGCGGCCGAGGTCCGCCGCGCTGCCTTGCGCCGAGCTCTCGAGCTCGGGCGCGGACCCGCCGACGGCCGGGCGCGCTTCACTCGCGAGGAGGACGAACGCGTCCGCTGGTGGTACGCGGCGCTCGGGCTCGCCGGCGATCCGCTCGCGGCGCTCGCGGACCGAAACTTTCTCGTTGCGGTGTTCGGCATCGCGCCGTGGCCGACGACCGCGCCAGCGCCGGACGACGTGGCGCGCGTCGCGGCCGTCGCCGCGGGGGGGCGGTTTTGGGCGCGTCGCGCCGCAGCGATCGAGGCTCTCGTGAGGGCGGTTCGCGCGAGCGAAGGCGACGAGCAGATTCGAATGCTCGCGAGTGACGTTCTCACCGCGGTGATCCGGGCTGAAGACGCGCCCGCGGCGCTCTCTCGCGCGGCGGCCGTCGCGCTGCCACAAGTGCTGTCCGAGGCCGCTGCGCTCGACGAGTTGGCGCGCGAGGGAAGCGATCGCCACCGCGATTCGCTCGTGCGCGGGCTGGTCGCCCGAATCGGAGGCGCTCGGGATCCGTGGCCGCTCGGGACGAACCTCGCGCGCGAGTGGTTCGCCGAGCTGCGCGAGTCGACGCGAGCACACGAACGCGTCGCGGCGGTCGAGCTCGCGGGTCCGCTCGAGGAGCCGCTCGCGTGGGCGTTCGACGATCCGGCCGGTGCGGTTCGCCGGAGCGCGGTTCGTTCCGCGCGCGTGCGGACGCCAGACGAAGCACGCCAGCTCATTCGCCGTGCCGACGCGTCGGCGCGCGCCGACGCGCTCCACGCGGCCGCTCGATCGCGAGAGGAGCTCGAGCGGGAAGCCGCGCGCGCCATCCTCCGCTCCGGCACCGTTGACGACTGGCAGGCTCGCGCGATTGCCGTCACTCGACTCGAGCGTTCGGACGCGCATCGAGTTTTCGTCAGGGGACTCCTCAGCGACCTGAGCTGGCCGGTTCGTCTCGCGGCGGCGAATTGGCTCGGAGAACGCGCGTCGCTCGATCCCTCGGTCTTTTCCCGCGGCACGTTTCCGGTGCCGCTCCTTCGCCGGCGGCTCGACTATCGGCACCGCCATCCCCGTGCGGTAGTTCGCCTCCGTGACGATCGAGAGTTCGTCGTCGAGTTCGATGCTGCGGCCGCGCCGTTCCACGCCTCGGCTCTAGTTCTTCTCGCCGAGACGGGATACTTCGAAGGGCGCGAGCTCGTCTCGGCGGACTGGCGGAGCGGGATCGAGGTCACCGCGCCCGCGGTGTCGGCGGACTTTCCCCTCGCGGCCGAGCCGCTTCCCGCCGCGCGCGTCCACGAACCGATCCTGCGCGGCTCCCTCTTCGTCCCGTTCGTCGCGCCGGGCGTACCGGTGACCACCGCCGGCGAGCTCTGGATCGCGCTCGTCCCGCGTCCACGGCTCCGCGCGGCCTCTCGAATCGGTCGCGTCGTCCTCGGGATGCGCGTCGTCGACGATCTTGCGCCGGGGGATCGGATCGAGTCGGTCGAGGTCGTGCGGTGATCGACGCCGGACGCGTGAACGGCGTCTCGCCGCGGCGCATCGGGGCTCGTCGCCCGATGTTGTTAGCTCTTTATCAGAATTAAGTTACGAAGTTCGGCCCGCTCGATCACTGGCGCGCCTCGGTTCCGTGGGGAAGAATTGATGTAGAGGCTGGCACCGTCCCATCTGCGTCCCGATGAAGGAGGTGGCGTCACCGTGCCCGGAATCAATGCGGACTCTGAATCGCTGAACACTCTGTTTCGCGCGGCTCTCCACCGGGAGTTCCAGCGGCGAACGGAGCTCTATTCGCCGGGCGTCGCTCAGCACCTGGCGGAGGGGATCCTCGGCGAATTCACGCGCATGGACGCGCTTCAGCGTCTCAAGGATTCCGCGGGCACGCCGCTCCAGGAGCTCCCGGAGATGTTGCACGCGTCGGCGCAGCCCGAGGGGCCCGAGCGTCGACTCGAGGTGGATCGCTTCATCGGCGATTTCACGCTGTTCATGGTTAGCTTCTTTCCCGGCGCACTGCAGGCGGCGAAGTATTCCGCCGAGGCGCCTCTCGTTTCGCGCGTCGGCCGCGTGTTCGTCCGCTTCACGCGTCCGAGCGACTACTACCTCGCCGAGGGGAGCAACGCGTACGGCCGCGCCGCCGAGACGGCGCGGCTGTTCGACGTCGAAGCGCGCGATACTTTCAGGCGCCTGTCGGATCGCTTCGACGAGTACGCCGTGTTGATGACGGACGTGAAGCACGTTCTTCACGACTGCCCGCAAGTCCGAGATCTCGAGGACGAGTTCTCGGAGTAGCCTCCCCCGTGTCGACTCGAGCGCGATCACGTGGAGTCGGATGTTACGGGAACGCGCTCGCCGAACCGATGGACGAAGGCGTGCGACGAGCGGGTCGTCGCGTGCGCCGCGAGCGGATCCCGATGTGCCGCTCGTCCGCGAGTTTCCGGTCAACTCGAACTGAGGTACGGCCGAAGTGGTAAGTGAACGCATCGTTCTTTTCGGCCGTACCGAACCCGGTGGATACCGGACCAGGAGATCCTTGCATGCACCGTCCCGCCGCTCGTTCCCGCCGTAGCTGTCGTCTCCTCGTCGCCGGATCGTTCTTCGCTCTCGTCTTTGCCGGAGGTTGCCGGACGACGACCCTCGAGAAGAACGGGTACTCGCTGCCCACCGAGGAGTCCAAGAACTCGATCCTGGACTCGCGCCTCGAAGTTCTCGTCAAAGAGGCCGAGCTCTATCCGAAGCGCCACGACCTTCACTATTCGATCGCCGGAATTCACTTCGAGAAGACGGAATACCACAAAGCGGAACGAGCGCTTCACCGGGCGATCGAACTTGCGCCCACCGATATGAAGTATCACTTCCAACTGGGTCGCGTGTACCTACTCATGGGCGAGCTCGAGAAGGCGAAGGCGGAGCTCGAGCGTGCGTGCGACGTGATGCCGAAGGAGCGCTATTCGGGTCCGCATGCGGTGCTCGGCTTTACGCTTTGGAAGCTCAACGAAGTGAAACGGGCGATCGAGCAGTTCGAGGCCTGCGTTCGCATCGAGCCGAACAACGCCTCTTTCTACTACTACTTGGGCTCGCTTCACGACGTGCTCGACAGCGACGAGGACGTGATCCGGTACTACCGCGAGTATCTCGAGAAGGGGGGACGAGCGCACCGAAAGCGGGCGCTCTTTGTCCTCGAGCGGCGCGGTGTCGACGTCGCCGAGATCGAGATTCCGGCGGACAGCGACCTCACGTTCGAAGAGTTCATGGCCGAACACGAGAACGTCGTCGCGCCGCCCTCGGACGCCTAGCATCGCCGTCAGCCGAGGTCGAAGAGCAATACCTCGGCGTCGCTTTCGGCGGTGAGGTCGATCGACAGCTCCTCGCTCACCGCGGCGCCGTCGCCGGCACGAAGAGACGTTCCGTTTGCGCTGACCTCGCCGCGGACGACTTGGATCCACGCGTGGCGCCCGGAGACGAGCTCCGTCCGCACGGAGCTTGCGTGGTCGAAACGACCGGCGAAGAGCGCGGCGTCCTGGTGAACGACGAGAGAGCCTTCACGGCCGTCGCGGGACGCGACGAGCACGAACCGGCCGCGTTGCTCGTCGAGGGGAAACGCGCGTTGATCGTAGCTCGGAGCGAGCGAGTTCGTTTCCGGCTCGACCCAAATCTGCAGCAGATGCAGCGGCTCGGCCGGAGACGGATTGAATTCGCTGTGCGAGATCCCAGTGCCGGCGGTCATTCGCTGGAGTTCGCCGGGGACGAGCACAGAACCGCTGCCGAGACTGTCTTTGTGCTCGATCGCTCCCTCGATCACGTAGGTGAGAATCTCCATGTCGCGGTGGGGGTGGGTCCCGAAGCCCGTTCCCGGCTGGATGCGGTCCTCGTTGATCACGCGAAGGCTTCGAAAGCCACTCCAGTCGGGATCGACGTACGATCCGAAGGAGAACGTGTGACGGGCTTCGAGCCAGCCGAAACTCGCTCGGCCTCGGTCTTCGCTTCGTCGAACGGTGAGCATGGGTTCCTCGCAATGAACGGCGGCGAGTCATGTTAACAAGGGACGGGCCCCACGACAGTCTCGACCGATCCGTCGCGGGGCGTCGTTCTCAGGCGCTTTCGGCTCGCTCGCACTTTCGTGTCTTATGGAGCGATGTCGAAGACGTAGATCGCACCCGAATGGTGCGAGCTGTTGTCGCCGGTCGCTGGGGCTGACCTCGAACGGGTGGTCCGCCTACAGTCTCGTACACCTCGTCCTCGAGGTTGCGCGAACGCTGAGTCGCCCCGTCCGCGTCCCGCGTGGTCGATCGGTCGTGGTCGGGGAGAGCGTGACGGTCCGAGACGGGATGCTCGACATCGAAATCCTTCGTTCGAGTCTCGATGGTTCAGTGGAGGCGTTTGAGATCGGACCCCTGCCGTCGGAGACCGCCGCGTAGAGCGACGCCAGGCGGCGTCGAAGCGTCGCCCGGGCTCCGTGGCGCGCACGTTCCCGGCGAGGTCTGCCGCCTCCGGCGGCGGGGCGAATCCGATCGTCGCGGCGACGGAATTCGCTTGTGGAACCTCTGTGAGGATGATAGATACCCTGTATCTAAATACTGAGAATTCAAGTGGGCGACCCGGAGGCCGCGCGCGCGGCCGTATCGCATCCTCGTCGGTGTCGCCGGTCTCTCGTACGTACGACTCGATCCGTAGGTCTTTGGGCGCGATCCATGTCGATCAAGCACGCCATGCTCGGACTCTTGGCGAACGGTCCGCGTCACGGGTACGAGCTCAAGACCGCGTACGAAGATGAGCTCGTCCCCGGCGCGGATCTGAACGTCGGCCAGGTCTACAAGAGCCTCGATCGACTCGGCCGTGACGGCATGGTGTCCCACGCCCTCGTGAGGCAGGACGTCCGGCCCGACAAGAAGGTGTACGAGATCACGCGGGCCGGCCGGAAGGAGCTCAAAGGTTGGCTCGGGCGCCCGAGCGAAACCGCCATCGATCGTCGCGACGAGACCTTTCTCAAGCTCGTCATCGCACGGCGGCTCGAGGGTTCGGATCCACTGCGCGTCATCGAGTCGGAACGGCGAGCCTGCATGGCGCGTCTTCACGAGATCATCGGGGCGAAGTCGAGCGTCCGGCGACCGGATGAGACTTCTCCGACGGGCGTTCCCGCGAAGGGCATCGCCGAAGCGACGGCGATGCTCCTCGATCTCTCCGCGCTCCGGCTCGAAGCCAACCTGAAGTGGCTCGACCACTGCGAAGAGAGACTTCGAGGTCGATCATGAGCGATCCGAAGCGCTGCGGTGAACTCAGCGGACTCGCGGTCGACGAGCCCGCGATCGAGGTGCGTGAGCTTTCGAAGTCTTTCGGGCGGGATTCGAATCGGGTCGAGGCGCTGCAGGACGTCAACTTGACGGTCCGTTCCGGCGAGTTCGTCGCCGTCATGGGACCCTCGGGTTCGGGGAAGAGCACCCTCCTCCATCTCATCGGTGGACTCGAGGAGATCGCGGTCGGTCACGTCAAAGTGGGGGGCGAGCCCCTCGAATCGATGCGAGATCACGAGCTCACCGAGCTCCGTCGAAACACGATCGGATTCGTGTTTCAGAGCTTCAATCTGGTCGACATGCTCACGGCCGAGGAGAACGTGGCGTTGCCCCTTCTCATCGCAGGGTGTTCTGAGAGCGATGCCCACTCGCGCGCCCGGCGCGCTCTCGAGGAGATGGACCTGGGTGCGCGCTGCGATCATACGCCGACGGAGCTCTCTGGTGGCGAGGTGCAGCGTGTCGCGATCGCAAGAGCTCTCGTCATCGAGCCAAAGATCCTCCTCGCCGACGAACCGACGGGGAATCTCGACACCTCGCACGGCGACCAGATCGTCGGGGTCCTGAGACGGCTAGTCGACGAGACGGGACTAACGATCGTCATGGTGACTCACGACTCGCGCGTTGCCGCGGCTGCCGATCGGGTGCTTCGACTCCGCGACGGCCGCTTAGTCGATGATCAGCCGCTTCCCGATCGTCAGAGCGCCGCGGATCTCATCGCGAGCGAATTCGGCGTAGTGTTCGATCGAGCGGCGGACGAACGCCATTCCGCCGAAGCAGATACTGGCCCGTCCGAGGCCGATCCGAAGAACGGGCGATGAAGCTCTCTACGCTCAGTTTGAAGGAGCTGAGGCGGCGACCCGGCCGCAGCCTGCTCACGCTTCTCGGGATCACGGTCGGAGTGGCGACGGTCGTCGCCGTTCCGACCAGCCTGGAGAACACGCGGGCCGCCTTCGGATCGATGTTCGCCGACGCGACGGGGGATGCCGCACTCGAGGTCGTCGCGGAAGGACTCGGTGGTTTCGATCCCCGCATCGCGGAGCGGATCGCGAATGCGGAAGGAGTGGTCGAGGCCCGGCCCGTCGTGCAATCCGCTGCGGCGCTCGTGGGAGACCGCGGGCCGGTCCCGATCCTCGTTCTCGGTCACGACCGCCTGGAAACCGCCGTCGTTCTGGTCCGAGGTCAGCTCCCCACACTCTCCCGACCCGGGATCGTCGTCCCCGAGAATCTTGCGGCGCAGAACTTCGGAGGACGCGGCGCGGCGGTCGGCAGCACCGTCAATCTCTGGACGACTTCGGGATTCGAATCCGTACCCTTGCTCGGGATCTTGGAGAGTCGGGGTGCGGCGAACGCTAACGGCGGAGCCGTTGCCTTCACCACGCTCGCCGAGGCACAACGACTCTTCGCGCTTGAGGAGCGTGTCAACAGCGTTCATCTGAGAGTACGGGATCCGCTCGACTCGGACGGCCTCAGGTCCCGATTGACTCGAGAGCTTCCGACGGGCTACTCGGTTCGCACGCCGGCGACGCGCGGCGCGCTGGCGCAGACGTCGTTCGAAGGCGTTCGTCAGAGTCTCGGCGCACTCAGCGCCGTCTCGCTCGTCGCGGCGGCGTTCATCATCCTCAATACGTTTCTCATGAATGTCGGCGAGCGCCGACGCCAGTTGGCGATCTTTCGCGCGCTCGGCATGAGGCCTCGAGCGCTTTCGGCGCTGCTCGTCCGCGAGTCGCTCGTCGTGGGTCTCGTGGGTTCGGCGGTCGGTGTCCCGCTCGGGATCGCGCTTTCATTCGGATTGGCGCAGAGCCTGAACGAAGGATTCGGCTCCGGGAGCTCGGGATTCGAGCTCAGACTTTCGCCGATCATCACCGGACTCGTTCTCGGACCGAGTCTGTCGGTCCTCGCGACGTTCGTTCCGGCTCGCCGGGCGGCTCGAGAGACCATTCTCGCGGGGATCTTCGAGCGACGCTCGCGCGGCGCGCGAAGGCTCGAGCCGACCACTCTCGCCGTCGCGACCGGCTTGCTCATGTTTCCGCTTTTCACTGAAGTCGGCATGCTTCTTGAGTGGTTCGATCGAGCGTGGCTGCCACGCATCCTCGGTCCGGCCCTCGCCGTCGGTCTCGTCGGATTCGTGCTACTCATTCCCCTCGTCGCGCCGGCCCTGCTGAAGCTCGTATCGCTTGTGATCCGCCGACTCCTCGGCTCGGTAAATCGACTCGCGCTGCGACAACTCGACGGAAATCCGGCGCGGACCGACCTCACCGTCTCCGTCCTTTTCATCGCGCTGGCGGTTGCAGTCGCCATGGGAACCTCGCTTGTCGGAGGTATCGAGCACATTCGCTCGAACATCGCTGCGATCGCGCGCGACGATTTCTTTGTTCGAGGGGCGTGGCCGACGACCTCGCTCGTGCTGCCGACTCCCATGCCCGAGAGCCTGGGAAACGAGCTCGGAGAGCTGGACGGTATTCGTCGCGTCGACAAGGTGACTTGGGTTCCCGCTCGCAGCGGAGATCGATTTCTGACCCTGATCGCGACGAGTCTCGATCGCGACTCACCCCCTCCGATCGAGATCGTCGAAGGCGACCCGGAGCAGATCGCCGAAGGATTCAGCGCGGGTGGCGTCGTCGTCGGAACTACGCTCGCACGAAACCAGGGACTCGACCTGTCGAGCCGCCTTTCGCTGGAGACTCGAGACGGTCCGCGCGACATCCCCGTGGTCGGAATCGTCGCCGAGTACACGTCGGCCGGGTTCGCCGCCTACATCGATTGGGACACCGCGAAACGCCTGCTTCAGTTCAGCGGAGTCCACGTGTTCCGAGTGAGCGCGCGCTCGGGGCAGGCGGAGGCGGCGAGCTCTTCTCTTCGTGAGTTCTGTGAGGCACGAGGGCTTCTGTTTCAGACGAGCGGCGACTTCAAGGCGGTCGTGGATAAGCTCGTCGACGAGATCACCGGACTCCTCTGGGGGCTCATCATTCTGTCGTTCGTCGTTGCCTCACTGGGGGTCGTCAACACGATTTCGATGAACACGCTCGAACAGACTCGCGAGCTCGGACTTCTGCGCGCAGTCGGAATGAAGCGTCGCCAAGTTCTCACCTTGGTGCTGACGCAAGCTGGAGCACTCGCTCTCACGAGTATCGTTCCCGGCGCAGCGATCGGCATTCTTCTTTCCTACGCGATGAATCTCGCCAACGAAGTCGTGAACGGGATCGATCTCCCGTTTCGCATTCAGCCCTGGTTCCTGCTGGGCTGCTTCGCTCTGACCATCGGGATTTCGCTGCTCGCGGCGTTTATTCCGGCGCGCCGAGCCGCTCGAATTCCCGTGACGACGGCGATTCACTACGAGTAGCGCACAGATTTCTTGTGCCGAATCCGGCGGGCGCTCAGCCCGAGCGTGCCGAATGCCCCCTCGGCGATGGCGGGCGTAGAGCGGTGCCGCGCAGACTCGGACCCCGCTCCCCGGCGTTTCTTGCGGCCGCAGTCCGCGGTCGCTATCCTACCGATCGTCGCTCTCGCGGGGAGGCTCGCGCGAGCCGCTCCTTCGCGTTGTTCCTGTTCACCCCAGTCCCTCGGTCGACGGATGGTCCGCGTAGTCCTCAACGGTGAAGAGCGGACGTTCGTGGAGAGACCGACTATCGTCGATCTTCTCCGCGAGCTGGGTGTTTCCCCGGCGATCGTCGCCGTCGAAGTGAACGAAACGATCGTTCCGCGAGCCAGTCACTCTGAGCGTCTCGTCGAGGACGGGGACCGCATCGAGGTGGTGACTTTCGTGGGCGGTGGTTGATGGCTCGCGCGCGAACGCGTCCTCGACGGAACCAAAGAGACCATGAACGACAACTCCCCGGAATTCGCTGCGCCGGCCCCCGAGCCGCTCCGGCTCGGTGAGCACGAGCTCATCTCGCGACTGATCGTAGGCACGGGAAAATACCGTTCGTTTGAGGAGATGCGCGCGTGCCATGAGGCGTCGGGGGCGTCCATGGTCACTGTCGCCATCCGCCGGGTCGACTTTTCCGATCCGTCGAAGAACCTCATCGAGTTCATCGACCGCGAACGGATGACGATTCTCCCCAACACCGCCGGGTGCTACGACGCGGACGATGCCGTCCGCGTCGCCCGGATGGCGCGCGAGCTTCTCGGCACCGATCTCATCAAGCTCGAAGTGCTCGGCGATCCGAAGACCCTGCTGCCGGATCCAGTCGATACGCTGCGTGCGGCGGAGCAGCTCGTCGGCGAATCGTTCACGGTCCTTGCCTACACCTCGGACGATCCGATCCTCGCGAAGCGTCTCGAAGACGTCGGCGTGACGAGCGTGATGCCCGCCGGATCGCCGATCGGATCCGGGCAAGGCGTGCTCAATCCGAACAACATTCGGATCATCCTCGAGACACTGAAAGTGCCGATCATCGTCGACGCGGGCGTCGGCACGGCGTCCGATGTGTGTTCAGCGATGGAACTAGGAGTCGACGCGATTCTTCTCAACACCGCGATCGCCCTCGCCGAGCACCCCGTGCAGATGGCGCACGCGATGCGTCACGGTGTAGAAGCCGGCTGGCGCGCGGCGAGAGCGGGTCGGATTCCCCGCAAGCTCTACGGATCCGCCTCGAGCCCCGAAGAGGGCGTCCCGGTGACGCGTTGAGGACCGACGGGAGCGAGCGCCCTTGACGTCCTTCGAGTTTCTTCAGATCGCGCACCTCGCGCGTGTCGCCGGCTGGTTCGTGCTGGTTTTTCCTCTCACGCTGATCGCGTTTCGAGCTCTCGATCGCCGGTTCCTCGAGCCTCGGCGTCCGCGCGATCCCGCCCGTTGGGGGGGAGCCGAAGTGATGTTCATGGTGCTCGGCTGGCTTTTCGCGCAAACATTCGCCGCGGCTCTCGCTTCCGGCCTCGGTCTCGGCGACGCGGCCGTGGTCCCCTTCGTGCTCGGCTCGACGACGCTGATCGTGGTGGTCTTCGCGGTAGGAGTCGTCCGCGTGTCCTCCGGTCAGCCCGCGGGTCTCGTCGAGCCGCTCGGATTCGGCGCACCGAGTCCGAGAGATCTCCTTCTCGTCATTCCGTTTTTCTTTGTTGCGCACTTTCTCATCGGTCCGTTCTCCGCGTTCTGGCAATTGTTGTTCGCCCTCGCCGGCGGTACGACGACGGAGCAGGCGGTGATCACCAGCTTCCGCGAGTCGGTCGCAAACGGCGATTGGGTCTGGATCGGCGCCACGTTTCTCGGGGCCGTCGTCTTCGCCCCGATCACGGAGGAGCTGGTGTTTCGGGGCATATTCTTCCGCGCGTTCGAGAAGCGGTGGGGGTTCTGGCGGGCGGCCGCGCTTTCGAGCCTCGTGTTCGCGGGAGTGCACCTCGAGCCGGGGCTCATCGCCGCGCTCGGCGGCCTCGGCATCCTCCTCTGCTACCTCTACGCGAGAACCGATAACCTCTGGGTGGCCGTCGTCTTCCACGGCCTCTTCAACTGCATGTCGCTCGTCGCCCTGCTCGGACTCGAGCTGGCGGAGAACGCCGCTCCGACCTAGGGAACGTCCCGCGGCCGATTCCCTCCGGACAATCTGCGACCGACAGGATACGCTTTTGTCGATAGTTTGACGCGTCGGCAATCGAAGGAGGGCCGCGGTGCTCGATATCGGTCTCGAGATTCGCATTCTGCGCGAGCGACTGCAGGTTTCCGCGAAGGAGCTCGCGGAGAAGGTTGGCGTCTCGCAGTCTCAGATCTCGCGCCTAGAGAAAGGGCAGCGACGGATCGACACGCAGGTTCTCCGGAAGATCGCGGACGCCCTCGGGGTCGAGCCGTCGTACTTCTTCGGTGAGTCTGCGGCCGTGCCCGAGGCGGGGGAGATTCCTGCGCCCGTGCCGGCGGCGATCGGACGCCTCATCCGCTCGGAGCGGCGTCGGCGACACGTGTCGGCGGAAGATCTCGCGGGTAAGGTCGGAGCGCCAAAAACGGTCATCCAAAGCATCGAAGTCGGAAAGCGCGAGGCGTCGCCCGAGCTTCTCGATCGCATCCTGAAGACGCTCAAGCTATCTCCGAGCGTCCTCATCGAAGCGCAGCAGAAGGCGATCCGTGCGCTCGAGGCCCAGGTCGAGCGTCTCAACAGTGCGCTCTCGGAAGTCACCCATCGCGAGCTCAAGCTCGCTGCGCCGAGCGAGGACGCGGCGATCGCGCGGCGAGGCATCCCGGTCTTCCGTACGGATGCCGGATATCCCTCCCAGTTCGATGCGGGCGGCCGCCCGATCGGAGACGTCGCCGACTACCTCTACCTTCCCGATCTCGGAGACGAGGCCGCGTTCGCCCTCCGAGCGGTCGACGACAGCATGGAGTCGCCGTCCGCCGAGAGCTTTCGGGAGGGCGATCTCCTGGTGTTCTCGGACGCGACGCTGCGGAGCCGAGATTTCGCGTTCGTGCGTGTGGCCGACGAGAGCGCGGTCTTTCGTCAGGTGTTCTTCGAATCGGGCGCGGCCGTGCGACTCCAGCCGCTCAACCTGAGCTACCCCGCGGCGACGCTCGAGCGCAGCGCGATCCTCGGAACCTGGGTGCTCGCGGCGCACGTCGCGCGGTGCTCGGAGTGACCGACCCGGCGGAGCATCAGAATCCGTTGGCGGTTCCCGATTCGAGGCGCCGGAAGCGGTAGTACACTTCGAGTGTCATCGCGCCGAGCGCGGTCGAGTAGACGCGCCCTCCGGCGATTCCCCACTCGCCGATGGGATCCCAGCTGCCGTCCTCGTCGATGTTTCCCTGCCGCTGATTCTCGACGAGGGCTCGGATCATCTGCTCGTTCCACGCCTCCCACTCCTTGCCGCCGTATTGGAAGACGGCGTAAGAACCGTAGTACCAGTAGTACAGGTTGACGGTGGAGAGGACGCGTCCGCGATGTTCGAGCCACCGCGGCGGATGGCGGAGGAGGATGCCGACGCCGTCGCGGATCGCGTGATCCGCGCGCGTCTCACCGGAAAAGATCCGGCAGAGCACGGCGACGGCGGTCATGCAAGAGAGATCCTTCGAGTAGGGGTACGGCTCGCTGTATCCCTCCGTTAGACGCGATCCCGGATCGCCCGGGGACATGTATCCCGTCTTCCCATTCGTCGCCGTCGCGCGGTCGAACCAAGTGAGCGCACCGGCGAACGCGCGTTCGTAATCGGACTCGGCGATGTCGAGTCTTGGTCGCACGTTCCGCGCGGTCTTGAGAGCGAGGACCGCCCAGCCCGTGACCGAGGTGTCGCTGTCGCCGCGCTTGAAGCCGTAGCGCCAGCCGAAGCCGTCGTTCTGAGCGCGAAGGATGAATCTCGCGGCGTCGGTGACGGACTTCTTGAGTCCGATGACGTCGCCGGACATGACGAGGAGCTCGCCCATCGCCATGGAGGCGATCGCGTGGTCGTACATCCAGTCCTCGGTATCTTCCTTGTACGTGCCGTAGCGCCCATGGGTCTCAGGGTCGCTACTCTTTACTTGAACTCTTTTCAGGTAGCGCATGGCCTTCTTGAGCACCTCGACGTACTCGGGATAGAGGCCGTAGCGGTGAGTGTGTCCGTAACCGGTGAAGGCGAGGATGGCGAGGCCGGTGACGCCGACGTCATGGTCTTCGAAGCCGCGCCCATCGCCGTAGCGCGCCGAGTCCTTGTTGGCGCAGATCTTTTTGCAGTTCTTCGTGAAGTCGAAGGAGCTCCAGCTACCGTCGGCGTTTTGATGGCGCCGGAGCCACTCGAGAGCGGCGCGCACGGCGTGCTCGGTGGCCTCGCTGCCTCCTTCGAGAGGGGCCGGGCGGCCGACTCGGTCGCCGTAGATTCCGGCGCCGCCGCCGCCGACACCGATGTCCGTGCTCACGCTCGATCTTGCGAGGTGAAGATTGGCGAGATTGTTGAGATCCGTGCCCTGGGGAATCTCCGGTGTGATCTCTTCGGGCTTGATCTGGCGGATCGGGCGCTCGACCGTTCGTTCGTGGATGATTTTCGGCGTCGATTTGACGTCGCGTTTCTTCTTTCGTTCGTAGTCGGGCGGCTCCGGCTTGTCTCGCATTCGTAGCGTGACGCCCTCCCTCGGTGGCGACTCCCCCTCGAGCACGATCGCGACGAGGAGAAGAACGAGCGCGAGATGGACGACGGCCGACAGCGCCCAGTAGCGGGTGTCGAGCAGCCAGCGCGGCCGTGAGTACTCGTATGCGTAATCATCATCGGGCGCGAGAATCTCGTCCGGGTTCGCCATCGCGGGACTCCTTCCGTCCTGAGTGACGTCGCGGCGGTCGCGAGCGGGCGCGGCCGTCTGGGTACGAGAGTCCGAACGATCGACCGAAGCGCTCAGGGCACACCGCGAGCGCGAGGAATCCGTGATCGCGAGAACGGACTCAGATGAGTGCTGCGCCGTCGAGCGAGGGTTTCGTCAGGAAACGAGCCCGCGATCGCAGCTTCGATCGAGATGAAGTCGCTGCGTGCGCGTCAGAACCCGCCGCCGGGTCCCTCCTGCGCGCGCCGAAAGCGATAGTAGACTTCGAGTGTCATAGCGCCGAGCGCAGTCGAGTAGACGCGCCCTCCGGCGATTCCCCACTCTCCGATGGGATCCCAGCTCCCGTCCTCATCGATGTTTCCTTGCCGCTGCGTCTCGACGAGGGTCTTGATCATCTGCTCGTTCCAGGTCTCCCACTCCTTGCCGCCGTACTGGAAGACGGCGTAGGAGCCGTAGTACCAGTAGTAAATGTTGATCGTCGAGAGGACTCTTCCCCGCTGCTCGAGCCACTTCGGCGGATGCCGCATGAGGATCCCGACTCCGTCGCGAATCGAGCGGTCGGACCGCGTCTCGCCGGAGAAGAGGCGGCAGAGGACGGCGACTGCAGTCATACAGGAGAGGTCCTTCGAGTAGGGATACGGTTCGCCGTACCCTTCGGCGAGACGCGAACCCTCGTCTCCGGGCACCATGTATCCGGTCTTGCCGTTCGTCGCCGTCGCGCGATTGAACCAGGTGAGCGCACCGGCGAACGCGCGCTCGTAATCCGACTTCGGAATATCGAGCCGAGCGTTTTTCGCCGTCTTGAGTGCGAGAACCATCCAGCCGGTGACGGACGTGTCGTTGTCGCCGCTCTTCAGCTCGTAGCGCCAGCCGAAGCCGTCGTTCTGCGCGCGGAGGATGAGCTTCACGGCGTCGGTGACGGACTTCTTGAGTCCGATCACGTCGCCGGACATGACGAGGAGCTCGCCCATCGCCATCGTCGCGATGGCGTGGTCGTACATCCACTGCTCGGTATCTTCCTTGTAAGTCCCGTAGCGGCCGTTCGTCTCGGGGTCGTTGCTCTTTACCTGGACCTGCTTCAGGTAGCGCATGGCCTTCTTGAGGACCTGGACGTACTCGGGATAGAGGCCGTAGCGGTGGGTGTGTCCGTACCCGGTGAAGGCGAGGACCGCGAGCGCAGTGACGCCGACGTCGTGGTCTTCGAAGCCGCGTCCGTCGCCGTAGCGCTTCGCGTCCTTGTTGGCGCAAATCTTCTTGCAGTTCTTCGTAAAGTCGAAGGAGCTCCAGCTGCCGTCGGCGTTTTGATGCCGCCGAAGCCACTCGAGTGCTGCGCGCACCGCCTCTTCGGTGCCTTCGCTCCCGCCCTCGCGAATGAGCGAACCCTTACCAGTGCGCTCGCCGTACGCGCCCGCCGCGCCGCCGCCGACACCGATCGCGCTGTTCACGCTCGTGTTGTTGAGGTGCAGGTTCGTCAGGTTATTGAGATCGGTCCCCTTTGGGATATCCGGGGTGATCTCTTCGGGCTTCTTTTGCTGGATCGGATCCTTGATCTGACGCTCGTGGAGGATCTTCGGCGTCTTCTTGATGTCGCGCTTCAGCCTCCGGTCGTATTCCGGCGGCTTTGGCTTCTCGCGCATCTGGATCGCGACCTGCTCCTTCTTCGGCTGCTCCACCTCGATGACGATGGCGACGAGGATCAGCACCAGGATGAGATGGAGAACCGCCGAGATCGCCCAGTAGGGAGTCTCTCGCAGCCACTGCGGGCGGTCGTACTCTTCGTCGTATTCGTCTTCGTCCTGATAGACGTCGTCGTCGTACTCCGCCATGTGACGGACTCCTTCTAAGGGGGGAGATCTCGTGGGTTGCTTCGGACGCACCGGAGGCAGGCGGGGCGCCCGCGATCGACGCCGGGCGCGGCCGAGTTCGCTCGATCCTACCACGCTCGCTGCGGCGAAACCGCGCCAGCTCTCGCTCTGCCGCGCCCGCTCCTGCGGCGCGAACGCGCGAACCCGGGCGGCGCGAAAGGGTCGATCGAACGTGGAGGATCGTAAGCCGGAATTGCCGAATTGTCAACTCGGGGCTCAGGCTTTTTTGGCAATTGTCGATTTTGGCAATCGCCTGCGCGGAGAGCCAGCGAGGTCGTCGCCGCTCAGCGAGGCTCGGCGCCTGGATCGAGCGTTCGCAGGCGCCCGCCGCTCGACGACCCCGGCTCGGCGGGGAGCGACGCTCGGTCGCCCTCCTCCGGCGGGGCGAGCGTCGCCCCGTCGCGGAGCGCCCAGCCCGCGACGCCGAGTGCGATGCACAGAACGGAATAGATCGCGAGGTAGATGACGAACGATCGTCGTCCGCTCTCCAGTCGTCCCGCGCTCGCGGCGACTCCCGCCTGCTCCTCGTTCTCGCGCTGCATCGTTCCTCGCCGGCCCCTTCGTCGAGCCGGCCGGCCTCCACTTCTCTTTCGTTCTCGGCGCGCCGGCGCGGCCGAGAAACGATACTCTACCCGTCGGCCACCGCACGGTACAGGGCGCGCCGATCGACCGAAACTCTCTGAGGAATCTCGTCCCATTTCGTCTACGCGTCAATCCGGCGACGACTCCGCGAGTCGAGATGCCTCGCCGCGAGTGGGTGTCGTCGTCGTCCACTTCGGTCGTGACGACTACGGCCGCGCGGCCCTCGACTCGATCGAGCGATCGGGCCTCGCCGCCCGCGTGGTGTTCGTCGACAACAATCCGGCCCCGAGTCCTTCGCTTCGCGGAGACGTTCGCCGGTCGGGCGGCCTCTACTTGTCGTATCGCGAAAACTTGGGCTACGCCGCGGGCGCGAACGCCGGGGTCGCCCATCTGACGAGCCGGCCGCTCTCGATGCTCGCCGTGATGAACAGCGACGTCTGCCTCGGTCGAAACGCGCTCCTCCGACTCGAGTCGGTCGTCTCGGATCCCCGCGTCGGTGTCGCGGGCCCCGCGCTTCTGCGCGCCGAGTCGCCCCGGGTGTGCTGGAACGTCGGTTCGTTTGTGCGCTGGCCGTCGGGGCGTCCGGGGAGTCTTGCGCACGGCGATCGCTACTGCGGACGGGCCGCCGGTGTACGCGCGGGCGCGCGAGACGTCGATTTCGTCTGCGGCGCGTGCGTGTGCTTTCGACCCGGCGTGCTCCAACGCCTCGGCGGGTTCGATCCGAAGCTCGTCCTCTATTTCGAGGACGCCGACCTCTCATACCGTGCGCGCCGGGAGGGCCTTCGAACCGTCGTCGTGCCGGCAGCGCGTGCGTGGCACATCGGCGGCGCGGCGACGGGAACGGGAGCGGTCGCTTCCTACTACCGGACGCGAAATCGGCTCGTATTCTCTCGCCGGTGGAATCCGTACCGCTGGCGCGGCGCGCTCGCTCGCGGTTCGTTCGCGTTGCGCACGATGCTCGGTGCGGTGGTCGCCGCGGCGACCGGGAGACGAGCGCGGGGCGCCGCTCTCCTTCGAGCCGTGCTCGATGGCGCTCGCTCGCCGCGGCGCGCGCGGGTCGAGATCGACATCGCCTCTCTCGACCGCAAAGATCGAGCGAATCGTCCGCGAACAGAGTGCTGAGCGCGTTCGCTCTCGCCCGAGCTCCCGGAGTGCGCGCGGGGGAGGAAACTCTCGCGCGGCGATATTTCCCGGGATAGGATTGCCGCGATTCGGCGGGAGCCATGGAGTCCTTCTGCCGACTCGGGAGTTCTTTTACGTCGATCGACTGAGGCCATGGATCTCACCGTTCTCGCTCCGGCGTACAACGAAGAGCGAAGCCTCCGGCTTCTCTACGGGCGGGTCGCCGCGGTTCTCGACCGTCTCGGCGCCTCGGGGCGGGCGTCGGAGTTCGTCGTTGTCGACGACGGCAGCACGGACGCGACGAGCCGAATCCTGGCGGAGCTCGCAGCCGAAGACGGGCGGGTGGTTCCGGTGACGCTCGCGCGAAACGGCGGCCAGTACCGCGCTCTCGTCCGCGGATTTCGGGCCGCGCGCGGCAACGCGGTCGTCACGCTGGATGCGGATCTACAGAATCCGCCGGAGGAGATCCCTCGTCTCCTCGACGCGCTCGACGCGGGTCATGATCTCGTGACCACGTATCGGGTGCGCCGGCGCGACTCGTTCTTTCGCCGTCACGCTTCGCGTGCTTCGAATCGGCTGTCGAGCTGGATCGCCGGCTTCTCGATCCGAGATCACGGCTGCATGCTCTGCGGTTACCGCCGCGCCCTCGTCGATGCGATGAGCTGCGGCTTCGAGCGAATGCAGTTCATCACGGCACTCGCCCTTCGCTACGCGGAGAGCCCGGTCTCGATCGAGGTGCAGCACGAGCCGCGCGTTCACGGCACGTCGCGCTACCACGTCTTCCGGCTCGCGCGACTTCAGCTCGACGCCGCGCTATCGTTCCGGCGCATGCGCCTCGAGCGGGAACGCGACCCCACGTGTACGCCTCTGAGGAGCGCGCGGAGCCCCGCAGCGGCGAGAGTCGGACGCTCCTCGTGAGCTGGCGTCGCTGGTGCCTCGTCGCCGCGCTCGTCGGATGCGAACCGCAATCGCCAGGCGAGGAACTCGAACGCTCCGTCGCTCCGAATCAGCCCGTGAGCTTCGAGGGATCGGCGAGAGCTGATTCGTCGCCGCGCGAAGGCCCCGTCGCCGGCGAACGCCGCGAGAGCGACACTCGCGCGAACGCCATGGACGAGGACGATCGCTCCCTCGACGCTCTCCGCGCGCTCGTCTCCGCAACTCTCCCGGCCGATTGGGCCTTGGTTCTCGAACAAGTACGACCGCCACGCGAGTCGGAGAAGGCGAAGCTACTCGCGCAGGTTGCCGAATCGCATCCGCGGCCGGAAGTGATTCAGCAGGTCTTACGCGCGTTCGAGCGATTGAGCGGGCCGGAGGCCGTCCGCGCTTTGGTCGCGCTCGGGGAGCGCGACGCACGCTGGTCGAGCGACGTCGCCGTCCGAGTGTCGCGTCTCAAGGGGCGGAGCTGCGAACCGGCGCTCCTCGAGGTCGTTCGGCGCGAGGCCGCCTCACCCGATCTGCGGGCGGCCGCGGTCCGGGCGCTCGGGGCGACACATCTCCGGCGCAACGTCGCGGAAATCGCTCGGCTCGCCGGCGCGAGTCGAGAGGACGCTCGCGTTCGCGCGGCCGCGGCGACCGCGCTCGGAACGATCGCCGATCCCGACGCCATCGTCCCGCTCCGCGAGCTTCTCGGGGAGGACGAACGATCGATTCGGCTGGCGTCGATCCGCGCACTCGGGCGTATCCGGCATCCCGACGCCATCGCCGCGCTCGAGGCGTTTCGCCGCGCGGGGACGAACTCGCTCGAAACGCGTCTCGCGACGGAGTCGCTCGCGATCCTTCGCGGTGAGCCGTTGTTTCGACCCTAGCCGAGCCCGACGCGGGTTCCGAAACGAATCTCACGTCCCGCAGCGAACGCCGTCGGGCGTCGGATCCAGGCCGGCGTCCGGATACGGAGCCGCGGGCGGAGCTCCGCTGACGAAGAGATGGAGAATGAGGTAGACGGCGTCGCTCAGGTTGAGGTCGGCGTCGTCGTTGACGTCCGCGGCGTCTTCGCAGGCGGGCACCGGACCTCCCTGAAAGAGATACTCGAGCGTGTAGATCGCATCGGACAAATTGACGCCGCCGTCGTCGTTGGCGTCGCCGCGCACGAAGCTCGGCGGCAGCTCGCTGAACGCCTTGATGCGGAACGCCTTCGCACGCCCGGACTCTCTGCCGACGGCGACGAGATCCGGTCCGCGAAGGGCGATCCCGGTCACGACGGAGCGGACGTTCTCCAGCGGGATTTCCTCGCCGGTGAGTTCCCCGCCGGGTCGCATCTCCATGATCTTCGTGACCCGCCGATCGTGTCGACCCGATCCGGAAATGAAGAACGTGCCGCGTTCGGGCGCGGCGGCGATCCCGAGGTTGTAGACGAAGTTTTGAAACGGCGGTGCCGGGTGCGGCCAGGTCTCGATGGTCTCGCCCGCGAGAGTGGCGCGAACGAAGAGATCGGAAGTGCGAGCGAGGTAGACGAACGTGTCGGTCGCGGGATCCCACGTGAGCCCCGTCGGATAGGTGACGAATCCGTGCTCCGAGCGCGGCGGGAAAAAGGGGAGCTCCCGCACGAGCTCGCCGTTCGATGATTCCTCGACGAGGAGGAACGGCTCCTCGCCGATCAGGTCGAACGGAACCGGTTGCTGCCAGAGGATGAAGAAGAACGATCGGTCGCCCGCGCCGTCCGGGCGCACGGCGAGCGTCGCAATCTCCCACGGCTCCGCGACGACCGTCGGCCGAACGCCGAGCGAGCGAAAGTTGCGATCGAGGTGAAGAAGATCGCGTTCGGATCCGGGGTCGTTCACGACGACGTAGACGGAGTCGTCGACGGGATCGACCGCAACCTGCTGCGGGCTGAGGAGGGGGAAGAGCTCGCCCGTCTGCAGAACTGCGCCCGGTCCGGCGTGGACCGACGTGCGTTCGAAGTCGCCCGGGACGCCATCGCGAACACCGCGGACCGCGTACTCGTGGAGGCCTGCAGGAGCGTCGGCGTCGATCGCGAAGGCGCTGTCGGCGTCGACATCGGCAATTTTCTGGCAGTCGCGGAAGAGCTCGACGCGATCGACATCCGGCGGCGGCCGGTACGAAATGCGGACGTCGTTCGTGTAGCTCGTCTGCTCCGCGCGCACGAACGTCGGGACGGCCGCCCGAGGCGAGGTGGTCGTCCACCGCGCGAGTCGGGGACGACGACCGGGGCGCGGGACGAGGAGCATCTCGTCCCGTTCGTTCTCTCGGAACGCCACGAAGCCGAGCGACGACGTACCGAAGAGCGCCGACACGCCGGCGGTGCGAATCTCGGATCCGGGAACGACTCGCCCGGAATTCTTCTCGACGCGAAAGACGTGGACTTGCGATCGCCGCTCGAACGTACCGCCGCTCAGCCAAAGCTCACCCGGGCGCTCGAGTACCTCCGAAATCCCGCCGCTCGAGATTCCGTCCGGGAGTCCGGTCGGCGCGGGCTCGATCTCGAGGTACGGATGGCGGAACGACCGAATCACTCGACCGTCGAGGTCGACTTCGAAGACCACGTCCTCGACGATCTCGACGACCCACAGGCTCCCCTCGCCGCCGTTTCCCGTGGCGTCGAACGTCATCCCGAGTACAAATCCGAGATCGGGTTCGGGCTCTTCGCCTTCCTCCGGCTCCTCCGCGAGATCGGGGAGCGCGAGATCGAAGACGCGGAGCGCGATCCCCACGTCATCGAGCTCGGCGATCGTCGAGGCGGATGCGTTCGCGACGTAGATTCGATCCGGTGGCGCCCACGCGACGCCCGTCACGAGTTCGTCCTCGCCGACGAATTCTTCGCTGAACGGGACGTTGCCGAGAAGGGAGAAGTCACTCCCGAAGAGGAGGAGAGCTTTCGCGCGCGCGTCGGTCACGAGAAAGTTCTCGCCGAAACGTGTCGCATCGACGAGCAGCTCGCCTTCGACGGTCGCCCACGACGTCACCTCGCCGACTCCGACGACGGCGGTGCACGTCGGCGCGACGAACTCGTCGTCGCCGGCGAACGCGACGAGATGGAGCGAGTACACGCCGTCGATCTCGACGGGAGTGCGCCACTCGCGGGCGTCGCCGGGAAGCGTCGCGAGCACGTCGCAGCTCTGCCGTACCTCGATCCGGTCGTACGTCGTGAAGCTCCGCCACGCGAGAGCGATCTCGCGATCGACGGTTTGGCACGCAAAGTCGAGAATCTCGTGGTGGGGCGGATCGCCGCCCTCGAGGATCGCGATGTCCGCGTTCGAGTCGACGACCGCGAGAAAGACATCGCGGGGCTCCTCCCCGGCCTGCACGGTGTGCGGCCGCCGCAGAACGCCGCTCACGTTGCCTCCGGAATCGGCGAGCGAGAGAACGGTTCCCTCGTACTCACCCGACGGGTTGAGTCGGCGAAGGAAGTTCCCGCCGCTCCCGCCCGTCACGTAGTAGCCGGAGATGTCACCCGCGCCGTCGCGCACGATTTCGACATCGCTCGAGACGGTCGAGCCGCCATCGCCGGGGAACCCGTCGGGATCGTCGGGGTGGACGAAGTGCTGAAGCCGCTCGCCGGTGAGCGAGAACTCGTAGATCACCGTGCCCAACATCTCGACGACGTAGAACGACCCGCGCCCGCCGTCTCCATTCGGATCGAAACTCATTCCGCGCAGGAACCGATCCGACGGGCCGTCGAGGAATTCGGGCGTGATCTCGCGCCCCGTCGGCGTACCCGTCTTGTCGATCTCGATGACGGTTTCGGCGAGCGCGTCGGCGACGAGCAGCGTGTCGTCGCGGCTGTTGTAGGCGAGTCCGGTCGCGAATCCGACGGGCTGGAACGGTGAGTCGATCGAGCCCAAGGGCTCGGTGAGATCGGGCGAGTAGTGGTAGATCTCGTTGTCGAGGAACACCGTGATCCAGAACGTGCCGTCCGTTTCGTCGTGCGCGATGTCCTGAGGGGAGAGGCGCGCGAACGGACGGCGCGCGATCAGGTCTCCCTCGCGCGCGCCGACGGGGTCGGATCCCACCGCCCCGGTGATCGCTAGTGCGAGAGCCGCGTATCGCAAAACACTCGACCGGCGCTTCGTTCCGCTGCGCATCCCTTCGGCCATTCTCCCGACGTCCTCCGCGCGTCTCGTCCCTCGCCTCGAGCGACCGTCCGCGACCGATGGTACTGGTTGGTGTTCGCGCGTGCGCCTTCGTTTTCCGGGCTTCTCCCGCCTCGACGCATCTCGGCGCGAACGCTACAATCGCCCGATCGAGTCGCCGCGCTGCGGCGCCGAAGACGAGTGGACGGCGAGAAGTGGAGCGCGAGATGGGAAGCGTCTTCGGACGGATCTTCAAGATTTCGACGTGGGGCGAGTCGCACGGTCCGGGCATCGGAGTCGTGATCGACGGCTGCCCGCCGCGCGTCCCCGTCGTGATCGAAGACATTCAAGCCGAGCTCGCGCGGCGGCGGCCGGGACAGAGCGCGATCACCACGCAGCGAAAAGAAGACGACACCCTCGAGCTGCTCTCGGGCGTGGAGGAGGGCCAGTCGACCGGAGCGCCGATCGCGTTTCTCGTTCGCAACGTCGATCACCGCTCGGACGCGTACGACCACCTGAAGAACGTTTACCGCCCGTCGCACGCGGACTACACCTACGACAAGAAGTACGGCATCCGCTCGCGCGCCGGTGGGGGCCGAGCGAGTGCGCGGGAGACGATCGGGCGCGTCGCCGCCGGTGCGATCGCGCGGCGGATTCTCGCGGACGCACACTCGACCGAGATCCTCGCCTACGTCCGGCGGGTGCAGGACATCGAAGCGGACGTCGACAGCGAGTCGGTCGATCGCGACGCAATCGAGGCGAACGCCGTTCGCTGTCCAGACACCGAAGCGGCGGCGCGGATGATCGAGCGCATCGAGCAGATCCGCAAGGGCGGCGATTCCGTCGGCGGAGTCGTCGAGCTCGTCGTCCGCGGCGTTCCCGTGGGTCTCGGGTCGCCGGTCTTCGATCGACTCGAGGCGGACCTCGCGAAGGCGATGCTCTCCTTGCCGGCGACAAAGGCCTTCGAGATCGGCTCTGGATTCGCGGGGACGTTTCTCAGGGGAAGCGAGCACAACGATGCATTCGTGACCACGGCGGACGGAATTCGCACGCGCACGAATCACTCGGGCGGGGTGCAGGGTGGCATCTCGAACGGCGAGACGATCGTCGCGCGGGTCGGCTTCAAGCCAACGGCGACGATCAACAAGGAGCAGGACACCGTCACCGTGGACGGCGAAGCGACGAAGCTCGCCGCGAAGGGGCGCCACGATCCCTGCGTCCTTCCGCGCGCCGTGCCGATGGTCGAAGCGATGGCGGCGCTCGTCCTCGTCGATCACTGGCTGCGCCATCGCGCGCAATGCGGTGAGGCCTGAGCGGGCGAAGCGATGGCAGACGACGGTCGCTCGACGAGACGCCGTCCGCGCTTTCCTTCGGTGCTCCTGATCTCCGACGCGCGCCGCGTCGGGCTCGATCGATTCCTCCGCGTCCTCGCTGGCGCGTGGGCGGGCGGGCTGCGGTTTCTTCAAGTTCGGGAAGGCGAGGATCGCGAACTCATCGAGGCGATTCTCACGGCCCCGCGGCCTGAGAACGCGATCGTCGTCGTCAACCGGAGCGTCGGCCTCTGCGAGGAGTACGCCCTCGACGGCGTCCACGTCGGTGGGGGGAATCCGAGCGCGGTTGCGACGGCGCGCGACGCGCTCGGAGCGAGAGCGATCATCGGCTACTCGGCCCACCGCGAGGACGAGCTCGCGCGCGCTGCGGCAGCCGGCGCGGACTACGTGACCTACTCTCCGATCTTCGGCGCGACTTCGAAGGTGCACCCTCTCCCGCCGGTCGGGCTCGAAGGATTGCGATCGGCGTGCCGACTCTCGGCGCTTCCCGTGTACGCGCTCGGCGGAGTGACGGCGGAGAACGCGAGCTCGGCGCGAAATGCGGGCGCGGCGGGTGTCGCAGTGATCGGAGCGGTCGTCGACGCGCGGGATCCACAAGGCGTGGTGCGGGCGCTCGTCGAGTCCGAATCGAAGCCGTGATCGAGGAACGATAACGGGCGAGGCGCGAAGCTGAGCTAGGTCTCCCGAGCTCAACTCTCCGAGCGGAGACCGGCGATGCCCTCGCCGGATCGAGCTTCGTTCACGCACGCCGTCGACCAGCGCGCGAGCCACCAGAGAAGACTGCCGGCCGCGAGCCCCGCGCAGTGACTACCGGGGAGAAAGCGCACTCCGAGATCGCTCGACAGCGAATCCGCGCCCACGATCCAGCCGCCGATCGCGAGCTCCCATGCCGACTTCAGCGCGAGTGCAGCGACGATGAGTACGCCGAAGTCAGCGAAGCGGGATCGTTCGGAAGGAAGCAGTTGAAGCGCGATGAGCCCGTACACGACACCCGATAGCCCACGATAGGTCGTCCAATCATCGTGGAGGAACCGAACTCCCGCCGACGTGACGACCGCGACGAGCACGAGCTCACACGCAAAGCGCCGTGAGCCTACGGCGCGCTCTCGCAGCCACGCGAGCGGGAGAAAGAGCGCGAGGTTGAGCGCGAGGTGGAGGACACTCGCGTGCGCGATGTGCCCGGTGAACGGCCGCCAAATCTCACCGTGCGGAAGCGGCCGGACGTCCTCGAGGAGTGCGCCGAAAGCGGGAGCGGCAGTCGCGAGAATCGCCGCGGCGCCGGCGACGATCGTGACGGGCGATCGCCGAAAGTCGGCGGCGGGATTCATCACGACGCGGAGCGGTGGTCCCGCTGCCGGCGGCGGAGTCCGTAGGCCGCCGCGATCGCCGCGAGCACGAGTGGATCGACGGGACCGCCGCCCCCGCCACCTCCGCCGCTCGATCCGCCCCCGCCGGTCTCGCCTCCGCCGCCGCCCGGCGGGTCGGGATCGCCGCCGCCGTCGTCGAGGAGCTCGAGGCAGCTCCGGCTCGCGACGAAGTTCGCGATCGCCGTCTTGCTCGCGTCGCTGTACTGATCGAGGTTGAGCGAGCTCACGCTTTGATACATGACGTAACGCGGGTCACTCCCGCTCGGGTCGTGAGACGCGTTGAAGTTGTGTCCGAGTTCGTGCGCGACGAGGATCGGCATGAGCGAGCGCGCCGATAGATCCTGCGACAGGCCGTATCCCGACCCCGTGCTGCAGACGACCCCGACGAACGCGATCCCGACGGTCGAGTTGTCGAGGTCCTTGTTTGTGAAGAGGTGGACGAGATCCCGATCGACGGACGAGAAGTTGCTGTTCCAGTAGCTCGCGAGCTGACTGAGGAGGTCGTTCGCGTTCGTGTGCGTGTAGGGATCTTCCTCGGCGGTCCAGGTATTGATGTGGACGAGCTCGATGGTGAGCCCGAGGTCGTCTTGGAAGATACCGTCGACCTCGTTCATGATCGCTTCGATCTCACTCACCGTCGTCGAGCCGTACTTCGAGCTGTACTCGACGTCGGCGTCGATCGCGAGCTCGACGACGCGGAGACCCGTCGCTTCGGCAAGCTCCGCTTCCTCCGCGATCGCTTGCGCAGTCGCCGGTCCGACCGCCGCGCATGCGCCGATCTCACTCGGGTCGAGGTCCGCGTCCGAAAAGAAGAGATGCTCACCGCGAGTGAACGCGCCGTTCGTCGGCGCCGGGCGTACGAAGGTCCAGCCCTCCTCGCAGCGGATGAACCCGCGCACTCCGCCCGGAGTGACGCTCAGCCGCACGACACTCTCCGCATCGCCCGAGACGCGGCCTCGGTAAGTCTTCGGCGGCGCTGGGAACACCGGCCGCGGCCCGCGCGAGTCGCTCTCGGTCGCCGTGAATCGATACGAGCGGAGGTCGACCGGCTCGAGCTCGACGTCGCGCATCCGGCCCCCGACGAGAAGTGCGATCGAGTCTCCGCGCGTCCGCGCCGCTCGCTCGAGTGCGTGCTCGTCGAGCGCTTCGACGTCGTACGTCGAGGGAAGAGTCTCGATCGTTTGCGCGGCACCGGGAGTCGCGACGAGTCCGATCAGAGAGGCGAGTCCGATTCCGAAAGCGAGCCCCGAAGCCCGGCCGGTTCGCGCGTTCGCTCCCACTCTTTCCATCTCTTCTCTCCTCCTCGACCTCGCGAAGACTCCTCGTTCGAGTCCTTCCCCTACCCGGGGCGCGGGCAAGGCGCGTGCCGATACCGTCCGGAGAGGTGTCCTCGCGGCCGCACGAGATGCGGCTGCGACTGAACCAACGAGGCTCCAAGTCGTTGCGGGGCAACGATCGAGCCGCCGCGAACCCCCGCGCATCGTGGCTGGGCGTCGAGACGCTTCGCCGCCGCGTCGGGTTCGCGCTCCCCTCGTCCGGAGATCCGGTCTTTACCGGGTGGGGAAAAACTGGGCGGTCGGTCCGCACGGTTACCGGAAAAAAGTCGGTCCCAACTTTCCCCAGGCATCGTCCGGCTCACCCGCAGGGTCGACCGCGACGATTCCTTCGCGCCCGACTCGTGTGGTAGAATCCCGCTCGCGCCGCCCCCGCTTGCCGACGATTTCCCTAAGACCGAACGTCTGTTCAGCGGCGGCTGAATCCCACCGCGCCGAATCCGCTTTTCGCACCACGAGGACTCTCACCCCATGCTTGGTGTCGTCTACCTCATCTTTGCTGCGGTCGCACTCGTTGCCGGACTGTATCACCTCTTCTACTGGAACTACGTCTACGACAACTTCGAGGCGCTGAGAATGCCCGCGACGAGCTTTGCGATCGATCCGGACTACCTCTCGATCCGAAGTGAGTTCTGGGGCGCGCTCCTGATCGGCCTCTGCCTCTGCCTCGCATTCGAGGGCATCTACAAGATGCGGCGCGCGTCGGCACACTCGCAAACGGTTTGAAGAACCGCGCGTTCGCCCACGGACCGTAGACTTCGTCTCGCTGGATCGAGGCTCCGTAGCGCGATTCGAAGCCTCGCTCACTTTCCCGCGCGATTGCCGGCCTTCCTCTCGGTCGAGCGAGTCCGCGCGATCGCGTCCTCCCACTGCGCGGTGTGGCGGCGCACTGCTGCCGGTGCCATCGCTCGGCGAAAGGACCGCTCTTCCGCCCAGATCGATCGAATCGCACTCGGCGAAGAGAACATCCCGACTCCGAGTCCCGCGAGGAGCGCAGCGCCGAGCGCCGTCGTCGACGTGATCTTCGGCCGGACGACCTTGACGCCGAGCATGTCCGCTTGGAACTGCATCAGGAGATCGTTCAGGCTCGCGCCGCCGTCGACCTTGAGCGAGCGGAACCGCCGCCCGAGATCGGCTTCCATCGCCCGGACGAGATCACCGATCTGAAGCGCCATGCCCTCGAGCGCGGCGCGGGCGAGATGCGCGCGCGTCGTACCGCGAGTCAGGCCGCAGATGAGGCCGCGCGCGTCCGCGTCCCAGTGCGGAGCGCCGAGACCGGCGAGCGCCGGAACGAGGACCACGCCGTCCGAGCTCTCCACCGAGGCTGCGAGCGACTCGATCTCCGCGGCCGAGTCGATGAGGCCGAGCCCGTCGCGGAGCCACTGGACGACCGCACCCGCGATGAACGACGAGCCTTCGAGCGCGTACGTGCGCTTCGATCCGAGTTGCCACCCCGCGGTCGTCAAAACGCCGTGACGCGAGCGGACGATCTCCTCACCCGTATTCACGACGAGGAAGGCGCCCGTCCCGTAAGTGCACTTCGCCTCACCCGGGCGAAAACAAACCTGGCCGAAGAGGGCCGATTGCTGATCGCCGATCAGGCTCGTAACCGGGATCCCGTCGGGAAGGAACCGGACTCCGCGCGTGTGTCCGAATGTCGCGTCGTTCGGCCGAATTTCGGGGAGAATCTCCACCGGGACGTCGAGCGCCGCACAGAGCTGCGGACTCCACGCGCCGATCTTGAGATCCATGAGCAGAGTTCGCGACGCGTTGGAGATGTCCGTCGCGTGCGCTTCTCCGCCCGTGAGACGCCACAGAAGATAAGTGTCGATCGTTCCGAACAGAATCTCGCCGCGCTCGGCTCGCCGGCGCGCGCCGCGGATCTTGTCGAGTATCCAAGCCGCTTTGGTCCCGGAGAAGTATGGGTCGAGGACGAGGCCCGTTTTTCGCCGGATCGTCCGCTCGAGGCCACGCTCCTTCAAAGCGCGACAGCGGTCCGCGGTCCGTCGATCCTGCCAGACGATGGCTCGGTGAAGCGGCCGCCCCGTTTTCTTGTCCCAGAGAACCGTCGTCTCGCGTTGATTCGTGATGCCGATCGCGGCGATCGCACTCGCGGGTCGCTTTGCGCGTCGGAGTGCCCCCTTCACCGCGCCGCTCACGCTCGTGAAGATCTCGTCGGGTTCGTGCTCGACCCAACCCGGCTTGGGGAAGTGCTGGGGGAATTCCTCGCTGTGCTCGGCGACGACGCGGAGCTTCGCGTCGATGAGGAGCGCCTTCGTTCCCGTCGTGCCCTGATCGATCGCGAGGATCAGGGATCCTCCGGGACGCTTCGAGCGGCGTTTGGCCATGGATCTCTCCCTCTTTTCGAAGTTCGCTTCCGAATTCCGCCGCGGGCGAGCCCGAATTCAATCGCTCGCGACCAGATCGCCGCGACCGGGAACGTCGACGCTGAGCACCGTCATGAACACGCTGCGCTTGGACGCGATGCGCTTGAAGACGAGCGGCACGCCCGTCTTCCCGTCGAAGGCCGCTTTGAGAACCGGGTTCTGCGGTTGACCGGGTAGCGACTCGCGACCCTCGGCGATCACGAGCTCTCGCTCCATGATCTCGAAGAGGCTCGGGAGCGTGTACGAATCGCGGGGCGGATTCACATCCCGACCGTCGATGGACATCGACGTCGGCCGACCGGCATCGACGACGGTCGTGATCGTTTCGTCGATCGCCCCTCCGGCCTCCTTGTGGAGGCGAATGGTGTAGCTGTCGATGGCGAGAGCTTCCCAGCGCGTCCGGGCCGACTCGAGATCTGCGCTCGACAGCAGGGGAGTCGCGTCGCGAAGAAGCAGGAACGCAACGACGAACCCCACCGCGACGATCGCCGCGAGCGCCAGCGGAACGCGCGATCGGCGGCGCGGTCGAGTTTCGTCGGCGGAATCCGTCATCGGTGAATCGGCGGGGAGATCAGGGTCACGCGCCCACTCACGATCCAGGCGGCGCGTCCGGGGCCGTCGACTTTTCGGGCGCTTTCGGCGTCTCGAGCTTCAAGATGCGCTGGAAGGCACCCCAGAAAACTTGCTCGGGAAGTCCGTGCACCTGGAGATACTGCACCGTTCCCTTTTCGTCGAGGATCGCTACGCCGTGTTGGTGAAGGACGGCGTGGTCGTCGCGCTTCGAGACGTCCTGCGATTCCTTCGTGTAGAGCGCGATTCCCATCGGAATGGTCGTCTTCAGACCGCTGTAGAGTTTCTTTGCGGCGGCGCGAGCCTTGTCGAGATCGGGCTCCGGGACAAAGTAGATCCCGCGAAACTCGGCGGGCGATCCGAATCCCTCGAGAGTCTGCGCCATCGCGGAGAGCTTCCCGATGCGGCGCTGCCGGCAATTGGGGCAGCCATCGAAAGAGAAAATCACCGCCGGCTTTCCCGTCGTCTCGAGCCCCTGCGGGTTCTTCTTGAAGCTCATCGACTCCGCGTCCCACCATTCGATCGGGGGATACTTCGGAAGCGGCTTTCCGAGTTGCTTCGATTGGAGGACCTTCTCGTAGGCTCGCATGGTCTTCGTGTAGCTTCCGATCTTTCCCCGGAGCGCCTGCTTCTTTCCGTCGCGCTGGATGATGAAGCGAAGCGTCGCGCCGACGTTCTCCCCTCTGAGCTCGTTGATGAACCCTTCCCGGGTGCGCAGGACGACGTCGTTCAGCGCGAGGACGCGGTCGCCGATGCGAAATCCCATCGACTCGGCCGCCGATCCGGGAAACACGTACTGGACGTCGATACCGCGGTCGGCGTTCTCGGCGGCGATCGTCTGGAGGCCGAGAAACGGCCGATCGCGGGGCGCAGTCTGCTGCGGAGGCGCGGTTTGAGGGGTCTGCGCGATCACGAGCGTCGGGACGAAGAGTGCGGCAAGCGGAAGCAGGCGACGAGTCGAAATCATGATACGGGCCTCGGGGAGAGTTCGAAGAGAGCCTCGAAGGCGGTCGTGGGTACGCCCGAATTATAACGATCGTCGTTCGAAAATCCGTCCGCGACCAGCGGCGATCGGAGCACCGGGACGGCGCTAGAGCTCGACGGCCTTCCCCGAGCGAGCCGATTTCTCCTCGGCGCGACAGACGGCGAGGGACATCGCCGCGATCTCCGGGGCGAGACCTCGCGGAACCTTTCGCGCGCGCACCGCGCCCGCCGCGGCCTCCAGCTCGACCGTGAACCCGTCGCGGGCCGGGAGTTTCAGCTTGCGCGCTGATTTCGCCCCGTAGAGGACGGGAACGGGTGCGTGCGAGGAGTTGTAGTGGAGCGACGCCTTTTCGAAGTAGGCGTCGTAGCCGTGCTCGAACGGAAGCGACGCGCCGTTGATCCAGCCGGCTTCGGCGGTGAGGAGCGGTTTCCCGCGCCCGCGATAGTGGTAGGTCGTCCGAATGCGGTCGAGCGTCCGGTCGCGGATGAGTCCGCTCGACGAAACGGCACGGGGTTTTCCGAAGAGGTACACCATGAAGTCGGTGTCGTGGATATGGAGGTCGACGGTCATTCCGCCCGATCGCTTCGCGTCGGCGAACCAGCTATCGGCGCTCCAGCTCGGTTTCGCGATGATCCGGCGAAGGTGAAGCGAGAGCAGCTTTCCCCACTCTTCCGTCTCGATGGCGCGCTCGAGTCGGGCGAACTCGGGAAAGAATTTGAGCACCTGTCCGACGAGAAGGAGGCGGCGACTCTTCTTTGCGGTTCGGATCATCCGGTCCGCTTCACTCGTCGCGAGGGCGATGGGCTTCTCGACGAGGACGTCCTTTCCGGCGCGGAGAACGCGCTCGGCCGTCTTCGCGTGGAGGTAGGACGGGAGGCAGATATCGACGACGTCGACCGCGTCGTCCGCGAGCAGCTCGTCGAGCGTCGGGTAGACGTTCATCCGCGACACGTCGACGCGAGTGCCCGAGCCGCCGAAGTTTCCGCCGACGCCGCGGAAGTCGCCCTTCGCTTTTCGCGGATCCGACGTCACGAACGCGCGCACGCGCCCCCCGCGCATCTTCGCCGCCGCGTCGAGATGGGTCTTTCCCATGAAACCCATACCGACGATTCCGAATCCGATACCCTTCTTCGCGCTTGCCATCGCGTCCGGTTCTCCGCGGCGTTTTTCGGTATTCGTAAGGTGATCGCGGTGGATTGAACCAAAGGGCGATTGGAGAAGCAAGCCGAGCAGGTAAACCAGGCGCGGCGTGTCGGGTCGACGCGGTCCGAGGCGCGCGGAACGACGAGCCGGGTGACAAGAGACCCGTCGTTTCCACCGGAGGTCAGCGTGGACGAGGTGAGAGAAGAAGGCGGAGGAGGCGAACGCCTGTGAGCGCGCGGGTCAGAGCGGCGATGCCCACGTACACCGGCGGCGCCGGCGATGGTCTTTTGTCTCGCGCTCGAAGTCATGGTCGTGATGTCGAACGCCCCAAACGTCGAGATCACACCGAAGACTCCGGCCGCCTGCGCCGCTCGGGTGCGGTCGGGCGCGAGATTAGAGTCTCGGACGGCGAACCGTAAGCAGAAAGCGGGTAGGAAGGTGGGGCTTTGGTGGTAGGATGGAACCCGTCGTTCAGGCCCCGCCGGACGCCTTAATTCAGGCGGTTCCGCGAGGTGGACGATCCGGCCGGACACGCCGCGCTGTCCCCAGTGCACCGCCGGCCGTTGATCGCGTGTTTCTCGACGCAAGATTGTCTCTCGAGTTCGACGTTCACCCCGATCGCACGGGTGCCTGTCTCCTTCCTCGCGGCCTCATCGCGGGGACGAGCGGGGCCCCGGGATCCCGGAGCTTCGCCTCTGCGAAGCGCGGACGTTGAGCAGACTTCGATCGATCGCCGACCCAGACGTCCACCGCAGTGGTGGTTCGCGTCGGGACGGCCGCCGGACGGTACCCGGCCGCTCGCCCGAGCGGACCGAGCGTCGGCGGTCGAGAAGCGCGCGGAGCTCTCGGCATCCGGTTCTCCGCCGGCCCCCGCTGACGAGCAGGATTCGAATTCCGATCACCTGAAATCACCACACAGTTGCCGATGCCTCCGGGTGCGGTATGACTCGCTCCGGTTCGGAAGAAAGAATCGTTATTTATTACTACTTTGAATTGACATAAGAGTTTGCTTCCGAGAGTGACTCGCTCTATCCGGCCGCGCTGACGTGAAGCGCGGCGGGCTATCTTCTGCGAACGCGGAACGTCGACGTTCGGGATGGCGCGGCGCTCGATCCTTCGGATCGGCGGCGCGATCTCTCCGGGGGGAGAGACCGAGACGGAGTCCTCACGGGTGACAGAGAGTCGAGCGATCCCACCGATCCGTGGATCGCGTGCGACGGGCGGCGTTAGAGCCCGCGACCCGTGTCGCGGGAGTTGTTCGTCTCCGACGAAGGTCCCCATTCCGTTCCTACCTCCAGCGCGCAATCACCGACAAACTCACACTCCTCTTGACGCGCGTGGGGGGTCTTTTCCCCGAAAGGTTCGCTTCATGTACTTCACTGAGAAACAGCTGAACATCATGGAGTTCATTCAGCAGTTCCGAGCCGAGCGCGGAATCAGCCCCACGCTCGAGGAAATCGCTGAGTACTTCGGTGTTACGAAGATCACGATCTACGAACACATCAACCAGCTAGAACGCAAGGGCGCGCTGAAGCGCGAGAAGTTCCGGGCGCGTTCGATCGAGCTTCTCGTTCCCGTCGAGGAGCGCAACAACCGCTTTCAGATTCCGATGCTCGGCTCGTTCAGCGCGGGCTCGCCGCTCGAGGTCGCCGAAAAGCGAGAGCACCTCAACATCGCCGACCTGCTTCCCGTCGGGAAGCGCTACTACGTTCTGCGCGTCTCCGACAGCTCCCTCCGCGACGCGAACATCGCGGAAGGCGACTACGTCATTGCGGAGAGCCGCACCGAGCCCCACGATGGCGAGACGATCATCGCGGTACTCGCGGGCGGAGAAGCGACCCTCAAGCGCTACCACAACAGCGGCGACGAGCCCTATCTCTGTGGAATCGCCGACGCGTCTGACACGATGGACGTGAAGGATGTCGAGATCCGCGGCGTGGTGATCGGCGTGCTGCGTCACGTCGAGAACCAAACGAGCCGCCACCCCGGTTCGTGGCCGGCCGTTGGCAGCGACGCGGCGTCCGCCTGAGATTCCCGCTCCGTAGGCAGCACGACTTCGTGAACGAGGCCCGACGACTCCGATGAGTCGTCGGGCCTCGCGTCGTCTCACCGAGAGCCCTTCGTGCCGGCGTGTCGACTCGTTCTCAGTTCGGCCGCGGCCCTTGTTGGCTCGTCGACTCGACGGTAGAACGACGTAAGGGTGAGTCTCGTCCTGGCCCGGAGAGCGTCCATGTCCGTGAAAGTGCGGTGCCGTTGTGGGCAGGAGCTTCAGCTCCGCTACGGCGAGTGGGTGTACGTGCTCCTCGGCGTCGTCGTCCTCTGTTTGCTCGTGAACTCGATCGGGCTCCTTCTCCTGTACCTTCAGCTCGATCGCCTCGCGAACGGTGACTCGCAGGCGGAGCGCGCCGCGCCGGAGCGCGTCGAGACGAGCGCCGCGGGCGCCGCGGGCGACGCCGCGGGCGCGACCGTGGGTACACCCGCGATCGACGAATCGAACGCGGATAGAGCGCGCGGTTCGACCCGCGTGATCGAAGCGGAGACCCGTGCACTCAGCGTCCCGCCGGCCGACCCGAACGGGGCCGCGGACTCTCGGCGTGTCGGCTCCGGTCTTCTTCCCTCGCCGGACGATTCCGAGCCGCTCCGCGCTCCGGCGCCGGAGGACTCTCGGTCGAGCGAACATGTCGACGCGCCCGACGCGAGTTCCGAACCTCCGGCGGAGACTGCCGTCGCGGTGCGCGCGGAGTCCCCGCGAGGTGTCTTTCCCGACCGGGCGCCGCTCAGTCGACTCTTTCTCCTCGAACGCGAAGGTGGCGGGGCCGAATGGAGGAGCGCATTCCTGCTCGACGGAGACGCGAGAATCCGTGCGCGCGCGATCGAGAAGCTCGAGGCCTACGTAGCGTCCGGTGGAGTTGCCGCAGCCCCCGGTCCGCGAGCGCTCGCCTGGATCGCGTACGTACGTGCACAGCTAGAGCGGGATCCGTCGAGACGCGCGCTCGCTTCCGCGCTGTCGGCGCTCTATCCGGACGGGGACACGCCGAAGATGAGCGGGACCGACGCAGATGCGGTCATCGCGGATTTGCGTTCGCACGCCGATCAAGCTACGGCGCGCGAACGATCGTTCGCGACGATCGAGAGTGGAGAGCGGGACGGGCTCGATCTGGTGATCCTCGTCGACGCGTCGGAGAGCATGAAGCCGGCGTTTCGTGCGGTGGTCCGCGAGCTCGCGTGGGCCTGGACGGCGATCGCGTGGGGGCTGCCCGGTGCGCGCCTCGGCGTGATCGTCTACCGTGATCGCGTCGTCGCAACGAGCGGATTCGAAGTCTCCGTCGAAGAGCAGCTCGCCCGAATCCGGGAGCTGACCGCGGAGGGTGGAGGCGATGTTCCGGAAGCCGTTCACGCCGCGGTTCGGGCGTCGCTCGGACGCGGGCGATTCCCGTGGCGAACGCGCGCCGCGAAGCATGTGATCGTCGTCGGCGACGCGGCTCCTCCGTACGACGAGCAGCGCGATCTCGCGAGCCTCGTCGAGAACGCGCGACACCAGGAGGGCGTGCGGTTTCATGCGGTCGAGCTTCGGACCGAGGGCGCGACCGAACGCGTCCCGTACTTCGAGCGGATCGCGCGGGCGGGCGGCGGTACGTCGTCGGCGATCGATCCCGATCGCCTCGGCGAGCAGCTCTTTCGTTGTGTGTTCGCTGGCGGGTCGGAGCGCGCGGCCGATTCATTCGACGATCGCTGGATGTCGCGCCTCGAGACCTTGTTCGGTTCTTGACCGGGCGCCCGTTGGTCAGGCGACGTGCCGCTCTCGCAAACCCTCTGCCCGTTCGCCGGCCAGTTTGCGCGATGTTTGCCCAGCGAAGCGGACCTCCAATGAGGATTCGGCAAGTTCGCCGGTGCGGACTCGAGCCCCGCCCGAGTTCGGCCCGCCGCTTGCGTTTCGGCTCGTTTCGCGTCGACGCAACGGTTGGTGCGACAGGAAGTTTCGTACGCCAGCGTCGCGGGGGTAGCCCATTGAAAAGGCGACACCCGAATGATACCGTTGGGTTCTATCTTCTCACCAATCCTTGCGTCGGCTTCTGTCGCAACGGATCCGTCTCCCCGCTTTGCTCGATCTGACTCTCGTGTGATCGAATCGGCGTGCTCGCTGCGTGTCGTCTCGCCTAAGGAGTGTTGACTCCGCTTCGCGAGATGGTTTGCCGCGATCGCCCGAGGCCAGGGACGGCGGCTCCTTCTCGTGACGAAATCCCCGATGGGGTGCCGGCGAATGGGTCTCCTGCCGCAGGGCAGCACACGTCTAAGCTTATCCCCCAGTTAGAGAACCGAACGAACTGAGTTGCGAACCCTTCGGGGCGACGCGACGCCGCGGCGTGGGTCGTCTGCAAGGGATTCCACCGCACCGACCGCACGCACCGAGCCGCGTCGATCGAGCTCGTCCTCGCCGTCACCGGTCGCCCCCGATTCAGCCGCGCGCACAAGCCCTCGAGTTTTCCCTCGAGGACGTCAAAGGAGGAACAAGAATGTCCGTTCTCCGCTCTGGAGCTCCGCTCGCGTTGAGGAGCTTTGGTCTTTGTCTCTTGGCCGTAGCGCTGGGTAGCTGCGCGTCGCAGAACGAGATCGACCCGCCCGAGTACAAGGACGCGTTCGGCGAGAGCTACGAAACGGATCCGATCACCGAGCAGTCGGTGGCCGAGAACGCGATGCTCCACCAGCACGCTCAATTCGACATTTACGGCGGAGCCGCGATTCCCATCGACAGCAACATCGACGTCGGCGGTGGTGTCGGCGCGAAGTTCGCCCTCGAGATCAGCAAGAATCTCTATGCGGGAATGTCGTTCTCCTACTCCCACCACGGCATCGATCAGGGGGCGGGAAGTGACCTCGACAGCACCGAGGCATCCTCGCTCTACGATACGATCGACCGGTACTCGGTTCTTCTCCACTTCGACTACGATGTCCCGCTTTCGAAGCCTTCGACCGAGCCCGGTGCGTGGGGCTTTCGCTTCGGCCTCGGCGCCGGTCTCGTCGCGATCACGGGCGACGAGGATCCGTTCCTCGAGGATCAGTTCGCGGCGGCAGGCTCCGAGTTCGAGTTGGTTCCGTTTTTCGGCTTCGTGCTCCGGCCGTCCGCCGAGGTGCGGTACCGCCTGTGGAAGAACGGTCACCTGTTCGCGAACGTCACCTACGATTTCGTTCCGCAGGACAAGATCGACGTCAAGATCGGCGGTGACCGTCGCGAGGTCGACGACCGCATTCAGTTCGACTCGATCAACATCGGCGTCGGTCTCTCGCTCGAGTGGTAGCGGGCTGGCGCCCCGCGGATCTCGACTGGACGCGCGGGCGACCAAACCACTGCGCGGATCGAGAACGCGGCTCGGTTGGGGCTGTTTCGTCGGCGGTGCCCGTGCTACATTAGTCCCTCAGTTGTGCCGGCGTCCGTAGCGCCGATTGACGCGGTGGACTCGTGGGGCGGAGAGTCGACGCGACGTTGCGTGGAGAAGCGCATGCGCAGAGAACCTTCCGGCGTAGATTCCGACCTCGACGCCGATTTCCGCGAGAGTCGTCGGATGAAAGACGCTCTCCACGTTCTCCTCGAAGCGCGTGAGATGCTTCTCGCGCAGATGACCGAGGATATCCTCTCCCACCGCGAGGGCCTTCTCCACGCCTCGGGATCGGACGGCGCCTTCAGCTTCGAGCTGCAGGAGATCGAGGACCGCTACAGCGCGCGCCTGAGCGCGTTGAACGCGCTCCTCGAGAACCTCGAGTACCGCCAGCCACGCATCCGCCATCGAGTCGAAGAGATCGCGACGACGGTGGACCGCATCGCCGACGAGCTCGAAGCACTGCTCGCGCGCGACGAGACCTGGGATCTCGTCGATTTCGAGATCGTCGAGCGAGAGGGCGATCAGGTGCTCGTCATCGTCGCGCTCGCTCGCGACGACATGGAGTAATCGGCCCGCCGGCGAGTGGAAGCTCGTTGCGGCAGCGCCGTCGCTACTCCCCGCACCCGGCGCTCGCTTCGCAGCCGAGCGCGTCACTCGTCGGATCCGCTCCGCAGCGCTCGAACGGCGGCGGGGGCATGGGCAGCTCGAGAAAGAGGTGCCCGAGACCGTAGATCGGATCGGAGATGTTGAGCGAGCCGTCGTCGTTCGTATCTCCGGCGTCCGCGCAGGGAAGGGGATGCGTCTGCCCGAAGTCGAAGAGGTAGTTCAGCATGTGAATCGCATCGGCGATGTTGAAGGCGCCGTCGTCGTTTGCGTCCCCGCGAACGAACACCGCGTCGTGGAATCGCACCGTGACTCGACTCGCCGAGCAGAAAAGAAGGAACTCGCTATCGGCGAGGTCTAGGTGGACGCCGGCCTGACTCGGGGGAAGGGATCCGGCCTCGCCATCCGGTTCGTCCGCCGCGCCGGGAGGGGGATCGCCATCGATCGGTCCGCCAAACTCGCCGAGGGTAAAGAAGAGCGTACCTTCGGAACCCGGTTCGCCGCTCACCCGGAACGCGAGCACGGTCGCCGTACCGACCGGATCGAGGCGGATCGAAGGATCTTGGAAGCTCAGGATCACCGAGGACACCACCCCGCGCTCGTAACCCCACACGTCTCGCTTCGACTCGGTCTTTTGAAATCCGACCGCGAACAGACCCGGCGGACCGTTTTCGGCCGGACTTCCGACCGTGCCATCGGTCGAGGGTGCGAACACGTCGATGTCGCCGCGGACGTCGAAACCGAACATCCACCCCTGAGCGCCGCGATCGAGGTTCGAGACGATCCCGACGTAGAGCTCGCGCTCGCCGGCGGCTCGGTCGATCCGCTCCGCGCTCGCGCCCGCGAAGGGCTCGCTCGTCTGCCCAACATTCTCCACTTGAAAGATCAGCTCCGCGCTCTCGTCGCCCGCGCACGGCTCGTCCTGACCGAAGCCGGCGGAACTCGCGAGGCTCCCGAGCACGAAGGCTACGAGAAACGATCGCTCAGCCATCGTCCGATCTCCTATCTTCTGCCACCGTTCAGGACGGATGATAGCGACCGGATTTGGACCCTATCGACGAAAAACCCGCGGGCGCTCGGGAGGGATCGCCGCGACACAGTGTCCCGTGCTCACCAGCGCCCTCGGCGGCGCTCCTTCGCGGGAAGGATCTCGAGGCACGTCGTCCACCAGCCGGTTCGGATGGTGTCGACGAACTCGATCGGCAGCTCCTCGGCGATCATCGCTTCCGCGAGCCGCTCGTGATCGTACCCGACGGGACGAAACTCGGCGCTCCAACCGCCCTCCCTTCCGCGGCGGAGGAGGGCGTACCAGACGCACGTCGAGCCGTCGTTGGCCGGTCGCCCGAGCACGCCCACGTTGACGACCAGTCGCCCCGAGGGCAGTCGTCGCTGCCAGTGGATCCCGGTGTGCGTGCACGCGAGGACGTCTGCGCCGGCGTCGCGGCAAATCTTCTCGAGAAACGAGTCGGAGCTCGTCGACTCCCACAGAAACTCGTTCGTCCGCCGCGGCGAGCCGTGGCAGAGGATGATTCGGCGGCCGGCGTGCTCGAGGACGAGCTGATCGGGGAGTTCGCCGAGCCAGCGCTTGTTCGAGGCGGAGGTGCCGGTGAAGGTGTAGCGGTAGCTGATACTCGCGAAATGATTGTCGCGGGGATCGGTGTAACCGCACTGGCAATCATCGAGTCCGCGCGCGAGCGAGTCGTCGTAGTTGCCCTTGATCGTCACCACGTCGTGTTGCTTGAGGATGGGGAACACGCGATCGGGGTGCGGCCCGAACGCGCCGAGGTCGCCGAGACAAAAGAGAGCCCTGGCGCCGCACGCGCGCGCGTCTGCGATCGCCGC
The DNA here is from genome assembly GCA_965223845.1 of Planctomycetota bacterium. GTDB lineage: Bacteria > Planctomycetota > UBA8108 > UBA8108 > SXIK01 > CBDCXR01. Next base: position 3,379,044 of record CBDCXR010000004.1, on the reverse strand, counting down.
CTCGAGCGCGAGCCAGTTCGAGTAGACTCCGCCGAAGAGCGCGAGGCACTGCGTCGACTCGTCGAGCGAAATCGTTTCCGTGAGACGCGAATCCGAAGCGACGCGCGGCCTCCCCATATCAGCGATCCGACCCGCCCAGCGAGCTTCCTGCGTTCGAGCAGATCGTGCCGTAGAGATAGCACGTGAAGCACGCGTTGTGACCGAGTGCGAACGGCCGGGCGGCTTCCGCTAGAGTCGGGGCGAGGTGTGCGTCCGGTTTCTCGATGAGAATCGGGCACACCGCGACGCCGCGATCGGTCACGATGCGGCTGTGGTGGCAGAGGAGGTGATCTTTGTCGAACCCATCGAGCATCTCTTCGGTCACGACTTCGTCCGGCGCGTAGGCGCGGGTTCGTTTCTCTTCTTCCCCCAGATGGATCGTCGGCAGGATCTTGATCCGCGGCCGGTCGTAGCCGGCATCTTGGAGTACACCGCGGAAGCGGCGGAGGACTTCGATCGTCTCGCGCTCGGGCCAAGTCTGCGTCATGGTGATGATCGGTAGAAACCCGTGCTTGACCAATCCGCGAACACCCGCCATCGCCGCCGCGAATGTGCCGTCGCCGCGGATCGGGTCGTTCGTCGCGGCGTCGTAGCCGTCGATGCTGACGCGAAGCTCGAGGGAGTATCGACTCCGCGCCTCGATCTCGGCCAGGCGCTCGAGCGTGCGCTCGGTGAACACGGTTCCGTTCGTGAGTACGGTCGCGGGACCGATCGCGAGCGTGGCGTCGAGGATGCTGAGGAGCTCCTTGTTGAGGAACGGCTCCCCGCCGGTGAAGTAGAACTCCTTCACGCCCATCGCCTCCGCTTCGGCGAGGAAGGGGGCGATGCGATCCAGCCCGAGAAAGCCGAAGCGGTCGTTCCCCGGGTGGCAACTGATGAAGCAGTGGTGACAGGCTAGGTTGCACCGCGTTCCGCCGACCTGGAACCACAGCTCGTCGAGCCGATCGAGCCCGACGAGCGGCGGTGAAGGTGCGCGCGGGGATTCGGTCGTCGTCGGCGGCGTCACGATGGTGTCGTCTCTTGCGAGCGGTAGAGGTCGAGTTCCGGATCGTCTCGAAGACAACGAAAGACGTCCCGGATCTGTTCCCACGCGACTTGAAGGAGGTAGTCGTTCCTTCGCCCGTAGCTCTTCTGGCCGATGATAAAGAAGTTCGGCTCGGGATTCCGAAGTGCGTCGCTGCCGTGTCCTCGCTGAGAGAGACAGTCCGAGCTACCTCCGGCCGCCGCGAACAGGGCTGCGGCGAGGTTCATCGGACCCTCGGACGCGTAGCACTGATGGACTTGCAGCTCGCGAAAGAGGTCGACGTTCGGGTGGTAGCCGACGTTCGCGAGGATGCGATCGACGACGACGGTCTCCGGCGCGCCCCCGCCGTCGACCGGGACGAGAGAGACGGCGAGCCGATCGTCCTCCGTGCGCGCGACCTCTTCCACGGCGACGCCCGGGAGAACGCGGCAACCCTCCGGCGGATCGGCAGCGACGATGTTCGCGCGGCGACCGAGTGCGTCTCGCTCGGGCAGCGGGTCGTTCTCGTAAAGCGGAAACGGCGCGGGGCCCGACGATCGGCGCGCCCAGATCACCGACGTTTCGCCCGCGGAATCCCGGAGATCGATGAGGTCGACGAGCATCGTCGCGGCGCTGTACCCGGAGCCGACGAGGAGGGTCGAGCGATTCGCGAAGCGCGCTCGATCCTCACCGCGAAGATCCGCGACGTGATATTCGATGCGATCGGCGTTCGCCTGCTCTCCCCGAGCGGCGACACCTCCGTCCCCGAGCGCGTTCGGCGTCGCGAACACTCCGGTCGCGTCGATGACCGCGCGCGCGCGGACCTCGTCCTCGCCGCTCGCCGAGCGAACGAGGATGCGAAACGGCGCCTCTCTCCGTCTCCGTCCGCCGATGTTCTCCATCTTGAGGAGACCGACTCTCCCCACACCGACGACGGCGGACCGGATACGGAGCGAATCACCGAGCTCGTCGGCGAGAGGCGCGAGGTACGTCGCGATGTATTCGCGCCCCGTCGGAAACGATTCGGGCTCCGGCGCCGCTAGTCCGCGTCGCCGGAGGATCGACTGCCCGAGCGGAGAGACGAGCAGTTTCCACGGCGTGAACAGCCGTACGAAGCCCCAGCGCTCGATGTTCGTGCCGGGTCGCTCGCCGGCCTCGAGAAGAACGACCGACAGACCGAGCTTGTATGCGTAGAGCGCGGCTTCGATTCCGGCGGGCCCGGCCCCCAAGACGGCGACGTCTGCGATCACGTGTTCTCCTAGCTACCGCTTCGCTTCGCGTCGTTCGCGGTCTTTGCGTGAGTGTCTCGCTCTCAGGGGGCGTGTGACTCTATCCCCCCGTGGGACGCTCGACCGGCCAACCGGCGTCGCCCGGTTCACCCGGATCGACTCCCGCGACGAGTCGCTCGCCGTCCCCGCGGCGGTCCCACTCGATCGCGTAGACTCGCCCTACGACTCCGAAGGAAATCTCGCGGTGCTCTACGTTCCAGCCGCGGCCGCGAAGCTCGTCCGCTACCGTGAGTGGAATCCGCGACTCGAGCAACAGCCGCCGTTCCCCGAACGAGTCGAAACGCGGCTGGATGACGGCCTCCGCGATGTTCCTACCGTAATCGAGAACGTCCACGATCACGAGCGCGAGCGCGGCCGTGATGCGCGCCGCGCCGGGCGAACCGAGCGCGAGGATGGGCGTTCCGTCCCGAAGCACGATCGTCTCGGCGACCGCCGTCGAGCGCGCCTTTCCCGGGGCGATCGAGTTGCGTTTTCCCGGACGAGGATCGAACGCGCTCATGCAGTTGTTGAACATGAAGCCGAGACCCGGCGTGAACACTCCCGAGCCGTATCCGAGCGAATGGGAGAATGCGACGGCGTTGTTCTCGGCGTCCACGATGGTGAGCTGAGTCGTGTCCGGGCTGTCTGCGCCCGCCGGCGTCGATTCGGTCGTCGTTGCGCCCAATCGAGCGATCCACTCCGGCGCGAGCAGTTCCTCCGCGGACTTCCCTTCGAACCGCGGGTCGCCGTGATTCTCGAGGCGGTCCGCCGACACCGCGTGGAGCACCGTTGCAACGGCGTCGACGAACTCGCTCCCGCCCCGACGGAGGCGGTCGAATTCGATCGCTTCAAAGCGCGCGAGCGTCTGAAGGAGCGCGACGCCCCCGCCGGGAAGCGGCGAGCTGCGGACCTCTGCGCCGCGGTAGGTGCGGGCGACGGGAGGCTCGATCTCGACCGAGTAGTCGCGGAGGTCGTCCGAGGTGACGAGTGCCCCGTTCGCATCCCAGTCCCGCGCAATCTCGTCCGCTAAAGCGCCACGGTAAAAGCTCTCCGCGCCCTCTTCAGCGAGGCGCCGGTAGGTGCGGGCTAGCTCGGGTTGACGGAAGACTTCGCCGGCCTTGTACGGCTCGCCGTTCTTCAACGCGACCTTCTTCCCTGCGCTGGTAAGACCGAGCCGCTGCGCGGTGCTCACTCGATCGAACAGTCCGGGCCGCCGCCAAAACTCGTGGAGCGACTTCGTGACGAGGAAGCCGTCCTCGGCGTACGGAACGGCGCGGAGGACGAGCTCTCGCCACGGCATTCGGCCCGCCGCGCCGTGGATCGCCGCGAGGCCGGCGACGACTCCGGGAACGGTGATCGCCTGGTAGCCGACGTCGTTCACCTTGCCGTCGACGACGAAGCCGAAGCCGTCCGGGGCGACCGAGCGGAAGATCGACGTCCACTGATCTTCCCGCGCGCGGCTCCCCGCGCGTCCGTGGAAACCGTAGCACTCGGTCTTTCCGGCCTTGTTCCGGTGGAGAGTCGCGCATCCGAAGCCGCCGATCCCGCAGCGATGCGGGTCGACCGCACCCTGGACGAGCGCGGCCGTCACCGCCGCGTCGGCCGCGGTTCCGCCGTCCTCGAGGACGCGTGCTCCCGCGCGGGCCGCTTCGGCCTGCGGCGCGACGACGAGTCCGCGGTGGGAAGAACGCTGAGCCATACGGAGAGCCTCGAGCCGAACGGGCGAAAACGCCGTGCTCTCCGCGTGGATCGAGAGGAGCTACAGCGCAACCGCGTGACGAGCGCGACCGGAACTCGGCGCGCGGCACGACGACGGGCGCGACAGTATACCGCGAGGCGGTTCGGTCGGAAGGAGCGGCGACGACCCGCCGAGCCCTCACCGAGCGTGAAACGGAAGGAACGAGGATCAAATCGTAGCAAAAAAACCCTTGCACCCTTCGGTCGAAAACGGCGTTCGGAGCCGTAACCGCCTCACGTATTGACCGGACCAAGAGGCCGCGTTAAAACGCGATCTCGACGACGTTGCGAGCGCGCGCGGGTCTTCGCACAAGGGTGGGCTTCAGACGTCGTCTGCGAGTCGGGTCTTTCTCCGTCCGAATCTTCCGAGACCGCTGATCTTCCGTGTTCGGGTGCGGGGATCGGAGCGAGGTCGGAGCGACAGGGAAGCTGATACGCGCGCTGCCGGGAGCGACGCGCTGCCGGTTGTCGCCGTTCGTTCTCTGCGCGATGGGATCGCGGAGTGAAGGACTCCGAGTCGAAGGGGCGCTCAACCCGGACCTCTCACCGGGTTCGGCGAGCGAAGCGGCGAGTCGCCGCGAGGCGTGAATGGACAGGGAGGTGGCGCCGCACGGACCGTGCTCTTGTTGAGTGCCGGCGGGAATCTGGGTTACGGGTAGGAATCGACCGGGAGAGTGTGAGCGCGATGACTCTTGCCGGTGTGCGCGGAAGGACTCCGCGCGCACACGGACGGAGTTCGGTGGTCGCGAGTGGAGCGTGGCGACACAAGCCGAGCCGTTCGGGCACGAGCGCGGGTGCGCGTGGTGGTTCGCACCTTCGCGCTCAGCGTTCAGACGTTGAGACGGAGTCCGTCGTCACTCGGACGAGCGGAACGACGGTAGCGCCGCCTCTCCTGGTTTTGTCACGAAGTCGACGAGTTCGCTTCGGTTTCGTCGCATCGCCTCGCTTCGCGTGCGGACTTTTGCTCTAGCGATCGCCGTACGCGCGATCGAGGAGCTCGATCGGGTGGACCACTTCGATCGCCCCGTCCCCCAGCGCGGCGCGGATTTGAAGCGAGCAGCCGGGATTCCCGGTCGCGATCGTTTCGGCACCGCTCGCGCGAATCGCCGCGGCTTTCTTCGCGCCGATCGCCGCCGCGAGCTCGCGCTGGGCGAGGTTGTACACACCGCCGCTGCCGCAGCAGTCCTCGCTCCCGGGCAAGTCGACGAGCCGCAGGCCCGGAATCTCGGCGAGTAGACCTTCGACGACAGCCTTCCCGATGCGTTGGCCGTGAACGAGGTGGCAGGGTTGATCGTACGCGACGGTGCGCTCGACCCGCTCCGTCGGAGGAATCAGTCCGATTTCGTCGAGGAGCTCACAAACGTCGCGCACCGGAAGGCTTCCGCGGGTCGATTCAGGCGGTGCCTCCTTGAGCGCCGCGCCGCAGCCGGCCGCGTTCACGACGATCGCGTCCACTCCGGCCGCAGCGAAGGCGCGGGCGTTCTGCTCCCAGAGCGGCACACTTTCCGCGCGAAGCCCGGCGTGGCGGTGGAGCGCGCCGCAGCAGGTTTGCGCGGCGGGAAGGACGACATCGCAGCCGTTCTTTTGGAGAACGCGTACGGTCGCGCGGTGGACGTGCGCGAACCATTCCGATGCGATGCACCCGAGAAAGAGGCCGACGCGCATCCGAGCTGTCCCGTGGGCGGGAAACCCTTCGGGGCGATCCGCGTCCGTCGGAAGACGGCGCTCGCTCAACGGAGGGATCGGCGGCCAGAGTCCGACGACGGACGCAAAGCGACCGCGACAGAGAACGCGGTCGAGCCAGCGCGCCACGCGATCGAAGCGGCAGAGTTGCGCCGCATAGACGAGATCCGTAAACGCGGCGATTCGCCGGCGGTGGGGGAGGACTCGACGGAGGAACCAGCGGCCGAGACCGGCTCGAACGCCGCGGGCAGGTGTCTCGAGCCGCTGGAGAGCGCGAAACGATTCCATGAGATCGCCCATGCGGACGCCCGAGGGACACGCCGTCTCGCACGCGCGACAAACGATGCAGCGGTCGAGATGCTCGCCGGCGAGAGGACTCAGCGAGAGTGCGCCTTCGGCGAACTGACGCATGAGATAGATCCGTCCCCGCGGCGAGTCCGCCTCGTGAAGAGTCGCTTCGTAGGTCGGACAGTGCGGGACGCACAGTCCACAGTGCACGCAGTCGAGGGTGCGGGTGTAGTCGTCGAAGCGCGCCCGGAATTCGGCGGTCCGCTCGTCGGAGATCGTCATGGCGACGGTCCTCCATCGCTCCCTGGTTCCTTCGCTTCTCCCGGAACCGTGCTCGCCGTGGATCGCGGCGCAGCCTCCGCTCCGGTCGCGAGAAGGCGATCCGCCGAAAACACGCCGAGCGGATCGAACGCGCGGCGGAGCCGCCCGGCCCAAATCGCGCTCGCCCGATTCTCGGTGAGGGCCGAAGGCCACTCCGATCGAAACGCCGGCGGGAGGTAGGTCACGCGTCCAGAACCGCGCTCTTCTGCGGTGAGGTCTCGGAGCGCCGCGAGCGGGCGCCGGACGTCGCCCGCGTTCCAGCGCAGATGGATCGCTCCGTCGAGTGCGTCGACGACAGCGACATCGAGCTCGTTCGTCCGTCCGACGATCTCGGCCGCGGCTCGCGAGACGCTCGGCGCCCTCGTCGGAAGGACGCGAAGCGTCGTCAATCCCTCGGCCTCGGCGTCGAGGTCGCTCTGCACGAGCACTCGCGGCCTCGTCGAGCGGCAGAGAAACTCGACCGCGCGACGGCGCGCGGCGTCGTCGAATTCGAGGGGCGATTCGGCACCCGCTTCCCGGGCGACGCGCTCGGATTCCCGTCCCTTCCAAGCGACGACGTCCTCGTTCCCTTCGAACGACCAGAGGGCGAGCGGGCCGAGTGGGAGCTCCGCGCCGACCGCGGCTCCGAGCCGTCCGCTCGCCGGTCCGTCGACGATCGTCACGAACGCGCTCTCTAAGCGCGCGTCGCGAATCGCTTCGGCGCACTTCGACGCCGATGCGAGCTCGGCGCACGGCGCGACCCAGAGGCGGCGCGCGGGAGGAATCGCGCGCAGCTTGAAATTGATGCGCAGAACGATTCCCGCCGTCCCCAGCGAACCGATGAGGAACTTCGCGACGTCGTAGCCGGCGACGTTTTTGACGACCATTCCGCCCGATCGAAACGAGCTCGGCGGGTCGCCGCCGCGGAGCCCTTCCATTCCGATGACGAAGTTGCGCAGCGTGCCGCAGCTTCGCGCCCGGGGCCCGGCGTCATTCGACCCGACCCAGCCGCCGACCGTGCCGGATGTCCAGTCGGTGTCGACCGGGATCTCCTGGCGGTTTTCCTCGAGCATCGCCTTCACTTCCGCGAGGGGGACACCAGCCTCGACGCCGAGCGTGAAATCGTCCGGGCGGTACTGTGCGACCTCGCGCATCGCGGCCGTCGACACGAGCGTGACTCGGTCCGAGGGCGCGCGTCCGAGGTACGCGCGCGTGCCCGTACCGCAGGGGATGATGGTGCGCCCCGCACTCTGGGCGTCGGCGACGATCTCGATCAGGTCGTCGAGCGAGCTCGGCGTGAGCGCCGCGTCCGCGCGGTAGAACGATCGCTCGAGCTCGCTCGCCGCGCGCGTAGGCGCAGGAGTCCTCTTCTCGGTGTTCACGACGCGACCGTCCGTTGGTTCCGTCCGACTTCCACGCAGCCCCGGGTGTCCGGGAAAATCTTCCCGGGATTCGACCGCATCTTCGGATCGACGGCGCCGCGGAGGTCGCGCTGGAGCGCGAGGTCCGACTCGGAGAAAACGAGCGGCATGAACTCGAGCTTCTCGACTCCTACGCCGTGCTCCCCAGAGATCGTGCCGCCCTCCCTTACACACGCGGCGAGAATCTCGCGGCCCGCAGCGAGGACGCGTTCGCGCTCGTCGGGGTCGCGGCCGTCGTAAGAGATATTCGGATGGAGATTCCCGTCGCCGGCGTGAAAGACGTTCGAGAGAACGATCCGGTGGCGATCCGCGATTGCGTAGATCTCCTCGAGCGCCGCCTCGAGGCGCGTGCGCGGAACGACGCCGTCGAGAACATAGAGGTCGGTGTTGATGCGTCCGAGCGCGCCGAAGGCACCCTTCCGGCCACGCCAGAGTCGTTGCCGGTCCGCTTCGTCCTTCGCGACGAGAAACTCGAGCGCGTGGTGCCGCTCGACGATCTCGCGGACGCGCCGCTCGTCGCCGTCGAGTCCCGCTTCGAAACCGTCGATCTCGATGAGGAGGACGGCCGCCGCGTCCTGCGGATACCCCGCGGCGTAGACGGAGGCTTCGACCGCACGGATCGTGAGCTGGTCGAGGATCTCGAGCGCCGCAGGTTCGATTCCGGTGCGTGTGATCTCGGCGACCGACCGACAAGCGAGGTTCATCGAGTCGAAGATCGCGAGAAAGGTGCGTACGCTCGGAGCCGCCGGAAGGAGACGAACGGTCACCTTGGTGACGACGCCGAACGTTCCTTCCGTTCCAACGAAGAGTCCGACGAGGTCGTAGCCGTCGACGCCGGCCGTGGGTCCGCCGAGTTCAGCGATGCTGCCGTCGGGAAAGACGACCTCAAGGCCGAGGATGTGGTCGGTCGTCATGCCGTACTTGAGGCAGTGAGGGCCGCCGGCGTTCTCGGCGACGTTGCCGCCGATCGTGCACGCCTTCTGGCTCGACGGGTCGGGTGCGTAGTGGCAACCGTCCGGTGCGGCGGCGCGCGAGATGTTCAGATTGACGACACCGGGCTCGACGACGGCGAATCCGTTCGCCGGATCGACCTCGATCACCCGCCGCATGAGGTTCATGTCGAGCACGATTCCTTCGCGGACCGGGGTCGCGCCGCCGCTGAGGCCGGTGCCGGCGCCTCGGGGGACGAACGGGAGGCCGCGATCGTTCGACCAGCGTACCGCCGCGACCACGTCGTCGCGGGACGCGCAGCGAACGACGACGGGCGGGAGCTCTTTGTGGAGGGGGAACCCGTCGCACTCGTAAAGTCGAAGGAGCGCCGGATCGGCGACGAGCCGGTCCGCCGGAATCCACTCGAGAAGCTCGTCGTAGGGCGACGGGGGGCGAGGGGCCTCGGGTCGACTGGGCACGGATCTGGCTCGCTCGTCCTCGGTTCGTTGGTCGGAGCCGCGAAGCGGGTCCGCCGAATTGGGCGGGGCGGAGGAGCGCATTCTACGTGAACGGACGCCAGTGCGCTCGCCGCGAGTCCACACCCCGATGTCGGAGAATCCGACATCGGGGTGTGCGCGGGGCGGCCGGGAAGGAGATCCGGCGTGATCGTGCCTCGGACTGGCCGTCGGGAACTCGCGGGCTCGACGGCGCGCGGCTCGCTCGAAAAAAAAGTCGGCCGACGAAATGAATCGCCGGCCGACTCCGTCAACGCGGGCGCGCAAAACCCTTCTACCCTCGGCTTCCCCGTTCTCGCCGGTTGCGTGAGGACCGGCCGGTCAAGGAGCGCGCGGCTCCGGAGGCACGAGGTCTTTGGTCGTTATCGTGACCAGCGCGATTTACTTCTCCTCGCCGGTCGCGAAACGAGGAATGCAACCCAAGGGCCACGAGCGAGCATTTTTTCGTAAGTGACGGTAGGCGCCGATCCTGCACGTTCGGGACGGCGGTCGCACGCTCGAGCAGCGAGTCGATGGCTTGATGTTGCCGCGCGGGATGTCGGGTTTTCCGACGCCGGGCGTGGGGAACGGCTCGAGCCCACCGGTGAAGTCGCTCGAGGAGAGCGCGCACGGCCGAGCCTGATCACGGAACCGCGCGCGCGAATCTCTCGCGTCTCGCCCCACAAGGCCTCACGCGACGGCTCATCGCGGTGAGCCGATCTGGCCGCAGCCCGTCGGTCTGACGGGGCTGTGAGGAAACTGGTCCGGGAATCGAACAGGCACGAAGGACATCGGATGGCGTCGCTCGCACCTCAGTCCTCGGGGGGGCGTCGGGGGGACTTTCCCCGGCGCCCTCGAAAGAACGAGATCTGCGGTCTGAACACCCGCGGGTGCTCGGGCTCGCCCGAGCCGTTCGCCCCCGAGCCGAAGGCGAGGTCTCGTCGGGGTGAGTCGCGGCGGATTTCCGCCGCGACGAGGGGGCTTCGCGAACGCCCCCTAGGAAGATCTGATTGAAAGTCCGACCAAGCGCGGATGTGCGCCTGACTCGCTCGCGCCCGAGCCGTTCGCCCCCGAGCGGAAGGCGAGGTCTCGTTGGGGTGAGTCGCGGCGGCTTTTCCGCCGCGACGAGGGGGCTTCGCGAAAGCGGGGCTTCGCGAAAGCCCCCTAAGAAGATCTGATTGAAAGTCCGACCAAGCGCGGATGTGCGCCTGACTCGCTCGCGCCCGAGCCGTTCGCCCCCGAGCCGAAGGCGAGGTCTCGTCGGGGTGAGTCGCGGCGGCTTTTCCGCCGCGACGAGGGGGCTTCGCGAAAGCCCCCTAAGAAGATCTGATTGAAAGTCCGACCAAGCGCGGATGTGCGCCTGACTCGCTCGCGCCCGAGCCGTTCGCCCCCGAGCCGAAGGCGAGGTCTCGTCGGGGTGAGTCGCGGCGGCTTTTCCGCCGCGACGAGGGGGCTTCGCGAAAGCCCCCTAAAAAGATCTGATTGAAAGTCCGACCAAGCGCTCCGCGCTTGGTCGGACTTTCAATCAGATCCCGAAGACCCGCGGACTCACGTCCATGTCGGCGGGCACGCCGGGGAAGTGGTCGCGGATGAACTCATCCTGAGTGTCCCGAGTCTTCTGCGACAGCTGAAGCTGAAGGCTCTCCGTGCACGGCTCGCACGCGACGAACTCGGGGAAGAGGAGTCGATCGGAATGGCAAGCGCCCACGACGGTCCAGCGCCCGGGAAGATCGACGGGGACTCGACAGAAATGGCAGGTCGCGGCGTCCCCACTCGGACGGAAGTTCGCGAGGAGGAATCCCTTCATGGCGTTCAATGATTCCTCGGAGAACTCGCGGGAAATCGCGTCACTGCAGTGACGGCAGATCGCCATCTCGAAGAGGACTTCCGTGCCGCGAAAGACCTTTTGGATCTCGTAGAGGAGCGGTCCCTCGCTCTCCGGGGGTCCCTCGCTCCCCGGGGGTGACGGAGAGCGAAGTGCGCGCGAACAGATCGTACAGTGCGTGAACGGCCGTTCGAGGAACGCGGAGTGAAGCGTCGACGGGATCGGGCGCGGCTCGACGACGATCTGCGCGTCTCCGGCGAAAACGAGTGACTCCGCTTCGTCGGATTCGAAGGCGAGACCGGAGTCCTCGATCCGGTCGAAGGGCTCGACGTCGCACGCACTCTCATCGTCGTTGCGCGGTCCATCGCCGCGCTTCCCGGCGGGCTCGCGCGGACGCGCGAGCTCGGGTGACGATGGAGAAGCATGCATCTCGCTTCCGGGACTGAGCGGTTCGTGAGTCGCGTCTCCCGCCGAACTCTCCGCCTCGCACTCTCTCCAGCCGTCCGGTTCTCGACCCAAGACGCAGTCCTCTCTCAAGGGTTTGGCTCTCGGAGCAATCACTCGATCCGCCGGAGGAGTGAGTTCCGGCGGTCGATGGAAACCGGCATGACTACGCACCCACCGAGCGCTCGCCCGACCTCGACGCGGCCGTCAAACGCACGCACGCAGCGACGAACGCCGAGCGCGCGCCGCCGTCTTCGGCTCGAAGTCCCTTCGTCCCGAAGGTCTCCCCGAGCTCTGGCGAATCGCCGGACACTCGTCCATCGACAGCTACGCACCGGACTGATCGCTCGGTCGTCAGCCGCCGACTCTCACCAGTTCTATACCTCCCGTTTCCGTATCGTACTCCCGTCAGGGGCTCATGCCAGTAGTTTTGCGGTAGCCGGGGGTCCGCGCCCGGCCGTGAGGCGATCGCGGGACATCGCCGCGCGGGCGAGCGGTAGCGGCCGCGCCCGGTTCGGCTCCGATGTTCGGGGAGGATCGGTTAGCCTTCCGGTGGTTCGTCGTGCGCGTCGCTGCGTGATTCCGAGGCGCGACGCGGACCCGGGCCGCGGCGAGTTTTTCCCCTAGTCCTCCGGAGCCACGTTCTGAATCATGCGTCGATTCTTTCTCTCGATCGTTTCCGTCGTACTCCTCGCGCTAGGGGCACTGGCGTTCCAGGCGTGCACTCGCGGTCCCGACGTCCCGGAGGATTCGGTGCGCGCGATGAACCTCGGCATCGGCTATCTCGAGCGCTACGACTACTTGCTCGCGTTCCAGTTTTTCGATGCACTCGCCGATCGCCATCCCGATTGGCTCGCGGCGCACGTGAATCGCGGTCTCGCTGCGCTGAACATTCAGGACGAACATCTCGAGATCGCGGAACGTGCGTTCAAACGGGCCCTCGAGCTCGAGCCGGAGACGCCGCACGCGCTCGTTCCTCTCGGGATCCTCTACCTCCACACCGAACGCTTCGATGAGGCCCTCGACGTGTTCACTCGCGCGGCCGCGAAGGATCCGCGCGAACCGTACATCCATTACTATCGCGGCAGCGTGCTCATGGAGCTTGCGCGCTACGAAGATGCCCGCGCGGCGCTCGAGGAGAGCTTGCGACTCCAGCCCTCGCTTGCATCGGCGCACTACCGCCTTCGCACGGTGTATCTAAAGACGAAGAAACGCGACCGCATTGCCGCATCGCTCGAAGAGTTCAAGCGACTCGAAGATGCCGGCGCTGCGATCAAGCCCGGGATCAAGTACGGCGAGGGCGGGCGGTACATGCTCGCGCTCCGCGGAACGGTTCCACCCGGGTGGACGGACCCGACCCCCGTTGCGTGGAAGCCGCCGGGGACGCCGAAGTTCGGAGCTCCGGTCGTCGTCTCGACGCGGCGAGCGATCGCTCGAACCGCACCGGATGGTCGTGCGATCGCGCCGGCGGTGAGCTTCGATGACCTTACGCGAAACGGCGAGCTCGAAACGATCCTGTTCGGTGCGGCGAAGTCCGGCGGCGGCTCCGAAGTCGTCGTCGTGGCTCGCGGCGACGACGGAGCGTTTCGCGAGCTTGCGGTCATCGCTGCGGATGCTACGGTCGGCGCCTCGGGAGATCTCGACGGCGATCGGCGGCCGGAGATCATCGCGGGGGAGGTCGACGGGCTCCGCCTCTTCCGGTCGAGCGACGGAACGACGTTCAGTGAGATGCGGTCGAACCTCGGTGCGGAGCTCAAGGGAACTCCGCTGCGCGTGATTCCCGTCGACGCCGACAGCGACTGGGACCTCGACATCGTCGTCCTCCGCCAGCGAAGCGTCGAGGGGGCCGTCCGAAGCCGCATCGAGATCCTCAACAACAATCGTGATGGCTCGTTCACCGATGTCGCCTCCGAAGAGATGAGCGATCTTCCCTTTGCCGCTCGAGAGCTCGTCGTTTCCGATCTCGACGGGGACATCGACCAAGATTTGATCGTGTTCGACGGCGACGGCGTTGCGACGGTGTACTCGAACGAGCGTGTGTGGCGGTACCGCGCGATCGATGCCGCGACGAGCGGGATTCCGACGCTCGCCGGACTCCGGTCCGTCGTCACCTGTAATCTCGACGGCGACGACGATCCGGACCTCGTCGCTCTCACCGACACGGCGGTGAAGCTCATCGCGAATGAGGGGCAGCTCCGGTTCCGCGAGCTGCGCACGATCGAAGGCGCACGCGTCGCCGCGGCGGGCGACGCGCTCGGTGTCCTCGCCCCGCAGCTCGTCTTTCTTTCGGTGGATCCCGCCGGCGCGACTCGGCCGGCCGAGCTCCTCGCGAGCCCCGAGGCCGACCTCGTCGCGGTGGACACCCTCAGCGTAGACGTCCGCGCGGCGGACGACTCGAGTGCAGCTCTCGTCGCGATCGCGAAAAGCGGTCCTCCCGAGTTCGTCGTCTACGATCGCCACGTGGGAGTGCGCGCGTGGCCGCTCGACCTCACGACGCGGTGGCTCACGATCGATCTTCAAGGGCCGACGACCCCGATCCCCGGAAAGGAGCGCGCGAACACCGCCGGACGCGGCGCGACGGTCGAAGTCCGCGCCGGCAAACGCAGCGCGGTCGTCCAGCTCGACTCGGGCGGAGGCGGCACCGTGCGGCTGCCCCCTCGACTGAGTATCGGTCTCGGCGGCGAGGACTCCGCGGACTACGTCCGAGTCCTGTGGCCGGACGGGATTCTTCAGGGGGAGCTCCGCCTCACGGGCGACCGGCGCTACGAGATTCCCGAGGTCGAGCGAAAGCCTTCGTCGTGCCCGATTCTCTTCGCACTCACGAAGGACGGTTACGAGTTCGCCGGTGACTTTCTGGGCGTCGGCGGGATCGGCTACTTCGAGGAGCCGGGTCGGTACAACCGCCCTGACCCGACGGAGTTTCTACTTCTTCCCGAGCTCGCGGAGGTCCCGGGAGCGGACGGGCGCGCGGAATACCGCCTCGAGATCCTCGAGCCGCTCGAGGAGTGCACGTATCTCGATGAGTTCAAGCTGACGGTCGTCGACCATCCCGGCGACGTCACGGTGCTTCCCGACGAGATGTTCGCGATCGCGGGGCCGCCTCCGCCCGGTTTCCAGGTGCTCGGGTTTCGCGATCAGCTCACCCCCCTGCGCGCGTTCGACCTCCGCGGTCGTGACGTTACCGCGAGTCTCCGCGACGTCGATCGCGTCTACGGGAACGAGGTCCGTCTCGACGAGCGTTTTTCCGGGCTCGCGCGCGAGGCCCACGGCGTGGTTCTCGAGTTCGGCGACGAGCTCGACGCACTCGTCCGCTCGCCGGGAATCGTTCCGTATCTTTTTCTCTACGGGTATATCGAGTACGGCTACTCGACGTCGAACTTCGCCGCGTCCCAGGCGAACGCGGCCTTCGAGTTTCCGACGTTCGAAGTCGAGCGAGACGGCACGTGGCGGCCGCTGCGCGAGAACTGGGGCTTTCCCGCGGGGTACCCGCGCTACATGAGCGTCGATTTCGCCGAACTCCTCGAGCCCGGCGACCGAAGGATCCGCGTTCGCACGAACCTTGAGATCTACTGGGATCAAGCGTTCCTCGCGGGTGTGGATAGAGCGGCCACGTTCGTCGAGCACGATCTCGCCGCTCGGGTGGCCGACCTCGAGTTCCACGGATTCATCCCCGAGCGATCTCCCGACGGCCGGCGGCCCAAGATCTACGGGCACGGCGAGTTGATCCCGAACATGACCTTCAAGGTTTTCCCCGGCGCCTACACGCGCTTCGGGGACGTGCGCGAGCTCCTCGCGGAGAGCGACGATCGCTTCGTGATCTTTGGCCCCGGCGACGGGATTCGACTCCGCTTCCCCGCGGACGACCTCCCACCCCTTCCCGACGGCTGGAAGCGAACCTTCTTCGCAAAGACATCCGGCTACTGTAAGGACACGGATCTCTACACCGCGCACCCGGAGCGCGTCGAGCCGCTCCCCTTCCGCGCGATGGCGAGCTATCCCTACTCCGGCGGCGAAGCGTATCCATCATCGCCGGAATCTCGAGCCTACCGCGAGAAGTGGAATACGCGCGTCGTCGAGGGGACGTTCCTCGATGGCTACGACGGAGCCGGCCCGCGAGGACGCGGGACTCCGACGAGCCCGCTTCTCTCGCCGGACTCTTCTACGGCGCGTTAGGGGGCGCGCCGTTCGGGCCTGATCCAAGGCGCGGCAGCGAGCTACGGAAGCGGCTTCTCGCAGGTCAGCTCGTCCGGGGTCGGATCGTTCCCGGCGTTTGGATACGGCGCCGGCAGCGCGATCGCATCGACGAAAAGAAAGTTCAACACGCGGATGGGGTCGGCGATGTTGAAGTCGCCATCGTCGTTCGCGTCGGCGGCCTTCGCGCACGGCGGCGGAATCCCGTCCCCGAAGAGACGGTTGAGAGAGAACACGGCGTCGGCGACGTTCACGTCGGCGTCGCCGTTTGAGTCGCCGCGGATAAACCGGTCCGTCGCGACCGCGACGGTGAGGGAGCCGCCCTCGAGGACCGGAGCGACCTCGGACGTTCCGCCGACGCTCGGGTTGACCAGCGTGATGATCTCCGGCGAGCCACCGCGCTCGAGGAGAGTGATCGAGTGCTCGGTCTCGGCGGCATCGTCGGCGACGCTGAACAGCAGATCCGCGAAGTGGAGGCCATCGCCCGCGGGAAGATCGGGTTCGCCACTCAAGCGAAACACGACGCCGATCGTCGCGAGACCGGTTTCCGAGTCGACCTTAGCCTGCGCGAATCCTGGCGCTTCGCCGGTGATCGCTTCGCTCGGCGCGGTCGAGACCGAGTCGAGCGCGATCGCCGCCGGATCGTAGTCGATGACGAACGAGAGCGATTGCAGCGGGTCGGGGCTCGACGAGAAGACGGGAACGGGAACGCTCGTTTCACCGGGAGCGGCCGTCGACTGGCCGATGACGATCCGGTAGGCATTGTAGAAAAACGCTTCGGAGAGCGTGCTCACGTCACCTTCCTGGCGCAGAGTGACGTCGACGAGCCCACCAACTTCGCCGGAGGGGACCATGCCGATGATCGTTTCGGCGTCGACGAAGACCTGGTCCTCGAGCGGACGGCCGTCGATCTCGACGACCGCGTTCTCCGTGAACGCGTGACCGTTGACGGTGACCTCGACTCCGCCCTCGATCCCGCTCTCGCTCGGATCGATCCCCGTGATGAGCGGGGCGGGATCCCCGTAGCGATACGCGGCCGCGAGGGTGGTCTCACCGAGTGAGTTGAGAACGGTGAGATCGACACGTCCTTCCGGTCCCGGAGGCATGCTCGCGATGCGGATCTCGTCGCACGCGACGACCTCCCAATCGGACCGGTCGACCGCGAGCCCGTCGACGAAGACGCGTGTATCGATGCTGTAGGTGAAGTTGGCGCCGCGCACGATCACTTCGTTGCCGCCTTGTCCGGGGCCGCCGCTCGGGTCGAGTGACGTGATCCGGATCTCGGCCCCCTCGTGCCCGGGCTCTGCGCCGTAGAGAAATTCGAGTCCGGCCATGTCGTCCGGATCGAGAGTTCGGAGATGGATCCCGCTCCCGGCTGTCGCCTCGAACATCGTCGACGCCGGGACCGCCGAGTGGTCGAGTCCGGCTCCGTGACCGAGCTCGTGGGTAGCGACGCCGCCGATGTCGTGAGTCCCAGGGGGCGGTGTGCTCGCCGTCGTCCAGTCGATGTCTTTGTCGAGAGTCGAGCCGTAGAAGATCATGTCGAACGACCGCACCGTGTCGGTCGTCCGTTCGACGATCAGCGCCGTCGACGCGAGCGCGCCGTCGCCGTCCACGTCCGCGAAGAAAACCGCATTCACCCCATCCGTTCGATCGAGCTCCGCGATCGCGGTCCGGCCGAGGTACCGGAAGGTGAACGGCGCCGCCGTTTGCTCTTCCCAGACCGCGGCCGCGCAGCGCACGATCTGCTCTTGAAGGTCTTCCTCGCCGGCGGGAAAGTTCGGGTTGAAGCGGAAGCGGAGCTCGTTGAACTCCCACTTCCCGATCACCTCGAACGCCGATGCCGGCACGAGCGCGATGACGGTGAGTGCCGACGCGAGCGCGGCGACGAACGGAATCGTCCGCCGGCGGTGGCGGAGTCGAGTCGGACGGCGCGGGCGCATCATCGTTCCGTCCCTCCCGTCTCCGAATCGACTCGAGAACGAGTCGATTCAATCGTGTTCGTGCTGCCGCTCGCGGCGTCGGGCGCATTCCCCTCCGCCGTCGACGCGCTGGCCGCCGCGTAGAGATCGATCTGAAGCTCCACCCGGGAGAGCTGCGTCGACCGACCGATCGGTAGATCCGACTGCCCGAGGACGACCGTCCCGTCTTTCGAGAGACGGTACTTCCCTTGACGCCAGCCCGTTGCGCGGAGTTTGTTCCCCGAGCGCGCGTCCTTCGACCGGCGGAGAAACAGGAGCACTCGCTCGTCGCGTTCGAAGCGGGCTTCCTCCGGCCAGACCTGCTTCCAGTCGGTGAACACCCCGCCGCGGGTCTGGACGACGATCGTCTTCGTGCGCTCGGCGAGCTCGCCGCGGAGGACTTGATCGATCTCGATGGTGACGTCCGTGTAGGCGATCTCGCCGAGATGGTAGTAGGAGCCGAGGTACGACCGAGCGCCGACGACTCTCCCCGTGACGACGAGGTCGGATTTCTGCGTGAGAGACTTGAGGCCGAGCGGAACGAGCGCGGCCCGGGCGGGAGCGACGTCGAGCGAGAGGGCGGCGAGGCTCGCCGCAACCAAACATGACGTACCCACGAGACGAGTTCGTAAACTCGCGAACTTCATCGGAAGTCACCCTCTGTTTTGGTTTCGATCGGTATTCTTTAGACGTGTCGAGCCACGATTGCCCGTAGTGTGCCCCGGCCGCGAGCTGACGCGGCGATCCTGCCTCGTTTCCCCGGGGGGCTGCACTCTCCGAAGGAGATCCTCCGGCCGGCGGGAAGGAGGTCTCGAGTGCAGGCATCTCGTCACCCGCGAGTGCCTGAATCGAGCCGATGATAGGGCGACAGGGAGCGATCCGTAAGAGAAAAGGCCTCCGCGCTCGTTCAGGCATCTGTTAGTCCGGTCTCGGGTCTGCGGTTTCGGCCGGTGGGGCGAGGATGTCCCTCGGTTGCGCCGCGCGAATGCCGGCGGTACAACCGAGCCCCGATCGGTCGGCGCCGTCGTCCGACCGAGTTGGGCGGTCCGGCCGCGCGTTTTGCCGGATCCGCGCGGTGAAACTACGTCCGTGGACCGGTTTGAAACCGGAGAACGAAGCCGGCGGCGCGGTCTAGCCCGCCGCCGCGAAGCGAGTTGAGCGATGGCCATCGTGAGTCGAGTGACGTCGATCGACGCCCTCGCCGAAGAGTACCCTGACGTTCCGCGTGAAGCGATCGTGAAGGAGGATCTCCTCCGACTCGGGGTCGCGCTCTCCGAGGACGCCCTGCGTGTCTCCTCGGGCGCGAAACCGAAGAGCTACTTCATTTTCAGCTTCGACCGCCGACCGATCTCGGAGCTGTCCCGCGAGGAGAACTTGCGCGCGCCGGAAGAGATCGCCCTCGTCGGAGGACCGGGGAACTTTCGCCGTACGATCGTCAGTGTTCGCATCGACCCGAACTCGCCTTACGAAGTCGATGTCCGCGATGGTCGGCTCGCGCTCCTCGCAGAAGGCGAACAGCTTTCCGATGTCGAGCTCCAGGACGTGCCGTCCTACTACCGGCGCGATCTCGCTAGTGGCCGCTCCCTCACCGAGATCGCGCCGACGATCGAGTGGGGCTACCTCGTGTACCTCACCGTGTACCGAAAGTGCCAGTACTTCGGGTTCAAGGAAGAGTGTCAGTTCTGCGACATCAACGAGAACGTCCGCCAACAAAAAGCGGCCGGCCGCTCGTACAACACGGTGAAAGATGTCGATGAAATTCTCGAGGCGCTCGCCATCATCGACGAGGAGGACACCGAGCGCCGCTCGCGCGCGCTCACGATCACGGGCGGCAGCATCACGCGGCATCTCGGTGGACTCGACGAAGTGGAGTTTTACACGCAGTACGCTCGCGCGATCCGCGATCGCTTCCCCGGCCGCTGGATCTCGAAGCTCGTCGTGCAGGCGCACCCGAAGGACGTTCTCCACCGATTCATCGACGCGGGAGTCCAGATCTATCACCCGAATTACGAGGTCTGGGACCGTGACCTCTTCGCGAAGATCTGCCCCGGGAAAGAGCGTTTCATCGGCCGCGACGAGTGGGTGCGTCGCATCGTCGATGCCGCCAATGTGTTCGATCCGTCGCGCGTGATCCCGAACTTCGTCGCCGGCGTCGAGCTCGCGCGTCCCCACGGATTCGAATCGGTCGAAGCGGCGCTCCGTTCGACCGGTGAAGGGCTCGAGTTCTTCATGTCGAAAGGCGTTACTCCTCGCTATACGACGTGGTGTCCGGAGCCGCTCAGCGTGCTCGGCCGTGACCAGGGACCAGCCCCGCTCGAGTACCACGTCGGCCTTCTTCGCGTCTGGCGCGAGACGCTCGAGCGGCATCGCCTGCCGGCCCCTCCGGGGTACGGAGAGCCGGGCTGCGGTCGCGCGGTGTTCTCGGTCAGCGCCTTCATGGATGCGCTCCCCGTCGGGTATCCCGTAGCGTCGCTGGGCGGCGAGACGAACTGATCGCACCCTCGCCCTCGCTCCGGCCGGAGCGAAGCTTTCCTCGTCGCGTTCGTCGATTCGGGTATACTGAGCGCCGCTGCGGTCGCGTTTCCATTCCGGCGATCGCATTTCTATCTCGATGTCTCGTTCCGAACGAATCGGATGGTCAGCAACATGAACAAGTGCCTCTTCTTCGCCTCGGCGACGTTCCTGCTGAGCGCGGTCGTCGTCCCCCGATGGTTGGACTCCGAGCTCGGTTCGTCCGCGACCGCCGACGGCATTCGTTCCGGTCCGCGCATCCTCGCGGCGGCGACCGCTCTCTACGAGGCGCTCGGAGAGGACGGGCGCAAGGCGGCGACGTTCGCCTTCGGCGGCAAAGAGCACGTCGACTGGCACTTCGTTCCGCGCGACCGCGTCGGCGTCGTCCTCAGCAAGCTGAGCGTCGCGCAGCGCGCGAAGCTAAAGGCGCTCCTCGTCGCGGGACTCGGCGCGGCGGGCTACAAGAAGGTCGAGGAAGTCAGAAGCCTCGAGGCGGTCCTGCAGCAGATCGAGGGGCCGAATCGCCGATTCTCACGCGACCCGGAGCTCTATTTCCTCAGCTTCTTCGGCGCGCCGTCGAAGGCGGGCAAGTGGGGCTGGCGCTACGAGGGTCACCATCTTTCGGTGAACTTTCAGCTCGAGGGCGACCGGCTCGTCTCGGCGACGCCGTCATTCTTCGGATCGAATCCCGGCACGGTGAAGGACGGGCCGAAGAAGGGGCTCCAAGTGCTCAAGTACGTCGAGACGATTCCCCGTGAGTTCATGAACGCGCTCGATGATGCGCAGCGCGCCCGCGCGCTCGGAGAGGAAGTACCGGATGAAGTTCCGTCGACGCAAAAAGCGGCCTACGACGGACCGTTCCCGGCCGGCGTCGACGCCGCTTCGCTGAGTGAGGCGCAGATCGAGATCCTCCGCCGCTGGGTCGACGCGTATCTACTCAAGCTTCCCCCGGACGTCTCGCGGGGCGTTTGGAAGCAGATCGAGAAGGACGGCGGACTCAAAAAGTTCCACATTGCGTGGCGCGGAAGTTCGAAGCCGTTCGAGGCGCACTCGTATCTCGTCCATTCGCCGAGCTACGTCATCAACTACTCGAACACGCAGAACGGCGCGAATCACGTCCACAGCTCGTTTCGTCTTCGAAGCGGCGACTTCGGGAGTGCGCTGAAGGACTGAAGCGCGTTTGCGTCCCTTCGAAAAGGATTCCACGAGAGGCGCGATCTCGTGCGAAGACAGACGATTCGTGGCGCTATCCGTTTCGGGGAGTCAGCGCGTAGGGCGCACGGTGGACGCTGACCCGGATTTGGATTCTCTCCCTTCGCCGCGTCGCAGCGCGCGGAGGAGGCTGAGCGCTTCTTGCGCTTCGCGGGCATCGTCCGTCACCAGTTGAACGACATAGGCGGCGCCGTTCCCGTCGCGCCGCTCGTAGAGGGAGATCTTCGGGCTGCTCGCGGAGTCTCGTTCGCTCAGCTCGATTCCGTCGCTAGCGGACGGGCCGGGAGTCCCGCGCGAGTCCTTCGTTTCGCTCGCGCCGCCGCCACCTCGGGCGGGCGACAGCGAACCTCTCCGCCGAGTCGGACGGAGCGGCGGCTCGACTCGGTACGCGGTCTTGCCGTCGACGAGCTCCGAGGAGATCTCGAGGTCCACGTCGCGAAGGAGGACGCGAAGCTCGGTGAGGTCGAGCCTTCGAATTCTCTGTCGGACGCTCACGGTCGTCGTGGGGGAGATCCTCCGGTCGACGTAGACGGATTTTTGCGTCGTATCCGCAAAGGCCTGAAGCGCGTCGAAGAGACCGACGCGCCCCGCACCGAGCGCGCCGGTTCCGTCCGTCCGGGGGTGGAGAGGGATCGTGCTGCGAGCTCGATCAGCTCGTTCGTCGGCGAGAACCGCGTCGAAGTGTCTCTCGATCACGCCGAGGCGCGCGAGAGGAGTCCGCGCGAGAGAGCCGAAGACGACCGCTCCGGCGGCGAGCCCGGCGACGACAAGACAGGTTCGCTTCTCCATCGAAGACTCTCCTGGGATCAAAAGGGGAAGAAAGGGTCAGGAATCGAAGAGCCGGTCACCGGCCGGCGGTCAGGAACGGAAACCGCTCGTGGAACGCGGCGAGAACGTCGTCGCGCGCGGTCGCGGTCAGCGAGCCGATCTCCTCGACGCACGCGGTGCCGACCGCGCAGCCGAACTCCGCTGCGCGAGCCGGCTCGAGACCGCGCGAGAGGCCGACGAGAAAGGCGCCGGCAAAGCTGTCGCCCGCACCACACGTGTCGAGGGCGCGCACGCTCGCCGTTCGGACTAGGGTCCGCCGACCGGATTCTGAGACCACGGCCCCGGCCGCACCACGTTTGACGACGACGAGCGGGACGCCGGCCCCGTGAAGCGCGTCTATGGCCGAGTCGACGTCGCGAGTGCCCGTGACCGCGAGCGCTTCGGGCTCGTTCGGAAGAGCCACGTCCGTGAGAGCGAGGATCTCACGATGGCTCTCGGCGAGCTCCGCTGGGCTCATGTCCGGTGAGACGAAGAGATCGAGACTCACGCGGGTCGTTCCGCGCTCCTTCGCGCGCCGCGCCGTGTCGACGGCGCCGTCGGGCCACCAACTCCCGAGGAGCTCGGGCGCGGCGAAGTGAAGCGTGGGGCAGTCTGCTGTCGTCACCGCGGGAGATAGCGCAAAGGTCGCGTTCGTCCCTGGCGAGTGGACGAAGCTCCGCTCGCCGGTGTCGTCGTTGAAGACGAGCGTGGTGGGAGTGCTCAGCTCGGGGTGCACCTCGAGGAGCGCCGTGTCGACACCTTCGCCCGCGAGGAATCGAGCGAGGTAGTCGCCGAACACGTCATCACCGATGCGACCAGCGAGCGCGGAGCGTGCGCCGAAGCGCGCGGCCGTGACCGCGGTATTCGCCCCGTTTCCTCCCGGCGCGAGAGAGAGTGACGGAATGAGGGCGATGCCACCCGAAGGGGGACGCTCGTGCTCGGGCACGAAGAGATCGACGCAGACATTGCCGATCGTGATCAGGTCGAAGCTCATGGCGTGGGTCGCGGCCTCTCCGTAGTTCGCATCCGGCCAGAGTGCAGCGGGTGCGTGGGGGCGAGGATCGACGCGACCGAGTCCGGTGAAGGACGCGGTGCGGGAAAACGTTGCGGAGAAACCATCGTCGGGGCCGGACGATGCCATTCGCGAGGTGTCGCGCGCTCCCAAGTCTGGAAGGCGACCCGGCAGCCTCTGGGTCGTTCCATGCGTGTCGAGAAACCTTGAACGTCCCAGAATCCGACCGGCGCGGGACCGATCGCGCCGGGGAAGGATTTCGGAGCTCGAACCGAGTGCCGGTGACATCGAGACGTTCTCGGAACGAGCGAAGGATCCTCGGCCGGCGGTCGAAAACGATGATTATGAACGATCATGGCGCGATCGCTCCGAGCGGCATCCGCGTCCTCCTCATCGCCGGTACTCACGGTTCCCCCGCCGAACGATTTCGCCTCGATCGCGTGATCGACCTGGCGCGTGAGCTCGCTGACCGGGGCTCCCACGTCGACGCGGTGCTCGTCGAAGAGAAGCCACTCGACGGCGCGGAGCGCGATCGGCTGGGGATCCTTGGTCGCTGGTGTCGTGATTATCGCGTAGTCCCGGGGGCGCAGGACGCGTCGCGACGGGGACGTCTGCGGGCGCGGATGGCCTCGCTCCTCAGCGACGCCTCCCGTGCGCCGACGACCCCAGGCGGTTCGCTCCACTTCCCGGCGACGCTCGAGCGCATTCTCCACCGGAACTACGCGCCGAGCAACTACGCGGTCGTGATCGTCGTCGGGGGTGCGTACCTCGCACGCGCACTCACTTGCTTTCCCCGCCCGACCCTGCGTCTGCTCGACCTGCCGCACGTCAGCAGCGTTTCGTTCGCGAGTCATGAGTCGCACGGTCGTGCCGACGCGTTCGTGACCCGGTGGACCGCCGAGAGTGAGCTCCGGCTTCTCGAGCTCGCCGACTTTCTCCTCGTTCAATCGACGACCGACGTCGCGGAGCTGCGCAGCATCGGATTTCGCGGAGACGCGCTCTACTCTCCGTTCCCCGTTCTCTCGTGGAACGATCTCGCCCCTCCGGCGCCGCCGATCCGCCCGCCGCGGATCCTCTGCGTCACGACGGAGTCGACGGCCGGGCTCGACGGGCTCCGCTGGTTCCGTACGGAGGTGTTCCCGCGCGTCGTCAAGACCGTCCCGAGCTGTCGCCTCCGCATCGTCGGCTCCGCGTCGAGGTTGGTCGCACCGGGCGACGCAGTCGATCGGGTCGGCTGGGTGGATACACTCGATCGAGAGTACGCCGAGGCGAGCGTCGTCGTGCTCCCGCTCCGCTTTGGGAGTGGTGTCCGGCAGCGGGCCGTCGAGGCCCTCGTCGCGCGCCGCGCGCTCGCGACGACCTCGGTCGGCGCGTACGGGCTCCGTCTCCGGCCGTTTCAGGACGCGGTGATCGCGGACTTCGCCGATCCTCTCGCCGTGCAGATTTCCCGCGTGCTCACGATCGACCGCTTCCGTCAGTCGCTCGAGGAGAGCGGACACCGACGCGTTTTGGCCGAGCGCGGAATCGCCGCCGCGACGACGATGCTCTGGCGAATCCTCGGCCTTCCGCTCGAGCCGAGCCGACGCGAAGCAGCCGTGAACGCCTCCGCGTTCTGATGACGTCCGGCGATCCATCGAGCTAGACCCGAGACCTCCCCGCCGATGTCTGACCGCGACGAAATCGACGCCCACTGGGAGCGAATCTTTCGGCTCGCGGAGCAGGGATTCCGCCGCGACGGGAAAGGCGCCGTGTTTATCTCCGACTGGGACGGTGAGTTCGTCTACCTTTCCGCCGCGAAGATGTCCGAGCGCTACGCCGACCCGAATCTGCGAAAAGCGATGGCGGGCTACGATCCGGCCGAGCAAGCGATCGTCGTCGTCGCGCAGACGACACCGGAAGGAGAGCGCGTCTACGGGCACTACGAGCTACGCCGTCGGCGGTCATCCTGAATTGAGCGTCGAGCGCGTTGCCGACCCATCGCCAACCTCGAGCTCGGAGATTCCGGCCCTAGGTCAATCGCCGAGTCCGAGGAACTCCTTCATGTGACCGTCGTAGACTTCGCTGTCCTTTGGCGCCATCAGATTGAGGCGAAGCTCGTTGATCACTTTGACGCTCATCCCCATCCACTCGCGCCAGCAGCGGGTGCAGATCGTCGCGTGGATTTTGCGGCCGAGCTCGGTCGAGAACGGTGGCTCATCGAGGGCGACGCCGACCTGCTGGCAGCGCTCGCAGCGGAAGCTCCCCTCGGCCACCTCCGGCTCGGCGGGGGCGGTATCGTCGAGCTCCGGCACGGGCGCGCCCTCAGCTTCGAGGAGCTCGATCATCTTGTCGCGCGGCATCCGCTCCCCGCGGGCATGGGCGACGCCGACGCCCCGCGTCCACGCTTCGATCGCCTCCGCCTTCTCGCCGAGCGCGAGGAGCGACGTGCCGAGGTGCTGGTGCGCGAGCGAGTGGTCGTCCTTGAGCGCCAGCGCGCGACGGAGAGACTCGACGGCCTCGGCGTGCCGGCCCGCCTCGCCGAACAGCTTCCCTAGACTGAAGTGCGCGAGCTCATTCTCCGGGTCGGCTTCCGCCATCTTTTGAAAGTTGGCGATGCGGGTTTCGAGGTCTTGCATGGTGGTTCGTCTTCGACGCAGGATTCACCCCGGGGAAGGAGGGCGGTTCGCGCCCGCGATCGGGCGAGGTCGAGAGCGCACGATGCCACGCCGTGCGGGAGGGATCAAGCGATCGCGAGCGCTCGACTCGAAGGATCGTCGCTAAAGCGTCCGGCCGGCGCGGACCGATGCATGCGGAAACGGGGATGTCTTTTCCGGAACTCGCCGGTCTCGACCCGGCCTGCCGGCACGACGAGGAGACGCCGATAGTAGGGAGGACGGCCGTCGCTCGCCCCGACGGAGCCCGATGTCCAGTTGCGAACGCGAGATCTCGCGCGACCGATCCCAGCTTGAGCGCGATACGGTCTTCGGATTCGGTACACTGACGGCGCATCCCGCGCGCGAGCGGCGGCAGGCCACGGACCGGAAGGACGCGATGTTCGAGCAGAAGACCCTGGGAATCATCGGAGCGGGAAACATGGGCGGGGCGCTCGTCCGCGGCGTCGTCCGCTCGGGAGTAGTTTCACCCGATCGATTGATCGTCGGCGATCCGAGTGCTGAGGTGCGCGCGGCGCTCGCGCGCGAGTGCGGCGTTGCGGTGGACGCTGACAGCGCGACGGTCGTAGAGCGCGCGGACGTCGTCCTTCTCGCGGTGAAGCCGTTTCTCCTTCGCGATGTCGTCGCCGGAGTCCGTGATCGTGCGCGGGATGATCAGCTGGTCCTGTCGGTTGTCGCGGGCGTTCGCGGCGAGACGATTCAGGAAGCGTTCGGCCGGAAGCTGGCGGTCGTGCGCGCGATGCCGAACCTCCCGGCGACGGTCGGAGCGGGCGCGACGGCGATCGCGGCGGTGGCTCCCGCCGGTCCCGCGGAGCTCGACCTCGCGGAGTCGATCTTCGGCGCCGTCGGCGCCGTCGCCCGCGTCAGTGAGCACCAGCTCGACGCGGTGACGGGACTGAGCGGCAGTGGACCGGCCTACGTTTACACCGTGATCGAAGCGCTCGCCGACGGCGGAGTGCTCGTCGGCCTCCCGCGCGATGTCGCGCGCGAGCTCGCCGTCCAGACGGTGCTCGGCGCCGCCGAGGTAGTGAAGAAGAGCGGCGAGCACCCGGCGGTTCTCCGCGATCGCGTGACGACTCCAGGCGGAACGACGATCGCGGGGCTAAAGGCTCTCGAGGACCACGGCCTTCGCGCGGCACTTCAAAGCGCGGTCGTCGCGGCGACGGAGCGATCGCGCGAGCTCGGGTGAGGGGCGAAGCGCTTCGAGAGAGCCGAAGACTCGCCGGAGGGAGTCGCGTGCACGCGGACGCCTAGCTCGCCCGCGCCCGGCGGCGCTTTCGTTTCGCGGCGCGAGGTGGGAGCGCGGCTTCGAGAGTGAGGACGAACCAGAGGATCGGCAGCGGATCCTCGGTCTTCAGGATCTCGACCGACCCGTGGTGCGAGCTCTCCGCGCGTGATCGCGCGACGATCGCGACGAGGTGCTCGCCGCGTCGGATCTCGTACTCGTCACCGCGCGGATCGCCCGTAATCTTGAGCTCGCGACTGCTGCCCCGGCGGCTCAGCTCGATCTTCGCGTCGTCCGCTCGTGGTGCGGGAAGCCGGAGCCAGGTCTTTCCGTTCACCTGCGCTTCGATGCGCGGTGAGAAAACGCCCCGCTCGGCGATCTCGACCCGAGGAGTCGGTTCGTGACCCGCGAAGTCGGAAGCGCGGAGCTCCCACGCACCTTGATAGCGGGTTCGAACCGCGATGACACCGCCGCGCGGCTCCTCCTTCGCGACCGCTCGCTCCTTCGTGCTTCCGTCGTGAAAGACGCCGGGGTCGAGTCGAAACACGCGCCAGCGACCGACCGGTTCAGGCGTCGATGTGCGCTCTTCATTCGCGTCGGGGCGTCGCTGCTTCCGTCCGCTCAGTCCCCACGCGACGACGCCCGCGATCACCGCGGTGACGGCGAAGAGGATGGTGTCGAAGTCGAGAGCGAGGAGGGCGGAGTCCATAGCTGGCTTGCGAGGCTGGAGTCGATGAGTCTCTGTCCATCTTTTCGGTCGAAGCGGCGAGATTCTCCTGCGCGATCGCGACGTTCAGCGGCAATTCCGTTCCCGCCGGCTGAGCGACGACGAGCGGTCGATCGGGGACTGTTCGGTGTGTGATCCGTTCCGTGGGCGGGCCCGTTGGCGGGGACCATCCCGCTGTGCGATAATCCGGCACTCGAGAAGACGGAGGGCACAGGTCGATCGGCATGGCACCGAGAAGACGGAGCACGATCTCCCCGGCGAGCCGGGCGAGAGCGCAGCGGACGCCGGCGGGCGCACTCGTACTCGTCGCGCTCGTCGCGTCGCTCGCGGAGACGAGTACGGCCGAAGATCGTCCGGACGCCGCGTCGAGGACGACGTACTACGGAGATGTGGAGCCGATCTTCCGCGAGAAGTGCCTCGGCTGTCACGGCGGCGAGCGCCCGAAGGGGCGGTTCAGCGTCGAGAGCTTCGAAGCGATTCTCGCCGGGGGTCGGAAGGGGGTCTCGCTCGCGGCCGGGAGCGTGGAGGAGAGTCGGCTCTTCCGTCTCGTATCGCGCGCCGAGAAGCCGGTCATGCCGCCGGAGAAGCAGGGGCCGCTCAGCGCCGCCGAAGTGGAGGTGATCCGCCGCTGGATCGAAGATGGGCTCGCGCGGGGACGCCCGGTCCCGCGCGATGAGCCGTACTCGCGTCCCCTCGATCCTCCCGTCTACCGGCGAGCACCCGCGATCACGGCGATCACGTTCTCGTCCGGGCCCAAATCGGAGCCGGCTGCCGCGAGCGCCTCATCCCCCGGCCTGGAGTCCCCGGTCGCGAGTTCGCCGCGACTCTACGTCGCCGCGTACCGCGAAATCCTCGTCTACGATCTTTCGTCGTCGACACCGCCCTCGTTTCCGTCCGAGCGTTGGGTCGGAGAGGCGGAGAGCCTCTACTCGTTCGCGTGGTCGCCCGACGGCCGTCGCCTCGCCGCGGTCGGTGGCAGTCCGGCTCGATTCGGTGAGCTTCAGATTTGGCGCGCGCAGACGGGCGAGCTCGCGCGCTTCGTTCGGCTCGGAGCGGATTGTCTCTACGCGGTCGCGTATTCGAGTGACGGCGAGCGGATCGCCGTCGCCGGAACGGATCGCGCGCTTCATGTTCTGGACGCGGAGAGCGGAGAAACGATCTACTCATCGGAGATTCACTCCGACTGGGTGTTCGGTGTCGCGTTCGCCGCGGGCGGCGAACGCATTGCCTCCGCCGGTCGGGATCGAACCGTCAAGGTGAGCACGGCGGCGGACGGATCGTTCCTCAAGAACGTCGCGACGATCGACGGCCCCGTCATGCGGCTCGTGGCGCGTCCGGCGTCGACTCAGTTCCTCGTCGGCGCCGAGTCGCACGATGCGATTCTCTTCGACGCGAAGGACATGAAGGAAGTTCGCAAGCTCGAGCGACAGCCGGGCGCCGTGCTCGCGCTCGCGTTCAGTCCCGACGGGAAAAGGCTCGCGCTCGGCGGCGAAGCGGACGAAGTTCGTCTTTACGAAGTCGACAGCGGGAAGCGCGCTGCGGTTCTCAAGGGGCACGAAGATTGGGTCTACGCGGTCGCCTTCCGGTCCGACGGCTCACAGGTCGCGGTCGCCGGGTACGACGGCTGGATACGCCTCTACGACGCGGCGAGCGGCGAGCTCGGACTGGCGTTCGTCGCCGTGCCGCTCGGGAAGGTTCGACGCTTCTGAGAAAGCCGAAGGAAGAGATAGAGAGGAGCGAAGCATGCGAGCATGGACGATCGCTGCGGCCATCGGAGCATTGTGGATGGTCGGCTGCGCCCGACATCCGCTGATTCTTCGAGACGCCCAGCAGGGACGCCAGTGGTACTGGCCGCATTTTCTCGACGGGCAACCCACCGTCCTCGCGTTTCTCAGCACCGAAGAAATGGAGTGCCTACGCGCGATTCCGGGGCTCAACACTCTCGACGGTCTCGACAGCCCGCTCGATCTCGTCGCGATCGCAAGCGGACCGGATCGAAGAGAGATCGACGAGTGGGTGCGCGGCCGTTACGTCGACCCCATTCGAGTTCCCGTACTCGTCGATCAAGAGGAGCGGCTGGTCTCGAAGCTGCGCGTCGACCGTTATCCGACGTACATCCTCTTCGACGCTGAAGGGAAGGAAGTCGAACGGCGTTATCATGTCGAGCGGCTCTACAACTGGTTCATGCTCCAGCGAAACCTCGAGCGCGCAGGGGCGGTTCCTCGACTCTCTTCGCCGTACGAGGGGGAGCCCGCTCTCGAGAGATGAGTCGTCCTTAGCGCGACTCGCGCGCCGGCGCTCCGACCAGACCCACCGCGAACGTGATCGCCGCGGCGACGATGAGCCAGTAGTGCCATGAGATATCCGGAACGGCGCTCCGGATCGCCTCGCCGTAGGTTGCGGCGAGGCGTTCGATCGATCCGCGAATGAGCTCGGGAGCTCGTTCAGGGTGATCGATGAATTGGCGGGTCTGAAGAGCGACGACGGCCGGAATGCTGAGCACCATGCCCGCCGGGACGCTGACCGCTCCTCCGCGCGAGGTGAAGAGCCCGAGCAGAAACGCACCGAGAAGGCCGCCGTAAAAATACGTGAGGACGGAGAGCGCGAACGGGACGAGGCTTTGATCACTGCCGTAGAGTGCGAGCGCCGTGAGAATGAGCGCGATTCCCCACCCGACCGTCGCCGCGCGAGAGGCCCACACGTAGTGCGCATCGGACAGCGGGCGAGCACCGGATCGCTCGCGCCACGGCCGGTAGAGGTCGCAGATCGTCGTCGCGGCGAGGGCGTTCAATGCCGACGTGAGGCTGCTCAATGATGCGGCGAGGAGGCCGGCGACGACGAAGCCCGTGAATCCCGCGGGAAGCTCGTGAATGATGAACGCGGGAAAGAGTGCGTTCCGATCGCTGGGCATCGGATAGCTGGGAGGATGCTGCCCGTAGTAGAAGTAGAGCAGCGTCCCGACGACGAGGAAAAGCGTGAACAGGGGGCCGATCAGAACGGCGCTTCCGAGCACGGACAGGCGACCGGCGCGCGCGTCGGCGCCCGTGAGCATCCGCTGCGCGATGTCTTGATCCGTCCCGTGCGTCGCGAGCGTGAGGAAGAACCCACCGAGGACGCCGGCGAGAAGGGACCGACCGTCGCTCAGGTCAATGGAGAGATGGATCACCGACGCCCGGTTCAAGAACTCGTCGAGAGTGAATGGAGGCGCCTCGGCGAGCGATGGCTCCGGCGACAAGGCCGCGAGCATGTAGACCGCCGAGCCCGCGGCAGCGGCGACGAACGTCAGTCCGAGGACGACATCCGTCCAGACGACCGCGCGGATGCCCCCGACGAGCGTGAACGCGGTTCCGAAAATTCCGAGTGCGATCGTCGCCGCTGCGACCGCGTCGCGGAGATCCGCTTCGGGGGACGCGGCGGCGATGGCGACACCGAGGGCGAGACAGCCGGCGAGTAGACGGACGCCGCTTGCGATGACTCGCCCGCCGAGGAAGAGCGCCCCGGCCGTCGCACGCGCGGCGCGTCCGAATCGCCGGCCGAGGAAGGCGTACACGGTTTCGTCGGCGTGCTGATAGAACGCGCGGACGAAGTAGGCCGCGAGAAAGACCCGGCCGAAGACGAATCCGATGACGAGCTGGAGGAGCGACCAATCGCCGCCGTAGGCTTCGTAGGGGACGCCGATGAACGTCACGGCGCTGGTCTCGGTCGCGATTATGGAGAGCGACGACGCCCACCAGGGAAGCCCGCGCGAGCCGAGAAAGTAGTCGCGAGTGTTCGACGACCGTCGACTCACGAACGCGGCGACGCCGGCGACTACGGCGAAGTAAGCGGCGACGACGAGCCAATCGATTGCGGTGAGCCCGTAGAACATGCGCGGCAGTATAGCGAGGTGAGCGCGATGTGCGAGGGAGATCGGAAGCCCGTCGCGCGGGAGTGCGGTCTATGGCCGCGTCGCAGCGCGTTCGCTATACTCTCCGACTTGTTCGCGCGCACCCGGCCCACGCCGGACCGGGACCGATCCCTCTCGAACGTGAAGATCGATCATGGCAAGGTTTCGACGACTCGAGACGCTGCAAACCATCGCAGGCGACGGTCTCGTTCCGATCTTTTATCAAGCGGATGCGCCGACCGCGATCGAGATCGCGCGGGCGATCCACGCCGGCGGCTCGAGGGTCATCGAGTTTACGAACCGCGGTGATGGCGCCCCGAACGTGTTCTCGGATATGGTTCGAGCCTGCCGCGACGAGCTTCCCGACGCGATCGTCGGCGTGGGCACGATCAGCGACGCGGCGACGGCTGCCCTCTATCTTTCGCTCGGCGCCGATTTCATCGTCACGCCGGTTCTGTCGGCGGACGTGATCCGGACGTGCAATCGGCGGAAGGTACCGGTGCTACCGGGGTGCGGAAGCGCGAGCGAGATCGCCGCGGCGGAGGAACTCGGCTGCGAGGTGATCAAGGTCTTTCCTGCCGACGCGCTCGGCGGACCGACGTTCATCAATTCCGTCCTCGGGCCGTCGCCGTGGTCGTCGCTGATGCCGACCGGCGGTGTCGCGTACTCGGCGGAGAGTGTTCAGTCGTGGATTCGAGCCGGCGCCGTCGCGGTCGGCATCGGGTCCGCGCTCGTCAGCAAGGACGTCGTTGCGAGCGGGAGCTTCGAGACGATCACCGAACGGACGTCGAAGCTGCTCGGGTGGATCCGCGCGGCGAAAACTGAATCCACCGCGAACTAGCCTTTTGGATCTGGAGGAGAGATGAGCGAACTCGCGATCTCGATCGAGTACTGCGTACAGTGAAACTTCAAGCCGCGCGCGGTCAGTGTGGCCGCGGAACTCGAATCGAACTTCGGCGTCCAGCCGAAGCTCGTGAAGGGCGGTGGGGGAATCTTCCTGGTCAAAGTCGGGGACACGTCGGTATTCAGCAAGCAGGAGGTGGGGCGGTTCCCCGAGGAGGGCGAAGTGAGCGAGCTCGTTCGCCAGCTCGAGGCGTGATGCTCGCGGGCGCGTGCCAGCCGAAAGGGAGGTCCTCGCGTCTCGACGGCGCCGGCGGTCTTCGCCGCGAGCCGTGCGCGTCGATCCGTCCCTGGTGACGCCATGGTGTCGGGATCGAGTGAGCACGCGCTGCGCGTGCTCGAGTACGACCGCATGCGCGAAGTCCTCGCGTCTTACGCGGCGAGCGTCCTCGGCCGGAGAGTCGCGCAGGCGCTCGAGCCGCGAACGGACGTCGACACGATCGTGCGCGAGCTCGCCGAGACCGAAGAGATGCGGGCGCTCCTCGCTCGCTCGCGCCTTCCTCTCGCCGGCGCGCGCGATGTCGCATCGGAGCTCGAGGCCGTCGCCGATCACGGACGGACCGCGGAGCCGGACGAGCTCTACCATGTCGTCGATCTTCTTCGCGCCGGAATCCAGCTGCGTGCTGCGCTGACGTCTGATTCGTCTCTGACGCCAGAGCTCGCACGGTTCGCAGAGACGATCGAGGACCTCCCGGCTCTTCGAGAGGGGATCCCCGAGAAGATCGACCCGCGGGACGGAGTTCGCGATGAGGCGTCCGACCGACTCGCCGAGCTCCGCGCGCGAGTCGCGCGTCTCCGTGAGGAGTTGCGCACCCGCGTTCAGCGCATCCTCGCCGACGGCAAGCTTCGGGCGGCGTTTTCGGGCGGCGGGCCCGTGCTCAAGAACGATCGCTACTGCGTGCCCGTGCGGTCGGAGTATCGATCGTGGCTGCGAGGTCCGATTCGCGATCGTTCGCATTCGGGGGCGACGCTCTACGTCGAACCGGAGGATCTGACGAGTCGGGGCGACGAACTCGTCGATGCGCTCGATCGCGCGCGGGACGAGGAGCAGCGCATCCTCCGCGAGCTCACTCGCGACGTGCTCGCGGAGCGGGAAACACTGCGCGTCATTCAGTCTCGCGTCGGTTGGATCGACTTTGTTTACGCGAAGGCCTCGTACGCGGACTCGTTCGGGCTCGTCGCACCCGAGATCACGCGGCAGAAGGTCCTCGATCTCCGAGACGCCCGTCACCCGTATCTCCTGTGGCTTTCCCGCGACCGAACGAAGGACCACCGCGACGTCGACATCGACGAGGTCCGCGCAAAGGTCGTCCCTCTGAGTCTTCGCCTCGGCGAGCACTACCGTCTGCTCACGGTCACGGGACCCAATACCGGCGGAAAGACCGTAGCGCTCAAGACCGCGGGTTTGAGCGTGCTCCTCGCACTGAGTGGGATCCCGATCGCGACGGCGGCGGGATCGCGGGTACCGGTCTACGAGGGAGTCTTCGCCGACATCGGCGACGAACAGAGCATCGAGCAGAGCTTGAGCACGTTTTCGTCGCACTTGAAGCAGATCGTGACGATCCTTCGCGATGCGGGAGAACGGTCGCTCGTTCTTCTCGATGAGCTCGGCGCGGGCACCGATCCGCTCGAGGGGGCGGCGCTCGGCGAAGCCCTTCTCGACAAGGCACTCGAGCGAGGGTGGCACACGATCGTGACGACGCATCTCGGGAGTCTCAAAGAATTCGCCTTTCAGCGGGAGGGGGCGGAGAACGCGGCGATGGAGTTCGACGAAGCGTCGCTCCGGCCGACCTACCGCCTCCTTTCCGGAGTTCCCGGGCGATCGATGGCGCTCGCGATCGCGAAGCGCCTCGGGGTCGATCGTGAGCTCGTGGCGGCCGCGGAGAAATCCGTCGACGCCGTCGAGGAGCCAACTCGCGACGTCCTCCGCGGCATGGAGAGAACGCGGCGACGCATCGAGCGCGAGAAGCAGCGCACGGAGCGGGCGCGAAGGAGAGCGCAGGGCGAGCGTAAGGAGTACGAGGAGAAGCGGCGCGACGTCGAGCGGGAGCGCGAGAGCCTTCGCCGCGAGTTCGAGGATCAACTCGACGGAACGATGCGTTCGGCTCGAGAGAGACTGCTCGCGCTCGTCGGTCGCATGCAAAACGTTCCGAAGGCACACCGAGCGGCGATCGACGAGCTTCGTGGAGCGATCGACGAGCTGCTTCGAGCGACGCCCCTCGGGGAGCGCCGCGAGGACTTCGCACGCTCCCTCAAGAAGGGCGACGAAGTCTTCGTGCCGAAGTTCCGCGAGCGAGGTACCGTCCGAAAGATCGATAAGGGCGGACGTCGTCTCACCGTGGTTCTCGGCGAGGTGGCCGTCGAGATCAGTTTCGACGACGTCTCCTGGGTCGGCGGTGCCTAGTTCGGGGGGCCGTTATGGCGGCAACCCGCCGGCACGGGTCGGTGGCGGTCGCTCCCGAAGGAAGCTCCGCCCGGAGCTCATGCCTCCGGTTCCCCCCGCGTCGGTGACGCGGTATTATGAAGGCATAAGTAGTTTCTCTGCCGCAACCTGCGGCAGCGGTCGTCCCGGCGGGAGAGGCCTCGCCGCGCGGCCTCGAGCGATCCGTCGCCCCCTCGGTAATAGACCCCATGAGACCGTCCCTCCCCGCGATCGTCGCGATCATCGCCGGACTGTCCGTCCTCTTGAGTCTCGCCGCTTCGGTGACCGATGGGCTGCCGCCGGTCGAAGCGCAGGCGGAAGCTGCGGCCAACCCTCTTCCGGTCGTCCAAGCGCAGGCTGTTGCGGGCGGTTCGCCGGACGAGGTGAAGTGGGAGGATGTCGTCGCTCCCCTTTCGAAGCTTCTCGATGCTCCCCGAGTCTTGCAGCTTCTCGTGGCACTCGGTCTCGCGGCGCTCCTCGCGGCCGTGATCGCCTACCACCCGTGGAGCTACGGCAAGGCGCGTAGCCTCGAGGAGCTCGAGTCTCCCAAGACTTACATCATGTACGCGGTCGTCGGCGCGATCGCCGGGAGGATCGCCCTTCTCGGTTCCGTCTACGCCTTCGTCCTCTTCGGCATCGGGGGATTGATGCGATTCCGAACCGACGTCGGTGCGGCGAAGGATACCGGGCGCGTGATCCTCGTTACCTGTGTCGGTCTCTGCTGTGGACTCGATATTCCGCACGTCGGCGTGCTCGCCGCCGCGTTCGCGTTTCTTCTCATCATCGCTCTCGAGCGGAGCAGCGCCTACAAGCTGACCGTCAAGGGCCTCGCGCCGGAAAAACTCGCCGACGCTGCGAGCACCTATCGCGACCTTCTCGAGAACGAGAGCTGTGTCGTGATGAGTGAGAAGAAGAGCTTCCTCAAGAACAACATCGTCTTCGTATTCCGCGCTCCGCGGGAATACGATCGCGACGACTTCGAGCAGCTCTTCGAAGAACAGGTGGACGAATCGCTTCGCGGCGCGATCGACTGGCAGACGAGCTGAAGGACGATTCCGCGGACGCGGGGTCGCCACCTACCGTTTGGGCGAACCTGCGAGTACCGAGCCTTCGCGTCAGCGCCGATCGCCGCCGCGGCCGCGCCCTCCCCGCCGGCCCCCGCGATCGCGGTCTCGGTCGCGCCTCTCGTTCTCCTTCCGCTCCGCTTCCTTCTCGGCGGCTTCGATCGTCTTCTCCGCCTTCGCCGCGACCGCCCCGACGTACGCCTTCCAGCGCTGATTGAGCTCGGCGCCGGACATTCGGAGGTGCTTCGCGAGCGCCTTCTCCTGGAACGCGACGTACGCGGCGAAATAGGTATCGAACTCCGCTTCGTCCGCGGGCAGAGCGGGCGCGTCCGTCGACTTCATCGTCCGTAGGAACTGCGCGAACCCTCGGCCACTCTTGCGCACGAGAAAATCGACCAACGTCATCGCGAGCGCTTCGTTCCCCTGCGCTCGCCTTCCTTGATTCTCGGGCGTCTCGAGAAGCTGATACACCCGCGTTCCGTCGCCGTCTTCGGCGAGCTCCTCCGCCGCGCTGAGAAAAGTCGTCTCGTAGTGGAGATCGCGCTGACCGACCGCGCTTCGCGCGAGAACGAGCTCTGCGATCCCGTCTCGCAGCCACCAGCCGACCCAGCGGGTCGGCTCGCCGAACTCTTCGACCGCGGTCGCCCCGACGACGATCGGAAGCTTCTCGCTGTGAGGCTTCCACAGCACGGTGTGTTCGCCCTGCGTATAGGATCCTTCCGGGTTGCGCGCCGATTTGACGCCGTCGATGTTGAGTGCGAAGCGCTCGTACTCGGGCTCCGAGCGAAGGAGAACGAGCTGCAGTTTCGCCGGCCAAACCGTCTTCTCGCGCCCGATCACCGAAGCGAGGGTGGACTTTAGATGCTTGAGATGGGCCACGAGATCCTTGAAGGGCTTGTCGCCCTTTGCGAGGGTCGAATGGATCAGAAAGTCGCTGCTCTCGAAGGTCTGAAATCGGATGCCGAATCGCTCGGCAGCCGCCGCGGCCCACTTCTTCTTCTCCTCGAGTCGAGAGGACGGGCTCACCACCTCGACGGTCGCGGCGTCCGCGGTGTCCGCTGCCTCTCGCGCGACGGTTTCCGCACTCGCCGTCGCCGTTTCGGTCGGGGGCGGTTTCGACTCGGTGCGAGGTCTCGTCCCGGACGTCGACGAGGAGCTGCCCGTCGTTGCCGCCGAGATCCGAGCGGCGGGACGCTCGCCCTTTCGCCGCCACTCGGTGCCGTAGCGTTCGTACCCGAGCGCGGTGCGAGCGGCCTTGCAATCGGAATCGATCGCGATCGCCTTCTCGAAATGCTCACGGGCGCGGCCCGCGAGGCCTTGCGTCTGGCACCACTCCGCGAGCGCGACTTGAGCGTCAGCGCGGCGCGGTGGCGTGGCGATCCAGCGCTTGATGTATTCCGCGAGGCGCGTCTTGTCGTTTGCCGCGGACGAATCGCCGCTGGGGGCGTCGTCGGCGCTCGGCGGATCGTTCTGAGCCGAGACCGTCGACGGCGAGAGAGCCGCGAAGGTGAACAGGAACGCGACGAATTGCGGTCGCAAATGCTTCGACATCGTGAGTCCATCCCCCGAACAGACGCGGTTCGTCAGACTTGCTCAACTCTGCGGTTGAGACGCGCCGGCGGCGAGGCTCTTCCCGTCGTCTCCGACGAGTGACGCTCGGGCCGCGGCCAGGGCGATTATACCAGTCGCAGGCGCGACCGCCGGCTTTCGATCGGCCCGTCGCGTTCGATCGCGGGATCTTGCCGCGAGCGGGTGAAGCTCGTCAGAACCTGGCGCCGATCGTGAAGAGAAAAACTCGTGTGCGATCCTCCGGCTCGTCGCGGAGCGGAGTGCCGAGGTAGAGCCCGATGGGTATCGGCTGGCCGAGGAACGGAAAGTTGAGACGCAGGCCGCCGCCCACGACGACGCGCATCCGATCGAACACGTCGAGGCGGGAGATCGTCGGCGCGAGGTTGCCGTAGTCGACGAAGAGGACACCGCGGAGCATCTTCTGCACGATCGGGAAGCTGTACTCGAGGTTTCCCCAAACCATCGCGGTCCCTCCGACGGGGTCAGAGCCTTCGTGCGGTCCCATGCCGCGAAAGCGGAATCCGCGTACGCTGTTCGGCCCCCCGAGGAAGAACCGCTCGAAGATCGGGATGTCGTCGTCTTTCTCGTGCGGTTCGATCCATCCGAAGCGATTTTTGAGTGAGACCACGTGGTGGAGGGTGTCGGGACCGCTTTGATAAACGTAGAGCGGAAAGTAAAACTCGTTCGTCGTTTCGAGCTTGTGAAAGTCGACCTCGCCGCCGAGGAATCCGCCGGCGTACTCGTAGAGCACGCTGCTCAGAGTGCCGTCGTACGGTCCCTCGAGGTATTCGTAGAGCACTTTGTCGTGATCGACTCCGGCGCTCAGCGCCACCA
Organism: Planctomycetota bacterium; assembly: GCA_965223845.1. GTDB lineage: Bacteria > Planctomycetota > UBA8108 > UBA8108 > SXIK01 > CBDCXR01. Next base: position 3,340,640 of record CBDCXR010000004.1, on the reverse strand, counting down.
CGGTCGTGTGACCGTCGGCATCGAACGCGGCTTGAGGAGCGTCGGCCTCGATCCGCCGGATTTCGACGTCTTCGATCCTGCCTCCCATCGAGACGACGAAATCTCGATCGAAGTCGAAGCGGTGGCCGACTCGCGGGGCGAAGCTCGCGCGGTCTTCATCGTAATCGCGGCGGATCACGGTGAGCTTCGACGCGGTCACGGTGAGCGAGTTCCGAGTGTTGAAGAGATACGGCTCGGTGAGGCTGAATCGATAGAGGGACCGCCGCGTTCCCGGCTGCGCGGCGAGGTTCAGCGTCTGACCCGCGCCGGTGAATGAGTCCGGGATGTCGTAGAACGAGTCGGGAAAGTCGGTGATGTCGAAGTTGCGCTTCGAGATGCTGAAGTTCCCGATCACGCCGAAGCCGCTCGTCACTCCGAACCCGAGAATCAGCCGGCCCGTCGACTCTTCCTCGACGTTCACGACGACATGGCGGCTGCCCGGCGCCGAGCCGGGCTCGTAGTCGAACTGAACCGAGTTGAAATACTGGAGGCGGTGGAGGTTTGAGCGACTCTCGACGATCTTCGAACGGTCGACGCGCTCACCGGGAAAGAACTCGAGCTCCCGTCGAATCACCGGATCGCGCGTCTTGTCGTTGCCGCGGATCCGGACCTCCTCGATATAGATCTCGTTGTTCTCCTCGATGTCGAAGTCGACGAACACCGACGTTCCAGCCAGCGGAAACTTCGGCTCGAATTCGACTTGGGCCTCGATGTACGCGCGGTCTCCGTAGTAGTTGAAGATCGCGTCTCGATCCCGCTGAACCGTCTCCATGTCGAACGGTTCGCCGGGGACGCCCGTAGTTAGATCTTCGAGCGTGGACGTGGGAAACACGGCGTTGCCGCGGAATCGATATCCGCGAAACTGATACTGTTGACCCTCGCTGATCGCGACGGTGATCGTCAGGCGCTCCATGGCGTCGTCGAAGTCGAGGCTCTTCAGCTCGGCGCGGACGTCGAAGAAGCCGCGCCGGCCGTAGTAGGCGCGAATGTTTCGGAGGTCGCGCTCGAGGGTTTCGTAGTCGTAAAACCCCGGGGTGAGAAGGCCGAACAGCCAACCTTTCTTCCGCGTCGACATCACTCCGCGCAGCTCCGAGCTGCTGATCGTGTGATTGCCCTCGAAGCGAACTTCGCGGACGCGTACGCGCGTGCCCTCATCGATCACGAAGCGCACTCGAACTCCCTCGGGCGACGACTGAACGTCGGCCTTCACCGTCGCGAACACGTAACCGGCTTCGTGGTATTTGTCGACGAGCGCCTCTTCGTCCTGAACGAGGTGAGACTCGTTGAACAGCGAGCCGACGCGCGTGCGAAGCGCCGGCGCCGTAGTCTTCAAGTGCTTTACCGAGAGCGCCCGGCGCCCCTCGAACGCGAGTGCGAGAACACTCGGCCGCTCCTCGACCTCGAAGATCAGCTCGACGCTATCCTCGCGCTCGATGCGCTGCTTGAGACGAACGCGCCGAAATTTCTGCGTCAGATAGAGCTGACCCGCGACGCGGCTCTCGACTTCGGGCGAGTACGGGTCGCCGACTCGGATGTGCTCGCGGAGGCTGGCGAGCAGGTCCGCCTCGGATTCGCGCCGGAGCCCTTCGATCGAGATTCGGCTGATGATCCGAATCGTCGGCAATTCCTGAGCTGCGACGCTCGAAGCGAACCCGCAGGACAGGAGCGCGAGAATGAGCGGCGCCGCCCATCGCACCGGCATCCGATGGTCCGCGCCCGTGGCACGCGGCCGAGGGGCCGGGCGGATCCCCCGAGAACGCTCTCGCATCCCTTCACCGTCCTCTTCACTTTCTGGCGGCCTCGACCGGATCTCTGCTACGGGCCGAAGCGGCATCCAACGAACCCCGCGGGCGAAAGTCAATCCGCCACTGTGCACGGGGTTCGGTGCGAGCTTGGGGAACGCGTCTCAGTCTTGGACGATCCGCGGTCGGGGCCCTAGCGGGGAGCGCCGCGCGAGATCGCATAAGTCTTTGATCGAGAAAGGGATGCGTAGTCTCCGCGCCACGCGCGGACGCCGGCACACGAGATGCTCAAAGACGATCGTTCGCTGGAGCGTTCTCGCGAGTGTCGCCGTTCGACCTCCCGCCCGCCGCGCTCGAGCGAACCGCCCTTCACCCCACGCCCTGAACGGACACACGAATGGAATCGAGGCTGATATCGATCGAAGAGAGCAACCGAATGCTCCCGCTCCTCCGGAAGATCGTCGAAGACATCACGACCAAGTGGGAGACGATCATCTTCAAGCGTACGGAGCTCGAATGCCTCGAGAAGGGAATCGACGCGGGCGATGAGGTCCTCTCGCCGGACGAACGCAAAGCGCGAGTCGAAGCCATCAAGCAAGATCTCAATTTTCAGATCGACAAGATCAACTCCTACATCCGCGAAGTCGAAGACCTCGGCTGCTTCGTCGAGGAGTTCAAGCGCGGGATCATCAATTTTCCCTCGCTCTACAACGGCCGGAAGGTCTTCCTCTGCTGGACTTTCGGCGAGGAGTCGGTCTGCCATTGGCACGAACTCGACGAAACCTACAACGATCGCGTACGGATCGAAAACTACGCGAACTTCCTGGTGCAAAAGCCTCGCGTGTGACCGCTCGGGGCGCAGCGAGAGAGCGCCTGCGCAAGTCCGTTCGCTAAAACCGGCGAAGCGGCTTCGCGACCGCCGTCACTCCTCGGCCGAGAGGGCGGCCAGCACCTCGTCCGTCAGATCGAGATCGCTGTAGACGTTTTGCACGTCGTCGTGGTCTTCGAGCTCCCCGATCAGGTCGAGAACCTGCTTCGCCTTCGCCGCATCGAGCGCGATCGGATTCTGCGGCAAGTAAGCAAACTCGCTCTTGGTGAAAAGCGGGCGATCGTCCGCCGCCTCGCCCCATTTCTTGTCCGGACGCTCGCGCTTCTTCTCGAGGAGGTCTTGGAGCGCGCCTCGGACGCTCTCGAAGTCGTCGGTCTTCGAGTACACGTAAAAGACACCGTCCTCTTCTTCGATGTTCTCCGCGCCGGCTTCGATTCCGACGTCGAAGAGCTCCTCCTCGCCGGCCTCTTCCGCCCGCACTCCGAGGACGCCGCGGCGGTCGAACTTCCACAGGACGGAGTTCGACTTTCCGAGCGAGCCACCGCGCTTCTCGAGCAGGTTGCGCACCTCACCGCCGGTTCGATTGCGGTTGTCGGTGAGGGCCTCCACGATGACCGAAACACCGCCCGGGCAGATCCCCTCGTAGGTCAGCTCGACGACCTCGTCCGCTTCGAGCTCACCCGTTCCCTTCTTGATGGCGCGCTCGATCGAGTCCTTGGGCATCGATTCGGCGCGCGCCCGCTCGATCGCGTAGCGAAGCGGCAGATTCTCGTTCGGATTCCCTCCGCCGGCGCGCGCGGCGACCATGATGAGCTTCGCCATCTTGGAGAAGACCTTGCCGCGCTTGTTGTCCGCCGCCTCTTTGCGGTGCTTGATATTGTTCCACTTCGAGTGGCCGGCCATTTCGTTGTGACCTCTTAGCCGTCCGATGGAAAAAGATGCTTCGAGTCGAGAACCGGCTCGGTTGCGTTCAGATCGGCTGCGGCGAACGCGGACGATCTCCGTGACTATCGAGGATTCGGGCGGCCAAGCTGAGCGTGATCGCGCCGAGCTCTCGGCCGAATGAGTTCTTCAACGGGCAGTCTGCCTTAGTCGTTAGACCGCCGACGGTTTCTTCGACTTGGGCTTCGTCCCGCCGGAGGAGCGCTTCCCGCTCCCCTTGATCTGGGCCGTCAATGCAGACTTGAGCTGAGTCTTCGCCCCGCTAAACGTACCATCCTCGATCGGTCCGATCGCACGGGAGAGATCGAGAAGGTAGTGGTGGACGAGGAGCACTCGCTCGCTCGCACACTTTTCGAAGAGCGCCTTCGCTTTTCGATCTCGCGTATCCCCGGTCTTGACCAAGCCCGACGCATCGACGAGCGCCTCCATCTCCGGGTTGAGCGGCAGCACGGGATGCGATTTGACGCGGAGAAGGACGAGCTCGATCGTCGCGAGATCGATGCCGCGCACGGGCTTCAGCGCCCTGCGGACGTCCGTTATGTTCGCTTCGCGGAGCGGCTCGAGATCTACCGAGTGGCGTTCGCGGAAGACGTGCTCGAGGAAGTCCTTGATGAAGACCGCGGTGTCGAGCGAGTCCGGACCGTCGGCGATCTGCTGCCGGATCTCTTTGATCGTGCTCACCCGCACCTCGTTCCAATCGACGAACTCTTCGCTCAAGCGCTGGAAGCTGCGCAGCGCGTCCTTCGCGGGCAGCACGCGGTGCAGGTGGTGAAACGCGACGGTTTCTACGATCGTCTCGGGGTAGGATGCGACGCTTGTCGTTCGGTGCGCGTCGGACTTATCGGCCGCCTTGATTGCGGCGGAGATCTTGTCGGCTGATTTCACGGACTGTCCTGTCGATGGGAGAGGCGAGCTCGAAACCGAACTCGAACTGACGCGCTAGAGCGAAGCGACCGTTCTATCGAAGCGCCCGGAATCCCGCGGAGCGGCGCGTCGATCCGCTCGGGGGCCGACGGCGAGGCCGGTGACGTCCGCTTCGCGGAGTCGAGGCCGGTCGACGGACGGCGTCGGAGCGGTCGCGATCGGTCTTCGGCCGCGTGACGGACGAGCGCCCGACGTCAAGTCTGGACCGCCGTTCCGTCGAGCTCGCGACCGCCTTCGACGCCATCCGTCGACCACTTCGAGGGTCACTCGAGCAGGAGATGGAGCGCCCCGCCGCGTCCCGGCCCGAACTCGGGCTCGACATTATAGACCGCCCTCTCGGGGCCGTAAACGTCGTTCCGGCCCACGACTCCCGACGCGAACGGGACTACCCGAACGAGACTCATCCCGCCGAGAACTACGCGAGTTCGCGCCCGGCGGGCCGCGTACTTCCGCGAATACCCGGGGATTCCGTTCTTCCATCCCGGCCGATCGAAACGCCGACGAGAGGGTCCTCGACTCGGAGTCATCGTGCGCGGGCGGCTAGCTTTCGAACACCGAGGTATACTTCGACGGCGCACTCTCCGGGCTCGCACGAGCTCCGCCGGACAGCCGGTGGGCTTCCGCGAGAATCGAACCGCGAGGCACGGCGGGATGTCCCCGCTTCCCGCTGCTCGGGCCCCGTGGCTGCGCTCCACGAATCGAGGGTTGCGCACCTTGAGCCAGGCGAAATCGAGCGTACTCCACTCCGGCCCGGTCGTCTCCGACGGGAATCTCCCGCTCGCGGTGTCGTCGTGCTTTACCGGCGACGAAATGGCCCTCCTCCTCGGAACGTGCCTCCCGTTCCCCGCCGCGTTCTGCGACGCCGAATCCGGCACGATCCTCGGCCTCAACGAGCAGTTTCTCCGTCTCATCGACGCGACGGTAACCGATTTCGAGCAGCGGCCTTGGCACTGGTCGCGCATCGTCCGCGTCATCGAGCCGTCGGTCGTCGACGCGTTTCTTCAACGAGACGAACCCGGGCTCGACCTCACCGTCTCCGGCGAGATCTTGCGTCCTCACGGTGAGGATCTCTCCGCTGAATTCCGGTTCCGGCGAGTGCGCTGGAAACAGCGTGCTCTCGTCGTCGTCTACGCCCGTGACTGCGGCCACGAGAGCTCCGTTCTCGAGCGGTTGCGGCGCGAAGTCGAGGAGCAGAAGGGACGGGCGTCCGCGGCGATCCAATCGTCCCTCCGGGTGTATCACCTATCCGAGAAGATCAAGTGGACGCCGGTCATCACGCGCGATCTTCTCGGCGCCGCCAACGAGAACGAGCTGTTCGCCGACGCCGCTCGCATTCTCACGCAGACGACGAGTCTCGGATACCGCGAGGTCACGTTCTATCTCCTCGCTGGTGACGAGCTCCGCGTCGCCTACTCGACACGCGAAGTCGAACCGGTTCCGGTTCCGCTCGCTGATACGCCCGTTCTCCGCGAGTTTCTCTTCGGCGACGTGGCGGTGGGGGAGCACGAGGGGAGGATGATCGTTCGATTGACTTGCCACGGGAACCTGCTCGGCTTCTGCGAGGTCCTTCCGTACGAGCAGGAAAGAGAGTACTTCACGAGTCTGGGGCGCGTGAGCGAGCTTCAGAAAGACTTCCTCGGCGCGCTCGGCGACATCATCGGCCTCCTCATCGAGAACCTACGCCTCAGCCGGGAGATCAAGCGCCAGTCGATCATCGATCCGCTCACCGGAACCTTCAACCGGCGTCAGTTCATGGTGCGTCTTCACGCCGAGGTCGAGCGCTCGATTCGCTACGCACGCGACGTTTCGCTCGTCTTCGTCGACCTCGACAGCTTCAAACAGGTGAACGACGCCCACGGTCACCTCCAGGGCGACCAGGTTCTCAAGGAAATCGCGGCGGTCTTGGCCGAAACCTTCCGCGAGACCGACGTTGTCTGTCGCTACGGCGGCGACGAGTTCGTCATCCTGCTGCCGGAAACCGACGCCGCGATGGCCCGTAAGGCCGCCGACAAGCTCGTCGAATCCGTGGCGCGGTATCCCTTCTCGGTGAGCGAGCTCGAGGGGGAGGACGGCACGACGGTCACCGTGAGTGTGGGAGTGAGCACGCTCCTCGCCGATCAGGATGAGAACGATCTCCTCCAGTCGGCCGACATCGCGCTCTTCAAGGCGAAGAGGCAGGGTAAGAACCGCGTCGCGTCGTATCCCTGACGCACAAGCACGAGTTCAAACGCCGCGCGGTTCACTCGAAACGAGCGTCGTTCGGAGGAATCGCCTTTGTGCGGGGTCTAGACTCGAGCTCGGCCGAGCTCCGCATGGTGCGGCAGCCGGGGGGCTTTCGACGTCCGTGAGCGCGCTCCGGGAAGTAAACTCGAGCGAGCGACCGACGACGGGACGCAGTCACTCGTCTTCTTCTTCGTACTCGAAGTCGTCGTCCTCTTCGTCGTCCTCTTCGTAGTCGAAGTCGTCGTCTTCGCCCTCGTCGTCTTCCTCGTCGTCCTCGAAGCCGAAGTCTCCGTCGTCTTCCTCGTCGTCTAGATCGTCCTCTTCGTCGTCTAGATCGTCCTCTTCGTCGACATCACCGAAGTCGTCGTCTAGATCGTCGTCATCTTCTTCGAGGTCGTCGTCGAAATCCTCGTCGTCCTCTTCGTAGTCATCGTCCTCGAGGTCACCTTCGTCGAATTCGTCCTCGAAGTCGTCGTCCTCGTCTTCCTCGTAGTAGTCGTCGTCCTCTTCATCCTCGTCGTCGCCCCGAGCCTGAACGACGTCGAACGAGTCGCGGGCGGGCACGCCCGTCAGTCCGAGCGCCGGTTCACCGCAGCACCGGCCGTCTCGCCACAAGATTTCGTCTCGCATCCGCAGAGCGAGCGATGCGTCGGCATCGGTATCCGAAGCCCCGAGATCGGCCGGCGCGAGCACCCATTCCACCGCAGTCATTCCTTAGTCTCCCGGCCTTCTCGAGCGGTCTCGTCGATGAGGGATTCCAAGCGGGCTACCTGGTCCCTCGAGTCATCGAAAACGAATCGTAGAACAGGCGTATTCCGCGTTTCAAGTCCCTTGCCAACCTCGCGTTGGATGTAGCCGCGTGCGCTCGCGAGAGCGTGTTCGGCCTTCGAGCGATCTCCTTCGCCGCCGAGAATCGAGAGGTAGACCTTCGCTTCTTTGAGATCCACTGTCGGCTCGACATCGAGCACGGTGAGAAAGCCGATGCGCGGGTCGCTGACTTCGTTTTGGAGGACTTGGCTGAGGAGGAACTTCATTCGACTCGCGATACGGCGCAGCCGACGCGAAGTTCGGGGCGAATGATCGGGCACGGGGTTCTCCGAAGGGTCGAGGGTCACACCCAGAAGAGTGTCGTCTCCGAGCGGTGGGGTCGCAAGGCCGGAGCTGGCTGGCGAGCTCGCGGGGAGGATTTCACACGAAGGGTTGGGGAAGGGCGCGAAGGAAGAGGTGGAGCCGCGAAGGAGAGCTCCGAGCCGCGGGCGAGTTCGTCCGACGGAGGGGGGAGAGACAAGCTCGTCGGGGTGAAATCGTTCCGCTTTCGGACCGACGAGGGGTCCTCGCGAAAGGCCGCTACAATCGATTCAGCGACTTGGCGAGTGCGGCGCGCGGTGAGTCGCGTCCCGAGCCGGAGGCGATCTCGTTGGGGTGAAGTCGTTCCGGTTTCGGACCGACGAGGGGTTTTCGCGAAAGACCCCTAAGAAAATCGATGTAGAGGCTCGGCGAGCGCGTCGCGGGTCGTCGAGTTCGCGCGGTGAGTCGCATCCCGAGCCGGAGGCGAGCTCGTTGGGGTGAAGTCGTTCCGGTTTCGGACCGACGAGGGGTCTTCGCGAGAGACCCCTAAGAAAATCGATGTCGAGGCTCGGCGAGCGCGTCGCGGGTCGTCGAGTTCGCGCGGTGAGTCGCATTCCGAGCCGGAGGCGAGCTCGTTGGGGTGAAGTCGTTCCGGTTTCGGAACGACGAGGGGTCTTCGCGAAAGACCCCTAAGAAAATCGATTTAGAGACTCGGCCAGCGCGACGCGGGTCGTCGAGTTCGCGCAGTGAGTCGCATTCCGAGCCGGAGGCGATCTCGTTGGGGTGAAGTCGTTCCGGTTTCGGAACGACGAGGGGTCTTCGCGAAAGACCCCTAAAAGAATCGATTTAGAGACTCGGCGAGCGCGTCGCGGGTCGTCGAGTTCGCGCGGTGAGTCGCATTCCGAGCCGGAGGCGAGCTCGTTGGGGTGAAGTCGTTCCGGTTTCGGAACGACGAGGGGTCTTCGCGAAAGACCCCTAAGAAAATCGATTTAGAGACTCGGCCAGCGCGTCGCGCTGGCCGAGTCTCTAAATCGTCCGTCGCTTCTCGATAAGGTGGAAGGCTTCGATCGAATCGCCTTCCTTGATATCGTCGAACTTCGCGATCTTGATACCGCACTCGAAGCCCTCGCGCACCTCTTTGACGTCGTCCTTGAACCGCTTGAGCGATCCGAGGTCACCCGTGTAGACGATTCGTCCCTCGCGGAGGAGGCGCACCTTGTCGGAGCGCTGAATCGTGCCGTCGGTGACGAAACAGCCGGCGATATTTCCGATCTTGGACGCGCGGTAGACTTGGCGAATCTCCGCGTGTCCGCGGATCTCTTCTTCGAACTCCGGTCGGAGGCGCGACTCCATCGCCGCCTTCACGTCGGCGATGGCCTCATAGATGATCTGATAGATCCGGATTTCGACGCCGCGGTCTTCGGCGAGCGCTCGGGCCCGTTCGTCGGCGCCCACGTGGAATCCGATCACGATGGCACCCGACGCGTCGGCGAGCGATACGTCGTCCTGCGTCACCCCGCCGACCCCGCTGTGGAGAATCTGGACCTTCACTTCGTCGGTCGACAAGTTCTCTAGCGACGAGCGGAGAGCTTCGCTCGATCCTTGGACGTCCGCCTTGAGAATGAGGCCCAGCGTCTGCACCGTCTCCTCGGTCTTCTGCTGAATCTCGTCGAAAAGAGTTTCGAGGGTGACCGGCTTCTGCTGCCGGCGAGCTCGTTCCTCCTCGCGAGCTTCTCGCTCGCGCTCCTCCGCGATGTCGCGAGCCTTGTTGGCATCCTCGACCGCGTAGAGACGCTCGCCCGCAGCCGGGGCGGCGTTGAGTCCCGTGATCTGCACCGGCGTCGACGGCCCGGCAGTCTCCGTCGTCTCGTCGCCGTTCACGACCATGCTCCGCACACGGCCGTGCGCGGCGCCGCAAACGACGTAGTCGCCTCTCTTCAGCGTGCCGTCCTGGACGAGGATGGTGGCGACCACCCCGCGGCTCGTCGTCGCCGCCGCCTCGATCACCGTGCCGAGAGCGCTTCGTTGGGAGTTCGCCTTGAGCTCGAGGATTTCCGCGGTGAGGGAAAGCGTCTCGACGAGCGAGTCGATTCCCTGCCCGGTGATCGCCGAGACGTCGACGACTTCGGTGTCACCACCCCACTCGACGGGCTGAAGACCGAGCTCGGAGAGCTGCTGCTTCGCGCGCATCGCGTTCGCGTTGGGGCGATCGATCTTGTTGAGCGCGACGACGACCGGCACTTCCGCGGCTTTCGCGTGGTTGTACGCCTCGACCGTCTGCGGCTTCACGCCGTCGTCCGCCGCGACGACGAGCACCGCGATATCGGTGACGTTCGCGCCGCGAGCGCGCATCTCGGTGAATGCCTGGTGACCCGGGGTATCGATAAAGACGACGTGCGAGTCGCCGTGGTCGACCCGGTAGGCACCGAGGTGCTGGGTGATCCCGCCGGCCTCGGAGTCGGTTACGGTCGTCTTCCGGATGTAATCGAGAAGCGATGTCTTACCGTGGTCGACGTGACCCATGAAGGTGACGACCGGCGCTCGCAGCTCGAGTTCCGCCTCGTCGACGGTCTGCTGCGAGAGCTCTTCGAGGAACTCGGCGCTCTCTTGTTCCTTTTTCTTAAACGTGACGTCGATCTCGTACTCGAGGCAGATGAGCGTGATCTGATCTTCATCGAGGAACGCGTTCGCCGGGACCATCTGGCCGTGCGTCATGAGCGTTTTCACGATGTCGTTCACGCGGATCGTCGTCGCCGCGGAGAGATCCTTGGCCGTTGCGGGGAGAGTGATCTCGACGCTCTTCGGTCGTTCCACCGCGACCGCAGCGCCTCCGCGCCCGCCCCGGCGCGGTCGCCGCCCGACCGGACGGCGTCGGCCCCCGCCCGGGAGGTAGCCGTCGTCGACGCCACCGTCCTGGACGAAGATGCGAACGCGCCGCTCGCGACCGCCGTCACGCCGCTGGGTCCCCTTCCCCCGGTCTCCGCCGGCGTCGGAGTCGCCCGATGTGCCGCCGCGCCGAGCTGCCGGGGCTCCGGCTGCAGCGGCAGCCGCAGCTGGCCGTCCCCGGGTGCCCGCGGACGCGTCGGAGCCGGTGGTCTGCGTGCCCGATCTCGCGGTTCCACCCGCGGCTTTCTTCTCGCTACTTCCCGTCCCGGACGGCGCAGACTTCGGTCGCAGACGATCGCGCAGAATGTTCGCCACCGACTCGTCGATCGTCGACATATGGCTCTTCACCGGTCGACCCTGCGTCTGCAGGAACGCGATGAGATCCTTGCTCGTCATGTCGAGCTCTTTGGCGAGCTTGAAGATCCGAACTCCCAAGGTGGCTCCTAAAGTCCCTGCGCTGCGCTGGCTAAATTTGAGTGGACGGTTTCGCCCCCTCGGAGGGAGCGGTCTCTTCGTCGATCGACGGTGATCTACGAAGCTCTCCCGTGGCTATCTACGAAGCTCTTCCGCGGCGTCTTCCTCTTCCGCGTTCGGCGACTCTTCCGGGCTGGTTTCTGATTCACTCTCCCCGGCTTCTTCGCTCGGTTCGTCGGGACGGGGCTCTTCCCCATCGGCGCCGACCTCCCCATCGACGGTTTCGGTGGCAGCGTCTCCCGGCGGAGACGATTCGGACGCATCCCCGCTCGCGACGGCGGGCTCTGCATCGCTCGACGCATCGCTCTCGGACGTCGCGGCGCCGTCCCCTTCCTCCGAGGACGGGAGAGTGGCCGCGGGCGACTCGCCCGCTTGCGCGGGCGCACCGGCGTCACCATCTTCCGTACCGCCATCTTCCGAACGGATCGCCGCCTCGCCGGTCTCGTCGACCGGAGCGGCCGACTCCGTTCCTTCTGCGGCGTCCGCCGCGGCCCCCTCCGCCGGCGCTTCCGCGGCGGTTTCGCCGTCCGCGGCCGGCTGAATCGGCATCTCGCCCTTGCGCAGGCGCTCGATGTCCTCTTCGGAGACCGTGACGATGTCGAGCTCCCACCCCGAAAGCTTCGACGCGAGACGGACGTTCTGACCGCGCTTTCCGATCGCGATCGACTGCATGTCCGGACGAACGTAGACCGCCGCGCGCTTCTCGTCGTAGTCGAGATCCATCGTCGTGATCTCGGCCGGCTGGAGTGCGTTCATGATCAGCACCTCGATCGACTCGTTCCAGCGAACGATGTCGATCCGTTCGCCGAAGAGCTCGTCGACGATATTCTTGATGCGCGATCCCCGTACCCCGACGCACGCACCGACGCAGTCGACGTTTCGGTCGTAGGTCGTCACCGCGATCTTCGTCCGGTAGCCGGGCTCGCGGACGATGTTCATGATTTCGATCACCTTCTCGGCGATCTCGGGCACCTCGAGCTCGAAGAGCGCGCGGACGAGATCCGGGTGCCCGCGCGAAAGCGTGATCCGGACGCGATGGTTCTTCCGCACATCGGCGAGGAGCACTTTGATGCGCTCGCCGACCCGGAAGCGCTCGCCCGGAGCCTGCTCGCTCCGCGGAAGGATCCCTTCGACTCGACCGCCGCCGAGATTGATGATGAGGTTCGGCCCCTCGATCCGTTGCACGACGCCCGTGACGAGCTTGCCGATCTTCGCCTCGTACTCGTCGAAGATGCGGTCGCGCTCAGCCTCGCGAATCTTTTGCAGAAGGACCTGCTTCCCCTGAAGGGCGGCCAGACGACCGAGGTCGGAGATCGGAATCTCCTCGCCGTCCTGGTACACCGTCGTCTCGCCGGACTCGCGGTCGATCGCGACGCGAACGTCGCATTCCTCGCCTAGCTTCCTCCGGACGGCGGTCTCGATGCACTGCTCGACGCCCTCGAAGATGATCTCTTTGTCGATATCCTTGTCCCGGTGGATCGTGTCCACCAGTCGGAGAATCTCGCTGTTCATGGAGAGGAAGCGCTCCCGGACCAACGTCCGATTTCGCCCGCGGACTCGACCTCAAGCGTCGACGCGACGCGAAGTCTCGGTCCGATTCGGGGAAGCGTCTGAACGTATCGTCAAGGTTTTTCGTCAGGACCGTGTTCGGGCTGGCCGACGCGGCGGGGGAGTCATCTCCCAGCTCGCTGAGCTGGCCGCGTGCTGTCGGGCAGCCCGCCCCCAAGTAATTGAAAGATAAAAACTTGGGAAAGATCCCGGGGCGGAGTCAGGGGTGGATACGCCCAGTCCCGACCGGCTCCGTCACGAGTACGCTACATATTAGACGACATCCCCCCGAGCGCAAGCCCGTAAGCATCGGCTCGGAAAGCATTTCCCGCGGGGCGTGAAGCCCTCCAACTCGCCGCCGCTACCGGCTCCGCCGGGCCGACGGGACGATCGCGACGCGGTTCGGGCCGTGGCCGCCGCGCGGTGGGAAACTCACAGATCGTAGGGCGCGCCCGCTGGATGTCAAGCCGAGCGTCCATCGCCGCCGGCCGCCCGCCGCGGGCCGGCCCCGGACGCGGACGTCCAGCGCGCGAGCTCCCATTCGAGGACCCGCAGGGTCCGGGTCGGAAACGGGTCCCGACCGGCTCGCCACGCCGCGACGAGAGCGCTGTGGAGCGGCGCGAGGTCGCTCGCGGTGTCGATGTCTCTTTCGGGGGCGAGGAGCTCGACGCCGAGACCCGCTGACCGGGCGCGGGAGATCGTCTGATCGAGAACGCGCGAGGTGCTCCAGTCGATCCGGCGAAACACCGCCGGCTCGAATCGACGCAGTCCGACGAGCGCGTAGCCGCCGTCGAGCGTCGGGGAGAGCACGAGGTCGCGCGAGCGGAGTCGCTCGAACGCCCGCTCGACCGTCTCGGGGCCGAGGAGAGGACAGTCCGTGCCGATGATCACGCAGCGCCGGTGACCGGCCGCAAACATTTGCTCGGTCGCCGAACTCAGCCGGCGACCGAGATCGCCGTCCGTCTGCGGGCAGAGGTCGAACGCGCCGGAGCGGGCGGGGAGGAGAGCGGCGCACTGCGAGCCGGCGTCGCTTGGAGCGAACTCGAGGCGACGCGAAACCGACGGCAACGCCGCCGTCCACGCGAGCGTGTCCCGGACGAACGCGCGGTAGAGCTCGGCGGCGAGTCGAGTCCCGATCGACCGCGCGAGCCGAGTCTTCACGGCGCCCGGTTCCGGCGCCTTGAGAAACACCGAGAGGCACGTCGGTCCGCCCGCTTTCGATCCGCGCGGGCGGCGGCGGTGATCGTCCAGTCGCATGATCGCGTCGGCATCGAGCGAGGTTGACACTCCTTCCCGATCGGAGGCGCGAAGGAGCTTTTGCTACGGCGGTCGATGTGTCAAGAGGGTACAATCAGGCCACCGCGCGGGGAGTTTTTGTCGTGTTCCATTGCGCCGATCCGCTGACCTCGACTGACGAGATTCCCCGAGTCGTCGGCCTCCGGCAGTCAAGCGTGACTCCGAGTGCGCGCGGGAGACGCTGCGGCTCGATCCGCGTCGTCGTCGGGCCTCTCGGATTGTCGGAAGATCGACGCCCGGACGCGCCGTCGTCTTGGCGATTCACCTTCCCCGGTCCTCCGCCCGATAGATAGGGTGCGCGGCGCCGCGGAAGGCTCCCCGTCTTCCCGCGTCCGCTCGGCGTCGATCGAAATCGGCGGGATCGGAATCCGCCGATCCCCGGTGGCGATCGAGTCCGCCGGAACAGGAAATCGATTCGCAAAGAAGAGGCTGATCGACGTGAAGTGTGAGGCTTGCGGCGAAGGTGAGGCCACCGTGCACCTCACGGACGTCTCGAACAACGAGAAGCGCGAAGTGCACCTCTGCGAATCCTGTGCGCAGGAAAAGCAGGTCACGATCAAGAGTTATCTCCACAAGCCGGCTTCCCAGGACGTCTTTCCGCAGTTCTTGACTCAGCTTGTTCAGTCGCAGACGGAAGGCCATCCGGACGAGCAGGGCCTCGCCTGCCCGCGCTGCGGGACGACGTACCGGCGATTTCGCTCCACCGGAAAGTTCGGCTGTCCGATGGACTACACGGTGTTCAAGAAGGGCCTCGTGAACCTCCTCGAGAAGATCCACAGCCGGGTTCAACACACCGGCAAAGTGCCGCTCCGCGCGAACGATCAGATCGAGCGCCAGCGAGAGCTGCGGGCGCTCCGCGCCGATCTCGATCGGGCCATTCAAGATGAGCAGTACGAAAAGGCCGCGGAGATCCGCGATCGCATCTACGAGCTCGAGGGTCGGAAGGCGTAACGCGATGGATCTGAACGAGATTCCGATCGATGTCGGCGATTGGCTCGGTGGAACCGGGCCGGAGTCGGAGATCGTGATCAGCTCGCGCATCCGGCTCGCGCGAAACCTCGCGGACTATCCATTCCTCTCGCGCGCGACGCCCAAGGAGCGCGGCGAGATCGAGCGCCGCATCCGCCAGTGCATCCTCGACTCGGGCTCGAACACCGAACTCAAGTACGTCAGTCTTCCGCCGCTGTCGCCGGTCGACCGACTGTTTCTCGTCGAACGACACCTGATCAGTCGAGAGCACGCCTTCGGCAAGGGGCCCCGCGGCGTCGGGCTCGGTGGCGGGCAGACGATCAGCATCATGGTGAATGAGGAGGATCACCTCCGCATTCAGGGGCTGCGCTCCGGATTCCAGCTCCGCGCGACCTGGGAGGAGGTCGACGAGGCGGACACCGTGCTCGAGAAGAATCTCGACTACGCGTTCCATCCTCAGTTCGGCTACCTCTCGGTGTGCCCGACGAACGTCGGCACCGGGATGCGCGCCTCGGTGATGCTTCACCTTCCCGCGCTCGTCATGACGCGCCAGATCGAGAAAGTCTTTCAGGCGGTCTCGAAGATCAATCTCGCTGTCCGGGGCCTCTACGGTGAGGGGACGCAGGCGTCGGGGGACTTCTATCAGATTTCGAACCAGCAGACGCTCGGGAAGAGCGAGCTCGAGCTCATCGAGAACATCGAGCTCGTGATTCCGAAGATCATCGAGTTCGAGAAGCAGGTCCGCACCCAGCTCGTCGAGCAGAATCGCGAGGTGATCGAAGACAAGGTGTGGCGCGCCTACGGGACGCTCCAAAAGGCGCGAACGATCAACTCCGAGGAGACGATGGACCTCCTCTCCGCGGTGCGCATGGGCGTCAATCTCGAAATCATCGACGACGTTCCGATTTCGACGGTGAACGAGCTCTTCATCCTCACGCAGCCCGCTCACCTCCAGAAGCTCGAGCGATCCGAGCTGAACGGGCCGGAGCGCGACATCATGCGCGCGACGTTCATCCGCAACCGCCTCGACGGCCGGAACGGGACGAACGGTTCCGATCCGGACTCGAGCTCGGACCGGAACCACGAGGAAAACTCGGCCTGACCCCGCGTCGCCTCCGCCGACCCCGGGCAGAACCTGCCGCCGGAGGCGAGAGCCGAGATTCCGGCTGCGCGCGGGTGTCGAAGACGCGAGTTAAGCACCCACGCTGAATTCACTTGCAAAGAGTCGGAACCGTCTCAGAATTGGCGGCGAACGCGTCCGACTCCGGACTAAGGAATCCGGCGGGAACTACCGAAAAGTACGAGGTAGGACGTGCTCCTCGGCGTCCTTGCCGACCCTTGTCTGGAACTTCCCTCTCGGCGAGCGGCCGGCATCGGCGCCAAAGGCAGATAGAATACTCCAGCGGCTGGATTCCCCGAGCCGGCGCGCTCCACGGCGAGGCCTTCGCGCCGTGACGCATCCACCGCGACGAATCACTGAATCGATCACTCCGACGAGGCCGGAGCGAGAGCTTCTGACCGAGTCTTCTGGGAACGGAAGGAACGAACGATGTCGATGTTCGACCGCTTCACGGACCGCGCCCGCCGAGTCATGGCACTCGCGCGCAAGGAGGCGCAGCGGTTCAACCACGATTTCATCGGGACCGAGCACGTCCTGCTCGGCCTGATTCAAGAGGGGAGTGGTGTCGCGGCGAACGTTCTCAAGAATCTGGGCGTCGAGACGGAGAAAATCCGTCGCGAGATCGAGAAGAACGTCCAATCGGGGCCGTCGATGGTCACGATGGGACAGCTCCCGTTCACTCCGCGCGCGAAGAAGGTTCTCGAGCTCTCGATGGAAGAGGCCCACGAGCTCGGCCACAACTACATCGGGACGGAGCACCTTCTCCTCGGGCTCATCCGCGAGAACGACGGCGTCGCGGCGCAGGTTCTGCTCGACCTCAACTTGAAGCTCGAGGACGTCCGTGAAGCGGTGCTCGATCTTCTCGGTGCCGAGTCTTCGATGCAGTCGGACGCATCGGTTTCGTCGTCGTCGCAGCCGAAGAGCCGATCGAAGACACCCGCGCTCGACGCATTCGGTCGCGACCTCACCGAGCTCGCCCGTGAAAGCAAGCTCGATCCGGTCATCGGCCGGCACGACGAGATCGAGCGCGTGATCCAGATTCTCAGTCGCCGTACGAAGAACAACCCCGTTCTCCTCGGCGAGCCGGGAGTCGGGAAGACTGCGATCGTCGAAGGCCTCGCGCAGGACATCGTGAACGGCAATGTCCCGGAGATCCTTCGCGACCGGCGGCTCGTCGTTCTCGATCTCGCGATGATGGTCGCGGGAACGAAGTATCGCGGCCAGTTCGAGGAACGAATCAAGGCGGTGATGACGGAAGTTCGCCGCGTGAAGAACGTCATTCTCTTTATCGACGAGCTTCACACGCTCGTCGGGGCCGGTGGCGCAGAAGGGGCGATCGACGCCTCGAACGTTCTCAAGCCGGCGCTCTCGCGGGGCGAAGTGCAGTGCATCGGCGCGACGACGCTCGATGAGTACCGCAAGTTCATCGAGAAGGACGGTGCGCTCGAGCGCCGCTTCCAGGTGATCATGGTCAATCCGCCTTCGAAGTCGGAGGCGGTCGAGATTCTGAAGGGGCTGCGCGACAAGTACGAGGCGCATCACCGCGTCCAGATCACCGACGACGCGCTCGAGGCCGCCGTCGAGCTGTCGACGCGCTACGTCTCCGGTCGCTTCCTCCCCGACAAGGCCATCGATGTCATCGACGAAGCTGGATCGCGCGTTCGCATGCGCACGATGACTCGTCCGCCCGACCTCAAGGACCTCGAGCGCGAGATCGAGGAACTCAACAAGGAGAAGGAAGCCGCGGTTGCGCTTCAGGATTTCGAGCGCGCGGCGAATCTTCGTGACCAGGCGGACAAGGTCAAGAAGAAGAAAGAGCAGATCAAGCGGGAGTGGCGTGATCAGTCCTCGGAGAGCGGCGGAGTCGTCGACGAGGAGATGGTCGCGGAGACGCTCTCGAAGATGACCGGCATCCCGCTCACGCGCCTCGAGCGCGCCGAATCGGAGCGCCTCCTCGCGATGGAAGGCGAGATCGGGAAAAGCGTCGTCGCGCAGAGGCCGGCGATCGAAGCGATCTCGCGCGCCGTGCGGCGTTCACGTTCCGGACTCAAGGATCCGCGCCGCCCGGTCGGCTCGTTCATCTTCCTCGGCCCGACCGGTGTCGGAAAGACGCTTCTCGCGAAGGCTCTCGCCAAGTTCATGTTCGGCGAGGACGAGGCGTTGATCCAAATCGACATGTCCGAGTACATGGAGAAGCACAACGTGTCCCGCCTCGTCGGAGCTCCTCCCGGATACGTCGGCTTCGAGGAGGGCGGACAACTCACCGAGAAGGTCCGGCGGCGACCCTACGCCGTCATCCTCTTCGATGAGATCGAGAAGGCGCACCACGACGTCTTCAATATGCTCCTCCAGATCATGGAGGAGGGTCAGCTCACCGACAGCTTCGGACGGCACATCGACTTTCGGAATACGATTCTGATCATGACGTCGAACATCGGCGCGAGCGTGATCAAGAATCAGGCGAGCCTCGGCTTCAAGAAGACGTCGGCCGACCGCACCTACGAAGAGATGAAGAAGGAGCTCCTCGAGGAAGTCGAAAAGAACTTCCGTCCCGAGTTCCTCAACCGGCTCGACGAGATCATCGTGTTTCAGAGTCTCGATCGCGACGACCTGCGCGAGATCATCGACATCGAGCTCAGCCACGTCGCCGATCGGATGCGTGCCCAGGGCCTCGAGCTCCAGCTTGCCGACGCCGCTCGCGACTTCCTCATCGAGAAGGGCTACAACCCGGAATACGGCGCGCGGCCGCTTCGCCGAGCGATCGAGCAGCAACTCGAGGATCCGCTCGCCGAAGAGTTGCTCCGCGGCGGATTGACCGGAAAGGCGATCATGCGGATCGACGCTGCGGAAGATCGACTCATCTTCGATGCGCAGAAGATCGAGGAGCCGGAGGAAGACGAAACGGTGGATGCTGAAGCGGCGGTAGCGGCGGAAGGGGAAGAATAAGTCCGGGCTAGACTCTTTCCCGATTCCTCCCGAGCCGCATTGCGCTATCCCTTCGTCTTCGATCCCGCTCGGCGCACGAGTCCCCGAATCCGCCCCGACAAGTAGAACGAGCCGGTCACCACGACCGGCCGGCCTGCTGCGAGCGCCGCGTCGAGCGCTGCGTCGGGCGATTCGACGACCTCGCCCGCGCCGAACTCTGCCCGCAGGGTCTCCGGCGGAACTGAGCGCACCGCGTCGGCTGTCGTAAAGATCACCCGATCGGCGATCCGCGCCAGAACGTCGAACACCGGCGCTCGGTTCTTTCCCTGCGCGAGTGAAAACACCGCCGTGCGGGGACGCGCGATCCCGAGCTCCTCGAGCGTGCGCTCGAGCGCCATCATCGATCCCGGTGTGTGCGCGCTGTCGAGTACCACGGGGGGTGAGCCCGGAAAGAGCTCGACGCGAGCCGGAAGGTCGAGGCCCGCGAATGCGTTCGCGACGACTTGCGGGGAGATCGATTCGCCCGTTTCGTGAGCGATCGCTTCGAATACTCGAAGTGCGATCGCGACGTCCGTCCGGAGCGCTGGCCCACGGATCGCGGGAGCGTCCACCTTGAATCCGCCGAGGCGATCGAGCGTGAGCGTGGATCCCTCCGCGCCGAGTTCACTCGGATCGACGGCGACGAACTCCGCCCCGCGCTCCCGCGCGATCGCTCGAACCACCACCTCGGCTTCGCGCGGAAGTGGACCGACGAAGACGGGCACACCAGGCTTCACGATTCCCGCTTTCTCGCGCGCGATCTCCCCGAGGGTCGACCCGAGCTGCGCGGTGTGCTCGAGATCGATCGACGTGATGATCGCGAACCGCGGGGCGAGGATGTTCGTCGCGTCGAGGCGTCCGCCGAGTCCGACCTCGACGAGGCCCCAGTCGACTCCGGTCGATCGGAAGACGAGCATCGCGAGCGCGGTCATCAGCTCGAAGAAACTCGGGAATCCGGGCTGGTCGTTCGCGGCGAGTTGCTCGAGCGCCGGCAGCATCTCGTTCGTGTGTTCGACCAGTGCCTCGGGGGATAGGTTCGCACCCCGCACGCGAATGCGCTCGCAGATGTGCTCCACGTGGGGGGACGTGTACGCGCCGGTTGCCTTCCCCGCCGCCTCGAGCAGCGCTTCGAGGATGAGGGTCGTGCACCCCTTTCCCTTCGTCCCGGCGACGTGCACGCTCGGGAATGCGTCCTGCGGTCGTCCGAGCGCGTCGGTGAGGGCTCGGATGCGCGACAGCCCGAGCGTCTCCTTGTCGTAGCGGAGCTGGACCGAACGTTCGTAGTTCGTGAACTCGCCGAGAAAACGTTCGAACTCGGCGAACGATCGCAGAGGATCCATGGAGCGCTCTAGGAGCCGGCGCGAAAACTTGAATGCGACCAGGAAACGGTCTTCTCGGACGACCCCTTCGCCGCGAATCCTCGACGATTCCTCCCGAATCGCCGGCGCTTCGCTTCGCGATGCCGACCGAGACGCCTCGTCTTCCGTCGTCGAAGCATTCCCGCGCAGGCTCTCAGCCCGGGTCTCTCGCCAGATTCTGCTGCCCTTCGCTCGTTGAGAACTGAGCATCCGAGGGGCCGCATCGGCGGAATCGGGCCACGTCCGTGCGCGGTGGACTTTTTCGACGGAGCGGCGTCAGGCACGAACTATAATCCCGGCTCGCTCGCGAAGGAAGATGGCGGGGCTCGCTCGGTTCCTCGCCGGGAACGGGTCTCCGTGGGAGCGCGAGCGGCGACCGCCAGGAATCGATGCGCGACACTCTCCGGATTTTCATCTCTGCCGCCGAGCGCTCGGGGGACGCGCACGCTGCCCGTCTCGTCGGAGCTCTGCGTGAGCGATCCCGCGCTCTCGACGTGTTCGGTTTCGGCGGCGAGCTGCTCCGCGGCGCCGGCGTGCGGGTCGTTCGGGATACGGTCGGCATGGCGAGCATGGGCACCGGTTTCCTCGGCCATCTGGGCGACATCGTCGGTTCGGTGAGAGCGTTCGATCGCATCCTCCGGCGCGAGCGGCCGGACGCCGTGATCTTCGTCGACTCGCCCGGGCTCCACTTTCTCTTCGCCCGCATCGCGCGTTGGCGCGGCGTGCGGGTAATCGACTACATCTGTCCGCAGATCTGGGCGTGGGCGCCGTGGCGACGCGGGAAAGTGCTCCGCTACGCCGATCTCCTTCTCCCCATCCTTCCCTTCGAAACGGAAGTGTTCGCGAACGACCGGGTGCCGGTTGTTCCGGTGGGGCATCCGCTCGGCGAAACCCTCGCTGAAGTCGACCCGCACGGCGGCGAGACGCTCCGCAGCGAGCTCGATATCGACAGCGGGGCTCGCGTGATCGGCCTTCTCCCCGGGAGCCGGACGCAGGAAGTCGCGTCGCTCGCGCCGCTCTACCGCGGCGTCATCGATCGCCTCGGGCTCGATCCCGAGCGCGACCGCGTGGTGGTCTCGTGCTTTCGCGAGTCCTTCCGCGACGTTCTCGAGTCCGCGTTCGATTCTGCTTCCGTTCCGGTCGAGATTTCGCACGTCGACGCGCGCCGCATCGTCCAGGCGAGCGATTTCGTCATCGTGGCATCCGGGACGGCGTCGCTCGAGGTCGCGTTCTTCGAGACGCCGATGGTCGTGCTCTACCACGTTTCGCCTCTTCTTCGCGCGCTGTCGCGTCGCTACCTCGTGGTGCCGTACTTCTCCCTCCCGAATCTGCTCGGGGCGGCCGACACCGATGGCGCACCTGTCGTCCACGAACAGCTCTGTCGCGGCGACGAAGCGGACGAGGTCGCGGCCATCGTTCGGGCGCTGCTCGAAGACGGGGAGGCGCAGGCGACGCAGCGCGCCCGACTGCGCGCGATCCGTGAGCGCGTGCTCGCGCCGGGCGCCGCTGATCGCGCGGCGCGGGCGGTGCTCGAGTTTTTGGGCGCGGGGGGCGACGAGTCTCCGAGTCGTCGCGCGACGGCGAACCGTAGCGGGGAATCCGCCGAAGAGTGACTTCCGCGTCCGCGAGCTGGTATGCTCCCATCGTCGAGTGGCATTGGACGGACGCCTTCGGACCATGTGAGCAACGATGCATTTCGGCGAGCGCAAGTTCACGAATCCGCAAAAGATCGGGCCCCAGCAGTTTCGGCGGCAGCTGCTCCCGCTCGGGCTTCTTCTGGCGATCGGCATGATGGTGCTCGTGATGCGCGGTTTTCGCTGGGGCAGCGAAGCGGAGCCGAGCTCGCCCGAACCCGCGCCGAGTGAGGACTCCGGACCGGATGGAAGCCCTGTCGCGATTCGCATCGAGAATCCGATCGTCGACGACGTCGCTCCTCCCGAGCCCACGCCGCCGGAACCTTGGGCCGAAGACCCGCTCGTGCTCGCCGAGGCGGCGTCGTACGACCGAACCGGCGTTCCACACGACGGGGGGATCGTGCACCTCATCCAGCGGATGCGATGGGATCCCGAGGCGATCCGCTCCGAGCCGGTGCTGACGCTCGACCGAAAGGACGACGATGTGTGGCGTCAGCTGCTCGCCGATCCATCTCGGTATCGCGGACAACTGATCGAAATCAAAGGCTACGTCGTCGCGACTGAGCCGAACTCTTTTCCGCTCAGGCTCCACGGCCTCGAAGCGCCGAATCCGAGTGGACTCGATCGCTGCTATCGGTCGTACGCGATCGGCACCGACGATCGGTACTACCTCGTGTTCACCTTCGACAAAGCGAAGGAGCTGCGCGACCGCGATCGCGTGCGCCTCCGAGGGTTCTTCCTCCAGCTCTACACGGGTGACGTCGTTCACCGCGGTGAGCTGCGCAAGGCGACGATCCCCGTGCTTGTCGGAACGGACTACTCTTCTCTCGTTACGCCGAAAGTAGCAACGCCTGATCCGTCGGTTTACATTCCGATCGTTCTGGCGCTCGGCGCGATCGCGTTCCTGATCGTATTCGGCGTGAATCGGCGCGGGGGGGGCGCGGGGGCGAAGCGCGATCGGGCGGGGCGCGCGAAGCGGCTCGAGCGCCGCGGGAGCGAAGTGGGCTCCGAAACGCGCATCGGTTCCGCCCGCGACGAGGCCGCGAACGGCGGGGCGCCGCCTGCTCTCGGATCCGAGGAGAGCTGACGTGCCGTTCCGCAAGGTGACGGTGTCGGTTCCCGGCGCCGAGTATCCCGTCGTGATCGGGGAAGGGGCGCGGTCGGCGCTCGGTCGAGTCCTCACGCGGCCCTCGCGGCCGAGTCGCATTCACGTCGTGAGCGACGCGACGGTCGAGCGGCGTCATGGAGCCAAGCTTCGGCGTGAGCTCGACGCGCTCGATATCCCGTACTCGACGACGGTCGTCCCGGCGGGGGAAGGGTCGAAGTCTCCGCGCGAGATCTCGCGCGTGTGGCGCGACCTCCTTCGATCGGGATGCGATCGCTCGAGCGTCGTCGTCGCCTTTGGCGGTGGAGTGGTCGGAGATCTGGCGGGATTTGCGGCGGCGAGCGCGCTCCGCGGAATCGAGCTCGTGCAGGTGCCGACGACACTGCTCGCGATGGTCGACGCCAGCGTCGGCGGAAAAACCGGAATCAATCTCCCGGAGGGAAAGAACCTCGTCGGGGCGTTCCATCAACCGCGGGCGGTCGTGATGGACCTAGAGTTCCTCCGGTCTCTCCCCGCGCGCGAGTTTCGTGCGGGCTGCGCCGAGGTCATCAAGACGGCGGCGATTTGGGACGCCAAGTTCTATCGTCGTCTCGAGCGCGAGGCGACTCAGCTCCTCGCACGCGACGCGGACGAGCTAGCGCGGGCGGTAGCGAGCTGCGTGCGGATCAAAGCCGCGGTGGTGGCCGCTGACGAGAAGGAAGCGCGCCTTCGTATGATCCTCAATTTCGGCCACACGTTCGGACATGGGCTCGAGGCTGCGGGACGCTACCGTCGGCACCTCCACGGCGAGGCGGTCGCGATCGGCATGGTCTTCGCATCCGGGTTCGCCGCCGAAATCGGGCACGCCGCCGACGAGACTCCGCCGCGGATTCGCGATCTCGTGTCTCGTTTTGGCCTCCCGACGTCCGCGGAGGGATTCCGGGCCGCGAGCGTGCTCCGCGCGATGCAGCGCGACAAAAAACGTGGCGCCAGTGGACTCCGGTGGGTATTCGTGCCGCGGATCGGCACGCACAAGATAGTTGACGATGTCCCGGCAGACGACGTGGAACGTTCCGTGCGCGAATTCTTGCGCGCGAGCGGCAACCACGGGCGGAGCACCCGGGCCAAGTGAGGATACGACCTATGAACACCGAACGACGACTCCTGCGCGGGCGATCGGGAGCAGCTGCGCGATGGGGCTGGATGGTTCTCATCGCTGCGAGTTGCTCCGAGCCGACCCGAGACCCGACGTCACCCGTTCCACCATCTCCGCACCCGGCGATGCGCACCGGGCCGACGGCGCTCCCGGTCCCATCCGCCCCGCATTCAGGGCGACTGCCTCCGGGGCATCCGCCGACGGGCGGCCGCCCGCGAGATGGAGGCGCGACGGGAGCCGCGGCGACGAGTGCGCCGGTCGAGCTCTCACCGGCGGAGGTCGAAACGCGGCTCGCGGCTCGCGGCCTCGCGGTGACGTTTCCCGACGGCTGGCGATTCGAAGAGGGCGCCGCGAGTCAGTTCGTGCGGCGTATCGCGACGATTTGGCTTCCGGCTGCCAGCGAGGGAGGTGAGGACGGTGAGCTGTCGATCATCGCGTCCCAGGGTTCCGTCGAAGCCAACGTTCGGCGCTGGGAAGGGCAGTTCAAAGAGGGGCAGCCGGCCAAGGTTTCCACGCGTAGCGGTGACGATGGACTCAAGGTCACGACGGTTGAGCTCGAAGGTACGTTCTCGAGCGGCGGTGGCCCGATGATGCGAGGCGGGCCTCCGAAGCCGGGGACGAAGCTCTTCGGCGTGATCGTCGAGCGCGACGGCTCGCCCGAGAAGCTCTTCTTCAAGGCTTGGGGGAACGGCGAGACCATGGCGGCTCGCGAAGGCGAACTGATCGAATTCGCCGCGTCGATTCGATCGAACCGTTGACGTGGGGCGCGTAGCGGGAACCCACGAGACCGCGGAAGACACCGCCGCCGAAAAAACGCTGCCGAAAAAAACGCTGCCGAAAAAAACAGAGCCTCGTTCGACCACTTCGCGGAGCGGCAAACGAGGCTCAGCTCTGGTGGGCGATAGAGGATTCGAACCTCTGACTTCTACCGTGTGAAGGTAGCACTCTAGCCACTGAGTTAATCGCCCGCACGCCCGCCCGTTGTGGCGGTTTTTTTCGGATCCGGATCATACCACTCGACTTCGGGATTGGAATGAAAAACTCCCCTCTGCGAAAGTACCGTCTCCTCGCGCTCGACGTCGACGGAACTTTGCTCGACGACGAAAAGCGAATCCCGGACGCAAACCGCCGCGCGCTCCACCGTCTCGTGGGCGCGGGCGGGTTGTTCGCGATCGCGTCGGGGAGGATGCCTACGAGCATCGCGCCGATCGCCGAACGTCTCGGACTCGATCCGATCATCGTTTCGTACAACGGCGGGAAGATCCTCGGTCCCGCTGCGGACGGTCGTCCCGTGATCTCGCACGATCCACTCCCGAGCGACGTTGCCGCGGAGTTCATTCACTTCGCCGAAGCGAACGACTACCTACTCAACGTCTATCACGAAGATCGTCTCTACACCGAAGCGAGCGCGAGCCGCGGCGCGCTCATGGATCTCTATACCCGCCGGACGGGTGCAGGCTACGAGGTCGCCCCGCTTCGTTCGTTCATTGGGACTGCACCGACAAAGCTGATTCTCCTTGCGCCGCCGGACGAGATCGACCGGCTGCTCCCGCGGTTTCGCGAGACTTACGCCGGGCGCGCGTTCCTCACGAAGAGCGAGCCCGAGTACCTCGAGATCATGGCGCCGGGTGTCGATAAGGGGCGCGGGCTCGAACGCATGGCCGCACACTACGGCCTCGAGCTGAGCGAGATCGTCGCCGCAGGGGACGCCCTGAACGACGTCGACCTGCTACGGCAAGCGGGACTCGGCGTTGCGGTCGCCAATGCGAGCGACGAGCTGAAGTCGGTGGCGGACGTCGTCACCGAGCGCGACAACAACGCGGGAGCCGTCGCGGAGATCATCGAGCGGTGGTTTTGAGGCGTTGATCGATTCCCGGGGAAAAGATCTACACGAAAAGCACGGAGGGGACGCAAAGGAAGACGCCGCGGAGGAGTAGGAGTGAGAGTGAGAATCAGTGGAGATCTGGGGAGATGGGTCCTGGGGCTCGAGCGACTGTCGGCTGCGGTTCAGGGCTCCGATTCCCCCGTCGATCGCAGCTTCTGAGCCGAGTCGAGATCCGCGATTCTTGTCAGCGCGTCGCGGTACTCTCTCTTGAGTCGCCAGTCCTTCTCGTTCGGCAGCGCTTGCCGCAGCTCCTCCGCGAGGACCTCCGGTGACTGCTCGAGCAGGCGCCTGACGAGCGCGCTCTTGTAGGCCGGGCTCGACGCCGCACGAAACTCACTCGCGAGATACGAGACCGCATCGCCGCCCGTCAGCTCCTCGGGAAGGCTCTCCCCCGCGGTCGATTCGAGAGCGGCGCTTCGCATCGCTTCCTCGGGCGACTGGAATGCGGAGTGGACGAGGGCGGTCGCGCGGGCGTCTTCGACGAGCGCGAGACCGTAGACCGCGGTTCGCCTGCAGTCGACGGACGCGTCGTGTTCGAAGACGTGGGCGAGGGTCTCCCACGTGTCCTCGATGAGCGGGCGGTTGGAGGCGATCGCATCGATGCTCAGTTGCCGGACGCTTTCAGCGGGGTCGGTTCGCGCGACTTCAAGGAACGTGTCCATCCGCGTTGAGTTCAGCTTCCGGTTGAATGCGAAGAAGCGAAGAAAGGCCATGCGCTTCGTGGCGTCCTCCTCCGCTTCGAAACGGTCCCAGATCTCGCGGTGAAGATCTTCGTCCGCGAGAATCCCGCTGCGCGACTCCGTCGCGGCCATCGGTAGGTGGTGCATCAGCGCTTCGAGAAAGTGTCCGTCCGATTCCGCATCGATGAGGGCAAGAAACTCGCCGAGCCCCGCGTCGGAGCCGAGGATTTCCTGCTGCGTCTCTGAGATGTGCTCGCGGACGGCTTTCCACCCGCCGCCGCCGCCTTCGCCGAACGCCTTCTTGAGTGCATCGTAGGCAACGCGCATCGCCGCAGCCTCGGGACTCGAAGCGGGGCGGAGTGCGAGCTCTCGCTCGTCTTCGTCCAGCGAGACCCCGTCGGGCTCGATTCGTTTCTCGTCGGCGGCCCCGCTTGCGATGGACTCGGACGCACCGACGGGCGCTGCGGCGACTCGGCGCCGATCGCTCGCGAGTGGACCTGAATCGTCTCCCGCCGACTTCGGCGGAGTCTCCGCGTTGAGCGCCGCGCTCGGCGAAGGTCGATCACCGCCGCTCCCGACGCCGAGTTCGCGAAGCGCGAACCCGACACCCGCGACAACGAGTGCGGAAACGCAGACGGCGGTGACAAGATTCTTCGCGCTCATGGCGGCTGCTCCTACGTTGGTCCAGATTGCTGCTGCGCTCTCGCTCGAGCGCGACGCGGCTTCGGCGCTGCCGGCGACGACCGTCCACGCCTTCCGCCGGGGGGGAAGGTGATCCATGCGAGCCCGGAGCCGCGCAAGTCCGCGGTGAACGCGAGTTTTTACGGTGTTCACCGAGACTCCGTGCGCCGCCGCGATCTCGGCGAGCGATCGGCCGCCGAAGTAGCGAAGCGAGAGTGTCGAGCCGTAGGGGTCGGGGAGCTCGGCGACGAGACGGACGAGTTGCTCGCGCAGCTCGGTGGACTGGACGCGATCCAGGGGCGAGCTCGAATCGATCTCCGGGCGGGCCGCGAGCCGTTCCCGCCGGCGGCGGCGAGAGAAGGAACGGTGACGCTTTCGCACCAAGTTCGTGGCGACGCGGTAGGTCCAGGCGCGCGGGGGCTCTCCCCCTGGCTCCGCGCGGAGGACCGCCAGCCAGGTGTCTTGGGCGACGTCGTCCGCGTCGGCGTCGCTTCCGCTGATCTTGCGCGCGAGGCGCCAGATGCGGTCGCTGGTGCGGCGACAGACTTCGCCGTCGATCGAGCTCGCCGGGGGCATGGTCTCTCTCACTCCTTCCACCCTGAGAATCCCGCGCGTCCGGGAACGGTTTCAAGGTTTTTCCCTGAGGCAACGCCTGGACGAACATTGCGGGCGATCGCCGAGCCGGGACCGTCGCCGATCGTTTCCGCCGCGGGATCGGGAGCTGAGGCTTCAGGGACGAACCGGTTCGGTCCGATATCGGAACGCGGGGGCGATCCACGAATGATCACCCGGTTCGTTTCGGTCCTGTCCGAACCAGCGGTCGGCCAGGCAGAGAACTTCGTTTCGACCGACTGGCTCTTCCGATGCGCTTCATCTCGCTGTTTGGCCGCCCGTTCGGGGTCGCGCTCGGCGCCTTCATTCTGATCAACCTCGCGATCGCTCTCGACAATCCGGCGAAGGCGACGACGGAAATCTGGCTCAATGTTCACCTCAGCGAGCCGCTTCAGTCCGTCTTCGCGGGCGTGCTGGGGCTCGCGCTGCTCGTCCCGCATCGAGCCGGGGGCTCTCCGGTCGCGCGCTGGCTTCTGTGTGGAATCTTCAGTGGCTTCAGCGTGCTCGTCGCCGCCTCAGCCGTCGGCTTTTACCGCGGAATCGAGCTCGGACGATTCTGGTCGGATTTTCCGATTCCGCTGAGCGGGCTCGTCCTCGTCGTTCTCGTTGCGGAGTCGGCCCGCATGTGGTGGTGGACGGCGCACCCGCCGCGCCTTCCACCGCCGGCGCGACTCTTCGTCTCGGCCGGGGCGGCGTGCCTCGCGTTTTTTCTCGTCACGCTCACCCACATCGTTTCCTTCGGGAATACGGACTTCCGCTGCGCGGCGGATGCAGCCGTCGTTTTCGGGGCCAAGGTGGGAGCGGACGGAGCCCCCTCCTCGGCTCTCCGGGACCGGCTCGACATCGCGATCGGACTCTATCGCGACGGACTCGTCGACGCGCTCATCATGACGGGCGGCACGGATACGTACGGGAACGTCGAACCGGCGGTGATGAAGTCCTACGCCGTCGCGCACGACGTACCGGCGGACGCGATCTTCATGGACGAATCCGGGGTGAATACGATCGCATCGGCGCGAAACTGTCGCGCGATCGCGGAGCGAGAGGGCTTCCGAGGCGTGCTCGCCGTGACGCAGTACTTCCACTGCGCGCGGGTGAAGCTCCTCTTCGAGCGAGAAGGGCTGCGGTGTCACACCGTGCCGACTTCGTCGTCACTCAGCCGAACCGACGGCTCGCAGCCGGTGCGGCTCGCGCGGGAGCGGTTCTTCGTGCTGCGGGAGGTGATCGCGTTTCCGTACTACTTCATCTTCTACCGGGGGTGAACGGGCGGCGATGAGGCTCCGGGCTCTTTTCGGAAGCGGATGCGGTTGCGGTTGCGGAAGAGTTTTTTTCACCACGAAGGGCACGAAGGAAAGAAAGTAAGAAATAGAAAGAGAGAGGAACGGAGATTGGAGTAGATGCATGTTCGAAACGAATCATGCGATCTCCTATCTCCTATCTGTCTCTTCTCTTCGTGTCCTTCGTGCCCTTCGTGGTGAAATCTCTCTCCGAGCGAGCAAGCCGCCGCATCGAAGTGCCGGGCGCGCAGTAGCTAAGCAGTGAGCTCATCCACAAGAGCCGAGAACCGCCGCCCGTACTCCACATACGTGCGGTACGCCGCCTCCGGATCCGTCGCTTCCTGCCCGAGGTGGATCACACTCGTGATGTGCGGCTCGATCGAAAACCCGCCGTCGTAGCCGCGCGCGAGGAGGTCCTTCATGATCTCCCGGACGTACCCTTTTCCCTCGCCGGGAAACACCGCGCGTTCGCTGCCGTCCGCTTCGACTTGATAGTCCTTAATGTGGACGTAGACGACGTGGTCGCGCACCTTCTCGTAGTACTCCCACGCGTCCTGGTGGTGGGGGATCGGGTTCCCCGTGTCGAAGACGAGCTTCAGATGCTCCGAGCCGACGTCGGCGAGAAGGTCGAGTGTGTGCTGGGGGCTGATCCCACCCCAACCGTCGCAGTTCTCGTGCACGAGCGTGACGCCGCCGCCCTCGGCGATGCGCGCGAGCTCCTGCATCCGCGCGACGCACTGCCGGCGCCACTCGTCGTCGGCGAGGGGCTGCGTCGAATTTGGGTAGCTCATGCAGCGGATGAACGAAGTCCCGAGCTTCTGCATGCGCGGGATGGCGCGCTCGAGCTCCTCGCGATCGACGCTGAAGTCGGTGTCGATCGGCCGCGCCCAGTTCGCGAGCTGCGCCGCGAAGCACGACACTTTCATGTCCGCTTCGGCGAGTGCGTCGACGATCCCTGCGAAGGCGTCGTCGCTCACGTCCGTCAGATTCGTCCCCTCGATCATGCGGAGCTCGATGTAATTCCAGCCGAGCTCGCGGTGAGCGGCGAGTTGGCGCCCGAGCTCGGGCGCGGCTTCGTCGGCGATGCCGGAGACAAACATGGCTCAATCCTCGCGTCTAATCCCGGATGATTCGTTCGGGTTCATTGAATCCACTCGGTGTGGAACGTGCCCTCGCGATCGACGCGCTGATACGTGTGCGCGCCGAAATAGTCCCGCTGTGCCTGGAGCAGATTCGCCGGCAGCGTCGCGCGCCGGTAGCTGTCGTAGTAGGCGAGCGCCGAGCTGAACGCGGGCGTCGGAATCCCGAGACGAACCGCCTGACTCACCACCTCTCGCCAGTGCTCCTGACCGCGGTCGATCACGTCCTTGAAGAAGGGATCGAGAAGGAGATTCTTGAGCTGCGGGTTCTTCGCGTACGCGTCGCGAATGCGCTCGAGGAACCGCGCGCGGATAATGCAGCCGCCACGCCACATGAGCGCGACGCTGCCGAAGTCGATCTCCCAGCCGTTCTCTTCGGCCGCTGCGCCGATGAGCGCGAGACCCTGCGCGTACGAGCAGATTTTCGAGCAGTAGAGAGCGTCGTGAATTGCCGCGAGGAGTCGCTCGCGGTCGCCGTCGAACGCCGCGGACGGACCACCGAGAACCTTCGACGCCGCTACGCGATCTTCCTTCTGCGCGGAGATCGCGCGCGCCAGCACGGCTTCGACGATCGTCGGCGCCGGGATGCCGAGATCGAGCGCCGACTGCGAGGTCCAGCGGCCCGTCCCTTTCTGGCCGGCCGTGTCGAGGATTTTCTCGACGAGCGGCTCGCCGTCGTCGTCCTTTCGCGCGAGGATGTCGCGCGTGATCTCGATGAGATAGCTGTCGAGCTCGCCTTCGTTCCATTTCGCGAAGACGTGGTGCATCTCCTCAGCGCTCATCCCGAGCGACTCCTTCATGAGGAAGTACGCCTCGCAAATCAGCTGCATGTCGCCGTACTCGATGCCGTTGTGCACCATCTTGACGTAGTGCCCGGCGCCGTCGTTCCCGACCCAGTCGCAGCACGGCGAGTTCTCGGGCCCGACCTTCGCTGCGATCGCCTGGAAGATCTCCTTGAGGTGCGGCCATGCGTCGGGGCTCCCGCCCGGCATGATGCTCGGGCCGAAGCGAGCGCCTTCCTCGCCGCCCGATACGCCGGTGCCTAGGAACAGGATTCCCTTTGCCTCGAGATCCTTCGTGCGCCGGATCGTATCGGGGAAATGCGAGTTTCCGCCGTCGATGATGATGTCGCCCTTCTCGAGGTGGGGGAGGACGAGCTCGATGAAATCATCGACCGGTGGTCCCGCTTTCACCATCAGCATCACCTTGCGCGGCCGCTTGAGGCTCGCGCAGAGCTCCGCCATGGACTTCGCCCCGAAGAGGTTCTTCCCCGGGTTTGCGCCGATGAAATCGTCCACCTTGCTCACGGTACGGTTGAACACCGCAACGCGATAGCCGTGGTCTTCCATATTGAGAACGAGGTTCTGGCCCATGACGGCGAGGCCGACGAGCCCGATGTCGCAGTCTGCAGTGCTCATCTCGAATACCTTTAGAAGTTCAGTCGCGGATCGGCGAGCCGATCACCGCCACGGCGGTACGCTCGGCAGCTTGGCGAGGAATGCGTCGACGAGACCGGTTTCATAGTCACCGGCAAACGTCTCGCGTTGAAATCGATCGATCCCCTCGTCGCGGAGTCGCTCCCACGATGCCTCTTCTTCGCCCGGAACGATCGGAAAAAAGAGCGCGCCGCTCGCTCTCGCGGCTTTGAGGTCGCCCGGCGCGTCCCCGATCATGAGGAGGCGTCCCGGAGAGTATCCGGCTCCCGCGGCGGTCGCGAGCACCTCCTTCTTTGAACCGATGTCCTGCCCGGCGATGAGGCTCACGTAGCGCGCGAGATCCTGTTCGTTCCACTCGCGCTCGAGGGTCACCGTCGGCGTCGACGAGACGCACATGAGATCGGCGAATTCCGCGAGTCGGTCGAACGAGTCGTGGACCGCCGGGAAGGGTGGCACGCCGACGGCTGTCGCGTCGATCGCACGATTCACCTCCTCGCTCCACGCGAGGGCTTCGCGGAGCTCGTCGTCGTTCGACTCCGCGATCGCATCGGCGAGCGAGGCGTTCCCGAGCGGCCGACCTGACTCACAAAACGCGCGGAGACTCTCGAGCTTCCGCGGCGCTATACCGCGCCGAACGACCTCCGGGCGCTCGGCGAGGAGGTCGAACAGCATCACGAGGCCGGGAAACCGATTGGTTCCGCGCCACTCGGAGTAGAGGTTGATGAATTCACAGACTTCCCGGACGTACTTCGACGCGGCCTGAAGCCGGTAGTGACGGACGATGACCGGAATGAAGCACTCCTTGTGCTTCAGCTCCATCGAGTCGAAAACGCAGCCGTCCGAGTCGATCCCCACGAAGAACTCGTGGCGAGGGGCGAAGCTCGCGAGGGCCGCCTGGTTGTCCGTCATGCTCCCGTCCGAAAGTCTCTCGAAGCTCCCCCGTCGCAGATCGGCCGGTCGGAGCAAACTTCCGAGAATAGCAGTAAGTTCGGGGGCCATCAACTCGGGCGGGAACGGCCTCGACGCCGCGGTTCGAGGGTGCTCCGAGCGGTCGAGGGCGCCGCCCGAGTGGCAATCGCAAGGGCTTCCTCTATCATCCCGGGGACCCTTCCTCCGAGCTTCGGGCTGGCCCGATCGAGATTCGAGTGCGGCGCGCCCGCCGAATGTGCCGAAAAAGAGTGCACTCGGACGCTCGTCGTCGATGCCGTCGCCGTGAATCCCCGTCCCCGGAACGATCAGCGCGTAGAAACGATGGACCGAATTCCCCGACTGTTCTCACTCGCCGCGGCCGCGCTCGTCGCGATTGCGATGCCGGGCTGCATGAGCCTCGAGCACGTCCTCGATCCCGACCAAAAGCTCGAGATGTACGGCGGGACCAAGCGCTCCTACGCGTACATCGAGGACGACAGCTCGCCGTTCTTCGGCTCGCTCGTCCGGGTGGTCGACTTTCCGCTCACGGTGGTCCTCGACACGGTGATTCTGCCGGTCAGTGCTCCGGTCGAGCTCTTGCGAGACGACGGTGGTGGAGAGTGAGGGGTGATCCCTTAGCTCTTTGTGCTGCCCTGGCGTGGTGAGGTTCTCGGGAGAGGATCGACCGCGAAGCGCACGAAGGTCACGCAGGGGAAGAGTGAGAGAGAACGAGAAAAGCGGCGCAGTGGAACGCGCTAACGCGCGACGTTCGCGCTCGTTGTTTCGACGCGCGTGAGCACGAGCCCTTTGAGGGCGATGCTTTCGCGGCCCTTGATCTCCAGCGTGTTCACCGTGAGTCGTTGGCGTCCCGCTCGTAGCTGGATCGTTCCGACCTCGCCGAGCGCCCAGGTCTCGGGGATCATCGTTCGCCGCGGCGCGCGATCGGGAAGGGACGCGGCGACGAGGGCGTGCGGTTCTCCGATGTCGAGCTCGAGCGCATCGCCGGGGACATCGACGCGGAGCCGGCAGCCGACGTTTTCGGGTGCGAGCGCGTAGCGAAGTCCGAGCGAATACTCGCCGGGCGTCTCGACGTCGATGTCCCACCACGCGTACGCGTCGGTACTCGTCCAGCGGTCGATCCAGTCGTGTGCGAAGCCGAAGCGTCCGTGGTAGCGGATGCCGCCTTCTCCTGTGGGCGGCTCGAGGTTCGCCTCGTGCGCGGGGAGCTCGATCTGCGCGTCTCCGGACCAGCCGATGGGGATCGGCGGTGGGGCGATGTCCGCCGGCGTCACCTCCTCGAAGTGGGCGTCGAATGCCGCCGCCAGCCGCCGCGCTACGTTCGGGTACCGTCGAGCGAGGTCTCGCCGCTCCCCGGGATCGCTGCGCATGTCGTAGAGCTCCCAGCCCCGGTCAGCCCCGGCCCGCACCGCGCGCCACTCGGGCGAGCGCACCGCTCCGACGTGAGCGAGCGGGACGCCGTTTCGGCTCCTCGTCGTAAAGAGCAGGCGATCGGGCCATTCGGCGGTGTGGCCGTCGAGGAGGGGCACGAGGCTCGCGCCGTCGAGCGTGTGCGCATCCTGGATCGGCACGCCGCAGAGCTCGGCGAGCGTCGGGAGGATGTCGATGTGCGCGGCGATCTCGCGCACGGCGAGCCCGGAGTGGAAGCGTCCCGGGGCACGGAGTAAGAGCGGCACCCGCACGCCGCCTTCGTGGACACTTCCCTTTCGGCCGCGCATGCCGCCGTTGTAACGGTCGTTATTGGGACCGTTGTCGGTGAGGTAGAGCACGATCGTGCTCCCGGCGAGGTCGAGCTCTTCGAGAACGTCTAGAATTCGTCCCACGTTGTCGTCGATGTTCTCGCACATCGCGTAAGCGCAGGCGGTCTTCGGGTCGAGACCGCGGCGCGCGTATTTCTCGAAGTACGCGTCGGGGACGCGCCACGGCGAGTGTGGCGCATTGAGCGGCACGTAGCAGAAAAACGGTGATCCGCAGTGCTCCCGGATGAAGTCGATCGCGGCCGAGGTGAGGACGTCCGTGATGTAGCCACTCGTCGCGACGGGCTCGCCGTTTCGCTCGAGCGGCGCATCGAAGTAGTGATTCCAGTGTCCGGCGGCGAAGCCGAAGAACTCGTCGAATCCTTGCGCGTTCGGGTGATAGGGGCCGTGTCGGCCGTTGTGCCACTTCCCGAAGCAGCCGGTCGCGTATCCGGCCGCGCGGAATCGTTCGGCGATGGTGATCTCCTCGGCGCGCAGGGTCTCGCGGCCGCGGGTGACGCCGTGGGTTCCCGTGCGGAGGCTGTAGCGTCCCGTGAGGAGTGATGCTCGCGTGGGCGCGCAAACGGGGGAGACGTAGAAGCGTTCGAAGCGAACCGCGGTCGCCGCGAGCGCATCGAGGCGCGGCGTATCGAGGTGAGGATTGCCGTGACTGCCGAGGTCGCCCCAGCCTTGGTCGTCCGTGAGGATCACAACGACGTTCGGATGGGTGGCCCCGGATTCGGCCGCCGTCTCGGTCGACCGACACCCGGAGGCGTTCAGCACCGCCGCCGCGACTAGGGCCAAAACTGCGGCGAGTCGTCCGGGGAAGATCCGTTTGGTGCCGAGGGAGGGACTCGAACCCTCATGAGCATAAAGCTCACATGGACCTGAACCATGCGCGTCTGCCAATTCCGCCACCTCGGCCCGGTGTCGGTATGTCGTGTCGGAAGATCGTGTCGCCGACGCCCGCGAGGCGTCGACCGCGCTTCAGCGAGAGGCGAGTGTACGCAGCGCCCGATCGGTGTCAAGCCCGCGCGAGCGCGAGGCTTGCGGCTCTCGCCCCGATCTCCGCGCGGTGTCCGGTCGAACCGAGCACGGGTAGAATAGGAACGCCATGGCAAAGAACCGCGCGGGAAAAAAGGACGGGAAGAAGGAGAAATCCTCCTCGTCCCTTCAGTTCAAGAACCGGAAGGCCTTCCACGACTACCACGTGATCGAGAAGGTCGAGTGCGGCGTCGCGCTCATCGGTTCCGAAGTGAAGTCGATCCGCGAAGGAAGGGTGATTCTCACCGACAGCTACGCGACGATCGTGGACGCCGAGGTCTTTCTGATCGGCCTCCACATCGGGGAGTACAAGAACGCCGTCCACTTCGGTCACGAACCGACGCGGAAGCGAAAGCTCCTCCTTCACCGCGCCGAGATTCGAAAGCTGATCCGAAAGGTCGATCAAAAAGGACACACGCTCGTTCCGCTCCGGATCTACTTCAATGCGAGGGGGATCGCGAAGGTCGAGCTCGGAGTTTGCGTGGGAAAGCGTCAGCACGACAAACGGCAGAGCATGAAGGCGAGGGACGCGGATCGGGAGGTGAGGCGGGAGATGTCGCGGTATTGACGTCCGCACCAGCGCGGTGCGAGCCACGTTCCCGTTCCCGACTCAGTTCTTTTTCTTCTTCAGCTGCTGCTTCTTCAGCTGCGTCTCTCCCGGATCCTTATCTCCGTCTCGATCCAGCTCTGCCGACTATGCACGCAAGCCTGCTGGAGTGGACCGCGTAGTCGTTCCTCGCGGGTCCTCCGGTCCCGGGTAGTGAATTGCCGAGTGAAAGGGTCGCGATTCGTGAATAGACACGTCGCTGGGTTCGAGTTTTACCGAAGCTACGTGCCGGTCTTCCCGAATCGATGCATGTCCTGCGGGAGACAGAAATCAACTTCAGATTTCCAGCCGAGTGTATTCTGTGAACGATTCTTCGGCCTCGAGCGCCGTTTCCTCGTGCGGCATCCTCGCCTCGCCATCTCGGTGCCGGTATGTCGGAATTGTCACGTTCGCCTCCTGCGCGAGAAGTCTCACCCGGCCCTCGTTTGGGCAGGGCTCAAGTGGGGGGCGTTCTGTCTGTTCCCGGCGTTCGTCATGGTTGCGCTGCACGAAGCGTTGCCGACGGCATGGCTACTCGCGATCACGTTGCCCAGCGCGTACGGAATCGGCGAATCTCTCTTTCTTATCTACGTCATCATCAAACTTGGGTGGATACCCGACGAGTGTTTCCTGGTCGATCGGGGAGAGACCGTGCAGGCCGTGTTCGTCCTGCAGGACTGCAGCTGCGCGCAAGACTTCGAACGCCTCAACCATGAGAAACTGACTCAGAAGCAGCTTGTCCGCGGAGGCGAAGTTCCGGACGCGTCTGGCCATCTCCAGGAGGAGCCGCCGTGAGCCGACCGGTCACCTCGATCGAGATCTCTCGCGAGCACTCTCCACAGTTTCCCGACCGCTGCGTCTGCTGCAACGGCAAGCCTCGAGAGGGTCCTTTCCGTACGCGAACACGCACCGTTCTCACGACGTTGTCTCCCGCTCTGATCTTTTCTGCGACGCGTCCACGAGTCGCAGTCGGACCGATCTGCGATCCCTGTCATCATCGATGGCGGCGGCGCTGGTGGCTCGCGGCGGCGATTCCTTTGCTGCCGGGAATGGCGACGATGGCGGCGACGATGATCGCCGTGTACTCGCTGGTGACTCCGGTGCTGCCGGGTGTCTTGGCGTCGTTCACGGTGACGTTTTGTGGAATCGTATTCTTCATCGCGACGACGAGCGCGCTCGAGTGGTGTTTCCGACGTCTACTCGCAGACCTGCGAGGTCCACAGCCGCAGCCTCTTCTCGTCATAGTCCACGTGGATACCTTGGAATACTCGTTCGCCGCCCCGGAATTCGCTCGCGACTTCGAAGAGCTCAACCGTGAGCACATCGTCTCACGAAATCCCGACCCCTGCGCACGCCAACCTGACCGATGACCTTCGGATCAACTCGACTCGAGTTCCCCCGAGAGTACGAACCCGAGTTCCCCGATCGGTGCGCGATTTGCGGGAGGGAATCGCCGGGCGCGAGTTACCTCTCGCGCATCCTTTATCCGGTGTGGTTCGGGATGCACGCGCTAGTGATTCGACGCGACCGATTGCAACCACGCCGGATCCCGGCGTGCACGGGATGCGTCCGCGCCGTCCTACACTCGGACGGAGTCTTCGGGTGGCTCTTTCTCGCGGCGATCATTTCGACGGTGTTCCTCAGTCTCTTTTTGCTCGAACCTGTCGTTCGGGTCGTCGTGCCGAGTCCGTGGTCGCTTGGGTTCGTCGCTGTACCTATGCTCATGGGCGTCGCGATTCTTAGTAGTTTAAGGTGGAAGCCGGCCGACGTCGTCGTGTGTGGAGACACGGTCGAGTATCTGGTTTATGATCCAGAGTACGCGCGAGAGTTCGATGCGCTGAATCGCGAGCACCTACTTTCGGCGGAAGAAATTCGCGGAAAGCGGGCTCGACGCTGGAATCTCGCGAGAGCTTGGGGAGGTCGCGGCCGAGTACGCGCGACCTACGCCGCGACTCGGATCGGAATCTACCGCGAGTTTCTGGCTCGGTTCCCCGCACGCTGTGTTGGTTGTGGAGTCGACGCGCCGGGTAGCCGGGCTGCGTTCCAGCCACGATACTCAGGTTGGATGTGGTTTCACCGCGCGATTCTTCCGAACCTAGGTGCCCGTCCCCGAGTGCCCTGCTGCGCGTCGTGTCTAAGCCGAATTCAGCGGCTGCGCTTCGTCCGCGGGACATGGACCGCGGCTTTCTTAGGTGTATTCGCGGTGTTCGTTCTCGAAGGGCTCGTCCGCGAATGGATCCCGCGGCCGTGGTCGATGCCCTTTGCAGCTCTCTCGTGGATCGCTCTACTCGGTACCGCGATTTTCAGCGCACCGCCGATCGAGGTCACCGTCCGAGCGGATCACGTGGAATACGCCTTCGGGAATCCCACATTCGCTCGGGAGTTTTCGAAGCTCAATCGCGAATCTGTCGTATCGCGCGACCCGAGCGACCCGTCTGACGGTCCGCCGGCGAGCTTTCGTGAGTG
The DNA here is from genome assembly GCA_965223845.1 of Planctomycetota bacterium. Taxonomy (GTDB): domain Bacteria; phylum Planctomycetota; class UBA8108; order UBA8108; family SXIK01; genus CBDCXR01. Next base: position 3,301,915 of record CBDCXR010000004.1, on the reverse strand, counting down.
AAGTCACGCTTCGAGCCGACTCGCGTCGAGCTCCGCCACGCGATCGAACCGCGGTTTCCCTCTCGCGGTCTTTCGGGCCAGGCGCGTGAGCCAGAAGGTCGATGATTGCCGTTAAACTCGATCCCGACATACTGATCGAGAGCGGTTTTTGTCCGAAACGAACGCGGTCCCGCAATCGCCGATCGAATCGACTCAACTCCTTCAGCGTAACCAGTCCGGCCATGACCCGACCCGCCGCCCGAGTCGAACTGCACCGCGGCTACGAGCTAGAATATCCCGCTCGCTGCGTCGTCTGCGACTTGAGCTCGCCCAGCGAAATGCTCCGCTTTGGATTCGGCCCGGATCGTGGATTCGGACTCCCGCGATACGTCATGCCCCGGATCCCGCGCGATACGCCCCTCGCGCCGATCTGTTCTTCGTGTCGAACGCAAGTCCGGCGGTCGAGTTGGGTCCGGCTACTTCTCGTCGCCGGGCCCGGGATCATCTTCGCTTTTGCTACGGGAGTCGTCAGCTTCTCGCTCCACGAGTCGATGCGAAAAGACTTTCCCGAGCCTTGGGCGTCGCTGCTGGCGACTCTCAGTTTCATGGTCATCGCGCTGGTAGTGGGGATCGTCGTGGCGATCCTCGACCCCGGCCGACTCCCGATTCCTCCTCCGCCACCCGTTCGCGTGTCCGCCACGGCGCGGACGATCACGCTTTCGTTCACGAACCGCGAGTACGCTCGCGAATTCGCCCGGCGCAATCGAAGGTTCGTCATCGCGAGCGGCGACGGGCCTTGAGACCGTCGACCGGGAACGCAGAGCGCCGTTTCCGGCCCTCTGCGCCCGACAACTCGGCTGAATTCCGCCTCCGATTTGCGGTATCCTGAGAGCCGTCCGGCTCACCGCTCCGAGGGGATGCGAAGAGCCGAGATCCCAGAAGTTCAACGCGCGAGGTGCTCGATCGTGAACACCCCGAGGGTTCGGCCGTGGTTCGTTGTCTGCTTCGTCGTCTCGGTGGGCGCCGCCTACGCGGACCCGTCTTCGCCCAAACGCTCGAAGCACTGGTCCCACCAGCCCGTCGAGCGTCCGGACGTTCCGTCCGTCGACTCGCCCCGCGTGCGAAACCCGATCGACGCGTTTGCTCTCCGTCGTTCGGCCGAGAGCGGGCTCGCGCTCGCTCCGGATGCGAATCGCCGCACACTGATCCGGCGGGCGACGCTCGATCTGCACGGATTGCCGCCGACTCCCGAGGAAATCGACGCGTTTGTCGCCGACGACGCCCCGGACGCGTACGAGCGCCTCGTCGAGCGCCTTCTCGCCTCTCCTCGGTACGGCGAGAGGTGGGCGAGACACTGGCTCGATCTCGTTCGCTTCGCCGAGAGCGACGGGTACAAGTCCGATCGGTTTCGTCCGGGTGTCTGGCACTACCGCGATTGGGTGATCCGCGCGTTCAACGAAGATAAGCCGTACGATCGCTTCGCCGCGGAGCAGATCGCCGGGGATGAGATCGCTCCGAGCGATTCGAGTGCGCTCGTCGCGACGGGGTATCTGCGTCACTGGCCGTACGAGGACAACGGACGCACGCTCCCCGACATGTGGCAGGTGGTCCTGAACGACGTCACCGACGTTACCGGCAGCGTGTTTCTCGGGCTCACCGTCGCCTGTGCGCGCTGTCACGATCACAAGTTCGATCCGATTTCGCAGCGCGACTATTACGGTCTCCAGGCGTACTTCGCCGCGATGGCTCCTCGCGACGACGTGCTCGTCGGGTCGCCTCAGTCGCTCGCGCGATACCGCGAGCAGCTCACGCGCTGGGAAGGAGCCACCAAGGACCTCCGCGCCGAGAAACGCGCGCTCGAGGCACCGTTCTGGCGCAAGGTCGCGATCAAGAAATCGCGCAAGTTCCCGATGCGTGTTCAGGAGATCGCCGCCCTCGAACCGTCGAAGCGATCCGTGCTCGAGCGGCAGATCATGATGCTCGGCGGCGCGGAGCTGAAGCCGAACGAAAAGGAAATGCTCGGCAGCATGCCGAAGGAAGCGAAGACGAAGTGGAAGGTCATCGAGGCGAAACTGAAGGAATTCGATGCCATCCGACCGAAGTCGCCGCCGCTCGCGCGCGGTGTGAAGACTCTCGACGGCGCGGCGCCCTCGGTCCGCATCCCGGGGAGCGAGCACGACAGCGAAACGATTCGTCCGGCCGTGTTCAAGGTGCTCCGCGCGGCGGAGTCGGCGACGAGCGACCGCCGGGGTGAGGGGCGCACCGCGCTCGTCGAGTGGCTTACGGATCCCGTGAATCCCCTCACCGCACGCGTCATGGTGAACCGCATCTGGCAGCACCACTTCGGACGCGGGATCGTCGCAACTCCGAGCGATTTCGGATTCCAAGCGGAACCACCGTCGCATCCTGAGCTCCTCGATTGGCTCGCGAGCGAGTTCGTCCGTCGCGGCTGGAGCGTGAAGGAAATGCACCGGCTCGTCCTCACGTCGAGCCTGTATCGTCAGGCGTCGGTCGTCGGCGGCGAGCTCGTCGAACGAGGTCGCGAAATCGATCCCGAGAACCGACTCCTCTGGCGGATGAGCGTGCGGCGCGTCGAAGCCGAGGTGCTCCGCGACTCGATCCTCGCGGGAAGCGGTGAGCTGAACTCGCGTATGTTCGGAGCGAGCGTCTTTCCGCTGCTGCCGCCCGGGATCAGCGATCGCTACGCGTGGAAACCGACCGCAGATCCGCTCGCCCAGGCGCGCCGATCGGTCTATCTCGTCGTGAAGCGAAACATGCACCTGCCGCTCCTCAAGACGTTCGACCTGCCGGACAACCACGGTTCGTGCGCGGAGAGAGCGGAGACGACGACGCCCACACAGGCACTCATGCTCCTCAACGACGGCTGGTTTCTCGAACGCGCGGAAACGTTCGCCGGACGGCTTCTTCGCGAAGCCGGCGCCGATCGAGAGGCGTTGATCACGCGGGCGTACGAGCTCGCGTTCGGGAGACGCCCGAGCGACGCCGAAGCGCGTGCGACTCGGACGTTTCTCGAAGAACAGGCGATCGTCGTCGCGGAGAGGAAAGCGCGCGGCGAGTTGATCGCGACTCCGCGAACGGCCCCGGAGGGAATTCCGGAGGAGCTCGGCGCGGCGGTCGTCGATCTCTGCCACGCGCTGTGGAACACGAACGAATTCATCTACGTCGATTGAGGACGGGCGAGTTTCGATGAACGCAAGTGAGCCACGATTCCCGCACGCCGAGCTCGCAGGGACGCGGCGCGATTTTCTCGCTCGTGCCGGGGGTGGCTTTGGCGCGGTCGCGCTCTCGCATCTCCTCGCGAGCGAAGCGATTGGCGCGGACGCCGAGTCGCCGTTCGCGCCTCGTCGCACGCATCACGAGGCTCGGGCAAAGCGCGTGATCTTCCTCTTCATGGACGGCGGGCCGAGCCACATCGATACGTTCGATCCGAAACCCGCCGTCAATCGTTACGCCGGCTCGCAGCTCCCGAAGCACATTCGGCGTCCGTATCTCCCGATGGGCGAGACGGACAGCCCGATTCTCGCGAGCGCGCGCAAGTGGAAGCTCTGCGGCGAAAGTGGAATCCCGGTCTCCGACTGGATGCCTCACGTCGGCGAGTGCATCGACGACATCGCCGTCCTCCGCTCGTGTCAGGCCGATGGGCTCCTTCACGTTCGCGGTGTCTGCCAGATGAACACGGGCTCGATCGAGGCCGGACGCCCGAGCCTCGGCGCGTGGACGTCGTACGGGCTCGGCACGGAGAGCGACAGCCTCCCCGCATTTGTCGTTCTCCTCGATTCGGGCGCGGAGCCCCCCGGCGGACCGCGGAACTGGGGCACGGGTTACATGCCCGCGACCTACCAGGGGACGCAGTTTCGCGAAGGGCGCGCGCCGATCCTCAACCTCGCGCAGCAAAAGAGAGTCGGAGCGACCCAGCAGCGTCGCGAGCTCGACTTCATCGCCGAGCTCAATCGCATTCACGCGGCGAGGCGCGGTGAGGTCTCTGAGCTCGAAGCGCGGATCGCGAGCTACGAGCTCGCGTATCGGATGCAATCCGCGGCGCCGGAGGCCGTCGACATCTCGAGCGAGTCGCAAGCGACTCGCGACCTCTACGGACTCGACGACAAGCCCACTGCGACCTACGGCCGCATGTGCCTCCTCGCGCGTCGGCTCGTCGAGCGCGGCGTGCGGTTCGTTCAGCTCTACAACGGTTCGGGAAGCAAGTGGGACGCGCACTCGAAGATCGAGAAGAACCACACCGAGCGCTGCCGCTCGTGCGATCGGCCGATCGCGGGCCTCCTCAAAGACCTCAAACAGCGAGGCCTTCTCGAAGAGACGCTCGTTGTTTGGGGAGGAGAGTTCGGTCGAACACCGCAATCGGAGAAGGGCGACGGTCGCGACCACAACCCCTTCGGGTTTACGATGTGGTTTGCCGGAGGAGGTGTGAAGGGCGGCCAAGTGATCGGCGAGACCGATGACTTCGGCCTCCACGCCATCCGAGATCACGCGCACGTCCACGATATCCACGCGACGATCCTTCACCTCCTCGGGCTCGATCACGAACGCCTCACTTTCTTTCACAGCGGGCGCGAGGACCGGCTGACGGACGTCGCCGGCGTCGTGATCGACAAGCTACTCACTTAGCCGTCCGTTCAAATAGGTGCTTCGAGTCGAACGCCGCGCACGGCCCGTTCGTGTTCTCCCGAGCCCACCCGCCATGACTCCGTCTCGAGCATCCCGGATGCAGTCTACTCTCCTCGCAGTGTTGTGCGCGTGCGGTGCGACGATCGTCGCCGACGAAGTCCCGGACCCGAATCCGTACCGCGCTCATGCTCTAGCGGTCGTCGGAGACGCGCAGCGCGGTAAGGTCGTCTACGAGCGCGAGATCGTCGGCTGCGTCCGCTGCCACACCGTCGGAAGCGGCGAGAGGAAAGCGGGCCCCGATCTCGTCGGAATGGCGGACAAGCACGCGCGGGCCGGGCTCATCGAAGCGATTCTCGCCCCGAGCAAATCGATCCTCGCGGGCTACGCGGCGAAGGAGTTCGTCACGACCGCCGGCGAAGCGATCACCGGAATCGTCAAGTCTCGCGCCGACGACTCCGTGGAACTCTTTCTCGTCGATGGCACGACGCGAAGGATCGCGAAGGACGATGTCGCGGAGGAGAAGAACAGTCCGCTTTCACTCATGCCGAAGGATCTTCACGCGTCGTTCTCGAAGTCGGAGTTCGCCGATCTCCTCGCCTACCTCGAGACCTTGAAGAGTCCGGAGGTCGCCCCGCACGCGAAGGCGGGGACGCCGGATGACATTCCGTGGGTGGAGCGGCCGATTCACATCGAGCCTTTCCATGGCGAGAGTCTCCGGTTTCGACACCCGATCTGGTTCGCGCCCGTACCGGGCATCGAGGACACGTTCGTCGTCGTCGAGAACGATCCGGCGAAGATCTGGCTTCTCGAAAAGCATGGGGCCGTCGCGGTGAAGACGCTCTTCGCCGATCTCAGTGCGGACGCGTGCACGGGCGAGCACAAAGGGCTGATGGGGCTCGCCTTTCACCCGCAATTCACCGAAAACCGTCGCTACTTTCTCAACCATCACGTTCTCGAAGACGGAGCGTTCGGGACGGTGATCGTCGAGCGTCGAGCGACGGAGGACCTGCGCCGCGACGCGGGAGCGCCGTCGCGCCGACTTCTTCACATCGAGCAGTGGACCGATCTCCACACGGGCGGGATGGCGGGCTTCGGCCCGGACGGTTTTCTCTACGTCGGGACGGGCGACGGCGGGCCCCAGGAGGATCCGGACGGACACGGGCAGAGCCTCCATCACCTCCTCGGCGCGGTGCTGCGGATCGATGTCGACGGGCGCGACTCGGGTCTCGCCTACGCGATTCCGCGGTCGAACCCGTTCTACGGTCACACGGATCCACGCGTCCGGCAGGAGATCTGGGCGTTCGGGTTTCGCCAGGCGTGGCGGTTCAGCTGGGACGCAAGAACGGGTGACCTCTGGGTCGGGGATGTCGGCCAGGTGCGATTCGAGGAGATCACCGTTGCGCGCGCCGGCGAGAACCACGGCTGGAACGTCTACGAAGGTTTCTTGCCGTTTTCCGACCGCTACAAAGCCGCGGGCGCGAGTCACGTACCCCCGGTGGTCGCGCTCGGAAGGAAGCACGGCGCTTCCGTGACCGGCGGCTACGTCTACCGAGGCAAACGGAGTTCGACCTACGACGGTGTCTACATCTTCGGCGATTACGAGTCGAAGCGGATGTGGGGTCTCCGGGCGAAGGATCGAAAGCTCGAGAAGATCCGGCAGATCGGAACGGCACCCGACCGCATCACGACGTTCGCCGTCGACCGCGAAGGAGAGATCTACTTCTGCGGGTACGACCAGGGTATGGTCTACCGGATCGTGCTCGATCAGTCGGTGTTTGAGTAACGGGCGCGCGCCTCGAACTCGAGGTGTCTCAGAAGAGATTCACACGTAGGACGCGACGAGCGCGAAGGAAGACGAAGGAGAGATAGATTGGCAAGTGAAGAGATCGAGGGGCGAGGTCGACCGGCGCCGGCGAAGAAACCGAGAGACGCGCGGGCGGTTGACGGAATCGTCGTCCTGCCGCGCAGCTCCGGCCATCCGTCGACGCCGGGGGTCACAGTTCACGGTGCACGGTCACGACCCAGGTCGACGAGACTCGGGAGAAAACGCATGTCTCCATCCATCCGCTCTGTCTTCGTTGTCGCCGTGCTTCCTGTCATCGCGGGTTGCTGCTGTCCAGGTGCCCGCGAAGACGGATTCGAGTCGCTATTCAACGGTCGCGACCTGGACGGCTGGGAGACGGTGAACGGAGCGAAGTTCAGCGTTCGGGACGGATTCCTCTTCGTGGACCGCGGGACCGGATGGCTTCGTTCGAAAGACGAGTACGGCGATTTTGTCCTCCGCTTCGACGTCCGACTTCTCGAAGAGGGGGCGAACAGCGGCATCTTCGTCCGCACCGGAGCGACCAGCAAGGACGACGAGAACGGCTGGCCCGACAACGGCTATCAAGTCCAGTGCTTCGACGATCTCGACGGCGAGCGCCCGATCGCGAGCATGATCCCGTACGGCGGCCCCGACTTCACCGACGAGCATCACGAGTTCGACCGCGAAGCGATTCGGCGGGCGTATCGCGGCGTTGGCGAGTGGAATTCCTACGAAATCGTCTGCTCGGGCGCTGACTTGAGCGTCAAGCTGAACGGAGCGGTCGTCTCGCGCGCATGGAACATTAAGAATCGCACCGGACACGTCGGAATCCAGGCGGAGCACGGCCGTCTCGAGTTTCGCAATCTCCGCCTGAAGCACCAGTAGGCTGCGATGCTCCGTCCGAGAAAGAAGTACACCGTCTACGATCTTCGTCAGCTCAAGGGGAAGCGCTGCCTAACACACATTCACGTGAAGTCGGCGGACGAGGCCGCCGCGGCGGAGGCGGCGGGCGTCGACCTCATGAGCTGCAGCTTCGATTCGCCCGCTGCGCAGGCGAGACTGCCGTCGCTCGTCGCTGCGGCGCCGAACAGCTTCATCTCCGGCGCGACGCCCCACGGGCTCGCGAGCCGCGAGGAAGCGATCCGCGTCGCATTCCGCGCGCTCGAGATCGGCGCGAGCTCCGTCTACTGCTCAGCGAGTCCGTACATCATCGAGGGGATGGCGCGCGAGGGGATTCCGGTCGTCGGGCACCTCGGTATGGTTCCGCGTCACGTGACGTGGACGGGCTACCGTGCGATCGGGAAGACCGTCGAGGAGGCTACACGCCTCTATCGTCAAATGAAGAGCCTCGAGAGCGCTGGAGCCTACGCCGCGGAGCTCGAAGTCGTGCCGCACAATCTCGCGCGCTACCTTTCGTCGAAAACCTCGATGATCTTGATGTCGCTCGGCTCGGGAACGGGCTGTGACACTCAGTTCCTCTTCTCCGACGACATCCTCGGCGACTACGACGAGCGTCTCCCGCGGCACGCGAAGGCGTACCGGAACTTTCTCGAAGAGCACCGTCGCCTTCAGCGCGAGCGGATCGCCGCGTTTTCCGAGTACGTCGCCGACGTTGAAGAGGGTCGTTTTCCCGAGCGCTCCCACCTCGTCGAGATGGACGAGAGGCGCCTTCGCGAGGCGGTGGAGTCGATCGAGCGGACCGACCGCGCGCTCGACGATTGAGTTCGGGGAATCCGAACTCGATCCCCTGTCGCGTCAATCGCGATTTACACGAGAGCCTCTAGCTCGCGCGTCGCGCATGTTCCGTCAAGACCCGAAGTGCCCTCCCGGCAGGTGCTTATGATTCGGCCCAGGGGAGATCGTCCCTTCGCGGTCTCGCGTTTGCTTCCTTCGTGCTGCCGATCGTGGTTTCGGATTCGCGAACGAAATTCTCCAGGGAGGAACCCATGAACCGAGCGATGAATCTCCTCGTCACCGGCATCGTCGTCGCCGGCGCTCTCGTCACCGTCCGCGCGGACGACTTTCTCCGCGGCGATGTCAACACCGACGGAACCCTCTCCGTCGCGGACATGATCCAGCTCGAGCGGGCGCTCTTCGAAAGCGCGGGGCTTCCGACGTGCCTCGACGCCGCCGATGTCAACGACGACGGAGTAGTGAACATCAGTGACTCCGTCAATCTTCTCATCATGTTCTTTCATTCGAGCTTCGGTCAGACCCCCATCCCATTCGTGACTCCTCCGGAGCCCTTTCCGGCACCCGGTGGGGATCCGACGAACGACGATCTTCTCGACTGCGAGCGGTATGAAGTCATTCCTCCGATGTCGACCGACGACACGATTCGACTCGGCGATGTCGACGCGGCACCGGGCGAGGTCGTGGAGATCCCGATCTACATCCGCGCTTCCGTTCCCGTGTCGGGGCTGCAGCTCGTGGTGGAGTACGATCCGACGGTTCTTCAGATCGAGAGTGGAATGGAATCGCTAGACTTCGCTGGATCTTGGTTCGAGCAGTATTTCGGGAAAACGTTCACCATCGTCTATCGCGACGGACACGGAACGTCGACCTTCGTCTATTCTGACACCGGGCCGATGTTCAACGCCCTCAGTTCGTTCCCGAGCGAGGGCTTCTTTACGGTCGGAGTCGTCGGTCACATCGCGTTTCCGAGCGAGTTCGCGATCGAATCGAGCGATGCCGAAGTGCTCGTGGGAAGCATCCGCGCGCTCGTATCGGGTGACGCGACACCGGGGACGAAGATCACCGTGACGCCGAAGGACGGACCGGACGGCGACGGCTTCGGGTCGTTCGGGCTCCGGAACGAGCTCACGTACCAGGGTGAAAGTCGACTCGCGACGATTCTTCCCGCGACGAATCCCGGAGTTCTCAATGTCGCCGTCGACGGTGACATCTCGTTTTTCGTGCGCGGCGATTCCAACCGCGATGACGCTGTGAACATCGCGGATCCACTGCGCACTCTGATGTTCCTCTTCGCCGAAGGTGAGACGGTCGAGCTCGCCTGCCCCGACGCGGCGGACGCGAACGATTCCGGCGGAATCGACGTTTCGGACGCGCTCTACACTCTCAATTTCCTCTTCACGAACGGCCCGACGCTGCCCGCGCCGTACCCAGCGAAGGGGCGGGATCCGAGGCCCGATTTCCTCCCGCCGTGCGGCGCGGTTTCGCGCTGAGTCGAGAATCGCCCGTCCGCCCCCAAGAGGCGGGCGGGCGATTTCGGTGAATCGATCGGCGGCACCGGTGTCGCCGAGTCGCGGAAGTCGTTCGCGATGGGAGTTCGCTACGATTCTTCCCGGAGCGATTTGACGTCGACCCCCGTTCTCCGGAAGAGATCGTAGAGTTGCGTCTTCTTGACGCCGAGCGTCTCCATCATGCGTTCGACATCTCCGTCGAGCTCGCGAAAGAGCTCAGTGACGTACGAGGCCTCGAGGTCGCGACGCAAATCCTTGAGGCTCCGTCCGGCGCGAATGGCCGACCGTACGAAGCGCTCGCGAGAGGACTCGTTTTCCCCGTGGACGGCGGCGCGAGACTCGCCGATGAGGGCGGAGAAGACTTCGGGGCGAAGACTCCGTCCCGGCGTCTGAACGACGAGCGCGCGAACGATGATCGTCTCGAGCTCGCGCACGTTTCCCGGCCACGCGTGCTCGCGGAGGACCGCTGCGCATTCCTCGTCGAGTGACGGATTCGGTCGATCCATTCGCGCCGAGTGTCGGGCGAGGAAATGGCGCGCCAAATCGGCGATGTCGCCGCGCCGGTGACGCAGAGGGGGTAGCTCGAGCTCGACGACTCGCAGTCGATGGTAGAGATCGCGCCGGAACGTTTCCCGGTCGATCGCCGCTTCGAGATCTCCACTCGTCGATGCGAGGATGCGGACCTCGAGCGGTCGAAGCTCGACGCCTCCCAGTCGGCGGATGGACTTCGCGTCGATGATGCGAAGGAGCTTTGCTTGCGCGCCGGGACTCAGTGCGTCGACGTCGTCGAGGAGGATTGTCCCGTCGCAGAGCTCTTCGAGCAGCCCCGGCGAAGCGGTCTCCGCGCCGGTGAAGGCCCCGGCCTCGTAGCCGCAGAGCTCGGCTTCGAACAACTCATCCGGGATCGATCCGCAATGAAGCGCGAGGAACGATCCACCCCGGTGGGGGCTCGAAGCGTGGATCGCCCGCGCGGCGAGCTCCTTCCCGGTTCCGGTCTCGCCGCGGATGAGCACCGGGACGACTTGGTCGCGGAGGCGCTCGATCCAGCGGAAGACTTCAGCCATCGGCTCGGAGCGCCCGACCATTCCGTGGTACTCGCCTGCGCCGACCGCGCGTCGGGTACTCGGGACGACCGCCGGAACGCGCCTGACCCGGGCGTCGAGGTCCCGCAGTAGGTCGAACCGTCGCAGCCTCTCGAAGGCCTCGCGCGAACGAGCGGGGACGAACCGGGTGAGCACTTCATGCGTGTGTCGGGCACGGTGAAGGTGTCTCCTCGCGCCGCCGAGATCGCCGTCGCGAAACGCTAGGTGTCCCCGAAGTACTTCGATCCAGAGGTCGAGCTCCAGAAACGGTCTTCCGACGATCGCGTCGGCCGCGCACTGGAGGAGCTCGCGAGCAGAATCGGATCCGCGGCGGAATTGAGCGGCTGCCGCGGCGAGCGGTTCCGCGACGGCGGCGACGTCGTGACTCGTCCTCGCGGGACTCTCCGACCGTCGGCTCGCTCGTCGTCCGGTCCGCGCGTTCGTTCGTGCCGCGTCGTCGAGCAGCGCGACTGAAGAGGCGAGCGCGACGCCGGCCGGAATCTTGAGCGTGCGAAACCGCTGCGCGATCGCGTGAATCGGCGGGGCGAGTGAAGCGTCGTCGCCAGCGCCGCCGGTGCGTTCTCCCAGCGCGACGAAGAGATCGTTCCACGTCTCGGGTAGCTCTGCGTCGGTGCGCTCGACGCTCAGGAGTAGCGCTCGACTCCGCGCCCTCGCTCGGTCGGCGCCGAGGAGCGAATCGAGGAGATACCTCCGCGCAGCGATCATGCGCTCGAGGAGAGCTCCGCCTCGTCCACTCTTGATTCGACGAGCGCGTCCCAGACGAGCTTTCGCCTCCGTGTAGCGACCTGAGAACAGGAGCGCCTCTGCGAGTGCGACCTCACCGAACGACACGAGATGCGCGTCGCCGAGCGAGCGCCCGAGCGCTAGGGCGGCCTCGAGCGCGGGAATCGCCGCACGCGAATCGCCCGTGAGCTGCGCGACGATTCCCTCGGTGTACCCCACGAAAAACTCGAGGCGCTGGCCAGGATGAAGCCGGAGCAGTTCGAGCGCCCGTGCGAGCTGACTCCTCGCTTCGTCGCGGTCTCCCCGATGTGCTGCGATCAGCGCGAGGTTGCACGCGATCTTGATGACGGACCGCCCCTCACGGGCGCGCGTGAGGAGACGCTCCGCGCGGCGAAAGCACCGGACGGCGACGCCGAAACGATTCGACTGTCGCTCGACGATCCCGAGATTGTTGAGGATGACCGCTTCGAGCGCCGGCGTGCCGTGTGTGCCCGCAATCGTCAAGGCGGCGTTCAGTGAGTCTCGCGCCGGTCCGAGATTCAGCCTCCGCAGTTCGAGATGTCCCTGCGTCGCGCGCAGGATGACTTCCATGCGCTGCCGAAACGGCGTCGTCTGCAGACCGCCGAGACGCTCGAGGCCTCGCGTACACGCCTCCTCGGCGGAGCCGTACTCGCCGCGGTAGGTGTAGAGCTCGGCTAGCTCCGAGTCGACGAACACGAGATCCTCGACGTCGCGCGACGGGCGGGCGTACGCCGCGGCTTCCTCGAAGACGCGGAGGGCGTCCGAGGTGCGCCCCGCGCGGTGATAGTGGACCCCGAGAAGGCGCCGGATGCGCACCGCGTCGCGAGACCGCTGACCGCGCGCCTCCGATCGAGACCCCGATGCCGCCCGCTCGCGTTCGATCGCCGCAAAGACGGGCTCGACGAGCGCGATTCCGTCTTCGTGGTCGCCGAGTTCTTCGAGGATCCGGCTCAGAGATTCGACGAGCGTGAGTCGACGCTTTTTCGACCGTTCCCCGCCAAGCGCGCACTCGAGAACGGACCGTGCCGCTTCGAAGTAACCCCCGTGACGGAGTTGCTCGGCCGCGCGCAGCGCGAGCTCAGCGCCCTCGCGCTGACGTCCTGCGCCGATCAGATGGCGCGCGCGGTCTGCGGCGGATCGGGCGTCGGCGCGTCCCTCGCGCTGGAGGAAACTCGCGAGGCGCGCGTGCATTGTGCGCGCGGTCCCGTCATCGAGCGAGCGGAGAGCGAACTCGACGATGGCGCGCGAGCTCAGCCGGAACGATTGTGTGCCGCCTCGACGAGAGGCGATGAGAAGCTCAGCGCTCCGGAGATGCGCCGCGGCTCGCCGGGACGATCGCGCGTCGAGCTGCGCGGCAGCCATCACTTCGGCTCGGCGCGCGGGGCGATCGATGATCGCGAGCGCGCTCAGCATCGCTCTCGATTCCGCGTTTTCGAGAATCGCCGTCGGTACATCGATCGCCTCGTCCCCCCCGGGAAAGGTCGGGAGCTCGGCGCCGGCTGGAATCGCGCCGTGTGGACCCCAGGTCGCTCGGAGCGCGGCGCTGACTTGGCGGATGCGCAGCGGTGAACCTCGGGTGCAATCGATCACGCGCGCGACGAATTTCGGTGGTGCCGTGAGAGGACTCAAGAGGGAGGAAAACAATTCGGCTTGCGCACGTTTCGTGAGCGGCCGGAGTGGAACGAGGAACTCGGCCGGAAGCTCGGTGCCGTCATCGCTCGTCACCACGCCGAGACAGATCGGCCGGCGGGGCGCTTCCTCGCTCTTCCGTTCGAGAGCGATCGTCTCTGCGAGCGCGAGAACGAGCGCGCGGCTGTCATTGTCGGCGATGTCGAAGTCGTCGAGGAGAAGGACGAGCGGAGCACCGGATTCGCTGAAGTACGCGCGTGCGGCGCGCTCGGCTCGTTCCGCTCGCGTTCCGCCGTGGCGAACGTCGAGCGCGCCGAGCCACTCTCTCGCGGGTGCCGGGCTCGACTTCGCTTCGCGAAGCGCTCGCTCGAGTGCGGGCTGCGGTCCGCTCCCCCGCACGAAGGTCACGTCGATCGTAGCGAAGCCCGCGAGTTGCGTTCGCAGGCGCATCTCCCGGAGAAGCCGCGACCGCCCCCCGCCGGGGCGGCCCGAGATCCACGCTACGCCGGAGCGGCCGCGCGCGAACTCATTCAGGATTCGATCGATGCGTTCGATTTCCAGGTCCCGGCCGACGAGTGCTCCGGTCGGCTCGGTCGTCACTTCGGGAGTTTCCTCGCCGAGCGCGTCGGCGAGAGCGCGCCGAAACTCGGTCGCGGAGCGAAACTGCCGTTCCGGATCGGGGGGAGCCGCCTTCGTGGCGATGCGCTCGAGCTCGAGAGTGCGTCGCGCACCCCAGCCCGGAATCTCGGGCGGAAGACGGATCTCACCACTCGTCTGTCCGGTCAGCCGGTAGTGAAGGAGGCGGCCGGCCATGAAAATGTCGATCGCCGCGGACGCCCGTCCGGCTTCGGTGGCTCGCAGAATCGCGGGCGGGACGCCGAGCGTCTGCGTGGTGCTCGCTCGACCCGCGCCGCTCGCTGGCGATTCCATGAAGCCGAGATCGATGAGTGTCGCCCCGCGTGCGGGATCATCTCCGACAATGAGATTGCCGGCGTGGAGATCGCGGTGGGTGAGACCGCTCGCGTGAAGATACTCGAGGGCTTCGAGAAGATCGAGGATCGGGCGGAGATACTCCGCGGGAGCGACCTCGCCCGGCGGTCCTCCCGGGAGCGGGGTCCCTTCCACGAACTCGCGCGTGTAATAGGGGATCCCGGGAGCCGACTCGTCTTCGCGCAGATAGCCGAAGTCGAAGGCCCGGGCGATGCGCGGGTGCTCGATCCCGGCGATCGTTCGAAACTCTGCGCGAAGATCTTCGATCGCCCTTCGGTAACCGCGATCGGTGCGCAGGGTTTTGAGGGCGACGCGGCGGCCCGTCTCCTCATCGTGCGCGAGATAGACCGTCCCGAGACTGCCGGTCCCCAGCTTCCGCTGGATGACGTAGCGTCTCGCGAGAACGTTTCCCTGCGTCTCCGCGCGCGGCGAGCTCACCATGACCGCATCGTAGTGACGAGCGCCGGGGCGAACAAGCGTCGCTCCGGCGCTCGACTCCTCGAGGTCGACAGGAAAACCCTACCTCGAGCGCGTCGAAATTCGCTTCCGCGTCAGTCGGCGGGCTTGAAGTCAGCGAGCGCTGCCATCTCCCAGCCCTTCCGGTACTCTCGCGATGTGAACTCGTTCGCCGGAGCGAAGTTCTTCACTCGCATCGACTTCGCATCCCAAAGAAGTGTCTGCGAGGGGAAACGCTTGGCCAGGTTGCCGAGGAGGACGGTCTCGGTGACCGGCCCGGCGTAGGTGAAGTTCGCCGTCGTCTTTCCTTCGCCTCGACACGCGTCGATAAACGAGTGCCAGTGATCGAGACTCGGGAGGGATTCGAAGCGAAAGCTGGCGTACGTCTCGCTCGGAAGGAGACGTGGCGTGCTCCAGTGCGGAAGAAGAAGCGTCCCCTTCTCTCCGATGAAGATCGAGCCTTGGCCCGGGAGCTTCTCGTCCGGCTTGAGACCGGTGAGGTAGTGCGGCGGATGGTAGCCCTTCCCGTAGCCCCCGTCGTACCAGGTGAGCGTGACGGGATCCGTCGTGAAGCGCGTCCCCGGAAACTCGTAGTGGACTTGCCCCGCGTTCGGCCACGTCTCTCGCTCCGGCGCGCGACACTCCGCGCGGACGCGCGTCGGAGCGTCGATCTCGATCGCGCTCACGACCGGGTCCAGGAGATGACAGCCCATGTCCCCGAGATTGCCGGTGCCGAAATCGATCCAGCTCCACCAAGACTTCGGATGGTAGGCCTTAGGTCCCCACGGACGCTCGGGAGCGACACCGAGCCAGAGATCCCAGTGGACGTGACCCGGCGGAGTCGCGGGTGTCGGACGACCGTTGTTCGACCACGCGCGATCGGCCCAGGTGTGAACGGCACGGACCTTTCCGATGGCACCGCTTCGTATCAGGTGCACGCCCGTTCGGTACGCCGAATGCGAGTGGATCTGCGTGCCCATCTGCGTGACGACGCCGGCTTTCTCCGCGGCGAGCCGGAGGACGCGCGCCTCGAGAAGTTCGTGCGTGAGCGGCTTCTGACAGTAAACGTGCTTCTTGAGTGCGATCGCCGTCAGCGCGACGGGGGCGTGCATGTGATCGGGAATCGTCACGTGGCAGGAGTCGATCTCCTTCTGCGCGCGATCGAACATGACGCGGTAGTCGTTGAAGCGACGTGCCTTCGGATGCTTGCGAGCCGCTCCCTCGAGGTGGTGGTCGTCGATATCGCAAAGCGCGACGATCTCGCAGTGTGGACTGCTCGCGATCTTGCCGAGATCGTGACCGCCCATTCCGGCGCAACCGACCGCGGCGTGTCGCACCTTACTGTTCACGGGGAATCCGCTGGCGATTCCGGGGACGATGAACGGGACGGCGGCGGGAGCGATCGTCTTCAGGAACGCGCGGCGGGTGGGGGGCATGGAGAGGCCTCGTTTCGCGTGAAGTGTTGGGTTCGGGTCGCGGAGTGAACAACTCGGCGTTCCCGGTGCGCACCGGAGCATTCTAGCCGGTGAACAAGTTTCTTGCGACAGAAACGGTCTGGTTCGCAGACGGAAACGAACCGAAGGAAGCTCTCGGCCCGCGGGCCTCGCCGACGTTAGGGCCGAGTCTAGATCGAACGGGTCGGTCGTCTCTCTTGCGCCGTCGCGCCGCGGGCGGCAAACGACCTGAACGCATGATCCGTTCGGGTGGGGGACGCGTCGCGTGATCTGCCGGATCGGTCGCGTTTTCGGATAGAATCGTGTCCGTCTCGTCCTTCGCGCGGTCCCCGCGGGTACTCGCTATGCGCCTCGGCTCTATCGGTTTCGCTCTCGTGTGTTCGCTGAGCGGCGCGTTCGCCGGCGAGGGCGATGCATCGCGCGAGGAACTCTCCGAGAGCGAGCGCTTCTGGTCGTTTCAGCCCCTCGCGCGACCGACTGTGCCGGGCCGAGAACGAGTCGTCCCGCTCGAGGGGACGCCGTCGATCGCGCCGGGCGATGTCTCCTCACTCGCGGCTTGGTATCGCGCGGAGACTCTCGACGGCGCTCACGACTCTCCCGTACGCGCGTGGAAGGACGAGAGCGGTCACGGACGGGATCTCGTCCCCACGTGGAAGAGATTTGGAGATCGGGTGGGAACTCCGCCGCGGCTCATGAAACGCGAGCCGCGCGCCCACGCGACGGTTCGGTTTCGTTCGGGCAACGGCCTCGGAGCTCCCGCGACCCGAGCGCCGCCGATCGCCGGTGACGCGGCGTACACCCTGATGATCGTCGGACGCCTCGAACCGTTGCCCGCCGATACACCCACCGGCATCGTCCTCGGAATCGGCGATCCCGCCGCACCGGCGAACCCGGGACGCCCGCTCGCCGGGATGATCGAAATCCGCCGGGACGACTCCCGCCTTCTCCACAGCGGCGGTTGGGGGCACAACGGCGACGCGGACTACGCCTCAGCTCGCCGACTCTTCGATCGCGTCTGCGTTGTCACGATCGTCAAGGAACCTGGGCCGATGGCGAGCGCGACGCGGATGTTCGTGAACGGTGCGGATCTCGGTCCGATCCTCGGTTCGAAGGCGGTCCCCGAGATTCGAGCGCGTGCGGATTGGGGGATCTTTCTCGGACGTGCGTTTCCGCAGGTCGGGTCGTTCGCGGGAGAGCTGATGGAAGTTCTCGTGTTCGACACCGCGATCGACGGACGGACCCGCGAGGGAGTCGAAGCGGGACTCGTGCGAAAGTACGGAGTGACCGAGGCGAGCTCGGACGTCCATGCGATAGACGCGTTCGTTCACGAGCGGCTCGAAGCCGCGGGCCTGCGACGGGCCGGGCCCGCCGACCGCCGGACGCTCATCCGGCGAGCATCGTTCGATCTTCTCGGACTTCCCCCTACACCGGAGCGCGTCGAGGCGTTCGCGCGAGACGACGCTCCCGACGCGTGGGAGAAGCTCATTGACGAGCTCCTCGCATCGAAGCACTACGGCGAGCGCTGGGGGCGACACTGGCTCGATGTCGCGCGCTACGCCGACACCGGGGGGTACGAGACCGACATCTATTTTCGCAACGCCTGGCGCTACCGCGACTGGGTCGTCCGATCGTTCAACGACGACAAGCCGTACGACCTTTTCGTCGAGCAGCAGATCGCCGCGGACGAGCTCTGGCCGAACGACCTCGCGCTCGAGGGCAGCTACGAGATCGACCCCGAGAAGACGCGTCACTTCGAGGCGCGAATCGGGACGGGCCTGTATGCGCTCGGGACGCAGATCCACGAGTCCAATATGGACGCGCGGAAGCTCGCGCTCGAGCGACTCACGGACTGGGTGGACACGACCGGCTCGGCTTTTCTCGGGCTCACTCTCGGCTGCGCACGCTGTCACGATCACAAGTTCGACCCGATCTCGCAGCGCGACTACTACGCACTTCAGGCGGTGTTCGCGAGCGCGCGCGAGATCGACGTCCCGATCGTCCACGGAATGGGAATCGCGGACTTCAAGCAGAGCTACCCCCGGATTCTCGCGGTCGACGAAGCTCGCCGCGCGTATCGCGTGTTCGAGGCGAAGACGGCTGGTCGCGAGAGGACCGCCGAGGAAGAGTCGGAGCAACGAAGGCTCCTCGAGGCGATCGCGAACGCGGTTCTGAGTCTCCCGGCGAACGATGCGCAGGGTGTTCGCTACGACGGAATCATGGAGATTCCGACGGCGACGGTGCTCGGACCGATTCGAGAGCCGCTCATCCCGGCAGTCCGCGTGCTCGCGCGGGGGGACCTCGGAGATCCGCGAACTCCCGCGGAGCCCGCGCTTCCTTCCGCTCTCGCGGCGCCAATGCGGACGAAGCGCGCCCTACCCGACCGGCCGTACGGTCGACGCGCGGAGTTGGCGAAGTGGATGACGCGAGCCGATCATCCGCTCACTTGGCGCGTGATGGCCAACCGGATTTGGCAATGGCACTTCGGACGCGGGATCGTCGCCACCGCGAGCGACTTCGGTGCGATGGGGACGCGCCCTTCCCATCTGAAGCTCCTCGACTGGCTCGCGGCAGAGTTCGTCGACCGCGGTGCGAGCGTGAAGGCCATGCACCGATTGATCATGACCTCAGCTACGTACCGACGATCGAGTCGCTTCTGGAGCGAGGCTCACGAGCGCAGCGATCCCGAGAATCGACTGCTTTGGCGGACGAACCGGAGGCGCCTCGAAGGCGAGGCGCTCTGGGACGCGATCCACGCGGTCGCGGGAACGCTGAGCCGCGAAATCGGCGGGCGACCCGTCATGCCGCCGCTCGCTGCCGAGGAGATGACGAACAAATCGAACTGGGTCGCCTCGGCCGACCCGGCGCAGCATACGCGGCGCGGCCTCTACATCATCGTCCGCCGAAACTTTCGCTTTCCGCTGTTCGAGGTGTTCGACGCGCCGGTGAACGCGGTGAGCTGCGCGGGGCGCGAGGTCTCGACCGTCGCGCCTCAGGCGCTCTGGCTCCTCAACAATGGAGCGGCGCTCGGTCAGGCCGTAGAGCTCGCCGCGCGCGTCGTCCGCGAGACGGGCGCAGAACCGCAGGTGTGGATCGATCGCGTGTTTCGACTCGCCCTCGCGCGGCCGCCCGACTCGCGCGAGCTCGAGGAGGCGACGCGGTTTTTGGACCGGCTTTCGAGCGGCGACGGCGCACCTCTCGGTCCGCGGCCCAAGGGGCTCGATTCCCTGCCGCCGAGAACGGCGGCGGCGCTCGCGAAGTTTTGTCTCACCGTCCTCAACCTGAGCGAGTTCCTCTACATCGACTGATCCACCGATGAGAACGACCGAAACGACTCACTGCGGACGGTTCGCCCCGTCGCACGACCGGCGCGATTTTCTCCGGAGATCCGCGCTCGGACTCGGCGGCATCCCGCTCCTCGACCTGCTCGCGCGAGAGCGCGTCGAAGCGCACGAGCCGGACCGCGAAACTGCTCCGCTCGCGCCCCGCTCTCGCAACTTCGCGGCGAAGGCGGAGCGGGTGATCTTCTTCTTTATGACGGGCGGCCCGAGTCAGCTCGAGACCTTCGATCCGAAACCGGCTCTCGAGAAGCTCGACGGGAAACCGCTTCCTCCGAGCTTCGACGCCGGCGATCTCTCGCTTCAGTTCATGCGCGCCGTCGATGGGCGGCTGATGGCCTCGCCGTTCCCGTTTTCGCGTCACGGCGAGTCCGGCCTCGAGATCTCGAGCCTCTTTCCGGAGCTCGCGCGGCACGCGGATCGTCTCGCCGTCGTGCGATCGTGCTACCACGATTCGTTCATTCACGGTCCGGCGATCACGTACATGACGACGGGCTCTCTCATTCTCGGGCATCCGAGCATCGGCGCGTGGGTGACCTACGGGCTAGGCTCGGAGAGCGACAGCTTGCCGGCCTACATGGTGATGAGCGACGGAGGCTTTCGCGGCGGAAAGGTCATGTACCATTCGGGGTTCCTTCCCGCGGTGTACCAGGGGACGGTGCTGCGCACCGAAGGAGCGCCAATTCGCGATCTTTCTCGTCCATCGTCGATCAGCGCGAGTGAGCAGCGAGCGATGCTCGATCAACTCGCGAGGTGGAACGGACGTCACCGGGACGACCGCCCGGGAGACAGTCGCCTCGAAGCACGCATCGCGAACTACGAGCTGGCCTATCGCATGCAGACGGCGGCGCCGGAGCTGATGGATCTTTCGCGCGAAAGCGCGACGACGAAGTCGCTCTACGGAATCGGCGCGTCCCCGACCGATCGCTTCGGGAAAATGTGCCTTCTCGCTCGGCGCATGATGGAACGCGGTGTGCGCTACACCATGCTGATCAACACCGACTGGGACGGACACGGTCAATGTGCGAAGAACCACGCAGGAAACGCGCGCCGCATCGATCGGCCGATCGCCGGTCTCATCGCCGATCTGGCGCAGCGCGGCCTCCTCGAAAGCACACTCGTCGTTTGGGCGGGCGAGTTTGGGCGGACACCGGTGATGCAGGGGGACAAAGGTAGGGATCACAGCCCCTACGGATTCTCCACGTGGCTCGCGGGTGGCGGGATTCGCGGAGGTCAGGTCATCGGAGCGACCGACGAGATCGGCTTTCGAGCGGTCGAAGATCACGTGCACGTGCACGATCTCCACGCGACGATTCTCTCCCTTCTCGGACTAGACCACCGCCGGCTCACGTATCTCTTCGAGGGGCGCGAGCGCCGGCTCACCGATATCGGAGGGGACAACGACCTCGCCGCGCGTCTCGTCGGTTGACGTCGCGGCGCGGACCTCGGTTGAGCGCGGCTCTCTCGAGAAGCGGCCGGTCTCTCGGTCGGAACCGCTGCGCGCTCGCCACCGCCCGCGCGGCGTCTTCTGGCCGCATCTCTGGAATCGGGTCCCTTGCTGCGGATTCATGAAGTCGACGGAGAGGGCCTACCGATCGGAAACAGCGACCCGGCTTTAGGGCCTTGAACCGCGAGAGTAGACCGTCGAACGCCACCCGCGTGCGGACGCGGATTCGGTGGCCCGGGCGAGATTTCGTGTAAGAAACCGGCCGGCCCGTGGAGAACCTGGTAGGAACACTCCAATCACCGATTCGCTCGGGTTCGATGACGCTCCCTGAAGATACTCGCTACAGCCTTCTCATCCGACTCGGATCGAGCGACGACGGCGTCGCTTGGACAGAGTTTCTCCGGATCTACGAGGGTGCGATCTACGCGTGTGCACGCCGGAAGGGGCTCCAAGACGCCGACGCTCGCGACGTCGTTCAGGACGTCTTGGTTGCTGTGCACGAGCGTGTGGCCGACTGGGACCCCGATCCGGCGAAGGGGCGGTTTCGTGGCTGCTGTTTCGCGTCGTGCGCAACCTCGCTGTCGACACGATCGCTCGACGGTCCCGCGAGATCGTCGGCGTCGCGGACTCGCGCGTGGCGGCCGTGCTCGACGCAGCGCCCGCTCGATCGGACGCCGATGCGACCGCGTTCGTGCTCGAGTATCGACGCCGAGTGTTCCGCCGTCTGGCCGCGGTGACCGCGAAGGAGGTTCACGGCGAGACTTGGCGTGCGTTTTGGCTGACCGCAGTCGACGGAAGGTCCGCCGAAGACGTCGCGCGCGAGCTCGAGTGCACCGTCGGACGAGTCTACACCGCCAAGTGCCGCGTCCTCGCGCGCATTCGGGAGCGCTTCGAGCACTACGACGAAGGCGAGGAGTAACTCTGTTCCACGGCTCCGCTCGACCGGGGCGGTGGTCACGCCGAGTTCAATAGGGAGACCCATTCGATGTCGACGCAAGAGACGTGTCCGGATTCGCAATCACTCCGCGAGATCCTCAACCGAGGACTTCCAAGCGAGAAGGAGTCCGAGCTCACGCGGCACATCGAAGTGTGCGCGGAGTGCCGGCACCGACTGGAGCGACTCGCTGGCGACGAGACTCTCTGGGCCGAGGTGCGGGAGCATCTCAGCGGTAACGACACGAGTGACGTATCGTTCGCCACCGACGATCCGGAAAGCGATCTCCACCCATCGACGAGTGCCGCTGTCCAGCAGCTCGTCGCGCTGCTCGGACCGACCGACGACCCGAAGATGCTCGGTCGACTCGGCGGCTACGAAGTCCTCGGCGTCCTCGGCTGCGGCGGAACGGGCGTCGTCGTGAAGGCCCTCGACGTAAGGCTCAATCGCTACGTTGCGATCAAGGTCCTCCATCCACACCTGTCGAGCACCGCTTCCGCGCGGACTCGCTTCGCACGAGAGGGACGTGCGATCGCGGCCGTCTCGCACGACCACGTCGTACCGGTGTACTCGGTCGACGAGCACCGCGGCGTGCCCTACATCGTCATGGAGCTCGTCTCGGGAGCTTCGCTTCGACGACGTATCGAGGATGAAGGACCGCTCGACACAACCGAGATCGTGCGCGTCTCTCTTCAGGTCGCGCGCGCCCTCGAAGCGGCGCACGCACAGGGTGTGATTCACCGCGACATCAAGCCGGAGAACATCCTCCTCGACCAGGGCGTCGAGCGCGTGCGCGTGACGGACTTTGGCCTCGCCCGCGTCGCCGACGAAGCTCACGTAACCCGGAGCGACGTCATCGCCGGTACGCCTCAGTACATGGCGCCCGAGCAAGTTCGCGGTGAGGCACTCGACGCGCGCACGGATCTCTTCAGCCTCGGCAGCACGATCTACGCGATGGCGGTGGGACATCCGCCGTTCCAGGCGGCTTCGGTGTACGGAGTCCTGAGGAGCGTCACCGACGAGACGCCGCCGCCCCTGGCTCGAGTGAACGGCGCGCAGCCGGAGTGGCTCGCTCAGTTCGTTCAGAAGCTCATGGAGAAGGATCCCGCGAACCGATTCCAGACGGCGTCGGAGGTGGCCGAGTTCCTCGGCGAAGAGCTCGCGTATCGACAGAGCCCCAGTGCGAGCCGCCGGCCGGCGCGGTCGTGGCTCCGGGCGGAATCGACGCCCAGACGCCGCGCCGCACTCAAGATCGCCCGCGCCGGTGGGGTCTTCCTCGCGGCGGCGCTGCTGGTCTTCCTCGTCGTGAGCGCCATCCTCGCGCCGCCGTCCGATGACGGAGACCCGCGCGAAGACGCCCGACCTCTCGCGGGAGAATCCGGTGACGCGAACGACGCGCCCTCCGGTCCGGGAGGCGTTGATTCCTCACGTCCAGGGCCGCGGGACCCGGCGATCGAGACCGCTCCGAGGTCGCGAGTGCCCGCCAGATCGCTCCGCGTCTCCGGCACCGTCATGGATGCGGAGACCGGCCAGCCGCTCGACGATTTCGAGGTCGTTCCGCTCCTTCGATACCCGGGCGGGCGGCCGAGACCCGTGCGACGCTCGCGTTTGCGTGCCGAGGTCAACGTCGAGCGATCCGACCGCGGAGCGTTCGTCGTCGAGCTTTCCGCCGCGCACGTCTCCGTCCGGGAGCTGAGCATCCGAGTGGAAGCCCTCGGCTACCGTACGGCGGGGAGCACTCGTCGATTCCGGATCGGCGACGAAGACGCGACGCTCGACTTCGCTCTCGAGCGCGTCGAGCGCTTTCGCGGGCGAGTGATCGACGTCGACGGACGTCCGCTTCGTCGGGGACGCGTGTACGTGGTTTCGGCCTACCAGACGCTCGATCTCGACGGACTGCGGGACCGGGGCGGAACCATCGTCACGAGCAATGACTTCGTCGACCCCGACCCGCAGGGCGCGTTCGAGATCGTTCCCCAGTCGGAGCCGTATTCGATCGTCGTCATCGCCGACTCCGGGTACGCGCAAGTGAGTCGAAGGGCGAGCGAGCTTCCCGGCGAAATCGAGCTCTCGCGGTGGGGGCGCGTCGAGGGGCGTCTCATCCAGTCCGGGGAATCCGTTCCGGACTGGTCGGTCTACTTCGACGAGATCGTCGATCGAACCGGCGACGTGCGCATCTCGAGTCGAATCCATGCTCGCACTCGCGACGACGGGACGTTCGTTTTCGATCGTGTCCCACCGATCGCTGGTCGCGTTCACGCTGCGCTCCACTTCGCCAACTCGGCGCCACTCACGTCGAGCCGATCGATTCCGCTCGTCGCGAAGGCGGGAGAGACGACTCACCTCGTGCTCGGCGGTGGTGGCGCGGAGGTGCGCGGCCGACTGGCGGTCGCGAACGCGCCCGACGGGTTCGATTACCACTACTCTCTCAGCTATCTCGTCGCCAAGCGCCCCGGCGTCACCGCACCGCCGTCGCTCGCGGCGAAGGGGTTCGACTGGCGCGGGGGCTGGACGGGTGCGTGGTTGAGCACGACCGAGGGACAGAGTTTTCTCGAGACGCTCGAGCACTTCTTCGTGAAGCCCGAACCCGATGGACGGATTCGAATCTCCGGCGTCCCGCCCGGCGAGTACGATCTCGCGATCCACCTCTACGGTGAGGCGACGAACGGCTGCCTCGTCGAGCCGGTTGCATCCCGCGTGCTCGAAGTATCGGTCGGCGAGGAAGCGACGAAGATCGACCTCGGCCGCGTCGACATCCCGCTCATCGAAATCCCGCGAGTGGGAGACCTGGCACCTTCCTTCTCCGCGAAGGATGTGGAGGGAAGAGAGGTGCGCCTCAACGACTACCGCGGGCGCTACGTGCTTCTCGATTTTTGGGCGACGTGGTGCGCTCCCTGCGTTGCCGGCATCGACAAGGTCGAAGCGCTCCGCTCGTCGTACCCCGATCTCACCGTCGTCGGCGTGAATCTCGATGCGGAACGCGAGCGCGCAGAAGCGTTCCTCGAACGAAGATCGCTCCCGTGGATTCACGTGCTCCTCGGTCGCTGGTCCGGCCACGAACTGCCGTCCGCGTTCGCGATCTCGTCGATTCCGACCTACGCCCTCGTCGGTCCGGACGGACGGATCGCCGCCTACTCGAAGACTCTCGACGCGATCGCCGCTGCGATGTCGAGAACAAAGAGCGACCGAGAGTCCGACGGGGCGAAAACGCGCTGAGGCGTCAATCGCGACCGGCGATGCAATAAAGGAATTTACGGCCGCGAAGAAAAACCTCCCTGCCGGCGAGCGCGAGAGATGCGTCGACCGTGTCATCGAGCGCGTTCGTTGCGAGAACCTTGAACTCGCGCGCGTGTTCGAGGACGAGAGTCGTTCCGTTTCGTCCGGTGACGTAGATGCGTCCATCCGCCGCGACGGGCGATGCGTAGACGTTCGCAAGCTCGGGAAGACGAGTGCGCTCGAGCACCGTCCGCCCCGTCTTCGCTTCGAGGCATGACCAGATCGCTCGATTCGACTGGTTGAAGTAGAGCCGTCCTTCGTAGAGCAACGGCGAGGGAACGTACGGCGTCCCGCGGCTCTTCCGCCAGGCGACGGCGCCCGTCCCGGTGATGTCGCCGATCGCGGAGATCGGAAGAGCGAGAAGCGAGGAACCCTGATAGCCGCTCATGCAAAACACGAGTCCGCTGTCGAAGACGGGTGACGGAATGACGTTTCCCGTGAGGCCTCCGCATTCCCAGATGACTCGACCGTCCCTGAGGTCGTAGCTTCGCACTCGATTCGAGGCGGCTGTGATGACCTGTCGGGTGCCGTCGTGCTCGACGACAATCGGAGTCGCCCACGCCCCTGGTTCATCGCGGTCCTTCCTCCAGACCGGGTCGCCTGTCTTCGCGTCGAGGATCTGGATATAGGATTGCCGCTGTTGATCGCGTACGACGATGACTCGATCTCCGTACACAACCGGCGAGCAACCTTCACCGAGGCTCGCCTCCATGTAGACCTTGCCGAGGTCGCGCTCCCAAATCTCCTTGCCGTCTAGATCGTAGCAATAGAATCCCGCCGAGCCGAACCAGCAATAAAGCCGCTCGCCGTCCGTCGTCGGCGACGCCGACGCGAAGTCGTTGTCACCGTGGTGGCCTTCGTGCGGAATCTTGCGCGCCGCCGATCTCCGCCAGATCGTGTCGCCGGTCGCTCGATCGAGGCAGAGGACGACGAACTCGTGCTCGGTGTTCGGATAGGTGATTCCGAAGACTCGCTTCGGCTGATCTTCGGGCCGAGGGAGCGAAGGATCGACCTTTTCCGTATCGACCGCAGTGAGAAGGTAAATCCGGCTCTCCCAGACGATCGGCGTCGAGCTTCCTCGACCTTCGACTGGCACTTTCCACCGAACGTTTGCGTCCTCGCTCCACCGCAGCGGAGGGTCGGCCGTAGAGGATACTCCGTTTCCGTCGGGACCGCGCCACTGATGCCAGTTCCGCGCCCGCGAAGCTTCAAACGAATCCGCCGCAACGGTGGGAGACGCGTCGAGTGACAAGACGACGAAGGAAATCGCGCCGACGACGGCTCCGAACGGCGGCGGAGAGAGTTTTCGAACGATCATACGAGGTCTCGTCTTGAGTGATGGATGCTGTCGATGCGAAGACCCGTGAGCGTCAGCGGTGGATGCTCAGGGCGTAGATCTCTGCCTCTTCGAGGTGGAGGCGGATCTGGTAGCGTCCGGGCGGGAGGTCGCTGAGGGTTCGATTCTGCCAGCTCGCGGCCACACGCGTCCCGTCGACGGAGATCGGTCGGGCTTCGTCTTTCGCGAACCCCGGGACGCGGTAGCCTCCGGCAGTCAGGACCTCGACGCGAATGCGGCCGCCCCGAGCGTCCGCGTTCAACGTCATGCCGCGTGCGCCGGAGAGGTCGATGGGCTTCAGTGTGATCTGAGCTGCGTTCTCGCGGGGCCGGAGGGCCGCGAAACGATCGATCGAGAGAGTGCGGAGTCCGATTCCAGTGGCGCTCGAGTCGTGGTCCGAGTTCCACGAGGGATACGCGCCGTAATAGAAGCGGAGCTCGTCTCCGACCTGAAGCGGCATCGCATTGGTCCACAGACAACCGGCGTCGAACGTCTTCGCGTCGCCGGAGACGGGGAGAAACGCGGTCTCGCGGAAGGGGCGCGACCAGCGCACGCCGTCGCGGCTGACGATGAGCTCGCCCGGCATGTTTCCCGTGCCGCCGCGGTCGAAGCCGCCGAAGTCTAGGATTTGAGCGAGTCCGAAGTAGACGCCGTGGCGATGAAAGACGGGCGCGCCGTGAATCTGCCCGAGCTCGTCGTCCGCCGGTACGAGGACGAGCACCGGCTTCGTCCAGCGAATGAAATCTTCCGACTCCGTCCTCACGACTGCGCGCTTCCAGAAGCGCCTACCGTCCGGGCCGTCGATCCAGGTCTTCGCGTAGATGACGTGCCGTTCACGCCGTGGATCGAAGTGAAGGTCGATGACGTCGCTGATCGCGGGGCGGATGTCTGGCTCGGTGTCTCGCTCGGCGCGCGCGGGTGGTTGCCCGGGCTCACCGTACGCCGCGGGGAGAAGCGGTCCCGAGTGGTGCTTCGTCCAATGCTTCCCGTCGGGAGAGAACGCGACGAAGAGGCCGGGGAGATTCCCAGCGAAATCCCAGTACGCCATCTTGTAGCGCCGGGACGGCGACGGATCGCGGAGGTCGACGATGACCGCGGCGCCGTAGTTGACGCTCTTTCCCCCGTTTCCGACGAGCACGATGTTCGTATTGTTCTCCCCATTGAAGTCGAAGAGGCCGAGACTCGGCTTTCGCCACGACAGGCCATCGTCCGACTCGGCGTACGCGACGACGACCCGACGAGTGCGGTCCTTCGCCCGGGGACCGGCGTAGGACTGGTACCAGAGTTGAAAGGTACCCGCCGCAACGGCGACGCCTGCGGGAGCACGTTGCACGCTGCAATAGCCGATGGCGAGCTCCCAGGGCTTTGTCTCCGAGAGCACCGGCTCCTCGCGTCGGCGAGGCGTGTTGAGCCGCCGGACGGTGCCGGAACGGTAGAGGACGTCGTGGTCGTCGACGAAGAGGATCGTTCGCGTCGAAGGCGTCGAACGCGCCTTGATCGAGTCGTCGGCGAATCCGTACTCGACCGAGCTCGAAGCGAGCGCGGCAACGAGCGCGAGTGCGTAGTAGCCAAATCTTGCGGCCGGCGGGTCAGAGTTCACCGATCGCTCCTTCGCTGAATCTGCCATCGGTTCGCGGCGTCGATTGTACCCTCGACGCCGTCGATGCGAGCGGAAAGACCGTGCCGTCGTCTGCGCCCGAGAGCCGTCTACCGGGATGCGCTCCCCGGAGAACGAGCTCCGCAGAATGCGGTTCGATACGCCGTCGGTGTCGTTCCCACGGCGCGATGAAAATGGAAACGAAGGAGCTGCGCTGAACCGAGTCCGCATTCACGCGCGATGTCTTCGACCCCGAGGTTCGTCGACTCGAGGAGAAGCTGAGCGTGGCGGACCCGTTCGCGGGCGAGCCAGCGCATCGGCGTCGTCCCCGTCCGCTGGTGAAATCGCCGCGCCAGCGTGCGTTCACTGACGTGGAGGTGTTTCGCCAAGCTCTCGATGCGATGTTCATCCTTGAGTCGGCTTCGCAGCCAATCCATCAGCTCGGCGATGTCGTCGCCTGAATCAGGGCCCATCGGCGTATCGACGAACTGCGCCTGTCCACCCTCGCGGTGAGGAGAGACCACGAGCCGCCGCGCGACTTTCGCCGCGACTCGCGCTCCGAAGTCGCGGCGGACGAGGTGGAGGCAGAGGTCGATCGCCGCCGCGCTGCCGGCCGCCGTTAGGAGACGACCGTCGTCGACGTAGAGGACGCTCGAGTCGACCTCGATCGCCGGATACCGGCGGCTCAGCTCGCTCGCGTAGCGCCAATGCGTAGCCGCACGCCGGCCGTCGAGGAGACCCGTCGCGGCGAGGACGAACGCCCCCGAGCAGAGCGACACGAGTCGCGCGCCGCGCTCGTGCGCACGGCCGAGCGCCCGCGTCAGCGCTTCGGGTGGGCGCTCTCCCACGTCACGCCACCCCGGGACGATTATGGTCCCAGCGGATCGAAGCGCGCCGAGACCTTTGTCGACCGTGAGCGTGAAGCCACCCGTGGCGCGAAGGGGGTTCTCGTCGACGGAGCACACCGAGAACGTGTACCAGGGATCGAGCTCGGGCCGCGGCAGCCCAAAGACCTCGACTGCGACGCCGAACTCGAACGTCGCCAAACGATCGTACGCGACGACGACGACTCTTCGGTTCTCCGTCCGCTGGCGTCGAGCATTTCGAGGAATGGCAGAATTTTATCGATCATCGTCATTCCTGCCAATCGTCACCGAGCGCTCCATGAGTAGAATCGCTGCCATGAGTTGCCGTAGACTCACCCGTCGATTCCCACGAGGCAGGGAAGAATGAACGCACCATCGAATGTCACACGGATCCCGGCCGCAGAGCCGGATGTCGCGCTCGCTCACTTTCGTGCCCGGCTCTCGTTCGAGACGGACTGCTGGGACGTGCATGAAGCGATCGAAAGTGGCAGCGGCGATTTCGTGCTCCTCGACGTTCGCTCGGAAGAGCTCTATCGACGGGCGCACGTGCCGACCGCGATTCACCTACCGCACTGGAGAATCTCCGCCGAGACGCTTCCGGCCCTCGCGAACGAATCGACCTACGTCGTCTACTGCGCCGGTCCACACTGTAACGGTGCAAACAAAGCGGCCGTGGCAATCGCTTCTCTCGGCTTACCCGTAAAGGAGATGCTCGGCGGTGTGGAGGGATGGAAGGACGAAGGATTCGCGTTCGATTGAGCGAGAACGCTACGCCGCGGAGGGGAGGCGTCGCCGAGTCCGGTTCGACGGACACGACCGGCGACATCCCACCCGCTAGTTCGCACGGGACGCCGCGGAGCGGAAGCGTCGCTACCACGACCAATAGGTCAGGGTCTCGGTGTCTTTGACGAGAACGCCGCCGCGCAAAATGACGGGAGGCGCCCAAGTCGGATTCTCCGAGACGCGATAGGAAGCCACCGTCTCGAGCTGGTCGCCGCTCGCTCGAATCACGCGGAGCTCGCCGCCGTCGAGAAGCGCGGCGACGTGACCGGGGAACGCGAGAAACATCACGTTCTCGCCGGTTCGCCCCGGACCCTGCCATCGGATGTCGCCCGTCTCGGGATCGAGACAGAACAGTTGTCCGCGACGGTAGTGCGAGAAGCCGAAGAGTAGGTCGTCATTGACGACGGCCGAGCTCATGTCGAGTGCGACGTTCTTTTGACTCCAGCGGCGAGTCGCGGTCCACACACCGTTCTCGAGACGCGGTTCGATACTGTGAACGCCCCGGTTCTCTCCGCCGACGAGCACTCGCCCGCGGTGAACGGCCGGCGTCGGCATGTTCTGATTGTTGCCGACGTGCGGAAACTCGAACTCCCAGAGGAGGCGCCCGGAACTCGTCTCGACCCCGGCGAGCGCGCGGTGGTTCCACTCGACGATCTGGCGAACTCCGTGGAGCTCGACGACGAGTGGGGACGAGTACGAGGCGCCGTCCTTGCCCTGCCGCCAGACTTCGTTTCCGCTCTCGACGTCGAACGCGACGAGCGCGCCCTCGTCATCCGTTCCGAGATGGACGATGACGCGGTCGCCGTCGACGATCGGCGACGTCGCGACTCCCCAGTAAGGGTGGGCGCTCTTGAACCGAGGGCCGTAGTCGCGCCGCCAGAGTCGCTCGCCCGAACCGGCGTCCCAAGCGGTGAGGACTCCGGTGATACTGAGCGTAAAGAGCCGGCCGTCGGCGAGCACCGGACAAGACTTGGGTCCCTTCCCGTGACGCTCTCCGCCCCCTCCCATCTTGAACGGGGCGAGGTAGCTCTTCCGCCACTCGACGTCGCCTGACTCGAGGCGGAGGCACCAGACGACCTCTTCGTTCTCTTGGCGAGCGTGTTGGTACACTCTTCCGTCCGAAACGAGCGGCGAGCCGTAGCCCGCACCGACCGTCACTCGCCATCGCTCTTCGAGACGATCCGGCCAAGACGCGGGGGGCTGAAACCCGCTCACCCAGCCGTTTCGATCCGGACCGAGCCAACCCGGCCACCGCTCCGTCCCGACCGAGTTTCCAGGCGCAGAACGAACCCACATCCCGGGCTGCGGATCGCGACCATCGAGTGAGCCTCCGGCGACGAAGAGTCGATCGCCGATGATCGCGGCCGCGGGCGACGAGAGGGCACGCGGCAGGGTACCGAGGATCTCCCACGTTCCCCCTGGCGATAGCGACCAGATGGCGTCGTCGATTCGGCGCGTCCGCCCGACGCGAGTCATGCCTCCCATCATGTAGATCGTCCCGCCGTGGACGAACGTGCTCCCTTCGGCATGAGAGTGTCCCTTCGGAAGGTCGGCCGCCCGCGTCCAACGTTGGGTCGACGGATCGTACACGTCGACTCGCGCCTGATCGATCTGACCGCGATCGTGACCGAACTGACCTCCCATGGCGTAGATCTTCCCGTCGACGCTCACCGTCCCGAACTGATTGCGCGGTTCGGGGAGCGGCGGAGCGGCTTTCCACGACCCCGCTCCCGTCGCGACCTCATCGAGGTCGAGTACCCAGTGGTCGGGGGCATCGGTGAGACGGTCGGGTAGAAGACCGCCGATGTAGTGAAGCCGGCGCCCGACGAGAGCGAGACCTCCTCCGGCTCGCGGCTCGGGGAGCGGAGGCGCGGCGGTGTACGCGTCTTCGTCGACGTCGTATCGCCAAACCTCGGTGATCGCGTGCCCCTTGTATCCGTCTTTGAATCCGCCGGCGAACCAGATCAAGCGCCCGTCGAGCACGGTGTTCATGTGAGTGATCGCGCTCGGGAGATCGGCGAGCTTTGTCCAGCTCTGCTCGACCGGATCGAACACGTCCGCTCGCCTGCTCGATCGGGTGCCGACCGTGTAGCCCCCGAACACGTAGAGGCGGTCGTCGAGAACGACCGTCCCGGCTTCCCAGCGCGGCACTGGCATGTTCGGAAGCGCCGACCAGGCCTCCGTCCCCGATGCGCCGGCCGGTCCTCTCGCTCCAGCGAGCGCGACCGAGCAGAGAACGAAAGCACGAATGGGCGCGGCGTGACTCGGCTGGCGCCGCGCACCCATCCTCTCGCGGGTGAGTTTCATGAGATACCCTTCCTTCGAGCTGGGAGAACGCGTCGACGTGCTCACGTCGCGACCTCGAGCATTCTCTCCCGTGGACGACCGCGTCGCTACCCGTGCTTTTCGCCGATCGGTTTCATGAGCTACCGCGAGATTGCTCACCAGACTCCGACCGCCGCGGCGTCGTCTCCTCATCGGTTCTCGCCGTGAGTCGGGTCGCAGCTTCGCGGATCGGATCGGGTGAGGGTTGCGGGTAAGATGCCGTTCGTTCGAATCGCCTACATCTGGCAGCGATTGCGATGCGCGACGAACCCCGCGAAAGAGGAAACATGTCCGCCGAAGCCGTCGATCCCACCTCAAGCGCGTTTCACATCGGATCGTCGATCCCCGTCGTGCGAATGCTCGACGAAGCGAAAGCGCGGGCGTTCTACGTCGACTTTCTCGGGTTTGCGATCGATTGGGAGCATCGATTCACCGACGATTCACCGCTCTACATGCAGATCCGCCAGGGCGACGCAGTCCTCCATCTGAACGGCCACGCCGACGAAGGCGCCCCGATCTCCGAAGTGCGAATTCCCGTGCACGGAATCGAGCGCTACTGCGAGCACCTCTCGGCGAAGGTGACGGAGGGCGAGCGGCCGGCGCTCGTGGATCCCCGGGGAACGGGTGAGGGAACGGACATGAACATCGTCGACCCGTCGGGAAACCTGCTCACTTTCTGGAAGCGCTGAGCAGCGGCGAGACTGGAAGCGTCACACGGCGGGCGGCGCGAATCCGTCGCGGTAGTCGCGCCGGAGGAGCTCCCGATTGGCTCCGTCGTGATTTCGAAACCGAAAGCTCGCGCCGTCCCACAGCAGCTCTTCCCCCGGGAACCGCGTCGCCTTCACCGCGAGAAGGCAGGGCTCGGTGATGCGGAGGGACGTCGAAAACGGCGACCAGACGGGCTTCGTCGCGCCCAGGCAGCGATCGACCCAGTCGATCCAGTGGTCACACGGCTCGACGTCGGGAAGCGGTTCGTCCTTCGCCAGTCGGCCGCCGCGAAAGACCTCGATCTTGCCGAGATCACCGAGGAGAAGTGCGCCCTCTTCGCACACGACGAGAGTCTGATTCTCGCCGGGTCGCTGGGGCGGCAATCCGAGCGATGCGAACGACGGCCGAATTCGGCTGTCGTTGTAGAACAGGGCGAACGTCTTCCCGGCGAACCGCTCGCCGCCCGGATACGTGATCGTGCTCTGGTTGTACGCCGAGTGTCCCGTGCCCGACGGTCGGATCGTGTTCGTCTGAACGGCGACGGGCGACGGCAGGTCGTAGGCGAAGTAGAGCGCGTCGATAAGATGGCATCCCCAATCCGCGAGCTGCCCGCCTCCGGTCGCCCAGAAGGCTCGCCAACGCTTCGGTGCGAGCTCGTCGCTGAACGGAAACGGCTCGGTGAGTGGCCCGTTCCAGAGATTCCACGCGAGCCCTGGTGGGATCGGCTGGGCCTCCGGCACCGAGCTCCACGGAGCTGCGAAGTGCGAGCTCCGCTCGACCATGCCGGTCCAGACGTACGCGGCGATCGGGCGTCCGAGTTGGTTTCGTCGGAGCATCTCGACGGCCTGCATGCGTCCCGTCACGCTCGCGCGTTGATTGCCCATCTGCGTGACCACCTCGGGGCGCTGACGCACCGCGGCGCCGAGAACGCGGAGCTCATCGAGCTGGTGAACGAGCGGCTTTTGCCCGTAGACGTGCTTTCGGTGCTTGAGCGCCGTCATCATCATCGGCGCGTGATGAAAGTCCGGCGTGTCGACGATGACCGCGTCGAAGCGCTCGAGATGGTGAGCGAACGCATCGCGATAGTCGACGAGCGTGAATGCCGAAGGATGTTCAGCGCCGACGCGGGCGAGGGCCGTCCGATCGACGTCACAGAATCCGGCGAACTCGACCTTGGGATGTCGTTTGAGCTGTCGGCGATCCAGCTCGCCGATTCCTCCGGCCCCGATTTGGAGGACGCGGAGCTTACTGTTTCGATTCGCCTCCGCCCCGAGCGCAAACGGACGGGCCGTCGCGCCGGCACCGAGAGCCGCGCAAGTTGCCAGAAATCGCCGCCGGCGGAGGCCGCCGGTCTTCGTTCTCGGGGATTCGCTCATACGCTCACTCGGCGATCGAGTTTGCGGCGGGAACGATTCCGGCTCAAAGGAGCGGAAGGGGATCGCCGTTGCAGATTTGGTACGGACGTCCGAGGGAGTCGTGCAGCTCTGCGCGATGCGAGATGCCGAGCGCGCGGTAGATCGTCGCATGAACATCACCGGGGGAGCAGGGATCGGTCGCCGGCTTCGCCCCGTGGCGGTCGCTGCTTCCGTAGACCTGCCCGCCGCGGATTCCGCCGCCGGCTAAGGCGATCGAGTATACGCCTGGATGGTGGTCGCGTCCGCCGCGTTGATTCACTCTCGGTGTACGGCCAAAGTCGGTGAGCACGACGACGAGAGTGTCGCCGAGTCGTCCGCGTCGCTCGAGATCCGTGAGTAGCGCCGACGCCGATCGATCGAACACCGGAAGTAGGCGATCCTTCATTCTCGGAAAGTGCGTGTGGTGGGTATCCCAATTGTCTCCGTTGCCGCCGGCGAGGTCGCCGGCCGAGCAGAGAACCTGTACGACGGGCACGCCGGCCTCCGTCAGTCGCCGTGCGAGAAGGAGACTCTGACCGCAGACGTGATCTCCGTAGAGCTCACGCGTCGCCGGATCCTCTCTCTCTAACTCGTAAGCACGCTTCACTGCCGAATCGAGAAGGAGGTCCGCCGCCATCTTGCGGTACTGATCGAGCCGGTCGTACGCGGGTTCCGAGACGGCGGTCGACTCGTCGGTTCCCTCGAGACGACGCTCGAGCTGCTCGAGAAGCGATCGCCGCGCGGCGAAGCGCGTTCGAGAGAGATTGAGACGGAGATCGAGCTCGCGCTCGTTGTAGCGCGTCACGCCCTTGAACGGACGTCCTGCCGGCGTGCGGAGGAGGATCGGATCGTGCTCGGGACCGAGCCAACCCGCGTCATCTCCCGCCATGAGCGTGCCGTTGTCGTACATCGAGTACGGCACGCGCACCGACCGAAGCGTGTCGGGTCGCGCGTCACGGAAGCGCGAAATCATCGCCGTGAGCGACGGCCAGTTCGAACGGTTCTTCGCCCGCACACCGCCCGGCGGATTTTGGCCGGTCATGTTTACGTACATGCCCTGCTGATGGCCGCCCTGTGTGTGATGGACGGAACGGACGATCGCGAGCTTCTCGGAGTGCTTGGCGAGAAGCGGGATGTGCTCGCAGAACTGGATCCCCGGAGTCGCCGTCGAGATCGCGGCGAACTCACCGCGGAGCTCGGATGGAGCCTCGGGCTTTGGATCGAACGATTCGTAGTGACTGAGGCCACCCCATAGGTAGAGGACGATGCAAGAGTTCGCTTTCGGGCGGGCCGCCTCGGCTGAGCTGCGAAGATGAAGAAATGTCGGAAGCGTCAGACCCGCGACCCCGACGCTCGACCGCAATACGTCCCGTCGACTGTAGTGAAGACTAAACATGCGCGCTCCGCGCTTCGTCGATTTCGAATCCACCCGAGCTGCGGACCACCGTACCATCTCGCGTCTTCGGCTGTCACGCGATCGAATCGGCGCAGCGAACGAAGAGCGGGGGTTCAGCGGTCGCCACTCAACTGCCCGCGCGCGGAGTCGAATCTGCGCAGGCGCTCTTGCGCCTCCGTGCGAACCCGCAGGTCCTCGGTCTCGCTGTCGCGAATCCGCGCGATCTCCTCGTACACGACCGCGTCTTCGTAGAACACTTGAAGCGTCTCGATTGCTTCGGACCTCGTCTCGGCGTGCGTGTCGTTCCGGAGTAGATCGAGAAGCGGCTGCTTCAGCTCGTCGAAGTCGACGCCGTCCATCTGCCGGATGATGTCCGCGCGAAGGCGGGAGTCGAGTTCGGGGTCCTGAATGAGCTCGATCATGGAGAGCGTGACGTCGTGACTGCGTCCGCCCGGACGAAACCGCAATTGTCGGAGCGACTCGAGTCGCGCGTTCGCGCTCAGCTCGCGATCGAGCGCCGTCGCCTGCAAATCCGCGAGGAGCGCGACCGCCGCGGGAGCGGATTCGGAATCTTGGCGCGATTCGTCGACGTGCTGCTGGATCTCGTCGAATTTGGTTTCGAGCTCCTCGACTCGTGCGACGAATTTCGCGACCGCTTCCGGCGGGAGGTCGCCGTCGGCGCCGCTCGGCGATCCGTCCGCCTGCGTCGTCGACGCGAGTCGAAGCTGCTCGACCCGCTGTGAAACTTCGCTGAGGTGTCGTTCGGCTTCCTCGAGCCGCGCGCGGAGTCCGGCGGCGCTCTCTTCGGCTGTTTCCATCGCCGCTCGGATCTGCGGAATCTCGGTTGAAGGAGATCGGCTCGAGCTCGCGTTCCAGGCGGCAAGGGCGATGACGAGCGCGGCGATCGAGATCGCCGAGGAGAGGCCGAAGAGGATCGCGTCACGATTCATGAGCGGAGCTCCGGAAGGGTGGAGGAGGCGAGTGCGCGAGATCGCAGTACGGGCTTTCCCCAAATGTCGCCAGCCGTACCGGCGCGTTTCCAAGATTTTCTATCGTTCGCCGGCGAAATTCGCGAGGACGGGTGGCGCGCTCCGAGGTGGATACCGTCCCGAACCGGAGAGTTGCGCTGGGAATCCACCGGCGGTCGTGGTGGTATGGGAGCCGGCGAGTGTCCTTCATCTCAGGGGAGGAGATCCGTTCCGTGAACACGCTTCACCCGAACTCGCACGCCGGACACGGCGCGCACGCGTTCACCGACTTGAACGCGCGCGCTCACGAAGGCCTGACCGTCGTCAGCCGCCGCGGGATGATGAAGGTCGGTCTCGCGGGTGTCGGTAGCCTCACGCTGCCCCGCCTCCTCGAGCTGCGCGCTGGGAGCGCGCCGAGCAACGCCCGAGCGCCTTCGGGGAAGAGTGTCATCCTTCTGTGGATGGCCGGCGGACCGAGTCACATCGACACCTGGGATCCGAAGCCCGATCGACCCTACGAGAACCGCGGTCCGTTCGGAGTGATCCGAACGAGGCTCCCGGGTGTCGTCCTGTGCGAGCATCTGCCGAAGCAGGCCGCGATGCTCGACAAGCTGACGATCATTCGAAGCGTCGACGCACGAAAGAGCAATCACGAGCCGAACAAGGTGTTTCAAACGGGCGATCGCCGGGCGGCTCCGCGCATCAATCCAAATGGCGACAAATTCCCCGCGATCGCGTCGATTGTCGCGCGGCACCACGGCGCGAATCGACCGGCGATGCCACCTTATGTCGCCTTCATGACATCGCGGTCTCACATCGCGCACGGTGGCTACCTCGGTCAAGAGTACGATCCGTTCATAGCTCAGCACGCGGCGGATCTTCCGATCTACACGAACGTCGGCGTCGACACCGGGCGAAGAACGGGCGCGCGTCTATTCGGCTTGCCGCCGGGACTGACTCTCGGTCGCGTGCACCGCCGCCGAACGCTCCTCGACGACTTCGATCGCATGCGGCGCGATCTCGATGTCGACGGTTCGATCGCTGCGCTCGATACCTACCAGAAGCGAGCGGTCGAGATGGTGTCGGGGTCTCGCGCGCGCGAGGCGTTCGATCTCGCGCGAGAACCCGAAGCCGTTCGTGAACGCTTCGGCACGCACTTGTGGTGCCAAGAGGCGCTGCTCGCGCGTCGCCTTGTCGAAGCGGGAGCGGCGTTTGTCACGATCGACCTCAGCTACCACGGCGCTTCGGGTACGTGGGACACGCACGGCGACAACATCCCGCCTTACGGCGGAATCCGAAAGGGGCTTACGCCCCTTCTTCCGCTCTTCGATCATCTGCTCACGACACTCGTTAGCGACCTCGACGAGCGCGGAATGCTGAACGATGTACTCGTCATCGCGATGGGTGAATTCGGGCGGACGCCGATGATCGGGACGCAAGGGAGCACCGACGGCCGAAACCACTGGCCGGAGGTGATGTCGATGTGTCTCGCCGGCGGCGGACTCCGTCACGGGCAGGTGATCGGAGCGACGGAGCGCGATGGCGGTCACATCAAGGAGCGGCCGGTCACCCCGGGAGACCTCGCCGCGACGATCTACCACCATTTCGGCGTTCCGCTCGACGCCACTTACACGGACACCCGGGGGCGACCGCATCCGATCGTCCCCGAGGGGCAGCCCATCGCGGAACTGATCTGACTACCGAGCGGAGACTCCGCGAGCCCGTCGGGCATTCCCTACTTCCCGCCGACTGCGGGTGGCTCCGACAGGAGATTCGCGTTCACTAGATAGCGGAAGAGATCCGTGTCGGTGCCGAGGACGAGCGTTGTGTTGTTGCCCAGGTTCTCCCGATAGAACTGGAGGGTGCGCCAGAAGAGGAAGAACTCGGAGTCCCGATTGTATGTCTCGGCGTAGATGCGCGCCGCCTCCGCATCGCCTTCGGCCTTGATGCGCTCGGCCTTCGCGTAGGCCTCGGAGAGGAGTCGATCCTTTTCGCGACCGATCTTGCCGGTGAACCCGAGGAGAAACTGCTTCCCTTCGGAACGATACTTCTCGGCGATCTGCTCGCGCTCCGAGATCATTCGCGTGTACACCCGGTCACGGACTTCCTTCACGTAGTTGATGCGTTTGATGCGAACGTCGACGAGCTCGATCCCGTAGGTCGCGACCTTCTCGCGGGCTTTGTCGAAGATCTCCCGCGTGATGGCGATGCGGCCACGGACTACCGGCGCCTCGCTTTCGACGCCTCGTGCGAGCGCGGGCGCAGTCGGCGCGACGGCAGGTGCGTCCGGGTCGAGGTCTCCGTGGGGGAGCTCCTCCATTTCGAGTTCGCGGTCGGTGTTTCGGACCGCCTCGATGAGTGGATTCCCCGAGATCGCGTTTCGCGCCGCGGCGTCGAGAATGTCATCGAGACGAGCCTGAGCGCCGCGCTCGTCCCGCACCGCGCGAAAGAACTCGAGTGGATCGGCGATGCGCCAGCGCGCAAACGTATCGATGAAGATGTATTTCTTGTCTTTTGTCGGGATCTGCTCCGGGGCGCCGTCGAACGCGAGGAGGCGCTTCTCGAAGCGATTGACCTTCTGAATGAACGGAACTTTCCAGTGAAGTCCCGCTTCGGTAATCGCTTCCCCCACGGGCTCGCCGAACTCGGTGACGATGATCTGTTCCGTTTCGCGCACGACGAACGCGCTCGCAGCGATGACGATCGCAGCGGCGATGGCGAGCCCTCCGACGAGAATTCCGAGCCGCGCCATGACTATCTCCCCCCCTGCGTTCGAGCCGCCGGCCGCACCGGGTTAGGGCGACGCGTTGTGCTCGCCCTCGGCGTTGGTTGCGGCGTCCGAGGCGGAGTACTCGCTCCGGCGCGCCTCGCCGCCGCCGCCTTGAGGTCGAGGACCTGGAGCGGGCCGGACTGCTCGTCGTCTACGACGTAGACCTGCGAGATCAACGGAAGCACGTCCTCGAGCGTCTCGAGATAGAGTCGTGCCCGAGTCACATCCTTCGCTTTCTCGTACTCGGTGAGAAGCAGGCTGAAGCGCGCGACATCACCGCGCGATTCGTTCACTCGGCGCGTCTTGTATCCCTCCGCGGCTTCGATCATCTGCATCGCTTCTCCTGTAGCGGCCGGAATCTCCTTGTTCCAATCGCGGCGAGCTTCGTTGATGCTCGTCTGCTTCTCCTGAATGGCGCGGTTGACCTCGTTGAACGAGTCCCGCACTTGGAGCGGAGGATTGATGTCTTGGAGTTCGACGGTGACGACTTCGAGTCCCGCGTCGTAGAGGTCGAGGTTTTCTTGGATTCTCCGGCGGACCTCCGCGGCGATCTCCGGGCGCTTGAGCGCGATCACCTCGTCGATGCTGTGGTCGCCGACCGCGAGGCGCATCGCAGACTCGGTGACGTCCCGAAGCGTCGATGAATTCCCGTCTGCGGTGAGGTTCTTGACGCGGAAGAGGTACTTGTACGGATCGCTGATCTTGTACTGAACGATCCACTCCACGTCGGCGATGCTCAGATCGGCGGTGAGCATCAACGACTCGTCGTCGAACTCCTGCTGCGAGTATCGCGTGCGCTGAC
The DNA here is from genome assembly GCA_965223845.1 of Planctomycetota bacterium. Lineage (GTDB taxonomy): Bacteria > Planctomycetota > UBA8108 > UBA8108 > SXIK01 > CBDCXR01. The sequence goes on along the minus strand of CBDCXR010000004.1, from coordinate 3,261,972 downwards.
CGGCTGAAACGGTACGAAAGCCGAACTCCTCCTTGTGAATGCGATTCACCTTGACCGAGGTGATCGTGTCGACTCCGAACGGGATCTTGAAATGAAGCCCCGGCTCGGTCGTCTCGAGGTACTTGCCGAATCGGAGGACGACAGCGACCTCGTCGGCATCGACGGTGTAGAAGCTCGTCACGGAGCCCGCGACGAGCAAAGCCGCGAACACGATCGCCGCGCCCGCGCGAACGATCGTGGAGATCGAGGGCCTCGGTCGCGTTCGGCGCTCGAACGGGCGCGAAAACTCGCGGCGGGGATCGCGGAAATCTTCTCGGCCCATGGTGAAGGTGTCTCTCGAGAACGACGGCGGAGGATCGAGCAGTCAGTGCGTCAGGATATCCGCACCGAGAGCGAAAACAAATGGTCCTCGAGCGCCGGTGATCTCACGCGAGGTCTCCCCTTAGTCCTGCGACGCGCGCGGTCGAGACGCTGGGACGGAGTTCCGATCCGACACGGACCGTGGGCCGAGAAACTCCTTGTGATCGGGAAATCACCCGAGAGCGGCGACGTTCCAGAAAGGGCCCACCGAACTCTCCTCGACCCGCTCGATTCGAAAGTCGTGTCGATCGGTTTTCTCCGCGGCGCTCGTCCCCCGCGATCACCTGACCAACGGTTGAGACGGCGCCCAACGCGTGTGCCGTCCTCACCGTCCGTACTCGTATCCCGAGGGCTGGTCGACTTCGTCCTCGAGCGACGCTCGAGCCGGACGCCGCGATCGCTCCGCACGCTTCGCCGCTCGGAAGCTGAACGACCCTTACTGATTCGAGTTCTCGGTACTTGAACGCGGCGGCCTCCCTCGGAAATCGTGCGCGCGATCACCTCGGAACAAACGCCCGCTGCCCGCCGAAGCGTTTCCACAAATGGGGACGAACCCCGCTACAGTTCCGCTCGATGGAGGGACGACGTATCGTTGAGTCGCACCAGGTTCTACGCGGGGGGAGAAGCATGGCGAGAATCGCTTTCGATGGTATCCCTCGCGCCGATCTGCCGGCCGCCGCTCGCACGAGCTCGCTCTGTCCTCTGCCTCGGGGAGCGACCGCTTCCCGTGGGAGGCGGCGTTCCGGTACTAGAGGGAGATTCTTCGGAACGAAGTGCCGTCGCGAGGAATCGAGTCCATCGGCGAGGAGGCCGCCGGCGTCGGCTTAAAGCGCTCGCCGTGCTGTGTCTGCCGCTGGTGCTCGCTCGGACCGCAGCGGCCGCCGAGGTCTCTGTGCTGCTGAGCGCGCCGGCGCCGTCCTACCGCCTCGCCGTCGACGCATTCAAGCGCACCTGCCGTCACCGAGTGAAGAGCGTGCACGACATGCGCGGGGACCTCGATCGCGGTCGACGCCTGATTCAGAGGATCGTCGACGACGACAAGCCGGATCTCATCCTCGCGGTTGGACCGTGGGCTCTCGACGTCGCGGTCGAACGCCAGTCGCGAATTCCCGTCGTTTACACGATGGTGGTCAATCCTGCGAGCGGGCCCCGCTCGAAAGCGGGCGTTCCCTTCTGCGGGACGAGCATGAACGTCGCTCCCGGCGACACGTTTCGCGCGCTTCGCGAGGTCGATCCGTCGGTGAGAAGGATCGTGACCTTCTACTCGACGGAACACACCGCGCACCTCATCGCGAAAGCGAAGGGCGTCGCGAATGAGCTCGGAATCGAACTCATCGCTCGGCGAATTTCCGGGCGCAAGGACGTCTTGAGAGCCTTGAACGCTCTTCGGAGCGATCGGATGGACGCGTTCTGGGTCGCGCCGGATCCCCACGTGCTCGAAAAGCGAATCGTGAGGCAGATCCTCCTAGTCGCGTTCCGGGCCAAGGTGCCCGTCGTCGGACTCTCCGATGCTCATGCAGAGATGGGAGCCACGCTAGCGGTGTCGTTTGCCGACGTGGGCGATCTCGGGTCGCACGCCGGCGAGATCGCGAACTCGGTGCTCGAAGGCGAATCGATCGATTCGGAATGCTCGTCGTTCGCGCGCAAGACCAAGATCATTCTCAATTTGAAATCCGCGAGAAAGCTGGGGCTCTCGGTGTCGCGGGAATTCCGCTCGAAAGTGTTTCGAAGGATCGAATGAACTCGGAGTGATTCATGCTTGCAGTACCTCCGGGGGGATATCGAGTGATGCTCTGCGTCTGCGGGGTCGTCGCGATCGGCATGCTGCTTCCGAATCGCGGCGACGCTGGCGATGTCGCCGACATCATCCGCGATCTCTACGGAGGTGACGGAATCACCCTCAGCCAAGCGAGCGGATTCGGTCACGACGCTCACTTCACCGCGCGTTCGCTTCAAGGACTCGACGACCTCGGTGCCGCGATCGGTTCCGACACCGGTCTGTTCGCCTTCAACGCCGTCTCGCCGGCGTTCACGATCGATCTCGAGACGGGGCTTCCGGTTCGAACTACGGAAAGTCTCGGTCCGCTGCTAGGCAATATCGCGCGGACACTCGGTTCGAATACGTTGACGATCGGCTTTTCCTATTCGCGGATCGACTACAAGAGGTTCGAAGGAGACGACCTCGATGATCTGTCGGTGGTTCTCAGTCATCCGGATGCGAACGGAGATGGCCAACTCGCCCCCTTCGTTCCGTTTCCCGGCGGACCCCTCCTCGATTTCGAGCTGGACGAAGTGCATCTCAACGTCGATCTCGAGCTCAGTCAGGACATTTTCGCCCTCTTTGCGAACTACGGTCTGACCGACGATTGGGACGTCGGGATCATCGTGCCGGTCATTCACGTCGAAGCGAGAGCGCGATCGGTGGCCACGATTGTGGATCCGACGCCGGCCACGCCGTCACCGCATTTCTTCGATCCGTCGACGGAGAGCCCCGTATCGACCAAGCGACGCCACGCAACCGGGATCGGAGATGTCCTCCTCCGCTCCAAATACAGTCTCCTACGGATGAGTGAGACTCTTCCCGATCTCGCGGTCGGTGGGCAGATCACGCTTCCGGTGGGGGACGCGGACGACCTCTTGGGGACGGATGAGCTGTTTCTCCAAGCGGTCTTCCTCGCGTCGAAGAGCTTTGGGCGATTCACACCTCATCTCAACGTGGGGTACGAATGGTCCCCGACCGATTTCGAGCGGAGCAACCTCCGCTACGTCGCCGGATTCGATGTCTGGCTCCACCCCCGAGTGACCGTGAGCGCGGGCGTCTTGGGGCGGTGGGAGCACAGCGGTGACCATGTTGGAGACGATCACCTCGACGGAGCGATCGGCGCGAGGTTCGCAGTCGCCGAGCGAGTCCTCCTCAACATCAGCGGAGTCGTTCCGCTCCTCCGCGACGACGGCCTGCTTCCCGATTTCATCCTGAGCGGAGGAGTCGAGCTCGCGTTCTGACGGTTCGATCGCAGATACGGATATCCGACGACTGAATTCGCATGCTTGGAATTGCGCTTCGCCATCTTCGACTCCTCGATCCTCGATCCTCGTTCGCCGGACGAGTGTTCTGGGCGACGACGCCGGTATTTCTCGGCGCGATCATCGGAGTGGCGCTCGTGAGCATCGAGTACCAGGACGCACAACTCGAGTACGAGTTTATCCACCGCGGCAACAACCTCGTTCAGCACGTCGCGAAGGAGTCGGAGCTCGCCGTGTTCTCTGAGAACACGGAGCTACTCGAGGCGGCGACGCTCGGCGCGTTTCGCGATCGCGACGTGAAGTTCGTCCGCATCTCGGATCGCTCGGGACGAATTCTCCTTCAGGACGGTGAGATCGTCGAGCTCGCTCGTCGGGATGTCGACGACGGCGCCTCACGAGGAATCGACTCTGGGGTGCATTCGTTTAGCGCTCCCGTCGTGTCAGTGCTCGAGGATTCATCGGAGGACGAATTCGCAGCGGCGCTCAACTGGGAGCGGCCGACGAAAGAGGCGGAAGTCATCGGCGAAGTTTTCATCGCGCTCTCCACCGAGAGATGGATCGCGCAGCGGGAGTTCCTCATGCGCATCTGGATCGGGCTCGGCTTGGCCGCGTTCGTGGCTTCCGCAGCCGTGATTCTTTTGGTTTCGCGGAATCTGGCGCGACCGATTCGCGAGCTGACGTCGGGAGCCCGCAAGATCGCGCGCGGAGAGTTCGACGGGCGTATGACACCGACGACGGCCGATGAAATCGGCGCGCTCGCTTCGACGTTCAACGAAATGGCAGAATCCCTCGCCAACACCAACGCTCACAAGGACGAACTCCTCGAGGAGCTGCGCGAGACCAGCGCTCAGCTCGAAGCCGCGAGCCAGGCGAAGAGCGAGTTTCTCGCGAACATGAGTCACGAGATCCGCACTCCTCTGAATGGTGTGACGGGAACGAACGATTTGTTGCTCCGCACGAGTCTGAGCCCTCTCCAGCGGCGCTACGCGGATGTCATTCGATCGTCGGCGGAAGCGCTGCTCACGGTTCTCAACGATATTCTCGACTTCTCGAAGATCGAAGCGGGCAAGCTGGATCTGGAATCCATCGATTTCGAGCCTCGCGTCATCATCGAAGACGTCCTCGCGCGATTCGCGCCTCTCGCGGCGCGAAAGAACCTCGATCTACTGTGTGACGTCGGGGCGAGAGTCCCTTACGAGTTGCGCGGCGATCCGCAACGATTTGGCCAGATCGTCTCGAATCTTCTCAACAACGCGATCAAGTTCACTGCTGAAGGGTTCGTGTTGATCCGTGTCCGCGCTTCTCGCCAATTGATCCAAGTCGCGGTCGTAGACTCGGGCATCGGAATCCCGCCGAATCGACTCAACGAGGTCTTCGAGTCGTTCTCTCAGGTCGACGCTTCGACCACGCGACAGTTCGGCGGCACCGGACTCGGCCTCGCGATCTGCTCGCGTCTAGTCAACCTCATGGGCGGACGCATCGGAGTCGAAAGCGAGCTCGGAAAAGGTACTGAGTTTTGGTTTTCCGTTCCCACCACTCTTCCAGCCAAGTCAATTCGGCGTCGAATCCCGAGCGAAATCCTGGGCGCACGCGCATTGATCGTCGATGGCCCCGGCAAGAGGCGAGCCGTCCTTTGCCGGCGTCTAAAGTACCTGGGACTCGAGGCCGACGTGGCGGATTCGAATGCGGATGCCCGAGAACGGATCGTCGCGGCGTCTCAGGCCAACGATCTCTACGACGTTGTCCTCGCCGATGTTGACCACCTGAGCCCGCCTTCTTACACAGATCTTCGAACTCTTACCGCCGACTCAAAGGTCACCCTTGTTGTCCAGCATTCGATCGCAGACAGAGGCGTGACGACTCAGGATTCCGACGACGGCTCTCTAGGTCTGATGAAACCCGTGCGAGAGTCGGAGCTGATCGCCGTGCTGAAGCGAGCTCTATCTCCCGACGCGTGCGAGGGATCCGATTCGGATGCGCCGACCCGCGACCACGACAGCGCGGGCTCGATCTCTCCGCACGAGCACCGAATCCTCATCGCAGAAGACAACGAGATCAATCGGTTTGTCGCGACCGAGCTCCTCGCTGCGCACGGATTCGATTTCGAAACGGTGGAGAACGGGGCGGAGGCGGTCGAGGCCGTACGGACGCGAAGGTTCGACCTCGTCCTCATGGACTGGATGATGCCCGTCATGGAAGGAGGCGATGCGACGCGCGAGATCCGCCGGCTCGAGAAACTCGACGGGGGCTATTCTCGATCCGGCGCGCCAATCCCGGTGATCGCGCTGACCGCGAATGCTTTCGAGGGAGATCGTCGGCGCTGCCTCGAAGCCGGAATGAACGCCCACGTCGAGAAGCCGCTGGACTCCGAAAAACTGCTCTCGGCCGTGGCGTCGCACCTCACCGCCGCGGTCGGCATCGAGTGTGGTCGAGAAGGCGGGGGCAACACGTTTGAAGACGCACGTTCGATGGAAACCGAGACCTCCACGTAGTTTCTATTCCCCGATCGATGCCGCGCTCGGTCGTCGCAGGAGGATCCGAGCCCCCAGTGGCTCGATTCGCACCGCCGAATTCGGACCCGCAGATCGGCGTTCAAACTCGGGATCCAAAGCGTCCGCATAGTCGTGGCCGCGCTCGAAGCGCAGCGCCACCGTCTTCGGACTCGAGCCGCGGTTGATGGCGATGACGGCATGTTCCTTTGTCGACCTCCGGTGGAAAACGAAGACGTCGTCGTCCCGAGTTTCCTCCTCACGGATCTCGATAGCTCCACTGCGAAAGAGCGAAGCGTGTGTTCGCCGAATCCGGGCGAGAGTTCGGTAGTGCGCACGCAGCTCTCGGTCCGCGGCGACGGACTCGGCCGGTCGAGTCCCGCCGTTCGGTCCTCGTGATTCATCCTCGTAGACGAGGTCTTCCCAAACCATCGGCTTTCGGCAGTCTGGGTCATCCGCTCCCCACATCCCGACTTCGTCTCCGTACCAAATGTGCGGCGCACCGAGCCAGGTGAACTGAACCACGAGTACGAGTCGCTGAAGAGCGCGCGTCTTTGCGTCGGGTCGACCGAAGCGGTAGTCGGGATTCGTCTTCGGACTCACTCGGAACTTGTACTTTCCAGAGTTGAAGAGAGACGTCGCGAGTCGCGGGGTGTCGTGAGTCGCCGCGACGTTCATCATAGCGCCAGCGAACGCTCGTGATCCGACGTCCGTGACGGCTAACAACTGCTGCGCGAGCTCGCGCGAATGGAGTTCCGGCGGTGCCCGCGCGACAAAACTCCGCACGGGTACGTACCACCGGTAGTTCATCGCGGCGTCGAAAACGTCGCCGCGGAGCCAAGGCGAAGGGTCGAGAAGACGGTCGGGCCACTCTTCCCACCACAGCTCCGCGACGAGGTAGGCATCGGGTTGGATTGACTTGACGTGAGCACGAAAGTCTCTCCAGAATCCGATCGGCACGAGCTCGGCGACATCGAGTCGAAACCCGTCGACACCGTCCGACGGATCGCCGTCGCCGTTGGGGTCGAGCCAGCGGCGTACGACGGCGAACACGTGCCGCTTCACCGCGGGATCGAGATCTCCTTCCCGAGGTTCCCCTCGTTCCTCCGCCGTGGGACCGATTTTCCGTAGCTCGGGGAGCTCTCGTACGCCGGCCCATCCGCGGTAGCGGAATTCGTTCTCTGGCGTATCGGGATGATCGAACTGCTCGACAGCATACCAAGAGGCGTATGCTGATTCTCGCTGGCGGGAAACGACGTCGCGCCACGCCCAGAACGACGCACCGGTGTGATTGAAGCTGTAGTCCATGATGATGCGGATTCCGCGCGCGTGCGCCTCGCCGATGAGAGCGAGAAAGAGCCGGTCGGCGGCGGTCCACTTCCAGGTGGTGGGGTCGTCGGGAGATTCCGTCTCCGCCACGCGTTGGTCGCCGTCGGGATCGGGGCCGAAGTTGCGATCGATATGGCGCCACGAGCGGCAGTCGTACTTGTGAAGCGACGGACTGTCGTTGATCGGATTCAAGTAGATCGCATTGATGCCGAGATCGACCAGGTCATCGAGTCGGTCGAGGACGCCCTGGAGATCTCCGCCGTATCGACGGGCGGCGACGGTCGTGTAGAAGTCTTGTCCAGTGCTGTCTTCCCACTCCGCGCGGTGGTACCAATCCTGCCCCCAAGGTGTGGTCCGCCACCCGGCCGGAGCGAGATGCGGCCACGCTCCGCGGATATCCTTCGGACGGGGATCGTTCTTTGGATCGCCGTTCCGAAATCGCTCGACGAAGATCTGGTACCAGATCGCATCCGCGGCCCACGCCGGGGGAGTCGCAACGGTCGAAATCCTGCTTACGTCGCTCTCGTCGGAACGCGCCTCCGTGGCCGCTCGAGCGAGCAACCAAAGGGCGAATCCGAGTCTGAGCGCTACCACGAACCCGCGCGTTCCGGACAATCGGATCTTGGCGGCGGAGGAATTCACTGCCGCTCCTTCTTCGTGGTTCGTATCTTCGGCAAGGGGGGTTCACGCGCTCCGACGACGGTCACCGAACGATGCTGAGAAGCGTACTCGCTGAAATCCTTGTTTGCACGATCGCGAGTGCCGCACTCGCAGTCGAAACCGAATCGCCGACGGGTGCACTCCCCGACGGCCGTCTCGAACTCGATCTCTCGCGAGGGTGGAAGTTCGCGCGGGGTGACGACGTCCGCTGGGCGATACCGTCGTACGACGATTCCGCGTGGGAGGCGATCGAGGTCGGTCGCACCTGGGAAGCTGCCGGTCATCGCGATTACGACGGATTCGCTTGGTATCGCGTCCGATTTCGCGTTCCCGCTGCGTGGGAGACGGATCCTCGCCTCGCGCGACAGCGAAAGCTCGTCTTTCGGCTGGGAGCGATCGACGACGTGGACGAGACGTGGCTCAATGGAAAGCGGATCGGTTCGACGGGATCCTTTCCGCCCGCCCCGGTGACTCGCTGGGAGGAGGAACGCCGGTACCTCGTCGATCCCGGTCACATCCGATGGGGAAGGGAAAACGTCCTCGCGATCCGCGTCTTCGATCTCGTCCGCGGTGGTGGACTCTACCGCGGACCGTATACGCTCGGCGTTTGTTCGTGGACCGACCTGACCTCGCTTCGGATCCGCGGGTCCGTCGAGGACGGGATCTTTCCCGCCGGGTCACCGATGGCGTTTGCGGCCGCGGTCGAATGCGCGTCGCGGACCAACGTTCGCGGGCGTGTCCACTGGACGGTCGAGACCGATGCGGGCGTTCTCGTCGCGGAGGATTCGTCGGCTCGGACGCTCGAGCCCGGGAGCGCTAGCTTCGTCTTTCGCTGCCCACCGCCGGCGCCGGGCTTCTATCGGGTTCGCTGCCGATTCGACGGTGGGGACGGCGAGCTGTCTCACTCGATGCTCTTCGGATTCGCGCCGGAACAGATCGTCGTCCCGCCCACCGCGCGTTCCGATCTGCGTTCGTTCTGGACTCGATCCATGGAGGAACTCCGAGCTGTCGCCCCCGAGTTTCGCGTCACGGAGCGTGATTCCAAAGACACCACGACGCGGAAACTGTACGAGGTCGAGATGCGGAGTCTCGGTGGTGTGCGAGTGCGTGGTTGGTACGAGACACCACTCGCGCCCGGTCGCTATCCCGCCGTTCTTCGAGTCCCCGGATACGGGGAGGAGATGCGTCCCGTTCGCCGCTTCGACGACATGGTCGTCTTTTCGTTCAATGTGCGAGCTCACGGAAACAGCCAAGAGGATGTCAGCGGCGAACCGGTCGACTACTGGATCCGTGGTCTCGATGACAAGAATGACTATTTCTACCGCGGCGCGTTTCTCGACTGTGTTCGGGCGGTCGATTATCTCGTCTCGAGATCCGAGGTCGACCCCGAGCGCATCGCGATCATCGGGGCCAGCCAAGGCGGTGGCCTGAGCTTCGCGACAGCGGCGCTCGACTCGCGCATCGCACTTTGTGCCCCGGACATCCCGTTTCTCTGCGATTGGGTGAACTACTTCGAGCTCACCGAGTGGCCGGAGATGAACGATTGGATCGCTGCGCGGAGCGAACGCACCTGGGCGACCACGCTCGCGACGTTGAGCTATTTCGATGCGATGAACTTGGCCCCGTGGATCGACTGCCCCGTCTTCATGGGCGTCGGTCTCCAGGACGACGTGTGTCCCGCGGCGACGGTGTTCGCGGCGTACAATCGCGTCCGCGCCGAGAAGAGCTTCCGCGTTTATCCCCACGAGCGGCATCGCGTGGGCGACGAGCACCGGGACCTCGTCTACGCGTGGATTCGCAAGCGGTTTGGAGTCGAATCTCGCGCGAGCGCGACCGACTCCGAGTGAGCGCGAGATCCGCGCCGCCGATCGTCAGAACACCGTTCCCCGCACGGTCACTCCGACGCTCGTCCCCGGCCGAAACTCCAGGATCATCGGAGGTCGATCGAGATACCGCGCGCGAATGTCCTCGGGGACGAGCGGAAGCGCCTCGCGGTCGAATGTCCCCTGCAGGCGAAGAAGCTCGTTTCGGAGCTGTCGACGACTTTCGGGTGTTAGATTGTCGTACCGCTCGGGATCCGTCGCGCCGTGCTGATCGAGCACCGAGCGCACGTCTTCGTAGAAGCGCTCGACGCTCGGTGCCAGCGAGTCGAAGTCGATGGCCGTTTCTCCGGCCCGGAGTGTGTTCGACGCCCAGAGCCGTACGAAATTCTCTGGCGGAGTATCGATCCCGATTCTCATCTGGTCGCCGTACCGGAGGAGGCCGCGCGAGTACTCCTGGAGTTGCGGCCAAGCCTCGAGCTGTTCTTCATCGAGCAGAGTCTCGAGCTCCTCGTGAAGAGAATCGACGAGATCTCGGCGCATGGCGTAACGCTCGGTCGGTGAGAGCTCTGCGTCGGGAGCGGGAAGATTCGATTCGATCTCTTCGGTGAGTTCGCGCAGAAGTTCGCGCTGCTCGTCGTCGAGGCCGAGGCCCGAGCCGAGAATCGCCTCGGCGAAATCGCTGAGAAACCCGGGGACGAGCAGCGGGCGCTCGTATTCGCTCTTAGCCGCCGCGCCCAGGGCGAGAATTCTACCGCGAAGCGACGCGAGCGCCGCTTCCTCCGCTGAACTCAGGGTGTCCTGCCGTTTTCTCAAGAGCTCCGCGTTCGCTCGGACCAATTGGGCGAGGCTCTTCCAGTCCAGCGTGTCGGTAGCGCCAACCGCGGCAGCGGACGAGGCGGGTACGGACGGCGCTTGCGTCTCGACCGAGCGACGAGTCAGGTCTTCGACGCGAGCGAGCAAAGCCTCGTTCTCGTCCTTGAGTCGACCCGCTCGGTCACTCGTTTCGTCGAGCTCGTCGCGCAGGCGCTCGACTTCGGCCTCGAGTGCCTTAGCCGCAGCGAGTGCCGTATTGAGGCGACCGGAGACATCGGCGGGAGAGAGCGCGGTGTGCACGCCCCAGCCCACCGCCGTTCCGAGAAGGGCGCAGCCCGCGACGGCCCAGAAAGTTTTTTCGCTCATGGCGATCGCTCCTGCAGTGGCGAATCCGACCGAACCCGAACCGGCCGTCGTTGTCGGAGATCCGAGGAGGGGAGACGCGAGGATCGTCCACGCGCGATGTTCCCGGTCGAGACGTGTGCGCAGCTCGCCGAGCGCGCGCCCGAGACGAGATCTCACCGTCGCCGGAGCGACTCCCTCGCGTCGAGCGATCGACTCTGGAGTGAGACCCTCGAAGTAGCGAAGAAGCACGGTCGAGCGGTAAGGCTCTCGCAACTCGAGCACGACCGACGTGACCTGACGCTGGAGTTCCGCGCGCTCGAGGATCGCCTCGGCGCTCGAGTCCACACGCTCGGGTCGGGCGACGGATCGTTCGCGTGCGGCTCGGCGAGCATCGGCGCGATACGACCGGGCGACGAGGTTGCGGACGACGGTGAACAACCACGAACGCGGTCGCCGCGGCGCGTCGAGTGTGCGAGTGGCCGCGCACAGCCAGGCGTCCTGTGCGACGTCGTCCGCCCGGGAAGAATCCGCGACGAGACGCTGCGCCAACTCGCGGATCCACGCTCCGTTTTCAAGGAGCGCGTCGGGATCGAGGAAAGGGGCGGGAGGTTCGTTCATGGTCTATGAGATAGAGCCCGAGCGGAGGCGCGGTGATGCGGGTTTTCTCTCGGGCGTAGCGGAGCGGGACGGCTGGGCGCCGCGATCGGCGTGGCGGGGAGATCACAACTCGAAGCAGAGCGACCCAAAACGGGAACGAAAGCTCCGAAAGCGCGTCTGGGCCCAAGCTTATGATGGACCTCGCCCGAAGGCGAAGCGCGTTTCCGACGGTCACTCCCGGACCGCGGAGACCGTGGTGACCGCGTCGACACCATCCGAGCGCTCTCCTCTGAGCTCTACGCTCCGCGGGCGCTTCAACGCCTTCCCGGTGCGGCCGACGCGGGAAACGGCGCCGCGCTCGAGATCTCTCTCGGAGCGGGTGCTCCCGCTCAAGGGCCGCGTCGATCGGGTGCGCTCGAGTGCGGGATGTTGTCGTCGTGCCGAGGTGAGAATCTCACTCGGCCGGAACCATCACCAGCCAGCGCAGTCGCTCGACGATCTTGCGCCGGGCGCGATCGTCGAGATCGGGAAGCTCGAGGATCGGCCGGAAGAGTTCGATCTGCGCCCGACCCGCGAGGAGAGCGCGGTCGATGGTGGACCAGCTCTCTCCACCGTTCCGGAGGAGGGGGGCGATCGCCGCGAAATAGCGCTCATTGAGGACCGCGGCGGATTCGAGGGAGATTTCGAAATCGTCGGCGAGCTCGCTCGCGAAGCCGGCGCGAAGCTCGTCGAGGGAGTCGGTCGGTACCTCGTGGATTTCGAAGTCGGCCATCACAAGCGGAGACGCGATCGCGGGAAAGTCCTCTCCCGCGGGCGAGACATTCCGGAGTGCAGTTCGCTGCGGCTCCGAGAGGCCCTCCGACAGAGCGTCGAGGAAGTCTTGCTTGAGCCCGACCTCGTCGATGACCTTCTCGAACTTCGGCGTATTGGCGCCGTGAAGGTTCTGGACGTCGGCGAGGGCATCCGTGTAGTCAGCGACGAGCTCCTCCGCGGCTTTCCACTGTTCTTCGTCGAGCGGGACTCCCGCGTTCTCAAGCAGCGCTTCGATGAGCGCAGTCACCACGGCGGGGTGCGTGAGCTCGCCCCGTCCGTCCGGCTCCACGGTCGGAAACTTCCCGCGGACGGTCTCTCGCGCATTTGCGAACGCCCGGTCTGAGGAGAGGCGGCGAAGGTTTTCGAGCGACGACGGCATTTCGATCTCGAGGACGGCTCGGATGACCTTCCAGTCGTCTGCCGAAAGCTCGGCGAGTCCACGGCGCGCGGGCGACGCGGACCCGTCTTCGCTCGGACGAACGGTCTCGGTCGGTGCGGCAGGGGAGATGGGCGATGCGATCGGCCCCAAAGTCTCCTCCGGCGTTTCTGTGTCGTTCGGCGCGTCTCGCGACGATCCTTCCGCGCCGGAGGGATGCTCGCCGACGCCCCGCATCGCGCGGCCGGCGAAGAACCCCACTGCGATGATGACCGCCGCTCCTACCGCTACTCCGATCCATCGCCCTGCGTTCATGGAGCTTCCTCGTCTGTGGTGTCGTCCGCGATGTCGTCCGCACCGACGCGAAGAACCGTCTCGGCGTCCGCTTCGATCTCGACGGATTGCTCAAACGCGACCTTCCCGCCACGACGAAGAGTGACGCGATACCTTCCCGCGACGACCGGATCCGTCCGTGAACGCTCAGCCGTTACGTGGTCCGCGACGACGGGGAGATCGTCGCTGTCGAGCACGAGGAGCCAGAGACCCTCTTGTCGCGCTCCGGGTGCGAACTCGGTGCGCAATGCTCCGCCCGCGGCGAGCTTGAACTCACCGACATCGACCGATTCGCCTGCTTCGACGCGGATGGTTCGCGTGAGCCACGTCCTCGCGCCGGCGCTCGTTTTCGCGGCCACACGGTAGTCACCCGGAGGAAGCGGTCCGACCCGAAATCCGCCGAAAAACCCGGATCGCACGCTGCTCTCGTGCCAGGGATCCTTCTTCAGGCAGAGAACTTCTGCCTTCCAAACCGCGCTTCCGTCGGCGTCGAGTATCTTCCCCGCGACGAACGCGGTCGCACGGTTTTCTTCCGGGACGACGATCGTGATCTCCTCCTCCGACGGTCGGACGTCCGCGCGGAAGCAGTCGAACCGTTGCTCACGCTCTCTCACCGAGAGGGAGTAGTCGCGCTCTTCGACGTTCTCCACCGAAAAGCGCCCTTCACGGTCGAGCTTTTCCCAGACGCCCGCAACGATGACGATCCCGTTCGTCATCGGGTTTCCGTCCTCGAACACGACGCGGCCACGGAGGGTGACGGTCCCGCGAAGCTCGACGTCGATCTCGATGGTCTCTCCGAGCGCGAGCTCGACGGATTCTCGGTACGACTGCCGTCCGCGAGCGCTGATGGCGACCGGAGTCGGACCTGCGGCGAGTCCTTCGATGACGAAATCGCCGCGAGCATCCGTCCACGTGTGGGTATTCACGGGATTCGTACGCAGAGGATCCTCAACCACCGCGACCTCGACCCGCGCGCGCTCGATGGGTGAGCCGCTTGCGTCGGTGACGCGTCCGGCGAGGCTTGCACCCGGCTCGAGCTCGATGTCGACTTCGACCTCAACGCCCGCTTGCACGTCGACGAACGTATCTCTCGGCGCGAGTCCAGGTGCCCGAACGAGCAAGGGAACGCGGCCGGGCTGAAGGCCCGCGAGAGCGAAGGCTCCGTCGGGGTCCGAGCGAAGCGCGATTGGAGCGGGCGGGGCGATGTACGCTCCGCTCATCCCGGGGCGATCCCCGAGCACGACGAGCGCTCCGGCCACCGGGCTGCGATCGGGAGCGAAGACGCGACCGGCGACCGCACCCCCGCGACCGGGGAGCTGAAGCTCGAGCACCATCGTGTCGCCGCTCTCGCCTCTAGCGGCGTGAATCTTCGACGGCTCGAAACCGTCTTTCCGCGCAAACACGTAGCGCCCGCTCTCGACCCCGCGGAGAGAGAATTCGCCGTTCTCGTCCGAGGCTGAGATGCGCGCGGATTGATGCGGATCGAAGGTGCTCCGAGTGAGCCAGATCTCGGCGTCGGGGACGCGCCTACCGTCGGCGTCGACGACGCGACCCGCCACGGTGATCTGATCTTCGAGGCGAAGAAAAAACTCGGTCGTCTCGCCGGCGGCAATCTCCGCGCGACTAGCGCGCACGTGCCCCCGCGGCCACGCGCGATCGGCTCGCACGGTCGCGATTCCGGCCGGAACGGCCGCGATGACGGCGACGCCTCGATCGTCCGTTGTGCCGGCGAGATCGGCGTAGCGTGGGAAGGTCGTACCGCGAGGCTCGACTTCGATGCGGACCCCCGCGGCGGGTTCGTTCGTCTGCGCCCACACCGCTGAGACGCGCAAGGCTCCGGTCGTGACCTCTTCGTCCGGCGGAGCTCGAACAACGGCGACCTCGGCCGGCGCGTCGTCTACTCTGTTTCCGCTCCGGCTCCCGAGATCGTTCGCCGTCTGCGGCGCCGCCGCGCGCGCGGGAGTTTCGGTCGCGACTACGGTAGGAGCCTTCGAGTTGTTCTCGGGGCGCGGCTCCTCCATGGAGTAGCCCGCGAAGAACCCCGTCAGAAAGAGAAGAACCGAGCCGATCGCGATCGACGGTGCGACTTTGCCGCTCATAAGTAGGAGACCTCCTGACACCGTGGATTCGGCCGCCACGGACGAGACGGCGGTCGTCGCGGCGGAGTGCACTCCGGCCGCCGCTACCGGAGTCCAAGCGGCGGGGAGACTCGCGATTGCGATGAGGGAGACGCGGCGCGCACCGCGTTTCCACTCGCGCGCAGAAGGGAGCATGTCGCGAATCGAGGTTCCGATTTCGCGCCACAGTCTCTCCCTCAGGATTTCGCGTCCCTTGTGGAGACGGTTTTTGACCGCCGCCGCCGTGGTCCCGAGCGCGCGCGCCACGCTGCGCACGGACTCACCCTCCCAGTAGTAGAGGACGAGCGCCTCGCGTAGAGCCTCCGGAAGCGCGTCGACCTTCGACCAGACATAGCGATTGAACTCTCGCTTTTCGAATGAATCGGAGTACGACTCCGCGCTGAGCTCGACGTTCGGTGAAAGCACCATCCGGCGAGCATCCGCGAGCTGGCGCCGCGCGACGTTGCGGACGATCGCGAGAAACCACGGACCGAACGAACCGGGATCTCGGAGGGATTCGATCTCGCGAAGCGCTCGGACGAACGCTTCCTGCAGTGCGTCCGCAGCGTGATCTGGGGGAACTCCGACCGCAACCGCGACTGCGAATGCAGGCTTCTGCCAGCGGAGAACGAGCTTCTCGAAATCCTCGGTGCGTCCGGCGCGGATCGATTTGACGATCGCGGAGTCCACACGAGAGGAACTGGGCTGCGTTTTCATGAGGTCTCGATCGATCCTCGGCTCGGGTCGGAATGCCGCACCACCGACCCTGTAGATCGATAGACTCGCGATCGGTCTCTGACTTTCTGCGAATTCGTGGAATCCTTGATACTCTGACTCTCGCGGAACGTCCCGAACTGCGTTGGATTCGGGGCGAGGGGGCGGCGAACGAGAGAGGCGACAGCACGTCGATGCCAAGAAGACTCAGCCGGGCGACCGTGTTCGGGCTCGGCGCGATCGTGATCGCGGTCGGGGTAGGCTCGCTCTTTTTCGTGGACGAGATTCGCGTTCGCCGACTCGTTCGGGGGCTCGACTCAGAACCAGATCTCGTCCTCGCGTACTCGGAGTTCCCTCCGGAGTCCCCGGAGCGACGAGCGGCAGAGGAGTTCCTGCGATCGGAGCGCGGACGTCGGCGCGCTCTCGAGCGATTCGTAGCGCTTCTCCTCGAGACTCCCGACGTCTTCGGGATCGACGTCACCTTCGATGCGCTGCAAACGGACCTCTACCGAGCCACGATTTGGCGCGAGGGCGAGCTCACGAAGCGCGACATCATCCGTGGACTCGACAAGCACCGAAGTGGCATGCGATCCGAGCCGCTCGATAAGGGCTTGAGCGCATGGTGGAAGTGCGTCGAAGAGTTGAACATCGAGGAGATGGAGATGCCCGGCGCACCGGGATTCGTCGTTTCCGTCACTCCTCTCTTCGAAGCGCTTCTCCGAATCAGCAAATGCGTGGATCCCGAGAAGGCGCCGACGATCTCGAGCGATGACGCCGGCCACGCGATCGAGATTCGCTCCGTGCGGCCGCTCGCCGAGGAGCAGATCAAGGTCCTGCTCGGATGGCTCGAGGGCGCGTCGCATCGTCACTTGCAGATTTACGCCGCGTTTCGGCTCGGCGAGGCGAACGTCGCCGAAAGCGAATCGGCACTCGAGCGCCTCGCCCGGAGCGAGAACGCCGATGTGCGGGCGGAGGCGCTGGCGGCTCTGCGGGCGATCCGGGCGGCGAAAGCGAAGCACTGAATCCTCCGCTTCGGCGGCCTGATCCCGGACTCAAGTGAGGATGTTCGAGACGACGTGCGACTCCTCGACGCCGGTGAGTCGGAGGTCCAGCCCGCGAAACTTGACGCTCAATCGTTCGTGGTCGATTCCGAGCTGATGGAGGATCGTCGCGTTGAGATCGCGGATGTGGACCGCGCCGTCGGCGAAGTCCGTCGTCGGCTGACCGCTCGCGTCGACGATGTTGCAGCCGTAGTCATCCGTTTGGCCGTGGACGACTCCACCTCGGATCCCGCCGCCCGCCATCCAGATCGTGAAGCACCCCGGATGATGGTCGCGACCGTAGTTCTCTCGCGTGAGCTTTCCCTGACAGTAGATCGTGCGGCCGAACTCGCCGCCCCAGACGACGAGAGTGTCGTCGAGAAGACCGCGCGCCTTGAGATCCTGGACGAGCGCCCAGCTCGGCTGATCGATGTCCTGGCACTGCTTCGGAAGATCTCCGGCGACGTTCCCGTGCTGGTCCCACCCGCGGTGGAAGATCTGCACGAAGCGCACGCCCCGCTCGACCATCCGGCGCGCGAGGAGGCAGCTCGCAGCGAAGGATCCCGGTTTCGTGACGTCCGGACCGTAGAGGTTGCGCACGGCGTCCGATTCGCCGGCGATGTCGGTCAGATCTGGAACGGAGGACTGCATCCGATACGCCATCTCGTACTGGGAGATGCGCGCCTCGATTTCCGGATCGCCGACGATCCCGGCGCGAGCACGATTGAGACGGCTGACGGCGTCGATGACGCGCCGGCGTCCGATTCCGTCGACCCCGGGGGGATTCGACAGAAAGAGCACCGGATCGCCGCTCGATCGGAGTGAAACTCCCTGGTGCTTGCTCGGAAGAAACCCTGATCCCCACAGCCGATTGTAGAGCGCCTGTGCGTCCTTTCGTCCCGTCCAATACGGCGTCATCACGACGAAGGTCGGAAGGTTCGAGTTCTCCGTGCCGAGCCCGTAGCTGAGCCACGCGCCGAGACTCGGACGCCCCGGAATCTGGTTTCCGGTCTGAATGTAAGTAATCGCCGGATCGTGGTTGATCGCTTCGGTCCAAACCGAACGCACGATCGCGATATCGTCGACCATGCGCGCGGTGTAGGGAAGGAGCTCGCTCACCCAAGCGCCGCTCTGGCCGTGCTGGGAGAACGAGTACTTCGACGGCGCAATCGGAAACGTGGCTTGCCCGGACGTCATCGTGGTGACGCGGGTTCGAAGCACCGGGGAGCCGTCTTCGTAGACTTCTTTTCTCAGATCCGCGCGAAACTTGTCGCCGAGCTTCGGCTTGTAGTCGAGGAGGTCCATCTGGCACGGCGCGCCCGCCATGAAGAGGTAGATCGCGCTCTTCGCCTTCGGCGCGAAATGCGGGAGGCCGGGGAGTCCGCCCGTCGCCGAGAATGATTGCGGAGGCGCGCCGCCGGCGAGTGCTCGCGTCGGCTCGAGGAGCGACGCGAGAGCGGCGGACCCGAGGCCGAGCGCGCCACTCCGAAAGAAGTGCCGCCGCGTCATGGCTCTCGCGTAGCGCGCGAGATCGGATTCGATCGGGCTCAGCGGGTCGGAGCTCATGGATTCACTCCTTGGTCAGCACTTCGTCGAGGTTGAGTACGACATTTCCGACGAGCGTCCACGCGGCAAGCTCGGCGGTTCCGGGCCGGTCGCCACTCGTCGGTTCACCGATGGCGAGGATCGCTTTCGCCTCGTCAGGATGCGAACGATAGAACGCGAGACGGTCCTCGTAGACCGCGACCAGCTCTTCGACTTCGCCGTCGGTCGCCGGCCTGAGCGTGGCGAGGCGGAGGAGGTGCCCCGCGCGTTCGGACGGCGAACCGCTGCATTCGCGGAGCGCTCGCAGAGCGAGATGGCGCGCGGCTTCCACGTACTGCGGATCGTTGAGGAGGAGGAGCGCCTGTAGCGGCGTGTTCGTGCGTTCTCGGCGCACCGTACAGCTCTCACGCGACGGCGCGTCGAACGTCGTCATCTGCGGAGCCGGCGCCGTGCGCTTCCAAAACGTGTAGAGGCTGCGGCGGTGGACTTTCTCGGGGCCCTTGTCCGCCGTGAACTTCATTGTGTTCGAGCCGACGTACGCGACGGCCTTCCAGAGCCCGTCGGGCTGCGGCGGCTTCACCGGCGGACCGCCGACTCGCTCGACGAGGAGGCCGCTCACCGAGAGAGCCTGATCGCGAAGCGACTCCGCGTCGAGACGGAACCTCGGGCCGCGAGCGAGCAGGCGGTTCTGCGGGTCGCGCTGCCAAAGTTCCGCCGGCGCGCGTGAGCTCTGGCGGTACGTCGCCGAGAGCGCGATCGTGCGGAAGAGTTGCTTCACGTCCCAGCCCGATTCGCGAAACTCGACCGCGAGCCAATCGAGAAGTCGCGGGTGGGTCGGCCAGGCGCCCTGCGATCCGAAATCCTCGGCGGTCTCGACGATCCCGCGGCCGAAGAACTGCTGCCAGAAACGATTGACGGTCACGCGCGCAAGAAGCGGGTGCTCCGACGCGATGAGCCACTGCGCGAAACCGAGTCGATTGACGGGAGCGTTCTCCGGCAGCGGAGGAAACGCGCTCGGCACTGCTCTCGGCAGCTCACCGAGCTCCTTATCGGGGAGGTCGTACTGGCCGCGGCGAAGAAGATACGCCGGCCTAGGTGACGCTCGCTCCTTCATGATGAGCGTCGTCGGGAACGACGCTTCGAGCTGAGTTGCCGCCTTGTTTAGCTCGGCGAGCTCTGACGAAAGAGACTTCCATTCGGACGACGTAGATTCACGATAGTGCGCGCGGACGAGCTTCGCCTGCGCTTCGTCTCGGTCCGCCGCGGGGACGGCGAGTGCTGCCGCGAGGCCCTCGGGGGGAACAGCGCCCGTGACTTCCGCGAAGTCGTCTCGCGTGCTGATCGACACCCGCACACGGCCGAACGCGTGCTGAGCGAACTGAGTCTCGAAGCGAAGGCGACAGCGAACGAGCGTACCGCCATCGAAACCGAACGGCTCCGTCGGCACGAACGTCGCGTTTCGCGCTTCCGCGCGCGAGTAGCCCTCCGTAGCCCAGCCGTTCTTGTCGTCGACCTTGCCATCGATCGCGTTTGCGATCGGATAGTCTTTCTGCGAGTGGTCCGCCGAAGCCGACGCCCATCGGACGCGAGTCGGATCGGCGCCCGGCGTAGCGAGAGGGATCGCCTCGAGCTCGAACTCGCTCAGCACCGCGTTTCCGTTCGAAGCGCGACCGTTTTTGCCGCCGTAGGAAGAATGCGTGAGCGCCTCGAGGCGAACGGCCGAGACCTTTCCCGTCGGCACGTGGAGCTCCACGGTGTACACGTCCTTCGGCGGGTTCGCGCCGGTCGCAAGAACGGAGCGATCGTCTTGGATCGAGAGGGTCGCTCCGCCGGAGGATGAGGCTGACGCCGGTGGGGGAGCCGTCCAGAGATCCGTGAATTTCCCTGTCCACTTCTTCTCCCACTCGGCTTGCCGCGCGTCGAGGCCCGGCCAGGGGCCGGCGAGCCGGGTCTCGATTCCGCGGATCTTCGCCGCGTACTCCTCGCTCCGGACGCGGTCCGTCTCCGTCGGGACCTTCGTCACCGGCGCGTGAGCTTTCGCGTTTCCGTCGAGCGGGTTTGCGTCGAGATTGTTGAAGAACGCGAACATCGAATAGAAGTCGCGCATCGTGAACGGATCGAACTTGTGATCGTGGCAGACCGCGCAACCCGTCGTGAGCCCGAGAAACACCGTTCCGACGGTGGAGACGCGATCGACGACGTTGCGGACGTACACTTCCTCCGCGATCGATCCTCCCTCGCTCGTCGTGATATGACAGCGGTTGAATCCGCTCGCGACGAGATCGTCGAGCGTGGCGCCAGGGAGCAGATCTCCGGCGAGATTCTTGACGGTGAACTCGTCCCACCCGAGGTTGGCGTTGAACGCGCGGATGACCCAGTCCCGGTACGGCCAGATTTCGCGGTAGTTGTCGAGGTGGAGGCCGTGGGTGTCGCCGTAGCGGGCGGCGTCGAGCCAGAATCGCGCCTGGTGTTCACCGTAGGCCGGCGAACCGAGGAGGCGGTCGACGACCTTTTCGTACGCGTCGGCCGAAGTGTCGGCGACGAAGCGTTCGACCTCATCGATTGTCGGCGGCAATCCCGTAAGGTCGAGTGTGACGCGTCGGATCCACGTGCGCCGGTCGGCCTCGGGTGAAGGTCGGAGCATCTCCGTCTCGAGACGAGCGAGGACGAAGCGATCGAGAGTCGTCCGCGGCCACGCGGTGTCGGTGACCTCCGGGACGGGTGGGCGCGTCGGCGAGATGAGCGACCAGTGCCCCTGCCATTCGGCGCCCTGCTCGATCCAGCGCCGGATCAGCTCGATCTCACTCTCGCTCAGCGATTTGCCCGAATCGGGCGGGGGCATCCGGTCGTCCGGATCGTCGGCGGTGATTCTCCGGAAGACCGCGCTCCGGGAGGGCTGGCCGGCGACCACCGGAACACGCCTGCGTCCGCGACGCTGAAACACGCCCTCTTCGACATCGAGACGAAGATTCCCCTCGCGCGTCGTCGCGTCGGGACCGTGACAGTGAAAACACTTGTCCGAGAGGAGTGGTCGAATGTCGCGACTAAACTCGATGTCGTCGGCCGCGCGCGACGACGGCGCGACGATCAGCGCCGCGAGCACTGCGCCCGCGGAGAGGGTCCTCGGTGTTCGACGGGAACGGAAGCTGCGTGATGCTCTGCGCATGTCGACTCATCCGCGACGATGAAAACGGTTCGAGAAGGACGCTCGCTGCGCCTTCACTGTGGGGAGATCGCTCCGCGCGGCTCGGTCGGACTCCGCCGCCCGGACTCTCCCGGATCCGGTTCGTCCCTCATCTTGCAGGGTGTCGCCGCTCAAGCGCAACACGCGGGTGAATTTCCCCGAGATGTTTGGACAGAACATCGACCTCGGCGGCGCGGATCGGATCGCCCGCGACGTTCACGGTCTCGTCCGGGTCGACGCGGTGGTCGTACAGCTCGCGCGCGAGAACGCGTCCGGTAGCGCATTCGCGCCATTCGGTGTAGCGGAAGTCGGGTGTGCGCATCGAGTACCCCATCGCCTGCGGCAAACTGTCGCGGGGAGGGTAGGCCGGACGCGGGTGCCATGTGAACGCTGCCTTCTTGACGGCGCCGCTCGGATTCTCGAGTAGCGGACGCAAGCTCGTGCCTTCGAGCTCCGCCGGCGCGGCGAGTCCGCAGAGGTCGGCCAGCGTAGGATAGAGATCGAGGAGCTCCACGATCGCGTGCGTGCGCTGACCGCGAGGGTGATCGGGCGTGGCGATGATGAGCGGGACGCGCGCGTCGAGCTCGAAGTTCGATGTCTTCGCCCACAGGGCGTGCTCGCCGAGGTGGAATCCGTGATCCGACCAAAAGACGATGATCGTCGATGAGGCGAGCGCGAGTCGATCGAGCTCGGCGACGACCTTTCCCACCTGCGCGTCGACGTAGCTCGTTGCCGCGTAGTATCCGTGGCGAAGTTGGAGCGCCTCCTCCGGCGTCGGCTTCCCGGTCGGGCGATCTCTGAAACCGCGAAGGATTTCGCGGCTGTCGTGAAGGGCGATCTCCGGAACCGCACGAGGCGCACTCGCGGTGGCCGCGGCGGGGATTTCGCGAGGTGCGTAGAGATCCCAGTAGCGCTTCGGCGCGTTGAACGGAGCGTGCGGCTTCCAGAAGCCGACCGCGAGGAAGAAGGGTTGTTCCTTCGCCGCCAGATCCTGGAGTGCAGAAACGGCGAGGTTCGCGATGCGGCCGTCGAAGTAGGCTTCGTCGGGGACGTCGCGCATTTCGCAGCGCGGCAAGCTCGCCTCATCGGGACTGATCTCGCTCGTTAGCTGCGGCTTGTCGGCACCGTGAGAGTTGTAGTGCATCACCGCCGGGACAGACCACGACTGCGCGTCTCCCTTGAATTCGTCCTGTCGCCAGTTGTGATAAATCTTCCCGGTGTTTTGGGTGAAGTATCCCGCTCCCTTGAAGAGCTCGGGAAGCGTGACGACGCTCGGGTGCGACTGGCGAAAGTGAGTCGGGAGATCCCAGATTCCGAGCGTGGCCGGACGGAGACCGGTGAGGAGCGACGCACGTGAAGGATTGCACACCGCCTGCTGGCAGTAGGCGCGCGTGAAGAGCGTTCCGCGTTCGGCGAGCGCGTCGATATTCGGCGAGCGGACGATCGTGCCGCCGTAGCAGCCGAGCTCGACCCGGAGGTCGTCGACGGCGATGAAGAGCACGTTCGGGCGCTCCCGGCGTCGCTCCTCAGACGTCGCGAGCGACGGACGAGACGCGATCGCGATCGCGGCGAGGACGACAAAGGTCCAAGCCTGTACCGCGCGGACTCCTCCGGCTCGTCGTCGTCGAAAGAGGCGAGACTCGGGCACAGTGTGCGGAACCACCCTCCGCGCGCTCGCGTTCAATCGTCGCTCTTCGCGGCGTCGGCGTCCGCGATGTCCGCCGCTTCCGCGCCGACGTCGGGAAGCACCTCGACGGCGGAATCCTCGGGCGCGTAGCTGAGATGGGTCGTCGCGAGAAGCGTACCGTCCAGAACGTTCGGGTCGCGGACGACGACGCGTTCCTTGTTCGACCAGATCGGAACGATCGTGTGCGAACGGAGCGTCATCTTGTCCGGGTCGATGAGATAGATCCGGTCGAGCTTGTGGACTGCCGCGCGCGGAACGACGAGGACGTCCTCGAGGACGGTGCCGCGGATCGTCCCGATCACCGGCTGTCCGATGCGGAGAGGCGGGAGTCCCGAATCCCGTCCGAACGGATCGAAGACGCGGGCGACGCCGAACAACTCGAGCGAGTTTTCGTCGAGCGCGCCTTCGGTGCGGACGATCTTTCCCGTCCACACCGTCGTGCTGCTCGGATCGAGGGCGTCCCGCAGCTCCACGGCGAGAGGAGGATCGTCGGGGTCCTCCGGGAGGGAGAGATACCTCATGTCCCGGCTATCGATCGGAAGGCGGATCTCGGCGTAGTCGATCGAGAAGACACTGCCGAGCGGAGTGCCGGTTCCTACCGACTGTCCGACGCCGACGTTGCGGTGGCGGACGCGGCCGTCGAACGAGGCGCGCACCTTCGTGCGGTCGAGATTCCGGTTCGCCTGATCGAGCTGCGCCTGAGCCGAGTCGACGTTCGCCTTTGCTTCGCGGAGCTGCGGCTTGCGAAGGACGAGCTCGTTGGGCTCCTCGTCGTAGCCGAGATCATCCCAGTTGAGTCGCGCCTGTTCGGCGCGAGTCTTCTCTTGCGCGTGAGCCGACTGAGCCCGCGCGAGCTGAGCTTGCGCCACGACGACCGCCGCTTCATAGTCCCGCTTGTCGAGCTCGATGAGGACGTCGCCCGCAGAGAAGAACGCACCGTCCTCGAACTCCGCGGCGACCCGAACGATCCGGCCGGACACCTCTGGCGTGAGCGTCACCTCATTGTGGGGACGAACAACGCCCCGGGTCGGGAACTCCGTCTGAAACTCTTGGGCGCGGAGCTCGATCGCTCGAGTCTTGATGACCCGAGGCTTCTCCTTCGCACGCGGTGTCGATTCGGGAACGCGCGAAAGCAGCACGAAGCCGAGCGCACCGACGACGAGGACGGCGATGGGGATGAGAGCTCGGGCGGCGACCGACGCGACTCCCGACGGCCGGCGCGGACGCGACGAAAGCTCGAGTTCGGAGTCTTGCATCAGTCGGTCTGGGTATCGTTCGAGGAAGGGACGCCGCGTACGGGGAATCTTGGGGGTCGAGGCCCGAGCGGAGAGGTCTCACCAGTATCAGTATACGCCGCGACCGAGGGTGCCGCGGATTCTTCGAAATCCCCGCCCAAAGCCAAGTGTAGGTCGATCCGATTCTGAAGACGAGCGTTCCGAAGCGAGATCATGGAGCTGCGCGCGTTCACCGCTCGCCGTTGTCCCTCGAGGACGGACAAGATTCCCACGATGCCCTGCGCGTAATCGCGGTAAGCCTGCGCTTCGGCGAGATTGGCTTGCTCGAGCTCAATCTGGAGAAACTCTTCCTGCTCCGCGAGAGACCGTGCCGCGGAGAGCGCCGATTCCACTTCGCGAAACGCACGCAGGGCGACGCTAGAGAACGCGGCGACCGCGGCGTCGTTGAGGGCTGCGGCTTGGCGGGCCTGGGCGCGGAGCGCACCGCCGCGGTAGAGAGGTTGCGAAATCGAGGCGGCGACGTTCCACGCGACGGAGGCGGGATCTCGGATCAGATCGAGGAGCTCCAGGCTCGGTACCGTCGTCGATCCACCGGCGCTCAACGTGATCGACGGGAGCAACGCCTTCCGAGCCGCGTCGGCACGCTCGGCCGACGCGCGGAGATCGGCCGCGGCGGCGACGAGATCGGGGCGTCTCATGAGGAGGGCGGAAGGCAGACCGGCGGGAACCGCGCTCTCGAGCTCGGGCAGTTGAGCGCCGCTCGCGACCGCAGCGGCCGGATAAGTCCCTAACAAAAGCTCGAGCGTCCGCCGCGCCTCGTTGCGAGCGAGTCGACGCGAAATCAGAGAGCGCTCGGCGGCAGCGACCTGGTTGCGTCCGAAGTTGACGTCGAGCGAGCTGGCCGTCGGATCACCCGCGACGTAATTGCGCTCGGTGATGCGATAGTTTCTCACGAAGCTGTCACGAGTTGTCCGAGCGAGCTCGAACTGTTCTTCGGCGGCGATGAGGTCGAACCAAGCGCTCACGGTACTCGCCGCGAGAGAGAGTCGGGCTCCGTGGTAATCGGCGCTTTGCGCTTCGAGGTCTTCGAGGGATGCGCGGTGAAGATTGGCGAGGCGGCCCCAGAGGTCGACCTCCCAAGACGCGCTGAACGCGAGACGGGCGTCTTTGAAATGGGCGAACGGCCGCAAGTCGCCGCTGGCATCCTCGACGCGCGCTTCGGAGTACGAACCCGAAGTCGACGCCGAGAGAGAAGGGAGCCGCGCCGATCGTCCGATGATCGCACCTTCCTCCGCGACCTTGAGGCGTGCTGCCGCGACTTGCAGGTCGCGGTTGTGGACGAGCGCGCGGGCGACGAGACGCTCGAGTTCCGGGTCGCCGAACTCGCGGAGCCAACCCGCCGCGACGGCGCCATCATTGTCGGGCGCTCCGCTGGTCCAGGTCGCGGGGATGTCGAGGTCGAGTCCGCCCGCGCGCTCCGGCGCCGGGACTCCGCAGCCCGCCAGGAGGGTGCTCGCGAGGACACCGAAACCGACTCGGCGGATCCATCGCGCGCCGTGCGGCCGCTCGAGGCGCACACGCGGGGGACGGGCGAGCTGCGTCGTCGTGAGCACGGAATCGATGGCTCCGATCATGGCGCGTCGAGCTCGGTCGGGAAGGAGACGAACCGAGGGGACGCGTCGCTACTCCGAGTCGCTTTGATCCTTCCCTCCCCGCGACTTCTCTGCCGCCGTCGGCGTTTCGCGTTCGAAGTGGCGGACCTTCGGCATCACTCTCTCGGCGGTATGGCGAACTTGCTCGTCCGTGTCCGACCCGCTTGCCTCGATGATCGCCGCACGAACGTCCGCGTCCTCAAGGTGCCAGAGGAGCGCTTTCACGGCACCGGTGCGTACTTCCGGTACGGGGTCGCTCGTGAGGAGCTCGAGGAGCGGGGCTCGAACTTCTCGGTGCTTCGAGCGGAGACCGTGGACGACTTCCGCGCGAAGTTCGCCGTCGAGCGAGGTGTCCTTTGCGATTTCGAGCATCGGTGAAAGAAGATCGAGCTCCGACATCCCCTCGCCTTTGAGGGCGGCCGCGGTCAGCTTTCGATTCTTCTTAGCCGCACCGCGAATCGTTCGCAGCGCGCGGAGTCGATCGGCCGGTGGCGCTTCCCGGTCGCGGGCGACGTCGATGGCGCTTCGAACGTCTCGCACGACGATCTGCTCATGGCCCCTCGCGGCAAGCTCGGCGATGGTTTCATCATCTTCCAGCGCGGAGAGGCGAGCGGCGAGCGCGGCGACCTTTCCGTGCAGCTCTGCCGTCGTCGATCCGGATCGCGCCGCGGCCCGAGCGAGCGCGTGATCCGAGACTCGCACGGGCCTCGAAGAGCGGCTCGACTCGAGATCTGCGAGGCGAGCTTCGAGAGCTTCGACCATCCCGGCCATGTGGCGTTCCGCGTCCTGCGAGGACGAGAGTGCATCGAGCTGATGGCGTCGCGGCTCCAAGAACGAAAAGCCCGCAACGCCGATCGCCGCTAGCGAAAGACTCAGGCTGAGCGCGACCAGCCAGCGATTCATTTCGATCTCTCCGTTGGTCTCGCGACGTTGAGCTCGTTTGATCCGATGCGCTTCAGGGCGAGGGCCCGCTGCATTCCCTCATTCTGCCAGAGCGGTCGGCGGGAGTCGACGCGCGCATCGCGTCAGCGGCGCTTATCGGAACGGCGTCGAGTGACGCGTGCGCAGGGATCGTCCGACGGCGGAGCGCTTCGATTCCGAATCAAGGGAGAGTACCCGTACGGTAGTCGAACGCTTCGGGGCCGCTGCGGCTGGAACGCCGAGACGATCGCCGAAATCGGATCGGGAGTCCGGTCGAGGTTCGTGTCGGATCGACGAGAGAGTCGTCTCGCCGGGCGGCGCACGCTGCCTTCGGGTGACTCCGCGCCGGGACTATTTCTTCCGCAGCTCGTTGAACACCTGGATACCGAAATCGAGAGCGCCGAGCTCGAAGTTCCGTTTTGGATAGCGCGCCTTGAGCTTCTCGAGGAGTTCTTTCCGATCGAGCTCCTTGTCGATGTCGAGAGCTTCCCCGTCGAGGAGAAACGTCACGATCGCGCGATAGCTGAGGACCTCTTCCGGCGTTGCCTTCGGCTTGTACTTGAGAACAGCGCCGTCGATAAGATGGTTGCGGAGGACGGTCGCGATCGCCGCGCCCGCGCGATCCTTCTCCTTCTCGGCGTCGAGTTTCAAAACTTGAAGCAGCGCCGCACCGAACGCCATCAGATTGCCTGCCGCCTGCCGCCGCTTCAGCTCGCGGATCCGCTGAATCTGACGATTGGCCGCAGCGAGAATGGCTCGACCGGGCGCCGCTTCACGATCCCCGGGAACGGGAAGGAGGTCTCGCACGAGTCCGTTGATCTCTGGCTCGACGCCCATTCTCCCGATCACCGCGATGGCGTCGTCTCGAATGCTCGCGATCTGCTTGTCTCGGGCGGCGCGCAGTTTTCTGATCGCACCGTGATACGCCGGGCGACGGGACGCGAATCCGTACTTCAAGCGGAATCGACGGAACCAGTCGTTGGTTCGCTGGAGTCCCGCTACCCCCTCGTCGACGGGCTCGAGCCGGCGCACCTCGATCTCGATCAGTGGTGCGATGACTTCGTCGAGTCTCGCGAGGACGCGTTTCTCGAGCATCGCTCGCTCGGAGTCTTCGAGCCAGCGGAGGAGTTTCTGCTGCCGCGCGGTCCACAGTGACAGCGCGCGGGCGCCGGCGTGACCTTTCGCATCCCGGATGATCCCGCTCGCGAGCTTCTCACTCAGCGGACGCGCAATCCTTCGGCGAGTGGAGAGCACGGTCGCGTCGAACTCCTTTCGCTCGCTCGGCCACAGCGTCGCGAGTTGGACGCGGGCGGCCGCTTCGATCGCATCGATCGACGTGAAGGACGCGAGGTCGACCGGGAACCGCTCGAGTTGCTCGAGATGTCGGCCCCGCCACGCGCGGATCGTTCTCTGGGCGAGCACGACGTGCATCACTTCCGGCGTGCCTTGTGTGCCCGTCGCCGAGAATGCCCGGCTGAGCCCGGAGAAATCCCGCAACTTCGGCGACTTGTTCCGAAGGGGTCCGAGGAAACGGATGTTCCGTCGCTCAGTGGAACTCATCTCGTCGAAGCGCTTCCCGAAGCACGCCTTGAAGTGCTCGTCTTCGAAGAGGTTGTACGCCCTCGAATAGAGCGCGCTCAGTTCTGTGCGGTACGGATCGAGACCGGGGTATTCGGTTGTCAGCTTCTCGCACCAGCGAAGAAGCGTCTGGTTGTCCGGCGCGCCCGGTGGCCGACGGACGAACTTTCCGACCTCGAGCGCGCTGGTCATCGGTTCGGTGAGGGAACCCGCGTTTTGCGGTCGCCGGAGAGCGAAGTAGAGATGCGCGGCTCCCCGCTGGATCGGCCGAGTCAGTCGTCCCGCAATCGCAGGTCCCGCCGGATCGAACACGCCGTCGAAACCTACGAGAACGACGGGTCGTCGCGGCCGCTCGATCCAGCGCATCGGGTTCAGGCGAATCGTTTTCGTGCTCCGGTGGTACGTCCCTTGGACCCCGTACTTGCCGGCGAAGTTGCCGACGACCGAGCGCGTTTTCACTAGAGGTTGGAACTCGATCGACCCGGACACCCTGCCGTTCGCGTCTGCAGAAAGCTCGGCCTTGAGCGCCATCGCGCTCGGATAGACGTAGTAGATCCCGCGCCACTCGCCGGCGATCGGGAGCGCCGCCTGGGAAGTGGGCGAATCGCCGCCAAGGTCTGCCGCGAACGAGGTCCGAGTCGTTTCGCCGCGCAGTGCAGCGACGATCGCTACGAGCGCGGCGATCGAGCGAGCGGAGGCGAAGCGGCGAAAGACAGCGAATGCATCGGACGGCATGACGAAGGCTCCTTTACGCGCCGCTAGCGGCGTCCGCATTCGGCTAAACGCTCGCCAGCGTCCACGGCTTTCGCATCGGTCGCGCGAGCTTCGAGTTCGCTTCGTCGTCACCGACGAACCGCTCGGTGTCGGGGTTCCACTTGAGCTTTCGTCCGAGCGCGGCCGAAATCGCGCCGATCTGACAAATCGACGCGGATCGATGCGCGATCTCGACCGGAGCCGACGGTTCCTTCCGCGACCGCACGCAGTCGAGGAAGTTTCCGTGGTGATCGTTCTTCGCGTCGTAGAGATGGATCTCATCCTCGCGGATCGGTCCCGCGTCGACCGTCCCCGGTTTCACGTCGACGTTTTTCGACTCGACGTAGACCGTCCCCTTCTCGCCGAAAAACTTCATTCCCCAGCGGCTTCGGTCGTCCGTCGAGACGAGGATCGCCTGCGCTCCGCTCGCGTACGTGTAGACGATGCGAAAGCTCTCCGGTGCATCGTAGATTCCCTTCTCGCGGACGCGGACGTTTTGCGCATCGACCTCGACCGGGCCCGAGCGATCCGTACCGAGACCCCACTGCGCGATGTCGAGATAGTGGGCACCCCAGTCGGTGATGTAGCCGGGCGCGTACTCCGCGACCCAGCGAAAGTTGAAGTGGCAGCGCGCCCGCGTGTAAGGCGCGTCGGAGCAGGGGCCGAGCCAGCGCTCGTAGTCGAAACCTGAGGGGATCTCTTCCGGCGATTCTTCGCCCGTGAACCCGCCGCGGATCGCGAAGGTGCCGGGAACGCCAACCTCGACTCGCGTCACCTTTCCGATCCGGCCATTGCGCACGAGCTCGCACGCGATCCGGCACCCGGCCATCGATCGCCGCTGAGTTCCGCACTGAAGGATGCGGTCGCTCTCCTTCACGGTGCGGACGAGGGATTGCCCTTCGGCGATCGACGCCGCGAGCGGCTTCTCGCAGTAGACGTCTTTCCCGGCCTTCACCGCCGCGCTCGCGATGAGCGCGTGCCAGTGATCGGGGGTTCCGAC
The DNA here is from genome assembly GCA_965223845.1 of Planctomycetota bacterium. GTDB lineage: Bacteria > Planctomycetota > UBA8108 > UBA8108 > SXIK01 > CBDCXR01. The sequence continues at coordinate 3,231,584 of CBDCXR010000004.1, read as the reverse complement.
CATCACGCTATCGACGTCTTCGCGCGCGAGGACTTCACGGAAGTCGCGGTATCCGGACTTCGCGTCGAGACCGGCGCTTCGAAGCGCTCTGGCGAGATGACCCGCGTCGACATCGCATGCGGCGACGATCTGCGCCTCCTTCTTCGACTTGAAGATGCCGAGATTGCTCGAGCCGCGGCCGCCGACGCCGATGCAGCCCATCGTGATCCGTTCGCTCGGAGCAGGCTGACCGGGAACGCGACCGAGAACTGAGGCAGGAACGAAGAGGGGGGCCGAGAGCGCGGCTGTCGACCGCGCGAGAAACTGACGCCGCGTGGTAGCTCGAGGCATGGTGAGTCCCTTCCGAGTCGTGGGGGCTGAAGAACGCATTCTACGGCAGATACGCGGCTTACGGGAGCGATCTTGCCTTGACGTGCGTCGCCCGGGCGGGCGAAACTGAGCGCACATCTCCGCGCTTGATCCGCGGCGGAGATCGTCGGAGGCGCGCCGATGTTGACCTTTCTCGGTCCGGGGAATCGATCGACTCGATTCTGCGACGGAATCTCTCGCCGAGCGTTCGTCTCGGTGGGCAGCCTGTCGTTCGGGGGCGCCGCTCTCGGCGGGCTCTCGCTGCCGAGGCTTCTTCGGGCCGAATCGGCTTCGAAATCGTCCTCCCGCCACAAGGCGGTGATCATGGTCTACCTCCCGGGTGGACCGACGCAGCACGAGACGATCGACCCGAAGCCAGACGCGCCGCGTGAGATCCGCGGACCGTTCGGGACGGTGGCGACGCGGACGCCCGGCGTTCACTTCTCCGAGCATCTCCCGCGCCTAGCTCGTTTGAGCGACAAGATCATCCCGATTCGCTCCGTCGTCGGCTTCGAGAATCGTCACGAGTCCTTTCAGTGCCACACGGGACGTCCGGGCGGTCGACCGCAGGACGGCGAGCCGGCCGGTGGTTGGCCCACGTTCGGCTCCGTCGTTTCGCGCCTCCTCGGAAGCGGCCGCGGTGGGATGCCTCCCTCGATCGACGCCGGTCCGAAGATGGGCTACGGCCCCTACAACAACACCGGCCTCCACGACGCGAGCCCGGTGCGCTCGTGGCCCGGATTCCTCGGGTATCACCACACGCCGTTCGCCCTCGAGGGTGAAGGGAAGGACGATCTCGTCCTCCACGGAATCGCCGGCGAGCGACTGAGCGAGCGTCGCACGCTGCTCGCGTCGCTCGATCGTTTTCGCCGCGGTGTCGACGAGCGCGCTCGCGCAGCCGGCGGCGTGGTCGAAAGTCTCGACCAATTTCGGCGACGCGCGCTCGAGATCCTCACGTCGAGCCACGTCGCCGAGGCGCTGGATCTCGAACGCGAAGATCCGCGCGTCCGCGAACGCTACGGTGCGAGCGAGCCGACGACGGCGAGCTTCGGCGGCGCGCCGAAGGATCCGCAGAGGTTGCTCCTCGCGCGACGTCTCGTCGAGGCGGGTGCGCGCTGTGTCACGGTGTCGTTCGGCGCGTGGGACTGGCACGGCAACCGGGGCGGCCCGGTCGAAAAGCTCGGTCGCGAAGACCTGCCGCAGTTCGACCACGCCCTCGCGACGCTCATCGAAGATCTCGACCAGCGCGGCCTTCTCGATGATGTTTCGGTCGTCGTCTGGGGCGAGTTCGGCCGCACGCCGAAGATCAACGCAAAGGGAGGACGCGATCACTGGAGTCGCGTCGCCCCGGCGATTCTCGCGGGCGGGGGAATGCGTGCAGGCCAGGTGCTCGGCACGACGGACGCGCACGGAGGTCAGGCGACCGAGCGGCCGGTGCACGTGCAGGAGATCTTCGCCACGCTCTACCGCAACCTCGGTATCGACGTCGCGAGCGCAACCGTCCGCGATCTGAACGGCCGGCCGCATTACCTCGTCGATGCGGGTCGGACGCCGATTCGCGAGCTCGTTTGAGCACGCGCGGCACGCACTCAGGAATGGGAATCCAAACCAGGAGACACACGGGTCACGGACCATGCTGAACCGAGTTCACCGGGTCGCGAGTTGGAGCGCCGCAGCGCTCAGTGTTGCCGTCGCGTTCGGATCCTTGCGGGCGACCGAGCCGCTCCCGGCCGCGGAGGTCGCTCGACGCGTCGACGCCGCGATCGAGACGCAGCTCGAATCGAAGGGCGTCTTGCCGACGCGCGTCGCCGGAGACGTCGAGTTTCTTCGGCGTGTGCATCTCGACATCGCGGGAACGCTGCCGACGGCCGAAGAGGCTAAGAGCTTCCTCGCGGGCGGATCTGTCGAACGGCGGGCGCAGCTCGTCGATCGTCTCCTTGCGAGCGAGCGCTTCGGCGTGCAGCTCGGCCGCGTCTGGCGCGACTGGGTCGCGCCGGCGGAGCTCCCGTCCGAGGGGAACGGCGGCAATCAGCCGATCGCGGCAACGCGAAATCTCGGCGGCTGGTTCGCGCAGCAGTTCAACGCGAATCGACCGTGGAATCAGATCGTCGAGTCGATCGTCAACGTCGACGGAAACCTGAAGGAGAAGCCGCAGGCGATCTTCTTTTCGCTGGTCGGAACGGACACGGGCATCCCCGAGCCGGCGGGCGCGACGCGCGCGGTCTCGACGCTCTTCCTCGGCGTCGACCTTCAGTGCGCGCAGTGTCACGACGATCCCTACCGCGAGTGGAAGCAGACCGACTTTTGGGGCACCGCGGCCTACTTTCGGAACATGCAGGCGAAGTTCGACGGCCGGTACTTCGCGAGCATCAAGGAGTCGTTCGGCAAGAAGCTCGAGAAGGGGGCGAAGAAAACGAATCGCGGCGACGCATCGCCGAACGGCTCGATCACGATTCCGAAGAGCTCGTTCGAAAACGCGGGCGACGTCGTACCGGCTCGCTTCCTTTTCGACGCGAGCGCGAGCGAGATGGAGGTCCAGGCGACGCAGCCGCTCCGTCCGCTCTTTTCCGATTGGCTGACGTCGCCGTCGAATCCCTTCTTCGCGCGGGCGTTCGTCAACCGCACGTGGTCGTACTTCTTCGGGCGGGGTCTCGTCGAGCCGATCGACGACATGCGGCCCGAAAACAAACCGTCCCATCCCGAGGTGATCGATCTCTTGACGCGCGAATTCGTCGCGTCGGGATTCGACGTGAAGTACCTCGTTCGATGTCTCACGAACACGAAGGCCTACCAGCGAACGAGTGCTGCGCTCACGGAGGCCGAGGAGGCGGCGGTCGATAATTTCGGGCGCCGGCGAACGAAGCTTCTCTCGGCCGATCAGCTCTACGACGCTCTCCGAGCGGCGCTCGCCGATCCCGGACTGGATCTCCGAACCTACGATGCCGAGAAAGCGAAGAAGTTCGGCGAGAGCTCGCCCGTCGGCGATCCGTACATGGAGTTTTGCCGTCTCTTCGAGACGGACGAGAACGACGCGAGCACGTTCACCCACGGCATCCCGCAGTTTCTCGCGCTCGTCAATCACCCGCACGTGAGCACCGGGGGAAAGGTTGTCGAGAAGCTCGTGAAGGAAAACGTCGCCCCGGTCGCCGCGGTTGAGCAGCTCTACTTGGGCACGCTTTCCCGGTGGCCGCGCGAGGAAGAGATCGCCGAAGCCGTTCGCTACGTGGAAGCGTCTGAAGACCGCACCGAGGCGTATGCCGGTGTGCTCTGGATGCTCCTCAACCGGAGCGAGTTCATCCTCGTTCGGTAGCGATCCACCTGTGAACTACGAAGACGATCGATCAGGAGAGAACCTCGTGAATCCTCCGAGAGACATCAGCCGTCGCGACTGGATGAAGCTGTCGGCGGCCGGACTGCTTTCCGGCGTCACCGTGCCGTGGTTCGAGACCCTCGCGGCGAGCGCACCGCCGAGACGAGGTGGGGCGAAAGCGTGCATTCTTCTTTGGATGGACGGTGGACCGAGCCAGGCTCACACCTTCGATCCGAAGCCGGGCGGCGAGTACGCGACGATTCCGACGACGCTTCCGGGCGTCCACGTGACCGACTGCCTGCCGAAGATGGCTAAGGTGATGAGCGATGTCGCTCTCCTTCGCGGAATGAGCACGGGCGAAGGTGGCCACTACCGCGCGAAGTATCTCCTCCATACCGGCTACGCGCGTCTCGGCGGCTTCGAGCACCCGTCGATCGGGAGTATCGCTTCGCACGAGATCGGAAACCCGCGCGCGCCGCTCCCGTCGTTTGTCACGATCGACGCGGGATTCGACAAGGGGAACGGCGGACGTCTCTATCGCTCCGTACCTGCGTACCTCGGCGTCCAGCACGCACCGCTTGCGGTGCGCGATCCGGCGAAGGGCCTCGAGAACCTCGCGAACTCCGTTCCCGAGTCCGAGCTCGATCGCCGTCTCGCGCTCCTGCGAAAGAGCGAGCGCCGATTCACTGTCGGCCGCACGGATCCCCTCGTTGCCGCGAAGCAGGCGGCATTCGATCGCGCGGTTTCGCTCATGCGATCCCCGCAGGCGAGGGCGTTCGAGCTCGACGAGGAGCCCGCGAACATCCGTGCTGCCTACGGCGAGCACAAATTCGGGAAGGCATGCCTCATGGCGCGGCGTCTCATCGAGACCGGCGTCTCCTTCGTCGAGATTTTCCACCGCGGCTGGGACGATCACGAGGGCGCAGCAAAGCGTATCCGGACGCGCTGCGAGTGGATGGACCCGGCGATGGCGATGTTGATCACCGACCTCAAGCAGCGCGGCATGCTCGACGAGACGCTCGTCGTCTGGATGGGCGAGTTCGGCCGCGGTCCCGTCGACGGTAAAGATCACTACCCGCGCGCGTGGACGACGCTTCTCGCCGGGGGCGGACTCAAGACCGGCCAAGTGATCGGGAAGACCGATGAAAACGGGAGGCGTCCCGGGGGTACGGTCGTCGATCGACCGGTGGGGACGCCCGAGTTCTTCGCGACGATCTGCCACGCGATGGGGATCGACTACGCGAAGGAGTACATGGCGCCGGGAAATCGTCCCGTGCCGCTCGTCGATGCGCACGCGCAGCCGATCGCGGAGCTGTTCTGACGGCCCATCGAACCATTCACTCGGCCGAGAGCTCCACACGTTCAGGCGCAGCTCGGCCGCGTCGATCCTCGAAATCCACCGAGACTGCCTGCGTTTGCCGCGGAGCAACTGAACGCAAACTAGCCGGTTCTCGACTCGCAGCACTTTTTCAACGAGTTCCTCAATCGCAATGACGAAGCCGAAGATCGCCGACACGAAGCCGATACAGGTCCAGCTCGAAGCGGGTGAGCACTATTGGTGCGCGTGCGGCGAGTCGAGGTCCCAGCCCCTCTGCGACGGCTCTCACCGCACGACACCGTTCGCGCCGAAAGCGTTCACCGTCGACGCCGCGGAGGAGGCGTACCTCTGCATGTGCAAGCGGACGAAGAATCCGCCGTACTGCGACGGGACGCACGCGAAACTGAAGAGCGACGACGCTGAACCCGGGGCGAGCGCTCCTTCGGCGGGTGGAGACGCGGAAAGCACGCCGGAGGAACCGACCCTCGCCTACGTGAAGGCGCTCGCGCGTGACGGACTCGCGAAGACGGGGCACCACGGCGAGATGGGCGCGATGGGCGTGCCGCGTCCGTCGCTTCCCCAGTGGGACGATCTACAGATCCTCACGGCGCAGCTCGCGACGAAGCCGCTCCTCGATGAAGCCGACGTCGGTACGGAAATCGTCATCGGGCCGAACGCGGCGAAGCCGCTCCGACTCGAGATCCCCCTCTTCGTCTCCGACATGAGCTTCGGCGCGCTCTCGGAAGAGGCGAAGACCGCGCTGGCGCGCGGGGCCGAAGGTGCGGGAACGGGCATCTGTTCCGGCGAGGGCGGGATGCTGCCCGAGGAGCAGCAGGCGAACTCGCGGTATTTCTACGAGCTCGCTTCGGCGAAGTTCGGATTCAGCGAGGAGCTCCTCTCGAAGGTGCAGGCGTTTCACTTCAAGGGCGGACAGGCGGCGAAAACGGGAACCGGAGGACATCTTCCCGGCAACAAGGTGAAAGGGAAGATCGCCGCCGTGCGCGGTCTCGAAGAAGGGAAGGCCGCGGTGTCGCCGGCGACATTCACCGATCTCACGACGCCGGAGGATTTCCGCCGGTTCGGAGATCGCGTGCGCGAGCTGAGCGGAGGAATCCCGGTCGGAATGAAGATGTCGGCGAACCACATCGAGCGAGATATCGAGTTCTCGCTCGCGGCGGGAGTCGACTACATCATTCTCGACGGCCGCGGCGGCGGAACGGGCGCGGCTCCGCTCATTTTTAGAAACAACATCTCGGTCCCGACGATTCCCGCTCTGGCCCGGGCGCGGCGCTACCTCGACTCGGTGGGGCGGTCGGACATCACGCTTATCATCACCGGGGGGCTTCGAACGCCCGCTGACTTCATCAAGGCGCTCTGCCTGGGCGCCGACGGAGTCGCGATCGCGAATTCCGCGATGCACGCAATCGGTTGCGTCGCGGCACGCATCTGCAATACGAATCTCTGTCCGGCCGGAGTCGCGACGCAGAAGGAAGATCTCCGCGCGCGACTGAACGTCGAGCAGTCCGCCGCGCAGCTCACCAACTTCCTGCGGGCATCGACCGAGCTCATGCAGGTGATGGCGCGCGCGTGCGGACATGCGCACCTCAATCAGTTCGTGCGCGACGACATCACTTCGTGGAAGAAAGAGCTCGCGGAACTCGCCGGCATCCGCTACGCCGGCGTCGGCCTCGGCGGCTGATGCGCTCGTAGCTCAGCGCGAACGAGCCGAGGGTGAGGCGCTGCGGACATGCTCGTTCATCGCGTCGATCCCCGCGCGAAGCGCACCTTGGTAGAGCCAGAGATCGCCGCCGTAGGCGAGGATGCGGAAGCCTTCGTCGAGTCGCTGGCGGCCCTCCGCTTCGCTCCCCGCCATGAATCCGGTCGACTTCCCGTGACGTTCAGCGGTGTCGACGATCGTCCGGACGGCGTCCTTGAATCGCGGATGGTCGAATTCGCCCGGAATCCCGAGTGAGTTCGTGAGGTCGAAGTGGCCGATCCAGAGGACGTCGATTCCGCCGACGGAAGCGATCGCGTCGACGTTCTCGAGCCCCGCCGCTGATTCGATCTGCGCGATGAGAAGCGTCTCGGTGTTCGCGCTCGAGACCTTCGCCGCGACGTCGCCGCCCGTGTAGTCGTCGTGCGAGACACCGAAGGCGGCGCCCCGGCGGCCGACGGGCGGGTACTTGCCGAACTCTACGATGCGCTCTGCCTGCTCGCGGCTCTCCACCATCGGCACCATGATCCCGGTCGCCCCCATGTCGAGCACGCGCGCGACAAAGTGGTACTCGGTCGCGGGAATCCGCACGAAGGGCATCATATCGGTGGATCGCGTCGTCGCGACGAGTGAGCGAATCGTCTCGACGCTCCATCCCGTGTGCTCCATGTCGAAGACGACGAACTCCGCACCCGCCCCGGCGGCGAGTCGGCCGATCCCGGTCGAGTCGAATTCGAAGACGAAGGTGCCGATCGATACGCCACCGTCCGCGATCCGTCGTTTGACGGGGTTGGATCTCATGCTCCGGGGTCCTCTTCGTACAAGTGTCCGTGACGGTGTCCGTTTCCGTTCCCGCTCCCGACAAACTTCATCTCATTCCCCTCCTCCCCGGTCGACCGCCACCGAGACGAGTCCATGCTTCCATCCTCATTCCGCCCCGTACCGCGCCAGCTTCGCCCGGAACGACTCGCGATCGAGCACCTCCCGATTCACGACGTCGCGCGGAACCCTTCCGCCGGCAAGCTCGAGAATGCTCCGGCACGCAGCCTCCCCATTCCCTCGAAAGAGCTCGTCCGTCCAGCAGAGCGCGTGCGGCGAAACGATCACGTTCTCGAGCTCGAGGAGCGGGTCATTCGGATCGACCGGCTCCGTTTCGAAGACGTCCAGTCCCGCGCCCGCGATCGCATTCGATCTCAGCGCCTCGGCGAGCGCGCGACCATCGACGATCGGACCCCGCGCGACGTTGATGAGGTAGGCCGTCTGCCGCATGAGTCCGAGCCGTCGCGCGTCGAGGAGGTGGTGGGTCTCCGGCGTAAGCGCGCAGGTCACACAGACGAAATCCGCGCGCGAGAGAAGCTCATCGAGATCGACCAGCTCGACCGGAGCGTCACTCGCCGCGAGGTACGGATCGAACGCGATCAACTGGAGGTCGAACGGCGCGGCGAGACCGATGATTTCGCGTCCGATGTTCCCGAGGCCGATGATGCCGAGAGTCTTTCCGGTGACTCCCGTCCCCATGTAGTCCATCTTCTCGTCCCAACGCCCTGCGCGGGTGAGTCGATCTTTGATCAGAATCTTGTGCGCGAGTGCCAGGAGAAGCGTGATCGCCGCCGTCGCGACAGGTCGCCGAACGCCGTCCGGCGTGATCGTGAGCGCGACGTCGCAGCGCGTGCACGCGTCGACGTCGACGTTGTCGTATCCGACGCCAAAGCGAGCGACGACGAGGAGCCGCTCCGTTTGGGCGACGGTTTCTTCGGTCACGCGCGGTGCGAGAACGAGGAGCGCATCGTAGTCGTTCGCAAGTCCCGGCGGAATCTCGTCCCCGCACGACGGCAAGAACTCGTACTCGACGTCGGGTGCCGCGTCGAGGAGGCTGAGCCCGATGTCACCGAACCCGAGCGTTCCGTCGGGCTTTAGAAAATCGTGCGTCAGGCCGACGCGAAAGCGGGGTGGCATCGTTCTCGTGCCGTGTCAGCAATCAGTGGGCGGAGCTACGAGCTCCGACGCACGAAGAAAGGGCTGCACACGAAGTGCGCGAAGGACCGCGAAGGGAGACGAAGGAGAAAAAGTACGGTAGCAAGAGGATAGGAGAACGCAGCCGCTTCGATCACCGTGTCGGGACGGACCGTGCGAACGATCTGCGGCTGCTTCGTGAACGATCGGGACGCGACCGTTAGGGACACCGAGTGTTCGCGGTGCAGGCCCGACCGAATGGGACTCACGCCCGGATCGTGTCGACCGCGCGCGCTTCGCGATCCGATGGCCCGAGGCGCCCGCTGACGCCCATGCCAGCGAGCATCGAATTGTAGACATCGACGCCCTCGTGTCCGACGTCGAGGATCGCGCCCGTCTTGAAGCGTCCGTTCGCTCCGGTGATCGCGTGAAACACTCCCGAGAGTTCGCGCTTCGGATCGGAGTGGCGGCCGTCACCGGACTCCGTCGACACGGTGATGAGCGAATTCTCGAGGATCGAGCGCCCGTTCGCCTCCTTCACACTGTCGAGGCGACCGAGGAAGTACGCGACTTCACGCATCTTCATGTGTGCGTGCGCGCGGAGTTGCTCGTTCTTCTTTTTCTCGCTGAACTTGTGCCACCACTCGTGGCTGCAGCCCTTGTCGCCGGATGCGTTCAGGTCCTTCGCGTCATTGAACGAGTAGATGAGGCGACCGTCGTACTTGTAGTCCCCGGTGATCCGGAGGCGCTCCCCCGCCGCGAGGAAGGTGATCGACCCGAAGCGGACGCGGTCCGTCTCGATCGCGAGCGCGTAGAGGTCGGCGAGGAGCCGCCACTCTTCGACGAGATCGTCGAGGACCATATCGATCCCTTGGCCACCTGGGTCCGCGGACCCGCCGTGCGCGAGTTTCGAGCGCGCGGGCGGCGGAGGCGCTCCCTTCGCGTTGTGCTTCATCTGATACGCTCGCTGCTCGAACTCGCGGATGCGATCGAGGTGGTCGGCGACGCGCGCGCGCGAGCGTTTTCCGAGGGGAGACGCCGGCCCGGTGAAGTAGCGATACTGATCGACCATCGCGTCGAGAATGCTTCGCTTCCACCGGGACTGCCGCGGATCGCCACCGGAATCCGCAACGGTGAGACGGCCGAACACGCGCTCGAACACGTCGCGCGGTCGCTCCTGCATCGCGGCGGCGACCGTTCCGTCCTCGTTGTAGCTGTGAACGTACCGAGAGACGCGACTCCGCCGGAAGAAGGTTCCGGCGACGAGAGTCGGCACCATTCCGGGAGGCATCCCGTTCGGATAGTGGGCCTTTCGAATCACCTGATCGATCGAGGGCCCGCCCGATTTCGCTTCCCCCTGGGGCGGCTCCGCCGTAAACGCGCCGGACGCGCCGTCGAAGTGCGCGTTGATGCCCGATTCGTCGCAGCGAGTCTGATCGACGCCGCGAAGGAGGAGGAGCTTGTCGCCGAGCGGCTTCAGCGGCTCGAGGACTCCCTCGAATCCTTCGGTTTGAAGCGGCGCGGGGATGCCGAGCCCGAAGAACACGTTGAACGCACGAACGGGAACGTCTCCGCCGGCGAGCGGCCCCGCCGGAGAGGCGGCCGACGCCGTCGAGACGAGCATCTCCTCGAGGAGGGGAAGCCCGATGGTCGCGGCGCCCAAGCCCTTGAGAACGGTTCTTCGGCTGAGTACTCGTTCGCTCATCCCGTCAGCTCTCCGAAAGTATGCCCTCGGTTCGGATCATCGCGGGCGAGATCGCTCGGTCCACGATCGCTCCCATTCTGCGCGGATTCTCGGGTCCTGTCCACGTCGAAGCGCGCGGTCTGGATCGCTGTCGCCCGCAGGATCACGCCGTGATTCCTGCCGATGGCGCGGTGTTGATTCGCCCCGGCTCGGCGGACGCGCCGTGCGAGCGCGTTGATGGTTCGAATCAAATCGCAATGGCTAGTCGAACTCGTTGCGCAGAGCCGAGAGATTCCGACCGTCAAAAGCTCCGCTGCTCAGCGGGTTTGTCCTCGTCGCTCTCCGTGCGAATCAGCCGCACGAGGTCGCTCGTCGCGATCGCGGTGATCATGCTCGCGTAGGTACCGCCGTTCTCCGTCGCCGACTTGTGAATTGCGCTCACGGTCGCCGCATCACTCGCGACGAGCGGTCGGCCGACCGCGAATTGCGTGAGCTTCCACGTGATCGACTCGGCGACGCGCTCGCTGTTCGCGAGGAGATCCATCAGCTCGGCTGACGATTCGAACGCACGCGACTCGGCCTCGCCCGGAAAGAGAATCTCTCCGTCCGAGCGGAGCTCGTTTCCGTGCTCGTCCTCTTCGCGGTACGTGCCGATGCCGTCGAAACGCTCGAGGCCGAACGCGAGCGGCTCGAACTTGGCGTGGCAGCCGCCGCAGCTCTTGCTCTTCACTCGTTCGAGCGCGATTCCGCGCTGCGTGAGCCCCGGCTTCGTCGGCTTCGGGCTCGTGTCGACGCAGGGCGGGGGATCCTTGACGACTCCGCGGAGGAGCTCGTGAAAGACGAAGAGACCCCGCGTCACCATCGACGCCTCATCACCCCCGATCGTGAGCACACTCGCATGCGTGAGGAGACCGCCGCGACTCGGCTGTTCGGAGAGATCATACCGGGCCGGCGCATCGTCTGCAGAAATCTCTTCTCCCGGTGCGTCGAGCCCGTAGTGCCGCGCGAGTCGCGGAGTGAGGAACGTCACTTGCGCGTTGAAGAGCTCCCTGAGCGGTCGCTTTTTCTCCCATACAATCTCCCGGAAGAACGCGGTGGTTTCCGCACGCATATCGTCGGCGAGTCTCGGATCCCAGCCGGGAAACTTTTCCTCGCCGGGTTTCAGGTTCTCGAGACGGGAGAGGTGGAGCCAATCGGAAAGAAAGCGCTCCGACTGCACGATCGCGCGCGGGTCTTCGAGCATGCGTTTCACTTGGCGCTCGACCCCTTCGGAGTCGAGCTCCCCGGCTTCGGCGGCTTGCCACAGCTCGTCGTCGGGAGGCGCTCCCCACACGATGTAGCTGATGCGAGCAGCGAGCTCGTCGTCCGTCACCGGAACGAGCGACCCCGATCCCCGCTGGTCTTCGACCCGGTAGAGAAAGCGCGGCGACTGAAGCATCGCCTCGATGATGAGACGCACCGCATCCTCGAAGCTTCCGCCGGCGCTCGCGACCGCCGTTGTGAGGCCGCGGTAAGCGATGATCTCGTGCTCGTCGAGCGAGCCGCGGAGAATGTGCTTTCCCATTCCCGAGATGAGTTTCCCCATGTCGTCGTCAGTGAAGCGGCGGCTCTTCGAGAAGCGAGCGGCAAAGGGGAGGGCGTCGAAGCGCGTCGCGATGATTCCGGCGAGCTCGGCGTACGAGCGGACGTGTTTCAGGTCGACGTTTAGATTGTAGGCGGTATTCCGAAACCCATCGGCGCGCAGGTCCGGCGGGAGGAGCTCCCGCGCTTCCGACGCGATGTCGACGCCGATTGCGGCGCGGACGGTGTCGATGTACTCGGAGACCGTGAGCCGACGGAGAATCTCGTCGCCGCCGTGAGCACCGTGGACGTAAACGGCGGGATCGATTCGATCGAGGGACCACGTCGCACCGTCATCGATCCACTTCTTGAGCGTCTCCTTCTCCTCGGCCGTGAGCGGCGGGCGCTCGTCCGGCATGTCGTCCGATTCGACGAGTTCCCAGAGAAGGCTCTCCGCCGATTTCCCCGGCACGATGGGCGGCCCGTCGCGACCGCCGGCGAGAGCCTTGTCCTTCCGCGATAGATCGAGCTTGCCCTTGCGCGTGCTTGAATCGTGACACTCGAGACAGTGACGCGAGAGGATCGGCGCGACTTCCGTCTCGAAACGGTGGGCATCGCGGTCGACCGCGGTCGCGAGTTCGTCTCCGCGGTGAGCGGGTGCGTTCGGACCCGCGCGAAAGTTCTGCTCGACTTCCGCGGGCGCGAGACTCCGACGATAGAGAGCGACCAGATGGTACGTCCCTCGCCACGCGCGCCCGCCGCCGTGCTCGTTCGCAAGGGCGAGCGAGAACTGCTCTCCCCAGTTGCGAAAGTCACCGGCGATCTTGCTCTCCGCCGCCGTCTTTCCGTCGATGTAGATCGCTCTTCGCCCACCCCGGTCACGGGTGTAGACGATGTGAGAGAGCTTCGTGCCGAGGCTGCCGGGTTTCGTGCTCAGTGACGGGTGTCCGTTCGGGTTCGTTCTCGAGGTGCGGAGGCGAACCTCGAACTTGTCTCCGTCCTGTCCGAGGGTGAAGTTTCGCTCGGACGAGTTTTTCGACAGCGTGACGATGCGCGCCGGCCCGCTCTGAGTGATGTTTGCGGGCTCGACCCACGCCTCGATCGTTACCTCGCGCGAGCGCTTGAGCGCCGCAACGAGGCGCCTCGACTCACGCGCCGCGCGGATGATCGTCTCACCGGTTACTTCGAGCGAGCCGGCGGCGCGGCGAACCGCCTTCGGGTTGGCGATGCGGAGATCGACGGGAGTCCGCGAGGGCGATCGGTCGCGCACGAGATCGCCTTCGGCGGAGCCGAAGTCGTAATGCGCGAGGAGACCTCGGTGCACGCGTGCTACGTCTCCTGTCGATCGAGCCTCGGTCTCACCGTTCGCAGACGGCAGCATCGCGACGCCTAGCAGAGCACCGAGAAGGGGCGCGGAGACACGAGTACGGGTCGTACGAATCATTTCGGCGTCACTCGCGAGTCGAGGGAGAGCCACCTCGGAACGAACATCGCGGCGGGCGAGGTTCGCTGAGGGGGGCGTGCGGAAGCGTAACGTCAGCTTCAGCCTATCGACGCCGAGTACTGATGCAACCTGAGAACGGCGCCATCGGAGTCGATTCTCGGGCGATGTTCTACGAACCCCAAACGATCGCCCAAACTCCGTCGGATTCCGGCTCGAGACCTTCGAAGAATACATGATGCACGTCGACGCCGCCGAGCCACTCGGATGCGTCGCGCGTTCGAAGTTCGGTCTCTGCTACCGCGTCCAGGAGCTCCTGGACGGTGAAAGCCTCGCCGTTTGGCGCGGCATGCGTTACCGCGTCGCCGCTCTCACCTCGGAGCGTAATTCTAGCTCCTCGATAGGCGATCCCGCTCAGCTCGTCCTCGGTAAGACTGCGGAAGTCGTCTTCTTCTTCCACATAGACTTCGGGCCGGAGTCGCAAGCTGACGACTTTCGAGTCCGTCGGCGCTGCCAAGTTCCGCAACCCCTCCGCGATCGGCTGCGCGGGAGTGCTCAACTCGATTTCGAGCTCGCCGGACAAATCGTTGAAGAATTCGAGTTCAGGGTGGTCCATACGTCCTCAAGTCCTCTCCGATGCATGGGCCGTCTTAAACGCGAAAGCCATCCCAGCGTCTTCGTCGAATCACGACTCTCCACGATAGTCGACGAGAAACCCAACGGGCGAGTTCCTGTAGACGCCGCTTCTCGACGGGCGAAGGTCGATGGCGCGTCTTCCGCATTAGTAGAATACTTCGACCTTCCGCGGCTGGCACGATAGCTCGCTGCGATTCCCCGACGGAGCTCGATTCGCGCGAGGACGAGATGCCCCGATCGATCCGCCCCCGACCCACCAGCAAAGTCGCACCGGAGTGGTGGGACTACACGACTCTCGACGACGAATTGCTCGCGGATGCGGCGAAGCTGTCCGCGGGTGATCTCCTCGGGCTTTCCCGCCCGGGTTTTTCCGTGCGGTTCTACGACACGCTGGAGGAGTTCTACCTCGCCGAGGCGCTGGAGTACATCGACGCGTGGAAACGTTCGACGCCCGATCGACCTACCGGAATCTGCGGCCCGATCGGTCCGACCGAACAGCTCCCGCTCGTCGCACGCATTGTGAACGCGCTCGACATCGACATTCGCTCGGCCCATTTCTGGGGCATGGATGAGTGGGTCGACGAAAACGGGATCCCGGTGCCGATGGATCACCCCCTCAGCTTCGCGCGTGCCGACCTCGAGCTCTGCTTCAACCGGATCCGTCCCGAGCTTCGTATGCCGGACGCCCACCTCCATTTTCCGACGGGCGATCTCGACGCGTACTCGCGAAGCTTCGACGAGGTCGACTGCCTCGTCATGCAAGGCGGGCAAGGCGAAGTCAAGCACTGGGCGTTCAACGACCCGCCACGCCGTGAGGGCGAGCACGTGGACGCGCCGCCCTCGCCGGCGGAGTACCGCCAGCTTGCAACCCGCGTCACCGATCTCCACCCGATGACGATCATTCAGAACGCACGAACGAGCGGTGGGGGACAAGTCGCGCTCGTCCCGACCCAAGCCGCGACGGTAGGCCCCGTAGAAACCTGGAAGTCGAAAAGCGTTTCGATCTGGCAGGCGGGCGTCCACGACAACCCGTTCGGGATGCGACTGACGACGCTGATGATCTCGAAGAGAATCGTCGACACCGCGGTGCCGATGTCGCTCCTCGCGGAGCACGAAGAGGTGCGATTCAGCTTCTACCGGCCGGGAATCGGAATCTGCGAGGCGGAGATGCACTAGCGCATCGATGTCGACATCGCAGCAAGTCTCCGCCGGTACCCGCTCCCGTTCCCGTTCTCGACCAACTTCATCTTCTCTTCTCTTCTCTTCTCTTCTCTTCCCCTCCCCGCCCGCCGCGTCTCCTACTCCCCGGCCCCACACACGACCGCGCAGCCTTCGGTCGGTAGACACTCCACTCCGAGCACCGGTGGCCGCCCGTCCTGGAACAGGTACTCGAAGAGATAGATCGGGTCGGAGAGATCGAATGACGCGTCGCCGTTCAGGTCGAAGAGCCGGCGATTCGCTTCGTCGTCGATCTCACCTCCGCACGGAAGTCTCAACTCGCCGTCCGCGAAAAGCACGAGGAGAGCGTTGATTCCATCCGCGATGTTGACGTCCCCATCTTGGTTGTAATCCCCCTGTCGCTGCGCGCCGGTGTCGACCGAAGGAATGAATCCCGGCGTGCCGAGCCGCCGCACACTCGGTCGCCAACTTCCCGCGGCGCTCCAGCTCTCAGCGGGCGCCCGCGCGTCGACGATCGCGAGGGAGCGGCCCTCACCGTCGGTCGACGGATGCCACTCGTCGCTGTAGTCCGCCGCGAGCAGTAACCCGTCGAGCGGACCGCGGATCTCGAGCCGTTCGCCGGAGTTTCGGAGCTGACCCGAGAACTCACCCGCGACTCTCGGGTCGTCTCCGTACCGCGCACGAAACGCGTCCGTGTTTTTTACGAGCACCACGATCTCGCCGGGTGCGAGAGCGTCGCCCGCGGCGAACTCGGCCTCGACGCCGCCGCGCACGCGAAATCCCTCGAGACGGAGCGGCGTCGATGCAATGTTCTGAAACTCCACGAACTCGTAGTCGACGCGCGAAAACTCGTCGCCCGGATCGCTCGCCGGAGGATGGTACATGATCTCCGTGATGCGAAGCGGCTCCTCGACGTAGAAGAACGCCTCGCTGAGCGCGCTCCATTCACCGCCGGAGCGTGCTCGTGCTTTCACCGTCACCGGACCGGTGATCGTCACCGACGAGCCCTCGCCAACGGACGCCGTCGGCGACACCGTTCCGTTCCGCGCCCGCGGGTCGCTGCCGTCGACGGTGAAATACGTCGTTCCCTCCGCGGCGGCCATGGTGAGTTCCCAACTCATCGGCACACGTCCGCCGTGTTGGCGAAAGATGGGAACGTCGAGAGCGGGATAGAGGTCGACTCGACGAAAGCGCGCGAACGCCTGCGGAACGACGCCGTCGAGGTACTCGCCGGTGATCCAGTCGCGCGCTGCGAGCCACTCGACCTCGCGTTTGTAGGGCGCGGTCCGGCGTGCATCTCCCCACCGAGCCGACTCGCCGACGATCGCCCGGTCGATCTCGATCGCGCGCGACTCCCACCGAGCTTCTGCTCCTTCTCGCGACAGCGCTCCCCCGGGGGCAAAATGCCGCGCCACGCGATCGGCAAAGCGAATCTGGAAGCTGCGGTTTCCGCGCATTCGGTCGTAAAGAAAGGACGGCGTACCCGCGGCGCTCGCGAGCTCGAAGCGGACGCCCCACGCCGAGAAGCCGAAGCGATTGTTCGAGTTGTTGCTGATCTCTTGATCCCACGCGTAGAACTTGAAGCCATCGCTATCCGGCCCGCGACGACGAGCCGCCCACCAATTGTGGTTCGGCCAGTCGTCAGCACCTGCGTAGATGTGGAGGATCATGTAGTCGATCAGACTGTCGACGTCGACGTAGACGGGGTAGTCGAGATTGCGCGTGCCGTCGGGATGGTTGCCCTGGATGCGCTGGTAGGCGGCCTCCGTCTCGAGACCGTTCGATGCGAGCGTCATCATCTCGTTCCACGCGGCTCGCGATCCGGATTGCAGCTCGGCGAAGTCGCGGATGACGTCGTACTCTTCCTTCTCTCCGCCGCGGTGCTCGGCGTTGAAAGAGTCCGTCGGACGCTCGGTCAAGTTGTAGAGGCCCCAGTAGAGACCGTTCAGGTAGAGGTGAACGTAGCGGCCGAAGGTCGACGTCTGTCCCATCTCGCGCAGGCTGTCCTTCATCCACTGTTCGCGCATGTAGAGGGCGTCTTCGCGATGCCATCGGCGCGTCCCGGGCGGCGCACTGCTGAGGTGCCAGCCGTCCTCGACCGGCCAGGTGTCGGTCGAGAGTCCCTTGAGGACGAACTGATCGAACTTTTCGACGGGCGATCCATCGAAGAGGGGGAAATCGAGCTTCGTCGGCCCGAAGCGGCTCTTGAACACGACGCGAAACGAGTGTTTCTTCGTGAACGAGTGCCATGCGCTCGTGAGGCCGTGGATACGGACGCCGGCGTCGGACTGGAACTCTCGTTCACCGTCCGGGTCGATGTACTCGATCGAGCCGCCGCGCTCCGTCTTTTGCCGCGAGTGGTAGTAGATTCCCCGGCTCGAGCCGAACAGATCTTCGGGCGGCATTACGATGCTCATCGAGGGGATCGCGCGGAGAGCCTCCTCGAAGCCGAAGCCCGGAAGCGTCGACTCGACCACGTCCGGGTCGACGGCGTAGTCCGCCGATACCCCTTCGCTCCAACTCGCCGGGAATCCCTCCGGGCGGCGCGGCTGACTCGCAGTGCTTGCGATAAAGAGATACGTCTGCGTGTCGACGTTCGTCGGTAGGTGATTCGCCTTGAACGCGCGCGCGCGAAGAGTGGTCGTCTCGTCGACGCGAATCGGACCGGAATAGCGTGTCGCTGCTTCAGCATCCGGTCCCGGCTCGCTGCCGTCCATCGAGTAGTAGATCTCTGCGTCTTCGGTCTCTGACGAAATCTCGACATCGATCGGCGCATCGAAGAAGCCGCGATCGACGCTGAAGCGCGTGTCGTCGACAAATCCGTCGAGGCCAGGGCTGTTCGCCTCGCCCGGCGTAGACGGTGAGAGATATCGATCCGCCGTTCGCCGAACGAGGACGAGCTCCGGCGCGATGAGAAAGTCCGGGCTGTCCGCGCGATCATTGAGCGCGTGGATCGCGAAGACGTTTCGGCCGAGGTTGAGCGACCCGAGGTATTCGCTGAGATCGATCTCCTCGAGCTTGGTCGTGGCATCCCCCCGCGGCCGATCGGACTCAGCGCGGGCGTCGAAGGTGAGCTCCGCCAGCGCGTTTCGGCGCGCGACTTCGACGCCGTTCAGGTACGCGGCGAACCCGTCGTCGTAGCGGACACGAAGGACGAGCGCCGTGTCGGGCGTCGGCTCCTCGCGGAGCTCGAACGGGGCGCGGACGTAGAGCGACGAGCCTCGACCTCGAAGTGCGTCCTCGACATCACTCGCGATGAACCCGCGAAACTCCGAGAGGTCGAGCGGCGACGCGCCGGCCGACAGATTCTCGATCTCTTTCCGTTCGAGTGCTCCGTCCCAAACGGCCACATCGTCGATGCGTCCGCCGTAGCCGAGCGGGCCGTTGGCTTTCGCTCCACCGATCGTGAAGTTCCGTATCGGGGTGAGCGGGGACGGATTGTTTCCCTCGTGGAAGAGGACTCCGTTCTGCCAGATCTCCTTCCGATCACCGTTCTTGATGAAGACGTAGTGGTTCCACTCGCCTTGCCAGCGAATCGAGCTCGGCTCTGGTTTCGAAATTCGGGTGGTTTCGTCGCAGCAGCCGGCCGTATCCCAGTAGATCGTGCGGTCGCTCCACGGGGCGTGAGCGTTCAGCGAGCGGACCCCCGTGCCGAGCTCGTTCCCCGATCCCCAGAAGATGCTGCCTCGCGCTGGTTGGTCCGTCCCGCCGAAGATCCAGAGACTGATGCTGATCGCGTCGTTCTCGCGCGCCCGGTCGAACGCTCCGGTCGCGGCCGCCGGTATGTCGACCAGAGCACCGTTTCCCGTCACACCGAAGTCGAGCGAGCGGTCCCCGGGAAGTCCTGTGTGTCCGCTGCCATCGGTGGTGTAGACGGGATTCGCTGTTCCGCCTTCGCCGGTGAGCGCGAAGCGGCTCGTGATCGTTCCGTGGTGATCGTTGCCGCTAGAATCCACCGTGAGCTCGCGGTCGGCCAGGTCGTCGAAGCTCCAGTATCCGATGAGGCGCCGCCGGTCGTCTTGAGGCGCGGCTTCGGACGCGACGTCGTATCCGATGCCGGTCGTCGCGTTCGTCCAGCCGGCCGCGAGCGAGTCGTCGAACGGCTCGGCGCCGCCCGTCCATGCATTTCCAATGGCCGCGGCGCCGGCTGGGTCGTTCGCGGGTACGAAGATGCGCACGTCGTCGCCGAGCGCGACGAGACGCGGCTCGACGACCTCCTCGCCCGTTCCGAAGCCGACGTCTCGGCGCTGCTCGGGATAGGCGGGCGCGAACTCGTGCGCGATCGTTCTTCCGTCCGGGCGGACGAGCGCGAGGTACTCGCCGTCACCGTCGAGCCGAAAGCTCGTGTGGAGCTCGCCCGACGCGTCGCGCCGGTCCTTGCCCGATGCGAAGACGACCAGGTAGGCCCCCGGATCGAGAACGACCGCGGGAAACGACCAGCGCGTGAGCTCGTCGGCGTCGTCCGTGAGGAACCAGCCGCCCACGTCGACCGGGACACGCTCGCAGTTGCGGAGCTCGATCCAATCCGACGACTCGCCGTCCTCGTCGCGGAGAGAATCGGAGTTCGTCGCGACGAATTCGTGAATGACGACGTCGGCTCGCCCGGTCGTCGCGATCAAGAAGACGAGGACGATTCTCGTCATCACACGCCGGAGTGAAACAGACTTCGAAGCCGCGAACGACACGCGTCGGGCTGCACACGGCGGAAAGTTCTCCCCGCCGGCGGAGGACGGAATCTCGATCTTGATGCCCATGCCCGCATTGTATCACCGCTGGGTGAAATCGAATCCGCTGATCGAATTGCGCAAAAACGGGCTCGGCGAGACGGCCGACTCGCTACGATAGGGCGGAGTTCCCCGAACGGTCATTCAGCAGAAGGAAGCAGGATATGTCTCGCATTTGGATGACATCGTCGCTCTGGCTCGCCCTCGCCACCGGTGGCACACTCGCCGCCGAACGGCCGAACATCCTCTGGATCACGAGCGAGGATCACGGCCCGGAGATGGGTTGCTACGGTGACGAGTTCGCGACGACCCCGAGCGTCGACGGCCTCGCGAAGAAGGGGATGCGGTTCGGGCTCGCGTGGTCCTGCGCTCCGGTCTGTGCCCCGGCGCGGACGACGATCATCACCGGTATGTATCCGCCGTCCTTCGGCGCGCAGCACATGCGGAGCATGGTTTCGCTTCCGGATGGGATGCGCTTCTATCCGTCGTACCTCCGCGAAGCCGGCTACTACTGTACGAACAATTCAAAGGAAGACTACAACGCGAGCGCGAAAGAGAAGGGCTGGCACGAGTCGTCGCGGAAGGCACACTACAAGAACCGAGAGGACGGCCAGCCGTTCTTCGCGATCTTCAACTCGACCGTGAGTCACGAGAGCCGCGTCCGCAAGAGACCGCACCAAGCGATCCACGATCCGGCGAAGGTGCGCGTTCCGGCGTACCACCCCGACAACAAGGAGACGCGACAGGACTGGGCGCAGTACTACGACGTCGTCTCGCGCGCTGACGCGATAGCGGGTGAACGACTCGCTGAGCTCGCCGCCGCCGGGCTCACGGACAGTACGATCGTCTTTTACTACGGCGACCACGGCTCGGGCATGTCGCGGAGCAAGCGCTGGACGTACAACTCCGGGCTTTCGGTTCCGATGGTCGTCTACTTCCCTAAGAAGTGGGAGCGCCTCGCGCCGAAGGAGTACAAAGCGGGGGCGGCGAGCGATCGACTCGTCAACTTCGTCGACCTCGCTCCCACCGTGCTCAGCATCGCCGGGACCAAGCCGCCCGCGACCATGCACGGACACGCGTTCGCCGGCGAGTTTCAGGCTCCGAAGCCGAAGTACATGTACGGCTTCCGCGGGCGAATGGACGAGCGCTACGATTTCATCCGCACCGTCACGGACGGTCGCTACCACTACATCCGGAACTACAATCCGCATTTCATCTACGGCCAGCACGTCCGCTACAACTTCCAGACGCCGTCGACCGCGGCGTGGAGGCGCGACTACGAAGCGGGAAAGCTGAACGATGCGCAGTCACGCTTTTGGCACCAAAAGCCGGCCGAAGAGCTCTACGATCTCGCGGCCGATCCCGATGAGGTGAACAACCTAGCGTCGTCACCCGAGCACCGGGCGAAGCTCGACGAGCTCCGGAAGGCTCAGCAGGACTGGTGCCGGAGCATCCGTGATCTCGGGTTCCTCCCCGAAGGCGAGATCCACAGCCGGTCGAAAGGGTCGACGGCGTACGAGATGGCTCGCGACGACCAGAAGTATCCGTTCGAGCGGATCTTCGCCGCGGCCAACCTCGCGACGCGGCGGACGGAAGGAGCGCTTCCGGCGCTGAAAAAGAATCTGCGCGACTCCGACAGTGCCGTTCGTTACTGGGGCGCGGTGGGGATCCTGAATCGCGGCCCAGAAGCGGTAACGGCGTCCGCCGAGGAGCTCGCGGCAGCGCTCGCGGACGACTCGCCGTACGTGCGAGTGATCGCCGCGTACGCGATCGCGCTGCATTCAGATGCACCGGACGTCCACCGCCGGGCGATCGGGCCGCTCGTCGAACTGAGTCGCTGGGCGGATGGCGCGAACGTGTTCGCGGCGATGGCGGCGCTCAATGCACTCGACAAGCTCGATGGGAAGGCGGCCTTCGTGCTCGAAGACATCCGAAAGCTCCCGACCGACGCGAAAGCCGGAGGATGGTCCCCGCACGGACGGTACAACGGGTACGTGAGTCGGTTGATTCAGAAAACGCTCGGGGATCTCGAAGCAGGAAACTGAGTCATTCTTCCTCTTCCTCTTTCTCTTCCCGTTCCCGTTCCCGTTCCCGACAAACTTCATTCTCCTTCTTCTCCTCTCGTTCGGCAGTCGTTCCGCGCCGGCCGGAAGCTCACCGTCGAGCGCTATCCGGTCATCGACCGAACGGGAACGAGTCCGGGAACGGATCGCGGTCCATGACGTCAACCGTGCGACCTCAGTTCCCGTCACTCGACCGCGCTTCGTTCTCCCGCAGCCACGTCAACACACGCGTCGAGCGCGGATCGACGGTGAGCGAAAGACTCGAGATGTTCGGCAGATCGTGCGTGTCGGGAGGCGTCGAGAATACGAACCCATCGCAACCGGGAAGTTCTAGGGAAGACGCGTCCGCAAACGCTTCGTCCCCGAGAAGTCCACAAAGCGCCGCGAGCGGCGACGCCTCGTCGAGCTGAGCAACTTCCGCCCGGTCTCCCCATTCACCCTCGACGCGCACCGAAACGCCGACGTGTCGAAGACCGCGGTCGTCCCGGCGGACAAGGATTCGGCCGCGCACGACGCGGGGGGCGAACCACTCGACACCGACGGTCGCGCGCGTCTGCTGAGTGTTCCAGCCGCCGGCGTCCGTGAGGCGGACGACGTAGCGTACGCGCCCGCCGCCGGTTCGCGCTGATCCGAGCTGCGCGTTGAGCACGCGCTCCACTTCCCCGAGAAGATGTTGATACACCGCGCGCTTTCCGGCGTCGCCGCGAACGAACTTTCGGACAGCCGCGAAGCGTAGGCTATCCGCTTCGGCGACGACGGCCTCGAGGAGGAACGCGTCATCGCGGCGGAGCTTCCGCAGGTAGTAGGCCGTCAGCAACTCGGGTGAGAAGACGATTCCGAGAATGACGACCGCGGCCAAGCTGACGCCCAGGGCGAGGACGACGGTGCGGGCACGATGAGGGGCGGGAGGCGATTCGCGCGTCATGATCTCCAATCCTTGCGCCGAGAAGATGCGCTCGACGATTCAGAGCATTCGATGATCGCAGGGATACCGTCCGCGTGCTATCTCGCGGTGGCCGCAGGACTTTCCCGCACGGCCGAACGTCTCGCGTGGGATAGAATCAGTTCGCCGAATACGATTCGTGGGACTCTGACCCCAGGCCGCCGGACCGAGGTGAACCAATGGTTTCTGTCGCTTCGAGACCGCTCGTCGTCGCCGCGCTCGTCGCTCCGCTCATCTCCGGGCTGGTCCAGGCGGGAGACGACGCCGCCGCGCCGACGCCGCTCGAGCTCTTCGAGGAAAGGATCCTCCCGATCTTCAAGTCGGAGAAGCCGTCGAGCTGCATTCAGTGCCACCTCGCATCCGTCGATCTGAAGGACTACATCCTCCCGTCCCAAGAGAAGACGTTCGCGTCGCTCCGCGATCAAGGGCTCGTTGATCTCGAGCGCCCCGAGCGCTCGAAGATCCTCACGCTCATCCAGATGGGCGAGAAGGACAAGGACGAGGGCGTGCGGCTCATTCACGAGAAGACTCGAAAAGCGGAGTACGAGGCTTTCGCCGCGTGGATCAAGGCGTGTTGCGCCGACGCGAAGCTCCGCAAACTGCCGGCTGCGGGTGACTCCGACCTCGCGCGCCCCGACCGCCCGGATGCCGTGATCCGTCACGCGCGCAAGAGTCGCGTCGTCGACTCCTTCGTCCGGAACGTTTGGTCGCAGCGGATGCGCTGCTTTCCCTGCCACACGCCTCATGAGCTCGACCCCTCGAACCCGAAGCATCAGCGTCCCATCGAGCGGGCAAAGGAGTTCGCCGCGGAGTTCGGCGAAGCGGTCGCCTCGCGCCTCAAGATCTTCCGCGAGACTCCGGAGGAGACCCTTCGCTACCTGATCGAGGACAGCCGAACGACGCCTCCCGGTCGGCTCCCGCTCATCAACATCGAGGATCCGCTGAAGAGTCTCCTCATCCTGAAGCCGACGGCGCGCCTTCCGAAGAAGACCGATACCGGAAGGGATCCGCCGTCGTACCTCGAGCCCGTCTCCCACATGGGAGGGATCAAGATGCACGGCGACGACCAGTCGTACAAAGCGTGGGTCGCGTGGCTTCGCGACTATGCGCGCGTCGCCCGAGACGAGTACGCGTCCGTCGACGATCTCCCAGCGGACAATTGGTATCCGTCGAAGCACGTCGTGATCGTCCGGGACACCCCGGAAGCGTGGGAGAGCTTCACGCGCGTCCAGTTTTTCCTCTATCGCTGGAGCGAGGCGGCGGACCGCTGGCACGAAGAGCCGATCGCGTTCACGCAGGGGACGGTGACACCGAGGCGCCGCGTCGCGGGCGCGCTCTTCCTCCTCCGCTCGCCGGCGGCAGGAGAGGCGGAGACCTGGGATCCGGAGGAGTCGACCCTCGCGCGCGGCCGGTATCTCCTCAAGGCGTTCGTCGACTCGGAGAAGCGACTCGCCGATGATCCGCTCCTGATGCTGGGAGACGCCGAGTACTACGGAGCGACCGAGCTCCGTGGCCCGTGGCAAAAGGGATTCAAACTCGCGCGGAAGCTCGCGGGGGCGAGATTCGAGGCGAGTCCTCGGTAACTCTTAACGGAGCCGATCCCGAGACCACGCGAACTCTGCCCGACGCATAGATCGCATAGATGCAGTGTATGCCGAGGTCCGGCTCCCGGTTGAGGCTACGGCGCTTCGAGCGCCTGTAGAGCTTCGCGCCAACGCGCCGCGAATTCCGCGAATCGAGCCCAGCGCCGATTCTATTCGCGGGCACCGGCGGCGGGCATGACGCCCGTACCGACGACCACGAGGAGAAGAAAGAGCTTTCGAGAAGGTCTTGCACCCGAATCTCCTTCGACCCTCCCCCAGCATTCTCGACGAAACCGGACTCAACATCGGCGGGTGGTCGGCGTCTTCCAAAGTAGGGGCAGACAAGCGAGGCTGCTCCGTGCGGCTTCGGGGATCGGCGCCCACCGATTCGACCATCGCTAAGGAGTCCGATGACGAGTCCTCCGGACGCAACCCTCCTCGAACGCTGGTTTGCCCGTCGCGATGCCGAGGCGTTTCGAGAGATCCTCGCGCGCCACACCGACATGGTGTACGCGACGTGTCGCCGGATCGTCCGTGATTCCGCGCTTGCGGAGGATCTCGCCCAGGAGTGCTTTCTCAGGCTGGCCGGGCGCAAGTTCGAGAAACCGCGGTCTCTCGCGGCTTGGCTCCATACGGTCGCGACGCGCGCTGCGCTCGATCGCGTCCGTACGGAATCGCGCCGGCGGATTCGTGAGCGGACGTACGTCAAGATGGCCGCGGACCGAGAGCCGGCCAGTTGGGCGGAAATCGAAAGCTCGATCGACGAGGAGATCGCGGCGCTCCCCGAGGATCTCCGGGTCGTCATCGTCCGCCACTTTCTCGAAGGACAGAGTCAGCAGTCGATCGCGGATTCGATCGGCTTGACTCGATCCGCTGTCCACCGTCGTGTGGGGCGTGGGCTCGATCGGCTTCGCGATGGCCTGCGGAAGCGCGGGGTGGTCATCAGCGCGCTCGCGCTCGGGGCGGCACTCACCGGCGAGGCGCGAGCGGCCGCTTCGCCTGCTCTCCACGCGACGCTCGGAAAGCTCGCCGTCTCGGGAGTCACCGTCGTAGAGACCCCAGCGGTTCTTGTCGGAGGATGGATTGCGATGAAGAAGCTCTGGTTCGGCGTTCTCGTTCTCGCGCTGCTCGGCGGAATCTGGATGGGAGCTGAACGGTGGACGCCGGGCGGCGACGAGATCGTTTCCGAACGAACGGAAATCGAAGACACGAGTGCGGTAGAAGGCGCCTCTTCGGGCGGCCAGAGTCGAACGGCGACGCCGAACAACGCCGCCGACACGATCACGGGGCGTGTCGTGGATGAACTCAGTCGTCCCGTGCCCGACGCAGTCGTCGCTCTCTCGCTCGGAGACACTCGGCGAATGTTGCGATCCGGACCGACTGGCGAATTCGCATGGCCGGAGAACCTTACGATCGACTCGACCGTCACCGCGTACCACCGGGACTTCGGGATCGGCCTCGCGGCGGAGATTCGAGCGGATTCCGAGTCCGGACGGAGCACCGTAACGATTCGACTTCGACCGCTCGCGCGTCTTCGTTGTCGAGTCGTAGAAGGAGAATCGCAGACTCCGGTCGCGGATCTTGAGTTTCGCCTCGAGGGTCGAGCCTTCGACCACGACGGCATCGCCGAGAGACTTGCGCTGGTCGGACTCGACGTCCTCGTGCGTCGACCGATTCGGAGCGACGAAGAGTACGTCTTCATCGACCTCCCCGCCGGCGTCTACGAGTTTGCGTTTCCACTCGGCGGCATGGCGTACGTCGCGCCCGGCTACTTTCGGACGACGCGTCTCGACCCCGTGCGCGTAGCGGATGGGGAAGCGGAGAAGATCGTCGAGATCGATCTCGAGCGCGGTGGGACGATCACCGGTCGGGTGTCGGATCCCGACGGGAACGGCGTGCCCGGAGCGACGGTGCGTGTCGTCGCGTCCGCTTCTTCTTACGTCTACGACCGCGAGGCGGACACGCTGTCGTCGTCGTACGAGACTTGGGAGGAATCGACCGACGCTGCGGGCGAGTTTCGGTACCGTGGACTCCGCTTCGGCGAGACCTACATCGCGATCGCCTCGGCTCCCGGCTACGCGCCGGGAGCGAGCGAGGCTCGGTCCCTTCGTCGCGGCGTTGCGACACCGCGAGTGGACGTCCGTCTCGCCCCTGGACGCCAGGTCGCGGGGAAATTCGTCGACGATCGCGGTCGAGCGATCGGAGGGCTTCCCCTTCAGTTCGCTCGCCGATTCGCTCGCACGACATCGCGTTTCGGAATGCCCGAGGCACAAACCTCGGAGGACGGCACCTTTCGCGTGAGCGGATTCGCACCGGGAACGTTCGTCGTCTACCCGCGTACGAATCGATACCACACTTCGACGCAGCAATCGTTCGTCGTTCCCGTCTCGGGAGACGCGATCGGACTCGAGTTTGTCCTCCGCCGTCTCCAGGAAGGTTCACTCTCGGGTCGAGTCGTCGACGCCTCCGGGGCGCCGATCGCGGGCGCGGAGGTTCGCGCCTTTTCGAGGGACGGGTCGGGCGTGCACGAGCGAGCCCGCACGAACGCCGACGGAACCTACCGGCTCCAGAACCTCGGTCAGGGAGCCAAGTTCGACCTCATCGCCGACCGCCCGGGATTCGCGCGCGGCGATCTCCGTGGCGTCGAGCTCGACGCGACCGGAGTCGACTTCGTCCTCGAGCGCTTCGGTGGCGTGCGCGGGCGTGTCGTCGCCACCGCGAGCGGTGATCCCGTCGCTAGTTTCGAACTGCGCGCGGTCTCGTATCGCGTCGTTCCGGCGGGCGAGACGGGCGTATGGAAGCCGGTGCACTCCGAGAGCGGTGAGTTTTCGTTTGGGGAGGTCCCTCCCGGCGCGTGCGTGATCGAAGTGCGAGCGCCGGGGTTTGCACCGGCGCGGACCGATCGGCTTCACGTGGAATCGAAGGGGTGGATCGAGGGCGTGAACGTCTGGCTGGAGAAGGTGGTACCGATCGAGGGACGCGTCACCGACGCGGCGACCGGAGAGCCGCTGGCGGATGTTGCGGTGCGTCTCTTTCGCGGCGGATTCGGAGCGCATCTCCTTTCGGAACGGGCGCTCGTCGAAGGGCCGAGCTGGTTCGTGCGGACCGACGCCGGCGGTCGATTCCTCTTCGACTCGTTCACACCGGGTGAGTCGTACGGTGTCGCGGCGTGGAGGAGCGAGTTCGGCACTCGCGTCGTCGGCGATGTGACGTCCGGAGCGCGGCTCGAGCTCGCGCTTCGTCACGAAGCTCGCCTGCGGGTTCGAGTCGCCGATCACGGCGCGGTCTCCACTCGACGTTCGATCTCCGTCCTCCAGCTCGACGGATTTGGAAGCTCCGGCGTACCGTTCCGCGCGTCGCGAAGCGCTCAGCCCGGCGCCATGGAATTCGAAGGCCTGCCGGCCGGTCGCTTCCGCATCGTGCTCGAACTCGATCGATCGGCCGCGGGGATCGTGTTCGCGGATGTTTCGGAGGGGGCGACCGTCGATGCCGAGCTCGATCTGAACTCGCTCGCGACGAAGCACGGCCGAGTGAGCGGAACGATCGACGCCGGCGCGTTCACGCCCGGTCGACGCGTGATTCTCGAAACGGCCGGGGAAGCCTTCCACCGTGTCACCGCCACGGTCAACGAAGACCGGACGTTTCGCTTCGGAGGCATCCCGCCGGGTTCCTATCGAC
The DNA here is from genome assembly GCA_965223845.1 of Planctomycetota bacterium. Classification (GTDB taxonomy): domain Bacteria; phylum Planctomycetota; class UBA8108; order UBA8108; family SXIK01; genus CBDCXR01. The sequence continues at coordinate 3,203,450 of CBDCXR010000004.1, read as the reverse complement.
TCCGCTACCGGCTGCCCGGCGTTCGTGAGGATCTCTTGCGGGACCTGGTGGTGCGTTCGGGCGAAGAAGAAGCGGTCGTTCTGTCCGTGCCAAAGGAATGACGACGACTCATGGCGATCGGTCCGAGCTGAGATAGAATGCGCGAGCTCCGTGCTTACCGCGCGAGCCATCGCGATTCTCTTTCCGCTGCTCGGAGTCCAACATGCACACGTCCCCTTCTTCCGTCCGGCGACCCGGCTCGACCGCCGCGCTGATCTCTTTCGCACTCCTCGTTTCGCTCTTCGTTTCGTTCGCGGCGACCGCGGAAACTCGCCCGAACATCATCGTGATCATGGCCGACGACCTCGGCTACGGCGACGTGAGCTGCTACGGCGCGACCGAGCTCGAGACGCCGCACATCGACGGGCTCGCCGAGCGTGGTCTCCGCTTTTCCCAGGGATACTGCTCGGCGTCGACGTGCACGCCTACGCGTTTCTCGTTTCTCACGGGAAAGTACGCGTTTCGCCAAAAGGGCGCCGGGATCGCGCCGCCGAACGCGACGCTACTCATCGAGCCCGGCACGGAGACGATCGCGTCGATTCTCAAGAAAGCGGGATACGCGACGGCCGTCGTCGGCAAGTGGCACCTCGGCCTCGGTGCGAAACCGGCGCCCGATTGGAACGGGCTGCTCAAGCCCGGTCCGATCGAAATCGGCTTCGACTACTGCTTCCTTCTCCCGACGACGAACGACCGCGTGCCGAGCGTCTACGTCGAGAATCACCGCGTACGCGGGCTCGATCCCGCCGATCCGCTCTGGGTCGGCCGGAAGCGCCCGGGACCCGACCACCCGGTGGGGAAAGACCCGGAAGTGCGGAAGACGCTCAAAATGGACTGGAGCCACGGCCACAACCAGACCGTGCACAACGGGATCGGGCGCATCGGATTCTTCACGGGCGGCAAGTCCGCGCGCTGGCGTGACGAAGACCTCGCCGACGAATGGGTGAAGCAGTCGGTGAAGTGGATGGAGGCGAATCGCGAGAAGCCGTTCTTTCTCTTCTTCTCGTCGCACGACCTCCACGTCCCGCGGATGCCGCACGAGCGCTTCCATGGCGCGACGAAGCTCGGCTTCCGCGGCGACGCGATTGCCCAGCTCGATTGGTGCGTCGGCGAGATCGTGAAGACCGTGGAGCGGCTCGGCCTCACGAAGAAGACGCTCATCGTCTTCTGCAGCGACAACGGCCCCGTCCTCGACGACGGTTACAAGGACGGCGCGAAGGAGAAGCTCGGTGCGCACCGACCCGCGGGACTCTACCGCGGAGGGAAGTACAGCATCTACGAAGGCGGGACGCGAACGCCCTTCATCGCGTGCTGGCCGGGGACGATCGCCTCCGGTGTCTCGAAGGAAATCGTATGCACGGTCGACCTCCCCGCGACGGTCGCCGCTCTCGCGGGCGAATCGATCCCGAAGACCGCGTTCCCCGATAGCTTCGACCTCTCGCGCGCCCTTCTCGGGAAGGCGGGCGCGAAGGGCCGCGATCATCTCGTCCAGCAGCCGAATCGTGGACCGACACTCGCGCTCCGGGTCGGCGACTGGAAGGTGCTCTCGTACGCGAACGAGAAGCCGATCAAGGCGCTCACCTACGAAAAAGCCGCGGGCAAGCACGAGCTCTACAACCTCGCGGACGATCCCGGAGAGACGCGGAACCTCGCGCGAGATGAGCCGGATCGGCTCAAGAGTCTCCTCGCGAGACTCGAGGCGATCAAAAAGGCCGAACGGACTCGGCCCTGAGCTCGGTTTTCGGGGTTCTTCGACTCGACGACCCCAATGCGGGAGGTGATCGCTCCCGCGGACGAGCCGGTCGGTCTCGCGTTTTCCGTACGCGTCGCGTTCGGTACCCATCCGCGAAGATTTCGCGGCACCTCAGCGCGTCGAGACGACTCTAGTCCGCGGAAGCAGGCGCCCTAGTGCGACAGGGCCCGCTCCGCCTCCTACTGACCCTCACGTGTGAGGCGGACCGCCCCGTGTCATTCAGCGGCGGCTCCGCCTCACTTTTTTTTGTCACGCCCGCACCACCCTGGCCGCAGGCGCCGTCCATGTCTATCTTGGAACGGGTGCTTCGATCGTCGAACATCCCCGGAGCTGGGCGTCCCCCGGGGCGACGAAGGATTGGTGTCGTGCCTACGGACCGGATCACCGTGGATCAAGCTCCCATCGAGGATCTCGCCGCGCGGGCCGTCGCTGGAGACCCCGGCGCGCTCGAGGCGCTCATCGAGACGCAGCTTCCGCGCCTTCGGCGTCACGTGGAAGGGCGTCTCGGACCGCGCGTGCGCGAGTCGATCGAGGGTGACGATGTCGTCCAGGAAACCCTCCTCAAGGCTTGTTCGGCCGTCGAGAGCTTCGTCTGGTCGGGGGAGGAGCGATTCTTCCGGTGGCTCGCCCGCATCGCCGAGCACGTGATCTGGAAGGTGAGTCAGAAGAAGCGCGTCACGCTCGTGCTCGAACCCGTCGCGGACAGACGCACAACACCCGGGACGCGCGCAGCGCGGAAGGAGCGGCGCAAGCGACTCGAGCGCGCGCTCGCGGATCTTTCCGGCGATCACCGCGAGGTTGCGACGCTCACGCGCATCGATGGCCTCCCCATCGCCGAGGTCGCGGCGCGGATGAACCGCACGCCGAACGCGGTGAAGAAGCTACTCGCCCGGGCGCTTCGCGAGCTCCGTCGCCACTACGGCGACTCGACCGGAAGCCTTCGACTCGTCTCGCCGTTTCCCCACGGAGGAGGTGGCGATGGCGGATCGTGACTTCGGCGACGCGGTCCGTTCAGAGCTCGACGACGACGCTTCCGAGCGAGCGATCGAGGACGCGGTCGGCGAATGGATCGATCGCCTGATCGCGGGTGAAGAGCTCGATCCACTCGCGGTCCTGACCGCACATCCGGGGATCGGACACGAGGTCGTCGATCGGCTCGAGAATTTCGTCCGTCTCGGCCGGCCGGAGCCGATGCAGCTTCGACGCCTCGGGGACTTTCGCCTCGTGCGCGAGCTCGGTCGCGGCGGCATGGGCGTCGTGTACGAGGCCCACCAGGAGTCGATGGATCGCCGGGTCGCGCTGAAGATTCTTCCGACCGGAGTCGCGGCGGATCGAACCGCGTTCCTTCGCTTCATGCGCGAAGCGCAGACGGCCGGTCGGCTCCGTCACGAAGCGATCGTCGGCGTCCATTCGCTCGGCGTTGAGTCCGATACTCCGTACTACGCGATGGAGTTCATCGCGGGAAAATCGCTCGCGGAGATCATCGCCGGTACACGGTCGAAGGATTCGTCGGTCGCCGGCGGGGTGTTCTCGCCCCTCGAGAAGGATCAGTCCTACTACGTCCGCGTCGCGAAGGCGTTCGCCGAGGTTGCGGACGGACTTCACCACGCGCACCGCGAAGGCGTCGTCCACCGAGATCTCAAGCCGTCGAACGTCATGGTCGAGGCGAATGGACGGCTCCGCATCCTCGACTTCGGTCTCGCGTACTTCGATGACCTGAACACTCTCACCCTCACCGGCGAGGTTGTCGGGACACCGGTCTACATGAGTCCCGAGCAGGCGCGGCGTGAAACGATTCCCGTCGATCATCGCACGGACGTTTATTCCCTCGGAGCGACTCTCTACGAGGTGCTCACGCTCTCTCCGCCGTTTCGAGGAAGCGATCGCTTCGACACGCTCCGGCAAGTGATGGAGCTAGACCCGCCGCCTCTTCGCACGCACGATCCGCTCGTGCCGGACGCGCTCGAGACCATCGTGCTCAAGTGCATGCGCAAGCGGCCCGAAAGCCGGTACAACACGGCGCAGGCACTCGCGCAAGACCTCGCGCGCTTCGCCAAGGGAGAGCCGATCGAAGCGCGCCCGGAGGGCACTTGGCCGCCCCTCGTCCGCAAGCTCCGGCGCAATCGCGCGCGCGTCCTCGCCGTCGGCGGGATCGTCATCGCCGCCACCCTCGTCGGTTGGCTCGCCAATCAGCGCTCGAAAGCGGAGATCGCGCGCGAACGAGCCGTCTATCCGGGTCTACTTCGCGACGCCGTGGGCGAGCTCGATTCGGGGGCGTGGATCCTCCAGAAGGGCGCACTCCCGCTCCGGGCCTCGGGAATCGGGTTCCAGGTGTTCGAACCGGCGGACTTTCGGGACGTGGTGGCTCTCGGCGGCGAGAACACGGTTCACCGGGCGGTCGAGAAGCTACATGAGCTCACGGAGCGGTGTCCCGATGAGCCCGAGGCCTACTACCATCTCGCTCGCGCGTACCGAGTGCTCGGAGATCCGACGCGCGCGCTCTCGGAGCTCAATCGCGCGCTCGACGTCGACCCCAACTTCAAGGCGTCCGAGTACCTTCGCGCGAAGCTCGTCGAGGATGACGATGGAGACACCGCGAAGACTTCGAGCGGAACGCCGGACGAGCGCCACTGGACCGAGCTTCGTAAGCGAGCCGACATCTTGCGATGGAAGGGCGACCCCCGGGGCGCGGAGGCGCTCTTTACGGAGCTGATCCACCGCTACACCGATCGTGATCCGCCGTACACCGGTTTTCTCACCGAGTGCTATTTGAAGCGCGCGTCGGCACGTCTCGCCCTCGAAGAGTACGACCTCGCCGAAGAGGACTGCGTTCGCGCTCGCGCGCACCACCCGGCGTCACTCGTATCGGACCTCTTCCTCGGACGGATCTATCTCCTTGCGGGAAAACCGGATCTCGCCCGCCGGACCTTCGAGCGGCTCGCGTCTCGGGACGGCACTCCCGAGCTTCTCCCGTTCTGGGTGGTCTCCGTGTATCTGGACGTCACGAAAAGCGACGCTTCCGAGGGGATCCGCTGGGCGAAGAGAGTGCCCGACCCGGCGCTCCGCGAGCGACTCGCTACGTACCTCTTTCTTCGCCTCTCGCGCTGGGACGACGCGGTCGCGGCCGGAACGCGGGCGATGGTCGCCGACCCGGAAGCCCTGGTTCCGCGGCAGCTCCTCGCGGCGGCGACGATCAAACGCGCGCTCTATTCCGATCGAAATGATCCCGACGACTGGCTCGATCTCGCCCGCGCCGTCCGCGACGCGCTCGCTCGCGAGCCGGCCCATCATCGGTCGCGTTTTCTGCTTCGCGCGGGTTGGGAAGCCGTCGAAGCCCGTTTGCTCGAGGGGGCTGAGGACAGTGGAGCGGCGAGCGAAGCGAGGACGATTCTCACCGAAGCCGCGACGGCGGCCGGTCTCGAACTGCCGTCCGCCGGTGACCGGGGCGCCGTTCAATACGACTTCGCCGAACACGGCGAGGGCAACGACACTTCACCGCTGCGGTGGCGAATCGTCGAACAGTGTTGTCCCGGCGACGTGGTCGAGACTCCCTCGGGTCTCAGTGTAGCCACCCGAGATCCTGAGCGCGGCCAGCACGCGTGGCTCGTGTCGGACGAAGTCTTCTCCGGCGACGTGACCCTCGAGCTCTCCGCGAACCTGGGAGACAAAAGCGTCTACGGAAATGTGCACGTGGATCTCGGGACGACGACTCTCTACTACGGGGGCGTCGAACAGGACGGCTCGTGTCACATCGGAAAGTGGGAGCACGGGCGGAGGGCGCTCCACCGAACGCGAGTCGTCGCGGGAATCGGAAACGACGTTTCCGTTGAGCTCCGATCCGTCGGAGATCGGATTGAGCTTCGCGCGTGGCGTCGAACGGAAGCGCGTCCGACCGAGCCGACGGTTTCGATCGAAGACGGGGGCCACCGCCTCGGCGCGGTCGCGGTTTCAACCGCGTCGCGACCGGCGGTTTTTCATTCTGTGAGCGTCAGGCGCGGGCGAGACCAGGAGCGACGATAAGGTGGATCGATCGAAACAGAGTGTTCTCCTCGTCGCGTTCGTGGCGGGAGTTTCGGCGGGTCTTTACGGGGATGACGATATCGCAGCCCGACGGGCAGAGCTGCGAGAGCGATTCGACGAAAACGGGGATGGCTGGCTGAGCGCCGGCGAGCGCGATGCTATGCGGAGGGCTCAAGTCGAGCCTTTCGGAACGCTCGGCCGCGGCCGCAGCGGTTTTCGCTGGCCGCCCGAGGTCGTGAAGCGATTCGATGTCGACGGCGACGGCGAGCTCGACGAAGCGGAGAGTGAAGCCGCGGGAAGGGAGCTCCGCCGACGCTGGGAGGAGCTCCAGCGTGAGTACGACGCGAATGGCGACGGCCGGCTGGACGAGAGGGAGTTTCAAGCTCTCGGAGACGACACGATCGCGGGAAAGACGAAGGATGTTCCGTTCTTTATCCGCGATCGGTTTAAGCGGCGAGGACGCCGCGCGAGGCGCGAACCGGAGCTCCGGAGCTGGGAGTCGTTCGACGAGAACGACGACGGCCGGCTGAGTGCTGCGGAGCTCGCGACGGTGCGGCGCGCGCTCGAGAAGGCGGACGGAGCACCCGTCGAAGTCTCTCCGTCTCGTCGGCCGCCGTCGGAGCGCCCCTCGGGATCCGTTCGCCCCTCGGCGATTCGGATCGAGGAGAGGAAAGACGAAGAAAAGCGCGAGCGCGTCGGCAAGCTCTCGTTCAGTCACCGCGGCGGGATCTACGAAGAGCCGATCTCGCTCGTCCTCTCCTCGCGTACGCCGTCGGCGGAGATCCGTTACACGCTCGACTGCACGGAGCCGACGGAGACAACCGGCGAGATCTATCGTGAGCCTTTGCGCATCGCGAAGACGACCGTGGTCCGCGCGGCCGCGTTCTACGATGGGCTCGCACCGAGACGGCCGAAGACGTCGACGTTCGTCTTTCTCCGCGACGTCATCCGCCAATCGCGCGACGGTCTGCCTCCGCCGGACGCGCCGTACCGCTGGGGGCGGAACATCGTCGATTACGGTATGGATCCCGAAATCGTCGACAACCCTCGCTATCGGGACGCCATCCTGCGGTCGCTCGAATCGCTCCCGTCGATCTCGCTCGTTCTCGATCCCGACGATCTCTTCGGTGGTCGAGGCATCTACGCGTATGCGCGAATGAAGGGCCGCGAAGCCGAGCGCCCCGGATCATTCGAGATGTTCTTTCCCGATCATCGTCCCGGCATCCGGGAGAACTGCGGGGTCCGCATCCGCGGTGGATTCAGCCGGACCTCGGGGAACCCGAAGCACGGCTTCCGGTTGTTCTTTCGGAAGGAATACGGGCCGGGGAAGCTCCGCTACCCGCTCTTCGGGCGCGACGGTGCGGAAGAGTTCGACAACCTCGACCTCCGCTGCTCGCAGAACTACTCGTGGAATCTCGGCGGCGACCCACGCGGGCTCTTCGTTCGTGACCAGTTCAGTCGCGATACGCAGCTCGCGATGGGACACCCGGCCGCGCGTGGCGAGTACTACCACCTCTACCTGAACGGCCAGTACTGGGGGCTCTACAACTCGTGCGAGCGGGTGGAAGCCTCGTTCGGCGAAACGTACCTCGGTGGGGCGAAGGAAGACTACGACGTCGTCAAGACGAAGCAGGGCGAAGGCGTCATCGCGACCGACGGCAATATGGACGCCTGGTCGAAACTCCTCGACCTCGCTCGTCCCGGCCTCGAAGAGCGCGCCGCGTACGAACGAATTCAGGGGAACAACGCGGACGGAACTAGAAACGCCGAGTACGAACGACTCCTCGACGTCGACAATCTGATCGACTACATGCTGGTGATCTTCTGGGCCGGAAACCTCGACGCACCCGTCACGGCGTTCGCCGGCAACCGCTATCCGAACAACTGGTACGGCATGCGCAGTCGCAGCGGAGACCACGGATTCCGCTTCTTTGTCTGGGATGCCGAGCACACGCTTCTCGACGTCGAACAGAATCGACTCGGCCCGTTTCCCGCGAGCTCGAGGCCGAGCATGAGCAATCCGCAGTGGCTATGGCAGCAGTGCCTCGAGAACGCGGAATTCCGGGTGCGAGTGGGCGACCGCATCGAACGGCACTTCGCGGGCGCACTCGCCACGAACGCAGTGCGCGGGCGATTCGAGGCACGGGTGCGGCAGATCGAAGATGCAGTGATCGCGGAGTCGGCGCGGTGGGGCGACACCAATCCCGAGCGCAACGGATCTCGGCCGCTGACGCGCGACGAGGCGTGGCGAGCGGAAGTCGAGCGAGTGCTCGCAGAGTACATCCCGCGGCGGGGAGACATCGTTCGACAACAGCTCTGGGAACAGGGACTGATCCCGGAGGTCGGGCGACCGGAAATCGTACGATCTGACTCGCCCGAGTCCGAGGGGCCGGACGACGCCGTCGTCCTCGAGTCGTCTCGAGGCGAGATCTATTACACGGTCGACGGAACGGATCCTCGCGAAGTCGGGGGCGCGGTTTCCAACGCGGCCGTCAAATACGACGGACCGATCCACGTGGCGTCGACGACACGACTGTGCGCGCGGACGCGATTTGAGGGAGAATGGAGCGCGCTCCTCGAAGTGGAGCGCTAGGAGGAAAGGCGAATCATGAGACCCGTCCTGAGCGCTGCCTGCATCAGCCTCTCGTTGCTCGCGATTCTTCTCGCCGTGATGTCGAGGGGCGGGGACTCCACGTTCGCGCCGTCGTCCGCGCCCGAGACACTCGATAGTCTCGTCGCGGCGATGGAAGCGATGGAAGAGCGCATCGCGGCACTCGAAGCGGCGCCGGGAAACTCCGTCGCGGACGGGGGCGTGATCGCGTCCTCGCCGCCACCGAATGCCGACGAAAAACTCGACGACTCGAAGGCCGAATCGAGGTCACTCGCCGCGTTGGAAGCCCGTCTCGCGACTCTCGAAGACGCAGAGCACATCGCCCAGCTCGCGCAGTCTGGCCGGCGGAAGCTCCGGACGAAGAACGCCCTCTCGACTCTCGCGCATCTCTTCGAAGAGGACCTATCCGCGGACGAACGAACGGCGCGTCTCAAGGAGTTTTGGCAGAACCGGGGACGCATTGAGCCGCTCCTCGAGGAGAGCGGGCTCGACGAGGGCGACGCGGTACTCCCGGTCATGGAGCTTGCGCGCGACCAAAGTCTCGACGAGGGCGTTCGGACCCGACTCCTCGCGGAGATCGACGAGTACAAGGTCGACGAACTGCGTCAACCGCTGGTCGACCTCCTCGCCACTGACGGCTCAGCGAGACTCCGCCAACAAGCCGTGCGCAACCTGATGGGACACGCGGGCGACATCGAGGTGCAAAACGCGATCCTCCGCGCGAGCCGAGACGACCCAAGCGAAGAAGTACGGGGAACGGCGCAGCGCCGCCTCGCCGGACTCCGAAAAATCGCTCAGTGGAAAACCCCGGGATCACCGGCCACACAGCTCACAGACGCCGAAGTGCGAGCGGCCGAACACGAAGAAGTCCACATTCGCGTGAAGCGGCAACCGGAATCGAAAGAACGCTGAGTTCGCTCAGCGACCTCCGCCCCCGGAGAACGCCCCTTCGACAACCGACCTCACATCGAGGTCGTTCCCGGAGGCAAGAATGCGGCGAGCCGAGTCCAGTACCAGATAATAAGGTATCGGCTTGCTGAACCTCGCAGCGTTGCTGGGCGCGAGCCACGCATGCTCCAGATTTCGAAGCTGCATCCTGGCGACCGATTTCGTCCAGTTCTCCTTTGATTCGTCTATGCTGAGGGCAAGGAATACGATTTGGTCGCTCCCGAGTTCTCGTGCAAGGGAATCTTGAACCGGCAACGCCCGTCTGCACGGCGCACACCAACTCGCCCACACGTCGATCACAAGCATCCGAGCTTGGAGTTCCGAGAGTCTCCGTCGCGAACCGTCTTGTAGCTCTAGGGTCAAGTCGGGAACGACGGCGCCGGTCGTTTCGGGTACGGGGGAATACCCGGTCGTGAGGGAGACCGACCATACCTTGCCGCGGTTTTCAGTGCTGTAGGGCAGAAGCACCGATGTCTCGGTCTCGTTTGTCGCGGTCGTGGTGACCTCGTAGATGTAGCGCGGGTCGACACCACGGAATTCGAACTCTCCTTCATCGTTTGTGAGAGTGCTCGGATACGACACGGCCACCACGAGTGAATAGTCCTTCTTGAGCGGGCGAATGGAGACAGTCTGCTCGGGTACACCTCTCCCTGAGGCGACGTTCACAACTCGGCCGCGAATCGACATGTCTCCGTCGTCTTCAGTCGTGTCCACCCGTGGATAGACTGGCAGGACTCGGTGAATTTTCCCGGATTCAACGACGATATCTCGCACGTCGTAAAGCCGTGGGGTCTTCGATCCTGGTGTCACCGCTTTCAATCGGTAGTTCCCACCCGCGATCGCAGGGAATTGAACGATGCCGCTGTCGACCCGAGTTTCGTTCGCTCCCCAACTCAGATGAGTCGCTCTGCCTCGACTAAGAATCTTTTTGAGCAAGAATACGTTCGCGGGAAACACTTCGACTCCGCTTGGCGCGAGAGAGAGGTCGTAGTGAACAGCTGATGGTGGGCCGGGAGAGAACGTGATGGCGACCTCGCGCCGGGCCTCGAACGGCTCGGAAAGGTAACCGAAGACTTCCTCAGAGGGCCAACCGATGACGTAACGTTCCCCTTCTAGGAGCGATACGGTCCACTCAGATTCTCGATCGCCGGATCGAAGGTCGAAGTAGCGTCCGGACGCGGGTTTCCCGTAGAGCGCGTCAACCGACTCGGCTGCGGGAACGACAACGGGTTCACCAGGCGGGGCCTCCCCATCAAGTTGCAGGCGAACCGAAACCGTCGGCCTCAGCTCGAGTCTCGACGGGAGCTGCTCGTTCTCGGAGAGAAAGAGCTGCGCCGCGTGGGATTCCAAAGCGAGATAGATTCGGTACTCGAACGAACCGGTCGTTCGTACGCCGAATTCGTCAGACTCGTCCGACAACAGAGGCAGTCGCACGCGCCCATCTTCGAGAACGTCGACTCGTCGAACTTCCCAATCCTGCCAGCCTCCCTGCGTTCGACGCCCTCGACCGTAGAGGACTCCGTTCAGTCGCCCCGACAGCGGAAATGCCTGCGACTCCTCCGTAGCGTGAACGGGAATCGCAGCAGGAAAGGAAACCTCCCGCACCGAAGGGGAAAGACACGAGGCCAAGACCAGCGCCGCAAACCCGAGCGCCGCATAGGTGTAGGCGAAAGGCGTCGGTCTCATCCCGAACCTCTGCTCCGTCTTCGAAACTCTTTCCACTACGCGCGAACGGCACAGAGGCCCGCGCCTCAACTTCCACACTAAGCCTCGGTGACCTCGAGTCCGCTATCGTACCCAGACGTCAGCTCGACTCGACGAGACGAGGACCCGATCCTCCCCTCTTCCTTTGTGGCCCTTCGTGCCCTTCGTGTAAAACCCGCGTTCGAGAAGTCCATGCGCACTAGCCTAGCCTAGAAATCACGAGCAAACCCACAAACCCAACCCCCATCGACCGTAACCACACACCCGGTCGTATAACTGTTCTCGGGATCCACAAGAAACAAAACCGCCACCGCAATCTCGTCCGTCGTCCCCGGACGCCCGAGCGGAACATGATCGAGCATCCGCTGAACTGAATCGCGGAATCGCCCGTCCTCCCCGTAGAAGAGCTTCCGCGTCCCTTCGGTTAGCGTCGACCCCGGCGCCACGCCGTTTACGAGAATGCCGGCCGGCGCGAGCTCGAGCGCCATCGCCTTCGTGAGATTCACGACGCCGGCTTTCGCCGCGACGAACGCGCACTGAAGGCGAAGCGGGACGAGACCCGCGATCGACGCGATGTTGACGATCCGTCCCGATCCTTGTCCGCGCATCACGCGGGCCGCCGCGCGACTCGTGAGATAGAGACCACGGAGATCGACGTCGACGATGCGATCCCACTCGTCCGGCGGGAACTCGTCGATGGATACGCGGTGGGCGAGCGTGTTGACGCCCGCATTGTTGACGAGAATGTCGAGCTGCCCCGAGCGCGAGACGACTTCGTCGATCGCGGATTCAACGCTCGATTCGTCGGTCACATCGAGACGCAGCGCGTGAGCGAGTCTACGGCCTCCGGCCTGCTCGACGGCACCGTCGAGATCGAGATCCGTGTAGTAGACGATCGCGCCGTTCGCCTCGAGTCGCTTTCCGATCGCGCTGCCGATTCCTCCGGCAGCGCCGGTGACGACGCTCACCTGCCCATCGAGATCGCATTTCATCCCGCCGAACCTCCTCCGAACAGCTCGCGGATCATCGGCACCTGCTTGTGGAGGAACACGAGGAGTGCGAGGCCGAGGTAAAAGACCGCACAGAGAAGGAGTCCCAGGCGGTGGTGGAGCCGGGGGCGAATCGCCTTCGGCAAATAACGAATGTTCACCCAAAGAAGAAAAATCGCCGTGAGGCCGATCGCGAGATTGCCGAGATTCGCGATGATGAGCGTCATGATCTTCGGTGTGCTGCGCGTCCCGAAGTAGTAGAGCGTCGAGATACACCAGAGGACGTACACGCCGAGGATCGTGTAGTAAATGCGGTTCACTTGGCCGGGGCGCATCCCTTCGCGCACGCGGCGGTTCGACGACCAGATGACGTCCGTCCAGCGCCGGCTGATGTCTTCGACGACCGACATCTGGCTCGGCACGAGCACCATGAACCCGACGAAGAGCATCGCGAGCCAGAGGAATTGTCGGGTGCCGGACGAGAGCTCGGGCGCGCTCCGCATCCCGTCGGCGGTGATCATCGCCTGCGCCCACCCGAAGCGTTCGGGCTGATCGTAGAGGCTCGAATGGGGCGCAAACTCGAGCGAGAGAAGTGCGGGAAGCGCCATGCCTACGAAGCACCCCGGCGCCCAGATCAGGATTTGGTCGGTGAGGACGTAGCGCCACCAACCGCGCCAGCGCCGAAGATTCTCCGCCGTGACGGGAAACACTTTTCCGAGGTGGCTGAGCTTGATCTCTTTCCCACCGACCGCGCTCGGGATCGCGCCGACGCGGCTTCCCATTCCCCAGCCCTTGTCGCGCACGTAGTTCGAATAGAGAGAGTTTCCGAGACCGCCTCCTCCCGCGTAGCCCGCGAACCCGCCGAGGACTGCGATGTTCGCCATCGACACAATCGGCCAGACGCCGTGTTCGAGCCGGTACGAAAACGCGTTCACGACCGTCTCGCCTCCCGTTTCCGGATCGTTCACGGGCACGGACCCAAACGCGAAGAAACCTCCGAAGACGCTCGCCCAACTCCCCCAGCTCACGAGGAGCGCGCCGGCGATCCCGCAAAACACGAGAACCACGATGACCTTCACGGCCATCACCGTCTGAATCATGTTGTAGATCTTGCCGCCGAAGAAGACGGGGACGACGGACAGAGTGAGGCAAACGTAGCCTAGCCCGAGGACGAATCCGCGGTCGGCTTCGTCCGGCGCGCGATCGAGGAAGAACGACGCGAGAACGGCCGCCGCGTGGTACGCCATTCCGGGGATGATCGCACCGAGACTGAGGAGGATGAACGCCGAGCTCCAAAAGAGAGGGCCCGGCCTCGTCCGCATGAACGCAGTGAAGATCGGTTCGCCCGAGTAGAGCGCGTAGCGGCCGCATTCGAGGTTGTAGAAGACTTGCGCGAAGATCGCGAGAGTCGCGATCCACATCATGCTCCCGCCGTAGCGAGCAGTGACCTCCGGCCCCATGAGCCACTCCCCACCCGCGATCTGTGCGCCCATCATGATGATCCCCGGCCCGACGAACGCGGTCCAATTCCGCCAGCGAAGCGGCTTCGGTTCGGGGAGTTCGTCGACGCCCCACTCCGGGAGGCAGGTCCGCGGTCGATACGCGTCGCCCGGAGCGGAAGCTCCGCGCTGTTCTCCGGTCGACGATTCGTCGTTCACGTGGAAACTCCCGTGAGGTGATTCTCTGCGGGCGCCGTGGACGCGCTGGGGCGGCTATCTTACGATGCCACTTTTGCGAAATTCACCCTCGCGGCGGCTCCGAGCGCTCGCGAATGAATTGCGCCCGTCGAAGCGCGTCCGCATGTGAGCGATCCCATCACCACCCGACCCGAACCGGCGATCGATCTCTCCGAGCTCTTTCGGTGCATGCTTCGCATTCGAAAGACCGAGGAGGCACTCGTGCGCGCACATCGAGCGGGGCTCGTTCACGGCGCGTGCCACACCTACATCGGTCAAGAAGCGGTTGCGGCCGGAGTCTGTGCGCACCTGGGCGGGGCGGACGCCGTGTTCAGCACGCACCGCGGCCACGGGCACGCGCTCGCGCTCGGCGTCAGCCCGGCTGAGCTCATCGCCGAGTTGTTCGGACGGGCAACGGGCATCTCAGCCGGGCGCGGAGGCAGCATGCACCTCTTCGCGCCGAGCGTCGGACTCATGGGGACGAGCGGGATCGTCGGGCCCTCGATTCTGCAAGCGGCGGGCGCGGGCTACACCTTTCAGCTACTCGAGACGGGCGGAGTCGGAGTCGCGTTCTTCGGTGACGGCGCGGTGAACAACGGCGCGTTTCACGAGGGGCTCAACCTCGCGAGCATCTGGTCGCTTCCGGTCGTGTTCGTGTGCGAGAACAACGAGTACGCCACCGAAGTTCCGTTCTCCTACGCGAGCGGGAATCCGAGCGTCGCGGCGCGCGGTGAAGTGTACGGTCTGCCGGGCGTCGAGGTGGATGGGAACGATGTCCTCGCGGTGTCGAGCGCGACAGCGGAAGCTGTGCGGCGTGCTCGAGCGGGCGAGGGGCCGACGCTCGTCGAGTGTAAGACCTATCGGACCCGTCCCCACGCTGAGGGAATGGCTGACTACGGTTACCGAACGCGCGAGGAGGTCGCTGCCTGGAGGGCGCGCGATCCGATCGAGCGACTGAGGAGTGCCATCGCGGCGGAGGACGAAGCGGCGAACTCTGCTCTCGAGTCGATCGACGCCGAGATCGAGGCAGAAGTTCGCGGCGCGATCGCATTCGCGGAGGGGAGTCCGTGGCCGGACGCGGGCGCGGCGTCGACGTTCGTCTTCGCGCCGGGGGCGCGCGTCTCCGCCGCTCCCCCGGCGGTTCCGGCGGCGGGCCGCGAGCTCACATTCATGCAGGCGACGCACGAAGCGCTCGATCGCGAGATGGCGCGCGATCCGCGGATCTTCGTCCTCGGCGAGGGCATCGGAAAGCGCGGCGGGAACTTCGCGTCGACGCTTGGACTCTACGACAAGTACGGCGAGCAGCGGCTCCGCGACACGCCGATCTCGGAGCGCGGGTTCGTCGGGCTCGGGATCGGCGCGGCGATGACGGGATCGCGACCCGTCATCGATTTCATGTTCGCGGATTTCGTCCTCGACGCCGTCGGCGAGCTCCTCCAGCAGGCCGCGAAGATCCAGTACATGTCGAGCGGACGGCTCGCGATGCCGATCCTCCTTCGCGGTGCGATCGGAATCGGGCACTCGGCGGCGACGCATCACTCCGGAAGCTATTACTCGCTTTTCGCCCACGTTCCCGGTCTTCGGGTCGTCGTCCCATCGACGCCGTACGACGCGAAGGGGCTCTTTCTCCGAGCGCTCCGGTCGGACGATCCGGTGATCTTTCTCGAGCACCGCGAAATCCTCGTGAGCAAGGGACCGGTGCCCGAGGAGGACTACGAGATCGAATTCGGCCGCGCACGTGTCCTTCGTGCTGGGCGCGATCTCACCGTCGTCGCACTCGCGCGAATGGCGCATCTCGCACTCGATGCCGCGCGGCAACTCGCGGAGCGGAGGATCGATGTCGAAGTGATCGATCCGCGGTGCGTGGCGCCGCTCGACACGACGACGATCCTCGCGTCGCTCGAGAAGACAGGGCGGATTCTCGTCGTCGACGAGGCCTTTGCGCCGTTCGGTGTGGGGGCGGAGATCGCCGCGCGGCTCGTCGCGGAAGGATTCGACCATCTCGACGCGCCGATTCACCGGCTGAACGGCGCACAGGCGCCGACGCCGTACAGTCCTGAGCTCGAGGCGGCGGTCGTACCGGACGTCCCCGCGATCGTCGCTGCGATCGAACGATTGATGGAGGAGTGACCGTGGCCCAGCGCATCGTCGTTCCCCGTCTCGGCTGGAGCATGGACGAAGGCGTCTTCGCCGGATGGCTGAAACGCGACGGCGAACGCGTTCATCCCGGTGATCCGCTCTTCCTCGTCGAAAACGAGAAGGCGACGGCCGAAGTCGAGAGTCTCGACGGCGGCATTCTTCGCGTCCCTGACGCCGCTCCGCGCGAAGGAGATTCCGTCCGCGTGGGGCAGGTGCTCGGCTTCATCGTCGCCGAGGGCGAGGATATGCCGGAGGAGCTCGAGGACGCGTCTTCGCTCCTCGTGGCGAGCGAAACTCGAGCGGCGGACGGCGCTCCACCGAACTCGAGACCGGAACCGGACTCGGACGCCCCTGCCGAGGAGCTGCGCCTCGGCGAGAGCGAATCGGGGCCGACGATGACGCCTCGCGCCGCGCGCCTCGCGCGTTCGCTCGGCGTCGACTGGCTACAGGTCGAAGGGACGGGGCGAAGCGGGCGAATTCGCGAACGGGACATTCGTGCTGCAGCTCAGCGGGGCCCGTCCGCCGATTCGTAACTTTCCGATCGTTCGAAACGCAGGTCGAGCTCTCGACTCACTTTGCACTGCAGGAAGACATAGCGATGCGAATGCTCCCATCGAGTTACCTCTTTCTCGTCGTCCTCTCGGGTGTCGTCTTCGCGGAGACGAAAGTCAGCGCCGTCGAGGAGCCTCGACCGGGGAACCGAACTCCCCCCAATATCCTCATCCTCTACGCCGACGACCTCGGCTACGGCGATCTGAGCAGCCAGAATCCGAAGTCGAAGATTTCGACTCCTCGCATCGATCGACTCGCGAGCGAAGGGCTGCGCTTCACCGACGGTCACTCGTCGGCGAGCATCTGTAGCCCGAGTCGCTACGCGCTCCTCACCGGGCGCCACCACTGGCGCGACTTTCACGGAATCGTCGGTGTCTTCGGAAAGTCGGTGTTCGCTCCCGAGCGCCTCACGCTTCCCGAAATGCTGAAGGAGCGCGGCTATGCGACCGCTGCGATCGGGAAGTGGCACCTCGGGTGGAACTGGGACGCGATCAAGAAGCCCGACGCGAAGCCGATTTCGAAGGGACGGCGCCGATCGTTCGGCCCCGAGGCGTTCGATTGGTCGAAGTCGATCCCCGACGGCCCGCTCGCGCACGGCTTCGACCACTACTTTGGCGACACCGTGATCAACTTTCCGCCCTACTGTTGGATCGAGAACGACCGCGTGGTGAAGGCGCCGGACACGCTCATGGACACTTCGAAGTGGAAGAAGATCAAGGAGGGAAACTGGGAGTGTCGCCCCGGGCCGATGATCTCGGATTGGGATCCCTACGAGAACATCCCGACAACGACGAAGCGCGCGGTCGAGTACATTCGAGCGCAGAAAGATACGAAGAGTCCGTTCTTTCTCTACTTCGCTTTTCCCTCACCGCACGCACCGATCATCCCCAACGACGAGTTCGACGGAAAGTCGAAGGCGGGGGCTTACGGTGACTTCGTCTACGAAACCGACCACGCCTCGGGCCGGATCCTCGACGCGCTTGAGGAGACCGGCCAGGCGAAGAACACGATCGTCGTCTTCACGGCCGACAACGGTCCCGAGCGGTACGCCTACCCGCGTGACAGGAACTTCGACCATTGGTCGGCCGCTCCGTTTCGCGGGCTGAAGCGCGATCTCTACGAGGGCGGGCATCACGTCCCCTTCATCGTCAGGTGGCCGGGCGTCGTCAAGCCCGGTTCGACCTCGAGCGCGCTCGTCTCGCAGATCGATCTCATGGCGACATTCGCCGAGGTGCTCGGCTTCGAGCTCCCGCGAGACGCGGCCGAGGATTCGCACAGCGTTCTCTCGATCTTGAAGGGCGAGGAAAAAGGCGCGAGGACGAACTACATCCACTGCGCGCACAATAAGAACTTCGCGGTGCGAAGCGGCGACTGGCTCTTGATCCTCGCGAAGAACGGTTACGTGTCCGCGCGCGACAAGGCGTGGGAGGCGAAACGGGAGTACGCACCCGATGACGACGCGCCGGTTGAGCTCTACAACCTCGCCGAGGACATCGCGCAGCGGAAGAACGTGGCCGCCGAACATCCGAAGCGAGTTGCGGAAATGCGCGCGCTCCTCGAACGGATTCGGGAGCAGGGGCATTCGGCGCCGCGCTTCGGTAGCTAGTGATTTCGTCCTTGAGAGAAGAGCTTCGCACGAAGAGAGCGTAAAGGGAGAGGAAGCGAGCGGATCGATTCGATCCTCGAATCTGGCGCGACTCCGCGGCTACTCGCTCTTTCCGCGATCGGGAGGCAGCTCGGACTTCGGCTGCTTCGATGCGAACGCCCCCTTCGGGGCCTGGGGCCACGGCGTTTCTCCGGGCGGCCATGACTTAGGCTGAGTCGCGCGGACCTTTTCGACCGCGGTTTTCAGCCACGCGGGCACGTTCTTGTTCTCCTCGAGCCCGTAGATGTAGGGGAGTGGCGGGTCCATGAGGAGCGGCTTGTCCCCGAGCGGCGGGCGCTCCTTTCCCACGGCGTCGAGACGCGCGCGGAGTCGCTTCACGACATCGGGTCTCTGCGCGGCGAGGTCGGTTCGCTCGCTGGGATCCTCTCTCACGTTGAAGAGCATGTCGCCCATGAGCTTGTAGTCGCCGCTCCGGATCGTCGGGAGGCGGACGCTTCCCGCGACTTCGAAGACGATCTCCGTGCGCGGCGTCGCCTTCCCGCCAAAGAGCAGCCCCGTCATGTCGAGCGCGTCGACCGGGAGCTTCTGTTCGTGCTTGCCGCCGGCGAGCGTAATCAACGTCGAGAAGAAGTCCGCAATGAACATCATCCCGTCGTTTACGCTTCCGGGCTTCGTGCGGCCGGGCCACCGGAGGATGCAGGGGACGCGCACGCCGCCTTCGAAGGTGGTGTTCTTCGTCCCGCGGTAGGGCCGGCTCATCTCCTCGAAGAGACCGCCGTTGTCGTTCGTAAAGACGACGAGCGTCGAGTCGCGGAAGCCGTGCTCGTCGATCGCGCCGAGGATCCGTCCGACGGCATCGTCGAGGCACTTGAGCGCGGCGCTCCGCGCGTCGTACTTGTCCGTGTAGCGCGGCACCTTGTTGATCGGGCCGTGAACCGCGTTGAAGGGTACGTAGAGGAAGAAGGGGCGCTCCTTCGATTGTCGCGCGATCACCCGTTCCGCTTCGGCGGCGAAAAGATCCGTCGCGTATCCGTCTTCCTGGAGCGGTTTCTGGTTCCGATGCCAATCGTAGACGGCAAACCGCGCCGGGGCGTTGTGGGGAATCGTGAAGTTGTAGTAGTCGATCCCCCAGGCGTAGTGGCCGTACTGGTGTTGAAAGCCCTGCGCCATCGGGAGGTGCTCCGGGAGCCACTCGCCGCAGTGCCACTTCCCGACGATCGCGGTGAAGTATCCGGCTTCGCTCAGCGCCTCGGCGATCGTGCGCTCGCTCGTGTCGAGCGCGTGGATGCGCCGCGTGGGGACGCCGTCGTCGTTGATCGCGAGCGTGAGACCGAGTGCGTTCAGATAGCTCGGCTTTCCGAAGTCCTCGGAGCGCCAGTCCATCCAGTTGCGGAACGCGTAGCGCCCGGTGAGAAACGCCCCGCGCGTCGGCGCGCACACCGAGTGGGTGTAGAACTGAGTGAGACGCAGTCCTTCGGTCGCGAGTCGATCGATGTTCGGCGTCAGCTCTTTGTTTCCGCCGTTGAATCCCGGCTGCGCCCAGCCCATGTCGTCGGAGAGCATGAAGACGATGTTCGGTCGACTGCCGGCGGCATCCGGACCGCGTTCGGTCTGAGCGGAGACGGGCGCGCCGCCTAGGGTCGCGGCGAAAACGGCTAAGAAGGTCGTTATTCTCATGGTAGCGGTCCAGCGAGAGCGAAAGGAGTGGCGTCGACTCGATGGAACACGGAGCCGCGGCGGCGTCCTGACATCGTACCGGTCGACACGGCCGCCCATGATAGCCGCTTTGGCCGCGGATCGGGGGAAGCCGGCGCCGAGATTTGTCTCGCTCGTCCAAACTCGGTCGCGAGAATACTGTCGATCCGTTGAAGGAACGCGAATGGCTGGAATGAAGCTTCTGATCGTATTCCTGCTCGTCGTCGGAACGTGCACTGCGGCTCCGGCATCGGAAAGCGCGCGTCCGAACGTCCTTCTCCTCCTCGTCGACGATCTGAAACCGTCGTTCGGAGCGTACGGTGAGGCGTGGGTGCACTCGCCGAACCTCGATCGTCTCGCCGCCCGCGGGCTGCGCTTCGATGCCGCTTACTGCAACCAAGCGGTGTGCGCGCCGTCGCGGAATCATCTTTTGACGTCCTCGCGGTCGACCTCGACCGGGGTGTACAGCCTCGGCTACCACTTCCGTCGAGCCGTGCCGGATACGGTTACGCTGCCTCAGCTCTTCAAGAGGCACGGCTACCACGCCGCCGGAATCGGCAAGGTGTTTCACATCGGGCACGGGAACGTGAACGACGAACATTCGTGGAGCGTCCCGTTTCAGCCGGACAAGGTGATCGACTACGTCCTCCCCGAGAGCACGGACGGAGAGCTGACGCGCGAAGAAGCCCTCTTCAGCAATCGGCCGGCGCGAGGACTCCCCCGCGGAGCGGCGTGGGAACGCGCCGGCGTCTCCGATGACGCGTACGCCGACGGACGCATCGCGTCGGAGGGAATCCGCCGGCTTGAGAAATACAAACAGTCGGGGACGCGGTTCTTTCTCGCGCTGGGATTCACGAAGCCGCACCTTCCATTCTGTGCGCCGGAAAAGTACTGGAAGCTCTACTCGCCGGAGTCGCTGCCGCTCGCGAAGTTCACGCGTCCACCCCAGGGTGCACCGCCCTACGCGGGGAAGACACTCGGCGAGCTCAACCAATACAAACCGGTGCCCGCGAGACCTCCGCTCACTGAGGAGCTCACGCGGACGCTGATTCATGGGTATTACGCGTCGCTCAGCTACATGGACGCTCAGGTCGGTCGCGTGCTCGATGCTCTCGACCGCCTCGAGCTCACAGAGAACACCGTCGTCGTTCTCTGGGGCGATCATGGCTATCACCTCGGCGACCACGGCGCCTGGACGAAGCACACGAACTACGAGGAGGCGAATCGCATCCCGATCCTCGTCGTCGCTCCCGGCGTCACGAAGGCCGGGACGAGCACTCGCGCACTCGTCGAGTCGGTCGACCTGTATCCGACGCTCGCGGGGCTCGCGGGACTGCCAGTGCCGAAAGGTACGCAGCCCATCGATGGCCGAAGCCTGGTCTCGATCCTGAAGGATCCTACCCAGAGCGTACGCGATCACGTCTACCACTGCTATCCGCGCGGAAGGAATCGGCTCGGCCGCGCGATCCGAACGCAGCGCTATCGACTCGTCGAGTGGAAGACGTGGGACGGAAGCGCCGAAATCGAATACGAACTCTACGACTACGAGGACGATCCGCTCGAGACGAAGAACCTCGCCGGCGTACGGCCTGAGGTGATGGCGGAGCTGCGCGCGAAGCTCGCGGCGCATCCTCCGGCGGTGAGGCCGCGGCGTTAGAAGGCTCCCAGAGGAGAAGTTTCACACGAAGGACGCGAAGAGCCGCGAAGGCAGACGAAGAGGAGAGATTCTTGGTGAACAGCGGTCGCGGCGTGAGGTCGTCCGTGGCGTGACCGGATCCCGGTGCATCACCCGCGCCGATCTCGCATCAGGACGGATGAAGCGGGTGGACGGAATCCCAAGACTCTACTTCGTACTGTTCCGCGGTGAGCGAGCGAGACACTCTGAACCTTCCACATGCGTAGCCCGCACACTCAAATCCTCTCCCCCCTTCGTCTGCCTTCGCGGCTCTTCGCGTCCTTCGTGTGAAACTTCTTCTTAAGCAAGTCGCTCGAGAATCGTCGCCACCCGCGCTCGCTCCGGCGGCAGAAAGTGATCGAACGGCTCCGCCATGTGGTCGCTGCAAATACCCTTGAGCGAAAGCGCACACTTCGTCGCCTTGATGAAGCGGCTCGCGTACTTGCCGATCGAGTAGATCGCTTGCAGTTCTCCGACTTTTCCCTGTAGCTCGCGACAGCGCGACGCGTCGCCGTCGACTGCCGCGCGGTAGAGCTCGACGAAGAGCTCGGGGAAGATGTTCGCTCCACCGTGAACGCCGCCGTCACCCTCGAGAGAGAGCGACTCGACGAGGAGGTGCTCGGGCCCGATGAGGATCTCCCAATCCGGCCGGAGCTCTTTGAGCGCGGTGAGCCTCTCGAAGTACGCGAGATCGCCGCTGCTGTCTTTGATGCCGACGATCGAATCGAGCGCGGCGAGCTCGCGCAGCGAGTCGATCTCGAACCACACCTTCGTGAGGCTCGGCATGTTGTAGAGGATGAGTGGAAGCGGTAGCTCGGCCGCGATGCGGTTTACGTAGTGAAGGAGCTCTGTTTGGCCGGCGGGGAAATAGTAGGGCGTCGAGAGGACGACGGCGCTCGCTCCGGCGTCGTGCGCGATTCCCGCGAGCCGAATCGACTCCACAAACGCGGTGTCCGTCACCCCGACGACGACGGGGATCCGTCCGCCGACGGTCGCGCAAACGAGCTCGATGAACTCGCGCCTCAGCCGGTAGCTGAGGCTCGGCGCCTCACCGGTCGTCCCGAGCACGAAAACTCCCGTGACACCGCCCGCGATGACGTGCTCGAGGAGTCGAGTGGCGCCGGGCTCGTCGATGCGATCGCGTTCGGCGAGCGGCGTGACGAGAGGGGGGACGATGCCGCGGAGCGAAAACTCCCGGGACGATTCGGCGCTCGACATCCGCGGTATCTCGTTGATCCTTTCAGACGCGGCTTCGGTGGCGCGTTCGTCGACGTCGGGCCGACGATCCGGTCACTCCGCCGTCGCGCTCGCCCTCTCTTCGAGGAGACGCTTCAGATTCGCGAGCTCGTTCTCCTGCGCGCGGCAGCTCGACTTCTTCCCGAGCCAACCGAGGCAGAACATCATGATCTTCATGAAGCCTTTCGCCGTGACGTTCGCGGTCTGCGTGACGCGCGTTTGGTCTCGTGAGAGCTCCTCGAACCGGTAAGCCGCTTCTATGTCGAACTGCGCGTTTCGCATCAAAACCGTCGAGGCACGCGGGGGATCCCACTTCGTTACGACGCCCTCGAACTCCATCCTCCGTCCGCGGTCCTCGGTGACAATGCGGAAGGTCGAACCGACGCCCTCGGGTGTCTGCTTGACTCCCTCGTCTTCGACGACGACGAGGCTCCAGTCGGCGACGTTGTGGTTCGTGTACTCGAACACTTCCGCGATCGGACGGTCGATCTCGATGCTGCCTTCGTTCCGCATCGCCTACCCTCCATCGGCATCCGCTGGTCAGGAATCGAGGTCTACGTACGCGAGACTGCCATGGTGCTCACGATCCGGCGGGATTTCAATGAGCGTCTCGATTGTCCGCGGACGGCCGCAAGCGGGAGTTCTCCCGGCGATCTGCTTCGCGGGTGGAATCGTAGGGCGAAACCGCGTACAAGAGGCGGATCCACGTCGGCGTGGCTGCGCGTTTCGGCGATCGCGCTGCGACGTCCGACTTCGTTTCGATCGACGGGCCTCATGGATCTTCCGCGGCACCACATCGCTGAACGCTTCTTCGACGAAGGCACGGAATTCTCCCACTCGATCTCGAGTTCGGAGTGTGAATCGCTGGGTCTCGAAGCGTTGCTAGCGCTCGGGACACCGGACGATCGGGAGCGATTCGCGTCCTTGTCGCTCGGATACGGCGACGCGCGCGGCGGTGAGGAGCTGCGCGCGGAAGTCGCGGCGCTCTACGACTCGGTGAGCGAGAACGATGTGGTCGTCGTTCCGGGAAGCGAAGCGCTGATGCTCGCGAATCTGGCCGCGGTTCGGCCCGGCGACCACGCGATCGTCTCGACCCCTCGGTACGCGCCGCTGAGCGCGTGGGCGTCGGCGATCGGGTGCGAAGTTTCCGAATGGATGCCCGACGGCGGGGTGGAGTGGAGCTGGACGGCGGGGGGCCTCGAACCGTTGTTTCGTCACGAAACTCGCCTCCTCATTCTCAACATTCCACACAACCCGACGGGCTGGGTGCCGTCCGAGGACGAGTTCGCGGCGATCCTCGACGCGGCGAGAGCTCGTCGTGTGCGCGTCTTTTGCGACGAGGTGTTTCGTGGAATCGAGCCCGCGGGATGTCCGCGGCTGCCGTCGGTGGTCGACGCCGACGAACGCGGGGTCGTCGTCTCTAGCCTATCGAAGACGTTCGGTCTCGCTGGAATTCGACTCGGTTGGATCGTGTCGCGCGATCGCGAGTTCGTTCAGAGAGTCCGTCGTCTCCGCTGCGCGACGTCCGCGGTGTCGTCGCCGGTCTGTGAGCTCCTCGGCGCGATCGCGCTCCGAGCTCACGGCGCGATCCTCCCCGAGCGCCGCGAGCTCGTCGGGAAAAATGTCGAGAGGTTCGAGGCGTTCCTGTCGCGACGCTCCACCCAGTTTTCGTGGACTGCACCCGCGGCGGGGACCGTCGGCTTCGCCCGAGTTCTCGGGGAGAGCGCGAGCGCGCTCTGCGACCGCGCGCTCGCCCGGTCGGGCGTCATGGCGCTGCCGTCGCCGCTTTTCGAGGCGCCGGACGACCACGTCCGGATCGGGTTCGGGCACTACGGCTTCCCCGAGGCACTCGTCAGGTTCGAGGAATCCATTTCGTTCTGACGGTCCCGTGCTACCGCTGCGACGCCGTTTGAACTCGAGGTACCGAGGGGCAGTGTTGGACTCAGTTTACATTTCTTTCCAGGAAGGCCGGATCGATGCGTAGTAAGCGAAGCGATGGAGTCGAACTCGACCTAGGCGAGTCGGACAGGGATTGTCGTGAAACGGCTCAAGAAGTGATGGACGGTCTCTCTTCCGAACCGAAGCGACTCCCGTCGAAGCTCTTCTATGACGAAACCGGTTCGAAGCTGTTCGACGAGATCTGCGATCTCCCCGAGTACTACATCCCCGATGCCGAATCGGAGATCCTGCGCACGAACGCCGGAGAGATTGCGGACCGCATCGGACCGGGAGCGGCGCTGATCGAGCCGGGGGCGGGCTCCTGCGTCAAGGTGCGCTACCTCCTCGACGCTCTCGACGAAGTCGCTTGCTTTGTGCCGATCGACGTCTCGGGAACTCACCTCGAAAGTGCTGCAAGCGATCTTCAGGAGAGCTATCCCGAGCTCGAAGTCGTTCCCGTGGAAGGCGATTTCACCGGCGCGATCGACATCCCGGAACTTCCCCCGGAAACGCGCCGCCGGGTCGCGTTCTTTCCCGGATCGACCATCGGCAACTTCGAAGAAGAAGAAGCCGAGCAGATTCTCCGAAATCTGGCGGACGTCGCGGGCGATGACGGCGGTGTTCTCGTCGGCGTCGATCTCGTCAAATGCCCGGACGTGATCTCGGCCGCCTACAATGACTCTGCCGGAGTCACGGCTCGATTCAATAAGAACATCCTGCGAGTCCTCAATCGCGAGCTCGGCGCCGACATCGACGAAGATCGCTTCGAGCACCGCGCGGTGTACGACCACGAGGCAGAGCGCATCGAGATGCGTCTCGTCAGTCGCTGCGATCAGTCGATCCGGGTCGCGAAGGAAGACTTTTCGATCGAGCGGGGGGAATACGTGATCACGGAATACTCTCACAAGTACTCGCACCGGAGGTTCGCAAAGCTCGCGGCGCGGGCCGGACTCCGCGAAGTGGAGACGTGGTGCGACGAGGATGACCTATTCAGCGTCCGTTATTTCGAGGTCGACGGAGCTGCGGAGAGCACGGGATGATCGTTTCTTCGGCGGTCACCACCTCGGTCGAGAGCGCGTACCGTCACGTACGCGAGGAGACGGAGGCGCTCGCGTCGCCGCTCGGTCCCGAAGACTGCCAAGCGCAGTCGATGGAGTGCGCGAGTCCGGTGAAGTGGCATCTCGCGCACACGACGTGGTTCTTCGAGACGTTCGTGCTGCTCGAGCTCTGCGATGGCTATGAGCGCTGGGACGCGAGCACCGATCTCCTTTTTAATTCGTACTACGAAACGGTCGGAGAGCGGATTCCTCGACCTCAGCGCGGCCTCATGACACGGCCGTCGCTCGCGGAGGTACTCGACTATCGTCATCACGTCGATCGCGCTCTCCTCCAGTTCTTCGAACGCTTGCCCGACCACGAGCGAGCGAGTGACGTCGCCGCCCGCGTCGAGCTCGGTTTTCACCACGAGCAGCAGCACCAGGAGCTGATCCTCACCGACGTGAAGCATCTCTTGTCGCTGAATCCGCTCCGGCCTGCGTATCGCGAAGATCGAGCCGGTGATGTCGCGGCCCCCGTCGGGGGGATCCGGTGGCTCGAGCATCCCGGCGGAAACGCGGAGATCGGCCGCGACGACGGAGACGGCTTCGGCTACGACAACGAGTCGCCGCGGCATCGCCGGCACGTCCACCCCTTCCGCATGGCCGATCGACTCGTGACGTGCGGCGAGTACCTCGAGTTCGTCGAAGCCGGTGGTTACGAAGACGCTCGACACTGGCTCTCGGACGGGTGGGCGACGGTGCAGTCGGAAGGGTGGCGCCATCCGCTCTACTGGAATCGCGATGCGATCGGCGGCTGGCACGTTTTCACGCTCGCGGGAGAGCGACCGCTCCGATGCGATGAGCCGGTCTGCCATGTCAGCTTCTACGAAGCCGACGCGTACGCGCGGTGGGCGGGAGCCCGCCTTCCGCGGGAGGACGAGTGGGAGATCGTCGCGGCTCCGGTGCCGGTCGACGGGAACTTTCTCGAGTCGCGCGCGCTCCATCCGCTTCCGGCGAGCCCGAAGCGCGATCCCTCCCGCCCGAGCTCGCTCTTCGGCGATCTGTGGGAATGGACTGGGAGTCCGTATACGGCTTATCCCGGATACGCTCCCGCCGAGGGAGCGCTCGGCGAGTACAACGGCAAGTTCATGTGCAATCAGTTCGTCCTTCGCGGCGGTTCGTGCGGATCGCCGCAATCTCATCTCCGCGCCACGTATCGCAATTTTTTCCCGGCCGCCGCGCGGTGGCAATTCAGCGGGATCCGTCTCGCGCGAGACGTCTGAGCTAGAGGGCCGATGGCCGAGATCACCGTCGAACGAGTGACGAAGTCCTTCGACGGCGGTCGTTCCTTCGCGGTGGACGATGTCAGCTTGAGCGTCCAGCGCGGTGAGCTCGTCGCGATTCTCGGGGAGTCCGGCTCGGGAAAGACGACCATTCTCAAAATGATCAACCGGCTCGTCGAGCCGGACCGAGGCGTGGTGCGCGTGGCCGGCGCGAACGTGTGCGAGCGCGACGCCGTCGAGCTCCGGCGCTCGATCGGTTGGGTGATTCAGGGCGCGGGCTTGTTCCCCCATCTCACCGTCCGCGAGAATGTTCGCATCGTTCCGGATCTCAAGCGCTGGACGAGCGCCCAGGCCGAGGATCGCGTCCGCGAGCTCCTCGAGCTCGTGAAGCTCGATCCAGCGAAGTACGGCGCGCGCAGCGTGAGAGAACTCTCCGGCGGCGAGAAGCAGCGAGTCGGATTCGCCCGCGCGCTCGCGGGAAGTCCCAGCGTCGTCCTTCTCGATGAGCCGTTCGGCGCGCTCGACCCGGTGACGCGGGACGAGCTCCAGCAGGAGTTCAAGGCGCTCCAGAGTCGACTGTCCCTCACCGCCGTGCTCGTGACTCACGACATGACGGAGGCGCTCCTCCTCGCCGATCGCATCGCGGTGATGCGCGCGGGCCGTCTCCTGCAAACCGGAACTCCCCGGGAGATTCTTCACCGACCGGCCGAGGCGTACGTGGAGCGCCTTCTCGCGACACCGAAGCGGCAGGCTCGCGACGTCGATCGATTGTCGGAATCCGCGTCCGGCGGAGGCAGCGAAAACGCGTGAACGAGATCGTGCAGAGAGTGCTCGAGCAGTTCGACGAGCTCCCCGTGCTCCTCAGCGGCCACCTCCTCCTCTCGGTGTGCTCGCTCGGAGTGGGGGCGAGCATCAGTCTCCCGCTCGGTGTCGTTTGCGCTCGCTCCGCGCGCTGGCGCGTCATCGCTCTCTCGATCGCGGGCATTCTCCAGACGATCCCGAGCCTCGCGCTCCTCGCACTCATGGTGCCGATCCTCGGTGGAACGATCGGGTTCTTTCCCGCGTTCGTGGCTCTCGTTCTCTACAGCGTTCTGCCGATGCTGCGAAACACCGTCGCCGGTGTGAGCGGCACGGATCCGACGCTCGTCGAGGCGGCGCGCGGACTCGGAATGACCGAGCGCCAAGTACTTCTCAAGGTGCGATTGCCACTCGCCGCGCCCGTGATCGTCGCGGGAGTGCGCACGGCGGCGGTGTGGGTGGTCGGCATGACGACGCTCGCGACCGCCGTCGGGGCGCAGGGTCTCGGGACGTACATTTTTCTCGGGCTGCAGACGCGCAACCACGTCGCGACGACCTTCGGGTGCGTCTGCGCCGCACTCCTCGCGGTGATCCTCGATGGACTCATTCGTCTGCTCGAGCGCGGACTCGAAACGCGACGGCGGAGTTTGGTGTCGACGGCTCTCGTCGCGATCGGCGTCCTCCTCGTGATCGGCGTCTGGCCGAGCCTCGCGTCGTTCGGCGCCGCGCGATCGCCCGACGGGCGAGTCGCCGACCGCGCCGCTCGAGATGATTCCGATACCGTCTCCGCCGAGAAGACACTCGCGGGAACTCGGATCGTTACGGGTTCGAAGCCCTTCGCCGAGAGTTACCTCCTCGCCGAGCTGCTCGAAGCGCATCTCGAGTCCCGCGGTGCCGAGGTGGACAACCGTCCGAACATGGGTTCGACGATTCTCTTCGACGCGCTCGCGCAGAGCACCGTGGACGTCTACGTCGACTACTCGGGGACGATTTGGGCGACCCTCATGAAGCGCGAGGACGCCGCGTCGCGTCTCGACGTTCAGATCGAGGTCGCGAAGTACCTCCGTGAGACCCACGGAGTCCTCTGCGTCGGCTCGCTCGGCTTCGAGAATGCCTACAGCCTCGTCATGCGCCGCGATCGAGCGGCGGAGCTCGGAGTGAGGACGATCGCGGAGCTCGCGCCTCACGCGGCGGAGCTGAAGGTCGGCGGAGATCCAGAAGTGTTCGGCCGACCCGAGTGGACTCGCGTCCGCGACGCGTACGGCCTCGAGAGGATCGGAACCGTCGGGATGCAGGCAGTCTTCCTCTACGACGCCGTGCGCGATCGGCAGGTCGACGTCGCCACCGCGTATTCGACGGACGGACGCATCGACGCGTACGACTTCGTCGTTCTCGAGGATCCGCGCGGGATCTTCCCGCCGTATGACGCGATCGTTCTCGTTTCGCCGCGGGCGGCGGGGAACGTCGCGCTCGTCAATGCGCTCCTCGAGCTCGTGAATCGGATCGACGCCCGCACCATGCGCGAAGCGAACCGGTGGGTCGAAGTCGACGGGCTCTCTCCCGACGTCGCGGGTCGACGGCTGTGGGAGAGAGTATCGGCGCGTCCGTAGAATCCGGTTCGACGGTCACGGTCCGCACCACCTACTCGCCGCACCGACCGGGAGGAAATCGGTGCGGGCACAGTTTCGCCAAAGCGTTCGCCGCATTGTTACGGTCGCGATGACTCAGCCGACGAGACTCCAGCCTTCTCGGTACTCGCGCGCGAGGAGAGCGTTTCCTTCGCTGCTGTTCGTCACACGCCCGCTTTCGCCGTCGTACTGGATCTTCGAGCCCACTCGGTACGCGACGAGACCGAGGAGAAGCTGCTCGATCATCTCGCCGCCGTAGTCGAAGTTGCACGACGTCTGGAGGTCGCCCTTGGCCGCGTCGATCCATTCCTTCATGAACGGTCCGATCGGCTCGAGGAGCTCGTCGTCGGGGCGCTTCTTGTAGTAGCGCATGTCGGCGTCGTCTCCGGACGGAAGCAGGATGCGCGAGTGGAAGTCCGCGACGAGCGCGCCCCTCGATCCTTCGAAGAGAGCTCCGTGCCCGATGCGATTCAGGTCGACGTACTTCCGCGGCGACTTCGGCATGGCGCCGCCCTGGTACCAGCTCACGCGAATCGCGGGTCGCCAGTCGTTTGCGGGATGGTCGAAGTGCGCCTCGAGCTTCACCGGAGTGACGTCCGGATTGAACTCGTCTCCGGTCGCCTCAGCCGACGTCGGGAGATGCGCATCGATCGCGTTCCACGCGAGATCCATGGTGTGACTACCCATGTCTCCGACTTGGCCGGTCCCGAAGTCCCAGTACATGTTCCAGTTGAGGCAATTCGCCCCGGGCCCGCCCGAGAAGTACCCCGGGTTGTAGGGATGGAACGGCGCCGGCCCGAGCCAGAGGTCGTAGTGGAGGTGCTTCGGCGGCTTCCCGGAAATCGCCGGGAGGTAGCCGGGTTTCGGGAGCTTCCGGTTTCCCCACGCACTCACGCGCTTCAGCTCTCCGATCGCTCCGTCGCGGACGAGTTCGCGTACGCGATTGAAGTTGACGTGCGCGTGCCGCTGCGTGCCGACCTGAGTTGCGAGCTTCTTCCTGTTCTTCAGGTAGGTCGCGCGGACGACGCGTGCTTCCTCGACGGTGTTCGCGAGCGGCTTTTCGCAGTAGACGTGGAGGCCGCGGAGCATCGCCCAGTTCGCGACGAACGCGTGCGTGTGATCGGTGGTGCAGCAAACGACCGCGTCGAGGTCTTTCTGCTCGAGACACTTCCGCCAATCGACGTACGTTTTCGCGCCCGGAAAGTGTTCTTTCGCGTCACCGAGATGCTTCTCGTTGATGTCGCAGAGCGCGACGACGTTTTCGCCCGAGATCGCTCGCCGGTGCGCGCGTCCACGGCCCCAGACGCCGATCAATGCGACGTTTAGCTTGTTGCTCGGGGCGTTCGCGCCGGAGAGAACGCCGCTCGGAAGGATGGTGAGACCGGCTCCGGCAGCGGCTGCGGACTTCAGGAACTGGCGGCGGTTCATGGCGTGCTCCGTCGAGAACAGGTGGAATCGTGCCGAAGGCGAACCCGCCCAGATGAATCCGGCGGGGAATCGCCGGGCCGGCGAGGGGATTCGAGAACACACCTCCTCGGCGACCGACGACGGGCATCGTACGCCGACGGGCAGAAACCACAAGCTCGCGTCTGCCGGGAGGCGGAGTTCCGCCATCGTGGATCAGGCATTTTTTCGTGTTCACCCGAGTCGGTTGGGACACCATGTGGGGAGACTTAGATCCCGCAACTACGAGACCGTCACTGCGCCAACTCTTCATGCACCGACTTCTTTTCCTCGCTGCGACCCTGCTCGCTACTCGTATTCTCACTGCCGCTCCCGACCACCCGATCATCCCCGCACTCGAGCGCGATGGTCTCAACGAACGCCTCCGCGGGACAGTTCTCCTCGGAGAGCTCCGCTGTACGTCCTGTCATCCGCCGGGGCCGCGCGGCGTGTTTCCCCCGAGGAAGAAGGCCCTCGATCTCGCGTCGGTAGGAGCGCGGCTCCGTCCCGAGTACCTTCGCGGGTACATCGCGAATCCGCAGCGGACGAAGCCGGGGACGACGATGCCGAACGTGCTCGGAGAAGGAACTCCGGGCGCGTCGACACCGGAAGAACGCGATCGGATCGCCGAGGCGCTCACGCATTATCTCGTGTCGCTCGTGCCGGCACCGGTGAGTCCCGGCGCACCCGATCACGTAGCCGCGGAGCGAGGGCGAGCTCTCTATCATTCTGTCGGCTGCGTCGCGTGCCACGATCCGCGTAGCGAGGACGGCGAGGAGGTTTCTATTCCCGACTCGGCGCCGCTCGGGCGACTCGAAGAAAAGTACACTCCGGCGACCCTCACGGCGTTTCTTGCCGAGCCGCGTCGCGCGCGTCCCGCGAGCCGAATGCCCGACCTAGGATTGACACCGAACGAAGCCTACGACATCGCGCACTATCTGACCGCGCGGTCGCGTGTGGTCGCGCCCCTCGCCTACACGCTTTACTTCGGCGTCGAAGGTGGCCTGGACGCGCTCGAGGGCCGAGAAGCGCGGGCCGGAGTCGCCCAAGGGTTTGACCTCGCTGAGTTTTCGACGTATCGCGATGACTTCGCGGTTCGATTCGATGGCTTCGTTCAGCTCGAGCGCGACGGGGAGTACGAGTTCGTGCTCGAGAGTAGCGCGGTCGCGCGTTTCGTGATCGATTCGACTCGTGTCGCCGAGGTCGAAGGCGGCGGCAGGAGCTCGGCAACGATTGAGCTCGCTGCGGGGCTTCACCCGGTGGAGCTTCTCTTTCTCCATCGCCGCGGCGCACCGCGGCTCGCTCTGAGCGCCGCGGGTCCGGGGCTCGAGCGAGGACCGATCCCCGCGACCATGCTGCGGTCGGAGGCGACACTCGCGCCGTCGCCCGTCCCCTTCGTCGTCGATTCCGCAAAGGCGAAAGCGGGTGGCGCGCTCTATCGCGATCTCGGTTGTGCTCGGTGCCACGCGCTCGGCGACGCGCGCCCGAACGAACGTTCGCTCGCGGAGCTCGACCCGGGGCGCGGATGTCTCTCGCAAGAGTTCGGGCGCTGGCCCGATTACGCATTGAGCGAACGGCAGGTGGGCGATCTCCGCGCGGCCCTAGCGGGGACATCTCCGCCACCGAGCGCGGAAGAGCGGGCTCGAACGACGCTCGCGATCTTCAACTGCATCGCGTGCCACGAGCGCGGCGAGTGGGGCGGGATCTCGCCCGAACGGAACGATTTCTTCACGAGTGAAGACGAGAACCTCGGCGAGACGGGCCGCGTTCCGCCGCCGCTCACGGGAGTCGGCGCGAAGCTCGAAAAGGAGTGGCTGCGCAAGACGATCGCTCACGGTCAGACGCTCCGCCCCTACGTGAGAACGCGGATGCCTGCGTTCGGGGCCGAGAACACTCACGGGCTGGCGGATCTCTTCGCCGAGCTCGATCGCGTGCCCGCGGTCGAGTTCGAGCCGCTACCGAAGGATCGCAAGCGCGCGCGAGCCATCACCGACATCGGACACAAGCTTGTCGGCGAGCAGGCGATGAGCTGCATCACGTGTCACACCTTCCGCGGAATCCAGAGCGGCTCGATGGCCGCGATCGATCTCGTCGAAACGACGACGCAGCGCCTTCGGAAAGATTGGTTCTACCACTACATGCTAGACCCGCCGCGATTCCGTTCGATCACGATCATGCCGCAGTATTTCGCGGGGGGGGAGTCGGTGTTTCCGGACATCGCGGACGGCGATCCGAAGCGTCAGCTGCACGCGATGTGGGAGTACCTCGCCGAGGGACGAAACACTCGCGCGCCGCGTGGGCTTCGTCGGCCGCCCATGGAGATCGTCGTCGGCGACGAAGCGGTGATGCTGCGCCGAAAGGCGCAAGGGGCCGGGAAGCGTGCGATCAGCGTCGGGTATCCGCTTGGACTCAACTTGATCTTTGACGCCGAGAGTCCGAGCGTGCAGCAAGTTTGGCGCGGGAAGTTCGTCGATCCCAGCGGCGTCTGGCGCGGCCAGGGGAGCGGTTCTGCACGCGTTCTCTCGCGCGATCGCGTCGAGCTCGGGCGCGGCTCGGCGTGGGCCGAGCTCGCCGACGAAAACGACCCGTGGCCGAGCGGGACGAGCCGCGAACGTAACATTCGGTTTCGCGGATACGAGCTCGGCGCGAGGCAGCGGCCTAGCTTTCTCTATCGATTCGGCACCATCTCGATTTCCGACTCGACCGTCGATATCGCCGACGGACCCGGAGGGCGCGCGTTTCTCCGGCGCACGTTGTCGCTGTACGGGGAGGAAGAGCGGACGGTCCACTTCCGCCTCGCTGTTCACGAGAAAATCGTCCGGCGAGACGACGGGACGATCGAGATCGACGGCATCCTCGGTGTGGTCGCGAAACAAGGCTCCGGCGCGGACTCTCCGGAGCTCGTGTCGATCCTCGTCCGATCATCGTCTCGTGGCGCCGAGGCGATCGTCCCGATCGAGATCCGTGCGGGTTCGGCGACTCTCGTCCTCGACTACGTCTGGCTGGAGGCCGAACGATGATGCGTTGTTGGTTCGTAGCGGCACTCCTCTCGTCGATCGCGGCGACGACGCTCCCTGCGCAGCCGCTCGGGGGAATGTGGGGCACGGCCGAAGCGGAGGCCGAGTTCTACCGCATCGTCGATCTCCCGCTTCCGGCGGAGCTCGCGATCGAATCCGGAAGCTTAGAGCGTCTGCCGGACGGCCGGCTGGTGATCGGAACTCGACGCGGCGATCTCTTCTTCGTGAGCGGCGCGTTCGATGAGCGGCCCGAGCCTCGTTTTCATCGCTTCGCGAGCGGACTCGACGAGGTATTCGGAGTCGGGTACCGAGATGGCTCGCTCTACGTCACGCAGCAAACGGAGGTGACGCGCATCACCGATCGCGACGGGGACGGGCGCGCGGACCTCTTCGAGACACTCAGCGACGACTGGGGCTTCGACTACTATCACGAGTTCTCGTGGGGCTCGCGGCCGGACGGAAACGGCGATGTCTGGGTCGTGCTCGGTCTTTCCGAATCCTACAACTACAAGGCTCCGTTTCGCGGCTGGTGTCTCAAGGTGACGGCGGCGGGGGAGACGATCCCGATCGCGAGCGGAATCCGGAGCGCCGGCGGCGTCGGACCGAACGAGCACGGCGTGATGTTCTACACGGAGAGCCAAGGGCCGTGGAACGGCTCCTGTTCGCTGAAGCAATTGAAACCCGGCGGATTCATGGGGCATCCGATCAGTTTTCCGGCGTACGACCTCGCCCCGAACATGGGGCCACGGCCGCCCGAGCCGAAGAGCGGCTCGCGGATTCACATCGAAAAGAAGCGCGTCAAAGAGCTCGTTCCGTACGCAGTCATCTTCCCCTATCGCAAGATGGGACAGTCGATCTCCGGATTCCGGGTCGACACGACGGGCGGAAAGTTCGGCCCGTTCGCGGGTCAGATTTTCGTCGGCGACTACAGCTTGAGCTGTGTGATGCGCGCGACGACGGAGAAGGTGAACGGTGTGTGGCAGGGAGCGTGCTACCCCTTCCGTGAAGGCCTCAGCACCGGAATCCTCGCCGTTCAGTTTTCCCCGAAAGGCTACCTCGTCACGGGCGGAACGAACCGTGGATGGCCCGTGCGGGGAAGTCGCGAGTACGCGCTCGAGCGCCTCGAATGGACCGGC
This sequence comes from Planctomycetota bacterium, assembly GCA_965223845.1. Classification (GTDB taxonomy): domain Bacteria; phylum Planctomycetota; class UBA8108; order UBA8108; family SXIK01; genus CBDCXR01. Next base: position 3,168,530 of record CBDCXR010000004.1, on the reverse strand, counting down.
AAGACGCCGTTCGACATCGAGCGCATCACGATCCGACCGGACGGATTCACGCTGCGGTTCACCAAGCCGGTAGCGCGAGAGGGAGCGCTACGGACGGACGCGTATCGGCTGAGCCACTTCACACACATCTATCACAAGTTTTACGGGAGCCCCGAGGTCGATCGAGGCACCGCGGAGGTGATCGCGGCGACGGTGTCCCCGGACGGAAGAACGGTGATCCTCCGCCTCGATGCGCTGAGCGAGGGGCACGTCTACGAATTCGACCTCCCGGAACTACGTGCGGCGGACGGCTCACGGCTCGTTCACGCAAACGCGTACTACACGGTGAACGAGATCCCCGAGTCGAATCGGCGGTGAGGGGGAGTTTACACGAAGAGCGCGAAGGTCCGCGAAGGAAGACGGAGGAGAGATGGTTTTAGATAGAGCGAGATCGGCAACCTGAAACACCTGAACGAGTCACGATCTGAAAGAGGCTTCACCTATCGCTCTCGCTGGTGGTTCTCTTTACTTTTCCTCTTCTCTTCGTCTTCCTTCGCGGTCCTTCGCGCTCTTCGTGTGAACACTCCGTTCAGAAGCCCCCGAGCGCCGAAAGTTTCCATGTTCGATCGTCCCGCACCGTCCCGTCGCCGTGAACGATCCGAACGCGAAGAGTGGGATCGGCGAGCGTCGTGTCAAAGTCGATCGTCGCAAAGCTGAGCGTCTTACTGTTCGCGACGCCCGACGAGATCACCTCGACGAACGGATACCCGACGCGCGCCGACTCGTGGTGCTCCCACACGAGCGAGCGATGGATGTCCCCGGACATGAAGAGCACGCCAGAGATCTTCGCCGTACGGATCGTATCGAAGAGCCGCCGCCGCTCGTGCGTGTAGATGCGCCAGCCGTCGTTCGTGCTGTGGTGGAGCGTGCTCCCGGTGACGATCACCTTGAATTTCGCGCGCGAGGTCCTCAGTCCGTCGACGAGCCAATCGAACTGCGCCGCGCCGAGCATCGTCTTCTTTTCGTCGTCCTTTGCTTCGTCCGGCGAGCGGTGGTAGCGCCCGTCGACGACGAAGAAGTCGACTTCACCCCACGAGGAACGGAAAAACGCTCCGGGGATCCCTTCCGCGCCGGCGGCCGGGTTCGCCCAAAACTGGTTCCAAGCGCGGAGCGATCCTTCCTTTCCCTTGGCCGTTCCATCCGAGTTGTTCGGCCCGTAGTCGTGATCGTCCCAGATCGCGAGGGTGGGGACGTGGCGGATCACGGTCGCAAAGTGAGGGACGCGTCGGTAGACGACATGATGCTTCCACTGAATCGCGCCGTCGGTCGTGTCGGCATAGTGCGTGTCTCCGACCGTCAGGTGGAGATCGGGCTGCTGCGCGAGAAGGAGGTACCACGACGCCTGCGGCTGGCCGACCTTCATGCAGGATGTAAGGGCGACGCGAAAGCGACTCGGCTTACGGTGCTCGGGCGGGGTGGCGAAGGCCCCGTTCCACTCGGGGCTCGATTTCCCGCCGACGAGGACACGGAACTCGTAGCGTGTCTCCGGTGACAGCGCGGTGAGCGTGGCGCGCCGAGGACGACTGGGTCCATCGACGACCGGGTCAGGGATCAACGCGAAGAATGCTCGCCGTTCGTCGCCGGGCGCGTCCGCCTCGCGAAACGCGACGACGCACTCCGATTCGACCGGGGCGTACATCCAGAGACTCACGGTCGTCGGCGTGACGTGACCGACGAGCGGTCCGGCCCACTGCGGGGGAGGTGGTTCCTTCTTTTCGTCGGGGGCTTTCGGATCGGCCGGCTTCTTTGTCTCTTCCGGCTGCTTCTCCTGGGCGAGTAAGTTGGCGCCGATCATCAACGCGAGAGCGCCGACGACGAACGCGGACCGAGGGCGATGCGGAGTGCGACACATAGATGGGGTTCTCTACTCGTTTGAAGGGGGAAATGGAGACATGCGCCCATCGTCCTCCTCGGCGATGACGTACAGTGCGATTGAGGACATCGCGCGGACGCGTCAGTCGCGGGCTGCTTCCGTGTTCGAGTGAATTGGGTCGCCCGTCGACTCAGCTCGCCGAAGAACGGAGTCGATGACTCGGTAGGCTGCTTGTCGTTGAGGTTCCGGGAAATCGTGCTCGACGTCCGGGTAGGTCGCGCGCAGCGCTCCCTCCGCTCCGAGCAGCCGGTAAACCGGTCGCGCCGCCGAGACGCATCGCTCGACGCTTCGCCACCGAAAGTTCGAGTCGCGCTGCGGCGCGCTGACGAACACCGGACGCGGAGCGAGCGCACCGAGGAGCTCCGGAAAGTCGAACGGGATTTCGGACAATCGCCCGCGGTAATTCGAGAGCTTCGGCATGTAGCGGATTTGGCACCAGCCGCGACCGAACTCCCAGAGCTCCTTGCGACCGTCGTAGTAGTCGAGAAAGCTATCGAATCCGCAGCTCGTCGCGAGGACGGAGATTCGCGCGTCGAACACTGCGGTAAAGATCGCATTGTGCCCGCCGAGCGAGTGTCCGATCACGCCGAATCCTCGCGATGCGTCGACACCCCGATGGGTCTCGAGCAGGTCGAGTCCGCGGATGTTGTCCCAGATCGCCTTCATCGTCCCGCTTTCATAGCCGAGCTTCCCGAGGTTCGGCCAGTACTTCGCGAGATGCGGATACGACGGTGCAAGAGTGACGTAGCCGCGCTCGGCGAGCTCGGCCGCGTACTGTCTTCCCGGTCGCCCGGCGATGCCAACTACGTTTTGGTGTCCGACCTTGTTGTCCGTGGGGTGGAGGCAGAGTACCGCGGGGGCGCGCTGCTCGCCGCCCAAGACGGACTTCGGTAGGCACAGATACGCGGGCGTCCGAGCGTCGGGTTCGGATCGATACGAGATGCGGCGCCGGATGTAGGTGCCGAGGTCGACCTCTTCCTCGACGCGTACGTCGAGCGGAACACGTCGCTCGTCGCCGGGGAGCGAGCCCATGACGGCCCTCATTCCTGCGACGATCTCGGCGCGACGACGTTCCCAGCCCGTGCGCTCGGCCGCGCGAGCGAGTCTTCCGTCGGGAGCGCGGTAGAGCAGAAGATCGTGTCGATCGAGGCGCTCGACGATCTCGGGCGGGCCGTCTCCGCCCGCGACCGCGGTCCCGAGGAGTCCGCCGAGAATCCATCCCGCAAGCGGGAGACAGAGCGAAGGCTTCACGAAATCCTGACGCATTCTTCATGCCCGCACGGTGGTTCTCGCCCCTTTCCATCGACGCCTCGATCGTACCCGATCTGCTCGCGTGCGCTCGACAACACTTCGGACACGGCACAGAATGGCCTCTCCGCACTCGGAGTTCGGCCGGGCGCGTCTAGTTGTCGATGGAAGGGACGATGCGCTCGAAAAGCTTCCGGACGATTTTCGCCGAATACCTCCTCGTCATCGGCTGTGTCGTGGGCGCACTCGCGACGCTCGTCGGCGGGTGGATGGCGTCGCGAATGCGAGAGGACGCCCTTCACGATCTCGAGGCGCAGGCCATCGCCATTCGCGAGCTGGCGATGGCCGCGTTCGAATCCGCCCCGGAGCCGGAGTTCCATGAGACCCTCCGGGACCTCGGCGACGAGCTGGGAATCCGGATCACGGTATTCGCGGATGACGAAACGGTGATCGCCGACTCGGAGGCGGATCTCGCGAGCCTGCCTGAAGGGATCGTGCGGCGTGAGCTCGACCAAGCTCGCTCTCGCGGGGTCGGCCGCGAGACGCGCACGAGCGCGGTTCTTCAGCAGACGATGGTAAATGTGGCTCTCCACGTCGAAAACGACGGACGTTCGCTCGGGTTCCTGCGTGCATCAGTCCCCCTCCGTGACGTGGAATCGCGCCTTTCGGCCACGGATGCGCGACTCCTCTTCGCCGCCGTCGTCGCCGCGCTCGTCGGCGCCGCCGTGGCCCTTCTTCTCGCCCGGAGATCGAGCCGACTTCTCGCAGAAATGGCGGAGTCGACCGAGGCACTCGCTCGTGGAGAGCTCGACCGGCCCGCGCACGCGCCGATGTCCGGCGACGTTGGAAGAGTCTTTGGCGCGATCCAGCGCATCGCCGCGCGACTCGCGGATGAGGAGGGCACTCGCGCGCTCGGGCGGCTCCGTCTCATGACCGTGATCTCGAGCATGGTCGAGGGGGTCATCGTCGTCGATCGCAACGAGCGCGTCGTGCACTCAAATGAAGCCGCGCGGAGCATCCTCGGGATGAGCGACAGCGGCGCGCAGAAGTGGGTCTGGGAGGTGACCGACATCCGCGAATTGATCGCTGCGACGGGGTCCGCGGTGCAGCAGGGCCGGGAGAGTAGAGTCGAGCTTGAGATCTTGGCGCGCGGCCTCTTCGTCGAAGTCAACGCAGCACCGATACGAGACGCCGAGTCGCGCGTGATCGGCGCGGTTCTCGTTCTTCACGACATGTCCCGAGTCCGCCGACTCGAACGGGTTCGACAAGATTTCGTCGCGAACGTGTCGCACGAGCTTCAAACGCCAGTCGCATCCATTCGCGCGATGACGGAAACGATCGTCGACGACGAGGGGATGGAGCCTGAGATCCGGCGGCGGTTTCTCGAAAAGATCTTGGCGCAGTGCCAGCGACTCGGTGCGCTCGTGAAGGACCTTCTCACCCTCGCCCGGATCGAGGCGGTCCCAACGGCCGTGGAGAGTGAGCCCATCGATGTGACGAGCGTCGTCGAGGAAGTCGTGCATTCGCTCGTCGAGGTCGCGAGCGAAAAGTCAGTGACCGTGGCAATGCACCACTTCGATCGTGCGATCAAGGCGATCGGCGACGTCGACGGACTTCACCAAGTGCTGAACAACCTGCTCGACAATGCGATCAAGTACACCCCCAACGGCGGGCGGGTCGTGGTCTCGGTCGAGGAAGACGAAACGTGGGTGACGATCGAGGTCCGCGACAGCGGGATCGGAATCCGCCCGGAAGACCAAGAGCGAGTCTTCGAGCGGTTTTACCGCGTGGACAAGGCGCGGTCTCGCGAGGTCGGAGGGACGGGGCTCGGACTCGCGATCGTAAAGCACATCGTGCTCTCATTCGGCGGGCGCGTTTCGCTCGAGAGCGCACTCGACGCGGGGAGCACGTTCACAGTGCAGCTCCGCGCGCCGTGAGCGAATACCAGCTCCGGTCGGGGATAGAACCCCCCGAAAAAACTCGGGTCAGCGCCGGGCTTCGGAGGCGAATGTGAAGGCCTGGGTAATGTTGCAAGCTATTATTTTGAAAGCCTTTGTGTGCCATCCTGCCCAGTGGCACCCCGTCAAATATGAAGATTTTCACACAATCTTCATAAAACTCTAGCACGATTCGCGCCCGGCTTCGCGGGCCCGACGGCGCGCGTCGACACCTCCGGCCCCCTCTCCGAGAACGATCTCATGGGCGAACTCATTTTTACCGTAGTGGGTGGACTCGGCATCTTTCTCCTCGGCATGCGGAACATGTCCGATGGGTTGCAGGCGATCGCCGGTCCTTCGCTCCGACGGATGATCGGAATGGTGACCGACAACCGGTTTCTCGCGGTCGGCGTCGGAACTCTAGTGACGTGTCTCGTTCAGTCGAGCTCGATTACGACCGTTATGGTCGTCGGATTCGTGAACAGCGGGTTGATGGCGCTCAATCAGGCGATCGGTGTCGTCATGGGCGCCAACATCGGGACGACGATCACCGGTTGGGTTCTCGTCTTAAAGGTCGGCAAGTACGGACTCCCGATTCTCGGCGTCGGCGCCTTCTTCCTCCTCTTCTCGAAGCGCGAGCGGGTCCGGTACATCGCGATGGCGGTCATGGGAATCGGCATGGTGTTCTTCGGCCTCGAGTTGATGAAGAACGGCTTCAAGCCGATTCGAACCATGCCCGCATTCGAAGCGTGGTTTAGGGAGTTCAGCGCGGACAGCTACTTTGGCGTCCTCAGATGCGCCTTCGTTGGCTGTGTGCTCACCGTCATCGTCCAATCGTCCTCGGCGACGCTCGCGATTACGATCGCACTCGCACTGAACGGCGCCCTCACGTTCGAGACGGCCGCGGCCCTCGTGCTCGGGGAGAACATCGGAACGACAATCACGGCTTTTCTTGCGTCGATCGGCGCGAATGCCAACGCCCGCCGCGCGGCGTATTTCCACGTGGTGTTCAATCTCATCGGCGTCCTCTGGATCACGGCCATCTTCCGGCTCTATCTCCCGCTCATCCGAGCCGTCGTGAGCACCTTCTTTGGAATCGACGATCTCAACGCTCCGGTCGTCGACGAAAGCGGTGCCGAGAGTTTCCCGCACACTACGGCGGGAATCGCGACCGTCCACACGGTATTCAACGTCGCAAACGTCTTACTCTTTCTGCCCCTCATCGGTTTCTTCGCCCGGCTGCTGGAGCGCCGCGTTTCCGACAAGCCGAAAAAGGAAAAGCGCTACCTCACGAACCTCGACTTTCAAATGTACGATTCTCCCTTCGCGGCGATCGAGCAAGGGCGAGCCGAGCTCGTCAAGATGAAGCAAAGCACACGAGCGATGCTCGACGAGTTGAAGGAGTTTCTCGCGGATCCAACGGACCGCCAAGACCTCTCGACTCGCGTGTTCCAACGCGAAGAAACACTCGACACCGTGCAGAAGGAAATTACGGTGTTCCTGACGGACGCGCTCAGCGGTCAGCTCAGTCACGACCTCACCGAAGAGGCCAAGGACCAGATCCGGATCTGCGACGAGTACGAGTCGGTGAGCGACTACATCACGCAGGTCCTCAAGCTCCGGCTCCGCATTCGCGAGGGCGAGCTCGACTACAGCGAAGAGCAGAATGCCGAGCTTTCGGGGCTCCACGAGCGGGTCGAAAAGTACTTCGATCTCGTCACCGGAACCGGCGACGAGAAGCAAGTCCTCGAACGATCCGAAGCGGAGGGCGAGCGGATCAACGACCACGTCCGCTCGCTTCGCTCCCGCCACTGGGATCGACTCGCTCACGAGGAGTCGACTCCGCTCGTGAGTACGACGTACTCCGACGCGCTCCACTCCTACCGGAAGATCAAGGAGCACCTTCTCAACATCGCGGAGGTGCGAGCGGGCGAGAAGTAGGATTTGCGGCGAGCGCGCCAAGCGAAACGAAAAAAAGCTCGGCGGCCTCGCGTGGGGGGCGAGGCCGCCGAGCTCAGCCGTTTCGGGAATTAGCGAACCGAGGTCCGCCGAGCCCGACTCAGCACTTGTCGTAGAACTCGCACCCGAGCGAGTTCCCCGGGTTCGGGTCTTCACCGCACTCGTCCCCGTCCGGTCCGTGACCGTCGATCGGCGGCGGACCGTCACCGAAGAGCCGGTTGAGACCGAAGATTGCGTCGGCGATGTTGAAGTTCGCATCGCCGTTCAGATCCGCGGTCTCGAGGCAGGTCGGAAGGCCGCCGTCGCCGAAGAGGCGGTTCAGCATGAAGATCATGTCGGCGATGTTGACCGAGCCGTCGGTGTTGGCGTCGCCGCGCTTGAACTCGTCGCGCGGCATGTCGCCGGAACGAACGATCTCGATCGCGTCGATGATCGCGTTGTTGTCGACGCCGGCGCCCGCCTCGCGCTCGCAGAGCGGGCAGGGAAGGAGGCCGATCTCGAGGATGTCGCCGGTGACCGCGATCTCGGGGAAGCTGAGGCGTCCCGCTCGGCCGAGGTCCGGCGTCTCGTCGTAATCGGTGTAGCTCACGTCGTCGTTGAGCACCTCACCTTCCAGCTCGATCTGGAAGTGACGCCCGCGACAGCACGCTTCGTTGAAGTAGAAGTGGACGTCGTAGTCGCCGTCGTCGATCGGGATCTCCATGCGGAAATCGAAATCCGGTCCGTCCGCCGCGTTGTCCCAGCGGATCGTGTTGAAGATGTAGACGTCGCCCGGATGCGTCGGGTCGAGGCCGAGCTTCTCGAACGTGTCGTCGGCGAGCAGTCCGGCGCTCCAGTTTTCGATCGTGTTCGTTCCGCCGCCGTCCTCGGGGCGGATGTCGAGCGGATCGCCGGCGCCCGGGCCGTCTCCGACCCAGATGTTCCCCTTCGAGTCCGGGGTCGTCGCGCCGCCCATATTGAGGCGGACCGGAGCCTCGAACGGACAGGTCAGATCCGTGATCGTGCAGCGCATCGCCAGGTTCGGGCAGGGAGAATCGCCGTCCGTCATCGGACGGACTTCGTACGTCGTGACACGCGAACAAGGCACGTCGTCGTCGAACGAAGTCGCGTCCGCACCGAGCGTATCGATGAGCTGACCGTTTCGAAGCACTTCGTATCCGGTCACCTCGACACCGATACCCGGAACCCACGAGCCCGTGACCGAGCCGCCGTCGACTTCGCAAATGAGATCGCGCGCGCAAATGGGCTCCGCCGAACCGGCCGCCTGAATCGCGAGGGCGTTCACAATCGGATTGAAATCGATCGCGTCGACGCAGTCCGGGCAGGGGAGGAATCCGACGCGAAGAATCCCGTCCGTCACGGAGATGTCGTCGAAGTCGAGTCGACCGAGCCGGCCGGGTCGCGCGATGTCCGAGTATTCGAGCGTGCTCACATCCTCCGCGACGAGATCGCCTTGGACCTCAACGGAGAAGTGACGGGCGCCGGGGCCGCCGCACTCGGCGAAGTACGCACTGACGAGGTAGTCCCCGTTCGGAACCGGAATCTCGAGCCGGAAGTCGATGTCGTCGGGGTCGAGATCGTTACCAATCTGGAAGTCTTGGTCGTCGTCCCCGACGTCCCATCGGATCGAGTTGAGGATCAAACGATCGCTCTCGGCGTTCGGATCGAACCCGAGCGACTCGTACGAGTCGTTTTCTGAGACCGCCGTCCGTGGGCACCAGTTGACGATCGAGTTCGGTCCGCCCGCGGTATCCGGACGGATGCCGAGCGGATCCGTGTTGCCCTCATCGCCGAGCCACTGGCGACCGCGGCTGTCGACCGTAGCGGGTCCGCCCATGTTGATATAGAGCGGCACGGCGAACGGGATCTCGGGCCGGACGACGCTGCAGCTCATCGCGCTACAGGCGCGATCGCCCTCGCCGACGAGCGGCGTGACGGTGTAGTTTCCAATGCGTGCTTCGAGAGTGTCCGTAAACGAAGTCGCATCCGCTGCGAGCGTGTCGATCAGGTCTCCATCTCGCCGAACTTCGTAACCCTGCACGTCGAAGCAAAGCGGTCCTTCCCATTCGCCGGAGACCGCGCCGTTCGCACCGACGACACAGGTGAGGCCCTGCGGACACTGCGTAAAGTCGGGATTGCTGCACGGGTCGAATGTGCTCGGCACGACTTCGATCGCACTGCAGATCGCGTTGATGTCGTTCGCTCCCGGGCAGTCCGGGTCGGGGCACGGAATGAAATGCACCGTGAGCGCGCCGTCGTCGACGATGATGTCTTCGTAGACGCGTGCGCCGACGTTCGCGAGGCTACCCGCCTGGAAAAAATCGGATGCCGCGACGTCCTCCTCGACGAGCTCCTCCTCGATCGCGATCTGGAAGTGTCGTCCCGGACAGCAGCACTCGTTGAAGTACATCGTCACGGTGTACGAGTCTTCCCCGTCGTCCGCGAGCGGAAGCTCGAGCATCCAGTCGACCCCGTCACCGCCGACGTCCCACCGAATCGTACCGAGGATCGAGGTGTCGTTGGGATTGGTCGGATCGAATCCGAGGGCCTCGACGGACTCGGGAGTCTGCGGGCACCAATTTACGATGTTGTTGAACCCGCCGCCGTCGTCGGGACGAATGCAGAGCTCGTCCTGGGTACCGAGATTGTCCGAGAGCCAGACGCGGCCGAGCGAATCCACGAGCTCGGGGCCGCCGAGATTGATGCGCAGCGGAGTCTCGAAGGCAGCGCCGTCGACACAGACCGTGCAGGTCATCTCGGAACAGCCGCCGGGCGGGTCCGTGATGGGAGTTACGGTGTAGGCGATGTTTCTCTCCGTCGGCTCGTGCTCGTACACGCTCGCGTCCGGCCCGAGCGTATCGATGAGCTCGCCGTTCGCGCGGATCTCGAAGCCCGAAACGTCGAGCCCAGCCCCCGGGTTCCAGGAGAGCGCGACCTCGGCCTCTCCCGCCGTCACTTCGCAGACGAGGTCGGAGGGACAGGCGAAGGTCTTCACAAAGCTCGAGCACTCGCTGATCGGCACTCCGCCATCGAGAGCCTGGACGGTGTAGCGGACGCCGGCGGTGCCAGCGTCTCCGGGGTTGGCGTCCACGAAGCTGCGCGCGTTCGAGGCCAAGTCATCGCCCAGAGGATCCCCGTTGCGGAGGATTCGGTACGCTTCCGCCCCGGCAACACCGTTCCAGGAGCCGAACACGCGGCCCGTTTCGGTGTCGAACTCGCTGTTGAAATCCATTCCCAGGTGATCACAGTTTGCGTCCGAGATGATCTCGAGCGCGTCGATGATCGCGTTGTTGTCGATACCCTCTCCGGCCTCGCGCGGACATTCCGGGCACGGCAGGAGCCCGATGCGGAGGATCTGGTCGTCGCCGACCTCGATGTCGCTGAACCCGAGGACGCCGGTTCGCCCGAGAGCCGGAGCTTCCTCGTCGTAGTCGAGGTAGCTCACGTCGTCGTCGACGATCTCCCCTTGGAGCTCGATCTTGAAGTGCCGCCCCGTGCAGCACCCTTCGGTGAAGTACATGTTCACGTGGTAGAACCCGGCCGGAATCGGGATCTCCATGAAGAAGTCGATCGCGTTTCCGCCGTTGTCCCAGCGGATCGTGTTGAAGATCGACACGTCGTTCGGATCGAAGGAATCGAATCCGAGATTGTCGAGGGAATCCGGCTGGAAGTTCCCCATCGCCCAATCGCAGATCGCGTTCTCGCCGCCTTGGTCGTCGGGGCGAATGTTCAGCGGATCGACGTTCTGTGCGCCCCCGCAGTCATCTCGATCGGACAACCACACCCGCTCGTACGAGTCGGTGAGTTCCGGACCTCCCATGTTGATGCGCACCGGCACATTGAACAGTTCTTGTGCCGCAGCCGGCGCGGCGAGGAGAAGCGCGAACCCTGCTGAACAGACCACGCGATGAATGGGACGCATGATGGGACCCCCTCCTGAGATGGATAACCGTGGGTCGAGCCCGGGACGCTTGTCCCGGACTCGACCCACCCTTCCCCAACGATCGGTTGAAATCGAAACAATGACGAGTCGCGTTACGGGCAGCTCGCGCTCGCGTTACAGCCCGGAACGGTGATGGGCCCGCAACCGGTGCCGAGCGCCGGTCCTTGCCCGCCGCCGAAGAGGTACTGCGCGAACCCGACGACGTCGACGGTGCTGAAGCCGCCACTCCCGTCGAAATCGAGGAGCGCCGCGTCACCCTCGGGCGTTCCGCAGGGACTCGGACTCGAGCCTAGGAGCAGGAATCCCGGGAACAGCGTGCGAATCGAGCACATGAGATCGGAGATGTCGAGTCCGCCGTCTTGGTTGCAATCGCCGGCTATCTGGATGGTGGTCCCATCGGGGACGTCGCCGGTGCGAATGATCTCAAGGGCATCGATGATCGCGTTGTTGTCCGCTCCGACTCCCGCTGGGCGCGGGCACTCGGGACACGGCAGAAGTCCGATGAGGATATTGTCGAGCGCGAGGACTCCTTCGAAGCTGAGGACACCCGACTTCCCGAGCGCCGGCTCGGCGTCGTAGTCGAGGTAGCTCACGTTGTCGTCGAGGATCGCACCGTGGACCTGAATCTTGAAGTTCCGGCCGACGCAGCACGCCTCGTTGAAGTACATGTTCACTGTGTAGGTGCCCGGCTCGGCGAGCGGGAGATCCATGATGAAGTTCGCCGCGTCGTTCGCCGGATCCCAGCGGATCGATGTGAAGACGTGAACGTCGCCGGGGTGCGTCGGATCGAGCCCGAGCTTCGTGAACGAGTCGGCGTCGAGGATCCCGGCCGACCAGTTCTCGATCGCATTCGTTCCGCCATCGTCATTCGGTCGCATCCCGAGCACGTCCGCTCCGGCGCCCGGATCTCCGACCCAGAGATTGCCGCTCGAATCGCTCGCCGTACGTCCACCCATGTTGACGCGAATCGGCGCTGCGAAGGGACAATCGGGAAGCGTAACCACCGCCCGGAGCTCGATGCCCGGACACGGTGAGTCCCCCTCGAAGAGCGGAACGAGCTCGTAGAGAACCGTGCGGTTACACGGCGGCGAGTCGTCGGTGAACGTGGTCGCGTCGGCGGCGGCCATGCCGATGCTCGCGCCGTTTCGGAGGACGTCGTAACCGGTCTGGCCGGCGTCGATCGGCGCCATCCACGCGAGGTCGACCATGTCTCCTGCCTCGTTTGCTGTCGCTCTCAGCTGGCGCGCGCAAACGGGGGTCACCGTTCCGGCCGGGACGACCTCGACTGCGTTCAGAATCGGATTCGTGTCGGTCGCGCCGAGGCACTCGCCACAGGGGAGGAGCGAGATGCTGAGCGCGCCGTCGGCGACGGTCGCGTCATAGGACAGAATCCCCGTTCGACCGGACGCCGCGACCGCGGAATACCTCCCGGAATTGACATCGTTGTCGACACTCGCACCCTCCATTTCAATTTTGAAGTGGCGGTTCGTACCGCCCCCGCACTCGTTAAAGTAGAGGTTCACGATGTAGTCGCCATCGGCAATCGGAAGCTCGAGCGCGTAGTCCTCGGCATCGCCTCCGTTGTCCCAGCGGATCGTGTTGAAGACGTAGACATCGCTCGAGTTGTAGGGGTCGAGGCCGAGAGCCTGCAGGGCGTCCGGCTCGAGCGCCGTGTTGAGCGCACACCAGAACTCGATCGTGTTCGCTCCGCCGAGGTCGTTCGGGCGGATCGCGAGGGGATCGCCGCCGCCGGGTCCGTCACCGAGCCACTCTCGGCCGAGGCTGTCGGTGGTCCGTACACCACCCATGTTGATGCGAACGGGGACGTCGAACGCCACTTCCTCGCGGAGGACGGTGATCTCCATCGGCGGGCAGACGGTGTCGTCGTCGAACTGCGCCTGGATCGAGTAGTTGGTGAGGCGACTAGCGGTCGAGTCGTCGAAGGACAGCGAATCGCCTGCGATGTTCGCGATGACCTCTCCGTCGCGGCTGACTTCGTAGCCCGTCGGCGCGATGCAGACCGGGGCGTTCCAGGAAAGCGAGACGTTGCCGTCGCCGTCGACGGACGAACCGAGTCCACCGGGGCAAGCGCGGAAGCCCGGATCGGAGCAAGGGTCGAAATCCGACGGGACAACGGCGAGCGCGGTGAGCGTCGGATTGCCGTCGCCACCTCCGGGACACTCCGGATCGAGACAGCCGAGGAGCGTGAGGTTGAGGATTCCGTCCTCGCCGACCATGACGTCCGCCTGCTCGTGCACACCGGGCGTGTGGGTCGCGCCGCCGGCGTAGGAGGCCACACTCACATCCGGAAACGCGACTTCACCCTGAATGAGGACCTTCGAGTGGCGATTGGGGCAGCAGCTCTCGCAGAAGTACGCGGCGACGCGATAGGAACCGGGCGCGATCGGAATCTCGACCACGTAGTCGGGAGCTTCCCCGCCGAGGTCCCAGCGGATGCTGCGGAAGAGGTTCACGTCTCCCGGGTGCGAACCGTTGAAGTTGACACCGAGAGACGAATCCGCGACGAGTGCGGAGACGGACGCAGCCGACGGATTGCACCAGCCTTCTATCGTATTGAATCCGCCCGCGTCGTCGGGCCGGATATCGAGCACGTCGGCCCCCGCACCCTGATCACCGAGCCACGTGCGGCCGAACGAGTCGACCACCTCTGGACCACCGAAGTTGATGTAAACCGGAGCGTCGAGGGCTCGGACGACCGGCGTCAAAGCGAGCGAGACAAGCAGAACGGCAGAACCCAGGTAGAGCGCGCGCATCACACCTCCTTTGTATCCCTCCAAACGCCGACGCAAAGTCGGCGCCTACACCTCGAAGACGTCCCGCAACGGCGGAGGCGCTTCGACGATCCTCGTGAAGTCGAGATCGACCCTAACGCCCCGAGTCTATCTCTCCGGGGTCGCTCGATACACTTTAAAACTCGCTCCGCGCGCGACCGTGAGGGATAGTGAGGGGCGGGCCGCCGCCGCGCAGGTAACCGGACGGGGCCGTCGAAATCTCGGAGGGAGCCGAAACATTGGGACGTGGTAGGAGTCGGTCGTTCACTCGTTGGCTTCGTGGTCGAGTTCTGTTCGGTCTGGTCGTCGCTTCGGCCGTCTCGCCGACCTCCGTCCGCGCGGTCGTGGTCTCCGAGATCCACTACAATCCGGCTCCGGGGAACGACTCCCTCGAGTTTGTCGAGCTCGCGAACGACACGTCGACGCCCCAAGACCTCTCCGGCTACGCCTTCGTCGAGGGGATCCGTTTCGTCTTTCCGCCGGGGACCATTCTCGACGCGCGCGCACACATCGTCGTCTGTGCTGATGTCGATGCGCTCGTCGAACGCTACGACATCGAAAACGCGGTCGGCAACTTCGAGGGACGGCTGGATTCCGGCGGAGATCGGCTGACGCTCGTCAATCACGCGGGCGTCGTCGTTCAAAGTCTCCGCTTCAAGGACCGCGACAAGTGGCCGACCGGTCCCGACGGCTCGGGTCACACGCTCGCGCTTCGAAACGTCCATCTCGATACGAGCGAGCCGGAGAGCTGGGTGCAGAGCGACGAGCTCGGTGGGACGCCGGGCACGGTCAATTTTCTTCCGCCCGACGAGATCCAGTTCGAGGATGTCGACATCGTCCCCGTCGGCGCCGAGTGGCGGCTGCGCCGCGGGGACTCGGCGTTCTCGGATCCTCCCACTGAGTGGACGGAGCCCGAGTTCGACGATGCCGCTTGGGAACCGGCGGTGACGGGTATCGGCTACGGCGATGACGACGACGCGACGGTTTTGGACGACATGCGGGAGAACTACACGTCGATCGCGTGCCGGGTGGACTTCGTCCTTCCTCCGGAAGCCGGAGCCGGTGACCTCTTTCTCGGCGTCGACTACGACGACGGGTTTTGCGCGTATCTGAACGGCGTCGAGGTCGCGCGCAGAAACTGCCCGGATGCCGTCGCATGGAACGAGACGGCTTCGGGTTCGCGCGAAGCGGGCGAAGAAGAGTTTTTTCCGCTGTCCAGCGAACTCGTCCGCGACGGCACAAACGTCCTCGCGATCGTCGCGTTCAACTTCAGTATCGGGAGCGGCGACTTCAGCCTGATCCCGCGCGTCGTCGAGCGGCGGCCGATCGGGGGACCGAGTGCGCCCCTGGGTTCCATCCTCTTCAGCGAGCTTTTTCGCGGCTCGAACGGCGACGGCTGGGTCGAGATCGAGAACACCGGACGAGCTGCCGTCTCGCTCGGGGAGTTCCGGATCGAGGAGCCGTCGTCCGGCGCCGATCCGTTCGTGCTTCCCGCGGTGACGCTCGCCCCGGGGGAGTTTTTCGTCGTCGAGGAGGCGACGTCGGGGCTCGCCCTCTCGGCTGCCGAGGTGAAGCTCTTTCTTTTCAACCCGAGCGGAGTCGTCGTCGCCGCGACCATCTTCGAGCGCGCACCTCCCTTCGGCGGCGCGATCGGAGAGTATTCCGAAGCGCGTCTCGATCCGGACGATCGTCCGCGCTGGGTGACCCTCACACCGACACCCGGGGCGCCGAACGTCGTCGAGCGGACGACGGATGTCGTGATCAACGAGATCTATTACCACCCGCCCGACGACCGCAACGGGGAGTTTCTCGAGCTCTACAATCGCGGCTCGGTGGCGATCGACCTCAGCGGCTTTCGCTTTTCGAAGGGGATCGAACTCACCTTCGCCGACGGGACGACCCTGCCCGCGGGCGGCTATATCGTCGTCGCCGAAGATCCGCAGATTCTCGCCGACCGCTACGGGTACCAAGGAGCCTACGGTCCCTACGAAGGCTCACTCGCCGACGGCGGCGAGAACGTTCGTCTCGTCGATCGGAGCGGGAACCTCGTCGATGAGGTGCGCTACTTCGACGGCGGGCGCTGGTCCGAGTGGGCGGACGGCCGGGGCGCCTCGCTCGAGCTCATCGACCCGAGGCAGGACAACGATGTCGCGTCGGCCTGGGACGCGAGCGACGAGAGCGAGAAAGCCGATTGGGAGAAACTCGAGTTCTTCGTCTCGAATTACGCCCCGACCGCGGATACGGAACTCCATCTTTTCCTCTCGGAGCGCGGAACCTGTCACATCGATGATGTCTCGATCACTCCGGACGGCGGCGGGGAGAACCGCATTCCGAATCCCGGATTCGAGAGCTCGACTACTCCGTGGGTGATCCAGGGGACGCACGTGCGGAGCCGGCGCGTCACGGACGACAGCCACTCCGGAAACGCGTGTCTCCGAATCGACGCCTCGGCGAAGGGGGATTCTCTCTGCAATCGCATCGAGACGGACACGCGGCCGAGACTCGCGCGCGGCGCTTACGACGTTTCGCTTTGGGCGCGCTGGATCCGCGGGAGCAGCCTCCTCATCGCGCACGGCGAGTTCACGCCGGGGCCGTGGCCCGGACGCCCCGCGCCCGCCGAAAACTTGTCCGGAAACACCCTCGCGGCGCGGCTGCGCCTCACCGTCCCGTGGAATCTCGGCACGCCGGGAAGCGAAAACAGCGTGACGCGCCGGCTGCGCGAGGAAAGCGGGGCGGCGAATCTCGGCCCGGTGATTTCGGATGTCTCGCATGCTCCGGTCTCGCCCGCGGCCGGTGTCCCGACGATCGTGACCGCGCGCGTCTCGGACGCCGACGGCATCGAGTCGGTCAAGGTCTACTACCGGGAGAATGATCGCGCGGGGACGTTCTCCGAGTCCATCGATCTGCGCGACGACGGGGTCCGCGGCGATGGTGCCGCGGGCGATGGCGTCTTCGGCGGCTCTCTTCCCGGATTCGATCGCAATCGCCGCGTCGTTTACTACGTTGAAGCGGTCGACTCCAGCGGTGCCTTGCGCCGCTTTCCCGTCGATGCGCCCGAGCGAGTTTGTCTCTTCCAAGCGGCCGGGCCCGAGACCGACCGCCTCGACGTCTACCGAGTGATTCTCGACGCCACGAGCGACACCGAGCTCCGAACGCGTCCGCTCCATTCGAACGACCTCGTCGACGGGGCGTTCGTCTTCGACGACGAAGAGGCGACGTACAACATTGGTCTCCGCTATCGCGGTAGTCCGTGGGGGCGTCCCGGACGTACGAATTTCCGCGTTCGTTTTCCCGACGACGATCGCTTCCATCGCGGCCGAAAGGCGATCAACCTCTCGAGTCGCGGCGCGAACGCGCGCGAAGGGGTCGCCTACTTTCTCGCCGGAAGAGCGAACGGGCCGCACGCGCCGGCGCCGACCGCCGACTACCACTACATCCGCACGCACTTCAACGGCAACTCGCTCGGCACCCACGCGATGATCCAGCCGGTCGACGGCGACTACATCGAGAAATGGTACGGCGACGAGGCAGTCGACGAAGCCATCGTGATCAAAGCGGTGGGGCGACTCGCGTTCAATGACGTGTGCGCGAGATCGCATTGGGATGGGGCGTCGTTTTGGCATATGGACGAGGAGGCGGAGAACTACCGCGGGTACTGGACTCACACGATCCACAAGTCGCGGGATCGTTGGGACGAGTGGATCGAGCTCACGCGCGTGATGGACCGGCGCGTGACTCGCGACGCCGAGTTTGACGCGCGCGTGGGCGATGTCCTCGACCTCGACGCCTATCTCCGCATGCTCGCCGTCCGCATCCTGACCTCCGACTGGGACGCGGTCTTCGTAGGAAACGGTCACAACGGCTACTGCGTTTACGATCCGACCGACGGCAAGTGGGAGCTCCTTCCCTTCGACATGGACAACTCGATGGGGAACCCGAACGCGGGCTTTTTCCCCACCGGCGACGTGCACGCAGCGCGCCTCCTCAGCCGACCCGAACCGCGCCGCGTGTACTTTCGGGCGCTCGAGCAATACACGGACGGCTACTGGTCGGTCGACGCGGCCGGACCTTGGATGGACGCCGTGACGCGATCGACCGGCGTGAACGCCTCGAGCTTCAAGGGCTACATCAACACCGTCAAGTCGCGCGTCGAGTCGCTCGTTCGCTCTTCCGCGACGGCGTCCTTTCGCATCCGATCGGGCGACGGGGAAACGCTCGTAACCGAGGAGCGCGACGTCGAGATCGAGGGTGAGGCGCCGCTTCGCGTCGAGCAGATCTACGTCGAGGTCGACGGTGGCGACACGGAGCTCATTTCGCCCGTTTGGTCGTCGGTCACGCGCTGGTCTTTCGAGTTTCCGACAACCCGGGAGCTCCACGAGCTCCGCTTCTTCGGCTTCGACGGCTACGGCGAGTTCGTCGGCGAGCTGTCGCTCACCGTCCGCTCGTCACGTGTCCCCGATCCGCCGACGCTCGAGACTTGGAGCCCCGACTCCGGCCCCGCCGAGGGCGGTACGGAAGTCACGTTCGTCGGGACCGGGTTCGGCGAGAATCTGTCGATTCGTTTTGGGGGAGTGGAGGCGACCTCGATCGATGTCCGCTCGCCCGAGCTCGCGGTCGCGGTGAGCCCACCGGCTCCGGATGATCTCCCCGAGAACGGGCGCGTCGATCTTCGCCTCGCAGTCGAAGAAGCGAGCGTCGTCGCGTTCGGGGGATTCACGTACGAGCGAGTGCTCTTCATCCGCGGCGACGCGAATCGAGACGGCGGACTCAACATCGGCGATCCAATCGCGACGCTGTTCTATCTCTTTGCCGACGGAAGCATCGTTTGCGAGGATGCCGCAGACACGGACGACGACGGCGGGATCGACATCTCCGATCCGATTCGTTCGCTCAATTACCTCTTTGGAACCGGCGACCCGCCCGCCGCGCCGTTCCCCCATCCTGGAGCGGATGTCACGCCCGATGACCTCGACTGCTGATCGGACCTTTCTAGGAAGCCGGCGATTCGGCGGCTTCGCGTGCGCGCTGCTCTTCGCCGCTGCTCCCGTCGTGATCTCCGCGGCGCCGCTTCGCATCACCGAGATCCACTACCACCCGAAGGACGACGCCGCGCTCGAGTACGTCGAGCTCGCGAATGTCTCTCCGGGCGCCGTCGACATTCGCGGCTGGTCGTTCACGAGCGGGATCCGCGCGGGCGCGCCGGGATCGCTGGAAATCCCTTCGGGAGGGACGGTCGTCTTCGCGCGCGATCCCGAGGCGCTGCGCGCCAGGTGGAGCGTCCCGGCCGGAGTTTCCGTCTTCCCGTTCTCGGGCGCGCTCGACAACGACGGCGAGCGGCTGCGACTCGTCGACGGATTCGGCCTGCTCATCGACGAGGTGAGGTTTCGCGACGGGTACCCGTTTCCCACCGCCGCCGACGGCGCCGGCGAATCGCTTCACCTGCGCTGCGAGGCGCTCCCGGGCGAGGCTCCCTTCAACTGGTCGGCGTCAGCTCCGACGCCCGGCGTGACCGGGAGCCTCGACGACTGCGCCCTCGCGCCGATTCCCGAGGATCTCGCGCGCTCGCCGGTCGTCATCAACGAGATCAATTACCATCCCGAGATCGACGTCCCGCTCGAGTACATCGAGTTCGTCAATCGCACGGATGTCCCGCAAGACATCGGCGGATGGTCGCTCGACCGCGGCGTCTCCTTCGTCTTCGCGGCGGGGACGGTCATTCCGCCGGGAGAATTCGTGTTGGTGGCGCAGGATCCGCCCGAGCTCGTTACTCGATTCGGGCTCATTGCGGACCTCGTCCACGGCCCCTTCGCCGACGGTTCGACGCTCTCCGACGGAGGGGAGACGGTGCGGCTCGTCGACGCGCTCGGTTCCGTACGGGATGAGGTTTCGTACAACGACGCCGGCGCGTGGCCCGCGCTCGCCGATGGTCTCGGCGGGACCCTCCAGCGCGTTCAGCCGCTCGGTCCGTCGGACGCTCCGGGCAACTGGCGGGTCGCGCCGGTCGAGGCGAGTTCGCCGGGCGGCGGCGAATGGCTCACCTTCGAACTCGTCGGCCTTCACGAAGGGCCGAGATTCTATTTTTATCTTCTGGGCGAAGGTGAAGTCCTCCTCGACGCCGTCGAGCTCTTCGAAAAGGACGGCGGTGAGCTGAACTATTTCCCCGATCACGAGTTCGACGCCGGGCTCGGACGCTGGCGCGGAACCGGGAATCACGAGACGAGCGTCGCCGAGGAGGCCGGCGGATTCGGCGACGACGGACCCTGTGCGCGCATCCGCTCGACCGGAAACGGCGACGGCTTTCAAAACGCTCTGCGCGTGACCTTTCCCGAGCGTCCTCCGGCGGAGACGCCGCTCGTCCTTCGCTTCCGGATGAAGCACCTCTCCGGCACGAGCGCGTTCATCGCTCGGTCATCCGTGACGCGCGAAGACTCGGGCCTTCTCCAGCTCGAGGGCGACGCCGTAACCGGCGCGCGCGGGGTAGCGGGTACGCCGCTCGCGTCGAACGAGGTCGGCGCGGCCGAGCTCCCCCCGAACGAGGTGCCGCCGACGATTCGGTTCGTCGAGCGCTCGCCGCTCTGGGCGGCCCCCGAAGACGACGTGACACTCGTAGTGAGAATCGAGGGCAAGGACATCGCTTCGGCAGCGGTCCAGTACCAGGTCTCCGGGGCGGAGATCGAAACCCTGCCGCTGCGCGACGACGGTGAGTTGCCGGATGCGCACGCGGGCGACGGACTCTGGAGCGCGGCGATCCCTCCCGCGCCCGACGACTCGCTAGTGTGGTACTCGTTCGAAGCTTCGACGAGCGGTGGCGCGGCGACGAAGTGGCCCCGGACGAAGAATCCGATTTCGACCCGTGGCTACTACGTCTCCGATCACTGGCCGGAGCCTGCGCCGCCGATTCGCCTCTTTCACATCTTCACGCCGGGAGCGCTGAGCGATCTCTCGTGCAACCCTGGAACCTACCGATCCGGTGTACTCGTCGACCCGGATGGACGGGCGTACCGGAGCGTCGGCGTCAAGTTTCGCGGCGAAACCGCGTGCAGCTACCCGAAGAAGCCGCTTCGCGTTCGCTTCAACAAGGGCGACCAGTTCGAAGGGCAGTCGCGACTCAACTTCAACGCGGGGTGGAACGACAAGTCGATGCTGCGCGAGCAGTTCGCGTTCGATCTCTTCCGTGACGCGGGGGTTGCGTATTCGGAGACGCACATGGCCGAGGTGCGCTCGAACGGCGGCCGATTCCACGGCGCGTTCTTCACGATCGAAGATCCGCGGGAGGACTATCTGCGGCGGAATCGACTCGATCCGAGCGGTGGACTCTACAAGGCGCGAAACCCGATGCTCTCCTCATCGACCGGAGGCTACGAGCCGCGGAACGATGCGGCGCCCGATCTACTCCCGGAGATCGGGAGCTTCGCGGGGGATCTCAATCGACTGCGGGGCACGGAGCTGATCGAGTTTCTGAACTCGCGGCTCCACGTCGAAGGGGTGATCGATTACCAGGCGGTCCAGGCGATCATCACGGACGGCGATTCGGTCGTGAAGAACTGGCTCCTCTACTACGGTCGGCAAGACCTCGCCGGCGACGGTCCGTTCCTGGTGACGTGCTTTCCCTGGGACGTCGACCTCACGTTCGGTCAGATGCTTCTCACGACCGATGTTCGCGTCTACAACGAGCACCCGCTGTTTCAGACTCAGACCTATCCGTTTCACGACCAGGGCTACCACGGGATCCTGAACGCGCTTCTTCAGCGTGCGCCCGACGACTACTACATCAAGGCGTTCTACGGGCGCATCTGGCACCTCGTCGAAGAGAAGTTCCAGCCGAGTGTGCTCGGCCCCAAGATCGACGCCTACGACACCGCGACGGCGGACCTCGCGCGTCGCGATCTCGCGCGCTGGCGGCGGTGGGGCAGTCGGAGCACCGACTCCGAGTTTTGGCGGGATGATTTCCGACTCTACGTCTCGCGCCGAACCACGTTTCTCCGCGGCTTTCTCACGCGCCTGTCGCCGACGACGCAGGGGCGGCGATTCGAGTACGAGCCTGCACCTCGGCTCGAGATTACGGAGATTCACTACAACCCCGACGGCGAAGACGTGACGGAGTTCCTCGAGATCGTGAATCGACACGAAGCCGACGTCGACCTCGCAGGTTGGACGATTCCGGCCATCGAGTTCACGTTTCCGCCGGGAGCCGTTGCAACCGCAGGGGAAGTGTTTCTCGTCGCGCGAGACCCGGGCGAGGTCGCCAAGATCGCCCCAGCCGAAACGAAAACCTTCGGCCCCTATTCGGGTCGACTCTCGAACGGAGGCGAGATCGTCCGACTCCGCGACGACGGAGAGGGCGGAAAGTACTTTCCCGAGCTCATCGACAGCGTCGTCTATCTCGACGACGGCGACTGGCCCGACGCGGCGGATGGCGAAGGCGCGAGCCTAGAGCGCGTCGGGCTCGATGTCGACAATGACGAGGCGACGAGCTGGCGCGCCGGTTGGTCGCCGGGCGTCGCCGCGGATGCGAACGCGTCGCCCGTTGCGCGCATCACTGCTTCTACCCTGCGCGGAGCCCCGCCGCTCACGGTGCTCTTCGACGCGACGGGGTCGAGCGACGCCGAGGGCGACGCGCTCGAATACCGCTGGACGATCGGGGGGGAATCCGACAGCCGGGGACTCGTGCTCACGACGTTCAACACTCCCGGAACGCACGCGGTGATTCTCGACGTCACCGACGAGTTCGGCGCGTCGACACGCGCGACGGTGGACGTCGTCGTCGGCGACGATCCGCGGGTGCAGTTCCGGCGCGGCGACGCGAACGCCGACGGCGGCGCGAACGTCGCGGACGCGGTGTACGTCCTCGAGTTTCTCTTCGCCGACGGAGATCCGCTCCTCTGCGCGGCGAGCGGCGATGTCGACGGCGACGGCGGCTTGACGATTACCGACGCGATCGCGCTTCTCAACTTCCTCTTCGGGACGGGACGCCCGCCCGAGGACCCGGTCGCGGTCTGCGGCGTCGAAACTCGCGCGGAACCGATCGGGTGCGATCGGTTTCCGCCGTGTGAGTGAGCACCTGAACCGGACCCGTACACGCCGGGAGTACGTTCGGCCGCGCCGAGGGAGTCGGGTCGACTCTGGTCGAGCCGTCCCTTAAGCGGGCAGTCGCGTCCTTCCGCTCGTTCCGCGTTCGCCGTAAACTCTGATCCATGCTTCACATTGCCTTCATGGATCGCCGGGCGCGGACGCGGGCGGCTCCCGGTCCGGTCGCGGATTCCCGGTCGCGCCCCCGATTCGCCATCATCGCGTTCTTCGCGACGTTGATCGCCTCCCCGTGGACCGTCGCGCAGGACGTCATCATCAGCGAGTTCCTCGCTTCGAACGGGACCGGCATCGTCGACGAAAACGGCGACTCGTCGGACTGGATCGAGTGCGTCAACGTCAGTGCGAACGCTGTCGACCTCGACGGTTGGTATCTCACCGACGCGGCGGGGGACCTCACCCGCTGGCGGTTTCCTTCACGAGTCCTCGAGGCCGGCGCGTACTTGGTCGTCTTCGCTTCCGGCAAGGACCGGACGGGCGAAGAGCTCCACACGAATTTTCGTCTCGATGCCGACGGCGACTACCTGGCGCTCGTCGAGCCGGACGGTGTGACGATCGCGTCTGAGTTCGCGCCTACCTATCCGTCGCAACGCCCGGACGTCTCGTTCGGAATCGGCCAGCAGGTCGTCGGAGATCCGCTCTTTTCCGAGGGCGACGCGGTCCGCGTTCATATTCCCACGGACGGTGCGCTCGGAGCGATGTGGCTCGGCGGCGACGAACCCTTCGACGACTCGGCCGGCGCCGGTTGGTTCGCCGCGACGCTCGGGATCGGGTTCGGTTCGGACGGCGGGGGAGACCCAGGCGGGGGAGATCCCGAGATCATCGGAAATCCGCTCGTTGCCCGCGCGCGAACGACGTCTTCGAGTGGAACCGTTTTTCTTCTCCTCGACCATCCCTTTACACGGTCGGGCGAGCTCGATGAGTGGGCGTTCTTCAGCGACACCGACCGCGCGATCACGCCGCTTATCTTCGAGGAAAACGGCGCCACGTATTCGATCTCCGGCGTCGGCCGAACGCGAACGAGTGTCGATGGCGGCGGAGCGCAGCGGTTTCCGTTCGAGCTCGAGGCGGGCAGTGCGTCGGTCGGACCCGGCTATTTCTTCGGGTGGAAGGACGGCGGCGACGGTTTGAACAACGCGGGCGTCCCCGCGTACACCCAAGACAACGGAGAGAACGTTCTCTGGTTCGGTCAGTACCCGAATCTCTCCGCGGGGCTCGACGTCGGCGCGGGATCCGTGCTCGAGAGAACGTACTCCGTCGAGGCGACGGCCGTTCCGGCCGCGGGTGGTGCCGGGGGTGTCGGGGACGGGGGGCCGGAGCTTCTCGCGTACTGGACCTTCGATCGGACGACGGTCGACGCCTCCGGGCGGGGTCACTCGGCGGATCTCCGCGGTGCGACGTACGCCGAAGTCGTCCCGAGCGCCGTCGGTGGGGGGCAGTCGCTTCGCTTCGACGGGAACGGCGCCTACGTGAGCGCGCTCATCGACGTGTCGGAGACGAGTTACTCCATGGCACTCTGGTTTCGAGCGGAGTCGTCCGGACGCGGGATCTTCACCGTCGTCGACAACGACCTCGGGGGCGGCGGCCACGACCGCCATATCTACCTGAACGGGAGCAATATCGCGTCGCGGGTCTGGAACAACGAGACGATCTCGAGCTCCGGGCGGAGCTTCGCCGACGGGCGGTGGCACCACCTAGTCCACGTCGTCGGTGCGGAGATCGGCGGCCAGCGGATCTACGTCGACGGGGAGCTCGTCGCGACGGGCAGCAAGTCTTCGAGCGACTTCGACTGGCAGCAGGCGGTCAATATCGGCTTTTCGAACGACGCCGCGTCCGATCATTTTCACGGATGGATCGACGAAGTCGCGATTTGGAGCGACGTGCTGAACGAGGACGAGATCGCTGCGCTCTTCGCCGGCGGCTCTCCGCTCGCGCCGGAAGGGCTCAGTCCCTTCGTGTCGACGAACATCGAGAATGAAATGCGCGGCGTGAACGCCTCGGCGTACGTCCGAATCCCGTTCGCTCTTACGCCGCCCTTCGAGTTCGATGCGCTCAAGCTGCGCGTTCGTTACGACGACGGCTTCGCGGCGTATTTAAACGGCATCGAGGTCGCCCGCCGGAACGCGCCCGCCGCGCTCGACTTCGACTCTCGCTCCACCATTGATCGTTCGGTGAGCGCGGCGCTTCGGTGGGAGGAGATCGATCTCACCGCGCACGCGGGAAGTCTCGCGGACGGCGACAACGTCTTCGCGGTTCAGGCGCTCAACGACCATCCGTCGAACGGCGAGTTCCTCTTCAG
This sequence comes from Planctomycetota bacterium, assembly GCA_965223845.1. Taxonomy (GTDB): domain Bacteria; phylum Planctomycetota; class UBA8108; order UBA8108; family SXIK01; genus CBDCXR01. The sequence continues at coordinate 3,143,353 of CBDCXR010000004.1, read as the reverse complement.
CGCCGAGCTCTTTCGCGTGAGCTCGGGCGTCGACCGATACCTCTCGCCACCGACTCCCGGGTTGGCGAATACGAGCGGAGCGATCGACTTCGTCGCCGACACGAGCTTCAGCGTCGATCGTGGGCACTATTCCGCCCCGTTCTTCGTCGAGATCACGACGGAAACACCGGGCGCGGACATCTACTACACGCTCGACGGGCGGGAGCCGCATCCCGAGGCGCCGACGGCGCTTCTCTACGATGGCCCGATCGAGATCACGACGACGACGAACCTGCGCGCCGCGGCGTTCAAGGACGGGTTTCTCCCGACGAATGTCGACACGCACACGTACATCTTCTTGAGCGACGTCGCCCGCCAGCCGGCGAACCCGCCGGGTCTTCCGAGTTCGTGGGCCGGCTTTCCGGCGGACTACGGCGTGGATCCTGACGTCGTGAACTCGACTCTCCCCGGGTACAGCTTCGAAGAGGCCCTGCTCGCGATTCCGACGATGAGCGTCACGACAGATCCCGCGAATCTCTTTGAAGGCTCAACGGGGATCTACGCGAACTCCCGTAACCGCGGCCCGGCGTGGGAGCGGCTCGCATCGATCGAGCTCTTCTATCCGCCCGGGCAGGATGGGCCCGATGGTCGCGACGGATTTCAAGTGAACGCCGGAATCCGCATGCACGGGAACTCGAGTCGCAATCACGGCTTCACGCCGAAGCATCCGATCCGCGTTCTCTTCAAGAGCCGCTACGGGCCGTCGAAGCTGCGTTATCCGCTTTTCGATGGCTCGCGCGTCGATCGATTCGATCAGATCCTACTCCGCGGTGCGTCGACGGACTCGTGGCCGGTGGTCGACGGCGGTTCCGTTCTCGGTGTACAGCGCTGGGCGGCGCGACACGCGACCTACATGCGCGATCAGTGGATGCGCGATGCGCAGATCGCGATGGGGCGTCCCTCTGGTCATGGAACCTACGTTCACCTGTTTCTCAACGGACTCTACTGGGGTCTCTACAATCCGTCCGAGCGCCCGACCGACTCGTTCAATGCCGAGCACCTGGGCGGTGACAAGGACGAGTACGACGTGATCAAGGACTTCGCGGAGCTTCAGTCGGGGCGGCGAACGGCGTGGGACGAGATGATCGCGCTCGCGAACGCAGGGCTCGGTCCGGATTCCGCCTACCAGAGAATTCAGGGGAACGACCCGGACGGCGTTCCGAATCCCGACTTTCCCAACTATCTCCACGTCGACAGCCTCATCGACTACATGGTGCTCCACATCTACGCCGGCGCGGAAGACTGGCCGAATCACAACTGGTGGGCGGCTCGGCGCCGGGGGCCGGAGAGCCTGGGGTACCAGTTTTTCGTCTGGGACCAAGAGATCTCGAACGATTCGCTCATCCGGACGCACACGCTCTTTCAAACGCGCTTCGAAGATCCGATTTCGGCGGCTTCCCCGTCGTTTCTCTACGGCCGCCTCATGGCGAACGAGAACTTCCGTCGCGACTTCGGTGATCGCGTGCACCGCCACCTCTTCGGCGATGGGCTGCTGACCGCCGAAGCGAGTCGCGAGCGCTGGGCGAATCGCGCCACGGAGATCGACCGAGCCATCGTTGGTGAGTCCGCGCGGTGGGGTGATTCGAAGAAATCCGTCCCCTACAAACGCGAAATCGAATGGCTGGCCGAGCAGGAATTCGTGCAGGAGACGTACTGGGACGGGATCCATCCCATCGCGCTCGAGCGCTTCCGTCGCGTCGGACTCTACCCGGAGATCGCCGCCCCGGTGTTCCACCTCGAGGGGGATGAAAGCTACGGCGGTTTTGTCGACGAAGGCGACTCGCTCACCATGACGGTCGAGCTCGTGCTCGGCTTCGAGGAGACGACGTTCGTCGGGCGAGATGACGCGATTCGCGCGGTCGTGCCCGCCGACGACTCTCTCGGCACGGCGTGGCGTGAGAGAACCTACTCCGAAGGCTCGAGCGGCGAGACGTGGACGAGCGGCGGAAACGGAGTCGGCTACGAGACGGGCTCCGGCTACGAGAACTGGCTCGAGATCGATTTCGAGAGCGAGATGAGTGGCGGCAACACGTCCGTCTACGTTCGGATTCCGTTTTCGATCGCCGACGCAGCGACGATCGCGAATCTCGACGACTTGGTTCTCCGCATGGTTGCGGACGACGGCTTCGCGGCCTATCTCAACGGCGAGCGCATCGCGTCGTCGAACGCCCCGTCCGAAGCCGCGATCGCCTGGAACTCCGCCTCGACAACGGGTGGCGAGGCGAGCCCGACGTCTCCCGTCGACCACAACGTGCGCAGCGCGATCGAGCACCTTCGCGTCGGGGAGAACCTCCTCGCGATCCACGGACTCAACACGAGTCCGACGTCGAGTGACATGCTGATCATCACCGAGCTGATCGGTCTCACGGAGGAGACTGGAGTTCCGTCGGGGGACATCGTCTACACCGTGAACGGGGGCGATCCGATGGACCCCGACGCCGACACCTACACGGGACCGATCTCGCTCACGAACACGTCGCGAGTGCGGGCGCGAACGCTCGACGATGGAGAATGGAGTGCGCTCAACGAAGCGGTCTTCGTGGTCGAGAGCGAGTTTCCGCTGCGGATCACCGAGCTCATGTACCACCCGCCGGCCCCGCCGCCGGAGAGCCTTCACGGGGACGACGATTTCGAGTTCGTCGAGGTGCGGAACGTCGGACCGGACACGCTCGACCTCTCGCGAATCCGCATCGAGGGCGGCGTTCGCTTCTCGTTTGCCGGCAGCGCGGTTCCGCTTCTCGGCCCCGGGGAGTTCGCGCTCATCGTGCGGAACCTCTCGGCGTTCGAGGAGCGCTACGACACCGCCGGGATGCAGATCGCGGGCGAGTACGACGGCAAGCTCAGCAACCGGACCGACCCGATCCGTCTCGTCGGACCGATCGGCGAGACCCTCCTCGAGCTCGAATACGCGGATTCTTGGCAACCGGCGACGGACGGAGAGGGGTTCTCGCTCGTCATCGTCGATGAAACCGCTCCGGCCGCGAGCTGGGCCGACGCGGCGAGCTGGACGGCGAGCGGCGACATCGGCGGATCGCCGGGAGCGGCGGAAGACAGCGGCGGAGTCAGCGGCTGGCAGCGGCCGGGTGACGGAAATCAGGACGGTCGTCTCGATGTCGCGGACGCTCTCGCCCTCCTCCTCCACTTGTTCGGCGGGACGGAGCGACCGATTCCTTGCGACGGCGCGCCGCTCGCATCGGGAGGAAGCGCTCTTCTCCTCGACGTGAACGGGGACGAAGGAGTGAACGTCGCCGACGCGGTCGCCCTTCTCAACTACCTCTTCGCGAATGGCGCGCAGCCGGCACTGGGGGAGGGTTGCGTGCGCATCGAGGACTGCCCGACCGTATGCGGGTTCTGACTCGAAACTAGACGGCATCCCGCTGCGCCGACGCGTTCCTCCGAACTGTCGTTCGATTCGCGCCGTCGAACGCTTCTCCTCGCCGCTCTAGTCGTCGCGGTCGACTTCGGCGTGGCCTCGACGGTGCCCGATCTGCTCGCGGCGTTCGGGGTCGGAGCACCTCAGGGCGGGTGGCTCGTGTGCTCCGTTCGCCTCGCCGTCGTCACCGGATTCCTTTGGGCTCGCCGCGCGAGCGACCCGGCGCCGAGGAGTCAAGCGACGGAACGCGCGTTCAGGCGAGATCGCGGCGCCGCCCTCACCTGAAGCCGTCGCGGCGAGAAATTCCAGAAACCCCATCCACTTCTCCGCCCCGATTCCGCGTACCCGACTGGCGCGGACCCGAGCCGAGGGCGAACTCGGCGGGCCCGGGGCCGAGCGGCAGCGAGTTCAGGCGCTCGCAGCGGCAGGTTTTCTGCGTGCCTCAGGGACAGGAGTTGAACTATGGGGACCCCAGAACGTGCTTTCCTTCCAAGCGGGCGAGTCGTGCTTCTCACGCTCGCCGTTCTCGCTCACGCCGGTCCGGCGATGGCGCAGAGCCTTCGCTCGGTCGACCCGAGTGAGCTCGACGCGGCCGGCGGGGCCGAAGTGACGGTGTCGGGATCGGGCTTCGACGCCGGCCACTACGTAACGATCGGAGCTCAGCCGCTGACGAGCGCAAAGGTCGTCGATGCGTCGACGATCCGCGGCATCGCGCCGGCGGCGGACCCCGGCACCTACGATCTCACGCTCTACGGCCGCGGCGGCGAGCGCATCGCTCGCATCCGCGATGCGGTGACGTACGTCAGCTCGCAGTCGAGCGCGGTCATCAAGGCCGTCGACCCCGACGAACATTCGGCGTCCGGCGGATCGGCGATCGCGATCCTCGGCAATGGATTCATCGCCGATCACTCGGTTCACATCGGTGGTGAGCCGGTAGCGCAGCTGAGCTTCGTGTCCGGTCAGCGGCTCGAGGGCGTCGTTCCGGCGCACGAGCCCGGCGATTACGACGTCGAGCTCTACGAGGGTGAGCGGCTCGTCGCCACGCTCCAAGACGGAGTGACGTACGTGGGAGCCGGCTCCCGGGTCAGGATCGTCGACGTCGTTCCGGAACAAGTTCCTCTCGCGGGGGGAGTCCGCATCCAAATCGTCGGCGAAGGCTTCGAAAACGGTCAGGCCGTCCATGTGGACGATCAGCCGATTCAAGATCTCGTCGTCGTGAGCTCGCGCCTCATGGAGGGGACCGCGCCGGGCAGAGACGAGCCCGGTCTTGCCGGTGTCACCATCTACGCAGATCTGACGCGCGTGGCGTTCCTTCCGGATGCCATCGAGTACGTGGCTGACCTGCCCGCGGTCAAGGTCGGTCGAGTCCATCCGCGCGAGCACTGGCGGTCGGGCGGCAGTTTCGTCGCCATCGACGGTGAGAACTTCACCCCGGAGCTCGTTGCGAAGTTCGGCGACAGCCCGATCCTGGACCAGCAGTTCATCGATTCGACCCGGATCGTTGGACGCGTCCCTCCCGCCGGGCCGGAGCTCAAGGGCGGCGGTACGATTCCGACGTCGACCCTCAGCCTCAATTTCGACAAGATCAGTCTCATCGAAGTTCCGGGGGCGATCATCTACCGCGATCTCGAGATCGAGATCGTCGACGTTTACCCGAGTGAACTACCCACGGACGGCGGTCGCGTGACCGTCGTGTTCGAGGATCCGCTCGAGCGGAGTCGTACGTACGAAGTGTTCGGCTTCGCCGGCGCGCACCGCGTCCGACTGGACGGAGTCCTGCACGCGACGGTGACGCTTCCTCCGCGCGATCCGGGCACGTACGACCTGTCGATCGGCACGGATACGCGCGATGCGACGGCGACTTTGGAAGCGGCCGTTACCTACGTGACACCGGAGCTGCCGCCGGTTCAGGATGTGAACTGCGAATACCTCGGGGGTGGACGCGGCGCTCGGCTCTCCTGGTCGCACGTCATCCTCGCGGACATCGTCCGCATCTTCTGCGACGGCGAGCCGATGGCCGAGCTCGAGGGCGATGCTCGCGAGCTGATCATTCCCCAGTCGGAATGGGACGAGCTGACGCGAGGTGGAGACGAGAATCACGAGTTCACCATCGAGCTCGATGGCCCGGCCGTCGACGCGCTCGGGGCGCGCGCCCCTTCGGTGAGCTGCGCGATCGGCGGATTCACCGATTGTCCCTTGCCCGTTCCGACGGGCGGCACCGGCATCGCGACCGACGAGCTGCTTCCTCTCACGGGCGACGATTCGATCGAGCGCCGGACCTACTTCACGCTCGACGAAGACGCGACAAACGGTGTTCGCATCCGCGTCCACGGAAGCCGCTACCGGTACGGAGGAGATCTCAAGGCGCGCCTGCGCTCGATCCTGCCGCCGTACGACATCATCGTCGACAACATCGACGTCAACAATCTGCCCGTCTCGACGCACAACCGGTGGACCGAAGCGATCTTTCCCGTCCCGCTCGTCAAGGGCGACTACGTGGTCGGCTTCTACGTGGACGGAGGCGGTGACAACTTCGAGATCTACGGCCTCACGAAGGACGCCGCCGCCCAGGAGCTGCCGCCCCCGTTCCCCTGTACTCCCTATCCGCTCATTCAGGTGTATCCCCTTTCGGACAACATCCCGCCGCTCATCCACCAGATTCGAAGAGTGACGACGGGTCCTGGAGTCGGTGGCTGGCTCGCGAACGGGTTCCCGAACGGCGGTGGTGGGGGCATCGGCGGCGACGGCGCAGCCGGTGGCGCGAACGATGATGAGATCACGATGACGTTCGCCTGCGACGCGGAGGACTCGGACGGCCACATCACGCAGTACATCTGGGACTTCGGCAACGGTCCGGCCGTTTCCGCGGGCAACAAGGTCACCCGCACGTTTCCCCGCGGTAAGCTCGTTCAGGCGCGCGTCACCGTGAAAGACAACGCCTGCGGCAGCTCGACGGAGTTCCGCGCCTTCGGGACGGGCATTCCGCCGAGCGACGCCGACAGCTTCGTCGCGCTCGTTCCCCCGCGAATCTTCGGAATCGATCCGATCCCGGCGGAGAAAAAGTACATTCCGAACATCGCGACGGACGTCAACGTGACGTTCTACACCCAAGTCGCGCCGTCGAACTTCGGAGAGATCACCGAAGTGCGATTCGAGGTGATTCACGCCGCGAACGACAACGTCGTGTACCTCTCCGAATCGGCGACGATGTTCGACGGCCACCCGAAACTCTCGTGGTGGAAGGCGACTCTCAACATGAGTGACGTACCGAACGTCAGCGAGGCGCGCGTTCGCATCCGGGTGGAAGACTCGGACGACAAGGAAGCGGAGGAAACCTGGCCGATTTCCTTCTGTCCCAAGCCGGCGTTCCTCGACCTTCCTTTGATCACGACGGAGATCTCGTACAACAAGACGTCCCATCGCTACACGGTTGAAGGCAGCTTCCCGGGACAGCTTCTCTGGGAGCACGACTTCACGATCCCGCTTCTCGTCACCGACCTCGTCATCGAGAACCACGCTGAGGCACGTGCCACGACGCGGATGCGGCTCGAGGACGAGAAGTGGTTCGCGGACGAAGCCAAAGCCGTGCTCGCGCTCAAGCTGATCAACTACGACATCGTCAACAAGCAGTGGTCGATCAATCCGAACGCGGAGATTCCGGGACAGGTATTCTTCCTCTGCCCGGACTTCGACATCGTCTACGAGCTCAACAACTTCAAGATTCTCGAGAAGGACTTCGACTGGACGCTCTTTCAGGGTCCTCTCGTCAGCGGCAAGGTGCTCGGAGTCGACCTCGAGCTCTGGGGGAAGCTCGGCGTGAATCTCGGCGCCGCACTCTTCAATGACATCCGCGTGCAGCTGAGTCGCAACCAACCCCACTTTCAGTTCGAGTACACCTTCGAGCCCGTGCTGTCGCTCGGGGTCACCGGCGGAATCGACCTCGTGGTCGCGAGTGGACTCGGGTCGGTGGGCGCATCGATCAATCCGACAGGATCGTTCGGGTTGCCGATCACCGTCGGATGGGACGGAAACGACCTCGGCATCGACGTCGGCTTCTGTCTCGGTCTCGACATCGACGCCGAGGTTCACGCCTGTGCGCTGTGGGGACTCTTCTGCGTCGGCAAGACCTTTCACGTCTACGAGAACGAGTGGGGCGGCGGCTGCGGCGGGGCGGGAGGCATCGGCGTCGATCCGTCGATTCCGCAGCAGACGCATCCGTCGGTCGCCACGAGCCCGTCGGGTGGACGCACACTCCTGGTGTTCATGAAGGACGCGGCTCCCGATCCCGAAATCTACGATCCCGAACTCTTCTTCTCTCAGGACGCCGGTGCCGGCTGGACCGCGCCGCAGCCTCTCTTTGCTCCTACCGATCGACTCCGCCGGGATTCGTCGCTGGCGTTCATGAGCGATACGCAAGCGATCGCGGTGTGGACCGAGAACACGCTTTCGTTCGCCGAGATCGAGCAGATCACGGAGAACATGGAGGACACCGAGGCGACCGCCGAGATCTTCCGGAACGAAGAGATCTTCTATTCCATGTGGACGAACGCGGGTGGTTGGTCGGCCGCAGAAGCCATCACGCAGAACCAGCTTCCCGAGGGACGCCCCGAGGTGGCGGCCGCACCGGGAGCCGGCGAGGCGTGGTGCGTCTGGACGCGGAGCGAAGACAGCGACATCCTCGCTCCGGACGGCACGATGCTTCGGCAGAAGCTCGAAGTCGTCGCGCGCCGGATCGGGGCCGGGGGTTCGCTCGGACCGGTCGAGCAGATTTCCGACGCCGTGCCGGGCCAGCCGGTTGCGGACTACGAGCCGGAAATCTCCGTGTCGCCGAGTGGAGACACCGTCGCCGTCGTGTGGGTCCAAGATATCGACGGACTCCTCGGCACGAGCACAGACCGCGCGCTCGCGTTTTCGATGCGCATCGACGGTGTCTGGACTCCGGTCGAGACGCTCGACTTCGGTCTCCTCGGACTCGAGATGCCGTCGATCGCGCTCTCGTCGGACAACGACGGCATGTTGACGTTCACCGCGGACCAGCCGCTCGTCAACACGCTCGACGGTCCGGCGATTACTACCGGTGCGGGGAACCAGCAGGTGATCTACACCGCCGTGCTTCTCAACGGAACCTTCGGCCAGGCCTATCCGCTTCAGCGCGGAAACTGTCCTCCGGGCTGGACGGTCGCGGTCGGAGTCTTTCCGGACATCGTCTGGGATCCCGAGGACGAGTCCTTCGGCCTCGTAGCGCGAACGTTCAATGCCGGCGGCCCCGCGCGTGACACCGTCTTCGGGACGCCGTCCCTTCCGCTTCCGCCTCCGGGAGCGAACGGTCCGCTCACGCTCGACGGCGACGCCCTGGTCGCGACCTACTACCCGAGCATGGGCGAGAACGCGACGTGGTTCGTGAAGGATCTCGATCGCGACGGCGAGCGTGATTGGGAGCTAGCGATCGCGAAGGGAGGAGCCGGTGATCTCTGCGTCGTGAACACGACGCACCTCGAGCGCGGAAACGTCGACGCAGGCGTGCGCTCCTACGCTGCTCTCCTCGAGCCGGAAGTGATCGTCGATCGGTTCGCGGTCAGTGACCGTCACGCTCCCGCCGGCTCCACGGTCAAGGCGATGGTCGATCTGCGGAATGTCGGACTCGCTCCCATGGATGAGCTGCCGAGCTTCGACGTGCAGATGCGCTCGAAGCGAAGCGTCGCCGGGCACGAATGGTCGGACGTCTCGGTGGAGGCGGATCCGACGGGACGGAGCGCTCGCATCGTCGGTTCACTCGAAACGCAGGCGGCGGGACTCGTCGAGCTGCAGGTCGCCGGCGCCGGTCGGGCTTGGAAGGAACGCCGCAAGGGGCGCCCGGAAGAGCCGATCGTCCTCGACATCGGAGTTGAGCCGCCGAGCGGAATCGCCTGCAACGCCATCGCGCTTCGCTCGGAGCGCGTCGTCACCCTCAAATGGGAGAACGGGGACGCGTACGACTCGATTCGGGTTTACCGAGACGGCCACCTCGTCGACATCCTCGACGGTCAAGCGACCCTGTTCGAGGACCGCGTGTCGCTGCGGGTTCAGCCGGGCGAATACGAGGTCCGCGCCATGGTCGGTGAGCTCATGTCGCTCCCCGGAAGCGCGGTGTGCTCGCTCGGCGGCGGCGAGGTCGGAGCGGCTCTGCCGTTCGACTGCAATGTCGACGGGGCGGTCAACATCGCCGATCCGATCTGTCTCTTGGGCTTCCTCTTCGGCGGTGAACCGAAGTCGCTTCCCTGCGGTGACGGGAGCGCGGACGACTCGGCGAACGTCACGCTCATGGATTGGAACGGCGACGATGCGGTCAACATCTCCGATGGAATCGCCGGTCTCCTGTACCTCTTCGCGGACGGCGCCGAGCCCGTGCTCGGCCCGATCGACGCGTGTCGCCGCATTCAGGATTGCCCGAGTGCGTGTGAGTAGGAGGCAGCGATAACGGTCCCTTCATCCGAGGGCGCGGCGAAGATCGAGATCTTCGCCGCGCCCTCGGGTCATTCTTGCCTCGACCGCTCGGTGTGATTCTCCAACACCGCTCGAGGACTCGGAATCGCGCCGTCCGGAACCGAAAACCGCTTGCGTTCGAGCGGATAGAGCTCGCGCGGCCGGAGCGACTCGGCGACCTCGACCGGCTCGACGGGCCAGATGTGAATCGTGTTGTCGAAGGACGCAGTGATGGCCCACTTCCCGCCGTGCAAGAATCGCGCGTCGCGCTGAAGCCGCGAGGAATGACCGCGGTAGGCGAGCAACTCTTCGCCGGTCTCCGCGTCCCAGACTCTCGCGGTCGCATCGAACGCGGCCGTCAGGATCCTCCGGCCATCTCCACTGAACGACAGCGAGCAGAGCCTGGCCTCGTGGCCGGAGAGTGTGAGGAGAAGCTCACCGCTCTGTGTGTCCCAAACTCGCGCGACGTCCTCGTGCGCCGTCGTGAGCGCCCGAGTTCCGTCGTCGCTCAGACAGGCCTCGTTGAGTTGGCGTTCGTGGGGAAACTCAGCGAGTTTTGCGCCGGTGCGGTAGTCCCAGAGACGCGCGAAGCCGTCGTGACCGATCGTGAGCATCCGGCGACTCGCGCCGTGAAGTCCGCGAACGAGAACGTATCCGTCGTGATCGCGGAGGACGCACGTTTCCGCGCCCGACTGAGCATCCCACACGTACACGCCGCGGTCGGAGGTCGCGTACACCGCCCCTCCGTCCGGCGTGAAACCCGATTGCCACACAACTTTCCCCTCGATCGGAAACGAGCGAAGAAGCTCCCCGCTCGATGTGTCGTAGAGCCGAGACTCCGCCGCGCTGCGATCGGCGATGACGATGCGGAGGCCGTCCGGGCTGAGCGAAGCCGTCAGCGTGTCGCCGTCTTGCTTCCACTGCCGGAGCTCGTCGCCGGTCACGGCGTTCCAGATCCGAACCGTCCGGCCGTGGACACTCCGCGTGAGGATCCGGCTGCCGTCGGCGCTGAAGCGTGCTGAGCTCACGCCCTGGCGGTGTCCGCGGAGAGTCACGAGGCGTCTTCGGTTTGCGATGTCCCAGATCACCGCTTCCGCATTCCATGACGCCGAGACCACTCGGCTGTCGTCGCGGGAGACGTCGATCGTCTCGATTCGGTCAGTATGCTCAAACCGGGGAATGGCTCGAGAACCGACGTGCCAGATGCCGGCCGTCGTATCCATCGATGCCGTGCCGACTCGAGTCCCGTCCCGACTGAACTCGACGTGCGTTACTTTTCGGCTGTGTGCGCGGAGTGTGGACTCGAGCTCACCCGTCAGCACGTTCCAGATCCGAGCGGTGTTGTCGATCGATCCTGTGACGAGTCGCGATCCATCGGGACTGAACGCGGCGCAGATCACGCTGGACGAGTGACCTTCGAATGCACGGTGCAGCTCGCCGGTCTCGGCATTCCAGAGTAGGGGGCGCCAGTCGTCGGAAACGCTGACGATCCACCGCCCATCGGGGGAGTAGCGCGCGCCGAGAACGTGGCGTTTGATCCGCTCGAGCCGGAGCACGATCTCTTTCGTGGCGAGGTCTCGCACGTAGGCGCGACGGAGGTTCGCCACGAGCACGCGTTTGCCGTCCGGGCTGAACTCGATCGTCCGGATCTCCGTTCGGCCTTCGAAGTGGGTTCGAATCGTCGAATCTTCCAATCCGAAGACCTGAACACCTCCGACTGAATCACCGGCGACGACGAGATCTCCCTGAGAATTTCGCGCCGCGGCGGCGAGGTGCCCCTTGCCGGCGGTTCGGTGCGAAGCGAGGGCATCACCGGTAGAGACGCGAAACGCCTTTACGAACCAGGACGACACTCCGACTACGCGGTCGTCGTCGAGCCAGTCGACCCAAATGACGTGACCGGCGAACCCGGAGAGCTTCCGAACGAGCTCGCCGCTATCCTTCACGATCGACACGGAGCCGTCCCGCGCGGCGATCGCGATCTGCTTTCCGTTCGGACTGAACCGCGCAAACTCGACGGGCTTCTCGTGGAAACGCAGCACTCGGATGAGCTCACCGCTCGAGGCGTTCCAGACGCTCGCCGTTCCATCGAGGGACGCCGTGAGGAATCGCGTGCCGCTCGAATCGAAGTCGCAGGAACGCACCCAACGCGAATGGCCGACGACTGTCCGGTGCGGAACGAAATGTCCGAGCGCCGAGAGCACCGCGGAGCTCGACTCTCGTCCGCGGTAGCGCTGGGCTCCCTCTAGCGCGAGGAGCAGCCCGGTGTCCGGATCGGTGGCGACCGCCGCCGCCGACGCCGCGACTAGGCGGAGCCCTTCCGATCGGACGAGCGCGTCCTCGAGAAGCGCGTTCGTCTTCTCCGACTCCCAGTAGAGCGCTGAGCTGACCACGACTCCCGAGGCGAGCGCCACGAAGACGAGAGCGGCGCTGGAAAGAAGGCCGCGATTGCGTTTCCACAGCTTCTTCACTCGGTACCCGAGACTCGGAGGCGTCGCCGAAACGTTGTCGTTCTCGAAGTAGCGATGAATGTCTCGGGCGAGCTCCGAGGGCGTCGCGTACCTCCGCTCGGGTTCCTTCGCGATGGCCTTGAGGGTGATCCAATCCAGGTCGCCGCGTACGCGATTTGCGAGTGCGAGGGGATCCGACTTCCGACTGGCCGCATTCCGCGTCGCCGTTTCGTCGTCGAGCTCGCGGAGGCGAGAGCTGGGGCGCCGCGGTTCGTAGGCGCCGATGAAGTTCTGCAGCTCCCGAATTCCCGAGCCCCGAAGGAGAGCGCTGTCGACGGGCACCCGGCCGACGAGCAGCTCGTAGAGGAGGACCCCGAGGGCGTAGACGTCGGTTCGCGTGTCGACATCGAGGCCCGAACCAGAGGCTTGTTCCGGACTCATGTACTCGGGCGTACCGATGAATTGACCCTGCATGGTGTGGAGGGTGAGATCGGTGAGCTTCTGCGCCAGGGATTTCGCGATCCCGAAATCGATGACCTTGAGCACGGGCGCGCCGTCGACCTTCGCGACCAAGACGTTCGAAGGCTTGATGTCGCGATGGATGATCGCCTTGTGGTGTGCGTGCTGAACTGCGTCGCAGACTTCCACGAAAAGTCGCAGGCGCTCTTCGATGGTGAGACGCTGGCGATCGCAGTAGTCGGTGATGGGAATCCCGGGAACATACTCCATCGCGAAGTACGGACGACCCTGCGGCGTGACGCCGGAGTCGTAGATGCGCGCGATGCCCGGATGGCTCATCATCGCAAGAGCTTGACGTTCTACCTCGAAGCGAGCGATCACGCTCCGGGTGTCGAGTCCGGGCTTGATGAGCTTGAGTGCGACCTGCCGGCGCAAGGGGACGGTCTGCTCGGCGAGGTAGACGACGCAAAATCCCCCCTCTCCGAGGTGATCGAGAATGCGGTAGGGGCCGATCTTGTCGTCGATGTGGGCGAGCGGCTTGGCGAACTCGTCACTCTTCGTTTCGAATTCGGGCGTGTCCTGCTCGAGCATCCCCTCGAGGCGTTCGCGCTCCGAAGCGTTCTCGCAGCGCTCGTCGAGGAAGCTCTTCCGCGCCTCCGGGGGGAGGTCGGCGGCCTCGAGAAACAGCTCTTTGATTCGCCGGTACTCGGTGGGGTCAATTCGCATCGGGTTTCCCGAGCTCTGCGAGGAGCCACGCGCGCGCAGTGCGCCAGTCGTTCCGAATCGTGCGAGACGTCACGCCGAGCACGGACGCGATCTCCTCGACGGCGAGTCCGCCGAAGTAGCGCAGCTCGACGATCCGAGCCGCTCGTTCATCGACCTCGGAGAGGGAGCGGAGCGCGTCGTCGAGCGCCATCGCATCGAGCTGCGACGGCAGCTCCGACGCCAGGCCGCTGAGGGTCACTCGGCGGCGGCCACCGCCGCGCTTGAGGGCATGCCTGGCTCGCGCATGATCGACGAGGATGCGTCGCATCTCACTCGCGGCGATCGCGAAGAAGTGCGTCCGGCCGTTCCAGCGAGGGTCCTTGCGGTCGACGAGCTGGACGAACGCCTCGTTGACGAGAGCGGTCGGCTGGAGCGTGTGATCCGAGCGTTCCCGCTGGAAGTAGCTCGCAGCCAGCGCGCGGAGGCGATCGTAGACGATCGGCATCAGGTCGCGCGCGGCGTCTCGATCACCCTCGCAGACGCGAGTGAGCAGCTGAACGGTGGCAGCGTCCCGCATGGTCCCGAATCACCGGAGAGAGAGCTCGCCGATCGGCACCGATGTCTCGAGGGGGCCGACGGTCCCTTCCAATTCTCCGGATTCGCTCGGACGCGCGCAAGTCGAACGGGGCGTTTGCGTTACCGGAGTTTGCGGGCGCCGGAGGGCGCCCTCTCGGCGCGTGGCGCCGGTTCGCTCAGATTTCGCCGAGAAATCGTTTCCGCTTTCGGAAGTCCGCGACGCGTCACCAAGTAGGCGCGCTCGAGGAGGTCGGGCGCCGGATCGACGCCACGAACGTCGCCACCAGGTGGCCAGACGAGAGGACCGCGACCATGACATCCCCCAGTTACGATTCCATCGCGCCCCTGATCTGCAGCCAGGATCAGAAGGGCAGCACCCTGTCCGTCGGATTTCGCTGCCCCACGACCGGAGTCGAAGTGATGGGCCGCGCCCGTCTCAAGAAGTCGACATCGGTCGCCGCGACCGCCGAACGTTCGGCGAAGAAAAACCTCTGGGGCGGTTTGCAGCGTTCTGTGACGCGAATGGTCTCGAGCTCGATCGGCGGCGGGGTCGCCGGACGATTCGCCAAGGACGTCGTCGGAAGCGCGCTCAAATCGGCCGGGCCGGCCAGCGATTTCTCCGAGAGCGAGCTTCGCACCGCGATCCTGGAGGCGTTCGAATCCGTTCGTACGAAGTTCCGCTGGGACGACGCCGGCGCGTGTTGGGTCGGGGCTTCAGCCGCGGAATAGGTTCGGCCGGATGGCTCGAAACGAACCGCCGCTCGATCAAGCGAGGATGTCGTCGATCACGTGGCCGTGAATGTCCGTGAGGCGGAACTCTCGCCCCTGGTAACGAAACGTGAGCCGGCGATGATCGATGCCGAGGAGGTGGAGAATCGTCGCGTTGAGATCGTGGACATGCATCGTCCCGGGCGTCCAGTGCTCTTTCGTCGGCTGCGGCGTGAGCGTGTTGCCGTCCGCATCGACGATGTTGTAGCCGTAGTCGTCCGTCCGGCCGTAGGTGATCCCCGGCTTGATGCCTCCGCCCGCGAACCAAACCGAGAAGCACCGGGGATGGTGGTCCCGGCCGTAGTTCGCCCGCGATAGGCCGCCTTGGCAGTAGGCCGTGCGTCCGAACTCGCCGCCCCAGACGACGAGGGTGTCGTCGAGCATCCCGCGACTCTTGAGGTCCGTGATGAGTGCCGCACAGCCTTGGTCGATGTCCTTACACTGCGACTCGTGCTCGCGCGGAAGGTTGCCGTGCGCGTCCCAGCCCCGGTGAAAGATCTGAATGTTGCGTACGCCTCTCTCCGCGAGGCGGCGCGCATTCAGGCAGCACGCCGCGAACGTCCCGGGCTCGCGCGCCTCTTCACCGTAGAGCTCGAACGTCCGGTCGCTCTCGCCGGAGAGGTCCATCAGCTCGGGCACGGAAGCCTGCATACGGTACGCCATCTCGTGCTGCTCGATGCGCGAGAGGATCTCTGGATGCGCGAACCGGGCGTACTGCTCGCCGTTGATCGCCGCGAGCGCGTCGAGCTGGGCTCGGCGGTCCTCGCGTGTCACTCCCGCTGGATTGCTGAGGTAGAGAACCGGGTCTCCTTGGCTGCGGAGAAGAATGCCTTGGTGCTGAGAAGGCATGAATCCCGTTCCCCAGAGGCGATTGAACAGGCTCTGCTCGGGGAAACGGCTCCGCGCGTGCATGACGACGTAGCCGGGCAGATTCTCGTTGAGGCTCCCGAGGCCGTAGCTCACCCACGCGCCGAGGCTCGGACGGCCGGGAATCTGGCTCCCTGTCTGAATGTAGGTGATCGCCGGATCGTGATTGATCGCCTCGGTAAACGCAGAGTGGACGACGCAGAGCTCGCTTGCGACTTTCGCCGTGTGCGGGAGGAGCTCGCTGATCCAGACGCCGCGATCATTGTTGTCGTAGCGAGTGAACTTGTACTTCGACGGCGCGACGGGAAGACCGTTTCTCTGATTGCTGGTCATCCCCGTGATGCGCTGGCCGTCGCGTACGTGATCCGGGAGCTGCTCACCGAACATGTCGCGCATTTTCGGCTTGTAGTCCCAGAGATCGTGGTGGCTCGGGCCGCCGCTCATGAAGAGGTAGATGACGCGCTTCGCTTTCGCGGGATGGTGTAGCCCATCGCGCCCGGCGTTTTCGGACGCGACGAGCCGGTCGCCGAGCAAGCCGGCGAGCGCCGCGGTGCCGACGCCGAGAGCCGACCGGCCGAAGAGCTGCCGGCGGGTCATCAGGAGTTCGAGTTCGCGTTGGGGGTGGGCGTCGTTCATGAATCGAGTTCGGCCTTGGCGGTGATTCGAGGGTGGCGACTCGGTCGAGGGACCGAGAGCCTCGTTTCAATAGAGAAGGATCGCGACATCGCTCGCGAGCACCGTCGTCGTGACTTGCGTCCACGCGGCGAGATCGGCGGCGGACATCGTTTCCGCGCGCGGAGCGTCGCCGATCGCGAGCAGAGATTCGGCATCTCCGCTCACTGCCGTAAATCGTGCGCGCGACGCCGCGAGTAGGGCTTCGCACGCGCGCCGCTCGACGTCCGTCGGCGAGCGACAAGCGAGGAGTCCGAAGAGAAGGTCGAGGCGCTCCGTGTCGACCGTGCGTTCGCGGAGAATCCGTCCGGCGAGAACTCGCGCCATCTCCGTTCGCTGGGTCTCGTTGAAGAGTGCGAGTGACTGGAGCGAGGTGTCCGTTCGCGATCGCCGTACGCAGCTCGACTCGCGGCTCGGCGCGTCGAAGAGCGTCATCATCGGGTGCGGGCTCGTTCGCTTCCAGTAGACGTAGATCGATCGGCGATAGAGCTTCTCGCCCTTGTCGCGGACGTATTTCTTGGTATTGCTCGCGGGGTGCGCGAGCGCCGACCAGAGACCGTCCGGCTGGTACGGCTTGACGCCCTCACCGCCCATGTCGGGGAGGAGGAGACCGCTCGCCCACAGTCCGACGTCGCGGAGAACTTCGGCGTCGAGGCGGTAGCTCGGCCCGCGGGCAAAGAGACGGTTTTCCGGATCGTCGACGACCTTGCGTCGTTTCGAGCTCTGACGGAATGTTCGGCTCGTCACCATCCGGCGGATCGTCGTCTTCATGTCCCAGCCGTCGTCTTGAAGCGTTACCGCGAGCCAATCGAGAAGCTCGGGGTGCGTCGGCTGCTCTCCCTGGCGGCCGAAGTCTTCCGGCGTACGAACGATCCCGTCGCCGTAGATTCGCTGCCAAATGCGATTGACGAGCACGCGGGCAACGAGTGGGTGATCGCGCGAAGTCAGCCAGCGGGCCAGGCCGAGTCGGTTGCGAGGTGCGTCCTCGGGAAACGCTCCCATCACCGAGAGGATTCCGGGCTCGAGAGGCTCTCCGATCGGGAGATTGTACTCGCCGCGCCGAAGGAGGCGCGTCGGCCGCGGCTGATCGAGATCACGCGCGACGAGGCTCGTCGTGAACCGCGACTCTGCCATCGCGGTGTGGCGCGCGGTGGCGCGCGCGAGCTCGAAGAGGTTGAGCGGCCGGAATGGCGACGCCTCGTCGGCGAGCATCCACAAACGATCGGACGCCGTCGCACCTCGCCAGCTCTTCGATTGCGCGTAGGCGGTCCACGGATTCCGGAGCTGGACTTCGATGTTCGATCTGCGTCCGGCGCCCACCATCTTGATGCGAACTCGATGGGAGCCGCCGGGGAGCGCGAGCGGAACCTCGGTGACGCGTTCACCGGTCGCGTGGGTGGACACCGCCGAGACCTTCGCGCTCCCGAGCCAGACTTCCGACCCGGCGGCGCCGGAAAAGCTGAGAAGGACGAGGTGCGCTGCCGTCGATTCGATCTCGAACCTAGCCCAAACCGCCTCCTCCGTCTTCGGGAGCTTCTCCTTGAGCGCGCCGGGGAGTCCTTCGATCGGCTTCGCCTCGTCGAAGCTCGGCGCGGGCGCCGAGGCCGGGAGCGCCGCGCTCAATCGCCAATTCTTCGTTCGCCACTCCGTACTGTCGACGGCGAATGTGAGTAGGTCCTTCCCCCTCGCACGCACCGCCGTCTCCGCCGCGGAGAGCAGCGCGGCTCGTGTCGACTCGAGCGCCTGCCACTCGCTCCAAGCGGTCTGATCCGCCGGCGCGCGAATCACCGGACCGTAGGTGTACGAGTTTCCGTCCATCGAGCGCTCCGCGGTGCTGTTGAAGAACGCGAGGAGTCGGTAGTACTCGGTTTGCGGAATCGGATCGTACTTGTGGGTGTGACAACGCGCGCACGTGAGTGTCATTCCGAGGAGGGCGGTGCCGAGAGTCTCCGTGCGATCGAAGTTATTCTTCGCCTGAAATTCTTCCGGCAGCGCTCCTCCCTCGGACGTTGTCGGGTTCATGCGGACGAATCCAGTCGCAACGAGATCTCCGAGAGAAGGATTCGGCAGCAAATCACCAGCGAGCTGGACGGTGAGAAACCGATCGAGCGGCAGATTGTCGTTGAACGCGTGAATCACCCAGTCGCGGTAGGGGTAGATTCCGCGGCGGTTGTCGAGGTGGAGGCCGTGAGTGTCGCCGTAGCGGATCGCGTCGAGCCAGTAGCGTGCCTGGTGCTCGCCGTAACGAGGGCTAGCGAGAAGTTCATCGACGAGCCGCTCGTACGCGTCGGGTCGCACGTCCGCGAGGAACCTGGCGAGCTGCTCCGGCTCGGGCGGAAGGCCGGTGAGCACGAGCGACACGCGGCGGGCGAGAGTCGCCCGGTCGGCCTCAGGAGCGAACTCGATTCCCCGTTCGGCGAGTTGCTCGAATACGAAGGCGTCGATCGGGTTCGTGCTCCCCGCGCGCTCCGCCGTCTCGCGCGGAGCCGCTTCTCGCGGCGGAACGAACGCCCAGTGCTCGGCGTACTTCCCGCCGCTCAGTATCCAGCGCGTGATGACCGCGCGCTCGCGGTCGGTGAGCTGCCGCTCCGCTTTTCGCGGCGGCATCGGGTCATCGCGGTCATGGATCCGCACGAGCACTTCGCTCTTTTTGGGCTCCGACGAATCGATCGCGCGGTAGCCGCCGCGGTCGCTCGTCGCTCCCTCGAACGAGTCGAGTCGGAGGAAGTCCTTCTTTTCCGCGCCGGGTCCGTGGCAGGCGAAGCACTTGTCGGAGAGGATCGGGAGGACTTCCCGTGCGAAGTCGACGGAGGAGGATCGCGAGCTTTCGTCCGCTCGAAGCGGAGCGCTGAGAAGCGCGATGGCCGCGACGAAGAGGAACGACGCCGCGACGCGGTGGCGAGAATTCATGGTGACGATCGAACGGCGGGCAAAAACGATCAGTGAGGGGACGGAACAATCCCTGAATTCTACCGAGTGCCAAGCTCGTGAAGCCGCGAAAATCCCCGGGATTGCTCGCGTCTCGGGTCGATGGTCGGCAAGATTTTCGTGACGCGTTCATCGCCCTCTTTGGTGCGCGGCTCTTCCGCTTGGGCGCGAGTAGCATTCTCTTGCGCCATGCCGGAGAATGAGCGCCTTCGCTGCTACGTGGGAGGGTGAAGTGAACGACGTCCATCGCGGGCTTGTGGACCTCGGCTGGAACGAACACTTCGAGCGCGCGTTTGTTCGTTTCGAATCCGAAGGACTCGCGCCGGCGCGAGTGATGCTGCGCGAGAGAGATCTCTACTTCGTAGGGACACCGGATGGCGAGTGCGCCGCCGAGATCGCCGGTCGGCTGCGTCACCAGGCGGTCGGCCCGCGGGATTATCCCGCGGTCGGTGACTGGGTGGCGGTGCGCGCGCCGGACGCGGGCGGACGCGCGTCGATCCACGCCGTGCTATCCCGGCGATCGAGCTTCTCCCGGCAAGCGGCGGGGGATCGCACCGAAGAGCAGGTCGTCGCTGCGAATCTCGACTACGTTTTCTTAGTGACCGGCCTCGATGGAGACTACAACCTGCGCCGAATCGAGCGGTACCTCACCGCCACGTGGGAGAGTGGAGCGAAGCCGGTCGTCGTCCTCAACAAGGCCGACGTCATCGAGGACGCCGACGCCGTTCTAGTGGAAGTCGAGGCTGCGGTTCCGGTCGCGCCGGTTCACCTCGTGAGTGCGCTCAGGGGAGACGGGCTGGACGTCGTGAGAACTTATCTCGGCCGGGGCTGCACGGTCGGGTTCGTCGGCTCCTCGGGCGTCGGGAAGTCGACGATCATCAACGCGCTCCTCGGTCGAGCGGTTCAGGACGTTCAGTCGGTACGACCGGGCGACGACCGCGGCCGGCACACGACGACTCGACGCCAGCTCTTCCTTCTCGAGGATGGTGGGCTCGTCCTCGATACACCCGGTATGCGCGAGCTCCAGCTCTGGGATGCGACCGAAGGCGCCGACGCCACTTTTGAAGAGATCATCGAGCTCGCGGAGCAGTGTCGATTCCGCGATTGCGCCCACGATACGGAACCGGGATGCGCGGTCCGCGCGGCGATCGACGCGGGAGCGCTCGGTGCCGAGAGGCTCGAAAGCTACCAAAAGCTCCTCCGTGAGCTGCGCTATCACGAGACGCGGCGCGACGCCGCCGCGCGTTCACTCGAGACGAAGCGCATGCGCGCGATTCACCGGAGCTACCGCGCGATCCAGCGTGAAAACCGCCGGCGAAAGGGCGACTGAGGCCATCGACATCGCTTCCGTCCGGTGGGGAGTTCGGATACCATCTCGCCGCTGCGTCAGGTTCTACGGATTCCGATCCGAGGAGATCGCATGCTGACGATTTACGGACGGGGCGATCGCTTCTGCGACGGTTTCCATCGCCGGGCGTTTCTTCGCCTCGGCGGCCTCGCGCTCGGAGGCCTCTCGCTTCCCGAAGTCCTGCGCGCGCAGAGCGCAAATGCGGACGGCGGCCTCGGGCACAAGGCGATCATCATGATCTTCCTTTCGGGTGGTCCGTCGCATCAGGACACCGTCGACCTGAAGCCCGACGCGCCGTCCGAGATCCGCGGGACGTTCAAGCCGATCCGTACGAACGTCTCCGGGATCGAAATCTGCGAGCACATGCCGCGTCTCGCGAGAATGATGGACAAGTTCGCCATCATCCGGTCGCTCCATGGTTGTCCCGATCAGCACGCCTCGGATTTGTGCCTCAGCGGACATCCCATCGGCCGCGGGAAGAATCAATCGGGGATGCCGTCCCTCGGATCGGCGCTCTCGAAGATCTACGGCCCGGTCGATCGCAGCGTACCGCCGTTCGTCGGGCTGACCATCAAGACGCGTCACGCGCCGTACTCGAATCCCGGGCTTCCGGGTTTTCTTGGCGCGGCGCACGCGCCGTTCCAGCCTCAGAGCCAAGGTATGGACGACATGACGCTCCAGGGCGTCACGCTCGACCGACTGGGCGATCGGAAGCAGCTCCTCGCGAGCCTCGATCAATTTCGCCGTCGTCTCGACGTCAGTGAAAACGTAGAGACGGCCGGGATCTATCGCCAGCGCGCGTTCGAAGTGCTCACGTCGAGCCGCCTCGTCGAGGCGATGGACCTCGAGCG
This sequence comes from Planctomycetota bacterium, assembly GCA_965223845.1. Taxonomy (GTDB): domain Bacteria; phylum Planctomycetota; class UBA8108; order UBA8108; family SXIK01; genus CBDCXR01. The sequence goes on along the minus strand of CBDCXR010000004.1, from coordinate 3,121,855 downwards.
GGAGGATCCGCGGATCCGCGACCGCTACGGCCGCGGGAGCGCGTCGCCGGCCTTCGGCGAGGACGCGGGGCCGCATTGGATGGATCAGTTCCTCATGGCGCGCCGTCTCGTCGAAGCGGGAGTGCGCTGTGTGACGCTCTCGTTCGGAAGCTGGGATCGCCACGGCGCGAACTTCACGCGACTTCCGATTCAGATGGCGAAGCTCGATCAAGGGCTCACCGCCCTCGTCCAGGATTTGCACGACCGCGGACTCGAGAAGGACGTGAGCGTAATCGCGTGGGGCGAGTTCGGCCGCACGCCGAAGATCAACAAGGGTGGGGGACGTGACCACTGGCCGCGGGCCTCGTGCGCGATCCTCGCGGGCGGCGGAATGCGCACCGGACAGGTGATCGGCTCAACGAATCGCTACGCCGAGGAGCCGAAGGACCGACCCGTCCACTATCAGAACGTGTTCGCGACCCTGTACGATCGTCTCGGCATCGACACGCACACGGCGACGCTCGAGGATCACAGCGGACGCCCGCAGTACCTACTCGATCACCGCGATCCGATCGACGAGCTAATTTGACGCCGAGCGCGCCTTCGCTTCGCTCGCGGCTTTGCTGCGCTTCTCGCGAATGCGGTCCATCGTTTTTGCGAGCCGACGCTCCATCTCGCCGCGCCGCCAATCGAGAAATTTCCGTTCGACCCCGTCGCGCTCTCCGGGTCGACTCGCTGTCGGAGGCGGCACAGTGATTTCGCCGTGCACAATAGCGACCTCGTCGCGAGCGACGCTCTGGATTTCACCGCCATCGATCACGAGTCCGACCCCGACGTTCGCTTCGACGATCGGGACGTCGTTCTCGCGCGCGCGGCTCAGCACCGCGTCGTCCTGGGTCTTCGCCCGCGACCCGAAGGCGGGAACGATTAAGAAACGCGCGCCGTCGAGAACCGGAATTCGCGCGAGATCGGGGTTCCAGCGGTCGTTGCAGATGAGAATGCCGCAGCGCCCAAACGGAGTCTCGAACGACCGACTCCGGCGCCCGAGTCGATTGAACCACCACGCGGAATCGTAGCCTTCGGCGAACTGCATCTTGTGGTACTTGCCGCGGATTTTCCCGCGATCGTCGATGAAGACGGCGCAGTTGAAGACGTCTCCGTTCTCCCGCTCGGCGAAGCCGAAAACGAGGCACATCGCGAGCTCGCGCGCAAGAGTCCGGAAGCGCCGGATCACCGGACCGTCGAGCGCGATCGCGACTTCGTTCATCCGCGCGCTCGGCTCGTCGCCCGCGATGATCTCGTTCACGACGTAGCCGTCGAGTGCCCCTTCCGGCGCAACGGCGAGCTGTGCGCCACCGGCGGCGGCATCGCGGTACGCTCGCTCGAGGGTGTCGGCGTTCTCGTCGAGGCCGAATTTCTTCGGGACGAACGAAATCGCGGCGACGCGAATCTTCGTTCCGGCGTTCGCGCTCGCGAGTAGCGGCGTATCGACGCGGTGGGGCGTCTGCTCGACGTTGCCGGCCTTGTCGGTCGCGCGAGCGACGACGGCACCGGAGGAAGGAACGTCGATCGTCGCGATCCAATCATAGATTCCTCCCCCCTTCGCGCTCAGCTTCGCTCGCGATCCGCTCACGACGACCGATGTGATCTCGCCGTTGTCGTGAGAAACGCCGCGAACGCGAAGCCGACTCCCTTCGCGCGCAGTCGACGTGATGACCGTCGCCGGCGGCAGGTCGTCGACCGGATCGAGGAGCTCGGGCCACTCGACGTCCCCAACCTCCGCGATGCGCGACTCGTCTCCGGTGAGCGGGCGCTCCTCACGGTACGCCTTCCCATCCGCGAGAAGATCCACTGCTTTCGCGCTCACTATGCGCGCGTCGCGTCCCGGTCCGAAGTGGTCGTGAACGTAGTAGGGGACTCCCCGCTCGACGAAAGGATCAGCGCGGACGCTGCCGCCGCGGTTGAAAAGGGGGCGCTTACCAGCGGCGGATTTGATCTCGATGCCGCGGAAGTGACACTCTGCGCCGGCCGCGAGAGCATTGTCCGTCATGTGGACGTACGGATGGCGATCGTTGCCGCGGCCGAGGTCGTCGATCACGAAGCCGTCGACGGTGATCGATCCGAACTGAGCGCTCGCGTCGTCCATCCCGCGATTGAACGGCTCCGGTCCCACGCGAGACATTCGGAGCTGGCGGTAGACGTGGTTGTCGAACGCGGGGCGGTAAATCCCGTACGCGGCCCGATCGATTCGGATTCCTTCCATGAGCATCGACGGGCTCTGTGGGCGAAACGCGTAGTGGCTTTCCCAGATCTTGAAGCCGCGGATGACGTGCGGATGGCGGCGATCGGGACCCGTCCAATCGATCGATCGGATGCGCCGGAGCATCCCGGCGTCTCGGATCGGCGCGTCGGGCTGACGGCCCCCGTTCGCCGCGACCACCATGCCCGCGAAGTTTCCGTGCGCCTCATTGTCCTCGAAGCGCCAGATCGGGATCGTGCGCACGTCGACGCGCTGCGTTCCTCCGCTCGGGTGTGCGACAAAGATCTCCGAGTCGAAACGCGACGTTTTCTGCATGTCGTAGCGGAAGCCGTACTCGTCGTTCTCGACCGCGACGTTTCGCACGAACGTGTTGCGCCCGTTCGCCCACCAGAACGCGGCGCCATCGTTCGGATCGAACCCGAGGACCTGCTTCGGGAGCCTCTCGCCGCGGTAGGCGTGGACGCCGAGATTCCGCTCGAACAGGTTGTAGACCTCCGACCCGTCTTCGAGGAAGAAGCCGTGGCCGACGCTTCCGTACCCCACGCAGTCGCGGACGATGAGATAGTCCGTCCCGTGAACCGTGATCCAGCGATTGTGGGAATCGACGATCGCCGCGCCGACGACACTGCTCCCGCGCATCGTGTCGCCGACGACGTGAAAGTGAATCGCGTAGCGTCCGAGGACGCCTTCCTTCCCGAGGTGAGCGAAGCGTGCGTAGCTCACGCTGCCGCGACTGAATCGGTGGTAGACCGTGTGGCCGCGCACCCCGTTCGGATCCGCGCTTTCGACGACGACGCTGCGAGAGAGGTTTGCGACTTCGCTCCGGAACTCGCCGCTTCCGGAGTGCTCGAATTTGAGCGGAGCATCGAGCACGAGCTCGGTGCCGTCGACGGTGGCGACGCGGCGGCGTTCCGTTTGAGCTTTCCTCTCTCTCCGCGCGCCGGGTCGAAACGACCCGAAACCGTCGCTCCGATGGGTTCCCGTGACGATCACCTCGTCGCCGACGCGCCAGTCGCTGACGTCAGCGGCGACCCGGACCCTCGATGCCCCCGGCTGGACGTCCCGGTCGAGCTTCGTCCACGTGCGACGGAGAGGTGCACCGTGGAGCTCCATTCGCGCGGAGCAGCACGCGAGAGCGGGAGCGTCGTCGGCGTTCATGCCCTCTACGAAGTGGAGCCGAATCTTCGCTGTGCGATCGGGTGGAATCGGATTCTCGGGAGTGCCGACGATGAGCGCCGGTCGGCGGCTCGAGGGACCGATCTGCGGCTCGCCGGCTTCGTTCACGCCGTGGAAATCGCAGGCGAACCCGTTCTCGCGACACGCGTCGCTGTTTTGGATCTTGAGGAGGCCGACGTTCAGTTCGGTGTCTCGATCGCGCGCGAACTCGAGCACTCCGACGACCTGGACGAGGCGGAGCACGGCAGAGCTCGTCACGTCGTAGCGGACGGTCGTCCCACCGGCGACGAGGACACGATCACCGCTCCCCGGAACCCGGGCCGGGCTCCACGTGGACGCATTCGACCAATCGCCCGTTCGCACGGAGCGGACCGAGAATTGGACGGAGTCGGGCGCGGCGGGGCTCGCGCGCTCTTCGCCGGCCGAGACGCCGCCGATCGAAACCAATGCGAGTGCTGCGACTCGCGCGAGTGTCTTCGTCACGGGAGGCCTCCTAGTTCAAAAGGGCCGGCGGGGACGACCTGGTGATCGAGCCCGACCGATTCTTTCCCGTTCTCCGATTTGTCGTGAAGCTCGCAGCCGCCAGAGTCGTTGTGTCGTCTCGAACGCGCGAACTCCAGCTCTTACAAACCACGCCGAGTGGAAAGCGTCGTAGCGAACATCACCTTCGTGAAACCGCGTCTTCGAGGGCGAGATAAAGGTCCTCGACTCGACTCTCACCTGCCGATGTTTCACTTCGCCTTCTTACGTAGTCGAGCGCGGGGATTCCGATCCGCGCGAGGCACTCGAACGCGGTCTCGTAGAAACCGGGTTGTGACTCGCGCGTCTCCAGCGCCCAGTTCACCACGAAGGGGACGACCGATTCCGCCCGCCGACCGAATGTTCCAAGGCACTCGACCACTGCGTTCCGCAGAAACGGATCCCTCGTTTCGAGCAGTTTCGTGATCAGTTTCAAGATCCTGTCCTGGTGCTGATCGGATCCCGCGTGTTCTCCCATTCGGCAGAGCATTCTTACCGCAGACTCCTGGAGTCCATTCCAACGATCGTCGTGAAGGATGGGTGCGATCAATGCGACCATGGCGTCGAAGTCGAAGCGTTCGTCCCGGAACGACTGAAGTGCGGTGAGAGCAAAATATCGTACGCAGCCGGAATCGTAGGAAAGGGATTCATAGAGAACGGGGATCGATTCTCTCCCCAAGTCGTCTACGAGAATCCAACCGACGACGTAAAAGTCGACGAAGGGTTTTGGCAAGTCTTCGAGCGACCGAGCTCCAGAATACGGGTTCGAGCGGCAGGTCTGGAGGAATACGCGCAGGGAATCCGGCCCGATCGCTCGGAGCGCAACTCTCGCGTAGTGGTCGTCGGGCAGCGACGAATGCGGATCCCTCGAGTCGTCTGCCGCGAGATCGAGGAGCGGCCGGATCGCGCGTTTGGACTTGTGGCCTCCAAGCCAACGGGCGGCCGCGTGTCGAGTCTCCGCGTGATCAGACTCCAAGCGGCGAAGTGCGAGCGATTCCTGAACGCGCGGCCAGAGAATCAGCACCACGCCGACGGCAACGGCACCAAGCGATAGAACAGAAATGGTTCGCCTTCGAACCGGACTCATGAATCAACGCCTCGGCGATTCAGCCGAGGCCGAGTTCGCCGGACAAGCACTTGCTCCCGGCGACCGGCCAGTACCCCGCCAGCGAGCATGACCGATCTCGCGGGGCGCTACCAGCGCCAACCGCTGCTGCTTCGCCGGGATTCGATCGCGGACACTGGAGACGGGAGAATCCCGGCGCGAAGTTCTCGCAATCGCGCCTTCGCCGGATCAGACTGAACGGGCACGGTTCGATCTGCACTGGATCGTTCGCGACGAGAATCGCGTTGGCTCGAGAGGAGCTCCATCACTAGTGAGCCCCACTCGAGGTTGAGTTCCCGCTACCCGCCTCGATAGGAGAGGTTCGCATGAATCGCATCGAGAGTAGCCGATGGTGTTGGGTGGTTTTCGCGTTCGGACTGTCTCCTCTCGTCGCCGACGAGGCCAGCGACGCACCGGGGAGCTCGTCTGGGCTCGACCCGACGGGAACGTACACGTGGGAGCGAACCCGCGGAGATCGCGTGTTTACGAGTACGCTCACGCTCCACTCTCGCGACGGCAAGCTCGCGGGGACGTACAGCACCCGCCGCGGAGAATCCGCCGTCGAGGAGCTCACGCTCGAGGGGGACAAGATCTCGTTCGCGATCACACGTCAATTCGGCGACCGCCGATTCAAGTCCGAGTATCGCGGCACGATCGCGGCGGACGGAATCAAGGGGACGATCGAGTTTACCCGCCGCAACGGTCAGACCAGAACGCTCGACTGGCACGCCAAGCGGAAGGTTGCGCCGAAGGACGTCGTCGGCGTGTGGAACTTCGAGATCGCGCGTGGCGAGGGCGAGAAGATCAAAACGCGGCTCAAGATCTCCCTCGCCGGCGATCGCCTGAAGGGACAGTATACCGGACCGCGTTCCGAGCGCGAGATCGAGACGGTGATGCTGAGCGGAACCGAACTCTCGTTTGCGTTTTCCGGCGAAACGGATAGCGGGGACGAGTTCCGGGTGAAGTACGCCGGCACGGTTCGCGGAAACGTCATCGCGGGTACGGTTTCCTACGATTTCGGCGGTAACGAGGGGACGGCCAAATTCGTGGGGCGGCGAGAGACGGCCAAGGAAACCGTGGTCGGAGTCTGGCATCTCGAGAGCCAGCGTGAGAACGGCGAAACGATGAAGTCGAAGCTCGCGATCACCGCCGACGGCGACAAGCTCCGCGGCGAGTACGAAAGCGCGTACGGCAAGCGCGAAGCGAAGAACGTTCAGGTGAAGGACGGTGTTCTTTCGTTCGAGCTCTCCGGCGACACCGATCGCGGCAGCTTCCGGTTTCATTTCGAGGGCAAGCTGAGCAAGGGAACCGTGAAGGGCACGGTCAAGTTCGAATTCGGCGACCGATCCGGATCGCGGGAGTTCTCCGGTCGCTTGGAGGCGAAGAATACGAAGGAGCCGAAGGAGTCCGACAAGCCTTCGGATTCGTCCGATTCCGCGAGCGCGTAGACTCGCCTCGATTCCCTGCGCCAAGAGAGCGGTACCGCGAAAGACACGAAGGAGGGTGCGGAAGGGAAACCGATGATCCGAGGCGTAGATCGAGTATCCTTCGGAGCATGATGAGTCGCGCTCTACTCGCTTTTCCTTTCGTGTCGCTGGTTTCCGTAGCCTGCGTGGCCTTCCGTGACGATGGGGGCGGCCCCACCGCGCCGGCGGAAGCACCGGTCGACGTCGGTTCGCATCTCGAGCTCTTCGTCGACGATGTTCTCATCGACGAGCTCGAAGGCGCACGCGTGCGTCTCCACCATCCGCGGTACGAGGGCGAGGCCCTCGCTTTTTACCACCCGTGGGAAGGTCGATTCAGCGGGTACGTCACCGTTCTTCGCGACACCGATCGATTCCGCATGTACTATCGCGGGCTTCCGTCTGCCGGAGCGGACGGTTCGTCGGTCGAAAGCACTTGCTACGCGGAGAGCAAGGACGGACTCGTCTGGATGAAACCGCACCTCGGGCTCTTCGAGGTGAACGGCTCGAAGTCGAACAACATCGTCCTCAAGGGCTTCGCTCCCGCGTCCCACAATTTCTCGCCGTTTATCGATCGAAATCCAGCGGCCGAGCCTTCGGCGAGGTACAAGGCGCTCGGAGGCGCCGGTCCCGGACTGCTCGCGTTCGCGTCGCCCGACGGCATCCGCTGGCGGCAGATCGCGGACGAACCGGTGATCACGAAGGGCGCCTTCGATTCTCAAAACGTTCCGTTTTGGTCGGAGTCGGAAGGCGTCTACGTCTGCTATTTCCGGACGTGGACGGGGCCGGGCGCCTGGGGCGGATACCGCAGCGTGAGCCGGACGACGTCGAAGGACTTTCTCGAGTGGGACGAGCCGCAGGAGATGAGCTTCGGCGATACGCCCTGGGAGCACCTCTACACGAACCAGACGCATCCCTACTACCGCGCTCCGCACATCTATCTTGCGGTGGCGGCCCGCTTCTGGCCCGGCCGCCGCGTACTTTCGGCCGAAGAGGCGCGCGCGATCGACGTCGATCCGGGCTACTTCGGAGACATCTCCGACGCCGTTCTGCTCTCGAGTCGTGGTGGGACGCGCTACTCGCGGATGTTTCTCGAGTCCTTCATCCGCCCGGGGCAGGGAGTCGAGAACTGGGTCTCGCGCACGAACTACCCGGCGCTCGGGATCCTGCCGACGGGGGACGGCCGAGTCTCGATTTGGGTCCAGAAGAACTACGGTCAGCCGACGGCGCGAATCGATCGCTACTCGCTGCGAGTCGACGGTTTCGTTTCCGTAAACGGTTCGTACGCGGGGGGAGAGTTGCGGACGAAGCCGCTCGTCTTCTCGGCGGCGCCGGAAGAAGAGACGGAGGCCAGGCGAGGGAAGTGGCGCGAGTCGTCCGCTAAGGCATCTCCGGTCGGACGCGAAGGCGACGGTGCTCTAGACGGTAGTCACTCACTCCGGTTCCGTTCGCCGGCGACGATCGAGCTTCCGGGGACACAGGAGCTCGGGCGCGCGTTCACTCTTTCCGCGCATCTCCGCGACATTCCGCCGGGCCATCGGCGCCTCTTCTCCGCGTACGACGGCGGTTCGACTGCGCCGGGCGAGCTCATCTTCGATTTCAACTCGGGGGGTGCGATCGACAACGACGAGAGCATCCGTTTCTTTTGGAACGGGAAGCGCGTCGGAGCGAAGCTCGAGGACGTGGGGAGCTGGAACGACGGGAAGACGCACCACCTCGCGCTCACATGGAGGGACGGCGTCGCTGCCATCTACTTCGACGGCAAGAAGGTCGGCGGCGGAGGAGAGGAGAAGACGGAAGAGGTGTCGCTTCGCCTCGGGAATCTTCTCCTCGGGGAGGACTACGCGCCTACCGATCGGGAGAACGAGCCCCTTCTCGGTCTCGTCGACGACGTCCTGGTCCTTTCGCGCGCGCTTTCAGCGGAAGAAATCGCTGCTCTCGCCGAGCGCGGGGCGACGGCGATCCAAGCGTCCGCGACGGCCGGCGTGCTCCTCTCTATGGAAGGCGACGACGGCGGCCGGCTCGACAACTCCTTAGGGGGCGAGGACGCCTCGCTGCCACCAGGAAGCGCGTTTCCGGTGCAAGAGCTCGTCCTCAACTACGCGACCAGTGCTGCCGGATCCGTTCGCGTCGAGATCCAAGACGCGAGCGGCGTCCCGATTCCGGGCTTTCGTCTCGAAGACAGCCGCGAGTTGATCGGTGACTGGATCGAGCGCCCGGCCGTCTGGGCGGGCGGAACGGACGTCAGTCGGCTCCGTGGGAAGCCGATCCGATTGCGTTTCGTGCTCCGCGACGCCGATCTCTACGCGATTCGCTTTCGCTGATGGAATCGGGCGGCTCGCGTCGCGAGGCGAAACTCCTCGTTCGCGGGTCGCTGGGCTCGATCGATCGCGAGACGTCGTTTCAAGCGTCGGTGCGGAGGAAGCGGCCATCGTCGTCGAGAGATCGGAGGAGAGCGAGATTGACCCTCAGCGTCTGAACGCCGTCTCGAAGCGAGCAGAGCGGATCGCTCGCTCCGCTTAGGACGTCGAGGAACGCGTTCGCCTGCCGAACGAAGACTTCATCGCGCTCCCCGTCGCCGGCGAGCTCGATGGTCCACGGTTCGCCGGGTGTCACCGCACTCCGCCACCGATTCTCGTGCGCGTCCCATCGACAGGTTCCGCGCTCGCAGACGACGGTGAGAGTCGTTTCGTTCGGCGCTTGGTGCTGGTTGAGAGAGTAGCTCGCGAGAACGTCTCCGTGGCGCGCGAGCGCGTGGACCGTGTCCTCGACGGCGACGCCTTCGAGCTGGAGCCGGGCGGCGTCGGCAACAACTTCGGTCGCGGGCCCGACGATCCACTCGGCCGCGTTGATCAAGTGCGTGAGCGCGTCCTGAATCGCGCCTCCGCCGCGTGCGCGGTCGCGGTAGTAGATCTCGCGGTACGCGGGGCGATAGGTCGGGAAGTGCTGTCCGCTCTGGACGACGACTTCGAGCGGGGCGCCGAATCGTCCCCCCAGAATCGCGTCCCGCATCGCGGCGAGTACGGGATTCGCCCGGTAGACGTAGGCGACCGCGACGGTCACACGCGAGGACTCGGCCTCTCGGCTCAGCTCCTCCGTTCCGTCGAGAGCTGTCGAGAGCGGCTTCTCGACGAGAACGTGGATGCCCCGTGCAACGAGTCGTCGCGCGATCGCGACGTGTCCGTCCGCCGGCGTACAGATGACCGCCGCATCGTGCTCGTGCTCGAGCGCTTCGTCGAAATCGCTCCACGCTCCCTCGAGTCCGTAGCGACGAGCGACCGTCGCGGCGAGCTCCCGGTTGCGTTCGCAGATCGAGACGTCCGCCCGCGAGGTTTCCAAGAAGCACCGAACGTGCCGCTCGCCGATGGAGCCCGTACCGATGACGAGGACGCGGTGCCGCGGAGTATCGCTCGATCGAGCCATGTCAGGCCGAGCGCTCCGCGAGCTCCGGTACGAGCGCAGGAAGCGGCGCGTGCGGGTAGGCCACCGGCTCGTAGCGGATCGCGAGCTCGGGCGTTGCGAGCTTCCTCGACCCTTCGAACTTCGACGTCAGCGCGCGGTCGAGAACGCCGGACGTGAGGAGTGTCCGCTCGACGGGATACGCCGGCTCGCCCGTGTGGATCATGCGTTCGATCGCCTTCAAGAGAAACGCGAAATGCGGATACGCCGGCTCGCGACGTTCGGCGAAGGAGCACGCACGCGGCGCGGCTTCACCGCGAATCTGCACGGCGACTGCGCTCAGCTGAGCGTAGCCGGGAAGCATGAACACGCTTCCGACGAGTCCGTCGACATACTCGAAGAGGAAGAGTGCGACGTTGTCTCCCGTGAGGGTACGCGGTTCGACACCCGATGCGGTCGGTGCGGCGGCGACGGCGGCCTCGAACACATCGCGTCGTACGATGCCGTCATCGATCGCCTTCCACATCGCGTTCCCCTGGAGGCACTGGACGGTGTGGACACCCGACTCGGCGCCGCGGCGTCGTTCGGCGACGCATTGGAATGCCTCGAGCGCGTGGAAGCCGTAGATGTCGAGACCCGAGTATCCCAGTCCGACCATCGCCTCGATCTCCGTGCCGAGGGGGAGGTCGAGATCCGGACTCCGGTAGGTGAGAGGGATCGACGAACCCGCCATGAACGGAACGTCGAGCTTCGCGGCACGGTCGTACATCCACCGCGCATCCGTCCAGACCGGCCCGAGGTGCTTATCGTTGAACACCGGGACGGATCGTCCATGCTTCTCGAACGCGTTCGCGATCGCGGAGAAGAATCTCCGGCGTGGATAGAGATGCTGCCCTTCTTCGTTCCACGGGTAGTCGCCGTGTTCGCCGATCGAGAGCACGCCATCGATGGGGATTCCATCCGTTCCGAGTGTGACCGCGCCCTCGATCGTCGGGAAGATCGGTACGCCGTGCTTCTCCGCCATCGGGCGCGCCAGGTCGCCGTTCGGAAACTGATCGACGTACATCGAAGCAAGCTCTAGGTTCGGTCCCGGGCCGCCGTCTTGCTTCCAGCCGTCGAGGATCTTTCCGACGAGGACGTCCGCATGGAGTCCCCTCCGGTACGCGGTGATGATCGCCGCGACTCGCTTCGGTTCGCGGTCGCTGAAGTCGAACCTCGGACGAACCGCGCGGCATCCCCAGGCTCCAAACGCTAGCGCGGATCCGCCCAACAGCCGTAGACAAGTGCGGCGCCCGAGGAGTGTCGAGTGTGTCATCGCGGCGTTCCGTCGTCCGTGGGAAGCGAACGATTCGCGGGAGGCGAGCTCCCAGACTCGCGTGTCAGCCTACCCGAACGATCGTTCAGAGTTAACGCGAGGGAGCCACGGAGACCGCATTCGTGAGACGAGTGTCTCGCGCGAAGCGACTTGCCGCGCTCCGCGTCGGGAGATTAGGCCCGATTCACCGCGGTCTAATCCGCCTCCAATCGAAGCGCGGTAGCGTCGAGATGTGCTTCGGCGGCAGTTCGTCGCCGGCGCGCATGGTTCGAAGGAGGCTCGAGGGTATCCCCGCGACGCATCGACTCGGACAGATCCTCACGGCGCCACCTCCCGACGAATCACGCGTCCTCTCTACCCTCTACCGTTTAGTACGCGAACAGGAGATCAAACCATGGCGAAATCCCGCTACATTCTCTCACTCGTGGCCGTCGCCGCTCTCGCGATGATGGTCGGTCCATCGGTGTCCGACACGTCGGCTCGTCGCCATAGACCCCACCCACACGATGAGGGGGAGATCCTCGAGTTCTCCAAGGCGGAGATCTTTTTCGAGTTCAATTCGACCGACAAGGATCTCGGACTCCACCTCTTCTTCGACGCCGATGCGTGGGAAGAAGTCGAGGTCACCGGTCCCGACGGAACGATCTTCGAGGTGGAAAACGACGAGGGTCTGAACGAGATCGGGAGCACGGAGGTGTTCACCGAGAGCGCCGAACCGCCGCTCGACGAGGACAACCTCGCCGAGGATATGGCGGCGTTCTTCGCAAAGTTCCCAGAAGGCGAGTATGTCTTCGAGGGCGAGACGATCGAGGGCGACACTCTCATCGGTACGGCGGTGCTCACGCATGAGCTTCCGAACGCGCCCGTGATCGACGCGGAGAACTACCCGACGATCGAATGGTCGGTTCCAGGGGGCGGAGCCGAAGTCGTGCTCTACGAGGCGCTCCTCGAAGTCGTTGCTGAGGAAGACGGCGAAGAGCTCGTCTTCGTCCACCGAGTCGAGTTTCCCGCTGGGATCAAGTCGATGACGGTCGGGCCGGAGTTCGTCGCGCTCGTCGAAGCGTACGAGGCGGCGGAGATGCTCGTCGAAATGAAGGCCGAAGTGATCGCAGAGGAGGCCGGCGGAAACCGGACGATCACGGAGGAGGTCCTTTTCGAGCTCGAAGAGGAAGAGTGATCGACGGACTCTCGACCGACTCCGAGGAGACTCCTCGGGCTAACTCAGCTCGCGAGCCGGTGGGCGGGAGGCGCGGAGACGACGGGGATTGCCGGAATTCGGCGAGCCTCTCGAATTCGCGCCTCCCGCGCTCGTTCCCGCCGCGGAGCGGCCGATCGCCCCACGCAGCGAAACTCAGTTGGAAGCGGGAACCTTTGCTCGCGGGGCCCACTCGGGCGTCGCGCCGTCTCCGGTCGATTCGCCGGCCAGGATCCAAGCCAGGTTGAACCGGGCGAGTTGCGAGCCGCCACCTGGTCCGCCCTCGTACTGAAGGTAGATCCAACCCTCACTCGGCGTTCCCGGACGCCCCGCGTTGAGCGAGGAATAACCGCTCGGTCCGTCGTGGACGAGTCGCTTGATCGGCCAGGTCGATCCGCCGTCGAAGCTCGCCCAGACGGTGACGCGTTCGCGCCGGTCGCGCGGCGTGTCGAGATTGCTGAAGATCAGTACGTCCTTCCCGGTGACGGGTAGCCGCACGAGACCTCCCATGCACCCGTAAGCGCGGTCTTGCCGACCGTCCGGAAGTGCGTCGATGATCTTCTTGTCCGTCCAGGTCTTCCCGCCATCTCGGCTCCACGCCTCGCGCCGGCGAGTGGGTCGTTCGTTCTCCGGCCAATGAACGCGCGAGTTGTAGTAGAGGCGACCGTCCGTCAACTCCGCGATCGTCGCCTCTCCGGTGCCGTTCTCGGGGAATGGCTCGCTCGTCTGCCAGGTCCTGCCACCGTCGTCGCTGAACGCAGCGTTCGTGTAGTGCCTCGGCCATTCGTTTCGGTTGTTGCCGCCCGCGTAGTAGCGCGTAGGCCGGACGAGCCTACCGGCGTGAGGCCCGTGACGGAGCGTGATGCCGTGCTCGTTCATGTGCATCGACGGCAAGTGGCCGAGGCTGTTCTTCTTGATCACGGTTTCCTCGGCGGTCCATGTCTTGCCGTGATCCTTGCTCCGGTAGACGGTAAGCGGCGCCGGTGGGTGATGCTTCTCGACAAACGCGAGGATGTCTCCGCTCCTTTCGTCTACCGTCACGCCGCCGCCGTGGAAGCCGGGGTCGGCGATCTTGACGATGTCGCCCCAGGTCTTGCCGCCGTCCTCGCTGCGGCGTACCTGGTAGCTCTTGTTTCCCCAGGTGACGATCACCGTCCCATCGGTCGCGACGACGACATTGGGGAATCGTTCGCCTTCGAAAACCTGTTGTGAAGCAAACTTCGCTTCACCGAGAAACGGAGCCAGCAAACCCTCGGTGACGGTCTGCGCCCGGGCGTCCTCGGCGAGCGCGCGACCGTTCACGAGCGCAGCGACCGTCAAGATCAAGGAGAGGCGAGTGGGACTCAGAGATGCGTGCGAATGCATGGCTTTTGTCGCTCATTGGGTTGAGGCGTGGACAGCGGACACCGCGACAGCGATTCGAAATCCGCGCCGCGCCGATAGGATATCAACCCCGATCCGACGGAAACAAACCTTCGCCTGCAACCGGACGCGGATTCCGTCGAGTCGACGGATCAAAGGCGAACGTCGACGACGAGCGGAACATGATCCGACGCCTCGCGCGCGGATCGCGTGCTCTCCCGATGCGCACCCGCAATTTCGATCGGGCCCCGCACGAACGCACGGTCGAGCGGGCGCAGAGGTCGAACCGCGGGAAAGGTCCGGATGTTCCGATTCGTGCCGGAATAGCCGGCCGGTTCGAGGATCCGCGCGCCGAGCGTTCCCCACACGTCGTTGAAGTCGCCGGCGACGATCGCTCCCGTCGATTTCTTCAAGTGGTGCTTTCGCTGCCACGCGAGCAGTCGGCGAAGCTGATGCCGCCGCTCGAAAGCGGCGAGACCGAGATGAACGTTGAAGAGCCAGAGCCGGCGGCGGCGCGTGCCGAGCTTTACACTGAGACGCGCGTGGAGCGCGCTTCGAGCTTTCTTGAGCGGGATCGTGAGATCGATGTTCTCGGCGTGGTCGAGAGGCAGCCGGCTGAGGAGCGCGTTTCCGTAGTGGCCGCGCGTCAGCTTCACGTTCGGAAAGAACGCGCGATACTGCATGCCGAGAGCGTCGCCGACGAGATCGACCTGTCGATGGCGTCGTGAGCGAGGCACGCCTTCGTCGACTTCCTGGAGAAACACGAGATCCGGACGCGACCGCGCGAGCACCTCGACGATGCGCTCCGGGCGATAGCGTCGATCGACGCCGCCGATCCCCTTATGCATGTTGTACGTCACGAGCCGAAGCTCGCGCGCGGGTCGATTCGCCTTCACTCTACTTTCGGCGGACGACTTTCGGCGGACGCCTCGGTTCGAGGCCGTGCAGCATTCCAACGACGGATCCTAACATCTCCAGGCCTCTCGCCGGACCTCAACCTGCCGTCGAAGGATCCTCGTTTGACGCGTCGCTTTCTTGCGTATTCTCCCGCTCCCGCGGGATTCATCGTCCGGGACACCGCCCGTCGTCGAAGATCTCGACTCCGCCCGCGTGGCGCATCGACAGTCGCCGTGTGAATGTAACGAAAGCTCTCCTCCGAGCGCGAGAGTGTACGTTCCAAATTTGCATCGTAACCGAGAAGCGCGGCGGAGTTTCTTAGGTAGAGGAAACCATGAGCCAGCAGCCGTCCCCGGTCGATCCCCAGCAGCTTCTTGAGCATGCGCACTGGATGCGAGCTTTCGCCCGCAGCTTGGTCCTCGACGATTCTCGCGCCGACGACCTCGTCCAGGAGACGTGGCTCGCGGCGGTCGAGCGTCCGCCCACGGGAGTCGGTGTCGCCGGATGGCTCCGCCGCGTGATCCGGAATTTCGCGTATCGCACGCACCGCGACGACGTTCGTCGTACACGGCGGGAACACGCAGCGGCGAAGCCCGAGTCGAGCCGCGGTCTGGCTCCCGACGAACTCGTCGAGCGAACGGAACTGCACCGCCGGATCGTCGACGTGGTCCTCGAGCTCGACGAGCCCGTTCGCTCGACGCTCCTCATGCGCTTCTTCGAGGAAATGACGGCCAAGGAGATCGCCGATCGACAATCTGTCCCTTACTCGACCGTCTGCTCGCGCATCGCTCGAGGGCTCGAAGTGGTTCGCCGTCGACTCGACGCGCGTCACGGGGGAGATCGTGGGACCTGGGTCGGGCTCCTGCTTCCGCTCACCGGAGCCGGAGTCCACGCGATCGCGCCGGCGAGTGCATCGGCCGCGACGGCCGCGGCGGCGTCGAACGCCGGATCGACCGGGAATCTTTGGACTGCAGGAGGTTTGATCATGAGCCAAAAGCTTGCCGTCGCGACCGGGTTGAGTCTCGCGATCCTCGCCGTGGGCGTTTCGATTGGGACGCTGACGAGTTCAAGCAGTTCGGACGGGTGGGAAGCGAACGGAGATCCCCTGGTGAGCTCCGCTAACGCGGCCGAAGCACTGGCGGATGGCGAAACTGCGGCCGCCGGACACCGAGGCGCCGCGGGCCGAGTGTCCGGCGCCGGCAGTTCGATCTCATCAAACCCTGCCGGCAGCCTCGACGACGCGCGAACTCAACTGCGCGCGGCTCTCGATCGATTCGAGACCGGCCACCGAGGTGAGCTCGCTTCGCCTGCGAACGGAACAATTCACGGTTCGGTGATCGGTCGTTCCGGCGAGCCCATTCCCGGCGTCCGCATCGAAGCGCTCCCGATCGCGATCACCGCGGCCCCATCGTTCGAAGAGCTATCCGAGGACGACAAACTCTTCGCGAGTGTCATCGCTGTCATCGAGTCCCATCGCAGCAGCGAGCGTGAACGGGTCGTCGCGGTTGCGGACGAGAACGGTTGGTTCGCACTCGAGGGCGTCCGTCGGTCCGTTCTCTACAACGTTTCCGCCTCGCTCGAAGGCTGGACGTTCGACAGCGCCGAGGGCTCAGAACGACGAAACGTTCGCGCGGGGGACGTGGTGGAGCTGCGCGGAACTCTGACCTCGCGGGTCACCGTGAACGTCCGCTTCGCGGGTGGAAGAGAGCCGGACGTCGCGCGAGTTCAGGTGCGAAAAGGAAATCGCACCGATGCATGGGTTTGGTATCCGGAGAAGACGACGTTCTCGTTGAGCCCCGGCGACTATCGATTTCGGGCGTTCTTCGGATCCGAAAGAACCCATATGTCAGAACCGCAGTACCGGACGATTCTCGGCGGCGACCAGAACGAGCCGCTCTTGCTCGAGCTCGAGGCCCGCACGGGAATCGCCGGTCGGGTGCTCGTGCCGGCCGGCGAAGCGCCGCGAACGATCCACGTCTACGCCTCGCCCGCGTCGTCCGGTGGCCGAGCGGATGCAGAAGAACTGGCACGGACGGGAGCTCGAACGACTGCGAGTCGGCCCGAGTTCAGATTCTGGTTCAAGGATCTGCCGCCGGGAGAGTACGCGGTGGGCGTCGGACGCTTTCCCGAAGAGATCGTCGATTCTTCCACGGTGACGGTCGAGAACGGTTTTACCGACGTCGAGCTGGCACTACCGGCACTCTCGAGCGACGACTATCTCGAGGTCGCCGTCCTCGATCCGGCCGGCGAAATTCTTCCTAAGCCTCGCGTCTGGCTGGAAGCCGCCAAGCTCTCTCAGCCCGCGGTGTTCGTACCGCGTCCCGACGGAACGACGTGGTTGCTCTTTCCGCCAAAGTTCGACCGTACCGCAAATCGGACGGTGTTCGCGGAATCCTCCAAGTTCGGCCGAGAGCACGTCGACGCGACCGGGCTCGACGCCGTCTCCATTCAATTTCGCGATCCCGCGCTGCTGCGCGTCATCATCGAGAACTACGCACGCAGCCCGGTGCGAGGCTCGGTTCGACTCACCCTTCTCGGCGGCGAGGATCGCGGAGGAGGACGTTTCCGGCGATCGTGGCGTCATTCTTTCCTCAAAAATCCGCTCAGCATCGAAGGCGTTCAGGAGTTCGGGCCGGTATCGCCCGGAGAGTATTTCGTGCTGCTCTCCGTCGACAAACGCGCGGTCCTCCGTGAACGCGTGGAGCTTCGCCCCGGTGACGAGAACGAGCTGCGGCTTCGCCTACCGGAGTATCATTCTCTCACGGTCGTCGGGAGTGGAACTCGAGCGAGTGTCGCCCTTCGAGGAAACGAAACGCTGGAAGGATTCTGGCTGTCGGCTGAGAACGAGAACGGTCGATTCGTGTTTCCTCGCCTGCAGCGCGGGCGATATCTCGTAAGAATCGACGAGCAGGGAACTACGATGGTCGATCTCTCGGGCGACGAAGTCGTACGGTTCGAACCGGATCTGCCGGCGTACACGGTCGAAGTGCTGGTACACGACGCCGGGGGATACCTCGCCCGAGCCGGATTCGAGAACGGCGACATCATAGTCGGAGGCAACGGCGGACGATTCTCGAGTCGCGCCGAGCTGGACTCCTTCCTGAGATCGGAAGCCGAGATCGCGTTCAACGTCTGGCGAGACGGCAATTCTGTTCAGGTCTCGTTCGATCCGGAAGCGGCACGCGAGCACCCCGATTTGGGTGGACGATTCAATCTGCTCGGGGCTCTCGACGCGCCCGGACTCTCGTGGGGAAAGGGTCGCTGATGCCGACCGCGACACGTTGCTTACTCGCGCTGCTCGTGGGGGGGACGAGCGCCCATGCGGCGTCCAGCGGTTCCGTCGTGCGGTTTTCACAGGAAAGCGGACTCTACGACGAACCGTTCGCGCTGAAGCTCGCCGGTGATCGCCCGGATCTAGTCATTCGGTTCACCGCGGACGCGACGGTGCCCACCGTTCGGGCGACGAGTTTCGCCGAGGCGATTCCGATTCGATCGACGACGGTGATTCGCGCCGCCGCGTTTCGCGGCGAGGAGATCGCAGGACCGATCGAGACGCGAACGTTCATCTTTCCCACGGATGTCGCCCGGCAGCCCGCGCAGCCACCGGGTCTGCCTTCCACTTGGGAGCGCCGATTCGCCGGGGACTACGGGCTGGATGCGAGCGTCGTCGACTCCACTCTTCCTGGATATGGACTGAAGGACGCGCTCAGATCACTTCCCTGCGTTTCGATCGTGACGGTCCCCGAGAATCTCTTTGGGCCGTCCGGAATCTATGAGCGGTCGGGGCAGCGGGGGCGGGAGTGGGAGCGCGCTGCGAGCATCGAGCTCGTGTTTCCGTCGGGACAGCGCGGGTTTCGCGTCAACGCCGGAATCCGCATGCACGGCAACTCGAGTCGGGCGCATTTCTCGACTCTCAAGCACTCCATCCGGATTATTTTCCGGCGCGCGTACGGACCCAAGACACTACGGTTCCCCCTCTTTGTTAGGCCCGGAGGATCGAAATACACCCAACTGATCCTCCGGGCCAGTTCTACGGATTCCTGGACGACGAAAGACGGGAGAACGAACCGTGGCGTGGAACGCTACCACTCTCGTCGCGCGACGTACCTCCGCGACCAGTGGATGCGTGACACCCACGCAGAAATGGGACATCTCGCGGCCCGCGGCCGCTACGTCCACCTATTCCTAAACGGTCTCTACTGGGGGCTCTACAATCTGAGTGAGCGTCCGGACAGTGCGTTTCTCGCGGAGCACCTCGGAGGTCGGCGAGGCGACTTCGACATCGTGAAGGACTTCGTCGAGCTCGAAGCCGGAGATCTCGATGCGTGGACGACGATGATCGACCTCGCGACATCGGGCTTGTCGAGTGACGTCGCCTACTTCCGAATTCAAGGCCGAGACGAACGCGGTCGACGCGATCCGCGTCTCCCGGTCTACCTCGACGTCGCGCACCTGATCGACTACGTACTCCTCCACGTCTATGCCGGTGCCGAGGATTGGCCGCACCACAACTGGTGGGCGGCCAGACGGCGAGGAGACGACAGCGAAGGTTTCCGGTTTCTTGTTTGGGATCAAGAGATCACGAATGATTCGCTCGAACGTGTTTATTCGTACGCGAGGCCGTCCGGGCAGTTCCGCATCGAGCAACCCTATCCGAAGCCGTCGCCGACGTTCCTCTTCGGTCGGCTTCTCGGCAACGATCGGTTTCGCCGCCGCGTCATCGACCGTGTTGAGGAGCTCTTGCGGCCGGGAGGAACCCTCTCGCCGGAACGGAACCGACGACGCTGGAACCGACGCGTGGCCGAGATCGACCGCGCGATCGTCGCCGAGTCGGCTCGTTGGGGCGACGCTCGACGAAAACCTGCGTACCGGCGGGAGGTCGAATGGCTCCGTGAGCTCGCTTGGGTCGATGCATACTGGAATGCGGTCGTACCGATGGCGACGGGTCGCTTCAAGCGTCTGGGAGTCTGGCCCGACGTCAGAGCTCCAGTCGCCCGCCTCGACGATTCGGTGGAGGAGCGACTCGTGCTGACCGTTCCGGCCCATTCGGATCTCGTACTGATCGGGGGAACCTCTCCGCACCGAGTGCTGACTCCCACCGATGGGGATCTCGCGGCTCGTTGGCGCGACCCCGGATTCGCGGCGGGAAACGAGTGGCGGGCAGGACGAGGAGGCGTGGGTTACGAGAGAACCAGTGGCTACGAGAAGTGGATCGGGACCGATTTGGACGAGATCGGGAACGGCGAATCGAACACCTCGGTCTACGTCAGATTCCCGTTTGTTCTATCCAGCAAGGAGGCGGTCGCTGGGGTTGAGCGCTGGATCTTGAGAGCGAGATACGACGACGGTTTCGTGGCGTTCCTCAACGGCCATGCGATCGCCTCTGCCAACGCTCCGCCGATCGATGAGTTGTCGTGGAGCTCTGCGGCGACGAGTGCTACGGAGGCTAGTCCATTTTCACCGGTCGAGTTTTCGAGCCGCGATTGGGGACGCTACCTCCGGCGGGGAGCGAACGTTCTCGCGGTGCACGCCCTCAATCGCAAAGCCGCTAGCAGCGACCTTCTAATTCGCGCGGAGTTTCTTGGACGCCGAACGATCGAAGATCAGAATGCGACGATCTTCTATACTACCGACGGAACCGATCCGAGCAGTTCCCAGGCGAATCGGTATCGCCGCCCGATGACCGTCCGTCCGGGTACGACCGTCCAATTCCGTTCCATACGCGAAGGCGATTGGAGCGCGCGCGGAACCTGGCGATTTCCTGAGCGGAGTTCCAAAGGATGAGACTCAATTGCCTTTCGCTTCGTCTTCTTCCTTGCGTGTTTCTGGCGATCGGCGAACTGAGCGCGTCGTCAGCGGAGGAGCCTTCCCCTCGCGAAGTGCTGGGAACCGCGCTCAAGAAGTTGGCTGCGAGCAAGAACTACCAGATCGACGCAGTCTTCCGCGCCGGTCTCGCTCCGCGCTCAGAGGCGATCGGGAGAATCGAGGAAGAAACGACGAAATTGCAGTTCGAAGCGCGACGCGGATCCGCTCCGAAGACGGGGAGGCCGGTGATGTACGTTTCGTCGATGGACGTGTATCGCACTCCGAGTGGTGTCGCGCTCGTCAAGCGGCGCGGAAAGTGGGCGAGGCTCTCGAGCGGATTCGCCACGGAGCGGGAGATGTACGACGCGCTCCAGATGAATCGTCTGTTCGAGTTTCCGCTCAATGCACTCACCAACATCGTGAAGACGGGGAAGCGTGCGAAGAACGTCCGATGGTTGACCCCGAAAGAGTATGAAACTCTATACGGACGTGCCGGTGCTAAGGAGGAGTCGACGGTAGAGACCTCCCCGGCGAGCGCAAATCACCGAGTCGTCTCGAACGAGCCGCCGGCGGTGCGCGTGGTTCGCGTCGAGGTCCCCGCGAAGGCTGCATCCGCGGTGTACGTTCATGAAGCACTGCGATTCAAGCAGTGTTGTAGTGGAGCCGTAAAGGTGTCCGGGCTGCGCAGCGGCATGACCGAGGTCGCGTATGACGTCCACGTCGCCCGGAAAACCGGACTCCCCGTGAGAATCGATTCGATTTATTCGACCGGAGCGTTCAACGGCCGGAAGGGAGCCACGCTGTGGAAGGGGCGTGAGAAGATTCCCGATTCACCGGACGACCGCGTCGTCTTGCACGTCTCGTACCGCCTCGGCGAGTTCGAATCCGAGAAGCTCTCGCTTCCTCCGGAGGTGAGCCGACTGCTGCGATCGTCGCGCTAGGCGGTGAAGGCTCGCTCAGGCATGGCGGGCCCAACTCGAGCTTCCGATCGCGCTATTGAGTGGGCCAGCCGAGATACACGACGTGACGAGGCCCCTTGTGTTTCGGACGATTCCGCTCGAACCGAAAGCCGCACTCGCGTAGACGCCGCTCGAATTCTTCGACCGGACCTTCCGACCAGACCGCGAAACACCCGTTCGGGCGAAGCGCCTTGCGCACTCGGCCGAGCGCTCCTCGTCCGAAAAGCGGGTCCGGTTTTCCCGCGGCCAACGGATACGGTCCCTCGTAGAGGTCGAGGACGATCGCTTCGAAGCGGCCGTCTCCGTCACCGGCTGCCGCGGTTTCGATGAGTACGCTGACGTCCGCGATCTCGAGCGTCACTCGCGGATCGTCGAGTGCGTTTTCCGAGAGGTGCGCGATCGGACCGCGATTCCAGCGAGCGACGGTCGCGTTGATCTCGGCGGCTACGACGGTCGCCTTCGGGGGTAAGACATCGATCGCCGCGCGGAGCGTGTATCCCATACCGAGACCGGCGAGAAGCACGCGAGGCGCCTCGAGCTTCGCGAGCGGAGCGCAGGCGAGCTCCGCGAGCGCGATTTCCGAGCGGTGATAGCGACTCGACATGAGCGCGCGGCGATCGATCGTAATCATCCACTCGTCGTCGAGTCGGAGAAGCTCGAGCTTCCCCGCGTCGGTCTCTACGGATTCGATCAGGGTCCAGGGGCGGGGCACGGGTGTGGCGTGGACGAGCGTGCGGGTGAAGCCAGGTTCGGTGGGCGGCTGATTCTCTCTGAATGGTCGCGGCACTGCCGCAAAAAAAGGAGGATAGCCCGCGTTGCCCTCGTTCAGGGTCGAGATCGAGGCGATCGATCGGAGGGCTCCGAGCCGCGGTCGATTCGAACCGCTAGGCGGTCTCGGGCTCGGGAACAGCTACTCCACCGTCTGATCGAATCTCGCCGTCGCGCCGGCTTCGACCTCGACTTCGCCGAGCGACACGCTCGTCCGAATGATGTCCGTCTCGAAGTCGATGGGGGTCCCGGCCGGGGCGCCGACCTTCTCCGGGACGAGCGATTCCTCGCGGAAGGAAATTTCGTAGGTCCCGGGGACTACGCTCCGGATGCGGTACTTCCCGCTTTCGTCGATGCGGCTCCAGTGCGCGGCGTCCGTTTCGCCGGGCCGCGTGAGTCTCACGGATCGATTGAAGCTGTTTCGTTTCGTGAGAAGGCGAATCGTCCCCGTGACCGTTCCACTCGGAAGGACTCCGATCTCGAGCGGCGACGCTTCGCCGTCCGCCGGAATCTCGGCCTTCATCCGTTTTTGCTCGGCGAAGTACGTCGGGTGATGGATCCAGAGTGAGTATCTTCCCGGCTGAACCGAGCGAATCGCGAACTCGCCTTCCTCGTTCGTCGTGTCGTTTAGCTCCTCGGGCATGACGCGTCGAGACCATGCTTTTCCTGCGCGATTCGAGGCGAAAACACGCACTCCGGGCACGGGAGCGTTCGACTTTCGGTCGAGGACCACGCCGCGGAGGATTCGTCCCGGATCGAGCCGAGCATCGATTTTCGCGTCGCCTCCGTGGGGGACCGTGAACTCCCTCCCCCAGTACGAATGGCCGGGCGCTTCGACGACGATGAAATACTCGCCGGGCGCAACGCCTTCGACGAGAAAGCTGCCGTCGCGCGTCGCGTATTGCCTCGGCAAGAGCATGCCGCTTCCCCCGATACCACGCCGGTTCTTGGCGAGATTGAGATGGACTCGAAACGACGGCAGGGGCTCTCCGGTTGCGTCCGACACGACGCGGCCGAAGACACGGCCGAAACGCGCGAGGACGAGCTCGGGTGGTTCCTCGCCCGGCGGGACGACGGCGAGGTCGCTAGCGTCGAATCCGGATGAGTGCGCGTAGACCGTCCACTCCGTTTCAGGCAGGTTACGAAACACGTAGATTCCGTTCTCGTCCGTGCGCGTCGTGAATCGAGTTTCCCCCTGCGCCTTCCGGCCCTCGTGAATGCTGCCCTCGTCGAGGCGGTCACCTTCGATGGTCGCGAGTAGGAAGACGTCTGCGCCCGCCACGGGATCTCCCGCGGTGTCGACGACTTCACCCTCGAGGTCGATCCCGCGATCGAGAACGAACGTCTCGGTGTGGCGGCTCGATCGGACATCGATGTCCGCCGTGGTTTCGGCGTATCCGAGCGCGACGACGTGCGCGGCGTACACGCCGGGCTCGAGTCCGAGAATCCGAAAGCTGCCGTCGCGCGTCGAGTGCGAACGGCGCAGCGGTCCGCGGGCGTCACCGGCGTTCGTCCGACGCTGGAGCGTGACGATCGCGCCGGCGACTGGGTTTCCGTCCGCGCTACGAACGTCTCCTTCGACGGTCGTCGTCGGCTCGAGCACGATCTCGAGCTCGTCCACGTCGACGTGGCGCCCCGAATCGCGGGGAAGTTCGACGCGTCCGATTCCTCGTCGACCGTCGGACGCGACCACGTACTGCAACCCTGATTGCTCCCGAAACATCGAAGAGATTTCGAGCGAGAACGAGCCGTCGGCTTCGGATCGAACCGGCGCCGAGTCTCTGTACTGACCCTCGAGCGCGACCCGCGCGCTGCGGACCGGTTTCCGTTCGGCGTCGAGAACGATCCCTGCGACGAGGATCGACGGCTGGAGGCGCACCTCGACATCGCGTGTGTCGTCTTCCATCGAGACGCGTAGCGGGCGTCCACGAAAGTCGACGTGCGAAACGAGAAGGACGAGCCCCCGGCGAAACTCGACGCCGCGCAATTCGAAGCGGCCGTCCGCCGCCGAGTGCACGGTTTTCTCCGGAATCGGCGTGTGGGCACTGCTCTCCGCAAGGGCGATCTCCGCGCCCTCGAGCGGAGAGTCGTCGATTCCGTTGAGTACGACTCCGGTGACGGATTCTCCCTTGGGGAGCGTGATCTCGACGTCGCTACGTCCGGCCGCGACTCCGCTGAGGCGCACGCTCGCGTGCGCTTCGCTCGCCGCCCGAACGGCGTAGAATCCCTCTGCGAGTCCTCCCAGCTTGAAGGTGCCATCGAACTCGGTCTCGGCTTCGACGAGTCGCGGAGCGATCCGCGCCGCTTGTCCCCAGTGAGTGATGCCGGTTTCTTGCGGCGCCTCGATCCAGACGAGCGCCGCCGCGATCGGCATCCCCTCCGAGTCGACGAGTCGACCTCGAATGGAGCCTCCGTCGCCGAGAATGAGGTCGCCGGCGTCGACCGGATCATCGCCAACGTCTAGCTTCTTCTCGCGGGGCGCGTACCCCGAGAGCTCGGCGCGAACGACGTACGGCCCGCTCCGAACACCGGCGAACTCAAAGCGACCCTCCTCGTCCGTCGCCGATGCGCGGACGGCCTCTTCGGTCGGATCGAAGTCGGCCGCTACGACGCGCCGGAACGACGCGGCGCCGATCACGGGAGACGGAGCTTTCTCGTCGCCGACGAACTCGAGCCGGACATCGACACCGGCAATTGGCATTTCGTTGCCGTGGACCACCCGACCGCGCACGACCGCCCCGAGGGGAAGGACGATCTCCAACGCCTCCCGCCCCGCCGGGATGTCGAGCCGGCGCACGGGTGCGCGGCCAGCGAGACGAACCGTGAGATCGTAGCGCTCGGAAGCAAGCGAGCCGACGCGAAACGTCCCGTCGGCCCCGGCGAGGGAGGATCGCGACTCGACGAGGAATCGCCCGTCGCGCCACTCTTCGAGAAGACGGTCCTTCCGCGCGTTCCCTCGGAGCGTGCGCTCGGACGACGGTCGAACCGAGATCTCTGCGCCCGGTAGCGGCGCGCTCGACTCGTCCACGACGCGGCCGCGAATCTCGAGGCCTTCGAGGAGCTCGACATCGCAGCGCGCCGGCCGGTCCGCGGCGATCGCAGCGTGCGCGTCGAGCTCGGGTAGATGATTCGAGTGGGCGACGACGATGCGGTACTCGCCCGGCTCGAGCAGTGGGATCGCGTAGTCGCCGGTTTCACCGGAGCGAGCTCGAGCGAAGGTCTTCGCGAGACCCCCGCACTCTCTGCGAGTCTTGCGTAGAGTCTCGGCGAGATCCGCATCCCGCTGTTGGAGCTCCGCCGCGGCGCGATCGATCGGCGGATCGAGTGCGCCAAGCCGAAACGCGATCACCGTCGCGCCCGGAATCGGCTGACCGTCGCGCGCGCGGATCGTCCCGCCGAGGGCCGGCGGAGAGAGGGTCGCTACTTCGGAGAGTTCGTCGCGCGACGGAGGCGTACTCGCGACTGCGTCCGACTCGACGGAAGCCGCTCTCTCCGGCGCGTCCGCGGCGGAATCCGGAGACGAGCTCGAGTCGACCACGGGCTCGGTTCGCGTTTCCCCTCCCGGATTGCTCGTCCAGTAGACGAGCAACGCGCCTCCCGCGAGGATCAGGAACGACGAGAGACACGTGATCGCGACCTTTTTTGCCGTCACGAGAGAACCTCCGAGGAAGACTGAACTTGTTCCAAAGGAGGCCGTACCGGTCGTCGCCGCGGTCTTCGTGGCGATCGCCGTCGTCGCGGCGACGGCGGCGCCGTCACCGAGAGCGATCGGAGCGAGGATCGCGCACCAGCGGCGGCGATCTCCGTCGAACGAGTGGTCGAGCTTGCGCCGGAGCGTCTCGAGGGCGGAGCGGAGTCGCGTGCGCACGGTCGTGACCGCGACTCCCTGTCGGGCGGCGATCTCCGCCGCCGAGATCCCCTCGAAGTAGCGGTGGAGAACGGTTGTGCGATACGGCTCCGACAACTCGGTGACCGCTTCTGCGACGAGCCGCTGCATCTCCGCACGCTCGAGCAGCGACTCCGGCGTTGCCCCGACGCGCTCGGGTCGTGCGGCCGCTCTCTCCCGCTTGCCGCGACGACGATCGCCGCGATGCGTTCGGTAAGCGAGGTTGTGCGCGACGCGGCGAAGCCAAGCACGTCCGTCACCCTCGTTTCGGGGCGGTCGCTTGAGCGCCGCGACCCAAGTCTCCTGGACGACGTCGTCGGCTTGCGATGCGTCGCCGAGAAGGCTGCGCGCGATCGCTTGAAGCCACGCTCGGTGCGTCAAGAGCTCTTCGGGGTCGTGCACCATGAAACCTTGTGTCCGCTCACCTGAAGATCGTTTCCGCCGCACCGGGCGCCAGTCGCCTCGGTGCCGAACGGAATCCTCGAACCGACAAGCTCGTCCGACGGCTGGTTCCGTCGGCCTCATCCGCAAAGTTCCCGCGGACGCCGGGAGCGACACGTATTTCCGAAGGATTTACGGAAAAAACTCGCCCGCTCCTTCGGCGCCAGTCGCGAGGCGGACGCCGGCGGGATCGCGCTCGGCCGGTGTGTCCCGGTGATCGCCGCGGGTGCGCTCCGAGTCTGCTGCGTGCGAATCCGGCGGTAGAATCGGGTGCGAACCCGCGGTTAGAGTAAGCCGCTTCGTTCTCCGATCCTATCACTCGATTTGCGACCAGGCCGGTCGCACGGACAGGCCTCCTGTTACGGCGCCTCCAACGAACCGAACCAGACTCATGATGAACCGTTCCTACGAACTCGACCGCCCCGGGGGCGCGTTCAACGCGCGCGACGACGAGGTCCCCGAGCCCGGACCCGGTGAGATCCGGCTCCGCACGGCGCGGACTTCCGTTTGTCAGTCCGATGTTGTGATCTATCGCCATGGACTTCCGCGAATCAAGGAGTGGCCGGCGCTTCTCCTTCACGAAGTCTGTTCCGTCGTCGATGCAGTTGGGGACGGTGTGGATGGATTCGCACCGGGCGACCTCGTCGGACTCGGCTGTGACATTCCCTGCGGTGATCTCGGGTGCATCTACTGTGGCGAGAACGGCACCGGAGACTGGACGAGCTGCCCGAACACTCAGGCGACTGGCCACGAGTTTCCTGGATTCGCGCGAACCCATGCGGTCTTGCCGGAATGGTTTGTGCGTCTAGGTCCGGTCGTCCGATTCGATCCGGGGTTCAATCCCGACCACGCCTGTCAGCTGGAGCCGCTCGCCTGCTGCCTCGAGGGAATGACTCGCGTCAATAACTGCATCGAGAACCGCATCGTCGTTCTCATCGGCGCCGGCTCGCAGAGCACCTACGCGCTCCAGTGCGCGCAGGCGATGGGCGCGCGGAAGATCGTACTCGTCAATCGGGGGCGCGAGCGTCTCGAGCGAGTGCTCCGCGATTTCGGCGACGAACGCGTGGTGGGCGTACCGTGGGACGAAGACGTCGTGGACGCCGTACTCGCCGAGTGTCGGCCGTTCAACGAGCCGCACTTCGTCATGATCAACGCGCCGGCGAAGGCCGCGTACGACCTCGCGCCAAAGCTCATGGGATACGGGACCGTGCTCGATGCCCACGCCGGGGTGAAGGGTCCGGACGGAAAGCCCCGGCTCGCGCACGAGCTGGATCTGAACGGCGACGTGCACTACCGGCTGCAGTGCTACCAGGCGACTCACGGATCGAGTCTCCACGGGATTCGCCTCGCGCATGAGTTTCTCGTCGAAGGACGACTTCCGAACATCGATCGCATGACTCGCGACAACGAGCGCTTCCGGCCGACGGAGATTCTCGCGGCGATCGAGCGGGCTTCGGATCCGGACAGCCTGAAAGTAATCATCGATTGGGATTGAGGAAGGTTTTCGAGCGGTGAGTCATCGAGGTCTACTCGTCGTCGCGGTGTCGCTTCTCGCCGGGGCGTGTGATCCACCCGATTCGTCTGCACCCACCGGGGTTTCGTCGCCCGCGCCGAGCGCCTCCGTACCGCGATCGCTCGGAGAGCAGCCCGCAGCGCACGCGCGCATGGTCCAGGAGCTCGACGTGCTCGCGCGGGCGGCACAGAACGAGAACCGCTATCAGGGTGACGGTCTCGTTCGACAGCTCGAAGGCCAGCTCGCGACCTTGGACGACCGCTCGCCGCTCGAGCTTCGTTGGCGTCTTCGCCGACTCCTCGGCGTCGCGCTTCTCCGGGCGGGGGCCGAACGGCGCGGCGTCGAGCGACTCACGGAGGCCTACGAGCTCCTCCCGGAAGTCGCCGCCGAGATCGGCGCGGAACGAGCGAACGAGACGATTTTTCAGCTCGGCGTCGGATACATGCGCATCGGCGAGACGCAAAACTGCTGCTCGCGTTTTACTCCGGAGAGCTGCATCGTGCCGATCCGTGGTGGGGGGATTCACACGAAACCGGAGGGGTCTCGGGAGGCGATCCGTTACTTCGCCGAGGTGATGCGGAACCTTCCCGCCGAGCACGACCTCCATCTCGCTTCGCGGTGGCTCCTCAATATCGCGTACATGACACTCGACGCTTATCCGAACGAGGTCCCGCGCGAGCACTTGATTTCGCCGATGGCGTTTCAAAGTCGGGTGGAGTTTCCCCGGTTCGAGAACATCGCACCGAAGATGGGAATCGACCGATTCAATTGCTCCGGCGGAGTCGTGATCGACGACTTCGACGGCGATGGTCGCCTCGATCTCCTGACGTCGACGTGGGAACCGAGAGGCGAGCTCAGGATTTTCGCGGGCGACGGGAAGGGCGGCTTCGCCGATCGCTCCGCGGGTGCCGGCCTCTCCGGAATCACCGGCGGCCTCAATCTCGTGCCCGCTGACTACGACGGAGACGGGGATCTCGACGTTCTCGTCCTTCGCGGCGCGTGGCTCGGGAAGCTTGGACGCCACCCGAACTCGCTCCTTCGAAACAACGGCGAGTTCAGCTTCACCGACGTGACCTACTCGTCTGGAATCGGTGAGCACCACTTTCCCACGCAGACGGCCGGCTGGTCGGATTACGACGGAGACGGGGACCTCGACCTCTATATCGGCAACGAGACTACGCAGGGACTTCGCGCGCCGTGCCAGTTATTCGAAAACCGCGGCGACGGCACATTCGCCGAAGTCACCAGCCGAGCGGGCGTCGCGAACGATCGCTTCACAAAGGGAGTCACGTGGGGCGACTTCGACGGCGACGGCGATCCCGACCTCTACCTCTCGAACTACGGCGCCGAAAATCGGCTCTACCAGAACAACGGCGACGGGACGTTTACCGATGTCGCGCCATCGCTCGGTGTCACTCGCCCGCTGAAGAGCTTTCCCGTGTGGTTTTGGGATTACGATAGCGACGGACACCTCGATCTTTTCGTCTCGAGCTACGAGGGGAAGGGCGCGGCGGTCGCCCGGCACGCACTCGGTATGCCGGCGACCTGGGAGCGGGCATGCCTCTATCGCGGGGACGGGAAGGGTCGATTCGAGAACGTGGCCGATCGCACCGGGTTGACGCTTCCGATGCTTCCGATGGGATCGAATTTCGGAGACGTGGACGGCGACGGCTACCTCGACATGTACCTTGGGACCGGTGATCCGAGCTACGATTCTCTGATGCCGAATCTGATGCTCGTTCAGCGCGGCGGCAAGTTCGAAGACGTGACGATGGCGGGAGGATTCGGGCACCTCCAAAAGGGACACGCCGTCGCGTTCGCCGATATCGACTCCGACGGCGACGTCGATGTGTTCGAGCAGATGGGTGGCGCGTACATCGGCGACCGATTTCGCGACGTCCTGTTCG
Organism: Planctomycetota bacterium; assembly: GCA_965223845.1. Classification (GTDB taxonomy): domain Bacteria; phylum Planctomycetota; class UBA8108; order UBA8108; family SXIK01; genus CBDCXR01. Next base: position 3,091,906 of record CBDCXR010000004.1, on the reverse strand, counting down.
AGAATCCCGGTTTCGGACACCACTGGATCGCCGTTCGCTGCGTCGGGACGAAGTCGAACCGGTCCGCGATCGGTGCGCGCATTCGGGTCGATGTCGAGACCGCGGGCGCGACGCGGAGCATCTACCGAAGCGTGTCGAGCGGCGGCAGCTTCGGGGCGAACCCGCTCCGTCAGACGATCGGACTCGGGAAGTGTGATCGCATCGTCCGACTCGAAGTGCACTGGCCGACGAGCGGCGCGGTGCAGGAGTTCGAGGCGGTGCCGCTCGATCGGGTGGTGGTGGTGACGGAAGGGTCGGGTGCGCTCGGCGTGCGCGAGTGAGGTCGCGTCAGAGCGTCCCGAAACGTTCGTACGCCTCGCTCGCCCGCATTCCGCCGCCGATCGCGCTGCGAATCTCGTTCTCGGTGTTCGCCTTCTCCCACGCGCGCTGAATCGCCTCCGCCTCCGCTTCCGCCGGAACTGCGACCACTCCGTCGCGGTCCGCGATGACGAGATCACCCGGGGCGATGCGAGTCCCGCCCATCTGCACTGGGACATCGATGTCGACCACCCGCTGGCGAAACCGGCTGTCGTACGGGCTCGTCGTGAGCGCGTAGACGGGAAAGTCCATCGCTTGGGTCCGCACGAGATCTCGCGCTGCACCGTCCACTACGGCCCCGACGCACCCGCGATTGCGAGCTGCGGTCGAGAGGAGCTCGCCCCAGACCGCGGAGCGGAGCGAGCTGCCCGCGGCTGCGACAAAGACGGAATCCGGCTCACAGTCGTCGACCGCACGCAGCTCGAGCTCGTAGGGGTGATCGACCTCGTGGTCGTAGTCGACCCAGAGAGTCGTCTTCGCTCGCCCGACGAGCACGCTGTCGACGGTGAGCGGCCGAAACGGGAGGCGTGGTGACTGCTCGCAGAGTCCGAGTGCGTCGAGTGCGTCGGAGACGAGGGCGCTCGTGAGCTTCTCGCGGATTTGATCGAGAGAGATGTTCATCGCCGGGTGCCCTCGGGCTCGAAAGAAGTTTCATCCGATCCGTACGGTACCACGGCGCGGCATATGGCAGCCAGGCGCCGTAGAATGTCTGCGCTCGCGCCGCGTTGAGGAGGGTCGTGATGCGCATTGGAATCGCCGGTCTACTGGAAGAGTCGAACACGTTCCTCGGCAAGGAAACGACACTCGATCGCTTCCGCGAGGACCTCCTCGTCACCGGGAACGCGATTCGAGACGCGCTCGAGTCGGCTCACCACGAAATCGGCGGCTTCTTCGCCGGCCTCGATCGACAGGGCGCGCAGGCGATCCCGCTCTTGGTCGCACGGGCGCTCCCGTACGGCCCGATCGCGGACTCAACGTACGCCGAACTCGTCGCGATGCTCGAACGCGAGCTCGCTCGCGCGGGGGAGCTCGACGGAGTTCTGGTCGCTTGCCACGGTGCGAACGTCGCATCGTCGATCGGCGACGTCGACGGTGATTGGCTCGGGCGAATTCGTCGAGCCGTTGGCGAGGAGATCCCAGTCGTTGCGACACTCGATCTCCACGCGAATCTCTCTCCGCGTATGGTCGAAGCCACCGATGCACTCCTCGCCTATCGAACGAACCCGCACCTCGATCAACGCGAGCGGGGACTCGACGCGGCGGATCTCATCGTGCGCCGAGTACGCGGTGAGATCGAGCTGACGCAAGCCGCAAGATTTCCCCCGCTAGCGATCAACATCGAGCGTCAGTCGACGAGCGAATCTCCTTGCCGGGAACATTTCGCTGGCGCGGAGCGCTTGCTCGATCGAGCTAGAGTTCTCGGATCGAGCATTCTGCTCGGCTTCCCGTACGCCGACGTTCTCGAAATGGGAAGTGCGGTCGTCGTCGTGACGGACGGAGACTCCGCCCTCGCGGATCGCCTCGCGGCGGGCCTCGCTCGCGGCCTCTGGGACGATCGAAGCCGCTTCGTCGGTGAGCTCGTCGACGTCGAATCGGCGGTGAAACGGGCCGAAACCGCCACCGGTCCAGCGTGCCTCCTCGACATGGGAGACAACGTCGGCGGCGGGTCTCCGGGGGACGGAACGATCCTCGCACGAGCTCTCGACGAGAGCGGCGTCGGACCGTCCCTCGCGTGCCTTTTCGATCCCGCGTCGGTGCAGCGCGCTCGCACGATCGGCGTGGGTGGCTGCGCCCGTTTCGAGGTCGGCGGAACATCGGGTCCGCCCTCTGGCCCGCCGCTCGCCGGGGAGTGGACCGTGGTGCGGCTCGCCGACGGGATCTTCACGGAGAACGAACCGCGGCACGGGGGATTCACTCGGTTCGATCAAGGTCCGAGCGCCGTGCTCACAGACGGGCGAAAGCTCACGCTTCTCGTTACTTCTCGGCGTATGGTGCCTTTCAGCCTCGCCCAGTGGACATCGTGCGGAGTCGATCCGTCGAGGTATCGCGCCATTGTCGCGAAGGGCGTTCACGCCCCCGTCGCAGCGTACGCTCCGATCTGCACGGAGCTCATTCGAGTCGATACGCCGGGCGTGACGTCAGCGAATCTAAACCGCCTCGAGTACCGGAATCGACGCGTGCCGCTCTTTCCGCTCGAGCGGGAAGTGGAGTGGAGCGCGGACTGACTCAGGCTCGTGGGAAGTCGTCGGGACCGGCTCCCCGTGCGGAGGGTTCGTTCAGCGCGCGACCGGCACCAAGAGCACGTAATCGAGCCCGAACATATACGCCTTGATCGCCTTCGGGTTCGCACCGACCGTTTCGACTTCGAGCAGGTGCTCACCGGCCTCGAGAGCCGATTCACCGAAGAGGATCGTTCCCGTCGGTACGACATTGGGATCGTAGAGATCGATCGGACTTCCGAGCGGCTGACCATCGAGCGAGAGCTTGAAGACGCCGTAGTCCCGCGCCTTTGTGAGTGCGAGATCGACTCGATACGTGCCGCTCTTCTTCACCGGGAGCTTGATTCGGAGCTTGTTCCCTGGTGTGCCCTGCCGCCACCAGAGGTGCGCGTTTCCGCTCCACTTGCCGGCGCCGAAGCCGCGCATGTCCTGCGGGCCAACGTCGCCTGAGGTCGATTCGGATGCGAGCGACTCCGCTTCGATCGCACCGGCAACTCGGTGGGTCTTGGGATCGATGCGGACAGGAGTGCCGGCGACGAGCACCTGGACCGGTGTCCCGAGGTACGCGATGAGATCTCGCACCTCTTCGGGTTTGAGCGCATCGAGCAGTGAGTCCGGCATCAGCGAGCTCGGCGATACGTTGCGCTCGGCGAGCTCGTCGCGCGGGAGGACGACGACGTCGTCGATCGTCTGAACGGTCAGCGCCGACGCCGTTTCACTCGCGACGAGGCCAGACACGACGCGCCCGTCGTTCATGACGAATTCGATCAGTTGGTAGTCTTTTCCCACGGTGGCATTGGGATCGACGATGTTCTCGAGGATGTAGTCGAGGTTCGCGCGATTCGATCCCGTGAGGTCAGGCGCGATCTTGCCTCCGTCCCCGAAGAGGGTGTGACACTGATGGCAGGCCTTCTGAAAGACGGCGCGACCGGCCGAGAGATCGGCGCTCTCGAGCACCTTCGGAGTGAGGACGTTCTTGAGCGCGGCGATCCGCGCCGCTTTGTCGGAAGCGGTCTTTCGCACCTTACCCCAAACCGTCTCGAGTTGCGCGCGAAGGGCGGGATCGTCGAACGAGTCGATCTGACGCACGATGAACGCGCTCAGATCCGTGCGCGGAACGCGTCCGTCCTTTACCGCATCGAGGAGCGCGCGAGCCGACGCCGGACGAGCGGCGAGGGTTGCAACGGCGCTCGCTCGCTCGGTCGTGGTGAGATTCTCGTACACCGCGAGGATCGCCGTCGGCGTCTCGCGATGGCCGAACTTCGCGAGTCCTTTGAGAGCGAGCCCGCGGAGATCGGGCTCCGCGAGAACGGAGTGAAGAACTGGAACGCACTCGGCGTCCGCGCCGTCGACGAGCAGTCGGAGCGCGTGTTTTCGGCGCGCGAGATCGGCGTTGCGGTCGGCCAGGGTCGCTCGCTGATGCGGAAAGATGCGCCGGTCACCGAAGCGAACGGCGATGGCCTCGGCGCGATCACGGATCTCTGCACTCTCGCTCGCGATGAGTCGGGTGAACGCCGGCCCCCAGCTCGCAGGCATCTCGAGTTTCGCTTGGCCCCTCAGCGACGTGAGGATTTCGTCGAGGACGACGAGCTGGGTCGCGGTCGTCTCGGCGCGATTGAGGATATCGATCGCGACTCCCAGGTGATCCGGCTCGGCGGCGAGGCGACGCACGATGTAACGCGTGACGAGGGGGATCTGCGAGACCTCGACGAGCTCGAGGGCGCGCTCGGGGCGAGTCGCGACGATCGGCTCGACTCCGTACCAGATGAGGAGCGGAAGATTGTGATCCTCGCGATCCTCTTCGCGGGCGAGGAGACCCGCAGCGATCGGTTCGCGGTCCTCGAGGGAAAGGCGCTGAAGCGCGGATGCGAGGTAGCGGCGAACGACGGCTGAAGTGTCCTCTCTCGCGAGCTCGGTGAGTCGAGCGAGAAATGCGGCCGGCGGCTGCTTCCGCTCGAGAGTGAGCTGGATCGCCCACGCACGCAAGTATTCGTGATCGCTCGAGAGTAGCGAGGTCGCGAGATCGGGATCGAGTCCCCGGGTCGCGTGGAGCGCCCACAGCGCTCGCAGCTTTTTCGTGACCGCGGAATTCTCGCTCAGAATCGTTCGCAGCGCCGCGTGCACGTCTGGGTCAGGGCCGCGTTCCTGAAGAATTCGCCGCGCGACGCGAACGTACCAGTCGTTCGCGTGGAGTTGAAGCTCGACGAGCTCAGCGCTCGATAGCCTCGAGAGCTGGACTCGACCGCGCCGCGGCGCAGTTCGATCGCCGAGATACGAGAGGCGGTAGAGTCGACCCGTCGTCCGGTCCCAGATCTCGGGATTCGTACGGTGGCACGCGTTCTTGTCGTACCAATCGGAGAAATAGACGTCGCCCTCCGGTCCGTAGCGAAGATTGATTCCGCGGTACCACGCGTCGTTTGCGATCACGAGATCCTCGCCGTGCGAGCCGACGTATCCCGACCCGCGCGGGCCTACGCGATCTTCGTTCACGCGGTTCCCGTGGATGTTGTTCATGTAGAGCCTGCCGCGGTGTGCCGGCGGAAAGCTGTCGCCGAGATAGATCATGAGTCCGCAGTGCGCGTGGCCGCCACCGCGCGCGAGGACCTCGCTATCGGCGGGGCGCTCGTGTCCCCACCAGGCGTGATCCTGGATGCGCCCGGAGTAGTGGAGATGGTCGGCGATGGTCTTGATGTCGTCGTACACGTGCGGATTGAAGTGCCGTCCGCCCTGTCGCTGGTAGCGCGCGCCTTGAATCACATGGTAGAGGTGAGGGATCACGCAGGCAGACGCGAAGGCTTCGCCGTAATCGTTGAAGTCGAGTCCCCACGGATTGCTCGTGCCCCAGGCGAAAACCTCGAACTCGCGCTGCTGCGGGTGGAAGCGCCAGTACGCGGCGTTCACCGGGACGCGGTCCGCATCGGGCGTTCCCGGCGCCCCTACGCGCGAGTGCGTGAAGACTCCGTGGCAGCCGTAGAGCCAGCCGTCGGGTCCCCAGCTGAACGCGTTCAGCGTCTCGTGCGTGTCTTGGAAACCGAAGCCGTCGAGAACGATCTCCGGATCGCCGTCCGCCCGATCGTCGCCGTTCGCGTCCGCGAAAAAGAGGAGGTACGGCGCCGCGCCGACCCACACGCCGCCGAACCCCACCTCGAGGCCGCTCACGAGATTCACGTTCTGGGCGAACACCTTCCGGGTCTCGAAGTTCCCGTCGAGGTCGCGGTCTTCGAGGACGACGATCTTGTCGCGACCTTCGTTCCATTTCCCTTCGTGACCTTTCGCGCGGCGAGGGTAGGTGTGTGCTTCCGCGACCCACAACCGGCCGCGGTCGTCGAGAGTGAAGGCGATCGGCTGGTGGATTTGCGGCTCGGCAGCCGCGACCTCGACGGCGAATCCTTCGGGGACGCTCATCGCCGCGGCGGCGTCTTCGGGTTTGAGTCCAGAGGTGTGGAAGCGCTTCGGTTGCGAGCGCAGCCACTCAGCGCGCGTTGTCTCGCGCCGTGAGTGCTTGAGAAAGTAAATGCCTTTTTTGTTCCCGACGACCACGTCGTGAAGTCGGTCGCCGTCGACGTCGCCCGCTTTCACCATCACGCCGACGCCGGAGTCGTCGTCGATGAGCTGCGGCACCCAATCGACCTCGCCGTTCTTACCGCGAGCCAGACGGAACCAATAGAGGAGGCCCGGCGGGTTCGCCGACGGCTCGCCGTAGTGTGCCCACACGCGGAGACCCGTGACGATGTCCTTTAGCCCGTCGCCGTCCATGTCGACGAGGTCGATCCCGTGCATGTTCGCGAGGTGGAGCGAGTAGCGCGACGGCTCGTCGGGACGTCCGGTGATGCGGTGGGGTACGAACGGGCCGGCCCCATCGCCCGCGGCGTTTTGGTTCTCGTACCAAAAGAGGCCCCAGCGGTGCGCGTTCCGGCTCGTGATCACGTCGCGGTCGCCGTCACCGTCGACGTCGTAGGCGTACATCTGCGCGCCGCCGCCGCCGGGGAGGCCGAACGCCTTCTTCGCCTCCTCCGTGAATCCCCAATCGTGATGCTTCCAAAGCGCGCTCGACGCGCCGTCCTTCGGGTGCTCGTACCAGCCGCCGCGCTCGAGGAGGTCGAGGCGCCCGTCGCCGTTGACGTCGCCCACTCCCATGCCGTGCGTGAAGCGACCGAGCTTTCGGTCCTCGGAGATCGGAACGAAGCGGAACTTCGCCGCCGGATTCGCCCAGTCGGGCTCGGCGTAACCGTAGCGCCCGTTTTGGATGCAGACGATTTCGGGCTTTCCATCGCCCGTGATGTCGACGAAGGCCGGCGACTCGTTGCTCACCTCGTCGACGACGAGATGCCGCTTCCAGTGGGCATCCGTATTCCCCGGATTCTCGTACCAGGACGCGTCCTGCCCCGGAAAGCCGATGATGAGAATGTCGTTTCGACCGTCGCCGTTCATGTCGACGACGTACGGAAAGAAGTTGTCCGAGTAGCGCTTCGGATCGAACGTCTTCGGCGGGTAAAACTCGTGGCGTTTCTCGAAGTCGGGTCCCTCGAACCAGAACGGACCCGAGACGAGGTCGTTTGCGCCGTCGCCGTTCACGTCCCCGTACGTGGCTCCTTCGGAGTAGAACTCAGCGGAGAGCTGGATGCGTTCGAAGGAGTGGATCCAGTGGGTGTCTTCGTCGGCGGAGAGAGCGGGGCCGCCGCCCACGAGTGCGCAACCGGTGAGCAACCAACTGAAGCAGGCGAGGGACGAGCGGCCGAGTCGAGGCATAGAGCGGTTCTCCGAGAGCTCCCAGGAGAGTCGAGCAGAGTCGTTGATCGACGACGGGACAACGAGCCCGTTCTAAGCGGCGGGCCGGCTCATTAGACTACCCGACTTCCGCTCGACGCGATCCCACGATCGTGCCGGAGCTCTACCGGTAGCGGACTCGGCCGGGCTGGCTTCCGGTCGCGGGCTGCGATCGAATCACGGGCACGCGTCGGGACAAGTGCGAAAAATCCGGCACTCCTCGCCGAGGGCATGCGGCTTTCCGTCTCCGAAGAGGAAGAGGAGCTGTCCGACCGCGTCGGCGATGTCCGGCGTCCCGCCGTCGCCGTTGTAGTCGAGGAGGAGGCGGTCATCGGGGTCCGGCTCCGGCTCACCCGGCTCACCGCAGAAGACCTCGTCTCTCCCTCCCCCGAAGAGGAAGCCGAGGAGGCAGATCGGGTCGGCGATGTTGATCGCACCGTCCGCATTGCAGTCACCCGGGAGGACGAGGCCACCTCCGTCAGACGGTGGGAAAATGCAGACGTCGAGGGTCCCCCAGTCGATATCGGATCCATCCTTGAGCGAGATCGTGAGTTTGACCGCCTCGTCGCCGAGGTCCTCGATCTCCCACGCGATCGGTCCCGAGTCGACCTGCTGCATGAAGATCCACTGGATGCCTTCGGCGATCGCGTCGGCGCATCCGGCCGCTCCACCGCCGTCGAAGCGCACGCGCGACGCCTCCGCGGCGACGCGCGTCCCTTCCGGTTCAGAGTGAGCTTGGAACGCGAAGCTCGCCTCGCTGCCGGCCGGCCAATCACCCCGAAGAGTGAGGCAGACCTTCCCGTCTTCCACTTCGCCGAAGAAACAACCGACCGGCTGCTCTTCCGCAACGATTCCCCCCGCGCCGCCGACGATCGGATCGACGGGTTTGACGAAGTCGATCGGCTTCACGAACCCGGTCGGTTGGAAGAGCTCCATCGACGCCGTTGTCGGCACTCCGGAGCTCTGCCAGGCTTTGACCGGTGCCTCCCATGTGAGGATCTTCCCCGTCGGTTTCATCACTCCGCTCATACCCACCCCGCGTGCGACGTGGATCGGTCCGGGTTTCGAGAACGGGACCGGCTTGCCGAGGACGGCCTTGATCGCGCCCATCTTCGCGATGAGCTCTCCGTCCTTCGTCTCGATGACCGGCATCGGGACGGTCGTTCCGTTGAGTCGAAGCGCGACGGCGAGGTCGTCGGGATCGTCACCGAATCCGCTCCCTCGAATGGTGATCAGGTCGCCGACGCCGCCCTCCCGCGGCCCGAACGTTTCGACGACGGGAGTCTCAGGCGTCGTCGGTTCCGGTGACACACACACGCTGAACCAACCCTTGGAGATTCTTCCGTCCGGCAATCCGAGCTTGATCTCGACGACGCCGTCGCCCGCCGGCTCCGTGCTGCATTCGACCGCGATGTCGTTCTCCGCGAACGCGATGCGAATCAGCGTACAAATGTTTTCCGCGCACTCTTCGACCGAGCGCGATTCGGGGATCACCTGCGACGGCGCGTAGAGCTCGTGGTTCTCGCCGGTGGTCTCGTCGCGCACGTGAACGGAGACCTCGAAGTCGGACTCCGCCTCCCAGTTGCCGCGGAGGAAGAGACTCAGCGTTCCATCGCGCGGCGCTCCCGCAAAGAAGCACGCGCGACCTTCGCGTGTTTGGCCATGGATGGGGAGGAATTGATCCGCGGAGAGTGCCGTTGCTCCGTCGGTCGGAATCCGACTCCAGGTCGAGATGGGATCGATGCGTCCGATCGGCATCGGCTTCCCGGGCACCGCGCGCGTTCCGATTCCCATCGCAAGACGGATCGGCGAAGCCTCCCACATCTGAATGGGCTTCGACTCGAGGGGCGTCGACGTCAGGAAACCCATCAGCTCGGTGTCCGTCGCCTCGAGGATGTGAATCGGATGGACGGTATCGTCCTCGAACTCGATGACGGTCGAGATCGCCGCCGGGTCGTCACCGAAGTTCCGGCCCACGATCCTGATCGTCGTGCCCTCGCCGCCCTCCACCGGGTCGAAGCCCGTGATCACCGGAGCGTCGCGCGGCGACTCGGTGACCTGGAGAATCGCGAATCCCTGGGTGACCGGTCCCCCGGGGAATCCGATCACCATCTTGAATCCGCCGTTCTCGACGACTTCGCACTCGACCGCGACATCCACCAGTTGCGCGAGGGCTTCGGTGATCACGTGGCACACGCGACCCATCCAATCTGCCGGGGATTCTCCCCCCCGCACGAGGAGACCGCGCGCACGAAGACAGTGCCCAATTCCGCTTCGCCCTTCAAACATCCCGAGATTGAGATCAACTCGACAGTCTACGCCCCACTGCGGCGGTATCCCGACGTCGAGGACGATCTCTCCGCCGATCGGCCCCTCACTCGCGAGAGTGAGTGCACCCGGCATATCCATCGCTTGGACGAAAAGCTGATCTTCCGAAGCTGCGATCGGACCCCGCGCCGGCCGACGAGTCCACGCAGAGATCGGCTCGGTCAGTTGGATCCCCGGTTCGATGGGCTTCACCGCGCCTTTCGTTCCGTCCCCGAGCGTGAGCACGATGTGACCCTCGAAGTCGAATGGTAGCGGACACTCGGGTGGAGGAATGACGATGCGGTTCGGATCGATCTCGTTGACGCCGAGGGGGATGAAGCGGTTGTCTGCGGGCGACTGAATCCCGATACAGACCGAATTGGGATCCGTCGGGAAGTTGCGACCCTCGACGACGATCATCTGCGAGGGATCGACGATGCGCTTCGGATTGAAGTCCGTGATGATCGGAATGGGCGTGGGAGCCGGGTCGATCCCGACCATGAGGCCGCCGTGAGTGATCGCGGGAATTCCCGGCGGATTCGCGACCTTGACCCGAAGGTCTCCGTTCGGGAGGACGGAGACCTCACAGTCGACCGTCGCTCCGACCACCGCGAGCCCGCTGTCGATCGCGTTGCAGATCATTTCGCCCGGGTTTTGGCCGTCCTCGGTGACGCAGCCGGGAATGTGGAGCGCGATCGCGGAATTCATCGCCGCGGTTTCGTACTTGAGTCGGATGTCGAACACGCTGTTCGGCGCCCAGAACGCGGGCGGAGGCAAATCGAGGAGCAGCTCAGCGTCGACGAGGCTAGCGCCGTAACACGGAACGGGCTTCGCTGGTGGGATGAGAAGGAATCCGTCGTCGGCCGTGGCCTGTTCGCCGTCGGCCGTAGCCGACCAGATCCACGATTCGACCGGCACGCCGTCGGGCATGATGAATTGTCCCGCGCCGCGGCTCACGATGAACTCCACCGGCTTTTGAAGAACGAAATCGTTCGGAAGCGCTCCGATTCGCGCGATGATCTCGTCCGTCCCGTTTTCGTCGAGGTGACGACCGCTCACGACGTCGAGCGGCACGATTTCTCTCTCGGCCCCGAGAATCGCGACGCACACATCGGCCCAGTCACAAGGCGGTGGGATCATGTTCTCGCCGATGATCGTGATCTCCGTGCCGGTCGTTCCCTCCTTCGGGTTGAAGTCGACGATACGCAGCGGGCGATCAGGGAGTGGCGCAACGCAGACCGAGAAGAACCCGCGCGTGATCGGAACGAGAGCTCCCGCTGCGTCGAGGAGATTCACCGTGAGCTTGACTCGTCCGTCATCCTGCTCTTCCGCGGAGCAGCGGACGTCCATGACGCCGAGCTGCTGCTCGAACGCGAGCCGCACCACTTCGCAGATGCGCCGCGCGCATTCGATTCCCGTTCCGCCGTCAGCGATGCGGACGAGCGGCGCGCGCATGTCGTAACCGATCCCGAGTTCGGGGTTCCTCGCGGAGAGACCGATTTCGAGATCGGAGCCCGGATTCCAATCGCCATCGAGGAAGAGACAGAGCTCGCCGTCGGTGGGGGAGGCGCTGAAGAAGCACTCGACGCCCTCGCCGAGCGGCCCCTCGACCACGGGATCGAAGTCCGTCGCGGTCTCGGCTTGTGGGGCGCCGACGGGATCGCGAGTCCAGGCCCATACCGGAACGGGAACTTCCACATTCGGCAAGATCGGCTTGACCGTCCCGATCTCGCCGCGCCCGCGCGAGTACTGGATCGGTCCGGGTTGCCAATTCGGTAACGGCTTGCTGTCGATACCGCCGAACGGCTGGAGGATTCCGCCGACCAAGTCGGGGTCCACCTGCGTCACCTGAATCGGCGCAACCTGGCCGTTCGAGACGACGACGAGCGAGATATCGTCCAGCTCCGCTTCGAGATTTCGTCCGCCGACGCGGATCTCGGTTCCCGGTCCTCCGCTCGGAGGCTGAAACCGATCGAGGACGGGATCGGGATCCACCGGAGGCGCCGTCACGCAGATGTCGATACCGCCGCGGCGGACCGACCCGATCTCTAGCTCCACCAAGATTCCCACCGAAGCGGGGCCCACTTGGCGCACGACGCAGCCGAGCACTACGTTGGCGCTTTCGAACAGCTGCCGGATCAACTCGCAAAGCTGCTCGGCGCATTCGACGAGTGACCCATCCTGGTCTACGCGAATTCCTCCGATGCGAAGATCGTGAGCGACGGCGAAGTTCGGGCTCGTGTCGTGGAGATGGGCGCTGATCTCGATCGTGCTGCCGGCAATCCAGTCGCCGTCAAGGACGACGAGCGCGCTACCGTCGGGCTCTTCACCGAAGAACCACCGCGTCGTTTCATTCGGTTCGACGGCTTGGAGCGTGAGCGGTTCCGGTGACCTCGCTTCGAGGAGCTCGCGTTCGCGACTCCAAATCCACGCCTGCTCCCCCGGGATCAGGTCGCCGACGGGATTGGCGTCGAATCGCCCGCCGACTCCCCGCTGGAGAACGACCGGACCTTCGGCGTCGAAGGGAACGACTCCGACGACCGCTTCGATCATCGTGTCGCTTGCGGTCACGACCCGGAGCGGAATCATCCGACCACCGACGAGAACGGCGATGCACAGATCGTCCGGGTCGAGGCCGAATCCGACTCCACTGATGTTGACCCGTTCTCCGGTGCGCGCCGCCGACGGAGAGACCGAGCGGATCACCGGCCCGGCGCCCCCTCCGGCGATGACGGAACTCGGAGCGAGCGTGAGGAGGAGGCTCGCCAACATCGACGCACGAAGAGAGCGACCGATGGACATATCCGTACCCCGATTCTGTGTCGGGCGCGACTCGTCGCCGCGAGTGCGCCGTCTCGACCCTCGTGAAAGCGGGCGCGATGGACGCCCCGCTCGTTCTCAAACCGATCCGCGGATCATCGTACCCGAAAACGGTCGCTTCGGCGCGCTGAGCCCAGATTTCTCTCCAGATTCGGTGAGCGAAGCGGCTCCGCAGTGGAGTCGGGTGAGAAGCCCGGACTAGCCCAGTGCGAATCGTGCTGCGATCGATCGCGATTCGGATTCTGTTTCTCGCTCGCCGATCCGAACAGCGTACGCACTCCGGCCGTGGAATTCGTCGCGGTCACCACGCGGTCCACCCGCCATCGACGACCAGATTCTGTCCGGTGACATAACTGCTCGCGTCGCTCGCGAGAAATACGAGGGCTCCCTTCAGCTCTTCCGGGCTCCCCATCCGGCCGAGTGGACTGCGGGTCGCGAGACGATCCTTCAGCTCGGCCGAGACGTCGTCCGCTGGAAACGGTCCGGGGCTGAGACAATTGACGCGTACGCCGTCGCGCGCCCAATAGACCGCGAGGTGGCGCGTCATCTGAAGGATGCCGCCCTTCAGGGTGTGGTAGGCAACGGGACTCGCGGCGCAGATGTCCGCGTAGGCGTCCGGGTACGACGCGACCTGCCCGTACATCGAGCCGATGAAGACGACGCTCGCTCCTCCGCCGCGCCGGGCGGCGTGGTCGCGGACTCGACGGGCGAGAAGGAAGTACCCCGTAGCGTTGGCGAGCTGCCGGGTGAATTCGTCGCCGGAGACATCGGTCCAGTCGTTTTTCACATGTTCGTGGCCGTTGGCGACAAGGATATCGACGCGTCCCGCCGCCTCGAGCGCGGCGGCAAATCCACTCTCGACGGACGCTTCATCCATGTGATCGAGCTCGATCGCGGCGTGTGCGGCGCCCGTCGGACTCGACAGGGAGTTCGCGACGGCTCGGGCGCGATCGCATTCACGACTCGAGGCGATCACGGTCGCGCCGCCTTCTGCGAGCCCGCGCGCTAGCGCGCCGCCGAGGTGTCCCGACGCGCCGGTGACGAGAGCGACGCGACCGGAGAGATCGAAGAGTTTCTGGACGCTCGGTTCGGTTTGCGGGTCGGTCATCGAATGATCAGGCGAGTCGGCGAAAACCAGTGTGCTTGGGCGGTGAATCGAGGCGCCGTTCGACGTCGTCCGCACGGATGGCGTCGCCGAGCTCCTCGAATACGCTGTCCGCGGCGGCGAGGTAGGCGTCGACGTGACGCGGCTCGTGAGCGAGGCTGGGATAGAAGCCGGCGCCCGAGAGGTAGCCTCGGTCTAGCATGCGGACGGTGAGAAGCGTTTGCAGCGCGGCGCTTCGCTCATGTTCGAACGCGATCGTCGTCAGCGCCGGGTGACCGCAGACGCGAATAGGCACCCCGAACCGCTCGGCGAGTCGGTCTATCCCTTCGCGGTAGCGAACTCCGACGGCATCGACGTGCGCCGGAACGTCGAAGCGGCGCAGTTTCGCGATCGTCGCGAGCGCCGCTGCGGGGCCGATCCCTTCGGTCCAGAGCGTGCTCGAGATGAACGTACGTTCCGCCGCGGCCATCGCCCGGGCCGTACCGACGATCGCAGCGATCGGATAGCCGTTCCCGAGAGCCTTCGAGAACACGGCCATATCGGGTGAGAGTCCGTAGCGAAGGTGCGCGCCCCCGAGGTGGAGGCGCCAACCCGCGGAGACCTCGTCGACGATGAGAAGCGCGCCGATCTCGTCCGCCAGCGCGCGGACTCCTTCGAGAAAGCCGGGCTCGGGAGGCTCGTTTCGCGTCGGCTCCATCACGATGGCGGCGAGCTCGTCGCGGCGACGGGTGACGATCGTTTCCAGCTCGTCGAGTCGATTGTACGAAAACGGGGTAGCCGATCCGGCGAGCGATGTCGGAACTCCGGCGGGCTCGAGTCCCGGGAGGAGGTGACCCGCGAGGCGATCCGCATCGTTCGCTCCCGCAGTCGCGATGTTCGAAGCGATATACCAATCGTGCCAGCCGTGGTACCCGCAGAACGCGATCGCGTCGCGGCCCGTGCTCGCGCGCGCGATGCGGACTGCGATGGTGAGCGCCTCTCCTCCGCTCCGCGCGTAACGCACTCCGCCCGCCCAAGGATGCAGCTCGAGAAGAGCGTCGGCGAGCTCGACCTCGTCGGCCGGATTCAGCATCGCCATCGACCCGAGCGTCACTCTTCTTGCGACGGCGGCGTTGACGTCGGGATCGGCGTAGCCGAGAAGGCACGAGCCGACGCCCATGAGAGAAAAGTCGAGAAACGCTCGGCCGTCCGTATCGACGACCTCGATCCCGCGCGCCTCGGCGAAGTAGGGCGGCCATCGCTCCGGCGCGTGCATTTCGGGGCGTTTGCTGAGGAGCTGAGTTCCTCCCGGGATGATCCGTTTCGCGTGGGCGTAGAGCTTCTCGCCGAACGTTCCCGTTGGAAGCGAGAGTCCGAGCTCGCGTAGCGCGTTTGTACGGAAAATGCGCTCGACGTCGGCGTCTCGAAGATGAAGTGCGCGGCACGCTTGCCGGAGCGCGAGCAGAGACTCGATCCCGACGAGTGTCGGCTTCCCACCGACGTGATTGTCGTCACCGCCCCAGTCGACGTTGTGTGCGTAGAGCCAGAAGAACCTGTCGCCGAGAGACACCGCGCGACCGCGGAGATTGCTCACGGGAAAATCGCTTCCGTAGAACAAGCGGCGCGTACCGAACGTCTCGAGGATCGCCTGAAGCGCCAGAGGTTCGCAGATCGCGGAAGTATCGAAGAAAACGTTCTCGAGACCGCGGAGCGATGCGATCCCTTCCTGAGTGTGTGCCGCGCAGAAGCCGCGAGCCGCGTGCGCGAGGATCAGCTTCGCGTGCGGAAAGCGGATGCAGAATTCGCGGATCGAACTTTGGTTTACGGGATCGGCGAGCGCGCGATCGCGAACGAGATGGAGCATGATCGCGAGCTCGTGACGATTCGCGATCTCCCCCATCCATTCGGGAAGGAATTCCTCGACGCGCGCGTCCATCGTCCGATCGCGTGACGCGTAGACGTGGTAAACCTTGAAGCCGGCGACGACACCTCCGGAGGTGCGGACGAGCTCTTCCAATGTCGACGGCGCGTCGCTCGGACGCGCGAGGAGAAGAACACGCGAGCCTGCTGACGCGCGCACTTCCGCGAGCTCGAAGTCGTTCGCCGGCGATGTGTCGACGTTTCTTTCGGGCATGCCGAAGAAGAGACCGTCTCGCGCCGCGCGATCGCCCATCCAGGACGCGATGAGTCGCCGGTACGCTTCGAGGCCGACGGGCCCTTCGAGCGTTGGCCAACGGACTCCATCGAGGTCCTCGGCGCGATAGAGGTGTGCGTGTGCGTCGAACGCGTCCGGGGGAACGAACGCGCGGAGCTCGCGATCGAACAGCACGCGATCGGCGTCACACGCTTCGAGATTCGACGGTGCGAACCACGATGCTCCGCACTCGGTTTTCGTATCGGCCATCGATCCTCCCGACCGGATTCTCGCCGTCCTCTCGAGGGATGTCCATCGTCGCCTTGAGTTAGCTGGGGTGACCGCATACGCTGCGTCTTTCGTCGCCGCGTGCGATGCGAACGAAGCCCTGAGGACGAACTCACTCATGAAGCTCGGCGCGCTAGACTCGAGTGTTCTCGTCGCGTACGCTCTTGGCATGCTCGCCGTCGGCTGGTACTTCGCGCGGCGGACGAAGAGTATGGATGATTATCTCCTCGGCGGCCGGCGCATGCGCTCGGGGGCCGTCGGGCTCAGCCTCTTCGCGAGTCTTTTGAGCGCGATCTCGTACCTCTCCTACCCGGAGGAGATGATTCTCCGCGGACCGATGGTCCTCGCCGGGTCGGCGGCCTATCCCCTCGTCATCTTCGTCGTCGGATGGATTCTCATCCCGCGTCTCATGCGCGAAGAGGTCACTACGGCGTACGAGCTCCTCGATCGGAGGCTCGGGCCGAGTGTTCGATTCGCGGGATCGTTTCTCTTCCTCGCGCTCCGTCTCATCTGGATGGCGTTCATCATCCATCTCCTCGCGATGGAGCTCGTCGTCCCGATCTTGGGGCTCAGCCCGAGCGCCGCCGTTTGGGTGAGCGCGATCGTCGGACTTCTCACTGTCGTCTACACGGCTCTCGGTGGGCTTCGCGCGGTCGTCTACACCGACGTCATTCAAACGCTGATTCTCTTCGGCGGCGCAGTCGCGGCGATCGCGATCATCCACGGTGATCGCGGCGGAGTGGACGGTTGGTGGCCATCGGGCTGGGCCGAGCACTGGGCTCCGCTTCGGTTCTTTCCCGACGCCGAGGATCCCGGCGCGAGAACGATCCTCGGCGCGGGGCTCGCGTACTTCTGCTGGCACGTGTGTACGGCGGGATCGGATCAAGTCGCGATCCAGCGCTACCTCGCAACAAAGGACGCGCGAGCCGCGCGGCGCGCCTACGTCACTTCGCTCACGGCGGATCTCACGACCGGACTCTGCCTCGGCGTGCTCGGACTTTGCCTCCTCGCATACTTCGCCGCGCGGCCGGAGCTCCTCCCGGACGGAAAGCCGCTCTCGGAGAGTACGAGCGGCCTCTTCCTCGCGTTCATCGTGAGCGGGCTGCCGGCCGGCCTGACCGGTCTCGTGGTGGCGGCGCTGCTCGCGGCGGCGATGTCGAGCCTCTCGTCGGGTCTCAACTCGACGAGCTCGGTCGTCGCGATCGACTTTTTTCAGAGATTTCGGCCGCGCGAACGATCGGAGACGGATCGCGTGCGCCTCGCTCGCCGAATCTCCTGGGGGATCGGCTTCGTGATCGTGGGCCTCAGTCTCGTGATCGGCGAGATCGATCAGGAGGGGAACCTTCTCCAGCGCGTACACAAGACTGTGAACCTACTCGTCGCGCCGCTCTTCGTGCTCTTTTTCATGGCGCTTTTCGTACCTTGGGCGACGGCGTTCGGTACCCTGCTTGGTTGCGCCGTCAGCATCTTCGTCGCGGTCGCCGTCTCGTGGCAGCTCGTCGAGATCAACTTTCTGTGGTTGATGCCGCTGTCGTTGGTTTCAGGTGGGGCGATCGGAATAATCTTTAGTCACGCACGTCCAGGTCACTTCGGCGGGCCGGATTCCGGAGCACGCTGATCGGCGCCGCGGGAGCGCGGGGAGTTCGAGAGAGATGACGAATCTGAATTGGCCGTCGAGAATGTACGTCGGAGGCGAGTGGATCGCCTCTCGAAGTGAGCGAACGTCGCCGGTCACGAATCCCGCGACGGGTGAACATCTCGCGGATGTTGCACTCGCCGACGCATCCGACGTCGACCGAGCGGTCGCCGCGGCTCGCCACGCGTTCGACGAGGGGCCGTGGCCCCGCATGGACGCGCTCGAACGCGGGCGCTTCCTCTTTCGCATCGCCGAGAAGATCCGCGAGCGACTCGATGATCTCGCGCTCACGGACACTCTCAACGTCGGTAAGCCGATCCGCGACACGAGCGGCTTCGACGTGCCTTGCGCGGCCGATCTCTTCGAGAGCTACGCCGGTCTCTCCGACAAAATCGGAGGAAAGTGTTACGGCCAGCTTCCGGACAACGTGACGATGCAGTTTCGCGAGCCGATGGGCGTCGTCGCCGCGATCGTGCCCTGGAACTTTCCGCTCACGAATGCGGCAATCAAGGTCGCACCCGTGCTCTCCTGCGGAAACTGCGTCGTTCTGAAGCCGTCCGAGCTCTCTCCGCTTTCGGCTCTCATGCTCGCTGAGATCGCGAATGAGGTCGAGCTCCCCGCCGGAGTCCTGAATGTTGTCCATGGACTCGGCGGCGAAGCCGGCCAAGCGCTCGTCGACCATTCCGGAGTCGACAAGATCACATTCACGGGGCGCCACACGACCGGAGAGTGCATTCTCGAAGGCGCGAAGAAGGGAATGAAGGGAGTGATGCTCGAGCTCGGGGGGAAGACTCCGAGCCTCGTCTTTCCCGACGCACCGGTGGACCACGTCGTGAATGGCGTCATCACCGGCATCTTCTTCAACCTCGGCCAGGTTTGCGTGGCGGGGTCGCGACTCCTCGTTCACGAGAACGAACACGACGACGTCCTCGATCGCATCGTCGCCAAAGCGGAGACGCTCCGTCAGGGGGATCCGTGCGACACCGAGAATCACCTCGGATCGATCTCGACAGCGGAGCATCTGCGGACGGTCGAAGCTTACGTGGAGACGGCAAAGAGCGACGGCGCGCGGCTCGTCATCGGTGGCGAGCGGCTCCGTGGGTCCGACGTTGACCGTGGATTCTTCTACCGGCCGACGGTGTTCGATCGGGTGACGAGTGGGATGACGATCGCGCGCGAGGAAGTGTTCGGTCCGGTCCTGTCGGTCATGACGTTTACGGATGAGGACGAGGCCGTTCGCATCGCGAACGAGACCGAGTTCGGCCTGATGGCGAACATTTGGACCCGCGACGGGGGACGCGCGCTCCGCATCGCGCGGCGCTTGCGCGCCGGACGGATTGCCGTGAACGGCGGCGGCTACCTGCGGCCGAACGTCCCCGTCTTCGGCTACAAGCTGAGCGGAATCGGCGCGGAGCTCGGCTTCGACGAGGTTGTCCACGAGTACACGAGCTCGAAGGCGATTCTCTACGGGCTCGCGACCGAGAAGTCACCGTGGCCCGAGTGAACCAGCGATGAGCGACTCGCGGACCGGACTCCGAATCGAAGATCTCGACTCACCTTCTCTTCTCCTCGACGGGGAGAAAGTGCGGCGCAATCTCGACCGGATGGCGGAGTTCTTCAGCGCTCGGCCCGCGAAGCTCCGCCCGCACTTCAAGAACCACAAGTGCACGACGCTCGCGCGACTGCAGCTCGACGCGGGAAGCGCGGTCGGGCTCACCTGCGCTAAGCTCGGCGAGGCCGAGGTGCTCGCCGAGCACGGGTTCGATGATGTGCTCATCGCGAATCAAGTCGTCGGTGCGCGGAAGCTTGAACGACTCGCCCAACTGGCCCGGCGGATCAAGGTCGCGATCGCGGTGGATCACATCGACCAAGTGGAAGCCGTGTCCGACGCGGCGGACGCGGCGGGCGCCACCGTCGGCTTATTCGTCGAGGTCGACATCGGTATGGGGCGCTGCGGTGTGCCGCCGGGAGCGCCGGCACTCACGCTCGCTCGGATCATCGCCGAGCGACCGGGGGTCCGGTTCCAAGGGATTCAGGCGTTCGAGGGACATCTCGTCTACGTGACCGACGCCGAGGAGCGCGCGCGGCGAACGAGCGAGGCGATGGCACTGGCGATGGAGACGAGGAAACAGATCGAAGCAGCCGGAATCCCGGTCCCGGTGATCAGTGGTGGATCGACTTCGACGTACGCTACGACCGGGGCGATCGACGGCGTCGACGAGATTCAGGCCGGAACGTATCCGACGATGGACTGGCGCTACCACGAGCTCACGCCCGAGTTCGACATCGCGCTCTCCGTACTCACTCGCGTGATCAGCAAGCGTCCGGGCGAAGCCGTACTTGATGTCGGCGTCAAGGGCGCGGGCGGCGAGTTCGGTCCGCCGCGAATTCGCGGGCACTCGGGCGTGGACGTACCGTTTTTTCTCGCCGAGGAGCACCTCGTCGTCCGGAATGCCCCCGAGTGGCGAATGGGGGACGCGCTCGAGCTCATCTCGAGTCACGCCTGCACGACCTGCAATCTTTACCGCGAGATGTTTGTGCACGAAGACGGGCGAGTGGTGGACGTCTGGCCGATCGAAGCGTCCGGACGCCTCGCGTAGAGAACGAGAACGAACGCCGGAACCGAAGTCGCGTAGAGGCCTGATCGCTTGCGGTCGCTGCGTCGGTGAGCGGCGAAGATTCGTCTTCGGCGTGGTTCGTCCGGCTCCGGTCAGCTCACCGCTACTCGCGCACTCGGATTCGCTGTCGCAACTCTCTCGCGAGGCGCGGCGAAGAGGTAGTGCGCGACCCACCATTCTTCACCGCTGCGGAATCCGAACAGCTCGGCGCAGGCCATGAAGAAAATGCGCCAGCGGTGGCGCCAGCGTTCGGCCTCGGTAGGTCCGTAGGTGCGAACGAGCTGCTCACGAATCTCGGATTCGTGTCGGTCGAACCGGTGCAGCCAGGCGTTCGCGGTCTTCGCGTAGTGGATTCCATTCCAGCGCCAGTGATTTGCCACTCGCATGTCGTCCTGGAAGTGGAGGAGGAGGTCGTCGCTCGGCATGATTCCGCCGGTGAAGAAGTGACGACCCATCCAGTCGTCGTCGCGATCCGTCTCGAACGTGTAGGCGGAATCGCGATGGCAGAAGACGTGAATGAACAAACGGCCTTGCGGACGCAGCCACTGCGAAATACGCCGTAGGATCAGCTCGTAGTTCCGGAGGTGCTCGAACATCTCTACGGACACCACGCGATCGAAGGTGCGATCGGTGGAGAACCGGTTGATGTCGCAAGTGACGACTTCGACGTTTGGCAGACTTCGAGCGCGTGCGAGACCCTCGATGAACCGTCGCTGCGAGCTCGAGTTGGAGACCGCCAAGATCCGCGAGCGTGGATAGCGTTCGGCCATCCACAGAGTCAGCGATCCCCAGCCGCAGCCGAGCTCGAGTATGTCTTGCCCGTCGGCGAGCTCCGCCCGCTCGCAAGTGATTCGGAGCGCCGCCTCCTCTGCGTCGTCGAGCGAGGTCACTCCCTTCGGCCAGTACGCACAGCTGTACTTTCGATGGCTACCGAGTGCGAGTCCGAAGAACTCGGCCGGGAGCTCGTAGTGCTGCTCGTTCGCCGCATGCGGCAACGGGGCGATCGGCGCCGCCGCCATCTCGGACAGGAATTGTCGTGCTCGGTCGCGTCGTTCTTCGCACGCGGAGCTTCGCTCCTGCTTGAGTCGCTCTCGACACAGTCGACGAATTCCTGCTCGAACCAGCGCATCGGGCACCCAGCCCCGCTCGATGCAGTCAATGATCAGTTTCGTTCCCACTTGCGAATCCTCTCTCTTTCGGCGGCCAGGGGACGAACGCGCTCGTCGTCTGTTGGTACTCACGATAGGCTTCACCTCGACTCGAGAGGGCTCTGGCCTCGGTCGGCGGAATCCCGGTGACTCGAAGGAGGAAGTAGAGCATGACGAGGGCTCCCGCTGCAGTGAACCAAACTCCGTTCGACCCGATCGCGAAGAGGACATACGCCCACCAGTGGAGCCATTCGAAGAAGTAGTTCGGATGGCGTGAATAGCGCCAAAGTCCCGCCCGGCACACTTTCCCCGCGTTCTCTTCCCGGGACACGAAGCGTCCGAGTTGTAGGTCGGCGATACTCTCTCCCGCGATCGAGACGAGCCACACGAGCACTGCGGCTAGATCGGTCCACCCCAGGGCGGATGGGTTGCGCGCGGCGACCGCCATCGGAACCGCGAAGAGGACCACCCAGAGAGCCTGGATTTGGAAGAAGGCGAAGAAATACACCTCGGTGCGGGTTCCCCAACGAGTGCGAAGGTCGGCATAACGGCCGTCTTCAGGGCGTCCGGTCATACGCCGAAGCAAATGGAGCGCGAGCCGAAGGGACCAAACGCCCGCACACAGGCCGACGAGAGACCGGCGGATCGGCTCGCCATCGGCGACGGCGGCGAACGCGATGGCGAGAGCGCCGACGCCGGTCGCCCACGTCACGTCGACGATCCCTGCGTTCTTCGTTCGCTTCTGCCGTAACCAGAGAAGGACCATCACGAGCGCGGTGACGATCCAGCCGATCGCTCCAGTGATGACGAGAGTCATGGCGGAGACTCCGTCGAGGCGCCGCGTGGCCGGTCCCACGCCGAAGCGAACGCCGCGATCGCCGCCACCGCGAGGGCTCCACCCGTGGCGATCGCGGTGAACCGCGGCGGCAGGGGTGAGGGTATCGCAATCGCGCCGATCTTCGCCGCGCCGTAGTACGCGAGCGGGGCACTGAGTGCGCCGCTGGCGGCCGCACGTGCGGTTCGGCCGCGTAGCCAAGCGAGGGAGGAGCGAAGGGTCGCTCCGAGATTCGCCCAGAGCGCGAGCATCCAGATTCGCGTGGGTCGGACGATTCCGTTGTCGTCATGGAACCGATAGACGTCCACCGAGACGAGCAGGGAATCCGTGACGTAGCCCACGGCGATCGCCGCGAGGATCGTAGCGAGCTCGCTGACCCGCTCTCGGCTCAGAGCTAGGTGGAACGCGACCCAGGTCGCGATCGCGATCGGCCCGATCCCGCTTCGACCGTGCGCGGCTCCGATGACGGCCGTGAACCAGCTCGCTTGGAATAGACCCGCGTTGATGAAGACGCCGGAGCGAATCACGACTTATCCTTCGCCCGGACTCGAGACCACGCTCGGCGACCATCCCGGCTTGACGAGAAGCATATGCACGTCACCGAGATATCGTTCGGCGAAACCAGCCTCGCAGTAGGCGAGATAGAATTCCCAGAGCCGAACGAAGGATTCGGAATGCCCGAGAGCGCGCACGTCTTCTCGGTGCGCGAGAAACCTCTCGCGCCAGTGCCGAAGCGTCGTCGCGTAGTGGATCCCGATGTCTTCGAGGTGCGTCAAGCGCATGTCGCTCGATTTCGCGATGGCTGAGCTCATCGCGGCGACCGATGGGACGCAGCTTCCGGGGAAGATGTACTTTCGAATGAAGTCGACCGATCGCCGATATCGCTCGTAACGGTGATCCGGCATGGTGATCGCCTGAAGGAGCATCGCGCCATGTCGTTCGAGAAGAGCGCTGCACTTTCCGAAGTACTCCGGGAGAAACTCGTGACCGACGGCTTCGATCATCTCGATCGAGACGATCTTGTCGTAACGACCGGTCAGTTGGCGGTAGTCTTCGAGGAGAACCGTCACGCGTTCGGAGAGATTCGCCTTCGCAACGCGCTCGCGAGCCAGCTCGAACTGCTCGCTTGAGATCGTGGTGGTTGTCACCCGGCAGCCGTAGTTCGCCGCTGCGTGAAGGGCAAAACTTCCCCAGCCGGAACCGATCTCGAGCAGGCGGTCGTGTGGAGCGAGGCGGAGCTTTCGGCAGATGCGATCCAGTTTTTCCTGAGATGCCTCTTCGAGGGTAGAGGTCGCCTCCTCGAAGATTCCGCACGAGTAGGTGAGGCTCGGGTCGAGGAAGAGACGAAAGAAATCGTTCCCGAGATCGTAATGCGCATGAATGTTTCGCCGACTGCCGCGTCGCGTGTTTCGGCGAAGCCAATGTCCAGCGCGCTCGGCGAGCCGCCGGATCCGAGTCGTGCCCGTGTCGAGTCCGTCCGCGACTTCGATGTGACGGACTAGGGCCCGGATCAGGGCCGCGAGATCATCGCATTCCCACCAGCCGTTCATGTAGGCCTCGGCGGCGCCGATCGTTCCTCCGCGGATGACGCGACGGTAAAACCTCGGATCGCGAACTCGGATTCTCGGGCGACGATCGTCGGGGATGCTCGCAGCTTCGCTCACAACGGTGATGCCGCCGCCGGGAAGGGCCGACAATCGTTGCTCGACGACGCGCTTCGCGAGTCGATCCGCGGCGCCCATCGGCTCGAGACGCGTGGGATTCGGGCTCTCGCCCAGAACCGTCCGGTCCATTTCTTGAGGTCGGATGGTCTCGCTCGTGGTCACGGGCTGACTCCCTCCGAGTGTTTCGGGTGAGGGTGGAAGGGGCAGCGTTTCAGCCACAGCCGAAACGCTTGCCAATAGATCGCCGCGACGACTTGCGTCGTCATGAGCGGGTAACGAGCGAGAGTCGCGGCGAGCGTTCGTCCGGTGAGTTCGCGCCGGCGAAGGTGAAGGAATGCGTCGAACACGACTTCGTCGGACTCGCGGTTTTCCATCTGAAAGAAGAGCTCCGGTCCGGGCTCCGAGAAGCTCCAGTTGTACGTCTGGTCCATCGCCATGAACGGAGAGACGTGGAACTCCTTTCCGAAGGCGGCGCGGGTCCAACCCCGCCGAACCTCGGCCTTGGTGCGATCGACGACGTAGGAGTGCTGCTCGCCCCACGGAGTGTTGTTCACTTCCGCGACGAGGTACTCGACCGCCGTTCCTTCGGTGTTCCAGCAGTAGTAGAAGCTCACCGGATTCATCGTGTAGCCGAAGTAGCGGAGATGCGTGAGGAGCCGAATCGGGCCGCTCGGACGGCGTCCGGTCTGCTCCGCGACGAGCTCACGAACGGACTCTTCGAGCGTCTCCCCGCGGGGTCCGAGATGGTCGCGCCGAAAGAATGCGGCGAGGTTGGGCTTCTCGACGGACCACAGCCAACGTCCGCGGAAGACGTCGTCGAGCTCGGCCAGATCGAGATAGACCATGAATACGGAGTAGCTGAATTCGTGCTCGACGGGACGATGCCGCCGGTGCCGAACCCGTCCGGAGTAGACGCAGCTATTGCGGGACATACTGCCTCCCGAACGCTTCGGTGACCGCAGTCGCGCTGCGCACGCCGTCTTCGTGGAACCCGTAGCCCCAGTAGGCTCCGCAATAGGACGTTCTCCGGTTGCGAATCAGCTCTGCGTGTCGCTTTTGCGCCGCGGACTGTCGGTGATCGAAGGTCGGGTGGTCGTAGCTGATGCGCCGGAGGATCTTCGCGGGGTCGATTCCTTCGGTATCGTTGAGCGTCACGCAGAACTCGTTTGGGGCGACGAGCCCTTGAAGCAGATTCATGTCGTACGTGACGGTCGCCGATCGCGGACGGTCCGTGCGGATGTGATAGTTCCAGCTCGCCCACGCGCGCCGGTCTCGAGGAAGGACCGACGTGTCCGTGTGAAGCGCGACCTCGTTCCGTTGGTACGGAAAGCTGGAGAGGATCCGCTCTTCATCGCGAGATGGATCCTCGAGGAGTCGAAGCGCCTGATCGGCGTGGCAGGCGAGGACGACCTCGTCGAAGCGTTCGACGCTGCCGGTCGCGCCGATGAGCTTCACGTGGTCGTCGTAGCGGCGAATCGACCGCACGGCGCAGCGAGTTCGAATGCGATGCCGAAACGGACGCGTGAGCGCGCTCACGTACCGGTGCGATCCGCCTTCGATGACCCGCCACACGGGTCGATCGCGCAGCTGGAGCATGTGGTGGTTGTGAAGAAACTCCACCACGAATCGAATCGGAAACGACGAGAAAGTCTCGCTCGAGCAAGACCAGAGCGCCGAACCGAGCGGGAGGAGGTACCGCTCGCGGAATCCTTCGCTGTATCCGGCGCTCTCGAGGTACGCGCGAACCGAGAGCGAATCCGGCGCCTCGAGAAGCTTCGGCGCGGTCCGACCGAACCGGACGATGTCGCGAAGCATCCGCCAGAACCCGGCGCGAAGAAGGTTTCGCTTTTGCACGAACAGCGTTCGGAGTGACGTGCCGTTGAATTCGATCCCAGTGCGGTCGCAGCGTACACTGAAGCTCATCGAGGTCGGCCGCGACGCGACGCCGAGCTCAGCGAGCAGCCGCGTGAACTTCGGGTAGTGGAGCTCGTTGAATACGATGAACCCGGTGTCGATCCGATAGTCCTTCCCGTCGAGCTCGATCGGGACGGTGTTGGTGTGCCCGCCGATGCGATCGCTCGCTTCGAACACCGTAATCTCGTGCTCGTCGTGAAGCCGGTAGGCGGAGACCAGACCCGAAATTCCGGTTCCCACGATGGCGATGCGAGGACGCGGACTGGCTACGGTGATCCTCGTCATCGCGCCTCCTCGAGCGCCGGCGCTGCTTTGCCGGGTCGGCCGGCGGCGCGCACGTGCTCCGGCACCGGGCGAAGGCCCCAGATCATTCCGAGGGCGGCGAAGAATCGTAGGACATAGAACGTGAGATCGATTTCCCACCAATAGAAGCCCTGACGCGCCGAAGCGGGATAGTGGTGGTGGTTGTTGTGCCAGCCCTCCCCCAGCGTGAGGAGCGCGAGCATCGCGTTGTTCCGGCTGTCGTCCCGCGTTTCAAATCGCCGCGACCCGAAGCGATGGGCGAGCGAGTTGATCGTGTACGTGACGTGGTAGAGAGCCACGGTCGAGATCAGGTACCACACGAGAAGCTGAGCGCCGTTTGTGTTCCAGTGAGGCCGTCGAGCTTCGAGCAGCTCGCCGACGGCGAACAGAACTGCGCCGAGAACGACAAACGGAACCCAGTCGAACCGATTGAGGAAGCGGAGCTCCGCGAAACGGGCCCAGTCCCGCACGTAACGGTGATCGGTCGAGAAGTTTCCGCGTGTCATGAACCAGCCGATGTGACTGAAGATCATGCCCCGGTGCCGCGGGGAGTGCTTGTCCGACGGGCCGTCGGAGTGAGCGTGGTGGTGGCGATGGTGCGCGGCCCACCAAAGCGGGCCGCGCTGGGCTGCGGTGCAGGCTCCTACGGCCCCTAGTAACTGCACCCAGCGGCTCGTTCTGAAGGATCGGTGCGAGAAGTAACGGTGATAGAACGCGGTGATGAAAAACATGCGCACGACGTAGAGGCCGATCGCGATTCCGACCGCGAACGCACTCGCGCCGACCCAGAAGACGCCGAGGCAGGCGGCGTGAACGAGGAAGAAGGGCGCGCAGCGGAGCCAGTCGATGCGATCGTCGTCCGCGCTTGGCGTCGGAACGGGTGGATCGCTCACGAGCCACCGCGCGAGGCAGCCTTCCCGCGTACGGGATTTCGGGGCATGATTCGGGGCAGACAACGTCGGGTGGCCCATCACAAAAACGTTCAAAACGTTCACTCGAGACGACGATTACTATCAAGGCGGGAGAGGTGGGTGTCAATGCGATTCTCGAAGATGTCTTGAAAAATCGAAAACGGAAGCGAACATGGTCGCTGTGGACCTCGAGATCAGGCGAGCTGTGAACGTATTGAACGATTTGATGGTCTGGTCGCTGCGCGATGCTGAGCGCCGGTGCGCGCACGTGGACTCGGGGCGTCTGCCGCCGGCTCATAGCGGTCGGGGAGACGGCCGCGATCGGAAGCCGAGGGGCGAGCGCGGGGCCGCGAGGCGTGCGGTTGGGGACGAACTCGATCTTCGGGGGCGAGACGAATGAGGGACTCGCTCTCGCCGCGGGAGGCGGCGATCGCTCTGGGGGTGAGCGAGGCTTCGATCAAGCGTTGGTGCGACAAGGGAGTGTTCGCCACGACGCGGACCGTGGGCGGACACCGTCGAATCACCACCGCGAGTGTCATTTCGTTCCTCCGCGCGAGCGGACGGAGCGCCGAGGACCCCGAACGCCTCGGAATCGCCGACGCGTTTCCGAAGACCGAGGACTCGGGGTCCCGCGATGATCTCGCGAGCGACTCGTTTCGGGCGGCGCTCGAGTCCGGCGACGAGAGCGCGTTTCGGAGTCTCGCTCTCGCACGGTTCGTAGCCGGAGTCGCACTTCCGGAGCTCTTCGACCGTGAGATCGCGCCCGCGTTCGTTGCGATCGGAGACGCGTGGGAACACGGTCGCGTCGACGTCTACCAAGAGCGTCGCGCCTGCGAGATCTGCTCCCGTTTTCTTCACGAGCTGCGGGGAATGATCGACGCGCCCGCCCCAGACGCGCCGTACGCGATCGGGGGATCCCTTTCCGGCGATCCGTACTCGATCGGTTCGGCCATGGCGGAGCTGACTCTTCGCGATCTCGGGTGGCGCGCGGAGGCCTACGGCGTCGATTTGCCGCCGGCCAGCCTCGAGAACGCGATTCGCACGGAACGACCGTCCCTTGTCTGGATCAGTGTCGCTCACCTCCAATCGGTGGAGGAATTCGTCGGGGAATACTCCCGTCTCTACGACAGCGCACGAAAGCTCGATGTCGCCGTCGTGGTCGGCGGGCGAGCGATCGACGACCGGACGCGCGCACGAATTCGATCGACTGCGCACTGCGATACAATGGAGCAACTCGCTGAGTTCGCGCGTGCGCTGTACCATCGGCCCGATCGCTCGCGACGGTGATCCTTTCGTCGCGATCGTTGCTGAAGATCGCGAGCTGCCGGCGATCATCCCGCAGCGACCCTCGCCGTGCGGCACGTCAGCGCGAGCGCGCACGAAGCACGACCGCGGCTTCGGCCTGTTCGTCGCGACGGACGACAATTCGCTCTCGCGACTCGAGGCTCGTTGCGGATGGATCGATCGAGCGGAAGCGGAAAAGGTAGTCGCCCGGGCGAAGGAGCGCGCGATACTCCTCGCGAGCGATCGCGAGGCGGTGCGAACGCTTGCTCGAGCTCGACGGCGACCCGTATCGATGCAATCCTCCCCGGAAATGGAGGACTGCGATCTCTACGGATTCGAGGGACGCGCCGCCCTCTGCGGCGAACGAGAAGAGGACCGTCCCCGCGGGCTCGATGGGATACTCGACGTCGCCCTCCCAGTCTTGGTCTCCGACGTGAATCCGCGTTTCGAACTGCTCCGGGTAAGGGAGAAACGGTGCGTGCGGACTCGGAGCCAGAACGCGGAGCGGGTACGCCCCCCGAGGGACGTCGCCGAACTCGACGATCCCCCGATCGTCGGGCGCGCGCTTCAGCTCGATGCGGATCTTTCGGTCGAGAAGCGGGATCGCTACCGAGAAACCGGGAGGGAGCGGGTGAGCGCCGAGGCCGATCCGAGCGCGTACCGCGTGGGTAGGATCGAGCGAAAACTCGAGTCGCTCCGACGGAACGCTGAGCGTCGTGACGACTCGAGTGGCACCGGCGTGCTCGACGGCAGCTTGAAACCGTCCGGCGGGAAGATCGATCAGTTGAAAATCGCCGCTCTCGTCCGCGATCGCGCTCTGGCCGATGCGTCCGTCGAGGGACGCGACCGAAACTCGTGCACCCGACGCGGGCTCGCCGCCGGCCGTTCGCACGGAACCCGTTGCGTTCCCGAGGGGAAGAACGACGTCGTGGGCGAATTCGGCGGAGGTGAGATCGAGGTGGACATAGTGAACGACCCAGCCGTGGGAGCTCGCGGGTCGTACTCGTAGGGCGAGGTTTCCGGACGCGTTGATCCACTTTCGAGCGATGCCGTCCAGACGGTAGTTCCCGTTCGCGTCCGTGCGACAAGAGCCGGATCGAAGGGCGCTCTCCGTCCACTCCGACTGGAGCTCGTGGCGCGAGAGCATGCGAGGATCGACGAGGACCTCCGCACCGCCGACTCCGGTGCCGTCGGGTCGAAGGACGCGGCCGTGGAGAGTGAGTCCCGCGTCGAGCTCGACAGTCACTTGGATCTCCACCGGCGGATCCGAGAGATCGGAAAGATCGGTTCGCGCGAGGAGATCGATTCCGGCCGGGGTGTATCCGGCGGCGCTCGCAAGCAGCCACCGCTCCGCTCCGTGGATCCGGAACCTTCCGCGGTGATCCGTTTCGACCTCGGCGTTCCCGTCGGTAGTGACGCTCGAGTGTTCTATCCCCGCTCCCGTTACCGAATCGACGACTCGACCCGCAATGGTCGTACCGCGCGCCGCAGAAAGAAGTACGGCCGGGCCCGTCGGGTCTTGCGGCAGCTCGATCGCGGCAGCGACGTACCCCGGAACCGCGAGCTCGAGCTCACCGAGCTCTGCGGCTCGAGCGAGTTGCTCCCGCGTGACGCCCGAGATCGTCGCCATTCCCGATCGATCGCTCTCGATGGTTCGAGTCCAGCCGGAACCGGCGATCTGGAGTCGAGCGCGGCACTCCGGAATCGGCTCGACGCCATAGGCCGAACGTCGCTCGATTCGGCAGGCTAGCGGGGCGCCGGGCTCGAGGCGAAACTCGATCTCGCTTCCGATCCGAAGTCCCGTGAGCGTCGCATCGAGGTGCCCGTCGTGAGATGCGCGCGCGCGAAAACCAAGTCCCGGCAAGCTCGAGAACTCGAACCGTCCGTCTCCGGCGGTTTCGGTCCGCGCGAGCGGACGCGAGTCGATCGGTACGCCGGGGAGATCGAGCGCGATCTCGACGAGAGCGCCTTCGATCGCCGCGCCGTCCTCCGCGGATACCACGCGGCCGACGAGAGAACGGCTGAGCGGAGCGACCGGAAGCGTCCGTGCGTCGGAATCGAGGGGCTCGACGGAATCCGATCCGACGTGCGCGTCCGAAATCGGCGCATCCGGCGCGCCGGTCGGCGCGTCGACCACCTCGGGCTCCCGGTTTCCGGTGTCGACCTCTCTCGAATCGGACTCGAGCGATCTCGACAACAGCCACCAGGCGCCGGCGGCGAGCAGGGCGCCGAGAAGCGCACTCGAGATCAAGGAAGCTGGTCGCATGGGAGTACGAACGACGCTTGTGGGGAAGAGTTGTCTTCAAGGTCACCCGCGCCGGCCGCGAGTCTTTCAAGCTGAGCCGCGGCGGCTCGGGGGAACCGCGCCACCGGGGAGAGGGGCGATCGTTCGATCGATCCTCTCCCCGGACGCGAAATGATTGACGACCGAGGCGCGAGCGCGAAATCTCCCTTGGAATTCTCATTCGCTGGGGTGCATTCGCGCCTCGGTGCTCGCACCGCTCGTTACCGAGCGAGTCGAGCGAGGAGCGATGCTAGCAGATCGAAGAGGCTCGAGCGCCAGTCGTTCACCGGAATCCGCTGAACGAGGAGGCCGAGATTCTCGTCGGCGAGCGAGCCGATCGCGTAGACGACCTGGACGTCACCCGTGCGGAGAGTGAGCCGAGCGGGGCCGAGCACGGCATCGTCGGATCCGGCCGGAAAGACGGTCGCCGAGTAGCGACCAGCGATCACGTCCGCCTGGGCCTCGTCGGGATTCGCGAGTCCTTCGATCTTTGCGGCTCGCCAGAACCATCGTCGCAGTGCGACGTCGACGGCGGGCGCCGCTGCGTTGTGCCGCACCACGATGCGACTTCGTGCGAAGCCGATCGACGACACGTCGTTTGCGTAGGCGGTGAGAGCCAGCGCACCGTCCTCGGTGAGGTGCGCGACGATCGAAACGTTTTGTCCTGATCCCAGAGTGAACGTGTCGGAGATCAGCGGCGAGCTCGGATCGCCGCCTTCCGCCCCCGTGAGCGCGACTTCGTAGTCGCCGGCCGGGAGGGCGAGCGGATCGGTGATGGTGCCCGGCGTGAAATCGTCGAGTGTGAGAGCGCCGTTCACGAAGACATCGACCGTCGCTCCGGGCACGCCGTGAACGACCGAGACTTGATTGGTCGCCGGAACCTCCGGGGGAATCTCGATCTTCTGCGTGAGGACCCTGAACGTCTCGTCCGCAAGGGAACCCACCGCGTAAACGACGTGGTGGTACCCGGTGCGCAGGATGAGCTTCGCGGGGCCGAACACCGCGTCGTCCGATCCCGCCGGGAAGATCTTGGCGAAGTAGAGGCCCGCGCGCAGATCGAGCGTCGCGCTGTCGCCGTTTTCGGCGCCTTCGACCTTTCCGATCCGGCGAAAGACCCGGCGGAGCGAGATGTCGACCGCCGGAGCCGCGGCGAGGTGAGCGACGGTGAGTCGGCTTCCCTCGTCCGAGGGCGTCAGGTCGAGCGGCACGAGGGAGAGGGTCGGACTGCCGTCGGCCGCGAGGTGCGCGACGATCGAAACGAAAGCGCCCTCGGTCAGCGCCGCGGAGCCGGTGATGACGGCGTCCGCGATGTCCGCGTCGGGTGCCGTGATCGCGATGTCGTAGTCACCGACGGGAAGCTCGATGGGATCGGTGATCGTGTCCGGGGCGAAATCCTCGAACGTCAGATCGCCGTTGACGTAGACGTCCACGGTCAGTCCCGGTACTCCGTGGACTACGGTTACGGTGCCCGTTTGCGCGAACGCGGGCGCACTGAGCAAGCCAACTACCAACAAAGCCCCGAAATACGAGAGCGTGGGTTTCATCCCAACCTCCTTGAAGGCCAGACCGGCCGAAGCGAAACGAAAGGGGGGATTCCTCTTCCCCCAGCGGCCCTTTTGTGCCATATTTAAATCAGACTGTCAATCTGAAGAATTTATTAATCAGGATTCGGCCCGTGAATGACTCCAGCTCCCCTGCCTCCGAGGACCTCGATCGGACTGCGATTCGGTACGCCGACACCCTGCTCGCGGGTGGATTCGACGCCGGCTTTCAGGTTCTCGGCGGCGCGGTCGACGCCGGCCTCGGACTCGCCGCCATCTGCGACTCGATCCTCGCTCGCGCCCACGCCCGCATCGGGAAGATGTGGGAAGAGAACCAAATCACCGTCGCGGAGGAGCATCGCTCCACGGAGATCGGTGCGCGCCACGTCGATCGCCTCGCTGAGATGTTCCCGGCGTCCCGACGCACGGGACTCCGCGCGGTTTGTTGTGCGGCGCCGGGGGAAACGCATGAATTCGGTGCGCGTGCGCTAGCGGGAATTCTCCGCTCGGAGGGCTGGACCGTGGACTTCCTCGGCGGCGACGTCCCGGCCGCTGATCTGGAACGATTCACCGAGAAGCGGTCGCCGGACCTCGTCGCGGTTTCCGTGACGATGGACGAACACATCGGAGGGCTCGCCGAGCTCACGCGGCGCGTGGCCGCGCCGCGAAAGGCTCCGGCCGTGATGGTGGGGGGGCGCGCGGTCGCGGCTCTCGTCGCGCGAGGAAACGAACTGCCGGGCGTCGATCTCTGGGCGAAGAACTTCGCCGAGGCGATCGATTTGCTGTCGGAACGATTTCGCGTCTCCTCGACGCGGCCGACCTTGTCCGAGTACCTCGCGGGCATCGGTCATTCGATTCGCGCCCTCCGCAAGCGACGGGGCTGGAGCCAAGGAAATCTAGCCGAAGCCGCTGGCGTCGAGCGGTCCTTCATCAGCATGATCGAACGCGGCACTCAGAACGTATCGATCGGCGCGCTCATGAAGATCGCAAACGCGTTCGAGGTGTCGCTCGACGAGATCCTCCGTGGTCGAGGAGCTGAGTCTTGAGCGCCGTCGTTCGCCGCTCGACGACACCGGCGTTCGCCATCGCGGCTCTCATAGCCTTTCTGCGTCCGGCGACGGGTGGGGTGACCTCTTGCGCGGACTGCGGCGTCGGGTCACTCGAGTGCGGACAGCTCGCCGTCCGGGAACTAGGCAACGGCTGCGAGCCGGACGACGGGGTCTTTCTCGACGCGTGGCCGATCGAGATCGATGCCGCCGGTTTCTACGAGCTCTCCGTGCGTTCCGAAGCGTTCGATCCGATTCTCTTCCTCACGGACGACAGCTGCACCGAACTCGATGCGAGCACTCGCTGCGGAGAATCTGGCGATTCGGCGTGCATTCGCGGAGAGCTCGAGCCGGGCTCCTACGTAGTGCTCGTCGCGAATTCGGACCCGGGAGTACGCGGCGCGTACGAGCTCTCGCTCGAGTGCGAGCCGAACGTCGATCCCTGCGCGATCTGTCCGTCACAGGCGCTCGAGTGCGGCGAGTCGATCGAGGGGACACTCAGCCTCGAAGACTGTCGACTTCCCGACGGTGAATCGTTCGACCGGTACCGGGTCGTGCTCCCGGAGGCGGGAAGCGTGCAGTTCGAGCTCCGGTCGGCAGAGTTCGACCCATTTCTCGTATTGATCGGCGCGGACTGCGAGCCCATCGACGCTGCCACGAGGCCGGACGCCGACGCCGGTTTTCCCGCGGCGCTCGAACTTCCACTCTCCGCGGGCACGTACGATGTACTCGTGAGCTCGTTCACGCCGCTCCAGACGGGCGCGTACTCGCTCACGGTCGATTGCGGCGGGGGTGGATTCGTCCGCGGGGATACGAACGGTGATTCCGCGATCGATCTCGCCGACGCGCTCGTGATCCTGAACAGTCTCTTCCAGGTGGACACCATCGTCGTCTGCGCGAGCTCTCTCGATGCAAACGACGACGGCGCCATCGGCGTCTCCGACGCCTTGTTCCTCCTCTTTCATCTGTATCGCCAGGGGCCCGCGCCGCCGAGTCCGGGGCGCGCGTGCGGACCGGATCCCACGCCGGACGGACTGAGCTGCGTGACGAGCGGGTCCTGCGCGTGAACGCCGAACCCTCCCCGTAACCGCGAGGGGCAGCCGTTCCGCTTGATGCGCGAAGTCTGTCGGCGCGGCGAACGGTCGTTCGCGCGACGGATTCGGGAGGGCTTAGCCGTCCGCGCCGAGGAGCGCAGCGAGCTTCTCCTCGATCGCTTCGGCCCAGATCGCGTAGCCCTTCGGCGAGAGATGGAGGAAGTCGGGCATGATTTCGCGACTTAGGCTCCCGTCGCGCTCGAGAAACTGGTGACCGATGTCGAGGTAGAAGACCGACTCGCCATCGTCGAGTTTCTGGATCGCTTGGTTCACCTGAGTGATCTTTCCACGTTGATCGTTGAAGCGCTCGCCGCGCGGGAAGATGCCGAGGAGAAGGACCTTCGTGCTCGAGAGCTTCGCCCGGATCTTCTCGACGACAGCGGTGACGCCGTCGACGATTTCTTCGGGAGAGTTCTTCCGCGAGTTGTTCGTCCCGATCATCACGACGGCTACCTTCGGCGCGATCTTGTGGACGTTGCCGTTGTCGAGCCGCCAGAGGACGTGCTGCGTTCGATCGCCGCCGATGCCGAGATTGACGGCGTTTCGCGGCGCATAGCGCTCGGCCCACACGGCCTTTCCGGCTCCCTCCCAGCCCTGCGTGATCGAGTCGCCGACAAAGATCACGTCGACGTTTCCCTTCTGAACTCGCTTGTTGAAACTCTGGTGACGATTCATCCAGCCGCCGCCCCGCGGTGCGCCGGTGACGGCATCGTGGGTCGGAAGCTCGAATCGCGTGTCGGGCTTCTCGAGCTCGAGCTCCTTGATCCAGATATTTCGGTAGCGGACGTCGTGTCCCTCGCACTGGAGCTTGAGACCGCCGGGGGTGTCTGTGATGCCGACGCCGTTTTGATTGCCGCCGTCGATTCCCGAGTTCTTTCCGCCCCAGACGCGGTAAATCGACTGGTTGATGTGAACCGGTTTCCCGTTGAAGAAGACCGTGACGAGCGCGTTCTCGCTCTTCTTTCCATCCTCGAATCGAGCGGCACGGAAGACGACGTCGTATGAATTCCACTTGCCGACGCCGTTGTACGCGTAGTAGGGCGACGGCGATTCGTTGATCACGGCGCCCATC
Organism: Planctomycetota bacterium; assembly: GCA_965223845.1. Lineage (GTDB taxonomy): Bacteria > Planctomycetota > UBA8108 > UBA8108 > SXIK01 > CBDCXR01. The sequence continues at coordinate 3,056,580 of CBDCXR010000004.1, read as the reverse complement.
CCGTGGCTCGAGCGATCACCGTCCAGGATTTGAATCTCGTAGCGGTTCTGCAGGTAGACTCCGCTGTTTCCTCTCGGCTTCATCACGAGAAATTCGACGTGCAGACGAAAGTCTCGGTACTTCTTTTTGGTGACGACGTCGGCCGTCCCGTACTTGCCCCCGGCCGCGGCCGGATCGTGAGTCATGAGAACCGTGCCATCATCCACCGGGTCGTCGACGATCTTCCATTTGATCGGGAGCGACGACGCGAACCGCGGGCCCTCCCAGTAGGTCCAGTTTTCGTCGAGACTCTCGCGAGTTCCGTCAAACAGTACGGTCGCTCCTTCTTCGGCCGGAGCTCCGACCCCCAGATCGCCGAGTGTCGCCGTCTGCGCGCAGAGTACGAATAGGCCCACGAGCAGTACGCTGCCGATGCATCGGTAGTTCGTCATGCTTTTCGCTCCGGTGAAATGACGTGAGTAGAGTTCTTCTCGTTTGAATCAGTAAACGACGACGAACTTCCCGTCGCGCGTGGCGAACGCAGCGGGAAAGCTCCAAACCGGTGTCCCATCGCGAGTGCCTCCGGCGTCGACGATCGGCTGACCGCCAGAATCAAAAGCTTGCCACGCGAGAGCGCCGCCTCGCTTCCATCCCGTTCCCTCCGTCCACGCGATGAGAATCTCGCCGCGCGAATTCGAGGCGATCACCGGGTGTTTCTGCCCGGTCTTCCGCCGACTTGACACCGCGATCGGCTCGCCGCCGGGCGAGAGTCGGCCGAAGTAGACGCGCTCCTCGGTTTCCCACGCGGCGTACACCTCGCGTTCGCTTTCGCAGAACGATGCCATGCTCATGACGCAGGTCGGAACGTTCCACGCGTGGATGCGATTCCCGGAGAAGCTCGCGGCGCGGTCGCTTGAAGTGAGGAGGTGCATGTCTCGAGTCACGACACGGGTCGCGGTCCGGTAGAGGATGAGCAGATCGCCCCTCCGGCGAGTGAACGCTCGGAGCCCACAGCAGCCGCACGCGCCCGTGTCCGTCAGATTTGCTCGCACCTCGGGAGTGAACGTTTTCCCGTCATCCTCCGACTTCGCCACCCAGACGGCCCGGTGCTGCTCGCCCGGCGGGGCTCCGATCGCCGCCGCGTGCCAAACGACGTAGACGTTGCCCTCGCCGTCGGCCGCGACCGATCCGCCCCCGTCGAGCGTGCCGGTCTTCGTCATCAAGTTGCGCTGCCGGGAAAACGCCCGGGTCGCGGGATCAAAGCGAGCGTAGAGCATCGGCGAACCGTGCTCCCCGCCCACGCGTCCCGATCCGTTCCACGCGACGTGTACCCGGCCGTTGCGTCCGAGCGCGATGTGAGCCCCACGGATCGTTCCCGCGGCGATCGCGGAACTCGGCGTCGAATTGACCCGTGCGGGCGAAGAATAAGTCTCGCCGTCGTTCTCCGAATAAGCGTAGAAGAGATCTCCGGCTGTGTCCTGCCCCTTGTAGTACACGAGGTGCACGCGATGTTCCGCGTCGAGCGCTACCTGCGGCTGGATTCCACCGTCCGGGACTCGACGGAGTTCGACGCGATCTGCATTGACGTCAAGCGTCGCCGCAACGGTGAACAACACCATCAGAGCCTTGTGGGCGCGAATCATGTCCGAGTCCTTCTCCCAGCTTTCGTGGCGGTCATTGTAGTGGATGCGGAAACCGCAAGATCGTCGAAAAGCGATCTTGGATCCCGAGGTTGACGGCGAGACCCGCGGGCGGAGATCATGAACTGGCGCGAAGAATTAAAGAGCGCTCGTGTGATGCTCGCCGCGGGCGGCGCGAGAGTTCGAAGCGAGGTGAAGACGACCGGCGGAGGATCGATGCGAGATCGCACTGCGCTCCACTTGAACCGGCGTGGTTTTCTTCGAGTAGGGATGGCGGGGCTGACTCTCCCGCAGCTTCTCGCGTCACGGGCGCGTGCGAGCGACGTCGATGCGTCGCCGAGAGCCAAGTCGTGCATCGTCCTTTTCTGTTGGGGCGGCATCAGTCACATCGATACCTGGGACCCGAAGCCCGACGCACCGGATCAATATCGCGGAGAGTTTCGGCCGATTCGAACGGCTACTCCGGGAGTCCACGTCTCAGAGCACATCCCGCTCCTTGCGCGCCAAACCGAGCGTCTCGCGATCGTGCGCTCGATGCACCACGAGAGCTCCGCGCACGGGAAGGCGATGTACTGGAATATGACCGGTCGCCCGCCGCCTCGAGCGACGACGGCGCAAAACCTCCCGCCTTCCGCGGACGATTGGCCTTCGTTCGGAGCTGTCGTGACGAAGTTTCGCCGCGCGCCGCGAGGTCTGCCGGCGGCCGTGCGCCTTCCTTATCCGCTCGTCGACAACGGGACGCTGCAGGCGGGAGAGTACTCCGGGTGGCTCGGCATGGAGCACGACCCGATCGTCATCTCGTCGAAAAGCGGGAAACCGTTCGGTGGTGTGTCCCGCGGGCTCGGTGCTTCGAGCATCGATCCGACTCTGACGACCGAAGCCGAGCGACTCGAGTCACGCCTTCGGCTTCTCCGCCGACTCGAAGCGCCTCTACCCGCAGAGGACGCCTTCGCCGAGAGCGATCACTTTCGCCAGCTCGCCGTCGACATGCTCCTCGAGCCTGCGGTGCGGGAGGCCTTCGACGTCGGGAAGGAGCCGAAGCGGACCCTCGAAGCCTACGGCGATCACATCTGCGGGAGGAGCATGCTGCTCGCGCGGCGCATCGTCGAGGCGGGAGTCCCGCTCGCTACCGTGGTGTGTTCGGCGGGTGACTTGAACGGTTCGGTCGGCGATCACTGGGATACGCACGGGAACAACTTCAATCGCCTGAAGAACACGATGCTCCCCGTATTCGACCGAAGCGCGTCGGCACTCCTCGACGACCTTTCCGAGAGAGGCATGCTCGACGAGACACTCGTCGTATTCCTCACGGAATTCGGTCGGACGCCGAAGATCAACGGAGCGGCGGGAAGGGATCATTACCCGGGGTGTTACAGCGTCGCGCTCGCGGGCGGCGGTATTCGCGGGGGACAGGTGTACGGCAGCTCCGATGGCATCGGGGCGCACCCGGCGAGTGCCGCGTGTGGTCCGGCGAACTTGCTCGCGACGGTCTTCTCCGCTCTCGGGATCCCTCCGGATTCGGAGATCCACGACCGGCTCGGGCGACCGTTTCCAATCGCGGACGGCGCACCACTACCGCTTTTCGCCTGAAATCCCGATCGTACGAGAAAAGAACGAGGGATGACTCGCGGAGAGAACCCGATGCGCTTCGGTGCGACTCGCATCGCACTCATCGTTTTCGCCGTGGCGATGCTCGCGTGGTGGTGGTGGCGAAGCGGCGGCGTGCTCGTGTCGATCGAAAATCGCCATGCGGCGGCACTCGAGAACGTCGTGCTCCGAGCGACGGGAGCGACGCGTTCCCTCGGTAACATCGCTCCCGGTTCCGTCGTGTCCACGAGGATCCGGGCTACGAGCGATTCGGATCTGAAGATCGAACTCACCGATTCGACCGGCCGGCGAGAGACCCTGACCGTCGATTGTTATCTCGCGCGTCACAGCAAGGGGCGACTCGACCTGCGGGTGACCGCGGCCGGAGTCGAGACGGTGAACGACCAGATCCGCTAGCGCGAGCTCGGAACGGCGGAGTTACTTGCGTGCGGGTGCACTCCGCCCGCTCGCGACGAACGCGTCGAGCTTCGATTTGAGCTCGCGCACGATCCCGGGATGTTTCGAGTAGAGGTTCGTCGTCTCGCCGGGGTCGTCGCCGAGATGGTACAGCTGTCCCGGTGCGTCCGGATTCTTCTCCGGAAGGACAAAGTCCTTGAGTCTCCCGCGCTGGTAGTTGTTCCCGCCCGATCCCTTGTGATCGAGATACTTCCATGGGCCGCGCCGGATCGAGAGAGCGAGACTGATCGTTTGCTGAAGCGTGTACTGTCTCACCGGCTCGTCGCCCTGCTCGCCGGTGAGAACGCGGAGAAAGCTCACGCTGTCTTCCCCGGCGCTCTGGGGGATCTCCGTTCCGACGATCGCGGCGCACGTCGCGAAAAGGTCGGTGAGGCTAACCGTCTGATCGCTCGTCGTTCCCGGGCGCACCTTTCCCGGCCAGCGCGCGATGAGCGGCACGCGGTGACCACCCTCCCATTGGTCGCGCTTCATCCCACGCCACGGCCGCGCGCCGTCGTGCGCGTGGTCGCTCCGCATGTGGATCACCGATGTCACTTCGGGACCGTTGTCGCTCGAGAAAAGGACGAGCGTGTGCTCGGCGACGCCGAGCTCCTCGAGGGTCTTCATGAGCTCGCCGACGATCCAGTCGAGCTCGAAGATGAAATCACCGTGGGGACCGGCCTTCGTCTTCCCCTTGAACTCGTCCGCAGGGAAGGACGGAAGATGCACGGCCTGCGCGGAGTGAAACAGGAAGAACGGCTGGTCTTTCTTCTTCTCGACGTGGGAGCGGAGGAACTCTCGGCTCTTTTCGAGGAAGACGAGATCGACGCGCTCGAGATCGAACCCCGGCGCGATCATGCCCCGCCGATTGTCTCGCGAGTACGGGTGCTTCGGGAGCGGGGAACGATCGAGGAGTTCTGTCGGCGGTGCGGGGATCCGATCGCCGTCGACGTACGCGTAGAGCCAATCGGTCGTCGGACACGAAACGGTTCCGAAGAAACGGTCGAAGCCGCGGTGAATCGGCGAGTCCGGGACGGCTCGGGAGTAGTCGATTCGCTTCACCGCCTCGAGACCGTTCTTGTTGATCGGCGCACCGCTCTTGTCGAAGAACGTCATTCCGACGTGCCACTTGCCGAACATCGCGGTCGCATATCCCTTGTCGCGAAGGAGCTGCGGCAGAGTGAGGCGCTCCTCCTCGATCATGCAGGGACCGCCGACGCCGGTGAACACCCCGCGCATCCCCGTTCGAAATGCCATGCGGCCCGTGAGGAGGCTGTAGCGCGTCGGCGTGCACACTGTGGAGGGACTGTGCGCATCGGTGAAGCGCATCCCTTCGCGGGCTAGACGGTCGAGATTCGGAGTGGGGACCTTCGACTCGGAGTTGTAGCAGCCGACGTCGCCGAAGCCGAGATCGTCCGCGAGAATGAACACGATGTTCGGACGCTCCGCGGACTCACCGCGAGCGGAGAAGCAAGCGAACGCGACGACGGCGCAAAGGACTCGGGGCGAGATCATCATGGTTGAGCTCGAAGAAAGGGAACGGGCGATGTCCATGGGTGGCGGACGAGAGGATCACTCAGGGGTTGACTCGCACGCGAACTCGGCCGCGAACGGGACGGTGATCGGAGAGGGAGGATTCGACGACGACTTCGCCGCCGAGCGACTCGATGCGCAGCCTTCCGCCGTCTCGGATGAGGATGTGGTCGATGTCGACGCTCGGCGCCTCTGCGTTCCAGCTCGGTCCGGGAGCTTCGACGTGGGTGAAGCCGGCCTCGTAAAACGCCTGCATCGTTCGGCTGGCGGGGACGTCGTTGAAGTCGCCCGCGACGATCGTCGCCGCGCCTCGCGATGCGAGTTCGTCGAGAAGGGCCCGGGCCTGAGCGAATCGCGCCCGATCGTCGCGAGTCCAATTGAAGTGGACGTTGACGGCCAAGAGGGGGTGCCCCAAGACCTCGAGCTCACGGAAGAGCGCAACGCGCGGTTCGTCGCCGTCGGGAAGGCGGAGCGCGTGACTCGACCGGACGGGAACGGCGCTGAGAGTCCCGAGCCCGTACTCTCCTCCTTGAAACGGCATGAACGCGCCGAACGCCGCGTCCATCGATGTCGCGCGCGCGAGCGCAGCCATTTGATCGACCTTGCCCGAGCGTTCGCACGTGTGATCGATTTCTTGCAGAAAAACGATGTCGGCGTCGGTGCTGGCTAGATACTCGCCCTTCGCCGCGAGGTTGAGCTCACCGGCCGCGTTCGCTCCGTGGAGGACGTTCCAGGACCAGAGAGAGAGCTCCCGCGAGTCTCGGGTCGGTCCACCCGACGAGGAACAGGCGGCAACGAGGGAGGCAATACAAAGGATCGGCGTGGCGCGATTCATCGTGCAAAGTCTCCGTTTTTCTCCGCCGCTATCGGAGCGCGGCCGACGTGAGCTCGTGGAATGCGCGCCGAATCTTCGAGCCGTCGCTGTTCCCCAGCTCGGTGCGCTGAATCATCAGGATCGAGATCAACCGCCGCTCGGGATCGACCCAACCTTGTGTCCCGAACGCGCCGCCGTGGCCGAAGGTGCCCGGCGAGAGCCGCGCGGTCACGCCCTGGGGCTCGCGGACGACACACCAGCCGAGCCCCCAGCCGTTTCCGGGGGTGAATCCGGTGACCAGATCGCCCGTGTGAATCGAGAGCATCGTTTCGCACGCACGCCGCGACACGACGCGAACGCCGTCGAGCGCCCCGCCGTTCAGGATCGCCTGGTAGAAGCGCATCATGTCGCGAGCGGTCGAGTAGAGTCCACCCGAGGGATTCGGCGCGCGCTTTCGATCGGGATTCGCCCACGACACGGCCGTCGATTCGAGTGATGTTCCATCGGCTGACGGTTTGTAGATCTTCGCTACTCGCGCGCGCTGATCTCCCGTGGGACGAAAAGACGTATCCTTCATTCCGAGCGGCTCGAAAATCCGCGTCTTCAAGAACGCTTCGAATGCCTGGTCGGCGAGGACCTCGACGATCCGCCCACAGACGGTAAGCCCCTTCCCGTAGCTCCACTTCGAACCCGGCTCGAACTTGAGCGGTTGGCTCGCGATTCCATCGACCAAGTCCGCGAGCGTCATCTCCGTCGGAATCGGACGCCGCGGGCCATCGCCCACTCCCGAGGTGTGAGTGAGAAGATCGCGAATCGTGATCTTGCGCGCGGGAGCGGAACCGTTCGCAAGCTTGATGTCTGCAAAGGCGGGAAGGTGCTTCGCGACCGGATCGTCGACGGAGAGCCGGCCTTCGTCCTCGAGGATCGCGATCGCCGTCGCGGTGATCGGTTTCGTCATCGAGGCGATCGCGAAGATCGTATCCTTCGCCATCGCTACGTTCCCCTCGAGATCGGCGTGACCGACCGCGCCGTGGTGGACGGCGCGGCCATCGACGGCGACGAGCGTCACCGCGCCCGAGATGGTCCCACTCGCGACGAACTCGCGCATCGACGCATCGATTTTCGAGAGTGCCGTTCGGTCAGCGGAGACGGCGCGAGCGGTGTCGGCTCCCACGTAGCCGACCCCCATCTGTCTTCCGACCCAGATCGCGTCTTCGCCGCGGAAATGGATCTCGAAGAACTTGCTGCTCATGACGGGTTTCCCCTCGCCGCCGCGAGCGTCCGTCCATCGCGCGATCACCTTCTTCGTTGCGACGTCGAACACTTCTCCGGTGTCGCACCAACCGAACTTTCCGTCGCGACTGAAGCAAATCCAGCCATGAGTCTTCGCCGCCATCGGGAGCGCGACCTTGAAGCGTGGGGGCATCACGGTGTTGTCGAAGACGTGGAGCTCGCGATGCCCCTGATCGACGACCCAGACCTCTTTCTCATCCGGCGTGATCCCGATCCCGTGGCAGCGGCTTCGCCGCTCGGAGAGATCGGGTCTCCCGACGACGTGCAGGATTTCGCCGGTCCGAAGATCACCGATTTCGAATCCGGGACCGTGTCCCTCGCGGTAGAGGTGTGAATTGATGTAGGCGAGCGTCTGCGACCCGTTGACGGTGAGAGGCTGGATGACGCCGATGATCGGTCCGACGCGCCCGACGATTTCGTCGCTCGCCGTGTCGATCACCGAGAGCATGTTGTAGCGAGTCGATCCCGCGAACACCGTGCCGCCATCGAGACTCACGATGAGGTTGTGAAGGCCGCCGGACGGAGCGACGAGAATCCGCTTCAGGAGCGTCCCGCTGACCGCGTCGACCACCTTGATGTGCGGATCGCGACTCCACCATCCGCTCGGGGCGTAGAGTTTCTTCCCGTCCGGTGTGACCCCGATCCGATCCGCGCCGCCCTCTTCGGCCGGATACTCGACTTCCCAGAGCACCTTCTCCGTGCGGAGATCGAGACAGAGGAGCTTCGAGTTCGCGTGACTGATCCACATCCGATCTGTCGCGGCGTTCGCGCAAGCGCCGCGCGTTCCGCCGAGGTTTGGCATCGGCACGAAGCGGACGAGCTCGTGAGCCTGATCGATGTCGTAGACATAGATGCCCGGCGCGCCCTGCCCACCCGCACCGTCGAGCGACGTCACGTAAACGAGGCGCCTCAGCTCGGTCTCGCCCAGTGCATCCGCTCGCGCAGCGGTACCGGCCAAAGCAGCTGCGGCGAGGACGACGGCAGTCACGAAGTAGGTCTTGGGCATCGGAGAGTCCTATCTTCCTAGTTGGATTCGGGCGAGCTCGTGAGTCCTTGGGTGAGGAACGCGACGAGGTCGTCGACCTGGTCCTCGCTCAGATAGAGCACTTCGAGGCGCTCGTCGCGGTGTTCGTTCCCGAGCGGGTTCACCGCGCCGAAGTTGTAGTGCTCGACAACTTCGCGCAGCGTCTTGAAGCGACCATTGTGCATGTAGGGTGCGGTCTGCGAAACGTTCCGAAGCGCCGGAGTCTTGAACGCGCCTTCATCTTCCCGGCGACCGGTGACGGCGCGCCGACCTTCGTCGACGGGAAGTGCGGGGTCGGCCGCACCGACGTTGTGAAACTCGCCGTCGGTCAATCGCGGACTCGGGTGACACTCTGAACAGCGCGCGTCGGAAAAGAACAGCGCCATCCCTCGCTCAGCGGCTGGAGACAGCGCGTCGGAGTCGCCCGCGAGATGGCGGTCGAATGGTGTCTCGGGCGCCGTCAGAGTTCGTTCGAACGCGGCGATCGCCTCGGCGATGCGCGCGGACGTGACTCGACCGCCGAACACAGTCTGAAACCGGCGACGATACTCCGAGTCGTCATCGATGGCTGCGATCACGTCGGTGAGCCGGGAATCCATTTCGCGCGGGTTCTCGATCGGGAGGAGCGCCTGCGCTTCGAGTGAGCTCGCGCGTCCGTCCAGGAAGAACGACGACTGCTCGGCGACCCCTAGGAGACTCGGTGTGTTTCTCGTTCCGCGACGATCCTCGACTCCGACCGCGAACCGCCTGCCGTCCGTAAACGCGAGCTCGGGTCGATGGCACGTCGCGCACGCGACGCGATTGGTTCGAGATAAGCGCGGGTCGAAGAAGAGATCGCGGCCGAGTGCGATCGTCTCGGATCGTCGAGTCGCCCCTGAGGGGGGCGAGCCGCTGCGAGAGCGCTCGTGCGCGGGACTGCAGGCACTCGGAAGGGCGAGCGCTAGCACGACCGCGACGAGCGATGCGGCCGATAGAGCTCGCTCCGGCACCGGTTGGATCGACCTACACGATTCGAGCATGGTCCTCCGATCATGGCAGCGTTCGCGAGAGACGGCGCGCCCGTGTTCGCACCATTGTAACGAGAGGTGGCCGCTCCGAACGCGCGATCTGCTGGCAGGTACGCGCGCCTGAGGTTCAGGTTAGCGTTGATCCGCTCTCGCCGGTCGTTCAGAATCAGCGGTAGCTCTTTCGAACGCTTCCTTGCCCTCTCGGCGGAACGACGAACGCGGAGATACGACGGAGATTCAGAAATGTCGAAGACCCCGAAACGCGTCAATCGGCGACAGTTCTTGAGCGGCACGGCCGGCGGTGTTGCGCTCTTCAGCATCGCGCCCGCTTCGATCCTCGGCGGGCCGAATCGGCCGACGCCGAACGAAAAGATCGGCGTCGCCTGCATCGGCATCGGTGGACGCGGGCGAGCTAGCGTGAACGCCTGCAAGAACGACAACATCGTCGCGCTCTGCGACGTCGACGACGGGCGCGCCGCGGGAACCTACAAAGACTACCCGAAGGCGGCGAAGTTCAAGGACTTCCGCAAGATGCTCGACGCGGTCGACGGGCAGATCGACGCGGTCACGGTCGGAACGCCCGATCACACGCACGCGGTCGCCGTGATGGATGCGCTCCGGCGCGGGAAGCACGTCTACTGCGAAAAGCCGCTCGCGCACTCGATCCACGAGGTCCGCGCGATTCGGAAGCTCTCGCGAGAGAAGCGCGTCGTCACGCAGCTCGGGAACCAAGGACACTCGTCGGAGTCGATTCGCTCGTTCTGTGAGTGGGTCTGGGACGGGGCGATCGGCGACGTGACGGAAGTGCACGCGAGCTGCGATGCCTTCCCGCACGTTTATTGTCAGATGGACAAGCTACCGAAGCTAGCCGAGAAGCACGACGTCCCGAACGGTCTCGACTACGACCTCTGGCTCGGGCCCGCGCAGCAGATCGCGTACAGTCCGCTTTGGGTACCGTGGAACTGGCGTGGGTGGATGCCGTTCGGGACGGGCGCGGTGGGGGACTTCGGCTGCCACGTCCTCGATCCTTCGTTCTGGGCGCTCGATCTCGGAGCGCCGACGTCGGTCAAGGCCGAGGTCGATCCGGGCTACGACCCCGAGAAGCACGTGCTCGTCTACCCGCCGGGATCGAAGATCACGTATCAGTTCCCGGCTAAGGGAAGGCGCGGTCCGATCAAGCTCACGTGGTTCGACGGCAAGATGCGTCCGCCGCGTCCCGAAGGCCTCGACGGAAATCTCCCCGGCACCGGCGCCGTCGTCTACGGCACGAAGGGAAAGATCGTCCACGGCTCGCACGGTGCGGGCGGCCGGCGCATCATTCCGAAGGAACTGGCCGACGATTACAAGCAGCCGCTCAAGAAGATTCCGCGCGTCAAGGGCCACCATCAAGATTGGCTCGAGGGAATCCGGAACGGCCGCAAGGCCGGATCCGACTTCGCGGACTTCGGCGGACCGCTCACGGAGGTCGCGCTCCTCGGAGCCGTCGCGATTCGCTTCGCGGGGCAGGAGCTCAAGTGGGATGCGAAGGCGATGAAGGTGACGAACGTCGAGGCGGCGAACAAGTGGGTCAGCCCGGAGTACCGGTCGGGTTGGACTCTGTGAGAACGAGCCGGTCTTCCGTCCGTTTTCGATCCATAGCAGTTTCCTATATCCCGGCGAACGGATCGGTCATGTGATGCCGGCCTGATCTAAACGGGGAGGAGTGCGCGAACGGAGAGCTGCGAATGAAACGCGTATGTTGTCTCAGTCTGGTGTGCGCGCTTCTGGTGCTCGGAATCTTCTCGAGCGCCAGCGCCGACCCGTTTCGCCGCGGCGACGTGGACGGAGACGGTGCTCTCCGATTCACGGACGCGATCTTCACTCTGACTTATCTATTCGACAGCGGCGAGGCGCCGGCGTGCCTCGCCGCCGCCGATTTCGACGATTCAGGGGGGATCGCCATCGACGATGCGGTTTCAATCCTGCTTTACCTGTTTGCGGGCGGACGGCCGCCGATGGATCCTTTCGCACAGTGCGGCGAGGATCGGTCCGGGCTCAGTTGCGAACGGTTTTCCCCTTGTGAAGACGCCTCGTCGTCCACGAAGTTCTTCGGCGTGGAGATCGAGTACGATCCGATCGTCTTCCTCGTCGACCGTACCCCCACGTTCTTCCAAAACGGTGGATTCGAGCGAGTTCGAGAGGAGTTTCCGCAACTGATTCGCGGTCTCGCGGAAGAGGGCCGCGAAGTCGCGATCGTTTTCTCCGGAGACGAGCCTCCGCGCTGGCCGCGCGGCCCGTCCGTCCGCGCTCTAACTCCCGAAGACGCCGAAGCACTCATTCGGTGGTTGAGTGGTGTCGAGCTCGGCGTGAGTACTTGTCCCATCGACGGATTCACCCGCGCGTTTCCCTACTTCGACTCGGCTGAACGGGGATTCCCGGGACTCGTCTACGTGTCGGACGGAGTCGGGACTTGCCGGGGCGCGCGCGAGAGCGATTACCTTCGTCGAGCGTCGGTCGAAGTCCTCGACCTCGCCTTCATGAAGGGAATTCCGATTCAGGTCTTCGCGCACCCTCGAGCCTCTCGGAACCCGATTCACGAGGAGTTTCTCCTCGGCCTCGCGGACGAATCCGGCGGCGAGTTCGACTGGATGACCTTGAACGAGTGATCGCGGCGCGCGAAGGTCGTCCCGCGCTCGTCGTTCGCTACTTTCCGGAGATGCGCGGATTCTCGAGCCAATAGAGTCCGGACTTTCCCGGACAGACGACGTCGATGTCGCCGTCGCCGTCGAGATCGCGCGCGTCGAGTTGGAGTCCGGTGCCGGCGCTTCCACGCTCGAAATCCTCGAGCGCCCAGCGGTCCTTCGCTTCTTTCGGTGCGTTGACCGCGGGCTTTCCCTCGTAAAGAACTCGTTTCACCCACTGCGCCTTCTCCCGGTCGTAGCGAAACGTGTAGACGCACGGGGCGTCGGTCGCGCCGGGCTCGACCTCGTGGGCGTACACCCGCTTTCCCGTGATCACTTCCGGCCGGGAGTCACCGTCGAGGTCGGCGAGATGGAGCGTGTGGACCTGCGAGAACGACTTGTCGATCCACTCGTCCGTCCACTCCCGTTCGCCGGACGGTTTCTTCGATTGCTTGAGCCACCTAAGTCCGTAGGCGTGTCCCATGCCGGAGAGGATGTCGGTGTCCCCGTCGCCATCGAAATCCTTCCCGATGATGAGGATGCTCGCACCACCGAGACCGAATTCAGCATGAAACGGCCAATCGTCGACCGTCGCGTCGGCGGGTTGCTCGTACCAGCCTTTCGGAGTGATGATGTCCGTGCGACCGTCGCTGTTGATGTCCCCGACGCCTATGCCGTGGCCGGCACCCTTCCTGCCTAAATCGTGCTTCTTCCACGCGACGGTCGGCTTGTTCGCCGCCAGCTCGTACCACGTCACTACGCTGACGGTGTTTGGGAGAAAGTCGAGCGCGCCGTCGCCGTTGATGTCGACGAGCTGCCCCGTTTCACTCGACGACGGGGTGTCGATCGTGTGCTCGATCCACGGCATCGTCGGATCGCCACCGGGATGCTCGACCCAGCCGATTCGGTTCGTGAAGTACGTGCAGGTCACGATGTCGGTGTAGCCGTCGCCGTTGACGTCGAGAGGAAGATCGGCGAAATCCTCCGCGTAGTGCGGGTTCGGGCTCGCCGGGAGATCGCGCACCTTGTGGCGCTTCCACGAGGGAGCCTCGTACCACGAGTCGCCGCTGAAGACGTCGAGCTTTCCGTCGCGGTTGAAATCTCCAACCCCCGCGGCTTCGTATGGCGAGCGGTCGTTGATGGTGTGCTTCTGCCACTGACGTGACGGGTCGAGCGCGAGTGTCGACTCGTCCTTAGAGAGCGCGAGAGAAGGGGGTGCGAGGAGCCCCAGTAAGACCACTCCGATCTGGATGCGCATCGATTCAATTCCTTTGTGTTAGTTTCTATCCTTTCTCCGTTCAGGAAAGATACCCGATGCCGCGCAGACCTCACCATCCTCGCGTCGTTCTTCTGCTGGTCGTCCTCACGGGGGCGGCTTTACCACGAGTTCCGCTCGCCGCGCGGGATGCCCCCCGGCCCAACGTCGTGGTGATCCTCACCGACGACCAGGGTTGGGGAGACCTCAGCCTGAACGGGAACACCGATCTCTCTACGCCGAACATCGACGGACTGGCGCGCGACGGTGCGCGCTTCGAACGCTTCTACGTCGCGCCAGTCTGTTCGCCGACCCGGGCCGAGTTTCTCACCGGTCGGTACCACCAGAGGTGCGGCGTTTACTCGACCTCGGCGGGCGGAGAGCGGCTCGATCTCGACGAACGCACGATCGCGGACACGTTCAAGTCCGCGGGCTACGCCACCGGAGCGTTCGGGAAGTGGCACAACGGCATGCAGTATCCCTACCACCCGAACGGCCGCGGATTCGACGAGTTCTACGGGTTCTGCTCCGGCCACTGGGGGAACTACTTCAGTCCTCCGCTCGAGCACAACGGGCGGATGGTGCGTGGGCGGGGGTTTGTGATCGACGATTTTACCGAGCGCGCGATGGCGTTCATCGAGACGAATCGCGAACGTCCGTTCTTCTGTTACCTCGCCTACAACACCCCGCACTCGCCGATGCAGGTGCCGGAGCGGTGGTGGAAGAAATTCAAAGATCGAAAGCTCGAACGGCGCCATCGCGATCCGGAGAAGGAAGACCTGCCGCATCAACGCGCCGCGCTCGCGATGTGCGAAAACATCGACTGGAACGTCGGGAGGCTGCTCGCGCGAATCGAGGCGCTGTCCCTCCGTGACAATACCATCGTCGTCTACTTCTGTGACAACGGTCCGAACGGGTGGCGATGGAACGGGGGAATGCGCGGGCGCAAGGGATCGACCGATGAAGGCGGCGTGCGTTCACCGCTCCTCGTCCGTTGGCCGGCGCGGATCCGCCCGGAGACGGTCGTCTCCGCGTACGGAGGTGCGATCGATCTCCTTCCGACGCTCGCCGAGCTCGCGGGCGTCGACATCGCAAGCGCGAAGCCCCTCGACGGAACCAGTCTCGCGGGAGCGATTCTCGGGACGAGGACGACCGAGCCGGAACGGAATCTGTTCTCCTCCTGGCGGAACCGAGTGAGCGTGCGGAGCGGACGGTATCGGCTCGATCACCGCGGACGGCTCTTCGATTTGTCGACGGATCCGGGACAGGACCGCGACCTCGCGGAGACCAACCCGGAGATCGCGAGCCGGCTGCGGAGTGCGGTCGCGGCGTTTCGTCGCGACGTCGGCATGGAAGACGCGCCGGCAGGCCGCGTCGACCGCCGGCCGTTCGTCGTGGGACATCCGAACTTTCGCTACACGCAGCTTCCCGCGCGAGACGCGAAGGCGGGCGGCGAGATTCGACGCTCGAACCGATTCCCGAACTGTTCCTACTTCACGAACTGGACTCGCGTGGGCGACGAGATCGCGTGGGACGTCGAGGTTCTCGAGGCCGGTCGGTACGAAGTCGAGATCTACTATGCGTGCCCGGCCGGAGACGAAGGCGCGACGATCGAGCTAGCGTTTGGCGACGCGAAGCTGCGAGGAAAGCTGGAGGAGGCTCACGATCCGCCGATTCGCGGCGCGGAGCACGATCGCGTCAAGCGTGTGGAGTCCTACGTGAAGGACTTTCGCCAATGGCACGTCGGGACCATCGACCTCGCACCCGGGCGCGGGCCGCTAGTTCTTCGCGCCATCGACAATCCTGGGGGACAGATTCTCGAATTCCGCCTTCTGCTTCTGACTCGAACCTAGCCCGGACTTCTCACCAGATTCTGCTGCACCACCGCAAGCGCGAATCGAGCATCGGATGTGTCGCTCACGGAATCTGGTGAGAAATCCGCGCTAGCGTCGTCTCGAGAAGAGCCCTCTGCCAGACTCCCGGGCACGCCGATCCGTTTATTTCCAGGGCGCGAGCTCACGCACAATCGTCCGCCGAAGATCGAGCACATCCACCCGACCGACGCGGCGGTAGACGATTTTCCCGCCCGGAGCGATGAGAAGAGTGAGTGGCAGCGCTCCCGACCACGATGGATCCATCGCGTCTGCGAGCGCATCACGGCTCGACGAGCTGTAGATGAGGTTCCGGTTCGAGGCCTCGAACTTCTTGAGCATCTGGAGCGCACGGTCCCGGTCGTCCATCGCATCGATGGAGAGCGAAACGAATTCGAAGTCGCGGTGGCGGTACATCCGATCGGTCGTGACCAGCTCGGGGAACTCCGCGACGCAGGGCGCGCACCACGTCGCCCAGAGATTGACGAGCCGGAGCTTTCCGCTTTTGTTCTCGCGGAGACGCGGGACATCCGCAATTGAGAGATCATCCAACTTCACCGGAAGCCGGGCGAGCTTCGCGAGGAATCTCCTGTTGTCTCCGCGCTTGTCGGACCACTTGATCGAGCAGCCGAAAACGCGTGTCTTCTCCTTGGGTGGTGCGCCTCCGTCGAGCAGCGCAAGAATCGCGTCGCGCGCATCGCGGCTGCCGATGTCTCGTCCGCTCTCCGAATCGTCGATGCGGCCGCTGTAGCGGAGTTTCCGTGCGCGGTCGAATACAAAGACGTGCGGAGTCGCGGCCGGGCCGTACGCTCGCGAGACGGCCTGCGAGTCGCCGTCGTAGAGATACGGAAAATCGAATCGCCGCTCCTGCGCGCGAACCTGCATGTCGGCGAGCGAGTCGCCCACGTCCGTGTAGCCGAGCTCGTCGAGGCGAACCGCCTCCGGGTCGTTCGGGGAGATGGCGACGAGAGCGACACCTCGCGCGCGAAACTCGCGGGCGAGTCCCTGGATACGCGACTCGTAGAGCTGAGCGGTCGGACAGTGATTGCAGGTGAAGACGACGACGAGGACCTTCGTCCCCGCGAAGTCACGGAGCCGATACATCTTGCCGTCGACGCCGGGCAGGGCGAAGTCGACAGCGGTATCGCCGATGCCGAGTCCGTCGGCGGGAGCGCCCGGCTCGGCCGCGTGGGCCGGAAGAAGGAGCGAGGCCCCGATCCCGGCGACGAGAGCCGCGCTCCACGAGGTCGCTGCTCTCAGAGAATCTCTACGCATGAGTCGATCTCGCTTGATCGGTGGAACGTCTCGGTCGAGAATCCGGGCATGCCTTCAGGCCTCGCGCCCTGCGGCGCGAGCCGAGAGTGATTCTATCGCCGGGAGACTCATTCATGCGTCACGATCATCGCTCGTTTCAGCTCGGTTTTTTCGTCGCCGTCTTGGCAGTAACTCTCGTTCCGGGCGAGTCGCGCGCCGGAAAGTTCAACGACGTCCTCGAGATCGGCGCGCCCGCGCCGGCGTGGAGCGGACTCGTCGGGACGGATCTCCGCGAGCACAGCCTAGCGGATTTGAAGAAGGCGAAGGCCGTCGTCGTCGTCTTTACCTGTAACGGTTGTCCGGTCGCGGTGGCATACGAGGACCGCATCGCGAAGTTTGCGCAGGAGTACCGCTCAAAAGGTGTCGCGCTCGTCGCGATCAACGTCAACAACAAGAAGGGCGATCGCCTCGAAGCGATGGTGGAGCGCGCGAAGAAGAAGGGCTTTGATTTCCCGTACCTCTACGATCCGTCGCAAAAGATCGCGCGAGCGTACGGCGCTGCGGTGACGCCCCACTTCTTCTTGCTCGACGGCGAGCGGAAAATCGCCTACATGGGGGCGTTCGACGACAACCAGTCGCCCGACAAAGTAACGAAAGAGTATCTCCGCGACGCGACTCGCGCGGTGCTCGCGAGCGAGGCTCCGGCGGAGTCCGAGACCCGTCAGTTCGGCTGTGGGATCAAGTACGAGAAGAAGCCGAGCTACTCGAGCGAGCAGCTCGCGGAGCTCGTCGCCTTTCTGCGAGAGCGCGACGGTGCGGCCCCGGCGGGCGCGAAGCAGGCGCAAGTCGCTGGCGACGAGAAGGCGAAGCAAAAGAAGAAGGAAAAGAAGCCGAAGAAGGAGAAGCTTCCGCTCGGAAAGAAGATGCCCCGCATCGTGGCGCTCGATGACGCGGGTAAGATCTGGCGCTCAAAGGATCACGCCGGAAAGATCCTCGTCGTCTACTTCTACCCGGCGGACATGACCGGTGGGTGCACGAAGCAGGCCTGCGGATTTCGAGACGGGATGGATGCCCTCCGAAAGAGCGGTGTCGAGGTCGTGGGAGTGAGCGGCGATTCGGTCTACAACCATCAGGTGTTCAAGCGAGCTCACGATCTCAATTTCACCCTGCTCGCCGATTTTGATGGGCGGATCGCACGTTCGTTCGGAGTCCCGTTCGGAAAGGGCGGAGAGCTCGTTCGGAACGTCGGCGGCGAGGAACACGTTCTCGTTCGGGGCGGAAGCGCCGCCCGCTGGACGTTCGTCTTCGGACCCGACGGCAAGCTCGCGTACAAGAATACGGAAGTGAAGGCGGCGGAGGATCCAGCCAAGGTCGCCGAAGTGATCGCGGAGCTTCGACGTCAGTCGGGCGCGTGAGCGATCACGCGACAGAGGAGGCGACATGAGCAAGGATCCGGACACCACCCATCCCGTGCACGCGGTGATCTCCGGCCGCTGGAGCCCCTACGGCTTCAGCTCGCGTGCTATTTCGGCGTCGGACCTCGGCTCGCTGTTCGAAGCGGCGCGCTGGGCGCCGTCGTCGTTCAACGAACAGCCCTGGCGGTTCATCGTCGCGACGAGAGCGGAGGGCTCCGAGTTCGACCGCATTCTCTCGTGTCTCGTCGAGCCGAATCAGGCGTGGGCGAAGGATGCGTCCGTCCTCGCTCTCGCGGTGGCGAGTACGCGGTTCGCGCGAAACGGGCGGGACAATCGCCACTCGTTCCACGATGTCGGCCTGGCGGTCGCCAATCTCTCGGTTGAAGCTACGGCGCGGGGGATCTCGGTACACCAGATGGCCGGGATTCTCCCCGAGCGCGCGGTGGAGGAGTTCGGGATCCCCGAAGGCCACGAAGCCGTCACCGGCATCGCGATCGGCTACCCGGCGGAGGATGTGTCAGCTCTGCCGGACGGCCTGCGCGAGCGCGACGAAGCGCCGCGATCGCGCCGCGCTCTGAGCGAGCTGGTGTTTACGGGAGAGTGGGGACGAGCGCGAACGTTTCGCGAGGATTGAACGGCCTCGACGTGCGCTAACCGGTCCACCGGGGTCGAGGGCGGCTCCGGTACTCGATGGTGTCCCTCACCCGCGCGTGCAGCCGAGCTCGTCCGGGGTCGTGTCCTCGCCGGGAGTGGGAAAGGGCGCCGGTGGTGGCGCGCCGGTTTGAAACAAGTATTCGAGCGTGCCGACGGGATCGACGAGGTTCAGGCGGCCGTCATCGTTCGCGTCGGCCGCATCTTCGCAATCGATCGTGTCGCCGACGAAAAGATAGAGGAGCGTCTTCACCGCATCGCTGATCGCGACCTCGCCGTCGCCGTTGGAGTCGCCGCGGACGAATCCGGCGACCTGGCTCGTGTTCGTGATCTCGATCGACGTGGAAGCGATCCGACTGTCGGCGCCGTCGATTCCTGAGAGCTCGAAGGCGTTCGTCCTCGACGAGGTGTCGAAAGTCGCCGTCCAGCGGATCGGTGTGCTCCACGAAGGGGTTAGTTCGACCGCTTCCGCGCCGTTTCGTTCGACGAGGATCGATGCGATCGCGGCGCTCGCGGTCCCGGTGAGCTCGACCGACGCGGCTTCCGTCGAAAAATTGGCGCCGTCATTGGTCGAGATCTCGAAGTCGACGTCGAGCAGCGGGCGGATCGCTCCTTCGATCACGCGCGCCCGAGCGGAGATGAAGCTCCGAACTCCAGCGAATGACACTCGACTCGCGTCTTCCACTGCGTCGAGATAGGGACGCGCCGCGGGGATCGACCAGGCCGTATCGAGGAACTCGCGCGCGATGCGAACATAGAGGCGGCGAGCCTTGGGCCGAGCGATGAGTCGGCGCCAGCCACGATCGAAGGTGGGGAATACGGGATAGCTGACTTGCGACGTCGGCATCGCCTGATTGAAATCGAACGGAATCGTCTCCCACCGAGAGTCTCTCGAATCGAGATAGAGGTACGCGTTGTGCCCCTGTCCGATGCCGAGCGTGTCCCAGTCGCTGACGAACACGCGCGCGACCATCGTGCGGAGGAAGCCTTCCACGTCGAGGATCGACTCGATCTCGGCGTCGTGCTGATCGTTGTCCGTCGCCCGGGGGTCGAGGAGACGCATCAATCGAGTGAGGTCCTCCCACTCGTCGCGATTTCGATTCGTGAACGGCATGTAGTAGAAGCGGTAGTTCTCGCTGTTCTCGTTCATGTAATCGAACGACGCGCCGTCGTAGGCGGTCCGTTCTCCCCGGTCGTTGAACGCGAGCCGTGCGACCGCCTTGAATCCGGGTCCGTCCGAGTCTGGAAACCACTGGCGGAGGTAGGTGTTGTCGACCGGCTGAATGAAGCGCTGCGTCCGGCGCCCGCCGCCGTTGAATGTTGTCCTCACGAAGCGGTAGATGGGCACGGATACCGGCTTCTCCGGCGTCCCCGCTTGCTCCGAGAGGTAGTACGACGCTTTCTCCGCCGCGCCGTCGACGCGCGAGCTCAAGTTGACCGCACCCAGGCCGGTCGGGGGACGCGCATCCTCCTCGAACCGCACGCGATAACTCGAGCGCTCCGGTCGTCCCCACGGGCTGCCGCGGTAGCGAATCCCGACGTTGTACCGGATTTCGCGGTCGTTGAAGATGTACGTCGCGTGCAGGAGATGATTCGAGTGGAGTCGACGGGTCGACAACTCGGCCGTGCGCGCGTCGTCGAGTGCGATGGCGACGGAATCGAGATCGCTCTCCTGAGGGCCGGACACCATGAAGAGCAGCGTCTCCGCCGGCGCAGTAGCCGGGAATCGACTCGTTCTCCCGGTCGCATCGGTCGCTTCGAGGTAGAACACGATCTTGTCGCGCGCCGAGAATCCCGGTAACTCGGCGCGATGCTGCTCGCCGGGACCGTCCACCGCGTCGAGTCCTCGCCCGGGCGACCGGGTGAGCGGAACGCGTTCGAACGGTCCGTTCGCGTTTCCTTCGCGATAGAGAACGGTGACCGACGCAACGCCGTCGGCGTCGTCGATCCTCGCCGACACCGTTACCGGGTCGCCCGATTCCGGCGTGGCCGGGGAGTGAGTCACGGCCCAAATGAGCGGGCCGAGATTGGTCGAACCCGTTTCATCGCGAAGGCGCGCTCGCGCGGTGTTCTCTCGACCGGGCGTTCCCAGATCGCGAGGAACCGTCAACCGGGCCTTTCCCCCGAGCGTGTTTCCCGATTGATTGACCGACGGCGCCGGTCGACCGCCCCAGGGGCCGGCGGTGAACTCGCCGTGACCGACGATCACGCTCGCCCCGCGAAGCCAGCGCGCCCAGAGCGATACCTCGTAGGGACCGGAGGTGAGACGAGGCGACGCATCGATCTCGATCCGATTCACCGAGCTGTCGCCCTTCCCCGAAGCGACGAGCTCCAGGCAGGCCTCCCCCGAATGCGCGTCCCAAGTGACCCGCCGGGAATCGATGTGCGTCCCTTCGATTCGCCAGGGCGACGTCGAATCTTCGAAACCGGGATTCGGTATGTGATTGTCACCGGCCCCTCGCCGCACCGATACGTCGTCGATGAGACACTCTCCTCGAGCGACCAGGAATAGGTGCAGTTCGGTTTCGCGGGCGGGTACATAGTCGTCGACCTGGTAGCTGAGACGCTCCCAATCGGCTTTCTCGGATTCGTCACTCGCTGCCCACGCCACTCCCACGTCGTTTCGCTGCTCCGGATCGATGAGCTCGAGACTCGCTCCTCCGCCGTCCGCCCAACGCGACCACGTCCCGCCGTCGAAGTACCGGACCTCGTCGGCGATATTTCCCCGCGAATCGACGAGACGGAGATTCTCGCCGCGATTCGACAGCTTGCCGTCGTAGGGACCGACGACGTTTTCGATCCCGTAGATCTCTCGGATGAGCGGCGGGTCCTTTGCGACGACGAGATACTCGCCGGGGCCGATCAGCGTTCCGTTCGAGAACTCGAAGTCGATGCCGCGCTCGAAGCGATATCCTGTCAGATCGACGCTCGACGACTCGCGGTTGTAGATCTCGACGAATTCCCCCGATCGATCCTCCGGCGGCTGGTAGAAGATCTCGTTGATGACGATCGCCGTTGCGCGATCGACACGATTGGGCTCTCCCCGCGTCGCTATCGGCGTGATCCAGGTCTTCGTGCCCCCGTCGGGGAAGAGGGCTTCGGAAAACGACTCGTCGGCGAACTCGGCGGGCGGATCGCGATCGAACGCGAACGCGGCTACGACGAGCCCGTTGACGTCGCGGAGAAAGACCCGTACCTCCGGCGAGCTCAAGTCGAGGCCGCTCTCCTCGTCCGTGATGGTGAGAAATCCCTGGGCGGCGATCTTCGTGTCCGCTCCCAAGGAGAAGCCGTCCGAGTTGGGCTCGGTCGCGAGTTTGTATCCGCTGAGATCGATCGCGCTCGCCCCGGGGTTGAAGAGCTCGACCCACGATGCGTTTCCGACCGAGCGATGCAGCTCGTTGAACATCACGGTCTCTTCGGTGGGCGGAGCTTCGAGTCGCTCGAGGACGATGCTCGGGGCGAGACTGAAGTCCGTCGAATCGACAGTGACGTTGTAGCCAACGACCGCGATGTGATTCGTGCCCTCGCGGAGCAGTTCCGGGGGAACTTCGAACTCCTCGGGATCCGAGGCCTCGTGTCCGCCGGTTGCCGTGGAGTCGTGATCGATCGTGTCCGGGCAGTTCGCTCGCGCGAATTCGGCCCCGTTCACGAACGCACAAAAGCCGTCGTCGTAGCGGATGGAGAGGCGCACCTTCCCTCGCTCGACATCGGCGTTCGTCAGCTCGAACGTGGCTCGACACGCGACGGACCCGTAACCGTCTCGCATGTCTCCGAGCTCCGTCGCGTCGTCCCCGTCGCCGTATCCGAACCCAGCGGCACCGGTAGACCATGCCGCGTCGTCGAACTCGGATTCGTACCACGCCGGCTCGCCGGAGGAGAACGGTGCGTCGCCGCGCGCGAATCGCCAGAGATCGCCCTCGCCGATGAGGACGACGTCCTCACGGCCTCCCGCGCCGGTTTCGGGGAGATTCGGAGCGCCCGGCGAGCCGCCGATCTCCGGGCTTCCTCGCCAACTCTCCGGCTCCGACGGATCGGAGCGTAGAGAACGAAGTACGAGCGTGTGTCCGGTCCCGTCCGGCGCGACCGGCCACTTGCCTTCGTCGCGGTAGCTCACGCTGACGACCTCGACGCCGACACGACTCACGAGCGTCAGCCGTTCGCCGCTCGAATCCAATCGCCCCGTGAAGTTCCCGATCGCGTTGTCGATTCCGTACTCGGCGCGGACGGCATCCACGTCGGCGCAGACGACGATGTAGCTTCGTCCGAGGAGAATCGTTTGGGGCGGAAACTCGAACTCGATTCCTTCGGAAAACCGAAAACCACTCAAGTCCTCAGGCGTCGTGGAGTCGTTCGCGATCTCGACGAACTCGAGTCGACCGCCGTCCGCGCCTTCTCCGACCGGATGATAGTGAATCTCCGAGATCACCAAGCCGTGCGCGGGTCGGGCCACCGCGAGGGCGAGCGCGATCGTCAGACCCGCAGACCAGACGGCCAGGGGGACGCAACGGAACCCCAGCCGGTAGGTCCTCGGTTTCTCCCTCCGTGTACGCCTCGGAGCTGGAGAGAGGTGCGACATCATAAGCAAAGGTCTCTAGATCTCCGCGCGCATTAAATCCGGGGATTCGCGAGAGTGCTGCGGAGCGTAGCCCGTCCATTCGCGACGGGATACGCTCCGCGTGCTCTCTTCTACTCTGCGGTTCGATCAGCAACCAGCCGTCGATTCGGCGCAGTCGAGATCGTCGTCGGTCGGGTCGGATCCGCAGTTCCCGAACGGTTCGGGGGGCGGGGCTCCCGCCTCGCCGAAGAGCCGATTGAGAATAAAGATCCCGTCGGCGATGTTCACGGCGCCATCGTCGTTCGCGTCGGCCGCGTCGTCGCAGGTGGGATCCGCTGCGAGGTCGGTGAACAGAGAGTTCAGAATGAAGATGGCGTCGGCGATGTTGAACTCGCCGTCGCTGTTCGAGTCACCGCGGTCGAACTGCCCGCCGGGCTGCACGGACGCAAGCGCGGCGATGTCGTCTAGCTCGAGAGCTCGCTCGTAGATGCGGATCTCGTCGAACACGGTGTCGTGGAAGCGGGCGGCTCCGATCGATCCGACTCGACCGATGCCTGGGTTCCACCCGTTGCGCGTCGCGACGTGGTTCCCTTCGACGCCGCCCTGCGCGGGAAGGAAGAGAACCTGCTCCTCGGGCTGACCGTTGAGGAAGTACAACTTCTCGCCTCCGAAGCCGGTCGACGTGATGGCCACGTGGTACCAGGCTCCTGGCTCGAGCGTCGTCGTCCCGACGTGGAGATCCGGAAGCGATCCGTCCCAGAAGAGGAGCACGCGATCGTGTCGTTCCTCGCCGTCGAAGTTCATGATCGTGAATCCCACGGCATCGCCCGGCGTCGCGAGAAGCTGGTACTCGCCCGGCGTCAGGATCTGGTCGCCCGGGCGAATCCACATCGCCACGGTGAATCCGCCGGTGTCGAGTGCGTTGACGCCTTGAATCGGCGCTTCGAAGAGATTGTCGAGCGTCCCGTCATTGCCGAAGTCGAGCGCGCCGCCCTGGACACCCGTCGTCCACTGCGAGTCGTCGTCCACGTCGATTCCGGAGAGCGACGCGATACTGCCGCCGACGCAATCGAACGCAGAGAACCCGGTCGTTTCGTCGAGCTTCCAGTAGTGGACGAGTCCGTCTTCGACCGCTTCTTCGCACTGGCTGAAGGTTCCGAACGTCAGCGAACGGCTGAGCTCGGCGCATCCGTCCGTCACCGAGATCTCGACCGAGTAGGCCGTGTCCGCTTGGAGACCCGCGTACCGGACCGTTCGCGTCGCCGGCGTGCCGCCGATGGTGAGATCGCCCGAGACGTCCGCTCCGTTCACGATCATCGTGATTCCGTCTTCAGCGATCCCGAATCCGTCGTTCGGAGTGGCGACTTCGAGCTCGATCCCCGCATTCGGATCGTAGAACGAGTCTCCGCTCTGGGGGGCGAGATCGGACAGCTCGAGGGGATCGCAGGGCGGTGGACACTCGGCGATCACGTCCAGGATTTCGTCCTCTTCTAACGCGCGATCGTAGATTCGCACGTCGTCGAGAATCGAGTCATGGGCGCGATTGCCGGCCCCGATCGCGCCGAGCCGGGCGATGCCCTCCGCCCAACCGTCGCGGTTCGCCGGATGCTGCCCCTCGACACCGCCCTGCGATGGCAGGAAGAGCGTCTGTTCCTCGAGCTCGCCGTCGAGGTAGTAGAGCTTCTCGCCGCCGAAACCCGTCGATGTGATCGCGACGTGGTACCACGCACCCGGCTCGAGTGATGTCGTTCCCACATGGAGGTCCGGCAGAATCCCGTCCCAGAAGAGGAGCACTCGGTCGTGTCGCTCTTCCCCATCGAAATTCATGACCGTGAATCCGACCACATCGCCCGGCGTCGAGAGGAGCTGATACTCCCCCGGGGTCAGGATCTGCTCGCCGAGATTCACCCACATGGAGACGGTGAACCCGCCCGAGTCGAGCGCGTTGACTTCGCGCGCGTTGAACTCGACGTAGTTGTTGATCGTACCGTCGCTCCCGAGGTCGAGTCCGTTATCGCAGACGGCCGAGACCCACTGCGAGTCGTCGTCGGCTTCGAAACCGAAGAGGGTCCCGTTCCGCGCCGAGCCGAGGTCCACCGCGGTGAGCCCCGACGTCTCGTCCATGCGAAAGTGATGGACGAGCCCGTCGAGCGCCGTCTCGAGCGTCGCGAAAGTGAAACTCCGGCAGGCGGTCGAGCCGTTCGAATCCGTCGCTTCGATCCGAGCCGAGTAGGCGCTGTCCGCCTCGAGGCCCGTGAACTCGACTTCGCGCGCGGTCGCGGGACCGCCGAAGCTGAGGCCGGCCGAGACGTCTTCGCCGTTGAGGAACAGTTTGATGTTCTCGTCGGCGAGGCTGGCGCCGTCGGCCTGAACTTCGACGTCGAAGGTGAGACCGGCCGCGGCCGAGTGCTGGAGCTCGCCGTCTTCCGGATTGAGGTTCGATATGACCGGCGCCGGGAGCGGCTCGTCGGTGAGGAGCGCAGCGATGTCGTCGGCGGAGAGAGCCGAATCGAAGATGCGGAGGTCGTCGATCACCGTGTCGTGCGTCCGAGCGCCGTTGCCGATCGCGCCGATCTGCCCTGCCCCTCCGGGCCAGCCGTCAACGTTGCCCGGGTGCATTCCTTCGGTTCCGCCCTGATCGGGGAGGAACAGCGCCTGCTCCTCGAGCACTCCGTCGACGTAGTAGAGCTTCTCGCCGCCGACGCCGGTCGATGTGATCGCCACGTGGTACCACGTGTCGGCTTCGAGAGTCGTCGTTCCGACGTGGAGGTTCGGGAGGTTGCCATCCCAGAAGAGCAGCACGCGGTCGTGCGTGACCGTGTCGTTGGCGAAGTTCATGATCGTGAACCCGACGACATCACCCGGTGTCGAGAGGAGCTGATACTCTCCCGGGACTCCGATCTGCTCGCCCGGTTTGATCCACATGGCGACGGTGAATCCGGCCTCCCCGCCGTTCGTCGCATCGAGATTGAGCGTCACGCGATTGTCGAGGAACTCGTCCGAGCCGAGATCGAGGGCCCCGCCGAACTGCCCCTCGACCCACTGGGCGTCGTCGTCGTTGTCGAAACCGACGAGCGTTCCGTTGCCGCGGCAGCCGCGGTCGGAGGCGACGAGTCCGGTCGTTTCGTCGAAGGTGAGGTGGTGAAGGAGCTGCGCGTGGGCTGTTGCACCTCCCGAGATCAAGCACACTAAGGTCAAAGCAGGGACGAATGAACGCATGGCATCTCTCCTGAGAAGATCCAGGAAACTCGGCTGAATCGGTCGTCGTGTTAGATGAGACTCGGACACGCTCGACTCGGCGCCATCGCCCCGCCGGGCCAGGATGACGTCGGGTCCGATCTTCGGATCGTGCGTGAGTCGATCCGCTTGAGAATCGTAACGGCGCGACCGCGTCCCGCCGTCCGTCCGCGGTCCCCGCTCGAAACCGCTCGGCTCCCCTCAACGATGGGGCCCGCTCAGATTCCCGTCTACTATCGTAGTCTCCGCGAGCGGACCGCGCGTTGAGATCGCGCGACGATCCACTTGTAATTTTGCGACTCGTCAGGGACGGTAGTTGTCAGGTCCACCGGCACAGGATCATCTTCACAGATGAGTTCTTGCGCAGACGCCCCGTTCGGTCCGGCACGTTCATGAGACATCGCCCTCGCGTAGCCCTGATCATCGAGATGTCCCGCGCGTACGGCCGCGGCTTGCTCCTCGGAATCGCGCAGTACGCTCGGGTCCACGGACCGTGGACGCTCTTCGCGGAGGAGAGGGGCCTCGTCGATCGCGTTCCCGACTGGTTCGAGGCGTGGGACGGAGATGGGATCCTCGCACGCGTCGAAAGCTCCGAGCTCGAAGAGGCTCTCTATCGAAAGAGCCTACCCGTGATCGATCTTCGAGGTACGAGAAGTGTTCGCATGCCCGTGATCGACACCGACAATCGACTCATCGCTCACCTCGCTGCCGAACGGTTCCTCGCCGACGGCTACCGCAATCTCGCGTTCTGCGGATTCGGCGGTCTCAACTACTCCGAGATCCGACGCGACGCGTTCGTCGAGGATCTCCGGGCCCGGGGCCACGACTGCCATGTGTACGAGACCTGTGAGCGCGCCGGAGCGGACATCCGAGACATCGAGCAGATCGGACTCTTCATCGAGCCCGAGTTGAGTCGGTGGTTGTCCGAACTCCCGAAACCCGTCGGGATCTTCGCCTGTAACGACATCCGGGGGCAGCAGTTGATCAACCTGTGCCGCGAAATCGACATCCCGGTGCCGGAACGGATCGCGATCATCGGAGTCGACAACGACGAGACCCTGTGCGAGCTCTCCGATCCGACGCTGTCGTCGATCGACCTCGATACCCATGCGATCGGTTACCGGGCTGCGCAGCTTCTCGATTCGATGATGCACGGAGCGCGGGTCGAGAACGATCGGATCCTCGTCGCCCCCGATCGACTCGTCTCTCGCCAATCAACCGCGGTCCCGGCGGTGGAGGACGAAAACGTGGCGCGGGCGCTTTGGTTCATTCGCGTTCACGCCACCGAGAACATCTCGGTCGATGAAGTCGCAGACTCCGTGAACGTGTCCCGGCGAGTGCTCGAACGGCGCTTTCGGGAGATTCTCGACCGAACTCCACACGAGGAGATTCGACGAGTGCGCATCGAACGGGCGAAACGACTTCTCATCGAGACGAATCTGTCTCAGCCGGTGATCAGCGAGAAATGCGGGTTTTCGCATCCCGAGTACCTCACGGTCGTCTTCAAGAGGGAAGTCGGTGAGACGCCGTCGGAGTATCGGGCGCGGAATTCGCTGCTCTGATCGGTCTCCGAGCTCGGTATGCGAAGCGAATTCGTCAGACCGAGCGGAGCCGGATCTCGAACGGTTCGCCCACTTCCAGACGAATCGTCGAGCCCAAGCGCACTAGGTGTCGGTCTCCGTCGCTTTCGAGACCGGCGCGAGCGCCGGCGGGCGCTGAGCTCAACTGGACGCGGCGGTCGGGCTGTTTCCAGTGAACTCCGATCGTCTGCAGGCGCAGTGCTCCGTGGCGAAGGTCGAGGCGCAGGCTGAGCTCGTCGTCGCCGATCGTCTGGGCGATCGTGCCCCATCCCTCGGCTGCGACGAACGACGCCCGGAAGTTCTCGGCACGAATCCGCGGCGCGATCGCCAAGTGCCCGTTCGGTCCGTGATACTCGAGTCCGCACACGGCCTGATAGACCCCGAAGCTCGCCATCGCGCGCGAGTAGTGATCCGAGCATTCGATCTCGTTGTAGGGATTTCGGCGTTCCGCGCGATAGCGATCGTGAATCGCTCGTGCGATCGCGAGTCCGTCGAGGAGGAGGTCGGGCTGATCGGCTCCCTCCCAGATCATGTGCGCGGCGACCTGCCATTCGAATCCGGTCATGCACTCGTTGAAGTACCCGTACTGCCAATGCTTCGAGTAGCCGGGTTTCTCGCCACCGCGCGGCCAGGTGCACATGACGAGTCCGGCGTCACCCGCGGCCGCGTACCACCGCCCGCGGGGAAAGCGCTCGCGAAACGCTCCGACGTCCGGTGCGAAGTTGTACTTCCACAGCGCGCGCAGCGCCGAGAGTTGTTTCTCGCGGTCGAACAGTGTGCCGAGGTGGGTCCAGTGCGCCCACGTCTGACCGAGAAGCTGATCGATGTGGCAGCCTGTTCCCGTACCGATCGCGTTCGAATGCTTCGGATCTTCTTCGTGAATGAAGTACTCGCCGCCCCAGAGGTCGAGAATCCTTTCGGCGCCGCGGGACGCGATCGCGTCGCAGCGGGACGCGAATTCGGGGTCGCCCCGCTCCCGCGCCATCGCGGCGCCGGCGCGCAAGGCGGCGAGGTAGAGCGAGATCAGCCACGGAATCTTGCCGTACCACGCCGCATCGAGAGTGTTGTGTTGAGCGCCTTCGAGAACCCCATCGGAGTTTTTGTCGAACGCGATCAGCCACTCGACGGCCTTGCGGACGCGCGGCCAGATTCGTCGCAGGAACGCGTCGTCCTTCGCCATTTGATGTTCACGAAAGGCGCCGAGAATGCGACCACAGTGACCATCGACGGCGGGGAACGCCTTCGAGTCGATGTACTCGCGGTGTCCGACCCCGCCGTCGGCGTGAAGCGCGTCGCCGAAGTCGACACGTTCTCGCTGATCGCGCTCGATCTCCGGGAAGAGCCGCGCCGGCGCCTGTGCGTAGTGCCAGACGTGGGTGCAGGTTCCGGGGCAGCAGCCGATTCCCTCCCACGCCCAGAATCGGCCGTCACGCAGCCGGTAGCACGTGGTCGTGGCCAGAGTCGACGTGTTCGCCATCGTCCGATCGAGGAGCCAGTAGGGGAGCGTCGAGTCGTACCAACAGTCGACCCATTCGCGCGTGGTCCGAGTGAGACGATCGAACTCGCGAGCCACGTACCGGATCACCTCTTCGGCCGAGGAGAATCTCGCTGCGTAGGCGTGTCCGACCGAACGACCGGGCAAGCCGCGGATCTCGAGATTCGGGAAGTGCCAGGCGATGATCCAGTCCACTTGCGCTTCCCGTCCGGGTTCGACGCGGACGGAGCGCTCGAGCCGGCCGACGAGCGATCCACCCAGCGGGACCGAGGAGCGGTCGGTCGAACCCTCGGCGTCTCGATTCGAAGTCGCTCGGATTTCCGAACCTGCCGCGCCGACATGCGCGAGCGCGATGGATCCAAAGTCTCGCTGTTCTGCCAGCTCGTCCGTCGCGACCGGGGTGTCGCTGAAGACGATGTGATCGATGCCGATGTTCCCCCAGCCGCCGCTCACGTGGTCACAGATCTGGATTCGCGCGATCTTGCCTTCGAACGGGTGGACAAGCAGGGAGGTGGGGCGCATCCGGTTCTCGTTTCGCCCTGAGGCGGATGCGACGGTCTCGCCGTCGACGAGGATCTTGACGCTCGTCTTTCCTGCGTGTCCGCCTCCGCCGAGGAACAGATTGACGAAACGTCGCGAGATCTTGAACTCGGGGCTCGTGAGCGTCCCCGTCCCCGCATCCTTCTCGCCGATGGAGCTGCCCGGCGCGCTGGCGTGGGAATTCACGACGCGCTCTCCTTCGCCCCCGACATCGCCTTGATAGTCGGGGATCTCGGACTTCAGCACGGGCGCGGCTCCGAACGCGGTACCTTCGGCGCTCCAATCGCCGTAGGTATCCGACTCGAACGTCTCGTACACGATGTCCGGACGGCGCGAAGACGGTTCGGCAGCGGCGGGGGGCTTCGCGCTGTGGACGACTGCCGTGTACTCCGGGGAGCGCGAGACGGCGGAGGTCGCGAGCCCACGAACCCCCCTCTTCGCGCTGTCCGCGCCGACGGGATTCTCGAGAGTGGCCCGCAGCGCGACATCGAGCGCTCGTTCGGAGCGGTTCTTCAGTCGAAACCGAAGTACGGTCGCGGGCAGACTGGAATCGTTCACTTCGAGTGGGATGAAGGGCGAGAACGCCTCGAGCGTGACTTCGACCGGACAGTCGGGGTCGGTGTAGTCGACCCGGCCGATCGGGTAGCGGCCGTCGAACGTCACCGAGGAGAAGCCCGTCGCATTCAGCGAGCGAACCTTGTCGTCGATTTCGAGCTCGAATCCTTGCTCGAACGGAGAGTACGGCTCGGCCGGTTCGAGGTAGTTGAGTCCGGCTCTCGTCATCCGCTGGTGAAGAGGATCGACCGCACCTGGAATCGGGAGAGGCTGTTTCAGCTCTCGGGGTGCGATTCCTTCCTGATCGCGATTCAAGATGTCCCACAGCCACAGTCGTCCGTCACCACCCAGATAGACGGTGCCGGCAAACAATCCACCGACGGGCATCCCGATGCGGCGGAGCGCGGCGGGCTCGGAATACCGATCCTTTGTGCCGCGCTCGAAAAGCGAGCGAACCCACCCGTCGGCGAGTTTTTTGTCGGCGGGGATGGCGGAGCGATAGCGCACCCCGGTGTCCGTCTCCTCGAAGGGGCCGGCGAAGATCTCGCCGGGAGGCGCGAACGCAGCGGTCGCGGCGGCTGAAATCACGCCGAGAAAACCGCGGCGATCGATGCGTCCGGTAGAACAGCGGTCGTCGCAGCAGCAATCACGGTCTTCGGGCCTCGACGGGGCAGGCGGATTTCGCGGTTCGATCTCGGAAGCCATCGGGTGCGCCTCGTAAGAATGTTGTGGCGAGCGGGCGGTCTCGATTCAGCCGCGCGTCTCGCGGACCTGTCTCGGGGCTGAACTCTGATTCGATTCGAGCCGGGGACTTTCGACGCGGCTCGGAAACGGGGGCCGACACGAGGCGAAAGCACCGTCGCCTGTCCTCGAACGACCCGCGTCGCGAAGCCGTGCCGCTCCCGAACTCTGCTCGCGGTGGAGCTCGGCTCAATTCTTGGCCGAACTGGACGCCGCCGCCATGAGACCTTGCGCCGTTCTCCTTGAATGTTTGCGTCACATCCCGCCGAAGACGTCGCTCGATTCCCGTCCCTCCTCGCACACAAACTTCTCTCTTCTCTCCACTCTCTCTTTCTCTTTCTCTTTCTCTTTCTCTTTCACATACACGCACTCTCACTCCACTCTCGCCCTTCCTCTTCCTTCGCGCCCCCTTCGCGCCCTTCGTGTAGATCTCCCGCCGGAGGCACTAGTCGCGCTTGAGATGCCGATCCGCGAAGTCCATAAACCTCCGCCAATCGTAGAGCTCGACGGAGTGACCGCCCGCCCGAACGTGGTATCCGACGTGACGATCGAGGACGGCTTCTCCGATCGGCGGCAGTTCGGGTGAACCCAACGCCTTCTTCCCGAAGAGCCGGTACACCTCGCCTGCGTGATACGCCGACGCGTACTCACCGCGAGGGTCGGCCCAAGTGTCTTCAATTCCGCTAGCGACGTACACCGGACGCGGCGCCATCAGGGCGAGCAGCATGTGCTGGTCGACGGGAAGGTCGTCCTCCTGCTCGACGAACTTCCAGGCGTTTCGGCACAACCAATAGGGAAAGCGCGTCACCATCTTTTTCAGCGTCTCGCCGGACTTCCGGCGCCAGAGCGCGGCGCCGGCGCACCCGGATTGCGCTGAGATCGCGAGCGCGAATCGCTCGTCGCGCGCCGCTGTCCAGAGCGCGGCCTTGCCCATTTTCGAGTGGCCCATGACGGCGACCCGGGTGTGATCGACTGCGGCGTCGGTTGCGAGGTAGTCGAGCGCGCGGCTCCCGCCCCAGGCCACGGTCGAGAGGACTCCCCACTCATGCGCTTTCGGAAAGCTCTGACCGTCTCGGTAGAAGAGGCGATGGATGGTTCGGCCGAGAAAGCTCACTTCGTTGTGACCGACGAGATCCTGCTGGTATACGGCGACAAAAGCGTACCCGCGGTCGAAGAACTCGCCGAGCGGCCAGCCGTTCCGGATGTGACCGGGCTTCGTCGGATGCGCGTCGAAGTCGTGCGATTTTGTGTTGTTGAAGCTGTGCTTGAGAAACGCCGGCACTGGCTTGGTCGCTCCGTTTGGGACGAACACGAGAATCAACATCTCCACGGTGCCGTTCTCGTTTTGAAAGCGGATGCGAACGTCCTTTCGCGTCGCCTTCCCGCCCATGAACTCGTCGTCCGATGTCACGACCTCGAACGTCGTCTCGATCGGCTTCGAGGGACTCGGGACGGTCCCGTAGACGAGATGGCTGAAGAGAGTGAGGATCTGCGGACGCCGGAGCGTGCGCCACTCGTCGGCAGATTGGACCGCCCGTCCTTCCGATGTCACGAGGAGCGCGGGAAGGTCGTAGTGCGGAATCTTGTCTTCGTCGTAGTTGACGTCGCTATCGCTCTCCTTGTCCTCGCGTGCGACGAGCGAGATCGGTGCGGCGAGAATCACCGCGAGTAGGAGCGCCTTTCGGTATTGGAGGGGAGCGCGCATAGGGATCCTCATCGTTTGAGAGATGTGTTCGATATTTGTCGAGCGCTGCTTTCAGCTCGACTCCGGCGCGAGCAAGACGACTTTTCCGAATCGATCGGGTGTCGCCATCCTCTCGAAGGCTCGGTTGCCATCGACGAGTGGATACTCGGAGTCGATCACCGGTCGAAACTCGTGGACGCGAGCCAGACGAAGGAGGGCAAGAAAATCGATCGGCGAACCCAGTGTGGATCCGAGGACGCTCAGCTGCCGCCAGAAGAGCTTGAACAGGTGGAGCGGGGGCGGCGCACCTGCGGTCGCGCCGTAGCTTACGATCCTCGCCCCGGGCGCGGCGAGATCGACGAGCGCGCCGTGTCCCGATCCGCCCGCGCCGTCGACGATGACGTCGATCTTTCGCTCGCCGAGTTCGAGGCGGCGAGGCCAGTCCTCCTCTGTGTAGAGTGCACCGCCCTTCGCGCCGAGCGCGATCGCGCGATCGATCTTGTCGCTCGACGAAGATGTGACCCACACCTCGGCTTGCGCCGTCAGCGCGAGCTGAAGAGCGAACGTCGCCACTCCACCGCCGATTCCGGTCACGAGAACTCGCTCTGCGGTGCGGAGGCCTCCGCGAGTGAAGAGCGCTCGATACGCGGTGACGCCGGCGAGGGGGAGCGCCGCCGCTTCCGGCCAGGAAAGATACGCGGGCTTTTTGTGGACGTTGGCTTCCGGAACAACGATCTCCGTTGCCAAGGTTCCGTCATCCGGCATGCCGAGCACGCGAAACTCGCGGCCCGGAACAGCGTCGTTCGGACCCCAATCGAGCGCGGGGTCGATGATGACCTCGTCGCCCGGTTCGGCCCGAGTCACGCTCCGACCGACGCGGGTCACGAGACCGGCCCCGTCGGAACCGAGGACCGCTGGGAGCTCGATCCCGGGGTAGAGCCCGCGAGTGATCCACACGTCCCGTCGATTGAGCGCCGCAGCGCGAATCGAGACGAGCACCTCGTTCTCACGTGGTCGCGGTACGCTGTGATCGTCGACCCAAACGAGCGGTCGCTCCGCCTCCTCGAGTACGAGCGCACCCACGTTACGGTTTCCTCCTCCCGCTTGAGACGCGGCCGTGCGTCCTTCTGCACCGGCGATCGAGACTGAGCGACACAGTGTACCCGAACGCAGCGAGGGAAAGGGGAGCGTCAGCGCGGCGACGGTTTGTCGTCCCCCTGTCGGCGCGTTCGGGTAGAGTGGAACGGCGACGCCATCCGCGCCACTCGCTGGGCTCGGACTGAGACGATCGCCAGCTTCCCTCCGAACGAGATTCCGATGCTAGTTAGACTCTTTCGGGCGCGCGTTCGCCGTAGACGAACGAGCGCCGTGATCAGTGCGTCGCGTGCTGCGCTCTATTCCGCGCTCTCGCTACTCGCGATGGCTCCTTACGCAGCGCGCGTTGCCGCCGCGGATGAGCGTGCCGCCGTCTACGTCTCCGCGGCGAAGGCGAACCAGCTCGTCCACTACGAGCTCGACCTCGGATCGGGCGCCCTCGTCGAGCGGACGAAGATCGCGCTTCCGGGTGCACCGGGACCGCAGTGTCGCCACGCTCTCGACGACCGTCTCTACGTCGCGGTGCGCGCTGCGAGGAGCGTGGCGGCGTTTAGGCGGGATCGCGCGAGCGGAGACCTCGAGCTGTTGCGCCTGACTTCGATCGAGTCGAACGCGGCCTATATCGCCACCGACCGCACGGGACGGTGGCTTCTCGCCGCGTCGTACGGCGAGGGCAAGGTCTCGACCCACGCGATCGAACCGGACGGTGCGATCGGCGCCGCGGTGAGCGTGATCGACACCGAACGCTGCGCGCACGCGATCCTCCCGGATCGGACGAACCGATTCGCTCTCGTGCCGCACACCTGTCCGAATGCGGTGTATCAATTTCGTTTCGACGCCGACACAGGAACGCTGAGCGCGAACGACCCAGCGATCGTTCGTCCTGCCGATGGACTCGAACCGCGACATCTCGCGTTCCACCCGGCGCTCGATGTCGTCTACTTCGACGACGAGCGAGGCTCGAGCGTCACTGCATACCGCTACGATCCGGAGCGAGGTCACGTAGAACCCGTCCAGACGGTCTCGACGCTGCCCGATGGTTTCGCCGAGCGAAACACCTGCGCGGATATCGAGATCACGAGCGACGGACGCTTCGTCTACGCGTCGAATCGGGGACACAACAGCATCGCCGCGTTCGCGACGGACCCGGAAAGCGGCGAGCTGCGCGCGGTCGGTCAGTTCTCGACCGGCGACACTCCACGCTCGTTCAACCTTTCGCCGGACGAGGGATGGGTCGTCGCGGCCGGGCAGCGGTCGAACGACCTCACCGTGTACCGGCGCGACGCAGCGAGCGGCGCGCTCGCACGCGTCGATGTGCATCCGACGTCGGCCGGTCCAGCCTGGGTCGAGATCGCTCCGATCGGATTCGGCACGCCGGCGGCGACGGAGACGACGGCCGACGCCGACGGGAACTGGCCGCGCTTTCGCGGTGCGAACGGGACGGGAGTCGCTCGCGACGATCCGCGGCTCCCGGAGCGCTGGAGCACGACGGAAAACGTCGCGTGGAAGGCGGATGTCCCCGGCTGGGGTTGGGCGTCTCCCGTCGTGTGGGGGGATCAGGTGTTCGTCGCCAGCGTCGAAAGCGACGGAGAGTACGCGAAGCCGAAGAAGGGCCTCTACCTCGGCCGCGGACGAAAGGAGCTTCCCGACGGACTCCACCGCTGGGTCGTTCGTTCGTACCACGCGGAAACGGGCGATCTCCGCTGGTCGCGCGAAGCGCATCGCGATCACCCGCGCTCGCCCCGACATCCGAAGAGCACCTTTGCGTCGGAGACTCCGGCGACGGACGGAGAGCGTCTCTACGTTCTCTTCGGCGACGTCGGGCTCTACGCCTATGACCTCGACGGGAACGCGGTGTGGTCGCAACGGATCGAGCCGAAATCGACGTTCTACGACTACGGCGCGGCGGCGTCCCCCGTCGTCCACGATGGCCAGGTGTTCATGGTGTACGACAATCAGGAGGCGTCGTACGTCGCGGCCTACGACGCGGAGACGGGTGCGGAGCGATGGCGGACACCGCGCGAGGAGAAGTCAACTTGGGCGACGCCGCTCGTGTGGAAGAACGACCTCCGCACGGAGCTCGTCGTTCCCGGGAAGAGGAAGAACCGCTCGTACGATCTCGGCGGAGCGGTCCTCTGGGAGTTCGACGGAGCGATGTCGAATCTCGTCATCCCGTCGCCGCTGTCGAGCGAGGGCATGGTGTACATCACCTCCGGGTACGTCGGCGACCGGCACCGCCCGGTGTATGCGGTGCGACCGGGAGCCACAGGGGATGTCAGCGGCGCGGAGCCCGGCCCGGCGAAGGGCGTCACGAAGTGGTACCAGCCGAAGGCGGGGCCGTACAACACATCGCCCATCGTCTACCGGGGACGGTACCACACCGTTCTCGATCGAGGTTTCATGACGTGCCACGACGCGGCGACCGGAGAGGAGATCTACGGGAAGAGGCGATTTCCGTCGGGATCCACGTTCACGTCGTCCCCTTGGGCCTACAACGGTCGCATTTTTTGCCTGACCGAGGACGGCGATACTCACGTTGTGAGCGCCGGGCCGGGCTTCGAGCTCCTTCACACGAATCGGTTGGATGAGCTCTGCATGGCGACGCCGGCGGTGAGCCGCGGAAGGTTGTTCATTCGGACGGCATCCAAACTGTACTGCTTATCGCTCGCCCGTTAACGCGAGCAGCGCGCCAACGCGACGGCAGAAATCCCCAGAGTCGAATCGGAGTAGAAACGGATGGCATTGAGTTCTGGTCGAAACCCAGACCGGTTCAGCGCGAGCGACGCTTGCGTTCATTCGACCGATCGAGCGGCGAGCTTCGGTCGTGTCAACTCCTGGATCCTCGCGGCGATGCTCGCGTGCGCGTTCGGGTTTCCCTCTGCGTGGGCGGATCCCCTCCGGCTCGTGGAGGACGAAGAGAAGCAGACGATCGCCGTCTACCGCCCGGGGGCGGAGGAGCCGATCCTCACCCAGCACGCGCGCGCGGATTTCCGCCCGTATGTTCACCCGATCGTGGCTCCCGACGGGAAGGGGGTGCTCACCGAGTACAGTCCGTCTCATCATCGCCACCAGACTGGACTCTACTGGGGATTCACGCGTCTCAACGGACGCGATTACTTTCACCATCCGGAGGGAACGCATTGGCGCCGGATCGCCGCGGACATCGTTCAAGGCGGCGGCGAGGCACCCGTCGACGAGGTGCGCTGGCGCACGGTCTACGATCTGCTCGACGAGAAGGGAAACACCGTCCTCACCGAGACGCAGACGTGGTCGATGCGCGATCAGGGAGAGGAGTACGTTCTCGATCTCGAGTGGGTGGGCGAGGCGCGGACGGACGTGACGATCGCGCGTTACGACTACGGTGGACTCTTTCTGCGGATGCCGTGGCGCCGAGGAATCGAGGGCGCCGTGGTCAACACGGCGCGGCAACGAGACGCCCGCGCCGAAGGCCAGCGTGCACCGTGGCTCGACGTCGGCATGAAGGTCGAGGGGAGAGACGACCTCGCGCACATCGCGATCTTTGATCACTCGAGAAACTCGGGCTATCCGCAGCCGTGGCGAGTCGACGGGCAGATGGGCGTGGGGCCCGTGCGGGCGCGTCTCGGCGACTGGAAGATCGAGAAGGGACGCCGCGCGGTCGTGCGCCATCGCCTCCTCGTCTACACCGGTGAGCTGAACGACGCCGAGCTCACGACGCGGTGGACTAGGTTCAGCGGACAAGGCGGCACTTGGGCGCTCTGGGGACTCGCGCAGCGCGAAGGCCGCGAGGCGAAGTTTCTGAACGCCGAGGAAGCGGTCGCAGCGATGACCGTCACGGACGGATTCGCGGTGAACGCGTACGCGTCCGAGCCGATGATCACACAACCGATGGCGTTCTGCTGGGACGACCGCGGGCGCATGTGGATCGCGGAGAATCGCGACTACGAGAGCCGCGGCGGTGGATTCTCGAACTCGGGCGACAGCCGAATCCTCATCCTCGAAGACACGAATCGCGACGGTGTCGCGGACTCGCGGAAAGTCTTTCTCGACGGAATCCCGTTTCCCGCCGCCATCGCGGTAGGCTTCGACGGACTCTGGCTCGGTGCGCCACCGAATCTCCTCTTCGTGCCGGATCGCGATCGCGATGATGTCGCCGATCGAGACGGCATCGAGGTGAGGCTCACCGGCTGGGGAATTCGCGACCGCCACGAGACGCTCAACAGCTTTCACTGGGGCCCGGACGGCTGGCTCTACGGCTGCCAGGGGTTCGCGACGCCGTCGCGTGTTGGGAAGCCCAAGGGGAAGGGGCGCCTCTACAAGCACCGCGAGCCGTTCCCAAAGAAGATCGAGTTCGCAGACGAACCCGTCGATATCAACGGTGGAGTGTGGCGCTACCACCCCACGAAGGATCGGTTCGAGGTCGTCGCGCACGGCTTCAGCAATCCGTGGGGGATCGACTTCGACGCGAACGGGCAGCTCTTCATCACCGCGTGCGTGATCCCGCATCTCTGGCACGTGATTCCGGGCGGGATCTATCACCGTCAGGGCGGACGCCACTTTAGTCCGTACGTCTACAGCGACATACGAACGATTGCGGATCACCGTCACCGGTCGGCGCACGGCGGTGCTCGCGTGTATCTCTCCGACGCGTTTCCGGAGAAGTATCACGGCCGTCTGTTCATGGCGAACATTCACGAGCACGCCGTCCTCACCGACATCCTGGAGCCGCGCGGCTCTGGATTCGTCGGGCGCCACGGAGATGACTTTCTCCTCGCCAACAACGCGCAGTGGATCGGGTTCAGTACGGAGATCGGGCCGGAAGGAGCGGTCTACGTACTCGATTGGCACGACGCCGATATCTGCGGGAAGGACGTCCTTCAGAAGGACACGGGACGCGTCTACCGCATCGTGCCGGCGGAGTCGAAAGCCGTCGATTGGCCGGGGCGCTACGACGACCTGAACACGAAGAGCGATACCGATCTGGCCCAGGTGCAGGGACGCCGAAGCGCGTGGCACGCCCGTCGCGCGCGACTGCTGCTTCAGGGTCGAGCGACGAAAAGAACGATCGACTCGCAGGCGGTCGAAATCCTCCGCGGAATGTTGGCGGCGCGCGATGGATTCAGCTACCGACTGCGCGCGATGTGGGCGCTCCACGTGATCGGCGCACTCTCTACCGAGGCGCTTACGGAGGCGCTCGCTGATCCCGATCCCTACATCCGAGCGTGGGCGATTCAGCTCCTCTGCGAGGATCATTCGCCGCCGCGGCCCGCGCTCGACCGATTCGTCGCGGTGGCGCGGGGCGACGATTCCGCGGTGGTCCGTCTCTATCTCGCGGCTGCGCTTCAACGTGTCGCAACGGACGACCGGTGGCCGATCGCATCGGCTCTCGTCGCGCACGGAGAAGACGCGAACGACCACAACATCCCGAAGATGATTTGGTTCGGCGTCGAGCCTCTCGTCGCCGGAAGCCCCGCCCGCGCGGTGCGTCTCGCCCTTGCGAGCAAGATTCCGCTCGTCGCGCGCCACATCGCTCGTCGACTCGCCGACGCCGGCGAGTTTGGCGCTGTCGTCGCGGCGCTCGGCGATGCGAGTGGAGCTCAGCGCGACCTCCTGCGCGGTCTCCGCGATGGTCTCGACCGTCGCTACGATGTCGTCGCTCCGGCGGAGTGGCCGGCGGCCTACGAGCGTCTGCGATCGAGTGCCGAGCCCGAAGTCAGGCGGTTGAGCGTCGATCTCGCACAGCAGTTCGGAGACAACGCGGCGGCGGAAGCTCGGCTCGCGACGCTCCGCGATGCGACGAAAGGGCCCGAGGAGCGCCGCCGGGCTCTGCGTGCGCTCGCTCAGCAGCGTCTGCCGGCGCTTCGCTCCCAACTCCTTTCGCTTCTCGATGACGCAGCGATCCGGCGCGACGCGATTCGTGCTCTCGCCGTGTTCGACGAGGAACGCTACGCGGACGCTCTCCTCGAGCGCTACGCGACGTTCGACGCGGACGAGAAGCTCGAAGCCGTTCAGACTCTCGCCTCGCGTTCGCGCTCGGGATGGAAGCTCACGCAGGTCATTCGCAGCGGGGCCATTCCGCGCCGTGACGTCCCTGCGTATATAGCTCGGCAGCTTCGGCGCGTCGTCGGAAGCGGTTTCGTCGAGGTTTGGGGGCCGGTCGAGGCGCTCCCGGCCGAGCAGGCCTCGCGCCTCGCGAAGTACCGGGCTCTTCTCACCGAGGACGCGATCCGTACGGCGGATGCGAGTCGCGGTCGCGTCGTCTTCGAGAAAACCTGCGCACCGTGCCATCTGCTCTACGGAAACGGCGGTCGTGTCGGTCCGGATCTCACCGGCGCGAACCGCACGGATCTTACGTACGTTCTCGGGAACGTGATTACGCCGAGCGAAGTGATTCAGGACGACTACCGCATGGTCCTGGTCTTCACGCACGAGGGACGGCTCTATTCGGGAATCTTGGCGGACGAGAACGAGCGGCAGATCAAGCTTTGGGTCGCGGGTGAGCCGGAGCCCGTGCCCATCGCCAAATCCGATATCGCTTCGCGCGAGCTGGACGAAGTTTCGATGATGCCCGAAGGGCTTCTCGATTCTTTGAGCGACCGCGAGGTGCTCGATCTCGTCGCGTACCTGCGGGAAACGGAGCAGGTTCCGCTGCCGAAAGCGGGCTCGACTTCGAAGGAGGACGAAGCGCGGTGAACGTCTCGCGGACGGTTCTCCTCTTAGCGGCGGGTCTCGCGATTGGATCGGCTTCGACTCTTGGGCGGCCGAGCGCAGAGGCCCAGACGGAGCCGACGCGACTCAATATTCTCCTTTTCACTGCCGACGACCTCCACGCCGAGTCGCTCGGAGTGTTCGGAGGAAGACCGAAGGGTGTCACTCCCCGCCTCGATCGCTTCGCTGGAGAGTCGATGCGCTTCGAGCGAGCGCATGTGAACGCTGCGATCTGCGCTCCGAGCCGCGCGGTGATTGCGACGGGCCTCTACAGCCACCGCTCGGGTGCGATGGGATTCATGAAGGCGCGCGAGGACGTTCCCGACGTCGTCACGACGTTCCAGAAAGCGGGATACGTCGCGGGGATCCTCGGGAAGGTAGCGCACTCGACGCCGAAGAATTCGATGCGCTGGGACTACGAATTCGATCGTGGCGATCTCGGCAACGGGAGGAACCCCGAGATCTACTACGAGCGGAGCCGCAAATTCTTCGCGCTCGCGAAGGAACGCGGGAAACCGTTCTATTTCATGGTGAACTCGCACGATCCGCATCGTCCCTACTGCGACCCCGCGAAGCTCCTCAGAGGCGCGGCGATGCCGTCACGAACGTATTCTCCGGACGAAGTGACGGTGCCGGGGTTTCTTCCGGATCTTCCCGGAGTGCGCGCCGAGCTGAGTCAGTATCTCAACTCGACGAGGCGGCTCGACGACACATTCGGCCGCGTTCTCGATGCTCTGGAAGAATCGGGAGCCGCGGCTCGCACGCTCGTCGTTTTTCTCTCGGACAACGGAATTGCCGTTCCGTTTGCGAAGTGTAATGCCTGGTTTCACAGCACGCGGACGCCGCTCCTCGTTCGCTGGCCCGGTGTCGCTCGGGCGGGCACCGTCAACCGAGACGCGTTCGTGTCCGGTGTGGATTTCTTCCCGACGTTTCTCGAGGCGACCGGTATCGCCGGTCCGAGTGGCCTCGACGGCCGCTCGATGGTTCCACTTCTCCGCGGCGAAGCTCAGTCCGGACGCGACGTCGTGTTTACGCAGATCGACAAGAAGGCGGGCGGCGATCGCGTCCCCATGCGCTGCGTTCAGAGCGCGCGATTCGGGTACATCTACAATCCCTTCAGCGATGGGCGGCACCGGTATCGAAATAACAACGAGGGCAAGTCCATGAAGGCGATGCAGCGCGCAGCGGACGCCGGGAACGCGGCGATCGCGGCTCGCATTCAGCTCTTTCGCTATCGAGTCCCGGAAGAACTGTACGACCTGCGCGCGGATCCCGACAGTCTCGTCAATCTCGTCGACCGACCCGAGCACGCGAAGACACTCGACGCGCTACGCGCGAAGCTCGACGCATGGATGGAGCGGACCGGCGACCCCATGCTGAAAGCGTTCCGTCACCGCACGGATCGCGCGGTCGTCGATCGAGTCCTGCTCGAGACCTACGGACCGCCGAAGCCGGGTCGACGCCGGCGCGTGAAGTAGCGCGGGTTGTTGCACCCGGGCGCCGCTCAAGTGCTGCTGAGAAGAGATGGACCACGAAGGGTTTGGGAAGGGCACGAAGGAAGAGAGGAGCGAGAGGATTGGTGATGGAGGAGCGCGAGATCGCGGTCGTCCGAAAGCTATTCCTTGAGCGGGGTGTGAGGCGCCTCGCTTCCGACAACTGCTCCCATCGAGCGAACAGTGATCCGGGCAGAGTTGCCGAGCCGAGCGCTCACTCGGACTCTGCCGATTCGTTCCGCAGGCGATTCACGAGTCGCAATGCC
Source organism: Planctomycetota bacterium (assembly GCA_965223845.1). Taxonomy (GTDB): domain Bacteria; phylum Planctomycetota; class UBA8108; order UBA8108; family SXIK01; genus CBDCXR01. The sequence goes on along the minus strand of CBDCXR010000004.1, from coordinate 3,014,213 downwards.
TCGGCCGCGGGGCCGAAACCGGGATCGAGCTCGAGCGCCGCCCGAAACTGTTTTTCGGCAGCGTCCAAATTGCCGTACGAGCCGAGGAGCGAGCCGAATTCCGTGAGGAGCTCCGCGCTCGGTGGAGAGGAGCCGAGCGCCGCTTCGAAGTGAAACGCCGCCCGCTCCGGTTCGCGCGCTTCTCGCGCGCGACGCGCGAGAAGATGGTGCTTTTCGCCGAGCTCGCGCCGGAGCGCGAGGTTTCGCGGTTCGCTCGCACGCTCCGCGGCGAGGTGGAGGTACGGCAGCGCGTCTTCGAGCGATCGGCGTTCGAAGTGGCGCGCCATGAACTCCGCCATCGCGGCATCCCCGACGGCACGCGTGAACCACCGTCCCGGAAAGGGCGGCGCGAGTCGATGCAGCTCTTCGTTCGTCGCGTCTCGCGTGCGCTCGACGTCTCGGAGAACGCGCTCGATTCCGATGTTGCCCCGATAGAGGGCGACCGCGTTCCCTTCCCGGTCGAGGAGGAACGCGAGCGGGACCGCGAATGTGGGAGTGCGATCGAAGAGCGCGCGCTGATAGGTCGCGATGCGCTCGGTCGCGTCGGAGTCCAATCGGCCCCATGCGAACGGGAACTCGACGTTCGCGATGACTCGTTCGTCGCGCGCGCTCGCGTCCTCGCCCGGGCTCTCGAGGCTTCGGTCGACGGAGAGCGCGAGAACATCGAGGCCGGTCGCTCGAACTCGTGCCGCTTGCGCCGCGAGGGAGCGGAGCTCACGGACGCAGTGAGCGCACGTGCTCGACCAGATGAGGAGAAGCCGTTCGCGTGGGCTCTCGCCCAGTGCGCGCGGCTGTCCGTCCGGCATGCGGTAGTTGACAAGCGGGAACGGGATGCGGCGCGAGAGAAGGATCGACGCACCCCCTGATCTCGCGAGAGGAATGCCGACCGGCCTACTGGGCGGAAGACGAACGGAGTCTGTACGAGCGAGCTCGGCTGCTCCCGTGCCTTCGCGGAGTCGGTATCGGTTCCCCGGCTCGACGCCGGCGAACGTCTCGCTCGCCCCGCCCGGCCAGCGGACGACGACCTCGCGGATCTTCGCTTTCGACCCGAGTCCGAAGTGAAGCCACTTGCTCGACTGAGACAGATAGAGATCGCCGGCCCGCACCGCACGAACGAATCGCCTCGGGGGTTCTGCCGCCTCCGAGAGGACGACCTCGGCGGAAGCGCCGATCGCGTCGCGATTCGCCTTCGTCCCTTCGAGCCGGAGAGATACGAAGCTCCGATCCTCGGCGGACCGCGCGGAAACGTGCTGATTCAGCAGCAAGCGAAGCCGCGGCGCCGTGCGGTCTCGAAACCAGATGTCGACGTCGCCGTCGCGGTCCCAGTCGACGAACGCGAGCGCTCGGCCGTCGGATCGAGCGTCGAGTCCGCTCACGGCCGAGATCCGCGCGAATCGACCGCCTCCGAGATTGAGAAAACACTGATTCCGCTCGTGGCCGCTCCACGAGTGACCCTCGCGTGCGAGCTGCATGAGCGCAGCCCAGGCGGCGCCGTAGTCGCGCGCGCGCGACGCATCGCCGGCGGCCATCGGACTTGGCGACACGACCTGTCGCCAGAAGAAGCTTCAGAGGTCGCCGGGCCGCGTGCTCGAGAGAAACCCATTCGCGACGACGAGGTCTTCCCAGCCGTCGTTGTTGATGTCGGCGAAGCCGGAGCTCCAGGCCCAGCCTCCGTGCGTCACGCCCGCGGCGAGGCTGGTGTCCTCGAAGGCGAGCCCGTTATTCCTTCGGACGAAGAGCGAGTTGCCGCGCGCCATGCGCTGGGTTTGCGCGGTGGTCTCCGCGTCGCGATTTCGCACAAAGTTCGCTTGCGCGCCGACGCGGAGGCCGGCCGACGAGAACATGTTGCCGACGTAGAGATCCGCTCTCCCGTCTGCGTTCGCATCGCCCCAAGCGACGGACATTCCGGCACCGAAGTCCTCGACGCCCGCGGCGGCGGCGATTTCGGTGAAGCGTCGCGTCTTCCGAGCGCCTTCGGCGGCGTCGTTGCGGAAGAGCTGGTTCGGCCCGAAATCGTTCGCGATGTAGAGGTCGAGATCTCCGTCCGAGTCGACGTCTTCCCACGCGGCGGCGAGCGACCAGCGCGAGTTCTCGCGTCCGAGCCCGACCGCGTCCGTCGCGTCGACGAACGCGAACGCCGCGCGGTTCTCGAGGAGAACGTTGCGCCCGCCGTTCCGCGCGTCGTGAAACGGCACGGGCGCGCTCGCCTCGAATCCCCGCGCACCCGACCCTTCGTCCGCGGCTCCGTAGACGCAGACGAAAACATCGAGGTCACCGTCGAGATCGAAATCCGCCGCGCTTAGTGAATAGGGATACGGCGCGCCCGGATGCCCGCCGCGAACGGTGAAGCGACCGGAGCCGTCGTTCTCGGCGAAAACGATCATCGCGATGGTCGCGAGGACGAGATCCTGATCGGCATCGCCGTCGAGATCGACGAGAAGTGCGCTGCGCGAATCCTCGAGGAAGTCGACGCCCGCGCGAGCGGAGATGTCTTCGGCGGCGCCATTCGGAAGTTGGCGATAGAGACGATTGGGGAGGCTGCCGCCGTCGCAAACGTAGAGGTCGTCGCGACCGTCGCCATCGACGTCACCGACGGCGATCCCGTGGTGCCCGGTGAGGTGAAGATCGCCGAGTCGCGTGATCCGCTCGGCCCACGATTCGATTCCTCGCCGCTGCTGGGCGGCGAACTCTGGGAGAGCTCCGACCGCGGCGGTCGTCGCATCGACGAAAAAGGACCCCTCGGCACTGCCGGAGCGTTCGAGCGAGGTTTCCTCGTAGGATTCGACGCGGATCTCGCGGAGGCGCGGCGGATCGTCGTCGCGTGCGCTCCAGGTACAACGCCACGTCGTGGTCGCTTCGCGGCTCACACCTTCCCGCGACTCGTGTGCGAGGTCGATGTCGACCTTCGCCTCGAACGACTGGCGGCCCCCGGAAAGAAAGCGGAATTCCGTGACGTGAATGTCGAAGCGACTGGTCTCGCGGGGGAATGCTGCGCGCAGCGAAGCGAGCGCTCGGGCGAGCCCGGAGACGCCGCCGAGCGGCGCACTCGCGGCCTCGCCGTCTCGTCGAAACCGCCGCACGACGAGACCGTTTCGCTCGTAGATGGGATCGAGCGGGCGCGGGCGGAGAGCTTCCGTACGAAAGTCCGGCGGGACGAAATCCGCCAGCGCGGCCGCGGTCTGCTCCGCGGCGATCAGACTGCGGATGAGCTCGGCGATTCGCTGGCTCTCCCTCTCGCTCGACCAGTCGTCGCCCGGAAGGAGGTGTTCGAGCTGCGCATCGATCGCTGTCCGCGAAGAGGAGCCGCGGCTGGCGATTGTGAGTGGGGTCTTCGCTTGAGAAGCGTCCGCATCGCTCCTCGTTCGCGATCCGGGCGTCGAGACGACCGTGAGCGCGACGAGCTCGTTCCCCGGCTCGGCGATCTCTTCGCGGGCGGCGTCGACCGGAGCGGGTGTCGTCACTTGGTGCGCGGGCTCGCGCCGGTCGCACCCGACGGCGAAGGCGGTGCCGAACGCGATCGCGAGGGAAACGCTCGAGTTCACTCTCGGTTCTTCTCGACGAGTTCGACGACCTTTTGCGCGAAGCGGCGTCCGAGCGTTCGGTATCCCTTCTTCGTGTAGTGGAGCTCGTCCTTCGGTCCGTTGAGATCGTCGGTGTCGATCCAGCCGTAGCGCGGGTTGGTCTCGGCGAACGCTGTTTGTGCCTCGCGGACGCGCGTCCAGTGCGGGTAGCGCTCGTTCTCGTTGTCGAAGTCGCTCAGCCGACCGATGACGACCTGAACGTCCTCCCGGCCGAGGTCCCCGCGGAGCTGCGCGACGAGGCCTTCGAGGCTCGCGCGGTAGACGTCGCCGTGCTTCTCGCGCGCGTCGCGCTCGCCTTGCATCCAGACGAACGAGATCGTGGTCGGCTTTCGATCCCCAACGCTCGACTTCACCTTCGCGAGAAGGCGGTCGTAGAGATCGCCGGTCGCTTTCGGCTCCGTTCCGGCCGCGGGTTTCCATTCTTTCCACCAGCGGCGGATGGGTTGGCCTCCCTGCGCGTCCTTGACGACGATGACCTCGTCGCCGGCGAACGCTCGCGCGACGGTGGGGGTGAAGGAGACCGACGGGTCGAGTCCGGCCATGTTGGATTGTCCGGAGAGAATAAAAAGATGCGTCCGGTCGCTCGCACCGAGGATCGGCGTGTCCCAACCTTCGAGGTCCTTCGGGCGAATTCCCTTTCGGTATCCGCCGAAGCTAAACGTCACCGGGTGGTACGGACCGACAAAGCCGATCGGGCCGTCGGCGCGGATTTCATTCTCGAGGCCGACGCACCAAAGCGCGCCGTTCACCAGCATTCGGCGGAAACCGTCGTTCAAGATGTCTTCGGAGGCTCCGTGCGTGGTCGTGAACACGCGACCTTCCGTGCCGGACTTCGCTCCGCGGTGCGTTCGGATCCACGCCACCGGGAGGATCTCCTTTGTTGGATCGGGTTCCGAATCCGCGGTCATCCCATTCAGGATCTGCCCGCGCGCGAGGATCGTGCTCCCTTCGATCGGATGCGCGTTGTAGCCGCCGCACTGAGCGTGGACGTCCTTCACGCCGCGAAGAACCGGGTGCGCGAGCTGATCCTTCTCGAGAATGAGCCGCGAGCTCTGCCGGTGGTTTCGACCGTAGTGACCGACCCAGTGCTCGCCGAGTACTTGCTCCCCGAACCCGCCGAAGTAGTCCTCACCGCGGTAGTTGTCGGAGTACTTGTGGAACTTCTTTCCCTTTCCGATCTTGAACGCGTGCGTCGACGTCCGTAAGCCCAGCACCGGCTTCCCGGCGTCCAGGTAGTCGACGATGTGCTGCATCTCCTCGTCCTTGAAGTCCTGAAAGCGGAGGAACACGACGAGGAGGTCGGCCGTGCGGAGGGTCTCGAGACCCGAAAGATGCGAGCTTCCGGGGCGGATGAATCCCGTCTTCGGATCCGTCGTGATGAAGCAACTCGTCTTGAATCCGTAGTGTTTTGCGAGAATGCGTGCGAGCGCGGGGAGCGTCTCTTCGCCGCGGTACTCGTGATCGCCGGCGATGAGAACGACGTGCTTCCCGCGGCCCGGGCCGTCCTCTCCCTCCCAGACGACGAGGTGCGGATTGTCGTTCGTCTCTGGCTCCGCCGCGCCACTCGAAACCGATGCGAGGCTGATCAGAAGCCCGGTCGTACAGATCAGGATGGAACGGTGCATGGAAGGTCCTCTCGCAGAGAATCGCGATTGCTCGGTGCGCGGGGCGGCGCGGTTCGCCGGATGTCCGATGCGGCCGGAGGGCCGGTTCCGCCGAGCCGCCTCGCGACACGAGTGGCAATCATCGCCTGACGGGGTGACAATCTCCACGACCAAGACGAGAAGGCGATCGCGCAATCCAAGGACGAAGGGCTTCCCGTGCCGCGCGGCGTCGTAATTTCCGACTTACATCTCTTCGCGAAGCGATCCCGGGGGAGCCGGCGCTTCGACGAGCTCCGGAGCGGGCTTCGCGACGTCGATCTCGTCGTCCTCAACGGCGATACGTTCGACTTTCGCTGGAGCACGCTCGAGAGTCACGCGGCGACCGAGAGTGCTGCGCTCGAGTGGCTGGGCGCCGTTGTGCGCGATCATCCGAGCTGCGATGTTCACTTCGTGCTCGGGAACCACGACTGTCTGCACTCGTTTCGGGACCGACTCGCCGGGCTCGCGGAGTCGCTGGCGCGGCTTCACGTTCACGAGCGCTGCGTTCGCCTCGGGACATCTCTCTTTCTCCACGGTGACTGCACCCACCGCCGGATGGATGCGAGCGGGCTTGCCGACTATCGCCGGTCGTGGGAGCACGACCGTCAACGCAGCTCTCTCGGTGCGGCGATGTACGAGCTGTCGGACCGGCTCGGGCTCACCGATCTCGTGCATCGTATGCACTTCCCGCGCGAGAGAACCGTGAGGCGGATCGCCCACTATCTCGATCACGTCCTTCCCGACTGGCGCGAATCGATCCGCGACTGCTACTTCGGCCACACTCACCTTTCGTTCGCGGATTACATCCACGAGGGCGTCGCGTTTCACAACACGGGCTCGGGAATTCGGAACATGAGTTTCGCGCCGCGCTATTTCGAGGTCGATCGATGAACGAGTCCGAGTCGTCGAGCACGGATGTCGCCCCGGCGACGAAACCGACGGTCACGTGCTACTCCGCCGGCGAAGGCGGATTCATGGACGGGTCGCAAGCTCTGCGTGGACGTTGGCTCCGGCCGCTCCTAGACGTGCTCGTTCGGCTTCGTGTGACGCCGAATGCACTAACCGCCGCGTCGCTCCTCAGCGGGATCGCGTTCTGTCCCGTTCTCCTCTGGGGAGACTCGGCGGTCGCGTTTGGGCTCCTCGTCCTCCACCTTCTCCTCGACGGGATCGACGGCCCCCTCGCTCGCTACACCGGGCGCGCCTCCAGCCGCGGCTCGTTCACGGACACGATGGCGGACCAGATCGTTGTCACATTGAGCGCGATCACGATGATCCACGCCGGGCACGCGGGCGTGTGGCCTGGGAGTCTCTACATCTTCCTCTATCTGCTCGTCGTCGTCTTCGCGATGGTGCGAAACGCGCTCGCGATTCCGTACGCGTGGCTGGTTCGTCCGCGGATCTTCGTCTACGCTTGGTTTCCCGTCGAGGTGTACCTGTGGCCGGCCAGCCTCGACTGGATCCTGTGGGGAATGACGTCACTCCTTGCGATCAAAGTGCTCACGGGATTCCTCAAGATTCGCCGGCGAATGTAGGGCTCGTCTTCACTCGAGGTGGTTCCGTGTCCGCAGTGTTCCCTCGCCATTCGACGCTTCTCGCCTCGGTGCTACTCGCGCTCGCCTCGAATCCGTCTGTCAGAGCCGACGACGAGCGTCGGCCGTATCTTCCCCCGACCGGACCCCTCCCGGCGATCGAAGAGCTACCCGACCCGTTTCGGTTCGTCGACGGATCGCGCGTCTCGACGCGCGCGGACTGGGAGCTTCGACGCGAAGAGATGAAGAGTGCGATTCTCTACTACGAGTACGGCTCGATGCCTCGGGTGCCGGACAACATCACCGTGGCCGAGCGAACGACGCGGGTCGTCGACGGCGGTGCTGCGATCGAAGAGCGACTCGTCCTCGCGATGGGGCCGGGGCACGCGATCCGAATGAACGTCGGTTTGCTCGTGCCGAAACGCGAAGGCCCGTTCGCCGTCATCATCAAGAACGACCGCGGAGCGGGTCACGTCCCGATCGCGAAGGAGCTGATCCAGAACGGCTACATCGTCTGCGAGTACAACCGCGAGGATCTCGATCCCGATCGGCGCGACGTCGTCGGCCCGGCACAGTCGGCGTATCCCGAGCACGACTGGGGGACGATCGCCGTTTGGGCGTGGGGGACTTCGTGTGTCGTCAACTATCTCCTCACGCGCCCCGAGGTCGATCCGAATCGTATCGCAACGACGGGACATTCGCGCGGCGGAAAAACTGCGCTTCTCGCGGGCGCGCTCGATGAGCGGATCGCGCTCGTCGCTCCGAACGGATCCGGCGCCGGCGGCGCGGGGTGCTTCCGAGTCCAAGGGCCGCGGTCCGAGACGCTCGGGAAGATCACCGAGCCCGAGCGGTTCGGCTACTGGTTCCATCCGCGGCTCCGCGCATTTGCCGGACGCGAGGCGCAGCTTCCGATCGATCAGCATTTCCTCAAGGCGCTCGTCGCACCGCGAGCGCTTCTTTCGACGGAGGCGCGGGACGATCTCTGGGCGAATCCGCTCGGGACGCAGCAGACGTTCGTCGCGGCGCAGGAGGTGTTCAACTTCCTCGGTGCGGGGCATCGAAACGGCATCGCTCTTCGCGAGGGCAAGCACGATCAATTGGTGGAAGATTGGCAGACGCTCCTCGCGTTCATGAATCGCGAGTTCTACGGGAAGGAGCCGCCGGACGGGCGTCGGTTCGATCGTACGCCGTTCGCAGATGTCGAGCCCGCGCATTCCTGGCAAGCTCCGATCGCTGACGCAGCCAGTGCGACGGAGAGCCGAGGTCGCGGCGCGTCGCGCCCGCCGAGCTTTGTCGACCATCGCGCAGTCTTCCGCGTGCGCGGACGCTTTGGCGGTTGGCCGGCGAACCACGGTATTTGGTCGTGGGGGAACGAAATCCTCGTCGGATTCGGCGTCGGATTCTCCCGCGACCTCGGGCCGAGGCGGCACGCGATCGATCCGGAGAAGCCGGAAGAGCATTGGCTCGCCCGCAGTCTCGACGGCGGCGAGACGTGGTCGCTCGAGCATCCGGGCGCGCTCGGGTTTCTCGTCCCGACGGGCCCCGCCCTTCACGGGATTCCCGCGCCGTACCTCGATTACAAGGAGCCGGTGGACTGCCCGGGGGGAATCGAGTTCGACCATCCCGACTTCGCGTTCACGATCCGCATGACGAACCACCACCGCGGGCCGTCGTGGTTCTCGCACTCGACGGATCGCGGGAAGACGTGGAGCGGTCCGTTTCGTTTTCCCGATCTCGGAACGAAGGGGATCGCGGCACGCACAGACTACATCGTCCTCGGAAAGCACGACTGCATGGTGTTCCTCACGGCCGCGAAGGCGAACGATCGCGAAGGTCGCCCGGTCAGCGCCCGCACGAAGGACGGCGGCAAGACCTGGGAACTCGTCGGGTCGATCGGACCCGAGCCGGAAGGCTTCGCGATCATGCCGTCGAGCGTGCGCCTCGGAGCCGAAGAGTTTCTCACCGCGGTTCGGCGTCGCGAGGGGCGGCGAAGATTCATCGAGACGTACCGATCAGTCGATGGGGGAGCGAGCTGGGCGCCCGCGGGAATCCCCGTTCCAAATAACGGCGAGGGAAACCCGCCGAGCCTGATCCGCCTCCGCGACGGGCGGCTGTGTCTCACGTACGGCTACCGTGCGCCGCCCTTTGGAATCCGCGCGAAGCTGAGCGACGATGGCGGGCGCACGTGGTCACCGACGATCCTTCTGCGAACGGATTGCGGCGGACGCGACACGGGCTATGTGCGGACGGTCGAGCGGCCGGACGGGAAGATCGTGACGGTCTATTACTTGCACGATGCGCCGCGGGGGGAGCGGTATATCGGGGCGACGATTTGGGCTCCTTGACGTGTGGACGATCGACGTCGGCGCCAAACGAGAACAGGACGAGATCACCGTCAGGAACGGAACTCTTCTCTCTCGGTCCGGTCGTCGTCCCCCGGAGCTTCGTTCTTGACGATTTCCCGGGAGTATCGTATCGGCGCTGCGCCTTCTGCCGCCCTGTGCTGGCGAGTGGCGAACGTCGCAGTAAGATGACGAGTCGCAGCTAGAACACGCAACCCGATCGAGAGCGGTGAGCGACTTGAGACGCAGGTCGAGCTTAGCAGCGGTGGCTCTAATAGTTCTGTGTCCGAATGTGGCGCTCGCGAACATGGGAACCCCACTCATGTGGGCGCCCTTAATTCACCTGCTCGTCGGGAACCTGATCATCGCGGTGGTCGAAGGATGCGTGCTCGGACGAATCCTTAAGGTCGGAATCGCAAAGGCGGTCGGGATCATGATCGCCGCCAACTACGCGTCGTCGCTGATCGGAGTGTTCACCGTCCCTCGGCTCGGCGAATTCGCGAATGCGTCATTGGCCCCGGCGACGCTCTTTTACTACCTTCCGCAATACCTTTGTGTTCTCGCCCTAACGACATTCCTCGCCACTATCATCGTCGAATGGCCCTTTTGCTTTTCGCTCATTCGGCGACGTCCGAACGCGGCTTCGAAATCTCTGCTTGCGACGGCCGCGGTTCATGTTCTCTCCTACGCTGCTCTCGTTTGGTTTTATCTGAGCGCGAGTGATACCACGCTCTATACAGAGCTCGAAGCGTCTGAGGAGCTCGTTCCTTCACTGCCCGCGACGGCCGAAGTCTTGTTCCTTTCGCCCGAAGACGGCGATCTCTATCGGATCCGACTGAACGGCTCGGATCGGCGGATTGCTCTGTCACTCGACGGGAGCCATTCCGACTTGCACGCCCAGGTGGACACGGCCAACGACACCTACCGCATCCGTGGCTGGAGCCGCGGAAAGTCGGTTGATTTGGGATTCGTTGTATCCGCCGAGCAGTGGAGAGCGGTCGCGCTAGAAGCTCGTACGGATCTGTTCGGTGAGGCGTGGGATTTTCGCGAGGAAACCGAGCGCGGCAGGACCGTGCGAATGGGCTATTGGGCCAGGCAAGGGCTAATCGTGAGCAACGCGCAATCGCGCGTTGCGATCGGTCTCGAGGTCCCGACCGTTGCCTGGCGGACTCGAAACGCGACGGTGCTGCCCGGTGACCTGGTGGTTTATCAGCTCGGCGATCAAATCGTCGTTCTTGATCTCGAGAGCCGTAGGCTGGGATTCTTGGCCTCCGGTAGAAGCCCGTTGGTTCTGCTCAAGGAGAAGCTGAACCCGATCGGGTTGGCGCGCTGAGCTCCGCGGCCGATGATGTCGGCGCTCCTCCGTTCAGCTCGCGCCGCCAGCCGAGGTGATTTCAGGCTTCGCGAGAGCTTTGTCGCTGCTTGCGTAACACCGCACTACGGATGCACCCAAGGCGCCCGATAAGGCCGAGCCAGCCGCGCGTTCGCCTCGTCGTCCCCGACGACCTGTTCTTTCTCCGCGTCCCAGGTGAGCGACCGCCCAAGATCGAGCGCCAGATTCGCGAGGACGCAGCTCGTCGTCGAGATGTGTCCCTCCATGATGTCTGCGACCGGCTTGCCTCGGCTTTGGATCGCGCGGACGAAGTCCTTTTGGTGCCAGCGGTTCGCTGACGCGACGTGGAGCTCGAGATCTTTCTCGGTCTTGTCTTCCGGATACTCGTCGAGTTCCATGAGCGCTTTGCCGCTCAGTGTCGGTTCCTTCTTCCCGCGCGGGGTGAAGTCGTAGCGGTGGACGCTCGCCCGCAGCGTTCCCTTCTCGCCGTAGATCGTCGCGCCCCACGGGTACTCCGGGTCGGGGGGCGAGCCCCAGCTTCGGTGCTGCCAGGTGACGGTGAGCTCGCCGAAGTCGAAGGTCGCCGTCTGCGTGTCGGTCGTGTTCGCCTTCGCGTCTTTCTGAACGAAGATTCCGCCGGACGACGCGATGCGCTTCGGCCAGCCGAGCTCGAGCATCCAGCGCACCATGTCGAGCATGTGGATGCACATGTCGCCGAGGATGCCGTTGCTGTATTCCATGAACGCGCGCCAGCGGCGCGGGTGGACGAGCGAGTTGTAGGGACGCATCGGCGCGGGGCCAGTCCACATTTCGTAGTCGAGGTGCTCGGGCGGCGCAGTGTCCGGCGGGTTGCCGCGCGCGCGCATGTGGTAGTAGCAGTACACCTCGACGTGCGCGACGCGGCCGAGGAGTCCTTCCCGGATCACGCGGTCGCGCGCTTCGATGAGATGCGGAGTGCTGCGCCTCTGCGTTCCCACTTGCACGACGCGCTTGTGCTTCCGCGCCGCTGCGACCATCGCTTGGCCTTCGCGGACGTCGACCCCGATCGGCTTCTGCACGTAAACGTCCGCGCCGGCTTCGACGGCGGCGATCATCGGGAGTGCGTGCCAGTGATCGGGCGTCCCGACGAGCACGACGTCGAGATCGCGCTCCTTCAGCATCTCGCGATAGTCGCTGTACGTCCGCGGCTTCTTCTTCGACGCCTGGCGCGAGGCGACGAGGTCCGCCGCTTCGCTGAGCATCTTCCGATCGACGTCGCAGAGCGAAATCACCTCGACCGGAGTCACTTGGATGAGCCGGAGGAGATCGCACTTCCCGTACCAACCGGACCCGATGAGTCCGGCGCGAAGGAGTTTCTGGTCGGCGAGATCTGCGGCGAATCCGGGACGGGCGAGAGCGGCAGCGCCGAGCCCGGCGGCGGTGCGAAGAAAATGTCGGCGATGCATCGTAGGGTCCTCTTTCGTAGAGGGATCGAATCTTTCTCCGAGAGATCGAATGCGGCTACGATTTTACCCCGGGCTCCGCATGTGACTCCAGGGATCCACGGATCGCACCGACTACCGGCGATGTCCAACTCTTGGTTTCCGATGAACCGACCATTCGTTTCGCTTGCGATCTTCGCCGGGACGGTTTTCTCGTTCCTCTCGCTCTCGGCCGGGCGCAGTTCGGCGGCCGAACCTCGATTCGTCGACCTTTCTCTGATTGTCGCGGAGGACTATCCGTGCACTTGGCCGGACGGATGGCCGCCGTTTCGTCTGATCCCGCACGCCCGCATCGGGCCGCACAGTGCGTACAACGTCGACATCCTCAGCCTCGATCCGAACACCGGCACGCAGATGGACACGCCGCCCCACTCGATTCCGAAGCCCGGGTCGGGACTCGAGTTCGAGGGACCGGCCGGCGTTCTTTTCACGGAAAAGATCCCCGCGTGGCAGTTTTGCGGCGAGGCGTGCGTGATCGACATTCGCGCGCTCCGCGGCAAGGCTCCACCGGGGGAGAGTCCGCTCGTTCAGACGTCACACGTCGAGGCGTGGGAGCGGAAACACCGACGATTGCGCGCCGGAGACGTCGCGCTTTTTCGAAGCGACTACTCGGATCTCTATTACCGCCCGTTTCCCGAGGGACGCCGTTTCATCGCGGACTGCCTCGAGAAGAAGATCCCCGGATATCCGAATCCGCATCCGTCCTGCCTCGAAGCGGTCGCCGCTCGCGGCGTTATGCACATGGGCACGGACAGCCCGAGCATGGGGCCGATTCCGGAGCTCGCGAATCTGACGCACGTCGCGGGACTCGAGCACGGCGGAATCTTCACCGAAGGCGCGACGCGTCTCGGTGAGCTTCCGACGACCGGCGCGTTCTACTGCATGATGGGACCGAAGCACGTCGGCGGGGCGTACGGCGAGGGACGCGCATTCGCGATCGTCGGAAATCCTCTCGCGAGCCGCCTGATCGAGTCGGTACGGAAGAAACGCGTCGTTGATCTCTCGGTCGCGCTCGATCGTGACCTTCCGGTTTCTTCTCCGGGCGTCGGTGTCGGCCGGCACCGCCAACCGTACATGCGAATCGACTTTCTCTACTCCCCGCCGATCGACTACTGGCACAACACTCACCTCATGGACAGTCACGTCGGGACGCATCTCGTCCCGCCGGCGTATGCGCTTCCCGAACCCGGATTCGACGATGCGACCTATTCGCCGGAAGTTCGAGCGTGGCTTGCCGAATACGAGGCGAAGCACGGTGAGCGCGGGACGACCCGCGTCACGACGGAACAGGTCCCGCTCTCACAAACCTGTGGCCGAGCTCGCATCATCGATGTTCGAAGCCTCGCCGGAACGACCGTCCGCTCTGCGTGGCCGGCGTCTCCCGAAATCTCCGCCGCGCACATTCGGAGCGCGGAGGAGAAGGACGGACCGCTCCGGGCGGGAGACATCGCGATCTTTCGCACGGGGCACGTCGATCGAACCTTCGCGCCGCTGCCGGAGGGCTCGGCGTGTTTCGCCGATCCTCTCAACGGCCGGAGCGAAGGCTGGCCCGCGCCCGGGCCGGACGCGATCGTCTACCTCGCCTCGAAGGGCGTGCGGTGCATCGCGATCGACGCACCGACTCTCGGCGGCGTCGAGCCGAAGCGCGCTCTGATGGCGTATTGGGCACTCGGTTCGAAGGGGATGGTCGGCGTCGAGTTTCTCACCGGACTCGGCGAGATTCCTTCGGAGAGCGATCCCTACTTTCTGTTCGCCGCGGTCAAGGTCCGGGGATGCCACGGCGGTCCGGGACGGGCGATTTGCGTCTACTGACGATACCGTCGATAGAAGGGCGTTCGACTCCAGGTCATTCGCCCGGTCCATTCCATTCGCGACGAAAGGCGCAGTTCATGTTTCACGCGATGATTCTCTCCCCGCGGCGCGCGGCGACGATTCTCCTCGTCGGGCTCGCTGTCGGTTACGGCGTCGCCGGCGAAGAAAAGAAATCCGGCGCGGCGTTCTATGACCCCATCGAACGCAACATCGAGGGCTGGACCGTCGCGCTGGATCCCGCTCTTCTCGAGAAAGAAAACGCCGAGACGAGCCAGCTCGCACTCGAGGCGCTCGCGAACCATCTCCAGCGAATCAAATACATCGTCCCGGCCGAGCGACTGGCGGAGCTGCGGAAGCTCAGGATCTGGGTCGATCTGCAGCATTCGCTGAAGAATATGCAGTACCACCCGAGCCGCGGCTGGCTCGTCGCAAACGGCCACGATCCGCGCCTCGAGAAGCACGTCCACATCCCGCGCGCGAAGGCACTCTTCGCGCCGCACATGTGGGCGAAGCATCCCTACGTCGTCCTCCACGAGCTCGCGCACGCCTACCACGACCAGGTTCTCGGATTCGACCACTCGGGCGTGCGCGCCGCGTTCGACGCGGCGAAGGAGAAGGGAATCTATGAGAACGTCCTTCTCTACACGGGCGCGAAGGTGCGGCACTACGGTCTGTCGAATCACAAGGAGTACTTCGCCGAGGCGACGGAGGCGTACTTTGGCGTGAACGACTTCTATCCGTTCGTGCGTGCGGAGTTGAAGGAGCACGACCCCGGGATGTTCGAGCTGCTCGTCAAGCTCTGGGGGTCGGTTCGATGACCTCTGAGCATATCGACGTCTGAGAAGAGGGTCACACGAAGAGCGCGAAGGGGACGCGAAGGAAGACGAAGGAGAGATAGGTAGTGTAAGAGTTCGAGAGACTCGGCTGAATCGTTTCGTCGATCCCGATGGATTGAACGAAGCCAGTCTCGCCTCAACGTTGGGCAGAATGAGTGGATAACTGCTCCTCTACGAAGCTGTTTTCCTGCTCTACCTGCCGAATGCGACCGATCCGTGATCGAGCGCACTCGGCGGCGTCACTCTGGAGCTCCTCGTTTTCTCTCTCTTCCTTCGTCTTCCCTCGCGTCCCCTTCGCGTCCTTCGTGTGAAATCTTCCCTCGAGATGACCCGAATCGCTCGAGACGGGGGATCGATCGGTCGAGCGAATCGCGACTACACGTCCCGGAGGCTGACTGACTCCGGTGGCGAACCCGTCTCCAGAAACTCGTCGAGCCAACCCCGATACGGAACGGGATCGAGTCCCTCGCGCGCGATCCAGTCGGGATTGAAATAGGATTCGAGATAGCGCTCGCCGCCGTCACAAATGAGCGTCACGACGCTCCCCGTCGCGCCGCGCGCGATCATTTCTGCGACGATCTGCATGGTCGCCCAGAAGTTCGTGCCGGTTGATCCACCGCACTTTCGATCGAGAAGGCGTTCGAGCACTTCGAGCGACGCCATCGCGGCCGCGTCGGGGACGCGCATCATGCGATCGATCACGGTTGGAACGAAGGACGGCTCGACGCGCGGACGTCCGATCCCTTCGATGCGCGACGGACGATCGTGCGTAAGGCTCGAATCGAGGCTGGAATAGTAGTCGAAGAACACCGAGTTTTCGGGATCGGCGACGCAGAGGCGTGTCGACAGCTTTTGGTAGCGGATGTAACGGCCGATCGTCGCCGAGGTTCCGCCGGTTCCGGCGGAAACCACGACCCAGCTCGGTTCTGGTGAGGGCTCGAGCTCGAGCTGGCGGAACATCGATTCGGCGATGTTGTTGTTCGCTCGCCAGTCGGTGGCGCGCTCGGCGTTCGTGAACTGGTCCATGTAGTGCCCGCCGAGCTCGCGCGCGAGTGCTTCGGCCGCGCCGTAGATGTCGCGTCCCTCGACGAGGTGACACGTACCACCGAGGAACTCGATCTTGCTCACCTTTTCTTTCGAGGTGCTCGCAGGGATCACCGTATGGAAAGGGAGTCCGAGTAGACCGGCGAAGTAAGCCTCGCTGATCGCCGTGCTCCCCGATGAAGCTTCGACGATCGGAGTTCCTTCGTTGATCCATCCGTTGCAGATTCCGTAGAGGAAGAGCGACCGGGCGAGGCGGTGCTTGAGGCTTCCGGACGGATGGATCGATTCGTCCTTCAGGTAGATCGCGATGCCCGGAAGGCTCGCGACGGGGAGGCGGATGAGATGCGTGTCCGCGGACCGCTGAAAGTCTGCGTCGATCGCGGTGATCGCGTCCTGGATCCACTCGTGCGACATCGCTTTCTCGGGCGTCAGAAGAATGGGTCGACGGAAATCGCTACGCAGCGCGGCCCCCTGCTCGCGCGGTGATGCGGAGCATAGCACGCACGCGGGCGCGGCGGCCATCGGGGAGACGTGGAGAGTAGCCTATAGGCCAGTGAGCCCGGAGAATGGAGCGGATCGTTCCTTGCACGTTTCCCTAACTCGAAGGTGAGTCGGGGGGCGCTTGCGGCGTGAGGGGTTGGGGAGGGTCTGTCGAGAACGGGAACGGGAACACGTGCGCGGCGGTACTCACCTCGAGAGGCGCTTTCTCTCGCGCTAGGAGAACTCGAACAAACATGATTCGCGCGATCTTGTTCGCGAACAGTCAGTTCGCGCTCCCCACGCTCGCTGCTCTCGCGAAGAGCGGACGACTCGCCGGCGTGATCGTGCCAGCGCACCTCCACGAGGCGCAGGAGGCAGCTCTCGAGGCCGCGGAGGGAGCCGGCGTTCCGTCGATCGCTGTCGAGCGGGAAGAGCTCGACGCTGGTCTGCCCGACTGGATCCGATCGACTGGGGCCGACGTCGGGCTCACCCTCACGTTTCCCTTTCGGATTCCCGCCGTGGCGCGCGAGGCGTTCCCGAAGGGGATCTACAACTTCCATCCCGGTCGGCTCCCGGAGTACCGGGGACCGGACCCGATCTTTTGGCAGATTCGGAGCGGCGATCGCGACGGTGCGCTCACCGTCCATCGCATGGACGACGGCTTCGATACCGGTCCCGTGCTACTCGTCCGGTCGGCGCCGATCGCACCGGGAGAAACTTACGGAATCTATCTCTCGCGCTTGAGTCACACCGCGGTCGAGGTTGCGCGAGACGTCCTCGGCCGGCTCGAGTCCGCCGGCGAACCCGAGCTCGAGGCCCAGCCCGAAGGCGGAGCGAGCGCGCGGCCGCATCCGCGCCCCGAGGAGACGGAAATCGACTGGTCCGAGCAGGGCGGGGACGAGATCGAAAACCTCGTGAACGCCTGCAATCCCACGTACCATGGCGCCGGGACGTGGTTTCGCGGGTCGCCGATGCGAGTCCTCGAAGTAGCGCCCGCCGATCTGGGTGCAGCGCCCATCGCGTCCGGCGGAACGATCGTTCACGTCGATCCGCAGAACGGGATCTTCGTCTTGTGCCGCGACTCGAAGTATCTTCGGCTGAACGTGCTCAGCTCGACCGAGGGGATCCTCTCGGGGTTCAAGCTCGCCGCGCTGGGCGTTCGACCGGGCGAGAAGCTCGGGGAGAAGCCCGACGCGGCGAATTGATCCGGCGCGGCCGAATCCCTAGCCGGTCGGAACCTGCGGAACGCCTCGCGAGCAATTCTTCGTTCACGGCAAGAAGGAGGGACCGATGCCGAGCATGACTCGCAGAGAGTTTTTGGGGACGGGGGCGGGCGCCGCGGTTTGCGCCGGCGCCGCGAGCATCGGCGTCGCCGGCGCGTCGCCCAACGAACGCGTCCGCGTCGCGGTGCTCGGTTGTGGTCGTGGCCGCGCACTCGCTCGGTGGTTTTCGACGGTTCAGCACAGCGAGGTCGTCGCGATCTGCGATCCGGACTCGCGCCGTTCGAGCACGGTTTGCGGCGAGATCGAGCGACGGACTCGACGCCGTCCGCTTCAGGTCGTCGACTTCCGCACTCTCCTTGACGAGAAGCATGTCGATGCGATCGCCGTCGCGACGCCCGATCACTGGCATGCGCCGGCGACGATTCTCGCCTGTGCGGCGGGCAAGGATGTCTACGTCGAGAAGCCGGCGTCGCACAATATTCGCGAAGGCCGCCTCGCCGTGAAGGCGGCTCGGCGCTACGACCGCATCGTTCAGCACGGCACGCAGCTTCGCTCGGCACCGCACTACCGGGAGGCCTGGGCGAAGATCCGAGAGGGCCTCATCGGTGACATCAAGGTCGTCAAGGCGATCAACAATCAGCGCCGCGGTCGCCTCGAGCCGCGTCCCGACGAACCCGTTCCGAAGGGGGTCGACTACGATGTCTGGCTCGGTCCGGCACCGAAGCGGCCGTTCAATCCGAACCGCTTTCACAGCGGTTGGCACTGGCACTGGGACTACGGTACGGGCGACATCGGGAACGACGGCGTCCACCAAATCGACATCGGCCGGTGGGCGCTCGGCCTCGGCGCGCCGAACGCGGTGTCCTGTAGCGCCGCGAAGCTCGGATCCCGCGGAGACGCGCAGGAGACCCCCGATACGATGGTCGTCACGTGGGAGTACGACGGGCTTCTCTTCGTCTTCGAGCAGCGTGACTTCACCCCTTACCGCATGCCCGGCCACCGCTTCGACAACGACAATATCTTCTACGGCGATAAGGGCTTTCTCATGATCGACCGGCACGGCTACCGGTTCTTCATCGGCAACGAGCCCGGGCCGTCCTCCGAGCCGAAGTGGAACGATCCCGGTACGCACTACCAGAACTTCATCGACTGCGTGCGCAGCCGAAAACGCGAGGAGTTGATCGCGGACATCGAGGAGGGACACCAGTCCGCGCTCCTCTGCCACCTCGGGAACATCGCGTATCGCACGGGTCGCCGACTTCGCTTCGATGCGAAAACGGAGACTTTCGTCGGCGACGATGAAGCCGATCAGTTTCTCGGGCGGGAGTACCGCGAGGGATACCGGCTACCCGTCGTGTGAAGTCCGTCGTTTGAACCTCAGCATCCGTATCGACCCGTTTCGCGATTACACGGTCCAGGGATCGCGCATCTTCGGGCGAAGGAGTGCGTTGGCGACGTCGTCGTCAGCGAAACGCTCGGTGCGCGGGTCCCAGCGGAGCTTTCGACCCGTGAGCATCGCGATGTTGTTCAGGTGACAGATGGTGGCCGATCGATGGCCGACCTCTGCGGGCGCGACGGGCGTTTTTCGGCTCTTGACGCAGTCGAGGAAGTTTCGGTGGTGGCCGGGGCTGCGCCCGATCCGGATTTCGCTGTCGCCGATCGTCTCCTCGAGAAGCGACTTCGGGTGCGCGTCGAGAGCGCAGCCGTGAACGTGAATGAACACCCACCCGTCGCTCCCCTCGAACTTGAGTCCGCGCGGCTCTTCGGCCGACCCGATCATCCGGACTCCGTTCGCGAACGTATTCGTGAATTCGTAGTCCATGAACGTGTCGTAGAGCCCGGTCCCACGGACACCCTTAGCCTCGATCTCGACGGGACCGGTGGTTTCCGTTCCCATGCCCATCTGCGCGAGGTCGATGACGTGTGCGCCCCGGTCCGTCATCTCACCGCCGCCGTGCGCGAGCACGAAGCGCCACCAGAAGTGGCAGCGACCCGGTGTGTACGGGACGGCCGGCGTGTGGCCGAGCCAGAAATCGTAGTCGAATCCCTCTGGTACGGGTTCGACCGGCGGGGTGTTCTCGACGCCGCGGACGTGCAGATGGTGCGGCTCCGTACAGGGCATCTGAATGCGCACCGTGTGGAGCTTCCCGATCCGTCCGTTGAGGACGAGCTCGGCGGCGAAGCGCGACTTCGCGTTCGATCTTTCGTGACTTCCGGTTTGAAGTACGCGGTCGTTTCGCCGCACCGCCTCGGCGACCGCGCGCCCCTCGGCGACGGAGTTCGCGAGCGGCTTCTCGCAGTAGATGTCCTTGCCCGCGTTCGCGGCTGCGATCGAAACGAGCGCGTGCCAATGATCGGGCGTGGCGACGCTTACCGCGTCGATGTCACCGATGGCGAGCAGCTCGCGAAAATCTCCGAACGCGCGGCAACTCTTCTCCGCGTTCGCCGTCTTCGCCTTTGCATAGTGCTGCTCGACGACCTCGCGCGCGGGTTCGCGTCCCGCCGTACGTCCCCGATAGTAGCGAGACGAGCGTTTCTCGACGTCGCAGACGGCGACAATCTGCACATCGGGATTCTGGATGAACGTTCGGAGATTGCTCGTGCCGCGACCACCGGTGCCGACGCAGCCCATGACGATGCGCTCGCTGGGCGGAGGGCGCCCCTCCTTCCCGAGGACGGCGGCAGGGACGAAGAGGGGCGCCGCGATGGCCGCCCCCGAGGCTGCTGCGGTGCGGGCGAGAAAGCGGCGGCGACTGAGGTCCCGATCTCGCGTCGGGAGGGCGCGACGTTCATTCGGAGCGGTCGTGGTCGACTCGGACTTTCGCATCATGAATCTCCGGAAGAAGGGGCTGAGCTCGGCCGGCAGCGTCGAGCGCAGATCATCTTAGCCGGCGTTCCGTCTCTTCTTCCACATCGACGCGGCAATTCCGCGTGAGACGCCGGGGTGGGGAACGCGTACCATGAGCGCCTCGCTCGAGTCCGCGGTGTGACGCCGACGGGACGGATCGAAGTACGTAAGAAAGGAGATCGACGGCGATGATGCGACAAGTGCTCGTGACCACCTTCCTCGGAGTATTCTCTCTCTCGTCGATCGGCTGTTCGTATTTCGGTTTCGGATCCGGCAACTCCGGAGCGAGTGACCTCGCGTCGGCGCTCACGTTTTACGCGTCGTTCGACGCGGGGACGGACGCCGATTACGCGCGCGGCGAAAGCGGGATCTACACGACGACGACGGGGAAGATTCCGGACGGTACCGCCGGACTCGCGCGCGACGATGTCGCCGTCGTGGAGGACGGACGACACGGCGGCGCGCTTCATTTCGGCAAGAAGGGGCCGGGCTTTCTCTACTACCGCGGCGAGCGAAACGTCGACTTTCGCCC
This sequence comes from Planctomycetota bacterium, assembly GCA_965223845.1. Lineage (GTDB taxonomy): Bacteria > Planctomycetota > UBA8108 > UBA8108 > SXIK01 > CBDCXR01. The sequence goes on along the minus strand of CBDCXR010000004.1, from coordinate 2,993,490 downwards.
CGAAGCTTGGAGCGGAACGCTGTCGTTTTGGCTTCGGCTGACACCGGAGGAAGACCTCGAGCCGGGGTATTGCGACCCGATCCAGATCACGGACAAGACCTGGAACGACGCGGCGATGTTCGTCGACTTTACGAAGGACAATCCGCGCGAGTTTCGCCTCGGCGTCTTTTCCGACCTGAAGAGCTGGAATCCGACCGGCCGAAAGTGGGAGGACATCGCCGCCGACGAGCGGCCGATGGTGGTGGTCAGCGAACATCCCTTTCGGCGAGATCGATGGACTCACGTGGCGTTCACGTTCGAGGGCGTGAACGGAGGCGAGGCACCCGCGCGCGCGCGCCTCTACCTCGACGGTCGACTCGCGGGAGAGCTCGAGCGGCCGCAGCTCTTTACGTGGGATGTCGCGCGTTCGGTCATCATGGTCGGTGTGAACTACATCGGTGACTTCGACGAGCTCGCGATCTTCAATCGGAGCCTGAGTGCCGACGAGGTGAAGGCGCTGTTCGCGCTCGCTTCGGGCGTCGGGGCACTCGTCGAATCCTGAGCCGGGCCGAAGCGTCGGGGATCGTCCGGGGTTCGATCATCGACGGCGGCGACGGAGGTCTCTAAAATACACGGCTCGAGCGTGTCCGCGGCCGTGGCCGCGGTGCGGCGAACGGACCTCGCGCTCAGGCGCGAGCGATGTTCGCGTGACGTTTCCATTCCGGCACGTCTGCGTAGTCTCTAGCGGGAGAGAACGCCTGTGAATCCGAGGGTGCGCCCCAGCCCGTTTTCGATCGCCGTTCTTCTGGTGGCGACGGCTTTCCCGCTCGCCGCGTCGGCTGACGACGCGGCGAGCGCGACCGAGGACCGCGTGACCGGCGCTGTCCCACCCGAGTCGGACGAGCGCGGACGCGCGATTTTTCTCGAGCGCTGTGCGAGCTGTCACGGACGGGGCGGTGAGGGGGTCAAGGGCGAATACTCGCGGCCGCTCGTCGGCGACAAATCGGTCGTTCAGCTCGCGCGCTACATCGAAAAGTCGATGCCCGACGAGTCGCCGGAAGAGTGCGTCGGAGAAGACGCCCGGCTGGTGGCTCGATTCATCTACGACACGTTTTACTCCCCGATCGCCCAGGCGCGAAATCGACCCGCCCGGATCGAGCTTTCGCACCTCACGCAAAGGCAGTTTCGAAACGCAGTGGGCGACTTGGTTGCAGCGTTTCGGGCACCTTCGCCGGCGCTCACGACGGGAGGCCTTCGCGGGGAGTACTTCGCGAGCCGTCGGCCGGGCCGAGACCGTGCGGTCGAACGTACGGACCCCGTCGTTCAGTTCGACTTTCTCGCGGAGAACCCCGACGCGGAGAAGCTCGGCACTCAGGGATTCTCCGCGCGCTGGGAAGGGAGCGTCCTCGCGCCGGACACCGGCGTCTACGAGTTCGTGGTGCGTACCGATCACGCGGCGCGACTATGGGTAAACGACCGCGAAGAACCCCTCATCGACGCCTGGGTGAAGTCGGGAGATGGCACTGAGTTTCGCGCGTCGCGATATTTGATCGACGGTCGCGCCTATCCGCTCCGGCTCGAGTTCAGCTCACGCAATCAGGGGGTCCGCAAGGACGAGAAGAATCCGAAGCCGGTTCCGGCCTTTATCGAGCTCCACTGGCGGCGACCCGGCAGTCCCGACGAGCTGATCCCGGCGCGGCACCTCTCGACGGAGCGAGCGCCCGAGTTTTTTGTGCTCGACACCGCGTTTCCGCCTGACGACCGGAGTGTCGGGTACGAACGCGGCACGTCGGTTTCGCGCGCGTGGGTCGAGGCGACGACCACCGCGGCCATCGACACGGCGAGCTATGTCGAAGCGAATCTTCGCGAGCTCGCGGGAGCGCGCGACGACGGCGCGAAGCTTCGTTCGTTTTCTCGGCGATGGGTCGAGCGCGCGTTCCGCCGACCTCTGCGCGACGACGAAACTTCGGCGTACGTCGATCGGCAGTTCGACGGCGCCCCCGATGGGGCGAGTGCGGTGAAGCGCGTCGTCCTCCTCTCGCTCAAGTCACCCCGTTTTCTCTATCCCGGCCTCGAAGGCGGTGACTTCGCGGCAGCGTCGCGCCTGTCGTTTGCACTCTGGGATTCGATTCCCGACGAGCGACTCCTCCAGGCAGCCGCGAGCGGTTCGCTCCGTACGCCGGGAGATGCCTCCGAGCACGCCCGAAGGATGCTCGGCGATCGGCGAGCGCGAGCGAAGATGCGCTGGTTTCTCCATCGCTGGCTCGACGTCGCGGACGAGCGAGAGATCGAGAAGAGCGCCGATCGATTTCCGAAGTTCAGCGCCGAGATCGTCGCCGATCTCCGCACCTCCCTCGATCTCTATCTCGACGACGTCGTCTGGAGCCGAGGGGCGGACTTTCGCCGGTTCTTTCTCGGGAACGAGTGGTTCGTGAACGACCGACTCGGCGCGTACTACGGAGTCGACCTGCCGAAGGGCGCCCCGTTTCAGCGGGTGCCGGCGGAGCGCACGGAGCGCGCCGGTGTTCTCTCCCATCCGTATATCATGGCTCGTTTCGCGTACGCGGACTTCAGCTCGCCGATCCATCGCGGGGTGTTTCTCGCCCGGAATGTTCTCGGTCGCGCGCTTCGGCCGCCGCCCGAGGCGTTCACGCCGCTCCCGGCCGATCTTCATCCGGATCTGACGACGCGCGAGCGCATCGAGCTTCAGACGAAGCCGACGGCTTGCCGCGGTTGTCACGGACTGATCAATCCGTTCGGATTCGCGCTCGAGAACTTCGATGCGGTAGGGCAGTTTCGCGCGGAGGAGAAGGGGAAGCCCATCGACGTCTCGGGTTCGTACGAGCTGCCGTCCGGCGAGGAGAGGTCGTTTCGCGGAGCGCGAGAGCTCGCGCAGTTCGTCGCCGGGAGCGAGCAGGCGCACGAGGCATTCGTGGTCCAGCTTTTTCACAACACGGCCAAGCAGCCGATTCGCGCGTTCGGCCCCGGTGTCGCCGATGAGCTTCTCCGCGAGTTCGTCGAGAATGGATTCGACATTCAGAAGCTGCTTGTCCGGGTGGCCGAGATCGCGGCGATGCCCCCGAGAGACGGCTCGCCGAGGCCGCGCCTCCGGCGTTTCTGATTGGCAAACGATCGAATCATCGCACATAAAGAGTAGCTGAGAATCGCAGTCAACGGCGGGCCTGAACGGAGAGTGTGATCACGATGAGTCGGAGACGGACGCGACGCGATTTCATGCGGGATCTCGGGATCAGCGCGGGAGCGCTGCCGTTCCTTCTCAATTTCCCGAGCCTCGGCTTCGCGCAAAGTGGGCGGCGGAAGCAGCGCCTCGTCGTCATGTTCAGTCCGAACGGAGTCGTTCCGAACACGTTCTGGCCCGACGAGGTCGGCGAATCGTTCAAGCTGAAGGAAAGCCTCTCGCCGCTCGCTCCGCTTCAGGATCGAACTCTGATCCTTCACGGACTCGCCGACCGGATCCGCGGCGACGGCGACAACCACATGCGCGGGATCGGGTGTCTCCTCACCGGCGTCGAGCTCTTTCCGGGGAACGTTCAGGGCGGTTCGCACACGCCGGCGGGATGGGCGAGCGGAATCTCGATCGATCAGGAGATCAAGAATCACCTCCAGGCCGATCCGACGAGAAAGACTCGCTTCGGGTCGCTCGAGTTCGGCGTCATGGTTCCCGATCGGGCCGATACGTGGACGCGGCTGTCGTACGCCGGGCCGAACAAGCCGCTCGCGCCGATCGACGATCCGTACCAGATGTTCGACAAGCTCTACGGGCGGGTCGAGGATCGCGAATCGCTGAAGAGCGTTCTCGATGATCTGCGCGAAGACATGTCGAAGCTGCGCGGCGTATTGAGCTCGGACGACCGCCGGCGGCTCGACGAGCACGCCCAGTGGGTGCGGGAGCTCGAGGAAGAGCTTCGATCGAGCGACGAAGAAGTCGGTCACGCGGTCCCCGAGCTCGAGCCGGGCGTGCACGAGCAGAACGACAATATGCCGCGCCTCAGCAAGATGCAGATCGAGCTCCTCGTCAACAGCTTCGCCGCCGACTACGCGCGGGTCGCGACGCTGCAGTACACGAACTCGGTCGGGCAGGCCCGGATGCGCTGGATCGGAGTGAACGAGGGCCATCACGCGCTCTCGCACAAGCCGGATAAGGACCGCGAGGCGCAGGACCACCTCACGCGCATCAACAAATGGTATTGCGAGCAGCTCGTCCATCTCGCGCAGCGGCTCGCCGAGACTCCGGAGCCCGATGGCGACGGCTCCTTGCTGGATCACACCACGATCGTGTGGACGAACGAGCTCGGGAAGGGAAACTCGCACACGCTGAACGATATCCCCTTCGTTCTCGTCGGCGGCGGGCTCGGCTTCCGGACGGGACGATCGCTGAAGTATCGGCGCGTCCCGCACAATCGGTTCCTGCTCTCGCTCGCGCACAGCTTCGGGCACCGGATCGATCGGTTCGGAAACCCCGATCTCTGCGGGCAGGGTCCAATCGATCTCGCGTAGCCGTGTCGTGCATCGAGTGAGGCGATCGCCACCCAGCTCGGCGCTTGCGCGGAATGGAATCGTCGTCGCCGCCGTCCTGCTCGGAACGCTTCGCGGTCTTCTCGCCGGCGATTCGGCGGCGTCGCGACCGAACATTTTCATCGCGATCAGCGATGACCAGTCGTGGCCACACGCGTCCGCGTACGGATCGTCGATGGTGTCGACGCCGAATTTTGACCGGGTCGCGAGCCGGGGCGTTCTCTTCACTCAGGCTTTCTGCGCGTCGCCCGGCTGCAGTCCCTCTCGCGCATCTCTCCTCACCGGCCGTCACACCTGGCAGCTCGAGCACGCCGGTACGCACGCGAGCTATTTCCATCCGAAGTTCGAGACATTTCCCGATCGACTCGCAGCCGCGGGATACGTCGTCGGATCCACCGGAAAAGGATGGGGACCCGGAGACTTCAGAGCGCTCGGTCGAACGACGAATCCCGCGGGCGTCCCGTTTCGAGGCGCGAACGGACGACGCGGATACGCCGCTGCGTTCGAGCGCTTCCTCGATGAGCGTCCGGAGTCGAAGCCGTTCTGCTTCTGGTTCGGGAGCTCCGATCCGCATCGGGGCTACGACAAGGGGTCGGGCCTCGCCGCGGGGAAGACGCTCGACGACGCCGAGGTGCCGCCGTTTCTCCCGGACGCGCCGGAGATCCGGAGCGATCTCCTCGACTACGCCGTAGAGGTCGAGCGATTCGATGCGGATCTCGGACGGATGCTCGCGCTCCTCGAGCGGGCCGGTCTCCTCGACGATACGCTCGTCATCGTCACGTCGGATAACGGCTTTCCATTCCCTCGCGCGAAGGCGAACTGCTACGAGTTCGGAACTCACATCCCACTCGCGATCGGCGGCCCCGGCGTTCAATCGCCCGGGCGCGTCAGCGACGACCTCGTCGGGTTTGTCGATCTCACCGCGACGATTTACGACGTCACCGGCGCACCGCCGCCGAGCGAGTTTCCACTCGAAGGACGGTCGCTCGTCGACATTTTGCGTGCATCGCGGTCCGGTGTCGTCGACCCGTCGCGCACCGCCGTTTTCTCGGCGCGCGAGCGTCACTCGTCGTCTCGCTTCAACTCGCTCGGCTATCCGCAGCGATCTCTGCGGACGCACCGCTATCTCTACATTCGAAACTTCGCGCCCGAGCGCTGGCCGGCCGGACCGGGCCAAAAGTACCATCGTGCCGGCTACACGGCGGACGGGAGCCCCGCGGGGACGACGCTGAGCGCGCCTCACGCCGGCTACCACGACATCGACGCGGGGCCGTCGCTCAGCTATCTCACTTCGCGCGCGGACGACCCGAGCGTGAAGCGATATCTCGATCTCGCGGTCGCGAAGAGACCGGCGGAGGAGCTGTACGACGTCCGCTCCGATCCGGGCTGCCTCGCCAATCTCGCGGAAGAGCCTGAGTTTTCCTCGACCCTACGCGCGCTCCGCGAGCGCTTGTGGCGTGAGCTTCGAAGCACGGCGGACGCGCGAGCGACCGAGTCCGGGGACATCTGGGAAACCTACCCGAGGGTCAGCGGGCTGAGGTGGTTTCCCGCTCCTCGCTGGACGGAGCAACCGAATCGAGGACTGCCGGAGCAGGATTGGCTCGAGAAGCGCCGGCCCCGAGCGAAACGCTGATCGACCGGGGCCTCGGCGCCGCGGTTGGTGGGTGTCCGGGTTCGTGTCCTCGAGAAAGCTCGTCACCAGCTCTTGGACAGACTCCTCACCGTTTTGCGATAATCGCAGCCCCCCGCGCTTGACGCCCTACGTCTCGCGACCCCGCGTCAGCGCTCGATTCACGATACGACTCACTCGCCGAGGAGACCCAGCGCGCATGAGGACTTCGCTCCCAACGCTTTTCGTCGCCGCGTTCGCCGGTTGGACGACTCTTGCTCCGATCGACGCGGCACCGGAGCTCGAGCTCCGGAAGGGCGATCGCATCTGTTACATCGGAAACACGCTCGCCGACCGGATGCAGCATCACGGCTGGCTCGAGACGCTTGTGCAGACACGCTTCCCCGAGCGTGAGATCGTCGTTCGCAATTTGGGGTTCTCCGCTGACGAGCTCGACGTGCGACCGCGTTCGGCGAATTTCGGCTCTCCCGATCAGCATCTCTCTCATTCCGAAGCCGACCTCATATTCGCGTTCTTCGGCTACAACGAGTCGTTTGCTGGGGAGGAGGGGCTGAGCGGGTTTCGAACCCGTCTCGCCGAATTTCTCACGAAGATCGCGGAGCAGAAGTACAACGGCGAGTCCGCCCCGAGGGTCGTTCTCTTCTCGCCGATCGCGCACGAGGACCTCCACAGTCCGCACCTTCCCGACGGAAGCGAGAACAACCGGCGACTCGCTCTCTACACGAGCGCCATGGCGGCGGTGGCGAAGGAGCACGACGTTCGGTTCGTCGATCTCTTCTCGGCGACGGCGAATCTCTACGCGCGAGCGCCGAAACCGCTCACGATCAACGGCATTCACCTCACCGAGGAAGGAAATCGACGCCTCGCGGAGATCATCGACGGAGAGCTCTTCGGAGAAGCCCCCGCGCGCGACGAAGCAAGCCTCGCGCGCGTTCGCGAGGCCGTGCTCGAGAAGAATCTCTACTGGCACAACCGCTACCGCGCGACGGACGGATACAGCGTGTTCGGGGGACGCTCTTCGCTCAAGTTCGTCGACGGCCAGACGAACTTCGTCGTGATGCAGCGCGAGCTCGAAATGCTCGACGTCATGACCGCGAACCGCGATCGACGCGTGTGGGCGGTCGCCCGCGGGGGGAAATTCAAGGTCGATGATTCGAACGCCCCGCCGCCGCTCGAGGTGAAGACCAACCGGCCGGGGAAGACTCGCGGCGGCGAGCACGATTTCCTCACGGGAACGGGGGCCATCGCAAAGATGACGATCGCGAAGGGGATGAGCGTCGGCCTCTTCGCGTCGGAGGAGCAGTTCCCCGAGCTCGTGAATCCGGTCCAGTGCTCCGTCGATCCGAAGGGACGTCTCTGGGTCGCCGCGTGGCCGACCTACCCGCACTGGAATCCGCGAAAGCCCCTGAACGACAAACTCGTCATTCTGCCCGACGAGGACCGCGACGGGCGAGCCGACCGGTGCATCGTGTTCGCCGATGGGCTTCACAACCCGACCGGTTTCGAATTTTGGGGCGGGGGGGTCATCGTCGCCCAGGCCCCGGATCTCGTGTTCCTCAGGGACACGGACGGCGACGACAAGGCCGACGAGAGAATCCGCTTGCTCCACGGGATCGATTCGGCCGACACGCACCACACGGCGAACTCCTTCGTGATCGGCCCTGGAGGCTGGCTCTACTTTCAACGCGGCGTGTTCCACGTCATGGGGATCGAGACACCGTGGGGTGCACCCTATCGGAGCTCGCAAACCGCGATGTACCGGTTCAACCCGCGGACGTACGAGTTTCAGTTCCACTTCCCGATCGGACCGAATCCGCACGGCGACGTATTCGACGAGTGGGGCTACCAATTCGCGACCGACGGCACGAGTGGCAACGGATTCTATGTCGGATTCCCGGGACGCGGGGCCCCGCGCCATCTCTTTCAAAAGCGGGTCCGTCCGGTGCCGGCGATCGGTCTTCTCGCGTCGCCGCACTTCCCGGAGAAGAACCAGGGCAATCTTCTCATCTGTAACACGATCGGATTTCAGGGCGTCGCGCAGTACAAGTTCGTGGACGACGGCGCCGGGATCCGAGCAGAGGAGGTCGAAACGATCGTCGTTTCTTCCGATCCGAATTTCCGCCCGAGCGACGTCGAAGTCGGAAGCGACGGCGCGCTGTACATTCTCGACTGGCACAACCCGCTCATCGGCCACATGCAGCACAACCTCCGCGACCCGAGTCGAGATCACGATCACGGTCGCGTGTACCGTGTTACCGCGGACGGGCGTCCGCTCGTCGAGCCGGCCGATTTGACGGGACCGACGGCGGATGTCGTGAAGCATCTCGATGCGCCGATGCTCAGCCGTCGCTACCGCGCACGGCTCGAGCTCAGCGGACGAAACAGCGAAGAAGTCGCCGCGGCCGTGAAGGCGTGGTCGGCGAAGTTCGACGAGAAAAACGCGAACCATGCGCGCGCGCTCGTCGAATCGCTTTGGGTCCACCAGCAGCACCGGATCGTGAATGTCGAGCTCCTTCGACGCGTCTTGCGCTCGCCCGAGCCTCACGCGCGCGCAGCGGCAGTGCGCGTTCTCCGCGACTGGGCAGACGAAGTCCCGGACACCGGCGCTCTTCTTCTCGAGCTCGCCGCAGACCGACATCCCCGCGTTCGCGCGGAAGCCGTCGTGGCGTCGGTCTTCTATCGCGGTCCGGATGCCGCGGAGATCGTCTTCGAGGCGGAGCGCTTGCCGACGGACGTCCAGCTCGATTTTGTACTCCGCGAGGCGCGTCGATCGATCGACGTCGACGCGTACGTAAAGCACGTGCTCGATTCGGGAAAGAAGCTTTCCGAAGCTGCGTACGCCTACGTTCTGCGGAACGCGAGCGTGGCGGATCTTCTCAAGCTCGAGCGGACCGAATCGGTCTTCCGCGCGATTCTCTCGCGTTCGGATGTCGAGGTCACGCATCTCCGCGAAGCGATCCAGGGGCTCGCGCGAATCGAGAATGCCGCCGAGCTGCAGGTTCTCCTCAATGTCGTCGAGGATCTCGATGCGCGCGAGCGCGACGCGAGCTTCGCCGGTCTCGCTCAGATACTCGGCGAGTCGATGGCGGGCGATGTCCAATCCGCCCGCGCACAGGTCCGGCGTCTGGCGACGGATGGCAAGCGCGCCGAGACGCGCCGGATGGGATACGCCGCGTGGATCGCCGCCGACGGCTCGGCCGAGTCGGCTCTCCAGCTCGCATCGAAGGACAAGGTCCGCCTTCGCGAGCTCCTCGAAGCGATCGCACTCATCGATGCGAAGCAGGTTCCGGAGGGACTCTACGACGAAGTTCGGCCGCTCCTGTTCGATCTACCGGAGCATCTTCGTGAGACGGGTGAGGGCGCCGAGCTCGACGAGAACGGAGTCTTGGTCGAGTACTTCTTTCCACGGCCGCGCGACGCCACGATCGAGTCGTTTGCGAAACACGAGCCGAAGGCAGCGGGGATCGTTCCCGAGATCAAGTTCGACGTACCGCAGATCCAGCAGCGCGACGGTTTCGGGCTTCGTTTCACCGGGATGCTCCGCGTCGAACGAGCGGGACGCTATCGCTTCTTCACGAACTCGGACGACGGCTCACGCCTCTACGTCGCCAACGAGCTCGTCGTCAACAACGACGGAAATCACGGTATGGTCGAGCGGCGAGGTCAAATCCGCCTCCAGCCGGGAGAGCATCCGATCGTCGTCACGTACTACGACAACGGCGGAAACGATGGCCTCATCGTGTCGTGGGCCGGACCCGGTTTTCGAAAGCAGCGCATCCCGAGCGAACGCCTATCCTCTCCGAGGCGGGACACGATCCACGATGTCGCCGTCCGCTCCCTCTCGTCCATTCCGGGGCGAGAAGCGGAGAAGTTCCGCGACCTCGCGCGGCTCGTGGCCGACGGGAAACAGGTGGTGAGCTCGGTGCGAGCTCTGAGCGAGCTTCCCGAAGACTCCTGGGTTGAGAGCGAAATCGGCGCGCTCGCAGTGAATCTCGCCTCCTACGTGAGCGAGATCCCGGAGCGTTACCGAACGTCGAGGAGTGCGCTCGACGTGATGCGCCTCGGCGACACGCTCGCCGCCAAGCTTTCGCCCGAACGCGCGCGCGAAGTGCAGGCGCGCCTCGCCGACCTCAAGGTACAGATGATCCGAATCGGTACCGTTCCCGAACGGATGATCTACGACAAGGAGCGCCTCGCCGTCGCGGCAGGCCGTCGCGTGGAGTTCATCATCTCGAACACGGACAATATGCCGCACAACTTCGCGGTCACGATTCCCGGCGCACTCGAGGAAGTCGGACTCCTCGCCGAAGAGACCGCTCAGGACGAAGACGCCGAAGCCCGGCAGTACATTCCGAAGTCGGAGAAGATCATCCTCGCGAGTCGACTGCTTCAGCCCGGAGAGACGCAGGCGCTCGGGTTCGACGTGCCGAATGATCCCGGAATCTACCCGTACGTCTGTACGTACCCCGGGCACTGGCGGCGCATGTACGGCGCGCTGTACGTCGTCCGCGACTTGAAGGCGTACCTCGCCGATCCCGAGGCGTACCTCGCGGCGAATCCGCTTCCCCTCAAGGACGAGCTCCTCAAGTACACCGCGCGCAACACGGAGTGGACGATCGCGGATCTCACGCCTGAGGTGGCCGCTCTTCACGGCGGTCGTTCGTACGAGGTCGGTCGCAGTCTCTTCCGCGCGGCGAGCTGTTCGGCGTGTCACCGCCTCGGCGACGAGGGGCAGAACGTCGGGCCGGACCTCGCTCAACTCGACGAGCAGAAGCGAACGACGGAACACATCCTGAAGTCGCTCATCGAGCCGTCGGCCGAGATCGAAGAGCGGTATTTCTCCTACACCTTCGTCCTCGAGTCCGGCGACGTAGTGACGGGGATGGTGATCGAGGAGACGGCGGATGCGGTCAAGCTAGCGACGGATCCTCTGGGCAAGGCGCCGCCGACCGTCCTCGCTCCCGACGCGATCGCGAGCCGAGAGAAAGCGGACACTTCGATCATGCCGAAAGGCTTGCTCAGCAAGCTCACGCGAGAAGAGATTCTCGATCTCATCGCCTACGTTCACGCCCGCGGGGACGCGAAGCACAAGATCTTCGAGAAGCACGATCACTGATCGCGAGATTCGTTCCGGTCGTCATTCGTGCGCGGTCGACCACTCGGCGTTTTCGCGCTCTGCTGCTTCGTGTCGCGAAGCCAGGTCCGCATGCGCCGGGTGACGAGCTCTTTCGCGTCGTACTGCACCCAGTGGCCCGCGCCGGGCACGGTGACGAGGGTCAAGTCGCTTTCGATCCAGTCCCACGTACCGCTGAGCGCGCCCGGGAGCAGCGCCCAGTCGTCGAGTCCGTGAAACATGAGCACTGGACACTTCACCTTGACACCTGGAGCCGCGAGCGGATTCGACTCGTAGGGTTCGCGGGGATAGTTCTGCTTGTAGTAGCTCAGCATCGCCGCGAAGTCGGAACGCTTGAACGCTTCGACGTACCGGGGACGAGCGGACGCCTCTTTCACCCAGAGGGCTAGGCCTTCGGCACTCAGCTTTTCGTGCGCCCCCTCCTTCTGAAACTCGCGGGCGTACGCACTGTTCTTCTGCTGCTGCGGGTTGGTGGCGAGCTCGCGGAGGAGCCCGCGCGGGTGGGGGAGATTGAGGATGATGAGCCGCTCGGTCCGCTTCGGTCGCGCCATCGCGAATCCCCAAGCGATCGCACCGCCCCAGTCGTGGCCGACGATCGTGGCGCGTTCGGCTCCGGCGTGAACGAGCACGGCTTCGACGTCGGCGATGAGGAGCTTCATGTCGTACTGTTCGACGCCCTTCGGTTTGTCGCTCTTGTTGTAGCCGCGAAGGTCCATGGCCACGACGCGATGGTCGGCGGCGAGTGCATCCATCTGATGCCGCCAGGTGTACCAGAAGTCGGGAAACCCGTGGAGGAGGATGACGACGGGGCCCGATCCGATCGACACGTAATGGAGCTTCACATCGCCGTTTTTCGCGTAGTGATGATCGACTCGGTCGAAGAGATCCGCCGCCGCGTCGGGGCTCGCCGCTCCGGGCGGATCCTCGGGCATCGCTTCGACTGGTGGTGAAATGAATCCGACCGCGACGAGAGCCGCGGAAGAATGGAGCAGCAGCCGGCGGAGAGAAAGCATCACGGAGACCTCGGAGCGCGGTGGGGTGGGAGTTGCGATCGTCGTAGCGGCGCGACGGACGGCAGGATTAGCGTCCGCATTCGACCTCGTGCCGTCAACGGTGCGATCTTGTCGCGTCGGCGCAGAGCGACGGATCCGAGCTTGCGGAGGAAGCCTCGATCGAGGAATCTGATCGCCGGAGTAACCCCCCCGCTCGATAAACAAATCCCTGCGACCGGAGAGCTCGATTCATGGTTCGACGCGCACTGTTCGTTTCACTTGCCTTGTTTTCGGTCCCACTTGGCAGCTTCGCGGGGTCCATCCGTGCCGAGGAGGCCGCCCCCGCGAACATCAGCCTCCCCGAACGAATCGAAGGCGCGAAGCCGCGAAACGTCGTCTTCGTGCTCTCGGACGATCATCGCTATGACGCGATGAGCTTCATGGGGCACCAGTTTGCGAAGACACCTTACATGGACTCGATGGCGAAGAACGGCGTCCACCTCAAGAACGCCCTCGTCACGACGTCGCTCTGTTCACCGAGCCGCGCGTCCATCCTGACTGGACTCTACACGTTCCGGCACCGCGTGATCGACAACAACCGACTCGTTCCCAAGGGCACGATTTTCTTTCCTCAGTATCTTCAGAAAGCGGGGTACGCGACCGCGTTCGTCGGCAAGTGGCATATGGGAGGCGCGAGCGACGAGCCCCGTCCGGGATTCGACCATTGGGTGAGCTTCCGCGGTCAGGGGCACTATCTTCCCCCCAAACCCGACTACACGCTGAACGTCGACGGAGCGCGGGTAAAGCAGCAGGGATACATTACGGACGAGCTCACCGACTACGCTCTGCGATGGCTCGACGCGCAAAAACCGGCCGAGAAGCCGTTTTTCCTCTACCTCTCTCACAAGGCCGTGCACGCGAACTTCACTCCCGCGGATCGACACCGGGGGAAGTTCGCGGATCTTCCGTTCGAGCGTCCAGCTTCCGAGGCGAACACAGAAGCGAACTATCACCTGAAGCCGCGCTGGCTTCGCGACCAGAGGAACAGTTGGCACGGCGTCGATTTTCCGTACCACAGCGAGCTCGACATCGAAAAGTACTACAAGAACTACTGCGAAACGCTCTGCGCCGTCGACGACAGCCTCGGGCGCGTGCTCGGAAAACTGAAGGACATGGGCATCCACGACGAGACACTCGTCATTTACATGGGCGACAACGGCTTCATGTTCGGTGAGCACGGGCTCATCGACAAGCGCGTCGCGTACGAGACATCGATCCGCGTTCCGATGCTCATGCAATGCCCGGCCATGTTCTCCGGCGGCCGAGTGGTCGAAGAGGTCGTCGCCAACATCGACGTCGCACCGACGATTCTCGAGGCGATGGGGCTCGAGACGCCCGCACATATGGACGGTCAGAGCTTCCTTCCGCTAGCGCAAGGGAAGGACGTCGCTTGGCGCGACTATTTTCTCTACGTTTACTACTGGGAGAAAAACTTTCCCCAGTCGCCCACGGTGTTCTCGCTTCGCGGTGATCGTTACAAGTACATCACATACTACGGACTGTGGGACGCCGACGAGCTCTACGATCTCGATCAGGACCCGAACGAGTCGAAGAATCTCCTCTACGACCCGGCGTTCAAGGAGATCGCGAAGAAAATGGAGAACCGACTCTACGAGATGATGGCCGAGCTCGGCGGCATGGAGATCCCTCTCAACCAGCCGCGCGGCGGTTCGCAAAACAAGCGCATCCGCGGACGAGGCGGACGGAGCGCGTCGTCGTTCCCGCCGCCGCTGGTCGTCGATGAGCCGATTCACAAGAACGCCCAGTAGGACGACGGAGGGAACCGGAGTGCGCCAACTCATCGGGATGTTCGTCGTTTGCGTCATGTGCCTCGGCGCGGCGACGATCGATGCCGAGGTCGTCCGCGTCGAGATCTCGTCGCGGACTCCCTACGCAAGCGGTCGATCCTTCGGCGAGCGAGGTCCGTACGAGCTCGTCCGCGGCGTCGTTCATTTCTCCGTCGATCCGTTCGCCCAGAGCAGCCGGAACGTCGTCGATCTCGATCTCGCCCCGCGCGACGGTGACGGACGCGTGCGCTTCTCGGCGGACTTCGGTCTCTTGAAGCCGGTCGAGGTCGAGCGGTCGAACGGCGCGGTGTTTTACGACGTGAACAATCGGGGCAATCCCACCTGCCTCGGGATCATCGGCGGCGGTGCGGATCATTTCTTCGCGCGTCACGGGTTCGTGGTGGCCTGGAGCGGCTGGATCGCAGAGCTGATTCCCGACGGCCGTCGCTACGTTCTTCGCGCGCCCGTCGCACGCGACTCCGGCGAGGCCATCACGGGAGTCGTCCGTGCGGAGATGGCGCCCGATCGTGATACGGACCGCCTTTCCATCGCACACTGGGGCGGTCACGGAAGCTACGCGCCGACGGAGCGAGGCCAGCGAGAAGCGACCCTCACCCGTCGTCTCCGCGAGAAGGATCCACGCGTCCCGATACCGCGATCGCAGTGGTACTTCGACATCGAGTGGGTCGATGGCGCCGCGCTCCCGCGCGTCGATCTCGTCTACGCCGGCGGATTCCGCGCCGGCGAGATCTACGAGCTCATCTACGAAGCCAAGAATCCGCTCGTTCAGGGACTCGGGCTCGCCGGAATCCGCGATTGGATCTCGTCGCTCAAGTATTTCACCGACGAGCGCAATCCGCTTCTCAAGAGCGACGGCGCGCCGGCGATGGAGTTCGCCTACGGGTTCGGCACGTCACAAAGCGGTCGCTGTCTCCGGATGCTTCTCTACGACGGATTCAATCGCGACGAGTCCGGGCGGATGGTGTTCGACGGGGTGATCCCGCACGTAGCCGGCGCAGGCCTCGGATTCTTCAACCATCGTTTCGCGTCGCCGACGCGTCACAACGCGCAGCACGACAATCACCTCTACCCCGCGGATGTCTTTCCCTTCACGTATGGCGACGACGTCGATCCGTTCACCGGCCGTGTCGACGGGATTCTCCGGCGCGCTCGTGCTACGGGAACGGTGCCGAAGGTGTTCCACACTCAATCGTCGTCGGAGTACTGGCATCGAAGCGGTTCGCTCGTCCACACCGATCCCCTCGGGCAGCGCGATGCGCAGATCCCTCCGGAAGTTCGAATCTACTCTTTCGGGGGAACGCAGCACGGACCAGGCTCGGGGCGTCCGTCAGGTCCGAGCACGCGAGGTCAGCTCCCATCGAATCACGCGGACTACCGGCCGTTCATGAGAGCGCTGGTCCTCGCACTCGACGCGTGGGTGCGCGACGGGGTCGCGCCGCCGCCGAGTGCGTATCCGAAAATCTCCGACGGAACGCTCGTCGGTTGGCGGGAGCGCGAGAGCGGCTGGCCGGCACTTCCGGGCGTACGTTACCCGCAGGTGATTCAGCAGCCCGAGTTTCTCGATCGCGGGCCAGAGTTTTTGCGGAGTCGCCGAACCAGCATCGAGCCGCCGCGATCGCTCGGCGACTACGTCGTGAAGGTCGGCGCGTACCGCGCCGATGGGAACGAGCTCGGATTTCTCAACCTTCCGAGCGTCGACGTTCCACTCGGTACGTTTACGAGCTGGAATCTCCGGCATCGCTCGATCGGAGCGGAGACGGAGCTGCTCAGCCTGAGCGGCGGGTACATCCCCTTCGCGCGCTCTCGCGCCGAGCGGACATCTCGCGGCGACCCGCGCCCTTCCCTCGGGGAACGGTACGCGAGTTTCAAAGACTACCGGGAGCAGTTTCGCGAGTCGGCGAAGAAGCTCGTCGACGAGCGCTACTGGCTCCCGGAAGATCTGGATCGCATCGGACGGATTCTCGAGTCGGTGAGAACTCGGTTCGAGTGATCCACGCTTCGAACGTGATCCGTCCGCTGCCGGCACAGACCACCTGCCCTCGGAGGTCAATCGCGAGGAATGGGAGGCGCCTCACCCGTTCGAACGCCGGGTCAGAGCACGGCTCCCCACTCACTCCCGCGGCAGAGCGTGCAGATCCACTCGACAACGGTATCCGGTTCCCAGCTCCCGATCGTCGCTGCGAACACGCGCCGAAGCAGCTCGGCTCCGGCACACGCGAGTCCGACGACGCAGCCGCCCATGCAGACGGTCGCGATTTCGGATCTCGGCTCGGAATGGTTCATGGTCGCTCCGGTGAAGAGAGTGAGCTTCTGTGCTGACATCTCTCCATCCGTGAGTGCGCGGCCGGATCCGTCAGGATTCCCGGACGGGCGCGCTGAATCGGACGCCCGTGCTGGGCGCGGATTCGGCCCTACGAACTCGGCTTGAAGTTCACGAGAAACCAGTACTTCTGCCCGCGCTTGACCACCTCGACGGAGCGAACGCCTGGCTCCTCGAGCGTCATCTTGATCCACTCGGACATGTCCTTGAGCGGCCACGAGGCTGGGATCTCGTACTCTTCGGGTCGTCTGGTCGGGGGCACGGAATTCTCCTACTGAGTGTCCGAGAGCTGAGAGAACGGCCGACGCGAGGGCGACATCGCGCCGAAGTTCCGCGTCGCAGGGTCGACGAGTTAGTCCCTCAACGCCGTCCGCAGCGCGTTCTCGTAGTGCGCGGCGTCGACCGACTTCCCGAAGGAATGACGGCGGCGGGCGGTGGTGAATGCCTCGCCCGGCGAAAGAGATGCGCGCTCCTTGTCGTAGAGCGCTTTGAACTCGGTCCCGAGCGCAGTCGCTGCCTTCTCGTAGACTCCGCTCCGGCGTGCCTCGGGGAGGCTTTCAATCTCCTCGAGGACGTCGCCGTACTCCTCGACGGCCGACTCGACCCGAACGTCCGAGCTGCCTCGCTGAAGCTGATCGCGCGTAGCGATCGGCACGCCGAGACTTCCGTCGGGAAGCACCGGGAAGTCGAACGCGAGGTACCCGACCACGAGCGGTCGTTCGAAGTTCTCGGAGAGCGACACGGAGCGGGAAGTCGCCCAAGCGAGCTTCAACTCCCCACCGGGAAGAGTGCTGTCGATCTTCTTGCTCACTTGCTCGAGGGCGTTCGCGTAGTTCTCGGCGGTCTTCTGGTCCTCCAATCCGGGAATCTGAACGTCCTTCGGAGCTCCACCCGCGATGTCCGCGCCGCCGCTCGAGGACGCATTGACCTGAACGACGATCCCTTGCGTGAGATAGACACGGTTCACCGCTCGCACGTAGATCGTCGGCTCGGGTCGGCGGGTCAACCAGCGCCACGCCCGGCTCCAGCAACTCTCCGCGTTCACGACTTCCCGTCGCAGGTTCGCCAACATGGACCGGTGAAGGGGCTGTCTGGCCCAGTCGTAGACTTCGGTAGCGATTCCTTGAAACGGTAGCCCGTACGTATACGCATCGCTGATCGTCACCGACCCGGTCGCCTGATCCGCCTGCATGAGGCTCAGCGCGACGGGAACCCCCTGAATCGGCATCGCGAGCCCGAGCGCGCCTCCGCTCTTCACCGAAAAGTTGTAGCTCGGGAAGGCGGCGCGCGGCGCGAGCTTCCAGTCCGTCGTCGTCGCTGGCTCGCTCGAATTGTCCCCCGCGTCGTCCCCGCTCTCTTCGCCTCCCGCCGGCGTAGCGTCTGCGGTCGCGGTCGCAGCCGCACCATCCGGCGGGGTCGACGAGCTCGCATCTCTTTCCGGCGTCGCCGGCGTGCCGGCAGCGTTCGATGGGAACTGATAATCGCGCGGGATGACGGGGCGATCTTTCGTCCCGTACGACTCCTGATAGTGCGTCGCGTAGTCGAACGGGCCCAAACGAGTGATGTGCTGATCGAGTGGGAGGAAGCCACTCTTTGTGTACTCGTCGACTTGCTCGGGAATCGAGCGAAGCACGAGGAATAGGTCACCCGGTTGAAGATCCTCGGTGAGAGGGTAAACGGGAATGACCTGACTCGCCCGGATGACGAGAGACCAGTCTTTCGCGACCGCCGCGAGCTCCCTCTTCTTGAGGTAGTCGCTGCAACCGCTCGCGAGCACAGTGCTGAGCGCGAGCAGCGTGGCTCGCGCGAAACGATTCGCGCACCGAGGGGCCGCGTTCGCGCGCCCGGGACGCCGAATTCGCCCGATACAACGGGTCCAACGACGATCAATCACATCTGCCTCCTTACCGCTCGTGCGTCTGCGCGAGCGTCGCCCCCGAGCACTTGCCCCTGGCTGGAGTGACGCTCGACCCTCTGTCGGTTCAGACACCAACGTAGAGCGATCCATCTGGCGTCGTCAAGGACGATACTGCCATTCGTGGGAGGTCGCCGCCCTCGTCCGCGACCGGATCAGTCCTCTGCGATGCAGTAGAGCTGCGCTTCGCCGCGGAGGAAAATCTCCTTCCCGACGATGGCCATCGACGCGCTGAACGTATCGCGGAGCTGGTTGATCGCGAGCAACTTCCGTTCGTCGTCGTGACTCATGACGACCGTCGTCCCATCGCGATCGGTGATGTAGATCCGCCCCGCTGCGCCGACCGGAGATGCGTAGACGTTTCGGATTCGCGGCAGGCGAATCGGTCCGTGCCGTTCTTCGCCCGACTTCGCGTCGACACGGGAGAGGATACCTTGGTAGTGCCGGAGAAAGTAGAGCGCGTCATCGTAGAGGAGAGGAGACGGTACGTACGGCGTGCGCTGGACGCGACGCCAGACGAGATTCTTCGTCCCGGTGACATCTCCCTTCGCTCCCGTGAGCCGAATCGCCAGCATCGCTTGCCGGTCGTAGCTGCTCGCGGCGAACACCATACCGTTGCCGGCGACGGGCGAGGCGACGACATTGTGGGAAAGCCCTCCACACTCCCAGATCACGCCGCCGGACGTGAGATCGTATCCGCGCACTCGACCCGTTCCGCTCACGATGAGCTGGGGTTTTCCCGCGTGCTCGACGACGATCGGACTCGCCCACGAGGTAACTTCGTCGCGGTCGATGCGCCACCGAGGATCGCCGGTCTCCTTGTCGAGTGCCGTCACGAAGGATTGCCCTTCGTGGTCCCAGTTGACGACGATCGTGTTGCGGTAGAGAACGGGGGAGCTGCCCTCTCCGTGGGCGTGCTTCGTCTGCATTTCGCCGAAGTGTTTCTCCCACACGATTTCACCGGCGGGGTCGAGGCAGTAGAGTCCACGCGACCCGAAGAACGCATAGACGTGGGTGCCGTCGGTGATCGGTGACGCGGACGCGAGACTCCCGGTCGTATGCCCTCCTTCGTGCGGAAGACCGCGGTGGACCGTCTTCTGCCAGACGATGTCGCGTTTCGCTCGACTCACGGCGACGACAACCGACTCGTGCCGGTGCGTCACGGGAAGATTGTCGTGAGCGCCCGGGGCCGTTTCGGGTTTCGGCTCGAGGGCGGGGCCGTACGGGACCGCGGCCGTCAGGTAGATCTTGTCTCCCCAAACGACCGGCGTGGAGTGACCGCGCCCGGGAAGTGCAACGCGCCAGCGAACATTGCTCTCTTCGTTCCAGCTGAGCGGTGGATCGGCCTTCGGCGCGACCCCGGTTCCGAGCGGACCGCGCCACTCGGGCCAGTTGAGCTCGCGGTCGTCGCGCTCGCCCGCTGGCACGGAAGCGATCGCGGCGAGCGAGAGCCCCGCGATGACCGCGATCCGTGTCAGCGCCGGATGCCCGGCGACTTGATCGCCCACCTTGCACAAATTGACCGGTTTCATAAATCTCTCGATGGGGGCGCTACGCGTTGCTTCTCTTTGGGCACGAGAGGGCGTCCGAAGCTTACCAGGCGACTCAAGCCTTCGTGCGAAATCCTCCGACCGACGACGTCGATCGCGACGGAGATGATACCAATCCAGCCGAGGACTCGAAATCCGTCTCCGTGGTACCTTCGAATCCGCCAGTTTCGCAGTCGATCTCGATCAACCGCTTCCGATCGGTTTCGCGATGCGAAATCCGATGGTCGCGAGCTCGAGATCGGGATTGCAGAAGAAACGGCCGGCCGACTGTCGGTTGTTGCCGAGGAACCACGCTCCCGAGCGGACACCGCGAAAGAGAACGCCTACGCGCGCCTCGTTCCACTCCCACACACGATCCGCGAGCCCGCGAACTCCGAGCGGGCTCGCCCAGTCGAGAGGGCGCCGAACGACCTCTAGGTCCTCGTCGGTTCGGTGAAAGAGCGAGTACCCATCGTCTTCGGCCGCGCTCGCGTCGAAGTACGCCGCCTTGTACCATTCGTCTTCGCTTGTAAGAAAGAACCGAGCGTCTGGACGCCGCAAGCCCACGTCCGTTCCGTCGGCAAGCGAATAGGCTCCACTCTCCGTCGCGCGTGCGGCGCCCGGACCCGTCGGCGCGCCGTTGTGTCGCCAATTGCAGTACCGCAGCGCGTCGAACCAGCTCACGAACACGACGGCTTTCCGCGCGAATCCGTCCTTCACGAGGTAGCGGTGCTCGCCCGTCTCGCCGCGCCGGACGATGCCGCCTTCGGCGTGCGTGGCCATCGCGGGATGGTAGAGCTCGTGGGGATCTCGCTTCGCGACCGCGTTCAGAAACTCGGCGTACTGGGCGTTCGTGACTGGATTGCGGCCGATTTCGAACTCGTACGAAACAGCGCCGAACTTTCCCGCGTCGTAGTAGTTTCGATCGGCGCGATTTCCCGCTGCTCCGATGCGAATCCAATGTTCGGCCGCATCGTCGCGCGTCGGTGGCGAGACCGCTCCGGGCGCTGCCGCCGTCGCTCCGGCATTCGACGGTCCCGTGGGGAACGGTCGACGCCAGAACCGCTCCGGCCGCTCCGGAGTGCGATCGAAGAACTGCCACTCGGCGAATTCGAGGAGTGCCTTCCAGTCCTCGGTATTCGAGTCGTGCTTTCCGCGACGGAAGTGGATTCCGTTTCGTTTCTCGGCGCCCAAAAAGCGAAACACCGCGTGCGCAGCGAGCGTCGTCGCCTGCGTACCGGCGGGGTTCGCAAACTCGTCGTCGACCGATTCCGTGCACAGAAGCGCGCGCGGCGCGACGAGAGCCTTGAGAAAGTGCTGGTCGAACGGCAGTCGATCCTCGCGCCCACCGAACCAGCGAATGCGCTCGTGGTACCAGTGTGGCTTGTCGTTCATACCGAGCGACTCCGCTCCCGGGCCGAGGATTCGGTACGAGCCGGCGCCTCCGGCGCCCGAACCGTTCGGAACGACGAGAGTGAACCGCTCGTCGAGCGCACCGGCGAGGAGCGCCATCTTTCCGCCGCGCGAATGACCCGTGATCGCGATCTTTGCCCGGTCGACGTCGTCCCGCGTTTCGAGGTAGTCGACGACGCGCATTCCGCCCCAAGCCCACACTGCGAGGGTCGCCCAGTCGTACGACGGATAGGCGGCCTGCGCGGGACCGACGACGCCCTGTCGATCGGGATCGAGATCGTGGCGCGCGTACTCGATGAACATGTACCCCTTGGCGAGAAACATCGGGATCTGTTCCGTGCGGCCGAGCGTTCCTTCCTCGCGGATGACGGCTGGGTACGGCCCGGCGGAGTCCGGTACGTAGACCACGAATCGCATCCGGAGCCGGCGCTCGGAACCGATGACGAGAGTCCGCCACTCTTCCCGTCCTCTTCCGCTCGCGTGCGGTCGCTCCCGCTCGAGCACTGCTTCGACGCGATCCAGTCGCGGCGGCACGCGGCCGTACTGGTAGAACTGGAGGATCTCCTTCAGCTCCGCTCGTCTCGCGGTCCAGTCTCGGGCGGAGGAGACCCGACGTCCGCTCGAAAGGGTCCAAACGTCCGGAAGATCAGTCGTCGACGGCAGCGACAAAAAGGAAGCGGGCGGACTCCAACCGTTCGATTCGCGGTCGATCGAATCCTCGTTGGACGGAGACTCGGTCGCTCCGAGTGTCGGGTGTGCGAAGGCGACAGTGGAGACGAGAACGGGAAGGATCGCGAACCTAGCCGGGACCAAATGCATGTTGGAAATGAGCTTCGAGATGGGTTGGAGGGAATGACGACGTTGAGGGCAGGGCGGGTTCCGGATCGTGATGGCGACACTCACTTCGAGAGACGGAGAGAGGATTCGCCTCGGACGAGATCGAAGCACGCGATGACCGCGTCGCCCTCTCGGCGCCAGTTCCCAGCGGCGAGATTCGTACGGGATTGGACTTCGTCGAGCGTCGCGACCTGATCACCGTGCGCAAGCCGAACGTCGCGGATCTCCTTCGCTTCACTCACGCGAACGGTGAAAGACGGGCACGCGAACGGCGCCCTCAATCGCACGCCACCGCCGGCGGGGCGCTCGATCGCGGTGAGCTCCTTCGCGGCCCAGTACCGTGCGATCTCGCTCACCTTGAGCCATTGCGTTCGGTCGGAATAGCGCCCGTGTAAGGCTTCGACGACACGCTGAAACGCCCGGAGTCCGGATTTTGCGCCGTGGTTGTAGAGTCCGGGCCAGTGGCACAGCATCACCGCCGGTTGCTCGCGCTCGATCAGCTCGACCATGCGCCCTTTCGTCGCGTCTTCGTTCGCGTAGCGATGTCCTTCGTTCTCGCGATCTCCATCCCACCCGCCGAACCAGTCGCCGGTTCCGGCCGGCACGTTGACCACCGCGCGCGGATCGTCACCCGTCAGTCCTCGCGCATTCTCGACGAGCGGCTCCGTGCTCTCGTCGCCGGACGCAACGTACTTGAAATAGTGCGGAAGCTCCGCCGCGTAGACGTCGCGGACAGCGTCTCCCGCCGCGAGAGAGAGCTCTTTCTGAACGCGTCCGCCGAATCCACCCGGGGTCGTGATTCCCTCACAGGGAAGATCGCAATTCTTGAGGATCTCGAGGGCGTAGGCCAGATAGCTCGCGAGCTCGTCGACGCTTTTTTTCTCCTGCGGGTACGAATTCTCCATCGTCGCCGGGCTCACTTCCTCGAATGGACGGCCCGTCCGAAGATCGATCACTCGCGTGTGCGTGATCATCTCGGGATGAAGATCCCAGTTCGGCGTCATGCGATCGCGCACGAGCGCCAGGCTTTCGCTCAGCTGCCGGCGCGACCACCCTGGAAGCTCGCGATCGAGCCAACCGACACAAGCCGGGTTGGGAACGACACTGTACTTCCCGCGGACACCGTTCTCGCCGCACCAATCGCAGAACTCGCGCACGAAATCGTCGGGGATCTCTCGCGGCCACGATCGCCATGGCTTCTTGTACGCGGCGCGATTCGGCCACGCGGCCGCGAACTGCGGCATGCAGAAGTACCCCATGTTCACGAGGCACGTCGAGTCGTCGATGATGAAGGAGAGGGGGACGCGTTCCCGCGGGAGAAGCACGCCGATTCCGGCTGCTTGGTTCGGGCGCTCTCCGCGCGGAACCTCGGGAAGGTACGGCGGTCGGGCGCGGAGCGACGGTGCCGCCGCCGCAGCGACGGTTCCGGCGGTCAAGCGGAGGAAGTCACGTCGGGTCGGTTGCCACATCGAGGAGCTCTCTCGGCGAGGAAGGAGAAGCCGTTCGGGTACCCCGACATCCTACTTCACCGCGGCGTTCAGACGATCGCGCGAATCTCCCTGTGCGATCTTGAAGAATCCGCGGCGACCGGTTCTGATCGGTGCATGTCGGACGCACTCGAGAAATCTTCCCGTCGCATTCGTGACACGCTCGACGCGATCGAGTCAGGAGACCGTCGCGCGGCTACCGAATTGCTCCCGATCCTCTACGACGAGCTGCGCAAGCTCGCGCGGGCGCTCATGCGTCAACGAAAGCCCGGGGAAACGCTGCAGGCGACCGCGCTCGTGCACGAGGCCTACTTGCGGCTTGCGGGCGGAAAGACGCGAAAGTGGGACGGACGGGGACACTTCTTCGCGGCTGCGGCTCGGGCGATGAAGAACATTCTCGTCGACGAGGCGCGGCGAAAGCGCACGAAGCGGCGCGGCGGCGATCATCATCGCGTCAACGCGAACGCCGAAGATCTCGCGGTGACGGGGCCGAGCTCGGACATCCTCGCTCTCGACGAAGCACTCGAGCGGCTCGAGCAAAAAGACGAGCAACAGGCTCGCATCGTTCTCCTTCGGTTCTTCGCGGGTTTTGAGATGGAGGAGATCGCGGCGGCGCTCGGCGTTTCAAAGTCGAGCGTCGAACGCAAGTGGCGCCTTGCGAAGGAGTGGCTGTCGATCGAACTCGACGGGCAACTCGAGGCGTGATCCGGTCGGGCGGAGACTCACTCGCTCCCGCCTGTCCTACTTCGCGTCGGGTCGTTTCGGCGCCGCCACCGAGACCGCGCCGACGGCGTCTCCGTCGCGGTCGACGACTTCGATACGAAGCTCGGGCGGTTCGTCCGCAGCGTACTCCGGCCCGAGGTCGCTCCAGTCGATCTCGCTCGTCCATGATTCGAGATCGCGGAAACGCCAGTCCACCGCGCGACCGGCGACGACGAGTCGGTGGGCGATCAACGGTGCCGTGCCCGCGAGATGGAGTCGATCGCCGTCTCCCTCGTCGCTCCTGTCGCCGCGCGAGACAGCTTCGATTCTGAACTCGACCGACGGAATCTGACGCAGGGCCTGCTCGCGACGCTGCGCCGCCGTTTCCGCCAGGCCGTAGGCGCGAGAGCCGACCTGGGCTTCGAGCTCGTCGAGAACTCGCCGGAAGCGCGCCGGTTCGAGACGCTTCCGCGCGAGGAACGCGATGGTGCTCAGGAACTCCCGGCGGTAGGGGGGCTGTGCGAGCAGCCGACGCACCGCCGGAAATTTGTCGTAGAAGAGCGAGTTTCCTTGAGAGAAGCGGCCGAAGCCGCGTGAAAACCAGCTCAGATCGGAGTCCCACGGGAGCAGCTTCCACCGTCCCGACGGAGCGCGATAGAGGTAGGCGTTCTTCCCGCGGCTGAGTCCGTACGTGTCCCAGTCGTTCGCGACCGTTCGCGCTGCGAGCACGTGGATCCACTCGTCGACGTCGACGAGCGATTCGACGCGCCGGCGGAATTCGTCGTCACTCGTCTCCCTCGGGTCGACGAGACGAATGAGATCCAGGAGCGGTCGGAAATCTTCTCGTCCGCCGTTCGCTCGCGGCGGGAAGTTCCACCGGTAGTCCTCGGGATCGTCGGTTTCGTACTGGAGGTACGCTTCGACGTAGCTGCCCCCGCGCCCGCGGAAGCCCCGGAAACCGCGTGGATCGCCTCCGAACGCCGGTGCAGTTCGGGATGGCGGCCGAAAGTCCCAATAGTCATCGATCTTGTGGAGTCGCGGCGATTCGTTTCCTTCCTCGTGCGCGAACCACCGATCGACGTAAGCGCCGTTGATCTTTTCGACATCCTCGTAGGTGCCGCTCTCCTCGGGGTGGCCGACGACGTTGAGACGCACGTACCGCTGTCGTGGCGTCGGGGCTCCGACTTGATCGAGCAACCAGAACGTCAGGCGTTCGTTCATCATCGCGCGGTCGCGACCCTGGCCGTCGAACGTCAGCTCGGAGCGCCCGTCGAGCGTATCTCGGCCGAGAACGACGCGCCAATTGCGCGAGCCGCGAGTGAACCCACTCCCGCGCGCACGGAATCCAACATTGTAAAAAATCCTCTGATCGCCGTAGACCAGCGTCGCGTCCATCGTTCGATTCGAGAGTCGTTGACGTGCGCGTGCGGCGTTCCACTCACGCTCCGAGACGAGCACGGTGTAGGTCGGGAGCTCGGGCGCGACCTCGAGATCCACTGCGTACTGTGCCGGCCGTGCGGCGCCCTCCGGCGGGAATTGTCCGCGCCGGCCGTCTCGATCGATCGCGATGGCGTAGAACTCGACTCGACCGCGCGGAAGCGGCGGGATCGTCGCTGTCCATTCACCGCTCGCCTCGCGGGTGAGAGGAGAGGAGCTCCAAGCGGAGGTCGCCGACCGGTAGCGGAGCTCAGCCGTCGCGAGCGCCGTGCGCGCCGAGATCGGGAAGACGAACCGCGTCGGCTCCTCGGACGACGGCGCGATCGGTGCTTGCTCGGGCCGACCCACGATCGGTGCGGCGAGCGTCGCGCGACTGTTCGGACGACCCGGCGTGCCGCCCGCGTTCGGCCGCAGCAGTTGGTGGCGGCGGGCGAGACCCTGCCCGGAGGTTCGCGTGAGAAGGAGCGCGGATCCCGCGAGCCACTTCGCACGGAAAGCTACCGTGTAGCGTGCGTCTTCCTCGAGTTCCGGGTCGAGATCGCAGCTCACGTAGTTGTGCCGCGAATTGCCGCGCCCCGTCGCGAAGATGCGAAGGCACGCGCTCTCCGAGTACTTCGAATCGGAGATTGGTTTCGAGTCGAGATGCGTCCCGAACGCGCGCCAGCGCGCTAGGGAACCTGCATCCCCGTCGAAGGACTCCGAGAGAACGACCTTCCCGTTCGCGTCCGTGATGCGAAGGTCGTCGATCAAACATTCACCCGCGTCGAGAAGGAGAAACTGAAATGACGACGCGCGCATGTCGCGAAAGAGGTGGACGCCGGCCTCGTACTCGATCTCCTGCCAGCGTGCGGTCGCGCGTTCGTCGCTCGCGGCCCATGCGCCGGGGAGGGCGTTGTCGATCCGTGCGTCGACGAGCTCGAGACTCGAGCCGCCGCCGTCCGCGAAGCGCGGCCACGGCTCTCGATCGGCGTACTCGACCGCGTCGAGCGTCCGTCCGGCCGAATCGACCAGCCGGACGGATTCTCCGCGTCGCGAGAGCGAACCGGTGAACGGCCCGAGCACCTGCGCGGGCGAGAGCGAGTTTCTCTTCGAAAAGCTCGGAGGATCGCGGACGACGACCACGAAACCGCCCGCGGGAATCCGATGGTCGGGTGCGAACCGAAATCCGAGCCCATCGAGTCTCAGCCCCGCGAGCGAAGCGGTTTTCGTCCCTCGGTTGTGGATCTCGACGAACGCGTCGGCGTCACCCGTCGGCGGGTGATAGTGGATTTCGTGAATGACGATGTCGCCCGCGGCTTCGAACGCGTTCGGAGCACCTCGAGTGCTGCGCGCTAGGCGCCTCACACCGCGCGCGAGGGTAGATCCGCGACCGAAGCTGAGCTCGGCACCTTCCCCTGAGCCGGGTGCGGATCGCGCGAGCGCCATCGCGTCGAGGATCCGGCGATCGCCGTCAGCGAGAAACACCGCTCGCTCGGCGATGCGTTCGGCGCCGAGTGCCTTCGCGTCGACGACCCAGTACGAGCGCGGCGGGATCATCTCGCCGGCGGGAATCCGCCACTTCTTCGGGCGCGAGGCGTCGTCGCTCAGAAAGCGGCCACCGATGGACTCGGGCTCGGTACCCGCGTTGAAGAACTCGATCCAAAGGAGAGCATCGCCGGAATCGCTCGCTCGCAGCGCGACCTCGCTCAGCTGCAGCCCGGTCTCCGAGCGCGCTTCGCGCTTCGGGACGGGGAGATGGTCGAGCTCGACGGCGAGGCTGAGATCGGACGACGACAGATCGTTGTTGAATCCGGCGACGCAGATCACGTTCTCCCCTTTGCGAAGCCAACGCGCTCCGTTCCCGAGTGCGTACACCTGCGGCTGGCCGGCCTCGCGACTCCCGCGTGCCGGGAGATTCCAGGCGAACGCACTTCTCGGAGCACCCAAGTTCGCCCGCGCAACCTCGCGGCCGTTCAAAAACGCGACGAATCCGTCGTCGTAGTCGACGAGGAGTCGGAGGCGCGCCCACCCTGCGGGATCATCGACGGTGAAGCGCTTCCGAGTGAACACGCTCAAATAGTTTCCCCGCATGTCGCTGAGCTCGGTGGCGTCGTCGCCATCGCCGAATCCGAAGCCACTCGGTCCCTCGTCCCAGCTCGAGTCGTCGAACTCCGGCTCGAACCAATCTTGAGGCGGGGCGGTGGTCCCGCGAAAGAATCGCCAGCGCTCTCCCCGGCGGAGAATCGATTTGCCTTCGAGACGTCGAAACACCTGCTCGAACGATCCGGGGCTGCCGCCTCGCTGCGCGCTCGGTTTCCAGCTTCGCGCGGCTTCGGGGTCGAAGAGGACGTCGCCAAGGACCGCCGTGTACCCCGTCCCGCGGGGAACGGACGACCACGCGCCGAGGGTTCCGAAACGCATCGCCGCCGCCTCCGTGCCTTCTCGGCTCCGAAGGCGAATGCGGCCTCCGCGGTCCGGGAGCTCCCCGGTGAACGGGCCGACGACCGCGCTCACTTTGGGGTAGATCGTTCGAAACGCGGCCAGGTCCTTCGCAACGACGAGACACTCGCGAGGGGCGATCGATGTCCCGCGCGGGAATTCGAACGAGACGGCGCCTTCGAGTCGCCAGCCCGATAGGTCGACGGCCGGGGCGTCGATGTTGTAGATCTCGACGAACTCCACTCCGCCGGCGGCGGGGAAGGAAGAGACTTCGGTGAACGTGAGCCACGGGGACGCATCTGCGCGAGACGCGGCGAGGAGGGCGACGAGAAGAATCAGCTTCGGACGTACCACGGTCTTGAACTACCTCACGAGAAGAGCCGAGAACTTGGAGCCTCGTCGACTACGGCTTTCTTCTGCGAATCGCGGATTCGCCGTCATTGCCGGGCTCCCCGCTCCGAGGGACAATGTTCGCGTTCGGCGCGCGCTCTATCCATCCCGCGGCGCGTCCAGATTCGATGGAACCCCCTTCGTGACGGAAAGGACCTCTCGCAATGAATCGCGCTCTTCGACTCTGCCTCGTCGTTCTGGCGCTCGCGGCCGTCTCGCTCTCTGGTCCTCGCGCCGGCGGCGAGTCGCCCGCGTCCGCGGTCCGCAACGTCCTCATCGACGGCATCGGACCGGACTGGAGAACTCTCGGCAAGGATGACTTCGTCAACGTCAACTGCGACGAAGATACGTGGAGCTGGGAAGACGGCGTCGCGAAGTGCACGGGAACACCCGTCGGAGTGATTCGAGTCGAGAAGCCCGTGACGAACTTCGAGCTCGTCGTCGAGTGGCGCCACCTCAAGGCGGCCGGGAACTCCGGCGTCTTCGTCTGGGCGTCGCCCGAGTCGATCAAGAACCTCGAGCAGGGAAAAGGCCGTCTTCCGCACGGGATCGAGGTGCAGGTGCTCGACCCCGGCTACGCGGAGGCGTACGAGAAGCGGCACAAGAAGAAAGCGGACTGGTTCACCGGCCACGGCGACGTCTTCCCGACCGGCCCCGCGAAAATGAAGCCCTTTCCTCCGGCCGCTCCGAACGGAAAGCGGAGCTTCCCATCAAAGAACCTCACGCGAGGTGTCGGCGAGTGGAATCATTACTACGTCCGCTGTATCAACGGCGAAGTGCGCCTCTGGGTGAACGGTGAAGAAGTCTCCGGCGGGACGAACTGTCAGCCGGCGACCGGATATCTCTGCCTCGAGTCGGAGGGATCGCCGGTCGAGTTTCGTGGGCTTCGGATGCGCGAGCTTCCCTAGGCCGGCTCGGGACTCGCTCATTTCAATCCCTTCGTGGTGACATCTCCGCGCGATCCGATTCGCCCGCGCGTGAGCCCGTGTAGGCGAAAGCGCCGGTCGTCGGTTACCCGGTCGTGGCTGCCGCCACCGAGGCTTTCATCTTCTTCAGCCCCGTGCGTGCCGCGTCGAGCGCATCGAGCTTCCAGTATTCTCGATTGAACAGCTCGAGCGACAGCACGGGTGCTGCGCCGACTGCGATGAACGAGCGGAGGATCTCGCCGATCGGTGCGATTCCATCGCCGGGATAGACTCGATCCGCGTCTCCGATGCGTTCCCGCGGCGGGTCGGCCGGGTAGTCGTTGAAGTGATAGACCTGGAGTGCGTGAGCGCTGAGGAGCCGCAGTCCCGCGAAGTCCGATCCACCCTTGTACGTGTGGTAGACGTCGCCTAGGAAGCACGCCTTCGGGTGGCCGCACTCGATCGCGATGAAAATCGCCGTGCCCACACGGCCGATGCTCGCGTTGCCTCCCCACATTTCGATCTGTGGGATCACTCCCAGGTTTTCGCCGATCTCGAGGAGCGCGCGGTAGCGCTCGGCGGCGGCGCGCGGATCGACGCTCTGTCCTCGCGGAACTCCGGCCGGCGGCGCGGCGATCCGGGTTCCGCCGATCGCTGCGATCACCTCCATGTCCCGCTTCGCCTGCTCGAGCCCTTTCGCGCGCTGCGCGTCGTCGTCGACGATCCACGACGCGAATCCGATCGCGCTTTCGACGCTGAGGCCGTGGTCGGCGATCCGTTTGCGCAGATCCGTGAGCGATCCACCCCCGCGAACGTACTCGTGGAGCTTTCCGAGCCACGGCTCGATCGCGTCGTACCCGGCTTTTCCGGCGACGTCGACCTCGCGATCCGCCGAGAGCTTCTGCCCGCGAATCGTACTCATGTTGAGTCCGTAGCGGAAACCGGGATGCTCAGCGGGAGTGATCGCACGCGGTTCAGCCGCCACCGCGCGCGACGGAATGAGAGTCGCGGCGAGGCCGCCTCCCGCGACGACGAGGAGGTCTCGTCGAGTGTGGGCAGCGACTGGGTTGTCGTTGTTCGTTGCCATCGTGATCCTCTATTCCATTCAAGGCGTCGGGAGCGAGATCTGGATGTCGTCCAGTGCACTACCGTCGGCGTTTCGCACGCGGCAGCAAAAGCTCCAGCCGCCGCCGCTGTTGACGATCTTGAGGAGAAGCTCGTTCGAGCCCTGGCGAAGCTCGACGGGAACGACGTCCGACCGCGGCGAGAGGCCGCGGAGAGCGAGCTTTGCATGGACGAGCTTCCCGTTGAGCCAGACCTTGACGGCATCGTCGCTCCCGAGCTCGAGACGGGCGCCTCGAGCGGTCGGCGATGCGATGCGCGTTCGAACGTACGCGGCCGCGTTCCCGAGAGCTCCCATCATCCGCGTGAGATCGATGTCCCAGGCCCCGACGCCGCGTCGAAGCTGCTTCCACGCCGCGTTCCCGTCGGCGCTCTCGGGACGGAACTCCGCCGCGAACACGGCTTCGAAGTCGGCCTCGTTCTTCTGGTACGGCCCAGAGATCTGCCAAAGTCGAATGTGCCCCTCGAACTGGTGGATGCGCCCGAGGACGTCCTGCGCTTCTGCGCGGATCTTCGCGTCGCCGGTCTTCGCGACAACGCTTTCGAGCGCGCGGGACGCGACCGCCGTGTCCTTCGATCGAATGCGATCGGCGATCCGTACCGCAGCTCGCGCGGCGGCAGCGAGCTCGACCTCGGCGGCGCTGCTTGAGCTCAGCTTTCCGAGGACGAGTGCCAGCGTGGTTTCGTCACCGACGGCGGCGAGTCCATCGAGTACGATCGCGCGCTCCTCGGGACCGGAGCAGACCTCGAACGCCGCGTTCACGCGAGCGACGGGCTCCTCGGATTGCTGCGCCATGCGGACGAATCCGCGAAGCGCCGTGCGCTTCTCTCGGGGATCGGTCAGTTGGGGAACGGCGGCGAGGAGAGCGTCGGCGGGCGACGAATCCGGCCAGGCGGCGATGGTTTCGATCGCCGCGCGTCGAACGCTGGTCTCGGAGGACTTCGCGGCCTGCCACGCGAGCGTGAGAGACTCGGCCGAGGCGATCGACTTCAGGATCCCGACGAGCGTAGGCTTCGCGTCTACGGGACTCGCGTCGAGTGCGCTCCGAATGGCGTTGAGACGGAGCGCGGGGTCGCGAACGCGCCTGAACGCAGACTCGATCGCCTTCGCCGCGAGTCCGCGCTCGTCCGCGCGAGTGGAGCCGACGAGGCCGGTGAGCTCGCCGAGAGTCGACGCGTCCGCGAGGCGTCCGAGGGCGTCGAAGGCGTCCGCACGCACGCCCGCGTCGTCGGCACTCGCCGCGCGAACGATGGTTTCGAATGCCGCCCCGGCGCGACGGTCGCGCAAGGCACGGATCCGTTCTCGGCGCTGGGCCGCGTCGCCGACGAGGACGCCGCTGACGATCGCGTCCTCCGCGCCCGGAGCGGTGATGCGGACGAGACTCGCCCGCGCGGTCGTTTGCGCTGCGCCCGATTTGCTCGCCGCCGCTTCTGCGAGCCGAGCGACATCCGCCGCGGTTCCGATCCGCCCCAGCGCGAAGAGAGCGGCGACGCGCGTCGGTTCGTGCTCGCTTTCGAGGGCGTCGCGCACGGCTCCTAGAGCCACTCGATCCCCGCGAGATCCGAGCGAACGAATGAGGCGCGACCGCGTGTCAGCCTCGAGCGCGGGAAGCCGCGAGACGAGCTTTTGGGTCAGCTCGGTCCCCGGAACGCTTCCGGTGAGGGCGACCGCACTGGCCCGCACCGCGGGGTCTCGATCCGTGAGCGCGCGAAGGAGTCGAGTCCCGACGCGCTCTCGGTCGGTGCTAGCGAGGCCGTTCAGCGCGCCGACGCGCAGATGGCTCGGATGATCCGGCGTCAGAAATCGCGCGTAGATCGATGCCGCAGCCTCCATGTCACCACCCGCGGCCAAGCGTTCCGCGCAAACGAAGAGCGCATTGTCGACGAAAGGCCGAAGGGAATCGCTCGCCTTCGCCCGCGCCGAGACAAGCTCGTTTGCTGCTTCACCCGTTCCCACGCGCCCGAGCGCGTTTGCGGCGGCCGCGGCGACGCTGGGGTCGCTCGACCCGAGGTGCTTGACGAGGAGAGCGATCGCTGGAGCGTGACGCCGTTCGCCGAGCGTACCGAGCACCCCGGCGAGTTGCTTTCCTTCGAGACGACTCGCCGCGCGGTGAAGGGCTCGCGCGGCCTCCGGGTCGGGAATGCGTCCGAGCGCGAAGCGCGCCATGTGAGACAGCTCCGGCGAGGCGAGAAGTCGTTCGAGCAATGGGATGGACCGTCCACCGCCGACGGTGCGGAGCTGGCGGCAGAGAAACGCTTTGAATTCGGTCGAGCCCTCTCCGCTGAGTGCGTCGAGAAGCCGGGACTCGACCGCTTCGCGCGCCGACGATTCCGGACCGATCGCATCGACCGCGAATCGTTCGATCGTCTTCAGCGGCGCTTCGTTTTCGCCGTAACGGTAGTCTTTCGCGGCCGCGAGCGCGCTCTCGAGATCTGTCAGCGTTTCTCCCCCCTCGGCAGTGGGGGAAGACGACGCGATGATCCAGAGAAGCCCAAGGGCGAGTGAACCCGTCGATCTAGATCTCACGGTACGAATGCCTCGCGTTCGATGTGTCCCCGAGTCGCTCGAGATCCGTCCGCGCGCTTCGAACGACGAAGGTCGTCGCGGCGCGTCAGCCGAGTGACCACGGTTCGCGCATGGGTCGACCGAGCCAGCGCGACGCTTCTGGATCGCCGATGATCTCTTCCTTCTCCGGATTCCAGCGGATGGTCCGCCGCAGCCAATACGCGATGTTTCCGAGGTGACAGTGAGTCGCCGTCCGGTGGGCGATCTCGATGTCGCGGAACGGCAGCTCGCGCGTTTTCACGCAGTGCACGAAGTCGCCGAGGAGACCGCCGCGACCCTTGTAGTTCGGAATGTGGATCGCCGGCGGCTCGGCGCCGCGCTTTTTCGGGTCGCGCTCGGGAAGCTCGCCCTCCGTGCCGCGGAACGAGAGAAGGCCACCCCACCCGCCGCCGTGGTAGATGCGAACTCCGTTCGCGAATCGGTAGGTGAGCTGCGGGAATTCATCGCCGTCGGGCGGAATGATCTCGACCGGTCCCGTCTCGTGGAGACCGCAGGTGAAGAGCGCGCCGCCGAATCCGTGGCAGCCCCAATCGGTCATCCCGCCGCCCGAGTAGTCGCGGTAGGGACGGAAGCCGCCGCGGATGAGCGTCGGGTGAAAGGGGCGCGCCGGCGCCGGGCCGAGCCACAGGTTCCAGTCGACCCCGTCCGGTGTGGGTACGGCCGGCAAGTGGCACGGGCCGGAGGGACCGCCGACGTTGACCCAAGCTTCTCGCACTTCTCCGATCTCCCCGCCGCGCACCATGCGGTGAAACCAGTTGTAGTCGCCCCACACTCTCTGGCTGCCACCCGAGAACACTCGGCCGTATCGACGCGCGGCATCGACCATCGCGCGCCCCTCCCGGACCGTGAGCGATTCGGGTTTCTCGCAGAAGACGTCCTTTCCGTGTTTCATCGCCTCGATCGCGATGAGCGCGTGCCAGTGGTCGGGCGTCGCGATCATGACTGCGTCGATGTCCCGTCGATGGACGAGCTCACGAAAATCGGTCACCGCGGTGCAATCGGAGTTGCCGTAGCGACGGTCGACCATGCTCTTCGCGTTGTCGCGATGGCTTCTCACCACATCGCACACCGCGAGCATGCGAACTTCGGGAAACCCCAGCAGTCCGGCCATGTCGCCGCGGCCGCGGCTGCCGACTCCAATGCTCGCCATCGCGATGCGATCGTTGGCGCCGAAAACGGTCGACGGGGCGAAGAGCGGCGCGACTCCAGCGGCGATCGCTGAGCTCGCGAGGAAGCGGCGGCGGGTGAGTTCTTTGCGTGAGGGCATCGTGATCTCCCGTTCGGCGTGGCGCCGGCGTTCAGACTATTCGCTCCCGCGATCCTCGGACAAGAGGTTCACACGAGCTCCTAGAGCTAAATCGTCTCTCTTCGTCTTCCTTCGCGTGCACGTCGCCACCTTCGAGTGCATCTCTTCCCCGGAGAATGGAAGGTCACCCCAGAATCTCTCGCACGACGCGACCGTGCACATCCGTCAGCCGGAAGTGCCGACCCTGGTACTTGAACGTCAGCCGCTCGTGATCGATGCCGAGAAGATGGAGCACCGTCGCCTGAAAGTCGTGGACGTGCACCGGGTCCTTCGCGACGTTGTACCCGAACTCGTCCGACTCGCCGTAGGACGTGCCCGCACGGATTCCGCCGCCGGCCATCCAGATCGTGAACGCGTACGGGTGGTGATCGCGGCCCCAGCGCTTGGTGTCCGCGATCTTTCCCTGGAGGAACGGCGTGCGTCCGAATTCGCCGCCCCAAACCACGAGCGTTTCGTCGAGGAGACCGCGCTGCTTGAGATCGGCGACGAGGGCGGCGGATGGCGCGTCCGTGTCGCGGCACTGAACCTCGAGCTGGTGGTTGAGGTTGTTGTGCTGGTCCCAGCCCGCGTGCATGAGCTGCACGAAACGAACTCCCCGCTCGGCGAGGCGCCGCGCCATCAGACAGTTGTAAGCGAACGATCCCTTCCGCTCGACGTCTGGGCCGTACATGTCGAGGATGTGCCGCGGTTCCGTCGAGAGATCCGTGAGCTCGGGCACGGACGCCTGCATGCGATAGGCCATCTCGTACTGGGCGATGCGGGTCGCGATCTCCGGGTCGCCGAAGCGTGCGAGGTTGAGCTCGTTCAGCTCGGCGATGTCGTCCAGCAGATCGCGCCGCATGCGCCGGTCGAGCCCGCGCGGACTCGAGAGGTAGAGCACCGGATCGCCGCTCCCCCGAAACTTCACGCCTTGGAACTTTGTCGGGAGGAATCCACTTCCCCAGTAGTAGTCGTAGAAGATCTGCCCGCAGGACGCCTCGCGATCGCGCGACGTCATGACGACGAACCCCGGCAGATCCTCCGAGTCGCTTCCGAGGCCGTAGGTGAGCCATGCGCCCATGCTCGGTCGACCGACGATCTCGGCGCCGGTGAGGAAGAACGTGATCGCCGGCGCGTGATTCACCTGCTCGGTGTGGAGACTCTTGACGAAGCAGAGGTCGTCGGCGATGCCGGCGATGTGGGGCATGAAGCTGTTCACCCAGGCGCCGCTCTCGCCATGCTGCGAAAAGCGCGTGACCTCGCCGAGAAGCGGGCGACTGGTCTGTCCGCTCGTCATGGTGCTCAGACGGCGACCCGCCTGGATTTCGGGCGGGATCTGTCGACCGTGCCACTCACGCAGCTTGGGTTTGTAGTCGTAGAGATCGACGTGGGTCGGCGCGCCGTTCTGAAAGAGGTAGATGACGCGCTTCGCCCGCGGTGCGAACTGGCGCACGCTTTTCCCGAGCGGGCTCTCCGCGCCGGACGTTGCGCCGTCGAGGTCCCGGGCGAGTAGAGTCGCGAGCGCGGCCGTACCGATACCGCTCGCCGCGCGTCCGAAAAAGTGACGGCGGGTGACGTCGAGGCGCCGGTCGTGGAGAGGGGTGGGCTCGGTCATTGCTTGCTGAGCGTTTCGTCGAGATTGAGAATCACCGTCGCGAGCGCGGCGAACGCCGCGTGCTGCGTGAGGTCGAGCGATTCGTCGCGAGGCGACGCGCCGGCGCTGAGGAGCTCCTTCGCGGCCGCGGGGTTCTCGCGGAACCTCTCGGCGAGCACCGCGAGACGGCGACTCAGGATTTCGCGCTCCCGGAGCTCCGGCGTCCGGCCCGTGACGAGGCGGAAGGCGCGCGCGATGCGTTCACGCGTCGAAGGGTGTTTTTCCCGTAGGACGCGCTCGGCGAGCGCCCGCGAAGCTTCGACGTAGGTGACGTCGTTCAGCGTGATGAGCGCGTGGAGCGGTGTGTTCGTGCGCGAGGTGTTCACGGTGCACGTTTGGCGCGGCGTGACATCGAAGAACATCGTGGGGCCGATGATGCGCCGCCAGAACGTGTAGAGGCTCCGTCGATAGAGCTTGTCGCCGGCGTCGGGAGAGTAGCGCTTCTTCCCGAACGTGGCCTCCGCCCAAACTCCCGCCGGCTGGTACGGCTTCACCGGAGCTCCGCCGAACCGCGGTGTGAGGAGGCCGCTCACAAAGAGCGCTTGGTCGCGGATCATCCACGAGGGGAGTCGATAGCGCGGGCCTCGGCTGAGAAGGCGGTTCGTCGGATCGGTCGCGCCTCGCCCGGCGTCGCTCCGACGCTTCGAGCTCTGCATGTACGTCGAACTCGTTACGATCAGGCGGTGGAGCCGTTTCACGTCCCACCCGGAGTCGACGAACTCGCGCGCGAGCCAATCGAGAAGCTCAGGGTGGGATGGACGTTCGCCCTGCGCACCAAAATCCTCTGGCGTCGCGACGAGCCCAACGCCGAAAAACGTCTGCCAGTATCGGTTCACCGTGACTCGTGCGGTGAGCGGATGCTGCGGATCGACGAGCCAGCGCGCGAGCGCAAGACGGTTCGGAGTGGTTCCGTCTGGAAGCGGCGGAAGCGCGGCGGGGACTCCGGCGGGCACCTTCTCTCCGGGCTGGTTGTAGAGCCCCATGGCGAGGATCGCGGTCTCGCGCGGCTTCGCGTCGTCGAGGACCATGACCTTCGGAAGACGCTTCTCGGCGTTTTCCCTCTCGTTCGCTTCCTTTCGCACCGCGCGAAGTCGATCGGCGTAGCCACCCTTCGCGCGCTCGCCCGCCGCCGCGACGAGGAGCTCGATTTCCTTGTCGCTCCGCTTTCCCGGCTCGCGCGCAAGGCCCGCTTTCGCTTCGTCTGGTAGATCCGCGCCGCTCCCGGTGAAGAGTTCGCTCTCCTCGGCGACGAGCTCTGCGGTGAGCTCCGCTATGCGCCGGTCCGCGCGTTTCCGCAGCTCGAGGTACTCGGGGGAGCGGTACGCGATGGCCGGTGCCATCTGTCCGCCTCTTCCGCCGCCGTTCTCCGAGCAGCGGTTGAAAAACGCGTAGAGCTGGTAGTACTCGCGTTGAGTGACGGGATCGTACTTGTGGTCGTGACAGCGCGCGCAGGTGAGAGTGAGGCCCAGCCAGACCGTCGCGGTCGTCTCGGTGCGGTCGATCACGTTTTCGACCCGGGTCTCCTCCGCGATGCGGCCACCCTCGCCGTTGTGCATGTGATTGCGATGGAATCCCGTCGCCATGATCTGATCCGGGCGGGCGTCGGGAATCTGATCGCCCGCGAGCTGCTCTACGGTGAACTCGTCGAAGGGAAGATTCGTGTTGAGCGCGTTGACGGCCCAATCTCGCCATGGCCACATCGTGCGCTCGGGGTCGGATTGATACCCGTTCGAGTCGGCGTAGCGGGCGGCGTCGAGCCATTCCCAAACCATGCGCTCGCCGTAGCGCGGTGAAGCCAGCAGGCGTTCGACGGCGAGCTCGTACGCGTAGGGCGAAGAGTCGTCGAGAAAGGCGTCGATCTCTTCGGGAGTGGGCGGGAGGCCGGTCAGGTCGAGAGTCACACGCCGAAGGAGAATCTCGCGCTCGGCGCGCGGCGAGGGCTCGAGCCCTTCGCGTTCGAGGCGGGCGAGGACGAAGTGATCGATGGGGTTCTGCGGCCAGCCGCCGTCGCGGACCGTCGGCAGCTCGGGACGCTCGGGTGGGATGAACGCCCAGTGTCCGCGCCAGTCGGCGCCGCTGTCGATCCAGCGTCGTAGCCGCTCGATCTCTTCGGCGGAGAGTCGGCGCCGCGCGTCGGGCGGAGGCATCTGTTCGTCTGGATCCGTGCTTCTGACGCGCCGGAGGAGCTCGCTCTCTCCGCTCTTTCCCGGCGCGACGACGGCGACTCCGTCTCGCGTCCGGAAGAGTCCCTCCCGCGTGTCGAGTCTCAGCTTCGCCCGTCGAGTCTTCGCGTCGGGGCCGTGACACTCGAAGCACGCGTCGGCAAGGAGCGGGCGGATCTCACGATTGAAGTCGATCGAATCCGCGCCGGTGAGCGACGGCGGGCCGAGAGCGAGGATCGCTCCCAGCACGACACGGTTCAGGACTCGGTGGTACGAGTTCACGCGAGCGCTCCGCGCGACGGGTCGGCGAGGATGTCTCGAACCACGTGTCCGTGCACGTCCGTCAGGCGGAAGCGACGCCCCTGGAACCGGTAGGTGAGTCGCTCGTGGTCGATGCCGAGAAGGTGGAGAAGCGTCGCGTGGAAGTCGTGCACGTGGACGCCGTTTTCGACCACGTTGTAGCCGAAGTCATCGGTCCGTCCGTACGTCGTCCCCGCGCGAATGCCGCCGCCCGCGATCCAGATCGAGAAGCATCGCGGGTGATGGTCGCGACCGAAGTCGTTCGCCGTCAATCGCCCTTGACAGTAGTTCGTCCTTCCGAACTCGCCGCCCCAGACGACGAGAGTGTCGTCGAGCAACCCCCGCTGCTTGAGGTCGGCGACGAGCGCGGCGGACGCGCGATCGGTCTCACGGCACTGAGTTTGAATTCCGCGCGGCAGCCCACCGTGCTGGTCCCAGCCCTGGTGGTAGAGCTGGATGAATCGAACGCCGCGCTCGGCGAGACGCCGGGCGAGGAGACAGTTCGCCGCGAAACTTCCCGCGTTTCGCGCCTCCTCGCCGTAGAGAGCGAACGTCGATGGCGGCTCACTCGCGAGGTCCGTGACCTCGGGGACGGAGGACTGCATCCGAAACGCCATCTCGTACTGCGCGATGCGAGCGTCGATGAGCGCGTCCGGCGTCGATTCGAGTTCGTTTTCGTGCAACTCGCGCAGTCGGTCGAGGAGGCGACGGCGACTGGCGCGGTCGATTCCCGCCGGATTCCCGATGTAGAGCACCGGGTCCTTGCCCGAGCGGAATCGAACTCCTTGGTGACGAGACGGCAGAAAGCCGTTTCCCCACAGGCGCGAGACGAGCGGTTGGCCGCCTTTGTTCTTCGTGATGAGGACGACGAAGGACGGAAGATTCTCGTTCGTCGAGCCGAGCCCGTAGTCGAGCCACGCGCCGAAGCTCGGACGCCCCGGAATCTGCGAACCCGTTTGCATGAACGTGACGCCGGGACCGTGGTTGATCGCCTCGGTGTACATCGAAGGGATGATGCAGAGCTCGTCGGCGACGCCGGCAGTGTGCGGAAGGAGATCGCTCATCCACGCTCCTGATTCGCCGTGGCGATGGAACGGAAACGGCGAACCGGCGAGCGGAAGACTCGCTTGGTTTCCCGACATCGCGGTGAGGCGCTGGCCGGCGCGCACGGAGTCGGGGAGCTCCGTTCCGTGGAGCTGATTGAGGAGCGGCTTGTGATCGAAGAGGTCCATCTGCGACGGACCGCCGCTCTGAAAGAGGTAAATGATTCGCTTCGCCGCCGGCGACCCGTGCGGAGCCCCGAGGATTCCTCCGCGAGGCGCGTCCGCGGCCGCCGGCGCTGCGCGCAGCGTCGACCCCGCGAGATCGGCGAGCGCCAATCCTCCGAGGCCGCCGGCGAATTGGTTCAGGAACCGCCGACGACTCCAGTTCGCCGTGTTTTCGAATCCGGTGCAGTTCGCGTTCATCGTTTTCGACTTCGTGGCTTCAGCGTTTGATCACGCACTCATCGTAGCTGAGGAGACTCGACGCGACGACTCCGAGAGCCGCGACCCTCGGTGGGTCTAAGGTGTCGTCAGCGGGGGCTTCGCCGTTGCTGCGAAACTCGCGCGCCCGCTTCGGCTCGGCCTGAAACGCCGCGAGCTCTTCGTCGTAGAGTCGGTGAAGGATCTCGAGCTCGCGCGCCGCCGGGAATCGGCTGGTTGCGAGCACGAAGAGACGAGTGATCTTCTCCTCGACGCTTCCACCCATCCGCTCGACTCGCTCGGCGGTAACCCGCGCCGCCTCGACGAACTGCGGATCATTCAGAAGGACGAGCGCCTGAAGTGGGGACGCAGTCGTCTCGCGTTTGACCGAGCAGACCTCTCGCTTCACCGCATCGAGGGCGAGCATCGACGGCGCCGGCGCCGTGCGCTTCCAGTACGTGTAGACACTCCGGCGGTAGAGATCGTCTCCCTTCCCTCGCGCGACCGGCTTAAATGAAACTGCGACCTCGTAGGGCTTCACCGGGGCGCCGCCGATGCGCTCGACGAGGAGCCCGCTCACCGCGAGGGCGTTGTCGCGGATCATCTCCGCCGGAAGGCGGTAGCGCGGTCCGCGCGCGAGCCAGCGGTTGTCGGGGTCGGCACGATACGCCTCTCGGTCCGCCGTCGAATCCTGTCGATATGTCGCGGAGAGAACTATCGTCCTCACGAGCGCCTTGACGTCCCAGTCGCTCTCTACGAACCGCCGCGCGAGCCAGTCGAGAAGCGCCGGATGAGACGGGAGTGCTCCCTGGCTTCCGAAATCTTCCGCCGTGGCGACGAGTCCTGAGCCGAAGAAGAGCTGCCAGATCCGATTGACGGTGACGCGTGCCGTGAGCGGATGGTCGGGCCGCGTGAGCCACTTCGCGAGGTCGAGACGATTCGGCTCGCCCCCGCGATCCGAATCTCCGAGCGGTGGGAACACCGCGGGAGTGCCCGCGTTCACCTCCTCGGTAGGTGAAGCGTAGTGTCCGCGTTCGAGGACGAACGTCTTCCGCGGCGGAACGAGCTCGCGCATCACCATCAGCTCGCGCAGTCCGTCGACGGCCTTGCTGCGCGCTTCGCGCTTGGAGCGCACGACGGCGAGCTTCGCGCGAAACGGTTCGTCGAAGGCGTGGAGAAAATACGCGAACAGTCCGCTCCGTTCGGCCGGTGCGAGCTCCGCGCGCGGGCGCTGGAGCACCGCCTTGAGTCGATCGCCGTCGTAGAGCTGCGCGATCTCGAGCGGAGTCATCTCGCGCTCAAAGACGTAGAACTCGTCGACTTCGCCATCCTTGAAGCCGCGGTCGCGAAAGCGTTCGCCGATCGCGATGGTGTCGCCGCCCGTGCCGGTGATGTTCTTCGTCAGCTTGTCGCGGACGACATCGGTCGGAGCGAGCTCGCCGTCGACGTAGATTTTGAGACCGTCCGCCCGGCTCGAGCCGTCGTACGTCATCGCGACGTGCGTCCAGCGTCCGGGCTCGACCGCCGCGCGAGTCCGAACGCGCAGCGCGTTTCCCGGCCAGAAGTGGATCAACGACGCGCTCGGACGACCGTCCTCGAGGAGGAGTTGGTAGCCGCGGCTGCCCGAGTCCGTCCACGCGCGCGAACGGTGAAAAATGACCGCTCGTTCCTTGTGGTCAGAGCTGCGGAGCCAAAGCGCGATGGAGAACGGTTGATAGCGCGGAAAGTTGCCGACCCCCAGGCCGACCGCGTCGTCGCCGGTCAGCCGGACCGCGCTGCCGTGCCGGCCCGGGACGAGCTCGTTTCGCGAGATGGACACCGGTTTCGCTGGGTCCGCCAGATTGGCTACCTTCCGGGACTCGAGCAGCTCGTCGAACGAGTGATGAGCGAGGAGCCCACGCGGCGGTGCGGTGTCCGGTCGCACGTCGAGCCAGCTCTCGAATGGCGCGCGACGGCTTTCCGCGACCGCTTCCAGCTCCGCCTCGGCGGCTCGGATCTCCTCCTCAATGCGCGCGATCTCCCGCTTCTGTGCGTCGCTCGCGAGCTTCAGCGTCGGTGTCGGAACGGAGTTTCCGAAGAACGCGTAGAGTCCGGCCTCGTCGATCTGATTGAAAAACGCGAAGAGCTGGTAGTACTCCTTCGTCGAGATGGGATCGAACTTGTGACTGTGGCAACGCGCACACTCGAGAGTGAGGCCCAGGAACGCGGTGCCGAAGGTGTGCAGGCGGTCGGCGACGTATTCCACCCGGAATTCCTCCGGCACGCTTCCGCCCTCGGTCTTCTGTGAGTGGAGTCGATTAAAGAGGGTCGCGAGGATCTGATCGTCACTCGCGTCGGGGAGGAGGTCTCCCGCGAGCTGCCAAGTGATGAACTCGTCGAACGGGAGGTTGTCGTTGAACGCTCGAATCACCCAGTCGCGCCAGGGCCACACGAAGCGGTCGCGGTCGACTTGAAATCCGTACGAGTCGGCGTAGCGGGACACGTCGAGCCAGTTGGCGGTCATCCGTTCGCCGTATCTCGGTGATGCGAGAAGGCGATCGACGAGCTTCTCGTACGCGTCGGGTCCCGGATCGGCGACGAAGGCCGCGACTTCCTCCGGTGTCGGCGGGAGACCGTTCAGATCGAACGATAGCCGGCGGATCAAGCGTTCGCGTGAGGCTTCCGGGCGGGGAGCCCAGTTCCGCTCGGCGATCTTCCCGTACACGAAACGATCGATCGCGCTCTCGGTCCAGTGCGCCGGAATCCCGGACGGACTCGGTGGCGTCACGTCGGAGGCCGCCCGAAACGCCCAATGGGCATCGTACTCGGCGCCGGCCTCGATCCACCGCCGAAGGATGTCGACCTCCTCTGCAGTGAGGCGAAGCTTCGATTCGGGGGGCGGCATGCGCTCATCCGGGTCGGCGGAGGTGATCCGCCGATACACCTCGCTGGTCTCCGGGCTTCCCGGAGAGATGGCTGCGCGCCCGCCGTCCTTCGCGGTCGCCGCGGAGCGGACGTCGAGACGGAGCCCGGCCTGTCGATCGTCCTCATCCGGGCCGTGGCACTTGAAGCAGCGGTCCGACAGGATCGGCCGCACGTCGCGGTTGAAGTCGGGCGCGGGACGCCCTTCGTCGTCAGCGCGAATTACGCCGGCGAGAAGGACCGCGAACGAGAGCGGAAGGGCGATCTTGCGGTACATGACCTCGGACGCGCGCGAGACGGAGTGACCACCGGGACGGGATAGCGCAGGCGTTCAGACGAACGAGAACGACCACGGCCTGCAGAGCCGGTCATCATCCCACAAGCGCCAGGCGTTGCCAATGTTCGGGAGCGTTCGACGCGATCCGTTCGGCGTACATCGGACGAGACGCGTGGGGGCGGGGCGCTGCATCGATTCGAGGGATCGAGTAGGGTGCCGCGAGCCGAATCGCCGTCCGCTCTAGTCACCCGTCGAAATCGCCCCGTGACGCAAGAATCAGCGCCGCGCTCTTCTGAGGCGCTTCGCCCGAGCCTCACCGTCGTCGACACGACGTTCCTCGTCATGGGGGGAATCATCGGCGCCGGCATCTTCTTCAGCCCGGCGAGCGTCGCCGACGCGCAGCCGTCCCTTGCGGGAATCGTGTCGACGTGGACCGTCGGCGGCGGGCTGACTCTCGCCGGCGCGTTCGTCTTCGCCGAGCTCGGCGCGCGCTACCCGCGCACCGGCGGCCAATACGTGTTCCTCCGCGAGGCGTTCGGAGCTCCGCTCGCGTTCCTCTTCGGGTGGTGTTTGCTCGTCGTGGTCGTCTCGGCCGCCATCGCCGTGATCGCGACCGTCTGCGCGGACCACGTCGACATCGTCCTCCGAGAGGTTCTCGGCGGCGCTTCGGATTCTCGGTTCCTCCCTCCGGCGGCGAAGACCGCAGTCAGCGTCGCACTCATCGTCGGCTTCGCGGCGATCAATGTTCGGGGAGTGAAGCTCGGCGCTGTCTTCCACAACTGGCTGATGGTGCTCAAAGTCCTCGGAATCGTGTTCGTCACTGCGCTTGGAGCCGCCTGGCTGCTGGGCGAGAGCGGCCGATCGGGATGGGAGTCCGCCGGAGGGACACCGCAGTTCTCGTCCTTTGGGCCGGCTCTCCTCGGCGCGCTCTTTAGCTACGGCGGGGGACAGGCGATCGCGGCCATCGCCGGAGAGATCCGCGGCGCGAGTCGCGTGCTCCCGCGCGCGATCGTGCTCGGCACGAGTCTCGTGATCGCGCTCTATCTCGCGCTCAACGTCGCTCTCGTCGCGATTCTCGGAATCGATGATCTGCGCGCGACCAGTACCCCGGTCGCAGACGCCGCCGGACGAGTCATCGGGAGGACCGGACACGTTTTGGTCGCGCTCATCGTCGCGATCTCCTCGGCGGGCGTCGTTCACGCCTACCTGCTTCTCGTTCCGAGGGTGTACTACTCGATGGCTGAGGACGGCGTCTTCTTCCGCGTTTTTCACCGGGCCCACTCGCGCTTCGCGACGCCCCACGTGGCGATCGTTCTTCAGGCCGGCATCGC
Organism: Planctomycetota bacterium; assembly: GCA_965223845.1. Lineage (GTDB taxonomy): Bacteria > Planctomycetota > UBA8108 > UBA8108 > SXIK01 > CBDCXR01. Next base: position 2,948,937 of record CBDCXR010000004.1, on the reverse strand, counting down.
TCTCCTCTACGTCGCTCTCGCCTCGACGTTCCCGTCGATCAATCTGTGGTCGCTTCTCGAGAGCGTCGTCTTTGTCGACTGGGGATTCTTCGTGCTGGTCGGCGTAGCGTATTTTCGGCTGTGCCGGAACAGATCGCCGGACGCTGACGTCTACCGCTCGCCGGCCTCTCCCGTTCCGGCGGTCGTGTTCGTCGTGGTCTCCTTTGCCGTCGTCGTGACGAGTCTCGCGAAAGCGTCTGCGGGCGCGCTTTTGCCACCCGTCGTCGCGCTCGGTCTGGGTCTAGTCGTCATCGCCGGCCGATGGCTCGCGCGACGGTGAACGGTCGCGAACGATTTACCTGGCCTTCTCAGCAGATTCGGTGAGCGCACCGGCCGGGAGGCGTGCGTCTAGTCCTCGAGAGCGCTTGAGGAGCCGATACTCGTACCGTAGAGTGATTCGGAACGGGTGACGAGAGAAGAGAGTCTCTAACTGCTTTGCCGGAGGATTTGCGAGATGAAGCAGGTGTGTCACGCGTTTGTCACGGCCTTGTCCGTGTGCCTTGTTTTCCCCATCGTTTCCTGCGGATCAACACGGCACGCGTCCGTCGATCGCAAAGAGACGCGCGGCTTCGCACCCGTCGTCTCGATTACACAGTCCGAGCCGATCGGGCTCGACCTCGACGAGTTGAAGTTCGACCCGGACGCGCCCGGGGTCGATACGTCGCGAGCGATTCGCGCCGAGGCGACGATCGTGCGCGTCAGCCCGCACTTTCTGAAGTCGCTCGGTGTCCAGGACGGCGAGGCCTACCCGCGTGTGTCGAAGGAGATCGCCGAGAAGATCCTCGCTCGGGCGCGCGAGGACGGAACGGTGCTCACGCGGCCGTTTTTGACGACGTTCTCGGGTCAGAAATCTCACGTGCTCGTCGTCACGCAAGCAGCCTACATCCGAGATGTCGGCTTCAAGGTGAACGCGGAAGAGCCGTCCGGCTACGAGCTCGAGCCGAAGATCGACGTGCTCAACACCGGAAGTGTCGTCGAGCTCCAGCTGACTGCGCTGGGTGATCAGGTCGAGGTGCAGCACTTCCGCGCGCGACAGGCCTCGCTCATCGGAACGCGAACCTGCCTGGCGACGGTTGGCTCGGAGGACATCCATGAAGTCGTTCCGTGGCAGGAGCCCGTCGTTCTCCGAGCGAAGTCGAGCGATACGCTGCCCGGGCAGCTTCGCGTCGGGAAGAACGAGCTCGTGCTCGCTCGCCTCGGTTACGAGGTGCAGCAGTCGGTCGCGGGCGCGCGTGCCTTCGTCGTCGGCGACTTCATCGAGGAGACCTACGAGCCCGTCGAGCCTCCCCTTTCGCAGTCGAGGATCTCGAGGGCCAACTCGGAGTGCGTCGTGCTCCTCTCGGTGCGCGAGATCCCGGCGGAGGAGCTTGAGGAGATCGAGCGGAAGGCCAAAGAGGAGCTCGAAAAGTCGAAGAAGGCCGGAGAGTCCTCCGACCGAAACCCGCCGGCGTAGAGCTCTGTCTTTGAAAAAGGAGCTTCTTCAGCCAGAGCATTCCCTTGAGGGGGCTCTCGAGAAGCCTGGATTCCCCGACCAGCAGGGTTTTTCAGACAGAGCCTGGTTCATCGAGGGTCGCGCTGAGACGCATTCGATGGACCGTTCGCCCGCTGAGGCGGACTCCGCGTCAGAACGAGCACGAGCTCGGACAACCCTCGACGCGAACGCAGGTTGACCCGAGCGCAGGCGGCGCGCCGTTCTGAAACAGGTACGCGAGCAGGTGGAGCGCGTCAGCGACGTTGACTCCCTCGTCGCCGTTGACGTCGAGCACTGCCGTGTTGCCCGGCGAGTCGAGCGCGCCTTCGCAAGGAAGCGGACGCGCTGCGCCGCCAAAGAGCTGGAGAAGAAGCGATAGGGCGTCGGCGATGTCGAGCGAACCGTCCTGATTCGCGTCTCCAGGACGTTGCCGCCCGCCCGCCGCGCCGCCGGGGTCTTCGCTCCCGGGCGAGCCTCCGGGGTCGGTGCTCGATCGCCAGCTCGTTGGATCGCTCCAGCCGTCGCCGGTCGTCCACGCGTCGACGATCACGAGCGAATAGCCTCCGCCGTCCGTCTCCGGGTGCCAGGCGTCGGCGTAAACGATCTCGCGGAGGAGGAGGTCGTGGGGACCGAGGATTTGGACGAAATCTCCGCCGTTCGCAAGATTCCCCTCGTACTCGCCGGCGACGTTCATCCCGTCCGTATCGTAGGCGCTTTCGAACGCGGCGAGGTTCTCGACGACGAGGGCGTACTCGCCGGGCTGAAGGATGTCGACCGCACCGTCGGCGAAATCGAACTCGATTCCGCCGGCGAGCCGGAGTACGCGGAGGTCGACCGGCTCCTCGCCGAAGTTGACGATCTCGAAGAACTCGTAGTCTTCGTCGCCGAAGGGATCGCTCGGATCGGGATTCGGCGGGTGGTACATGATCTCCGAGATGCCGATCTGCGGCGGCTTCGTGTAGAAGACTTCGTCGCGCGGTGCGCCCCAGCGCGATGAGCTCCTTCGCACGCGTGCGATCACACGGGTCGTCTCATCGATCGTGACTCCGCCGCCGTCGTACTGGATGGCGCTGTCGCTCAACCCACCGCCCGAGCGGCGCGGATCCGTGCCGTCGAGCGTGTAGTAAATCGGAGATTCACTCGAGCTCATGATCAGACGGAATCCGGGCGAGATGAGGCCGGTCGACCGATTGAAGCTGACGGGAGCGGTGAACTGACTGTCCATCCAGTCGGCGCGACCCGCGATCCAGTCCTTCATCCAATCGATCTCCTCTTCCCACGTGTCGGCCACAAACCAGTTGGGCCATACGTCCTGGCCGAGGATTCTCCAGCGGTTGAAGTTGCGCGCTTGCGCTTCGTCGATCTCCGCTGCGTACTCGTCGACGCTGCCGAGCAGCTCCGACGTCTGGAATACGGTCTCGCGGAGCTCGGTCCAGCGATCCACGTACTCTTGCGTGAAATCCGGATCTTGAAAGAGACGCGGATACCAAGCGTACGAGTTGCCACTCAGGAGCGAGTAGTACCAACCCGATGTGCGCCAACCTTCGTTGTAGTCGGCGTTTCCGAGCGAGAGGTTGTAGTCCCAGATTGGACCGCTCGCCAGCTTCCCGTTTTTGTCTTTGTACATGAACGTGCTCAAGCGGAAGCCGTCGATGTTTTTCGTGAGCTCGACCATGATGTGGTGGTCGATGAAGGATGCCGGGTCGATGTATCGGCGGTAGCCGCTCGTCGGACTCCGGTAGTTCGTGCCGTAGAGCGCCGTCTCGTACGCGTTCATGTACGACCGGATGTAGTTCGCCTGCGGGCCGGTCACGCGGTCTTCCTTCGGATAGACGTACGCGAGGCGGAGCCCGCGACTCGTCGTGAAGCCCGAGTCACCCGGGTCGAGGCGGTCGATCTTGAGAATGTAGCCACCGGTGACGTCGTCGCCGGTGTTTTCCGATCCGAGAAGCCGCGCGATGTCGACCCGATCTCTACCGCGTTTGATCTTCTCCATGAAGATATAGACGCCTATGTAATCCGAGGACGAAATGCTTCCTCCCCCGGTGTTCAGGTACGCCTCCACGAAACGCGTGCGTACGGCCCAGAGTCCCATACGGTTGCTCCAGTCGTAAGAGAGCACGTTTCGCATCAGCGACTTGTCCGAGTAGGGACCCTGAAGAATCCAATCGGATTCCGGAGGCATGTCGAGGAGCGGCGCGTCCTCGTCGTTTCCATGCGGTGCGTTCCAAATCTCGAAGGCCCACTGTTTCTTCGCGAACCCGCTCGAGCTCGATCCGCGCTGCTTCATGCCGACGAAATGCTGAAAGCTCGGCGGATCCGTGATGCGCGCGCGGCCGGTTGCGGGATCGACGTCGACGATGCTCGCGTAGGCTGAGGTCTGGCTGCTGCTACCGATCCCGTCCCCGAACGTGTCGATGTAGACGATCGGAAGGTTCGACGTCACGCTCCGCACGCTGCTCGCGAGAAAGATGTAGTTCGCCGTGACGGTGGGGCTCGGAAGCGCGTCGGGCGTAAACGACTTCACGTTCAGTTGGGTCGTCTGGCTGATCGAGATCGGGCCCGTATACCGCGTCGACGACGCCGTCGGCTCGTTTCCGTTCGTCGTGTAGCGGATCGTCGCCGCGCCGTCGGCGACGTCGAGGGCGACGTTGAAACTGCTCGTTTTCGTGCCGCTCGGCTCGGAGATCGTCGGGACGGCACTCACCGCAGACGCTCCGGTGAAGTTGGGGACGCCGGGTGACGGTTCGTCGAAATAGTGCCGCGACTCGAGATCGAGCTCACCTACGTTGACACCTTCGAGCTCGGGCAGAATCAAGAAATCGGAGCTGCCGAGATTGTCGTTTAGGCCGTGGATTGCGAGGACGTTCTCGCCGTCGCGGAGGTGCGCGGCCGCGCCGGGAACGGGCGCTTCCTCAAAGACCACCGCAGCGCTGTCGTCGTGCAGGCTCGACGCGGATGAGTTCCAGCCGAGAGTCGACGGCGCGTTCCGAGAGGCGATGAGATTCCCGTTCAGGAACGCCGCGTAGCCATCGTCGTACTTCATTCGAAAGCGGAGCGAGGAGACCGACGAAGCGTCATCGATTCGAAACGGGATGCGAATGTACGTCGTAGTATTCTCGTCCTGCATCTCCGCTTGAACATCCAAGCGGATTTGACTCTCGTAGCCGCTTCCCGATTCGTAGCCCACGCCGGTGCGACCGGATTTCCAGCCCGCGTCGTTGAAGCCGATCTGACGCCACTGCGTGCCTAGCCCGCTCCCCGACGGCACGAACGCGCGCGCGTCGTCGGCCGTGTCGACGAGTGTGAAAATGGATGCGCCCTGCGAAAGACCGTAGGAGTAGTCGGTCACTTGGGGCGGGAAGGCCGCGCCGAAGTCGAAGGCGACGCTCACGCCGTCCGGTTCGACGAGCGCGAAGTACTCCCCGTCCGTCTCGAGTTGAAAGTTCGTGTGGAGCGGGCTTCCGGGATCGCGCTTGTCCTTGTCCGACGCGTACACGAGGAGGAACTCGCCGGCGGGGAGGGTCACGCCATCGGGGAACCGCCACTTGTCGAGGTGGAGGGCGTCGTCGGTCAGGTACCAACCGCTCAGGTCGACGTCGACGGCGGTCGGGTTGTAAAACTCCGCCCAGTCGGAGTAGTCGCCGTCCTCATCCGTGTGAACGGTGAGATTCGACGCCATCAGCTCGGTGACGATGATTTGCGCCGACGCGCTCGAGATCGTCGCGAGCCCGACTGCGACGAACATCCCCCAAACTGCCGCGCGGTTCGCCGTCCTCGTCAATGTGCCTTCCCTCCGGCTCACGTTTTTCTCTTCGCCTCGTGACCGATCGAGTCTTGGAGGCTCCCCCTCGAACGACGAATACCGGCGGCGAACCCCGGCATTCGCCGTCGAGTTCGCCACCGGTACTGCCGCCGTCCGACCCCCGCTTACTCCGTGCAGACGTCCGGGCAGCCGCCAACCCGAACGCAATCGCGCCCGAGTGCGTGCGGCGCACCGCGCCCGAACATGTACTGGAGCGAGTACACCGCGTCGCTCAGGTTCACGCCGCCGTCGCCGTTCGCATCGAAGACCGCGAGGTTTCCTCCGGAATCGATCGACGCGCCGCTGCAGGGGAGCGGCGCCGTGCTCGAGCCGAAGAGGCGTCCGAGGAGCGAGATCGCGTCCGTGACGTTGAGCTTCCCATCCTGGTTGAAGTCGTTGGGTCGCTGAAGGCCCGCCGGTTCTTCACCGCTATCGGGGAGGCCCGGCGTGCCGTGCTCGACCGAGCTCGCTTTCCAGAGCTCTCGGTCGTTCAGGTCTTGGCCGAGCGCCGCCAGCGGATTCTTCAGCGAGAGCGAATAGCCGCCGCCATCCGTCTCGGGATACCATTCGTCGTCGTAGGTAAACTCGGCGATGAACACGCCGGTGAACTCGAGCTCGAAGGGCTCGCCCGAGTCGCTGAGCGACCCGCGCTCGAACTCGCCGAGAATCGTCGCGCCGTCACCGTAGCGCGACCGAAAGGCGTCGGGGTTCCTGGCGATGACTCCGAACCCACCGGCCGGGAGCTCGACATCGGGGAACTCGAACGTCACCGGGCGTACGCCGAACTTGAGTCCTGCGAGCGAGATCGCCTCTGAGCCGACGTTTTGAACTTCGATGAACTCGAAGTCCGACTTGGAATACGGACTCCCCTCGTCCGGCGGTGCCGGGTGATACATGAACTCGGAGACGACGACGGTCGGGAACTCCGTCAAGTAGCCACCTTCGGCCATGCGGCCGCTCCAGAGATCGCCGAGCTTCACGCGGGCGCGAACGACCGTGTTCTCGTTGATCGTGAGAGCGCCGGTGTAGAGGATCGCGCTCTCGCTCGGCTCGCGATTCGAGCCGCGCGGATCCGTTCCGTCGAGCGTGTAGTAGATGTCCCCACCCGGCGAAGTGATCGTCAGCTCGAAACCCGGCTCGACGACGCCGCCCGGGTGACTGAGAAGAGGCGGCGGGACGAGCTGCGAGTCCATCCAGCGGAGCCGCGCGACCAACCACTCCTTCATCAGGTCGACTTCCTGATTGAACGTCCGCGCGAGCGGATTCGGATTCGGCCAGACGTAGCTTCCGAGGATGCGCCAGCGCTGAAAGTTGCGCACGGACGACTCCTGGAGCAGCTCGGTGTTTCGGTCGACCGTGCCGATGAGGTAGTCGTTCGTCCAGTGCTCGCCGCGGAGCTCGAGCCAGCGCGCGGCGTACTCTTGACTGAACGCCGGGTCGTCGAAGAGCCGTGCGTACCACGGATACTCCTGAATGCTGTTCTCGTAGATGCTCCAGTACCAACCCGTCGGCGTGGAGCCGTTGTTGTAGTTCGCGTTCCTGAGGCTCAGGTTGTAGTCCCACGCCGGCCCCATCTTCAGCTTTCCTTCGCGATCCTTGAACATGAAGGTACTCAGGCGGTAGCCGTCGATGTTCTTGCAGAGCTCGACGAGGAGGTGCTGGTCGATGAACGAAGTCGTGTCGATGTACTTCCGGTAGCCGACTTCGGGGTCGGCGAAGTCCGGTCCGTAGAGCGCGGCTTCAAAGTCGCGAAAGTACGAGTTCACGTACGCGCGCTGGGCCGCCGTGACCTCGCGTTCCTTCGGGTAGACCCAGCGGAGAGTGAGTCGACTCGTTCGGAATCCCTGATCGCCCGGGTCCGGTCGGTCGTTCTTGAAGATGTAGCCGCCCGTGATCTCCGGCTCCGTGCTCGCGCGTTCATCTTGCGACGCGATGTCGAGGCGATCCTCTCCGCGTTTGATCTTCTCCATGAACACGTAGACGCCGTGGTAGTCGTTCGCCGCGACCTCGCCGCCGTTCACGTTCAAGTAGAGCTCGATGAAGCGTGTCTTCACCGCCCACTGGCCGATCTGGTTGCTCCACTCGTACGTCAGCTGGTTTCGCATCAGCGATTTGTCGCTGTAGGGACCGTGGAGAATCCAGTCCGACTCGGGCGCCATGCCGAGGACCGACTCGTCCGTGTCCTCGCGATTCTCGTCCCAGAGCTCCATCGCGTAGTTGTTCTTCGGGAATCCGAGCGAGCTCGAGCCTCGTTTCTTGATGCCGATGAAATGGCTCAGCGAGGCGGCGTCGGTCAGCTTCGCGCGGCCCGATTCGGCGTCGAGGTCGATCATGAGGGCGTGGCCCGGGGTGAGCGCTCCGTCCTGAATGCCGCCTCGGAAGGTGTCGACGATCAAGATCGGCAGATTGGACGAGTTCTCGGCGACGGCCTCGTGGAGCTCGAGGTAGCTGCTCGAGACGATCGGGCTCGGGAGGTGATCGGCGAGATACACCCGCGCCCTCACTTCGCCCGCGTCCTCGATCGTGATCGGCCCGGAGTAGAGCGTCGAGTTCGCGATCGGATCGCTGCCGTCGGTCGTGTAACGGATCTCGCCTCCCTCGGCGTCCGTTTCGAGGACGAGCTCGAAGCTCCCGACGAACGCGCCGCTCGCCCGAGAAAACGTGGGCTCGGGAGCGATCGCCGCGACGCCGGTTCCGTTCAACCAGCCGGGACTGGGCGACGTGAAGTAGGAACCCCGTTCGGCGACGCCTTCGAACGTGATTCCCTCGAGTGCAGGTTCGAGAAAGAAATCGCTGTTCGACGCGCTGCGGTTGATGCCGTGGATCGCGACGATGTTCGTTCCGGCGACGAGCTTCGCCGCGTGGGGGGCGAGGTCGTACTGAACGGGCGTGAGGGCCACGGCGTCGGTCCGCGATCGGTCGGCCTGACTCTCCCAGGTGAGGGGACCCTCTTCGGTGTTCTCTCGGAGGATTTCCTCGCCGTTGAGATAGACGGCCATCGCGTCCTCGAATCGTGCGGTGAGGAGGAGCGAGTCGAAGCTCGCGTCGGCCGGGAGGTCGAACGCGATCCGCACGTAGGCCGACGAACTGACGCGATCCATGAGCTCCTGGATGTCGGTCGCGATGAACGGAGTGAAGCTCGGCCGCGACTTCCGGTCGTATCCGATGGGAAGCGGTCCGCGCGGCCACTCGCCGTCGCCGAACTCCGGGGCGACCCACTGATCACCGAGGACATCCGACGTCGGTACGTGGTAGGCCGCTTCGGTGCCGAGCCCGAAGAAGCTCGTGGTCGTCCCCATCGAAAACCCGTACGACGCGTACGGGACCTGCTTCGGGAACTCGGTGAACTCCGACGCGACCGTGGCCGCGTCCGGCTCGACGAGCGCGAGGAACTCCCCGTCTTTCTCGAGCCGGAAGTTGGTGTGGAGCTCGGTCGAAGGATCTTGGCGGTTCTTGCTCGATGCGAACACGAGGAGAAACTCGCCCGGTCCAAGCTCGACTTCGGGAAACGCCCACTTGTCGAGGCGCATCGGATCGTCGGTCAGATGCCAGCCGGCGAGACTCTTGACGGAATCCGTCGTGTTGTAGACTTCGACCCAGTCGCTGTAGTCCCCGTCCTCGTCCTCGAGCACGTCGCGGTTCACCGCCATGAACTCGGTGATCGCGAAGTCCGCGCCGCGCGTCGTGCCCGCGGTGAGCAGGCCGAGCGTCAGTACAAATAGACGAAGAGTGAAACGGTTGGCGTACACACTAAACCTCCCGGCGAATTCCGTCCGTCTGAGTCCTTGCCGTCGACATTCCCGCCGTCGACGTTCCTGCCGTCGTCGGTCCGAGGCGACTCGCTCCGTCCGATGGACGCGCCCGCGCGCCCGTTCGATCCGATACGAATCGGTCGAACTAGAAAGGGGCGTCGCGCGTGCGAGTACACGAAAGTCGACGATCATTACCCGGCTCGCCGCGAGCGCCTTGGCTCGGTACGAGCGTACCGTGGGACCCGATCGAACGACCGCGCGTGGCCGCCCGCTCCTTAAAACACCCTCGATCCACACTTCGGGCCAGGATCCATGGTACCTCGTTCGGTGCAGTCGGTCTCTCTGTTTCGCGTGATTTTCGCGCTGTGATAGAAGGCGCAAAGGCCCCGTCCGGCCGCTCCGTTTGACCGTCCATCCCTCGGCCGCCTATACTCGACGTCGCTCGCGCCGAGGGGGCGAGCGACCTGAAGCCCGAGATCGCGTCGCATTCTCTGAACGGGTGTGACGTCTGTGAGGGAGTTTTCGCTGGGGGAGGTCGAACGGCCGGGCGATCCGGGGGGCGATGCCCTGCCCGAGACCACCGGCCATTCGCAGCCCAAGCCGTCCCCTCCTCGCGCCTTGGCCGCGCTGATGCGCGGCTCGACTCGAGCTATAATGCGCTCGCCCCGGCCGTGCCGGGCGGCGGCTCAGCCGCGGTGAACTGACCGGAAGTGAAGCAGGAGGGACCCCGGAGAACGATGGACCCGAAGACGTTTCTCTCTTCGGTGGCGCCGGCGGTGCGAGGGAAGATCTTCCTCGACCGGCACGCGCTCGCCGCCCGACTCGACGAGCACCGCGCTCGAGATGAGGTCATCGTGTTCGCGAACGGATGCTTCGAGCTCCTTCACGTCGGCCACATCCGCTACCTCACGGCCGCGCGCGCGCTGGGCGACCGCCTCGTGCTCGCGGTGAATACCGACGAGTCTATGCGAGCGATCAAGCCGAACCGTCGTCCCGTGAATCCGGACGTCGAGCGCTACGAGATCCTAGCCGCGCTCGAATGCGTCGATTACGTGGTGCCTCTCGACGAGCGAACTCCGGCGGAGATTCTCGGAGTGCTCCGACCGGACGTCCACACGAAGGGGACGGACTACACCCTCGAGAGGATTCCCGAGCGCGTGGTGGTCGAAGGCTACGGCGGGCGCGTCGCCATCGTGGGCGATCCGAAGGACCACTCGACGACCGACATGCTCCGCGAGCTGCAGAACTCGCCGCTGCTCTCGTAGCGCGTCCCGCGTCTGCCGGCGAAAACCCAGCGCCTACAGGAAATAGTCCGGGAGGGAGCCGACGGGTGAGGGCTCGATCCCGTCGAGCTTTTCCGGGTTCCGCACGAGGTCCTCCAACCACCAGTTGACGTGATTGTAGAGGCACGTCACTTCGCTACATTCGTGCGTCGCGTCGAACGAGCCGATGAGGCCCGCCGTCTTCGCGCGTGTGTCGTCGAAAGTCGGTGGGTCGGCGTAGGCTTCCTTCGTTCCGAGGAAGCCGTGGCCTTGGTTCCGGTAGACCGGGCAGTTGTACATGCCGAGCGGGCTCAGCACCTGGCGGAAGAACTGCATGTGGCAGTTGTGCGGCTGCTCCGTGTAATTCCGGTAGCTTCGATTCTCGAGAACTTTCAGGTTCGTCGCCTCGTAGACGCTGAACTCGTCCGTTTCGCGTTTTTTCGCCTCGTCGACGGACGCGCGAATGCGCGCGACGATCGCGTCGAAGTTCGTGTGCTTCGCCTCGGTGAGATCGACGATTTCGGCGTTGTTGCTCGGCGCCCGCGTGAGAAAGGGCTTGTAGGAGATGTAATCGAACTTGTACCGACGCGCGCGCTCGGCACCTTCGACGATCTCACCGATGTTCTCGACGATGTTCGTATCGTTGATGAACGCGCCCTTCCACGTGATGATGAACGAGAAGCCGATTTGGAAGCGCGTCGGGGACTGCTTGATCTCCGCGACGCCTTCGCAGATTTCGTCGAGCGAGATCGGACGCTTCGGCTTGTGCATTCGCTGGAAGACGTCGTCGCTCGCGCTGTCGAGTGAGAGCCGGATCCAGTCCGCTTCGTCGAGGCAGTCGGCGACCTCCGCGATCTTCTTCATCCCGGAGCCGTTGGAAACGACGGCGATCTGTAGGCCGAGCGCCTTCATGAACCGGATGGTTTCGCCGAACTTCGGGTAGACCGTCGGCTCGCCGCCGCCGATGACGATTACCGACCGCAGCCCTTTCCCCGCCATCAGCTCGAGGCTGTCGAGCAGCTTCTGGTGGTCGTACTTGATGGGCTGGTTGAGGATGTCCATGTCGACGCAGTGGTCGCACGCGTAGTTGCACGCGGTCGTGATGTCGAGGTTGATCGACACCGGCGCGAACTCCGGAACGCGGGCGACGCTCTTCTCGTCGCGAATCGTCGCGTCGCCTCCGAGGTCGGCACCGCGCATACGCGCCTGCCAGCGGACGTACTCGCGCACGCGCGGGAAGATCTCGGGCTGGAGGAGCTTGCTCGCGAAATCGTGGATCCTCGACAGCTCGACGTGCCGCTCTCCGCCCGTCGGTGAGACGGGCTGGGGGCCGTCGGCGGCGCCGTTTGCCGCCGCGTCGGGGCTCTGGTCGTCGCCGGGATCGCCGCCCGAGTTGAGCACCTTGACCGGGATGATCTTGCTCATGGATGAACTACGTCCTCAATCGCCGCGCCGCGGTCGAACCCGCACCGCGGGGCCTCGTGCTTCGAAGGTCCCGCGATCCGTCCACCAGAGGGAACGACGCTACCTGTTCTCTTCGGCTTCGATTCTCCGTGATTCCGCCTTCCGGGCCGCCTCGTAAAGAACTCCGAGCCCCCCGACGCCACTGACCAGCCGATCCTCGTCGACCGGGGCGCTCGTCTCCACATTCTTCACGAAATCGCGGACCAAACCGAAAAGCGGGTCACTGACGTCGACTCGTCGTCCGGCGGCCTCGAGCTCGATCGCGTACTCCGGGAGCCGGATGCGGCGCTCGACCGGGCGGCCGTTTATGGCGTACGAGGCAGGTCGGGGCGGCTGGGCCGTCGTCGTGCAGCGGAGTCGCACATCCGCCTCGCCGTCAGCGTATGAGTAGCGAAAATCTAAACACAATTCCGATTTTGCTTCATCCAAATATTTCGCGTCGGTGTCCACAATCGTTCCGCCTCCCGCGAGGGCGTAGAGAAGGCTGAGCGGGTGGGGCGCAGCGTCGATCACCATCGCCGCTCCGCTCGTGATCGGCCCGAGGTGCATCGCGAAGCTCGCGAGCTTTTCGCTCCTCGCGCCGGGATAGAGCTCGTCGAAGGCGGGAAGAGTATACGGCCACTGCGTGAGGACGTCTAGGTGGAGCCCCGCGCTCCTGAATCCCGAGACCACGCTGCGGGTCCTCGAGAGAAGATCTCCTCCGTCGAACCACTGGAGGGGTTTTTCGCAAAGGCAGTGACAGGAGTGGGTTAGGGCATTTTCGAGGTGGGCGGCGTGAAGTTCGAGAGGCGAGCAAACGGCGACAGCGTCCGGCCGCTCGGCGGCCAGCGCCGCCTCGACATCGCCGTAGCTGCGCGCGCGGATCCCCGCGTCCTTCTCGAGCTCTTGCGCGGCCGTCCTGGCGTTGGCGGAAGTCGAACCGACGACCGCCGTCACCTCCGCTCCGGCGGCCGCGAACGCCCGAGCGACGAACGGGCCGGTACCCTGCCGGCGCCGACGAGCCCCGATGATCACCGTTTTCATGCGCGCCGATCTTACCCCGTTCGGCGCACTTCTCCAGCGAGCGTCGCGATTTGTTACGGCGCGGTCGACCCGAAATCGGCTCACTCGAGAACGGGAGACCTCGTCCGCCGGGCGAGCTACCCCTTCCGGAACGATCCTGGTAGGATCGCGGCCCGCGGCGACCCGGCCGACGGCGTCGAACGAACCGGGTCCCGGTCGCGAGAGTCGCAGGAAGAGGCTTCGGCAAGACAGAGTGGACGGACGGGCGACCGATCGCTGGGGACTCCTCGTCATCAATCTCGGGACCCCGGACGCGCCGCGCGTGCCCGAGGTCCGGCGCTACCTGCGCGAGTTTCTCTCCGACCCTCGCGTGCTCGACATCGGGGCGGTCAAGCGCGCGCTCATCCTGAACCTATTTATCCTTCCCTTCCGCCCGCGGGCGTCGGCGGAGGCGTACTCGAAGGTCTGGACCGAACGCGGCTCTCCCCTCCTCTTTCACGGCCTCGATCTCTGCGCGAAGCTTCGCGAGCGCCTCGGTCCCGACATTCCGGTCGAGCTTGGGATGCGCTACCAAAACCCGTCGATCGGGTCGGCGCTCGCGCGCCTGCGCGAGGCGGGGATCGACCGAATCGCGGTGTTTCCGCTCTTTCCGCACAACTCATCCTCGGCCTGGGGATCGGCGGTCGAGCACCTTTGGAACCAAGCCCGCGCGGCGTGGGACGTTCCGGCCCTCAGCGTCGTTCCGCCGTACTACGATCACCCCGCGTTCATTCGCGCGTTCGCAGCGATCGCTCGCCCCGTGATCGAGGAGGCTCGTCCCGATCGGATCCTCCTCAGCTACCACGGGCTTCCCGAACGTCACTGCACGAAGAGCGACGCGACGGGCGGCCGGCACTGCCTCCAGCGGGCGGATTGCTGCGAGGCGCTCGTTCAGGCGAATCGGAACTGTTACCGCGCGCAGTGTTTTGCCACGTCGCGCGCGCTCGCCGCCGCGCTCGAACTCGCGGATGATGCTTGGGAGGTCGCGTTTCAGTCTCGACTCGGACGGGATCCTTGGATTCGGCCGTACACCGACGAGCGGATCACTGCGATGCCGCGCGAAGGGGTGAAGAAGGTCGCGGTGCTCTCGCCCGCGTTCACAGCCGACTGCCTCGAGACTCTCGAGGAGCTCGAGATGCGAGCGCGAGAGGACTTTCTCGCGGCCGGCGGCGAGGAGCTGCGACTCGTGCCTTCGCTGAACAGCTCGGAAGTGTGGGTCGAGTCGGTGCTCGAGATTCTCCGGGACGCCCTTAGTTTCGAGACGGCGTCGCGGACTTGATCGCCTCATGTTTGCCACCGCGCGGAGATCGCAGCGAGAAACCGTGGAAAACGCTTCTTTTGCGGATCGCCGAGACGCGGTACGTTGGCTTCTGATAGAAAGAGAGAAGGGAGAAGCGAATTCTCCCGGGAGGTAGCACCGCGACGTCGGAACGTGGGTCGACGGTGCTGCCTCCTGTTTTTTTGGTGGGAGTTCGAGAGAGACGGCCGCGGTGACGGACAGTCCGCAGCACCAACCCGAGAGACGGCGACCCGCGCGAGGCGGATCGCGAACCGAGGACCGCCGATCGCGTCCGCACGCCGCGCGTCCCGGCGACCGTCCGCGTCGTCCGATCGACCGTGAGTCGCGGTTCGAGCCGCGCATCCGTCGCAGCGCGGCGCGGCGCACCGCCGATGCGCCCTCACCGCCGGCCCCGGCCGATCCGCGCCCGGAGTGGATCGAGCCCTGGGTCCAGCTGCGCGCTCACACCTACCATCCGTTCGTCTATCGACGAATGGTGGGGCGCGTGTCTCCAGGAGCGGCCCCTGGGGACATCGTGAACGTCTACGGGCGCTCGGGTGAGCGGTTCGGCTCGGCGTTCTACAACCCGCGTTCGGAGATTCGACTGCGGATGCTCGCGCTCGGCGAGTCCCCGGTCGACACCGCGTTTTTTCGCAACGTTCTTGCGAGAGCCGCTGCGCTCCGTCGCGACCTCCTCAAGCTCGATGAAGTCACCGACGCCTATCGCGTCGTCCATTCTGAAGGCGACGGCCTCAGCGGGCTCGTCGTCGATCGATTCGCGGATCTCCTCAGCGTCGAGGTCTTCAGCCTCGGTGTCCACCGGCGCGTCGAGGAGTGGATGCCGTTTCTCCACGCGAAGCTCGGCACGACGCGTCACTTCGTCCACGTCGACGCCAAGGTACGATCCCGCGAGGGATTCGATCCCGCGCCCGTCGCGCCGACGGTTCGTGCGCTCCGGATCCGCGAGCACGGCGTCCGTTTCGCGGTCGATTTCGAGCGCGGTCACAAGACCGGGTTCTTTTGCGATCAACGCGAGAATCGGCGCCGCTTCGCCGAGCTCGCGCGCGGGCGGAGCGTGCTCGACGTGTGCTGCTACACCGGTGGGTTCGCTATCTCCGCCCTCGTGCATGGCGGCGCCCGCGAGGTCGTCGGAGTCGATCTCGACGAGCTCGCCATCGACCAGGCGCGACACAACGCGAATCTCAATCAGGTGCGAGCGAAATGGGTGCACTCGGACGCATTTTCTTACCTCCGTCAGATGCAGCGGAACGGGCGGACGTTCGAGACCGTCGTGGTCGATCCGCCGAAGTTCATCGCGGGACGAAGCGAGATCGAGGAGGGGGCGAAGCGCTACCGTGATCTCAATCGGCTCGCCCTCTCGGTCACCGCGCCGGGCGGTCTCTTCGTCACGTGTTCCTGCTCGGGAGCGCTCGACGCCGATCGCTTCGAGCAGCTCGTGATCGGAGCGGCGCACCGGGAGAATCGACGGCTGCAATCGCTCGGATCTTCCGGTGCGGGCGCCGATCATCCGGTGATGGCGAACTGCCCCGAGAGCCAGTATCTGAAGGTCGGGTGGTGGCGCGTCGAATGAATCCCGGCGGCGTGCGGCGAGACGTTCAGGCGAGCGCGCGGGTGGGCCGCCGGAGTGGAATCTGGTGAGAGCTCCGGGTTAGAGTCGCTCCGGGAGGAGCCCGGTTGACATGCTCAGGTTTTATCGATTTTCGGCCGAAGTCCCCGCGCCGACTCCGGCGCGTGCGGTCTACGAGAAGCGTGGTCCCGGCCGCGGCTGGCCCGAGGAGTGTCCGCCCGTGCGCGCGGCGAACGCGTTTGGCTGGGACGTCTCGGCGGCGTTCGACATGGACTTCCACCGGAGCTCCGACGGGGGGTGGCGCATCGAGTCGCCAGTCGACCTCGAAAGCGATTGGGCGTACGCAGCGCCCGAGGCCGAGACGGACGACGGCGAAGGAGCTCCGCTCGTTCAGCGCAACGCCTGGTTCTGGGACAAGGACCAAACCTTGCCGCACGCGATTTCGCCCGAGGTCTACGAAGAGATCCGAAATCAGGTCAAGATCTCGACGTATCTCTTTCTTGCGACCGGCGACAACGAGCTTCTCTTCTTTGCGGACATTCCCAATCTTTCGCGACCGTTCCGCGTGATCTCCGCGCTCGTCGATACTGACTGGTATCCCGCGTCCTATCCTTGGCACTGCGTGATCGAACTCGACGCCGGTCGCGATCACGTCCGGATCTCGGCCGGGGACCCGCTGTGTCGGATCTTCACGGTTCAGCGGGCAGACTACGCTGCGCGCGAAATGAGCCCGACGGAGTTCGAGGCCTACTTCTACCGCACGCAGGAATGGCTCCGGCGGTACGGCAAGGGACATCACGGCGATATGGTGGACGTCACCGGCAACTACGGGAAGCAGCAGCGCCTCTCTCGTTTTTCGGTCACGCTTTGAGCTGAGCTCGCCAGGAGAAACTGATGCTCCGCGAATCTTATCCCTACTACCTGGGAGGCGAGGCCTGCTCCCCGAATCGCGACCTCGAGGTGATCGACAAGTACTCGGGGCGTCTCGCGACTCGCGTCGCGCTCGCCGACGAAGCCGCGATCGATCGGGCGATTGCACTCGCGGTCGACGCGTCCGAACCGATGGCACGCCTTCCGGCGCATCGTCGTCAGTCGGCCCTCGAACACTGCGTGCGCCGCTTCGAGGAGCGCTCCGAGGAGCTCGCGGTCACACTCTGCATCGAGGCGGGTAAGCCGATCAAGGACAGCCGCGGAGAAGTCGGCCGCCTGATCGATACCTTTCGCATCGCCGCCGAAGAGTCGGTCCGGATTGTGGGCGAGGTGCTTCCCCTCGATCGTACTCCGCGTACGGAGGGGTACATCGGACTCTGGAAGCGCGTGCCGGTGGGGCCCTGTTCGTTCATCTCCCCGTTCAATTTCCCCCTCAATCTCGCCGCGCACAAGATCGCGCCGGCTCTGGCGGTCGGCTGCCCGTTCGTGCTCAAGCCGGCGAGCGCGACTCCGCTCGGCGCGCTCATCATCGGTGAGATCCTTGCCGAGACGGACCTCCCACCAGGGGCGTTCTCGATTCTTCCGTGCCGTCGAGGCGGAGCGCGTCTCTTCACCGAGGACGAGCGACTCAAGCTCCTCAGTTTCACTGGGTCACCGTCGGTCGGCTGGGAATTGAAGGCGAAAGCCGGGCGAAAAAAAGTCGTCCTCGAGCTCGGTGGAAACGCGGCCTGCATCGTCGACGAGGACACCGACCTCAGCGACGCGGTCGATCGGATCGTCTTTGGCGCGTTCTACCAGTCCGGACAGAGCTGCATCGGCGTTCAGCGCATCCTCGCGCACGAACGGATCTACGGGGATCTGAGAGCCCGGCTCGTCGCGGCCACGAAGAAACTCAGGATGGGCGACCCGAAGGACCCCGAAACGTTCATCGGTCCTCTCATCTCGGAGCGCGAGGCGACTCGCCTCGAGGAGTGGATCCGCGCGGCCGAGGGCGCCGGTGGAACGGTACTCTGCGGTGGTGTGAGAGAGGGCGCCATGCTCGAGGCGACGCTGCTCGAGAACGTGCCGCGCGATCAGAAAATCTGTACCGCCGAGGCGTTCGGACCGGTCGCCGTGCTCTCCTCGTTCCGCGACTTCGATGCCGCGCTCGCGGAGGTGAACGACAGCACCTTCGGACTTCAGACCGGAGTCTTCACGCGAGATCTGTACCGCGCCCACCGCGCTTGGGATCGACTCGACGTCGGCGGAGTCGTCATCGGCGACGTTCCTTCCTGGCGCGCGGATGCGATGCCCTACGGCGGGGTGAAGGATAGCGGACTCGGTCGCGAGGGCGTGCGCTGGGCGATGGAAGACATGACCGAAGTGCGACTCATGGTCGTT
The DNA here is from genome assembly GCA_965223845.1 of Planctomycetota bacterium. Taxonomy (GTDB): domain Bacteria; phylum Planctomycetota; class UBA8108; order UBA8108; family SXIK01; genus CBDCXR01. The sequence continues at coordinate 2,930,926 of CBDCXR010000004.1, read as the reverse complement.
CGGACACCGCCCTCGGATGCGCGCCTCGGCGAATCATGACGATTCGCACCCGGTTCCGCCCGCCGTTCGCTACGCGAACCGTGAAGTTTGTGTAGGATGGGTGGGGCCGGATTGGGTCGAAACAGAACCACCGCGGCCCGTTCCGCGTCGGAACGGCCGGATGGCGATGCATCGAGGGACGCGAAAACGCTAGGGAGAGACTTCATGAGCAGATGTTCGAAGAGCTGGTTCGCAGCCGCGCCGATCGTAGCGGTGATCGCCCTCGCCGCTGTATTCGTCGAATCCGCATGGACGAGTACCGCCGGGGGAACGGCGGCCGCCGCCGAGCCGACTCTGACCGCTCACGATGTCATGGTCGTCGTCAATAAAGGGAAGGCGGGTCTCTTCGCCGGGACGCAGGCCCTCCTCGAGGAACCCGACGACGAAGCCTGGGAGCGAGCGCTCGCGCAGGCGAACGTGATGCTCTTTCTCTCGAAAGAGATGACGAAGTCGAAGCCGCGGAAGGGTGAAGTCGCCTCGTGGAAGGCTCAGTGTAAGAAGTACACGGAAAACCTCACGAAGCTGGCGGCCGCGATCAAGTCGAAGAAGAAATCGGCCGCGAAGGCGCAGGCCGGAGTCGTCCGCAAGAGCTGTGGCGGCTGTCACCGGCCCCATAAGTAGGTTCCCGTACCAGTACCTGTTCCCGTTCCCATTCCCTGTCCCCGAACCCTGCGGGGGGAGGACTCGAGAGGGAACGGGAGCGAGTACCGAAACGCCCGAACCCGCCGCGTAGCTCCCAGCTCGATGCCCAATTCCTACCGGCGAGATCGCAGCTACCTCTGGAACTACAAGAACGGACCGCAGCTTCCCGATGAGGCGCCCTCTGTCCCGGAGACGCCGCGAAAGGACTTTTTCGGGTTCTCGGTCGCCTCCCGATTCGGGATCGCCGCGGGCATCCTCCTCAACTCGCGCTGGGTGGAGCGTTACGCTCGTTGGGGATTCGACCTCCTCACATACAAATCGGTGCGGAGCGCGGCTCGGCCCTGTTATCCGCTGCCGAACTGGGTATACGTCGACCTCCCTCCCGAGGGGCTCGGAGCCGCGGATGCGGACGTCCCGCTCGTCGTGAGCGCTCGCGCGCCTCGCGATCCGCTTCGGACAACGTCGTCGGTGTGCTTCGGGATGCCGTCGATGCCACCCGAAGAGTGGGCGCGAGACGTCGGGCGAGCGAAGGCGGCTCTCGGTGCGGGCCAAGTCCTCATCGTGAGCGTCGTCGGCACCCCCGGTGACGGCGGATTCGATGCACTCGTCGCGGACTACGTCGACTGTGCGCGACGAGCCGCGGCGGCGGGGGCGGACATCGTCGAGGCGAACTACTCCTGTCCGAATGTCTGCTCGGCGGAGGGGAGCATCTACCAAAGCGCTGAGTCGAGCGGACTGCTCACGCTTGCGCTTCGCGACGCGCTCCCGTCGACGCCTCTCCTCATCAAGGCGGGTCACTTCGCGGATCCGAAGCGCCTCGAAGCTTTCTACCGTGCGGTGGACGGCGCCGCGGACGGAGTCGTCATCGTGAACGGAGTCGCGCGCCGGGTGCACACGGCCGACGGTCTACCCGCGTTTCCGGGGCACGAACGCGCGGGGATCATCGGGTGCGGGGTCGGCGAGCCAGCGCTCGACAATGTTCGCGGCGCGGTGGAGTGCTCGCGGCGCCTCGGCTTGAACGTTCAGACGCTCGCGGTCGGAGGCGTCCTCCGCGCCGAGGACGCAGGACCGTTCTTCGCCGCGGGAGCCGCGGCGGTGTTCGTCGGCGGTGGTGCCGCGCTTCGTCCGGAGCTCGCGGTCGAGCTGAAAACGACTCGCCCCGACTGGTGACGTCGCTCGGCCGGCCGGGGTTGCGCGCGGCGTCACACGACGAGCATGCCGCCGTCGACGGCGAGAGTCTGCCCGGTGATGTAAGCGGACGCGTCCGACGCGAGGAAGACCGCAGCTCCGACGATATCGGTCGGCTCACCCAGTCGACGGAGCGGGAGTCGCTGCGTCACGCCTTCCGCTGCGGCCGCGTCGCCCCAGAGTGCCTGACTGAAGCGCGTCTTGACGAGCCCGGGAGCGATCCCGTTGACGCGGATCCCGGCGGGACCGAGCTCTGCCGCGAGGACCTCCGTCATCATGTTGACGGCCGCCTTGCTGACGCTGTACGCGCCGAGACCCGGCCAGCCCCGGCGGGACGCCACGGACGAAACGTTGATGATGCTCCCGCTCTTTCCGTGCTCGCGCAGCCGTCCGGCCGCGGTCTGCGCCGCGAGCAGATATCCCCGCACGTTCGTCGCGAGGATCTTGTCGACGACCGTGAGGTCGGTTTCCGCGAGGGGAGTCATCACCGGATTCGTCGCCGCGTTGTTCACGAGGACCTGTACCGTTCCGAACTCGCTCTCGGCTTCGTCGAAGACGCGCGCCATCGCCTCGGGGTCGGCGCTGTGCGCCTCGATCGTCCGAATCTGCCGGAGACCCAGCCCGTGGAGCTCGTCCTGAGCGCTGGCGAGCGACTCGCGCTTACGGCCCGTGATGACCACGCTCGCACCCCGTTCGAGGAAGGCTTGAGCGATGGCTCGACCGATCCCTCGGCTCCCGCCGGTGACGAGTGCGACCTTCCCGGCCAATTCGGCCGCCGCATCCCTCTTCATTGTGGTCTCCTTGCCAGCACGGATCCAAACGTGTCGTCCGCGTCCGAACGATACCAGTTTTCCGCGCCGGAGCGGGAACCGAGTTACCGCCGCGCGCGTTCTCCCGTTACACTGCGGGGCTGGTGTGTCGGTGCGCCGTTCGCCGCCGCCGAGCCCGTTTCCCCGAGAACTCTACCAGAAGGAGAATCTGCTATGCGTCCGGTGTCGACCGCCGCTGCCGCCCTCGCGGTGGTGGCCACACTCTTCCTCGCCTCGCCGACGAGTGCCGCGCCGGGGCTCGAGCTCAAGCCGGACCGACTCGCGACCCTGGCCGGAAAGGCGACCCTGCTGCAAAAACACGGCGACAACGAGCTCAACGTCGAGTACGACGCGACACTGGTGCTTCTCACCGGGAGCTCTGCGAACGAACGGACGCCGCTCCTCACCGCGCGGGTGCTCGAGGATGAGGACGGCCGGCAGGGGGCGATCGAACATTGGACGGTGTCCCGGAAGGCTGGCTCTACCGTGCTCCGTCCCCACGGGCCGCGCGACTTCGAGACCGCGGGGAGCGACGAGAACCACACGCTCGGCGTGTTTTTTCCGCTCGCGCTTCCGCTCGCGGCCCTTCCGGCCGAAGGGACGAGCGCACGCTCGACCGAGTCGCTCCACGTCTTGAACGTCGGCTGGGCGACCGCCGACCTCGTGACGAAGGTCGAGAAGTCCGGGGATCAGGTCGTTGTCACGCGCGAGCTTACGGGCGGGAAGGATACGGTTTTCTCGTTCAATGGTCAGGAAGCCACCGTCCGAGCATACTCGGAGCGTTACGTTCTCGGGACGGACGGTGTGATCGCCGCGATCGAGCATCACGCCGGCTTCGAGTTTTCGCCGGGCGGAGGCGATCCGGTCGTTCTCGATCGCACGCTGAAGCTAGCCGCGAAGAGCTCGGTCGCCTACACCGGGGATTCCGCTCCCGCGTGGGCCGAGCTTCTCGCGAAGGCGGAGACGATCGGAACCTCCTTCGATACCCGCAGCGCGTCGTCGGACGAGCTCGCCAAGGTCGTCGAAACGTTCTCGAAGTCGGCCGAGGACACGCCGGTGGCACCACTCGCCGCGGCGTTCGAGAGTCGCGTCCGCGCCTACGCGCAACTCTACGAATCGTCGGCCGAGGGGGCTGCGCTCAAGAAAGTCCTCGGTCGCGCCGCTCCGGCGATCCAGCTTCCCGACCTCGCGGGCCACGACTACGACTTCGCCGCCAAGCGAAAGGGCAAGGTGAGCATCCTCAACTTCTGGGGCTACGGGTGAGGACCTTGTCGTGCGGAGGCTCCGCACCTCAGCAAGCTTGGGGAAAAGTACCGGGCTAAGGGAGTTGAAGTCGTCGCGGTGCACACGTGGGAGAATCCGAAACCCGTCGTCGAGAAGTTCGTCAAGGAGAAGGAGCTCAAGCAAACCGTGCTCATGGGCGGCGCCGACGAGGCCGCGGCGTTCGGCGTCCGGTTCTATCCGACCACGTTCCTCGTCGATAAGAGTGGAAACGTCCGGTACCACAAGATCGGCGTCGGGCTCGAAGAGCTCGAGAACGAGCTGAAGCGGCTCCTCGAAGAGTAGCCGCCGAGGCGATCCGACGCCGCCGGCTCCGGTGAGCTGCGTCCCGCGATCGAGCGATCCATCGCCCGATCGCGGGACGTTTTTTTATTGGGTGACTCGACCGGCCGCCGAATCGGAGCGCGCCGCCCGCTCTTCGGGCAGTTCGCGAAGAGATTTCTCGTTCCCCGCGGGCCGCCGTCGTCATGACGATGATGCGTGACGGAGCTCTCGCGAGCTCCGGCGTCTTCGGCCGAGCCGGTTCCCCGGCTCCGCGACGTTCGAAGGGATTCCGGCCGCCGGGAGGGGGAGGCACTCGATGTTTCGCCACGGGTCGTACTCGATCGGGCTGATCTCTGTTCTCTCGTTCGTCACCGTCGGCGGACCCGCTCGAGGGGCCGAGCCGCCGGAGGTCGAATGGGAGCGCTGGCTCGGCCCCGGGATCTCCCACGGCGACGGTACCGTGCAGCCCACGACGAACGGGGGTTTCATCGCCGTCGGCGAGCGGCTAATTCGGACGGACTCCGAAGGGAACATTGTCTGGGCCAAGACTTACGACGGTCCGCTCTACCCCGGATCGGGAGTCCGCGAGACCGCGGATGGCGGCTTTATTGTCGGCGGCTCGATCCCCCGCGCGGACGATCTGCTGGCCGTGCGGCTCTTCAAGACGGACGGCGACGGCGAGCTCCTGTGGGAGTGGATCGGCGAACGGGAGGCGGAAACCGCCGGCTTCGACGTGGTCGAAACTTCGGACGGCGGCTACGTCGTCGCCGGGCGGACGGCGATCGATGGTCCGCGGGATCGGCGCGCTTATCTCGCCAAGACAGACGGCGACGGCGACCTTCATTGGGAGGAGGTCTACGATGGCGACGAGGACTCCACCGTCAATTCGGTCCAGGAGACGCGCGACGGGAATCTGATTCTCGCGGGCACTCGCGGGGACAGTGTTTACCTTGTCCTCGTCAGCGGCGAGGGGGAGCTCCTGCGCGAGACCACGTTCCCTCGAGGGCGTCCATTCGTCGGCAAGGCGGTGCGGGAGATGCCGGACGGCGGATTCGTCGTCGTCGGATTTGCGGCTTCGGAAGCGATGTTCGTTCTCCGGACCGGCCCGGAGTGGGGCGACGTCGTCTGGGAGAAGTTGTTCGCCGGAGCAGGAACTGCTCGCGGCTGCTCGGTCGTCCCGGCTCCCGACGGCGGGGTCGTGGCGGTCGGATGGACGATTTTTCGCGAACTCGACACGACGGAGTTCTACATGGTCCGAACGGATCCCGCGGGTGAGCTCGTCTGGGAGAAAGTGTTCGGCACGGAGAAGGTCGACCGCAGTCCATCTCTCGCGCTCACTTCTGCCGGCGACTACGTCGTCTTCGGGACGAGCGGCCCGCGCTCCGAGCAGTACCTCGCCAAGCTCACCGAGCGCCCGGACGCTTCACCGCTCTTCCGGCGCGGGGATTCCGACGGCGACGGACAGGTCGTTCTTTCCGATTCGTTGTACACGCTCAATTGGTTGTTTCTGGACGGAGACGAACCGGGCTGCAGAGACGCTGCGGACGTCGACGACGACGGACGAGTGACGCTCTCCGATCCGATCTTCGCCCTCAACTGGCTCTTTCTCGACGGCCGCGTGGTGCCTGCACCGGGTGCAGCGGCGTGTGGCCGCGATCCCACGCGAGATTCGCTCTCGTGCGAGAGCCAACCGGCGTGCGGCGGATTCGAAGCCGCGCCGAACTGAACCTTCACCGGACGTATCTCGAGGCGAGCTAGTCCACGCGCGATGCAAATGGAAGCCCCCCAAGACATCCGAACGCTCGTGACGTCCGCTCAGTCGGGAAACCGCGAGTCGTTCGAACTTCTCGTGCGGACGGAGGCGAGCCGTTTCCGAGGTGTCGTGGCTTCGCGGGTGAATGCGTATCTAGCCCTCGGAATCGAGTTCGACGACGTGTACCAGGAAACGCTCCTTCGCAGCTTTCGGTCGATTCAGCGCTTCGAGTGGCGCGGGGAAGACTCCCTCTTTCGCTGGGTCGGCAAGATCGCCGAAAACGTCGTTCTCGAGTCGGCGCGACGAGCGGCGCGCGAGCGTCGGGCGCCACTCGAGGAGGATGTTCCCGACGAACTCGTTTCGCCGAGCAGCGAGCTCAGGCGGGGCGAGCGTTTCGATCGACTGGAGGAATCCCTCGCTCGGCTCGACCCCGACCACCGGCAAGTCATTCTCCTCACCCGCGTAGACGGCCTGTCCTTTAGCGCGGTCGCGCGGCGGATGGGGCGCTCACCGGACGCGGTGAAGCAGCTCCTCTACCGGGCGCTCAAGCAGCTGAAGAGCGCGTTCGGAGATACCGAGAGTCTCACTCTTCCCGATCGCAGGCTCGAAGGCGCGGAGAAACAAGATGTTCGATGATTCCGATCCGTTCGACGGCATCTCGGGAGGATCGAGCGACGGACTTTCCGAGCTCGAGATGGTTTTCGCCGAGTACGTCGAGAGGCTCACCGCAGGCGAAGCGATCCGCGTGGAGGACGTACGGCGCGACTATCCGCATCTTGCCGATGACCTCGTCGACCAACTCCGAGTTTTCGATGGCGCGCTGGGAGGCGGTACGCCGCATCGCTCGCTGGGCACTCTCGGAGACTACGTCCTTCAGCGCCCACTCGGTCGCGGCGGTATGGGAGTCGTGTACGAGGCATGGGAAAACTCGATGGATCGCGCCGTCGCCCTCAAGGTCCTCCCTGCCGGCGTAGCCGCGGACGACAAAGCGTTCAGCCGATTCATGCGCGAGGCGCGGACTGCGGGAAAGCTGAGTCACCCGAACGTCGTCCCCGTGTACGGCGTCGGTCTCAAGGAACACACTCCCTACTTCGCGATGGAATACGTCGAGGGCGAGACCTTGGCGCGCGTCCTCGAGCGATTGAGGGAGGCAGATCCGGAGAGCGTCACGACCTTTGGGAGAAAGGACGACGTCTCTTATTTCGGCAGTCTGGCTCGAATCTTCGCGGAGGTTGCCGACGGCCTGCAGCACGCGCACGGAAAGGGTGTTATCCACCGCGATATCAAGCCGTCGAACCTGATTCTCGACGCGCAGCAACGCTTGCGAATCCTCGACTTCGGACTCGCACGGCTCGAAGGCCAAGAGTCGCTCACGCAGTCGGGCGACTTCGTCGGGACTCCCCAGTACATGAGCCCGGAGCAGGCGCGGCGCCGAAGGATTCCGATCGACCACCGCACCGATATCTATTCTCTCGGCGCGACCATGTACGAAACGTTCACGGGCGAGCCACCGTTTCGCGGGAAGGACCACGCGGACACTCTCAGCCAAGTGATCACTCGTGACGCGCGGCGAATTCGCTCGATCAGTCCTCGAGTCCCCAAAGACCTCGAGACCATCGTCCTGCGGTGCATGGCGAAGAGCGCGAGCGACCGCTACCGAACGGCGGAGGCGCTAGGCCAAGACTTGAGACGGTTCTCTCGAGGAGACCCCATCGAGGCGAGAGTGCCCCCGGCGTGGGAGTCGATTCTACGTCGTGCCTGGCAGAACCGGCGGCAGCTCGTGCTTTCGGCATCGATCGTCCTCTTGGCCGTCACTTCGAGTCTGCTGGTCTGGAACTATCGCAGTTCGCGCGAGCTCGAAACCGCACGGAGGTACCGAAGTGAAGTCGAGGAAGCCGTCATGCAGCTCCATCTCGGAGCGATGGCGCTCGACGCGTGGACGGGCGAGACGGTGCGAGCCCACAGTGAAACGAACTCGTCGCCGCGGCAGTCCGCCGAACGGGTTTGGCGCAGCGCGCTTCTCCCGAGCGAGGGATTGCTTCCCCTCGAAGATGCGCTGAAGCGCCTCGGTGATGCGATCGCCGTCGATCCGCGACGGGCGGAGGCGTTCCTCCATCGGGCGCGCGGGCTTCGTCTTTTAGGTCGGGGAGATGCGGCCCTCGAGGACCTCGACGAGGCACTCCGGCTCGATTCCGGTCTCGTCCCCGCACGAATTCTGCGCGACGTCGAGCTCGGTCGCTCCCGGGCGTCTTTGGCCAAAACTGCCTCGGCATGGGGCGAGCTCTGGCTCGAGGCCTATCAAGCGAGCCGCGCGTCGGACTGGCCGGTTGCCGCGAGCGCGTACAAGCGCCTCATCGACGTTTCGAAGAGCGAAGGGGAGCCGTTCCTCGGGGCGGACATCGAGTTTTATCTCGGCGGTGCCTCGGCACTGCTGAAATCGGACCGCCTTTCCGAAGCCGTCGAGATGCTCATCGCGGCGACTACGATTTGGCCCGACGCGGTCGAACCGAGGCTGCTCCTCGGGATGGCTTACTTCGAGAAGGGGGAGCCGAAAGAAACGGCCCGGACCTTCGGAGAGGCGTTCGAGCACCAACCGAAGTTCCGGAACGAGATCGTCACTTGGGTGACGGGGTTCTACAAGTTTCACCGCGAGTACGAAGAGGGACTCCGATGGATCGGAAAGAGCACCGACGCGTCACTCAGCTTCGCGCTGCGGACCAGCTTTAACTATCTCCTCGGACGTTACGACGAGGCCGTGCGCGTCGGGCGCGAAGGAATCGCACGATTTCCCGACAATGCGCGACTGCACCATTCTCTGGGCGCGGCGCTGCTCAAGGTCGCGAAGTCGGGGGGGGGCATTCGAGACGCCCTCACGATCATTCACCGTGCAGACGAGCTCAATCCGGGTCGAGATGCGACCCTCTGCCTCTTAGGGGCAGCCTACGAGATGGAGGGTGATTGGACGCGCGCGGAGGATTACTTTGAGCGCGCGATCGCGGTGAGCCCCGAAGAACCGCGGTGGATCTTCCACCTGGCTCGGCATTTCAAGCGCCGGGGGAGATTCCGCGAAGCGGTGGACACGTACCGCGCTGCGGCGAAGATCGCGGGCGGAAATCCTCGTCATCGATCCCTTCGTCTGCGCTACGAGCTGAGTCGGCTCCTTCTCGCTCGAGGGCAGTTCGATCAAGCGATCGAGGTTGCTCGCGAGTCCGTCGCATCGGATCCCCGGACGTCGACGTACCGGGTATTGGCTCAGGCGCTGGCGGCGAACGGCAGCCCGGCCGAAGCAGCTAATTCGCTGCTCGCCGCGGTCGAGCTCGATGCGACGGACGCCGGAGCCCATCGCGAGCTCGGCCTTCTTCAACTTCGCCTCGGCGAGAGCGATGCCGGCCTGCGATCCCTTCGCCGCGCGGTGGAGCTCGATCCGAGTTACGACCGAGCCGTCGCCGACTTGGTCTGGGCGCTCGAGCGACTGGGTCGCTATGCCGAGGCGTTTTCCACCGGGGTCGACGCGGTCCTTGAGAATCGCGCGCGCGGCTGGCTGCTGCCGCGACTCGCCTCGCTCCAGCATCGTCTCGGCAGAGACGGCCGATTCGAGGCGGAGTGGGACCGACTGGGCGCGGGCTTGCGATCTCACCGCGGTGACGGCGCCGCGCCACGCTCGACGGAGCCGGCGGCTCTCGCCATGCTCGCGGCGTCCCGGCTCTTCGGACGAAGCCCGAACGACGTCTCCGGCGCGCTCGCGAGTGCTGCGGCGGCGGTCGACGCCACGGCGCGGTCCGATCCGAGTGTTCTCTCCGTCCTGGGCGAGGCGCTCCGCGTGTCGGGGCGCGAGGCCGAGGCGTCGGACGTCCTTCGCGAGGCGCTCCGTCTTCCCGACGCTCCGGCCTACCTCGTCGAACGTCTCGGACTCGAACGGGATCGTGCTCCCGATCGGAGTCACGGTGAATCCTCGTCCGGCAGGCACGTCGATGTGCCATTCCGCCTGAACTCGGGTGGTGCGGCTTTCGAGGAGTCGAGCGGCACGAAATGGGCCGCGGACCAGTTCTTTCACGGCGGCAAGACGTATGCGCGCCCGCAACTCGCCGGCGACGATTCGGATCGAATCGCGCTCCATCGATCGGTGCGACAGTTCGCGGGCGGCGCGCATTTCTCCGGCTACCGCATTCCGGTGAAAGGAGGACGTTATCGAGTGACCCTTCACTTCGCGGAGATCGTGCTCGGAACTCGGGAGCCGAGGCGATTCGACGTTTTCATCGAGGGGGCGCGATCGATCGACGACTACGAGCTGGAGAGTGCCGGCTTCGGCGTGCCGAGGCAGCGCGAGTTTCTGGTTCAAGTGGAGGACGGTTCGCTCGATATCCGCTTCGTACCCGATCGCGACGTCGCGATCGTGTCGGGGCTGGAAGTGCGATCTGCCTCGGACGGGCCGGTCGAGTAGCCCGGCCAGCGAAATCGACTTTAGGGATTCCATCCAAGGGAGGATGCCATGTCGCGAACTCTGTCTCTCGTCGGGGCGTTGTGTCTCACGTGGGCGATTCATTCGGGGGTTAGCGCCGAAGAGGTGTTGCTCGACTTCGGCGAGGAATGGCGCTACTTCGAGGGGACTCGGGATCCGTCGGCGGGAACCACTCAGTGGACTCGGCTCGGATTCGACGACTCGGACTGGAACACCGGACGGCTGGGCATCGGGTACGGTGACGGCGACGATGCCACGACGATCGAGGGCATGAGGGAAAACTTCAGCTCGGTCTACGTTCGCAAAGTCTTCAACATCGACGATCCGAGCAGCATCGAGAATCTCGTTCTGACCGCGGACTTCGACGATGGCTTCGTGGCCTACATCAACGGCACTCCCGTGGCGGTCGCGAACGTCGATATGCATCGGGGGCCCCTCTCCTACCGCTCGCTTGCGAACTGCAATCACGAGGCGGGAACGCCGCAGTCGTTCGACCTAGGAGGGGCGACTTCGGAGCTCCGCGCGGGGGCGAATGTCATCGCGGCCCAGGTTCTCAACGAGAGCCTCCGGAGTAGTGATCTCTCCTTCAACGTTCGCCTCACGGGGAGCGTGACGGGCCCGCCGGTCGTTCCGAATCTCTCCGACTACGACGTGACGTTCGAGCTGTCTGGCGTCGGCGCGGTTCCGTCGGCGGGGGACCGGTTGATCATTCCGCTCATCTTGAGCTCCAACCAGCCGACCTCCGGTTTCTCCGTCTCGATCGACTTCGACGAGGAACAGCTCGAGGCCGTGGGCGGAACTCTTTTGTGGGAGCGCCCGGACGGTCGGGCGATCGACGATTTCGCCGTCGAGGTCAACAACGATAATCTGACCCCGGGGAACAATGGCACCGACGAAGGCTACGTCGTTTGCTGCGGCCGATTCACCTCGGTCGACGACGCGGCGAACTTTCTCCCTCCCCGCTACGATCCTCCGGTCGTGCAGCTCGAGTTTCGCGTGCGCGAGGGCGCGCTGGCCGGCAATACCGAAATCGTTTTCGCCGACGGCGGCATCAGCGGGAATGACGCGATCTGCTTCGGCGAGAGTGTACGAAACTCGGTGAGCGGCGAGGCCGGCCTGGTCGTTCCCGAAGAAGCCGGTGCCTTCGAGCTTGTCGGCGCGGCGTTCGAGATCGGAGACATCCAACTCCGAAAATTCCTTCGTGGAGACGCCAACTCCGACGGCGGCGTGAATTTGGCGGACGCCATCTTCACTCTGAACCATCTCTTCAGTCGAGGGTACGTGCTCGCCTGTGCGGACGCGGCCGATGCCGACGACAGTGGCGGAGTGAATCTCGCGGACGCCGTTTTCGCGCTGAACTACCTGTTCGTCGGGAGCGTGGACCTACCTGCGCCCACGGGGACGCAATGCGGGGCGGATCCCACGGACGACGATGACCTCGGATGCGAGAGCTCTTCGGCTATTTGCCGTTAGCGCTATCGAACAGAATTCTTCGGACGTTCCGCTCTCTATTCGCGACGATCGTGCCTAGAGAGCGGAACTCCCTTCCTGATCCTGACGGATTCGTCGAAACCGTCATCGAGTTCCTCGAGAAGTGAGTACCACTTCGTCGATCGGGTCTACGGCGTGCCGGGGGACCGAGTTGGAGACGTCGAGAGCTTCCTCGACGATTCTCTCTCGAACGGGGCGGCGCTCCGCGGGAATCGGCGGTCCCTATCTCTCCAGGAGCCGGACCACGCGGGTCTGGCCATGACGGCGCGCATCGTCGAGCGGTGTACCGCCCCAGCGGTCCCGCGGCGCTTTCGGAACTCCTTGGTCGATCAGATACTGGACGACGCGCTCGTGCCCCTCGGCCGCAGCCAAGTGGAGGGGAGTCCGAAGGTCATAGTCTCCGTGATCCAGCCGCGCCCCTCGCGCGACGAGTCGACGCACGGCTTCGAGATCGCCCTCACTCGCGGCGTAGATGAGCTCGACGACCAAAGTCGATTCGCGTTCGCTGGGCAGCCTCTCGCGATCCACTGAATCGTCCGTGTCGCGCGCATGGTCGTTCGCCGGCTGGCCTCGGGTGCCGCCATGTGCTTGGAGGAATTCGATGACGTTTCGATGTCCGTATCGACACGCGTCGTCGAGAGGCGTCGCGTTCCATCGGTCGAGCGGGTTGATCTCGGCCCCGTTCTCGACCAGGTATCGCACCACCTGCTCACGACCTTCAGCCGACGCTAAGTGGAGGGGCGTGCGATGGTCGTAGTCCGACGCGTTCTGCTCGAACCCGCGCACGATGAGTCGATGCGTCGCTCCATGGTCGCCCTTACTCGCTGCCCAGATGAGCTCGCCGATCTTGGCCTTCCGCTCGGCACGGCGGGTTCTCGGATCCGCCTTCTCTGAGACCCCGGTCAGATTGTCGTAATTGTGAAGATTGAATTTCGCGACGAGTTCCTTACAGAACTCGATGCCGCGCACGGGGTTTCCGCGTTCGTCGAGTCGGGGCGACCACAGACAGAGTCCCATCAGATTGGGGACGACGACGATCATGGCTCCCCCCACTCCACTTTTCGCCGGGAGGCCGACGGAAAACGCGAACTCGCCGGAGAAGTCGTACATCCCGCACGACACCATCAGGGAGAGGCAATGCCGAACCGTATCGGTGCGTAAGACGCGCTCGCCGGTAATCGGACAAACGCCGCCGTTCGCGAGGGTCGCCGCCAGCACGGCCATCGCATCGGCGTCGAGCTCGATCGAGCACGACTGAAAATAAAACTCCAGCGTTTGGAGCATGTCAGAGCCGTCGGGGAAAGCCTTGTGCTCGCGCATGTAGTAACCGAGCGCGTAGTTCCGATCTGCCGTCTTCCGTTCCGACTGGTAAACCGCGTTGTTGAATTGAGGTCTCGTGTTGCCGCAGAGCCGTGCCCAGATATCGAGCAGAAAATCGAATCGTTCGGCGAGATCCAGGTCGGGTCGCACCATCGACGAACACATGATGGCGCCAGCATTGATCATCGGATTGTGAGGTTCGCCGTCTTCGCCGAGAGCCAACTCGTTGAAGTTGAGCCCGCTCGGTTCTCTTCCCACGTACCGGTGCACGTAGTCGGCTCCGTGTTCTTCCAGCGCGATGCCGTAGGTGATCGGCTTGAAGCACGATTGAACCGAGAAACCCTTGTCGGCGTCGCCGAGGACGTGGCGCTGTCCGTCGATGGTGCAGAGGCCGACGCCGTAGAGATCGGGCGACACCTTGGCCAACTGGGGGATGTAGGACGCGACGTCTCCCGCTTGGATGACCTTGGTTTTTTCGAAGATGCGTTCGAGCTCGGCGCAGAAGTCTGCGAAGTCGGGAATCGCCGCGTTTCCCTGAAGCGCCTGTTCCACCAAGAGAATGTTCGGACCCGCGATGTCGCAAAACGTCCGGAGCGGGATCTCATCCTGAAGACTGAATTCAGACAGCGCCGAGTAGGTTTGCCGCAGCCGGACGTCGTCGGATCTCAACCCGATCTGACGGATCGACTCGAGAAGGTCGGCGATGACGACACTCCCTGAGTTGCGGATATCGAGCGACCGAAAGAGCCGCGATTCCCGGTCGTCGATCGGAGTCCGTCCCGTGCCGAGGTGCTCGAGTGGATGGTTTTTTTCCATGGCTCGTGCGCTTACGTATGATCCTGAGATCGCTCGTACAATGGCGGGCCACGACTCTCCCCGACTTGCAATCGAGGAGGTTTAGTCCGCCTCGAGGATGTTGAGAGTCCGACCCCCTTTCGACACACGGAAACTCGTCGATCCGCAGAGAACGCAATTCTCGGTGTCCCGCCGTCGGCCCGATCGAGGTCCAGTCCAGCTGAGCGCCGCAAGCCTGGCTGTCCCGCCGCTCAACGATTCTCCGCGCACTCCCCTCGCAGCAGTCATTCTCGACCGCCGGGGGGATCGTACCAGAGGCTGTGACGCTGCGGCAACGCACGTTGACAGTCCGACTCGGGCGATCCAGACGCTTCGATTGCGGTGCGGCCAAGTGCTCATGCGGAAGTGCCGAAGGAGATCGCAGGTCCCCTTCGGCACTTCGTTCGGACTCGGTCGGACGTTCGCGTCATCGTCTTCGCAGAAGATCAAAGCCGAGATCGCGATCTCGTGATTCAAGCCGCGTGAACTTTCTCTTCGCTCACTGCCGACGGCTCGACCGTCTCGTGGACGATCGCGACGAAGCGTCGCGCTGCCGTGAAGGAGGCCCACGCGAGGATCCGAACGAACCGCGCCTCGTCCCCGTCGACGATCTCGTCGATGAGGTCGTCCGACACCTGGTACGGAGCTTTCGCGAGCACGATCGCCAGCCTCGCGATCGCTCGATCCTCTCCTTCGAGTCCGCGCACCTCGTCTTCGACCCAGGCGCGGCTGATCGGCATCTGTTCGTTCCGCCAGCCGCTTAGGCTCTTCGCGACGCGGTCGCGCACCGCTTGGGAGATGACGCCGTCCGTTTCGCGCTCGACGGAAGCCGTCCACCGCGCGATGGCGTCGGCGATCCGCGGATTCGGCGCCGCCCAGGCGAGGTCTTCCGGCAACTCTGCCGGTGGAAGCAGATCGAGAGCGAGGCCTGGCTCGGCGGAGCTCGCTTTCGTGGCTTTCAGCTCGACGCCGAAGAGCCGAAGTGCCGCACCCTTCAAGCCGCGCGGCGTGGTGACGGGCGAGCCGTCCATGACCACATGGCTGAAGCGATTGATGTCGGCCATTCCCATCAGCGACCCGAGGACTTCCGGAAGCTCGTCGAACGTAAACGGAGACGGGGGAACGTCGGTGTTCCCCGGCGTTCCGACCGCCTCGACCCACGCGAGACGGTCGCGAAGGACCGGATCGTCGATGTCTTTGAGGGAGCGCTGCAAAACCGCCGACGCTGCTTCATGTTTGTCGCCCGCGTGCACGAGCCCGACCAGCATATCGCCACAGTAGGGGCAGTCGTTCAGGTCGGAGAGGACGGCGCAGATCGCTTCCTTCGTGGTGCGATCGAGATGATCGTCGACGAGCATGGTCTCGCGACCACCGGTCCAAATCGCGGCGAGCAGATTCGGCACTCGCGAGCGACTCGTGAGCGAGCCGTTGACGAAGAAGTCTTCGTCGATCATGTCGTAGACTCGCCGCGTGAGTCCCGTCGCGTGTCGTCGGGACACCGCCGTGACGTACCGCATCGTCTTCACCGAGAGACTGTCGAAGAGCCGGAGTCGGAGGGCTTTGGGAAGCATGGTGAATTCCTTTCGCCAAGGAGGCTTCGGTTCGGCCGCGTCGAGATTCCCTCGGACTCCCGGGGGAACCGCACGTCCACCCTTCAAGGCGTGAGGGCCGGCCTCACAATGTGAGGCGGCAGCGGATTCATAGCTCCCAGGCGGTCGCCGCCTCGGGCGCGTACACGCAGAAGTTGCCCGTACGAATAGAGTTAGAGAGGTGCTGGCCGAGGCGTGGGTGAGCGGCGTGGATTTTTTTGATCGCGCTTCGGATGCGCCACGTCACCGCCGATCTCGCGCGTTCGGCCGTGTCGCCGATCCGGCGAGAGCGCCCTCCCAGGCCGGTGGCTTTGGCCAGCTCGCCGATCACGGTCTCGAGCTCGCTGCGGATCCGATCGGATCGTCCGGGGTCGTAATCGGATTCCGCTCGCTCGAGCTCGGTCTCGAGCTCCTCGATGCGCCGGCGATACTCTCGACGGGCCTCCGCATCGAGCGTCTCGAGCGGTGAGTCGCTCGACTGCGGCGCGCCGGTCAACTCGAGGCAGTGGATCGCGTCACCCGGCTGCGCGAGCAGGCGCACCACATCGTGGAAGCCCTTCAGCTCCACGAGTCGCGCTCCGGATCCGCCGTACGAGATCGACCACACATTCCCTTCTTTGAGGAACAGGTTGCCGGGCGGCATAGCGATCGCGGCGGGACGAACCATGGTGCGTTCGCGCGATCTGAGTGCCTCTTCGACGTCGACTTCATCGACGCCGGCATCCCGGAGCGCGTTCGGCATGTGCTTGGAATCTCGGGCGCGACGAAACGGCTCGACCTGAACGGCCCATCGAAGCGCCTCGCCCGGTTCGGGGTCGCGCCCGAACGTGATCTTGTCTCGGTATTCGTCGAGAAAGACCTGGTACTCCTCGGCCGCTCGCGGCAAGTCTCCGGCGAGGGCAGCGCAGGCGGCTCGATACGCCGCAAAATTGACGATCGTTTCGCCCGCTCTCGCGAGATGCTCAAGGGCCTCTTCGTATCGTTTCATCGCGAAGAGGTTCCAACCGACGATTCCGAGGTACCAATCGGGGTGGAGCGGATTCAATCGAACGGCTTTTCGAGCTCGCTCGCAGCCCACCTCGGGTTCACCGCCGAACAGTGTCGCGATGGCAACTTGAATCAGTACGTGGGGGTCGTTCGGATTCAGAGCCATGGCGCGCGCGACGTGCCGGTCGGCTTGCTCGTGTTGATGCCGGAAGCGATGGACTCGCGCGAGCACGGCATGCACCATCGCGTCGGAGTCGTCAAGGTCGGCTGCTTTCGCGGCGCAGTCGAACGCGTTCGTCTCGCTCTCGTCCCACAGGTGCCAGGCCTGGCAGGACCATTCGTTGAAATAGGAGAGCGAAAGCCCGGCGTAAGCGCGCGCGTAGCTCGAGTCGATCTGGAGCGCCTGCTCGAAGTACGACCGCGACTCCGCGTCGGCTTCGAGAGTGCCGCGCTTGAGGACGTGCATTCCCCGAAGCCAGCAATCGTACGCGGGCAGCTGCTCGATCGACCGTCCTTGAGCCTTCGCGTGCTCCGCGTCGTCGATCTTGACGGCGAGACTCCCGGCCACGGTCGCCACGATCTCGTCTTGGATCGAGAAGACCTGATCGAGTGCGGCGTCGAAGCGCTCGGCCCAGATCGTCTGCCGGCCGTCGACGCGGACGAGCTGAGCGCTCACGCGAAGCGCAGATCCGCCGCGGCGTATGCTTCCCTCGAGGACGTACTGGAGATCCCACTCCTCTGCGACTTCATCGACGGAGCGACCCGCCGCGTTGAGCATGACGGTGCTCTGACTCGCGACGACCCTCAGGGATCGAAATCGGGTCAATTCCGCGATCAAGTCTTCCACGAAGCCACTCGCGAAGAATTCCGTATCCGGATCAGCAGACAGATTCCGGAACGGCATCACGGCGATCGAGACGAAACGCTCTTTCATCGAACCTCGTTCGGGAGTGTGCTGCGGCGCGCGATTTTGCTCCCATCATGGCAGGCGCCCCGTGACCTGCCAAGTGAACCGAAGACGGGAAACGAAGCCCTCGGTGGACGACACGATGTGGCTGCGGAATCGACGCATGGGTATCGGTTTTCCGCCCTCGTGATTCGGGCGTCACCGGCGGCGAGCGCGATTGGATCGAGCCATGGCGGAGTTGTCGGATCCACGTGATCCCGAGTGGTGGAACTCCCGCGAACTGAATCACGTGGCTCCGGCAGACAGAATCCCGCTCGAGCGAACGGCCGATGAGTGCGGAAGCACAGCTTGACTCTTGCTACTACTGTGGTATTTTCTGCTACATGTGTAGCAGAAGCCGCGTGTCCGTTTCCCGCTGAAAGTCGTGATGAAGCTCAGCGACACCGAGTGGACGGTCATGAACGCCGTCTGGGCGAGTCATCCGGCGAGCGTTCGCGATGTGCTCGAGCGCGTCGGTGACGAGACCGATTGGGCGTATACGACGGTCAAGACCATCCTCGGTCGGCTCGTCGAGAAAGGAGCCCTGTCGACTCGGAAGCGCGCCAACGTCAGCCTATTCGAGCCGCTCGTGTCCCGCAGCCAAGCACGCGGCTCCGCGCTTCGTTCGCTCGTCGAGAGGGCTTTTGACGGTACGTTCGGATCGCTTTTCCAGCACATGCTCGCCGACGAGAAGCTCTCGAAGCGCGACCGCGAAGAGCTCGCGTCGCTACTGGCTGAGCGAACAGGGAAGAAGGAGAAGCGGTGATCGGGTCCTTGGTCGGCCAACTTCAAGCCGTCTGGCAACCGCTCTGGGAGTGGGGCGCGGCGATGTCGATGCAACTCGTCGTCGTGCTTGTCATCGTCGCCGCGATCGACCGCGTCATCGGCCAGCGCGCACGTCCACAGTTCGTTGCGGCGGTTTGGCTCCTCGTTTTCATCAAGCTGGTGATCCCGCCGACTTGGAGTTCGCCCTTTAGCATCGGAAGAGTCGTGGACGTCTCGTTCGTTCAGCCGTCCGCACCGGAGGTGGTTCCCGTCTTAGGGGACGGAGCGACTTCCGGCACATCCAGCTCGCCGACGATCGCATCGTCCGTGGGGGACTTCGTCGACGGCGAGCTCAATGCCGCGTCGAGCGTCGGTCCCGCCGCCGGTTTTTCCGTGCCGCGGTCGCTGCGATCATCGCTCGTCGCGATCTGGTTCGCCGGTGTGCTGCTCGTGTCGAGCCTCGCGATCCGGCGGTACCGGAGCTCGCGCTCGATGCTTGTAAACCGAGCCCGCGCTGCGCCGAGATGGCTCGATCGGCTGTGCCGCGAGTGCGCGCTGCGAGTTGGTCTCAGGCGCCATCGAGTGCGCGTACTCGTCGACGCGAAGATGAGCAGCGCGAGACTCGTCGGCTGCGTTCACCCAGTAATCGTCATCCCGCACGACTTGCTCTCGCGACGGGACCAGCTCGAGCATGTCCTTCTTCACGAGCTCACGCATCTGAGGCGTGGCGACCCGTGGTGGGCGCTCGCGACGCTCGCCCTTCACGTCGTCTACTGGTTTCACCCGCTCGTCTACGTGGCGAGACGCCGACTCGAGACACTCCGCGAAGCTTCGTGTGATCACGACGTGGCGCAACTCCTCGGGGACGAGCAACCCGCGTACCGTCGCACCCTCCTCGAGCTCGCGGGCGCGAGATTCGCTGCGGTCGAGGCGCACATCGGGATCGGCGTCCTCCGCCGCCCGAGTCAGATCCTCACGCGGCTTCGGTGGCTCGATCGTCCCGCCGTCCGGGCAACCCGGTCGCGTCGCGTCAGCGCCGCGATGTTTCTGCTCGTCGTGTTCTTCGCGTGTTTGCCGCTAGATTCTCGTCCGGTTCGACCCGCACCGTCCGTTCGGAATGGATCGCCGATCGGGGCGCTCTCGGCTGAACCGCTCGCGCCAAGCTCATCGAGTGTGAGCTTCGCGGGATCCCCAGCCGTACACGTGGACCGGCCGGAACGGCAGACACGATCTCTCACGCGACGCAACTCATCACCGACCGCTTCACTCGAACCGCTCGCGGCACCAATCGAAATCGGCCCCGACGCGATCGATGATCTCGAAGGCTGCCTCCAGCGACGCTACCTCGTGCTCGGCTTGCTCGCTCAGCGAAGCGCGGGCGTCGACGATCGCGACGATTCCAACGAACGACAAGGAGACTAGCTATGCGAACCACCCTTCTCGTCGCCGCGGGTGTGCTTCTCGCGCTCGCCTCGACGCCGTCATTCACTTCTGCGACGCAGGAGGAAGATGCCGCCCCAAACGCTGCCTGGGAAGAAATGATGAAGCGTGCGAAGCGCTTCACCCAACTCGGAAAGCACCACGAGGCACTCGAGCGATTCCTCGGCGAATGGGAAACCGAGCTGAGCATCTTCATGGCTGGAAACGCCACCAAGCCCGAGAAAGGCAAGGCGTCGTTCTCGTGGCTCATGAAGGGGCGCTGGCTGCAGGCGAAGATGAACGGCAGGATGATGGGGCAGACCGTCGACGGCTTCTATCTCATCGGGTACGACAACTTCAAGATGAGCTACGTGCAGACCGCCGTGAGCTCGATGGACACGGCGATGGTCCGTCAGGAAGGCGACATGGATCCCGGTGGGAAGGCGCTCCTCCTCTACGGCACCCTCGACGAGTACCTCACCGGCGAGCACGACAAAATGGTCAAGACCGTCTGGCGCTTCGTCTCGAAGGACAAGCTCGTCATGGAGCTCCACGACTTGCCTATCGGCGAGAAGAATACGAAGGTCGTCGAGATCGTTTTCACGCGCCGCAATTGACGGAGAAATCGGATGGCAGGATTTACTGTGGCGAAGCGCGTCGAGGCACCGGTCGAGATCGTGTTCGATATCGCCTCGGACCTCGAGCGCCTACCCGATATCGTCGAGGCGATTACGAAGATCGAGATCGTCACCGACGGCCCGGTCGGCGTCGGTACGCGATTTCGCGAAACTCGAGTGCTCTTCAAGCGTGAGGCGACCGAGGAGATGGAGATCACGAAGTTCGATCGTCCTCACTCGTACTCGACGATCGCTAATAGTTGCGGTTGCCGCTACGACACAACCGTCACCGTAAAGGCACTCGGGAGTGGCTCCGAAATCTCGATGGACTTCAGCGCGACGCCACTCACGTTCATGGCGAAGGTGTTCAGTGTCATGATGAAGTTCATGCTGAACTCGTGCGCGAAAGCCGTCGAGAAGGATCTCGAGAGCATCAAGGTCGCGGCCGAGGCGAGCGCGGCCGCGGAGGCGAGTTAGACTCTGCGCGCCTGGTTCACGGTCCGCGTCCTCGGACTGTCGAATCGGAAACTAAAGAATGGCGACGCAACTCCTCCGTAGTACTCGCTGCACGAGTCGTCGGGCCTGAAGGCCTGAGCAAGGCGTCGCAGCGCGATGGACGGCCCAGGACGGAGCGATCCAAAACGACCACGGGATCATTGATCTGCACTGGCCGTTGCCATCGGCGTCGTCTCGAACGATCCCAGTCCGCGTGAGTCTCGCGGACCGCCCACTTCGGGTATCCCTAGACACCTCGTGAAGGGTTCCTGGCCGAACTACGAACCGGGAAAGAAGGTCTCCTTCATCCAGGCTTGCCAATGGGGTTCCTCCCGAGCGACGAAGTCGACCGCGGAGTCACCGTAGAGATAGATGCCGATCGCGAACATGGTCTGACCGCCCACCGTGAAGGCGAGGGGAGAGGCCGTTCCCGAAACAGGGCCTTCGACACTGAGGAGGGCGGTCGAGGTCGCTTCGTGCTCGAGCTGATGGACTGTACCGGAGAGTTCTGACGCTCCGGCGACGGACGACCTCCATGTGGCTCCAACTTTGGCGCCCTCCAAGCCGAGGACGGACTCGAGCGCCTGCCAAACCTCGGCCTGGGAAATGGAGGCCGGCCCCATCAGGTGGATGGCCGAGCAGCTCTGGCCGGGGAATTCGGTCATGTAGCGCTTCAGGATGCGGAAGAACCGAGTCCAGCCACCCTTCATGTCCGTGAGTTGGTCGTCCCAGTCGCTGGCATCGGAGAAGTAACTGTTGACGACCCGCACTATGCAGGTTCCCCCGCTTCGGGCTTCGACGGTCCACTCATGGGCGAGCGGGGGAGCGTCGGGTCCCCAGCTCTTCCCCTCCGCGACAAAACGATTCGGTGGGTCCCATTCAGTGAACTCTCCGACCTTTTGTTTCTGGTCGCCGCTCCCCATGTAAATCGACCCGCCGACTCGTTGCTCCGTGTCCTCGTAGTTAGCGCCAACGGGCATGAACCAGCGCTCCATACCCGGGCCGGTCGCGATCGCCTCCCACACCTCCTCGGGTGTACCGGGAACTTCGACCTCGACCTGAATCCACCTCTTGCCGGACTCGTCACTCTGAACACTCATGACTCCTCCTTCGTGGAGCGCTTGTGGGGTACGGGATGCGCGACGAGCACCAAGCGATGGGATCGGCCACCAGCGGCTGCGGCATCGTGATACTTGGAAACCAAAGATGTGATGGCTCCGGTGAGCTCACCGGTAAACGCGGCGCGTTCGGCCGCCGAGCGAAATCGGACTTCGGTATCGATGGAGAGGGTCGCGACCCCCTTGTTCGTCTCGCGCGAACGCCTCAGGAGTACGCTCAACTCGCGAATGATCCGAGCCGCGAGCGCAATGAGGTAGCTGCCTGAAAGGCGATCGGCACTCCGGTGCGGGTCTGCACCGACCGGACCCAACGCCTTGGGCGAAACCACATAGGAGGACGCGGTCGCGACGAGGAGCCGCTCGGTCAATCCGCCCCATCGACGCTCCTCCGCGACCCGAACCAGGCCGTGGGATTCGAGGGATCGCAGGTGGTAGTTGACCTTTTGCCGGGGCAATCCGAGGCGCCCAGCGAGGGTCGCCGCCGACGCCGGCTGCACCAGCTCCGCGAGCAGCCGACTCCGAACGGGATCCAGGGCAATCGTCGCGGCGCCGGGCTCTTCGATGACATCTACGTCCAACATGACGGAACTGTAGCATTGACAAATTTTATTGTCAAGGGCGCCGATCCAACCGCACAAGTCACCTTAACGAAAAGGTTTAGGAGCTCCAGCGTAAACGAGGAGACCAGCCAGGCAGCCCTTCGATCGACCACGAGCCTGAGCCTCAGAAGAATCCAGCCGCCGCTGCGCCGCTGCGCTCCTCTTGGGACTTCTCACCAGATTTCAATGAGAAACTCCCGTGCATGGGGCAGCCGATCATCTCAGCCGGATCTCGTACTCAGATCGGAATTTGGCTGAGGCGTTCTGGTCGCCTGCTGGAGGTCCTCGCGTGGTCAACCAAACTGAACCTCGTGCGCCCATGCACCTTCTGGCCACTTGAAGGCGGGTCGACCAGGACTCGGTGTGGAGACTGTCTATATTCGAGGGTCGGTTGGTGGAGATTCGGATGCTGTCTCACCGCGGGCAACGCTAGTGCCGACGAAAACCGTATCGACTTCTTCGAGAAGTCGATACCGCGTCGTTCCGCGACTCCGTACACTCATCTCGTCCCCCTTTCCGCGACCACGTTCACACCTTCCATGCGCTTCTTCCCGTCTTCCGTCGACACTCAGCATTCACCTCCACCGATCAGAGTCGTTGTAGAGTTTCACGTGAGAGTCCGGGTTAGACCAGCCATAGTTCGATTGGGAGGTGTCGGCGAGTGACCTTCACCGCTAGTGTAATCACCTTCATTGTCTCGTGGGAGAATCGCTGCGGAGCCGGTAGATTCGCCCCCGCCTCGTCTCCGTCTCCCGAGCCGTGACGCGGCGCTTCTACATCTGAAATCGGAGGAATCAAAATGCGGCACCTTCCACTGTGGTTCCTCGCCTCGATCGGCTTGCTGACAACCGTCGTCGAGTCGCGTTCCGCCGAGCTTCCCAATTTCGTCGTCTTTCTGACGGACGATCAAGGTTGGGGAGACCTCGGTTGTTACGGCCATCCGGAGATCAAGTCTCCATCGATCGACAAGTTCGCCACCCAGGGCGTGCGATTCACCCAGAGCTATTCGGCTTGCGGCGTGTGCTCTCCGTCGCGCTCGGCGATCTTGACCGGACGCACGCCGTACCGAAACGGTGTCTGGCGCTGGATTCCCGCCGGACATCAGGTTCATTTGCGAACGAGCGAGATCACCGTCGCGGAGTTGCTCAAGGAGAAGGGCTACGTCACCTGTCACGCGGGCAAGTGGCATCTGAACGGCCACTTCAACAGCCCCGAGCAGCCGCAGCCGAGTGATCACGGATACGACCATTGGCTGGCGACGCAGAACAACGCGGCGCCCCATCACTTGAACCCGACCAACTACGTCCGGAACGGCAAGGCGGTGGGGCGGATGGAGGGACCGTCTTCGCTCATCGCCGTGAGCGAAGCGGTCCGTTGGCTCGAGCGCGAGTCCGCCGGCGACTCGGCGAAGCCGTTCTTCATCACCGTGTGGACTCACGAGCCGCACCTGCCGATCGAGTCCGCTCCGCGCTTCATGGAGCCGTACGCGCACCTCGAGGACGAGGGCCTGCGCCAGCATCACGGCAACATCACGCAGCTCGACCACGCCTTCGGTGTGCTGATGGCCGCCCTCGAGAGGCTAGGTCACACCGAGAATACGTGCGTCTTCTACACTTCGGACAACGGGCCGGAGGGTCGCGGGACGAAGGGCCGGACGAGAGGATCCACCGGCGGGCTCCGCGGCCGGAAGCGCGACGACTATGAAGGCGGCATTCGAGTGCCCGGCATCGTGCGCTTCCCCGCGTACTTCAAGAAGCGAGGAATCGAGCCCGGCTCGGTGAGTGACGTCCCGATCATCGGACACGACATCTTCACGACGATCTGCCATCTCGCGGAGATTCCGCTTCCGAAAGATCGGACGATCGACGGAGCGAGCATGCTCCCCGCGCTCGAGGGAAAGCCCGTCCGTCGCGAACAGCCTCTCTACTGGAGGACGCACATCGCTTCGGCGGACAGCCGAGTTGCCCTCCGCATCGACGACTGGAAGATCGTCGCCAACGAGGACATCAGCCGCTGCCAGCTCTTCAACATGAAGGACGACTGGAAGGAGACGACGGATCTCAGCCAGAAGTATCCGGAGAAGCTTGAAGAGCTGAAGAAGAGGCTGATCGCGCACGACGCGGCGGTCAAGGCGGAGGGTCCCGACTGGTGGAAGAACGAGCCGCCGCGACAGAGGCGTCAGCGGCGCGGGACACAGAGCGCGGGTCCTTTGCCGGATGGGGATGATCAGACGAAGCAGTTCGACGTCGTCAAAGGTGCTCGAGCTACGCAGAGCGAGCTCGGCGTCCGTCTCGATGCGGAAGGCGAAGGGTTCGCCCTCGAGAAACTCGACTCGCCGATCAGAGGGAAGGCGAAGTTCAAGCTGCGCTACCGCTCGACCCGCGCAAGCGGCACGCGAAACGCCGCACTGGTGATCGGTGCGGAGCCGTCCAATCGGCACTTGCTGAAAATCGGAACGGCGATCGGAATGGGCGAGCACGTCGCCTTCGAGGGCGGTTGGGGAAACGTCGGCCGGAGCGGACGGAGAGGAGCGAAGCCGACGCCGGTATTCGACCTCACGGTGGAGCTCGACCTCGAGAAGCGCCAGTGCCGGGCGACTGTCGGCGGCGAGAGTTTCGACGTCCGGCTGCCCGCGGGTCTGAAGGAAGTCCGGTACTACGGGATTTACGTCAAAGGTACGGCGACGGATTTTTCCGCGGTCGGGGTGGATTTATAGTTCGCGCGCTCGGAGCCGCCGGCGAGGCATTTGAACGCTTCGACTTCTTCGAGAACACCCGTCCGTTCTATCGGCTTCTCATTCGCAGAGATAGAACAGCGTGAGATTCAAAGTCACGAGCTCCGCAGACTCTGAGCTTCTATCTCCGCAGCTCTCGGCGAGTTCGACTGGTGACTTTCTCTCACCAGTTGATCGGTAACTTCTCGCTGGAAGTCACCAGTTCGCGCGTGATTTCTCTCCTTCAATCGCGATCGAAATCCGCAGAGATTCGACAGCGAGGACACTCGGCCAGCATCGCAAGACTCCGGTCGGCCTCTTCTGCTGCCCGGTCTGCGGCCACCACAAGTGGTCCGAGGATTCGATCGTCGAAACCATCCGATGTCGAGTTGGTGATCGACGCCAGCGGAAGATCTCGATCCGCGCAACTCCCAAAGCCCGCCCCGAAACGGACGCTCGGCAGCCTTGCTGCGGCCACTTCTCCCAAGGCGAGCAGGCAACGTTGCAGCAGATCTTCGGCGAGACTTACGTCTCCCGTAGCGGCCAACAGCAACGCTCGGATGGATCGTTCGGCGCGGACGAACTGCGCGATGAAGGGATCCACCGATGATCCCCATTCCCAACATCAGATTTCAAAAGAATCCCGATCCTCGCCGAACGGGCACTGCAGACTTCGATCCTCATGCTCGATTGGCGAAGACATTACAACGGCATCGCAAACCGCCTCTCGATTCGCATGTTGGGATTGGACCTTGACGGTGGATGAGAAGGTACAGCGGAACACATTTCCCCATCCCACCCGAGGGCGGCCTCGAGAGTGACCGCGCGGTACTTGGGACGGTATCCGCAACGAAAGGAAGCGATCATGCGCGCACGACTGAACCTGCTTGTCTTGATGTGCTGTTGCAGTTCTGCGGTCGGCGAAGTTGAGTTCGACTGGACGACGGTCGGTGATCCAGGAAACGAGCCCGAGAGAGATCGTGCTGGCACCAGCCTCGGTGGCTCGGTGGATTACGAGTATCGGATCAGCAAGCACGAAGTCACGACGGAGCAATACGCGGAGTTCTTGACTAGCGTTGCCTCGGAGGACCCGCACGAGCTATTCGACGAGCGCATGCGTATCACGCGAACCGGTTCCAGCGGCAGCTTCCGCTACTCTGCCTTAGCCGGATTCGAGAGACATCCAGTGACGTTCGTCAGCTTCTTCGACGTCATGCGTTTCGTAAACTGGCTGGAAAACGGACAGGGCACAGGCGGAACTGAAAGCGGCACTTACACCATAGGAACGGGCGTGGGTGAATCCCGCGCACTAGACGCGACGTTTTTTCTCCCCAGCTATGACGAGTGGAAGAAGGCGGCCTACTACGATCCGACGTTGGCAGACGGAGCGGGCGGCTACTGGAACTATGCGACCCAGAGCGATGCGACTCCTACATTCGGTCCGCCTCCGGGAGACGCGACTACCGTCAATACCGCAGACAGTGACCTGGACGGAACTACGGAGGTCGGAGCGTATCGCCATGCAACGAGCTTCTACGGGACGTTCGACCAAACAGGGAACGTCTGGGAGTGGACCGAAGCGGTGGGCGAAGTCCATCCGTTTCGAGGCGCATTCGGAGGAGCCTGGGGAAGCAGCTGGTTCTTCAAAAGCGTGTTCAGACGTCCGACGGCCTTCGGCTACTACACAGGATTTCGCGTTGCGAGCCGGGCGCCGTTGCCCGGCGCTGATTTCCGTCGCGGTGACTGCAACGAAGATAGCAGGGTCAACATCTCCGACGCGGTCTTCACTCTCAGGTCTCTCTTCGTCGGCCAAGAGGATGCTCCGTGCGACGACGCCTGCGATTCGAACGACGACGGCACCGTGGATATCTCCGATGCGCTCAACACGCTGGGTGTGCTGTTCCTCGGTAACGGCGTCGTTCCGCTTCCTGGCATGACGCAATGCGGCTTCGATCCTACGGAGGACGGGGTGGACTGCGACACCTTTGAGCGGTGTCAGTAGGCCAACGTCGAGCTCGAGTTCAAGACGGCATATGCGAACCTGGGCTCTCCTTATCGTTCAGGCGTTTTCGTGGCCGCCTGTCGATGCGTGCCGCGTGCTTCTTCTCTCAGATTGCTGTTGCCGACTCCATCGCGACGAATCCCACCGCCTCCTCCCTCCCGGCGCCTCTACGATCGAGGCACCCCGCGAGAACGGACGGCGCCGCGCCTCGATGATCGTAGCTGGGAGATCGAGAATTCGCAGGAGGCAGACTGCTCTGGCGGGGGGCTCGGCGATCGGTGACTAGACTGAGGGATTAAGGATCCGCCGTCTCTCCCGCGACGTCCCTCTTCGCGGTTTCGGGATGGGCGGTTTCGTCCGCCGTCTCCGGGGGCCTTGGTGCCGGAGCTTTGTACGCCTTGACCCAGTCGATTTCTAAGTTGAACGGGCCTGCGCGCTTGTCGGCCAGCGTGACACCGACGGATTGGATCTGACGGCGATTGAGGGGTGGCGCGTCTGGTAGAGGCCGTCCGCGGAAAGTCGGTTCTAACGACGCGAAGGGCACGCGAACGGTGATCCACTCGCCCTTTCGTGTCTGAAGGCCAGCACGATAGGAGCCGCCGTATGGCGTGTGGTTTGTCCGGACGTTCACTGAATAGCGCCGCCCATCTCCCCGTATGCGGAGCGCGATTCCCTCGAACTCCGACAGATCGTGCGTCTTCCCTCGGCTTCGGACAGAGGCGAAGCCGCCGCGATTCTCAAGCGAGAGCTCTCCGAAGAATTGCAGTCTCTTGCGCTCGAGGGAGAGACGGAACTTCCCGCGTGACACTCCGCCCATGACGTTGTCGTTGATGGTGCGCCAACGACCCGCGGTGGAGGGGGTGGAGAAATCGTAGAGCGTGACCAAGTAGTCTCCTTCACAGGCTTTCAAGTTGGTCGATGAGAGCAGCAAGATGAACGGTCCCATGAACATGATCGTTTCTCGCTAAGACCAATCCGCCCGGAGGCGAAGTCTCAACCTCCGGACGGATCGGAAGGTGTGAACGGGGGCGGTTCAGTTCTAGAGGGCAGCCTCGTCCCGGTGTTCTTGGGACTCGGTTGAGGAGGCTGTACTCTCAGCCGGCGGCATGAGGACGTTGTCGATCACATGGATCACGCCGTTGGCCGCGTCGATGTCCGCCTTCACGACCTTCGAGTCATTGATTTGGACACCGCTCTTCGAACAGACACGGACGGCAAGCGAGCCGCCCTGCAGGGTCTTCGCCTTGCTGCCGTCGTCCAGGTCCGTGCTGTAGATGCGTCCCGGGACAACGTGGTACGTCAAGATAGCCTTCAGCTCGCCGATGTTCTCAGGCTTAACGAGCGTCTCGGCGGTGCCCTTCGGCAGCTTCGCAAAGGCTTCGTCGGTCGGCGCGAAGACCGTGAACGGCCCCTTCCCCTGCAGTGTCTCGACCAGCGAAGCAGCTTTGAGGGCGGCCGCGAGAGTCTTGAAACTGCCGGCCTTTACGGCGGTCTCCACAATGTCCGAGGTGCTCGGCATGATCACTCGATCGATGACGTGGATGACGCCGTTACACGTTTCGATGTCGGCCTTGATGACCTTGGCGCCATCGATCCGTACCTTGTCGCCCTTGACAGCGATATCGACGCGCTGTCCGTTGAGCGTCTTGGCGTTCTTGAGCTTGGTCACGTGCTTCGCGGTGACGCGTCCAGGAACCACGTGGTAAGTGAGGATCGCGGCGAGCGTGCCCTTGTTCTCCGCTCGGAGAAGTTTCTCCACCGTACCTTTCGGCAGCTTCGCAAAGGCCTCGTCCGTCGGCGCAAATACCGTGAACGGACCCTTGCCCTTGAGGGCGTCGACGAGATCGGTAGCTTCGAGCGCAGCGATCAAAGTCTTGAACGAGCCAGCGTCGATCGCCGTGCTGACAATGTCAGGGTGTTTCGCCGAGGCGGTGTTCGTCGTGAGGGCCAGAAGAGTGGTGAGTGACAACGCGGCAAAGAGTTTCCGGGGCATGAGATTCGTCTCCCAAAAGTTCTGAGGGTTCCCGCCGTCCACGCCCGGCCGCGGGGGCCGCGCGTCAACGTCGACACGTGAACGTTTTGAACGCTTTGATGCATCGATAGGGAATCGCCATGACCCGGAGATTCTTACAGGGTTCTTCGCGAATCCCTGCGTGTGGCGAGGTCGACGGTCGAAAGACAGTCCCCTCGCCGGAGTCAAGTAGCTCGAGCAGAGCAACTTACGGGATCGAGCGGCGAGGAAGAGACCCGGAATCGCTCAGGACGAAGGTTCCTGATCGACGTCGAGCTCGGAGGACTCCGACTTCAGCGCGCGTCGGATCGACTCCCGCTCCTCGCTAAGAAGACAGAAGTCCGTCTTGGCAGAGGCCGTCCTCGCGGATTCGCCGCTGCGATAACGGCGGACACCGTCCTGAAAGCGCATGACGTGCCGGTGGTACCGCCCGCAGACGAAGCAGAGAAGGACGTGCAGCTTCAGGAAGGCTCGCTTCAGACGCGGCAGCTCCGCGTAGTCGCGTTCGGCGAGGCTCTTGGCAACTTGTTTGCAGGTAAGCACGTAGATCACTCAGTCAGCGACGAACCATTTGCCTTCCAGGCAACGCTTGAGGGCCTGACGCGCGCGATGGAGAAGGACCCCCATGTTGTTCGCGTTGACGTTCAGGATGTTACAGACCTCTTCCGTCGACACGCCGTCGATCACCTTCATCGTAAACACCGAACGCTGGACGTCGCTCAAGCCGGACATGCACGACTCGAACGCCGCCCAAAACTCTTCGCGCTCGAAGGCCATCTCGAGATCGAAAGCCCAGTTCTCCGGGCTTCTAGTCGGCACACCGGTCAGTTTGTAGAGGAGCGTATCGCCCATTCCCTCGGGATCCGACGTGTCGAGCGGGCGCTCGCGGACTCGGCGTCGAACATGATCGACCGCCTTGTTACGGAGAATCGTCCTCAGCCAGTGCCGAAACTCCACCCGTCCGTCGAACTTCCCCTCCCGCACGGCCCTTAGCGCGGCGAGCAGCGTCTCTTGCACGGCGTCGGATGCCGCTGCTCGGTCGCCGAGACGCACCATGGCGTCCCGAAAGAGAACGTCGCCATAGCAATCGAGCCAGAGCTCGGGCTTCGTTTCTATCGCCTCGTCGGGAGGGTTTGTGGGTGTCTCCTTGATCTGGTCAGGCAAGTCCAACACCAATCCGTATCGTCCCATTCGGAGAGTGGCTTCAGGTGTAAACGAAAGACGCCTCTCATCGAGCGATGATACTCCCTGTTTCAACCAGTTGCGCGCATCCCCAGTGCTCTCGGGTTCAGTGGGCCGAGGCGGTACTCACCGCGTAGTCTCTTCCCTCGTTCCCGGCGACTTCGGTCTCGCTCAACGCTAGACTGTTTTCCCTTGCTTCTCCCGATCGCGAAGAGCCTCCTTTGCGATGCCACGCAACATGCCAGCGAAGACGAGTTGGTGAAGCGGGTAGAGGCCATACCAATAGACGAGCGCCGGCAGCCCGACCGGATCGAAGATCGCGGTCTGACGAATCAGTGAGCCCTTGGCGCATGGCTCGACTTCAAAGTGGAGCCAGGCTCGGCCGGGGAGCTTCATCTCCGCGCTGAGTAGGAGCGAGCGGTCCTGCTCGAACCTCTCGACCCGCCAGAAATCAACGGTGTCGCCAGGTGCGAGCTGTTCCGGGTGTCTTCGTCCCCTTCTGAGACCGGGGCCGCCCACGAGAAGGTCGAGGAATCCGCGGATTCGCCACAGCCAGTCGCCGTAGTACCAACCGGTCTTTCCGCCGATCCGTTGAACCGGACGAAAGGCTGCGGCGACGGGACACTCCGCGGTTGCGACTCGCGAGTCGACGAGCCGCGATCCGAACTTTACTCCACCCCAGCGCTGCTCCTTACCCTTTGAAGACAGGGCGTCGGACCACCGTGTTTGCGCGAAATCGTGGTCTTCGTTTCTGAGGGCTCGCTCGATCGCCGCTTGCAATCCCGCC
This sequence comes from Planctomycetota bacterium, assembly GCA_965223845.1. GTDB lineage: Bacteria > Planctomycetota > UBA8108 > UBA8108 > SXIK01 > CBDCXR01. The sequence continues at coordinate 2,899,616 of CBDCXR010000004.1, read as the reverse complement.
GGCCGGATCCCAAAAACTTCGCTGGCGGATGGATCCTCAACCACCGTGTCGTGACGCAGACTGTCGATGAGCTTCCGGCCAACTCGGGCGTAGAGGGGAGTGACGAGCCCCAGCCAGAGACTCGACAGCCGGGCGCTGAGCACCGGGACCGGAATGATCCAGCGCCGGAGCCCGCGTTGCCGCGCGTACTCCGTCATGATGTCTCCGTACGAGGCTTGATCTGCGCCGCCGATTTCGAACACGCGGCTTTCCTCGAACGACAAATCGAGCGCTCGCACCAGATAAGCGATCACGTCCTCGATGCCGATGGGTTGCGCGCGGGAGCGGACCCAGCGTGGCGTGATCATCGCGGGTAGCTTCTCAACGAGCGCTCGGATCATCTCGAACGACAGGCTGCCGGAACCGATGATGATGGAAGCCCGAAACTCGACCGTCGGGATCCCGGATCCCCGCAACACATCGCCGACCTCTTGCCGGCTTGCCAAGTGATCCGAAAGATTCTTCTCGTGGCCGAGGCCTCCCAAGTAGATGAGACGGCTCACGCCCGCTGCGCGCGCGACCTCGGCGAAGACGGCCGCGGCCCTGCGGTCCTCTTCGACGAATTCTCCTTTGGAGCCCATCGAGTGGACAAGATAGTAGGCGAAGTCGACCCCTTCCATCGCGGACGCGAGGCTCTCCTTGTCGAGGACGTCCCCCTGGACCACTTCTGTCGAGGAGGCGACACGCGGACGCAGGAACTCCGGCCGGCGTGCGAGGCAGCGCACTCGGCGCTTCTCGCTCTCGAGCTGAGAGAGCAGTCGTCCGCCGACGTAGCCCGTTGCTCCAGTGAGGAGAATGAGCTCTTGCTTGTCGCTCATGGCCTGGAGTCCTTCCGCTTCCAGACATCAGCGACCACGGTGCACTCGTCACCGCGTACGACGACACGAAGAGAGGACGCTCGACTGTCGTGGACGAGCATAAATGCGAGAAACGAGAGCCGCGGCCGCTGGGCACAGAGGATCGCGCGACTCAAGCTCTTGTGCCCGCTCGTGCTCACTTCCCACTCTCACGCAGCCGCCGCCTCACCCTCGCCGCCGCCTCCGGCGAGATCGTCCGCAGCCGTTCGAGATTCTCCGTCGCTTCACTCTCGCGACCCAGGTCGTCGAGGTGCGCGATCAGGTTCACGTAGGCCGGGACGAGTTTTGGGTCGAGCTCGATCGCGCGCCGGAGTCCGTTGAGTCCGTCCTCCGTCCGGCCGATCGCGATCTCCGCGAGCGCGAGTGCATTCCGGAGCGCTGCGGTTTCGCCCGCGACCGCGATCCCGCGACGGGCGAGCTCCGCGGCTTCGCGCTCGCGTCCCTGGGCGAAGATGAGCGCGGTGAGATCGCGGTAGGACTCGGATGCGAGCGGATCGAGCTCGATCGCACGTCGGTAATCCTGTTCGGCGCCGTGGACATCGCCTAACGAGTACCGTGCGTAGGCGAGCTGGCGACGAAAGCGAGCCGACTCGGGGTCCGTTCGGACGGCAGACTCGAGCACCTTCACTGCTTCTTCGGCGCGTCCCGAACGAAGATGGATGCCGGCCAGGTTGAGCGGCGCCTCGCCGTGCGCGGGATTCCCCGCAACGAGATCGACGAGTAGACGGAGCGCGGCATCGGTCTCTCCCCGCTGTGCGAGGAGGACGGCGAGATTGTTCCTCGCATCGCCCGAGTACTCACCGGACTCGATCACTTCCCGGTAGATGCGCTCCGCGGCGGCGGTGTCACCCCTCTCGGCCGCGACGACCGCGAGGTTGAAGCGGGCGTTCGAACTCTTCGGTGATCTTGCGGCGTCCTCTGCGAACGCGGACCGCGCGAGCTCGGGGAAGCCGGCCTCGCGGTAAGCGTTTCCCAGAGCCGCGAAATTTCGTCTGAACGCTTCCGGGTAGACGAGTGGTCCGGACGCATCACCGATCGCGAGCGTCCTCAGCTCCTTCGGCGATCGCGGAAACTGCGCGAGGATCGCTCGAGCGGCATCCGGATCGAGCGCACCGCGATCGACGCGGACGACGTAGCCGCCCGGGTCGATCCAAATCGTCGTCGGCACGGCGAGGTCGTGACGGCGATTCCAGATCTCGCGGTGAAGCACGTTGTACGCCGCGACGAACGCGTCGTCCGCCGCGACCGCCGGCGCCTCGTAGCCTGCCCCTTCGACGAAGCGGATTCGCTCTGCCTCGGCGTCTTGATCGTTGCGCGCGACGATCGCGTGGACGAGTTGTGCTCCCGCGTCCGTCGCGATCTTCTCGATCCGTCGGTGCTCGGGTGCTGCCGCGACGCACACGGCACACGTCGGCGAGAGGATATGAAGAAGCACGGGAGCGCCGCGCAGACCGCGAAGATTCAGCATTTCGCTCTTGCCGACTCTCTTCAGCTCGAAGTCGGGAGCGGGAATGCGCTCGATGAGCCACGTGCCGACTCCGGTCTTCCTTGGCGCGTCGCTCGGCTCGATCGAGGCGTACTCTCGCCGCGCGGACAATTCTTCTCCGCGGGGCCTCTCCCCCTCACGAATCCAGTACCGGTGTCCCGGCTGGAGTTCGCCGAGCTCTTGCGTTCGTCCGCCCGGCCAACGAACGGCGATCGCGACTTCTCCGGGCGCGTCGCCGAGACCGATCGGGAGCCATCGGCTCGACTGCGAGAGAAATCGGGAGCCGGCGGTCATGGGAATCACTCTGCGGTCCTTCCCCGCACGAACTTCGACGACTGCCCCGATCGCGCCCCGGTTGCCGGTGCTCCCTTCGAGGTGGAGCCACACGCACCTCCCGGGATTGGGCCACACGTTCTGCACGATCCGCAGCGTCGGCGCGTTCCGATTCCGTAGCGCGAGGTCGGGACGTCCGTCGCGATCGACATCGAGGACGGCGAACGCGCGTCCGTCCGTCGCGTAGTCGGCTCCACTCACCGCCGACGCGTCCGTGAACTTCCCGTCGCCGCGAGCGAGGTGGACGCAGTTCCGTTCCCATCCGCTCCACGACTCGTCTTCGCGGATCATGCGCTGGATCGCGTTCCAGCCGTCTTCGTACCGCTGGATCTTGACCGCGGCCGTGGGGGACTGCGACACGACCTGTCGCCAGAAGAAGCTTCAGAGCTCGCGTCCGCGAGCGTTGCTCACGAAGCCGTTTTGAACGTAGAGATCGTCGTGACCGTCGAGATCGAAATCGACGTTCCCGCTCGCCCAGGCCCAGCGGCCGAACGTCGCTCGCGCAAACTCACTCGCGTCTTCGAACGTGCCGTCGCCGCGATTCCGGTAGAGCGAATTCCCCCGGGCGTGTCTCCGGTACGCGTGCTGAAGATCCGGAGATCCCGCTTTGTAAGTGCGCTCGTTCGTGACGCGCTGCCCGGCAGCGGAAAACATGTTTCCGACGTAGAGGTCGAAATCGCCGTCGCGATCGTAGTCGAACCACTCGACGCTCATCCCCGGTCCGATGTCGACGACTCCCGCGACTCGAGCGACGTCCTCGAACGTGCCGTCACCGCGATTGCGAAAGAGCTGGTTGCTGCCGAAGTCGTTCGCAACGTAGAGGTCGGCATCGCCGTCCGAGTCGTAATCCGCCCAGCTCGCCGCGAACGTGAATCGGTGTACCGTTCCGAGCCCCGCGACTGCGGTCGCATCTTCAAACGTTCCGTCTCCTCGCCCGCGGAGGAGTCGATTCGGGGCACCGTTCTGCGCGTCGTGGTAGGGCGTCGGGAGACGCGAGCCGACCGCGCCCGATAGGTCGCGCCAGAAGACGTAGGAACCGACATAGAGATCGAGGATGCCGTCGGCGTCGTAGTCGGCGGCAGCGACGGTGATCGGTGAGCCGCGCGCGGACCCCGCGCTGATCGCGTCGGGAACGACGGCAAATCGCCCGCGGCCATCGCCGCGGAGCACGCACGCGCCCGCGTCGAGGAGGGCCACGATGTCGTCGTCCCCGTCGTTGTCGAGATCGAGAAATAGCGCCTGCGTCGTGCCGTCGAGGAGGTTCGCGCCGCTCTCCGTGCTGGCGTCGCGAAACGTTCCGTCGGTTTGGCCGAGGAGAAGGACATTCGGTACGGTCGGCGGCATCGGCAGATAGAGATCGTCGAGGCCGTCCGAGTTCGCGTCGCCGACCGCGATTCCGTAGTGTCCGTAGACGTCGATCCCCGTGGCGGCGTCGAGTCGGTCCCGGAAATGGTCGATCCCGTGCGCGAGGACTTGGTGGTAGACGGCGTTCGCGTGGAGCACGGCCGCGGAAACATCGCGAAGAAAAGGGCCGGTCGTCTCGACCGAGTCGACGGACAGCGTCTTCCACCCGCGGATCTTGCGTTCGGACGTCCAGAGGACGCGTGCCCGCCCCGTCCAGCTCACGTGCGCGCCCGAGCTCGGACGGACCACGAGCTCGAAGCGCAGCTCCGTCGCGAGTTCCCCTTCCGTGACGGGCTCGACCCGGACGATCTTGAGCGCGACGTGGTCGAGCGACTCCACGCCTCGACCGAGCAGCGCGCGAAGTCCGTCCGCCATGCTGGCCGCCGGGCGAGCGTCCGCGTGCTGCGCCGTCCACCGGAACGTCGGCGCCACTAGGTCTGACGCGTCGTCGCTGGAACGATCACGGGGAAGATCCCGCCACTCGGCCTCTAGTGCGCGGATCTTCGGAGCCAGTTCGGCGGCGAGAGTCTCCACTTCGAAACGATCGGCACCGGGAATCGTGCGCCGGCGGAGCTTCTCGAACTCGGGCGCTTCGATCGGCCGGCCGGCGGCGGATTCGCCGACTGGGCCGGGGGCGGCGACGTCACGAGCGGAATCCGTCGGCGGGCGATTCCACCACAGAATCGCCGCGCTCCCGGCCGCGATCGCGACTAGCAAAATCGCCGTAAGTCCGCGCGAGGAACGGGCCTCTTTCTTTGAAGTCCCCATGACGCCCACCTTACAATGGGGGGGAGAGCAGGAGAAGTAGAGCCCAGAGTAGCTCGTCGTCTCGGTTCGCTTCGCGACGATCGTGCGATCGCGCCGCGCGAACTGCGGGACTCCAACGGAGGATTCCACATGCGAACGGTCCAAGGCCGCCCTCACGTCTTCGCCTTCTCGTCGATCGCGTCCGTGGCGGTGATCGCCGGGGTGCTGATGTCCGCTCCGCTCTCGGCGCAAGAGGCCGCGCCTTCTAAGCCGGCGCCGAAAGCGACGCCGACCCCTCCCGTCGTCACAAGTCCTTCCGCCGCGCCGAGCCGCGGCGTGGTCCGCGGGCCAGGTGGCCTGACGATCGGGCGGAGCGCGGAGGCGACGGGATCCGGCCGATTCCGCGCGCGGCGCGGGCTCGTCCGACGTGCGGTCAGGTATCCGACCTGGCACTACGGAGGTTACGGTTACGGCTACGGACTCCATCCGGTGTGGGGGATTCCGCCGACCGTCGTCGAGTACCCCCATCCTCTCGCGGAGCAGGGCTCGCTCACACTCGGGCTCGACACGTACGAGGTCTACCGGCGCGGGGGCGTCTTCGGCCCGGATCTACCGGGCGACTCGGATCCCTACATCGACGTACGCCTTCCTCCCTTCGAAGGGGTCGTCGCGGCCGCAAAGCGCGCGGCGCGCGAGAATCGCGTCGTCGAGACCGGAGCCGAGCCGGGTCTCGACCTCATGAAGGCGGGGAAGTTTCGCGCGGCCGGACGCGTCTTCGCCGAGCGCTTCCGGCGCGACCGGAGTCCGCTCTATCCCCTCCTACTCGCCGAGGTGTTCTTCGCCCTCGACAAACCCGCGCACGCGCAGCTTCTTCTCGAGGAAGCGCTGAGCTACGACGACGTCACCGAGTACTTGCCGCGGGACATTCGCTCGCACTTTCCGGGCGACGGTACGTACGCGAAGCGAGTCGCCGATCTCGACGCGAGTGCGCGTCCGCTCGTCGCGGCGTACTTCTATTTGCACTCGAAGGATCGCGCCGACGAGGGGCTCGGGATCCTGCTCTCTCAGCTTTCAAGCAATCCGGCGGACGAGGCCGCCGGGATTCTGTACCGGCACTATCTCCTCCGTGCGTTCGGCGACGACTCCGAAGACGCTGACGGGGGCGAGGACGGAAACGACGCCTAGTCCGGATTTCTCACCAGAGTCTACTGCGCCAGCGACCGCGCCGTCTTCTTGGCGCGAACTGAGCGTCGGATGCGCCGCCACCCTGATCCTCACCGTGCAAAGAGCACACCTCCGGTCAGTATGGCGACACCTCCTTGTCAGTTCACGACCTACGGCGGCTCGCCGCTTCGCTCACCAAATCTGGTGAGAAACCCGGGCCAGCGCGCGGAAATTCGAGGACAGCGATCGAGGCGCGGCGGGGTTCATCTCGCCGCGCACTTGACGACTCGACAATCCTGAGGAGAACCAGCGGTGACCGACGCCGTCGCAACGAAACCCATCATTCAGATCGAGAATCTTTCAAAGGACTACGTCCTCGAGAGCGGTGTCGTTCAGGCTCTTCGCTCGGTCGACCTTTCGATCGGAGAAGGCGAGCTCGTCGCGATCATGGGGCCGTCGGGCTCCGGGAAGTCGACGCTCCTCAACCTCCTCGGCTGTCTCGATCGTCCGACCGAGGGACGGTACTACCTCGGCGGTGACGACGTCTCGATGCTGAGCGACGACGCGCTCTCCGACGTCCGAAACGCCAAGATCGGTTTCATCTTTCAGTCCTACAACCTGATTCCGCAGCTCTCCGTTCTCGAGAACATCGAGGTGCCACTCTTCTACCGGGGCCTCAGCCCCAAGGAGAGCCGGGAGCGCGCGATGGAGCTCGCGGAGCTCGTCGGTCTCGCCGACCGTCACGAGCACCGTCCGCCGCAGCTTTCCGGTGGTCAGCAACAGCGCGTGGCGATCGCGCGCTCGCTTGCGAACGATCCGCTCGTCATCCTCGCGGACGAGCCGACGGGAAATCTCGACTCGTCGACGGAGGACGAGATCCTCGCGATCCTCCGCAACCTCCACGACCGGGGGAAAACGATCGTCATGGTCACGCACGAGGATCGCATCGCGCACATTACCGAGCGCGTCGTGAGGTTCCACGACGGCGAAGTTGTGAGTGACCGCGACGAGCGGGGCGAGGCGGACGGGGCCGAGTGACGGCCGAATCGATCGCGGCTGAGCGGATCTCGATCACCGGGCGGCGGACAGCGACGGACGCACTGTCCAGACGTGCACGGATCCGTCGGCTTGCCCCGCGACTACGCGCCGGCGGTCCGGCGACCAGTCGACCGAGAGGAATCGGCCCTCGTCTGGAGAGGCGAGGGTGACGATCTCGAGTCGGCTCGACGTCCCAGATCGCGACTCCGTCGCTGCAAGAGACGATCTTCTTCTCGTCCGGGATGATCGCCACCGATCTCGACGGGCCAGTGGACTGATCTATCGTGGGCCCGGATACCGTGCCGTGATCCGGCGCTCGAGCGACTCGTCTACCGCGCCCGGCACGGTTTTCGCTCGACGTCTCGCGCGGTCTTCGCCCTATTATGGACCCGCTGACTTTCCCCCAACGCTCTCGCCGAGCGGGGGCGTATCACCGTCTCGCTCGGCACGGGGTTTTCGCTCGAGGTCGAGCACGAGCGTTGGCAATCGCCCGAAGACCCGAGATCGAGACACGATGGTTTTCTGCTCCCGCCCCTTCGTCCGCGGCATCGGCCCGCTCGTTCTCGCTGCGCTCGCCCCGCTCGCGGGCGTGTGCGGCGACGAGTCGGCGAAGAAAGTCGACTACAATCGAGACGTTCGTCCGATCCTCGCCGAGAACTGTTACCGCTGCCACGGACCCGATGCGGGGAAGCGGGAGGCCGGACTGCGGCTCGACGACCGGACCGCGGCGTTTGCGGCACTGAAGAGCGGACACCGCGCGCTCGTCGCGGGTGATCCGGACTCGAGCGCGCTCATCTCGCGCGTGAGCTCGACGGATCCGTCCGAGCGAATGCCGCCCGCGGACATCGCACCCGCGCTCAGCGAAGCGCAGATCCGGACTCTTCGGGCTTGGATCGAAGAGGGCGCGGAGTGGGCGAAGCACTGGGCGTACGTCGTCCCCGATCAGCCGAAGGTCCCGGATCCCGAACGAGCCGAGTGGACGCGGAACGCGATCGATCGGTTTATCCTCGCGCGACTCGAGCGCGAGAAGCTCGCGCCATCGCCCGCCGCCGATCGGCGTACGCTCCTTCGGCGTCTGAGTTTCGACCTCACTGGGCTTCCGCCTACGCGCGAGGAGCTCGATGCGTTTTTGCTCGACGCCTCCGCCGACGCGTACGAAAAAGCCGTCGAACGCCTTCTCGCCTCGCCGCACTACGGCGAGCGTATGGCCGTCTTTTGGCTCGACCTCGTTCGGTTCGCCGATACGCGCGGCTACCACAGCGACAACCCGCGAAACGTGACCCCGTATCGCGACTACGTCATTCGATCTTTCAACGAGAACCAGCCGTTCGACGAGTTCACGATCGAGCAGCTCGCGGGGGATCTGCTCCCTGAACCCACCGTATGGCAGCGCGTGGCGTCCTGTTACAACAAGCTCAATCAGACGACCGAGGAAGGCGGCGCGCAGCCGAAGGAGTACGAGGCGAAGAACCAATCGGATCGCGTGCGCAACATCTCCGCCGTCTGGATGGGCGCGACCGTCGGCTGCGCCGAGTGCCACGACCACAAGTTCGATCCGTACACCGCGCGCGATTTCTACTCGCTCGGCGCCTTCTTCGCGGACATCCGCGAGGCGCCGATCATGGATCGCGACGCCGGGATTCCGGTTCCATCGCCCGACGACGAGGTGCAGCTCGCTCGGCTCACGGCGAAGCTCGACGAGCTTCGAAGTCGCATCGACGATCCGCCGGACGATCTCCGCCGTGAGATCGAACGCGATCAGCGCGCCTGGGAATCGCAGGTACTCGCCGAACAGCCGCCCCCGCGCCTCGGCGTGTGGCATTCCGTCGGACCGTTCGCTGCCGAGAACGCCTCGGCGGCGTTTCGAACGGCGTTTCCGCCGGAAGAGAGCGGCGCCGCCGGAGGCCCCGGCGCCCGAGTCGATCTCGGGGCGAGCTTTGGCGAGGGAGACGCACGCCGCTGGCGAAAGCGAGAGGAGTGGGTCGACGGAAAAGCTCACGAGCTGAGCGGGCAAAACTCCGCGACGTACCTCTATCGCACGATCGAATCGGACGCCCCGCGGAGCGTCGATTTGTCGTTCGGCAGCGACGACGGAATCCGCGTCTGGCTGAACGGCTCGGAGATTCTCTCGAAGGAGATCCTCCGGGGTGTCGCTCCCGACCAAGACAAGGTCGCCGCGCCGCTCAAGGAGGGAGTGAACGATCTACTCGTCAAGGTGAACAACGGCTCCGGCGGGCACGGTTTCTACTTTCGGGTCGTCGAAGGTGGGGGGAGTGTTCCGGACGACGTCCGTGCGGCGCTCGAAGTTGCGGTGGACGAGCGGAACGACGCACAACGTGCGGTGATTGCGAAGCACTACCGTTCGATCGCTCCACACCTCGAGGACGCGCGCAAGGAGCGCACGAGCGTCGAGGCGGAGAAGAAGAAGCTCGAAGGTTCGATGGCGCGGTGCGTCGTTTCGGCCCCGGCCGAACCGCGCATCGTTCGCGTGCTCTTCCGCGGAGACTGGATGGACACGACCGGCGACGTCGTCGCGCCCGCGATTCCTGCCTTTCTCGGCCAGCTGGACACGGGAGATCGGCGCGCGACACGCCTCGATCTCGCGCGCTGGCTCGTCGCGAGCGACCATCCGCTCACCGCGCGCGTCTTCGTCAATCGACTCTGGAAGCTCTTCTTCGGCGCCGGTCTTTCGTCGCGCCTCGACGATCTCGGCGCGATGGGACTGCCGCCGACACATCCCGAGCTTCTCGACTGGCTCGCGGTCGAGTTCGTCGAGAGCGGCTGGAACGTGAAGCACATGATCCGGCTCATGCTTCTTTCGTCGACGTACCGCCAGAGTTCGATCGCGACGGCGACCGCGGCGGAGCGCGATCCCTACAATCAGCTCCTCGCGCGTCAGTCGCGCTGGCGGATCGACGCGGAGTTCGTGCGCGACACAGCGCTCGCACACTCCGGACTCCTCGCGCGGCGAATCGGCGGACGCAGTGTGAAGCCGCACCAGCCCGTCGGGTACTGGGCGCACCTCAATTTCCCGAAGCGGCAGTGGAAGGCCGACGACGGCGAGAGCCGCTACCGCCGCGGGCTCTACACGTGGTGGCAGCGCTCGTTTCTCCATCCGAGCCTCATGGCGTTCGACGCCCCGAACCGTGAGGAGTGCACGGCCGAGCGTCCGCGCTCGAACATTCCGCAGCAGGCGCTCGTCCTTCTCAACGACCCGAGCTACGTCGAAGCGGCGGTCGCGTTCGCTCGGCGCATTCTCGATGAAGGCGGAGCGTCCACCGACGCGCGTATCGAGTGGGCCTTCGTCGAGACGACATCACGCCGTCCGGACGCGAACGAGCTCGCGATTCTCCAGACCGTTTACGCGAGTGAGCAGCGCGCATACGCCGCGGACGCCGAAGCGGCCGGGCGACTCGTCGGCGCCAAGGGCGAAGAATCGGTCGAGCTCGCGGCCTGGACGGCCGTCGCGCGCGTCCTCTTCAATCTCCACGAGACCATCACGCGGAACTAAACGAGCGATGAATCTGCAGTCGACCCCCGAACTCGATCCGCTGCGCACGGCAGTTTCCCGCCGAACCTTCCTCGGCCAGACCGCGGCCGGGATGGGGACGATCGCGCTCTCGTCTCTCCTACAGAGCGACGTCGCGGGAGAGCCGATCCCGGTCGGGCGTCACTTCAGGCCGCGCGCGAAGCGCGTGATCTTTCTCGTCATGGCGGGCGGCGCCTCGCACCTCGAAACGCTCGACTACAAGCCGAAGCTGGCCGCGGCCAACGGTCAGCCGATGCCGAAGTCGATCACCGAAGGCCAGCCGATCGCGCAGCTCCAGGGAAGAAAACTGACCTGCCTCGGGCCGCAGATACCGTTCCAGCGCTTCGGCGCTTCGGGACAGCAGATCTCGGAGGCGTTTCCGCAGATCGGCTCGATCGCGGACGACATCTGCATCCTCCGATCGATGCGGACGGAACAGATCAATCACGATCCGGCCCACACGTTCATGAACACGGGAACGTCGATCTCCGGACGCCCGAGCATGGGCTCGTGGCTCTGGTATGGACTCGGCAACGAGTCGCGCAATCTGCCGGGTTTCGTCGTGCTCGTGTCGGTGGGGGGCGCGCAGGATCAGCCGATCGCCTCGCGCCAGTGGCAGGCGGGTTTCCTCCCGAGCCGGTTCCAGGGCGTTCAGTTCCAATCGAAGGGCGACCCGGTCCTCTACCTGAGTCGGCCGCCGGGTGTCTCTCGGGAGGGACAGCGAGTCGTCGTCGACGCGGTGAGCGCGCTCAATCGTCGCCTCGACGCGCGCCTCGCAGATCCCGAGATCGCGACGCGCATCAGTCAGTACGAGATGGCGTTTCGCATGCAGTCGAGTGTGCCGGAGCTCGTCGATTTCTCGTCGGAACCGCAAGCGGTCCGCGATCTCTACGGTGTCGAGCGCCCGGACGGCACCTTCGCATCGAACTGCCTTCTCGCGCGGCGAATGGCGGAGCGCGGCGTGCGATTCGTCCAGCTCTACCATCGCGGGTGGGATCACCACGGCGGCGTAGGAAGCGGCGTGCGGACGACTGCGCGCTACGTCGACCGCGCGGCGGCGGCGCTCGTCAAGGATCTCAAGCAGCGCGGCATGCTCGAAGACACGCTCGTCGTCTGGGGCGGAGAGTTCGGACGGACGCCGATGGCGCAGGGAAACGGTCGCGACCATCACATCCGCGGATTCTCGTGGTGGATGGCCGGCGGCGGGATCCGCGGCGGAACGAGTTACGGCGCGACGGACGACTACGGCTACAACGCGGTCGAGAACATCGTCCACATGCACGACTTTCATGCGACGATGCTGCATCTCCTCGGAGTCGATCACGAGCGTCTCACGTATCGGTTCCAGGGCCGTGACTTCCGGCTGACCGACGTGCACGGCCGCGTGATCCGGGAGATCATCGCGTAATCGATCCGCTGCGCGCGGGCTTTGCGGGTACGATGCGAATCCGTCGGCGAAATGTTCACCGGCGGAGTTCCGATCGTGGGAACGATGGTCCGGACTGCGACGCCGTCCGGAGACGCTCGGGTAGGGAGAGCATCATGAGAAAGTTCGGAGAGATCTTCGTCGCCGCGGCGATCGTGCTCGTCAGCGTCGGAACTTCGGCGGAAGAGCTGGCGGTAGTCTCGGGCGTCGACGCGCAGCCGCTCAAGGCCCAGGTGAAGAGAGTTGCCGAGGCACTCGCGTACGTCGGCAGCCCGCTCTCGAGCGTGCAGAAGGACGCCCTCGAGGCCGCGCTCGACGATGCGGACGGATCGCGCGCGGTGAGAGAGATCCAGCGCGTGCTCGCTCCGCGAGTCCTCACCGCAGTCCACATCAATCCCGAGAGTCGCGTGAAAGTCGCGGCCGGACCGGCGCGGGCCGAGCTCGTCATGCAGGGGTGGCGCGTGTTCCTCGTTCGCGTTCACAACGAGGCGGGGGTCACGGCGGAGCTCGCCGTCGAGAGCCCGAATGCCGCGCCGGTCTACAAGCGTTCGACGGGAAGCAAGGACCCGCCCGTCACGATCAGACCGGCCGATGTGGGCGATCGCTGGATGGACATCCGGATGTACAACGGCCAGCCGCTCGAGCGGCGGCTTTCGGGGCTCGAGCTCGAGTACCGGATCGTCGAGATCTACTCGCGCGACGCGGGTCGCCGCGAAGCGAAGATCAGCTTCAACGTCGGACAGGGAACGCAGGACATCGGTTTTCGCAACGAGGCGAACATTCTCTTTCGCTGTGTCCCGTCCGTTGAGCTCGTACTCGACGTGCGCGATACAGACGGCCAGCCGGTGATGGCGTCCTTCATCGTGCGCGACGAACGCGGGCGGATCTACCCGACGCCGTCGCGGCGCCTCGCGCCCGATTTCTTTTTTCACCCTCAGGTCTACCGGGCCACGGGCGAGTCGATCCACGTCCCGTCCGGCGAGTACGAAATCACGTATACGCGTGGCCCCGAGTACCGCGTGAAGAAGAAACAGGTCGTGATCCCCGAAGGGGTGAAATCACACCGCGAATCGTTCCCGCTCGAGCGCTGGATCCATGCGAAGAAGCTCGGGTGGTACAGCGGCGACCACCACGTCCACGGCGGCGGCTGTTTACACTACGAGAGCCCCACCGCGGGAGTGAATCCGAACGACATGTTCCGCCACCAGCTCGGAGAGGATCTCAACATCGGTTGCGTGCTCACGTGGGGTCCTTGCTGGTACTTCCAGAAGCAGTTCTTCGAAGGGCGAGTGAACGAGCTCAGCACCGAGAACTACAAGATGCGCTACGACGTCGAGGTCTCGGGATTCCCCTCGGATCACGCCGGTCATCTCTGCCTGCTCCGTCTGAAGGAGGACGACTACCCGGGGACCGAGCGCGTCGAACAGTGGCCGAGCTGGGATCTCCCGATTCTCCAGTGGGCGCAGAAGCAGGGGGGAGTCGTCGGCTTCTCTCATTCGGGATGGGGGCTCGCGGTCGATACGGCAGAACTCCCGAACTACGTGATCCCGCCCTACGATGGCATCGGGGCGAACGAGTACATCGTCGACGTCGTTCACGGAGCGGTCGATTTTATCTCGTCGGTCGACACGCCCTACGTGTGGGAGCTCAACATTTGGTACCACACGCTGAACTGTGGTTTCCGCGCCCGGATCAGCGGAGAAACCGATTTCCCCTGCATCTACGGTGATCGCGTCGGCCTCGGGCGCATCTACTGCAAGATGGACGGCGCACTCGACTTCGATCGCTACTGCGAAGAGATCAAGAACGGGCGCTCGTATGTCGGCGATGGCATGAGCCACCTCATCGATTTCAGCGTGGACGGCCTCGAGGTCGGAACAAAGAAAAGCGAAGTGCACCTGGACGCTGCGGGCACGGTGACGGTGAAGGCGAAGGTCGCCGCGCTCCTCGACGAGAAGGCGAATCCCGGTCTCCGCGATCGATCCTACGCGCAGAAGCCCTACTGGCACATCGAGCGTGCGCGCATCGGCGAGAGCCGCATCGTTCCGCTCGAGGTCGTCGTGAACGGCTATCCGGTGGCACGACGGGAAATCGTCGCCGACGGCAAGATGAACGACGTCGAGCTGAAGATCCCGGTCGAGTACTCGAGCTGGATCGCACTGAGGATTCTGCCGAGCTCGCACACGAATCCAGTGTTCGTCCACGTGGGTGGGAAGCCCATCCGCGCGTCGCGGCGGAGCGCCGAGTGGTGCCTCAAAGGCGTCGACCGGTGCTGGGAAAGCAAGCACCGGCGGATCCGACCCGCGGAGAAGGAGGCGGCGAAGAAAGCGTACGACGTCGCGCTCGCCGCGTATCGCGCGATCTACGAGGAGTGCGTAGCAGACTGACGCGGCGAGCAGACCGCGGGGGACGGAATCGGGCCAACATGCTGGAAGAAGCGCGAATCATCACCGACCCCGAGCCGTGTCCGTATCTGGACGGGCGCACCTGGCAGCTCGAAGTGCGTTCGGTCGCAGAAGTTTCGAGCACCGATCACGAGCGCGAACTCGCCGCCGGCGTGCGGCGATTCGCGAACTCCTATTTCCGACCGGTTTGCGCCGCCTGCCGCGAATGTGTCCCGCTCCGCGTCCCCGTCGCGGAGTTTCGGCCGTCGAAGTCGCAGCGCCGCGTTCTGCGGAGGAATCTGGACGTATCGATCGAAATCGGTGAGCCGGATCTCGACGAGGAGCGACTCGACCTCTACTACCGCTTCCATCGCGCGCGCCACGAGCGCCGCGACTGGCCCGCGCCGCGGCGCGACCCGTTCGAGTACATCGGGCAGTTCCTCGCGAATGCGGTTCCGACGCTCGAGTTCCGCTACTCGATTGCCGATCGACTCGTCGCGGTCGCGTACGTGGACGAAGGGTGCGAGTCGTTGAGCTCGGTTTACGGCTTCCACGATCCCGAGCTGTCGTCGCGCTCGCTCGGAACGTTCGACATCCTCTCGGAGATTCGCGTCGCCGAGGAGCGTGGCATGCGCTACTTCTACCTCGGCTACTGGGTCGCCGAGTGCTCGTCGATGGCGTACAAAGCCGCGTACCGTCCGCATGAGCTCCTTTTGGCCGGGGAGTGGCAGCGAGTCGAGGAGGACGCGTGAGCGCGACCGGCGCCGTCCGGAGCTGCGCCGCGGTCGCGCGCGCCGTAGTCTTCGCGGGGCTCATCTCCGCCGCACCGACGAGCGCGGACGCAGACGATGCTTTCGTCGACGTGACGAAGAAGCTTGGAATCGAGTTCGTCACGATGACCGGCGCGACCGGGAAGCGATATCTCCCGGAGACGATGCTCTCGGGTGCCGCGTGGATCGACTACGACGGGGACGGGGATCTCGATCTCTATCTCGTCCAAGGGCACGGCCACCCCGACGCCATCGGAACGCAGCGCGCGCAGGAGGAAGATCCGCCGAACGTACTCTACCGAAACGACGGCGGCCGTCGCTTCGAGCGCGTACCGGACGCGGCCGGAGCCGGAGACCGCGGATACGGCATGGGCGTCGCGGTCGGTGACTTCGATGGTGATGGCGCCCCGGATCTCTTTGTCGCCAACTACGGCCCCGACGTACTCTACCGAAACGATGGCGGCCGGTTCGTGGACGTTTCGCGGGAGTCGGGGATCTTGAGCGCGGATCGCGACGAGGCGCCGTCGTGGTCTGCGAGCGCGACCTGGACCGATGTCGACGCGGACGGCGATCTCGATCTTTATGTCGTGCGCTATCTCGCGTACGACACGCGGAAGCACGCGGGCTGCCCGGCCAAGCCGCCCGGTTCGACGCGCGCGGTTCCGAGCTACTGCAATCCGCGGCGTTTCGACGGGGTCGCCGATCGGCTCTACCTCAATCTCGGCGGCGGCCGCTTCCGGGATGTCAGCGGCGCGAGCGGGATCGGTGCGGTCTCGGGACGAGTTGCCGCGAAGGGTCTCGGTGTCGTCGCGTCGGACTTCGACGGCGACGGCGATCCGGACATCCTCGTCGCGAACGATTCCGTCGCAAACACGCTCTGGCGCAACCTCGGCGCGGCTCGCTTCGAAGACATCGCACTCGAAACCGGCTTCGCGTTCAACGAAGGCGGGGAAGTGGAAGCGGGCATGGGAATCACGCGCGCCGACGTCGACAGCGACGGTCGACTCGACTACTTCCTCACGCACTTCAGCCGAGAGACGAACACGCTCTACCTCAATCAGGGTGATTTCTTCATCGACGGCACCGCGCAGTCGGGTCTCGCGCGTGCCAGCTACCTTCCGCTCGGGTTCGGCGCGCGCTTCTTCGACTACGATCTCGATGGCGATCCCGACCTCTACGTCGCGAACGGTCACGTCCTCGACAACGCCGAGGCGTTCCACCCCGGCGAGCGAGTGACGTATCGGCAGCCCGATCTGCTCTTCGAGAACGACGGCCGCGGTAGGTTTCGCGACGTGTCGAGTACGTCCGGTGCTTGGTTTCGGCGCGCGCTCGCCGGGAGATGCGTCGCCGAGGCGGACTACGACAACGACGGCGACGGCGATCTCGTCGTCACACATGCCGGCGGGGCGGCCGTGCTCCTCGAGAACCGAGCCGGCGATGGCCGCGCGTGGATCGGCTTGTCGCTTCGCGGACGCCTCGTGCACGGCGCGTTGGTCGAGCTCCGCGCGGAGGATTGGCGGCGGATTCACGAAGTCCAGCGAGACGGCAGTTACTTCGCGTCAAACGATCCGCGCGTCCGCTACGGAGTTCCGGCGGGGACCCAGACGGTCGACGTCCGTGTGCGCTGGCCCGGGACGCGCGACTGGCGAGCGCACCCGCGACTCGCCATCGGGCGATATCATTCGCTCGTCGCGCATTCTCCGTGAAGCGAGGCGGGTCCGATTCGGGGCTCGGGAAGGAACGCGGACCGAGCGCGTTCGAGGTGCTGCGACCGGAGCGCGAACTCGGCCGACGCGCCGCGTCGAACGATTCGTGTAAACCTCTCCCGCGGGCGATCCGAGCGCTCGCCCGTCACTGCTCGCGCGCGAGTCGCCGTACGATGACCGTTACGCGCGTCAGGTCCGCGATGTCGACCGCCGGATTGAGCCGGTAGCGGTGCCACCCGTCCTCCGCTTTGAGAAGCGCGAGGTTCGCGTGCGGATTCGACGTCACTCCGGCGCAACAAGTGTAGAGGCAGGAAAGACAGCCGCTCGCGTGCGATGGCGGCGCGTCCGCGTCCTCGCCCTCGTGGTTGCCGCCAAAGCGAATCTCGAGTCCGCGCGGTTTCCGTTCCGTGCTTCGGGGAGGAATCTCTTCGAGAAGAAGCGCGCCGAGCTCGACCGGTGCGCTGACGCCTTCCCACTCGAAAGAGAAGCTGAGCGCTGCACCTCGAGTCGACGCCGCCGGCGCGCCCATGTCATCACAAGTCACCGTGTCCTCGGGTTGCGCGCCGATGGCGATGAGCTTGTCGTAGAAGGCCTTCGGGGTGACGTCGGTCGTGAAGTACGCCAGTGACGCCATGTCGCCCGCTTCGTGGACGAGGAGGTGCCAGGTGCC
Organism: Planctomycetota bacterium; assembly: GCA_965223845.1. Classification (GTDB taxonomy): domain Bacteria; phylum Planctomycetota; class UBA8108; order UBA8108; family SXIK01; genus CBDCXR01. Next base: position 2,882,063 of record CBDCXR010000004.1, on the reverse strand, counting down.
GCGTTCGGCGTTGCCGCGGTGAAACGTGGCCCGCAATCGAAGCTCCCCGCGTTCGGGGTCGACCGTGATCTTCCCGCGACTCTCACCCGACGGCGGCGAGCAGGCGACGGCGAGGCACGCCGCGACCGTGCCCGCGGTAATCCGGGCCGTGCGGCGGAGTTCGCGAAGATGTCTGAGCACCGGCGAGACTCTCCCGGGACCGTTCTTCGATCTCGTACGTCAACGAAAGTTTCGCGCGACGTCGTTGAACGTGACGAACACCGCCAGCGCGAGGATGAGAAGCAGCGCGACGTTCGTCGCCCACTCTTGGTAACGGATGTCGACGGGGCGCCCCTTGATCTTCTCGAGGAGGAGAAAGAGAAGATGGCCGCCGTCGAGGACGGGGATCGGGAGAAGATTAAAGAGGCCGAGATTCACGCTGATGATCGCGAGGAAGTAGACGAAGAACGCAAAGTCACGGTGTTCGGACACATCCTTCAGCGTCTGGGTGATGCCGATCGGACCGGCGAGGTTCTTCGCCGAGACGTCGCGTCGGACGAGACTTCGGAGCGTCATGAACACGGTCTTCGACATCGTGATCGTCTGACGGCCGCCGAATTCGATCGCCTCGAGGATGGAACCTTTGACCTCGATGCGCTTCCCACGCGTCGCCAGTCCGACCGGCGCGGACGGCCGCCGCAGCTCGACATTCGCACTGCGCCGCTCGAAGACGTCCGTAGATCGCGCCAGCCACTCGACCGAGAGGGTCGATTCGTTGCCGCTCGACTGAATCTTGTCGAGCAGCTCGGTCCAGCTCTTCACTGCCGACCCTCCGACGGCGAGGACGATGTCGCCGGGCCGCAGCCCGGCGGCCTCCGCGCCGCTTTTCGGGCTGACGACGGAGAGGGGCGGCATCGTTTGCTCGAGCCGTGTTGCGACGCCGGCGGCAGCGCTCTTTGCGAGCGAGAGCGCGACGCGCTCGCGACCGCGAAGAACCGTCACTTCAAGGTCGCCGTCGCCCGCCCCCTCGAGGTGGCGCGCGAAATCGCCCTTCGCGTAGCAATTCTGCTCGCCGAGTGCGATGACCGCGTCTCCGCTGCGAAAACCGAGACCGTAGAGCACGTCGGCTTCCGCGATCGGACCGAGCAGCTCGCTGAATGAGCGCCAGTGAACGTCACCGCGAAAGAGACTGTCTAGCAGGAGACGGGTCTCGAGCGACGCGCGCTCGACTTCGCCGCTCGCGCCGAGGATCTCGAGCTCCGACGTTGCGGCGCCGCCGGCCAAGCGCCGGAGAACGGCGGACCAGCTCAGCGGTTCGCGCCGATCCGCGTCCACCAGCCACACGATATCACCGGTGGCGAACGTGTCGGTGATCGTCGCCGGCGCGTCGCTCCGAAACGCGACCGCGACCTCGCCGCCGAGCCACTCCGAGCCGATCCCGACTCCGATCTGCGGCGACGGTCCCGCCGTCGCCGGTTCACTCGGCGGAAGCGCGAGGACGAGGCGCTCGCCTCCGCGTTCGACGATGAGCTTCGTGTCGCTCGCCCGATCGAAGGTGCGGCGGGTCGCGAGGATGCGCGTCAGCGTCATCGGCCGATCTTCGATGGCGACACCGTCCACCTCGACACCCACCCAGCGGTCGCCCTTTTGAATCCCGAGCGTCTTCGCTATCGAGCCGTCGGGTGGCGAGTCGAGCGCCTCGGAGAGTGCGGGCAGTGCGCCGATCATGTACACGCCGACGTCCGGATTCCACTCCGCCTGAACGTCGATCTCGAGCTCTTCTTCACCGCGGGCGACGCGGAATCGCCGCGGCTTGCTGTGATCGCCGAGCGCGGTCTCGACGCGAAGACTCATGCTGTTCAGGATCGGAGTATCGTCGATCTCGAGGACTCGGTCGCCCGGGAGGAGTCCTGCCTTCCACACGGGCGTACCTGGGACGACGGTCCCCATTTCGGGGGCGTCGAACGAGACCCCGATCGTGAACGCGATGATGAAGAACACGAAAGCCGAGAGGATGTTCATGATCGCGCCGGCCGCAAAGACGAGGGCGCGCGCGCCGACGGACTTCGAGACGAGCTCGTCGGGCTTCCGCTCTTCGCTGTCGTCGTCGCTCGCCATCAAGGTCTCGCCGGCCATCTTCACGTATCCGCCGAACGGGATCATTCCGATCACGTATTCCGTTTCGCCGTACTTGCACGCGAAGAATCGAAGATTCCGCCCGCGAACGGGAGGATCGAAGCCGACGGCGAAGCGTTCGACGCGGACGCCTACGCGCTTTGCCGCGAAGAAGTGTCCGGCTTCGTGAATGAAGATGATCAGGCCGATGCCCAGGAGCGCGATCAGGATGTGGAGAACAATCATCGGGAGGGTGCTTCGTTGGCCGTGAGTTGGCGGGTGGCTTCGGCGCGCGCCCAGCGGTCGGCGGCGAGAATGGCATCGAGGTCGGGCACGTCTTCGGCGGGCTCACCTCGATCGCGGTGGGTCCGGAGCGTGGACTGAATCGTCGTCCCGATGTCCGGAAACGAAATGCGCTCCGCGAGGAAGGCATCGACCGCGACCTCGTTCGCCGCGTTGAACACGGTGGCGGCCGTCCCGCCGTCTCGCAGCACCTCGTAGGCGAGCGCGAGCGCGGGAAACCGCTCGACATCTGGCTCGAAGAACGTCAGCTCGCGCTGCTTCGACAGGCTGAGACGTTCCACCGGGAGCGGTCGCCGCTCGGGATAGGTGAGCGCGTACTGAATCGGGATCTTCATATCGGGAAGTCCGAGCTGGCACACCATGGAGCCGTCGCAATACTCGACGATCGAATGGATGATGGACTGGGGGTGAATCACGACGCGAATCGCGTCCGGTTCGAGATCGAACAGCCAGCGCGCTTCAATGACCTCTAGGGCCTTGTTCATCAGAGTCGCCGAGTCGATCGTGATCTTCGCGCCCATCTCCCATGTCGGGTGGCGCAGCGCCTCGGCTTTGGTGACCGTACGGAGTTTTTCGGCCGGTGTCTCGCGGAACGGCCCGCCAGACGCAGTGAGGATGATCGACTCGACCTCCGCGGGCTTCCCGGCGAGAAGCGATTGAAAGATCGCCGAGTGTTCGCTGTCGACCGGTAAGATCCGCCGTCCCGTGGTGCGGGCGATCCTCGTAAGGAGTGCGCCGCTCGTCACCAGAGACTCCTTGTTGGCGAGGGCGAGATCCTTTCCCGATTCTAAGGCCGCGACGCTCGTCGGCAATCCGGCCGCGCCGGAGATCGCCCCGAGAACGATGTCCGCGTCCGTCTCGCGAACGAGATCGACGAGACCGTCCGGTCCGCGGTAGATCCGGGGTCGGGCGCCGGGGTCGAGGCGCGCGGCGAGCGCGCGTTCGAGCTGATCGGCAGCGCCGGCGTCGCTCATCGCAACCGCCGCTGGGCGATGCCGCTCGACGCTAGGGATCAGCTTCTCCCAGCTTCGGTGCGCGGCGAGGCCGGCTAGAGCGAGCTCGTCGGGCAGATTCTCGACGACCGCGATGGTGCTGTCGCCGATCGACCCCGTCGCTCCGAGGAGTAGGACACGCTTCTGATTCATGAATCGAGCGAAACTCTGTGGAGCGAGCTCTATCGGGGCGCTGCGACCGGACTCGGGTGGGGGCCCGAGTGGGTAGCGGTTAGCGCGTGCGAAAGACGACGGCGCCGGTCTCGACCGCCCGCTCGCAGTGAGCGCCGCGCTGGACGAGAACGGGCAAGAGTTTCGACGCTCGCGGAGGCGGATTCAAGTCTTCCCTCGGACGAGCGCGTACCCGTCGTTCGGACTTCGCGCCCGAACCGGTAGGATGGAGTGATGCCCGACGAGCGGCGGGCCGTGCGCGACTCGCAGCGCCGTGGCGGCGACCGAACGGGCGATTCCTATCATGTGGCCAGACCTCATCGACTTCGCGCTTCCCGGCTCAGGCGATACCTTGATCGGCGCGGCCGCTCTCGGGGTGCTCATCGGCGGCCTCGTCGCCGCCTGGATCGCGACGCGCGAGGCCGAACGACGGGGGCGGCGAGAGCGATCCTACGCGGTTTTGATCCCGCTCTTCATCGGAGCGTGGATCGGGAGTCGCGCGGTGCTCGTGGTCGAGGCGTGGACCGCAGGCGGGCTCGACGAAGTCGCCGCGTTCGCTTGGCGCGGTGGGGGCTCGCAGATGGGGGCCTGGGTCGGGGCGTTCGCTGCGCTCCTTGTATCCCTGCGCGGGCGCGGGGCAGCCGTTCGGGCGTGGGCCGACGCGGTCGCGCTCGGAGCTCCCGCCGGGATCGCCCTCGGTCGTGTGGGGTGCTTCGTCGAGGGGTGCTGTTTCGGCGTCGTCTGCGGCGAAGAGGCGGGCGCCGGGGTCGTGTTTCCGCCGAGTTCGCCGGCGGCGATCCACCACGCCACCGTCGGGCTCGTTGCCACCGGGGCGGCGTCGCGGGCGGTCCATCCGGTTCAGCTCTACCTCGCCCTTGCCTCGGCGATCATTTTTGTCGTCGCGGTCTCTCTGAGACGGCGGGTCCGGGACCGCTCGGGAGCGCTTGCCCTCGTCGTCGTGACGCTTCACCTCGTCGCCGAGCTCGCGGCGGGCCGCCTCCGA